>NZ_CP192093.1:0-4800000 GCF_050955895.1 Actinomycetospora sp. CA-101289 | reverse complement strand
TCCGGGAGGTTGAACGCGTACTTCAGCATCCGCTGGGCCTGCGGCGACTTGCCGAGGATCTCGCGCGCCCACTGGATCGCCGTCGTCTCGAGCTCGGCGTGCCGGACGGCCTCGTTGACCGCGCCCATCGCCTGCATCTGCTCGGCGGTGTAGGTACGGCCGAGGAAGAAGATCTCCCGGGCGAACTTCTGGCCGACCGCCCGCGCCAGGTACGCCGAGCCGAAGGCGGCGTCGAAGCTGCCGACGTCGGCGTCGGTCTGCTTGAACCGCGCGTGCTCCCGCGACGCGAGGGTGAGGTCGCAGACCGCGTGCAGCGAGTGCCCGCCGCCCGCGGCCCAGCCGTTGACGACGGCGATGACGACCTTGGGCATGAAGCGGATCAGGCGCTGGCACTCGAGGATGTGCAGCCGCCCGGCCCGACCCTTCTCGTCGGCCGACACCTCGGTCTCGGACTCGGCGTACTGATAGCCCGTGCGCCCGCGGATGCGCTGGTCGCCGCCCGAGCAGAACGCGTGCCCGCCGTCCTTGCTCGAGGGGCCGTTCCCGGTGAGCAGGACGACGCCCACGTCCGCGCTCGTGCGCGCGTGCTCCAGCGCCGTGGCCAGCTCGTCGACGGTGTGCGGGCGGAACGCGTTGCGGACCTCGGGGCGGTCGAACGCGATGCGCACGGCGCCCAGCTCGACGTGGCGGTGGTAGGTGATGTCGGTGTAGCCGGCCACCTCGCGCCAGGCGGAGGGATCGAAGAGCGGGGCGTCGGCGTCGACCATGGTCGGCGAGCCTAGGACAGCTCCGGGCTTGACCCCCGTCCGCGCGCGACCGGAGACTCCGCCATGCCCCAGAGCCTCCGGTCGGTGACCCCGCGCATGGTCGTGCAGGACCCCGAGGGCGCGGTGGCGTTCCTGCGCGACGTGTTCGACGCCGTGGGCGAGGTGGAGGCCGGGCGGCCCACCGAGGTCGGGCTCGGCGACTCGACGATCATGGTGAGTGGCGCGGGCGAGCGGGACGTCTTCCCCGCCTTCCTGTACGTCTACGTCCCCGACGCCGACGCCGCGTTCACCCGCGCGGTCGCGGCCGGCGCCACCACCGTCGAGGCCCCGACGGACACGTTCTACGGCGACCGGCGCGCGATGGTGCGCGACCCGTTCGGCAACGTCTTCCAGATCGCCCACCGCCTCACGGGCGAGCCCGCGCCATAATCCCGCCCGTGGCCCACGATCCCGAGCTCGCGGAGCGGCTCCGTGCCCTGCTGGACGGCGAGCGGGGGCTCACCGAGAAGCGCATGTTCGGCGGGTGCGCATTCCTGCTGGACGGGCACATGGCGGTCGTCGCGGGCAACGCGGGCGACCTCATGGTGCGCATCGACCCGGCGCGCACCGAGACGCTGCTGGAGCGCCCGGGCGCGGCACCGACGATCATGCGCGGGCGGCCGATGCGCGGCTGGCTGGACGTCACGGGCGAGCTCGACGACGCCGCCCTGCAGGGCTGGGTCGACGAGGGCGTGTCCTACGCGCGGTCGCTGCCCCCGAAGTGAGCGCGCACGGCCGCCCGGTCGGGCTTGCCGATGCCGCGCAGCGGTAGCGCGTCGAGCACCGCCACCGCCCGCGGCGCCGCCCGCCCGAGCCCCGGGGCCACCGCCGCGCGCAGGGTCTCCGCGTCGAGCCCGTCGCCGACGACCGCTGCGACCACCCGCGCGCCCCACTCGGCGTCCGGGAGCCCGACCGCGCACGCCTCGCGCACCCCGTCCTGGACGAGCAGCGCGCGCTCGACCGTCGCCGGCGCCACCTTCTCCCCGCCGGTGACGATGACGTCGTCCGCGCGCCCGAGCACCTCGAGCCGCCCGTCGGGACGCCAGGCGCCGAGGTCGTTGGTGCGGAAGCCGTCGGGGGTGAACGCGGCGCGGTCGGCGTCGGACACCGCGCCCCGGTAGCCCGCCGCGAGCGTCGCGCCGCCGAGGCGGATGCGCCCGTCGTCCTCGAGGGTCACGGTGACGCCGTCGAGCGGGCGCCCCTCGTAGACGCAGCCGCCGCACGTCTCGCTCATGCCGTACGTGGTGACGACCGGGACGCCCGCGGTGCGCGCCCGCACGAGCAGCACCGGGTCGGCCGCCGCGCCGCCGAGCAGGACCGCGGTGAACGAGCGCAGCGCCTCCAGCGGGGCCCCGCCCGCGTCGAGCAGGCGCACGAGCTGGGTGGGGACGAGCGAGGTGTAGGCGGCGCCGGCGCCCGCGACGGCCGCCGCGAAGGCCTCGGGGCGGAACCCGTCGCGCAGGTCCATCGCCGCGGCGGGCGCGCCGGCGCGCGCCGAGCGCAGCAGCACCTGCAGCCCGGCGACGTGGTGGGCGGGCAGCGCGAGCAGCCACCGCCCGGGCGGGCCGAGACGGGCGGACGTCGCGTCGGCCGACGCGCGCAGCGACGCCGCGGGCAGCAGCACCGCCTTGGGCGCGCCGGTGGAGCCGGTGGTGGTGACGACGGCGGCGACCGTGTCGTTTACGGGCGCGGTCAGCTCCGCGGGCGGCGCGGGGTCGCCGGGGCCGGTCGGCAGCACGGCGGGGCCGTCGCCCGCGAGCGCGGCGTGGGCCAGCGCGCCGAGGCGCGCGGCGGCGTCGGGGCTCCCGTCGGTCGGGACGATCTCCACCGCGCGCACCGACCTAGGGTAGGGGCGTGGTCGGTGCACCGTCGGTCGTCGCGCTGCCCCTGCGCACGCGCTTCCGCGGGATCACCACCCGCGAGCTCGCGCTGGTGGAGGGCCCGGCGGGCTGGGGCGAGTTCTGCCCGTTCGTCGAGTACGACGACGCGGAGGCGCTCTCCTGGTGGCGGTGCGCCCGCGAGGCCGCCGAGGACGGCTGGCCGGCGCCGGTGCGCGAGCGTGTCGAGGTCAACGCCACGGTGCCCGCGGTCGGCCCGGAGCACGCGCACCGGATCGTCACGGCGTCGGGCGCCCGCACCGCGAAGGTGAAGGTGGCCGAGAAGGGCCAGGACGCGGGCGAGGACCTCGCCCGGGTCGAGGCCGTCCGGGACGCCCTGGGCCCCGACGGCCGGGTGCGGGTCGACGCCAACGGCGGGTGGGACGTCGACGGGGCGGTCGCCGCGATCTGGGCGCTGGCGCGCGCCGCAGGCGGTCTGGAGTACGTCGAGCAGCCGTGCGCGTCGGTCGAGGAGCTGGCCGCGGTGCGCCGGCGGGTCGACGTCCCGGTGGCCGCGGACGAGTCGATCCGCCGCGCCGAGGACCCGCTGCGCGTGGCCCGGGCGGAGGCGGCGGACGTCGCGGTGCTCAAGGTCGCCCCCCTGGGCGGGGTACGCGCGGCGCTGCGGGTGGCCGAGCGGATCGGGCTGCCGTGCGTGGTCTCGTCGGCGGTCGAGAGCTCGGTGGGCCTGGCCGCGGGGCTGGCGCTCGCCGGCGCGCTGCCCGAGCTGCCGTTCGCGTGCGGGCTGGGCACCGCGGACCTGCTGGCCGCCGACGTCGTCACGGCCTCGCTGCACCCCGTCGCCGGCGTCCTGGCCGTTCCGCGCCGGCCGCCGGCGCCCGACCCCGACCTCCTGGTGACGTACGCCGCCGACCCGGCGACCCGCGACCGGTGGACCGACCGCCTGCGCCGGGTACAGGGGCTCGCATGAGCGACAAGGACGAGCGTCTCGAGGCCGGCCGCGAGATCGTGCGCGCCAAGCAGGACAAGGGCCTGACCTGGGCGGACCTGGCCGCGACGCTCGACCGGTCGCTGGTCTGGACCACGTCGGCGCTGCTCGGCCAGCAGCCGCTGGACGCCGAGCAGGCGAAGAAGGTCGGCGACGCGCTCGACCTCGACGACGACGTCGTCGACGCGCTGACCCTGCCGCCGGTGCGCGGCGACCTCGCCCTCGACCCCACCGAGCCGGTGACCTACCGCCTGCAGGAGGCGCTGCAGGTCTACGGATCGAGCATCCACGAGCTCATCCGCGAGGAGTTCGGCGACGGCATCATGAGCGCCATCGACTTCACCCTCGACTTCGAGCGCGTCGAGGACCCGAAGGGCGACCGGGTGAAGCTGACGCTCAACGGCAAGTTCCTGCCCTACAAGGTGTGGTAGCGACACGCCGGGTCGGGGTGAGGTGGTCGCTCCCCGCGCGCGAGTAGCGTGCGGAGCGTGACCGCCGCGCCCCCGCAGAACACGGCGACCCCGCCCGACACGTCGGCCGGGGACGCCACGGCGGTGGCGAGCGCGTCGGCCGCGTCCGACCCGCGTCTCGAGCACGGGCCGCCCGAGCACGTCCGCACCGCGTTCGGCGTGCGGGAGGCCGTGCCGCAGCCGCGTCCCGACCTGCCCGGCCCCGCGTGGCGCTGCGACGGGCTGGTGCTGCGCCCGGTGGCCGACACCGTGCTCGCGGCGTGGTCCGCGGGCGCGATCGAGGAGCTCGCCGCCCACGGCGTCGACGGGCTGCGCCTGGCCAAGCCGGTGCGCGCCACCGACGGGCGCCGCGTCGTGGCCGGCTGGGCCGCCAGCCACGACGTCGCCGGCCGGGTCGAGCCGCGCCACGACGACGTCGTCGCCGCGTCCCTGCGCCTGCACCGGGCGACCGCGCGCCTGGAGCGCCCGCGCCTGGTCGACGACCGCGACGACCTGCTCGCTCGCGCGGACCGCGCCGCGTTCGGCGAGAAGGAGGTCGCGCTCGACCCCGAGACCGGCGGGACGCTGTTCGCCGAGCTCGCGCGCCGCCGCCGTCCGCTGGGCCGGCCGTCACAGCTCGTGCACGGCGACCTGTTCGGCACCGTGCTGTTCGACCCGTCCGACCCCGGCGCCCCGCCCGCGGTGCTCGACCTCGTGCCGTTCTGGCGGCCCGTCGAGTGGGCGGCCGCGGTGGTGGTCGTCGACGCGCTGGCCTGGGGCGGGGCCGACCCCGGCATCACCACGCGCTGGTCGCACCTCGTGGAGTGGCCGCAGGTGCTGCTGCACGCCCTGCTCTTCCGCCTCGCCGTGCACGCCCAGCACCCCTCGTGCACCCGCGAGTCGCTGCACGGCCTCGAGCACGCCGCGCGCCTCGTCAGCAGCCTGCTGCCGCTGTAGGCCTGCCGCTGGAGATCGCCCGGCGTGACGGGCGACGCACCCGCGCTTCGTCCCGTCGCAACACGAGGACACGTGCGCGCAACACGCGCTTCCTAGCGTCACGCCGCATGACCGGGAGCAGCCTGCTGCGAGGACGCTGGATCGACGACTGGCGTCCTGAGGACGAGTCGTTCTGGCGGTCGACGGGCAGGAGGGTCGCGAAGCGGAACCTCTGGTTCTCGGTGCTCTCCGAGCACATCGGGTTCTCGATCTGGTCGATGTGGTCGGTCCTCGTGCTGTTCATGCCCGAGGCGACCTACCACATCGACACCGCCGGGAAGTTCTTCCTCGTCTCGGTGCCCACGCTGGTCGGCGCGGTCCTGCGCCTGCCCTACACGATGGCGGTCGCCGTCTTCGGTGGGCGGAACTGGACGATCATCAGCGCCGGGCTGCTGCTGATCCCGACGGTGCTGGCGGCGTTCGTCATGCACCCGGGCACCTCGTACACGACGTTCATCGTCGTGGCGGTGTTCGCCGGCGTCGGCGGCGGCAACTTCGCCTCGTCGATGACCAACATCAACGCCTTCTTCCCGGAGAAGCAGAAGGGCGCCGCGCTGGGCATCAACGCCGGCGGCGGCAACCTGGGCGTCGCGGTGGTCCAGCTGATCGGCCTGCTCATCATCGCGACGGCGGGGACGGGCGCGCCGCGGATCATCCTCGGCATCTACATCCCGCTGATCGTCGTCGCGACGGTCTGCGCGGCGCTGTTCATGGACAACCTGTCCTCGGTGCGCAACGACACGGGCGCGCTGAAGGAGGCCACGCGCGACGCCCAGACCTGGATCATCTCGTTCCTCTACATCGGGACGTTCGGGTCGTTCATCGGCTACAGCTTCGCGTTCGGTCTCGTGCTGCAGAACCAGTTCGGCCGCACCCCGCTGCAGGCCGCGGCGGTCACGTTCATCGGGCCGCTGCTCGGCTCCCTGATCCGTCCCGTCGGCGGCTGGCTCTCCGACCGCATCGGCGGCACGAAGGTCACGTTCTGGAACTTCGTCGCCATGGCCGTCGCGTCGCTGATCTGCATCGGGGCGTCGGCGATCGAATCGCTCACGATCTTCACGATCGGCTTCGTGCTGCTGTTCGTCACCTCGGGCATCGGCAACGGCTCGGTCTACAAGATGATCCCGGCGGTGTTCCGCACCAAGGCCCTCGCCGCCACCGAGGAGCGCGGCTGGGACCAGGAGGAGGCGCTGCTGTGGGCCCGCCGCATCTCCGGGGCGGTGATCGGGATCGCGGGGGCGATCGGGGCGTTCGGCGGCCTGCTGCTCAACCTCGCGTTCCGCTCCTCGTTCCAGGCCACGGGCAGCGGCACCCCGGCGTTCTGGTCGTTCGTCGCCTTCTACGCGGTGTGCTTCGTCGTCACGTACGCGGTCTACCTGCGCTCCGGCACGGCCGCGACCGACCCGAAGACGGGCACCCGCCTGTCCTACGCGCAGGTCTGAGCCGCGCCGCGGGGGCGACGGGGCTCTATCCTGATCGGGTGGTGGGTCGACGTGGGTGAGCGCCCGCTGGCGGGCTGGCGGGTCGGCGTGACGGCCGATCGCCGCGCCGACGACCAGCTCGACCTGCTGCGCCGCAAGGGCGCCGAGGTCGTGCACGGGCCGACGATGCGCATCGTCCCGCTCGAGGACGACGCGCAGCTCGCCGAGACCACGCGCGCGCTGCTCGCGGACCCGCCGGCCGTGGTCGTCGCCACCACCGGGCAGGGGTTCCGGGGGTGGCTGTCGGTCGCCCGGGAGTGGGGGTTGGGCGAGGCTCTGCACGAGGTGCTGGGGGCGGCGACCGTGCTCGCGCGCGGGCCGAAGGCGCGCGGCGCGATCCGCGGGGCGGGGCTGCGCGAGGCCTGGTCGGCGGACGCGACGGAGTCGTCGCCGGAGGTCCTGTCGCACCTCCTGGAGGACGGGGTCGACGGGGTGCGCATCGCGGTGCAGCTCCACGGCGACCCGATGACCGACTTCCTCGCCGCGCTGCGCTCGGCCGGCGCCGACGTGGTCACCGTCGGCGTGTACCGGTGGGAGCCGCCGCCGGACCTGCCCGCGGTCGACGCGCTGCTCGACGCGATCGTCGCGCGCGAGGTCGACACGGTGACGTTCACCAGCGCGCCGGCGGTCGAGGGGCTGGTGCACCAGGCGACGGCGCGGGGTCAGCGCGACGCCGTGATCGAGGCGCTGCGGTCGCGCGAGGTGCTGGCGTGCTGCGTCGGGCCGGTGACCGCGGCGCCGCTCGCGCGCCTGGGCGTGGAGGGCATCGCGCCGGAGCGCTTCCGGCTCGGGGCGATGGTGAAGCGGCTCGAGGAGCACGCCCTCTCGACACCGATCATGCCGTGACGCCGCCCGCGCTGCTCCTGCTCGCCCACGGCACCGAGGACGCCGCCGGGCGGGCGACCTGGGACCGCCTGCGCGACGCCGTGGCGTGGGCGCTGCCGGCGGTCGCCGTGCGGCTGGCGTACGCCGACGTGGTGAGCCCGACGACGGCCGAGGCGCTCGCGGAGCTCCCGGGCCCGGTCGTGGTGGTGCCGGCGTTCCTGGCGTCCGGCTACCACGTGCGCGTCGACGTGCCCGAGCAGCTCGCGGCGACGGGGCGCGACGACGTCGTCGTGGCCGCGCCGTTCGGGCCCGACCCGGCGCTGGTCGGGGTGCTGCTCGACCGCCTCGAGGAGGCCGGGGCCCAGCCGGACGACACCGTGGTGCTCGCGGCCGCGGGCTCGCGGGACCCGGGCGCCCAGGACGACCTGCGCACCGCCGGCGCGCTGCTCACCGCGCGGGTGGGGCGCGATGTGCCGGTGGCCTACATCGCGGGCGGCGAGCCCCGCGTGGCGTCGGTGGTGGCGTCGGCGGCGGCGCGGGGTGGGCGGGTCGTGCTGGCGACGTGGCTGCTCGCGCCCGGGGCGTTCCACCGCTGGCTCGCCGACGCCGGGGCGGCCGTGGTCGCCGAGCCGCTGGGCGACCACCCGGACGTCGTCGGGGTGGCCGTCGAGCGCTACCGGGCGGCCATCCGACCGAGGCCCGCGGAGGTGGCGTCGTGAGCCGGGCGGGCACCCCGGCGGTGGGGCTCGCGGTGCACCTCTACGCCTCCGACGGGCGCTGGATCGCGTGGTACCAGCCGGGGCTGCCGTACGTGTGGGACACCGGCGGGCGGTGGATCGGGTGGTTCCCGTGGGCCGACGCGGCGGACTCCGTGGAGCGTGGCGACGTCCTCGACCCGCACGACGCCTACCTCGGCACGGTCGTCGGCGACCGGCTCCTCGCCCGGACCGCGCGCCGGCCCCGCCCGGTCCCGCGGCGCGTCCCCGAGCCGCAGCGTCCGGTCGGACCACCCGACGTCGACCGTGCGCTCGCCCTGCCTCCCCCGATCGGCTACGTGGACATCGACGCCGGGCGACTCTCCGGCGACTGAGAGCCACCCCGGTGTTTACCGGTGGTCACGATCGGGTGATGCTTGACCCATGAGCCTCGGGCGGGTCATCGGCACCCTGGTGGTGATCCTCGTGCTCTACGCGATCGTCACCGCGCCCCAGGAGGCGGCGAGCTCCGTGCAGGACGGGGCGTCGACCGCCGCCGACGCGGGCACCTCGATCACGGTGTTCTTCTCGAGCATCGTCAGCGACGTCGCCGGGGCGACCGGGGCGCGCTCGAGCACGGGCATCGGGGACCCGGTCTACCCCGACGGAGGCGTGGAGACGGGCGACGGCTCCACCCCGACCGCTCCCTGACCCGTTCTCTTCTGGCGCACGGTGTGTGCCAGCGTGGGGGCCACGCTGGGCGATTCAATACAGCACGCCGATAGGGCCAGGAAAGCCCCCAGCTCGCGCTGCTGTCGTCAGCGCCGGCGCGGGATCGCGTCGACGTAGGTCGCCCGCGGCGGCGGGAGCGCAGCCGCCACGGCGAGACCGTCGAGCACGTCGCGCCGGGTGCCGTCCGGGTCGTCGCGCTGGGACGGCCGCGTGCTCACCACGTGCAGCCCGACGCCCCGCAACGCCCGCTGTCGCCGCAGGGTGTGGTCCACCTGGTCGGGCGTCGAGAAGTGGTGCTCCACCGAGTCGACCTCCCAGACGAAGCCGACCTCCTCGACGAGCACGTCGACGATCCCGACCTGCCGGCCGTCGAGGTCGCGCACCGACACGTTGAACCGCGCCGGCGGCAGGTCCGGCTGAGCGAGCCACCACGCCTTGGCGTCGAACTCCGCCGCGGACCAGACGTCGGCCCCGATGGCGTGCAGGACGGCCCGGGGAGCCGCGCTGCCCTTGCGGCACCCGGCGTCGAGCTCCTCGAGCAGCTGCGCCGGGACGAGCAGCCGGCGCCGGATCGGTTCGGCGAGCACGGTGGCGATCGCCCTCGGGTCCGTCATCAGGCGGACCTCGTCGAGAACCGCGCGGCCGAGCGGGGCGACGGCGAGTCCCTCGCGCTCGACGCCCCGCGGCATCCGCGAGGTGCGCTCGACGTGGAAGATGCCCCAGCTCCGCACCTGGGTGCTGTGCGGGATCAACAGGTGCACCCGCGTCGGCGCGGGTCCGGCGCGCATGCCGTGCAGGCGCAGCGCGGCCCCTCCGGTGATCAGCGCGTCGTCGCCGCCGTGGAGCAGCGCGGCGATCATCTTTTGGTGCCAGGTCGGGGTGCCGTTGTGCAGGGCCGCGATGCCGGGCCCGAGCCGCTGCCAGGGCTCGCCGTCGCGGCACCGGCGGTAGGCCGTGGACTCGGGCACCCCGAGGCGCTCCAGTTCGCGGACGGCGATCACGCCGTCGTTGCTCGCCGCCATCAACATCTCGGGCGCGGTCGCCCAGTCACCCCTGCGCATGCCGCGACGGTCGCCGACGCGGGGCGCCGAGCGTGAGCGGTGGCCGTACGCCTGTGGACGCATTCGGCGGATGGGGACAACCCGTGGCCGTGGTGAGCGGGGGGCTTTCCTGACCCTATCGGCGTGCTGTATTGGATTGCCGGCGTGCCCCCACGCTGGCACGAACCACGCCGGCCCCAGCCCCGGGTCACCGCCGCGAAACACCCGGCGGAGCCCGACCCGCTCTCGTAGTCACGAGGAAACACTTCGGAAATCGCCGGTTGGTGTGCTGATCACAGCGAGGGAGCAGGCCGGTCCGGCCGGCGAACACCCCGCCATCCCGAGATCCACCTCGTCCCCGGACCACGTCCGGGCACCGAGGGCGCACCACCCAGCGGCCCCCGAGGGAGAACACCAGCATGACCAGCACCGAGCTCACCGACGTCGAGCAGAAGAGCCTCGAGGAGATCCCGCACCCCTCGCTGCCCGAGGGGTCGAGCATCTACGGCGGCACCAAGGTCTTCCCCGACCTCCAGGCCGAGAACGGCGAGACCTACTTCACCCTCGTGCACGGCATCGCCCACGAGTCGTCGGTCAGCTTCGTCGCCGTCCTCCAGGCCACCCGCGCCCTGCGCAAGGGCTTCGAGACCGCGATCTACTTCTACGGCCCCGGCTCGCTGAACTGCCTGGCCACGCGCGGGTTCCCCACCACGGGCACCTCCGCGTTCCCCGGCGAGCACAACATCAACGACCAGCTCAAGACGTTCATGGCCGAGGGCGGCAAGGCCTACTGCTGCCGCTTCGGGCTCTCGCTGCACGGTGCCCGCGAGGAGGACCTCATCGAGGGCGTCATCCCGACGCACCCGCTCGACGTGCAGGACGCGCTCATCCACTACGCCCGCAAGGGCGCGATCATCAACTCGACCTACCAGCTCTGAGCCGCGCGGCCGGTGCGGGGACGTCCGCGTCCCCGCACCGCGCCGGTCACACGCCGTCGCGAGCCAGGAGGTCCGTCGATGTCCCGCACCGAGCACCCGACCGATCTCGGACTGTCCGCCCGCACCGAGGTGGCCGTCCGCGGCGTCGCGATCGACCCGCCCACGACGGTGAGCCTCGGGTCCACCATCCCCCTGCGCCGCCCCGGTGGCGCCGGCCCGTCTGCCGACGGCCACGTGCTGGTCGACGGGCTGAAGACGACGATCCCGATCGACCCGGCGAGCCCCTACCGACTGCGCGCCGGGCGCCTCGTGCGCACCGGCCCCGACGGCGGGGTCACCGACCTCGGCGTCGAGGTCACCACCGTCGCCCGCCCCGCGTTCTACGACCTCACCACCGTCGACGGCGTGCCCTACGAGCAGATCGCCCGCCTGCACGGCGACGACGTCCTCGCGACGACCGTCGTGCAGACCTGTGTGCGCTACGGCGAGCAGGACCGCTGCCGCTTCTGCGCCATCGAGCAGCCCCTGCAGACCGGCGCGACCACCGCGGTGAAGACGCCCGAGCAGCTCGCCGAGGTCGCCGAGGCCGCGGTCCGCCTCGACGGCGTCAAGCAGATGGTGCTCACCACGGGCACGTCCAACGGCCGCGACCGCGGGGCCCGCCACCTCGCCCGCTGCGTGCGCGCCATCAAGGTCCGCGTCCCCGGCCTGCCGGTCCAGGTGCAGTGCGAGCCGCCCGCCCCCTCGGACCTCGCCGCGCTCGCCGACCTCCACGACGCAGGCGCCGACGCGATCGGCATCCACGTCGAGTCGCTCGACGACGCCGTGCGCGCGGCATGGATGCCGGGCAAGGCGAGCGTGCCCCTCGAGCAGTACTGGACGGCCTGGGACGAGGCCGTGCGCCTGTTCGGGGCCAACGCCGTGTCGACCTACCTCATCGTCGGCCTCGGGGAGGACCCCGACGAGCTGGTCGCCGGCGCCGCCGAGCTCGTCGACCGCGGCGTCTACCCCTTCGTCGTCCCCTACCGCCCGATCCCGGGCACGCTCGCGTTCGCCGACGGCGACCCCGCGCCCGACCCCGAGCTGCTCGCCGAGGTCACCGCGCGCGTCGCCAAGGTCCTGCAGGCCGCCGGCATGCGCGGCGCCGACCAGGCCGCCGGCTGCGCGGCGTGCGGCGCGTGCTCGGCGCTGTACGCGGCGGGGGGCTGAGGACCGTGTCGATCCTCGACGACCTGCACACCGCCGACGAGATCCTCGGTGGCCGCACCCGCCGGCCCGCCCGCGACGTCACGATCTCCGAGGCGCCCGCCGTCGACGCCCGCCACCCCGACGTCGTCGCGCACCGGGCGCTGCGGCGCGCGGTGTTCGTCGACGAGCAGGGCCTGTTCGCCGACGACGCCGCCGGTGACCTCGACGGCCACGACCACGACCCGCGCGCGCTCGTGCTCGTCGCCCGCGACGGGGCCGGCGAGGTGCTCGGCGGCGTCCGCCTGGCGCCCATCGACCCCGACGCCGCGCGTCCCGACCAGGGCTGGTGGACCGGCAGCCGCCTTGTCGTGTCGCCCACGGCCCGCCGACGAGCGGGCGTGCGCGTCGGCGCCGCCCTCGTCCGTGCCGCGTGCGCCCGCGCCGAGGCCGCCGGCGTCCTGCGCTTCGAGGCCGACGTCCAGGCCGCGAACGAGACGCTCTTCCGGCGCCTGGGCTGGCAGCGGGTGCGCGACACCGCCGTCGCCGGCCGCCCCCACGTGCGCATGCGCCGGCCGATCGGACGCTTCGCCGACCTCGTCGCCGCCACCAAGGCCCCGCTCGGCGAGCTCGTCGCCGGCCTGGCCGGGTCCGGGATCCACGTCGGCGACGACGGCGCCCCGGTCCCGGGCAGCGACATCGTGGCCGCGTGCGACGCGATCCTGCCCGCGATGGTCGAGCGCGACCCGGAGTGGGCCGGCTGGTGCGGGGTGCTGGTCAACGTCAACGACCTCGCCGCCATGGGCGCCGCGCCCACCGCGCTGCTCGACGCCGTCGGGGCGCGCGACGCGTCGTTCGCCCACCGCGTGCTCACCGGCCTGCGCGCCGCCGCCGACGCCTACGGGGTGCCGGTGATCGGCGGGCACACCCAGCTCGAGGTCCCCGCCTCGCTCGCGGTCACCGCGCTGGGCCGCACCACGACGCCCGTCCCCGCCGCGGGTGGCCGGCCCGGCATGTCGGTCCGGCTCACCGCCGACCTCGGCGGCACCTGGCGTCCCGGCTACACCGGTCGCCAGTGGGACTCCACCTCGAGGCGCAGCCCCGCCGACCTGCGCGCGATGGTCGCGGCGATCGGGCCGCACGCCGCCCACCGGCCCGCGGCCGCCAAGGACGTGTCGATGGCCGGCGTCGTCGGGACGCTGGGCATGCTCGCCGAGGCCTCGGGCACCGGCGCGGTGCTCGACGTCGCCGCCGTGCCCCGCCCGGCCGGCGCGGGCGTGGCCGACTGGTTGACCTGCTTCCCCGGCTTCGCTCTGCTCACCGCCGACGAGCCGGGAGCGCCCGCGCCGTCGGCCGGCCCGGCGACGAGCGCGGTGTGCGGGGAGCTGACCGACGCGACCGGCGTCGCCCTGCGCTGGCCCGACGGCGAGGTGACCGAGGCCGTCGGCGGGGGCGTCACCGGGCTGGGCGCCGCGCACCCCCTGGAGAGGAACCGATGACCCGCAGGACGTTCGCCGCCGCGGCGGCCGGCTTCGGCCGCGATCTCGACGAGGACTTCGCGACGATCGCGACCCTGCTCGAGCGCGCGCGGGGCGCGGGCGCGGACCTGCTGGCGTTGCCCGAGGCCGCGCTCGGGGGCTACCTGTCGTCGCTGCACGACTCGGGCGGGTCGGGGGAGCCGGTGGACGAGCCCCCGCAGCTCGACGTCGACGGGCCGGAGATCGCGCGCCTCGTCGCCCTGGCCGGCGACACCGTCGTCACCGCGGGCTTCTGCGAGCGCGGCGACGCGGCGTCGGGGTACCGGCCCTACAACAGCGCCGTCGCCGTGACGGGCGACGGCGTCCTCGGGCACCACCGCAAGGTCCACCAGCCGCTGAACGAGCACACGTCGTACGCGGCGGGCGACCGGTTCGCCGCGTTCGACACGCCGGTCGGGCGGCTGGGGATGATGATCTGTTACGACAAGGCGTTCCCCGAGGCCGCCCGCGCGCTGGCGGTGGACGGGGCGCGCGTCGTGGTGTGCATGTCGGCGTGGCCCGCGGCGCGCACCGACCCGGCGCCGGTGCTCGCCGACGACCGGTGGACCCGCCGCTTCGACCTGTTCGACCGTGCCCGCGCGCTGGAGAACCAGATCGTCTGGGTGTCGGCCAACCAGGCCGGGACGTTCGGGGACATGCGGCTCGTGGCCAGCGCGAAGGTCGTCGACCCGGGCGGGGAGGTGCTCGCCACGACGGGGACCGACGCGGGGGTCGCGGTCGCGACCGTCGACGTCGACGACGCGGTGGACGCCGCGCGGCGCTTCATGGGGCACCTGCGCGACCGGCGACCCGCGTCGTACGCCGGGCCGCCGCTGCCGGCGCGGGCCGGGTAGGACCGGCGGGTGGTCCGTCTCGCCGCCGCCGCGGCCCACTTCACCCGTGACGTCGGGTTCGACCTCGACCGCATCAAGATGATCGTCTCGCACGCGCGGGAGGCCGGGGTCTCGCTGCTCGCGCTGCCCGACGGAGCGCTCGGGGGCTACCTCACCGACCTGCGCCACCCCGACGAGACGTGCCTGCCGCCGCTGCTCGAGCCCAACGGCGACGAGGTCCGCTCGGTGATCGACATCGCCGGGGACATGGTGGTGTGCCTCGGGTACAGCGAGCGCGGGCCGGACCGGGGGAGCGGGCCGGTGCGCTACGACGCGGCGGTGTGCCTGTCGGGCGACGGGATCCTCGGCCGGCACCGCAAGGTCCACCTGCCCGCGGGGATCGCGCCGCTGTTCGAGGCCGGCGAGGGGTTCCGCGCGTTCGACACGCCGGTGGGGCGGATGGGCCTGCTCATCGACCACGACAAGACGTTCCCGGAGGCGGCCCGCGCGCTCGCGATGGACGGGGCGTCGGTGATCGGCTGCCTGTCGGCGTGGCCGGCGTCGCTGACCCACCGCGCGCCGCGGATGGCGCAGGACCGCCAGGCGCGGCTGTTCGACCTCTACGACCAGGCGCGCGCCGCGGAGAACCAGGTCGTCTGGCTCTCGGCGAACCAGAGCGGGCGGTACGGGGCGCTGCACTTCCTGGGGCGGGCGAAGGTGGTCGGGCCGGGCGGGGAGATCCTCGCGCGGACGTGGTCGAAGGGCGGGCTGGCCGTCGCGGAGGTCGACCTGCCCGGCATGCTCGGCGCGGCCCGGGCCGTGCTGCACCACCTGGCCGAGCGCCGGCCCGAGGCGTACGGCTCCTGATGCGCATCGCCCTGCTGACCTACTCCACCAAGCCGCGGGGTGGGGTCGTGCACACCCTGGCGCTGGGCGAGGCGCTCGCGCGGGCCGGTCACGACGTCACGGTGTGGGCGCTGGCGCGCGGCGGGGACACGGGGTTCTTCCGCGCCGTGTCCGCCGATGTGGACGTGCGGCTGGTGCCGGTGCCCGACGTCGAGGGCGAGGGCGTGGGGGAGCGGATCCTGCGGTCGATCGCTCTCCTGGCCCGCGGTTTCTCCGGGTCCTTCGATGTCGTGCACGCGCAGGACTGCCTGACGGCGAACGCGGTCGGCCGGGTCCGCGGGTACGGCGCGCTGTGGCGGACCGTGCACCACCTCGACGTCTTCACGACGCCCGAGCTCGCGGCGTGCCACGAGCGGGCGCTGGTGGAGCCGGCGGGGCTGGTGTGCGTGTCCGAGGCGGTGGCGGGCGAGGTCCGGGCCGGCTGGGGCCGGGCGCCGGCGGTGATCGGCAATGGGGTGGACGCGGCGCGGTTCGCGGCGGCGGCGGAGGCGGGCGCGGGGGAGCCGTGGCGGGCGCGGTACGGGCGCTACGTGCTGGCGGTCGGCGGGATCGAGCCGCGCAAAGGGACGCTCGAGCTGGTGGAGGCGATGGCTTCCGTGGATGCGCCCTTGCTGATCGCGGGCGGGGACACCCTGTTCGACTACCGGGGCTACCGCGACGAGGTGTTCGCGCGCGCGGCGGCGCTGGGCGTCGAGCCGGTGGTGCTCGGGTCGGTCGACGACGCCGGGCTGCCCGGACTCGTGGCGGGCGCGGCGGTGTTCGCGTTCCCGTCGACGAAGGAGGGCTTCGGGCTCGCGGCGATGGAGGCGCTCGCCGCGGGCGTGCCGCTCGTGGCCCGGGACCTGCCGGTGCTGCGCGAGGTGTTCGCGGGCGCGGCCCGCTTCGCCGACGGGCCGGAGGGGTTCGCGCGCGAGATCCGGGGCGTGCTGGACGGCTCGGACCCCGAGCTCGACCCGGCCCACGCCACGGTCGGCCGGGCCCTGGCCGCCGCGCACACCTGGGACGCCGCGGCCGCGGCCCACCTGGCCCTCTACCGCCGCGGGTTCACGGGCAGCGACTGAGGCCCTCGTGGCTGGCGCGGTCCTGGCACGGCTCGTGCCAGCGTGGGGGCCACGCTGGCGTTCAACGTCAGGAAATCCACCCGCTCGCCACGCGGTGGTTCGCGAGCACCACGCGTCCGTCGCGGATCTCGACGCCCTCGGCCCGCAGGCGCGCGTGCTGCTCGTCGAGGATGTGCGGCGCGCTCGACCCGTCGGCGCGCAGGACGCGGTGCCAGGGCAGGTCGGCGCCGTCGTCGCGCATCACCCAGCCCACGACGCGCGCCGAGCGCTCACCGGCGGCCGCGGCGACGTCGCCGTACGTCGCCACCCGGCCCTCGGGGATCGCCGCCACCGCGGTGCGGATGCGGTCGTGACGTGCCTCGTCCACGGCGCCCAGTCCAGCACGGTGGCCTGGATCGGGCGGCGACGGCCTCGGTGATCGTGGTGGATTTCCTGACGTTGAACGCCAGCGTGGCCGCCAGGCTGGCACACCCCGTGTGCCGTTCCGACACGCCCGCCACCGGGCGAGGGGTTGTCGGGGGGTCGTGGTGGAGTGGTGCCCGTGAGCCACCCGCCGAGCGCCGACCGCGCTCCCGAGCTGCGCCGTGCCGCCGCGTGGGTGCCGGGCGCGCTGGTGCTCGACGACGCCGCGCGCCGGGTCGTCGAGCACGACGCCGGGTTCCTGCGCGTGCTCGGCGGGCCGGGCACGGGCAAGACGACGCTGCTCGCCGAGCGGGTGGCGCGCCTGCTCCACGAGCAGCCGGGCGCCCGCCCCCTGGTCCTCGTCGGCGACCGCCGCGCCGCCGCCGCCCTGCGCGAGCGCATCGCCGCGCGCCGCCGGGCGCTCGCGGGCCAGGACCCGGGCGCCAGCGCGGTCGGCGAGCCCTTCGTGCGCAGCGTGCACTCCTACGCCTTCGCCGTCCTGCGCCGCCACGCCGACCGCCGGGGCGAGGCCCCGCCGCGCCTGCTGCCCGGCGCCCAGCAGGACGCCATGGTGCGCGAGCTGCTCGCCGGCGAGGTCGCGGGCGTCGGCGCGCCGTCGGGCTGGCCGCTGCGCATGCGTCCGGCGCTCGAGGCGCCCGCCTTCGCCGGCGAGGTGCGCGATCTCCTGCTCCGCGCCGCCGAGCGCGGTCTCGGGCCGCGCGAGCTCACCGACCTCGGCAAGCGCCACGGCGTCCCCGCGTGGCTCGCGGCGGGCCGGTTCTACCGCACGTACGAGGAGGTCACGCTCCTGCGCGCCGCGGCCGGCTCGGCCAACCCGCTGGCGTCGGCCCCACCGCTCGACGCGGCCGAGCTGGTCGCCGCCGTCCTCGACGCCTTCGTCACCGACCCCGAGCTGCTCGAGGCCGAGCGCGCCGCCGTGCGCCACCTCGTCGTCGACGACGCCCACGACATGGACCCCCAGCAGGTCGAGCTCGCCCGCGCGCTGGGCGCCGCCGCCGACGACTGGGTGCTCGCCGGCGACCCGGACTCCTCGGTGCTCGGCTTCCGCGGCGCCGACCCGGCCCTGCTGCGCGACGCCGACCCCGGTGGCCTCGCCACGGTCGTGCTGCGCGCCGACCACCGCAGCCGCCCGGCCGTGCGCGACGCCGTCGCCCGCGTGGTCGCCGCCCTGCCCGGCGCCGGCCCCGGGCGCACGCGCTCGGCACCAGCCGGCGACGACGGTCCCGACGGCGCCGCCACCGTCGACGTCTTCGCCACCGCGGGCCGCCAGGCCGCCGCCGTCGCCGACCGGCTGCGCCGCGCGCACCTGCAGGACGGGGTGCCGTGGTCGCGGATGGCGGTGCTCGTGCGGTCGGTGTCGGGCTCGCTGCCGCCGCTGCGCCGGGCCCTGCTCGCCGCCGGGGTGCCGCTCGCGGTCCCGGCCGACGACACCCCGCTGGCCGCGCTGCCCGCCGTCGCCCCGCTGCTCACCGTGCTGCGGTGCGCCGCGGACACGACGCGCCTCGACGCCGACACCGCGCTCGGCCTGCTCGCCTCGCCGCTCGGCGGGGCCGACCCGCTGGCCGTGCGCCGGCTGCGCCGCGGGCTGCTCCGCCGCCACGAGCTCGGGGGCGGCGCGGCGGAGACGCCCAGCGACGCGCTCATCGTCGACGCGCTGCTCGACCACGTCCGCGAGGAGCCGAACCCCCTGGCCCACCTCACGCCGTCGGAGGGCGCGCCGCTGGGCCGGGTCGGCGAGCTCCTCGCCGCGGCCGCGCACGCGATCCGCGCTGGATCGTCGGTGCCCGACGTCCTGTGGGCGGTGTGGGAGCGCAGCGGGCTGCAGCGGCGCTGGGTCGCGGCCAGCGAGCGCGGCGGGGTCACCGGCGCGCAGGCCGACCGCGACCTCGACGCCGTCGTCGCGCTGGTCGAGCGCGCCGCCCGCTACGTCGAGGACCTGCCCGGCGGCACCGTCGCGGGCTTCGTCGCCCAGGCCGACGACCAGCGCATCCGCGCCGACACCCTCGCCCCGCGCGCCCCCGACGGCGAGGCCGTCGCCGTGCTCACCGCGCACGCCTCCCGCGGCCGCGAGTGGGACGTCGTCGTGGTCCCCGACGTGCAGGAGGGCGTCTGGCCCGACCTGCGTCGCCGCGGCACCCTGCTCGGCGTCGAGCGCCTCGTCGACGTCCTCGCCGGCCTCCCCGACGACCCCGCGGTCGCGGGCCAGGCGCCCCTGCTCGCCGAGGAGCGGCGCCTGTTCGCGGTCGCGCTCTCGCGGGCGCGGCGCGCGGTGCACGTCAGCGCCGTCGAGGCCGAGGACGTCACGCCCTCGCGCTTCCTCGACGACGTCGACGGCGGCGCCTACCTGGGTGCGGGCGACCCCGCCGACGCCCAGCGCCCCCGCAGCCGCCCCGGCCGCGCACTGGTCATGGCCGAGCTCGTCGGCGAGCTGCGCCGCGTCGTCACCGACCCCGACGCCGGCCCGGAACGCCGCGAGCGGGCCGCCGACGGCCTGGCCCGGCTCGCCGACGCCGGCGTGCCCGGCGCCGACCCCGACGCCTGGTACGGCCTGCTCGCGCCGTCCACCACGGTGCCGCTGCGCCCGCCCGGCACGCCGGTCTCGGTCAGCCCCAGCGCGGTCGAGACGATCCTGACCTGCCCGCTGCGCTGGGCGCTGCAGACCCACGGCGGCGACGACGGCGACTCGCTGGCCTCGGTCACCGGCTCGCTCGTGCACGCCCTGGTGCAGCGCGCCGCGGAGGGCGCCGACGAGCGTGAGCTCACCGACGCCCTCGACGTCGCCTGGGCCTCGGTGGACGCGGGCGCGCCATGGTTCTCGCGCCGCGAGCTGGCCAACACCCGGCGGATGCTGGGGTCGTTCCTCGGCTGGCGCGAGCAGACCCGCGCGCACCTCACCGAGGCCGCGGTCGAGCGCGAGCTGGAGGTGGCGGTCACGGAGGGCGTGCGGGTGCGCGGGCGGGTCGACCGCCTCGAGATCGACCCGCACGGACGGCCGGTGATCATCGACGTGAAGACGGGCAAGACGCCGATCTCGAAGGCCGACGCCCAGGAGCACCCGCAGCTCGCGGTCTACCAGCTCGCCACCGCGCTCGGCGCGTTCGCCGAGACCCTCGCCGGCCCCGACGCCACGGCCGCCCGCAGCACGCCCGGCGGCGCGCGGCTGGTCTACCTCTCGCGGGCGGGCGGGGTGGCCAAGGAGCGCGCGCAGGCCCCGCTCGACGACGAGGGGCTGGCGCAGTGGCGCGACGCCGTCGCCTCGGCCGCCCGCGCCACCGAGGGGCCCGGGTTCGTCGGGCGCGAGAACGACTCGTGCCTGCGGTGCCCGGTGCGCACCGCCTGCCCCGTCCACGTGTCGGGGAGGCAGGTCCCGTGACCACGATCGCCCGCACCGGCGTCGAGCTGGTCGACCCCGTCGAGCTCGCCGAGCGCCTCGGGCTGCGGCGCCCCACCGACGAGCAGGCCGCGGTGATCGGCGCACCCCAGGAGCCCGCGCTGGTCACCGCTGGCGCGGGGTCGGGCAAGACCGAGACGATGGCCGCGCGCGTGGTGTGGCTCGTCGCCAACGGCCTCGTGCGCCCCGAGCAGGTACTCGGCCTGACGTTCACGCGCAAGGCCGCCGGCCAGCTCGCCGACCGCGTGCGCCGCCGGCTGCGGGTGCTCGCGGCGTCCCCGCTGCTCGACGAGCTCGACCCCACCGGCGACCGCCGCGTCGCCGCCCGCGCCGGCGAGCCGACCATCTCGACCTACCACGCCTACGCGGGCCGCCTGCTCGCCGAGCACGGCCTGCGCCTGCCCGTCGACCCGGGCGCCCGGCTGCTCTCGCCCACCGCGTCGTGGCAGCTCGCGCACCGCATCGTGTCCACCTGGGCCGCCGACCTCGACACCGACCGCGTGCCCGCCACCGTCACCGCGCTCGTGCAGGCGCTGGCCGGCGAGCTGGGCGAGCACCTCGCCGACGCCAGGGCGCTGCGCACCCACGCCGAGCGCTTCGCCCGCGCCGTCGAGGACGCGCCGCGCGCCAAGGGTCAGCGCGCGGCGCTGCCGCAGGCGCTGGCCAACCAGGTCGCCGCCCAGCGTTTCCGGGCGGCGCTGCTGCCGCTGGTGGACGAGCTGGCCGAGCGCAAGCGCTCCGAGCGCTGCCTCGACTTCGCGGACCAGATGGCCGCCGCCGCCCGCCTCGCCGAGCAGCACGAGGAGGTCGGGGCGGCCGAGCGCGACACGTTCCGCGCGGTGCTGCTCGACGAGTACCAGGACACCGGGCATGCGCAGCGGATCATGCTGCGCTCGCTGTTCGCGGCCGACGAGGGCACGTCGGTCACCGCCGTCGGCGACCCCTTCCAGTCGATCTACGGGTGGCGCGGGGCGAGCGCGGCCAACCTGCCCCGCTTCGTCACCGACTTCCCGCGCCTCGACGCCGAGGGCGAGTTCGTGGCCGCCGCCCGGCACGGCCTGCTCACGAGCTTCCGCAACCCGCCCGAGGTGCTCGCCCTGGCCAACGGCATCGCCGAGCCCCTGCGGGCCAGCGGTGTCCTGGTCGACGAGCTGCGCCCGCGGCCCGGCGCGCCGGCCGGCGACGTGCGGGTCGCGCTGCACGGCGACGTCGAGGCCGAGCGGGCCTGGGCCGCCGACGCCATCGCCGACCGCTGGCGGGCCGCCGCCGACGCGGGGCGCGAGCCGCCGACCACCGCGGTGCTCGTGCGCCGCCGCGCCGACATGAGCGCGCTCGCCGCCGCCCTGCGCGCCCGCGACCTGCCCGTCGAGGTCGTCGGCCTCGGCGGGCTGCTCGACGAGCCCGAGGTGCGCGACGTCGTCTCCGCGCTGCGCCTGGTGGTCGACCCGCTGGCCGGCGGGGCCGCGATCCGCCTGCTCACCGGGGCCCGCTGGCGCATCGGCGGCGCCGACCTCGCCGCCCTGTGGCGCCGCGCCCGCGAGCTGGCGGCGCCCGCCACGGGCGCCGGCCACCACACCGTGAGCGACGCCGTCCCCGACCCGGTCGCCGCGGCGCTGCCCGGCGAGCACGCCGAGCGCGCCGGGCTGGTCGACGCCCTCGACGACCCGGGGCCGGCGGCGCGCTACTCGGCGGCGGGCTTCGAACGCCTGCGCCACCTCGCCCACGAGCTGGCGATGCTGCGCCGTCGCGTCACCGCGCCGCTGGTCGACCTCGTCGCCGACGTCGAGCGGGTGCTGCTGCTCGACGTCGAGACCGCGGCGCGCCCCGGACCCGTCGGGCGCGCGCACCTCGACGCGTTCGCCGAGGTCGTCGCCGACTTCTCCGCCGGCGCCGCGTCCTCGGGCGGCACGGCGACGGTCAGCGCGCTGCTCGCCTACCTCGACGCCGCCGAGGAGGCCGAGGACGGCCTGACGCCCGGCGAGGTCGACGTGGCCGACCCCGCGACGGGCGGCACGCGGGTCCAGGTGCTCACGGTCCACGCCGCCAAGGGTCTCGAGTGGGAGCTCGTCGCCCTGCCCCACGTCTGCGACAAGATCTTCCCGGGCACCAAGCGCTCCGGGTCCTGGCTCACGTCGATCGCGTCGCTGCCGGTGCACCTGCGGGGAGACCGCCCCGACCTGCCCGAGCTCGAGCTCGACGGCGCCGCCGACCGCAAGGAGGTCGCGGAGCGGCTCGACGCCCACGAGCGGGCGTTCGACGAGCGTCGCCTCGTCGAGGAGCGGCGCCTGTTCTACGTCGCGCTCACCCGCGCCGAGCACGCGCTGCTCGTCTCCGGGCACTGGTGGGGCGAGACCGGTGACTCCGCACGTGGGCCGTCGGACCTGCTCGCCGAGGTCGGGGAGCTCGCGGCCCGGGGCGACGGGCGGTGCGGGGTCGTCGACACCTGGGCGGAGCCCCCGGCCGAGGACGACGCCAACCCCCTCGCCGCTGCGGTGCACGAGGCGCCGTGGCCGCTCGACCCGCTCGGCTCCCGCCGCGCGGCCGTGGACGAGGGCGCGGCCCTCGTCCGGGCCGCCCGCCGGCGCCGGGCGGAACAGCCAGAGCAGCCGGACCCGCCGGAGCACGCCGAGGAGACGACGGCGCCGGAACAGGCCCCCGACCCCGACGGCTGGGCCGCCGACATCGAGGTGCTGCTGGCCGAGCGGGCGGCGGCGCGCGACCGGCACGCGCGGGTGCTGCTGCCGCCGCAGCTCTCGGTCAGCCAGCTCGTCGACCTCGCTGCCGACCCCGACGCGCTGGCCCGGCGCCTTCGACGCCCCGTGCCCCGGGCGCCCGACCCGCGGGCGCGGCGCGGCACCGAGTTCCACGCGTGGCTCGAGCGCTGGTTCTCGGCCACCGAGCTGCTCGAGTTCGACGAGCTGCCCGGTGCCGCCGACGAGGAGGCCGCGGACGCCGCCGACCCGGCGGGCGCCGCCGACGCCACCGCGCTGCGCGACCGCTTCACCGCCAGCCGCTGGGCCACGCGCACGCCGGTGGCGGTGGAGGTGCCGTTCGAGACCGAGGTCGCGGGCACGCTGGTGCGCGGGCGGATCGACGCGGTGTTCGCCGACCCCGACGGCGGCGCGACCGTCGTCGACTGGAAGACCGGCGGGCTCCCGCGCGACGACGCCCTCCCGGCCCTCGCCGTGCAGCTCGCGGCGTATCGGCTGGCGTGGGCGTCGCTCTCGGGCCTGCCGGTGGAGCGCGTGCGGGCGGCGCTGCACTACGTGCGCCACGACCGCACCGTCGCCCCCGCCGACCTCCTCGACGCCGCCGGCCTGCGCGCGCTCGTGGCCGCGGTGCCCGAGGAGCTGCGGGTGCCCGAGGGCGACCCGGAGGCCCCGCCGGCCGCGGGCCCGGAGCGCGACCCGGACGCCGACGACGGCCCGGACGAGGACGTCGACCCCGATCCCCGCTGACGCCGGACGGACTGGCGCATCATCGAGGGGTGAGCAACACCGAGATCGCGCCCGCCGAGGTCCACAGCGCCCCGGGCGGCGCCGCGCCGGAGGTCGAGGTCCTGACGCCGCGGGCGGTGCCGCTCGGCGGGCCGCGGGCGATGACGGTGCGCCGCACCCTGCCCCAGCGGCAGCGCTCGCTGGTGGGCGCGTGGTGCTTCGTCGACCACTACGGCCCCGACGACACCGCGGGCACGGGCGGCATGGACGTCCCGCCGCACCCGCACACGGGGCTCGCGACCGTGAGCTGGCTGTTCACCGGCGAGGTCGCGCACCGCGACAGCCTCGGCACCCACGCGGTCGTGCGGCCCGGCGAGCTGAACCTCATGACCGGCGGGCACGGCGTCGCCCACTCCGAGGTCAGCACGCCGGACACCACCGTGCTGCACGGCGTGCAGCTCTGGGTCGCGCTGCCCGACGACGCCCGCGACGCCCCGCGCGCCTTCGCCCACCACGTGCCCACGCCGGCGGATCTCGGCGGCGCCACTGCCCGGGTGTTCCTCGGCGAGCTCGGCGGCACCGCGTCGCCGGTCCCCACCGCGACCCCGCTGCTCGGCGCCGAGCTACTCCTCGAGCGCGGCGCCCGCCTCGCGCTCCCGGTCGACCCCACCTTCGAGCACGCCCTGCTCGTCGACCGGGGTCGCGTCGCGCTGCAGGGTCGGCCCCTCGCGCCGGCCGAGCTCGGGGTCGTCGACCCCGGGCCACGCACGCTGGAGATCACCGACACCGGCGACGAGCCCGCCCGCCTCGTCCTGCTCGGCGGCCCGCCCTTCGGCGAGGAGATCGTCATGTGGTGGAACTTCGTCGGCCGCAGCCACGACGAGATCGTCGAGTTCCGCGCGGCGTGGGAGGCCGGGAGCGAGCGCTTCGGCGAGGTCGAGGGCTACGTCGGTCGTGACGGGCGCCGGGGCGCGGCCGCGCGCCTGCCCGCGCCCGTCCTGCCCCACGCGACGATCCGCCCGCGCGGCAACCGTCGGTGATCGTTCGACGCACCGCGATGTCGCGCAGCGTGTCGATCGGCCTACCGAAGTCAGTCTTGTTGCACGCAGGGTGACTCCCTACCCTGGGTCGCCACCGCCGTTCACCGAGACAGACGGCAAGGACGATCACGGAGCGTGTCATGACCGAGCTGGGTGAGACCACGGCGACGACGGCCCCGTCGCGCTCGGAGGCCCTGGACCTCGCGGAGCTCCGCTCCGCCGTGGCCGGCCCCGTGCTCGCGCCCGGGGACGTCGAGGCGGTCACCGAGCTGGCCGGCTTCAACCTCGCGCCGGAGCACGCGCCGCTCGCGGTCGTCGGCGCCACCAGCGCGCAGGACGTGGCCGCGGCCGTGCGGTGGGCCGCGGCGCGGGGGATCGCGGTCGGGGTGCTGGCCACCGGCCACGGCGACCTCGAGCAGCGGGGCACGCTCGCGATCACCACGCGGCGCATGGACCGCGTCGACGTCGACCCCGTGACCCGCCGCGCCGTCGTCGGCGCCGGCGTGAAGTGGGCGCGCCTGGTCGAGGCGGCCGCGCCCCACGGCCTCGCCGGGCTCAACGGCTCGTCGTCGGACGTCGGGATCGCCGGCTACACCACCGGCGGCGGCGTCGGCCCGTTCGTGCGGAAGTACGGCTTCGCGAGCGACCGGGTCCGGCGCCTGCAGGTCGTCACCGGCGACGGGGAGATCCGGGACGTCACCGCCGACTCCGACCCGGAGCTCTTCGACGTCGTCCTCGGCAGCAAGGACGCGGTCGCGCTGGTCACGGAGCTCGAGTTCGAGCTGATCGAGGCGCCGGAGATCTACGGCGGCAGCGCGTTCTGGGTCGCCGACGACATCCCCGCCGTGCTGCGCGCGTGGCGGGCGTGGGCACCGACCCTGCCCGAGGAGATGACGACGTCGGTGGCGATCCTGCGCGCGCCCGACATCGAGGCCGTCCCGCCGCCCCTGCGCGGGCGCACGCTCGCGCACCTGCGCGTCGCGTTCCTCGGCGGGGCGGACGAGGGCCGCGCGCTGCTCGCCCCGATGCGCGCGGTCGCGCCGCCGATGATCGACATGATCGACGCGATGTCCTACGCCGCGATCGACACCGTCCACCTGGACCCGACCGACCCCATGCCGTTCTGGGCCGACGGGTGCTTCCTCGCCGACGTCGACGACGCCACGATCGACACCGTGCTCGGCGTGGCCGGCCCGGAGCGCGAGCTCCCGCTCCTGCTCGTCGAGCTGCGCCACCTCGCGGGCGCCGCCGAGCACGGCACGCAGGGCCTCGCGCCGCGCGACGCCCGCTTCATGGTCGGTGTCGTCGGGCCGCTCGTGCCCGAGCTGCGCGACGTGGTGCCGGCCGTCGGGCGCGGCACGCTCGACGCGCTGGCGCCCTGGGCGGCGTCGCGCACGGGCCTGAACTGGGTCAACCCGTACCGCGCCGCCGAGCGCCCCGCGCTGGCCTGGGGGCCGCGGGAGATCGAGCGCATCGACGCCGTGCGCCGCCGCGTCGACCCCGCGGGCGTGCTCGGCGCGGCGCGGATGGGCCTCGCCTAGGGCTAAGCGGCCTCGCGGTGCACCCGCAGCGCGTGGGCGACCATCGGCACCTGCAGCGGCAGCCGCGCGTACGCCACCGCCCGGTACGGCCACGGGCGGCGGCGCCAGTCCCACGCCATCTGCACGTTGGCCGGGAACACGGCGACGAAGAGCGCCGCGGCGGCCAGCGCGCCGAGCCGCCGGGTGCGCGGTGCGGCGACGGCGGCGCCGACCGCGAGCTCGGCGACCCCGCTGGCGTAGGTCCAGAATCGGGCCGACCCCGGCAGCCACGGCGGGACGATCGTGTCGAACGGCTGCGGGACGACGCCGTGCAGCACGCCCATCGTCATCAGCGTCCCGCCCATCACGGTGGGCGGCGGGGAGGACGGGCGGCGCGCGCGGCGGATCATGCGCAGCACCCTGGCAGACGCGCGCGTCAGCGGCCGACCGCGTAGCCCTGCATCCCGCGCGGGTTCGCCGCGCCCCACAGCACGCCGCGGGCGCGGTCGATGCCGACCGCCGAGAGCCGGCCCAGCGTCCACGGCCCGCTGCGGGTGACGCGGTGCCCGCGGCGCTCGAGGCCCGCGATCACCGCGGCGCCGAGGCGGTCCTCGACCACCGCGCCCCCGGGCTCCCGCTGGCGCGGCCAGAACGAGCTGGGCGCCGACGTCGAGTGCAGCGCCGGCGCGTCGATGGCCTGCTGCGGGTCGTAGCCGCCGACGAGGGTGCGCAGCAGGTACAGCAGCTGCCACTGGTCCTGCTGGTCGCCGCCGGGCGAGCCGACGGCGGTGACCGGGCCGCCGTCGTCGAGCACCAGCGTCGGGGTCAGCGTGGTGCGGGGCCGCCGGCCCGGGGTCAGTGTCGCGGGCAGGCCCTCCTGCAGCCACGTCATCTGCAGGCGCGTCCCGAGCGCGAAGCCCAGCTCCGGGATCGTCGGCGACGACTGCAGCCACCCGCCCGACGGGGTCGCCGAGACGATGTTGCCCGCGCGGTCGACGACGTCGAGGTGACACGTGTCCCCGCGCGTCTCGCCGGCGAGGGTGACGGTGGGCTCGCCGACCGCCGCGCCGCCCGTCAGCGCGGGCGCGGAGTCGGCGACGGCGAGGTCGGCGAGCACCGGGTCGCGCCCGTCGAGGCGTCCCGGGCGCAGGTCGGGCGAGGCGGTCTCCCCGATCAGCGCCCCGCGTTCCGCGACATAGTCGGGGGCCAGCAGCGCGCCGACGTCGACCGGGTCCCCGGACTCCCCGAACCACGCGTCCCGGTCGGCCTGCGCGAGCTTGGTCGCCTCGAGCACGAGGTGCGCGCCGGTCTCGGAGGACGGGTCGAGGTCGGCGTCGTCGAAGCCCTCGAGCACCGCCAGCGCCGCGAGCAGCGCCGGCCCCTGGCCCCAGGCGGGCGTCTTGGCGACGCGCCGGCCGCGGAACTCGCCGACCGCGGCGTCGGTGACCCGCGCCCGGTAGCCCGCGGTGTCGGCGACGGTCAGCACGCCGGCGTGGTCGGTGCCCGAGGAGTGGCGGTGCGGGGCGCGGACCGACGCGGCCACCGCCTCGGCGACGAACCCCTCGGCCCACACGGTGCGCACGGCGTCGATGCGCGCCGCCCGGTCGGGGCCCTGCGCCGCGGCGACGAGGCGGGTGAGGGTGTCCGCCCAGGCGGGGTTGCGCAGGACCTCGCCGCGGCGCGGCGGCCGGTTCCCGGGCAGCCACAGCGCGGCCGAGGTGGGCCAGTGCTGGCGGAAGAGGTCGGCGACGGCGCCGATGGTGCTCGCGACCCGCGGCACCGCGGGCACGCCGTCGCGGGCGTAGCCGATCGCGGGCGCGAGGACGTCGCCGATCTCCCAGCTCCCGTGGTCGCGCAGCAGCAGCCACCAGGCGTCGACCGCGCCGGGGATCGCCGCGGCGAGCGCCCCCGCACCGGGCACGCGATCGAGTCCCTCGGCGCGGTAGTGCGCGGCGGAGGCCCCGGCGGGCGCCGGGCCCTGGCCGTCGAGCACCCGCGGCGTCCGGTCGTCCGCGGTGGCGAACACCGCCGTCATGTCGCCGCCGGGCCCGTTGAGGTGCGGCTCGACGACGTGCAGGACGAAGGCGGCGGCGACCGCGGCGTCGAACGCCGTGCCGCCGCGCTCGAGGACGCCCATCGCGGTGGCCGACGCGGCCCAGTGCGTCGACGCGGCCATCCCCACCGTGCCCTCGAGCACGGGGCGCGTGGTGAAGTCCGGGGGCGGGGTCCATCCCGTAGGCGTCACGGGACCAGGAGAGCCGACGCGGCGGGGCGGACGGAAGAGTCCTCTTTTCATATCGAAGAGTATTGACGAGCTACTCGAACTCCGCCAGGCTCCCCACCAGACGCCCCTGCTCTCCGAGGAGACCCCGATGACCGCGACCGCCGCGCCGCACGCCCCCGCACGTTCTCGCGGCGCCGAGATCGGGCTCTGGACGCTGCAGGTGCTGCTGGCCCTGATGTTCGTCGTCGCGTCCGGGGCGCCGAAGCTGTTCGGCGAGGCCTACGCGGTGCAGCTCTTCACCGACCTGGGGGCCGGCCAGTGGCTGCGCTACGTCGTCGGGGTCCTCGAGATCGCGGGGGGCATCGGCCTGCTGGTCCCGCGGCTCACGCGGCTCGCGGCGGTCTGCCTGATCGCCCTCATGGTCGGCGCAACGGTCGCGCAGCTGTTCTTCCTGTCCGAGGGCTTCTGGTACACGCCGGTGATCCTCGGTGTCCTGCTCGCCGTCGTCGCGTGGTCCCGGGGGCCCGCTAGCGTGCGGGCATGACCAGTACGGCGGCCGGGACGTCGGCCGAAGCGCGCGAGGTGGCCGTCCGCGCCGAGGGGTTCGTCGAGGACCTGCAGACCTGGCTGCGCATCCCGTCCATCTCCGCGGACCCGACCCACCACGGCGACGTCGCCCGGTCCGCGGCGTGGCTCGCCGACCGGCTGCGCGCCGAGGGGTGGCCGCACGTCGAGGTGTGGGATGACACCGATGCCCTGCCCGCGGTGTACGCGTCGTGGCCCTCGGAGGACGCGGCCGCGCCGACCGTCCTCGTCTACGGGCACCACGACGTGCAGCCCGCGGACCTCGCCGACGGCTGGTCGTTCGCGCCGTTCGAGCCCGAGGTCGTGGGGGAGGAGCTGCGCGGGCGCGGCGCCTCGGACGACAAGGGCCACCTCGCGATGGTGCGGCTCGGCATCGCCGCGCACTTGGCCGCGACCGGCGCGGACGCCCCGGCGGTGCACCTCAAGCTGCTCGCCGAGGGGGAGGAGGAGTCGGGCTCGGCGCACCTCGCGTCGCTGCTCGCCGCGCACCGCGAGGCGCTGGCGTGCGACGCGATCGTCGTCACCGACACCGGCATGGTCAGCCGCGACGCGCCCACCGTGTGCACGGGCATGCGCGGGATGGTCGACACCGAGGTCGTGTTCCGCGGCGCGTCGGTGGACCTGCACTCCGGGCAGTTCGGCGGCGCGGTGCCCAACCCGGTCACCGAGCTCGCGCGCCTCGTCGCCGCGCTGCACGACGACCACGGCCGCGTGCAGGTGCCCGGCTTCTACGACGACGTGCGCCCGCCCACCGACCGCGAGCGCGCTGCCTGGGCCGCGCTGCCGTTCGACGAGCCGGCGTGGCTGGCGGGCTCCGCCGCCGGGGCCCGCGCCACCGCGGGCGAGGAGGGCTGGAGCACCTATGAGCGGCTGTGGGCCCGTCCGACCGCCGAGGTCAACGGCCTGCACGGCGGCTACGGCGGCCCCGGGCACAAGACGATCGTCCCGCACGCGGCGACCGCGAAGCTGACGTTCCGCCTCGTCGCCGACCAGGACCCGGCGCGCGTGCTGGCGGGCGTGCGGGAGTTCGTCGCCGCGCACACCCCGCCCGGGGTCGAGGCCGAGGTGATCGCCGGCGGCCCCGGCGTCCCGCCGCTGATCTGCGACGTCGACTCCACGCTGGTCACGACGATCCGGGAGGCGATGGGCGCGGCGCTCGGCGCCGAGGTGCTGCCCGCGCGCGAGGGCGGCAGCGGTCCCGAGGCCCTGCTGTCCACCGAGCTCGCCGCCCCGCTGGCGTTCCTCGGGGTCATGCTGCCCTCGGACCGCATCCACGCCCCCGACGAGCGCGCCGTCCTGCCCCTGCTGCTCGCGGGTGCGGAGGCCACCGCGCACCTGTGGCGGCTGCTGGGGTCGCGCGGGCTCTAGTCGCTTGCGTTCGAGCGTCGCCGACGAGTCCTCGACCCGCCGCCGGGGTGTGCGGGCCTACGCGCTCGACCCCGACGCCGCCCGCCCGTGGGCGGTCTCCGCGGAGCGCCGGGCGTGGACGCGTTTGCCTGACGGCGTGTGCGCGCTTGTCCGTGCCTGGGCACGGGCAAGCGCGCACGAGGCGTCAGCCAAAGGTGTGACGGCCGCGGCGGCGTGTCGGCTCGCGGGCCGCCCGTCACCCACCCGTCCCAGGGAACCGGCGCGGTGTCACCCGGCGGGGTCGGCGAGCGGGTGTCGGGCCGGTCGCGGAGCGGTCGGACGTCCCCGGATCGCCTAGCAGACGCCGGATCGTGAGCAGCGGAGATGCCTCGATCGTGGGGGCGTCGCGGGTGTTTGAATCCCGTCCGTGTCATCCACGAGGGCAGCGGCGGGGTCGGCTCTGGATCGTTCCCACCTGGTGCGCGGCGCCCGCCGCGCCCCGGTGCGGCCGACGCGCACGCGACGCGGCGGCCCCGTGCTCGGCATCCTGCTCGCGCTGGCGGTCGGCGCCGGTGTCGCGGTGTGGCTGATCCTCGCGGCCTTCCCGGTCGGCGCCCGCGCGGACGCCGTCGGGCCCGCGCCCGCGGGTCCGGGGCCCGTCGAGGTCGTCGGCCCGGCGACGGTCGTGGCGTCGAGCTCGTGCGTCGGCGAGGACCCCCGCGACACGGTCGCGGTCGACGGTCCGGCCGGTCGCCGCCTCGTCCCGCTCGACGGGTGCGGCAGCCCGATGGGCGCGCGCATGACGGTGCGCGTCGCGTTCGTCGGTGGCGAGCCCGCCGACGCGCCGGCCCGGGTGCTCGGCACCGGCTCGTCGGCCGCGCTCGTCGACGAGGACGACGCCGGCGCCTCCCCGCTGACGGGTCGCCTCGCGATCCTGCTCACCGGTGTCGCCGCCCTCGGCATGGCGGGACTGCTCGTCGCCGTGGTGCACGACCGCCGCCGCCGGACGGCGACACCGCGCACCTCGCCGCCGGCCCGCCGCCGCCCCGTCACCACGACGGCCTCGCGTCCCGCGGCCCCCGCCCGCCGCCGCGAGACGGAGCGCACCACCGAGCCCGCTCCTGCGGCCGAGCGCACCCACCGGCCCGCGTCGCGCCCCGCGCGCGCCCCGCGGGCGGGGCGTCCCGCCGGCCTCGACGCCGGGCGCCGCCTGCCCGCCCAGCGCGCCGGGACGTCGCGCAGCGCCCGCGGCAGCGGCACCGGGACGCGCCGCCCGGCCGCCGGACCACACCGCGGATAGGGTCTCTCCATGTGACCTCCAGCGTGACCGCCCCTCACCAGGGGCTCTACCGCCACGTGCTCGACAACGGGCTGCGCGTGCTCCTGGTGCCCGACCCGGCCGCCCCGGTGGTCGGCGTCGCCGTCCACGTCGACGTCGGGTTCCGCTCCGAGCCCGAGGGGCGCACCGGCTTCGCGCACCTCTTCGAGCACCTGATGTTCCAGGGCTCGGAGAGCCTGGAGAAGCTCGCGCACTTCCGCCACGTGCAGTCCTCGGGCGGGGTGTTCAACGGCTCGACGCACCAGGACTACACGAACTACTTCGAGGTCCTGCCGTCCGCGGCGCTCGAGCGCGCGCTGTTCCTCGAGGCCGACCGGCTGCGCGCGCCGAAGCTGACCACCGAGAACCTGCGCAACCAGGTGGACGTGGTCAAGGAGGAGATCCGCCTCAACGTGCTCAACCGGCCCTACGGCGGCTTCCCCTGGATCCTGCTGCCGCCGGTGCTCTACGACACCTACCCGAACGCCCACAACGGCTACGGCGACTTCACCGACCTCGAGCAGGCCGACCTCGACGACGCCGCCGCGTTCTTCGACGCCTACTACGCGCCGGGCAACGCCGTGCTCACCGTCGTCGGCGACCTCGACCCCGCCGAGGCCGCCGAGCTCGTCGAGCGGCACTTCGGCGACATCCCCGCGCGCCCGGTGCCGCAGCGCCCGAGCTTCGCGGAGCCCGAGCCGACGGCCGAGCGCCGCGACGAGGTCGTCGACGTCAACGCCCCGCTGCCCGCGCTGGCCCTGGGTCACCGCCTGCCCGACCCGGACACCGACCGGCACGGCTACCTCGCCCACGCCGTGCTGGCGAGCCTGCTCACCGACGGCGAGGCCGCGCGGCTGACCCAGCGCCTGGTCTACGGCGACGAGCTGGTCACCGACGTCTCGGCCTCGTGCGGGCTGATGGGGGCCCCGCTGGACGCGCGCGACCCCGACACGTTCACGATCACCGCCGTGCACCCCGGTGACGTCGACCCGCAGCGGATCACCGCCGCCGTCGACGAGGAGCTCGCGACCCTCGCCGCCGACGGCCCCGAGCCCGAGGAGCTGCGCCGCGTCACCGCGCGCTGGGCGTCCTCGCTGCACCGCGAGCACGACCGGCTGATGAGCCGCATGCTCGCCCTCGGCTCCGCGGAGCTGGTCCAGGGCCGCGCGGAGCTCGCCGACGAGCTGCCCGGCATGATCGCGGCCGTCGAGCCGGCCGCGGTCGCCGCCGCCGCCGCGCGGCTGCGTCCCGACGCCCGCGCCGTCCTCACCGTGACGCCGGGAGGTGCCGCGTGACCACCTCGACGCGACGGAACGCCGAGGAGATCGGCAGCACGCCCACCGGCCCGCGCCCGCTGCCCGCGCTGGGCCCGCAGCGCACGGTGCCCGCGCCCGAGGAGGTCGACACCGTCCTCGCCTCGGGCCTGCGCGTCATCGCCGTGCGCCGCGCCGAGGTGCCGATGGTCGAGCTGCGCCTGCGGGTGCCGTTCGCCGACCACAGCGGGCAGGAGGACTCCGACCACGCCGCGGTCGCCGAGGTCCTCGCCACCACGATCCTCTCGGGCACCACGAGCCGCAGCCGCGTCGCGGTCGACGACGAGCTCGCCGGCGTCGGCGCCGAGATCGGCTTCTCGGTCGACCCCGAGCGCCTGTCGGTGTCCGGGCACGCGCTGGCCGAGGGCACGGACACGCTGCTCGAGGTGCTCGCCGACCTGCTGGTGGCGGCCGCCCACCCCGACGACGAGCTCGCCCGCGAGCGGGACCGGCTCGTCGAGCGGATCGAGCTGGCGTCCGCCCAGCCGTCGGTGATCGCCCGGCGCGCGCTGCAGGAGCGCCGCTACGGCCACCACCCGGTCACGCGCGAGATGCCGCGGCCCGAGGAGGTCACCGCGGTGACCGCCGACGCGGTGCGCGCGCTGCAGGGCTCGGCGCTGCGCCCGGGCGGCTCGGTGCTCGTGCTGGTCGGCGACCTCGACCCGACCGACGCCGTCGGCCGCGTCGAGCGCGCGCTGTCCGGGTGGTCGACGGGGCAGGCCGTCGGCCTGGACGCCCTGCCGCCGCTGACGCCGCGCGACCTGCTGCTGGTCGACCGGCCGGGCTCGGTGCAGTCGCAGCTGCGGCTCTCGGCGCCCGCCGTGGGCCGGACCGACCCGCGCTATCCCGCGCTGCAGCTGGCAAACCTGACGCTCGGCGGCTACTTCTCGTCGCGGCTGGTCGAGAACCTGCGCGAGGACAAGGGCTACACCTACCACGCGTCGTCGAGCCTGGAGCTCGACCCGCACGGCGCGGTCCTGAGCGTCGAGACCGACGTCGCCTCCGAGGTCACCGCGCCGGCGCTGCTCGAGGCCCGCTACGAGCTGGGCCGCCTCGCGGTGGTGCCGCCCACCGCCGACGAGGTCGAGTCGGCGCGGCGCTACCTCGTCGGGTCGTTGCTGATCTCGATGACCACGCAGGCCGGCTACGCGTCGACCGTGGCCGCGCTCGCCGCCCAGGGCCTGTCGTCGTCGTGGGTGCGCGAGCACCCGGCGCGGATCGAGGCCGTCGGTGTGGACGAGGTGGCCGCGGCCGCAGCGGAGTTCTTCGCGCCGACCCGGTTCACCGGCGTCGTCGTGGCGGACGCCGGACGTGCCGGCCCCGGGCTGCGCGCCCTCGGCGGGGTGGAGATCCCGTGACGTCAGGGACCTCCGGCCCCGACCTGCGCGCCGCGTTCCACCTCGACGCCGACCCGGCGCTGTCGCGCTCGACGGTCGACCGCCGCGAGCAGCTGCGCGTCGACGCCGACCACGTGGCGGCCCTGTGGCCGAAGGCGCAGGTGGTGCTCGTCGACCCGCACGGCCGCACGCCGGTCGAGCGTGGCGAGGACGGCACCCTCGCGCTGACCCTCGCCGCGTCCCCGCAGGTCGGGGCCGCGGTGCCCGAGGGCGCGGTGCTGCTCGGCGAGGAGGACGGCACCGCCTACTGGGCGCTGCGCGTCCCCGACCCCGCCGAGGCGCACGGGAACGACGCGGGGTCCGGGTTCCTCACCGAGGAGCAGTGGGCGCGCAGCGGGGGCGGGCCGGACCACGAGAACTGGACCGACCTGCGCTCGTCGGGCGCCGACCTCGACGCCCGCGGCGCGGGACTGCTGACCACCGCGGTCGCGCTGCTGAACTGGCACGAGCGCAACGGCTTCTGCGCCCGCGACGGCTCGGAGATGTACCCGATCAAGTCGGGGTGGGCGCGGCTGTGCACCGCGCACTCCCACGAGGAGTACCCGCGCACTGACCCGTCGATGATCTGCCTGGTGCACGACGGGGCCGACCAGGTCCTGCTCGCCCGCCAGCCGATCTGGCCGGCGGGCCGCTACTCGGTGCTGGCGGGGTTCGTCGAGGCCGGCGAGTCGCTCGAGGCGTGCGTCGCCCGCGAGTGCGCCGAGGAGGTCGGGGTCGACGTGCACACGGTCTCGTACCTCGGGTCGCAACCGTGGCCGTTCCCGCGGTCGCTGATGATCGGCTTCGCGGCCGTCGCCGACCCCGACCAGCCCATCAAGCTCCAGGAGGGCGAGATCGAGAGCGCCCGCTGGGTCACCCGCACCGAGCTGCAGGCCGCGCTCGACGCGGGGGAGTGGTCGCACCGCGACGGCGCCGCGCGCGGTGCCCAGGGCGTCGGGGGCACCGCGTTCGAGGCGGGGGCGGGGCGCGAGCTCATCCTCCCCGGCGGCGTGTCCATCGCCCGCGCGATGCTCGAGGCGTGGGCCGCCGCCGGCTGAGGCGGGCTCGGGACGACTAGGAGGCGGCCTCGACGCGCGCCAGGGTCTCCTTGACCTCGCCGAAGCTCGGGTTGGTCGCCGCGCTGCCGTCGGGGTAGACGACGGTCGGCACGGTGCGGTTGCCGCCGTTGACCTTCATCACGATCTCCGCGGCGTCGGGCGTGCGCTCGATGTCGACCTCGTCGTAGCCGATGCCCTCGCGGTCGAGCTGCATCTTCAGACGTCGGCAGAAGCCGCACCAGCTGGTCGTGTACATCGTCATCTGCGCCATGTCCGGTCCAACGCATCACGGCCCGGTTTCAGTCCTCCACGTGACCGAAGCGGTGCCGGGTGCGGCTGATCGCCTGCTCACGCAGCACGGTCAGCAACTCCCGGCGCCCGTCGGCCACCACCGGCGCGTCCAGCAGCGACGCGCCCGCCGACGCCGCCGCGCGCCGCAGCGCCTCGGGCGCGGTCCCGACGACACGGAGGCGCTCGGCGGGACCGGGGTCGACGTCGTCCGGCCCGATCGCCGACAGTGGCACGCCCGCGCAGGCCGCCGCGAGCCGCACCCGCAGCACGTCGCGCGCCGTGCCGTCCGACGCCACCACGAGCCGCAGCGACGGCAGCGGCCGGTACCGGAACACGTTGGCCTCCGCCCGCAGGCCCGTCGGGTCGTGCTCGACGGCGAACTCGTCGCGCCACGCCGCCGCGTCCGACCCGGCCGCCGCGCGCAGCCAGGTCAGGTCGTCGGCGGCGAAGCCCGGGGCCGCGTCCGCCAGCACCCCGGCGACGGCCGGCGAGAGCGGCGCCGACGGCAGCGCATCGAGGGCGCCGTCGTGCCACGTCCCGAACTGCGCGACGTAGTTGGGGCCGCCCGGCTTCGCGCCCGCTCCGACGACCGAGCCCTTCCAGCCCCCGAACGACTGTCGCTGCACGATGGCGCCGGTGATGTGGCGGTTGACGTAGGCGTTGCCGACCTCGACGCGCTCGGTCCAGTGCGCGATCTCGTCCGGGTCGAGCGCGTGCAGGCCGCCCGTGAGCCCGTAGCCGGTGGCGTTCTGCACCTCGATCGCCTCGTCCAGCGTCGCCGCGTGCACCAGCCCCAGCACCGGCCCGAAGCACTCGGTGCGGTGGAACCACGACCCCGCCGCCACGGGCTCCTTCACGCCCGGCGTCCACAGGGTCGCGTCGAGGCGCCGGGGCTCGACGAGCCAGCGCTCGCCCGGGTCGAGCCGGGTCAGCGCCCGCTCGAGCTCCGCGCCGGGCGGCCCGATCAGCGGGCCCATCGTCACCGACGGGTCGCTGCCCCGGCCGACGCGCAGGGTGCGCACGGCGTCGACGAGCTGGCGGTGGAACCGCTGGCCGGCCGCGGTCCGGGTCGAGGCGACCGGGCCGACGAGGATCGCCAGCGACGCCGCCGAGCACTTCTGCCCGGCGTGCCCGAAGGCCGAGCGCACGAGGTCGGCGACCGCGAGGTCGGGGTCGGCGCTGGGCGTGACGACCAGCGCGTTCTTGCCGCTGGTCTCGGCCACCAGGCGCAGGCCGGGGCGCCACGAGCGGAACAGCGCCGCGGTCTGCGACGCCCCGGTGAGCACGACGTGGTCGACGGCGGGGTGGGTGACCAGCCGCCGCCCGGCGTCGCCCTCGTCGGTGTGCACGAGCTGCAGCGCGTCGGCGGGGATGCCGCCGCGGTGCAGGGCGGCGACGCCGACCTCGGCACACGCCCGCACCTGCGGCGCCGGCTTGATCACCACCGACGCGCCGGCCGCGAGCGCCGCGACGCAGCCGCCGAGCGGGATGGCGATCGGGAAGTTCCAGGGCGGGGTGACGACGACGACCCGGTCCGCGGTGAACGGGGCACCATCGAGCTCCTGGGCGCGGTCGGCGTAGTACGCCGCGAAGTCGACGGCCTCGGAGATCTCGGGGTCGGCCTCGGCGATCGTCTTGCCGGCCTCGCCGACCATCACGGTCAGCAGGTCCCCGCGCGCGGCGGCCAGGGCCCGCGCCGCCTCGCGCAGCACCGCGGCGCGCTCGGCGGGGGCGCGCTCGCCCCAGGAGGACCCGGCGGCCCGGTTGACGACGGCGTCGACGGCGGCGGGATCGGTGAGCTCGGGCTCGCGGACCGCTGGGGGGTCGGTCGCGATGGCCCGCAGCGCCCAGGCGCGGTTGGCCGGCAGGGAGGGGTCGGTGTCGGGCTCGTTGCGGAAGCGGTCGGGGAGCTCGACGTGCTCGGTCGCCCGGTCCTGCGTCCGCCGGGGCGTCGCGGCCACCGCGTCGCGGTCGCGCACCGACGCCCGGAACCGGTCCTCGTACGAGGCCGGGCCCGCGTCGGAGAACAGCGCGTAGAGGTAGTTCTCCGGCGACGCGTTCTCCTCGAGCCGGCGCACGAGGTAGGAGACGGCGGCGTCGAAGTCGCCGCTGTGCACCACGGGCGTGTAGAGCACGAGCTGCTCACGGACGTCGCGCGCCACCACCCGGGCCTGCGCCGGCGCCATGCCCTGCAGCATCTCGACGTCGACCTGGCGCTCGGCCCCACGGGCGGCGGCGAGCTCGACGGCCAGCGCGACGTGGTGCAGGTGGTGGCTCGCGACCCCGAGGCGCAGCGCGTCGACGAGGTCGCCGCCGATCGCGCGGTCGAGCAGCCGCACGTAGTTCGCGTCGACCTCGGCCTTGGTGGCGTACGGGGCCTGCGGCCAGTCGTGCAGCTCGGCGTCGACCTGCTCCATCGACAGGTTGGCGCCCTTGACCAGCCGCACCTTGATCGGCGCGCCGCCCGTCGCGGTCCGCTCGCGGGCGAAGGCGGCCAGCTCCTCGAGGGCGCCGAGCGCGTCGGGCAGGTAGGCCTGCAGCACGATCCCCGCGGGCAGGTCGTGGAACTCCGGGCGCGCCAGCAGCGTGGTGAACAGCGCGACCGTGAGGTGGAGGTCCTTGTACTCCTCCATGTCGAGGTTGACGAACGACCCGGTGTCGCGGGCCAGGCGGAACAGCGGCGTCAGGCGCTCGACGAGCCGGTCGCGGCTGCCCTCGAGGTCCCACGGCACGAGCTGGCTCGCCACCGACGACGCCTTGACCGACACGTAGTCGACGTCGCCGCGGCGCAGGAGCTCCATCGTGCGCTCGAGGCGCCGGTCGGCCTCGTCGTCGCCGAGCACCGCCTCGCCGAGCAGGTTGAGGTTCAGCCGGAAGCCCTCGTCGCGGGCCTCCTGCAGGCGCCGGGTCAGGCCGCGCCCGTCGGCGTCGACGATGAGGTGCCCGACCAGCTGCCGCAGCCGCCGGCGCGCCAGGGGCACCACGACCCGCGGCGCGCGGGGCGCCAGCGCCGCCCCGGCGCGCAGCAGGGCCTTGTCCGCCCCGCCGACGAACGCCGGCAGCGGCGCGCCCGGCCCCGCGAGCCGCGCCAGCTCGCGCGCCGCGGCGTGGTCGTCGGCCGGGCGGGCGACGCGGTCGACGAAGCGCAGCGTGAAGTCGACGCCCGCCGGGTCGTGCATGAGCGCCGCGAGCTGCGCCGACGGCCCGGTGGCCGTCTCCGCGGACCCGGCGCGGGCCCACTGGTCGGCCCGGGCGACCGCCCGCTCGACGAGGTCGTCGGGGATGCCGGTGCTCCCGGGGGCCGGTGCGAGCTGCTCGGTCATGTCTCCATGGTGGCCCTCGCGACGCCTCCGGTCTCCCCGTGCGACCCGTCAGACGCGGGTGCGCAGCGCCCACACCGCCAGCGGGCCGAACACTGCCGCGAAGGCCACGCCCCAGAGCAGCGTGGCGACGGCGTTGGCCGCCACCGGCCCGCCGACGAGCAGCCCGCGCAGGGCGTCGGCCATCCGCGTCACGGGGTTGATCGAGACCCACGCCTGCAACCAGCTCGGCATCGTCTCGGTGGGCGCGAAGGCGTTGCTGGCGAACGTCAGCGGGAACAGCACCGTGAACCCGTAGATCTGCACCTTCTCCGGGTCGCGCGCCAGCACGCCGAGCAGCACCGACGTCCACGAGAACGCGACGGTGAACGCCACGAGCAGCCCGAAGGCGGCGACGACGGCGAGCGGGCTCGTGGTGATGCGGAACCCGAGGAGCACCCCGACGGCGAGCAGCACCACCAGCGACCAGAGCTGGCGCAGCACGTCGCCGAGGATGCGGCCCGTCAGCGGCGCGGAGCGGGCGATCGGCAGGCTGCGGAAGCGGTCGAACGTGCCCTTCTGCAGGTCGGTGGCCAGCCCGGTGGCCGTGTAGACGGTGAGGAACAGCGCGTTCTGCGCGATGAGCCCGCCGAGGGAGAACTGCAGGTAGGCGTCGGTGGACCCGCCGATCGCACCGCCGAATACGAACGTGAACAGCAGCACGAACATGATCGGCTGGATCGACAGGTCGAGCAGCTCGGAGGGGTTGTGCTTGATCTGGACGATGCTGCGCCAGGCCATGGTGACCGACTGGGACGCCCACTGCGCCGGGGTGACCCGCCGGGGCGCGTCGCCCGCCGGCGCCGGCGCCGCGGTGCCGGGCAGGTCGCGGGTGGTGCTCACACCGCCTCCTTCGCGTTCTCGGTGGCCTCGGCGCGGTGGCCGGTGAGGGCGAGGAAGACCTCGTCGAGGGTGGCCCGGCGCAGCGTCAGCTCCGCGAGGCGCACCCCGACGTCGTCGAGCCGGCGGACCACGGCGGGCATCAGCGCCTCGTCGCCCGCGGGCACCGACACCGTGCCGTGCTCGACGGTGGGCACGGCGCCGGCGAGGTCGCCGACGACGCGCACCACGACCGGCACCTGCTCGGGCGCGGTGGGCCGCATCTGCAGCACGGCGGCGCCGGCGCGGGCCTTGAGCTCGTCGGGCGTGCCGGTGGCCACCACCGCCCCGCGGTCGATGACCACGATGTCGTCGGCCAGCTGGTCGGCCTCCTCGAGGTACTGCGTGGTGAGCAGCACGGTGACCCCGTCGTCGGTGAGCGTGCGGACCATGCCCCACAACTCGTTGCGGCTGACCGGGTCGAGCCCCGTGGTGGGCTCGTCGAGGAACAGGATGCGCGGGCGCCCGACCAGCGACGCCGCGAGGTCGAGCCGGCGGCGCATGCCGCCCGAGTAGGTGCGGGCGGCGCGCCCACCGGCGTCGGTGAGCCCGAACTGCTCGAGCAGGGCGGCGGCCCGGACGCGGGCCTCCGCGCGGGACTGGCCGAGCAGCCGGGCGATGAGCACGAGGTTCTCGACGCCGGTGAGCGCCTCGTCGACGCCCGCGTACTGCCCCGTGAGCCCGATCAGCGTGCGCACCCGGTGCGGCTCGGTGCGCACGTCGTAGCCGCCGACCGTCGCACGTCCCTCGTCGGGCGCCAGCAGCGTGGCGAGCACCCGCGTCGCCGTGGTCTTGCCCGCCCCGTTGGGCCCGAGCACCCCGAGCACGGTGCCCTCGGCCGCGGACAGGCTCGCGCCCGCGAGCGCGGTGGTGGCGCCGAAGCGCTTGACGAGACCCTCGGCCTCGATGGCTGGTGGCACTCGTCCACCGTGGCACGGGGGTCCGACAGTCGTCGTACGGATTTCGGGGACCGACCCGTCCGCGCCCCGGCCGTCGGGCCGTGTTGAGAGCATGGCGGGGTGGGCAGGAGAGAGGACGCGGCGACCGAGGGTCTCGATCCCGAGCAGCGCGAGGCGGTGCTCGCGCCGCGCGGGCCGGTGTGCGTGCTCGCCGGGGCCGGCACCGGCAAGACCCGCACGATCACGCGCCGCATCGCCCACCTCGTCGCGTCGGGGCACGTCGGGTCCGGCCAGGTCCTGGCGGTGACGTTCACCGCCCGCGCGGCGGGGGAGATGCGCACGCGGCTGCGCGCCCTCGGCGTCGACGGGCCCGGGCAGCCCCCGGTGCAGGCGCGCACGTTCCACGCCGCCGCGCTGCGCCAGCTGCGCTACTTCTGGCCGCGCGTCGTCGGCGGCGCGCCGTGGGAGGTGCTCGAGGGCAAGCTGCGCCTCGTCGGCCAGGCCGCCCAGCGCGCCGGGGCGCCCACGACGCGGGAGTCGCTGCGCGACCTCGCGAGCGAGATCGAGTGGGCCAAGGCCTCGCTCGTGCCCGCCGACGACTACGCCGCCGCGGCCGCCCGCGACGCCCGCGACGTGCCGGCGCCGGCCGAGCAGGTGGCGCAGGTCTACAGCACCTACGAGGCGCTGAAGAACCGCGCCGAGGTGCTCGACTTCGACGACCTGCTGCTGCACACCGCCGCCGCGCTCGAGGAGCACCCCGAGGTCGCGCACGAGTTCCACGAGCGCTACCGCTGCTTCGTCGTCGACGAGTTCCAGGACGTCACCCCCGCCCAGCACCGTCTGCTGCGCGCCTGGCTCGGCGGGCGCGACGACCTGACGGTGGTCGGCGACGCCAACCAGACGATCTACTCGTTCGCCGGGGCCAGCCCGTCCTACCTGCTCGACTTCCCGCGCACGTTCCCCGAGGCCACGGTCGTGCGCCTGGTGCGCGACTACCGCTCCACCCCGCAGGTCGTCGCGGCGGCCAACACCGTCATCGGCGCCGCGCGCGGCCGCGCCGCCGGGTCCCGGCTGCGCCTCGAGGGGCAGCGCCCGCCCGGCCCGGCGCCGGACTTCTCCGAGCACGACGACGAGCCCGCCGAGGGCGTGGCCGTCGCCGGCGCCATCCGCGACCTGATCGACGAGGGCGTGCCGCCGGCGGAGATCGCCGTGCTCTACCGGGTCAACGCGCAGTCGGAGGTCTACGAGCAGGCGCTCGGCGACGCCGGCATCGCCTACCAGGTGCGCGGCGGCGAGCGCTTCTTCCAGCGCACCGAGGTGCGCACCGCCGTCGCGGCCCTGCGCACCGCGGCGGCGCGCGCCCCCGCGGACGCCGTGGGCCCCGGCATGGTGTCGCTGGTCCGCGCGGTGCTCGGCGAGCAGGGCCTCACCACCGAGCCCCCCGCGGGCGCCGCCGGGCAGGGCGCCGCGCGCCAGCGCTGGGAGTCGCTGCGGGCGCTCGCCGAGCTGGCCGAGGAGCTGGTGGCGAGCGTCCCCGATGCCGACCTCGGCGCGTTCCAGGCCGAGCTCACCGCCCGCGCGCAGGCCCAGCACCCGCCGACGGTGCAGGGCGTGACGCTGGCGTCGCTGCACGCCGCGAAGGGCCTGGAGTGGGACGCCGTGTTCCTCGTCGGGCTCACCGACGGGACGATGCCGATCCAGCACGCCGACGGCGACGACGCCGCGATCGAGGAGGAGCGGCGGCTGTTCTACGTCGGCGTCACCCGCGCCCGGGTGCACCTGCGGATGTCGTGGGCGCTGTCGCGCTCGGCGGGCGGGCGCCGGTCGCGACGACGCAGCCGCTTCCTCTACGGCCTCGTGCCCGAGGAGCACCCGGCCGCCCGCGTGCCCACCGGCCGCGACGGCGGCGGCGCCCGGGGCAAGCCGGTCTGCCGCATCTGCGGCAAGCCCCTCACCGAGCCCGCGTCGACCAAGCTCGGGCGCTGCAGCACCCACCCCTCCGACATCGACGAGTCGCTGCTCGAGGCGCTCAAGTCGTGGCGCTCCACCGAGGCGAAGGCGCGCTCGGTGCCCGCCTACGTCGTCTTCACCGACGCCACCCTGATCGCGCTGGCCGAGCAGCGGCCGCACGACCCCTCGGGTCTCGTCGCGATCCCGGGCATCGGGTCGTCGAAGCTCGAGCGCTACGGCACCGAGGTCCTGACCCTGCTGCGCGAGCACGCGTCATAGGGGGACCGGCTCCGGGCCGTCCGAGGAAATCGCCGGAAAAGACGTTGCCCGCGGTGTGGAGGTCCCCCTACGGTCGAACGCACACCGGCGCACGAGGCTGCCGGTCGGGCAGGACACCGCACGAGGCGCCAGGAAGGGGGCCCGTCGAGATGGACATCGTGACGTTCGCGGGCACCGGTCGCCCCGTCGCGGGCTGGCCCTCGTACGCGGTCGCGCCGTTCCACGGCGTCGTCGTCGTGTGCGAGCCGCAGGGGTTGCTCCAGCAGAGCGCCCGCCTGCGCCAGCGCGATCTGGACCTCCCGACCGACCCGCAGCGACCGTCCGCGCCTCGACGGTGGAGCCCCTGAGCACCAGGAACCCACCGGTACGACCCACGAGGCCGCGGACCCGCTCCAGGGACCGCGGCCTTCGTCGTCTCCGCACCGACGACGGACCTCCGCGGCTCCCGGCCCCCGCCGACCCGCCCACCGGAGGTAGACCGTGTCCCCCGTCGGACTCGCCCCCCCGCCCGCTCCCGAGATCCCCGACCTCGACCTCTTCGACGCGCTGACCTTCGTCGACCTGCCGTGCCGGCGGGCGCAGGAGGACCTCTGGTTCTCCGACGCCCCCTCCGACCTCGAGCGGGCCAAGGAGCTCTGCGGTGACTGCCCCGTGCGGCGGGCCTGCCTGGCGGGCGCGCTGGAGCGGCGGGAGTACTGCGGGGTCTGGGGCGGCGAGATCTTCGACCGGGGTGCCGTGATCGCCCGGAAGCGGCCCCGGGGCCGGCCGTCGAAGGCCGACCTCGCCCGGGACGCCGAGCTCGCCGCGGCCCGGGCCGCCGCGGGCGTGGCCTGAACCTGCCCGATCGCCGGGGAGAGCCCCGGCCCGAGACCCCCACGAGGGGGAGAGGGGGCCCGGTGCGCGTGCTGTGCGCACCGGGCCCCGGACCCGGGTGTCAGGCCGCCTTGAACCCCGGCTGCCACTGCTCGAAGACCGAGCGCAGCGGGATCTCGGCGTCGAGCTGGCACAGCACCGCCACCGACGCGAGCGTCACGCGGTGCACGAGCATGTACTGCGGCGGCAGGTTGAGCCCGCGCCCCGTCGTGAACTCGGGGCGGCGCAGGTCGCCGAGCCGCTCGGCCTGCCCGCGCAGCCACGCGCGCGTGAAGTGGAACTTCTCGGTCCGCAACGGGTCGGTCAGCGGCCCGAGGTAGGTGATCGCCTCGTCGGAGCCCATGTCGACGCCGGGGAGCACGAAGCCGAGCTCGCGCAGCAGCTCCAGCAGCTCCTCGGCCCGGTCCTCGACGGCCAGCCGCAGCATGTGCCCGAGCTCGTAGGGCAGCCCGTCGGGCAGCCGGGCCACGGCCCCGAAGTCGATGACGCACAGCCGCCCGTCGGGCAGGAGCTGGAAGTTGCCGGGGTGCGGGTCGGCGTGCAGCAGCCCGACGCGCTCCGGCGAGGAGAAGTGGAACCGCGAGAGCAGCATCCCGACGCGATCGCGCTCCTCGGGCTCGCCGGAGCGGATGATCGCCGAGAGCGGCGTACCGGAGATCCACTCCGACACCATCGCCTTGGGCGCCGACGCCACGACCCGCGGGACGACGACGTGCTCGTCGCCGTCGTAGGCGGCTGCGAACGCCCGCTGGGCGTCGGCCTCGTCGCGGTAATCCAGCTCCTCGGCCATGCGGTCGCGCAGCTCGGCCAGCAGCGGCTTGATCTCCATGCCCGGCACGAGCGGCTGCACCATGCGGCTGAACCGCTGCAGCTGGCGCAGGTCGGCCATGACGGCCTCGTCCGCACCCGGGTACTGCACCTTCACCGCGACGTCGCGGCCGTCGTGCCAGACCGCGCGGTGCACCTGGCCGATGCTGGCGGCGGCCGCGGGGGTGTCGTCGAACTCACGGAAGCGGTCGCGCCAGCCGCGCCCGAACTGCTCGGCGAGCACGCGGTGGGTGCGCGCGGCGGGCATCGGCGGCGCGGCGGTCTGCAGCCGGGTGAGCGCCTCGCGGTACGGCTCGGCGAGCTCGGGCGGCACCGCGGCCTCGAACACCGACAGGGCCTGGCCGAACTTCATGGCCCCGCCCTTGAGCTCGCCCAGCACCGCGAAGAGCTGCTCAGCACCCTTGCGGGCGACGTCGGCGGAGATCTCCCCCTGGTCGCCCCCGGCGAGGCGTCGACCCCACCCGGCGGCGGTCCGCGACGCGAAGCCCAGCGGCAGCGAGGCCAGCCGCGCGGACCGCTGGACCGATCTCCGGGGGATGTCGTCGGGCACGGCTCCATTCTCCCCCGCCGCGGGGCGCGGGGCGCGGTCAGGTCACGCGACCCCGACCAGCCCGCGCGCCGCGGGGACGGTCACGCGCGGCACCTCCGGGCGTCCCCGGGGACCCAGCGCGTCGCAGCCGCAGCCCGGGTGACGACGCGCCGGACGCTCGCTGCGGGTGCCGTCGGCCCCGAGGTGCAGCGCCGTGCCCCACGACGCCGGCGTCGCCCCGTGCAGCAGCGCCAGCACCTCGGTGACGGCGAGGGCCGCGGTGGCCGTCGCCGCCGCCGGGGACGCGGGCGTGCGCCGGGCGCTCAGTTCGGCGGCCACGCGGGGCCACGCGGGGTCCTCCTCGGCCCGCACGAGGTCCTCGCAGCGCAGGCACGCCGTGCGCCCGGGGACGACGAGCGGCCCCACCGACCCCGCGCCGTCGGCGACCGCGACCGGCAGGTGACGGCGGCCGTCGAGCACGAGGCGGTGGGCCGCGACGGGGTCGGGGCGGGCGGCGTCGACGAGCACGACGAGGTCGGCGCGGGCGGTGGCACCGCGGCGCGCGCCGGGCCGGCGGTCGGGCACGGGACGGCCCGCGGTGCGCGACACGGCCTCCTCGACGGCCAGCTGCGCGGGCCGTCCGACGTCGGCCGCGAGCAGGCCGGTACCCGTGTCCTCGCGCACCACCGTGCCGGCGGCCTCGACGAGCACGCGCCCCACGCCGGCCACGGCCAGCAGGCACGCCACGGCCACCGCCACCCGCCCGCTGCCCTGCACCACGACGCGGGCCGCGGCCAGGGCGTCGGTGTGCTCGGGCACGGCGAGGAGGTCCGCGGCGTGCAGGCGCTCGAGCAGCGAGCGCGCGGCCGCGGGCGACGCCCCGGCGGCGACGGCGTCGGCCAGCACGCGGGCCAGCGGGCGGGAGCCGTCGAGCGCGTCGACCATCCGCGCCAGCGGCGGGGTCAGGCCGTCGACGACGAGCGCGCCGGCGGGGTCGGCGCCGAACTGCAGCACGTCGGGCGCGCGGTGCAGGGCGGGGTGGCGCAGGCGGGGGCGCGCCGGGAGTGCCGGGTCGGGCAGCAGGTCGGGCGCAGCGACGAGGGCGGCGCGGGCGGGCGGGGGAGCGGGGAGGGTCTCGGGAGCTGGGAGCACACCGGCTTGGACGCAGCAGGGGCCCGTCCGGATCCCGCTCCCGTCGAGGACGTCTCGGCCAGAGGAGATGCTCCGGAATCCGGAGCATCTCCCGCACCACCGGGCCGGAGCGGCGCACGCCTACGCTCGTCCCGTGCCCGACCCCCGTCCCCCGGAGCGTTCCGAGCGCCCGGATCGCCCGGAGGTCGAGGTGCGCCGCAGCGCCCGGCGCCGGCGCACGGTCTCGTGGCGCCGCGAGGGCGCGACGGTCGTCGTCAGCATCCCGGCGTCGATGTCGCGGGCCGAGGAGCGGCACTGGGTCGACGAGGCACTCAAGCGCCTCGAGCGCAGCGACGCCCGCCGCAAGCCCGGGCGCCGCGCGGGCGACGCGGACCTCGCGGCCCGCGCGGACGCCCTCGCGCGCGCCCACCTCGACCCGATCGCGCCCGACGGTGCCTGGCCCCGCCCGGCGTCGGTGCGCTGGACGGCGCCGATGCGCACGCGCTGGGCGTCGTGCACGCCGACCGAGGGCACGATCCGGATCAGCGAGCGCCTCCGGGAGGTGCCGGGCTGGGTGCTCGACCACGTGCTCGTCCACGAGCTGGTGCACCTGCGCGAGCCGCACCACGGGCCCGCGTTCCGCGCGGCCGAGGCCGCCTACCCGCGCAGCGAGCGCGCGATCGGCTACCTCGAGGGGCTCTCCGCCGGTGCCGGTCTGGAGATCACCGGCACCGACGACGCCGACGAGGCTTGACCTACGGGGCCTTGCCCTCGCCGGGCTCCTCGCCCGGCTCCCCGCCCGGCTTCTCCTGCTCGGCCTTCATCTCGGCCTCGAGCCGGGCGAGCGGGTCGTCGAGGTCGGTGAAGCTCTCCGCGTCCTCGGACGCCGCGCCGCCCGCGACGCGACCGCGCCCCGCCAGGAAGGTCGACGGGTCGTCGAGGTCGTCGGCGGTGGGGATGAGGTCCGGGTGCGCCCAGACGGCGTCGCGGCCGTCGATGCCCCGCTCGTCGGTGAGCCGGCGCCACAGGGCGGCGGCGTCGCGCAGCCGGCGCGGGCGCAGCTCGAGCCCCACGAGCGTGGCGAAGGTCTGCTCGGCGGGCCCACCGGAGGCGCGGCGGCGGCGCAGGGTCTCGCCCAGCGCGCCCGCCCCGGGCAGGCGGTCGCCCACCGCGTCGGCGACGACGACGTCCACCCAGCCCTCGACGAGGGCGAGCAGCGTCTCGAGGCGGCGCAGGGCCGCGCGCTGCGACTCGGTGGTCTGCGGCTCGAACATCCCCGAGCTCATGAGCTGCTGCAGGGACTCGGGGTTGGTGGGGTCGACCTCGCGGGCCAGCTCCTCCATGCGGGAGGTGTCGATGGTGATGCCGTGCGCGAACTCCTCGACGGTGGCGAGCAGCCGCTGGCGCAGCCACGGGACGTGGCCGAACAGCCGCTGGTGCGCGGCCTCGCGTGCGGCGAGGAAGACGAGCACCTCGCCGGCGGGGCGGTCGAGCCCCTCGGTGAACGTCGCGACCGCCTTCGGCAGCAGCGCCGCGGTGCCCTCCGGGCCGAGCGGCAGGCCGACGTCGGTGGAGCTGAGCACCTCCTGGGCGAGTTGCGCGAGCCCGGCCCCGAGCTGCGAGCCGAAGGCCATGCCGCCGACCTGCGAGATCATCCCGAGCATCGGCCCGGCCATCTGGCGGGCCTCCTCGGGCAGGCCGTCGACCCACGCGCCGGCGACGCGGCGGGCGACCGGGTCGCACAGCCGCTGCCAGGTCGGCATCGTCGTGTCGATCCACTGCGCGGGCGACCAGACGGCGACCTGCAAGGTGCCCGAGGGCAGCGTGGTCGCGTCCTCGAGCCAGAGCTCGGCGAGGCGCACCGACTCCTCGGCCGCGCGCTGCTGCTCCGCGGTCGGCGCGGTCCCGCCCTCGGCGCCGAGCTGCTGGTGCGCCATCTGGGTGGCCAGCTTGTAGTTGACCGGCCCCTCGGCGCCCGGCCCGCCCGACTGGGACAGCATCTGCCCGAGCTGGGTGAGCATCTGACCGAGCTGGCCCATGTCGAAGCCGCCCGGGCCGCCGGCGCCACCGGGGAGACCGCCCATGCCGGGCAGGCCGAAGCCCATGCCGCCGCCGAAGCCTCCCTGGCCACCGGGGCCTCCCGGGCCGGAACCCTCGGAGCCGGAGCGGCGGGACGACTCGTCGTCGGGGTCGGACGGCCCGAAGCCGAAGGGCAGGTCACTCATGGTGCCGACGGTACGCGGACGCAGGGCTGATCGGGGTCGCGCGCGCACGCCCACGGCGAATGCACAGGTCGGTGCGCCCGGCCCCGGACCGGAAGCACACACCCGATCACTACCCTCTGCGCCCGTGACCCGGCTGCGCGCGACCCTGGCGCTCGGACTCGTGCTGGCCGGGGTGCTCGGGCTGCTCGGCGCGACGGTCCGCGTGCCGTTCGTGGCGCTCGGCGACGGCCCGACGTTCGACGTCCTGGGCTCCGGCGCCGACGGCCGCACCGTGGTGGAGGTCAACGGGCCCGTGCCCGTCTACCCGGCGGGCGGGCAGCTGCGGATGACGACGGTCGCGGTGACGACGCAGGTGACCCTGTTCGGCGCGATGGTCATGTGGGCGTCCGGCGAGGAGCAGGTGCTGCCGCGCGAGTCGGTCTACCCCCCGGGGCGCTCGAGCGAGCAGGTCGACCAGGAGAACACCCGCCAGTTCGCCCAGTCCGAGACCGACGCCGAGGCCGCGGCGCTGCGCTACCTCGGCTACCCGACCGCGGTGCAGGTCGGCGCCGTGCTCGACGGCTCGCCGTCGGCGGGGCTGCTGGCCCCGGGCGACCGGATCGTCGCCGTCGACGGGCGCCCGGTGACCACGCCGCAGGAGGTCGTCGACGCGCTGGCGCCGACGCGTCCGGGGCAGACCGTCACCGTCACGGTGCAGCGCGGGCCGCTCGGGGCGCCCGGACCGCGCACCGACGTGCGCGTGGTGGCCGCGGCCCGCCCCGACGGCGACCCGCGCGGCTTCCTCGGCGTCACCCCGACCAACATCGTCGACTCGCCGGTGGACGTGCACATCAGCCTCGGCGACGTCGGCGGCCCGTCGGCCGGGCTGATCTTCGCGTCGGCGATCGTCGACAAGCTCACGCCCGGCGACCTCACCGGCGGGCACGTGGTGGCCGGCACCGGGACGATCGACGCGCTGGGCCGCGTCGGCGACATCGGCGGGATCCAGTTCAAGATGGACGCCGCGCGGCACGACGGGGCGACGGTGTTCCTCGTGCCGGCGGGCAACTGCGCCGAGGCGGTCACCGCGGCGCCCGAGGGCCTGCAGCTCGCCCGGGTCGGCACGCTGTCCGAGGGGATCACCGCGCTGCAGGCCGTCCGCGAGGGCCGTCCGCCGGCACCCTGCTGACGGGTCGCCACGGATCCGGACATGCCGGGCCACGGCGATCCCACACGGTGTTCGTAGAGTGGCGTCCGCACGCGCGGCTCTGCGCCTGCGCAGGACCCACCCAGGAGTGTGACCCCGTGGCCAACCGGCCCCCGACGGCGACCCCCCAGCTGTCGCGACGGACCAAGACGCTGCTGATCGTCGCCGCCGTGGCGCTCGTCGTGCTGCTCGGCGGGGCGCGGTTGGTCGACGTCTACGTCGACTGGGCGTGGTTCGGCGAGGTCGGCTTCCGCGGCGTCTTCACGACGATCCTGTGGACGCGCGTGCTGCAGTTCGTCGTCGCCGCGCTGCTGATGGGCGGCCTGCTGGCGCTCAACCTCGTCATCGCCTACCGGGTGCGCCCGGTGTTCGTGCCCGTCGCCGGCGCCGGCGCCGAGGACCCCGTCGCCCGCTACCGCACCGTCGTGCTCGCCCGGCCGCGCTGGTTCGCGATCGGCATCCCGGCGGTCGTCGCGCTCATCGCCGGCCTCTCGGCGCAGGCCGACTGGCAGACCGTGCAGCTGTTCCTGAACTCCACCCCGTTCGGGGTGGAGGACCCGGTGTTCGGCCACGACATCTCGTTCTACGTCTTCCAGCTCCCGTTCTACCGGTGGCTGCTGAGCTGGCTGTTCGTCGCGATCGCGGTGAGCTTCGTCGCCGCGCTGGTGGCGCACTACCTCTTCGGCGGCATCCGCCTCGCCGGCCGCAACGGTGCCGTCGCCCCGGCCGCGCGGGCCCACCTCGCGGTGCTGGTCGGCACGTTCGTGCTGTTCAAGGCCGTCGCCTACTTCTTCGACCGCTATGAGCTGCTGTTCTCGGACCGCAAGGCCGCGGAGGGCGGCGCCAACTTCTTCGGCGCCACGTACACCGACCTCAACGCGGCGATGCCGGCCAAGCTCATCCTGCTGATCATCGCGCTGATCTGCGCCGCGGCGTTCTTCTCCGCGGTGGTGCTGCGCAACCTGCAGATCCCGGCGATCGCGCTGGCCCTGCTGGTGCTCTCCAGCGTGCTGGTCGGTGCGGCGTGGCCCGCGGTGCTCGAGCAGTTCTCGGTGCGCCCCAACGCCATCGACCGCGAGGCCGACTCGATCTCGCGCAACATCGCGGCGACCCGTCAGGCCTTCGCGCTCAACAACGTCGGCGTCATCCCCTACGCCCCGCAGGTCGCGTCGGCCGCGGGCAACGCCGCGGTGCCGCCGCAGGACGTCGCCAACAGCCAGGCGACGCTGAACAACATCCGCATCCAGGACCCGTCGCGCCTGAACCGGACGTTCGCGGTCCAGCAGCAGCTGACCAACTTCTACGCGTTCTCCCCACAGCTCGACATCGACCGATACCCGATCGGCGACCAGCGCCAGGACTTCGTCCTGGCGGCTCGGGAGATCAACCCGGACGCGCTGATCGGCAACCAGCAGGACTGGATCAACCGCCACCTCGTCTACACCCACGGCCAGGGCATCGTCTCCGCGCCGGCGGACCGGGTGAACGTGCCCAGCAACGCCGAGGCCAGCCAGGGCGGTCTGCCCGCGTTCGACGTGAGCGACTCGAGCAACCCCGGGCCGTTCAACATCAGCCCCGACGGCGCGCGCATCTACTACGGCGAGTTCCTCGGCGGCACCGACGACTACGCCATCGTCGGCGGCAACCCGGGGCTGGCCCCGCGGGAGTTCGACGGACCGGGCCGGCCGGCGTCGGCGTACACCGGCCCCGGCGGCGTCTCGCTGGGCAACTGGGCGCAGCGGCTGATCTTCGCCGCGGCCTACGGCGAGCGGAACATCCTGTTCAACGGCTCCATCGGCAGCGACTCGCGGATCATCTACAACCGCACCCCGATCGAGCGCGTCGAGAAGGTCGCGCCGTGGCTGCGCACCGACGTCGACCCGTACCCCGCGGTCGTCGACGGGCGCCTGCAGTGGATCGTCGACGGCTACACGACGCTGCCGCGCTACCCGTACGCCCAGCAGGTCGACCTCGGCCAGGCCACCAGCGACTCGCTGCGCCCGGCCACGCCGGCGGGCTCGGCGGGCTACATGCGCAACTCGGTGAAGGCCACCGTCGACGCGTACAGCGGCGAGGTGAAGCTGTACCAGATCGACGAGCAGGACCCGGTGCTCAAGACGTGGATGGGCGTCTTCCCGGACGTCGTGCGGCCGGCGTCGGAGATCAGCCCGAGCCTGCGGGCGCACTTCCGCTACCCCGAGGACATCTTCAAGGTCCAGCGCGAGCTGCTGACCCGGTACCACGTCGAGAACCCGCGCGACTTCTTCTCGACGCAGAACTTCTGGACGATCCCGGAGGACCCGACGCGCGAGAGCAACGCGTCGATCCCGCCGTACTACCTGCTCGCGGGCGACCCGCGGCCGGGCGCGATCCCGGACACCCAGTTCCAGATGACGAGCACCCTGCTGGCCCTCTCGCGACCGAACCTCTCGGCGTACATGTCGGTGAGCTCGGAGCCCGAGACCTACGGCCAGATGACCGTGCTCGAGCTGCCGGCCCAGCTCACCGGTGACCAGCGTGGACCCCAGGGTCCCCAGCAGGTCCAGGCGGAGCTGCTGACCAGCAACTCGGTCAACCAGGGGCTGTTCCCGCTGCGCCAGTCGGGGACGCCGGTCCAGGTGCAGTACGGCAACCTGCTGACGCTGCCGGTGGCCGGCGGGCTGCTCTACGTCGAGCCCATCTACGTGGAGCGCAACGCGCAGACCTCGTTCCCGCAGCTGTTCGGCGTCATCGCCCGCTTCAACAACGGCGACATCGGCTACGCGCCGACGCTGCAGGGCGCCCTGCAGGCCGCGTTCCAGGGCGTCCCGCTGCCGCCGGGACTGACGGTCCCGGGGCTGGGCCCGACGCCGTCACAGCCGTCGCAGGCCACGCCCGGCGCCAACACCGGTGGCGGTCCGCTGCCGTCCGGGGTGCCCGGGCAGGCCCTGAGCCCCGAGCTCTCCGAGGCCGTCACCGGCATGAACGACGCCCTGGACCGCCTCGCCCAGGCCCAGGCGGCCCGGGACTACCGGGGCATCGGGGACGCCGAGGCGGCCCTCGACGCGGCCATCCAGCGGTTCCGCAACGCCACCGGCGCGGCCGCGACGCCGACCGGCGGCTGATCTCCGCGGCGGGGGTGGGCCGGGCTCTGGAGGGCTCACCCCCCGCCCCGGGGCCGCCGCGGGGCGGTGTGTACCGTGGGAGCCACAACGCAGCGCGGGGTGGAGCAGCTCGGTAGCTCGCTGGGCTCATAACCCAGAGGTCACAGGTTCGAATCCTGTCCCCGCTACGACACCGGTGCCGGAGATCGTTCCGGACAGCGGGATCCCCAGCCCAGGGCCACGGGCACGGCGCGGGGTGGAGCAGCTCGGTAGCTCGCTGGGCTCATAACCCAGAGGTCACAGGTTCGAATCCTGTCCCCGCTACGCGACGACGACGGCCCCCGACCACACGGTCGGGGGCCGTCGTCACGTCATCGCCGGGTCACGGGCAGCGGCGGGCGGAACGTCCCGTCCGCCTCGGGCACCAGGTCGTGCACCGCCACCACGGCGTCGAGCACGAGCGGGCCGTAGACGTGCGGGAACCACGGCCCCCGCGGGTCCTCGCCACCTCCGTTGCTGACACCGGGCTCCCAGCGCACCGCCACGCCGTGGGCCGCGAGCCGGGCGGGGTCGACGACGAGCACGACGACGTCGGTGCGCCCCGCGTAGAGGCGCGAGGCCGGCAGGTGCACGGTGCCGGGGTCGGAGCAGTGCACGAACCCGACCTCGTCGAGCGAGGGCGGCCGGCGCGCGCCCTGCTCCTGCGCCACGGCGAGCTCGTCGCGCGTGCACAGGTGGAGGATCACGGCGCGGTGCTCCCGGGGCTCAGCGCCGGATCGACGACGCCGCGGCGGGGATGTCCGCCCGGGCCGGCCGGTGGGTCTCCCAGCGCCACACCTTGCCGCGCACGGCCCCGTCGGGGCCGGACTCGTCGCGGCGGCGGGCCTGCACGCGCACGAGGCCGTTGGCGGTCAGGACGCTGCCCGCCGGGGTGCGCTCGGCCAGCGTGTGGGCGACGACGGTGTGCACCGAGGGATCGGTGAACGCGCGGGTCACCAGCGCCCGGGTCATCGCCGTGGCCCAACCGCGGCCCTCGAAGGGCGGGAACGTCCAGAAGGCGATCTCGAGCCGCCCCGCGCGCACGGGGCCGCGGAAGCCGCACGTGCCCACCACCTGGCGGCTCTGCGGGTCGACGGCCAGGAACGTGCGCGGGTGCAGGACGTCGTCGCGGGCGGCCGGCGCGCTGCCGGGAGGGTCGGGCGCCTCGGTCTCGGAGCGCAGCACGGCCTCCACCAGCGTCTCGACGCCCGCCGTGCCGATCTCGGCGAGGCCGGGCGCGCCGGGGGCGGTCAGCCGCTCGTCGACGGGCACCAGGATGACCACGACACCTCCATCCCGCGACCCGACGACCGACCAGCGACCGTAGCCGGTGGCGGCGACGGCCGGGAGCGGACCCGCCACCCCGCGGAGCCCGGCGTGACCGGGAACGCGTCACGTCAGGCACCCTGGTGCCATGGAGCCCGTCCTGCTGGTCGTCTACTACGCGCTCTTCCTGCTGTGGCTGTTCATCGTGGGGCGGCTCGTCGTCGAGATCGTGCGCAGCTTCGCCCGCGACTGGCGCCCCGTCGGGGGCACCGCCGCCGGGCTCGAGGTGCTGTTCATGGTCACCGACCCGCCGGTCAAGCTGCTGCGCCGGATCATCCCCGCGGTGCGCATCGGCAACGTCAGCCTCGATCTGTCGATCATGATCCTGCTGCTGGTGACCTTCATCCTCATGCGCGTGGTCGACCCGCGCTGAGATCTGGGCCGAGACGTGCGCCCACCCGGGCCCTCCCGAGTGGGCGATCAGCGCGCGGAGCTGCCACTGTGTCGCCTGTGAGTCCCGTTCGCGACCTCGTCACCTTCATCTCCTCCGCCGTGCGCTCCCCGGGCGTCATCGGCGCGGTGGCCCCCAGCGGGCGGGCGCTGTCCGACCTCCTCGCCTCGGTGGCCCCCGCCGAGGGCCGCCCGGTGGTCGTCGAGCTCGGACCGGGCACCGGGGTGGTCAGTGCCGCGCTGCGCCGCCGCCTGCCCGAGGGCGCGCGCCACATCGCCGTCGAGATCGACCCGGGGATGGTCGAGCACCTGCGCCGCACGCGGCCGTGGCTCGAGGTCGTCCAGGGCGACGCGGCGGACCTGCAGAAGCTGCTCGCCGACGTCGGGGTCGACCGCGTCGACGCGATCGTCAGCGGGCTGCCGTGGACGCTGTTCCCGGAGTCGGCGCAGCGCGGGATCATGGAGCAGGTCACCCGCGTCCTGGCCCCCGGCGCCCCGTTCACCACGTTCGCCTACAGCCACGTGCGGGTGCTGCCCACCCAGCGCCGGTTCCGCGGCGTGCTCGAGGAGAGCTTCGCCGAGGTGCACGTCACGCCGACGGTGTGGCGCAACCTGCCCCCGGCGCTGGCCTACCAGTGCCGGCACCCGCGCCCGGACGGCGCGTAGGCCGCTGCTCAGGCGCCCCGCGCGGCGACCCGGGGGCCGATGCTCGTCACGTCGAGGTCGGCGGGCGCGGTGGCGTCGCAGAACTCGGTGAGCAGCGCCGCGAAGCGGTCGGGCTCGTCGCAGTGCGGGAAGTGCCCGGCCTTCTCGAAGAGCTCGAGGCGCGCGTGCGGGATGAGCGTCTCGGCGCGGCGGGCGTGGCCCACCGGGATCACCGGGTCCCGCGCGCCCCACACGACCATCGTCGGCAGGCCCTCGGTCAGGTAGAGCCGGTCGGTGCCGCTGACGCGCTGCCCGCCCGGGCCGATCACCGCGCGCACGGTGTCGACGAAGGCGTCGAGGTGGGCGCGCTCGGTCAGCGACGCGGCGTGCCGCGCGGTCTCGCGCAGCGACACGGAGTGCTCGGTGAGCGCCGGCAGTGCCGCGGCCAGCTGCAGGCCCCGCGCGCCGAGCCAGAGGAGCCCCGACGAGGCGAGCGCGGGCAGCACCCACTCCGCGCCGGGCAGCGAGGCCAGGCGCAGCAGCGGGCTGACCCCGCGCCCGAGCCCGCCCGAGGAGACGAGCACGAGCCGCGAGCACATCTCCGGGAACTGGTAGGCGAACTGCATCGCCACCCCGCCGCCCAGCGAGTGCCCGACGACGGTGACCCGCCGGTGGCCGAGCACCGCGAGCAGGTCGCGCAGCCCGTTGGCGTAGGCACCGAGCGAGTAGTCCCCGCCGACGCCTGCGGACTCGCCGTGGCCCAGCAGCTCGGGGGCGAGCAGCAGCCGGTCGCACCCGGTGCGCTCGAACTCCTGCAGGACGGGCGTCCAGGTCTCGGCGCTGCCGGCGATGCCGTGCACCAGCACGACGACCTCGGGGTCCTCGTCGCGCACGGCGTCCGGGCACGCCTCGACGTAGGACATGCGGGCACCGTGCAGCGTGCGGGTCTGGCGTGTGGTGCTCACCGGCGTCGTCCTCCGAATCCAGGTGGTGCAGTGGTGCCCCCCGGCCGTACGGCACAATCCCGGCACGATGCCCGGTGCCCGCCGCGGGGACACCCCCGCCCCTGCTCGTGTGGTGATCGTCGCGCTCGCGGCGGCCCTGGCCCTCGCCCCCGCCGCGTGCGCGCAGGAGCCCGCCGAGCCCACCGCACCGCCCGCGATCCCCACCTCCGCGCCGCCGGCCGCTCGCTCGGCGCCCGCCACGGGAGCCGCGCCCGTCGACCCGGCCGCCGCCTGCGTCGACGGCGTGCTGCGCCGACTCGACGTCCGCGAGCGCGCCGCGCAGCTGGTCATGGCCGGGGTGCCCGCCGACGGGCTGACGGCCGGCGGCCGCGCGGCGCTGGCCCGGGGCGTCGGCGGGGTGATCCTCACCGACGCCGCGGGCGGGGAGGCCTCCCGCGACCAGGTCGCCGCCACCGTGCGGGAGATCCAGCAGACGGCCCCCATCCCGGTCACGATCGCGACCGACCAGGAGGGCGGGCGCGTGCAGGACCTCGCCGGCGACGGGTTCTCGCGCATCCCGGCCGCGGCGACGCAGGGCCGCGACGTCGCCGGGCTGCGCGACGACGCCCGCGGCTGGGCCCGGGAGATGGCCGACGCCGGCGTCACCCTCGACCTCGCGCCCGTCGCCGACGTCGTCGACCCGGCCCTCGGCGACGACAACGCGCCGGTCGGCGCCCTCGACCGCGGCTTCGGCACGAACCCGCAGCGTGTGGGCGCGGCCGTCACCGCCTTCGTGCAGGGGATGGACGCGGGCGGCGTGGCCACGACGCTCAAGCACTTCCCGGGCCTGGGGCGGGTGCGGGACAACACCGACTTCGGCGACGCCGCCGACGAGGTCACCACGGTCGACGACCCGGGTCTCGACTCGTTCCGCGCGGGCATCGCCGCGGGCGCGCCCGTCGTGATGATGTCCTCGGCGGTCTACGCGCGCATCGACCCGGACGACCGGGCGCTGTTCTCCCGCACCGTCGTCACCGACCTCCTGCGCGGCCGGCTCGGGTTCGACGGGGTGGTGACCACCGACGACGTCGGCGCGGCCGCGGCGCTCGCCGACGTCCCGGTGGGCGAGCGGGCCGTGCGCTTCGTCCAGGCGGGCGGAGACCAGGTGCTGACCGTGCGCGCCGCCGACGTGGACCCGATGGTCACCGCGCTGGCCCGCGAGGCGGACGGGGACCCGGAGTTCTCGGGGCGTCTGGAGCAGAGCGCGCGGCGCATCCTCACGCTGAAGTCGGCGCGCGGCCTCGTGCGGTGCTCGGAGTCTCCTACCGGCGGGTAGTCCTGTCCTGCACCGGCCTGGAGCTTCTGCCAGTCTGGCGGCGTGGACCTGAGCTACACCGCCGAGGAGGAGCAGTTCCGCACGGAGCTGCGGACCTGGCTCGCGGACAACATCCCGGCCGAGTGGACGGTGCCCGGCTTCTGGGAGTCCCTCGACAGCGACGAGTCGTTCCGGCTCCGGCGCGAGTGGGAGGCCAGCAAGACCGCCGCGGGCTTCTCCGGCATCCAGTGGCCGACCGAGTACGGCGGCCGCGGCGGCACGCCGGGGATGAAGGCCATCTACGACGAGGAGACGGTGCGGGCGCGCGCCCCGCAGACCGTCAACGTCCTGGGCCTCACCTTCCTCGCGCCCACGATCATGGCGATCGGCACGCCCGAGCAGCGCGCCGAGATCATCGGCCCGATGCTGCGCAACGAGGTCATCTGGTGCCAGGGCTTCTCCGAGCCCGGCGCCGGCTCGGACCTCGCGGCGGTCTCGACCCGCGGCGTGCGCGACGGCGACGACTTCGTGGTCAACGGCCAGAAGATCTGGACCACGAACGCCATGCACGGCGACAAGATCTTCACGATCGTCCGCACCGAGCCGGGCTCCGAGCGGCACAAGGGCCTGTCGATGCTGCTCATCGACATGGACCAGCCCGGCGTTGAGGCCCGCCCGCTCAAGCAGATGAGCGGGGCCAGCGAGTTCGGCGAGGTGTTCTTCACCGACGCCCGGGTGCCGGCGAAGGACTGCCTCGGCGAGATCGGCGACGGCTGGCGCACCGCGATGCTGCTGCTGAGCTTCGAGCGCGGCGCCTCGGGCGTCGGCCAGTACACCGAGTTCCGCCGCCAGTACGACGAGATCGTCGAGCAGGCCCGGCACTTCGGCCGCTCCGACGACCCGGTGGCGCGCCAGAAGCTGGCGAACTGCCTGGTGGAGCTGGAGTGCCTGCGCTACCACGCGATGCACATCCTCACCCAGGTCGAGCAGGGCCGGGACCTCGGCGCCGAGTCGTCGATGACCAAGCTGCAGTGGTCGGAGACGTTCCAGGACCTCTGGGAGGCCTTCGACGACGTGCTCGGCCCGGAGGCGTCGCTCGCCGCCCCGCGTCCCGACGTCGACCTCACGCCGTTCCAGCACCAGGCCATGTGGTCGCGGTCGGTCACCATCTGGGGCGGCTCGTCCCAGGTCCAGCGCAACATCGTCGCCGAGCGCGTGCTCGGCCTGCCCCGGTAGGGAGTCCACAGCGTGTTCTTCGCGCTCACCGACGACCAGCAGGCGTTCGCCGCCACCGTCCGCGAGTTCCTCGCCGACCGCTTCGACCTCGACGCCGTGCGGGGCGTGGTCGAGGACCCGGACGGTGACGGCCACCCGCTGACGCTCTGGAAGGGCCTCGCCGAGCAGGGCGCCCTGGCCGTGCTCGTGCCCGAGGAGCACGACGGGCTGGGCCTCGGGCTGCTCGACGCCCAGGTGGTCGCCCGCGCGCTGGGGGCCGGCGTCGCGCCGGGGCCGTGGACGACGACCGTGCTCGCCGCCGAGGCGGTGCGCCTGGCCGGGTCGCCCGAGCAGCAGGCGCGCTGGCTGCCCGCGCTCGCGGCGGGCGAGACCGTCGGCACGGTCGCGCTGCGCGGTGAGGCCGGGTCGTGGGACGGCCGCGGCATCACGGTCGACGCGTCGGGCGAGCGGCTCTCGGGCACCGCGTCGCCGGTCGACTACCCCGGCGTCGCCGGGCTGATCGTGGTCGCGGCCACCGACCACGCCGGCGCCCCGGGGCTCTTCCTCGTCGAGCCCGGCGCCCAGGGCCTGGCCGTGCGCGACCAGCACACCTACGACGGCACGGCCCGCGTCGGCGCCGTCGAGCTCGCCGACACCCCGGCCGAGGCCCTGACCGGCGGCACGCTGTCCGGCGCCGACGCGGTGTCCGCGGTGCTCGCCCGCGGCGCGGTGCTCACGGCGGCCGACCTCGTCGGCCTGGCGCGCGAGGCGTTCACCCGCACCGTCGACTACGACCGCGACCGCAAGCAGTTCGGCGTGCCGGTCGGCTCGTTCCAGGCGATCAAGCACACGATGGCCGACCTGCACGTCGGGGTCACGATGGCCGAGCACGCCGTGCTGTTCGCGGCGCACGCCGTGGACAGCAACGACGCCGGCGATCCGGCCACGGACATCGCGGTCGCGGTGGCCAAGGCCAAGGCGGCCGACGCGGCCTGGGCCGCCACCGGCGCGATGATCCAGTTCTTCGGCGGGATCGGCTTCACCTGGGAGCACGAGGCCCACTTCTTCTACAAGCGGGCCCGGCGCCGGGCGCCGCTGTTCGGCACCGCCGACGAGCACCGCGAGCGCCTCGCCGTGCTGACGATGGACCGCTGACTCCGCGCTGCCCCTTGTCGTGATCTCGGTCACTCCGGTGGACTGAGGGGATGGGTGGACGGACGGCGGGCGAGCCGGCCCGCAGAGCACGGGGCGGGCGGACTGGCACGGACCTCGGGGGGCTCGCGCCCGACGACCCGGCCGCCCTGCGGTCGGTCGCGGTGGTCGGGCCGATGGGCGCGGGCAAGACCACGCTGGTCGAGGAGCTGCTCGCGGCCACCGGCACCATCCCGCGCGCCGGCTCGGTGACCGCCGGCACGACGGTCACCGACCACGACGCCGACGCCCGCCGCCAGCAGCGCTCGGTCGCGCCAGCCGTGGCGTCGCTGCACCACCGCGGGGTCAAGGTCAACCTCGTCGACACCCCGGGCTGCCCGGACTTCCTCGCCGAGGTGCGCGCCGGGCTGCGCGCGACGGACGCGGTGCTGTTCGTGGTGGGAGCGGCGGACGTGGCCGAGGGCGCGGCCGCGCCGACCTCCGCGCTGCTCGCCGAGTGCCGCCGCGCCGGGCTCCCGGCCGTGCTGGTGCTCGGGCGCCTCGACCACGCGCGGGCCGACGAGGCGGCGGCGCTCGCGGCGTGCCGGGCGGCCGTGGGGGAGACCGGCGAGGTCCTCGTCCCGGTCACCCGCACCACGCGCGCGGAGGACGGGACCCTCGCGGTGACGTCGCTGCTCGACGGGCCGGACCCCACCGCGGAGGACCTCGACGACGAGCGTCGCGACCTCGTCGAGACCCTCATCGAGCAGGCCGAGGACGAGGCGCTGCTCGAGCGCTGGATCGGCGGCGAGCCCGTCGCCACGGCCGCGCTGCGCGAGGCCCTCGCCGCGGCGGTCGCCGCCCGGGCGCTGGTGCCGGTCGTCGGGGTGTGCGCGCCCGCCCGCGTGGGCCTCGACGCGCTGCTCGACCTCGTGGTGGACGCCGTCCCGACGCCCACCGCGCACCCGCCGCTGCCCGCGCACGCCCCCGACGGCGCCGGGCACGACCCGGTGGCGCCGGACCCCGACGGGCCGCTCGTCGCCGAGGTCGTCCACACCGGCACCGACGCCCAGGGCAGCCGTGTCTCGCTGGTGCGCGTGTTCTCGGGGCGCCTGCGGCCCGACACCGCGCTCACCGTCTGCGCGGACCCGATGCGCATCCCCGCACCCCGCGACGGCGAGGACCCGACCGGCCCGCCACCCGACATGGCGGCCGCCACGGTGCGGGTCAACCGGGTCTACGCCCCGCTCGGCGCGACGCTGCGCGAGGTGCCGTGGTGCGTCGCCGGCGACCTGTGCGCGCTGACCCGCCTCGGCGTCGGCGCCACCGGCGACACGCTCTGCGCCGCCGACGACCCGGTGGGGCTCGACGGGTGGGAGCTCCCGGAGGCGCTGCTCCCGGTGGCCGTGACCGCCGCCGACCGCTCCGCGCAGGACGCCCTGGCCCGCGGGCTCGCGCGGCTCAGCGCCACCGAGACCACCCTGCGCGTCGAGCGCAACGCCGACACCCACCAGGTCGTGCTGTGGTGCACCGGCGAGGCGCACGCGGACGTCGTCCTCGCCCGCCTGCGTGCCGCCGGAGCCACGGTGGAGGTCACCGAGGTGGCCGTCCCCGAGCGCGAGACCGTCGCCGGGCCCGCGACCGGGCTGGGGCGCCACGTCAAGCAGTCCGGCGGGCACGGCCAGTTCGCCGTGTGCCGCCTGGCGCTCGAGCCACTGCCCCGCGGGTCCGGGGTCGAGTTCGTCGACCGGATCGTCGGCGGCGTCATCCCGCGCGCCTACATCCCGGGCGTCGAGAAGGGCGTGCGCGCCCAGCTCGACGCGGGCGTCACACCCGGGCGCCCCGTCGTCGACGTGCGGGTCACGCTGGTGGACGGCAAGGCGCACAGCGTCGACTCGTCGGACCAGGCGTTCCAGACCGCCGGTGCGCTGGCGGTGCGGGAGGCGGTCGCCGCGGCGGGCACGGTGGTCATGGAACGGCTCTACGAGGTGGAGGTCACCGTCGACGACGCCCAGCTCGGCGCCGTGCTGGGCGACCTCGCCGCCCGCCACGGGCGCGTCGTCGGCACCGAGCCGGACGCGAGCGGGCGCACGTGCGTGCGCGCCGAGGTGCCCGAGTCCGCACTGCTGCGCTACCCCGTCGACCTGCGCGCGCTCACCGCCGGGACCGCGAGCTTCACCCGCCGGTTCAGCCGCTACGAGCCCGTCGCCGGCGGCTAGAGGGCTTCCCGAACGACGGTTCGGCTGGCTACCGTCCGGCGACCGCCGCCGGTGATCGGACGAGGGAGCCCGCGATGACGCAGAGCCCGCCGACCCCGAGGACCTCGGATCCCGCCGCCGTCCGCCGGGTCGCCCTCGCGAGCCTCGTCGGCACGACGGTCGAGTGGTACGACTTCTTCATCTACGCCAGCGCCGCGGGCCTGGTGTTCGGGCAGCTGTTCTTCACCCCGCTCGGTCCGAGCGCGGCGCTGCTCGCGTCGTTCGCGACGATCGGCGTCAGCTTCGTGGCCCGCCCGGTGGGCGGCATCATCGCGGGCCACCTCGGCGACCGGCTCGGGCGCAAGGGGATGCTCGTCGCGACGCTGCTGCTCATGGGCGTCTCGACGGTCGGCGTCGGCCTCCTGCCCACCTACGCGACGATCGGCGTGGCCGCCCCGATCCTGCTCGTGGTGCTGCGCCTGCTGCAGGGCCTGTCGGCCGGCGGCGAGTGGGGCGGCGCCGCGCTGATGGCCGTCGAGCACGCCCCGCCCGGACGCCGCGGCTTCTTCGGCACGTATCCGCAGATCGGCGTCCCGATCGGCCTGGTCCTCGCCAACCTGGTGTTCCTCGTGACGTCGCTGTCGACGACCAAGGAGCAGTTCGCGAGCTGGGGCTGGCGCATCCCGTTCCTGCTGTCGATCGTGCTCGTCGGCGTCGGGTTCTTCGTGCGCGCCCGGGTGGAGGAGAGCCCGGTGTTCGAGGCGTTGCGCGCGAACCGGGTCCGGCGGTCCGCGCCGATGGCCGAGGTGCTGCGCCGGCACCCGCGCGCCGTGTTCGTCGCCATCGGGCTCTTCGTCGCCAACAACATGATCGGCTACCTGCTGATCGCGTTCATCACGTCCTACGGCACCCGCGTGCTCGGCGTCTCCAGCTCGACGATGCTCGCGGTCGGGATCGTCGGCGCGGTGGTGTGGGGCGTCGCCATCGTGGCCAGCGGCATCTGGTCCGACCGGGTCGGGCGCCGGCCGGTGTACCTCTGGGGCACGCTCGGCCTGCTGGTCTGGTCGTTCCCCTTCTTCCTGCTGCTGGACACGGCGGCGCTGCCGTGGATGCTGCTCGCGGTGATCGGGCTCGGCGTCGGGCTGGGCCTGACGTACGGGCCCCAGGCCGCGGCGTACGCCGAACTCTTCCCCGCGCCGATCCGCTACAGCGGGGCCTCGTTCGCCTACTCCGTCGGCGCCGTGATCGGCGGCGGGTTCGCGCCGCTGGTGGCCCAGGCCCTGATCGGCGCCACCGGGACGTCGCTGTCGGTGTCGGTCTACATGGTGGTCGTCTGCCTCGTGACCCTCGCCGCCGTGCTCGCGATGCGCGAGGGCACGGCCGCCGAGCGCGAGGCGTTCGTGCTGGGCGTCCCGACCCACGACTAGAACGGGGGCGGGTCGTCCTCGGGATGGACGGCCGGCCTGGTCGGGGGCGGCGGAGTGCGGGTCGACGGCCCGGATCCGGTGGCGCGGAGGTAGCGGCGGCGCCAGTCGGGATCGTCCTCGGGAACGGGTGCCAGCGGATCGTCGGGCAGTGGTCGGGGTCGGACGGCGGGCCGGGGCGCGACGGGTGCCTCGAGGACCTTCCTCGGGGTGGTGGTGTGGTGGACCCCGGCGCGTGTGCGCCACTCGAAGCGGCCCGGCGACGGTTGGCGCAGCGTCCAGCCGCCGTGGTGCTTGGCGCGGTGGTGGTGGCGGTCGAGCACCCCGAGGTTCCAGCTCAGGCTCGGGCCGCCCGCGGCGTGGTCGCGGGTGTGGTCGATGTCGGCCGTGCGGGCCGGGCGCCGGCAGGCGGGCGCGACACAGCACCGGTCGCGGACCCGCACCCAGCGGGCGATCTCGACCCGCGGGAGCCGCCGCACCGCATCGGCGGAGGTCTCCGCCGGCGGCCCGCCACGCACAGACAGATCGGCGAGGCGGCGCCGGAGCTCGGAGAGCAGAGGCGCCCACGCGCCGTGGTCGGTCGGGATGAGGGCGGCCAGCAGCGTCGTGGGGACCTGGAGCTCGACGATCGCCCGGCACGGCTGCCCCGACCCACCCGGTGGTCGGGGGTGGGGTCGTCGCCGTGCGATCAGGACGTGCTGGAGCCGTCCCTGGTCGTCGGTGCACACCACGCGCCACTCGCCGTCGCGGTACCGGGCGAGGAGGGCCCGAGCATGACCGGCGAGCACGGTGCCGTAGCCGGGCACCGAGCCGGGGACGTCGTCGAGTCCCATCGCGGTGGTGAGGCGGAGCCGGACCTCGCCGATGCCGGCACGGACTCGCCCTGGCCCGGGCTCGAGGCACTCCAGCGTCGGCGGGAACGGCTGGGACTCGGTCCATCCGGACGGCTTCTCGGGCAGGCCGGGCAGGCCGGGCAGATCGAGCGCGCCCTGCGTCGCCGCGGGGTCGTCCGCGATGTCCTCGGGGCCGGAGTCGTCGTCGCCGGAGTCGTCGGGGCCGCTGCGGTCGGCGCCATCACCGGGGCCGGTGTCGTCCGGCCCGTCGTCGTCCGGCCCGTCGTCGCCGGGGCCGCCATCCGGCTCGTGCGATCCGGGGTCGTCACCGTCAGCCCCGTCGCGTGCGTGGTACTCGGCGGCCAGGATCAACGCCACGCGGTGGTCGTCGAGCCCGGCCATCGACCCGTCGAGCAACCGCTCAGCCACGTCCTTGCGCAGCGTCCCGACAGGGATCAGCACCCCCAGCCCGCGAACCGCCGCCGCGACCGCGTCCACCCGGTCCCGCATCGCCAGCCCCGAGGGCGCCGATACGTCGCACAGCGACAACGTCGCGGTGCCCGACGGGTTCGCCGTCAGGATCAGCCGCCCGTTGCGCTCGGCTCTCTTCGCCCGCCGCGCCGCCCACTCCGGATCCAGTTCCGTGGCGACGTGTTCGATCCGCGCGATCAGCTCGCCCACCGGCAAGTCGGGAGCCTCGGGCAGCAGCACCGCACACACATGGCGAGCCAGGTCGTCGGGCAGGTCGCTGGTCCACTCGCAGAGACGCACGGCCCGCGCCTGGTCGATCCGGCCCTCCCACAACGCCTGACCGAGCGCAGGCAGTCGCTCCTCCAGATCGTCGGCCAGTCCGAGCTTGCGAGAGGCCATGGTGCGCGACCAGCACAGCGTCGCCGCGACCTCGTCGCCGGAGAACTCGTCACCGCGCGAGAACCGCTCGGTGGTTCCCGCGCGGGCGCGGCCCAGGTGGTGCATGGCCTCGAAGACCCGTGCATCCGCCCGGGCCTGCTGTCGCGCGCACGCCCGGAGGTAGGCGGCCAGGTCGTCGCCGGTCAACGCCGCCGGCGACAGCTCCTCCACCGCTGCCTCCAGCTGCGGGCCGGCCCCGAGACCGTCCAGGACCGCAGCCACTCCCGGGCGCAGATCCTGGTCGGTGCTCACGTCGAGGACGCTAGCCCCGACCCCCGACAACGCCGGGCCGACAACGGGGCGCGGAGGCCGCGGTCTAGGTCACGAGACGGTCACGATTCGCTGCTCGGGGGCCACGGTACCCCGGGCAAGAGCAGTGCTCTCGGAGATCGTCTGCGCCCCGGGGGACCACGGGGGCGGGCCCATTACCCTGGGGGAGTGGACGACACGACCGCGACCGAGCTGAAGGACCTCGCCGCCTCCCTGGACAGCGTCGAGGCGGCGATGGACCTCGACGGTCTGCGGCGTGAGGTGGCCGAGCTCGAGCAGCAGGTCTCCGCCCCCGACCTCTGGGACGACGTCGAGACCGCGCAGAAGCTGACCAGCGACTTCACGCACAAGCAGGCCGACCTGCGCCGCGCCGAGTCGCTGCGCTCGCGCCTCGACGACCTGGGCACGCTCTACGAGATGGCCGACGAGGAGGCCGGGCAGGACTCCACCGACCTGCGCGCCGAGGCCGACACCGAGCGCGCGGCGCTGCGGGCCGACGTCGACTCCTTCGAGGTGCGCACGCTGCTCTCCGGCGAGTACGACGGCCGCGACGCGCTGGTGACCGTGCGCGCCGAGGCCGGCGGCGTCGACGCGGCGGACTTCGCCGAGATGCTCATGCGGATGTACCTGCGCTGGGCCGAGCGCCACGGCTACCCGACCGAGGTCTACGACACCTCGTACTCGGAGGAGGCCGGCATCAAGTCGGCCACGTTCAAGGTCTCGGCGCCGTTCGGGTACGGGACGCTGAGCGTCGAGCAGGGCACCCACCGCCTGGTGCGCATCTCGCCGTTCGACAACCAGGGCCGGCGGCAGACGAGCTTCGCCGGCGTCGAGGTGGCGCCCGTCGTCGAGTCCACCGACCACGTGGAGATCGACGAGAAGGACCTCCGCGTCGACGTCTACCGCTCGTCGGGCCCCGGCGGGCAGGGCGTCAACACCACTGACTCCGCGGTGCGCCTGACCCACCTGCCCACCGGCATCGTCGTGAGCTGCCAGAACGAGCGCTCGCAGCTGCAGAACAAGGCGTCGGCGATGGCCGTGCTCGCCGCCAAGCTGCTGGCCCGCCGCAAGGAGGAGGAGCGGGCGCTGCTCGACGCGCTCAAGGACTCCGGCTCGAGCTGGGGCAACCAGATGCGCTCCTACGTGCTGCACCCGTACCAGATGGTCAAGGACCTGCGGACCGGTCAGGAGACCAACCAGACCGGGCAGGTCCTCGACGGCTTCATCGACGGCTTCCTCGACGCGGGGATCCGCTGGCGCAAGCAGAACGAGACCGCCGCGTAGCGGAGCCGCCTGACGGGCGCCTCGCCGACCCGGCAGTAGCATCCCCGGCCGTGATCCGGCTGGAGAACGTCACGAAGGTCTACCCGACCTCCACGCGGCCGGCGCTCGACGACGTGACCATGGAGGTCGAGCGGGGCGAGTTCGTCTTCCTCATCGGTCCGTCCGGGTCGGGCAAGTCGACGCTGCTGCGCCTGCTCCTGCGCGAGGACGTGCCCAACGAGGGCAACGTCTTCGTGGCCAACTGGAACGTCGGGCGCCTGGCCAGCCGGCGGGTGCCCCGCCTGCGCCAGCGCATGGGCGTGGTGTTCCAGGACTTCCGCCTGCTGCCCAACAAGACGGTGGCCGAGAACGTCGCGTTCGCGCTCGAGGTGATCGGCAAGCCGCGGCACACCATCCGCACGGTGGTGCCCGAGGTGCTCGACCTCGTCAACCTCGCGGGCAAGGCGGACCGGATGCCCTCCGAGCTCTCCGGCGGCGAGGCGCAGCGCGTCGCGATCGCCCGCGCGTTCGTCAACCGGCCGCTGGTGCTGCTCGCCGACGAGCCCACCGGCAACCTCGACCCGGAGACCTCCACCGGGATCATGACGCTGCTCGAGCGCATCAACCGGACGGGCACCACAGTGGTCATGGCCACCCACGACCGCCAGATCGTCGACAGCATGCGCCGGCGCGTGGTCGAGCTGTCGTCGGGCAAGCTCGCCCGCGACGACAGCCGCGGCGTCTACGGGACGGGCCGGTAGCCGATGCTGTTCGTCTGGCGTGAGGCCTTCGCCGGCCTGCGGCGCAACCTCACCATGTCCATCGCCATGGTCATCACCACGGCGATCTCCCTGGGCCTGCTCGGCGCGGGCCTGCTCGCGGTGCGCACGATCGACCGCACCGAGGAGCTCTACTACTCGCTCATCGCGGTGCAGGTGGCCCTCGACGAGCCCACGAGCGCCGGGGACCCCGACTGCTCCAGCCCCGTGTGCACCGGGCTGCGCGACGAGCTCGAGGCGTCGCCGCTGGTCTCCGGTGTCGAGTACGAGAGCCGCGGCGCGGCGTTCGAGCGCTTCCAGCGGATCTACGCCGGGCAGTCGATCCTGCAGCTCGTGCGCCCGCAGAGCCTGCCCGCGACGCTGCGCGTGACGATGGCCGACCCGCTGCGCGGCGCCGAGATCGTGCAGCAGTTCACCGGCCGCCCCGGCGTGCGCAACGTCGTCGATCAGCGCAGCACCGTCCAGGACCTGTTCTCGTTCCTGGGCAGCGTGCGCAACGCGACGTTCGGGCTGGCGATCGTGCAGGCGCTCGCCGCGCTGCTGCTGATCTCCAACACCATCCAGCTCTCGGCGTTCACCCGGCGCACCGAGGTCGGGATCATGCGCCTGGTCGGCGCGACGCGCTGGTACACGCAGGTGCCGTTCCTCATCGAGGCGGTGGTCACGGGCCTGGTCGGGGCCGTCCTCGCGACCGGCGGCCTCGTCCTCGGGAAGCTCTTCTTCCTCGACCGGCTGCTGTCCGGGCGCCTGCTGGCGAACACGATCCCGCCGGTCGGGATGAGCGACCTCCTCCTTTACGTTGGACCGGTGTTGGTGGTCGTCGGTGCAGTGATCGCCACGCTGACGGGGTACGTCACCCTGCGGCTCTACGTACGGACGTGAGGGAGGGCTGATGGCACCGAAGACGGCTCCGGCGAAGGCCAGCAGCAACCGGCCCGAGCAGCGTCGCAAGATCGTCGCCACCAACCGCAAGGCCAAGTACGACTACCAGATCCTCGACGTGTACGAGGCCGGCATCGCCCTGCAGGGCACCGAGGTCAAGAGCCTGCGCGCCGGGCACGTGTCGCTCAACGACGCCTTCGCCCTCGTGACCGACGGCGAGGTGTGGCTGCGCGGGCTGCACATCCAGGAGTACGACTACGGGTCCTGGACCAACCACGAGCCGCGCCGCGTCCGGAAGCTGCTGCTGCACAAGTCCGAGATCGCCCGCCTGGTCGGCAAGACCCGCGAGACCGGCCACACCCTCGTCCCGCTCTCGCTCTACTTCAGCGGCGGCAAGTGCAAGGTCGAGCTCGCCCTCGCGCGCGGCAAGGCCAAGCACGACAAGCGCGAGGCGATGGCCGAGCGCGACGCCAAGCGCGAGGCGGAGCGGGTCGTCGGGCGGCGGATCAAGGGCTGGTGATGGCGGCGCCGCTGCGCGATCCGCTGGCGTCGCCGCCGGTCGACGACGCCGACGTCCCGGCGTGGGTGGCCGCCACGGGGGTCGACGGGCTGGTCGACCTGCACGTCCACTTCCTGCCCGACCGCATGCTGCAGAAGGTCTGGGCGTACTTCGACGAGGCCGAGCAGCACTACGGCCGGGCGTGGCCGGTCCACTACCGCGAGCCCGAGCAGACGCGGCTCGACCTGCTGCGCGGCTTCGGGGTGCGCACCTTCGCGCCGCTGGTCTACCCGCACAAGCCCGGCATGGCCGCGTGGCTGACGTCGTGGGCGCTGGAGTGGGCCGCCGAGGTCGACGAGGCCGTGCCCACCGCCACGCTCTTCCCCGAGGAGTCGGTGACGACCTACCTCGGCGACGCGCTGGACCACGGCGCCCGCGCGGTGAAGGCCCACGTGCAGGTCGGGGGCTACGACCCGCGCGACCCGCTGCTGGACGCGGCCTGGGGCCTGGTCGCCGAGGCCGGGGTGCCCGCGATCGTGCACTGCGGCGACGGCCCGATCCCCGGCGCGCACACCGGCATGGAGATCTTCGGTGAGGTGCTCGAGCGCCACCCGCGCCTGACCGCCGTCCTCGCCCACGCCGGACTGCCCGACTACGACGGCGCGCTGCGGCTGGTCGAGCGCTTCGCGAACGTCCACCTCGACACCACCATGGTCGGCACGCCCTACACCGAGGCGTTCGCGCCGGTGCCCGCCGACTGGCCCGCCCGGCTCGCCGGCGTCGCCGACCGCGTCGCGCTCGGCACCGACTTCCCGAACATCCCCTACGGCTACCACGAGCAGCTGGCCGCGATCGCGTCCTGGGCCGCCGCCGACGAGCGCCTGGGCCTGCCGTTCCTGCGCGCGGTGCTGCACGACGTGCCGGGCCGGCTGCTCGGGGTCCGCTGACCCGTCCGCTGACCCCCGGAAGGGCAGCAACCCCCTCGTCATCCGCTCGTTGTGCGGGCGAGACCTGAGCAGGGCCGTCGAGACCACGGGGGCGCGAGGTCACCGCCACCGCGCGACGAGGGAGTTCCATGACGGGTCGGACGACGACGTCTCTGGGTCGGCTGGCGGCGGTCGCCGCCGGCGCCGTGCTGCTGGCGGGAGCGTGGACGGGCGCCGCGCTGGCCGACGAGGACCCGACCGGCACCGCCCCGGCGCCGGCCGCGCCGTCGGCCGAGTGCCAGCAGCTCACCGGGCAGCTCGCGACCGCGCAGCAGGCCCTGACCGACGCACTCGGCGCGCTGGGCGGGGCCGCGGCGCAGGACACGGTCGAGCAGCTCACCGCGCGGGTCGCGGAGGCCTGCGCCGCCACCGCCCCGGCGCTGACCGGCACCGGGCTGCCCGCCCCGGCCGCCGCGGGCCTCGCGCCCGGGGCCACCGCGGCCTCCGGCGACCTCGACTGCCCGGACTTCGGCTCCCAGGCCGAGGCCCAGGCCTACTTCACCTCGATCGGCGGCTCGGCGGCGCGCAACGCCGACCGCCTCGACCGCAACCGCAACGGCGTTGCCTGCGAGGACTACCCGTACGCCACCACGGCCCCGGCCGGCTCGCTCCCGGCGGGCGGCTTCGGCCAGGTCTCGGCGGTGCCCAGCGGCGGGATCGAGACGGGCGGCTCCGACACCCCGGCCGCCCCGTGACCGACCCGCACGGCACGACGACGCTCGCCGAGCGCCCGGACCCCGCCCCCGCGGCGGACCCGGCGCGCGGCGGGTGGCGGCTGCGCCTGGTCATCGCGCTGGCGGTGGTCGCGACGGTCGCGGTGCTCGCCGTGGTGACGCTGTCGGGCGGCGCCGAGCCGGTCGCCCCGCCGGTCGGGCCGCTCGCGGCCCCGTCCGCGGCGCCCGTCGCTGCGCCCCGGGCCACCCCGGCCCCGCCGGCCAGCGGTCCGGTCGCGTCGTCCGCACCGACGCGGGTCCGCGTGCCCGCCATCGGGGCCGACTCGTCGCTGGTGCCGGTGGGGCTCGACGCCCGGCACCGCGTCGCGGTGCCGCCGGCGTCGCAGCCGATGCAGGCCGCCTGGTACTCGCGCAGCCCCACGCCGGGCGCGGTCGGGCCCGCCGTGGTGCTCGGGCACGTCAACGGCAACGGGCGCGACGGGATCTTCGCCGACCTCTCCCGGGTCCGTCCCGGCCAGGAGGTGGAGGTCGACCGCGAGGACGGGCGCACCGCGGTGTTCACCGTCTACCGGGTCACGACCGTGCCCAAGACCGCGTTCCCGACCACCGAGGTCTACGGCAACACCCCCGACGCCCAGATCCGCCTCGTGACCTGCGGCGGGACGCTCGACGAGTCGCAGCACAGCTACCTGTCGAACGTCATCGTCTTCGGCACCCTCACGGCGGTCCGGCCGGCCTGACCCGGCCCGACCGGGTGGGATGAACCGGGCGACCGGACGCGTTATGATCGGTGGCCGTTCCGCAGGGTGCGGCGCCGAGGGGGTGACTGGTTTCGACTCCGAGTGGTTCATCAGGAGAAGCGTGCCGAGGAAGGCGACGATGATCTCGTTAACCATCCGTCGCAATGAATTAAGCGCCGAGAATACTCAGCGCGACTTCGCTCTCGCTGCCTGACAGCGAGAGGTGAGGTCTGTCGGCCCGGGTTCGTTCCCGACCCGGGTACCGGCATCAGCTAGGGGACTCACCGTCGGGCCCGGTCGCGGGGCCCGGCGGGACACCGCACAGCGACTGGGATCGTCACACCGGCCTGTCCGCAGGCCCGGTGGATCCGAGCAGAGACGACGCGGACTGCGCACGGAGAAGTCCTGATTGCTGATCGGAGGACCCGGGTTCGATTCCCGGCACCTCCACCGAGGTAGCGACGGGCCGGAGAGCGACGCTCTCCGGCCCGTTCTCTTGTCCGAGCCCCTCGTCCGTTCGGCTCTGACCGATGGGCCGGTCGACTCAGCGTCACCCCGGGCGCTACCGTGGTCCCTCGCGCTCACCCGACCGGCTGAGCGTCAGCGGGCTGGGAGGTGCGGGCATGACCACGGCGTCGGGAGACGGGTGGGTCACGCCCGGGCACACCCCGGACGAGGGTCGCCCGCCCGGGGTGGACGCGCTGCCGGCCGGTGCGGTGGACGCCGCCACCCGCGGCCTGGACGCCGTGCTCGGCCGCGAGGTCGCGATGGTCACGCTGCCGCCCGTGCGCGGCGAGGACCTCGTGGTGCGCACCGAACAGGTGCGGCGCCTCGCGGGCCTGCACCACGCCCACCTCGTCGAGGTGTTCGACGTCGACGGGCTCGCGGAGGACACCGAGAGCACGCTGGTGCTGCAGAGCGTCGACGGCCGGGGCCTCGGGCAGGACGCCGACCGGGCGGCCTGGTCGCCGCTGGCCGTCGCCGAGATCGGCGCGCAGTGCGCCTCCGCGCTGGCCCACGCCCACGCCCGCGGCGTGGTGCACGGACGCATCGGGCCCGAGAGCATCGTCGTCGGCGGCACCCCCGCCGCGCCCTACGCCTGGCTCACCGGCTTCACCGCGGCGCTGCACCCGTCGCCGCCCGACGACCCGGCGCTGACGGCCGTCCCCGCCGCGCCCGCCCACCCCGACGGCGACCTCGCCGACCTCGGCCGGGCGCTGCTGCTGGTCCTCGACCCCACGGCGCCCGCGGCCCCGGCGCTGGACGCGGTGCTCGCGGACATGGTCGCCGGCCGGGGCTCCGCCCGCGGCGCCGCCGAGACGCTCGCGCGCACCGCGGAGGCGCTGCGCCATCTCGACGAGGACGAGACGGGCCTCGTGCCGCTCGTCGTCGCCGGGCCCGCCCCGGTGGCGGTGGCGCCCGGCGTGGCCGCGGCGCCCGGCGCGCTCACCGGCGTGCCCGCGGCCGCACCGACCGGCGCGGCGAGGGCCCGGGTCGTCGCCGGTGCCGGTGCCGGCAGCGCTGGCCGCGCTCCCGCGCGCCACGGGCGGCGGGCCCGTCGCGGCGTGCGGATGGCGATGCTCGGCGGGGCCGCGCTGGCGCTGGCCACCGCGTCCGGGGTCGTGCTGCTGGCCGCCGAGGGCACGGGGACCCAGGAGATCGGGGTCTCGGGGATGACGACGCCGGAGCGCCCCGTCGCGCCGCCGGCCGGCGGCTCGCCCTCCGGGCCCGCGGGCAGCCCGGCCGCCGACGACGGCGAGACCTCCGCCCGCGACACCTCGTCGCGCAGCGCCGTCTCCGACGTCACCACGCGTCCCGAGGTCGAGGCGCCGCTGCCGGTGGCGCCGCTGCCGGCGACCACCACGGTGCCGCCCGTCGTCCCGCCCACGGTGCCGCCGACCGTCCCACCGACCGTGCCGCCGACGACCACGGTGCCGACCGGGCCCACCGGTCCCACGACCGCGCCCACCACCACGACGACCACGACGACCACGGCGCCGGCGCCCGGCAGCCCGGGCACGGCGACGCTCGCCGCACCCTGACCCGTCCCCTCCCTGATCGCGGCCGCGTCGGGGGGAGGGGGAGACTGGGACCAGCACGTCGACCGCCCCGTCCCCGTCGTGAGGAGCCCCACGCCCCATGGGTGCCGCACCGCAGCGGGAGCGCACGCCGGGTGACCCCACACCCCCCGCCGCGGCGCTGCCGTGGGAGGTCTGGGCGCTGCTGGCGGGGAGCTTCCTCGTCGCCCTGGGCTACGGGATCGTCGCGCCCGCCCTGCCGGTGTTCGCCAGCAGCTTCGGGGTGGGGGTCACCGCGGCGTCGGCCGTGGTCAGCGCCCTGCCGGTGATGCGGCTGGTGTTCGCGCCGGTGTCCGGCCGGCTCGTCGCCCGCGTCGGCGAGCGCACGATGTACCTGGCAGGCCTGCTGGTCGTCGCCGCGTCCACCGGCGCCTGCGCGCTGGCCACGAGCTACGTGCAGCTGCTCGTCTTCCGGGGCCTCGGCGGCATCGGGTCGACGATGTTCACGGTCTCCGCGTTCTCGCTGCTCTTCCGCCTGGCCCCCGAGGGGCGCCGCGGCCAGGCCAGCGGCCTGTTCACCGGGGCGTTCCTGCTCGGCGGGATCAGCGGGCCGGCCTTCGGCGGCGCGCTCGTGGCCGTCGACCTGCGCGCCCCGTTCGTCGTCTACGCCGTGGCCCTGGTGGTGGCGACGATCGTGGTCGGCGCGCTGCTCGCCCGCTCCCGCCAGGTCGGGGTGCGCCGCGACGGGCCCGAGGAGAGCCCGCTGACCCTCGGGGCCGCGCTGCGCCTGCCCGTCTACCGTGCGTCGCTGGTCTCGTCGCTCGCCACCGGCTGGGCGGTGCAGGGCGTGCGCGTCGCCCTCGTCCCGCTGTTCGTCGCCGTCGCCCTGGGCCGCGAGCCGCTGTGGGCGGGCATCGCCCTGACGGTCTTCGCCGTCGGCGACGGCCTCGTCCTGCTCGCCACCAGCGGCCTGTCCGACCGGCGCGGGCGCCGGCCGGTGATCGTCGCCGGGCTCGGGCTCGTCGCGCTGGGCACGGCGTCGCTCGCCCTCGCGGTGCTGCCGGGCGTCGCGGGGCTCGTCGTGCTGCTGGTCGCCTCCGGGATCGCCGGGGCGGGCGCCGGGCTGCTGCAGCCCGCGCAGGGCGCGGCGGTCGCCGACCTCGTGGGCTCCCGCCGCTCGGGTGGCCCGGCGCTCTCGGGGTTCCAGATGGCCGCCGACGTGGGCGCCATCATCGGCCCGATCGCGGCCGGGGCGCTGGCGGAGAACGCCTCCTTCGGCGTCGCCTTCGGGCTGTCCGCGGCCATCGCGCTCGCCGCGCTCCTCGTCTGGGTGCGCATGCCCGAGACCTCCGGTTCGCCGCCCGAGGGCGCGGGCACCCGCGCGCCATGACGCGCAGCCCGGTGCCCGAGGGCGTCCTCGACACCCACGGGCCCGGCATCGACGAGGCCCTCGAGCAGGCCGGCGCCCCCGCCGACGCGCCGCTGTGGCTCTTCGGCGATCAGCTCGGGCCCGCCGTGCACGCCCTGCCGCAGCACGCCGACCGCGAGGTCGTGCTGATCGAGTCGTCGGCGGTCCTGCGCCGCAAGCGCTTCCACCGGCAGAAGCTGCACCTGGTGCTCTCCGGGATGCGCCACCTCGACGAGGAGCTCGGCGAGCGCAGCACCTACCGGCGCACCGACACCTACCGCGAGGCGCTGGAGCAGGTCGGGCGTCCGGTGGTCGTGCACCAGCCGACGTCGCACGCCGCCCTCGCGTTCGTCGAGCGGCTGCGCGACGAGGGCCTGGTCGCCGCGGTGCTTCCGACCACGACGTTCGCCCGCCCCCGGGCCGAGTTCACGGCGTGGGCTGGTGACGAGGACTCGTTCACGATGGAGAACTTCTACCGCAACCAGCGCCGCCGCTTCGACGTGCTCACCGACGGCGAGAGCCCCGTCGGCGGGAAGTGGAACCTCGACCACGACAACCGGGAGCCCCCGCCGAAGAAGCAGCGGACCCTGGGCGTCCCCGACCCGTGGTGGCCGACCGAGGACGAGGTCGACGCGCAGGTGCGCCGGGACATCGACGCGATGGAGGTGTCGACGGTCGGGCGCGACGGCCCCCGGCTGTTCGCGGTCACCGCCGCCGAGGCCCGGGCGGCCCTGCGGCGCTTCGTCGAGCACCGCCTCGACCCGTTCGGGCCGCACGAGGACGCGATCCTGGCCGCCGACCCGTGGATGTCGCACTCGCTGCTCTCGGTGCCGCAGAACCTCGGGGTGCTGCACCCGCTCGAGGCCGTGCACGCCGCCGAGCAGGCCCACCGCGACGGCGAGGCCCGGCTGAACTCCGTCGAGGGCTTCGTGCGCCAGATCCTCGGCTGGCGCGAGTACATCTGGCAGCTGTACTGGCACTTCGGCCCCGACTACGTCCGCCGCAACGAGATGGGCCACCACACGCCGCTGCCCGACTGGTGGAGCGAGCTCGACGGCGACGCGGTCACCGCGGCGTGCCTGTCCTCGACGCTGAACGGGGTGCGCGACCGCGGCTGGGTGCACCACATCCCGCGCCTGATGGTGCTGGGCAACCACGCCCTCCACCGCGAGTACGGGCCCCAGGCGCTCTCGGACTGGTTCGCCACGACGTTCGTCGACGGCTTCGCCTGGGTGATGCCGCCCAACGTCGTCGGCATGAGCCAGCACGCCGACGGCGGCAAGCTCGCGACGAAGCCGTACGCCTCGGGCGGCGCGTACATCAACAAGATGTCCGACCACTGCGGCGACTGCGCCTTCGACCCCAAGGTGCGGGTGGGGGAGAAGGCCTGCCCGTTCAGCGCGGGCTACTGGCAGTTCGTGCACCGCCACCAGGACCTGCTGCGCGCCAACCAGCGCACGGCGCGGTCGGTGGCGACCATGGAGCGGCTGAAGGACCTCGACGCCGTGCTGGAACAGGAGCAGCACCGCGAGACCTTCTAGTCACCCCCGCGTCCGGCACCGGACCTCCGCCGTGTACCGTTTCGCGGCGTTGGGGCTGTGGCGCAGCTGGTAGCGCATCACACTGGCAGTGTGAGGGTCAGGGGTTCGAGTCCCCTCAGCTCCACCCCAGGACAGAGGCCCGTCGACCCCGGTCGGCGGGCCTTCGTCGTGTCGTTGACAGCGGGCGATGACAGCAACGGGATCACTCCTCGGGCTCTCGCGGTCGAGTTCGGCGTTCAGCACGTCGAGGGCCTGGCGCTGCACATCGAGGCTCACGTGACGACCCGGGGGTGCACCCCGAGGGAGAGCAGCAGCGTCACGCAGGTGTGGCGCATGTCGTGGAGCCGGACGCGGCGGAAGCCGTGCTCGCGGCACAGCGCCCGGAAGTCGCGCGAGACGTTGCGCGGCTCCAGTGGCGTGCCGACCGTCGAGGTGAACACGTAGTCGGTGTCCTGCCTGCGCAGCCGACCGGCGAGGGAGCGCGCGAGCTGAGGCAGCGGTGGTGACGACGCGGACTCACCCACGACGGCGCTCCGGTGGACTGCCAGACCGCCCGCAGCGGCGCAACCCACCAGCTACCGAGGTGCCTGTCGGTGTCGGACCTCGTCAGGGTGGCCCCGCCACGACCGGCCCGGCAGGGGCAAGCCCGCGCCGCCGAGGGAGAGCCCACGAAGCCGGCCTGGTGGTCTTCGGGGACCACGGGCCCGACGCCGTGCCGAGGACCGCTGTCGACCATGGGCGCTTTGCCCGATACTGCGCGGGACCGAAGGGGGAGGCCTCGTGTCGTTCACCGATGCGGAGATCGAGTTCATCCAGTCCCAAGGCATCGGACGCCTCGCGACCGTTGGGCCCGGCGGGCAGCCGGACGTCGTGCCCGTCGCGGTCGAGTTCGACGGCGAGTACCTGTGGGTGGGAGGCCCGGGTGATGTCGTCCGGACGCGGAAGTTCCGCAACGTCGCTCGTGGCTCTGCTCGGGTCAGCGTCGTCTTCGACGATCTGCCGTCGATGGAGCCGTTCGTGGCCCGCGGCGTCCGGATCGACGGCGAGGCCGAGCAGCCCTTCGAGCGCGTCGGCATGATCGGGCCGGGCACCTACATGCGGATCACGCCGACGACCTCGTGGAGCTGGAATCTCGCCGGTGAGCCCGCCGGGGACGAGTGGTATCCCGTCGCCCGCCGGACGCATGTGGGCTGACAGCGACGGCCCTTCGTCGTCGACAGGGTCGTTCACAGGAGGCCCGGGTCGGGTAACGCCGACGGGTCGTACGCGTCGCGCCGAGCCCGGAGCCGACCGCGTCCCGCCACTCGCATCCCGAGGAGGCCCCGTGACGACCTCGATCGCACGCCAGGACGACGCCCAGCTGGGCGGCCCGCTGAGCATCCTGACCCTCCAGCGCCGCGACCACGTGCGGCTCGACCGCCTCATGGACCGCGCCCGCGCGACGCTCGCCACCGGCGGCGTCGAGCACGAGGTGACCCTGCGGGCGATCGCCCGCCTGGTGTTCACCCACGCCTTCGCCGAGGAGGCCGTGCTCTTCCCCGCCGCCCGGCGCGTGCTGCCCGAGGGCGACCCGCTGAGCCTGCACATCGAGCAGGAGCACCAGGAGGTCAACGAGCTGGTCACCCGCCTCGACCGGTCCGACCCGTCGGACCCCGAGCACGCCGCGCTCCTGGAGCAGACGTTCGCCGCGCTCGACGAGGACGTGCGCTCGGAGGAGGACGAGCTGCTCCCGCGCCTGCAGCAGGAGCTCGACGGGACGGCGCTGCGCCTGCTCGGCCTGCAGTGGGGCCTGCTGCGCCTGACCTCGCCGACCCGGCCCCACCCCGTGGTCTCGCGCCGTCCCCCGGGTCAGGTGCTCTCGGCGCTGCCCCTGACCGTCCTCGACCGCGCCCGCGACCGGCTCCAGCAGCTCGGCGAGGTCCTCGGCGGGCGGGGCGCCGGCGTGCTCGGAGCGGTCGACCAGGCGCTGGCCGGCGCGTCGGGCGCCGTGGAGCGCTCACCGGTCATCCGCACGGGCCAGCGGCTCGAGACGGCGCGCGGCACCGCACCCGACCGCGACCGCGACGACCCGGCGGCCCCGGTGGGCCGGGCCGGGTCGGTCCGCGACGAGCGGCCGGGCTGACGTCAGCGCCGGCGCGACCGCCCGGCGAGCGCCCCGACCTTCTTCACCGCGGGCAGGAACCGGCCCGCGGCGAGCGCCAGCACCGGCAGCGGGTCGTCGAGGGCCCACCAGCCGTGCTCGGTCCCGGACCGGCGGGGGAGGGCGGGCGGGGCGTCCCCGCGGTAGGCGACGCGGGCCGCGAGGTCGAAGTCGTCGACCACGAACCGCCGTCCCTCGGGGAACGGCGCCGCCGGGATCGGCCGGCCGGTGAGCGCCAGGTGCTGCGCCCGGACCACGTCCACCCCCGCGGCGTCCTCGAACAGCCGGAACTGGGCCCCGGTCCGCGGGTTGAAGTCGACCAGCTTGTAGCGGCCGTCGCGGCGGTCGTAGCGCCAGTCGAGATCGGCGATGCCGGAGAAGCCGGTGGCGGCGAACAGCCGCTCGGTCAGGGCCGCGAGCTCCGGGTTGTGCGTCGCGTAGGCGTACGTCGTCATCCCGGCGTGCGGCGGCCAGGACCGGACCTTGACGCCGGTGAACGTCACGCCGGACCGGCCCCGGTCGGTGAAGGCGTGGGAGAACCAGTCCTCGGCGTCCTCCCGGGGGATGTACTCCTGGAGGATCACCGAGGCGGTGTCGGGCCAGTCCGCGGCCAGCCGGCGCAGCTCGTCGCCGGAGGTGACGACGGTGCTCGTGCGCACGGTCGGCGTCCGCTTGCGCCCGAAGGCGTCCCGTCCCTTCACCACCACGGGGAACGCCCCGCCCTCCGCGTACCGCTCGATCTCCTCGCGGCCCGTGGGGAACTCGGCGTCGGGGGTGGGGATGCCGTGCGCGCGGCAGACCTCGAACAGGCCCTGCTTGCTCGCCAGGCGGCGCGGCAGGCCGGGGTCGGCGGAGCGCGGGAACAGGAAGGTGTCCGCGAGGGCGTCGGCCTGCTCGGCGACGACCACCGCGGCCTCGTCGTCGGTGGGCACGAGCACCGCCCGCCGCCCGATGGCCCGGCCCAGCGCCCGCAGGCCGTCGACGAGCTCCTCGGGCTCCTCGGTGCCGGTGGTCGGCCACGACAGCCGCCCGTGCAGGTGGCGGGACACCGCGACGGGGGTCCACCGGGCCTCGGTGACGGCGTACACGTCGACGCCGGCACGCGCGAGGCTGCGCACCACGCCCAGCCCGCCGTGGTGCAGCGGGTAGCTCCCCACCTTGAGCAGCAGCGCGGGCACGTCCGGGTCCAGGACGGCCCGCGCGGTGCCCGTCGTCGCGGTGGTGGACGTCCCAGCCATGCGGCCCCTCTCGTGAAAGCGGTGCGCGCAGTCTCCCGGACGGCGCCTCACCCGGGTCCGCCCGCCCTCGTCTACGACGGGTCGTCGTTGGGGACGTCACCCGGCGAGCCAGGGGGCGCGAGGGCGGTTACGATCCTTGTCGTCCGCGGACGTGCGGCCAGCTGGCCGCCGGGGTGGAGGAGACGCACCGTGAGCAGGAGGCCTTCGTGACCGCCGTCGCACCCAAGCCGATCGCGACCACGCCGTACCCGGCGCGGGAGTCGAAGCGCGGGTCGTTCGTCGGGCGCATGCTCAAGACGACGGACCCCAAGGACATCGCGATCCTCTACCTGGTCACGTCGTTCGGGTTCTTCCTCGCCGGCGGGCTCATGGCGCTGCTGATGCGCGCCGAGCTCGCCCAGCCGGGGCTGCAGATCCTGTCGGTGGACCAGTACAACCAGCTGTTCACCATGCACGGCACGATCATGCTGCTGCTGTACGCGACGCCGATCCTCTTCGGCTTCGCCAACTACATCGTCCCGCTGCAGATCGGCGCCCCCGACGTCGCGTTCCCGCGGCTCAACGCCTTCTCGTACTGGCTGTTCCTCTTCGGCGGCATCATCGTCCTGTCCGGGTTCTTCACCCCGGACGGCGCCGCCGCCTTCGGCTGGTTCGCCTACACCCCGCTCTCCGACGTCGTGCACTCGCCGGGCCTCGGCGCCGACGTCTGGATCATCGGCCTGGTGGTCTCCGGTCTCGGCACCATCCTCGGTGGCGTCAACTTCGTGACCACGATCGTCTGCATGCGCGCCCCGGGCATGACCATGTTCCGGATGCCGATCTTCACCTGGAACATCCTGGTGACGGTCATCCTGGTGCTGCTGGCGTTCCCGATCCTCACCGCGGCGCTGCTCGGCCTCGCGGCCGACCGCCACCTGGGCGCCCAGCTCTTCGCGCCCGAGTCGGGCGGCGCGATCCTCTGGCAGCACCTGTTCTGGTTCTTCGGCCACCCCGAGGTCTACATCGTCGCGCTGCCGTTCTTCGGCATCGTCACCGAGATCTTCCCGGTGTTCAGCCGCAAGCCGATCTTCGGCTACAAGACGCTGATCTACGCGACGCTCGCGATCGGGGCGCTGTCGGTGGCCGTGTGGGCCCACCACATGTACGCCACGGGCGCGGTCCTGCTGCCGTTCTTCTCGTTCACCACGTTCCTCATCGCCGTGCCGACCGGCATCAAGTTCTTCAACTGGATCGGCACGATGTGGCGCGGGCAGATCACGCTCGAGAGCCCGATGCTGTTCGCCATCGGCTTCCTGGTGACCTTCCTCTTCGGTGGGCTGACCGGCGTCCTGCTCGCGAGCCCGCCGCTGGACTTCCACGTCTCGGACTCGTACTTCGTCGTCGCGCACTTCCACTACGTGCTGTTCGGCACGATCGTGTTCGCGACCTACGCCGGCATCTACTTCTGGTTCCCCAAGATGACCGGCCGGATGATGGACGAGCGCCTGGGCAAGTTCCACTTCTGGGCCACGTTCCTCGGCTTCCACCTGACGTTCCTGGTGCAGCACTGGCTGGGCAACGAGGGCATGCCGCGCCGGTACGCCGAGTACGCCGTCACCGACGGGTTCACCGTGCTCAACACGATCTCGACGATCGGCGCGTTCATCCTCGGCGCCTCGACGCTGCCGTTCCTGTGGAACGTGTTCCACAGCTACCGCTACGGCCGCCCGGTCGAGGTGGACGACCCGTGGGGTCACGGCAACTCGCTGGAGTGGGCGACGTCGTGCCCGCCCCCGCGGCACAACTTCACCGAGCTGCCCCGCATCCGCTCGGAGCGCCCGGCGTTCGAGCTGCACTACCCGCACCTCACCGAGCGCATCCGCCTGGAGGCGCACGTGGGCTCGAGCTCCTCGAGCATCGGTGAGGCCGCGGCCGGGCAGACCGGACAGGAGCACATCCCGGGCTCCGACCCCCGGAACAAGTGACCCGAGCCGTCCCGGACGACCAGCCCGACGATCAGGCCCCCGAGGGCCTGACCGTCGTCGCCGACCCCGCCGGCGACCCCTCCGTGGATCCCGGGGCGGTGCCGGTCCTCGTGACCGTCACCGGCCCGGACTTCCCGGGGGTCAACGCCGCGCTGTTCGCGGTGCTCGCCGAGCACGGGGCGGCGATGCTCGACGTGCAGCAGGCCACGATCCACCGGCGGATCACGCTGAGCGCGCTCGTCACGCTGCCCGGCGACCCCGCCAAGCTCGAGGCGGCGCTGGACATCACGATGCCGTCGCTGGGCCTCACGGTCACGGTCGAGACCGGCGGCGACGCGTCGTCGGTGCACCCGTACTCCAGCCACATCGTGCTGGTGCTGGGGCGCCCGATCACCGCCGCCGACTTCGCCGAGGTCGCGCGGGGGCTGGCGGCCATGCGCGTCAACATCGACCGGGTCCGGCGGATCGCCGACTACCCCGTGACCGGCCTCGAGCTGCGGGTCTCGCTGCCCGCCCACGACCCGCCGAGCGACACCCGCCTGCGCCAGGCCCTCGCCGCGGCCGGGCGGCGCGCCAAGTGCGACGTCGCCGTGCAGCGCGTGGGGATCGCGCAGCGCACCAAGCGCCTGATCGTGTTCGACGTCGACTCGACGCTGGTGCAGGGCGAGGTCATCGAGATGCTCGCGGCCCGCGCCGGCTGCGAGGACGAGGTCCGCGCGATCACCGAACAGGCCATGCGCGGGGAGATGGACTTCGCCGAGTCGCTGCACCGCCGCGTCGGCACCCTCGCCGGGCTGCCCGTGAGCTGCCTCGACGAGGTGGCCGACGAGCTGGAGCTCACCCCCGGCGCCCGCACCACCGTGCGCACGCTCAAGCGCCTGGGCTACCGCTGCGGTGTGGTGTCCGGTGGTTTCACCGCGATCATCGACCGGCTCGTCGACGACCTGGGGCTCGACTTCGCCGCCGCCAACGACCTCGAGGTCGTCGACGGCCGGCTCACCGGGCGGGTCGTGGGCACGGTCATCGACCGCGCGGGCAAGGCCGAGGCCCTCAAGCGCTTCGCCGCCGAGGCCGGGGTGCCGCTCGAGCAGACCGTGGCCGTCGGCGACGGCGCCAACGACCTCGACATGCTGGCCACCGCCGGGCTCGGGGTGGCGTTCAACGCCAAGCCGGTGGTGGCCGCGGCCGCCGACACGGCCCTCTCGTACCCCTACCTCGACGCGGTGCTGTTCATCCTGGGCGTGACCCGCGACGAGATCGAGTTTGCCGACGCAGCCGAGGGGCTGCTCCGTCGGGTGCCGCTTTGAGCTCCGCTCTGGTGAGTGCTTGCCCGTGCTAGAGCACGGACAAGCCCTCACACCCGCGTTGGCACCGCTCGCCGCCCGGGTCTGTCCCTGGTTGGTCGACGGCAGCCCGGCGCCGGAGCGCGACGAGCCCGAGGACGGCGTCGTGCGGGCGATGACGCTGGTGCTCCGCCTCGAGCGGGACGCCCCGGCGCGCACGGCGGTGCTGGAGTCGGCGGCGGACGCGGCGCTGGCGCTGTGCCTCGACGAGCGCGCGGGGCCCGACGGGCCGTGGTTCGACGCGGTCGCGGCGTGGGCCGACGCCGGGCGCATCCGCAAGCTCGCCCGCCGGGCGCGGACGTCGCACTGGCGCGCCGTGCAGGAGATCGACGGCGTCACCCTGGGCGCCGAGGGTGCCGAGGTGCGCGCGCTCGTCCCGGGGCCCGTCGACGAGGTGCCCCACGAGGTCCGTCGCCTGCAGATCGGGGGCACCGAGCTCCCGCTCGACGAGCCCGACCCCCCGCCCGCGGGCGCCCCGGTGATCTGGCTCAACCCCGGCGTCGAGCAGACGCTGGGCAAGGCCGCCGCCCAGGTGGGGCACGCGAGCATGATCCTCGGCACGGTCCTCGCCGCCGCGGGCGACGACCCGTCGGGGGCGCTGCACGCCGCGGTCCGCACCGCGTCGCGCGACGACTGGGCCCGCTGGGCGGGGTCGCTCGACGCCGATACGAGCGGGCGCGCGGCCTGGGAGGAGCACGGGATCGCCCCGGTGCGCGACGCCGGGTTCACCGAGGTCGCGCCGGGCACCGTGACCTGCCTGGGCGCCCGGGCATCGTCCGCGCCGTGACGCGGGTCGTCCTCGCCGGCTCGCGGGTGCGCAGCGAGCGCTCCGACGCCGAGACCCGCCCGCTGCTCGAGGCGCTGGCCGCCCGCGGCGTCGACGCCGACCTCGCACCCTGGGACGACGACACCGTCGCCTGGGCCGACGCCGACCTCGTCGCCGTGCGCACGACCTGGGACTACACCGAGCGCCGCGACGACTTCCTGGCCTGGGCGGGGCGGGTGGACGCGGCGACGCGCCTGGTCAACCCGCTGCCGGTGCTGACCTGGAGCAGCCACAAGCGCTACCTCACCGAGCTGGCGGCCGCCGGGGTGCCGGTGGTGCCGACCGTGCTGCTCGACGCCGGCGGGCCGGTGCCCGACGCGCTCGGCGAGGGCCCGCTGGTGATCAAACCCGCGGTCTCGGCGGGCGGGCGCGGCACCCGCCTCGGGCACGCCGAGGAGCTGCGGGGCCCCGTGGCCGACCTCCTCGCGGTCGGCGACGTCCTCGTCCAGCCGGCCGTCGGGAGCATCGGGCGCGACGGCGAGGTCTCGCTGATCCGGCTCGGCGAGGAGTGGTCGCACGCCGTGCGCAAGCTCCCCGCCGCGGGCGGCTTCCTCGTGCACGAGAAGCACGGCGGGCGCCTCGAGGACCACCTGCCCACCACCCGCGAGGTGGCCGTCGCCGAGCAGGCCCTGGCCGCGGCGCCGGGCCCGGTGGCCGCTGCCCGCGTCGACCTCGTGCGCCTCGACGGCGAGCCGGTGGTGATGGAGCTCGAGCTCATCGAGCCCGAACTGTTCCTGCGCCGCGCCCCCGCCGCCCCCGCCCGCCTCGCCGACGCCCTCCTCGCCGCCCTGGGCTGAGGCCCGTGCTGAAGGCCGGCATGTGCCAGCGTGGCGGCCACGCTGGCGTTCACCGCCAGGAAAGGCCCCACGATCACCGCGCGGGGGCGATGCCCAGCCGCGCGATCCGCCCGTCGGCGTCGAACCCGAAGTCGAACGCCAGCCGCACCGGGCTGCCGGGGAAGTCGCCGGCGAGCAGGACGTCCGCGTCGGCGCCGTCCGCGTGGGGCCGGACGGCCTCGACGCCGTAGGTCACCGCGGGCACGTCGCGGCGCCAGGCACGGAGGTCGTCGCGTCGCTGCCCGTCGTCGACGACCTCCGCGTCGTCGGCGAACTGCGCGAGGTAGCGCTCGGGGTCGTCGTCGACGGCCAGGGCGAAGTACTGCTCCACGAGCTCGGTGGTGTCCATGACGACCAGCCTCGACCCTCTCCCGGGGGGAGGGTCCAGGCTGTCGGCGTGACCGGGCGCATGACGATCGGCGAGTTCGCGAGGGTCAGCCAGCTCAGCGTCCGGACGCTGCGCCGCTACCACGACGCGGGCCTGCTGGAGCCCGCGCGCGTCGACCCGCACACCGGCTACCGCTGGTACGGCACCGACCAGGTCGGCACCGCGCAGGTGGTGCGGCGCTTCCGCGAGCTCGGGATGCCGGTGGCCGAGATCGCCGAGCTCCTCGCGACCACCGACGCCGACGCCCGCCACGCGCTGCTCATCGGGCACCTCCACCGCCTGGAGGCGCAGCTGGCCGCGACCCGGGACGCGGTCGCCGCGCTGCGCCGCCTCCTCGACCCCGCCCGCCCGCGGGTCGACGTGGCCCGCCGCGCGGAGCCCGCCCGCTGCGTCGCCGCGGTCGTCGCCGACGTCGACGGGGACGCGGCCGAGACGTGGTACGGCGAGGCCATGGCCGAGCTCGACGCGGCGTTCGCCGCCCACCGCCTGACCGCGGACGGGCCGCCCGGCGGGCTCTACGACGACGCCTTGTTCGCCGGCGGGCGGGGCCGCGCGGTGGTCTACCTGCCGACCGCGACGCCCCCGACCCACGGACGCGTCCGGCCCTACGAGGTGCCCGCCCGCGAGCTCGCGGTGACCGTGCACGCCGGCCCGCACCACGACATCGACGTCACCTACGGCGAGCTCGGCACTCACCTCGTCGAGCACGGCGTGGACGTCGACGGCCCCGTGCAGGAGACCTACCTGGTCGGCCCCGCGACACCGGCGACGCCGCCGCGTGGCGCACGGAGATCGCCCGCCCGGTGCTCACGCGCCCCTGAGCCGCTCCAGCGCCCCGCGCACCACCGCCGGGTCCTGCGTCGTCCAGAACGGCGGCAGCGAACCCCGCAGGAAGCCGCCGTACTGCTTGGTGGCGACGCGGGAGTCCAGCAGCGCGACGACCCCGCGGTCGCCCGTCCCGCGCAGCAGCCGCCCCGCGCCCTGGGCGAGCAGCAGCGCCGCGTGGGTCGCCGAGACGGTGAGGAAGCCGTTGCCGCCGCGCGCGTCGACGGCGCGCTGGCGGGCCGAGCCGAGCGGGTCGTCAGGGCGCGGGAACGGGATGCGGTCGATCATCACGAGCTGCAACGACTCGCCGGGCACGTCGACGCCCTGCCACAGCGACAGGGTCCCGAACAGCACGCTCTCCACGTCCGCCGCGAACTTCGTGACGAGCGTGCCCGTGGCGTCGTCGCCCTGGCAGAGCACGGTGCCGTCCCAGCGGGTGCCCAGGTCCTCGGCGGCCTGCTTCGCCGCGCGCATCGACGAGAACAGCCCGAGCGCCCGCCCGCCGGCGGCGCGCACCAGGCCCTCGATCTCGTCGAGGCACGCGGGCGAGAGCCCGTCGCGACCCGGCGGGGGAAGGTGTCGCGCGACGTAGAGGATGCCGGCCTTGCCGTGTGCGAACGGCGAGCCGACGTCGAGGCCGTGCCAGACGAGGTTGGTCGCCGGGTCCCTATCGGCGTGCTGTGTCGGATCGTGGCCGGACACGTCGTCGGGGATCGGCTCGGTGATCTTCCCGGAACCGCCGGCGGGCAGCCCCCACTGCCGGGCCAGCGCGTCGAACGACCCGCCGAGCGCGAGGGTCGCCGACGTCAGCACCACCGTCGAGCGGCCGAAGAGCCGGCTCGCCAGCAGCCCCGCGACCGACAGCGGGGCGACGTGCAGCGTCCGCGTCGTGGTCGACCCGCGCTCGACGTCCGAGCACCACACGACGTCCGGGCGCGTCGCCGGGTCCTCGCGGTCGAACGCGGTGAGCAGGCGCCCGGCGACGTCGTGCACCTCCTCGACCAGCGCGAGGGCGAACTTGCGCGCCGTGGCGTCGTCGTCCCGGCCGCCGCCCTTCTCCCGGTCCGGCCCCAGGGCCTGCCGGCACGACCACGAGGCGTCGCGAATGGCCGCGAGCATCCGCCCGACGCCCTCGGGCAGGCGCTCCCAGCGCCCGGGCACCGCGTCGGTGAGTATCGTGTCGAGGCCCTCGCCGGCGTCGAGCAGCGCGTCGGACAGGGCCTGGTCGACGAGCTTGCCGCAGCGCCGGGCCGCAGCGCCGACCGCCGCTCCGGTGAGCTCGCCGGTGGCCACGGAGGTGACGCGGTCGACGAGGTTGTGGGCCTCGTCGACGACCACCACGTCGTGGTCGGGCAGCACCGCGCGCCCCTCGATGGCGTCGATCGCGAGCATCGCGTGGTTGGTGACGACGACGTCCGCGGCGCCGGCGGCGCGCTTGGCGTGCTCGGAGAAGCAGTCCTCGGCCACGGGGCAGCGGGCGGCGCCGAGGCACTCGCGGGCGCTCACCGACACCTGGCGCCACGCCCGGTCCGGGACGCCGGGGACCAGCTCGTCGCGGTCGCCCGTGCGCGTCTTCTCGGCCCACTCGTGCAGCCGCGTGACCTGCCGGCCCAGCGCCGAGACCTGGAACGGGTCGAAGAGCTGCTCGTCGACCGGGTCCTCGGCCTGCGCGCTGGTCTCGATCTTGTGCTTGCAGAGGTAGTTCGCCCGTCCCTTGAGGATCGCGAACGTCGGCTCGCGCCCGAGCACCGGCTGCAGGGCCTTGGTCAGGCGCGGCAGGTCGCGGTCGACGAGCTGGGTCTGCAGGGCGATGGTGGCCGTCGCGACGATCACCGCCTGCTCGCCCGCCAGCGCGTGGCGGATCGCCGGCACGAGGTAGGCCAGCGACTTGCCCGTGCCCGTGCCGGCCTGGACGGCCAGGTGCTCGCCCGTGCGCAGGGCGCGCTCGACCGCGGCGGCCATCTGCTGCTGGCCCTCGCGCTCGCTGCCACCCAGCGCCGACACCGCCGCCGCGAGCAGCTCGGCCACCGGGGGCGGCCCGGTGACCGTGTCCGTGCTCGCTCCCACGACGGTTCAGACTACGGAGCGGCCCGATCGGTTCCCTCGCGGCTCGCGGGATTCACCGCGCGCCCGTGAGCGTCACGCCCGCGCCGGCCATCTCCGCCCGCGCGCGGTCGGTGGTCTCGCGCAGGACGCCGACCGTGAGGTCGAGGTGCACGGTGGTGGCGAAGCCCGCGCGGACGGCGTCGAGGGCGGTGGCGCGCACGCAGTGGTCGGTGGCGATGCCGACGACCTCGACCGCGTCGACGTCACGCTCACGCAGCCACGCGGCCAGGTGCTCGCCGCTGCGGGCGTGGCCCTCGAACGCCGAGTACGCGGCCTCGAAGCGGCCCTTGGAGAAGACCTCCTCGATCACGCCCACGTCGAGGTCCGGGTGGAAGGCGGCGCCGGCGTGCCCGATGCGGCAGTGCGGCGGCCAGGTGTCGACGAAGTCGGGCGTCGCGGAGAAGTGGTCGCCCGGGTCCTCGTGGTAATCGCGGCTCGCGACGACGTGGGCGTAGTCGGCCTCGTGCGTGCCGAGGAACCGGCTGATCGCGGCCGCCGTCGCCGCGCCGCCGTCGACGCCCATCGAGCCGCCCTCGCAGAAGTCGAGCTGCACGTCCACCACGATCAGTGCCGTCGCCATGGGCCCGAGGGTAGGCGTGCGCCGACCATGATCGAGGGGGCTTTGCTGACGTTGAACGCCAGCATGGCCCCCACGCTGGCACCGAGCCTCAGAGCAGGAACGTCGTCGGGATCGCGGGGTCGCCGCTGGAGAGCTTCAGGCCCTCCCACGGCACGGCGACCAGTCCGCGGCGCAGGTGCTCGCGGGACTCCTCGAGGGTCGGCTGCTCGCCCGCCGGCTCGCCCTTGGTCAGCAGGGGCACGGGGACCACGCGGTCGTGCTCGCCGATCTCGACGTCGGCGCCGACGAGGTGCACGACCTCCTCGACCGCCGTGCCGGTGGGCCGGTGCCGGCGCACGGCCGACTTCGCGCCGCCACGCGACTCCTTCGACGAGCTGCGCTTGGTCACGGGCCGGCCCTCGACCTCGACCAGCTTGTAGACCATGCCCGCCGCCGGGGCCCCGGACCCGGTGACCACGGACGTGCCCACCCCGTAGGCGTCGACCGGCTCGGCGCGCAGGGCCGCGATGGCGTACTCGTCGAGGTCGCCGGAGATCACCACGCGCGTCTTCGTCGCGCCCAGGCCGTCGAGCTGGGCGCGGGCCTGCTGGGCCAGCACGCCCACGTCGCCCGAGTCGATGCGCACCGCACCCAGCTCGGTGCCCGCGACCTCGATCGCGGTCGCGATGCCCTGGGTGATGTCGTAGGTGTCGACGAGCAGCGTGGTGCCGGGGCCCAGGGCATCGACCTGCGCGCGGAACGCGTCGGCCTCGCTGTCGTGCAGCAGGGTGAACGCGTGCGCGCTGGTGCCCGTGGTGGGCACGCCGTAGCGGCGGCGGGCCTCGAGGTTCGACGTCGCGGAGAACCCGGCGAGGTAGGCGGCGCGCGCCGAGGCCACGGCGGCCTCCTCGTGGGTGCGCCGCGAGCCCATCTCGATCAGCCGGCGCCCGTTCGCGGCCATCGTCATGCGGGCCGCGGCGGAGGCGACGGCGCAGTCGTGGTTGAGCACCGAGAGCACGAGGGTCTCGAGCAGCACGCACTCGCCGAACGTCCCGGTGATCGACATGACCGGCGACCCCGGGAAGTACAGCTCGCCCTCGGGGTAGGCCGTGATGTCGCCGCCGAAGCGGTAGCCCGACAGGTACTCGGCCACCCGGTCCCGCACGCCCGCCTCGCACAGGACGTCGATCTCGGCCTGCCCGAACGTGAACCGCGACAGCGACTCGAGCAGCCGCGGGATGCCGGCGACGACGCCGTAGCGGCGCCCGTGGGGCAGGCTGCGGGCGAACACCTCGAACGTGCAGTGCCGCGACGCGGTGTCGTCGGCGAGCGCCGCGTCCAGCATCGTCAGCTCGTACTGGTCGGTCAGGAGCGCGGTGCTGAGCCCCGGGAACGTCACCGGACCAGCCTAAGGGGGGCCGGAGCGCCCCCGTGCGGCGCCGACGCCCGAGGTGTCACGATGGAGCGATGGAGGTGCGTCTGTCCGCTCCGGCCGAGCCGGAGGTCGACGAGCGGGTCGAGGAGGCCGCCGACGAGGCGACGCTGACCGACACGCCGTGGCAGACCATCGTCTGGAACGACCCGGTCAACCTCATGTCGTACGTCACCTACGTGTTCCAGAAGCTCTTCGGCTACGACAAGGCCAAGGCCACCGCGCTGATGCTGGACGTGCACCACAAGGGCCGGGCGACGGTGTCGTCGGGCAGCCGCGAGAAGGTCGAGGGCGACGTCGCGCGCCTCCACGCCATGGGTCTGTGGGCGACCATGCAGCGGGCGAGCTGATTGAAGACCTGGAAGCGGCAGGGCCGGGGTGACCGTACGCGCTACGTCGCCGTGCTCGAGCGCCCGGAGGCCCAGGTGCTGCGCGGTCTCATGGGCCAGGTCGACCAGATGCTCACCGGCCGCGGCGCCGCCGGGACCGAGGACGAGCTCGCCGCGATCACCGGCATCCGCACCGGCCCCTCGACCCCGCCCGACGACCCGGTGCTCGCACGCCTGCTGCCCGACTTCGCGTCGTCGTCGGAGGGGGACGCCGACGAGGTGTCCGCCGCGCTGCGCTCGGTGCGCGAGCCCGAGCTGATCGAGGCCAAGCAGGCGGCGATCGCCACGGTGCTCGCCACGTGCCCCGCGGGCGGCGGGCGGATCGAGCTGGCGCCCGCGCAGGCCGAGGAGTGGCTGGCCGCGGTCAACGACGTGCGGCTCGCGCTGGGTGTCGCGCTCGACGTCAGCGAGGACATGCCCGAGCACCTGCCCGCCGACGACCCGCGCGCCGACCACCTGCCCGTCTACCACTGGCTGACGTGGCTGCAGGACTCGCTCGTCACGACCGTGCTGGGGTGACGACGCTGACGGGCTGAGGCGCGCGCTGGTCCGTAGAGTGGTGGGCGTGCTGGTGATCCGCGCCGACCTCGTCGAGCAGATGGTCGCGCACGCCCGCCGGGACCACCCGGACGAGGCGTGCGGCATCCTCGCGGGCCCGGACGACGGCTCCGGCCGGCCCGAGCGGTTCGTCGCGATGGAGAACGCCGAGCGCTCGCCGACGTTCTACCGCTTCGACTCGATGGAGCAGCTGCGGGTCTACCAGGAGATGGACCGCGACGACGAGGTGCCGGTGGTCGTCTACCACTCGCACACGGCCACCGAGCCGTACCCGTCGCGCACCGACATCTCGCTGGCCATGGAGCCGTTCGCGCACTACGTGCTGATCGGCACCCGTGACCCCGAGCAGCACGAGCTGCGGTCCTACCGGATCGTCGACGGCGAGGTCACCGAGGAGGAGGTGCAGGTGGTGGAGAACTACATGTTCGCCCACACCGGCACCGACGACGTCCCGGACCCCGCGCCGCGCGCCTGACGTCCCGGGGTACGTCCTCCCCGCGCGACCTCAGCGGAATGCCGCGTCCCCGTGGGACGCTGTCCAGCGCAGTACGTCCGTCCACACGTCCGCCACACCCGGAGGGGTTCCGTGTCCGCCACCGTCTCGATCCCGACCATCCTGCGCACCCACACCGGGGGCGAGAAGCAGGTCAAGGCCGAGGGCACGACGCTGCAGGAGGTCATCACCGACCTCGAGGTCAACCACCCCGGCATCAAGGACCGGCTCGTGACCGACGGTTCGCTGCACCGGTTCGTCAACGTCTACGTCAACGACGAGGACGTGCGCTTCGCCGGTGGTCTCGACGCCCAGGTGCCCGACGGCGGCACGGTGACGATCCTGCCCGCGGTCGCGGGCGGGGCCCGCTAGACCCGCGCGACTCCACCACCGCGGAGCGCACCAGGAGAGGCCGATGGCCCGGTACGAGTCCCTGATCCACGCCCTCGGCGACACGCCCCTCGTGGGCCTGCCGTCCTTCTCGCCGGCGCCCCACGTACGGCTCTGGGCCAAGCTGGAGGACCGCAACCCGACGGGGTCGATCAAGGACCGGCCGGCGCTGCGGATGATCCAGCTGGCCGAGGACGAGGGGCGGCTCACGCCGGGCTGCACCATCCTCGAGCCGACGTCGGGCAACACGGGCATCTCGCTGGCGATGGCCGCGAAGCTCAAGGGCTACGAGCTGGTCTGCGTCATGCCCGAGAACACCTCGGCCGAGCGGCGGCAGCTGCTCGAGATGTACGGCGCGCGGATCATCTTCTCGCCGGCCGCCGGGGGCTCCAACCAGGCCGTCGCCACGGCCAAGGAGATCGCCGCCCAGAACCCGGACTGGATCATGCTCTACCAGTACGGCAACCCGGGCAACGCGCTCGCGCACTACGAGGGCACCGGCCCCGAGGTGCTCCGCGACATGCCGACGATCACGCACTTCGTCGCCGGCCTCGGCACCACCGGCACGCTCGTGGGCACCGGGCGCTACCTGCGCGAGCACAAGCCCGACTGCCAGATCATCGCCGCCGAGCCCCGCTACGGCGAGCTCGTCTACGGCCTGCGCAACATCGCCGAGGGTTTCGTGCCCGAGCTCTACGACCCCGACGTCCTCACCGGGCGGTTCTCGGTCGGTGCCTACGACGCGCTGCGCCGCACCCGCCAGCTCGTCGAGCAGGAGGGCATCTTCGCCGGGATCTCGACGGGCGCGATCCTGCACGCCGCGCTGGCCCAGGCCGAGAAGGCGGCCGGGGCCGACGACGAGGCGGACATCGTCATGGTCGTCTGCGACGGCGGCTGGAAGTACCTGTCGACCGGCGCCTACACCGGCACGCTCGAGGAGGCCGCCGAGGCGCTCGAGGGCCAGCTCTGGGCCTAGACGGCCGGTGAGGCCGCCGCCTCGATGACGCCGAGGCCCGTCCCCGTGGGGTGGATGTGCTCGAGGAGCCACCCGCCCTCCCGGAGCAGCTCCGCGAACTCGGCGCCGGTCCTCTCCCTCCCGCCGGTGAGGACCATCATGTTGAGGTCGGCCAGCACCGCCTCGGCGTCCGCCGGACCCACGCGCTCCGGGAGCACGCGCTCCACCACCACGAGACGCGCGGTGGCCGGGGCCGCGGCACGGCACCGGCGGAGGATCACGGTGGCCTGCTCGTCGTCCCAGTCGTGGAGGATCCACTTGAGGACGTAGCAGTCCGCCCCCGCCGGCACCGACGCGCGGAAGTCCCCGTCGAGCACCTCGGCGCGGTGTCCCAGGCCCGCCGTCTCCAGGGTGCGACGCGCGCGGGCGACGACGTCGCCGATGTCCACCAGCACGCCGCGGGCGTGCGGGACCCGGCCGAGGATCGCGGCCAGGAGCGTGCCGTCGCCGCCGCCGACGTCGACCACGTGCCGGAACCGGCCGAAGTCGAAGGCCTCGACGATCGCGCCGGCGGAGCCGCCCGTCAGGGCGGCCATCCCGGCGTCGAAGCGCTCCGCGTCGGCGGGGTGCGCCGCGAAGTACTCCCACGCGTCCGCGGCGAAGGCGTGGTCGATGCCGCGCTCGCCCGTGCGGACGGCGTGCTCGAGCCCCTCCCAGGCCGACCAGAACGGCTCCGATCCGTACATCCGCGCGACGGCGCGGAGGTTCGGGGCGGTGAGCTGCTCGCCGAGCGCCGTGAGCCGGTACCGGTCCTCCGGGACGGTCTCCACGATCGCGAGGCCCGTGAGGGCGCGCAGCAACCGGCCCAGGAACGGCTCGTACGCCCCGGTGGCCTCGGCGAGGGCGGTCAGCGAGCAGGGGCCGTCGGCGAGGTGGTCGGCGAGCTCGAGCTCGGCGGCGACCCGGAGGCACTGCGTCTGGCGGAACGCGACGATGAGGTCGAGCACCTGACTGCGGGGGCCGGGCTCCACCATGGCGGGAGGGTAGGCGTCCGGTCGCGCGGGTGACAGCGGTGCGCGGGTCGAGCGGGCGGAGACCGGGTCGACCCCGACGAAGTCCGGGGTCGACCCCACGCGGATCCGGCGTCACCGGCCGTAGCCTCGGGAGCGTGACCAGCCCGTCCGGAACCCCGGCCCGGTCCGCGCCCCGCGTGTGGCCCGCCCACCCGATGCGCGCCGCGCTGTTCATGCTCGGCGTCGTCGCGCTGCTCTGGCTCGTCGAGCTCGCCGACCGCACGGTGTTCGTCTCGCTCGACCCGCCGCAGGGGCTCGACGACGACGGCATCGTCCCCCGCTCCCTCGACGGCCTCGGCGGCATCCTGTGGGCGCCGCTGCTCCACGGCGGCTGGGACCACCTGGCGAGCAACACCGTCCCGCTGCTGGTGTTCGGCTTCCTGGTGCTCGCCGGCGGCATCGGCCAGTTCATCGCGGTCACCGCGACGATCTGGCTGGTCAGCGGCGTGGGCACGTGGCTGATCGGCAGCCCGGGCTCCACCATCGGCGCGTCCGGCATCATCTTCGGCTGGTTCGCGTTCCTGCTGGTCCGCGGCTTCTTCGCCCGCTCCTTCGGCCAGATCGTGCTGGCGGTCGTGCTGTTCCTGATCTACGGCGGGCTGCTGTTCGGGGTGCTGCCCACCAACCCGGGCATCTCGTGGCAGGCCCACCTCTGCGGGGCGATCGGCGGCATCCTCGCCGCCCGCATCGCCGTCGCCGCGGACCGCCGCCGCGTCGGCCCCGTCGAGCGGCCCGCCGGCGCCTGACCTCTCCGGTACGGCCGCTCACTGCCCTGTGCGATCGGGCAGGTGCGGGCCGTAGGGTGCGCGCGTGGAACTGATCGTCCTGGGGTGTTCCGGCAGCGGTGCCGGCCCGCACTCCGCGGCCTCGGGGTACCTGGTGCGCGCGGGCGACACGTGCCTCGTGCTCGACCTCGGCAACGGGGCGTTCGGTGTGCTCCAGCGGCACATGGACCCCTTCGAGCTCGACGCCGTCGTCCTCTCCCACCTCCACCCCGACCACTGCGCCGACGTCTCCGGGCTCATCGTCCACCGGCGCTACCACCCCGACGGCCCCGGGAAGATCCTCCCGCTGCACGGCCCCACCGAGTCCGAGGTGCGCCTCGCCGTCGCGTACGCGCCGTCGTCGGACGAGCGGGTGGCCACGGACCTCTCGGACGTCTTCGTGCACCGGCCGTTCGCGCTCGGCCCCACCGCGGTCGGGCCGATGGCGCTGCGGACCTCGCCGGTCGACCACCCCTGCGAGGCCTACGGCGTCCGGCTCGAGCACGAAGGGCACACGCTGGTCTACTCCGGCGACACGGGCCCGTGCCGCGAGCTGGTCGACCTGGCGCGGGGCGCCGACGTGCTGCTGTGCGAGTCGACGTGGAGCGACAGCCCGGACCGCCCGTCCGGGGTGCACCTCTCGGGCCGCCAGGCCGGGCGCGCCGCCCGCGACGCGGAGGTCGGGCGGCTGCTGCTCACCCACGTCCCGGCGTGGGCCGACGCCGAGGCGCTGCTCGCCGAGGCGCGTGAGGAGTTCGAGGGCCCGGCCGAGCTGGTCGTCCCCGACGGGGTCTACGAGATCTAGACCCTCGCCGGCTCGGACGCCCGCTCCCGCTGCGGCGCGGGGATCAGCAGCGCCACGAGGGCCGCGATCGCGACCACCACCGCGGCGACGGTGAACGCCAGCGTCGTCCCGGCGGTCGAGGCGACGGGGGCGGGCGCCCCGGCGGCGCTCAGGGTGGCGGCGTGCGCCGCGGCCAGGGTGGAGAGCACCGAGAGCCCGACGGCGCCGCCGATCTGGCGCGAGGTGGTGACCAGGCCGCTGACCAGGCCCGACAGCTCGGGGCCGACGCCGTTCGTGGCCGCCGTCGTCACCGCGGGGAACACGACGCCCATCCCGAGCGACACCGCGATACCCGGGCCGAGGATGCCCGCCGTCCAGCTCGTCGTCGGGGTCAGGAGCGAGAACCAGGCGAAGCCCGCGGCGGTGAGCGCGCCGCCCGCGACGATCATCGCGCGGGGCCCCAGCCGCGACACCAGCCGCGAGGAGATCTGCGAGCCGACCACGACCGACGCCGACTGCGGCAGGAACGCGAGGCCCGCGGCCAGCGCATCGAAGCCGAGGACGCCCTGCATGTGCAGCGAGACGAAGAACCACATCGAGAACATGGCCGACGTGATGAGCAGGATGACGACGTTGGCGGTGCTCACCGACCGGATGCGGAACACCTCCAGCGGGACCAGCGGGTGGCGGCTGCGGCGCTGGACCACCACGAACGCGGTCAGCAGCACGACCGCGGCCGCCACGCTCCCGAGCACGCGCGCCGAGGTCCACGGCGCGGACTCCAGCGACACCACCCCGTAGACCAGCGCGACGAGGCCGCCCGTGACCAGCACGGCGCCGGTGACGTCGAGGCCGGGCCGCTCCTCGGCGCGGGTCTCGCGGACCACGGCGAGGGTCAGCACGGCGGTCAGCACGACCACCGGCACGTTGACCAGGAAAATCCAGCGCCAGCTCAGCAGGGCCACGAGCAGCCCGCCCGCCAGCCCGCCCGCGGCGCCGCCGACCCCGCCCATCGCCGACCACCAGCCGAACGCCTTCGCGCGCGCCGCGCCCTCGGCGTACGTGGTCTGCAGGATGACCAGCGACGCGGGGGAGAGCACGGCCCCGCCGAGGCCCTGCGCGGCGCGGGCGGCGAGCAGCAGCGCGGGGTCGTTCGCGAGCCCGCCGACGAGGCTCGCCAGCCCGAAGAGCCCGAGACCGACGAGGAAGACCCGGCGGCGCCCGAACAGGTCCGCGGCGCGTCCCCCGAGCAGCAGGAACCCCGCGAACGCCAGTGTGTAGGCGTTGACCACCCACGCCAGGCCCTCGGCGTCGAACCCGAGCGCGGTGCGCATCGCCGGCAGCGCCACGTTCACGACCGAGACGTCGAGCACCACCATGAACTGCGCGAGGCAGCTCGCGAACAGCACGAGCCCGGTCCGGCCGTCGGTGCGCACGACCGTCGAAGTTAGCCCGACGAACCGTCGCGTGCCGGGTGGCTCCTAGGGTGGTCGCTCGTGGCACGCAGCGACGGCAGGGCGGACGACGAGCTCCGCGAGATCAGCATCAAGCGCGGGTTCCAGCAGCACCCCGCGGGGTCGGTGCTGGTGTCGTTCGGGCAGACGACGGTGCTGTGCGCGGCCAGCGTCACCGAGGGGGTGCCGCGGTGGCGCCAGGGCAGCGGGCTCGGCTGGCTCACCGCCGAGTACGCGATGCTGCCCTCGGCGACGCACACGCGCAGCGACCGCGAGTCGGTCAAGGGCCGGGTCGGCGGGCGCACCCACGAGATCAGCCGGCTGGTGGGCCGGTCGCTGCGCGCGGCGATCGACCTGCGCGCGCTGGGCGAGAACACCATCCAGCTCGACTGCGACGTCCTGCAGGCCGACGGCGGCACGCGCACCGCGGCCATCACCGGCGCCTACGTCGCCCTGGCCGACGCGGTGACCTGGCTGCGCGCCCACAAGCGCCTCGCCGACCCGCAGCCGCTGTCGTGCTCGATCGCCGCGGTGTCCGTCGGCGTCGTGGACGGCCGGGTGCGCCTCGACCTGCCCTACGAGGAGGACTCGCGCGCCGAGGTGGACATGAACGTCGTGGCCACCGACACCGGCACGCTCGTCGAGGTCCAGGGCACCGGCGAGGGCGCCACCTACACCCGCGCCACCCTCGACGCGATGCTCGACAACGCGCTCGCCGGCTGCGCGCGGCTCACCGAGCTGCAGACCGCGGCCCTCGCCGCGCCCTATCCCGGGGAGCTGCCGTGAAGGTCCTGCTGGCCACCCGCAACGACGCCAAGCTCGCCGAGCTGCGCCGACTCGTCGGCGCGCAGGGCATCGAGGTCGTCGGGCTGGCCGACGTCCCCGAGTTCCCGGAGACGCCCGAGACCGGCGCGACCTTCGAGGAGAACGCCCTGGCCAAGGCCCGGGACGCGGCCGCCGCCACCGGGCTCGTGGCCGTCGCCGACGACTCGGGGCTGACCGTCGACGCGCTGAACGGCATGCCCGGCGTGCTCTCCGCGCGCTGGTCGGGGCGGACGGGCTCCCGCACCGAGCGGGACGCGCGGAACCTCGCGCTCGTCCTCGACCAGATGGCCGACGTGCCCGAGGCCCGCCGCGGCGCGGCGTTCGTGTGCGCCGCCGCGGCCGCCCACCCCGACGGGCGCGAGGTCGCCGTCGTCGAGCGCTGGCCCGGGACGCTGATCCGGCTCCCGCGCGGCACCAACGGCTTCGGCTACGACCCCGTGTTCGTGCCCGAGGGCGAGTCGCGCACGGCGGCGGAGATGGCGCCGGAGGAGAAGGACGCCGTGTCCCACCGCGCGCAGGCGCTGCGGGCGCTGCTGCCGAGGTTGACCGAGTTGTCGTGACCGACCAGTACTTCTCCGAGCAGCCCGGCTCGGCGTCCGACCCCGTCTCCTACCGGCTCGAGATCGGCGAGGTGGCGCTCGACCTCACCACCGACGCCGGGGTGTTCGCCCGCGGCCGGCTCGACAAGGGCACCCGCGTGCTGCTCCAGAACGCGCCGGAGCCCGCCGACGGCGACCTGCTGGACCTCGGCTGCGGCTACGGCCCGATCGCCCTGTGGCTCGCCGTGCAGCGCCCCGCGTCCACCGTCTGGGCCGTCGACGTCAACGACCGCGCGCTGGACCTCGTGCGGGCCAACGCGGCGGCCGCACGGCTGACGAACGTCCGCGCCTGCCGTCCCGACGAGGTGCCCGCGGACGTGCGCTTCGCGCAGATGTGGTCCAACCCGCCGATCCGCTCGGGCAAGGCCGTGCTGCACGAGCTGCTGCTGCGCTGGCTGCCGCGCGTCGACGGGCCGTCGTACCTGGTGGTGAGCAAGAACCTCGGGTCGGACTCGCTCGCGCGCTGGCTGGGGGAGCAGGGCCACCCGACGTCACGGTTGTCGTCGCATGCGGGATTCAGGGTGTTGGAGGTCTCGTGATCGTTTATGCCCACGAGGGCGGCGGCGTGCCCGTCGTCTGCCTGCACGGCTGGCCCGGCGCCGCGTCCGACTACCGCGCGCTGCTCCCGCTGCTCGAGCGCGACGCCCAGGTGGTCGTGCCCGAGCTGCTCGGCTTCGGGGCGTCCTTCCGTCCCGGGGACGCCGAGCGGCCGGCGACCGACTTCGGCCGCGACGCGCAGGGCGCCGCGGTCCTCGAGCTCATGGACCACCTGGGCTTCGAGGACGCGGTGCTGGTCGGCTACGACGTCGGGTCCACCACGGCCTCGCACCTCGCCCGGACGCGGCCCGAGCGCGTGCGGGCCCTCGTGCTGGGCAACGCGGTCCACCCGGGGTCGGCGTCCGCGGCGCTCGACGACGATCACCGTGCCGAGTTCTGGTACCAGGACTTCCACCAGCTGGAGCTGGCGTCGCGGCTGGTCGACGGCTCCGCTCCGGCCGTCCGCACGTACCTCGAACACTTCTGGTCGCACTGGGGCCACCGGGGGACCGCGTCGGTGACCGACGAGCTCGTCGAGGCCTACGCCCGGCCGGGCGCCTTCACGACCTCGCTGAACTGGTACCGCTCCGGTTCCGCCACCTTGGCGACCGCCCTCGCGGCGCGCGGCCACGACCCGGCGCCGCCGATCACCGTGCCGACCACGGTGCTCTGGGGTGACCGCGACCCGCTCTTCCCGCCGCGGCTGGCCGAGGGGCTGGAGGCGGCGTTCACCGACCTGCGCGGCGTGCACCACCTCGAGGACGTCGGGCACTTCGTGCCGCTGGAGGCGGCGAACGAGGTCGCGGCGGCGGTGCGGGCGTTCCTGTAGAGCATGATCGCTCCCGGTGCTCCGCGGACCGCGCTGAGCGGGCCTGGAGGAGCACCTGGAGCGATCATGGCTCAACCTGCTCGCGCCACCGCGCGGCGGGCTCGTATCGTCGGAACCGCCGACTGGAGCTACTAGCCCTAACGGCGCACCGGCGTACTCCAACTGGCAGAGAGGGCGGCTTTAGGTGCCGCACAGTGCGGGTTCGAATCCCGTCGCCGGTACAGCTCAGAGCTTGAGATCCCGCAGCAGCCGGCCCACGTGCCCGGTGGCCTTGACCCCGTACTGCGCCTCCTCGATCGTCCCGTCGGCGTCGACGAGGAAGGTCGAGCGGATGACGCCGGTGGTCGTCTTCCCGTACATCGTCTTCTCGCCCCAGGCACCCCAGGCCTGCATGACCGACTTGTCCGGGTCGGAGAGCAGCGAGAACGTCAGCCCTTCCTTGTCCCGGAACTTGGCGAGCTTCTCCGGCTTGTCCGGCGAGATGCCCAGCACGGTGACGTCGGCGTCGTTGAACGTCGTGAGGTTGTCGCGGAAGTCGCAGGCCTCCTTCGTGCACCCCGGGGTGCCGGCGGCCGGGTAGAAGTACACGAGGACGCGGTGGCCGCGGAGGTCCGCGAGGGACACCGTCTCGCCCCGATCGGAGGTCAGGGAGAAGCCGGGCGCGGGTTGACCGGGGGCCAGGCGGGTATCGGCGGTCACGGGCGGGCAGGATAGCCGCCGACCACCGGCCGGTCGCGAACGAGCGCGACGGTCAGCGCGACCGACGACCAACGGGAGGTGTCGTGGCACGGGACACGGACGCCATCGAGAAGGACATCCAGCAGGCACGCGAGGCGCTGGCCGGAGCCCTCGACGAGCTCTCCGAGCGGGCCAACCCGCAGCGACTCTCGGAGCAGGGCAAGGAGATGGCCGCCCAGAAGTGGGCCGATCCGCGTGTCAAGTACGCCGTCTACGCCGCCGGCGCGCTCGTGGGGCTCCTGATCCTGCGCAAGCTCTTCAGGTAGGCAGGTCCGGCCCCGGTGGCGAGGTGGTAGAACCGCCTCGCCACCGGCTCCGCCGCCGGACCAGTCGAGGAGGACCGCAGTGCCCGAGCTGAGCAAGGCCGCGTCCGAGTTCCGTCGGGCGCGGGATCTGCTGCTCGAGCGACGCGAGGACTACGACGCCGCGCTGCGCGACTTCGCGTGGCCTCAGCTCGACGAGTTCAACTGGGCCCTCGAGCACTTCGACGCCATCGCCTCGGCCCCCGGAACCGCGCAGCGTCCGGCGCTGTGGGTCGTCGAGGAGGACGGGCGGGAGGCGAAGTACAGCTTCGCGGACATGAGCGAGCGGTCGAACCGCGTCGCGAACTGGCTGCGTGCCCAGGGCGTCGCCCGCGGCGACCGGGTGATCCTCATGCTCGCCAACCAGGTCGAGCTGTGGGAGACGATCCTGGCGGTGATGAAGCTCGGCGCGGTGCTCATCCCGTCGACGCCGATGCTCGGGGCCGCCGACCTGCGCGACCGCATCGAGCGCGGCAACGCCCGCCACGTCGTGGTCCGCGACGTGGACGTCGACAAGTTCGACGACGTGCCCGGCCAGTACACGCGCATCGCCGTCGGCTCGGGGACGGAGGCCCGGATCACCGAGCCCTGGCTCGACTACGCCGCCGCCTACGACGCGCCCGCCGAGTTCACGCCCGACGGCGTCACCAAGGGCAGCGACACCCTGCTGCTCTACTTCACCAGCGGCACGACGGCGAAGCCCAAGCTCGTGGAGCACACGCACACGAGCTACCCCGTCGGGCACCTCTCGACGATGTACTGGATCGGCCTGCAGCCGGGCGACGTGCACCTCAACGTCGCCTCGCCGGGCTGGGCCAAGCACGCGTGGTCGAACGTCTTCGCGCCGTGGATCGCCGAGGCGACGATCTTCATCTACAACTACACCAAGTTCGACGCCGACAAGTTGCTCGACGTGGTCGTCGAGAAGGGCGTCAGCACGTTCTGCGCCCCCCCGACGGTGTGGCGGATGCTCATCCAGGCCGACCTGACGCGCGTGCAGGTGCCGCTGCGCGAGCTGGTCGGGGCCGGGGAGCCGCTCAACCCCGAGGTCATCGAGCAGGTCCGCGACGCCTGGGGCATGACGATCCGCGACGGCTTCGGGCAGACCGAGTCGACGCTGCAGATCGGCAACCCGCCGGGCCAGCCCGTGAAGGACGGGTCGATGGGCCGCCCGCTGCCGGGCTACCCGATCGTGCTCGTCGACCCGGTGAGCGGCGAACGCGGCGACGAGGGCGAGATCTGCGTCGACCTGACGGCGCGCCCGCTCGGGCTCATGGTCGGGTACCGCGACGACCCGGAGCGCAACGACGAGGTCATGCGCGACGGCGTCTACCACACCGGTGACGTCGGCTCCCGCGACGCGGACGGCTACATCACCTACATCGGCCGCTCCGACGACGTGTTCAAGGCGTCGGACTACCGGATCAGCCCGTTCGAGCTGGAGAGCGTGCTCATCGAGCACGACGCGGTCGCCGAGGCCGCGGTCGTCCCGTCGCCCGACCCGCTGCGCCTGGCCGTGCCGAAGGCGTACGTGGTGCTCTCGACGCGCTACGAGGCGAGCCGCGAGACGGCGCTGGAGATCCTGCGGCACGCCCGTGAGCACCTGCCCGCCTACAAGCGGGTGCGGCGCCTCGAGTTCTACGAGCTGCCCAAGACGATCTCCGGGAAGATCCGTCGGGTCGAGCTCCGCGGCCGGGAGGACGAGCTGCGCCCGGGCCCCGACGCGGCGGCCCCGGACGGCGAGTACCGGGACGAGGACTTCCCCGAGCTGCGGCAGTGACGTTCGCGTTCCCGGTCGTCCCGCGCTACGCGGAGATCGACCAGCAGGGCGTGGTGTTCAACGGCCACTACCTGACCTGGTTCGACGAGGCCTTCACCGGCTTCCTCGACCACGTCGGGCTGTCCTACCCGGAGCTCATCGCGTCGGGCTTCGACGTGATGGTCGTGCACTCGGAGCTGGACTACGGCGGCCCGGTGCGGTGGCGCGACGACGCGCGCGTCGAGGTGGCGTGCGAGCGGCAGGGGACGACGAGCTTCACGCTGGCGTTCCGCGTGTTCCGGTCGGCGGACGAGGTCGCGGTGACCGGCCGCAACGTCTACGTCGTGCTCGCGACCGACACGTGGACGAAGACGCCGATCCCGTCGCGGCTGGCGGAGGCGCTGGCGGACGCGTGAGCGATCGTCCGTGTCAGGACACGGGCACGCGCGCACGAGCGCGGAGCGCAAAGGGCAGCACCGCGCCGCGGCGCAGGGCGTCGGCGTCGATCGAGGTCAGGGACGGGAAGCGGTGCAGCCGCGAGACCGCCAGCGCCACCGGGTCGTCCACCGGGTCGACGCGTCCGGTCAGGTACGCCCACTCGTGCTCGTCCGAGCAGTACGGCAGCACGGTGGTGAACACGTCGTCGAAGCGCTGCGTCATGCGCCCGAGGGTGTCGTTGCGCCACAGCGTCGGGCAACCGGCCTGCGAGCACACGACCCCGCCGGGGGTGAGGACCTCGACGCAGCGGCGCAGGAACGCCGCCCCGTAGAGGCGGGCGTGCTGCGCCGGGTCGGTGACCTCCACCGGCTCGTCGGGCAGGTCGACGATCACGACGTCCCAGCGGTCGCCGCGGGCCGCGGCGTCGGCGAGGAACGGCCAGCCGTCGGCGTAGTGCATCCGCACCGGGCCCTCGCCCGCCTCGGCGGCCGCGAGCTCGTCGGGCGTGTAGCCGTAGGGGAGGAGCTCGGCGCACCGGCGCACGCACTCGACGTCGATGTCGACGTGGTCGACGCGGGTGGCGCCGGCGTCGAGGGCCAGGCGGGACACGACGCCCTCGGACGAGCCGACGACCAGCACCGAGCGCAGCTCGTCGGCCAGCAGCATCGGGGGGGCGGCGAGGGCCTCGTGGTAGACGAGCTGGGTCGCCTCGGTCGACTGGCGCTCGCCGTCGCAGAACAGGGACACGCCCTGCGCGGTGCGCGCGACCATCATGTCCTGCCACTCGGTGCGGCCCCGCCAGATCACCTCGTCGAGGCGCCAGCGCCGCCGCATCCCTGAGGCCAGGGGCTCGTCGACCTCGCGCCCGCCGGCGGCCGGCGCCAGCCCCGCCCCGCGGGCGACCACCTGCGCGCGCACCTCGGTGGCGCCGAGCTCGCGGCCCAGCGCGCCGACGACCAGCTCCGGGTCGGCGGCCACCCCGCACGTGAACACGTCCACGAAGGCCGCCGACGCCTCGGGATAGGCGTGCACCGAGGCGTGCGACTCGGCCAGCAGCGCCACGACCGTCGTGCCCTGCGGCTCGAACCGGTGCGCGACGACGTCGAGGACGGTCGCGCCGCCCTCGTCGAGCGCGTGGCGCAGGGCCTCGACGACCCGCTGTTCGTCGCCGAGCACGGCGGGGTCGACGCCCCGCAGCTCGGCGAGGACGTGGCGGCCGGCGAACGACGCGGCGCTCGGGGCGGTCTGGTGTGTGGTCGTGGACGTGGTCGTCAATTCCCACCTTCCTCCGGGGTCTCGTGCGTGTCGGGACGGATGTGCGTGGGCAGCGGTGGCAGCCCGTTGAAGCCGACCGAGGCGTAGCTCGCCGTGTACGCGCCGGCGCCGAGGAGCTCCACGACGTCGCCGGCGGCGAGGTCCAGCGGCAGGCGCACGTCGGCGTGCCGGTAGAGGACGTCGTCACCGTCGCAGGTGGGTCCGGCCAGCACGACGGGACCGGTCGCGCCGCCGCGGCCGGGCGTGTGCAGGCGGTAGACGATCATCTCGCCCTCGGTCTCGGCGAGGCCCTGGTAGCGGCCGACGTCGAGGTAGACCCAGCGGCGGCCCGCGCGCTCGGCGACGAGGACGACCTCGGCGCGCAGCACGCCGGCGTCGGCGACCAGGGCGCGCCCGGGCTCGGCCACCAGCCGCGGGCGCCACCACGCCCCGTGGCGGGCGAGGGCGGCGCGGATCGCGGTCGCGCAGGCGGTGACGTCGGGGGTCGGGCCGCCGGCGTGCGGGGTCGGGAAGCCGCCGCCGAGGTTCAGCTCGACCGGCGCCTGCCCGCCGAGGCGCGCGGCCACGCGGGCGGCGGCGTCGATGCCGCGGGCCCAGGCCTGCGGGTCGCGCTGCTGCGAGCCGACGTGGAAGCCGACGCCGGTCGCCGCGAGGCCGGCGGCGCGGGCGCGCCGGAGGAGGGCGACGGCCTCGTCCTGCGTCGCGCCGAACTTGCCCGCGAACGGGGTCGCGGCGCCGTCGTCCCCGACCGCCAGCCGCACGCCGACGGCCGCGCCGGGGGCCTCGCGGGCGAGCAGGTCGACGTCGCCGGGGGCGTCGGTGGTGAAGCGCGTGACCCCGGCGGCCCGGGCGGCGCGGACGTCGGTGACCTTCTTCACGGGGTTGCCCCACGACAGCCCCGCGGGGCGGGCGCGGGCGAGCAGGCACAGGTCGAGCTCGCCAGGGCTCGCGAGGTCGAACGAGGCGCCCTCGGCCACGAGCAGGGCGAGGACGTCGGGGTGGGGGTTGGCCTTCACCGCGTAGCAGAGCTCCACCTCGGGCAGCGCGGTGCGCATCGCGCGATAGGCACGGCGCACGGTGGCCAGGTCGAGCACGAGGTGCGGGGTCGGCGCGTCCGTCGTCGAGGAACGCGCGACGTCGCGCGTCCCGGGCTGGGCACCCACGTCTCCATCGTGCCCGCAGATTCGGGGACCTGAACCACGAAACGGCTGACCCCGGACACACCGGCCGCGTACCGTACGGATCTCCGGGGCCGAGGGGGCCCGGGCCGCTGTCGGGGGCGGGCAAGTCGTGAAGGGGGTTGCATGCCGTCCACCTCGTCCCGAGGCTGGAACCCGGCACCGCGTCCGCGACCGTGGCCGTTCCGCACTCCGCGCAACATCGTGGTCACCACGCTGTTCGCCGTCGCGCTCGTCGCCGCGCTCTTCGGCGTCGGCACCACCGTGGTCCCCGGCCCCCGCGACGACGCCACCGGTCTCACCGGCAGCGCCACCGACGCGCCCACCACCTCCGAGGACGTGGACGGCTCCTCCGACGGCGAGCTCGGCGGCACGGGCGACGGCTACGGCGACGACGGCGCGCCCTCGGGCGACGTGCGCGCGCTCCCCGAGGACGCAGGCGAGGCGCCCCTGCCCGACGGCTCCCTCCCCGACGACGTCGCCCCACCGCTGACGCCCATCCCGCTGCCGGGCTCGCGTCCGCTGGGTGCGCCGTCGACCTCGCCCGGCGAGCCGGCGTTCCCCGGCGCCGAGCAGCCCGTGACGCCGCCCCCGGGCTTCGACCAGCTGGCCCCGAGCCTCGACCCCGTGCCGCTGCCGGGCGCCGACAGCTCGCCCGACCTCGTCGAGCCGACCCTGCCCGGCGACGACCTGGACGCCGCGCCCGCGCCGACGGTGCCGCGCGAGACGGGGCCGCGCGAGACCGGCCCGCGCGAGACGCCCACCACGGCCGACGAGGCCGGCCCCGTCCTCGACCTGCCCCTGCTCCCCGACCCCACGCGCGACGAGCCCACCGGCTCCCGCGGCGGCGACGCCCCCGGCAACGGGAACGGCGGCGGTCGCGGCGGTGCCGGCGGCAACGGTGGCGGGAGTGGCGGGCGCGACGGCGGTGGTGGCGGCGGTGACCGCGACGGCGGCGAGCGCGACGGCGGCCTGCTGCCCGACCTGCTGCCCGGAGCGCCCGGCCCCGCGGGCACCACGACGGCGGCCGAGCCGGCGCCGTCGACGGGTGCGCCGTCCAGCGCGGCCCCGTCGACCACCGGCGGCCCCACCCTCGAGCTGCCCACCGGTGCGGCGCCGGCGAGCACCCCGGACGAGCGGCCGACCTACGGCCGGCCGGAGGGCACCACGACGCCCGACGGCTCGGCGGAGCGGTCGCTGCCGGCGACCACGCCCGAGGGCTGGCCGCTGCCGACCGACGCCACCGACCCGGCGGACGCCCCCGCGGCCGACGCGACCGGGACCGGCGCGCCGACCACGACGTCCGGCGGTGGCGCCGCGGAGCGGTCGGCGCCGCGGACCACGCCGGAGGGCTGGCCGCTGCCCACCGACCTCACCGACGCCTCCGACCTCACCGAGGCGCCGACCACCACCACCGACCCGTCCACCGGCGTCACCACGACCACCGACCGGGCGGCGGGCACCACGACGACCGTCGACCCCACCACGGGGGCGTCGCTGACCACCCGCACCACCACCGTCGCGCCCGAGGAGGGCGACTCCGGCTCGGTCCTGCCGACCGACCTCGACGACCCCACCTCGACGTCGGCGCCCGACGAGACGTCGGACCGGTCGTCAGACGGATCGTCGTCGGCCCGCACCACGGAGAGCACGACGGAGGCGGACAGCTCGTCGCGGTCGAGCACCCGGGTGACCTCCGAGGACGAGCCGCAGGACGACCCGACGACGACCGTCGACGAGTCGAGCACCGAGGAGTCGAGCACCGAGGAGTCCGAGGAGTCGAGCACCGAGGAGCCCTCGGGCAGCGACGACTCGGCCGACAGCAGCGACGCCACCAGCGACGACGACGCCTCCGGGTCCACGTCGCGCCGCACCACGGCGGGCGGCGAGACGGCGGAGTCGGGGGAGGACGGCAACGTGGTCGGCGAGACGATCACCGCCGCCGACGTCGAGCCGCAGGCCGCGATCCCCACCACCTCGCCCATGGACCCGCGCTTCTGGGCGTGGGTCGCCGACACAGTGCAGCGCGCCCAGACCCAGGACACGCAGGGCGGCTGATCGTCGCCGCGGGGCGGCCGGGCACCATCGCGGCCATGAGCACCACGCCGGCCGACCTGCACGCCCGGGGCGAGGAGTTCGCGCAGTTCTGGTCCGAGTACCACCTGTGCACGCTCACGACCCTGCGGCGCGACGGCTCGCCGCACGTCGTCCCGGTCGGCGTCACGCTCGACCTCGACACCGCCACCGCGCGCATCATCACCTCGGGCACGAGCGCGAAGGCGCGGCACGTGCGCGCGGCGGGGGAAGACGGCGCGCGGGTGGCGGTCAGCCAGGTCGACCGCGCGCGATGGTCGACGCTCGAGGGACGTGCGGTGGTCCGCGACGACCCCGCGTCGGTCGCCGACGCCGAGCACCGCTACGCCCAGCGCTACCGCGTGCCGCGGGAGAACCCGCGGCGGGTGGTGCTGGAGATCGCGATCACCCGGGTGCTGGGGAGCCGCTGAGCTCCGCCTCGAGCGGCACGAGGTGCTCGACGAACCCGTCGAGGAACCCCTCCCAGGATTCCGGGGCGACGGCGGGGCGCACCACGAACTTGGTGATGCCCTCGTCCACGAACCGCGCCACCCGCCGGTGCGCGTCGTCCCAGCCGTCGGCGACGAGGTCGTGGGGGTCCACCTCCGGCCGCTGACGGGCGGCCGCGGCGAGGGCGCGGTCCGTCTCCTCGGCGGGGGCGCCGGGCGGGAGGACGAGGAGGTTGGTGCCGTAGTGGTCGTCCTCGACCTCGCGGCCGGCCTCGGTGGCCGCGGCGGCGATCGTCGCCCGGGCCGCGCCGGCCTCGGCCGGGGTGACGAACGAGGCGAGCCAGCCGTCGCCGAGGCGCCCGACGCGGCGCAGGGCGGCCGGCACGAGGCCGCCGAGCCAGAGGTCGAGCGGCCGGGCGGGGCGGGGCGCCACGACGGCGTCCTCGAGCGTGCTGAACCGGCCGTGGAACGTCACCGACTCCTCGGTGAGCAGGCGCCGCACCACGGTGAGGGCCTCCTCGAAGACCTCGGCACGCGGCCCGGTCACGGGGTAGGCGGTGCGCTCCGCCGCCGTGGCCGGGCGCAGCCCGAACACCGGCAGGATGCGACGCGGCGCGAGCGCGGCGAGCGACGCCAGCTGCGCGGCGACGATCGCGGGGTTGCGCCCGGGCAGCACGACGACGCCGGTGCCGAGCTTGAGCGAGCGGGTGCGCCCGGCGGCCCAGCCGAGCGCGATCAGGGGCTCCGGGGTGGGCGCGGCGATGCGGTCGGGGAACCACAGCGAGTCGATCCCGCGGGCCTCGCAGCCGTCGACGAGCGAGGCCGTGTCCGGGTCCCGGGGCGACGCCCCGGCGCCGATCCCGAGCCGCACCTTCATCGGCGCGCTCACCGCAGCGCGGCGTCCGGGACGAGGCCCGCGCGCACGGCGAAGGCGTCGAAGAGCACCCAGCTCGCGGCGCGGGACTCCTCGGCCCGCGCCGCGGTCTCGGCGCGCAGCGCGTCGGGGTCGACGCCGAGCTCCGGCAGCCGGTCCTCGAGCGGGGTGCCGGCCCAGCGGGCCATCCAGGTCTCGAGCTCGGCGGGCGTGATCTCGGGGTGGAACTGGACGCCGAGGTGCACGCCGTCGCGGAAGGCCTGGGTGCAGCGCGCCGAGACCGCCAGCACCTCGGCCCCCGGCGGCGGGGTGAACGTGTCGAAGTGGAACTCCATCCACGGGCCCGGCACCACGAGGTCCGGGGCGTGCGTCGTGATCTCGCGCCAGCCGTTCTCGTGGCGCCCGTCGGCGGCGTGGGCGGTCCCGCCGAGGATGCGGGCGAGCAGCTGGCCGCCGAAGCAGATGCCGAGCACCGGGACCCCGGCGTCGACCGCGCCGCGCAGGTAGGCGATCTCGTCGGCGAGCCAGGGCACGTCGTCGTCCCACGCGCCGCGCACCGAACCGAGCACGGCCACGGCGTCGACGGTCGTCGGGTCGGGGAGCGGCTCGCCGGCCACGCCGGGCACGACCTCGACGCCGCGGTCGGCCGCCCACGAGCCCAGCGTGCCCACCTGGACCAGGACGGTCTCGGGGGAGACCTCGTGACCGATCACCAGCAACCTCGTCGCACCCATGCGCCGTACAACGCACGGGCGGCGCCGATGCGTCCCGGCCTGCCTGGCACCCTCGCCGCGTGCCCCCGCGCGTGAGCAAGCCCTGCGCCTTCTGCGCGGTCATCGCCGGCGACGCGCCGGCCGACATCGTGCACGACGGCCCGTCGACGATGGCGTTCCTCGACACCTCGCCGGTGTTCCACGGCCACGTCCTGCTGGTCCCGCGGACCCACGTGACGACGCTGGCCGACCTGCCCGCCGACGAGCTCCCCGGCTTCGCCGCGCTCGCGCAGCGTCTCGAGCGGGCCGTCGAGACCGCGATGGACGCGCCGGGGTCGCTGGTGCTGGTCAACAACGTCATCAGCCAGTCGGTGCCCCACCTGCACCTGCACGTGATCCCGCGACGGCCGAAGGACGGGCTGCGCTTCTTCCTCGGACCCCGCCACCCTTACGGCTCCCCGGACGAGTCAGCAGAGGTCGCACGGAGTATCGGTGCTGCTCTGGCCGCCCACACGCCCGGCCGTTGAAGGCAGTCCGCGATCGACAGGACGAACGGCGGAGAATACGCGCCGAACGGTCTCCAGCGCCCGCAGATGGTCGATCGACGACGACCGGCGGTCGGCGTGTGACGTCCGATCGAGTGAGTGGCTACCCGCCGGTCGCCGGAAGCTGTCATCCTCTTTCCCAACGCACGCGGTGTACTGACGAGCACGTTCGGTGACCGCGTTCCGCCCCCGATCTCGGAGGTGTCCGTGCCGGTGCTCATGTGGGTCGCCGTCCTGGTGGCCGGCTGGTGTTTCGCGTCCGTGATCACCGCCGCGGCGCTGGGCACCTACCTGCGGCAGCGGGCGGCGGCCACCGACCCCGAGGGCGCGCTGCGCCCGCTCGACACGGGCCCCCTGCGCCTCTGGCTGGGTGACCTGCCCGAGGTGCCCGAGACGCCCGCGGAGATGGGCCGCCGCGGCGGCTGGGGCGGGATCGTCGCCGGCCTGCCGGCGCCCCGGCGCCACACCGACTCGCCCGCCGACCGCACGACCATCGGCTGACGCCTCGGTCGGGACACCGCTCAGGCCCCGACGCCCACGGCACGCCGCACCCCGCGCAGCACGCGCGCGGCCTGCTCGCGGGCGACCTCGCCGCCGCGGGCGAGGATCGCGTCGAGCTCGCTGCCCGGCGCCACGAGCTCCTCGTAGCGTTCGCGCATCGGCGCCAGCTGGGTCTCGAGCACGTCGGCGAGCTGGTTCTTGAGCTCGCCCCAGCCCACGCCGCCGGCCTCGAGCCGCTTGCGGGTGTCGGCCACGACGTCGGGCTCGGCGAACTGGGCGAGGATCTGGAACACCGCCGAGGAGTCCGCGTCCTTGGGGGCCTCGACCGGCGTCGAGTCGGTGGGGATGCGGCGCACCAGCTTCTTGAGCTTGGACGCCGGCAGGAACAGCGGGATGTAGTTGTCGTAGGACTTGCTCATCTTGCGGCCGTCGAGCCCCGGCAGCGTGTGCCCCGTGGTCTCCGGCGGCACCACGGCCTCGGGGATGCGCAGCCGGAAGCTGCTGCCGTAGCGGTGGTTGAAGCTGCCCGCGACGTCGGCGGCGATCTCCACGTGCTGGAGCTGGTCGCGCCCCACCGGCACGAGGTCGGCCTCCATGACGAGGATGTCCGCGGCCATGAGCACCGGGTAGTTGTAGAGCCCCAGGTTGACCCCGGCGTCGGGCTCCTCGCCGGCGGCGGTGTTGCGGTCGCGGGCCGCCTTGTAGGCGTGCGCCCGGTTCATCAGCCCCTTGCCGGTGACGCAGGACAGGATCCAGGTCAGCTCGAAGGTCTCGGGGACGTCGGACTGCTTGTAGAACACGGTGCGCTCGGGGTCGAGGCCGGCGGCGATCCACGTCGCGGCGACCGCGCGCGTCCACGACGCGATGTCCCCGGGCGCCGGCCCGCCGGTGAGGGCGTGCTCGTCGGCGATGAAGTAGCGGGACTCCGCGTCGCCTGTGCGCGCCAGCTCGAGCGCGGGCCGGATCGCGCCGACGAGGTTGCCCAGGTGGGGCTCCCCGCTGGGCTTGATCCCGGTCAGGGAGATCTTGCGCCGTTCCGTCTCCGCCACGTCGTCGAGCCTATCGGCCGCCACCGAGCGGTTTCGGGCCCGACGAGCGTGGGTCGATGGTCGAGCTCCGCTCCGCTTCGTCTCCCGGCCGGGCAGACTGCGCCCGTGCCCGTCGACCCGACCGCGTCCGATGCTCCGGCCAGCTTCCCGCGCCGCCAGGCCGCCACCCGCCGGTTCACGCTCGGGGCGCCGCGCCGCCCGTCGATCTCGCCGGACGGCGCGCGGGTCGTGCTGCTGCGCAGCCGCGCCGGCGACGACCCGGTGACCTGCCTCTGGCTGCTCGACGTGGCGACGGGGGAGGAGCACCTGCTCGTCGACCCCCGCGAGCTCGACGTGCCCGGCGAGGAGGACCTCCCGCCCGAGGAGCGCGCCCGCCGCGAGCGGGTGCGCGAGCAGTCGGGCGGGGTCGTCGAGTACGCCCTCGACGCCGCCGGCCGCCTCGCGGTGTTCGTGCTCTCCGGTCGGGCCTTCGCCGTCGACCTCGCCCCCGGCGCGCACCCGGAGGCGCTCCCGCTCGAAGGCCCCGTGGTCGACCCGCGCCCGGACCCGACCGGCGCCCGCGTCGCGTTCGTCCGTGGAGGGGCGCTCCACGTCCACGAGCGCGCCACGGGGGTCACGCACGTCGTCGTCGGCCCGGACCCCGACGACGGGCCGACCGTCACGTGGGGGCTCGCGGAGTTCGTGGCCGCGGAGGAGATGAACCGCTACCGCGGGTACTGGTGGTCGCCCGACGGCACGCAGCTCGCCGTCGCCCGCGTCGACGACGCCCCGGTGGCGCGCTGGTGGATCGCCGACCCGGCGCACCCCGACCGCACCCCGACCGAGACCGCCTACCCCGCCGCCGGCACCGCCAACGCGAGCGTGTCGCTGGCCGTCGTGGACATCGACGGCACGCGCGCCGAGGTCGACCTCGGAGACGGCGCCGAGTACCTCGCGGGCGTCACCTGGGACACCCACGACCTGCTCGTCACCGTCTCCACCCGCGACCAGCGCCGCGTGGACCTGCGCCGCGTCGACCCCGACACCGGCGACGCTTCCGTGCTGGCGAGCGACACCGACGACGTGTGGGTCGACCTCGTGGGCGGCGTGCCCGCGCACCTGGCCGACGGTGCCCTGGTGCGCACCGTCGACCGCGACGACACCCGCCGCCTGGTGGTGGGCGACGAGGCCGTGACCCCGCCCGGGCTGCAGGTGCGCGTCGTGGTCGACGTCGACGGCGACACCGTGCTGTTCACCGCCGCCGAGCGCCCCGAGGACGTGACGCTGTGGACCTGGTCGCCGGCGGGCGGCGCCGCGCGGGTGGGCCCGCAGCACGGGGTGTGGTCGGGACGCCGGGCGGGCGGGACCACCGTGCTCGCCGGCGGCGACCTCGACACCGACGGCACCCGCACCACGGTCCTGCGCGCCGACGGGTCGACGGTGCCGGTGGCGTCGCACGCCGAGTCGCCCGGCCTCGAGCCCGCGGTGCGCCGGGTGGCGACGGGCGCGGGCGGGCCGTCGGTGGCGGTGCTCCTGCCGCGCGACCACGCCCCGGGCTCGGGGCGCCTGCCCGTGCTGCTCGACCCCTACGGCGGCCCGCACTCGCAGCGCGTCCTCGCCGCGCGCGGCGCCTTCCTCACCAGCCAGTGGTTCGCCGACCAGGGCTTCGCCGTCGTGGTCGCCGACGGCCGCGGGACCCCCGGGCGCGGGCCGGCCTACGAGCGCGCCGTGTACGGCGACTTCGCGACGCCGGTGCTCGACGACCAGGTCACGGCCCTGCACGCGGCCGCCGAGCAGGTCGACGACCTCGACCTCGGCCGCGTCGCGATCCGCGGCTGGTCGTTCGGCGGGTACCTCGCGGCGCTGGCGGTGCTGCGCCGGCCCGACGTCTTCCACGCCGCGGTCGCCGGCGCGCCCGTCACCGACTGGCGGCTCTACGACACCCACTACACCGAGCGCTACCTCGGCCACCCCGACGAGCAGCCCGAGGCCTACGCGCGGTCCTCGATCACCGAGGACCCCGGGACGCACGCGCCGGCACGCCCGCTGATGCTCGTGCACGGGCTCGCCGACGACAACGTCGTGGCCGCCCACACCCTGCGGCTGTCGTCCGCCCTGCTCGCGGCGGGCCACCCGCACACGGTCCTGCCGCTGTCGGGCGTCACGCACATGACCCCGCAGGAGGTCGTGGCGGAGAACCTCCTGCTGCTCCAGGTCGCCTTCCTGCGCGACGCGCTCGGGTAGGCGGCCCGCCTGCGGTCTTCGCGATCGCGAACAGTTCCGCCGAGTTGCCCGGAACCGCACCCACGCGCTCCCACGCCCGCCGATGCTGTCGACGCGAGGGCGATCCGGGTGGAGGGCGAGCATGCGGGCGGTACGGGGTGGGGGCGCGTGAGCCGGGTCCGGCGCGACGCCGGCGGGCTCGTCGACCGCTGCGGGCGCCCGGTGCCCGCGGCTCCGGTGGTGCACCTGCGCGTCGACCGCCGCGAGGGCGGCGTCCCGCTCCTGGTCGACGGGGTCCCCGTGCCGGTCGACCGGGGCGCCGACCCCCACCGCGCCGGGCTGGCCGCCGCCGCCCGCCGCGCCGGGGGGCTCGGGCGCCCGGTGCGCGTCGAGATGGCGAGCCCGTGGAGCTCCTGGCCGCTGGTGGTCCACCCCGACGGCGCGGTCGACGACGGCCGCGCCGCGCCGCCGGTGTCCGCGGAGAGCGCGTGGTCCCGCCGGCGCCCCGTCCGGGCCCCGGTGCTCGCCGGCGTCGCCCGCCGGCCGCGGCGCCGGCCCGTCGGCGTGGTGGCCGCGGCGGGCGCGCTCGCGGCGACGCTGATGGTCGGCGCGGTCACCACCGGGGTCGTGACCCTCGCGGCGCCCGCGGCGTGCCGCGACGTGACGCTCTTCGCGGTCAACGGCACCGGGGCGGCCGGCGGCGAGACGCTCGCGGCGGTCACCGACCCGCTGGTCCAGCGGGTGGGCGAGCGTCTCGCGGTGGTCTCGGTGCCCGGCCCCGAGGTCGGCGCGTCCTACGAGGTCAACCAGCAGCAGGCCGTCACCGCGCTCGCCGACCAGGTGGCCGCGCAGCTCGCCGCCTGCCCCGGCGGCTCGGCGATGCTCTTCGGCTACTCCCAGGGTGCGCACGTGGCGGGCGACCTCGCCGCCCGCGTCGGCGGCGGGCAGGAGCAGCGGATCCCGGCGGAGAAGATCCTGGCCGTCGGGCTGTTCGGCGACCCGGCGCGGGACACCGCGGTCCGCACGGTCCCCGACGGCGTCACCGGCCAGGGCGTACTGCCGGCGCGCGAGGGCGGCTTCGGCAGGGTCGCCGACCGCACCATCGAGGTCTGCGCGCCCGAGGATCCGGTGTGCGCCGCCCGGGCAGGCACCGCGGCCCCGCCGCTCGACCAGGCGGTCGCGGACCCCGCGCACACCGGCTACGCCACGCTCGACGTGGCCCCGGGCACGCCGGCGCCGCGCTGGGCGTCGGACTCCTTGGGGCGCCTCATCACGTCGCTGCCCGCGGCGGGGAGCACGCCGACCAGCAGTGCCCCGACGAGCAGCAGCAGTGCCCCGACCAGCAGCTCGGCCGCGCCCGGCACCACCGCGCCCGTCACCACCGGCCCCGCGGCGTCGGGGCAGGCGACCCCGGGCGAGGAGGCCTACCCCGAGGGCGAGGAGTACCCCGGCGAGGAGGCCTACCCCGACGGTCCCGACGCGACCGGCGACACGGGTGCGGCGGCCACCGGGACGCCCGGGCCGACGTCCACCACGGCCCCGGGGACGGGCGCCGGCACGGGCTCTGGCAGCGCGGCGACCACGACACCGGACGCGGGCGCCGGGGACGAGGCGTACCCGGACACCGGGTCGGCGCCGCGCGCCACGACCACGCCGGGCACCGGCTCGGGCGCCGGCTCGGGCTCGGGCTCGGCCACCACGGCGCCCGACGAGGCCCCGGACGACGCGGACGAGGCCCCGGCGACGGGCCGCGGCGGCGGGACGGGCACCACGACCACGCCCGGCCGCACCACCACGACCACCCCGCGTGCGGCGGGCGGCGAGACCGACACCGACACCGGCGGGAACGCGGGCTCGGACACCGGCGCGCTGTGGGCGCTGACGTCGGGGCTCGCCGGGTTCCAGGACTCCGACGGCGGCAACGTCGAGGGCGGCGGGCTCGACCCGGAGGAGGTCGAGAGCCCCAACGTGCCGGGCCGCCGGGTGGTCAAGCTCGAGGTGCCCGACGGCGCGAAGCGCTCGGAGGTCCGCCCCGAGGAGGCGCAGGACATCCGCGAGGGCGATCACCTGTTCTTCGGCTACAGCGCCTTCCTGCCGGAGGACTTCCCCGTCGACACCTCGACCTGGCAGGTGATCTGGCAGCTGCACGACGGCGGCACCAACACCTCGCCGCCGGTCGCCCTCGAGGTCGTCGACGGCCACCTGTGGCTGGCGAACGTCGGCGACCGCGTCCGCGACCTCGGGCCGGTCCAGGCGGGGCGGAACCTCGACGTGCAGATGGACATCCGGTTCGAGATCGGGGGCGGCGAGGTGTCCGTGTACCGCGGGGGCCAGCAGGTCCTGCAGGGCTTCCGGCCGCCGCGCGGCACGATGATCGACTCGTCGGACTTCCTCAAGACCGGCATCTACCGGGACACGAACGGGCCGGCCGAGCCCGCGACGATCTTCCTGAACGACCTCAAGATCGGCGACACGCTGGAGTCGGTGTCCGACCTCGCCGGCGCCGAGCAGGGCACGGGCGCCGGTGCCGCGCCCGCCGACGACCCCGGCGGGGGTACCGACGCGTCGAACACCGGTGCGGGCACGGGCACGTCGAGCACGGCGCGCCCCCGCACGACCGCTGCGGTGGGCGCGTCGGGCCGTCCGACCGGGTGACGCGGACGGGTGAGCAGCGCCCGTGATCGCGAAAGGACGAGCCCGGATGGTCCCGGGGGTGTGCCGAGCCGTCCTCATGGGCACCTGACCGTGGTCCGACGTGCACCGACGCCGATTGCCGGGGGAGTGGGACCGACACATGAGGGCCAGCGACCTGTTCGTCAAGTGCCTCGAGGCCGAGGGCGTCCAGTACGTCTTCGGGGTCCCGGGTGAGGAGAACGCCGACCTGCTGATGTCGATGCGTGAGTCGTCGGTGAAGTTCGTGCCGACGCACCACGAGTCGGGCGGGGCGTTCATGGCCGACGTCTACGGCCGGCTCACCGGCGAGGCGGGTGTCTGCCTGTCGACGCTCGGCCCGGGTGCCGCGAACCTCGTCACCGGCGTCGCCAACGCCAACATGGACAACTCGCCGGTCGTCGCGATCACCGGGCAGGGCGCCACCACGCGCCTGCACAAGGAGTCGCACCAGGCGATGAACGTCAACGAGATGTTCGCGCCGCTGACCAAGTGGACGACGTCGCTGCGCGACGAGAGCACGATCCCCGAGGTCATCCGCAAGGCGTTCAAGCTCGCCGTCGCGGAGAAGCCCGGCGCCACGCACGTCGAGCTGCCCGAGGACATCGCCAAGCACGAGGTCGAGTCCGCCCCGATCGTGCCGCCGGAGAAGGTCCGCCGACCGGTCCCGGACGAGAAGAGCACCCAGGCGGCGCTGGACCTCATCGCCCGGGCCGAGCGCCCGGTCCTGCTCGTCGGGCAGGGCTGCGTGCGCACCCGCGCCAGCCGCCAGCTGCAGCGGTTCGTCGAGGAGACCGGCATCTACGCCGGCATGACGTTCATGGGCAAGGGCGCGCTGTCCGACCGCCACGAGCGCAGCCTCTACGCGGTGGGCCTCGGCTCGCGCGACTACGTCACCGAGGTGTTCGAGGCCGCCGACCTCGTCATCGCCGTGGGCTACGACATGGTCGAGTGGCCGCCGGCGCGCTGGAACATCGGGCGCAGCAAGCGCCTGCTGCACATCGACTTCGACCCGGCCGAGGTCGACACCTCCTACCGGCCCACCGTCGAGATGGTCGGCGACATCGCCGCCACCCTGTGGGCGATCAACGAGGGCCTCACCGACGCCCACCGGTTCCCCGACTTCGACGGCCACGCGCGCGCCCGCCGCAACCTCACCGAGGAGATCAACGACGCCGGAGCCACGGCCGAGCGGGAGACCGGCGACTTCCCCATGAAGCCGCAGCGGATCCTCGCCGACCTGCGCGCGGAGATGGACGACGAGGACATCCTCATCAGCGACGTCGGGGCCCACAAGATGTGGATCGCGCGGCACTACCCGACGTACGCGCCCAACACCTGCATCATCTCCAACGGCTTCTGCTCGATGGGCATCGCCGTGCCCGGCAGCGTGTCGGCGTCGCTGGTCGCTGGCAACCGTCGGATCGTCGCCATCTCCGGCGACGGCGGCTTCCTCATGCACGGCGCGGAGCTGGCCACGGCCACCCGCCTCGGCGTCGCCCCGGTCAACCTGGTGTGGGAGGACAACGACTACGGCCTGATCTCCTGGAAGCAGGAGGTCGAGTTCGGCCGCCACTTCGGCACCGAGTTCAAGACACCCGACCTGGTCAAGATTTCGGAGGGCCTGGGCTGCCACGCGCGGCGCCTCGGCAGCGCCGACGAGCTGCGTCCCGCGCTCAAGGAGGCCTTCGACCGCCGCGACAAGCCGTCGGTGATCGTGGTGCCGGTGGACTACTCGGAGAACGTCAAGCTGACCAAGCGCCTCGGCCAGCTGATCGCGCGGTAGCGCTCGCGCGGGCTGCTGTCACGGTTGGTTGCGCGTCACGGATAGTCTCGGGGTCCGGACCGTCCTGCTCGCCGTGAGGTTGCCCCGTGATGCCCCTCGACCGCCCGTCGGACACCGACGAGATCGACGGCGGGCTCGCCACCACCTTCGTCGAGCTCGCCGACGCCCTGTTCGCCGTGCCGCGCGAGCAGGGGGTGCTCGGCGTGGTCGAGCGGGTCGTCGAGGCGGCGAACGCCGTCGTGCCGGGTGCCGACCTGGTCTCGGTGGTGCTGCGCGGCCCCGACGGCGGGCTCGACACGGTGTCGGCGAACCACCCGGACGCCCAGGCGGCCGACGCGCTGCAGGGCGAGCTGGGCGAGGGCCCGAGCCACACCGTGCTGCACCGCGAGGGCGTCGGCGCGTGCCTGCAGCGCACCGGCGACCCGGACTCGCCGTGGCCGACGTTCGGCGCGCGGTGCGCCGAGGAGCTCGGGCTGCACGCGGTGCTGTCCACCGGCATGTTCCCCGGCGGCTCGCCGCCGCGCTTCGGCGCGCTGAACTTCTGGTCCCGGTCGGCGGACGGCTTCGACGAGGGCGACCGCGATCTCGCCCTCGTGCTCGCCGCCCACGCCGCCACCGCGATCGCCGCGGTGCAGAGCCGCACGGCCGCCGAGCTGCGCGAGACCCAGCTGCTCGAGGCGCTCCAGAGCCGCGACGTCATCGGCCAGGCCAAGGGCGTGCTCATGGAGCGCCGCGGCCTGTCGTCCGAGGAGGCCTTCGACGTGCTGCGCCGCACGTCGCAGGACCTCAACGTCAAGCTCCGCGAGGTGGCCCTGACCCTCGTGACCCGCCGCAGCGAGCTGTGAGCCGGGTGCGCTGACGCGCAGGTGAGCACTTCTCGGTGCCGGAGCACCGAGAAGTGCTCACGTGCGCGGAGCGCACCTGACGGGCAGCTCGTCGAGCCCGCCGGTGAGGCGCTCGGTGTGCAGGGTGAGCGCGGACGGGTCGACCGCCGCCTGCAGCCCCGGCAGGCGCCGGAACAGGGTCGCCAGGCCCACGCGCAGCTCGGTGCGGGCGAGGCTCGCGCCGATGCAGAAGTGCGGGCCGTGGCCGAACGACAGGTGCGGGTTCGGGGCGCGGTCGGGGTCGAAGTCGTCGGCGTCGCCGAACGCGCCCTCGTCGCGGTTGGCGGCGCTGGTGACGATGACGACGGCGTCGCCGGCCGGGATCGTCACCTGGTCCCCGTCGTCACCGCCCTCGCCCACGACGACGTCGGTGTGCGCGTAGCGCAGCAGCCCCATCCCGCCGGGCTCGGCGAGGCGCAGGACCTCCTCGACGATCCCGTCGACCTCGCCCTCGGGGTCGGCGACGAGCCGGTCGCGGGCCTCGGGGTTGACCAGCAGCAGGAGCACACCCAGCGAGAGCCGGTTGACCGTGGTCTCGTGCCCGGCGAACAGCAGCCCGGCGGTCAGCTCGGCGACGCGCTCGTCGGTGAGTCGCGGGTCCTGCGCCTGCGCGGCGACGAGGTCGGAGATGACGTCCTCGCCCGGCTCCGCGCGCTTGGCCTCGGCGACCTGCCCGGTGTAGCGCTGGAACTCGGCGCGGGCGATCGCCGGGTCGTCCCCGGTCATCGTCGCCATGCGCTCCGAGAGGCCCTTGAAGTAGACGCGGTCCTCGACGGGCACGCCCAGCAGCTCGCAGATCACGAAGATCGGCAGCGGTACCGAGAACCCGGCGTGCAGGTCGACCGGGTCGGTGCCGGCGTCGTGCGCGGCCACGAGGTCGTCGACGAGGCCCTCGGCCAGTTCGGCGACCCGGTCGTGCAGGCGGCGCATGCGCTTGGCCGAGAACGCCGGGGTGAGCAGGCGCCGCATGCTGGCGTGGTCTTCGTCCTCGTGCTCGTGGTCGCCGCTGGGGCCGGCCATGACGCCGGCGTCGGACACCTTGGCGGCCTCCTCGGGACGCGGGTGCGAGCGTCCGAGTCGGCGGTCGGCGAAGAGGGCCTTGGCCTCCTCGTAGCGCGTGGCCAGCCACGCGACGTCGCCGGCGGGCGTGCGGACCCGCGTCACCGGTCCGGCGGCGCGCAGGCGCTCGTAGAGCGGCGAGATGCGCAGGACGCCCTCGCGCGGGAACGGCAGCTGGGGCAGGTCGGGCGCCCCCTCGTCATCGGGGCCGTGGGCGGTCGAGGTCGCGATGGTGGTCACGGCATCTCCTCGGTGCGGTCGGTCGTGGGGGCGGTCGTGTCGGTGGCGCGGGTCGCCAGGCGGTCGAGCCAGGCCTGCTCCTCGCGGACGCGGCGCAGCACCTCGTCGAGCACGAGGGCGGCCCAGGGGTCGCCGGGGTCGCCGTCGGCGTCCGGCGCGGCGGCCTCGGCCAGCCCCGCGACCCGCGTGCGGCGCTCCCGCAGCACGCGCGCCCGGGCGTCGAGCACGCCCCGGCGCTCGTCGGGGGTGAGGCGGGCGAAGCCGGCGAGCCGGGCGAGGAACTCGGCCTCGTCGCCGGCGAGGTCGTCGGGGAGGTCGGCCAGCAGGTCGTGGAGCAGCTCGCGGCCGACGTCGGTGAGCGCGTAGACGTGCCGCGGCGGGCGACCCTCCTGCGGCTCGAGGGTGCGGGTGACCGCGCCGGCGTCGGAGAAGCGCTTGAGCGCGGGGTAGAGCGAGTTGTTGTGCAGCACGAAGCCCGTCGCCGCCTCCACGCGGCGCCGCAGCTCGTAACCGTGCGACGGCCGGCGGGCGAGCTGGCTCAGCAACAGCACGTCGACCCACACCTAGGTCAGCGTGACCTAGGTACGGCGAGAGCGCCACCCGACGTGAGCCCGTCGACACGACGGGTCACGGCCGGGGCAGCGGGTACGCCCGGTGGACGCATCCGCGGATCGAGGAGGACACGTGGCCGAGGGCCGCTTCACCGGCAAGGTCGTCATCGTCACCGGCGGGGGGTCGGGCATCGGCGCCGCGACCGCGCACCGCTTCGGGGCCGAGGGCGCGACGGTGGTGATCACCGGGCGGACGCAGGAGAAGTTGGACAAGGTCGTCGCCGACGCGCCGGCCGGGTCGTCGCTGCACGCGCGGGTCGCCGACACCTCCGACGAGCAGGCGGTGACCGCGCTGGTCGCCGAGGTCGTCGCCGAGCACGGGCGCCTGGACACGCTGGTCAACAACGCCGCCGTCGCCGAGCCGGGCACGGTCGAGGACCTCGACGCCGACGCCTGGCGCCGGGTGATGGCCACCGACGTCGACGGCGTCTTCTACGCCTCGAAGGCCGCGCTGCCCCGCCTGCGCGAGGCCGGCGGCAGCATCGTCAACGTCGGCTCGGTGTCCGGGCTCGGTGGCGACTGGGGCATGGCGGCCTACAACGCCGCGAAGGGCGCGGTCACCAACCTCACCAACTCGATGGCCCTCGACCACGCGGGCGAGGGCGTGCGCGTCAACGCCGTGCACCCGAGCCTGACCGTCACCGACATGTCCGAGGGCATCCGCGAGGACGACGCGACGATGACGGCGTTCCGCCAGCGCATCCCGATGGGCCGGCCCGCCGAGCCCGCCGAGGTCGCGGACGTCATCGCGTTCCTCGCGAGCCACGACGCGCGCTTCGTCAACGGCGCGCACATCCCCGTCGACGGGGGGCTGGGCGCCTCGAACGGTCAGCCGAACATGAGCTGAGCTAGGCCCCGAGCAGCGTGCGCCAGACGCGCCCCGCGCCCCGGCCGTCGAGCACCGAGTGCACGGCGACGGCGCCGGTCTTGTCCACCGCGCCGCCGCCGGGGCCGTGGGCGGTGTCGGCGCTGCCGCCGAGCAGCCGGTCGGCGGGGAAGGCGGCGCCACGCGGGCGGGTCAGCGAGACGCGGTACCGGTGGCCGTCCACGGTGACCCGGAGCCCCGCGGACCCCTCGTACCAGGGGAACGCCAGCCGCTCGACGGCGGCGAGCGGGGCGTCGAACACCACGCCGGCGGCGGTGACCAGCCGCAGGCGCCCCGCGTAGAGGCTCAGCACGCCGGGCACGGTGGTGCGCGCGCGGAGCAGCCAGGCCGGCGTCGCGTAGGACGGGGCGAGGTGGGTGGGGCTGGCGGGCGTCAGACGGGTGGCCACGGCGACCTCAGGGGCGAGATGACGGAGACCCGTGTCACTGTAGGTGCCTTCCGCCGGGCCTCGCTGGTGCAGACGAGTGATTCGGCTAGGGAACGACGGTGACGGGCCACTTCCCGGCGCGCACCAGGCGTCCGGCCAGCGAACCGACCAGCCGGTGCCCGGCCTTCATCGACGCCCCGACGACGACGGCGTCCACCCGGCGTTCGTCGGCCAGGCGCACGATCTCGGTGTACGGGTCGCCCTGGCGCGCGATCAGTTCGCCCGTGAGCTCGAGGTCCTCGAGGTAACGACGCGCCTCGCCCTGGACGTCGGCGGCGAGCTCTCCGGCGGCCTCGGTGAGCACCGGCAGCGCGCCGGGCGCCATGGCCGCGAGCGGGGACGTCGTCGCCACCGTCAGCACCAGCAGGTGCGCGTGCTGCCGGCGTGCCAGGCCGGCGGCGTAGGCGCCGGCGCGCAGCGAGGTGATCGACCCGTCGACCGCGGTGAGGATGGTGCCGGGGCCGTCGGTCCCGAGCTCGAAGCCCGTCATGGACCCGATCTTCCTCCTGCGCGGCCGGCGCCGCCTCAGCCGGCGAACTGCACCGCGCTGCGCTGCCCCACCCGGTGCGCGATCTGCTCGTCGATGATCCGCCGGTGCTCGGGGTGCTCGGGGTGGTCGCGGTAGGCGGCGTAGGCGTCGACGTCGTCGAACACCGCGACGACGGCGAAGTCGCCGTTGCCGTTGCCGTTCGCGAGGCCGGCGTCGCGCCCGCAGGTCCACGACCGCAGGCCGGCGAGGTCGGCGCCGTCGACGAACTCCCGCAGCGACGCGGCGATGCCGTCCACGACGGCGGGGTCCCGGGCGGCGTCGCTGTCGGGCGCCCAGGCGAACGTGACCACGTGCGTGAAGCTCATGCGCGCCATCCTCCCGTGGCCGCGATCGGGTTGGTGATCCCCACGTAGATCGGGTCCTCGCCGCGCCCGGCGGCCCAGCTGCGCAGGTGCGCCTTCGCGGGCAGGGTCGCGCTGGTCAGCAGGTCGTGCGCCCCGGGGGCGGCGTCGGGATCGTCGACCGCGGCGAGGGTCGCGGCGACCGTGCGCCACAGCGCCTCCTCGCCCACCGTGTGCCGCCCGAGCACGGCGACGAGCAGGGCGAGGTGGTTCACCACCGCGTGGTAGCGCAGCCGCCGCCACGCGTCGGCCGGCGTGTAGACCAGCGGCGACGCGGGGTCGAGGCCGGGCGGGACGCGGTCGGCGCGGACGTGGGCGCCCTCGAGGTCGCGCACCCGGCACCCGGTCGGCCACCCGTCGGGGCCGGTGCGCAGCAGGGTGTTCTGGGGGTGGGCCTCGAACCCGATCCCGTGCCGGCCGAACAGCGCCAGCAGCGGCACCAGCGACACCGCGAGCCAGCGCCGCAGCCAGCCGTGGACGTCGCCCGCGGCGCGCACGTCCGCGAGCAGCGGCGGCTCCTGCCCGCCCGGGCCGTCCTCGAGCACCGCGGCCAGCACCCGCCACCCGCCCGGCGGGAAGGGTTCGCGGGTGATGACGGTGAGGTCCGCGGCGAGGCGCTCGCCGCCGACCGCGGGGTCGACGGTGCGGAAGCCCGTGTCGGCGAGCACGCCGAAGCCCGCGGGCAGCGGACCGAGGCCCGCGACGACGGCGGCCGCGTCCACCGCGCGCCGCGCCTGCTCCGGCGGCGTGGTGCGCACGAAGTGGGTCAGGCGGGCGCGCAGCGGCAGCTTCCACTGCACGCCGGCCGCGGGGTCGACGACGGTGCGCACCGACGACGTCGGCCACACCGGCGCGCCGACCGGCCCGATCCACCGCGCGGCACCCTCGGCCGCGAGCCGCGCGAGCGTCGGGTCGTCGGCGAGCACGCGCGCCTGGTACGGGTGCACGGGCACCGCGGACCAGCCCGCGGGCAGGCGTTCCGCGACGGCCGGCGGCGGGTCGCCGGGCGCGCCGGCGGCGAGGACCACGCGCGGGTGCAGCGCGAGGTGGTGCAGGACGAACGCGGCGCCGAGCTCGGGCGCCCAGGCGGCGAGGTCGTCGTCGCCCAGGCCCTCGGCGCTCTTCGGGGTCGGGTGGAATGGGTGGCCCAGGAGCAGCGACTGCTCGGCGTCGCGCGTGGGGTCGCCGGTGGCCCGCGGTGGCGCGTCCAGGTAGCGGGCGGTGCGGGCGACGCTGTGGGCGACCAGCGCGGCGAGGCGGTCGACCGGCTGGCCCTCCCCGCCATCGTCGAGAACGGCCTCGAGGATCGTGGTGACGACGTCCTCGTGCGCGGCCGGCCGCGGCCCGGACCCGGTGTCGAGCGTCGCCCCCGGCCCGAGGCGGTGGTGCCCGGTGGGCGACCAGCTCCGGAGCGCGACGCCGAGGGTGCCGGCGGGCAGCGTCACCCGCAGGACGTGCCCGTCCCCGCCCGCGTCACGGTCGGCGGGCGGGTCCAGCTCGCGCAGCAGCGACGCGACCAGGCGTTCCCGGGCGGCGAGCTCGGCGCGAGCGGTGGACGGGCTGCTCACCCGGCGCCGCTGACCGACGGGGCGCGCACGTCCCGGCGGAAGCGGCGCTTGTAGGACTCCCAGTCGAACCGGGCGAGGAACTCCTCGGCCGCCCGGTAGCCCGCGTCGTAGAGCCCGCGGGCACGTGCCGGGCTGACGCCGAAGTCGAGCAGCCCGACCGCGCCGGCGTCGACGTGGATGGTGCGCGCGGCGACCCAGGGCTGGTTGAGCACCGCCTGGTCGCGGCCGAGGAGCATCGTCGTGACCAGCTGCTCGAGCAGGCGCAGCGGGGCGGGCTGCGGGATGTCGAACCAGCGGGAGTGGAACAGGGCGACGCGGTCGCCGATGCCGGGCTTCGGGGCGGTGGTGATCGTGATCCCGAACGTCGGCCACCCGGGCTCGCGGCCGTCGGTGCGGTCGAGCGAGTCGATGGGGAAGTTGGACAGGATCCCGCCGTCCACCAGCGTGGACGTCAGCCCGGTGTACGGGTTGGTCAGCGTGGTGGGCCGGAAGAGGAACGGGATCGCCATCGAGGCCCGGACCGCGTCGGCCACCGGTTGCTCGTCCGGGTCGAGCCCGTACACCGACCGGTAGTCCCACGGCAGGCGCACCAGCTGGCCGAGCGTCAGGTCCGAGCACGTCACCACCAGCCGGTAGCGCTGCTCGGGCGGCAGGGACGGGTCGTCGATGCGCAGGTCGCCGAACGTCCGCACGCCCAGCGCCGCGAGCTCGTCGGTGACCCAGGTGTGCAGCCACTCGCCCTGGTAGAGGCCCTGCCCGCCGACGAACGCCAGCGCCGGGCCGACCAGCGGCAGGCGCCCGAGGCCGCCGGGGTCGGCGACCTGGCGGAAGTCCAGCCGCGCCGTGATCTCGCCCAGCTGCTCACCGGTCGCGCCCGCGGCGGTCACCGCCGCGACGAGCGCGCCCGCCGACGTGCCCGAGACGCGGTGCGGCGTCCAGCCCTGGTCGGTCATCGCCGCGACCGCACCGGCGAGCCCGATGCCCTTGACCCCGCCGCCCTCGAGCACGAGGTCGGCCGGCCGTGTGGTGGTCCTGGCCATGGGCCCACTCTTCCCCTCGTCGGGCGGGCGCGGCACCGGGGTGGTGGGGTGGGTCGGTGAGTGCCCCCTCCGGACCGTCCGCCCTGGGCGACGAGCCCTTCGTATCGCTGACGACGTTCCGGCGCACCGGCGAGGGGGTCGCGACACGGGTGTGGGTGGCCCGCGACGGGAGGACGGCGCCCTCGTCGTCACGACCCCGGCGTCGAGCGGCAAGGTCGAGCGACTGCGCCGCGACCCGCGGGTGGTCCTGCGGCAGGCCGGGCCGCCCGTGATCCTGCGGCTGCGGGGCTGAGGCTCACCCGCCTGCGTCCCGGCGGGCGAGGTCCGCGCGCGCCTCGTCGCGTTCGGCGAGGGCTTCGTCCCGCTCGGCCCGCGCCGTCGCGAGGTCGCGCTGCGCGTCGGCGAGATCCCCGCGCAGGACGAGGATCGACGCCGCTCCGGCGATGGTGTGGCCCTCGTCGGCCAGCTCGCGCACCCGCGCGGCGAACTCCACCTGGCGCCGCGAGTACCGGCGCTGCCCGCCGTCGGAGCGGTGCGGGTGCAGCAGGTCGGCGGCGTCCAGGCTGCGCAGGAACGCCGGCGCGACGCCGATGAGGTCGGCGGCCCGCCCGATGGTCAGGGCCGGGTAGTCGGTGTCGTCGAGGCGTTCGACGCCCATGGTGGCCCTCCTGGGGGACGTGCGGCCGACGTGCGCGAGCACCCGCCGGGTCGGCCCGGCGGGTGCTCGCGGCGGGGGAGATGGTCGGACGGGTCAGCTCGCGGGCGCCTCCTCCGCGTGGTGCCCGGGGGCGCCCTCGATGCTGGTGCTGCCGGCGGCGTGCTCGATCTCGATGCGGCGCGGCTTGGCCTTGTCGGCCACCGGGATCGTCAGGGTCAGCACGCCGTCGGTGTACGACGCGTGCAGCCGCTCGAGGTCGAGGTCGCGCCCCAGCATCAGCTGGCGGCTGTAGCGCCCGCGCGGTCGCTCGGCGACCAGGTAGTCGCCGTCGCCGCTCGGCGCGGTGCGCGCGGCGGTGACGGTCAGCGCGTTGCCCTCCACGGACACGTCGATCGAACCGGGGTCGACACCGGGCAGGTCGAACGAGGCGACGAAGTGGTCACCGGCCCGGTAGACGTCCATCGGCATGCCGCTCGAGGCCTGGTGGCGGGCGGCGCCCGTGAGGCGCTCGAGCGCGCGGAAGGTGTCGAAGGGGTCGTAGTTCAGCAGCACGATCGGTCATCTCCTTCCGTCGCCGCACTGCGTTCTTGCTGGTTCCGACGCAGATAGTTATAGCTCTACCTACAAGTTTGCGCAAGTACTTCGTGGAGGAATCTCCGGCGGTCGGTCCCGCGTGCGAACGTGTGTTCGTGTCGAGCGAGCCGACGATCCTGCACGCGGATCTCGACGCCTTCTACGCCTCGGTCGAGCAGCGCGACGACCCGTCGCTGCGCGGGCGCCCGGTGATCGTCGGCGGCGGGGTGGTGCTCGCCTGCAGTTACGAGGCCAAGGCGCGCGGCGTGCGCACGGCCATGGGCGGGCGGATGGCCCGGGCCCTGTGCCCCGACGCGGTGGTGGTCCCGCCGCGCATGGAGGCCTACAGCGGGGCGAGCCGGGCCGTGTTCTCGGTGTTCTCCTCGGTGACCCCGCTGGTGGAGCCCATCTCGATCGACGAGGCGTTCCTCGACGTCGCGGGGCTGCGGCGCATCGCGGGGCCGCCGTCGGAGATCGCGGCGCGGCTGCGGCGGGCCGTCGCCGACGACGTCGGGCTGCCGATCACCGTGGGCGTGGCGGCCACGAAGTTCCTCGCGAAGGTCGCCAGCCGCGTCGCCAAGCCCGACGGGCTGCTCGTGGTCGAGCCCGGCCGCGAGCTGGAGTTCCTGCACCCGCTGCCCGTCGAGGTGCTCTGGGGCGTCGGCGAGGTGACCTCGCGCAAGCTCCACGGCCACGGCGTCCGCACGGTCGGCGACCTCGCCGCCATCGGCGGGCCCACCCTCGAGTCGCTGCTCGGGCGCGCCGCCGGGCGGCACCTCGACGCGCTGGCGCACGGGCGCGACCCCCGCCGCGTGCAGGTCGGCCGCCGCCGGCGCTCCGTCGGCGCGCAGCGTGCGCTCGGGCGCGACCCGGTCTCGCCCGAGCGCGCCGACGCGGTGCTCATCGGGCTGGTCGACCGGGTCACGCGCCGGATGCGCCGGGCCGGGCGCACCGGGCGCACGGTGACGCTGCGGCTGCGCTTCGCCGACTACGCCCGCGCCACCCGCTCGCACACCCTGGCCGCGGCCACCGACGAGACCGACGCGGTCCTCGCCGCCGTCCGCCTGCTCGCCGCCGCAGCCGCCCCGCTGATCGCCGAACGCGGGCTGACCATGCTCGGCGTGGCCGTCGGCAACCTCGACGACGAGGGCGGGGCGCAGCTCGAGCTGCCGTTCGCCGGCGACGCGCACCCGCACTCGCTCGACGTCGCCGTCGACGACGTCCGCGAGCGCTACGGCCTCACCGCCCTCACCCGCGCGACCCTCCTCGGCCGCGACCAGGGGCTCGAGATGCCGATGCTGCCCGACTGATCGTCGGTGGCGGACCGTTCCTGTCCGCCGTGGACGGCACGCTGGGCGCATGGACATCCTGACCGGCGACGACCTCCCGCCCGGCTACGGCACCGTCAACCCCTTCGTCGCGGTGCGCGGGCCCGGCGGCGCCGAGGGCTTCCTGCGCTTCGTCGCCGACGTCCTCGGCGGTCGCGAGACACGCGCCGCCCACACCGTCGACGCCGACGGCCTGCTCATCCACGCCGAGGTGTGCGTCGGCGACTCGACGATCATGGTGTGCGACGCCAAGCCGCACTGGGCGTCCACCCCGGCCCTGCTCCAGGTCTACGTGCGCGACGCCGACGCGGTCGTCGCCGCGGCCCGCGCCGCCGGCGCCGAGGTCGTCACGGAGCCGACCCCGTTCCACGGCGGCCAGCGCCTGGCGCGGCTGCGCGACCCGTGGGGCGGCCTCTGGTGGCTGTTCGAGTACGGCCCCAACAGCGTCGCGCCGTCCGAGAGGCCCGACGAGGTGCCCTCCTGGCGCCCGGACCCTGCGGCGCCGCCGAGCTACGTGCACCGGACGATCGACGAGGCCCTGAGCGTCCCTAGATCTTCTTCTCCCGCCAGGCGCGCTCGAACGGCAGGCGCCAGGCGTTGGGCGCGATGAGCTGGTGGATGGCGTTCGGCCCCCACGAGCCGACGGGGTAGGGCTTGACGGGCGGGGGGTCGGCGAGCAGCGGGATCGCGCGCTCCCACAGCGACTCGATGCCCTCCGACGTGGTGAACAGCGTGTGGTCGCCGCGCATCGCGTCGAGGATCAGGCGCTCGTAGGCCTCGAGCACGTCGGACGCCTCGCCGGTCTCCTGGGTGGAGAACTGCATCGAGAGCTTCTGCAGCCGCATCCCGGGCCCCGGGCGCTTGCCGTAGAACGACAGCGACACCCGCGAGGAGTCGGCGAGGTCGAACGTCAGGTGGTCCGGGCCCTGGGTGCCGACGCCGGAGCCCGGCGGGAACATCGTCCGCGGGGCCTCCTTGAACGCGATCGAGATGATCCTCTGGCCCTCGGCGAGCTGCTTGCCGGTGCGCAGGTAGAAGGGGACGCCCGCCCACCGCCAGTTGTCGACGCCGACGCGCAGCGCGATGAACGTCTCGGTGTCGGAGTCGTTCGCGACGTCGTCGTGCTCGCGGTAGCCGCCGAACTGCCCGCGCACCACGTCGCCGGGGTGGATCGGCAGCAGCGAGCGGAAGACCTTGTTCTTCTCCTCGCTGATCGACCGCGGCTCGAGCGCCGTCGGCGGCTCCATGGCCACGAACGCCATCACCTGCATGAGGTGGGTGACGACCATGTCCTTGAACGCGCCGGTGGCCTCGTAGAAGTTCGCGCGCGTCTCCAGGCCCAGGGACTCGGGGATGTCGATCTGGACGTGGTCGATGAAGTTCCGGTTCCAGATCGGCTCGAACAGCCCGTTGGCGAAGCGGAACGCGAGGATGTTCTGCGCCGCCTCCTTGCCGAGGAAGTGGTCGATGCGGAACACCTGCGACTCGGCGAACACCTCGTGCACGAAGGCGTTGAGCCGCACCGCGCTCTCGAAGTCGTGCCCGAACGGCTTCTCCATGATCACGCGCGCGCCGGTGGCGAGGTCGGCGTCGCGCAGCATCTCCACCACGGCCTGCGCGGCCTTCGGCGGCACCGAGAGGTAGTGCAGCAGCCGCGTGCCGTCGCCGAGCTGCGCCTGCGCCTCCTTCACCGCCGCGGTGAGGCCCTCCGGGCCCGCGCTGTGGGGCACGTAGGTCAATCGCGCGGCGAAGTCGTCCCAGGCGGCCTCGGCGAGCTTGTGCATCCCGTAGTTCTGCACCGAGTCGTGGGCGAGGTCGCGGAACCCCTCGGTGTCGAGGTCCTCCATCGCCGTGCCGACGATGCGGATCGCCGGCGCGAGCTCCGACTCCGCGAGGTAGGCCAGCCCGGGCAGGAGCTTGCGCTTGGCGAGGTCGCCGGTGCAGCCGAACAGGACGATCACGTGCGGGGCGATCGGGTCGAGGTCGCGCCGGAAGGGGCGCGATCCGGGACCGGGGTAGGCGACGGACTCCACCTCGCGGTCGGTCATGTGACGGGACCGTAGTACCCGGGAGTGACGTCCGTGGGTCATCGCCGTGAGGACAGCGGCGAGGACTCAGCCGTCCTCGAGGATCCGCCGCAGGCTCTCCAGGTCGCGGGCCACGTGGTCGGCGTCGGCGGCGAACTCCTCGTCGCTCATCCCGTCGCGGCGGCGGACGTGGAACACGACCTCGGCGCCGTCGCCGAGCGGGACCACGCGCAGCGGGTTGGGCACCTCGGTGCCGTCGGGCAGGCGCACGGTGTGGTCGAGCACGCCGAGGTCGTTCGGCGGCGCGAAGACCACCTCGACCCGGCCCATCGGTGAGTCCGCGAGCCACGTGCCCGGCCGGTCGGGCGCCTCGGACACCTGGGCCTCCGCGAGCCCGGACGCCCACTCCACGAGGTGACGGGGGTCCGCCGCGTACGCGTAGACCTCCCGCCAGTCGCGCCGGATCGTCGTCGCCACGAGCCGTGTCTCTGTCACGTCGGCGATCCTGGACCCCCGTGGCGCGCGGGTCGTGGACGGATCGGACACCGACCTCAGCGCAGGTCCACCGCGAACCGGAAGCGCACGTCGCCGCGCGCGAGCCGGTCCATCGCCTCGCCGAGCCGCGCGGCGGGCACGACCTCGACGTCGGCGGTGATCCCGTGATCCCCGCAGAACGCGAGCATCTCCCGCGTCGCGGGCACGCCGGCGCTCCCGGTGCCGGCGATCCGCTTCTCGCCGACGACGAGGCTCATCGGGTCGACGCGCAGCGGCCGGCCCGGGATGCCGGCGAGGACGTAGGTGCCGTCCACCGCCAGCGCGGCGAGGTAGGGCGCGAGGTCGATGTCGGCGCCGGTCGTGTCGAGCACGAGGTCGCAGCGCCGGTGCTGGGCGTCCATCTCCTTCGCGTCGGAGGACACGACGACGTCGTCGGCCCCGAGGGCGCGGGCGGCGTCGCCCTTGGCCGGCGACGAGGTGAAGGCGACGGTCTCGGCGCCGAGCGCGTGGGCGAAGCGGATCGCGAGGTGCCCCAGCCCGCCGACCCCGACCACGCCGACCGTGGTGCCCGGCCCCGCGCCGAAGCGGCGCAGCGGCGACCACGTGGTGGCCCCCGCGCAGAGCAGCGGCGCCACGCCGGCCGGGTCGAGGCCGGCGGGGGAGGCGTACACGAAGTGCTCGTCGACCACGATCTCGTCGGAGAACCCGCCCTGGGTGGTGCCGCCCGAGACGCGGTCGGGGCCGCCGTAGGTCAGCGTCGGGAACTCCCGGCAGTCGTTCTCCCGGCCCGCGCGGCACTCCGGGCAGACGCCGCAGGAGCCGATGATGTTGCCGACGGCGACCGCGTCCCCGACCGCGAAGGCCGCGACGTCCGGGCCGACGGCGGTGACCTCGCCGACCATCTCGTGCCCCGCGACCAGCGGGAACGCCGCCGGGTCGCCGTGGCGCAGCGCCGCGAGGTCGCTCGCGCAGAGCCCGCAGAAGGTCACCCGTACGACGACGTCGCGGGCGCCCGGGTCGCGGCGCGCGAACGTCCACGGCGCCGGCGCCGACCCCGGCGCACTCGCTGCCCATCCCGTCACCTGGTGCACGGTGTCTCCTCCGAAACAAACTGGTTGGTTACCGACGCCCACGCTAGGCCGCGTCCTCGCCCGACGCAAACCAAACGGTTAGTCTCTCGGTATGGGTGACGGCCAGGCGACGCGGCGCCGACTGCTGGACGCGGCCGCGGCCGAGTTCGCGCGCTACGGCATCGCCGGGGCGCGCGTCGACCGGATCGCGGCGGCCGCCCCGGCGAACAAGGCGCAGATCTACGCGTGGTTCACCTCGAAGGACGGCCTGTTCGACGCGGTCTTCGCCGAGCACCTGGCCCTGATCGTCGACCTCGTCCCCCTCGACGCCACCGACCTGCCCGGCTACGCGGTCCGGCTCTACGACTCCTACCTCGAGCGGCCCGAGGTCGTGCTGCTCGCGACGTGGGCGCGCCTCGAGCGGGTGCCGACCGGCGACCTGCTCACCCCGGCCGCCGACGACGTCGCGAGCAAGCTCGCGGCGATCCGCGAGGCCCAGGACCGGGGGCTGGTCACCGCGGACACGGCGCCCGCGGACGTGTACTCCATGGTCATCGCGCTGTCGATGGCCTGGTCGCCGGCCAGCGTCACCATCGCGGCCGGCACGGGCGACGACCCGGCCGAGCACGAGCGCCGCCGCACCGCCCTCGCCGCCGCGGTCCGGGGGGCCTTCACGCCCGCTGCCGACTGGTCCGGGGCCTGATCACGCCGAACCGACCGGCCCGCCGCGACGATGATCGGGTCGTCGGGGTCGGGTCGATCGGGAGGGGAGCACGCGTGCTGCGGTGGGCCGGGTTCCTGGCGGGGGCCGGGGCCACGGGCGCGCTGCTCGTCCCCGAGCTGACGGGGCTGGAGCGGCGGTCGCCGTGGCCCGTGCTGCTCGCCGCCCGGCCCGTGCTCGCCGGCGGCGTCGGGCTCGCGGCCGGCCTGCTGGCGGCGGCGTCCCCGCGGGCCCGCCCGCTCGCCCTCGGCGCGGCGGCCGTCGCCGGGCTCGTGGTCGCCCGGCTGCCGCGGACGACCGCGCCGGCACCGGGCCCCGTCCGGCTGACCGTCCTCGTCGCCAACGTGTGGCAGGGCCGCGCCGACACCGCGGCACTCGCGGCGATCGTGCGCGCCGAGCGCCCCGACCTCGTCGTGCTGCCCGAGGCCGGCGAGCGGTTCCGCGCGCGCCTGGAGCCCGCGATCGCCGACCTCGGCTACCGCGCCCGCACCGCCCCGCCGCCGCGCGCCCACCGCCACGTCCCGCGCGACCCCGACGGCCCCTGGACGACGGTGCTCACCGCGCCGTCGCTCGGGGACGTCGACGTCGCCCCGGTGGCCGACGGCGGGCTCTACGGCTGGCTCGAGGTCAGCGGCGGGGCGCTGGGCGGGGTCCGCGTGCTGGCGACGCACCCGGTGGCCCCGGTCCGCGGGCTGGTCGGGCGCTGGGCCCGCGAGCTGGAGCTGGTCACGGCGTGGCGGGTGGCCGCGCGCGGCCCGACCGTCGTCGCCGGCGACCTCAACACCACCGTCGAGCACCGCGCGCTGGCCGCCCTCGGCGAGGGGCGCGCGCCGGGACACCCGCCGACCTGGCCGTCGCGCTGGCCGCGCTGGCTCGGGTTCCGCATCGACCACGTCCTCGCCGGCGGCGGGATCGCGGTGCGCGCCACGCGCGTGCTCGACCTGCCCGGCAGCGACCACCGGGCCGTGCTCGCGCACCTCGGCTGAGTCGGGCCGGAGTGTCAGCGAAGTGGCGTCGCTGACGTTGAGTGTCCGTATCGGTACTTCGATCACTCGCGGGCCGGGGCGGGCGACCTCCCCGCCAGCACCGCGCGCGCCGTCACCGCCACCGCGCCCAGGTACGCCAGCGCGCACCCCGCGAGCAGGGTGAGGCCCGCCGGCCCCAGCGCCTCGAGCGGCAGCATCCGGAAGGCGTGCACGAGCAGCACGGCGAGGCCCAGGCCGACCGCCGCGCCCATCGTCGCCACCAGCGCCAGGCGGGTCCGCGCGGCGAGGGTCGTCCCGGCGAGCAGGACAGCCGGGACGGCGAGCAGGAGCATCCCGTGCACGCCGACGGCGTGGGGGAGCACGAGGTCGCCGCCCGCGGTGGCGGGACGGAAGCCGGCGTAGTCGGGGCCGACGGTGGCGGCCTCGGGCCCGAAGTACGCGCCGGAGACGCCGAACCCGCTGCCGATCCCGCCCCGGTAGACCCCGCTGTTCGTCGAGATCATGACCATGCCGGTCGCCGCCCCGACCAGCACGACCACGACGCCGCCGACCACGCCGAGCCGCACCCCGGCCGCCGATCCTCGCGAGCGCAGCGCCACCCCGAGCAGCACGACCATCCCGACGACGAACACCACCGCGGTGCCCGCGGCGCCCCCGCGCACCAGGGCGGCGTCGAGCGGGGTCGTGAAGTTGTAGTGGCTGGGCACGCCGCGCCAGGCCTGGACGGCCATCACCGCCGTCTCGACGACCGCGAACGCCAGCACCGCGCCCCCGACGACGTGGCGCTGCCACGGCCTCGTGCGCAGGCGGGGCAGCACCGCGGCGACCGACCAGCACAGGAGCCAGCCGGTCTCGGCGAACGTCGCCGGCTTGCGCAGCGACACCGGTCCGCTGACGGGTCCGTCGAGCACGACCATCGCGACGAGGTGCACCACCATCGCCACCAGCAACGCCGCGCCGGCGACCCACAGGACGCGCGGCCAGGACGAGGGCGTTCGGGTCGGTGCGTCGGGGGACGCGAGCGTCGTGGTCACGGCACCGCCTCGGTCAGGTCGTTACACCTCGTCACGATTGACCAGATGGCGCCGTTCGTCAAGGGAACGGTCAGTCGTCGCCCACCCACGTCCACCGCGGCACCTCGCGCAGCGGGTGCAGCTCGTCGTCGGTCTCGGCGTGCGAGTTCTGCATCGCCACCCGGCTGCCGAACTCGACGTGCTCGACGACGGCCGACCGGAACCGCGGGTCGTCCGGGAGCCCGGCGGCGTCGAGGGCGGCGAGGTAGAGCTCGACGAAGCGCTGCCGCTGCTCCTCGGTGATCCGCAGGCCCCGGTGCACCGCGATGAGGTGCGCGAACCCGAGCTCGCGGGAGAACCGGTCCGGGCCGCCGAAGGACTCCGCGGTGAACGCCGTGAGGTGCGGGACGTGCTCCGGGCGCCCGGCCCCGAACAGCTGCACCAGGAGCGGGTCGCGCAGCACGCTCGCGTAGAACAGCTCCTCGAGGCGGTGGATCGCCGCCTCGCCGCCGGCGAACTCGTACAGGCTCGGCATGGCGTCCACGGTAGGGGACCCGCGTGCACGGGGACCCGCTCGTGCTGCGGGCGTGTGCGGCCCCGCCGCCCGGGGCACCACGCCCCATGGACACGACCACGGAGCGCCCGGCGGCGACGGGGCGCTCGATCGTCGCCGGGGTGCTGATCGGGGTCGGCGTCGCGGCCTTCCTCGACGAGACCGTCTTCCACCAGCTCCTGCACTGGCACCACTTCTACGACGGCTCGACGCTCGAGGCCGGCCTGGTCTCCGACGGCGTCTTCCACGCCGGCGGCTGGCTCGCGATCGTCGTCGGCCTGTTCCTCTTCGCCGACCTGCACCGGCGCCGCACCACCGTCCCCAGGCGCGTGTGGGCCGGCGGGCTGCTCGGGTGGGGCCTCTTCCAGGTCTACGACGGGCTCTTCCAGCACAAGGTGCTCGGGCTGCACCAGATCCGCTACGGCGTCGAGCTGCTGCCCTACGACCTCGCCTGGAACCTCTCGGGCGCGGTCGGCGCGGTGATCGGCGCCGTGCTGCTGTTCGGTCCCGCACGCCCCATCGCGGCCCGGTCCTGACCGTGCACGGCACCCACGACGTCGCCGCCGGCCCCGCGCTCTGGCCGGCGCTCCCGGTCGCGGCGGTGGGGGTCCTCTACCTGGCCGGCGTCGTGCGCCTGCACCGGCGCGGCGTCCGGTGGTCGCTCGCGCGGACCCTCGCCGCGGGCGCCGGCCTCGCGACGCTGGCCGCGGCGCTGCTGCTGCCCCGCACCGGCTTCGTCGTCCACGTCGCCGGCCACCTCCTGCTCGCGATGGTCGCGCCGCTGCTCCTGGCCCTCGCCGCACCCGTCACGCTGGCCCTGCGCGCACTGCCCCCGGCGGGGCGCCGGCGCCTGCTCGGGGTGCTGCGCAGCGCCCCGGTGCGCGTGCTGACGCGGGTGCCGGTGGTGCTCGCCCTCGAGCTCGGCGGCATGTACGCCTTCTACCTCACCGACCTGTTCGCGCTGGCCCACGCGCATCCCGCGCCGATGGCGCTGGTCGACCTGCACATGGTGCTGGCCGGGCTGCTGCTCAGCGTCCTGCTCGTCGGGCGCGACCCGCTGCCGCACCGTCCCGGGCTGGTCGGGTCGCTGCTGGCGCTGCTGGTCGCCGCCGCGGGGCACGACGTGCTCGCCAAGGTGATATACGCGCGGCTCCTGCCCGCGCACGCCGGCAGCCCCGACGAGGTCCGCCTCGGCGCCCAGGTCATGTACTACGGGGGCACGGTGGTCGAGGTCGCGCTGGCCGTCGTGCTCATGACCGCCTGGTACGCCCGCACCGGGCGCGAGCTGGCCCGCGAGAGACGGCGTGCGGTCAGTGCTGCGCCGGTTCCGGCCGGGCGCCCAGCACGCGGGTGAGCGCCGCGAGCAGCTCCGGGACGTCGCCGCGCGGCACGACGGCCTGCACGAGCGTCACGCGCTGCGGGTGCGCGCCGGCGTCGGCCAGCGCCGCCCGCAGCGCGCCGACGGTGGTGACGCGGGAGGCCGCCACCTGGTCTCCGCCGCCGAGGGCGCGCGCGAGCAGCGGCCAGTCCCACGGGGTGATGTCGTTGTAGGGCTCGTCGGGCCCGTGGATCGCGCGCTCGACGGTGTAGCCGTCGTTGTCGACCACGACGATCACCGCCGGGATGCGCTCGCGCAGCACCGTGGCGAGCTCGGTGGCCGTCATCTGCCCGGCGCCGTCGCCGATCAGCAGCACGCCGCGCTGCCCGGGCCGCGCGGTGCACGTGCCGAGCAGCGCCGGGAGCGTGTAGCCGATCGACGCCCACAGCGGCTGCCCGACGAACGTGACGCCGGCGGGCAGCCGGTGCGGGGCCATGCCGTAGAAGCTCGTGCCCTGGTCGGCGAGCACGATGTCGCCGCTGCGCAGGAACGCGCCGACCTCGCGCCAGAGCGTCGTCTGCCCGAGCGGCTCGTCGTCCGGAGCCGCCGCGACGTCCGACGCGGGGGCGGCGAGCGGCGCGGTCGGCGCCGGCCCGGTACGGCGCGCGGCGACCTCGGCGACCAGGGGCTCCAGCGCGGCCAGCGCCGTCGGCAGCTCCACCGGCGTGAACGTGGCCGCGCCGACCGTCACCGAGCGCGGGCCGACGTCGATCGTGCGGCTGCGGGTGATGTGCTGGGTGAACATGCCGCTGTTGAGGTCGGTGAACTGCACGCCCGCGACGACGAGCACCGCGGCGTCCTCGATCGCGGCGCGCGTGGCCGGCGGGCTCGTCGCGCCGGTGTAGGTGCCCGCGAACCGGGGCGCGCTCTCGTCGACCAGGCTCTTCGCCCACGGCGTGGTGGCGTGCGGCAGCGGGCCGGCGAGGAGCAGGCGGTCGAGGGTCTCGGCCGCGCCGAGCCGGTGCACGCTCAACCCGGCGAGCACGGCGACGTCGTCGGGCGAGGACGCCGACTCCAGCAGGCGGCGCGCGGCGTCGACGAAGCCGGCCAGCGCCTCGGGGTCGGTGGTGTCCACCGGCGGCGGCAGCGCCGCGGCGGCCGGCTCCACCGGCAGCGCGGCCACGTCGGCGGGGATGACGAGGTAGCCGGGCAGGCGCTGGTCGCGCACCGCGCGCAGCACCCGGTCGATCTCCGGGACGGCGTCCTCGGGGGTCAGCGACGCCCGCGCGCACGTGATGTCCGCGTGCATGGCGGTGAAGTGGCCGAACTTCCCGTCGCCGAGGGTGTGGTGCACGGGCCGCCGCAGGGCCTGCGAGCTCAGCGCCGGCGCGCCGACGACGTGCACGACGGGCACGTGCTCGGCGTAGCTGCCGGCGATCGCGTTGATGGCGCTCAGCTCGCCGACGCCGAACGTCGTGCACAGTGCGGCGATCCCGCGCAGGCGCCCGTAGCCGTCGGCGGCGTAGCCGGCGTTGAGCTCGTTGGTGCACCCCGTCCACCGGACCGTCGGGTGGTGCGTGACGTGGTCGAGCATGGCGAGGCTGTAGTCGCCGGGGACGCCGAAGACGCGGTCGACACCGAGCTCCGCCAGCCGGTCGACGAGGTGGTCGGCGACGGTGTGTGCGCTCACGGGCGGCACACTCCCATTCAGGACCCGGTGCGGGACAGGATCGCGGCGCGGTCGGGCTTGCCCTGCTCGGTGAGCGGCACCTCGTCCATCGCCACGAGCACGAGGCCCGCGGCCACCGCGTCCCCGTGCTCGGCGGCCACCGCGTCGCGGCACGTCGCGACGGCGGCCGGCGCGGACCCCGCCCACGGCGCCACCGCGGCCACGCGGCGGTCGTGCGCCGGGTCCACCACGACCACCGCGTACCGCACCCCCGGCACCCGCATCAGCGTGTCCTCGACGCCGGTCGGCGTCACCAGCCGGCCGTCGACCACCGCGCAGTCAGCCGCGCGCCCGAGGATGTGCAGGTACCCCTCGGCGTCGAGGCGGCCCAGGTCACCGGTGCGGTACCAGCCGTCGACGAAGTGCTCGGCCTGCTCCTGCGGGCGGTGGCGGTAGCCGTGCGCCATCGCCGGCGAGCGCACCTCGATGGTCCCGGACGACGGGTCGAGGGCGCCGTCCGCGCCGCGGAAGCGCACCTCGACGCCCGGACGGATGCGCCCCGCGCCGTGCGCGCCGTCGGGGTCGTACTCGGGTGGGGTCAGCGCGCTGACGATCCCGATCTCGCTGGCCCCGTAGGTGTGCGCCACGACGGGGCCGAGCCGCTCGCGGGCGCGGCGACGGAGGGCCGGCGGCGCCGACGCGCCGATGTGCGTCACGGCGCGCAGGGAGGAGAGGTCGCGCCGGTCGACGTCGGGGTGGTCGACGAGCGCGAGCAGCTGGGGCTCGACGAGGAAGAGGTCGGTGATCCGCTCGGCCTCGATCGCCGCGAGCAGGGCGGCGGGGTCGGAGTCGTCGCGCAGGACCACGACGCCGCCGCCGACGAGCGTCTGCGTGACGAGGATCTGCGTCAGGTAGGCCTCCGCCCCCGACGCGAGCTGGCGGCGCTCCGGGCGCGGCGGGGTGGCGACGGCGTGCGCCCACGCCGCGAAGTCGCGGACGCTGCTCTTGGGGATGCCCGTGGTCCCGCCGGAGGACAGGAGGACGCCGAGGGCGTCGAGCTCGGCCCCCGGGTCCAGCGGGGCGGGGCTCTGCTGCGCCGCGAGCTCGTCGAGGCGCAGCGGGATGCCCGGGACGGGGCCGACGGCGGCGAGCGGTGCGGTGGTCCCGGGCAGCAGGTGGGCCGTCGCGGGGAACACGACGACCAGGCGCGGGTCGAGCTGCGCGAGCTGCCGGGCGCGGCGGTCGGCGCCGGGCGGCGCGGACAGGTAGCAGGACCCCGCGCCGAGGAGGTGTGTCGCGTGGCGCACGGCGAGCGCCTCGGGGCGGTTGGGCCCGTACTCCGCGACGAGGTCGCCGGGCCCGATGCCCAGCCCGCCCAGGGCGCGCGCGTAGCGGTGGATCATCGCGAGGAGCTCGGCCCCGGTGGTCTCGCCGTCGGGGTGGCGCAGGACCACGCGGTCCCCGGCGGCCGCGAGCGCGGCGACGACCAGCTCGATCGACGGGCGCAGCGTCGGGGGCGTCGCCGTGTTCGTCACGCTCCGTACCGTCCCCCGCGGCAGTCGATGGAGGCCAGCGGCCGAACGGGTGGCCGGAGGGCGGTCCCGGGGCGGACCGGGCGACACTCCGGGCGATCCCGACGAGAGGAGCCCGGACCGTGCTGACCGTCGCCGAGGAGGTCCGCGCCGCGCTCACCGAGCACCGGCCCGTCGTGGCGTTGGAGTCGACGATCGTCACCCACGGCCTGCCGCGCCCGCGCAACCTCGCGGTGGCCGCCGAGGCCGAGGCGCAGCTGCGGGAGGCGGGCGTCGTCCCCGCCACCGTCGGGGTGGTCGACGGCCGCGTCGTCGTGGGGCTGGGCGCCGATCAGCTCGAACGGCTGGCGACCGATCCGGGCGTCGACAAGCTGAGCGTCCGCGACCTGCCGGTGGCGCTCGCCCGCGGGGCCAGCGGCGGCACCACGGTCGCCGCGACGGCGCTGCTCGCCCACCGCGCGGGCGTCGGGGTGTTCGCCACCGGCGGGCTCGGCGGGGTGCACCGCGGCGCGTCGACGACGGTCGACGAGTCGGCCGACCTGGTCGCGCTCTCGGGCGTGCCGATCCTCGTCGTGTCGGCGGGCGTGAAGTCGATCCTCGACGTGCCCGCCACCCTCGAGCGCCTCGAGACGCTCAACGTGACAGTGCTGGGCTACCGCACCGACGCCTTCCCCGGCTTCTACGTGCGCGACGCCGGGGTGCCGGTACCCGCCCGCGTCGACGACCCCGAGGCGGCGGCCGCCGTCGTGCGGGCCCGCGACGCGCTCGGGCTGCGCGCGGCGGTGCTGCTCGCGAACCCGGTGGCCGCCGAGGCCCAGCTCGACGTCGACGAGCACCGCGCGGTGCTCGACGCCGCGCTGGCCGAGGCCGCGGACCGGGGTGTCGTCGGCCACGACACGACGCCGTTCCTGCTCGAGCGCGTGCGCGAGGCCACGGAGGGCCGGAGTCTCGAGGTCAACGTCGCGGTGTACCGCGGCAACGTGGCCCTCGCCGCCCTCGTGGCCCACGCCCTGGCGGCCCCGGCGTAGAGACCCCCGACGCGTGCCGGGGAAGGGCACCGGGTACGCAAGACGACGCGCACGTGCGCACACGACCCGGAGGGACGGAGGAGTCCGCGGTGACCGAGCAGGGCGACGAGGTCGACTGGGAGGCCGAGCGCTCGGCCTTCGTGGCCGAGGACGCCACCGAGCGCGCCCGGGGCAACGACGGCTACCCCGCCGACGGGTCGCCGAGCGGCGGCCCGCGGATCACGATGCTCGCGCGGGCGGTCGGCGAGATCTCCCGCGCGCTGCTCGAGGCGCCGGACACCGGCGGGGTCAACGAGGTGCTCGAGCGCGTGGTGGCGGTCGGCAGCCGGGTGATCCGCGGCGCCGACGTCGTCAGCGTGACCCTGCGCCGCGGGGAGGGCGAGGGCTACTCGACGCCGGTGTTCTCCGACGTGCTGGCCGTGAAGCTCGACGAGGTGCAGTACGAGCACGAGGAGGGCCCGTGCGTGCAGGCCCTCGAGGCGGGTGGCCTGGGCGTCGCGCAGAGCGACGACCTCGCCCGCGACGACTCGTGGACGCGCTTCGGCCCGGCCGCCGCGGAGCTGGGCGCCGGCAGCGTGTTCTCGGTGGGCCTCTTCCCCGTGGGCGATTCGCGCCCGCTGCGGGGCGCGCTGAACCTGTACTCGCTCACGCCCGGCGGGTTCGACGTCGTGGACCGCGAGGCCGCCGTGCTGCTGGCGGCGCACGTGTCGACCGCGCTGGCGTACATCACGGTCACCGAGGCCTCGCAGCTGCGCGAGGCCCAGTTCCAGGTGGCGCTGGACTCCCGCGACGTCATCGGCCAGGCCAAGGGCATTCTCATGGAGCGCCGGGGCCTGCCCGCGGACCAGGCGTTCGACGTGCTGCGCCGGGCCTCGCAGGACCTCAACGTCAAGCTGCGCGACGTCGCCGCGACGCTGGCCGAGCGGCGCGCGGAGATCTAGACGCCGCCGACGTGGCGTGTACGACCCCGCAGCGCAGCGCGGCCCCGGGTGCGTGAGGATCACCCCATGGCCGACGAGCGCGCCGACGGGCAGGACGGGGTCGCCCCGGTCGAGAGCGCGGAGACCGACCATGGCGGGCGGGCCGCACGGTTCCGGGCGGCGCTGACCCGCGCGGGCCGGCAGGCCCGGGACCTCGACCGCTCCGAGGGCCTGCGCACCGCCGTGCAGCGGGTGCGCCGCGTGCTGCCGGGCGACGCGCACTTCGGCGACCCGCTCTCGCTCGGCGGGGCGCGGCACGCGGAGTTCGCGGGGCGCGCGGTGGTCGGGCTCACCGGCGACCGGCCCGGCGTGACCCGCGAGGTGGGCCTGGGCGGCCTGCAGCTGTGGCAGTCGGTGCTCGAGCGCTTCGGCGGCGGGGTCGGCGAGCGCGAGGTGGTCCTGGTGTTCACCGACCTCGTCGACTTCTCGCGCTGGGCCCTGCACGCCGGCGACGACGAGGTCCAGCGCGCGATGCGGGCGGTCAGCGAGGCGTGGGAGAAGCCGGTCACCGACCGCGGCGGGACGGTGGTCAAGCGCCTGGGCGACGGGATGATGGCGGCGCTCGCCGACCCGACCGCCGCGCTCGAGGCCGTGTTCGCGGCGCGCACCCGGCTCGCCGAGGTGGAGATCGGAGACTGGACCCCGCGGATGCGCGCGGGCCTGCACCTCGGGCGCCCGCGTCGGGTCGGCGGCGACTACCTGGGCGTCGCGGTGAACACCGCGGCGCGGCTGGGGGAGCGGGCCGCGCAGGACGAGATCCTCGTCAGCGGCGAGCTCCTGGCCCGCCTCGACGAGTCCTCGCTGCGCGTGCGCCGCAAGCGCTGGCACACGAGGCTCAAGGGCACCCCCGACGACCTGCAGATCTTCTCGGTCGACCGTCCCTGAGCACGTAGGGGTCAGAAGCCGTTGGGGTCGCTGGCGAAGGTCTCGTAGTTGCCGTCGGCGTTGGTGTCGACCGCGGAGGAGTCGAAGTCGCCGTCGTTGTCGGTGTCGACGAGGATCGTCTCGCCGTAGCCGTCGGCGTTGGTGTCCACGACGCCGGTCTCGAAGCTGCCGTTGTGGTCGGTGTCGGCGACGATGGTGTCGATGTAGCCGTTGCCGTCCTCGTCGGTGGCGGTGGACTCGAGGTGGCCGTGCTCGTCGAGCTGGTAGGTGCCCACCTGGGTGCCGTCGGCCTCGTAGATGTTGCCGTCGGACGCGAAGTGGCGGTCGGTGCTCATGGCGGGTGCTCGCTCTCTGTGTGCTCGGTGCCCCGGTGGGTGGGCTCTCGGCACTGTGACGGTGCGAGCGGGCGGGGATGTTCCGGCCGTGAGTAGCGAATCTGCTGCGCGAGGGGCCGGTCACCCGCTGTGGTGATGATCGCCGCGCCGGCCGGCGAGGTCGAGGGCGCCGCGCGCCAGGCCCCACGCCGTGTCGTAGCCCCGGTGCGCGAGCGTGTTGAGCCGCTGCTGGGCGGTGTCGTCGGCCGGCCGGACGCCGGTGACCTCGGCGACGGCCTGGGCGGGTGTGGTGCTCGAGCCCCGGTCGTCGATCTTCATCTCGAGGGTGCTCGAGACCGTCATCGCGGCGGTGCCGACCAGGCCGGCGAGCAGGCCGCGGCCGACGGCGAGGCTGACGCGGTCGGCCGGGCGGGTGGGTCCGTGGGTGGGCACGGACGTTTCGCCGCGGGCGCCGGGGTGCGACTCCCCGGCGCCCGCAGCGAAGGACGCCTCGACTGCGTGGGACGCAGTGAGGGACGCCTTCGCCCGGGCAGCGGCGCCGGAGTGGACGCTCCGGCGCGGGAGGGGCACGTTACGCAGCTCACGAGCCCGTTGATCATGCACAACGTGCCCCTCGGCGCCCGGCGGCCACCGCGGCGAAGGACGCCTCGACTGCGTGCCACGCAGCCAGGGCCGCCTTCGCTCGAGGCTGTCTACCGGCGGCGGGCCTTCGGGCCCAGGGCGAGACCCGCGGCCAGCAGGCCGATGGTCAGCACCAGGTGCAGCCAGTTGTCGGCGGTGTTGACGGGCACGAAGTTCGCCTCGCCGTCGGCGGGGACGAGCAGCCCGTAGACGGTCAGTACGGCGTAGATCACGCCGCTGCCGATGAGGTAGTTCCGGGCGCCCGACGGCGTCCGGGCCATCGCGATGCCGGCCACGCCGAACAGCAGGTGCACGATGTTGTGCAGCACCGAGACGTGGAAGATGCCCAGCAGCATCGCCATGGAGCCCGGGCCCGCGAACGAGAGCCCGTCGACGCCCTGCGTGATGCCCGGGACGAAGCCCAGGACACCCACCAGCAGGAACACCACACCGAAGATCAGCGCCACCGTCTGGACGGGTGTGCGCCGGGTCGTGCCGGGTGTGCGGGTGGCCATCGCCACCACCTCCCCCAAGAGGTTCGATCGGTCGAGAGGCGTCGGCTACCCGATGTGCCGCGCCGTACGCGCACCACGATCAGGCGTCGAGGAGCTCGTCGACCAGACGGCGGATCGCCGGTGACGGGGGCAGCCCGAGCTCGCTGTGCAGCAGGCGGCGGAACGCCTCGTACTGCCGCAGCGCCTCGCCGGCGTTGCCCTCGGCGAGGTGCACCTCGATCACCTGGCGGTGCGCGGTCTCGCGCAGTGGATCGCTCTGCACCGCGATGAGGCCGAGCCGGAGCGCGTCGGCGAAGCGGGCCTGCGCGCGCCGCCGCGCGCACAGGTCCTCCAGCGCGTGCAGGCGCAGCTGCCGGTAGCGCTCGCGCTCGGCGGCCACCCAGTCGTCGTCCCAGCCGGGCAGCAGGTCGCCGGCGAGCAGGTGCGACTCGCGCTCGTCGGTGCCGTCGCCCTCGACCCGCCACAGGTCGACCGCGACGTGGGCCGCGAGCCCGACGTGCCCGTCGGCGGCCTCGATCAGCGACTCGCCCTGCGACCGCGGCAGGCGCCAGAGCGTCGAGCGCAGGTTGGACGACGCGCGGTCCTCCGACGAGTCGCCCCACAGCACCCCGTAGAGCTGGTCGCGCCGGACGGGCACGCGGTGCAGCGCGAGGTACGCGAGCAGCCGTTCCCCGCGCGGCGGGAGGATCAGGGGCCGTCCCGCGGCCCGGCAGGAGAAGCGGCCCAACACGTTCAGCTCGGTCGGTTCCACCGATCGCCTCCGTCTCCGTTCCCACGGCGGACGGCTCTCGGTGTTGAACCCTCGTTCATTGTTCTACCCGACCCGGGCGGCCCCGCAACCGTGGCGGTGACGGGCCGGTGACGGGGACGGGCACGGGGACCGTCACGGTCGGCGCCACGGGCGCCACACGGCCGCCCGGCACCGTCGCCCCCGTCGCCGACGGTCGCGTCGGCGTGCCCCGACCGACCAGGAGAGACCGTGTTCTTCCACTACAAGGGACTGCAGTTCGAGTCCACGCCCGAGCGCCCCGACCCGGTGTTCGCGATGAAGCTCCAGGAACTGCTCGGCGGCCACTGGGGCGAGCTCACGGTGGCCATGCAGTACCTGATGCAGGGCTGGAACTGCCGCATCCCCGGCAAGTACCGGGACCTGCTGCTCGACACCGGCACCGAGGAGCTCGCCCACGTCGAGATGATCTCGACGATGATCGCGAAGCTGCTCGAGGGCGCCCCGGCCGAGCAGACCGCGCGGGCCTGCGAGGACAACCCGATGCTCGCCGCGATCGTCGGCGGCCAGAACCCGCAGCACTCGATCGTCTCGGGCGGCGGCCCCGTGCTCGCCGACTCCGCGGGCACGCCGTGGAGCGGGAAGTGGATCGTCGCCAGCGGCAACCTGCTCGCCGACTTCCGCGTGAACGCGGCCGCCGAGGGCCAGAGCAAGATCCAGGCTGCGCGCGTCTACAACATGACCGACGACCCCGGCGTCAAGCAGATGCTGAAGTTCAACCTGGCCCGCGACTCGATGCACCAGAACCAGTGGCTCGCCGCCATCGAGGAGCTCAAGGACGAGGGCCTCGAGTACGACCCGGTGCCCGCCGGCATCATCGACGAGGAGTTCGACGAGTACTCCGGGCAGCTGTGGAGCTGCTCGCAGGGCGACGACTCGGCGCAGGGCCGCTGGGCCAAGGGCCCCCGCCCCGACGGCCGCGGCGAGTTCAGCTACGTCGCCGACCCGCAGCCGCTGGCCGGTGAGCCGACGCCGCCGTCGGCCGACCCGTACCTCTACGCGACGGTCCCGGGCGGCCCGAACGGCCAGCGCCCCGACGGCAGCCGCGGCGCCGCCGGCGTCTGACCGGACCTCCGGTCGGCCGGTCCTCTCGTCCCCGCGTCCCCCGTGCGGCACCTCCCGGGCCCGCACGGGGGCGCGGGGCGACCCCTCCAGGAGGCTCCCCGTGCTCCAGGCCAGTCCCGCCCCCGCGCCCGGCGGGCCACCGCGGCCCTCGACGCGGCGCGGACCGCGCCTGCTGCGGCTCGCCGGCCCCGGCGCGATCGTCGCCGTGGCCTACGTCGACCCCGGCAACGTCGCCACCAACGTCGAGGCCGGTGCCCGGTTCGGGCCCGCGCTGCTGTGGGTCGTCGGGCTCGCGGCGCTCGCCGGGATGCTCGTGCAGCACCTGGCGGCCAAGCTCGGGGCGGCGACCGGACGGAGCCTGCCCGAGCTCTGCCGCGAGCGGTACCCGCAACCCGTCGTGCGCCTGCTGTGGGCGCAGGCGGAGGTCGTCGCCATGGCCACCGACCTCGCCGAGATCGTGGGCGGCGCGATCGCGCTGCACCTGCTCCTCGGTGTCCCGTTGCTCGCCGGAGCGCTGGTCACCGCCGCCGTCGGCGTCCTCGTCCTCGGCCTGCGGCCCGACGGGCGCCGGCACCTCGCCACGGCGTTCGCGATCATGCTCCTCGCCCTGGTGGCGGCCTTCGCGGTGCAGGCCGCGCAGGTCGGCGTGACGGCCGCGGACGTCGCCACCGGGCTCGTGCCCGGGCTCGCCGCCGACGGCGCGGGCGGCGTCGACCCCCGGGCCGTGCTGCTGGCCACCGGCATCGTCGGCGCCACCGTGATGCCCCACGTGGTCTACCTGCACTCCGCGCTCACCCGGGACGCGGCCGTGCGCCCCCGCCGGCACCGCCGCGACGTCGTCGTGTCCCTGTCGGTGGCCGCGGTCGTCAACATGGCGGTGCTGCTCGTGGCGGCCGCGGCGCTGCACGTGCCCGGCACCGAGCCCCTCGCCGACACCATCGAGGGCGCGTACGCGGTGCTCGGCCGGCACGGCGGCGCCGCCACCCTGTTCGCCGGCGCGCTGCTCGTGGCCGCGCTCGCGTCGGCGTGCACCGGCGTCCACGCCGGCGACGCGATCATGACCGGCTTCCTGCGCCGGCGGATCCCGATCGTCCTGCGCCGCGCGGTCACCGTCGTCCCGGCGCTGGTCGTGCTCACCTTCCCCGTCGACCCGACCCGCGCCCTGGTGATCAGCCAGGTGGTGCTGGCGGTCGGGCTGCCGTTCGCGCTCGTGCCCCTGCTGCACCTCACGGCGGACCACACCCTGATGGGCCGGCACGTCAACCGCCGGAGCACGACCGTCGCCGGCGGCGTCGTGGCCGCGACCGTCAGCGCGCTCGCGGTCTCCCTCCTCGTGGCGTGACGCGGCGCGTGCCGGGTCGTCGATCGGGTACACCGCCCGCGGTTGAGCCTCCCAGCCGCCGGATCGCACCAGCGAAGAACGGGAGTCGCCCGTGACCACCACCCCGCAGCAGACCGCCTCGTCGACCGCAGGGTCGACCGACCTCATCGACGTCCTCGCCGCCGAGCACCGCGAGGTCGAGGCCCTCTTCGCCGAGCTCGAGGCCCGCTTCGGCTCCTCGTCGTCGGAGGTCGACGACCTCGCCTCGCGCGTCGTGACCCGGCTGGTCCAGCACAGCGTCGCCGAGGAGGTGCACCTCTACCCGCTGGTGCGCGAGGTCCTCGACGACGGCGACGCCCTCGCCGACCGCGAGATCGCCGAGCACGACGAGGCCGAGCGCACCATGAAGCGCCTGGAGTCCCTGCCCGCGAAGAGCGGTGACTTCTGGATGACCTACCGGATCCTCACCAACCTCATCAGCCAGCACGTGGGGGAGGAGGAGCTCTACCTGTTCCCCCGCCTCGCCGCCGCGGTGTCGAAGGAGGACCGCGAGCAGATCGGCGACCGGATCCTCTCGACGGAGAAGACTGCGCCGACCCGCCCGCACCCCGCCTCGCCGTCCGAGGGCGGCGCGCTGGCGGCCCTCGCCCCCGGCGCCGGGCTCGTCGACCGCGTCCGCGACGCCCTCACCGGCCGGAGCCACTGAGCCGCACGGTCCGCCACGGCGTCACCCCCGCAGGGTGGCGCTGGGGGACCGGCCGTAGTGCTCGCGGTAGAGCACCGAGAAGCGGCCGGGGTGGGCGAAGCCCCACCGCGCGGCGATGGCCTCGACGCGGTCGCCGCGCGTGGGGTCACCCTGCTGCAGGTCCCGGTGGGCGCGCTCGAGCCGGACGCGGCGCAGGTACTCCACGGGCGTCGTGTCCCGGTGGCGCCGGAAGGCGAGCTGGAGCGACCGCGGCCCGATGCGGGCGGCGGTGGCGATGTCGGTGAGCCCGATGTCCTCGTGCGCGTGGGCGTCCACGTACTCCACCGCCCGGCGCACCGTCGCGGGCTCGGCGCGGCCCGTGCCCGGTGCGACCGGGTCCTCGAGCGCGTCGCGGACGGTGTTGGGGAACGTCGCCAGCAGCGCCGAGGCGAGCTGGCGCTGCGCGCCGGCCCGCACCAGCGGGGCGGCCATGAGGTCGTCGGAGCTGAGCACGGTCTCGCGGACGTGGGTGCACAGGCGCGCCCAGTAGGTGGCCAGCGTCGGCGAGCGCGGGCACATCCCGTCGAAGGCGACCGCGTCGGGGTCGAGGCCCGACAGGTCGGCGCCGACCCGGGCGACCTCGACGGGGTCGAGCACCACGGTCTGCACGGTGACGTCGGACCAACCGGTGTCGTACGCCGACCAGGTCGGCGTGAGCTTGAGCGTCCCGGCGGTCTGCTCGCGCCCGTCGTCGACGTGGTGCGGCCCGCCCGCGAGCGTCTGCACGACCACGAGCTCCGGCGTGGGCTCGGCCGGCATCCGCAGCACGCCGGTGCGGCGCAACCGGCCGATGGCGAACGGGCCGGCGGACGCGACGTCGGTCCAGAACTCGAACCCGTCGCGGGACAGGCGCGGCGGGCGGAAGTCGGTGTAGGTCGCGCGCAGGTACTCCGTGGCCTCGTCCGGGTCAGTGCTCGCCCAGCGGTACCGCGTCACCGGCTGCGGTCGGGCCACGACGGCCTCCATGACTCTCCTCCTGGTTGTGCGCGATCGAGTATGACGCGACCGGACCTCGGCGCGCCCGCCGCGCCCGAGGACGGGCGTAGAATCCTGGCCATCTGACCTAATTGTTCCGGGAGGACGACCGTGGCCTACCTGTTCCTCGCGCTCGCGATCGTCTCGGAGGTCGTCGGGACGGTCTCGCTCAAGCTGTCCGAGGGCTTCACCCGGCTCGGGCCGTCGGTGGCGGTGGTCGTGGGCTACCTGCTGGCGTTCGGGCTGCTGTCCCAGGCGCTGACCCGCGGCCTCGGGGTCAGCGTCGCCTACGGCGTCTGGGCCGCGGCGGGCGTCGCGCTCGTGGCGATCGCGGGCGCGGTGCTGCTCGGCGAGTCGCTGACCTGGGTGCAGATCGGGGGCATCGCGCTGGTGATCGGCGGGGTGCTGGCGCTCGAGCTCGGGGCGCGGCCGGCGTGAGCGGGCCCGCCGCCGCGGAGATCACCGACGGGCGCCGGCGCAAGGGCGAGGAGCGTCGCCGGCTGCTCCGCGAGGCGACGATGCGGGTCGTCGGGCGCGGCGGGGTCGCGGCGGTGACGCAGCGGGCGGTGGCCGCGGAGGCCGGGATGACGCCGAGCCTCGTCAGCTATCACTTCCCCACGGTGGACGCGCTGCTCTCGGCGACGCTGGCCGCGGTCAACGACTCCTACGTCGCCGCGCTCGGGCGCTGCGCGCAGGCGGACGACCCGGTCCGCGCCCTCGCCGAGCTGGTCGCCCTGCAGGCCGCCGACCGCACCGACGCGCTCGCGGCGGAGTACGAGCTGTTCCTGCAGGCCGGGCGGCGTCCGGCGCTGCGCGACGAGTGGGTCCGCTGGACCAGCGCCCTCGACGCCCTGCTCGCCCCCCTCGTGCCCGACCGCACCGCCCGGGCCGCAGCCGCCGTCGGCGTCGACGGGCTGTTCCTGCGCTGCTGGTGCGACCCCGCGCCCTGGAGCGCCGCCGCGTGCGAGGACGTGCTGCGCGCGCTGCTGCCCGGCGCATCCGGTGCTGGTGCCGCCGCCGGACCCGGCGCTACGGTCGGTCCCCCGACGGCCCGTGGAGGTGGACGGCGATGAAGAAGCTCGCGGAGCTCCTGGTCTGCTTCCTGCACCCGATCGCCGTGGTGCTCGTGTGGCTCAACCTCGTCGTGCGCCCCGGGCTCAGCGGCACCGCGAAGATCGTGTGGGCCGTCCTCGCGCTCGTCCCGGTCGTGCCGTTCGTCTACGTGCTCACCGGCGGCGAGCTGTGGGAGAGCGCGCCGAAGCCTCCGGGCCTGCCCCGCCGCTGACCGTCCGGCGCGTGTTCCCTCGTCCGGTCTGTCCGCCGGACACACGATCGGTACCGTCGACGGACCGCCCCGGCCGCCCGTCCGCCGACACCGGGTCCCTCGACCAGCCCGTGAGGAGCCGCCGTGCTCGACACCGCCCGCGTCTCCCCGGGGTTCCCGCCGCCCGGCGACCCCCTGTGGGGGACGATCGTGGCGGGGGGCGCGGGCAGCGTCGAGCTCAAGGTCCTGCTCGTGCCCGGGGTGGGGCGCCTCACCGGGCACCACGCGGGCCGGGTCCGCCAGCGCCGGCTCTACCTGCTCGACACCGCCGACCTCCTGCTCGCCCGCGCCGGGGTGCACGTCCGCCTGCGCGACCGGGGCCGCGACCGCTGGGACCTCACCGTCCGCGTCCGCGTCGAGGGCACGGCGGCCGACGCGCCGGGCCCCGCCGACGCCCGGATCGAGGTGGACGTCCTGCCCGGTCACGCGTTCCACAGCGCCGAGCTGCGCGAGACCCTCGCCCCCGAGCGCGCGGCCGCGTGCCGTGACGGGCAGCTCGACGTGCACGCGCTGATGACCGCCCCGCAGGCCGCGCTGCTCGCGGGCGCCGTGCCCAGCCTGCGCGCGGGCCAGGACCTCGTGGTCCACGGCCCCCTCACCGTCGAGCGCACCGTGGTGCCGCGCCCGCGCTGCGGGCTGGCCCACGCGCGCCACGAGCGCTGCCGCTTCCCCGGGGGCCGCGTGCTCGAGGAGTTCTCGGCGCGCTGCACGCCCGCCGAGGCGCCGTCGGTCGCCCGCGCCGTCAGCGGCTTCCTCGCCCGGCACGGCGCCGCCCAGTCCGCCTGCCAGCGCACCAAGACCGCGGCCTGGCTCGACGAGCTGCTGCGCGCCCGCCCCTGACGGATCGTCAGCGCACCGGGCGCCACCGGCGGATCGCCTCGTAGGCCAGCGCGCCGCCCGCGACCGCGGGCAGGTCGACGACCCCGAGGACGAGCAGCGCCGCCCCGCCGAGGTAGGCGGGCAGGCGGTTCGGCAGCACGGTGCGCACCACGCGCCCCACGTCCGACACCGCGGACACCGCGTCGTCGGCGAGGCTGCGGGGCGGCCCGGCGGCGGGACGCGCCGGGGCGGGTGCCGCCGGCCGCGCAGGCGGGGCGGTGGGGGGCACCACGGACGCGTGCGCCGAGACCGGCGCCGTCCCGACGACCGTCTCCGCCGGCGCGTCCGGGGCCGTCAGCGCGGTGGCCACCGCGTCGTGCCCGCCGTCCTGGCCCGCGTCGTGACCGTTCTTGTTCTTCTTGTCCTTGGCCATCGTGCGACGCTACGCCGTCCCGGCCCGCGGTGGATCCCTCTCAGGCGCCCGCGGCCTCGGCCCACCGGTCGGGCGCGGCGACGGGGAACCCGTGCATCGCGACCACGAGCGCCGGGCGCAGCGCGGCGAGCCGGCGCCGCGAGGCGTCAGCCGCCGAGGGGTCGTGGTGCAGGCCCCGGGGCAGCGGCATCCAGCGGGGCGCGGCCGGGTCGGTGGACACGTTGACCGGCCCGTCGCCGACGACGAGCACCCCGTCGTCGGCCCGCCACAGCGCGAGCGTGCCGGGGCTGTGCCCGGGCACGGCGAGGACCTCGAAGCCCGCGACCCGGGCGCCCTCGACGAGGCGCCGGTCGACCGGGCGGCGCTCCCGGGCCAGCGACCCGAGCACGAGCCGCCCGAGCGCCCCGGCGTGCGTGTCGATCCGCCCGCCCTCGAACCGCGGCGCGTCGGCGGCGCCCATGGCCAGCGGCGCGCCCGTCTGGCGGCACAGCCACGCGCTCGCGCCGACGTGGTCGCCGTGCGCGTGGGTCACGGCGTGCTCGGCGACGTGGCGCCCGCGCAGCAGCCCGGCGAGCCGGCGGCCCGACCACGGGAACCCGGCGTCGACCACCACGTCCCCGTCCGGGCCCTCCAGCAGCACGGTGTGCAGGAGACCGGCCGGGGCGAGGGCGCCCAGGTGGACGCCGTCGGCGATCTCCCGGAAGCGCGGCGCCATGCGGGCGAGCGTGTCAGGTCCCGAGCACCGCCGTCACGAACCCGTCGCGCTGCGCGGTCCCGGTGACCCGCACCGGGACGGGGTGCGCGAAGCCGGGTCCGTCGGTGACGAGCGTGTGGAACTCGCCGTTCTCGCCGCACGGGTCGACGCCGGCGGGCAGCGCAGCGATCAGCGCCGCGTCCCACGCCCGGCCGACGATCGCCGCGGGCACCCGTGCCGGGTCGGCGCACACGACCACCGCGCGGACCCCGCGGTCGAGCATCCCGGCGGCGAGCTCCGCGGTCGGGCGTCCCCAGAGCGGGAACGACGCGGTGAGGCCGGTGCCCTCGAGGGCCCGCTCGCGGTAGGCCCGGACGTCGGCGAGGAAGAGGTCGCCGTACACGACCTCCGTCGCGCCGCGGCGCCGCAGCGCGGCCCACGCCGCACCCGTGCGCTGCTCGTAGACGTCGTTCGGGCACGGCCACGGCAGCTCGACGGTCTCCAGCGGCAGCCCGAGCGCCGCGGCCTGCGCCTCGACGCACGCCCGCGGCACCCAGCTCGCGGACACCTCGCCGGCGACGACCGTCGTCTGCAGGCCCACGACCGTGGTGCCCGGCGTGTCCCGTGCCTCGGCCAGCGCCAGCGCGCCGTCCTTGCCGCCCGACCAGCTCATCCAGGCCTGCACGGTCGCGGCGCTAGTCGCGGTCGGCCCCGTCGTCGGCGCGGCGGGAGCCGGCGAACAGCGCCCCGCCGAGCGGGATGAGCAGGAAGAACACCCACGCGTGCGGGATCGGCACCGTGAAGAACAGGATGAGGGCGATGATCGGCAGGGCGCCGCTGATCACCGGCCCGTACCGCGCGAGGGCCCCCGGCGCCGGACGCTGCGCCGGCGGCGCCGGACCGGTCACGGGCGCGGGCACCGCGGCGGCGCCGACATGGGGCCGGGGCTCCGGGAGGTCGGCGAACAGCGGCTCCAGCTCGGCGGCCGTGCGCGCCTCGGTGACGTGGGCGCTGCGCTCGCCGTACTCCTCGGGATCGAGGCGCCCCGCCTCGAGGTGCGCGTCGAGGGCCGCCATGGCCGCCTCGCGCTCCGCGGTGCCGATGCGCGGCGAAGGGGGCGCCGGCTGCGGCGCGGGCTCGCTCATGGCGTCAGCATCGCACCCGGGGGGGCCTCCGTGACCTGCCCGAAGGAGCCGTGCCGCCCCGCGCCGGACGCGAACCGCGTCGCCCCGGCGACCGTCTCGGCGCGCAGCGACGCCTGCCCGTGCGCGAGCTCCCGGCGCATCGCCTCCTCCTCGTCGAGGCCCTCCTGCTCGAGCAGCGAGGCGCGGTCGTGGCGCAGGCAGATCTGCGGGAACGCGGCGAGCTGCCCCGCGAGCTCGAGGCTCGCCTCGAGCGCCGTGCCCGCCGGCACGACGCGGTTCGCGAGGCCCATCCGCAGCGCCTCGTCGGCGGCGACGGGACGGCCGGTGAGGACGAGGTCCATCGCGTGGCTGCGCCCGATCAGCCGGGGCAGGCGCACCGTGCCGCCGTCGATCAGCGGCACGCCCCACCGCCGGCAGAACACCCCGAACACCGCGGTCTCGTCGGCCACCCGCAGGTCGGCCCACAATGCGAGCTCGAGGCCGCCCGCCACCGCGTGGCCGTGGACCGCGGCGATCACCGGCTTGCCCAGCCGCAGCCGCGTCGGCCCCATCGGCCCGTCCCCGTCGGGCTCGACGCGGTTGCCCTCGCCGGTGCTCACGGCCGCGAGGTCGGCGCCCGCGCAGAACGAGGGGCCCTCGCCGCGCAGGATCGCCACCGCCGCGTCGTCGTCGGCGTCGAACGCCCGGAAGGCGTCGGCGAGGCGCTCGGCGGTGGCGCGGTCGACGGCGTTGCGCTTCGCGGGCCGGTCGATACTGACGATCGTCACCGGGCCGCGGTGCTCGACCCGGACCGTGTCGGCGGCCATCAGGCCTCGGCGGCGGCGGTGAGCGCGCCGAGGATCTCGGTCCACCCGCGGACGAAGGCGCCGCCGGCGTAGCCGCCGGGGCGGGCGCAGTCCTCGCCGAGCTGCTCGGGGGAGAGGGCCTCCCAACCCCGGTGCTCGACCGCGACGCGGGTCAGTGCCGGGCCCAGCGCAAAGAACGTCAGCTCCACCTCGGTCGGCGCCGGCGTCATGTTCCACGTCATCACGAGCCGTGCCGGCGGGTCCCACGCGAGCAGGCGGCCCCAGTCGCACTCGGTGCCGTCGTCCCAGCGCTCGTAGACGCGGCCGTCGACGCAGCGCTGCACGCACACCTCGCGGACCCGGTCCTTGCCGGCCGAGTACGGCTGCAGCGGCCACCACTGGCCGATCGTCGCCACGAACACGTCGAAGGTGTGCGCGCGGTCGCTGCGCACCAGCGTCGACTGCCGGATGGGCGGGCGGCGCAGGGTCGTGACGGTGGCGGGCTCAGCCGGCCGCGTGGTGCGCGTCATCGTCGATCCCTCGGTGGTCGGTCCCGTGGCTGGCCTCCACGAGGCGTCGGGCGGTGTCCAGCGACGAGGACCACATGTCCTCGAGGAACTCCCGCAGGCCGTCGAGGCCCTCGGGGCGGGCGCGGTAGAGCCGGCGGGTGCCGTCGCGTCGCTCGGTGAGCAGGCCCGCGTCCTTGAGCACGGTCAGGTGCTGGCTGACCGCCGGGCGCGTGACGTCGAACGCCGACGCGATCTCGCCCGCGGACAGCTCGTCGTGGGCGACCAGGCGCAGGATCGAGCGGCGGCGGGGCTCCACCAGCGCGCGCAGGGCGACGCCCGCCGGATCGTCGTCCTCGGCCACGTCGCACCTCCTCCGTCAGCAAGGACGAACGTTAGCGCAAACGCAAGCCGCTGGCGAGCCCCCTCACCGGATGAGGCGCTGGACCTCGCGGAACGCCGTGTTGTCGCTGTCGTGCAGCCACTCGAAGAGCACCATCTCCGTGGTGACCACGTCGACGCCGTGGGCGCGCATCCGGTCCAGGGCGCGCTCGTGGTTGCTCGGGTGGCGGCTGCCGACGGCGTCGGCCACCACCGCGACGTCGCGTCCGCGGGCGCGGAGCCCGAGGACGGTCTGCAGGACGCAGACGTGCGCCTCGCACCCGGCGACCACGACGGTGCCGGGCCCGGGGTCGACGTCGGCGGCGAACGACGTCTTGGCCACGGCGGGCGCGGGCAGCAGCTCCGCGACGGCGCCGACCGTGCGGCCGAGGCCGTCCGGGTTCTGCTCGGTGGCGCACACGGCCACGCCGAGCCGGGTCGCCGCCCGCACGAGGCGCCCCGCGTTCTCGAGCACCGCCGGCCCCTCGGCGATCGCGGGCATGAGCCGTTCCTGCAGGTCGACGACGAGCAGGACCGAGGACTCGGCGGAGAGCAGCGGCACGGACCGACCGTAGGTGCCCGCAGGCGGTCGGCGCGAGGTTGACGGGGGGTCGCCCGGCCCCGTAGGGCGGGCGGGTGACCACCGCTCCCGCCCTGCCCGGACGCACCGACCGCGTCGCGGACCACACGCAGCGCTTCGCCGCCTTCCTCGACGACGTCGTCGCGCCGCTCGAGACCGACCTCGCCGCGCGGGACGTCGGCACCCCGGCGAACCCGCGGCTCGACGAGGCCGGCCGGATGCACCCCGCGGTGTGGGAGGCCCGGCGCGAGGTGCAGCGGCGCTCGGCGGCGGCGGGGCTCTACAACCCGCACGTCGCCGCCGGGGTCGGGGGCGGCGGGTTCACGCGCGCCGAGATGCAGCACGTCGAGGAGTTCGTCTACCGGCGCGCGGGTCTCGGGCTGGGGCTCGCGGCGCTGGCGTGGACCGAGGGCGCCAACCCCGCCATCGAGCACTGCTCCGACGCGGCCCGCGCGCGCTGGCTCGAGCCGCTGATGGCCGGCGAGATCACCGCGGCCTTCGCCAACACCGAGACGGCGGTGGGCACCGACGTCCTGGCCATGGAGACGCGGGCCCGGCGCGACGGGAGCGACTGGATCCTCGACGGGAGCAAGGCCTGGATCACCAACGCGCACTTCGCCGACGTCGTCCAGGTCGTCGCCGTCACCGAGCCCGGCGCCGGCACGCGCTCTCTGTCGATGTTCCTCGTGGACGCGTCCGCGCCGGGCTTCTCCCGGGGCCGCGACATCCCGACGATGCTCGACGACGGGCTCACCGGCGAGCTGCACCTCGACGGCGTCCGGGTGCCGGCCGAGGACGTCGTCGGGGAGGTCGGCGACGGCTTCGCCCTGGCCATGGCGTGGATCAACTGGCGGCGGCTGTGCCGGGGCGGCATGTGCGCCGGCTGGGGGGAGTGGCTGCTCGACCGCGCCCTGGACCGGGCGCAGCAGCGCACCTCGGGCGGGTCGCCGATCGCCGAGCTGCAGTCGGTGCAGCACATGCTCGCCGACATGGACGCCGACGTGTACACGGCGCGGGCGGCGTCGCTGCAGGCGCAGGCCGAGATCGACGCGCTGCCCGGCGGGGCGTTCGGCGTCCCGCTGCACCCCGACGCGCCGCGTCTCACGAGCCTGGTGAAGGTGATCAACGACGAGGCCTTCTTCCGCGTCGCCGACCGCGCGGTCCAGGTGCACGGCGGCACGGGGCTGCGGATCGGCTCGCCGGAGGAGAAGCTGTTCCGCCTCGCCCGCAACCTCAAGATCCCGGCGGGCACCGTCGAGATCCAGCGCAACGCGATCGCGCGCGGGCTGCTGCGCCGGGGCCCACGATGAAGGGCGGGGGCCCGGTGAGCCTCGCCGCGGTGACCGGGCGCTTCCAGCCCGTCCACGCCCAGCACCTGGAGCTCTTCGCGCTCGCCCTCGCCGAGCACGACCACCTCGTCGTCGCCGTCACCAACCCCGACACCGGCGCCCGGCACACGGCGACGACCTCGGCCCACCGCCACACCGACGAGGCCAACCCGTTCACCTTCTACGAACGCGCGCGGCTGCTCGCCGCGGCCCTGGCCGGCGCGGGGCTCGTCGACCGCACCACGGTCGTCCCGTTCGACCTCACCCGCCCGCACCTGTGGCCGGAGTACGTGCCCCTCGCCGCCGTGCAGTACGTGCGCGCGTTCTCGCCGTGGGAGAAGGACAAGGCCGGGCGGCTCGCGGACGGCGGCTACGGCGTGGTGCTCGTCGAGGGCGACCCCGCGACGAAGCTGGACGCCGCCACCATCCGCGCGGGCTTCGCCGACGCCACGTGGGCCGGGCTCGTCCCGCAGGCGACGGTGCCGGTGCTCGCCGACCTCCTCGCCGCGCGGTGAGACCGCCCGGCCACGGCGAGACGCAGCCCCGGCTCGACGACGACCGTCTGCCGGTGGTGCTCGTCGTCCTCGACGGCCTGGGCGACCGGCCGATCCCCGAGCTCGGCGACCGGACGCCGTCCGAGGCGGCGCACACCCCGGTGCTCGACGCCCTCGCCGCCCGCGGGGCCTCCGGCTGGCACCTGCCGTTCGGCTGGGGTCGTGCGCCCTCCTCGGAGCTCGCGCACTGGGCGCTGTTCGGCTACGCCGACGTGGCCTTCCCCGGCCGGGCGGTGCTCGAGGCGCTCGGTGCGGGCGTCGACGTGCCGCCCGGCGTCGCGGTCACCCACGCGGCGCTGCGCACGTCGTCGGTCGACCCCGACGGGCGGGTGTGGATCACGGGCCGGACGGCGCGGGAGGACGCCGACGAGGCCGCGGTCCTGCTCGCGGCGGTGGGCGGCCTCGCCACCGCGCACGGTCACCGGCTCGTGCCGCTCGGCGGGCGCGGCGAGGCGGTGCTGCTCCTGCCGGGCTGCGCGTCCGGCGCGGTCACCGACTCCGACCCCTTCTTCGAGGACCGCCACCCCTGGCTGCGGGTGCTCCCGTGCGCGGAGGCGCCGCAGGCCGCCCCGACGGCCGAGGCGCTGACGGCCCTGCTGCGCGAGGCCCGTGCGGCGCTGGTGGCGCACCCCGTGAACGCCGACCGCCGCCGCCGGGGCCGCCCGGCGCTCGACGTGCTGACCACGAAGTGGTCGGGCGCGCTCAGGGCCGTGCCACCGTTCGCCGAGCACGTCGGGACCACGGGCGCCGCCGTCACGAGCACGCGGCTCTACCGGGGGCTCGCGGCCCTGCTCGGGATGCCGGCGCAGCACCTCGCGCCCGACCCCGACCACGGCGCCGACCTGACGGCGCGCCTGGACGCGGCGCGCGGCCTGCTGGACGGGGGCGCCGCGTTCGTGCACGTGCACACCAAGGCCACCGACGACGCCGGCCACACCAAGGATCCGCGGGCGAAGCTCGCGGTGCTCGAGGCCCTCGACCCGGGGCTCGCCGGGCTCCTCGACCTTGCGGAGCACGCGGTCGTCGCCGTGACCGGCGACCACGCCACGCCCTCGACCGGCGGCGTGCTGCACACCGGTGACCCGACCCCGCTCGTGGTCGCCGGGCCGACCGTGCGCCGCGACGGCGTCACGGCCTTCGGCGAGGCGCCCGCCCACGCCGGCTGGTACGGCGCGGTGACCGCGCGCGACGTCCTCCCGCTGCTGCTCGGGCACGCGCACCGGGCGGCGTTCCTGGGCCACCGCCCGACCCCGCGGCGCACGGCGGCCCTGCCGGACGCGCCGGAGCCGATGATCGAGCGATGATGGGGGTCCACCGGTCGGGAGGAGCGGACATGTCGCTGGGCAGCCTCGACGTCGAGGAGCAGGCCATCGTGGACACCGTCCGCGACTTCGTCGACCACGAGGTCCGGCCCGTCGCCCGGGAGCTCGAGCACGCGGACACCTATCCCGAGAAGCTCATCGAGCAGATGAAGGAGCTCGGGGTCTTCGGCCTGGCGATCCCCGAGCCCTACGGCGACGTGCAGGTCAGCACGCCCTGCTACGCGATGGTCACCGAGGAGCTCGCGCGCGGGTGGATGAGCCTCGCGGGATCGATGGGCGGGCACACGGTGGTGGCCAAGCTCCTGCTCACCTACGGCACCGAGGCCCAGCAGCAGCGCTACCTGCCGCGCATGGCGACGGGCGAGCTGCGCGCGACCATGGCCCTCACCGAGCCGGGCGGGGGCTCGGACCTGCAGGCGATGCGCACGGTCGCGAAGCCCGACGGTGACGGCTACGTGGTCAACGGCAGCAAGACCTGGATCACCAACGCCCGCCGCAGCGACCTCATCGCCCTGCTGTGCAAGACCGACCCGCAGGCCGAGCCCGCGCACGCCGGCATCAGCGTGCTGCTGGTCGAGAAGGTCCCCGGCGTCACGGTCTCCCGCGACCTGCCCAAGCTCGGCTACAAGGGCGTCGAGAGCTGCGAGCTGTCGTTCGACGACGCCCGGGTCGGCGCCGACGCGGTGCTCGGCGGGGTCGAGGGCCAGGGCTTCGCGCAGATGATGCGGGGCCTCGAGATCGGGCGCATCCAGGTCGCCGCGCGGGCCACCGGCGTCGCGCGCGCGGCCTTCGACGACTCCCTGCGCTACGCCCAGGAGCGCGAGAGCTTCGGGCAGCCGATCTGGAAGCACCAGTCGGTGGGCAACCTGCTCGCCGACATGGGCACCAAGATCACCGCTGCGCGCAGCCTGCTGCTGCACGCCGCCCGCGCCTACGACTCCGGCGACCGGTCGGACATGGAGGCGGGGATGGCCAAGCTCTTCTGCTCGGAGACCGCGATGGAGGTGGCCCTCAACGCCATCCGCGTCCACGGCGGCTACGGCTACTCCACCGAGTTCGACGTCGAGCGCTACTTCCGCGACGCGCCCCTGATGATCGTCGGCGAGGGCACGAACGAGATCCAGAGCAACGTCATCGTGCGCCAACTGGTGCAGCGCGGCGGGCTGTAGAGCCGAGCCGCCTGGCGGGTATCCGCACCCATGGCCAAGGGCGCGAAGGACTACGAGAAGGACTACACCCACCCGGAGCTGCGCGAACGGCTCAAGGAGGAGATCAAGCAGTCCGACAAGGGCGGGGCGCCGGGCAAGTGGTCGGCGCGCAAGAGCCAGCTGCTCACCCAGGAGTACGAGCGCCACGGCGGCGGCTACGAGCACCCCGACCAGCCCACCGAGGGCCAGCGCAGCCTGAAGCAGTGGACCGACGAGGACTGGCAGACCGCCGACGGCTCCACCGAGGCCCGCGGCGACGGCGAGACCGACCGCTACCTGCCGAAGAAGGCCTGGGAGGAGATGTCGGACGAGGAGAAGGAGGAGACCCGGAAGCGCAAGCGGGAGGCCTCGAAGAAGGGACAGGGCGACGTCCCGAACACCGGCGAGGCGAAGTCCGCCCGCAAGGTCGCGCAGCTCGACGAGATGAAGGCCGACGAGGCGAAGAAGGCCACCCGCGACATGGACCCGGGCACCGCGCAGCAGGCCCTGGAGCACGAGCGGGCGCACCGCGACCGGAAGACCGTCGAGCAGCCGCTGGAGAAGGCCGCGCAGCAGGACTGACCGACCCGGCCGCGCGGCCGCGCAGCCGGCCTCGCGGTCGCCGGCCTCCGCGTCCAGCCGGTCAGGGGCGCGGGACGTCGCGGGGCGTGGGGAGCGTCGGCCCGGGGACGCCCCGGGCCGTGGCAGTGTCGGCTCCGCCGCGCACCTCGGCCGCGGTCTCCTCGACCAGCGCCCCGGTCTCGGCGACGGTGTCGGTGGGGAAGGGGACGGGCAGCGTCCGGAGCTGCTGCACGCCGAGGGCGCCCGCGGCGGCCGCCCCGCCGCCGTAGAGGGCCGTGGCCACGAGCGCGGCCCCGGACGGCGGGAGCCACCGCTCGAGGAGACGGAGGCTCGCGCGGTAGGCCGAGGCGGAGGCGGCCAGTCCGAGCACCCCCGCGCCGCCGAGGAGCCCGAGGGCGGGCGCGGTCGCCTTGAGCTTGTCCCAGGTCTCCTGCTGGGCGGCGGCGATCTCGCCGCGGACGAGGATCCGCGTCTGCTCCGAGAGGTCGGTCAACGCGCCCGCGATGCCGGCCTGGGGACTCTGCTGCTGCTGTTCGGTCATGGCCCCGCAGGTACCCGTCGGGCGGGGCCCGATGAACGCGCGGCTCAGTGGGCGGGCGCCAGGTGGTCGGCGAGGACGTCGTGCAGCGGGGTCGTCGGCCGGCCGATCACGGCCGACAGGGCCGGGTCCGCGGGCGCGAAGGCACCCTGCCGGGCGGCCGCGAACATGCCCACCAGCATGTCGGCGCCCGCCGCCGGCACGCCGTGGGTGACCAGACCCGCGCGGTACGCGTCGTCGCACACGACGACCCGGCGCACCTCGCGACCCGCGAGCTCCGCGACCAGCGCGGCGACGTCGACCAGCGTCAACGCCTCGGGGCCGGTCAAGGGCGGCGTGGCGGTGTCGGCCGGGGCGTCGGTGGCCAGGGCGTCGGCGGTCAGCGCGACGGCCGCGGCCTCGGCGAGGTCGGCGTGCGCGGTCCACGCCACCGGGCCGTCCCCGGGGGCGCGGAGCTCGCCGGTCGCGAGCGCGCCGGTCACCAGGCGCGGCACGGTCGCGGCGTAGAAGCCGTGGCGCAGGGCGGTGGTGGCCGGGGCCCCGCACCCGCGCAGGATCTCCTCGGTGGCCGCGTGCGTGATCATCGGCGGGAAGGGCGACGACGGGTCGGCGCCCATGTGGCTCGTGTAGAGCACGTGCTGAGCGCCGGCGGCCACGGCGGCCTCGATGCCCGCGCGGTTGAGCCGCACCGCCTCGTCGCCGACCGTGTTGGCCGAGACCACGAGCACCCGCGAGGCGCCCTCGAAGGCCCGCGCGAGGCTGTCCGGGTCGGCGTAGTCGGCGCGCCGCACCCGCACGCCCCGCTGCTCGAGGTCGGCGACCCGCGCGGGGTCGCGCACGCTCACGGCGATCCGTTCGGCCGGCTCGCGCTCGAGCAGCCGCTCCACCACGAGGCGCCCGAGCGCACCGCTGGCTCCGCTGACGACGATCATGTGTTCCTCCTGCTGTCGGTGCTGACGGCTCGACGTTAGCACCGTTATTAGCGGTGGAAGAAACGAAGCGCTAACGTCGGCACCATGAGCGAGGGCGGTGTCCGGGAGCGCATCGTCACCGCGGCGCTCGGGCTCCTCGTCGAGGGCGGGCCGGACGCGGTGTCCACCCGCGCGGTCAGCGCCGCGGCGGGGGTGCAGGCGCCGACGATCTACCGGCTGTTCGGCGACAAGCAGGGCCTGCTCGACGTGGTGGCCAGCGAGGGCTTCCGCCGCTACCTCGCCGACAAGGCGAGCCGGGAGCCCACCGACGACCCGGTGCAGGACCTGCGCGACGGCTGGGACGCGCACATCGAGATGGGCCTCGCGCAGCCGGCGCTCTACCGGCTCATGTACGAGCGCGCGGTCGACGGCGGCTCCACGTCGCCGGCCGCCGCGGCCGCCGTCGACGTCCTGGCAGGGCACGTCGCCCGTGTCGCGCGGGCGGGCCGGCTCCGCGTGCCGGTCGAGCGGGCCGTCGGGCTGGTGCACGCCGCTGGGCGGGGCACGGTCCTGACGCTCGTCGACGCCCCGGCGGACCGCCGCGAGCCGCTGCTCTCGGCCACGGCCCGCGACGCGGTGATCGCCGCGATCACCACCGACGCGCCCCCGGCCGAGCGGCCCGGACCCGTGCCCGCCGCGCTCGCCCTGGCCGAGGCGGTGCCCGATCTCGAGGTCCTCAGCGACGCCGAGCGGCTCCTGCTGGGGGAGTGGCTCGCGCGCATCGCCTCCGGCGACTAGCGCGCGTCGTGGAAGATCACGCCCAGGACGTGGCGCTCGCCGGTGTGCACCGCCGACACCCCGTGGCGCATCTGCACGCGGTGGTGGCCGCGTGACCCCTGCTTGGGGCGGTGACGCACCGGGAACACGACGGCCTGCCCGAGCCCCGGGCGCGCGACCATCGCGCGGGACTGCTGGCGGGGGCGCTGCTCGACGAACACGCTCTCGCCGCCGGTGAAGTCGACGTCGGGCGTGTTGAGCATGATCAGCACCTGCAGGGGGAAGGTCAGGTCGCCGTAGACGTCCTGGTGCAGGCAGTTGTAGCCCGCCGGGCCGTAGCGCAGCAGCAGCGGGGTCGGCCGGTGCTGGCCGGCGGCGGCGCACGCCGCGACGAGCCCGGCGTGGTCGTCGGGGAAGGGGTCCTCGCCGAGGAGCCCCGCCCACCGGTTCGCGATCGCGGCCAGCGGCGGGTAGAGCCGGGTGCGCAGCTCCCGGACCAGCGCCGGCAGCGGGTCGGCGAAGTACCGGTAGCGGCCCGCACCGAACGAGAGCCGGGCCATGTCCACCGTCGAGCGGAACGCGGCGTCGTCGTCGAAGAGGTCGATGACCTCCCGGCACCGGTCGGGCGTGAGCAGCGGCTCGGTCACCGCGAAGCCCTCGCGGTCCAGCCGGTCCGCCAGGGCGTCCCAGGGCAGGTGGTCGAGGGACGTCAGCGTCTCCATGTCCGGGAGAACACCGCGCGGCGCCCCGGCGTGGCGGTCAGTGCCGGGCCGGCGTCTCGTCGAGGAGGTCGTCGAGCCCGGTCAGCGCGAGGACCCGGCGCGCGACGCTCGCGGGACCCGCCCGCAGCCGCAGGCCCGGCAGCTCGTGGCGCAGCTCGTGCACGGCCTGGACCGCCGAGCTGGAGAACACCGTGACGCCGTCGAGGTCGAGGCCGAGCTCGCGGGCGCCGCCGCGGCCCGCCTCGAGGACGCGGTGCCGGAACCGGTCCACGGTCTGCGCGTCGACCGGCCCGCGCAGCGTGAGCACGTGGGGCTCGGCCAGCTCGCTGGTCAGCTCCTCGACGACGCCGCGCACCGACGTCACCGCGGCCTCGTCGCCGTAGGTGCCGACGGTCGCCTCCCGGTGCACCGGCGCCACGAGGGTCACGACGGTGCCGTCGGGGCCGGTGCTGACGTCGACGTGCTCGACCATGCCGCGCATCATCATCAGCCCGCGCCCCCGCCCGCCCGCGTCGTCGGCGGCCGGCAGCCAGCGTCCGGAGTCGGCCACGGTGACGTGCACCCGCCCGCCCGCGTCGAGCACCGCGCCGAGGCGCACGCCGACGCCGTCCGGGGGCGGCTCGGGATAGGCGTGCTCGACGGCGTTGGTGGCGGCCTCGCCGACGGCGTGCACCAGCGCCATCGCGTCGTCCTCGCCCACGCCCGCGTCGTCGAGCCACGCCGCGAACCCGCGTCGCAGGCGGCCGAGGCGCCGGGCGTCGGGCGGGATCTCGAGCGTCAGCGGCGGCAGCGGGTCGGCGGTGCGCTGCACCGCGAGCAGGGTGACGTCGTCGGCGTGGCCGCCGCCGGTCCACCCCATCCGCTCGACGGTCAGCGCGGCGATGCGGTCGACCTGCGCCGACGGCACCGTGGTGCCCTCCTCGACGGGCTCGTGGCCGGCGGCGACGGCGGTGCGCGCCAGCGCCTCGAGGCCCTCGTCGAGGGTGCTGCCGGGCCGCTCCACGAGGCCGTCGGTGTAGAGCACCAGCACGTCGCCAGGCGCCAGCACGTCGCGGGCCGGCACGGGGGCGCCCACCCCGGTCCCCAGCGGCGCGCCCGCGGTCACCGCGATCCAGCGGGCGGTGCCCTGCGCGGTGACCACCAGCGGCGGCGGGTGGGCGGCGGCCGCGAGCTCGAGGTCGCCGGTGGCGGGGTCGAGCACGGCGAGGCAGACCGTGGTCGCGCGGGTGGCGCGCTCGCGGGCGGCGAAGCGGTCGAGGTCGGCGAGCGTGCCGAGCACGCCCCGGTCGGCCTCCAGCGCGTTGGCGGCGACGGCGCGCAGCCGGCCCATCGCCGCCGACGCCGCGGCGCCGTGGCCCACGACGTCGCCCACCACCAGCGCCACCCGCCCGTCGGGCAGCGGCACGGCGTCGAACCAGTCGCCGCCGGCGGCGAGCTCGCGCTCGGCCACCACGTAGCGGGCGGCCAGGCGCGCCTGCGGCAGCACCGGGACCCCCGCGGGCAGCAGCGAGCGCTGCAGGGTGAGCACGACGTCCTGCGCGGCCTGCCGCCGCTCCTCCGACTCGGCCGCCGAGAGCTCGGCCCGGCGGCGGCGCAGCACCTCGTCGGTCACGCGCGCGATGTGCACGGTCATGCCGCGCACCGAGCCGTCGGGGTGGTGGGTGGGGACGAACGTGTAGGAGTACCAGTCCTCCTCGAGGCGGCCGTCGCCGTCGCGGTCGACGAGGATGCGGCGCTCGTCGCCGATCACCGGCTCGCCGCGGGACCACACCTCGTCGAGGGTCTCGAACACCTGCTGGCCGTCGAGCTCGGGCGCCACCTCCCGGATGGGGCGCCCGACGATGCCGGGGCGGAAGCCCATGCTCGCCCGGGCGGCCCGGTTGGCGGCCACCACCCGGTGCTCCGGGCCCTCGAAGGCCCAGAGGACGGCGGGGATGTCCTCGAACGCGGCGACGACGTCATCGGTGGCGCCCGCCGGGTGCTCGACGGGATCCTCGGGCGGCATGGGGCCATCGTCTCCCGCGGCGGGACGCGTCACACGTCCGGGACCGCTCCACCCCACCGCGTCGGGTAGTACTCCAGTCGAGACGAGAGCGGGGAGGGTCCACGTGGCTGCCGACGGGACCGAGGCGGTGCTCCCGATGCTCGCCGTCGCGGGCGACCCGCCGACCGGCTCGGGCTGGGCGGCGGAGTTCAAGTGGGACGGGGTGCGGGCCCTGGTGGCGACCGGGCCGGACGGCGTGCGGATCACCAGCCGCAACGGCAACGACGTCACCGCGTCCTACCCCGAGCTCGCCCACGCCGGCGACGGGCGCTCCCTGCTGCTCGACGGCGAGATCGTCGCGATGGACGCCCAGGGCCGCCCGAGCTTCGGCCGGCTCCAGCAGCGCATGCACGTCCGCGCCCCCAACCAGCGGCTGATCACCTCGGTGCCGGTGTCGCTGTACCTGTTCGACCTGCTCGTCGAGGACGGCGAGGACCTGCGCGACCGCCCGTGGGACGAGCGGCGCGCGCGGCTCGAGGCGCTCGGCGCCGACGCCTGGCCGCGCATCGCGGTGTCGCCGTCGTTCACCGACGTCCCGCCCGCCACGGTGCTCGAGGTGGCGCGGAAACAGGGCCTGGAGGGCGTCGTCGCCAAGCGCCGCAGCGCGCGCTACGAGACCGGGCGGCGGTCGTCGGCGTGGGTGAAGACGGCGGTGATGAACACCCAGGAGGTCGTGCTGGGCGGCTGGACGCCCGGGAAGGGTCGCCGGGGCTCGACGGTGGGGTCGCTGCTGCTCGGCGCCCGGGACGGCGAAGGGCGGCTGCGCTACCTGGGCCACGTCGGCACCGGGTTCACCGACGCGATGCTCACAGCGCTGCAGGAGCGGCTCGAGCCGCTGCGCTGCCCGGACAGCCCGTTCGACGAGACCGTGCCCCGCGAGCACTCCCGCGACGCGCGGTGGGTGGCGCCGCAGCTGGTCGGCGAGGTCGAGTACCGCAACGTCACCCCCGACGGCCGCCTGCGGCACGCGACGTGGCGGGGGCTGCGGCCCGACCGGGAGCCCGACGAGGTCCGGATCGAGCTGCCCGAGCTCGCCGCGGAGCTGGCGGCTCCCGGCTCGGCGGACCGGCTCGCGAAGTACCAGGCCATGCGCGACTTCGCGGCCACCCCGGAACCCGCCGGCGGCGACCCCAGCCCCGGCGAGAAGATCTTCGTCGTGCAGCGGCACCGGGCCCGGCGGCTGCACTACGACTTCCGCCTGGAGATCGAGGGCGCCCTCGCCAGCTGGGCGGTGCCCCGTGGCCCAACCCTCGACCCGTCGGCGCGGCACATGGCCGTGCACACCGAGGACCACCCCATGGACTACGCCTGGTTCGAGGGCGTGATCCCGAAGGGCCAGTACGGCGGCGGCGACGTGATCGTCTGGGACCGCGGCACGTGGCACCCGGCGCGCACCGACGACCCGGCGGCCGCCGTCGCCGCGGGCGAGCTGCACTTCGACCTGGTCGGCGAGAAGCTCGCCGGCCGCTTCGCCCTCGTCCGGCGCCGCTCGCGCGACGGCGGGTCGTCGAAGGAGGAGTGGATGCTCGTGCACAAGCACGACGACCACGCCGTCGAGGGCTGGGACCCCGAGGAGCACCCGCAGTCGGTGATCTCCGGGCGCACCAACGACGAGGTGGCCGCGGCGCCGGCGGCGATGTGGCAGAGCGGTTCGCCCTCCGCGACCGCCGAGGTGCCGCTGGCGGGCGCCGACCCCGGGCAGCAGGCCGCGGCCACCGCGGACGAGCTGGCGGCGCTGGACGCCCTCGGCGCCAAGGGCACGTGGGTGCTGGGCGGGCACGAGCTGGTGCTGACCAACCTCGACAAGGTGCTCTTCCCCGGCGACGCCGGGCCGCCCGTGACCAAGCGGGACCTCGTCCGCTACCACGCCCGCGTCGCCCCGTACCTGCTGCCGTACCTGGCCGGGCGCCCGGTGAACCTGCACCGATTCCCCGACTCGACGGCGCGCGCCGGGTTCTGGCAGAAGGAGGTGCCCGACCACGCGGCGACGTGGCTGCGGCGCTGGCACAACCCCGAGGCCGAGCCGGACGAGACCCAGAACTACTTCGTGCTCGACAGCACCGCGGCGCTCGTGTGGATGGCCAACTACGGGGCGGTCGAGCTGCACCCGTGGACCTCGCGGCTGCCCGACGTGCACCAGCCCACCTGGGCGCTCATCGACATCGACCCCGGGCCGGCGGTGGGGTTCGCCGACGTGCTGGCCCTCGCCCGGCTCTACCGCGCGGCGCTGGCGCACCTGCAGGTCGACGCGGCGCCCAAGGTCACCGGCAAGCGGGGCGTGCAGATCTGGGTGCCGATCGCCGACGGCTACACCTTCGACGACACCCGCGCGTGGGTGGAGAAGCTCTCGCGCGCGGTCGGGCAGATCCGCCCGGAGCTGGTGTCGTGGGAGTGGCACACCGACCGCCGCCGCGGGCTGGCGCGGCTAGACTACACGCAGAACGCCATCAACAAGACCCTCGTGGCGCCGTTCAGCCCGCGGCCGTCCCCGGACGCCCCGGTGTCGATGACGCTGACCTGGGACGAGCTCGACGACCCCGACCTGACCCCCGACCGCTGGACGGTGCGGACCGCCCTCGACCGGCTGCACGAGGCCGGCGACCCGCTGCGCCCGCTCGTCGGCCGGGCGCAGACCCTCCCGGTGCTCTGAACACGGTTCCGGGTTCGCTGCACTCAGGACGGGCGGGCGGCCTGGCTGTCGGCGTAGGCCCGGCGGCGCACGACGTTGGTGAGGCCGACCGGCTCGACGCCCCCGGCGCGGTGGAAGGGCGTGAAACGCAGGCGCTCGCTATGCTCGGCGGGCACCGGGTCGTGCACGGTCACCGTGCCCACCGTCGTCCACGGGCCGAGCGGGGTGGCCACGAGCAGGTCGATCCGCAGGCCGGTCCGGGCGGCGTCGCTGACCTCGTCGAGGCGGGCGAGCGGCCCGTGCCCCTCGGCCGGGCGTGCGCCCAGCACCACGGTCCGCCCCGCGAGGCGGAACACGCTGATCGAGGAGTAGTGGGTGCCGGCGTAGTCGCGGGCGGGCACGAGCACGTGGCGCGCCCCGGGCGCCGGCGCGGAGGAGATCAGCAGGAGGTCCTGCGGCCCGCCGAGGAGGTCGAGGCGCAGCGCGAGGCCGAGCAGGTCGGGCAGCGGCTCGGGCACGCCCGCGCCGCGGGACAGGCGCAGGAGCCCGTGGTGGGTCGCGGGCTCCCCGAACACGGTGCCGGCGCAGCGCTCGTCGCCGGGGACGTCCACCGTCACCGCGAAGGTCCGCCCGCGGGGGTGGAACACGCGGGCGCGGCGGACGAACGACCCGACGCCGAACGCCGGCCCGACGAGCCGTCCCGCGGTGGCGTCGAGGAACCGGTCGACGGGGCCGGGCGGGGGTGTGGGCGGGTCCGTGGTGGTCATGCCGCTCCTCGGGCGGGGGTGCGCGGGACCCGGCGGCGTTTCCCGGACCGCCCGCGCCGGAAACGGCGCACACTCGGCGCGTGGCGCGGTCGACGTCGGGCGAGTCGGTGCTCGAGCGCGTGGTGCGCATCCTCGAGGCGTTCACGCCGGAGACGCCCGCGCTGCAGATCTCCGAGGTCGCGCGCCGCGCCGGGCTGCCCGTGGCCACCGCGTCGCGCCTGATCGCCGACCTCGTCGCCCAGGGCCTGCTCGCCCGCGACGCCGACCGGCGGGTGCGGGTCGGGACGCGGCTGTGGGAGCTGGGCTCGCGGGCGTCGCCGACGCTGTCGCTGCGCGAGACCGCGATGCCGGTGATGGAGGAGCTGCAGCAGGCGGTCGGCCACCACACCCAGCTCGGCATCCTCGACGGCGACGAGGTGCTGTTCGTCGAGCGCCTCAGCGCCGAGCGCGCGGTCATCAACTACACGCGCATCGCGATGCGCCTGCCGCTGCACGCGTCGTCGTCGGGGCTGGTGCTGCTGGCCTACGGGTCGGCGGTGCTGCAGGAGCGGGTCATCGCCGCCGCGCGCCACCGGTACACACCCACGACGGTGGTCGAGCCCGGTCCGCTGCGGGCGCTGCTCGCCGACGTCCGCCGGCAGGGGTTCGCGTTCTGCCCCGGGTACATCCACCCCGACGCCACGGGCATCGCGGTGCCGGTCCGCGGCGCGGGGCGCCAGCTCGTCGCGGCCGTCTCGGTGATCGTCCCGAACGACGACCGTGCCCGCGGGCACCTCCCGGCCCTCACTGCCGCCTCGCGGCGCATCGGGCGCCGGCTCGACGATCGTCCCATTGAGTGAGAACGCCGTTCCGCCGGCCACCCCCGGCTGCGCATGCTCGACGGCACCCGGGACCCGAGGAGGCCGACGTGGGGGACGCGCAGGGCGACCAGCTGGTGGTGACGGCCAAGGAGGTCGTCGCCGACGGCGTGGTGACGCTGGGGCTGGCCCGGCCCGACGGGGGCCGCCTGCCGGACTGGGCGCCGGGCGCGCACATCGACGTGACCCTCGCGACCGGCGCGACCCGGCAGTACTCGCTGTGCGGCGACCGCTGGGACGCGCACTCCTACCGGGTCGGCGTGCTGCGCGAGATCGACGGCCGCGGCGGGTCGGCGCACGTCCACGACGAGCTCGCGGTGGGCGACGTCGTGGCCTTCGGTGGGCCGCGCAACGACTTCGCGATGGTGCCCTCGCCGCGCTACCTGTTCGTCGCCGGCGGCATCGGCATCACGCCCCTGCTGCCGATGGTCCACCAGGCCGACCTGATCGGGGCGGACTGGGCGCTGCTCTACGGCGGCCGCCGCCGGTCGTCGATGGCGTTCCTCGACGAGCTCGCCCGCCACGGCGACCGCGTGCACCTGCATCCCCAGGACGAGGCGGGCCTGCTGCCCCTCGCGGCCTGGCTGGCGGAGCCCCGCGAGGACACCGTCGTCTACTGCTGCGGTCCCGGACCCCTGTTGGACGCCATCGCCGACGCGACGGCGCACTGGCCGCCGCACCGGCTGCGCACCGAGCGCTTCGCCGCCGCCGAGCTGGGCGCGCCCGTGCGCGACGAGCCGTTCGAGGTCGAGCTGGCGCGCACCGGCACGACGATCACCGTGCCGCCGCAGCTCTCGGTGCTCGCCGCCGCCCGCGGCGCCGGGGCCACGGCGCTGTCCTCGTGCGAGCAGGGCGTCTGCGGCACGTGCGAGACCTCGGTGCTCGCGGGCGTCCCCGACCACCGCGACTCGATCCTCGCCGACCACGAGCGCGCCGCGGGCGACTGCATGTTCCCGTGCGTGTCCCGGTCGTGCACCGACCGCCTCGTGCTGGACCTCTAGGAGATCCACGATGACCACCACCGCCCCGGCCATCCCCACCGTCGACGTCGACCCCTTCTCCCACGAGGTCCTCGCCGACCCGCTGCCCGTGCAGGCCGCGCTGCGCGACGCGGGCCCGGTGGCGTGGATCCCGCGCTACGACCTCTACGCCGTGGCCCGCTACGACGAGGTGCGCGCGACGCTCGTCGACTGGCAGCGCTTCCCGTCGAGCGCCGGGGTGGGCCTGTCGAACTTCCGGTACGAGGAGCCCTGGCGCCCGCCGTCGCTGCTGCTCGAGGCCGACCCGCCGCACCACGACGCGCCGCGCGCGGTGCTCGCCCCGATCCTGTCGCCGCGCGCCCTGCGCCGGCTGCGCGAGCGGTGGTGCGGCGACGCCGACGACCTCGTCGCGGGGCTGCTCGACGGCGCCGGGGACACCGTGGAGCTCGACGCCGTCGCCGCGCTGGCCGAGGCGTTCCCGTTGCGCGTGTTCCCCGACGCCGTGGGCCTGCCGACCGAGGGTCGCGAGCATCTGCTGCCCTACGGCGACCACGCGTTCAACGCCTTCGGCCCCGCCAACGACCTCGTGGCGAAGGGCGCGCCGCGCGTCGCCGAGCTCTCCGCGTGGGTCGCGTCGCAGTGCGCCCGCGACGTGCTCACCGACGACGGGTTCGGGGCGGCGATCTGGGCGGCGTCCGACCGCGGCGACATCACCCCGGCGCAGGCCCCGCTGATCGTGCGTTCCCTGCTCACCGCCGGCGTCGACACCACCGTGCACGGGCTCGGCGCCTGCCTCTACGCCCTGGCCTCCAACCCCGGGCAGTGGGACCGGCTGCGCGCCCGCCCCGACCTCGCCCGGGTGGCCTTCGACGAGGCCGTGCGGTGGGAGTCGCCGGTGCAGACGTTCTTCCGCACCGCCGACGTCGACGTGCCGATCAGCGGCGCCGTGGTGCCCGAGGGCCACAAGATCCTCATGCTGCTCGGCGCCGCCAACCGCGACCCGCGCCACTGGGACGACCCGGACACCTTCGACCTCGCCCGCGACCCGTCGGGGCACGTCGGCTTCGGCATGGGCCTGCACCAGTGCGTCGGCCAGCACGTCGCCCGGCTCGAGGCGGAGGCCCTGCTGGGCGCCCTGGCGCGCCGCGTCGAGCGCCTCGAGCTCGCCGGCGAGCCCGAGCGCCACCACAACAACACCCTGCGCGCCTGGGGCTCGCTGCCGATGCGGCTCCACGTCCGCTGACCGGTGTCGGCCGCCGGGCGGAGGTGTGCCGTCGAGGGCGCTGGGCGAGGATGGTCCGGGACACGCCCACCCGAGAGGCACCGGATGCGCTACGACGACGACGCCCAGCTCGACACGTCCGAGGTCACCGACCAGCGGGGCCAGGGCGGCGGCTCCGGCGGCTTCGGGGGTGGCGGCTTCGGAGGCGGCGGGGGTGGCGGCCTGCTGCCGCTGCTGCTCGGGCTGCTCTTCCGCGGGCGCAGCGGCAAGGTCAGCTGGGTCCTGATCCTCGTGGTCGTCGTCGGCTTCTTCGCCGTCCAGTTCCTCGGCGGTGGCACGTCGTCACCGGTCGCGCGCGGGTTCGGCGAGCCGGGCGGGCCGTCGCAGGCGGGCGCGTCGGAGCTCGCGAGCGAGTGCCGCACCGGCGCCGACGCCAACACCAACCCCGACTGCGCGATCGTCGCGGACATCAACTCGATCCAGGCGTACTGGTCGAGCGGGGGATACGTCACGGTCGCCCGCACCGTGCGCGGCGCGCAGCCGCGCTACACCAACGTCGACACGGTCTTCTTCACCGGCGCGGTGAACACCCGCTGCGGCAGCGCCGACTCCAGCGCCGGGCCCTTCTACTGCCCGGCCGACGACCTCGTCTACATCGACCTGACCTTCTACGACCAGCTGCGCCAGCAGTTCGGGGCGCAGGGCGGGCCACTGGCCAACGCCTACGTGCTCGCCCACGAATACGGCCACCACGTCCAGGACCTGCTCGGCACCGAGGCCGCCGTGCGCACGCGGCAGGGCGCCGCGTCGGACGCGGTGCGCCTCGAGCTGCAGGCCGACTGCTACGCCGGGGTGTGGATGAACCACGCGTCGCAGCCGGTGAACGGGCGCCCCGCGTTCATCACCGACGTCACGCAGGCCGACCTCGAAACCGCGGTCGACGCCGCCCAGCGCATCGGCGACGACTACATCCAGGGCCAGCTCGGCGGCGGCACCGTCGACCCGGACTCGTTCACCCACGGCACCTCGGCGCAGCGCAAGCGGTGGCTGAGTACGGGCTTCACGAGTGGGGACCCCACCCGCTGCAACACGTTCCGCACGAACGACCTGGGATGAGGTTCCGGCGTGCTCCTGACCGGGGTGCTGGTGGCGATCGCCGCCGCCGCGAGCAACGCGGTCGGCTCGGTGCTGCAGCGCTCGGCGTCCCGTCACCACGATCCGGCAGCCGGCCGCTGGCAGGCGCTCGTGAACCTCCTGCGCCGCCCGGCCTGGTCGGCGGGCGTCGCCGCGCACGTCCTGGGGTTCGTCCTGCAGGGGGTGGCACTCGGTCTGACGCTGATCACGGTCGTGCAGCCCGTGCTGGTCGTCGAGCTGCCGCTGACCCTGGTGCTGAGCGCGCTGGTCCTGCGGACACCGATGGGCCGCCGCGCCTGGGTGGCGATCGCGGCGATGGCGGGCGGTGTGGCGGTGTTCCTCTTCTGCCTCGTCCCCGAGGGCGGCGACCCGGGGGCGACGTCCTCGACGGCATGGCTCGTCGGCACCGCCGTCGTGCTGGTGCTGCTCGCCGCGCTCGTGCTCCTGGGCCGCGCCGGCAGATCGCGGCGGCGTGCCCTGTGGTTCGGGATCGCCACCGGGGTCACCTACGGCTACAACGCCGCCCTGCTGGCCGCGCTGGGCCCGGTGTGGATCGAGGGCTGGTCGGGCCTGCTGACGGCGTGGCAGACCTACGGCGTCCTCGTCGGCGGCACCGTGTCGTTCGTGTTCCTCCAGCAGGCGCTGCAGGCCGGCGACCTGATCTGGGCCCAGCCCGGCATCACGCTCGCCAACCCCCTGGTCGCGATCGTGTGGGGGTTCGTGGTGTTCGGGGAGCGCGTCGTCGTCGACGTGTGGCTCCTCGGCGCCGCGGCCGGCGTCGCGGGGATCGTGGCGGGCACGGTCGTCCTGAGCCGGGTCGCCCTGCCCGCCGTCGCCGGGGAGGCCGACGGGGGCAGCGGGGTCAGCGGGGGATGACCCGCTCCTCGCGCAGGACCTCGAAGGCGCGTGCGAACGAGTCCAGCGTGCGGACGTAGCCCGTGAAGCCCGCCAGCCGGGCCTTGCTCATGTCCGTGACGCACTCGATGTCCCGGCCGAGGTCGCCGTCGGTGTGCCACGCCGACGCGACGTGGTCGAGGCGCGTCTCGCGCAGGCCCTCGCGCTCCGCGAGGCGCTCCCACGCCTGCCCCATGGCCGCCATCTGTCCCTCGAGCGGAGCGGGGTCGCCGTCGAAGCCCTCGGGCGTGACGTCGAGCAGCTCGGCGAGCCGCGACCACATCCACCGCCAGCGGAAGACGTCGCCGTTGACGACGTTGAACGGCTCGTCACGCGCCGCGGGCGTGGTCGCCGCCCAGAGCATCTGCTCGGCGAGCTGGCCGGCGTCGGTCATGTCGGTCAGCCCGTGCCACTGCTGGGCCGAGCCGGGGAAGCGGAAGGCGCGGCCGGTCTCGCGGCACAGGGCGGCGTAGGCGCCGAGGGTGGACGCGATGTTCATCGCGTTGCCGACCGCGTAGCCGACCATGGTGTGCGCGCGGTGCACGCTCCAGCCGAACCCGTGCCGCTCGGCGGCGGCGAACAGCTCGTCCTCCTGCGCGTAGTAGAAGTTCGGAGCGTCGACGCGGGGGCTGTCCTCGCGGAACGGCGTCTCCGGGATTTCGCCCTGGCCGTAGGCCTCGAACGGGCCGAGGTAGTGCTTGAGCCCGGTCGTCAGCGCGACGTGCTCGACGGTGCCGTCCGCGCACGCCGCCTCCAGGACGTCGCGCACCATCGCGCCGTTGACCCGGATGTTCTCCTCCTCGCTGTCCTGGCGGGCCCAGGCGGTGAGGAACACCGCGGTGGGGCGGGTGCCGGCCAGCGTCCGCGCCAGGGCGTCGGGGTCGGTGAGGTCGGCCTGCAGCGACTCGACGCCGGACACCGACGAGGTGCTGCGGCGCGAGAGCCCGAGCACGGTCCCTCCGCGCGGGACGAGACGGGTGGCGAGGGCGTGGCCGGCGATGCCGGTCACGCCGACGACGAGCGGGCGGTCCAGGGCGGGCACGGGGTCCTCCTCGCGGGATGGGCGGTCCGGGAGGAGTACTCACTCACCGGTCCGTTCACTCGTGACGCGGGCGACCCGCCAGCCCGAGCTCGGCGAGGATCGCCGCGGTGTGCTCGCCGAGCGCCGGGATCGCGCCCATCGGCAGCTCGACGTCGTCGAACACCATCGGCGGCAGGGTGCCGCGCAGCTCGCCGACCTCGCTGGCCACCGGGCGCCAGCGGCCGCGCTCGACGAGCTGGGGGTGCTCGAGGACGTCGGCGGTGCCGTTGACCTGGGCGGCGGGGATGCCGGCGGCGGCGAGGCGCGCGTCGAGCTCGGCGGTGGTGAACCGGCGGGTGTGGCACGCGACGAGCGCGTCCAGCGCGGCGCGGTGCTCGACGCGGGCGACGTTGGTGGCGAACCGCGGGTCGTCGGCGTGCTCCGGCGCACCGAACACCTCGGTGACCAGGGCTCGCCAGCCGCGGTCGTTCTGCACGCCGACGAGCACCTGGCCGTCGCGGGTGGGGTAGGCGTCGTACGGGGCGATGGCGGCGTGGGACAGGCCCATCCGCGGCACCTGCCGGCCGCCGTAGAGCTGCATGAGCAGCGGGTGGCCCATCCACTCCACCGCGGCGTCGAACATCGACACGTCGATCTCCGCGCCCTCGCCGGTGCGCTCGCGGCGGAACAGGGCGGAGAGCACCGACATCGCGGCGTAGCAGCCGGCGGCGATGTCGGCGTTGGGCACGCCGGTCTTGGTCGGGGTGTCCGGGGTGCCGGTGACCGCGACCATCCCCGCCTCGGCCTGCACGAGCATGTCGTAGGCCTTGCGGTCGCGGCGCGGCCCGCTGGTGCCGTAGCCGGAGATGGCGAGCGTGACCAGACGCGGGTCGGCGGCGCGCAGCGTGGCGGGCTCCAGGCCGAGGCGGGCGAGCGCGCCCGGCGCGGTGTTGTGCAGGAAGACGTCGGCGCGGGCGAGCAGGGCCGTGACGACCTCGCGGCCCTCGTCGGTCTTGAGGTCGACCTCGAGCGACTCCTTGCCGCGGTTGAGCCACACGAAGTGGGTCGCCAGGCCGCGCACGGCCTCGTCGTAGTGCCGCGCGAAGTCGCCCTCGCCCGGCTTCTCGATCTTGATGACGCGGGCGCCGAGGTCGGCGAGGTGACGCGTGGCCAGCGGCCCGGCCACGGCCTGCTCGAGCGCGACGACGGTGATGCCCTCGAGGGGGAGTGGGTTCATCGGCCGCGGGGAGGAGCCGTGGTCATGGCCCGACCGTAGGGCTACACGCCGGCCTTGGCGCCGGTGACCTCGAGGGGCTCGTCCTCGGGTGACGGCTCGCCGGTCGCGAGCTCGGCCGCACGGCGGATCGTGCGCCGATAGGCGTCGGGATCGGTCTGCAGGACCGCGATGCGGCGCCAGCGTCGACGACGTCGTGGACCCCTCCGAGCTCCAGGGAGGAGCGGGCGTCGTCGAGGGCGGCCTCGTACTCGGCCACGAACCGCTCCGCGCCGCGCGGGAGCAGCCACTGCCGGACGACCGCGGGCGAGGCCCCCCCGGACGAGCGGGTGCGGAGCCCGGTCGCGGTGTGCGGCAGCCGTCATGGCGGCGAGGACAACGGGATCCCCCGACAGCGAACGGGGTCGCGGACCGTCGCTCGGCGACGCCGGAATATCCGTAGCCACTTCAATGCTTGTAGCTGCTACCGAGTACGAGTGATGGGGTGACGAGATGACCGACCTGCTGCTGGTCCCCGTCGACGACAACGTGATCTTCCCGGGCATGACCGTCGTGGTCCCGGCCGCCGAGGTCGGCGCCGAGGAGGGCGAGCAGGTGCTGCTCGTCCCGCGCCACGACGGGCACTTCGCCGGCGTCGGCACCGTCGCCGACGTCACGGGCCGCACCCGGCTGCCGAACGGCGTCACCGCCGTGCAGCTGACCGGCGTGCACCGCGGGAAGGCCGGGACGGGCAGCGCCGACGACGCAGGACACCTGCGCGTCGACGTGACGCCCCACCCGGACAGCACCGAGCGCGACGGGCGCATCCGCGAGCTGGAGAGCACGTACCGCGTGGTGGTGGACGAGATCCTCGAACTGCGCGAGGACGACGGCCGCGTGGCCGCGTTCCTGCGCGGCATCGACGAGCCCGGCGCGCTGGCGGACACCGCCGGCTGGTCGCCGGAGATTCCCTACGACGAGAAGGTGAGCCTGCTCGAGACGCTGGACGTGCGCGAGCGCCTGGAGCTCGCCGTGCGCCTGCAGCGCGAGCGGCTCGCCGAGATGCAGGTCCGCAAGTCGCTGCGCGAGGACGTCGAGTCCGGCGCGGCGAAGCAGCAGCGCGAGTACGTGCTGCGCCGTCAGCTCGAGGCGATCCGCAAGGAGCTCGGCGAGGGCTCCGACGACGCTGCCGACGGGCCCGACGGCTACCGCGCCAAGATCGAGGCGGCGGGCATGCCCGACCACGTGCGCGAGCAGGCCGAGCGCGAGCTCGCCCGCCTGGAGCGCACCGGCGAGCAGTCCGGCGAGTCCTCGATGATCCGGACCTACCTCGACTGGCTGCTGGCCCTGCCGTGGGCGAAGGCCTCGGACGAGCAGCTCGACCCGACCGCGGCACGGACCGTGCTCGACGCCGACCACACCGGCCTCGAGGACGTGAAGGACCGCATCGTCGAGTACCTGGCCGTGCGCAAGCTGCGCCGCGACCGGGGCGTCGAGGGCGACAAGCCGGGGTCCAATTCTGGCCAGGGAACGATCCTCACGCTGGTGGGACCGCCCGGCACCGGCAAGACCTCGATCGGCGAGTCGGTGGCCCGCGCGATGAACCGCGAGTTCGTCCGGATGTCGCTGGGCGGCGTCCGCGACGAGGCCGAGATCCGCGGCCACCGGCGCACCTACGTCGGCGCCCTGCCCGGCCGCCTGGTGCGGACCCTGCGCGACGCGGGCACGATGAACCCGGTGATCCTGCTCGACGAGGTGGACAAGGTTGGCGCCGACTGGCGCGGCGACCCGTCCGCCGCGCTGCTGGAGGTGCTGGACCCGGCGCAGAACCACGCGTTCCGCGACCACTACCTCGACGTCGAGATCGACCTCTCGCAGGTGGTGTTCCTGGCGACGGCCAACCAGCTCGACACGATCCCGGGCCCGCTGCTCGACCGCATGGAGGTCATCTCCTTCGACGGCTACACCGTCGAGGAGAAGGTCGCCATCGCGCGCGACCACCTGCTGCCGCGACAGGTCACCAGCGCCGGCCTCACCGCCGACGACGTGACCGCCGACGAGGCGGCGCTCCGGCTCGTGGTGTCCGAGTACACCCGCGAGTCCGGCGTCCGTCAGCTCGACCGCTCGCTGGGCAAGCTGACCCGCAAGATCGCCACGCGGATCGCGTCGGGCTCGGGTCCGGTCGTCGTCGACACCGACGTCGTGCGCGAGCACCTCGGCCGGCAGCGGTTCTTCACCGAGGCCGTCGAGCGGACCGCGGTGCCCGGCGTCGCGACCGGCATGGCCGTGACCGGCGCGGGCGGCGACGTCCTGTTCATCGAGGCCGCCTCGATGGTCGGCACCGAGGGCCTGGTCCTGACCGGCCAGCTCGGCGACGTCATGAAGGAGTCGGCCCGGATCGCCCTGTCGTGGGTGCGCTCGCACGCCGCGGAGCTGGGCATCGCCGAGGACGCGTTCGAGGGACGGTCGTTCCACGTGCACGTCCCCGCGGGCGCGATCCCGAAGGACGGGCCGTCGGCCGGCGTCACCATGGCCACGGCGCTGGTGTCGCTGCTGACCGGGCGACCGGTGCGCCACACCGTCGCCATGACCGGTGAGCTGACGCTGCAGGGCCGGGTCCTGCCGATCGGCGGGGTGAAGCAGAAGGTGCTGGCCGCGCACGCGGCGGGCCTGACGCAGATCGTCGTCCCGGAGCGCAACCGCGCCGACCTCGACGACGTCCCCGCCGACGTGGCCGCGCAGCTGGAGTTCCACCCGTCGATGACGATCACCGAGGTCCTCGACGTGGCCCTGGAGCCCGTCGAGGCGCTGCAGGTGGCCGCCTGAGATGTGCTCACGAGGACCGGTGCCGCCCGAGGTGCGCGCGCTGACGGCACTGCTGGAGCGACGCTGGTCGCTCTCGGTGCTCTACGCCGCGCACCTCGGGGCGGCCCGGTTCTCGGAGTTCGAGCAGGCCCTCGGCCAGGTGCCGCCCGCGACCCTCGCGGCGCGCCTGGCCGACCTCGAGGCGGCGGGGCTGCTCGTGCGCCGTGTGCTCGACACCCGGCCGCCGCGCACCGAGTACGAGCTCTCGGCCGAGGGGCACCGGCTGGCCCCGCTGCTGGAGGCGCTGACCACCTGCAGCCGCCCGCACCGGCCGCGCTGACCACCTGACCTCGGAGGTCATCGCCCCCGCCGCGCCCCGGTGGTGGGCTCGACGCATGCCCACCTTCGAGACCACCGACGGCACCACGATCCACTACAAGGACCTCGGCACCGGCCCCGTCGTCCAGCTCGTCCACGCCTGGTCGCTCTCCGCGGAGATGTGGGAGTACCAGGTCGACGCGCTGCTCGAGGCCGGCTTCCGCGTGCTCGCGCCCGACCGGCGCGGGCACGGGCGCTCCGCGCCCTCCCGCGGCGGCTACGACCTGACGACGCTGGCCGATGACCTCCACCAGCTCCTCGAGCACCTCGACGTCCGCGACGTCGGGGTCGTCGCCCACTCGATGGGCACCTGCGAGACCGTCCGGCTGCTGGCCCGGCACGGTGCCGGGCGCATCGCCCGCGTCGCGCTGCTCGGGACCATGACGCCGCACTTCGCCGGCGCGGCCGGGGCCGGGGCCGTCGAGGCCGTGATCGCCGACCTGCGCCGCGACCGCCCGGGGTGGTTCCGCGCCGGCGCACCCGCCTACTTCGCCCGGCAGGGCTCGGGCGCCTGGGTGTCGCAGGAGCTGGTCGACGACGGCGTGCGCACCATCCTCGCCACACCGCTCGAGGTGCAGATCCCGTGCCTGCGTGCGGTGGCCCTCACCGACCTCACCGCCGACGTCACGGCGGTCGACGTGCCGGTGCTGCTGTTCCACGGCACGGCCGACGCCTCGGCGCCCCTGGAGATCACCGGACGACCCACCGCGGAGCTGCTCCGGCACGCCGAGCTCGTCGAGCTGCCCGACGCCGGCCACGGCATCTACGTCACCGACCGGGAGACCGTCCACGCCCGCCTGCTGCCGTTCCTGGCCGGGTCGGCCGAGCCGCGATGAGTTCCGGTCCCGCCGCCCGTCCCACCGGTGAGAGCATCCGGACCACAGGGAGGGAACCGTGGGAGACGACGTCTGGGCGATGGTGCACGAGGAGCGCGCGGCGCTGATCGCCGACCTCGAGGGCGTCGACGCGGCGCGGTGGGACGAGCCCTCGCTCTGTCCCGGGTGGAGCGTGCACGACGTCGTCGCCCACCTCGTGCACAGCGCCCGAACCACCCGCCTCGGCTTCGTCGTGGCGATGGCCCGCGCGGGCTTCGACTTCGATCGGCAGAACGCTCACGGGGTGACGCGCGAGCGCGGCACGACCCCGGCGCAGACCCTCGACCGGCTGCGCGCGGTCGCCCGTCGCACCTCGACCCCGCCGGGGCCGCGGGACAGCCGCCTCGTCGAGGAGGTCGTGCACGGCGAGGACGTCCGCCGGCCCCTCGGTCTGCGGCGCGCCTACCCGGCCGAGGCGGTCGGGCGGGCCCTGCGGCTCCAGGTGCGCACGCCGGCGTCGTTCGGCGGGGCGAAGGAGGCGGCGACGCATGTCCGTCTGACCGCCACCGACGCCGACCTGTCCCTGGGCGGAGGTCCCGAGGGCTCCGACGTCCGGGGCAGCGCACTGGCGCTCCTGCTCGCCGTGTCCGGCCGTCCGGTGGCGTCCGGGGAGCTCACGGGGCCGGGGGTCGCCGTGCTGGCGACCGGGCGCTGAGGCGGACGACACCGGCCGGACACGCCAGGCCGGGGTCCCGAGGTGTCGGTGGCGCCCGATCGACGGCAGAATGGTTGGGCACCACCGGGTCCTCCGGTGTGCACACGCGTGAGCGGTGCGGGGGGAGCGGCGGGTGGCGAGCAGGACGAGGGCGCTCGACGCCCCGGAACGGGCGGTGTCGCGGGCGCGACTGCTCGACGCGGACGCGGACGCCGGCTTCGACCGCCTCGCGCGGCTCGCGACGTCGCTGACGGGCGCGCCGATCGGGGTCGTCTGGCTCGCCGACGACGACCGTCTCCTCCTGCGCAGCGTGCACGGGCTCGGGGTCTCGCGGGGCGTCCACGGCGGCGACCTGCCCGTCGCGCAGGCCCTCTGCGGTGCCGTCGTGGCCGACGACGAGCCGGTGTGCGTCGACGACGTGGACGCCGATCCCCGCTCGCGCGACGCCGTGGACGCCCCCACCTGGGGCGCGGGCGCGTGGGCCGGCTACCCGATCCGCGACCCCGCGGGCGTCGTGATCGGCGTGCTGGGCGCGATCGACTCGCGTGCGCGGCCCTGGTCGCCCCACCAGCGCGACGTGCTGGCGACCCTGGCCCAGGCGGCCACCGGGGAGGTCGCGCTGCGCGTCGCGCTCGCCGACTCGCGCGCCGACCGGTCCGCGGCCGCGCAGCGCGCCGCGGCGTCGGACCACGTGGCCCAGGAGGCCGACCGCCAGGCCCGGGAGGCCGGCGAGCAGGCGCAGGAGGCCGGCGCCGCCGCCCGGTACTACCGCGAGCAGGCCCGCTCGGCCAGCGTGCAGGCCGCGACGTCCGACCAGCTCGCCGCCGAGGCCCAGCGGCTGGCCCGGCTCGCGGAGCAGCACGCGGCCGAGGCCGAGGAGCTCGCCTCCACGCTGCGCGAGAGCCTGCTGCCCGCGCGGCTCCCGGACTTCCCCGGCGTCGAGGTGGCCGCCCGCTACCGGCCCGGGACGGGCGCGTCGGTGCTCGGCGACTTCTACGACCTCTTCCCCAGCCCGGGCGGCTGGGGCGCGGTGGTCGGCGACGTGTGCGGCAAGGGCCCGAAGGCCGCGCGCACCACCGCGCTGGCCCGCTCCACCGTGCGCGCGCTCGGGCACACCGACGACGACCCGGTCGCCGTGCTCACCGCCCTGCACGGCGTGCTGCACGTGTGGTTCGACCAGCGCCCGAGCTTCGTCACCGCGGTCTACGCCGCCATGGGTCCGCGCGCCGACGCCGAGGGGCTCGAGATCCTCGTGGCGAGCGCGGGACACCCCCCGGGCGTGGTGCAGCGCCGCGACGGCTCGATCACCGCGCTGCAGGCGGGCGGGCGCGCGCTGGGGGTGCGCGCGGAGCCGCGCATCGCCCTCGAGCGCGTGACCCTGGACCTCGGCGACCGCGTCCTGCTGTTCACCGACGGCGTCACCGAGGCCCGCCCCGTCGGCGGCCGCGAGTTCGAGATGGAGGGGCTCCTCGACGTCGTGGCCGGCCTCGACCCCGCCGCCGACGGGCACGTCACCGCCGGCGCGGTGCTCGAGGCCGTCGACGCCCACGCCGCCGGTGCAGCGCTGGACGACACCGCGCTGCTGGTCATCCGCGCCGTCCCGCGCCGGGGCCGGGCGACCTAGGCGCGGCTCAGGCCCCGTCCTCCGACGCCTCGGCCTGCCGGACCGCCGGCGCCGCCCGGTGGGCGATCACCCGGTCCGCGAGCGGGTCGGTGAGCCCGCGCAGCGCGAGCGCCGGCCGGACCCAGGCGGGGGCGGTGACCCGCGGTGCGCGGGCCTCGACGCCGTCGACCAGCGCCCGGGCCGCGACCTCGACCGGGATGGGGCGGGTGAGGAACGCCGGCAGCGACCGCCGGAAGGTCGCGACCTGCGGGCGCGCGAAGGCCTCGTCGACCAGGTCGGTGTCGACGAACCCGAAGTAGGCGACGCCCGCCGTCGCGCCGTGCGGCGCGAGCTCGGCCCGCAGCGCCCGCACCAGCGCCTCGAGGCCCGCCTTGCTCACCGCGTACGAGGCGTTGAGCACGCCGTTGAAGAAGGCGTAGATCGAGCTGATCGCCACCACGTGGCCGCGGCGGGCGACGACTCGGGCAGGGCGGCGCGGATCGTGCGCCACTGCCCGAGCAGGTCGATCTCGACGGTGCGCTCGAACTCGGCGGGGTCGATCGCCAGCACGGTGGTGGTCGGCGGCGCCACGCCCGCGTTGGCCACGAGCACGTCGACGCCGCCCAGGTCGGCGCGGACGCGGGCGACGGCGGCGTCCAGCGCCTCGGCGTCGCGGACGTCGGCCTGCACGCCGAGGGCCCGGGCGCCGAGGTCGTGCGCGAGGCGCTGGGCGCCGACCCCGTCGACGTCGAGCGCCGCCACCGTCGCGCCGCGGGCATGGGCGATCCGCGCGGTCGCGGCGCCGATCCCCTTGGCCGCGCCGGTGACCACGACGGTGCGGCCCGCGAGGGGCAGGCGGGGGCGAGCGGGCACGTCGTCCTCCTCGGGACCGGCCGGTGGTGGGGGGAGGTGATCGCGACGCTAGCGGGGGCCGGCCCCGCGGGGGAGTGGTTGCTCACCGTCGGGGTTGGCGACCGGGCCGTGCGGGGCATCCGGGCCGGACCATGCCGACGTCTCAGAGCCTCGGCGACACCGACGTCGCCCAGTGGCCCGACCCCCTGCGGGTCAGCGCCGCGGCCCACGGCAGCCAGGTCCGCGTCGTGCGGCGCCGCCTCTCACGGTGGCTGCAGGGTGACCACCTGGACCCCGACGTGGTGGACGACCTGGTCATGGCCGCCTCCGAGGCGCTCGAGAACTGCTGCGACCACGCCTTCCACGGGGCCTCGGCCAGCGGCACGATGACGCTGACCGCGCACGCCGCCGACGCCACGCTGGTCATCACCGTCGCCGACGACGGCTGCTGGCAGGAGGCGCCGACGGAGCCCGGAGTCCGGGGACGGGGTCTCGCGATGATGCGCGAGCTCGTCGACGACGTCGTCATCGAGTCCGGCCCGCAGGGCACGCACCTCGCCCTGACGCACCACCTCTGAGCCCCGCCCCCGGGCGGCCGTCAGGAGACGGCGATCTCGGCGCGGCGGCTGCTGGCGGGGTCGGGCCGCGGCTCGGTGTCCGACGCCCCGCGCGTCTGCAGGCGGTCGCGGGCGACGCCGTCGGCCGCCAGCTCGTCGGCGACGGTGGTCGCGCGCTGGTCCGAGAGCTGCTGCGGGTCCGGGGTGCCGGCGCCGCCGAGGGGTGCCGAGTAGCCGGTGACCGTCACCCGCGCCGACGGCGCGGCGGTGAGCTCCTGCGCGACGCGGTCGAGGCTCTCGCTGCCCGCGTCGGTGAGCTCGGCGCTGTTCGGCCGGAAGGTGATCGGCTGCGCCGCGACGATCTCGTCGATCCGGCTCTGCAGGGCCGCCGGATCGGTCGGGGCGCCGCCCGGGGCGCCGGGGGCGGTGCCCGCCCCGCCCGCACCCCCCGCGCCGGGAGTTCCGGGAGCTCCGGGAGCTCCGGGCGCACCCGCGCCGGGGGCGGCACCGGGAGCACCCGCCGGGGCGCCGACGGGCGGGGACGCCGGGGGCGCGCCGGCGGTGCTGCCCGAGCCGCAGCGCCCGGTGAGCAGCAGGATCGCGATCACGATGGCGATCGCGACCAGGGCCAGCAGGATCCAGGCCCAGACGGGCCGGCGACGGCGCGGCGTGGCGGCGGTGGCTCCGGGGGTGGAGCCGGGGGCAGGGCTGGTCATCGAATCTGGCCTTCCGACGGAGGGAGCGCGTGGGGCCCTCGTGTCGAGCCGGCCACCCGGGGAGTGGCACGGGCTGCCCTCGGCGTCACCGTCGCGAAACGCGCGTTCCTGTGCGCCCGGCGGTCCCCGCTCCCGTCCGTGAGGGCCGGCGACCCGGCGAGACGCACCGTGCCCGCGACCAGCAGCGCGGCCCCGGCGACCGCACCCACGACCCACACCCCGGGCCGCGGGGTCTCTCCGAAGAGCAGCACGCCGCAGAGCACCGCGACCAGCGGGTTCACCAGGGTCAGCCCGGGCGCGGTCGCCATGAGCCTGCCCGCGGCCAGGGCGTTCTGGAGCAGCACGAAGGACCCGACGCCCACCGCGACCGCGCCGTAGAGCGGCCACGCGCCGAGCACCGCGGCGGCCCCCTGGTGCGCGACGGCGCCGACCGCGGACACGAGCACCGCCGTCGCCCCGTACCCCACGCCGGCCGCGGCGCCGAGCAGCCCGGCGCGCCGGTTGGCCGTGGTCCGGGCCCCGGCGAGCGTCAGCACCCCCGCGCCGGTGAGCAGGACGCCCAGCCCCACCGCCCACGCCCCCGGCGACACCGAGCCCGGGTCCCCGCCGGTGGGCGCGAGACAGGAGACGAAGACCGCCACACCGACCGCCATGAGCACGATCGCCCACCCGTCGCGCGCGGCGAGGCGCTCCCGCGACAGCCACGCCGCGATGATCACGGCGAACGGCAGCTCCAGCACCAGCACCGGCTGGACCACGGTGATCTCGCCCAGCGACAGGGCGACCACGTGCGTGCTCAGCCCGGCGAGGCTCAGGACGGCCCCCGCCAGCCACACGGGGTGCCGCACGAGGTTGCCGAGCAGGCGCCACGTGCCGGTGAGGTGGTCGGGCTGGACCCGGGTCACCCGTCGCTGGAACACGTCACCCAGGGCGGCGAGCAGGGCGGCCACCACGGCGAGGAGCAGCGCTGACATCACGACCTCCGCGCGCCCGCGGAGCACGGGCGTCCCGGCCGCGAGCGCGCGGGCTCGCGGCCTGTCGAGGGGACGAGCACGGGCTCGGCTCGGAGGCGGGCGGCGAGGTGCACCGCCGCCCGGACCTCAGTGATGCCCACTCCGGGCCGCTCCGGCGCTGTGGGGCCGGTCTCAGCGCCGCACGGGCGGGCGGCCGGTCAGTCCTGGGCGTCCCGCAGCGCGAGCACCACGCGCACGACCCGCTCCACGGCCGCCTCGAACAGCGCGCCGCGCAGCTCCCCGCGGTCGGCCAGGTTGTGCGCCGCGAGCTCGAGCATCCCCTCGGGGCCGACCCGGCGGACCAGCAGGGCCGCGACCTCCTCGAGGTCGAGACCGGGGTGGTCGAGCCGCGTCAGCGCGAACGCCACGACGAGCTCCTCGTCCCGCACGGCGACCTCCCCTCGACCCCCAGGGTAGTGCGGGGCGAGCGGGTCAGCGGACGCCGCGCAGCCCCAGGGTCCCGAGCCAGCCCGCGAGGCCGTCGAGGGCCGCCTTCGCACCGGCCTCGGTCTCGGGCGCCGGGGTGAACACCCGCTCGTCGCCCTCGCCGGAGACGCGCTGGCCCGCGAACGGGATCGGCACCGTGCCCGCGACGGGCACCATCTGCAGGCCGAGCAGCACGGGCAGCAGCGCCTCGGTGGCGCGCGCGCCGGCGGCCACGCCGCCGTAGCCGACGACCGCGACGGGCTTGTTCGCCCACTCGCGGTTGAGGTGGTCCAGCGCGTTCTTCAGCGGCGCGGTGAAGCTGTGGTTGTACTCGGGGTGGACGATCACGAACGCGTCGGCGCGGGCGACCGTGGTGCTCCAGGCCTTGGTGGTGTCGAGCGTGTAGCGCCCGAGGCGCGGGTGCTCCGGCTCGGCGAACATCGGCAGGTCGACCTCGGCGAGGTCGACGATCTCGACCTCGAACCCCTCGTGGGCCCGCGCGTACCCGGCGAACCAGCGCGCGATCGGCTCACCGACCCGGTTGGGTCGGGTGCTCGCCACGATGATCTGCAGCAACGGTCGGCGTGCGGCCTCCGCCATCGGGTACCTCCGTCCGAGTAGTTGCGTACACAAACAGTCTGCCCTGCGGCGGCCCGTACCGCCGGGACTCTCACCGTCGCGTCACCAGGAGCACATGCACACCGACGAGGGCACCGAGCACGGCTCCCGTGCGCGCATCGCCGCCATCGGGCTGGTGGGCGGGGTCGTCGGCGGCCTGATCGGCGGCGGGAGCGGCGTGCTGTTCGTGCCCGCCCTGGACCGCTTCACCTCGATGTCGCGGGCCCGGGTGCACGGCACCTCGACGGTGGCCAACATCGGCGTGTGCGTCGCCGGGGCCGCCGCGTACGCCGTGGGCGGCGGTGCGCTCGACCTGCGGGTCGGCACCGGCATGCTCATCGGCGGCACCCTCGGTGGCCTGCTCGGCCCGTGGCTGCTGGCCCGCGCCTCCGAGACGGTGCTGCGGGTGCTGCTGATCGCGATCCTGCTGCTCACCGCGGCCAAGTTCACGGTCGACGCGCTCGGCTCGCCGCTGTTCACCCACGCCCTCGTGCCCGCCGCGCTGCTCGCCGACCCGTGGTTCGTCGTGCCGACGACGATCGTGGTCGGTGTCGTCGTCGGGGCCTGGGCGGGCGCGATGGGGCTCGGCGGCGGGCTGCTCGCCGTGCCCGCCCTGGTGCTGCTGTTCGGGGTCGAGCTGCACGTGGCCGCAGGGACCTCGCTGCTGATGTTCATCCCCAACTCGGTGGTCGGGTCGGTGGTGCACGCGCGCCAGGGCACGGCGTCGTCGCGCTGGGGCTGGCTGCTCGGGCTGACCGCGGCCCCCGGCGTCGTGGCCGGGGCCGTGCTCGGGCTCGCGCTGGACACCGAGGTGCTCGGCCTCGTCTTCGGGGTGTTCGCCCTGCTCATGGCGGTGCGGGAGATCGCCGCGCTGGTCCGTCGGCGGGCGGCGCCCGGCTAGGGGCGCTGAAGGCCCTCCAGCGCCGCCCGCCGATCGCCCTCGATGGGCACGGTCTCCTCGGAGGCGCGGTCGATGAACGCGTGGACGAAGTGCCCGGTGAAGAACAGCTCGCCGTCGCCGCGGTACATCCCGACCTCGAAGCGCACGCTCGTGTTGCCCAGCTCGCCGACCCGCAGCCCCACCGAGACCACGTCGGGGAACCCGGCCTGCGCCCGGTACTCGCAGTGCACCTGCTTCACCAGGCCCACCGTGTCGCCCTCGTGCGGGTCGAGGCACCCGTTCTCGATCAGCCACCGGTTCACGACCGTGTCCATGATCGAGTGGTGCACCACGTTGTTGAGGTGCCCGTACTGGTCGTTGTCGTTCCAGCGCGTCGTGACGTCCTGCCAGTGCCCGTAATCGTGGTCCACCGCGCACTGATCGGCAGCCGGGCCCGCCCGCAAACCCTGGACGACGCGGGCGCGGGGGCGTCGGGGAACCTGTGCCGGTGCAGACGCTGCGGATCGTCCCGGACCTGCGGAGCTCGGTCGTCGAGGAGGCCCCCGCGTCGCAGGTGCTGCTGTTCACCTCGCAGCGCGACGACGCCGACCCCGCGCTGCTGGCGCTCCCGGCCGTGCGGCCGTTCACCTGGGCGACCCTGGTCGGGGCGGTGCGGGACCCCGACCTCGAGCTGGTCGAGGTCGCCGAGCCGCTCTGGCTGGGCGAGTGGGTGCGGGCGCTGCGCGTCGTCGCGGTCGTCAGGGCGCTGCGCGTGCTGCGGCCGCGCCGCCGGGTGTGGATCGCGACCTACGCCATCGACAACCTCGACGTCCGCGAGCGCCTGGCCTTCCCGTCGCTCGCGCACCGGCCGGTCCTGGGGGCCCTGGCGACTCGGCTCGCCACCATCGCCCTCGGGCTCTCCCTCCTGGCGCTGGACACGGTCGTCTTCGGCACGACGGGCGCGTCGGAGAACTACCGGCGCACGTTCGGCTGGGCGCTGCGGCGCACGCGGCACACCGTCCTGACCCCGAGCCTCGACGCGTGCCGGGTGTGCGGGCCGGGGGTCGCGGGCGGGGCCGTGCGCGAGCGGACGGTGCTGTTCCTGGGAGCGCCCGGCGAGCGCAAGGGCTTCGGCGTGCTCACCGACGCGTGGCAGCGCTGCGGTGCCGCCGACGCGGGGTGGCGCCTCGTGGTGGCCGACCCGAGCGGCGGGGACGGCCGGGACCTGCCCGCGGGCGTGTCGGTCACCTCGCCGAGCCGGCCGGAGGTGCACGCGCTGCTCCGCCGCGCGGCCGTGGTGGCCATGCCCTCGGTGCGGCGCCCGGGGTGGCGCGAGCAGATCGGGCTGCCGCTGGTGGAGGGCCTGACGCACGGCTGCCGCGTCGTCACGACGACCGAGACGGGCCTCGCGGAGGATCTGCGCGGGCACCCGCTGGTCACGCTCACGACGCCGGGGGACCCGCAGGACCTCGCCGACGGGCTGCGCCGCGCGATGGCCGGGGACGGCGCCCCGGCCGTCGCGACGGGGAGCGCCGGCCACACCAAGCGCGACGTCGTCGACTGGTGGCTGGGCCACTCCCGGTAGGGCACCTCGCGTCGTCCGCGCGCGATCCCCCCCGACGCGGACGTCCCCGCGCTCCTCCTCTGCGGGAGGAGCGCGGGGACCGGGGCGTGACCGGATCAGTCGACGGCGGACTGCCGGCGGACCGGGCGGGCGAGCCGCACCGCGATCGCCACGACCACCGAGGCCACGGCGAGCACGAGGAGGGCCGAGGACAGGCCGGTCAGCGTCGCGGCGAGGGCGAGCACCACGAGCGGGCAGATGAACTCGCCGAGGAACAGGGCGGCGGTCCAGAACCCGGTGCCGCGTCCGCGCTGCTCGAGGGAGAGCGACGCGATCGTCCAGGTCAGCAGGCTCGGGAGCAGCAGCCCGCCGCCGAAGCCGGCGATGACCGCGCCGATCAGCACGACCGGGACGCCGTTGCCGGCCGCGATGACGGCGAGGCCCACGCCGATGGCGGTGAAGGCCACCGGGAGCAGGATCGCCGGGCCGCGGTGGGCGACCCGCGGGAAGGTCAGGGCGCCGATCGCGGTGGCCAGCGACGAGACGGCGCTGACCAGGCCGATGGTGCCCGTGGAGGTCACGCCGACGCCGGCGAGGGCGTAGGAGAGCTCGACGATCAGCGTGTAGAAGGCGATGCCGCCGAACAGGGTGACCGCGATCGGCCCGGCCAGCCGGCGCCACGGCACCGACGGCAGCGCCCGCGCTCCGCGCTCGGCGGTGCGGCGCACCGGCTCCCAGATGGCGACGACCGTCATGACGGCCAGCGGCAGGCTCACGAGGTAGAGCCAGAACGGGGCGCGCCAGCTGGCGGCCCCGAGCGCGCCGCCGAGCGCGAAGAAGACGGTGGCGGCGAGCGTCGTGTAGACGGCCTGCAGGCCCAGGTACTTGTCGCGGGCGTGGCCGGTGAAGTAGTCGGCGATGAGCGTGGTGCAGCACGTCATGATCGCGGCCTCGGTGAGGCCGACCCCGACGCGGCTGAGCAGGATCATCGGCAGCGACTCGAGGTACAGCGGGGCGGTGCCCACGAACGCGTAGACGACCAGGGCCCCGACCAGCAGGTTCTTGCGCCCGAGGCTGTCGACGATGCGCCCGGCGACCGGGGCGAGCAGGCCGATGACCAGCGCCGGCGCGGTGAGCACCAGCGGGACCAGTGCCGCGGACCCGGGGACGCCGGCGAAGGCCGTCTGCATGATCGGCAGGACCGGGGCGAGCAGGACCGCGCCGAGGATCGGCAGGCAGCTCGAGAGCATGAGGACCGCGACCTGCAGCAGACCCGGGCGCCGCCCGGTGCGCGGGTCGGCCTGCACCTCGTCGTCCGGGCGGGTGGCGACCGCGGGCGGCGGGTCGGCGGTCTGGTCGGTCATGTCGGGCTCCTCCGGCAACGTCGGCTCGAGATCGCGGGGCGTCTCACCTGCCGTCAGTGTCGGGAGCCGGGAAGCCCGGCGGAAATCACTCTGATCGCTGGGGTGGTATCGACCGCGTGGATGGGTCGGCCGTCTCGTCGAGCCGGGCGGCGCTCGGCATCCCCGCCCGGGCGCCCACGGAGGCCACCGAGAGCGCGGCGGCGCGGTTGGCCGTGGTGACCGCGGTGAGCAGGTCGTCGCCCGCGGCGAGGCGGGCCGCGAGCACGCCGGTGAACGTGTCGCCGGCGCCCGTCGTGTCGCGGACCGTCGCGGGTTCCGGGGGCAGGCGCTGCGGCTCGGCGTCCACGACGAGGACCCCGTCGCCGCCCAGGGTCACCACGACCGGTGCGCCGGTCCGTTCCCGCAGACCCTGCGCCTCGTCCTCGGGCGGCCCCGACGGGACGCCGACCGCGTGCGCCAGGGCGGAGAGCTCGCGGGTGTTGGGCGTCAGGAGGGGACCGCGCCCGAGGAGGTCGGTGACGACCGGGACGACGGGGGCGGGGTCGAGCACGCAGGTCGCCCCGAGCTCGCCCGCGACCTCGACGGCCGCCGCCACGGCGTCCCCGGGGATCTCGGTGCTGACCAGGACCACCCCGACGTCGCCGGCGGCCCGCAGGCTCGCCCGCACCCGCTCGGGGTCCACCCGGCCGTTCGCGCCGGCGCCCACCGCGATCTGGTTCTCGCCCCGGGCGTCGACGACGATCAGCGCGGTGCCCGTGGTGGCGTCCTGCACCACCTCGACGTCGTCCACGCCCACCCCGTCGGCCGCGAGCTCGGCGAGGGCCCCGCGCCCGAGGTCGTCGGCCCCCACCGCGCCCACGAACCGGACCGTCGCGCCCGCGCGGGCGGCGGCCACGGCGGCGTTGGCGCCCTTGCCGCCGCCGTGCTGCTCGACGCCGGGTCCGACCACCGTCTCGCCGGGGCCGGGCAGGGTGTCCGTCGCGACCACCATGTCGACGTTGACGGCGCCGACGACCGCCACCGTCCGTCGTCCGCCTGCGGGAGTGCCCACACCGCAGTATCGCCCCCGCCGGACGCGGGGGAGGATCGGCCCGAGAGCCGCGCGGGCGCGCGGGCCAACATGGAAGGTGGACGGCGTGTCGGAGTTGAAGTTCGGGCTCAAGGCGTCGGCGGAGCAGTTCGCCCCGCGCGAGCTCGTGGACATGTCCGTCCGGGCGGAGGAGGCCGGCCTCGACAGCGTCCTGGTCAGCGACCACTACCAGCCCTGGCGGCGCACCGGGGGCCACGCGCCCTTCGCGATGGTCTGGATGAGCGCGGTGGGGGAGCGCACGTCGCACGTGCAGCTCGGCACGAGCGTGCTCACCCCGACGTTCCGCTACAACCCGGCCGTCGTCGCGCACGCCTTCGCGACGCTGGGCTCCCTCTACCCCGGCCGCGTCATGCTGGGGGTCGGCACGGGCGAGGCGCTCAACGAGACGTCGGTGACCGGCGTGGAGTGGCCGGAGTTCAAGGAGCGGTTCGCGCGCCTGCGCGAGGCCGTGACCCTGATCCGGACGCTGTGGCGCGAGGACAACGTCTCCTTCGACGGCGACTACTACCGCACGATCAACGCCACCGTGTTCGACAAGCCCGAGCACGAGGTGCCGATCTACATCGCCGCCGGCGGGCCGCAGGTGGCCCGGTACGCGGGCCGTGCCGGCGACGGCATGATCTGCACCAGCGGCAAGGGGATGGAGCTGTACTCCGACAAGCTCATGCCCGCCGTCGACGAGGGCCTGGCGAAGGCCGAGCGCGACGGCGTCGGGTACGACCGCACCATCGAGATCAAGCTCTCCTTCGACCTCGACCGGGACCGCGCGCTGGAGAACACCCGGTTCTGGGCGCCGCTGGCGCTCTCGGCCGAGGAGAAGAGCGGCTACGACGACCCGACCGAGATGGAGCAGGCCGCCGAGCAGCTGCCCATCGAGAAGATCGCCAGCCGGTGGATCGTCACGTCGGACCCCGACGAGGTGATCGACCAGGTCAAGCCCTACCTCGACCTCGGGCTCAACCACCTGGTCTTCCACGCGCCGGGCCACGACCAGCAGCGCTTCCTCGACCAGTTCTCCGAGCACGTGCTGCCCAAGCTGCACGCGCTGCGTTAGCGGGCAGCGCTCCCGGCGCGCGAGAGCCGGTCGAGCAGGGCGGCGCGGACGGCGTCCACGTCGGCGTCGAGCGCCACGTCGACGGGCCGGTGCGCCGGGGGGTCGGGCCGCGTGCGGCGGCGGTCGGCGAGCACCGCCCCGCGGCCCGCACCGGTGGAGGTGTCGATCTCCAGGGGCAGCGGGGAGGTGCGCAGCGCGCCCGGGGCGACGGCCTCGAGGACGGCCACGGCGTCGTGCAGGGGGATCGCGGACACACCGAGCGCCTGCCGGTAGTGGTGCAGGTAGGTGTCCCGGGTCCCCGTCAGCACGCGGGCGATCGGGCCGGTGACGGCGAGGCGGTCGAGCCACGCCTCGTCCACCGTGCACCGGTGCGTGAGGTCGAGCGGCACCAGCGTGATCGGCACGTCCTCCTCCACCAGTACCCGGCGGGCGGCCTCCGGGTCGCAGTGCAGGTTGAACTCCGCGACCGGGGTGACGTTCCCGGACACCGACACCGCGCCACCCATGACCACCACCCGCCGGATGCGCTCCGCGAGGTCGGGGCGCGTCGCGAGGAGCAGGGCGACGTTGGTCAGCGGGCCGATGGCGGCGATGGTGACGGGCTCGGCCGACGCCTCCAGCGCCGCGGCCATGACGTCGAGGGCGCGCCCGACCGCGACGGCGCCGGGCTCGCCGAAATCGCCGGCCCGCCCGCCGAGCCCGTCGGCGCCGTGCACCGCGACCGCCGACTCGGGAGTGGGGTGCACCAACGGGCGCGACGCACCGCGCCCCACGGGGACGTCGGCCCGGTCGAGCAGGCCCAGCACCCGGCCCGCGTTGCCGGTGGTGGTGTCCGCGTCGACGTTGCCGAACACCGTCGACACCGCGAGCACGTCGACGGCGGGGTCGGAGAGCGCGACGGCGAGCGCGTAGGCGTCGTCCACGCCGGGGTCGGTGTCGACGATCAGCGGTACGCCCATGAGCAGCCCTTCTCCCGGCGTGTCGGCCCCGACGAACCTACGGGGGGTTGACCGGCGGCGCCCCGAGGTAGCCCCCGGCACGCGATCGTCGTCGGGGGGGTGACGCGTGAGACCGAGCCACGCGAGGCCGGGCAGGAGCCGCACGCGCTCCCTGGCGCTGGTCGCCGGGCTGTCGGCGGTCCTCGTCCCGCACACCGCGCACGCGAGCACCGGCGACGACGCACCCGTCGCGGTCGACGGGCCGGACGCCGGCGCGCCCCAGCCCTACGGCGGTCAGCTCGGGCACGACGCCGCCCCGGACGGCCCCGACGACGTCGGCGGCCTCGGGCTGCTGGCGTTCGGCGCGATCAACGCCGTCGGCATGGTGGCCGGCGGGGCCACCGACGCGCTGCGCGGCCCGTCCCCGGAGCAGACGCGCCGCGCCATGGCGAGCCGCACCGCCCCGGGCACGGTCTCCGAACGGCCGCGCGGCGATCGTCGCGCTGGGGCCGTCCGCGCCACCCCGACCGCGCCGCGACCCCGGGCGACCGGGGCGCACCGGCGGGGCCGGCACCTGCGCGCGGTCGGTCCGGCCTAGCGACAGCCCCCGTCCGGCGGCGGGCACGGTGCTCGGTGGTGGATGCGGAGGCGATCGTCACCGCACCGGCACGACCCGGGACGTGCATCCCGGGCCCCGGGTGGGCAAGCCCCGAGGGACGTCATCGACGACCGAGGAGCCCGACATGCCCGACCGCCACGTGCAGCCCCACGGCGAGGAGTGGACCGTCACCGTCCCCGGGGACGACCAGGTGACCGCCCGGACCGCCACCGAGGTCGAAGCGGTCGAGCGCGCCGTCACGATCATCGCCGCGCAGGGCGGCGGCGACGTCGTGGTGCACGGCGACGACGGGGAGATCCTCGAGACCCGGCGCGTCGACGCCGACACCCCCGACGCCAGCCGCACCGCGGCGGAGATCGCGGAGGACGTCGGCATCGAGGGCGCGGTCGAGACCGTCGAGGCGGTCCGTGAGGGCACCGCCACCAGCGCCTCCGGTACCTCCGCGGCCGGCGAGGACCTCGCCGGCCACACCCCTGGCGCGGTGCACGAGGTGGGCGGGACCGACGACACCACCGACGAGGCCACCACCGACAGCGGCGACACCGGCCGCAACGGCAGCTCCGTCGAGGGGCTCCGCGAGGCGACCCACGCCACGCTGCAGGAGGCCGGGGACACCGCCGAGACCGCCGCGGCGGAGGCGGGCGACGCCGCGGAGGACGTCGCCGACGAGGCGTCGACCACCGCGAAGAAGGTCGCGGGCCACACCCGCACCGCCGCACGGAAGGCCGAGGCCACCGCCGAGGCCGCCGGGTCCGGGGTCCGCGACGAGGCCCAGGCCGTCGCCGGGGGCGAGAAGGGCCTCGAGGCCGCCGCCCAGGACGCCGCGAGCATCGCCCAGACCACCGCGGGGCAGATCGCGGGCCAGGCCGAGGGCACCGCCCGCGAGGTGGCTGGCGAGACCCGCGCCGCGGGCCGCCGCGCCGCCGCCCGCGTCGACGCCGGCGCCCGCGAGGCCGGCGAGACCGTGGTGACCGGCGCCGACCGCGTGGCCGACCTGGGCGCCGATGTCGGCGACGAGGCCGAGGGCGCCGCCGACCGCGTCGGCCAGCAGATCCACGCCATCACCGAGGCCGTGGCCGCGCCGCTCGACCAGCTCGCCCACTCGCTCAACCCGGTGCGCATCACCGGCCGCGTCCTCGGCGTGGTCGTCGCCGGCGGCCTGCACCTGTTCGGGGTCGGCGCCACCCGCGGCACCGCCGCCGCGCAGCAGGGCGCCCACCGGGTCGCCGGTCGCTGAGTCGTCCGGGCGGGACCGGCGTCGCCGTCGAGGGTCAGGCCGAGGCCTTCGACTCCTCGACGGCGAGCCGGTCCACCAGGTCGTTCATCTCGTCGCCCGAGTGGCCCTTGGTCCACCGGAACGACACGTCGCCGCGCTCGTTGACGAGCGTGATCAGCGGTTCCCAGAGGTCGCGGCTGACCACCGGCTTCTTCGCGCTGGTGACCCAGCCGCGGGCCAGCCAGCCCTTCCACCAGCCGTCGCGGAAGCAGTTGACGACGTAGGTCGAGTCGCTGACCACCACGAGCGGGCCGTCGAGGGCCCGCACGGCCTCGAGGGCGGCCCGGATCTCCATGCGCTGGTTGGTCGTCGGGGACTCGCCGCCGCTGTCCTGCCGGCCGTCGCGGGTGGCCCAGGCCCAGCCGCCGGGGCCCGGGTTGCCCGAGCACGCGCCGTCGGTCCACACCTCGAGCGCGCCCTCGGCGGCCGGCATGTCCGGACGGGGTGCCTTGGCCGGCTTCTTCTTGCCGCTGCCGGAGGCCGCCGGGCTCGTCCCGGCGCACGCTGCGTGCGCCCACCGCTCGCCGGCGCGCGCGATCTCCTCGCCGGGCCGGACGGCGCCGGCGCAGACCCCGCAGGTGGTGTCGTACTTCGCGGTCATCGGCACCGCATCAGGCTAGGTGGCCCGGGTGCGCAGGACGGAGCCGGTGGCGCCGGCCGCGACCATCACGATCACCAGGGCGCAGAGCACCGACGCCACCGGGGCCAGGCCCCAGATCTCGACGGCCACGCCGGCCAGGAGGCTCGAGACGGCGGCCGCGAGGTAGCAGAACAGGTACACCGCGGCGAGGGTGGCGGCGTGCACGCCCGCGGGGCTGCGCTCGAGCAGGACGCGCATGGCGGCGGCGAACGCGACCCCGAACCCCGTCCCGGCGATCACGGCGGCGACGAGGTACGTGGCGAAGCTCCCGAACGCGATCGCCGCGATGAAGCCGCCGGTGCCGACGACGAGCACGGCCGACCCGCCCGCCAGCGCCGGCGCGGTCCGCCACCGGCTCGCGGCGAGCCCCGCCACCGGGCCGGCGAGGTGGAAGACGGCCACGGTGAGCGCGCCGCTGAAGAGGTCGGTGCGCCCGAGCACGGACACCGACACCGACGGGGCCAGCGCCTGGGTGAAGCCCCCGAGCACGTAGGTGGCCGCGACGAGCACGCAGACCACGGGGAACACCGCCCGCGCGGCCGCCGGGACCGCGACCTCGGGGCGCAGTGACCGCACCGCCCCGGGTTTCCTCGTCACCGTCTCCGGCAGCAGCCCCACCGCCACCGCGGCGACGGTCAGCAGGGCGGCGGTGACCACGAACGACAGCACCGGCGCGCGCTCCGGGGCGAGCTGCACCGCCGCGCCGGAGGCGAGCGCGCCGATCGCGATGCCCCCGGGCGGTGCGCCGCTGGTGACCGCCCCGGCGAGGCCCGGACGGGAGGCGGGCGCGAGGTCGACGACGAACGCCCCGAGCGCGCTGAGGGCGAGCCCCACCGACAGCCCCTGCGCCGCGCGCCCGACGATCAGGGGTGCGGCCGAGTCCACGGTCGCGAGCACGAGGCACGCCACCGCGCCCACCAGCAGCGCCGGCACGGCCACCCGTCGCCGGCCCAGGTGGTCCGACAGGCTGCCGCAGCACAGGAGCGCGGCGAGCAGCGGCAGGATGTAGATCGCGAACGCACCCGTGAGCGCGACCGTCGAGACCCCGTAGGTCTGCTGGTAGACGACGTAGAGCGGCGCCGGCACCCCGGCCGCGGCGCAGACCGCGACGAGGCAGACGGACGCCGTGGTGAAGGTGGTCGCGGGGCGGGACCGGGCGCGGAGCACCGGGGCCTCAGGTCGTCCCGTCGCACGGGGCGACGGGCGGGGCGGGGGGCATCACGCCCAGCGTAGGCCGATGTCGAGATCGCGGCGGCGGCTCCGTCCCGGGGCGGGAGCGCGGCGCCCGGCCGCGCGACGGAGCAGAGGAGACCCGAGCACCATGGCGATCAAGCGGATGGACCACGTCGGCGTCGTCGTCGACGACCTCGAGGCCGCCGTCGCGTTCTTCGTCGAGCTCGGGATGGAGCGGGCGGGCGGGGTGATGCCGGTCGAGGGGCGGTGGGTGGACCGGGTCGTCGGGCTCGACGACGTCCGCGTCGACGTCGCCTTCGTCCAGACACCGGACGGGCACGGCCGCCTCGAGCTGACGGCGTTCCACCACCCGGTGGCCACCACCGCCGAGCCGAGCGCCCCGGCCAACACCCAGGGCCTGCGTCGGCTGATGTTCCTCGTCGACGACGTCGACGACGTGATCGCGCGGCTGCGGCCCCACGGTGGCGAGCTCGTCGGCGAGGTCGCGCAGTTCGAGGACGTCTACCGCCTCTGCTACCTGCGCGGCCCCGGCGGGATCATCGTGGCGCTGTCCGAGGAGGTCGCCTGATCACCCGGTTTCGCCGCGCCCGCCCGCGGGGGAAGCCTGCGCGGTGACCAGCGCCGAACGCACGGACCAGTCCGGGGAGGCCCGGCCCCGGGTCGTCGTCGTGGGGGGCGGGTTCGCCGGGTACAACGCGGCCCGGTCCCTGGCCCGCTCGGTGGGCGGCACGGCGGAGATCGTGCTGGTCAGCCCGACCAACTACTTCCTCTACCTGCCCCTGCTCCCCGAGGTCGCGAGCGGGGTGCTGGAGCCCCGCCGCATCTCCGTGTCGCTGGCCGACACGCTGCCGCGCGCGGTGTCGCACGCCCAGGGCGAGGTCGACGACATCGACCTCGCGGGGCGGCGCGTGCGGTGGATGGACCCGGAGGGCCGCCACCACACCACGACCTACGACCGCCTCGTGCTGGCCGTGGGCAGCGTCCACAAGCTGATGCCGATCCCCGGGCTCGCCGAGTACGCCCACGGCTTCCGCGGCATCCCCGAGGCCCTCTACATGCGCGATCACCTGATCCGCCAGATCGACCTCGCGACGATCACCGACGACCCCGAGGAGCGCCGCGCCCGGTGCACCTTCGTCGTGGTCGGGGCGGGGTACACCGGCACCGAGGTGGCCGCCCAGGGCGTGCTGTTCACCCGCGACCTCGCCCGCGCCCGGGGGCTGGGCGACGACGCGGTGCGGTGGCTGCTGGTCAGCCGGGGCCGGGTGCTGTCCGGCCTCGACGAGCACCTCGGCGCCACCGCCGACCGCGTCCTGCGCGACCGCGGCGTCGAGGTGCGCACCGGGGACACGGTCGAGGAGGCGACGGCCGACGGCGTCCGGCTGCGCGACGGCGAGGTCGTCCCCACGCGCACGCTCGTGTGGTGCGTCGGGGTGCGCCCCGACCCGCTGATCGAGGACGTCGGCGTCGAGCTCGCCCAGGGCCGGGTGGTCGTCGACGCGACGCTCACCGTGCCCGGGCACCCCGAGGTGTTCGCGTGCGGCGACGCCGCGGCCGTCCCCGACCCCGGCCGGCCGGGCGAGTACACGGCGATGACCGCCCAGCACGCCGAGCGCCAGGGCAAGCTGGCCGGCCGCAACGTCGCGGCCTCGCTGCGGGGCGGACGTCTGCGCCGCTACCGCCACCGCGACCTCGGGTTCCTCGTCGACCTCGGCAGCACCGACGCCGCCGCCAACCCGCTGCACCTGCGCCTGTCCGGGCTGCCCGCCAAGACGGTCACCCGGGGCTACCACCTGCTCTCGATGCCCGGCAACCGGCTGCGCACCGCCACGGACTGGCTCCTCGACGCCGTCCTGCGGCGGCAGTCGACCCAGCTGGGCCTGGTCCGGTCGGCCTCGGTGCCCCTCGACTCGTCGTCGCCCGAGGTGCCCCACCACCCGCGGATGCCCTTCCCGCCCGAGCGCTCGGCCGGCGACCGGGAGGCGGCGGACCCGGGCCGGAGCTGACTGCTCCAGGGGACCGCCGTACGGTGCCTGCAGGGCGGTGCACAGCCGGGCACCGCCGGGACGGGCACCACGGGAGGGCGAGCGCCGGATGTCCACGCTGCAGGCGTCGTTCGAGCTGCCCCCGACGCTGTCCGCGCCCCGCACGGCGCGCGTGGTCCTCGGCGAGCTGCTCAACGCGTGGGCCGTCGACTCGGGCGTCGTCGAGGACGCGGCGATGCTGGTGCACGAGGTGGTGGCCAACGTCGTCGACCACGCCGGCAGCGACGTCGCCCTCGAGGTCGACGTGGTCGCCGCCGATGCGTGGGTACGGGTCGGGGTCGCCGACGGCTCCTCGATCCGTCCGGTGGTGCGCGAGCTCGACCCCAACGCCTCGCGCGGGCGCGGCATGCAGATCGTGGCGTCGCTGGCCCACCGCTGGGGCTCCGAGGAGCGCGACGGCGGCAAGCGCGTCTGGTTCGACCTCGAGCGGGGCCCGCGCGGGACGTGATCGGGTCCGCGCCCGGCTGACAGACTCCCGCGCCGTGACCGCACCGGCGACCTTCGTGCTGGTGCACGGCGCGTTCTCCTGCGCCGCGCACTGGGGACCCGTCGCCCGGGGGCTGGCCCGCCGCGGCCACCGCGCCCTGGCCGTCGACCTGCCCGGGCACGGGCTCGACGCCCGCGTCGTCGTCGGCGACCCGGCCACGTCGCCGAGCGGGATGGTCGCCCGCTCGACCGCGGGTGACGTCGAGGTCGTGCTCGAGGCCGTCCGGGCGGCCCACGAGCACGGGCCCGTCGTGCTCGTCGGGCACAGCCGCGGCGGGCTGACCACCACGGCTTGCGTCAACGCCGCCCCCGAGCTCGTCGACCACCTCGTCTACGTCTCGGCCTGGTGCTGCGTGACCGGCGGTCCGACGGCCTACCAGGGCGCCCCGGAGTACGCCTCGGACCTCGACGCGCTCCTGCCGCGGCTGGTGGCGGCGCCGCCCGCCGAGCTCGGCGCGCTGCGGGTCGACTGGGGGCTGGACGACCCGGAGCTCGTCGACGGCCTGCACGGGGCGCTGCTCGCCGACGGCACCCGCGCCGAGCTGCTGGCGATGCTGCGCAGCATGGACACCGACGAGGCCCTCGTGATCGACGAGGACGCCGTGCGGGTCGACCCGGCGCGCTGGGGCCGTGTGCCGCACACGTACGTCCGCCTCGGCCGCGACCGCGTCATGCCGCCCGCCCTGCAGGACCGGTTCGTCGCCGAGGCCGACGCGGCGGTGCCCGACCGCCCGTTCCGCGTCGTCGACCTGCCCAGCTCCCACCTCGGCGTGCAGGTCCACCCGGAGCCGCTGGCCGAGCACCTCGTGCAGGTGGCCGAGACCTGACCGCTCAGTCGTCGGCGTCGAGCCGCGGGAAGACGGTCTCGTGGAGCAGCAGGTGGGCCGCCGCGGCGATCGGGATGGCGATGAGGACGCCGATGATGCCGTAGAGGGCGCCGCCCAGCAGCACCGCGATCAGCGTGAGCAGCGCGGGCACCTTGACGACCCGGCCGACGACGCCCGGGAAGACCAGGTAGTCCTCGAGGAAGCGGTAGAGGACGAAGAAGCCGACGGTCAGCCCGCCGACCGTGGGCGACACGGTGAACGCGACCAGGCTCGCGATGATGCCGGCGGTGACCGAGCCCGCCACCGGGACCAGGTCGAGCACGGCGACGACGGTCGCGAGCAGGAACGGGTAGGGCACCCCGAGCGCGAGCAGCACCGCGAGGCTGCTGAGGCCGGCGATGAGCGACACCAGCACGTTGCCGAGGACGTAGCCGCCCACGCGCTGGGCGATCGCGTCGCCGAGGAGCACGGCGCGCGGCCGCCGCGAGGCGGGGACGAACCGGTAGGCGGTGCGCCGGATGCGGGGCAGGTCGGCCACGAAGTAGACGGCGAGCACGACCACGACCACCGTCGAGCCGAGAGCGCCGAACACGGTGCGTCCGACCGCGAACGCCTGGTCGCCGGTGAGGTACTCCTGGAGCCCGAAGCGCGCGTTGAGGTCGCCGATGAGGGTGCCGCGGTCCTGCGCCGCCCGCAGGTAGGCCGGGGCCTGCGCGGCCTGGTCGGCGAGCAGCGGCCCGACCAGCAGGACGAAACCCGTCGCGGCCGCCAGGCCCACGACCACCACCGCGAGGACCCCGAGCCACCGCGGCCACCGGTGCCGGACCAACCACGACACGACCGGTTCCGCGCCCAGGGCCAGGAAGAGCGCCAGGCCGATGAGGACGAGCTCGCTGCGGGCCAGGTAGACCAGCCAGGAGGCGGTCAGGACCAGCACGACGCCGGCCGCGGCGGCCGCGCCCCGCAGGAAGGTCGACCGCCGGTCCAGCGGCGGACCCAGCGGCCCCAGCGGCGCGTCCGGGGTGCTCAGGCCGTCGGCCGACGCCTCGGCCCGGGCGATCGGGCCCTCGTCAGGGGTGTGCGGCTGCCCGATGAAGTCGTGGTGCGCGCGACGGGCCGCGCCGTCGAGGTCCTGGGTCTGCTGGCTCACGCGCTGGTCCTCCCGTCCGTCCGCATCCGGACGTGGTGCCCGGGGGCGCGGCCGCCGTACACCTGGGGGAGGAGCGGTTCGCCCGACGTCGTCCCGCGGGTACACCGCGGACCCGGAGCACCAGGACGGAGCGAGCGATGGACGACGGCCAGCACCCCGACGACCCCGACGCGCGCCGCGACGAGGCCCTCGACGACGCCGAGGACGACACGCTGTCCGCGACCGACGTCGACCCGACCGGCAACGCGGTGCGCAACGACGCGGTCGAGAGGACGGAGGACGCCGCGTCCCGGTCCCCTGGCTGACTAGCGTGTCCGGCGTGTCCCGCGCCGGATCACCCTGGACCCTCCGCGACGCCGTGCCCGACGACCACGACGCGCTCGTGCGCGTGTGGCGCCGCGCCGTCGAGGCCACGCACGACTTCCTGACCGCCGCCGACGTCGACGGGTTCGAGGAGCAGGTGCACGGCATCCTGCCGCGCGCCGCGATCCGGGTGGCGTGCGATCCCGACGACGCCGCGGTGGTCGGCTTCCTCGGGTCGCGCGGGGGCGAGGTCGACATGCTCTTCGTCGACCCGGACACCCACGGCCGGGGCGCGGGGACGGCGCTGCTCGAGGAGGTGGCCGCCCACCACGCGATCCTCACCGTCGACGTCAACGAGCAGAACCCCGCGGCGCGGGCGTGGTACCGGCGGCGGGGCTTCGTCGAGATCGGGCGCTCGGCCACCGACGCCGACGGGGCGCCCTTCCCGATCGTCCACCTGCGGCGCTCCACGCCGCCCTGAGTGGCGGGCGGTCCGTCCGGGCAGACTGCGCCCATGCTCCGGAGCGAGGCCGCGGGTGGGGTGGTCGTCGACCCACACGGCCGGGTGGTCGTCGTCCGCCAGCGGGCCCGGACGTGGTCGCTGCCCAAGGGCCACGTCGAGGACGGCGAGGACGTGCTCGACGCGGCCCGGCGCGAGATCCACGAGGAGTGCGGGCTCACCGACCTGGAGCTGGTGCGCGAGCTGGGGTCGTACACGCGTCCGGGGTTCCGGTACGGCCTGCCCGAGCGCAAGACGATCACGCTGTTCCTCTTCCGGAGCCCCGAGGCGACCCTGCAGCCCCTCGACCCCGCCAACCCGGAGGCCCGTTGGGTGGACCGGGTATCGGTCGCGAGGACGCTGTCGAACCCCGTCGACGGCCGCTTCTTCCGCCGGCACGTGCTGCCCCTGCTCGACGGGAGCTGAGCGCCCCGGCTCCGATCTCTGGTGCAACCGCGGTTGCTGTGCAACGGTGGTTGCATGGTGCCGGAGCGTCTCACCGTGCTGGTCGTGCTGGTGACCGGGCTGTCGCTGCTCGCGCTGCCCGACGCGGCGCAGCTGCTCGCCGCGCTGTGGCTGGGCGCCGCGGGGGCGGCGTGGTGGCTCAGCGGGCTGCTGCGCGAGCGCCTGCCGGAGGACCGGCGGTGAGCCCGCCCGACGCCCCCGGCGCGTGGGTGCTGCTGACCCACCGGCTGCCGCGCGAGCCCTCGACGGCGCGGGTGGCGCTCTGGCGCAAGCTCAAGCGGCTCGGGGTCGCCCAGCTCGCCGACGGCGTGGTGGCGCTGCCCGCCGACGCCCGCACCCGCGAGCAGCTCGAGTGGCTGGCCGAGGAGGTCATCGAGGGCGGGGGCAGCGCCGCGGTGTGGGACGCCCGCCCGTCCAGTCGCGACGCGGAGCGGGACCTCGCCGCCGCGATGAGCGCGGCGCGCGCCGCGGAGTACCGGGCGGTGATCGACGAGGCCCGCGCGGCGCGCGCCGGCGACGGCGCCGGGCGGGCCGCGGTGGTGCGCCGGCTGCGCGGGGAGCTGCGCCGGATCGGGCGGCGCGACCACTTCCCGCCCGACGAGCGCGCCCGGGCACGCCACGCGGTGGACGAGCTGGCCGCCGCCGACGCGCCGGTGGCGGGCGAGGACGAGGAGGTCCGTCCGTGAGGTGGGCGACGCGGGCGCACATGCACATCGACCGGGTGGCGTGCGCGTGGCTGATCCGGCGGGTGATCGACCCGGCGCCGGAGTTCGTCTTCGTCACCGACCCGGCCGACGTGCCCGGCGACGCCACGCCGTTCGACATGCGCGGGGTCGCGCTGTCCCACCACGGCGGCGACTGCAGCTTCGAGACGATCCTGCGCCGCTACGAGGTCACCGACCCGGTGCTGTGGCGCATCGCCGAGATCGTGCACGAGGCCGACCTCGACGACGAGCGCTTCGACGCCCCGGAGGCGCCCGGCGTCGACGTGGTCGTCCGGGCGCTGGGCCTGGTGTGCGACGACGACGCCCTGCTCGCCCACACCGGCCCGCTGTTCGACGGGCTCTATGAGTACTACCGCCGCGCCACCCTGCTCGGACGCGACCCCGCCTGAGGCCCCGTGTCCACGAGTCCCTCTCCCCGCACGCCCGACGAGGCCGCGCCGTCGCCGGACCTCGTCCCGTTCCGCGCGGCGCTGCGCGCCTGGTTCGCGATCTCGTGGCAGACCTTCGGCGGTCCGGCCGGCCAGATCGCGGTGATGCAGCGCGAGCTGGTCGACCGCCGCCGCTGGATCGGCCAGCGCCGGTTCCTGCACGCCCTGAACTACTGCATGCTGCTGCCCGGCCCGGAGGCCCAGCAGCTCGCGATCTACGTCGGCTGGCTGCTCAACGGCGTCCGCGGCGGCCTCGCCGCGGGGACGCTGTTCGTCCTGCCCGGCGTGCTCACCCTGCTCGTGCTGTCGGCGATCTACGTCGCGGCCGGCGACACGGTCCTGGTCACGGCACTGTTCGCGGGCCTCGCGCCGGCGGTGGTCGCCGTGGTGGTGCAGGCCGTGTGGCGGGTCGGCCGGCGGGCCCTGACCCGGCCCGGGCTCGTCGCGCTCGCGGTGGCGTCGTTCCTCGCGCTCACGCTCTTCGGCGTGCCCTTCCCGGTCGTCATCGCCGTCGCGGCCGGCCTGGGGTGGCTCCTGCACCGCGTCCGGCCCCGCGCGCCCGCCGAGGAGCAGCGCGGTCCCGACGACGGGCCCGCCCCGGTGGTGGCCGACGAGGCGCTGCACGCGACCCGGCCGACGGTGCGCCGCGCGGTGGGCATCCTCGCGGTCGGCGCGCTCCTGTGGGGGCTGCCGCTGCTCGCGGTCGTCGTCCTCACCGGCGCCGGGAGCGTGTTCACCACGCAGGGCCTGTTCTTCTCCGGCACCGCGCTGGTCACGTTCGGCGGCGCCTACGCGGTGCTGGCCTTCGTCGCCCAGCAGGCCGTGCAGACCTACGGCTGGCTCACCGCCGGCGACATGGTCCGCGGCCTCGCGCTCGCCGAGAGCACGCCGGGGCCGCTGATCATGGTGGTGCAGTTCGTCGCGTTCCTCGGCGCGTACCACCACCCCGGAGGCATGGATCCGTGGGTCGCGGGTGTGCTCGGGGCCCTGCTCACGACGTGGGTGACCTTCGTGCCGTGCTTCCTGTTCATCTTCCTCGGCGCGCCCCACATCGAGCAGCTCCGCCACAACCGTGCCCTGTCCGCCGCGCTGACCGGGATCACCGCGGCCGTCGTCGGCGTGATCGCGAACCTGGCGGTCTACTTCGCCGGGCACACCTTCTTCGCCGCGCACCAGCGCGTCCGGCTCGGCGTGCTCGACCTCGAGGTGCCCGTGCTCTCCAGCCTCCAGCCCACGGCCGTCGTCATCGCCGTGGTCGCCGCCCTGCTCATCTTCTGGCGCGGCTGGCCGGTCCTGCGCACGCTGGGCGTCTGCGCCGTCCTCGGGCTGCTCGGCGCCGTGGTCCCGCTGCTGCTCTGAGCTCGCAGGGCGCCGCGACGTCAGCCCTCGCCGCCACCCTCGCCGCCACCCTCGCCGCCGCCCTCCCCGCCGCCACCGCCGCTCGAGCCACCCCCGCCCCCGCTGCTGCCGCCTCCGGCGTCGCCACCGCCGCCACCACCGCCGCCACCACCGCCACCGCCGCCGCCGCCACCGCCGCGGCCGCCGCCGCCCCCGCCCTCACCGCGGCCGCCCTCCCCGCCCCGTCCCGGCCCCCCGCCGCCGTCCACGGCCTCGGGGGCCGCGCCGGAGGGCACCGGTGAGGTGGTGGTCCGGCCGGTGGACCGGTCGGACGAGGCGGTGGCGGACGCCGTGGTGGGCTCGGCGCCGGTCGATCCCGGGGCCGGCGCGGATCCGTCGCCGCCGGAGAGCGCGAGCGCCACGACGACGGCGAGGGCGAGGGCCACGATCGCCCCGACCGCGACCAGACGACCCCGCGCCGCGGGCGGAGCCGTCGCCGGACGCCCGGCGTGGGCTCCGGCCGGCACCGTTCCCGCCACCGTCGCCGCCCCACCGTCGCCGCCCGACCACGGCAGGGGCGCGACCAGGGTCTGCGGGCGCGTACCCGCCACCGTGTCCGCGCCCCGGACCTGGGCGCCGGCGTCGGCGAGCGTGCCGGCGACCTCGGTGGCGGTCGGCCGGACGGTCGGGTCGAGGTGCGTCATCCGCTGCAGGAGGTCGTCGAGGCCGAGCGGGAGCGCGGGGACGGCCGGGGGACGCGCCAGGCGGGCCATCGCGGCCTCGACGCCCGTCCCGTCGTACTCCCGCCGGCCCGAGAGCATCTCGAGGACGACCAGGCCGAGCGCGTAGACGTCGGCGGGCGGCCCCACCACCTCGCCCCGGACCTGCTCGGGTGCCATGTAGGCCGGCGTCCCGATGACGAAGCCCGTGCTGGTGGCCTGGGCGCCGTCGGCGGCCCGGGCGATCCCGAAGTCGCCGAGCATCGGGCGTTCGCCGAGCAGGATGTTCGCCGGTTTGACGTCGCGGTGGGTGATGCCGTGGCCGTGGATGTAGGCGATCGCGCCCGCGATCTCGGCGCCGATGCCCGTGGCGACGTCGGGCGGGAGCGCGCCCTCGCGTCCGAGGCGCCCGGCGAGGCTCTCGCCCGGGATCAGCCGCATCACCAGGTAGAGCCGCCCCGCCTCGTCCTCGCCGGCGTCGAAGAGGTCGACGAGGTTGGGGTGGTGCAGCTCGGCCAGGAGCGTGAGCTCGCGGCGTTGCCGCACGCGTTCCTCGGGCTCCAGCGTCGCCGGGAAGAGCTTGAGCGCCACCTCGCGCCCGAGGGAGCGGTCGGTGGCGCGGTGGACCTCCGCCGAGCCGCCACGTCCGAGCGGTGCTCCCAGGTCGTAGCGGCCGGCGATCCTGCGCGGTGGGGACGCCGGGTCCGCCATGACCGCCCTCCTCGACGTCGTGCGACGCGAGCGCGTCGCCGGTGACGGGTCCCGGACCTTATCGAGACCGTGACCCGTCCGCGGCCCGAGGACGTGAACAGCGTCTCCACGGCCCGCCCGTGTGATTACGCTGTTGCAATGCCACCGACGCTGTACGAGTGGGCCGGCGAGCGCGAGGCCTTCCGCCGCCTCATCGACGCCTTCTACGACCGGGTCGAGCGGGACGACCTGCTCTCCCCGCTGTTCCCGGGCGGGGTCACCGAGGATCACCGCGCGCACGTCACGCTGTGGTGGATCGAGGTGTTCGGCGGGCCGAGCGACTACACCGACCAACTCGGCGGGTACGAGCGCATGCTCGCCCACCACCTCGAGCTGCACATCACACCCGACCAGCGCCGGCGCTTCGCCGAGACCATGCACCGCGCCGCGGACGACGCCGGCCTCCCGGACGACCCGGAGTTCCGCGCGGCCTTCGTGGGCTACGTCGAGTGGGGCACCCGCCTCGCGCTGCAGAACTCCCAGCACGCCGCCGAGGTGGTGGAGCGGGCTCCCGTGCCCCGCTGGGGGTGGGGCGTCGCGCCGCCGTGGCAGCCCTCCTAGGGGATCGGCAGCATCCCGCCGTCGCAGCGCAGGGTCGTGCCCGTGATGAACGCGGCCGGGGCGCTGCAGAGGAACGCGGCGGCGGCCCCGAACTCGGCGGGGTCCCCGTAGCGGCCGACGGGGATCGTCCCGCGGACCTCCGCCTCGACCTCTTCGCGCGAGCGCCCGGTGCGCTCCGCGGCCGCCGTGTCCACCTGCCCGGCGCGGGCCGTGGCGATCCGGCCGGGCAGCAGCGAGTTGACGGTCACCCCGGACGGCGCCACCTCGGTCGCGAGGGTCTTGAGGTAGGCGGCCAGTGCCGCCCGCCCCAGGTTCGACAGCGCGAGACCGGGGATGGGCGCCTGCACGCCGCTGGAGCTGATGCTCAGCACGCGGCCCCACCCGCGGTCGACCATCCCGGGCAGCGCCAGGCCCAGCAGCACCTGGTGGGGGACGACGAGGGTCGCGACCGCCGTCCGGACGCCCTCCGGTCCGACGTCCCTGGCGGTGCCCGGAGTGGGGCCCGGGCCGTTGAGCACCAGGATGTCGGGCTCGCCCACCCGTTCGACAGCGGCCGCGTACAGCCGCTCCGCGCCGCCGGGCTCGACGAGGTCCACCGCGATCCCCACCGCGCCCGGCAGCCCGGCGGCCGCCTCCCGGACGCGCTCCTCGGACCGCCCGGTGATCACGACCGTCGCGCCGTCCTCGGCCAGCGCCGACGCGGTGGCGAGCCCGAGGCCCGACGTCGAGGCGCACACCAGCGCCGTCCTCCCCGCGATGCCCAGGTCCATGCCCGCTCCTCCTCTCTCGCCCGATGGGCTGTGGTCACGCCAGGCAGGTCAGGGGCCGGCCCCCGTTGAACGCGACCATGTCGCCGAGCGCGCCGGGGAAGTCGATCGGCCCGCCGCGCTCGGCGACCGGCACGGTCAGGTCGGCGTAGGCGCGGTGCAGGTTGCCGACGATCCGTTCGGTGTCGGTCCACTCCGCGTACGCGCCGAGGTCGGTGCCGCGGGCCAGCTCGAGGGGCGTGACGCCGGCGGCGTGGCCGTCGCGGGCGACGTCGCGGACGAACCGCAGGTAGCCCAGCACGTCGTCGATCATCGCCGGCCCACCGACCGGGCCGTGTCCCGGGACGATCGTCTGCGCGCCGAGGGGGCGCAGGAAGCCCTCGAGGACATCGATGGCGCCCAGCACCGAGCCCGAGAGCAGGAACGGGGTGCCGCCGTGGAAGAGGAGGTCGCCGGCGAAGAGCACCGAGCGCTCGGGCAGCCAGACCACCACGTCGTTGGTGGTGTGCGCGGGCCCGCCGGCGTACAGGAGCTCGCACCGCAGGTCGTCGGCCCACAGCGTCATGCGCTCGGCGAAGGTCAGGAAGGGCAGCGTCAGCTCGAGGTCGCCGTAGTCGACGTCGGTCCAGATGCCGGAGTTGTGGGGCAGCCCCAGCGCGCGCATCTCGGGGCGAGCCCGCTCGTGGGCGACGATCGCGGCGCCGGTGAAGAGCCCGTTGCCCGCCGTGTGGTCGGGGTGGTGGTGGGTGTTGACCAGCGTGCGCACCGGCGCCGCGGTGACGCGGGCGATCGCGTCGAGGAAGCCCCGGGTCCGGCGCTCGGTGGCGCAGCTGTCGATCGCGCTGACACCGTCGCGGGCCACGAGGAACCCCGTGTTGTTGATCATCCAGCTGCCGTCGGGCTGGATGTACGCGTGGACGCCCTCGCTGACCTCCACCAGCTCGGAGTCCGGCGGCGCGTCGTCGCGGTCGACCAGGGGCTTGCTCACGGGGTTCCTCCAGGCCGGCGGGGCAGGCTCACGTCACCGGCCAGGGTGTCAGGACACGGCGCCCGGGACCGGACGCGGGCAGGTCGCGGCGTCGAGGGCGGGGAGCCCGGCGCTCTCGGCGGTCCCGAGCAGGATGCGCGCGCGGACAGGGCGCCGATGAACCGCCGGCCCCGGGTCGCCCGGATCGACAGCGGCGCCGGCGCGCCCAGGCCGGTCACCGGTCCTCACGGCCGCCGGCGCCGGTGTTCCCCACGCCGCGCCGGGAGCGGCGGCGGGACGCCGACGAGCGGGGCGGGGCCGCGCGCATGTGGTCGCGGATCGGGGTCAGGAGGTCGGCGAGGGCGTGGGCGTCGTCCTGCGAGAGCGGCTCGAAGAGCAGGTCGCCGACGACCTCCTCGTGACCGGGCAGCACCTCCGCGATCAGCGCGCGCCCGGCGTCGGTGATGGAGACGACGACGGCGCGGTCGTCGTCGGGGGAGGGGGCGCGGGAGACCAGCCCCGCCTTCTCGAGCAGCCCCGCCTGGTAGGTCAGGCCGCTGCGGCTCACGACGACGGCGTCGGCCAGGTCGGTCATGCGCTGGCTGCCGGTGGGCGTCTGCGCGAGGCGCATGAGCACCTGGAACCGCACAAAGGTCAGGTCGCCGGCCTCGCTGAGCTGCTGCTCGATGGCGTACCGCAGCAGGCTCGACACCTCGATCAGCGCGAAGTAGGCGCCGAGCCGGACGGGGTCGACGGCGTGCGGCGGTTCGGGCATCGGGGGAGTCTACTTGTTGCGAACTCGAAGCATCAGTACTGTCGCGGTAGGTGCTTCGAGTTGGAAGCACCATGCCGCTCCCAGGAGGCACGGACGTGAAGGCAGTGCGGTTCCACGAGTTCGGCGGCCCCGGGGTCCTCCGGTACGAGGACGCGGAGCAGCCGTCGCCCGGGGCGGGCGAGGTGCGGCTGCGCGTGGCCGGGACGACGTTCAACCCGGTCGACGACGGCATCCGCGGGGGCTGGCTGCAGGGGCCCTTCCCGGTGACGCTGCCGCACGTCCCGGGCATCGAGGTGGCGGGCACGGTCGACGCGCTGGGTGAGGGCGTGGACGGGCTCGAGGTCGGCGAGGAGGTCGTCGGCTTCCTGCCGATGGTGGCCGACGGGGCGTCCGCGGAGTACGTCGTCGCGCCGGCCGAGGTCCTGACGCGCGCGCCGTCGGGCGTCGCGCTCGCCGACGCGGCCGCGATGCCGATGGTGGCGCTGACGGCGTGGCAGGCGCTGTTCGACGACGCGGAGCTGACGGCCGGGCAGCGCGTGCTGATCAACGGCGCGGGCGGGGCCGTCGGCGGCTACGCGGTGCAGCTCGCGAAGCACGCCGGCGCCCACGTGATCGCCACCGGGAGCCCGCGCAGCCGCGAGGGGCTGACGGCGGCGGGGGCCGACGAGGTCGTCGACCACACCACCACCGACGTGGCCGCGGCGGTCGGCGAGCCGGTCGACGTCCTGCTCAACCTCGCCCCGGCGGACCTCGACGCGCTCGTCGCCCTGGTGCGCGACGGCGGCGTCGTGGTGAACACCGTGGTCCAGACGCCGACGCCCGCCGACGACGGGCGCGGTGTGCGCACGGTGGGCGTCTTCGTCCGCAGCGACCGGGAGCAGCTGGCGCACCTCGTGGAGCTCGTCGACCGCGGCGAGCTGCGCGTCGACGTCGGCCGGCGGGTGCCGTTGGACGAGCTGGCCGCGGTCCACGCGGAGGCCGACGCGGGCACCCTGCGCGGCCGGGTCGTCGTCCTGCCGCCGAGCGCCTGACGCCGTCCGGCGGTCCCGCCGGCGGCTACCCTCGGTCCTGCCAGACGCCGCGGCTCCATCGCCGACGAGATCGCGGGACCCATCCGCGCGGTCCTGTGTCCGAACCGCTGGCTGAGAGCGACACCATGACGATCTCCGACAGCACCCGTCTCCTCCTCGATCTCGAGCCCGCGGTCGCCGAGAACCTTGACCGGCACCTGGGGGTCGCCAAGGAGTGGATGCCGCACGAGTACGTGCCCTGGAGCCTCGGGCGCGACTTCGCCGACCTCGGCGGGGACGCCTGGGCGCCCGAGCAGTCGGCGCTCTCGCCGGTGGCCCGCACCGCGCTCGAGGTCAACCTCCTCACCGAGGACAACCTGCCGAGCTACCACCGCGAGATCGAGCGGGCGTTCGGGCGCGAGGGCGCGTGGGGGACGTGGGTGCACCGGTGGACCGCCGAGGAGGCCCGGCACGCCTACTGCATCCGCGACTACCTCCTCGTGACCCGGGGCGTCGATCCCGACGAGCTGGAGCAGGCGCGGATGCAGGTGATGCAGACGGGGTTCGACTCGGAGGAGAAGGCGATCCTCAACGTGCTCACCTACGTGTCCTTCCAGGAGCTGGCGACCCGGGTGTCACACCGCAACACCGGCAAGGTGGCGGGGGACCCCCTCGCGGAGAAGCTGCTCACGCGGGTGTCCACCGACGAGAACCTCCACATGGTCTTCTACCGCAACCTCGCGAAGACGGCCCTGCAGATCGCGCCGAACGCGACCGTGCGGGCGATCACCGACGAGGTGGTCGGCTTCGAGATGCCGGGTGCGGTGATCCCGGGCTTCACCCGCAAGGCCGTGCAGATCGCCCACGCCGGCATCTACGACCTGCGTGTCCACCACGACGAGGTCATCTGGCCGCTGCTGCGTCAGTGGGGGGTCTTCGAGCTCGAGGGGCTCGACGCCGAGGGCGAGCAGGCGCGCACCGAGCTCGCCGACTTCCTGACCGGTCTGGAGGCCCAGGCCGTGCGGTTCGAGGAGAAGCGCGACCGCGCCCGGGAGCGCGCCGCCGCTCGCGCCGGGTGACGGCCACGGCGGCCTCCACGGATCGGGCACTGGTGCCCGGAGCGGCCGTCGTGGACCATCACCGGCAGACGACCCCCCGGACCCGGAGTCGCGTGGCACCACACCGATTCCGGGAGCGTTCCGTGGAGACCGACGACGACGTCCTCGTGTTCGTGGCCATCGACGGGTCCGGCCGTTCGTGCCCCGGCGTCTCCGCCGCGGTCCTCTCCCGGGGGTTCGCCCAGGGCCTGGTCGGGCCCCACGGCGACGTCGTCGGGGTCGCCCTGGACCCCGGCGCCGTGCTCGCCGCCCTCGACGGGTTCGTGCCGACGAGCCGCGAGACGCGCACCGAGTACTCCGCGATCCTGGAGCTCGCCCTGATCGCCGAGGTCCGCGGTGCGCTGGTGGGGTGCGACCGCGAGGACCCCGGGAGCCGCTCGGGTCAGTCGGGGTTGCGGGCGGCGCCGCCCTGATCGCCCTCGTCCGGCACCGCGGTGCCGGGCGTCGGGACGACGGCGCCGTTGGTCGGCGCGGCCTCCACGGCGGGTGCCGGGGCGGACGTGGCGGCCGCGGGCCCGCCGCTCATGTGGTCGAAGAACCGCAGCAGCTCGACCGGGAAGGGCATCACCAGCGTGCTGTTCTTCTCCGAGGCCACGTCGCTCACGGTCTGCAGCAGCCGCAGCTGGAGCGCGCCCGGGGTGTCGCCCATGGCCGCCGCGGCCTGCGAGAGCTTGGTCGAGGCCTGGAGCTCGCCGTCGGCGTTGATCACCCGGGCCCGCCGGTCGCGCTCGGCCTCGGCCTGACGGGACATCGAGCGCCGCATCCCCTCGGGGAGCGAGATGTCCTTGATCTCGACGCGGTCGATGGTGATGCCCCACTCCTCGGTGGGGGTGTCGATGACGCTCTTGAGCTCGCCGTTGATCCGGTCGCGGTCCGAGAGCAGCGTGTCCAGGTCGGCGCGGCCGATGACCGACCGCAGGGACGTCTGGGCGACCTGCGAGGTCGCCTGCAGGTAGTTCTGCACGTTGATCACCGCGCGCACCGGGTCGCTGACGCGGAAGTAGACGACCGCGTCGACCCCGACCGTGACGTTGTCGCGGGTGATGGCGCTCTGGGACGGCACGTCGAGGACGACGATCTGGATCGACAGCTTCGACATGCGATCGGCGAAGGGGATCATGAGGCGCAGCCCCGGCCGGCGGATCTCCGGTAGGAGGCGGCCGAAGCGCAGGACGACGCCCCTCTCGTACTGCTGGACGAGGCGGACGCTCGCACCGGCGACGATGAGGACGATCAGCGCGGCGACGACGATCGTGATGATGACGGCACTCACAGGGGACTCCGCCCGACGAGGAGGGGCGGGGCTCGCCGGGGGTCCGGGGCCAACTCCGCTGATGGCTCGAGGCTACGCCGACCGGGGTCACCCGGGGAGGCGCACCGCGACGCAGAGCCCGCCGCCGGCGCCCGGCGTGAGGGTGAGCTCGCCGTCGTGGGCCCGGACGATGCTCTCGACGATGGCCAGGCCGAGACCGACTCCGGCGTGGCCGGTGCGGACCCGCCCGGTGCCGCGCGCGAACGGCTCGGTGAGGGTCTCGACGACGTCCGGGTCGAGCTCCTCGCCGGTGTTCTCGACCGTGAGCAGGACCGACCCGGAGACGGTGGCCGTGCGCAGCCGGACGCTGCCGTGCGCGGGCAGGTTGTGGTCGACGGCGTTGAGCAGCAGGTTCGTGACCATCTGCAGCAGCAGGGCGGGGGAGCCGCGGGTGGGCGTGACGTCGCCTGAGGTCTCGACGGTGACGCCGTGCTCCTCCGCGAGCGGCAGGAGGGTCTCGGTCGCCTCCTCCGCGACCAGCGAGAGGTCGACGTCCTCGGGGATGAACGCGCGCTGGTCGGCACGGCTGAGCAGCAGCAGGGCCTCGGTGAGGCGGATCGCCCGGGCGTTGACCGCGCGGAGACGCTCGTCGAGCTCGCCGCCGTCGCGCGCCGGGTCGTCGCGGGCGACGTCGAGCAGGCTCTGCGTGATCGCCAGCGGGGTGCGCAGCTCGTGGGAGGCGTTGGCGGCGAACCGTCGCTGCTCGGCGACGTGCGCCTCGAGCCGGACGAGCATGCCGTCGAACGCGTCGGCGAGCTCGCGGAACTCGTCCTGCCGGCCCTCGAGCGCGACGCGGTGGGAGAGCGACCCGGCCGCGGCGGTGCGGGTGGCGTCGGTGATGCGGGCCAGCGGGGCGAGCATCCGGCCGGCGAGGACCCACCCGCCCCCGAGGCCGACCACCACCAGGAGCACCAGGACGGCGGCGGCCCGCGGCGCGAAGACGTCCAGGAGCTGGGACCGCACCGGGAAGACGCCGGGGGAGAGCCCGCCGTCGCCGGGGACGATGAGCAGCGCGGTGTCGGGGATGTAGCGCAGGAGGAACAGCCACACGACGGCGAGCAGCAGGGCGCCGGCGAGCACGAGGAAGCCGGCGTAGCTGAGGGCGAGCCGGAGGCGGACGCTCACGCCCGGCGCCCTAGCCACGGCCGTCGCCCCCGGCGTCGATGCGGTACCCGACGCCGGGCACCGTGGCGATCAGCCAGGGCTGGCCGAGCCGCTTGCGCAGCGCCGAGACGGTGATGCGCACGGCGTTGGTGAACGGGTCGGCGTTCTCGTCCCACGCCCGGGCCAGCAGCTCCTCGGCGCTCACGACGCCGCCCTCGGCGGCCACGAGGACCTCGAGCACGGCGAACTGCTTGCGGGTCAGCGCGACGTAGCGGCCGTCCCGGTGGACCTCGCGGCGGAACGGGTCCAGCCGCAGCCCGGCGATCTCGCGGACCGGGGGGCGGTGGTGGGCGCGCCGACGGTCGAGCGCCCGGACCCGCAGCACCAGTTCGCGCAGGTCGAACGGCTTGGTGAGGTAGTCGTCCGCGCCGAGCCCGAACCCGGAGGCCAGGTCGTCGAACCGGTCGGCGGCGGTGAGCATGAGGATCGGCGTCCCGCTGCCGGACGCGACGAGGTGGCGGGCGACGTCGTCGCCGGAGGGACCGGGGACGTCGCGGTCGAGGACGGCGACGTCGTAGGTGGTGGTGGCGAGCAGGTCGAGGGCGGTGTCGCCGTCCCCGGCGACGTCGGCGGCGATGGCCTCGAGACGCAGACCGTCGCGGACGGCCTCGGCCAGCCAGGGCTCGTCCTCGACGACCAGCACCCGCATCACCCGATGCTAGGGAGCGGCACCTATCGCCGCCGTATCGGAATCCGCAGACGCGCCGGCAACACGGCGTCTCGTTGACTGGGCGGCGTGGAGATCACCTCGTGGTACTTCTGGCTCGCGACGTTCACCGGCCAGGCGCTGCTCCTGGTGGTCGCCCTGCCGTTCTCGGCCCTCGTGGTGTGGGCCCTGGCCGTCCGGCGCCGGTCGCGTGGCGCGTCGGCGGCGTGGGCGTGGCGGTCATCGCTGGCCGACGTGGGGATGGTCCACGGGACGCTGCCGTGGGTGTGGATGACCATGCTCCCCGGCAGCCACGCCGGCGCCGTGCCGGGGCGCCTGAGCCTGGTGCCGCTGGAGGACCTGCCGACGATGGGGTGGCCCGGGATCGCCGGGAACCTGCTGGTCTTCGTGGCCCTGGGGTTCTTCGCGCCGGTGCGGTGGGCGGCGCTCGCATCGGTGCCCCGGGTCCTGGCGCTGGCCGCGAGCTGCTCGGTGCTCATCGAGGTCGCGCAGTACGTCCTGCGGCTGGACCGCGTGTCGTCCGTGGACGACGTCCTGCTCAACACCGCCGGTGCGGGGCTGGCCGCCCTGGCGTTCCACCGCTGGTGGCGCACCGCGGCGACCGACGGCGCGGCGACGTCGGAGCGTCGACCGCTCGCGGCGTGACGTGCCGGGTCTACCCGTCGTCGCCCGCGGACCCGCGACCCCGGCCCGGCGGATCCGCCGGCGGCCCGACGGACCGGCCCTCGGCCCGGCCGTTCCGGTCCGTCGCCCGTCCCGGCGGGGTGGCCGGGGGTCCGACCGAACGGCCCTCGGCCGGCTCGCCGCGGCCGACCTCGGCGCTCTCCCGGGCCGCACCGGGGGCGTCGGTGCCGGGTGCGGCTCCGGCTCCGGCTCCGGCTCCGTCGCGCGGGGCGGTCGCCGTGGGCAGCGTGCTCGACGTGGCCGCGCCGGACTCGGCCGCCGACCCGGGGGCCGTCGGCGCGATCGGCGCCGCCGGCGGGGCGGCGCAGTAGCCGTCGACGTTCGGGGCACCGCCGGCCGCGTCGATCAGCGGGCCGAACGCGGGGTCGGTCGTGCGGTCGGGCGTGGTGCTCGCGCCCGCGGCCCCCCAGGCGCCGCAGGTCGCGACCCGGACGTCCTCGGGCAGGCCCGCAGCGACCCGTCCGTCGCCCTCCGGCACGGGGGCGGGGGCCGACGCGGCGGGCGGCGCCACGGCGGGGGGCGCGTCCCGCAGCACCACGGTCGCGGCCCCCACCGCGACCCCCGTGGTGGCCAGGGCGAGCGCCAGCGCGGCGGCGAACCGGCTCGGCGCACGCCACCACCCCGCGGTCCGGAGAGCGACGCCCCTCGACCCCGGACCGGGCGCCGGCACCTCGTCGCCGGCGGTCCCGGCCGGGGTGCCGTCGCGACGGGCGGCCACGAACGCGCTGGCGGCGGCGGTCTCCCCGGCGGTCTCCTCGCGGTGGGCGGGCGCGGACGCCGCGACGAGCAGCTCGCGCAGCGGTCCGCTGCCCCCGCCGTCGAGCAGGTCCTCCGACTCCGCGCGGGACGGACGGAGCCCGCGCGCACGGTCGCCCGTCATGTGCGCTCCTCCGGCCCGCTCGGTGCCTGTTCGATCTGCCGGGCGAGCGTCTTCAGTCCCCGGTGGGCCGCCACCCGGACCGCCCCGGCCCGCTTGCCCAGCACGGTGCCCGCCGCCTGCGCGCTGAGCCCGACGACCGCGCGCAGCAGCACGGCCTCGGCCTGGTCCCGCGGCAGCGAGGCGATGATCTCCACCGCCTGGGCCGTGGACAGGGCGGCGATCGCCGCCTCGGCGGTGTCCCCCGCGGCGGTGAGGTCGGCGAGCTCCGGCAGGACCTGCAGGCCGAGGGGCTCGGCGCGTCGTCGGCTGCGTGCCTTGACGAGATCCAGCGCCCGGTGGCGGGTGATGCTCGCCGCCCACCCGCGGAACCCGTCCAGGTCACCGAAGAACGTCGGGAGGTCGCGGGCGATCTGCAGCCACGCCTCGCCGGTGACGTCGTCGGCGTCCTGCCCGACGAGCGCCCGCGCGTAGCGGAACAGCCGCGGCTGGAGCTCGCGGTAGAGCGTCACGAACCCGGCGGGGTCGCCCCCCATCGCCCGCTGCAGGGCGTTCTCGAGGTCGGCCGGCTCGCCCACGGCCGGCTCCGACGGTGGTTCGACGGGGTCGCCGCCGTCGGGGTGCAGACCGGCCGGCGGGGTGCGCGCAGGGCCGGTCACCACAGCGCGCCTCCTCCCGCCGTCCCCGGCCCGCGCGGCCCCCCGACGAGCCGCGCGGACCGGCCCCGACGTCCGCTCACGGCGCGGGGGCGTCGCGTGCCGTGTCGCCGGCGGGCACCGAGAGCTCGGCGGTCGTCGGGTCGTCGACGCGAGTCTGCTCCGCGTGCCTGTCGTCCTCGTGCGGAGGGGGACCCACGGCCCGGCACACGGCGTCGTAGATCGGGGTGTCGCCGTTCACGGCGACGGCACCGAGGACCCGCCGAGCACCACGACCGCGTTGATGCGCAGACCCTCGTCGTCGACCCGCCGCAGCAGGTAGCGGTACCGGTCCTGGAGCAGTGCCTGCCCCTCCGCGTCGTGGAAGGTCCACCGCACCCCGACCTCGACGATCCGCGGGGCCGGCTTGACGACCGTCTCCACCCGGTACGACAGCGACACCATCCCGCGGTCCCGGTGCTCGGCGACGACGTGGCGGAACCCCTCGGCGAGCTCCCGGGTGGAGTCGAAGGTCGCCGCGTCCCACTCCGTCAGGAACAGCACCGGGGTGACGTAGCAGCCGGCGAGCGTCGCGAGGTCGCCCTGCGCGAACGCGGCGGCGAAGCGGTCGAGGAACTCCCCGAGCTCCGCACGCGTCGTCGCGTCGACGCTCTTCGTCGGCGCCGCGGCGCCGGCCGACGGTCCCCCACCGGCACCGTCCCGCTCGCCGGCCCGCCGGTCCGGCAACGCCCGGGTCATCGCCCCTGCTCCTGCCGCTGTTCGGTCACGTGTGGTCAGCGACGGGGCGGTCGGGTGCTGTTACACCCCCCGTCGGGACCAGCGTCGGGGAGCCTCAGCTCCAGGGGGTGAGCGGGCGGTCCCGACGCTCGCCGTCGACCACGACGTCCACCCGCTCGTCGAAGAAGCAGACCATGTCGGTGACGGGGACCGCGTCCGGAGACGGGTCGGGGTAGGTCCAGGCGACGTCGATCGGCGCCCCGGCGGCGTCGCCGGCGGGCACCGCCCAGTAGGACGCGACGCCCTTGTAGGCGCACGTCGTCCGGGTGTCGCTCGGACGCAGCAGATCGAAGCGCACGTCCTCGGGCGGCAGGTAGAAGCGGACCGGCAGCCCGGTCTCGAACAGCAGGCTCGGCCGGGAGCTCTCCGCGAGCACCGTCCCGTCGCGCTCGACGCGCACGTGCCGGTCGCTGCGCAGGACGTCGATGCGGGCCAGCGGATCGTGCGGGTGGCCGATGACGCGCTGCGCCTCCTCGTACCACTCGTCGAAGGCGTCCCAGTCGAGGACGACGTGGTCGGCGAGATCGGGGTCCGCGAGCCGGAACGCCGCGCCGACCCGTTCCTGCTGCGGAATCCGCACCGTCAGCACCTCGCCAGGGGCGGTGTGGTGGCCGAAGCCGGCCTCCGGCGTGAGCACCTCGACCGCTTCCTCGCCCATCCGGACCGGCCCGCCCCGCGTGTCGCCGTCGCCGGGGGCGCCCGGGACGAGGTCGGCGACGACGTCGGCGGCCGGGACGGCGTACTGCGGGACGACGCGTCGCGGTTCCCAGAGCAGGACCGCCCGGTGGGAGTCGACGACCGTCGCACCGTCGATGGTCGCGCGCACGTGCTTCGCGGTCGGGAAGTAGCGCAGCTCGGAGAGCCCGGACTCGAACCGGGCGAGGCGTGTCGCCATGGGACGAGCGTGCTCGCGTCGGGCCCGCCCATCAACACCCTCGGGAGCCCTCGGAAGACGGCGCCAGAATCGGCCCGGCCCGAGCCACGTCACGCGTCGGACGCGTCGCCGGCCCGGGCCACGAGCTCCTCGAGCCCCCGCTCGATGCCGGTGGCGAGCACGTCGACGTCCGGCACACCGTCGTGGTCGGCGTTGATCCCGAAGGTCATGCGGCCGGCGTAGGAGAAGACGCCGATCGCGAGCCGGCACCCCATCGCGATCGGCACGTGGGCGTGGAGGGAGATCATCCGCCGGCCGAGCGCGGAGAGCGACTTCGGCGGTCCGGGCACGTTGGTGGCCACGGCCTGGGCGACGGGCTGCGCGGACCTCGTCGCGTGGGCGCCCAGGGCGAGCAGCGCCGGCGCCACGAGGTCGCCCGCCGAGAGCAGCGTCCGGGCGTCGACCGCGAGGACCCGGCGCTTGTGGTCGTCCATCTGCCGCTGCACGGCGGCGAACCGGGCCAGAGGGTCCGCCTCACCGACGGGGAGGTCGACCAGGACCGTGGTGATCCGGTTCCCGACCTCGCCGCGCTCTGACGCACGCCGCACCGACACCGGCACCAGGGTGCGGACGACCAGGTGGTCGGTGAGCTCGTCGCGCCCGGCGAGCAGGTCGCGGAGGCCGGCCGTGATCGCGGCGAGGACCACGTCGTTGGCCGAGCCACCGAGCCGGCGGGCGGTCCGGCGGACGGTCGCCAGATCGGTGGCGGTCCACGCCCACCGCCGGCGTCGTCCGAGAGGACCGTTCAGGCCGGACGCCGTGCGCGCGGTGGCCTGGCGGGTGAGGTCGAGGACCGCGGCGGCCACGGCGTCGGTGCGGCGGACCCACTCCGCCGGGGAGGCGAGCGCGCGGAGCGCGCCCAGCTGCGCGACCGTGTGGTGCCCCGCGTCGGTGACGGTGTCGCGCACGCTCCCGGCGATCACGGCGGCGGTGGAGGGTTCGGGGTCGGGCACCCAGGGCTCCGGCTCCCCGCCGCCGGCCCCGGGGTCCTGATCGAAGATCAGCTGCAACAGGTCGGCGCCCGCGATCCCGTCCACCATGCAGTGGTGGACCTTGGCGATGATCGCCCATCGATCGTCGGAGAGCCCCTGGATCAGCCACACCTCCCAGAGCGGCCTGGCCATGTCCAGGGGTTGCTCGACGACCCGCGCGACGAGGTCGCGCAGCTGCTCGTCGCCACCCGGCTCGCGCACGGAGACCTGCCGGACGTGCTGGTCCATGCGGAAGTCCTGGTCGTCGACCCACACCGGGCGCCCGAGGCCGAGGGGGACGGTGCGGACCCGCTGGCGGTAGCGACGCACCCGGGGGAGCGTGGTCGCCAGGAGTGCCGTGAGCTCCTCGTACCGGGGCGCCGGCCCCTCCATCACCGACACCGAACCCACGTGCATCGGGGTCGTGCGGCTCTCGAGGTGGAAGAAGCTCGCGTCGATCGGTCCCAGGCGGTCCACCGGTCCATCGTCTCGCCGGCCGCGGCGGCGGGTTCTCCGTGGCCCCTGCGGTCGTCAGACTGAGGGCTCGGTGCATCTCCGGTCCCGGAAGGACGGCCATGGCCACGCCCACCCGCGAGGACAAGTTCAGCTTCGGCCTCTGGACCGTCGGCTGGCAGGCCCGCGACCTGTTCGGTGAGGCCACCCGGCCGGTGCTCGCCGCGGTCGAGGCCGTGCACCGGCTGAGCGATCTCGGCGCCTACGGCATCACCTTCCACGACGACGACCTGATCCCGCCGGGCAGCAGCCCCGACGAGCGGCGACGGATCGTCGCGGAGTTCCGGGGCGCCCTCGACGAGACCGGGCTGGTGGTGCCGATGGCCACGACCAACCTGTTCGGGGACCCGGTGTTCAAGGACGGCGGCTTCACCAGCAACGACCGCAGCGTCCGCCGGTACGCGATCCGCAAGGTCATGCGCAACCTCGACCTCGCCGCCGAGTTCGGCGCCCACACCTACGTGTTCTGGGGCGGGCGGGAGGGCTCCGAGGTCGACTTCGCCAAGGACGTCCGGGCCGCCCTGGACCGCTACCGCGAGGCGATCGACACCCTGGCGCAGTACGTCATCGACAACGACTACGGGATGCGGTTCGCCCTGGAGCCCAAGCCCAACGAGCCGCGGGGCGACATCCTCCTGCCCTCCATCGGGCACGCCCTGGCGTTCATCCACGAGCTCGAGCACGCCGACATGGTCGGCATCAACCCCGAGACCGGGCACGAGCAGATGGCGACCCTCAACTACACCCACGGCATCGCGCAGGCGCTGTGGGCCGGCAAGTTGTTCCACATCGACCTCAACGGGCAGAAGGGTCCGCGCTACGACCAGGACCTCGTCTTCGGGTACGGCGACCTGCTCCAGGCGTTCTCCACCGTCGACCTGCTCGACAACGGCGCGCCCGGTGGCGGTCCGGGCTACGACGGCCCCCGCCACTTCGACTACAAGCCGCTGCGGACCGAGAACATGGACGGGGTGTGGGAGTCGGCCCTGGCGAACATGGAGCTCTACCTCGCCCTGCGGGAGAAGGCCCGTGCCTTCCGCGCCGACCCGGAGGTGCAGGAGGCGCTCGAGTCCGCCCGGGTCCTCGAGCTCAGCCGGCCGACCCTCGGCGACGGGGAGGGCTACGCCGAGCTGGTGGCCGACCGCGGCGCGTACGAGGACTTCGACATCGACCGGGCGCGCACCCAGGGCTACGGGTTCGCCCGGGTCCAGCGGCTCGCCCTCGAGCACCTGCTCGGCGTGCGAGCAGGGCGGTGAGCGCCCGGTTCGAGGAGCTCGACTGGCAGCCGACGGCGATGGGCGAGCTGGTGCTGCGGCGCCGGCGGACCCCGTCGTCCGACGTGGACATCTACGAGGTCAAGCTCGGCGACGAGTTCCTGATGTCGAGCATGTTCACCGTCGCCGAGGTGGAGATGGCCCGCCTCGCCCTGCGCGAGGTGTCGGGCGCCGACCTCGACGTGCTGGTGGGCGGCCTCGGGCTGGGCTACACCGCCCGGGCGGTGCTCGAGGACCCGCGGGTGGGTCGCCTCACGGTGATCGAGGCGCTCGGTGAGGTGATCGATTGGCACCGGCGGGGCCTCGTGCCCGCCGCGACGTCGGAGTCGACGGACGCGCGGTGCGCGCTGACCCACGGCGATCTCTTCGCGATGCTCCGGGCACCCGGCGACCCGTTCGACGGCCGGCTCTTCGACGCGATGGTGGTGGACATCGACCACTCGCCGCGCCACGTGCTCGACCCGAGCCACGCCGACTTCTACGAGCCGGCCGGGGTCGCCCGCCTCGCTGCCCGCCTCCGTCCCGGCGGCGTGTTCGCGCTGTGGTCGAACGACCCGCCCGACGAGGCGTTCACCGCGGTCCTGGCCGAGGTGTTCGCGACCGCCGTGGCGGAGGCCGTCCGTTTCCCCAACCCGCTGCAGGGACGCGAGGCGACCAACACGGTCTACGTCGCGACGACGGCGCCGCTCGCGCGGTGAGCTCCCGCACGGGGTGCCGGGCGGCGGTCGGTGCGCAGGCTCGGCGGGAGCACCACCGCGCAGGGGCTGCGCCGGAGCAACCTCTCCAGCCGCACGACGGGTGATGGCGACACGACGATCAGCTGGGCCCAGCGGCCCACGTCGAGCAGCGCCTCCGTGAGGTCGGCGCCGCCCTGCTCCCGGCCGCGGGAGCAGCGGTGTCGCGGCCACACCGAGACGAGCTCGACCCCGAGGCGCCGGACGACCCGGGCGGCGAGCTCCTGGACGTCGCGGTCGTCGGCGGTGCCCGCGAGTCCGACGACCACCGGCCGGGCCGACGGCGTGGACGCCCACGAGCCGGCCCACCGCGCGGGCACGACGACGGTCGGACAGGCGGCGCCCGCGAGCAGGTACGCCGTGGTCCCGTCCGGCGCGGTCGACGGGTCGGTCGGGCGACGGCTCCCGACCACGAGCAGGTCGGCGTCCCGGGCCCGTGCCCGCAGCGCCGGTCCGACCGGCCCGCACAGGGACTCCGCGCTGATCGCGGCCACCGGGGCGACCGCCGCGGCGACGGCCCGCGCGCGGCGCAGCGGAGCCGAGCGGTGGGCGTCCGTCGTCCCCACGGCGGCCGGACGGACCTCCACCAGGTGCAGGCGGGCTCCCCGTCGCGCGGCCTCGGCGGCCGCCCAGCTCACCGCGGCGAGGACCCCGACCGACGCGTCGACCCCGACGACGACCGCTTCCCGTGCCATGCGTCGATCGTCGACGGGAACCCGCAGAAGCGCCTTGTTCCCCGACGACAACGTCGGTCGGGCGACCTGTCGTCGGGGACAACGCCGACGACGCCGCGTCGAGGGATCGTCCAGGGCAGAGGCCGGCGAGGAGGTCGATCATGCTCAGTGACCAGGAGCGCATCGCGCTGCGCGACATCGAGGCCCGGATGGTCGCCGACGACCCCTCGTGGGCGAGGGCGTTCGACGTGACGGCGGCGCGGGTGGCGCGCCAGCGGGCCCACGAGACGGCCTTCCACGTCGTGGCGGCGGTCGTCTGGACGGCCATGGCCGTGCTCATGGTCGTGGCCGGCGCGCCGGGTCCCGCGGTGTTCTTCGCCGCGCTCGCCGGCCTGTCCGCGTGGATGATCCGGCGGCTGGGTCGCCCCGCCCGGACGGACACCGCGGCGGCCTGACGCCGGTCAGTCGCCGTCGCCCTCCAGGGCGGCGAGCGCCACGATCATGGCGAGTCGCTGGTCGGGGTGGTCCGTGGCGAGGTGGGTCATCGCGTCCATCCGACGGAGCCGGTAGCGCACGGTGTTCGGGTGCACGTCGAGCGCGGCGGCCGCGACGCCGATGTCGCCGTGCGCCGCGAGCCACGCCCGCAGGGTCGGCACGTAGTGGGTGCCGTGGCGCCGGTCGTGTCCCCGGAGCTCCGCGACGGGGCCCCGTTCCGGCACGCGCCCGGCCGCCGTGACCGCGCGGAGCCGGCGCAGCACGATCCGGTCCCACGACTCGTCGTACGCCACGGGCGGGAGCTCCGGGTGGGAGGCGTGCAGGGCGAGGCACTCGTCGGCCTCGCGGCGGCTCGCCGGCAGGGACGTCGCGTCGGCGGCGCCGCCGATGCCGGCCACGAGGCCGACGTGCGGCGGCAGGCCCGCCCGCACCGATGCCACCCACCGCCGGGCGCCGTCCACCGTGTCGTCCCGGGCCGGCAGCAGGGTGTAGACGGTGTTCGCGAACAGGGCGCTGCGCCCCGGGCGGGACCACCCGAACCCCGTGGTGACGTGGTCGAAGGCGAGCAGGACCCCGGCGTGCTGCTCGTCCTCGACGTGGGCCTGCAGGGCCACGACGCGCAGCCCCGCGGCGGGCAGGCCCAGCTGGCTCATCATGGCCCGGGGATCGCCGGTGCCCTCGAGCAGCCGCGTGACCAGGTCGGACTCCACCTGGCGCTCGAGATCGGCGCTCGCCCTCGAGCGCAGCAGGTGCAGCGCCGCGGTGCGGGCCCCGTCCTCGAGGACACCGCGGCGGACGTCGTCGAAGGGCGTCGCGGTCTCGACCCAGAGCGACCCGAGGAGCTCCCGGCCGGCGCGGACGGCGACCACCATCCGCCCGCCGAACCCGTGGGCGGGGGACGGCTCGACGAACAGCGGCTCGTCGGAGCCGGCGAGGTGGCCGAACACCCCCCGCTCGGCGAACACCTCCCGCGCCCGGTCGGGCATCCGCCGCCCCAGGATGGTCCGGGATCGCACCGCGTCGACGACCTCGTCGGAGCTCGAGTAGGCCAGCACCCGGGAGAGCTGGTCCTCGATCACCACCGAGGAGCCCCCGAGCGCGGCGGCGAGGGTGTCCGCGAGGGCGAACAGGTCCGTCGGTCCCCGCCCCGACTCGGTCTCCCGGCCCTCGAGCACCAGCCCGTAGGCCAGCCCGGTCAGGTGGCTCCAGGACACGTCGGGGTCGACCAGGACCACGGCGATCCCCGCGTCCTCGGCCGCGGACGCCACCTCCCGCTCCAGCGGCGCCGGCGCGCGCACCAGCACGGCGCTCGCCCGCGCCTGCGCCGCCAGCCGGACGGCCTCGGCCGGCTCCTCGACGCCGACCGCCAGGAAGACGTCGCCGGTGGTGGTGCGCCGGTCCGTCGCGTCGTGCACGACCACGCTCCGCAGCATCGCCTCGCGTGTGTGGGCGCCGGTGGCGAGACGCGCACCGCTGCCGGCGAGGACGTTCACCAGCCGGTCCAGCGTGATCATGTCCGCCTCGGTCGAAGACGACAAGGACGAGCGCTGCGCTTGTCAGGAAGTTACAACCTCCGCGGGCCGAGGTCGACGCACCATGGAGCCGAACGGGTCGACGAGCAGGAGGAGCGTGAGGAGATGGCGACGGCGGCAGCAGGACGCGACGTGCGGACGATCGCGACGCAGCACCTCGACGAGGAGGCCCGGCGGTTCACGCGCCGGACGCGCGCGGTGATGGCGGTGGAGGGCGCGCTGGCCGTGGCCCTCGGTGGCGCCGGGGTCGTCGCTGCCGCGACCGCCGCCACCGCGACCGTCGCGGTGGCGGGGTTCCGCCTGGGGCTGCCCCAGTTCGCGGTCCTCGCCGGGATCGGGGTGCTGATCCTCGCGTCCCTGCGCTCGCGGGCTGCGCTGCGCCGCGCGGCCGTCGTCTCCGCGACGGTGGCGACGGCGATGTTCGTCGCCGGCGGCGTGTACTACCCGGACGGGGCGTGGGACATCAACGAGGCCGGGATCTTCCTGCCGGCGGCGATCGCCCTCGCCGGTTTCGTCGAGTACGTGTTCCTCAGCAGCGTCGAGTTCGTGTCGACACCGAGCGACATCCCCGACCGGGAGGCCCCCGGGCGGGCAGGATGAGCTCCGTGCCCGCTCCCGTGCTCGTCGGCTACGACGGTTCCGCGGGCGCGACCACGGCCATCTCGCTCGCGGCGAACCTGCTGCCGGCCGGCCACGCGCGGGTGGCGCACCTGTGGTGCCCGCCCGATCGCGGGTCGGCCCTGCACCGCCGGCTCGCGCACCGGGCCGCGACCGACGAGCACCTCGACACGCTGGTCGAGAAGGAGGTGGCGGCGGCGGCGAAGAACGTCGCCGCCGCCGGGGTCGTCCTCGCCGAGGCCGCGGGCTGGAGCGCCGAGCCGCTCGTGGTCGGCGTCTACGGCGGCGAGGGCATCGAGCTCGCTCGCCTGGCCGAGCAGCACGGCGCCGCGGTCGTGGTGGTGGGGTCGCGCGGTCTCGGCGGGCTCCGGGGGCTGCTCGGCAGCGTCTCGGACCTCACGGTGAACCACAGCCCGGTGCCGGTGCTGGTCGTGCCCCCGATGCTCGCCGAGGAACGCGCGGCCACGGTCGCCGGTCCCGTGCTGATCGCCCACGACGGGTCGGCCGGGGCCGAGCGGGCCCGCGAGGCCGCCACGGCGCTGCTGCCCGGGCGGAGCCAGGTGGTCGTCCGCGTGGAGGCCCCCCTCGACCTGCGGTCGCCCGGCACGTCCGACCGCCCCGACGCGGAGGCGCTGCCCGCCGGGGCGAGGACGCTCCACGCCGAGGCGTTCGGCCCGCGGGCCATCGCGGACGCCCTGGCCGAGGAGGCCGCGGACCACGGCGCCGGCGTCATCGTCGTCGGTTCCCGCGGACGGTCGATGATCCGCGAGGCGCTGCTCGGGAGCGTCGCCCGTGCCGTGGTGCACCACGCGCACCGGCCGGTCCTGGTCGTGCCGTCGCCCTGACCCCGGTGTCGTCGTGCGTGGTACAAGTCACGCGACACCGCTCGCCCGAGCACCGGAGCGACCATGCCCGACCAACCGACCCTGCTGCCGTTCGGCGACGACGCGGCCCGGCGGATCCAGCGCGTCTACTCGACGCCCGACGTCGTGGGGCAGCGGGACCGGGTGCTGGCGCTGCTGGACGCGAGCCCCGGTGAGCGCGTCCTCGACGTCGGGTCGGGGCCGGGCTTCCTCCTGGCCTCGATCGCCGACGCCGTCGGGCCCGGGGGGTCGGCGCACGGGCTGGACCCCAGCCCGGCGATGAACGCGGTCGCGGCGGCGCACTGCGCGGACCGGGACTGGGTGAGCGTCGACGAGGGCGGCGCCGAGGCGCTGCCCTACGCCGACGGCGCCTTCGACGCCGTGGTGTCGACCCAGGTGTACGAGTACGTGACCGACGTCCTCGCCGCCTTCGGCGAGGTGCGGCGGGTGCTGCGGCCCGGTGGCCGCGTCGTGGTCCTCGACACCGACTGGGACTCGGTGGTGTGGCACGCCGCCGACCGCGACCTGCACCTGCGGGTGATGGCGGCGTGGGAGGAGCACCTGGTCCACCCCCGCCTGCCCCGGGTGCTGCCCGGGCTGCTGGAGCGCGCCGGCTTCCGCGTCGTCGACCGCGTGCTCATCCCGCTGTTCAACCCGCGCTACGACGACGAGACCTACAGCGCCGGGACGATCGACGTCATCGGGGACTACGTGACCGGACGGCAGGGGCTCACCGAGCAGGACGTGACGCGGTGGCGCCAGGACCTCCGCTCCCGCGGCACCGACTACCTGTTCACCGTCAACCGCTACTGCTTCGTCGCGGTGGCGACCGACGACGGTCCCTCCCCGGACGGCTGACCGCGCGGCACCGGCACTACTGCCTTCCGCCGGGCGGCTACTGCTTCGCCCGGCCAGCCCTTCGCCGGTGATCGCCCCGGTCCTAGCGTGCGCGGCACCCCCCACCGCCCCCGACGAGGACGCCGCCCATGAGCCAGCAGCCGCCCCACCCGCACGCCCCCGGCGGTCAGGAGGCGCCGACGGTGTCCCTGCGCTCCTCGGCGACCTACGGCCCCCCGCCGCCCCTGCACGGCGGGGGCGCGGCGGCGGGGCCGCCCACCGGCACCAACCTGATGGCGATCCTGTCGGTGGTCTTCGCCTTCGTGTTCTCCCCGCTGGGCATCGTCTTCGGGATCGTCGGGCGGGGCCAGACCCGGCGCACCGGCCAGCCGGGGCGGGGACTGGCCACGTTCGGCCTGGTGCTGTCGGTCGTGTTCCTCGTCGTCGGCGTCGCGGCCACGCTGTACCTCACCGTCCTCGCCGCGCAGTTCGCGTCGTCGGTCCCCGTCGACGTGCCGGACCAGCCCGCGGTCTCCGCGCCGGCGGACCCGACCGAGCCCGCGGACCCGTCCGGGCCGGTGGCGACCGGGCCGGCGGGCACGGCGACGGTGGGTGTCGCCGACGGCGACTACGGCCCGGAGGTACCGAGCGAGGCGCTGGCCGAGCAGGTCGGCGCCCAGACCGGCGCGACCGACGTCATCTGCCCCGGCTACCTGCCGGCCCAGGTCGACGCGTCCACGACGTGCTCCGGCACGCTGGACGGGCAGCAGGCGCAGCTCGACAACCGGGTGACCGGGGTCGAGGGCGCCGAGGCGACGGTCGAGATCACGCGGGTGGGCTGAGGACGTCCTCGCCCGAGGGACGCGCTCAGTACAGGAGCTGCCGGTAGTTGTCCGGCGCGTAGCGGCGTTCCAGCTCGTCGAGCGACGACGCCGGGCTGGTCCGGTGCGCGATCGCGGCGACGCTGGGGAGATCGGTGTCCGGCCACGCCTGCGGGTCCCACAGGTGGGATCGCATGAAGGCCTTGGGGCAGTGGAAGAAGACCTCGTCGACGGACACCTCGACGAGGATGCGCGGGCGGTGGCCCCGGTGCTCGAACGCGGCGGCGTCGTCGGGGTCCAGCAGGAGCCGCGCCCGCCCGTTGACCCGCAGCGTGTCGCCGCGCCGCGGGACGAGGAACAGCAGCGCCACGCGCGGGTCGGCCAGGATGTTGGTCATCCCGTCGACCCGCCGGTTGCCCGGACGGTCCGGGAGCAGCAGGGTCCGGTCGCCGGCCACGTGGACGGCACCCGCCGGGTCGCCCTTGGGGGACACGTCCAGCGGGCCGTCGCCGCCCGACGTGGCCAGGAAGTGCAGCGGCGAGCACTCGATGAAGGCCCGGTCGACCTCGTCGAGCGACGTGCGGACCTTGTCCCGGGCGCGGTCACCCGGTTCGCCGATCACCGCTCGCAGCTGCTCGAGACTCGTGATCTCCGTACCGCCGCGCGTCCCCGGCTCGCCCATCGCCCGACGGTAGCCCGTGGACCGCCGGATACCTTCTCGTCGCGGTGACCAGCTGTCCGGGTCCCGCGGGTGGGCTGAGCGCCGAGGAGGGCAGATGTCGCTGCAGGAGCGCCTGCGGGAGATGTTCACGCGCATGGTCGAGGCCAAGGACGTCGCGCTCGTGGACGCCTACTACGACCCGGAGTTCGTGCTCACCACCAACGGCCAGACCCAGGACCTCGCGGCGTTCCGCGCCGGCCACGAGCGGGTCTACCCGACCGCGATCACCTACCGCGTGGAGTACGACGAGGACGCGTGGGTCGAGTCGGGGGACCGGCTCGCCGGGCGACTCTGGATCACGATCCGCCGGCCCGGCGAGCCCGCGCAAACCGCTCGAGGTCGTGTTCGTCGCGGTGTTCCGCGAGGGCCGGATCCTGCGCCTGCACGAGGTGACCTGGCCCGACTGGTCGACCGCCCCGGCGCTCGAGGCCTACGGGCCACCGGCCGGGTCCTGAGCACGCTCAGGGGACGACGACCAGCCGCCGGGCGAGCGCCTCGACCGAGGTGTCGACGGCCGGGTCGGTGACCAGCTCCTCGATCGCCGCGAGCAACGGGAAGCCGTCGCGGTCGACCGCCCCGTCGGCGACCAGCTGGTCGCGGAGCCGCGCGGCCGACGTCGCGGCGGGGACGCCCTCGACGGTCTGGCCGGCCTCGCGCATGAGCCGCAGCGCCTCGTCCGGCCGCTCGCCCGCGCCGATCCGCGCGCCGTAGACCCGGTTGCGCCCGGACAGCGCGGTGACCTGCAGGTCCCCGACGCCGGCCAGGCCGGTGACCGTGTCGGTCTCGCCGCCGAGGGCGACCGACAGGGCCGCCATCTCGGCGACGGCCCGGGTGAAGACGAGCGCGTTGAGGTCGTGGAACGGCTCCCCGCCGGCGTCGGCCATGCCGTGGCACACGCCGAGGGCGATGGCGTAGACGTTCTTGAGCGCCGCGGCGACCTCCACGCCCGTCCGGTCGTGGTGGGCCGCGGCCGCGTACACGGGCGTGCTGAACAGGTCGTGCGAGCGCGCGGCGACCGCGGGGTCGACGGCCGCGTGCACGGCGGCGGTCGGGCGCCGGGCGGCGACCTCGTTGGCCTTGCACGGCCCGCCGATCGCCACGATGGGCGTCCTGCACCCGGCCTCGCCCAGGACGGCGTCGGCGCGGTCGGTGAGGACGATGATCCGCCCGTCGCGGTCCTCGCCGAAGCCCTTGGTGGTCAGGCCCAGGAACTGCCCGGGGCGCAGGTGCGGCGTGGTCGCGGCGAGCACGTCCTCGAAGCCCTCGGTGCTCACGGCGAGCACCACCGCGGTGGCCCCGGAGAGCGCCTCGGCGAGCCGGTCGCTGCGGAACGTGCGCACGCGGGGGTCGCCGACGACCCCGGTGCGCGGGTGGGCGCGCCCGGCGTCGACCGCGTCGAGCAGGTCGTCGTCGAGGCGGGTGCCCCAGAGCCGGACCTCGTGGCCGTTGTCGAGCGCCGGCACGGTGAGCGCGCTGCCCATCGCCCCGGCCCCGAGGATCGTCAGCACCTCGCTCACGCACCCGTCTCCCCGTCGTCCGTCGCGGCCGCCGTCAGCGGCGCGAAGAGGTCCTTCACGGACGGGTAGATCCGCTCGTAGACGGCGTAGAGGTCGTCGTAGCGGGCGCGGGTCGCCGGGTCGGGCTCGACGGTGGTGCCGAGGTGGGCCATCCGGCGCGCCGTGGTGGCGATGTCGTCGGTGTCGTCGAGCCCGACGGCCGCGGCGGCGAGCATCCCGGCGCCCAGGGCGGTCGTCTCGGTCTCGGCGCACACGTCGACGTGCCGCCCGGTGACGTCGGCGACGATCTGGGTCCAGAGCGGGCTGCGCGACCCGCCGCCCATGGCGCGGTAGCGCTCGATGGCGATGCCGGTGTCGGCGACGACGCCCTCGGTGGTCAGGCGCAGCTCGAAGGCGACGGCCTCGAGCAGCGCCCGGTAGAGGTGGCGCTTGCGGTGGTAGCCCGACCACCCGATGACCGCGCCCCGGGCGTGCGGGTCCCAGTACGGGGTCTGCGCCGCGTTCCAGTAGGGCAGCACCATCAGCCCGTCGGCGCCGGGCCGCAGGCGGGCGGCCGCGGCCTCCAGGACGTCCTCGGCGGACAGGTCGAGGTCGTCCACCGACGGCGCGCCGAAGGTGTCCTGGAACCAGGAGACGAGGTAGGTCCCCGACGACAGCAGCGTCTCCAGCGTGTACGTGCCCGGCAGCGGGCCGCCGAGGGTCCGGAAGGCGCGTGACCAGCGGTAGTCCGCCGACCAGGTGCCGGCGGCGACGGCCGTGCCCATGTTGGCGTACATGAGCCCGGCCTCGGTCACGCCGGCGCCGAGCCCCGCGCACTGCCCGTCCCCGGCGCCGGCGACGACGGGGATGCCGGCGCGCAGCCCCAGCCGCGCGGCGACCTCGTCGCGCAGCGGTCCGAGCGACGAGCCGGGCGCGACGAGCTCGGGCAGCTGACCGGTCGAGAGCCCGACCGCGGCGAGCAGGGTCGGCGACCAGGTGAACCCGCTCATGTCGACCAGCCCCAGCGGGTCCGCCGAGGCCCAGCTCGTGCGCCACTCGCCGGTCAGCTCGTGGGCCAGGTAGGCGGCCACGTCGACGACCCGGGACGCCGCGTCGAGGACGTCGGGCTCGTGGTCGCGCAGCCACAGCAGCTTGTAGAAGGCGGGGGTGACGTCGGGCGGCTTGCCCGAGAGCCGGTGCACCTCGTCGGTGCCCGCCCGGGCGATCTGCTCGGAGGCCCGGCCGTCGAGCCACAGGATCGCCGGCCGCAGCTCCCGCCCGGCGCCGTCGAGGCACACGAACGTCTCGCGCTGGTGGGTCAGCCCGATCGCCGCGATCGCGTCGGCGTCGACCGACGAAGCGACCTCCGTGATCGTCTCGGCGGTGCACGTCCACCAGTCCCGCGCGCTCTGCTCGTGCCACCCCGGACGGGGCCGTGAGAGCGGGAAGGTGCGGCGCGCCTCGGCGACCGCGCGGCCCCTGGCGTCGAAGACGACCGCCTTCGTCGCGGTGGTCGAGCAGTCGACGCCGATCACGTAGCGCTCGCTCATGGTCTCCCTCGACCCCGGCCGTCCCCGCGGGAGCCCACCCTGACCAGCGCGGGATCCCGCTGTCAATCGCGGCCCGCGCGCCGCGCCTGGTAGACCGGCAGGTGTGATCGACGAGGTCGACCTCGACCTGCCGGTGCGCGCGGCGCTGCCGGAGCTCGGGGCGGCGCTGGACGGGCACGGGGCCGCCGTGCTCGTCGCTCCGCCCGGCACCGGCAAGACGACGCTGGTGCCGCTCGCGCTGGCCGGGGCGGTCAGCGGGCGGGTCGTCGTCGCCGAGCCGCGTCGCGTCGCCGTCCGCGCCGCCGCGCAGCGGATGGCGTGGCTGCTCGGTGAGCCGGTGGGCGGGCGGGTCGGCTACGCGATCCGCGGCGAGCGCCGCACCGGCCCGGACACGCGGGTGGAGGTCGTCACGACGGGGCTGCTCGTGGCCCGGCTGCAGCGCGACCCGGAGCTCGCGGGCGTCGACGCCGTCGTCCTCGACGAGTGCCACGAGCGCCACCTCGACACCGACCTCGCGCTGGCCTTCGCCGTCGACGCGCGCGCCGCCCTCCGCCCGGACCTGCGCCTGCTCGCGACGTCGGCCACGGCGGCCGCCGACGACCTGGCGGTCGCCCTCGACGGTCCCGTCGTCACCGCCCCCGACCCGCTGCACCCCGTCGACGTCGTCTGGAGCCCGCCGCCGCGCCCCGTCCCGCCGCCGCGCGGGATGCGGGTGGAGCCCGCCTTCCTCGACCACGTCGCCGCGGTCGTGCGGCGGGCGCTGGCCGAGCGCACGGGCGACGCGCTCGTGTTCCTGCCCGGCCGCCGGGAGATCGACGACGTCGCGCGCCGCCTCGACCGTGTCGGGGCCGAGGTCCTCACCCTGCACGGTGGGCAGGACGCGGCGCACCAGGACGCGGTGCTGGGCGGGCCGACCGGCGAGCGCCGCGTGGTGCTGACGACGTCGATCGCCGAGACGAGCCTGACGGTGCCGGGCGTGCGGGTCGTCGTCGACGCCGGGCTCTCGCGGCGGCCGTGGACCGACCACGCCCGCGGCCTCGACGCCCTGGTCACGGTGCTCGCGTCGCAGGCCTCCGCGACCCAGCGCGCCGGACGCGCCGGCCGCGAGGCCGCCGGCACGGTCTTCCGCTGCTGGTCGCAGGCCGAGCACGCGCACCGCGACCGCGACGACGCCCCCGAGGTGGCGCACGCCGACCTGGCCGGCTTCGCGCTGCAGCTCGCGCGGTGGGGCACGCCGGACGCCGGGGGGCTCGCGCTGCTCGACCGGCCGCCGGCCGTGGCGTTCGACGCCGCGCGGGAGGTGCTGCGGGGCCTCGGGCTGGTCGACGACGACGGGCGCATCACCGGACGGGGCCGCTCGGTGGCCACGGCCGGGGTCCACCCCCGGCTCGGGCGCGCGCTGATCGACGGCGCGGAGGCCGTCGGGACGGACGCCGCGACCGAGGTGGTGGCGCTGCTCGCCGCCGACGTGCCGGGCGACACCGACGACCTCGACGAGCGGTGGCGCGCGGCCCGCGCCACGAACGATCCGCGGTGGCGGGCCGAGGTCCGGAGGCTGCGCCCGGACGGCCGCCCCCGTCGGCGGGGCGAGGGCGTGGGCTCCCGGAGCGCAGCCCCGGTCGTCGCCCTCGCCTATCCCGACCGGCTCGCCCGGGCCCGCGGCGACGACGCACGGGAGTACCTGACGACCGGTGGCACCGGGGTCGAGCTCGCCGTCGGCTCGCGGCTGCGGGGGAGCCCGTGGATCGCCGTGGCCGACGCCGTGCGCGCGCCGGGCGACCGGGTGGCGCGGGTGCGGCTCGCCGTGCCGATCGACGAGGACGGCGCCCGGGAGGCCGCGGCGGGCTGGTGGCACGACGACGCGGTGGTGGCCTGGGAGGACGGCGACGTCGTGGCGGAGCGCCGCGAGCGCCTCGGCGCGATCGTCCTCGCCCGCCGGCCCCTGAGCCGCCCCGACCCGGCGGCGGTCGCGGCCGCGGTGCGCGACGGGCTGGCCGCCGAGGGGCTCGGGCTGCTGCGCTGGGACGACGCGGCGACGGCGCTGCGGGCCCGGCTGGCGTTCCTGCACGCGGCGCGGGGCGACCCGTGGCCCGCCGTCGACGACGAGGCCCTGCTGGCCCGGCTCGACGAGTGGCTCGACCTCACGCGGGTGCGCCGGCGGGCCGACTTCGCGCGGGTGGGGGTGGCCGCCGCGCTGCGCCACCTGGTGCCGTGGTCGGAGGCCGGCCGGCTCGACGAGCTCGCGCCGACCGCGGTCACGATCCCGTCCGGGCGCCGCGTCCGCGTCGACTACACCGACCCCGGGGCGCCGTTCGTGGCGCTGAAGGTCCAGCAGGCGTTCGGGTGGGAGCGCGCGCCCGTCCTGGCGGGGGTCCCCGTCGTCGTCCACCTGCTGTCGCCCGCGGGCCGTCCGACGGCGGTGACCGCCGACCTGGCGTCGTTCTGGGACACCGGCTACCCGCAGGTGCGCGCGGAGCTGCGCGGCCGGTACCCCAAGCACGCGTGGCCGGAGGACCCGCGGCGCTGACCTCACTCGCCGAGCATCACCTGCGGGTCGCCGGACCAGAGCCGGTTCTCGATCAGGAGCCGCGACATGCGCCAGGTCCCGTCGGGACGGACGAAGGTCATGTCGTAGCGGTTGTGCATCGTGCAGTGACGGTCACGGACGCCGGCCGGGTGGTGGATGGCGTTCACCAGGGCCGTGACGCGGACGCCGCCCCCTTCGGCGTGGAGCACGCGGACGTTGGTCGCCATGTGCACGGTGTCCATGGGTCCGACGCTGACCGCGACGCCGTCGACGATGCCCTGGCGACCGTCGAGGACCGGGAAGTCGATGCCCATGGCCCGGGCGGCGGGCCCGAAGTCGAGGGTGGCGTCGGCGGTGAAGACCGCGCCGAGCGTCACGGGGTCGTTCTCGTCGATGCCCGCGGCGAAGCGCGCGAGGGCGGCGTCGATGTCGAGTCGGTCCTCGACCGTGAGGAGCGCTCCTGAGGTCGGGGACGAGGTCGGGGTGGGGGTGGCCATGGCGGGTCTGGTCCTTCCGATGGGCGGGAGCGGCCGGCGAGGTCAGTCCTCGACGGTGCTCCACGGGTCGTAGCTGGGGTCGGCGAGGAGGGCGTGCAACCGGCGTCGGCGGAACCCGGTGTTGCCGCCGCTGAAGAGCGGATAGGCGAGGGCGTCCTGGAGCAGGCCGGCGAGGGGCAGGTGGTGGCCGTAGGAGTCCACGCCGACGACCCGCATGAGCTCGACCAGGGTCTGGACGGCCGCCTCCGACCCGAAGATCTTGGCGTGGACGGACAGTTCCTCGGCGCCGGGTGAGCCGCTGTCCACCGCCGCGCACGCCGCCCGGGTGAGGCTGCGGACGGCCTCGATCCGGGTCTTCACGTCGGCGAGCTGGAACCCGACGCCCTGGTGCTCGACGACCGGCACCAGTCCGCCGCGGCGATCGGTGCGCGCGAACTGCAGGGCGACGTCGAACGCGGCGCGCATGACCCCGGCCGAGCAGGCCCCGATCAGGGCGCCGCCGAAGGACGTGGCGACGATGCCGAGCCCGTCGCCGACCTCACCGAGGAGGTGAGAGGACGGGACGCGGACGTCGGCCAGGGAGAACCGGGGAAGGAGGTGCGCGCGGTGGCCGAGCGGCTCGAGGATCTCGGTGACCGTCAGGCCCCCGATCGGGCCCGGGACGAGGAGCACCGCCGTTGACCGTCGCGGATCAGGGTCGGCCCCGGCCCGGCACACCACGGTCATGAGGTCGGGCCCGTCGCCGTCCCAGCCGGTCGCGTGGGAGACCCAGTGCTTCTCCCCGTCGATGACCCAGTCCCCGCCGTCGCGGCGTGCCGTGGTCCGCAGCCCCACCTCCAACCCCGTGCCGGGATCGGGCTGGTCGAGGTTGGCGGTGCCGCCGGGCTCGGACAGGGCGAGGGAGGCGAGCGGCGTCCCGGTCGTCGCGAGGAACGGTGCGAGGAACTGCCGGTGCTGCGCCGCGCTGCCGGCCCGCAGCAGGGGTGTCAGCCCGAGCCCGGTCGAGAACAGGTGCAGGGCCACGCTCGGATCGCCGGCGACCAGCTCCTCGGCCAGGACCGCGGTCGTGGACGCCCCCGTCCCGTCCCCGCCGAGGGCCTGCGGGACGAGCCGGCGCAGGAACCCGGCCTCCACCATCTGCCGGTAGAAGGGGCGGGTCGCCCGGTAGCGCTCGGTGGGTGTGGGCAGGGGGTCCGTGACGTCGCGGACGTGGGCGAGGACGTCGCCGGCGAACTCGCGCGCCTGGGCGCGCAGGGTCTTCTGCTCGGTGCGGACGGGTTCGGTGACGGTCACGGCGCGTTCCTCCCGGTCCTCAGTGACCCGCGCATTGGCCGCCGTCGACGTGCAGGGTTTCGCCCGTCACGAACGCCGCGACCTCGAGGTAGAGGACGGCGTGGACGATCTCCTCGATCTCGCCCATGCGGCCCACCGGGTGCAGCCCGGCGTAGGCGTCGTGGGCCTCGACGGGGTGCATGGGGGTCTTGATGATCCCCGGTGACACCGCGTTCACTCGCACGCCCGAGCCGGCGCACTCCACGGCCAGCGACCGGGTCGCGGCGTCGAGCCCTCCCTTGGTCAGGGACGTGAGGACGGAGGGGACCGCCTTGAGCGGATGGTCGACGAGCGAGGTGGTCAGGGTGACCACGTGGCCGGCGCCCTGATCGAGCATCGTCGCGACCGCTCGCCGGGTGATGCCGAAGAACCCGGCGAGGTTGAGGCCGACCATCGCCGCGAAGTCGTCGTCGGTGTAGGCGGTGAAGGGCTTCGCGAGGAACATCCCGGCGTTGTTGACCAGCGTGTCCACGCGCCCGAACCGCTCCAGCGCCGCATCGACCACGCGGTCGGCGGTCCCGGGTTCGGCGAGATCCCCGGGGACGGTCTGCACCTGCGGGTCGTCGGACGGCGCGATGGAGCGCGAGGTGGCGACGACGGCGTAGCCGTGCTTGCGGTAGCCCTCGACGACACCGGCCCCGATACCGCGCGATGCGCCGGTGACGATGACGACCTTCTGGCTGCTCGTGGTCATGGGACTCTCCTCGGACGTGCGTCATCGACGGGACCGCTCGGGCGGCCTCGGGGTGGGGGATCGGTGGGTGGCGGGAGACCCGGGTTTACTCGCGGGGCGGCCGTGGCCCGCCGCGCTCCCACCGGCCGGACCGGCGGATCTCGTTGGCGGTCACGCCGAACTCCGCCTTCAGCGCCCGGCTCAGGTGCTCGGTGTCGGTGATGCCCCACCGCGCGGCGATCGCGGCGGCGGTGCGTCCGTGGAGCGACTCATCGACGAGGTCGCGGCGGACCCGCTCCAGCCGCTGGCGTCGGATCCAGGCCGAGAGGGTGCTGCCGGTGGGGGCGAGCACCTTGTGCAGGTACCGCACGGACACGCCGTGGGCCCGCGCGACCGACTCCACGGTGAGCCCCGTATCGGCGAGGGAGGCCAGGCAGTGGGCGAGCACCCTGTCCGCGAGATCGTCGCCCGCTCCCTGCGGAGCGATGTCGACCAGCTCGGCGATGACGAGGGAGACGATCGCGTCCGCGAGGTACTCCTTGCTGCGGCTCGCCGCGCCCAGGGTGCAGCCGTCCACCTTGGCGGCGAGGCCCTCGAACAGCGCACCGACCACGTCACGGGGCCCGCAGTCGGTGCCGACGGCGACGGCCGTGCGCCCCGCCAGCGTGTCCGCGTGCGACCCCAGCGCCGCGAGCGGGACCGAGACGACGACGGCCTCGTACGGCTCCCAGAACGTCACCTCGTAGGGCCGTGAGGTGACGTAGTTGACCAGGTCGCCGGGGCCGAGCAGGCAGTGCCGCCCGTCCTGGGCGACCCCGGCGCGCCCGGTGCGGTGCAGGGTGACGGTGAGGAACGCGGAATCGGCCGGGTCGATGAGGTCGGGGTCGCGGGGGATCACGCACGGGCTGCCGCTCATCACGGAGACCCGCACCTCTCCCGCCACGGCGCTCCGCACCGAGCTGTGGAAGATGCCGTCGGCGAGCGGGCGGACCCGGACCGGGGCGACCGACGGGGCGAGGAGCGCGGCGAACCGGGCGCCGTCGCCGGCGTCCGCCACCGCGACCAGGTGACGGGCGGACGGAGCGGAGTCCTCCGGAGCCTGTGCGCTCATCCGTCACCTCCCGGTCCGCCGAGCCGAGCACGCGATCGAGCCCGTGCAGCGACTGTAGGAGGCCCCGCGCCTCCGCGGCCGCCACCGAGTGCACCGGCAGACGCCAGATCGTGCACCACCACGGGCGCCTCCGACCTCCGCACGGCGACGGCCCCCGGGCTACCTTCGCCACCGTGGACCGCCGCGGGCAGGACGAGGCCCGGACCGCGGAGCCCCCGGTCGACCCGGCCGGGAGTGAGGGCGGCTCCCGCGGGGTGATCGCGAGCACCGGGTTCGTCGGCGGGATCGTCGGCGGCCTGATCGGCGGCGGCGCCGGGGTGCTCTACGTCCCCGCGCTGGACCGCTTCACCGGCATGTCCCGGGCGCGGGCGCACGGCACGTCCACCATCGCGCAGATCGGCCTGTGCGTGGCGGGTGTGGCCACCTACGCCGTCCGGGGCGGTGCGCTCGACCTGCGCGTCGGGCTCGGCATGCTCGTCGGGGCGACGTTCGGCGGCCTGCTCGGGCCCTGGTTGCTCGCCCGGACACGGGACACCGTGCTCCGCGTCCTGCTCATCGCGATCCTGGTGCTGACCGCCGCGAAGTTCGCGCTGGACGCGTTCGGGCCGGCGCTGTCCGACCACGCCGTCGTGCCGGCCGGGGTGCTCGCCGACCTCTGGTTCTTCGTGCCGGCGACGCTCCTGGCCGGGCTCGTGGTGGGGGCGTGGTCGGGGGCGATGGGCCTCGGTGGCGGTCTGCTGGCCGTGCCGGCGATGGTCCTGCTGTTCGGGGTCGAGCTGCACGTCGCCGCGGGGACATCACTGCTGGTCTTCATCCCCAACTCGGTCGTCGGCGGCTGGGTCCACGTCCGTCAGGGGACCGCGTCCGCGTGGTGGGGCTGGCTGCTCGGGCTGACCGCGGTGCCCGGGGTCGTCGTCGGCGCCGTCCTCGGGCTGGCCCTCGAGACCGAGGTGCTAGGCCTCATTTTCGGGGCGGTCGCGCTGCTGATGGCCGTACGGGAGATCGTCGTGTTGGTGCGGCGGCGTCAGGCCTCGCGCTTGCCGTGAGCCCGGCCGATCGGAGCTACCCACGCCACCGGTCCCCGCCCTACCGTGGAGGATCCCCATCGTCGTGGACCCGCGGGAGTCGTCGTGGAGCCTCCGCTGCTCAGACCGGCCTCGAGCTACGACGAGCTCTGGCGCCAGGTCGACTTCGCCACCATGGACATCCCGGAGCGGTTCAACCTCGGCGTCGCGTGTGCCGACCGGCAGGACCCGGCCGCGCGGGCGCTCACCGTCGTCGAGGTCGACCGGACCTCGCACGACCACACGTTCGGCGAGCTGACCGAGGCGTCGAACCGGCTGGCCAACGCGCTGGCCGCCCTCGGCATCGGGCGCGGCGACGTCGTCGGCCTGGTCAGCCCCGCGTCCTTCGAGACCGGCGTCGCCTTCGTGGCGATGTTCCGCATGGGCGCGATCGCGCTGCCCCTGTCCGCGCTGTTCTGGCCGGACGCCCTGCGCTACCGGCTGCGCAACGCGGGTGCGAAGGCCGTGGTGACGGCCGCGGCCAACGCCGACCGGGTGCGCGAAGCGCTGGACGACGGCGGCGAGCAGGTCCCGCTGCTGGTCATCGGTGGCGCGGGCCCGGAGTCGTTCGAGGACGCCCTGGCCGCGGCGTCTCCGGAGTCCACGCCGGTGGACACGGCCGCAGAGGACCCGGCGTTCCTCATCTACACCTCGGGCACGACCGGCGACCCCAAGGGCGCGCTGCACGCCCACCGGATCGTGTTCGGGCACCTGCCGGCCTTCGAGGCGGTCTACGAGTTCTTCCCGAAGCCGCACGACGTGCTGTGGTCGCCGGCCGACTGGGCATGGATCGCCGGGATCATGGACATCCTCGTGCCGGCATGGTTCCACGGCCTGCCGGTGGTGGTGGACCGCGAGCCGGCGTTCACCGCCGAGCGGGCGGTGTGGCTGATGCGCGAGTTCGCGGTCACCCTCACCCTCCTGCCGGCCACCGCGCTGCGGGTGATCCGCGCGTCCGGCCTCGAGGGCGGCGGCTTCGCGTTCCGGGCGATCTGCTCCGGCGGCGAGGCGCTCGGCGCCGACCTGCTGAAGTGGAGCGAGGAGTTCTTCGGTGCGACGGTCAACGAGGGCTACGGGCAGACCGAGCTCAACGCCTGCATCGGCAACTGCGCGTCCGTGTACCCGATCCGCCCGGGATCGCTGGGCAAGGGGCTGCCCGGGACCAGGGCCGTCGTGCTCGGCGAGGACGGCGAACCGGTGATCGACACCGTCGGCGAGCTGGCGGTGGACCGGCGGCACGCGGCGACGATGCTCGAGTACTGGCGCAACCCGGAGGCGACCGCGGAGAAGTTCCACGGGAACTGGCTGCTCACCGGCGACCTCGCCCGGCAGGACGCCGACGGCTACGTGTGGTTCGAGTCCCGCAAGGACGACGTCATCAACTCGGCGGGCTACCGGATCGGGCCCGGCGAGATCGAGCAGAGCCTCGGCGGGCACGAGGCCGTCGCGATGGCCGCGGTGGTCGGCGTGCCCGACGAGCGGCGCGGGCAGGTGCCCAAGGCGTTCGTCGTGCTGCGGCCCGGCGTCACGGCGTCGGACGAGCTGGCGGACGAGCTGCGCACGCACGTCCGCGCGCGCCTGGCCGCCCACGAGGTCCCGCGGGAGATCGCGTTCCTGGCCGAGCTGCCCCGCACCACGACGGGCAAGATCCTGCGCCGCGCGCTGCGCGAGGACTGAGCCGGCGCGTCAGCGGGCGTAGCGCTCGCGGGCCCGCTCCCGGGCCTTGGTCGCCTCGATCTCGCGGTCCTTCGGCGGGGCGGTGGTCACCAGCTCGTCGAGGAGCGTGCGGGTGCTCGCCGTGATCTCGGCGACGGCCCGGGCGAACGCGTCCTCGTTGGCCTTCGAGGGACGCGCCGACCCGCTGATCTTGCGCACGTACTGCAGGGCGGCCTCGTGCACCTCGGCGTCGGTGGCGGAGGGCTCGAAGTTGTGCAGGACCCGGATGTTGCGGCACATGCCGCGATCGTGCCCGACGGGTCGCGGCGGTTCGACGGCCGATGTCGAAAACGGGGGGACCCGGTTCGTCGTCGCGGTGAAGGGCCCCGACACCCGACCGAGAGGCGCCCCGCCATGAACCGTACGGCCCGTTGCATGTTCGAGCTCCTGGAGCCGATCTGCCTGGTCACCTACTTCGCCGACGAGTGCAACGAGGAGCTGGCCGCGCTGGGTCACCGCACCTACTGGGACGGGTACTTCGCCAGCCGCGCCGCGCCGCTGGGGTGGGTGCCGGCGCAGGTGGTGCACGCGGCGTTCTACAGCTTCGCCGAGGGGGAGGCCGCGCGGCACATCCCGAGTGCGTGGGAGACGATCCCGCCCGAGGCGTCCGTGGCCGCGCGGGAGCGGGGCAGCGCGGCGTCGGTCCGGCGGATCCTCGGCGACGAGCTGGCCGGCTCCCCGGGCCTGGTGCGCGCCGCCGACCTGACGACGAAGGCCGCCACGAGCGCACCCACGAACGGCCGCGTGATGTACGCCGGGATGCGCACCCTCCCCGTGCCGAGCGACCCGGTCGCCCGGCTGTGGCACTCCGCGACGATGCTGCGCGAGCACCGCGGCGACGGTCACGTCGCCGCCCTCGTCGGGGAGGGCATCGGCGGCACCGAGGCCCACGTGCTGAGCGCGCTGGACATGGGCATCCACCCGGCGGAATCGTTCGGGCGCATCCACCACCTGCCGGAGAAGCGGCTGGCCGCGGCGATGGACGGCCTGCGCGAGCGTGGCCTCGTGGACGCCGACGGCCGGTTCACCGACGCCGGCCGCGAGACCAAGCGGCGCATCGAGGACCTGACCGACGACCTCGCCGCCCCGCCTTACGAGGCCCTGACCTCCGACGAGCTCGACGAGCTGGCCGCCGCACTCGAGCCCCTCACCGCGCGACTGGTGGCGGCCGGGTCGCAGTGAGGGCTACGGGCGCACCGAGCCGGTCAGGGGCCCGGAGTCCGGCACGCCGGCGTAGTCGGGGAGCTCGACCCCGTGGATGGCCCGGCCGATCAGCGCCATGAGCGCCTCCATGTCGGGCTCCGGGGCCGGCGCGTCGCCCGGCTCCGGAGCGCGCAGGCTCTCGACGTGCATCCGGCCGATCTCCTGGTTGGCCTCGACGAACGGGCGCATGCGCTCCTCGTAGCGCGCGAAGCCTGCCTCCGGATCCCAGCCGGCGGTGGCCAGCTCCCCGGCCAGCAGGTACGCGCCGACCAGGGCCAGCCCGGTGCCCCCGCCGGACATGGGCGACGAGCTGAACGCCGCGTCGCCGAACAGCCCCACGCGACCGTCCGACCAGCGGTCCATCACGACCTGCGCGACCTGGTCGAGGTAGAAGTCCGGGGTGTCGTCCACGTGCGCGAGGAGGCGCGGGGTCCACCAGCCCGTGCCGGCCATCCGCTCGCGCAGCAGGGCCTTCTGAGCGGCGACGTCGCGGGGATCGACGTCGAAGTCGGCGTCGGGGAAGGAGAACATGGCCATCGCCCGGGTGGCGTCCTGGATGGGCCGCAGGAGCGCGGAGCGGCCGGACTCCCGGTGCTGGTACTGGATCAGCCAGCGGTCCAGCCCGAACTCGTTCGGCACGCTGTAGAAGGCCAGGACGAGCCCGAGGTGGCGGACGAACCGCTCGTGCGGGCCGAAGACCATTGCGCGCAGGCCCGAGTGCAGCCCGTCCGCCCCGACCACCAGGTCGAAGCGCCGCCGGTCGCCGCCCGCGAAGGCCACGTCGACCCCGTCGGCGTCCTGGGTGAGCTCGGCGATCCGGTCACCGAAGACGTACTCGACGCCGTCGCGGGTGTCCTCGTACAGGAGGTGCGACAGGTCCCCGCGCAGGATCTCGATGTCCGCGATGAACCCGTCGCCGCCGTCGTCGTCCGCGCGGTAGGTCTCGAGCACCTCGCCGTCCGCGTCCACGGTGTACGCGCCGGCGGTGTCGGTGCGGGCCGCGCGCACCGCCGCGTCCAGCCCCATGCGCGCGATGGCGTCCTTGGCCACCCCGCGCGCGTCCACCGCCTGGCCGCCGGGACGCAGCCCGGGGGCCCGCTCCACCACGGTCACCTCGGCCCCGCGCCGGCGCAGCCAGTGGGCCAGCGCGGGCCCCGCGATGCTCGCCCCCGCCACCAACACCCGTGGACCGCTCACCGCGTCGCCTCCTCGCCGTCCGGACCCTCGGTCCGGACCCTACGACGATCACCGAGGAGCTCCGACAGGTCGACCTCGGCTTGAGGGGTGCGCACCCCGGTCGGAGCGGCGTTGGAGGGCCCCGGGGCGGGTCGTCGAGGACCGCATCGTCGAGGTGATCGGATACTACGACCAGGTCAAGGTCGCCGAGCTCTTCGCCCGAGGACACGACGGTGCGGTGCCGACGGGCGGGAACGGCCAGGACGTGACGACGTGATCGAGAGGCGGGGCCGTGAGCATAGCCGGTGGTGCAGAGTCCTCGGTCGAGATCGCGGCCGGCTACCGCACGAGCGTGCTCGACAGCGGTGAGGGCCGGGTCGTGGTCCTCCTGCACGGCACCCCGTTCGATCTGCGGGCGTGGCTGCCGGTCGTGCGGGCCCTGGGCGGACGGGTCCGCACGGTGTGTTTCGACGCGCGCGGCCACGGCTCCGCCGTCGACGTCCCCGTCCCGGGCTACGGCCGCCTCGGCGGCGACGTCGTGGCGTTGCTGGACCGTCTCGACGTCCCCGACGTCCACCTCGTCGGACACTCGTGGGGCGGGCAGACCGCGCAGCGAGTCGCGCTCGACCACCCGGGGCGGGTGAACCGGCTCTCGCTGATCTGCACCCGGGCGTCACCGTTCCCGCCTTTCGCCACGGTTGCGCACGGCCTCCGGGACGGGACCGCGGACGTGGAGGCCAGCCTCTCGCGGTGGTTCACCCCGGAGGAGCTGGCCGAGCCGGGCGGCGTCGCCGCGACGGTGCGGAGCTGGCTACGGTCCGCCGACCCCGCCCGATGGGCGGACGCCCTGCAGATGATCTCGTCCTTCGACGTGCTGTCGCAGCTGTCCGGGATCGCGGTGCCGACCGACGTGGTGGCCGCGGAGAACGACGGGGTCGCGGTCCCGCAGCACATGGCCGAGATCGCCGAGGCCGTCCCGACCGCCTCGTTCCGGGTGCTCGAGGGCGCGCGGCACCTCGTGCCGATCCAACGACCGGAGGAGATCGCGGGCATCCTGCTCGACCAGCACTGACCCGCCTCGGCGTCGGGAGGTCGGCCACGGGGCGCGCTGCAGGCTGCGTGTTCGCTGCTCCCGCCGGCTACCGGGGCAGCTCTCGCGGGACGTGCGTCCTGCACACGGTGGCGAGCACGACACCAGGCTCCGCGTCCCGATCGCCCCCGCGTGGTGAGGACCGCCGCCGTCGGGTGTCGCGTTCGCCCCGGCGGAACGCACCGCTTGACGGGGCCGGCGGGCACGCCACGCTGTGGTTCCTGGTTCGCAGAAGGGTCCGCCCGTCGGTGATGCCAGCGGCCCCGCTCCTGCCGGCCCCCCAGCAGGGGCGGGGCCGTCACACCACCCGGCTCTGTGCGCGGCCCGCGGCCGCCCGCCGGCCGCCCCAGCGCCAGGCGCTGTAGGCGAGCAGGCCGAGCAGGACCAGCCCGGACAGCACGAGGCTGGAGCCGGTGCCGACGCCGCCGAACGGCAGCGAGGGCACCGCCATCCACACGACGCCGGCCACGACCAGCGTCAACCCGACCATCGCGGTCCACGCGATGCGCAGGCGCGACGCGACGCTGAACTGCGCCGCGGCGATCGCCTGCCGGCGCACGGGGGCGACCCGGCGCTGCGCCCACGGGTACTCGTTGGCGAGGACGACCAGCCCGGCGAGGACGAGCAGCAGCCCGGGCCCCGGCAGGACGAGCAGCAGCACCCCCACCGCGACGAGCGCGACGCCGAGGATCGTGACCACGATCCGGCGGAGCAGGACGCCGGTCTTGCGTGCGCGGGTGGGTGCCATGACCGGGGATTACCCGCTCGTGCTCAGTTCCCCGGCCACTCGCCGCTCCACCGCTGGAATGCGCGCGCACCGCCCCGGTCGACGAGGACCTTCACGACCGCGAAGATCGCGCCCTGCAGGCCGGCGGCGAGCAGGATCGTCTTGAGGTCGGTGCCGCTGTCCAGGGCGTTGGGGGGGTCGTCCGGCGCCTGCGGGGGAGCGGCGCGCTGCCACACCTTCTTGAAGACCAGGTTGGCGACCAGGCCGCCCAGGATCGAGCTGACGATCCCGACCGGCCGGTAGAGGATCTTCGCGCTCGTGCTGGCCGTCGTGTCCGTCTGTTGACTCATCGCCGCACCTTCTTCCAGAGGGCCCGCAGGACGAGCACGGCGGCGACGCCGGCCGCGACCCGCACCGCGATCGCGCGCGCCTCAGGGGTGAGGTTGCCGTGGTCGTCGGTCGCGGCGTCCCGGGCCTGCGCGAACGCCTCGGTGCCGCGCTGCTTGACGTCCTCGAGGGAGTGGCGCGCCTGCGCCTTGACGTCGAGCTTCTGGCTCAGGGCCTCGACGGTGTCGCCGAGCTCGGCGCGGGTGGCCTCGATGTCGGCGACCAGTTCCTCGGGCGTCGCGTCCGGGCCCGGAGGCGGGGTGCGGGCGCCGGTGGGGGTCTCAGGACCGGGTGTGGTCACGGTGACGGGCCTCCTGTACCTGCTCGACGTCGCGGGCGACGTTGTCGACGGTGCGCTGCGGAGTCGGCGACACCTGCTCGACCTCCTTCTTGCCCACCAGCGCCGCGATGCCGGCGGCGACGAACAGCACCGCCGTGACGATCAGGGCCGAGGCCCACAGCGGCAGCACCAGGGCCAGCGCGATGATCGCCGTCGCGATCGCGGCACCGAGGCCGTAGAGGGCGAGCACGCCGGCGCCGCTGAGCAGACCGGCGCCCTTCCCGGCCTGCTTGGCGGTGTTCTTCAGCTCCACCTGGGCGAGCGCGAGCTCGTCGCGCACCAGCCGTGAGGTCTGCTCGGAGAGCCGGGTCATCAGCTCCCCGACGCTCGGCTCGGCGGGCGGCGACGCCCGTTCGGGCACGCGGTTGCTCATCAATCCACTCCTGGGGTCGGCGCTCGGTGGGTCCGGCCTGCCGCGTCGGCCACGAACGCCCTCGTGGGGTCCGGGTGGCGGTGGCGGAATCCTGAACGAGAACCGGGGTGCCCAGCGCTGTGCGGGAGTACGCGCCCGTCACGGGTGCACCATCGGGCGGTGGCCGAGGCCCCACCGGACGTCACGTCCCCGCCGTCTCCTGCCACGGCGCGGGCCGGCGCAGCACGACGGACAGGATCACCGCGACGACGGCGAGCAGGACGGCTGTCGGGGCCAGCGCCCACGCCAGGCTCGTGTGCGTCTCGTGTCGGGGGTCGGGCCCGCGCTCCTGAGCGTTCACGACGGTGAGCGTGCCCCTCGCGGCGCGGTACCGGGGTCGGCCCTCCGGGGGCACCACGACCCGACGGGACGGAATCACCGGCGGGGCGTCCACCCGCACGCACGAGATCGCCCGACCCCCGTTCGCGGCCCGGACGGCGAGGCAACCACCTCGCCCACACCACCCGGTGCTGTCCCCCGAACGGAAGGACGATCTCCATGACGGACGAACTGCGCGGCCGCACGGTCGCGATCCTCGCCACCGACGGTGTCGAACGCGTGGAGCTCGAGGCCCCGCGCGGCGCGCTCTTCGGGGCGGGCGCCCGGACCGAGCTCTTGTCGACCCACGACGGCGAGATCGCCGCCCGGCAGATGGACCTCGATCCGGCCGGCTCGTTCCCGGTGGACCGGCAGGTCTCCGACGCGTCGGTGGACGATTACGACGCGCTGCTCCTGCCCGGGGGCACGATGAACCCCGACCAGCTGCGCACCGACCCCGACGCGGTCGCCTTCGTCCGCTCGTTCGTGGAGACCGGGAAGCCGGTCGCGTCGATCTGCCACGGCCCCTGGACGCTCGCCGAGGCCGACTGCGTGCGCGGGAAGCGCCTCACCTCCTGGCCGAGCATCCGCACCGACCTGCGCAACGCCGGCGCCGAGGTCGTGGACGAGGAGGTCTGCGTCGACGGCCAGTTCACCACCAGCCGCGGCCCGCAGGACATGGCCGCGTTCTGCGCCGCGGTGGTCGAGCAGTTCGCCGCCGTCCCCGCCGGCCGGGCCTGACGCACCTCTCCACCACGAGAAGGGAACGATCATGAAAGCACTCGTCTACCACGGGCCGCGCCAGGTCAGCGTCGACGACGTCCCCGACGCCCGCATCGAGAAGCCCACCGACGTCCTGGTCCGCATCACGTCCACGAACATCTGCGGCTCGGACCTGCACATGTACGAGGGGCGCACCGACTTCGAGGAGGGCCGGATCTTCGGTCACGAGAACCTCGGCGAGGTCGTGGAGGTCGGCGACGCCGTCGACAAGGTCCAGGTCGGGGACATGGTCTCCGCGCCCTTCAACGTCAGCTGCGGGCACTGCGAGAACTGCGAGCACGGCCTGACCAACTACTGCCTGCGCGCCAACGAGCCGGGGACGGCCGGGGCTGCCTACGGGTTCGCCGACATGGGTCCCTGGCCCGGTGGGCAGGCCGAGTACCTGCGCGTGCCGTGGGGCGACTTCCAGTGCCTGCGCCTGCCCGAGGACGCCCGCGAGAAGCAGGACGACTACGTCATGCTCTCGGACATCTTCCCCACCGGCTGGCACGCGGTGGAGATGTCGGGGCTGAAGCCGGGGGAGAGCATCGTCATCTACGGCGGTGGCCCCGTCGGGCAGATGGCCGCGCTCTCGGCCGTGACCCGGGGCGCGGCCCAGGTGATGGTCGTCGATCGCCACCCCGACCGGCTCCGGCTGGCGGAGCAGATCGGTGCCATCGCGATCGACGACTCCCAGGCGTCGCCCGTCGACCAGGTCACGGAGCAGACGAAGGGCCGGGGTGCGGACCGCGGGTGCGAGTGCGTGGGCTACCAGGCCCACGACCCGCAGGGCAACGAGGACAACGCCGACACCCTCAACAAGTTGGTGTCCTCGGTCCGGTTCACCGGCGGCATCGGCACCGTCGGGGTGTTCGTCCCCCAGGACCCCGGCGCCCCCGACGAGCTGGCCCAGCAGGGCAAGGCCCGCTTCGACTTCGGCAACTTCTGGTTCAAGGGCCAGCAGATGGGCACCGGGCAGGCCCCGATCAAGCGCTACAACCGTCACCTCCGCAGCCTGATCGCCGCGGACAAGGTCAAGCCCTCCTGGATCGTGTCCCACGACCTGCCCCTGGACCAGGCCCCGGACGCCTACAAGCACTTCGACGCCCGCGAGGACGGCTGGACCAAGGTCGTCCTCCACCCGGGCCAGACCGCCTGAACCCGGAGGAGGAGAGATGAGCAGGATCGTGGTCGATCCGACGAACTGGGCCGACCGTGCGGTCGGCGCCGTGCGGGGGCTGGTCGGGGTCAGCGCCCGGCCTCCCCGGCAGGAGGTCGATCCGCCCGGGCGCTGGCTGGTGGTCACGGTGTACCGGCAACCCGACGACGTCCGCACCCAGGTGGACGGCAGCGGCCCGCTGAGCGACATGCGGAACGAGATCGAGCTGACCGTGCGCCCGGCGACGGGCGACAAGGGCACCGAGCTGGCGGCCCGCCCGACGGCACCGGACGGCGGCTCGGCCGAGACGCGCCGTCGGCTGCGCGCGGCGTTGCGCGAGACCAAGTCGATCCTCGAGTGCGGCGAGGTCGTCGAACCGTCACGCCCGGGATCGAGCCACCCCGGCCCGGCCGGGCAGGTGCTGCGCGCGGTCACCCGCCGCGCGTGGGGAGAGGGGCGACTGTGAAGGCGTTGTGCTGGGAGGGCGTGAACGACCTCGCGATCGAGCAGGTCCCCGACCCACGGATCCAGAACGCCCACGACGCGATCGTCAAGGTCCGCTACACCGTCACCTGCGGCTCGGACCTGCACCTGCTCGGCGGCTACATCCCGGCCATGGAGTCCGGCGACGTGATCGGGCACGAGTTCATGGGCGAGATCGTCGAGGTCGGACCCGAGGTGACGAAGCACCAGGTCGGTGACCGGGTGGTCGTCGTGTCGTTCATCGGCTGCGGGACCTGCTGGTACTGCGACAACGACCTGTGGTCGCTGTGCGACAACACCAACACCAACCCCGGGATCACCCAGGCCCTGTGGGGCTCCGACCCGGGCGGCATCTTCGGCTACTCCCACGCCATGGGCGGGTTCATGGGCAGCCACGCGGAGTACGTCCGGGTCCCGTTCGCGGACCACGGGGCGTTCACCGTCCCCGAGGCCGTCGACGACCTCTCCGCCCTGTTCGCCTCCGACGGTGTCCCCACCGGCTGGATGGGTGCGGACCTCGGCGGGGTCGGGGCCGGCGACACGGTCGCGGTGTGGGGCGCCGGCGGGGTCGGGCAGATGGCCGCCCGCGCGGCGATGCTGCTCGGCGCCGAGCGGGTCTTCGTCATCGACCGGATCCCCGAGCGCCTGGCCATGACCGCGACCCACATCGGCGCCGAGACCCTCGACTACAGCAGCACCGACGTCGGCGCGGAGCTGCGTGAGCGCACCGGGGGTCGCGGGCCCGACGTGTGCATCGAGGCCGTCGGCCAGGAGGCGCACACCTACGGCCCGGAGTACCTCTACGACAAGGTCAAGCAGCAGCTGCGCCTGGAGAACGACCGGCCGCCCGCCATCCGCGAGGCGATCATGGCCTGCCGCAAGGGCGGGTCGGTGTTCTCGCTCGGGGTGTTCGCCGGCCTGGTCGACAAGTTCCCGCTCGGGGCGCTGATGAACAAGGGACTGACCCTGCGCGGTGCCCAGCAGCACGGCCAGCGCTACGTCCCGATGCTGCTCGACCGCATCGCCCGGGCCGAGATCAGCACCAGCCACCTCGCGACCCACGTCATGTCGTTGGACGAGGGCCCGCACGGCTACGACATCTTCAAGAACAAGGAGGACGGCTGCGTCCGCGCGGTCTTCCGACCCTAGACACGTGCGCGGACACCCGGTGATCAGGTGCGCTGCACGGGCGGCTCGGCCACGACGGCCGCGCGCACGGCGACGTGCAGGTTCAACCGGGTGTCCGCGTGCGCGAGGTCGTGCCCCGAGAGCTCCCGGATGCGCTGCAGGCGGTACCGCAGCGTGGAGCGGTGGATGTGCAGCGCGGCGGCGGTGTCGTCGTAGTTGCCGCCGTGGTCGAGGTAGACCCCGAGCGTGTGCACGAGGTCGGCCTGGCGGTCCGCGTCGTAGGCGAGCAGGATGCCGAGCCAGTCCTCGACGAAGTCGCGCGCCTCGCGGCGGCCCTCCGGCGTGGCGAGCAGCCGGTAGAGCCCGAGATCCTCGAACGCGATCAGGCCGTGGGGCTCGTCGTGGCGCATGCGGACCGTGAGTGCCTGTATCGCCTCGCGGTAGGAGCGGGGGAGGTGCTCGGGCCGCTCGACGAATCCGCCGACCCCGATGGCCGGCGCGTCGCGCAGCACGTGGACGAAGGCGTCGCGGACGACCTGCCACGCCGAGACGACGCGGGGGGCGTGGTGCCCGTCGTGATCGTCCCCACCGCGGCCCCAGCCGTCGGCCCGGTCCGACCACGGGGCCGTCGCCCTCCCGCCTCCGTCGACCCACGCCCCGGGGGGCCCGCACACCAGGACGGCGGTCTGGCCCCGCAACGTCCCGAGGTAGGGCATGTCGAGGTCGCGCGCGGCCCGTTCCACCAGGTCGCCCACGGCCTCGCCATCGGGCCAGCGCCCGTCACGCGGCTGCAGTGCCAGCACGCGGTGGGGACCGGTGAGGTCGTGGCCCAGCGCCGACGCCCGTCCGATCCGGCGGTCGATCTCGGCCGCGAGGTCGGCCTCCCGGGGCTCGAGCAGCACCGTCTCCACGAGGTCGTGGCGCAGCCGCAGTTCGGTCCGCGCCAGGTGGCGTCGGTGCAGCAGGTGCAGGGTGAGCGCGCCCGTCGCGAGCCCGATCGCGTGCAGGGCCCCGGCCCGCGGACTCCCGGGGCGCGCGTCGGACTCGGGCGCCCTCCTGTCCGAGGGTTCGAGCGAGGCGTCCGGGTCGAGGACGACGACCAGACCCAGGACGGTGCCGTGGGAGACGGCCAGGCTCGCCAGTCGGTCGCGGACCCGGACGGGGCCCGACAACCGCCGCGCCGTGTCGAGCAGGCGGTCGCGCTGCACCCTCGTCCACCGCGGGGAAGGGTCGCTCTCGCCGGCCCCGGCCTGGGCGAGGACACGACCGAACGGGTCCTCCACGGTCACGGCGAGGCCCAGGTGCGCGTGGAGCACGTCAGCGATGCCCTGCTCCGGGACGTCGGCGATCAGGGCCTGGCTGAGCTCGGCCTGGAAGCGGTACTCGCGGGCCAGGGCCGCCTCGACCTCGGTCCGGGCCTGCTCGTCGCTGAGGGCACCAGCGTCGGGGCCTCGGTCACCTGCGAGCGAGCTGTCCGCGGAGCGATCGGAGCTCGTCACGCGCCCACGGGACCGCACTCGTCGTCGCTGGTCAAGCCCTCGCATCCGGCCGCCCGCTGGCCGGACGGCGAAACACTGGGCCAGGTGCTCCGGGAGCTGATGATCCTGATGGTGAGTGCCTCGGTCCTGCGGGGACGGCGCCCTGGGGCGGAAACCCGCACATACTGTCGGGATGGATCCGCCGACCGCGCAGGCCCTCGCTGACGGCTACGCCGCCTACCTCGCCACCGGTGACCTGTCGGTGCTCACGATGTTCTCTGCCGAGTTCTACGACAACGTCAGCAGGCAGCGAGGACTGCAGATCTTCACCGTGGTCGGCGACTGGCTCGCCGAGAGCTTCGCCGAGCGCAGCGTGGAGCTGCACCTGGCCACGCACAACGACGACACCGTGATGATCTGGTACACGGTGCGCGGGCGGCACATCGGCAACGGTTTCCCACGGCTCGACGGCCTTCCGGTCAAGGGCAACCCCATCACCTGGCCGCAGGTCCACATCTTCCGCCTCGACGACGGCCTCGTCGTCGAACACTGGGCCGTGCGCAACGACGCCGCCCTGCTCGACTCCGTCACCGCTTAGCCGCCAGCTGACGTTGATCAGGGGGTCCGGCAGGCGACCAGCCAGGCGGCGATGTCGTACAGCTTGGTGTTGGTGTGCTGGGAGGCGCGCCGCAGGCGGGCGAAGGCCTCCTCGGCGTCCACGTCGTAGCGCTGCATGAGGATGCCCTTGGCCTGTCCGATGACGTCGCGCCGGACGATCGCCCTGTCCAGGTGCTCCACCCGGTCGGCGCCGGCGAGGGCGAGCGAGGCGTAGGCGACGAACATCCGGGCGCACCGCTGGGTCTGCACCCGGGCCGAGCGGTCGTCGAGGGCGTGCCGGGTCACGTGGAGGTTCAGGGCGCCCACCGGGCCGGCGTGGCCGAGACGGACCGACAGGCTGGCCTGCACACCGTGGCGGACCGCCTCGCGGACGAACCGGGGCCACCGCGTCTCGGTGGCCGCGTTGGGGAGGACCACGGTGTCGGCGCCGGCGACCGCGTCGATGCACGGACCCTCCGCCATCGCGATCTGGGCGTGGTCGACCCGCGCCGCCGTCTCCGTGGTGTGCGCTGCGCCGGCCAGCACCCCGGTGCGGTCGAGCACCGCGACACCGGCGTCGCGGACGTCCGGCACCACCGCCACGGCGCCCTCCGCGATCCGGGGCAGCGCGTCCGCGACCCGCTCGGCCCCGGCGATGCCGCGCGCCGCCCGCAGCAGCGCCACCAGGAGCCCGTCGTCCTCGTCCTCGTCCTCCGGCGCGGACGACCACGCCGCGACGTCCGTCTCCGCGCACCTGGTCACCTCGTGCCTCCGTCCGCTGGTCACCGCCCGTCCAGCACCATGCACTCCGGGCGACCGGTGGGGCATCGACCCCGTGGGTCACACCGCACGAGCCGGGGCTCGCCTCGGGGGACGATGGCTCGGCGGCGGCGGCCCGTACCGGGTCGTCGAGTCACGGCGGGGGGCGCCGAGGCGCCTCGACCCGGCGGACCGGATCCGTCGGCGCGCCGTCGACCTGGCCGGACGAGATTGCCCGCTCTCCCCTCCCGGGACCGTCGGGGTGGGGACAACCTCGTCCGACGTACTGCCGGCGGATGACGACGGGAGGAGGCCGTCCGATGAGAGCAGGGCAGTCGAGCAGCGGAGGTCCCGGTCGGGACGCGACGGTGGACCTCGCGAAGGGCCTGGGGGTGCTGAGCCTGGCGCTGGGGTCGGCGGAGCTCGCCGCACCGGGCGCCGTCGCGCGGCTGGCCGGGATCCGGGAGAACGGTCCCGCCGTGCGCACGGTCACGGCGATGTACGGCGCCCGGGAGCTGGCTCACGGAGCGGGGATCCTCAGCGGACGCCGCACGGCCGTGTGGGTGTGGAGCCGGGTCGCCGGCGATGTGCTCGACCTGGCCACGGTCGTGGCCGGTGCGCGGCGGACGGGGGCCTCGCCGGTACGCCTCGGGACCGCCCTCGCGGCGCTCGCGGGGGTGACCGTCGCCGACGTCGTGACCGCTCGGGGGCTGTCCCGCCGGGGCCACGACGGCGCCGGCGAGTTCCGGGCCACCGCCGCCATCACGGTCAACCGGAGCCGCGCGGAGGTGTACCGCCACTGGCGCGACCTCGAGCACCTCCCGGAGTTCATGGCCCACCTCTGCTCGGTGCGCAGCAGCGGGTCGTCGGGACGCTCGCACTGGGAGGCCAAGGGTCCCGCCGGATCGACGGTCCGCTGGGACGCCGAGATCGTGGAGGACCGCGAGGACGAGGAGATCTCCTGGCGATCCGTCGAGGGCGCCGACGTCGAGAACACCGGCTCGGTGCGGTTCCGCGACGCCGCGGGCGGACGAGGCACGGAGGTCGTGGTCGAGCTGAGCTACCGCCCGCCGGGCGGACGCGCGGGCGCCGCCGTCGCGAAGCTGCTGGGCGAGGAGCCGAACCAGCAGCTGCGCGACGACCTGCGGCGCTGCAAGCAGGTCGTGGAGATCGGCGAGGTGGTCCGCTCGGAGGGCAGCCCGGCGGGCCAGTCCACCCGTCAGCAGCTCGGCCAGCGCCCGGCGCGGCCAGTCGCCTGACACCGAGGAGGGAGAGACCATGCGGGCCAACTGTTGGACGGGCAAGCGGTCGGTCGAGGTCCGGGACGTTCCCGACCCGAGGATCCTCAACCGGCGCGACGCGATCCTGAAGATCACGTCGACCGCGATCTGCGGCTCCGACCTGCACCTCTACAACGGCTTCATCCCGACGATGCGCGAGGGTGATGTCCTCGGCCACGAGTTCATGGGCGAGGTGGTCGAGGTCGGCGACGGCGTGGAGAACCTGGCGGTGGGCGACCGCGTGGTCGTCCCGTTCCCCGTCGCGTGCGGGGTCTGCGGGGCCTGTGAGCGCGGGCTGACTGCGCTGTGCGAGAACTCCAACCCCAACGCCGGCATCGCCGAGAAGCTCATGGGCCACTCGCCGGCCGCGCTGTTCGGCTACTCCCACATGCTCGGCGGCTACCCCGGCGGTCAGGCCGAGTACGCCCGGGTGCCGTTCGCCGACTTCGGGGCGCTCAAGGTGGAGTCCGACCTCTCCGACGACAAGGTCCTCTTCCTCTCGGACATCTTCCCCACCGGCTACATGGGCGCCGACATGGCCGAGGTCGGGCCGGGGGACGTCGTCGCGGTCTGGGGCGCCGGCCCCGTGGGCCAGTTCGCGATCGCGAGCTGCTTCCTGCGCGGCGCCGAGCGGGTCGTGGCCATCGACCGCTTCGACCACCGACTGCAGTTGGCCCGGGAGACCGGGGCGGAGACCCTCGACTACGAGCAGGTGTCGGTCCCGGAGGCGCTGCGGGAGATGACCGGGGGCCGCGGACCGGACAAGTGCATCGACGCGGTCGGGATGGAGGCCCACCACGCCTCCGGGGCGCTCCACGCGTACGACCGCACCAAGCAGGCGGTGGGCCTGGAGACCGAGCGGCCGCACGTCCTGCGCGAGGCGATCACGAGCTGCGCCAACGGCGGCATCGTGTCGGTCATCGGGGTCTACGGCGGGGTCACCGACAAGTTCCCCATGGGGTCGTTCATGAACCGGTACCTCACGCTGCGCGCCGGGCAGTGCCACGTGCACCGCTACATGCCGAAGCTGCTCCAGCAGATCCGCAACGGCGACATCGACCCGTCTTTCGTCATCACCCACCGGATGTCGCTCGACGACGCGCCGACGGGCTACCGGACGTTCATCGAGAAGGCCGACGGCTGCGAGAAGGTCGTGCTGACGCCGTGACGTCGCCCAGGAACTACGAGGTCCAGGTGGGGCCGGTGCTCGTCGACGTCCCGCGCTCCATCGGCTACTTCGGTGGCGTCGGCGCCGCGGTGGTCCTCGGGCTGGTCGATCCGCCGCTGGCGACGTTCATCGCCGCCGCCCCCTTCCTGGTGATGCTCACCCACCGGTCGCTCCCGGCGCCGGTCCGCTTCCTCGGGGAGACCCTCGAAGGGGCGGCGAAGCCCGTCGGCGGCGACGACGACGGTTACGTGAAGCTGCAGGACGAGCAGCGCGACCACGAGCGTGCTCGGACGGTTGCCGCCGAGGCCCGCCGCGGGCACGCCCTCGAGATCGGTCAGGACGACGACGAGCTCTCCGTGTCCTCGTCGTCCTGACCGATCTCGTCACGGCGCTGGCGCTGGCGCTGGCGCTGCGGTAGCCGTAGGCGGCGCGCCGGACGGCGTCCTCGCTGTCGAGCCCGGAACCCAGGGCGCCGGCGATGGTGGCCAGGCCGGTGGCGAGCCAGGCGAGCACGAGGTGGTCGCCGAGCGTCGGTGGGAGGTTCCGGACCGTCTTGGTCCCGGTGGGGTGAGCCGCGCCGGTGGTCGTGCCGCCCGGATGTCGATGCGTCACCGCGGCGCGGAAGCGATGGTGCTGGCGCACGTCGGGGTGCGAGGTCCCGCGGCCGCCGGACGGTCAGTCGCTCTCCGGGCGACGCGCGTGCGGTATCCGGAGGGGCACGGAATGGGTCCGGACCGGAGCACCCGGGGGCAGGGGTGGTCGGCCCGGACCCATTCCGCCGCGACCGCCGGTCGCCGGGGGGCGACGACCGGACGGCCGGGTCGGGGGGTCCACCGGGGGCGCTCCGAACGGTCGGTGACCGAAGGCCTCCGCGAGCGAGGCGTACTCCGGCGCGTCCGCTGCCGCGACGAGGGCCCGCGGCGTGTGCGATGACCGCACGATCCGCAGCGCCGACTCCCGCGCGCGCAGGCCGGCCGCGAGGTCGGCGACCGCCGCCACGACGACCGGTTCCGCGACCGACGTTGCCCTGAGGTCGAGGACGACGACCGCTTCGGGGTGTCGGAGGACGACGCGACGCAGCTTCACGGCGGCCGCGATGCCCAGCGCGTCCTGGGTGCGCACCACGGTGCCCCAGGCGGTGTCGACGATCGACACCGAGGCCCCGCGGTCGGGGACGATCGCGCCGGGCTCGGTGGTCATGGCTCGCTCTCGGCCGTCGGGAGTCGGTGGACGCCCAGAGGTCTACCGGCCGCGATGTCCCGTGGTCCATCCGCACACGGCAACCCCCGACCGCTCGGCGACGGCGGCGACGACACGGCAGGGAGTCAGCCATCACCGGCCAGCTCCGGCCGCGGGGGATCCGGAGGTGGCGCGACCACGTCGACCGCGCGGTGCTGCGCTGCGCCGAGGGTGGGATAGATCTCGAACAAGGACTCGTCGTCGAGGAGGGCCCGGGTCACCTCGGGCGCTGCCGGGCCACGGACGAGGCGGAGGTCGACGTCCGCGTCGCCGGCCTCGTAGGCCAGGTCCCGGAGCGCGGCGGCGGCGGCGGGCTCGGCGGCGCGGACGGCCATGAGGTCGACCACGAGCGGGTCGAGGGAGCGGGCGAGCTGGGACCTGACCTCGCGGCGCAGCTCGGCCGCGGCCGCCGCGTCGAGGGTGGCACCGGCCCTGATCACTCGGGCGCCGTCCGGCGACCCGGTGAACGACGTCCCCCGTTGCTCGGGGTCGGTGGTCATGGCTCGCTCTCGGCCGGCATGGCTCGGTCGGTGGACGCTCAGACATCTACCGATCGCGACGTCCCGCGGTCCATCCGCGCACGGCAACCGCCGACCGTTCGGCGACGGGCAGGCCGGTCACCGGCGGCGGAGCGTCGCCCCCGGCGCACGTCCGTAGACCCGGCGATAGGCCTGGGAGAACCGGCTCACGTGGCTGAAGCCCCAGCGGTGGGCGACCTCCGCCACCGTCGTCCCGCCCGGCTCCGCGGCGCGCAGCTCGGCGTGGGCGCGCTCGAGGCGGACGAGTCGTAGGTAGGCCATCGGCGTCGTGTCGAGATGGCGGCGGAAGCCGTCGTGCAGGGTGCGGGTCGGCGCGCCCGCGAGCCGGGCGAGGCCGGTCGGGGTGAACGGCTGCGCCGGGTCGCTGCGGATGGCCTCGACGGCGCGGCGCACCGGCGTCCGGCTCCAGCTCTGCGGCGGGCGCGCCAGCGCGTCGCGCCACCGGTGCTCGGTGGCGTGGACGAACCCGCTGACGACGGCGTCGTGCAGGGGCGCGGCGATCATCGGGTGGGAGAGAACGCTCGGGGTCGTGCGGGCCTCGTCGCAGAGGAGCCGGACCAACCGGTCCCAGCGTCGCCCGGGGCCGCTGCGCAGGTCCACGCGGGGTTCCAGCACCGGATCCGGTGGCACCGCGTGACCGAGCTGCTCCTCGAGCGCCTCGTTGACCGCACGCCGGTCGATGCGCACGGCGTAGGAGTCGTACTCGTCGCTCGTCGTCATCGCCACCGGACCCACAGGGTGGTACACCGCCCCCCACCCCGGCGTGACCTCCACCGCCCGACGGCGGTGGCGGGCGTGCATGGAGCCGGAGGCGGAGTAGTTGACGTAGTAGCAGTCCTCCAGGTCCGCTGTCCCGATCTCGAGACCGGAATTGATCTGGGACACCCCGACCGCCAGGGCACCGAGGACGACCCCGTCGAAGCGGAAGTCGTAGCTCGCCGTGCGGTCGACGAGGTCCATCGACGTCGTGAAGAAGTCCTGCCCCACCGCCGCCTTCGCGCCGTCGAGGTCGTGCTCGCGGAACGAGAAGAACCCCGCCGGCCCCGGTGCCACCCGACCAGCGTAGGCGCCGGCGGCGGCACGACCGCACGTCGCGGGGCCAGCGGGCTGACGGCGAAGAGCACGACGCGGGCGAGGTGCTCGACGCCTTCGGGAGACGTTCTGCGCCGGGGCTCAGTGCAGCATCGTCAGCAGGCCCTCGACGCCGCGACGGAACCCGTCGCCGACGCTGTCGACCCCGTCGAGGTGTGCGCCGGCCATGGCGCCGTCGCGGATCAGGACGAAGTGCCGGGCGGCGTCCCCGGGCTTCCCGCGCCGCGGGGAGTCGCCGAAGACCTGCGCGAACAGCTCGGCGAGCGTGGACTCGTACCAGGCCCGGTGCTCGAGGACCACCCGGCGGACCGGGTCGTCGGGTTCGGGGTACTCGTTCGCGGCCTTGAGGAACGCGCACCCGCGGAACCCCGGTCGAGCCAGGTCGTCGGCGACGGCCGTGCCGAGCGCACGCAGGGCCTCGGCCGGCGACGGCGCGGCGTCGACCGTGGCCTGCACGTCGGCGCGGACCTGCGCGTCGACCCCGTGCAGGTAGGCGAGGACGAGGTCTTCCTTCGACGGGAAGTGCCGGTAGAAGGTCGCCCGGGTGGCCGGGGCCTCGGCGAGGATCCGCTCGACCCCGACCGCCCGGATGCCCTCGCGGTAGAAGAGCCCGCTCGCCGTGGCCAGCACCCGCTCCCGGGCCTCGGACCGGCCGGCGCGGGTCGGTGTCGCCATGGGCGAACGGTAACAGAAAGAACGGTCGGTCTTGCCGTGGTGGAAGACCTGTGCGACGCTCGGCGCGTCAGCAGAGAGAACGTTCGTTCTCCCTCGCGATCCGCTCGCTCGGAGGGACCCCCCATGGCCACCACGACCGCGGCGCCGCCGGCCGGTGCCGCACCCCTGCGCCGGCTCCACCTCGCGCGGGCAGGCTTCGCCCTGGTCTGGGCGGTCCTGCTGTTCCTGACCGCGTCGAGCACCGTGGCCGCCGCGGTGCTGCTCGTGCTCTACCCGCTGGTCGACGTCGCCGCCGCCGTGGTCGACGCCCGGTCGCGCGAGGCCGGGGCCCCGGTCGCCGGTCTCGCCGCCACCGTCGTGGTCAGCGCCCTCGCCGCCGTCGGGCTGGCCGTCGCCCTCACCTCCGGGGTCCCCGCCGTCCTGCGCGTGTGGGGAGTGTGGGCCGTCGTCGCCGGCGCCGTGCAGCTCGTCGTGGCCGTCCGCCGGCGCGGGGTGGGCGGCCGGTGGGCGATGATCGCCAGCGGATCGATCTCCGTGCTGGCCGGCGTGTCCTTCGTCCTGCTGGCCGCGCGCCCGGACGCGTCACTGGCCGGCGTGGCCGGCTACGCCCTGCTCGGCGGGGTCTTCTTCCTCGTCTCGGGGCTGCGCCTCGGGCGTGCCGTCGGGAGGGGCTGAGCCCGCCGTCGGTCGACATCCGGGCCCGCGCCGAAGTGATGTCATGGTCTGACAAACGGCTGCTGACCTCGCCGCACGGCGACCCGGGCCACAACCTGCGACCATCGCGATCGTGTCGGCACCCTGGGTGGGCATGTACGGCGCCGCCGCGTTCCCGGGCACCGCGCTGACCGACGAGGAGTTCCGCGGCGAGCCGGTCAACAAGGTGTTGGGCGTCGAGAGCGACATCTTCATCGGTGCGGTCTGCCTGACCGTGCTCGGGATCGCGTTCGGCCTGGAGCGCCGCAGCCGCCACTGACACCCCACCGCAGGGAGGCGGCCTGATCCCCGCGGCCGCAGAGGTGACCACGGGGCCGCCCCGTGCCAGGGTGGGCCCGTGCTCGGAGCAGAGCAGGTCGCGCAGGCCTACGCCGGGTGGATCGCGCACGGCGAGCCCGAGTTCCAGGCGATGATGCGGCGCGATCTGCACGACCACGTCAGCGGACGACGCGGGCCGGAGACCTGGGACATGGTCTGGGGCTGGATCGAAGCCAGCTTCGACGAGCGCCGCGCGGAGCTGCACGGCTGGGGCCGGCTCGACGACGGGCGGATCGCGGTGTGGGTGACCCTGCACGGTCGGCACGTCGGCCGCGGGATGCCCTGGCTGGGGGACCGGGAGCCGAGCGGCGCCCGGGTCGCCTGGAAGCAGCTCCACGTCTTCGCCACCGACGGCGAGCACCTCACCGACCACTGGGCGGTCCGCGACGACCTCAGCGTGATCGAGGCCGTCGACGCTGCGGACGGCTGACGGGGGAGGGGCGCGTCGCCGGACCTCGCGTCCCGCTCACGCGCTCCCGAAGTCAGCGGCCGTCATGCCGGCGGGGTGTCCGGCCGGCCACTGCACGAGCTCGATCCGGTAGCCGTCAGGGTCGGTCAGCCAGGACGTCCGCACCCCCGGTCCGGGCTCGGTCGGTGGTTCGGCCGGAACGCCCCGGGCGGAGAGATCGGCGATCGTCGCGTCGAGGTCGTCGGTCTGGACGACGAGGTGGTTGACGGCGTCGGTGCTGGTCACGGGCCGGGCGGGGTCGTGGACGAGCTCGAGGCTGACGAACGGGTCGTCGGGCAGCGCGAGCATGGTGAGGCTGCCGAAGGCGGTCTCGGGGACGCGGCCGACCTCGACGTAGCCGAGGGCGGTGTAGAAGGCCAGCGAGCGGTCCCGATCGGTGACGCGGAGACCGAGGTGGAGCATGCGCATGCACCGCAGCCTAGGAAGACGCCGTCACGACACGACCCCGCCGCTACGACGAGCGACGGGGCCGGGGGCACGGGCCTTCCCGGATCGCGGGTGGCCCGAAGCGTGGGACGGCGCCTTCGCGAGGGCCGCCATCTCGAAGGTACCGCTAGAGTTCCTCAGAGGTCGCGCTGTCGGGCGTGGTGCCCGTTGCGACGGGAACCTGGGAACGGGGCGAGGACCTCGTCCGCCATCTCCTCCACGGTGATCCCGTGATCGCGGGCCCGGGTTTGCAGGAGCTCGGCGGCATCCTCGACCGGCACTCCGAGGCACGCCACGAGCGCGCCTTCGGCCTGGTGCACGGCGGCGGGGAGCACGAGCAGGGCAGGGTTGTCCATCATCGGCCTGTCGCCGGGGGTCCCACATGGTGCGGCGCGGGGGCGCAGCGACGGCAAGGCCCTGACCGACGATGGTGTCACTCTCCGGGTCGTGCCACCGGCTTGTCTACGCCTGACGGTCCACAGAGTTGCGGCGGTCAGCTGAGGTCGATGGAACCGTCGAGGACCCCTTGCGCGACGTGGGTCAGCCGTTGGCGTCGGGAACGTGCGTGACCACGCAGGAGGGCGAAGGCGACGTCGAGGGTCAGCCCGTGGCGCGCGACGAGGAACCCCTTGGCCTGCTCGATCACGACCCGGCTGGCGAGCGCCCCTCGGAGCTGCCCGTTGACGGTGTCGAGTTCGTGCACCGCGCGCCGGTGCAGGAGCCCGGTGGCCGACGCGGTGGCCAGCAGCGTGCCGGTTCGCCGGTCGGCCTCGCTGAGCGTGCCGGAGGCTCGGCGGAGCAGGTTGATCCCGCCGACGGTCTGGTTGCGCAGGCTCAACGGCAGGGCGTGCACCGCCCGGAATCCCCGCTCCCGGGCCGTCCGGGCGAAGTCCGGCCACCGGTCGCCGTCCTGCTCGAGATCGGCGCACACCACCGTCTGGCCTCCACGCACCGACTCCGGGCACGGACCCAGCTCGGTACGGGCCTGCATCTGGTCGAGGTGGCCCGCCGCGTTGTCCGTCGCGGCGACCGGGATCGGGTGGCCGCGCTCGTCCAGCAGCAGGACCCCGGCCGCGTCGATGTCGAGCAGCTGCACGCAGGCGAGGACCAGGTCGTAGAGCAAGCCGGCGACGTCGAACTCCGGGCCGAGGGTGTCGGTGAGCGCCAGCACGAAATCGGAGACGTCCCGCGCGCTCTCGGTGGAGCTCATCGGACTCCCTCCGACGAGGGAAGCGTCGACACCGCCTCGTCGTGCAGGCCCGGCGGGCGACCTGCCCCTCGTGGGCGTCCGTCGCGCGGTCTAGGTGGCCCTGTGCGGGTCCGATGGTAGCCCTGTTGCACCACCCCACGAAGGGAGACAGGGGCCGGGTGCCGCCGCCGGCCGCGGATCGGTGGACGGCGGCTCGTCGGCGCGAGATCGACGGTCAGGCAGGGGGCACCTCGACGGGAGGACCCGAGAGACGTAGGAGGACGTCCGGACACCGCCTGTCCACCGGGTGGTCTCTACGGGTGTGCGCTCGTGTCGTGTGGTCGGCTCTTCATCGGATCGATGGTGCCGTCCAGGAACTTGTGGGCGACCTCGGTGAGGCGCTCGCCGTGGCTGCGGGCGTGGCTGCGGAGCAGCGAGAAGGCCTCGTCCACCTCGATGCCCAGGCGTTCGGCGAGCATCCCCTTGGCCTGCTCGATGGTCACCCGACTGTCCAGGGCCGTCTGCAGCTGCTCGACGAGCTGGCTCAGCGTGTCGGCGGTCCGGTCCTTGATGATGCTGATCGTCGCGATGTCCGCGAGAGCCTGAGCGGTGAGCAGGTCGGTCTCGGACACCGCGCCCACCTGGTTGCCGAAGAGGTTGAGCGCGCCGATCACCGTGTCCCGGACCCGCATCGGTCGCGTGTGCACCGAGCGGTAGCCGCGGTCGTGCGCGTGGGCGCTGAACCTCGGCCATCGCCCTCTCGCGTGGTCCAGATCGAGGCAGGTGACGGGTTGGCCCTGTCGGAAGGTGTCGAGGCAGGGGCCCTCGTTGTTCTGGAGCTGGAACAGCTCCAGCAGCTCGGTGCGCTCGTGGGAGGAGGCCACCGTCTGGAGCGAGCCCTTCCGGTCGGTCACCATGATCCCGACGGTGTCGACGGCCAGCAGCTCGACACAGGCGATGCTCAGGTTGTACAGCAGGTCGATCACGTCGTAATCGGCGACGAGGGTGTCGGCGAGGCTGACGAAGACCTCCCCGAGCCGCTGCTCGCGTGGCTTGCCCATGACGGCATTGTGACCGGGACCCCCAGTGGCCGCTGTCCTGGACCGGAGAAGACGGGCCACGGAGGACGACGGGGTGGGTGGCGGGACCTCCCGAATCGGCCAGCAACTCCCGGTACCGCGCTTCCGCATCGAGCCCCCCGACCCGATGGCGCCGACGAGTGGTGCGGGGTTGCCTGTGTCGTCAGCTCGGCTGGACGTGGACGACTTGGTTGCGCTCGGCGTCGCAGAGCCAGACCGTCCCGTCCGCAGCGACGGTCATGCTCTCGACGCCCCGTCCGATGCCGACGATCGGTTGGCCGAGCGGTCTGCCGGCCGGGGCGTCGTATCGGGCCAGGGTGCCCGCGAACGGGAACGTGACCCAGAGGACGTGGTTGCGGACGTAGAACACCCCAGCGCCCGGGACCGGGATGGCCGGTCCGCTCGCGTAGGTGCGTTCGTCGATCACCTGCAGCCCGGTGTCGGAGCGCTCCGAGCAGCCCACGTAGATCGTCCCGTCGTCGACCATCAGACCCCCGCCGCACGGCAGGTGCATGGGCGGAGGAAGCGCCTGGCCGCCGTCCAGGCCGATCCGACTGATCGTGGAGTCCCCGCTGTTCATCACGTAGAGCTGCGTGGGACCGGCCCACGCCGGGATCGGTCGCGGTCCCACCGGGATCGGTGCCCCGAGGACCCGGCCTGTGCCCGCGTCGATGCGGGTGACGGTGTTCGCCTCCCGGTGGGTCAGCCAGATCGAGCCGCCACCAGAGACGATCATGCTGATGCGGGGAGACGTCGACACCACGGGACCGACCGCTCCGGTGGTGGTGTCGACCCTGACGACGGAGTCGTCGAAGTTCCACACCCAGAGGCCCGTCCCGTCGACCGCCAGTCCGTTGGGCTGCCCACCGACCTGGATGCTGCGGACAGCACCCGACACGGGGTCGATGTCGGAGAGCGTGCCGTCGTCCTTGTTCGCGGTCCAGAGGTGGCCGCCTGCCTCCACGAGGTCCTGCGGGTTGCGACCGACCGCGATCCCGGGTCCGGTGATCGTGCCGGCCGCCTCGGTGGCGGGGTCGCTCTGGCTGGTGGAGATCACGGTGACCACGGTGGCCGCCACGATCAGGACTACAGCTGCCGCGAGGACCTTCCACCAGAGCCGGCGTCCGGGTGGCGGTCCCGTCGCGACGGCGACGGCGTCGTGCCGGACGGGGGGCACCACCCGGGGTAGCGGGCTCTCGGGCCCGGGACCGATCGTGGCCACCGAGCTCGCCGGCGGCCACGGACCGACAACTGTGGGTCCTCGCGGCGGCAGGACGCTGAGTGAGAGATCCCCGGCTCGCCGGGTGGTGCCGGGATCGATGACGGGATCGCTCAGCGGCCACCCCTGCTCGTGTTGCACCTCACGGAGCCGGTTCGCGAAGGCGAGCACGTCCACGGACCGGTGGTGTGGATGCTTGGCCATCGCGGCTTCGAGCGTCGCGCAGAGTCGGGGCGGCAGCCCCGTCCTGCGCAGGTCGGGCACTGGCTCGCGCATGATGCGCGAGATCATGGCGCTCGCCGAGTCTCCCGGGCGGGAGAAGGGCGGCCGGCCGGTCAGCAGGGTGAACAACGTCGCCGCCAGGCAGTAGAGGTCGGCGGCGGGGCTTGGTGGCTCTCCGTCCAGGACCTCCGGCGCAGCGTAGGCGAGGCTGGCGGTGACGACGCCCGACTCCGTGCGCTCGCGACCGGCGACCCGAGCGATGCCGAAATCGGCCAGCAGCGGTTCTCCGTACGGCGAGATCAGGACGTTCTCGGGCTTCACGTCGCGGTGCAGGATCCCGATGTGGTGAGCGCTGGCCAACGCACCGGCGAGCTTCACTCCCACGTCGACCACCTGGTGCGCCGCCATGCGGCCCACCCACGGACCGTATGACCCTCGGGAGAGGTACTCCATCACCAGGAACAGCGAACCGTCGTGGAGCACACCTGCGTCGTAGACGGTGACGATGTGGGGATGCTGCGCGAGTCCACCCATCGCACGACATTCCCGGTCGAAACGCAGACGAGCCGCGTCATCGATCGTCCAGGACCAGGCCAATTTGATCGCGACGACTTGGCCGAAGGTCTCGCGGTGCGCGCGGTAGACCGCGGCGAACCCACCTTGTCCGATGCGGACGAGGTCGCGGTACCCGGGCACCGCCGGGATGCTGGGATCCCGCACGACCTGCTCCGTCATCAGCTGTCCCCCGACCAGTTCGCTCTTCCAGTTTGCCGCTGGAGCCCCGTCGCCGTGGGCTTCGTCCGATCAGCGCTGGCCGTTACAGCGCGTGGCCGACGTCCCTCGATCGCTCCACCAGTGAGCTTCCTGCCGCTCGAGCCACGGCTGATGGTCGAGCGCGCGAGGTCCTCGACGGTGAGGGCCTCGGTGGGGACGAGCACGACCCGGTACGAACGGGCTCAGCACGCGGTCGCCGCGGCACGGGGGTGTCGCCCCTGCTGCGCGGCGTGTGGTGTCCACCTCGGGTACCGATGTGGCGTGGTCACGTGAGCGGCCGGCTCTCGGGCGCGGGTGCGGGTGCCGCGGCCGGTGCCGGCCCCGCGGCGTTCGTCCGGAGGAGGGCGTCGGCCCACCGCGCCCGGGGGTCGATGTCCACGAGCAGCGCCTTGGCCAGCAGGGTGAGCGGGATCGCGAGCAGCGCGCCCAGCGGACCGAGCACCCACGCCCAGAACAGCAGGGTCACGAAGGTGACCGTGGCCGAGAGTCCGACCGAGTTCCCGACGAAGCGGGGCTGGATCAGGGACTGGATGACCAGGTTGAGCAGCGAGTACACGACGATGACGATCGCGAGCAGCTGCCAGCCCCCGGTCAGCAGGGCGAGCAGGGCCGGCGGCACCAGGCCGAAGATGAAGCCGACGTTCGGGATGTAGTTCGTGATGAAGGCGAGCACGCCCCAGAGCACCGCGAGCGGGACGCCCATGATCTCGAGGGCGATGGTGTCGAGCACCGCCACGATGAGCCCGAAGACCGTCGTGACCACCAGGTAGCTGCGCGTGCCGCGCGCGAAGCTCTCGAGGGCACGGACGACGTTCGGGCGCTCCGCCCCGATGCTGTCGAGCCGGAGGCCGAACGTGGAGGCGTCGGCGATGAAGAACAGCAGCAGCGCCAGGACCAGGATCACGCCAGCGAGCACGCCGGAGACCCCGGAGAGCACACCGCCCAGGGCGCCGACGATCGAGCCGAGGTTCGCCGAGCTGGTCGCCGCCTGGATCTGCGCGGGCCCGATCCCGAGACCGGCGAGCAGGTGCTCCACCGACGCGACGAGGGCGTCGAACTGGGCCGTGTACTGCGGCAGCACCGTCGCCAGCTGCCCGACCGAGACCAGGAGGACGAGCGCGAGCGCGAGGAGGCCGACGTAGATCACCAGGAGCAGCGCCAGCGTGGCCACCCAGCCGGGCCATCCCCGGTCCCGCAACCACCGCTGCACCGGGTGGGCGGCGATGACGATGATGAGCGCCAGGAACACCGGCCCGACCAGCCACGCGAGCGCGCGTATCCCGGCGACGATGCCCACGGCGGACACGCCGCCGACCAGCAGGACGACCGCGCGCGGCATGCTGCTCAGGGGCCACGGCGCGAGAGGTGGGACGCCGGCCCCGTTCGTGGCCGGCGTCCCCGCGTCCGCCCGCGGGTCGTTCTCGGAGGACGCGGCGGGTTCCGGCGCAGGGGTCATCGAGGCAGCATGGCCGCCTCGGCCGGGCCGCACCTCACGTCCGGAGGATGACTCGCGCCCCTCACCGGGTCGCGAGCTGGTAGACGCCCCGGACCACGAGGTACACGCCGACGAGGACGAACACCACGACGACCAGGCTCCTGCGGTGGGCCTGGACCCACGCGGTGAGCCTTGCGGCGGTGTCCCGGGTGGTCTCCGGTCGCCACGTCCAGGACACGAGGGCCGTGAGCGGGACGGCGTACCAGAGCAGGTTGTAGAGGCCGACCTGCAGGAGACCGCTGACCAGACCCGGGCGGCTCGCGACGATGGCGGCGAGCGCGCCGAGGTAGAAGACCCCCGGGAGGTGGGTGGCCACGCCGGCCAGTGCCGCGCTCGAGACGGTCGGCTGGCTCAGCCGGCGTCGCACCGCCGAGGGAGGGCGGGCCGGGCGCGCGACCGCCGGTGCCTCCGGGGGCGTCCGCAGCCCGTAGTACAGCGCGGCGCCCAGGGCGAGCACGCCGAGCGCGACGTCGACGAGGTCACGACCGGTGGTGCTGACCGTCGGTGGGGGTGGGTTGATGTGGACGAACGTCACCGCCGCGATCCCGACCGAGAGGCTCAGCGCGAGTCCGGCCACGAGGTAGGCGATCAGCAGCGGCGCGGGCGAGCGAGCCGCCAGGAACGCGTAGACGGCGGCCACCGACGTCGGGCGCACGACGCTCGCCAGACCCAGGACGACGACGTCGCCACTCACGACGGGCGCCGCCGCGCCGGGTCGGTCGCCGTGCTGTCCCGTCCCACCCGACACCTCCTCCTGCGGACCGCCGCCAAGGTCGTCCATCCCGGGCCGGGAGACATCACCCGTGGAGGATGGGCGTCGCCGCGGCGGGACCGCCTATCGATGCACCATGTGCCTCTTCATCGTGCTGCTCCTCATCGGACCGCGAGCGGTCATCCTCGTCTGGGGTCTGGTCGCCCCGCTGCAGTGGAGCGCCGTCTTCGGCACGTTGTTGGTCCCGATCCTGGGCTTCCTGTTCCTGCCCTGGACCACGTTGACGTACATGCTCGTGGCGGGAGGCGGCGTCGTCGGCCTCGACTTCCTCTTCCTGGCGCTGGCCGTCGTGGCCGACATCTCCAGCTACGGCGGCGGTAGCGCCTACCGCCGCCGCAGGGCCGCCGCGGCCTGATCCACCGGACGGGGGGAGCGGACCGGTGGCGGGTCGCCGTCGGTGCCGGCGATCGTGGTGGTCTGCACGGTGACGTCGTAGGCGTCGGTGGCGAGGTCGCCGTAGTCGGGCACGAGGACCCGGCCCCAGCGGCGCTCGGGTTCGCCCCGCAGCCGGGTGTCGAGCTCGTCCACGCTCCCGGCCTGGTTCATCCCGGCGAAGCTGCCGCCGACGTCGATGCCCGTCGCCAGGCCGAGGGACCCCCCGACCCACCGCTCGGGGACGATGTCGCTCGGCGTCCCCACGTCGAGGAGACGCTCGCCGGACCCGGGATCGGCGGGACCCGCGGGCGTGGTGACCACCGCGCCGGGCGCCTGGGCGATCCCGCCCGCCACCCGGGGCAGGTCGCCGAGGCAGGGCCAGGCCGAGGCGATCGCCCAGTCCGTGAGCAGCGGTCCGCGGCCGGCGAGCCAGCGGTCGAGGGGCAGCACGTCGACGACGCGCGGGCCGGTCACGGCGACCCAGACCGTCGCGTCGCTGCGGTCGTCGGTGGCGCGCAGCCGCACCCGGTCGGCGCCGGCCGGGAGGTCGCCGGGGACGACGGTGAGGGTCCGCCAGCGATCGCGGTCGGGTGTCTGGTCCTGCAGCCGCTGCTGCTCGGCGTCACCGGCGTAGCCGCGGTACCCGCGCTCGGGCTCGGGGAGCTCGCGGACCGGCTGCGCGCCCAGGACCTGGGTGCCGCGGGCGAACTCCCAGGTCACCGATGCCCCGTCGTCGGTCCGTCCCGCGACGCCGACGGCGAGCTCCTGCGCGTCGCCCAGGCCCGGCAGTGCGAACCACGGCGTGGTCAGTTCACCGACGCCGGCCTCCTCGTCCTTGCTGCCCCAGTGCGGCGGGGCCCGCCCGTCGTCGGTGTCGGTGTCGGTGCCGGTGTCGGTGTCGGGACCGCTGCGGGGCTCCCGTTCCGGACGCCGGGGCGGTGGGTCGGCAGCCCCGCCGTCGGCGGCGAACCCCTCGAGGACGGCGGAGGATCCTCGCTCGGGTAGCAGCGGGCCGCCGGCGACGGGCTGGAGCACCTCGACGCGGTCCTGGAGGCCGCACGCGGCCCGGGAGGTCGGGTCGGCCACGGCGGCGCGGTTCTGCGCGGCGAGCGAGTAGCGGTCGCCGCGGTCGCCGGCGGTGGCCGCGGACGTGGTCAGGATGCCCACCGAGGTGACCGCGACGAGCACGGCCAGCACCGCCGCGGTCAGGGCGGGCAGGGCCGACGGCCGACCGGCTCGGCGGGCCAGGAGCAGCAGCACCACGGCGACGACGGCCGCGACGCCGGCCCACAGGAGCGGATCGTCGAACGGGCGCTGGGGCCCGGTGGCCGCCGGCATGCCGATGTTGGAGTAGCCCCACCACGACCCCGGCCGCTGAACGCGGCCGCGGCGGCCAGCACCAGCCCCGCCGTGGTCACGGCGCCGACGACGCCGAGGCGCGCGTCGGCGCGGCGGGCCTCGGCGACCAGGCCGACCACCACGACCACCGTCGCCACTGCGCCGAACCCGGCGAGGGCGCCGAAGTGGTGCGACCACTTCGACGGCGTCACCGCCAGCAGCACGAACCCGGCGGGCAGCAGGGCGAGCAGCACCGACGGTCCCGTGGTCCGCAGGCCGCGACGAGCCAGCAGGACCAGCGCCGGGAGCGCGAGCACCAGGCCGAGCAGGACGGGCAGGCGCTTGGTGGCCGTGCCCCAGTTGTCCTGGCCGAACAGGTAGGTGTAGCGCAGCCACTCGGCGTACCAGGGCTGGCTCGGCCCGATCTGGTCGTGGACGGTGGTGGAGACCAGCACCCCGTGCCAGGACTGCTGGGCGAACACGACGGTGACGGCGACCGCGGCGAGGCCGAGGGGCACCGCGATCCGCGCGAGCAGGAACAGTGCCGCCTCCGCACGGGACGCACGGTCCTCGACGCCCGCCCCGCCGTGGCGCAGCACCTGCCACACACGCGGCGCGCACAGCAGGAACGGCGCCGCGCCGACGATCCCGGACGGTGCGACGGTCGTGGTCAGCGCCGCGACGCCCGCGGCCACCGCGAGCATCACCGCGGGCCGGGCCGACGGCCCGGTCCGGTGGCGCACAGCACGCAGGACCAGGGCCAGCACCGACGTCGTGCCGAGCGCGACCAGCGATTCGGGGCGTGTCCCCAGGTCGTAGGGCAGCCACCACACGGCCAGCCCCAGCGCGGCCAGCAGCCGGACACCGACGCGGTCGGCGAGCGGACCGAGCACGGGTCGCAGCACGCCGCGCGTGACCACCAGCCACAGGGCGAAGCAGGCGAGGACGCTCGGAGTGCGCAGCGCGACGGGGGAGAGCCCGTCGTCGAGGAACCACTGCAGCACACGCTGGGACGACGCGAACGGCGCTTCCGACGCGTCGTACCACCGGTAGTAGTTGCCGACGTCCCCGCCGAGGGACTGCCGTGCGATCACGGTCGCGAAGCCGTCGTCGTCGGTGACCGGCCCGACCAGCGACCACCAGCCCAGCACCGTGGCCACGACGGCGTCGATCGCCAGGACCGCGATCCGCCGGAGCGCGTCCGCGGGCCGGCGCGGGAGCCGCGACATGGCGTCGGCGAGGCGCACACCCGAGGGGGCGTGCTCCGCCCCGGCCGTGATCAGGACGCCGAACACCACCAGCAGCCCGAGCGCGACGGTGGCGAGCTGGAGCTGGAGGGTGATCAGAGCCGACTTCTCCGGCGTGGACGCGTTGTCGAACCACGCCGGGGTGCGCGCACGCAGCGACAACCCGGCAGCGTCGGGTCCGGTGAGATCGGTGGTCACCGCGAACACCTCGGGCGTCGGGTCGCCGGGGAACACCGACGGGGACGCCGCGCCGGAGGCCACGGTGAGCCCCGCGCCGTCCGCGGTGACGGTCAGTCCGCAGTCGCCTCCGGGGACGTCGGGTCGCACGGAGCGGCCGGTGGCGAGCACCTGCAGCTGGCCGTCCTCCGCGCGCACCACCAGACCGTCGGCGCCGCCGGAGGTGCTGGTGGCGATCAGGGTGGTGCGACCGCCACGGTCGAGGGCACCGCGGATCGCCGCGCACGGCACGGAGACGGTCAGTGCCGCCGGGCGGTAGGGCACCAGGAACAACGTGGTCGGGGTCGGGTCGCCGCCCGCGCGTGGCCAGGTCACCGTCGACGTCGACGACTCCACCGGGGCGACGGCCACGAGCCCGGCGACCAGCACGGCGGCGAGACCGGCCAGCAGGGCGGCGAGCGCGACCGCGACCCGGGCCACGCTGAATGACCTCCCGGGCACCGTCATGCGCAGCGAAGCTCCCTCGGGTCGGCAGCCCCTTCCGCCTCGACGGGGCGACATCGATGGGCCGTTGCCCCGAACGTCCGTACGCCAGGTCCAAATGGTTCTGTTCGCCGCCGAAGCTCCCGCCCGGTGAACCCGAGAGGGTCTTGCGGCGTACGCCCGGGCGTGCCGACGACGACGCACGACCCGGGCCTCGCTGCCGGGCCACGTGCCGAAGCAGGTCCCGCCGCGCTCTGCGGAGTGCTCGGCGTGGGGACGGCACTGGCGGTGGGCGACCTCGTGGCCGGGCTGCTCTCGCCGTCGTCCTCCCCGGTCCTGGCGGTCGGCGGGCAGTTCATCCGGCTCACGCCCGAGTGGCTCAAGGCCTTCGCGATCGCCACCTTCGGCGTCTACGACAAGGTCGCCCTGCTCGTCGGCATGGCCGTCGTCCTGGTCCTCGCCGCCGCCGCGGCGGGGCTGGCGAGTCGGCGGACCGCGGCGCCCGGCGCGACCGTCATCGTCGTCCTCGGCCTCGTCGCCATCACCTCGGCGACCGCGGCCCCGGCGTTCTCGGTGGTCGACGTGGTCGCCCCGCTCACGGCCGTCGTCGCCGGGCTCGTCGCCTTCGTCGGGCTGCACCGGCTCGCGATGCGGCGGGCGCTCGCCGCCGCGGCCGGTCCCGCGTCACCCGACGACGGTGGGGTCGAGCAGCCGACGGTGCACCGCGACGGCCCGGTGGGGACGCTCGGGTCGGCCCGGCGGCGCTTCCTGCTCGGCGTCGCCGGTACGGCCGTGGGCGCCGGCGCGGCGGCGGTCGCCGGGCGGTGGCTGGCCGCGACCGGCGGGGCCGACGCCTCGCGGGCCGCGGTCGACGAGCTCCCGGGCGCCCCGGCTCCCGACCTCCTCAGCGGCTCGGACTTCGCCGCGCAGGGCACCCCGACGTGGCTGACCCCCAACGACGCGTTCTACCGCATCGACACCGCCCTGCAGGTCCCGCAGCTCACCACGCGGGACTACGCGCTGCGCATCCACGGGCTGGTCGACCGCGAGCTGCGGCTGTCCTACGACGACCTGCGCGCCCGCCGGTTGATCGAGGTGCCGATCACGATGACGTGCGTGTCCAACGAGGTCGGCGGCGCGCTGGTCTCGAACGCCGTCTTCCTCGGCGTCCCGCTCGCCGACCTGCTCGCCGAGGCCGGCGTCCGGCCGGGGGCCCAGCAGATCGCGTCCACCAGCGTCGACGGCTTCACCACCGGCACGCCCGTCGCGGCGGTGACCGACGGTCGCGCGGCGATGCTCGCCCTCGGCATGAACGGCGAGCCGTTGCCGGTCGAGCACGGCTTCCCCGTCCGCATGGTCGTGCCCGGCCTCTACGGCTACGTGTCCGGCTGCAAGTGGCTCACCGACATGGAGCTCACCGCCTTCGGCGAGTTCACCTCCTACTGGCAGCAGCGGGGGTGGGCCGAGCAGGCCCCGGTGAAGACGCAGTCGCGGATCGACGTCCCGGCGACCGGGTCCACCGTCCTGGCCGGCCGGGTGACGCTCGCCGGTGTCGCGTGGGCCCAGCACACCGGGATCGCGCGGGTGGAGGTCCGCGTCGACGACGGCGCCTGGCAGGACGCCGAGCTCGCCCGCGACGTGTCGATCGACACCTGGCGCATGTGGCGCACGGTGCGCGACTTGTCGCCGGGTGCGCACCGCCTGCAGGTCCGCGCCACCGACCGCAGCGGCTACACCCAGGTGGCCCCGCGGACCGCGACCATCCCCGACGGCGCCACCGGCTGGCACACCGTCGACGTGGCGGCCGCCTGAGTCCGGGCCCTACCCCCGGTCACCGGGGTCGCGCCGCCTGCTCGTGGGCGCGCCGGCGATGCGCGGTCGCACGTTCGACACGGTCGGCGTGGACGAGCGCGGCCTGTTCCGGGGTGGCGACGCCGTTCGACGTCGCGTTCTCGGCGACTGCCATCTCGTCGATCTCGAGCAGTCGGAGACGGGACGACTCCGGGTCGGGCGCCCCGCTCCCGGCTCGGGCCCGGGCGTACGGGTTCTCTGCGGCCAGGCCGCCGCTGAGGCGGCCATACGCACCGGTGAACAGCAGCGCCATGCCGGCGAGCAGGCTGAACACCACGTTCGGGAAGCGGAACGCCAGCAGGTTGTAGGCGGTGCCGAGCACCGCCAGGTTGGCCAGACCGGAGAGCAGGAACAGCACGCCGGCGGTCGCCATCGTGCTGGAGGCCAGGGTCCCGCCGCGCCGGGCCGAGACCACCAGCACGGAGCCGGCCACGATCGAGATCGTCGCGAGCAGTCCGTTGGAGCCCATCCCCATCAGCGGGGCGCTGTCCACCGACAGGAACGGGAGCCCGCGGGCGAAGCCCATGAGCCCGAAGGTGATCAGGACGGCACCGAGGATCGCCGCGCCGATGCGGTGGACCCGACTCAGAGGTAGGTCGGCGGCCGGAGGTCTGTGCATCGACACGATGAGCTCTCCTCGTTGTACCAACAGGTACAAGCAGAGTCCCTGGACTTGGCGGTACAGTCAAGCGCGGCACTCGTACGGTCGAGGAGGTGGCGGTGAAGCAGGGCATCACCGGTGGTCCACGACGGTTGACCGCTCGTGGAGCGGCCACGCGGGCGCGCATCGTGACCGCGGCCGCCGACCTGATGTACCTCCGCGGAGTCGGCGCCACGAGCATGGACGACGTCATCGAGGCGAGCGGCACCGGCAAGTCGCAGCTGTACCACTACTTCGCCGACAAGGACGCGCTCGTCCTCGCGGTCGTCTCCACCCAGATCGACCGCGTCCTGGGGTTCCAGGAGCCCCTCCTGCGCGGGCTGGACTCACTGCGGGGGCTGCAACGCTGGCGCGACGCCGTGGTCAGCGGCAACGACGTCCACGGGGGCGGTCACGGGTGCCCCCTCGGATCGCTGGCCGCCGAGCTCGCCGATCATTCCGAGCCGGTCCGCGCCGCGCTCGTGCACGGCTTCGACGCCTGGGAGGCGCTCATCGCCGACGGGCTCTCCCGCATGCGCGCCACCGGTGAGCTCACGGCTGACGCCGACCCCGACGGACTCGCCGCCGGCGTCATGGCCGCACTCCAGGGGGGCCTCCTCCTGGCTCAGACCCGCCGCGACCCGCGCCGGCTCGCGATCGCCATCGACATGGCGCTCGACCACGTTCGTGCGGCGGCGCGCCCCTGAGGTGGGCGGCTCCCGTCCTCGCCTGTACTTGACAGTACAAAGTTGCGGCGTTGTACTGCGCGGTACCCGTTGACTCGACCACTCGGTCGACGGAGCCGACCGAGGGGGCGCAGTGAGCAGCACGCTCGACCCGGAGGAGACGGCGCCCAGCACGGCCGACGCCCGAACCCCGGTCGCCGGGGACGAGGCCCCGAGACGTTCCCCCGAGCCCGAGTACGGGTTCCCCCAGCCCTTCTTCCGCGCTCTGGCCCGGGTCCCGGTTCCCCCGCCCGCCGACCCGCGGACGTGGCGCAGTCCGCTGCGCGGGACCTGGCTGACGTCGGTGTTCGGCTCGGTCCTGCTGGTCGGCCTGCCGATCGTGATCCTGACGGGCCTGCTGTCCTACATCGCCTACGGGCCGCGGTTCGGTCAGGCGATGCCCGCCGACGTCGGGTACCTGCACCTGCCGTACTTCGACTGGCCGACGAACCCCTCGTGGCTCTACCGCCTCAACCAGGGCCTGCACGTGACGCTCGGGATGATCCTGACGCCGGTCGTGCTGGCCAAGCTGTGGTCGGTCGTCCCCAAGCTGTTCGCGTGGCCACCGGTGCGCAGCGCCGCGCAGCTGCTCGAGCGCATCTCGCTGCTCGCCCTGGTCGGCGGCGTCCTGTTCGAGTTCGTGACCGGCCTGATGAACGCCCAGTACGACTACTCGTTCGGGTTCAGCTTCTATCTCGCGCACTACTTCGGCGCATGGGTGTTCATCGCCGGCTTCGTCAGCCACGTCGCCCTCAAGCTCCCGACGATGATCCGCGCCCTGCGCGCAGGCCCCGGGGGCACCGGAGCGTTCGGGCGGTGGTTGCACGACACCCCGGCCGACACCGAGCCGGAGCCGATGGACAACACCGGCCTGGCCGCCCTCGCTCCCGACGAGCCCACGCTGAGCCGACGCGGGCTGCTCGCCATGGTCGGCGGCGGCAGCGTGCTGGTCGGTGTGCTGAGCGTCGGGCAGACCTGGGACGCCCTGCGCCCGCTCGCGCTGCTCTCACCCCGTGGGCAGTCCTACGGCACCGGTCCGAACGACTTCCAGATCAACCGCACGGTGAGCGGCGCGGCCATCGATCCCGTGCAGCTCGGTGACGGCTGGCGGCTCGCCCTGACCGGCGGGGCGAGCGAGGTCTCGCTGCGCCGCGACCAGTTGCTCGCCCTGCGGCTGCACACGGCGACCCTGCCGATCGCCTGCGTCGAGGGCTGGTCGACGACCCGCACGTGGACCGGCGTGCGTCTGCGCGACCTGGCCGCCCTGGCCGGTGTCCCCGACCCGGACTCCGCCGTCGTCCGGTCCGTCGAGACGACCGGTGCCTACGCCCGCGCGACGCTGCAGAACGACCAGGTCCTCGACCCCGACGCGATGCTCGCGCTGCGGGTCGGCAACGAGGGCGAGGAGACCGTCGACCTCGCGCTCGACCACGGCTTCCCGGCGCGCGTGATCGTCCCCGCGCTGCCGGGAGTGCACAACACCAAGTGGGTCGCCGCCATCGACTTCCGCCCGAAGCCCGTCTGATGGGGGCTGCACTGCACGCCTGGCGCCGCTTCTACGGCGAGAACCCGCTGCACCTGCTCGCGATGATCGGGTGCTTCGCGCTGGCCGGCTACGTCGTCGTGCTCCTGCTTCCCGACCCCAGCGCGATCTGGCTCCTGATCTGGTTCGCCGGTGCCGTCATCGCCCACGACCTGGTCCTCTACCCCCTGTACGCGCTGGCCGACCAACCACTGACGGCCGGCCGCCGGGGCAGGCGTACGGCACTCCCGCACCGCCCACCCCTGATCCCGGCGATCAACCACGTCCGCGCACCGGTCCTGGGCTCGCTCGTGCTGGGGCTGATCTACTTCCCCACCCTCACCCGGCGCGGCCACGACGCGTTCGGGTTCACCGCCGGCCACCCGCCGATCGGCCAGAGCGAGAACTGGCTCCTGATCACGGGCCTGCTCTTCCTGGGCAGCGCCGTGATCTACGCCCTGCGCTGGGGCGCCGCCACGGCCCACGGCCGCTCTGACCCAGCGCCGGATGCCGACGCCTGAGTGGTCGGTGTGGTGGCGGCAGTCTCAGGCCCCAGAGCTCCCCGGCCTGATGTTCTGGTTCGCCCGGAAGAAGTTGTCGGGGTCGTAGGCGTCCTTGACGGCGACGAGCTTCTCGTAGTTCGCGCCGTACGCGGCCCGTACCCGGTCACGGCCCTCGTCCCCGAGGTTGTTGACGTACACCGCGTCCTCGAGGTGCGGGCTCATCGCCTCGAACAGCGCTCTGGACCAGTCGACGTTCCGCTCGGTCTCGGACGCCTCGGGCCACTGCGAGAGGATGAGGAAGTCGTACTGCTCCGCGCGGTGGTGGAAAGCGGTGGCACCCGGGTCCACCCTGCTGGCCACGCCGTGCATCTGCTGCAGGCCCACCCCGCTGAGACTGGACGGCATCTCGGGCACGAAGCGCAGCAGCACGTCGATGGCCGCGTCCGAGAGGGTGCGCAGGAAGCCGGCCTTCCAGTACTGGAGGCGTCCGTCGGGGAAGCCGGCGTCCGGAGCGCTCTGCCAGGTCGGGTAGGGCACCGGTGCGAAGCCACCCGACGCCCGACCGAGAGCCAGCAACGGGCGGAGGACCTCACGGCCGTCCTCGATGTTCCCGCTCCAGCACGCCGCCACCGACACGGTCGGCTCGCCGTCGGGGCCCTTCCCCAGCGACGCCGCGGTCGAGAGCTCGTCGGGCGCCGCCTTCGCGAAGGCGTCGTAGAACCCGAGGACCTCGCGGGCCATCGCCCACGGGAACGACAGTCCGCCGGCGAGCACGGTGGCCACCGGGTGGAGCCGGTACTCGAACGACGTCACGACCCCGAAGTTGCCGCCCGCGCCCCGGAGGCCCCACAACAGATCGGCGTGCTCCGCCTCGGTCGCACGCAACGTCCGGCCGTCGGCGGTCACGACCTCCGCGGCGAGGAGGTTGTCGCAGGCCAGCCCGTGCTTCCCGCTCAACCAGCCCAGCCCGCCGCCCAGGGTGAGGCCGGCGATCCCCGTCAACGACACGACGCCGAGTGGGGTCGCCAGCCCGTGGACTCCGGTCCCGCGATCGAACTCGCCCAGCAGCAGGCCGGGCTCGGCGTACGCGCGAGCCGTGTCGACGTCGACCCGGAGACCCTTCATGAGCGACATGTCGAGCATCAGGGCGCCGTCACGGACCGCCGACCCCGCCACACCGTGGCCGCCACCCCGCACCGACACCGTCAGATCGTGGTCGCGCGCGGCCTGCACCGCCCGCGACACGTCGGACGCGTCGGCGCACCGCGCCACCGCGACGGGTCGACGATCGATCATGGCGTTGAAGACCGAGCGGGCCTCGTCGTAACCCACGCCGCCAGGGAAGATCAGCTCGCCGCGGAGACGTGACCCGAGGGCCCGCTCGAGCGATGTGGCCGTGTCCATGAGCACCTCCTGCCGCCGTCAGGCGCCGGGTACCGAGCCGGGCGGGAGGAACTCGACGTCGTGGAGCGCGGACTGCCGGACGACCTCGGCGGGGTCGGAGAGGTCGTGCAGCTGGTCGAACAGGTGGGCCAGCTTCCCGGTCGGGCTCACCCAGAACAGGGCGCGGGAGTCGGCCTCGCTCCGGTTGTAGTAGGCGTGCGGGAGGCCGCGCGGCATCAGCACCGTGTCGCCGGGGCCCGCCTTCTCCCACTGCCCGTCGAGGTAGAGCGTGAAGACCCCGGCGAGCACGTGGATGTGCTCGTCCTGGGTGGGGTGGACGTGGGGCGGCACGCCGGTGCCGGGCGGGTCGAGGGTCTCGAAGGCGAAGCTGGACTCGCTGACGGCCCGCGCCCAGTAGGTGTGGCCGAGCACGTTCCACACCCGCCCGTGCTGGCCCTCCCCGGCACGCACGATGCCCTTGGGCAGGGGACCCAGCACGATCTCGTCACCGTCGAACATGGCCGGACCGTAGTGCTCGGACGGCATCGGTCACCAGGTGCTCGTCGTGGCGCCGGTGGTCACCGGCGACGGGCTGCTCGCCGCCGGGTGGGTCCCCTCTTCGCGGGGGTGGGGGCGCCCGGCGGCGGGTGGTCCCGACCGCGGGGGGTGCGGGAACTGTTGGCGGTGCGTCCGCGGACGATGCCGATGAACTCCTCCATCAGCTCGCTGTTGGGCGCGTCCGGCCAGGTGAGGACGACGCTGGACTGCGGCGCGTCGGTCACCGGTCGGTGGGCCAGGTCCCGGCGGTGGTGCAGGCGCGCCAGCGACTGGGGGAGGACCAGCAGGCCGACACCCGCGGCGACGAGCTCGATCGCCTCGGCCGTCGTCGCGGGCTCGTGCGCCGCGCCGTGGCCCGGGAGGTCGCCGGGCCAGGAGAGGGTGTCGTCCTGCGGACGGAGGACGATCTCGTCGGCCAGATCGCCGAGCTCTGCCTCGTCGACCGCGGTGAGCACGTGGTCCCTCGGCACGACGGCCACGGTGGTCTCGGTGTAGAGCGGGATCGCGTGCAGCCCGGCCCGGTCGATCGGCAGCCGGACCACGCCGGCGTCCAGCGCGCCGTCCCGGACGCGGCCCACCACGTCGTCCGTGGTCGCGCCGACGAGCTCGAGGGGCACGTCGGGACGACGCTCGGCCCACTTGCGCGCCCACTTGCCCGGCGTGGCACCCGGTACGCAGCCGAGCCGGAAGGACGGGGTGTCGCCCGGCGCGGTCACGGGCTCAGGCTAGCGGCCGGGTGAGCCCGATAATCTGGGCCGATGACGGGGCGGCAGAGGGCGACGCAGACGATGAAGCCCGCGACGGCGGCGAAGAAGCTGGGCGTGCACCTCGACGCGACACCCGCCGAGTTCCGCGAGGGCGTGGTCTCCCGCGAGGAGCTCGACGCCCTCCAGGCCGACCCGCCCCCGTGGCTGCGTGACCTGCGTCGCGACGGTCCGCACCCACGCCCCGTCGTCGCGGACCGGCTCGGTGTGTCGATCTCCGGTCTGGCCCGGGCCGAGATCACCGAGCCGCTGACCACCGCCCAGATCACGGCGATCAAGGACGAGCAGCCGGAGTGGCTGCGCCGCGAGCGCAACCTCCGCGCCGAAGTGCAGCGCGAGGAGGCCCGGCTGCGCGCCGAGCGGTCGGGCGACGGGCCGTAGACCCGAGGAGAGGGTGGCCGTCAGGGACCCGGACCCCGAGCTCACCCGGCGAGCAGTGCTTCGAGGCGTTGCCCGTGTCGTCGGTCGGACTCAAACGGTGATGGCCCCGCCGACGAGACGGTCACCGAGAACACCACGCTGCCGATGACGTTCGCGACGGCGATCTCCGGAGCGCCCCGCCGCTGGGGCTCGGCGGTGAGGAGAAGGTCCTCGAGGGAGAGCGCCAGCGTCGCGATCGTGACGCCGAAGACCGTGCCGTCGACGGCGAACTCGTCGAGGATGCCCTCGGTGCCCCGGCCGGCGATGAGGACGCCGGTCACGAGGCCGAGCAGCGCGAGGACGGCGAGGGCGACGGCACCGCCGGGCGAGCGTCGCCGGGCCTCGAGGAAACCCCGGTCGATCTTCAGGTCGGCAGGCAGGTCGAAGCCGTGGTGGCCGCCACCCTCGGCCGTCAGCGTCGCCGTGGCGGTCTCACCCCGGCTGCTGACGCGGACCTCGAGGTCGTCGATCTGCTCGTACAGCTCGGCGTTGCGCGAGGGGCTGTTCCAGTAGCCGGACCCTCCGGCTCGGGGATGAACCGCTGCAGCTTGCCGGTGGCGCCGCGGTCCAGGTGGTCGACGGGGACGATCGCGACGCGGCCTGCTGTGACACCGCAGCGCTGCAGGTCGGCGGTGAGGGTGTCGCCCAGACGAGCCAGGTCGAGCGAGCCGGTGTGCACGACCTCGACCTCGGCGCCCTCGCCGTGTTGGTGCACCCGGTACTCGAGGATCGCCGGCTCGGCGCCGAGCCGCGAACGGAACACGTGCGGGTGCACCACCGTCCCGTCGGCGTAGCGGAAACCCTCCTCGGCGCGGCCCTGGATGTCGTCGACGCGCCGCATGGTGCTGCCGCACGGGCAGGGTCCGTCGAGCAGGGTCACCTCGTCGCTGATCTCGTACCGCAGCAGCGGCAGCAGCGGATTGACCAGGTTGGTGAGCAGGAGGCCGTTGGACCGCTCCCCGGTCGCGACCGGCGCGCCCGTGGCGGTGACGGGCTCGACCACGTAGAGGTCGTCGTGGAGGTGCAGTCCGCCGGAGCGTCCGCAGGAGGCCCCGATGACGTTGGCCTCGGAGGTCCCCCACCAGTTGTGCACGGGCACCGCCCACGCCTGCGCGAGCGCCTCGCGGTGCTCGGGCAGCAGGGGCTCGCCGAACACGACCACCTGGTCCGGGGAGATCCGCAGCCGCCCCGCCGACGCCTCGAGGGCGAGCTGGTGGAGGGCGCTGGGGTAGCCCGCGAGGATCTCGGGGTGAGCGGCGGTGAGACCGGCGACGATCTCCTCGCGTGGCAGCGTGACCGGGAACCGGTGCATCGCGAAGCGGCTGGGGTCGGAGAAGGTCCGGAACGTCGCCGCTGACATGTGGGTGGGCCGGCCGGCGGCGACCGAGGCCATCCGGACCGGTCCCTCCCGGTGCGCGTCGGTGTCGCGACGCTGGCGCAGCAGGAAGCGGAAGCACGCCGTGTAGTAGGTCGTCCAGGCGTCCCAGTCGTGGACGAAGACGCCGCGATGGCCGCTCGATCCGCTGGAGGCGACCGCGTGGTACCGGTCGAAGAGGTAGGACTCTCCCGTGGCGGTGGCCAGGTGCTCCTCGACCAGGGCCCGGGTGAGCCGCGGGTCGGTGACGATCTCGTCGAAGTGCTCCATCAGGTCCGCCTTGGTCATCGGCGGGACGGTGGCGAGGTCGCGCTCGGTGAGGCGCTGCGGGTCGAGGTGCGCGAGGCGGCGTCGGTGCCACGGCGAACGCTCGACGGCCACCTGCACCAGCGCCCGGAGCCGCGCCACGCGCACGGCCCGGATGCGATCCGCGGGCCAGTCGAGGCACGCCAGGTGCTCAGGCAACGCCCGGCGGGCGTCGGCGACGTGCCGCTGACGGAGGCGCTCGGTGCGGTCGACCTCGTCCGGCTTCATCAGGACGGTCCTGAGGACAGGGGCGGACCGACGATCTCGGTGTGGAAGCGGGCTGCTGCTGCCGCCAGCGCGGGCACGTCGGGTGCCGCCGGGACCGGGAGGCCCGCGCCGGCAGCCGGGGCGCCCACCGCGGCGACGAAGTGCTCGAAGCCTGCCGGCGTGGTCAGCTGCAGGGCGCGCACCGGGTGGCCGGACACCACCAGGAAGGCATGGGGTACCGACCGGGGCAGGAAGACGAACCCCCCGGGCCCGACGTCCCACCCGTCGTCGCCGCACTCCACCCGCAACCCGCCCTCGAGGACCACGAAGGCCTCGTCCTCGCCGTGGTGTACGTGGCGGGGCGGGCCGAAGTCACGAGGTGCCGTGAACTCCAGCAGGGTGTACGCGCCGTTCGTGGTGGCGCTGTCGGCCTTGATCGTCATGCGGGTGTCGAGGAACCACCACGCCTCGCCGGCGTCCTTGTCGAGGTGCACGCCGAGGGACACGGTCGCCTCCGATAGACTCGCAGTCTACTTGAATAGATTTGGAGTATAAGAAGGTGTCGGAGCCTGTCAAGAAGCGCCGCTACAGCTCGACGATCCCTCGGGGCCAGGCCCGTACGGCGATCCTGGAGGCGGCAGACGGCCTCTTCGCCGAGCGCGGCTTCCGGGGCACCTCGATCGAGGACATCGCGACCGCGGCCGGCGTGGCACGACCGACCGTGTTCACGGCGGTGGGCGGCAAGAGCGTCATCCTCGAGGAGGTCGTCGATCGCGCCCTGGCCGGCGACGAGGAACCCGTCCCGGTCAGCCAGCGGCCGTGGTTCCGCGCCATGATCGAGGAGCCCGACCCGGCCCGGATGCTGCACCTGCACGCCGCCAACATCACCCGGATGTACCGGCGGGCGGGCGCGGTCTACTGCGCTGTCGAAGCGGCCGCCGACGCCGACGCCGACGTCGCCGAGCTCTGGGCGGCCCTTCAGCGCCAGCGGCTCGCCGGGGCCCGGGAAGTGGCCGCCGCACTCGTCGAGAAGGGCGAGCTGCGGGCGGGCTACGACCAGGACGCGGTGGCCGACGTGCTCTGGTCGGTGGCGACACCGATGGTCTACCGCCGGGTGATCGAACGGGGCTGGAGCCCCGAGCGCTTCGAGGAATGGCTCGGCGACCTGCTCTGTCGGCTCTTCCTCGAGTAGGTCGCGCCGCGTCGCGGAGGACCGCAACGCCAGCATGCACGGAGAGGAGCACCCTGAACCCCGCTGTTGTGGGCGGTGGTGCTCCTTTCTGCTGGTCAGCAACGGCCCGGTCGCGGAGTCCCGATCTCGGTGGGATTTCAGGCCGTTCGGATGCGCGCGAGGGAGTTGCCGTCCTTGTTGGTGAACCACAGCCAGCCGTCGGCCGGGTCGGGGCTCTTGATGTCGAACGGGCCCTGGACCTGGGGTGGGGCCCCGAAGGAGGACCAGCGCTGCCCTTCGGCTGCTCGCGGGTCGTAGCGCACGATCGCGTTCCGGGCGGTGTCGACGGCCCAGACCGCCCCGTCGCCCCCGAGCCACACGCCGTCCGGTGTGCCGAGCCGGTCGTCGGTCCACCAGGAGAACGGCTCGGGCCCGTCGAGCCGGCGTGGGTCGAAGGCGAGGAGCCCGGGGCGGTCCTGGGTGGTCACCCACAGCCGACCCTCGGAGTCCATCGCCCATGCCCGCGGCGTTCCCCTGCCCGGCCACGGCCCGAAGGAGCGAATCGTCGTCGTGGGGTCCGGGGCCCGGGAGTCGAGGGCGCCGAGCGTCCCGGTGCCGGCGTTGACCCACCAGACACCGCCGTCGGGGTGCACGAACAGAGCCGAAGGTTCGGCGATGCTCGGCGCGGTGAACGTCCGGAGGGTGGCGAGCGGGTCCGGGGCGGTGGGGTCGAAGGCGCCCACCGACGCCGATCCGCGCAGGGTGAGCCACAGCCGCCGGTCCGGGCCGGCCTTCAGGGCCACGGGCTTGTCCAGCCGCGGGTCGGCGTAGGTGCGGATGGACGCCGCGATGTCGGGTGCCCGGGGGTCGAGCGCGCCGAGACGGTTCGAGCCGAGGCAGGTGAACCACAACCGGCCGTCCGCGCCCGGGAAGAGATTGGCCGGCAGGGCGACCCCGCCCGCCGGGTCGGCGAAGGTCTCGATCTGCCTGGTCGCGCCCACGACCCGCCCGATCCGCCCGTTCGCGATGCTGGTGAACCAGACCTCGCCGAACGCACCGATGACCCCTGTCGGCTGGTCCACGCCGCCCGAGCCGTCGGTGACCACCTCGATGTCGCCTCGCACCGTTCCTCCCGCCTGATCCGTGTGACGCGCCCTTCGGTCGTCTCCGCCTCCAGCGGCGACCGTTCCACCGGACAGGGGATCGGTCGTCAGGGCGCACCCCGAGATCGGGAGCTCGCCCAGCATCGGCGGGTGACCGCCACCGAGGCGCACGGTTCCCACCCGCGTGATCCTCGTGGACGACGCGCCGCTCTTCCGCGCGGGGGTGGCGGCGCTCCTGGCCGAGCAGGACATCGCCGTGGTCTCCCAGCTCGGGGATGCGTCGGCGCTGCGGGACGCGGTCGACCGGTACGCGCCGGACGTCGCCGTGCTCGACGTCCGGATGCCGCCCACACCACCGAGGGGCTGGAAGCCGCGCGGGAGCTACACGAGGCCCGTCCGGACGTCGGCGTCCTCGTGCTGTCGCAGTACGCGGAAACGCGGCACGCGGTCTCCCTGCTCCGGGGAGCGGGACGGGCGTCGGCTACCTGCTCAAGGAGCGCGTCAGCGACGCCGAGCACCTCGCCGACGCGATCCGTCGGGTCAGCGCGGGCGGCACGGCGGTCGATCCCGAGCTGGTGCGGACGGCGCTCGGCGCGCCACGGGCCGTCGACGCGCTCGCCCGGCTCACGACGAGGGAGCACGTCGTGCTCGAGCTGATGGCCCAAGGCCTCAGCAACCCGGCCATCGCCCGCAAGCTGTTGCTGACGTCGAAGACGGTCGAGACGCACGTGCGCCACCTCTTCACGAAGCTCGACCTCCCTGCGGACCCGGACCAGGAGCGCCGGGTCCTCGCGGTCCTGACCGGCCTGCGCGCGTCGGGACCACCCGATGGACGGCCGGCGTCCTGCGAACGCTGGTGGTCGTGGTGGGGCTGCTCGCCGCGGTCGAACTGGTCGTGCTCCGTCCTCGTCCCACGACGATCGAGACGTGCGCGATGCGCGTCTGTGCTGGTCAGCGATGCTGCTCGGTAGAAAGGATCATGTTCCGTCGAGCAGCGAAGCGACCACGGCCCGGGACGAAGTCGACGGTCGTGCTGTCCGGCGCGTCACGCCGACCCTGCAGCGGCGCGCAGTGGGGTCGGGAAGGCCGGGTGGGCGGCCAGGGCGGTGATCTCGACGACGTTGTGGGGGAACACCGGCAGCGTCGGAGATGCGCGTCGAGCGCCTCGGCGCTCTCGGCGTTCCAGATGGCGAGGCTGGTGCCGGTGTCGGGGAGCCGCCACATCCAGGTGATCGCACCGGAGCGGATGAGGGCCGTCGCGACCTCCCGCTCGCGCGCCATCAGTTCGTCGCGCTCCTCGGCGGACAGCTCTGACAGTCCTCCGGTCGGTGTCGCCTTGATGAGGTAGTCCACGGTGCACTCCATCTGGTGGTCGACGACGCACGGGTCTCGTCGGGCGCAGCGTCCAACGTGATGTCGTGCTGTGACATCACCATAGACGTGATGTCGCGGTGTGTCATCACCGGTACCGTGTCACCGTGCCGCGGTGGGAGCAGGGCAGCGAGGAACGGCTGACGGCGGCTGCCCTGCAGCTGTTCGGCGAGCAGGGGTTCGAGAACACCAGCATCGTCGAGATCGCGCGACGGGCCCGGGTCACCAACCGCACGTTCTTCCGCTACTTCTCCGACAAGCGCGAGGTCCTGTTCGCCGACGCGGACGACCTGCGTGCAGCCCTGGTGGAGGGAGTCCTCCGAGCACCCCACACCGCGGACCCGCTTCGGGTCGTGGTCCTCGTTCTGGCGCAGCACGACTGGGAGGGCCTCGCCCCGCGCCCTTCCCTGCGCGAGCGGCACGCCGTCATCGCGGCCAACCCTGAGCTCCTCGAACGCGACCTGATCAAGCAGCACGTCATGGCGGGCGAATTCGCCAACGCTCTCGCCCGGCGGGGAGTCGACGAGGGCGTGGCCCGGATCGCCGCCCGGGTCGGGATCCAGGTATTCCTGACGGCCTACGAACAGTGGCTCGACGCGGCGGAGGGCGACGGGGACCTCCTCGCGATCAGCGACGATCTCCTGTCGACCCTGCAGGCGATCATGCCCGCCGACCCGGCATCGGTCGGGGATCTCGCGGCCTCCATCCGCCTTGAGCCGTATGTTGCCCGTCCTGATCATGCCCGTGCGGCTCCCGAAGTCCGCCGGTCGCGTTCGACCAGCGGTCGAGCGCCCGGACCAGCAGGTCCTTGACCCGGCGAGGTTGTCCTCGATCGACCTGGTGCGCCCGCCGGTGTCATCGAGCCTCGACTCGTGGGGGAGGGGACGGCGTCCCCGCCACCGGGGTGGGGTGAGCGGACGACCGACGCGACGGTCCGGCGGAACCTGGGACGGTCCACCCCGGTGCCGATCGGTGATCGCCTCGTGCAGGGCGCTCCGGACGGGCCCCTTCTTCCACGACGCCGGGTGACTCCGTCGTGGTCCCCGAAACGGCAGCGCGCGATCCAGAGCCTCGTGACTCCTGGACGACCCGAGATCGAACCGGTCGCGCCGAGGGGCAGAGGAGGCCGGCCGCGAGCGTCTCCGAGACGGTGTAGAGGGGTCGCGGCCGGTGGACGGCCACTCCGTCTCGGAGAGGAGGCGCAGCAGGCTGGTGAACGGCAACGAAGGGTACGCAGTCAGGGATTCGAACCCCGAACCCAGTGGACGAGAGTCATGGCGTTATCGGTGATGCTTTGTGCTCATCTGTGCTGGTCACCAACGGTGTCATCGGCTGTCGATCATCGATGGTGACCAGCCGAGGGCGGCGGTCGTGTGACGTAAGCGGTACCCAATCCGGGCCCCGAGTGATCGACAAGCTAATTCGAGGCTCGTTGCACGGTTCGTGGCACGCGTGCTCCGTCCACGCGAACTGCACGAGCGGTGGAGCCACCCACCGCGGCACTGCCTGGACGCGTGGTTAGGCGTCAGCGCCGAAGTTCTCTCGGGTCGACAAGGCGTAGCGCAAGCCCGATCGCTAGTGCCGCCAGTGGTAGCTCGAGCACCAACGCCTCCGTGACGGCGAGTGTGTACGCGGTGCCGGCGGCGGTGCACACGTCGAACCAGGCGTCGAGCAGGAGCAGGGCAGCTCCTGCCGAGGCAGTGAGGGCGGCGCGTCGGTCGGCGGCGTGCAGCAAGACCGCTGTAGCCAGTGCCGTGGCGGCGGTGGCGATGTCGAGCCCGCTCCAGGCCAGCGACCAGTGCTGGGCCACGGTCACCTCGGGGAGCCACAGCTGCAACCCGAGTGCGGTCGTCAGCAGGACGACCGCGACCGCGACGGCGAGAACGCCGGCGACGCGGTGGCGCCGTGTGGTCGGTGGGGCCGGCACGTGCCGCTCGTCGAGGAGGGTCACGTCGCACGTCCGACCGTGGTCGTGGTGGCGTCGTCCCACACGACGAGCCCTGTGCGCCCGACGCGGTGCGAGAGCCACGTCGCGGCGTCGGGGCCGAGGGCGTAGGCGGCGGTGGCGTCGATGTCGGCCTTGGTGAGCGTGCGCGCGACGACGGTGACCGAGGCGACGCGGGCGGGCGGCAGGCCGGTACGGGCGTCGAGGAGGTGGGCGCCCCGGTGAGCGGTGCCGGAGGTGGCGACGGCGCCGTGGTGCAGTGGGACGGTGGCGAGCACCCGGCCGGTGTCGTGCGGGTCCTCGATGCCGATGCGCCAGGGCCGATCCGGGTCGAGCGCGCGTCCGAGGACGTCGCCACCGGCGGAGAGGCACACGTCGGTGTGGTCGAGCGCGAGCAGCGCGGCGGCGCTGCGCTCGGCGGCCCAGCCCTTGACCACCCCGCTGGGGTCGAGGACGCGGCTGCCGTCGGGGAGGGGGCGGTGGGCGGAGAAGGCGCCGTCGGTGGCGCGCTCGGCGCGGGCGGCGAGGGCGAGGACCTCGCGCACCTCGCCGGGGGCGTCGTCCTCCCGCAGCTCGCCGCGTCCCAGCCGTGAGATCACCGAGTCGGTCCGGTAGGTGCTGAAGACGCGATCGAGGCGGCGCAGTTCGGCGATCGCGGCGGCCCAGGCGTCGCGGCCGGCGGCGTCGTCGGCGTGGCGGCCACGCAGAGCGAGGCTGAACGGCATGCCCATGACGTGCTCGACGCGGCGCACGACCCGCTCGGCGGTGGGGGTGCTCACGCGATGCCCGCCTGGTCGAGGGCGCTCTGCAGCGACTGCACGTAGCCGGTGCTGGTCACGGTGGCCCCGCTGACCATGTCGATGTCGGCGCTCTGGGCCTCCAGGGTCTCCTGCACCAGCTCCGGCACCGCCTCGGCGTTGATCTCCCGGTCCTTGCCGTTCGCGGTCGGGTACTCGACGACGTCGACGGCCGTGATCCGCCCGCCGGCGAGGGTGGCCCGGACCTGGACGGGACCCCAGCGGGTGTCCGCGGCCACCCCGGTGACGGTGCCCGTGTAGGTGCTGGTCGTCGTGGCCGGAGTCCCCGACGACCCCGGGGACGAGGCGGCGGTCGCCGTGTCGCCGGTGCCGGTCTCGATGTCCGGTAGCGCGGACGAGGTGGAGGTGCGGTAGCCGAAGAGCAGGACCACCGTGCTGACGGTGGTCAGGAACCACAGCAGGATGCGGCGCATTCTGGTCACCAGCGGAAGGTCTCGGTGTGGACGCGCTCGGCCGGGGTGCCGGCCGCCGCGAGGGTCGTCTCGACGAGCTGGGTCCAGGGCGCGGGGCCGCAGACGTAGACGTCGCGGTCGGCGATGTCGGGGACCCGGGTGCGCAGCACGGCGAGGTCGTCGACGCCGTGCGGGCCGGCGCCCTCGCCCAGCCAGGAGCCGGGCGCGCGGCGCCGTCCGGGGAGCGGGACGACCTCCAGGCCGCGCTCGCGGGCGAGCACGGCCAGCTCGCCGGCGAAGAGGGGCTGCGTCGTGAAGCGGTGCAGCAGGGTGACGTCGCCGGGGCCGCCGTCGAGCTGCTCGGCCAGGGCGCGCAGGGGAGTGACGCCGACGCCCGCACCGATGAGGGCGACCTTGTCTCGTGTCCGGGCGCGCGCGGAGAGCCGGCCGTAGGGACCTTCCAGCAGGACACGCGTCCCGGGGCGGAGACCGGGGACGGCGGCGCTGCCGTCGCCGAGGTCCTTCACGGTGATCCGCAGGCTGCGCCGGTCGGGGGCGGCCGACAGGGAGTAGGGGTGGCCGCGGGTCCAGCCCGTGCCGGTGAGGAAGCGCCAGGTGAAGAACTGCCCGGCGTGGGTGCGGAGCCCGTCGAGGTGCCGTCCGGTGAGGTAGACCGACACGCAGCTGCCGCCCTCGGGCACCACCGAGGTGACGACGAGACGGTGGCGGGCGCTGCGCCACGCGGGCACTCCGACCCGCCAGAGGAGCACCGACGCGACGGCCAGCGCCCAGAGCGACCACCAGAACACGGTGCGGGCGGTGGAGGCGAGGAAGTCTTGGCCGGTCCACAGCTGGTGGGGCAGGGCGAGCCCGACCCCGAGGTAGGCGTAGAGGTGCAGCAGGTGCCACGACTCGTAGCGCAGCCGCGCCCGTGCTGCCCTGATGCTGGTGACGACGACCATGACCAGGCAGGCGGTGCCCGCGACGGCGAGCAGCATGCCCGGGTAGTCGACGGTCAGGTCCCACGCCTCACCGGGCATGCGCGCGAGGTCGCCGGCGGCGTAACCCCAGATGACGAGGCCGATGTGCGCGAGCATCGCGGTGAACGACGTGAAGCCGACGAGCCGGTGCAGCACGGCGAGACGGTCCTGGCCGAACGCCCGCTCCAGGACGGGCACCCGGGCCATGAGGACGACCTGCGCGAGCAGCAGCACCGAGGCGAGCAGCCCGGTCAGGCGGCCGACCGAGGTGAGTCCGGACGCCCAGCCGCCGAGGTCGGTGAGGCCGCCGCCGGTGCCCCACCACCAGGTGACCAGGGTGAGCGCGGCGACGAGGAGGACCTCGGCGCCGGAGCGGACCCAACGGTCCCGGCGGGCGGTCACGCCGAGGGCAGGACGCAGCGCAGGCGCCGGAGCGTCGCGGACGATGGTCATCGTGCTCCTCGCGAGGGGTCGGTCGGTCGAGCTCCACCGTGATCGTTCTCGGTGAGGTCGCGACGTGGCGGGGTTCGGAGCTGGGTAAGAGCTCGCCTCAGAAGGCGAAGGCCTCTTCGTGGAGGCGCCGGCGGGGCAGCCCGGCCTCGCGCAGCGCGGTGCGCACCGCGGCGGAGAGGCCGGGGGAGGCGCAGAGGTAGACGTCGCGCTCGGCGACGTCGGGGACGAGGCGGTGCAGCGTTGGCCCGGTCAGGCGCAGGGCGGGCGCGGATGACGGCCCGACCATCCACACGATCTCCGCGCCCCGTCGGCGGGCGATGTCCTCGAGCTCGTCGCGGAAGACGACGTCGGCCGGGCGCGAGGCGCGGTAGAGCAGGGTCAACCGGCCGTCGCCGACGTCGAGGGACTCGAAGAGGGCGCGCATCGGGGTGATGCCCACGCCGCCGGCGATGAGCAGGACCGAGGGCCGGGTCCGCCGCCTGGCGGTCATCGCTCCCGACGGGCCCTCGGGCAGGACGAGTGTGCCGGGCCGGACCGCGTGCAGCAGCCGGCTCCCGTCGCCCAGGGCCTTGACCGTGATGCGCAGGACGTCGTCGCGGGGGACCGCGGAGAGCGAGAACGGGTGGGCGGTGCGCCAGGTCGCGGCGGTGAGGAAGCGCCAGCGGAAGAACTGGCCGGGCTCGGCGCCCATCTCCGCGAGGTGCCGCCCGCGCAGCACCAGGCTCACCACGCCGTCGGCCTCCGGGACGACGGCGGCGACCCGCAGCCGGTGTCGCCATACGATCTCCAGCGGGCCGAGGACGCGGTAGCGCAGCACCAGGGCGAAGGCGTAGGCGTGGGCGAGCGCCCAGGGGACCTGCAGCAGCGGGCGGCCCGCGAGGTCGGGTCCGGCCAGCTCGTGGAGGAACGACAGGGCGATGGCGAGGTAGGTCAGCAGGTGCAGCCCGTGCCAGACCTCGTAGGAGACGCAGCGTCGGGCCGCGGCGATCGAGACCCCGGCGATCCCGACAACGAGGATGGTGCCCACCGTCGCCGCGATCAGGTCGGGGAGACCCAGCACCTCGGCGAGCGCGGTGACCGGGTCGACGTCGCGGATCGTCGCCCAGGCGCTGACCGCGGCGCCGGCGTGGGCGAGGGCGAGAACGACGAACAGGCGGCCGCCGACGCCGTGCCAGCGCGCGAGGACGTCGGGTCCGACGCGGCGCTCGAGGACCGGGGCGCGCGACATCAGCACGAGCAGGACGACCACCAGGTAGCCCGCGAGCAGGCCCGTGATGTGCGCGAGCAGCGCCGCGTCGAGGACGAGTCGGTCCGGCGGCGCCCCGGCCACGGCGATGCCGACCGGCACGAGCCCACCGACCCAGAGCGCGAGCAGGACCCGGCGCGTCACCGTGGCCGGTCTCACCGGCCGGCCCGCCGCGGTCCGCCGCCGCCACCGCCACCGCCACGAGGCCCGTGGTGACCCCGCTCGCGATCACGAGGCGCGTCGAGGTCGGGGTCGACGTCCCGCGGGCGGTCAACGGTGTCGATCGTGCCGGTCTCGAGCGCTCCGGAGGGCCCGCTGGGAGCGACGACGGGCGCGGCCGGCGCGGCCACCGGCGAGACCGCCGCTCCCTGCAGCCCGACGCCGACGCCGACGGCGGTGGCGAGGAGGAACGCTGCAGCGGTGGTGCCGCGTCGGAACCGCTGCCAGGTCGACCGAGCGCCGGATGCGGCTTGGCCCGGGCGCTCGGGGGCGGGCGGCGGGGGAGCGGGGGAGCTCATGGGGACCTCTCGGGTCGGGCACACGCGGAACGCCGTCCGGGCACGACCCGGACGATCCGCGGCACGGGACGATCAGGTGTTCTGTCCGCCGGCGGGCACGCCGGGCGCGACGCCTGCCGGGCCGGGTACGGCTCCGTCGGCGTCGGACCCGTGGCCGTGGCCGTGGCGGTGACCGTCGCGGCCGCCGCCCACCCCGCCGACGGCGCCGGCATCGCGGACGACGCCCGGCCCGCCGTCGGCGACCGCGTGTCCGGCAGCGAAGGCGCCGGCCCCGCCGAGCGCGAGGGCCACGGCGGCGGCGACGGTGACCACCACTCGCCGCCGTGGCCGACGGCCGCCAGACGTGGAGCCCGCCGCGGTGGGCGCCTCGGCTCGGTTCGACGAGGGCTCGTCGTCGTGGTGACGGGTCGACGGGTCGGGGTCGGCGGTCGCTGCGGTGTCGTCGTCGGTGGGTTCCCAGCGTGAGCCGCTGGCGGAGGAGCGGGAGTCCATTGCTCTGCCTCTCGGTGTTCTCGGATGGGGTGGTGGGTGCTCAGGCCAGGACGGCGCCGAGGAGCGCGCAGGCGGCGAGCCAGGCGACGACGCCGACCGCGAGCAGCGCGATCCGCCGGCGCTGGGCCGGGGTCGGCGCGGCGGCGGCATCGGCCTCACCGAGCAGCAGGAGCCGCAGACGCCAGATGAGCCCGGTCGCGAGCGTGGCCCACGTCGGGGCGGCCGAGGGCCCGACTGCGGTGGTCGCGCTCAGCGGCAGGTCGGCCAGGAGGGGCGGCAGCTCGTCGCGGTCGCGGGCGGCGTAGGCCGCGGTGATGCGGGTCTCGACCTCGCCGAGGTCGAGACGTCCCTCGCCGAGCGCCTGGTGCAGGCGCGCGACGGCGGCCTCGCGCTCGGCGTCGGAAGCCCGAACGGACTGCGAGCCGTCCGGCACGGCCGCGGACGGGGCCGGCGGGGTGGCGGACGGGGACGTCGAGGGTGTCGCGGCGCGGTTTTCGTCGGTGGTGGACATCGGACTCCCGAGGCCGGTCGGTCAGGTGTCTCCCACCGTGATCGACCGGGGTGAAGCCTCGTCGTGATCCGATTCGGAGGACGGTAAGAGCCGCTCGGGTCCGACGCCGAAGCCCACGGCGGCACCGCCGCCGGACGGCGTCGAGGCGAACACGGTGCCGCCGTGGCTCTCGGCGACGTCGCGGACGATCGCCAGTCCCAGCCCGGAGCCCGGCAGCCCGCGCGCGGCGTCCGAGCGGTAGAAGCGGTCGAAGACGCGGACGGCGTCGGCGGCGTCGATGCCGGGCCCCCGATCGGTGACCGTGATCGTCCCCTGCCGGACGCGCACCCCGATCGGCTCGTCGCCGTCGCCGTCGAACTTCACCGCGTTCTCGAGCAGGTTGCCGGCGGCGCGCTCCAGCGCTGCCGGCCGGCCACGGACCACCGAGCCGTCGGTGTCGATGTGCACGGCCCGACCCGTGCGCCGCTGCACCCGCTGCGCCGCACGCTGGGCCACAGCGCCGAGGTCCACCGCCTCCTCGGGCTCCTCGCCGCGGCGATCGAGGGCGAGTTCCACCAGCTCGTCGACCAGGCGGGAGAGCTCGCGGGTCTCGCCCTGGACGTCGTCGAGGAGGCGCTCGCGGGCCTCGGGGGAGAGCTCGGCGACCCGGCGGAGCACCGAGGCGTTGGTGCGCAGACTCGTCAGCGGCGTCCGCAGTTCGTGAGCGGCGTCCTGGACGAGCCGCTCCTGCGCCTCCCGCGACGCGGCGAGCCGCCGGACCATCGTGTTGAAGGACGCCGAGAGGCGTCCGACCTCGTCGCGTCCCTCCACCGGGACCTCGTGCTCGAGGCCGCCGCGCACGCTGACCTCCTCGGCCGCGCCGGCGAGCCGCACCAACCGCCGGGTGATGCGCCGCGCGAGCAGCCAGCCCGCGCCCGCGGCGGCGATCAGCACGATCAGGCTCACCCACGCGATGTCGATCGCGGTCCCCGTCAGCACGCGGCTGCTCTCGTCGACGTCCACGGCCACCTGCAGAGCGCCGCGCCCGCCGCCGAGCGCCGTGGTCCGCACGCGGTACGCGTCGCGACCCAGATCGATCTCGGTCGTCGCGGTCCCGCCCGCGGTGGTCGCCGTGGCGAGGGCGCGGTCCGTCGCGTTGACCGGCAGCGCCAGCCGTCGTCCGCCGATCGCGGAAGGGGCGCCGTTCGGGGCGACGGCCTGCGCGACCAGGGGATCACCATCACCACGCCTGCCGCGGCCTCGGCCCTCGTCGGGACCGTCGCCGGGATCGCCCTCGGATGTCGCCAGGACGCCGGTCTCCCCGGCGGCCACCGCCGCGCTGACCGAGGCCAGGGTCCGGTCGACCTCGTCGGTGATCCGGTCCGAGGCCGCGCGATAGCTCAGCACCCCGACGAGCAGGGCGACGACGGCCGCGACGACGGCGAAGGCGAGCGCGAGGCGCGAGCGCAGACTCACGGCCGACGCACCGTGTAGCCGACGCCGCGGACGGTGTGGACCAACGAGGGTGCGCCGGCCGCGGCGAGCTTGCGTCGCAGATAGCCGATGTAGACGGCGAGGTTCTTCGAGTCGGCGCCGAAGTCGTAGCCCCAGATGCGTTGGTAGACCGTCGAGTGGTCGAGCACGATCCCCTCGTTGCGCACCAGGAGCTCCAGCAGGTCGAACTCCGTCTTGGAGAGCAGGAGCTCCTCGTCCGCCCACCACGCGCGCCGGGCTGCGGGGTCGACCAGCAGCGACCCCACCCGCAGGGCGGTGCCTGATTCCTGCCCGTCGCCGCCGCCGAAGGAGGCTCTGCGCAGCAGCGCCCGCAGCCGGGCGAGCAGCTCGTCGAGCTCGAACGGCTTGGCGAGGTAGTCGTCGGCGCCCGCGTCCAGGCCGGCGACCCGGTCCGGCGTCTCCACCCGCGCGGTCAACATCAGCACAGGAGTGTGGTCGCCCTCCGCCCGGAGCACGCGACAGACGGCGAGACCGTCCACCCCCGGCATCATGACGTCGATGACGAGCGCATCGAAGGCGTCGCGCCGCGCTCGGGTCAAGGTCTCGATGCCGTCGACCACGGGAACGACGTGGTAGCCCTCCAGCTCGAGGGCTCGCACGAGAGACTCGCGGATCGCTCGGTCGTCATCGGCGACCAGCACGCGTTGCGGCACTCCACCATGGTGCGCGGTCACCCCTGGGGCGCCCCCATCACGCCTCCACACCTGCGGCCGTTCGCACTCGGTCTCCGGGTGCCTCACTGCCTCGGAGCCCGAGCACGCGCTCGAGCACCCGGTAGCGCAGCGCGAGGCTGAGGGTGACGAACCAGAGGACGATGGCCACGCCCGGGACCTCGACGACCGGGGGGTCGGGGGCGGTGAGCCCGAAGTAGGTGCGGGTGACCGGGACGATGAGGACCACCACGAACGCCGCGAACAGCGCGAGGGCCATCCACAGGGGCCGTCGGTCGGACGTCACTGCGGTCCACGACGCGAAGATCCGGTGGGGCGGTTGCAGGAGCAGGATGAGGACGAACGAGGCCGTCGACACGAACACCGAGAGCCCGGACTGGGCGCCGAGGGTGGCCGATGCCTCGACGAAGTTCGCATCGACGCCGTAGGTGAGCCCGGTGTACTGCTCGAACAGGGCGATCGCCTGCGGGAAGGGCGTGCCGGTGAAGCCGCCTCTGATCTGCTCGTAGAGGTAGGCGTAAACGGCCGTGCCGAAGCCGGCGGTGAGGATGCTGACCGGGATGACGAAGCGGGCGAGGGAGACCAGGAGGTCTTCCTCAGGCGGGGCCGGTCGGGCCCACAGGGTGAGGAAGAAGGTGGGCAGGCCGACGGTGAACAGGGTCAGGCCCACCTGGGTCGGCGTGTAGGGAAAGCCGAGCCCGAGCAGGGTGACGGTGAGGATGACCAGCATCTGGGTCACCACCCGGGCCAGGAACAGGTACATCGAGGAGCCGACGCCGGAGATGATCCGCCGTCCCTCGGTGCGCGCCGGGGGCAGCGCGGCGAAGGAGTCGTCGAGCAGGACGATGTCGGCGACGTCGCGGGTCACCGAGCTGCCCGAGCGCATGGCCACACCGACCTGGGCGCGCTTCAAGGCGCGGGCGTCGTTGACGCCGTCGCCGACCATGGCGACGTGGTGGCCGCGCCGGCGCAGCGAGTCGACGATCTGTTCCTTCTGCTCGGGTGCGATCCGGCCGAACACCGAGTGGGTGTCCACGGCCTCGTCGAAGGTGTCGGTGGGTGCGCCGACAGGAGCGAGTCGCGCCAGGTCGGGGCCGGCGATCGCGGGTCCGCCCAATCCGGCGCGGCGGGCGAGGGCGGCCACGGTGCCCGGGTCGTCGCCGGAGATCACCTTGAGGGCGACACCCTCGGCGGCCAGCTCGGCGACGACGTCGGTGACGCCGTCACGCAGCTCGTCGGCCAGCGCGACGAGGGCGACCGCGTGCAGACGGGGGAGTGCGGGCCGGTCCTCGGCGTCGCGGAGGCCGCCGGTCCCGCGCGCCAGTAGCAGCACCCGGAGGCCCTGGTCGGTCAGCGCGCGGACTGCGGCGTCGCTGATCACGGCGGGGTCGTCGAGGGCGGGACGCAGGGTGGCCGGAGCGCCGAGCACCAGTGCCGTGCCGCCGCTGTCCCGACCGCCGAGCACGATCCCGCTCCAGCGCAGCGCGGAGCGGAAAGCGACCTCGTCGACGACCTCGACGGGCTCGCCGGGCAGGTCCCCATCGGCGGCGAGCGCGGCGGTGGTGGCGTTGGTGGCCGCGACCGAGCGGGCGAAGGTCCCCAGTAGCCCTCGGGCCTCGGCGTCGTCGCCGTCCATCGCCTGCACGTCGGTGAGGGTGAGCCGGCCGCTGGTCAGCGTGCCGGTCTTGTCGGTGCAGACGACGTCGACGTGGCTGACGGCTTCGACGGCGTTGGTCTGCTGCACCAGTGCGCCGCGTCCGGCGATGCGGGCGGCGCCGCCGGCGTAGGCGACGGCGATGAGGAAGAACAGTCCGTAGGGAACCAGTCCCGAGAGCACCGCCGAGGTCTGCACGAACCGCAGCACCGTGGATCCCTCGAGCAAGGCCTGGGCCAGGATCGCGCCGCTCATCAGCAGGACCAGGAGGATGAGCAGGCGCACCACCAGGTCGATCCGCCACTGCAGCGGGGTCTGCGTGGTGGTGTCGGCGCGGGCGGCGAGCGTGAGGCGGCCGGCGTTGCTGTCGGCGCCGACGCCCTCGGCGCGCTGCAGACCCTCGCCGCTCGAGCACGAGCTGCCCGAGAACAGCAGGTCGCCGACGGCCTTGGGGATCGGGACGGACTCGCCGGTGAGCAGGGACTCGTCGACCTCCAGCCCGGCGCCGCTCCCGGTGACCGCGACGACGGGCCCGTCAACGACGATCTGCTCGCCCGCCCGGACCCGCAACACGTCGCCGACCACGATCTCGGCCGGTGGTACCTCCCGCTCGGCGCCGTCGCGCAGCACAGTCACCGGCTCGCGGGCGAGCAGCTGGAGGCGGTCGAGCTGACGGCGGGCCCGCAGCTCCTGCACCGCCGACAGCGCCGCGTTGATGATGCCGAGCCCGACGCTGACCAGCGCGTCGCTGTAACGGCCGAGCGCCAGCAGCGCGAGTCCGATGACGAACAGGGTGTTGTTGTAGAACGAGAACACCGTCGTCCGCAGGATGCGGGCGGTGGTGCGTGTGGACCCCGAGACCGGCGTGTTCGCGTGACCCGCCCGGGCCTGCTCGCGCGCCTCGTTCTCGGTCAGTCCCACCACGGTCGTGGCGGTCATCCACACGTCCCCTCGTCGATGTGTCCGATGACGCCCGGTCTGTCCGCCTGCGTCCCGGTTCGTCGATCGTCCCCGATCACCTGTCCTCGAGGTGACGGGCTGCCTCGGTCAGCTCTCGTCGATCACCGAGCCCGAAGCGCCGCCCGCGACGGGCTCACCCCGTCGGCGCTGCTCGGGTCCGTCGGCCTGTCGGGCGTCCCCGTCGGGGTGCGCCGGCGCTGGGTGACGAGGACGGCGGCGGCGGCCGCCGCGAGGACGGTGGGCAGCGCCCAGGGGTGGGCCACCAGGCCGTCGGACACGCCCTCGAAGGGGTCGGTGTCAAGCAACGTCGTGCGCTGGGCCAGCCACCCGGCAGCCAGGACGATGCCGAGCCCGGCCAGCGTGGTGCGGACGACCGGGTAGGCGCGGCTGCGGCTGAGCACGATCAGGGACGGCATGAGCAGGGCGACCACGATGAGCTGGGTGAGCTCGATGCCGAGGTTGAAACCGAGGAGCTCGGTGACCAGCGAGCTGCGGCCGAGGCCGAGCTCGCCGAGCAGCGCGGCGAAGGCCAGCCCGTGCATCAGGCCGAAGCCGGCCGCGATCCAGACCTCGCCGCCGCGCACGATCGGCCGGATCGCGTGCACGCCGGAGACCAGGATCGACACGGCGATCAGGCTCTCGACCACTGCCGTGGGCACGCTGATGTAGCCGAGGGCGGCCAGCGCGAGGGTGATCGAGTGCCCGACGGCGAAGGCCGTCACCACGTGGACGGTGCGCCGGACCTGGCGGCCCAGGTCGTCGGCGCGCACCCACCGGCCCCGTCGGGCGAGCAGCGGGGCAGGGAGCAGCAGCATCAGCAGGAACAGCAGGTGGTCCGCGCCCTCGGCGATGTGGTGCACACCGAGCCCGACCGCGGCGACGAAGCCCTGCCACAGCGACGCCTGGACCGGGACGTCGAGGGTCTGGGACCGCCAGTCGAGGACCCCGACCGCGGTGTACTCGTCGTCGGTCCCGGCCGGTCGGGCGGAGACGAGGATGCGGTGGGAGACGAGCCGGTGGACGATCCCGTCGTAGCGCACCGTCAGGTCCGCCCCGGGGTTCGGCGGGGTGAAGACCGCGTCGACCAGGAGGTGGTCGACGCCGTCGACGGATCCAAGTCTGCTGTTGCCTACCGACACCGACCACGGCGTGTTGGTGGGCGCGTCGGTGGCCGTGAGGTGGGCGCCGACGTACGTGCGGAGCTCGTCGAGCTTCGCGGGCTGCGCGGCGACGGTTGGGGTCAGGCCAGGTTGGCCCAGGGCGATGGCCAGCCGGTCGAGGGGGAGCTGGACCTGACCGGTGACCCGGTCGGGCCCGAGGTCGAGCAGGACCGCGGTGGTGCTCAGCGGGTGCGCCGAGGCGCTGGCAGGGACCAGCACCAGCGCAACGCCGGCCATCAGGCAGGCCGCGAGGAGGGTCACCGCGCGGGTCGCCCGGGACAGGGGCGACCCGCGACGGGGAGACCGCGGGACGGCGTGGCGCACGGGTCAGCTCGGCTTGGTGCTGCCGTAGTCGTTGGTCTTGTCCCGGTAGACCGAGTGGTAGTGGATGTCGGGGGTGCTCATGCTGCGGGTGTTGATGAACTCGATCCACACGCTGGGGCCGTCGATGCGGATGTAGCTGCTCTCGTCGGTCGGGCCGGTGGCGTTCGACCACCCGATGCGGGTCTGGTCGAGCTCGGAGCGGTACTTGTCCACGAGCCTCGTGGCGGCTTCTGAGTTGAGGTCGCCGGCGTAGGCCTGGATCGCCGCCATCACGGCCTGCTTCTGGGTGTCGTCGAGCTGGGAGACCGGGAGCCCCTCGGGGGCGGGGAAGTTGCCCGAGTCCTGGCCCGGGCCCATGAGCAGGTCGTCAAAGGTCCCCGAGGTGAACTGGGCGCCGGTGCGCTGCTCGGGCGTGAGTCCGGCCATGAGGCCGAACATGGCCGTCGCTTCGGCCCTGACGGGCTCCACGGTCTCGCCGTTGACAACGAACGACGTCGGTTCGGTGCCGACGAACTGGGGTGTCTGGCTGACCCTGTCACCGTTATAGGTGAGGTTGCGGGCCAGGTGGTGCCCGCCGAACTGGAGCATGAACGGCTGCGTGGTCGAGGGGGTGCCGTAGACGGCGATGTAGTAGTCCTTCAGCGCCCCGAACCCGTCCGCGCCCTGGCCGCCGAGGCTCGCCAGGTAGTCGTCGGAGCGCTGGATGTTCGTGTCCTGCTGGGCCCCGTCGGCGCTCTGGGCGACCCGCAGGGCCGCGTAGGCGGCGTTGAGCTGGTCGGGGGTCAGGTCGGCGAGCACGATGCCCATGCGCGGCACGGCGGTCGCCGGGAAGTTCGACCAGGTCTGCCGTGCCTGGTTCTCGGTGAACCCGTACTCGACCCGGTCGCGCTTCGCGGGGTCCAGCGTTGCCAGGAACGCGTTGACCGCGGTGGCCACCTCTGCCGTGTTCGCCCCACCCGGGCTCGCACCGTTGGTGTTCAGGTTGACCGCGGTGACCTGCTGCCCGCCCGGCCCCCCGCCCGACCCGGAGCTGCAGCCGGCGAGCAGGACGACGGACGCCATCGCCGTCGTCGCCATCAAGACCTTCGTGCGCATGCGGGCAGCTCCTCCAGCGGTGTCGGGTGCGACGGGACGCAGCTCAGTCCCATCCGGCGGCCGTGATCCTGGACGGTCCACCTGCAGCGAACCTGAAGACCGCGCCCGCCTTGGATCGTCGAGATGGGGTGCGGCTGTGCCCGATTGCGGCGCTCTTCATGCTCAACGCTCCGAGCGAGACTCCGTCCGCTCGGCCGCCTCAGCCACAACGTGACCGACGCGTTGACAAGCCGAATGCCGCGAGCGGGCGGCCCTGCGCCTCGTGCTTCGCGCCGCTCAGGTCGTGGGCGAGGCAGACGGGCAGGTGCGGTGGACGCGTCGTCGGGGAACCGTCACGTGGTCTGTCAGTCGCTGCCCGTCTGCGATCTCCAGCAGCATGATCGGCTGGAGTAAGCGTGCCCGGATCGATCTGGAGTCACGTGTGGCTCGGAGATGGTCGGCGTGCTGGTAGATCTCCTCCGGGCTCTCGGGCGGCAGTCGCGCCCCTCCGCTACTCCGGGGAGCCCGACCCACTCCTCGCCGATGGGGAAGCCATCCGGTTCACCGGCCCGACGGCGGCGGCGGTCGCCGAGGCCTGCTCGGCTTCCCGGGCGAGCGCTCGTGCTTCGGCGTTGGAGCTGTAGTCGGCGAGCTCCCTCATCAGGGCGCGACGGATTTTCGGCTGTTGGGACAGGGCGACCGCGAAGATGGTCAGCAGGATCCACATGCCGATGCTGCTGAGCACGATGAGGATCGCCGGGAGGACCACACTGCCCATCCGCTGGGCCAGTTCCTGGGCCGCGAACACCCGCAGGAGCAGCATGATGTTGACCAGGTAGCCGACCAGGTAGGCGACGGTGAAGGCGACGAGGAACGGCTTGAGGGTGCCGGACCTCCTGCGGTTCCTGATCGGCTCGTCGCGGATCGGCACGACCACTGACAGGATGTTGCCCACGCCCAGCCACAGGACGATCAAGCAGATCATCAGCGCGCAGGCCTTGAAGAACGCTCCGAGGTCTCCGGCCCGCCAGGCGAGCAGGCCGCTGAGCAGGAAGCCGATCGGGGTGACCAGGCAGAAGAGGGCGAGGTTCTTGACCACGAGGAGGTGCCAGAGCCGGGCGCCGCTGTCGAGGGCGGCGCGGACCCGCATGGCGTCGAAGCTCATCGCGTTGAGGCAGACCGAGCCGCCGATGACGAACGAGATCGCCAACAGGCCGAGGTAGGGCAGGTACGGCTGGCCCCGGTCCCACTGGAAGACGCGGATGAAGCCGAGGTAGCCCAGGCCCAGGGCCAGCCCGACGGCGAGGCTCGTGAGGATCGAGCGGGGCTTGCGCGCCAGCATGTAGCGGATCTCGCCGCCCAGCCCGTGGGCCAAAGCCGGCCCGTGGCGGGCGACCGCGTTGCGGCCCTGCAGGGGGACGTGGCCGTCGACCGCGGCCGCTTCCGGCTCCGCCTCGCCCGCATCGAGACGGGCGAGGCGCGCGTCGAGGACCGCCAGATGAGCCTCCAACAGGGCCAGCCGCGCGACCGTCACCGCGGCCACGGCGTCGGCTTCGGCGTGCGCAGCTTCGTCGTGACCCACCCGCACCGGCGCCGCGCCGCCGACAGCCGGTGCCGGCGCCACGGGATCGCTGAGGAGAAGGGCGTCCCGGAGCCGGGCCCACCGGCCGGTGAGTGCCGCACCCGTGCTCGCTCGCCGTTCCGCGTCTCGCTGCTCATCGATCGCGTGCCGGACCTTGCGCTGCAGGACCTCGACGTCGGACCGTTCCTTCCACTTCGACGCGAGCGCAGCCCGTTCCGCCGCCCCGGCGCGTTCGACGAGCTCGGTCAGATCGTCAACGGCGGACATCGCGGCTCCAGCTGCTAGCGGGTGGGCCCGTCACAGCCGCCCGACTTCTCGGCGAACCCGCTGGGCTCAGCTCGCTCGAGTCAAGGCGCTCCGACGAGCACCCACATCACCCGGGCGAGATGACTACTCGCGGCCCGCTCAGCGAGCGCTGCGTCGCATGGCCATCGCCAGGCCGAGTGCGGCGCCGCCGCGCAGGATGAGGCCGAGCGAGATGAACAGGGCGAGCACTCCGACGGCCGTTCCGGGCGAGAACAGCAGGACCAGCGCCGGATCAGGCTGATGATCCTCATCGCGATGTTCCAGCCCCGGTGCTCCCGCGTCGAGGCCGCAGCGACGAGGTCGTTCACACCCGCGACGGCGAACCACAGGATGAGGCCCCAGACCAGCACCAGCACACCGGTGCCGGGCACGAACAGGACCAGGACGCCGGCGACGAGGGCGAGCACGCCGAACGCGACGAGCCATCCACGACCGGTCGCTCCCGTTCCGCCGCGGATCGCGGCGGTGATCTCGACGATGCCCTGGACGACGAGGCCGATCCCGAGGAAGACGGCCGCCGCCAGGATCGTGACACCGGGGAAGAACAGGGCCAGGACGCCGATGAGGATGCCGATGACTCCGGAGGCGGCGACCCATCCCCACTGCGGGGACGTCCTCGGGGCGAGTCCTCCGGGCGTGGTCCGAGCCGACATGGGTGCTCCTTGGACAACTCGTCCTGACCGTGCCCCAGCACCACGAGTCGAACGGCCGGGGCCGACGTCATCCGGAGCGGGTGACAAGGCGTCCCTCCCGTCCTTCACCGCAGAACTCGTCGCGGTCACCGGCGCCCGCCGGCGGCTCTGCCGCCTGAGCGATTCAGGCAGCATTGACGCGTCCCGGCGCGGCACTCACGTCGGTCGTGATTCGTTGAGGCGCGCTCGGCCGCGGCTCACGGCGTCGACCACCGCCTGCAGCACGAACCCGAGCACGAGCAGGTCGGCGATCATCTGGATGGTCACCACGACCCGAGCTGGATCCGAGACGGGCGAGATGTCGCCGAACCCCACGGTGGCGAACACGGTCACGCTGAAGTACACCGCGTCGGTCCGCGACATCTCCTCGCTGAAGGACGCCGGTTGCGCTTGGGACATCAGGGTGTAGGCCGCTGCGAACAGCAGCAGGAACAAGGGGATGACCACCGCGAGGGTCTCGATCGCCCGCAACGCCGGGTACGGGGACCGGGCGATCCCCCGGAGCTGCCAGGCGACCAGTAGGCCCAGCGCCACGAGGCCGACGGCGAGACGGATGACCGTGCCGAGGTCGACCGAAGTGCGCAGGGGCAGCACGTAGTACAGGACCACGATCAGAACGGCGACGACCAGCGCTCGCGTCAGGACCAGCACGAGCCGCACGCGTGACGGTGCATCGGGTGCGGTCATCGCGAGCCAGCCCGGTGAGGGGCGGGAGGCTCGATCGATCGCCGCTGCGGGGTCGCGGCGAGACCTGCGGGCATCATCGGGTCAGCTCCTCCTGCGTCGTGACGACGTCGAGCACGCAGACAAGACGAAGCCGATATCGGGAAGGGACGTGCAGGCCGTCGGCGTGACTCACGCCCCCAGCGCTGTGGTCACGATCCGACGGTGCGACCACCCACGGCTGGGCACATCGCCCACGCAGGGTGATCACCCTTTCCGGGTTCAGTCCCTGGTCCGGGAACGTGTTTGTTCACCCGCGTGGGATGACGTTCTGGGGGTGGACCCGGGCGACGGTCCACGAGGGTCGGGTCGACGACCCGCCCGGGACCCAGGGAGACGTGACGATGAGCTCGCCAGACCGCCATGCGCGTGCGATGTTGCCCATTCCCGACCGCCCGGCGCCGGGCCTCACGACCTACGACGCGAAGGATCCGGACACGACGTTCCCGCCCATCGAGCCGCTGCTCCCGCCCAGGGGTGCGCCGAACGTGCTGGTGGTGCTGCTCGACGACGTCGGTTTCGGGGCCTCCAGCGCCTTCGGCGGGCCGTGCCGCACCCCGACCGCGGAGCGGCTCGCCGCCGGCGGACTGCGGTACAACCGATTCCACACGACCGCGCTGTGCGCGCCGACGCGCCAGGCGCTGCTGACCGGTCGGAATCACCACTCGGTGGGGATGGGCAGCATCACCGAGACCGCGACGTCGTCCCCGGGCTACTGCTCGCTGCGCCCGAACACGAAGGCGCCGCTGCCGATGACCCTGAAGCTCAACGGCTACTCGACTGCCCAATTCGGGAAGTGTCACGAGGTCCCGGTCTGGCAGACGTCCCCCATGGGGCCGTTCGACGCCTGGCCCACGGGCGGTGGCGGCTTCGAGACGTTCTACGGGTTCATCGGCGGCGAGAACAACCAGTGGGAACCTGCGCTGTACGAGGGGACGACCCCGGTGGAGCCGCCGGCGACGGCGGAGGAGGGCTACCACCTCACCGAGGACCTCGCGGACCGGGCGAATGCCTGGATGCGCCAGCAGAAGGCGCTCATGCCGGATCGGCCATTCTTCGTCTACTTCGCGCCGGGCGCGACCCACGCGCCCCACCACGTGCCGAAGGAGTGGGCCGATCGGTACGCCGGGGAGTTCGACGACGGTTGGGACGCCGCGCGCGAGCGCACCTTCACCCGCCAGAAGGAGGCCGGCCTCGTTCCCGCCGACGCGGACCTCCCGGCGCGCCACGACGAGATCTCGTCCTGGGACGACATGCCCGACGACCTCAAGCCCGTCCTCGCCCGTCAGATGGAGGTCTACGCCGGGTTCCTGGAGCACACCGACCACCAGGTCGGCCGCCTCGTCGATACCCTCGACGAGCTGGGGATCACCGACGACACGCTGATCTACTACATCATCGGCGACAACGGCGCGTCCGCCGAGGGCACCATGAACGGCGCCTTCAACGAGATGGCCAACTTCAACGGGATGGCCGCGCTCGAGACGACCGAGTTCTTGCGCTCGAAGCTCGATGAGCTCGGCGGGCCGGAGTCCTACAACCACTACTCGGTGGGCTGGGCGTGGGCGATGTGCGCGCCGTTCCAGTGGACCAAGCAGGTGGCCTCGCACTGGGGTGGCACCCGCAACGGGACCATCGTGCAGTGGCCCCGGGGGATCGGCGGGCACGGCGGGCTGCGCTCCCAGTTCACCCACGTCATCGACCTCGCCCCCACCGTGCTCGAGGCGGCCGGACTGCCCGAGCCGACGATGGTCAACGGCGTCCAGCAGTCCCCGATGGAGGGGACGAGCATGCTCTACAGCTTCGACGACGCCGCCGCGCCGGAGCGCCATGACCTGCAGTACTTCGAGATGTTCGGCAACCGCGGTATCTACCACCGGGGGTGGAGCGCGGTGACCAAGCACCGCACCCCGTGGATCATGATGGGCGGTCGGGTGCCTCCGTTCGACGAGGACGTGTGGGAGCTCTACGACGGCGGAAGCGACTACAGCCAGGCCCACGACCTCGCCGAGGAGAAGCCAGAGATCCTCGCCGGGCTCCAGCGCCTGTGGCTCATCGAGGCCACCAAGTACGGCGTGCTGCCGCTCGACGACCGCACGAGCGAGCGCATCGAGCCGTCCATGGCAGGGCGGCCCACCCTCGTGCAGGGCCGATCACAGCTGTTCTTCCCAGGCATGGGCCGGCTTTCCGAGAACAGCGTGGTCAGCATCAAGAACAAGTCGTTCACGGTGACCGCCGAGCTCGAGGTGCCCGCTCGCGGTGCTGCGGGCGTCGTGATCGCGCAGGGCGGACGGTTCGGGGGCTGGGCGCTCTACGCCACGGAGGGGTGCGCCGCGTTCTGCTACAACGTGCTCGGCATCCAGCACTTCACGACTCTCGCCGACGTCCCGCTCCCCGAGGGCCGCCACCAACTGCGGATGGAGTTCGCCTACGACGGCGGCGGCCTCGCCAAGGGCGGGGACGTGACCCTCTACCACGACGGCACGCGGGTCGGCTCCGGCCGGGTCGACGTCACGCAGCCCGCCATCTTCTCGGCGGACGAGACCACCGACGTCGGCTACGAGAGCGGCACCCCGGTGAGTCCCGACTACACGGCCGCCACGAGCCGGTTCACGGGCCGCCTCCACTGGGTGCAGCTCGACCTCGGCGACGACGACCACTACCTCGACCCGGACGAGAGGCTCCGCATCGCCATCGCTCGTCAGTAGCTCGCCCGGAGCGACGTCTCGACGCCGCTCGGGAGCGGGGAAGGCCCCGCCCGGCACCAACAGCCGGGCGGGGCCTCCACCATCACCGGGTCACGCTCGCGCGCCTCGCACGTCCGCATCGCTCGTCACCACGAGGGCGTAGAGGACGAGCACGTCCAGCGCGATCACGATGATCGACCAGATCGGGTACGCCGACAGGAACGCCATCTGGACGACCATGTTGATCGCGACCAGGCCGATCCCGACTCCGCGAGCCCAGGGCGGTGCGCTGCCGAGCAAGCTCAGTCCGGTGGCCAGGACGAGGACACCGAGCAGGAGGTGGATCCAGCCCCACCCCGTGAAGTCCACGGCCAGCACCGTCTGGTTCACGGCGACGAAGTACGTCGGCGAGAAGAGGGCGACGAAGCCCTCGAGCACCGCGAAGGCGCCGATGACGGTCATCACCACGCCGCCGAAGCGGAGCCAACCCGTACCGCCCGACGAGGACGCCGTCCTCGGCCGCCCGTCGTTCGTGCGCTGATGGGGTACCGCTGCGCCTTCCCTCAGCGGGACCTGCTGCTCGGTCATCGTTCCTCCTCGACGCCTCCCCGGATCCTTCCGAGGTGGACACCGTGCGCGCCCCGCGCGGCGCCACCCTCATCCACGCCAGGTGATCGGCCGCCCGCCGACCGGCGGATCGATCGCGCGGGAGCGGGATGCGGGGCGAAGCTGCTCGAAACAGGCGTGCGGGGCGCGTCCTTGAGTCACCCGTCGGGGGCGATCTTCAGCAGGTCCCGGCCGCCTAGCGTGCAGGTCATGGCGACGCCGAGACCGACGAGCACACCGGGGACGTCGTGGTTCACCGGGATGTGGGCCGCGCTCGCCGCCATGCTTCCCGTCGGCGCCCTGATCGGTCTCCTCCTCGGTCGCCGGGCACGGATCTGAGCCCGGCAGGCCCGCAGCCCGCCCGCGGGAGCCTCCGCCGAGGCGTTGCCGGCTGCGTCGCCGGGGTCGGGCACCTCCTCGAGCGGCACCGGGAGGACCTGCCCCTGCGCGTGTTCCGGCGCATGATCGCCATCCACGGCTACGACCGGGCGCTGGCGCTGTCGGCCCAGGCGTTCGTGGGACTGGTCCCGGCGGTCGTGGTCGTGTCCACCCTCGCTCCCCCCGGTGCCCTGCGGACCGGCGAGGCGGCGCTGAACACCGGTCTGGGGCTGCCCGCGGACGCGCCGGCCACGTGGGCGATGCCCGTCGAGCAGTCGTCGGCCGGTCCGACGTCCGCCGTCGTCGGCTCCGTGCTGCTCGTGGTGTCGTTGCTGGGCTTCACCCGGGCACTGCAGAGGACCTACCTCGCGGCGTGGCGCCTCCCCTCCACCGGCCTGAGCGGTGTGGGCCAGGGGCTGCTCGCCGCGGCGGCGCTCATCAGCGGTTTCGCCGGCGTGATCCTCCTGGCGGCGGTCCTGCCCCGGACCGGCGCCCACCCCGTCGTCGAGCTGGGAGTCCACGCGGGCACGGCGACCCTGCTGTGGTGGCCGGTCCAACGGCTCCTGCTCGGAACCCGCGTCCCGTGGCGGGCCCTGCTGCCCGGGGCCGTCCTGACCGGCGTCGGTCAGGCCGTGGTCGTCGTCGTGTCGCGCCGCTTGCTGCCCGTGGCGATGACACGGGAGGCCGCGAAGTACGGCCTGCTGGGCGTCGCGGTCGTCCTGGTGTCGTGGCTCGTCGTCCTCGGCCTGCTCCTCGTGCTCTCGGCCCTCCTGAGTGCCGAGCTGGCTCTCGACGAGAGCCGGGACCCCGCCGGCGCCGACGACTGAGCACGGAGCCGACGGGGTCGACCAGGCCTCTACTGGATGCCGACGGCGACCCGGTAGCGCTCTTCCGGGGTGATGAGGTGGTCGGCGTCGTGGGCGTCGTCCCCGATGCTGAGGTGGACGCGGTGAACCCGACCACTGAACCTGCCAGCGTCGAAGGTGTAGTCGTCGCTGACGGGGGTGGCGCAGTCGCGGCCGACGTCGGTGGTCTCGTCCCCGGAGAAGATCATCGGCTGGGTGGCGTCGACGCGGCCGCGGCCGACCGGGTCGCCGTCGACGTAGAGGGTGACGGAGCCGCCCTTCGCGAGTCCGCCGCCGTCGTAGTCGAACTCCATGCGCACCTGGTGGTCTCCGGCCGGGACCTCGGTGTCGGCGTGGATCTTGTGCTGCTGCACGCCGTAGAGGTTGTAGCAGAAGGCCGGCCGATGCTCGTGGAGGTAGAGCGACCAGCCGCCGAAGCGGCCTCCCTGCGCCACGATGACGCCGTTCGCTCCGGCGTCGGGCACCGAGACGTCGGCGGTGACGGCGAAGGACTTGTTCTTGAGGTTGATGACGCTGTTCTCCGAGAGGCGGCCCATGCCGCCGAACAGGACCTGGGTGTTGCCGGTGATGAGCTGGGGGCGACCGGCGAGGTCGGAGTTGAACCTCTCGAACTTGCGGTCGTCCAGCGGGAGCACGTTGTACTTGGCGGCCTCGATGAGGAACAGCCGCTGCAGGTGACGCAACCGCTCGGGATGGTCGGCGGCCACGTCGCGGGACTGCGTCCAGTCGTCGGGCGCGTAGAGCTCCCAGACGTCGTCGTCCAGGGCCGGCAGGGCTTCGCCGGACAGCCACGGTGTCGAGTGGCGGGTGACGGCGGTCCAGCCCTGGTGGTAGATGCCCCGGTTCACGAAGATCTCGAAGTACTGCGTGGTGTGGCGTTCGGCGGCGGACGGGTCGTCGAAGGCGTAGAGCATGCTGACGCCCTCGAGGGGCGCCTGCTGGATCCCGTGCACGGCTGTCGGGGCCGGCAGGTGTGCGGCCTCGAGGACGGTCGGCGCCACGTCGATGACGTGGGCGAACTGCCTGCGCATCTCGCCCTGGGCGCTGATGCCGGCCGGCCAGTGCACGATCGTGCCGTTGCGTGTTCCGCCCCAGTGCGAGGCGACCTGCTTGGTCCACTGGTACGGGGAGTTCATGGCGTGGGCCCAGCCGACGGCGTAGTGGTTGTTCGCCGCCGGGGTCCCGAACTCGTGGATCCGGCTGGTCAGGAACTCCACGGTCTCCAGCGCACTCGCGCCGTTCAGGGTGATCGCCTCGTTGAACGTCCCGGTCAGCGTGCCCTCGGCCGACGCCCCGTTGTCCCCGATGATGACGTAGACCAGCGTGTCGTCCAGGACGCCGAGCTCGGCCAGGGCGTCGACGAGCCGCCCCACGTGGTGGTCGGTGTGCTCGAGGAAGCCGGCGTAGACCTCCATCTCCCGGGCCAGGACGGGCTTGAGGTCATCGGGCATCTGGTCCCAGGCCGGGATCTCGGCCGGCCTCGCGGTCAGCTCCGCGTCGCCCGGGATGATGCCGAGGGCGCGTTGCCGGGCGACGGTCTCGTCGCGCAACGCGTCCCAGCCCGCGTCGAACCGACCGGCGTAGCGGTCCGACCACTCCGCGGGTACGTGATGGGGCGCGTGCGTGGCGCCCGGCGCGAAGTAGGTGAAGAACGGCTTGTCCGGCGTCAGCGCCTTCTGCTGCGAGATCCACTCGATCGCCCGGTCCGTCATGTCCTCGGTGAAGTGGTAGCCCTCCTCCGGCGTCCGGTCCGGCTCGACCGGGACGGTGTCGCGGTAGATCGCGGGGGCGTACTGGTTGGTCTCGGCGCCGATGAAGCCGTAGAAGTGCTCGAAACCGCCGCCTCCGGTCGGCCACGCGTCGAAGGGGCCGAGGGGACTGGTCTCCCACACCGGTACCTCGTGGCACTTGCCGAACTGGGCCGTCGAGTAGCCGTTGAGCTTCAGGACCTCCGCCAACGGCGCCTTGTCCTTGGGCCGCACCGAGCTGTAACCGGGAGCAGACGTGGCGATCTCCGTGATGCCACCCATCCCCACCGAGTGGTGGTTGCGACCGGTCAGCAGAGCCTGCCGGGTCGGCGAGCACAGTGCCGTGGTGTGGAACCGGGTGTAGCGCAGCCCTCCCCGCGCGAGACGGTCGAAGTTCGGGGTGTCGATCGGTCCACCGAACGTCGACGACGACCCGAACCCGGCGTCGTCGAGCAGCACCACCAGGACGTTCGGAGCCCCCTTCGGCGGACGCAGCGGCGTGATCGGCGGGAACGACGTGTCCGGGTCCTTCGCGTCGTAGGTCGTCACCCCGACGTGCTGGGCGTCGGGGATCGGCAACAGCTGCCGGCCCCTCGTGTCGTCGCTCATCCAGCAGCTCCTCGCCTCGCGGGTGGACCCGTCGGCGCCGAGCGCGCCAGCCACAAGCTTGTGATCAACGCCGTCTCGGTGGGACCACCCGCGCAGGGTGAGGCGTGCGGCCCCGGCGGCGGCTGCGGGTCAAGCTCGAGTGCTCGGGCTTGACGGTTCGCCCGCTCCGAGGCTGCTGACCGGCATTATTGACCGGCGCACGTCGTCGACTCGGCCACGGATCGTCACCCACCGTGCCAGGCGACGATCTGCTCCGCGTTGGTGCGCAGCGGGTCGCGGGATGTCGTGGTCGCTCGGCGCGTCCGGTACCGACGTCGACCGGAGCGCTCGCTGAGAGGGGCGGCCGCATGACGACGTGTGGCGTCCTCAGCGGATGGCGGTCAGCGCGCTCAACATGCCGGGTGGTCGGGACTCCGCGCGGGCGGCCAAGACCTCTGCACGCTGATCCATCCCTCCCGGGAACGGAACCAATCACGCTGGGCCCACCGACGAGCACGGGGAGGCCCGGATGGACACGGAGCTGATGGAGCACGACCGTGCATTGGTGGAGAAGGCCAACGCCACGGGGCGGCGGCCGGTGGTGTTCGTTCACGGGCTGTGGTTGCTGCCCTCGAGCTGGGACCGGTGGCTGGCGGTGTTCCGCGACGCCGGGTACGCGCCGATCGCCCCGGGCTGGCCTGGCGATCCCGAGACAGTGACCGAGGCCAACGAGCATCCCGAGGTGCTCGCGGACAAGAGCATCGGCGAGGTCGTCGAGCACTACACGGCGCTGATCGAGATGCTCGACCACCCGCCGGCGGTGATCGGGCACTCCTTCGGCGGGCTGTTCGTCCAGATCCTCGCCGGCAAGGGCCTCTCCGCCGCCACGGTCGCCATCGATCCCGCGCCCTTCCGCGGCGTGCTCCCCCTGCCGATCTCGGCGCTGCGCTCGGGCAGCCCCATCCTCGGGCACCCGACGAGCCGCCACCGTGCGGTGCCGCTGACCTACGACCAGTTCCGCTACGCCTTCGCCAACGCTGTCGACGAGGACGAGGCGAAGGCGCTCCACGAGGAGTTTGCCGTACCCGCCCCCGGCCTGCCGCTGTGGCAGTCCGCGGCGTCGAACCTCAACCCGCGCACCGAGGCCGCCGTCGACGTCGACAACCCCGACCGTGGTCCGTTGCTGATCATCTCCGGGGAGAAGGACCACACGATCCCGTGGGCACTCGCGCATGCGGCGTACCAACAGTACGCGGAGAACCCCGCCACCACCGAGATCGCCGAGATGCCCGACCGAGGCCACTCGCTGACCATCGACCACGGCTGGCCTGAGGTCGCCGAGACCGCCCTGACCTTCGTCCAGCGGTTCGTTTGAGCGACCTCACTGAATTGCTTCACCCGGGCCCTCCAACAGTGCGCCGCCCGTGACGCGTCATCACCCGCCTTCGCTCGAAGCAGCCCGTCGACCTGGAGTCACCATGAGCACGCCCCATCGGGTCCTCCCGCCGGTTCCCGTCCTCGAGCCCGCTGCCCTGGCGTTCACTGAGGCCACCGCCGAGCCCCCGTTCCTGTTCGAACTGCCACCCGCTGACGGCCGCGCCGCCGTCGACGACGTGCAGTCGGGCGAGATCGCCAAGCCCGACGTCGACGACGAGTGGCTCACCCTCGAGGGAGGCCCCACCGGCAGCGTGGCGGTCCGTATCGTGCGCCCGGCCGCGGCGAGCGGTGTGCTCCCGGTGGTCCTCTACGTCCACGGCGCCGGCTGGGTCTTCGGCGACGCCGCGACCCACGACCGTCTGGTCCGCGAGCTCGCCGTCGGCGCCCGAGCCGCGGTGGTGTTCCCCGAGTACGACCGCTCGCCGGAAGCCCGCTACCCGACCGCCCTCGAGCAGGCCTACACCGCGGCTCGATGGGTGATGACCGACGGCGCCGCGAAAGGCTTGGACGCCGAGCGCATCGCCGTGGCCGGCGACTCCGTCGGCGGCAACATGGCCACCGCGCTGGCGCTGCTCGCCAAGCAGCGCGGCGACGTCTCCTTGGTCGGCCAGCTGCTCTTCTACCCGGTCACCGACGCCGCCTTCGACACCGGCTCCTACGAGCAGTTCGCCACCGGCTACTTCCTGCAGCGCGAGGGCATGCGCTGGTTCTGGGACCAGTACACGACCGACGCCGACCAGCGCGCCGAGATCACCGCCTCGCCGCTGCGGGCGAGCACCGAGCAGGTCACCGGGCTGCCCGAGACGCTGGTCATCACCGCCGAGGCCGACGTCCTGCGCGACGAGGGCGAGGCCTACGCCGCCAAGCTGCGCGCCGCCGGGGTGCCCGTCACCGCCACGCGCTACCTCGGCGTCATCCACGACTTCGTCATGCTGAATGCCCTGCGCGAGACCCACGGCGCCGAGGGCGCGATCACCCAGGCCACGGGCTTCCTCACCCGCGTCCTGCGCACGGGCAGCAGCGCGTGACAGGACGCCCCGCGAGTCGTCGACATCGGTTCGGTGCGGAGCTTGATCCCGGCGGTTTCGACTACGTACCGTGAGTCGCCCCGCCCGCGGCCGAATCCTCGATCCTGTGCGTGCCTCGAATGGTCCATCGCCGATGACTCTGCTGCTGAACACCGCTGCGGTTCCCGCCGTCGAGCGTGACGACGCGACCCGCGCCGTCATCGAACACATGAGCGTGCCGACCGACGTGTCGTTGCTGGGGCCGGACGGGGCCGACACCCGCATGGACGTCTGGCAGCTCGGTCCTGTCAGCGCTCTGCGCAACGACGGTCGGGCGGTGCGGCTACGGCGCACCGCCCGCCACGTGCGCCAGGAAGCCCCCGAGGTCCTGTCACTCATCGTCCAGCTGCGGGGACGATCCGTGCATCGACAGGGCGGCCGTGACCAGGTGACAACAGCGGGCGACTTGGTGGTGGCGGACCTGACGGGGACCTACGAGTCGGACACGGGCCTTGCGTCGCTCGCGACCTACATCGCGTACCGGGACCTGGGTGTCGGCGTCGACCTGGGGCGGCGAGCGATGCACCGGCTGCGGACCAGCCCGATGTACGACCTCGTGCGCCACCACCTCGTCCAGGTCGACCGATGCGCCGAGACCACCGCCGAGGGGACGGCCGCCACCGCGGTGGCCGAGTCGACCGTCGAGCTGGTCCGCGGGTTGCTGGTCTCCGCCGCCGAGGACCGGACCGCGCGGGGCGTCCTGCACGAGACCCTCGCCACCCGGATCGAGGCCTACATCAGGCAGCACCTCGCGGACAGCCACCTGTCCCCGGAACTCATCGCACGGACCCACCACATCTCGGTGCGAACGCTCTACAACGTCTGGTCCACCCGGGGAACGAGCGTCATGGAGTGGGTCATGCACGAACGCCTCGAAGGCGCGCGCCGCGAGTTGGAGGCGACCGGGCCGAGCGCTGCGACCACGGTGGCCGCCACGGCCCGGCGTTGGGGCTTCCCCGACCCCACGCACTTCAGCCGGCGGTTCCGAGCCGCCTACGGCATGCCCCCGGCGCAGTGGCGCCGAGCTGGGGGAGCGGCCGCCGTCCATCCCGTGCTGAACCTGCACGATTCGTCGCGATCAGCCGGGCGCGGGACCGGACCGCTCTAGCATCGTGTCCGGCCACCACCGTGAGCCTGGTGGGCCGCCGGGAGGGGGCAATGATGCGGTGGGACACCTCTCACGTGGCCGCCGACGAGCGGGTCGACGCGATCGCCGGCCTGATCGGCGAGCTCGACCTCCATTGCACGCTGCACCACGAGCGCGTCGACACCTCCGTGCACGCTCGGCTCGAGGCGGAAGCACTCGGTGCCGTCTCGGCTTTCACCTATGCGGGCTCCGGGCTGCGCATGGTCCAGAGTAGGCGGCAGGCCAGGTCCGCACCGGAGGTCGTCGCCGTCGCCGTGCAGGGGCGCCGACCCGGCGTGCTCCTCCAGCACCAGCGGCAACGAATGCTCCAGCCCGGAGAGCTGTTCCTGATCGATCACACCTCGGCCTACGACTACCAGTGGCACGGGGACGGCGGCGCCACGTCGCTCGGTATCCCGCTGGACGCCCTCGGGCTGCCGGTGGAGCTCGTCCGTCGCGCCGGACACCAGCTGGCGGCGAGCCCGTTACGAGACCTCGTGACGGATCACGTACAGCGGGTCAACGCCGACGTGACTCGACTCGGATCCGATGCGGGTTCGCCGGCCCTCGGCCGAGCGACCCTCGAGCTCGTTCGTGCCCTGGTGCTCACGGCCGCCTCGACCCGCTCGACGGACGAGAACGCCGATGCGCCGTAGCGGACGCCGATCCTGACTGAGGTCCGAGGCGCACTGAGGGAGCCCCCGCCTCAGCTCTCACCACGGGTTCGACGTGGCGGTACGGCGCAGGGAACGAGGTCTCGTGCCCTCCGCGTTGGGGAAACGCGGCAGACACCGACGAGCGGGCCCGCGCGCGGTCGTTGGCGGCGCTGAAACGATCTCCAGCTGCACGATCCATCTGAGTAAGCGTGCCCGGGAATGATCTGGAGTCACCTTGAAGATCGCTCCGCACGTCTGTGACCTGCGGAAAGAGTGCGCCGTCAGGGACTCGAACCCCGAACCCAGTGGACGAGAGTCATGTCTGCCGCCGTGTGCTGCGGTTAGCGTTCGTGCTGGTCAGCAACGGTGCAGCTGGCCGCCGATCATCGGCGGTGTACGGCTACCGGCGGCTGTGGTGTGACGTCAGCGGCCACCTATGCGGCCGGTGATCCTCAGTCATTGAATGCGCTGAAGCGGCCGGTCGAAGTGCAGCCGCTCCAAGCCGCAGCGACGCCCTCGGGTCCGGTGTGGTCGTGGGTGCGGCCCGTCTCGACGGTGTCCACTGTCGTGTCTCCCCGCCCTCCCACTGACCAGGTGTGCACCAGGACTGGATGACGAGACGGACGATCTCTTCGGCTCGGAAGGTCGTTCCTGAGGTCATGAGTCTCCCACCCGCGCCGAGTGTTACCACGGAAGGACTGCGCCCTCCCAGCTCGTGAAGGTGCCGGACGGCTCGTGCGGTCCGAACCGGGCGACCCGCACCACTTCACGGATCGCGTCCTCGACCGTGTCCGTCCCCTCGAAGTTGACCAGCGCGGTGTTCGCGAAGCCTGGCGAGACCAGGTTGACCTTGATGTCGCTGGCTTCCAGCTCGATCATCATCGACAGCGTGAGGGCGTTCAGCGCGGCCTTCGATGCGGCGTAGGTCGGGTCGAACGTCCAGTGGTAGACGGAGGCCGGGTCAGCGACCGTGGCCAGGGAGCCGAGGGCGCTGGTCACGTTCACGATTCGCGCGTCCGACGATGCGCGGAGCAGCGGCAGCATGGCCTGGTACACCGCCAGGGGCCCGAAGACGTTGACCTCCCAGACGGCCCGCACCTCCTCGAGGGGCACCGTGCTCGCCTTCGAGACGGCGCGGAACTCGGCCAGGTCGCGGACGTCGGTGCCGATCGTGGCGGCGCCCGCGTTGTTGACGAGGAGGTCGAGCCGGCCAGCGTCCTCACGGATGCGTTGGGCGGCCGCCGCGGATCGAGGTCGCATCGGTGACGTCGAGGTGGAGCGCGGTGGCACCGTCGCCGATCTCGGCGGCCGCTGCCTCGCCACGATCAAGGTTGCGGGCCCCGACGAACACAGTGGTCCCGTCGGAGACCAGCTCTGTGGCGAGTTGCTTGCCCATGCCCTGGTTGGCTCCGGTGACCAGGGCGATGCGGTGGGTTCCCACGATGGTTCTCCTGTTTCGGTGTTGGTGAAGGTGAGGACGAACGCCCTCCGCCGCTGCTGACGAGGGGTGGGGTCGTCGCCGGCGATGGCGCCGTGCGGGGCGACCTCCGGCTCGCGCGCGACGCCTCCAATCTCGAGGCGTCGCGCGCGGCTCGGTGCGAGGCTCAGTGCTGTCGGACGCCGCGAGGCGCGGGCGCGTCGTCGGCCGCGGTGGGGGCGGCGCTGCCGACGGGGACGCCAGCGAGCTCCTCGGAGACCTGCCAGATGCGTGCGGCGTCGTCGGTGCTGCGCAGCGGGCGGTAGAGGCGCTGCTCGGCGGGGGCGCCGCCGAAGTTGCCGAGACCGCCGGGCCCGTAGAAGTGCCCACCGCGGGCCTGCGGAGAGGCCGCGGCGTAGAGGGCGGGGAGTCCGGCGCTGTCGGGGGTTCCGACCAGGATGCCGCGGGCGGACAGGGCACCGATGAACCGCCGTCCCCGGGTCGGCTGGTCGCGTCCGAGCTCGGCGCGGGGGGCGAGCAGGCTGGTCGGGGCGATCCCCGGGTGGGAGATGTTGCTGGTGATGCCCCAGCCCTCGGCGTGGCTGCGCCGGTCGAGCTCGAGGGTGAACAGCCCGAGCGCGATCTTCGATTGGGAGTACGCGGCCATCCCGCCGGCGTAGGAGTTCTGCCACTGCAGGTCGTCCCAGTTGATGCGCCCGCTGCGCGCGGCGACGCTGAGCTGGGAGGTCACTCGCGCGCGGCCCGCGCGCAGCAGCGGCAGCAGGTGCGCGACGAGGGCGACGTGGCCGAGGTGGTTGGTGCCGAACTGCAGCTCGAAACCATCCACGGTGGTCTTGCGCTCGGGTGGGGTCATGACGCCGGCGTTGTTGATCAGGAGGTGGATCGGGCGGCCTTCGTCGCGCAGGGTGGCGCCGAGTGTGGCGACGGAGGCGAGGCTGGACAGGTCGAGTTCACGCAGCGACACGGTCGCGCCGGGGGTCTGCTCGCGGATCGCCGCGATCGCGGCCTGGCCCTTGCGGGGGTTGCGGACGGGCAGGACGACCTCGGCGCCGGCTGCGGCGAGCCGGGTGGCAATCCTGAGCCCGATGCCGTCGCTGGCGCCGGTGATCACGGCGCGCTTGCCGGTGAGGTCGGGGACGGCGATGTCAGGGGTGTGGGACATGGTTGCTCCTGGGGTGAGGTGTTCGGGTCTGGGGCCGGCGATCGAGCGGCGGAGGTCAGGCGACGGGGGTCAGGCGACGGCGGGGGCGCTGGTCGTGATCGCGCGGCGGGCGGCGACGACGGTGACCGCGGCGAGGGCGGCGAACACCGGTGCGGCGGCGACGCCGAGGGCGGCCAGGACCGCGGGTTGGTTCGCGAGGTAGGCCACGCCCCGCAGGACGAGGTTGACCGCGTGGAGCGCGACGCCGGCCAGCGTGGTGAGGGTGTAGATGCGCAGCAGCCGGGGGTGCTCGCGCCAGTCGGCGGGGCCGCCGACCACGCGGTTGAACAGCATCCCGGTCACCGGCCGGCGCACGAGCACCGAGCCCAGGAACAGCACCCCCAGCGCGGCGGGGATCAGGGTGGGGAGCAGGAAGAACGCCCGGGCCTCGCCGGAGAACGCGGCGATACCGGCGCAGACACCGGCCACGGCCAGGCCGACAAGCGCGCCCCGCAGCGGCTCCCGGCGGACCAGCTGCACACCGAAGGCCGCGGGAGCAGCGACGGCGAGGGCGATGAACGCCCAGGTCAGTCCGCCGGCGGCGTCGGCGACGACGAAGGCGATGGCGGGTGCGGCGGCGACGAGGATCCCCGTGACGCCCCCGGAGCGGGCCAGGCTGCCGCGCATCGCCGCCGAGAGCGTTGTCGCCTCCTCACCGCCGGCCGGCTCGTCGGCGGGGCGGTCCGTCGAGCGGTCGAGCGGGACGGGCACGGTGGGGTCGAGTGACGCGGTGGGGCTGAGGTCGTTCGGCACGGGGAGCTCCGCGGGTCGGTGGCTGTGTGCCGATGACGTTCGCGGGTTGGTGGGCGAACAACCACGGCCTGCCGATCCGTGGCTGAGCGGACCCCCCTTCGTTCGCCTGTGGGGTGGATCGACAGTCCGTGGCTGCGCGGTGCACGACACCGGTAGGAACGAGGGCAGCACCGAGGAGAGGCTGAACCATGATCGACCGAGCCGGGCTGGCGGCGTTCCTGCGGCGACGTCGCGAGGCGCTGCAGCCCGAGGACGTGGGCCTGCCGCGCGGTCAGCGCCGCCGGACGAGCGGGCTGCGCCGCGAGGAGGTCGCGGCACTGTGCCACATGTCGACCGACTACTACGCGCGCCTCGAGCGCGAGCGCGGCCCGCAGCCCTCGGAGCAGATGATCGCCTCGGTCGCCCAGGGGCTGCATCTCTCGCTCGACGAGCGCGACCACCTGTTCCGGCTGGCCGGGCAGCACCCGCCCGCCCGCGGCGCGGCCAGCGAGCACATCAGCCCAGGCCTGCTGCGCATCCTCGATCGGCTCGCCGACACCCCGGCCGAGATCGTGACCGAGCTGGGGGAGACGCTGCGCCAGAGCCCGCTGGGCGTCGCGCTCACCGGCGACACCACCCGCCACACCGGCCCCGCGCGCAGCATCGGCTACCGCTGGTTCACCGACCCCGCCAGCCGGGACCTCTTCCCGCCCGAGGACCACTCGCTGCTCTCCCGGCGCTACGTCTCCGGCCTGCGAGCGATCGTCGCGCTGCGGGGCCCCGGCTCCCGGGCCGCGCACCTCGCCGGGCTGCTCCTGCCGCAGAGCGAGGAGTTCCGCACGCTGTGGGAGACCCACGAGATCGGCGTCCGCCCGGACGGCCTCAAGCGCCTCGTCCACCCCGAGATCGGCGCGCTGGAGCTGCACTGCCAGACCTTGCTCGACCCCGAGCAGTCCCACCTCCTGCTGGTGTACACCGCCGTCCCTGGCAGCGAGAGCCACGAGAAGCTACAGCTGCTCTCGGTCATCGGGGCTCCCTCCGCCACCTGGTCCCAGCACGGCGAGCCGGCGCACCTCCAGACCGAGGAGCCCTGATGTCGACGGTGATCCCGTCGTCGATCCCAAGGAGCGGATCGACCTGGCCGCCCACCTGCACGTTCCCGACGCCTTCGACGACCACCGCCCGCACGCAGCGGTGGTGATCTCTACGCCGGGGAGCAGCGTGCGGTCGCGGAACCTCGACCGGCGCGCTGGCGGGGCGGGGTCGGCTGCGCCGTGCCGGCCGCTGCGCCGTGCCGGGCGCCGCGGCTGGACCGCCTGCGGGGAGGCCACGACGTCGGGGCGGACGAGGGGCGCGCTCGGGGCGTTGAGCAGCTGGGCGCAGTGGGGACACCTGCCACACGACGACGACCGTGACGACCGGGACCTGCTGGCGCGCCGACATCGAGCACGGGGACCGCGCGGCGCTCGCCGTCCTGGCCACCCGGCACCAGGACGTGATGATCGGCACGGCCCGACGAGTCGTGGCCGCCGGGGGAGAGGTCGACGACGCGGTGCAGTCCGCGAGGATCAAGGTCGCGACCAGCGCCGCGAGCTACCGGGGCGCTGCCGCCGTCGCCACGTGGCTCTACCGCATCGCGCACAACGCCGCGATCGACGCGTCAGCTCGTTCATCGTCCGCGGCCTCTCGTCCCGTGTCGACGTGTGGTCAGTTGGTAGACCCCCGTCTGCGGCGGAAGTCATCGGCACGTGGCTCGGAGTCGGCGGGTGCCGCCGCCATCGGTCGCGAGGCCGATACCGTGCGACCAGCTCTGGGGGATGCCGGTCGAGCCGACGGAGGCCTGAGCAGCGGCGAGGCCGTCGCCCACACCGCGAACGGCACGGCTGCTGCCCCCAGGGTGAGGTCCAGCTCGGCCGACGGACCGACGAGCAGCCGTTGGACAAGGGACAGCACCGAGGGCGCGAACAGCGCAGCCGCGCACAGCCAGCCGACGCCCGTGGCGCCGGACGGCCGGGTCACCGCCAGCACCACGACCACGAGCGCGGTCGCGCCGAGCGCGATCGCGATCATCCCGACCGTGAGTGCCCGGTCCCCGGTCACCTTCGCGACGGTGTGCAACGGCGAGAAGCGGGCGACGCCGCCGCGCAGAAACGGGACGACCAGGGCGACCCACACCAGAGTCGCGCCGACGCCCACCAGGAGGGCCCGCCGCGCGCCCGCCGCCATCCCGACGGCCGCGACCGCGATCACGACGACCAGCAGCATGTGCGGCCGCGTGCACGTCGCCACCCCCAGGAGGATCGAGGCCCCCGCGAGCACCCACGTGGCCCGTCCCCTCGCGGCGCGCAGGGTCCATGCGACCGCGGCGACCGCCGGGATCGCGCTCGACACCAGGTCGTCGCCAATGACGAACTCCCGCAGCACCTCGAGCCCACCAAGGGCGGTCAGCGCCCACAGCACCGTCGGTCGGGAACGTAGTCGCCAGCCCCCGTTCAGCACCGGGAGCAGGAGGAAGACCCACGCGAGGTTCTGCCACGCGGCGGTTCCGGCGACCCACCAGAACGGGGCGGCCAGGAGGAGCGCCCCCGGCAGCGGTGTGATCGGGTTCCCCACGTAAGTCGTGGCGGTGTACGGGTAGCGACCGTCGGCGAGCTGGGCGAGCGCGACGTCGAGCGCATTGGCCCGATCGCTGCCGACGCCCAGGGCGAAGCCGTATGCGTCAGGGAGGCCCATCACGAACGCCACGACGAGCAGGGCGACGCAGCCGGCGGCCAGTGCCGGGAGGACCCAGGTGGGGGCGCGCTGGAGCAGGTCGGTCCCCCACGGCACGAGCACCGACATCGACGCCGTCACGACGATGCCGTAGCCCACGGCGGCGGCCGTTCCGCCGAGGTTCGTCGCGGTGTGCCACGAGACCACGGCGAGGAGCAGGGCGAGCTGTGCAGGAGCGGGACGCGCGAGGCGCCCGGCCCAGCCCCCGACGAACCATCCCCGTCGACGTGCCCAGCCCGTCGCCATCACCGGCGAGCCGTCGCACGAGCGGGACCCCGTGGCGGTGCGGGCGGGAGATCGGCGAGGTCGGCGTGCGCAGCAGGTGCCCACACACCCGGGCGACGACCGACGATCCCGCGGGCCCGACCTAGGTGCCCGACCCCCGCGGCGACCGCCCCGAGCAGGCACAGCCCGGTCAGGACGAGCACGTACGCCGCGAGCCACACGTGCTTGAACACCTCGAAGTAGCCGTCCCCCAGCACGGCGAGTGCGACGAGTCCGAGGGCCGTCACCGCGCCCAGTCCGGCGGCGAGGCACCAGCGCGCGACCGCGGGCGCCCGGTGTCGCCAGGCCACGGAGCTCGCCGCCGCGACGAGGGCGAACGCCACGAGTGCGGTGGGATACCACGGCGGGTGCGGGCCTGCGTCGAGGACCGTGCGGAGGTCGGGCTGCCGGGCTCCAGACCAACCGGGGTCGCCCCCGGGTGGGGAGGGCCGGGCGGGGTCGGCCGGACCCGACGCAAGGTACGGCAGGTCGGCGCGCATCGTGGCCTGCAGGCCCACGCCCACCGCGCGGAGCAGGACGCCGGGATGACGGACCAGCGCCGCGTAGGCGGCGGAGCGGGTGACGTCGGGCTCGTCGCGGATCGCCCGGCTCCACCAGCCCCCGGTCGGATGCGGCGGTCCGTTGAAGTACCCGTTGCCGGCGAAGGCGGCGGCCTCCGGAGGCAGGCCGAGCTCGGCGGTGGCGTCGGGTCCGAACTCGGGCAGCGCGAGGGTGAACACGATGTCGTGGACGTTCGCGCCCTCGTAGACCGAGTCCTGGAAGCCAGCCGCGGCGCCGATGGGCACGATGACCGCCAGTGCTGTCACCCCGGCGATCACGGGCCCGACCCGCCGTGGCCGGGATCGGCCCACCGCGGTCACCGCGCACACCCCCACGGCGACGACGAGCACCGGCAGGTAGGCCACCTTCGCCGTCGCGGCGACACCACCCCCGAGCGCGACCAGGATCAGCGCCGTGGTGCGCGCGCCGCGCTGCTCGGGCCCGGTGACCATCAGCGCGGCGACGCCGCACGCCAGCGCGAGGGTGCCCAGCAGCCCGGCCGGCTCGGCGTAGGTGGAGACGAAGAACCGCGTCAAGAGGGGGAGTGCGAGCGGTGCGACCGGCACGACCAGCACCGCCGCGCGCCACGGTCCCGAGGCCGAGGCCGCCCACGCCGCGGCGGCCACCACCAGCCCGACGAGCGCCGCGTACCACCAGCCCACGCTGTCGAGCTCCAGCGAGCCGTCGCCGCCCAGGCCGGCGGCCCGCAGCACCAGTCCCGCCGACGAGGGCGTCGACGCGCCGCAGCTCGGCGTGCCTACCGTGAAGTTCGTGACGACACCGGCCTTCCATGCGGCGAGCCGGTCGACAGTGCGCGGGATCAGTCCGATACCGCAGTAGAGTCGGTAGCCGTCGCCGTTGTCCTCCACCCCGAACGTCCGACCCGTGGGCAGGCCGAGCGTGAGGACGACGACCAGGGCCGCGCCGATGCCCGCGCTGCCGGCGAGCGCGGTCCGGCGCCACCCGGCCGGACCGCACTGTCCGTCCGTGCCCGTCGTGGTCGCCACCGCGCACATCGTGCCCGGCGGCGCCGGTCTCGCCCTCGGTGCCCACGCGGTAGACGACGACCGGTTGTCCGGACGTGCTGAACGCGCCGCGGCTCGAGGTGATCCCCGGCCTCGGTCGCGACGATCCGCCTCATCGATGTCCGGATCACCGCGGCGCGGAGTGCGCGGACCTACAGCCGATTGCCGAGTGCGCGTTCATGCAGGTGCCGTGATGTTTTCGTGATTTGAAGAAGCCGTTCGAGATTCGTCTGCGGACTTCCCCGCCGCGGAGCTGAGGGGTAGGTGACGCCGCCGTCTGATCCGGGGAAGGTCCGACAGGGCATGCCTGCTCATCGTGGTCGGCACGAGATGCCGGGTTGGCGCGGTACCTACCGGAGAGCGTCGACGGGTCCGCCCGTCGGACCCGATCGACAAGGCCTCGCCTCGAGCCCCTCGTCGCGCCATGTGGTCGCCGCCGGCGCGCTCGCGGTCTGGGCGTTTGCGGATGGGGCCGTGCTCCACACGAGGTCGGCCGGGCCACCGGAGGCCGGCCGACGACGCGGCCTCGCTGTCGGCACGGAACGCGGCGTGGGCGCAGGAGGTCACCCTGTCCTCACCGCAATCGACACCGAGATCGGGCGGGCCGATGAGATCCGGCGACGTTGGGACGCGTCCTCCCTCGCACGGCGCGGGGGCCCGGCCACGTCCGACCCGAGGACGGAGCGAGCGGGGACACGACAGTGCGCAGCGGGGGGACCGAGGATGAGTCCGGGCCGCGGCCGTCGTCCTGGTGGGGGAGTTCGGTCGGCGGGTTCGGCCCTGGACGATCTTTCCCGTGCGGGTGAGCAGAGGTAGTAAGCGGCCGGTGACCCGAGGTGGGATCAGCCTGAAGATCGCTCGCCGAGTCGCTGACCTGCGGGAAGAGTGCGCCGTCAGGGACTCGAACCCCGAACCCAGTGGACGGGAGTCACGTTGATCCGGGTGATGTGTGGTGCTCGTTTGTGCTGGTCAGCAACCGTGTGGACGAGTGTCGATCATTTGCGATGGACCGTCGAGTGAAGCTGTGGTGTGACGTAAGCGGACACCTAAGCGGTCGGCCTGCGCGATCTTGTTCAACCATGGCGGGGCGAGATCTCTGTGGGGCGGACGTCTCCCTGCGTGCAGGGGAGCCATCGTGGCCGGGGCCGATGACTCGGTCAGGGGAGAGGCGGGGGGTTGGCTCTAGTCCTGCCAAAGATGAGCGGCGTGTAGCAGAGCACGCCAGAAGCTGGGCTCAAGAAAGTACGCTGCGACGGTCCGTTCTCTCTGTGTACCCGTACTGGAAGCGCCGAGTCCGCCCTCATTTACACACGGACGGGTGCCCGGCCGGCGGGTGCAGCGCCCGCAGCTCCAGCGCCGCGCGGTGTCGCGGCTACGTGGGTCGGCTCATCGCCGCCGCCCTCGACGCCGATCCGATTGCCAGCGAGGAGCTCGCCGACCGCCCCCCTGGGACTCAACCGCCGCTGATGCCTTCGAAGCCCTCGCCGTCGGGGCATGTCTGAGACCGGCACGGCATGGCACGACCGCTGCGGCTGTGGAGCACGTCCACGGCGAGCCTGGGCCCGACACGGGCGGCCAGCGCTAGATCCGAACCGGTTGCCAGGCGGGTTCTCGGGGGAGGGGGCTTGCTGGGCCGAGCCCGACGACCACGCCATCGGCCGTTCTCGCGGTGGGCTGACCAACAAGCGCGGGCAACATCAACGACTGCCCGACGTTCCCCGAGCTCGTGCCCGGGCTACGGGTCGCTCCCGCCGGACCGGGCCGGCCACGGACTCGCCCGGGCTACTGTTGGGCGACAAGAGCGACAGCTCACGAGGCAATAGCGGGTGCCGCGCCGCCGCAGCATCGCCCACACCATCCCCGAACCCCGCGACCAGCGAGCCAACCGTGGCTCCCGCAGCGGGCGACTTACTACGGCTGACTGGAGGTCGACACCGTCGCCAGTACGCTGGATGCTCGTTCATAATGAGCTCGCGACCGCTCTCCCTGGCCCAACCTACCAACCGCATCTGCGTAACCGAGTATAGCTTCCGCTTGCTCGCGTCTGGCTCCGACACGTAGATAGAGCTCCTCGGCCGCCTCATACAACGACAAGGCTTGTTCGAAGTTCCCTCGCGCGAAAGCAACCCTGCCGAGCCCGAGTTCGCACTTTGCCACGCCGTGCACGTGCCCGACTTGAGCGTAGAGCGGTCGGGCGTTGAGAAACCGTTCGTGGGCTAGGTCGTGCTGTGCTCGCCTTAGTGAAATCTCGCCCAATGCGGCCAGGCAGTTTGCAACGCCCCGCATATGTGACGCCTCATAATATGCACGCGCCTCCGCATACCTGCTCTCGGCGGAGGCCATGTCCCCTTGGTCGAAGTCGAGGTCCGCCAGGCCCGCTACAGAATCGGCAATCCCGACGCCGTGCTTGATCTCAGCATAGATATCGCGGGCTTCACGGTAAGCCGCGCGCGCGTGATCCAGTTTTCCCTCTGCGCGCGCCACGTGAGCCAAGCCCTTGATGCAGTCGGCTGTGCCCATCTGGTCGTCGAGTGACTCAAATAGAATTCGCCCATCACTGTAGCTGCGATTGGCTCTTTCATACTGTGCGCGCACGAAAGCGATGGCGCCTATGCCTAGGAGGGCATGCGCTTCTCGTCCTGCGTCGTTGATGCGTGCGGCGGAGGAGCGTGCGTCATCGAGCATGAGCGTCGAGCCGAGGCCGGAGAAGCGAATGAACGAGCTGATTGCGACGGCGGCATCTATCGCCCGGGTCGGGTCCGGGCTGTCGAAGCCCATCTTCAACAAAGTATTTACGTTGCCGATCTCATTGGCCAGGCGATCTATTGCATCCGCACCTCCGGGCTCTCCGGCCTGGCGGCCAAGCTCCTCCCCGAGCCGCAGGTAGTAGTTCGAGGTCGTCTGTACGTCATCGAGAGAGGGCGGATGAGACCGTCGAACGTAACTCCGAATTGGCTGAAGTGCCCTTAGTCGATGTCGCTCGTCGAATGCTAACCCAACCCTACAAAGGTTGGACGCCGCACCTATCCCTCTGTTCGGCAGAAGCACGTCCAGCGCAGCCCAATCGACGCCGTTCGGCAGAATCGATAAGAGACTAAGTAGTCGCCGACCGTCCGCGCCAGTGCGCCGACTGGCGAAGGAGACTTCGTATGTCATCTCAGCGGAAGTCAGATCGCTGAGCCCGAGCTTACGACTGGTCTCTCGCCCAGCTATCCACTCAGCCCACAGTCCGGCGAGGCTGGGCTGGCCTTCGGCAAGCGTCCCAAGGAGCCTGATTGCGAGAGGGACGCCGTCCTGCATCTCAAGGAGAGCATCTACATGAGGATCATCCCGCAACTCGTCCCCAGCTACGTCGAGAAAAAGCTTCTTTGCGTGCTCGATTGGCAACGGGGAGACGCGAATCGAACTGTTCCACGGGACGTCTCGCGGGCGGTGGTGACCACGTATGGAACTCACTAGGGCAAGCCCTGGTACGGCCGAAAGAGCGAGAAGCAGATTGACGGTCCCGAGTTCGTCGCTCTCCCAGGGGGTCTCCACGTTGTCGAGTACGAGTACGGCCGGCGCTCTCGACAGCTCCGCGAGCACCTGAGGCAACGCGTTTGTCGAGCCCGCGAACAGGCCGAGTGCACTGGCGATAGCATTCGTCACAGCTACAGCTGAGGTGGCCGCGTTGCAGTAGATGAAGTACCGGCGCCCGCCGTACTTGTTCACGACCGTCGGCCGATGCAAAGTGGCAATACACACGGCGCTCTTCCCGATGCCTGGACTGCCCAAGACTGCGACCGGTCGGGGCCGCTTCGCGCAAGTTCGCCTTGCGAGCAACCCTATCTCACGCACTCGCCCACGAACGAACGGCCGAGCCGGCAACAGGGCCGTAGCCCGCGCAGAGACGTCCCGCGGTGAAGCTAACGGCTCGTCTTGCACGGCAGAGCTCGCTTGTACGGAAGCATCTAGCAGGGGGACAAGCCACCGCGATCCGGATGATTCTTGCACCACACTACCTTCCTTCAAACGTGCAACCGCTGCGGGCCCAAGAACGGCGCTATGTCAGACTACTATGCGTTTCGACGTTACTGCGTCTAAATGTCGCTTCCGCAAAATCCGGGTTGCCTATTGCCTCACCGAACAGCTCGATGCTCCTTGTTCTTGAGTCTCGTGGCTGACTCTCGAAGTGCGACCGATAACCCCGGAGTAGCTGCTGAAAGTGAAGGAAGTCCTTGTCGGGGATCTGGACTGGAGCCACGATCTCGCCGTTTCGGCTGAGCCGGATTTTGCTGAAATAGTCAGGATGCCGACGGGCGAGTTCTCGTCCGGCCTCTTGATACCGATACAAGATGAACGTTTGCTCGTTAGGATGATCGCGCAACCACCTTGTGTAGTCGGGCCACTCATCGAGGCATGTCGGGTCAAAGCGGACCTGCTCTGGGTCGCAGAAGTCGATATCGTTCAAGCTTTCCTTTCCGATCACTTCGGACACTCTGTCTGTCGAACGCGACGGCGCGTCGGGCAGCGCAACGACTTGACGGAGGCTTTCTAAGGCAGCAAGAAGGCCCGCGCTGGTCCTGCGGTCCTCCAAGACGAAACTTGCTACTTGACTCAGGCCCGTTGCGAATTGATCCTGAATCCTAACCTCACGGTCTCGGTGCCGGTCGCGGAAGTATTGAAATGCTCCGAAGCCGACAGCGATCAGCGCTGCAGCGCCGCTAGCGGCTGGAACCCAACTTCGCGCGATAGCGGCCGTACTCGTCTCCTGCTCGAGTTTTCTCAACTCGAGCTCCAGCTTCCTACTAGCCGGATCTGCATTCGGCAGGCCCTGCTCCGGAGTTTGCGCTGTGGCTATGCGTGTATCTGGCGCTTGACGTCCACAACTTATGAGGGCGCCGAGGCACACGGCCGCCAGCAAGGCCCAAGTTAGCGGCCTTCTCCACCACTGACCTGCTAGAAGGCTGCGCCCGCCGGTGCTGGATTTAGCCGAGTCGAACGGCGACGAATGGCCTCTGGCCACTGCTCACCTCCCTAAGTCTGTTCACTTGTGTGATGCGTGATGCCGTCAAGGGGAAGTATGTGCCATGTGGACAGTGTGACCACCCGTACGGGCTAGACTAGACCGTGTACCGTTAGTTGCAGTAGTCCGTAGAGTTGATAAGGCAGATGTGTGGCCCACTCTTGACGACCCGGTCGAGCGGGGCGATGTGTAGCCGGGTCTCACTGTAAGCTAAGTAGCGGTTGACTTCGGCTATAACGAACGCCGCACTCTGGCCCTCGAGACGCCTCGTACTCTTTTTGGAAGTTTCGTCGGACCGCAACTCCGCTGGCCGGGACTGTCGTGCTTCTGGTTGCATCATGTGGCACCAACCTCTCCGATGGAGCACAGACGTCATAATCCGGTCCTTCGGCGCACCTCCTCCAGCGCAGCGGCGACCTGATGACCAATACCGCCGAGGCCTAGGGCGTCGGCTGCGCGTTGCAGCGCTGCCGGAGCGGCGCCGGGACGACCCTCGATGCGCAGCAGGCCCCACAGCCCCTGTTCGAGGGCCCACTTGAGGACGCCCGTGCGGTAGGCGTGGTCTCCCGGCCGCCGGGCCTCGATCGCGATGTCGTGCACGGTCGCGGTACTGAGACCGGAGGCCGATCCGATCCATGGGCTGCGGGGGTGCCACGGGGCGAGGGGCCACGACGTGCCGTGCAGCGTGAAGGTGTGGTTGCGCGGTTTGTCGGCGGCGTACACGAGCCGCAACCAGAGCGAGTCGCCGACCGTGGCGGACCAGACGGGCGTGTGAGGATGCTCGACGGCCATGCCGGTCTCGTGGTGGATCAGGTGGGTGCGGTAGTTGATGCCCTTCTGGCCGGCGTCCTCGGGGTCGTCGCCCGGCTCGACGTCGGGTAGGGGTGCGGTCGGATTGCCGGCCACGAACAGGCGCAGCCCGTCCTGGACGACGAGCACCATCTCGTCGGCGACCCGTGCGCCGTCCCCGTCTAGGAGGTGGACGTGGGTCCCGGTCCAGCGCTCGTCGCCGGTGGTGGGGTCTACGGCCCGGACCCCGGGCGGCTCGACGACGAGAGCGCCCACGAGGCCGTGGTGCCGGTGGTTGCGCACGTCGGCCATGTCCTGCAGGTAGCAAACTTGGCCGATGTCCTGCAGGTGGTGGCTGCCCCGGGCGAGCTCGGGGTCCGCGTACCACCAGTACTCGCGCCAGTTCGGGTCGCCGTCGGCGGCGTGGTCGGGGCGGTGGGCGACCAGCCCCTGCTCGTCGGCGTGGGCCGCGTCGTGCTCGTCGCCGCCATCGGTCAGGAGCGGCGGCACGGTGCTGTCGCGGTTCAAGCCGACGTTGGCCCCGTCGTCGCTGATGACGTCATACCGCAGCAGCGACGGGTGCAGGGACACCCGGGGGCTGACGACGCGGACGTTCTCGTCGAGCGGAAGGGGTGGAGGTGAGGGCTCGGGGCCGAAGCGCTGCTGGCGGGTGCCGACCTCGTCCTCGGGTCGGAGGAGCTCGTTGATGAGCACCACGCGGACCCACTCGCCGGCCCGGGCACGGAGGACGAGCGGCTCGCCGGTGTGGTGCACGCCGCGGGCGCGACGGTCACCACGACGACCACCCGGTTCGTCCACGGGCACAGGCACCGAGCCCTCGGCCTCCTCGTAGACCAGCCCCCAGGGGTCGGTGAGCGCGTCGCCGCTGTAGCGGTGCTCGTGGCGCCGGGCGACCACGACGTACTGCCGGAGGTTCTCCGGGTCGTAGGTGCCGTCGTCGCGGGCCACCGGCCGCGGCGGGAAGTCCCGCCCGAGCGGTCGGGCGGCCGGCTCCGGCGCCAGGGGCTTCCTGCTGTCGCCCGGTTTCGCCGGCAGGGAGCGGATCAACCCCCAGCAGCCGAGCCAGAGATCGTCCATCGCGGCGAAGGCCCACAGGTGGTCGCCGGGCCCGTAGGAGTCGGGGACCTGCTGACCCGGACGCGAGAGTGCCGGCACCTCAAGGGTGAACGCCTCGGAGATCCCGAGGGTCTGCTGGTCGACAAGGGTCGACGAGCGTTCGAGCCAGTCCCGCCGCCATCGCATGCCGTGGACGAGGAAGCTGTGCTGCTCCTCGTGGGAGCCCTGGATCAGCCGGATGCGCAGGCGCTCGCCGGGATGGGTCCGGAAGACGGGGGTGTCCGGGTCTCGCCGCTCGAGGTCCTCCGGCCGGCCGGCCGCGGGCGGCAGCGGTTCGACGCGCTCGTCACCGTCATCGTCGCCGGCGTCCGGGTCGTCGTGGGGGCTGCTGCTGAACCAGCGGGAGGGGTCGTCGCCCCGCTTGGTCAGCGGCGCGCAGCGGTAGTTGACGGCCATAGCGCCCGGGTCGTCGTCCCCGCCGAGCGTGCCGGGCGGGTTGAGGGGCCGGCGGCCCTCGCCGTCGGGGGCGGTGAGGGGCACGAAGTCGCCGACGGCCAGGCACGCCTCGCGGAACGGCGTGGTCCCGTCGCCGTGGACGACGGCCTCGACACCGACCGTCGCCGTCGTCTCCTGGTCCCTGCCGTAGGACTCGGGCGTGACCCAGCGCGACCCGCGGGGCTCGGCGACCAGCGCGGCGAACAGTCCGTGCTTCTGGCGGAAGTTGGCCAGCAGGTGGTCGTGGAAGAAGCATGGCCCGAACTCCTCGTCCACCACCCAGCGGTGGAAGCTCGTGTTCGCCGCCAGGCCATGGCCGGCGAGCTCCTCCATCGGCGCGGGGCAGCTGGCGCCCGACAGGTAGTTCCATCCCGTCGAGGAGCCGTCGGCCGCCAGGACGTCGAACTTCACCAGGTGGACGTGTAGGCCGCACTCGACCGGCAGCTGGGCGAGGTCGAAGGCGTCCGGCGGGAAGATCCCGCCTTCATGGTCCCTACCCAGCTCGTTGGTCAGGGTGAGCTCGACGAGGTCGCCGTGGTTGGCCCGGGCGAACAGGGGCGCGCGGGTGACCGGCTCGCCGCCGTCGGGCTGCGGGAGATCGATCGGGACGTCGTCGACGGAGGCGGCGGTGACCTCGTAGAAGTGCCCGCGGTCGTCGCGCCAGCCCCACCGGTTGTAGGGCACGCACTTGGAGCGGACCGTGACCTCGTAGTGCACCAGTCGCGTTGGCTCCCGGCTGTTCCACCGCGCAGCGTCGCCGTCGAGATCGACGAACACGGCGCCCGGCTGTGGGTCCGCCGCCACCGTCGCCGGCACCGCCGCGAGCTCGTCGGCGGAGGCCAGCGTGCCCTCGTACACGAGACGTCGCCGACCGACGGCGTGTGCCTCGTCGAGCGCCGGCGGCGGTGGCGACTTCTGCGGGTACACGGCGTCGACGAACCACGGGAAACCGACGCGGCCGCGCTCGGGCGGGCGGTGCGGCAGCGGGCGTAGCGGGTGGCACACGGAGCCGTCGGGGTGGGGTCTCGTGCCGTCGACCTCGACGTCGAAGCTCCGCCACAGGCCCCACATGCCGTGGTGGAAGTGGGGATAGAGGTGGCAGTGCCAGATGATGTCGCCGAAGGCGTGCTGCCGGCTGCCGGACCCGTAGAGCGGTTCGATCGTCACCGCGGTCTGGGGACCGATGGTGATCGAGTCAAGCAGCTGCGACCCCCGCGCGACCCCTGGGGTGTCGTCCGGGTCCTGGATCGCCCGCCACTGGTGGACGTGCAGATGGAAGACGTGGGTCTCCTTGACCCCGGCGTGGATCAGGCGGACGCGCGCGGGGTCCCCGCGGTAGGCCCGCGGAATCGGGGTCTGCGGATCGCCAAACAGCCAGGAGCTGTGGTGCTGCTCCTCGCCGGCGACGTACTCGAGCCAGTCGTCCCCGCGGCGCGCGGTCCGGAAGACCTCGCCCAGCTGGGCGTCGAGCTCCCGATGGAACGCCTGCCTCTCGACACCTCCCGCCGGCTGCTCGGCCGTACCGTCGACGAGCCGCCGCATACGGTGGGGCAGCCGGTTCGGCATGGGCTCCGCCCGGTAGTTCAGAGGCATCACGGTGTGCTCGACGTCGCCGACGTGGAAGCCGCTGTGGACCTCGGGCTCGTCGTGGAACACCACCGTGAACTCGCGGTGGCTCACGAGTCGCCGGCTCAGGTCGACGTACTCCTCCGCGCCCGGCTCGTCCCGCTGGTCGATCGTCGGGTACGGCTTCTCACCGGGCACGTGGATGTCGACGTCGGGACCGGAGCCGAAGGGCGACCAGGTGAGGTCGTCGCCGGTCTCCGGGTCCTTCCAGTGCACGCCCGGGGGCTCGACCATCAACGCGCCGAACAGCCCGTGGGCGTTCGTGCCCCGTTCGGTGCCTCGCAGGTCCCCGAGGTCGTTGAAGACCCAGACGCCTTCCCGGTGGGCGTGCCAGAGGTAGCGACGTCGCTCTCCGGCGGGGACGAGGCTCGTCGGGTTGCGGCCGACCGCGGCGCCGTCGTCGACCTCGACGCCCCGTGCCCCATCGGTGGAGATGCCGTCCCCCTGGAGATGGACGCCGACGTCCCGCCCACGGATCTGGTTCTCGAACTCGAGGCGGATCGTGTCGCCCTGGTGCGCCCGGAGGACCAGCGGCCGCACCAGGGGTACGGGCTTCATCGGGTCGACGCGCGTGTAGTGGTTCGCCGCTGGCCGGCCCTCGCGTAAGGCGGCGGCCACCCCGGCGGCGTCGGCCGGCCACCGATCGTTGAGGAGCAGCCGGTCAACCTGCTCCGGGGTCAGCCCGGTCTCCCGGGCGAGGCGAGCCCGGTCGTAGCGCCGTCGGGGGTCGGATTCGACGCGGCGGAACCAGGCCTCGATGCCCTCGTGGGCGTCCTCGAGGGCGACCTGCCACTCCTTCCGGCGCCGTTCGAGCTCCGCGACGTCGATCCGCCCGTGGCGGGTGGGCAGGCTGCGCTGCCGTCCGTCAGTGAGAATGTCGAACAGGAGGGCGATCTGGTCGACGACGTGCCGGACGTTGTGCTCGATCGCGCCGACCTCGGGATCGAGGCGCCGGCGCTGGGCATCGTCCTCGGGGCGCTCCGCCCGCGAGTCGCCTGCGTAGTCGCGGAGTTCGCGTAGCAGCCGCTGCCGCTCGCCACCGGCCTCCTGGACCATCGCCTCGAGTCGCTCGTGCACGAGCAGGTAGTGGTCGAGGTCGTCGACGAGCACCTGGATGTGCTGGCGGCGCAGCTGCAGTCGCGGGAGGTAGCGGTCCTCGTCCTCCCAACGCGCGCGCAGCCATTCGAGCAGCGGGAGGTGGCCGCGCATCGCGAACATCAGCCCGTCGCGGTCGTGGTCGCCGTCGATCGTGTAGACGATCGGCATCTGCAGGGCGACGATGCTGTACCGGCGCAGGGCCATGGTTCCTCCCGGGGCGGTGCGGTCAGACGAACGGGGCGGCGGGCAGGGCGCCGGTGCCGACGAGCACGGCGAGGGCGAGCAGCAGGACCCCAACGGGGCGGACGAGACGCAGGCCGCGGCGTGCGAGGCGCTCACCGACCATCACGAGGGTGAGCACCGCCATCGTGACGAGGCCAGCGGCGCCGGCGAGGACACCGAGTGCCATCAGCGCCCAGCAGCACCCCACGCAGCTCAGCCCGTAGGCCGTGCCCATGCGCGAGCTCTCGACGAGCGGCGGGTGGACCCCGCGCCAGTGAGCGAACGCGAAGCTGCGGGGGCTGCGGCACGCGCGCAGACACGCGTTCTTCAGCGGGGAGAACTGGTACGCCCCGGCCAGGAGCAGTGCGCCGACCGCGAGGACCTGGGGTCGGTCGCGGAGCCACGGCGCGGCCGCCGCCACCCGAGCGATCCCGGCCGACGCCCCGACGAGGACGGCCCCGACGCCGACCCAGACGGCGACGTACGCGCCGACGCCGGCGGCCACGAGGAGATGGGCCCGCGGTCGGCGGCGGACCAAGCCGGCGAGCATGCGCAGGAAGGGCAGCGCGGTCGGCAGCATCATGGCGAGGACCATCACGAGCCAGCCGCCGAGGAGGGCGAGGAACGATGTGCTGGCCGGGCTCGCCGCCGTTCCGTGATCGTGGGCGTGGTGGCCGCCGGGGTCGCCCGCCGAGGCGTGGAACCGCACCATCGCGACCCAGGCGAGGGCGGCGACGCCCAGGACGAGGCCGAGTAGGAGTGTCGCCCGCGGGGTCGAGGCGCGTGGCCCGCCTGTCCGGGTCGGCGTGGCGGTCACCGACCCGGGTGCGCGGGCTCGCGGCGCGGCTGCTGCCCCGCCTGCCGCCGTCGCCCGTAGTCGAACAGTCCGCGCATCCCGGAGCGGTTCGAGCGGTCCACGTACCCGCCCGGCAGCGACGGGAGGTTGACCCGGAACCGGGACGCGACCAGCGCTTCCACGCCCTCGCCGACGACGGCCAGTTCCTTGTCGAGCGCCGTGTGGTTCAGGGTCAGCGGTGCGACGCCGGCGCCGGCTGCGTCGTCGGTGTCGAAGGCCAGGAGGCCGCCGTGCGCCTCGAGTGCCCGGACGTCGGCGGGGGCGGCACCGTTGCCGTGGGCCGCGGGGTGGATCCGCACGCACCAGTTCGAGGGCCCGCCGGGCTCGCCCTCGATCTCGACACGCGCCGCGCGCGCGGCGAGGACGACGCCGTTGACCTCGGCCAGCTCGGCCAGGACCCCACCCTCCGGAGCCCGGAACGCGCCTTCCAGCGCCGGAAAGGCCGCCTCACCGTCCTCGACGGATCCGATGTCGATGAACAGGATCGAATAGCGCCCACCCTCAGGGGCGCGACGCCGACCGTTGTGGGTGGACACGCTCGCGATCCGCGCGCCGGAGACGTCCACGCCGCCGAGGGACCCCTCCTGAACGGCCCACGCGAAGAGTCCGGTGCAGTGGTTGTCGTCGGGTTCGTCGTCGATCCAGCACGGGCAAAGCGATTCGCAGTCGCACGACTCGATGAACCAGCCGCTGAGGGTGTCGGGCATGGGTTGACCCATTCCTGTTCCGTTGGACGGGAAGATGCGAGGCGCTCGCCGAGTCAGGGAAGGTCGTCGTAGGCGTAGAACGCGCCGACGTCGAGGACGTCCGTGGGCGTGACCACTTCCGAGATGAGGATCGAATACAACGGATCATCGCGGCGGTGTCCGAGCAGGGTGGTCGGGGCCGCTGAATCGGGGAGGTACTCCTCACCGTGATCACGCATCCACGCCTGCCATATCCGGTCGACGTTCGCGTGGTTGAGGAAGAACACCGGGTCGTTCGGGGAGGAAGCGATCCCCATGTCGCCACCGATCCAGACGTGCACCCGGTTGTGCAGGCTCGGCCCGTTCGGCCAGCCCTCGAGCACATTGCGGAACTCGCCCGACGACGAGTTCCACGGGAAGGCGTCGTACTCGTCCAGACCCAGGGTCGTGGCCACGTCGGCCACGGTGGGCAGCGTCGGTGCCATGGGGGAGACGCCCAGCCGCCGTGTGAGCGGGCGGCCGGCCTTCACCAGCCGGACCACCCCATCACTCACCAGACGGACCTCGAACTCGCCGCCCCGGAACGGGCCGTCGCCCACGGTGTCCCCGCTGCCCCCGATGCCGGCGTCGCTCCACAGTGGGGTCTGCGGCTGCTCCCCGGGCGCGAGCTCCCCGTCCGCCGCCCAGTCCCAATAGGGCACACCGAAGTCGGGCGACCCGAGCACCCGCTGCACCTGCATCTCCAACAGCAGCAGCATCAGGCGGTGCCACGGCAGGAAGGCCGGGCCGCTGTGCGCGGCGTTCCGATCGGCCTGTCCGGGCGGCGTCATGCGGCCCATCGCCAGGTGGTGCCAGACGATGAACAGGTCGTAGGTCGAGACCGCGTCCGCCGAGCCCGGGATCCCGAGCTGCGCCGTCGTGATGCCCGAGTTCTCCTCCTTCAACGCCAGGACGCCGTCGACGAAGGCCTTCCGCGCCTCGGGGTCCGACATGATCTCGCGACGAACGCCCATGTCACGCCCCCGCCCCGTGGCCGGCAGCGTGCCCGCCGTGGTCGTCCTCGCCGTGGCCGTGCCCGGCGTGCCCGCCCCCGACGAGGTCTTCCGCGCCGAATACGTCGATGGCCGCGCGCACGAGGTCGATCGCGGAGGAGAAATTCTGGGTGGGGAGTCCGTGGTAGTGCACGTGGCCGTCGTCGCCGACGATGAGCGCCACGTCGAAGGGCGATCCGTCGACCTCGATCTCGTACGAAGTGCGCACGATGATCTCATGGCCCCGGTGGTTCGCAGTACGGATATCCGTAAGGGGCTGATGGACGTGCGGAGAACCGGCCGATCGCAAGTCTTCCTGCGCTTCCGCGAGAGAGGTCAGAACGCGTTCCGGCTCGACCGAAGCGCGCAACTCCCGTGGTCCCAGCATTTCCCCCCCAAGCCGAGTTTCGTCCAGTTTCCTCATCTCAGCGGTCACGGGAAAGGTGGCTCACCCGATGGAACCAGTAAAGCGTAGGATTTCCGGGTGTCATTGATCGAAAATTGTCGGCGCAGTGCACTCGATCTGTCGCTCTTCGTAGCGGTATCCATCGGAGCAATATTCGTCCACATGGATGGTCCGATGTCCGGATGGAGGTCGCTAGGTTCGGCCGGCCGGTCGACGGCGGGAGGCGACCCTAGGGGGTCGGCCACGGTGGGCCTGCCTTCCCCCGGAGGGCCAGCTCTCCAGCCAGGTCCGTGAGCACCCGCCTCTTGCGGATGCGAGGTCGGTGATGTGGACCAGAAAGAAGCCGAGGTCGATCAGTCGCCTGACCCCTGCACCGTGCTCCCCGTGCTCACAGGACGTCCGTCCTCGAACATGGCGCCGGGCGACTCCTCGCCGAGGCAGCCGCTGCGGGAAAGTCCACGCCCCTGTCCGAGCTCGTCGGCCCCATCGACGACTCCACGATGCAGCGTCGGCTATCCGCACCGCATCGCCCGCGAGTGGCCGGGCGCTGGATCGGTCCCAGGACCCGTCCATGCTCCGTCCGGGTCCGCCATGCCCATCGAGGCGATTCGCCAGCGCCATGTGCGCGACTCGATCATCGCGCCGGCGCCTTCGTTGTCGACTCGCACCTCCCGCGATTTGCAGCCCGGCAGGCGGATGCGCGGGGCGATCAGCAGAGCGCATCCAGCGCCCATCGAGAGCCCGCGCGGGTACTGGCTCAGTCTGTCGACCATTGCGGAGGTGGCCGCGTAGATGATCTCCAACCTCGTCGTCGGCTAGAGTTAACGGCCGGTGAGAAGGGTCCGGAGTCACATCGAAGATCGCCCTGCAGGGCTGTGACCAGCCGAAAAGAGTGCGCCGTCAGGGACTCGAACCCCGAACCCAGTGATTAAGAGTCACTTGCTCTGCCCATTGAGCTAACGGCGCGTGATCGAGACTCTAGCAAGCCAGTGATCTCGATCCGACAGCGGGTGGTCCGCTGCCGTCCGGGTGAGTGACGGGACTTGAACCCGCGACACCTGGGATCACAACCCAGTGCTCTGCCAACTGAGCTACACCCACCATGGTCCCCCGGGTGCACTCCGGCGAGCCGTGGACCAGCGTACAAGCCGGGCGCGAGCGCGTTCGCACCGGCCCGTCAGGCGGCGGTCTCCGCGCTGAAGCGGTAGACGACGTCGCCGAAGGCGCTCGTCGGGAAGACGAACAGGACCCGCACCGGCCCGCCGAGAGCGTGGATCCCGTGCTCGACGTCGGGCGGGAGGCGGACGAACGACCCGGCGTCGACGGTCACCTCCTCGCCGTCCAGCGCCACCACGGCCTGCCCGGACAGGACGTAGTAGACCTCCGCCGCGGCGTGGCGGTGGCGGCCCATCCAGCCGCCGTCGGCGAGCTCGAAGACGCCGGTGGTGACGGCGTCGGTGCCGTCGTCGAGCAGGCACCAGCGCAGGCGGCCGCGGACGGGGTCGTCCCAGGTCTCCCACTGCTGGTGCGCGACGGTGGTCACGAGCGGCATCGAATCTCCTCGGGCGTGGGGGCGGAGCGCCCCCGGGCTCGAGGCGGAACGGGGCAGGGTGGCCGGCGGCGACCCCGGCCGAAACCGCTACATCCCCGGCGGCGGAGCCTGGCCGCCCGCGGGGCCGGACCCCGTGGACTCGGCGGCGACGACCCCGGCGCGGTCGTCGGCGACCACCGAGGCGGCCGCGGCCTGGGCTTCCTCCGACGTGGGCCCGGGCTGGGCGACGAAGGCGGTGCGGCGGTAGTACTCGAGCTCGCGGATGGACTCGCGGACGTCGGCCAGCGCGCGGTGGGCCAGGCCCTTCTCCGGCTGGGCGTAGTAGACCCGCGGGAACCAGCGCCGGCACAGCTCCTTGATCGAGCTGACGTCGACCATGCGGTAGTGCAGGTGACCGTCGAGCTCGGGCATGTCGCGGGCGATGAAGCCGCGGTCCGTGGCGATCGAGTTGCCGCACAGCGGCGCCGACCGGCCCTCGGGCACGTGGGTGCGGATGTAGTCGAGGACGAGCTTCTCGGCCTCGGCCATCGTCACCGTCGACTGCCGCACCTCGTCGGTGAGCCCCGACTTGGCGTGCATGTCGCGCACGACGTCGGGCATGGCGTCGAGGGCCTCGTCCGTCGCGTGGATGACGACGTCGACGCCCTCGCCGAAGGGCACGAGGTCGGCGTCCGTCACCAGCGCGGCGATCTCGATCAGGGCGTCGTGACCCAGGTCGAGGCCGGTCATCTCGCAGTCGATCCACACGAGGCGCGCGTTCACCCGACTGACCCTAACGGCGCACCAGCCGACCGGCCGCCCGGCCGTCGGTCAGGAAGGGCGTCAGCAGCCCGGGGGTGACGTCGCCGACGAGCTCGAGGCCCCGGTCGACGCCCACGTCGAGCACCTCGTAGCGCCCGCGCCCGGCTGCGGTGACGGCGTGCAGGGTGAGCAGCCCGGCTCGCCGCTGGGTGAACGTCTGCGTCAGGCGCCAGCCGATCACCCCGCCGCGGCGCAGGACGACGGTGCGGCGCACCCAGGCGCCCTGTCGGGTCACGAGGTGCGACGGTGTGAGCGCGTGGCCCAGCGAGCGGATGCGGTCGACGGTGAGCAGCGCCGCGAGGACCAGGAGCACGGGCACCACGACGGCGTCGCCGGGTGCCTCGGGACGGGCGAGCAGGACCGCGGCGACGACGACGGCCGGCGCGAACCCGCGGGTCACGCGCCGCAGCACCGCCGCGCGCGGGTGGCGGACCAGCGGCACCCGGGTCCCGGCGGCGGGCGGCACGCCGAGCACGCCCGCGGCGACGCGGTGGGCCTCCCTGCGCGGCATGGCGGGGCCGACGGCGCCGACGTGCTCGCCCTGCCCGTCGGCGCGCAACCCGGTCGTCAGCGCCAGCGGGCGAGCGCCGCGGCCCAGGCGCACGAGCAGCGGCTCGTCGAGCTCGACGCCGCGGATGCGGCGGCCCTCCAGCGACAGGGTGCGGCGCGTCAGCAGCCCGCGGCGCAGGACGAGGCCGCCGTCGTCGGCGCGCGTGAGGCGGTAGCCCCACCAGCCCTCGACGAACACGACGGCCGCGCCGACCACCGCCGTGACCAGCAGCGCGACCGCGCCGAGCCAGATCGGGGCGCGCCCGGCGCTCTCGCGCAGGATCTCCGCGTCGGGCACCCGCAGCGAGAACTCCTCGGCGAGCCGGAAGAGCCCGACCCACACGGCGCCGACGACGGCGAGCGCGGAGAAGGTCAGCGGGGCGAAGCGCACCCAGGTCCAGCGCAGGCGCGCGAGCTCGGGGACCGCGACGGCGTCGGGGTCGTCCGGGGTGGCGCCGCCCAGCAGCAGCGCGCGCAGCCGCTCGGCCTCGCCGCGGCGCACGGCGTCCAAGGTCAGCTCGGCGTCGTCGCCGCCCTCGCGCCGCCCGGTGCCGACGCGCACGACGGCGAGGCCGAAGAGGCGGTGCGCGGGGTTGGCGGTGAGGTCGGCGGTGCGGATGCGGTCGCGGTGCACACTGCGGTGGTGGCGGCGCAGCAGGCCCGTGCGCAGCTCGACGCGGTCGCCGCCGACGCGGTAGGTGGTGGTGAACCAGCGCGAGACCCCGAACGCCAGCACGGCGGCGGCGAGCACGAGCCCGCCCCAGAGCCGCCAGCGGTCGTCGGTCGAGCCGCCGGTGATCGCGATGACGAGCAGGACCGGGACGAGCTTGACCAGGTCGACGACGGGGTGCACGACGAGCATGCGCCGGTCGAGGTGCTGCCAGTCGGGGCCCGCCGTGGTCACGTGGCGTCCCCGCCGAGGGTCTCGGTGACGCGGGTGAGCCGGTCAGCCAGGTCCACCGCGTCGTCGGCGTCGAGGCCGTCGATGGCCAGCGCGCCGCTGGACGACGCCGTCGTCACCGTCACCGACGACAGGCCGAACAGGCGCTGCAGGGGGCCGCGGTCGGTGTCGACGGTCTGGATGCGCGAGATCGGGGCGATGCGCCACTCGAGCCGCAGCCACCCCGAGAGCGTGTGCACCGCGTCGTCGGTGACCTCCCAGCGGTGCAGCGCGTAGCGGACGCGGGGGACGGCGAGCAGGTGGACGACGCCGGCGACGAGCGTCACGACGCCCGTGACGAGCAGGACGTCGGCCACCTCGGGCAGGAAGAACGCGGCGACGGCCTGGGGGACGAGCAGGACGACGGTGCCGACGCCCGAGCGCAGCGCCCACCACGAGCGCGCGCGCCGGCTGACGCGGTGCGCCGGGGCACGCAGGCGCTGCGTGCCCGGCTCCGGCGTCGTCACGTGCCCAGTCTGCCTGCGAGGTGTGCGTGCTTGCCCGTGCTCAGGCACGGGCAAGCGCTCACGAGGCCGAAGGCCCAAGCTCCGACTTCAGCACCTTGCCGGTGTTGTTGCGCGGGAGCTCGTCGAGGAACTCGACGTCGCGGGGGCTGGCGAAGCGCGCGAGGTTGTTCTTGACGTGGTCGCGGACCTTGTCCGCGTCGACCGACGCTCCCGACTCGAGCACCAGGTACGCCGCGAGGCGCTGGCCGTACTCGTCGTCGTCGACGCCGACGACCGCGGCCTCCTTGACCCCGTCCATGTCGGCGAGCAGGTTCTCGACCTCGCCGGCGTGGATGTTCTCGCCGCCCGAGACGATCATGTCGTCGGCGCGCCCGGAGATGAACAGCAGGCCGTGGCGGTCGTAGTGCCCGAGGTCGCCGGTGCCGAGCATGCCGTCGACCTCCTCGGTCTCCCCGCGGCCGCCCGTGTAGCCGGTGAACAGCATCTCGTTGCCCACGAAGATGCGGCCGGTCTCGCCGGTGGACACCTCCTGGTCGTCGTCGCCGAGGATCTTGACGACGGTGCCGGCCGGCGGGCGCCCCGCGGTGCCGGGCTCGCTGCGCAGCTCCTCGGGCTTGGCGATCGACGCCCACGAGACCTCCGTGGACCCGTAGAGCATGTAGAGCTTGTCGCCGAAGGTGTCGAGGAACTCGGTGACCTTCGCGGGCGGCATCGCCGAGCCGGTGGCGGTGACCGTGGCCAGCGACGACACGTCGTACTTCGCCTTGACGTCGTCGTCGAGCTCGAGGATGCGCTGCAGCATCACCGGCACCGCGAACATCGACGTGCAGCGGTGGTGGGCGATCGCGGCGAGGGCGTCCTCGGGGTCGAACTTGCGGCGCAGCACCAGCGTCGAGCCCATCAGCGAGCCGATCTGGAACGCCGCGAACCCCCAGGTGTGGAACAGCGGCGCCGACACCAGCGCCGGCTCGCGGGCGGCGAGCGGGATGCGCGAGAGGATCGCGTTGACCGGCCCGATCCCGCTGATCGAGGGCCGCTCCGCGCCCTTCGGCGTCCCGGTGGTGCCCGAGGTCAGCACGATCGTCTTGCCGATCGGCGGCTTGGTGGGCAGGTCCTGCGAGCCGTCCGCCGCGATGAGGCCCTCGAGCGAGTCGTCGCCCCAGCAGCCGCTGCCCTCGGTCCACGCCCAGACGCGCTGGACGTTCTCGGGCACCTCCTCGAGGCGGTCGGCGAGGTCGGCGTCGGCGACCACCGTGGTGATCTCCTGCTCCTCGGCGACGCCCTTCATCTGCGACGGCGAGAGCCCGGTGTTGAGCAGGACGACGTCGGCGCCGAGCTTGCTCGTCGCGAGCATCGTCTCGATCGGGCCGCGGTGGTTGCGGCAGAGCACCGCGACGCGCGAGCCGGGGCCGACGCGGCGGTCGGCGAGCGCGCGCGCCAGCCGGTCGGTGCGGTCGTGGATCTCGCGGAAGGTCACCGTGCCGCGGTCGTCGATGATCGCGACGCGGTCCGGGTGGCGCCAGCGCGAGACGACGTACGCCGTCGTGGGCGTGAAGCCGTAGCGGTAGAGCGCCGTGGGGAACATGGCCAGCCGGTGCGGCGGCACCGGGGCGACGACGCCGGCTCCGGTCAGCAGCCGCAGCCCGGTGGCGAGCTCGGTGGGGGTGCCGAACGGGGTCTTCACCAGTGCACTCCAGGGAGAAGTCGGGCCATGGCCTGGGCGCCGCGGGAGAGCGGGCCCGTCTCGAGCATCCGTGCGTCGTCGTGGTCCGAGGACGAACTACCCTCGCGCGCCGCCGCCGATTCCGGGAACACCCGGTAGGCGATGTGCATGACGGCGTCCTTCAGGCGCGGCGTCAGCGCGGCCGAGACGGCGCCGAACGTGCCCAGGAGCGTGCCGACGTGCTTGGGCCGGTCGATCAGCGCGTGCAGCACCTTGTCCGCCGCCTCCTCGGGGGAGTCGGTGGGGAAGGCGTCGTACATGCGCGTCGGGGCGATCATGGGCGTGCGCACCAGCGGCATGTGCACGGTGGTGAACGTGACGCCCTCCCCGAGCACCTCGGTGGCCACGATCTCGGCCCACGCGTCCATCGCGGCCTTGCTCGCGACGTAGGCCGAGAACCGGGGCGGGCCGGTCTGCACCCCGATCGACGAGATGTCGACGATGTGCCCGAAGCGGCGCTCCAGCATGTGGGGGAGCAGCGCGAGGGTCAGCCGGACCGCGCCGAAGTAGTTGATCGCCATCGTGCGCTCGAAGTCGTGGAAGCGCTCGAGCTCGAGGCGCACGCCGCGGCGGATCGAGCGCCCGGCGTTGTTGACCAGCATGTCGATGCCGGTGTCCGGCCCCGCGTGATCGTTGATCATCGCCTTGACCAGCGCGTCCACCGACTCGCCGTCGGTGATGTCGCACGAGTACACCCAGGCCTGGCCGCCGTCGCGCTCGATCTGGGCCCGGACCTCCTCGAGCTCCTCGGTGCGCCGCGCGACCAGCAGCGGGACGCCGCCGGCGCGCGCGACCTTGAACGCGGTCTCGCGCCCGATGCCCGACGAGGCGCCGGTGATGACCACGCGGCGGCCCTGCAGCGGCCCGCCCTCGCGGTCGCGTCGGTGGCGGTTGGGGTCGAGGTGCTCGCGCCAGTACGCGACGAGCACGCCGGCGTAGTCGCCGATCTCGGGGAAGGAGACGCCGCTGCCCTCGAGGGCGCGGCGGGTCTCGTCGTTGGTGAAGCGGGCGCTGAACGTGAGGTGGGGGAGCACCTCGGGCGGGATGTCGAGCTCGGCGAGCGCGATGTCCCGCGCCGCCGCGACCGGCGTGAACTGCTGGGCGGCGGCGGCGCCGCGGCGCACGAGCGCGCCGACCGCCTCGGGCATCGTCGCCTGCAGCTGCGGGGCGCCGAGGGCCGCGGCGAAGGCGTTGTAGACCTCCGAGAGCGGCTGGGGGCGCGGGTGCACGAGGTGGAACGCGCGGTGGTCCAGGCCGGGCTGGTGGAGCAGGTGGACCATCGCGTCGGCCACCACGTCGACCGGGACGACGTTGGTGGCGCCGAGCTCGGGCACCGCGAAGCGCAGCGCGCTCGGCAACCGCCCGAGCAAGGAGATCGCCGTGAGCAGGTAGTACGGCCCGTCGACCTTGTCCATCTCGCCGGTCTGCGCGTCGCCGACGACGACCGCGGGGCGGTAGACGCGCCACGGCACCGACGATTCCTCGCGGACGATGCGCTCCGCGGCGTACTTGGTCTCGTGGTACGGGTTGCCGAAGGTCTGCCCGACGTCGAGGTCGTCCTCGGTGAAGGTGCCCTCGTACTCCCCGGCCACTGCGACCGACGACACGTGGTGCAGGCAGGTGGCGCCGATCTTCCCGGCCACCTCCACCACCCCACGCGTGCCGTCGACGTTCGCCGCGCGGTTGGCCTCGTCGTCGGCGGTGATGTCGTAGATCGCGCCGAGGTGCAGGACGTGGTCGACGCGGCCCGCGAGCCCGTCGATCTCCGCGTCGTGCAGGCCCAGGCGGGGCTGGGTGAGGTCGCCGACGACGGGGACGACCTTCTCGTGGCCCTCGGCGTCCGCGAGGCGCCGCAGCAGCCGGTCGCGTGAGCCCGCGCGCACCAGCGCGTACACCGCTTCGCAGTCGTCGCGGGCGAGCAATCGGGTCAGGACCTTGCGTCCGAGGAACCCGGTACCGCCGGTCACCAGATACCGCATGGCGGAGGATCGTGGCACAGCGTCGGTCAGGTCGCCACGTCTCGGTTACCCGCCGGTCACCGCTCGGGGTCGGCCATCTCCTCGACGTCCTCGTCGACGTGGTCGCCCTGGGCCGCCACCTGGTCGGTCGTCTTCTGCTCGCGGGGCTGCGCCGGGTCGAGGCCCTCGACCAGCGCCTGGTCCTCGTCGTACTCGGCGACGTAGCGCTGCTGGATGTCCGCTGCGTCCTCGCGCTGCTCGCTCATGGGGCGACGGTAGGGCATCGCCGCGGGCCGGGCCGGGTAGGAGGACGGGATGCGTGACCTCCCCTCCGAGCTGCAGCGTGCGCTGCGCCGGGCTGACGGGGCGGGGTTCCGCGCGCCGATGCTCGCGACGCTGTCGAAGGAGCACCCGCCGGGCGAGGGGTGGGTGTTCGAGCGCAAGCTCGACGGCGTGCGCGTGATCGCCACGCGCGAGCGAGGCCAGGCGCCGCGGCTGTGGTCGCGCAACGAGAAGCCGATGGACGCGAGCTATCCCGAGATCGTCGAGGCGCTCGCCGCCCAGGGCCCGGAGCGGTTCGTGCTCGACGGCGAGATCGTGGCCGCCGACGGCACGTTCTCGAGCCTGCAGGCGCGCATGCACGTGGCCGACGCCGAGCGGGCGCGGCGCACCGGCGTCGAGGTCGAGGCGCACCTGTTCGACCTGCTCGTGGTCGACGATTCCGACGTCACCGCGCTGCCGCAGTCGGCGCGGCACCGGCTCCTCGACGACGCCGTGGCCTTCGACGCGCCGCTGTTCCGGTCGCCGGCGCTCGCGGGCGATCCGTCGGCGCTGCTCACCCAGGCGTGCGCCGACGGCTGGGAGGGGCTGATCGCCAAGCGCTCCGACGCCCCGTACGTGCTCGGCGGGCGCAGCCGCGACTGGCTCAAGCTCAAGTGCGTGCGCGACCAGGAGTTCGTCATCGGCGGCTGGACCGACCCGTCGGGCTCGCGGCGCGGGCTCGGCGCGCTGCTCGTCGGGCACCACGACGGGTCCGGGGCTTTGCGGTACGCGGGCAAGGTCGGCACGGGGTACGACGCGGCGGCGCTGACGATGCTGCGCGCGCGGCTGGACCCGCTGGCGGCGGAGGGCTCGCCCTTCGCCGACCGGGTGCGGGAGTCCGGGCAGCACTGGGTGCGCCCGGAGCTGGTGTGCGAGGTCGGGTTCAGCGAGTGGACCACCGACGGCCGGCTGCGGCACCCGCGCTACCAGGGTCTGCGCGAGGACAAGGACCCCGCGGACGTCGTGCGCGAGCAGTGAAGGACTTCCTCGCCCGCTGGTCCGCGGCGCACGGGGGCATCGAGCCGCGCGGGGTCGTGCTCGGGTGGCTGCGGATCGTGCACGTCGTGGCCCACCCGCTGGCGCGCCGGCGCGTGCCGCCGTGGGTGCTGACCACGGCGTCGGGGGTCTGCGGGGTCGCGGTGCCGCTCGCGGTGCTGGCCGGGCGCTGGGGCGCGCTGACCGGGGCGGTGCTGGCGGTCGGGTGCGCGCTCCTGGACGGGCTCGACGGCGCGGTCGCCGTGCTCACCGACACCGCGTCGGCGTGGGGGCGGGTGCTCGACCCGCTCGTCGACCGCGTCGGCGACGTCGCGTTCCTCGTGGCCCTGGTGCTGGCCGGGGCGCCGGGGTGGCTCGCGGTCGGGGTGGGCGTGCTGACGCTGCTCCAGGAGTCGGTGCGGGCGTCGGCACGCCTGCCCGACGTCGGCGTCGTGAGCGTGTGGGAGCGGCCGTCACGCGTGATCGTGGTGTCGCTGGGCCTGCTCGGGACGGCGGTGACGCCGAGGCTGCCGGTGGCGACGATCGCGGTGGCCGTCGCCGCGGTGCTCGCGGTGGTGGGCTTCGTCCAGGTGACCGTGACGGTCTACCGCCGCCTACGTGCGTGATCTTCTGAGCTATGGCTCAGAAGATCACGCACGTGGGGACAGGACCAGGCGCGCGGTGATCTCGGCGGACAGGGTGACCAGGGGGAGTCCTCCGCCGGGGTGGGAGGAGCCGCCGACGAGGTGCAGCCCGGACACCGGGGAGCGGTTGGCGGGGCGCAGGAACGCGGCCAGCGCGCCGTCGGACGAGGTCCCGTAGATCGACCCGCCGGGGGAGAGGGTCTCGCGCTCGAGGTCGGCGGGGGTGCGCACGACGCGGTGCCGGATCCGGTGGCGCACGTCGACGCCGCGCTCGGCCATCAGGTCCAGGATGCGGTCCGCGTACCGCTCCGCCAGGCCCGGCGCGTCCCAGTCGACGCCGCGCCCCGGGTCGTGCCGCGGCGCGGTGACCAGCACGAACCACGCCTCGCTGTGCTCGTCGGGGCGCAGCGCGGGGTCGTCGGGCGCGTGCACGTAGACCGTCGGTGCGGCCGCCGGCGCGGAGCCCCGGTAGGCGTCGAACTCCGCGTCGTACGCCGCCCGCGACGCCGGGAAGAGCACGCGGTGGTGCGGGGTCGCCGGGTCGCGGCCCTCGAGCCCGAGCAGCAGCACGAACCCCGACGACGAGGGCGTCGTGCGCGCCAGCCGCCACCGCGCCGTCGCGCCGACCCCGCGCGGCAGCAGGCCGGGCCGACCCGCGCCGCCGTACACCGTCGCCGCGTCCGCGTTGGCGACGACGTCCCCGGCCGGCAGCGCCTCGTCGTCCGTCCGGACCCCGGAGACCCGCCCGCCCGCGACGTCGATGCCCGTGACCCGGGTCCCGGTGCGGATCTCCACGCCCAGCGCGCGGCACCGGTCGGCGACGGCCTCGGCGAGCCGGCGCAGCCCGCCGCGCACGTACCAGGACCCGAACTCCTGCTCGACGTACGGCACGACGGCCAGCGCGGCGGGCGCGCGCCGCGGGTCGGAGCCGGAGTAGGTGGCGTAGCGGTCGAGCAGCATCCCCAGCCGCTCGTCGCGCAGGTACCGCGCGCCGACCCCGCGCAGGCTGCGCCACGGCGCGACCGCGGCCAGGTCCCGCACGCGCAGCGAGAGCCGCGCCAGCCCGGCCGGCGACACCGGCGACTCCAGGAAGTGCTCGTGGGTCGCGTGCCAGGCCCGCTCGGCGTGGCGCAGGAACGCCTCCCACTGGGCCCCGGCCCCGTCGCCCAGCGCCGCGTCCAGCGCCGGCCCGATCGCCGCGCGCTCTCCCGGCACGTCCACCTCGACCCCGTCGCCGAAGCGGTAGCGGGCGGCGACGTCGAGGCGCTGCAGGTCGAGGACGTCGGACAGCGGGGCGCCGGTGTCGGCGAAGAGCCGCTCGAGCACCGGGGGCATGGTCACCAGCGAGGGGCCGGTGTCGAAGCGGAACCCGCCGACCTCGACGGTCCCGAGCTTGCCCCCGACGCGCTCGGCCTGCTCGAGCAGCGTCACGCGGCGCCCGCCCGCGGCGAGCCGCGCGGCGGCGGCCAGCCCGCCGAGTCCGCCGCCCACGACGACGACGTGCGGGTCGGTCACGCCGCGGCCGGCTGCTGCCCGGGCGCGGCCTCGACCGGGCGCCCGCGCCAGCGCAGCGTCCCCGCCCGCCGCCGTCGGAACGAGTCGACGGTCAGCCCCGCCACCGCGAGCACGGACACGGGGTGGGCGACGGCGTCGCCGGCCCGCATCCCCGTGCGGCGCGCCGCCAGCGCCCGGCTGGCGACGCCCGCGAGGTAGCCGACGAGGCCCACCCGCGACCCGCCCAGCGCCGCGACCGCGGGCACCACGTGCACGAGACCGAGCAGTGCGAGCACCCCCACCGCCCCGCCGCGCGAGCCGAACGCCGCCCACAGCGACTTCGCGTAGCCCTCGCGCAGCTCGCCCGCGCCGCGGTACATCCGGCACGTCGCGACGTCGGTGCCGTCGGCGACCACCCCGCGCCGCCCGGCCCGCTTGAGCGCGCGCAGCAGGCCGATGTCGTCGAGGACCTCGCCGTGGGGGTGCCCGTCCGCCGCCCGGTACGCGGCGGCGTCGACGGCGAGCACCTGGCCGTTCGCAGCGGCGAGCGTGGGGCGCGGCGAGCGCTCGGCGAGCCCGAGCGGCAGCGTCGCGAGCCACGACCACGCGAGCAGTGGCTGCACGAGGCGCTCGGCCGGGCCCTCGGCGAGCTGGTGGGGGTGCGGCGAGACGAGGTCGAGCCGGGCGCGGCGCAGCAGGTCGACGGTGCCCGCGAGGCCGTGCGGGGTGACGAGGACGTCGGCGTCGACGAAGACGTACACCCCGGTGTCGGGGTGCGCGGCGCCGGCGAGCTGGTGGCACGCCCAGGGCTTGGCGAGCCACCCGGCCGGGGGCGCGACCCCGTCCAGCACCCGGACCCGCGGATCGCCGAGCGCCCGCACCCGCGCGCCGGTGCCATCGGTCGAGCCGTCGTCCAGGACCAGCACCTCGACCGGCGCGGGCCAGCCGTCGACGGCGGCGAGCAGCGCGCGAACGCAGTCGCGGATGCCGGCGGCCTCGTCGCGGGCCGGCACGAGCACGGCGACGCACTCGGCGGGCGGGGCGGCGGCGGGGTCGGGGGTGCGCAGGCGCCGGAGGTTGTCGACGGTCAGGCCCAGCGACGCGAGCGCCAGGGTCGTCCCGACACCGACGAGCGTCCTCACGCCGGGACCCGCGGGCCGGAGCCGTGGCGGCGCAGCACCACGAGCAGCGGCACCCCGACCAGCCCCATGAGCAGCCCGCCGACCAGCGCCACCGACGGGCGCCCGAAGAACACGGCGGCGGCCATCGTCGAGGACAGGAAGGTCCAGGCCCACAGCGCCAGCGGCAGGCGGTCGTCCCCGGCGTGCGGGGCGGGCACGACGCGGTCGAGCGCGGCCATCATGAGCAGGGCGACCAGCAGCCAGCCGGCGAAGTTCGACACCGGGATGCCCGGCACCCCGGGCAGGGTCGGCGTGGGGTCGAGCCAGTACCAGTGGCCGGCCTCGACCATCTGCGGGTCGAGGAACACGTCCCAGGTCGCCAGCGCCCAGGCGCCGAGCACGATCGTGACCAGGCGCGGGTGGCGCGGGCGCAGCGTGGCGACGAGACGCCGGCCGACGATCAGCGACGGGTAGGCCATCATCGTCCAGGCCGCGGGCACCACCACCGGGACGCCGAGCACGGCCGGGCCGAGCGAGCCGGTGTAGCGGTACTCGCCGAACGGCAGGCCGGTCGCGAGCCCGACGGCCTCGACGAGCAGACCCCCGCCGCCGGCGACGAGGACGAGGCCGGCGGCCGCGGCCGGGCCGCGCGTCAGCAGGGCGTGGGCCACCGAGGCGAACGCGAACAGCGCCACCGCCAGCACGGTCAGCGCCGGGGTGCCGCCGCCGGTGAGCGGGAACGCGATCTGCACCCCGACGACGCCCGCGCCCAGCGCCCAGGGCACCGCGTGCAGCGTCGCGCGAGCCGGGGTGCGGGGACGGACCGCCGGTCGGGTTCGCGTCGCGGGGCTCACCGTCCCGCCCCGACGGCCACCGCCGCGGGCGAGGGACGCGGGTCGTCCGGGGTCGGCCCGTTCTCGTCGGGCGCCACGTCGGACACGGGCTCGCCGTGGCCGGGGGACCGACCCCGCAGGCGCCCGTCGAGCGCGTCGGTGGCGGCCCAGCCGGTGAGCAGCAGCACGTGCAGGACGAAGAGCCAGAGCCCGATCGCCACCGTGGCGCCGACGACGTCGAGCCCGCCGAAGGGCACGCCGACGTCGATCGGGATCGCGAGGAAGAGCAGGAAGCCCTGGAGGAAGCCCGAGATCACCGCGGACGTGCCGAAGGCGCCGACGAGCGTCGCGACCCACCCCGGTCCGCCGGGCGCGACGACCCGGAAGCCCCAGGCGATCACGACGCCGATCGCGACGAAGGAGACGTGGAACGCGACCACCACCTGGCCCAGGGTCCCCCCGACCCCGCCGATCCGCGCGAAGTGCGCGAGCAGCGGTGCGCTGGCGAACACCCCGAGCGCGAGCACGGGCACCGCGAGTACCAGCGGCAGCAGGCCCAGGCGCGCGCGCCAGCCGGTGAAGCGGTCGCTGCGCGGCGAGAGGCGCAGGCACGCGCGGCGCAGACCCTCGCCGTAGAACGTCGCGGGGAAGATCGTCACCAGCGCGCCCCAGGGCCCGAGCTCGAGGCCCGCGCGCACGAGCCCGTCGTACACCGAGCGCGCGCCCATCTCCGGGGGCAAGAGCAGGCGCAGGTCGGCGAGGTGGACGGCGACCGTCGCCGGGGAGCTGATCAGCGCTGCGCCCCACACCGCGAGCAGCAGCCACGGAACGACGCCGAGGCCGGCGAAGTAGGTCAGTCCGGCGGCGACGGCGGCCAGGTCACGGCCCCGCAGGGTCGCCGCGACGTCGCGGGCGAGCTCCACCGGCACGGACGTCCAGGAGGGGCGGCGGCTCGGCACCGGGCCTGCGTACCCGTCGCCCCCGCACGGCAACCGAGGGCCCCGGTGGCGCCGCACACGGATCCCACAGCGGCCGATGATTCCCGCCCGCCGGCACCGGTCGGGACCCCGTGAGGGCGGGGAGAGGCCCCGCCGGCAGCCGGAGGAGGACGGGTCATGAGCCCGCGACAGCGCACGGGGGGTGCTCCTGCTCGCGTCGGTCACCTCGCTGATGTGCGCCCTGGACACCCTGGTGGTCTCGACCGCCCTGACGAGCATCCGCGCAGACCTCGGCGGCGGCGTCGAGGCCCTGGAGTGGACGGTCAACGCCGCCGGCGCCGTCGCGGGGGCGTTCGTGCCGGGACGGCGGATCCCGGAGCCGGTGGCGCCTCAGGGGTGCCGGGCGTAGGCGTCGACCAGGCAGTACAGGCCGTAGGCGGCGAAGCCCACGCCGACGACCGCGAGCACGGTCACGCCGAGGTGTGGTCGGCGAGGGTGCGCAGGGCGATGTCCAGGCCCCCGACCTGCTCGGGGTCGTCGCGCCACACGGCGATCAGCCCGAGGACGGCGACGGCGCCGAACGCGACGGCGCGTGTCAGGTTCCCCACCGCGCCCAGCCAGCGCGCGACGCGGCGCAGGCGCGGGGAGAGGCGCTCGGGGACGAGGTCACCGAGGAACGTGGCGCGGATGCCGGTCACCGCGGTGGAGATCGCCGTGACGAGCACGACCACGGCGGCGGCCAGGACGAGCGAGCGTCCGCCGGGCAGCGCGAAGGCGCCGGCGGTGACGGCGCGCAGGGTGTCGGCGTCGGCGGGGTCGCGCAGCAGGTAGCGCACCCCGAGGAAGGCGACGCCGCCGACGCCGAGCGCCTTGGCCAGCGCGCCGATCCGCTTGCGCCAGCGCAGCCCGCGGCCCTCGACCCAGCGGCAGCCGACGGTGGCGGCGCGCACCTGCCGTGAGGTGTGACCGACGTCAGCGCGCGGTCAGCCGATCGGTGCCGGGACCGGCGCGCTCCACCGCCGCCCAGCCGGTGTCGTGGGCCCGCTCGGCGGCCTCGGCGCGCCCGCCGCCGCGCAGCCCGAACAGGCGCTTCGCGACGAGCAGGTAGACGACGACGGCGAGGTTGACGAGCAGTGCGAGGATCTTCGTGGGCGTCGGGCCGTGGGTCAGCTCCCAGACCTCGGGCACCAGCAGGACGGTGGTGGCGACGAACGTCAGGTACTCCGCCCACCGCTTCGCGTACCATAGCCCGACGGCCTCGACCGCCTCGAGCACGGCGTAGGCGATGAGGACGGCGGCCAGCCCGTAGAGCGTGCGGGCGGGGACCTCGAAGGCCCGCTCGGCCTCGACCAGCAGCGTCGGGCCGCCGTGGCCGACCGGGCCGCCGAGCGTGGCCTGCAGGATGCCGAGGATCTGGGCCGCGGTGGGGCCCCACGCCTCGCGGTAGGCGGCGAAGAGCAGGACGACGGTGCCCAGCAGGGCGAGGCCGACGACGTGCAGCGCGCGGTCGAGGGCGATGAGCCGCAGCACGTAGCGGTCGCGCAGGGGGCGCCCGCGCAGGGGGACCTCGATCTCGTCCTCGCCGGGGACGGTGTCCCGCGCCGGCTGTGGCGGGACTCCCCGCGGCACCCACGCGTCGCAGCGCAGGCACCGGTGCCAGCGCAGGCCGGCGGTGTCCTCGCGCACGAGGAGCGCGTCCGCGTCGCGGACGGTGGCCGCGTCGGTGCCGACGAGCGCGTGCCCGTGCAGCGCACAGCCGAGCAGCTCGTAGCCGACCTTCACACGAGGTGACTCTAATTCGTCGCGGCCAGGAGATGCGCACGTCAGCGCTCCTCCGTCGCCCTGTCCTGCGATCTCCGGCGCGGGTCACGCGCGGACGACCCCGGGCAGGTGCGGGATCGCGGCGAGGACGTCGTCGGGGGTGACCGCGAGCAGGGCGGGGTCGGGGTCGTCGGCGAAGCGCTCGCCGCGGCGGACGGCGTCGTCGCCGAGCAGGACGTGCGGCCCGCCGGGCGGCGGACCCCACTGGGTCGGGGGCACGGGGCCGAACAGGGTCACCGAGGGCGTCGCGAAGGCGGTGGCGACGTGGCTGATGCCGGTGTCGCCGGCGAGGACGAGCGAGGCGGCGGCGACGAGGTCGAGCAGGCCGGCGAGGTCGGTGCGCCCGCCGAGGTCGGCGTCGGGCGGCAGGCCGGCGCGGGCGACGACCTCGCGGGTGAGGGGGCGCTCGTCGGGCCCGCCGGTGACGACGACGGCGTGGCCGGCGCGGCGCAGGGCGACCGCGCAGGCGGCGAAGCGCTCGGGCGGCCAGCGCTTGGACCCGAAGGCGGCGCCGGGGTGCACGATGACGGGCCCGCCGGTGACGGCGCGCCCACCGGGAAGGCGCAGGTCGTCGGCGCGCGCGGCCGCGGTGGCGGGGTCGACGAGGCCGGTCGCGGCGAGCAGGTCGCACCAGCGGCGGCGCTCGGGGCGGTCGGGGTCGTCGGTCCACGCCGGGCCCTCCCAGCCGGGTGCGGCGTGGCCGACGCGCCGGCGCGGGGCGAGGGCGTCGAGGCGCGCGTGGCTCTCGGGGCCCCGGCCGTGGAGGTTGACGGCCACATCCGTACGTGCGTGATCTTCTGAGCTATAGCTCAGAAGATCACGCACATGGACGTCCACCGCCTCGATCCGCTCGACCAGGGGCGCCAGGGCGGGCGGGGCGACGAGGGCGATCTCGTGGTCGGGCAGGGCCCCGCGCAGCAGCCGCAGGGCCGGGACGGCGACGAGCAGGTCGCCCAGGCCGAGGTCGCGCAGGACGAGGGCGGTGGGCACGTGTGAGTGCTTTCCCGTGTCAGGGGCCGGGCAAGCGCGCACGAGCGCGCAGCGCCAACGCCTCAGCGCGCGTCGCCCAGACCGTCGCGCAGCTGGGTCAGGGTCTTGGCGAGCAGCCGCGAGACGTGCATCTGCGAGATGCCCACGCGCTCGGCGATCTGGGACTGCGTCATGTTCTTGAAGAACCGCAGCATGATGATCGTGCGCTCGCGCTGGGGCAGCTTCTCGAGCAGCGGGGCCAGCGACTGCTGGTACTCCACCTGCTCCAGGGCCGCGTCGGCCTCGCCGAGCAGGTCGGACACGGTGCCCGAGTCGGGGTCGTCGACGAGCATCTCGTCGAGCGAGCCGCTGCGGTAGGCGTTGGAGGCCTCGAGCGCCTCCAGCACCTCCTCCTTCGCGATGCCCAGGTGCTCGGCCAGCTCCGCGGCGTTGGGGGCGCGCCCGAGCGTCTGCGACATCTGCGACATCGCCGAGGACAGGGTGACGTTGAGGTCCTTGAGCCGGCGCGGCACGCGCATCGACCAGGCCTGGTCGCGGAAGTGCCGCCGTACCTCGCCGGTGATCGTCGGCACCGCGTAGGACAGGAAGTCGGTGCCGCGCGCCGGGTCGTAGCGGTCGACGGCGTTGATCAGACCGAGAGTCGCGACCTGCTCGAGGTCCTCCTCCGGCTCCCCGCGGCGCGAGAACCGGCGCGCGATGTGCTGGGCCACCGGCAGGTGCCCGCGCACCAGCTGGTCACGCAGGGCCTGGCGCTCCGCGCTGCCCGGTTCCAGCGCGGCGTGCTCGGCGAGCATCGGCATGAGGTGGTCGTACTCACCCCGCGACGAGCTGCGGCGCTCGCTGCGGCGGCGCTCACGGCCCTCGGTCGCCGTCTCGGGCGCGTCGGTCGTGCCGTCCTGCGGAGCGTCCTGCTGGCCGTCGATCGTCGCGGTCTCGGTCATGGTGTCGATGGAGCTCACGTCCGTGGTGTCGGGGGTGGTCGGGTCCGTCGGGGCGGACGTCGCCTGCTCATCGCCGGTCTGGGCGGCGGCGTGGGGCGACGTCACGACCCGGAGGTCCCGGGACGGTCGTGCATCGAGGCGACGGCGGGGACGTCGCGGGGGGCCTGGCGGGGAGGCGCCTCGCCCGGACGGCTGGTGTCCGGGCGGCGCATCGTGAGGCGCAGGGCCAGCCGGTGCGCGTCGCCCGGCGCGGTCGGGGTCTCGGCGAGCACGCGGACGTCGTCGGCCAGCACCGTCAGCACCCGGTACGCGAACGTGTCGGTGGGCAGGCGGGTCGGGCCGGTGGTGGACACCGACGCCGTCATCGAGATGCGCTGCTCGTCGACCGCGAACGTGCCGGTGAGCTTCGTCCCGGGGCGGGCGAGGTCGGCCAGGCAGGTGCACGCCTCGTCGACGGCGAGCCGCAGGTCGTCCACCGCGTCGAGCGGGAACTCGGCGCGCAGGGCGAGATCGCCGGCGACGGTGCGCACGGTGACGAGCGCCTCCGGCACGGCCGGGACACGGACCTCCACGTCACGCGGCGCACCCGTTCCCCGGTCCTCCGGCGGCTGGGGGCGGATCACCGTGGTTCCTCCCGATCGGTCACGTCCACTCGCGGAGTGGACAGACCGGCGAGGCTCCGGTCTCCCGGCGTGTACCCGAGGCCCTAGGGCACAAACCGGTGCCCCCCGCGCCGGGAGGTGCCCCCGCTCGCCCGGGGGAGCGCGGCCGTGGTGTGCTCCGGCCCGTGAGCGCCCCACCCCGCGCCGTGCTCTTCGACCGCGACGGCACCCTCGTGGTGGACGTCCCCTACAACGGCGACCCGGCCCGCGTGGAGCCCGTCGCGACGGCCGCGGCGGCGCTGGACCGGGTGCGCGCGGCCGGTGTCCCGGTGGGCGTCGTGAGCAACCAGTCGGGGATCGCGCGGGGCCTGCTCGACGCCGGGCAGGTCGAGGCCGTCAACGCGCGCATCGACGCGCTGCTCGGCCCGTTCGCGGTGTGGCGGTGGTGTCCGCACGGCGCCGGCGACGGCTGCGCGTACCGCAAGCCCGCGCCCGGGATGGTGCTCGACGCCGCCGCCGCGCTGGGCGTCGCGCCGGCCGACGTCGCCGTCGTGGGTGACATCGCCGCCGACGTCGGGGCCGCGGACGCGGCGGGCGCCCGGGCCGTGCTCGTGCCCACCCCCGCGACGCGTCCCGAGGAGGTCGCGGCCGCCGCGGAGCGCGGCATCCTCGCCGACGACCTGCTGGGCGCGGTGGAGCTGCTGGGGTTCGGCGCGTGACCCGCGTCCTCGTCGTGCGGCTCGACAGCGACGGCGACGTCCTGCTCTCCGGCCCGGCGATCCGCGCGGTGGCGGCGGGTGCGGACGAGGTCGTCGCCGTCGTCGGGCCGAAGGGACGCCAGGCCGCCGGCCTGCTGCCGGGCGTCGACGCCGTGGTCGAGTGGCGCTGCCCGTGGGTCGACGGCGAGCCGCCCCCGGTGACGCAGGAGGACACCGACGCGCTCGTCGACGCGCTCGCCGCCCTGGACGCCGACGAGGCGGTGGTGCTCACCTCGTTCCACCAGTCGCCGCTGCCGACCGCGCTGGTGCTGCGCCTGGCGGGCGTGCCGCGGATCACCGCCGCGTCGGTCGACTACGCCGGCAGCCTGCTCGACGTCCGCCTGCGCCCCGGCGACCCGGCGCTCGACCCGACCGTGGACCTGCCCGACGACCTGCCCGAGGCCGAGCGGGCCCTCGCGGTCGCGGCCCGCGCCGGCTACGCGCTGCCCGACGGCGACGACGGCCGCCTCGCCGTCACCGTCGACGCCGCCGCCCGCGACGAGGCGACCGCTGTGCTCGCGGCACAGGGCGTGGACGGTCCCTACGTCGTGCTCCACCCCGGGGCCTCGGTGCCCGCGCGGGCGTGGTCGCCGCACCGCGCGGCCGAGGGCGCCGCGGCGCTCGCGGCGGCGGGCCACCGGGTGGTGGTGACCGGCGCGCCGGGGGAGCGGGCGCTCACCGCGGAGGTGGCCGGGGCGGTCCCGGACGGCCGTGGTGTCGATCTCGGCGGGCGCACGTCGTTCGGTGCGCTGGCGGCCGTCCTCGCCGGTGCGGGGGTCGTCGTGGTGGGCAACACGGGGCCCGCGCACCTGGCCGCCGCGGTGGGCGTGCCGGTGGTCTCGCTGTTCGCCCCCGTCGTGCCCCCGGAGCGGTGGGCCCCCTACGGAGTGCGACGGATTCTGCTGGGCGATCAGGACGCCCCGTGCCGCGGAACCCGGGCCAGGACCTGCCCCGTGCCTGGTCACCCGTGCCTGGATGCGGTTCGGGGTGCACATATCGTCGATGCCGTCGCCCGATTGATGTACGGAGAGTAGTAGTTCCCCGGGCGGAGTTTATGGGTTCGACGCGCAACCAATACCTCGCCGGTGACCTTTCCGCCCTCCCGCCAGCCGGTCCCGGGAACAGCCCGGGGCCCGGCGCGGACCGTCCTGCACTGGCACGTCCACGGCTCCTGGAGCACGGCCTTCGTCCAGGGCCGGCACACGTGCCTGTTGCCGGTGCTGCCCGAGGGCGGGGCGTGGGGCGGCGGACGTCCGGCGGCGTGGGAGTGGCCCACGCGGGCCGAGGAGGCCACGCCCGCGCAGCTGCGGGAGCGGGCGGACGAGATCGACGTCGTGGTGCTGCAGCGCCCCGAGGAGATCGAGCTCACCGAGCGCTGGACCGGTCGACGCCCCGGCCGCGACGTGCCCGCGCTGTTCGTCGAGCACAACACGCCCAAGGGTGACGTCCCGAACGCCCGGCACCCGCTGGCCGACCGGGACGACATCCCGGTGGTGCACGTGACCCACTTCAACGCCCTCATGTGGGACACGGGCCGCGCGCCGATCCGCGTGGTCGAGCACGGCGTGCTCGACCCGGGGGAGCGCTACACCGGCGAGCTCGACCGGGCCGCCGTCGTGGTCAACGAGCCGGTGCGCCGCGGGCGCGTCACCGGCACCGACCTGCTCGCCGGCTTCGCCGACCACGTCGGTCTCGACGTCTACGGGATCGGCAGCGAGCGGCTCGGCGAGGCCGTCACCCACCCCGGCATCGCGATCGGCGGCGACCTGCCGCAGGACCGACTGCACACCGCGATGGCGCAGCACCGCGTCTACCTGCACCCCGTGCGGTGGACGTCGCTGGGGCTCTCGCTCATCGAGGCGATGATGCTGGGGATGCCGGTGGTGGCCCTCGCCACCACCGAGGCCGCCGTCGACGTCCCGGCCGAGGCCGGCGTCGTCGCCACCGACCTCGACGTCCTGCGCGCCGGGCTCCGGACCTATCGTGACGATCCCGAGCTCGCCCGCGCCGCCGGCGCCGTGGGTCGCGCGTCGGCCCTCGCCCGACACGGCGTGGACCGGTTCCTCGCCGACTGGGACCGCCTGCTCGACGAGGCGGTCGAGGGCGCCGCCGTCGACGAGGACGCCGCCGCCGGGTCCGCCCGGTCCCCGGGCCGGCTGGAACCCGCCGTCTGACGCCGCGGGCCGGACCCCCGGCCCTCGCAGCGTCGACGGCGTGTCCCCCGGCCGCCGCCCGAAGAGAACACCCGGTCCCCGCGCGGGACCGAGGGAGGAGTGCGCATGCGGATCGCCATGGTGTCCGAGCACGCCAGCCCGTTGGCCGCGTCCAGCGGTCTCGGTGGCGTCGACGCGGGCGGCCAGAACGTCGCCGTGCGTGCGCTGGCGCTGGCCCTGGCCGACGCCGGCCACGAGGTCGTCGTGCACACCCGCCGGACCGACACGACCACCCCGCGCCGGGTGCCGCTCGCCGCGGGCGCCGTCGTCGACCACGTGGACGCCGGCCCGCCGTGCGAGCTGCCCAAGGACGACCTCGTCGACCACATGGACGCGTTCTCCGACGAGCTCGCGGCCTGCTGGCGTGACGAGCGGCCCGACGTCGTGCACGCGCACTTCTGGATGTCGGGGATGGCGGCGCTGCCCGCCGCCCGCGCCCTCGGCCTGCCGATCGTGCAGACCTTCCACGCGCTGGGCTCGGTCAAGCGCCGCCACCAGGGCGCCGAGGACACCAGCCCCGCGCGCCGCGTCGCCGTCGAGAGCGACCTCGGTGCCTCGGTCGACCGCGTGCTGGCCACGTGCCGCGAGGAGGTCGACGAGCTCCTCGCGCTCGGCGTCGCCACCGACCAGGCCACCGTCGTGCCGTGCGGGGTGGACGTCGGGCACTTCCGGCCCAGCGGGCCGGCGAGGTCCAGCAGCGACCGCTTCCGCGTGCTCACCGTCAGCCGGCTCGTCCCCCGCAAGGGCGTCGACACCGTCATCGGGGCGCTCGGGCGCCTTCCCGGCGACGTCGAGCTGGTCATCGCCGGCGGGCCGCCCGCCGCGAGCCTCGACGACGACCCCGAGGTCGCCCGGCTGCGCGACCGCGCCCGGGCCGAGGGCGTGGCGGACCGCGTCACGTTCCTCGGCGCGGTCGGCCAGGACGCCCTGCCCGCGCTCTACCGCGCCGCGGACGCCGTGGCGTGCGTGCCGGTCTACGAGCCGTTCGGCCTCGTGCCGCTCGAGGCCATGGCGTGCGGGCGACCCGTCGTCGCCGCCGCCGTGGGCGGGCTCGCCGACACCGTCGTCGACGGCGTCACCGGTCACCACGTGCCCACCGGCGATCCGGTCGCCGTCGCCGCCGCGCTCGACGCGCTGCGCCGCGACCCGCGCCGGGCCCGCGCGCTGGGTTGCGCCGGGCGCCGCCGGGCGGTCGCCGAGTACGGGTGGGAACGCGTCGCCGAGGCGCACGAGCGCGTCTACGCCGAGGTGGCCGCCGCGGCCACCGGCCCGTCGGCGGCGCCCCGCGTCGGGGCCCTGACCTCGGGGAGCCCGGCGTGAGCGCCGCGGGAGAGCCGATCGAGGACGTCGTGCACGCCCACCTCGGCGGGCTGCGCGCCACCCTCGACGGGCTGGCCGGGGAGTCCCGGCGCGTCGAGCGGTGGGGCACCGAGCTCGCGACCCGGCTGCGCCGCGGGCAGCGCCTGTTCGCCGCCGGCAACGGCGGCAGCGCGGCCGAGGCCCAGCACCTCACCGCCGAGCTGGTCGGCCGCTACCGCGGGGAGCGCGAGCCGCTCTCGGCGATCGCGTTGCACGCCGACACCTCCACGATCACCGCGCTGGGCAACGACTACGGCTACGAGGAGGTCTTCGCCCGCCAGGTGCGGGCGCACGGCCGCCCCGGCGACGTGCTGATCCTGCTGTCCACCAGCGGGCGCAGCCCCAACCTCGTCGCCGCCGCCGAGGCTGGCCGCTCGCTCGGGCTCACCGTCTGGGCGCTCACCGGGCCCGGGCCCAACCCGCTGGCCGCGGCGAGCAGCGAGGCGCTCTGCCTGCCCGGGGCCACGCCCTCGGTGCAGGAGGCGCACCTGGTCACCGTGCACCTGCTGTGCGAGGTGGTCGACCGGACGCTGGGCCGCTCGGTCGTCGCGCCGGCGGAGCGCACGAAGGCCGAGGAGCTCGTCCCGTGAGCCCCCGGACCCGCGACGCGATCGTGGTGGTCGGCGACTGCCTGCGCGACGTCGACGTGCACGGCGCCGTCGAGCGCCTGTGCCCCGACGCGCCCGCCCCCGTGCTCGCCGCTGACCGGCGCCGCGAGCGCCCCGGCGGCGCGGGCCTCACCGCCCTGCTCGCCGCGGGCAGCACCACGCGCCCCGTGACGCTCGCGACCGTGCTGGGCGAGGACGCGGCGGAGGTGCGCGCGCTGCTCGCCGGCGTCGACGTCGTCGCCGTGACCGCCGGCGGGACCACGCCGGCCAAGACCAGGATGCTCGCCGACGACCGCGTGCTGCTGCGCGTGGACGAGGGTGGCCTGGACCCGGTGATCGTGGCGCCGGACGACCCGCTGCTCGACGCGATCGCGTCCGCCGGCGTGGTGCTGGTCAGCGACTACGGCCGCGGGCTCACCGCCGACCCCGTGGTGCGCGAGGCGCTGGAGAAGGCGGCGACGCGCGTCCCGCTCGTCTGGGACCCGCACCCCAATGGCGCCCCGCCCGTCCCCGGCGCCACGGTCGTGACCCCGAACCTGTCGGAGGCCCGTGGCTACGTGCGTGATCTTCTGAGCTATAGCTCAGAAGATCACGCACATGGGTTCCCGCACGAACCCGCCGCGCTCGGCGAGGCCCTGCGCGAGCACTGGGGCGTCGACACCGTCGCCGTCACCGCCGGCCGCGACGGCGCGGTGCTCCGCGGCGCCACCGGCACCTCGGTGACCCCCGCCGAGCCCGCTCGCGGCGGCGACCCCTGCGGCGCCGGCGACCGCTTCGCCGCCACCGTCGCGGTCGCGCTCGCCGACGGCGCCGCCGTCGACGACGCGGTCCGCGCGGCCGTGTCCGCCGCCGCCGCGTTCGTCGCGGCCGGCGGGGCAGCGGCGCTCGCCGACGGCCCCGAGGACCCGATCCCGGACACGTCGGGCGACGCCACCGACGTGGTCGCCGCCGCCCGCGCCCGCGGCGGCACCGTCGTCGCGACCGGCGGCTGCTTCGACCTCCTGCACGCCGGGCACGCCCGCACCCTCGACGCCGCACGCCGGCTCGCCGGCGACGGTGGCGTCCTCGTCGTCTGCCTCAACTCCGACGCCTCGGTCCGGCGCCTCAAGGGCCCCGAGCGGCCCGTCGTCGCCGAGCCCGACCGCGTCGAGATGCTCGCGGCGCTCGCCGCGGTGGACGCCGTCGTCGTGTTCGACGAGGACGACCCCCGGGCCGTCCTCGACCGCCTGCGCCCCGACGTCTGGGTCAAGGGCGGCGACTACGCCACCGACGAACTGCTCGAGACACCGCTGGTGCGCAGCTGGGGCGGCGAGGTCGTCGCCGTGCCGTACCACGCCGGGCGCTCGTCGACGCGGCTGCTCGCCCGCCTCGAGACCACACCGACCACCGACCCCGTCCCTTCGGGAGGACCCTCATGACCAGCGCCGCCGCTTCACCCGTGCCCGCCGCCGACCCCGCCGCGACCACCGCTGCGGGCAACCGCCGCGACGGCCCCGGCCGCGTCCTGATCACCGGCGGCTCGTCGGGCCTGGGCGCCGCCGTCGCCGAGGCTGTCGTCGCCGCGGGCGGCACGCCCGTCGTCCTCGACCTCAAGGCCCCCGACGCGGGGCACGCGTTCGTCGAGGTCGACCTCGCCGACACCCGGGCCGCCGAGGCCGCCGTCGCGCAGGCGTCCGAGCAGGTCGGCGGCCTCGACGCCGTCGTCACCGCCGCGGGCATCGACCGCTGCGGGCGCCTCGTCGACGTCGACGCCGGCGAGTGGGAGCGCGTGATCGCGGTCAACCTGCTGGGCACCGCCGCGATCGTCCGCGCCGCCCTGCCCGAGCTCGAGTCCCGCCGCGGCAAGGTCGTCACGGTCTCCTCGACGCTCGGGGTCAAGGCCGTGTCCGACGCGACCGCCTACTGCGCCTCGAAGTTCGGCGTCGTCGGCTTCACCCGCGCGCTGGCCGCGGAGACGGCCGGCTCGGTCGGCGTGACGCTGCTGATCCCCGGCGGCATGTGGACGCACTTCTTCGACGACCGCCCCGACCAGTACAAGCCGGGCGCGGACGCCAAGCTCAACGACCCCGCGCAGACCGCCGACGCCGTGCTCTACGCCCTGACCCGCCCGCCGGGCAGCGAGGTGCGCGAGCTCGTCGTCACGGCGTCGGAGGAGGGCTCGTACCCGTGATCGGTGGGGTCCCCGCCGGCTCAGCGCAGGTCCGCGGCCGCCGTCTCGGCGTCGGGGTAGGTGTCGAAGAGCTCGGTCAGGCCGGTGAGGCTCAGCGCGCGGCCGGCGGTGCGCGGCACCCCGGCGAGGCGCAGCTGGCCGTCGCGGGCGATGGCCGACTCGCGCTCGGCGATGAGCAGCGCCAGGCCGGCCGAGCCCATGAAGTCGACGGCGGAGAGGTCCAGCACCACGTGCAGGGCCCCGGCGCCGACCTGCTCGCCGATCGCGGCGCGCAGCGGGCCCGCCGACGCGGTGTCGACGTCGCCGACCGGGCGCACGACGGTCACCGTGGGCGTCAGGAAGCGGGCGGAGATCTCGACGGTCTCCTCGTCGTCCACCGTGACGGTGTCGGGCTGGGGCTGGTCGCTGGCCATCGGCACTCCCGGGACGGGCGGGTCACCCCGTCGGTGACGGAACGGGTGGCGACAGTACCGAGACGTTGCGCGACGCGCCGCCCGGCGGGAACGCCGGCGGCCGTCTGCACCCGTAGGTGTTCCCCCGGAAGGACGCATCGCTGATGGCAGCCCCCGACGTGCCCCGCCGCCGTGAGCGGGACCGCACCGTTGACGCCCCGGTGCCGCCGCTCGCGTCGGCCCCGCTGGCCGCCGACCTGCCCGCGCGCCTCGCCCAGGTCGCGCCCCGCGTGGTCGTGCTGGGCGACGCCGTGCTCGACCAGTGGCTGACCGGGCCCTCGCGGCGGCTGTCGCGCGAGGCGCCGGTGCCGGTCGTCGAGGTGGACCACACCCGCGGCTCGCCCGGCGCCGCCGCCAACACCGCGGCCAACCTCGCCGCGCTCGGCGCGCGGACCGAGCTGGTGTCCGTGCTGGGCGACGACGCCGACGCGGCCACGATCCGCGAGCTGCTCGCCGGCCACGGCGTCGGCACCGCGGGCGTCGTCACCGACCCCGCCCGGCCCACCGCCGCCAAGCGCCGGGTGCTCGCCGACGACGCGCTCGTCGCCCGCTTCGACACCAACCCCCGCGACCCGCTGGGGCCCGACTCCCGCGCCGCGGTGCGCGACGCCCTGCGCGCGGCGGTCGACGGCGCCGACGCCGTGGTGGTGTGCGACTACGATGGCGGCCTGCTCGACGAGGAGACCGTCGCGGCCGTCGCCGAGGTCGTCGGTGCGCCGGGGGAGCGGTCGTGCCGGCTGGTCGTCGACGCCCACGACCCCGCGCGGTGGCGCTCGACGCGCCCCGACGTCGTCACCCCGAACGCGGGGGAGGCGGCGCTGCTGCTGGGCCGCGAGCTCGGCGGGCCCGACCGGGTCGCCGCCGCCGAGGCCGCGGGACCCGACCTGCGCGAGCGCTCCGGCGCCGCGGCCGTCGTCGTCACCCTCGACCGCGACGGCGCGCTGCTGCTGCCCGACCCCGTCGGCGACGACCGCGCGCCCGCGCACCGCACCTTCGCCCGGCCCGCCTCCGAGAGCCGCGCGTGCGGGGCGGGGGACACCTTCACCGCCGCGCTCGTGCTCGCGCTGGCCGCGGGCACGCCGGCGCCGACGGCGGTGGAGCTCGCGCAGGCCGCGGCCGACGTCGTCGTGGGCCGGCCGGGGACCTCGGTGTGCACCACCGGCGAGCTCGCCGAGCGCGTCGCCGCCGCCGAGGGTCCGCTGCTCGACGCCGCGTCGCTGGCCGCGATCGTCGACGAGCAGCGCGTCGCGGGCCGGCGCGTGGTGTTCACCAACGGCTGCTTCGACGTCGTGCACCGCGGGCACGTCGCCTCGCTCAACCAGGCCAAGCGCCTGGGCGACGTGCTGGTCGTCGCGCTGAACTCCGACGACTCGGTGGCGCAGCTCAAGGGCCCGGGCCGGCCGCTGAACCCGCTGGCCGACCGGGCGGCGGTGATCGGCGCGCTGAGCTGCGTCGACCACGTCACCGCGTTCGACGCCGACACCCCCGCCGAGCTCCTCGAGCTGCTGCGCCCCGACGTCTACGCCAAGGGCGGCGACTACACGCCCGAGATGCTGCGCGAGTCGGCGACCGTGGCGGCCTACGGCGGGCGCGTGGTGATCCTGGACTACCTGCCTGACCGGTCGACGACGTCGCTGGTGGACCGCATCCGGGGCGGCAGCGGTGGCTGAGGTCGACGTCCTCGTCCCCACCCGCGGCCGGCCCGTCGAGCTGGCGACGACGCTCGCCGGGCTCGCCGCGCAGACCGGGGTGACCTACCGGCTGGTGGTCTCCGACCAGTCCGACGGCTCGGAGGGCAAGGCGTCGTGGGACACCCCGCCGGCGTGGACGCTGATCCGCTGGCTGCGCCGCCGCGGCGTCGAGGTCGAGCTGCACCGCCACCTCCCGCCGCGCGGGATGGCCGAGCAGCGCGCGTTCCTGCTGTCGTGCGCGTCGGCGCCGGCGGTGCTCTACCTCGACGACGACGTGTGGCTCGAGCCCGGCGTGCTGGCGCGCCTGCACCGGGCGCTGGGCGAGCTGCGGTGCGGGATGGTCGGCGCGGCGATGCAGGGGCTCGGGCACGCCGAGGACCGCCGCCCGCACGAGGTGACGTCGTTCGAGGTGTGGCGGGGTGGCGTGGAGCCCGAGACGCTGGTCAAGGACGGGCCGGGCTGGGACCGCTGGCGCCTGCACAACGCCGCGAACGCGCTGCACCTCGCCGAGGACCTGGACCTCGACGGCCCGCTGCGCCCGGTGCCGCCGCCCGACGAGTACGTGCCCTACAAGGTGGCCTGGGTCGCGGGGTGCGTGCTGTTCGACCGCGAGGCGCTCGTGGAGGCCGGCGGTTTCGAGTTCTGGCGCGACGTCCCGGCCGACGCCCACGGCGAGGACGTGTACTCCCAGCAGCGGGTGATGGCGCGCCGTGGGGCCGCGGGGATCCTGCCGCCGGGGGCGTACCACCAGGAATCGCCCACGGCCCTCCCGGACCGGGGCATCTCGGCGGTCGACGCCCTACGTGCGTGATCTTTGGGCCTATAGGCCCAAAGATCGCTCACATGACCCGGGCGATGGAGCCGTCCGTGCCTCGACCGCGTCGAACCGTGCATGGACGGGATCGATGAGTGGCAGCGGCTGCTGGAGGCCCAGCACCGGGTGGTGACCCGGGCGCAGCTCCTTGCGCAGGGTTTCACCGATGACGGCATCCGCGCCCAGATGGACGCCGGGCGCTGGCAACGGCCTCACGACGGCGTGTACTCGCTCACCTCGGGGCCCCTCACGCCCGAGGCGCTGCGCACGGCGGCGCTGCTCGCGTGCGGGACCGGGGCGCTGCTGAGCCACGAGACTGCCGGGGAGCTGCACGGGTTCGTCAAGCCCGATCCGGATCGACCCATCCACGTGACGGTCCGGTACGGCTGTTCGGCAGCGCGCTCCCGGGGCATCAAGGTGCACCGCTCGCGAGCCCTCGCCCACATCGCGGAGGTCGGGTCGGACCCACCGCGCACGAGCAGGGTGCACACCGTGCTCGACCTGGCCGTCGCGGCGCCGGACGCCGCGGAGGCGCTGACCCTCGCCCACCAGCTCGCGCTGGACGCCGGCGTCCACCCGCTCGCCCTCCAGAAGGCCGCGGAGCTGCGTCGACCGCCACGGCACCGCAAGTCCATCGACGACGCCGTCGCCCTGCTCCGGGATGGCGTGCTGTCCGCGCTCGAGTACCGGTACCTCGTCGATGTCGAGCAGGCCCACGGGCTCCCCGTCGGGCGACGTCAGCAAGCCGTCCCCGTCGACGGCGTCCGTCGGTACGAGGACGTGGCCTACGACCTGCCCGACGGACGGGTGATCGTGCGTCTCGACGGCTTCGGCGGGCACCGCGACCGGCGCACGGCGTTCGTGGACCGTCGCCGCGCCGTCGCTGCGGTCCTCGCGCGGGCTCCCTCCATCCCGCTCGGGTCGGAGGAGGTCACCAGGTCGCCGTGCCGGTGCGCGCGCGAGGTGGCCGAACTCCTCCGGGCCCGGGGCTGGGGCGACCCGCTCCTGGCGTGCCCCCGCTGTACGTGAGCGATCCTTGGGCCTATAGGCCCGAAGATCGCTCACGTAGGGACCCGGCCACCGCCCCGACGCGCGGGTCGGCGAGGAGGTCGTCGAGGGACCGCGAGAGCGGGATGCGCCAGTTCGGGTAGGCGTCGACCGTGCCCGGCAGGTTGGGCTGGCGCACGTCGCCCAGGACGTCGGTGAACGCCGCCAGCACGACCCGCGAGCGCGCGGTGGCCAGGAGCCGGTGCACCGCCACGATCACCGCGTCCTCGTCGGACGGATCCTCCACCCCGAAGCCCTCGGCGCGCAGCAGCTCCAGCAGCTCCTCCCGGTCCTTCGCCGCGTCCGCCCGCGCCGCGTCGACGTCCGAGAGCACCCCGGCGTCGGCGCGCGCCCGCACGTGCTCGTCGCGCAGGAACCCCGCCGCGGTCGGCAGGTCGTGGGTGGAGACGCTCGCCAGCGTGTCCGGGTGCCAGCGCCGCGGCGGCAACAAGGCACCCGAGGAGTCCCGCTGGAACCACAGCACCGCGCACCCGAGCATCCCGTGCTCGGAGAGCCCCTCGGTGACCTCCGGCTCCACGGTCCCCAGGTCCTCGCCCACCACGACGGCGCCCGCCCGCGAGGCCTCGATCGCCACCACCGCCAGCATCGCCCGGGCGTCGTAGTGCACGTACGCGCCCTCGCGAGCCCCCCGGCCCGGCGGGATCCACCACAGCCGCCAGAGCCCGGCGACGTGATCGACGCGCAGCCCGTCGGCGTGGCGCAGCACCGCGCGGATCATCGAGCGCAGCGGCGCGTACCCCGACGCGGCGAGCGCGTCCGGGCGCCACGGCGGCAGCGCCCAGTCCTGGCCCTGCTGGTTGAAGTCGTCGGGCGGGGCGCCGACCGTGACCCCGCGCGCCAGCGCGCCGGCCAGCGTCCACGCGTCCGCGCCCCCGGCGGAGCACCCGACGGCGAGGTCGGCGATCAGCCCGACCGCCATGCCCGCCGCGTGGGCGTGCGCGCGCTCGAGCTGCGCGTCCGCGAGGTCCAGGCACCACGCGGAGAACAGCACCCGGTCCGCGAGCTCCGCGCGCGCCGCGGCCACCCCGGTGTCGTCCACCGACGCCAGCCCCGCGGGCCAGTCGCGCAGGTCGGAGCCGTACCGCTCGGCCAGCGCGTACCAGGTCGCGACGTCCCGACGCTCCGGGTCGAGCGCCTCGATGTCGCCCGGCGCGGCGGCGTCGTACGGGCGCAGCAGCTCGAGCGCCGCCCGCTTCGCCGCCCACACCGCGTCGTGGTCCACCAGGTCCGCCGACGCGGGCCGCAGCGCGTCCACCGACGACCGCACCGACGCCGGGGCCGCGGCGTACGCGGCCGTGTCCTCGATGCGCACGTAGAAGGGGTGCAGGAAGCGCCGGGTCGACGGCGAGTACGGCGAGGCCTCGACCTCCGGCGCCAGCGCCAGCGCGTGCAACGGGTTGACCAGCAGCGCCCCGGCCCCCTGCTCGCGGGCCGTCCGGTCGAGCAGCACGCCGAGGTCGGCGTAGTCGCCGGCGCCCCACGAGCCCGACGAGCGCACCGCGTACAGCTGCACCATCCAGCCCCAGGTCGGCGCCGGCGGCTCGAGCGCGGGCGGCGCGACGATCAGCGCGACGTCCTGCGCGCCGCACGCCAGCCGGTGGTAGCCGACGGGCAGGTCCGCGGGGACGGTGGTACCGACGTCGCGCGTCGTGCCGTCCTCGAGCGTGACCCGCCCCGGCGCCGGCAGCTCCCGCGAGCGCCCCTCGTCGACGACGAGCGTCGCGGGCAGCGCGTCGGGGTCCCGGTCGCGCAGGGCCGTCAGCGCGGCGTCGAGCGCCTCCGGGGTGGAGGCGTCGACGTCGAGGGCGGCGAGGACGTCGACGACGACCTCGCGGTCGACCTCGACCTCCCGCTCGTCGGCGTCGCGGTAGCGCACCGCCACACCGTGGGCGGACGCGAGCTCGGCCAGGTCGGGCTCGACGGCCACCGGCTACTCCTGGGTTCGGCGGGAAGGGGAAGGGGTGCGGCGGGACGGGGTGCGCAGGATGTCAGGCCGAGCGGGTCACGCCCGGCGACGGGTCGCCGGCCTCGTGGCGCGCGGCGAGGTCGTCGGCGACGAAGCCGGCCGCGGTGCCGGGTCGCCGGACGCGGGCCAGCGCCCGGACGGCGATCTCCGCGAGCCCCGAGAGCGCGGCGGCGGGGCGGGCGCTCCAACCACGGGCGAGCAGCGCGGACGCGAGCTCCCGCGCGGCCACCACGTCGCGACGCGCGCGCCGCACCAGCGGTCGCAGGTCGGCCGGGGGCTCGGGATCGGGGACGGGCACGAGGTCGGGGGCGGCGGCCGGAGGGGCCAGGGGGGAGTCGATGGGTTCGTGGAGCACGGTCACCTTCCGTTGCGGTCATCGCGGGGATCGGCGCCGCCTGCCCCCGGGAAACGTGACCTCAGGCGGGCTGCAGCAGGCGCTTCTCGCGCACCAGGGGCAGCGACAGCGTCCGGTAGCCGCCCTCGTCGAAGAGCACGACGACGGAGTCGTCGGCGACCGTCGTGACGGTGCCGCGACCCCACTGCTCGTGCTGCACGGCCTCGCCCGGCACCGGGTCGCCCTCGCGGTGCGCGTCGTCGCCGTGCATCCCGGAGCGGTCGCCCGGGTCGCCGGGCCGCCCGGCGTCGCACTGGTCGCAGTACCCGCACGGCTCGTCGCGCGGCTCGCCGAGCGCCTCGAGCAGCGTGCGGCGCCGGCACCCCGTGGCCTCGGCGAAGCGGCGCACCAGCTCGACCTTGCTCTGCTCGCGCTCCCGCCCGCGCGTGACCAGGGCGGCCGCCTGCTCCGCCAGCTCGGACGGGTCGTCGCCGAGGGTGTCCCCGGGGGCCAGCTTGCGCCCGGGCAGCTGGCGCACCGCCCCCAGCGCGACGAGGGCGGGCAGGGCGCGCGAGAGCGCGGCGCCGGACAGGCCCGCCGGTTTCGCGAGCTCGCCCTGCTCGACGCCGTCGGGGTTCTGGCGCACCGCGGCGAGCACCGTCCCCAGCGCCCGCGCCCCGGCGTCGCGCCCGGAGGCGAAGAGCTTGGGTCGCGAGAGGTCCTGCGGGCGGTGGAACAGCACCGCGGTCGCGGGCCGCCCGTCGCGTCCCGCCCGGCCGATCTCCTGGTGGTAGGCGTCGATGGAGGTCGGCGTGTCGCCGTGCACCACCCAGCGCACGTCGGGCTTGTCGATGCCCATCCCGAACGCGCTGGTGGCGACGACCACCGGGACCTCGCCGGCCATGAACGCGTCCTGCACGCGTCCGCGGTCGGCCGTCTTCATCCCGCCGTGGTACGCCTCGGCGGCGATCCCCTCGTCGCGCAGGCGGTCGCGCACCAGCGTCGTGTGCCGGCGCGTGGTGACGTAGACGATCCCGGCGGCCCCGTCCGCGGTGAGCTCGCCGACCTCGCGGACCACCCGGTCCCACTTGGCCTCCTCGTCGTGCACGAGGTGCCCGGTGAGGTGGATGTGCGGGCGGTCCGGGTCGCGCACGACCACGCACGCGCCGGGCACGTCGAGCAGCTCGAGGATCGCCGAGCGCGCCGGCACCGACGCGGTCGCGGTGAGCGCCAGCACCCGCGGCCCGCCCAGGCGGCGGCGGGCGACGGCGAGCGTGAGGTAGTCGGGGCGGAAGTCCGGGCCCCAGTCGCACACGCAGTGCGCCTCGTCGACGGCGAGCAGCACCGGCGAGCCGGCACCCAGCGCGTCGAGGACGTCGGTGCGCGCGAGCTGCTCGGGCGAGGTGACGACGACGTCGAGCTCGCCGGCGCCGAACGCGTCGAGCACCTCGCCGCGCCGGCCCTTGGCCAGCGTCGAGTTGAGGACGTCGGCGCGCAGTCCCGCGTCGGCGAGGTGGGCCACCTGGTCGCGGTGCAACGACAGCGTCGGGGACACCACTACCGTCGGACCGCCCAGCACGAGGCCCGCCACCGCGTACACCGCTGTCTTGCCCGCGGCCGGGGGCAGGACGGCCAGGCAGTCGTCGACGAGCGCGCCGAGCACGGCGGCACGCTGGCCGTCGCCGAGCTCGGCGCCGTCGCCCAGCACGGCGGCGACGGCGGCGTCGACGGCGTCGAGGACGTCGGGGGTGACGGGCCCGCAGGGACCCAGGAGCTCCGCGTCGGAGCGGGTGGAGACGTCGGTCACCGGTCGGTGGTAGCCGACCGCGGCCCGCCAGAAACGGCGTTCGGGGCAACCCTGCGGGGGGTAGACCGGCCCGGTGGAACTGGTGCACACCGAGCCCTACGGACCCGGTATCGGCCGACGGAAGCGGGGCAAGGGGTTCAGCTACTTCGACCGCGAGAGCGGGGAGCCCGTCACCGACGCGGCGCACCTCGACCGCATCAAGTCCATCGTCATCCCGCCCGCGTGGGAGGACGTCTGGATCTGCCCCGACCCGGCCGGCCACATCCAGGCCGTCGGCAACGACGCCGCCGGACGACGCCAGTACCGGTACCACGAGGAGTGGACCAAGCAGCGCGACCAGGAGAAGTTCTTGCGCGTCGCGCGCCTGGGCGCGGTCATCGGCGACGCCCGCGAGGAGATCGCGAAGCGCCTGACCAGCAGCAGCGGCCTCGGACGCGACCGGGTGCTCGCCGGCGCGGTCTGGATGCTCGACCTCGGCGTCTTCCGCGTCGGTGGCGAGGAGTACGCCAGCGACGACTCGCCCGGCGACGCCTCCTTCGGCCTCGCGACGCTGCGCCGCGAGCACGCGGTGGCGCGCCGCGACGGCGCCGTCGAGTTCCGCTACACCGCGAAGTCCGGCGTGCCGCGCCGGATCACGATCCACGACGAGCACATCCACGGCCTCGTGTCGTCGCTCAAGCGCCGCCGCGGTGGCGGCGAGGACCTGCTGGCGTTCCGGCGCGGCGGCCGCGGCGGCGACCGCGGACCGTGGCACGACGTCACGGCCCAGGACGTCAACGACGCCGTGCGCGAGCTGATCGGCGAGGAGTTCACGGCGAAGGATCTGCGCACCTGGAACGCCGGGGTGCAGGCGGCCGTCGCGCTCGCGGGCGAGGTCGACGACTCCGGCGTGCCGCCGCGGGCGCAGCGCAAGGTCAAGGGCGCGGTGACCCGCACGATGAAGGCGGTCGCCGAGCAGCTCGGCAACACCCCCGCGGTGTGCAAGCGCTCCTACGTCGACCCCGTGATCGTCACCGGGTTCGAGGCCGGGCGCACCATCGCCGCCGCCCTGCGCGAGGGTGCCGGGGGCGACGACCAGGCCATGCGCCGGCGCGTCGAGGCGGCCGTGCTCGAGCTGCTCGACGAGCGCCTGGCCGGCGGCGCGGACACCGTGGCGGTCGCCGCCGCCTGACCGGGAGCCGGTCGGTCAGACGGTCTCCATCTGCGCCCACACGGTCTTGCCGTCGCGGTGGGCCTCCACGCCCCACGACTGCGCGACCGCGGCCACCATCGCGAGGCCGCGCCCGCGCGGGGCCCGGGCGTCGGGCAGGTGGGCGCCGGGCAGCTCGCTGAGGTCGAAGTCGCGCACCATCAGCCGCAGCGAGCGGTCACGGCGCCACACCTCGACCACCGACGCGCTCGACGCGTGCTCGACGGCGTTGGTGACCAGCTCGGTCACGACGATCTCCGCGGCCTCCTGGGCGTCCTCGTCGATGCCCCAGCGCCGGCAGACGCGCCGGACGTGCCTGCGGGCGTCACCGGGAGCGCGCGGATCGACCTCGAAGTGCCAGTAGCCGCGCAGCAGCTCGGGGCGGTCGTCGAGGTGCGCGGTCGCCGTGTCGACGTCGGGCTGCACGAGCACGCGCTCGGCCACGCGGGAGCTGACGAGCAGCGCCGCGAGGGTGGCGTCGGGACCGGCCAGCGCGAGGCGCACGTCGGGCCACTCGCCGGCGCGGGCCGCGGCCTCGGAGAAGGCGTGCACCGCCCCGGAGTGGGTCAGCTCGACCGCGGAGACGTCGGCGACGACGCCGCCGTGGCGGACCAGCAGCGCGTGGAGGCGCTGGACGAGGGGGCGCACGGCGCGCTCGGAGAGCCGGCCGCGCAGCGCGACGACGACCGGGGCGCCGGGGGGTGGATCGGGATCGGCAGGCCGCACCGCGGCGTCGCCCGCCGTGTGCGCTCCGTCAGCGTCGCCGGTCCCCGTGTGCTCGAGGGCCAGCTCGATCCTGGTCTCCACCACTCACCTCCGGCCCCTGGTACCCCGCCCCCGGCCCAGCGAAGCACTCGCCGGACCCCGGCCGCACGGGTCCCGTCGGCGCGACGGGCGGCGGCCGGGACGCCATGATGGGCACCATGAGTGATCAGGACGAACGGCCCTCGTCGGCCCTCGCCGCGGCCGCCGCCTCGGGCGCGGGCGAGGGCGCGGGCACGGGGGACCTGGTGGCGTCCCCCGGTGCGGTGATGCGGGTGGCCGGCATGGTCGGCAAGCTCGTCGAGGAGGTGCGGGCGGCCCCGCTTGACGAGGCGGGACGCGCGCGCCTGGCCGACATCCACGAGCGCTCGATCCACGAGCTCGAGCAGGGCCTGGCCCCGGAGCTGCGCGACGAGCTGCAGCGGATCACCCTGCCGTTCTCGACGGAGGCGGCGCCGTCGCAGGCCGAGCTGCGGATCGCGCAGGCCCAGCTGCTGGGGTGGCTCGAGGGGCTCTTCCACGGCATCCAGAGCGCCGTGCTCGCGCAGCAGATGGCGGCGCGGGGCCAGCTCGAGCAGATGCGTCAGGGACGGGGCGGTCGGGCGGTCGCGCCGGGGGAGAGCGGCGGCGGGCAGTACCTCTGAGGCTCAGCGGGCCTCGAAGACCACCGCACCGCGCTCGGGGTCGGCGGGACGGCCGCCACGCAGGGCGAGGCGACGCTCGTCCTCGGTGAGTCCGCCCCAGACGCCGTAGGGCTCGCGGGTCGCGAGGGCGTGGCGGCGGCACGGCTCGATCACGGGGCAGGAGGCGCAGACCTTCTTCGCCTCGGCGGCGCGGTGCTCGCGGCGCGGACCACGCTCGCCGTCGGGGTGGAAGAAGAAGCTCGAGTCCATCCCGCGGCACGCACCGTGGAGCTGCCAGTCCCACTCGTCGATGATGGGACCGGGCAGGAGTCGGATGTCGGCCATGGCGGTCCTCCCAGTCGGGGCGCCCGGATGGACCATCACCACCCTCGGCCCGGTGTCAGCAGCGCGGGTATCCCCTCGGCTCCGCGAGGGCAAACACCCACGAACGGCCCAGGCCACGCACGATCGTGGAACGCGGCGATGTGACCGGGACGCGGGCGCCGTCACGCCGTGCCCACGGGGGGTGACGAGTAGGGTGTCCACCATTCCCGCTACGTTGCGGCGGGACGGGCGACGAGCGCGAGGCGCTCCGACGCCCATTCCATGCGAAAGACCAGACGGAGGGGGACCAGACGCCGTGGCCACCGATGACGACCTCACTGCAGAGGACCCGCTCGGCGTGGACGTGCAGCGGTCGAACGGCGCGTCGGTCATCCGGCTGGCCGGCGAGATCGACATGCTGACGACGCCGGCGCTGCGCGCGAAGGTGAACGAGGAACTGCAGGGCAAGCCCTCGGTGCTCGTGCTCGACATGCTCTCGGTCGAGTTCCTCGGCTCCAGCGGCCTCGCGCTGCTGGTCGAGGCGCTCGACGAGTCGCGCAACCGCGACGTGGCGCTGCGCCTGGTGGCGAACTCCCGGCCGGTCAGCCGGCCGCTGCAGGCCACCGGGCTCACCGATCTCTTCGCGCTCTACCCGTCGGTCGAGGCCGCGCTCGCCGGATGATCCGGCGGGGGCCTGCCGCCCGCCCCGACTCCGTCGATACGGTGACCCCCCACCGACCTCCTCACCTGCCGCGAACGGAGATCAGCAGCCGTGCAGACGCCGGAACCGCAGCAGCGTGACCGCTCGGCCACCGCCACCGACGCCGGTGGCGACCTGGCCGAGACCCCGACACCCGTCGAGGTCCGCGTGCACGCCGACCCCGCGCTGATCCCATCGGTGCGCGCCGTCGCCGCCGACCTCGCCGCGCGCGCCGACTTCGACCTCGACGCCGTGTCCGACCTGCGCATGGCGGTCGACGAGGCCTGCTCCGCGCTGGTGCCGCTGGCGCGCGAGGGTGGCCAGCTGCGCTGCGGGTTCGTCATGAGCGAGGGCCGCATCGACGTGATCTGCCGGGTGCCCGTCGCCGACGAGGCCACGCTGCGCCAGGACACGTTCGGGTGGCGTGTGCTCACGACCCTCACCGACGACGCCCAGGTGCTCGACGCCGACCCCGAGTGGCTCGGCATCCGTCTGCGCAAGCAACGGCTCAACCCGTGAGCGAGCCGGCGCGCACCCTCTCGGGTGGCGGAGGCGGCTCGTCCCGGCGCGAGGACTCCTACGAGCACCTCGTGCCCATGCTCACCGAGCACGCCGGGCTCCCGGCCGACGACCCCCGCCGCGAGGCCCTGCGCGACCGCCTCGTCGAGGGCTACCTGCCGCTCGCCCGGCACATCGCGCGGCGCTTCGCCCAGCGTGGCGAGCCGCAGGAGGACCTCGAGCAGGTCGCCACCGTCGGCCTCATCCACGCCGTCGACCGGTTCTCCCCGGAGCGCGGCTCGGACTTCCTGTCCTACGCGGTCCCGACCATCACCGGCGAGGTGCGGCGGTACTTCCGCGACAAGGCGTGGTCGACGCGCGTGCCCCGCCGGCTCAAGGACCTGCGCCTGGCCATCGGGTCGGCGATGCCGCATCTGTCCCAGGAGCTCAACCGCGCACCCACGGCCGGTGAGCTCGCCGAGCACCTGCAGCGCAGCCGCGAGGAGGTGCTCGAGGCCCTCGAGGCGGCGAACGCCTACCGGTCCTCGAGCCTCGACGACATGCTCGTCGACGACCCGTCGTCCGGGCGCCTGGCCGATGTGCTGGGCAGCGCCGACGCCGAGCTCGAGCAGGTCGAGCACCGCGAGACGGTGCAGCCGGCGCTGCGCAAGCTCCCCGAGCGCGAGCGCACGATCGTCATGCTCCGCTTCTTCGGCGGGATGACGCAGACCCAGATCGCCGAGCGCGTCGGGGTCTCGCAGATGCACGTCTCGCGCCTGCTCACCCGCACCCTCGCGGCTCTGCGCGCCGACCTCACGGACACCTCCTCCTCCTGAGCGTGGCGCACGGCGTGTGCCAGCGTGGGGGCCACGCTGGCGTTCAACGCGTGGAAATCCCCCACGATCACATCGCGACCGGCAGGCGCAGGTAGCTGCGCAGCAGCAGCGACCGCCGCCGCACCGCGCCCGGGACCCGGTGCAGCGTCGGCATCCGCTCCGCCAGCGCCCCGAGCGCGACCCGCCCCTCGAGCCGCGCCAGCGCCGCGCCGAGGCAGTAGTGGATCCCGCCCGAGAACGCGAGGTGCTCGCCCTTCGTCGGCCGGTCGAGGTCGAACACGTCGGGGTCGGCGTGCACCTCGGGGTCCCGCCCGGCCGGGCCGAGCATCGCCATCACCACCGTGTCCGGGGCGACGTCGCGCTCGCCGAGGCGCACGGTCTCGTGGGGGGTGCGCGCCGTGAACTGGATCGGCGGTTCGAACCGCAGGGTCTCCTCGACGGCGTCGCCGGCGCGTGCCGGATCGGCCGCCAGCTGCGCCCACGGCTCGCGGGCATCGGTCATCGCCGCCACCGCGTTGGCGAGCAGGCTGCTCGTCGTCTCGAACCCGGCGAGCAGCAGCAGCGCGGCGAGGCTGATCGCCTCCTGGGCGTCGGCGTCCTCTGCGGCGAGGTGGCTGATGAGGTCGTCGGCGGGGTCGTGGCGCCGGCGCTCCAGCAGGTCACCCAGCAGGCCGCGCAGCTCGGCCACCGCGGCGTCGAGCCGGTGCAGCGCGCGCAGCGACCGCACCCCGCCGAGCCCTGCCCCGACCGCCTGCCCCCACCGCGCGAACGCCCCCGCGTCGGCGTCGGGCACCCCGAGGATCTCCGCGATGACGGCCACCGGCAGCGGGGTCGCGACGTCGGCGAGGAGGTCGAAGCGCCCGCGGCGGGCGGCGTCGTCGGTCAGCCGCTCGGCCAGCCGGACGACCAGCGGCTCGTAGGCGTCGACCCGCGCCGGCGTGAAGAAGCCGCCCACCAGGCGCCGCAGCCGCGTGTGGTCGGGCGGGTCCATCCCGAGGAACGAGAGCTCGACGGGCTCGAGCAGCGGGTCACGCCCGCCCTCGACCGAGCCGCCGAGCGAACCGCCGGACCGCGTCCGCACGAGGAACCGGCGATCCCGGACGAGCTCGCGGCACAGCGCGGCCGTGGCGACGACGAGCACGCCGCTGCGGCTGGCGTACGGCTGCGCGGCCTCGCGGAGCTGGCGCTGGAGCGGCGCCGGGTCGTCGATCCACGGCCGGTAGAGCAGGCGGAGCACCGGGTCGCCGCTCAGCGCGAGCGCGAACCCCCCGGCGCGGACCACGGCCAGCCGCGCGCCGAGCGCGACGTCGCGACGCAGGTCCACGCGCCGATCCTGGCGCGCCCCGGGACGGCGGGGAAGCCGGTGATCGTGGGGGCTTTGCACGCGTTGGACGCCAGCGTGGCCCCCACGCTGGCACGAGGACACGTCACCGCAGCGCGTGCCGGCCCTCCGCGTCACGGCGCGTGCGGCCCTGCTTCGCCAGGTACTCCAGCAACGGCACCGCGACGCGCCGGGTGGTGCCCAGCGCCTGGCGCGCCTCGGACAGCGTGAACGGCGAGGGCAGGTCCGCCAGGCGCGCCACGGCGGCGTCCGCGGCGTCGGGCGCCAGGTAGATCCCGTCGCCGACCTTGAGCAGCGCCCCCTCCTTGACCGCCGCGCCCAGCTCGCGGGTGCGCAGGCCCAGCTCCGCGAGCCGGTGGGCCTCGGGCGCGTTGAACGGCGCGTCGGCGAGGTCCTCGCGCACCGTCGCCACCGCGGCGCGCACGGCGTCGGGCAGCCCCCCGGCGTCGCGCGCCCGGATCCGCCCGCCCGCCGCGGCCAGCGACGCCGCCCCGGGCTCGGCGAGCACGAGGTCGAGCAGGCGCGGGTCGGGCAGTTCGAGAGCCCGCGCCGCCGCCCTCGCGGGCAGGCCCGGGTCCAGCGGCTCGGACTCGGCGTGCGCGACGACCGCCTCGACCAACCTCCGCGCCAGCACCGGGAGGTGCCCCGGGTCGACCAGCCACCCGCCCGTCGCGGGGATGTCGGCCGGCACCTCCGCGCCCAGCGCCACCAGCTCGTCGTGCCGCATCAGCCGCCGGCGCGCCAGCTCGGCGTGGGCGTCGGGGGCGCCCTCGGCGGTCGCCAGCTCCCCGGCCCGCGCCCGCGCCGCCCCGCGCCGGCGCAGCGACGGCGGCCGCACGTCGAGCACCGTCACCCCGCCCAGCACCCGGTGCACGCCCGGGTCGCGCAGCAGCGCGTGGTCGCCGGGCCGCAGCGGCAACGCCTCGCGCAGGGTCAGCCGCACGGTCCGCGTGACGCCGTCGGCGTCGTCGGGGGCATCGGCGCGCGACAGCGGCCGCACCCGCGCCGCCACCGCCGCCGACCCGACGTGCACCATCACCTGCTTCGGGAGCTCCTCGGCAACGGAAGCACCCCGCGGCGGCCCCACCCGCACGTCCACCACGTCGCTGCGCAGCCACCGCCCCGGGGTGGTCAGGGCGTCGCCGCGGCCCACCTCGTCGAGCCCCACCCCACGCAGGTTCAGCGCCACGCGGGCCACGGCCCGCACCGGGTCGACGCTCTCCCCGAGCGCCTGCATCCCGCGGACGACGACGGTCCGGTCGCCCAGCGCGAGCTCGTCGCCCACCCGCACCGTGCCCGCCCCGAGCGTCCCGGTCACCACCGTCCCCGCCCCGCGCACCGTGAACGCGCGGTCGACCCACAGGCGCACGTCGGCGTCGAGATCCGGGGCGGGCAACCCGCTGACGAGCTGCGACAACGTCGAGCGCAGGTCCGGAAGACCCGCACCCGTCGTCCCCGAGACGCACACCGCCGGCAGGCGCCCCAGCGACGACTCCGCGAGGTGCTCGAGCGCCTCGTCCCGCGCCAGCTCCGGGTCCGCGAGGTCGCTGCGGGTGACGACGAGCAGCCCGTCCCGCACCCCGAGGGCGTCGAGGGCGTCGAGGTGCTCGGTCGACTGCGGCATCCACCCCGAGTCGGCAGCGACCACGAACATCGTCGCCGGCACCGGCCCGACCCCGGCGAGCATCTGCGTCACGAAGCGCTCGTGACCCGGGACGTCGACGAAGGCCACCGGCTCGTCGAGACCCGGCAACGTCGTCCAGGCGAAGCCGAGATCGATCGTCATGCCGCGCCGGCGTTCCTCGGCCCAGCGGTCAGGCTCCATCCCCGTCAGTGCGCGGACCAGCGTCGACTTGCCGTGGTCGACGTGGCCGGCAGTGGCCACGACTCTCACCGCAGCGCCCGGGCGATTGCGTCGGCGAGCCGGTCGTCGGCGTCCGCCGGCACCGAGCGCAGATCGACGACGCAGCGGCCCTGCTCGACGCGCGCGACGACGGGGTCCGCGCCCGCCCGCAGCGCCTCGGCCGCCGCGGACGGCAGCGCGACGCCCGCGCTCGGCAGCTCGACACCGGGCGCGCCGCCCCCGCCGACCTGGGCCGCGCAGTCCACCGCCGTGCCGCCCACCTTCGCGGCGAGGTCCTCGGCCCGGGCGCGCAGCGCGCCGACGTCGACCTCGAGCATCGCGCGCACCGGCGGCGTCGGCCCGCGCAGCGTCGCCTCCAGCGCGGCGAGCGTCAGCTTGTCGACGCGCAGCGCGCGCGCCAGCGGGTGGCGGCGCAGGCGGTGCACGAGGTCGGCATCACCGAGCAGCAGCCCGGCCTGGGGGCCGCCGAGGAGCTTGTCGCCGGACGCGGTGACGAGGTCGGCCCCGGCGCGGAGCTCGGTGGTCGCGTCCGGCTCGGCGGGCAACAGCGGGTGCGGGGCGAGCAGACCCGACCCGATGTCCGACACCACGGGGACGCCCAGGCCGACGAGCTCCGAGACCGGCACCGACGACGTGAACCCGGTGACGACGAAGTTCGACGGGTGGACCTTGAGGATCATCCCGGTGTCGGGGCCGACGGCGTCCGCGTAGTCGGCGCGGTGGACCCGGTTCGTCGTGCCGACCTCGCGCAGCCGCGCGCCCGTCGACTCCAGCAGGTCGGGCAGCCGGAACCCGTCGCCGATCTCGACCATCTCGCCGCGCGCGATGACGATCTGGCGCCCGGCCGCCAGCGCGGTCGCGGCGAGGATCAGCGCGGCGGCCCCGTTGTTCGTGACGTGCGCCCCGCCGGCGTCGGGCACCGCCGCCGCCAGCGCCGCCAGCGCGCCCGCACCCCGCCGCCCGCGCCCGCCCGTCGCGAGGTCGAGCTCGACGTCCGTGGTCCCGGCCGCCGCGTCGAGCGCGTCGCGGGCGGCCGCCGACAGCGGCGCGCGCCCGAGGTTGGTGTGCAGCAGGACCCCGGTGGCGTTGAGGACGGGGCGCAGGGACGCGGCACTCGCCGGCAGCGTCGCGACGACCTCGTCGGCGACGGCCTCGGGCGCGATGTCCCCGGCCCGCGCACGGCCCTGCGCCGCGAGCACGACCTCCTTGACCCGCGCGCGCCCGAGCGTCGCGAGCGCGGGCTCCAGCCGCGCGTCCGCGAGCACGGTGTCGGTGCGCGGCACCCGCCGGCGGGGGTCGTCACTCATCGCGGCCCATCTTGGCGCTCCGCGCTCGTGCGCGCTCGCCCGTGCCGGGGCACGGGCAAGCACTCACAAGCCGTCAGGCAAAGGCGCGGTCCGGCGGGGCCTGGGTCGTCTCGTTCGTCGACTGCCGCTGCCGCAGGCGCTCGCGCTGGGGGACGACGATGTGCGCCGGGTCGTTCGCCGACGCGATGCCGGCGTCGAACACCCCGAACCGCGTCAGCGCCGAGCCCGCCATCAGCGCGAGCCCGGACAGGGCCGCCGACCAGCGCTTCTTCCGTCCCAGCAGGGTCCCGACCGCGCCTGCGGCCAGGCACGCCTTCGACGCCTTCATCAGCGTCCCGGCCCGGCCCTTGTGGTACACGTCGCCGAGCAGCCCGAGCGAGCGCTCCATGTATTCGCCGGCCACCAGCTCGACGGCCGCGCCCGCCACGGCGAGGCGCGCCGCGGGCTCGTTGTCCCGCACCGACGCGCCCACGAGGCCCATGCCGCCGCCGGCGGCCGCGGCGCTGCCGGCGAACACCACCGGCAGGACGCGGTGCGCCTCGTGCCAGGTCGGCACCGCGGTGTTCGAGAACAGCACCGCGGTGTAGGTGCCCAGCGCCGGGCCGATGACCGCCGACGCCGCCCCGGACGCGTCGCCCGCGCGCCGCAGCAGCCGGGCCAGCCCGGAGCTGCGGCGACGCACCACCGGCTCGACGAGCTCCGCCGCCACCGTCGCCGCGGCGAACGTCGCGAACGGCGAGAGGATCCAGGTGCCCACCGACAGCGGCGACGTCGGCTTGAACACCCGCAGCATGTGGTGGAACCGCGACGGCCGGTGCAGGTCGTGGACGAGGAACACGGTGCCGCCGATCGCGCCGCCGGCGGCGGCCAGGCGGCCGGTGCGGCGCAGGGTCGGGCGTCCGGTGGCCCCGCCCAGCGCGCCGAGCCCCGACGAAGTCGCGGCGAGGCCGCCCAGGAACAGGTACAGCGGGACGTCCGGGTTCTTCCACACCGGCGCCTTGATGATCGGGCGCCCGTAGTAGGAGCGGAACTCGGCCTCGGGGACCTGCAGCTCCTCGCCGCGCCCCCGACGCCTGCTGCCGCGAGGCTTCACCGCGTCGCGGTCGACCCCGTACCGCTGCGACATCTCCGTGTTGGTGTCGTGGCCGCTCATCGCCGTCCTCCCCAGAACGCCGCCACGACCGCCGCGCCCAGCCCGACGGCGGTCAGCGCCGCGTTGCGCCACATCTCGGGCAGGTCGCGCGTGGTGACGATCGGGTCCGGCGGCAGGCCGTAGACCTCCGGCTCGTCGAGCAGCAGGAAGAACGCGCCGTCGCCGCCCACGCCGTCGTCGGGGTCGCGCCCGTAGAGCCGGGCCTCCGCCACCCCGCGGCCGTGCAGCTCGGCCAGCCGCGCGTCGGCCGCGGCCTGGAGCTCGTCGAGGTCGCCGAACTGGATGGAGTTGGTGGGGCACGCCTTCGCGCACGCGGGCTCGAGTCCCTCGCCGAGGCGGTCGTAGCAGAGCGTGCACTTGTGGGCGCCGCCGTCGGACTCGCGCACGTCGATGACGCCGTACGGGCACGACGGCACGCAGTAGCCGCAGCCGTTGCAGATGTCGTCCTGGACGACGACCGTGCCGAACTCGGTGCGGAACAGCGCGCCGGTCGGGCACACGTCCAGGCAGCCCGCGTGCGTGCAGTGCTTGCAGACGTCGGAGGCCATCAGCCAGCGCACGTCGCGCTCGTCGTCGGGGGTCTGCTGGCCGTGCGCGCCGTCGTCGGGCAGCAGGGACAGCAGGTCGACGGTTCCGCCCCCGGGCGGGGCCGTGCCGGCGTCGCGCGGCGTGTGGCCGTTGCCGCCGCCGGTGACCGCAGGCAGCCCGGCGGGCAGGAAGCCCGTCTGCTGGCCCCCGTGCGCCGCCGTCGCCGACCCGTGCGGTCGGACGTCCTCGATGAACGCCACGTGCCGCCACGTCGACGACCCGAGGTCACCGGTGTTGTCGTAGGACATGCCGGTGAGGCGGTAGAGGTCGGAGGCGTCGGTGCCGTCGTCGGGCACCAGGTTCCACTCCTTGCACGCCACCTCGCAGGCCTTGCAACCGATGCAGACCGAGGTGTCGGTGAAGAAGCCGACCCGTTTGGGGTGGTCGCCCGACCAGCCCGCGTCGGTGGTGGGGTCGGGCAACGGCCCCGAGAGGGAGTTCGCCGTCCCCGAGAAGGCCTCGAACAGGCTCACTACGTGATCCCTCCCGCTTCCACGCCGGCCTTGCGCCGGTAGGACTCGACGAACTCCAGCAGCGCCGGTCCCCGCGGCCGCCGCCCGGGCTGGATGTCGCAGGTCGCCACCTTCGACTCCTGGATGTGGACGTTGGGGTCCATGACGACGCCCAGCAGGTCGTTGGCCGGATCGCCGGTGGACAGGCCGTTGGACCCCCAGTGGTAGGGCAGTCCGATCTGGTGGACGACGTGGTCCCCGATCCGCAGGGGCTTCATGCGCTCGGTGACCACCACCCGCGCCTCGATGGCCGTCCGCGCCGAGATCAGCGTGGCCCAGCCCAGGTGCTCGAGACCGCGCTCGGCGGCGAGCGCGGGGGAGATCTCGCAGAAGAACTCCGGCTGGAGCTCGGCGAGGTAGGGCAGGAACCGGCTCATCCCGCCCGCGGTGTGGTGCTCGGTGAGCCGGTAGGTGAGGAAGACGTAGGGATAGACCTCGCTCTGCGACGGGTTGATCCGGTTCCAGGCCCGGTCGATCCGCTCGAGCGCGGGGTTGTCCTGCTGGCCGTGCAGCAGGTTGGCCACCGGGGACTCGACCGGCTCGTAGTGCGTGGGCATCGGCCCGTCGGCCAGCCCCGCGGGCGCGTAGAGCCACGCCTTGCCGTCGGCCTGCATGATGAACGCGTCGGTGCCGGACAGGGCGTCCTGCCGCGTCGCCCCCTCCTCGGGGACGAACGACGGCGGCTTCGTCACCTCGAAGTCCGGGATGTCGTGCCCGGTCCACTTCCCCTGCTCGGCGTCCCACCAGACGTAGGCCTTGCGCTCGCTCCACGGCTTGCCCTCGGCGTCGGCGGAGGCGCGGTTGTACAGCGTGCGCCGGTTCATCGGCCACGCCCAGCCCCACTCGGCGGCCACCCAGTCCTGCTCGGACCCGGGCTTGCGCCGGTCGGCCTGGTTGACGCCGTCGGCGTACACGCCGGTGTAGATCCAGCACCCGGCGGTGGTCGACCCGTCGGCCTTGAGCTGCGTGTAGCTCGACAGGTGCTGCCCGTCGGCGTCGTAGCCGTTGATCTCGGCGAGCACCGACTCCGGGTCCGGCTCGTCGTGGACGCCGGACGTCGGGTAGTCCCAGGTCAGGTCGAGCAGCGGGCGGTCGCGCTCGTCCGTCGACGCCGCCAGCTTCTCCCGGATCTTCCTGCCCAGGTGGAAGTAGAAGTGCAGCTCGCTGCGCGCGTCGCCCGGCGGGTGCACGGCCTCGCGCCGCCACTGCAGCAGCCGCTGGGTGTTGGTGAAGGTGCCCGCCTTCTCGGTGTGGTTCGCGCAGGGCAGGAAGAAGACCTCGGTACCGATGTCCTCGGTCCGCATCTCCTCGGTCTCGATCTCGGGCCCGTCCTTCCAGAACGTGGCCGTCTCGATCATCTGCATGTCGCGGACCACGAGCCAGTCGAGGTTGGCCAGGCCGAGCCGCTGCATCTTGCCGTTGGCGTGCCCGATGGCCGGGTTCTCGCCGACGACGAAGTACCCGTAGGTCAACTTGTCGATCTGGTCGCGCACGATCCCATATGTGCCGTGGTCGCCGGTGAGGCGCGGGAGGTACGAGAACGCGAAGTCGTTCTCGGGGGTCGCCGCGTCGCCCCACCAGGCCTTGAGCAGGCTCACCAGGTAGGCGTCCATGTTGCCCCAGAAGCCCGTCTTGGCCGCGTCCGCGTCGAGGAACGACCGCAGGTCGTCGTGCAGGTGCGCGTTGGGCATCGGGATGTAGCCGGGCAGGATGTCGTAGAGCGTCGGGATGTCCGTCGAGCCCTGGATGCTGGCGTGCCCGCGCAGCGCGAGGATGCCGCCGCCGGGACGCCCCATGTTGCCCAGCAGCGTCTGCAGGATCGCGGCGCCGCGGATGTACTGCGCGCCGACGCTGTGGTGCGTCCAGCCCACCGAGTAGACCCACGCCGTGGTGCGCTCGCGGCCGGAGTTCTCGGTGATCGCCTCGGCGACCCGCAGGAACTCCGCGGCACTCATCCCGCACACCTGCGAGACGGCCTCGGGGGTGTAGCGGGCGTAGTGCCGCTTGAGCACCTGGTAGACGCAGCGCGGGTCCTGCAGGGTCTCGTCGCGCACCGGGGCGCTGGTCGCGTTGGCGGCGTCGCCGGCCCCGCCGCCGAGGTCCGATGCCATCGCGGCGTGGTGCTCGCGGAGCTCGCCCTGCTCGGTCTGGCCGCCGCCGTCGGTGCGCAGGTCGGACTCCCAGTGGTCGCGCATCCCCGCGGCCGGGGCCTCGTACTCGACGCCCTCGAGCTGCCAGCTGATCGGGTCGTAGCGACCGGTCTCGGCGTTGAAGCCCGAGAACAGCCCGGCCATGTCCTCGGTGTCGACGAAGTCCTCACCGACGATGTCGGCGGCGTTCGTGAACGTCGTGACGTACTCGCGGAAGTCCTTGCCCTCGCTCAGCACGTAGTTGATCAGTCCGCCGAGGAACGCGATGTCCGCGCCCGCCCGGAACGGCACGTGCAGATCGGCGACCGCGCTCGTCCGCGTGAACCGCGGGTCCACGTGGATGATCTTGGCGCCGCGCTTCTTCGCCTCCATCACCCACTGGAAGCCCACGGGGTGGGCCTCCGCCATGTTCGAGCCCTCGATGACGATGCAGTCCGAGTGCTGCAGGTCCTGCTGGAAGTTCGAGGCCCCGCCACGACCGAAGCTGGTCCCCAGACCGGGGACGGTGGCGGAGTGTCAAATGCGCGCCTGGTTCTCCACCTGGATCGCGCCGAGCGCCATGAACAGCTTCTTGATGAGGTAGTTCTCCTCGTTGTCCAGCGTCGCGCCGCCCAGGCTCGAGAAGCCCAGGGTGCGCCGCAGGACGCGGCCCTCGTCGTCGGTGTCCTGCCAGCCCCTGCGGCGGGCGTCGATCACGCGGTCGGCGATCATGTCGACCGCCGTGTCGAGGTCGAGGTCCTCCCACTCGGTGCCGTACGGGCGCCGGTAGCGCACCGTCGTCACGCGCGAGGGCGAGGTGACCAGCGACGTCGACGCCGAGCCCTTGGGGCACAGCCGCCCGCGGGAGATCGGCGAGTCGGGGTCGCCCTCGATCTGGGTGACGCGGCCGTCGCGGACGTAGATGTCCTGCCCGCAGCCGACAGCGCAGTACGGGCAGACCGACTTGACCACCTCGTCGGCGGCGTCGGTGCGCGGGCCGAGCGCCTTCGTCCGCGGCGACTGCACGGCCGCGCCGCGCGCGAGCGGGTCGGGACCGGTGGCCTGCCGGAACACCGGCCAGGCGCCGAGCCAGGTGCGAGCACCCACGTGACGGTTCCCCCGTGGTGTTGAGGAGCGGGTCTGCGACGTCGGAGAGCTGTGCGGTTGGCGGAGGCGGACGGGAATCGAACCCGCCTGGCCGAGATGCTCGGCCACTACGGTGTTGAAGACCGCGGGGGCCACCAGGCACCCTGACGCCTCCGCCGCGAAGAGTAGGCGGGGCCCCGCGACGGCGCAGATCGGGGCACGCCGGACACGCGCAGACCAGGGAGCCCGTCGTGTGGACCGCGATCGACACGCGTCTGGTGGTGACGGCGGCCGCGGTCGTCGTGCTGGTGATCGTCCTGATCACCTCCCGCCTGCGCCTGCACGCCTTCCCCGCGCTGATGGTCGGAGCGCTCGTCCTCGGCCTCGCCGCGGGCCTGGGGCCGACCGGCACCGTCGAGTCGTTCACCGACGGGGTCGGCGGCACGCTCGGCGACGTCGGCATCGTCCTCGGTCTCGGCACGATGCTGGGCAAGCTGCTCGCCGACTCCGGCGGCGCGGACCTGCTGGCCGAGACGATCCTGCGCCGCGCGGGGTACCGCGCGCTGCCGTGGGCGGTGGCCGGCCTGGCGATGGTGCTCGGCATCCCGCTGTTCTTCGAGATCGGCGTCGTGCTCGTGCTCCCGGTCGTCTTCGTCGTCGCCGTGCGGATGCTGCCCGCCGGCTCCGAGGACGGGCGCGACGAGTTCGGCCGCTCGGCGATCCTGCGCGTCGGCATCCCCGCGCTCGCCGGGCTCTCGGTGCTGCACGCCTTCGTCCCGCCCCACCCCGGCCCGCTCGTCGCCGTCGACGCGCTCGGCGCGGACCTCGGGCGCACCCTGCTCATCGGGCTCGTCCTCGCGATCCCCACCGTCGCCGTCGCGGGCCCGCTGTTCGGGCACTACGCCTCGCGCTGGGCCACCGCCTCGCCGCCGCCGGGGCTCGTGGGCGCCGGTTCCGAGCGAACGGGCCCTTCGGTCGAAAGAGTCGGCGACGGGGACCCGTCGCCGGGACCCTCGCCGGAACCGACGTCCGGCGCACCGTCCGGGCGAGGGGCGCCCACGGCCCGATCTACTGAGCGAAGGGCCCCTTCGCTCGAATCCGGCGCCACCCCCGGCCTCACCGCCACCCTCGTGACGATCCTGCTGCCCGTCGCCCTGATGCTCCTGCGCACGGTCGCCGACGTGGTGCTGCCCGACGGGACGGCCAAGGACGTCGCCGAGTTCGTCGGCGAGCCGATCGTCGCCCTGCTGCTCGCGCTGCTCCTGGCGCTGTGGACGTTCGGGTTCCGGCGGGGCCTCTCGGGCTCCCAGGTCTCGTCGCTCGCCGCGGCCGGCCTCGTCCCCGCCGCCTCGATCCTCCTGATCATCGGCGCCGGCGGCGGCTTCAAGCAGGTGCTCATCGACTCCGGCATCGGCGACTCGCTGGCCAAGGCCGCCGGCGGTCTCGGCATCCCGGTGCTCCTGCTCGCCTGGTTCGTCGCCGTCGTGATCCGCCTGGCCACGGGCTCGGCGACCGTCGCCACCGTGACCGCGGCGGGCATCGTCGCGCCGATCCTCGCCGTCGACCCCGGCGTCGACCCCGCCCTGGCCGTCCTCGCCATCGGCGCGGGCTCGGTGTTCTTCTCGCACGTCAACGACGCCGGGTTCTGGCTCGTGCGCGAGTACTTCGGCATGTCGGTGCGCGACACGTTCCGGACCTGGTCGGTGATGGAGACGATCGTGTCCGTGGTCGGCCTGGTCGTCGTGCTGCTGGCGAGCCTCGTCGTCTGATGCCGCCGACCCCGGACCTCGTCCTCGGCGTCGACATCGGCACCACCGCCACCAAGGCCGTCGCCTTCGGCACCGACGGCGCCGACCACGGCCACGGCGAGGCCGCCCACCGCCTCGACGAGCCCGAGCCCGGCGCCGCCGTCCAGGACCCCGAGGCGCTCTGGGAGGCGGTCGGTGACGCCGTGCGCGACGCCGTCGCCGACCTCGACCCGGCACGCGTGGCCGCCGTCGCGTTCAGCTCGGCGATGCACGGGCTGCTCGCCCTCGACGCCGGCGGCGACCCGATCGGCCCCCTGATCACCTGGGCCGACACCCGGGCGTCCGGCGTCGCGCGCGAGCTGCGGACCCGCCCCGGGGCGCTGGCCCTGCACCGGCGCACCGGCACCCCCGTCCACCCCATGAGCCCGATGGTCAAGCTCGCCTGGCTGCGCCGGGAACGCCCGAGCCTGCACGCCGCGGCGCACACCTGGGGCGGGGTCAAGGAGTTCGTGCTGGCCCGGGCCACCGGCGCCCGCGTCGCCGACACCTCCCTGAACTCCGGCACCGGCCTGCTCGACGTCGCCCTCGGCACCTGGGACCCCGAGGCCCTCGACCTCGCCGGCATCACCGCCGACGCCCTCGGCGAGCCCGTGGCGTCCACCGCGGTGATCGGCCGGCTGCGCGTGCGCGACTGGGGCCTGCCCGCCGGCGTGTCCGTGGTCGCCGGGGGCGGGGACGGTCCGCTGGCCAACCTCGGGGTCGGCGCCGTCCGCCCCGGGGTCGCCGCGTGCTCGATCGGCACCAGCGGGGCCCTGCGCGTCACCGTCGAACGGCCTGCCGTCGACCCCCGCGGCCGCGTGTTCTGCTACGGCCTCGCCGACGAGCGCTGGGTCGTGGGCGGGGCCATCACCAACGGCGGGCTCGTCCTCGACTGGGCACGCGAGACCCTGCACCGCGACGTCGACGACCTGCTCGAGCTGGCCGGCGCCGTGCCCGCGGGCGCCGACGGGCTGCTCGCCCTGCCCCACCTGCTCGCCGAGCGCGCGCCGCACTGGGACATCGGCGGGGCCGGGGCCCTCGTCGGCCTGCACCGCCGCCACGGCGCGGGCCACGTCACGCGGGCCCTGCTCGAGGGCGTGTGCCTGCAGCTGCGCCTGGTGCTCGACTCGATGCGCGAGGCCGGACTGGAGGTGCACGAGGTCCGCGCCACCGGGGGCTTCGCGCGCAGCCCGCTGTGGCGGCGCCTGCTCACCGACGCCCTCGGCCTGCCCGTCGGCTTCCCGACCGTCGACCAGGGCTCCGCGTTCGGCGCCGCCCTGCTCGGGATGCAGGGCGTGGGGCTGCTGCCGCCCGGCCCGGACGGCCTCGTCGACGCGGCCGAGCGCATCCCGATGGGGGAGACGCTGCACCCGGGCCCGGACGCCGCCGTGTACGCCGCGCGCCTGCCGCTGTTCGAGCAGGTGCACGACGTGCTCGGCGACGTCACCGCCGCCCTGGAGCGCTAGTCGCGGTCGGCCGCGTCGGCGACGGCCTCGAGCTCGACCAGCGCGTCCTCGAGGTAGCCCAGCAGGTGCTGCAGGTGCGGCACGGCCCGGCGGTCGCCGGTGATGCCGATCTCCATGGAGTCGGCGTACGACATGACCGTGACGTTGAGGGCCTGCCCGTCCAGCGGCACCGAGATCGGGTAGATGCCGTCGAGCTTCGCGCCCTCCCAGTACAGCGGGTCCTTCGGGCCGGGCACGTTGGAGATGATCAGGTTGAAGCCCTGGTTCACCGCCGACGACCCCGGGACGAGCCCCAGGCCGATGGGGGCGGCGACCACGGCCGACAGCGCGGCGATCGTCAGCGGGTCGCGGCCCTGGAGGTTCTCCTTGGCGGCCAGGCCGGAGTGCCGGATCTTGCGCAGCCGCTCGGCGGGGTCGGGCTCGTTCGTCGCCAGGTTGACCAGGATCGCGCCGAGGGCGTTGCCGGACCCGGAGTCCTCGAGGGCGACGGGCAGGGCGGCCACGAGCGGCCGGTCGGGCAGGCCCCCGTGCGCCTCGAGGTAGTGGCGCAGGGCGCCCGAGCTCATCGCCAGCATGACGTCGTTGACGGTCGTGCCGGTGCGCTCGCGGACCCGCTGGATGCGCTTGAGCGGCCACGACTGGGCGGCGAACCGCCGTGCTCCCGTGATCGGGACGTTGAGCATGGTCGGCGGGGCCTCGAACGGCAGCGCCAGGTCGTGGTCGACGAGGCCGCGGTACGCCGAGCCCACGAGCGCCGGACCGATGTTGAGCGACTGCCCGACCGACTCGGCCAGGGTGCCCGCCGTGCGCAGGGCGCCCCCGACGTACTCGCGCGCCGTCCCGATCACGCCCGCCGGGGCGGGCGCCGGCTCGCCCACCGGGCGGCTGCTGCGGCCCGGCCGCGGGTCGACCGCCCAGAACGGGGGCATGTCGCGCTTCTCGGGGTCGGTGCTCAGCGCCTTCTCGAGGTGCTTTATCGCGCGCACCCCGTCCATCATCGCGTGGTGGATCTTGCTGTAGACCGCGAAGCGGTCACCCTCCACGCCCTCGACGAGGTGGAACTCCCACAGCGGCCGGTGCCGGTCGAGCAGGCTGCCGTGCAGGCGGGAGACCAGCTCGAGCAGCTCGCGGATGCGCCCCGGACGCGGCAGCGCGGAGAGCCGGACGTGGTACTCGATGTCGACGTCGTCGTCGGTCGCCCACGCCCACTGGCCGAGCGTCGAGAGGCCCCGCGTCGCCCGGCGGCGGAACAGCGGCGCGATGTCGACGTCACCGGTCACGAGCGACCGGTGCAGGTCCGCGAGGAAGTCCGGACCGGCGCCCTCCGGCCGGTCGAACAGCATCAGCGAGCCGACGTGGGTGGGCCGCTCCCGCGACTCCGCCAGCAGGAACATCGCGTCCCGGAACGACATCGTCGCCATCGACAACCCTCCCCGACCTCCGGTCGCTCGCCCTCGTCCGACCGGGCGAGCCTGTCCGGCGCCAGTGTGGCCTACTCGTCGGTCGGTGTCGCGGGAGCGGCCTGGCTCGGGTGTCGGGCTCAGGCCTCCGGCTCCGGCACGAACTGGGCCAGCGCGGCCTGCTTGCCGCCCTCGATCTCCTCGGCCGTCGCGGCGCCGCTCGCCTCGGCCGCGGCCACCCAGCGGTCGATCGAGTGGCGGTTGAACTCGATCACCTCGGGCGAGTTCGCCGCGGCCACCGGGTCGCCGACGGCCTCGCCCCGCACGAACAGGCCCAGGCCCATGAACGCCCCGTCCCAGCCGGGGCCGACGAACAGCGCGCCGGCCGCGCTCCCGGCCATCGCCAGGGGCACCGTGTGCTCGAGCTCGAGCACCGTGTCCTCGCCGTCGGCGGCCAGGCGCAGCTCGACGACGCTGGTCTCGTGGCCGAACGTCACCCGCAGCAGGCGCGGGGGCGTGCAGGTCAGGATGTCGCCGCCGGCGTTGCCCTCGAGCTGGAAGGCGCCGCCCTCGCGGAGGTCGCCGTGCAGCGGCAGGAACCACCGCACGACCCGCTCGGGCTCGGTCAGCGCGCTCCACACGTCCTCGGGCGCGGTCGGGTAGCGGCGCCGCAGGAGCACCCGGACGGTGTCGCCCTCGACCTCGTCGAGGGCGACCTCGCGGTGGATGGCGTCGAGCTCGGAGAAGAGGTCCATCAGTCGTCCTCGGGGTCCGGTGGGGTGATCCGTCGTGCGCGCCTGCCGCGGGCGATCTCGGTGCCGAGGGCGTCGAGGCGCTGCTCCCAGAACCGCCGGAAGCGCCCCACCCACACGTCCACCTCGCGCAGGCCTTCGGCGTCGACGGCGTAGAGCCGCCGCGTGCCCTCGGCGCGCACCGTGGCCAGCCCGTTCTCCCGCAGCACGCGCAGGTGCTGCGACACCCCGGGCTGCGAGATGCCGAACTCGTCGCGGATGTGCTCGACGACCGCGCCCGAGCTGAGTTCGCCGTCGGCGAGGAGCTCGAGGATCCGCCGGCGGACGGGGTCGCCGAGCACGTCCATGGCGTGCACGAGGCGAAGGTAGCAGCGCCGACTTATATCAGTCGATACCGGTGAAGGGTGGGAGTGCCCCCGGCAGGACTCGAACCTGCGACCACGGGATTAGAAGGCCCATGCTCTATCCGCTGAGCTACGGGGGCTCGCGCGGAGCAGCGTAACCGGACCGCGGGTGCGTCCCGGCCCGTCGACCTACCCTGGGGACGTGGCCACGACGACTCCGCCCCCCGACGCGCCGGCGACCGACGCCGCGACGACGTCGCGTCCCGCCACGCCCGGCGCCCTGTTCCTGTCCCAGGTCGGTCCGCTGCTGGCCGTCGCGGCCGTGGTCGCGCTGGCGTTGAGCACGCTCTCGGGTGCCGCGACCTTCGCGCGGCTCGGGCTCCCCGACCCCGGCCCCTTGACCGTCTACGCGCTGCCCGTGGTGCGCGCGGTAAGCCAGACCGCCGCGGCCGTGACCATCGGGTTCCTGCTGCTCGCGGGCTTCTTCACCCCGCCCGCCACGTCGGGGTGGTTGTCGGCGGACGGCTACCGCGCGGTCCGCGTCGCGTCGTGGGGAGCGGCGACGTGGTCGGCCGCGTCGCTGCTGATGATCCCGCTCAGCGCTGCCGACGCCTACGGCCGGCCCGTGTCGCAGATGCTCGACGTCCGGGTGCTCGCCGCGGCGATCCCGGGCATCGAGGCCACCGGGTCCTGGACCCTCACGGCGCTCCTCGCGCTCGCCGCCCTCGCCGTGACCCGCGTCGTCCTGGGCTGGGGCGCCGCCGTCCTCGGGCTCGTCGTCGCGCTCGCCGGTCTGCTCCCGCTGGCCCTCACCGGGCACTCGGCGGGTGGCAGCGACCACGACGTCGCCACCAACAGCCTCCTCGCGCACGTCATCGCCGCGGCCGTGTGGATCGGTGGCCTCGTCGCCGTCGTGACGCACCTCGTGGCCGGCGGCCGCCACCCCGGCGTCGCCGTGCGCCGGTTCTCGGCGGTCGCCCTCGTCTGCTGGGTCGTGCTCGCGATCTCCGGCGTGGTCAACGCCTTCGTGCGGATCTCGCCCGGCGACCTCGTGACGAGCACCTACGGCGTCCTCGTCCTCGTCAAGGCCGTCGCCCTCGTCGCGCTCGGCGCCTTCGGCGTGTGGCACCGGCAGCGGGGCATCCCCGCGGTCCAGGAGGGCCGCCCCGGCGCGCTCGTCCGGTTCGCCGGGCTCGAGGTGCTGCTCATGGCGGCGACCGTGGGCGTGGCGGTGGCGCTCGGCCGCACACCCCCGCCCGCGGTCCCCGAGCCGGTCCCGACCCGCCTCGAGGCGCTCGTCGGCTACGCCGTCGACCAGCCGCTGACGCTCACGGGGCTGATCACGCAGTCCCGCTTCGACCTCGCCTTCGGCACGCTCGCGCTCGTCCTCGCGGGGCTCTACGTCGCGGGGGTCCGGCGTCTGCGCGACCGCGGCGACGCCTGGCCCGTCGGGCGCACCCTGTCCTGGCTCGCGGGCTGCCTGGCGCTGCTGGTCGCGACGTCCTCGGGCATCGGGCGCTACGCCCCGGTGATGTTCAGCGTCCACATGGGCCAGCACATGGTCCTCAACATGCTGGTGCCGATCCTCCTGGTGCTCGGCGGCCCGGTGACGCTGCTGCTGCGCGCCCTCCCGCCGGCCGGGGCGGGGGCGCCGCCGGGGCCACGGGAGTGGGTGCTCGCCGCGGTGCACTCGCCGATCGCCCGGGTGCTGACCCAGCCGCTCGTCGCGCTCGCGCTCTTCGTCGGCAGCTTCTACGTCCTGTACTTCTCGGGGCTGTTCGACGTGGCGCTCGAGCAGCACTGGGCGCACCTCGCGATGAACGCGCACTTCCTGCTCGTCGGCGCGATCTTCTTCTGGCCCATCGTCGGCATCGACCCGAGCCCGCGGCCGCTGCCACCGATCGGGCGGCTGGGCCTGCTCTTCGTCGCGATCCCGCTGCACGCCTTCTTCGGCATCGCGGTCATGAGCTCCGACGAGGTCATCGGGTCGGGCTTCTACCAGCAGCTCGAGCTGCCCTGGGTCGACCGCCTCGCCGACCAGACCACCGGCGGCGGGCTCGCGTGGGCCACCGGCGAGGTGCCGATGCTGATCGTGCTGATCGCCCTGCTCGTGCAGTGGTCGCGCGCCGACGAGCGCAGCGCCCGGCGCGACGACCGCCGGGCCGACCGCGACGGCGACCGCGACCTCGTCGCCTACAACGCGATGCTGCACTCGCTGGCGACGACGGGACGGCCGGCCGCGGCCACGGAGCGACCCGCGTCGGAAGGCGACGAGGCGGACGCCCCGCGCGCCGCGGACGACCTGCAGGAACGCCGGACCTGACCCCGGGTGGCCACGGCCCTCCGGAGTGGGGCGTACAGTGGTCGTCGCACCCGGGGAACGGACGCGATCAGCGGCCGGCCGGGAGCCGACCGGGGACTCGATCTCCGGGTACAGTTGAAGACACCGGTCAGCGCGGGGCCTCAGGGCCCCGACGACGACCGATCCCGACCGAGAACGGGACGGACCGACGGGGACCCCCCGCCACGGACCACCGAATCGGGTCGGGTACAGTGGGAATCACCGCGAGGAACCCGGCCCAATGGGTCTGGCAGAGTCGTGTGTGGTTGTCCTTTGAGAACTCAACAGTGTGCCGATGTTTGGTGTGTTTGTCCTCGTCGGCGTTGCAGGGCTTTGGTCTTGTGGTGTCGTGGGGTTTCTTTGAGTGTGCCCGGCTTTGTTTGCCAGTGGGGTCGGGTGCTTTTTGCTGGGACTTTTGTTCCGATGTTTTTTGTTGGAGAGTTTGATCCTGGCTCAGGACGAACGCTGGCGGCGTGCTTAACACATGCAAGTCGAGCGGTAAGGCCCTTCGGGGTACACGAGCGGCGAACGGGTGAGTAACACGTGGGTGACCTGCCCTCCACTTCGGGATAAGCCCGGGAAACTGGGTCTAATACCGGATAGGACCTTCTGGTGCATGCCGGTGGGTGGAAAGTTTTTTCGGTGGGGGATGGGCCCGCGGTCTATCAGCTTGTTGGTGGGGTGATGGCCTACCAAGGCGACGACGGATAGCCGGCCTGAGAGGGTGATCGGCCACACTGGGACTGAGACACGGCCCAGACTCCTACGGGAGGCAGCAGTGGGGAATCTTGCGCAATGGGCGGAAGCCTGACGCAGCAACGCCGCGTGAGGGATGACGGCCTTCGGGTTGTAAACCTCTTTCGCGATCGACGAAGGTCCATCTTCTGGGTGGGCTGACGGTAGGTCGAGAAGAAGCACCGGCCAACTACGTGCCAGCAGCCGCGGTAATACGTAGGGTGCGAGCGTTGTCCGGAATTATTGGGCGTAAAGAGCTCGTAGGCGGTGTGTCACGTCGGCCGTGAAAACCTGGGGCTCAACTCTGGGCGTGCGGTCGATACGGGCATCACTAGAGTTCGGCAGGGGAGACTGGAATTCCTGGTGTAGCGGTGAAATGCGCAGATATCAGGAGGAACACCGGTGGCGAAGGCGGGTCTCTGGGCCGATACTGACGCTGAGGAGCGAAAGCATGGGTAGCGAACAGGATTAGATACCCTGGTAGTCCATGCCGTAAACGTTGGGCGCTAGGTGTGGGGTCCATTCCACGGGTTCCGTGCCGCAGCTAACGCATTAAGCGCCCCGCCTGGGGAGTACGGCCGCAAGGCTAAAACTCAAAGGAATTGACGGGGGCCCGCACAAGCGGCGGAGCATGTGGATTAATTCGATGCAACGCGAAGAACCTTACCTGGGTTTGACATGCACCTGACGCGTCCAGAGATGGGCGTTCCCTTGTGGCAGGTGTGCAGGTGGTGCATGGCTGTCGTCAGCTCGTGTCGTGAGATGTTGGGTTAAGTCCCGCAACGAGCGCAACCCTTGTCCTATGTTGCCAGCGGGTTATGCCGGGGACTCATGGGAGACTGCCGGGGTCAACTCGGAGGAAGGTGGGGATGACGTCAAGTCATCATGCCCCTTATGTCCAGGGCTTCACACATGCTACAATGGCCGGTACAGAGGGCTGCGAAGCCGTGAGGTGGAGCGAATCTCGTAAAGCCGGTCTCAGTTCGGATCGGGGTCTGCAACTCGACCCCGTGAAGTCGGAGTCGCTAGTAATCGCAGATCAGCAACGCTGCGGTGAATACGTTCCCGGGCCTTGTACACACCGCCCGTCACGTCACGAAAGTCGGTAACACCCGAAGCCCGTGGCCCAACCCGTAAGGGGGGGAGCGGTCGAAGGTGGGACTGGCGATTGGGACGAAGTCGTAACAAGGTAGCCGTACCGGAAGGTGCGGCTGGATCACCTCCTTTCTAAGGAGCTTCACCGAACACTTCTCGGCTGGCGTGTCCACAGGCGACTGTTCTGTGCACGCATGGTTGTAGGGGTGGAGGGCCCCAGTACCTCCCCGTGCTCGCAGGTTCTGCCTGCGGTGCTCGAGGGATGGGAGGGGGTTGCTCGAGAAAAAGTGGAAACACCAGACAGTCCCGGCGCCGGCCCGTGTGTTCACGGGTGGGTGCGGGGCGGCACGCTGTTGGGTCCTGAGAGGACAACCGGGCTCCCGCTTGCGGGAGCTTTGTTGTGTTCTTCGGGGCGATCGTTCGTCTTGCATCATCGGTTGGTGGTGTTGGGTGGCGGTTCGTGTGGTCGTTGAGAATTGTACAGTGGACGCGAGCATCTTTTGTTTCTGTAGCGTGTTTGTGTCGTGATTTCTTGATGTGTGTGTTGGTCAAGTTGTCAAGGGCGCACGGTGGATGCCTGGGCATCAGGAGCCGATGAAGGACGTGGGAGGCCGCGATAGTCCTCGGGGAGCTGTCAACCGAGCGTTGATCCGAGGGTGTCCGAATGGGGTAACCCGGCACCCGTCATGGGGTGTCACCGCCGTCTGAATGTATAGGACGGTGGGAGGGAACGCGGGGAAGTGAAACATCTCAGTACCCGCAGGAAGAGAAAACAACAGTGATTCCGTGAGTAGTGGCGAGCGAAAGCGGAAGAGGCTAAACCCCGCCAGTGTGATAGCCGGCAGGCGTTGCTGGTGGGGTGTTGTGGGGTTCCGTGTATCAGGGCTGCCGCCCTGGTGCGGGTGTTCGTGGTGTTAGTCGAAGGCGTTGGGACGCGTCGGCGTAGAGGGTGAGACCCCCGTAGACGAAAACATCACGTTCATCTGTTGCGGTGTCCCCGAGTAGCAGCGAGCCCGTGGAATTCGCTGTGAATCTGCCGGGACCACCCGGTAAGCCTAAATACTCCCTGATGACCGATAGCGGACGAGTACCGTGAGGGAAAGGTGAAAAGTACCCCGGGAGGGGAGTGAAACAGTACCTGAAACCGTGCGCCTACAAGCCGTCAGAGCAAATGCCCACCTTGGTGGTGGGGTTGTGATGGCGTGCCTTTTGAAGAATGAGCCTGCGAGTTAGCGGTACGTGGCGAGGTTAACCCGTCGAGGGGTAGCCGTAGCGAAAGCGAGTCCGAACAGGGCGATCTGTAGTCGCGTGCTCTAGACCCGAAGCGGGGTGATCTACCCATGGCCAGGGTGAAGCGCCGGTAAGACGGCGTGGAGGCCCGAACCCACCAGGGTTGAAAACCTGGGGGATGAGCTGTGGGTAGGGGTGAAAGGCCAATCAAACTCCGTGATAGCTGGTTCTCCCCGAAATGCATTTAGGTGCAGCGTCGCGTGGTACTCACCGGAGGTAGAGCACTGGTTGGCCTAGGGGGCCTACAAGCTTACTGAAGTCAGCCAAACTCCGAATGCCGGTGAGCGTTGAGCGCGGCAGTGAGACGGCGGGCGATAAGGTTCGTCGTCGAGAGGGAAACAGCCCAGATCGCCGGCTAAGGCCCCTAAGCGTGCGCTAAGTGGGAAAGGATGTGGGATCGCCCAGACAACCAGGAGGTTGGCTTAGAAGCAGCCACCCTTGAAAGAGTGCGTAATAGCTCACTGGTCAAGTGGTCCTGCGCCGACAATGTAGCGGGGCTCAAGCGCACCGCCGAAGCCGCGGCAACACCACGTGAACACTGCTTGCCTGTAGTGGGCGTAGCTGGTGGTGGTGTTGGGTAGGGGAGCGTCATGCGGGCGGTGAAGCGGCGGAGTGATCCAGCCGTGGAGCCCGTGTGAGTGAGAATGCAGGCATGAGTAGCGATAGCAGAGTGAGAAACTCTGCCGCCGGATGACCAAGGGTTCCTGGGCCAGGTTTTTCCGCCCAGGGTGAGCCGGGACCTAAGGCGAGGCCGACAGGCGTAGTCGATGGACAACGGGTTGATATTCCCGTGCTCGTGTAGGCGCGTCCCTGGCGAATCCAGGTGTGCTAACCGCCCGAACCTGCAGGTCCCTTCGGGGACCGAACAGGGGAGCGCGGGAACCTGCCTGGTAGTAGCCAAGCGATGGGGTGACGCAGGAGGGTAGCTCCGCCAGCTAGTGGTAGTGCTGGTGCAAGCGTGTAGGCCGGTGCACAGGCAAATCCGTGCACCATGAAGGCTGAGACGTGACGCATAGCCGGTTGCGGCGAAGCAGAGTGATCCCATGCTGCCGAGAAAAGCCTCTAGCGAGTTCCTACGCGACCCGTACCCCAAACCAACACAGGTGGTCAGGTAGAGAATACCGAGGCGTTCGAGCGAACTGTGGTCAAGGAATTCGGCAAAATGCCCCCGTAACTTCGGGAGAAGGGGGGCCCTGTTCCGTGAAACCCCTTAGCGGGTTAGCGGGGTGGGGCCGCAGAGACCAGGGGGAAGCGACTGTTTACTAAAAACACAGGTCCGTGCGAAGTCGCAAGACGATGTATACGGACTGACGCCTGCCCGGTGCTGGAACGTTAAGGGGACCGGTTAGGGCGCAAGCCCGAAGCTGAGAACTTAAGCGCCAGTAAACGGCGGTGGTAACTATAACCATCCTAAGGTAGCGAAATTCCTTGTCGGGTAAGTTCCGACCTGCACGAATGGCGTAACGACTTCCCCGCTGTCTCGACCACAGACTCGGCGAAATTGCACTACGAGTAAAGATGCTCGTTACGCGCGGCAGGACGGAAAGACCCCGGGACCTTCACTACAGCTTGGTATTGGTGCTCGGTTCGGCTTGTGTAGGATAGGTGGGAGACTGTGAAGCCCGCACGCCAGTGCGGGTGGAGTCAACGTTGAAATACCACTCTGGTCGAATTGGGCATCTAACCTCGGGCCATGATCTGGTCCAGGAACAGTGCCTGGTGGGTAGTTTAACTGGGGCGGTTGCCTCCCAAAGGGTAACGGAGGCGCCCAAAGGTTCCCTCAGCCTGGTCGGCAACCAGGTGTTGAGTGCAAGTGCACAAGGGAGCTTGACTGTGAGACCGACGGGTCGAGCAGGGACGAAAGTCGGGACTAGTGATCCGGCACCTCCTGGTGGAAGGGGTGTCGCTCAACGGATAAAAGGTACCCCGGGGATAACAGGCTGATCTTGCCCAAGAGTCCATATCGACGGCATGGTTTGGCACCTCGATGTCGGCTCGTCGCATCCTGGGGCTGGAGTAGGTCCCAAGGGTTGGGCTGTTCGCCCATTAAAGCGGTACGCGAGCTGGGTTTAGAACGTCGTGAGACAGTTCGGTCCCTATCCGCCGCGCGCGCAGGAGACTTGAGGAAGGCTGTCCCTAGTACGAGAGGACCGGGACGGACGAACCTCTGGTGTGCCAGTTGTCCCGCCAGGGGCACGGCTGGTTGGCTACGTTCGGGAGGGATAACCGCTGAAGGCATCTAAGCGGGAAGCCTGTTCCAAGATGAGGTCTCCCACCCTTCGAGGGTTAAGGCCCCCACCAGACCAGTGGGTTGATAGGCCAGACATGTAATCGCCGCAAGGCGTTCAGTGGACTGGTACTAATAGGCCGAGGACTTGCCCACACACCCATCAAGGGTCACGAGCAAACCTTCGAAAGCGCTGCGTAACAAATACTCGCGTCCACTGTGCATATCCCAGCGACCACACACCCCACCCCACACTCGTTGTGGGGGTGGTGGGGTGTTCCGGTGGTCACAGCGGAGGGGAAACGCCCGGACCCATCCCGAACCCGGAAGCTAAGCCCTCCAGCGCCGATGGTACTGCGACCGACAGGTCGTGGGAGAGTAGGACACCGCCGGAACACCCGACCACCCCCACATATACATTCACTCCCCAGAAAAGGGGCGGCACTCCCACCCAGGAGCACCGCCCCTTTTTCTGTGTCCGGCCCCGTCGCGGGCTCGGAGGAGTCACGGCGTCGCGGCTCGCGCCGTCGCGTAGCTCGAGTCGCAGTCCTCCGCGCGGTGCTCGACCTCGGGGGCTACGACCCCCGACTGCACGGCGACGGCGACGACCTCGCGCGTCAGCTCGCGACGCCGGGCACGCGGCCCTCACGGTGCGGGAGGCCGGCGGCCCCAGCAGGCTCAGCGCTCCTGGTCGGCGTGCGCCCCGCCGGCCTGCTCGCGGAGCAGGCCGCGGTTCCCGGCGAGGAGCTCGACGTCGGTGGGGCCGGCGGCCTCCTCGCCGCGCCTGCGGCGCTCCTCGACGATCCGCAGCAGCGTGACGACGAGAAGTAGGTGACCAGCGCGGTCAGGCACCACCGCGTTCCCCTGGCCCGAGCCGGGGACGCGTTGGGCCGGGTAGCACGCCCCCGCGTCCCCGTGATTGGTCGCTCTGATCCAGAACCGTTCAGGGGACCGGCCGATCCGAGAGGGTCGTCGACGCGGCGCAGCGCGTGACGAGCGCGGTGTCCCCGGGACACCCTGGGACCTTCGGAGGCCGCACCTCGCGCGCGCCGACCACGGGCGACGGCGGCCTCGAGCACGCGGACGACGTCCACACCCACGAGCTCCGCCGCGCCCTTGGCGCCTGCCTCCGCCACCCGCTCCTTCGCGGTCGCCACGGCGCGCCGACGGTCACCTGGTCAGTCGCGCTCCGTCCGGCGCCGAAAGGTCTCGACCAACAATTCCGACCGCCGTCGCTCCGATGCGACCGTGGCGGGAGTGGTGCGGCGGTGGGGAGTGCGGACGCCGGTGGGAAGCCGCGTCGGCGTCGCCCGGCCGTCGTAGGCTGACGGAGTGACCGCCGCAGCATCGTCCGTCCCCCCGGGGGGCGACCACGCGCGGAGCTGGGCCGAGGCGTCGCCGGCCGAGGTGCGGAGCGCGCTGGCCCCGGAGAGCGCGACCGAGTTCGACCAGCAGTGGCGAGCGGCCCTGGCCCGTGCCGCCGACACCTACGACCTCGGTGTCGTGCACGGGTGCCTGGAGGCCTGGCGGCGCGTTGCCCGGGTCACCGCAGCAGCGGGTGGCGTCGACGGTTACCGCGCGCTGCAGGACGCGGCCTCCGACGCACGCGACGCCCTGGAACCCGGCGTATCGCGAGCCTCGTGGCGCGAGGTGCGCGCCGGCCTCGGTCTGTAGGTGACGTACGAGGTCGACGTCGGCTCGGTGCGCGGGGAGCTCGAGGCCCTGCCGCGCGAGGCGCTGGTGGCGCTCGCCGAGGTGCTCGACGTCCTCGAGGTCGTCCCCTGGTCCGGCGACCCCCTCGTGGACCGCAACCCCGACGGTGCCGTGCGGACGATGCCGTTCGGCAGCACGGGGTTGGTGACCTACGTGGTGGTCGAACGACTCGGTCGCGTCGACCTCCTCCAGCTGCACTGGGTGGGGTAGGGACACGGGGAGACGCCGGGTCGACGCCCACGAGCTGCGGCGACGGCGTACCCACCCCCCGGTGCGAGGCCTCCACATCGTCCGTGTACTGTTCTCCGAGTCGCCAGGGGCCAGAGGTTGAACCCGGCCCGGACGACGCAGTAGGCTAGGAAGGTCGCCCTCCGGAAGGTCTGCCCTCATCGGTAGGTCAGTACGGCGGTGTGGTTGTCCTTTGAGAACTCAACAGTGTGCCGATGTTTGGTGTGTTTGTCCTCGTCGGCGTTGCAGGGCTTTGGTCTTGTGGTGTCGTGGGGTTTCTTTGAGTGTGCCCGGCTTTGTTTGCCAGTGGGGTCGGGTGCTTTTTGCTGGGACTTTTGTTCCGATGTTTTTTGTTGGAGAGTTTGATCCTGGCTCAGGACGAACGCTGGCGGCGTGCTTAACACATGCAAGTCGAGCGGTAAGGCCCTTCGGGGTACACGAGCGGCGAACGGGTGAGTAACACGTGGGTGACCTGCCCTCCACTTCGGGATAAGCCCGGGAAACTGGGTCTAATACCGGATAGGACCTTCTGGTGCATGCCGGTGGGTGGAAAGTTTTTCGGTGGGGGATGGGCCCGCGGTCTATCAGCTTGTTGGTGGGGTGATGGCCTACCAAGGCGACGACGGATAGCCGGCCTGAGAGGGTGATCGGCCACACTGGGACTGAGACACGGCCCAGACTCCTACGGGAGGCAGCAGTGGGGAATCTTGCGCAATGGGCGGAAGCCTGACGCAGCAACGCCGCGTGAGGGATGACGGCCTTCGGGTTGTAAACCTCTTTCGCGATCGACGAAGGTCCATCTTCTGGGTGGGCTGACGGTAGGTCGAGAAGAAGCACCGGCCAACTACGTGCCAGCAGCCGCGGTAATACGTAGGGTGCGAGCGTTGTCCGGAATTATTGGGCGTAAAGAGCTCGTAGGCGGTGTGTCACGTCGGCCGTGAAAACCTGGGGCTCAACTCTGGGCGTGCGGTCGATACGGGCATCACTAGAGTTCGGCAGGGGAGACTGGAATTCCTGGTGTAGCGGTGAAATGCGCAGATATCAGGAGGAACACCGGTGGCGAAGGCGGGTCTCTGGGCCGATACTGACGCTGAGGAGCGAAAGCATGGGTAGCGAACAGGATTAGATACCCTGGTAGTCCATGCCGTAAACGTTGGGCGCTAGGTGTGGGGTCCATTCCACGGGTTCCGTGCCGCAGCTAACGCATTAAGCGCCCCGCCTGGGGAGTACGGCCGCAAGGCTAAAACTCAAAGGAATTGACGGGGGCCCGCACAAGCGGCGGAGCATGTGGATTAATTCGATGCAACGCGAAGAACCTTACCTGGGTTTGACATGCACCTGACGCGTCCAGAGATGGGCGTTCCCTTGTGGCAGGTGTGCAGGTGGTGCATGGCTGTCGTCAGCTCGTGTCGTGAGATGTTGGGTTAAGTCCCGCAACGAGCGCAACCCTTGTCCTATGTTGCCAGCGGGTTATGCCGGGGACTCATGGGAGACTGCCGGGGTCAACTCGGAGGAAGGTGGGGATGACGTCAAGTCATCATGCCCCTTATGTCCAGGGCTTCACACATGCTACAATGGCCGGTACAGAGGGCTGCGAAGCCGTGAGGTGGAGCGAATCTCGTAAAGCCGGTCTCAGTTCGGATCGGGGTCTGCAACTCGACCCCGTGAAGTCGGAGTCGCTAGTAATCGCAGATCAGCAACGCTGCGGTGAATACGTTCCCGGGCCTTGTACACACCGCCCGTCACGTCACGAAAGTCGGTAACACCCGAAGCCCGTGGCCCAACCCGTAAGGGGGGGAGCGGTCGAAGGTGGGACTGGCGATTGGGACGAAGTCGTAACAAGGTAGCCGTACCGGAAGGTGCGGCTGGATCACCTCCTTTCTAAGGAGCTTCACCGAACACTTCTCGGCTGGCGTGTCCACAGGCGACTGTTCTGTGCACGCATGGTTGTAGGGGTGGAGGGCCCCAGTACCTCCCCGTGCTCGCAGGTTCTGCCTGCGGTGCTCGAGGGATGGGAGGGGGTTGCTCGAGAAAAAGTGGAAACACCAGACAGTCCCGGCGCCGGCCCGTGTGTTCACGGGTGGGTGCGGGGCGGCACGCTGTTGGGTCCTGAGAGGACAACCGGGCTCCCGCTTGCGGGAGCTTTGTTGTGTTCTTCGGGGCGATCGTTCGTCTTGCATCATCGGTTGGTGGTGTTGGGTGGCGGTTCGTGTGGTCGTTGAGAATTGTACAGTGGACGCGAGCATCTTTTGTTTCTGTAGCGTGTTTGTGTCGTGATTTCTTGATGTGTGTGTTGGTCAAGTTGTCAAGGGCGCACGGTGGATGCCTGGGCATCAGGAGCCGATGAAGGACGTGGGAGGCCGCGATAGTCCTCGGGGAGCTGTCAACCGAGCGTTGATCCGAGGGTGTCCGAATGGGGTAACCCGGCACCCGTCATGGGGTGTCACCGCCGTCTGAATGTATAGGACGGTGGGAGGGAACGCGGGGAAGTGAAACATCTCAGTACCCGCAGGAAGAGAAAACAACAGTGATTCCGTGAGTAGTGGCGAGCGAAAGCGGAAGAGGCTAAACCCCGCCAGTGTGATAGCCGGCAGGCGTTGCTGGTGGGGTGTTGTGGGGTTCCGTGTATCAGGGCTGCCGCCCTGGTGCGGGTGTTCGTGGTGTTAGTCGAAGGCGTTGGGACGCGTCGGCGTAGAGGGTGAGACCCCCGTAGACGAAAACATCACGTTCACCTGTTGCGGTGTCCCCGAGTAGCAGCGAGCCCGTGGAATTCGCTGTGAATCTGCCGGGACCACCCGGTAAGCCTAAATACTCCCTGATGACCGATAGCGGACGAGTACCGTGAGGGAAAGGTGAAAAGTACCCCGGGAGGGGAGTGAAACAGTACCTGAAACCGTGCGCCTACAAGCCGTCAGAGCAAATGCCCACCTTGGTGGTGGGGTTGTGATGGCGTGCCTTTTGAAGAATGAGCCTGCGAGTTAGCGGTACGTGGCGAGGTTAACCCGTCGAGGGGTAGCCGTAGCGAAAGCGAGTCCGAACAGGGCGATCTGTAGTCGCGTGCTCTAGACCCGAAGCGGGGTGATCTACCCATGGCCAGGGTGAAGCGCCGGTAAGACGGCGTGGAGGCCCGAACCCACCAGGGTTGAAAACCTGGGGGATGAGCTGTGGGTAGGGGTGAAAGGCCAATCAAACTCCGTGATAGCTGGTTCTCCCCGAAATGCATTTAGGTGCAGCGTCGCGTGGTACTCACCGGAGGTAGAGCACTGGTTGGCCTAGGGGGCCTACAAGCTTACTGAAGTCAGCCAAACTCCGAATGCCGGTGAGCGTTGAGCGCGGCAGTGAGACGGCGGGCGATAAGGTTCGTCGTCGAGAGGGAAACAGCCCAGATCGCCGGCTAAGGCCCCTAAGCGTGCGCTAAGTGGGAAAGGATGTGGGATCGCCCAGACAACCAGGAGGTTGGCTTAGAAGCAGCCACCCTTGAAAGAGTGCGTAATAGCTCACTGGTCAAGTGGTCCTGCGCCGACAATGTAGCGGGGCTCAAGCGCACCGCCGAAGCCGCGGCAACACCACGTGAACACTGCTTGCCTGTAGTGGGCGTAGCTGGTGGTGGTGTTGGGTAGGGGAGCGTCATGCGGGCGGTGAAGCGGCGGAGTGATCCAGCCGTGGAGCCCGTGTGAGTGAGAATGCAGGCATGAGTAGCGATAGCAGAGTGAGAAACTCTGCCGCCGGATGACCAAGGGTTCCTGGGCCAGGTTTTTCCGCCCAGGGTGAGCCGGGACCTAAGGCGAGGCCGACAGGCGTAGTCGATGGACAACGGGTTGATATTCCCGTGCTCGTGTAGGCGCGTCCCTGGCGAATCCAGGTGTGCTAACCGCCCGAACCTGCAGGTCCCTTCGGGGACCGAACAGGGGAGCGCGGGAACCTGCCTGGTAGTAGCCAAGCGATGGGGTGACGCAGGAGGGTAGCTCCGCCAGCTAGTGGTAGTGCTGGTGCAAGCGTGTAGGCCGGTGCACAGGCAAATCCGTGCACCATGAAGGCTGAGACGTGACGCATAGCCGGTTGCGGCGAAGCAGAGTGATCCCATGCTGCCGAGAAAAGCCTCTAGCGAGTTCCTACGCGACCCGTACCCCAAACCAACACAGGTGGTCAGGTAGAGAATACCGAGGCGTTCGAGCGAACTGTGGTCAAGGAATTCGGCAAAATGCCCCCGTAACTTCGGGAGAAGGGGGGCCCTGTTCCGTGAAACCCCTTAGCGGGTTAGCGGGGTGGGGCCGCAGAGACCAGGGGGAAGCGACTGTTTACTAAAAACACAGGTCCGTGCGAAGTCGCAAGACGATGTATACGGACTGACGCCTGCCCGGTGCTGGAACGTTAAGGGGACCGGTTAGGGCGCAAGCCCGAAGCTGAGAACTTAAGCGCCAGTAAACGGCGGTGGTAACTATAACCATCCTAAGGTAGCGAAATTCCTTGTCGGGTAAGTTCCGACCTGCACGAATGGCGTAACGACTTCCCCGCTGTCTCGACCACAGACTCGGCGAAATTGCACTACGAGTAAAGATGCTCGTTACGCGCGGCAGGACGGAAAGACCCCGGGACCTTCACTACAGCTTGGTATTGGTGCTCGGTTCGGCTTGTGTAGGATAGGTGGGAGACTGTGAAGCCCGCACGCCAGTGCGGGTGGAGTCAACGTTGAAATACCACTCTGGTCGAATTGGGCATCTAACCTCGGGCCATGATCTGGTCCAGGAACAGTGCCTGGTGGGTAGTTTAACTGGGGCGGTTGCCTCCCAAAGGGTAACGGAGGCGCCCAAAGGTTCCCTCAGCCTGGTCGGCAACCAGGTGTTGAGTGCAAGTGCACAAGGGAGCTTGACTGTGAGACCGACGGGTCGAGCAGGGACGAAAGTCGGGACTAGTGATCCGGCACCTCCTGGTGGAAGGGGTGTCGCTCAACGGATAAAAGGTACCCCGGGGATAACAGGCTGATCTTGCCCAAGAGTCCATATCGACGGCATGGTTTGGCACCTCGATGTCGGCTCGTCGCATCCTGGGGCTGGAGTAGGTCCCAAGGGTTGGGCTGTTCGCCCATTAAAGCGGTACGCGAGCTGGGTTTAGAACGTCGTGAGACAGTTCGGTCCCTATCCGCCGCGCGCGCAGGAGACTTGAGGAAGGCTGTCCCTAGTACGAGAGGACCGGGACGGACGAACCTCTGGTGTGCCAGTTGTCCCGCCAGGGGCACGGCTGGTTGGCTACGTTCGGGAGGGATAACCGCTGAAGGCATCTAAGCGGGAAGCCTGTTCCAAGATGAGGTCTCCCACCCTTCGAGGGTTAAGGCCCCCACCAGACCAGTGGGTTGATAGGCCAGACATGTAATCGCCGCAAGGCGTTCAGTGGACTGGTACTAATAGGCCGAGGACTTGCCCACACACCCATCAAGGGTCACGAGCAAACCTTCGAAAGCGCTGCGTAACAAATACTCGCGTCCACTGTGCATATCCCAGCGACCACACACCCCACCCCACACTCGTTGTGGGGGTGGTGGGGTGTTCCGGTGGTCACAGCGGAGGGGAAACGCCCGGACCCATCCCGAACCCGGAAGCTAAGCCCTCCAGCGCCGATGGTACTGCGACCGACAGGTCGTGGGAGAGTAGGACACCGCCGGAACACCCGACCACCCCCACATATACATTCACTCCCCAGAAAAGGGGCGGCACTCCCACCCAGGAGCACCGCCCCTTTTTCTCGTTCTCGGGGCGAATGCGCTGGTGCGGATGGACCAGGGCCTGGCTCAGCACGGCAGCGCGCTGTCCACACCCACCCTCCTTGTCCCCAGGTCGTCGTCCGACCCTCCCGCCGGTCGCCGCCGGCCCCCGATGCTCGTGCAGAGCGGGGCGGACGGAACGTCCCGGCCAGGCGAGCGGAGGACGACGTGAACGAGACGACCGTGACGGTGACGGGGAACGTGGCCGGAGACGTGATCTGCCGGCGAGTGGGCGACGGGGAGCACCTCCTGTCGACCTTCCGGGTCGCGAGCTCGGAGCGGCGGTGGGACAAGGCCTCGGAGTCGTGGGTCGACGGCGACCGTTTCACCGCGTCGGTGAACTGCTGGCGCCGCCTGGCCGAGGGCGCGCGCTGCCTCGTGAAGGGCGACCCGGTGGTCGTCACCGGGCGGCTGTCGGTGCGGGAGTACGAGGTCGAGGGCGTGCGGCGGTACATGACCGAGATCGCCGCCACCGCGATCGGTCCTGACCTGGCGCGGTGCACGGCCCAGGTGTCCCGTCGCCGGCCGTCGGTGGGCGAGAACCCCGACGCGGCGTCGACGGCCGACACCGTGGACGGCGCGGCGCCCCCGGCGACCACGTCGCCCGTCGGCGTGGGAGAGCCGGTCGAGACCGGCGACGGGCTCGCGCACGCGGCCCGCCCGCTGGTCCCCGTCGGCCATGACGGTGAGGTCGCCACCCACGACCCGGAGGGCGCGACGGTGACGGGGATCGTGGCCGGGGAGCGGCGGCGGGGCGAGCCCGCCCGCGCGAGCGCCTGACACGCCCCGGGGCCGGGGAGCGCCGAGTCGTGCCAACTACCATCGTGGGCGTGGCTGAGTTCATCTACACCATGAAGAAGGTTCGCAAGGCCCACGGGGACAAGGTGGTCCTCGACGACGTCACGCTGAACTTCCTGCCCGGCGCGAAGATCGGTGTCGTCGGCCCCAACGGCGCGGGCAAGTCGAGCGTTCTCAAGATCATGGCCGGACTCGACCAGCCCAACAACGGTGAGGCGTTCGCCGCCCCGGGCGCGACCGTCGGCATCCTGCAGCAGGAGCCGCCGCTCAACGAGGAGAAGACGGTCCTCGGCAACGTGCAGGAGGGCGCCGGCGACGTGGCCACCAAGCTCGCGCGCTACAACGAGATCGCTGAGCTCATGGCCACGGACTACTCGGACGAGCTCATGGAGGAGATGGGGAGCCTCCAGGAGGACCTCGACAACGCGGATGCCTGGGACCTCGACTCCCAGCTGCAGCAGGCCATGGACGCGCTGCGCTGCCCGCCCGGCGACTCCCCGGTCACCCACCTCTCCGGCGGCGAGCGGCGCCGTGTGGCGCTCTGCAAGCTCCTGCTGAGCAAGCCCGACCTCCTGCTGCTCGACGAGCCCACCAACCACCTCGACGCCGAGAGCGTGCAGTGGCTCGAGAGCCACCTCGCCTCGTACGAGGGCGCCGTCCTCGCGGTCACCCACGACCGGTACTTCCTCGACAACGTCGCGGGCTGGATCCTCGAGCTCGACCGCGGCCGGGCGATCGGCTACGAGGGCAATTACTCGATCTACCTCGAGAAGAAGGCCGACCGGATCGCGGTCCAGGGCCGCAAGGACTCCAAGCTGCAGAAGCGGCTCAAGGACGAGCTCGCGTGGGTGCGGTCCGGGGCCAAGGCGCGGCAGGCCAAGAGCAAGTCGCGCCTCGCCCGCTACGAGGAGATGGCCGCCGAGGCCGAGAAGACGCGCAAGCTCGACTTCGAGGAGATCCAGATCCCGCCGGGCCCGCGCCTGGGCAACGTGGTGGTGGAGGTCAGCCACCTCGACAAGGGCTTCGACGACCGCCTGCTCATCAAGGACCTGTCATTCTCGCTCCCGCCCAACGGCATCATCGGCGTGATCGGGCCGAACGGCGTCGGCAAGACGACGCTGTTCAAGACGATCGTCGGGCTCGAGCAGCCGGACTCGGGGTCGGTGAAGGTCGGGGACACGGTGAAGCTGTCGTACGTCGACCAGAACCGTGAAGGCCTCTCCGGCACCGACAGCGTCTGGAAGGTCGTGTCCGACGGGCTCGACTTCATCCAGGTCGGCAACGTGGAGATGCCCTCCCGGGCCTACATCTCGGCGTTCGGCTTCAAGGGCCCCGACCAGCAGAAGCCGGTGAACGTGCTCTCCGGCGGCGAGCGCAACCGGCTCAACCTGGCGATGACGCTCAAGCAGGGCGGCAACCTGCTGCTGCTCGACGAGCCGACGAACGACCTGGACGTCGAGACGCTGTCGTCGCTGGAGAACGCCCTGGAGAACTTCCCGGGCTGCGCCGTGGTGGTGTCGCACGACCGCTGGTTCCTCGACCGCGTGTGCACCCACATCCTCGCGTGGGAAGGCAGCGACGACCACCCGGCGTCGTGGTTCTGGTTCGAGGGCAACTTCGCCGACTACGAGCAGAACAAGGTCGAGCGCCTCGGCGCCGACGCCGCGCGGCCGCACCGCGTCACCCACCGCAAGCTGACCCGGGACTGAGGGCCCCGGCGACGTGGAGGCGCGGGCAGGGCAGGCCGCCGTCCACGGCCTCAGCGCGAGCGCGATCCTCGCTGTCGCCGAGGGCCTGCGGTGGTCGGACCCGCAGCTGAGCGTCGCGCTCGCCGAGCACGTCGCCCGTGCGGTCGGCGACGACCACCAGGTCCGGGCCGCCGCGGAGCGTTCCGCGGTGCTCGCACTCGCGCAGCTCGACCGGCCCGCGGAGGTCGTCGTCCGGGCCCTGCCGCACCTGCGGGACGCGGAGCGGGCCGGCCGCTCCGGGGACGCCGCGGTGCTGCGGTGCGAGGTGGCGCTCGCCGCCGCGCACTGCGGGGACGCCGAGGCGGCGGAGGCGCTGCTCGAACCCCTCGCCGGCGGCCGGGTGCTGCCCGGCACGGTGCGGGCGGACGCCCTCGTGGCGTGGACCGCGGCCCGCGCCGGCCGGGGTGACGTGGCCGGGGTGGACGCAGCGGCGCGGCAGGTCGCCGATCTCGTCGAGGACGACGGCGGGGACGGGGCCGACCAGGTCCGCCGGGTCGCGGTGCAGCGTTCCCGGGCGCGGGCGCGGCGAGTGGCGGGCGACGTGGCGGGCGCGGCCGCGGTCCTGCTGGCGGTCGACCCGGTGCCGACGTCGGCCGACGGGGGCCGGCAGGCGGCGCTGCTCGTGGCCGACCTGGTGGAGGTCCTCGGGGAGCTCGGGCGGTCGGCCGAGGCACGCGAGGTGGGGGCGCCCCTCCTCGACGCGGAGCCCGGCCCCACCACCGCGCCGGCGCTCGGCCGCCTGCGGTCCGCGCTGGCCCGCGCGGTCCACCTGCCCGCCGGCGACCTCGACGCCGCCGAGCGGCTGGCGCGCGAGGCGTCGGAGGACCTCGCCGCGCGCGGCCAGGTCGCCGAGCTCGCCGGGGCCCTCGACGTGCTCGCCGGCGTCGCCGAGGCCCGCGGCGACGTGCAGGGGCTGCTGCAGCACCTGCGGCGCGCCCACGAGCACACGCTGACGGCGCACGAGGACGTCACACGGGCACGGGTCGCGCTGGCCGCGGCGCTCGCCCGGGACGAGGACCGGCTCGTGTCCACTGGCCGTTCCCTCGTCGGCGACCCACCGGAGACCGCAGCCGAGGGCGAGCCGGGGACACCCGAGCCCGCGGAGTCGTCCGCAGATCGGCACGCGCGCCCCTCGCAGGACGAGGCGGCCGAGGACGACGCCTCCGAACCCGTCGCGCCCACGACGCCCAGCGCCGCCTCCCACGCGTCGCCGGTCGACGTCCCCGAGGACGCACCGACGCCCAACGGGACGTCGCCGGGTCTGACTCTGTGGGAGGAGCTCGACCAGCGCTTCGGTCCCGACGCGGCGACGGGGGCGAGCATCGGGGAGGCGCTCGCGCGCGAGTCGCAGCCGGTGGCCGGCGCGGTCGAGCCCGAGCACGTCCCGGAATCCGATCCCCTCCCGGAGCCGATCCCCGAGACCGCGCCCGTCCGTGAGGCCGGTCGACGCCGGCGGACGCGCTACCGCGAGGACTCCGAACCCGCGGGGCTGCTCGCCGCGGCGATCGCGGCGCGCGCCGCGGACGGGGACGACCCGCCCGGCGGGGACGAGACGCCCGCGTCCGACCGCGGTGCGGTGGCCGGCGCCCGGACCGACCCGCCCGCCGAGGCCCCGGGCGATGCGTCCGTCCCGTGGTGGGCGGACGCGCCCGGCGTCGACCCCGCCGACCCGCTCGGGAGCGGCACCGCCGCAGGCCCCGTCGCCGGGACGCCTGGTCCCGACGGGCCCGACGACGACGCCGGTGCGACGCCGTCCTCCGTCGACGAGGCCGCGGCGGCGCGCAGCCGGCGGCCCGCCCGCGCCCGGGCGCGGTGGGAGGTCCCCGACTCGTTGCTGCCGCGGCGGGGCGACGGTCCGCCTCCCGCGGGCGAGCCGGAGCCCGGCGCGGAGCGTGGCGGCTGGCCGGGCGAGGACCGCGCCAACGGCCACGACGGTCACGACCACGGCGACCGCGGACACGACCGCCGCCCACCACCCCGCCGGTCCGACCCCGCGACGACGACCGTGGCGGCGGCCTCGGGCCGACCCGAGCAGCCCGAGCGGGACCGCCCCGCACCCGGTGGCGCCGACGACGAGCTGGCGCGGGAGCTCGCCCTGACGTTGGTGGACCTGCTCGCGGAGTACCAGGACCCCGCCGTCCCGCTCGGCGGGCCCGGGACCGCGACGCCGACCCCGGCGCGACCGCCCTCCGCGCGTGCCGCCCCGCGTCCGTCGCGGACCGGCACGAACGGCTCGGCGCCTCGCCGGCGCCCTCCGCGCGGCGAGCAGTCCGGGGTGCCGGCGGCCCGGCCCCCCGCTGAGCCCGACGCCCCCGGCCCGCGCCTGGCCGACCTGCTGGCCGACGCGATGGACGTCTACCACCGGTCGGACCCCGACCCGGCGCCTGCGGACGACAGGCGGGCCCGCCAGTGAGGGGCGCCGCCGGGCCGAGCGTCGTGGTGCTCGCCCGTGATCTCGTTAGGGTGGCCCGCGTGAGCGCACGGTCGCGCCAGCACGATCGCGCGGTGCGCCGACCCCGACCCGCGACCCACGGTGGCGATCGATGACGACGACCACGAGCCGGGACGCCACGGCGTCGCCCACCGCGGAGGGCTGGCCGGCCGAGCGCGGCGTCCTGCGGGGCGTGGCGGCCGCCCAGCAGCCGCCGGACTCGACGCTGGGCGAGCTGGCGGTCACCTACTTCGCGCGGGTGCCCGACGGCGAGCTCGTCGACGACCCCGCGGACGCGCTGGCCACGGTGCGCGCGCACCGGAGCCTCGCGCGGCTGCGGGTGCCGGGCAAGCCGGTGACCGCCGTGCTCGACACCCCGGGGGCGGAGGGCCGGATCTCGGTGCTCGTGGTCACGGACGACATGCCGTTCCTCATCGACTCGGTGCTCGCCGAGCTCGACCGCACCGGGGCCACCGTGCACCGCGTGGTGCACCCGGTGATCGTGGTGCGCCGCGACGTCCGCGGCGAGCTGCTGGACATCCTGCCGCTCGCCGACCCGGCGGCGCCCCCGTCCGGCACGCTCGCCGAGTCGTGGATGAACATCGAGCTCGGCGACCTGCCCGGCTCCGACCCCGCACGCGACCTCGCCGCCGACCTGCACTCGCGGCTGTCCAGCGTCCTCGTCGACGTGCGCGAGGTCGTCGAGGACGGCGACCGCATGGTGTCCACCGCCCGCGCCCTGGCCGACGAGCTGGCCGCCGCCGGCGGTGACGCCGAGACCAGCGACACGGTGGCGCTGCTGCGCTGGTTCGCGCAGGGCAACCTGATCATGCTCGGGTACCGGCGCCAGGAGGTGGTCGACACCCCCGACGGCCCGGCGCTGCGCGGGGTCCTGGCGACCGGGCTGGGCGTGCTGCGCCGCGACAGCCTCGTGGCGCGCACCCTGACCGCGAGCCCCGACAGCGTCACGCCCGCCGGCACGCGCGGGGACGACGCGCGCCGCCGGCTGCTGGTGCTCACCCGCGCGAGCGCGCGCTCGACGGTGCACCGCCCCGAGCACCCGCTCTACGTGGGCGTGAGCGTCCACGACGAGGAGGGCCGGCTCGTCGGCGAGCACCGCTTCCTCGGCATCCTCACCGTCGCCGCCCGCCACGCCGACGTGCTCGGCATCCCCGTGGTGTCGCGGCGGGTGCAGGAGGTGGTGGCGGAGGCCGGCCTGCCCGCCGACTCGTGGTCGGGCCAGCGGCTGCTCGAGGTGCTGCAGACCTACCCACGCGCCGAGCTGCTGTGCACCGACCGGGCCTCGCTGGAGGCGACGGCCACCGGCGTGCTCGACCTCGCCGAGCGCCGGCGGGTGCGGCTGTTCCTGCGGCGCGACCCGTTCGGCCGCTACTTCTCCTGCATGATCTACCTGCCGCGCGACCGGTACACCACCGCGACGCGCACGCGCATGCAGGAGGTGCTCACCCGCGAGCTGCGGGGCACCGACCTCGAGCACACCGCGCGCGTCACCGAGGACCAGCTGGCGCTGCTGCACGTCACGGTGCACACCGGGCGCGAGGAGCCCGTGACGCCGGACCTCGAGGTGCTGACCCGCGACCTCGCGGAGGCGGCGCGCACGTGGGCGGACCGCTTGCGCGAGCAGGCGACGGGGGAGGAGCGCGCGGTCCTCGCCACCATCGGCGAGCCGTTCGCGGAGTCCTACAAGGAGGACTTCGGCCCGGAGCGGGGCCTGCTCGACCTGCGGGTCCTCGACGGCCTGACCCCGGGCAGCACCGAGGGCACCCAGCGCGACACCGCCGTGCGGCTCTACCGACCCGACGACCCGGACGCGGGCGACCGCCGGCTCAAGCTCTACCTCGCCGGGCGCCGCGCCACGCTGTCGTCGGTGCTGCCCGCGCTGCAGTCCCTCGGCGTCGTCGTGGTCGACGAGCGCCCCTACGAGGTCACCCGCAGCGACGGCGTCACGTGCTGGATCAACGACTTCGGCCTGCGCCTGGGCGAGGGCGACACGGTGCCGCCGGGCACCGACGCCGACCTCACCGAGCGGTTCGCGGACGCGTTCGACGCGGTGTGGAGCGGGCGGGTCGGTGCCGACGGGTTCAACGCGCTGGTCCTGCGCGCAGGGCTGACGTACCGCCAGGCCGCGGTGCTGCGGGCGTTCTCGCGCTACCTGCGCCAGGTCGGCATCGCCTACGGCCAGAGCTACATCACCGACGTCGTCGGCGCGCACCGCGAGGTGGCGGTGGGGCTCGTGACGCTGTTCGAGGCGCGGTTCGACCCGTCGCTCGCCGACGACGACCGCGCGCGGCGCGTGGCCGAGCTCGACCAGCAGGTCACGGAGGCCATCGCCGAGGTCACCAACCTCGACGCCGACCGCATCCTGCGCGCGCTGCTCGGGGTGGTGCGCGCGACGTTGCGCACCAACCACTACCGCCGCGACGCGGACGGCGCCCCACGCGCCTTCCTCGCCCTCAAGCTCGACCCGGGCCAGGTGCCCGGCGTCCCCGAGCCGGTGCCGGCGATCGAGACGTTCGTGCACTCCAACCGCGTCGAGGGCGTGCACCTGCGGTTCGGCCCCATCGCCCGCGGCGGGCTGCGGTGGTCGGACCGCCTGCAGGACTACCGCACCGAGATCCTCGGCCTGGTCAAGGCGCAGGCGGTCAAGAACGCGGTGATCGTGCCGGTCGGGGCCAAGGGCGGGTTCGTCGTCAAGCGCCCGCCGGCCGCCACGGGCGACGCGACGGCCGACCGCGAGGCGGCCCGGGCGGAGGGCGTGGCCTGCTACCGCATGTTCGTGTCCGCGCTCCTCGACCTCGTCGACGACCGGGCCGGGCACGCGGCGGACTCCGAGGTCCGCACCCCGCCGGACATCGTGCGCTACGACGGCGACGATCCCTACCTGGTGGTGGCCGCGGACAAGGGCACCGCGACGTTCTCGGACATCGCCAACGCCGTCGCCGACGACTACGGCTTCTGGCTGGGCGACGCGTTCGCCTCCGGCGGCTCTGTGGGCTACGACCACAAGGCCATGGCGATCACGGCACGCGGCGCGTGGGAGTCGGTGCGCCGGCACTTCCGCGAGCTGGGGCGCGACGTCGCCACCGACGAGATCACGGTCGTCGGCGTCGGCGACATGTCCGGCGACGTGTTCGGCAACGGCATGCTGCTCTCCGAGCACCTGAAGATCGTCGCGGCGTTCGACCACCGCCACGTCTTCCTCGACCCCGATCCCGACCCGGCGACGTCGTTCGCCGAGCGGCAACGGCTCTTCCGGCTGCCGCGCTCGTCGTGGGCCGACTACGACGAGTCGCTCATCAGCGAGGGCGGCGGGGTCTTCCCGCGCTCCATGAAGGCGATCCCGGTGTCGCCCCGCGCGGCCGAGGTGCTGGGCATCGAGCCCGGCGCCCTCGACCCGCCGACGCTGGTCCGCGCCGTGCTGCGCGCGCCCGCGGACCTGCTGTGGAACGGCGGCATCGGCACCTACGTCAAGGCGTCCTCCGAGACCCACGCCGACGTCGGGGACAAGAGCAACGACGCTGTGCGCGTCGACGGCGACGAGCTGCGCGTGGCGGTGGTCGGCGAGGGCGGCAACCTCGGCCTGACCCAGCGCGGGCGCATCGAGTACGCCCGCCACGGCGGCAAGGTCAACACCGACGCGATCGACAACAGCGCCGGCGTCGACTGCTCCGACCACGAGGTCAACATCAAGATCCTGCTCGACTCGCTGGTCGAGCGCGGCGAGCTGGACCCGGCCGAGCGCGACCAGCAGATCGCCGCGACCACCGACGAGGTCGCCTCGCTCGTGCTCGCCGACAACGTCGCGCAGAACGAGGTGCTGGGCGTCTCGCGCGCCCACGCGACCGGGATGCTGCACGTCCACCGGGACCTGGTCGCCGACCTCGAGGCCCGCGGCCGGTTGGACCGCGAGCTGGACGTGCTGCCCGACGAGGAGCAGTTCGCGGCCCGGGTCGCCGACGACGAGGGCCTGTCCAGCCCGGAGCTGTGCACCCTGCTGGCGCACGTCAAGCTCGACCTCACCGACGCGCTCGCCGCCTCGGAGCTCCCCGACCTCGACGTCTTCGCCCGGCGGCTGCCGGCGTACTTCCCGCAGGTGCTCGCCGAGCGCTACCCGGACGCCGTGGCGGCGCACCCGCTGCGCCGGCAGATCGTCACCACGATGCTGTCCAACGCCGTGGTCGACGGGGGCGGGCTGACGTTCGTCCACCGGCTCGTGCAGGAGGTCGCCGCGTCGCCCAGCGACGCCGTGCGCGCCTACCACGTGGCCACCGCGGTGTTCGGGCTCGACGCGCTCGCCGACGACCTCGCCGCGGCCGACCAGGTGCTGCCGACCTACATCGCCGACCGCGTCACGCTCGCCACGCGCCGCCAGCTCGACCGGGCGGCGCGCTGGTTCCTCACCCACCGGCCGCAGCCCCTGGCCGTCGGCGCCGAGATCGCGCGGTTCCGGCCGTGGGTGGAGAAGCTCGCGCCCCGGGTGCCGGAGCTGCTGCGCGGCGGCGAGGCCGCGGGCCTGGGCCGGCGCACGCAGGACTTCGTCATCGCCGGGACGCCGGTCGACCTGGCGCGCCGGGCTCTCGGCGGGCTCTACGCGTTCGGCCTGCTGGACGTCGTCGAGGTCGCCGAGATCGCCGAGCGCGAGCAGGGCGGCGTCCACACCCACGACGGTGAGGTCACCGACGACGAGGTGATCGCGGTCGCGGAGCTCTACTACGCGCTCTCCGAGCACCTCGGGCTCGACGCGCTGCTCACGGCCGTCGCCGGGCTCGACCGCACCGACCGGTGGAACGCCCTGGCCCGGCTGTCGCTGCGCGACGAGCTGTACTCCGCGCTGCGGGCGATCACCCTGGACGTGCTCGCCGACACCGGCCCCGAGGAGTCGGTGGGCGAGAAGATCGAGCACTGGGAGCAGGCCAACTCCTCGCGGCTGATGCGGGCGCGCACGGCGCTCGCCGAGATCGCGCAGGCGAGCCGGGACGACCTGGCCACGGTGTCCGTGGCCGCACGCCAGCTCCGCAGCATGGTCCGCTGAACTCCAGGATCGGGAGAGAACAGCCGCGTGGCCCCCTACGTCAACGACGTCGCCGTCCGCTGGTCGGACCAGGACGCCTACGGGCACGTCAACCACGCCAACGTGGTCACCCTGCTCGAGGACGCCCGCACGGGCATGTTGTTCGACGCCGCGACGAAGGCCGGCGTGGAGGACTTCGCGGGCGGCCTGCTCGTGGCCGCCCTCGAGGTCGTCTACAAGCGGCCGATCGTCTGGAGCCCGGCCGGGGTGCGCGTCGAGATGACCGCGCAGGACGTGCGCGCCGCGTCGTTCCGCGTCGCCTACCGGCTGCTGCTGCCCGACGGCCACGGCGGGTGGGACGAGGCCCCGGCCGTCACCGCGAGCACGCAGCTCGTGCCCTACGACCTGACCACCGAACGACCGCGGCGTCTGACCCCTGTGGAGCGGGAGTTCCTCGCGAGCTACACCTCGTGAGCCTGGCGATCCCCGCCGCTGGTGACCGGGCGGCGCTCGCCGACGTCGTCGGCCGGGTCGTACGCCTCGACCTCACGGCCGTGGTCCGCCTGCGCGGTGCCGGGGGCCGGGTCGTGCTGTGGGCGGGCACGCCGTTCGAGGTGCTCGTGACCGCCGCGGCGCCCGGGTCGCTGACGCCGGGCGACGTCACGGTGACCGGGTCGGACCTGCTCGCCGCGCTGAGCGTGGTCGACGCCCCCGAGGTCGACCCCGGCGCCGCGGTGGACGACCGCTGGCGCGGCGACCTGCCCGGCGACGGGCCCTGGCGGACGATCGGCGCGATCCCCGCGGCCGAGGTCGACGCCGTCGTCGCGCGCGCCGGCCCGTCGACGCTGGACGAGACCGTCTGGGAGCACGACGGCGTGCGGGTGCCGGCCCGCTGCGTCGTCGCCGTCGCGGGCATGGGGTGGCCGGAGGACGCCGCAGCGCTGACGGTGGCGCTGTCCGGGGACGAGGGCTGGCTGCGCGTCGAGGTCGGCGGCGCCGCCATTGTCCGGCGCCGCCGGCCCCGGCTGACCGTCCTGGTGTGAGCCCCGGTCAGCCCAGGTTGGCCCGGAGGAAGTCGCGCGTGGCGCTCCAGGCCTTGAGGGCCTGCTCCGGGTCGTAGGTGCCGAGCAGGTTCTCGTCGTTGAAGAACGCGTGGTCCGCCGGGTAGATCCGGAAGTCGGGGCGCACGCCCGACTCCTTCTCGATGCGCTCGGCGAGGTCCTCGACGGTGTCCGGCGGGGCCATCTCGTCCTCCTCGCCGAAGTGGCCGAGCAGCGGCGCGGTGAGGCCGGCGAAGCTGGGGAAGTCCTCGCCGAGCACGCCGTAGAACGGCACCGCGGCGCCGATCTTGTCGCCCTGCTGCGCGGCGAGCACGAGGACGAAGCCGCCGCCCATGCAGAAGCCCACGGCGCCGACCTTGGCGCCGGTGACGCTCTCGTGCCCGAGGAGGAAGTCGACGGCGCCGCCGAGGTCGGTGGCGGCCCGGTCGACGGGCAGCTCCTGCATGAGGCGCGCGGCCTCGTCGCCGTCGTGGGTGGTGGCGCCGCCGTAGAGGTCGGGGGCGAGCGCCACGAAGCCCTCGGCGGCGAGGCGGTTCGTGACGTCGGCGATGTGGCTGGTCAGGCCCCACCACTCCTGGATGACCACGACACCGGGCCCGGAGCCCGACTCGGGCAGCGCCAGGTAGCCGTGGGCGGTCCGCCCGTTGCTGGGGAACGTGACGTTCTGGAGCGGGTTGTCGACCATGCCCGCCATCACACCAGCTACCAGCTCTTGTTCATCATGCTGGTGGCGGCCATCTCGAAGTACTCCCACATCTGGCGGCGCCGTTCCTCGGGGAGGTCGGCCTCGTCGACGGCGACGCGCATGCAGCGCAGCCAGGCGTCGCGCTCGAGCGGGCCGATGGGGAACGGGCCGTGGCGCATGCGCAGCCGCGGGTGCCCCCGCTGGTGCGAGTAGGTCTGCGGGCCGCCCCAGTACTGCTCGAGGAACATCAGCAGGCGCAGCTCGGCCGGGCCCAGGTCCTCCTCGGGGTAGAGGGGACGCAGGACCGGGTCGTCGGCGACCTGTTCGTAGAAGCGGTGCACGATGCCGGCGAACGTCTCGTGCCCGCCCACGGCGTCGTAGAACGTCTCCGGTGGTCCGGCCTGTGGTGCGCTCACCCCACCACGGTCCCAGATCCGCGCCGGGGCGTCAGACCGCGGGCGTCCCGGGGCCGGCGACGCCGGGGCGGCCACTGAACGGGAAGGGCGCGGGGACCCCGGCGGCGTCGAGCTGGGACTTGATCTCGGCGGCCACCGCGCGCTGCACGGCCCACTGCTCGCCGGGGCGGGTGCGGACGGTCAGGCGCAGGAGCACGCCCTCGGCGGTCACCGACTGCACCCCGAGCATGTCCGGCGGCGCGATCACCTTGCTGGCGATCTTCGGCTCGGCGCACTCGGCGATCGCGGCGCGCTCGGCGATCTCCAGCGCCTCGTCGACGTCGGCGCTGTGCCCGACGGGGATGTCGACGACGGCCACCGAGTAGCCCTGGCTGGAGTTGCCGACGCGCAGCACCTCGCCGTTGCGGACGTACCAGACGGTCCCGGCGATGTCGCGCAGCGTCGTGACCCGCAGGCCGACGGCCTCGACGGTGCCCGTGGCCTCGCCGAGGTCGACGACGTCGCCGACGCCGTACTGGTCCTCGAGCATCATGAAGATGCCGGACAGGAAGTCGCGGACGAGGTTCTGCGCACCGAAGCCGATCGCGACGCCGAGGATGCCGGCCGAGGCGATGATCGGGGCGAGGTTGACCCCGAACTCGCCCAGGATCAGGACGAACGCGATCCCGTAGATCGCCATCGTCGAGAACGAGCGCAGCACCGAGCCGATGGCCTGCGCGCGCTGGCTGCGGCGCTCGACCATCAGCGGGGCGGCGTCGCGCAGCGTGCGGACGGCCCGGTCGCGCAGCGGGCGCAGCAGCGCGGGGACGCGGCCCTCGCCCGCGCCCGTGGTCAGCCGGTGGATGGCCCGGTGCACGGCGAAGCGCAGGACCACGGCGACGACGACGATCAGGAGCACGACCACGGCGTGCGCGATGAGCTGGTCGGCGGAGCGGGAGATCCAGTCGGCCTGGGTGAGCTCGAAGACGCGCGCGCAGAGCGAGCCCTGGTCGGCCGCGCAGCTCGGCGCCCCCGGGGGCAGGGGCGCGACGGCGGCGGGCGGCGCGGGCGTGGCCGGAGGGCTGCTCGGTGTCGGGGTCGGCAACGGCACGGTCACGTCGCCCGACGGTAGAGCACGCCGCGGCGCCTCCCGACCGGCCCGTCCCGGCTCGTCCGCTCCGGCGACACGCCGTGCGCCACCCGTGGTGCACGCCACCAACGCAGGTGCGATCGGCCGGTTTGTGTGGTCGACTAGGCGCAACTCGGCGGGAGGTGGTCGTGTGCACGAACGACAACCCGGCAGCGTGACTCCGCTGGTCAGCGAGGTCCCGCCCACCACCGCGCCACACGGCGCGGCCGACCCCCCCGTACCCCCGCCGCCCGAGCTCTCCGTCGCTCCTCCGCTCGCTCCCTCCGTCGTCGCCCCGCCGCCGCCCTCGCCGCCCTGGGGCCGCCGCCGGGTCCTGCTCCTCAACGCCACCTTCGAGCCACTCACCGCGCTGCCGCTGCGCCGGGCGATCGTGCTGCTCGTGTGCGGCAAGGCCGAGGTGGTGCACGGCGACACCGCGGGGCTCGTGCTGCACTCGGCCACCGGTGCGGTCGAGGTCCCGTCGGTCATCCGGCTCCGCACCTACGTCCGCGTGCCCTACCGCGCCCGGGTGCCGCTCACGCGTGCCGCGCTGATGCACCGCGACCGCTTCCGCTGCGCGTACTGCGGCGGGCGCGCGGAGACGATCGACCACGTCGTGCCCCGCAGCCGCGGGGGGACGCACACGTGGGAGAACTGCGTCGCCTGCTGCGCGCGGTGCAACCACAAGAAGGCCGACAAGCTGCTCGCCGAGCTCGGCTGGCCGCTGCGCACCATGCCCACCGCGCCCCGCGGGCGGCACTGGCGCCTGCTCGCCGGCCTCGTCGACGCAGACCCGCAGTGGCTGCCCTACCTGGGGGAGACCGCCGCGTGACGGCCACGTGGGGCACCGTGCCGCACCCGTGAGCGATCTCCACGAACTGAGCGCCCTCGAGACCGGCGCGGCGATCCGGCGTGGCGACGTGACGGCCCTCGAGGTCGTCGACGCCGCGCTCGCCCGGGCCGAGCGGCTGGGCCCCGCCCTGGGCGCGTTCGCCGTGCTCACCCCCGAGCGGGCCCGTGCCGCGGCGCGCGCCCTGGACCGGGCCGGGGTCGACGGCGCCGGGCCGCTCGCCGGGGTGCCGACGGCCGTCAAGGACCTCACCGCCACCGCCGGGGTGCCGACCGCCCGGGGCTCGGTGCTGGCCGCCGGCGTGGTGCCCGCGCACGACGACGACGTCGTCGGCCTGCTGCGCGACGCCGGGACGATCAGCATCGGCAAGACCGCGGTGCCCGAGTTCGGGCTGCCCTGCTACACCCAGCCGGCCGGCGCCCCGCCGGCCGTGACGCCGTGGGACCGCACCCGCTCGGCCGGCGGGTCGTCGGGCGGGGCGGCCGCCGCGGTGGCCGCGCGCCTCCTGCCCGTCGCGCACGGCACCGACGGCGGCGGCTCGATCCGCATCCCGGCGTCGGTGTGCGGGCTCGTCGGGCTCAAGACGACGCGCGGGCGGGTGCCCGCCGGGCCCGCGGGCGGCGACCCGGCGGGTCTGTCCGTGCACGGGCCGCTCGCGCGCACGGTCGCCGACGCCGCCGCGTTCCTCGACGCGGTGGCCGCGCCGGGCCCGGGGGAGCCCTTCGTGCCCGCCGCCCCGCCGCCGGGCGGGTACCTCGCGGCGCTGGGCCGCCCGCTGGCGCGGTGCCGGATCGGGCTGGCGGTGGACCCGCCGCTGGACGGCGTCCCGGTCGACCCCGCCTGCCGCGCCGCGGCCGAGGAGACCGCCGCGCTGCTCGCCGACCTCGGCCACCACGTCGAGCCCGTCGCGTTCCGGCTGCCCGACGACGTCGTGGCCGCGTTCCTCACGCTGTGGGCGGTGCTGTCGCTGGGCGACCCCGTGGACCCCGCCGACGAGCCGCGCCTGCAGCCGCTCACCCGGCACCTGCGTGCCCGCGGCCGGGAGGTCGGCGGGGCGGCGGCAATGGGCGCGCTGCACACGGTGCAGGTGGCGACCCGGACCCTGGTCGCCGAGCGCGCCGCCTTCGACGCGGTGCTGACCCCGACCGTGGCCCTCCCGCCGCGCCCCGTCGGGTGGTTCACCGAGACCGGCGACCCCGCCGACGACTTCGACCGCCAGATCGCGTTCACTCCGTGGACCGCGGTCGCCAACCTCACCGGCGAGCCCGCGATCTCGCTGCCGATGGGCTGGTCGGAGGGCCTGCCGATCGGCGTCGCACTGCGCGGGCGACGCGGCGAGGAGGCGCTGCTGCTCGCGCTGGGCGCCGAGCTCGAGACCGCGCGGCCCTGGTCGGGGCGGCGCCCACCCGGGGTGTGACTCCTACGACGGGACGTCGTGGGCGGCATCCACTACGGTGCTGCGCGTGAGCCCGCTGACCACGATCCTGCTCTTCGTCGTGGCGCCGGCCGGGGGTCTGCTCCTGATCGCCGTGTCGACGCTGATCCGCCCGTCAGGGCGCGGTGCGCGGTACCGGTCCGGGGACACCTGGAACCACGAGGCGCTGTGGTGGATGGGCAACCCCCGCGGCTCGGGCGTGCCCGGGCCGACCGTCGAGGCCGTGCCCTCCAGCCCGGCCGCCGAGCACACCGCCCGAGGAGGCGCTCGTGGCACGTGGTGAGGTCGTCCCGTCCCGGCAGGACGCGCCGGGCGAGACCACGCGACGCAACGACGGACCCGGCGTCCTCGAGGACCCGGTCTACGGCCAGGCGCGCGTCGCCACCGCCTCGGGGCGCATCTCCGAGGCGATGGACGTGCACTCGGAGGACTCGCGCACGCCGTTCTCGTCGTCGCAGCTCTCGCGCCTCGACGAGGCCCTGACGCTCGCCTGCCGCGAGACCGGGCTGCTGTTCACGCTCTACATCGGCGACCTGGGCACGCGCTCACGCGAGCGCGCCGAGGAGCTGCACGCCTCCCTGGGCGACCGCGCGGACGAGGCGGTCGTCGTCGCCGTGTCGCCCGGCGAGCGCGTCGTCGAGGTCGTCACCGGCGCCGAGTCGAGCCGCCGCATCGACGATCGCGGGGCCAAGCTCGCGGTGATGAGCATGGTGGCGTCGTTCAAGGAGTCCGACCTCGTCGGCGGCATGGTCGAGGGCCTGACCATGCTCGCCGACCAGGCCGGCGCCGCCCGCTAGGCCACCTGGCGCACCGCCCCGGAACAACGAACGGCGCTCTCGCTGCTTCCGTAGCAGCGAGAGCGCCGTTCGTTCGTGAAGGGGCCGGGCCTCAGCCGCGGTCGAACTCCCGGGCGGCGAGGGCGCGGACGACGCCCGCGCGGCCCTCGGTGACCAGGCGGCGCAGGGCCGGCGGGTGGTCGCCCGCGAGCCAGGCGTCGGCGGCCTCGACCGTCGCGGGCTCGACGGCCCAGGACGGGAACAGCCCCTGCACCATCGGCTGCGCCTGCTCCGAGGAGCGGCGGGCCCACACCTCGTCGACGGTGGCGAAGTAGCGCGGCACGTAGTCGGTCAGCAGCGCCTGCTGCGCCGGGTGCGAGAAGCCCATGATGATCGCGGAGTTGATCGCGTTGGGCAGCGTGTCGTCCTCGACCGCCCGGCGCCACGCCTCGGCCTTGGCCTCGGGGGTGGGGATCAGCGCGCGACCACGCTCGGCCATGCGGCGGCCGGTCGCGGTGTTGTCGCGGGCGTACTCGTCGGCGATCTCGGGCTCCCCGGCGGCACCGTGCGCGACGAGGGCGTGCAGCAGCCGCCAGCGCAGGTCGGTGTCGACGGTCAGGCCCTCGAGCGGCGCGCTGCCGTCGCGCCAGCCGGCGATGGTGTCGAGCGCCTGGGCGGTGAGCACCGACCCGGCGAGCGCGTTGACGATCGCGAGCTGGTGGTCCGACCCGGGCTCGGCGTGCGCCAGCTCGAGCAGCCGCGCGACGAAGGCGGGCCAGCCCTCGCCGACCGCCCAGCTCGGCTCGGCGTAGGAGGCGAGCGCCGTCTGCGCCTGCAGCAGGAGCCGCTGCAGGACGCCGACCTCGGTCTCCGCGGCGAGCCCGGCGGTGACGAGCGCGACGAAGTCCCGCGCGCGCAGCTCGGCCTCGCGCGTCATCTCCCAGGCCGCCGACCAGCACAGGGTGCGGGGCAGCGGCTCGGCGATGTCGCCGATGCGGTCGACGAGCGTGGTCAGCGAGCGCTCGTCGAGGCGCATCGTGCAGTAGGTCAGGTCGTCGTCGTTGACGAGCACGAGGTCGCCGGCCTCGACGCCGACCAGCTCGGGCACCTCGGTGCGGTCGCCGTCGACGTCGAGCTCGACGCGGTGCTGGCGCACCAGCGTGCCGCCCTCGTCGCCGTAGACGCCGACCGCGAGCCGGTGGGTGCGCAGCTCGCCGGCGCCGGGGCGCGCGCCGCCCTGGACGACCTCGAACGCGGTGTAGCGCCCGTCCTCGCCGACGCTGAACGACGGCGAGAGCGAGTTGAGGCCGGTGGTGCGCAGCCACTGCGCGCTCCAGCCCGACAGGTCGCGGCCCGAGGCCTCGGTGAGGGCGCCGAGCAGGTCGTCGAACGTCGCGTTGCCGTAGGCGTGGCGCGAGAAGTACAGCCGCAGCCCGGACAGGAACTCCTCCTGCCCGACGTAGCTGACCAGCTGCTTGAGCACCGACGCGCCCTTGGCGTAGGTGATGCCGTCGAAGTTGACCTCGACGGCCTGCAGGTCGGGGATGTCGGCGGCGACGGGGTGGGTCGAGGGCAGCTGGTCCTGGCGGTACGCCCAGCTCTTCTCGACGTTGGCGAACGTCGTCCACGCGTTGCGGTACTCGGTGGCCTCGGCCTGGCTCACGACGCTGGCCCAGGTGGCGAACGACTCGTTGAGCCACAGGTCGTCCCACCAGCGCATGGTGACGAGGTCGCCGAACCACATGTGCGCCATCTCGTGCAGCACGGTCTCGGCGCGCCGCTCGTAGAGGTAGCGGGTGACGCGGCTGCGGAAGACGTAGTCCTCGAGGAACGTCACCGCGCCGACGTTCTCCATGGCGCCCGCGTTGAACTCGGGCACGAAGAGCTGGTCGTACTTGCCGAAGGGGTACGGCACGCCGAAGTTGCGGTGGTAGAAGCCGAAGCCCTGCTTGGTCTCGGTGAACAGCCGCTCGGCGTCCATGTGCTCGGCGAGGCTCGCGCGGCAGAAGATGCCCAGCGGGATGCTGCCGTGCTCGTCGCTGTAGGTGTCGGTCCACTTCGCGTACGGGCCCGCGACGAGCGCGACGAGGTAGGTCGAGATCGGCGCCGTGGTGGCGAACGCGTGCCGCTTCGCGCCGTGCTCGGCGTCGGTGACGGCCTCGGTGGCGCCGTTGGAGATGACCTGCCAGCTCGGCGCCGCGGTGACCGTGACGGTGATCGGCGCCTTGAGGTCGGGCTGGTCGAAGCAGGCGAACATCCGCTTGGCGTCGGCCGTCTCGAACTGGCTGTAGAGGTAGACGCCGCCGTCGACCTGGTCGACGAAGCGGTGCAGCCCCTCGCCGGTGTTCATGTAGCGGCCGTCGGCGTCGACGACCAGCTCGTTCTCGGCGGCGAGGTCGGGCAGGGCGAGCCCCTTCTCCTCGTCGTAGTCGGCGACGTCGAGGGCGCGGCCGTTGAGCGTCGCGGAGCGCACCCCGGCGGCGACGAGGTCGATCCACGTCGAGGAGCCCGGCGTCGCGGCTCGGAACCGGACGGTCGTCGTCGTGCGGAAGGTCGACTCGCCCGGGGCGCCCGCCCCGTCGGTGAGGTCGAGGTCGACGACGTACGACGCGACGTCGAGCAGCTGGGCGCGGGTGATCGCGTCGTCGCGGGTCAGGTTCGGGGCAGCCACGTCGACACCCTACGGCCGGTCGGGAACACCACGGACCATCGCGGGGGTTGCCCGGGTGAGACCTTCCGAGAGGGGAACCCGACCGCCATGGCAGACAAGACCCGCGTCGACTTCTGGTTCGACCCGCTGTGCCCGTTCGCCTGGATCACCTCGCGCTGGATGCTCGAGGTGGAGCAGGTCCGCGACGTCGAGACCCACTGGCACGTCATGAGCCTCGCCGTGCTCAACGAGGGCCGTGACCTGCCCGAGGAGTACGCCGAGATGATGAAGAAGGCGTGGGGCCCGGTCCGCGTCTGCATCGCCGCGGCGCAGGAGAAGGGCGACGAGATCCTCGCCCCGCTCTACACCGCGATGGGCACCGAGATCCACAACAACGGCAACAAGGACTTCGACGACGTCATCGCCAAGGCGCTCGACGAGGTCGGCCTGGACCAGTCGCTGGCGCAGGCGGCGCACAGCGACGAGTACGACGACACGCTGAAGGAGAGCCACCACGCGGGCATGGACCCGGTGGGCATGGACGTCGGCACCCCGGTGATCCACGTCGAGGGCTCGGCGTACTTCGGCCCGGTGACGACCCGCATCCCCAAGGGCGAGCAGGCCGGCCAGATCTTCGACGGCGCGAAGCTGCTCGCGGGCTACGAGTACTTCTACGAGCTCAAGCGCACGCGGGACACGGAGCTCAAGTTCGACTGACGCGGCTGGCCTGATCATCGGTCCGAGGACCTGCCGGGCGCTCTGCGCGGCGGGGGTCCTCGGATCGACGACCACGGACGTCGAGGGAGCCGAACGGCGCGGGTGTGCGTCGAAATCGGTGTGGACATCGAACAGTTCCTCGCGACGCACGACGGCGTCGTCAGCCGGGAGCAGGCGCTCACCTGTGGGCTGACCGACGACGCCATCGCGTGGCGTCTCACCACGGGCCGCTGGGTCCGGCGGGCGCCGCGCACCTTCCTCGACATCGCCTGGGCCTACACCCTCGCCGCCCGCGTGCGCACCGCCGCGGCGTGGGCCGGCGAGCAGGGCACGCTCCTCGCCGTCACTGCCGCGTGGTGGCTGGGCCTCGGGGTCGCCGATCCCCTCCCGATCACCGTTGCGCTCCCGCCGGGCAGCGCGCGCCGGGCCCCGCGCGGCATCCGTGTCGTGCAGCGCGAGGTGCGGATCGACCGGACGCGCCACCGGGAGCTGTGGGTGACCACGACGCCGCTGACGGTCCTCGACGCCGCGGTCGCCCTCGGCCCCGGCGGCACGCGGTTCCTCGACCGGGCCCTGCAACAGCACGTCGACCTGGATGCGCTGCGCGCCGCGCAGTCGCGGCACCTGGGCCGGCGCGGCTCCCGGGCCGCCGGGCGTCTGCTCGCGCGGGCGTCGGACCGGGCGGCTTCGGAGGCGGAGCGCCGAATGCTCGCGCTCCTGCGCGCGGCAAGCATCGCCGGGTGGTCGGTGAACCACGAGGTCCGCCTCCCCGACGGCCGCCGGGCCCTGATCGACGTCGCGTTCGCCGACGTCCGGCTCGCCGTCGAGGTGGACGGGTGGGCCCACCACGAGGACGTCGACTGAACCGCCCCGGCGTGTCCGGAGACCTGATCGTCTGAGGAGATCTGGTCATGACACGTCGGTCCCAGCCGCCCTATCCGCCGGAGTTGCGGGAGCGGGCGGTGCGCATGGTCGCCGAGGTTCGGGCGGACTACGAGTCGCCGTGGGCGGCGATGAACGCGGTCGCCGAGAAGCTCGGGGTGGGCACCGGGGAGACGGTGCGCAAGTGGGTCCGTCAGGCTGAGATCGACGGTGGTGTGCGCCCAGGCGCGACGAGCGAGGAGTCTGACGAGCTCAAGCGGCTGCGCCGGGAGAACGCCGAGCTCAAGCGGGCCAACGACATCCTGAAGGCGGCCTCGGCTTTCTTCGCGGCCGAGATCGACCGGCCACCGCGACGCTCGTGAAGTTCATTGACGAGCACGCCGCCCGCAGCAGTGCGGGCCGGCGGTGGGGCGTCGAGTCGATCTGCACCGTGCTCGGCGAGCTCGGTGTGTCCATCGCCCCGTCCACCTACTACGAGGCCCGCAAGGCTCTTGCGGCCGAGCCCACCGCCCAGGCATGTCGCGACGAGCAGCTGAGCGTCGAGGTGGCCCGGGTGCACGCCGAGAACTACGGCGTCTATGGCGCCCGCAAGGTCTGGGCCCAGCTCAACCGCGAGGACATCCCGGTCGCCCGCTGCACCGTGGAGCGGCTGATGCGCGCCCAGGGCCTGGCCGGAGTCCGCCGCGGCCGCCGGATCCGCACCACCATCCCCGGCGATCAAGCCCGAGCCCGCGACCTGGTGGGCCGGCGCTTCAACCCGGCCGCACCGGACCGGTTGTGGGTCGCGGACTTCACCTACGTCCCGACCTGGTCCGGGATGGTCTACGTCGCCTTCGTCCTCGACGCCTACTCCCGGCGCATCCTCGGCTGGCGCGCCGCCACCACGATGCGCACCAGCCTCGTGCTCGACGCCCTCGAGCAAGCCGTCTGGACCCGCCGGCAGGAAGGCATCACCGAGCTCGGAGGCCTGGTGCACCACTCCGACGCCGGCTCCCAGTACACCTCGATCGCCTTCACCGAACGCCTCGCCGAGGCCGGTGCCGCACCCTCGGTCGGCTCGGTCGGCGACGCCTACGACAACGCGCTGGCCGAGTCCACCATCGGACTGTTCAAGACCGAGCTGATCAAGCCGCGGGCGCCCTGGCGCACCGTCGAGCAAGTCGAGATCGCCACCCTCGAGTACGTCGACTGGTTCAACCACCGCCGACTACACAGCACCGCCGGCGACATCCCACCCGTCGAGCTCGAGCACGCCCACTACCGTCAACACCACGCCCAACCCGAGCCCGAGCACTCAATCCCATAGCTCTCCGGACACGCCGGGGCGGTTCAGACCGTTTCGTCGACGGTCGGGCTCGCAAGCGGGCCTTGGTCGCGGACGGGTGGGTCGTGGTCGAGGTGACGTGGCACGACCTGGTGGAGGCGCCCGAGCGGCTCGTCGACGAGTTGCGCCGGACAATCGCGCGCCTCGGAGCGGCGGCCTGATTGCCGTTCCGAGGACCCGCCGGGCGCCGAGCGCGGCGGAGGTCCTCGGATCGGCGATCACCGGCGAGGTGGTCGCGCGGCGCGTCGGGCAGGGTGGGGGCGAAGGCCCGACGATCGGAGGCAGTCGATGACGACCAGTACGGAAGCGCTCTCGCGGCACTGGATCGACGGGGCCTGGCAGCAGGGGTCCGGGGCGATCGCGGTGGTCAACCCGGCCACGGAGGAGACCATCGCCGAGGTCCCGGCCGGCGGCTCCGCCGAGGTCGACGCGGCCGTGCTGGCTGCGCGCCACGCGTTCCCGCGCTGGGCGGCCACGTCGCTGGCCGACCGGGTCGCGATGGTCACCGCGATCCGCGAGGGCATCAAGGCCCGCAGCGCCGAGATCGCGGCGTCGATCACCGCGGAGATGGGCTCGCCGACGAAGTTCGCCAACTCCGTCCAGGTCGGCATGCCGATGGCGACGTCGAAGGGCGTCGCCGGTCTGGCCGAGTCGTTCCCGTGGACCGAGGAGATCGGCAACTCCCTCGTCGTCCGCGAGCCGATCGGCGTCGTCGGCGCCGTGACGCCGTGGAACTACCCGCTGCACCAGGTGGTGGCCAAGGTCGCGCCGGCCCTGGTCGCGGGCTGCACGATCGTGCTCAAGCCCAGCGAGGTCGCGCCGCTGACCGCCGGCATCCTCGCCGAGATCACCGCCGCGGCCGGCCTGCCCGCCGGCGTCTTCAACGTCGTGCACGGCACCGGTCCCGACGCCGGCGAGGCCATCGCGAAGCACCCCGGCGTGGACATGGTGTCGTTCACCGGCTCGGTGCCCGCCGGCCGGCGCGTGCAGGAGGTCGCGGCCGCGACCGTCAAGCGCGTGGCCCTGGAACTCGGCGGCAAGTCCGCGAACATCGTCCTCGACGACGCCGACCTCACCCAGGCCGTCAAGCTGGGCCTCGGCAACTGCTTCATCAACGGCGGGCAGACCTGCACCGCGTGGACCCGCCTGCTCGTGCCCAAGTCGCTGCACGACCAGGTCGTCGAGATGGCGGTCGAGCAGTCGGCCAAGTACACCGTCGGCGACCCCACGGACGAGTCCACGCGCGTCGGGCCGATGTCGTCGGATCGCCAGCGCGAGCGCGTCGAGGGCTACATCACCCGCGGCGTCGAGGAGGGCGCCGAGCTCGCCGCCGGCGGGCCCGGCCGCCCCGAGGGCCTGGAGCGCGGCGCCTACGTCCGCCCGACGATCTTCTCCGGCGTCCGCCCCGACATGACCATCGCCCAGGAGGAGATCTTCGGCCCGGTGCTGTCGGTGATGCCCTACGCCGACGAGGACGAGGCCGTCGAGATCGCGAACGCGACCGTGTACGGCCTGGCCGGCGCGGTGTTCGCGGGCTCGCAGGAGCGCGGGGTCGAGGTGGCCAAGCGCATGCGCACCGGGCAGGTCGACGTCAACGGCGGCGCCTTCAACCCGCTCGCACCGTTCGGCGGCTACAAGCAGTCGGGCACCGGCCGCGAGCTGGGGCGCTACGGGCTCGAGGAGTTCCTCGAGGTCAAGTCGATCCAGCTGTAGCGGGCGTGGTCACGGAGCGGCCGCCGTCGACGGGGGCGGCGGTGAGCGCCGCGGTGTCGCTGCTGGTCTTCGGCCTCCTGGCGGGCTCGGTCACCTACGTGCTCGTGGTGTTCACCGGGTGGACGAACGAGGAGTGCGCGCCGGGCGCGTTCGCGTGCGACGCCGCGGCGGTCCTGCGGGTCCGCGTGCTGCTCGCCGCGGGCTTCGTGCTCGAGCTGGCGCTCGCCGTCGCCGCGCTGGTGCGCGCGGTGCGGGGGCGTCCGAGCGTGGTGTGGACGGCGCTGGCGTGGCCGGCGTGGCTGGCCTGCGTCGCCGTGGGGCAGATCGCGGCGGGGTGACCCGTCACCCGACGCGGACGAACTCCGCCTCCGACGGGACCCCGTCGCGGAGCAGGAAGAGCATGTACCAGCCGGGCGGGGCGACGGCCCCGTCCGGCGGCATGCGCAGGGTCAGCGAGTCGGGCGTCCGCCCGGTGATCTCCAGCCCGACGTGGCGCTGGTCGGGGTTGAACGAGTGGGTGCACGAGCCGTTGCGCATCAGCGCCACGGTGGTGATCGACGCGGCGTCGGGCGTCCCGACCGTGATGACGCTCCCGTGGTCGGCGGCGTCGGGCGCGGACACGATCGTCGGCCGGTCGCCGCGGAAGAGGTAGGGCGGCCGGAAGATCTCCAAGCGGAGCTCCGAGACCGGGATGACCTCGGGGTTCCAGGTGGCGTCGGTCCCCGACGTCATGACCGTCGCGTCCGGGAGCAGGAGCGCCGTCGCGTGGTAGAGCCGGGGCACGGTCGTGTGGTCCATCGACGTCCACGTGCCGGTGTCCGGGTCGTAGCTCTCGCTCTCCCACACCGGGTTCGCGCCGTTGTCGGCGTAGCCGCGGCTGCTGCCCGACATCACCAACACCGTGCGGTCGGGGAGCAGGACCGCGTCGGGCATGACCCGTGCGGCGTGCATCGTGGCGGCCGGCTCCCAGGCGGGGGTGGTGGCGCCGAGGTCGAGGAGCTCGCAGCTCGCGGTGGCGGGCGTCCGCATCCCCACCGGCGCCGCGCCGCCGCCACCGAGCGCCAGAACCGTCGGCCGGTACGGCGGGCTCGCGTCGGGGAGCAGGGGCAGCAGGACGCTCGTGCCCTCGACGCCGTAGGTCCGGCTGTTCCGGCCGGGACGGTCGACCGCGTCCAGCGCGGCCGGCTCGAAGGCGAACGTGTCGAGGTCCAGGAAGACGGTGTGCGTGCCGCCGTGCACGAGCACCCGGTCGCCGGGGAGCACGAACACCCACGGGTAGGTGACGAAGCCCCCGAACTGCGCGAACGGCGGCGCCGGCGTGGCCGGGCCCACCGTGTCCGTGTCCGGGTCGAAGACCTCGTAGCTGAGGTTGGGGTTGGGGCCCTGGGCGGGATCGAACACCCGGCGCTCGCCGGCCACGGTCAGGACCCGGCCGTCGGGCAGGGTCGCCGCGGACGCGTACCAGCGGCCCTGGGCCATGCGATCGACGTCCCGCCACAGCCCGCCGCCGGGGCCGCCGGGCGTGAACGTGTGCAGCATCCGCAGCCGGTCCTGGTCCTCCCGGTCCCCGCCGACCATGAGCAGGCGGCCGTCGGGCAGGAACGCGTGGCCGCCGCAGAAGAGGTTCGGCAGGTGGTGGTGCGGGCCCTCGTAGCCCGGTGTCGACGCCGTCCGGGTGGCGAGGTCGAGCACCCGGGACTCGCCGTCGTGGGCCGGTTGGGGGTCGTGGTGTCCGTGGCCCGTCTCGTCGAGGTAGCTCAGGAACCAGACGGAGCCGCGCGCCCCGGTGGGCAGCAGCGCCGCGTGCAGGCCGCTGATCCCGGCGGTGAAAGGAGCGACCGACCAGGCGCCGCCCACCGCGGGAGCGGGGCGCGGGAACGCCGGGCGGGTGAGGACCTCGTAGGCCCCGCGGTGGGCGTCCCACCAGATGTCGCCGCCCTGGAACCGCGTGTGCTGGCTGTGCCGGTCCGGGGTCGTCTCCTCGTTGCTCAGCGGATAGCCCAGGGCGCTGCGCTCCGAGCCGAGCTGCGCCCACAGCACGTGGATCGCGCCACGGACCTCGAACGCCCCCGTCCCCGGCGTCCAGTAGATCGCGCCGTTCTGGAAGAGGTTGAAGCGCCCGATGCCGTCCGGGGTGGCCGTCTCGTCGGTGAGGGGATAGCCGAGCGGGCTGCGTTCCCAACCCATGCCGGCCCAGGCGGCGAAGATCGCGCCGTGGACCTCGTGCGCCCCGGTGGCGGGGGACCAGTAGACGGAGCCGAACAGGTAGTGCCGGAACCGCCCGATGCCGTCCGGGGCGCTCAGCTCCGGGCCCGTCGGGGCACCCAGCACGCCCCCGTCACCGCCGAGCGCCGCGTGGTGGTCGTCGATCGGGCCCATGGGCACCTCCGGTGATGTCTCACCGAGAGTGACAGGAATCGGGACGATCCCGGCGATGTGCCACTCGAACAGCCCAGGGTCAGCGGCAGTCAGTCCAGCGCGAAGTGGCTGCAGAGCCAGTCGACGCACTCGTGGATGAAGCGCACGCGGTTCTCGGTGCGCTGGATCTCGTGGCCCTCGTCGTCGAAGAGCAGGTACTTCAGCGGTACGCCCGCGGCCTTGGCGCCGTGGACCGCCAGCTCGGCCTCGTGCACCGGGACGTTGGTGTCGTACTTGCCGTGGATCACGAGCAGGGGCGCGCGCAGGTGCTCCATGCGGTGCACGGGGGAGAGCTCGCGCAGCAGGTTGCGGTCGTGGATGGGGTGCCCGTACTCGCCGACGGCGGCGTCGGCGATCCACGGCTCGGTGCGGGCGAAGAACGTCTCGAAGTCGGCCATGCCGCAGACGTCGATGCCGGCGGCGAAGAGCTCGGGGTGGTTCACCAGCGCCGCGAGCGTCAGGTAGCCGCCGTAGGACCGGCCCATGACGCCCACGCGGTCCGGGTCGGCGATCCCGCTCTCCACCAGGTGCTCGACACACGTGGCGACGTCGCGGATCGCCGCGAAGCGCCCAGCGCCGTTGTCGGCGTTGACGAACGAGCGCCCGGACCCCGACGAGCCGCGGACGTTGGCCGCGTACACGGCGACCCCACGGGCGAGCAGGTGCTGGTAGAGCGGGGTGAAGACGGGCCGCTCCTGGGCCTCGGGGCCGCCGTGCAGGTAGATCACCGTCGGCCGGGGCCCCGCCTGGCCCCGCGGGCGGTAGAGCCACCCGGGCAGGCGCAGGCCGTCGGGCGTGGTGACGACCTCGAGCGTCGGGTGCACGAGCTGCCCCGGCGACCAGCGCGGCTCCTCCTGCGGGCAGATCAGCGCCGTGGTGTCCGACGACAGCTCGTGGCACCACACGGCGGCGGGCACCTCGGGCGACTGGATGCCCATCACCAGCGAGTCGCCGTCGTGGCTGAAGACCGCACCGGTGACGACGTCGCCGGGCGGGGTGTAGGGCGTGCGCTTCCCGCTGCCCACGTCGAGCAGGTCGACCTCGCTGCGCCCGGCGACGTTCCACACCAGCGCGGCCAGCTCGGCGTCCTCGGTCAGCGCGAACGCCTCGAGCTCGGCGTCCTCGCGCTCGGCGAGCACCTCGGGCGTCATGGGGCTGGCGTCGGTGGCGACCTCGACCCGCACCAGGGCCGCCCGCTCACGCCCGCCGTCGGTGAGCAGCAGCATGCGGGTGCCGTCGGGGCAGAACCGGCCGGCGACGACGCTGGAGTCGCGGGTGATCGCCACCGAGTGCTCGACCGCGCCCGGCGGGCCACCGGGCCCGCGCGAGGAGTCGATCTCGTGCCAGCCCTCGGTGCCGTCGAGGTCGACGATGCCCACGTGCCGCGACCCGCGCCGGCCGCGACGCAGCAGCACCCGGCGGCGGTCGCGGCTGACGTCGAGGATCTTCAGGGCGTGGCCGGACCCGACCCGCTGGCGCTGCGAGGTCTCGGCGTCGACCAGCCAGGCCGTCGTGGTGTCGTAGTCGGACTCGGTGATCGCGAGGACCGAGCCGGTGTGGGTGAAGCGGTCGAGCGTCACCGCCCCGCGGTCGGCGTCGCCCACCCCGCGCACGGGCCGCAGGTCGGTGCCGTCGGGACGGATGATCGAGACGTTGGTGCGCTCGCCGCCGTCGGGCGCGGTCTCGACCGCGAGCCACGCCCCGTCCGGCGACCAGCGCACGGACGCGACGAGGTCCTCGCCCGTGTCGATCGACCACTCCTCGCCGGTGGCCCGGCGGTGCAGGCGGACCTGCGGGTGACCGTCGCCGTCCCACACGAACGCGATCGCGGTCCCGTCCGGGGACGGGCTGGGCGACCAGCAGCGGGTGGCGCTGATCCACTCGTCCACCGGGGCGGCCTCCTCGGGTCCGGGCGACGCCTCACCAGTACCCCGGGAACGTACGTCAGGTGATCCCGTGTGCCTGCAGCCACATCTCGAGCAGCGCGACCTGCCAGAGCGCGTTGGCCCCGAGGTTGGTCCGGCCGGAGTTCGGGTCGTCGAGCATCTTCTCGATCGCGTCGGCGCGGAACAGGCCCCGCGAGCGGGCCGCCGGGTCGGTGAGCGCCCCGCGCACGCGCTCGAGCACCGGTCCCGAGAGCTGGCGGATCGCCGGCACCGGGAAGTAGCCCTTCTTGCGGTCGATGATCTCGTCGGGGAGCACGCCGCGCGCCGCGGCCTTGAGCACACCCTTGCCGCCGTCGGCGAGCTTGAACTCCGGCGGGCAGGCGCCCATCGTCTCGACGAACTCGTGGTCGAGGAACGGCACGCGCGCCTCGAGCCCCCAGGCCATCGTCATGTTGTCGACGCGCTTCACGGGGTCGTCGACCAGCATGATCGTGGTGTCCAGGCGCAGCGCCGCGTCCACCGCGGAGTCGGCCCCCTCGCGGGCGAAGTGCGCCGCGACGAACTCGCGGCTGACGTCGGTGTCGACGAGGGCCTCGGGGGTGAGCAGCTCGGCCACGCCCTCGTGCGGGCGGTCGAAGAACGACTTCTGGTAGGCGTCGACGGCGCCGTGGCGCGGGACGTTGGCCAGCGGCGGGTACCAGTCGTAGCCGCCGAGGATCTCGTCGGCGCCCTGGCCCGACTGCACGACCTTGATCGACTTCGAGACCTCGCGCGACAGCAGGTAGAACGCGACGACGTCGTGGCTGACCATCGGCTCGGCCATCGCCGCGACCGCGCCCGCGAGCGCGTCGTCGGTCTCGTGCTTGGGCACGGTGAACTTGACGTGGTCGGTGCCGTAGGTCTTCGCGACGAGGTCGGAGTAGTCGAACTCGTCGCCGGCCTCGCCGGCCTCGGACTCGAAGCCGATCGAGAAGGTCTTGAGGTCCTTCTGGCCCATCTCGGCGAGCAGCGCCACGACGATCGACGAGTCGATGCCGCCGGAGAGCAGCACGCCGACCGGGACGTCGGCGACCATGCGCCGCTCGACGGCGGTGCGCAGGGAGGCCAGCGCGGTCTCGGCCCACTCCTCGGCCGACCGCTCGTCGTGGCGGACGAACGCGGGCTCCCAGTAGGTCCAGTCGTCGGTGCCGCCGTCGGGGGAGATCGTGCGGATCGTGGCCGGGGGCAGCTTGCGGACGCCCTGCAGGATCGTGCGCGGCGAGGGGACCACCGAGTGGAAGCTCATGTAGTGGTGCAGGGCCACGCGGTCGACGTCGGTGTTGAGGCCGCCGCCGGCGAGCAGCGCCGGCAGCGACGACGCGAACCGGACCGCGCCGGGCACCTGCGCGACGTAGAGCGGCTTGATGGCGAGGCGGTCGCGGCCCAGGACGAGCTCGCCGGTGCGCCGATCGGCCACCGCGAACGCGAACATGCCCTTGAAGTGCTCGACGCAGGCCTTGCCCCAGCGGTGGAAGGCCTTGAGCAGCACCTCGGTGTCCGAGGTGGAGAAGAACCGGTAGCCCTGCGCGTGCAGTTCCTCGCGGAGGTCCTGGTAGTTGTAGATGATCCCGTTGAAGACCGCGGTGAGCCCCAGGTCGGAGTCGACCATCGGCTGCGCGCCGGTCTCCGACAGGTCGATGATCTTCAGGCGCTGGTGGGCGAGCGCCAGCGGGCCGTGGCCGACGATGCCCCAGCCGTCGGGGCCGCGGGGCTCGAGCACCCGCGCCATGTCGAGCACAGTCGCCGCCTCGGCGGCGCGGCCGTCGAAGCGGAACTCACCGGCGATGCCGCACACGGGTGGCCTCCTCGGTCGTGGTCGATCGGGGGTTCGCGCGTTCAGCGCAGGATCCAGGTGTCCTTCGAGCCCCCGCCGCGCGACGAGTTGACCACGAGGGAGTCCGCGGGCGCGACCCGCGTGAGCGGGGTGGGCAGCACGGTCGGGGTCGGGCTGAGGACGACGAAGGCCCGCAGGTCCACCACGCGCGGCTCGAGGGCCGCGCCGGTGAACGTCGGGTGGGTGGAGATCCGGATGGTCTCCTGGGCGACGAAGCCCGCCGGGTGCTCGCGGACCGCGGCGGCCGCGTGCTCCAGCTCCTCGGCGCCGGCGTGGGGGCCGATGACGATGCCCTCGCCGCCGAAGCCGTCGACGGGCTTGAGCACCAGCTGGTCGAGGTGGTCGAGGACGTACGCGCGCTGGTCGGGGTCGGCGCACGACCACGTCGGGACGGCCGCGAGCGTGGCCTTCTCGCCGAAGTAGTACTCGGTGAGCGCGGAGATGAAGGGGTAGACGCCCTTGTCGTCGACCAGCCCGTTGCCCGGCGCGTTGGCCAGGGCGAGCCGGCCGGTGCGCACGGCCTCCCGGATCGGGTCGCCGAGCCGGACGCCCTCGGCGTCGAGCGCGTCGAACAGCACCTCCTCGTCGATGCGCCGGTAGAGCACGTCGACGGGCCGCCCGCTCTCGGCGATGGTGATCATGCCGGCGGCGGCGCGGAGCTCGCTCGGCATGAGCAGCGGCACGCCCATCTCCTCGGCGAGCATGCGGTGCTCGAAGTGCGCCGAGTCGGTGGGGCCCTCGGTGACGACGGCGAGGATCGGGTCGCTGCCCGCGGCGGGCGGGGCGCTCGCCATCAGCGCCTCGCGCAGCATCGCCGGGCCGTCGTCGGCGTCGAGCACGCCGTGGGGCGCCTGCAGCTCGGGCAGCACGCTGCGCACCACCCGGCGGTCGGCCAGCGCGTAGCCGATGCCCGACGGGATGCGCAGGTTGTCCTCGAGCAGCTTCCACTCGCCCTCGCCGTCGCACACGAGGTCGAGCCCCTGGACCAGCGCGCGCACGGCGCCGGGGTGCAGGTTCATCGCGGCTTCGTGGGCCTGGGGCAGCCAGCGCAGGGCCGCCTCGGGCAGGACGCCGTCGTGCAGGCAGGCGCGCTCTCCGTGCAGGTCCTGCAGCAGCGCCTCGCAGGTGCGGGCGCGCTGCACCAGGCCCGCGGTCAGCGTCTCCCACTCGCCCGGGGTGATGAGGCGCGGAACGAGGTCGAGGGGGAACAGCCGCTCCTCGTCCTCGGCCTGCGGGAAGAGCATGCCGCGGGCCCGCTGCTCGGCGTCGCGGCTCTTCTCGTGCACGAGCAGGCCCGACGGCCCGATCCGCTCCAGCGTCGCGACGAGCCAGGAGTACGCCGGGCGCACCGTGCCGTCCTCGGCGACGGCCTCGTCGTAGGCGGCCGGGGCGTAGTCGGCGAGCAGGACCGGCGCGACGGTCTCCGAGACGGGCGCGTCGACCGGGGAGTCCGGGGCGCCGCGCGTCTCGGCGACGAGCATGTCGACGACGGCCTCGATGCTGCCGCTGAGGTTGGCGCGCTGGCGCTGGCGGGCCGCCGAGCTGCCGCGGGCCAGGGCCTCCACGGCCAGCTCGTGGACGACGTCGCGGTCGCCGGCCTCGGCGAGGTCGTCGTCGAGGTGCTCGAGCAGCAGGCGCACCGCCCGCGACGGCGGCACGAGCTCGCGGCCGCGCACGTCGACCAGGTCGCCCTCGAGGCCCGAGCGCGCGGCGCGCCAGCTGGCCGCGCGGAGCAGCTCGGGGCGGTGCTGCGGGGCGGGACGGCCCTCGAGGTGCGCGCGCACGCCATGGCGCACGAGCGCCCGCGCCAGGCCCGCGATGAGCACGACCCCGTCGACGCTCGGGCTGGCGTCGCAGATCCGCAGCTCGACGGTGTCCTGGTGCGCCGAGGGACGCATGTCGAAATAGACCATGCCGGGGTCGGACATCGTCCCCGAGGCGACGAGGTCGGCGATGAGCGCGTCGTACTCGGCGGCGTCGCGCAGGGGCGCCGGGGGACCGGCGGTGGGCCAGCGGTGCCACGCCAGCGTGCGGCAGCTGGCGTAGCCGGTGTCCTGGTTCTTCCAGAACGGCGAGCTGGCCGACAGCGCGAGCAGCACCGGCAGCCACGGCGCGCTGTGCTGCATGGCCGCGATCGCCGCGTCGCGGTCGGGGACGTCGACGTGCACCTGGGTGCCGCAGATCTGCTGCTCGAACGCCAGCATCTGGTACTCGTCGCGCATCCGCTCGTAGCGCGGCGACGGGGTGATGCCCTCCGCGGAGCCGTCGATCAGCGGCACGCTGCCCGCGCCGACGACGCCCAGCCCCCGCGAGTCGGCGATGTGGGCGAGCATCCCGCGCAGCCGCACGAGGTCGGTGCGCAGGTCGGCGAGGTCCGCGGTCGGCTGGGAGTTGGTCTCGATGATCGAGGGCTTCAGCTCGGCGGCGAACGCGTCGCCGTCGAGGGCCTGCAGCTCGTCGAGCAGCTCGGGCACGCGCGGCACCGCCGAGCGGGTCTCCAGGTCGACGAGGTGGAACTCCTCCTCGACGCCCATGACGACCTCGTCCGCGGGGGCCAGGCGGCGGTCCGTCGGTCGCACTCCCATAACGGGTCAACCTACGATCGGTGTGTCACGGACATGTTTCCGAGGCGCCGTCCACTACCCCGACGGCGGCCGGTGTCACACCTGCCAGACTGCGCGGGTGCGCGTCTTCCTCGGATCGGACCACGCGGGCTTCGAACTGAAGGCCCATCTGCTGCGCGAACTGGCGAACGCCGGGCACGACGTGGTGGACATCGGGCCCACGGAGTACGACGCCGCCGACGACTACCCGCCGTTCTGCATCGAGACCGGGCGCCGCACCGTGGATGACGAGGGCAGCCTCGGCGTCGTCATCGGCGGCTCGGGCAACGGCGAGCAGATCGCGGCGAACAAGGTGCCGGGCTGTCGCGCGGCGCTCGCGTGGAGCGTCGAGACCGCCCAGCTGGCCCGCAGGCACAACGACGCCCAGGTCGTCGCGGTCGGTGCGCGGATGCACAGCGCCGAGGACGCGACGGAGATCGTGAGCGCGTTCCTCGCCACCGCCTTCGAGGGCGGGCGCCACCAGCGCCGCCTCGACATGCTCACCGCCTACGAACAGACCGGCGAGCCGCCGGCGCTGCCGGAGGACTGAGCCGCCCGATCCCCGGGTAGGCGGGGCCGGTGCCCGAAGGCCACACCGTCCGACGCCTCGCGCGCAACCACACCAAGCGGTTCGTGGGCCACGAGGTCGCGGTGTCGTCGCCGCAGGGCCGCTTCGCCCGCGACGCCGAGCTGATCGACGGCCGGGTGCTGCGCGGGGCCGACGCCCACGGCAAGCACCTCTTCCACACCTACGCCGACGACCTCGTCGTGCACGTCCACCTGGGCCTCTACGGCAAGTTCACGATGCACACCGGCGAGGTGACGCCGCCCCGCGGGCAGGTGCGCATGCGCCTCGTCGGCCCGACGCACTGGGCGGACCTGCGCGGGCCGATCGCCTGCGAGGTGCTCACCGAGGGCGAGGTCGAGGGCGTGCTCGCCCGGCTCGGGCCCGACCCGCTGCGCGACGACGCCGACCCCGAGACCGCCTGGGCGCGCATCGGGCGCTCGCGGGCCCCGCTGGCGACGCTGCTCATGGACCAGTCGGTGATCGCCGGCGTCGGCAACGTCTACCGCGCCGAGGTGCTGTTCCGCCACGGCCTCGACCCGCTGCTGCCCGGCCGCGAGCTCGGCCGGGAGCGGTTCGACGCCGTGTGGGAGGACCTCGGTGACCTCCTGCGCGACGGCGTGCGCCGCGGCGCCATCGACACCGTGCGTCCCGAGCACCGGCAGTGTGATCACGCGCACGACCAGCCGCACGGACGGAGCTGCGTCCGAGAGGTGTACGTGTACCGCCGGACGGGCGAGCCGTGCCGGGTCTGCGGCACCGAGGTCCAGCGCCGGACCCACGCCAGCCGCAACCTGTTCTGGTGCGCGAGCTGTCAGGCCGCGACCTGACCGTTACGTTTCGTCCGTCCCGTTCGATGTCCCCCACAGGGGTGACGCGTGGCCCGACCGGGGTGGGGGTCCGGGCCGCACGTCGCTCCGCGTGTCCCGTCCGTGCCCGGAGCCCTCGCGCTCCTCGAGGAGGTCTGCGTGGCCCGCTCCCGCCCTCGCTGGCAGATGACCACCCGCTCGCGGTTCGCGATCATCCTGGGTATCGCGGGGCTCGCCGTCGCCGGCGTGCAGCTGGCCATGCTCAGCGACCCGCCGACGGTGCTGCAGATGGTGGTCGTGGCGTTCTGGAGCGTCGTGGGCGTCGCCTACCTCGGCTCCGCCGTCGCCCAGCGGGTGCGCGCCCGGCGCCGTCCCGCGCCCGCACCGCCCGTGGCCGCGCCGCTCGAGGAGATCGTCCCGGTGCCCGTGCGCCCGGCGCGCCCGCGGGCGCGGACGGCCGCCGGGGACGGGGCCTCGTCCCGCCCCGCGGCACGGCGCTCGCCGGTGGGGCCGACGGCGGCCACGGAGGCGGTGCCCGCCGGGCCGCCCGCGACTCCCGCCCCGGCGGCGCCGCCCGGCCCCGCGACCCCCGAGACCAGCCGTGTCGCCATCCGCGCGCGCCGTCCGGGGGAGACCGGCACCCGCACGCCGGCGACCCCCGCCCCGCGCCCGGCACCCCCGGCCCCGGCGCCGGAGGAGACGACCGACGCCTTCACCGTGCGCGCCGCCCCGGCCCCCGCCCCGATCCCCGCCCCGGCCCGGCGCCCGACCGGCGAGCAGCCCGCGCTCACCGCCCTCGCCGCCCTCGACTCGCCGCTGTCCTTCGGCCCCACCCGCGGGCGCACGGTGGCGTCCGGGACGGGGTCCGAGGCCCGGCGGCCGCGCCCGACGCCGCCGCGGGGCCAGCCGCGCGTCGGCGTCCCGACCCCGCCGGCGCTGCCGGCCGCCGAGCACGCTCCGTCGGCCCCGTCGGCCCCGTCGGCCCGGCCGGCCGCGCACCGCGGCGGCGCCCACGCCGCGGCGCCCGAGGGCACCGTGCCCGCCCCCCGGGCCCGGCACCGCGTCCCCGCCGAGGAGACGGTCGGTGCGCAGGGCGAGGGCCGGCGCGCCCGCGGTCGCCACGCGAGCACCGAGGCGCCGTCCGGTGCCGGCCGCGGCGGCCGGTAGCCTCGGCGGTGTCCGTTTCCTCCCCCGTGACGGGAGCCCGATGAGCGAGCGCACCGACCGGACCGACCCCACCGACGGCGTGTCCGAGCCCGGGGTCTCGACGCCGCACCGGACCTGGGTGCGCGTGGTGACGTTGATCGTGCTCGCGGTGTTCGTGCTCGGGACGCTGGTCGGCGCGCTGCTGGTGTAGCCGCCCGCACCGGGCCACCATGGCCCGCGTGGACCCGGACGTGCTGGTCGAGCGCCTGCGGGCGGTGTGCCTGGCGCTGCCCGAGGTCACCGAGAAGATCAGCCACGGCTCGCCGAGCTGGTTCGTGCGCAAGATGTTCGTCAGCTGGGTCGGGCGGCACCACGACGACACCCACCTGTCGCTGTGGGCGGCGGCCCCCGAGGGCGTGCAGGCCGAGATGGTCGCCGCGGAACCCGGGCGGTTCTTCGTCCCGCCCTACGTCGGGCACCGCGGCTGGCTCGGGATGCGCCTCGACGCCGAGCCCGGCGGGCCGGACTGGGACGAGGTCCGCGAGGTCGTCACCGACGCGTACCGGCACATCGCGCCGCGGCGGCTGGTCGCCCTGCTCGGCTGACTCACGTCGCCCGATCGGCGTCGGCCTGCGCCCGCAGGCGCCGGACCATCTCCGGGCGGGCGCGCATGTAGGCCGTCCCGGCCCGCGCGCCCCACACGTAGATCGCCAGCGAGAACGCGGCCACCACGACGCTGTCCCACGGCGCGGGGACCAGCTCGGCGCCGTCGAAGCTCCCGATCGCGGAGAGCGCCGTCAGCCCGACGAGGTAGACGACGAGCCAGGCGCCGCCCGTCAGCTCCTCGGTGTGCCGTCCCGAGCGCAGCCAGATGCCCGCGTACACGACGATCCCGAGCGAGGTGATGATCATCGCGATCCAGAGCTCGGACCACGACACCCAGAAGATGATCAGCGTCGAGACGACGAACGCGATCGGCGCGATCACCCGCATCCCGCGCAGTCGGGTGTCGGGGGCGGTGAGCCCGGAGTCGCGGAAGGCGACGAGCGAGACCGCCCCGATCTGGAACGTGAACGCGGCGATCGAGCCCGTGACCTCGACGATCGAGTGCCAGCTCGGCAGCGGCAGCAGGTAGGCCAGGCCGACGACGAAGTTGACCGCCAGCGCGCGGGCCGGGACGCCCCGGGCGTTGAGGGCCACCAGCGCGCCGGGGAAGAAGCCGTTCTTGGCCAGCCCGAACACGTTGCGCGCGTTCGCGGCGGTGAACACGATGCCCGAGCCGGACGGCGAGATCATCGAGTCGGCGATGAGCGTCCACGACAGCCAGGTGAGCCCGAGGATCATCGCGAGGTCCGCGAAGGGCGAGTCGAAGTTGACGCCCCGCCAGCCCCCGGCGAGCGCGGCGTCGGGCACCGCGCCGAGGAAGGCGAGCTGGAGGCCCAGGTAGAGCACGATCGTGATGACGATGGTCGCGATGAGCGCGCGGGGGACGTTGCGGCGCGGGTCGCGCGCCTCGCCGGAGAGCTCGACGACGTTGCGGAAGCCGGTGTAGGCGAACACCATGCCCGCGGTCGCGATGCTGCCCAGCGCGGCGGTCCAGCCGTAGGGCGCGAGTCCGCCGTGGTCGGTGAAGTTCGTGGCGTCGAAGCCGCTGGCCACGAGCAGGACGATCGTCAGGACCGGGATCACGATCTTGACGGCGGTGGCCGTGGTGTTGGCCCGGGCGAAGAGCCGCACCCCGAACCAGTTCAGCGCGACGAAGCCGGCCATGAGGACCACCGCGAGCAGGATCCCGGGCCCCGTGAGCTGCTCGCCGTCGTACACCCCGGGCAGGTAGGCCGCCGCGTACTGGACGACGCCGGCGGCCTCGGTCGGCGGGTTGCCGACGTAGCTGATCCAGTTCGCCCACCCGACGATCCCGGCGGCGAGCCCGCCGTGGGAGTACATCGGGTAGCGCACGAGCCCGCCCGACTCCGGCTTGGCCATGCCCAGCTCGGCGAACACCAGCGCGACGCAGAGCATGAGCACGCCGCCGATGACCCAGGCGAGCACCGCGGCGGGACCCGCGTCCTGCGCGGCGTAGAGCGAGGAGAACAGCCACCCGGACCCGATCACGCTGCCCAGGCCCGCGGCCAGCAGCGACCAGAACCCGAGGTCCTTGCGCAGCCCGCGGTCGGCGACGCCTGTTTCGTCCCCGTCTGTGGCGGTCGATCCCCGACTGTCGGCGTTCGCGCTGGTCACAGGCCTGCCCCCCGTCCGGCTGCGGAGGCGGAGTGGTTCCCGCCGGGGCGGGCCGACAACCGGCCTTGACCTCGACCGGGCTCGAGGTCCCATCCTCGGGCGCATGCCCGACGAGCTCCCGTCCCTGCCCGACGACTGGACGCGGGCGCTGGCCGTCGCGGCGCACCCCGACGACCTCGAGTACGGCACCGCCGCCGCCGTCGCCGCGTGGACGGCGGGCGGGCGGACCGTGTCCTACGTGCTGGCGACGCGCGGCGAGGCCGGGATGGCCGGCACGCCGCCGGCCGCCGCGGCCCCGGTGCGCGAGGCCGAGGAGCGGCGCAGCGCCGCCGTGGTGGGGGTGTCCGAGGTGCGGTTCCTCGACCACCGCGACGGGGTGGTCACCGAGGGCCTCGAGCTGCGCCGCGACCTCGCCCGCGAGTTCCGGCGCGCCCGCCCCGAGCTGGTCGTCGTGACCAACCACCACGACACCTTCGGCCCGGGGACCTGGAACAGCGCCGACCACCGCGCCGTCGGGCGGGCGACGCTCGACGCCGTCGCCGACGCGGGCAACGCCTGGATCTTCCCCGAGCTCGTCGACGAGGGCTTCGAGCCGTGGCCGGGGGTGCGCCGCGTCGCGGTCGCGCACTCGACACAGCCCACCCACGCGGTGGACGTGACCGGCTGGCGGGAGGCGGCGATCGCGTCGCTGTCCGAGCACCGCGAGTACCTCGCCGCGCTCGACCCGCGCCCGGTCGCGGAGCAGGCCCGCGAGATCGTCCTCATGACCACGGGCGGGGAGAACGGTCCGGCGCGGGTGCGGTTCGAGGTGTTCGGCTGAGGGTGTGACTCAGCCGCCGAACAGCGGCGGGGCACCGCCGTCGACCCCGCGGCCGTCGGCGGGCGGGGCTGCCGTGGTGGCGGGCGAGGGGGCGGGCGCCGGGGTGGGGGCGGCGAGCGCGGCGAGCACGCCCCGCGCGTGCCCGGCGGCGTTGGGGCCTCCGGCGAGCAGCGCGTCGGCGCCGTCGAGGGGCGTGAGCCAGGGCTCGATCGCGCAGACCCCGTGGCCGCGGAACGCGTCGCGGACGTCGACGAAGCGCAGGCCGGCGGCGCCCGCGCGCTGGGCGAGGACGGTGTCGAGCCGCGTGACGGCGTCGTCGAGACGCGCCGCGCGGGCCGGGTCGGCGGGTCCCGAGGGGCAGGCGCGGCCCTCGGCGAGCAGGGGGTAGCCGGTGAGGCTGACCGTGGCGCGGGGCGCGCGGCGGCGGATGTCGGCGAGCGCGGCGTCGAGCGAGCGCGGCAGCGTCGTCAGCGCCTGGTCGAAGCGCCGGGTCGCGTCGTCGCAGCGCGCGGGGGTGCCCGCGGTCGAGCACGCGGCGGCGAGGGCGCCGAGGCCGGTGGCGTCGCCGCCGACGGTGGCGGTGACGACCTCGGTGGTGGGGGTCAGCGAGCTGAACTGTCCGTTGCCGCCGCCGGTCGACGACGCGCAGGCGCGCGAGGTCCACTGGGTGTCGCCGGCGGCCCGGGCCACGACCGCGGGGTAGGCCCAGGTGCTGCGCCGGCAGGTGGCGGACGCGGCCTCGACCTCGCCGGCCGCGGTGCCCGCCGCCCACGAGTCGCCGAGCGCGACGCGCCGCGTGCCGTCGCCGCCCGAGGCGGGGCTCCCCGCGGGGAGCGCGGCGGCCGGCAGCGCCGACCCGAACGCCAGCGCGGCCCCCACCAGCACCGCCGCCACCACCGACCGTGTCCCCATGGTCCCGTCCCTCCGACGCCCCGACCCGCCCCTGACGCCGGGGAGTGTGGGCCTCCAGACCCACACGAGGCGGGGAGGTCACGCCGTCGAAGCAGGACGTTCACCCACACGAGGTGCGCTCCGCGCACGTGAGCAGAAAGAAGTGCTCCAACACCGATTTCTGCTCACGTGCGCGGAGCGCACCTCAGGCCGCCCGGCGGGCCGGTCGGGCGAGGGCGCTGACGTACCAGTCGAGGACCGCCTCGACCGACGCCTCGACCACCGGCGACAGGGGGCCGGGGCGGTAGCCGCGCGAGGCGATGCCCGCCCCGTTCCTCTCGCAGAGCTCCCAGTCCTGCTCCGAGGTCGCGCGCCACACCGCGGCGAGCGCGTCCGGGTCGACCGTCGCGTCGCGCGCGGTGAGGAAACAGAGCTCGACGTCCGTGGTGCCCGCGTCGACCGGGGTCAGGCGCGTGGTGACGGCGTAGTCCGCGTTGGCGTGGGCCCAGAGGTTCGGCAGTGAGATCACGCGCAGGCTGCCGACGTCGGGGTCGGTGAGCGTCCCCATCGGCGCCGCGAGCGGGCGGCCGTCGAGGGTCTCGGACAGGAAGCCCTCGCGCAGCGGCAGGCGGGCGACGCGGTACGGGGCGCCGTCGGGGAAGTTCACGTCCTCGCCGGGCAGGCCCTGCGCGCGCCAGCGGGCGCGGGCGGCGGCGAGGGCACGGTCGTAGCGGGGGTTGGTGCGCACGTCGCCGTTGACCCCGACGTCGAAGTTCGACAGCGAGAACTCGGGGTGGCTGCCGGCGCAGTGGTAGCACTCGCGGTTGTTCTCCACGAGCGTCTTCCAGTTCGCGGCGACGCGGTAGCGCTCGCGCACGACGACGTGGGCGTCGGCGAGCCCGTGCGGGCCCAGGCGGGGCTCGAGCGCCGCGGCGAAGGCGTCGAAGTCGGGCGGCGCGTCGGCCAGGCACACGAACACGAGCCCGGCGCTCTCGCGGACCGCGACCGGGGCGAGGCGGTAGGACCTCGTCGCGAAGCAGTCGCCCATCAGCCGCGCCGAGCGCAGCGTCCCGTCGAGGTCGTAGACCCACTGGTGGTACGGGCAGACGAAGGCCCGCACCTGCCCGCGCACGTCGGGCGCGACGCGTGAGCCACGGTGGGCGCAGACGTCGTGGTGGGCGTGCAGGGCGCCGCCCTCGCCGCGGACGACGATGACGCGGTCGCGCCCGACGTCCACGGTGAGGAAGCGGCCGGGGGCGTCGAGCTCGCCGGTGTGCCCGGCGAAGAGCCAGTGCGCGGCGAACACGTGCTCGAGGTCGGCCGCGAAGACGTCCGGGTCGGTGTAGGCCGCCTGCGGCAGGGACCAGCCGGGGGTGCGGTGCACGAGGTCAGACATGGAAGGTGCGCCCCCATCCCGGGTCGGTCAGCGCGGGGCGGTCGAGGGCGAACGTGTCGATCGGGTGCCGCGTCCGCCCGGTGGTGGCCAGCTCGGCGAGGATGCGGCCGATCAGCGAGGCGAACTTGAACGCGTGCCCGGCCCCGACGGCCACGCTGACGCGCGGCGCGTGGCGCACGGTGTCGAGGACGAAGTGGTGGTCGGGCGGGATCGTGTAGAGGCAGGTCTTGGTGTACAGCTCGGGGCCGCCGAAGCCGGGGAGGTACTCGGCGAGGAACTCCTCCTGGCGCTTCTGGCGCAGCGGGTCCGGCTCGTAGGTGCGGGAGTCGGCGGTGACCTCGTGCCCGCCCATGTGCTGGCCGAGCTTCGTGGCCACCTCGCCGTGCACGGGGAAGCCGTAGAAGTTCTCGGCGCCGTGCCACATGAACACCGGGAAGCGACTGGGCGCGAAGTCCAGCAGGTTCGGCGTCGCGTAGTAGGTGACCTGCTCCTGGAGGATCGTCAGCGGGAGCTCGACCAGGCCGTCGAGCACCTCGTTGCTGCGCGCGTCGGCGGCGACGACGACGTGCTCGGCGCGGATCACCTCGTCGTCGAGCACGACCTCGACGTGGCCGGCGGCGGGCCGCAGGGCGCGGACGGGGGAGTGCTCGCGGATCTCGGCGCCGTGCCCGCGGGCCAGCGCGATGTGGGTGGCGTTGGCGCGGCGCGCGTCGACGATCCCCGAGCGCCGCTGGTAGAAGGCCTGCTCGCTGCCGTGCAGGCGGAACTGGGGCCAGCGCCGCATGACCGCGCGGGCGCCGAGCAGCTCGAAGTCGACGCCCTGGCGGTGCGCGACGGCCGCGTAGCCGCCGATGTTGCGGGAGCCGGTGTCGGTGAACTTGCGGGCCTCGACGTCCTCGATGACGAGCCCGCCGGTCTCGGTCACCAGCGGCTGGGCGGAGACGCGCTCGACGTCGCGCCAGGTGTCGTAGGCGGCGGGGGCCAGGGCGGCGTAGGCGTCCTGGTGCTGGGCGTAGCGGATGATCCGGGAGTGGTCCTGGCTCGCGCCGTGGTCGTGGCCGAGGGCGTGGCGCTCGAGGGCGAGCACCTGGCCGCCGGCGGCGCGGGAGAGCCAGTAGGTGGCGGCGGCGCCGAGGCCGCCGCAGCCGACGACGACGTAGCGCTGGCGGGAGTGGTGCACGGTGATCTCCGGGGTCTCGGGATGCCCCCACCATCACCCGTCACCCCGGTGCGCAGTGTGGATCTGCCATGCGCCCTGCCACTGCTGTCATCAGCTCGGGCTTATGGGCACGGCACGGGGGGAGGATCGGAATCATGGACGTCGAGATGAGGCAGCTGCGGGTGTTCCTCACCGTCGCCTCGGAGCTGCACTTCAGCCGTGCGGCGCGGCGGCTGCACGTCAGCCAGCCCGCGCTCTCGCAGCAGATCCGCGCGCTGGAGAAGAACCTCGGCGCCGCGCTGTTCGACCGCACCAGCCGCGCCACCGAGCTGACCCCGGCCGGGCGCGTGCTGCTCGACGCGGCGCCGCGGGTGCTGTTCGAGGCCGAGCGGGCGCAGTCGCTGGTCACCCAGGCCGCGAACGGTGCCGTCGGGCTGCTCGTCGTCGGGTCGGTGGGCACGGCGCTGGCCTCGGTGACCCCGCGGATCCTGCGCGCGATGCGGGCGTCGTTCCCCGACCTGCAGCTCGAGGTCTCGCAACAGGACACCGCCGCGCAGCTCGTCGCGTTGACCGACGGGCGGCTCGACGTCGGCGTGGTGCGGGCGGCGTCGCCGACGGCGGCGGTGGCCGTCGAGCACCTGGTCTCCGAGCCCCTGCTGGCCGCCCTGCCCGGCGACCACCGCCTGGCCGGCCAGGACGAGATCGACCCGGCGGACCTCGCCGGCGAGTCGTTCGTGCTGTGGCCCCGGAGTCTCGGCATGGCGTTCTTCGACATCATCACGAGCTACTGCCGCGAGCACGGCTTCAGCCCGCGCATCGTCGCCGAGGGCGCCGACATCGAGACCCAGCTCGGCCTCGTGGCCGCGGGGCTCGGGGTGTCGCTGCAGCCGGCGTACTACGCGAACCTGCGCCCGCCGGGCGTGGTGTTCCGGCCGCTCTCGGGCGACGTGCCCAGGGTGGCGCTGCAGGTGGCGTGGCGGCGCGCCGACCGCTCACCCGCCGTCGCGCACTTCGTCGACGCGGCCCGGGCACTCCCCACGTGAGCGATCTTTGGGCCCATAGGCCCAAGGATCGCTCACGTAGGGGGGTCACCAGGGCACGTGCTCGCCGTCCTGGAGGAACGAGCCCGAGGGCCAGGAGCCGGGGGAGCGGACGACGTCGACGATCCCGACCGCGCCCTCGCTCACCGGGCGCCCGCCGGAGCCGCCCATGTCGGTGGCGGTCCAGCCCGGCGACACGGCGTGCACCGCGATGCCGTCGCGGGTCAGCGCGTCGGCGAACACCCGGGTCAGCGCGTTGATCCCCGCCTTCGAGACGCTGTAGGCGGGCGAGGTCGCGCCCATCCGCCGGAGCGAGCCCAGCCCGCTCGTCACGTTGACGACCACCGGCTCGCGCCCGGCGCGCAGCAGCGGCGCGAAGGCCTGCGTCAGCCGCCACGGCGCGAGGACGTTGGTGCGCCACGCCCCGTCGACGATCTCGAGGTCCTCGGTCACGGGGTCGGCGCCCGCGTCGAAGTTCACCGCCGCGTTGTTCACCAGCGCGTCGAGGTGCCCGTGCCGGCGGTCGACGGCCTCGACGGCGGCCTGGACGGACTCAGGGTCGGTGACGTCGAGGGTCAGCGGCCACGCGCGGTCGCCCAGCTCCTTGGCCACGGCCGCCGCGGCCTGGGCGTCGCGGGCCGCGACCACCACGGTGTGGGGCGCGTCCCCCGACACCAGCTGGCGGGCGATCTCCGGGCCCAGCCCGCGGCCGCCCCCCGTGACGAGGACGACGCGGTCGTCGTGCGGTGCGCTCATGTCCCTCGAGTGCCCGGCCGCGACGCGGCGCAGACGTGACGTCCGCGCGAAACGGCAGCCCACTCCCACTTCGCGTACCGTCGGCGCCCTGACGCGTCCGAGGACGGGAGCGACGATGAGCACCAGCACCGGCGGGACGCCGACCATCCCGCGCCACATGCAGCGGGACCGGTTCGCGCCCGTCCCCGAGACGCAGGCCGCCCGCGACGAGCCCGGCTTCCCGACGATCCGCACCGCGTTCGGGTCCACGGCCCGCCTCGTGACCCGCTACGCCGACGTCCGCGAGGTGCTCGGCGACGCCGAGCGCTTCTCCAACGCCGGCCTGCCCCGCCTGCCGACCCCGGACGGCCCCGACGGTGAGGACGATGTCGACCCCCGCGCCGGCAACCTGCTCGCCACCGACCCGCCCGAGCACACACGCCTGCGCCGGCTGCTCACCGGCGAGTTCACCGTGAAGCGGATCCGCCGCCTCGAGCCGCGCATCGCCGAGATCGTCGACGACCACCTCGACGCGATGGCGGCCGCCGGTCCGCCGGCCGACCTCGTCAGCGCCTTCGCCCTGCCCGTGCCGAGCCTCGTGATCTGCGAGCTGCTCGGCGTCCCGTACGGCGACCGCGACGAGTTCCAGGGCCGCGCCGCCCGCCAGGTCGACCTCAGCCTGCCCCTCGAGGAGCGCGGCCGCGTCGCCGTCGAGTCGCGGCGCTACATGGGCGAGCTCGTCGACCGCGCGCGGGCCGAGCCGGGCGACGACATGCTCGGCATGCTGATCCGCGAGCACGGCGAGGAGATCACGCGCTCCGAGCTCATCGGCATCGCGAGCCTGCTGCTCATCGCCGGGCACGAGACCACCGCCAACATGCTGGGCCTGGGCACCCTCGCCCTGCTCCGCGCACCCGACCAGCTCGCGCTCGTGCGCGACGAGCCCGGCGCCGTCGCCCCGGCCGTCGAGGAGCTGCTGCGCTTCCTGTCGGTGGTGCACTCCGGCATCCCGCGCACCGTCCGCCACGACACCACGGTCGGCGACGAGCCGGTGTCCGCGGGCGACCTGCTGGTGCTCTCGCTGCCCGCCGCCAACCGGGACCCCGCGGCCGTCGACCACCCCGACGACCTCGACGTCACGCGCGCCGTCGCCCCGCACGTCGCCTTCGGGCACGGCGTGCACCACTGCCTCGGCGCGCCCCTGGCCCGCGCGGAGATGGCCGTGGCGTTCCCTGCGCTGCTGCGACGCTTCCCGACGCTGGCGCTGGGCACTCCGTACGAGGAGATCGAGTTCCGCTCGGCCACCGTGGTCCACGGGCTGCGCGCGCTGCCCGTCACCTGGTGACCCACCACCACCGAGGGAGAACGATGAAGATCGAGGCCAACCGCGACGTCTGCATCGGTGCCGGCAACTGCGTGCTCGCCGCCGAGGACGTCTTCGACCAGGACGACGAGGCGCTGGTCGTCGTGCTCGAAGACCAGCCGTCGGACGACCAGGCCCCCGCGGTGCGCAACGCCGTCGCGCAGTGCCCCTCCGGCGCGCTCAGCCTCGTCGAGGGCTGAGTCGGGGCCCCGACCGATCGCGCGCGACCGGTCGGTGTCGCTACGCTGCCGCGGGTGTCCGTGACGTCCGGCTCGCCCGCCACGAGCGCGGACCGGCCCCTGCGCGCCGACGCGGCCCGCAACCACGCCGCGATCCTCGCCGCCGCCCGGGTCGCGCTCGAGGCCGACGGCCCCGACGTCTCGCTCGACGAGGTCGCCCGGCGCGCGGGCGTGGCCCCGTCCACGCTCTACCGGCGCTTCGCCGGGCGCGAGGAGCTCGTCGCCGCGGTGCTCGAGGACTACGTCGCCGAGTCGGTGGAGCCCCTGCTCGCCCGCGCCGCCGAGGTCGCCGACCCCTGGGACGCGATCGCCGGGCTGCTCGAGGGCCTCGTCGACGACGTCGCCCGCCACCGCGCGCTGCTCGCCGCCGCCTCGGCCACCGGCGCGTTCACCCCGGAGCTGGCCGCCCGCACGCTCGGTCCGCTGGGAGAGCTGCTGCGCCGGGCCCAGGCGGCCGGCGTCGTGCGCCCCGACCTCGGCCCCGAGGACCTGCCGACCGTCGTGCACATGGCCGTGGTCACCGCGGGGGCCGACGGGTCGCGGTGGCGCCGGTACCTGGGTCTGCTGCTCGACGGGATGCGCTGCCGCGCCGGTGATCGGGCGCCCTAGCCTGTCGCCCGTGATCAGCGGATGGGCGGTGCACGGCGACGGGCGCGCGCCCGGGCCCGGGGACGTGGTCCGGCCCGACGAGCGGCTCTCGTGGGGACGGACGGTGGGCCTGGGCGCCCAGCACGTGCTGGCGATGTTCGGGGCGACGTTCGTCTTCCCCGTGCTCATGGGCCTCGACCCGAACCTCGCGATCCTGCTCTCGGGGCTCGCGACGATGCTCTTCCTGCTGATGACGCGGGGCCGCGTCCCCAGCTACCTCGGCACGAGCGCGTCGTTCGTCGGGGTCGTGGCGGCCGTGCGCGCCGACGGCGGCACCAGCGCCGAGGTCACGGGCGCGATCGCGGTGTGCGGCGTCGTCGTCGCCCTGGTCGGACTGGCCGTGCACCTCGGCGGCGCGCGCACGGTGTCGGCGGTGCTGCCGCCGGCGGTGACGGGCGCGGTGGTGCTGCTCATCGGCTTCAACCTCGCCCCGGTCGTCGCCGGCACCTACTGGCCGCAGGACGAGGCCGTCGCGGTGATCACCATGCTGGTCGTCATGGTCACCGCCGTGGGCGGGCGGGGGATGCTCGGACGGCTCGGGGTGCTCGTCGGCCTCGTCGTCGGGTTCGGCCTGTCGCTGCTGCTCGACGCGGTGCTCGGGCCGATCACCGCGCCCGACGCGTCCGGCGTGGTGTCCACGCACCTGCGCGTCGACCTGTCCGGCGTGGGCGGCGCGCCGTGGATCGGGCTGCCCCTGGGCACGCCCGAGGCTCCCGGCCTGCACCTGCCCGCGTTCAGCGCGTCGGCGATCCTGCTCGTCGTGCCGGTGGCGATCGCCCTGATCGCCGAGAACACCGGCCACGTCAAGGCCGTCGCCAGCATGACCCGCGACGACCTCGACCCCTACCTCGGCCGCGCGCTGGCCGCCGACGGCATCGCCACGGCCGTCGCGGGCGGCGTCGGGGGCTCGCCGACCACCACCTACGCCGAGAACATCGGCGTCATGGCCGCGACCCGCGTCTACTCGACCGCGGCGTACTGGGTGGCCGCCCTCGTCGCGGTCGCGATCGGCTTCTGCCCCAAGTTCGGCGCGGTGGTCGCGGCGACGCCGGGCGGCGTGCTCGGGGGCATCACGGTCGTGCTCTACGGGATGATCGGCCTGCTCGGGGCCCGGATCTGGGTGGAGAACCGCGTTGACTTCTCCCGCCCCGAGGTCCTCGTGCCGCTCGCCGCCGGGATCGTCATCGGCATCGGCGACGTCGCCCTGTCCGCGGGCGGCGGGTCGCTCTCGGGTATCGCGCTGGGGACGATCGTCGTGGTCCTCGGCTACCACCTGCTGCGGCGCCTGGCCCCGGCCCCCACCAGGGACCCGGACCGGGAGCGCGACGACGAGCCGTCGTCCTGAGTCAGGCGTCCAGCGTCACGACGACCTTGCCCAGGGTGTGGCCGTCCTCGACCTGCGCCAGCGCCTCGCCGACCCGCGCGAACGGGAGCACGGTGCGGACCCAGGGGTCGAGGTCGCCCGACGCGACGAGGCCGGCGAGGGCATCGAGCACGCGGGTGCTGCGGTCGCGGGGGACGTCGCGCCCGCCGAGCTCGGCGACCAGGGGCTTGTCGGCGACGGAGAAGAGCCGCGCGGGGTCGGTCAGCGGGGCCACGGCGCGCAGCGCGTCGCCCCCGACCAGGTCGAACACCCCGTCGACGCCGTGGGGGGCCGCGGCCCGGACGTGGTCGGCGACCCGGTGGTGCCCGCCGACCACGGCGGTGGCGCCGAGCTCGGTCAGCAGGTCCTGCTTGCCCTCCGAGGCGGTGCCGACGACGTGCAGGCCGCGCGCCCGCGCGAGCTGGACGGTCGGGATGCCGACCCCGCCGCCCGCCCCGTTGACGAGCAGCGTCGCGCCGGCGGGCAGCGCGAGCGCGTCCAGGGCGTCGTAGGCGGTGCCGGCGGCGACCGGGAGCGCGGCCGCGTCGGTCGGCGAGACCCCGTCCGGGCGGCGGGCGGCGAACGACGCGGTGACCAGCGCCTGCTCGGCCCAGCCGCCGACCATGCCCGGGCAGCCGCCGAACACCTCGTCGCCGGGGGCGAACCCCGTGACGCCCTCGCCGGCCGCGACGACCGTGCCCGCGACCTCCCGGCCCAGCACCGCGGGCCCGACGGTGCCGTACTCGCCGTTGCGCAGCCGCCAGTCGCCCGGGTTCACGCCCGCGGCCCGCACCCGCACCAGGAGCTGGTCGGGCCCCGGCTCGGGCACGTCGACGTCGAGGAACGCCTCCTGGTCGGGACCGCCGGCGGAGAGGAACCCGTATGCGCGCACCGCGCCTTCCTACTCCTGCACGGTTGCCGGGACGCCCGGGGCGGGCACCCGCGCCCATGACGTCCAGTACCGGATACGACGACCTCTGGAGCGAGTTCCACCGCGTGGTGAACATGGACTCCCGCGAGCTGGAGCGCTGGCTGCTCACCGAGGAGGCCACCGAGGACGCCGACTTCGTCCCCGGCGAGAGCATGCCCCCGACGGGCGCGCAAGTGCTCGCGATCCTCGGCAAGCGCAAGGTCGACCTCGAAGAGGACGACATCGCCGTGATGGAGCGGGTGGTCGAGATCGTGCACCGCGAGCGCGGCGAGGACCTCGAGCCCGACGCCGGCGACTCGGCGCAGTGGCGGCGCTTCCTCATGTGCCTGGGGCACGACCCGCTGCGGCCCGCCGGCGACCGGCGCACCGACCGCTAACGGGTCCGGCGCACCGCCGCGACGACGGCCGTCGCAGCGGCGCCGGCCAGGGCGAGCCCCGCGAGGGCCAGGAGGTACGCCGCGAGCCACACGTGCTTGAACACCTCGAAGTAGCCGTCGCCCGCGACGGCCACGACGACGAGGGCGAGCGCGGTGGCCGCGGCGAGCCCCGCCGCCAGCGACCAGCGCCCCGCCCGGCCCTGCCACCGCGCCGTCGCCGCCGCCACGAGCGCCAGGACGACCAGCACGGACGGCACCCAGGGCGGGCGGCTCGTGGCGTCGAGGACCTGCGCGAGGTCGGGCTGGCGCGCCCCGGACCACCCGGGGTCGCCCGAGGGCGACGCCAGCCGGGACGCCCGCGCCGGGCCGGAGTCGAGGTAGGGGAGGTCGGCGCGCGTCGTCGCCTGCAGGCCCACCCCGACCGCGCGCAAGGAGGCAGCGGGGTGCTCGGCGAGCAGGCCCAGCGCGGCGGACCGGGTCTCGCCGGACCGCGCGGCGATCGCGTCCTCCCACCACGCGACGCCGTCGGGGCGCGGCGGGCCGTTGAAGTAGCCGTTGCCGGTCAGCGCCGCGGCCTCGGGCGGCAGGCCCAGGTCCGCGGTGGCCCCGGGCCCGAGCTCGAGCAGGACCGTCGTGAACACCAGGTCGTGCGCGTTCACCGACGCGTAGAACTGCTGCTGGCGCTCGACGGCGTCGAGGACGGGCGCGACGGCCAGCAGCGCGGTCACCACCGCGACGGCGGGCCCGGCGCGGCGGGGTCGCCGCACGCCCACCGCCGTCGCCGCGCACACCAGTACCGCCACCGCGAGCACCGGGACGTAGGCCACCTTCGCCGTGGTGGCGACGAGCCCGCCGGCGCCGACCAGCACCAGCGCGGTGACCCGGGCGGCGCGGTGCTCACGGTGCGTGGCGAGCACCGCGGCGACGCCCACGGCCGTGGCCAGACACCCGAGCAGGCCCGCGGGCTCGCTGTAGGTCGAGACGAAGAAGCGGGGGAACGTCGCGGCGGCCAGCGGCAGCACCGGCACCGCGACGACCAGCGCCCGCCGGCGCCCCGCCGCCGACGCCGCCCACGCGCCGACCCCGACGACGAGGCCGACGAGCACCGCGTAGGTCCAGCCCAGCACGCCCGGCGTCCACGTGCCCGACGTCAGCCAGGTCGTCGCCCGGGCGATCACCAGCGCCGACGAGGGCACCGGGTCCACGCACGTCGGCGGGCCGACCGCGTAGGTCTGCACCCACCCGTCCTGCCAGCTGGCGAAGCCGTCGAGGGTGTCCGGGCGCAGGCCCGCACCGCAGTAGAGCCGGTAGCCGTCGCCGTTGTCCTCGACGCCCAGCGGCCGCCCGGTGGGCAGGCGCAGCGCGAGGACGACGAGCAGGGCGGCGGCGACACCGCCCGCCAGCCCGACGAGCACGCGGTCGCGGGGTCGTGGCGGGGGGCCGGACGGGGTCGCCATCGCCGCCCATGATGCCCGAGGGCTCCTCAGTCGCTGAGGTCGACGTTCTGGTCGATGATCGTCTGGCGCTCCGGGGTGATCCAGAGGATCACGCGCTCGGACTTGATCGCGTCGGGCGGGTAGTCGTCGCCCGTGTAGCGCTGGGCCAGCTCGTCGATGTGCTGGCGGGCCTCGTCACCGGTGGTCGTGCGCGTGACCTGCCCGCGGACCTCCGCGTAGCGGTAGGGGTCCTGCTCGTCGCGGATGAGCACGGTGATCCGCGCGTCCTTCTCGATGTTCTCGAAGCGCTTCCGGTGGGTCTCGGTGTTGATCACCAGCGACCCGTCCTTGATGCCCACCCACAGCACCTGGGTCTGGATGCGCCCGCTGGGCAGCAGCGTCGACACCGAGGCGAAGTTCTTGCCCGAGGCCAGCTCCTCGGTCATCGGGTGCAGCTCGGGTCCGTTGCGTGTGTCGGCCATGGGCGCGGCTACCCGCTCGCGCCGACCCGTGATCAGGCCGGGCGCGCGCGGTGCAGGTCCATCAGCAGCGCGATCTCGGCGCCGTGGTGGAGCAGCTCGCGGTTGATGTGCAGCACGAGCACCCCCATCGGCTCCGCGGCGAACGGGCCCTCGCTCGGCCCGCACGGCGCGCCCAGCCCGTCCTCGCCGAGCGAGCGCACGCCCGCCGTCCACGCCGCGTAGGCCGCGTCGAGCTGGGCGAGGGCCTCCCGCGCCGTCGCCGCGTAGTGGTGGCTGCCGTAGTCGACGGGCGGGCCGCCGAAGTGGCCGGCCACCCGCATCGCCAGCACGCCGACGATCACGTGCCCGAGCCGCCAGGCGATCGTCGTCACCGGGGGCGGGTCGGGCTCGGGGTAGGCGAAGTCGATGACGAGGTCGCCCGCGCCGGTGGCCATCGGCGAGACGGCCTCGCCCCGGGGGCGCACGCTCCACGCGCCCGGCGCGGGTTCCCAGAAGTACTGCTCGTCGGTGAGGCCGTCCAGGCGCGGGCGCCAGCTGTGGCGCCACAGCCAGTCGACCTGCTCGAGCAGCAACGGGTTCCACTCCAGCGCCACGGTGCCTCCTCGCGGTCCGGTCGGGTCGCGGCCCAGTGTGGCGCCGCGCACACTGAGTGGATCAGCGGGGCGACGTCGCTCCGCGGGAGGAGTCCACACCATGGGCAGGACCATCGACGGATCCGGCATCGACTGGGTCCTGCGGGCCGCGGTCGACCACGGCGACGTCCCGCACGTCGCGGCCATCGCGGCGGACGCCGACGGGGTGTTCTACGAGGGCGGCGCCGGACCGCGGGTGGTCGGGAGGACTCGGAGGAGGTCTCCTCGAGCACCCACTTCCGCATCATGTCGATGACCAAGATGGTGGCGACGGCCGCGGCGCTGCAGCAGGTCGAGCGCGGGGAGCTCGACCTGGACGCCCCGGTCGACACGTACCGGCCCGAGTTCGCCGAGCTCCAGGTGCTCGACGGCTTCGACGGCGACACCCCGCGGCTGCGGGCGCCCGCGAGCCGGGCGACGGTCCGCCAGCTCGTCACCCACACCGCCGGGCTGAGCTACTTCTTCTGGAACGCCGACCTGGTGCGCTACGAGGCCGTCACCGGCCTGCCCAACGTCGTGCCCGGCGACGCGCGGGCGCTGCAGGCGCCGCTCGTGGCCGACCCCGGCACGCGCTTCGAGTACGGCATCAACACCGACTGGCTGGGCCGCGTCGTCGAGGCCGTCGCCGGCACGACGCTCGACGTCGTCCTCAAGGAGAACATCACCGGCCCGCTGGGCATGGACGAGACGGTGTTCGCGCTCGGTGACGCCCGGCAGGGCAACAAGACCCCCGTGCACCTCAAGGGCGAGGACGGCACCTGGGCCTCGGCGGGCAACGTCCTGCCCGACGACCCGGAGTGGTGGTCGGCGGGCCACGGCCTGCACTCCACGCCGCGCGACTACATCCGCTTCGAGCGCGCCCTGCTGCGCGGCGGCGAGCTCGACGGCGTGCGCATCCTGAGCCAGGAGATGGTCGACGCCGCGTTCTCCGACCAGCTCGGCGGCCTCGAGATGCCCACCGAGATCGCCTCGGCGGACCCGGCGACCACCGACACGCTGCACCTCGGCCCGGGCTGGACGTGGGGTTACGGCCTGCTGCTCAACACCGACGACGTGCCGGGCCGGCGTCGCGCGTGGTCCGGCGCCTGGGCAGGCCTGCTCAACACGCACTTCTTCATCGACCGCTCCACCGGCATCTGCGCGTCGATCTACACGAACTCGCTGCCGTTCATCAGCGAGCACGAGGCGTGGAAGCTCTACGGCGACTTCGAGTCGGCGCTGTACGCCGCCCTGTAGGCCGCCAGCTTAGGCCCCGACCCGCACGGCGAGGGCGACGACGTCGTCCTCGCCGGGCGAGAGCTCGGCGACGACCCGCTCGGGCAGCGTCGTGGCGTCCTCGTCGCGCAGCTGGTCCAGCCGCTCCACGAGCCGGGCGGTGCCGACGTCGAGGTCCTCCCCGCGGCGCTCGACGAGCCCGTCGGTGTGCAGGAACAGCAGCGAGCCGGCGGGCACGGCGACCCGCGCGTCGGTGCGGGGCCGCAGCAGCAGGTGCGGGAAGCCGAACATCGGGTCGACGCCGTCGAGCAGCTGCGGCGGCCGCCCGGGCGCGAGCAGGATCGGCGGCGGGTGGCCGGCGTTGCTCCAGGTCATCGCCCAGGTGCCGTCGCGCTCCTCCTGGAGGTGGGCGAGCACCAGCGTGCCGCGCGCGCGGGGCCCGACGATGTCGTCGGCGTCCTCGAAGGCCGCGACGACCCCCGACGGCGGCTCGCCGGCCCGGTCCCAGGTGGCCTGCCGCAGCATCGAGCGCACCTGGCCCATCTCGGTGGCCGCCGAGAGGGTGTGACCGGCGATGTCGCCGACGGACAGGACGAGCACGCCGCGGTCGTCGTCGTCGCCGTCGCGGGCGGGGAGCCGCACGACGTCGTACCAGTCGCCGCCCACGTCCTCGCGGCTGTCGGCGGGCGCGTAGTGCGCGGCCATGGTCAGCCCGCCGACCTTGGGCAGGGTCGCGAGCATGGCCCGCTGCAGGATGTGGGTGGCCGTGGTGCGGCTCTGGAGCTGCTGGCGCAGGCGCGCGTCGAGCTCGTCGCGCCGCTGGCGCTCGCGATCGGCATCGACGGTGGCCAGCCGCAGGCGCAGGGCGACCGAGCACATGCGCGCCAGGTCCTCGAGCGCGTCGAGCTGGGTCGGGTCCCAGCGCCGCGGCACCATGTCGAGCGCGCACAGCGAGCCGAGGACGTTGCCGGCCCCGTCGGTCAGCGGGAAGCCCGCGTAGGCGATGACCCCGAGGTCGCGGATCGCCGCGTTGTCGGCGACCAGCTCGTGCTCGCGGGCGTCCTCGACGATGAGCGGCTTCGCCGACATCACGACGTGCTGGCAGAACGAGTGCGTCAGCGGCGTCCGGCGCTCCCAGTCCAGGGGCTCGGGCAGCCCGCTGGCCCCGGGGAAGACCTGCTCCTCGGGGTGCACCAGCGACACCAGCGCGACGGGGACGCCCAGCCAGCGCCGCACCCGCCCGGCGAACAGGTCCATGTCCGGGTCCGGGTCCGCCGACAGCCCGGCCTCCGCGAGGGACCGGAGACGGGCGGGGTCGGCGAGGTCCGTGCAGCTCACGCCCAGCGGGGCCGGCGCCGCGGATCGGGGAGGGGTCATCCGGCCGACTCCCGGCGGCGGCGGTACCGGTGCTCGGGGCGCCCGTGCCCCGCGGGGACGCGGCGGGCGTCGGGCACCCGCATCCTCCCGGTGCCCGAGGGCCCGAGCCTACGGGAGTGCCGGGGGCGCCACGCCGGTTGCCGGACGCTGGTTCAGGCGCCGGGGACGAAGAGGCAGAACGGGTGCCCGTGCGGGTCGCGCAGGACGACGACGCCCTTGGCGGGCTGGTGCTCCTCGTGCGTCGCGCCCAGCGACAGCGCCCGCTCCACCTCGGCGTCGAGGTCCTCGACCAGCACGTCGAGGTGCCCCTGCATCTGCTGCGTGCCCGGGCGTGGCGGCCAGGTGGGCGCGACGTGGTCGGGCTCGAGCTGGAAGCTCAGCCCGGGCCGCTCCCGCTCGGGGTCGCGCAGGCGCAGGAAGGTCGGGTCGCACCCCTCGACGGTGACCCACCCGAGCAGCTCGCGGTAGAACGCGGAGAGCGTCGCCGGGTCCGGGGTGCCGAGGACGAACGCGCCGAGGGTGGCCATGGCGGCAGGGTGCCCGACCGGTCGGTCACGCGGGCGTCGTGGCCGCCCGCGCCGGGCCACTGACCAGCGCGCCGAAGGCGCCGGGGATCACCAGGTACGCGTCGATCCGCTCGATCATGTGGTAGCAGACGCGCCGCACCTCGGGGGTGGCCGTGTACCCGGCCGTCATGGCCAGGACGACGTCGGCCGCGCCGGCGCCCATCCACCCCAGGCTCGGCGCGACGTGGGCGAACACCAGGAGTTGCCGCGTCCTCCTGCCGACCCGGCTGCGTGCCACGCGATCCAGTCCGGGGTGCCCGGCCGGGTCGCGAGCCGACTGATCAGCCGCGCCCGACGGCCGGCGCGGGGGAGAGGGTGAGCACCTCGGGGCCGTCCGCGGTGACGGCGACGGTGTGCTCGATGTGGGCGGCGCGGCTGTGGTCGCGGGTGCGCAGGGTCCAGCCGTCGGGGTCCTCGTCGTAGGCGTCGGTCCCGCCCGCGATGAGCATCGGCTCGAGGGCGAGCACCAGGCCGGGGCGCAGCCGCACGCCGCGTCCCGGCCGGCCCTCGTTGGGGACGTGCGGGGCCTCGTGCATCTCGCGGCCGATGCCGTGCCCGCCGTGGTTCGCCATGAGCCCGTAGCCGGCGGAGCGACCCACCTGCCCGATCGCGTGCGCGACGTCGCCGAGCCTGGCGCCGGGCACGGCGGCGGCGATGCCGGCGTCGAGGGCGGCCTGCGTGGTGGCGATGAGGGCCCGGTCGCGGCGGGTGACCTCGGGGTCGGGGTGCTCGCCGACGAGGAAGGAGACGGCGGCGTCGCCGCTCCAGCCGCGGTACCGGGCGCCGCAGTCGACGCTGACCAGGTCGCCGGGCTCGAGCGCGTACCGGCCGGGGATGCCGTGCACCACGGCGTCGTTGACGCTGATGCAGGTGACACCGGGGTACGGCGAGAACGCCGGGGTCGGGCGGTAGCCCAGGAACAGCGGCTCGGCCTCGGCGGACGCGATGACCTCGGCGGCCACCGCGTCGAGCTCGTCGAGGCGGACGCCGACCGCCGCCGCGTCCCGGACGGCGTCGAGCGCCGCGGCGGTGATGCGGCCGGCCTGGCGCATCAGCGCGATCTCGTCGGGGGTCTTGAGCTCGATCACCGCGTCGCTCCAGGAGTTCGGGATAACTATCCCGGTATTAGTATCACGGTCATGGTGCGTGTGCCGCTGACCCCGCAGGAGCGCGAGCGTGGGCGTCGCCTGGGGGAGGTGCTGCGCGACGCGCGCGGCGCCCGGAGCATGACCTCGGTCGCCGCGGCCGTCGACATGCCGGTGGAGACGCTGCGCAAGATCGAGTCCGGCCGCGTGCCGACGCCGGCGTTCTTCACCGTCGCGGCCCTGGCCGCCGAGCTGACGCTGCCGCTGCGCGACCTGGTGGAGGCGTGCGAGGCGTGCGAGCCGGCGGTCGACGAGCCGCGGTCGCGCACGGCCTGAGCCGGGTCACGTCGCCCGGGCGATGAGGGCCTCGAGGGCCTGGCGTTGTCGCGGGAGTGCACGGCGTGCATCCCCACCGCGCGGGCGCCGTCGACCGCCCCCTCGACGTCGTCGAGGAACGCGGCCTCGGCCGGGCGGACCCCCAGCTGTCGGCAGTCGGTCTCGTAGGCACGGGGTTCGGGCTCGGCGACGCCGATCTCGTGGGAGTAGACGACCACGTCGACCAGGTCGGCGAAGCCGTACGCCGCCTGCTCGCGTTCGCGGGCCCCCACGAAACCGTTGCTGATGGATCCCGGTGCGCAGTCCTGGCCTCAGTCGGCGGGCCCAGGCGATCAGGTCGGTGTTCGCGACCCGAGGTACTGCTCCCACACGATCGCCATCAGCTCGTCGACCTTCGCGGCGCCGATCCCGAGACGGTCGCGGACCGCCGCGAGCACCTGGGCCTCGCTCACCCCGCCGACCGCGCGCCCGCAGCGAAGACGTCATCGAGGCGCTGGAGGACCGTCCCCGGCGGCAGGCCGAGGTCGTCCTCCCACCGGGCGTCGAAGTCCATCGCGGGGGTGATCTCGAGGACGCCGCCGACGTCGAGCACGGCCGCTCGGATGGTCATGCCCGGTCAGGCCAGGGCACGCTCCTGACCAGGCGCGACGCGGTGGAGCGGGCGACGGGAATCGAACCCGCGTAGCCAGTTTGGAAGACTGGGGCTCTACCATTGAGCTACGCCCGCGTGGACCTCACGGCCCGGTTCCACCGTAGCGGACGCCCCTCCCGTCACCCTTCCGGTGGGCCGACGACGGCTCCGGAGCATCTTGACCGATCGACTAGACCGATCCCTCCCGACGCGACGCCCAACCGATACGTCCCGGTAGGCGTCTCACCCTCGTCACGATGGGTTCGTCCGGACCCGTCGAACGGAAGGAGTCGGGGATGTCCAACGCGCAGAAGGCCGTCGACCAGATCGAGGCCCTGGAGGACGACCACATCGTCCGCGGACTCGACTGAGACGCTGCGTCGCGGACCGGGAGGCGGCGGCGCCTCCGCGGTCCACACCCGCCGCCCCTATGCTCGCCGGCACGGGGTGTAGCGCAGCTTGGTAGCGCACTCGCTTTGGGAGCGAGGGGCCGTGGGTTCGAATCCCGCCACCCCGACCGTTGTGATGTCTCAGGACATCCCGGACGCCCGGACCCACGTTGTGTGGGTTCGGGCGTTTGTCATTTCGGGGTCGGTGGGTGTCGGGGCTGGTAGTCGCGGGTGAGGTCGATCTCGAGCTCGCGGAGGAGTTCGCCGGTGGCGGCGTCGATGACGCGCACGTGGCGGTCCTGGGTGAGCAGTAGGACGTGGGTTCCGCTGTGGGGTCGGCCGATGCCGATGTGGCGCAGCCGGCCGGCGACGCGCAGGGTGACCGTCCCGGACTTGTCGATCTTGTCGGTGCGGACGCGGTGGTGGGTGTCGGTGGTGCGGTCGGCGCCGGGGGCGGCTTTGGGGCGGGCGGTGTAGGCGGTGGCCGGGGTGGCGCGGTGGGCGAGCGCGCGGTGTGGCCGCTGGTGGTTGTAGGTCTCGACGAAGCGGTGGAGCAGGGCTTGGAGCTCGACGATCGTCGCCGGTGGGTGGGGTTGTGCGCGCAGCCAGTTCTTCAGGGTCTGCTGGAAACGTTCGACCTTGCCGCAGGTCGTGGGGTGCGACGGTCGGCTGTTCTTCTGGGTGATGCCGCGGCGGGCAAGTTCGTGCTCGAGAGCGGTGCGACCGCCGCGGCGCGAGGCCAGCCGGACGGTGTAGACCATGCCGTTGTCGGTCAGGGTCGAGGCCGGGAACCCGTGCGCAGCGGCCGCGGTGGCGAAGGTGGCGGCCACGATTCCGGCGGTGACTCGGTGGTGGGCGGTCACCCCCAGGGCGTAGCGGGAGTGGTCGTCGAGCCAGGTGATGATCTCGACGTGGGCGCCGCCGGCAAGGCGGTGGTGGGTGAAGTCGGACTGCCAGCACTCATTGGGGTAGGTGGCCTCGAAGCGCAGGTAGGACGACTTGGGGCGCTTGGCCGGGGTCGGCACGACCTGGCTGTGGCGGGCCAGGATTCGGTGGACCGTGGCCCGCGAGATGGCCACGCCCTGGTGGTGGGCCAGGTGCCAGACGATGGTGTCCGGCCCGGCGTCCAGGCCCTGCCCGGCGAGGCGTTTGCGCAGCTCCAAGACCATCTCGATCGTCTCCGGCGGGGTGGCCCGCGGCGAGGTCTTCGGTCGCCGTGAGCGGGCCCGGAACGCCCCGTCACCCTCGGCGCGGTAGCGGGCGAGCAGCTCATAGACCCAGGACCGCGACACCCCGTACTCGCGCGCGACCTGCGCGACCGGCCGCTTCTCCACGACCACAGCAGTGATCACCAGACGCGCCTTGGACGACATGCACGAGCGTCCCGAGCCCGTCCGGGATCACCCGCGACATCTGTCCGGCATGTCGTGAGACACCTGTCCGGGATGTGTTGAGACACGACACCGCCACCCCGACCGTCGCCGCGCTCCGCCGGTGGACCCGCCCCCTGCCGGTACGCACACCGTGACCAGGCATGCTCGGGACCAGCGGTTCACCTCGGCAGCCGCGGCGGCGGCCCTGCCGCGACAGGTGGCTCTTCGCCGGCAGGGCCGCCGACCCTGCCGAAATCGCTCGATCGCCGCGCGTCGGCGTGGTGCGCTCTCCGCGTGACGAACCCCGCGACCACCACCGAACGCCACGGCGTGCGGGTCCTGCTGCTACCCGCCGACGGCCCGGCCATCGCGACCGAGACCGACGCGACGGACGTGATCGGCGAGGCCTACGGCGGCGAGGCCGAGGTCGTCGCGGTGCCGGTCACGCGCCTCACCCCGGACTTCGTCCGGCTGGCCAGCGGGGTCGCGGGCGCCGTCGTGCAGAAGTTCGTGCAGTACCGGCTGCGCCTGGTCGTGGTCGGCGCGCTCGAGCACCTCGGGGAGGCGACCGGGCCGGTGGCCGACTGGGTGCGGGAGGCCGATCGCGGGCGCGAACTGTGGTTCGTCGCCGACCTCGACGAGCTGGACGCGCGGCTCAGCGGGGCGCGTACATGATCACGCCGACCCCGGCGAGGCAGATCAGGGCGCCGAGGACGTCGAAGCGGTCGGGCCGGTAGCCGTCGAGCACCACGCCCCACGCCAGGGAGCCGGCGACGAACACGCCGCCATAGGCCGCGAGCACCCGGCCGAACGCGGCGTCGGGCTGGAAGGCGGCGACGAAGCCGTAGAGCCCGAGCGCGACCACCCCGAGCGCGGCGAACCACCACGCCCGGCCCTCGCGCAGCGCCTGCCACACGAGCCACGCGCCGCCGATCTCGAGCACCGCGGCCAGCACGAACAGCGCGATCGAGCGCAGGGTCACGGCGGCGGACGCTACGGGAGCCAGTGGGCCGGTCGGCCGAGGTGCGCGGGGACGGTGGTCGCGGCGTCGCCCCGGGCGGCGGTGAGCTGGGGCGCGGTGAGCAGCAGGGTCCCGGCGAGGCGGGCGCCGCGGAGGTCGGCGCCGCGCAGGTCGGCGCCCAGGAGCTCGGTGCGGTCGAGGTCGACCCCGCGCAGGTCGGCCCCGACGAGCAGCGCACCGCGCAGGCGGGCGGCGCGCAGGTCGCGACGGCGGAGGTCGGCGCCGACGAGGTCCGCGCCCCGCAGGTCGGGGCCCGGCGCGCCGGCGTGGGCCTCGGCGACGAGCTCGTCGAACAGCGCGCCGGCCTCACGGCGGACGGCGCCCACGTCGAGGTCGGCGAGCGCCCCCGCGTCCCGCGCGACCATCTCCTCGACCCGCGCGCGGAGCTCCCGCGCCTCGTCGCCGACGGAGGAACGGGCGGCCTCGTCGAGCAGCGCGAGCACCTCGTGCAGCGGACGCAGGACGTCGAGCGCCGCGAACATCGCCGGGTCGCGCCGCGCCGACCCGCCGAAGGTCACCTGCACCACCTGCTGGCCGGCGCCGAAGCAGTCGAACACCACGCAGCCCGGGAAGCCGCGATCGCGCAGGCGGTCGTGGATGCCGCACGCGTGGTCGGCACCGAGGTGCGGGCAGGGGGTGCGGGCCGGCTTGTCGATCGCGAAGTCGGCCGAGGCGGCGAACGCCGGGCCGACGCAGCACAGCGCCAGGCAGCGGGAGCAGTCCGCCGCGCGCGGCGCCGGGCCGGTGATCGAAGTACCCATACGGACACTCATCGTCCGCGACGCCACTTCGCTGACATCCTCCGACCCCTGCTCGGCGGGGCCGCCACACGCCGCGGACCGGGCGCCACGGCGCGTGGTCGGGGGTGACGTCTAGACTCGCCGCCACGCCCGGGCGGGCGCGCAAGCAGGTGCAGGCACCGGTCCCCGGTGCTCCTCGACCGTGAGCGGTGAGGGTGGCCTCCCGCGTCGCGCCTCGGACCCGATCGGGTCCGTACATCCGTACGGCGCCGGTCACCCGCACGTTGCCCTGCCCCGAGGAGAGACGACCAGTGAAGTCCACCGTCGAGCACCTGTCGCCGACGCGCGTCAAACTCGCCGTCGAGGTGCCCTTCGACGAGCTCAAGCCCAACTTCGACCGGGCCTACCGCGAGATCGCCAAGCAGGTGCGCATCCCGGGCTTCCGTCCCGGCAAGGCGCCCCGGCAGATCCTCGACCAGCGCGTCGGTCGCGAGGTCGTGGTCCAGGAGGTCATCCGCGAGGTCGTGCCCGCCAAGTACGGCGAGGCCGTCACGGAGGCCGAGGTCCAGCCGCTGGGCCAGCCGGACATCGAGGTCGCCCCGACCGAGGGCGTGGACACGCTCTCCTTCACCGCCGAGGTCGACGTCCGGCCCGAGATCACGGTGCCGGACTACGCGGCCATCACCGTGTCCGTCGACGCGGCCGAGGTCACCGACCAGGACGTCGACGACCAGCTCAAGGGCCTGCAGGCGCGCTTCGGCACGCTCACCGGCGTCGACCGCGCGGTGCAGAACGGCGACTTCGTCGTCATCGACCTCGCGGCCAGCGTCGACGGCGAGGCGATCGAGGAGGCCCAGGCCACGGGCATGTCCCACGAGGTCGGCTCGGGCCAGCTCATCGACGGCCTCGACGAGGCGCTCGAGGGCATGACCGCGGGCGAGACCAAACAGTTCACGACGAAGCTGGTGGGCGGCGAGCACGCCGGCTCCGACGCCGAGGTCACGGTCACCGTGCAGACGGTCAAGGAGCGCCAGCTCCCCGAGGCCGACGACGAGTTCGCCCAGCTGGCGAGCGAGTTCGACACCCTCGACGAGCTCAAGGACGACCTGCGCACCCGCCACGCGCGGGTCAAGAAGATGGAGCAGGGCAGCCAGGCGCGCGACCGCGTGCTCGAGGCGCTGCTCGAGGCCGCCGAGGTGCCGCTGCCGGAGGGCATGGTGCAGGCGACGCTCGAGGCCCGCGCGCACGACGCGGTCCACGAGTTCGACCACGACGAGCAGAAGCTCACGGAGTACGTCGAGTCGCAGGGCCAGACCCGCGAGGAGTTCGACGCCGAGCTGCGCGCCGACGCGGAGCGCACCGTGAAGGTGCAGCTGCTCCTCGACGAGATCGCGCAGAAGGCCGAGGTCCGGCCCGACCAGAACGACCTGATGCAGAACCTCGCGATGCAGGCGCAGCGCTACGGCCTCAGCCTCGAGGACTTCATCCAGCAGGCGCAGCAGGCGGGCCAACTGCAGTCGATGATCGAGCAGATGCAGGTCGAGACGGTGCGCGGCAAGGCGCTCGCCACCGTCGTCCGCGCCGCCACCATCACCGGTCCCGACGGCGAGGAGCTCGACCTCTCCGAGCTGTTCGGCACCGACGGTGACGACGCTGACGACGCCGCCGACGACGAGGACGCCCCCGCCGCCGAGGGCGCCGACGCGGCCGCCGGCCCGGCGGACGGCTCGGAGGTCGCCGCCGCCGACACCGACGCGAGCGACCCGGAGTCGCCGAGCTCGCAGGTGGAGGCCGACGGGGACGCCGACACCGAGGTCGTCGGCGCGCCCGACTCGACCACGCGCGCCTGACCGTCGGCGCCTCTCCGACGCATCGCTCGGCCAGGAGCGAACACGGGCCGCCGGCGGACTGTCCGGACCGTCCCGGTGGTTACTGTCGATGTCGGTGGGCCCGCCCGACGCCAGACCGATCACCCCAGCCAGAGAAAGCAGGGACACAGGTGACCCAGCACCTCTCCGACCCGGCCGGAGCGGTCATGCGCGCCGCCGGCTCGTCGATGAGCCTCAACGACTCGGTCTACGAGCGCCTCCTGCGGGAGCGCATCGTGGTCCTCGGTCAGGAGGTCAGCGACAACATCGCGAACCAGATCTCGGCCCAGCTGCTGCTGCTCTCCGCCGAGGACCCGAAGTCCGACATCACGCTCTACATCAACTCGCCCGGCGGCTCGGTGTCCGCGGGCATGGCGATCTACGACACCATGGAGTGGATCGAGCCCGACGTCTCCACCGTCGCCATGGGTCTCGCCGCCTCGATGGGGCAGTTCCTGCTCTCGGCGGGGGCTCCCGGCAAGCGCCTGGCCCTGCCGCACGCGCAGATCATGATGCACCAGCCCTCGGGTGGCCTGGGCGGCACGGAATCGGACATCACCATCCGGGCCGAGTCCATGCGCAAGCTCAAGCGCCAGCTCGCCGAGCTGATCGCGCAGCACACCGGCCAGACCTTCGAGCGGATCACCGAGGACTCGGACCGCGACCGGTGGTTCGACCCGTACGAGGCCCTGGAGTACGGGTTCATCGACCACGTCGTCGCGCGCTCGACCGAGTCGCGCGGCAACGGCAACGGCACCGCGTCCTGAGACAGGAGATCGAGAGCGAATGAGTGAGCTCCACGTGCCCGGCGGCACGGCTCCGGCCTCGCCGCAGGGGCGCTACATCCTCCCCTCTTTCGTCGAGCGCACCAGCTACGGCGTCAAGGAGTCCAACCCCTACAACAAGCTCTTCGAGGAAAGGATCATCTTCCTCGGGGTGCAGATCGACGACGCGTCGGCGAACGACGTGATGGCGCAGCTGCTGTTCCTGGAGTCGAACGACCCGGACCGCGACATCACGATGTACATCAACTCGCCCGGCGGCTCGTTCACGGCGCTCATGGCGATCTACGACACGATGCAGTACGTCCGCCCGGACATCGCCACGGTGTGCCTCGGGCAGGCGGCGTCGGCCGCGGCCGTCATCCTCGGCGCCGGTGCGCCCGGCAAGCGCCTCGCGGTGCCCAACGCCCGGGTGATGATCCACCAGCCGGCCACCGAGGGCTTCTACGGCCAGGCGTCCGACCTGGAGATCCAGGCCGCGGAGATCACCCGCATGCGGCGCCTCATGGAGGACACGCTGGCGCGGCACACCAACCGCAGCGCCGAGCAGATCCGCACCGACGTCGAGCGCGACAAGATCCTCACGGCCCCCGAGGCCAAGGACTACGGGCTCATCGACGACGTCGTCGCGAGCCGCAAGCTCTCCGCCCAGCGCTGACCCCGTCAGGGGCCGTCGACCGGTCCCGGGCCGCCCCGTGCACGCGGGGCGGCCCCGGCCGGGGTGGGTGTGTCGGCGCGCCGGCGCACCCGGCGCAGCGGACCGACCGTCCGTCGAGGCACCCCCGACCGCGCGCCGTGCGCAGCGCCCCCCGCGGGCCTGCGACCTGCACGATCCACGACATCCGTGACCGTCGCGAACCTCCCCGTTCGGTGGGGTGGACGGGTACGGTCATCACGTTGAGCGCACCGACCGCGGTGCGCCGGAGGGGACACGAGGTCTGCTGCGATGGCACGCATCGGCGACGGCGGGGACCTGCTGAAGTGCTCCTTCTGCGGAAAGAGCCAGAAGCAGGTCAAGAAGCTCATCGCCGGTCCCGGGGTGTACATCTGCGATGAGTGCATCGACCTGTGCAACGAGATCATCGAGGAAGAGCTGGCCGAGGCCGGTGAGGTCAAGCTCGACGAGCTGCCCAAGCCGACCGAGATCCACGAGTTCCTCGACCAGTACGTGATCGGCCAGGACGCCACCAAGAAGACGCTCTCCGTCGCCGTCTACAACCACTACAAGCGGGTGCAGGCGGGCGAGAAGAACCGCGAGGGCAGCCGCAGCGACGACACCGTCGAGCTGGCGAAGTCCAACATCCTCATGCTCGGCCCCACCGGCTGCGGCAAGACCTACCTCGCGCAGACCCTGGCCAAGCTGCTCAACGTGCCCTTCGCCATCGCCGACGCCACCGCGCTCACCGAGGCGGGCTACGTCGGCGAGGACGTCGAGAACATCCTGTTGAAGCTGATCCAGGCCGCCGACTACGACGTCAAGCGCGCCGAGACCGGCATCATCTACATCGACGAGGTCGACAAGATCGCGCGGAAGTCGGAGAACCCGTCGATCACGCGCGACGTCTCCGGCGAGGGCGTGCAGCAGGCGCTCCTGAAGATCCTCGAGGGCACGACGGCGTCGGTGCCCCCGCAGGGCGGGCGCAAGCACCCGCACCAGGAGTTCATCCAGATCGACACGACGAACGTGCTGTTCATCGTGGCCGGGGCGTTCGCGGGTCTGGAGAAGATCATCGCCGAGCGCGTCGGCAAGGGCGGGCTGGGCTTCGGCGCCGACATCCGCTCGAAGGCGGAGATGGAGTCGGCCGAGTCCTTCGGCGACACGCTGCCCGAGGACCTCATCAAGTTCGGCCTGATCCCCGAGTTCATCGGCCGCGTGCCGATCGTGGCCTCGGTGTCGAACCTCGACCAGCCGAGCCTCGTCCAGATCCTCACCGAGCCGCGCAACGCGCTGGTGAAGCAGTACCAGAAGCTCTTCGAGATGGACGGCGTCGAGCTCGAGTTCGCCCCCGAGGCGCTCGAGGCCATCGCCGACCTCGCGATCCTGCGCGGCACCGGGGCCCGGGGCCTGCGCGCGATCATGGAAGAGGTCCTCAACCCGGTCATGTACGACATCCCGAGCCGCGACGACGTGGCCAAGGTCGTGGTGACCGAGCAGACGGTCAAGGAGAACGTCAACCCGACGATCGTCCCGCGCCAGCCCTCGCGCCGGGAGCGCCGGGACAAGTCGGCCTGAGCCGGTCCCGCGCGGGCGCTCAGCCCGCGCGGCGGGCGCCCGCGCCGGCCACCTGGTCGTGCGCGTGGCGGCCGAGGAACCCGATCACGTCGGGCAGCACGCGGGCGTAGTAGACGCCGTCGTGGCGCCCGGGGCTGATCGCGCCCACCTCGGGGCGGGCCAGCGCGATGTACCGGCGGGTGGCGTCGACGAACGGGTCGCGGTCGCCGCACCAGATGCCGGTGGGCACCCCGGCGAGCTCGCCGAGGAAGCGCAGCGGGTCGTTCGCCTCCCAGTCACCCTGCCCCCGGAACGGCCGCCGCACGGCGACGCGCCAGTCGGTGAACAGGCCCGGGCTGATGGCCGCGACGGCACGCACGGGCCGCCGACGGCGCGCCCGCTCGCGGGCGTAGAGCATGGCCCCGGCCCCGCCCATGGACACGCCCGTCGCCAGCGCCGGTTCGCCGGGCAGGTCGCCGCGGGCCGGCGCGGTCGCGAGGCCGCGGTCGCGCAGCCAGACCGGGAGCTCGTCGAGCACCATGCGCAGCGGGTCGTCGCCGCGGGCGTAGGGGTGCCAGTAGTTGTCGCCGCCGTCGACGGCGACCATCGCGAACGCCGGGACCCCGCGCGCCCACGCGTCGCCGAGCATCCCGCGGTTGCCGGGCTCGGCGTACCAGGTGGCGTTGCCGCGCAGACCGTGCAGGCCGAGGCACACCGGCAGGCGCGTGCGGTCGATGCCGGGCGGCAGGACGGTGACGAGCCGGACGCGGCGCCCGCGGGCGGGGGAGTCGACCCACTCGACCGTGCTGAGCGCGTCGGTCGGGCTCGGACGCCGCGGCGGGTCGGGGATGCGCTGCGGTGGCGGCGCCGGGCTGTCCTGGCCCACGAGCAGGCCACCGACCCCCACCGCGCCCGCGACACCGAGGGCGCCCGCGGAGCCGAGGAGGAACCGGCGGCGGGAGAGCACGGTCGGCCTCAGCCGCCGACCAGGGGCGCGTCGGCCGTCACGATCCGCTCGGTGCCCGCGTAGACGTTCATCGACTGCCCGCGCAGGAAGCCCACGAGGGTCATCCCGGTCTCGCGGGCCATCTCCACCGCCAGCGACGACGGCGCCGAGACGGCGGCGAGCACCGGCACCCCGGCCATCACGGCCTTCTGGGTGAGCTCGAACGACGTCCGCCCCGACACCATGAGCACGGTGCCCGACGCGGGGACGCCGCCCGCGAGCAGGGTGTGGCCCAGCACCTTGTCCACCGCGTTGTGCCGGCCGACGTCCTCGCGCGCCACGATCAGCGTGCCGTCGGGACGGAAGAGGCCGGCGGCGTGCAGCCCGCCGGTGGTCTCGAACACCGCCTGCGCCGCGCGCAGCGTGTCGGGCAGGCCGACGAGCACCTCGGACGTCACGCGCACCGGGTCGTCGCCGGGGGCGTAGCGGGTCTTCGTCCGCACCGCGTCCAGCGAGGCCTTGCCGCACACCCCGCACGACGAGGTCGTGTAGAAGCGCCGCTCCACCGAGTCGTCGGGCGGCGGGACGCCGGGGGCCAGCGCGACGTCGAGGACGTTGTAGGTGTTGCGACCGCTGTCGTCGACCGAGTCGCAGTAGCGGGCCGTCGCGACGTCCTCGCGGTCGCCGATGACGCCCTCGGTCAGCAGGAAGCCGTGGGCGAGCTCGACGTCGTGGCCGGGCGTGCGCATGGTCACCGCTAGGGCGCGCCCACCGACCCGGATCTCCAGCGGCTCCTCGGCGGCCAGCGCGTCGGGGCGCCGGCGGGTCTGCCCGTCCTCGATGTGCAGCACCGGGCGTCGCACCGTCACACGTCCCATGGGCGGGCTCCGTTCGGTCGCAGTGTGAGGTCGCTGTGTGTGGGTGTTCACCCACATGGGTACGGGGCGGTCAACCGGACGGTGGCGGCGAAAGGGGACCAACCATGGCCGGCGGCTTCTTCGATCGCTCCTCCATCGTCGCACCACCAGGATGGAGTCGCTGGCTCGTTCCCCCCGCTGCGCTGGCGGTCCACCTCGCGATCGGGCAGGCGTACGCGTGGAGCGTGCTCAAGACCGGTCTGGGCCAGGGGCTGGGCCTCTCGGGCACCGCGACGGCCCTGCCGTTCCAGCTCGCGATCGTCATGCTCGGCCTCTCCGCCGCGTTTGGCGGCACGATGGTCGAGCGGCGGGGCCCGCGCTGGGCGATGTTCGTGTCCACCGTCTGCTTCTCGGCGGGCTTCCTCATCTCGGCGGCCGGCATCGCCGTCGGCCAGTTCTGGCTGGTCGTCGTCGGCTACGGCTTCGTCGGCGGCATCGGGCTCGGCATCGGCTACATCTCGCCGGTCTCGACGCTGATCAAGTGGTTCGCCGACCGCCCGGGCATGGCCACGGGCATCGCGATCATGGGCTTCGGCGGCGGCGCGCTCATCGCGCAGCCCATCGAGAAGCAGCTGCTCGCCGGCTTCGGGACGACCCCGGCCGGCCTGTCCCAGACGTTCCTCGTCATGGGCGTCGGCTACGCGATCTTCATGTCGGTCGGCTGGCTGCTGGTCCGCGTCCCGGCCGACGACTGGCAGCCCCCGAACCCGCCGCAGGCCTCGCCCGGCGCCACCGGCTCGGGCCCCGCGGTGTCGGCGGCGACCGCCATCAAGCTGCCGCAGTTCTGGCTGCTGTGGGTGGTGCTCTGCTTCAACGTGACCGCGGGCATCGGCATCCTGGAGAAGGCGCAGCCGATCTACCAGGACTTCTTCGCCACCAGCGGCCCGGCACCGGTCATCGCCGCGGCCGCCGGGGCGTTCGTGTCGATCCTCTCGCTGGCCAACATGCTCGGGCGCTTCGTGTGGTCGTCGGCCTCCGACGTGATCGGCCGCAAGAACATCTACCGGATGTACCTCGGGGTCGGCGCCCTGCTCTACCTGGTCATCCTCATGTTCGGCGAGGGCAACAAGGTGATCTTCCTGATCGCCTCGATGCTGATCCTCTCGTTCTACGGCGCCGGGTTCGCCACGGTGCCCGCGTACCTCAAGGACCTCTTCGGCACCTACCAGGTCGGCGCCATCCACGGCCGCCTGCTCACTGCGTGGTCCGCGGCCGGCGTGCTCGGCCCGCTGATCGTCAACGCCGTGGTCGAGGCCCAGGGCGACGTCGCCGGCCCGTCCAAGTACACCGTGTCCTTCTCGATCATGATCGCGCTCCTGGCCGTCGGCTTCGTGGCCAACGAGCTCATCCGTCCGATCGACCCGAAGCACTTCGTCGCCGACTCCGAGCGCGGGGGCGTCGAGGACGCCGGCGTGTCCGGGGGCCCGGGGTCGGAGCGCAACCAGGAGGTGTCCCGATGACCGCCGGCCGCACCGTGCTCACCGTCTTCGTGTGGGCGTGGGTCGTGATCCCGTTCCTCTACGGCGTCTGGTCGCTGCTGCAGAACGTGGGCGCCCTCTTCTAGGGGCCCGTTTCTAGGAGACTGTCAGGGGTGAGCACCCTCTCCGACTGGATCGACGACGTGGCCCGCGAGCTGGGCATCGACGAGCTCGGCGAGCTGGTCGACCCCGAGGTCGTCCAGCCGCTCGTCCTCGACATGACCCGCGACGTCGCCCACGGTGTCGCCCGTCCCGCGGCCCCGATCACCGCCTACCTGCTCGGGCTCGCCGCGGGCCGGGCGGCCGGGTCGGGACCGGGGGAGCGGGAGCTCGCCGAGGGGTGGGCCGAGCACCTGGCGGCACGGGCCCGCGAGCGTGCACAGCCGTAGCATCGAGGGCGATGACCAGCGACGACCGATGGGGAAGCGTCCACGCCGACCAGGACGCGGCCGGCGACGGCGACGCCGACGAGCTGGCCCAGCTCCTGGCGATGGCGGGCGGCGGTGACGACACGGGCTCCGGGCCCGGCGGGGGAGCCCTCGCCGACGCCCTGAGCCAGGGCGTGACGACGGGGCCGGTCGACGACGCCCCGGGCCGCGAGGCCGACGACGCCGAGTCGCTCGCGGCGCTGTTCGCGGTCGAGGCCGAGCTCGACCAGCGGTGGCCCGAGACGCGCATCGCCCCGTCGCTCGACCGCATCCGGGCGCTCGTCGAGGTCCTGGGCGACCCGCAGCGGTCGTACCCGGTGATCCACGTCGCGGGCACCAACGGCAAGAGCTCGGTCACGCGGATGATCGACGCGCTGCTCACGCGCATCGGCCCGCGCACCGGGCGGTACACGAGCCCGCACCTGCAGCGGGCCACCGAGCGCATCGCGCTCGACGGCGTGCCGATCAGCGCGCGGCGCTACGTCGAGCTCTACACCGAGCTGGCCCCGTACCTCGGGATCGTCGACCGGGCGCAGGGTGACGGGCCGAAGCTCTCGAAGTTCGAGGTGCTCACCGGCATGGCGTTCGCCGCCTTCGCCGACGCCCCGGTCGACGTCGCGGTGCTCGAGGTCGGTCTCGGCGGGAGCTGGGACGCCACCAACGTCGCCGACGGGGTGGTCGCCGCGATCACGCCGGTCGACATCGACCACGTGAACTACCTGGGCCCCGAGCTCGGTGGGATCGCGGCGGAGAAGGCCGGGATCATCAAGGAGGGGTCGGTCGCGCTCATGGCGCAGCAGGACCCCGCGGCGGCGTCGGTGCTGCTCGAGCGCGCGGTGTCGGTCGGCGCCGAGGTCGCGCGGTCCGGGATGGAGTTCGGGGTGCTCGCCCGCGAGGTCGCCGTCGGCGGCCAGCACCTGCGCCTGCAGGGCCTCGGCGGCGAGTACGACGACGTCTACCTGCCGCTGTTCGGCGAGCACCAGGCGGCGAACGCGTCGCTGGCGCTCGCGAGCGTCGAGGCGTTCTTCGGGGCCGGCGCGTCGCGCAAGCTCGACATCGACGCCGTCCGCGACGCCTTCGCCTCGGTGCGCGTGCCCGGGCGCCTCGAGCGCCTGCGTGTGGCCCCGACCGTCGTCGTCGACGCCGCGCACAACCCGCACGGGGCCCGCGCCGCCGCGAAGGCGGTGCGCGACGAGTTCTCGTTCCGCCGCCTGATCGGCGTGGTCGCGATCCTCGGCGACAAGGACGCCGAGGGCATCCTGTCCGCGCTCGAGCCGGTGCTCGACGAGGTCGTGATCACCGCGGTGTCGTCCCCGCGGGCGATGGACGCCGACGAGCTCGGCAGCCTCGCCGTCGGGTTCTTCGGCGCCGACCGCGTGGTCGTCGAGACGCGCATGGACGCCGCGCTGGAGACCGCGATCGGGCTGGCGGAGGAGACCGACGACGCCGAGACCCCGGTCGCGGGCGCCGGCGTGCTCGTCGTCGGCTCGGTGGTCGCCGCCGGCGAGGCCCGCACGCTGTTGGGGAGGGAGCCGGCGTGAGCTCGACGGGAGCCGAGGCCGCGCGGGCGTTCCGGGGGCCGGCGAGCGCCGCCCTGAGCCTCGAGGTCGTCATCGTCCCGCTGGCCCTGCTCGTCATGGACAAGACCGAGGGCGGGCTGACCCCGGTCAAGATCGCCTGGGTGGTCGTCCTGACCGTCGGGATGATCGTCGCCATCGCGACCTTCTCGCGGCCGTGGGGCCTGCCGCTGGCCCTGGGCCTGCAGGTGCTGATGCTGCTCGGGTGGGTCGTCTCGCCGGCGCTGGGCATCCTCGGGCTGGTCTTCTGCCTCGTGTGGGCGGGGATGCTGTGGATGCGCCACGAGGTGCTGCGGCGCCACGCGCGATGGGCCGACCAGGGGGGCTGAGCGGCCTCGTTAGGCTCCCCGGCGACAGACGGTCGACTCTGAGGGGAATGACGTGGACGAGCGCACCCTGGTGCTGGTCAAGCCCGACGGCGTGCAGCGCGGTCTCATCGGCGAGGTCGTGTCGCGCATCGAGCGCAAGGGCCTGCGCCTCGCGTCGCTGGAGCTCAAGACCGTCGACCGGTCGCTCGCCGAGCAGCACTACGCCGAGCACGAGGGCAAGGGCTTCTACGAGGAGCTGATCTCCTTCATCACCTCGGCGCCCGTCGCGGCCATGGTGGTCGAGGGCCCGCGCGCCATCGCCGCGTTCCGCCAGATCGCCGGCGGCACCGACCCCGTCGAGAAGGCCGTCCCCGGCTCGATCCGCGGCGACCTCGCCCTCGAGACGGGCTCGAACATCGTCCACGGCTCGGACTCGACCGAGTCCGCCGACCGCGAGATCAAGCTCTGGTTCGGCTGAGCCGCGGCGGGGAGTGACGGGGGCGCCCGGCACTCCTACAGTCGCCCCATGTCCCACCCCGGGGCGGCGCACCCGCGCGGCGCGCCGGCCCGGGGCCGGACCGCACGGCGTGTGCTCGCCGCGGTGCTGCTGGTCGGGCTCGCCGTGGAGGCCGGCCACCAGCTCGGGGCCGGCGCCCACACGGCCGACCACCCGGTCATCGACGACGGGCTGCACTCCGCGCTCATCCTCGCCTCGAGCGCGCTGTGCGCGTGGGGTGCCCGCGCCCGGCGACCGGGCCCGGCCCGCGCGGCGTGGTGCTGCTTCGCCCTCGCGCTGCTGCTGTTCGCGGCCGGGGAGATCGCCTGGGGAGTGCTGTACGGCGGCGGCGGCGACGTGCCCACGCCGAACCCCACCGACGCCCTGTACCTCGCCACCTACCCGCTGTTCATGGCGGGCCTCGTGTTCATGGTCCGGGCCCGGGTGCTCGACGTCCCCTGGCACCGGTGGCTCGACGGGCTCGTCCTGGTCCTCGTCGTGGCCACCCCGGGCGTGGTCCTCGTGATCGAGCCGGTGCTGGCGACCGCGCCCCTCGACCCCCTCGGCCAGTTCGTCACCGTCGCGTACCCCCTCGGTGACGTGCTGCTCCTCGGCGCGCTGCTCGGCACCCTCCCGCTGATGTCGTGGCGGCTGGTCGGCAGCTGGCCGTGGGTCGGCGCCGGCCTCGTCTGCCTGACCGTCGCCGACTCCGCCTACAGCCTCACCATCGCCGACGTGGTGTCCCACGACGGGCCGTACGACTTCCTGTGGAGCGCGGGGGCCCTCGCCTTCGCGGTCGGGTCCACCCGCCTGCCCGCGGGCGCCCGCGCGTCGCGGGAGATCACCGGCTGGCCCGCGATCGCCCTGCCCCTGGGCGCGCAGCTGTTCGCCGTGGCCACCCAGGTCTACGGCTGGTTCCGCCCGCTGCCCAACGCGGAACGGCTGCTGACCATCGCCGTCCTCGCCGTGGCCATCGCCCAGATCGTCGTGTCCCGACCCCGGCCGGGCGCGAGGACGTGACGGTGGCGGGCGGTCGTTACCCTGACTCCGTGGTCGATTCCGTGTTCGAGCAGCTGGAGCCGTTGCTGCCCCGGGTCCGCAAGCCGGTGCAGTACGTCGGCGGCGAGCGCAACGCGGGGACCAAGCCGTGGGACTCGGTGCCGGTCCACTGGGCGCTGTGCTACCCCGACGCCTACGAGGTCGGGCTGCCCAACCAGGGCCTGATGATCCTCTACGAGGTCCTCAACGAGCGCCCGGACGCGCTCGCCGAGCGCACGTACGCCGTGTGGCCGGACCTCGCGGCCCTCATGCGCGAGCACGGGGTCCCGCAGTTCACGGTCGACGGGCACCGGCCCGTGGGCGCCTTCGACGTGCTCGGCGTCTCGTTCGCCACCGAGCTGGGCTACACGAACCTGCTGTCGATCCTCGACCTGGCGGGCGTCCCGCTGCACGCCGCCGCCCGCGACACGAGCCACCCGCTCGTGCTCGCCGGCGGGCACGCGGCGTTCAACCCGGAGCCGATCGCCGACTTCGTGGACCTCGTCGCCCTGGGCGACGGCGAGGAGGTCGTCGGGGAGATCACCGACGTCGTCGGGGCGGCGAAGGCCGCGGGGCTGAGCCGCCGCGAGACCCTCGAGCGCCTGGCCGCCGTGCCCGGCGTCTACGTCCCGGGCCTCTACGAGGTCAGCTACGGCGCGGACGGGGCGATCGCCGCCGTCACGCCCACCAGCGACGCGGCCCCGGCGCGGGTCCACAAGCGCACCACCTCGGACCTCGACGACTGGCCCTACCCGAAGGCCCCGCTCGTCCCGATGGCCGAGACCGTCCACGAGCGCATGAGCGTCGAGATCTTCCGCGGCTGCACCCGTGGGTGCCGCTTCTGCCAGGCCGGCATGATCACGCGACCGGTGCGCGAGCGGTCGCCGCAGGGCGTCGGCGAGATGGTCGAGCAGGGGCTCAAGGCGTCCGGGTACGACGAGGTCGGCCTGCTGTCGCTCTCGAGCGCCGACCACTCGGGGATCGGCGAGATCGCCAAGGGCCTCGCCGACCGCTACGAGGGCACCGGCACCGGCCTGAGCCTGCCGAGCACCCGCGTCGACGCGTTCAACGTGACCCTGGCCGAGGAGCTGACCCGCAGCGGGCGGCGCTCGGGCCTGACGTTCGCGCCCGAGGGCGGCTCGGAGCGGCTGCGGCGGGTGATCAACAAGATGGTCTCCGAGGAGGAGCTCATCGCCACCGTCTCCACCGCCTACGAGCACGGCTGGCGGCAGGTGAAGCTGTACTTCATGTGCGGTCTGCCCACCGAGACCGACGAGGACGTGCTGCAGATCGCGTCCATGGCCCACGAGGTGATCCGCGCCGGGCGCAAGGCCGCGGGCCGCGGGGACATCCGCACGACGGTGTCGATCGGCGCGTTCGTGCCCAAGCCGCACACCCCGTTCCAGTGGGCAGGCCAGGCCGCGCCCGAGGTGGTGGACGGGCGGCTGCGCAAGCTGCGCGAGGCCATCAACTCCGACCGGAGCCTGGGCCGCAACATCGGCCTGCGCTACCACGACGGCCAGCCCAGCCTGGTCGAGGGACTGCTCAGCCGCGGCGACCGCCGCGTCGGGCGGGTCATCGAGCGCGCCTGGCGCGACGGCCAGCAGTTCGACGGCTGGAGCGAGCACTTCTCCTACGAGCGCTGGATGGGCGCGGCGGAGGCGGCGCTCGACGGCGTCGACGTCGCGTGGTTCACCACCCGCGACCGCGACGAGCACGAGATCCTGCCCTGGGACCACCTGGACTCGGGGCTCGACCGCGGCTGGCTCTGGGACGACTGGCAGGACGCGCTGGCCTCGCAGGAGCAGGACGACTGCCGCTGGACGCCCTGCTTCGACTGCGGCGTGTGCCCGACGATGGGCACCGAGATCCAGATGGCGCCCCCGGGGCGTCCCTCGCTGCCGATCACGCCCGTCGGGCACCGCACGTCCACGCCGGTGCGCAACCCCGCGTTCGCCGCCGACCCCGGCGCCTGACCGTGACGACGGACGACCCGTCGGCCGACGCGCCGGAGGTCCGCGTCCGCCGGGCGGGCGCCCCGGACGGCGACGCCGTCGCCGCGCTGCGCCGCGCCTGGGTGGAGCAGCGCGGGCGCGTGCGGCCGGGGAGCGACCCGGGCTTCGAGCACGGGTTCGCGACGTGGTGGCGCGCGGAGCTCTCGCACCACGCGGTGTGGGTGGCGGAGGTGCGCTCCTCGCCCGACGAGTGGCGGGTGGTCGGTTCGCTGGACGTCGCCGAGGTCGCGGCGATGCCCGCCCCGGGGCGGCCGGGGGAGCGGTGGGGGTACGTCGGCAGCCTCGTCGCCCTGGGCGCCGCGCCCCGGGGCGTGCCGCGGCGGCTGCTCGGCGCCGCGGTCGCCCACGCCCGCGACCGGGGGCTCGCGCGGCTCGTGCTGCGCCCGTCGCCGGCGGGCGCGGCGTTCTACCGGGCGGCCGGGTTCAGCCCGGCCGGCGACGACATCGTGGTCCTGCCCACGGCGGGCGGACCGGGAGGGAGAGGCTGATGGGCTCCCGAGCGGCGGCGAAGGCCGGGGAGGCGCCGCACCCGTCGGCGCCCACGGTGGCCAAGCTGCGCATGCGCTACGCCAAGCGGGGTCGCGCGCGCTTCAGTTCGCACCGCGACATCGCCCGCACCATGGAGTGGACGCTGCGCCGCGCGGGCGTCCCGGTGGCCCTGTCGCACGGCTTCAGCCCGCACCCGAAGCTCTCGTGGATCGGCGCCGCCCCGACGGGCGCGGCGAGCGAGGCCGAGTACCTCGAGATCGGCGTCACCGAGGAGCTCGACCCGGCCGCGGTCGCCCGGGAGGTCGACGCGGTGCTGCCCGACGGTCTCGCGGTGGTCGAGGTCGTCCGGGCGGGCCCGGGCGCGCTCGCCGACCGGATCGACACCAGCTGGTGGCACATCGAGACGCCGGGCGTGGGCGACGAGCAGCTCGCCCCCGCGGTCGCGGCGTTCCTGGCCGCCGGGGAGGTGACGGTGGAGCGCCTCACCAAGAACGGTCCCCGTCCCCTCGACGTGCGAGCGTCCGTCGCCGAACTGGGGCTGACGCTCACCCGGACGGGGGAACCGAACGGCACGGACCGGGAGGACCGTGCACGAGCGGCGACGTGTGGGAGACTGATGGCGGTCGTACGGCACACCACGCCGGCCGCACGACCCGACGATGTGTGCGGTGCACTCCGCGCCGTCGCCGGCCTCGAGTTCCCGGAGCCCGCCAGGGCCACCCGACGAGCCCAGGGTCGGCTCGACGAGCGCGGGGAGCTGATCGACCCGTTCGCGGCGGACCGCGCGGCACCCACCGCGTAGCCGCGAGCGGACGATCGGCCTCGGTGCTTCCACGTCGCCGCACCGCACGGACGACGGCTCCCGGGCCCACCGGCCCGACACCGCCGCTCGTGCCGCAGTCGGCGGTCGTTCCCCGAACGGCCGCCTCGGCGAGACCACGCGAGGTCCCCGTGTGGCCGCGACCCCAGGGTCGCGCCCGGGGACGGAGGAGATGGATGACCGAGACCGACACCCCCTCCGGCGGGAACTCCGCCGCAGGGGGCTCCGTCGCACCCGGACGCCCCGACGAGCAGGCCCTGGCCGCGCTCCCGGACAAGGTGCGCGTCCACGCGCTGGCACGTGTGGTGGGCACCTCGAGCCGTGAGCTGCTGGCCGTCCTGGCCCGGCTCGGGGTGGGGGCGCGCAGTGCACAGTCCAGCGTCGACCGCGACGTCGTGGCCCGGGTGGTCGACGACGTGTTCCCCTCCGCGGACCTCACGGCGATCGGCGCCTCGCCGATCGCCGAGAGCCACGGGGGCGTGTCGGCCCCGGCCGAGCTGGACACCGAGTCCGACGTCGCGCCCGCGGACACCGACGGCGACACCGCCACGACGCTGCTGCCGCCGCCGGGCGCGTCCACCCCCGCGGCGCCGTCGTCCGCGCCGGTCTTCGCCGCGCCGATGTTCCTCGCGCCCGGCCTGGCGCCGAGCGACGCCGACGCCCCCGCGGCCCCGGCGCGGTCGCGGCGCCGCCGCGGCAGCCGGTCCACCGGGGTCGTCACCCCGGGCGAGACCCCCGAGACCGAGACCACCGGCGAGCCCACCCCCGCGGCGTCGGAGGACGACGACGCGAGCGGCGGCACGCCGGCCGACGACACCGCCGAGACCGAGGACACCTCGTCCTCGACCGGGCCCGACACCGACGACGGTGACGACGACGAGGGCGGCCGTCGCCGCCGGCGTCGCGGTCGCCGCGGGCGGGGCCGTGGCCGGGGCGGCAGCGACGACGCCGAGGGCTCCGAGGACGGCACCGACGAGTCCGGCACCGATGCCGGGAGCGACGCGGGCGGCACCGAGGGCTCCGACGAGGGCTCCGACGACGAGAGCACGGACGACACCGAGAGCTCCGACGAGGGCGACTCGGGCGACGACTCCTCCGGGGGCTCGCGTCGGCGGCGCCGGCGTCGGCGGCGCTCCTCCGAGGGCGACGACGCCGACGGCGAGGAGCAGCCGGACCCGCCGAACACGGTCGTCCACGTGCGCGACCGGGTCGAGCGGCCCGAGGGCGGCAAGTCGTCGAACGACGAGGTGCGCGGGGTCAAGGGCTCCACGCGCCTGGAGGCCAAGCGCCAGCGGCGCCGCGACGGGCGCGAGTCCGGGCGCCGGCGTCCGGCGATCCTGTCGGAGTCGGAGTTCCTGGCCCGCCGCGAGGCCGTCGAGCGCACGATGGTCGTCCGCCAGCAGGCCGGCCGCAGCCAGATCGGGGTGCTGGAGGACGGCGTCCTCGTCGAGCACTTCGTCGCCGGCGACGGCCAGAACTCGATGGTCGGCAACGTCTACCTCGGCCGGGTGCAGAACGTGCTCCCGTCGATGGAGGCGGCGTTCGTCGACATCGGCCGCGGGCGCAACGCCGTGCTGTACGCGGGCGAGGTCAACTGGGACGCCTCGGGCCTCGAGGGCAAGCAGCGCAAGATCGAGCAGGCGCTCTCCACCGGCGACCAGGTGCTCGTGCAGGTCACGAAGGACCCGGTGGGGCACAAGGGCGCCCGGCTGACCACCCAGATCAGCCTGCCCGGCCGCTTCCTGGTGTTCGTGCCCGCGGGTGGCGCCACCGGCATCAGCCGCAAGCTGCCCGACACCGAGCGCAAGCGCCTCAAGGAGATCCTCAAGCGGATCGTCCCCGACGAGTCGGGCGTGATCATCCGCACCGCCGCCGAGGGCGTCAGCGAGGACGAGCTGGAGCGCGACGTCCGCCGGCTCACCGCGCAGTGGGAGGTCATCGAGAAGACCGCCAAGGACGGCAAGGGCTCGAAGGGCCCGACGCTCGTCTACGAGGAGCCCGATCTCCTCATCCGTGTCGTGCGCGACATGTTCAACGAGGACTTCTCCTCGCTCGTCGTCTCCGGCGAGCGGGCGTGGGAGACCCTCGAGGGCTACGTGTCGCACGTCGCCCCGGAGCTCGCGGGTCGCCTGACCCGCCACACCGGTCCGGAGGACGTCTTCACCGCGCACAGGATCGACGAGCAGCTGATCAAGGCCCTCGACCGCAAGGTGTGGCTGCCCTCGGGCGGCACGCTGGTGATCGACCGGACCGAGGCCATGACGGTCGTCGACGTCAACACCGGCAAGTTCACCGGCTCCGGGGGCAACCTCGAGGAGACGGTCACCCGCAACAACCTCGAGGCCGCCGAGGAGATCGTGCGCCAGCTCCGGCTGCGCGACATCGGCGGCATGATCGTCATCGACTTCATCGACATGGTGCTGGAGTCGAACCGCGACCTCGTGCTGCGCCGCCTCACCGAGTGCCTCGGCCGGGACCGCACGCGCCACCAGGTCTCCGAGGTCACCTCGCTCGGCCTGGTGCAGATGACGCGCAAGCGCGTGGGGCAGGGTCTGCTCGACGAGTTCTCGACCACCTGCGAGCACTGCCGGGGCCGGGGCGTCATCGTCCACACCGACCCCGTCGCCGGGCCCGACCAGGGCTCGTCGAACGGCGCGGGCGGTGGCTCGTCGAACGGCGCGGCCGCCGGGTCGGGCTCGTCGAACGGGTCCGGGGGCGGCTCCGGGAACGGGTCGGGCAATGGGTCGGGCAACGGCTCGGCGGCCTCCGGCGCGGGCGGTTCCGGCCGGCGCGGCCGGCGTGGCCGGCGCGGCGGCGGCTCGGACAGCGCCTCGCCCGCCACGGTCGCCGCGGCCAGCGGCCTCACCGGCACCGTGACCGAGGAGGGCACGGCGGACGCCGACGCCGTCGATGACGCCGAGAGCCCCGACTCGGGCACCGCGACCTCGCCGGAGCAGGCGGAGACGTCGGTCGCCGGCGCCACCGAGTCCGAGGTGGCCCTGGAGGCCGGGCTGACCGACGCGAGCCCGGGCACGACCGAGGACACCCCCGCCAGCGCCACCGACGCCACCGACGCCCCTGGCGGCGAGCCCGACGCGGCCGAGGCCGCCGAGGCCGCCGCCACCCCGGGTGCCACCGTCGCCGCCGGCGTCGAGGACACCGACGAGGAGACGGACGAGGTCGAGGAGGTCGAGGAGGCCATCCGCGAGGCCGTCGAGGCCGAGGTGGCCCTGGAGACCGACCTCGCCGAGCACGTGCCCGTCGCCGAGGCCGCCGCGGAGCAGCCCGCGGCGTCCTCGCCCCCGCGCATCACCGGGGCGATCGGGGCCGCGGCCGGCAACGGCGACGGCCACGGCGCCGACCCCGCGCTCGTCACCCCGGCGGGCAGCGGGGACGACCCCCAGGAGCCGCTGCCGGAGAAGGCCGCGCCGCCGAGCGGGGCGGGGCGTCCGCGGCGGCGCCGTGCGGCCTCCCGTCCGGCGGGCCCTCCCGTCGACGGCGCCTGAGCACGTCCCGTCCGCCGGCCGCCGTGGCCCGCCCCCCGGGGTGCGGGCCGCGGGCCGCGGACGGGTACTCTTGGACGTCGGTGCCCGCCGGGTGAGGTCCTGCCTCTGCCCGCGGCACCAGCGCCGGGCCTGTTCCGCACGGGCCGCGCCGAAGCCAGACAGCCCGCAGCCAGACAGGAGTCCCGCGGAAGATGTACGCGATCGTGAAGACCGGCGGCAAGCAGTACAAGGTCGCGGTCGGCGACGTCATCGACGTGGAGCTCCTCGACGGTGACACCGTCGACCTGCAGCCCGTGCTCGTCGTCGACGGCGGCACCGTGCTCAGCTCGGCGTCCGACCTGGAGAAGGTCTCCATCTCCGGGAGCATCGTCGGCGAGCACAAGGGCCCGAAGATCAAGATCCTGAAGTACAAGAACAAGACCGGGTACAAGCGGCGCGTCGGCCATCGCCAGCGCTACAGCCGCCTCGAGGTCACCGACATCTCGAAGTAAGGGGAGCAGCCATGGCTCACAAGAAGGGTGCATCCAGCTCCCGCAACGGTCGCGACTCGAACGCGCAGTACCTCGGGGTCAAGCGCTACGGCGGCCAGATCGTCAAGGCCGGTGAGATCCTCATCCGCCAGCGCGGCACCAAGTTCCACCCGGGCACCGGTGTCGGCCGCGGCGGCGACGACACGTTGTTCGCCCTCGTGCCGGGCGCCGTGACCTTCGGGACGCGCCGCGGCCGCAAGAACGTCAGCGTCATCCCGGCGGAGGAGACCGTCTCCGCCTGAACCGTTCGTCAGTACCGTCAGGGGTGGGTCCGGGGTCCGGGCCCACCCCTTTCGTTCGTCCCCCAGGAAGGACCCGCGCGATGGCCCGCTTCGTCGACCACGTGACGCTGCACGTCACGGCGGGTGCGGGCGGGCACGGCTGCGCGTCGATCCGCCGCGAGAAGTTCGTGCCCCTCGGCGGGCCGGACGGCGGCAACGGCGGCCGGGGCGGCGACGTCGTCCTCGTCGTCGACCCGGGCGTGCACACGCTCCTCGACTTCCACCACCGCCCGCACGCGGTGGCCGGCAGCGGGCGCCCGGGCATGGGCAGCTTCCGCAACGGGGCCAACGCCGAGGACATCGAGCTCGCGGTGCCCGAGGGCACGGTGGTGCTCGACGCCGACGGCGAGGTCCTCCACGACCTCACGGGCGTGGGCACGCGCTTCGTCGCCGCCCGTGGCGGGCGTGGCGGGCTGGGGAACGCCGCGCTGGCCGGCCCGTCACGCAAGGCCCCGGGGTTCGCCCTGCTCGGCGAGCCGGGGGAGCAGCGCGACCTCGTGCTCGAGCTGCGGTCGATGGCCGACGTCGGGCTGGTCGGCTACCCCAGCGCAGGCAAGTCCTCGCTGGTCAGCGCCATCAGCGCCGCCAAGCCCAAGATCGCCGAGTACCCCTTCACCACCCTCGCGCCCAACCTCGGCGTCGTGTCGGCGGGCGGGTCGACCTTCACGGTCGCCGACGTGCCCGGCCTCATCCCCGGCGCCAGCGCCGGCAAGGGCCTCGGCCTGGACTTCCTGCGCCACATCGAGCGCTGCTCGGTGCTGGTGCACGTCGTCGACTGCGCGACCTTCGAGCCCGAGCGCGACCCCGTGTCGGACATCCGCGCGCTCGAGGCCGAGCTCGCGGCCTACACGCCCGCGCTCGGCACCGACCTCGCCGCCCGGCCGCGCATCGTCGCGCTCAACAAGATGGACGTCCCGGACGCCGCCGAGCTCGCCGAGATGGTCCGCGGCGACGTCGCGACCTTCGGCTGGCCGGTCGTGGAGATCTCGACGGCGTCGCACGCCGGGCTCCAGGAGCTGGGCTACGTCATGGCCGCCGTCGTCGACGAGGCCCGCGCCACCGCGCCGCCGTCGACCGCGCCGCGCGTGGTGCTGCGCCCGACCGCCGTCGACGACACCGGCTTCACCGTCGAGCGCGATCCCGAGGAAGGGTTCCTGGTCAAGGGCGAGAAGCCCGAGCGCTGGGTGCGCCAGACCGACTTCACGAACGACGAGGCCGTCGGCTACCTGGCCGACCGGCTCGCCCGCCTCGGCGTCGAGGAGGCCCTCGCCGACGCCGGCGCGGTGCCCGGCGACATGGTGACCATCGGCATCAACACCTTCGACTGGGAGCCCTCGACCCCCGCGGGCGTCGCGGCGATGCGCGGCAACCGCGGCACCGACCCGCGCCTCGAGGGCCACGACCGCGTCGACCGCATCTCGGCGTCCGAGCGCCGGGCCCTCCGCGACGAGCGCCGGCGCCACCGCAGCGACGACGAGCTGGGTGTCGCGCCCTGGCACGAGGAGTACGAGGACGTCCCCCGGGACCCGGCGTGAGCGCCCGCGAGGCCGTCGCCGGGGCGCGGCGGCTGGTGGTCAAGGTCGGGTCGTCGTCGCTGACCAGTGTCGACGGCGGCCTGGACGTGTCCCGGCTCGACGCGCTCGTCGACGCCGTGGCCGCCCGGTCGGGGGCCACGCAGGTGGTGCTCGTGTCGTCCGGCGCGATCGCCGCGGGGCTGCGACCGCTGGGGCTGCCGCGCCGGCCCCGTGACCTCGCGACGCAGCAGGCCGCGGCGAGCGTCGGGCAGCTGCACCTCACGCGCGCCTACGCCGACGCCTTCGCCCGCCACGGCCGCACGGTCGGCCAGGTCCTGCTGACCTCCCACGACGTCGTGCGCCGCGGGCCCTACCGCAACGCGCGCCGCACCTTCGAGCGCCTGCTCGGGCTGGGCGTCGTGCCGGTGGTCAACGAGAACGACACGGTGGCCACCGACGAGATCCGCTTCGGCGACAACGACCGGCTCGCCGCGCTCGTCGCCCACGTGATCTCCGCCGACGCGCTCGTGCTGCTCAGCGACGTCGACGGGGTCTACGACGCCGACCCGCGCGCCCCCGGCGCCGCGCTGGTCCGCGAGGTGACCGGCGGTGCCGACCTCGCCGGCGTACGCGTCGGCCGGCCCTCCTCGCTGGGCACCGGGGGCATGGCCTCCAAGCTCGCCGCCGCCGAGCTGGCCAGCGGCGCCGGGGTGCCCGTGCTGGTCGCCGCGGCGGCACAGGCGCGGGAGGCCCTCGACGGCGCTCAGGTCGGCACCGTCTTCGCCCCGCAGGGCCCCCGGATGTCGGCGCGCCGGTTCTGGCTGCGCCACATGGCCGGCACGCGCGGGCGCCTGCACCTCGACGCCGGCGCCGTCCGCGCCGTCGTCGGCCGCCGGCGCTCGCTGCTCGCCGCCGGCATCACCGGCTCCGACGGCGACTTCGAGTCCGGCGACGTCGTCGACCTCGTCGACCCGCGCGGGGACGTCGTCGCCCGCGGGGTCGTCGGCTTCGACGCCGAGGAGCTGCCGGAGATCTCCGGGCGCTCCAGCGACGACCTCGCGCCCGAGCAGCGCCGCGAGGTCGTGCACGCCGACGACCTGGTGCCCGTCGTGACCCCGCCCGCGCCCGACCCCGTCCCCGCCGAGGTGAGCTCCCCGTGACCGCCACCCCCCTCGTCACCGACCCCGCGACGATCGTCACCGACTGCGGACGCCGTGCCGCCGCGGCGGCGCCGCGGATGGCCGCGGCCGCGGACCACGAGGTGTCCGCCGCGCTGCGCGGGATGGCGGCGCTGCTCGCCGAGACCGCGGACACGGTGCTGATCGCCAACGCCGCCGACGTCGAGGCGGCCGAGCGGGCGGGCACCACCGGCGCCCTCCTCGACCGCCTCCGGCTCGACCGCGCGCGGCTGGACGCGATGGCCGAGTCGCTGCTCGACCTCGCCGACGTCCCGTCGCCGCCCACCGACACGGTGCTCGAGGAGCGCCCCGACGGCCTGCGCCTCATCGAGCGCCGCCGGCCGGTCGGCGTCATCGGCGCGAACTTCGAGGCCCGGCCCAACGTCGTGGTCGACGTCGCCTCGCAGCTGATCAAGTCGCGCAACGCCGGCGTGCTCCGCACCGGCGGCGCCGCGCTCGCCTCGGCGACGGCGCTGATGGAGGCCGTCGTCGCGCCCGCGCTCGCCGGGGCCGGCCTCGACCCCGACGCGGTCGTGCTCGTCACCGACCCGCGGCGCGAGTGCGCGGTGGAGCTGGTGCGCCGGCCCGGGCTGATCCCGCTGGTCATCCTGCGGGGTTCCGGCGACACCACCCGCTCGCTCGGGCTGGAGGCCGCGCAGCACGGGGTGCGCACGCTGGCCCACGCCGACGGCGGCGGCGTGCTCTACGTCGACCGCGCGGCGCCGGCCGAGCTGGCGCGCACGCTGGTCACCTCGTCGCTCGACCGGCTCGGGGTGTGCAACCGCCTCAACCTCCTGCTCGTCGACCGCCACCGGTGGGACGACCTGGTCCCGGGCCTCGTCGAGCTCCTCGACACGCACGGGCTGAAGGCCTCGCTGCCCCCGCACGAGCACGCGCTGGGGCACGAGTGGGCGCTCGACGACGGGCACGAGGGCACGGTGACCCTGGCGCCCGCGGACGGGCCGGGCGACGCGGCGACCATCGCCAACCGCGAGACCTCCGGCCTCGCCGCCGCGATCGTCACCGCCGACGAGGCCTCCGCCCGCGAGTTCCTCGACACCTACGCGGGCACCGGCGCGTTCTGGAACGCCACCACCCGCCTGCTCGACGGGGTCAAGCTGCGCCGCGTCCCCGAGACCGGCATCAACGTCGACCACGTCCCGGGCCCCCGCGGCCCCGTGGTCTACACCGACCTCTGCCTGCGCCAGTACGTCGTGGTGCCGGCGTCGACGACGATCGGCCGCGGAGCCCCCTGACTCCGCGGGTCAGCGGTTGACGTTGACGACGCCGGTGCGGGAGTCGTAGCGCAGGTAGCCGCGCTCGAAGTCCTGGCGCAGACCCCCGGTGACCGCGTACTCGGCGCCGCGCGGGTAGCCCAGCGACGAGCGCTCGTAGCCCAGCTGGCCCCACTTGGTCAGGATCGCGCCCTTCACCGGCCACGCCCCGGTCTGCGGCGTCCAGTAGATCGAGCCGGCCTGGAACTGGTTGAAGCGGCCGCGCCCGTCGGGAGCGACGCGCTCGTCGGTCCGCGGCAGCCCGAGCGGCGAGCCTGCGGCGCCCAGGGCGTCGTAGCGACTGCCGATCACGCCGTACACCGCCCAGGCCCCCGTGGCGCTCGACCAGTAGACGGCGCCGTTCGCGCCGGAGAACCGGGTCACGCGCGCCGAGCGCGCCGTCGGGCTCTCGACCACCGAGGGCTCGGCGAGCACGCTGCGCAGCGCCAGCCACTTCTGCCGGATCGGGTAGCTCGCGAGGTTCCCGACGAGGGCGGCCGTGCGGCTCTTGATCGTCGGCATCGAGCGCACCCCGGTGTTGCCCGGGCACTCGGTGGCGCCGACGTCGCGGTGCGCGAACACCGTCGGCAGCGTGACCGCCCGCCCCGCCGGGTAGCGCGACGTCCCGCCGCCGGTGCTGGTCAGGCTGACCGTGGCGTTCGGGTCGCGGTAGAGCCCGCCCAGCTTGTAGGCGGCGAGCTGGGCGGTCGCCTCGATCGACGCGGCCGGCGGCGCGACGTCGGTGAAGTCGCCCATCATCCCGATGCCGAAGGTCTCGCGGTTGAACCCGCCCGCGTGGGCGGCGATCACCGACCGGGCCAGCCCGCCGGCGCGGCCCTCGAACACCGTGCCGAAGCGGTCGACGAGCACGTTGTAGCCGATGTCGCCCCAGCCCTGGGTGCGCGCGTGGTACGTGTAGATGCCGCGGACGATCGCCGCCGAGTCGGCCGCCGTGTAGGCGTTCGTGCCCGCCGTGTGGTGCACGGTCACCGCGCGCACGGTCGGCGTGTACTCCGGGGTCCAGGTCATCAGCCGCTCGTCGGCGCCCCACTGCGCGCGGGTGACCACGGCCGGACTCGACGGGCTGCCGGTGGCGCCGCCAGGGGTGGTCGACGCCGCCGCGATCCGGGCGTCGTTGCTGCCCACGCCGGGGTCGATCGAGGTCAGGGCCACCCGCTGGGTCACCGGCTGCCCGTCGGTGCTCGCGCGCACCTGCACCTCGCGGCTGTCGGCCACCCACACCGGCTCGGTGCCGGTGCTCGCCGTCCGGCGCCCGTCGCGCTCGGTGTCGACCGGGTCGACCTTCGTCCACGGCCCGAACTGCCCGGACGCCAGGCGGCTGCGCAGCTCGATCAGCTGCGGGGCGATCCCGGTCCAGGTGATGGCGACGAGCTTGAGCGGGTCGGGGCTCGTGACCTGCGCGGCGCCGCCGGAGTCGGGGGAGGGGCTCGGCGCGGTGAGGCGCTCGTCCTGCACCTCGGCCCGGGTCGGCGCGGCCGTCGGGAGCCGGGCGGGCTCGACGTCCTCGGGGTCGCCCGACGGGGGCGCGGCCTGTGCCACCGCCGGCGGTGCGCTCGGGGCGGCCAGGGCCGTGCCCGCGGTGGCCACCAGGGCCATCGCCAGCGGGACGATCAGCGTCGCCGCCGTCCATCGTCCTGCGGTCTGCGCCGTACGTCCCACGAGAGCCCCCCAGCCGGTCGTCCCCACGGTGAACGCCCGGCTGCCCTGATCGTTACGGGTCCGGCCCCGGGGATCGCCCGGCGCCGCCGCACCGTCCCGCCCGATGTCCGCCCTGGTCGCGGCCGTCGCGGAGGCGCAGGCTGTGTCGATGGGAGCAGGGCGGACGCGGTGGCCGGACCACGGCCCGCTGTCGAGCCTGAGCCCGCGGCGACGCTGGTACGTGCTCGCGATGGCGGCCGTGACGACGCTGCTGGTGGGGGCGACGCTCGTCGCCGTCCTCGACGAGCTCCGTCCGCCGGACCGCGCGCAGCCCGACGTCCCCGGCACCGTCGTGCTCGTCCCGGGTTTCGGCGGTGACACCTCGACGCTCCAGCTGCTCGCCCTGCGGCTCCGCGTCGCGGACCGCCGCACGGTGGTCGTCGAGCCTCCCGACGGGGGCGTCGGCGACTTCTCCGGGCAGGCCGCCGCCATCGACGCCGCGGTCGCCGCGGCACTGCGCCGCGGCGCTCCCTCGGTCGACGTCGTCGCCTTCTCGGCCGGCGGGATCGCGACCTGGCTCTGGCTGGCCGAGGGACGTCGCGCGCCCGCCGCGCGGCGGGTGGTGACCCTCGGGTCGCCGCTGCAGGGGGCGGAGCTGGCGGCGGCCGGCTCGGTGCTCGCGCCCGGGACGTGCTCGCCCGCCTGCCGTCAGCTGGCCCCCGGGAGTGCCTTGCTGACCCGGCTCGCGGCCTACGGACCGCCCCGGGACGTGCCGTGGGTGTCGGTGCGGAGCCTCACCGACGAGGTCGTCCCGCCCGCGTCGACCCGCCTCCCCGGGGTGCGGGACATCGCCCTGCAGGACGTGTGCACGGACGCCGCCCCGAAGCACAGCGGTCTGCCGACCGACTTCGTGACCATCGGCCTGCTCCTCTACGCGATCGACCGCCGACCGATGCCCGCGTTCGGGAGCGCCGACTGCGTGAGCGTCCGGGCGCTCGGCACCGGACGACCACGCCTGGCCCTGAACTGACAGGCCGGCCCGGTCGTCAGGTCGGGACCTGGTCGCGCAGGACGCGCTTGAGCAGCTTCCCCGACTGGTTGCGGGGCAGCTCGTCGACCACGTACACGGCCTTCGGGGTCTTGAAGCCTGCCAGCCGGGCCCGGGCGTGGGCGATGAGGTCGTCCTCGATGGTCGAGCTCCGCTGCGCTTCGTCTCCGGTGGCGGAGGCGTCGCCTTTGAGCACCACGAACGCCGCCACCGCCTCGATCCACTTCTCGTCGGGGACGCCGATCACCGCCGCCTCGGCGACGGCCTCGTGGGTGTAGAGCGCGTCCTCGACCTCGCGCGACGCGACGAGCACCCCGCCGGTGTTGATCACGTCCTTGATCCGGTCGACGACGGTGATGTAGCCCTGGTCGTCGATGCGCACGAGGTCGCCGGAGTGGAACCACCCGTCGCGGAACGCCTCGGCGGTCTCGTCGGGCTTGTCCCAGTAGCCCTCGCAGAGCTGCGGCGACCGGTACACCACCTCGCCGGTGCCGCCCGGCTCGACGTCGTGACCGTCGTCGTCGATCACCCGCAGCTCGACGAACAGCACCGGGCGCCCGCACGACTCGGGGCGCTCGTCGTGCTCCTCGGGCTGCAGCACCGTCGCCAGCGGCCCGATCTCCGACTGGCCGAAGCAGTTGTAGACGCGCAGGCCGGGCAGGTGCTCGCGCAGCCGCGCCAGCACCGGTCCCGGCATGATCGACGCTCCGTAGAACGCCTTGCGCAGGCTCGACAGGTCGCGGGTGGGGAAGTCGGCGTGGTTGGCCAGCGGCACCCACACCGTCGGCGCGAGGAACACCGCGCCGATGCGGTCGGCCTCGATGCGCCGCAGCACCTCGGGGACGTCCGGGGCCTCCATGAGGTGGTTGACCGCGCCGACCATGAGGTAGGGCATGAGGAAGCAGTGCATGCCCGCCGAGTGGTACAGCGGCATCGGGTGCAGCGGGTCGTCCTCGCTGGTCATCGCCATCGCGTGGACGCACGACACGTACTCGTGCACCAGCGCGCGGTGGGTCATCATCGCGCCCTTGGGTCGCGAGGTGGTGCCCGAGGTGTAGAGCAGCTGCACGAGGTCGCTGTCGGTGACGGTGCTGGTCAGCTCGGGCAGCTCGCCGGCGCGGGCCCGCTCGAGCAGCGAGCCCGGCGCGTCGCGCAGGGGCACGACCTGCTTCGGCTGCTCGGGCAGCGCGTCGACGGGGCCGGCCAGCGCCGGGTCGATCAGCAGCAGCCGGCTGCCGGACTGCTCGACGAGGTAGCCCAGCTCCTCGCCGGTGAGCGCGTAGTTGATCGGCACGTGGACCGCGCCGAGGCGCCCGCACCCGAGGAAGGCGAGCAGGTAGGCGTCGGAGTTGCGGCCGTAGGTGGCGACGCGGTCGCCGGCGCCGACACCCAGCTCGCCGAGGTACCCGGCGGCCCGGGTGACGGCGTCGTCGAGCTCGCGGTACGTCCACGTGCGGTCTCCGAAGTGCAGCGCGACGCGGTCCGGGGTGCGGCGCGCGCTGCGCGCCAGCACCCCGTCGACCGTGCTCGACCGGGGATCCACCGGGTGTCCTCCTCCTCGGGCGGCGGGCGTGGCGTCAGGCGTGCGCGTCGCCGACGGCGATCTCGCCGCCCGCGCTGACGTCGGCGTACACCCCGGCGCAGGCCCACTTCCCGCCGACGACGGGGTGCTCGATGTGGATTCGATTGTTCTTCGCGACGGTGCGCAGGACGTTGCGGTCCTCGGGGAGGCCGTCCTGGGCCATCGTCGTCATCACGCAGCGCATGGTCTGGAAGCTGAACGCGAGCCGGACGTCGTTGCCCAGCGTCATCTCGCGGCCCGGCCAGTCGTTCTCGACGAAGCCCGGCTCGGTGCCGTCGAGGACCACGTTGGGGCGGTAGCGGCGGGCGTCGAAGTCGCTCTCGGGCGACAGCTCGCGCAGGCGGTCCAGCGTCGACCGGGTGATGACGTGCATGGCGCAGAGGTCGTAGAAGCGCCCGGGCGGGGCGAACCCGGCGACGTCGAAGTGGCTGATGGCCTCGCCGGTGTCCTCCTGGCGCTTGGTGGTGGCCTGGATGATGTTCTCGGGACCCAGCTCGGACACGTCGACGCCGTCGATGTCGACCCACAGCTCCTCGAACGCCACGCCGTCCGGCGGCGTGGTGATCAGCTTGACCTCGCGGCCGAGGACGTCGGAGAGCGCCTGGTCGATGCCGGGGTCGTCGCTGCGCTTCGTCGACCCGTCCGGGAACGTGATGACCACCGGCGGCGCCGCCTCCCCGGGCACCGGCTCCCCGGCGAACGTGGCCGAGAACTCCAGCAGCTTCGCCCAGCGCTTGGGCACCTTGGCGCTGGCGACGACGCCGGACTCGACGTCGAGCACGGCGTAGGCGCGGTCGCCCAGGACCCCGCGCTCGTCGAGCACGGCACGCGTGAGGGTCTCCCCGAGCATCGACTTGACGGGGTAGCGGTACAGAGCGGCGATGGTCACACCGCAGGGCTTACCAGGCGCGGGGACGACACGAAACCGGCCACTCAGCCCGTCGTGGCGATCACGAGGGGGAGCACCGCGGGCGCCCCGGCGCGGCGCAGCAGGGCCGCGGCGACCGTCAGCGTCCAGCCCGAGTCGGCGACGTCGTCGACGAGCAGCACCGGGCCCGCCGTGGGGTCGAGCCCCGCGGGCACCGAGAGCCGGGACCACACCTCGGCGAGGCGCTGCGCGGAGTTGGGTGGCTCGGGCTCGCTGTCGTCTTCCGGGTCCTCGTAGAGCGGGGGCGCGCCGTCGGCGAGGGCCCCGAGCAGCGGGAGGCGGCCGATCGAGGCGATGCGCTGCGCGAAGCTCTCGACCAGCACCGGGCGCCGCCGCGAGGGCAGCCACACCACGCCGGCGGGGCGCTGCGCCCAGTCCCAGCCCTTGAGCACCTCGACCGCGGCGTCGATCACGGCGTCAGGGGTGAGGTCGTCGGCGCGCAGCAGCGGGCGCAGCCGCGGGCCCCAGCCGACGTCGGTGAGCCGTCCGATCGCCCGGCCCTCCTCGGCGGCCTCCTCGGGCTTGATCTTGCCCTTGAGCGGGACGTCGAGGGCGTCCATGCCGCTGGGCCACTGCTTGCGCGGCGCGAGCGGGACGCCGGGACGGTCGAGCGTCGTCTGGGCCTGCACCCGGACGTCCTCGCCGATGGTCGGGTCGGCGTGGCGGCCGGTGCAGTTGTCGCAGCGCCCGCACGGGGTGGCGCCGGGGTCGTCGAGCTGGCGGCGCAGGAACTCCATGCGGCAGCCGTCGGTGGCGATGTAGTCGAGCATCGCCTGCTGCTCGGCACGCCGGGCCTTGGCCAGCCCGGTGTAGCGGGCGCCGTCGTACTCCCAGGCCTGGCCCGTGGCCTCCCAGCCGCCCTTGACGCGGCGGACCGCGCCGTCGGTGTCGAGGACCTTGAGCATCATCTCGAGCCGGCCGCGGCTGAGCTCCACGCGCGGCTCGAGCGCGGCGGTGGACAGCGGGCGCCCCGCGTCGCCGAGCACCGACAGCGCCACGCGGACCTGGGGCTCGGCCGGGAAGGCCAGCGAGGCGAAGTAGGCCCAGATGTCGCGATCCTCCGGGCCGGGCAGCAGCAGCACCTCGGCGCGCTCGACGCCACGGCCGGCACGCCCGATCTGCTGGTAGTAGGCCACCGGGGACTGCGGGGCGCCGAGGTGCACGACGAAGCCGAGGTCGGGCTTGTCGAAGCCCATGCCCAGCGCGCTCGTGGCCACCAGCGCCTTGACGCGGTTGGCCAGCAGGTCGTCCTCGGCGCGCTCGCGCTCGGCCGGGTCGGTCTTGCCGGTGTAGGCGGCGACGGCGTGGCCCCGCTCGCGCAGGAACGCGGCCAGCTCGTCGGCGGTCGAGACCGTCAGCGTGTAGACGATGCCCGAGCCCGGCAGGTCGTCGAGGTGCTGGGCGAGCCAGGCGAACCGGTCGGCGCCCTTGTCCAGCGGCAGCACGGCGAGGCGCAGGGACTCGCGGTCGAGCTCGCCGCGCAGGACGAGGGCCTCGGCGTTGCTGTGCGAGACGCCCAGCTGGTCGGCCACGTCCGTGGTCACCCGGTCGTTCGCCGTGGCCGTGGTGGCCAGCACCGGGACGCCCGCGGGCAGCTCGGCGATGAGCGTGCGCAGGCGCCGGTAGTCGGGCCGGAAGTCGTGCCCCCAGTCGGAGATGCAGTGCGCCTCGTCGACCACGAGCATGCCCGCGGTGCGCGAGAGCTCGGGCAGCACCTGGTCGCGGAACTCGGGGTTGTTCAGCCGCTCCGGGCTGACGAGCAGGACGTCGACCTCGCCGGCCTGGACCTGGGCGTAGACCTCCTGCCAGCCCTCGGTGTTGGCGGAGTTGACCGTCACCGCGTGGATGCCGGCGCGCCCCGCCGCCTCGATCTGGTTGCGCATGAGGGCGAGCAGCGGGCTGACGATCACCGTCGGACCCTTGCCGGCCGCGCGCAGCAGGGCCGTGGCGACGAAGTACACCGCCGACTTGCCCCACCCGGTGCGCTGCACCACGAGCGCGCGGCGCCCCTCGGCGACCAGCGCGTGGATCGCCGCCCACTGGTCCTCGCGCAGCGCGGCGTCGGGCCCGGCGAGGCGCTGCAGCGTGGCCTCGGCGTCGGCGCGCAGGTCGGGAGCGGCGGTGACGGTCATGGCTCCATGGTGGACGACGGGTCCGACAGCGGAGCCGGCCCCGGTGGCGCTCAGTCGTAGATGATCGCGGCGCCGCGTCGCCGGAGGTCGGCGAGGCCGTCGCGCATCATCTGCAGCTGCTCGGGCGTGTGGCCCGTCCAGCCCTCGATCTCGCCCACGACCCGGACGGGTTCGCGGGTCCGGTAGGAGCGGGTCGGGTTGCCCGGCAGCTTCTTGTCGGTGACGTTCGGGTCGTCCTCGATCTCGCCCGTGGGCTCCACGACGTAGATGCGCCCGGGGCCGTCGCCGGGCGCCATCTCGGCGCCCCAGGCCGCGGCGTCGAGCGTCGCGGTGACGTAGACGTGGTTCATCACCCGGCCCTCCTCGTAGTTCGACGGGCGCCCGGGAACCAGCAGGTCGCCGACCGCGAGGTCCGCCTTGGTGCCGTGCAGCAGCGCGCCCGACTCGTGCACCTCGAAGGGCGTCGGCCCGTCCACCATGTGCAGTTCTCCCGTCTCCTGACCAGCGAGGACGGCGATTCTCCGGCGCGGGGGAGGGCTTGCCACAAGCCCCGTGGCGCGCTATACGTTCATCACGGCGGGGGGATGCTGCTCGTCACCCCAGCTGGTCCCTGGCTGCCGACTCGGCCTCGGCCGCCATCTCGGGCGTGAGGCGGGCCGCATAGGTCTCGGCGCGGACGCTCGCCTTGTGGGCGGTCTCCTGCGAGCGGGTGCCGAACACCGCGGCGGGGACGGCGCCCACGACGACGCCGACGATCGGGCCGGCCGCGGACCACACGTCGGTGAAGGTGAAGCTCGCCGGGTTGCTGGTCGCCCGCCAGAACATGAGGCCGACCAGAGCGAGGAAGCCGAGGGCGACGACCGCCGTCGGCCAGGAGAGACGTTGCATCGCCTCACTGTCGAGCAGTGCGGCGCGGCGAGGTACGCCTCCCGGGGTGACGGCACTGCGCCGTCGTGGGGGCTTTCCTGGCGTTCAACGCCAGCGTGGCCGCCACGCTGGCACCGGAGGTGCCCCTACCCCCCGGTACCGGACCGGCCACATCCCCGGGACAACAGAGGACGCGGCGGGCAGGATGCGGCGCGTGAGCACCGAGCCGGTCGGCCACCAGGCCCAGAAGGCGTTGTTCGACTCCGTCGACGACGTCAGCACCCGGCTCGCGGACGTCGGCTACCTCGCGTCGACGGCCGTCGCCACCACCGTCTTCCTCGCCGACCGCCTCGGCAAGCCGCTGCTCGTCGAGGGTCCGGCCGGCGTCGGGAAGACCGAGCTGGCGCGGGCCGTCGCCGAGGCGACGGGCGCGGGTCTGGTGCGCCTGCAGTGCTACGAGGGCATCGACGAGTCCCGCGCGCTCTACGAGTGGAACCACGCCAAGCAGCTGCTGCGCATCACCGCGAGCCAGGGCGAGGCGTGGGACGCGACGCGCGACGACGTGTTCTCCGAGGAGTTCCTGCTGCCGCGCCCGCTGCTCACCGCGATCCGGCGCACCGAGCCGACCGTGCTGCTGGTGGACGAGACCGACAAGGCCGACGTCGAGGTCGAGGGCCTGCTGCTGGAGGTGCTCGGCGACTTCCAGGTGACGGTGCCCGAGTGGGGCACGATCACCGCCAACCAGCGGCCGTTCACGCTCCTGACCTCGAACGCGACGCGCGAGCTGTCCGAGGCGCTCAAGCGGCGCTGCCTGTTCCTGCACCTCGACTTCCCCGATCCCGAGCTCGAGCGCCGCATCGTGCTCACCCGCGTGCCGCAGCTGGGCGAGGCCCTCGCCGAGGAGCTGGTGCGCATCGTGGGGGTGCTGCGCGGCATCCAGCTGCGCAAGGCGCCCTCGGTGTCCGAGACGATCGACTGGGGCCGCACCCTGCTCGCGCTCGGGCTCGACACGCTCGACGACGACACGGTGCGCTCCACCCTCGGCGTCGTGCTCAAGCACCAGGCCGACGCCCAGCGCGCGGTCGCGGAGCTCAGGCTCAACTGATGAGCGCGGCGGGAGACGGAGCGCAGCGGAGCTCGACCATCGAGTCTCGGCGGCACGGCGGCCTGCCGGCCCACCTCGTCGACTTCGTCGGCGCGCTGCGCCGCGCGGGGATCGCGGTGGGCCCGGGGGAGTCGGTGGACGCAGCGGCGGTGATCGCCGAGCTGGACCTGCTGCGCCGCGAGCAGCTGCGTGAGGGCCTGGCCGCGGCGATGCTGCGCCGGTCCGGGCAGCGCGCGGTGTTCGACGCGCTGTTCGACCTGTGGTTCCCGCTGGGGCAGGGCGCGGCGCTCGGCGAGGTCGCGCTGCCCTACGCCGAGGACGGGTCGGTGGACGTCGAGGCGCTGCGCGACCTGCTCGCCGGCCTGCTGCGCGACGGCGACACCGCGGCGATGGCGGAGATCGCGCGCGCGATCGTCGACGGCCTGGGCGCCGTCGGCCGGGGCCGGGGCCGGGGACAGGGCGGGCAGGGACAGGGTCAGGGCGGCGGTGGAGGCGACCGCGGCGAGGGCGGCGGCGGGCGCCCGACGTCGTGGTCGGCCTACCAGGCGCTCAACGCCGTGCGCCCCGAGACGTTGCTCGCGCGCGTGCTCGCCGACCTGCGCGGCGGCGCGGACGCGGACTGGGACAGCCCGTTCGCCGAGGAGGTCTCGCGCCGCGAGGTCCGCGACCGGATCGCGTCGTTCCGCCGCATGGTCGGCGACGAGGCCCGCCGGCGCGGCGCGGAGATCCGCGGGCGCGAGGCGGCGGCGCGCACCGGCGTCCCCAAGCAGGGCGACCGCGTCGACTTCCTCACCGCGAACTCCGAGCAGCTCGCCGACCTGCGCCGCCGCGTCGCACCGCTGGCCCGCCACCTCGCCTCGCGGCTGGCCGCGCGCCGCCGGCGCGCCCGCCGGGGACCGATGGACCTGCGGCGCACGCTGCGCCGGTCGATGTCCACCGGCGGGGTGCCCATGCGCCCGGCGTACCGGCGACCGCGGCCCGGGCGCCCCGAGCTGGTGCTGTTCTGCGACGTCTCGGGATCGGTGGCGGGGTTCAGCCACTTCACGATGATGCTGGTCCAGGCTCTGCGCGAGCAGTTCTCGCGCATCCGGATCTTCTGCTTCGTCGACGGGTGCGTCGAGGTCACCGACCTCTTCGGCCCCGGCAACGACCTCGGTGGCGTGATGAGCGACATCACCGCGCGCCCCGGGCTCATCGCGTTCGACGGGCACAGCGACTACGGCGGCGCGCTGGGACGCTTCCGCGAAGGCTGGCCCGACGTGGTCGGCCCGCGGACCTCGCTGCTGCTGCTCGGCGACGCCCGCACCAACTACCGCGACCCCAACCTCACGGTGCTCGCCGACCTCGCCGAGAAGGCCCGTCACGTGCACTGGCTCAACCCGGAGCCGCAGGTCCAGTGGGGCACCGGCGACTCCGCCGCGCGGCGCTACGGCCAGGTCGTGCCGATGCACGAGTGCCGGACGGCCGCCCAGCTCGCGGGCGTGGTGTCGGGGCTGCTGCCGGTGTGAGCCGCCTCCCGTGCCCACGACGACCTAGGCTGAACGGATGAGCGGCCGCCGGATCGGGGTCATGGGCGGCACCTTCGACCCCGTGCACCACGGGCACCTCGTGGCCGCGAGCGAGGCGCAGGTCCGCTTCGCGCTCGACGAGGTGGTGTTCGTGCCCACCGGCCAGCCCTACCGCAAGAGCGGGTACGCGGTCAGCGGCGCCGAGGACCGCTACCTCATGACGGTGGTGGCCACCGCGTCCAACCCGCGGTTCACCGTCAGCCGCGTGGACGTCGACCGCGACGGCCCCACCTACACCGTGGACACCCTGCAGGACCTGGCGGTGAAGTTCCCCGACGACGAGCTGTTCTTCATCACCGGCGCCGACGCCCTCGAGCAGATCCTGTCGTGGCACCGTGCCGACGAGATGTTCCGGCTCGCGCACTTCGTCGGCGTCACCCGGCCCGGCTTCGAGCTCGACGACGGCCATCTCCCGAGCGGCTCCGTCAGCCTGCTCGAGGTGCCCGCCATGGCCATCTCGTCCACCGCGTGCCGCGAGCGCGTCGCCGCCGGCGAGCCGGTCTGGTACCTCGTGCCCGACGGCGTCGTGCAGTACATCGCCAAGCGCGGGCTCTACCGGCGCCGGCCGCAGGGGGCGGTGCTCGGCCCCACCGAGCACGTCGCGTCGGAATAGTCCGCTCCGTCCTGGGCCGACCGGGCGGGTGCCGCCCCACGAACGGGTGACGTCGCGCTGCGGGCACTAACGGTCCGCGAGGATCGCGCGAGATCCACTCGGAACGACCCGCCCGCCCCGGGCGGGCTCCGGGGGGAGTGATCTCGGTGCTGGTGCCGCCGCCGTACGTCGTGCAGGTCCCGCCGCCGCGCCGCACCCCGGTCGCGGCGATCGTGCTCCTCGTCGTGCTCGCGATCCTGGTGGCCGCGCTCGCCGGGATGCTCGTCGCCCGCGAGATGGCCGCGCCGACCGGCGTCGCGCTCGAGCCCGTCGCCACCACCGGGGCCAACCCGTTCATGACCGGCGCCGGCAGCGACGCGGTCGGCGTCCGGCCCGTCGCCCACACCGGCGGGCGCTACACCGGCACGACGCCAGGGCTCTTCGGCGGCACCGGCGACGACGCCGCGTGCGACCGCTCCGCGCTCGTGCGCTACCTCGGCCAGCACCCCGACCGCGCCTCGGGCTGGGCGTCGGTGCTCGGGCTGCGCGACGGGTCGTCGACGACGATCTCGCGCTACGTCGACGGCCTGACCTCGGTGGTCCTGCGCTCCGACACGTACGTCACCAACCACGGCTGGAGCGGCGGGCACGTCACGGCGTGGCCCGCGGTGCTGCAGGCCGGCACGGCGGTGCTCGTCGACCCCTACGGCAACCCGGTCACGCGCTGCTTCTGCGGCAACCCGCTGACCGCGCCGCAGTCGTTCAGCTCCGTCGCCTACGTCGGGCCGCGCTGGTCCTCGTTCCGGTCGACCACGATCTCGGTGATCCAGCACCAGACGACGAACGTGACCAACGAGTACACGGTCGTCGACGTCCACACCGGCGAGGCCAGCGACCGCCCGCGGGGCACCGAGGGCGAGGAGGACGCCACCAGCACCGCGACGGTGTCCCCGGACTTCCCGGCCCCCGAGGCGCCCGCCACCGAGCTGGGCGACGAGAGCACCGACACCGTCGAGGACACGACGACCAGCACCGACCCCGCGCTCGTGCCCGGTCTCGTCCCGTCGGACGGGGTGCCCGGGTCGACGACCACCTCGGCACCGACCGTGCCGGAGGTGTCGGGCGTCCCCGACAACACCGGCGCGTCCACAAGCACCACGACGACGACGTCCACGACGGCCGCCGACCTCGAGGGCTCGTGGACGGCGAGCCCCGGCTGCGACCTCGGGCCCTCCTCGGAGATGGTGTTCGACGGCACCGGGAGCGTGTCGGTGGGGACGGGCACCGCGACCGCCGGCTCCTACGCGCTCTCCGGGTCGGAGCTCGTGCTCAGCCCGTCCGGCGGCTCCGTCATCACCTTCGCCCCCGACGACAGCACCGGCACGGCGTGGACCGACACCGCGGCACCCAGCTGCACGCTGACCCGGGGCACGGCATGAGCCGCCACCACCGCCCCGAGCCCGACACCGATCCCGAGCCCGACGTCCTCGACGCGCCGACCGGGCCGCTCGCCCTGCCGTCGGCGCCGACCCTCACCCCGCCGCCGCGCACCCGGGTGGTCGTGGTCCCGCGGCCCCGGCCCGCGTCGGAGCCGGTGACCGCGGAGCCCCGTCGCAGCACCGCCGAGACCGCCCTCGCCGCACCGCAGCGGTCCGTCCCGGTCGCCGCCGCGGACACCCACACCGGGCTGCCCGCCGCGACCACCTGGACCCCGCACGAGCCCGCACACCCCTGGCCGGGCGTGCCGGACGACGGGCTCCCGGCGTGGCCCTGGCCCGACGCGCGCACCCCGTGGCCGCCGGCCCCTCCGTCCGTGTCGCCCACCCCGTACCCCGGGTCCCTCCCGTCGAGCTCGTGGCCCGCGCCCCCGCCGCGGCGGGGAGCCAGTGGCCTGGTCGTCGGCGCCGTCGCGCTGCTGGTCGTCCTGCTCGTCGGGCTCGGGGTCGGCCTCGTGCGCCCCGAGCTGCTCGGGCTGTCGTCCGGAACGCCGTCGCTCGCCGAGGGCGAGCCGGCGCCCGGGACCGACGTCGGCACCACCGAGGTCGCGCCCGCCTCCGGGGACACGACGGCCGCCCCCACTACTGACCCCACCACCGAGCTGCATCGCCTCGCCCGGTCCGACGACGCGGCGCTGGACGCGGTGACCGGCGCCTGGGTGCCGCAGCTGTCGTCGAAGCGGCCGGGCCTGGTCGACGGCGGCCGCACCTGGGACGCCGCCGCGATCCTCGCCGAGCACGAGGCCCTGCGGGCGCGGTACCCGCAGGCGAGGCTGCTGTGGTCGGGCGACTGGCCGGTGTTCACCGGCGGCGACTACTGGGTCACGGTGCTGGCGTCGCCCTCGTCGTCGGCGGCCACGGCCAACGGGTGGTGCGACCGGCAGGGCCTCGGCGCCGACGACTGCTTCGCCAAGCGGCTCGCCCGCTCGGGCGGCAGCGAGGGCACCGCGGTGCACCGGTAGGACCGGCGGGGCTCAGCCGCCGCGCTGGACCGCCGTGGGGACGATGCGCAGGATGAGGCGGGTCTGGCGCCGGTCGCCGGGGTACGGGCCGCCGAGGTAGCGCCGCGCGAGGGTGTCGAGGTGCTCGTCGGCGCCGTCCGGGGTGACCTCGACGACGCGGCCGCGCACCGAGACGTAGCGGTCGGGGCGCCCGGCGTCGGCCACGGCGACCGAGATGCGGGGGTCGCGGCGCACGTTGTGCACCTGCGCGAGGCCCTCCACCGCGTTGATCACCACGTGCGTGCCGTCGGTGTCCACCCAGGTCTCGGTGGTCTCCGCGGACCCGTCCGGGCGCACCGTGGCCACGAAGCCGCGGTTCGGCCCGCGCAGCAGCGAGACGACGTCGTCCGGGAGCTGCGCGACGGGCCGGTGCGCGATCGTCACGGTATCTCGGACCTCCGGGGCGGCGTGCGGGCCCGACCACGGTAGGAGCGCTCCACGAACGGGTCGTGGCCGGGGGTCAGCCCCCCGCCTCGTCCTCCCCGAACGCGAGCACCGAGGCCGTGAAGGCGTGCAGGTGGTTGCGCGCGGCGACGGGGCCGATCTCGCCGGCGGCGAAGAACCCGGCCACGCCCTGCGGCGCGAGGCCCCGCTGCAGTGCCACCACGTCGTGGTCGGCGTCGGGGAACATGGACCGGCCGCGCCCGTTGCAGGAGAACAGCAGCGCGCCGGCCGTCCCGCCGCCGCCGCGGAAGCGCGTCATCAGCCAGTCGAGGTCGGCGTCGGCGCTGGCGGCGTCGCGCACCTGGAACCGCACGGTGCGTCCCACCTCGACCACGTCGCCGACCGTGATCGTGCCCTCCTCGGGGTCGGCGCCGACGACGCCGCGGATGAGGAAGTCGCCCTGACGGTGGTCGTCGGCGTACTCGTCCATGGCGACGCCGAGGTGCAGGCCCTGCGCCACCATCTGCTGCTCGGTCTCGTCGAGCTCGCGCAGGATCTGCTCGAGCTTGCGGTAGGCCGGCACCCCGGCGAGGCCCTGGAGGTGCGGGCCCTCGGCGGCGGTGACCGTCATCGTCGGGCCGACGGGACGGCAGCCCTGGCTGACCAGGGTGCGCACCCGGACATCGCCGCCGATGGTCACGCCGACGACCCCGCGCTCGTGCACGACGCCGTCGAGGAACAGCCGTGCCGCCCCGGGCCCGCCGGGTCCGGAGGCGAGGCCACCGACGAGGGGCAGGCCGCGCAGCACGTCCCCGGACTGTTCGACGAAGCCCTGGATGGGGAAGGTGTAGGGGTCGGCGAGCAGGAGGGCGACCGCGTCGTCGTCGCTGCGGTGCGGCATGCCGCCCACGACCATGCCGGTCTCGGTGCGCGTCGCGTCGAGGCGGAACGGGGTCAGGGTCGCGTCGGGCAGTGCCGCCGCCCACACCGCGACGGCGGGGCGCGCCTCGACGCCGCGCCCGTCGCCGATCACGCCGCCCGCGCTGCAGCCGACGGCGACCCGCGCGCCCGCCACCTCCATCGCCCGGGCGCCCGCGCGGCCGACCTCGTCGGGGTCGGGGTGGCAGACGAACACGGCGAGCAGGTCGGGCCGTCGCCCGCCGAGCGGGGCGGTGGCCTGGGCGACGGCGTTCTCGGCGGCGGCCAGCAGGTCGGCGTCCTGGGCCAGCCCGTCCCCGAAGTCCGGCATCGCTCCAGGGTAGGGCCGCCGCGAGCCCGCCGCCGCGTCGTGGGCGTCGCGTAGGATCGGCTCGCTCCCATCCCCGACCCTCGAGGTTTCGTGGCCGTCACCGATCGCGCCCGCCGTCTCGCCGAGACCGCGGCGCTCGCCGCCGCCGACAAGCTCGCCCGCGACGTCGTCGCGATCGACGTGTCCGAGCGGCTCCCGCTCACCGACTGCTTCGTCATCGCCTCGGCGCCCAACGAGCGCCAGGTGCAGGCCGTCGTCGACAGCGTCGAGGAGAAGCTCCGCGAGCTCGACGCCAAGCCGGTGCGCCGCGAGGGCACCCAGGAGTCGCGCTGGGTGCTGCTGGACTTCGCCGACATCGTCGTCCACGTCCTGCACACCGAGGAGCGCGAGTACTACGGGCTCGAGCGCCTCTGGAAGGACTGTCCGTCGGTGCCGCTGCCCGACGAGGTCTACGGGCCCCCGGCCGACCGTGACGGAAGCGCCGCCGGGGAGTGAGCCTGCAGCGCCTCGTCCTGGCACGCCACGGACGGACGACCTGGAACGCCGAGAGCCGGATGCAGGGGCGGCTCGACCCCGACCTGGACGACACCGGTCGCGCCCAGGCCCTCGCCGCTGCCCCGCTGCTCGCCGCCTACGAGCCCGCGGTGCTCGTCGCGTCGGACCAGGTGCGGGCGTGGCGCACCGCGGAGGCCGTGGCCAAGGAGGCCGCGCTCGTCCCGCGCCCGGACCCGCGGCTGCGCGAGACGTCGGTGGGCGAGTGGGAGGGCCTGACCGGCGAGGAGGTCGAGGCCGGCTGGCCCGGCGGGCTGGAGGCGTGGCGCACCGACCCGACGTGGGCGCCGCCCGACGGCGAATCCCGCGTCGACGTCGCCCGGCGCGCGGTCCCGGTGCTCGACGAGCTGGCCGCCGAGCTGGCGGGCACCGACGAGCCGCAGACCGCGATGCTGGTCGCGCACGGCGGCACGATCATCGCGCTGACCGCGTCGGCGCTGGGCTGGCCCACCGCCGCCTGGCCGTCGCTGCAGCCGCTGGCCAACTGCGGCTGGGCGGTCCTCGACCACCGCGTCGACCGGTGGCGGATGCGCGCCTGGGGTCTCGGGGCGTGAGCCCCGGCCCGGTCCTCGTCGTCCTCGCCGACTCCCTGGCGTTCCACGGGCCGGACCGCGCCGAGCCGGCCGACGAGCCGCGCCTGTGGCCGCACGTGGCCGCCCGCGCGGTCGGCGGGCGCGCCGAGCTGCACGCGGGCCTGGGGTGGACCGCGCGCCACGCGTGGCGCGCGATGGTCGGCGACCCGCGGATCTGGGCCTCGCTGCGCCACGCCGACGCGGTGGTGCTCGGCGTCGGCGGGATGGACACGCTGCCCTCGCCCGTGCCGACGGCCCTGCGCGAGCTGATCCCGGCGGTGCGCCCGACGGCGCTGCGGCGTGCGCTGCGCGTCAGCCACGCGTGGCTGACGCCGCGGGCCGCGCACGTGCTCGGCGCCGCGGGACCGGTGGCCCTGTCGCCGGGCGAGACGGTGCGCCACCTCGAGCGGCTGCGGGTGGCGGTGACGACGCTGATCCCGGGGCTGCCGGTGGTGGGGATGCTGCCCGCCGTGCACCGCGCGCCCTTCTACGGCGGCGTGCACGCCGGGCGTGAGCGCCACGTCGCGGCCATGACGGCGTGGGCGGGCGCGCACGACGTGGTGCTCGTCGACCCCACCCCGCTCGTCGCCGAGCACGTGCTGGGCGGCCACGGCAACCCCGACGGCATCCACTGGGGCTGGGCGGGGCACGCGGCCGTGGGCGAGGCGGTGGGCCGAACGGTCGCCGACGTGCTGGGCCGGCGGTGCCCCGGGGTGGGCTGAGGCAGCGCTGCTGCTGACCGGGCGCCGTCCTTGGGCCGCTCGGGGTCTCCGCGTCGCGGGCGTCGCCGGCGGCTGTCCCCACCCCACCCGGTTGTCCCCAGGGCCGACGTCGGCGCTGACGTGGCGGGCCCGGGCGTTCCTAGCGTCCCGGGCATGCTCCGCGCTGCCTCGCCCGTCGACGACGGTGCCCGCGCCCGCCTCCGGTCCCTGGGCGGGGCGCGGCGAGACCCTGACCCGGCGCCCGACGCCGGGTGGGGCGGGCCGGAGTCGGTCGACCTGGACCCGGACCCGCCGGACGACGGCGCGCGCGTCGGCTGGCCGGACGCACCGCCCGGCACCCCGGCGGCGCGGCTGCGCCTGCCGCCGCGCGCACCGGAGCGGGACCGTGCCGAGCCTGCCCGGGACCGGTCGTGGTGGGACGACGACGAGGACGACGACGGGCCCGGTCCGGGCGCGCGGCGGGGCGGCAGCGCGTGGGACCCGCCCGAGCACGGCACCCGGGTGCGCCGGTGGGCGCAGCGGTGGGTGCCCGCGTCGTGGGCGGGCGCGCGGTGGGACCCGGGGCGCACCGGGGCGCTCGCGCTGGCGGCGGTCGCCGCCGTCGCGGCGATCGTCGCGGCCGTCGGGGTGTGGGCCGACCGCCCGGTGCCCGAGCCCGTGCCGGCGCTGCCGCTGGTGGCCGGCGCCCCCGCGGCGCCCAGCCTGCCGGGGGTCCAGCCCGTGACGCCGCCCGCCGACGCCGGGCCGATCGTCGTCTCGGTGTCCGGGCGGGTGCACCGGCCGGGTCTCGTGCGCCTCGCGCCCGGCAGCCGGGTCGGCGAGGCGATCGACGCGGCCGGTGGGGCGACGCCCGACGCGGACCTCACCGGGCTCAACCTCGCCGCCCGGATCGCCGATGGCGAACAGGTGGTCGTCGGGGTGCCGACGCCGGTGACGCCACCGGGCGGGGGCGCGGGCGGGGGAGCGGGCGCGACCCCGGCGGCGGGCGGTGGGAGAGCGGGCGGCGCGCCCGGCGGGCGGGTCGACCTCAACACCGCGACGCTCGAGCAGCTCGACCAGCTCCCGGGGGTGGGCCCGGTGACCGCGCAGCGGATCCTCGAGTGGCGCGCCCAGAACGGTCGCTTCGGCACGGTCGATCAGCTGCAGGAGGTCAGCGGCATCGGCGAGGCCCGCTTCGCGACCCTGCGCGACCTGGTCACGGTGTGAGCGCCCCGGTCCTCTCGACGGAAGGACCACCGCCGCCGGACCTGCGGCTGGTCCCCGCCGCGCTGGCCTCCTGGGGCGTGGCGATCGCCGCGCTCACGGCGGGCTGGGGCGCCGCCGCGGTGCTGGTCGCGGTCGCGGGTACCGCCGCGGTGGTCGCCACCCGGCGCGCCGGGACGCGGCCGGGGCTGCGCGCGGCGGTGGTCGCGGCAGGCGGCTGCGCGGCGGCCGTGGGCCTGGTCGCGGGCCTCGCGGCCCACGCCGTGGCCAGCCACCCGCTGCGGCCCGCGACCGGCAACGGGGTGTGGGCGCGGCTCGACGTGGTGATCACCGCAGACCCGCGCCCGGTGCGCTCGACGGTCCCGGGTCCCGGTCGCGTGGTGGTCCGGGGCGAGCTCGTGGGCGGGCAGGTCGGCGCCGCCCCCGCCTGGCGGGCCGGTGGGCGCGTGGTGCTGATGGCGCCGGCGGAGCACTGGGCGGCCCTGGTGCCCGGCCAGGTGGTCGGCGCGCGGGGTCGGCTCGCCCCGCCCGACCGCGCCGACCTCACCGTCGCCGTGCTCCAGGTCCGCGGACCGCCCGCCGCGGTGGGCCCGGTGCCGCTGTCCCAGCGCGTCGCCGGCGACCTGCGGGGCGGCCTGCGCGACGCCGCCCGGTCCGTGCTCGCCGAGGACCCGGCGGGCCTGCTGCCGGGGCTCGTCGTCGGCGACACCTCCGGCGTCGCCCCGGGCCTCGCCGACGACTTCCGCACCGCCGGGCTCACCCACCTCACCGCGGTCTCGGGCACCAACGTTGCCCGTGAGGTAGGTAGACGGCATGCGTAGCGGTTGAGCACCGCGCGGGCCTCGACGGTGAGCCGCGGCAGTCGCGGCGGTGGATGGTCCGGTCGCTGGTGCGCCCGTGCAGTCGACCAGTCGAGCTGCGCGAGGTCCAGCCACGCCGTCACGACGGGCATCCCGCCGACCTCTGCCATGTCGAGCAGCAGAGGCGCAGTCCCGGACGAGCAGAGCGCGTCCCAGGTGTCGGAGGGAAGGGCGATGAGCTCGTCTCCGCCCTGGTCCTCAGCGGCGATCTCCTCGTCGGACTGCTCACGGGCGAGGCCGGCGAAGCGGCGCAGGTCCATGCGCTCCGAGGTCGACCAGGTGAGCTGCCGGCGGCCGTGGCTGGCCTTCTCCCACTCCCACAGCAACGCCAGGTCCTCGACGCGGTAGGTCTCCGTGGCGTCGCGGAGGATCGCGAGCGGGGATCGGCCACCGCGGGACTCCTTCGCGTAGGACGAGGTGACCTCGCGGGCGGCCTTGGTGAAGTAGTCGCCGAGGCCCTCGGCGCCGACGCGTACGCGGCGAGCGTCGACCCCGTGGACGGGGGTGGAGTCAAGGTCGCGTCTACGGAGGGCGGCGTCCCAGCGGCGCCAGCCGCGGTAGGCGACCCGTTGCGCGGCAAGGTCGTCGACGTCGTGGTCCCAGCAGAAGAGAACGTGCACGTGGACGTGCCACCCGGAGCGGGGCGAGTAAGTGACCTCGACGACGCGCGCCCAGCCGAGCATGCCAGCCTGGTCCGCCGTCCACGCGCGGCCGGTGGTCACGGCGCCCCAGGCGGCAGAAACGGCGTCCCACAGGTCCCGGAGCCGCTGCCCCTGGTGGTGGCGCATCGTGTACGTGACGAGGTAGGCGGACCCTCCGGCGCAGTGCACGGCGGCGATGACGTCCGCGAGCTCAGAGGCCCGGGCGGAAGCGATCTTCGCGGCGCAGCACGGGCACGCCCACACGCTGCCGCAAGTGGCGAGGCCCGCGTAGCCGGCGCCCCGAGTGCCGGACACCCGCAGCGTCGGGCCACCTGTGCCGGTGATCGTCGTGCGCCGGCACTTCCGCAGCCGCGACAGGGAGGTGACAGGGCGGGCCCGCTCGAGCAACGCCCACCGTTCGCCGCGGCGCACGCGGGCGGCGGTCTCGTCGTCCCGGTCGGTCTCCTGGGCGCCGGTGGAAGGGCTGTCTGCGTAGTTACCAAGGGGGCCGGTGGGCGGGGGCGCGGCGGCGCCTACGGCGCCGCGCGCGCGGCGCCGCGCTCCTGTCTCCGACCCGCTCGCGCCGCGCGCCGCTGCAGCCTCGGGCACGACACGGAACACGCCGTCGGGCACGTTGGTGACACGCCAGCCGTCCGGGCAGCCAGGGGGACCGAGGGGAGCCTCCGGCGGCCGCTCCGCGGGGGGCCTCGCTCCCGGGGGGTGGTGTGAGGGGCGCCCCTCCTCCCCGCTCACGACAACGCCTCAGGGGTCGCACGGAACGCCGGCCGCGGCAAGGCCCTGCGGTCGCGCTGGGCGGGCACGTGCGGGGGCTCCGGGGTCGGGTGGGGCCTTGCCCCGGCCGACAACCCGTGCGAGGCGGTGCCCGCCGACGCGACCGGGGAGGAGGGGCTGGGGCTCGCAGCGTGTTGCGATGACCGCAACAGGGCCGACAGGCGGTCGCGCTGCGCCGACGTGAGGGGTGGAGCCGTGGCGACGACGGCCGCGATGTACTCCGCGAGGTCCGGACGTCGCGGCTCGGCCATCACGAGGCGGCCTCGCTCGGATCGTCGCCGACCAGGCGCAGCGTCGGGCGGTCGAGCTCGGCGGCGGGCCCGACCGCATCGACGTACTCGACGTACTCGCCGAACCACGGGGCCCGCATGCGACACAGCGGCCGGCCGGGCGCGGAGACGACGGCGATGCCGGGGGCGGCGGTGCGGTGTGCGGCGCCGAGCTCGCGGGCGTCGTCGCCGTGGCCCATCACCAGCGAGTCGGCCGGGACGCGGAACGACACAACGAGCGCGAACTGCTCGCGGGCGTAGCCGCCGCCGGTGGCCTCGGCCTCGGCACGCTGGGCCAGCATCAGGACCCGGACGGCGACCTTGCGGCCCTCGGAGAGCAGCCGCAGCGTGGCGGACTTGATGCGGTCCAGGACCGACCGCTCGCCCTTGGCCGGCTTGGGCAGGGATCCGGCGGCGCGCAGCAGCCCGGGGAACTCCTCGAGCACGACGAGCAGCAGCGGCACGGCGGCGGTGGGGTCGAGCTTGTCGACGCCGCGGGGCATGTTCGCGAGACGACGATCCATCTCGGCCACGAGCTCCTCGAGCACCGCGGCGTGGGCGTCGAGGTCGGCGGTGCCGGCGGCCTGGTGGTCGCGGTGTCGGGTGCCGTCCCAGGGGCCGCCGAGCAGCAGGCCGGTGATGTCGGAGCCGGTCACGAGGACGTCGGCGGCGTGCGCACACTGGGCGAGCAGCCCGTAGGTGAAGCGGCTCTTGCCGGACCCGTTCTGACCCTGCACGAGTAGGTGCGCGGACTCGGCGAGGGCGTGGGCGATGGTGTCGCCGTCCTCGGCACGGCCCAGGATCAGCCGGGCCGCCGCGGCGGCGACGGGGGCGAGCTGGGCGTGGAAGGCGTCGGCCAGCGGGTCGGCCATCGACAGCCGTACGCGGGCCCAGCGCAGGCCGTAGGGCTCGACGGTGGCGCACACGGCGCCCATGGCCGGCGCGATGCGGTGAGCCTGCGCGGCGAGGTCCTCGGCGAGCTGGCCGGGCAGCAGCTCGACAGTGAGGACGGGCTCGGGATCGGAGCTGACGTCGACGAGCTTGGGCACGATGACGGTGGTGCCGGCGGCGACGTCGACGGAGTGGACGAGCCCGACGCCTTCGCAGACGGCGCGCCAGGCCGGTCGGTAGCCGGTGGTGCGCTCGCGCTGAGCCCACAGCTCGGACTGGGCCGAACGACGTCGGCGAGGGGTGAACAGGGTCATGGGTCGGGTCCTCCTGACACGACGACGCCCCGCCCTCGAGCCGATGATCGGTTCGTGAGCGGGGGCGCCGTCAGGCAGGAGGGCGGGGCGGTTCGGTGCGGTTCGGTGCCGGTATGCGGTTGTGAGTGCAGCGGGCCCGGCCGCAGGGGAAGCGCGGCCGGGCCCGGGTGGTGGTGGGGCAGGGTCAGGCGGCCGGATCGGGTCCGTCGATCTCGATGACCCGGACGGGGCCGCGGGTGAGGGACCCGTCCGCCTGGGCGGTCTCGAACTGTTCGATCTCGCGCCCGTCGGACGTCCGGCCGAGGTGGATGACCCGCCACTCGGTGCCGATGAACGCGGCGTGGCCGGGGGCTTGCGTGCACCAGCGCGGGCAGTCGAGGGCGACGAGGCCGAACAGGCCCGAGGTGTCCATGGCCGTTACGTCTCGCACGACGGCGCGAGGGTTACGCGTGATCGGCTCGAGGACGGTGGGGCCGCTCACGCCGCCTGCCCCTCGGGCTTGTGCTGGTCGTGGCGCTGCTGCTTGCCAGCGGCGTCGCGGACAGCGGCTGCCTGCCAGTACTGGGCGAGCTTGCCGTCCTTGCCGACACGGACGTTGACCTCGAGGCCGTCGACGGCGACGGGGCCGAACTGGGTGAGCACGGGCTGCTGGCGGGCCGAGACGCGGACCTGCAGCACCTCGGGGCGCTCGGCGAGGGTGGGCATGAGGTAGCAGGTCCACAGGAAGTCGCCGGCGTCGTCCTTCTCCTGGTGCTCGGTGAGGACGCGGCGGCCGCCCTGGTCGTCCCAGCGCATCAGGGGCTCGGGCTGGCCGGCGGACACGAAGCCGAGTGACTCGGCGGCGACGGGCAGTGTGCGGAGCATGGCGGGTCTCCTCTGTGCGGTGCTGGTTCCCTAGTTGGGTCCCTATCAGCACGAGGAAAGTAGCACGGGGCTCCCTACGTTCCCCCCTAGCTCCCTACCTTCTCCCCTACTTCACCCGATCGTCCTAGACGCGGTACTCCTCGGACGGGAAGCCGACCGGCTGGCCGGCGGCGTAGGTGTAGACACCGCACTCCAGAGGCCACTCCTGGCCGTGGGAGGTCGCGAACACGTTGAGCACCGGGGCGCCCAGGCTGATGCGCAGGTGCTCGGCTTCCATCGACGACGCGACCTCGGCGCTCGCCCAGTAGTCGACCCGGGACGGGTCCTCGGCCACAGCCTCAGCGACGAGCTTGGCGGTGCCTCCGGGAATGAGCTCGCGGCTGAGCAGCTGCCTGCGAACCTCGGGCCAGAGCGGGAGGTGGCCCATGGCGGTGTCGGCAAACCAGCTCGTGCAGAGGCACAGCGGGCGGCCGTCGCGGTAGATCAGCCGGCGGCGGTACAGCGTCGAGCCCGACTGCACGGTGTGCCCGATCGCGGACACGATCTCGCGCGCGACCTTGAGCGCGTCCATCGTGCCGGTCTCGAGGACGTGGGTCTCCTCGTTGGGCAGGCGGATGCGGCCGGTCTCGTGCATGCGGGCGAGCTGGTCCATGGGACCCACGGCGGCCCGGCGACCGAGGACGGTGAGCCCCCTGCCGGGGACGGGCTCGACGAGGCCGGCGGACTTGAGCCGGCCGACGGCGCGGGAGGCGGTCATCTTCGCGACGCCCCACTCCTCGGTGATGTCGCGCTCCGACGGGATGAGGTCGCCGGGCTGGTACTCGCCTCGGGCGATGCGCTCGCGGATGTCGGCCGCGATCTGCTCGCTGACCGGCATGGCGCGGTTCAACCGCTGGGCACTGCTCACGACTCGCTCCTACGGACTCGCGTTGCCCGCGTCCCTGATGGCCGAGCAACCTCCCTAGGGAACCCTAGCGCGGCTTGTCGTCTGTGGTCGTCTCCTGGTGTCCGGTGTCGTCTGGTGTGGTTCGGTGCGGTCTGTGCACGAAGAGCCCACCGACCTCGACCACCTCGACCCGGCTCGGTTAGCTGAGCTCGTCCATCGGTTCGCGCGAGACTTCGTGGCGAAGCAGAACCGCGACGGCCTCGACCACCTCGAGTCTCTGTCGCGATCCGAACTCGAGATCGGCATGCACCTGATGATGCGGTGCCTTTGGATGATCACCGACACCATGGGCATCGCCGACGACCTCGTGCTCCGCGTGTTCGATGACGCCGTCGGTCTCATCGTTGACGAGGAGGTCGAGCGAGACTTCGGGCCGGGCAAGCCCCCCTTCGCTGAGGGCCTTGCAGACGCGCCGCGGCACCCTGAAGAGCCCAGCTAGGACTAGTCCTCGTCGAGCGCCCGGTTGAGGTTGTCGCTGACAGCACCGTCGAGCTCCGCGAACACCTCGCCGAGGTTGCGGGCCCGGGCGAGCATGCGAGCATACGTGCCGACGAGCTTCCCGAGCTCTAGGCGGTCGAGTGGCTCGATCAGCCCGACCATGCGGTCGATGTCGCCGTCAGCGCGAGCCTGGATGATCGCCTTCGCGCGGCCGATGTGGCTTGCGATCCCAACGTGGTCGTCCATGAGTCCTCATCGTGCCGTGGGTGTCCGACAGCGCTGCCTAGCGCCGCGCGAGCGCCCGCTGCTGGCGGTTGACGATGCGCACGAGTCCGCTGCGGCCGTCGTCCTCGATGCGGAAGCTGGCGCCGTCGAGCGCGCGGCGGAGCACGTCGGGCGTGAGCCCGTTCTCGAAGTTCTTCGCGCTCGAGGACTGGGGCTGCGGGACGGGCGTCGGCGCCGGTGCGGTAGCCGCAGCACGAGCACGCCCGTAGACCGCGGCGCCTGACGCGTACGGAGGCCGGAGACCGGAGAGGGAGTCGCGCACCGGGGCTTGGATGCCGGCGGCGATCTGCCCGCCGATGGACTCCCCGACCCGGAGGAACCGCTCGTCGCGGGCCAGGATGTCGCCCTGGCGGATGACGTCACGGGCGAGGAGCTGCATGGACGCGCGTACGTCGCCGGCGCCGGCGTTGAGTCCCTGGACGAGGCCGGCGATCGCCTGCTGGCCAATCTCGCGGTCGAACACCTTCGACGGCGACTTGATCCCGAGGGCGCCCTTGACCGCTCTGATGGCGGCGGTGGCGACGGCGACCGCCGCGGCGACAACCATGGACAAGCCACCGGTGATGGCGGACGCCATGCCCGCGATGAGCATCGAGCCGGCAGCCGACCAACCGGGACGGGTGCCCTCGACCGAGGCCTGGCCCTGCCGGGCGGCATCGCCGGCGTGCTGCGGGATCGGGGCGGCGCCGTTCTTCACTCCGTCGGCCGCGCCAGCGCCCGCACCGCGCCCGGCCGCCTCCCACGCACCACGCTGCCCCGTGATGTCCGCGGCTCCCCGGCGGGCGGCGTCCCCGGCGGCACCCGGAAGCGGCACAAGACCACCGCGGGTGCCATCGACAGCGCCCGACCCGACCGCGGTACCGGCGGCCTTCATCCCGGGCACGCCGGCGGCCAGGGCGGCGGTGCTCTGTGCGAGCTCGTTGTCGATGGCCATGGACAGCCCGTCGAACGCGGCCGCCGTGTTCCGCATGGACTCGCCCACCGAGTCCGGCACCCCGGGAATGAAGTCGATCACGGCAGCGAGCGCGCGGAGGATGCCGGCGCAGGCGCTGTACACGGTCGACGCGATCGTCAGGAACGCTGTCTTGAAGAAGTTGACCACCGCGCGGACCGCGCCGAGCAACAGCGTGAACCCGTCGATGACCATCGGGATCATGGTGAGCAGCAGCGTGAAGAACTGCTGCATGGCCGGGTCGTTGGACAACTCCTCGAACTTCAGGGAGAGGTCGCGGACCGAGTCGGCGATCATCTGCCAGACCCGGGGCGGCACCTTGTCGATGAACCGACCAACGGACGCCGCGAACCGGCCGAACGACTGCCCGAGGCTGCCGAAGTCGATCTCCTGAAGGGTGTTGTTGATCGAGTCGAAGAACTCCTTGAGGCCGGGCCCGGCGTTGGTGAAGAACTCGGTGGCCTTGAGGATCAGCGTCGAGATGACGCCGATGACCGAGAAGGTCACGTCGCGGAGCTGCTCAAGCGCCCGAGTCATCAAGGAGGACTCGCCGCCCTCGGAGAACTTCCGGAACAGGTTGCCGATGCGCTCGGCGACGCCCCCGACGATCTCGCCGAGGATGCGGAACGCGCCCGTGGTCTGAGCGGCCTCGAGGAGACCGGACACCAGGCTCTTCAGGCCGGGCGTCAGCGTGTCGAGGAAGACGCGGGTGTTGCCCAACACCACGTTGAGCTGCCGGATGCCCTCGGCGGAGGTGAACACCCCGAGCAGCTCGCGGATCATCCCCGAGACCGAGATGGCGACACCCTGGAAGCCCGTAGTCAGCTGCGGAAGGACGCGCTGGCCCAGGTCGCGGAACACGGGCGTGAGCTCGCGCTGGAAGGTGTCGGAGACCGCGCGGCGGAGGTTGTCCAGGCCAGGCTTGGCGGCCTCGGCAGCCTTCTTGATCCCGTCGAAGCCCAGGGCCACGGCGGCGCCGGCGCCCGCGACGCCGAACAGCAGCGCCGGCAGCCCCGAGACCGCAGCCCCGAGGGCGCCCACGACTGCGGTGACCGCGCCCGCCACGACGAGCATCGAGGCGAGCTGGGCGCCCATACCGACGAGCGCCGTCGCCGCGCCCACGATGACGGCGATCACCGCGCCGATCGGGCCACCCGCTCTACCGAGCATCGAGGTGAAGCCGCCGATGGTGCCTACGGTCTCGCCGAGAGCGGAGCCGAGCTTCCCGCCGGACTCCGCCGCGCCGGCGAGGCCGCCCGCGATGGACCCGAGCAGGCCCGGCAGCCGTGAGCCCGCCGAGAACAAGCCCTTGAAGGTGGTGGTGACGGCGTCCAGGCCGCCGCCCACGCCTCGACGATCCACGTCGACCTTGATCGTGGCCCGCTGGCGGCTGATGCGGGCAGCCGCAGCGCGGGCCTCGGCGAGTGCCTTGCTGGTGTCGGCGCCGACGTCGAAGCGGATGCGCCGGCCGTCGGTGGCCCTGACGAAACGCTCGGTCTCGCCGGAGGCCCGGGCGGTGTCAGCGCCAACGTTGACGTCTACGGCCTCGCGGCTGATGCGGCGCAGGCTGGCGGCGAGCTCGGCCTGGAGCTGCTTGAGGTCCGCGCCGATCTCGACATCGACGCGGGCACCGCGCTCGAACGCGTCCAGCTCGCGCTTGAGCTCGCGGGCGAACCCGCTCGTGTCTGGCGTTACGCGCGCGCTGACCTGCGCCACCTGACGCCCACCAGGGCCAGCCACAGGGTCACCTCGCCGTCGCACTCGTCATGTCGTTGCCGACACGGGACGAGGCGCCTGGCCCTGTGATCCGTGGTACCGCGAGAGGTGAGAGCGCCTGGCTCCGCACCGCCTCTGAGCAGCAAGAATACTAGACCGGGTGGACGATGGGGAAGCGGCGCCGCTGCTCAGCGACCACGTCACGGTGGGAAACGCCGGGAGCGTGCTCGAGCAGCCACGCGCGGCGAGCTCGGCGCCACGAGGGGAAGCCGGCGACGCGGAGCCACTCCTGGTCGCCGAAGGACCAGCCCGCCGGCGGGTCGTGTTCCGGCGGCCACGCCCGCCAGTCGTGGACGAGGAGCTCGTCGGGCATCGCCAACAGGGCAGCGGGACCCCCAGCGCGAGCGTCGCGGCGCCTCACCGGGCCACGCCCTGGATGCCGTAGGTGCCGCGGGCGCCGGCGCGGCGCTGGGGCCGGCGGCCTGCCGCGGGGTCGTCCTCGTCGCCGGTGGGCACGCGCAGCACCGCGAGCAGGCGGGCCAGGACCACGCGCTGCTGTCGGGCCTCGGCCAGCGCCGGGTGCGACACCTGCCCGCCGCGGCCACCGACGATGACCAGCCCGTCGGCCTGGGCCAGCTCGTGCAGCTGGTCGATCAGGTCGACGGTGCGGGCGGCCTCCCGCAGGATCGCCGACTCGTGCTCGTCGAGCTGCCACTGATCGGCGATGCTGCGCCACAGCCGGCGCCCGCTGGCGTGCAGGCCCTTGGGCGCGGGGTGGCGCTGCTCGGTGCCGGCCACGGGCTCACCTCCTGGTGTTCGGTGCGATTCAGGTCAGGCGGATCGGATTCCGCAGTGACCAGCGGGCGCGGGGCCGGGGTCGGGAGGGGCTCCCTGCCCCCGCCGGCCCCGCAGGGCCACGCGCAGGTCGCGCGACGATCCGCACGCCCGAATATTCTCTGCGAATTTGTTTGCATTTCTTTCTGCGATTTCTTGCAATAGTTTCTTCGCGATGTTGCACGAACTCATGTGCGAGAAGTGGCGCGGCACGCCGGCCACCCGTGGCTGAGGACGGGTGGTCGGCGTACCGCTCGGACGCTGGTCGATCTGTGCGCGGACCTGACGCGCTCCCGACCATCGCTCCCCGCGGCTCCCGCCCCCAAGGAGTGGGCGGTGGGGTGACGTTGACGTCCTGCTCATGGGCACGGCCTAGCCGCGCTCGCCGTGGGCGGTGGTGTGGCCGGCTGCGATGTGGTCGCGCAGCACGCGGTAGCGCTGTTCGGTGGCGTCGGCCTCGGCCTGTCGTCCGGTCGGGTCGTGGCGCCGCTCGAGCTCCTGGCGCGCTGCCCGTCGGGTGTTGAGGTCGCGGTCGTGGTCGGCGCGGTACTCGAGCTGGCCGTCGTCGAGGTGGCGCACGCTGTCCTCGTCCTGCTGCTGGCGCTGGTGCTGCTGCTGGTAGAGCGCACGCCCTCGGGCCACGCTCACCGCTGGGTGCCCCAGCCGTCGGTGCCGGTGACGCTCTGCCGGCGGGGGTGGCGCTTCTCGTACAGCGCACGCCCGTCGGCCATCGTCGGCCGCGGTGGCGTCGGGCTCGTGTCCCCGCCCGGGCTGGTGCTGGTCGGCTGCTGATCCGTGCTGGTGGTGTCGTCGGTCATGGGAGGTCAGGCTCCGATCTTCGTCTCGTTGGCGACGTACTCGGTGGGGGCTTCGTAGATGGCGGTGGACCGCCGGTCGACGGCTTCCTCGCGGGCGGCCCGGAGTTCGTCGGCGCCGGGGAGCCACACGCGATCGCGGTGCGCGGCGAGCCACCGAAAGCCGCGGCGGTCGCGGGTGGGGCCTTCCTCGGGCCGGAGCTCGTTGTGCGGCCACGGCGGCTGACGGTCGACCCACAGCTGGTCGCGGTCTCTGATCTCGCCGTGCTCGCGGAGGAGGAGGCCGTACTCCCCGTCGTCGAGGTGCGGGCGGAGCAGGGTGGCGTGCTCGCGGCGGATCGACAGGTAGCGCTCGAGCAGAGCGTCGAGCTGCGCCCATGCCTGCACGGCGTCGGGGCCGGCCTTGATGGCGTCGTCGGCGGTCTGCACGGGGCCGAGGTCGCGGTCGAGGTCGGCTGCCTCGGCGAGGACCTCGTGCTGGGCATTGCGTAGCACGTCGAGGGCGGTGTCGGTGCCGTCTTCGATGGTCTCGCGCAGCATGGCCGTGAGGCGCTTCTCGACCTCGTCCCGGAGCCTGCCGGCCTCGCGGGCGGCGGTGGCCTTGGCCTGCAGCTCCGCGAAGCGGTCGGCGAGGTCGGTGGGGTACGGCTTGCCGGCGGCCATCGTGGCGGCGGCGTCGGCGATGAGGGCGCGGCGCTCGCGGTCGACGTTGACGTGCTCGGTGGTGACGGTCTTGATGCGGGCGAGGGCGGCGCGGAGCTCGGGGACGCCTTCGATGGCGTCCTGGGCGAGCCCGGCGGCGGAGCGGGCCTTGGTGGGTGTGGTCATGGGTTCCTTCTCTCGGGGTCGGGTGTGGCGCGTTGGGCTCGGAGGAGTCGTGCGGTGATCCGCTGGGAGTGCGGGGTCCGCAGGACGTAGATGGCGACGAGGTTGTGCCGGAGGCGGACGGTGATCACTGGTCGTCCTCCTCGTCGTCGAGGGGGTAGGCGTGGCGTTGGCAGAGCCGGCGGCCGCTGTCGTCCGGCGGCCTGGTCGTCTCGGCTCCGCAGCGATCGCAGACGAGCGCGTCGCTCGACGCACTGGGGTTCTCTGCGTTTGAGCGTGTGAGTGCGTCCTCTATAGACGCACTGACGCACTCACTCTCACCGTGTCGACGCACTGGCGACGCGGTCGGACGCACTGACGCACTGCCGTCGGGGAGGTGGTGGCAGCGGGCGCCACGGGCACCCTTGACGGTGTCGATGCTCCCGTCCGCCAGCGCGGCCTTGATGGCTGACCGGATGGCTTTCTGGCCCTCGCCGGCGGCGCGCAGGCGTTCCTCGATCTGGCGGCCGGTGAGCCCAGGCTCGTCGGCGAGTAGCTCGAGGAGGGCGGGGACGACGGCGACGCCGGCGGCGTCCTGGCGGCTGCCGCCGTTGACGGAGAGGTGTCGGGTGTCGGGGTCGTAGGCGAGTTGCTGCTCGGCCTGGTCGACGTCGCGACCGAAGGCGGTGAAGTAGCGCGGGGAAGCGGGGTCGTCGGCGTCCTGGCGGACGATGCGCCACTCGACGTCGGGCCAGTCCCGGAGCCGGCTGTCGCCTCGTGAGCGCTCGCCGCTGTGTCCCATGTGGTGAATGACCACGGCCTCGTCGGCGCCGGCGCGGTCGATGAGCTCGTCGAACGCGACAAGGAAGCGGCCGGCCTCGGACTTCTCGTCGAGTCCGAGCGCGTCGAGGACGGGCCGTAAGCAGTCGAGGACGATCACGCCGGGGTCGAGGGCGGCGAGCGTGTCGGCCCACTGGCCGCGGGTGGTGGGGTCGAGCAGGTCGAGGGTGGCCACCTTGCCGCGTAGCGGGACGACGGCCACGCGGTCGGTGCCGGCGATGTTCTGTTCGCGCAGCCATCGGCGGAGGGCGTCGGGGTCGAGCTCGTCGTCGAGGATGACGACGCGGCGCTCGGTGGGCGTGACGGTGTAGCGGTCGAGGAACGGGTCGCCGTCGACGAGGCAGCGCACGAGGTTGCCGACCAAGGTGGACTTGCCAGCCTTCCAAGGTGCGGCGAGCAGCGCCCTGGCGCCGGAGGGCAGGAGCCCGTCGATTCGCCACTGCTGCTCGCGGCTGGGCTGGGCGAGAAAGTCGGTGAGCAGCACCGGCGCCGGGGCCTCCTGCTCGTCCCCTCGCTGGGCGGTGTGCCGCCTGCGGGCTTCGTCGCGCACCTCGAGCCGTTGCAGCTCGACGGTGACCTCGTGCTCGAAGGTGCGTGAGGCGTCGTCGGCGGCGAAGGGGTCCACGTAGTCACGGCCGTGGGCGAGCACCGTCACGAGGCTCGGCTCCGCTGCTCGAAGTCCCGCGCGGCCCGCATCCGACGGAACTCGCCGCTCTGCCGTGTCTCTCCCCACGCGCGGACGCCGGGGATGACTCCGTGCTCGGCGATGGCGTGGCTGATCTCAACGAGGACCCGGGGGACGGGCGCGCCGAGGTCGGCGTCCTCGGCCCATCGGGCGAACGCGGACCGGACGAGCGCGGTGTGGCGGCGTGGGTCGTCGTCGTCGAGCTCGAGCCACGCTGGGGTGAACGCTGCTGGGAGCGGGCCGCCGGTCATGTGGGGCGCGACGATCGCGTGGACGCGGGCGAGGTGGTCGGCGTCGGGGGTCATGCGGCCCACCCCCGGTCGACGCGCACCATGCGGTACTCGCCTCGGCCGCAACCGGCCCGGCGCACTCCGCCGTCGTCGGATTCGCCGCGGTGGGCGTGGACGGACACGATTCCGCGACCGTGTTCGTCGCCTTCGCTACAGAATGGACAGTTGACGAGCCATAGCCATCCGCCGCGCCGGCCGGCGGGGCGAAACGCGAGGGCGGGCACATCCACCGGCCGGCAGGCCCAGCCGCTAGAATCGGTGGCGATCGGCTGGCTGGGGAGCTGGCGGGTTTCGTTGGGGTGTTCCGGGGCTTCGCCGTGGCGGGCGGAGCCCCGTTCCCGTTCCTGGAGACTCATCCACTGGCCTCCAGCCGCTCGGGGCGCAGTAGAACTGCGAGCCGGGCCCGCTGATCGGTGGTCAGCGGCGGAGCTTGCGCTACGACGGTTCGGATGTGGTCCTCGAGCCGCGAGGCGCGTAGGTCGCGGCGGTCGGTGTCGAGGGCCGGGTCGTCGGGGCTGTGACGTGCGCGGGCGGCGATCCTTGCTCGCTGTCGACGCTGCTCTGGCGTCATCGGTGTGACCTCGCTGGCGGTCCCAGGTGCCCGACGTGTCGCCTCACGAGGAACGGCGACCCGGAAGGCACGAATGGCCTACGGATCACGCTCAACTCGTCGAGGACGCCTGGTCCTGACTGGGTGCCGCGCTTGAAGCGCTCGGGGCGCCTGGCCCCTTCGATCACCCGTTGTTCACATCTGCGGGTAGAGCGCGCCTGGCGCTTCCGTCCACATCAGCTAGCGAGTGCTACAGACGATAGCAGGTGTCGCGCTACTTCCACTCGACCGCCACGGACTCCGGGTCGAGATGTCGAGCTCCACGCCGCGTCCGATGAATCGTCACCGTCATGAGTTCGCGGATCACCTCGCGGCGCGCCGGCAGCGTCGCTTCCTTCCATCGCTCCCGGACATCGCCGGTGAGCATGTCCCTCATGACCGGCGAGGACGGCCGGGGCCGCGCCCGCCGCTCGGCGTCGTCGATCCGAGCGAGTAGCCCGCTCTCGATGCGCGCGAGGCCCGCCGGCGTCACGGTGCCGTCGACCGCGGCCGCGTACCAGCCGTCGAGTATCGCCCGGAGCTCCGCGAGCTCGTCGCGCGCTTGACGCTGCGCGGTGCGCTGGTTGTCGTCCTCGGCTGCGAACAGGTCCGCGACGTCTGGTTGCTCGAGGCGAGACAGCACGATCTCGGTCACGTACTCGTCGACGAAGTGCATGGCTCGGGCGACGTGGAAGCCTCGCGAGCACGAGTAGGACGGCACGCCGCGGTTGTTGATGCGGCGCACTGGTGCGCTGCAGTCGCCGCACACGGCCAGGCCGACGAGCAGGTGACGGTGCGAGGAGTCGCCGGTGGTCGAGCGTCGCGCCGGGTCGGCGAACACCTCGAGCACCTTGGCGTGGTCAGCGCGCGACACCAGAGGCTCCCACCGCGCCTCGACGCCCGGGACGACCTTGCCGCGGCACACCCGCAGGCCGGCGTTCGTCGGCGACGTCGCCACGCGGCCGACCTGCTCGGGCCGCCACGGCATCTCGATTGTGGGGCGGCGGTTCCGCAGCCTCGTCACGGTCAGCGGCGACGGCACGTTGCGGCGGTTGAGGTCGCGGGCGATCGAGTAGAGCGCCTCGCCGGCCAGCACCCGGCGCACGATCTCCCGAACGATCGGCGCGGTCTCGGGGTCGACGACCTGGCCAGCGGAGCGCCCGGAGTGTTCTTCGTAGACGCGGGCGTAGCCGTAGGGGATGCGGCCGTGGGGGTCGCCGCTCTGTGCCCGCGCGTCGAGATTCCGTCGGGTGCGCTTGGACGTCATGCCCGACTCGCGGACCGCCAGGGCGGCGGTGAGGTCGAGCATGAAGCCGTCGTCGGGGTCGTTGGGGTCGTGGAGCTTGCCCCCCACGGCGAGCTGCACTCGGTGTTCCGAGCACGCGGCGAGGAGCGCGGCCCAGACAGTGCGGTCACGACTGGCGCGGCTGATCTCCCAGACCACCAGGACGTCAACCTGTCCGCCGGCAAGCTCGTCCATGACGGTCTGCCAGCCGGGACGGGCCTTCCCACGGGAGTACCGCGATGCGCTGATCCCGTCGTCGCGGTGCTGTCCGACGATGGTCCAGCCTTCGCGAGCGGCCACCTTGCGGCCCTCGTCGAGCTGGGAGTCCACCGACCGTCCGTCGGTGCTGGCCGCGGACACCCGGCCGTAGAGCAGCGCGCGGGGCGCCGACGTCGTCACCCGCCGGAACCTACCTCACGCTTCACGTTGTCGGGCACCAACGTGGCGATCGTGTGTGGGGCGGTGCTCCTGCTGGCGCGCCTGGCCCGGGCGGGCCCGCGCACGGCGGCGGTACTGGCGGCGCTCGCGCTGGTCGGGTTCGTGGTGCTCGCCCGGCCGTCGCCGAGCGTCCTGCGCGCGGCGGTGATGGGCGGGGTCACGGTGCTCGCGCTGGCGGTGGGGCGGCGGCGCTCGGTGGTGCCGGCGCTGTCCGCGGCGGTCGTCGTCCTGCTGCTCGTCGACCCGGGGCTGGCGACCGATCCGGGGTTCGCGCTCTCCGTGCTGGCCACCGGGGCCCTGGTGCTGCTCGCCCCGGGGCTGGTGACGCGGATGCGGGCGCGCGGGGTGCCGCCGGGGGTCGCGGAGGCGCTCGCGGTGCCGGTGGCCGCGCACGTCGTCACCGCGCCGGTGATCGCCGGGCTGTCGGGCGAGGTCAGCCTCGTCGCGGTGGTCGCCAACCTCCTCGCCGCGCCGGCCGTGGCCCCGGTGACGGTGCTCGGGGTGCTCGCCGCCGCGGTGGCGCCGTGGTGGACCGGCGGGGCGCACGCGCTGGTGTGGCTCGCCGGGCCCGGGGTGTCGTGGCTGGTGTGGGTGGCCCGGCGCTGCGCCGCGGTCCCGGGCGCGACGCTGGCGTGGCCGGGCGGGGTCCTCGGCGCGCTGGTGCTGGCCGGGGTCGTGGTGCTCGTCGCCATCGCGCTGCGCTGGCGGCGGCTGCGGGCGGTCGTGGCCGCGGTGCTGGTGGGGGCGCTGCTGGTGCTCGTGCCGACCCGGGTCGCGCCCCTGGGCTGGCCGCCGGCGCGGTGGTCGGTGGTGGCGTGCGACGTCGGGCAGGGCGACGCGCTGGTGCTGGCGACGGGCGAGCCGGGTCGCGCCGTGCTCGTCGACGTCGGGCCGGAGGCCGGGGTGGTCGACGCGTGCCTGGCGCGCCTGGGCGTGCGGTCGCTGGCGCTGGTCGTGCTCACCCACCTGCACGCCGACCACGTCGGCGGGCTCGCCGGGGCGCTGGCGGGCCGGACGGTGGGCGGCGTGGCCCTGGGCCCGGCGCGGGAGCCGGCGGACACCCTGGCCCAGGTCGTGCGGAGGGTCGGCGCGGCCCGGGCCCCGCTGGTGGGCCTGGGGCGGGGCACCGTGCTGCGCTGGCCCGGGCTGGTGCTCGAGGTCCTCGGCCCGGTGCGCACCCCCGCCCACGTCGACGGCGAGGACGGCGCGGCGGTGAACGACACCTCGGTGGTGCTGCGCGCCCACACCCCGGTGGGCCGGGTGCTGCTGCCCGGTGACGCCGAGCTGGCGTCGCAGTCGTCGCTGCTCGGCACGGGCGCCGACCTGCACGCCGAGATCCTCAAGGTGCCCCACCACGGCTCGCGGTCCTCGCTGCCGGGCTTCCTCACCGCGGCCCGGTCCTCGCTCGCGCTGGTCAGCGTCGGGCGCGGCAACACCTACGGGCACCCGAACCCGCAGGTGGTGGGCCTCCTCCAGCGCAGCGGGACGCTGGTGCGCCGCACCGACGAGTCGGGTGACCTCGCGGTGGTGGCCGGGGCCGACGTGCGGGAGAGGCCGTCCGTCGTCGCCCGCGGCGACCCGCGGCCGGACCCGAGGCGGCGGTGAGGACCGTGTCCTCAGGACACGGTCCGTGGACCGGGCCCGCGACTACAGCCCGAGGGCCTCGCGCACCGCCTTCGACGTGGCCGGGATCGTCGCCTTCGGGCCCACCTGGTGCTCGATGGCGTCCAGGGTCTTCAGCCCGTCGCCGGTGATCAGCAGGACGGTGTCGGCGTCGGGGTCGAGGTCGCCGGACTCGACCATCTTCTTCGCGTTGGCCACGGTCACCCCGCCCGCGGTCTCGGCGAACACGCCCTCGGTGCGGGCGAGCAGGCGGATGCCGTCGCGGATCTCGTCGTCGGTCACGTCGGTGACCACACCGCCGCAGCGGCGCACGGCGTCGAGGACGTAGGGCCCGTCGGCGGGGTTGCCGATGGCCAGCGACCGGGCGATGGTGTCCGGCTTCTGCGGGCGGACGACGTCGGTGCCCTCGGCGAACGCCGTCGAGACCGGCGAGCACCCGGCGGCCTGGGCGCCGAAGACCTTGTAGGGGGAGTCCTCGACCAGGCCCAGCGCGGCCAGCTCGCCGTAGGCCTTGTCGACCTTCGTCAGCTGCGAGCCCGAGGCGATCGGGATCACCGTCTGCGCGGGAATGCGCCACCCGAGCTGCTCGGCGACCTCGTAGCCGAGGGTCTTCGACCCCTCCGCGTAGTACGGGCGGACGTTGACGTTGACGAAGGCCCAGTCCTCCTGGTCGAACGCGAGCTCGGTCGCCAGGCGGTTGACGTCGTCGTAGGTGCCCTCGCAGGCCAGCAGGTTCGTGTCGTACACCGCCGTCATCAGGATCTTGGCGCGCTCGAGCGAGGCGGGGATCAGCACGACCGAGTCCCAGCCGGCCCGGGCCGCAGCGGCCGCGGTGGCGTTGGCGAGGTTGCCGGTCGACGGGCAGGCGAGCACGGAGAAGCCCAGCTCGCGGGCCGCGGCGAGGGCGACGGCGACGACCCGGTCCTTGAAGGAGTGGGTGGGGTTGCCGGTGTCGTCCTTGACCCACAGGTTCTTGATCCCGAGCGCGGCGCCGAGACGGTCGGCGCGCAGCAGGCGGGTACAGCCCGGGTCGGTGTTGGGGTGGTCGGAGACGGTGCTCGGCACCGGCAGCAGGCCCTTGTAGCGCCAGATGCTCTGGGGGCCGCGCTCGATGTCCTCGCGGGTGACGCGGCCGAAGTCGTAGGCGATCTCGAGGGGCCCGAAGCACTGGGGGCACGCGAACTCGGCGGCCAGGTCCATGCGGTGGCCGCAGGCGCGGCAGGCGAGCGCACACGCGGGCCCGAGGTCGTACGACGTGGCCGTCGATGTCTGGGCAGTCAGCGTCATGAGAATGTCCTCCTCATCTTCCCCGCGAACGCGGGTCGGAATTGGCACCGTGATCGTCCGCAGAAGATGACGCCGGTTGCCGGGGTGTCGTCGGGCCGTTCCCTCTACCCCTCTGGATGAGCCGTGTTCAGTTGTGCGGACGCCCGGGGACGTCCGGACGAGCACACTACGTCAGCCCGCGGGGGGCGACCACCGGCCGTGGCCGGGACGAGACGCTGCTCACCCACGCGGGCACCGCCCTGGCCCGGCCGGGACGGGCCCGTCGGACCCCCGTGACACCATCGGTGCGGTGAGCCCCGAGAGCCCGGCGTCGGTGCACCTCGTCGTCGGCGACGAGGGGCTGCTGGTCGAGCGCGCGGTCGCGCGGGCGATCGCCGCGGCGCGCGCGGCCGACCCCGCGGTGGAGGTGGCGCACCTCCCGGTCGGCGAGATCACCCCCGGCGTGCTGGGCGAGCTGGTGAGCCCGTCGCTGTTCGCCGAGTCGCGCGTCGTCGTGCTCGAGAACGCCCACGACGCGAGCGCGGAGGTCACGACCCTGCTGCTCGACTACGCGAAGACCCCGAGCGACGGCGTGACGCTGGTCGTCGTCCACCGCGGCCCGCCCAGGAGCGGCGGGCGGCGGGGGAAGGGCCCGGCGAAGTCCGCGAAGGGCGCCAAGGGCGACGCCCTGCTCGAGGGGCTGCGCGCCGCGGGCGCCACCGAGGCGTCGGCCGTGGGCCCGTCCGACGACCAGCGGGCCGACTTCGTGCGCGCCGAGGTGCGCCAGGCCGGCGGGCGGATCACCGGTGACGCGCTGGGCCTGCTCATGGACGCGGTCGGCTCCGACCTGCGCGAGCTCGCCGCCGCCGCGTCGCAGCTGGCGTCCGACTCGGGCGGGCAGGTCGACGCCGACGCCGTGCGCCGCTTCCACCGCGGACGCGCCGAGGTCACGGGCTTCGCGGTGGCCGAGCGGGCGATCACCGGCGACCGCCCGGGCGCGCTGGAGGCGCTGCGGTGGGCGCTGCAGACCGGGGTGGCGCACGTGCTGGTGGCCGACGCCCTCGCCGACGCGGTGCGCACCGTCGCCCGCGTCAGCGCCGCCGGCCGCGGCGACCCGTACGCCATGGCCTCGGCGCTGAAGATGCCGCCGTGGAAGGTGCGCAAGGCCCAGGGGCAGGCCCGGGGGTGGGGCGCCGAGGGCCTGACGCACGCGATGGGCGTCGTCGCCGACCTCAACGCCGACGTCAAGGGCGCCGCCGCCGACCCGGCCTACGCGCTCGAGCACGCGGTGGAGCAGGTCCTCGCCGCGCGGGGGAGCAGCCGGCGCTGACACGACGAAGGCCCGCCCCCGGAGTCCGGGGACGGGCCTTCGACGTGCAGAACGATCAGGCCGGGGTCTTGCCCGCCTTGTTGTCGACCGAGAAGCGCTCGGCCCGGTGGGCCATGCGCGACTTCTTGTTGGCCGCCTGGTTCTTGTGGATGATGCCCTTGCCGGCGGCCTTGTCCAGGAGGCGCCCGGCCTCGCGGCGGCGCTCGCCCGCGACCTCGGCGTCACCGGCCTCGACGGCCTCGCGGTAACGGCGGATGGCCGTCTTGATGCGGGACTTCACCGCCTTGTTGCGGCGGCGCGCCTCCTCGTTCTTGCGGATGCGCTTGACCTGCTGCTTGATGTTCGCCACGGCGTGTCTGGACCTTCATCTGTCGGGAGTCGGTGCACGGGAGCGCGCGGGGGCGCTCGACCGCACCACGCAGTGTTCGTCAGGTTACCAACCACCGGGCGCCGCCTCGGCGACCGGCCCCGACCGGCCGTCGTGGGACGATGGGGACGAGCCCGACCGAGCGAGAGCATGAGGATCCCGTTGACCCAGACCACCCAGCAGTCCGCGAGCACCCCCGGACGGCCGGGCACGAAGGGCTACGCCGACGAGACGTTCACGCCGCCGGACCGCATCCGCAACTTCTGCATCATCGCGCACATCGACCACGGCAAGTCGACGCTGGCCGACCGCATGCTGCAGATGACCGGCGTCCTGGGCGACCGCGCCTACCGCGCCCAGTACCTCGACCGCATGGACATCGAGCGCGAGCGGGGCATCACGATCAAGGCGCAGAACGTGCGCCTGCCCTGGTACGCGGCCGGGCCCGACGGCGAGATGCGCGACCACGTGCTGCACCTCATCGACACCCCGGGCCACGTCGACTTCACCTACGAGGTCAGCCGCTCGCTGGCCGCGTGCGAGGGCGCGATCCTGCTGGTCGACGCCGCGCAGGGCATCGAGGCCCAGACCCTGGCCAACCTCTACCTGGCCATGGAGAACGACCTCGAGATCATCCCGGTCCTCAACAAGATCGACCTGCCCGCGGCCGACCCCGAGCGCTACGCCGCGGAGATCGCCCACCTCATCGGCTGCGACCCCGACAGCATCCTGCGGATCAGCGCCAAGACCGGTGACGGCGTGCCCGCGGTGCTCGACTCGGTGGTCAAGCGCGTCCCCGCGCCCGTGGGCGACGCCGACGCCCCGGCCCGCGCGATGATCTTCGACTCGGTCTACGACACCTACCGCGGCGTCGTCACCTACATCCGCGTCGTCGACGGGCGGATCACCCCGCGCGAGCGCATCCGCATGATGAGCACGAACGCGGTCCACGAGCTGCTCGAGGTCGGGATCATCTCGCCGGACCAGAAGCCCTGTCAGGGCCTCGGGGTGGGCGAGGTCGGCTACCTCATGACCGGCGTGAAGGACGTCCGCCAGTCCCGGGTCGGCGACACCGTCACGTGGGAGCGCAAGGGCGCCAAGGAACCCCTCGGCGGCTACCGCGACCCGCAGCCGATGGTCTACTCCGGGCTCTATCCGATCGACGGCACCGACTACCCGCTGCTGCGCGACGCGCTCGACCGGCTGCGCCTCAACGACGCCGCCCTGTCCTACGAGCCCGAGACGTCCGCGGCCCTGGGCTTCGGGTTCCGCTGCGGCTTCCTCGGCCTGCTGCACCTGGAGATCACGCGTGACCGCCTCGAGCGCGAGCACGGCCTCGAGCTGATCTCCACCGCGCCGAACACCGTCTACCGCCTCGCGCTCGACGACGGCAGCGAGGCCGAGGTGACCAATCCGGCGGACTGGCCGGAGGGCAAGGTCGCGACGATCTACGAGCCGATCACCAAGGTCTCGGTGCTCTCGCCGTCGGACTTCGTCGGCCCGATCATGGAGCTCTGCCAGTCGCGGCGCGGCCAGCTCGAGGGCATGGACTACCTGTCCGACAGCCGCGTCGAGCTGCGCTACACGATGCCGCTCGCCGAGATCATCTTTGACTTCTTCGACATCCTGAAGTCGCGCACCCGCGGCTACGCGTCGCTGAACTACGAGCCCGCCGGCGAGCAGGCCGCCGACCTGGTGAAGGTCGACATCCTGCTGCAGGGCGAGCCGGTCGACGCGTTCTCGGCGATCGTGCACCGCGACGCCGCCTACGCGTACGGCAACTCGATGGCCACCAAGCTGCGCGAGCTCATCCCGCGCCAGCAGTTCGAGGTGCCCATCCAGGCCGCCATCGGCGCCAAGATCATCGCTCGCGAGACGATCCGCGCGATCCGCAAGGACGTGCTCTCCAAGTGCTACGGCGGCGACATCACCCGCAAGCGCAAGCTGCTCGAGAAGCAGAAGGAGGGCAAGAAGCGGATGAAGACGATCGGCCGCGTCGACGTCCCGCAGGAGGCCTTCGTGGCGGCGCTGTCGACCGACCAGAACGCGGTGGACAAGGCCAAGAAGAAGTAGCGGGACCGACGGTGGTGATCGGCCGGGAACAACCGCTCGCGTAGACTGGTTGTCAGCGCCGAGCTGTCGGCCTGGGAAGGACCTGCGTTTCACCGGGTCCGCGGACAGCTCACGTGTCCGCCGTACCCTTCCTGAAAGAGATCTGTGACCAACGCTGCCATCCTGTCCGACCACGACGTCGAGCTCGTCGACGTGATCACCACCCCCACCGACGACACCGTCGGTGCGACCGTCTCCGAGGAGCCGGCCGCGGACGAGGCGACCGACCCGACCGACGCGACCGACACCGCCGATGAGGACGCGACCGACGAGGCCGACGGCGCCGACGAGGAGCCGATCCCCGGCTCCGCGTTCGCCGCGCTGGGCGTCGCCGAGCGCCTGCTGCCGACCCTGGTCGAGTCCGGGTTCGACACCCCGACCCCCATCCAGACCGAGACGATCCCGCTGCTGCTGGCCGGCCGCGACGTCCTGGGCCTGGCGCAGACCGGCACCGGCAAGACCGCCGCGTTCGCGCTGCCGATGCTCTCGGCGGTCGACCCGGCGCAGAAGCACGTGCAGGCCCTCGTCCTCACGCCGACGCGCGAGCTGGCGATCCAGGTCGCCGAGGCCATCGAGCGCCTCGGCGCCGGCGTGCCCGGGCTGGGCGTCGTCCAGCTCTACGGCGGCGCGCCCTACGGCCCGCAGCTGCACGGGCTGCGCCGCGGCGGCCAGATCGTCGTCGGCACGCCCGGCCGCGTGGCCGACCACCTCGAGAAGGGCACGCTCGACCTCCGCGACGTCGCGCACTTCGTGCTCGACGAGGCCGACGAGATGCTGCAGATGGGCTTCCTCGAAGAGGTCGAGCGCATCTTCGAGCTGCTGCCCGCCGACCGCCAGGTCGCGCTGTTCTCGGCGACGATGCCCGGCGCGATCCGCGAGGTCTCGCGTCGCCACCTCAACGCCCCGGCCGAGGTGTCGATCAAGTCGAAGACGCAGACGGGCATCAACACCCGCCAGCGCTACGTCGTGGTGCCCGAGCGCCAGAAGGCCGACTCGCTGGCGCGCATCCTGCAGGTCGAGGACTTCGACGCCTGCCTGGTGTTCGTCCGCACGCGGCAGAACACCACCGACGTCACCGACGCCCTCAACCGCCGCGGCTTCGCGGCGGTCGCGATCTCGGGCGACCTCTCCCAGCCCCAGCGCGAGAAGACCATCGCCGACCTGCGCGCCGGTGAGCTCGACGTGCTGGTGGCCACCGACGTCGCGGCCCGCGGGCTCGACGTCGACCGCATCTCGCTGGTCGTCAACCACGACCTGCCGCCGGACAGCGAGTCCTACGTCCACCGCATCGGCCGCACCGGCCGGGCCGGGCGCAGCGGCGAGGCCATCTCGTTCGTCACCCGCGGCCAGATCCGCACGATGCGGATGATCGAGTCGGCCACGAAGCAGAAGGCCGAGGAGATGTCGGTGCCGGGCACCGACGAGGTGAACGCGGTGCGCAAGCGCCGCTTCGCCGACCGCATCACCGGCACGCTCGACGGCACCGTCACCGGCGGCGACCCGATGGACGTGTTCCGCGGCATCGTCGGCGACTACGTCGCCGAGACCGGTGCGGACCCCCTCGAGCTGGCCGCCGCGCTGGCCAAGATGGTCCAGGGCACCAAGCCGCTGCTGGTCGAGGACCTGCCGGCCCCGTCGCCGCGGGGCGACAAGCGGCTGCCGCGCGAGGGCAAGCCGGACCGCGGTCAGGGCCGCACCGGCAAGGCCCCCGAGTGGACCGTGGGCTCGGGCACCGACACCTACCGCATCGAGGTCGGCCACAACCAGCGGGTGCGGCCGGGTGCGATCGTCGGGGCCATCGCCAACGAGGCGGGGCTCGACTCCCAGCACATCGGGCACATCGACATCCGCACCGACCACACACTGGTCGAGCTGCCCGCCGACGTGCCGGGCCACGTGGTCAAGCGCCTGCAGCGTGCCCGCGTCGCCGGCCGGCCGATGGGCCTGCGCCGCGCGTCGGGTGCCGAGGCCGCGACCGTCTCACCGCGCCCGAGCCGCGGCCCCAAGCGCCGCTGACGCCTTGGCGCTCCGCGCTCGTGCGTCCTATCGGCGTGCTGTGCCTATTCGTGTCCAGACACGGATAATCGCTCACGAGCGCGGACGCGCGCGGCGGGAGGACGGACGATGCGACGGTCGGTCGTGGTCGTGGGAGCAGGACCGCGCGGGGCGGGTGTGCTCGAGCGCCTCGCCGCCAGCGCCGGCGAGTTCGGTGTCGGCGCGGGCGTCGAGCTCGACGTCCACCTCGTCGACCCGTACCCACCCGGGGCGGGGCGCATCTGGCGTCACGAGCAGTCGTCGCTGCTGTGGATGAACTCCATGGCCGCCGACGTCACGATGTTCACCGACGAGAGCGTCCGCTGCGACGGGCCGATCGTCCCGGGGCCGTCGCTCTACGAGTGGGCGGAGCAGGTCCGCGAGGGCCGGCTGCCCGGCGAGTCGGTGCCGCCCGGCCCGGTCGGTGACGAGCTCCGCGGGCTGACCCGCGCCACGTTCGCCACGCGGCGCCTGCAGAGCCACTACCTGGACTGGGTGCTGCGCCACGTCGAGGCGACCCTGCCCGCCGGGGTGCACGCCCACCGGCACCGCACGCGGGCGGTCGGGCTCGTCGAGGGCTCGCCGCAGCGCGTGCGGCTCGCCACCGGCGAGGAGCTCGACGCCGACGCCCTGGTGCTGGCCAGCGGCCACCTCGACGCCGACCCCACCCCCGACGAGCAGGACCTCGTCGCCTTCGCCGACGAGCACGGGCTGCGCTACTTCCCGCCCGAGCAGACCACCGACACCGAGCTCGACCACATCCCGGCGGGGGAGACGGTGATCGCGCGCGGCATGGGCCTCGCGTTCGTCGACCTCGTCGTGCTGCTGTTTGAGGGCCGCGGCGGGGAGTTCGCTCCGGACGGCCCCGACGGTCGGCTGCGCTACGTCCCGTCCGGCCGCGAGCCCGTGCTGCACGTCGGCTCCGGGCGCGGGGTGCCGTACCACGCGAAGACCGAGTACGCGCTGCGCGGACCGCGCCCGCCGCTGCCGCGCTTCCTGGGCCCCGACGACGTCGCGGGCTTCGTGCGCCACGGCGGCATCGACCTGCGCCGCGACGTGTGGCCGCTCATGGCCAAGGAGGTCGGCTGGGGCTACTACCACGAGCTCTTCCACGGCCACCCCGACCGCGTGCGCGGCACGTGGGACGCGTTCGCCGCGGCGTACGCCGAGCTCGACTGGTACTCCGACGCCCGCAGCGAGCTCATCGCGACGTCGGTGCCGGACCCGGACGACCACCTCGACTTCGAGCGCATCGACCGCCCGCTGCGCGACGTCTGCGTCGACGACCCGGACGCCCTGCAGGCAGCGCTGCGCGAGTACATCGCCGACGACCTCGCCCGCCACGTCGACGAGCGCTACACCGCCGAGCTCGGCGCGTTCGTGGCCCTGCTCAGCGTGTTCGCGCAGGTCATGGAGCTCGCGGGCACCGACGCGCTGACCCCGACGTCGCGCGCCCGTGACCTGTCGTGGTGGCAGAACCTGTTCAGCTCGCTCGCCAGCGGCCCGCCCGGACCGCGCCTGCGCCAGATGCTCGCGCTCTCGCGCGCCGGGTACGTGCGGTTCCTCGGCGCCGGGCTGGTGGTCGAGGCCGACGGCGACGCCGGCGTGTTCCGGGCGCGCAGCGACAGCCTCGACGGGGTCGAGGTCGAGGCGCGCACGTTCGTCGAGGCCCGCCTGCCCGCGCCGAGCGTGAGCCGCAGCGCCGACCCGATGCTCGCCGCGCTGCACGCCGACGGGCAGCTCGACGAGGAGGTCCTCGACCTCGGCGGCGGATGCCCGACGCAGGCGTGCTCGTCGGCGGTGCGCTCGGCCGACGCGGCCGTGGCGCACGGCGAGGGCGCGGTGGTGCTGCACCACACCGGGCTGGTGCGGGTCCGCCCGTCGGACTACCGGCTGGTGGACGACGACGGCGAGGCCCACCCGACCCGCTTCGCGATCGGGCCGCACACCAACGTGCGCATCCCCGGCGCGTTCACCCGCCCGAACACCAACGCCCTGAGCTTCCGCGCCAACGACGCCGTCGCCCGCGCGGTGCTCGCCCAGGTAGTCCCCGCGGCCGGCCGGCTCACCGCGTGACCCTCCCCGCCCCGGTCCGCGTCACGCTGCCGGACATCACGCTGTCGGTGCTCGACGTGGGGGAGGGGCCCGCCGTCGTCCTGCTGCACGGCTTCCCCGACCGCGCGACGCTGTGGCGCGCCCAGATCGAGGCCCTCGCCGCGGCCGGGTACCGGGTGATCGCGCCCGACCTGCGCGGGTTCGGCGACAGCGACAAGCCGGAGGACGTCGACGCCTACCGCATCAGCCGCTCCGTGCTGGACGTCGTGGCGCTGCTCGACGAGCGCGGCGTCGAGCGCGCGGCGGTGGTCGGGCACGACTTCGGCTCGGTCGTGGGCTGGGCGCTCGCGATGCGCAGCGACCGCGTCACCCGCTACGCCGCGCTCGCCGTCGGGCACCCCGAGGCGTTCCGCGCCGCGGGCCTCGAGCAGCGGGCCCTGTCCTGGTACATGCTGTGGTTCCGGTTCCCCGGGGTGGCCGAGGAGGTCCTGCCCGCGGACGACTGGGCGCTGCTGCGCCGGTGGCTGCACCCCGGGCGCGCGGACGACGACGCGCTCGTGCGCACCCAGATCGACGACCTGGCCCGACCGGGCGCGCTCACGGCAGGGCTGGGCTGGTACCGCGCGAACGTCGACCCGCGCACCTTCGTCGACGAGGCCCCGCTGGGGCTGCCGCGGCTCACGATCCCGGTCCTGGGCATGCTGGGGACGGCCGACGTCGCGCTCGGCGAGGCGCAGATGGCCGGGTCGGGCCGCTACCTCGACGGCCCGTTCACCTACGTCCCCGTGCGCGACGGCGACCACTGGCTCCCTGTCCGCGACGCCGACACCGTCACCTCGACCCTGCTCGCCTTCCTCCGTGCGTGATCTTCTGAGCTATCGCTCAGAAGATCACGCACGGAGCGGTCAGCGCGTGAAGACGATCTTGCCGGCCGTGTTGCCGTCGAGCATCGCCTGGAAGCCGTCCTTCGCGTCGGCCATCGGCAGCTCCTGGCCGATCTCCGGGACGATGCCCGTGGCCGCCACGAACTCGAGCAGGTCGCGCAGCTCGGCGAGCGTGCCCATCGTCGAGCCGACCACGTTCTTCTGCAGGAAGAACACCTGCGCCAGGTCCGCGCTGGGCGCGAAGCCCGAGGTGGCGCCCGAGCAGACGATCGTGCCGCCGGGCACGAGCGCGCGCAGCGAGTGCTTCCACGTGGCCTCGCCGACGGTCTCGAACACCGCCTGCACCTTGCCCGGGAGCTTCGCGTTGGACTCGAACACCTGGTGCGCGCCCAGGCGCATCGCCAGCTCGCGCTTCTCGTCGGTGCGCCCGGTGACCCAGACCTGCATGCCCGCGGCGCGCCCGAGCTGGATGAGCGCGGTGGACACGCCCCCCGAGGCGCCCTGGATGAGCATCGTCTGCCCGCCGCGCAGCCCGGACTTCGTGAACAGCATCCGGTAGGCCGTCAGCCACGCCGTGCCCATGACGGCACCCGTCGAGGCCGTCATGCCCTCCGGGCGCGGCAGCGCGTTGCGCTTCGGAACGACCACGTAGTCGGCGAAGCTGCCCTGCGCCCACTCGGTGAGCATCTTGCGGGACGGGTCGAGGGTCTCGTCGTCCTTCCAGTCCGGGTCGCCCATCAGCGAGTGCAGGACCACCGGGGTGCCGTCGTCGAGCGTCCCGGCGCCGTCACAGCCCAGGATCATCGGGAACTGGTCTTCCTTGATCCCGACCCCCCGGAGCGTCCAGAGGTCGTGCATGTTGAGGCTCGCCGCCTCGACCTTGACCCGTACCCAGCCGTCGGGCACCTCGGGGTCGGGCCGCTCGCCCACCACGAGGGAGGCGACCGGGTCGTCGGCGTTGGGCTCGGAGGCGTAGACCGCGAACATGCCCCGCAACCTATCCGGCACGACTTCCCCGATGCCCGATGAGTTCGGTGAGCGGGCGCGGTTGGGACCGGTGAGACCCTGACGAACCTCCTGGAGGACCCGTGTACGCCCCGCTGCCCGGCATCGACGTCTACTTCGAGGACCACGGCACGGGCGCCCCGCTCGTGCTGCTGCACGGCGGGATGCTGACGCTGGACCTCAGCTTCGGCGCCCTGATGCCGTTGCTGGCGCCGCACCGCCGGCTCATCCCGATCGAGCTGCAGGGCCACGGCCGCACGGCCGACGTCGACCGCGAGATCACGCTCGAGAACCAGGCTGCCGACGTCGTCGGCGTCCTCGACCACCTCGGCCTGGAGCGCGCCGACGTCCTCGGCTTCAGCTGGGGCGGGCTCGTGGCCCTCGAGGTCGCTGTCCGGCACCCGGACCGCGTCGACCGGCTGGTGCTCGGGGCCGTCCACCGCCGCAAGGACGACTACCACGCCGAGATCCACGATCCCTCGCAGTACGCGACGTCCACCCGCATGCCCTCAGAAGCGGAGTTCGGGGCCATGTTCGCCGAGTACGAGCGGTACGGCCTGAGCACCTTCGAGGCCGTCGTCGCCAAGCTCGACCCGATCGTCGTCGCGGAGGAGAACTGGAGCACCGCGGACCTCGCGCGCGTCACGGCGCCGACGTTGCTGGTGATCGGCGACCACGACTTCGTGCGGGTCGACGCCGCCGTGGCGATGCAGGACGCGATCCCCGACGCCGGCCTGGCCGTCCTGCCGCGGACCAAGCACACGCAGCTCATCGAGCGCGTCGACCTCGTCGCGCCGCTGCTCGAGGACTTCCTGGCCCGCTGACCGGGACGAGGGCGCTCGGCGTACCGTCGAGCGCGTGCTGCGTGCGGTCGCGACCTGGTGGGACGGCGTCGAGTTGTGGCTCACCCAGCTCGACTTCACCGTGCAGGTCGTGCTCGTCGTGGCCGTCGTCGGGCCGCTGTGCTGGGGCGCGGCGGCGGTCATCGACACCGTCGTCGAGAAGTCGGTGGCCGCCCGCCTCGAGGCCGCGGAGCGCCGCGCGCAGCGGCGGGCCGGCACGACGACGGAGGCCTGAGCGCGGTGGACCGGCGCGCCGCCCGCCTGTGGGTCACCGCGACCCTGATCGTGCTGCTCCTCCTGGTGATCGTGGTCAACCTCGTCTGAGCTCGCTCAGCGGTAGGCCACCGAGATCGCGCCCGTGCGCTGGGTCCACGTGATCGTGCCCTGGTCGAAGTCGCTGCGGCGCCCGCCGGTGACGGCGTACTCGTCGCGCGTCGGGTAGCCCAGCCGCGAGCGCTCCCAGCCCAGCGACGCCCACCGCTCGCGGATCGCGCCGTAGACGGCGTACGCCGCCCCGCGCGCCGGGTTGAGGTAGATCGAGCCGCCCGAACCCGCGAAGTGGGTGTAGCGGCCCCGGCCGTCGGGGGTCGGCGTCGTGTCGATGACCGGGAAGCCGAGGATCGACCCCGTCGCCCCGAGCGCCCGGTACTTCGTCAGCGTCGGCCCGCCGACGGCGTGCGCCCCGGTGGCCGCCGACCAGTAGACGGTGGCGTCGCGGTAGTCGCGCCCCCGCCCGCCCGGCACCGCGTACGCCGCGCCCGTCGCCGGCCCGAGCTTCGCGGCGTTCGCCCGCGCGTAGACCTCGATGGGGTCGGTGGACGGGGCCGTCGTCGTGGTCGTGGTCGGCGGCGCGGTGGTGGTCGTCGGCGGCGCAGTGGTCGTCGTCGTGGGGGTCGTCGTCGTGGTGGTCGGGGTCGCCGCGACCGCCTCGTCATGCAGCGTGCGGGTGATGTTCGTGATCGTCGTCGACTGGGTCTCGAAGCTCGTGGTCTTCGGGCTCAGGGTCAGCACGACGACCACGCGGCGGCGGGCGTCGACGAGCCCGCTGGTGTGCAGGGCGCGGCGGGAGAGGTCGAGTGCCGGGGCGGCGAGGGTGGCCGGGCGGCTGTCCGCCACGGCCTGCGGCGCCTCCTCGGCGGCCTGCCCGGACAGCGCGTCGGGCGGGGTGTCCTGCCGGCCCTCGACGCAGGGCCGCGCGGGCGCGGTGCCGTAGCCCGACCAGCCCTGCTTCACCGCGCGCGTCCCGGCGACGGCGCGCGGGATGCCGAACGACTGGTCGAAGCCGTCGGCGGCGCACTGGGTGGCGCGCTCCAGGTTGCCGACGATGAGGTCGCGCTGGAACGGCGTCGCGCGGTCGAGCAGGTAGTTGTAGACGGTCGCGACGTCGGCGGCGCTGACCGCGGTGTAGCCCCAGTAGCGGCGGTCGGTGGGCGGCGCGGTGTCGGCGAGCCCGATCAGGCGCACCATCCGCACGACGACCTGCTCGTAGCCCTGGCGCACCCACAGCGTGCTCGCCGCGTCGTCGTCGCTGGAGCGCAGCATGGAGTCGAGCAGCGCGCGGTCGGCCGACGACACGCTCGTGCGGCCCTGCGTGAGGTCGAGCGCGATCAGCAGCTTGACCAGCGACGCGGAGCGGAACCTCGCCCGCGGCGCGGACTCGGCGACCGTGCGCCGGGTCGTGCGGTCGTAGACGACGTAGCCCGCGGTGACGTCCGCGGGGACGACGGGCGCGGCCCGCAGGCCACCCGGCGGTGGCGCGGCCAGCGCCGACGGTGCGAGCAGCAGGCCCGCCAGCAGGCCGGCGAGCACCACCGGCACGGCCAGTCGAGACGTCCGAGACCCCATCGCGTGCTCCCCCCAGCCGTACCCCTCCCGTCCAACGGCCGCACAGGGGCGGCCGAGAGGGGTACGTACATCACGATCGCATGACGATGCGGATACCGCTCAGGCGCCCGGCACCCAGGAGGGCGACCGCTTCTCCGCGAACGCCGTCATGCCCTCCTGGCCCTCGTCGGAGGCGAAGAACCCCGCGGACAGCTCGAGCATCGCCTCGAGGTCCTGCTGCAGGTGCTCGCTGCGGTCGCGGCGCAGGAGGGCCTTGGTGGCGGCGAGCGCCTGCGGCCCGCCGCGCGCGAGCATGTCGACGTAGCGCGCGACCTCGGCGTCGAGACCGTCGGCGTCCACCGCCACGTTGACCAGCCCGACCGCCGCGGCGCGGTCGGCGTCGAACGTCTCGCCGGTGAGCATCAGCTCGTGCGCGGCCCGCGGCAGCAGGCGGGGGAGTACGGTGGAGGAGATCACCGCGGGGACGACGCCGATGCGCACCTCGGTGAAGGCGAAGGTGGCCTCCCGCGCGGCGACGGCGATGTCGCAGGCGGAGACGAGGCCGACCCCGCCCGCGCGCGCGGGTCCGGCGAGGCGGGCGATCACGGGCTTGTCGGCGTACCAGAGCGTCGCGAGGATCCCGGGGAACTCATGGACGCCCTGGTCGCCGGCACCCGCGCCGCGCGACTCGCGCAGGTCCATCCCGGAGCAGAACACGGGGCCGGTGTGGGTGAGGACGACGACGCGCACCGCGTCGTCGGCGAGCGCGGTGTCGAGGTGCGCGGCGAGCTCGCGGCGCAGCTGCGCGGAGAGCGCGTTGCGGTTGCGCGGCGAGTCCAGGGTGATCGTCGCCGTGCCGCCCGTGACCTCGAGGTGCACCAGTTCGTCCATGGGCGTCACTGTGACACCCGCCGGGATCGCTCACACGGTGCTGGCGCCGCGACACGGCCGGTGCGTACGGTCGTGCTCGTGACCGAGGCGCCGACCACCGTGTGGCACGCGTGGCGCCGTCACGTCGATCTCTGCCGGACCTCCGCCGCGATCTGTCGACCCTGACCCGCTGAGCCGCGCCCGGGTGCACCCCGGGCGGACGCCCTCACGCCCGTCGGAGCCGACATGTCCCTCGCGCTGCGCGCCGCACGCCTCCTGGACGACTTCTGTCGCCGGGCGCCGCTGCTCGCCCTCACCCACTTCTCCTCGCCGATCGCGGGCGCCGTCCCCGGCGAGGTCCTCCGGAGGTCCGCATGCCCGTCACCGTCTCCCGCTTCAGCCCCCGCGGCGCCGCCGTCGCGGAGCTCCTCACCGACCTGGACGCCCTGGTCCGCCGTGAGGTGACCCGCGACGGCGCCGGCACCGAGCACTGGGAGCGCGACGCCGAGCGCATCGCCGCGGAGGTCGCGGCCGCGCTGGCCCGCCTGCGCGACGACCTGCGTCGCCACCCGGTCATCCGGACCTGATGCCGGCGGCCGCGCCGGGGCCGTTCGTGCGGCGCCGGCACATCGATCACGGGCGGGTCTTCGCCCAGGGCTGTCGGTCCTCCCCGACGACCGCCCGCACGCCCGCCTGATCGAGGAGAACCCGTGACCAGCACCCTGTCCCGCCCCGGGACCACCGACCACCCCGACTTCAGCACCCTGCCCACCCCGCGCACCGAGGCCGAGTGGCTCGAGCGCGCCCGCCTCGTGCGCACCGTGCTCGCCGCCGACGCGGCCGAGCGCGACGCCGCCGGCGCGACCCCGTACGCCGAGGTCGCCCTGCTCAAGGACGCCGGCCTCGTCACCCTGCTCGGCCCCGTCGAGCACGGCGGCGGCGGCCAGGAGTGGCCCACCGCGTACCGCGTGATCCGCGAGGTGGCCGCCGGCGACGGCTCGATCGGCCAGCTCCTGGGCTACCACCTGCTCTGGTTCTGGGCCGCGCGGCTGGTCGGGACGCCCGAGCAGATCGCGCAGGTCGAGGCCGAGGCGACCCGCGAGCGGTGGTTCTTCGGCGGCGCCGTGAACCCGCGCGACAGCGACGTCGTCATCCGCGACGAGGGCGACGAGATCGTCTACACCGGTCGCAAGTCGTTCTCGACGGGCAGCCGGGTCTCCGACGTGACCGTGCTCGAGGGCGTCCTCGAGGGGACCGACACGCACGTCTTCGCGATCGTGCCCTCGGACCAGCCGGCGATCACGTTCCACGACGACTGGGACAACATCGGCCAGCGGCTGACCGAGTCGGGCGACGTGACGATCGACGGCGTGCGCGTGCCGTGGGCGGCCGCCGCCGGGTTCCGCGACAAGGTCTTCACCCCGCGGACCTACAACACGATGAACGTGCCGACGATCCAGCTGGTGTTCGTGAGCTTCTACCTCGGCATCGCCCGCGGGGCGCTCGAGGAGGCGGCCGCGTACACGCGCACGACGACGCGGCCATGGCTGCACGGCGGGCAGGCGAGCGCGGTCGACGAGCCCTACGTGATCGACACCTACGGCGACTTCGAGGCGAAGCTCTGGGCCGCCGAGGCGCTGGCCGACGCGGTGGCCGCCGAGGCGCTGCCGATCCACCGCGACCCCGACGCGCTCACCGAGCGCGCCCGCGGGGAGCACGAGGTCCGCGTGGCCGCGGTCAAGGCGCGCGCGACCGAGGTGGCCCTGGAGATCACGAGCGGCATCTTCGAGGTGACCGGCGCCCGGTCGACGGCGTCGTCGCTGGCGTTCGACCGGTTCTGGCGCAACGTCCGCACGCACACGCTCCACGACCCCGTGGCGTACAAGCGTCGCGAGGTGGGCCGGTTCGTGCTGACCGACGAGCTGCCCGAGCCGACCTGGTACAGCTGACTTTGCGCTCCGCGCTCGTGAGTGCTTGTCCGTGCTCCGGCACGGACAAGCACTCACACCCTCACCGCCGCGGACGCCACCGCAGCGGGCGGGGGAGGCCGACGAGCTTGCCCGTCGCCCGGTCGGCCTCCATGACGGCGTGGGCGTCGCGGATCCGCTCGAGCGGGAAGACCTCGCCGACCGGGACGGTCGCACGCCCCGCCGCGACGTCGTCGAGGAACTCCTGCAGCACCGGTCCGGGCAGGTCGCTCGCGTCCCCGGCGTAGGCGGTGAGCCGCACGCCGCGGGGCAGGTAGTCGATGGGGTAGAAGTCCGGCACCGTCCAGCGGGTGGACAGCATCCCCGCGAAGCAGACGACGCCGTGGCGCCGTGTCGCACGCAGGGTGTCGGGCAGCGTCGGGGTGCCGACGAGCTCGAGGGCGGTGTCGACGCCGCCGCCGAGCACGTCGTGGACGCGGCGCGCGACGTCGCCGTCGTCGAGCAGCACGTGGTCGACCCCGAGCGCGCGGAGCCCGTCGGCCTTGGCCTCGTTGCGGGTGGTCGCGAGGACGATCAGCCCGCGGGCCTTGGCGAGCACCGTCGCCGCCATGCCGACCGACGATGTCCCGCCCCGGATCAGCAGCGACTGGCCCGGCTGCACGTTGAGGCCCTCGGCCAGGGCGCCGTACGCGGTCTGGAGCATCTCCGGGACCGCGCCGAGCGTCGGCCAGTCCAGGTCGCTGGTGAACGCGATGACCTGGACGGCGGGAACACAGGTGTACTCGGCGTAGCCCCCGTCGAACGTGCGGCCCATCCCGCCCATCATCGTCACCACCTGCTGGCCGGCGGCGAACTCCCCTCCCGGGCACACGGCGACGACGCCGGTCGCCTCGATGCCGGGCACGCGGGGGAACGTGACGCCCTCGCCGAGCCCGAGGCGGGTGTGCAGCTCGGAGCGGTTGAGCCCGAAGGCCTTGACCGCGATCAGCACCTGGCCGTGCTGCGGCGTGGGGACGGTCAGGTCCTCGATCTTCAGCGCGGTCACCGGGCCCGGTCCGTGGAGCACGACCGCACGCATCCTCGCCATGGAGGCGATCTTTGCGCTTCGCGCTGGTGCGCGCTTTTCCGTGTCAGGGCACGGACAAGCGCGCACATCGAGACGAGCACGCCGATAGGGTCAGCGCCAATGCCGCTTGGCCACGGCCGGGTGCGAGCGCAGCCAGCCGATGAGCGCGTTCTCGCCGTAGGCCGCGAGCAGGGTGTTGTCGGGGTCCTGCGCCGGGTCCCACGCGCCGGTCTCGGCGGCCAGCTCCGGCGGCAGGTCGATGGGCTCGACGACGGCGTCGAGGCGCGGGCCGAGGAAGAACGGCACCGAGTACCGGTCGACGCCCGGGCCCGGGCTCACGACGCGGTGGCGGGTGGCCGTGAGGTACCCGCGGGTCGCGACCTCGAGCATCTCGCCGATGTTGACGACGTAGCCGTCGGGCACGGGCGCGGCGTCGAGCCAGTCGTCGGTGCCGGGCTCCTGGACCTGCAGCCCGCCGACGTCGTCCTGGTGCAGCAGGGCGAGGAACCCGTAGTCCTTGTGCGCCCCCACGCCCTGCCCGTCCGCCGCCGCCTCGCGGCCCGGGTAGTGCACGACCTTGAGGTGCAGGTGGGACTCCTCGTCGAACCAGCGGTCGAAGTGGCCCTCGGGCTGGCCCAGCGCCACCGCCAGCGCCCGCAGGATCTCGCGGCTGACGCGCAGCGCCTCGTCCTGCCAGGCCAGCACGGCCTCGCGCAGCTCCGGCTGGGCCGGCGGCCACTGGTTGGGCCCGACGAGACCCCAGTACCGCTCGGGGCCGTCGACGGGCGCGCGTTCCGGACCGACGTCGATCTGCTCGCGCCGGTCGGGCGCGCCGGCCGTGCGCTCGGTGCCGACCCGGCTGTAGCCCCGGAAGTGCGGCGACGCGGTGTTCTCGATCGCGAGGCGGTCCGCCAGCGGCAGCGCGAAGAACCGACGGACCTCCGCGTCGAGCCGTTCGGTGAACTCGCGCGGGATGCCGTGGCCGACGACGGTGAAGAAGCCGACCTCTCGCGCCGCCCGGCGCAGGTCGTCGAGGAACCCGTCCCGGTCCGCCGAGCGGAAGCGCGCGAGGTCCAGGACGGGCAGCGTCCCCGTCACGAGCCCGCGTAGGCGGCAGCGTCGCCCTCGACCGCGCGGCTGCGCTCGCCGGTGATCGAGACGGGGACGTCGCCGGCCACCGTGACCCGGTGCATCCGGCGCGGCAGGTCGCCGTAGTCGGCGACGGCGTAGTGCTGGGTGGCGCGGTTGTCCCACACCGCGAAGTCGCCCGGCGCCCAGCGCCAGCGCACGATGTTCTCCTGGCGCGTGATGTGGCGCTGGTACAGGGCGAGCAGGTCGCGGCTGTCCTGGCCGTTGACGCCGAGGATGCGCGACACGAACTGCCCGAGCTGCAGCACCCGCTCGCCGGTCTCGGGATGGACGCGCACCACCGGGTGGTGGGTCCGGTACACGGTGGCGGTGAACTCCTGGTGGTAGTCCGCGGTGGCGCCGGTCGGGCCCTCGACGCCGTGGGTCGTGGCGTAGTCGTAGTCGTTCGAGTGCTCGGCCCACAGCCCGTCGGCCAGCGTGCGCAGGCCCGCGGGCAGGTTCGTGTAGGCGCGCGCGGTGTTGGCGAACAGGGTGTCGCCGCCGAACGGCGGGAGCACCACGGCGCGCAGGGTGGTGAAGGCCGGTGGGCGGTCGACGAACGTGACGTCGGTGTGCCAGCTGTTGGCCTTGTTGCCGTGCTCGGAGTCGACGGGCAGCACCGCCGCCTCCGCCTGGCCGCCGGTGATCGTCGGGTGCGCGGTGGTCAGCGCGCCGAGGCGCCGGACGAAGCCGGCGTGCCCGTGGTCGTCGAGGTGGTCCTGGCCCCGCACCACCACGAGCTTGTGCTCGAGGATCGCGGCGCGCAGGGACGCGACCTCGTGGTCGGGCATGTCGGGGCCGAGCCGCAGCCCGGTGACCTCGGCGCCGAGCGAGCCGGCGACGCGGCGGATGTCGGTGGTCGTGGTGATCGACACGGATGTGCTCCTCGCAGCGGGGTGTCCCGGCGCGAGCGCGCGGCATCGCGCTCCGGGTGGCGGAAGGACGTCGCCGGCGGACGTCCGGGGCGACGGGGGAGGGCAGAGGCGTCAGCGTCGACAGAGCGCGCCGGCGAGGCGCAGGAGATCGACGTGCAGGCGGGCGACCAGGTGCACGGTCGTCAGCGGGCGGGCGTCACGGGGGAGCAGGCACCGCCGCACGGACCGCTCACCTCCGTCGCCTCGCACCGTCGCCACCTCAACCTCGCACACGGGGGCGTGCCCTTCAAGACGGCGCCGACGAGCACACACGCGCCGCAGAGGGGGGTGCCCGCGAGGTGTGAGTGCTTGTCCGTGCCCTGGCACGGACAAGCACTCACGAGACCGGAGGTCAAACGGCCGCGGGCAGCTCCGCGCGGCTCCAGTCGTTGACGAACTCCAGGCCCGAACGCCGGAAGAGCTGCGTCACGGGGCAGCGGCGCTCGGTCTCGGAGATCAGCGTCGCGAACTGCTCGTCGCTGGCGTCGGTCTCGACGGTCGCGCGCACCTCGACGCGGTCGAAGTTCGCGTTGCCCTCGGCGCCGCCGACGAGCACCGCGGTGTCGAGGTCGCCCTGGATGTCGAAGCTCCACTTGCCGAGCTGGATGCCCAGGTCCTTGGCGACGAGGGCGGCCGTGACCTGGTTGCACGAGGTCAGCGAGCCGAGGGCGTAGAAGAGCGGGCTGGGGGCGGCGTCGGCGCCGCCGAAGGCGGGGTAGGCGTCGGTGGTGAAGACGTGACCGCCGGCGGTCAGCTCCTGCGCGACGCCGGTGCCCTCGCCGTGCACGGCGAACGGGACGACGGATTCCTTGGGACGAACAGCCATCGGGGGGCCTCTCTGGGCACGGGGGCGTGCACCGGGAGGGCACCGGGCGCGCGACAGCACGCACCGGACGACCCGGGCACGAAGGGGAGAAGTGGTGTGAGCGATCAGCCGCGTCGACACGTGGTCGTCGCGAGCCGGCAAAGGTCGACGTGGAGACGTCGCACGAGGCCGGGGGTCACGACCACCTTCCTACCCGATGGCGCACAACCGGACCAGAGCGGAGCGGGCACGATCACGCACGGACGGTGGCGAGCGCGGCGCCCAGGTCGGCGATCAGGTCGTCCGGGTCCTCGAGACCCACCGAGAACCGCAGGTGCCCGTAGCGGCGGAACTCCTCGGGCCAGTACGCGGCCCGCGCGCCGGACGACCCGACGTGCACGATCAGGCTCTCGTCGTGCCCGAGCGAGACCGCCGAGGTGACGACGCGCAGGTCGGCGACGAAGCGGTTCTGCAGGTCGGCGTCGCCGTCGAGGGCGAACGCCATCATCCAGCCGTGGCCGCGCCCGCCGAACAGTCGACCCGCGAGCTCGTGCTGCGGGTGCCCGGGCAGCCCGGGGTGGGCGACGTAGGCGACGCCCGGCTGAGCGGCGAGGAACTCGGCCACCCGTTGCGCCGACGCGAGGTGCTGGCGCAGGCGCAGCGGCAGGGTGATCGCCCCGCGCGCGATGAGCCACGCGTTGAACGGCGAGATCACGCCGCCGACATCGACCATCGCCTCGGCGCGGATCGCGTCGACGTGCTCGCGCGCGCCCACCACGACCCCGCCCATCGCGTCCCCGTGCCCGTTGATCACCTTGGTCAGCGAGTGCACGACGAGGTCGGCGCCGTCGGCGAGCGGGCGGTAGAGCGGGGGCGGGGTGAACGTGGAGTCGACCGAGAGCAGGGCCCCGCCGGCGTGCGCGATCTCCGCGACCGCGGCGACGTCGCACACCCGCGTCGTCGGGTTGGCGATCACCTCGGTGTGCACGAGGCGCGTCGTCGGCCGCATCGCCGCGCGCACGGCCTCGGGGTCGCTCGTGTCGACGAACGTGGCCTCGACGCCGTAGCGCGCGGGAAGGATGTCCGCGAACAGCCGGTACGTCGCCTCGTAGGTGACGTCGGAGATCACTGCGTGGTCGCCGGTGCGCAGGAACGTGAAGAACACCGCGTGCAGCGCCGCCACCCCGGTGGCGAGCACGACGGCGTCCTCGCCCTGCTCGAGGTGGGCGAGCTTCTCCTGCAGCGCGCGCTGGTTGACGCCGGTGTTGCGGGTGTAGAGCGGCACGTCGAACCCCGACCACGACAGCTCCGAGGGGTCCTCGGGCAGCGCGTAGGAGTTCGCCATCACCAGCGGCGTGCGGATCGCCCCGCTGCCCGCGTCGACGGCGTTGCCCGCGTGCACCGCCTGCGTCGCGACACCGAGCGTCTCGGGGTGCTCCTTGTCCGGGCGGGTCACGCCTCGACGCTCACCGCGGCGACGGTGGTGGGCGACGGCGCCAGGCCGAGGTGCTCGCGCAGGGTCGTGCCCTCGTACTCGGTGCGGAACGAGCCCTTCTCCTGCAGCAGCGGCACCACCTGGTCGGCGAACACGTCCAGCCCGCCGGGCGTGACGTGCGGGACCAGCACGAAGCCGTCGGAGGCGTCGGACTGCACGAACTCGTCGATCGTGTCCGCGACGCGCTGCGGGGTGCCGACGAACGTGTGCCGCCCGTTCTTGCGGATGACGACCTCGCGCAGCGACAGGCCCTCGCGCTCGCCGAGCTCGCGCCACTCGTTCGCCACCGCCACCGGGTCCTTGAACATGCGCACGCTCGCGCGGCCCTTGGAGATGTGGGCACCGGAGTCGACGTCGTCGGAGGTCTTCGGGTCGAACGAGGGCACCGGGCCGTCGGGGTCGACGTCGGAGAGGTCGCGGTTCCACACCTGCTCGGCGAACGCGATCGCCGTGTGCGGCCCGACCTGCTGGTACTGCACCTGTCGCGCGTTCTCCGCGGCGTCGGACTCGGTGTCCCCGAGGACGAACGTCGCCGCCGGCAGGATCTTGAGGTCCTCGTGGCGCCGGCCGAACCTCGCCAGCCGCGCCTTGACGTCGGCGTAGAACTGCTGCCCGGCCTCCAGCTCGGCGTGGCGGGTGAAGATCGCGTCCGCGCTGGAGGCGGCGAACTCGCGGCCCTCCTCCGAGTCGCCAGCCTGGATGATCACCGGGCGGCCCTGCGGGCTGCGCGGCACCGGGAAGCGCCCGGAGATGGCGAACTGGTCGGAGCGGATGTCGAAGTGTCCGGCGTCCCCGTGGCGCAGGAACCGCCCGGCCTCGGCGTCGGCGATCACCTCGTCGGGCGCCCACGCGTCCCACAGCGCCTGGGCGGTCGCGAGCATCTCCTGGGCGCGCAGGTAGCGCTTGTCCTTGGGCAGGTAGCCGCCGCGGCGGAAGTTCTCGCCGGTGAACTCGTCCCAGCTCGTCACCACGTTCCAGGCGGCGCGCCCGGCGGAGAGGTGGTCGAGCGTGGCGAGCTTGCGGGCGACGTCGAGGGGCTCGTTGAACGTGGAGTTCACGGTGCCGGCCAGGCCGATCCGGTCGGTGACAGCCGCGAGGGCCTGCAGGATCGCGACGTTGTCGGGGCGGCCCATCACGTCGAGGTCGTAGATTCGGCCGCCCTGCTCGCGCAGGCGCAGGCCCTCGGCGAGGAAGAGGAAGTCGAACTTGGCGCGCTCCGCGGTCTGCGCGAAGTGCCGGAAGGACTCGAACTCGATGTGGCTGCCCGAGGCCGGGTCGCTCCAGACCGTCGTGTTGTTGACGCCGGGGAAGTGCGCGGCGAGGTGGATCTGCTTCGTGGGCATGTCGCTCCTCAGGCCGTGGCGTAGCGGTCGGCGGGCCGTGCGAGGCCGAAGTGGCCGCGCAGGGTGTCGGCGTCGTAGGCGGTGCGGAACAGGCCGCGACGCTGCAGCTCGGGCACGAGCTCGCGCGTGATGCGGGGCAGGTCGTGCGCGGTGACGGCGGGGCGCAGGCGCGCCCCGGCGAGCCCGGCGTCGTGCCACGATGCGAGCACGTCGGCGACGTCCGCGGCGGTGCCGGTGAGGATGCGCGCGTCGCTGCGCAGCTCGGCGCCGTCGGTCTCGTCGAGGCGGCGCAGGCGCTCGCGGGCGGCGTCGGCGCTGTCGTCGAGCACGACGAGCAGGTCGCCGAGCACGTGCAGGGGGTCGCCGGTACGCCCGACCGCGGCCTCCTCGGCGCGGACCTGCGCGAGGATCGCCTCGGCGTCGCCGGTGGGGCCGTCGCGCCCGACACCGCCGGGGGTGACGAACACGAGGTCGGCGCCCCGGGCCGCCAGGCGGTAGGCGACGTCGACGTGCGCGAGTGCGGTGACCAGCGGCTGGCCCTGCGGCGGGCGCGGGGTGATCGACGGGCCGCGCACCGAGAAGTGCGCGCCCTCGAAGTCGATGTAGTGCAGCTTCTCGCGGTCGACGAAGCGGCCGGTCGCGGCGTCGCGGATCTCGGCGTCGTCCTCCCACGAGTCCCACAGGCGGCGCTGGACCTCGATGTGGTCGGCGGCCTCGTCGAAGAGGCTCTCGCGGCTCTCCGCGTCGGCGTCGCGGCGCCCGAACAGCGCGTACTCGTCCGCGCGCGACGACACCTTGACGCGCACGCCGGCCCGGCCGGTGGTGACGTAGTCGAGGGTGGCGATCTCGGTGGAGACGTGGAAGGGCTCGGTGTGGGTGGCGACCACCGTCGGCACCAGGCCGATGCGGCTCGTCACCGGCCCCACGCGCAGGGCCACGAGCTGCGCGTCGAGGCGCCCCTGCACCCGGTCGACGCGGTCGGTGTCGATGGCGAAGGAGTCCTCGAGGGTGACGAGGTCGAGCAGGCCCGCCTCGGCCTCGCGGACCTGGTCGACCCAGAAGCCCGCCGTGAACAGCTCGTCGGCGCGGGCACCGGGCTCGCGCCACGAGGCGGGGTGCCAGCCGGTGCCGTCGAGGGCGACCGCGAGGTGCAGGGTCATGATCCTCCTGTCGTCAGGCCGAGGCCCGGGCGGGGACGTCGCTCGGGACCGTCAGGGCCACGAAGTCGGGTCGGGCGCGCAGCCGGAAGCCGAGCTGCTCGTAGAGCCGGATCGCGGGCGCGTTGTCGGCGGCGGCGTGCAGGAACGGCACCTCGCCGCGCGCCCGGATGCCCGCGGCCACGGCGAGGACGAGCCGCGTGGCGAGCCCCCGGCCGCGGTGGGCCGCGTCGGTGCACACCGCGCTGATCTCCGTGTACCCCGGCGGGTGCAGCCGCTCACCGGCCATGGCCAAGAGCCGCCCGTCGGTGACCACCCCGAGGTAGGTGCCCATCTCGATCGTGCGCGGACCGAACGGGCCGGGACGGGTGCGGGCGACGAGGTCGCGCATCGCGGGGACGTCCTCGGGCCCGAGGCGCACGAGGTCGTCGTCGGCGCGGACCGCGACCTCGTCGCCGACCATCTGCACGCCGGGCAGGGACATGCCGATCGCGAAGCCTGCCGGGGGGTCGAGCGGCGCGAAGGCGGGGACCACCGCGTGCCCGTCGCCGATCAGGGCGGCGACGTCGTCCCACTCCTGCGGGTCGTGCGGGGCGGCGAGGAAGGGCGAGACGTCGGGCTCGTAGCGCAGGGCCTCGCCGTGGCGCTCCGCGAGGTGCGCGTGCGGGCCGAGCAGGGCGGCCCGGACCGGGTCGTCGAGCGGTCCCGTCGCTGCGCGTGCCACCTGGGGCACAACCCCGCCGTCCCCGACCCCATTCCGCTCAGGGGCGCCGCTCGTCGAGCCAGCGGTTGTGGGTCTCCCACGCCGCCTGCTTGCTCGAGCCGAGCGCGCGGCCGATGTCGGTCCACGACGCGCCGGCGCGCCGGGCGCTGCGCACCCCGAGCTGGCGCCCGTAGCCGGCCTTGCGCGCGATCAGCTCGCCGAGCGCCAGCATCTCCAGCGCCTCCTCGCCGGTGAGGGCCGTCGCGCCGCCGGGGTCGTCGTCGGACGCCAGCGAGTCCTGCGTCCGCAGCTCGTCGAACCGCGCGACGGCGGTGCGCAGGGTGTGCTCGCGCTCGAGCAGGTCGGGGCTCATGCCGCCACCGTTCCGTCAAGTGCGCTTGACGTCAAGCTGTCCTGACGCAGCGTCCTCGGTGGGTGCGGTGTGCAGGACGTTCGGCGGTGTCCCCGGGAGAGCCCGAGCGGCGACCATGGTCGTCCACCCCCGGCACGGACGAGGACGACCATGCTGAAACTCTCCCTCGACGCCATGGCCCGCCAGCAACTGGCCGCCGCGCGCGGCAGCTCGGCGGGACGCGCCGCCCACACCGTGGTGGGCGGGCACGCGAACGTCATGCGGCAGACGGTGATCGCGCTGACCGGTGGCCGGGAGCTCGGCGAGCACGAGAACCCCGGCGAGGCCACGCTCGTCGTGCTGCACGGGCGCGTGCGTCTGGTGTCGGACAAGGACAGCTGGGACGGCCGCCGGGGCGACCTGCTCGTCGTCCCCGACGCCCGGCACCGCCTCGAGGCCGTCGAGGACGCGGTCGTCCTGCTCACGGTGGCCAAGCTGGCTCAGAAGTAGCCGTTCACCGGAAGCGGGTCGCCGGTGACGAGGTGCCGCCCCACCGCCGCGGCCTTGTACGACGCCGGGTTGTGCAGGGTGATCGTGCGCAGGTTGCGCCAGTGCCGGTCGAGGTTGCGGGCGCGGCTGGACGCGGACGCCCCGCCGACGTCGAAGAGCGCGGTCGCGGCGTCGAGCGACGCCCGGTCCAGGTGCACCTGACCGCGCAGTGGGCCAGGGCGGCGGCGTGGCGCGCGTCCTCGGTGGGCTCGCCGCGCGCGGCCGCGTCCATGGCGGCCTGCACCGCGTCGGCGGCGGTGAGCACCGCCGACTCGGCGACCCACGCCGTCGCCGCCAGCCGGCCGACGACCTCGTGCAGGATCGGGTCGTCGACGGCCTGCGGGGTGGGCGCGTGCTCGAAGGTGCGGCTGCGCGAGCGCACCACGCCGGTCGCGTCGGAGACCACCGAGCGCAGGACGCCCGCGACCAGCGCGTGCAGGTAGAGCTGCAGGAACGCCACATCCCCCGCGGGCCGCGGCTCGAGGCGCGGCCGCACGGTGAGCACGTCCTCGGGGGCGACGGCGACGTCCTCGAAGGTGGTCGTCCCGGTGCCGGTGCGGCCCTGCCCGATGCCGTCCCAGTCGTCGACGACGGACACGCCCGCGCGGTCGGCGGGCACCATCACCGTGGCCACCCGGTCCCCCTCGACGCGGGCGGCCACCGCGATCCAGTCCGCGTAGAGCGTGCCGGTCGAGTAGTACTTCGTGCCGTTCAGCACGCGGCGCCCGTCGACCTCGTCGAGGCGCGTGTCGAACTCGTGGCCGCCGGCCGCGGCCGGGCCGGTCTCGGAGATCGCGTTGCCGAACACCTTCCCGGCGCGCACCTCGTCGAGCCAGCGCCTGCGCACGTCGGGGTCGGGCAGGCGCAGGAACCCGAGCACCTGGCTGTAGTGGGTGCGCAGGACGTGGGCGACGATCGGGTCGGCCTCGGCGAGGTCGACGACGAACGCGAACAGCTCGCGCACCCCCGCGCCCCGCCCGCCCTCGTCGACGGGCAGCGACAGCGCGCCGAGGCCGGCCTCCGCCACGGCCGCGACCTGCGCGAACGGGCTCTCGTCGCGGCGCTCCCGATCGGCCGCGCCCTCGGCGATCCACGCCAGCAGGTCGGTCACGACGCTCCCGGGGTGCGCCCGGCCGCCGGGTGCCCGGCCGCGGCACGGGGCCCGGCGCCGCCGAGGACCTCGCGCAGCGTCCCGCGCGGCGGCTCCGCCGGCATCCGCCCGCGGCGGCGCAGCTCGGGGACGACGAGTTCGGCGACCTGCTCGAACGTGCCGGGCGAGACCGCGTAGGCGAGGTTGAAGCCGTCGGCGCCGGTCTCGTCGATCCAGCGCTCCATCTCGTCGGCGACCTCGGTCGGCGAGCCCACCGCGACCGGCCCGCGCCCGCCGACCGCGAGGTGGGCGGCGATCTCGTCGATCGTCCACTCCCGGTCCGGGTCGTCGACCGTGAACGACGCGAGCGCCGTCTGCCCGGCGTCGGTGTGCACGTGGCGCAGCGGCTCGTCGGGCGGGACGTCGGCGAGGTCGAGCCCGGTCCACCCGCCGAACAGGGCCATCGCGCCCTCGCGGGAGGCGACGGCGAGGTAGGACGCGAAGAGCTCGTGGGCCTCCTCCGACGTCGGCGCCACCACGGGGGCGAGCTGGATGAAGATCGTCACGGACTCGGGATCGCGCCCGGCCTCGGCGACCGCGGCCCGGATGCCGGCCACCGACTTCGCCACGACCGCGGTGGAGGGACCCGAGACGAACACCGCCTCGGCGTGGCGCCCGGCGAACGCCTGCCCACGCGACGACGCGCCCGCCTGGAAGATCACCGGCGTGCGCTGCGGGGAGGGCTCGCACAGGAACGGGCCGGGCACGTCGAACCACGTCCCGTGGTGGGCGATGTCGTGCACCTTCGCCGGGTCGGTGTAGACGCCGCGCTCGGTGTCGCGGACCACGGCGTCCTCCTCCCACGACTCCTCCCACAGCCGGTAACAGACCTCGAGGTACTCCTCGGCCATCGCGTAGCGCTCGTCGTGGGCCAGCTGCTCGCCGAGCCCGAGGTTCGCCGCCGCGCTGGCCAGGTAGCCGGTGACCACGTTCCAGGCCACCCGACCCTTGGTCAGGTGGTCGAGCGTGGTCAGCCGCCGGGCCAGGGCGTAGGGGTGCTCGTAGCTCACCGACACGGTGACCCCGAACCCCAGCCGCGAGGTCGCCGCGGCCAGGGCGGGCACGAGCAACATCGGGTCGCCCAGGGGCACCTGCGCCCCGGCGCGCACGGCGGCGTCGCGCGAGCCGCCGTACACGTCGTAGACCCCGAGGACGTCGGCGAGGAACAGGGCGTCGAACCCCGCGTCCTCGAGCGTGCGGGCCAGGCCGATCCAGTGGTCGAGGTCCGTGTAGCGGTGGCTCTCGTCGTCGGGGTGGCGCCAGAGCCCGGCCGACTGGTGACCGGCACAGTTCATGGCGAAGGCGTTGAGGTGGATACGGCGCTTGTCTGGCGGCACGGCGCGGACTATCCCAGCTCGTCGAAGGCGGTCTCGCGCGCGAACACCGCGGCGAGGATCGTCAGCACCGAGACCCCGGCGAAGATCACCACGACGAGCCAGAACGACCCGGTGGCGCCGACGACCGCCGCGGCCACCAGCGGGGCGAAGCCGCCGGCGATCACCGAGCCGATGCCGTAGCCCAGCGACGCGCCGCTGTAGCGCAGCCGCGTCGAGAACAGCTCGGCGAACCACGCCGCCTGCGGCCCGTACATCGCGTCGTGGGTGACGTTCACGGCCAGCACGACGGCCAGCACGACGAGCAGCGTCGAGCCCGTGCCGACGGCGAGGAAGAACAGCAGCAGGGTCAGCGTGCCGCCGACCGCCCCGAACAGGTACGGGATCCGGCGCCCGACGCGGTCGGAGAGGATCGCCCAGAGCGGGGTGGTGGCGAGCCCGAGCGAGGAGGAGACCACGACCGCGAGCAGCCCGGCGCTCGATCCGGGGCCGATCTCCTTCGCGATGTAGGTCAGCCCGTAGGTGGTGATGAGGACGAACAGGGCGATCTGCGAGAGCCGCAGCCCGGTGGTGAGCAGGACCTGGCGCGGCGCGGCCCGGAACACCTCGACGACGGGCAGCCGCGCGACCTCGCCCCGCTCGCGCAGCGCGACGAACTCGGGGGCGTCGGTGATCCGCAGCCGGATGACGAGCCCGACGATCACGAGCAGGGCGCTGGCGAGGAACGGCAGGCGCCACCAGAAGTCGAGGAACGCCTGGTCGCCGACGGTCGTGCGCACGAGGAAGAACAGGCCGGTGGCCAGCAGCATCCCGGCCGGCGAGCCGAGCTGGGTGAAGCTGCCGAAGAACCCGCGACGCCCGGGCGGGGCGTGCTCGACGGCCAGGATCGCCGCGCCCGCCCACTCGCCGCCGACCGCGAGGCCCTGGAGGATCCGCAGGACGACGAGCAGCACGGGCGCCGCGACGCCGATGCTGGCGTACGAGGGCAGGACGCCGATGAGCGTCGTCGCCCCGCCCATGAGCACGAGCGCGCCGACGAGCACGGTGCGGCGTCCGAGGCGGTCGCCGAGGTGCCCGGCGATGACGGCGCCGATCGGGCGGGCGCCGAACCCGGCGGCGTAGGTGGCGAACGCCGCGAGCGTGCCGGCCGTCGGGCTGATCGAGGGGAAGAACAGCTTGTTGAACACCAGCGCGGTGGCGGTGGCGTAGAGGTAGAAGTCGTACCACTCGATGGTCGTGCCGATGGCGCTGGCGAGCGCGACGCGGCGCGGGGTGCGCGCGGGCGCGACGGTCTGGAGGGTGGACACACGGGCTCCCGGAGCAGGGGGGGGACGGGGACGGGCGGCGTGTGTCAGCGACAGGTGGCGTGCGCGAGGCGCATGAGGTCGACGTGGCGACGCCGCGTCAGGAGCGCCCCGGTGTCCACCGCGTGATCGTGGGGTGCGGCGCCCACCGCCCGCAACCGGGGTGTGACCGTCGTTGCGGCCGGACGGATGCCTGCGGTGAGATGGGTGCATGAGTCCCCGCGCCCTCGAGCCGTTCTGGCCGAGCCGGCGCGTGCTGGAGTTCGATCAGTGGTGTCGACGGGCCGCGTGAGCGTCCCGGGTCCTCGCACGTCCTGACCCGCTCGCGTGGCCGGCCTGCCCGCCGCCCGCACATCACCGAAACCCAGCCCTGGAGTCCCCGCGTGTCCGTCACCGACGAGTACCTGAAGAACAACGAGAGCTACGTCGCGAACTTCCCCGGTGAGCTGCCCCTGCCGCCGGCCGGCAAGACCGCCGTCGTGGCGTGCATGGACGCCCGCGTGAACCCCTACGGCGCGCTCGGGCTCGCCGAGGGCGACTCGCACGTCATCCGCAACGCCGGCGGCGTCGTCACCGACGACACGATCCGCTCGCTCGCGATCAGCCAGCACCTCCTCGGCACCGAGGAGATCGTGCTCATCCACCACACCGACTGCGGCATGGTGACGTTCACCGACGAGCAGTTCGCCGGCATCCTCGAGGAGGCCGCGGGCGAGCGCCCGTCGTGGACGGCCAACGCGTTCCCCGACGTCGAGGGCGACGTGCGCGAGTCGATCAAGCGCATCACCGACAGCCCGTTCGTGAAGAACAAGGGCTCGGTGCGCGGCTTCGTCCTCGACGTCGCGACCGGGAAGCTCAACGAGGTGAGCTAGCGCTCATGTGAGCACTTCTTGGTGCTGCAGCACCAAGAAGTGCTCACATGCGCGTCAGCGCACCCAGTCGGTGAGGTCCCAGCCGGTGCGGGCCTCGACGCGGGGGACGTCGTCGGCGAACGCGGGCAGCAGCGCCGCCCGCTCCTCGGCCGACGGGCCGCCGCCCGCGCGCCCGGAGACGTCGGGGCGCACGTGGTGGCGCGGGACCTCGGGGATCCGCCCCGTCGCGACGCCGAGGAACGCGCACACCCGGTCGGCGGTGGCCACGGGCTCGTCGCGCAGGTCGCGGTAGCGCAGCAGCAGGGTCCGCTCGGGGTCGACCAGCCCGGTGAGGTGGTCGAGCTGCTCGCCGTAGCTGCCCTGGGCGACGTAGTGCCAGAAGTGCGCCCACCCGTCGGCCCGGCGCTCCGGCTCCGCCCGGCAGGCGGCGAGGAAGTCGGCCTCGGGCTCGAGCCCGGCCTCGCGCAGGTGCGACCAGTTCGAGTGCGCCCGCTCCACGGGGTCGCGCAGCACCGCGATCAGCCGCACGGCGGGCAGCAGCTCGGCGATGCGCCGGTGGGCGTCCCGGTCGTAGAGGTAGAACACCGTGCCCTCGCCGCGCCGCGTGCCGGGCGGCGCGGGGTCGAACAGCGCCTCGTAGTCGTCGCGGCGCCAGACGTGCTCGCCCCAGGTCGCGACGTCGCCGGGCCCGCCGCCGGTGCTCGGCGGCGGTCCGTCGGTGAGGAAGAACTTCGGCTCCTTGACCGACGGCAGGAACAGCTCGGGGTGCCCGGCGAGCGCGCGGTGCAGTGCCGACGTGCCGGTCTTCGGTGCCCCGATGATGAGGAAGTCGGGCAGGCTCACGCCGCGTCCGGCAGCCCGGCCTCGAGGAGCACCTCGGTGCGCAGCTCGTGCGCGCCGTCGGCCCGGGTGGCCTCCCAGTACAGGCGCCGCACGCCGGCGACGTCCGCGACGGCGAGGTAGCGCAGGCCCCGGCCCGCGTGCGGCGACTCGGCGGCGGGCGCGTCGCCCACCGCGTCGAACCGCCCGTCACCGGCGGCGCGGGCGATCCCGGTGCGCTCCTCCCAGTTCTCGGCGGCGGTCGCGCGCCCGTCGTAGGTCGCGACGAGCTCGTCGCCCACCGGGACGACGGCGCTGATCCGCACCCCGCGCGCGTCCCAGAGCCCCTGGCGCGGCGCGAGCGCGGTGCCCCGCCACGTCCAGTCGAGGCCGTCGGGGCTGGTCGCGTACTCGGTGGTCATGCGGTCGGTGGCGTCCGGGTCGTCGAGCGGGTGCACCGACGCCCACAGGTGCCAGCCGTGCGCGTCGCGGCGCACCACGGGGTCCTTCACGGCGTGCAGGTCGTCGCCGGGCAGCACCGTGCGCCGCGGCGCGAGCGCGAGCCCCTGCGGGGTGTCGGCCTCGAGCACGTCGACCCACCAGTGCTTCGTGCCCGGCGTCGCACAGCTCACGTAGAGGCGCCATCGGCCCTCGTCCGAGAGCGCCAGCGCGGGCCGCTCCAGCGACTCCGCCCCGAACGCGTCCTTCTCGACCACGGCGAGGGTCTCGAACGCCACGCCGTCGGTCGAGCGGGCGACGACGTTCGCGTAGCCGCGGCCGACGCCCTCGGGCTGGCGCAGCCGGTAGGACAGGTACACGACGTCGTCGACGACGAGCACGCTCGGCGCGCCCGCCCAGTACCCGGGCGCGTCCACGGGCGGCGGGACGACGACCGTCCCGTCGCCGTGGGGGACCGGGAGCAGCGTGGCGTTCATCGGGCCGTCCTCGTGGTCGTCGGGGCCTGCTCGGTGAGACCGCGCCGGGACAGATGATCCACGAGGAGGTCCACCGACTCATCCACCGACTGGCCGTGGCTGGGGATCTCGAGGTCCGGCGACTCCGGGACCTCGTACGGGTCGTCCACGCCGGTCAGGCCCTGCACCTCGCCGGCGCGCTGGCGGGCGTAGAGGCCCTTGACGTCGCGCTCGCCGGCCACCTCCACCGGCGTGGACACGTAGACCTCGGCGTACGGCGTGCCGGACGCCGCGTGCGCGGCCCGCACCTGCGCGCGGACGTCGGCGTGCGGGGCGATGGCCGCCACCAGCACGATCACGCCGTTGCGCGCGAGCATCTCGGCGACGAAACCGATGCGGCGGATGTTCACCGCCCGGTCCTCGCGGGAGTAGCCGAGGCCGCGGGAGAGGTTCTCGCGGATGATGTCGCCGTCCAGGACCTCGACCCCGCAGCGCTCGCGGCGCAGGCGGGCGGCGACCCCGTTGGCGATGGTCGACTTGCCGGCGCTGGGCAGGCCGGTCAGCCAGATCGTGGCACCCCCGGCGCAGGGGTGCTCGTGGGGTGGGTGCAGGCGGTGGGTACGGGTCAGCTCGTCGATCTCGTCCGGCATGGCGGGTCGCTCCGGGGCGGCTCGGGGACGGGCGGGGTGGCGGTCAGGTGACCGCGCGACACCCCGTCGCCCCGGTCCGGCGCAGGTCGACGTGACGACGGCGGGTGAGCCGCCACCCCGGCCGGGGCCTCACGAGCCGTCCGACTCCAGGTCCTGCAGCGGCCGGGCCACCAGCGGGCGCCCGACCAGGCCCGCGGCCAGCGTGTCGCCGGCCTGCGGGTCGATGAGCAGGAACGCCCCCGTGGCCGCGACCTCGTCGTACTCGTCGAGGGGCAGCGGCTCCGAGACCGTCAGCGAGACCTGGCCCATGTCGTTGATGCCCAGCTCGCCGGGCTCGTCGACCACCGACAGGGTCTCGGTGTCCAGCCGGTGGGTCACCGCGGCGACGATGGCCTGCACGGTGCGCGTGCCGTGCTTGAGCAGCAGGCGCGCGCCCGGGCGCAGCGGCTTCTCGTGCAGCCAGGCCAGGGTGGCGTCGAACTCGGTGACCGGCTCGGCCCCGCCCGGCGCGGCGAGCAGCGAGCCGCGGGCGACGCCGAGGTCGTCGGCGAGCCGCAGCACCACGCTCTGGCCGACGTGCGCGGCCTCGAGCTCGCCGTCGAAGGTGTCGATGCCCTCGACGCGGGTGCGGTGCCCGTCGGGCAGGACCGCCACCTCGTCGCCCACGCGCACCGTGCCCGCCGCGACCAGCCCGGCGTAGCCGCGGTAGTCCGGGTGCTCGTCGGTGCGCGGGCGCACGACGTACTGCACGGGGAAGCGGAACGGGGCGTCGTGGTCGGCGCCCGCGACCGGCACCGACTCGAGGTGCTCGAGCAGCGTCGGGCCCTCGTACCAGGGCGTGTTCTCCGACGGCAGGACGACGTTGTCGCCCTTCTTCGCCGACAGCGGGATCGCCACCACGGCGTCCTCGGGGTAGCCGAGGGCCTCGGTGAGCCCGAAGAACTCCTTGGCGATGCGCCAGTAGGTGTTCTCGTCGAAGTCGACCAGGTCCATCTTGTTGACCGCGAGCACCAGGCGCGGCACGCGCAGCAGGCCCATCACCGCGACGTGCCGGCGGGTCTGCTCGACGATGCCGCTGCGGGCGTCGACGAGCAGCACGGCCAGCGACGCGGTGGACGCCCCGGTGACGGTGTTGCGCGTGTACTGCACGTGGCCCGGCGTGTCGGCCAGGACGAACGCGCGCTGCGGCGTCGCGAAGTACCGGTACGCGACGTCGATCGTGATGCCCTGCTCGCGCTCCGAGCGCAGGCCGTCGACCAGCAGCGAGAGGTCCGGGTCGCCGCCGCCGACGGTGGCGCGCTCGACGGCCTCCATCTGGTCGGCGAGCACCGACTTCGTGTCGTAGAGCAGCCGCCCGACGAGGGTGGACTTCCCGTCGTCGACGCTGCCCGCGGTCGCGAGCTTGAGCAGGTCCGGCATCAGAAGTAGCCCTCTCGCTTCCGGTCCTCCATGGCCGCCTCGGAGAGGCGGTCGTCGGCGCGCGTGGCGCCGCGTTCGGTGAGGCGGCTCTCGCGGACCTCGTCGAGCACCTCGTCGAGCGTGGTCGCGGTGGACTCCACCGCGCCGGTGCAGGAGCCGTCGCCGACGGTGCGGTAGCGCACCGACATCGTGCGGGTCTCCTCGCCGTCGCGGGGACCGCCCCACGGCCCGCTGGTCAGCCACATGCCGTCGCGGGCGAACACCTCGCGGGTGTGCGCGTAGTAGATCGACGGGAGCTCGACGCCCTCGCGGGCGATGTAGCGCCACACGTCGAGCTCGGTGAAGTTCGACAGAGGGAACACCCGCACGTGCTCGCCCGGCTTGTGGCGCCCGTTGTAGAGGTTCCACAGCTCGGGGCGCTGGCGCGAGGGCTCCCACGCCCCGAACGCGGTGCGCAGGCTGAACACCCGCTCCTTGGCCCGCGCGCGCTCCTCGTCGCGGCGCCCGCCACCGAAGACCGCGTCGTGGCGGTGTTCGGTGATCGCGTCGAGCAGCGGGGTGGTCTGCAGCGGGTTGCGCGTGCCGTCGGCGCGCTCCTCCAGCCGCCCGTCGTCGATGTAGTCCTGCACGCGCGCGACCTCGAGCTCGAGGCCGTAGCGCTCGACGACGGCGTCCCGGAAGTCGATGACCTCGTCGAAGTTGTGCCCGGTGTCGACGTGCAGCACCGGGAACGGGATCGGCGCCGGCCAGAACGCCTTGCGGGCGAGGTGCACCAGCAGCATCGAGTCCTTGCCGCCGGAGAAGAGGATCACCGGGCGGTCGAACTCGCCGGCCACCTCCCGCATGATGTGGATCGCCTCGGCCTCGAGCGCGTCCAGCTGGTCGGTCTGGGCGGTGGTGATCTCCGCGGCGGTCATCCGTGCAGCCCGCACTCGGTCTTGGCGGTGCCGGCCCAGCGGCCGCTGCGGGGGTCGGCGCCCGGGGCCGGCTTGGCCGTGCAGGGCGCGCAACCGATCGACGGGTAGCCCGCGCCGACCAGCGGGTTGACCAGCACCGCGTGCTCGCGGACGTAGGTCTCCATCTGCTCGTCGGACCAGTGCGCGATCGGGTTGATCTTGACCAGCCCGTGGCGCTCGTCCCAGGTGACCAGCGGCGTCGTCGCGCGGGTCGGGGCCTCGACGCGGCGCACGCCGGTGACCCACGCGTCGTAGCGGGCCAGCGTGCGCTGCAGCGGCACCACCTTGCGCAGGCGGCAGCACTCGTTGGGGTCGGTGGCGAAGAGGTCCTTGCCGCGCAGCTCGTCCTGCTCGGCGACGGTCTCGTCGGGCTCGGCCTGCACGATGTGCACGCCGTAGACCTGGGCGACCGCGTCGCGGGTGCCGAGGGTCTCGGCGAAGTGGTAGCCGGTCTCGAGGAACAGCACGTCCACGCCGGCCCGGGCCTCGGCGCCGAGCGCGACCAGCACGGCGTCCTGCATGTTGGACGCGACGATCAGCCCGTCGCCGAAGGTCTCGGCGGCCCAGGCGAGGATCTCGCGGGTCAGCTCCTCGTGGCCCACGACGCCCTCGCGGGCGGCGAAGCGCTCGCCCGCGGCGAGGGCCTCGGCCCGCAGGTCGTCACGCGTCCCTGTGCTGGTGGTCATGCGGTTCCTCTCGCCGGCGCCGGTGCCGCGGTCACGACGAACGTGCTGCGGCAGTCGGCGCACTCCCACGCGCCCTCCGGGTCCTCCCGGGGGTGCAGGTCCTGCTCGCCGCAGTAGGGGCAGTACTGGAGGGGCAGCGATCGGCTCCCGCTCACGTGAGCTGCCCTTCTTCCGCGCGCACGACCCACTGGGCGAAGCGCTCGCCGGGCTCGTGGCCCTCGGCGTAGGCGCGCACGACCCGCTCGACGTAGTCGCCGAGCTCGTCGGAGAGCACCTTGTGGCCGCGCAGCTTGCGCCCGAAGCCGGCGTCGAGGCCGAGCCCGCCGCCGAGGTGCACCTGGAAGCCCGCGGCCGGCTCGCCCGCGGCGTCGTTGACGATCTGGCCCTTGAGCCCGATGTCGGCGACCTGGACCCGCGCGCACGAGTTCGGGCAGCCGTTGAGGTGGATCGACACCGGGTGCTCGAGGGCGTCCTGGACGTCGGCCAGGCGCCGGTCGAGTTCCTCGACCAGCTCGCCGGCGCGGTTCTTGGTGTCGACGAACGCGAGCTTGCAGAACTCGAGGCCCGTGCACGCCATGGTCGCGCGGCGCCACGGCGTCGGGCGGGCGGGCAGCCCGAGGTGGTCGAGGGCGGCGGTCAGGCCGTCGAGCTTGTCCGACGGCACGTCCAGCACGAGGATCTTCTGGTACGGCGTGAGCCGCACCCGCGACGAGCCCGCGTCCTCGGCGGCCTTCGCCACGCCGACGAGCGTCGAGCCGCTGGTGCGCCCGGCGGGCGGGGCGACGCCGACGTAGTGGTTGCCGTCGATCTGCTCGTGCACGCCGATGTGGTCGACGGTGCCGGCGATGGCCTCCGGCGCCGGGCCGTCGATCATCTTCCGGCCCAGGTACTCCTCCTCCATGACCTGGCGGAACCGCTCGGGGCCCCAGTCGGCGATGAGGAACTTGATGCGCGCGCGGGTGCGCAGGCGGCGGTAGCCGTAGTCGCGGAAGACCTGCACCACGGCGTGCCAGACGTCGGCGACCTCCTCGAGCGGCACCCAGGCGCCGAGGCGCACCGCGAGCTTCGGGTTGGTCGAGAGCCCGCCGCCGACGTGGACGTCGAAGCCCGGCCCGTGCTCGGGGTGCACGACGCCGACGAAGGCGACGTCGTTGACCTCGTGGGCGACGTCCTGCTGCCCGGAGATCGAGGTCTTGAACTTGCGCGGCAGGTTGGCCAGCGAGCGGTCGCCGATGAAGCGCTCGACGATCTCGTCGATGGCCGGGGTGCCGTCGATGACCTCGTCGGCGCTGATGCCCGCCACCGGCGAGCCGAGCACGACGCGCGGGCAGTCGCCGCAGGCCTCGGTGGTGTAGAGCCCGACGCCCTCGAGCCGGCGCCAGATCTCCGGCATGTCCTCGACGCGGATCCAGTGCAGCTGGATGTTCTCGCGGTCGGTGACGTCGGCGGTGTCGCGGGCGAAGGTCTGGGAGATCTCGCCGATGACGCGCAGCTGCTCGGTGGTCAGGCCCCCGCCGTCGACGCGCACGCGCAGCATGAAGTGCGACGCGTCGAGCTCCTCCTCCTCGACGTGGCCCGTGGCCGTGCCCGGGAAGCCCTCGGCGCGCTGGGTGTAGAGCCCCATCCAGCGGAAACGCCCGCGCAGGTCCGCCGGGTCGATCGAGTCGAAGCCGCGGTGGGCGTAGATGTTCTCGATGCGCGCCCGCACGTTGAGCGGGTGGTCGTCCTTCTTGGACTGCTCGTTCTTGTTCAGCGGCTCGCGGTAGCCCAGCGCCCACTGGCCCTCGGCCTTGCCCTTGCGGGCGCGGGCGGGCTTGGGCTTCGGCGGCTCGTCCTCGGTGGCGCCCGGGTGACGCAGTGGCGTCGTCTCGGCGTACGACTCCTCCGAGGTGGTGGCGTTCTCGGACGACGGGGCGCCGGTAGCGGCCATGGGTGGGGAATCCTCCGGGGGTGGTGCACGGGCGCACGCGGGCACGACGAGGTGACCCTCGATCGAGGTGGTGCGCGGTCCCGCTGGGGCGTGGTGGCGGTGCTTCGCGCTCAGTGAGCCCGGCAGAGGGAGCTCGCGAGGCGCACGAGGTCGACGTGACGTCGGCTCACGAGGAGCAGTCCGGTCGCGCGCACGACCGCCAGACTGCCACGAGGAGGGGGTCTTTCTCCACGTGACCTTTGGCCTACGGCCTCGTGCGTGCTTGTCCGTGTCCTGACACGGACATGCACGCACACCCGCTACTGGGCGAACGGGATGGCGGCGGGGGCGGCGTCGGTGGTGCCGGCGGGGTGGGTCCACAGGCCGCGGCGACCCAGCTCGGGCAGCACGCCTTCGCCGACCCAGTACGCCTCCTCGAGGTGCGGGTGCCCCGAGAGGACGAACTCGGTGATCCCGAGGTCGTGGTACTCGGCGATGCGGTCGGCGACCTCGGTGTGGCTGCCGACCAGCGCCGTCCCCGCCCCGCCGCGCACCAGCCCGACGCCCGCCCACAGGTTGGGGGCGACCTCGAGGTCCGCGGCGGTCTTCGTCCCCCTACCGGCGTGCTGTCTTGCTTTCTCGTGCAGCGCGCGCATCCGCTTCTGGCCCTCGGACTCGCTCTGCGAGAGGCCGGCCTGCACCTGCTCGATCATCTCGTCGGGGATGCCCTCGAGGAACTTCTCGGCCTGCGCCCACGCCGCGTCCGAGGTGTCGCGGGTGATCACGTGCAGACGGATGCCGAAGCGGACCTCGCGACCCTGGGCGGCGGCGAGCCCGCGGATCCACTCGATCTTCTCGCGCACCTGCTCGGGCGGCTCGCCCCAGGTCAGGTACACGTCGACGTGCGCGGCGGCGACCTCGCCGGCCTTCGGTGACGAGCCGCCGAAGTAGACCGGCGGCACGGGGTCGGGCACGCGGGTCAGCGCGGCCTCGTCGACGTGGATCTGCTCGCCGTGCAGCGTCACCGTCTCGCCGGACCACAGCCGGCGCACGACGTCGAGGAACTCGCCGGTGCGCACGTACCGGTCGTCCTTGCCGAGGTAGTCGCCGTAGGCGCGCTGCTCGGTGGGCTCGCCCCCGGTGACGACGTTGAGCAGCAGGCGGCCCTGCGAGTGCCGCTGGAACGTCGCGGCCTGCTGGGCGGCGAGGGTGGGGGAGAGGACGCCGGGCCGGAACGCGACGAGGAACTTCAACCACTCGGACTCCGCGACGAGCATCGCCGTGGTCAGCCAGGCGTCCTCGCACCACGCGCCGGTGGGCGTCAGGGCGCCCTCGAAGCCGACGGTCTCGGCGGCGCGCGCGATCTGCGCGAGGTAGCCGATCTCGGCCGGGCGCACGGCGTCAGCGGCGCGCGTCGCGACCCCGTGGCCACCGCCGACGAGGCCGCGCGAGTCGCCGTAGGTGGGCAGGAACCAGTGGGCGGTGATGCTCATGGGTCTCCTAGAGCGTCTCGAGAGGCTTCGCGCGCAGGGCAGCGACCGTGCTGACGACGCCGGCGAGGGCGAGGTACCCGGCGGCGTACCACGGCGCCCCGCCGCCCAGGGCGAGCAGCGAGGTGAGGATCAGCGGCGTCAGGCCCGACGCGTAGATCCCGCCGCCCTGGAAGGCCAGCGACATGCCGGTGTAGCGGGTACGGGTGGGGAAGACCTCGGCGAACAGCGTCGACTCCGCGCCGCTCGCCAGGCCGTAGGAGAAGCCGAGCATCACGATGAGCACGGCGGTGACGGCGACGATCGAGCCGGTCCCGAGCAGGGCGAACGCGGGGAAGACGCCGATCACGAGGATCACGCACCCGAGGGCGAAGACCCTGCCGCGCCCGATCCGGTCACCCCACGCGCCGGCGAACGGGACGACGATCGCGCTGACGATCGCGGCGACGGTGACGGCGACCAGCACCTCGGTGCGCGGCATCTTCAGCGTCGCGACCGTGTAGGTCAGGACGAACACGCCCCAGGTGTTGAACGAGGCGCCCTCGGCCCAACGGGCGAGCAGGGCCCAGCCGAGGTTGCGCCGCGACGGCGGGTCGCGCAGCACGTCGACGGCAGGGACGCGCGAGACCTCGGCGGCGGCCTGCATGCGGCGGAACGCGGGCGTCTCCATCACGGCGAGCCGCACGACCAGGCCGACCGCGACGAGCACGAGGCTCGCGATGAACGCGACGCGCCAGCCCCAGGACAGGAAGGCGGCGTCGTCCATCACGAGCCCGAGCAGGGCGAACACCCCGGTGCCGAGCGCGAGGCCCAGGCCCAGGCCGATCTGCGGGGTGGCGCCGTAGAGCCCGCGCTTGCCGTCCGGGGCGTACTCGACGGCCATGAGCACCGCGCCGCCCCACTCGCCGCCGATCGCGATGCCCTGGATGACCCGGAGCACGACGAGCAGGATCGGCGCGGCCACCCCGATGGCCGCGTAGGTGGGCAGGAACCCGATGGCGGCGGTGGCGATGCCGGTGAGCGCCATGGTCACGATCAGCGTCTCGCGGCGGCCGACCCGGTCGCCGATGTGCCCGAAGATCAGCCCGCCGATGGGGCGGGCGACGAAGCCGATCGCGAACGTGGCGAACGACAGGAGCGTCGCGACGGTCGGGTCGCCGGCGCCGTAGAACAGCTGCGGGAAGACGATCCCGGCGGCCGTGGCGAACAGGAAGAAGTCGTACCACTCGATCGTCGTGCCGATCAGCGACGCGACGAGCACGGTGCGCGGACTGGTGGTGGTGTCCTCGGGCGCGATGGCGGGCGCGGTGGTGCTCACGGGGGTCCTCTGCTCAGGGGGCGGTGCGGGCCGGGGGGCTCAGCACGCGCGGCAGAGGTGGCTCGCGAGACGGCCGAAGTCGACGTGGCGCCGGGCCACGAGGAACGGGCGGAACGCGGGCACACGAGAACCGTGCCATCCCGCTCCGGGGGGCTCCACCGCACGGGCCGCGGACGTGATCTTTGCCCCAGAGCCTTGTGTCAGCCCCGCGCGCACTCGTAGGTGAGCGGGACCTCGGGACCGTGGTCGATCACCTCGAAGGCGTCGACCGGGAGGCTCGCGAAGGTCCGGGCCCCGATGCCGAGGTCGGCCCACTTCGCGGTGCTCGTGCTGTCGTCGGCGAAGGTCAGCGCGATCTCGCCGCCGTCGGAGAGGTACACGCCGTGGGTCTGCAGCGCGGTGATCACCACGCGCTGTTGGGGCGTGTAGGCCGACACGTCGACGTCGGGGCGCAGGCGCAGGTTGACCCCGTACGGCGGGGCGTCGGGGTCGGTGCTCTCGGGCCAGTCTGCGGTGCCCGGTGCTGCGGAGCACTGCACGCCACCAGCGCGAGGACCGCGATGGTGCAGGTCGGCGCCACGCGCAGGGCCCTCGGCATGCTCCCGGACGCTAGTGCTCCGAACGCCGGACACCACTACGGCAAAGCCGCCGGGCACTACTGATCCACAGGGCGGGCGCAGAATGGAGCCGTGCCCTCCGTCCCCCCGTCCGGCGAGCCGGCGCCGTCCGACGGCGCGCTGCCGCCCGCGTCGCTCACCGGCCTCGGCACGCGGCCGTTCGGGGTCTACGTGCACGTCCCGTTCTGCGCGACGCGGTGCGGGTACTGCGACTTCAACACCTACACGGCGTCGGACCTCGGGCTGACGTCGTCCGACGACCCGGCCTCGCCCGCCTCGTGGCTCGAGGGCCTGCGCCGCGAGCTGGATCTCGCCGCCCGGGTGCTCGGGACTCCACCGCAGGCGGACACCGTCTTCCTCGGCGGCGGCACGCCCTCGCTGCTCGGCGCCGAGGGCCTCGTCGCGGTGCTCGACGCGGTGCGGGGGACGTTCGGCCTGCGCCCGGGCGCCGAGGTGACCACCGAGGCCAACCCCGAGTCGACGACCCCCGAGCTGCTCGCCGCGATCGCCGACGCCGGCTACACCCGGCTGAGCCTCGGCATGCAGTCCGACGTCGACCACGTGCTCGCCGTCCTCGACCGCCGGCACACCCCGGGCGCAGCCGTGCGCGTCGTCGGGGAGGCGCACGCGGCCGGGCTGCGCCACGTCAACCTCGACCTCATCTACGGCACACCCACCGAGACCGACGACGACCTGCGCCGCTCGCTCGACGCCGTGCTCGCCTCGGGCGCCGACCACGTCTCGGCGTACTCGCTGATCGTCGAGGAGGGCACCGCGATGGCCCGCCGGGTCGCACGCGGCGAGCTCCCCATGCCCGACGACGACGTGCTCGCCGACCGCTACGAGATCGTCGACGACACGCTCTCGGCGGCCGGGTTCGGCTGGTACGAGGTGTCGAACTGGGCGCGCACCACCGACGCCCGCTGCCGCCACAACCTGGGCTACTGGGGCGGCGGCGACTGGTGGGGCGCCGGGCCCGGAGCGCACTCGCACGTCGGCGGCACGCGCTGGTGGAACGTGCGCCACCCCGCGAAGTACTCGGCGGCCCTGGCCGCGGGGCGCTCACCGGCCGAGGCGCGCGAGCGGGTCACGCCCGACGAGGCCCACCTCGAACAGGTGCTGCTCGAGCTGCGCACCGTCGACGGGCTGGCCGCGTCCGTGCTCGACGGTCCGGGCCGGGCGGCGGGCGACGAGGCCGCGCGCGAGGGCCTGCTCGACCCCGCCGACTGGGAACGGGGCCGGGCCGTCCTCACCCGCCGCGGGCGGCTGCTGGCCGACGGCGTCGCGATCTCGCTCGCGGGGGCGTGAGGGTCAGCGCTCGTCCCGGCGGCGCTGCGGTGGGGCGAGGGGCACGTTGCGCATGATCGAGAGGCTCGCGGGGCTGCCGAACGTGCCCCTCGTGGACGTCGGCGTGGCGTGATCGCTCCCGCTGCTCCTCCGAGCCCGTCAGGCGGGTCCGGAGGAGCACCCGGAGCGATCTTCGTCCGCGACGCGGGGCTAGGTGGGGCTCTCGTTCACGGTGCTCCGCATCGCCGTCGCCCAGGGTCACGAGGGCCCCGAGGGGCCGGCCTCGCGGAGGCGCCGGGCGAGGGTCTCACCGGCTTCGGTGATCTCGAACCAGCAGACGTCGCCCGTGTGGAGCACGGCACCGGGATCGGCCCACTCGGCGCGGAGTCGCGTGATCGCGGCGCTCGGGTCCTCGGGCCACGCCCGGAAGCCCGACTTCGTCAGGTCCCCGGCAACGAGGAGCCCGGCGCGCAGCAGAGCGTCGATGACCTCGATCGTCTGCTCGCGCAGCTCCACCGGCGACGCGGCCCCGATCTCGTCGCTCACGTACTGGCGCGCGAAGGCGAGGTCGACCCAGTCCTCCAGGCCCCACAGCAGGATGTCGCGCGCCGACTCGCGGTCGAGGATCGGCGTCACGGGGATCTCCGCTCGTGGGGCCTCAACTACGGCGTGCGACCGCTCGATCGGGAACTGCGAAACGAAGGTTCCGATGGCGTCGTCCACCCGTCTGCCGTGGGGCGTCGGCTCGTGGTCGGGCTGGAGACCGTCCTTGCTGACGAACTCCTTGGCGAGCACGTTCTTGACCTGTTGGCGGAGCTCCATCGGTGGGTCGTCGGTCTCCTCGAGGGTTCGGAGGAGTTCGGGCGCCCGTCGCCCGAGGACGATGCGGACGGTGTCGGCGGCCGCGGGGTCCAGGTGATCGAGTGCGTTCACCGCTCGGCCCTGATGCGACGTGCGAGCGTCGCGCCGGACTCGGTGATCTCGAACCAGCAGATGTCGCCGGGGAGGAGCTGAGCGGCGGGTTGGTCCCACTCCGTGCGGATGCGCGCGACGGTCGCCTCCGGGTCCAGCGGCCACGGCGTGAAGCCGTCCCAGACGTCGCCGGCGACGACGAGACCAGCGCGGAGGAGGTGTTCGATGACCCCGATGGTCTGTTCACCTAGCTCGGTGACCGGAACGTCTCCGACCTCGTCGCTGACGTACTGGCGTGCGAAGCCGAGGTCGATCCAGTCCTGTAGGCCCTCGACGAGGATGTCTCGCGCGGATTCGCGTTCGGGGAGCGATGTCACCTGCGTCCCGCGATTTCAGGGCCGCGCAGGTCCGGGGTCGGGGGCCAGTCGGCGGTGCCCTTCGTCGGCTGTGTGATCGGGAAGGCGATGAGGAAGCGACCAACTGCGTCGTCGACCCGGAGGCCGTGCGCCGTCGGCTCCCAGTCCGGGCCGGACACCTCGCCGCTGAACTCGTCCGCGAGGACGTCCTGGACCTGCTCACGGATGGCCATCGTGGGGTCGTCCGTGCTCTCGACGGCGCGGAGGAGCTCGGGTGTGCGACGACCGAGAACAGCTCGAATGGTCCCGGCGGTCTCCACATCGAGGCGTTCGATCGCGCTCATCGGTTCCTCCATCCGTTCGACGTCGTCGCCCACGTGGTGACGACGCGGCCCTGCTCGTTGAGGAACACGATCGCGTCCCGCCCTTCGTACACATAGGTCTGGTTCTGGCTCTGGTACTTCGGCCCGGCGATCGGGTTGGCGACGGCGTCGGCCATCGCCTCGTCCGAAACACCGACGCCGTCCCGCCTCTCGGCGCGTTCGGCGCCGTGCCGTGTCAGCCCCGTGATCTCGCCCGGTGCTTCGAAGGGTGGCGTCGCCTCATCGCCGCCGGTCTCCTCGTTGACCTGGAACGGCGCCACGCGGTCGTCGCCGAGGGCGTGCTGGGACAGGTCGATCGCGCCCGCGCCGGCGAGGCCGACACCCGTGGCGAGGCCCGCGGCAGAGAGCCCGGTGAGCGGGACGCCCACCGGCGAGCCGACACCGGTCGCGGTCGCGGCGGTCCCGCCGACCACGCCGACGGCGCTCAGGCCGGCGAGGGCGGCGCCGCCGACGACGGCGAGGCCGGACGCGGGGTGCTGGAGTGCGGCGTTGCCCAGCGAGGCGGCGATGTTGCCCGCCTCGGCCAGCATCCCGGCGAGCCCCGGCCCTCCCGTCTGCGGTGCCGTGGCCGGCGGAGCTCCGGGCAGGGCGTCGGCCGCGGTCTGCAAAGCGCGGGCGGCGGCCTCGTTCGCCACCAGGGCCCGCTCGGCCGCGGCCGTCACGAGCGCCTGACCGTGGGGGAGCGCCGGACCGGCCGGCACGGCCCCCGCGGGCGGGCCCTGCTCGCCGCGCTGCTGTTCGCCGACGGCGAAGTCCCGCTGCGCCGCCCGCAGCTCGTCGGCGTAGGTCCGCAGCGGACCCGCGACGGCCGCCACGGCCTCGGCCGCCCGGCCCGCGCTGTCGGCGTCCCCGCCGATCCGCTCCAGGGCGAGCGGTGCGGCGAGTCCCGACCAGTCGGTGGTGATCGCCCGCGCGTGCGCCGCCATCTCGCCCCGGAGGGCGCCCAGGGCCCGGGCGGCCTCGGCCAGCTCGTCCGCGGCCGCGAGCAGGGCGTCGGGGTTCCCGGCGAGCGGCATCAGCGGGGCGGCGTGAGGCCGAGCACGACGACGGGCGGCACGTCACCCGGGTCTGCGGGCTGGTCCAGGGCCACGTACTGCGCGCTCGCGGCGTCCAGCGCCGCCGCGCATTCGGTGACGCTGCCCGTCAGGGCGCGCAGCAGGGCGTCGAGCCGGCCAGCGAGCGCATCCGCCGCCTCCACCAGCGGGCCGTCGCCCGCTCCGGTGGCCACCGCCGCCACGCCCTCCACGGCCCGGCCGACGGCGGCCCCCAGCCGGCCCGCGTCGTCGCGCAGCAGCGCCGCGCCCCGTCGCAGGTCCTCGGGACGGACGTCGACCCCCTCGGGCATGCGGGGATCGTGACACCGCCGCCGACGGCACGAGGGCGGTTCGGGGAAAGAACTCAGGCCAGCTGCCGGAACCGGCTGGGGCTCACGCCCCGGGTCCGCTTGAACGCCGCGCTGAACCCGAACGCGTCGGCGTAGCCCACGGCGCGGGCGACCTCGCCGACGGTCGCCGCCTCGTCCTCCACCAGCCGGTCCGCCGCGAGCGTCATGCGCCAGCGCGTGAGATACGTGAGCGGGGGCTCGCCGACCAGGTCGGTGAAGCGCTTGGCCAGCGTGGCGCGCGAGACGCCGGTCCGCGCCGCCAGCGCGGCGACCGTCCAGGGCGCCGCGGGCTCGGCGTGCAGCAGGCGCAGCGCGTCGCCGACCACGGGATCGCGCTGCGCCGCGTACCAGGCCGGGGGCTCGCCGCCGGGTCGGTCGAACCACTGGCGGATCGAGCAGACGAGCAGCCAGTCCAGGAGCCGGTCGAGCACCACCTGCTGGCCCGGCGCGTCGGTGGCGACCTCGGCGGCGAGGTGCTCGAGCACCGGGTCGCCCGTGCCGCCGGAGTCGACGCGCAGCACCGTGGGCAGGGCGTCGAGCAGCCGGTCGCCGATCTCGCCGTGCACCGGGTAGGCGCCGACGATCAGGGTGGTCGCGTCGGCGGCGCCGTCCCCGGGGTCGTGCCAGCCGCGCCGGTGGCGGGCGCCACCCTCCTCGGGGGCGGTGCAGTGCTCGCCGCAGTCGAGGGGCTCGGCCGTGGTGCCCGGCTCGTCGACGACCGTGAACGGCGCGGGCCCCCGCACGATCACCGTGTCGCCCGGGCGCAGCGGTTCGGGCGCCAGGCCCTCCGGGACGATCCAGGCGTCGCCGCCCAGGACGGCGCACAGGGTCAGGGGCGCGCCGTCCACGAAGCGCAGCGCCCAGGGCCGCGAGAGCGTCGTGCTGCCGAACAGCGAGCCCTGCGCGCGCACCCCCCGGAACAGGTCGGCGAAGGCGTCCACGGGACCCACGTTAGACGTTCACACAGGCAGAGGCGCGTCTTGCCCATGGCAGCGTCCGGCTCCGCGGCGTTCCATCGACGACATGACCGAGCACCCCACCCTCGTCCTCGGCGCCACCGGCAAGACCGGCCGCCGCGTGGCCGCGCGGCTGCGGCTGCGGGGCACCGACGTCCGCGCCGCCTCGCGCTCCAGCGCGACCCGCTTCGACTGGTCCGACCCCGCCGGCTGGGACGCCGCGCTCGAGGGCGTCACCGCCGTGTACGTGGTGCCGCCGTCGGTGCCCGGCCCCGTGCACGGGTTCGTGGCGCGCGCCGAGGCCGCCGGGGTGAAGCAGCTGGTCCTGCTCTCCGGGCACGGCGCCGACACCTGGGGCGACTCCCCGTTCGGACGCGACATGCGCTCGGCCGAGGACGCCGTACGCGGCTCGACCCTGGACTGGACCGTGCTGCGCGCGTCCAACTTCGCCCAGAACTTCGACGAGGAGCTCTGGCACGGGCCCCTGCTCGCGGGCGAGCTGACGCTCCCGGCCGGTGCGGTCGGCGAGCCGTTCGTCGACCTCGAGGACCTCGCCGACGCCGTGGTCGCGGTGCTCGCGGACCCCGGCCGGCACGCCGGGCGGGTCCACGAGCTGACCGGACCACGCTCGATCCCGTTCCCCGAGGCCGTCGCGCTGATCTCCCGCGCGTCGGGGCGGCCGATGGCCTACCGGCAGATCACACCCGCCGAGTACACCGGGGCGCTCGTCGAGCAGGGCGTCGGCGAGGAGGACGCCCACCACGTCACGGAGATGTTCGCGCTCATGGACCGCGGGCTGATCGCCGCCACCACCGACGGGATCGCCACCGTGCTGGGACGCCCGCCCCGCACCTTCGAGGACTACGTCGTGCGCGCGGCGGCCGCCGGGGCGTGGGGGCGATGAGCGCGCCCACCGACCGGCTGACCGCCGAGGACCTCGCCTTCCTGGCCCGCCCGCTGCACGGGTTCCTGTCCGTGGCCGCGGGAACGCAGCCACCCCTGCCGCGCCCGGTGTGGTTCGAGGCCACCGCCGACGGGACGATCCAGCTCTTCACCGGGCCGGACACGGTCAAGGTGCGGCGCCTGCGCCGCGACCCGCGGGCCTCGATCGTCGTCGCCGCCCCGGCCACCGAGCGGGAGCGCTGGCTGGCCGTCACGGGTACCGCGACGATCGAGACCGACGGCGCACACGACCTCGCCGACCGCCTCGCCACGCGCTACTGGGACCTCGACGACCCGGTCCGGGCCGCCGACCGCGAGGCCCTGCTGGCCGACGACTACGTCCGGGTCGTCATCCACCCCGAGACCGTGCGCCGCCTCGCGATCTGACCCTCAACGGCCCAGGGCGCTGCGCAGGTCGGAGAAGAGCTCGCTGCGGCTCGCCGACCCCAGCCGGTGGCGCAGGCGCGCGACGTGGTGCTCGACGGTCTTGGCCGAGAGGAACAGCCGCGCGCCGATCTCCCGGTAGGTCAGGCCCTCGACGACGAGCGCGGCCACCTCGCGCTCCCGGTCGGTGAGCACCACCCGGGCCGCGCGCGGCACGGGCACGTCGGCCTCGGGGTCGGCGGGCGTGGCGCCCGGGACGAGGTCGCGGGCGCAGGCGAGAAGCGCCGACGCGGCGCGTCGGTCGGTGGTGCGCAGCGCGGCCTCGCCGGCCAGGCGCGAGCCGTCCCAGCCCAGCCCGGCCGCGCGCAGGCCCGTCGCCGCGGCCGTCACCTCGTCGGGGTCGACGTCGCCGGCCAGCACCCGCAGCCACGCGGCGGCGGCCCGGGCGGGCGCGACGGCCTGGTGGCTGACGCGCGCGGCCGCGGCCAGGGCGGTGGCGTGGGGCTCGGCGAGCGCCGGCTGCTCGGTGGCGATCGCGTACTGCAGCCCGTACCAGCGCCACGGCGTGCTCCACAGCGCCGGCTCGCCGAGCGCGGTCAGCAGGGCGTCGCCGTCAGCGAGGTGGGGCGCCACCCAGCCCTGCTCGCCGAGGCGCGCCGCGGCGAGCGCGAGCTCCCCGACGAACAGCAGGACGTAGAGGTCGACGGGGTGGTTGACCAGCGCCTCGCGCGCCCGCGCCCACAGGTCGAGCAGCCCGCGCACGTCGCCCGCGCGCCGGGCGAGGGCGACGTCGAGGGCGACCGCCACCAGCTCGTCGCGGGGCTCGACCGTGTCCGGGCCCGCCTCGCCGGCGCTCGCCCGCAGGGCCCGGGCGGTGGCGCCGTCGCCGGCCGCGAGGGCGCACCAGGCGCGCAGCAGCAGGTGGCGGCGCCGGTGCGCGGGCCCGCCGAGGTCGAGCGTGAGCGCCCGGTCCAGCAGCGGCCCCGCGAGCTCGGGCTCGCCGCGGTGCAGGGCCACCAGGGCGCCGAGCCCGGCCGGGGTGTCGCCGCGCACGGCCGGGCGGTCGCACACCGCGAGGGCCGCCGAGGCCGTGCTGAGCAGCGACAACGCGGTCGCCGAGTCGCCGGCGACCGAGGCGAGCACCCCGCGGGCCGTCAGGACGTCGGCGGCGTCGGCGAGGCCCGGCGCGTCGTCGTCGGGGGCCGCGAGCGAGGCGGCGGCCTCGTCGGGGGCGCCGGTCCCGACCAGCGCCACGACCCCGTCGACCGCGGGGCCGTGACGGTGGCGCGCGAGCCAGCGGTGGAGCTCGGCGCTGCGGGCGAGCAGGCCGCGGTGGGGGAGGACGGCGGCGAGCACCTCCGCGGCCCGGGCCCTCAGGTCGGGGTCGGAGCGCTCGCGCAGGGCGGCGTCGGCGGTGCGCAGCGCGGTGTCGAGGTCGCCGGCGCGGGCGGCGTGCTCGGCCTCGTCGGCCGCGTCCCCCGCGGCGGGCGCCAGCAGGTCGGGGGCGGCGGTCACGTGGCGGCCCCCTCGGGCGCGGGGTCGGCCGTCGGGGCCGGGTCGGCCTCGGCCTCCCCGTTCGGCGTCTCCCCGGACGGCGACTCCTCGGTCGGCGTCTCCTCGGCGGGCGGCTCGGCGGTCTCCTCGGCCGACTGCGGCGTCGGCTCGTCGGCCGCCTCCGGCGTCGGGTCCGCGGCCGGTGCCTCCGAGGTCGGGGCCGGGTCCGGGGTGGCGGACGTGCTCGCGGGCGCGGCCGCCGACGCCGGGGTGGCGGCGACCGTGGGCCGGGACGGGGCCGCCTCGGGCGCCCCCGCGGGGGCGGCCGCGGGTGCCGTCGACGCGGCAGCCGCGGGCACGACGGCCGCGGGTGCAGCGGCCACGTCCGTGACCGGCACGACCGCCGCGGTGGACGTGGCCGGATCGAGGGGCACCGCCGCGCTGAGCGGGCGGGCGATCACCGTCGGGGGCGTGGTCGGGGCCGGCGCCGGGGCCTGGCCCGGGACCGACAGGGCGGCCCCCGGGGTGCCGACGACGTCGCGCAGGGCGCCGCGGACCGAGTCGGTGAGGGCCTCGTCCAGCGGCAGCGGCACGGACACCGCGACGGCGACGACGGCCGCGAGCACCACCGACGCCGCCAGCACCCGGCGTCGCCCGCGCCGCGGCGGGGCGGGGGAATCGCCCTCGTCCGGCGCGTCCTCGTCGTCGGGGCACTCGTCGAACAGACCGACGACGGTGGTCGGGGGCCGCTGCGGGCCCCGCGCCGGCGCGGGGGGCTCGTCGGCGTCGCCCGCCGCGGCCACCGCGGCCCCGAGCGCGACGACCGTGAGCGGGTCGGCGTCGGCGGAGACGGGCCGGCCGAGGGCCTCGGTGAGCATGCGCGCGACCAGCGGGATCGTCGACGAGCCGCCCGCGAGCAGGACGTGGTCGAGCGCGTCGGGGGCGACGCCGGCGTCGGCGAGGGTCGCGAGGAATTCCTCGACGGTCACGGCGACCGCGCCCCGGATGGCGGCCTCGAAGTCCGCGCGGCCCAGGCGCACGGAGCGTCGCCCCGCGGGGAGCACGACGGGCACCGTGACCTCGGTGTCGGACGACAGCGCCTCCTTGGCCTCGACGCACTCGCGGCGCAGGCGGTGCAGGGAGTGCCAGGTCTCGGGGTCGTCGGGGTCGAGCGCCGCGAGGTCGTCGGCCACCTCGGCCCGCACGTGGGCGAGGACCGCCTCGTCGAAGTCGACGCCGCCGAGGCGGTCGAGCCCGCGCGGGGTGCCGAGCAGCGTCACGGTGCCGTCGGGGTCGCGGCGGGCGACGGCGGCGTCGAAGGTGCCGCCGCCGAGGTCGTAGACGGCGGTGGTCACGGCCTCGTCCGGTGCGCGCCCGCCCACGGCGACGGGCCGGCGCAGGGACGCGTGGCCGAGCACGGCGGCGTGCGGCTCGGCGAGCAGCTCGACCTCGGCGAGCCCGGCTGCGGCGAGGGCGTCGCGCAGCCGGGAGCAGCGGTGGTCGCCCCAGTTCGCGGGCCGCGTGACCACCACCCGCCGGGCCGGTCCGCCCTCGCGCTCGGCGACCCGGGCGAGGACCCAGGCCACGATCGCGGCGGCGACCTCCTCCGCGGGCCACGGCTCGCCGCCCACCACGGGCGGCACGTCGTCACCGAGGCGGCGCTTGACCTCGCGCACGACGCGGTCGGGCTCGTCGCCCGCGCGGCGCTCGGCGCTCTCGCCGACGAGCACGGTGCCGTCGGGGCCGCGGTAGGCCACCGACGGGATCACCGCGAGCCGGCCGCCGAGCGCCACCGTCTCCGGGTGCGCCCCGCCGTCGCGCAGGACGGCGGCCGCCGTGGACGTCGTCCCGAGATCGATGCCGAGGCAGTACGCCATCGCCCGGACCCCCCAGTCACTGACCGCTCAGTACCGATGTACCGAACGTGCTCGGTAGCGACAGTAATGCGGCATTCGGCCTAACAACTAGTCCACATCCCCTACACGGGGGGTGGACGTCTCGTCGCCCGTGTGGACCCCCGCCGCCCCCATCGGCCGCACCGGGGGCATCCCCCGACCCCCGTCCCCGGGAGGGGGGCCGATCCCCGCTCCCGTGGCGCCGCCGATTGCGCAGTGTTCTCGGCACCGGACGACCGGTCCGGACCACGACGGAGGTGCCCGATGCCCGCGACCGAAGCGAAGACGCTCCTGCAGTTCCTCCTCGACCTCTTCCGCGACCCGGTGGCGCGGGCGGAGTTCCTCGCCGACCCCAGCTGCGCGCTGCAGAACGCCGGGCTCGACGACCTCACGCTGGCCGACGTCCGCGACGCCGTGCCGCTGGTGATGGACCACGCGCCGGCCGCCGTCGCCGCCCGCTACGACGAGGACGTCCGCGACGGGATCGTCGACCGCGCCGACGGCCCCGGCGGGTGGGACGGCCCCGGCGGCTGGGACGGGCCGGACGACGGCCCCGCGGCCTGGGGCTGGGGGCCCGGCGGCGGTCACGGCGGTCACGGCGGTCACGGCGGTCACGGCGGTCACGGCGGTGGGCACGGCGGCGGCGGACACGGCGGCGGTCCGGGTGGCGGGACGCCGGCTCCCGGCGTCACCGAGATCGACCGCGTGATCGCCCACCTGTCGGTGGCCACGACGACCTACCACTTCGACAGCCACGACACGATCGTCAACCAGGTCATCGACCAGAACATCTGGGCCGAGGGCGACGTCATCCAGGACTTCGACCTCAGCCCGACCGTCGCCTCGGGCGCCGGAGCGGTCGCCGCCGGCGACGACATCGAGGGCACCGTGACGACCGGGGCGGGCGCGATCGTCGGCGACGGCAACCAGGTCGTCGACGACGGCACGGCCGTGCTCGGCGACGGCACCGCGGTCGGCGGCGGGCTCCTCGCCGGGGCGGGCGGCGCGGTGTCGGTGGGCGGCGACGCCACCGGCGGCACGGCCGTCGCCACGGACGACGGCGACGTGCTCCTCGAGCAGGGCGCCGGCGACCTGACCAGCGACGACGACGTGACCATCTCCGACTCGGGCAACAGCACCGAGGACAACGACGTCACGATCTCGGACTCCGGCAACGTCACCGAGGACAACGACGTGACCGAGGACAACGACGTCACCGAGGACAACGACGTCACGGAGGACAACGACGTCACGGAGGACAACGACGTCGACAACAGCCAGGACAACGACGTGGCCGAGGACAACGACGTCACCGAGGACAACGACGTCACCGAGGACAACGACGTGACCGAGGACAACGACGTCACGGAAGACAACGACGTCACGGAAGACAACGACGTGACCGAGGACAACGACGAGATCGGCGACATCGTCGGCGACGACCTCATCGACGTGGACGTCGACATCGACGACGTGGAGCTCGACCTCGTCCCCTGACCGTGTCGGGTGACCCTGAGTAGTATCTGCACGCTGTTCGGTGACGGGCGGTGCACGGGACCACCGTGCACCGCCCGTCGACGACGGGGGAGCCGATGACCACGACGACCGCACCGGGCCCGGCGCACCTGCGTCGGGCCGCCGGCGCGCTGCTCGACGACGCGGTGCGCGCGGCGCGGGACCTGGGGCGGGCCGACGTCGCGTCGTCGCTGGTGCGCGACGGCGGGCGCCTGCTCGACCCCGGGGCCCGGGTGCTAGTGGTGGGCGACGACGAGCAGGGCAAGAGCAGCCTGGTCGACGCCCTCCTCGACGACGACGCCTGCCCCGTGCACCCCGACGTGCCGACGGCGCTGCCCACCGTCGTCGTGCACGCTGACGAGCCGTCCGCCGTGCTGGTGGGGCCGGCGGGGCGGGAGACGGTCACCGCGGCCCGGCTCGCCGACGCCGTCACCGGCCGAGACCCCGGGCCCGACGGACCGTGGCTGCAGGCCGAGGTCGGGCGCCCGGTGCCCCTGCTCGCCGAGGGCCTCACGCTGATCGACACCCCGAGCGCCGGCGGGACGGGCGGTGCGCCGGCGGCGGCCGTGCTGACCGGGCTGCCCGCCGCGGACGCGGTGGTGCTGGTCAGCGACGCGTCGCGGGAGCTCTCGCTGGGCGAGATCGAGCTGCTGCGGGCGGCCCGCGACCACGTGGTCACCGTCGTCGTCGCCCTCACGAAGATCGACCTCTACGTCGCGTGGCGCGAGGTGCGCGACATCGACCTCGCCCTGCTCGCCGACCACGGCCTGGCGGTCGAGGTCGTCACGGTGTCCGCCGAGCTCCACCGTCACGCCACCACGAGGCGGGGCACGGACCTCGGCGACGAGCTCGAGGCCGAGTCCGGGGTCCCCGCGCTGCGCGAGCTGCTGCGCCGCCGGGTCGTCGCGCCCGCCGGCACGCGCACCGCCCGCGCGGTGCACGAGCACGTCGCCGGCGTCCTCGCGACCCTGCGGGAGGCGCCCGCCACCGAGCTCGCGGCGCTCGAGGGCCCCGAGCGCGCCCGGGAGCTCGAGACCGAGCTGGCCGCGGCGACCGCCCGCGCGGCCGCGGTCAAGGAGCGCTCGGCGCGCTGGCAGCAGACCCTCGCCGACGGGATCACCGACCTCACCACCGACGTCGAGTGGGACCTGCGCGACCGCATCCGCCAGGTCCTGCGCACCGCCGAGGAGACCCTCGAGGTGGTCGACCCGGCGCGGGTGTGGGACCAGTTCGACCCGTGGCTCGCCGACGAGCTCGGCCGGGCCGTGGCCACCACCTACCTGTGGGCGGGCGAGCGGACGTGGTGGCTGGCGGAGAAGGTCGCGGCGCACTTCGCCGACCCGGAGACCGACCCGGACGCCGACACCCCGGACCGCGCCCCCGTCCCCGAGGGGCGCTTCGTCGCCGAGCTGTCGGCCCTGCCCGAGCTCGTGCCGCCCGACCTCGAGCGCATGAACCTCACCCAGGGCGTGCTCTCGGGGCTCAAGGGCTCCTACGGCGGCGTGCTCATGGTCGGCCTGATCACCACGCTGTCGGGGATGGCGCTGATCAACCCGTTCTCGATCGGCGCCGGGGTGCTGCTCGGCGGGCGCACGGTGCGCGACGAGCGCCGCCGCGCGCTGCGCCGCCGCCGGCTCGACGCCCGCCGTGTGGTGCGCCAGCACACCGAGGAGGTGCAGTTCGTCCTCGGCAAGCACACCAAGGACATGCTGCGCGAGGTCCAGCGCACGCTGCGCGACCACTTCGCCGCGCGTGCCGAGGAGGCGAGCGTGGGCGTCGCGGCCATGGTCGCCGCGGCCACCGCCGCGCGCAAGCTCGACGCCGACGTCCGGCGCCGGCGCACCACGGAGGTCCGCGCGGAGCTCGCCCGGCTCGACGACCTCCTCGCGCGGTGCGGGGCCGCGGCGTGAGCGGGCTCGTCGCCAGCACGCGCGCCGTGCTCGACCGCGCCCTGGTCGCCTACGCCGGCGACCCCGCCGCGGCGGCGGTCCTGACGGCACACCGCGAGCGGCTCGACGGCCCGCTGCGCGTGGCACTGGCGGGCACCCTCAAGGCGGGCAAGTCGACGCTGCTCAACGCGCTGGTCGGCGAGCAGATCGCGCCCACGGGCACCGCGGAGTGCACCCGCGTCGTCACCACCTACCGCGACGCGCCGAGCGCGCGCATCGTCGTCGAGCACCGCGACGGCACCCCGCCCGCCGAGCTGCCCGTCGTGCACCGCCGCGGCGCCCTGGTCATCGACCTCGCCACGCCCACCGAGCGGGTCCGCTCCCTGCGCGTGGACTGGCCCTCGGCGAGCCTGCGCGCGGTCTCGCTGATCGACACCCCGGGCGTCGACTCCGCCCGCCCCGGCGTCGCGGGGCGGGCGCGCGCGTTCCTCGGCGCCGCCGACCCGACGGCGCCGGCCGAGGGCGCCGACCTCGCCGCGGTCCTCGGCGCCGCCCCGGGCGACGGCGCCGACGTCGTCCTGCACCTGGTGCGCCACCTGCACGGCGCCGACGTCGCCTTCGCCGAGACGGTGGGGGAGCGCGCGGCCCGGGGGATCGGTCCGGCGGGCACGATCGCGGTGCTCTCGCGGGCCGACGAGATCGGCGGCGGGCGCCTGGACGCGCTGGTCACCGCCCGGCAGGTCGCGCGCCGCTACCGCGCCGACCCTGGGCTGCGGCGCTGGTGCCGCACGGTCGTGCCCGTCGCGGGGCTGCTCGCCGAGACCGCCCGGACGCTGCGGGCGGCGGAGTTCGCCGCCGTGCGCGACCTCGCCGCGGGCGCGCGCGCCGACGTCGAGGACCTCCTGCTCTCGGTGGACCGCTTCCTCGACGGGCGGCTGCCCGCCGGGGTGCCCGAGATCGACCGCCGGGCACGCCGCGCCCTGCTCGACCGCTTCGGGCTCCACGGCCTGCGGCTGGCGACGACGCTGGTGCGCCGCGGGGCGGGGGACTCCGCGTCGCTGGCCGACGAGCTCGTCCGGCGCAGCGGGCTCGAGGAGCTGCGCGCCGTCGTCGGCACCCAGCTCGTCGCGCACGGCGACGTGTTCCGCGCCCGCGCCGCCCTCGGCGCGCTCGAGCGCGTCCTGCGGGCCGTCCCGGACCCGCGCACCGGCGGCGAGGCCGCGGCCTCGGAGCTCGCGGGCGCGGTCGAGCGCGTGCTCACCGGCGCCCACGAGTTCGTCGAGCAGGACGCCCTGGTCGCCCTGCACACCCGGGCCCCGGCCGACGACCGCGGCGAGCTCGACGAGGCCCGCCGGCTGCTCGGGGGCGACGGCCCGGCGCCGGTCGCCCGCCTCGGTGCCCCGCCCGACGCGGCGCCCGCCGACGTGCGCGGCCTCGCCCTCGACGCGCTCACCCGCTGGCGCCGGGCCACCGAGGACCCCCGCGCCGACCGGGCCCGCACGGACGTCGCGCGCGTCGTGGTCCGCAGCGTCGAGGGGATCCTGGCCGCGGTGCCGGCGGAGCCCGCGCTGCGCTGAGCTCCCGCCGATGCCCGGACGCCCACGCCCCGCTCGCCTACCATGGAAGGTCGGACCGAGGGACGTGACGGCTGACGGGGAGGTGGACGCGGTGAACGCCGAGGAGCGCCGCGTCGCCGTCCTGCGCGCGATCGTCGCCGACTTCGTCAGCACCAACGAGCCGGTCGGCTCCAAGGCCCTCGTCGAGCGCCACAACCTCGGCGTCTCCAGCGCCACGGTGCGCAACGACATGGCCGCGCTGGAGGAGGACGGCTACATCGCCCAGCCGCACACCAGCGCCGGGCGCATCCCCACCGACAAGGGCTACCGGCTCTTCGTCGACCGGTTGCACCAGGTCAAGCCGCTCTCGGTGGCCGAGCGGAAGGCGATCACCCAGTTCCTCGAGGGCGCGGTCGACCTCGACGACGTGCTCAAGCGCAGCGTGCGGCTGCTCGCGCAGCTGACCCGCCAGGTGGCCGTCGTGCAGTACCCGACGCTGACCCGCTCGACGGTGCGCCACCTCGAGGTCGTGCGGCTGACCCCGGCCCGGCTGATGCTCGTGCTGATCACCGACACCGGGCGGGTCGACCAGCGCGTGGTCGACCTGGGCGACGTGCTCGACGAGGAGGACGTCTCCCGGCTGCGCACGCTGCTGAACAGCGCGCTGGTCGGGCAGCCGCTGGCGACGGCGTCGGTGCGCATGTCCGAGCTGCCCGACGATGCCCCCGACGGCCTCAAGTCGCCGCTGGTCAACGTGGCCGCGGTGCTGGTCGAGGCGCTGCTCGAGCGCCCGGAGGAGCGGCTCGTGCTCGGCGGCACCGCCAACCTCACCCGGGCGGGCACCGACGCGACGGCGCTGCGGGGCATGCTGGAGGCGCTGGAGGAGCAGGTGGTGGTGCTGCGCCTGCTCACCTCGGCGAGCGACGCGGGGACGGTCACTGTGCGCATCGGCGAGGAGAACGAGTCCGAGGACCTGTGGAGCGCCTCCACGGTGTCGATCGGGTACGGGTCTCTATCTTCTACTGGGCAGGGGAGTACGGCCCTGGGCGGGATGGGCGTGGTGGGGCCGACCCGCATGGACTACCCCAGCGCGATCGCGGCGGTGCGTGCGGTCGCGCGCTACGTCGGTGAGATCGTCGGGGGACGCTGAGCGCCCGCACGCGGGTGACGGCACGAGCGACAGGACGGACGAGGACCAGCGTGGCGAAGGACTACTACGGAATCCTGGGCGTGTCCCGGGAAGCGGACGAGGGCGAGATCAAGCGGGCCTACCGCCGTCTCGCCCGGGAGCTGCACCCCGACGTCAACCCGGACGCCGAGACCGCGGCGCGCTTCCAGGACGTCAAGAACGCCTACGAGGTGCTGACCGATCCGCAGAAGCGGCGGATCGTCGACCTCGGCGGCGACCCGCTCGACACCTCCCCGCGGGGCGGTGGTGGCGGCGCCGGGGGCTTCTCGGCGGCCGGGTTCGGCGGCCTCGGCGACATCATGGACGCGTTCTTCGGCGCCGCGGGGGCCACCGGCGGGCGGGGGCCGCGCAGCCGGGTCCAGCCCGGCGAGGACGCGCTGATCCGCATCGACCTCACGCTCGAGGAGTGCGCCACCGGCGTCGCCCGCGACCTCACGGTCGACACCGCCGTGCTGTGCGAGAAGTGTCACGGCGGCGGCGCCGAGCCGGGCACCCGCACCGAGACCTGCGACACCTGCGACGGCCGCGGCGAGATCCAGAACGTGCAGCGCTCGTTCATCGGCCAGGTCGTCACCGCCCGCGCGTGCCCCGTGTGCCGCGGCACCGGCGAGATCATCCCCAGCCCGTGCGCCCAGTGCGGCGGCGACGGGCGGGTCCGCTCGCGGCGCACCGTCACCGTGCAGGTGCCCGCGGGCGTGGGCGACGGCATGCGCATCCGGATGGCCAGCCAGGGCGAGGTCGGCCCCGGCGGCGGCCCGGCCGGCGACCTCTACATCGAGGTCTCCGAGGAGCGCCACGACTACTTCACCCGCGACGGCGTCGACCTGCACTGCCACGTCAGCCTCCCGGTGACCGCGGCGGCCCTGGGTACGACGCTGCCGCAGCGCACCCTCGAGGGCGACGAGGAGCTCACGATCGAGCCGGGCACCCAGCCCAACACCACGCTGACCCTGCGCGGGCGGGGCATGCCGCGGCTGCGGTCGACGGGGCGCACCGACGGGCGCGGCGACCTGCTGGTGCACCTCGACGTGCAGGTGCCCGACCGCCTCGACGCCCGCCAGACCGAGCTGCTGCGCGAGCTCGCCGAGCTGCGCGGCGAGGAGCGCCCGGAGCTCGCGGCGCACCGCAACGGGTTGTTCGGCCGGCGGCGCTCGGGCGGCCGCGCACGGTGACGGAACGAGCGGGGGGCTTTCCTGGCGATGAACGCCAGCGTGGCCCCCACGCTGGCACCGACGCTGGCACCGACGCTGGCACCGACGGCGCCTGGACCCGCCCGGCCCTGTTCTGGGTGGACGCGGTGCCCGAGGCCGGTGCGGTCGTGCTCGACGGGCCTGAGGGCCGCCACGCCGCCGACGTGCGCCGGGTCCGCCCGGGCGAGGTCGTGCTGCTCGGCGACGGCGCCGGCACGCGGGCGCGCGCCGAGGTCACCGAGGTGGCCAAGGGCCGGGTGGGCACGACGGTGCTCGAGCGCCGGCACGACCCGGCGCCGGTGCTGCGCGTCGTCCTGGCCCAGGCGCTGGCCAAGGGCGACCGCGGCGAGCTCGCGGTCGAGCTGGCCACCGAGGCCGGCGTGGACGCGGTGGTGCCCTGGCGCGCCGAGCGCTGCGTCGCGCGCTGGGAGGACGGCCCGCGCGGCGACAAGGCCCTGGCCCGCTGGCGCACCACGGCCCGCGAGGCCGCCAAACAGGCCCGGCGGGCGTGGTCGCCCGAGGTGACGCCGCCGGCGTCGACCCGCGACCTCGCCGGCCGCGGGGCGGACGTGCTGCTGCTGGAGGCCACCGCCGACCACTCGCTGGCCACGGTCCCGCTGCCCGACCGCGGCGAGCTCGTGCTGGTCGTGGGCCCCGAGGGCGGCGTCACCGACGACGAGCGCGCGGTGCTCGCCGGCGCCGGCGCGCGCGAGGTGCGGATGGGCCCGGGCGTGGTGCGGACGTCGACGGCGGCCGCGGTGGCGCTCGGGGCCCTGGGCGCGCGGACGGCACGGTGGGGGTGAGCGTGACGCGGCGCAGGGTGCTCGCGGGGCTCGGTGGGCTGGCCGGCCTGGCCGCCTGCGGGCGCGTCGCCACCCCGACGGGCGAGGTCGAGGTGCCCGCGCCCCAGCCCGGGACTCCGGACCCGCGCCCGCTGACCTACGGCGGCGACCCCGCCCAGTACGGCGTGCTCCACCTGCCGCCCGCGGGCGGCCCGGTCCCCGTGGTCGTCGTCGTGCACGGCGGCTACTGGCGCGCGAGCTACGGCCTCGAGCTGGGCACCCCGCTGGCCGTCGACCTGACCAACCAGGGCGTCGCCGCCTGGAACGTCGAGTACCGCCGGGTCGGCGCCGGCGGGGGCTGGCCGGCGACGTTCGCCGACGTCGCGGCCGCGGTCGACCTGCTCGACGGCGAGGGCCAGAAGGCCGCCGGCGGGCGCCTCGACCTCGACCGCGTCGTGCTGCTCGGCCACTCGGCGGGCGGGCACCTCGCCGCCTGGGCCGCGAGCCGCGACCGGCTGCCCGACGGGTCGGTGGCCCCGGAGCCGCGGGTGCGCCCGGTGGGCACGGTGGCCCAGGCCGGGGTGCTCGACCTCGTGGCCGCGGCCGAGCAGGGCCTGGGCGGGGGCGCCGTGATCGACCTGCTCGGCGGCACCCCGGTCACGGTGGCCGGCCGCTACGCGCTCGGCTCGCCGGCCGCGCTCGTGCCCGCCACCGGGCCGGTCGTGTGCGTCCACGGGGACGCCGACACCGTGGTCCCCCTGGACCAGTCGCAGCGCTACGTCGCGGCGACGACGGCGGCGCGGGGCGAGGCGCGCCTGCGCGTGCTGCCCGGCGTCGACCACTTCGGGGTGATCGACCCCGGGCACCCCGCCTGGGCCACCGTGCGCGAGGAGGTCGTGGGTCTGCTGTGAGCGGCACCGCGGTGCCCCCCGACGGGGGGCTACGATGAATACGCCCGAGCAACGGCGAGGAAGCAGGACTGTTCGACACGTGACCGGTGACGGAACCTCCCGGATCGTGGTGCCCGAGGCGGCGCTGCTGGCGCTCCTGGGCAAGCGCGACGAGAACCTGCGCGAGGCCGAGGGCCTGCTCGACGCCGACGTCCACGTCCGCGGCAACGAAGTGACCCTGACGGGCGAGCCCGCCGACGTCGCGTTCGCGGAGCGCGTCTTCGCCGAGCTCGTCGTGCTCGCGAGCCGCGGCCAGCAGATCGACCCCGACGCGGTGCGGCGGTCGGTGCGGATGCTGCGCGAGGACGCGGACGAGGGGCCGGACGGGCCCGTGTCGCCCGCCGAGGTGCTCAGCCTCGACATCGTGTCGCGCCGCGGGCGCACCGTGCGGCCCAAGACGCTGAACCAGAAGCGCTACGTCGACGCCATCGACGTCAACACGATCGTCTTCGGCATCGGCCCGGCGGGCACCGGCAAGACCTACCTGGCCATGGCGAAGGCCGTGCAGGCGCTGCAGGCCAAGCAGGTCAACCGCATCATCCTGACCCGGCCCGCGGTCGAGGCCGGCGAGCGCCTGGGCTTCCTGCCCGGCACGCTCTCGGAGAAGATCGACCCGTACCTGCGGCCGCTGTACGACGCGCTGCACGACATGCTGGACACCGAGACCGTGCCCAAGCTCATGGCGGCCGGCACCATCGAGATCGCGCCCCTGGCGTACATGCGGGGGAGGGCGCAGCCGGTCGACACCCCGGTCCTGACTCCCGACGGCTTCCGTCCGATCGGCGAGCTCCGCGTCGGCGACCTGGTGACCGGGAAGGACGGCACGCCGACACCGGTCCTCGGTGTGCACCCCCAGGGCCGGAAGCAGGTCTACCGGGTGTGGACCCAGGATGGTGCCTCGACGCGCGCCTGCGGCGAGCACCTGTGGTTCGTGACCACGCCGGACGACCGCCGCCACGGCAAGGCGGGGCGCGTGCTCGAGACGCAGCAGATGATCGACAACCTGCGCTGGTCCCACGCCCACCGCTACGAGCTGCCGATCGTGTCGCCCGTGTCGATCCCGGAGCGGCCGGTCCCGATGGACCCCTACGCGCTGGGCCTGCTCCTGGGCGACGGGTGCATCACGGACCAGACCACGCCGAGTTTCTGCACCAAGGACGCCGAGCTGGCCGCGGCGCTGGACGCGGCCCTGCCCGACGCCGAGGTGACCCACAAGTCCGGCCTGGACTACGTGCTCCGACGCGTCGGCGGTGGAGGCCGCGGTGGCGTCGTCACCGCCAACCCCGTGACCGCGGTCCTGCGGGAGCTGGGCCTGGCGGGCACCGACTCGTCGACGAAGTTCGTGCCGGAGTCCTACCTGCGCAACAGCGTGGACGTCCGGCTGGCCCTGCTGCAGGGGCTGCTCGACACGGACGGCGGGCCGGTGCGTCAGGGTGGCCGCACGTGCCGGGTCCAGTACACGACGTGCTCGCCTCGCCTCCGGGACGACGTCGTCCACCTGGTCCGGTCCCTCGGCGGGGTCGTGTCCGTGCGGACGCGGCACGCGGCCGGGCGGACGCCGGGAAGGGCGGGCGGTCGCCCGGTCTTCTACCGCTCGGACGCGCACGTCCTCGACATCCGGCTACCGGCCGAGATCGCGCCGTTCCGTCTCACGCGGAAGCGGGAGGCGTACGACGAGGCGGGTGGCGGGCGTCCGCGTCGCTACATCGACAGCATCCTGCCCGCCGGCGAGGCCGAGTGCGTGTGCATCTCGGTCGCGGCGGAGGACTCGCTCTACGTCACCGACGACTTCATCGTCACGCACAACACGCTGAACGACGCCTTCATCATCCTCGACGAGGCCCAGAACACCACGCCCGAGCAGATGAAGATGTTCCTGACGCGGCTGGGCTTCAACTCGAAGATGGTCGTCACGGGCGACGTCACGCAGGTCGACCTGCCCGGGGGCTCCTCGTCGGGCCTGCGGGTGGTCCGCGACATCCTCGACGGGGTCGACGACGTGGTGTTCTCCGAGCTGACGTCCCACGACGTCGTGCGTCACCGGCTCGTCGCGGACATCGTCGACGCGTACGGACGCTACGACGCGGCGCAGCAGGAGCGGCGGCCCCAGGCCGTCTCGAGCGCACCGCGCACCGGGCCGCCGACGGGCCCGCGCAACCGCGAGCGCCGGGGACGATGAACCCCCCGCACCGACGGACGGATCGACCGTGAGCATCGAGATCGCCAACGAGTCCGGCGTCGACGTCGCCGAGGGCCCGATCGTCGAGGTGGCGCGCTACGCCCTCGACCGCATGGGCGTCAGCCCGCTCGCGGAGCTCTCGATCATGCTGGTGGAGCTCGAGCCCATGGCCGAGCTGCACGAGCGCTGGCTCGAGGAGCCCGGGCCCACCGACGTCATGTCGTTCCCGATGGACGAGTACGACTCCGCGCGCCGCCCGGACGCCCCGTCGTCGGGGCCGGCGCTGCTCGGCGACATCGTGTTGTGCCCGGCGTTCGCCGCCGACCAGGCCGTCGCGGCGGGCCACGACCTCGACGACGAGCTGCACCTGCTGACCGTCCACGGCGTGCTGCACCTGCTCGGCTACGACCACGCGGAGCCCGACGAGGAGCGCGCGATGTTCGGGCTGCAGGCCGAGCTGCTGGCCGACTGGCGCACGCAGCGCGCCGAGGCCGAGCGCGTCACCCGCGAGCGCGAGGCCGCCGCGGCCCGCAGCGCCCGCGAGCGCGCCAAGGACGACCGCCTGCTCGGCACCGTCGGCCTGGGCGATCCCGAGCCGGGCAGCGGCCCGCAGTGACGTCCACGCTGGTCGGGCAGCTCGTCGCGGCGATCCTGCTCGTCCCGCTGGCCGGGGTGTTCGCCGCCGCCGACGCCGCGGTGTCGACGGTGTCGCGGGCACGCGTCGACAACCTCGTACGCGAGGGCGCCACCGGCGCGCGGGCGCTCGCCGCCGTCGTCGCCGACCGGCCCCGGCACCTCAACCTGCTGATGCTGTTGCGGCTGGCCTGCGAGGCCACCGCGTCGGTGCTCGGCGCGTACGTCGCCCTGCAGCTCATCGGCCCCGCCGGGATCGCGCTGCTGGTGGCCGCGCTGATCGTCGTGCTCGTGTCCTACGTGCTCATCGGCGTCGGCCCGCGCACCCTCGGGCGCCAGCACCCCTACCGCGTGGCGCTCGCCGTCGCGGGGCCGCTGCGGCTGCTCGCGCGCCTGCTGGGGCCGCTGGCGACGCTGCTGATCCTGGTCGGCAACGCGATCACCCCGGGCCGCGGCTTCCGCGAGGGACCGTTCTCGTCCGAGGTCGAGCTGCGCGAGATGGTCGACATGGCCGAGCGCGGCGGCCTGGTCGACGACGGCGAGCGGGCCATGATCCAGTCGGTGTTCGACCTCGGCGACACCATCGTCCGCGAGGTGATGGTGCCCCGCACCGAGACCGTGTGGATCGAGCGCGAGAAGAGCGTGCGCCAGGCGCTGGCGCTGGCCCTGCGCAGCGGCTATTCGCGCATCCCCGTGATCGGCGAGAACGTCGACGACACCGTCGGCGTGGTGTACCTGAAGGACCTCGTCAGGCGGTCGCTGGACCAGGACGCGCCGGCCGACCGGGCGGGCGCGGTCAGCGAGGTCATGCGCCCGGCGGTCTTCGTGCCCGACTCCAAGCGCGCCGACGCCCTGCTGCGCGACATGCAGCGCGACCGCAACCACATGGCGCTCGTCGTCGACGAGTACGGCGGCACGGCGGGCCTCGTGACGATCGAGGACCTCATCGAGGAGATCGTCGGCGAGATCACCGACGAGTACGACTCCGCCGAGCACCGTCCCCTCGAGACCCTCGACGAGAGCACCTGGCGGGTCGCCGCGCGCCTGCCCGTCGAGGACCTCGAGCGGGCCACCGACACCGAGTTCGACGTCGAGGACGTCGACACGGTCGGCGGGCTGCTGGCCCAGCGGCTGGGCCGGGTGCCGCTGCCCGGCGCCGAGGCCGAGATCGGCGGGCTGCGCCTGCGCGCCGAGGGCGGCGAGGACGCCCGCGGCCGGATGCGCATCCGCAGCCTGCTCGTGTGGCGTCCCACCGGCGACGAGGCCCCGGAGACGGACGGGACGAACGGGGCGGACGGGGCGGACGGGGCCGACGCGGCCGGGACCCCCGCCGACGGCGACGACGCCGCGACCGACGACGATGCCGAGCGCCCCGCGGACGCCGGGGCGGACCTGGCCCCCACCGGGGCCCGCGACGGAGAGGACGGCCGTGGCTGACGGCACCGGCACTGACACCGGCACCGTGCTGGGCGCACCCGTGGCGCCCGACGCGCTCGACCCCGAGGACGCGAAGATCGTGACGCTGGCGCGCTCGGCGCGGGCGCGCACCGGGGCCGCGCAGGGCGCGGCCGTGCGCGACGCCGACGGCCGCACCTACGCCGCCTGCACGGTCGCGCTGTCCTCGCTGTCGCTGACCGCCCTGCAGGCCGCGGTGGCCGCGGCGGTCGCCGCCGGCGCGCCGGGGCTGGAGGCGGCCGCGGTGGTCGGGGTGGACGACCTGGACGCGGGGTTCGACGACCCGGGCCTGGCCGCCGTCGCCGAGGTCACCGCGGACGCCGCGGTACTGGTCACGGGTCCGGACGCGGCCTCGGTGTACCGGGTGGCGGCGTGAGCGTGGCCCCCAGCCCGCGCCACGACGTCGTCGTGGTCGGCGGCGGGATCGTCGGGTTCGCGGTGCTGCACGAGCTGCTCGCCGCGGGGCACACGTCGGTGGCCCTCGTCGAGCGCGAGCACACGCCGGGCACCCACCAGACCGGGCGCAACTCCAACGTCGTGCACTCCGGGCTCTACTACGCGCCCGGGTCGCTCAAGGCGCGCCTGGCCGTCGCCGGCTGCGCGGAGACCAAGGCGTTCTGCGCGGAGCACGACCTGCCGTACGAGGAGTGCGGGAAGGTCGTCGTCGCCACCGAGGCCGACGAGCTGCCGCGCATGGCCGAGCTCGTGCGCCGCGGGCGCGCCAACGGCGTCGAGGTCACCGAGCTGGACGAGGCCGGCGTGCGCGAGCGCGAGCCGGCGGTCGCCGCGCTGGCGGGGCTGTGGGTGCCGTCCACCGGGATCTGCGACTACGGCGCGATCACCTGCCGCCTCGCCGACCTGGCCGTCGAGCGGGGGGCCGTGCTGCACACCGGGCGCGCGGCGCGCTCGGTGCTGCGCCGCCGGCGCGACGTCGTGGTGCGCACCGACCGCGGCGACCTGCTGGCCGGGCAGGTCGTGGTGTGCGCGGGGCTGCGCTCCGACGAGATCGCCCGCGCCTCGGGCTTCGACCCCGGAGTGCGGATCGTCCCGTTCCGCGGCGAGTACTCCGACCTCGTCGGACCCGTCGCCGACCAGGTGCGCGGGCTCGTCTACCCCGTGCCCGACCCGGCGTTCCCGTTCCTCGGCGTGCACGCGACGCGCGGGGTGGACGGGTCGGTGCACGTCGGCCCGAACGCCGTCCTGGCGCTGGCCCGCGAGGGCTACGACTGGCGGACGCTGCGGGTGCGCGAGCTCGCCGGGACGCTGGCCGACCCCGGGTTCGTCAAGCTCGCGGGCAAGCAGTGGCGCTACGGGCTGGGGGAGATGTACCGGTCGCTGTCGAAGCGGGCGATGGCCGCGGCGGTGGCGCGGATGCTGCCCGGGGTGACCGCCGACGACCTGCAGCCGCCCCACGACGTGGCCCGCCGCGCCGGCGTGCGCGCGCAGGCGATCCGCCCCGACGGGTCGCTGGTGGACGACTTCCTGTTCGTCCAGGACGGCGAGGGCGACTCCGGCAACGGGGGCGGACCCGCGGTGCTGCACGTGCTCAACGCGCCGTCGCCCGCGGCCACCGCGGCGCTGCCGATCGGCCGGGAGATCGTCGCCCGGCTCGAGGGGAAGACCGTTGACGCCGCCTGAGACCACCTTCCGGTCCGGCTTCGCCTGCTTCGTCGGCCGCCCCAACGTCGGCAAGTCGACGCTGACGAACGCGCTGGTCGGCTCCAAGGTCGCGATCACGTCGTCCCGCCCGCAGACCACCCGGCACGCGATCCGGGGCATCGTGCACCGCGAGGACGGCCAGCTCGTCCTCGTCGACACCCCCGGCCTGCACCGCCCGCGCACCCTGCTGGGGGAGCGGCTCAACGACGTCGTCCGCACGACGTGGGCCGAGGTCGACGCCATCGGCTTCTGCGTGCCCGCCGACCAGACGATCGGGCCCGGCGACCGCTACATCGCCGGCGAGCTGCGCGAGGTCGCGGGGCGCACCCCGGTGCTCGGCGTGCTCACGAAGACCGACCTGGTGAAGCCCGAGGTGATCGCCGAGCGCCTGCTCGCCCTGCAGGAGCTGGCGGAGTTCGCCGAGATCGTCCCGGTGTCGGCGACCGGCAACGTCCGGATCGACCTGCTCACCGACCTCCTGCTCGCGCAGATGCCGCCCGGCCCGCCGCTCTACCCCGACGGCGACCTCTCCGACGAGCCCGAGACCACGATGATCGCGGAGTTCGTCCGCGAGGCGGCGCTCGAGGGCGTGCGCGACGAGCTGCCGCACTCGCTGGCCGTGGTGGTCGAGGAGATGACCCCGGGCAAGGTGCTCACCATCCGCGCCGAGATCTTCGTCGAGCGCGACAGCCAGAAGTCGATCGTGATCGGCAAGGGGGGCTCGCGGCTCAAGCACGTCGGCACCGAGGCCCGCCGCCAGATCGAGGCGATGCTGGGCGAGAAGGTGCACCTCGACCTGTTCGTCAAGGTCGCCAAGGACTGGCAGCGCGACCCCCGCCAGCTCCGCCGCCTCGGCTTCTAGCCGGTCCGGGGCGTGGCGGCTGCCGCGGTCGGTGGCAGGTGCGACGATGAGGACGTGGGCTTCTACCGCGACACCGGCGTGGTGCTGCGGCTGCAGAAGCTCGGCGAGGCGGATCGCATCGTCACGTTCCTGACCCACCGCCACGGCAAGGTCCGCGCCGTGGCCAAGGGCATCCGCCGCACCAGCTCGCGCTTCGGGGCGCGCCTCGAGCCGTTCGGGCACGTCGACCTGCAGCTGCACACGGGCCGCAGCCTCGACATCGTCACCCAGGTGCAGACCCTCGACGCCTTCGGCGGCGGGCTCACCGGCGACTACCCCCGCTACACGGCGGGCTGCGCGCTGCTCGAGACCGCCGACCGCCTCACCTCCGAGGAGGGCGAGCCGGCGCGCGAGCTGTTCCTGCTGCTCGTCGGCGCCCTGCGCGGGCTCGCCGGCGGCACCCGCGACCCCTACCTCGTGCTCGACGCCTTCCTCCTGCGCGCCATGGTCATCGCCGGCTGGGCGCCCGCGATCACCGAGTGCGCCCGCTGCGGCGTCGAGGGCGAGCCCTACCACCGGCGCTTCTCGGTGCCGGCCGGCGGCGCGGTGTGCGAGCGCTGCCGCCCGTCCGGGGCCGTCGTGCCCTCGGACCCCACGTGGCGCCTGCTCGAGGCGCTGCGCGACGGCGACTGGGGCGTCGCCGAGGGCACCGACCCCGCCGCACGCCGCGACACCGCGGGCCTCGTCGCCGCGCACCTGCAGTGGCACCTCGAGCGGACCCTGCGCTCGCTGCCGCTGGTCGACCGTCGCGGCGGCGTGCCCCGCGTCGATCTCGGCGACGCGACGGGGGTCGAGGTGGACGAGCCCGACGACGATCCGAACGAAGGGCACCTCCGCTCGGAAGACCCGAGCGAGGGCGCCCTCCGCCCGATCCCCGGAGTCGCCCTGTGAGCCCCCGCTTGCGCCCCGCCCGCGGCCGCACCACCGGCCGCCCGCTGCGGGGCCGCGACGACCCGACGGTGATGGCGCCGACCCCGCACCCGAGCGGGGCCACGGCGCCCGACATCCCGCCCGAGCTGGTGCCGAACCACGTCGCGCTGGTGATGGACGGCAACGGCCGGTGGGCCAACCAGCGGGGGCTGCCGCGCATCGAGGGCCACCGCCACGGCGAGGCGCAGCTGCTCGACGTCGTCCGCGGCTGCATCGACGTCGGCGTCAAGTGGATCTCGGCGTACGCGTTCTCCACCGAGAACTGGCGGCGCAGCCCCGACGAGGTGCGCTTCCTGCTCGGCTTCAACCGCGACGTCATCCGGCGCCGGCGCGAGGAGATGCACGCGATGGGCGTGCGGGTGCGCTGGGCGGGGCAGCGTCCGCGGCTGTGGCGCAGCGTCATCAAGGAGCTCGAGATCGCCGAGGAGCTCACCCGCGACAACGACGTCGTCACGCTGACCATGTGCGTCAACTACGGCGGGCGCCAGGAGATCGTCGGAGCCGCGAAGGAGCTCGCCCGCCGGGCGGCCCGCGGCGAGATCGACCCCGAGCGCATCGACGAGAAGGCGCTCGCCCGGCACCTCGACGAGCCCGACATGCCCGACGTCGACCTGTTCCTGCGCAGCTCGGGGGAGCAGCGGACGTCGAACTTCCTGCTGTGGCAGTCGGCCTACGCCGAGATGGTCTTCCTCGACACGCTCTTCCCCGACTTCGACCGCCGCCACCTCTGGGAGGCGTGCGAGATCTACGCGAGCCGCGACCGGCGCTACGGTGGCGCGCGCGACCGCGCCGAGTCCACGACCACGGGGAACGGGAGCACGTGAGCCGCGAGGCCGCCACCACCGCGACGCTGTTGATCACCGCACGCGAGGCCCTGGAGCAGTTCGTCGAGGTCCACGTCGACGACGACGGCGCGCTGTCCTTCCGCCACGGCGGGGTGCCGTGTGCCGTGCAGGGCGTCGAGCTCGTCGAGGGCCTCGCCGTGCTCAGCCTGACCTGCGTCGTCGCCTGGGACCTGACCGACCCCGACACCCCGCGCACGATCGCCGAACGCGCCGGCCAGGGGCTGTTCGGGACGCTCGGCGCGATCGCCACCGAGCGCGGGTGGGACGTGACGCTGCGCTACGCGTTCCCGGCCGAGGCCCTGGCGGTCGGCCCGCTGGGCACGTTGATCATGCTCGTGGTCTCGACGGCCTCGCAGGTCCGGTCGGAGCTCGTGGACGTCAGCTGATCAGGCCCTGCTGCCGCAGCCAGCGCGTGGCCACGACCGCGGGGTCCTGGCCCTGGCTCGAGACCTGGCCGTTGAGGTCCAGCATCACGTCCTGGGTCAGACGCGGGGAGATCTCGTCGAGCACCGTCCGCAGGGCGGGCTGGCGCTGGAGCACCGAGGTCCGCACCACGGGCGAGGCGTTGTAGAAGGGGAAGTAGTTGCGGTCGTCCACGAGCGGGACGAGGTCCAGCCCCGGTAGGCGTCCGTCGGTGGTGAAGATCTCGCCGAACGTGCAGGGGTTGCCGTTGGCGGCGGCCTGGTAGATCGCGCCGGTGTCGAGCGCGGTCGGCGTCGGGCTCGGGGAGAACCCGTAGGCCCGCACCATCCCGGGTAGACCGTCGTCGCGGGCCTCGAACTCCGACTCCACGCAGAGCGACACCGGGGTGCCGCCGTTGTTCAGCCGCGCGAGGTCGGACAGTGTGCGCAGGTTGTACCGCGCCAGGACGTCAGAGGTGGCGGCGATGCCGTAGGTGTTGTTGAAGGGCGTGGGCGCGAGCCAGCTCACCCCGTTGGCGGCGTCGGCGTCCCGGACCGCCTGGTACTGGCGCGCGGCGTCCGGGATCGGGGTGCTGTTGCGCAGATTCGTGATCCATCCGGTGCCGGTGTACTCCCAGGCCACGTCGATCTGTCCCGCGAGCAGGGCCTGCCGCGCCGCGGCGGAGCCCGAGATGTTGCACCGGTCGCTCGCCGTGGCGCCCCGGGCCTGCAGCACCGCGATGGTCATCTTGCAGAGCACGAGCTGTTCGTCGAAGTTCTTGCCCCCCACGGTGTAGGTCTGCCCGGCCAGGACCCCGCCCGCGGCCGCCGGGGTGACGCCTCCGGCGACCGTCCCGCCGCTCCCGGAGTCGCGGTTGACGAGGACCAGGGTCACGATCACGGCCACCACGAGCACGAGCGCCACGGCCACGGCGACCCAGGTCCCGCGCCGGTTCGGGCGACCGGCCGTGTCGGCCGGGTCGGGCCATCCGGCGGGTGGTGGGCCCGGCGTCCAGGGCTGCGGGCCCCCGGGCGGGGTGGACGACGGCGGCGGCGTCGACGGGGGGTGTCCCGGGGGCGGGCCTCCGCCCCACGGGATGTAGGTGGGCGCTCCGCCGAAGCCGCCGCCTCCCGACCCTCCACCGGGTGGGCCGGTGATGGTGGTGGTGCCGGACCCCGGCGCCGCACGGGACGCGCGCAGGGCCGCGTCCGCGAGCTCGCCCGGCGACGCGTAGCGCTCGGCCGGGTCCTTCGCCATCCCGCGGACCACCACGTCGTCGAGCTCGCGCGGCACGCCCGCGATGTGCTCCGAGGGGCGGGGCGGCGGGACGTTGAGGTGGCCGTGCATGAGCGCGGGAGCCGAGCTCTGGCCGAACGGCGCTCCGCCGGTCAGGGTCTCGTGCAGCACGCACGCCAGGGCGTAGACGTCGCTGCGGGCGTCGGCCCGGCGGCCCTCGAACAGCTCGGGCGCCATGTACGCGAGCGTCCCCACGGCGGAGCCGGTGCCGGTGAGCGAGACCCCGCTGTCGTCGAGGGCGCGCACGATCCCGAAGTCGACGAGGTAGGCGAAGTCGTGTCCCCGCTGGTCGGTGACGAGCACGTTCGAGGGCTTGACGTCACGGTGGACCAGCCCGGCCCGGTGCGCGTCGTCCAGCGCCGAGGCGATCTGGCGGACGAGGTCCGCGGAACGTTCCGGGCCGAGGGCGCCCCGCGTGCGCAGCAGCTCGGCGAGGTCGACGCCCTCGGCCAGCCGCATGTCGATGAAGAGCCGGTCGTCGATCTCGCCCCAGTCGTGGATCGGGATGACGTGCGGCGACGACAGCCGCGCGGCGAGCTGGGACTCGCGCCGGAAACGCTCGCGGAAGTCCTCGCTGGTGCCGAGCGCGCGGTGCAGCCGCTTGAGCGCGACCACGCGGTCGCGGCGCGTGTCCTCGGCCCGGTGGACCTCGCCCATCCCGCCGCGGCCGAGGGACGCGACGACGCGATACGGGCCGAACATCTCGGCGTCCACGGCGTCCCCCCACCCAGTTCCGCCGGGCAGCGTAGCGGGCGCCACCCCTGGTCGGAGCGTGGGTCGGCGCGGGCGAGTGACGCCGGTACACACCGTGACCGGGTCGTCGCCGGTTGCCACCCCCGAAGTGGTGGACGAATACTGAGCCGAAAGCGGGCTGCAGGGTGTCGAACGGCCGAAAGGGGGACGAACCCGTCGGAATGCCCCGTAGACTCCGCCACCGCCGACCATCCGGAGAGGAGGGGCGTCTTCCGCCGGCACGCCGGACGCGGAGGCGCGACTCGCGATGACACAAGATCTCTCATCACCGCCGGGTCCCCCGCCCGGGGCGCCGGGGGAGGGCCCCGCCGGCCCCGCGCCCGAGAGCGCGGCCGACCGCAAGCACGGCACCGACTGGGTCGTCTTCGGCGTGGGCGCGGCGCTGGCCGTGATCTTCGTCGTGTGGGGCGTCGTCGGTACCGAGAGCCTCTCCGCCGCGTCGAGCGCCATGCTCAGCGGCGTCATCCGCGGCGGCGGGTGGGGCTTCATCCTCGCCGCCACCGGCTTCGTCGTGTTCGCGCTGTGGCTGGCGTTCAGCCGCTTCGGGCGCATCCGGCTGGGCCACGACGACGAGCAGCCCGAGTTCCGCACCGTCTCGTGGATCGCGATGATGTTCAGCGCGGGCATGGGGATCGGGCTGATGTTCTACGGCGTCGCCGAGCCGCTGTCCTTCTTCACCGAGCCGCCGCCCGGCTCCGTGGTGCCCGGTGACCAGGTCGGCGCGCTGCGCACGGCCATGGCGACGTCGCTGTTCCACTGGACGCTGCACCCGTGGGCGATCTACGCGGTGGTCGGCCTGGCCATCGCCTACTCGACGTTCCGCAAGGGACGCCGCCAGCTCATCAGCTCGGCGTTCATCCCGCTCATCGGCACCCGGGCGGCCAACGGCGCCGTCGGCCGGGTCATCGACATCATCGCGATCTTCGCGACGATCTTCGGATCGGCCGCGTCGCTGGGTCTCGGCGCGCTGCAGATCGGCGGTGGCCTCGACGCCACCGGGTTCTGGCCCGGTGCCGGCAACGAGGTGCTCGTCCCGCTGATCATCGTGCTGACCGCGGCCTTCGTGCTGTCGGCGGTGTCCGGCGTCGCCAAGGGCATCCAGTGGCTGTCGAACATCAACATGGTGCTCGCCGGCGTGCTGGCGCTGTTCGTGTTCGTCGTCGGGCCGACGGTGATCATCCTCGACCTGCTGCCCACCGCGGTCGGCGCCTACATCGGCGACTGGGCCGAGATGGTCGGGCGCACCGAGGCCACGGGCGGCGCGGCGATGCTCGACTGGCTCAGCTCGTGGACGGTCTTCTACTGGGCGTGGTGGATCTCCTGGACGCCCTTCGTCGGCATGTTCCTGGCCAAGATCAGCCGGGGTCGCACCATCCGCCAGTTCGTCGGCGGCGTGATCCTCGTGCCCAGCCTCGTGAGCCTCGTCTGGTTCGCGATCTTCGGTGGCGCGGCGATCAGCCAGCAGCAGGCCGGCCTGAACCCGGCCGCGGCCGGCACCGAGCAGCAGCTGTTCGCCGTGCTCGCGCAGTACCCGTGGGCCACGTTCACCGGGCTGCTGGTCATGGTGCTGGTGGCGATCTTCTTCGTCTCCGGCGCGGACGCCGCGTCCATCGTCACCGGCACGCTCTCGCAGCGGGGCACCGACGAGCCGTCGCGCTGGGTGGTCATCTTCTGGGGCACCGTGATGGGCGCCGTCGCGATCATCATGCTGCTCGTGGGCGGCGAGGACGCGCTGTCCGGCCTGCAGAGCCTCACCATCCTGGTCGCCGCGCCGTTCGTGGTGATCATGGTGTTCCTCTGCATCGCGTTCATGCGCGACCTCAACCACGACCCGATCGTCCTGCGCGAGAGCAAGGGCCTCGAGGTCATGGAGCAGGCGGTCGACTACGGGACCGAGCGCCACGGCGAGGACTTCTACCTGAACGTCCAGGCGTTCCCGGCCTCGAGCACGCGGCGGGCCGAGGGCGGGGAGTCCACCGGGCCGACGTACGCCGACGTCCGGGGCGTCCAGGACCCGTTCGCCGGGGAGGCCGACGACGCGGCCACGGGGCGCTCCGTCCCGCGCGACGACGACCCCGGGGGCACCGAGGTCGTGGACACCGGCCCCGGCGCCCAGGCCGAGTCCGCCGCGCCGGGCGACCGGACGGAGCCGGCCGGGCGGCCGAGCGCCGACCGGGAGTAGCACCGCACGACGGCGAGCGCCGGGTCCCCACTCCGGGGGCCCGGCCTTCGCCGTTCCCGGACCGCGCCGTTCAGCCCGTGCGGCAGGCCGCGCAGATGCCGAGGATCTCCACGGTGTGCGAGACCTCGGCGAAGCCGTGCTGCAGGGCGACGCGCTCCGCCCAGTGCTCGACGGCCGGGCCCTCCACCTCGACGGTCTTGCCGCAGGACCGGCAGACGAGGTGGTGGTGGTGGTGCTCGGAGCAGCGCCGGTAGGAGGCCTCGCCGGTGCCGGTGCGCAGCACGTCGATCTCGCCGGCGTCGGCGAGGGCCTGCAGGGTGCGGTAGACCGTGGTCAGGCCGATGCCGTCCCCGCGGCGGCGGAGCTCCTCGTGGATCTCCTGCGCGGACCGGAAGTCCGTGAGCTCGTCGAGCAGGTCCGCGATCGCCGCGCGCTGGCGGGTCGCCCGTTGCCCCGGCACCGACGGGGCGCGCGAACCGGTCACGGGTCCTCCTCCACGTGGGTCACGGCGTCGACGACGATGTGGGCGAGGTGGTCGTCGACCAGGCGATAGACCACCTCGCGGCCCCGCCGGTCGCCGCGCACCACGCCGGCGGCCTTGAGCACGCGCAGGTGCTGGCTGATCAGGGGCTGGGTGACGGCGAGGGCGTCGACCAGCTCGTGCACGCAGCGCGGCGAGCTGCGCAGCTGCAGCACGATGGCGATGCGCACGGGCGCGGCGAGGGCGCGCAGCAGGTCGCCCGCGGCGACGAGCGCCTCGGACCCCGGTGTCTCGGCGATCGGCGCGGGCGCGTCGTGCTCGTGCAGGTCGGGGGGCACCACGTCGGGTCCGGCTCCGGTCGACGGCGCGCTCACGCGACCACCTGCCCCACGGCGATCGCGACGAGCACCACGAGGCACAGCACGCGCACGGCGCGTTCGCCGGGGGAGAGCCGCGGCCACGTGGCGGCGAGCAGGGCGGCGACGCCCAGCGCGAGCAGCCCCAGCAGCACCGCGCCGACCGTCCCGCCGAGGAGCACCCCGGCGGCGAACACCGCGGCGACGACGACGAACACGACGACCGCGGGGACCCGCGCCAGCGGTCCCTCGCCCGGCAGCATCCGTCCCCGGCGCCGGGCGAACGGCGGCCGTGCCCGTCCCGGTCCGCGATCGGTCACGCCCGGCCTCCCGTCCTCGTCGTCCCCCGCGCCCTACGCTGTCCCTATCGATGGTGACACTCGTTGTCGACTCGTGGGGGAGGAGGCCCGGGTGCTGCTGGTCTGCCGCTTCGCGCCGGCCCCCGGCGACGCCGCGGGCTTCCTCGAGCGGGCCCGCCGGGCGGTGGCCCTGCTCGCGGCGCAGCCCGGGTGCGACGGCGTCGACCTGGCCCGGGCGATCGAGGAGCCGGACCGCTGGGTGCTCGTCGCCCGCTTCGCCACCGTCACCGCCTACCGGCGGGCGCTGCAGCCGTTCGACGTGCGCGAGCACGTCGTGCCGCTGCTCTCCGAGGCGCTGACCGACGAGCCGGCCGCCTACGAGCGCGGCCTGGTCGCCGGGCCGGAGGGCCTGACCGAGCACCCGAGCCTGCTCGCCGACCGCGCCGGGGGGCCGCCACCCGGCGACTGAGGGCTCCCGCCGCCGATCGCTACGCTGGGTGCACCCGCCAGGTCCGGCGAGCCCCAGCGATCCCCTGCGATTCCCGGAGTACCACCGTGCCCACCCCCACCGGCAGCGCCCGCATCGAGACCGTGGTCAACCTCTGCAAGCGCCGCGGTTTCGTCTTCCCCTCCGGGGAGATCTACGGCGGGACGCGGTCGGCCTGGGACTACGGCCCCCTGGGCGTCGAGCTCAAGGAGAACCTCAAGCGCCAGTGGTGGAAGGCCGTCGTCAACGGCCGCGACGACGTCGTGGGCCTCGACTCCAGCGTGATCCTGCCGCGCCAGGTGTGGGTCGCGTCCGGTCACGTCGACGTGTTCACCGACCCGCTGGTCGAGTGCACGAGCTGTCACCGCCGCTTCCGCGCCGACCAGCTCGCCGAGGACTTCGCCGAGCGCACCGGCGGCCCGTCGCTGGAGTCGACCGACGCCGAGGGTCACGTCCACTTCGACCTGTCGAACGTCCCGTGCCCGAACTGCGGCACGCGCGGCCAGTACACGCCGCCGCGCGAGTTCAACATGATGCTCAAGACGTACCTGGGCCCGGTGGAGTCCGAGGAGGGCCTGCACTACCTGCGGCCCGAGACCGCGCAGGGCATCTTCGTGAACTTCGCCAACGTGATGTCCGCGGCGCGCAAGAAGCCGCCGTTCGGCATCGGCCAGATGGGCAAGAGCTTCCGGAACGAGATCACGCCCGGCAACTTCATCTTCCGCACGCGCGAGTTCGAGCAGATGGAGATGGAGTTCTTCGTCGAGCCCGGCTCCGACGAGCAGTGGCACCAGTACTGGATCGACGAGCGCACCCGCTGGTACACCGACCTGGGCATCTCGGCAGACAACCTGCGGCACTACGAGCACCCCAAGGAGAAGCTCTCCCACTACTCGAAGCGCACCGTCGACATCGAGTACCGGTTCGGCTTCAACGCCGGCCAGGAGTGGGGCGAGCTCGAGGGCATCGCGAACCGCACCGATTTCGACCTCACCACGCACTCGAACAGCAGCGGCGTCGACCTGAGCTACTACGACCAGGCCACCGACTCGCGCTACCGCCCGTACGTCATCGAGCCGGCCGCGGGCGTGGGCCGCTCGATGATGACGTTCCTGCTCGAGGCCTACACCGAGGACGAGGCGCCCAACGCCAAGGGTGGTGTCGACAAGCGCACGGTGCTCAAGCTCGACCCGCGCCTCGCGCCGGTCAAGGCCGCGGTGCTGCCCCTGTCGCGCAACGCCGACCTCTCGCCGGTGGCCCGTGACGTCGCGGCCCGCCTGCGTCGGCACTGGAACGTCGAGTTCGACGACGCCGGCGCCATCGGCCGCCGCTACCGGCGCCAGGACGAGATCGGCACCCCGTTCTGCGTGACGGTCGACTTCGACACGCTCAACGACCAGGCCGTCACCGTCCGGCACCGCGACGCGATGACCCAGGAGCGCGTGGGTCTCGACCAGCTCGAGGGCTACCTCGCCGGGCGTCTCGTCGGCTGCTGAGGTCCGCTCGCCTACCCTGGGGCCCGTGAGCGACCTGACCGCGGTGGCCGACGTCCTCGCCCGCGGCGACGAGGCGCGGGCCGTGGTCCGCGTGCTCGACCGGCACGGGTTCGGCACCGTCGAGCCCGGCCAGCTGCTCGTCGCCGGCGCCGACGGCGCGCTGGGCGGGGTGCTGCTGCGCGGCGCGCTGGACGCCGACGCCGCGGCGCTGGCCCGCGACGCGCGCGCGGCGCCGCGCGTCCTCGAGGCCCACGTGGCCGAGGACGACGCCGTCGCGGCGGGCCTCGCCTGCGCGGGCGGGGCGACCCTGCTGGGCCACCCCCTCGCGGCCGCGCCGTCCCGGGCGCTGGCCGCCGCGTTCGCGCGCGGCGTGCCGGCGGCGCTGGTGACGCGGGCGGACGGTAGCGCCTCGCTGGCCGCCACCGGCGGCGAGCTGGACGTCGTCGAGGGCTCGCTGGGCTTCGCGGCCGTCGACGCGGCGGCCGTCGCCCATGTCCGCGGGCTGCTGCGCCGCGGCGCCACGGCCACCGAGCGCGTGGTGCTCGAGGACGGCGCCGACGTGCTGGTCGACCTCTGGGTCCCGGTGCCCACCGTGGTGGTCGTCGGCCCCGGGGCGATCGCCGACGCGCTGGCCGCGCAGGCGCAGGTCCTGGGCTGGTCGCACCGCCGCGCCGACACGGTGGCCGAGGCCGACGCCGCGGTCGCCGCGTTCACCGATGCCGACGTGCTGGTGCTGCTCGACCACGACCCCGCGTTCGACGCCGTGCTGCGGACCGGGGTGCACGGCCGCGGCTTCCTCGGGGCGCTGGGCTCGCGGCGCACGCAGGCCGCGCGGCGGGAGCGCCTGCTCGCCGCCGGGGTCACCGAGGACCAGCTCGCGCGCATCCACGGCCCCGTGGGCCTCGACCTGGGTGCGCGCACGCCGGCCGAGACCGCGGTGTCGGTCGTCGCCGAGGTCCTCGCCGCCCGCAGCGGGCGCGACCCCTCGGCGCTGGTCCGCGCGACGGGGCAGATCGGCGCGTGAGTCCCGGTCCCCGCTCCCTCGACGCCCCGCCGACGCCCGCGCGCAGCGCGCTCCGGTGGGCGCCCCGCATCGTGCTCGGGGCCCTGGTCGTCGCCCTGCTCCTGGTCGGGGGGACCGCGATCCGGGTGTGGCAGCTCGGGCGCACCGACGAGCGCCAGCCGGTCGACATGATCGTCGTGCTGGGCGCCGCGCAGTACGACGGTGAACCCTCGCCGGTGTTCCGCGCGCGGTTGCAGCACGCCCTCGAGCTCTACGAGGAGGGCGTGGCGCCGCGCATCGTCACCGTCGGCGGGGCCGCGGCGGGCGACGCGTTCACTGAGGCGCAGGCCGGCGAGCAGTGGCTCGTCGAGAACGGCGTGCCGGGCCAGGCGCTGCTGCCGGTGGACGAGGGCACCGACACCTTCGGCAGCTTCGAGGCCGTCGCCGCGGTGGCCGAGCAGCGGGGCTGGAACTCGGCGGTGCTGGTCAGCGACCCGTGGCACTCGCTGCGCTCGCGCACCATGGCCGCCGACGTCGGCCTCGACGCCACCACGTCGCCCACCAAGCGCGGCCCGGTGGTGCAGACCCGCGAGACCCAGTTCCGCTACATCGTCCGCGAGACCGGGGCGCTGATCTACTACCACCTCACCCACGGGTCGTCGGACTTCTCCGACCCCGGGCTCGGCTGATGCCCGCGGCACACCGCGCCGCGCGCCTGTTCGACGAGGCGCCCAAGGCGGGTCCCGACCGGCGCTCACCGTTCGCCCGCGACCGGGCCCGGGTGCTGCACTCGGCGGCCCTGCGGCGGCTGGCCGGCAAGACCCAGGTGGTGGGGCCCGACGAGGACGCCGAGGTCACCGGTGTTCCGCGCAACCGCCTCACGCACTCGCTCGAGGTGGCCCAGATCGGGCGCGGCATGGCCGAGGAGCTCGGCGCCGACCCCGACGTGGTCGACACCGCGGGCCTGGCCCACGACATCGGCCACCCGCCGTTCGGCCACAACGGCGAGCGCGCCCTGCACGCGCTCGCGGCCGACTGCGGCGGCTTCGAGGGCAACGCCCAGACCCTGCGCATCCTCACGCGGCTCGAGCCCAAGGTGCTCGACGATGACCGTTGCCGGGGCCTCAACCTGACCCGCGCCGTCCTCGACGCCTGCGTGAAATACCCGTGGACGCGGCGGGCGGGCACCCGCAAGTTCGGGGTGTACGGCGACGACGCGGGCGTCTTCGCGTGGATCCGGGACGGCGCGCCGCCGGAGCGCCGCTGCGTCGAGGCGCAGATCATGGACTGGGCCGACGACGTCGCGTACTCCGTGCACGACCTCGAGGACGGCATCCTGGCCGGACGCATCGTGCTCGGGTGGCTCGCCCGCCCCGCCGAGCGGGCCGAGCTCGCCGCGCTGGCCGCCGAGTCGTTCTCCTCGGCGCCCGCCGCCGACCTCGAGGCCGCGGCCGGGGCGCTCGCCGAGCTGCCCGCCGTCCGCGCCGCCGCGGCCCACGGCCCGCACGACGGCTCGCTGGCCGCCACGGCCGCGCTCAAGCACCTGACCAGCGAGCTCGTCGGGCGCTTCGTGTCCACCGCGGTCGACGCGACGGACGAGGTGGTCGGCGACCCGATCCCGCCCGGGCACGGCGCCGACCTCGTCGTCCCGGCGGCGATCGGGGCCGAGGTGGCCGTGCTCAAGGCGGCGGCGCTGCGCTGGGTCATGCGCGACCCGGCGCGGCTGGCGGTGCAGGCCGACCAGCGCGCGCTGGTCACCGAGCTGGTCGAGCGCCTGCACGCCGACGCCCCGCGTGCCCTCGATCCCGCGTTCGCCCCGGCGTGGGAGGCTGCGCCCGACGACGCCGCGCGGCTGCGGGTGGTCGTCGACCAGGTGGCGGTGCTGACCGACGCCGGGGCACAGCGGTGGTGCGCCCGCCTGCGCGCGAACGTCGCGGGGCGGGGCACCGCGGTGGGCGCCGGCGGGTGAGGCGAGCAGGGCGGGGAGGCCGGTGACGACCCTCGGCACCCGCGCGACGACCCACGCCCGCGCGTCCCTCACGGGGCCGCTGCCCGACCTGCTGCGCCGGCGGTCCGCCGCGGTGACCGCGGTCCTGCTGGCCGCGACCGTGCTCGCCTACGCCGCGCTCGTGGTGCACCGGGCGTGGATCAGCGACGACGGGCTGATCTTCCTGCGCACGGTCCGCCAGCTCCTCGCCGGGAACGGGCCCGTGTTCAACGTCGGCGAGCGGGTCGAGGCCAACACCTCGACGCTGTGGACCGCGGTGCTCGCGCTGCTGGCGCTCGTGCCCGGCGTGCGCCTCGAGCTGCTGTCGGTCGGTGCCGGGGTCGTGCTCTCGGTGGCCGCGCTGGCGCTGGCCCTCGACGCGTCGCGCCGGTTCGCCGCCCTCGGGCGCGTGGTGGTGCCCGCGGGGGCGCTGGTGCTGCTCGCCCTGCCGCCGTTCTGGGACTTCGGCACCTCGGGGCTGGAGACGTCGCTGACGTTCTGCTGGCTCGCGGGCCTGTGGTGGCTGCTGGTCGTGCGGTCGCAGCGTGCGCCGCAGCACTTCGCGCCCGCGCGCCGCCGCCCCGGGCGCGCCTGGCCCACGGCGTTCGTCGCCGGCCTCGGCCCGCTCGTGCGCCCGGACCTGGCGCTGGTCGGGGTGGTCGCGCTCGTCGTCCTCGTGCTGCTCGAGCAGCCGCGCAGCGCCCGCGCCTGGGCCCGGATCGCCGGGCTCGGGGCCGTGGCGGCGGCGCTCCCGCTCGCCTACGAGGTGTTCCGCGCCGGGTACTACGGCCTGCTCGTGCCCGCGACCGCGCTGGCCAAGGAGGCCGGGGTCCCGCGGTGGGAGCGCGGGGTGGTCTACCTGCGCGACCTCGTCTCGGCGTCCTGGCTCGGGGTGCCGGCGCTGGCCCTCGCGCTCGCCGCGGTGCTGCTCGCCCGCCCGGTGTGGCGCCGGCGCAGCCCGGGGCCCGCCGACGCCGACGCGCGCCGCACCCGCGCCTGGGACGACGTGGCCACCGCGGCCGTCGCGCTCGCCCCGCTCGTGGCGGGCACGGCGATGGTGGGATACGTCGTGCGCGTCGGCGGCGACTTCATGCACGCCCGGATGCTGCTGCCCGCGGTGTTCTGCCTGCTCCTGCCCGTGATGGCGCTGCCGCTGCGCCGGGTGACGGTGGTGCCGCTCGCCGTCGTGCTCGTGTGGGCCGGCGTCGCCGGGACGTCGCTGCGCCCGCCCTACGACGGCATCGGGCCGGGCGGCATCGCCGACGAGCGCGGCTTCTACACCGAGCTGCTCGCCGACCCGCACCCGCTGACCGCCGACGACTACCGCCGCCACCCCCACCTGCCTGCCGGCGTGGCCGCGGTCGCGCGGGCCGACGGGCCGGTGCTCGCGGTGCGGGCGCCCGGCGACGGCCCGGGCGGCCCGGAGTGGCAGCTCATCCCGCTGCGCCCCGGCGAGCCGAGCGGGCTGGTGTTCCTCAACCTCGGCGTGGCCGGCGCCCTCGCCCCGCTCGACGTGCGCGTCTCGGACACCGTGGGCCTGGTCGACCCGCTGGCCGCGCACTCCTCGATCGTGCCGTTCGGCCGGGTGGGCCACGACAAGTCGCTGCCCACCGCGTGGGACGTCGCCGCGGGCGGCGGCACCCCGCCCGACGACCGCGCCGCGAGCCCCGGCGACGTCGCCGCGGCCGCCCGGGCCCTGCAGTGCCCGGCCCTGCGCGAGCTCGACGCCTCGGTCCGCGCGCCCCTGACCACGGCGCGGTTCTGGGCCAACCTCACCGGCGCCGCCGACCGCACGGCCCTGCGCATCCCCCGCGACCCGGTGCTGGCGGAGCTCGCCTGCGCCGGAGCTTGAGCAGCGAACGGCCTATCGGCGTGCTCCCCTGATTGCTGCTCCTACGCGCACGAACTCCCCGTTCGCGTCGCGCCCGGGGGATCGGCGAGGATGCCGGGCGTGCAGCTGATCACCGTCGACGGTCACGCCCCGCAGATCGACCCGAGCGCGTGGATCGCGCCGGGCGCCGTCGTCGCCGGCCGCGTGACGGTCGGGGCCGAGTCGGGCGTCTGGTACACGACGGTCGTGCGGGCCGACATGGAGTCGGTGACGCTGGGGGAGGGGTCGAACCTCCAGGACGGCACCGTGGTCCACGCCGACCCCGGCTTCCCGGCGGTGATCGGCGACGGCGTCAGCGTCGGGCACCGCGTGGTCCTCCACGGCTGCACGGTCGAGGAGGGCTGCCTCATCGGCATGGGCGCGGTGGTGCTCAACGGCGCGACGATCGGGGCCGGTTCGCTGGTGGCGGCCGGTACGGTCGTGACCCAGGGCGCCACGATCCCGCCCGGGTCCCTCGTGGCCGGCGTCCCGGGGAAGGTCCGGCGTGAGCTCACCGACGACGAGCTCGCCGCCAACCGGGCCAACGCCGAGGCCTACCGCTACCTCCTCGGCCTCCACCGCGACGCCACCTCGGGGGACGACGCCACCGGCTGAGCAGGAGGCCGACCCGATGCAGTTCACCGTCACCGACGACGACACCGCCCTGGCGCTGGGCAGTGGCGACATCCCGGTCCTGGGCACGCCCCGACTGATCGCCTGGCTCGAGGCGGCGACGGTGGCCGAGGCCGCGCCGCGTCTCGGCCCCGGCCAGACCACCGTCGGCGCCGCCGTCCGCGTCCGGCACCGCCGTCCGACCCCGGTGGGCGGCACGGTCGACGTGTTCGCCTCGCTCATCACGGAGGGCGACCGGCTCACCTTCGACGTCAGCGCCGTCGACGGGGACGGCCACTACGTCGCCGACGGCGAGATCGACCGCGTCGTCGTCGATCGGGCCGCCTTTGGCTCCGCCTCGTGAGCGCTCGCCCGTGCCCCGGCACAGGCAAGCACGCACAGCCGCCGTCAGACGATCGAGTCCACGTACCCGCCGTCGACGCGCATCGCGGCGCCGGTGGTCGCGGACGCCAGCGGTGACGCCAGGTACGTCACGAGGTGCGCGATCTCCTCGGGCTCGATCAGCCGCTGCAGCAGCGACTGCGGCCGGTGCCGCCGCATGAACTCGCGCTGCGCCTCGTCCCACGGCAGCTCGTCCCCCACGAGCTGGCGCACGAAGTCCTCGACGCCCCCGGTGTGGGTCGCTGGCCACGTCGAGCACGCGCCCCCACCCGCGGGCGGTCATGCCCGGCAGGTAGAGCCGGATGAGGCGGGCCGCGGACAGCACGTTGACCTCGAAGTAGCGCCGCCAGTCGTCGTCGGTGATCTCCAGCGCGGGCTGCGCGCCGAAGATCCCCAGGTTGTTGACCAGCACGTCGACGTCCGGCTCCGCCTCCGCGACCGCGGCGGCACCCTCCGCGCTCGCCGCGTCCGCGGCGGCCCCGACGAGCTCCCCGCCGGTCTCGTCGCGCAGCTCGGCGACCGCGGCGTCTACCCGGTCGGCGGCGCGGCCGTTGACGACCACCCGCGCGCCGGCGCGGGCGAGGCCGGCGGCGATCGCCCGGCCGATGCCGCCGGTCGACCCGGTGACCAGCGCCGTGCGTCCGGACAGGTCGAGCTGCATGCGTCCTCCGTGACACGAGGCAGGCAACGATCAAGCGATCACCAGGCTGACGAGGAAGACCCGGCGCTCGTGGTCGATGATCCCGTAGACCAGGACCGCACGGCCGTCGCCGGAGGTGACGGCCCGCAGACCACTCGGGTTCAGCGCCACCCACGGCCGACCGAGCGTCCGCGGCGAGAGCTCGAGCGCCGCACGGACCTCGGCGAAGTCGGCGAGGAGATCGTCCGGGAGAGCACCGACCGAGTCGTCCAGCGGATCGACCTCGTACACGTCCGCCAGAGCCCCGCCCGGGCCCGCGTCACCCCGAACGGCTCGTCGGGCGGCACCGGCTCGCCGGTGACGATCTCCGCCGTCCGACGGACGACACGACGGAAGCGGACCGGGTCCGCCTGGACGAGCGCGACCCGGCGCCAGTCCTCGACCGTCTCGTGCAACGCGGTCAGATCGAGCGTCCGCCGCGCGTCGTCCAGGGCGGCCTCGTAGGCCGCATCGGAACCGGGCCGGTCGTCAGGAAGCAGGAACGAGCGGATGGTCGCCGGCGAGGCGCCCGGGAGGAGCGGATGCTCCGCCGGGGCGGAAGGCGCCGTGCCCGTCATGGCACGACGGTAGCGAACCGGTGTGACATCCGCGGGTGCCTCGGCGACATCTCGCGGTCGACACGGGAGCGCGTCGGCGGCCGCCTAGACTGACGGCCATGGCGGGGCGGATCCGGGACGCGGACATCGCCGAGGTGCGCGACCGCAACCGGGTCGACGAGGTCATCGGCGAGTACGTGGCCCTGCGCCGCGCCAGCGCCGGCTCGGTCAAGGGCCTCTGCCCCTTCCACGACGAGAAGACGCCGTCGTTCAACGTCCGCCCGACGCACGGCACCTACCACTGCTTCGGCTGCGGCGAGGGCGGCAGCGTCATCGACTTCGTCATGAAGATCGAGCAGCTGGGCTTCGTCGAGGCCGTGGAGAAGCTCGCCGACCGGGTCGGCATCCAGCTGACCTACGAGGGCGGCGGGTCCAGCGTCCAGAAGGACCGCGGCACCCGCACCCGGCTGCTGGCCGCCAACAAGGAGGCCGCGGCGTTCTACGCCGCCCAGCTGCGCACGCCGGGCGAGGCCCAGCGCGCGCGGGAGTTCCTCGCCGAGCGCGGCTTCGACCAGACGGCCGCCGAGGACTTCGGCTGCGGCTTCGCCCCCTCGGGCTGGGACCAGCTGACCAAGCACCTGCTGGCCAAGGGCTACAGCCTCGACGAGCTGGAGAAGGCGGGCCTCGCGCGCCCCGGCGCCCGCGGCTACATCGACCGCTTCCACCGCCGCCTGCTCTGGCCCATCCGCGACCTCGGCGGCGACGTCGTCGGGTTCGGCGCCCGCCGTCTCTTCGACGACGACAAGATCGAGGCCAAGTACCTCAACACCCCCGAGACGCCCGTCTACCACAAGTCCAAGGTCCTGTTCGGGCTGGACAGGGCCAAGCGGGACATCGCCAAGACCCGCCAGGCCGTGATCGTCGAGGGCTACACCGACGTCATGGCCATGCACCTCGCGGGCGTGCCCACCGCCGTGGCCAGCTGCGGCACGGCCTTCGGCGACGACCACGTCGCCGTGCTGCGCCGCCTGCTCATGGACGACTCGTTCGACCGCGGCGAGGTCATCTACGTCTTCGACGGCGACGCCGCCGGGCAGGCCGCGGCGATCAAGGCGTTCGAGGGCGACCAGCAGTTCGCCGCCCAGACCTACATCGCCACCGCCGCCGACGGCATGGACCCCTGCGAGCTGCGCCAGGCCTCCGGCGACGTCGCGGTGCGCGACCTCGTCGCCCGCCGCCAGCCGCTGTTCGCGTTCGCGATCCGCACGATCCTCGCCGAGCACGACCTCGCCAGCGTCGAGGGCCAGTCCGCCGCGCTGCAGCGCACGGTCCCGCTCGTGGCCCAGATCCGGCGCGAGGACCTGCGCGACGGGTACGCCCGCCGCCTCGCGGGGTGGACGGGGTGGCCCGACGAGAACACCGTGGTCCGGCGCGTGCGCGAGACCGCCGGCGCCCCGGTGGACGCGCCCGCGCGCCGCGACCGCCGCCGCGCCCAGGTCCAGGCCACCCGTACCGAGGGCCCCGAGATGCCCGACCGCCGTGACCCCCGCCTGCGGGTGCAGCGCGAGGTGCTCAAGGCGGCGCTGCAGGCCCCCGCGCTGGCCGGCCCGGTGTACGACACGCTGCCCGACGACGCGTTCAGCCACCCCGCCTACCTCGCGGTGCACCGCGGGATCCTGGCCGCGGGCGGCACCGCGTGCGGGCTCTCGGGCCAGAGCTGGCTCGTGGCCGTGTCCGCCGAGGTCGGCGGCGGCTTCCGCCCCCTGGTCTCCGAGCTCGCCGTCGAGGCGCTGCAGTCCCGGGAGGCCGACGACCACCGCTACATCTCGGGCATGCTCGCCGGCCTGCAGGAGGCGCTGGTCGGGCGGCAGGTCGCGGAGATCAAGTCGCGGCTGCAGCGGCTGTCGCCGGTGACCGACGCCGACGAGTACCACGAGCTGTTCGGCGACCTCGTCGCGCTCGAGCAGTACAAGAAGGCGCTGCGCGACCAGGCGACGGGCGCGGTGTCGCTGTGAGCGGAGTCGTCGACCGGGTGCGCGCGCTGCTGACCGGACGCGAGCCGGTGCCCGAGGGCTTCGCCGGCACGCTCGACGACGGCGAGCGGGTGATCGCCGACGGGCGCGGGCCCCGCGGGTCGGTCGTGCTCGCCACCGACCTCGGCCTCTGGCTGCCGCCCGCGGCGTCGGGCGACGGCGCGCGGCGCGTCGCCTGGCACCTCGTCACGAAGGCGACGTGGGCGGGCGGCGCGCTCGAGGTCACGGAGGCCGACGAGGTCGACCAGCTCGCCGGCGGCGTGGTCCTGCTCGCCGACCGCCCGCCACGTCGCGTCCCGCTGAGCGAGCCCGGCCGCCTGCCCGAGACCGTGCACCGCCGGGTCACCGCGGCGGTCAAGGACAGCCAGCACCACGACCTCGGCGGCGAGGACGGGGGCGGCGCGTGGTTCGTGCAGCGCCGGGTGCCGGGGGCGGGGATCGTCCTGCACGTGCGCCCCGACCCGGGCACCGACCCGGACGCGGTGCGCGCGGTCGCCGCCGGGGTGGGGGAGAAGCTCCGCGACGCGGGTCGCGCGACGTGACCCTGCTCTGGGACCCGGCGCTCTACCGCCGTCACGACGACCACCGCGCGCGCCCGTTCCTCGACCTCGTCGCCCGCGTCGACGCCACCTCCCCCCGCGAGGTCGTCGACCTCGGCTGCGGCCCCGGCCACCTCACGGGCGTGCTCGCGCAGCGCTGGCCCGGCGCGCGGGTGCGGGCCTCGGACGCGTCCGAGGAGATGGTCGCGGCGGCGCGCGAGGCCGGGGTCGACGCCGAGCTCGCCGACGTCCGCGACTTCGTGGCGGGCCCGGAGACCGACGTCGTGGTGAGCAACGCGGTGCTGCACTGGGTGCCCGAGCACCGCGCCCTGCTCGCCCGCTGGGCGGCGGCGCTGCCTCCCGGGGGCCGGCTCGCGGTGCAGGTGCCGGGCAACGAGTCGTCGCCGTCGCACACGATCGCCCGCGACCTGCTGGCGTCGGACCCGTGGTCCGCGCGCGTCCCGGACGGTCTCGCCGCCTACGGCGTCGGCCCGCCGGAGGAGTACGCCCGCCTGCTCGCCGCGGCGCGTCCCGGCGCGCACATCGACTGCTGGGAGACGACGTACCTGCACCCGCTGACCGGGGACGACCCCGTCGGCGACTGGATCGCCGGGACCACCCTGCGCCCGGCCCGCGCGGCGCTCACCGACACGGAGTGGGAGCGCCTGCGCGCCGCCCTCGCCCCGCGCCTGCGGGCGGCCTACCCGCCCGACGACGCGGGGACGACGTGGTTCGGCTTCCGCCGGGTGTTCGCGGTGCTCGCGGCGCCGTAGATCGGCGCCGTCGGATCAGCGCTCCGCGGAGTGCGCCCCGTTGCCCGCCGCACGCCCGGGGGCGGTCGGCTCGCCGCCCGAGGGGCCACCGCCGGCGGACTGCACCTTGTCCTTCGCGATCGACACGCCCGCCTGGACGGCCTCGCCGGCCTTCGCGCGGGCGACCCCGGCCGCACCCTGGACGCTCGGGTTGTCGGCGACACGCCGGTACGCGCGGGAGAGCTGCTCGTAGCGCTCGCGGCCCGCGCGCGTTCCCAGGACGTATCCCACACCGGTGCCCAGCAGGAACGGGATGATCATCAGGTGTTCTCCTCCGACGTCGTGGGTGGACCCATCCTGCCCCACCCCGTGGACGGAGGGGGCGGGCCCCGTGCGGTACCGTGTTCCCGTCCGGCACCGCGCCGTACCGGACATGACGGTCCTCCGTAGCTCAATCGGCAGAGCATTCGACTGTTAATCGAAGGGTTACTGGTTCGAGTCCAGTCGGAGGAGCCGAAACCCCAGGTCGAAGCACGTGACCTGGGGTTTTCACGTGTCCGGGGTCACCCGAAGGGCGAGCGCTCGCCCGTGACGTCGTAGAGCCGCACGTGGTTCCCGAGGACCTCGCCGATGTCCGGGGCGTGCGCCACGGCCCGGAAGGCGTCGAGGTGCTCGGGGGACTCCCAGCGTTCGAAGTTGTTCACCCGGGAGGGGTCGAGCGGGTCGGCGGTGACCGCGACGTCCAGGCACCCGGGCGCGGCACGGGCACGACGCACCAGGTCCCGGAGCGCGTCGACGACCTCGTCGCGGCGGGCCGGGTCGACCTCGATGTGACCGGCGATGATCAGCATAGATCGATCCTAACCTAGGACTGGTCGGTAGCATCCAAGCACGGCCCGCGTCCTCGCTGTGCGCTACGCCGTGCGGTCCTGACGGCGCCGGGCGGCGTCGAGCAACGTCGGGTCGTGGGCGCACACGACCAGCAGGTCGTCGGGGGACTCCCGGGCCAGCTCGGCCAGGCGCTCGTGGTTCTCCGCCACGCGCCGGCGGTCCTGGGCGATGGCCGCCTCCATCACGCGCAGCACGCGCGGCACGCGGGTCCCGTCGAGGGTCCCGTGGTGGTAGAAGGCGTCGCCCGCGTGCAGGACCCAGTGGCTGCCGGCGTCGACGGCGACCGCGGCGTGACACCGGGAGTGGCCGGGCAGCGGGACGAGCACGAGGCCCGGGACGAGCTCGCGGGCGGCGGGGAAGCCGCGCCAGCCCTCGCCCTCGGCCGGGTGCTCGACGAGGTGCGGCCTGTGCTCCCACTGGGCGGGCCGGTAGCGGGTCCGCTCGCGGCGGGCCGGCGTCCGCACCGCGGCGTCGGCCTCGGCGCGGGTGGTGTGCACGCGGGCGTGCGGGAAGTCGGCGAGACCCCCGGCGTGGTCGAGGTCGAGGTGGGTGAGGACGACGTCGCGGACGTCCTCGCGGCGCAGACCGAGGCGCTCGACCTGGCGGACGGCGGTCTGCCCGGGGTCGAGCGCGGGGCGCAGGAGGTGCCGCACCGGGCCGAGCCGCCGGGCCGGCGCGGCGACGTCGGCCAGCCCGAAGCCGGTGTCGACGAGCACCAGCCCGTCGGGTCCCTCCACGAGCAGGACGTGGCAGACGACGTCCGGCCCCGGAGGGTGCATGGTGCCGGCGTCGAGGTGGTGGACTCGCACCCGACCAGGGTCCCGCCTGTCCGGCGACCGTGACGGGCGGGCCACTGGTCGAGTGGCGTCACCACCTCGTCGAGTGAACTCCGGGGAAATCCCTGGTGTGCAGGACCACACGACGGGCACGCTCTGCGCCGAGCCGGACAGGGAGTCCAGGCACCGGTGCCCGGGGGCACCGTCCGCGTGGTGGTGGGCCGACAGGCAGCTGGGGAGCGGGCCCCGGTCCACCACCACCGCGGCCCCCCGGCCCGGCACCGCCGCTCAGCAGGCGATCTGCTTGGACACCGTCGTGCTGGTCGACCCGGTCCACTTGCCGGCGCTCGCGGTCACGCGCACGTAGATCGTCGAGCCCGGCCCGCTCCCGGAGATCGTCGTGGAGCGCCCGGTGGCCGTCTTGGTCTGCGGCAGCAGGAAGATCGCGAGCTGGGACGACGTGACGGTGTACTGGGTCGCCCCGTCGACGGCCGTCCAACTGACCGGCACCGTGGACGACCCGCCGATCGCGCCGCCCGAACAGGCGGTCGGCGTGCCGATCGTGATGCCCGTCGGCGTCCCCATGCTGCCGGCCTTCGCGGTCGCGGTGCCCGTGTTGTTCGTGGTCCACGCCGCCGTGGCCACGCCGCCGCCCGCGAGCAGCAGCGTGGCCACGAGCAGGACCAGGACCGGGCGCCTCATACGCTCGTGATCGCGACGGTGACCGGGATGGTGAACGTCGCGTTCTGGCACCCGGTGTCCGACGCGCTCGACATCGACGCTCCGTCCTTCAGCGTCAACGTCGCCGACCCGTTCGCGGGGATGGTCGTCCCCGACGAGCCGCCGGTCAGCGTGACGCCGGTGGTCGAGCACGTGCCCGTCCCGCCCGTGGCGGTCGGCGCGCCGTTCGGGGTCACCGAGGTGAGCGTGACGGGATAGGTGTTCGGGTTGTTGACGGTGATCTTCACGTCGCCGGTGGAGCCGGGGTAGAGCAGCCCCGACGTGATCGCGGAGCCGGCGACGGTCGTGGTGGTCGGGGGCAGCGCCTGGCCCCCGCGGGCCGTGGCGGAGCCGCCGCCGCTGGAGAGCCAGGCCGCCGAGGCGAGCCCGGCCCCCAGCAGCAGGGCGACGACGACGCCGGTGACCCCGACCGCCGGCAGGCGACGGAGCCACCACCGCCACGACAACCGGCGGCCCGAGGACCACCGGGCGCGGCCGAGGGGTGACATCTGCGCGCCTCAGGTCGCCGCGGACGCCAGGCTCGCGGTGAGCCGCAGGACGAACGTCTGGTTCTGGCAGTTGTTGCTCGGGTCCGCGATCATCTTCGCGGTGAGCGTGTACGTGCGGGTGCCACCCGGGTCGATCACGCCCGCCGGGTTGGTGAGCCCGGCCGTCGTCACCGATCCGGCGGGGCAGTTGCCGGCGGTCGCCTCCGAGGCGCCCGGGGAGATCGAGGCGACCGTCACCGGGTAGGCGTTTGGGTTGTTCACGGTGACCGTGGCGGTCGTCGTGGCTCCGGGGTAGAGGCCGGTCGCGCGGTCGGTCGGCGTGATGGTCGAGTTGACCGCGGTGGTCGAGGTGCCTTCGGCGGTGCCGGACCCGCTCGACAGCCATGCGGCCAGGGCCACGCCCGCGACGCACGCCAGCGCGATGCCGCCCAGCACGGCGCCGAGGCGCCGCTTGTTCTTGGTCTCCACGTCGAACTCCTCCTCGGGCGTCGGGTCGGGTGCCGACGCTCGGCCGGGGAGTTACACCGAATGGCCTAATCCGGAACGAGCGGTCGGGCTAGTCCACTCGATCGGTGGGCGCGGCGCTGCCACGTCATCCGCTCGGGCGGCGTGGCTGCACCCGGTAGAGGCGCTGGGCGCCGCGCACGCCCTTGAACTTGCGGGGCGCCGCCGCGCGGAAGCGGAACGGCGGGTCGTCGGGGGCCGTGGCCACGACGGCGTCGTGCACCGCCGCGGTGACCGTCACCTGGCCCGGGCGGGCGGTCTCGGTGACGCGGCTGGCGAGGTTCACCGGCGGCCCGAACCAGTCGCCGGCGTGCGGCACCCCGACGCCCGTGGCCACGCCCACGCGTAGCGCGGGGCGCCCGTCGTCGGCGCTCGACCACGTCTCGAGCAGGTCCACGGCCACCGCCACCAGCGCCGTCGGGTCCGGGGACACGAGCATCACCGCGTCGCCGATGACCTTGGCCAGCCGCACGGGCCACGCCGACACCTCGGTGGCGCACGCCGAGAGCATCTCGGCGACCTCGCTGAGCTCGACCGCCGAGACCGACTCGCCGAGGTCGGTGAAGCCCACGAGGTCGGCGAAGCAGACGGTGACCTCCTGCGCGCCGCGCAGCCGCCCGGCGTTGGACTCCTCGACGGCCAGCGCGTGCGAGCGGATGCGGTCGGCGAGCGCCGCGGCGACGAGGTGCACCAGGTGCAGCGAGTCGTCCTCGACGATGCGCCGGGCCTCGGTGGCGTAGCGCAGCGCCAGCTCGGGCTCCGGCTCGTCGTGCAGGAGGGCTTCGCCGAGCAGCCCGCCGAGGGCGTCGGCGATGTTGAGCACGCCGCGGCCGATGGCCCGGACGACGGGCATCATCTCCTGGTCGGTGAAGCCCAGCTCCCGGTAGCGGTGGATGCGCTGCGCGATCTCGACGTCCTCGTCGGTGTAGATCGCCTCGTCGGGGTCGGGGGCGAGTGGCCTCCCGAGGCCCTGGAACCAGCGCCGGGCGACGTCGCGCTCGATGCCGGTCAGCCGGCAGACGTCGTCGAGCGAGTGCCCGTCCTCCGGGCGCAGGGTCCGCTCGAGCAGCAGCAGGCCGAGGCGGTCGCGCTCGATCGCATCACGCATGGTCTCGATGTCGACGCCGTCGGCGGCCAGCGACTCGAGCACCGACACCCGCGTGCGCCGGTCGCCGCCGGTGAGGCCGTGGAGGAGGCCGGCTCGCTCGTAGTCGCCCTCGGCCATGGCCGTCCGGATCCGGGCCGGGATCGGCAGCGACGGGCGGTGGCGCGGCGGCACGGGAGTCATGGTGCCCGATCGGGGGGCGGGCCCACCGTCTGGGAGACCGATCACCGCGGGCGGTCCGCGCGTCCGGGGTTCCGTAGCGTGGCGTGCCGGGGAGACAGGGAGGACCCATGAGCAGCCGCCCGCGCCTGCTGGCCACGAGCGACCTGCACGTCAACCGCAGCGAGAACGAGGACCTGGTCCGCGACCTGCACCCGACCCACCCGGACGACTGGCTGATCGTCGCCGGCGACGTCGGCGACCGAGTCGCGACCACCACCTGGGCGCTGGGGGTCCTGGCCGAGCGCTTCGCGACGGTCATCTGGGTGCCCGGCAACCACGAGCTGTGGACCCCGCCCGGCGACGAGGTCGCCCTCGTCGGCCCCGCGCGCTACGACCACCTCGTCGCCGCCTGCCGTGATCTCGGCGTGCTCACCCCGGAGGACCCGTGGCCGGTGTGGGAGGGCGACGGCGGCCCGGCGCTGGTGTGCCCGATGTTCCTGCTCTACGACTACTCGGTGCGCCCGCCGTCGATCCCCGCGGAGTGGTCGAACGAGACCGCGCTCGAGGTCGCCCGCGAGGCCGGGGTGGTGGCCACCGACGAGATCCTCATGTCCAGCGACCCCTATCCGGACGCCGCCGCGTGGTGCGCCGACCGCCTCGCGGTGACCGCGGCGCGCCTCGCCGAGCGCCCGGCCGGGATGCCGACGGTGCTGGTCAACCACTGGCCGCTGACCCCGACGCCGACCCGCATCCTGCGCCACCCCGAGTTCGCGCTCTGGTGCGGGACGACCGCCACGGCCGACTGGCACGTCCGCCACGACGCGGCGGTCGTCGTCTACGGGCACCTGCACATCCCGCGCACCACCGTCGAGGACGGGGTCCGCTGCGAGGAGGTGTCGGTGGGGTATCCGAAGGAGTGGCAGCGGCACGGGCTCGTCCGCGGGGCGCTGCGGGAAATCCTGCCCGGCGCCGACCTCGACGGCCTCGACCCGTTCACGGCCTGGGCGGCCGAGCAGCGCGCCCGATGGGCCCGCTCGTGACCGCCGTCGACCCCGCGCTCGCCGCCGTCCTGCCCGCCCTCGTGGTCACCGCGACCGCCACCGCCGACGACCCGGACGCCGTGCTCGCCCCCGAGGAGGAGCCGGCGGTCGCGCGGGCCGTCGCGACCCGCCGCGCCGAGTTCACCACCGCCCGGGCGTGCGCGCGGGCGGCGCTGACCCGGCTCGGGGTGCCGGGGGCGGTCGTCCCCGTGGGCGAGAAGCGCGCGCCGGTGTGGCCCGACGGGGTCGTCGGCGCGATCACGCACTGCGCCGGGTTCCGCGCCGCCGCCGTGGCCTGGCGGGACGAGGTCCGCACGGTCGGCCTCGACGCCGAGCCGCACACCGCGCTGCCCGAGGGGGTGCTCGAGGCGGTGAGCGACGCGGGGGAGCGGGCGGTGCTCGACCGGCTCGCCCGCGAGCGGCCCGACGTGCGCTGGGACAAGGTGCTGTTCAGCGCCAAGGAGAGCGTCTACAAGGCGTGGTTCCCGCTGACCGGGCGCTGGCTGGGCTTCGAGGACGCCGAGCTGGTCCCCGCCGTAGACGGCACGTTCTGCGCCGCGCTCCGGGTGCCGGGACCCGTGGTCGACGGGGTGGCCCTCGCGTCCTTCACCGGGCGGTGGATCGTGCGCGACGGGCTCGTGATCACCGCGATCGCGGTGCCGGCGGCGTCGACCTAACCTCGACAGCGACGCGGAGCGAGGGGTTCTGGATGCGCTACGAGTCCGTCGTGGAGCAGCGCATCCGCGAGGCGCAGGAGCAGGGCGCGTTCGACGACCTGCCCGGCGCCGGCCGGCCCCTGCGCGGCCTGCACGGCCCGCAGGACGAGAACTGGTGGGTGCGCTCCTACCTCGAGCGCGAGGGCCTGCCCGCCGACGTGCTGCTGCCGACCCCGCTGCGCCTGCGCCGCGAGATCGACCGGCTGCCCGAGACCGTGCGGGACATGGAGACCGAGCGCGAGGTCCGCGACACCGTCGCCTCCCTGGCGGCGCGGGTGGCGCAGTGGCTGCGCTTCCCCGACGGCCCGCAGGTGGCGGTGCGGATGCCGCGCGCCGACGAGGTCGTGGCTGAGTGGCGCGCGGACCGGGCGGCCCGTACGGCCTCTCCGGTCCCCAGCGCGGAGACCGCGCCTCCGGACCCGGCGCCCCGCCGCCGCCGGTGGGGCCGGCTGCGTCGGTTCCTGCGGCGGGACTGACGGGCTCACCCCGCGCGCTCACCCTGCCCGCGGGGCCCGGGGCAGGTCGAGGACGGTGCCCGGCGCGGCGGCGGGGAGGTCGGCCGGGAGGTCGTCGGCGGGCCGCAGCGCCTCGTCGCGGGCGGGCGCGCCGCGCTCGGCCGGGCGCCGGGACGCCGCGAGCGGGACGACCGTGGCGGCGCCGATGCCGTGGTAGCGCTCAGGGGTGCAGGTCAGCACGACGACCTGGGCGGCGCCGGCCGCCGCGGTGGCCGCGGTGAACACGGCGCCGAGGCGGGCCAGGCGCTCCGGGTCGGTGTGGCCCAGCGCGTCGTCGATGACCACCGGCACCCCGTCGGCGGGGTCGACGAGCGCGGCGCACGCCAGCCGCGCGCACAGCCCCAGCTGCTCCTGGGCGCCGCTCGACAGCGCCCCGAACGCCACCGTGGTGCCGTCGAGCGTGCGGTGGGTGATGCGCAGCTCCTCGTCGATCTCCAACGACAGCGAGGGGCCGAACACGATGCGCGCGAGCCGCTCGACCTGCGCGCGGAAGGGCGCCACGTAGGACCGGCGCACCCGGTCGCGGTGCCGGGTCAGGGCGTCGTGCAGGCGTCGGGCGGCCGCGGCCCGCCGCGTGACGCCGTGGTGCTCGCGCACCGCGGCGTCGAGCTCGGCCTCGGCGGCGGCGAGCTGGTCGTGCCAGCCCTGGTGCCCCGCGGCCTGCAAGCGTCCCGTGGTCTCGGCGTGCTCGCGCTCCAGGCGCGCCACCTCGCCGGCGAGGCGCTGGTCCACCGCGCGGGCGTTGACCACGCGCGCCTCGGTGGTGTCCGGGTCGTCGTCGGCCAGCGCGGCGGCGAGCGCCTCGTGCTCGCGCTCGGCGTCCCGCGCCCGGTCGCGCCGCGCCGTCTCGGCCTCGGCCAACGCGGCGTCGGGCTCCTCGGCGCGGGCGGCGCGCAGCTCCTCGACGCGGCGCGCGTGCGCGTGACGCGCGTCGGCGGCCCGCTCGGCGAGCACCGCCGCGCGGGTGTCGGCGTCGCGCACGGCGTCCTCGGCCGCGCGGCACGCGGCGTCGGCCTCGTCGGCGCGGACCGCGGCGTCCTCCGCGGCCGTGCGGGCCTCCTCGGCGGCGACGCGCAGGGCGGCGAGGTCGTCGTCGGACGCGCCGGCGGGGTCGACGGCGGCGAGCCGGTCGCGCACCGCGTCGTGCGCGGCCCGCAGCGCGGCGGCGTCGGCGTGGCCCGCGAGCTCGCGGGCGAGCGCGGACCGGTGCTCGGCGGCGCGGTGGGCGGCCTCGTCGGCGACGCGCCGCGCGGCGCGGGCGGCCTCGAGGTCGGCGACGCCGAGGTCCTCGCACGCCTCCGCGAGCTCCCGGGCGCGCTCGCGCACCGCCTCGTCGCGGCCCGTCTCGTCGAGCCCGGGGCGCACCCGCACGTCGAGCACGCCGGGCAGCGACAGCGCCCGCGACCCGGCCACCGGCAGCGTGCGCGTCTCGCCGGGCGCGAGCACCACCTCCTCGCCGTCCACCACGAGGGTCAGCGCGGCGGGGGCGGTCAGCTCGACGCGCGCGGCCGCGGCGTCACGGGCGGCCTCGGCGCGCAGCAGGTCGCGGGCGAGGTCCTCGAGCTCGGCGAGGGCGTCGTCGTCGACCGTGGCGGCGGCGAGCACCCGCTCGGCGGCGGCGAGCCCGGACTCGGCGTCGGCGACGCGCCGCAGCCGCTCGGCGAGGTCGGCCAGCTCGGCGCGGTCGCGGGCCGCGCCGACCGCCCGGGTCGCGGTGTCGGCGGCCCGCCGTGCCGCGGTGGCCTCGGTGCGGGCCGCGGCGTCGGCGGCCCGCCGGGCGTCGCGCGCGTCGCGGGCGGCCTCGTGCTCGGCCTCGTGGGTGGCCAGCGCCGCGGCGGTGCCCGCGGCGGTCGCGGCGTCGGCGTCGACGGCGGCGACCAGGGCGTCGCGGGCCTCCCGGCGCTCGCGCGCGGACCCGGCGCGCTCGCGGGCCAGCACCGCCCGCCCGCGCGCGGCGTCGACCTCGCGCAGCCGCGACTGCAGCGCGGCCCAGCGGTCCTCGAGCGCGGCGACCTCGTCGCCGTGCGCGCGCCGCCGTGTGCGCACCCCGGCGAGCTCGGTGTCGAGGCGGTCGCGGGCGGCCACGTCGCGCTCCACCGCGTCGAGGGCCGCCCGGCAGCGCTCGTGCTCGGTCTCGGCGTCGGCGCGCCGCACCTCGGCGGCCCGCAGCTCGCCGGTGGCCCGCCCGCTGGGCGTGCGGTAGCGGCGCAGCTCGTCGACGGCGCGCGCCACGAGGCCGTCGTCGGCGGCCGGGTCGGGGCGGCCGGCGCCGGTGCCGGCGGGCCCGGTGGGTCCGGAGGCCGCGCGGTCGAGGGCGCGGGTGAGCGCGTCCTGCCCGCCGAGGTCGGCCTGCCCGACGGCGGTGTGCTGCTCGACGCGCAGGGCGCGCCAGAGCACGCGGTCCATGGTCTCGTCGAGGATCGCCGTCACGCGGGCGTGCGCGTCGGCGCCGGTGAGCTGCTGGCGGACCGGCTCGAGGACGTCGAGCTCGGTGCTGGGGCGGCGCAGCCAGCGCTTGCGGTAGACGAACCGGTACGGGCCGGTGGACACCTCGGCCTCGACCTCGGGGCCGGCGTCGACCCCGGCGGGCTGGGCGTGGCGGATGTCGGCGCGGCGCGAGGAGTCGGCGGCGTCGAAGAGCAGGTCGAGCGCGGCCACCGTCGAGGTCTTGCCCACCTCGTTGTCGCCCTGCAGCACCGTGACCCCGTGCTCGGCGAGCACGACCTCGCGGTCGTGCACGCCGCGGAAGTCGCGCAGCCGGATGCGGTGCAGTCTCATGGCAGCCTCACGGCGTCACCAGCCGGTGCAACAGGCGCAGGGCGTCGCGGGCCTCGACGTCGCTCGCCGTGTCTCCAGCGCCCTCCAGGGTCGCGGCCGCGAACAGCTCGGTGGCGGCGTCCGCGGCGAAGCCGTGCAGGTCGAGGTCGGCGAGGTCAGCGTCGTCGGGCACGGTGGCGAGGTCGGAGTGCGGCTCGAGGACCTCCACCGCGGCGTAGGCGTGGCCGTGGCCCGCGAGCAGGTCGTCGAGGCGGGTGCGCTGGCGCAGCGAGAGCGTGCCGCGCAGCACCAGCCGCACCGCGGTGCGCTCCTTGTCCGGGCGCGCGGCGAGCCAGGCGTCGAGCGCGTCGAGGTCGTCGTCGGTGTCGAGCGCGGCGTCGTGGCGCACGAACCGCCAGCGCCCCACGGTCTCGGTGCGCACCCGCGCGGCGTGCTCGTCGAGGTCGACCACGAGCACGCGGCCGGGGTCGACCTCGTCGAAGTCGGTGACCTCCGGGGTGCCGGCGTGCCGGATGCGGTCGTCCACGGCGTCGGCCCAGGCGGAGTGCCGGTCGCCGAGCGCCGCGTAGTGGATCCGGCCGTCGCGCAGCGCGGCGAGCACGCCGTCGCGGCGGATGCGGGCGGGCTCGTCGTCGTCGGGGTCGAGCACGTCGAGCTCGCCGTGCCCCGCGAGCACCCGCAGCGTGCCCGGCGGCGCCGGGGAGAGGGCGGCGAGCTGCTCGCCCACGAGGTCGGTCAGCGGGTGCTTGGAGCGCCACGGCGCGGCGACCACCTCGACACCGGGCGCGACCTCGTGCACCCCCGGTGCGTCGAGCACCGTGACGTGCGGCGGGCAGCGGCGCGCGAAGTCGGGCCGGCGCAGCACGCAGGCGGCGTCGGCGGGGTCGTGGTTGCCGGGCAGCAGCATCACCGGCGTGCGGAACGACGCCAGCGCCTCGCAGGCGCGGGCGACGACGTCGGGACCCACGAGGTTGGACTCGAAGACGTCGCCGCAGACCAGCACGAACGCGGCGTCGGCCTCGTCGGCGATGCGGCCCAGCGCGCGCACGGCGTCGAGCCTCGCCCCGGCGAACCGGGCCTGCGCCTCACCCGTGGGCCCGCCCGCCTCCTTCGCGGGACGGGCGCCCAGGTAGCGCCGCGTCATGCCGAGCTGCCAATCGGCGGTGTGCACGAAACGCACGCTCGCCTCCCCCCGCTGCTCGACCCTGCACCGTAGAACGAGCCGCCACCCGGGCGGGTAGCGACACGCACAGGGTTCGACGCAGCGACCGCCCGAACGGTTCCCGGTGGCGTCGGATCAGGTCAGCGGGAGCTCCGCGACCGCCTCGAGGCCTCCACGACTGCCCGAGCGCTCGACGCGCAGGCACGCCTGGCGCCCGTCGACCTCGAGCGTCGAGACGGCGTTGCCGAACCAGGGCCCGCCGATGGACGACCAGTCCAGCGGCGGGTCGTCGATCCCGGCCGCCCGAGCCACCCGGCCCAACGCGCCGCCGAGGCGGCGCCACCAGCCGAGGGCGAACACGTACTCCATGAACCAGGGCACGCCGTTGCGCACCGGCGAGCAGGTCAGCTGGTAGACCCGCGACCGCGTGGGGGAGGGGTAGCTCGCCTCGGCGGCGTAGCTGTGGTGGACGTCGCCGGAGAGCACGCAGACCGTCGCGGGCGCTGCCGGGCCGGACGCGACGCCGCGGATGACGTCGGCGAGCCGGTCGAACGAGGCGCGGAAGGCCGGCCAGTGCTCGAGGTCGACGGCCTGGCGCACGTTCTCGGCGATCTTGCTGCCGCGCGCCGCCGCCCACTCGTCGATCGACTGCACGTGGCTGACCGCGGGCGGCATGAGCCACGGGATCGACGACCCGAGCAGCAGGTGGTCGACCTCGTCCTCGCCGGGGGCGGCGGTGGCGTTCTCCTCGATCCAGGCGAACGAGTGGTCATTGATCATCAGGCGGTTCTCGTCGTTGAGCACGCGCGCGCACCGCGAGTCGAGCATCAGCAGCCGCGTGCGCCCGAGGTCCCAGCGGTAGCTCCAGCGCACGCCGGTGGGCTCGCCGACCTCGGCGTCGGCCCGGCCCGCGAAGTCGGCGAGCAGGTCGAACACATCGCCGTCGGCCTCGAGCACCTTGCGGTAGAGCGGGTCGGCGTTCCGCGTCTCCGGGTCGAGGTTGCCGAGGTGCTGGTAGACCCAGTACGACGAGAGCCCGGCGCGGATGCGCTGCGGCCACCACGGCTTCGCGGCCATCTGCTCCCGCCACGTCTGCGAGGTGTTCCAGTCGTCGCGGACGTCGTGGTCGTCGAAGATCATCGCGGTGGGCACCGTCGAGAGCAGCCAGCGCAGCTCCCGGTCGGTCCACGACTCGCTGTAGAGGTGGGCGTACTCGCCGTAGTCCGCGATCTCGAGGCCCGGCCCGGACTCGTCGTCGGGGTCACGGCGGGAGCGGATCCACCGCTCGGTGCGCGGGGTGATCTCGTCGGCGTACACCTGGTCGCCGAGCAGGCACAGTGTGTCGGGCAGCTCCGCGGCCGCGTCGTCCGCGTCGCCCACCAGGTCCATCAGCCGCGTGGCGTACGCGTCGAGCGCGTCGATGCCCAGGGAGGCCTCGAGCTCCGGGTCGTCGGTCGGGGGGTAGCGGCACGACCCGAACACGAACCGCAGGCGGCCGGTGTCGTCGGTCGCGGCACGGGTGCGCAGGTAGCTCGGCGGGGTCCCCAGGCCGGGGATCGGCCAGACGATCTCGCCGTCGAGACGCACCTCGTAGGGCAGGCACGACCCGGGTTCGAGGCCCTCGACGACGATGAGCGCGTAGTGCTGCCCGCAGACCTGGAAGGTCGGCGCGGACGCGCCCAACACCTCGACGGTGCAGCGCTCGCTCGTCTCCACCCACACCGTGGCGGTGGTGGTGCCGACGTGGCGCAGGACCGGGCCCAGCTCCAGGGACGTCACCCGTCCTGCCTACCGCACACACCCCCAGACCGGCCACGCGGCCCGGCCGTGGCGGCGCACCGGTCAGTCCGAGCGGCGGGTCAGCTGCTCCAAGCGGCTCTGGACCTGGTCGAGGCGCGCCTGCAGCAGGGCCACCTCGGCGGAGAGCAGCGGCACGAGCGCCGCGTCGTCCACGCCCTCGGCCACCCCCGGCAGCGGCGCGAACACCCCGGCCGCCGGGTCGTCGACGGTCTCGTCGACGTCGACCCGGAGGCCGCCGCCGCACAGGGTGCCGAACGCCTGCGGCGTCAGGACCGGGCGCGGGCCGGCGCAGAGCCCGCACACGGGGTGCAGGCGCCGCCAGCCGACGATGCCCGGGCCGCCGTCGGCGAGCGCGGTGGCGGCCCGCCCGCAGCCGCACCGTCCGAGCCGCACCGAGCGGACGGTCTGGCGGGCGTAGCGCAGCCCGAGCTCGTAGCGGACGTAGCGCCCCGACGCCGCGACCTCCAGCAGGACGCTGTGCTGGTGCTGCGGGTCGCACGCGAGGTCGCGCGCGTCGTCGAGGGCGTGGAAGCAGTAGAAGCCGCAGTCACACCACGACGACGGGCAGCGGTGACGCGGGCTCTGGATGCACACCGCGTCCGCGACCGTGCCGTAGACCTGCGTGCGGCCCAGGGCGACGCCGTTGAACCCGCCGCGCCGCGAGTCCGCGGAGATCATCGGGTACGCGATCTTGTACCCGGTGAGCGGACCCTCGGGCCGCGGGCGCGACCTACCGATCGGCCAGCTGCTCGGCCGGCTCACGGCGCTCCGCGGTGGCCTCGGGGACCCGCTCGACGGGGGCGGGGGTCTCGTCCGGCGCCGCGCGCGTCTCGGGCGGGTCCTCGGCGATACCGGCGGAGAGTCGACGTCCCAGGCGCATGGCGGCCTCCGAGCGATCGAGGTGAGGTGTCACCAGAGTCGTCGGCGAAGCGGCCCGTGTCCAGGGTTTGCGCTGCGCACTCGTGCGCGCTCCCCCGTGCCCCGGCACGGACTCCCGCGCACACACCCACGAAGGCCCGGGCCGGACTCCTGGGGAGCGGTCCGACCCGGGCCTCCGCGGAAGCTGCTGGGGGGAGCGGCTCACGGCGTGTCCTGCTCCGGCGGGTACCGGTCGATCAGTCGTGCTCTCACTCAGCGGCGAGGCCCAGGGCGTCGACGGCGCGACGGGCGCCCGGACATGGCCGGGAGTCGTCGCGGAGGTGTCGTAGGCTCGCCCCGCCGCGACGCGGGCGCGTCCGCGGCCCCCGGGGGCAGTAGCTCAGCTGGTCAGAGCAGCGAACTCATAATTCGTCAGGTCGTCGGTTCGAGCCCGACCTGCCCCACCGATCGACGACACCGGTCCGCGAGGCGTCGGGCATGCTGGTGTTGCACGCCACCGCGGCTCCGGAAGACGGCAGGGTCACGACGGCAGCGCCGCCGACCCGCGAGGAGGACGGCTCGTGACCGAGGAGAGCGCCGACTCGCCGCACCCGGACACCCCGGGTCCCGCACGGGTCAGGACGCTCGCCTTCCAACCCGTCCTGAACCGGATCGTCCGGGGCCTGTTGCGGGTGCCACTCCTGTCCCGGGTGGTCGGGCAGGGTCTGATCACGCTCTTCGTGGTGGGACGCAAGTCCGGGAGGCGCTACGTCGTCCCGATGGCCTACGTGCGCCACGAGGGCGCCCTGTTGTTGGGGTCCGGCTTCGCCTGGGGGAAGAACCTGAGGACCGGCGAGCCGTTGGAGGTCCGGTTCAAGGGGAAGCGACGAGTGGCCGACGTCCAGGTCTTCTCCGACGAGGCGGCGGTGACCGACCTCTACGGCGTGATCGTGCGGCAGAACCCCGGCTTCGCCAGGATCAACGGGGTCGGCTTCGACGACGCCGGCGAGCCGAGACAGAGCGATCTGCACGCGGCCTGGGCGGCGGGTGCCAGGGTGTTCCTCCTGACCCTTCGCTGAATGACACCGGCGAGCGGTCAGGCGCCCAGGTTCACGTGGAGGTCGATCCCGAGCAGCACCAGCGGCCACAGGAACAGCGCGAGCAGGAACGACAGCAGCGAGGACAGGTCGGTGATGCCGTACCCGTTCGACAGGGCCACCACCAGCCCGATGATCAGGTACAGGACCGTGCCCAGCGAGATGCTTCTACCTCGGCGCATCGCTCTCTCCCGTCGTCGGCGGTGGGGCACAGCCAACACCCACGACGCTCGGTGACGACGGCGGCTCGCCGGAACGGGCGACGCCGGGCGGGTGCCATGCTCCCGCCCGTGGCCTTCACCCTCGCGCTCCCGACCGACGACCGCCGCGTCGCCCACGACTTCTACCGCGACGGCCTCGGGCTCGCCCTGGTCGACGGCCCGATCGCCGATGACGGCCTGCCCGAGCCGCTGATGTTCGCGCTCGGTGGCGACGGCGTGCTGATGCTCGTGCCCCGGGACGGCTTCGGCTTCGTCAGCGCGGACCACGAGGTCGCCCGGCGGGGTCACAGCGAGTGCATCGTCGGCGTGACAGCGGCGGGGCCGGCCGAGGTCGACGCGCTGACCGAGCGCGTCCGGGCCGCCGGCGGCGTCGTCAAGGTGGAGCCCGGCGACCCGGGCTGGGGGTACCAGAGCACGATCGCCGACCCCGACGGCCACCTCTGGATGCTCCAGGTCCGCTGAGCACGTCTGGACGGCGGCGCGGGCGTGCGGCACCGTCCCGCCCATGAGCGAGGAGGACCAGGCCCGCGCGCAGGGCGAGCAGGACGCCGCGATCGCGCTCGCCGACGAGGACCGTCTGCGCATCGCCGGCGCCGGGATGCTCACCGTGCACCCGGTGGAGGAGTGGGTCCCGCGGGCGCACCGCCGTGCCTACCTCGACGGCGCGGCGTCGGTCCTCGGCTACCGTCCGCTGATCCTCGCGTGACTCTCCGGGTTGTGATGCCGGACACGCGCTTGTAGGGTGGACGCCCGCCCCGGACCCCGGCGTCGATCAGCGCTGATCACTCTCGGGGAACCGTATGTCTCACCACGCCTCGCCCACCGTCGACGTGGACGCCGCCTACCTGCTGGTCCACCACGGCGCGGGCCCGGAATCGGTCCGCTGTCACACCGGGCCGGGGTGGACGGTGCTCGCCACCCACGGGAGCCGGTGGTGCTGGACGATGCGCCTGGACGCCCACGGCGCGGCCGACGAGGCCCCCGTCCGCGTGGCCCAGGCCGTCGCGGTCCGCGTGCTGTCCCAGCACGCGATCGACGTCGAGGGCTGGCGCCCCGCCGACCCGCCGGGGACGGCCTACGTCGCGGTCACCGTGCCGCAGCTCGTGCCCCGGCAGTCCCGCGGGCCGTCGCGGTGGTGGCGCTGAGCGTCACGCCCGCACGAGGGTCCGCCAGCACATCCGGACCGTCGTCCCGGCGGCGGACGTCGTCAGGGAGTGGTGGTCGGCGAGCTCGTCGATGAGGGCGAGGCCGCGCCCCCCGAGGCCAGGGTCCGCCGCCGGCGCCGACCAGAGCCCCTGGTCCTCGACGACCACGCCCACCCCGTGCCCGCAGGGCCGGGGCAGCGCGAGCACCGAGACGGCACCGACCTCACCGACCGCCCCGCGGTAGGCGTGCTCGACGACGTTGCCCACCGCCTCGTCGACGGCGAGCACGATCGACTCGCCGACCTCCTCGTCGGCGACCGCGACCCGCGTCCAGCGGTGCACCAGCCGGCGCAGTGGTGCCCGCGACGCGGTGCGCGCCGGCCGCCGTTCCCACAGCCAGGCCCCGCGCACCGGGCCCTCCCGCAACGGGCACACGCACCCGGTCTCCAGCCCGATGCACGCGAGGTCCCGGTTGGTGATCACGGCGCCTCGACGTGCGCGCGCAACGGGTCGAGCACCAGCGGGCGGCGCAGCTCGCGGACCATGTCCTGCAGCGCCTCGACGCCGAGGTCGGCCTGGTCGTCGGGGTCGTCGACGGCCCCGTGCGTCATCACGCCGTCGAACTGCGCCCAGCGGGCGCCCACGACGTCCACCACGCACTCGGGGCGGGTCTCGAGCCGGCCGCGGATCCGGGCGAGCCCGACGAGGCCCGCCCGGCTGCACGACATGACGCCCCGGATGTCGAGCACGACGCGGGTGATCCCGTCGGCCGCCTCGCCCTCGGTCCGGCGGCGCAGGGCGCGGACGGTGGCGTGGTCGACGAGCCCGCCCACGACGAAGATGGTCCGCCGCCCGTGCTCCCCGGGCCACCGTGATCCGGCGGTCCGGGTGATGGTGGTTCGACTCATGCACTGCCCCCAGGCGCGATGATCCGCGGCGCCGGGGTCCGGGGCGCTCCACCGGCCGTGTGGCCGGGTGTCGAGGAGACTACCGCGAGTCACCGCTCGCGTCATCGGGCGACGGCATCAGGGTGTGAGGCACTCCGATGCGAACGCGGCCGACGTCTCGAACGCCGAGCGTGCGACATCGGGGGCACCGAGCCACAGGTGGTCGGCGCCGTCGACGAGCTCGCACCGCACCGGCGCCCCGACGGACTCCAGCGCCGCGACCAGGCGCTCCGACTGGCGCGCGGGGACGAACCGGTCGGCCGTCCCGTGCAGGACGAGGAACGGCGGCGCGCCGGCCCGGACGTGGGCGACGGGACTGGCCGCCCGCGCACGGTCCGGGTCGTCCCCGACCGGTGCGCCGAGCAGCAGCGACTCCCGCGAGTCGGGCGCCCCGGGGTCGGTGATCGCGATCCCGCCCGCCGCGGCGTCCGCGGCCATCGTCCCGAGGTCGGCGGGGCCGTACCAGTCGACGACGCCGCGCACGTCGCCGTCGAGGAGCCCGGCCAGGGCGGCGAGGTGCGCGCCCGCCGACTCGCCCCACAGCACCACCCGCGACGCGTCGACGCCCAGCTCGCCCGCGTGCTCGCGCAGCCAGCACAGACCGTCGACGACGTCGTCGAGCGCGGCGGGGAAGACGGCCTCGCCGGACAGGCGGTAGTCCAGCGACGCCACCGCGAGGCCCCGGGCCGCGAGGTGGGCGAACGGCGAGGGCGACCAGTCGGCGAACGAGGGCCCGAACGTGCCGCGGCTGCCCATGCGCCAGCCCCCGCCGTGCACGAAGACGACGAGCGGCGGCGAAGGGACAGTGTCCGGCCGATGGAGATCCAGCAGCAGCGGCCGGTACCCGGGCACGACGCGGTACTCGACGGCGCGGAGCACGTCGACCCCGTCGACGCGCACGGGCGCCGGCATCGGCGCGGGGGACGGGGGGAGCGGGGGCGTCACGTCAGTCGATGAGGCGGACGTCGTGGTGGAACTCGTTGCGGAACCGCCGGGCCGCCTCGCCGAGCTGCTCGGGGGAGGGGACGACGGGCACCGCGGGCGGCATCGTCGCCGCGGTGCGCTCGCCGGCGGCGGCGAAGAACCGCTCGAACCCGCCGGTGCTCACGCCGAGCGTGCGGGCGCGCAGCGACTCCACGCGGAACGAGTGCCGCAGGCCCGCGGGCACGTAACCGAAGTCGCCGCTGGTCAGGACGCGGTCGTGCACCTCGCCGCCCTCCTCGATCGCCACGCGCACCCGGCCGTCGAGGACGAAGAAGATCTCGTGGACGTCGTCGTGGGCGTGCACCGGGATCGCCGGGCCCCGCGGCGCCTCCATGGTGAACACCCCGAACTGCCCCTCGGTCTCGTCGCCGGAGAGCAGCACGGTGAACAGCTGGTCGAAGAGGTGCGCGCGCTCGCCCTCGCCGGCCGCCAGGAAGAACGGGGCCGGGCGCCCCGGCAGGGCGTCCCGCGACGTCGGGGGCAGGAACTCGGCGGTCACGGACGCTCCTCGCTGGTCGGCTGCGAGCACTCTGCGCGCCCGCCCCGACGGCGTCACCTCGCCTTCCGCCCACCGGACGGGTGCTACCGCAGGCGGGGGAGGACCTCGCGCGCCAGGAGGTCGACGTCGCGCTCGGCGTCGTCGGTCGCGGGCGCGATGACCACCGACGTCGCCCCGGCGTCCCGGTACTCGGCGAGCCGCGCCGCCACCTGCTCGGGCGTGCCGTGGGGGACGCAGGCGTCGACGATGCGCTCCATGTCCTGCCCGTAGGTGGACGCCAGCGACGCCAGCGCCGTCCGGCGGGCCCGGGTCGGGTCGGGGTCGACGGCCGTCCACGCGAAGTACGCGCCCTCGACGTCGGCGGGGTCGCGGCCGTGGCGCTCGGCCTCCTCGCGGGCGGTGCGCAGCCCGCGCGCGACGCGGTCGGGGCTGCCCAGGTACGGCATCCAGACGTCGCCGGCCCGCCCCGCGCGGCGCGTCGAGGCCTCGGAGCGCCCGCCGACCCAGATCGGGGGCCGCGGGCGCTGCACCGGCAGCGGGTCGAGCGTGGCCGGGGTGCCGTCGACGTCGATCGCCTCGCCCGCGAACAGCCGGACGAGGACGTCGAGGGCGGCGTCGGTGCGCCGGCCGCGCTCGCGCACCGGCACCCCGCACGCCGCGAACTCCACGGGGTTCTCCCCGCCGACCCCGACCCCGAGCTCGAAACGCCCGCCGGAGACGCGGTCGAGGGTCGCGGCCATCTTCGCCGCGAGCGGCGCGGGGTAGAGCGGGAGCAGGGTCACCGCGCTGAGCAGTCGCACCCGGGTGGTGACGGCCGCGGCCGCGGCGAGCGCGACGAACGCGTTGGGCGTCGGGCTGCCGAACAGCACGTGCTCGCCGCTCGCGACGAGGTCGAAGCCCTGCTCCTCGGCGCGCCGCGCGGTGGCCGGGACGTCGGCGGGGTCGGCGGTGGGCGGCAGGACGAGGCCGAGCCTCACGCCTCCAGCCCCGCCCGCGACAGCACCGCCGCCGCCATCCGTAGGTGCACGTCGTCCACCATCTCTCCGTCGAGCACGCCGACGCCCGAGCTCCCCGCCTCGATCACCGCGCGGGCGTGCGCGACCTCGTCGTCGGTGGGCGTGAACGCCTCGTGGGCGAGGGCCACCTGGCTGGGGTGGATGCAGATCTTGCCGTCGTAGCCGAGGTCCCGGCCGACCCTCGCGTCCGCGCGGTAGGCCTCCTCGTCGCGGGCGGCGACCACGGCCTGGTCGAGCACCCCGACGCCGGCGACGGCGCCCGCGAGCACGACCTCGCTGCGCGCGTACAGCACCTCGCGGCCCTCGGCGGTGCGCCGGCCGCCGATCGAGGCGATGTAGTCCTCGGCACCGAAGTAGACGGCGAGGCAGCCGCTCACCAGCTCCCGGCAGCGCGCCACGCCCCGCGCCGTCTCCAGGCCCCCGACGACGGGGAGGCCGACCCGCGCCCGCAGGTCCGCGAGCTGCTCGGGAGACTCCAGCTTGGGCAGCACCACCCCCTGCGCCGCGGACCCGGCGACGGCCGCGAGGTCGTCGTCGTACCAGGGCGAGGCGGGCGCGTTGACCCGGATCAGCACGAGCGTCCCGGTGTCCGGCGGCAGCTCGGCGACGGCCCGCACCGCGGCATCGCGCGCGGACTCCTTGTCGGCCGGCGCGACCGCGTCCTCGAGGTCGACGGCCACCGCGTCGGGCGACCAGCGCGGCACCTTGGCCACCATGTCCGGCCGCGAGCCGGGGACGAACAGCAGGCTGCGCGGGACCTTCACGCCGACGCCCCCGGCTTCCGGTGCATCAGCCCCGTCCGCCGGCACCGGCAGACGAGGTCGTCGTTCTGGTTGTGGGCGCGGTGCTCGAACACCACGATCCCGGCGTCGGGCCGCGACCCCGACGCCCGCGCCGACACGACCTCGGTCTCCACGCGCACCGTGTCGCCGTGGAACACCGGCGCCGGGAACACGACGTCGTCGAGCCCGAGCTGCGCGACGATCGTGCCCAGCGTCAGCTCCGGCACCGAGAGCCCGACGACGAGCGCCAGGGTGAACATGCTGTTGACCAGCGGGCGCCCGAACTCCGTCGTCGCCGCGTAGGCGTGGTCGAGGTGCAGCGGCGCCGGGTTCATGGTCATGGTCGTGAACAGCACGTTGTCGGTCTCGGTGACCGTGCGCCGGGTGGCGTGCTCGACGACGAGGCCCTCGGTGAGGTCCTCGAACCACAGTCCGCTCACACCCGCACCGCCGCCGCGAGCGTGTCCAGGCTGCCCGGGTCCTCCAGCGCGCTCGTGTCGCTGCGGGCCTCGCCGTGCAGGAGCACCTCGCGCATCAGCCGGCGCATGATCTTGCCGGTGCGGGTCTTGGGCATCGCGGCGGTGACGATGACGCGGTCGGGCCGTGCGAGCCCGCCGATGGTGTCCGCGACGAGCGCGCGCACCTCGTCGCCCACCCCGTCGGCCTCGCCGGTGACGGTCACGAACGCCACCGGCACCGTGCCCTTCGTCGCGTCCGGCACACCGACCACCGCCGCCTCGACCACCCGCGGGTGGGTGCCGACGACCGCCTCGATCTCCATCGTCGACAGCCGGTGCGCGGCGACGTTGATGACGTCGTCCGCGCGGCCGAGCACCCAGAGGTGCCCGTCGTCGTCGACGACGGCCTCGTCGTTGGTGGCGTAGCACCCGGGGAAGCGCCCGAAGTAGGTCTCGAGGTAGCGGTCGTGGTCGTCCCACACCGTCCGCGCGAGGGTCGGGAAGGGCCGGGTCAGCACGAGGTTGCCCTTGGTGCCCGGCGGCACCTCGGCACCGTCGTCGTCGACCACCGCGTAGGCGTGACCGGGCACGGCGGTGCCCGTCGAGCCCGCCTTGAGGTCGTCGACGCCGGTCACCGGGTAGGTCCACGTCGAGCCGGTCTCGGTCTGCCCGTAGGCGTTGACCACGGGCACGCCGAACGTGTCGGTCGCCCAGCCGAACGTCTCCCCGTCCAGCGGCTCGCCCTGCACGGTGATCAGCGCGAGGCGGGGGAGCGGGTGGCTGGCGGCGAGGTCGTCGCCGAACTTGCGCAGCAGCCGCAGCACCGTCGGCGCGCACAGCACCTGCGTGACGTCGTGCCGCGCGCAGATCTCGTAGAAGCGGGCGGGCGACGGGGTGTCCAGCGCGCCCTCGTAGCAGGCGATCGTCGCACCGTGGGCGAGCCCGCCGATGACGGCCTGGATCGGGAACGTCAGCCAGCCGACGTCGGCGGCCACCCAGTAGACGTCGCCCTCGGCCGGGCCGGCCTGCCAGTGCACGTTGGCCCAGGTGCCGAGCAGGAAGCCGCCCACCGAGTGCACGACACCCTTGGGCTTCGACTCGGTGCCACTGGTGAAGATCAGGAACGCGGGCTCGTTGGGGTCGAGGGCGATGGTCGCGGCGCCCTCGGGGTGCTCGGCGAGCAGCGCCGCGTAGCCGACCTCGTCGCCTTCGAGCGGCACGCCGCGCCCGGTGCGGTCGACCACGACGACGTGCTCGACGGTCGGGGCGTCGGTGCGGGCGGCGCGCAGGGTGTCCAGCAGCGGGACGAGCTTGCCGCGGCGGTGGATGGCGTCGGCGACCACGACGGCCTTCGCCCGGGCGGCCGCCAGGCGCGAGGCGACGGCGTCGCGCCCGAAGCCGGAGAACAGCACCGTGTAGATCGCGCCGATCTTGTTGCAGGCGTGGATCGCGGTGAACGCCTCGACGAGGTTCGGCATGTAGACCGCGACCACGTCGCCGGGCCCGATCCCGAGGGCGCGCAGGCCGCCGGCGAGCCGGTCGGTCTCGTCGGCCAGCTGGGCATAGGTCAGGGTGCGGGTGTCGCCCGGCTCGCCCTCCCACACGACGGCGGGGCGATCGGCGGTCGCCGGGTCCTCGGCCCAGCGGTCGACGCAGTTGTCGGCGACGTTGATGCGCCCGCCCTCGAAGTAGCGGAAGTCGCCCAGCTCGCCGGTGCGCACGGTGTGCCAGGGCGTGAGCCAGCGCTGTGACTCGGCCACCCAGGCCCAGTAGTCGTCGGGGTCGCTGTCGGAGCGGGAGCGGGCCTCGGCCAGCTCGGCGGCCCGCAGCGGTGAGCGCCACCGGTCCTCCAGCGGCCGCAGCGGCGCCGAGATCAGCGTGCCGAGGGTGTCGCGATCGTCCATGATCGTCTCTCCAGGTCCGGCTACACGGGGCTCACGAGGTGGTGGCGGCGCCCGGTCGTCCGGGTCCAGCCGTCGGCGTGCCGCAGGCGCGTGACGAGCTCGCCGCGCAGCTCCTCGCCGGGCACCACCGCGTCGACGACGAGCTCGTCGCCCATGCGCAGCAGGTTGACCTCGGCGCGGTGCTCCTCGACGCGGGCGGCGACGAACGCGGCGCGCTCGTCGTCGTCCTCGATCGCGGCGATCTTGCCCGCGTACACGGCGTTGACCGACGCCTCCGGGCCCATCGCGCCGATGAACGCGCTGGGCAGCGCCAGCGTGGCGCGCGGCTCGAAGCCGGGCGCGCACATCGCGTAGTAGCCCGCGGCGTAGGCCTTGCGCAGCACGACGGTGAACTTCGGGACCTCGGCCGAGGCCATCGCGGCGATCATCTTGGCGCCGTGGCGGATGATGCCCTGGCGCTCGACCGCGACGCCGACCATGAAGCCGGGCACGTCCTGCAGGAACACCAGGGGCACGCCGAACGCGTCGCACAGGCTGATGAACCGGGCGGCCTTGTCCGCGGAGTCGACGTGGATCGCTCCGCTGCGCACCTGCGGCTGGTTGGCGACGAGGCCGACGACCCGGCCCTCCAGGCGGGCGAAGCCGACCACGAGCTCCTGCGCCCAGTCCGGCTTGATCTCGAAGAACGAGCCGCCGTCGACGAGCCGGTCGATCACCGTGATGACGTCGTAGCCGATGTTGGGGTCCTCGGGGACCAGCCCGTCCCAGCCCGTGGCCTCGGGCTCGACCGGCGCCGCGTCGGGGGGCCGCAGCCCGAAGTGGTCGGGCAGGTAGGTCAGCAGCAGGCGCGCGGCGGCGAGCGCCTGCCAGTCCTCGTCGAACACCGAGTCGCCGCACCCGGAGACCTCGGCGTGCATCCGCGCGCCGCCCATCTCCTCGGCGGTCGTCCGCTCGCCGGTGACCTTCTCGGCCACCCGCGGCGACGCGAGGTACATCGACCCGCGGCCGTCGACCATGCCGACCCAGTCGGTGAACGCCGGCATGTACGCGCCGCCGGCGGCCGACGGGCCGTGCAGGCAGCAGATCTGGGGGACGCGCCCGGACAGCGCGACCTGCAGTTGGAAGATCCGCGAGGCGCCGCGGCGGCCGGGGAAGAAGCCCATCTGCTCGGTGAGCCGCCCGCCGGCCGAGTCGACGAGGTAGAACACCGGGAGCAGGTCGCGGTCGGCGCGCTCGAGGATGCGGATCTGCTTCTCGCACGTCCGCTCGCCCCACGAGCCGGCCTTGACGCCGAAGTCGTGGGCGATCACCGCCACCGGGCGGCCCTCGACCGTGCCGACGCCGGTGACGACGCCGTCCCCGGGCATCCCGGGCTCGGTCGCGGCGGCGAGCAGCCCGTCCTCGACGAAGCTGCCCGGGTCGAGCAGGACGTCGAGGCGCTGCCGGACGGGGAGCTTCTCGGGCCAGCGCCCGGAGTCTCCGCCGAGCCGCGCGCGGGCGGCGGCCGCGAGCACGTCCTCCCCCGAGGGAGGTGCCGGCGCTCCGGGGGGATGGGGCGCCGACACCTCCCACGGGGGAGGTGTGCCGTTGGTCGTCCCCGTCACGGCACCAGCCGCTTCGCGAGGATCTCGAGCTGGATCTCGTCGGTGCCGCCGCCGATGCGCAGGATGCGTACGTCGCGGTGGTGGCGGGCGATCGGCGTCTCCTCGAGGTAGCCCGCGCCGCCGTGGAGCTGCACCGCCTCGTCGACGATCCACGCCGCGGCCTTCGCGGCGAAGTACTTGGCCGCCGCCACCGACCGGCCGGCCTCGGGGTGGTCGCGGTCGATGCGGTCGGCGGCCTTGTAGGTCATCACCCGCGCGGCCTCGAGCTCGACCTCCATGGCAGCGAGGCGGTGGCGGATCGCCTGGCGGGCGGTCAGCGGCTCGCCGGCGACCTCGCGGCCGCGGACGTACTCGGTGACGGTGTCCAGCGCCTCGGCGGCGTGGCCGACGCCCATCGCGGCGAGCACGACGCGCTCCAGCTGGAACGCGTCCATGATCTGGTGGAAACCGCGGCCCTCGACGCCGAGCACGGCGCCCTCGTCGAGCACGACGCCGTCGAGCACGACCTCGCGGGTGTCCGACGAGTGCCAGCCCATCTTCGCCAGCGGCCGGCCCATCGAGAGACCGGGCGTGTTGGCCGGCACCACGAACGTCGTGATGCCGCGGTGCCCGCCCTCGGGGTCGGTCTTCGCGCCGACCACGAGGACGTCGGCGAGGCCCGCGTTGGTGATGTACATCTTGCGGCCGTCGAGCACCCACCCCTGGTCGGTGCGCCGCGCGCGGGCCGAGATGCCCGCGACGTCGGAGCCCGCGCCGGGCTCGGTGACGGCGATGGCCGCGATCGCCTCGCCGCTCGCGAGCGCGGCGACCCAGCGCTCCTGCTGCTCGGTGGTGCCGTAGCGCACGAGGTGGGGCGCGGCCATGTACGCGCTGACCAGGGCGCTGACGGCGATGCCGCCGCAGGCGCGGGTGAGCTCCTCGGCGAGCACCGCGACGGCCGTGGCCTCGCCGCCCTCGCCGAACGAGCCGCCGAACTCGGGCGGGGTCAGCAGGCCCAGGAGCCCGGCGTCGCCCAGCTCCTTCCACAGCCGCTCCGGCGGGCGGCCCTCGCGCTCGGCCTCGTCGACGACCGGGCGGACCCGCTGGTCGGTGAACGCGCGGACGCTGGCCCGGAAGTCCTCGTGGACCTCGGCGAGATCGTGGGTCACGCGGCCTCCTTCGCTTGCGTTCGACCGACCGGTCGGACGAAAGTAGGCCACATCACGGCGAGGCCGGTCAAGCGCGGCGGGAGGGGGCGGACGTGGCGAGCAGGTCGGCGGGTGCGGCGCGGGGCAGCCGCGCCGAGGAGCAGCGGGAGCGGATCCTCGCCGGCGCGGTGGCCGTGTTCAGCAGCCGCGGTTACCGGGCGGCGTCGATGTGGGACGTCGCCGCGCAGGTCGGCCTGTCGAAGCCGGCGCTCTACCACTACGTCGAGAACAAGCAGGCCCTGCTCGTCGCGGTCTACGAGGAGGTCCTCGACGAGAGCACCGCGCGCGCCCAGGCCATCGTCGCGGCGGCGTCCTCGACGCGGGAGGCGGTGCGCGGACTGATCGTCGACCGCGTCGCCTACACCTGCGAGCACCGCGACCTGCTGACGATCTGCTTCGAGGAGGAGTCGGAGCTGCCGCGCGAGCTCGCCGAGCCGATCCTCGAGCGCCGGCGCGCGTTCGAGGACGTCGTCCTCGGCGCCGTGCAGCGGCACCTCGACGCCACCGGGCGCACGCTGCCGATGGGCGTGCGGACCTACGTCAACGCCTGCCTGGGCGCCGCGAACTGGACCTACAAGTGGTTCGACCCCGCCGGCCCCCGCACGCCCCGCGAGCTGGGCGAGGACGTGGCGGACGTGCTGATGCCGGTGCTGGACGGCTGATCAGTCACCGAACACGGGGGCGCGCTCCTCGAAGCCGGCCGTGACGGCCTCGACCTGGTTCGGGCTCCCGATCAGCGCGCCGATCTCGGTCTGCTCGGCGGCGAACCCGGTGCGCAGGTCGACGCGCCCGGCCTGGTCGAGCAGGCGCTTCGCCGCGCGCACGGCGTGCGGGCTGCGGCCGGCGATCTCGCGGGCGAGCGCGAGCGCGGCCTCGCGGGGCTCCGGGTCGGTGCGCGTGCAGAGGCCCAGCGCCGCGGCCTCGGTGCCGCTGACCACGCGCGCGGTGAGCGTCAGCTCCTTGGCGACGTCGCGGCCCACGAGCTCGGGCAGCAGCTGGGTGCCGGTCATGTCGGGGATCAGCCCCCACTTCACCTCCATCACCGACAGCCGCGCGTCGGGGGCGACGATGCGCAGGTCGGCGCCGAGCGCGATCTGCAGCCCGCCGCCCAGCGCGTTGCCCGCGATCGCGGCGATCACCGGGACCTCGAGCTCCGCCCACACCCACGCCGCGCGCTGCCCGGTGGCCTGCGCGGGCCCGTCGGTCGGCGTGAGCAGCGCCGACGCCGAGAGCCTCTCGCCGTTCGCCATCGCGCGGAACGAGCCGAAGTCGAGCCCGGCGCAGAAGTCGGGGCCGTCGCCGGAGAGGACGACGACGCGGACGCCGGCGTCGTCCCGGAGCCGCTCGCCGGTGCGCACGAGCGCCTCGAACATGGCGGGGTCCAGCGCGTTGCGCTTCTCGGGGCGGGCGAGCCGCACGTCGGCGACGCCGTCGGTGACCTCGACCCGCACCCGCTCCTGCTCGCTCATGCCCCGCATCCTCCCCTCCCGCCGGTGATCAGCAGGTCGAGAGGCACGTCATCCCCGCCTCCGGAGGGACCTTTCGCCCTGCTGATCTCCGTGGTTCCGTCTCCCCATGGACTTCGAGCTCCCGGCCGAGCTGACGCAGCGGCTGGCCGACCTCGACGACTTCATCGAGCGCGAGATCCGGCCCCTGGAGCAGCAGGACGACAACGAGCGCTTCTTCGACCACCGCCGCGAGTGGGCGCGCACCGACTTCGAGCACGGCGGCGTCCCGCGCGCCGACTGGGAGGAGCTGCTGGGCGAGATGTTCCGCCGCGCCGACGCCGCGGGCTGGCTGCGCTACGGGCTCCCGGCGGCGGTCGGCGGGTCGGGGGGCACCAACCTCGACATGGCGGTGATCCGCGAGCACCTCGCCCACCGCGGGCTGGGGCTGCACAACGACCTGCAGAACGAGTCGTCGGTGGTCGGCAACTTCCCCTTCGTCCACATGCTGATGGAGTTCGGCAGCGACGCTCAGCGCGCGGAGTTCCTCGAGCCGATGATCACGCGCACGGCGCGCCTGGGCTTTGGGCTCAGCGAGCCCGACCACGGCAGCGACGCCACGTGGATGGAGACCACGGCCGTGCGCGACGGCGGCGACTGGGTGATCAACGGGGTCAAGCGCTGGAACTCCGGGATGCACTCGGCCACCCACGACGTGGTGTTCGCGCGGACCTCGGGCGCCGACGGCGACGCCCGCGGGATCACCGCGTTCTTCGTCCCCACCGACACCCCGGGGTTCTCGGTCGACTTCCACTGGTGGACGTTGAACATGCCCACCGACCACGCCGAGGTGACCCTGCGCGACGTCCGCGTCCCGGACACCGCGGTGTTCGGCGAGGAGGGCCAGGGGCTCGCCGTCGCGCAGACGTTCGTGCACGAGAACCGCATCCGCCAAGCCGCGTCCGGGGTCGGCGCGGGCCAGTACTGCATCGACCGCAGCGTCGACTACGCCCGCGAGCGCCACACGTTCGGCGCGCCGCTGGCCACCCGCCAGGCGATCCAGTGGCCGCTGGTGGAGCTCGCCACCGAGGCCGAGATGCTGCGCGGACTGGTGCGCAAGACGGCCTGGGAGCTCGACCGCGTGCCGCACGCGCAGATCAGCGACCGCGTCTCGATGTGCAACTACCGCGCCAACCGCTTCGTCTGCGACGCGGCCGACCGCGCGATGCAGGTGCACGGCGGGCTCGGGTACTCGCGGCACACGCCGTTCGAGCACATCTACCGCCACCACCGCCGCTACCGCATCACCGAGGGCGCCGAGGAGATCCAGATGCGGAAGGTGGCGGCGTACCTCTTCGGCTTCGCGGGCCCCGACAAGGTCCGATGAGCGACCTGCGCGACCAGCTGGCGGCGCGCCTCGCCGACGTCTCCGGCGCCACCGTCGCGGTGACGGACCTGCGGCGCCTCACCGCCGGGGCGAGCCGCGAGACCTGGGCGTTCACCGCCGTGCAGGACGATGGGCGCCGGGACCTCGTGCTGCGCCGCGACCCGCCCGGCGCGGCCCGGCCGGACGGCATGGCGCTCGAGGCCGCCGTGATCGCTGCCGCCGGGGCCGCGGGCGTCCCGGTGCCGCCGCTGGTCGACAGCGGCAGCGACCCCGCGACCGTCGGGGCGCCGTACCTGGTCACCGGGCACGTCGACGGCGAGACCCTCGGGCCGCGCCTGCTGCGCGACGACCGCTACGCCGCCGCCCGCGAGGGGCTGGCCGCGGAGCTGGGGCGCACGCTCGCCCGCGTCCACGCGATCCCCGTCGCCGACGTCCCGGGCCTGCCCGCGGTCGACCCGCTCGACGACCTGCGCGCGACCCGCGACGCCCTCGACGAGCCGCTGCCCACCGTCGAGATCGCGCTGCGGTGGCTCGAGCGCCACCGGCCCGACGCGGTGCCCGACGCCGTCGTGCACGGCGACTTCCGCCTCGGCAACCTCATCGTCGACGAGACGGGCCTGCGCGCGGTGCTCGACTGGGAGCTCGTGCACCGGGGCGATCCCCGCGAGGACCTGGGCTGGCTGTGCACCAAGTGCTGGCGCTTCGGCTCGCCCTTGCCCGTCGCCGGGCTCGGCACCGTCGACGAGCTGCTCGACGGGTACGCCGAGGTGGCCGGGCACCGCCCCGACGCCGAGGCCGTGCGGTGGTGGCAGGTCCACCGCACGTCGTGGTGGGCGCTGGGCTGCCGGGAGATGGCCGAGCGCCACCTGACGGGGCGGACGCCGTCGGTCGAGCTCGCCGCGATCGGGCGCCGGGTCGCCGAGCAGGAGCACGACCTGCTGCTCGCCCTGGGCGTGCCCGCCGGTGAGGGGCCGGCCGTCGACGCCGCCCCGCGCTCCGACCTGCACGGGCGTCCCGCGGCCGCCGACCTCGTCGACGCCGTCGCGGGCTTCCTGCGCGAGGACGTCGTGGCCGGCGGCGACGAGCGGACCGCCTACCTCGCCCGCGTCGCGGCGAACGTGCTCGCCGGAGTGGGCCGGGAGCTCGCGCTGGGCCCGGAGCAGGAGCGCCGCCACCGCGAGCGCCTGGCCGCCCTCGGGTTCCGCGACCAGGCCGAGCTGGCCGCGGCGATCCGCACGGAGCGGGTCGACGCCGACGACCCGGCCCTGCTCGCGGCCGTGCGCGCCGCCGTCGACGACCGCCTCGCCGTCGCCAACCCGCGCTACGCGACGCTCCCGGGGTGACGGCTTCCATCTCCGGACGCACGCTCGGTACGTTCCGGCGCGTGGACGACCCGGAGCACGACCAGGTCCTGCTCACCCACCTCGAGGACGGGGTCCTCACCCTCACGCTGAACCGCCCGCACCGGCGCAACGCGCTCGACCTCGCGCTGTGGGACGGGCTGCGCGACCAGCTCGCCCGGGCCCGCGACGACGACGCGGTGCGCGCCGTGGTGATCACCGGCGCGGGCGGGGCGTTCTGCGCGGGCGCCGACCTCTCCGCGCCCCGCGAGGGCCACCCGCTGGACCGCATGCGCGGGGTCAACGAGATCGCGATGCTGCTCCACGAGCTGCCCAAGCCCTCGATCGCGCGGGTCCACGGCGTCGCGGTGGGCGCGGGGTGGAACCTCGCGCTGGGCTGCGACCTGGTCGTCGCGACGCCGACCTCGCGGTTCTCGCAGATCTTCGCGCAGCGCGGGCTGTCGCTGGACTTCGGCGGCTCGTGGCTCCTCCCGCGGCTGGTCGGCATGCAGCAGGCCAAGCGCCTCGCCCTGCTCGCCGAGATGATCGAGGCCGACGAGGCGCACCGGCTCGGGCTGGTGACCTGGGTGGTGGCGCCCGACGAGCTCGACGGGTTCGTCGCCGACCTCGCCGCGCGGCTGGCGTCGATGGCCCCGGTGGCGGTCGCCCAGTCGAAGGCGCTGCTGCACGAGAACGCCGACCGCCCGCTGCGCGAGGCCCTGGCGAGCGAGGCGCGGGCGCAGGCGGTCAACTTCGCCACCGCCGACGCGCCCGAGGCGTTCGCGGCCTTCACCGAGAAGCGCGAGGCGACGTTCACGGGCGAGTGGGCCGTGCCGGCGAGGCGCTCGTGACCGACCTCTTCGACCTCACCGGCCACGTCGCGCTCGTGACCGGAGGCAACTCGGGGATCGGGCTCGGCATGGCGCGCGGGCTGGCGCAGTGCGGCGCCGACGTCTGCCTGTGGGGCACCAACGCCGAGCGGAACACAGCCGCGGCCGAGGAGCTCGCGCGGTACGGCACCCGGGTCCGCGCCCTGCGCTGCGACGTCGGCGACGAGGACGCCGTCGAGGAGTCCTTCGCCGCGACGCTCGCGCACTTCGGGCGCGTCGACTCGTGCTTCGCCAACGCCGGCGTCACGGGGTCCGGGGCGCGGTTCGTCGACACCACGCTGGAGGACTTCCGGGCGGTCACCCGCGTCAACCTCGACGGGGCGTTCCTGACGCTGCGGGCGGCGGCGCGGCACATGGTCGACCGCGGCGGCGGGGGCGTGCTCGTCGGCACCTCGAGCGTCTCCACCGTGCACGGCGCGCCGCGCGCCCAGCCGTACGCGGCGAGCAAGGCCGGACTCACCGCGCTGATCAAGGGCTGCGCGGTGGAGCTGGCGCGGTACGGCGTCAACGCGCACAGCATCGTCGCGGGCTGGACCGAGACCCCGCTGGCCTCACCGCGCCTGCACGACGAGCGCTTCGAGCGCGCGGTGATGGCGCGGATGCCGCAGCGGCGCTGGGGCGAGCCCGACGACTTCGCGCGCCTCGCGGTGTACCTGGCCTGCGGCGTCGGCGGCTTCCACACCGGCGACGAGATCGTGGTCGACGGGGCGTACTCGATCTTCTGACCCCACGTGAGCGATCCTTGGGCCTATAGGCCCAAGGATCGCTCACGTGGGGTCAGGGTCGCCAATGATCCCGCTCGCTACCGTGCGGTGGTGCTCGAGGCGGGGCTGCTGCTCGTCGCGGTGCTCGGCATCTCGTTCTCCGCCCCGCTCGCCGTGGTCGCCGGCGCGGTCGGGGTGCCCGCGCTGGCCGTCGCGTTCTGGCGCACGGCGACGGCGTCGGCGGTGCTCGCGCCCGTGGCGGCCCGGTCCGGGCCGGTCACCGGCCGCGATCTGCGGACCTGTGCCGCCGCCGGCCTCCTGCTCGCCGTGCACTTCGGTACGTGGACCCCGAGCCTGCTGCTGACCTCGGTCGCCACGTCGACCGCGCTGGTGTGCACCACCCCGCTGTGGACCGCCGTGCTCACCCGCCTGCTCGGCGGGCGCGTCCCGGCGCTCGTCTGGGCGGGCGGAGCGGTGGCGCTGGCCGGCGTGGTGCTCGTCGCGGGCGTCGACGTCGTGGCCTCGCCGCGGGCCCTGCTCGGGGACGCGCTCGCCCTGCTCGGGGGCCTGGCGATGGCCGGGTACCTGCTGGTCGGGGCGGCCGCGCGCGCCCGGCTGAGCACGTCGACCTACACGCTGCTCTGCTACGCCACCGCGGCGCTGGCCCTGCTCGCGGTGGTGCTCGCCGGGGGCGTGCCGCTGGCCGGCTGGCCCGCCGGCGGGTGGCTCGCGCTGGCCGGGGTCACGCTGTGCGGGCAGTTCCTCGGGCACACGCTGCTCAACCGGGCGCTGCGCCGCGTCGGGGCGCCGGTGGTCGCGGTGGTCTCGCTGCTCGAGGTGCCGGGCGCGGCGCTCGTCGCGGCGCTGTGGCTGGGGGAGCGGCTGGCCCCGACCACGCTGGCGGGCCTCGTCGTGCTGCTCGCCGGGGTCGCGCTGGTGGTGCACGGCGGGCGGGTCCGCTGAGGCGCGGCTGCAACCTGGGTGCAACCCCTGCCGCGCGCCGGCGTGATCGGCTTCACTGTCCCCACGCCACACGACCGTGGGCAGGGGCGGGCGGTGCCCCCGGTCGGCCCGACCCCCGCCCGCGTGGAGGTAGCACGTGACACAGACCGTCGAGAGTGCCCGCACCGGTGCCGGCACGCGGGTGGACTCCTGGCTGACCGAGTTCGCCGAGGCGGTCTCGGCCGGCGACGCCGACCGTGCCGGAGCGCTGTTCGCCGCCGAGTCCTACTGGCGCGACCTCGTGTCGTTCACCTGGAACCTGATCACCGTCGAGGGCCCGGCGGGCGTCGCCGAGGTCGTGCGCTCGGACGCGGCGCGGGGCGTCGCCCCGGTGAGCTTCACCGTCTCCGGCGAGCCCACCGAGGCGGACGGCATCACCGAGGCCTGGCTGAAGTTCGAGACGGCCGTCGGGCGCGGCACCGGCCACCTGCGCCTGGACGCCGAGGGCAAGGCGTTCACGTTCCTCACCACGCTCGACGAGCTCAAGGGCCACGAGGAGCCCCGCGGCGACCGCCGGCCCTTCGGCACCGAGCACGGCGCCAACCCTGATCGCGTCACCTGGCAGGAGAGCCGGGAGGCCGAGGCGGCCGAGCTCGGCTACACCCGCCAGCCCGAGGTCGTGGTGGTCGGCGGCGGCCAGGGTGGCATCGCCCTGGGCGCACGGCTGCGTCAGCTCGGCGTCCCGACCATCATCGTCGAGACCAACGAGAAGCCGGGCGACTCCTGGCGCAAGCGCTACAAGAGCCTCGCCCTGCACGACCCGGTCTGGTACGACCACCTGCCCTACCTCAAGTTCCCGGACAACTGGCCGGTGTTCGCGCCGAAGGACAAGATCGGCGACTGGCTCGAGATGTACACGAAGATCATGGAGCTGAACTACTGGGGCTCCACGACCGCGAAGAGCGCGACGTACGACGAGTCCGCCGGCGAGTGGTCCGTCGTCGTCGACCGCGCCGGCGAAGAGGTGACGCTGCGCCCGAAGCAGCTCGTCTTCGCGCTCGGTGCCTCGGGCAAGCCGAACATGCCGGAGATCCCCGGGCAGGACACGTTCCAGGGCGAGATCCAGCACTCGTCGCAGCACCCCGGCCCGGACGAGTACAAGGGCAAGAGGTGCGTGATCATCGGGTCGAACAACTCCGCGTTCGACATCTGCGGCGCGCTCTGGGAGGTGGGCGCCGACGTCACGATGGTGCAGCGCAGCTCCACGCACATCATCAAGTCGGACACGCTGATGGAGTACGGCCTCGGTGACCTGTACTCCGAGCGTGCCGTGGCCTCGGGCATCGACACCTACACCGCGGACATGGTCTTCGCGTCGATGCCGTACCGGATCATGGGCGGCTTCCTCAAGCCCGCCTACGACAAGGCCCGCGAGGTGGACGCCGACTTCTACCGGCGCCTCGAGGAGGCCGGCTTCGACCTCGACTTCGGCGACGACGACACCGGGCTGTTCATGAAGTACCTGCGCCGCGGCTCGGGCTACTACATCGACGTGGGTGCCGCCGAGCTCGTGGCCGACGGCAAGGTCAAGCTCGCCAAGGGCCAGGTCACCGAGCTCACCGAGTCCGAGGTCGTGCTCGACGACGGCACGCGGCTCGAGGCCGACCTCGTCGTGTTCGCCACCGGCTACGGCTCGATGAACCAGCTCGCCGCGAACATCGTCGGCCAGGAGATGGCCGACCGGGTGGGCAAGGTCTGGGGCCTGGGCTCCGACACCACCAAGGACCCGGGCCCGTGGGAGGGCGAGCAGCGCAACATGTGGAAGCCCACGCAGCAGGAGGCGCTGTGGTTCCACGGCGGCAACCTGCACCAGTCGCGCTTCTACTCGCTCTACCTCGCCCTGCAGCTCAAGGCGCGCGCCGAGGGCATCCCGACCCCGGTGCACGGACGCCAGGAGGTGCACCACACCGCCTAGAGGTGCGCTGCGCGCTCGTGAGCAGTTCTCAGTGCTGGAGCACTGAGAACTGCTCACGTGCCGACAGGCACACGTCGGCGCGGACGGTGCGCCCGTCGACGAGCACGATGCGCTGGGCGTTCGGGGCGAGCCCGCCCGCGCCGGCGACGAGCAGGTGGTCGCCCGCCGTCGCGCGCAGGACGTAGGTGCCAGCGTCGTCGGTGACCGCGTGGCCGGTCTGGCGGCCCGCGGTGTCCACGAGCGTCAGCGTCGCGTCGGCGACGGGGTCACCCGTGGCATCGCGCACGGTGCCGGTCAGGCCGGTGCCGGTCGGGCCGGCGGCCTCGATCTCGGCGGGGCCCGTCCGGCTCGTCTCCAGGGTGCGCCCGCTGGTGCGTCCCGCCGGGATCAGGAACCCGACGACGACCGCACCGACCACGAAGATGCCGGCCGCGACCGCGAACGCGGTGGTGTAGCCGTACATCGCCGCGGCGATCGGCGGGCCGACGAAGCCCGCCGTGGCGGTGCCCGCGATGCTCGAGAGCAGCGCGGTGCCCACCGACCCGCCGACCTGCTGCATGGTGTTGACCGTCGCCGAGGCGACGCCCGCGTCGCCGGCGTCGACACCGAACGTCGCGGTGTTGATCGACGTCGACATCGCGGTGCCCATGCCGAGCCCGATCATCAGCAGCGGGCCCAGGATGTGGCTCGCGTAGCCGGACTCGGGGGTGAGGAACGAGAACCAGAACAGCCCGCCCGCGCCCAGGAGCATCCCGGCGACGACCAGCGGCTTGGGTCCGGTGCGCGGCAGCAGCGTCGCGGGCACCGTGTTGGCGGCCAGCACGATCCCGCCGACCATGGGCAGGAACGCCACGCCGGTGACCAGCGGCGAGAAGCCGAACACCTGCTGCATGACGTAGGCCAGGAACAGGGTCACGCCGAACATGCCGGTGGTGAGCACGAGGATCGTCAGGAACGAGCCCCCACGGAACCGGTTGGTGACGACGCGCAGCGGCAGCAGGGGTGCCTTGACCCGGCGCTGGACCAGCACGAAGGCGACCAGCAGGGCGACGCCGACGGCGAGGAAGGCGTAGACCACCGGTGAGCCCCAGCCGTCGGTCTCGGCGCTGGCGAAGCCGAACACCACGCCGAACAGGCCGGCTGACGCGAGCAGGGTCCCGACGACGTCGAGGTGCGGACGGTGATCGACGGGCTGCGCGGGCAGCAGCAGCGACGCCCCGAGGAACGCGACCGCGGCGAAGACCGCGTTGACGTACATGCACCAGCGCCAGTCGACGTACTGGGTCAGCGCGCCCCCGAGGAGCAGGCCGATGGCTGCGCCGGAGCCGGCGAGCGCGGCGAAGACGCCGAACGCGCGGGCGCGCTCGCGGCCCTCCGTGAACGTCGTCGTCAGCAGCGAGAGGGCGGCCGGGGCGAGCAGCGCGCCGAACACGCCCTGGAGGGCGCGGGCGGCCACCAGCAGCTCGAAGCCGGGCGCGAGCCCGCCGAGGATCGAGGCGACGGCGAAGCCGACGAGCCCGGTGAGGAAGGCGCGCTTGCGGCCGAAGAGGTCCGAGAGCCGCCCGCCGAGCAGCAGCAGGCTGCCGAAGGCCAGCGCGTAGGCGGTGATGATCCACTGGCGCTGGGCGTCGTCGAAGCCGAGGTCGGCCTGGGCCGACGGCAGGGCGATGTTCACGATCGAGTTGTCGAGGATGACCATGAGCTGGGCGATCCCGATCACGGCGAGGATCGCCCACCGTCGCCGGTCGGGCGACGCGGGGGCTTCCATGGCGGGGCTGGTCACGAGGGGTACGACCGTTCTGGGCGGGTCCGTGGGGGTTCGACCGGGTCGGGAACGGCGCTGTCCCCTGGCTACCGACGCTCCTGTGTCGAGCGCGCCGGGAGGCCACGCGATTCCCGGGACGACGGGTGAATCGATCGGCGGTCGGTGGGGCACGCTGCCGGCATGGAGTTCACGAAGCTCGGCATGACCGGCCTGGACGTGTCGAGGATCTGCCTGGGGTGCATGAGCTACGGCGTCCCCGACCGCGGCACCCACCCGTGGTCCCTCGACGAGGAGGCGGCGAAACCCTTCTTCCGGCAGGCCCTCGACGCCGGCGTCAACTTCTTCGACACCGCCGACGCCTACTCCGACGGCACGAGCGAGGAGATCACCGGGCGCGCGCTGCGGGAGATGGCCGACCGCGACGAGATCGTCGTCGCCACCAAGGTCTTCATGCCCATGCGGAAGGGACCCAACGGCGGCGGCCTCTCGCGCAAGGCGATCATGACCGGGATCGACGCCTCGCTACGCCGCCTCGGCATGGACCACGTGGACCTCTACCAGATCCACCGCTGGGACTACGGCACGCCGATCGAGGAGACGCTCGAGGCGCTGCACGACGTGGTCAAGGCCGGCAAGGTCCGCTACCTCGGCGCCTCGTCGATGTGGGCGTGGCAGTTCGCGAAGGCGCTGCACCTGCAGGACGTCAACGGCTGGACCCGGTTCGTGACGATGCAGGACCACTACAACCTGCTCTACCGCGAGGAGGAGCGGGAGATGCTCCCGCTGTGCGCCGACGAGGGCGTCGGCGCCATCCCGTGGAGCCCGCTCGCGCGCGGCCGGCTCACCCGCGACTGGGACGACTCGACCGGCCGTCAGGAGACCGACGAGGTCGGCAAGTCGCTCTACCGCGACACCGACCGCCACATCGTCGAGGCCGTCGCCGAGATCGCCGAGAAGCGCGGCGTCAGCCGCGCCCAGGTGGCGCTCGCGTGGGTGCTGAACCACCCCGTCGTCGACGCCCCGATCATCGGCGCGACGAAGGAGCACCACCTCACCGACGCCGTCGCCGCCGTGGACCTGCAGCTCGACGACGACGAGATCGCCGCGCTCGAGGAGCGCTACGAGCCGCGCGGGGTCGCCGGGCACCGCTGACGGGCGGTCACGACCCCGTGAGCACGGCCCGCACGTCGGTCTTGAGCACCTTGCCCACCGTGGAGCGCGGCAGGCTGTCCCAGAACTCGATCTGCTTGGGCGCCTTGACGCTGCCGAGGCGCTCCTTGACGAACGCCGCGAGGTCGTCACCGGACACGGAGCCGCCCGGCTGGAGCTCGACCACCGCCGTGACCCGCTCGCCCCACTTCTCGTCGGGCAGGCCGATCACCGCGCAGTCGCGGACGGCGGCGTGCGTCATCAGGGCCTGCTCGACCTCGGAGGAGTACACGTTGAACCCGCCGGTGATCACCATGTCCTTCGCCCGGTCGACGATGAACAGGTAGCCGTCGGTGTCGAGGTAGCCGATGTCGCCGGTGTGGTGCCAGCCGTGGGCCGAGACCTCGGCCGTCGCCTCCGGGTTCCGGTAGTAGCCGGCCATGACCAGCGACCCGCGGACGACGATCTCGCCCCGCTCGCCGGTGGGCAGCAGCTCGCCCGCGTCGGACATGATCGCGACCGTCACCAGCGGCGAGGGTCGCCCGGCCGACGCGAGGCGGGACCGGGCCACCGCGCCCGAGGGCAGGCGGTGCTGGGCCGGCGACATCGTCGAGACCATCATCGGCGCCTCGGACTGCCCGAAGAGCTGGGCCATCGGCCCGATCCGCTCCAGGGCCTCCTCGAGGCGGGCCACCGACATCGGCGCGGCGCCGTACCAGAAGCACTGCAGCGACCTCAGATCCGTGGCGTCGAGGGCCTCGTGCCCCAGCACCATGTAGATCAGCGTCGGCGGCAGGAACGTGTGCGTGACGCGGTGGCGCTCGACGAGGGCGAGGAACCCGCTGACGTCGGGCTTGGCCATCACGACGATCTCGCCGCCGAGCGCCATGACGGGGAAGCAGAGCACCCCGGCGGCGTGGGTCAGCGGCGCGAGGGCGAGGTAGACGGGCCGGCCGTCGAACGGGTAGCTCATCAGCGTGATCGCCGACATCGCCTCGAGGTTGCGGTCGGTCAGCATCACGCCCTTGGGTCGCCCGGTGGTGCCGCCGGTGCCGACCAGGGCGACGACGTCGTCGGGCGGCGCGTCCTCGACGGGCGGGTCGTCGTCGGCGGCGGCGATCCAGTCGGCGAACGACGGCACGGCGCCCCGGGGCGCGTCGAGGCAGACGAGGGTCCGGAGCTGCGGCAGCTCGCCGGCGATGGCGTCCACCAGCTCGCCGAACGCGCTCGCGAACACCAGCGCCGCGCAGTCGAAGAGGTCGAGGAGGTCGCGGTTCTCCGCGGCGCCGTTGCGCGGGTTGATCGGGCACCAGACCGCGCCGGCGCGGGCGATGCCGAAGACGCAGGTGAAGGCCACCGGGTCGTTGGCCGACAGGATGCCGACCTTGTCCCCGGGCCGGACGCCCGAGCGCCGCAGCGCCCGGGCGATCCGGTGGCTCAGGACCACGACGTCGTCGTAGGACATCGACGTGCCGTCGAGGGTCAGGCAGGGGGCGTCACCGCCCAGCGACGCCCCCTTGTCGAGCCAGGAGGTGAGCGACATCAGTCGCCCTGGCGGGTGAGCACCGGCTCGGCCACGAGACCGAAGGCCCGCAGCTGGCCGAGCAGCTCGCGGTGCCCGAAGGCCTTGCAGCCCGAGGCGAAGCCCACCCGGCGTGGCGGCTGCTGCAGCAGCGAGGCCGCGGCGAACGCCTGGAGCAGCCCGGTCTGCTTGTAGTTCTGGTTGCCGTGGATCACGCAGTGCGCGCGTCCCAGCGGGCCGGAGGCGTGCACCGAGTCCAGCGACTTGTTCAGGCGCGGGTTCTCGCGGGGCGGCATCTGGTTCATCACCTGGGCCGCGACGGCCGTGAGCGCCTCGTGGCGGGCCGCGGCGTCCATGTCCTTGGTCGCCTCGAGCGCCTGCCCGACGATCTGCGGGACGCCGGTCATCAGCGCGTTGTCGAACACCCCGCCCTGGGCCTTGCAGTTGGCCACCCGCGGGTCGCGCCGGTACCAGACCGGGTGCGACGTGCCGCCCCACGGCAGCGACTGCGCCAGCTCGTGCTGGCCGGGCACCACCAGCGGCAGCAGGCCCTGGGCCGGGTCGAACTCGACGTACGCGTTCTGGTGGAGGTGGTGGGCCTTCGACGTCGCCGCGTTGACGAGGATCGTCAGCGTCGAGGCGATCGTCGGGGACCCGCCCCAGAACACCGCGATGTCGAGGGTGTCCAGGCCGGGCTGCTCGAGGCAGAGCTCCGCCGCGATCTCGCCGGTGGTGTACATGTGCGCGATGCCGGGGGAGAGCAGCAGGCCCGCGGCGGCGAAGTCCGCCCCGTACTGCTCGTCGCAGGTGATCAGCCAGTCCTGCTCGCCGGTGGTGTCGGTGTAGTGCACCCCGGCCGCGAGGCACGCCTGGACGACCTCCGGGCCCAGCGTGCTGAACGGCCCGACGGTGTTGCAGACGACCGAGGCGCCGCGGAAGAGCTCGGTCAGCGAGGCGACGTCGTGGGCGACCTCGACGACCTCGTAGTCGGCGGTCTCGATGCCGGCGACGTGCGACTCGGTGGCCGCCTTGAGCTTGCTGCTGTCACGACCCGCGGCGACGAACGGGACGCCGTACTCGCGCAGGTACTCGCAGACGAGGCGCCCGGTGTAGCCGGAGGCGCCGTAGACGACGACGGGCTTCGTGGTGCTCACGTCACATCCCCATCCCGCCGTCGACCGGCAGGCCGACGCCGTTGACGAAACGAGCGGCGTCCGACGCGAGGAAGACCGCGGCGTCGGCGATGTCGGACACCTCGGCGAGGCGGCCCGAGGGGGTGAGGTCGACGACCGCGGCGACGGCGGCGTCGGGGCTCTCGAACAGGCCCAGGCCCGAGGTCTCCACCGCGAGCTTGATGCCCATGTCGGTGGGCACGAGGCCGGGGTAGAGGCAGTTGACGCGCACGCCGTAGCCGAGCTTGCCCGACTCCATCGCGGCGACGCGGGTGAGCCGGTCGACGCCGGACTTGGTGGCCGAGTAGCCCGCGATCGCCGGGAACGCGATGGTCGCGGCCACCGAGGCGATGTTGATGACCGCGCCGCCCTGGCCCGCGGCGCCGCCGGGGCGCATCGCGCGGAAGGCGTGCTTGATGCCGAGCATCGTGCCGAGCAGGTTGACCTCGAGCATGCGCCGGACGTCGTCGGGCTCGGTGTCGACGAGCAGCGACGTCACCTCGATGCCGGCGTTGTTGACCACGACGTCGAGCCCGCCGAGCTCGTCGACGGTGTGCGCGACCGCGGCCTCCCACTGGGCGTCGTCGGTGACGTCCAGGGCGACGAACCGGGCCGTCGCGCCGGTGTCGGCGATGCCCGCGGCCGTCTGCTCGCCGACGTCCTTGGCGACGTCGGCCAGCATCACCGACGCCCCCGCGGCCGCCATCGCCGCGCCCATCCCGGCACCCAGGCCCCGGGCGCCGCCCGTGACGAGCACCCTCCGTCCGGCGAGTTCCGAACCCATGCGCAGTCCTTCCCGACACGTCCTCGTGCCCCGCTGGTGCGACGCAGGTCACAACGTAGGGACGTCTTTGGACAGTCGTCAAGGAAACCTTGGACGGGTGTCCAGGAACGGGTCGTCGGGCTAGGCTGGGGCGCCTTCGCGACGGGAGGACCGCTGGTGCCCACCACGACCGAGCCGGCCGACCGCATCTCGCGGCGGCAGGTGGACAAGTTCGAGGAACGGCGTCGTCAGCTCGCCGACGCCGCGCTCCTGACGCTGTCCGAGCTCGGGTACGCGCGGACGAGCCTGCGCGAGATCGCGCAGAACTCGGAGTTCTCGCACGGGGTGCTGCACTACTACTTCCGCGACAAGGTCGAGCTGATCACCTACTGCGTGCGCCGGTACAAGGCGCTGTGCGTGGAGCGCTACGACGGCATCGTGGCCACCGCGGCGGAGCCGGACGGGCTGCTCCGCGGGGTCGCCGACGGCCTCGCGGCGACCCTGGAGCAGGACGCCCTGCTGCACCGCCTCTGGTACGACCTGCGCACCCAGTCGCTGTTCGAGGCGTCGTTCCGGGCCGACGTCGCCGAGATCGACGGCAGCCTCGAGCGGATGATCTGGCGCACCGTCGAGGCCTACGCCGCCCTGGTCGGGGCGCGCCCGACGTGCACGTCCGCGTTCGCCTACGCCACCGTCGACGGGCTCTTCCAGCAGGCCCTGCTGCGCCACCTCGCCGGCACGCCCGACGCCCTCGACGGCCTGCGCGACGGTGTGCGCCGCCAGCTCCCGACGCTCGTCGGCGCCTGACTCACCGGGTCGTCGCGAGCCGGTAGTCGACGATGCGCGGGCGGTCGATGGTCGAGGCCTGCACCGGCACGCGGGCGAGGTCGGGGGCGAACACCGTGCTCGCGGCCAGGGTCGCCGGGTCCAGCGAGCGCAGCGGGGGCGTGCCGGGCGGCAGCACCGGGGCGACGGTCGGCCCGAGCGTGCCCTGCACGAAGCCCCAGTCGCCGCCGAACGACGGCACCGCGACGTGGTACGGCGTCGTCGCCAGGCCCGCGGTGGCCATCGACGCCTCGATCGACCAGAACGCCTCGCGCGCGAACGACGGCGAGCCGGCCTGCACGACCACCCGGGCGCCGGGGGCGAGCACCTGGCGCACGAGGCCGTAGAACTCCACCGAGTAGAGCTTCGCGGTGGCCACGGCGTCCGGGTCGGGCATGTCGACGACCACCGCGTCGAAGGCGTCGTCGGTGTCGCGCAGCCACGTGAACGCGTCGGCGGCGACGGTGTGCACGCGCGGGTCGTCGAGGGCGCCCCGGTTGAGGGCGACGAGGTCGGCGAACGTCCGGGCGAGCCCCAGCATCGCGGGGTCGAGCTCGACCTCGACCACCTCGCGCACCCCGGGGTGGCGCAGCACCTCGCGGGCGGCCAGCCCGTCGCCGCCGCCGAGCACGAGCACGCGGCCCTGCCCGCCCGCGAGCGCCGGGTGCACGAGCGCCTCGTGGTAGCGGTACTCGTCGATCGACGAGAACTGCAGGTCGCCGTTGAGGTAGAGGCGCAGGTCGTCGGGCCGGGTGTCCAGCGCGGTGGCGTGGGTCAGCACGATCTCCTGGTACGGCGTGCGCTCGCCGTGCACCACGGGCGCGGCGTAGAGCGCCTGGCGCGCCGCCACCTCGAACGGCGCGGCGAGCGCGGCGGTGAGGACGAGCAGCAGGAGCACCACGCCCGTCGCGAGCCCGATGCCGGCCTGCGCCCGGTAGCCCAGGACGCGCCGGAAGAGCCACAGCACGACGACCGTGCCGGCCACCGCGTTGATCATCCCGACCACGAGTGCCCCGCGCAGCTGGCCGAACAGCGGCAGCAGCAGGAACGGGAACGCCAGCCCGCCGAGCAGCGCCCCGACGTAGTCGGCGGCGAAGAGGTCGGCGACGGCCGAGCCGGCCTCCTGGGCGCGGATGCGCTGCAGCAGCGTCATCAGCAGCGGGATCTCCGCGCCGATGAGCAGCCCGATCAGCAGGGCCTCCACGATGAGCGCCGGCGTGTAGAGCCGCAGCCACGAGTACGACGCGTAGAGCAGCAGGACGCTCGTGCCGCCGACCAGCGCCAGCGCCAGCTCGACCCCGGCGAACGCCGCCGCGGGCCAGCGCTGCAGGGGCTTGGCGGCGAGCGAGCCCAGGCCCATGGCGAACACCATCAGCGAGATCACCAGCGCGGCGTTCGCGACGGTGTCGCCCACCAGGTACGAGCCGAGCGCCACGAGGGCGAGCTCGTAGACCAGCCCGCAGGCGGCGCACACGAACACGACCGCGAGCACGATCGCCCGGGCCGGGCGGGAGTGCACGGGCAGGTCGAGGGGCGGGGGAGAGGCGGCGGCCGGCCGCTCGTCGACGGTCATCCGCGGCGCCGGGTCAGGTGACGGACGCGGCGATGATGCCCGCGACCGCGAGGTGCACGACGGCGGTGACCCAGGCGGCCGGGTGCAGCGCGCGCTCGGTGAGCGTCTCGCCGAGCCGGCCCGGGGTCAGGGCGTCGAGCAGCAGGAACGCGGCGCCCATGAGCACGATGCCGAGCAGGCCGTAGACCACGGTGGACAGCAGTCCGCGCACGATCGCGTCGTCGCTGGTGAGGATCGCGGTGACGACGATCAGCCCGACGCTGGCGAGCCCCGAGAGCAGCACCAGGGCGGCGTTGGGGTTGCGCTCGTGCCAGATCAGCTCGCCCAGCTTCCCGGGCGTGAGCAGGTCGACCAGCCCGTAGCCCAGCCCCATGAGCACGACGCCGACCACGGCGTAGGCCACGGTGCCGCCGACGCCGACGGCCAACTCCACGATCATCCGCTGCTCCCTGCGCTCACTTGCCGTCGTCGTCCGTGGGGGCCTGGGCGCCGAAGATCGGACTGACGTCGGCGGCCCACCGGCGGTAGCCGTTGGCGTAGTCGTCGACGAGCACGGTCGACCCGCCCGGACCCGGCTGGACGCGCACCAGGTTCTCGTCGTACTGCAGGTACACGCGGTCGCCGACCGGCGCGCGGCTGATGGGCTGCTGCGCACCCGCGATCGTGCTCGCCACGGCCGACGGGGGGCTCGCGGCCGCGTAGGCCAGCGCGGTGCCCTGGTCGAACTGCGGGGCGCGGTCGAAGAGGTCGTCGACGGAGTCCGTGACGTCGGAGAAGATCCCGCACCCGCTCAGCAGCAGGGCGACCAGCAGGAGCACCGGCACCAGGCGGGCACCCGCGACCGTGCGCAAATCCGCCCACCCCTCCCGTCGCGTGACGGAGCGGACACTAGACCAGGTGGGTCAGGGGCTCGTGGGCGCGGCCCCGGTGGCGACGCGCTTGCGGAGCTCGCCGACCTCGGAGGTGCTGAACCCCCGTGCGGTCAGCCAGGCGCGCACGGCGTCGCCGTCGGGGTGGCGGGTGGGCACCACGTTGTAGACGTAGTTGAGCTGGCGGGACGCCGCCTCCCGCTCGAGGTGCTCCAGCACGAAGGCGCCGACGCCGGTGCCGCGCGCGGCGGGTGCGGTGACCACCAAGATCTCCGCGTCACCCCACGTGTCGTCGAGGCGGCCGTAGCCCACCGGCGTGCCCGCGTCGTCCTCCACGCGCCACCACGCGTCGCCCAGCGGCTGGCCGTCGGTGGGGCGGCCGAGGCCGAACAGGGTCGGCGGCAGCTCGCCGAACGCCGTCGCCTTCGCCGCGTCCCACCGCGGCTCGTGCTCGGCGGTCCAGGTCCACGTCATCGGGGCCTCCGAAGTTCTACAGGTCTATGCATCGACGCAGGATTCTCGTAGAGTGTGGGCCGCACGACAAGGGAGGCACCACCGTGACCGTTCTCGACGAGGCGCCGGCCACCCCCGACGTCCCCGCGCCGCAGGAGCCGCAGGTCGACTTCGACACCGACCCCTCGCGCTACCGGCACTGGCGCTACGAGGTCGAGGGCGAGACGGCCTGGGTGTACCTCGACGTCGCCGAGGACGGCGGGCTGGTGCCGGGCTACGAGCTCAAGCTCAACTCGTACGACCTGGGCGTCGACATCGAGCTCTACGACCTCACCCAGCGGCTGCGGTTCTCCCATCCCGAGGTCCGGTCGGTGGTGCTCACCAGCGGCAAGGACTCGAACTTCTGCGCGGGCGCCAACATCCGGATGCTGGCCCAGTCGAGCCACTCCTGGAAGGTGAACTTCTGCAAGTTCACCAACGAGACGCGCAACGGCATCGAGGACATGACCGCGCACTCGGGGCAGACCTGGGTGGCCGCGCTCAACGGCACCGCCGCCGGCGGCGGCTACGAGATGGCGCTGGCCTGCGAGACGATCTTGCTGGTCAACGACCGGTCCAGCGCCGTCGCGCTGCCCGAGGTGCCGCTGCTGGGTGTGCTGCCCGGTACCGGGGGGCTCACCCGCATCACCGACAAGCGCCATGTCCGCAAGGACCGCGCCGACATCTTCGCGACCAAGTCCGAGGGCTTCCAGGGCCTGAAGGCCGTCGAGTGGAAGCTCGTCGACGAGACCGTCTCGCGCAAGCAGTGGGACGAGACGGTGTGTTCGCGGGCCGCGGAGGCGGCGGCCTCGTCGAGCCGGCCCGCCCCCTCCGACGATCTGGCTGCGCAGGGCGTCGCGCTGCCGCCGTTGCGGCGCGAGGTCACCGCCGACGCCATCACCTACCCCAACGTCCGCTGCGAGATCGACCGCGACGCCCGCACCGCGACCATCACCGTCCTCGGCCCCGAGGCCGGGACGGTGCCCGAGTCGCTGGAGCGCATCCACGCCCTCGGTGCCCACTTCTGGCCGCTGGCGATGACGCGCGAGCTCGACGACCTGATCCTGCGGCTGCGCACCAACGAGCTCGAGATCGGCACCTGGCTGGTCAAGACCCGCGGGTCGATCGAGGGCGCGCTGGCTTTCGAGCGCGTCATCGCCGAGCACTCGGGGACCGACTGGCTGGTCAACGAGATCCGCCACTACTTCAAGCGCACGCTCAAGCGCCTCGACGTCACCAGCCGCAGCCTCATCGCGCTCATCGAGCCCGGCAGCTGCTTCGCCGGTGCCCTGCTCGAGCTGGCCCTGGCGTGCGACCGCCAGTACATGCTCGAGGGCACGTTCGAGGACGCCGACGAGGAGCAGGACCCGGCGCAGATCGTGCTCACCGCGTCCAACTTCGGCGCGTTCCCGATGAGCAACGGCCTGACCCGCCTGCAGTCCCGCTTCTGGGGCGACGACGAGACCCTCGCCGCCCTCGAGCCGGGGACGCGCCTGACCGGCGCGCAGGCCGAGGAGGCGGGCCTGGTCACCGACGCCCCCGACGACATCGACTACGAGGACGAGATCCGCATCCTGCTCGAGGAGCGGGCCTCGTTGTCGCCCGACGCCCTGACCGGCATGGAGGCGAACCACCGGTTCGTCGGGCCGGAGACCATGGAGACACGGATCTTCGGTCGGCTCACGGCGTGGCAGAACTGGATCTTCCTCCGGCCCAACGCGTCGGGTGCCGAGGGCGCGCTGCGCCGCTACGGCACGGGACGCAAGGCCGACTTCGACCGGAAGCGAGTGTGACTCCCTCCATGACCTCCGCACGCCCGAAGATCGATTTCGACGCGAAGATCCCGAACAACGTCGACCTCGCGTCCGACCGCAAGCTCCAGCGGGCCCTCGAGCGCTGGCAGCCGAACTTCCTCGACTGGTGGGGCGACATGGGCCCCGCCGTCGACACGAAGGACGTCTACCTGCGCACGGCGGTCGACGTCGGGCGCGAGGGCTGGGCGCACTTCGACCACGTCCCCATGAACGAGTACCGCTGGGGCGTCTTCCTCTCCGAGCACGACCCGGACCGCAAGATCGCCTTCGGCGAGCACAAGGGCGAGCCCGTGTGGCAGGAGGTGCCCGGCGAGTACCGCGCCGACCTGCAGCGCCTCATCGTCATCCAGGGCGACACCGAGCCCGCGTCGGTGGAGCAGCAGCGGTTCCTCGGGGCCACCGCGCCGTCGCTCTACGACATGCGCAACCTGTTCCAGGTCAACGTCGAGGAGGGCCGTCACCTCTGGGCGATGGTCTACCTGCTGCACGCCTACTTCGGGCGCGCCGGGCGCGAGGAGGCCGACCAGCTGCTGGCCCGCAACTCGGGCTCGGACGAGTCGCCGCGCATCCTCGGGGCCTTCAACGAGGAGACCCCGGACTGGCTGTCGTTCTACATGTTCACGTACTTCACCGACCGGGACGGCAAGTACCAGCTCGGGACGCTGAAGGAGTCGGGCTTCGACCCGCTCTCGCGGACGTGCGAGTTCATGCTCAAGGAGGAGGCCCACCACATGTTCGTGGGCACCACCGGCATCGACCGCGTGGTCACCCGCACCGCGCAGCTGATGAACGAGCACGACTCCGACGAGGTCGCCGGGGCCGGCGGCATCCCGCTGGACATGATCCAGAAGTACATCAACTTCCACTACACGGTCTCGCTGGACCTGTTCGGCAACGAGTCGTCCACCAACGCCGCCAACTACTTCACCGCCGGGCTCAAGGGCCGCTGGCAGGAGGAGCGGCGCAAGGACGACCACGTGCTCGCCGACGACGCCGGCGCCGTGGACGCCGTGCGCGAGGGGCGGATCACCACCACCGAGGTGCCGGCGCTGCTCGCGCTGAACCAGGACCTGCGCAGCGAGTACATGGGCGACTGCTCCAACGGGCTCAAGCGCTGGAACCGGATCCTCGAGAAGCACGGCATCGACCGGCGCCTGTCGCTGCCGCACGTCGGCTTCAACCGCCACGTCGGCGCGTTCTCCGACGCCCACATCACGCCCGAGGGCCGGATGGTCTCGGAGGCGGAGTGGAAGGCCCAGGAGTCCGAGTGGCTGCCCACCGAGGTCGACAAGACCCACGTGCGCGGGCTGATGCACCCGGTGCTCGAGCCGGGCAAGATCGCGGGCTGGATCGCCCCGCCGAGCAACGGGATCAACGACAAGCCCGTCGACTACGAGTACGTGCACTTCAACTGACCGTCACCCCGCCGGGATCGAGCCGGCGGATTTCCACGCACCCAGTGCCAGCGTGGCCCCCACGCTTGCACTGGGTGCGTGGAAAGCCACATCCTCGCCGCGACCTTTCGTCACGCCCACCACCACGAGGCAGGCGCCCATGTCGGAGTCGTTCAACGCCGCGGACTACCTGGTCGGGCGCCGCCTCGCGGCGGGTGACGGCGACCGGGTGGCGGTGCGGGCGCCGTCCCGCACGCTGACCTACGCCGAGCTCGACGCGGAGATCGGGCGGGTCGCGGCGGGGCTCGCGGCGCTGGGCGTGCAGCCCGAGCAGCGCGTCGTGCTGTGCATGGTCGACGAGGTCGAGCTGTTCGCCGGCATCCTCGCCACCATGCGCCTCGGCGCCGTGGCCGTGCCGGTGTCCACGATGCTGCGCGGCACCGAGCTCGCCGTGCTCGTCGCCGACTCGCGCAGCCGGCTCCTGCTCGCGTCCGCGACGTTCGCCGACATCGCCCAGGTCGCCGTCCGGGGCGCCCTCGAGCGCGGCGGCGACGTGGCCGAGGTCGTCATCACCGGCGACGACCCGTCCGGCTTCGGCGCCGACGTCGGCGTGCGGACCTGGGCCGAGATGCTCGCGGCCGGCGAGGCGCTCGGGGGCACGCCGCCGGCCTACGACACCTGGGACGAGTCGCAGGCCCTGTGGCTCTACACCTCGGGCACCACCGGCAAGCCCAAGGCCGCGATGCACCGGCACGCCGACATCCGCACGGTCTGCGAGACCTACGGCCAGCAGGTGCTCGGCATCCGCCCCGACGACCTGTGCCTGTCGGTGGCCAAGCTCTTCTTCGCCTACGGCATCGGCAACTCGATGTTCTTCCCGCTGTCGGTCGGCGCCGCCGCGGTGCTCGAGCCCTCGCGCCCGGCGCCCGCGCTGCTCGCCGACCTCGTCTCCCGTCACGGCGTGACGATGTTCTTCGGCACCCCGAGCTCCTACGGCCCCCTGCTCGCCGCCGCCGAGTCCGGGCAGATCGACCCCGCCGCGTTCGCCACCGTGCGCCGCGGCGCGTCGGCGGGCGAGGCGCTGCCGGCGCGCATGGTCAACGGGATGCGCGAGCGGTTCGGCGTCGAGGTGCTCGACGGCATCGGGTCCACCGAGGCCCTGCACATCTACCTGTCGAACCGGCCGGGCGAGGTCGTGCCCGGCACGTCGGGGGTGCCCGTGCCGGGCTACGACGTCGAGATCCGCGGCACCGACGGGCGCCCGGTGCCCGACGGCGAGACCGGCACGCTCTACGTGCGCGGCGACTCGATCTGCACCGGCTACTGGTGCCGCACCGCCACCAACCGCCTCGTCTTCGAGGGCGAGTGGCTGCGCACCGGCGACACCTACGTCCGCAACGCCGACGGCACCTACACGTGCCTGGGCCGCACCGACGACGTGCTCAAGGTCGGTGGCATCTGGGTGACGCCCGCCGAGGTCGAGGAGCGGCTCGTCGCGCACCCGGCGGTCGCCGAGGTGGTGGTGGTCGCGGTGCCCGACGCCGACGGCCTCGACCTCCCGGTGGCCTGTGTCGTCCCGCGCGAGGGCCACACCGTGGACGAGGCGGCGCTGGTCGCCTGGTGCCGCGAGGGCCTGGCGTCGTTCAAGCGCCCGCGCCGCGTGCTCGCCATCGAGGACGTGCCGCGCACCGCCACCGGCAAGGTGCAGCGCTTCCGCCTGCGGTCGCTGGCCGCCGAGCGCCTGGCCGAGGACGCCGCTGCGGGCACGGCCCAGGGCGACGACGTCCTCGAGGCGGCGCGCTGATGGCCGGCGAGCGCAGCCCGCACACCGACCCGCTGGCCACGGCCGACCAGCCGCCGGTGGACGGCGAGCGGTACCGGCCCGAGGTCGAGCCGGGCGGCGACGTGCCGGGGTCGGTGCTCGGGTCCGACCACGAGGAGCCGATCGACGGGACGGAGCCCGAGCCGGAGGGCTGAGGGCGCCCGCTCAGGGTGCGCTGTCGACGGGCGTCAGCCCGCCAGGCGTTTCGCCGGGTCGGGCGGGGCGGCGTCGAGCGCGACGAGGGCGTCGGACCAGTCGTCCATCTGCTTGGTGATCGCGGGCAGCTCGTCGCCGATCCCGTCGACGACCGCCCGCTGCATCGCGTCCGTCCGCGCCTCGAGGTCGGCGCGGTGGCGCAGGCCCGCCGCCCCGAGCTCGTCGCCCTCCACGAGGCCGCGCGTCCGGAGGCCGGCGACGGCCACCTGGATCCGTTCGGGGCTCCAGCCGCGCGAGGCGGTGTACGACCCGAGCGGGTAGCCGCACCAGAGCTCGGTGAGCACGTTCATCTGGACGGGGTCCAGGCCGTCGACCGCGCACACGGCGAGGTGGGAGTCGCCGCGGTGCTCGCGCAGCAGGTGGCACGCGTGCACGAGGGCCGCGAGCGGGTCGTCGGGCCACGGCTCCACGGTCAGGCCGGTGAACAGCGGCGCGCCGTCCGGTCGGCGGCGTCGATGCCCCGGCGGAGCGCGTCGACGATCGGGGCGGCCTCGGCGTCGATGTCCCCGAGCAGGCGGCGCAGGGTCGCGCCGGGGGCGTCGATGCGGACCCGGACGAGGTCGGCGAGCGGGACCGCGGCTGCGCCGGCCTCGTACTGCGGGCCGACCAGGTCCGGCGCGAACACCCCCAGCGCGGCCACCGCGACCGGGGTCGGGGGAGTTCCGAGGGGCGCGGTCCGCTCGCGGACGTACGCCGCGAAGTAGTCGTCCAGGCCCAGCGCCGCGTAGCCCTCGGCCGCCTCGGGCGACCAGATCGACAGGCACGCCAGCGGCTCGATCGCGTCCCGCAACGCGCGAGCGGGCGACGGGTCGCGGCCGGCGGGCGGGTCCGTCGGCCGTGGGCGGTCGGGCGGGGCGAAGAACAGGCCGCGCATCGTCGTGTAGTCCATGGGGTCTCCTGGTTCCTCGCGGGTCCGCGGCGCGAGGTCCCCCGTCTGCCGCGCTCCCCGCCCTTGTCCGGTCCGTCCCGTCACGCGACCGTAGGGACGGCCGGGTGCGCAGGGCCTCCGGACAGGACCCCGAGGAACACCCCGAGAAAGAGGCGCGATGGGCCCGCTCCTCGACCGTGAGGGTGAGATCGAGCGGCTGCGCCGCCTGGTCGAGGCCACCGCGGCGAGCCGGGGCGAGCTCGTCCTCGTCGAGGGCGAGGCCGGCATCGGCAAGACCCGCCTCGTCGCGACCGTCCGCGAGCTGGGCCGGGACGCCGGCCTGTCGGTGCTGACGGCGCGCGGGTCGGAGCTGGAGGGCGAGCTGGCCTTCGGGGTGGCGCGCGAGCTCCTCGGGAGGACGGCCGCGGAGCGCCTGCTGCAGGGTGCGGCGGCGCTCGCGCGCGCGGTGGTCGGCCCCGAGGTGGGCGCCGGGGGCGGGGACCTGTTCGCGACGCTGCACGGCCTGTACTGGCTCGTCGCCGAGATCGCGGACGACGGACCGGTGCTGCTCGTGGTGGACGACGCGCACTGGTGTGACCCGCCGTCCCTGCGCTTCCTCGCCTACCTCGCGCACCGCCTCGACGGGCTGCCGGTCTCCGTCCTCGTCGCGACCCGTCCCGGCGCCGATCCCGGCTGCTCGAAGCTCCTCGCGGCGCTGGCCGGCGAGGCGCGCGACGTCCTGCGCCCGGCGCCGCTCGGTCGCGGCGCGGTGGGCGCGCTCGTGGCCGACCGGCTCGGCGAGCCCGACGACCCCTTCGTGAGCGCGTGCGCGACGGTCACCGGCGGCAACCCCTACCTCCTCGTGGAGCTGCTGGCCGAGGCCGAGGACCGGGGCCTGGCCCCGCGGGGCGCGGCCGTGCCGGCCCTGTCCGCGGCCGTCCCGCAGGGTGTAGGGCGCGCCGTGGGGCAGCGTCTCGCGGTCCTCGGGCCGACCGCGACGGCCGTCGCCCGCGCGGTCGCGGTCCTGGGCGACGGCCAGCCGCTGTTCCGGGTCGCAGCGGTGGCCGCGGTCGACGGCGACGGGGCCGCGGGCGCTGTCGACGCGCTCGTCGCGGCACGGCTCGTGGACCGCGCCCCGCCGCTCCGCTTCCTGCACCCGCTCGTGCGGTCGGCGGTGATCGCGACGGCGAGCCCCGGGGAGCTCGCCGTGAGCCACCGGCGCGCGGTCGACGTCCTGCTGGCCGAGGGCGAGCGCGGGGACGTCCTCGTGCCCCACCTCCTGGCCGACGGTCCGCGCGGGGACCCCGCCGTGGTCACGGCCCTGCGCGAGGCGGCCGTGCGCGCCGTGGGCCGCGGAGCACCGGACGTGGCGGCCCGCTACCTGCACCGGGCGCTCACCGAGCCGCCGCCGCCCGAGGAGCGGGGCGCGCTCCTCCTCGCGCTCGGGTCGGCGTCGCTCTGGGCGGGCGAGCCCGACGCCCTGGACATCCTCACGAGAGCGCGCGAGGAGGCGACGGACCCGGAGGACGGCGCACGAGCCCGCCTGCTCGCCGCACGGCTGCTGTTCGAGTACGGCCGTCTCGTCGAGGCCGTCCGTGTCTGCGAGGAGGGCATCGCGGAGCTGGGCGGAACGGCTCCCGAGCTCGCCGAGGAGCTGGAGGCCGAGCTGCTGACGGCGACCATGCAGGACCGCCGCACCCGAGCGGTGGGACGCCGGCGCCACGAGCAGCGGGAACGCCTGCCGGAGCCCTGTACCCACACGGCCTGCATGCTGATCGCGAGCGCAGCCGTCGAGGAACTGCTCCTGACCCGGTCGCGCACCCGCGCACTGGAGCTCGCCGAGTGCTCGCTGACCGGGGGCCACCTCCTCGTGGACCGGACCCTCGTGACGACGCTGCCGAGCGCCCTCATCACCCTCGCGATCTGCGGGCGGCCGCGGCGGGCGCTGCTGGTGTGGGACGACGTCATCGCGCGCCTGCGGGCCCGCGGCGACCGGCCCGGCGTGGCGCTCGCCTCGGCCTTCCGCGGGCACGTCGCCCTCCTCGCCGGCGACGTGACGTCGTCGGTCGCCGACCTCGCTCTCGGGTCGGAGATGGCGGGCGAGCTCGGCAGCACGGTGGGGCGGGCGTACGCCACCGGCTGGCTGGTCGAGGCGCTCGTCGAGGCCGGCGACGTGGCCGCCGCCGAGGCCGCCGTGACGACCATGGGTGGCTTCGTCGACGCCCCGTACTACGCGGCCGACGTCCTGCTCGCGGCCCGGGCACGGCTGCGCGCGGCCCAGGGCCGGTACGACGAGGCGGTGACCGACCTGCGGGGTCTCGGCGAGCGGCTGGCCGGCTGGGGCGCGTCCGACCCGGCGCCGTGCGCGTGGCGGAGCCCGTTGACCTGGGCCCTGCGGGGCGCGGGTGACCTCGTCGCGGCGCGCGCCGAGGGCGAGCGGGCGATCGCGGCCGCGCAGCGGTGGGGTGATCCCCGGGCGCTGGCCGAGGCGTTCGCCGCGGCCGGTGCGGCCCAGGAGGGCGCGGCGGGTCGTGCGCTGCTCGAGCAGGCGGTGTCCGTGGCCGACGGCCACCCGCTGGTGCGGGCACGCGCCCTGGTCGAGCTGGGGGCGGCACGCCGGCGGGGCGGGCAACGCGTGAGTGCGCGGACGCCGTTGCGGGAGGGACTCGACCTGGCGCTCTCGGTCGGGGCGGGCGCGGTGGCCGGCCGTGCCCACGAGGAGCTCGTCGCCGCGGGCGCCCGCCCCCGGCGTCTGCGGACCTCGGGGGCCGACGCGATGACGCCGACCGAGCGGCGGGTGGCCGCGATGGCGGCCGAGGGTCTGACGACGCGGGCGGTGGCGCAGGCGCTGTTCGTCGGGGAGAAGACGGTGGAGACCCACCTGGGGAGCGTCTACCGCAAGCTGGGCATCACCGCGCGGTCCCAGCTGGCCGCGGCGCTCGGCCCCGCGGTGCCGGCGTCCGTCAGCCCGTGAGCTGCGGGTACCAGGCGCTGATCTCGAGGTCGAGCTCGGCGAGGTCGGGGTGGCCGAACAGCGCCGACTCGGGCGGGCTCAGGCGCTGGGGGCGCCGCCCGCCGGTGGGGCAGCCGTCCTGGTGGCGCAGGGGGTAGAGCTTCCACACCCGCACGGACTCGCAGTAGTGGCACTCGCCGGTGATCATCGCGGGACCTCGGGGCACGTCGGCGGCATCGGGACAGCGGTCCCCGTGCGCCGGCGCTGGACCCGGGGCCGCCGTCAGTGTGGTGCCCGCCCGTGCCCGCGCGATCGCCCTTCGTGACCGCCCCCACGCTGTGACGCGCGTCGGCCCACGTGCGTGATCTTCTGAGCTGTAGCTCAGAAGATCACGCACGTAGGAGGGTCAGGAGTCCAGCTCCGCCAGCGCCCGCTCGGCCTGGACGATGATCGCCTCGGGGCCGGTGACCTCGTCGGGGTCGGCGTCGGCGCCCATGTCGCCGGCGCGGTAGCGGGTCCACACCCCGGCGTGGATGCACGCGGCGCGCCAGCGGGCGAACGCCAGGTAGTACGAGACGTCGACGTCCCCGGTGCCGGTGGCCGCGGTGTAGCGGGCGATCAGCTCCTCGCGCGTCGGGTAGCCGCCCGCCGGCGTCGGGCTGGGCAGGGCCTCGGGCACGGTGTCGCCGGGCTCGGTCCACGACACGAGCAGGTGCCCGAGGTCGCAGAGCGGGTCGCCGATCGTCGCCAGCTCCCAGTCGAAGATCGCGACGGCCTGGCCCTCGGGCGAGTAGGAGATGTTGCCCGGCCGGAAGTCGCCGTGGACGATCCCGACCTGGCCCTCGGGCACCCGCGCGGCCAGCGCGTCGTGCGCCGCGTCGAGGGCGGTGAGGTCCTCCATCGCCGACGAGTGCGCCTGCCGGTGCCAGCGCTTGAGCTGGCGGGCGACGAAGTTGCCGGGCCGCGCGAGGTCGTCGAGCCCCACCTCCGCCGGCTCGACGTGGTGGAGCGCGGCGAGGACGTCGATCGTCGAGGTGCCGACCGTCGTGCGCGCCTCCGCCGGCACCTGCTCGCCGGACTCCGTGTCGTTGAGGACCTTGCCCGGCGCGAAGTCCATGACGTAGAGGTCGGCGTCCCACACCGCGCGGTCGTCGCAGAACGCCCGCGGGGTCGGGACCGGCACCTCGGTGGGGTTGAGCGCCGACAGGAAGCGCCACTCGCGGCCCATGTCGTGGGCGGTCTCGAGCACCCCGCCCAGCGGCGGGCGGCGCAGCGCCCACGCGTGGCCGGCCTCGTCGGTGACGCGGTAGGTGAGGTTGGAGCGCCCGCCCGTGATGCGGGTGAAGTCCAGCGCCCCCTCGATCTCGTCGATGTGCGCCCGGAACCAGCGCACGACGGCGTCCGGGACCTCCTCGGCGCTCACGCGGCACCCCCCGGACGCAGGACGATCTTGCCGACCTGGACGTTCGACTCGAGGTGCCGGTGCGCGTCGACCACCTGGTCGAGCCCGTCGAACACCCTGTCCACCTGCGGGGCGAACGCCCCGTCCCGCAGGCCCGCGCCGATGAAGGCGCCCGCGCGGCGCAGCCGCTGCTCGTCGTGGGTCATCGCGAACAACGTATAGGTCCGCATCCACAGATCGGCAACGTCTCGGCCGGGAACGGGGTCGGCTGCCCCGAGAGCAGGCCGTGGATCGTGACGACGCCGCCGGCCGCCGTCGCGCGGGCGAGGTCGGCGACGGCGGGGCCCGCGACGGCGTCGAAGACGTGCTCGCAGCCGCGTCCGCCGGTGATCTCGAGGACCCGCTCGACGAGGTCCTCCTCGCCGGTGGCGACGACGTGCGCGGCGCCGGCGTCGTGCAGCGCGCCCGCCTTGGCGCTCGACCGGCTGGTGGCGATCGGGACCGCGCCGACGCGGATCGCCACCGCGATCGCCGCGAGCCCCACGCTCGACGTGGCGGCGGTGACCAGGACGTGGTCGCCGGCGCGGTCGGCGTCGACGCCGTCGTCGTTCATCGAGAACGCGGGCACCACGCTGACGCGCTCGCCCACCGACCACCGGTCGACGCCCTCGCCGAGCGCGGCCACGGTGCCCGAGCACTCGTCGCCCAGCCGGGCGGGCAGCCGCGTGGCCTCGATGTACTCGCCGCGCCGGAACATCGACTCGGCGCCGTTGAGCCCGATCGCCGCGACGTCGACGGCCACCTCGCCGGGCCCGGGCGACGGGTCCGGCTCCTCCTCGACCCGCAGCACGTCGGGCTCGCCGAGCGAGGAGAACCGCACCGTCCTCGTCATGGCGGCGAGCATGCCGTCCCGACGATCACGGCGCACTCCTGGAGGCCGGCCGGGCGCTGGGCTGACCGTGGGCGAGAGGGACCAACGGATGGACACGGCACGTGTCCCTGCACGGGTCCCCGTCCGGGTCGCCGCGCCACGACGGGTGACCGTCACCCCCGGTGACCGGTGGTCGACTACTGACCACGATCAGTCACGATGACCGCGTGTCCCGCGCCGCGCTCGCCCGCCTCGTCCTCGGGCTCGCCGTCGCCGTCTGCGCGGCCGCCGCCGTGTTCACGCTGGTGACGGCGCAGGTCCCCGCCACCCCGGCGCCCGCGCCCGGCCCCGGGCCGGCCGCGGCGCTCGCCGAGGTGGCCGCGCCGCCGACGGGGGAGCGGGTCGTGGTCCAGCGGGTGGTCGACGCCGTCACCTTCGACGCCCGTCTGTCCGACGGCGGCGGCGTGGTGCGGGTCCGCGCACTGGGCGTGCAGCCGCCCGGCGCCTGCTACGGCGAGCAGGCGACCGCGTTCGCGTCCCGGGTGCTCGCCCGCCGCGCGGTGATCCTGGTGGCGGGCGTGGGCCCGGGCACCGACCGGTTCGACCGGCGCCTGGCCTCGGTCGCCCTCGACGGCGGCGGCGACTACGCGGTGCTCGCCGCCGAGGCGGGCATCGCCCGCGCGTACGCCGCCGACGCCGCGCCCGCGGCCATGCCGGCGGTGCGGGCGGCGCAGGACCGGGCGCGCCTCGCGGAGCGGGGCGTGTGGGGGCAGCCGTGCCGCGGTGCGGAGAACCCGCCGGGGGCGGCGGCCGGCACGACGTCCACCACCGCGCCGGCCACCGGGACCCCGTAGCTCAGTCGCCGGGCCGCGCCTCGTGGTGGCGGCGCCCGTGGGTGCGCCGGCTCTCCTTCATGCCCGCCTCGAACACGTGGCGGCGGCCGCCGGCGAGCTGCTCGCGGGCGCGGCGCTCCTGGTCGCGGACCACCGACCAGTACGTGTCGTCGTACTCCTCGACGATCTGGAAGCTCCAGCGGCCCTCGAGCAGGTCCCGACCGACGAGCACGTCGCTGATCTCGTCGGCGAGCTCGTCGTGCCCGGCCGCGCGGAAGGCGTCGGCGGCCTGGCCGATCGTGAGGTCGGCGGTGCCCGAGAGCTGGTGGAACGCGTAGAGGTGCCCGCGCGCCCGCTCCACGAACTCCATGCCCTCCGAGAGCTTGCCGAGGGCCTCGACGGTGCCCTCGTCGAGGTCGCCGCGGCGGTCGGGGCCGACGGCGTCCTCCCCGGTCTCGTGGCGGACGGAGCCGCCGTGGTCGTCGAGGGCGTCGGGAGCCGGGACGTCGGTCACGCGGCCGACTTCCCGACGGCTCACGCGCGGAAACGGGGGTGTGATCGGGTGTCCGTGCCTGGGCACGGGCAAGCGCGCACGAGACCGCAGGTCAAAGCACCTTCCCCGGGTTCAGGATCCCGTGGGGGTCGAGGGCGGCCTTGACCGCGCGCTGCATCGCCAGCACCTCGGGGCTCTGCTCCCGCCGGAGCCCCTCGCGCTTCAGCAGCCCGACGCCGTGCTCTCCGGTGACCGTGCCGCCGAGGGCGAGGGCGTCGGCGAGGATCTCCTCGAACGCCGACTGCGCGCGCGCCCGGGCCGGCTCGTCGCCGACCGGGGTGATGAGCAACGGGTGCAGGTTGCCGTCGCCGGCGTGGGCGATGTTGGCGATCGTGGTGTCCCACCGCCGCCCGATCTCCTGGATGCGGGCGAGCATCTCGGGCACCGCGGCGCGCGGCACGCAGACGTCCTCGGTGAGCACCGGGCCGAGGCGCTCGAGGGCGGGGTAGGCCAGGCGGCGCGCGGCGAACAGCGCGTCGGCCTCCTCGGCGTCGGCAGCCTGCGCGGCGAACCGGGCGTCGGCGGCCTCGAAGTGGCCCAGCATCGCGGCCGCCTCGGCCTCGCCCGCGGCGCCCGGCGCGTCGGAGCGCCCGAGCAGCAGCACGTCGCCCTCGTCGGCCAGGCCCATCTTCTTCCAGGCGTCGACGGCCTCGAGGCACGTGCGGTCGACCAGCTCCAGCGCCGACGGCGTGAGCCCCGCCGCGGTGATCGCGGCGACGGCGCGGCCGGCGTCGACGACGGAGTCGAAGTAGCCGGCGACGGTGTGCTCGGGCGCGCGGGCGGGGCGCAGCTTCACGGTGACCTCGGTGATCACCCCGAGCGTGCCCTCCGAGCCCACCATCAGCCCCGCGAGGTCGAGCCCGGCGACGCCCTTGGCGGTGCGCCGGCCCAGGCGCACCAGCTCGCCGAGCCCGTTGACGACCTGCATCCCCAGCACGTAGTCGCGGGTGACGCCGTACTTGACGCAGCACACCCCGCCGGCGTTGGTGGCGACGTTGCCGCCGATGGTCGACCAGGGCGAGCTCGCCGGGTCCGGCGGGTACCAGAGGCCCTGCTCGGCGCAGGCCGCGCGCAGGTCGTCGTTGACCACCCCGGGCTGCACGACCGCGAGCCGCTCGGTGCCGTCGATCTCGAGCACCGCGGTCATGTGCTCGGTGGACACCACCACCGAGCCCTCGGTGGCGTTCGCCCCGCCGGAGAGCCCGGTGCCCGCACCGCGGGGCACCAGCGGCGCGCCGTGGGCCAGGCACGCCAGGACGACGTCGCGGACCTCCTCGGCGGTGCGCGGGCGCACGACCGCCGCGGGCACCGCGTGCGGCGCCCACTCGGCGTCGTCGTGGGCGTAGCTCGCGAGGACGTCGGGGTCGTCGATGACCCGGCCCGCGGGCAGCGCGCCGTGCAGGGCGTCCACGACCGGGACCGGCGAGATGGTGGTCACGGGGCCTCCTCGGCGCTGTGCGGTCCGACGGCCCCACGGTAACGCCGCCCGCACCCGCCGCTCGCTCTCGTGAGCGCCCCGCCGTCAGCCGGCCGCGCCCACCAGCCAGTGCAGGAGCCAGAACGCCAGCGCCCCGACGGCGGCGGCCGCGGGGAGCGTGAGCACCCAGGCGATCGCGATGTTGCCCGCCACGTTCCACCGCACCGCCGAGAGCCGCCGGGTGGCGCCGACGCCGAGGATCGACGCGGTGATCGTCTGGGTGGTCGAGATCGGCGCGGAGAAGGCGAACGCGGTGGTGTAGAGCACCGCCGAGGCCGTGGTCTCGGCGGCGAACCCGCGCGGCGGGTCGAGGTCGATGATCCGCCGGCCGAGCGTGCGCATGATCCGCCACCCTCCCGAGTAGGTGCCGAGCGACAGCGCGCCGGCCGAGAGCAGCACGACCCACCACGGGACCTCGAAGCCCTGGTGGTAACCGCCGATCACCAGCGCCAGCACGATCACACCCATCGTCTTCTGTGCGTCCTGGAGGCCGTGCCCGAGCGCCATCGCGGCGGCGGACACGGTCTGCGCATGGCGGAAGCCGGTCGTGACCCGGCGGGGGCGCCCGTGGCGGAACACCCAGAGCACCGCGGTCATCAGCAGGCCGGCCAGCACGAACCCGACCACCGGCGAGAGGACCATCGGGATGATCACCTTGTCGACGACCCCGTCCCACTGCACCGTGCCCGCGGCCGCGAGCGCGGCCCCGACCAGGCCGCCGATCAGGGCGTGCGACGAGGACGAAGGCAACCCGAGCCGCCACGTCACGAGGTTCCAGGTGATCGCGCCGAGGATCGCGGCGAGCACCACCACCAGCCCGCCGATCCCCTGGGGTGGGTCGATGATGCCGCTGCCGACGGTGGCGGCGACCTCGGTGCCGAGGAACGCGCCGATCAGGTTCATCACCGCGGCCATGAGCAGCGCGGCCCGGGGGGTGAGGGCGCGGGTGGCGACGGAGGTCGCGATGGCGTTGGCGGCGTCGTGGAAGCCGTTGGTGTAGTCGAACACGAGCGCCGTGACCACGACGACGACGATCACGGCGAGCTCCACGTCAGGACTCCTTGACCGCGATGCTCTCGACGGTGTTGGCGACCGTCTCGAACGCGTCGGCGGCCTGCTCGAGGACCTCCACGACCTCCTTGAGCTTCAGCACGGTGAGGACGTCGGCGGGCGCCGCGTCCTCCGGCGGGGCGAGCAGCTCGCCGAGCAGCGCGCGGTAGACCGTGTCGGCCTCGTCCTCCAGCGTGTTGACGTGGATCCAGTACGACTCGAGCTGCTCCACCTTCTCCAGCTTCGGCATCGCCTCGACGGTGGCCGCAGCGGCGCGGCGCAGCACCTCGCACTGGGCGGCGATCCCGACGGGCAGCACCTCGAGCCGGTAGAGCACGATCCGGTCGGCGGCCTCCTCGACGGCGTCGAGCACGTCGTCGAGCGACGACGCCAGCCGGTAGATGTCCTCGCGGTCGAACGGGGTGACGAACGTCGAGTTCAGCTTGACCATGATCTCGTGGGTGACGGTGTCGCCGTCGTGCTCGGTGTCCTTGACCTTGGCGGCGAGGACGGGTCGTGCCGGCGCGTCCGCGGCCACGAGCTCGGAGAGCAGGTCGGCGGCGATCACGATGTTCTCGGCGGCCCGCGTGAACAGCGGATAGAAGCCGCGCTCGTGGGGCGTCAGGCGGAAGGCCACCGCGCGATGGTAGGCGGCGGCCTCTCGGGTGGTGGGGCCGCCGCCGACGTGGTGACCTGCACAGGGCGCCCGCGCGGCGCAGACTGGCGCGATGACCGACCAGCAGCGGGTGGCGGTGCTCCAGGAGCCCGAGCGCATGACCGTCGAGACCCGGCCGGTGCCGGCGCCGGGCCCCGGCGAGGTCCAGGTCGAGGTGCGGGCGGTGAGCGTCTGCGGTTCCGACGTCCACTACTACGACCACGGGCGCATCGGCGGCTTCGTCATGCACGCCCCGCTCGTGCTCGGGCACGAGACCTCGGGCGTGGTCAGCGCCGTGGGCGAGGGCGTCAAGGAGCCGGCCGTCGGGACGCGCGTGGCCGTCGAGCCGCAGCGCAACTGCGGTCGCTGCGAGCAGTGCGCCCGCGGGCGCTACCACCTCTGCCCGTGGATCGCGTTCTTCGCGACGCCGCCGGTCGACGGGTCGTTCGCGCAGTACGTCGTCGTGCCCGCGGGCCGCGCGCACCCGGTGCCCGACACGCTCTCCGACGACGCCGCGGCGATGATCGAGCCGCTGGCCGTCGCGGTGCACGCGGCGGGCAAGGCCGACATCGGGCCGGGCACGCGGGTGTTCGTCAGCGGCGGCGGGCCCGTCGGGCTGCTGTGTCTGCAGGTGGCGAAGGCGCGGGGCGCGGCGCGGGTCACGCTCTCGGATCCGGTGGCGCGGCGCCGGGAGAAGGCGCAGGAGTTCGGCGCCGACGCCGTCGTCGACCCGGCCCAGGAGGGCGAGGACGCGATCGGTCCCGCGGACGTGGTGCTGGAGTGCACCGGCGTGCAGGCCGCGGTCGACCTCGCGATCGCCGCGACCGCGCCGGCGGCGACGGTGGTGCTGGTGGGCACCGGCGCGCAGCTGACGCTGCCGCTGGACGTGGTGCAGTCCCGCGAGCTGGTGCTCAAGGGGACGTTCCGCTACGCCCACGTCTACCCGGCGGCGATCGCGCTGGCCGCGTCCGGGGCCGTGCGGCTCGACGCGATGGTCACCTCGCACCACGACCTCGACGGCGCGGAGGACGCGCTGCTCGCCGCGCGCCGCGACCCGGAGTCGATCAAGGCGGTCGTGCGTCCGGGCTGAGACGCGTTACTGGCTCGTATCCCTCGCTGAGCGAGGGATACGAGCCAGTAACCGTGCCAGTAGCCGTGCGGAGCGGGGCTCAGGCCGCCGCGGAGGACGCGATGTTGCTGACGACCTCGCCGGCCCGGCGGGCGATGCCGCGGACCTGGTCGCCCGGGCGCTGCTGCTCGGCGGCCTGCGCCGAGAGCACCACGATGGCGCCGGTGAGCACCGGGATCGCGTACTGCAGCGCGTGCAGCTGGCGGTTGGCGCTCGCGACGTCGGCCGGCAGCGACTCGGCCACCGAGCTGACGGTCTGGCCGACGCGCTTGTCGGCTTCGCGCACGGCCTCACCGGGGCCGCTGTCGCCGCCCTGCTTGGCGGTGCCCGAGGGCACCGGCGAGGTGGTCGACGACGAGACGCCGCCGGCGTTGTGGATCACCGCGTCCTCGACCTTCTTGCCGACGAGGCGGGTGTAGCCGGACGCGGCGAGCGCGGCGATCGTCAGGGCGAGCTTGGCGTTGACGGTGCCCGCGTGGCCCTTCTGCGCCACCGCGCGCTTGCGGTTCTCCGCCAGCAGCCCCGCGCCGCCGACGACGTGCGCGCCGATGGCCAGGAAGTTCACCGGGCTCCACTTGGCCCAGCCGATGCTGGACACGCGGTCGGCCGTCTGGCGGTCGCCGGACTCCTCGGCCGCGGCGTTGAGGCCCGCGAGGCCGAACAGCGAGCCACCGAACCAGGCGGCGAGACCGACGTCGTGCAGGGCGTGGAGGACGGTGTTGCGCGTGCTCATGGGGCTCCCTAACCGTTCGGGGACACAGGGGACCGTCGCGGAGGAGGTCCCGAGATCGGCGGGCGGCCGGGCACCGATGTGGCGGGCCGCCGCAGGAGGGCTGGTCGCTCAACCCGGTGCCCCGGGGCTATCCAGTGGGACGCCGATGCAACCGTGGCCTCTACAGCCCGTAGCCCTCCAGCAGGCGCAGCCAGACCTCGCTCATGGTCGGGAACGACGGGACGGCGTGCCAGAGCCGCTCGAGGGTCACCTCGCCGACCACCATCACCGTCGCCGCGTGGAGCATGTCGGTGACGTCCTGGCCGACGAGGGTGGCGCCGACGATCACGCGGCGCTCGCGGTCGACGACGATCGTCGCGAGGCCCGAGTAGCCGTCGGCCTGCAGCGAGCCGCCGGCGGTGTTGCCGATGTCGTAGCTGACCGCCTCGACGTCGAGCCCCGCGTCGCGGGCGGCCTGCTCGGTGAGCCCCACCGCCGCGACCTGCGGGTCGGTGAACACCACCTGGGTCACCGCGGTGCGCTCGGCGGTGGTGGCGGTCTTCGCGTAGCGCTCGCCGAGGCCCGCGGTCTCGCCCTTCGAGCGCGCGACGATGACGTCGGCGCACGCGCGGGCCTGGTACTTGCCCATGTGCGTGAGCTTGGCGCGGTCGGTGCAGTCGCCCACGGCGTAGAGCCAGTCGCCGTCGACGCTCGAGACGAGCGTCGTGTCGTCGACGGCGAGTACGTCGCCGTCGCGCATCCCGACGGTGTCCAGACCGAGGCCCGCGGTGCCGGGGCGGCGCCCGGCGGCGACGACGAGCTCGTCGGCGCCGACCTCGCTCCCGTCGTCCAGCGTGGCGTGGACGGTCGATCCGTCGCGGCGCACCGCGCGGATCGAGGTGCCGAGCCGCACGTCGACGCCGTCGTCGCGCAGCGAGGAGAGCACGCGCTCGCCGGCCGAGGGCTCGATGGTGGGCAGGAGGCGCTCGCCGTGCTGGACGAGGGTCACCGACGAGCCGAGGCGCTGCCAGGCCGTGGCGAGCTCGCAGCCGACCGCGCCGCCGCCCAGGATGATCATCGAGGCGGGGACCCGGCCGGCCGACGTGGCCTCGCGGTTGGTCCACGCGCCGACGTCGTCGATCCCGTCGACCGGCGGCATGGTCGGCACGCTGCCGGTGGCGACGACGACCGCGCGGGAGGCCGCGAGCGTGGTGGTGCTGCCGTCGGCGTGGTCCACCTCGACGCGGCGGTCGCCGGCGAGGCGCCCCCGGCCGCGCAGGAGCAGCGCGCCGGTGCTGTGGATCCAGTCCGCCTGCGAGGAGTCGTCGAAGCCGTGCACGAACTCGTCGCGCCGCGCGAGGACGGCGTCGACGTCGACGCGGTCCCCGACGATCTCGCGCACGCCGGGCATGCGCTCGGCGGCGGCGCGCAGCTCGACGGGGCGCAGCAGGGCCTTGCTGGGGATGCACGCCCAGTACGAGCACTCACCCCCGGCGCGCTCGGACTCCACGACGGCCACGCTCAGCCCGGCGCGGATGACGCGGTCGGCGACGTTCTCGCCCGCCGGCCCGGCGCCGAGGACGACGACGTCGATCTCCTGGGTGCTCATGCGGGTCAGCCTGCCCCCGTCGGCGGCGGGGGGAAACGCCCGCGTCGCCCCACACGTGCGTGATCTTCTGGGCTATAGCCCAGAAGATCACGCACGTGGGACGGTCAGCTGCCGGTCTTCGAGGTGAGCTGCGCCAGGAACTGGTGGCACTGGTGCGCACGCTCCGAGTCCTGGCTCATCACGGTGCGGAAGAAGTCGGCGACCTCGTTCAGGCCCGCGTTCTCGGCGTCGCGGACGTACTGGCCGTAGTCGTGTCCGGCCTTCAGCGCGTGGTACTGCACGGAGACGAGGTCGAAGGTGACGTCGTCGAATCCGGTCTCTCCGGTGGCCATGGCTGCCTCCACGGATGGTCGTGCGTGTCCTCCGGGCTGCTCGCTCAACTCGGGACACAGGCGTACCCGGTGCGAGGCGCACGCCACCGGTGCATCAGAAGTCTCTGGCCACCTCGTGCGGCATGCCCTTGGTGAGGCTGCGCAGCTGCACGCGCCGGAAGAACCGCAGGATCGGCCGGAACCCGAGTTGCACGCTGCCGATGACGAACAGCGTCACACCGACGTTGAACAGCTCGTGCCAGTAGAAGGCGATGCTGCCGACGGTGAAGAAGAGGAAGATCCCGATGTCGTTGAGGATGCTGAGCAGCTCGTAGCGCTGGCGCAGCACGATCTCCTCGTTGCCCAGCGAGATGGTGATGGAGTCGCCCTCGTGGCCGGCATCCGGGTCCTGCTGGTCCTCGGTGTCCTCGGCCTGGTTGCTCGTGTCCTGGCTCATCGTGCCCTCCCATCCCCCGCAGGTGGTGTCCCGCGGCGACCCTGCAAGTTGGGTGATACGGCGTCCCGTCAAACCCGACGACACGGACTCGTCCCTGCGTTTGCGGGGGGCCCTGCTCCGGTGCGACCGTGTGCGCGTCGGTTCACCCCACGCAGCCGGCGCCCCACCACCCGGACATCCCGGAGGCGCCTGCCGTGAGCCTGTCCCGCCGTGCGGCCGACCTCGTGCGCTCGTGGCCCCTGGTCCGCCAGCTGACCGGCCCCGACCCGCTGGGTCGCGGCGCCGCCGTCGAGTCCGCCCACTCCGACCAGTGGCGGGCGCGCACCGCCGACGCGGACACCGTGACCCGCTCGGTGTGCCCCTTCTGCGCCGTCGGCTGCGGCCAGCGGGTCTACGCGAAGGACGGGCGCGTCACCCACATCGAGGGCGACCCCGACTCGCCGATCAGCCGCGGCCGGCTCTGCCCGCGCGGCTCGTCGAGCCTGTCGCTGGTGACCTCGCCGTCACGCGTCACGAAGGTGCGCTACCGCCGCCCGGGCGGGACCGACTGGGAGGACCTCGACCTCGACACGGCGATGGACATGATCGCCGACCGGGTCGTCGACACCCGCGCCCGCACCTGGCAGGACACCGACGACGAGGGCCGCGTCCTCAACCGCACGCTCGGGCTCGCGCACCTCGGGGGCGCGACGCTGGACAACGAGGAGAACTACCTCCTCAAGAAGCTCTACACCGCGATCGGCGCCGTCCAGGTGGAGAACCAGGCGCGCATTTGACACAGCTCCACCGTCCCCGGTCTGGGGACCAGCTTCGGTCGCGGCGGCGCCACGAACACGCAGCAGGACATCGCGCAGGCCGACTGCGTGGTGCTCGAGGGCTCGAACATGGCCGAGGCGCACCCGGTCGGCTTCCAGTGGGTGATGGAGGCCAAGGCCCGCGGCGCGCAGATCATCCACGTCGACCCGCGGTTCACGCGCACCAGCGCGGTCGCCGACGCGCACGTCCCGATCCGGCCCGGCACGGACATCGCCTTCCTCGGCGGTCTGATCCGCTACGTGCTGGAGAACGAGCGGGACTTCCGCGAGTACGTCCTCGCCTACACCAACGCGCCGATGCTGGTGCGCGAGGACTTCGTCGACGCCGGTGACGACGACGGCCTGTTCTCGGGCTGGGACCCGGAGACGCGCTCGTACGACACGTCGACCTGGCAGTACGAGGGCGCCGAGGTCGCGGCGGCGTCGGGTCACCGCGACGACTGGTCGCGGGTGGCCGACACTCAGGAGACCCAGCGCATCGCCCACCTGCTCGGCCAGGCCGAGGGCGCCGGCTCCGGCGGGGCGACGTTCTCCGGCGAGCCGCACCGCGACGACACGCTGCAGCACCCGCGGTGCGTCTACCAGGTGCTGCGCCGCCACTTCGCCCGCTACACCCCGGAGATGGTGTCGCAGGTCTGCGGCATGAGCGCCGAGCAGTTCCGGCAGGTGGCCGAGGCGATCTGCGCCAACTCCGGGCGCGAGCGCACCACCATGTGGATCTACTCGGTGGGCTGGACGCAGCACACCGTGGGCGTCCAGTACATCCGCGCCGCGTCGATCCTCCAGGGCCTGCTCGGCAACATCGGGCGCCCGGGCGGCGGGATCATGGCGCTGCGCGGTCACGCCACCATCCAGGGCTCGACCGACATCCCGACGCTCTACGACCTGCTGCCCGGCTACATCCCCATGCCGAACGCGCACAAGGAGATGCACCTCGCCGAGTACCTGGCGGCGGACTCGGCCACCAAGGGCTTCTGGGGCAACATGCCCGCCTACGTGGTCAGCCTGCTCAAGGCGTGGTTCGGCGAGCACGCGACGCGGGAGAACGACTACGGCTTCGACTGGATGCCGCGCATCTCCGGCGACCACTCGACGTTCACCACCGTCCTCAACATGATCGACGGGCACTGCGAGGGCTACCTCGTCCTCGGCGAGAACCCCGCCGTCGGCACCACCAACTCCAAGCAGCAGCGCCAGGGCCTCGCCGCGCTGAAGTGGCTCGTGGTGCGCGACCTCCAGGAGATCGAGACGGCCACGTTCTGGAAGAACGGGCCCGAGATCGAGACCGGCGAGATGCGCACCGAGGACATCGACACCGAGGTCTTCCTGCTCCCGGCGGCCACGCACATCGAGAAGGCCGGCTCGTTCACCAACACCCAGCGGCTGCTGCAGTGGCGGCACAAGGCCGTCGAGCCGCCGGGCGACTGCCGCAGCGACCTGTGGTTCGTCTGGGAGCTGGGCCGCCGCATCCGCGCGAAGCTGGCGGACTCCGAGCTCGCCCGGGACATCCCGATCCGGAACCTGACCTGGGACTACCCCACCGAGGGCGTGCACGGCGACCCGGACGCCCACGAGGTCCTCAAGGAGATCAGCGGCGTCGACGAGCACGGGGACCCGGTGTCGGGCTACACGGCGCTCAAGGACGACGGGTCCACGGCGTGCGGGTGCTGGATCTACTCCGGGGTGTACGCCGACGGCATCAACCAGGCGGCGCGACGCAAGCCCGGGGGCGGCGAGAGCATCGCGGCGCTCGAGTGGGGCTGGGCGTGGCCGATGAATCGGCGCGTGCTCTACAACCGCGCCTCGGCCGACCCCGAGGGCCGGCCGTGGAGCGAGCGCAAGGCCTACGTCTGGTGGGACGAGGAGGCCGGGCGGTGGACGGGGCACGACGTCCCGGACTTCGAGCCCGACAAGCCGCCGTCGTACCGCCCGCCCGAGGGCGCCGAGGCGCAGGACGCGATCGCCGGGAACGAGCCGTTCATCATGCAGGCCGACGGCCGCGTGTGGCTCTACGTCCCGACGGGCCTGGCCGACGGGCCGATGCCGGTGCACTACGAGCCGGAGGAGGCCCCGACCCGCAACGCGCTGCACCCGGAGACGCGGTCCAACCCGGCCCGCCAGCGCTTCGAGCGGCCCGACAACCTCTACAACCCGTCGGACCACCAGCCGGGCTCGGAGGTCTTCCCGTACGCGTTCACGACGTTCCGCATCGCCGAGCACCACACCGCGGGCGGGATGAGCCGCTGGACGCCGTACCTCGCGGAGCTCGCGCCGGAGATGTTCGTCGAGGTCTCGCCGGCGCTGGCCGCCGAGCGCGGCCTGGAGCACACGGGGTGGGCCACGATCGTCACCGCGCGCAGCGCCATCGAGGCGCGGGTGGTGGTCACCGAGCGGATGAAGCCGCTGCGCATCGCCGGGGAGACCATCCACCAGGTGGGCCTGCCGTGGCACTGGGGGCCGAACGGGCTGGTCACCGGCGACGCGGCCAACGAGATCATCGGGATCTCGCTGGACCCGAACGTCCACATCATGGACACCAAGACCGGGACCTGCGACGTCGTCGCCGGGCGGCGCCCGCGCGGGGAGGACCTGCTGCGGTTCGTCGACGGCTACCGGCGGCGGGCGGGCCTGATCAGCTGAGGGTCACGCCTCACCCCACGCGCAGCTCGACCCGGCGGCTCTCCTCCAGCGTGGCGAGCGGCCGGGCCGGGCCGACGCCGACCACCCGCAGGCGGGCGGCCGGGACGCCCGCGGCCTCGAGGCGCCGCGCGATCCCGGCCGCGCGCTCCTCGGACAGGCGCACGCCGCGGCCGCCGCCGTCGCTGACCGGCGCGGAGTGGCCCTCGACGGTGACCGCCGGGCCGGGGCTCGCGCGGAGGGCGGCGGCGAGGCGCTCGACGGCGGCGGCGCCCTCGGCGGTGGGCTCGGTGGCGTCGGCGGCGAAGCGGACCGGGCTCGTGGCGGTGACGTCGTCGAGGGTCTGCTGGAGGACGGCGGGATCGGTGGCGGCGCCGGCGGCACCGGTGGGGGCCGCGGCGGGGCTCGGCGGGGGCGCCGCGGCGGCCGGGGGCGCCTCGCCGCCACCGGTCAGCGAGACCACGGCGGCGACCCCGCCGGCGAGCAGCAGTGCGAGCAGCGCGACGAGCGCGAGGAGCCGGCGACGTCCGCCGGTGCGGGAATGGCTCCCGCCGCCCGCGGGGCCCCGGCCGCCCCACCAGTGGGCCCCGCCGGCGCCGTCGGTGACACGCCCGCGGTGCAGTCCGCCGCCTCCGCCGGTCACGGCTGCGCCCACCTCCTCCGGGGTTCGACGCACTGTGCCCGTTCTGTCCCCGACTCGCCCGTGCCCGGACGAGAAGGGGCCGGACGGCGCCGCGGTCGTTGGGTCGAACGGCCTACGTGCGTGATCTTCTGAGCTATAGCTCAGAAGATCACGCACATGAGGGAGCATGGCCGCCCGTGGTGATCCCCAGCGCCGAGCCGGCCCTGCGCGTGCTGCGCCGCGACGACGTCCTCGCCGCGGCGGCCGACGTCGACCCGGTGGCCAGCGTCGAGGCGACCCTGCTGGCCCACGCCCGCGGGGCGACGACGCTGCCCGACGAGGCGTACCTGCCGTGGCACACGGCGTCCGGGGCCTTCGCGCGCAGCCTCGCCCTGCCCGGCGCGGTGTGGGGCGACCGGCCCGCCGTCGGCCTCAAGGTGATCAACTCGAGCCTCGACAACCCGGCGCGCGGGCTGCCGCGCGCGCAGGGGTGGACGTTCCTGTTCGACCCGGACACCGCCCGGCCCGTGGCCATGCTCGAGGCCGCGTGGATCTCGGCCACCCGGACCGCGGCGTACACGGTGCTCTCGGCGCGCCTGCTCGCGGCGCCGGGCGTCGACCGGATCGCGGTGCTCGGCTGCGGCGCGCTCGCCGAGTCGCACCTCGACCTGCTCGACGTCGAGCTCCCGGACGCCTCGGTGGTGGTGCACGACCTCGACCCCGCGCGCGCCCGGGCGCTGGCCGCCCGCCGGCGGGCCGAGGTGGCCGACGACCCGCGCACCGCCGTGGACGGCGCCGGCCTGGTCGTCTGCACCACGACGACCACCACCGGCTACCTCGCGCTGGACTGGCTGGCGCCGGGCGCGCTGGTCGCGCACGTCTCGCTCGACGACGTGCTGCCCGAGGTGGTCACGGGCGCCGACCTGGTGGTCGTCGACGACTGGGCGCTGGTCGCCGCCGACGACCGCCGGCTGCTCGGGCGGATGCTGCGCGAGGGCACGCTGGCGGCGCCGGGGGAGACGCGCCCGGGTGCGCGCACCGTCGACGCCACGCTCGCCGACGTCGTCGCCGGCGCGCACCCGGGGCGGGCGGCACCGACCGACGTGGTGCTCAGCAACCCGTTCGGCATGGGCGTGCTCGACGTCGCCCTCGCCGCCGCGGTGCACGACGTCGCCCTCGCCCGCGACCTGGGCACGGTGCTGGAGCCGTGAGGTGCGCTCCGCGCACGTGAGCACTTCTTGGTGCCGGAGCACCAAGAAGTGCTCACATGCCGTCAGGCACCCGTGCGCGGGGTGAGGCCGGCGGCGCGGATGCCGGCGACGACGGCCTCCTCGTCAGCGGTCGAGGCGTCGCCGCTCGCGCCCGCCGCGCCGAGCAGCGTCCCGGCGTCGTCGTGGATGAACACGCCGCCGGGCACCGAGAACACCTTGCCGCCCGAGAGCGCGGCGACCGAGGTGAAGAACTCCGCCGAGTCCGCGGCGCGCGCCGCGATCGCCCGGCTGTCCATCCCCAGCCCGAGCACGCCGTAGGCCTTCGCCGTCGCGACGTCCGGGCGCAGGAACCCCGACCCGTCCTCGCGCCCCAGCGCCACCAGCGCGCCACCGGGATCGAGCACGGCGACCGTGAGCGGCTTGAAGCCCTGGGCGCGGGCGTGGGCCAGCGCGGCGGACACGATGCTCTGCGCCTGCTCGAGGGAGATGCTCATGGCGGCCCCGTACCCGCGCCGGCCCCGCGCCTCACCCCGGGCACCGCTCGTGACGGCGCGGTCACCCACCGCTCGTCCGCGGTCACCGACGGCTCACCGTACCGAGCGCCGCAGGTCAGGACGGGCGTGAGCGTGGTCGACTAGGCTGAACGCACCCTCACGGAGGGAGGCGACGGCGATGGACGCGCGTCCCGATGCTCCGACACGTGATGCCGTGGACACCCCCGCGGCGGGCGTCCCCGCGATCCTCCCGGCCGTCCCGACTCGGGTGGCGTGATGGCCGACCTGACGATCGCGACCGCGCAGGACGGCGCCGACGTCGTGGTCAGCGTCGGCGGCGACCTCGACTACGACAGCCACGGGCGCCTCGAGCGCGCCGTCGACGACGTGCTCGACGCCGGGCCCGGCGGGCTCGTCCTCGACCTCACCGCCGTCACCTACTGCGACTCCTGCGGCCTGCGCGTGCTCCTCGGCGCCCACGGCCGCGCCGAGGAGGTGGGCGCGACGTTCGCGCTGCGCGGCGCGCAGGGCCAGCCCGCCCGTGCGCTGCGGCTCACGGGCCTGGACGAGGTCTTCGGCTAGACGGCCCGGGGTGGGGCGCGCGGCCCGGCGGGGTGCCGTCCCGCCGCGCCGCCGAGAGGCCCGACGCGTCGGTGCGGTTGCGCCGGACGGCGGCGGCGAGCGCGAGAGCGACGACGAGGGCGACGACGCACCACGCCACCGCGCACAGCACGAGGATCCACAGCACGGACACCTCGCCCCCCGTTCCCGCTCCCGTCGCGGTCGGTGATGTCGGGTTCGCCGTCGTCCGCCGACGGTCCCGACTCGCGGGCCGGCGCGGGGACATCGGTGTCGAACGGATACGGGAACGATGTGTTCCCGTGAGCAACCCCGGCGCTCCTGACGATTTCGGGGCGTCACCGCCTGCCTCCGATCAAGAGCGGCGAGTAGTAGTCGTGCGCAATTCCGACAGAATCGTTCGGCCGCCTGGTCCAACACGTTCCTGACATTGACCTCTGCGCGACGCACTGTCGTGACGCGGGGCGGTAGCAGCGTGTATCAATTTCTTCTGTTCCTTCGCTCTCCGGTGCACGGAGGGGACGTGCGGGAGCGATCGGAGGGGGCGGGGAACCAGGTGCTCATCGGGGTCGTCGGTTACGGGTACTGGGGTTCGAAGCACGTGCGCGTCCTCGCCGGGCTCCCCGACGTCGACGTCGTGGTGGTCGAGGCCGACCCCGGGCGCCTCGCGGAGGCACGCCGGGCGCACGGCGCGATCAGCACCACGACCTCCCTCGACGCCGTGCTGCCGGACCTGGACGCCGTGGTGGTGGCGACGCCCCCGAGCTCCCACGCCGCGCTCGCCCTGCGGGTCATCGCGGCGGGCAAGGGCGTGCTCGTGGAGAAGCCGCTGGCGACGTCGGTGGCCGACGCCGAGGCCATGGTGGCGCTCGCGGCCGAGCGCGGCGTCTGCCTGATGGCCGGGCACACCTTCGAGTACAACCCGGCGGTCTGGAAGCTCAAGGAACTGGTGACCTCCGGGGAGCTCGGCCGGATCCTCTACATCGACACCGCGCGACTCGATCTCGGGCGGTACCAGAACGACTGCAACGTGATCTGGGATCTCGCGCCGCACGACATCTCGATCGTCTCGTACCTGCTCGACGAACTGCCCGACACCACGTCGGTGTGGGCCCGTCGACACGTCGGTCTGCGCCATTCCGACGTCGCCTATGTGCAGATGACATTCGCGCGCAACGAGGTCGACGCGTACGTCCACGTGAGCTGGCTCGACCCGTGCAAGGTGCGGCGGGTCACCGTGGTCGGCGAACGCAAGATGGCGGTCTACAACGATCTCTCCGACAACGAGCGCGTCCGCGTGTACGACATCGGGGTCGACGCCCTCGACAGCGACGACGTCCACGCCATGCCGGTCTCGTACCGCAACGGCGACATCGTGTCGCCCTACGTGCAATTCGCCGAGCCCCTCCTCGTGCAGAACACCCACTTCGTGGAGTGCCTCCGGAGCGGCCTCCCGCCGGCGACGCCGGGCGAGCGAGGGCTCGACATCGTCCGGGTGCTCGCCGCGACCGACGCCGCGGCGCGGATCCGCACCGAGGTCGCCCTCGAGACCCTGGGCCCGGCGTCGTGACCGCCCTCGGGACCGTGCCCGACCACGACGACCCGGCGCCGATCCCGCTGCTCGATCTCCGGGGTGTCCACGCCGGCGCCCGGGCGGACCTCGACGCGGTGTGGTCGACGGTGCTCGCCCACGGCCGGTACGTCGGCGGGCCGGAGCTCGACGAGTTCGAGGACCGGTTCGCGGCCTACTGCGAGGCCCGCGCGTGCGTGGGCGTGGGCAACGGCACCGACGCCCTCGAGCTGGTCCTGCGCGCCATCGGGGTGGGGGCCGGTGACGAGGTGGTGGTCCCCGCCAACACGTTCGCGGCCACCGCCGAGGCCGTGTGCGCGGTCGGGGGGACGCCCCGCTTCGTCGACGTCTCGCCCGACACCCTGCTCGTCGATCCCGCCGCGGTGGCCGCGGAGGTCGGCCCGCGGACCGCCGCCGTGGTGGCGGTGCACCTGTTCGGGCAGATGGCCGACGTCGACGCCCTCGGCCGGCTGGCCGCCCGCGAGGGGCTCGCCCTGGTGGAGGACGCCGCCCAGGCGCACGGGGCGCGGTTCGCGGGCCGGCGCGCCGGCGGCGCCGGCCTGGCGGCCGCGTTCAGCTTCTACCCGGGCAAGAACCTGGGCGCCCTCGGTGACGGCGGCGCGGTGGTCAGCGACGACGTCGGCCTGGTCGAGCGCGTCCGGCGCCTCGCCGACCACGGCCGGTCGGCCGGCGACCGGCACCGCCACGAGGTGGCCGGGCGCAACAGCCGGCTCGACACGCTGCAGGCCGGCGTCCTGTCCGCCCGGTTGCGCACCCTCGACGCCGAGAACGCGGCCCGGGCCCGCGTCGTCGACCGCTACCGCGAGCGCCTCCCCGACGGCTTCCGGCTGGTCGGGGCCGACCCGAGGGCGGAGTGCGTCCACCACCTCGCGGTGGTCGAGACCGACGACCGCGACCGCGCGACGGCGGCGCTGTCCGCGGCCCGGATCGGGTGGGGCATCCACTACCCGGTGCCCTGCCACCGGCAGCCGGCGTTCGCCGCGCCGGGCCTGCGGCGCCCGGTCCTGCCCGTGTCCGAACGGGCGGCCGACCGAATCCTCTCCCTCCCCTGCTCGCCGACCACCACCGACGCCGAGGTGGACCGGGTGGCGGCCGTCCTGCGCGAGGTCGTGCGGTGACCGGCGAGCGGACCCGATGCCCGGCGGCGGGCGGCGCGCGCCCCGGGGACGACCGACGGAGTGACCCGTGACCGACTCCCAGGACGACCCGACCGCGGCGACCACGACCGCGCCGCGCCCCTCGGCGGGCAACGGCGTCGAGCCCCCGCCGGCCCGCGCCCCCCGCACGGACGACCCCGACGACCCGTTCCGCCCGCTGCGGCTGAGCCGGCGCCGGCTCGTCCGCCTCGGGGGGCTCGCGCTGGCCCTCGTGCTGCTCGGCGCCCTCGCCGGGTTCGGCGCGGCGTTCCTGTGGCCCTCCCAGTACGGCGGGCGCGCCTCGGTGCTCTACATCATCAGCCAGGAGCAGCCCACCGGCTTCCTGCGCGAGGACCGCAACCTCACCACCCAGGCCCTGCTCGTCCGCAGCACCGCCGTGCTCGGGCCGGTCGGCCAGCAGTACGGGCTGAGCCCCGACGCGCTCGCCGACAAGGTCACCGTGACGGTGCCCGACGGCAGCGAGCTGATCGTCGTCGACGTCCGCGACGCCTCCCCGGAGCTCGCGGTCCGGGTCGCCGACGCGGTCGTCCGGCAGTACCTCCAGGTCAGCAGCACCGCCCAGCCGTCGGCCGACCAGATGACCTACCTGCGGGCCCAGCTCGCCGACGCGCAGAACCGCGTGCAGCAGCTGCGGATCGAGGGCACCGCGCCGGCGCTCGCGGAACTGCCCGCGGCCGCCGACCGCGCCGGCGGCCTGAACGCCCAGCTCGACGTCCTCATGCTCGCCCAGGTGTCCCGCCCGCAGGCGCAGTACGTCGAGCCGGCGCACCCGGTCGGGCAGGTGAGCCCGCGGCCCGGCTTCGGCGCGGCGACCGGGGCCGTGGTCGGCCTCCTCGTGGCGATCGTGGTGGTCTCGCTCGTGGCCCGGCGATGGCACCGCTCCGCACGGGAATGGTGACCCCGGTCGTCCCGCTACCGGCGGGGCCGGGCCCGACGGCCGCCCGCGGCTCGCTCGTCGTGGCGGGCTGGACGGTGGTCAGCCGGGCGACCGGTCTGCTGCGCGTCGTCGCGGTGGGCGCGGCCTTCGGGCCGACGTGGTTCGCCAACGCCTTCCAGGCCACCAACCAGGTCCCCAACCTCACATACGAGGTCATGGCCGGGCCGGTGCTGGCGCTGGTGATCGTGCCCGCCGTCGTCCAGGGCACGGTGGCCGGACGGCCCGACGGCGCGCCCCGGCTGCTCGGCGGGGTGACCGGTCTGCTGCTCACGGCGTCCGGGGCGCTCGCGGTCCTCCTGGTGCTGGCCTCGCCGCTCGCCGCCCGCGCCCTCACCGTGGGGGTGGACGACGACGACCGGGTCCGGGCGTTCCGGGTCACCGTGCTCCTGCTGGTCTGCGTCGCGCCGCAGGTGGTGCTCTACACGCTGGCCTACCTCGGCGCCGCCGCGCAGCAGGCGCGGCACCGGTTCGCCGTCGCCGCCGCGGCGCCGGCCGTCGAGAACCTCGTGCTCACCGCCGTCGTGGTGGGCACGGCCGTGGCGTGGGGTACCGGGGGCGAGGTGGGGTCGTTCCCGACCGAGCTGGTGGTCGTGCTCGGGCTGGGCAGCACGTTCGCCGTCGCGGTGCACGCCGCGATCCAGGTCGCGGGGGCGGCGTGGGCCGGCGTGCCGCTGCGCCCGGCGCGCTGGCGCGGCGACGCGCTGGCCCGGGCCGTCGGCGACCGGCTCCGGCGCTCGGTGCGGGTCGCCGCGCTCCCGGCGGCCGGGGTGTTCATGCTGATCGCGGTGGCCGCCACCGTCCCCGGCGGGGTGACGGTCTTCTGGCTGGCCTACACCCTCGGCGCGGTCCCGACGGCGCTCGGCGCGCGGGCCGTCGCGACCGCGGTCCTGCCCGACCTCGCCCGGACCGCGGACGGGGACCGGCGCGCGTTCGCGGTCGCGTGGCGTCGTGCGCTGGGCTACTCCAGCTTCGTCAGCGTCCCGGCCCTGCTGCTCCTCGTGGTGTTCGCGACCCCGATCGCCGCCGTGCTCGCGGTCGGCGAGATGCGCTCGCCCGCGGTCGTCGCCCAGCTCGCCGCGTGCATCGCGCTCATCGGGGTGTCGCAGGTGTTCGGGGCGGCCTACGAGATGGGCCGGCAGGCGCTGTTCGCCCGGCTCGACCTCCGCGGGGCCCGGCGCGCCACCGACCTCGGGCTCGTCGCGACGCTCGCGGTCGGCCTGGCCGCGCTGGCGGCCCCGCCGGCGGCGCGGCCGGCGGTGCTGTGCCTGGCGGTGATCGCGCGCGACGCGACCGCGACGGCCGTCGTCCTGCGCCGGCTCCGGCGCGGGATCCGTCCGGAGCGCCTGGTCGACCGGCGCCGTCTCGCGGTCGTCCTGCTCGCGGGGGCGGCCACCGCCCCGGCGCTCGTGGCCGGGCACCTGCTCGTCGACGCCGTCCCCCCGGGCGGCCCGGGCGCCGTCGCGGTGCTGGCCGCGGCGGGGGTCGGGGTCGTGGCCCTCTTCGTCGGCGCGCTCCGCGGGGGCCTGCGCGTCGCCGGGCGGCACGAGGCGGTGGCCCCGTGGTGACCGCGGTCGGCGCCCGCCGGCCGTCGGCGCAGGCAGTGCGGCCGGTCGCGGCCGTCGGGGCGGCGGTCGCGGTGGCCCTGGCCGCGGTGGCCGTGCGACCCGCTCCGGGCGTGGCCCTCGGCGTCCTCGTCGGGCTCGGGGCCCTCGCCGTCGTCGCGCTCGCCGCGCGCGTCCCCGTCGCCGGGACCTGCCTCTACGTGGGCACGCTGCCGTTCCTCGCCGGCATCGGGCGCGACACCCTCGTGCCGCTCCTGCGGCCCCACGAGGCCCTCCTGGTGCTCGTGGTGCTCGGCGGCGTGGCGGGGTGGTGGTGGCGCTGGGTGCGGTATGCGACGCCGCTGCGCCCGGTGCGCCACCCCGTCGACGGGCCGTTGCTCGCCTTCGTCGTCCTGGCCACGGTGTGGCCCGTCGCCTCGCTGATGCTGCGAGGCGGGACGCCGTCGGCGGCCGACCTCGCCGAGGCCCTCCCGGTGGCGAAGCTGGCCGTGCTGTACGTGCTCGTCCGCGCGACGGTCCGGACCGACGGGCAGGTCCTGCGGATCGTGCGGCTCGTGGTCTGGCCCGCCGTCGTGGTCGCCGTCGTGGCCGTGCTCCAGACGCTGCAGGTCGGCCCGGTGCTGACCGTGCTGCAGCTCCTCTGGGCTTCGCAGGACTCGCCGGCCGACCTCCAGGAGCGGGGCACGACGACGCTCGGCTCGCCCCTGGCCACCGGGGACGTCCTCGTCGTCGCCGCGGTGGTCCTCGTCAGCTGCGCGGCGCGCGGCCTCCTCGGGCGCCGGGAGGCGGTGATCGCCGGCGTCCCGATCGCGGCCGGCATCCTCGCCACCGGCCAGGTGTCGACGTGGCTGTCCGCGTGTGTCGCGGCGGCCTTCCTGCTGGTCGCCCTCCCGGACCTGCGGCGGCGCGCGCTGCGCTCCCTCCTGCCGGTCCTGCTGATCGCCCTGGCCGCCGGGGCGCCGGCGCTCGCGGGGCGGTTCCGGGAGACCAGCGGGCTCGGGATCCCGGTGAGCTGGCTGACCCGGTGGGACAACCTCACGCACTTCTACCTGCCGGCCCTCGGCGACTTCGGCTTCCTGCTGGGGGTCCGTCCCGCCTCGGTGCTGCCGGCGCCGGAGACCTGGCGCGACGTCGTGTACCTCGAGTCGGGGTACCTCGAGCTGCTGTGGGTGGGCGGCCTGCCCCTGCTGCTCGGCTTCGCGTGGCTCACGGTCGCGGTGCTGCGGACCGCGCGGGCGGCCGCCGCGCGGACGGGGCCGCGGGCGGCGGTCGGCGCCGCGCTGCGCGTCTGCTGGTGGACGATCGTCGTCGTCTCGGTGCTCGACGCGCACCTCACGCTGCGCGGCGGGGGCGACCTGCTGTTCGTGCTGCTGGCGCTGGCCGTGGGCGTCACGGCCACGCCGTCGCACCCGGTGCGGCGCGGCGGCGGCCCGCCCACCGCGCCCACGCCGGCGCCCGCCCGCCGGGACCCGGCGCCGGCGGGGACGCCGGCGATCGGCGCGGCCCGGCGGACCACCGACGTGGTCGTCGCCCTCCTCGGCCTCGCGCTGCTGGGCCTGCCGATGCTGGTCCTCGGGGCCGCGGTCCGTGCGTCGAGCCCCGGCCCCGCCCTGCTGCGGCAGCGCCGCGTGGGGCTGCACCGGCAGACGTTCGTGCTGTTCAAGTTCCGCACGATGCGGATCGGGGACGACTCCGACGAGGCGCTGCGGGCGCTGATCGCTGCAGAGCTGCAGGGGGAGGACACCCTCGTCGAGGGCAGCACGAAGCTGTACGCGGACACGCGCGTCACCCGCCTCGGCGCCTGGTTGCGGCGCACGAGCCTCGACGAGCTGCCCCAGCTGCTCAACGTCCTGCGCGGGGAGATGACGCTCGTCGGTCCCCGGCCGTGCCTCGAGTGGGAGGCGCCGATGTTCCCGAGCGAGTACGCCGCGCGGTTCTCGGTGCTCCCCGGGCTGACCGGACTCTGGCAGGTCTCGGGGCGCAGCGGCACGGGGACGCTGGACATGCTGCGCCTCGACCTGGACTACGTCCGCGGGCGCGGCCTGCGCCAGGACCTCGCCATCGTCCTGCGCACGCTGCCCGTCCTGCTCCGCGGTGACGGTGCCCGGTGACCGCGCGACCGGCGTCCCGGTCCGGGCGGGCGCACCGGATCCTGGCGGTGGACCCCTGCACCGACCGGCGGTGGGAGCGGTTCGCGACCGGTGCCACGGGCTCGCTGTTCACGTCGCCGCCGTGGCTGCGCGCGGTGTGCCGGACCTACGGCTTCGCCGCCCGCGCGCGGCTCGCGGTGTCGGCGGAGGGAGCGCTGTGCGGTGGGCTGGCCTGGGTGCCGGTGGACGACCTGCGCGGGCGGCGCCGGGTGAGCCTGCCGTTCTCCGACCGCGCCGACCCGGCCGGCGAGCCCGCCGTGGTGGCCGCGCTGCTGGACGACGGCGCGGCCGGCACCCCCTGGACCCTGCGCGCCCTGGAGCCCACGCCGCTCACGGCCGTGCCCGGCGTGGTGGAGACCGGGCGGGCCGCGTGGCACGCCACCCCGCTCGACGGCGACCTCGCCGACCTGCGCGCCCGCCTGCACCACCAGCCCCGGCGCAACGTGGCCGTCGCCGCCCGCCGCGGGGTGCGGGTCCGCCGGGCGCCGGGGGTCGCGGGCGCCCGCGCGGTCCACGCCCTGCACGTGCGGCGCCGCAAGGAGCGCTACCGGCTGCTCGCCCCGCCCGCCCGGCTGTTCGAGGAGATCGTCACGGCGTTCGGCGACGACACGGTGGTCGCGCTGCTCGCGGAGGTCGACGGCGAGGTCGTCGCGGGCGCGCTGTTCCTGGAGTGGGACGGGGTCCTCTACTACAAGTTCGGCGCGTCCCGGGCCGAGGCGCTGGCGCTGCGTCCCAACGACGCCCTGTTCTGGGCCGGGATCGCGCACGGGGTGGGCCGCGGCCTCCGGGCGCTCGACTGGGGCGTCAGCGACCTCGACCAGCCGGGTCTCGTGGCCTACAAGGACCGCTGGGCCACGCACCGGCGCACGGTGGTCACCGCGCGCACCGGGCCACCGGTCCCGTCGACCGGGGTCGACGCCCTGCTCACGTCCGTGACGGCGTGGCTGACCGAGCCGGGCGTGCCCGACACGGTCACCGCCCGCGCCGGTTCCGAGCTCTACCGCTACTTCTGCTGAGGACGGTCCCCGTGTCCCCGTCGCGCCCCGCGCAGCCGCTCGCTGACCCTCGCGAGCCCGCGGCGTCCCCGCTCCGAGTTCCGCAGCGCGTCGTAGGCGACGCGCACCGGTGCCGCGAGGCGCTCGACGGCCGGGGGGTACGCGTGGGGTCGGCCCCCGAAGGACAGCTTGGCGCGGTCGGCGCTCGGCCAGCCCTCGTCGTCGGTCCGGCCGGCCTGGAGGTCACGCAGCATCTGCGGGTCGATGCCGCCGAAGTCGAACCAGGGGTGGCCCTCGCGCCGGGCCCACCGGATGGCCTCCCACCGCATCGCGCCCGGGACGCTCAGCTTGCTCCAGGGCCCCGAGCGGTCGAACCCGCCCAGGCGGCCCTTGACGACGCCCCCGCACACGGTGAGCAGGTCGGCGGCGACGGGGCGCCCGTCCACCTCGCCGACGAACAGGACGGCGTGTCCGCCGGGCGCGAGCTCGCGGTGGAACGCCTCGACGTAGTGGCGGGGCAGGGGCTGGTAGCCCTGGTGGCGGGCGGTGTGGGCCATCAGCTCGGCGAGCAGGGCGACGTCCTCGGCGCCGCCGCGCCGCACCGCCACCCCGCGGTCCGCCCACTTCCCGGTCCAGTACCGCAGCCGGCGTCCCAGCCCCGCGCGCAGCTCGTCCTCGCCGACGCGCAGGTCCAGGCGCAGCGTGCCGGCCGGCGCCACCCCGGCCTCGGAGGTGCGGAACCCGCGCGCGAGCAGGGCGGCGCTCACGTCCTCGGCACCGTCGGGCGGCGCCACGAACAACGGCCGCAGCGGGCCGGACCAGCGGTGCAGCGCGTCGGCCAGGCGGGCGACGACCGCGTCCCGGTCGGCGACGTCGTCCGCGACCACCGGCCCCGACGGCAGGTAGGCCAGGTGCGCCGGACCGGCGACGCCCCGGAGCAGGATCTGGGCGCCCGCGACGAGCCGTCCCCGGTCGCGCACGAGGACGTGGGTGGACGTGTAGCCGACGACGGCCCGCACGCGGGTCCAGGCCGAGAGCTGGTTGACGTCGGTGCCCGCGGTGCCGGCCACGAGGGCGTCCCACTCGCGCAGGGTCGCCGCGTCGGGGGCGCGGACGACCCCTACCTGCGCCCCCCGGCCGTCCGCCGCGCGGTCCTCCGCAGCCATGAGGGCAGCGTGGCAGGACGGGAGCGCGCTGTCGCCGGGTCGTCCGGCCCCGGATCGCCCGCGCGGGCGGCAGCGGGACGGGGAGGTGGTGGACGGTGAAGGTGGTGTGCGCGGGCGCGGGGCCGGCCGGGCTGTACGCCGCGGTGGCCCTCAAGCGCCGGGACCCCGGGCACGACGTCGTGGTGCTCGAACGGCATCCGCCCGGCGTGACGCACGGCTGGGGCGTCGTGTTCTGGGACGACCTGCTCGACGACCTCCACCGCGTGGACCCGCCCTCCGCCCGCGCGATCCGCGCCGGCGCGGTCGTGTGGGAGGGGCAGGCGGTCCGGGTCGGGCACCGCCCCCCGGTGTTCCTGGGCGGGTCCGGGTACGCGATCGGGCGGCACCGCCTGCTCGCGCTCCTCGCCGACCGGGCGAAAGAGCTCGGCGCCGACCTGCGGTACTCCACCGACGCCGGCGACCCCGCCCTCCTGGCCGGCGCCGACCTCGTCGTCGCCGCCGACGGGGCCGGATCCCGGCTGCGCACGGCGCGCGCCGACGTGCTGGGCACCGAGGTGCACGCCGGGCGCCACCGCTACGTCTGGCTCGGGACCCCGGCCCTGTTCGACACGTTCACCTTCGCCTTCGTCGACACCGGGGTCGGGTGGATCTGGTGCCACGCCTACCGCTTCGACCACGAGACCAGCACGTTCATCGTGGAGTGCCCGCCGGCGACGTGGACGGCTCTGGGGCTCGACCGGGCCGACCCGGGGACCTGCCTGCGCACGCTGGAGCGGCTGTTCGCCCACGTCCTGCACGGCGCGCCGCTGCGGGCCGGGTCGGACGAGGGCCAGGCACCGTGGCTCGCGTTCCGCCGGGTGACCAACCGCCGGTGGCACGCCGACGGGGTGGTGCTGGCCGGGGACGCGGCGCACACCACGCACTTCGCCATCGGCTCGGGCACCGCGCTCGCGCTGCGCGACGCCGCCGCCCTGGCCGCCCGGGTGGACGGCGCCGACGACCTGCCCGCCGCGCTCACCGCGTACGGCCGGGAACGCCGGGCCGCGATCCGGCCACTGCAGGAGGAGGCCGCGCGCAGCACCGCGTGGTTCGAGGACGCGGTGACGAGCCTCGGCGACACGGACGACCTGCGGCTGGGGTGGTCGTTGTGGCAGCGCCGCCGCCGCGCGCCCGCCTGGCGCTGGTACCTCCACGTCGCCAGCCAGCACCGGCCGGTGCGCCGGCTGCGGGTCCGGGCGGGCGCGGTGCGCCGCGCGCTGCGGGCGCGCCGGCGCGAGCTCGCGACGGCGCCGCCCCCACGTCGTGTTCCCGAGACGTCCGCACCCGGAGGTGGTCGATCATGACCGGCCGTCGACCACTGCTCCTCGCGGGCCTCGTCGCGCTCATGGCGCTGCTGGCGTGCGCCCCGCCGCCCGCGGTCGACCAGAGCCTCCTGCCCGCCCAGGACCGCGAGGTGCCGCTCACCGCGGCCGCGCCGGACGCCCGCCCGCCCGCCGGCGGGTACCTCGCCCTGCGACCCCCGGGCGCCTTCGACCTGCTGCCCGACGACGAGCGGGCCGCGGCGATGGTGCGCCGGTCGACCTGGGAGCCGCGGCAGCAGAACACCGCGGCCAACCAGGCGGTGGCCCCGGCCGACTTCCGGCCCGCGGGCTACCCGGGCATGCTCAACGAATCGGCGATCTTCGGGCGCATCACGGGGAACTTCACCGGGACCACCGACGAGATCATCCAGTGGGGCGCCGCCAAGTGGGGCCTGCCCGACGACCTCGTGCGCGCCCAGGCCGTCGTCGAGTCCGGCTGGTTCCAGAACCACAAGGAGCCCGACGGCAAGCCGATCGACCAGCAGGGGTACGGCGACTTCGGGGACTGCGGCGGCTCACCCGACGCGTCGGGGTACGGCCCCGACGGGCCCAGCAGCTTCGGGCTGCTCCAGGCCAAGTGGTGCACGCTCAACGACCCGGACCAGTCCGGTTTCGGGGGCTGGCCCTGGACGGAGAACTCGACCGCCTACGCCGTCGACACCTACGGCGCCATCATGCGGGCCTGCCTCGAGGGCTGGGACGTCTGGCTCGGGCCCGAGTACAAGCCCGGGGACGTCTGGGGCTGCGCGGGACGGTGGTTCGCCGGGGGCTGGTACAACCCGCCGGCCAACGACTACATCCACCGCGTGCAGCAGGCGCTCCGGGACAAGCCGTGGCTGCGGTGGTGACCGACCGCCGCCCGCGGGCGTGCGTCGTGCGCCAGCACTACGTCCCCCGGGACACCCGCGTCGCGCGGGCCGTCGGGGCGCTGGCCGACGCCGGGTGGGAGGTCGACGTGCTGTGCCTGCGCGCGCCGGGCGAACCGGCCCGGGAGCGCGCGGGCCCGGTCCGGATCCGGCGCCTCCCGATGCGCCACCGCCAGGGCGGGGGAGCGGTCGGCTACGCCCTCGAGTACGCCGGGTTCCTCGTCGCGGCGACGCTGTGGGTGGCGGGGCACGCCGCCGCCCGGCGCTACCGCCTCGTCCAGGTGCACTCGCTGCCCGACGTGCTCGTGCTGGTGGGCCTCGTGCCCCGCCTGCTCGGGGCGCGGGTGCTGCTCGACCTCCAGGAGTGCATGCCCGAGTTCTTCGCCACGAAGTTCGGCGTCGGCCCGGGGCACCCCGTGGTGCGCCTGCTCGCGCGGCTCGAGCAGCGTGCCGTCCGGCTCGCCGACCACGTCGTCACGCCGACCACGCAGATGCGCGCCGTCTTCGTCGGACGGGGCGCGGACCCCGGGCGGATCACGACGGTGATGGACGGCGCCGACCCGGCCGTCTTCGACCCGGACGCGGCGGGACGCGGTGTCGCCCCGGCCGGGACGTTCGTGCTGATCAGCCACGGCACGGTCGAGGAGCACTACGGGCTCGACACCGTGGTTCGTGCGGTGGCCCTGCTCCGCGCGGAGACCCCGGCGGTACACCTCGCGGTGTACGGGGACGGCGCGGACCGCGACCGGCTCCGCGGGCTCGCCCACGAGCTCCGGGTCGCCGACCGCGTCGCGTTCAGCAGCGGGTTCGTCCCCGTCGACGAGCTCGTGGCCGCGCTGGCGGGCGCCGACGCCGGCGTGGTGGCGATGCGGCGCGACCCGTTCCGCGACGTCGCCCTGCCCGGCAAGATCTTCGACTTCGTCGCCATGCGCCTGCCGGTGATCGCCTCCCGGACGCGCTCGGTCGAGGAGACCTTCGGCGACGCCGTCGCGCTGTTCGAGGCGGGCGACGCCGAGGACCTCGCGCGCACGGTCCGGGGACTGGCCCGCGATCCGGGGCGACGCGCCGCGCTGGTGGCCGCCGCGACCCGGGCGACCGAGCCGCTGCGCTGGGAGCACCAGGAGGCCGTCTATCGCGGCGTGGTCGACGACCTGGCCGGACGGGCGGCGCCTCAGCGCACCGACTCGAGGAACGCCCAGTAGGTCGCCGCCCAGCGCTGCGCGTCGTCGACGTGCGGGCCGTGGCCCGACTCCGGGAACGGCTCGATCTCCACGCGCCCGCCGGCGGCCCGGTAGGCCTCGAGCACGTCGCGGATCTGGCTGACCATCGGCTGGGGCGGGAACGCGTCCTGGCCCGGCCAGCCGGGCACCACCCCGCCCGCGCCGAGCGTCCCGAGCTCGAGCGCCGAGCCGTCGGCGACCACGACGTCGGCGCGGCCGTGGGTCCAGAGCACCGGTGGCTTCTCGACCAGGTACGGCAGCCACGACCAGTCGCAGTACTTCGGCGACAGGGCGTTGAGCAGCCCGCGGGTGCCGGGCGCGGCGCCGGGCCAGTGCTCCGAGGTCTCCGCGTCGCCGGGGTAGCCGTCGTCGGAGATGGTCGAGAGCAGGATCTCGTCGACCAGCACGTCCTCGCGCTCGGGCGGCTCCCGGTGCCCGGCGCGCCAGTAGGTCGCGTTCATGACGTTGCGCGGCGAGAGGGCATCGTCGCCGGAGCGGTCGCCCTCGCGCAGGCGCCGCACGAACTCGGGGTTGGCGACGCCCGCCCCCGAGCCGGCGTAGTCCGGCTGGCACGGCCGGCCGTCGCGGAACGTGCCGCCGAAGCCGTACGGCGACACCGGGTCGAGGAACGTCAGCGACGCCACGGGCCGCGCCCGGGCCACGAGCGCGATCGCCGCGCCCGCGGTGGACCAGCCGACGAGGTGCACGGGCCGGTCGATGCCGAGCGCGTCGAGGAACCCGCCGAGGTCGTCGGCCCAGTCGCCCAGCCCGCGGGTGGCGTCGATCGGCGCCGGCTCGGTGCGCCCGAAGCCGCGCATGTCCGGGGCCAGCAGGCGCCAGCGCTCGGGCGCGCCCGGCATGAGGTGCTCGTAGAACCGGCCCGTCGACAGGTTCCCGTGCACGAGCACCACCGGCTCGCCGTCCGCCGGCCCCGACTCGAGGTAGTGGGTGCGGATGCGGCCGTCGACCTCGGCGGCGCGCACCCCGGGCATGAGATCCATCAGGCGTTCCCGTCGATCGGGGTGGTGTCGGTGTCGAAGGGTCGAGCTCCGCTGCGCTCCGTCTCCGGCAGGCGGTCGAGCAGCGCGTCCACGTCCACCCCGCGAGGGAGGGTGCCGAACGCGTGGCCGTGGTCGCCGGCGACGCGGGAGTCGAGGTAGGCGTCGGCCACCGGCGCGGGCGCGTGGCGGGCCAGCAGCGCCCCGGTCAGCAGCACGGCCATCCGCTCGGTGAGCCGGCGCGCGCCCCGCTCCTCCGGCGCGGCGAGCTCGGTCTCGACGTCCTTGAACGCCGCGTCCACGCGGTCGTCGACGCCGAGCACCTCGGCGCGGTAGGCCTCGAGCGTCGCCGGCTCGCGGGCCAGCAGCCGCAGCAGGTCCAGGGCGTTGACGTTGCCCGAGCCCTCCCAGATCGAGTTCAGGGGCGACTCGCGGAACAGCCGCGGCATGCCCGACTCCTCGACGTAGCCGTTGCCGCCGAGGCACTCCAGCGCCTCGCCGACCACCGCGGTCTGGCGCTTGCAGATCCAGTACTTGCCCAGGGTCACGCCAATCCGCCGGAACGCGGCCTCGTGCTCGTCGCGGGGCGCCCGGTCCTGGGCGCCGGCCAGCCGCATCGCCAGCGTGACCGCGCCCTCCGACTCGCAGGCCAGGTCGGCGAGGACCTCGCGCATCAGCGGCTGCTCGCGCAGCGCGCGGCCGAAGGCGTGCCGGTACCGGGTGTGGTGCGCGGCCCGGGCCACGGCCGCGCGCATCCCGGCGACCGAGCCCAGTGCGGTGTCCAGCCGGGTGCAGGCGACCATCTCGATGATCGTGCGGACCCCGCGGCCCTCGTCGCCGACGCGCCAGGCGACGGTGTCGTCGAACTCCGGCTCGGACGAGGCGTTGGACCGGTTGCCGAGCTTGTCCTTGAGCCGCTGGATGCGGAACGTGTTGCGCTCCCCGTCGGGCAGCACGCGGGGCACGAGGAAGCAGGTCAGGCCGCCGGGGGCCTGGGCGAGGACGAGGAACAGGTCGCACATCGGGGCGCTGGTGAACCACTTGTGGCCGGTCAGCCGGTAGGAGTCGCCGTCGGGCCGGGCGACCGTGGTGTTCGCGCGGACGTCGGAGCCGCCCTGCTTCTCGGTCATCCCCATGCCCGCGAGCAGGCCCCGCTTGGCGGACGGGACGCGCAGGCCGGGGTCGTAGGTGCGGCTCGTCAGCCCGGGCCCGTAGGTCGCGAGCAGCTCCGGGGCGGCGCGCAGCGCGGGCAGCACGGCGTAGGTCATCGAGACGGGGCAGCCGTGGCCGGCCTCGAGCTGCGACCACGCGAGGAAGCCCGCGGCGCGCGCGACGTGGGCGCCGGGGCGGTCGTCGGCCCACGGTGCGCCGGCGAAGCCGTGGCCGACGGCCTCGCCCAGCAGTGCGTGGTAGCCGGGGTCGTAGTCGACCTCGTCGACGCGGTGCCCGAACCGGTCGTGGGTGCGCAGCCGGGGCTCGTTCCGGTGCGCGGCGTCGGCCCACTCCTGCGCCCGCGCCGTGCCGGCGAGCCGCCCGATCGCGTGCAGGTCGTCGCGCGCCCATCCCGCCCCCTCGCGCTCGAGCGCCTCCAGCAGCGGCGGGTCGGCGGCCACGTCGTGGCCGGCGAGGTCGGGCGGCTGGTTGATCACCTCATGCGTCGGGGGCACGCGCGGATCCGACCACGCCGCGTCCCCGGGAGCCAGGCCCGGGAGCCGGCCCGCCGCGGGCCAGCGCGACGAGCGCGGCGCGGTCGCGCACCTCGTACACGCCGCGCCCGATCGCCTCGACGATCCCGCGCTGGGTGAGGGTGGCCAGCGCCTGGTTGACCGACTGGCGCGCCGCCCCGAGCCGGCTCGCGAGCTCCGCCTGGCGCAGCGTCACCACCACGAGGCCCGAGCTGTCCTTCTCGGCCCCGAGCAGGTACTTGGCCACCCGGCGCATCACCGGCAGGGACCCGAGGTCGGTCATCTGCTCGGTGAAGGTCTGCAGGCGCTCGGCGATGTGGCGCGCGATCGCGATGCCCAGCCCGCGGTCGGCCTCGAGCATCCCGGGCAGCAGCGTCGCGGGGACCCGCAGCACCGTGGTGCCGTCGACCAGGCCGCGCATCGTCGCGAAGTAGGGGATGTCGGCGACGACGTTCTCCAGGCACAGGCTCTCGAGGCGCCGATCGGTGACGAAGTAGAGCATCGACTCGGGGTCCGTGGGCTCGCCCCGCCACGCGCCGACGCGCCCGCCCAGCAGGACGAAGAAGGCCTCCGGCGCGCCGCCCGAGCGGTAGAGCACGGCGTCGCGGCCCAGCGTCTCGACCGTGGCGGCCCGGGCGACGGCGTCGAGGTGGGCGGGATCCAGGCGCCGGAACCACGCGATCTCGCCGATCTGGTCGACGGTCGGCCGCATGCGTGCAGACCCTAACGATCCTCGATGCCGCTGCCGCCGGGTCTTGTCCCCCGTCGGGGTGGGCGGGCACCGTGTGCCGGGTCACGCTGATCTCGAGGAGGAGCTCATGGCCGAGGCCCCGTCGATGCGGGAACTGCTGGGCGAGGACCCGCCGAAGAACTGGGGCAAGTGGGGTGACGACGACGAGGTCGGCTCGCTGAACTACCTCGACGCCGAGCAGGTCCTGCGGGGCGTCGGCAGCGTCCGCACCGGCCAGGTGTTCACGCTCCAGTGCCCGATGGGCCACCCGCACGGCGACCCCGTCTTCCCCGGTCGCGAGGGCATCAAGCGCGAGATGGTGTGGGACCAGGAGCTCTTCGAGTCCGGCCAGGGCCCGAGCTTCCCCGGCGGCATCCGGGCCTCCGACGACAAGGCCGAGATCTTCCTGCAGGGCTCGTCGCAGTACGACGCCCTGGGGCACGCCTGGTACGACGACACGCTCTGGAACGGCCGCTCCGCCGACACCACCAACGGCGGCGGGATGAGCTGGGCGTCGATCCTGCCGATCGCGCAGCGCGGCGTCGTCGGGCGCGGCGTGCTCATCGACATGGCGCGCCACCGCGGCAAGGACTGGCTGGACAAGGGCGAGACGTTCACCCACGACGACCTGCAGGAGGCCGCGGCCGCGCAGGGCGTGGAGATCCGTTCGCGCGACATCCTCTGCGTGCGCACGGGGTTCCTGAAGTACTTCTTCTCGGTCTCGCACGACGAGTTCTACGAGAACTTCATCGAGCCGGGCCTGACCTACTCCCGCGAGCTCGTGGAGTGGTTCCAGAGCACCGAGATCCCCAACCTCGTCACCGACACCATCGCCAACGAGGTCACCGCCGAGCCCGAGACCGGGGTGCTGCTGCCCCTGCACGCGTCGCTGCTGCGCAACCTCGGCGTCAGCCTCGCCGAGATCATCTGGCTCGACGACCTCGCCGACGCGTGCGCCGCCGACGGGCGCTGGGACTTCCTGTACACCGCGGCGCCGCTGAAGATCCACGAGGCCACCGGCGCCCCCGTCAACCCCGTGGTGATCCGCTGATGGGCATCTACGACGAGCGGCCCTGGCTGGCGCGCTACCCCGAGGGCCAGGCGCACGACATCGAGCCCGAGTTCCCCAGCGCGCTCGCGATGTTCTCCGACGCGCTGCGCCGGGCGCCGGACTCCGACATCGTCCGGTACTTCGACGGCACGCTCACCCTCGCCGAGCTCGACCGGCTCTCCGACCGCTTCGCGGTGGCCCTGGCCGACCGCGGCTTCGAGCGCGGTCACCGGCTCGCGACGTACCTGCAGAACATCCCGCAGGTGCTCATCGCGGTGATCGGGACGTGGAAGGCGGGCGGCATCGTCGTCTCGATCAACCCGATGAGCCGCACCCGCGAGCTGACCACGCTGCTCACCGACTGCGAGGCCACGGCGCTGCTCGCCGAGGAGGACCTGTTCGGGCAGGTGGCGCAGGAGGTCGTGCCGACGATCCCGTCGCTGCGGATCGCCTGGACCACCTCGCCGCTGGAGTACCAGACCCGGCACGACCCGCGGCTGTTCGCGGGCGTGGAGCGGGTACGCCACGAGGGCACCGAGGACCTGGAGGAGGTGCTCGCGTCCGTCGGCGACCGCCGGCCCGAGCCCGTCGAGCTCGGCCTCGACGACGTCGCCTTCCTCGGCTACACGTCCGGCACGACCGGGCCGCCGAAGGGCGCGATGAACACCCACCGCAACGTGGTGTTCAACGCCCGCACCTACCGCGACTGGATCGGGCTGACCCCCGAGGACTCGGTGCTCGGCGTCGCCCCGCTGTTCCACATCACCGGGGTCGTCGCGCACCTCGCGGTGTGCCTGCTCGTGCCCATGCCGCTGGTGCTGGCGTACCGCTTCGAGCCCTCGGTGATGATGGACGCGATCCGCGAGCACCGGCCGACCTTCACCGCCGGGTCGATCACGGTGTTCATCGCGCTGATGAACACCGAGGGCGCGACGAAGGACGACATGACGTCGCTGTCGAAGATCTTCTCCGGCGGGGCGCCGATCCCGCCGTCGACGGTCAAGGCGTTCTCCGACCACTTCGGGCACTACATCCACAACATCTACGGACTGACCGAGACGACCTCCCCGTCGCACGGCGTCCCGCGCGGGGCCGAGGCGCCGGTGGACGAGGCGTCCGGCGCGCTGTCGGTCGGGGTGCCGACGTTCTCGACGGTCGTGCGGATCATGCGCGACGACGGCACGGACGCCGACGTGGGCGAGGTCGGCGAGATCGTCACCCGCGGCCCGCAGGTGGTGCCGGGCTACTGGAACAAGGAGGAGGAGACCCAGAACGCGCTGCGCGCCCCGGACGGCTCGGTCGAGCTCAAGACCGGCGACGTGGGCTACATGGACGCGCAGGGCTGGTTCTACGTCGTCGACCGCAAGAAGGACCAGATCAACGCGGGCGGCTACAAGGTCTGGCCCCGCGAGGTCGAGGACGTGCTCTACGAGCACCCGGCGGTGCGCGAGGCCGCCGTCGTCGGCGTGCCCGACGAGTACCGCGGCGAGACGGTCAAGGCGTTCGTCTCGCTGCGCCCGGGGCAGGAGGTCGAGCCCGACGAGCTCATCGCGTTCTGCAAGCAGCGGATGTCGGCGTACAAGTACCCGCGCCAGGTCGAGCTGCTCGACGAGATCCCCAAGACCGTGACGGGGAAGCTCTTGCGGCGCGCTTTGCGGTAGCCCGCTCGTGAGTGCTTGTCCGTGCCGGGGCACGGACAAGCGCTCACAGGCCCGGAGGGCGAAGATGGCCGCGATGCGCCGTCTGTTGGTCCTGCTGCTGCTCGCCGTCGGCGTGCTCGCGGGGTGCGCCGACGCCATCCCGCCACCGCCGGTGCCCTCACCCGATGCTGCCTACCTGGGTGCCATGGTGCCCCACCACGCGCAGGCCCTGGAGCTGGCGGCGCTCGTGCCGGGCCGTGGCGCGTCGCCCGCCGTCGCGGGGCTCGCGACGCGCATCGACCGCGACCAGGTCGAGGAGATCGGCCAGCTCGAGGGCCTGCGCCGCAGCCGTGGCTGGCCGGCCGGGGACGGCGCGCACGCGCACGGGATGGACGGGATGGCCGACGCGGCGACCCTCGAGCAGCTGCGCGCCCTGCGCGGGCCGGCGTTCGACCGCCTCTGGCTGGCGACCATGACCCGCCACCACGAGGGCGCGATCGCGATGGCGCGCGAGCACCTCGCCACGGGCGCCGACGAGACGCTGCGCCGGTTCTCGCAGGCGCTCGTGGGGACGCAGACCGGCGAGATCGACGCGATGCGGGCGGCGGCCACCAGCGTCGCCGGGCCATGAGCGTCCCGCGGCGGCCCGCGGTTCCGATGCTCTTCGTCGAGGTCGAGGGCGTGCTGCGCAAGACACCCGAGGATCTCGGCCGGCCGTGGCGCGGCCCGTTCGACATCGAGGTCCACGAGGACGCCGTCGAGCGCCTGCGGCTGTGGAAGGGCGCGGGCGGGCGGATGATCGGGTTCAGCCAGCAGGGCGGCGTGGCGCTGGGGGAGACCGACGACCAGACCGCCGTGCGCACGCTGTGGACGGTGCGCGAGCGCGTGGCGAACCTCCTCGACCACGTCGTGCTCTGCCCGCACCACCCCGACGCCACCATGCCCGACCAGGCGCGCTGTTGGTGCCGGCTGCCCAAGCCTGGCATGTTGATCGCCGCCCAGCACGAGGTCGCCCTGCGCCAGCACGAGCACTACCCGCTGTGGATGGCGCTGCTCGTGGCCCGCTCGCCCGAGGCCCTGCAGGCGGCCGCCGACCTCGACCTCGACCATCTCCACGGCGACCGCTGGCGCCGCGACGGCGGCGCGGGGTGCGCTCCGCACACGTGAGCAGTCCTCGGTGCTCCAGCACCGATTTCTGCTCACGTGGCCGCAGGCCACCTCTAGGCGAACCGCTGCTCCAGCTCCCGGATCTCGGCGAGCCCCTCGCGGTCGGCGAAGGCGTCGAGCCCGCCGATCTCGTCGAGCACCGCGGCGGGCGTGCCGTCGGTGCGCAGGCGCGCCAGCACCGAGCGCATGGCGGTGTCGGCGGCGAGCAGCGTCGAGACCGGGAAGAGCACGAGAGCGAAGCCCATCTCGGCGAGGCGGTCGAGCGAGAGCGGGGGCGTGCGCCCGCCCTCGGCCCAGTTGAACACCAGCCTGTGCCCCGACAGCGCCGTCGCCACCTTCTCGATGTCGGCCTCCGAAGTCGGCGCCTCGACGAAGAGCACGTCCGCGCCGGCGTCGGCGAAGCGGCGCGCCCGGTCGATGGCGGCGTCGAGGCCCTCGACGGCGGCGACGTCGGTGCGGGCGATGATCACCAGGTCGTCGTCGGTGCGCGCCGCGACGGCCGCCCGGATCTTCGCCACCATGTCCTCGGCCGGCACCACGACCTTCCCCGCGAGGTGCCCGCAGCGCTTGGGCATCACCTGGTCCTCGAGGTGCAGCCCCGCGACGCCGGCCTGCTCGTACTCGCGCACCGTGCGGATGACGTTGATCGGGTTGCCGTAGCCCGTGTCGGCGTCGGCCACGAGCGGGACGTCCACGGCGGCGGCGAGGCGGCGGGCGTTGTCGACCATCTCGGCCTGCCCCAGCAGGCCGATGTCCGGGCGGCCGAGCAGCGAGGCGGTGGTGCCGAAGCCGGTCATGTAGACGACGTCGAAGCCCGCCTGCTCCACCAGCCGCGCCGAGTGGGCGTCGAAGGCGCCCGGCGCGAGGACGGGCGTGCCGGCGTCGAGCAGGGAGCGCAGGCGGGCGCGGCGGTCGGCGGGGCGGCTGAGCAGGTCTCCCACGGCAGGGCTCCTCGGTCACGACGACGGGGGCGGGACGGCGAGAGTCCCTTGTCGTGGGGCCCATCCCACCCCAAGATCGGTACCGGGTCGAGGAGGTGCGCGGCGTGAGCAATCCCCACGGATCGACGTTCGCCGGCCGCGTCGGCTGGGGCGCGCGGCCGGCGGTGGTGGTCGTCGACCTCGTGCGCGCCTACACCGCGCCGGGCGGCCCGTTCTTCCTCGGGTCGCCGACGGTCGAGGACGCCTGCGCCCAGCTCGTCGCCGCGGCACGCGACGGCGGGCACCCGGTGCTCTGGACGGTCGTGCGCTTCGCCGCCGACATGGGCGACGCCGGCTTCTTCGCCGCCAAGGTCCCCGCGCTCGCCTGCTTCGCCGAGGGCGCGCCGGGCGGGTGGGGCGAGCTGACCCTCGAGCCCGGGGCGGGGGAGGCCGTCGTCGCCAAGCAGCACGCGTCGTCGTTCGCCGGGACGTCGCTGGCCGCGACGCTGCGGGCCCGGGGCGTCGACACCGTCGTCGTGGCCGGCGTCTCGACCTCGGGGTGCGTGCGGGCGACGGCCACCGACGCCTCGGCCGCCGGCTTCCGCCCGGTGGTCGTGGCCGAGGCGTGCGCCGACCGCACGCCGGCCCTGCACGACCAGAACCTCGCCGACCTCGACGCGAAGTACGCCGACGTCGTCGACCTCGCCGGCGCCGTCGACCGGCTCCGCGCGTCGACCTGATCACGATCTCCCGGCACGGCGTCCCGGCGTGTACCGGACCGTGCCCACAGGGGCGTTTCGTCGTGCTCGACGGGGGTGGGCGGCGGGTGTAAGCCAGGAGGCGAGCGAGGAGCGTGATCGTCGTGAGCGAGCGTCCGATGTCCGACCGCCACCCCCACCAGCCCCAGGACCTGTGCTGGGAGGTACGGGCCTGGTCCGATCCGCCGAGCGGGCGTGACGTCGAGGGGTGGCGCAGCCTCGGCTGGAGCGCCACCCACGACGACGCCGTCGCGCTGGCGCGCGGGGTGACCGCGGCGCAGGCGTACGAGTACGCCGAGGTCTGGGGCCCGGCCGACGCGCGGACGGGGCGGTCGTGGACCTGCGAGCGCATCCCGGAGCCCGACGCCGACGAGCGTCGCGCGCTCTGGCTCCGTGCGGCCGCCGCGCACTACACCGACGGCATCGACCTGCCGCGCCGCACGACGGTCTGAGCGCTGGGGCCGGTCAGCCCGAGCGCGCCGTCCACCGCGGGTCGTGCAGGAGCTCCACGAAGTTCGGGTTGTTGAGCGCCCCGACGCGGGCCCGGCGCACGAGCTCGATGGCCTCGTCGACGTCGTGACCGCCGCGGATCAGCGACGCGGCCGAGAGCAGGCCCGAGCGGTTGATGCCCGCCGCGCAGTGGATGAGGACGCGCTTGCCGTCCTGGCGGAGGTCGTCGACGAGGTCGGCGAGGCTGCGCAGCGTCGTGAAGTCCGGCGCCGGCCCGTCCTCGATGAGCCAGTGGACGTAGAACTCGACGTCCTCGAGCGGTGGCGCGCTGCCGTGCAGGTCGAACACCGCGTCCCAGTGCTCGCCCGGCTCGGGGCTGCCCGACTGCCACACGCCGGGCACGATCTCGTGCGGCGGCCACGGCGGGGGTTCCTCGTCGAGGTCGCCCCGCAGGTGCGCCGGGACGTACCCGTCGTCGGTCACTCCACCGGTCGAGCCGTCCACGGGCCGCTCCCCACGCCTGAACCACGCCATCACCGCAGAGCTTTACATCGGCCCGGGCGCGTCGCACGGTGGTCGCCGTGACCACCACCACGGCACGGTCCTTCGACGTCGGCGCGAGCGACGAGGTCCCCGAGCGCGGGCGGCTCGTCGTCGCGATCGACGCCGGCGCCCGCACCGTGACCGTCGGCGTGTTCCGGTTCGGCGGGCGGCTCTACGCCTACGAGAACGTGTGCGCGCACCAGGGCGGCCCGGCCTGCCAGGGACGGATCGTGTCGCGGGTGCGCGAGCGCCTCGACGCCGCGCAGCGCAGCCTCGGCACCGTGTTCGACGAGGACACCATGCACATCGTCTGCCCCTGGCACGGCTTCGAGTACGACGTCACCACCGGCCGCCACCCCGGGCGCCCGGACTTCGCCCTGCGCGCGGTCACCGTCGACGAGGAGGACGGCCGTGTGCGTGTCTCCGTCTGAGCGGGCCGCCCGCATCGCCGCGCTCGTCGACGACCTCGGCGGCGAGGTCGACGCCGGCCTCGGCGACGGCGCGATCGCCGCGCTGGACCCGGACGTCGCCCGCCGCCTCGTCGCTGTCGCCGCGCGCACCTACGCCGTCGCGACCGAGGAGGGCGCCCACCCGCCCACCGGCACCGACGTCACCCCCACCGAGGCGGTCGTGCTGGCCACCGCCGCGCTGCGCGCGCACGACCTCAACCCGTTCGACCTGGCGCTGTGGTTCTCGAGGAGCACCTCATGACGATCGACGACGGTGTGCGTCGCCTTCCGACGCAGCAGATCACCACCCACACCGACAGCCGCGAGATCCTCGCCAACGCCGCCCGGGACACGGCGCGCTACGGGCTCGACGAGTACTTCATCGTCGACGTCGACTCCCACCACGTCGAGCTCGACTCGTGGCCGGAGATCCTCCACTACCTCGACAGCCCGGTGCTGCGCGACACCGCGGACCAGATGATGAAGAACTGGCCGAACGCGGGGCGCCTCGCCCTGCACAACCACTCGCCGGGCCTGACGATGCAGGACGTCTCCGGACGCATCCCGCACCAGGCCGCGCTGGGCGAGGAGACCCCGGGCGCCGAGAGCGGCGCGCACCGCGACGCGACGCTGGTGCGCCGGGCGATGGACGCGATGAGCATCGACCTGCAGGTCGTGTTCCCGCAGCCGATGCTCGAGACCGGCCTGCACCCGCAGCCGCAGATCGCGACGGCGCTGCTCCAGGCCTACAACCGCTGGTTCACCGCCGAGGTGATGCCGCGCGAGCCTCGCATCCGCACCATGCTCGGGCTGCCGTTCGAGGACCCCGACGCGTGCCTCGCGACCGTCGAGGAGTTCGCCGACCACCCCGGCGTCATCGGCTTCCTCGTCACCAGCCAGCGCCACGCCGGCGTGCACCGCAACGCGTACATGCCGCTGTACCGGATGCTCGAGGAGCGCGGCCTGCCCATCGGCTTCCACGCCGGGCCGAACCAGGCCGACTCGATGACGTCGACGATGAACAAGTTCCTCTCGGCGCACGCCATGAGCTTCGTGACCTGCAACATGACGCACATGACCAACTGGGTGGTCAACGGGATCCCCGAGCGCTTCCCGGGCCTGAAGACGATCTGGATCGAGAGCGGCCTGGCGTGGGTGCCGTTCATGATGCAGCGGCTCGACCACGAGTACTACATGCGCCAGTCCGACGCCCCGCTGCTGACCAAGCCGCCGTCGCACTACATGCGCGAGATGTACTACACGTCCCAGCCGATGGAGTGGACCGACGACGCGCTGCTCGAGTCGACGCTGCGGGCGATCGACGCCCCGAACTCGCTGATGTACTCCTCGGACTGGCCGCACTGGGACTTCGACGTGCCCGGGAAGATCGCGTCGATCCCGTTCCTCGACGACCACGCCAAGCGCAACATCCTCGGCGAGACCGCGCGCAAGGTCTTCGGCCTGTAGCGCCCGCCCGACGCACGACGCGACGCGCTCGGCGCCACGGTCGCGGGCGGGGATGGCCGCGCGCCCTGTGGTGAGGCTAGCCTTCCTCGCATTCGGGTGAAGGGGGTCGGCTGACGTGGCGAGGATGGCGGTGCTGCCGCCGCTCGAGGTGGTGGCGACCGAGCGCGTCACGCCGCGGATGCAGCGGGTGGTGCTCGGCGGCTCGGGCAGCCCGGCCCTGCGTGCCCTGGAGCCCCCGCCGCCCGCCGCGCACGTCCGGCTGCTGTTCGCCGAGCCCGGCGCGCCGGTGACGCTGCCGGTCCCCGGACCGTCGGGTCTCACCTGGCCCGCCGGCGCCCGGCCCTACGCGCGCAGCATGACCGTGCGCGCCCTCGACCGCGTCCGCGGCACCATGACGATAGACATCGCCCTGCACGGCGACTCGGCCGCCGGTCGCTGGGCCACCGCCGCGCACCCCGGCGACCCCGTGGGCGTCGTCGGCCCGGGCGGCGGCTGGACCCCGCCCGCGGACGCCCGCGAGGTCCTGCTCGCCGGCGACGAGACCGCCCTGCCCGCCATCGCCGCCCTGCTCGAGGCCCTGCCGCGCCACGCCCCGGTGCACGCGGTGGTCGAGACCCATGACGGCGCCGACCACCAGGAGCTCGCCCGCCCGGTGCAGTGGGTCCACCGCGCGGCCGGCGGGACGCTGGTCGCCGCGCTGCGCGACCGGCCGGTCGTCGCGTCGACGGCGGTGTGGGTCGCGGGGGAGGGCCACGCGGTGAAGGCCATCCGCGAGTACCTGCGCCTGCACCGCGGGCTGGCGCGCAGCCACTGCCACGCCATCCGGTACTGGACGCAGGGCCGGTCCCACGAGGACTGCGACGCCACCTTCGGCGCCGCCCGCGCCGAGGCCGCGCGCCGCGGGATCACGCTCGTCACCACCCAGGACGTGCACGAGATGAGCTACGAGCTCATGACCGGCGGGTTCTCGATCCCCGTGGGTCCACCCACTCCCTGACGTCGGGCGCGTGAGCCGCGCCCGCGTCGGGCAGACTCCCGTCACCAGGACGAGACGAGGAGTGCGGGTGGCGGACGAAGCCGGCGAGCTGGTCGCCGAGCGCTACCGCGTCCTGACGCGCGTCGGACAGGGCGCGATGGGGGTCGTCTGGCGCGCCGAGGACGAGCGGTTGCGCCGCGAGGTCGCGCTCAAGCAGGTGTGGCTGCCCGCCGGCGCCGACGAGCAGGCCCGGGACCAGGCCCACCGCCGGGTGTTCCGCGAGGGCCGCATGATCGCCCGGCTGCACCATCCCCAGGCGATCACGGTCTTCGACGTCGTCGAGCACGACGGCCGCCCGTGGCTCGTCATGGAGTACCTGCCCTCGCGCAGCCTCTCGGAGGTGCTGGTCGGCGACGGACCGCTCGACCCCGACCGCGCCGCGCGCGTCGGCCGGCAGGTCGCCGAGGCGCTCGCCGCGGCGCACGACGCCGGGATCGTGCACCGCGACGTCAAGCCGGGCAACGTCCTGCTCGCCGACGACGGGCGCGCCAAGGTCACCGACTTCGGCATCGCCCGGGCCGTCGACGACGTCACCATCACCTCGACCGGGATGATGGCGGGCACCCCGGCCTACCTCGCGCCCGAGGTGGCCCGCGGCGCGGACGCCGACTTCCGCTCGGACGTCTACTCGCTGGGCTCGACGCTCTACGCCGCGCTCGAGGGCGCGCCGCCGTACGGGACCGGCGACAACCCCCTCGCCGTGCTGCACCGCGTCGCCTCCGGCGAGTACAACCCGCTCGCCCACCGCGGCCCGATCACTCCGCTCGTCGAGCAGATGCTGCGCGCCGACCCCGCCCACCGCCCGGACATGCACCGCGTGGCGGCCGACCTCGCCCGGCTGCTGTCCGCGGGCGCGGGGACCGAGGAGGGGCCGGTCACGCCGTTCCTCACCCGGCCCGAGCAGGCGCCCGTCTCCTCGGCCTCGGTGCCGCCGGTGGCCTCGGCGCCGTCGTGGACCGCACCGTCCGTGCCGTCGGGATCGCCGTCCGGACCGCCGTCCGGCCCGCCACCGGTGACGAGGCCGGGGCCGACCTCGACGGGCCCCGCCGCGGCGTCCGCCGTCGCGTCCGCCAGCGGACCGGTGGCGCCGCTCCGGCGGGACGGGCACGGGTCCGCGGCCGTGGCGGCGCCCCCGGCCGCCGCCCCGGACACGCGGCCGGCGACGACCGCCCCGGTCGGCGCACCGGCCCCGTCCGGTCCCGGCATCGGCGGCTCGCGTGACGACGGGGCGCCCGACGACGAGCAGGGCCGTGGACGCCGGTGGCCGTGGGTCCTCGCGGTCGCGGCGGTCGTCGCCGTGGTGGCGGCGATAGGGCTCGCCGCGTGGCTCAGCACCTCGACCGACCCGCCGACGGCCTCGGTGCCCGGGAGCACCGCGGCGCCCGAGGCGAGCGGGACGGCGACGCCGGAGGCCGGGTCAGGGTCCGGGGGCGGGTCGAGCGCGGCGGCGCCGGTGGCCGGCAGCCCGGAGGAGCAGGCCCGTCAGCAAGCGGTGATCGACTACTACGCCCTGCTGCCCGACCGTCTCGACGAGAGCTGGCAGCGCCTCACGCCGTCGTTCCAGCAGTCCACGGCCGGCGGCTTCGGGAGCTACCGCGGCTTCTGGGGGTCGATGGACCAGGTCACGGTGCGCGGGGTGTCGCCCGCGGGCGGCGACGAGGTCGACGCCACCGTCACCTACCGCTACACCAGCGGCCGCGAGGTGGACGAGCGGACGGTGTTCCGGATGGTCCAGGAGGACGGCATCTGGAAGATCGACGGTCAGCGGCAGGCGCGCTGACCGACGAACACCCGTTGCGGGTGCGGGTGGCGCAGGAAGTCGTGGTGGGAGATGTCCCAGCCGTAGGCCCCGGCGGCCTCGAACACGACGACGTCGCCGGCGCGCAGCCGCGTGACCGGGGCGCGGGCGAGCACGTCCTTGGGGGTGCAGAGCTCGCCGCACACCGTCACCTCGTCGTCGACGACCTCCGGGCGCGGCCGCCCCTCGGGCCACGCGTCGACGGGCACGACGTGGAACGGGTGGCTGTGCTGCCACGACGACGGCAGGCGGAAGTGGTGGGTACCGCCGCGGAGCAGGGCGTAGGCGTGGCCGTGGGTGCGCTTGACGTCGAGGACCTCGGCCGCGTAGACGCCGCAGCGGGCGACGAGGAAGCGCCCGCACTCGAAGTCGATCTCGCGCCAGTGGGCGGGGAAGGTGTCGAGCAGGTCGGCGAGGCCGGCGCAGAAGGCGGCCCAGTCGAACGGGGCGTCGAGGTCGGCGTAGTCGATGCCGATGCCGCCGCCGACGTCGACGACCTCGGCGCGTACGCCGAAGCGCTCCTCCCAGCCGCGGACCACGTCGCGGTAGTGCCCGAGCATCGCGAGGTGGGTGGCGGGGGAGAGGTTGTTCGACAGCGAGTGCAGGTGGAAGCCGGCGAGGCGCAGGCCGGGCAGGGTCGTCGCGGCGTCGACCGCGGCGGGCAGGTCGGCCTCGTCGATGCCGAACTGCGTGGGGCGCCCGGCCATCGCCAGCGTCGCGGCGGGGAACGGGCCGGCGAGGTTGACGCGGAGGAGGACGTCGGCGGTGGTGTCGTGCTCCGTCGCGGCGGCACTGAGCCGGTGCAGGCCCAGCAGGCTCTCGACGTGGAAGCGGGTGACGCCGGCGGCGAGGCCCGCGGCGAGCTCGTCGTCGGTCGGCACCGGCCCGCCCATGAGCACCGCGGCGTCGGGGGCGGCGTCGCCGACCACGGCGAGCTCCCCGCCCGACGCGACCTCGAAGCCGGCGACCACCCCGTCGAGCGCGGCGACCACGCGCTCGTCGGAGTTGGCCTTCACCGCGTAGAACATGCGGCACCGATCGGGCAGGGCGGCGACGACGGACTGCACGTGCTCCCGGAGCGCGGCGAGGTCGTAGGAGAAGAGGCACACCGGCTCGGGCGCTGCGACGGCCGCGGCGATCACGTCCTCATGTGAGCGATCTCTGGTGCTATAGCCCCGAAGATCGCTCACGTGGGTCCGGAAGGCGCGGACGGCGAGGGAGCGCTCCTCGCCGAGGACGAAGTCGGTGACGCCGCGGGCGCGCCAGCGGTGGTGGTCGGCGGGGACACGGGGGATCGCGGCGAAGCGCACGCCGGCCCGGACGCAGGCCGCGTGCACGTCCTCGACCGCGCGGCGCACGCGCGGGTGCCGCGTGCGCCAGGGCACCCCGAGCGACTGGGACATGTCGGCGGCGCCCTCGAGCACCAGGTCGAGCCCGGGCGTCGTCACGATCTCGTCGATCACCGCGAGTGCCTCGGCGTCCTCGATCATCGCGATGACCGTGATCCCGGCGTTGGCCGTGGCGACGTGGGTCGCGAGGTCCGTGCGGCCGTAGCCGACCATCCGCCCCGAGTTCAGCGAGCGCATGCCGTCGGGGGCGTAGCGCGCGGCGCGGACGACCTCCTCGACGTCGGCGCGGGACCGGACGTGCGGGACGACGATCCCCGTCGCCCCGGCGTCGAGCACGCGCAGCACGAATCCCGGGTCGTGCTCGGGCACGCGCACCCACGGCGCGACGCCGGACACCTCGGCCGCGCGGATCATCTCCTGCAGCGTGTCCGGGGAGACCAGCGCGTGCTCCGCGTCGAGGATCGCGACGTCGTACCCCGCCGCGCCGACCATCTCGACCAGCGCCGGCGACGGCGTGGCCACGAAGAGCGCCTCCACGCCGGGCAGTGTGCGCTACGCGCACGTGAGCACTTCTTAGTGCTCCAGCACCAACAGGTGCTCACGTGCGCGGAGCGCACCTCAGCCCGCGAACCACCCCGACGGCGCCAGGGCCCCGCCCTCGACGAGGCGGGGGACGTAGTGGTCGTTGTAGATCCGCGCGATGAGCTCGCGGCGGCTGCGCACGCCGACCTTCGTGAAGATCTTCTTGAGGTGGTCCTGCACCGTGTACGCCGACAGGTGCAGCCGGCCGGCGACGTCGGCGGTGTCGACGCCGGAGAGCACGAGCCCGACGACGTCGCGCTCGCGGTCGGTGAGGCCGTACGACGCCACGACCAGCGGGATCACCTCGGGTGGGCGGGCGTCCTCGAGCGTGACGACCACGTCGGTGCCCGCGCCCGCCCGGCTGACCAGCGGCGAGGCGTGCGCCACCACCCAGCGCCCCGACCGCGACCGCAGGCGGGCGCGCGGCATCGGCGCCCCCGGGTCGGCGGCGCGGCGGCGCGCGGCCCCGACGATCGCGCAGATCACCTGCGGCAGCCGTGACTCGCCCAACGGGCCGCCGCCCAGGTCGGCGACGCGGCCCGCCGCCCCGAGGTTGGCCTGCACGACCTCGTCGTCGGCGCCGACCACGAGCACCGCCGGCCCGTCGGCGTCCGCCCCGGTGAGCGCCCCGTCGGCCGCGCCGACCACGAGGCCGGTGCGCAGCCCGCGGGCGAAGCCGGCCGACACCGAGCTCATGAACTCCTGCTCGGCCGGCGTGAACGTCCGCCCGCCCTGGTGGAACAGCGCGATGCCGCCCCAGGTGGCGCCGTCGACGGCCAGGCCCGCGCGCATCTCGTCGGAGTAGTCCCAGACAGGGCGGAACATCTCGGTCCAGCGCCGCGAGCGGGCGGGGTCGCCGCCGGTCTCGGTGCCCAGTGCGGCGACCGCGCCGGGCCGGCGGGACACCGCGCGGAAGTCGTAGACGTCGTCGACCTCGTACTCGTAGTACGACCACTCGAGGTCGTGCTCGTCGTCGACGTCGCCCCACTTCACGGTGGCGGTGACGAGCTCGGTCGCCGGGTCGAGCGTCGCGAGGCAGGCCGCGGAGAACGGCAGCGCCTTGCGCAGGGTCTCGATGGCGGCCGCGCCGAACGTCGGCCAGTCGAGGCCCGCCGTCGCGAGCCCGTCGATCTGCGTGCGCACCCGCTCGGCGCTCACCGTGGTCACGTCACGCACTGTAGCTCCTGCTGGTACGACCGGGGCATCCCAGATTCCTGGGGTGCGGAGACACCAGAGGCCTGGGATGGGCCCGCCGCGATCACTGACGCAGGCTCGTCCATGCCAGTCACGCAGCTCGACGCCCCGTACCGGATCAACCCGACGTCCTGGAACAGCGGCTTCCGCTACGACCAGGCCCAGCTCCGCCCGGCACCCACGCAGCTACTCACCGTGGCCGGCCAGGGTTCGCTCGACGCCGAGGGCGCGCTCCTGCACGAGGGCGACCTCACCGCGCAGATGGCGCTGGCGATGGCGAACCTCGAGGACCTCCTCGCCCGCGCCGGCATGGACCTGCGCGACGTCACCCGTCTCGTCGTCTACGTGACCGACATGGACGCCGCCCTCGCCGCCTACGGCGCGATCACCGAGCGGCTCGACGCCGTCGGCGCCACCCCGCCCGCGACCCTCCTGCAGGTCGCGCGCCTCGCCCTGCCCGGGATGGCCGTCGAGATCGACGCCACCGCCGGCCGCTGACCCCACCCGACACGCCCCCCGAGAGGACCCCGCCATGACCACCTCCGTCTCCGCCCCCGCCCTCCTGCACGCCGGCGACCCGGCCTACGCCGCTGCCGTCGCGCCCTTCGTCACGACGCTGACGCCACGCCCCGCCGCGGTGGTGGCGGCGCGCAGTCCCGGCGACGTCGTCGACGCCGTCCGCTGGGCCGGCGCCGAGGGCCGTCCCGTGACGGTCCAGGCCACCGGGCACCAGCTGCTCTCCGACCTCGGCGGGTCCGTGCTGGTGTCGACCCGCGAGCTCGACGACGTGCGCATCGACCCCGCCACGCGCACCGCGGTGGTCGGCGGCGGGGCGCAGTGGCACCAGGTCATCGCGGCCGCTGCGCCGCACGGCCTCGCGCCGGTGTGCGGGTCGTCGTCGAAGGTCGGCGTCGTCGGCTTCTGCCTCGGCGGCGGGCACGGCCCGCTGTCCCGGGCCTTCGGCACCGGCGCCGACCAGGTCCGCCGCGTCCGCGTCGTCACCGCCGACGGCACCGAGCGCGACGTCGACGCCGACCGCGAGCCTGACCTGTTCGCCGCGCTGCTCGGCGGCAAGACGGGGTTCGGGGTCGTCACCGAGATCGAGATCGCGCTGCACCCGGTGACCCGCCTCTACGGCGGCGGGATCTTCTTCCCCGGCGAGGCGTCCCCGCAGCTGCTGCACGCCTGGCGGGAGTGGGCGGGCACGCTGCCCGTCGAGACCTCGAGCTCGATCGCCCTGCTGCGCCTGCCCCCGGACCCGGCGCTGCCGCCGCCGCTGCAGGGCGCGTTCGTCACGCACCTGCGCTTCGCGCACCTGGGCGCGGCCTCCGACGGCGCCGCGCTACTGGCGCCGATGCGGGCGGTGGCGGAGCCGATCGCGGACATGGTCGACGAGATGCCGTTCGCGGCGATCGACGCGATCCACGCCGACCCCACCGAGCCGATGCCGATCTGGGACGACTCGGCGACGCTGTCGGCCCTGCCCGCCGAGGCCGTCGACGCGCTGCTGGCCGTCGCCGGGCCGGGCGTGGAGACGCCGCTGGTCATGGCCGAGCTGCGCCAGATGGGCGGGGCGATCGCGCGCCGCCCCGACCGCGAGCACGACGCGGTGGCCGGCCGGGACGCGGCGTTCCACCTCTACGCGCTGGCGCCGATGTTCCCGCCGATGGCCGCGGTCGCCCCGGCGGCGGCGCGGTCGGTGGTGGACGCGCTGCGCCCGTGGACGGTCGGCGGGCTGCCGAACTTCCAGGGCCCGGCGGCCGGCGGCCGACTCGGGGTGCTGTGGGACCAGGAGACCCTCGCGTGGCTGACGGGGGTCCGCGAGCAGTACGACCCGACCGGGATGTTCCGGACGGTGGGGCTGCGGTAGGAGCGCCGCGTGGGGTGGGATGGGTCGCCATGGCGACCCCTCCCGCTCGCGTGCGCAGCATCGACCACCTCGTGCTGACCGTGGCCGACCTCCGGGCCACGGTCGACTTCTACACCGGTCTGCTGGGCATGGAGGAGCGCACGTTCTCCGGGCGCACCGCGCTGCACCTGGGCGACCAGAAGATCAACCTGCACGAGGCCGGCCACGAGTTCGAGCCGAAGGCCGCCCGCCCGACCCCGGGCAGCGGCGACCTGTGTTTCGTGGTCGACGGGCCGATCGAGGACGTCGCCCGCGCGCTCACGGACGCCGGCGTGGCGATCGAGGAGGGCCCGGTCGACCGCACCGGCGCCCGCGGGCCCATGCGCAGCGTCTACCTGCGCGACCCCGACGCGAACCTGGTGGAGCTGGCCGTCTACTGACCACGTGCGTGATCTTCTGAGCTGTAGCTCAGAAGATCACGCACGTAGGGGGTTCGGGAGCGCGTGGACCCGGAGCTCGGTGTCGGGCCAGAGGCGGCGGGTGGTGAGCTTCTCGACCTCCAGGGTCGGCGCGAACACGTCGAAGACGCCCATCCGCCCCGCGAACCCCGGGACCCGGTCCGCGTGCGCCCGGATCGCCCCGGCCACCACCGCCCAGAACTCCTCCTCGCCGAGCCCGTACTCGCCCGCCAGTATCCAGGCGATCTCGGCGAGGTTGACGAAGCACAGCGCGTCGAGCAGGAACCCGGTGACCAGCGCCGGGTCGTCGGTCTCGAGGAACGAGTTGGCGTTGGGGTGGTCGGCCGGCGGCGCCTCGAGCGCGGGTCCGGGCGCGGCGAGCAGCTCCCGCGAGAACCGCACGCCGTCGTGGAAGTCCTTCAGCGCCACGCGCGTCGGCAGCCCGCCCGCGTGCACCAGCAGCATGTTCTGCGCGTGCGCCTCCAGCGCCACGCCGTGCACGACGAGCAGGTGCACCAGGGGCAGGACGCTGGCGACGACCAGCCGCTCGACCCACCCCCGCGCGCCCTGCGCCCGGATCCACGGGTCGATCAGCGGCACCCCGTCGCCCGAGCGCGCCGCCAGCCCCGGGAACGGCACGGCCCGCTCGCCGGGGTGCAGGTGGACGTGCAGGCTCTCGCGCCAGATCGCGCCCAGCCCCGGCTCGACGGTCACACCCAGGACCTCGCGCAGCACGATCACCCGGGCCTTGTCGACGAGCACCGGGTCGCCGGCCACGATCCCCGCCAGCCAGTCCGAGATCGGCGCCGCGTTGCGCACGGTGTGCGGCGCGAGGCCCCGTGACGTCGAGGTGTTCGTGATCGCCAGCGGCAGCTTCACCGACGGCCGGTACGGGGTGGAGACGCAGGCCAGCGTGCGGATCGACGCCTGGGGGCGGTACGCGTCGAGGTCCGGCCCGCCCACCCGCAGTGCCCCGGACGCCAGCGCGTCGGCGTGGGCGGCGGCGACGTGGTGCTCCCACTGCCAGGGGTGCACGGGGATCCCGACGCGGCCCGGCGGCGCGCTCCACACCACTGCCGGGTCCAGCCCCGCGGCCGCCGACACCGACGCGAGCCCCGGCTCGGCGTCGAGCAGCAGCGGCCGCACGGTGGGCGCGAACTCCGGGGCGTAGGCCAACAGGTCGCCGACCCCGAACCCGGTCCGCGACTTGTACGCCGGGTGGTAGCGGTGCCCGTCCGCGGTGAGGGCCTCGAGCACGTCGTGCCCTGCCCCGGGATCGAGCGGGACCCGCGGGCGCCGCGCGAGCGCCAGCGCGTCGCCCAGCACCGTCGCCGCCAGCTCGGTCCCCAGCCGCGTCCGGCAGGCGGGGTCGGCGTGGATCGGGGCCTCGGCGAGGAACTCGCCAGGGGTGACCGGACGACCGCCGCGGGAGATCGACGTCAGCCGCACCCGCCCGAACGACGCCGTCCGCACGAAGCGCAGCGCGAACGGCCCGCAGGTCGTCCCGGGCCCGCCGTCGCCCGACACCTCCACCGCGCCCTCGAGCACCAGCGACTCGACCAGCTGGGCCAGCACGCGCTCCCGCACCGGGCCGGCCGCCGCGAGCGCCGCGACGATCTCGGCCGCCGAGGCGGTCACGACACCGCCCGCAGCGGGTTGAGCACGGACGTGACGCCTGCCGGCATGCTCGTGCCGCGCGAGGGACCACGCTCCAGCAGCGGTCCGAGCACCGCGCGGTGCGGCCACTGCTCGGCGCCGAGCAGCACGGCGTGCAGGGCGTGGCGCACCACGGGGCTGGAGGTGGCGTCGACGGCCTGCGCCACGGCGTGGCGGATCACCGACCACCACCGCGGCTCCGGGGTGCCCGTGTGCCGCACGAGCGCGTCGACCACCCCGTGCAGCCCCACCTGCAGCCCGAGCGTCGCGAAGAAGCCGATCAGCGGCGCGGGCGTGTCCAGCACCAGCGACTGCGACCCGCCGGGCGTGAGCCGATAGCCGGGGTCGGGCACCGAGAGCCACCGCGGGTGGACGCGCACGGCGTCGTGGTCGCGCAGTACGAGGCGCACGCCGTCGGGACCCACGTCCAGCAGCACGTTCTGCCCGTGCACCTCCGGCAGCACGCCGTGGCGCAGGAACCCGATCCCCACCGCGACGACGGCCTCGGTCACGGCGGCGAACACCGCCTCCGGGTCGCCGAGCGCGGCCAGCGGCCCGTCCCAGGCGGGGGCGGCGAGCGCGGCCAGGGGGACCCGCCACACCCCTTCCCGCGGGGGCAGCCGCCGCAGCGCCGCGGCCAGGTGCCCCGGGCGGTCGTGGTACTCGTCGCCGCCGTCGGGGCGCGCGAAGCCGACCCACGAGGACTCGTCGGCGACGGCGACCCGTGCGGCGAGGGCGGGGTCGGCGTCGAGCACCCGGCGCAGCACCCGCTCGCCGCGCTGCGCGAAGTCCAGCGAGCGCGCCCCGAGCAGCCGCGCCGAGCCCAGCGTCGTCACCCCGAGGGGGAGCTTGAGGTGCGTCCGCCCGCCGAGGTCGAGCGTGCGCAGCGACGCCGTCGCCCGGCCCGCCCCGACGCCCCGGGCCAGGGGGACGACGACGCCGTCGGCGAGCTCGCGGGCGAAGACGGCGGGCAGGACGTGCTCGCGGTCGAACGGGTGCACGGGCACGGCGACGTGGGTGTCCGGGGCCTCGGGCGCGTCCGGGAACGCCGGCGCCGGCCCGTCGCCGGAGCGCAGGTGGTCCCGGCGCACGCCCACCCAGTCCAAGTCGACGAGGCGCCCGGGTCCCCAGCGGGCGAGGTCGTCGGCGTCCCAACCGCTCACCGCTCGCGCCGTCGGGTGGAACGGGCGCCCGCGCGCCGCCGCGAGCTCCTCGCCCACCTGCTCGGTCAGCTCGCCGCCGGGCACCGCGGTCACGGCGTGCGCCACGGCCGTCGCCAGGTCGCGGGCGACGACCTCGCGGCACGGGGCGTCGGGGGCCAGGAGCTCCAGGAGCTCCGAGAACCCCGACACCTCCCGCAGCGGCGCCCCGGGCGCCCCGACCATCACCGGGCCGTCGACGTACCGCGTCGCCTGCAGCACGCCCCCGGCGCGCGCGGGCCAGCCCACGCAGCGCCCGTCGGGCAGCGCGAGGCGCACGCACGGCCCCGGCCACCCCTCCGGCGCCGGCGCGAGGCGGGCGCCGCCGAGCCCGGCGAGGTCCTCGGCGACGGCGGCGTCGAGCAGGTCCCGCAGGACGAGGGTGCTGGCGTCGGGACCGCTCACCGCGTCCCCGCGACCCGCCTCGCGCGCGCCCGGTCGAGCCAGGCGTCGTCGTAGACGCGGTCGAGGTAGCGGTCGCCGCGGTCGGGGAAGATCGCGACGATCCGGGCGGGCGGCACGACGTCGTCGACGAGCCGGCGCACCGCGGTGACGACGGCGCCGGTGGACCCGCCGGCGAAGATCGCCTCGGTGGCCAGCAGCTCGCGGCACGCCTCGGCGGCGGTGGCGTCGTCGACGTGCTCGACGCGGTCGATCTCGGCGGGGGAGTGGAGCTCGGGGACCCGGCTCGAGCCCAGGCCCGGCAGCTCCCGGCGTCCGCCCGGCCCGCCGAAGATCACCGAGCCGACGGCGTCCGCGGCGACGACCTGCAGCGGGCACCACTCGCGCAGCCGCCGCGCGCACCCCAGCAGGCTGCCCGTGGTGGACACCGCGCCGACGAGGTGGGTCGGGGGGACGAGCAGCTGGTCGACCAGCTCGGCGCCGGTGCCGTGGTAGTGCGCGAGCCAGTTGCGGTCGTTGGCGTACTGGTTGATCCACACCGTGTCCGGCGTCGTCGCGAGGATCTCGTGCACGCGGGCCAGGCGGGTGTGCAGGTAACCGCCCGCGGTGTCGGGCTCGTCGACCACCTCGACGTCGGCGCCGAGCCCGCGCATGATCGTCACGTTGGCGGCGCTGGCGTGCGGGTCGACGACGCAGGTGAACGCGAGCCCGTGCAGACGCGCCGCCATCGCCACGGCGACCCCGAAGTTGCCCGAGCTCGACTCGACCAGCCGGCTGCCCGGCGGGATCGACCCGTCGGCCAGCCCGCCGCCGACGATGTAGCGGGCGGAGCGGTCCTTCATGCTGCCGCCGGGGTTCATCAGCTCGAGCTTGGCCAGCACCTCGACCCCGGGCCGCGCGAACAGCCGGTCGAGCGCCACCAGCGGCGTCGCCCCGATCGCGTCGAGCACCGAGGCCCCGACGCGTTCGGCGCCCTCGACCACCTGGCTCGGCCGGGGCCCACGGGCGAGGGTCACTCCCACCTCCGTCACGACGCGCGGCCCGGACCGAAGGGGAGCCTAACCACGCTCCCCGCCGAGCCGAACGGGTGACCGAGGGCCCCCCGATCAGCCCGCGTTGTCCGGCACGTCCGAGGCCTTGACCGCGCCCCAGCCGTGCCAGCGGTGCACCTCGATCCACGCCGAGACGCGCTCGCGGTCGCGGATGGGGTAGGGCTTGCCGGTGTAGTGCTGGGAGCAGCGGTCGATGTCGGCGAGGTCGGTGTCGTCGGCCCACTCCACGACGCGGCCCTGGATGCTCACGTGGGTGTACCAGTCGTCCTCGGCGAGGATCGAGATCGAGACCCGGGGGTCGTTGCGCAGGTACTCGACCCGCTTGCGCTGGGCGTCCATGTTGACCAGGACCCGCCCGTCCTCCCAGAGGTACCAGGTGGGCACGGACACCGGCTGGCCGTCCTGGCGCACCGAGACGACCACGCTGGGGTTGGGCTTGCGCAGCAGTTCCTGGACGTCGTCGGGCAGCGGGGGCTTGGGCAACGGGGGTCCTCTCGGGGTCGGGCGCGGGGTGCCCGCGGACCCTACGTGCGGGCGGCCGTGCGGCGCGTGCGGAGCACCAGCGCGCGGGCGACCACGGCGCTCAGCCCGAGGACCACGACGACCAGGCCGTAGACCTCGGCGACCGGCCGGAGCCCGACCTGCACCGTCGCGAACCCCGCGGCCACGGCGGGCAGGCTGAACGCGAGGTAGGCGACGACGTAGGCGACGGCCATCAGCTCGCCGCGGGTCTCGGGCGCGGCGATGCGGGCGAGGGTGCCGAAGCAGGCCAGCGACGCGGCCCCGAAGCCCACACCGGCGACGACCGTGCCGCCGGCGGCCCCGAGCGGTGAGCCGACGACCAGCCCCGCCAGCGTCAGCAGGGTGCCGAGGGCGAGCAGCGCCCCGGCCGGCGCGAGCAGCGTCTCGGGCGCGCGGCGGAACACGGTCACCGCGCTCAGGGCGCCGACCCCGCAGAGCAGGGTGACGACGACCCCGCCGACGAGGTGGCTGCGCAGCCCGAACAGCTCGGCGGCCACCGACGGGCCCAGCGACAGGTACAGCCCGCCGAGCGCCCAGCTCGCCGCGAGCACGGGGACGATCGACAGCACGTCGGCGCGCAGGCCGTCGGGGATGCGGACGCGCGGGCGCAGCGACGCGAGCGCCCCGGCCCGGCGGGGCGCGGTCTCGGGCAGCACGGCCAGCACGACCGCGACGACGGCGAACCCGGCGAGCAGCACGCCGTAGACCAGCCGGGTGGGCGCGGGCGCGTACTCGACGAGCAGGCCGCACCCGAGCGCGCCCAGCGCCAGCCCGACCAGCGGCGTCACGGCGTTCGCCAGGCCCGCCCGCGCCGGGCGCAGGTCGACCAGCGTCGCGGCCATGGCGGTGATCGCCGCGCCGGTCGCCGCGCCCTGCACGGCCCGCGCGATCAGCAGCATCGCCACGTTGCCGGCCAGCAGGAACAGCACGACGGCCACCGTCTGCACCGCCAGCGCGCCGGCCAGGACGGGGCGCCGGCCGAGGTGGTCGGACAGCCCGCCGACCACCAGCAGCGAGGCGAGCAGGAAGAGCACGTAGACGGCGAAGATCGTCGTCAGCGTCGAGGCCGAGAAGCCCCACTGCGCCTGGTACACGACGTAGAGCGGGGACGGCACGCTCGACGCGGCCAGGAAGAGCACCACCGTGCCCGCCACGGCGGCGAAGAGCCGGCCGCGGCGGGCAGGGTGCAGGGCGTCGGCGGGAGTGCTCACTCGGTGCGCAACGCCCGCGGGACGCGTTCTATGTCCGGGCGTAGCGCGCGAGGTAGCGCTCACGCTTGCGCGGGTGGATGTTCGCGAGCGTCACGTCGCCGTCGTAGTGGGCGACGACGCGGCGGTCCATCATCGCCCGCCACACCGGCGGGAACAGCGCGACGACGATCATCGAGCCGTAGCCGCTGGGCAGCTGCGGGGACTCCTCGAAGTGCCGCAGGGTCTGGTAGCGGCGCAGCGGGTTGGCGTGGTGGTCGGAGTGGCGCTGCAGCTGGTAGAGCAGCAGGTTCGACACCGTGTGGTCGGCGTTCCAGCTGTGCCGCGGGTCGGTGCGCACGTAGCGGCCGTCGTCGCGCTTGGCGCGCTTGAGGCCGTAGTGCTCCAGGTAGTTCACGACCTCGAGCAGCGAGAACCCGACCACGGCCTGCAGCACGAGCCACGGTAGGACGACGGGGCCGAACGCGCCGACCAGCGCGATGAACAGCACCAGCGTCATCGCCCAGGCGACGAGGATCTCGTGGTCCGCCGGCGAGTGGCGGCCCTTGGCGCGGCGCTTGGTCTCGAGGTGCCAGGACGAGCGCAGGCTGCCCCAGACGGTGCGCGGCAGGAACATCCAGAAGCTCTCGCCCAGCCGCGAGCTGGCCGGGTCCTCCGGCGTGGCCACGCGGACGTGGTGGCCGCGGTTGTGCTCGACGTAGAAGTGCCCGTACGCCGAGGTGGCCAGCGCGATCTTCGACAGCCAGCGCTCGACGTCCTCGCGCTTGTGGCCCAGCTCGTGCGCGGTGTTGATGGCGACGCCGCTGACCACGCCCATCGTCAGCGCGAGGCCGAGGTCGGCGTGCCAGGGGAGGTCCCAGGTGGCCCAGACCCAGCAGCAGAACACGAGGCTCGCGTACTGGATGGGCAGGAACAGGTACGTGACCCAGCGGTAGTAGCGGTCGGCCTCGAGGCGCTCGCGCTCGGACTCCGGCGGGTTGTCGTCCGTGGCGCCGAAGACCAGGTCCAGCGCCGGCAGGATCACGAACAGGATCATCGGCCCGACCCACCACCAGCCGGCCCAGCCGGTCGCCGCCGTGAGCCCGGCGCCGACGAACGGCATCGCGGGCATCAGCGTGGCCAGGGGCCACAGGTAGCGCTTGCGGTCCCGCCAGGGGCGCGCGGCGCTCTCCTCGGCGGTGGTGTCCGACGTGACGTCCGTGGTGCTCATGCGGGTCTCCCTCGACGCGACCTCTCGCGGTCAGGAGTCTGCCGCGTGACGCGTTCTGAGACAAGACCAGATTTTTGTCTCAGTTCTTCGGGCGGACGAGGGCGCTCACGAGGTGGGCGACGCGCTCCCCGACGTCGACGGGGTCGAGCGCCGGCGCGACGACGTGCGAGATGACCAGGCGGACCACCGCGTCCACGGTCTCCTCGACCGTCGAGGGCAGCAGCTCGGGCATCCGCTGCTCGAACCACGTCGCGAGCAGGGCGCGCGCCGACTCGCGGATCGACTCCGAGCGCGAGGTCAGGAACGGCAGCAGGCCCGCGTCGCCCGAGCGGCTGCCGGTGAGCACGGCGCGCAGCAGCGGGTTGTCGGCCGCCTCCTCGAGCGTCAGGCGCGTGGCCGCGGCGATGGCGCGGGCGACGTCCTCGTGCTGGGCGAGCGCGTCGCGGATGGCGGCGAAGAAGCGCTCGGCCTCGCGGTTCATCAGCGCTTCGCCGAGGCCGTCCTTGTTGCCGAACTCGCGGTAGAGGGTGGGCCGCGAGACCCCGGAGTCGACCGCCACCTCGCCCACCCGGACCCGTTCCCAGCCGCGCTCGACGGTGTGCTCGTGGGCCGTCGTGAGCACCCGCTCGCGCACCTGCCGCCGGAACTCCAGGCGCAGCGACTCCCCGCTCATGCGATCAGTGTCACTCACCGCGACGATCGGTGACGCGGGAGCACGAGCGTCACCCCCACTCGGCCCTGATCGTTGACCTGGCCGAACCACTACCTCTTCTCAGGTGCAAACCTCGCTGACGGCCGAACCACCGCGTCCCTTCGGCGGGTACGTATTGGGCCAACTCAGTGAACTGTCGACCCCGGCGAACTCGTGGGTAACGCCGGTTGCTCCTCACCGATGAGAGCGCAAGTCACGCGGGCTGCCGTGTGGCTGTGCCATCCGGTCGAAGGGGTCCGCGCATGCCAGTCCGTCCCGGTCGTTTGCTGCCGAGTGTGATCGTCGGCGCCCTCGTGACCGGTGCCCTCGCGTTGGGTGCGGGTACGGCGTCCGCCGCGCCAGCGACGTGTACATCGTTGGACGGCGTGGAGTTCGTCGGGAGCACGCTCGACTGCGTTGTCGGCGGTGTCCTGGCGACGTCGGATGAGCTCAAGAGCGCAGGCCTGCAGACTCTCGCGTCGTACCAGGCTGCGCTGGAGGAGGCGGCCGAGCAGGCCCGCCAGGAAGCGGCGGCGGCCGAGCAGGCTCGCGAGGAGGCGGCTCAACAGGCGGCCGCTGAGCAGGCCGAGCGTGATGCTGCTGCGCAGCGGGAGGCCGACCAGAGGGCGGCGCAGCAGCAGCAGCAGCAGCGAGACGCCGACCGGCGCGCGGCCGAACAGCGCCTCGCCGATCAGCGCGCCCAGCAGGAGGCCGCGCAGCGCGAGGCGGCGCTCGCTGCCCAGCGCACCGCGCAAGCGCAGGGCATCGCGCCGGACGCCAATCTGCTGTCACCGGCCGGCGGAGCCGGCGGCGCCTACGGCGGCCTCGCCGCCACCGCGCCCGCGCTCGGCTTCGGCACCTTCGACGCGAGCATGCTGCTCGCGCCCCAGGGGAGCCCGCTACGCACGCTGACCGGCGTCGACGAGGGCTCGCCGGTCACGACCGTGAGCGACGTCCAGGCCATGGCGTTCGACAACCTGCCCGGCGGGCTGGGGATGCCGGCCGTGTTCGGCGTGCTGATCCTCTCGGCGTTCGCCGCGTTCGCCCTGCGGCACCGGGTGCTGCGCCGCGCTCGGATGGCGGCCGACGCGGACTCCGACGTCGACCCCGAATCGGACGCCGACACCACCGAGATCCCGGCCCGCGAGCCCGAGCTCGTCGGCTGAGGAGAGAGATCCCGGACTGTGGAGCGCTCGTCCCGCTGAGCGGAGCGTCTGCTCCACGAGTCCGGATCTCGGCGTCGCGACGAGCCGCCGGTGGTCAGGGAGCGCCCACGGTCACCGTGGAGATCGACACCGACCGCACGCACTCCCTGATCTCCACGGCCACCTCGCCCGGCCGCCGCAGACCGACCGAAGGGCACCGTCACTCGGAACAGCCGAGCGACGGTGCCCTTCGCTCACTCAGTGCGCTGCGTCCGTCCCCGCCAGCGCCACGGGCAGGTGCTTGATCCCGTTGACGAAGATGCTGCGCAGGCGGTCGGGCTCGCCGACGACGCGCAGGTCGGGCATGCCGGCGAAGAGCTCGCGGAACAGGACGGCGATCTCGCGGCGGGCGAGGTGCGCGCCCAGGCAGAAGTGCGGGCCGTGGGCGCCGAAGCCCTGGTGCGGGTTGGGGGAGCGGCGCAGGTCGAGGCGATCGGGGTCCGCGAACACGGTGTCGTCGCGGTTCGCGGCCCCGTAGACGAGCAGCAGCTTCTCGCCCGCCGACACCGCGACGTCGCCGACCGACGTGTCCGACACCGCCGTCCGGCGCATCCAGTTGATCGGCGAGGCCCAACGCACGATCTCGTCCACGGCCGTGGGGGTGACCCCGTCGACGTCCGAGGACCACAGCTCCCACTGCGACGGGTCGAGGTGCATGCCCCAGACGCCGTGGGTGATCGCGTTGCGGGTGGTCTCGTTGCCCGCGACGCAGAGCAGGATGAAGAACGACGCGATCTCCTGGTGCGTGAGCCGCTCTCCGTCGACGACGCCGTGGACCAGGGCCGAGGTGATGTCGTCGGTGGGGTCGGCCTCGCGGGCGGCGGCGAGCTCGGTCATCAGGCCCGAGAGGCCGGCGCCGGCGGCGAGGTAGTCGCCCAGCGGGTTGTCCGAGGTGACGTACTCGGGGTCGTCGCCGGCGAGGATGACGTTGGAGTGGGCGAACACCTCGTCGCGCCGGGACTCCGGGACGCCCATCATGTCGCAGATGATCAACAGCGGCATGCGCGCCGAGACCTCGGTGACGAGGTCGAACGAACCGTCGCCGGCCAGCGCCTTCTCCCGCGCCGCCGCGACCACGGACCGCGCGACCCGTGTGACGTCGGCGAGCAGCGCCTCCGTGCGCCGCGGCGTGAACGCCTGCGCCGCGATGCGCCGGATCTTGGTGTGCCGCGGCGCGTCCATGCTGATCAGCGAGCCGAAGAACTCGTGCGCCTCGGCGGGCAGGTCGAGGATCGACACCGCGCCCTGCCCCGAGCAGAACAGGTCGGGGTTCTTGCTGACGTACTCGACGTCGGCGTGGCGGGTCACCGCGCGGAAGCCGGGGCCGGTGGGGAAGCCCGGGAACTCGGGCTCCGCGAACCACGGCAGCCCCGCGTCGGCGCGCAGGCCCGCGAACACCTCGTGGCGCTGCGCCCACGGGGCCGCCCAGAACTCGCGGTTCCCCAGGTCGACGGTCGGGAGCGTCATAGTTGGCAGGTTGCCAAAGAGGGTGGCGACCCGCCAGCGGCGGGCGTCGCCCGGAGGGTGATCACCGCGACGTGGCCGGTGCGCTCGGTTGTGCCCCACGCCCCGCGGCGGGAGGATCGCCGCCGTGGTGCGGGATCTCGAAGGTTTCTGGCCGAGTCGTCGCGTCGACGCGTTCGACGAGTGGTGTCGCTGAGAGGGGCAGCACCCCGCCGGACGAGCACGAGCACGATGAGCCATCCCCGATCCACACCCACGATGGAGTGAGCACCCCATGACCGACGCGAGCGCCGGCTGGTCGTTCGAGACCCAGCAGATCCACGCGGGCGCGAGTCCCGACCCATCGACCGGCGCACGGGCGACGCCGATCTACCAGACGACGTCGTACGTCTTCCGCGACACCCAGCACGGCGCTGACCTGTTCAGCCTCGCCGAGCCGGGCAACATCTACACCCGCATCATGAACCCGACCCAGGACGTGCTCGAGCAGCGCGTCGCCACCCTGGAGGGCGGGGTCGCGGCCCTGGCCTTCGCGTCGGGCAGCGCGGCCACCACGGCGGCGATCCTCAACATCGCCAACAGCGGCGACCACTTCGTGTCCAGCCCGAGCCTCTACGGCGGCACGTACAACCTGTTCCACTACACGCTGCCGAAGCTGGGCATCGAGGTCTCGTTCGTCGAGGACCAGGACGACCTCGAGCAGTGGCGCAACGCCGTGCGGCCGAACACCAAGCTGTTCTTCGCCGAGACCATCGCCAACCCCGGCTCCAACGTCCTCGACATCGCGGGCGTCGCCGGCGTCGCGCACGAGGCCGGCGTGCCGCTGCTCGTCGACAACACCGTGCCCACGCCGTACCTGCTGCGCCCCATCGAGCACGGCGCCGACATCGTCATCCACTCGGCCACCAAGTACCTCGGCGGTCACGGCACGACGATCGCCGGCGTGGTCGTCGACGGCGGCACGTTCGACTTCGGCGCCCACGGCGACCGCTTCCCCGGCTTCACCGAGCCCGACCCGAGCTACAACGGGCTCAAGTACTGGGAGGCCCTCGGCCCGGGCGCCTACGCCGCCAAGCTGCGCGTGCAGCTGCTGCGCGACACCGGCGCGGCGATCGCCCCGTTCAACTCGTTCCTCATCATCCAGGGCATCGAGACGCTCTCGCTGCGCCTCGACCGCCACGTGCAGAACGCGCAGGCCCTGGCCGAGTGGCTCGAGGCGCGCGACGAGGTCGAGAAGGTCTACTACGCGGGCCTGCCGTCGAGCCCCTGGTACGAGGCCGGCAAGAAGTACCTGCCCAAGGGCGTCGGCGCGATCGTCTCGTTCGACCTGCGCGGTGGCGTCGAGGCCGGCCGGGCGTTCGTCGACGGCACCAGCCTGCACTCGCAGCTGGTCAACATCGGCGACGTGCGCAGCCTCATCGCCCACCCGGCGTCGACGACGCACAGCCAGCTCGCCGAGAACGAGCAGGAGTCCGCGGGCGTCACCCCGGGCCTCGTGCGCCTGGCCGTGGGCATCGAGCACATCGAGGACCTCAAGGCGGACCTCGAGGCGGGCTTCACCGCCGCCAAGTCCCATCAGTGAGAGTCCGGGCTGCGTGACCACGTCGCTCTCCGACGGCACCGTCCGGGTGCTCCCTCCCGCCACCGGCGCGTGGCGGGAGGGGGACCCGGTCGGTGACCGGCACTTCGTCGACCTCGGGGCGGTGACGCTCGAGAGCGGCGAGACGCTGCCCGACGTCCGCGTCGCCTACGAGACGTGGGGCCGCTTCGACGGGTCCAACGCGGTGCTCGTGCTGCACGCCCTGACCGGCGACAGCCACGTCCTCGGCGACGCGGGTCTCGGGCACCCGACGCCGGGCTGGTGGTCGGCGCTCATCGGCCCCGGCCGGGTCGTCGACACCGACCGCTGGTTCGTCGTCGCGCCCAACGTGCTCGGCGGCTGCCAGGGCACCACCGGGCCGGCGTCGCCCGCGCCGGACGGGCGGCCGTGGGGCTCGCGCTTCCCGCGGACGACGGTGCGCGACCAGGTGACGGTGGAGGAGCGCTTCGCCGACGCGGTGGGCATCGACGCCTGGGCGGCGGTGCTCGGCGGCTCGATGGGCGGGATGCGCGCGCTCGAGTGGGCCGTCATGCACCCCGCGCGGGTCGAGCGCCTGCTGCTGCTGTGCTCGCCGGCCGCGGCGTCGGCCGACCAGATCGCCTGGGCGGCCCCGCAGATCGCGGCGATCCGGGAGGACCCGGGGTGGTGCGGCGGCGACTACCACGACCGCGCGCGGGGCGAGGGCCCGTACGTCGGGCTGGGCGTCGCGCGGCGGATCGCGCACATCACCTACCGCACGGGCGAGGAGCTCGACACCCGCTTCGGACGGCGCCCGCAGCCGGGCGAGGATCCGGACGGCGGCGGGCGGTTCGCGGTCGAGAGCTACCTCGACCACCACGCCGAGAAGCTCGTGCACCGCTTCGACGCCGGCAGCTACATCGTGCTGACCCAGGCGATGAACGGCCACGACGTCGCCCGCGGGCGGGGCTCGACGGGCGAGGCGCTGGCGCGCATCACCGCGCGCACGATCGTCGCCGGGTCGGTGTCCGACCGCCTCTACCCGCTGCACCAGCAGGAGGAGCTCGCCGCGCTGATCCCGGGCGCGGGCGAGGTGCGGCGCATCGAGTCGCCGTTCGGGCACGACGCGTTCCTCATCGAGGCGCGCCAGCTGGAGAAGATCCTCACGGACCTGCTGGGGTCCTAGATGCGGGCCGGTTCGCCGGCGACCTGGTGCAGCAGGGCGTGCACCGTCTCGTCGGCGAGCCGGTAGCGCACGACGCGGCCGTCGCGGCGGGTGGCGACGAGGCCCTGGGCGCGCAGCAGGCGCAGCGCCTGCGAGGTCGTCGTGTCCTTGAGGCCCGCGGCGACGGCGAGGTCGGACACGCAGATCTCGCCGGCGGCGTGGATGCACAGCAGCAGGGTCAGCCGCGTCGGGTCGGCCAGGAGCGCGAAGCGGGTGACCCAGGCGTGCATGGTGTCGTCGTCGGGCCGGGCGGCGATGGCGTCGCAGACCTTGTGGTCCTCGTCGAGCGCCCGGTGACGCTGTGCGGCGCGGGCGGCGTCCTCGGCGGTGCCGTCCGGGGGCTCGGTCAGGTGCACCGGTCCATCGTGTCATCCTCACGCCGCCGCCGGGCGCCGACACCGACCTGGCGCGAGGGGAGGACCAGCGTGACCGGACCGACGGGCCTCGCGGCCCGGCGCGTCACCCCCGACCTCGCCCGGGGCCTGCTGCTCGCCCTCATCGCGGTGGCGAACGTCCACCTCTACCTCGTGGCGCGGCCCATCGGGTACCGCGGCTACCCGGCGGGGCTCGAGGGCGTCGACCGGGTCGTGGCCGTGGTGCAGATGGTGCTGGTCGACGGCCGCGTCTACCCGTTGTTCGCCGCGCTCGTGGGCTACGGCGTGGCGCGGCTGGCCGAGCGCGCTCCGCAGCCGGTGCTGCGCCGGCGCGGGCTGGTGCTGCTCGGGATCGGCGCGCTGCACGGGCTGCTCGTGTTCCCCGGCGACATCATCGGGGCCTACGGCCTGGTGATCCTGCTGGTCGCGCCGGCGGTGGCGGTCACAGGTCCCTCGACGGCGTCGTCGCGGGGGCTGCTGGCGACGGCGGCGGCGATCGCGGCGTTCGGGATCCTGCTCTCGACGGGCCAGGGCACGCCGCAGGGGACGCCGACCGTGCCCTCGATCGCGGCGCGGACGCTCGGGCAGGCGCTCGCCGCGCACCCCGAGGAGTGGCTCGCGACCACCCTGTTCTCGGCGCTGCTGACCGCGCCCGCGGTGCTCGTCGGCGTGGTCATCGCGCGCACCGGCACCCTCGACGACCCGGCCGCGCACCGCCGCCGGCTCGTGGTGTGGGCGGTCGCCGGGCTCGGGGCGTCGGTGCTGCTGGGCCTGCCGCTGGCCCTGGCCGTCGCGGGGGCGTGGACGCCGGGGGTCGTGGCGGGCGGGTTCGCGGGCGCCGCGCACACGGCGGGCGGGTTCGCCGGCGCGCTCGGGCTGCTCGGGGTCATGGGCCTGCTGGGCAGCGTGTCCTGGCCGGGGCGCGACCTGATCGCGGCCGCCGGGACCTGGTCGATGACGCTCTACCTGTCGCAGTCGGTGGTGTTCACCGCCGTCTTCGCGCGGTTCGCCGGCGACCTGGGGGCGGTGGCGGGGCTGGCGACGGCGTCGCTCATCGGGCTGCTGACCTGGCTCGCGGGCGTGCTCGCCGCGGGGATGCTCGCCCGCGCCGGGCACCGCGGCCCCGCCGAGGTGCTCGTGCGGCGGCTCACCTACGGACGCAGGGTGTCGTAGTCCCGCGCTAGGTGTGCGGGGACGGGGCCATCCGGGTGGCTCCCGGCGCTCGCGACCGCCGACGCCGTCACACTGAGCGGCCCGTGGCGGCGTCAGGAGTCCGTCCGGGAGAACAGGAGCCGCAGAGGAGCCCACGATGCCCGCGATCGAGCACCGGAACATGTCCGAGCCCGACGAGACACGCGCCCCGGACAAGACGACCCTCGAGGTCGTGCAGCTGGGCGACGCGACGGTCGCCCGCCTCACCCTGCAGCCCGGCTGGCGGTGGTCGGAGTGCATCCGGCCGGTGGTCGGCGGGCAGAGCTGCCAGGCCCCGCACCTCGGCTACCTCGCATCCGGGCGCCTGCACATCGTCGCGGACGACGGCACCGAGGCGGACATCTCGGCGGGGGAGACCTACCGGCTCGAGCCCGGCCACGACGCGTGGGTCGTGGGCGACGAGACCGTCGTCGGCCTCGAGTTCGAGACCAAGACGGCGGAGACCTACGCCCGCGGCTGAGGCCGATATGTGAGCGATCCTTGGGCCTATAGCCCCGAAGTCCGCTCACATAGGGTCGGGGCGTGGTCGAACTCCCGCCGCCGGTGCGCTGGTGGGGTCACCCGCTGGGCGAGGCGCGGGTGCACCTGGAGCTGGCGCACCTGCTCCTCAGCGCCACCTGGCGCGGCGACGACGTCCCGCACGGCGACGGCGCGCCCGTCCTGCTCGTGCCGGGGTTCCTCGCCGGCGACCTCACGCTCACCGCCCTGCACGAGTGGCTCCGGCGCATCGGCTACCGGTCCTACCGCTCGGGCATCACCTGGAACGTCGACTGCTCCGAGGCCGCCGTCCGCCGCCTCGACCGCCGCCTCGCCGCGGTGGCCGATCGCACCGGCGCCCCGGTGTCCCTCGTCGGGCACAGCCGCGGCGGCCTGCTCGCCCGCGCCCTCGCCGCGCGCCGCCCCGAGCTCGTGCGCCGCGTCGTGGCCCTCGGCAGCCCGCTGGGCGCCCAGCTCGACGCCTCGGTGCTCACGCTCGCGGCGGTCAGCGGGGCGCGCCTCGCGCAGAACCTGGTGCGTCCCCACCGCCCGCACTGCCTGACGGTGCGCTGCCCCTGCCCGTTCGGCGCCGACCTCGCCCGGCCCGCGACGCCGCCCGTCGTCGCGATCTGGAGCCGCCAGGACGGGATCGTGCGGCCCTCGGCGTGCCGGCCCGAGGGCGCGGAGAGCCGCGAGGTCACCGGCAGCCACATCGGGCTCGGCCACAACGTGCAGGTCTACCGCCACCTGGCCGAGGTCCTCGCCCGCGACTGACCGCCGTTCGGGCCGCCGTTTGGGGCACGCGCCGGAAGGGCACCGAGCCTCCATGGCTGCGTGGATCCCCGACGACATCGGCGACCAGTCCGGACGGACGTTCGTGATCACCGGCGCGAACTCGGGCATCGGCCTCGAGGCCGCCCGCGAGCTCGTCCGCGCCGGCGCCCACGTCGTGATGGCGGTGCGCGACACCGACAAGGGCGCGCAGGCGGCCACCGCGATCAGCGACGGGGCGCGGGGGAGCACCGAGGTGCGCCGCCTGGACCTCGCCGACCTGTCCTCGGTGCGCGCGTTCGCCGCCGACCTCGACGGCCCGGTCGACGTGCTCATCAACAACGCCGGCCTCATGGCGATCCCCGAGCGGCGCACCGCCGACGGCTTCGAGATGCAGGTCGGCACGAACTTCCTCGGCCACTTCGCCCTCACCGGCCTGCTGCTCGACGTGCTCACCGACCGCGTCGTGACCCTGTCGAGCGCCGCGCACCGCATGGGCAGCATCAACCTCGACGACCTCAACTGGCGGCGCCGCCGCTACCAGCGCTGGTTCGCCTACGGGCAGTCGAAGCTCGCCGACCTCATGTTCGCCTACGAGCTCGAGCACCGGTTCGTCGCCGCCGAGTCGCCGCTGCGCTCGATGGCCGCGCACCCCGGCTACAGCGCCACCAACCTCCAGAGCCGCACCGAGTCCGTGCAGGACTTCGCGATGGGCGTGCTCAACAAGGTCATCGCCCAGGGCCCGGCGATGGGCGCGCAGCCCACCCTCTACGCGGCGACGATGCCCGACCTGCCCGGCGGCACCTACATCGGCCCGAGCGGCTTCCAGGAGATCTCCGGTCCGCCGGTGCCGGTCGGCTCGACGGCGGCCTCGCACGACCGCGAGGTGCAGGCCCGGCTCTGGGACCTCGCCGCGGAGCTCACCGGCGTCACGCCGCGCATCCGCTCCGGCGCGCGGCCCTGAGCACGCCCGCCGGCGAGGCGCCGCTGGCGGTGCTGCGCCGGGTCGTCGCCGACGACGTCCCGCTCGCGCCGGTCCACGCCGCCGTCCACGCCCGGCTGACCGCGATCGAGCCCGGGCGCGCCGACACGGTCCTGCCCGCACCCGACGGTGAACCCGACGCCGCGCTCTGGCTGCTCGGCGACTTCGCCTCCGGCCTCGCCGTCACCGGCACGCTCGACGCCGGCCAGCGGATCACCACGCTGCGCCTGACCCTGCACGTGCTGACCCGCGACATCCGCGGCGCCACGCTGCACGCCGTCGGGTGCCTCGACGACCGGCTCCCCGAGGTCGCCCTGAGCACCGCGGTGATCACCGACGACGCGGGCCGGACCGTCGCCCGCGCCCACGGGCGCAACGCCGTGCTCGCCGACGAGGTGGCCGCGGGCTACGGCGTCGAGGTGCCGTCGTGGGCGCCGTCGCCGCTCACGGTCGACGCGCTGGTCCGCGACGCCGTCGCGCCCCACGAGCAGGCGGTGAACACCGCGGCCGTCGTCCAGGGCGGGGCGCTGGCGTCGCTGCCCGCGCGCGCCCTCGCCGAGGTGCTCGAGGGCCCCGCGGACGAGGCGAGCGCGGCGTTCCTGCGCCCCGTGCCCGCCGACGGGCGCACCGTGCACGCCGAGGCCGAGCTCGAGCACGGCGGGCGGCGCCTGCGCAGCGGGCGCGCGCTGCTGCGCGACGACCGCGGCCGCGTGGTGCTCAGCGTCTCCGGGCTGCGCTACGCCGGCGCCTGAGCCACCGGCGTGCCCGCCGCGGCCGAGCGCGCCTCGCCCGCGCGCCGCGACCGGCGCGCCCACACGACCGTCGCCACGACGAGGACCGCGATCACCACGGGCGGCGCGACGGCGTTGACGACCACCATCGTGGCCACCGGGAGCCGGTAGGTCAGCACGGCCCGGACGACGGCCTCGACGACGAACGTGGCGCCCCACATCAGGGTCAGGCCGCGCTGGGTGCGCCGGAACCCCGGGTACGCCCAGAGCCCGTTCCACCACGCCACGCGTGCGGGGTCGCCGCCCGTGGCGAAGCGCCGGCCGAACAGGAACATCAGGGGCCGCGAGGTGGGCACCGTGACCAGCAGGACGAGGCCGAAGAGCCCCGTCACCGCGGACTCCTTGAGCAGCACCAGCCGCGGGTCGTCGAAGAACAGCGCCGCGACGACGCCGAGCACCAGGAAGACCAGCACGACCGTGCTGAACTCGTCGAGCCGCCGGCGCCACACCGCCGTGATCACCATCTCGAGCAGCGGGCCGACCGTGCCGAGCAGCAGGGCGCCGACCTCGGTGACCCCGTGGTCGGTGGCCACGTCGTAGACCACGATCGGCGCGGCGATGCTGAGCAGGGCCGTCAGCACCCACGGCAGGAGCTTGGCCACTGACCGTCCTCACGTATGACGATAGGGTTCACGAGCGTGAACGGGAGCGTACCGCGTCGGAGTCCGACCGTGGGTCTCGTCGCGTTCCTGTTCGGGGTCTCGGGGCGCGACGAGCTGCCCGGTGCCCTGCTCGTCGAGCTGCTCGGGGAGCTCGGGCTGACGCCGGCCGCGGCACGCCAGCTGTTCGCCCGCATGCGGGACCGCGGCCAGCTCGCCGGCCGCCGCGAGGGGCGTCGCACCCACCACCGGCTCGTCGGGGCGATCGCGGCGCAGGTGGCCGCGGTGCGCGCCCCGCCGCGGTCGCCGCCGGCGTGGGACGGGCGCTTCCACGCCGTGCTGCACCACGTCCCCGAGCGCGAACGGGCCTTCCGCGACCGGCTGCGCCGCGTCGCCGGCCTGCTCGGCTACGGGTCGGTGCAGCCCGGGGTGTTGATCGCCGTCGCCGACCGCGGGGCCGACCTCGACGCCGCGCTGGGGCCGGTGCCCGCCGGCGCCGCGGTCCGCCACGCCCGCCTCGTGCTCGCCGACGACGACCTCGCGGGCGCCGCGGCCACGGCGTGGGACCTGGGCGCGCTGGCCGACGACCTGCGCGTCCACCACGTCGCGGTCCGCGCCGCGCTCGCCGAGACCGACGACCCGCCCGCCACCGCCGACACGCTGCGCCGCCTCGCCGCGCTCACCAACCGGGCAACCGTCGACCTCCTGCGCGACCCCGGTCTGCCGCCCGCGCTGCGCCCGCCCGGCTGGCCCGCCGACGCGCTGCGCGCCGACCTCGGGGCCCTCGCCGTCCGGTGGTCCTCGCCGGTCCGGACCTACCTCGACGCCCGCGCCGCCGCCCACGGCGCGTGACGAGCCTCCCTCGTCGGCCTGCCGCGCCGCGGGTCGTGATGAGGTGTCGCGGTGAGCGTGACCGTGGTCGGCATCGGCGCCGAGGGGTGGCCCGGGCTGGGCGCGCCGGCGCGCCACGCGCTCGAGGCCGCCGACGTCGTGCTGGGCGCGCCCCGCCAGCTGGACCTGCTCCCGGAGCTGGCCGCCACCCCCGTCACCTGGCCGTCCCCGCTGATGCCGGCGCTGCCGGGCCTGCTCGCCGAGCACGCCGACCGTGACCTCGTGGTGCTGGCCAGCGGCGACCCGACGTTCCACGGCATCGGGCCGGCGGTGCTCGCCCGCGCTCCCGGGGCCACCGTGCTGCCCGCCCCGTCGTCGGTGTCGCTGGCGTGCGCGCGCCTGGGCTGGGCGGTGCAGGACGTCGAGGTGCTCAGCACCGTCGGCCGGCCGCCGGCCGCCGTGCGGGCCGCGCTGGCGCCGCGTCGCCGCCTGCTGGTGCTCGTCCCGGACGGCGACGCCCCGGGCGCGCTGGCCGCGGCGCTGACGGCGTGGGGGTACGGGGACGCCGCGCTGACCGTGCTGGCGTCGCTGGGGGCGCCGTCGGAGAGCCGCGTCGACGGGCGGGCCGCGAGCTGGGCGCACCCGCCGGGCGACCCGCTGGCCGTCGTCGCCGTGACCTGCCCGCCCGCGCCGGCGGACCCCTTGCTCGGGCGCGCGCCCGGGCTGCCCGACGACGCCTACGACCACGACGGCCAGCTGACGAAGGCCGAGATGCGGGCGCTGTCGGTGGCCGCGCTGCGCCCGGCCCCCGGCGCGCTGCTGTGGGACGTCGGCGGCGGGGCGGGCAGCGTCGGCATCGAGTGGATGCGTCACCACCCCACGTGCCGGGCGGTCAGCGTCGAGGTGCGCGAGGACCGCGCCGCCGGCATCGCCGCCAACGCCGCGGCCCTGGGCGTGCCGGGGCTGCGCGTGGTCGTCGGGCGGGCGCCCGGCGCGCTGGCGGGGCTGGACCCGCCGGACGCGGTGTTCGTGGGCGGCGGGGTCACGGAGCCCGGGATGCTCGCGACCGCCCGCGACGCCCTGTGCCCCGGCGGGCGGCTCGTGGCCAACGCCGTCACCGTCGAGGGCGAGGCGGCGCTCGCGGCGTTCCGCGGCGAGCACGGGGGTGCCCTGCGGCGGATCGCGGTGCAGCGCGCCGAGCCCGTCGGACGCTTCGCGGGCTGGCGGGCGCTCGCCGGCGTGACCCAGCTGATCCACCGGAAGGACCCCGGATGACCGTCCGCTTCGTCGGCGCCGGGCCCGGCGCGCCCGACCTCATCACCGTGCGCGGGCTGCGCGCGCTGGCCACGAGCCCCGTGTGCCTCTACGCGGGCTCGCTGGTGCCCGAGGAGCTGCTGGCGCAGTGCCCGCCGGGCGCCCGGCGCGTGGACACCGCCCGCATGACCCTCGAGGAGATCACCGCCGAGCTGGTGGAGGCCCACGAGGCCGGGCACGACGTCGCGCGCCTGTGCTCGGGCGACCCTGCGGTGTTCTCGGCGGTCGCCGAGCAGACGCGCCGCCTGGACGAGGCCGGCGTCCCGTGGGAGATCGTGCCCGGGGTGCCGGCGTTCGCCGCAGCGGCCGCCGCGCTGCGCACGGAGCTGACCGTGCCCGGTGTCGGCCAGTCGGTGGTGCTGACCCGCGACGCCGCCAACGCGACGCCGATGCCGCCGGGGGAGTCGCTCGACGTGTGGGCGGCGGCGGGCGGGACGCTCGTGCTGCACCTCGCCGTCCAGCGCTGCGCGGAGGTGGTCGCGGCGCTGCTCCCGGCGCGCGGGGCGGACTGCCCCGTCGCCGTGGTGGCCCGGGCGTCACGCGAGGACGAGGTGGTGCTGCGCGGGACGCTGGCCGACATCGTCGAGCAGGTCGAGGCGGCCGGGGTGCGCCGGACGGCGGTGATCGTCGTGGGGCCGGTGGTCGGGAGCGGGGCGGGGTGCGACTCGCACCTGTACTCGGCCGCGCGCGCCCGGTCGTGAGGGGGCCGGTTGCGCGCGGGCCCGAACTGAGCGAAGGGCACCTTCGCACGGAGAGGCCGGCGAAGGGCGCCCGCCGGCGGAACGTCGCGGGCCTCCCGTGACCCGCGTCCTCGTCCTCGGCGGGACCGGGGAGGCGCGCGAGCTGGCCTCGCGGCTGGCGGACGACGGTCACGACGTCACGACGTCCCTCGCGGGGCGGACACGGCACCCGCGCCTGCCGGCGGGCGAGGTCCGCACGGGCGGCTTCGGCGGGGTCGACGGCCTGGCCGCGGCGCTGGGCGAGGTCGACGTCGTCATCGACGCCACGCACCCCTTCGCCGCCACGATGACCGAGCACGCAGCGATCGCGGCGGGGCGGACCGGGACGCCGCTGGTCGTGCTGCGCCGCCCCGGGTGGACGGCGGGCCCGGGGGACCGGTGGACGCGGGTCGGCTCGCTGACGGCGGCGGCCTCGGCGGTCCCCGCCGGCGCGCGGGTGCTGCTCGCGACCGGCCGGCAGGGGGTCGAGGCGTTCGTCGACGTCGACGCGTGGTTCCTGGTGCGGGCGATCGAGGCGCCTGCGGTGCTGCCGGTGCGCGCGGAGCTCGTCCTCGCGCGGGGGCCGTTCGCGCTGAGCGACGAGCGCGCGCTGCTCGAGCGGCACGGGATCACGCTGGTCGTCGCCAAGGACTCGGGCGGGGCGACGGAGGCGAAGCTCGTGGCGGCGCGCGAGCGCGGGGTGCCGGTGGTGCTCGTCGACCGCCCGCCCCTGCCGCCCGGGGTGGACGTGGTCACCGGCGTCGACGAGGTCCTCGCGCGCCTGTGACGGAGCGGAGATACGGACACTCAACGTCAGCGGAGCCGCTCCGCTGACACTGGGGAGCCCCTAGACCACCACCCCCACCGCGAGGATCGCGGCGACGACGAGGACCACGACGAGGTCGGCGCGCCCCGGGCGCTGGTCGGGGCCGGCGACGGCGCCGGGGCCGCCGCGGGCGGTGATCGCCTCGCCCGTCTCGGCGGCCCGGCGGGTGGCCATGGCGCAGGCGAGCATCGCGGTGCGCACGGCCAGGCGCACCTGCTCGCGGAACGGGGTCACCGCGCGGCCCACGGTGCGGCGCTGGCCCAGCAGCAGCCAGGACGTGCGCCCCTCGGCGAGCAGCAGCGGGACCAGGCGCAGGCCCAGCGCGATCGCCGTCGCGGGCGTCGCCAACGGCAGACGCAGGCGCCGCCCGACCCGCACCAGGCGCTCGAGCAGCGGCGGGAACGCGCCGAGCGGGGTCGTCGCGATCAGCAGGGCCGCGCCGAGCAGGGACACCAGGGTCGTGGCGAGGAAGAGCACCACGCGCTCCAGTCCGCCGATGCTCAGTTCGGTGCCGAGCACCTCGAGCAGCGGCGGGCGCGTGCTCAGCGTCGAGAACACGATCGCCGGCGCCCAGAGCAGCAGCCACTTCGGCGGGCGGGGCACCGCGCCGCGGGGCAGCCGCGCCGCGACCGCCCCGACCAGCAGCACGACCACGGCGGCTCCGAGCGTCGGCCAGGCCGGGTCGATCGCCAGCGCCGCCGCCGTCGCCACCAGCGCCGCGATCTTCGTGCCCGCCCACACCCGGTGCAGCGGCGACGGGCCGGGCAGCGTGCGCACCGCCCCGACCGCTCCGCGCGGCCGGCGTTCCCGCTCGCCGGTCTCCGTCGCCGACGCCCCGACGATCTCCGGCGGCCCGTGCACCGTGCCCTCGTCGACGTGCAGGACGGCGTCGCCGAGGTCCTCCAGCGGCGCGGTGTCGTGGGTGACGACGACCAGCGTGGTGCCCGCGGCCCGGGCGGCGCGCAGGGCGTCGCGCACGGCCGCGGCGGCGTCGGTGTCGAGCCCGGCGAGCGGCTCGTCGAGCACCAGGACCCGCGGCCCGGCGCCCAGCAGGCCCGCGAGCAGGACGCGGCGCTGCTCGCCGCCGCTGAGCTCGTCGACGGGCCGGTCGCGGTAGATCGCGGGGTCGAGGCCCAGCGCGGCGAGGGTCGCGTCGGCGGTGCGCGGCCCGATGCCGGCGGCGTCCTCGACCTCCTCGCCCACCGTCGGGCGCAGCAGCGCCGGCCGGGCGTGCTGGACCGCGAGCAGCGCGCCGTCGCGGCCGTTGCGCAGCGGGGCGCCGTCGAGCGTCGCGGTGCCGCGGGCCGGCGTGGCGAGCCCCGCGAGCAGCCACGCGAGGCTCGTCTTGCCCGCGCCGTTGGGGCCGGTGACGAGGATCGTGCGCCCGGGCGGGATGTCGAGGTCGACCCCGGTGAGCACCGGGCGCCGCCACGGGGTGCCCGCGTCGTGGACGACGTCGACCCCGCGCAGGCGCAGCGCGCCGCCCGCGGCCGGGCGCGGCGGTCCCCACGGCGCGTGCCGCACCCCGCGGCCGCCCTCGGCACCGGGCAGCGCCAGGGTCGTGTCGGTCTCGCCGGGGTCGTGGTGGGTGATGTGCACGACCGCGACGCCGTCGGTGTGCGCGAGGCTGCGCAGCAGGTCGGTGACCTCGGTGCGCCCCTCGGGGTCGAGCATCGCGGTGGCCTCATCGCTGATCATCACCGCGGGGCGGCGCGCGAGCAGGGCCGCGACGGCCAGGCGCTGCAGCTCGCCGCCCGAGAGCGTCGCGGTGTCGCGGTCGCCGGCGCCCTCCAGCCCGACGCGGGCGAGCAGCTCGTCGACGGGCACGGGGTGCCCGGGCGGCAGGCCCCAGCGCAGGTCGTCGGCCACACGCACGCCGAGCACCTGGCTGTCGGGGCGCTGGAAGACCATGCCGGTGCCGCCGACGACGCCGAGCCCCGCGTCGCCGGGGCGCTCCGCGGTGCCGCCCTCGGGCGCGCGACCGGCGACCACCCGCGCGAGCGTCGACTTCCCGGCGCCGTTCGGCCCGGTCACCGCCACGAACCGGCCGGCCTCCAGGTCGAGGTCCACCGGCGGCCCGGAGGGCAGGGTGACCCCGCGCAGGTGCAGGGGCAGTGGGGCCACGGCCTGGCCGGTGCGCCCGACGGGCAGGCGTCCGGCGAGGTCGGTGGGCAGGAGGCGCTGCACCGTGTGCAGCGGCCGGCCGAGCACGAGCGCGGCGACCGCCACCCCGCCCAGCGTCCCGACGACCGCGAGGGCGGGGATCGACACCCACCAGTAGTCGGTGACGAGCAGGACCGCGCGGTCGCCGGCGGCCACGACGGCGTCCGGGACCCCGGCGGAGCGCAGCACCCGGGACAGGCCGCCCCAGGAGGTTCGCAGCTGGTCGAGCACCAGCTCCCGGTACGCCGCGAGGACGGCGAGCACGGCGGTCGCAAACATCGAGGTCGGCACGGCGAGCACGACGACGCCGGTGAGGGCGGTGCGCAGCGTCGACCAGCCGCGGCGTGCCCCCACCCCGATCAGGCAGCCCAGCGACGCCGCCGACGCCGCGCCGCCCGCGGGGCCGACGCCGCCGACGAGGAACGCCACGACGATCGCGACGAGCACCCCGATCGGCCCCGCCCGCCCGGGCCGGCGGAGGGCGAGCACGGCCGCGGGGAACGCGGCGATCACCGTGCCGATCGGGCCGACGGGGAAGAGCCGCGTCAGGACGCAGACGACGGCCACGAGGTCGCCGAGGGCCGCGGCCTCCGCGAGCTCGACCGCGTCGAGGGGCCGGCGAGGGGACGACCGGCGGAAGCGCCGCACGGACCGAGTATGCCCGGCCCCAAACCCGCCCCGTGCGTTGACGCTGACGAAAGTAGTCGCTAACGTAAGCACTACCGAACAGACCGAGGAGGTCACCATGGGCCAGCCCGTCGCGTACTTCGAGATCACCAGCACGTCGCCCGAGAAGATCCGGGACTTCTACACCGCGCTCTTCGGGTGGACGGCCGAGGCCGACCCCGACATGGAGGGCTACGCGATGGTCGACACCGGCGCCGGCCCGGACGCCGTCGGCGGCGGCATCGGGCCCTCGCAGGCGCCCGGCGACACCGGGGTCAAGATCTACGTGCGCGTCGACGACCTGGAGGGTCAGCTGGCCCGCGCCGGCGAGCTGGGCGCCGACACGCTCGCCCCGCCGATGGAGCTGCCCGGGGGCTACGGGCGCATCGCGGTCGTCGCCGACCCCGACGGCAACCCCGTCGGCCTCTGGGCATGACCGCCGAGCTCTCGGGGCGCCGCGTCCTCGTCGCGCTGTGGGGCGCGGCGCTCGAGAGCGCCCGCCGGCTCGTCCCGTCCCGCCCGTCCCCGCCCTGCTCCGGCCCGTCCCGAGGAGAACCCGTGTCCCGTGTCCTGTTCCAGGTCGTCCACTTCCCCAAGCCCGAGCACCGCGACGACATGCTCGCCGCGATGGGCGTCATCCGCGAGACGTCCGCGCACATCGTGGGGCTCGACGAGATCGGCGCGTTCGAGGAGCCCGACGGCTCGCGCATCGTCGCGATCTCGGTGTGGGCGTCGCCCGAGGCGATGCAGGCCGGGATGGGGGAGCTGTTCGCGTCGATCGGGGAGCTGCCGTTCGACGTCTGGGAGTACCGGCCCGCCGAGTCCGCGACGCTGGCCCAGGTCGCCTGACACCATCGCGGTCATGGCCGGTGACGAGCAGTGGTTGTGCCTGGGCGGACGGCAGCACGCGTGGGTCGTCACCGGCTGGGACTCGGGCAACGAGTACCTGTCGGCCTACGAGCTGTTCTGTCCGACGTGCGGGCGCCTCGTCGGTCGGGAGCGGCCGGACGAGTCGTGGAGCTGGGTCCCGCTCGAGGGCGACTGAGAGCGTCAGCTGTAGCGCCGCGGCGTGTAGACGACGCCCGGCGCCGGCCAGCGCGACGTCGACGCGCCGACGATGAGCAGGGTGCGCATGTCCACCTCGGCCGCGTCGAGGTCGGCCAGGCGCACCACGCGCACCGACTCCTCCGGCCCGTCGACGTCGCGCCCGATCACCACCGGCGTCGAGGGGTCGCGGTACTTCAGCAGCACCTCGCGCGCCGCCTCGACCTGCCAGGTCCGCGACCGCGACGCCGGGTTGTAGATCGCGACGGCCATGTCGGCGTCGGCCACCGCGGCCAGCCGGCGCTCCACGACGTCCCACGGCTTGAGCCGGTCGGACAGCGAGATCATCGCGTAGTCGTGGCCCAGCGGGGCGCCGACGCGGGCGGCCACCGCCTGGGCGGCCGACACCCCGGGGACCACGTGCACGGCGACGTCGGGGTAGTCGGCGGCGGCGACCTCGACCACCGCCGACGCCATCGCGAACACCCCCGGGTCGCCCGACGACACGACCGCGACCCGGCGCCCGGACCGCGCCAGGTCCAGGGCGAACGCGGCCCGCTCGGACTCGACCTTGTTGTCCGAGGCGTGTATGCGCTGGCGGGGGTTCGGGGGCACGCGCGCGGTGTAGGTGGCGTAGCCGACGACGTCGTCGGCGACGGCCAGGGCGGCCGCGGCCTCGGGGGTCAGCCGGTCGCGGGCGCCGGGGCCCAGGCCGACGACCGTGACGTCGCCGGTCTCGCGACCGACGAGGGCGGCGGCGGTCTCGGCGCGGGCGGTCGGCGTCGAGTCGGCGTGCACCCGCGAGGGCACGAGGGCCACCGCGAAGTAGGGCACCGAGCCGGGCTCGACGTCGGCGAGCGGGGCGATGCGTTGCGCGTCGGTCGACGCGCGCTCGACGTAGTGCGCCTCGTCGAGCCGCCCCGAGGTGGCCAGCGCGGCGCGGACCCCGGTGAACGTGCGGCCGAGCTTCATCACCGCGGCCGCGTCGGTCTGCGCGAGGCGGGCGGCGAGCTCGTCGGGGGGCAGCGTGCCGGGAAGGACGGTGAGCACCTCGTCGCGCTCCACCAGGGGCCGTCCGAGCGCGGCGGCGGCGGCCGACACCGACGTCACGCCGGGGACGACCTCGGTGGGGTAGCGGTCGGCGAGGCGCTTGTGGAGGTGCATGTAGGAGCCGTAGAAGAACGGGTCGCCCTCGGCGATCACCACGACGTCGCGCCCGGCGTCGAGGTGCGCGGTGAGGCGGGCCGCGGCGTCGGCGTAGAAGGCGTCGAGGCGGGCCTGGTAGTCGTCGGTCTGCTCCGTGGTCACCGGGTAGGTGAGCTGCTCCTCGACCTGCGTGCCGAGGTACTGCGCGACGACGGCGCGCGCGTTCGACCGGCCGTGGCGCGCGCAGTGGTAGGCGACGACGTCGGCGCCTCGCACGAGGTCGACGGCGCGGACCGTCATGAGCGAGGGGTCGCCGGGGCCGACGCCGACGCCGTAGAGGGTGCCGGTCACGCGCTGCACCCCAGCGCCAGCGCGTTGACCGCCCCGACCGTCATCGCCGACCCACCCCGGCGGCCGTGGACGACGACGTGCTCGAGGCCGGCCGGGTGCCCGACGAGCGCCGCCTTCGACTCCATGGCCCCGACGAACCCGACGGGCAGGCCGAGCACCACCGCGGGCCGCGGGGCGCCCTCCTCGATCATCTCGAGCAGGCGGAACAGGGCGGTGGGCGCGTTGCCGATGGCCACCACGGCGCCGTCGAGCAGGGGGCGCCACAGCTCGAGGGCGGCGGCGCTGCGGGTGGTGCCCATCGCTGCGGCGCGGGCGGGGACCTCGGGGGCGTTGAGCGTGCAGACGACGTCGTTGGCGGCGGGCAGGAAGCGTCGCGTGATGCCGCTGGCGACCATCTGGGCGTCGCAGAGCACGGGGGCGCCGGCGTTCAGGGCTTGCTGGGCGGCGGCGACGGCGCCGGGGGAGACCTCGGTGTCGGCGGCGAGGTCGACCATCCCGCACGAGTGGATCATGCGGACGACGACGTCGTGGGCGTCCTCGGGCAGGTGGGACAGGTCGGCCTCGTCCCGGATGATCGCGAAGGACCGCCGGTAGATCTCCGGCCCGTCCGCGATGTAGGAGGGGACGGCGGATCTCTGCGTGGGACCGGCGCTCACGGGGTCACCCTCCCTGCTCGGACGATCGTGCGATAGGTGCCGCCGGGCGTGCCCTCGACCACGGCCACCGGCCCGGCCGGCGTGCCGCAGGCGCGCGAGCACCCGACCCAGTGCGCGGGCAGCAGCCCGCCGGCGCGCCCGGCGGCCACGGCGCGCACGAGGTCGCCGCGGACGTCGGTGTGCGAGCGGGCGCACCGGGGCGCGCCGACGCAGGCCGAGAGCGTCGACCAGGGCGACGGCCCGGTCTCGACGAGCCCGTCGAGGCGCGCGAGCGCGGCGTCGGGGTCGGCGAGGTCGCGCAGGACGACCGTGCGCCAGGGCGTGACGCGCAGGGCGGCGCCGGCGTCGGCGAGGTCGGCGAGCACCGCCGCCGTGGCCGTGTCGATCTCGCCGAGCCGGGGGGTGGCCTCCGGCCACGTGAGCACTTCTCGGTGCTCGGGCACCGAGAAGTGCTCACATGCGCGGAGCGCACCCAGCACCCGGTCGGCGCCCACCTCGGCCACGCGCCAGGCGCCGTCGCGCACCTCGAGGAAGGCCTCGAGGGCGGCGAGGGCCAGGTCGGCGGGGTCGCCGGTTCGCCCGGTGGGGGTGCCGGCGAGGGTGAGCGCGCCGTCCACCACGGTCACGTCCGCGTCGAGCCCGGCCACGTCGCCCGTGCCGTCGTCGAGGGCGACGAGCAGGCGCCCGGGGACGTCGGTGCGCCCGCGCAGGGCGTCGGCGAGGGCGGCCGCGGCGTCGTCGAGCCGCCCCGCGCCGGGGGAGGCGACGACGCTGCACGGCAGGTCGCGGCCCTGCGCGTCCAGGAGCGACGCCGGGCCGGACGAGAGCGCCCGCAGCTCCTCGGCCAGCACGTCGGCGGCGTCGACGGTCAGGCCGCGGACCTGCAGCGATCCCCGCGAGGTGAGCTCCAGCGGCGACCCGCCACCGGCCGCGGCCCGCGACAGCGCCCGCAGCTCGTCCGCGCCCACCGCCCCGCCGACGGGCCGGAAGCGCGCGAGCGCCCCGTCGGCCGCGTCGTGGCGTCGCCAGGCGCCCGGGCAGGCGTCGGGGACGGTGCGCGCCGTCGACGGTGCCGTCACCGCCGTACGCTGGCGGGCGCCGTCGGGGCGGTGGTCGGCGGGCATCGTCGTCACACTATCTAGTCAGATGCTCAGATGTGAGAGCGCCGCGAGCCTCGTCCCGCCCGGTGCGCCCGTGTCACGATGTCTCATCAGATGATCAGGCGGCAGTAGGTCCAGCCGTCGCCCGACCACCGATCCCCGGGAGCGCCGGTGCTGTTGCTGCTGTCGACGTCCGACACCGACCTGCGCTCGGCGCGCGCGAGCGCCCCGGGGCAAGGAACGGAGCACGCCGATAGGGCGTGGCGGTGGGCGAACCCCTCGCGCGTCGCGGTCGGGGACGAGCTGGACGCCCTGCTCGACGGCGTCGACCTCGTCGTCGTGCGCCTGCTCGGCGGCCGCCAGGCGTGGGAGGACGGGCTCGACGCGCTCCTCGCGCCGTCGCAGCCGCGCCCCGTCGTCGTGCTCGGCGGCGAGCAGAGCCCGGACGCGCAGCTCATGGAGTCGTCGACGGTGCCGGTCGGCGTCGCGACGCAGGCGCACCTCTACCTCGCGCAGGGCGGCCCGGAGAACCTGGCGCAGCTGCACCACTTCCTCTCCGACACCGTCCTGCTCACCGGCCACGGCTTCGACCCGCCCGCCGAGATGCCGACCTGGGGCCGCCTCGACGGCTGGGAGCACCCGGCCGGCACCGGCCCCCGCGTCGCCGTCGTCTACTACCGCGCGCACCACATGGCCGGCAACACCGCGTTCGTCGACGCCCTGTGCCGCGCGGTGGTCGACGCCGGCGGGGTGCCCGAGCCCGTGTTCTGCTCCTCGCTGCGCAGCCCCGACGACGGGCTGGTCGCGGTGCTCCGGCAGGCCGACGTGCTCGTGACCACCGTGCTCGCGGCCGGCGGGTCGCGTCCCGCGGCGGCCAGCGCGGGCCAGGACGACGAGAGCTGGGACACCGGGGCGCTCGCCGCCCTCGACGTCCCGATCCTGCAGGCCCTGTGCCTCACGCGCAGCCGCGAGGAGTGGCTCGGCGACGACGACGGCGTGAGCCCCCTGGACGCCGCGAACCAGGTGGCCGTCCCGGAGTTCGACGGCCGCATCATCACCGTGCCGTTCAGCTTCAAGGAGACCGACGCCGACGGGCTGCCCGTCTACGTCGCCGACCCCGACCGGGCGGCGCGCGTCGCCGGGCTCGCGGTGGGCCACGCCCGGCTGCGCCACGTCCCGAACGTCGACAAGAGGATCGCGCTGGTCCTCTCCGCCTACCCGACCAAGCACGCGCGCATCGGCAACGCGGTCGGCCTGGACACCCCGGCGTCGGTGGTGCGCCTGCTGGCCGCGATGAAGGAGTCCGGCTACACGATCGGCGACGTCCCCGGTCTCGCCGAGGGCGAGGGCGACCTGCTCATCCGCGCCCTCATCGCCGCCGGCGGCTACGACCAGGACTGGCTCACCGAGGAGCAGCTCGCCGCGAACCCCGCGCGCGTGCCCGTCGACGAGTACACCGCCTGGTTCGCGTCCCTGCCCGAGGACTTCCGCGCGGGCGTCGAGGAGCACTGGGGCGCGGCACCCGGTTCGATGTTCATCCACGACGGCGCGATCACCGTCGCCGCCCTCCAGCGCGACAACGTCGTCGTGATGATGCAGCCGCCCCGCGGCTTCGGCGAGAACCCGATCGCGATCTACCACGACCCCGACCTGCCGCCCTCGCACCACTACCTCGCGGCCTACCGGTGGCTGCAGGCGACGTTCGGGGCGCACGCGCTGGTGCACGTCGGCAAGCACGGCAACCTCGAGTGGCTGCCCGGCAAGACCGCGGCCCTCTCGGCCTCCTGCGCGCCCGACCCGATCCTCGGCGACCTGCCGCTGGTCTACCCGTTCCTCGTCAACGACCCGGGCGAGGGCACCCAGGCCAAGCGCCGGGCGCACGCGACGCTCGTCGACCACCTCGTCCCGCCGATGGCGCGCGCCGAGTCGTACGGCGACCTCGCCCGGCTCGAGCAGCTGCTCGACGAGTACGCCTCGATCCAGGTCATGGACCCCGGCAAGATCACCGCGATCCGCGGCCAGATCTGGCAGCTCATCCAGGCCGCGAAGCTCGACAGCGACCTCGGGGTCTCCGACCAGCCCGAGGACGAGCGCTTCGACGACTTCGTCATGCACCTCGACGGCTGGCTCTGCGAGATCAAGGACGCCCAGATCCGCGACGGCCTGCACGTGCTCGGGCAGGCGCCCGGCGGGCAGGAGCGCGTCGACATGGTGCTCGCGGTGCTGCGGGCGCGGCAGCTGTGGTCGGGGACGAACTCGCTGCCCGGGCTGCGCGAGGCGCTCGGGATGGTCGAGGACGGGTCGACCTCGCGCGCCGACACCGACCGCTTCGAGGAGACCGCGCACTCGCTGGTGCTGGGCATGGAGAAGCGGGCCTGGTCGATCGCCGACGCGCCCGACGTGACGCTCGAGGTGCTGGGCACCGAGCACGCGGTCGTCACCGACATCCTGACCTTCGCCGCGACCGAGGTCGTGCCGCGGCTGAACAGGACCACCGACGAGATCACCGGCGTCCTGCACGCCCTCGACGGCGGGCACGTCGAGGCGGGACCGAGCGGGTCGCCGCTGCGCGGGCTGGTCAACGTCCTGCCGACCGGGCGGAACTTCTACTCGATCGACCCGCGCGCGGTCCCGTCGCGGCTGGCCTGGGAGACCGGCCAGATGCTCGCCGACTCGCTGCTCGAGCGCTACCGCGAGGACCACGACGGCGAGTGGCCGACCTCGGTGGGCCTGTCGCTGTGGGGGACCGCGGCGATGCGGACCAGCGGCGACGACGTCGCCGAGGCGCTCGCGCTGATGGGCGTGCGGCCGGTGTGGGACGAGGCGTCGCGGCGGGTGACGGGGCTCGAGGTGGTCTCCGCCGACGAGCTGCAGCGGCCGCGCGTGGACGTCGTGCTGCGCATCTCCGGGTTCTTCCGCGACGCGTTCCCGCACGTCGTGGCGACGATGGACGACGCGGTGCAGCTGGTGGCCGGGCTCGAGGAGGCCGACGAGGACAACTTCGTCGCGGCGCACGCGCGAGCGGACGTGACCTCTGGCTCGAGCTGGACCCAGGCGACCACCCGGATCTTCGGCTCGCCCCCCGGCGCCTACGGGGCGGGGCTGCTGCAGGCGATGGACTCGCGCGACTGGCGCGGCGACGCCGACCTCGCCGAGATCTACACGACGTGGGGCGGGCACGCGTACGGACGCGGGCGCCAGGGCGAGTCGGCGGTCGACGAGATGCGCGCGGCGTACCGGCGGATCGCGGTGGCGGCGAAGAACATCGACACCCGCGAGCACGACATCGCCGACTCGGACGACTACTACCAGTACCACGGCGGCATGATCGCCACGGTCCGCGCGCTGACGGGGGCCGCGCCGGCGGCGTACGTCGGCGACTCGACGCGGCCCGAGAACGTGAAGACGCGCTCGCTGATCGAGGAGACCGCGCGGGTGTTCCGCTCGCGCGTCGTCAACCCGCGCTGGATGGCCGCGATGCGCCGCCACGGCTACAAGGGCGCGTTCGAGATGGCCGCGACCGTCGACTACCTGTTCGGCTGGGACGCGACGGCGGGGACGGTCAGCGACTGGATGTACGGGTCGCTGACCGAGAACTACGTGCTCGACCCCGAGAACCGCGCGTTCCTGCGCGAGGCCAACCCGTGGGCGCTGCACGGGATGGCGGAGCGCCTGCTCGAGGCCGTCGACCGGGGTCTGTGGGCCGAGCCCGACCCGGCGACGGTCTCGGCGCTGCGTGACGCGTTCCTCGAGGCGGAGGGGGACGCGGAGGGTGCCTAGCGGCACGTGAGCACCTCTTGGTGCTGCAGCACCAAGAGGTGCTCACATGCCGACAGGCACCTCGGCCCAGCGGATGAGGGCGATGGCGGCGACGACGAGCGCGCCGCCGGTGACCTGGGTGAGAGTCGGGCGCTGGGCCACCAGCCACCACGCGCCGAGCACGGCGAACAGCACCTCGCTGAGCCCGACGAACGACGCCAGCCGCGACCCCAGGCGGCCGACGGCGGCGATGCCCGTGAGGTACGCCAGCGCCGTCGACAGCGCCGCCACGAGCACCACGCCGACCCACCACGGCGCCGTCGCGCCGGCGAGGTCGATCGGCGCCGTCGTCGCCCGCAGCGGCAGCAGGCCCACGACGCCGACGAGCACCACGACCGCGCTGCCCACCAGCGCGCCGCCCGCCACGAGCACGATCCCCGGTGGGCCGTCGACCTCGGACGCGCCCGCCGAGAGGTGGAAGTACGCCGCCAGGCACACCGCCGCCGCCAGCCCCCAGAGCACGCCGATGACGTCGACCGCCGCGCCCCGCCCGACGTCGAGGACCAGCACGAGGCCCGCGATCGCGAGGCCCGCCCCCAGCAGCGTCGCCGGCCGCGGTTGCGCGGCGGTCCGGGCCCAGGTCCACGCGAGCAGCAGGACCGGCGCGGTGTACTCGATGAGCAGGGCGACGCCGACCGACAGGCGCCCGACCGCGCTGAAGTAGCAGACCTGCGCCCCGGCCAGCGGCACGAGCCCGTAGACGGCGACGGCGCGGAGGTGCCCGGCGCGCGGCCGCCAGCCGCGGGCGACGACGACCCCCAGCGGCACCACGAGCAGCACCGCCGTCCCCGCCAGCCGGCCCAGCGCGACCGCGAGGGGCGACCAGCCCGCGGCCAGCAGCGAGGCCGCGAACGGCCCGGCGAGCCCGAACGCGAACCCCGAGAGCAGGGCGATCGCGAGGCCGGGCGCGGTGCGGGCCGACGTCCGGTGCGCGCCCATGATCGGTGATCAGAACAGCCCGCGGGCCGGGCGGGCAAGCGCCTCAGTACGGGGCGTAGGCCCAGCCCAGCGGGCGGCGGAAGTGGTCGATCGGGACGATGCCGACCCGGCCGTGCGCGCTCGACGACACGACGCGCCCGTCGCCGAGGCTCAGGGCGACGTGGGCGTTGGACGAGGTGTCGTAGAAGACCATCGCGCCCCGGGGGGCGTGGCGCCAGTCGCGGTGCTGCTCCTGGGACCGCCAGTCCTGGCGGGCGCTGCCGTAGTGGCCCTGGGTGCCGAACGCGTTCTCGACCGCGCGCTCGCAGTAGCCCTCGTAGCGCGTGGTGCCGATGCGCGACTCGAAGCTCGTGATCGCGTCCTCGATCTTCTGCCGGTGGCGGCCGGCCTTGACCAGCTCGGGCACCGTGGCCGCCGCCGAGGTGGCCTCGACGGGCGTGGTGGTGACCGCCGGCGCCGCCGTGTGGCCGGCGAGCAGGTGCAGGTCGGCGGTGGTGGCGCCGGCGTCGGGGAGCGTCACGTCCCCGCCGTGCGCGCCGAGCACGGCGGCGCCGACGGCTCCGAGGGCGACGCCGAGCACGGCGGTCACCTGCTGCGGAGCGGGTCGGGCGGTCCTGGGCACGACAGTGGTCACGGTGCGGGGTCACCTCCCTCGACGGCCCGGTCGGGGAGCGGGGGAGCGTGACCGCGCCGTGATGCTGCGGAGATTAGCCGACGATTTCCGGGACGCCAGCGCGGCACCCATTCTTTCCACGATTCACGGGAGCCCTTGAACAATTCTTGGGAAAGTGGGTCAGGGCCTCACGACCCGCAGGCGCCGCCGTACGTCGTGATCTTGTAGTCGACGACGGCCAGGGCGGTCTCGAGCGCGCGCAGCCGGTTCACGATGTCGGCGCGGTGCGCCTCGAGCAGGGCCAGGCGCTCGGGCTCGGTGTCCGGGCCCTGCCTGACCATCTCCATGTACCGCCCGATGGCCGCGATCGGCATGTCCGAGTCGCGCAGGCGCGTGATGAACACGACCCGGCCGACGGCGTCGCGGTCGTAGGAGCGCCGACCCGACGCGTCGCGGGCCACGTCGACCAGCCCGATCCGCTCGTAGTACCGCAGCGTGTGGGCGGTGATCCCGGTCAGCGCGGCCACGTCCGCGATGGGCAGGAGCTCGGGCAGGTCGAGGTCGCGGATCAGCTCCGTGGTGAGCGGCGGCAGGTCGCCCCGCGTCGTCTCGAGCAGGTCCCGCAGACGGTCGGTCGTCACGCTCACACCGCCGACCGTAGGACTTCGAGCGCACTCGAAGGCAACCCGTCCCGGCAGAATGCCCGCCGTGAGCACGGATCCGTCGGCGGCCACCCACACCTTCACCGCCCAGCGGCCCCGGCTCTTCGGGCTCGCCTACCGGATGCTCGGGTCCGCCCACGACGCCGAGGACGTGGTGCAGGACGCCTGGCTGCGCTGGGCCGGCCACGGCGACGCGGTCGACAACCCCGCGGCCTGGCTGACGACCGTGGTCACGCGCCTGTGCCTCAACCGCCTCGACTCCGCGCGCGCCCGCCGCGAGACCTACGTCGGGCCCTGGCTGCCCGAACCCATCCTCACCACGGACCCCGCGACGGGCCCGGCCGCGACGGTCGAGGAGCGCGAGTCGGTGTCACTGGCGCTGCTCACGACCCTCGAGCGCCTGACCCCGCCCGAGCGCGCGGTCTACGTGCTGCGCGAGGCCTTCGGGCACAGCCACGCCGAGGTCGCCGCCGTCCTCGACGTCAGCGAGGCCGGGTCGCGCCAGCTGCACACGCGCGCCCGGCGCCACCTCGCGACCGAGCCCCATACGCCGACCACCGCCGACGTCGGCCCGCTGCTGCGCCGGTTCGTCGCCGCCGCCCGCGAGGGGGACCTCGCCGGCCTCGAGTCCCTGCTCGCCGAGGACGTCACCGTGTGGTCCGACGGCGGCGGCAAGGTCACCGCGGCCCGCCGCCCGATCCGCGGCCGCGACGCCGTCGCCCGCTTCCTGCTGGGCGTCCTCGGGCCCGGGCGGTTCCGGGGGCGCGGGGCGGCCGCCGAGGTCAACGGCGCGCCGGCGGCCCTGTCGTTCGAGGGCGACGCGCTGGACGGTGTCCTCACGGTCGAGCCCGCCGGCGGGAGAGTCGGGACCGTCGGGACCGTCCGCATCCTGCGCAACCCCGACAAGCTCGCCTTCCTCGCCGACCAGCTGTCACGTTCCGGGGAGCTGTCCGGTCGATCCCCTGACGGGCGCCACCGCGGTGCCCGCGGACCCGGGAGGCGACCGTGACCGTGCTCGTGACCGGAGGGACCGGGAACCTCGGCGGCGCGCTCGTCGCCCGCCTCGAACAGCCGCGTGTGCTCAGCCGCCGCGCGGGCCCGGGGCGCGTCGTGGGGGACCTGCGCACCGGCGAGGGCCTCGACGACGCCGTCGCCGGCGTCTCGGTGATCGTGCACTGCGCGACCGCCCCGCGCGGCGACGCCGACGCCACGGCGCGCCTCGTCGCGGCCGCGCGGCGCGCCGGCACCCCGCACCTCGTCTACGTCTCGATCGTCGGCGTCGACCGGATCCCGCTGCCGTACTACCGCGAGAAGCTGCGCGCCGAGCGCGTCGTCGCCGACTCCGGGCTGCCCGCGACGATCCTGCGCGCCACCCAGTTCCACGACCTGCTCGCGACCCTGTTCGCCACCACCGCCCGCGCCGGCGTCCTGCCCGTGCTCGCGGGGACCTCGTTCCAGCCGGTCGCCGTCGACGACGTCGCCGCGCGCCTCGCCGACGTCGTCGCCGGGCCGCCGCAGGGCCGGGCCACGGACCTCGGCGGCCCCGAGGTCCGCGCGATGGCCGACCTCGCGCGGACGTGGGCGCACGCCACCGGCCGGCGGCGCCCGGTGCTGCCGCTGCGCCTGCCGGGGGCGATCGCGCGCGGCTTCCGCGACGGCGCGCACCTCGCGCCGGACCACGCGGACGGCGTCGGCACCTTCGAGCAGTTCCTCGCCGCGCGGGCGGGGGTGCGGTCGTGAGCGTGCGCGTGCTGCTGGGGGTTCTCGCGGCGTCCCAGGTCGTCACCGGCGGGTGGGCGCTGGTCGTGCCGGCGTCGTTCTACGCCGACTTCCCCTACGGCGGGACGCCCTGGGTCGCGCTGCTCCCGCCCTACAACGAGCACCTCGTGCGCGACGCCGGCGCCGGCATGCTCGCGCTCGCCGTGGCCCTGGGGCTGGCGGCCTGGTGGTGCGACCGGCGGGTGGTGATCACCGCCGTGGCCGCGTTCCTGACCTTCACCGTGCCCCACGCGGTGTTCCACTCGCTGCACCTCGAGCACTTCCCGGACGCCGACGCGGTGGCCCAGCAGGGCGGGTTCCTCGTCGAGATCGTGCTGGCGGTCGCGGTCCTGGTGCTCGTCGCGCGGGACCGGCGGCCGGTCCCGGCGCGGACGTGAGCCGGCTCTCCGGAGCTCGCCACGTCGATCTCCCGAGGGTGTCGGGAGCGTGAGCGACGACCCCGGCCGCGCTGGTGACACTCCCGGGAGATCGAACTGGCGAGCCCGGCGTCGCTCAGTCCGGCGTCGCCGTGAAGCCGTGCACGACGTCGGCGATCGCGCTGCGCAGCGCCGCCCCGTCCCGGTCCGGTCCCGCGCCGGCGAGCTGGTCGAACGCCAGCCCGTCGAGGCAGGCGACGAGGTCGTCGGCGCGACGCTCGGGGTCGGCGATCCCGAGCCCGTGCAGCGCGCCCGCCACCCGCTCGCGGATCCGCCGGCCCGCGTCACGCAGTGCCGTCCCGAGCTCCGGGCGCCGGGTCGACTCCAGCGCGAGCTCCCACCGCGCGAGCAGCCGCGCGCGGTCGGCGGTGAGCCAGCGCCCGACCACCGCGACCGACGCGTCGACCAGGGCCTCGACGCTGCCCGGCCCGCTCCCGCCCCGGGGCACCTCGGTGAGGGTCTGCGCCGCGAGCCGGTCGACGCACGCCTGCAGGAGCGCCGCGCGGGTGCGGAAGTAGTACGAGCTCGTGCCCTCGGCGAGCCCGGCTGCGGCGTCGACGGCGCGGTGGGTCAGCCCGCGCATGCCCGCGTCCGCGAGCACCGCGATCGCCGCGTCGGCCAGGACGTCCCGTCGCTCCACCGTCACCCCTTCCGCCGTCGCCTCTACAGCCGTAGAGTAGCTGCTACTACAGATGTAGAGGAGCTGAGGGTCATGCGGGCTGTGGTGGTGGGCGCGGGTCTGGGCGGTCTGGCGACCGCGATCGCGTTGGCGCGGCAGGGATGGGGGGTCACCGTGCTCGAACGCCGGCCCGAGCCGGCCGAGGCCGGCGCGGGCATCGCGATGTGGCCGAACGCCCTGCGGGCACTCGACGCGCTGGGGCTGGGGGAGCAGGTCCGGGCCGCGGGCACCGTCGAGATCGGCGGGGGCATCCGCACCGCGACGGGACGGTGGCTCTCCCGGCTCGACGCCGCCGACCTGCGGCGACGCCAGGGCGACGGCGTCGTCCTGCTGCCCCGTCCGGAGCTGCACGAGCTGCTGCGCGCCGCGGCGCCGGCGGTCACCACCGGGGCGGGCGTGGTCCGGGTCGAGCGGGGCGACGAGGCCACCCCCGCGGTGGTCCACGACGACGCCGGGCGCACCTACGAGGCCGACCTCGTCGTCGCGGCCGACGGGGTGCGCAGCACCGTGCGGTCCGCGTCCTGGCCGTCGGTGACGCCGCGGGCCACCGGTACCACCGCGTTCCGGCTCACCGCCGCCCACGACCTCGCCGAGGGCGGCGAGAGCTGGGGCGGCGGGGACCTCGTCGGCCTCGCCCCGCTGCCCGGCGGCCGCACGTACCTGTGGGCGGTGGTGCCGACGATGGAGGCGCCGACGGACGACGCCCTCGCCTGGCTGCGGCGCCGGCTCGCGGGGTGGCACGCACCGATCCCGCAGGTGCTCGCCGCCGTCGACACGCCCGTGCTCGTGCACCGGCTCGAGGAGCTCCGGGCGCCGCGGACGTGGCACCGCGGCCGGATCGCGCTGCTCGGCGACGCGGCGCACGCGATGACCCCGAACCTCGGCCAGGGCGCGGCCCAGGCCTTCCTCGACGCGGTCGTCCTCGCCGAGGAGGCGACCTCCGACCCGTCCTCGCTCGCGGCCTACGAGGCCCGCCGGCGGCCCGTCGCCGAGGCCGTCGCGCGCCGCTCGCGCCGCGCCGGCGAGGTCGCCGGATGGCGCTCGCCCGTCGCCGTGGCGGTGCGCAACGCCCTCGTCGCGGCCGTGCCGGCGAGCGCCGCGGCCGCGGGCCTCGACGGCCTGCTCGGCCTTCCCGTCAGCCGGAAGGAGCTCGTCCGATGAGCACCCACGTCGTCGTCGGCGCGTCCGGCGGCATCGGCCGGGCGGTCTGCGGGGAGCTGGTCCGCCGGGGCCTGCCCGTCCGGGCGGTGACGCGCTCGGGCACCCCGGTGGACGGGGCCGAGGCGCTCGCCGCCGACGCCACCGACGCCGTCGCCATGCGGGCGGCCTGCCGCGACGCGGTCGCCGTGTACCACTGCGTGAACCCGCCTTTCGCCTCCTGGCGGGCCGCCTTCCCGGCGGCGACGCGGGCGCTGCTCGCCGCCGCGGGGGCCGCGGGTGCCCGGCTCGTCTTCGCCGACGACACCTGGATGTACGGGCGGGTCGACGCCCCGATGCGCGAGGACACGCCCGTCGCGCCGGTCTCGGAGAAGGGCGTCCTGCGGGCGTGGCTGGCCGAGATGGTGCTGGCCGCGCACGCCCGCGGCGAGGTCGAGACGGTGATCGGGCGGGCGCCGGAGCTCTGGGGGCCCGGGGTCGAGTCGCTGCTCGCCGGCGGGATCTTCGCGGCGGCCGCGGCGGGACGCACCGCCCGCTGGCCCGGCGACCTCGACCTCCCGGTGACCGCCGGCTACACCCCCGACGTCGGCGCCGCGCTCGTCGAGCTGGCGCTCGCGCCCGCATCGGTCACGGGGCGGGTGTGGCACACGCCGGTGCCGTCGCCGATCACCGGCCGGGACTTCGTCGAGCGGGTGTTCCGGGCCGCCGGGCACGCGGCGCGGGTCGGGCGGATCACGCCGGCGATGGTGGCGGCGCTTCGGCTCGTCTCGCCCGTCGCGCGGGAGGGCGCGGAGCTGCTCTACCAGTTCGAGCAGCCGTTCCTCGTCGACGACTCCGCGTTCCGCTCGGTGTTCGCCACCCGGGCCACCGACTGGGACGACGGCATCGCCGCGACGCTTCGCTGGTACCGCGCCGATCCCGACCGCACGCGCCGCCGGCTGGTGCCGGCATGAGCGCCACGGTCACCGCGATCTGGGACTGGGCGTGGGCCCGGCACCAGAACGAGCTCAGCTGGTACGTCCGGCCGCTGTTCCTGCTGCCGCTGGCCTGGGCGTCGTACCGCCGCAGCGTCACCGGCATCGTGGTCACGCTCGTCGCCCTGGCCACGAGCATGGCGTGGTTCCCGGTGCCGGCCGCCGTCGACCCGCAGGTGGCGAGCTTCCTGGCCTTCGAGCAGGAGTACCTCACGGGGTCGTGGCCGGCGGGCAAGATCCTGGTCACGCTGCTCGTCCCGGTGATGCTGGCGGCGTTCTGCGCGGCCTTCTGGTGGCGCTCGGTCGCCGCCGGCGCGGTCGTCCTCGCCCTCATCGCGGTGGTGAAGGTGACCTGGGGCGTCGTCGACGGCGGGGGCACCGGTGCGGCGGCGTGGTGGTCGCGGCGCCGGCACCGGACGGCGGCGGGCAGGATGGCGGGGTGAGCACTCCGCTGGTCCTCGGCATCGAGACGTCGTGCGACGAGACGGGCGTGGGCCTGGTCTCGGGCGGGGTCCTGCTGGGCGACGCGCTGGCCTCGAGCATGGACGAGCACGCGCGCTTCGGCGGCGTGGTGCCCGAGGTCGCGGCGCGGGCGCACCTCGAGGCGATGGCCCCGATGGTGCGCACCGCCCTGCGGCGCGCCGAGGTCGACCTCGCCGACGTCACCGCCGTCGCGGTCACCGCCGGACCGGGGCTGAGCCCGGCGCTGCAGGTGGGCCTCGCCGCGGGCAAGGCCTACGCGCTCGCCGCGGGGGTGCCGCTCTACGCCGTGCACCACCTCGCCGGGCACGCGGCGGTCGACGTCCTCGACCACGGGCCGCTGCCCGAGCGCTGCGTCGCGCTGATCGTCTCGGGCGGGCACACCTCGCTGCTGAGCGTCGGCGACCTCGCGCGCGACGAGATCGTGCACCTCGGCGACACCGTCGACGACGCGGCGGGGGAGGCGTTCGACAAGGTCGCGCGGCTGCTCGGCCTGCCCTACCCGGGCGGGCCGGCGATCGACCGGGCGGCGCGCGAGGGCGACCCGCACGCCATCGCGTTCCCGCGCCCGCTGACCGGCCCGTCCGACCCGCCGTGGACGTTCTCGTTCTCGGGGCTCAAGACGGCGGTGGCGCGCTGGGTGGAGGCCCACGACGGAACGCTCCCCGTGCCCGACGTCGCCGCGTCGTTCCAGGAGGCCGTGGCCGAGACGCTCGCGCGCAAGGCCGTCGCCGCCTGCGCCGACCAGGGCGCGGACACGTTGCTCATGGTCGGCGGGGTGGCGGCCAACTCGCGGGTGCGCGGGCTGGTCGAGGAGCGCTGCACGGCGGCGGGGATCACCCTGCGCGTGCCGCCGATCCGGCTGTGCACCGACAACGGCGCGATGATCGCGGCGCTCGGCGACCTGCTCGTGCGCGCCGGCGTCGAGCCCGACCCCCTCGAGGTGGCCGCCGACCCGCGCGCGCGGCTCACCGGCGCGCTGCTGCACGGGACGCGGGCGTTGCCCGTGGGGTGACCGGCGCCCCTGTCGGACCCCTCACGTCGAACTCGGCGTGATCTTCCGGTACCCGTGGAGGGGATGCCCGGACTCCGCACCGTCCTCGACGCCGAGCGCTTCCCGATGCGCCGGTGGCAGGTGCTCGCCGTGGCCGACGACTACGGCGTGGACGCCCGGACCCGCACGGAGCTCGAGCAGATCCCCGACCGGCCCTACGTGGACGCCGGCGACGTGATGATCGCCCTGGCCATGACCCCGGCCCACCTGGCCGCGCGTACGCCCCTGTGAGGTGAGCTCCGCCCTCATGAGGGCGGTGCTCACATCAGGCGGAGGTGCAGCGTCGTCCAGGCCCCGACGTGCACGCGGTCGCCGTCGGCCAGGCGCACGGGGGTGTCGGTCGGGATCGGCTCCGGCGCGTAGTTCACCGCCGTGCCGTTGGTCGAGCCCGGGTCGAGCACCGACCAGCCCGGCGCGTCGCGCAGCAGCACCGCGTGCAGGCGCGAGACGCCGGGATCGGCGGGCGGGCCGGAGAGGTCGATGCCGGGCCGCGTACCCGCGGGGTCCACCGTGCGCCCGATCCGCACCTCGTCGCCCACCAGCGCGACCGTCGTGTGCGGGTACCAGCGCGGCGGGCCCGCCGCCGGCAGGTCCGGGCCGCCCCGGGCCGCGACGACCGCGAACCACCGCGGGTCGGCGGCCACGTCGACCACCACGCCCCCCGCGCAGCCGCACCCGCTCGACCGCGTCGTCGAGGTCGACCCCCGTGGCGGCAGACCGGCATCAAGGGCTCCGGGGCACCCGCACCGTCCGGCACGGCCGCGGCCAGCTCGGCCTGCCCGCTCCAGTGCGCCACGCGCGCGTCGCCCCCGGCCGCGAGCGCCGGGTCGGCGGTCCACGCCACGGGCACGCCGGCCTCGGCGACCGGGACGTCATCGCCCGCGACGACCACCGAGACCCGCGCGGCCAGCAGCTCCTCGCCGACCGAACGCGCCGGCACCCGGACCCGCAGGTGGTACTCGCGCGTCTCGTCGCCCCAGGGGCCGGTGGGGTGGTAGCCGACGAGGTCGCGGGCGGGGTCGGGCACCCGGCGGTCGGTGAGGTCGAGCAGCGACGGCGACACCTGGGTCAGCCCGCGCACCTCAGCGCCCCGCGGGGTCCACACGCGCAGCGCGAGGTCGGGCAGGCCCCGCGACGCCGCGGCGGACATGATCGCCGCGAAGTCGGCCGCGAGCGCGCGGGGGTCGGCCACGATGTCGGCGGTGCCCAGCAGGCCGGTGGCCACCGCGCGGATCTCCTCGACCTCGAAGTGCGTGCCGACGCCGCGGACGTCGCAGGTCAGCACGCCGTGCGCGACGTCGATCGCGGCCGCCAGGTCGGCGGGCTCCTCGTGCTCGTCGCGCCCGTCGGTGAGCAGCACCGCGTGCCGGACGCGGTCGGTGCAGGGCGCGAGCAGCCGGCGCGCGAGCGTGAGCCAGGTGCCGATCGCGGTCCCGCCCGAGGGCTCCAGGGTGCCGACGGCCGCCGCGGCCGCGCGCCGGGTGCCCGGGTCGAGCGCGACGAGCCGCTCGTCGGCCGGGAACACCATCCGCGCGTCGTGCCGCCCGGCCACCACCGCGACGAGGCTGCCGTCGGGCAGGGCGTCGAGCGCCGCACGGGCCGCCGCGTGGGCGGCGTGCAGCTTGGCCGGCGGCTCGCCCATCGACCCCGAGGCGTCGACGACGACGACGTGCGCGGAGCCGCGCCGGCCCCTCCGCCCGGTGTCCCGCACGGTCACCGCGACGATGGCGTCGACGTCGCGGCCGTGCTCGGGCAGCCAGGGATGGTGGAAGACCTCGAGGGCGCAGTCGACCCCGCTCACCCACCACCCCCGCCCGGGGCCGGGGTGACGGCGAGCAGGATCGCGGTGGCGTTGTCGTGCCCGCCCTCGTCGAGCGCGGCGTCGACCAGGGCCTTCGCCCCGGCGTGCACGGCGTCGGCGTCGGCCGGGGTCGCGTCGGCGTCCAGCGCGGCCGCGAGCACCGCGGGGTCGGGCAGGTGGTTCCACACCCCGTCGCTGCAGAGCAGCAGCGTCCCGGAGCCGTCGAGCTCCCAGCTGCGGTGGCGCGCCAGCACGTCGGGCGCGTCGGCGGCGAGCCAGCGCGTGATGACGTGGGCGCGGGGGTCGGACAGCGCGTCGTCCTCGCCGACGATGCCCGCGGCCACCATCTCGGCGGCCCACGAGTCGTCCTCGGTGAGCGCCGCCGAGTCCTCCGGCGTCGCCGGGCTGAGCCAGTAGGCGCGGCTGTCGCCGACCCACGTGACCACGGCGCGCTCGCCGTCGAGGACGGCGGCGACGTAGGTGCAGGCCGGCGCGGCCCCGGCGCCCGGCGCGAGCGCGGAGACGGCCCGGCGCGCGGCCTCGGCCATGGTGGCCGCGGCGTCGTCGAGGTCCTGCCCGGCGGCGAGCGCCTCCTGGCCGGCGGCCACGGCGACGTCGCAGCCCGTGCGCGACGCGGTGGCCCCGCCCGGGACCGACGCGACGCCGTCGCAGACCACGGCGACGACGGCTGCGGCGCCCGCGGCGGTGGTGACGCGCTCCAGGGCGAAGGCGTCCTCGTTGCGCCGGCGCTTGTGGCCGCGGTCGGTGACGCCGGCCCCGAGCACGACGGGACCCTCGACAGCGCCGGGCGCCGCGAGGACCTCCTCGGCGTGGTCGACCCCGGCGGCGCGGTGCCCGCAGGACGTGCAGCGGGCGTCCTCCCCGGTGGTGGGCTCCCCGCAGGCGCTGCAGGCCCCCGGAGTCACAGACGGGGACGGCGACGCGGACACGGGCTCGATCGGCACGGGGGACTCCCTACACCCTCGGGCCCGGCTGGGCACGATCGACGCGTCGGTGGCCGGGATCCGTTCCGTCCGACGGGCGGGCTCCGGCGCCGACCTCGTCGCCGGGAACGTCCAGCGCGCGCTGGTAGGCGCGCACCGCCACGGTGGCCGCCGCGAGGTCGCAGGGCACCGCCGCGAGCCGGTCGCGTGCCTCCCGGCGTCGGGCCGCGACCACGGGGTCGGCGGCGCGGCCGGTGGCCGTGGCCTTCGCGCCGAGCGCGGTCAGCCGCCCGGCGAGCTCGTCGCGGCGCTCGAGCAGGCCCGCGCGCTCGGCGCGGGCGCGGCGCGCGGTGTGCGCCGCCGCGGCGACCTCGGCCTCGACGATGTCCAGCTCGGCCTCGATGCCGTCGGGCAGCGCCCGCAGGGCGTCGGCGCGCGCCGGGGGAGCGCCGTGGTGCTCGCCGGCGATCTCGCGGGTGACGCGCGCCGCGACCTCGTGCGCGGCGGCCTCCTCGGCCTCGAGCGCGTCGAGGGCCTCGGCGAGGCGCCGGCGGCGCGCGGGACGGTCGTCGCGGGCGTGCACCGCGCCGTCGGCGTCGTCGCGCAGCGCGCGGACCCGCTCGGCGAGCGCGGTGAGCACCGCCGGGTCGACGGGGCGCCGGGGGTCGTGGACCAGGGGGTCGGCGAGAACCGCGCGGCGCGCGGCGGTCACGTCCTCGCGCACGTCCTCGACGGCCGCGCGGCGCAGGGCCGGCCCGGCGTCGCCCGCAGGGACGGTGAGCGCGGCGAGGGCGTCGCGGACCTCGTCGAGCGCGGCGTCGAGCGGGTCGAGCGCGGCGGCCACCGCGTCCCACACCGCGGCCGCCCGCGCCGCGTCGGTCCACACGGCGGCGTACGCGGCGCGCACGCGGGCGAGCAGCGTCGCGGGCGTGAGGCGGCGCGCCACGACCGGACCGTCGGGATGCCCGCGGCGCGGCGCCGGCACCGCCTCCTCGACCAGCACGGACGGGCCGCGCAGCAGCGCGAGCACCGCGGCGGTCTCGGCGGTGCTCGGACGGGCGTGGGTGCCGCGGGCGGCCCGCGCGCGGGCGACGACGTCGCGGTGGCGGGCGAGGTCGGCGTGCATGGCCGCGACGGTGGCGACCACCTCGTCGCGGCGGCGTGCGGACGCCCCGGTCAGCGGCGAGGTCCGCAGGATCCGCAGGCCCGCGTGCTCCTCGAGCGCGAGCAGGGAGGCCGCGGCGTCGCGGCCGGCGGCCTCGACCGCGCGGAGCAGGACGTCGGGCCCGGGGACGGGCGGAGGGCGACTCATCGCCGCGTCCCGGACGCGGCGCGCGGGGGTGCGAGCACGGGCGCCCCCCTCCACCGGTGGTCCCGGCCGGGCCGGGTCGGTGCCCCCGAATCTAGTCGCTCGACACGTCGTGTGGGGTCAGCGCCAGCCGTAGCCGCTGCGCAGCGCGTCGGCGACGTGCCCGAACCGGTCGGCGGGCATGACCGCGCCCTCGCGGCGGATGCCGTGCTCGGGGATCTCCAGCACGCGGTCGAGGCGGACGAACGACTCGCGGCCCTCCCGGTCCCAGTCGCCCGACCCGACCGACAGCCAGTGCGCGTCGTCGCGCCGGTGCCCCTGGCTGGAGAGCATGAGCCCGAGCAGGTCGCCCTCGCCGCGCGCCACGACGAGCACCGGGCGGTCCTTGCCCTGCCGGGGGTCCTCCTCGTAGGGCACCCAGGTCCACACGACCTCGCCGGGGTCGGCGGCGCCGTCGAGGTGCGGCTGGTAGCTGATGCTGCGCGCCCGGTCGCGCGCCGGCGCGGTGCGGACCCCGCCCGGCGGCGCCGCCGCGCCGTCGCCCCCGCGGCGTCCCGACCGGCCGTCGGCCTGCTTGTCGAGCAGGTCGAGCCCGGCCTGCAGCGCTCGTCCCACGAGGTCCCGGAATCCCGCCACGGGTGCAGCATGCCCCGACCACGGTGCCGGGCTCCGGCAGGGTCCGGCGTCAGCCGCCGAGGGCCTCGAGCAGCGGGGTGGCGCGGGGCTCGGTGCTCGCGTCGTCGGCGTCCGTCGTGGTGGTGGGGCTCGACGTGCCGGTCTCGTGCGGGGTGGTCGACGACGACCCGCCGGTGGACGGCGTGCTGGTGCCGGTGGGCTCGTCGGTCTGCGGGACGGTCGGCAGCGGCAGGTGCACCGAGGGCAGCGGCAGGTCGGACAGGCCCGGCAGGAGGGGCTGGGCGTCGCTGGTGGGCGTGGTGGATCCGGTGGGCGGCGTCGACGTGGGCGCCGTGGACGACGGCGGGGTGGACGCCGGCGGGGTCGACGACGGGGCGCGCGACGACGTCTCCGACCCGCCGTCCGTGCTCGGCGCGGTGGCGGCGGCGCGGCGGCCGGAGCCCCCGCCCTCGCTGCGCGGGGAGCGGGACGTGACCGCCCGGGCCTCGCGGCGGGAGTCCTCCCGGTCGGCGGTGCCGCCCGAGGAGCCGGTGCCGGGACCGACCATCGCGCCGGCACCCGGGTCGATCGCGACCTCGGCGGACGGCGGCGCGACCGTGGCCGACGGCGGGGCGGTGGCCGACACGCTGTCGACCGTCCACGCCGAGGCGACCACGACACCGCCGGCGAGCAGGACCGCCGCGGCGATCGAGGCGACCACGGCCAGCCCGCCGGCCTCGGCGACGACCGGGCGCCGGCGCCGCGGGGTCTCGTCGGGCACCTCCGCGGCCGCGGGAGCGTCGGGGGCGTCGGGCGAGGGGAGGCCGACCGGGGCGGCGGTGACGGTGCCGGCCGCGGCGGGGGCCGCCCCGGCGATGCCCACCCCGGTGAGCGTGTCGGTGGTCGCGTCGGGCACGGCGCACGCCAGGCCCGTGCCCGCCACCGGGGCGACGGCCGCGAGGGGCGTCACGGTCTCGGCGGCGAGCGCGGCGCGGCGCAGGCCCACGCACACGCGGTCGGCGGCGGGGCGGTCGGCCGGGTCGTCCGCGGTCATGGCCTCGAGCAGGGCGACGACCTCGGCGTCGAGCCCCTCGGGGATGCCGGGCCGCTGCTCGAGGCGCGCGCGGGCCGCGGCCAGCGGCGAGCCGTCGTAGGCGGGGCGCGCGGTGAGCGCCTCGATCATCACCAGGCCGAGCGCGTAGACGTCGGCGGGCGGGCCGACGACGCCGCCCCGGACCTGCTCGGGCGCGAGGTAGGGCGCGGAGCCGACGACGATGCCGGTGTCGGTGATGCGCGGCGCGTCGGCCACCAGGGCCACGCCGAAGTCCGAGAGGTGGGCACGCCCGTCGGCGTCGAAGAGGACGTTGCGCGGGGTGACGTCGCGGTGCAGCACGCCGGCGCGGTGGACGTGGGCGAGCCCGTCGGCCACCGAGGCCACGGCCAGCAGCGTCTCGCCGACCGCCAGCGGCCCGTCGGCGAGCTGGTCGACCAGGTTGCCGCCCTCGAGCAGCGACATGACGACGAACGCGCGGCCCGCGTCCCAGCCCACGTCGAACACCGGCACGAGGCTCGGGTGGTCGAGCGAGGCCATCAGCGCGACCTCGCGCTCGATGCGCGGGTCGTCGGCAACGGGGAAGATCTTCACCGCGGCGTCGCGGTCGAGCAGCAGGTCGTGCGCGCGGTAGACCTCGGAGCACGTGCCCCGGCCGATCAGCTCACCGAGCGCGAAGCGCTGACCCAGCCGCTCGGGCAGAGGCCCGGGCGCGGACGAGCGGCTCCCCCCCATGAGCTGCCTCCCTCCGCACCGGCAACGTCATCTTCTCACTCCTGGTACCCGGATCGGGGCACAACGACATACCGGATCCACGAATTCGGGTGAAGGACGGCACTCGCTCGCCCGCCCGACGCCGGGCCGCCACCCCGTCCGGGTGACATCCGTCCTCCGCCCTCTCGTGGGCGCGCCACAGCGTTGACAGAAGTTGCAGTGGCGAGTAGAAATTTGACCCGTTCCTCCTGCTCACGGGCGGGATCGGGACGCACCGCAGAGTTACGACGCAGAGCACGACGCAAGGACGCGACGGAAGCCGTGGGCGCCGAGAGCCTCGACGACGAGGACACCCCCGCACTGACCACCGGTCGGGCGGCGGAGTTCCTCGGGGTGCGACCGGCGTTCCTCCGGAGTCTCGACGCGGGTCGCATCCTCCGCCCGGAACGTTCCTCGGGCGGACACCGGCGCTGGTCGCGCCGGCAGCTGGCCCTCGCCGCCCGGATCCGCGAGCTGTTCGACGAGGGTCTGACCCTCACCGCGGCCGCGATGGTCGTGTCCCTGCAGGACGAGGTGGCCCTGGTCACGCGCGAGCGCGACCAGGCCCACGACGAGCTCGACCACGCCCGCCGCGACCTGTCGCGGGCACGGCGCGAGCTCGCCGCGGCCCGGGGCGAGCCCATCGCTCTCCACGGGCCGTCCGCGCGCGTCCACCACGCACGCGGACCCGGGGTGCCCACGACGGCCCTCCGACCGCCCTTCCCGACCCCTCCACCTCAACGGACTCCCTCGACATGAAGCTCATCGACCACCGCCGTTCCCACCGACCCGTCCTCCGCGCCCCGATCCCGCCGTCGCTGGCGCGGGTCCCGCTCGTGGACCTCTGCACCTGTCGCCACGCCCGCGAGTCGCACGAGCACTACTACGCCGGCGACCACTGCGCGCAGTGCGAGTGCGCCCACTACCGCCGCTGGGAGCCCTCGCGGGTCTGACCCCGCCCCCCGGTGCCGACGGCCCCGCCACCCCTCCCGGGTGGCGGGGCCGTCGTGCATCGTGAGGTCCAGGACACCCGTGATCGAACGGACATCCGGCGCACCGGCCCCTACCCTGGGTGACGTGGACCCCACCGCGCGGCACCGGACTCCCCGCGCGCTCGTGGTGGGAGCGGGGGTCGCCGGGCTCGCCGCCGCGGCCTCGCTGCACCGGGCCGGCTGGGCCGTCGTGCTCTGCGAGCGGGCACCTGCGCGGCGCACCGGCGGCTACTTCGTCCGCCTCGCCCCCGAGGGTCTCGCCGCCGCCGACCGCCTGGGCGTCTCGCACACCCTGCAGACGCGCCTGCCGGCCGACGGCGTCATCACGGGGGTCGACGGGCGCGGGCGCACCGTGTCCCGGGTCGACGCCTCGCTCGCCGACGACCCGCGCGCGCTGGCCCTGGTGCGCGGCGACCTCGAGGCCGCGCTCTGGACCGCCCGGCCCGCGGAGGTCGCCGTGCGCTTCGGCACCGCGCCGCGCCGGGTCGACCTGCGCCGCCACGGCGCCGAGGTCGTGCTCGACGGCCCCGACGGCGCGGTCCGCGAGCGCTACGACCTCGTCGTGGGCGCCGACGGCGTGCGCTCGGCCGTGCGCGACATGGTGTTCGGGCCCGAGGAGATGTTCCGGCACGAGTTCGACCAGGTGGTGATCTCCGCGGTCCTGCCGCGGCTGCCGGGCGCGCTGCGCGAGGGCGACTACGTCGTGCCCGCCGAGGTCGGGCGCACCGCGCACCTCATGGCCGTCGCCGGCCACGACCCGGTCGTCTTCTTCACCTTCCGCGCCGCACTCCTCGGCCTCGGCACCGACAGCGCCCGCGCGGCGGCCCACGCCGCGTCCGACCCGGTCGGCACGCTGCGCCACGTCTACGGCGACTTCGCCGGCCTCATGCCCGAGATCCTCGACGGGGTCGCGGAGGCGGGCGCGACGCACGTCGACACCGTCGCGCAGATCCGGCTCGGGTCGTGGCGACGCGGGCGGGTCGTGCTGGTGGGCGACGCGGCGTGGTGCCCGACGCTCTACTCCGGGCAGGGCTCGGCGCTGGCGCTCGTCGGCGGCGAGACCCTCGGCACCCACCTGGCCGCGCACCCCGACGACCCCGAGGCGGGCCTCGCGGCGTGGGAGGAGGCGCACCGCCCGGCGGCCCTCGCGGCGGGCAGCGCCGCGCGCCGCTCGCGCCACTTCTTCCTGCCGGGCAACCGCCTCGTCGCCGCCGTGCGCCGCGCCGCCCTCGGCGTCGCGTCCTGGCGTCCGGCCGGCCGCGTGCTCCAGGCCCTGGCCATCCGCGCGACCGGGCCGGGCGGACCCGGCGGTGGGTCCGGGAGCGGGTCGGGCGGGTCCGGCACCCGGGCGGGTGACCCGCCCGTGGCCTCGGCGCCACCCGGACGGAGTGACGTTCACCCGACCGCCACGTCCGGGTCGCGATCACTGCCGCGTCCGGCGCTGGGTCGCCCGTAAGCTGTCGCTCGCCGGTGTCCGCCGCTGCGCCGACCGCGCGCGGTCGGCGACGCCGGCCGGCCCGAGGCGTCGCACCGCTGCGCAACGGGCACCCCGCGGCCCCGTCCCACGAGAGGACACCAGCTCCCCCCATGGCCTCCCCGCCCGTACCCCGCCCGCCGCGCAGCCTGCTGGCGCGCGTGGTGGACCCGCTCGGGATCGCCGCCGGTGTGCTCGACCGCGTCGACCCGTTCCGTCACCGCGGCCGCCGGGTGTGGCGTGGCGCGGGACGCGTGCAGATCGGCGTGCCCGCCGTGGCCCAGGAGGCGGGGGAGGAGCTGGCGCGCGCGATCGAAAAGGCGATCGCCGCGCACCCGGACGTCGCGTGGGCCGCGGTCAACGCCACGCTCGGCGCCGTGGTGGTCGGCCTGGAGGCCGCGACCGGCCTGCCCGGCCCCGAGGTCGTCGACGACCTGGTGGACCTCGTCGAGATCCTCGAGGAGCGCGAGGGCTCCGCGGTCACCGACACCCCCGACCCGGGCTCCGCGTCGGCGGGCGCGGCCCAGCAGGCGTTCATCGCGCTCTCGGCCGACCTGGCCGCGCTCGGGATCGCGGCGCTCGGGCGCATCCTGCGGCGCACCCCGCTGCCCGGCGAGTTCTCCTCGGCCGCCACGTTCGTCGACCACCAGCCGCGGCTGCGCGAGGCAGTCGAGCGCGCGCTCGGCCAGGACCGCGCCAACGTGCTGCTGGCCCTGACCAACGCCGCCGCGCAGGCCCTGGGGCAGGGCACCACCGGCCTGCTCGTCGACACCGCCTACCGCGCCCTGCAGGTCGCGGAGGCCCGCGCCCGCCTCGGCACCTGGCAGGAGGTCGAGCCGCGCCTGCTCGAGACCGCCGACCACGCCGCCGCGCCCGCCGACGACGAGCTCGCGCAGCCCCGCCCGGTGCCGCTGCCCGCCGGTCCGGTCGAGCGTCACGGCGAGATCGTCGGCCAGGCCGCCGCCGCCGGGTTCGCCGTCACCGCGGCGGCCACGGGCGGCGACCTGCGCAAGGCCTCGGGCGTCGCGCTCTCGACCCTGCCCAAGGCCGGCCGCCTCGGACGCGAGGGCTTCGCCACGACGTTCGGCCGGGTGCTCGCGCGCCGCGGCGCCGTCGTCGTCGAGCCGTCCGCGCTGCGCTGCATGGACCGCGTCGACACCGTCCTGCTCGACGCGGACGCCCTGACCACCGGCGCCCTCATGCTCGGCGACCTGCTCGCCCTGCCCGGCCCCGACGGCTCGGGTGTCGCTGCCGACCCGCTCGACGAGCTCGTCCCGCGGGTCCACGAGCTGTTCGACCCGGCCGAGCCCACCGCCCCGCACCGCGTCGTCGAGGACGCCGAACACTGGCTGCTCGCGGTGCTCGAGGACGTCCCCGGCGGCGACGACCGCCGCGCGGTCGAGGCCGCCGACGCGCTCACCGCCGACGGCGCCTCGCTCGTGCTCGGCCTGCGCCGCGACGACCGGCTGGCCGCGGTGGTCGGCGTGCTGCCCGAGCCGGCCTCGGCCGCCGAGGCGCTCGCCGCGGCCGCGCGCCGGGCCGGCGTGGCCCTGGTGTTCGGCACGGCGGAGGGCGACGGTGTCGGGATCGCCGACCACGCGGTGCCCGGCGGCGACGCCCTGCGCGACTCGGTCCGCGCCCTGCAGGCCGGCGGCGCGGGCGTCCTCGTCGTCTCCCGCGACCGGCGCGCGCTGGCCGCCGCCGACGTCGGCGTCGGCGTCTCCCGCCCCGACGGCGTCGTGCCGTGGGGCGCGCACGTGCTGGTCGGCGACGACCTGGGCACCGCCGCGCTGCTCATCGAGGGCGTCAAGGTGGCCCGCGCCGTGTCGGGCCGCTCGGTGAACCTGGCCCGCGCGGGCTCCGCGCTGGGCGCGATCATGGCCACCGCGGGCACCACCCCGCGCGCCCCGGGCCTGGCCGGGCTCGCCGTCAACGGCGCCGCCGCGGTCTCGCTGGGCAACGGCGCGTGGTCGGCCTCGGAGCTGGGGCGCCGCGTCGTCGTCCCGGGTGTGAGCCGCACGCCGTGGCACGTCATGCCGACCTCCACCGTGCTCGCGCGCCTCGACGTCACCGAGCAGGGCCTGACCTCGGCCGAGGCCCAGCGCCGCCACCGCGACGACCCCGCGGCGGCCGAGACGCAGACGAGCCTCGGCCGCGCGTTCCTCGACGAGCTCAACAACCCGCTGACCCCGGTGCTCGCCGGTGGCGCCGTGCTGTCCGCGGCCATCGGGGCGGTCGTCGACGCGGCGATCGTCGTCGGCGTCACGGCGTTCTCGGCGCTGATCGGCGGCGTCCAGCAGGTCGTCACCGACCGCGCCGTGGCCGGCCTGCTCGAGCGCTCGTCGATCCGCGCGCGGGTCCTGCGCGACGGCTCGCCCCGCGGCGTGGGCGCCGACGAGGTCGTCGTCGGCGACGTCATCGACCTCGGCCCCGACGACGTCGTGCCCGCCGACTGCCGCGTGCTGACCTCGGACGCCCTCGAGGTGGACGAGTCGTCGCTGACCGGCGAGTCGCTGCCCGTGGTCAAGACGCCCGTCCCGGTCATCGCGCGCACGGTCGCCGACCGCCGCTCGATGCTCTACGAGGGCTCCACCGTGGCCACCGGCCGCGGGCGCGCCGTCGTCGTCGCCACCGGCTCGAGCACCGAGGTCGGCCGCTCCACCGCCGCGGCGAAGGCCAGCGCGCCCGTCGCGGGCGTCGACGAGCGCCTCGCCGGGCTCACCCGCGTGACGACGCCGCTGGCCCTGGGCTCGGCGGCCGCCGTGGTGGCCGCGGGCGCGGTGCGGGGGCTGCCGTTCCAGCAGAACCTGCACTCGGGCGTGGGCCTGGCCGTGGCCAGCGTCCCCGAGGGCCTGCCATTCGTGGTCTCGGCCGCGCAGCTCGCCTCCGCCCGGCGTCTGTCGGCCGAGGGCGCGCTCGTGCGCAACCCGCGCACCATCGAGGCCATCGGGCGCACCGACGTCCTGTGCTTCGACAAGACCGGCACGCTCACCGAGGGCAAGCTCGCGCTCTCGGCGATCTCCGACGGCGTCAAGCTCCGGCCCACCGACCGGCTGCGCAAGCGCCAGCGCCGCGTCCTCGCGGCCGCCCTGCGCGCCACGCCGCGCCCCGCGCCGGGGGAGCGCCTCGCGCACCTCACCGACCGCGCGGTCGTCTACGGGGGCCAGCAGTTCGACGTCGACCCCGCGCACAAGCGCCCCGGCTGGTGGCCGGTCGCGTCGCTCGACTTCGACCCGTCGCGCGGCTACCACGCGACGCTGGGCGAGGTGGACGAGGCGGGAGACGCAGCGAAGCGGAGCTCGACCTCGGACGGGGAAGACGGCGCCGAGGGCGAGGGCCCGTTCCGCCTCGTCTCGGTCAAGGGCGCGCCCGAGGTCGTCATCGCCCGCGCCACGAGCTGGGCGGGCACGCCGCTCGACGACGAGGCCCGGCAGGCCCTCGTCGACCACACCGAGCTGCTCGCCGGCCAGGGCATGCGCGTGCTCGCGGTGGCCGAGCGGGTGGTCCCGGCCGCGGAGCACGCGACCCGCGAGCGCGACGACGACGCCGAGCTCGACGACGCCGACGTCGCCGACCTCGACTTCACCGGCTTCGTCGGGTTCACCGACCCGGTCCGCGCCGGCGCCGAGGCCTCGGTGCGCGACCTGCGCGACGCGGGCGTCCAGGTCGTCATGATCACCGGTGACCACCCGAGCACCGCCGAGGCGGTCGCCGAGGAGCTCGACGTCCTCAACGGCGGCATCGTCGTCACCGGCGCCGAGCTCGACGCGCTCGACGACGACGCGCTCGACGAGCTCCTGCCGACCGTGCGGGTCGTCGCGCGCGGCACCCCGTCGCACAAGGTGCGGATCGTCCAGGCCTTCCAACGCCTCGGGCGCACGGTGGCCATGACCGGCGACGGCGCCAACGACGCGCCCGCCATCCGGCTCGCCGACGTCGGCATCGCGCTGGGCCGCCGCGGCACGCCGGCCGCGCGGGCCGCCGCCGACCTCGTCATCACCGACGACCGCCTGGAGACGATCCTCGCGGCGCTGGTCGAGGGCCGGGCGATGTGGGCGTCGGTGCGCGAGGCGCTGGGCGTACTGGTCGGCGGCAACATCGGCGAGATCGCGTTCACCGTGCTCGGGGCGACCACCACGGGCACCTCGCCGCTCAACGCCCGGCAGCTGCTGCTGGTCAACCTGCTCACCGACCTCGTGCCGTCGCTCGCGCTGGCCGTGCGCGCCCCGGAGCCGGGGTCGGCGGCCGCGCTGCTCGCCGAGGGCCCCGAGGCGTCGCTGGGGGAGGCCCTCAACCGCGAGATCGGGCTGCGCGCGATGGCCACCGCGGGCGGGGCGACCCTCGCGTGGATCCAGGCGCAGGCCACGCCGTACGGCAGCCCGGCGCGGGCGCGCACCGTGGCGCTCACCGCGCTCGTCGGCACCCAGCTCGGCCAGACCGTCGTCGCGGGCGGTGCCCGCAGCCCGCTGGTCGTCGGCGCGAGCGTCGTGTCCGCGGGGGCGCTGTTCGCGGTCGTCCAGACGCCCGGGATCAGCCACTTCTTCGGCTGCGTGCCGCTCGGGCCGGTGGCCTGGGCGCAGGCGGCGGGCTCGGCCACGGTGGCCACGGCCGCGTCGGTGGTCGGCCCGGAGCTCGTGCGCCGCTACGGCCCGGTCGTCGTGCCCGAGGGCTCGCCGCAGGCCGACTGGCTGGCGCGCCTCGAGGAGGTCCGCGACGCGGCCACCCGGCGGTACACCGAGCTGCAGGACCGTGCGGCCGCCATGCTCAACACGTAGGTCCGAACGGTGGTGCGCGCTCGGTCACCGGGGCGTTTGTGCTGGTCGCGGGCCGGGCACCAGAATTGGTGAAGACCTCGTCGAACAGGAGTTGAGACCGCATGGCCGACCGGTACGTCGTTCCCACCGAGGACGGCTGGCAGGTGCAGAAGAAGGGCGCCCAGCGCGCCAGCGCCAAGGCGGCCACGCAGGCCGAGGCCGTCGAGCGGGCGACCGAGATCGTGACGAAGGACGGCGGCGGCAAGGTCGTCGTCCACGGCACCGACGGCAAGGTGCGCGAGACGCACACCGTCAACGGCAGCACGGACAGCCCCCCGGCCGAGGCCGCGAAGGCCACCGCCAAGGCGAACGCCGAGGGTGCGCGGGCCAAGGGCGAGTCGGCGTCGGACAAGGCGTCGACCAGCGCGAAGAAGGTCGCCGCGGACGCCAAGGCCACCGCGCAGAAGGACGCCGAGCGCGCCCAGACCTCGGGCAAGAAGGCCGCCGCGCAGGCCCAGGCCGGCGCGTCCGGCGTCGCCGACCAGGCCGCCGAGGCCGCGTCGGGCGAGAAGTCGGTGCAGGCGGCCGCGAAGGACGCCTCCACCATCGCGCAGACCAGCGGCGAGCAGGTCGCCACCACCACGTCGCGCGCCGGCGAGCGCATCGCCAAGGACGCGACGCGCGTGGCCCAGCACGCCGGGTCCGAGGCCGCGACGCGTGCCGACGAGGCCGGCGGCAAGGTCGCCGGCGCCGGCGACCGCGCGGCCACCGTGTCGTCGGGCATCGCCTCCGAGCTCGACCAGGCCGGCGACGAGGGCGCGAAGCGCGTCGGCCGGTCCGCGGAGGCCGCGGCACAGCAGGTCGACCGCCAGGTGCGCCACGCCGCGGAGCAGGTGCGCGACTCCGCGCCGGGCTACAACCCGGTGCGCATCGTCGGCAACGCCACAGCGATCGCGGTGAAAACCGGCTTCAGTGTGGCCGGCGCGGTCATCTCGACCGGTGGCCAGGTGCTGCAGTTCGCGGCCCGCAAGGTCACCGGCCGCGGCTGACCCACCCCGCACACGACGACGGGCCCGTCCCCTCCTGGGGGGCGGGCCCGTCGTGTGTGTGGTGTGTCCGTGACTCAGGCGGCGGTGTCGATCCGCGAGGAGCGCCGCATCGCGCGGCGGTCGTCCTCGCTGGTGCCGCCCCAGACGCCGGCCTCCTGGCCGGTGTCGATCGCCCACTGCAGGCAGCCGCGCTGGATCGGGCAGCTGCCGCACACGGCCTTGGCCCGGGCGATCTGCGCCGAGCCCGGCCCGTGGGACGTCACGGGGAAGAAGAGTTCGGGGTCGTGGTCGCGGCAAGCCGCGAGCTCCCAATCCATGGTCCTGCTCATCCCATCTCGCTCGTCGGTGTCGGGGTGTGACTGCCCTCCCGCGGAGCGAGCGGGGCGGGGCAGGTGCCGCCGGGCCCGACGCGGGGCGCGCGCGAACGCGTCCCACGACGGCCCCTGCGGCACGTGGTCGTGCGCCGGAGGTCGATCGAAGAATCCGGGGTTCCTGCGTGACGGTCCTCGGAGCGGCCCGGTGTGGGCCCGCGCCCCGGGGTCCGGAGCACCTGCTGTACTCGGTATGACGTCGTGGCCAGCGCGTCGGTTCCCCGCACGCCGTGATGCGTCGATCACGGCGCGGTCCCCGGACGCGCGAGGACCCCGCGACAGCCGAACACCATGGTCTTGCCTCACAACGCGTTCGGCAAACGCATTTGCTCCACACCACTCCGATGAATGCGTGTGGCGTCGGTCACGGATCTCGGTCACGCTCGGGGACGATGTTGCGACGGACGGGTGGGGACACCTGCCGGACCTGCGATCGACGGCGCCGAACGGCCACACTGACGGCATCGCGTGCCACCATCGAGCGACGCTCGACCGGGGTCGTCCCCGGCCGTGGGCGGACGCGACCGAGGGGAGGCCGGCGACGTGAAGACGATCCGACGCACGGCGCGGGATCTCGTGATCTGGGCCGTGCTCACCGGCGGGATCGTCGGCCTCGTGCTCGGCTGGGGCATCATCGGCGGCATCCTCATCGCCTTCGCCGTGTGGCAGCTGGTGCTCGTGGCCCGGCGCGGCGGCGGCCTGTTCGTCGACCAGCGCGCCGCCGACCGGCCGGGCAAACCGACCGTCAGCTGATCCCGGCACCGCGGCGGGGGTGCCGCCGGACGTCGGTGATCGCCAGGATGACGCGATGCGCTGTGCGGTCGTCGGGGGCACCGGGTACATCGGGGTGCGCCTGGTCTCGCGGCTGCTGGCCGAGGGCCACGACGCCGCGGTCCTGGTGCGCAGCCCCCACAAGCTCGCCACCACCGGCTGGGCCCACCGCGTCGACGTCGTCCCCGGCGACCTCGAGGACCCCGCGGCCGTCGCGGCGCTCGTGGCCGGCGCGGACGCGGTCGTGCACCTCGCCCACGCCCTCGACCGGCCCGACTTCCCGGCGAGCGACCGGGCGGCGGCCCACACGGTCAGCGACGCGGCCGCGGCCGCCGGCGTGCGGCGGATCGTCTACCTCGGCGGGCTGCGGCCGGCGGGGGAGCCGGCGTCGCGACACCTGGCGTCGCGGGCCGAGGTCGCCGACCTCTTCCTCGCCGGCCCAATCCCGACCGCGGCGCTCGAGGCGTCGATCGTCATCGGGTCGGGCTCGGCGAGCTTCGAGCTCATCCGCTACCTCGCCGAGCGCGTGCCCGTCCTGCCCGCGGTGCCGTGGCTGGCGCACCGCACCCAGCCGATCGCCGTCGCCGACGTCCTGCACCTGCTCGTCGGCGCCCTCGACCTGCCCGCCGACGTCGACCGCCGCTTCGCCGTCGGCGGGCCCGACGTCCTGACCTACCTCGAGCTGATCCGGCGCTACCTGCGCGTGGCCGGGCTGCCGCAGAGCGCCGCGGTGCCGCTGCCGGTGCCCGTGCCACCGGGCGGGCCGGCGCTCGCCGGGTGGGTCGTCGAGGCGCTGACGCCGCTGTCGCGGCACCTCGTGACGCCGCTGATCGAGTCGCTGGCCCACGAACTGGTGTGCCCCGAGGACGACGTGCTCGACGTGATCGGCCCGCCGCCCGACGGCTGGACGACCTTCGACGACGCGGTCCGGGCGGCGCTGGGGCGTCCGCGTGCGTCCAGCGCGCCCGACGGTGGCGATCCGGCCCTGGCCGGCCCGACCGATCCCCAGGGGTCCGGCGGCGCGGTCTACGACTGGAGCACGGTCGAGCCCAGCGCGGCCGACGCCGCGGCGCTGTGGGCGGTCGTCGACGGGCTCGGCGGGGACGCCGGCTGGTACGCCCCGCCGGGCACCTGGACGGTGCGGGGCTGGGCGGACCAGCTGCTCGGGGGCGTCGGGGCCTATCGCGGGCGCCCCGCGCGGGCCCTGCGCGTGGGCGACGTCGTCGACGCCTGGCGGGTGGAGGCCGTGGAGCCCGGCGCGCACCTGCGCCTGCGCTCCGAGCTGCGCCAGCCCGGGGAGCTGCGCCTGGACCTGCACGTCGACCCGGACGTCTCGGGCCACGGGTCGCACCTGCGCCTGGCGGTGCGCTTCGCCGCCTTCGGCCTGGCGGGCGTGGTCTACGGCCGCGCCCTGCGCGCCACCGCGCCCGTGGTCTTCGGCGCCACGGCTCGGGGGATCGCCGCGGCCGCACGTGCGTGATCTTTGGGGCTATAGCGCCAAAGATCGCTCACGAGGGGAGGAAGCGCTCCCGGGCCGTCCGGACCGCCGCCGCGAGGTCCCCGCCGGCGGCCTCGATCGCGGCGCGCTGGCGCACCGCCCCCGTGCCCGACGACAGCAGGCACGCGCAGCCCGCGGCGGCGAGCTCGGCGTCGCCGGCGTCGTTCAGCGCGCCCGCCACGTGGTCCTGCAGGGCACCGAGCACCTCGTCGGCCGGCGCGGTCTTGCCGGTGCGTGGGTCCACGAGCTCGTCGGAGAGCCCCCAGCGCGCCGCACGCCAGTGCGCGAGGCGCAGGGCCTCCACGGGTTCGTCGCGCGCGGGGACGCCGTCGCGCCAGTCCCGCGCCGCCGTGGTGACCAGCGCCCGGGCGAGCACGGCCACGAGCACCGCGTCGTCGACCTCGAGCGCCACGTCGGTGACCCGCACCTCGACCGTCCCGAGCTCGCGGGACAGGCGCGCGTCGAAGTAGACCATCGCCTCGTCGAGCAGGGTGTCCGTCGCCAGCATCGCCGCGACCACCTCGTCGTACGCCGCGAGCGAGCCGAACACCCGCGTCGGGCCGGCCGAGGGCCAGCGGGACCAGACGATCGTGCGGTAGCTGCCGTAGCTCGTGTCGCGGCCGCGCCAGCACGGCGAGTTGGCGGCCAGCGCCCGCATCACCGGCAGCCATGGCCCGATGCGGTCCAGCACGCCGACGCCCTCCTCCGGCGAGCCGACCTCGACGTGCACGTGCTGCCCGCTCGTGAGCTGGGCGGTGGCGATGGCCTCGAAGCGCTCGGCGATGCGCCCGTAGCGCCCCTCGGGGATCGAGGACGGCTCGGCCTCCTGGTCTGGTGCGACGGGCGAGGTGGCCAGGGCCACGACGTCCACGCCGGCCGCGTGGGCGGCCTCGCGGGCCTCGCGTCGGCGGCGCCGCAGGTCGTCGGCGAGGGCGGCGGCGTCGGCGTGCGGGGCGGTGGCCGTCTCGACCTGCTCCGTGCGCATCTCGCCGTCCAGCTCGCCGGACGCCTCGTCCCGGACCGCGCCGGCGAGGCCGCGTGGCGCCCCGGTCTCCGGGTCGACGAGCAGCAGTTCTTCCTCGGCCCCGAACGGGGGCACATGGCTCATGGGTGCGATGTTCCCGTTCCGGCCGCCGCGAGTGCCGTCCGGGCCGGATCCGCTTACGGTTGACCTCGTGCGGGGCGATGGTGACGGCTGGGTGGTCTGCGACGCCGGGCACCGGCACTGGGGGCGCTTCGGCGCCGCGGGGCTGCTGCTGCGCCACGGCGCGGGCGGCGACGAGGACGACAGCGTGCTGCTCGCGCACCGCATCTGGTGGAGCCACCACGGCGGGACCTGGGGCATCCCGGGCGGCGCGCGCGACAGTGGCGAGACCGCCCGCGAGGCGGCGTTGCGCGAGGCCGTCGAGGAGACCGGCATCGACCCCGCCCGCGTGCGCCTGACCGGCGACACGGTCGACGACCACGGCGGCTGGTCCTACGTCACCGTCCACGCCCGGCTGGAGACCGATCACGCCCCGGCCCTCGAGCCGTGCGACGGCGAGGCCACCGAGCTGCGCTGGACGCCCGTCGCCGACGTCGGGGACCTGGAGCTGCACCCGGGGTTCGGGGCCTTCTGGGGAGGTCAGGCAACGGCCGAACCCCTACCGTGAAGGGCATGCCTGGACCTGCCCTCCCGGACCCGTCCGACTTCCTCGCGGTCGACGCCGACCTGAGCGCGGAGGAGCGCGACATCCGCGACGCGGTGCGCGACTACGCGGCCGCGGAGCTCTCCCCGCGCATCGCCGAGTGGTACGAGTCGAACACCCTGCCCCGCGACATCGCCAAGGGCCTCGGCGCGCTGGGCCTGCTGGGCATGCACCTCGAGGGCTACGGCTGCGCCGGTACCAACGCCACGAGCTACGGGCTGGCGTGCCGCGAGCTCGAGGCCGTCGACTCCGGGCTGCGCTCGTTCGTCTCCGTGCAGGGGTCGCTGGCGATGTTCGCGCTGCACCGCTGGGGCTCCGAGGAGCACAAGCAGCAGTGGCTGCCGCGCATGGCCACCGGCGAGGCGCTGGGCTGCTTCGGGCTCACCGAGGCCGACGCCGGCTCGGACCCGGGCTCGATGCGCACCCGCGCGCGGCGCGACGGCGAGGACTGGGTGCTCGACGGCTCCAAGATGTGGATCACCAACGGCACCCTCGCCGACGTCGCCGTCGTGTGGGCGCAGACCGACCCGGAGGCCGGCAGCAAGGGCATCCGCGGCTTCGTCGTGCCCACCGACACCCCCGGCTTCACCGCCAACGAGGTCAAGCACAAGCTCTCGCTGCGCGCGTCGCTGACCGCCGAGCTCGTCCTCGAGGGCGTCCGGCTGCCCGCCGACGCCGTGTTCCCCGACGTCGCGGGCCTCAAGGGCCCGCTCTCCTGCCTCAACGAGGCCCGCTACGGCATCCTCTGGGGCGCCGTGGGCGCGGCGCGGGCGTGCTACGAGTCGGCGCTGGCGTACTCGATCGACCGCGAGCAGTTCGGCCAGCCGATCGCCGGGTTCCAGCTGACCCAGGGCAAGCTCGCCGACATGGTCGTGCGGGTCAACCAGGCCGCACTCGTGGCCTCGCGCATCGGGCGGCTCAAGGACGCCGAGGCGCTGCACCCGTCGCAGGTGAGCCTCGGGAAGCTCGCGAACGTCCGCGCCGCGCTGGACGTCGCGCGCTCCGCGCGAACCGTGCTCGGCGGCAACGGCATCACGCTCGAGTACCCGGTGTTCCGGCACATGACGAACCTCGAGACCGTGCTGACCTACGAGGGCACCGAGGAGATGCACGCCCTGTCGATCGGCCAGGCGGTGACGGGCATCGCCGCCTTCCGCTAGCGCCTACGGGCGCGGGGGCGCGCACTCCACGCGGTTGCGGCCCCCGTGCTTGGCGGCGTAGAGCGCCGCGTCGGCGTGCACCATGAGCCCGTCGAGGTCGTGCGACGTCCGCGGGTACGACGCGGTGCCGATCGACGCGGTCAGGCCCGTGACAGTGCCGCCGCCCAGGGTCGCCGAGATCGCCACCTCGCACTCGCTGATGCTGCGCCGCAGCCGCTCGGCCGTGCGCCCGACCTGCTCGGGGTCGGCCTCGGCGAGCAGCACGACGAACTCCTCGCCGCCGAACCGCCCGACGACGTCGTAGGGACGGACCTCCGCACGCAGGGTGTCCGCGACCGCGCGCAGCACGGCGTCGCCGACGAGGTGGCCGTGACGGTCGTTGATGGCCTTGAACGCGTCGAGGTCGACCATGATCACGCCCATCTCCCCGCCCCGGCGGCGCAGGCGGGCGAGCTCGCGGTCCGCCTGGTCGCGCCAGGCCGTCGCGTTCACGAGGCCGGTCTTCGGGTCGGTCTTGGCCGCGCGGGCGAACTGCTGGAGCAGGAAGCCCCGGTGCATGCCCATCACCGGCACGAGCAGCACCGGCAGGAGCCAGGGCGTGGCCATCGCGACGACGGCCAGGGCGGCGCCCAGGGCGAGCGCCCCGAGCCCGATCAGCGTGTCGGTGGGGGAGCCGAGGCGCTTCCACCACGGCGTGCCCGGGACGCTGAGGCAGATCATGAAGACGACGAGGCCGTGGTTGACCGTCCAGCGGGCCAGGCCGGCGGCGACGAGCACGAGCAGCCCGAGTGGTCCGGACACCGTCATCTGCAGGCCGCCGGGCACCAGCTCGAGCACCGCCCAGGCCGCCACCGACGCGATGAGCACGGTCGCCGCGGAGTACGTCCAGCGGTGCGGCACGGGGCGTTGGGTGACCCGGAGCCACCAGTAGGCGAACGTGACGACGACGAGCACGAGGGCCAGGCCGAGCGGGAGCAGGAAGAGCCCCGCGAAGCTCCAGACCGATTTCAGCTCGATGTAGGGCTGGCCGTCGGCGGCGACCTCGCGGCGCCGCTCGATGCCGCGCGCGATCTCGACGTGGACGGCCAGCCCGAGCGACAGCAGCCCGAGCGTGCGGCAGTCGGCGGGTCCGATCGGCTCGAGGCGTGCGACCGCCAGCGACAGCGCCACCGCGAGCACCTCGACCAGGAGGACCGCGATCACCACGCGCCGCGGCGCCTGCCAGAGGCTCCAGCGGCGAGGGTCGAGGCGGCGGGCGTCGAAACGGGTCCCCGCCCCGGTGACCTCGGTCACCTTGGCGCTCCCGTTCGCGCTCCGGGCGCCGATCCGGCGCCGCGCCAGGCGGACCGGTCGCAGCGCTCCGGACATCGTGGACACCGCGGACGTGGTGCTCACCGGGTGTGCCGGTGGGACGGCCTGGGCTGGTCCGGACGCGGGAGTCAGCGCGGAACCGGGGTCGCTCGGACCCGATCGGGGTTCACGCGCCGTCACGATCAGTGACCTCCTCCGGCTCGCCGAGAGCCGCTGCAGGCGCTTCCTGCGTGGGGAACACGGTACCGACGGACTCTGGATCTCGGCAGCGCGTGTCACCCATTGGGAAGCAATCACTCCCTTGGTTGACGCCCAGTCGCCGTCTGGTCACGCACAGCTCCGTTGGCGAGCATTCAAGGGCGGATGTGCTGGGGCGTGCGGCCGGATGTGACAGTTCCGTTGCTCTCCGTCAACGCGGAGAAGTGCGGGCCGGGCGCGCGCCGCAGGGAACGAGATCCACCACGCACCGTGTGCGTTGGCCCACGTCCGTGTCTCCGGGGCCCTCCGACCCGACCGATGACGCATCCTCGCGAAAGGATCTCCCGTGGCCGACTCGAACTGGCACCGCGATTCGAACTGGCACTTCGCCGACTCCAACTGGCACTTCGCGGACTCGAACTGGCACCGCGACTCCAACTGGCACTACGCGGACTCCAACTGGCACCGCGACTCGAACTGGCACTGACCGCTGGCGCTGATCCGTCGGCGTCGCCCGCGGAGCGAAGGGCGCCCTCGCTGCTTGCTGAGCAGCCAGGGCGCCCTTCGCTCGCTCCGCCTCCGTCGCCGAGCCCCTCACCGCGCCCGCGCCCACGCGCCGGCGCACACGAGAGCCACGACGACGCCGAGCGCCCCCGCCACGGCCACCGCCGTCGCCGGCCCCGTGCGCTCGGCGAGCAGGCCCGCGAGCAGCACGCCGACGCCCTGGGTGACGCGCAGGGCCGTGACCGCGAGCCCGAAGGCCTGGCCGCGGTGGGCGTCGGGCACCGCGGCGACGAACGCGGCGTTGGCGGGCACCTGGTAGGCGCACGCGATCCCCGAGAGCACCCACAGCGCGATCAGCCCGGCGAGCGGGGGATCGAGCGCCGAGGCGACCAGCGGCACGCAGGACGCCACCGCGAGCGGCCCGAGCAGGCGGTCGCGCCGCGCCGGCGGCACCAGGCGCGCCACCACGACGATGCCCAGCGCCGCCCCGAGCGGGTTCGCGGCCAGCAGCAGGCCCACGGCCACCGGCCCGCCGCCCAGCGCCGCCGCGTAGGGCGCGGCGAGGCCCTCGATCGTCACCACGAACGACGAGACGCACGCCAGGGCGACGAGCGCGCGCAGGCGCCGGTCGCCCAGGACGATCCGCGTGCCGTCGCGCAGCCCCTCCGTCCGCGTGGCCGGGGTCGCGGCGGCCCGCTGCTCGGCCACCCCGAGCTGCAGCACCAGGGCGGAGAGGACGAACGTCGCCGCATCGGCCAGCAGCGCGCCCGGCACCCCCACCAGCGCCACCAGCGGCCCGCCGAGCGCGAAGCCGAGCACCTGGCCGCTCTGGTAGGTCGTGCCGGACACCGCCGAGGCCACGACGTAGCGCTCGCCGGACAGGACGTGCGGCAGGATCGCCGCCCGCGCCGCGGCGAAGGGCGCCGCGAGGAGCTGCCCGGCGACCACGAGGACGCACAGCACCCAGAACGGCGTCCCGGGCACGGCCATGAGCGCCAGCAGCCCGGCGCGCAGCAGGTCGGTGACGACCATCGTCGCCCGGCGCGGTGCCCGGTCGGCGATGCCCGAGAGCAGGGGACCGGCGACGAGGTCGGGCAGGAAGGTCAGCGCGTAGGTCAGCGCGGTGAGGCCGGCCGACGCGGTCTCGGTGAAGACGAGGACCGCGAGCGCGACCCGGGCCACCTGGTCGCCGAGCACCGAGAGGAGCTGGGCGACCCACAGCGCCCGGAACTGGGCGTCGGCGAAGACCTCGGCGAAGCGGGCACCGCCCGTGCTCGGCCGGTGCTCCTCGGTCACGGTGTGACGACTCTACGGACACGCTGCGCGACACGCCCAGAACCGAACGGGCACTGGCGCCACACCCGTCCCACGGTGCACACTGCGACGCGGTGTGAGCCGTTGGGCTGTGGTGACGAGGACGTTGGGGAAGGCGCTTCTCGTCGAGCCGGAGGTCAGCAGTGAGCACCCGTGGCGTGATCTACGTCCACTCGTCGCCGTCTGCGGTCAGCCCGCACGTCGAGTGGGCGATCGCGGGCGTCCTGGACGCCCGTGTCGTACTGGACTGGTCCGCGCAGGGCGCGGCACCGGGAACTGTGCGTGCCGAGTGCACGTGGGCCGGGCCCGCGGGCACGGCGGCGCGTGTGGCGACGGCGCTGCGCGCCTGGGGGATGGTGCGCTTCGAGGTCACCGAGGACCCCTCGCCGGGCACCGACGGCGAGCGCTTCAGCCACGTCCCGGGCCTCGGGCTGTGGCACGGGCGCACCAGCGCGAACGGCGACATCGTCCTCGGCGAGGACCAGGTGCGCGCCGCGCTCGCCGGCGCGTCCACCCGCGAGGCGGTGACGCGGCGCCTCGACGACCTGCTCGGCACCCGCTGGGACGCGGCGCTCGAGGAGTTCCGCTTCGCCGGTGACGGCGCGCCGGTGGCGCGGCTGCACCAGGTCGGCTGACCGGCCCCACGCTCGGGGCGACGTCGGGGAGGGCTGGCACGCTGGACGGCATGCTCGGTCGGCTTCGTGACGGCGTGCGCGACGGCGCCCTGCGCGACCGGCTGCGTCCCGGGGTCCTCGTGCCCGTCGCGCTCGGGGTCGTCCTCGTGCTGCTCGTGGTCGCGGGCGCCCTGCTGGGCGAGCGCGCCGCGACCATCGGGCGGGCGTCGGTGGGCGACACCGGGCCCGTGCTCGTGGGCGCCGAGCTGCCGGCCGACGGCTCCGCGGGCACGCCCGCGGTCACGCTCTCGGCGTCCGCTGCGGCACACCCCCGCTCCGGGGCCGTGCGCGATCTCCTCCAGCGCTGGGTCGACGCCCGCAACACCGGCGACCTCGCGGCCTACCGCGCCACGCTCGCACCCGGCGCCCGGATCGACCCGACGGCCTTCACCGAGGCGGCGCGCACGCAGCGCGTCGGCTCGGTGGTGGTCCGGCGGATCGACCCGGTGGCCGGCGGCGAGCTGGTGGTGCCCCTGGGCTACGTGACCACCCAGGACCCGGCGGCGGCGCCCCCGGACGTGCGCGTACCCCGCCTGTGTTGGCAGGTCAGCGCCGTCCTCGCGCAGGACGGCGACGAGCCCCGCCTCGTGGACCCGAGGCCCGGGAGCCAGCTCCGCACGCCCTGCTAGTTCTCGGTTCCGGGCCGGCGAGGTGCGAGCCGCGAGCTGGGGCCTTTCCTGGTGTTGAACGCCAGCGTGGCCCCCACGCTGGCACTGGGTGCCAGGAAAGGCGCCAGCTCGGGAGATGGTCAGGCGGGGGTGAACGCCAGGCACACGTTGTGCCCGCCGAAGCCGAAGGAGTCGCTGATCGCGGCGTCCAGCGACATCTTGCGGGCCTCGCCGGCCACGACGTCGAGGGTGACGTCGGGGTCGAGCTCCTCGAGGTTCGCGGTGGGCGGGATCAGGCCCTCGCGCACCGACAGGATCGTCGCGATCGCCTCCACCGCGCCCGCGGCGCCCAGGAGGTGGCCCAGCGAGCCCTTGGGCGCGGTGAGCACCGGGTGCTCGCCGATCGCCTTCTTGACCGCCACGGTCTCGGCCACGTCGCCGACGTTGGTCGCCGTCGCGTGGCAGTTCACGTGGCCCACGTCGGCGGGGTCGAGACCCGCCGTGCGCAGGGCCGCCGCGATGGCCCGGGACTGTCCCGTGCCCTCGGGGTCGGGGGCGGTGATGTGGTACGCGTCGGCGCTGGTGCCGATGCCCGCGAGCCGACCGTGCACCGTGGCGCCCCGGCCCTTCGCGAACTCCTCGCGCTCGAGCACCACCATGCCCGCGCCCTCGCCGAGCACGAAGCCGTTGCGGCCGGTGTCGAACGGGCGGGAGGCGCGCTCGGGCTCGTCGTTGCGCAGGGCCATGGTGCGGGCCTGGCTGAAGCCGGCCAGCGTGATCGGCGCGATGCACGCCTCGGTGCCGCCGGCGACGACGACGTCGACCTCGTCGGCCATGAGCATCCGCCAGCCCCAGGCGAGCGCCTCGGCCCCGGACGCGCAGGCCGACACCGGCGCGTGCACGCCGGCGGCCGCGCCGAACTCCAGGCCCACGTGCGCGGCCGGGCCGTTCGGCATGAGCATCGGGATCGTCAGGACCGCGACCTTGCGCAGCCCCTGCTGCTCGAGGATGTCGTCCTGGCCCAGCAGGGTCAGCGCTCCGCCGATGCCGGTGCCGATGATGACGGCGAGGCGCAGCCCGTCGACCTTGGGCGAGCCGTCCTCGGTGGACGGGTAGTCGCCGAGGTCGGCGTGCGCCCACGCCTCGCGGGCCGCGACGATCGCGGTCTGCTCGCTGCGGTCGAGGCGGCGGGCCTCGACGCGCTTGAGGTCGGGCTCCTCCGCGAGCTGCGCGGCGATCTTCACCGGCAGCTCGAAGGTGTCGACCCAGTCCTTCTCCAGCTTCGAGACGCCGCTGCGACCGGCCAGGAGGCCGTCCCAGGTGGTCGCCACGTCGCCGCCGAGCGGGGTCGTCGCGCCCATACCGGTGACGACGACCCCCTGGCCGGTGCTGCTCACGTGTCGCCCCTCAGGAGTGGTTCGAGATGTAGTCGACGGCGTCCTGGACGGTGGTGAGCTTCGCGAGCTCGTCGTCGGGGATCTTGACGCCGAACTTGTCCTCGGCCTGCACGGCGATCTCCACCATGGACAGGGAGTCGATGTCGAGGTCGTCGACGAACGACTTCTCGGAGGTGACCTCCGCGGCGTCGACGCCCGCGACCTCCTCCACGATGCTCGCCAGGTCGGGCAGGATCTCTTCGTTGGTCGCCACGTGCTCCCTCTCTCGTCCTTCGGGTGGGTCTCTCGCGGTACGCGGCTGCGCACCGTAGGGCAGATCAGGGCAGGACCACGACCTGTGCGGCGTACGACAGGCCGGCGCCGAAGCCGACCAGCAGGGCGACGTCGCCGGAGCGCACGCGCCCGGCGCCGCGCATGTGGTCGATGGCCATGGGGATCGAGGCCGACGAGGTGTTGCCGGAGTACTGGATGTCGTCGGCGACGCGCAGGTCGTCGCGCCCGCCCACCTGGCGGATCTTCTTCGCGATCGCCTCGACGATGCGCAGGTTGGCCTGGTGGGGGACGAGCACGTCGATGTCCGAGGGCTGCAGGCCGGCGGCCTCCACGGCGCGCAGGGCCACCGGCGCGATCTTCGTGGTGGCCCAGCGGAACACCGCCTGGCCCTCCTGGCGCAGCGCGTCGGTCTCGTCGATGCCGATGGTGGCGACCATGTCGCCCGCCGCGCCCCAGATCACGGGGCCGACGCCGACCTCCTCCTCGGTGGCCGCCGGACCGATCACGGCCGCACCCGCCCCGTCGGCGAAGATGATGCAGGTCGAGCGGTCCTTCATGTCGAGCCAGTCGGACAGCTTCTCCGAGCCGATCACCAGGACGTGCTTCGCGGTGCCCGACCGGATCATGTCGCCGGCCAGGCCGGTGCCGTAGCAGAACCCGGCGCACGCGGTGTTGAGGTCCATCGCGCCGATGCCGTTGACGCCGATGCGGTCGGCGGTCTGCGCGGCGGCGTTGGGGATGGGCTTCTGCATCGTGCAGGTCGCGACGATGACCGCGTCGAGGTCGGTGGGGGCGAGACCCGCGTCGGCCAACGCCTTCGACCCGGCCTCGACGCCCATCGACACCACCGACTCGTCGGCGGAGGCGAAGCGGCGCTCGACGATGCCGACGCGGCTCTGGATCCACTTGTCGTCGGTCTCGACGATCTTCTCGAGATCCTGGTTCGTGACGACCCGGTCGGGCTGCATGCTGCCGAGCCCGAGGATGCGGGCGCCCGCGACCTGGCCGGTGAGCTGGAGCCTCACGCGCCGCCCCCGATCGCCCCGGCGACCTTCTGCAGGTCGTCCGGGGTGTTGACGTTGTGGGTCGCGGTGCCCTTGAGCGCCCGCTTGACCATGCCGGTGAGCGTGCCCGCGGGCGTCAGCTCGATGACGGTGTCGACGCCGCGCTCGCCCATCGTCTCCATACAGGCGTCCCACCGCACCGAGCGCGTCACCTGGGCGACGAGGCGGTCGAGGAACTCGCCGCCGTCGCCCACCACGGCGCCATCGGCGTTCTGGAGCAGGGGGTGCGACGGGGCGGCGGGCGCGAGCTCGTCGCGGTGCTCGCCGACCCAGGTGGCCAGCGCCTTCTCGGCGGGCTCCATGAAGCGGGTGTGGAACGCGCCCGCGACCGACAGGGCCCGCACGCGCGCGCCCTCGGGCGGGTTCGCGACCAGTTCGTCGACGGCCTCGGTGCGCCCGGCGGCGACGACCTGGCCGGAGCCGTTGCGGTTGGCGGGCTCGATGTCGAGCTCGGCGAGGCGGGCGAGCACCGCGTCGGCGTCGCCCCCGAGCACCGCCGCCATCGTGGTGGGCTCCAGGGCGCAGGCTGCGGCCATCTCGCGGCCGCGCACGGCGGCCAGGGCCACGGCCTGCTCGGCGTCGATGACCTCGGCGATCGCGGCCGCGGCGAGCTCGCCGACGGAGTGGCCGGCGACCAGCGCGTCGTCGGGCACCGTGACCTCGAGCCGCAGCTGGTCCCACGCCAGGAGCGCCGACGCGACGAGCAGCGGCTGGGTCACCGCGGTGTCGGCGATGGCGTCGGCGTCCGCGTCGGTGCCGAGGTGGACCAGGTCGAGCCCGGCGGCGTCGGAGAACGCCTCGAGCCGCCCGCGGGCCTCGGGACGGTCGAGCCACGGGGCGAGCATGCCCGGCTTCTGGGCGCCCTGGCCGGGGGCGAGGATCGCGATCACGGGTGCCACCTCATCACGGCGCGACGGCGGGCCGAAGGCATCGGGACGACGAACTCGGGTCCGTCACCGTTGTGGAGTTCCCACAATGCCGCCCGTCACACACCTGCCGTCCGCCCGGCGCCGACGTCGCATCGTGGCTGGTCAGGGGCGTGCGGGGCCCACGTCGTCGTGGAGCCGGTCGAGGCTGAGCGCCAGTCGCAGCGCCAGCGCCCCGCGCGCGTCGCCGGGGTGCAGGCCGGTGACCTCGGCCACCCGCCGCAGCCGGTACCGCACGGTGTTGGGGTGGACGAAGAGCCGGCGCGCCGCGGCCTCGAGCACGCCGGCGACGTCGAGGTAGCACTCGACGGTGGCGGCGAGCTCGGCGCCGGCCTCCCGCAAGGGGGCGGCGACCTCGCGGCGCAGCTGCCCGACGGCCTCGGCGTCGCCGTCGAGGACCCGCTCGGGCAGCAGGGCGTCGGCGGTGACGGGACGCGGGGCGCCGGGCCACGCGCGCACCGCCCGGTGCCCGGCCAGCGCGCGGGTGGCGCTGCGGTGGGCGTCGGTCAGGCCGGAGACCGTGGGCCCGGAGACGACGGCGCCCGGCCCGAACGACGCCGACAGCTCGTCCAGCGGGGCGCCCGGCCCGGCGATCATGACGACGCGCGCGCCGTGGGTCCCGAGCAGCACGGTGGCCCCGGCGCGGTGGGCGACGCGGCGCACCGCGTGCAGGGGGTCGGGCGGCTCCTCGGCGGGCGGGTCGCCCACCAGCACCGTCGCCTCGGCCGTCGTGTCCCAGCCCAGCGCCGAGGCCCGCGAGAGCAGCGTCTCCTCGGCCTCGCCGCGGACGACCGCGTCCACCACGAGCGCCTCGAGCCGGGCGTCCCACGCGCCGCGGGCCTCGGCGGCGCTGGCGTAGACCGTCGCCGCCGAGAAGGCGACCTCGCGCCCGAAGCGCAGCACCGCGTGCTCCAGGGCGCCGCGCTCGGCCTCGTCGGCGCCCAGCGGCGGGATGCTCTCCTCGAACACGGCGATCGCGATGCGCACCAGCTCGACGGTCTGGCGCAGGGTCACGCGCCGGGCGAGGTCCTGCGGGGCGCTGCGGAACGCCTCGGCGGTCAGGCGCGGGGTGGCCTCGGGGTCGCGCAACCAGGAGACGAAGTTGGCGGCCCCGGTCTGCGTGACCAGCAGGACCCCGGAGCGCTGCTCGGCGGTGAGGCGGGTGAACCACGGCAGCCGCTCGGCCATCGCCGCCACCCCCGCCGCCGCGACGTCCCCCGACGCCCGCTCCAGGCGCCGCAGCGTGGTCGCCCGGACCCGGCCGGGACCGCGCCGACCGGCGGAGTCCGCGGGCCCCACGGCCGCGGCGCTGGTCATTCCGGGAGCATGGCACGGATGCCGACCGTGCGACCCCTGCTGCGCACCGACCGCCCCGTCAGCGCCGGCGACGGCGTGACCTCGCGCCACGGCCTGTCCTTCGGCGCCCACTACGACCCGGAGCGCACCTCGTTCGGCGCCCTCGTCGCGCACAACGACGACGAGCTCGTTGCCGGCGTCGCCTACGGCGCCCACGAGCACCGGGACGTCGAGATCCTGGCGTGGGTGGTGGACGGGACGATGGTGCACACCGGGCCCGACGGCGCGGAGATCCGCGTCCCCGCCGGCACCCTGCAGCACCTCGCCGCGGGCACCGGCTGGCACCACGACGAGCGCGCCACCGAGGACGGCCCCGCGCACCTGGTGCAGGTCTGGGTCACGCCCGGGATGGAGGACCCGCCGCCGGGGGAGCCCGCCCTGACCCACCACCGCCCCGACCTCGCCGCCGGCCCCTTCGTGCTCGCGCTGCGCCGCCCCGGGGTGACGGTGACCGTCGCGCGCCTGGGCGCGGGGGAGTCGTGGAGCCCCGCCGACGGGGCGTACCGGCACGTCCACGTGGCCCGCGGGGCGTTGGCGGCGGTCGGTGCCGGCGACAGCATCGAGATCGAGGGCGCCGGTCCGGTGGTCCTGGACGCGGGCCCCGACGGCGCCGAGCTCGTGGTCGTCACGACCGCCTGACGGGGCCCGGACACACGTCGGGGGCGGCGCGTCTCCCGACGCACCGCCCCCGATCTTCCGTGCGATGTGCTTCCGCTGGGTCTGCCTACAGCGGCGTGACCTGAACGGCCTGCAGGCCCTTCTGGCCCTGCTCGACGTCGAACGAGACGCGCTGACCCTCGTCCAGGGTGCGGAACCCGCGGGACTGGATCGCCGAGTAGTGGACGAACACGTCAGCGCCACCACCGTCGGGAGCGAGGAAGCCGAAGCCCTTCTCGCTGTTGAACCACTTGACGGTGCCTTCTGCCATTCCTGCTCCTCATACCGATGTCACGAGGCGTGTCCGCCCCGACCTTCAGATCCGCCGCAGGGGCCGTGGCCCCGGAGGTCGGAGTCACGCCGTCGGATCGTCCGGGGACGTCCGGGCGACGTGACGGGCACAGCCTATCCGGAAGGACGGGGTGCCTCACCAGACCCGAATCCGGATTCGTCGCGGGACGTCCGCCGGACCTACGCGACCCCCGAGTCCGAGGTCTGCGGGCCCGCGGCCTGCGGGTCGTCGATCCGGTACTGCTCGGCGGCGCGGACCACGGTGTCCTGCCCGACCTCCCCGCGTCGGGCGAGGGCGGCCAGGACCCCGACGACGATGTTCTCCGCGTCGACCCCGAAGTGGCGGCGCACCGCGGGGCGGGTGTCCGACAGGCCGAAGCCGTCGGTGCCGAGGACGGTGTAATCGCCGGGCACCCACTTGCGGATCAGGTCGGGCACCGCCTTCATCCAGTCCGACACCGCCAGCACGGGGCCGGCCGCGTCGGCGAGGGCCTGGGTGACGTACGGGGTGCGCGGGTCGGCGCCCGGGTGCGCGTGGTTGTGCTCGTCGCACTCGACGCCGTCGCGGCGCAGCTCGGTCCACGACGTCGCCGACCACACGTCGGCCTGCACGCCCCACTCCTCGGCGAGCATCCGCTGGGCCTCCAGGGCCCACGGCATCGCCACCCCGGAGACGAGGATCTGCGCCCGCGGGCCCGGGCCGCCGGGGGCCTGCGCGTAGCGGTAGAGCCCGCGCAGCAGCCCGTCGACGTCGAGGTCGTCGGGCTCCTTGGGCTGGCGGTAGGGCTCGTTGTAGACGGTCAGGTAGTACGAGACGTTCGGGTCGCGGTGCGGGTCCGGCTCGCCGTACATGCGGGTCAGGCCGTCGCGCACGATGTGCCCGATCTCGTAGGCGTACGACGGGTCGTAGCAGACGATGCCGGGGTTGGTGGCCGCGAGCAGGACCGAGTGGCCGTCGTTGTGCTGCAGGCCCTCGCCGACCAGCGTCGTGCGCCCCGCGGTGGCGCCGAGCAGGAAGCCGCGCGCCATCTGGTCGGCCGCGGCCCAGATGCCGTCGCCGGTGCGCTGGAACCCGAACATCGAGTAGAAGATGTAGATCGGGATCATCGGCTCGGCGTGGGTGGCGTACGACGTGCCGACCGCGGTGAACGAGGCCACCGAGCCCGCCTCGTTGATGCCCTCGTGCAGCAGCTGGCCCGACTCCGACTCGCGGTAGGCCAGCAGCTGGTCGTGGTCGACCGAGGTGTAGAGCTGGCCCTGCGGGTTGTAGATCTTGAGGTTCGAGAAGAACGAGTCCATCCCGAAGGTCCGCGCCTCGTCCGGGATGATCGGGACGACGCGCTTGCCGATCTCCTGGTCGCGCGTGAGCTCCTTGACCAGACGGACGAACGCCATCGTCGTGGCGATCTCCTGCTTGCCCGAGCCGCGCTTGACGACGTCGTAGACCTTGTCGCCGGGCAGGACCAGGGGCTTGTTGCGGGCGCGGCGCTCGGGCAGCGGCCCGCCGAGCTGGCGGCGGCGGTCGAGCATGTACTCGATCTCCGGGGCGTCGGCGCCCGGGTGGTAGTACGGCGGCAGGTAGGGGTCGCGCTCGAGCTCGGCGTCGCTGATCGGCACCCGGACCTCGTCGCGGAACGTCTTGAGGTCGTCGAGGGTCAGCTTCTTCATCTGGTGGGTCGCGTTGCGGCCCTCGAACGTCGGGCCCAGCGTGTAGCCCTTGATCGACTTCGCCAGGATGACGGTCGGGCGGCCCTGGTGCTCCATCGCGGACTGGTAGGCGGCGTAGACCTTGCGGTAGTCGTGTGCGCCGCGCTTGAGGTTCCAGACGTCGGAGTCGGTCAGGTCCCTGACCAGCTCCTTCGTCCGCGGGTCGCGCCCGAAGAAGTGCTCCCGGACGTAGGCGCCGTCGTTGGCCTTGTAGGTCTGGAAGTCGCCGTCGGGCGTGGTGTTCATCAGGTTGATCAGGGCGCCGTCGCGGTCGGCGTGGAGCAGCCGGTCCCATTCGCGGCCCCAGACGACCTTGACGACGTTCCAGCCGGCGCCGCGGAAGAACGACTCCAGCTCCTGGATGACCTTGCCGTTGCCGTGCACCGGCCCGTCGAGGCGCTGCAGGTTGCAGTTGATGACGAACGTCAGGTTGTCGAGGCCCTCGAGGCCGGCCACGTGGATCGCGCCCCGCGACTCGGGCTCGTCCATCTCGCCGTCGCCCAGGAAGGCCCAGGTGTGCTGCTGGCTCGTGTCCTTCATCCCGCGGTTGTGCAGGTAGCGGTCGAACCGGGCCTGGTAGATCGCGTTGATGGGGCCGAGGCCCATCGAGACGGTCGGGTGCTCCCAGAACCACGGCATGAGGCGCGGGTGCGGGTACGAGGGCAGCCCGCCGCCCGGGCCGGCGTGCGAGAGCTCCTGGCGGAAGCCGTCGAGGTGCTGGGCGCCGAGGCGGCCCTCGAGGAACGCGCGTGCGTAGATGCCGGGGGAGGCGTGGCCCTGGATGTAGACGTGGTCGCCGCCGCCGGGGTGGTCCTTGCCGCGGAAGAACCAGTTGAAGCCGACTTCGTAGAGAGAGGCCGCCGAGGCGTACGTGGAGATGTGCCCACCGACGCCGACGCCGGGGCGCTGCGCGCGGTGCACCATCGCCGCCGCGTTCCATCGGATCCACGCCCGGTAGCGCCGCTCGGTGTCCTCGTCGCCGGGGAACCAGGGCTCCTGGTCGGTGGGGATGGTGTTGACGTAGTCGGTGGAGTACAGCGAGGGCACCGAGACGCGACGCTCGCGGGCGCGCTGGAGCAGCTGCAACATGATGTAGCGCGCCCGCTGCTCGCCCTGCCCGTCGAGCATCGCGTCGAACGACTCGATCCACTCCGACGTCTCGTCGGGGTCGATGTCCGGCAGGTGCGAGGACAGACCGTCCCGGATGATGTGGACCCGCCCGGTGTCCGCCCCGGCGCCCTTGTGGGTGGTCACGATCCAACTCCTCGTCGCTGGTGGTCCGACGGTTGTCCGACGGTGCCGGCCGCGTCCCGGATCGCGGGTCGACGGCCGGGTTCGGAACCGATTCTGCCCGGTCGTCCCGGGGGTCGCCGCCCCATCGTCGTCGGCGGCACCCGTCCCGTCACGTCTACCGGGCGGTAGCCGGAGCGCGCTCGCTGCTCCGTCTCCCGCGTGGCTGGTTGCGCTCCGTACGATGGCCGTGTTCGCTGAGCGCTTCGTACGGGTGACGCGAGACGCGGAGCCCCGCACCGAGGAGGGGGAACGGGCGTGGTCGCGGCCACGGGAGACTCGGACAAGTCCGATCTCGCCGGCAAGCTCGGCGTCGAGCCGGGGATGATCGTGCAGGAGCTGGGCTGGGACTCCGATATCGACGAGGAGGTCCGGTCCGCCATCGAGGACCGCAGTGGCGAGGACCTGCTCGACGAGGACGCCCAGGAGGTCGTCGACGTCGTGCTCCTGTGGTGGCGCGACGGGGACGGCGATCTCGTCGACACCCTCATGGACGCGCGCTCGCCACTGACCGAGAGCGGCGTCCTCTGGGTGCTCACCCCGAAGACCGGCAACGACGGGCACGTCGAGCCCTCCGACATCGCCGAGGCGGCCCCCACCGCCGGGCTCTCGCAGACCTCGAACGTCAGCCTCTCCGAGGGCTGGGTCGGCACCCGCCTCGTCGCCCCCAAGGCATCCGCGCAGCGTCGCCGCTGACGAACGGGCGGTCACGCACGGCGTCCTGCTCGCTAGGCTGGCCGGGTTTGGACACCCGGACGAACAGGAGACAGGTCGCCATGACCGTCGAGGTGGGCTCACCGGCCCCCGGCTTCACCCTCAAGAACCAGGACGGCCAGGAGGTCTCGCTCAGCGACTTCAAGGGCGACAAGGCCGTCCTGCTGGTGTTCTACCCGTTCGCGTTCTCCGGCATCTGCACCGGCGAGCTCTGCTCGGTGCGCGACGACCTCTCGTCCTTCCAGAACGACAAGGTCCAGATCCTCGGCATCTCGTGCGACACCACCTGGTCGCTCAAGGTCTGGGCGGACCAGGAGGGCTACGAGTTCCCGCTGCTCAGCGACTTCTGGCCCCACGGTGCCGTGTCCGAGAGCTACGGCGTCTTCAGCTCGGACCTCGGCTTCGCGTTCCGCGGCACGTTCCTGATCGACAAGGACGGCGTCGTGCAGTTCCTCGAGCGCAACGGCCCCGGCGACGCCCGCGACCAGCAGGGCTGGCGCGACGCCCTCGAGGACCTGGCCGCCTGAATCTCCGCGGTACCCGGAGCGAACGCCCTATCGGCGTGCAGTATTGGATGCTGCTTCGAATGCGGGCGAAGTCCCCGTTCGCTCCGGGCCCGGGCGCGTAGCTCAGCGGAAGAGCAACGGCCTTACAAGCCGTCGGTCGCAGGTTCGAATCCTGCCGCGCCCACCCAGGTCAGAGGCTTGTTTGTTGCCTCCGATCGGAGCTCGTGGGGCTGGTCGTGGGGCGAGTGCTCTCCTAGCCTGCCTCGTGTGGGGTCAACACCAGGCTCGCGCCGGCGGCGGGGTGAGATCGAGAAGCTGCCGAGCGGGGCCTTCCGGGTGCGGATCCACGCCGGGATCGACCCGGTCACGAAGAAGCGGCACCGCCTCGAGGAGGTCGTCCCCGCCGGCCCGAGAGCGGCCGCCCAGGCGGAGAAGGTCCGCACGAAGCTACTAGCCGAGCTCGACGCGGGACGCCAGCCGCGGACGTCGGCGACTGTCGCTCAGCTCATGGAGCGCTACCTGGAGATCGCCCGCGTCGAACCCTCCACGCGTCAGGGCTACGAGGGGCTCGTCCGGAACCACATCGCCCCGCTGCTCGGCAATCAGCAGGTCGGCCGTGTCCGCGGCGAGGTCCTGGACTCCTTCTACGCCGAGCTTCGGCGATGCCGTGCGCACTGCCGGCGCGGCCGATCTGCGGTCGATCACCGCACGCAGGTCGAGCACCAGTGCGATCAACGCTGCCGTCCCCATCGCTGTCGCCCGTGCTGACGACGCCTGAAAGCTGACCCTCTGGCGACGCGTGGGTTCCAGGGCTTGTCGCAACACTCCTGATAGATCAACTGGGGTGTGCATGGGTCGGCGAGGGCCGAAGCGTCAGCTGGATGTGGAAGCGCGGTACTGGGAGCTGCTGGCTGCCGGGGTGGGCACCGTTGAGGCGTGCCGGGCGGTCGGGATCACCCGCAAGACCGGGTACCGATGGCGAGCTGAGCGCGGTGGGCTGGTACCACTCGAGCTCGCCGAGACCGCCCGGTCGAACCGGTACCTCTCAGCGCTGGAACGCCGCCGGATCGCCACCTTGCGGAGCCAGAAGCTCGGAGTCCGCGAGATCGCCCGCCGCATTGGACGTGACGCCTCCACGGTCAGCCGCGAGCTACGCCGCAACCGCCTCGTCCACGACCGCGACTACGACGCCGACCTCGCCCACGCCCGCGCCCGGGAACGAGCACGACGGCCCCGACGGACGAGGCTGAGCACCGACCCCGAGCTGCGGGCGGCGGTCCAGGGCAAGCTCGAGCTGGAGTGGAGCCCGGAGCAGATCGCCGGCTGGCTGCGGGCCACCTTCCCGCTGCTCACGGCCTGGCACGTCTGCCACGAGACGATCTATCAGGCGCTCTATCACGGTGGACGTGGCGGGCTGAGCCGCACGTTGACCAAGCGGCTGCGCACCGGGAGACCGCTGCGCAAGCGACGTCGTCGTCCCGATCGGCGCCGGGTGCGCTACGTGATCCCGTCGAAACTGATCGACCAACGCCCACCCGAAGTCGAGGGCCGTGGCCGGCTCGGTGACTGGGAGGGCGATCTGATCATCGGCCGAGGCGGGCAATCCGCGGTCGGCACGCTCGTCGAGCGCCGGACCGGGCTGGTGCGGCTCGTCGCCCTGCCCGACGGGCACAGCCCAGAGCGGCTGTGCGCGGCAATCACCCCGGTCCTCGAGGCGCTTCCCGAGTCGGCGCGGCGGACGCTGACCTGGGATCAGGGCAGCGAGATGGCCCGCCACGACCGTATCGCGCCGTTCTTCAGTGATGGCGTCTTCTTCGCCTACCCGGCCAGCCCGTGGCTGCGGGGCAGCAACGAGAACGCCAACGGGTTGCTGCGCCAGTACCTGCCCAAGCGCACCGACCTGAACGTCCACGACCCGGCGTCCCTGGCCCGGATCGAGGACCGGCTCAACGGCCGGCCCCGAAAGCGCCTCGGATGGGCCAGCCCTGCCGCCGCCTTCACCGCGGCTCTGGCAGGCTCCTGAACAGCAACGTTGCGACGATCATCAGAATCTGCCCTGGAACCCACGCGTCGTCAGGGGGTCCAGATTCAGCCGTTGTTGACAGCCGTCTCGGCGATGGACGCCGTTCCGCCCATCGAGCAGGGCAAGCCAGTCCGCGCGGCTACTGCGGCGCGCGCAGGCCTGAGGCATGAAGATCTCCACTTCTTGGAGTGAACCGCCCCGGCGTGTCCGGAGAGCTATGGGATTGAGTGCTCGGGCTCGGGTTGGGCGTGGTGTTGACGGTAGTGGGCGTGCTCGAGCTCGACGGGTGGGATGTCGCCGGCGGTGCTGTGTAGTCGGCGGTGGTTGAACCAGTCGACGTACTCGAGGGTGGCGATCTCGACTTGCTCGACGGTGCGCCAGGGCGCCCGCGGCTTGATCAGCTCGGTCTTGAACAGTCCGATGGTGGACTCGGCCAGCGCGTTGTCGTAGGCGTCGCCGACCGAGCCGACCGAGGGTGCGGCACCGGCCTCGGCGAGGCGTTCGGTGAAGGCGATCGAGGTGTACTGGGAGCCGGCGTCGGAGTGGTGCACCAGGCCTCCGAGCTCGGTGATGCCTTCCTGCCGGCGGGTCCAGACGGCTTGCTCGAGGGCGTCGAGCACGAGGCTGGTGCGCATCGTGGTGGCGGCGCGCCAGCCGAGGATGCGCCGGGAGTAGGCGTCGAGGACGAAGGCGACGTAGACCATCCCGGACCAGGTCGGGACGTAGGTGAAGTCCGCGACCCACAACCGGTCCGGTGCGGCCGGGTTGAAGCGCCGGCCCACCAGGTCGCGGGCTCGGGCTTGATCGCCGGGGATGGTGGTGCGGATCCGGCGGCCGCGGCGGACTCCGGCCAGGCCCTGGGCGCGCATCAGCCGCTCCACGGTGCAGCGGGCGACCGGGATGTCCTCGCGGTTGAGCTGGGCCCAGACCTTGCGGGCGCCATAGACGCCGTAGTTCTCGGCGTGCACCCGGGCCACCTCGACGCTCAGCTGCTCGTCGCGACATGCCTGGGCGGTGGGCTCGGCCGCAAGAGCCTTGCGGGCCTCGTAGTAGGTGGACGGGGCGATGGACACACCGAGCTCGCCGAGCACGGTGCAGATCGACTCGACGCCCCACCGCCGGCCCGCACTGCTGCGGGCGGCGTGCTCGTCAATGAACTTCACGAGCGTCGCGGTGGCCGGTCGATCTCGGCCGCGAAGAAAGCCGAGGCCGCCTTCAGGATGTCGTTGGCCCGCTTGAGCTCGGCGTTCTCCCGGCGCAGCCGCTTGAGCTCGTCAGACTCCTCGCTCGTCGCGCCTGGGCGCACACCACCGTCGATCTCAGCCTGACGGACCCACTTGCGCACCGTCTCCCCGGTGCCCACCCCGAGCTTCTCGGCGACCGCGTTCATCGCCGCCCACGGCGACTCGTAGTCCGCCCGAACCTCGGCGACCATGCGCACCGCCCGCTCCCGCAACTCCGGCGGATAGGGCGGCTGGGACCGACGTGTCATGACCAGATCTCCTCAGACGATCAGGTCTCCGGACACGCCGGGGCGGTTCAGAGGTCCGCGCTGTTGCGGGTTGGCGGTCCCTTGTTCGGCGCCGATACGACATCTTGTCGAGACCGGCGCCTCAGAGAGTCATCGGCTTTACCGCGGTTGCCATGGCCGCAACTGGCGAGACACCCCTAGCTCCGTAGCGACGTGGGTCTTGAACGGCCGTGATCTCGCCCCGGTCCCGCATGTACGTGAAGTGGACCGCGCTCAAGCCGCGGCGCGGGCCACGACCGCCTTGATCCGCGAGTCACCCCGGAGCTGATCTGGTCTACCGCTGAAGCCACGGATCGCCGCCAGTAGCTCCCGGTCAACCGGCCGCGTCAGCTTCGACTCCAGCAGGTCCAACAGCTCGGCCCACTGGCCCTGCCCGACCTCGGACCCCAGGCTCGACGAGATGGTGATGTCGGTGAACGACCGCAGCGCCAGAGACGCCTGGTCAGGGTTGAACAACGCCACGAGCGCGGTGTAGCTCGGCTGTGCCGCCCGGCTGTAGCCCTACGGATTACCGAGATAGACCTCCACCAGCACGGCGACGTACTTGGTTCCCACTGCCTGCGGCACGTCACCGTGCTGGCCGACCAGGGCCTCCAGGGCACGAGCAGGTGCAGGCTCCAGGTGGAAGTTGTTGAACCCGCGGTGCGCGGCGATCAAATCGTCGAGCACGGCGTCGATCTCGATCGCCCGATCCGCCTCAGGAATGTACGCGCTACCGGACACGAGGTCGATCAGCTCGCGAGCGGCATGGGCTCGGTCCGTGTCGGCGCTGGCTCGAAACCTGCCGTACTTCACGCCGAAGCCGTGTCGTGCGTCCTCGGTGGTGTGGACCCAGATGCTCGGCCACAACGTCCGCACGTTGTCGTCCACGTGCGGCACCTGGCTCGGGTCCATGTAGAGGCCGAACAGCCCGGCCGCCAGTGCATCCGCGCGGTCGTCCGAGAGGTTCCCGAAGAACGCCGTGGCGCCCCGCGCGTCGGCCGGGTCCAGCTTCGCCTTCTTGATGTTCCCGAGTAGCTGCCCGATGCCCGTCGTGATCGTGTCGAGCGGCTGTGTGATGACCTCTTTGACGCACGTCTCCAACCACGTCGCCAGCTGGAGGCCGGTGATCTGCACCTGGTTGGGGTGCGCAGCACTCGCGAAGTTCCGCATGTGGCGTAGTGGCGTATGTGGTCCAGCTGGTGGTGCCCGATGTCGGACAGCAAGCCGATCTGGTGGGCGGCCTTCAGCAGGTCGATGTCGTCGATCTTCTTGAGGTCGTCCGCCGTGTTCAGGTGCTTTCGCCGCTCAGGGGAGGTCACGGCGATGTCGAAGAAGTACGCCAGGTCGAACCCAGTGATGCGGAGACGCAGCTCGCCGACCGTCTCGTTCCAAAGGTAGTTCAGCGCGGCATCGAACAGCCCGGCCGCAGCCGCCGCGAACATCTTGCTGACGTAGAACGACCGGCCGCGCTCCTCGACCGGCAGATGCCTTAGACCGCTCGCCATCGTCGTGAGCGCTAGCTGTCGATCTTCGATGTCGACCAGGACACCGCCAGTCGGCAGGCCAGCCCTGGCCAGCTGCCCGAGCAACATCCCCTCGAATCGCTCCAGGTCAGTGACGGGTTGTCCGTCGGTCGCCTCCGACTGCGGCATGAGCTCGCTCATCCGGGCGATGGTACCGAGTTGGACTGAAGCGCCGACTTGTATGGATTTCGGGTCGTGGAGGTAGTCGATCTACAGGCCGGACGGAGCACCGGCCGGTCTGACTCGTGCCATACAGTGACGCCGAGGACCACGATCAGGACGACCGGCGGCAGTCCGAGGCCGGCGAGGTCCTCGACCACGAACCGGTCGCGGACGTCGTCGTGCTCGGCGCTCTTGTCAGTGCCCGTCTCGTCGGCGTGGTCATCGGTGTCGTCCCGCGCCTGCCACTCAGATAGCTCGTCGGCATTCGGCGAGGGCCCGGTTCGCCCGCTCTATAGCCGCTGAGGTCTCGTCGGCATCGGTCATACGCGGTGGTCTCCTCGTCCAAGATGGCCTGGCGGTGCGCTGCAAGCCACTCGTGCGCGGTCACCGCCGGTTCGGGCGGGACGTCGTTGGCGGACGGGCGGCTGGTCGGCGGGCTTGGGCTTCGCGCGTTCGGTGGCGGCGCGGGTACCGCGGTGTGCGCGAGCCAACACGAGCGTGCTTCGTCGAGCTCGCCGGCCTGAGCCGTCGGCGTGCCTTCGCGCGTCCAGCTCCTCCCCGCCGTCCCTGCTCGGCCTCGCGGGCAGTCGCTGCTTGTCGAAGGGCGATGAAGGCCTGCCGAGGTACACGGATCGGGGTGCCGGTGACGTGGGACGGCGTGACCTCCAGATGCTTAGGCTGGCGTCGCACCCTCGCGTGGCGCGAGCACCTACCCGAGGTCAACGGCGAGCCCGTCACGGAGCGAGAGCGTCAAATCGTGCTCGAACGCGCGGACTTCGACTCCGCAGCTCGGCGAGGCGCTCACTGCCCTCGAGACTCTCCGCGAGACCGTCGAGCAGGAGTGCGCTCGTCGCGGGTGGAGCACCCGCTTTCAGTCACGAGGGTTCCGGTTGGGACGTTCTGGTTTGGAGTGATACGCCAGGATTCTTGAGGGTGCGGATCACATTCGAATTTTGCGGAAGAATGATTGTAAGTGGTCGATCTGACCTCCGATTCAAGTCGACCACTACTCCTCGCGTTGTGTCAAATTCCAGCTCATCGAGTTCCGGCAGAGGGGGAAGACTGTACAGCGAGAACTGAAGCCACGCTTCCCTCGGCCGGAGTATCAATCGCCGTATGGAGGTTAGTGTCGCAAGGGGTGCTAAGTCGGTGGCGCCGTACATGCTCAGAGTGAGTTCTTTGAGCGGACCCGTCAAGCCCTTCAGGGGGATTATGGCGTTCGACGTTGATGCTATAGATAGGTGGGTGACTGAGGGCGGAAGACTGGACATCTTAGCTATGTCAGAACCATTGGACACTGAGACGTTCAGATACTCGACCGTGCCAAGCTCGTTGACATAGGGAAGAAGTCGCGGATCGTCGATTACTGCAGAGGTGCCGTTGTGGCAGTGTCTGATGACCTCGGTTGCGTAATTTTGATGATCGAAGTGCCGCCAGCCTCGAATCAGCTCCTCGTTCAAGTCGAAGTCGGAGTGAGCAAGCTCTCGAATCAAATTAAAGGCCTCGTCTGTCCCCACCAGAGAGAGGAGTCGCAAGGTCGCACGTGCGGTTGAGGTATTGGTCGGACGACGAACACGTATTGTATCAACAATCAAGTCGCCAAGGAACGCAAGTGACTCGGCAACCTTGTAGCTCGGCGGCGGGAGGAGGCCGCGGGCCATCTCCTCGATCCTCGTTCGCAGGCGAGCGTCCAATACGGTCGCGTTCTGTAGAGTGCCGATGGCGAGAACCTTCAGGCGGAGATTCTTCGACGAAACGGCTTTCTTAAGGAGTCCACCTACGAGTTCATTGCACTCGTCCTCCCGTGCGCTTCCTGCACCGAGAATAATCAGCTCCCGCCAGCGCTCGTCGTCCGAATGTCTGAGTAGTAGGCCAATCTCGTCACTACTGATTGCAGCTACGCTGGCTAAGTAGTCTTGAAAAGTCCTGTGAACGAAGTCAACTTGACCCTCAACGGGTTCTCTTAGAAGCCCTGAGCGATCGATCAGATTGCGAAGAACGTCGATGCCCGACGCCGCCGAGGCGGACATCTGAGGAAGCTGGCGCTCAACGAAACGTGCGGCCCGTTTGGTACTACAGTTAGTTTGACCCTGCCGAAACAACCAGAATGCGAACTGCTGCAGAAGGACTAATTTCTGACGCCGCCCCAAGGAGTCATGCGTCTTGAGGTCACGCTCTGCATCACGGGCCCCAAGGAGCATGTCGACGCCGCGAGCGTATACCTCGATACGCTCTCGTGGTAGTTCCCGATGAAGTTCCCGATTTAGCGCGCATAGCATCGCGGCCATTAGAGGATTTGAGGCAAGCAGTCGTAAGTGCCGGTCGGCGCCTAGGGCCGCGGTAACAGCGCGCTCGTCTTCAATGAGGCCATCTAGTTCCTTTCCATGCGCCTGATGACTAATCGCTCGATGCCATTGCCGTACGAACTGCTCGATATTCGGGCGTATCATGACATCAATGTTGAGGCGTTCGAAATCCTTGAAGCCTCGCTCGTCAGTCAGGCCTGAGGGCCGCGAGGTCAGCACGAATCTAGCATCAGAGAATTGCTCAAGAAGCTCAGTTCGAACCCAATCAAGTGCTCGACGCCTAGGTGGGCCTGGCAGGAGCTCGTCGAGGCCATCGAGCAGGACAAGTGCCCGGCCACTCATCAAGAGTTCGCGCACAGACGGGTGATCGGCGCCCTTCGAATAGACGCTCTTACTAATATGTTCCGTCAGACTTTCGACGTCAGGCAGCTCCCCGGAGGGGTAGAGCCTCAGCGGTACATAGAATGGTACTAGTTCATTCCATTCCGACAGAGGGCCAACGAAGGCGCGACGCGCACACGTTACAGCCAGCCAACGTAGGATAGTCGTCTTGCCGGAGCCAGCGTCGCCCACAAGAAGGCTGGCGTTCCCTTTCGACAGCCCTTGCTCCACATCGACAGACTGAACGAAACTTACTTGCTCAGCACGTCGATCAGCTGCGATTGTAACGGATGTGCTTAGGCTTACGTACGCGACTTCGAGCGGATAGCGCTTGTGAATGTTTGACAGCTTAGCTCCGAACAGTTCCATGTGGTCTAGCTTGCTCACAACAAGTCCTCGGTAGGTCTTAGTCCAATCTCGCCTATCGCCTCCGGCTTGAGGGAGTCTGGCTATTGCCGTACGGAGCTCCGAAAGTATTTTTGTCTGCCGCCGGAGAATCTCTCGAGCTGTCTCATGGCTGGCCGATGGCAGCGCGCTGGAAAGCTCGACGGCTTGTCCGCAGGTTGCCCGCAGGAGATTGTCAAGCAGTGCCGCGCCGCCTGCACTCAGCAGAGTTTCCTTCTTGGCTAAGTCGCTTGCCGGACCCAGAGATCGAAAAAGGCTCTCGCTGTCGAAGTCGTGCGCTACTATTGGCTCAAGCGTAATCGCGGCACCCTTCCATACCTCCTCGGCGGATAGAATCGCTGCCGTAGCCTCATTCTCGGGTAGAGACGTATTGATGAGAACATTCTCGACTAGGTCTTGGGCGACGATGTCAACGCATTGTTCGAGTACTCGTCCGGCCTCGCGCCTCGCGAAGTAGTCGTTAGTAGAATTCTGGAATATGTCGGAGAACTTCTCAACCGCTTCGCCTGCCGGGCCCAAGAAGATCTTCGCAACCGATTTGACAGTTGCGCCCGCCAGGTTGACGAGGAGTTCGGTACGAGCATTCGGATTGACGGACATCGTCTCCCCTGATTCGGGTCAATGAACTCGGCGTTGAGTCAAGGGACGGCTAGATTTGTGGTTGAGGCGTTGACCATTTGTCCGATCAAAGTGGCCGGACAATTTCGGGGTTGCAGTAGATGCGCCCGCCAGTTGCCTGCCCTCGGGGGTCCCTCTGTCGGCTGGAGTCTCTTGACGGGCTCGCGCTCCCAGCCAGGTGCATGGTTGGAGAGTAGGACTTGAACGAACTCCGGTCGTGACCCTCGCCGCGCAAGCCTCACTCGGCCGGTGGCTTGCCGCTCATGTGCTCAGGCCCCAGGTCGTAGGCTTGGACGGTCTTGGTGAGGCCGGTGACGGCCAGGTCGGTCTCGTCCTGGCCGAACCGCGCGTAGATGGAGGACGCCACGCTCGAGGCCGGTAACGTCGCGAGAGACGCCCGCGACCTTGACCAACGTGAGAGTCACAGCCCTCGTCCCAGCCCTCCTGGCAGGGCTGCTGATTGCCGGGTGCGGCGGAACATCAGGTGGTGCTGTTCCCGTGCCGGTGCAACCCATCCCTGGCGCGGCCGCGGAGCCTGCCCCGCTGCGCTCGCCGATGGGCACCGCTGTCGCCCTGTCGAACGACTGGCGTGTCCAGACCGCTGAACCGGTGCCCTACGACCCGTCAGGCAGCGCCGCAGGCGAGGAGACCGGACAACGGTTCGTCCGCTGCGACGTGACCTTGATCAACGACACGAGCCGCTACGCGAACCCCAGCGAGTCCATCAACATCGGGATCGGCGTGCAGCGAGTCCAGACGCAGCCTGTCGTCGACATCGCCACGACGCCACACCGTTCCCGCCCGCTCGTGCCGTGCCCCCTGGTGGCACCGTGACCTTTGGCCTGGTCTGGCCGCTGGCGCTGCCATCGGTCGACATCCAGCTACGGGCGATTCCCCTCGACCCGGCCCGCCCAGGAAAGCCAGCCGGGCAGGCCGTCGTGTTCGACGGATACGCCTGACGCATGGAGGTGAGCCGTCCTCCGGGCAGCTCGTGGAGCGGCATCCGACGGATTACCGTCACGGTACGAACAGCTCGGGCAGCGTCATGTCCGTGCTGGCACATCGGTGGCGGCGGAGTCGGGGCCAGCGGTGTCCATGCAGGTGTCACAGCGCGTCGGCGAGGCGCCGAGGATGGCGTCGTGGTTCGGGTGCAGGTAGCGCTGCGTCGTGGACAGCGAGCCGTGCCCAGCGATCTTGCGGAGGATGTGGACCGGAACCCCGGCGTCGGCCATCCAGGTAAGCCCGGTGTGCCGGAGGTCGTGGCGGCGCAGGTAGCCGAGCCCGATCGACTCCACGATCTCGTCCCAGTGCGTGGCATCGCGTAGGACGGCGGTGCTGATGCGCCCGCCACGCGGGCCGACGAACAGCCGGCCGTCGGTGAGCGAGGACCGGGCGACGAGCTCGGCGACCATGGGCCGGACTTCCTCGATCAGCGGGACGACCCGGGCTCGCTTTCCCTTGGTGGCCTTGTCCACGAGGCCGCCGGGGGAGGGGGTGGTTTGGCGGCGGACGTTCCAGGTCCATGTGGTCGTGTCGATGTCGTGGGCCCGGCAGCCGGACACCTCACCAATGTTGGCCGCGGTCGCTCCGGCGAACCTGACGACCTGGCCTCAGCCGGCGAATCGGCCGTGAGATCGCTCCACGAGCGCGTCGGCGAGGCGGGCCAGCGTGTGCCAGTCAGCGAGGGCCAGCGACCGCGGATCGTCGAGTTCGTCCTCCACGCGCCGGTACTCGTCCTGCCAGCTGGTGATCCGCGCCGGGTTCCTGTCGATGATCCCGTCGCGGACCCCCTGCTCCATGACCCGGACGAGCACGGCGAGGCTGTTCTTCACCGTCGTGCGGCTCGCCCGTCACCGATCGACCCGAAGACGGCACGATCGACCGCGCCGTAGGTGATCATGCGGATGGCGAGGTGGCCGAGGGACGGAACCACACGCTGACGCCAGCCAGCGAGGTACGGGTCGGTGGTCTTGGCCTCCAGGCCGCGCAGGACCAGGCGCATGTTGGCCGTGCCGTAGGTCGCGAGAGTGTGGTTCGCCGCTTCGGGGTCGACTCCGCCGGCGGCGTCGCCCTTCATGCGCTCGATCCACGCGAGGGCCTTGTCAGCGGTGGCGAAGTTGTCCGACTGGGAGCGCCGCTTACCGGTGGCCGGGTCGAGCCAGCGGACCGGGCCCGTGGCCGCCCACGAGTTCGATTGCCGGTGCGGGGGAGTGGTGGTCCGGGCGGGGTCTCACCCACGACGACGCGCCCGAGGGCTGCCAGACCGCCCGCACGGCTGCAAGAGCCGCCAGGCAGCACCCCCGCCAGACATCGACGGCAGGGGCTCTTCCACCCGCACGAACGGCCCGGCAGGGCAGAGCCCGTGCCGCCGAGGGAGACCCCGAGCGCTTCTCGTGTCATTGGACGACGCCGCTCAGCAAGGCTGGCGGTCATCGTTTCGTCCCACCGGCACGAGGCGACAGCTTCATCATGACGGAGGATCGGGCCCTCTCTATTAGTCACCGACCAGACTTTGTGCTGATCGAGGTGTGCGGGTTCAGTGGGTAACCGTGACGTCACGCGTGCCCCGGCGCGTAGAAGGAAGGCATCACGCGGCGGCGTTTACGCGTACCGCACATGGTGGGCCGCCGCGGAGCCCCGAAGGCTTTACTCTGGGGCACTTGCGAATGCTCGTCGTACCCACCACAATTTACTCATGTCCGAAGAGCCACGTCTGACGTCGCGAGGATACGATGAAGGGCAGGCACCGGAGCGGATAACTCCAATAACGAATCTTCAGATCTTCGCGGCGGCGTGCCTTGTCGTAGCGGTTATCGCAGTTCTTCTCATCGTCTTGCTCAAGATCGCAAATACACCGATCCCTCCTCCAATTCCAGGGGCGCCGGTAGCCCCGTCGGCCGCCAACCAGATTGACGCCATCCGTACGGCGCTCACCGCGGGAGCAGGAGCCGGAGGAGCCTTGGCGCTCCTCCTCGCATTCCGACGTCAGCGGCATGCAGAGAATGTTGCGCTTGAAAATCGTTACTCCGCCGAGCAGACGATAGGGCAGAGGCGAGATGAGGCGAAAGATCAGGCCGCTGACGCCCGCCAACGCCGAATTGCGGATTCCTTCACCAAGGCTGCAGACTTGCTCGGCTCAGATCGCGGACCGGTTCGACTCGCAAGTCTCCATGCTCTGGAACAGCTTGGCGTGGTCGAACCGTCACAACGGCAGGCGGTCGCCAGTATTATCGAGTCATACCTTCGCATGTCGCCGGATATCTACGATGACGATTTGAGGCGCGCCGAGGAGGGTTATGTTCGCATGAGTGCGATGGACATCTTACGTAGGTGTTCAGGTGAGTCTCCGTGGCTAAGCCGGCCGATTGATCTGAGTGGGGCTAGCCTTGTCGGCGCAGACTTCTCAGGAATCAATCTTGCGAAAGCGAGACTCGTTGGAGTCGATCTCTCCAAGTCGAACCTGAGAGGGGCAAATCTCTCTGGTGCTGTTCTTACGGGTGCAACGCTCGACGGGGCGAACCTCATGAAAGTGGACCTGTCCGATGCCTGGTTGAACGAGGTTCGAGGCGAGTCGGTTAGATTTGATGGCGCTATCCTCCGGGAGGCGAGGTTTTGGCGGTCGGTGTTGCCAGGTGCGCAGTTGCTCGGCTGTGCATTTGACAGACACACCAGCTTCAACGAGGCCCATCTTCAAGGGGCAACCTTCGGGGAGGGTGTGAATCTGGATGACGTGAGCTTTTACCATGCGAACCTTCTGGGTGCGACGATGAAGAGAGTTTGCGCTCGACGTGCGAACTTTGCGAACGCCACACTCAGTAGTGCATACTTGAACCACTCGATCTTCGAGGGCGCTTACCTGATAAGCGCCACGATGCATAGTGGTGAGCTCATTAATGCGAACTTGCGCAACGTCGAAGCGGATGGGGCTGACTTTTCTGGGACTCACTTCGGCGGAGCTGACTTAACAGGAGCGAACCTTGAAGAGGCTGACTTGAGGTCGGCGAAGTTCAGGGGGAGCACCATGACGGGAACTGTAGTGATAGATGCCAATCTCATGGGTGCAGATCTACGAGACGTCGAGGGGTTGATTGACGGACAACTGTCGCCGCGCCAGGTGGCCGTCTCTGTTGGCGATCCACCGGAGTCGACTCTGCCTGGACAAGCCGAAGAGGAAGAAGGGCAAGAGGGCGAGTAAGGCTCCACAGGGAAAACTCCGTGCATGAGCAGGGACTGTTGAGACCCCCATGCTTTGTGTCATGGCCCAAAATCGTTGAGCCGTCCGGCGCACATCTGGCGCCGACCACACGGAAACACGGCATTTGGGACAGCCACAGCCACAGCCACAGCCCACCCACCGGGCTGCATGTTGAGCTGCCGAGAGGAGTATCGCGGAATCGCACACATGGTCGAACGAGTTAGGGGAGCGATGCTCAGCTCTGCCAGTCAGCGCCCGCTCTGGCTCTGGCTCTGGCCCAAGATCAATGCAGCATTCAAGCAGCACGAGCGAGGGGGCGCCGGGCCTCCAGACGGTCTAGGCCAGCCGCGCCTGCTCGGGGCTGAAGATCGCAGATCGTGGTGCGGATCGTGGTGTGAGCTGGAGGCGACGAGCGGCTCGTGGAGCTTCCAGAGACACGCGAGTGAGAACGAAGGCCCTGGTAGGAGCCTTGAGACACGCCTTCCCGCGTTCTTACAAGTCGTCGGTCGCAGTCTTGAAACCTGCGCGGGCGCCCGAATGTCAGGCCCTCTCACCCACGTTCGAGTCGGTGAGGCTGGGCGAAGAGGTCGTAGGTGTCGAAGCTGTAGCGGGCCACCACCGGGGCCCACCGCCGGTAGGTGGCGGTATCGCCGTGGATCGGAACCCCCTCAGCCCGTGTCGAGGTGATGAAGGAGGCGGCGTCGGCGGCGACGGGCGCTCCTGCGGAGGCAAGCGAGAGGAGGACGCCGGTGATGTCGTCGGATTCCTTCCCGATGTCGTCGGACTCCCTCAGTGGCTCGGGCCGGCTCAGGCCTTCGAGGAGGGCGCGGGCCTGACCGGGCGCGGCGATGAGCGCAGCGAGTAGAACGGCCGCAGCCTGGTACGGGCCGTCAGGGCCGGGAGAGCCGAGAAAGGCGACGGTGTCCCGCTCGGGGATGCTGATCCTCAGGAGCCGGTAGAGGTTGGCCAGCTTCTTCACGCCTCGTGGGGTGGGAATGAGGACCGCAAGGAGAGGGATGAACTGGACCTCGGTGTCGTCGAGCGCGAGTCCCTCGACGGTCGGTGGAGCGGGCTCGGCGTCCTCACTCGGCTCGTTCGTCGGGGAGGTCGGTGTGTCCTCGGTCGAGGTGCCCGTGGTGGGCTCGTCTGCGGGCGACTCCGGCACGGACCGCGGCGATGCTCCGGTCGTCAACGGCATCCGGCCGGAGGCGCCGTGTGTCGCACCGCTCCCATCGTCGCCCGAGGCCGGGGCCGTCGGTGACACGACGCTCGGCAACAGGGTTCGGAGATAGTCCTCGGCGTGCTTCTGCATCGGACTGACGGCGTACGGCACGTGGAAGATCTTGTCCAGGTAGTCGAGCGGCCGTCCGTGATTGGGAGCCACGGGTAGTGGGCCCTCCGTGGTGATGGTGGGACGGGGGTTCAGCAGGCGGTCGTGGTGCTCGTCGAGAGCGCGCAGCAACCAGCGTGGGTCGACGGCGACCACGACGAGGAACAGCGGCAGGGTGAGTAGCAGATTGAGGGCCTGGAGCACCTCGACCACCCGAGAGGACACGCACCGGTCGAGATCGTCGACGTAGAGGACGATGCGGCGGAGGCTTGAACGATCAGCCGTCGTGGCCTTCGCGATGTTGTCGCTGAGCCTCTTCAGGTCGTGGTGGATCCGACCGGTCAGCCCGCGGTAGCCCTCGTACCGGTCGGTCGCGGCGATCTCCTCGAGCAACCGTTCGAGCTGACGGGCCGGGTCGCGCTGTCTGAGATCCTCCTCGGCCTCGGCGATCTCGTCGTTCGTGGCGTCGCGTCGCTCTTCGAGCTTCCTGCGCGCCTCGTCGGTGTGCCTGGCGATCAGGGTCCACGAGGTGGTGATGCGCTCACGGACCGCTGCTGCCGCCGTGGTGACCCCTCCGATCCATCCGAGCGCCGTGAACCACGCCGAGATCTGATCGCCCAGGACGACGCCGGCGACGACCAGGAGACCGGCGAGCATGAGGAGCGCCGTCGCCCGCAGACGTGCGCGCTTCCACTCGCGGACCGCATCGCCGCCGGCGGCCTTCAACGTCAGCCAGGTACGACGGGGCTGGTCCAGCCAGGCCCACCAGCCGACCGGGTCCGGGCTCCGGATCTGGCCGAGCTGGCGCTCGAGGTCGTCCCGGACCGTTCTCTTCTCCTCCAGATCTCGCTCGCGTTCGAGGAGGTCGTCCTCGTCGACCGCGGCGCTCGTCGGTCGACCGTCGCGCAGCTCGCGGAACAGGTGCTCGACCAGCCCGACCCAGAGGTGGTCGTCGCTGTAGTGCCAGGCGTTGAACCGCACCTGCCGGATGTGGCCGACGTAGGTCGAGCTCGACTGCAGGCGGGCACTCCGCGCCAGGGCGTCGACGCGGCCCTGGACCTGGGTCATGAAGCTCGACTTGCCGCTGCCCCAGTTACCCATCAGTGCGACGGAGAGCGGGGGCGTGGTGCTCGTCGCCGCCAGGAGCCGCGCCATCGTGCCCACGTCGTCGGCGAAGCCGAGCAGGTCCACGGCACTCTCGGCGTCGGACATCACGCCGGCGTCCCGGTCGATGGCCGCGTCGACGGCTGCCTCGACGGCCGGCTCGTCGTCGGTCGCGGAGCGGGAGGAGTCCGGCGTCGGCGCCGTGTCCGGTGCGGGGGGACCGAGCGTGCGGTCCCAGACGTCCGGAGGCTCTGCCGGCCAACGTGTGGCGATCCGATCGCGGAGCGCTCGTCGCAGAGAGGTATGTCCGACGCCGAGGGCGTCCAGTACCGCCGGCGGGATCGGCTCGTCGAGCGCCACGGCCGCGAGGTGGTGCGACCAAATCTCCCCAGAACCGAGCCCGGCGGCGAGTTCTTCGGCGGCGTCGACCACCGATCTCACCCGAGGATCGGTCGGATCGATCTCCTCGCGCGGACGGACCGTCTCGTAGCGAACGTCGAGGGCGCGCCTCGCGTTCTCGATCCGTTCTTTCCGGGGTTCGGGCACGGCCTCCAGCAGCGCGGTCGTAGCCGCCCGCCGGATCTCAACGGGATCGAGGCGGGTGTGATCGACGCGATCTAGCGCCGCGAGGACCACGTCGACGCCGGCTACCCGATTGGCCCCTCGGGCCTGGCAGACCCCGAGCGCGAAGTCCACGAGCTCGTGCGCCCCGGGTCGCAACCGAAGATCGGCCATCGGTGAATCGTTGCGTACGGATGCCCCGGGCCGTACCCCTGAAGGGGCTCAGCTCGGTGCTGTAGACCGCTTCGTCGCGAGCACCCGCGGGCCGCGTCAGGGTGGTGCCGAGTGGGATCCGGGCGCGGGGGCCCACCAGGGCTCCAGAAGTGCCCGGAAGGTGTCGCGCCGTGTCTCCAGGGTCCCGTGGCCGAAGGACTCGTCGTTGAACCACGCCGACAGGGCTTCCCACCGTCGTGCGCCGATGTCGGTCCACGCCCGGACCTGGTCGAGGGTGGCCGGAGCGGAGGGTTCGTCGAGCCAGCTCTCGATGATCTCGTTGCGCAGGGTCAGTTCTTCGAGGGCGAGGATCGCCTTTTGGCCGAGTGTGCAGCCGCACGCGGCGTCGTCGAGAGGGTCGCGCATGCTGTGCGCGAAGTCGGACAGTCGTTCGTCGCTGCGCCGGATGGCGACGAGGACGCGGTGCTTGACTCTGTTTCCGCTCTCGCGATGGCCGTGGTATCGGGACTCGAGGATGCCGACCTGTCCTCGACCGTCCATGCTGGCCAGTTGTCGGTCCAGCACGACGTCGGTGAAGTGTGGGTGTCGGACGTAGGGCTCCTGAAGTGCGACCAGCCGCCCGGTCTCGGCGATCCGCCGGGCCACGTCCTCCCGGGTGTGCGAGTCACGGCTGTCGAGCGCGAGACGTTCGGCCAGACCCCAGCCGGCCATCTCCTCCTCCAACCAGACCCTCCAATCAGCAGCGTCGTCCGTCGGCGACTGCTGGCGGTTCCGCCACAGCACGGCCATCTCCTGGGCGGCGGCGCTGACGAAGCGGGCGACGTACGTGCTCTGTTCCCAGCGATGGATGTCCGGGCCGCGCTCGGCGGCGCGACCGATGGACCCGAACGTCGTCGCCTCGAAGTCCCGGAACTGCCGGAGCTCGCGGAGGTGGTCGAGGTCGGGGTCCTCGCTCAGCAGCCAGTCTCGTTGACGGATCACGAAGTCCGTGTCGGCACACTGCACCGCTTTCACCAGCTCGCCGACCGCCCGGTCCGCCACGTACGCCTTCTGCTCCTCGTCCAGCTCCGGGGGTGGGTCCACCTCACCGATCTCGGGAGCTGGCCCGTCGGGCAGGAGAGGCAGGGCGAGCAGACACGCCGCATTGAAGCGGGCGCGCCACGAGGGTGGTTCGGCGGCATCGTCGACGATCTGGCTGACGATCTCCTCGACCTCCTTCTCCCTTGGAGGCCAGGGGCCCTTCGAGAGGCCCCGGATGGCATCGGCGAACGCCGGCTCCCGTCGATAACTCTTCAACGGGTCCTCGTCGACCAGGTCGTCGTGGCCCGCCCGCCGCGCCCAGGCCGCCGCCATGCGGTACCGCAGCGCCGACCAGGGCATCCCGATCTGGAGAGCGTCGGGACGCAGGACATCGTGGCGACGCCAGGGGATCCACCGGCTGGCCCAGTCCTGCACCAGCCCGTCGAACTCGTAGCGGGACGCTGTCGTGAAGAACAGGCGCGCCGCGGCGATCCGCCGGTCGCGGTCCCGATCGGACTCGACGTCGCGGAGCGGACCAAGGAAGTCCGGCCGACGGGCCCTCTTCTCGTCGTCGTCAGGGTGCACGAGGTGGTGGTGTCGTGCCTCCAGCCGCGTGCGTAGGGCCTCGCGGAGGTGGGCGCGCCGCCACTCCCGGGACGTCTGGTGCTCCCCGGTCAGACATCGCTCCGGCCGCGCCCACCACTGCGCGGCGAGTGTGTCGCTCAGGCCGAGCAGGAGCGCGTGGCGATACCGCGCGATCAGGATGACCGGGTCGTTCTTCTCCAGGACGCGGGTGTCAGAGCCCCCGAATCCCGTGCGCGGCAACGGGGTGGGGGACCGGGGACTCCACCACCAAGACAGAGCGGCATCGGTCTGGGCCGCAACGGTGATGATGTCGTCATAGGTGAGGAGGGCGTCGAGGTAGAGCTGCATCCGCTCCTGGAGCTTGCCCAGGGCGAGCCGCAGCGACAGGTTCCCCGGATCCAGGCGCACCGCGATGCGCAGCGCCGCCATGGCTTCGTCGAAGTACCGGTCCGCGTGCAGCCCCACGTAGCGCTGGTAGGAGTCGTACAGATCGACCGGTAGTCGGCGGTCGCGCCACAGCGTCCACGGCGCCTGTCGACACAGCCGGGTGCGGGGGAGGATGCGCGCGGCCACCAGATGGGCGGCACGTTCGGCGGCTCGCACCGCGTTCCTCTCCCGGACCTCCACCGGAGCCATTGATGGGCCCGCGACGCGGCCAAGCTCGACCAGCAGGACGAACGGTGCCTCGGGCGTGCCGGGTTGGACCGTGCAGCTCACCCGGTAGGCCGACACGGGGGCCAGGAGACGAGTGAACCGCAGTGCGGCCCCCCATGGTCCGCGCAGATCGTCGCCGGCTGCATCGATCACGCTGAGGAAGTCCGTGGTGGCCTCCGTGGACGGGGTCGGGGTCACCCGCGCGAAGCGACAGCGTACGAGCTGCTGCTCGAACAGGGACTTGAGATCGGCCGTCAGCGCGGCCGACGGCATCCCGCCGATCGGTGCGGTGTTGTCGGTGAAGGGCAGGACAGTGACCGGGCCCGGGCTCCAGGCGCGGAACTCCAGTCGCAGGTGCCACCAACAGAACACCACGCCGACCACCGAGGCCGCGCCGAGGCCACCGAGGGCCACGCCGAACGCCAGCGACGCACCCGCCGGTCCGGTCGGAGCGATCCCCGACGGCCACGCCACCGCCACGGCAAGGAGCCCGGCCAGCACGACGACCATGACCACGGTCCGGGCGAACCACCTCAGCCGGCGCACGGGCGGCAGGTCGGTCTCCGGGCCGAGAGACCGTCGTCCTTCCCTGCGCATCCGCATCGGCTCCCCCCAGCGGGTGAAGCTGTCACAGTGCAGCCGTTGATGGAACGCTTGTCGACCCCGAAGATGAGCACCGACACCCTTCCGGCCCAAAGGAGTAAGGCGTTGGCAAACAGCGCTCCTTCGACCGACACCCCCGAGCCTCCGCATCACGAGCCCGCACGCCGGCCGGTCGTGCCGGGTCTCCAGCCCTGGTAGCGCAGCTGCTCGTGGAGCGGCTCGGGCACCCCGTCGAGCGGGAAGTCGTCCTCGGCGATCAGGACGTCGGGCCCGAGACGGCGCGGCGCGGCGGTCGGGTGGGGTCAGGGTGCGGCTGCTTCAGGGCGTCCGGGACCAGGCCGTTCGGGGTTGACACCCTTCGGGGTCGGTGTCGTCTTGGCTCGACACCGGCGCCGGGGCGCCCCGCCGCTGCACGCCGTCGGCCGATGCCGTCACGGTCCCGGCGCACTGCTTGGTGCTCGTCCAGCGCATCGTGGTGGTGGTGCCGACCGGGTCGTCGACCCTCGCCGAGCTCGTCGCGACGACTCGCGTCTCTGTAGGAATCGCCGCATGGTGCGAAACGTGGTGCGAGAATCCGCGCATCGGGGGCTCGTGGAGGTATTCAGAGACACACGAGCGAGAACAAAGTCCCTGGTAGAAGCCCTAGGCCACGTGATCCGCGACTCTGGGGGTCAAGCGGTCAGCCTCCCCCCCGGGGATCTTCTTGCGAGCAAGCAGGTCTGGCTCGGCGAGGAAGATAGCTTTCGCCCGCTGCGGCCCTATGTGTCCGCGTCCTCGGGCCACAGGTAGTCCGATTCCTTATCCAACCATCGCAGCAGGGTTGTCGCGATCGTCATCGCTCGCGCGGCGTTCGCAGGGCTGTAGACGACGGCATCGGCGCAGTGGATCGTGCCGTTGCGGTTGTACCGGTCGCCGCGGAACCGTAGTCGTACTCGTGCCACAACGGCGGGATGCCGGCCATGGTTACCGCGAGGATCCAACGCCAATACTCCTCGTCCTTTTCTGAACGGGCGGCCATCTTCTTGATCTCACCGATGCTCGCCCGGACCCGCCTCGGACCGTCACCGAAGTACTGGGTGACGGCCGTGTCGACCACGTTCGTGGCGAGCGCCTGAGCTGCCGCCGGTTGACCGCCTGTGAAGGCGCGCGCCGCCTCGAACGCGAGCTGCACAAGGTCCGCCAGCTCGGGCACGTCGATCTCAGCTAGCCGCATCCGGCAGCTCTCCACGATGACCTCAGCATTCGAGCAGATCACCTCCGCGCGCTCGTCGGCTGTCGTGGCCGTCATCAGCTGGGTCATGACAGCCGCGTCCGGAGCCCACATGACACCGATCCGCTGCTCCTCCGCGACCTCGTGAAGCCGCTCGAGCTCGTCGGGGTCGAGGTCCCGCACGTTCTCGGGCAGTGCGCTGAGCCAGATTTCGTCGATCTTCGCGAAGGTCTCGGCCACTTCACGGGCCACGACCTGGTGCATCCGGTCAAGCGCCGAGGTATCGACGTGCATCTTGAGGGTGCCGAGCCAGTTGGGTGCGTACTGGACCTTCAGCGCCTCGGTGCTCGGCTTCATCGACTGAGCGAGCTGCTCGCCGACCTCTCGACGGAGCGCTTCGAGGCCGAGGGGATCGAGCAACGACTCGCCAACGTGGTCGTCGCCGCGCCACTCGTCGTCCGAGGTGTTCGCGCTTGCCACCCGCCAAGTGTCATGGGGGAGGTCGACGCCGTTGATCCGGGGTCAAGATCCCGGTTCGTGGTGCGGGTCGTGGTGCGAACTAGGGGCTACGAGCGCCTCGCGGGAACGTCACAGACACCCGAGTGAGAACAAGGGCCCTGGTAGGAGCCTCGAGAGCCACCTTCGCGCGTTCTTACAAGCCGTCGGTCGCAGGTTCGAATCCTGCCGCGCCCACGCATGTGATGTCTCAGGACATCATCCCGGACGCCCGGACCCACGTTGTGTGGGTTCGGGCGTTTGTCATTTCGGGGTCGGTGGGTGTCGGGGCTGGTAGTTGCGGGTGAGGTCGATCTCGAGCTCGCGGAGGAGTTCGCCGGTGGCGGCGTCGATGACGCGCACGTGGCGGTCCTGGGTGAGCAGTAGGACGTGGGTTCCGCTGTGGGGTCGGCCGATGCCGATGTGGCGCAGCCGGCCGGCGACGCGCAGGGTGACCGTCCCGGACTTGCGACGTGACCCTCAGCGGCGCCCTGCGCGTGCTCTACGGGCGGCTCGAGAACGTCGACGAGCTCGCCACCGAGAACGGCTGGGACACGTCCGCGACCGACCGGGTCCGCCGGGACGTCCTCCGTGCGGTGCGCGGCGTCGACCTCCGGCCGGGGTTCTCCCTGACGAGTCTGCGCGGGGACGTGATCGTCGGTGTGGCCGCCGGGCTGGACAGCCCCGCGACGAAGGAGCTGGTGCGGCGGACCGTCGGCGCAGTGCACGAGGAGCATCCGGGCCTGCGCTTGAGCTGGGGGGTGAGCCGCGCACACGCTGACTCCGCCGATCTCCCGAGCGGCCTGAACGAGGCGAGGACGGCTCTCTCCGCGCCGCGGCGTCTCGGTGGTGAGGCTGCCCTGCTCTACGAGGAGCTCGGCATCGTCCGCCTGCTGCTCGGCTCAGGGGACGACCCCGACCTGCAGACGTTCGTCGAGGAGGTGACCGGGCCACTGATCGCCTACGACCGCGACTCCGACGGGTCCCTCGTGCGCACCCTACGAGCCTTCTTCGACGCCAACTGCTCGCAGCGGGTGGCGGCGGAGCGCCTCTTCGTCCACCACAAGACGCTGCGCTATCGCCTGGAGCGGATCAAGACACTCACCGGCCTCGACCTCAACCGCCACGAGGACCGGATGCGCGCTGATTTCGCGCTGCGCCTGCTCCAGATCAACCGATCGGTGCCGGAGGAGGACGGCGACGAGGAGCCATGACCCCCGGCCGTCAGGTCCGCATGACCGCCTGGTCCAGGATGCCCTCGGTGTCGCCGTGCGGACGCGGGATCACGCGCGAGGTGTACAGCTCGCCCACACGAGCGGCCGCCGTGCTGCCCGCGTCGACCGCCGCCTGCACCGCGCCGACGTCGCCCCGCACGAGCACGGACACCTGACCGTTGCGCAGCGTCCGGTAGCCCTCGATCTCGACGTTCGCGGCCTTGACCATCGCGTCGGCGGCCTCGATCGCGCCGACCAAGCCCTTCGTCTCGATCAGGCCGAGCGCGCCACCTGACTTCGCCGAAGTCGTCATGGGCTCTCCTCGAGTGGGTTCGGCCGTCGGTCGCGCCCGGTAGTCGTAGCGTCTTGGGAGCGTAGGGCGGCCGGTACCCCTTGACGTTGTCTCAGCGGGATAGCCCTCGCCTGAGCTCGTTATCTCGCGAGGTGTCCCGACGCTGTTGAACAGGTAGTAGGCGTCGAGACGCTCGCCGAGCGTGCAGCCCGGGGGGTGGATGAGCACGACGGTGTCGAGGCTCCTCGGCGGCAGCCCCGAAGTCCGCGAGTGCCAATCCACACCAGCGAGACGAGCGACGCCAGCGCCGCGTAGTACGCCGCCGCAGGGAAGGCGGGCGGTGGGGCGGAGGCGGGGCCCAGCGCCGCGGCGTCGAGCCGCTGCCGCTCGTGCAGCCCGGACTGGTCGGCGACCAGGGCGTTCACCGCGGGGACGGCGAGGTGGGCGTGCACGTCGACCTCGGGCACGCCCACAGGGCCGGACGTCACTTGAACATGCCCGTCGCGTGCATCTGCTCGGCGGCTTCCTGGGTGCGGGGGAAGCTCTCCATCATGGAGTCGGGCATGCCGTGGGTGCGGTAGATGTTGGTGCCGCCCTGGGCGGGGGTCCAGTTCGGCGCTTCCCAGTCGGGCATGTAGTTGCGCCAGCCGCCGGCGTTGATCTCGATGCGCATGCCGCCGGGCTCGCGGGCGTAGAGGTAGGTGATCTCGTCGATGCCGTGGATGCCGGGCCCGAACTCGATGGGCGTGTCGTGGCCCATCAGCACCTGCGCGGCGGTGTGGACGTCGGCGCGCTGGTCGAGGCCGAAGGCGAGGTGGTTGACCCGCCCGGGGATGCCGGAGAAGTCCGGGACGACGCCCATCTCGTGGGTGACGTTCGAGGTGAGCGTCGCGAAGACCTTGAACCCGGGCTCGGCCTCGATCGTGGCGGTGTGGCGCAGCTTGAGGGCCTGGCGGTAGAAGTCGACGTCGCGGCGCAGGTCGTCGGTGGCGATCGTGACGTGGTCGATGTAGCGGGCGGCGATGCCGCGCGGCTTGAGCGCCTGCGGGCGGTCGGGCTGGTCGGTGGCCAGCTCCGGCGGGGCCTGGTAGCGCTCGACCTCCCAGAACAGCTCGTGGGTGTGCCCGCCGGGGCCCTGGAAGCGGAAGGTCTTGCCGTAGCCGAAGCCGCCGTCGGACCACTCGCCCTCGGGCATGGCGCGGGCGACCGTGTCCGGGTCGCCGGGGCCCTGGGCGCGCCAGCCGATGTGGCCGAGGCCGGGCTCGGGGCCCTCGGTGACCTCGACGGAGTGCTGGAACCACTCGGCCCAGCCGCGCAGGTAGGCGCTCTGGCCATCCTGCCCGGACTGTTCGAGGCCCAGGACGTTGCGAAACCACTCCACGGTTTCGGCGGGTCGGGGGCTGAAGATCTGGACGTGGGCCAGCTGGGAGACCAGGACCTCGGTCACGGTGATGCTCCTTCGGCGGTTCGTGGGTCAGTCGGTGATCAGCGCGAGCTGCTTGTTGATCTCGGCGGGGTTGGTGTCGCCGACGACCTTCTGCAGGAAGGGGGTGTGGTCGAAGACGAGGTCGCGCAGCGGCTGGAGCAGGCGCGGGGTGTGGTGGAACATCTGGCCGTTCATGTAGGCCATCCGCACCTGGAACTTGGTGTGGTCGCGGCGGGGGTCCTCGTAGGCCGCGAGTGCGGTCGCCACGGCGGCGGGGTCGGTCAGGTCGACGCCGCGCAGGGCGCGGCCGACGAAGTAGCCGTCCTCGATGGCCATGCCGGCGCCGTAGGCCGCGTAGGGCGAGGTCGCGTGGGCGGCGTCGCCGACGAGCGTCGCCCGGCCCTGTGACCATCGGTCCAGGTAGCCGCGGTCGCGCAGCACCCAGCGCTGAACGTTGCCGGGCTCGGTGTGCTCGATCAGCGCGGGCAACGGTGCGACGAACTCCCGCCCGAGCTCCTTCGCCCGGGCGAGCAGGTCGGTCGGCGGCGGGGCGTCGGGGTCGCAGGCCTCGAGGACCCACCACTGGTGGCCGGCGCGACCCTTGTAGCGGATCGAGGTCCAGCTGCCCTGGACCTCGCGCGCGTGCCCGATGACGCAGGTGTTCGGTTCGGTCGCGACGTCGTCGGCGAAGGTGAAGCCGGCGATGGCGTGGAGACGGTGCTCGCGCTTGGGGGTGTCGCCCCACAGGGTGCGCCGGACCAGGGAGTCGATGCCGTCGGCGCCGACGAGGACGTCGGCCTCGTGGGTGGTGCCGTCGGCGAAGTGCAGGGTGACCGCCGCGTCGTCCTGCGTGATGCGCTCGACGGCCTGGTTCGTGCGCAGCACCCCCGGCGGCAGCGCGGCGAGCATCCGTTCGTAGAGCTCGGGGCGCAGGAGCCCGATGAAGCCACCGCCGACGCCGTACCGCGCCTCGATCTCGGGATCGCTCTTGATCGTGGCGCGGACCTTGCCGCGGCTGTTGCGGAACTGAGAGCGGCACGGCGTGCCGAGGTCGTCGGTGTCGACGCCGAGCAGGCCCAGGGCCTTGAAGGGCGGCGGCCAGAGGTTGAGCACGTTGCCGGCGGGGCGGGCCTCGCGGTAGCGCTCGAAGACGACCACGTCGTGGCCGGCCTGGTGGACGGACAGGGCGGTGGCCATGCCGGCGGGGCCGGCGCCGAGGACGGCGACCCGGCCACGGGGACTGCTGGGCGAGGACATCATCGTCTCCTGGGCTGGTCAGGCGGGCTGGGCGACGAGCTCGGCGATGCGACGAGTCAGGCCGGGGACGTCGCCCTGGACGTGGTCGAGGTTCCACTGGGCCATCTGCAGGGAGGCCTCGACGACGGTGCGGACGCGGTCGTAGCGGCGGGCGGTGAAGGCCGTCAGGGCGTCGTCGAGCGTGTCATCGGTGGCGACGAGGTCCCCGAGGACCTCGGCGTCCTCGAGGGCGGCGGCGGCGCCCTGGGCGATGGTGGGCGGGCAGACGTGCACGGCGTCGCCGACGAGGACGACGCGACCGCGGTGCCACGGCGCGTCGAGCAGGTGGGTCTCGAACCAGGTGTAGTTCAGCCGGGCGGGGTCGTCGAACCGCTCGCGGACCTCGTCCCACGGACCGTGGTAGGCCCGGGAAAGCTCGCGGAAGGCGTCGAGCTGCTCGTCGGGGGTCCGGGAGGCGCGGTCCTGCGCGTCCTCGACGAGGAACCAGTAGGCGGTGTCCGGCCCGGTCGGGGTGATGCCGGCGATGTAGCACGGGCCGCCGAAGAACAGCTGGGCCGTGGTGACGTCCTCGGGTCGCGGAGCGACCATCCGCCAGGCGCCCATCCCGACGGCACGCGTGTCCAGCGGGACATCGAGCAGGCGCCGCGTCGCGGACCGCACGCCGTCGGCCCCCACGACGAGGCCGTAGCGGCGCGTGGTGCCGTTGGAGAAGCGGACGTCCACCCCGTCGGCGTCCTGGTCGAGGGCGTCCACCGTGGTGGCGAAGCGGGTGGTCACGCCGACCTCGTCGGCGCGGGCCATGAGCACCCGCGCCAGGTCGGGCCGGTACATCCCCATCGTCCCGGGCAGGTCCGGTCCGCCGAAGCGGAGGTCCGGGAGCTGGGCGAGCACCGTGGCGGCCGGGTCGGCGGCGCGGACCAGCAGCCCGGAGCACTCGTACCCCAGCGCCGCACACTCCTCGAGGACCCCGAGGCGACGCAGGACGCGCAGGGCGTTGCCCTGCAGCGTGATCCCGGAGCCGAGCGCGGAGACCTCGGGCTGGGCCTCGACGAGATCGACCGCGACACCGGCGTCGGCGAGCAGGATGGCGGTCGCCGCGCCGGCGGCTCCGCCACCGACGACGAGCGCGGTGTCGACAGCAGGCATGGCGGGACTCCTCTGTCCGCAGGGGAAGGGCGTCGCGCCCGGTCTGGTGATCCGGCCTCGTGCGGCGACGTCACCGACGCTAGGGAGCCCTGGTCCCGTCCGGAAATGCGTCGTCGCGATCCCTGCGATCCACCCCGTGCATGATCGGGCTCACAACCTCGTCAGGCCGGAGTGGTGCGCAGCGCGGCGGCGACGTCGGCGAGCTGGTCGCGCAGCCATCGGTGGCCGGGGTCGTCGTCGCGACGGGAATGCCACACCGCGGACTGCCGCAGCGGCGGCAGGTCGACCGCGGGTTCGAGCACGGCGATGTCCGCGGCGCCGGCGACGCGGCGGGCCAGACGTTCGGGCAGGACGGTGACGAGCCGGGTGCCCGCCAGCATGAACGGCATCGTGGTGAAGGTGCTGGCCGTGGCCTCGACGTTGCGGACGATGCGCTGGTCGTCGAGCTCGTCCTCCCACACCCCGCGGTTCCCGTTCGCCAAGTACAGGAGGTACGGCGAGGACGAGAACACCTCCGCCGTCAACGCGCCCGCCTCGGCGGCGGGGTGACCGGACCACACGGCGCCGACGAACCGATCGGAGATGACCGGCATCGCCGAGCAGATGGCGCGAGTCTCCTCGTCCAGCAGCGGGTCGGGGAGCACCGCGAGGTCGATCTCGTCGCGGCGCAGCGCCGTGCGGAAGTCCTCCGCGACCGGGGTGAGGTCCAGGCGCAGGCGGGGCGCGAGGTCGCCGATGGCGCCCAGGAGCGGACGGAGCAGGACCACACCCACGTAGTCGCTGCTGATGACCGAGAAGGCCCGCGTGTCGGCGGCCGGGTCGAAGCCGGTGGGTCGCATGATCGTCTGCTCGATCCGGGCGATGATGTCGCGCACCGGATCGACGAGCGTCTCGGCCCGCGGGGAGAGCTGCAGGTACCGCCCGTTCCGCACCAGCAGGGGGTCGTCGAGGGTCTTGCGCAGCCGGGCGAGGGCGGTGCTGATGGCCGGCTGGGACATGTGCAGCCGCTCGGCCGCGCGCGTCACGTTCCTCTCGCGCAGCAGGGCGTCGAGGACCACGAGCAGGTTGAGGTCCATCTGCCCGAGCTTCACCGCTCACCGCCCCCGCTCGACGTCGACGGCCCACCTCACCGGGCCGCCGCCGACCGGGCAAGAGCAGGCGCCATCGGCGGGGCGGATGGCTGCTGTCCACACGCTGCATTTCCGCGGTGCCGTGGTCCCGACCTAGCGTCGTCGAGGACAGGGAGGAGGTGGCGTGATGACGGCTCGCGTCCTGGTCACCGACCACGCGTGGCCCCACCTCGACGTCGAGACCTCGGTGCTCGCCGCCGCCGACGCCGAGCTCGTGGTGGCCGGGACCGGCGATCTCGACGAGCTCGTCGCGCTCGCCGGGGACGTCGAGGCGATCCTGACCTGCTTCGCGCAGGTGCCCGCCCAGGTCCTCGACGCCGCGCCCCGGTGCCGCACGGTCGCCCGGTACGGCGTCGGCCTGGACAACATCGACGTCGCCCGCGCCACCGAGCTCGGGATGATCGTCAGCAACGTCGTCGACTACTGCACCGACGAGGTCGCCGACCACACCTTCATGATGATCCTCGCGCTGGCCCGGCGGCTCGTGCCGCTGCACCGCGACGTCGTCGCCGGGGGATGGGGCGCCGAAGTGCCGGGCACATCCCGGCGGCTGCGCGGCCGCACCCTCGGGCTCGTCGGGCTCGGTGCCATCGGCCGGGCCGTCGCGACGCGCGCCGCGGTGATCGGGATGCGGGTGGTGGCGCTGCGCCGGTCCGGCGCCGAGACTCTGGGCATCGAGACCGTCGGTCGCCTCGAGGACCTGCTGGCCGTGGCCGAGGTGGTGTCCCTGCACCTCCCACTGACCGCCGACACCGCCGGGCTGATGGACGCGGCCGCGTTCCGGGCCATGCGCCCTGACGCCTGGCTGGTCAACACCGCGCGCGGCGGGCTGGTCGACACCGACGCCCTGCTCGCCGCCCTCGAGCGCGGCGAGCTGGCCGGGGCGGCGCTGGACGTCACCGACCCCGAGCCCCTGCCCGCCGCGCACCCGCTGCGGTCGCGGCCCGACGTCGTGCTCACCCCGCATTCGGCCTTCGCCTCCGACGGCTCGCTGGCCGAGCTGGCCCGGCGCGCGGCCAAGAACGTTGTCGAGGTCCTGGCCGGGCGCGTGCCCGCGAGCATCGTCAACCCCGAGGTGCTCACCAGCCCCACGCTGCGCATGTCTCCGGCGGCGACGCGGTGACCGCCGACCCTGCCCCGGTCGACGCAGCGGCGATCACCGCATTCCTGCGCCGGCGCCGCCTGATCGCCCCCGACGCGCAGGTGCAGGTCGAGGCGCTACCCGGCGGCGTCTCCAACGACGTGCTCGCCCTCAGCGCACCCGGCCTCGACGCGGTGGTCAAACGCGCCCTCGGGCAGCTGCGCGTCGAGCAGCTCTGGCTCGCCGACCCCGGTCGCATCGACACCGAAGGACGGGCCCTGCAGATCGCCGGGCGTCTCGCCCCCGGCGCCGTGCCCGACGTGTACGACCTGCACGAGGGCTACCTGGTCATCGAGCGCGCGCCGCGTTCGTGGCACACGTGGAAGGACGAGCTGCTCGTCGGCGAGGTCCGTGTCGAGATCGCCGAGCACCTCGGTCGGCTCCTGGGCACCTGGCAGTGCGCCACCGCCCACGACGCCTGGACCCGCCTCCAGTTCGGTGACCGCACCGCCTTCACCCAGCTGCGCGTCGACCCGTTCCATCGCACCATCGCCCGCCGACACCCCGAGCTCCGCGACCAGATCGAGGAGACCGTCGAGGTCATGGACCGGGCGGACGTCTGCCTGGTGCACGGGGACTACACCCCCAAGAACGTCATGGTGGCGCCGGCCGGCGAGGATCCCGACGGGCTGTGGGTGATCGACTGGGAGGTCGCCCACGTCGGCGACCCCACCTTCGACCCCGCCTGGACCGTCGGCCACCTGCTGCTCAAGACGATGCACCGTCCGGGGGCGGCGCCGGAGTACGCGGCCGCCGCCCGGCGCTTCCTCGCCGCGTACGAGGCCGCCGTCGACGGCGCCGTCGTGCTCGACCCCGCGCAGCTCGTCCGCCAGACCGCCTGCCTGCTGATCGCCCGCGTGGACGGCACCAGCCCCGCGGGCTACCTCGACGACCGCGCTGCTGCGCGCACCCGCGAGCTGGGGCGTCGGCTGCTCGTCGACGCCCCCGACACCGTCACCGACGCCTGGGAGGACCTGCCGTGACCGGCACCGCCATCGCCGAGCTGCACGCGTGGGAGGCGCTGGACTCCCGAGGCCGTCCCACCGTCGCCGCCGAGGTGAAGCTCGAAGGCGGCGCCCGAGGCCGGGCCACCGTGCCCTCCGGGGCGTCCACCGGTCGGCACGAGGCGCGCGAGCTGCGCGACGGCGGGACCCGCCATGGCGGCTACGGAGTCCGGCACGCGGTCGCGAACGTGACCGGTGAGCTGGCGGACGCCGCCCGGGGGCTCGACGCCACCGACCAGCTCGGCGTCGACCGGGCGCTGCGGGCCGCCGACGGCACCCAGGACCTCGGGCGGCTCGGTGCGAACGCAGTCCTCGCCGTGTCCGTGGGCAGCGCCGTGGCGTCCGCGGCGGCCCAGGGCGTGGCGTTGCACGCCGCCGTCGCCGACCCCGGCGCACGCCCCCTGCTGCCGTTGCCGATGGTCAACATCATCTCCGGCGGCGCCCACGCCGGCCGGACCCTCGACGTCCAGGACTTCCTCGCGGTACCCCTCGGTGCCACGAGCTTCGCCGACGCCATCGAGTGGTGCGCGCGGGTCCGGGCCGGGACGGCATCGGTCCTCGCCGACCGCGGGCACACCGTCGCCCTGGTCGCCGACGAGGGCGGCCTCGGGCCGGTGCTCCCCGACAACCGCAGCGCCCTCGACGTCCTCGTCGCCGGGATCGAGCGCGCCGGCCTCCAGCCCGGCCCCGAGGTCGGGATCGCCGTCGACGTCGCCGCCACGCAGTTCGCGACGGGGGAGGGGGAGTACACCCTCGCCGCCGAGGGCGGCCGGGTCCTCGACGCCGCCGGGCTGGTCGACGAGCTCGCGTCGTGGTGCGACCGGTATCCGATCGTCTCGATCGAGGACGCCCTCGCCGAGGACGACTGGGCGGGTTGGACCCGCGCTACCCAGGTGCTCCACGGCCGCCAGTTGCTCGGCGACGACCTGTTCGTCACCAACCGTCGGCGACTGGAACGCGGTATCGAGGACGGCGTGGCCAACGCCGTGCTGGTCAAGCCCAACCAGATCGGCACCCTCAGCGACGCCCGCGCCGTCGTGCGCCGCGCGCACGACGCCGGCTACACCACCGTGCTCTCCGCCCGCTCGGGGGAGACCGAGGACGACTGGCTCGCCGACCTCGCCGTGGGGTGGCGCACCGGGCAGATCAAGGTCGGGTCCACCACCCGCTCCGAGCGCACCGCCAAGTGGAACCGGCTCCTGCAGCTCGAGTCCCAGCTGGGTGAGGGCGTCGATTACGCCGGCGCCGCCGCGCTCGTCGCCGGGCGAGAGGCGGTGCGCTGATGTGGTTCGCGCTCGGCACCTTCGACGACGGCGGCGCCGCTTTCCCCGGGCTCGTCGTCGACGACGTCGTCGTCGACCTGCGCCCGCACCTCGGCGACGGAGCCACCGTCGAGCGCCTGCTACAGGACTGGGACGCCACGCTCGCGGTCCTGCAGGACCTCGCCGAGGAGGCCGCCGGCCTGCCGTCGACCGCCCTCGCCGACCTGCGCGTCCTCGCACCGTTCCGACCCCGGCAGCTGCTGTGCGCCGGCGCCAACTACTTCCGCCACGTCCGCCAGATCGTCGCCAGCACGCTGCGCAACAGCGGCGACGAGCGCAGCGAGGACGACCTGCAGGCCGAGGCCGACCGGATCGCCCACGCCCGCGCCGCGACGGGGACCCCGTTCGTCTTCCCCGGCCTGCCCAGCGCCGTCACCGGACCGCACGACGACATCGTCCTCTGGGGCCCGGGCGTGCAGCACGACTGGGAGCTCGAGCTCGGCGTGGTCATCGGCCGCCACGCCCACCGCATCCGGCCCGACGAGGCCATGGACGTCGTGGCGGGCTACGTCATCGGCAACGACATCAGCACCCGCGACGTCATGAACCGTTCTGACCTGCCCATGACCGACTTCATCATGAGCAAGAGCCGTCCGACGTTCTTCCCGACCGGCCCCTACCTGGTCCCACGCGAGTGGGTCCCCGATCCGCGGCAGCTCCGACTGCGCCTGTCGGTCAACGGCGAGGTGATGCAGGACGACACCGTGGACGACATCATCTACGGCATCGAGGAGCTCATCAGCTACGCCTCCCACGCCGCCGTCCTCGGCCCCGGCGACCTCGTCCTCACCGGTTCGCCCGCGGGCAACGCCGGCCACCACGGCAACCGCTGGCTCGTCCCCGGCGACGTCATCGACGCCGAGATCACCGGCCTCGGACGGCAGCGCAACCGATGCATCGAGCCACCGGTGGAGGCCGACTCTTGAGGTCTGGGGGCTGTGGCCTCGGGACTCCTGAGCGCTGATCAGCGGCGCGCCGCCATCTTCTCCGCCCGCACGATGCGTCGACGTAGAGGTGCGACGACGATGCCGAGGCCAGCAGCTTCTCGCAGAGCGCCGTTGCCCGGCCGACGCGTGGCCGGACACGCCGTCCTGGTCCACGCCGCGGACCCGACGTCCTGGGGGGTCAGGAGCGCAGGACCGCGTCGGCGTCGACGCTGAGGGCGGCGAGCAGGTCAGCGACCTTGTGGCCGAGTCCGTGTGCCGCCGTCACGGTCCTCGTGGATCTGGGTCCGCAGCGGCGCGTAGAGCATGACCGCGTGGTCGTGGCGGTACATGCGCTCGGCGATGGTGTGGTTGCCCATGAGGTAGGACGTGCACCGTTCGGGGTGCCCGGCAAGGCGCATGATCGTGTCGACCTCGGCCCGCAGGTAGAGCAGGAAGCCGTGCGGGGCGTCGGCATCGGTGGTCGCCCGCACCGTGGCCCAGTCGATGTCCTGGGGGTCCAGGTCGGCGTAGCGCGCCGGGTCGAACGCCGGCACGGCCCGTTCGTAGCTGTCTCGGAACTCGTCGTAGCCCTGGTCGACGGGGATCTCGAGTCGCTGCACCTCGTGCGCGATGACGTGCGTGCGATGGGTCATGGCGGGCCTCCTGGGGTCGGGCGATCGAGGGCAGCGAGGGGAGCAGGGCGAACCGGGGTCGCCGGAGTGGCTGCTCACGTCCGCTGCTGCGCACCGTCGGCCCGCAAGCCGTGCAAGCGCGGCGGATCGCGGAGGTCGGTGCGACGACCATCGTCGTCCACCGGCGATTCGGCGGGATGCCACAGCTCTTGACCGCGCTCGTCGAGGCGGGCTTCGACCGACTGGCCACGGTGTTCGCCGACCGACCGAAGTTCGACGACCCGGTCGCCGGATTCTGCGACCTGGCGCTGGCCTACCGCGGGGTGGCCCGAGCGAACCCGCACCTATTCGACCTCATGTTCGGGCTGTCCAACCCCGGGGGGTACCGCGCTGACCAGTGGGCGTCGACGCCGGAGGGCGCGGGCGGAGCGACCAGGCGATCGAGCTACTTCGACCGGGCGTACGAACCCCTCGTGCGGTACGCCCGGCGCGCGATCGCGCAGGGTCACCTGCGCGACGGGGAACCAGAGGCGATCGCGGCGCAGCTGTGGAGCTTCTCCGACGGCTTCGTCGTGTTGGAGCTCGCCGGGCACTTCGCGCCGTTCGCCGACCCTTTGCGGGAGGTGCTCGGGCCTCTGGCGACCAATCTCGTGGTTGGCCTCGGCGACGATCCCGGCCACGCCGCTGCGGTCATGCGCTCTGCGCTGACGCAGGGCGGTGGATGAATCCGAGTAGGTCACTCCTCGAGCAGATCAGTGACCCTCCCCAAGCAGTACCGACGGGGTCAGCCGGGCAGCCGACAGGTCTTGCTCGTGCCATGCGACGCCTGGTGCACCTGCCGGATCTGGTCGGTCAGCCGGGCATGGTGGATCGCCCGGGCCGAGGGTGTGCGGGTCAGGGCCTCGTAGGATCCGGACTCGGCCACCCCCAGCACCCGGGGCGAACCAGTGCCGCCACCGGCCGCGGCCTGAAGCCAGCCGGATAGCGTGACCATGTGGCGGTGCGCGAGCTGGCCTTGGTGGTGTTGACGGTGGGACGAGGCACACCTACGAGATGAAGATCGCGACCTACAACGTGAACGGCGTCAACGGGCGGCTGCCGGTCTTGCTGGAGTGGCTTGCGGAGGCCGGGCCGGACGTCGTCTGCCTCCAAGAGCTGAAGGCGCCGCAGGAGAAGTTTCCCGCAGCCGCCATTCGCGACGCTGGGTACGAGGCTGTCTGGCTGGGACAGAAAAGCTGGAACGGGGTCGCGATCCTGGCTCGCGGTGAGTCGCCGGCGGAGACCCGCCGGGGTCTGCCGGGCGAGCCCGATCCGGGGCAGTCGCGCTACATCGAGGCGACGGTGAACGGCCTGTTGATCGGCTGCCTCTACCTTCCGAACGGCAACCCGGCTCCCGGTCCCAAGTTCGAGTACAAGCTGGCCTGGTTCGAGGCGTTCATCGGCTACGCCGCGAGCCTGCTCGCGCGCGGCGTTCCGGTCGTCCTGGCTGGCGACTACAACGTGATGCCGACCGACCTCGACGTCTACAAGCCGGAGCGCTGGGTCGACGACGCCCTGTTCCGCCCCGAGGTGCGCGACGCGTTCCACCGGCTCGCCGCGCAGGGCTGGACGGACGCGCTGCGGACGCTGCACCCGGGCGAGCGGACCTACACCTTCTGGGACTACTTCCGCAACGCGTTCGGCCGCGACGCGGGCCTGCGCATCGATCACCTGATGCTCAGCCCGGCCGTCGCGGCCCGGCTCGTCGCCTCCGGCGTCGACCGCGGCGTCCGCGCCAAGGAGAAGACCAGCGACCACGCCCCGACCTGGATCGAACTGACTGACCCGCTGTAACGGGCCCACTTTGCGCGCTGCGACGGACCTGTCGACTGGCCGGCCCCGACTTGGGGCGGGCTCGAACTCGATGATCTCGGGCCTCCCGCATCGTGCCGCGGATAGCCACAGAGTCAGAAGAGCGGGATCGGGTTGATGGGACGGCCATGCCGCCGAGATGCGGGGCGGGGCGGTGCTCCGGAGGAACGCGTACCGGCGGAGGTCCGCGCAGACGACGGCGACCTCGTCGACAGGTCTACGGACGAGCCCTGCTCGGCATCACCGACGACTTGCGGGATCGTGAGCCGGCGGGCGGGGGTGACGCCAAGTGCTGCAGTGCTGCCTGAACGGTGCGCGCCCGGACGACGCGTACCCGGCCGTGCCGATGTCTCCGCGTCACCTCGCCCGCGACGCGCTCGCGGTGTCCACGCTCGGCGTGTCGAGTGTTCACGTGCACCCGCGCAACCGGGACGGTCGGGAGAGCCTCGACCCGGACACGATCGGGGCAGCGACCAGCGCAATCCGCGAGCAGCGCCCCGAACGGAGATCGGGGTCACGACGGCCAAATGGGATGAGCCCGACCCCGTCGCACGCATCGGAATCATCAATCAGCGGGTTGGCTGCCCGCTCACGCCTGCCCCGATCTCGCCTCGGTCAACGTGCACGAAAGTGGGTGGCAGCGAGTGTGCGGCGCCCTCGATGCAGTGGGCATCGGGGTGGAGCTAGGAATCTGGACATCCGGCGACGCCGTGCAGCTCAAGAAGGCCGGCCTGCCGCGGGGCACGACCCGGGTCCTGTCCGAGGTCACCGTGACCGAGCCCGACATCGCGGTCGCCGAGGCGATGCGCATCCTCACGGCGCTCGGCCGATGCCCGCTCCGATCCTGTTGCGCGGTGAGGACGCCGGGACCTGGCCCGTCCTGGAGTACGCCCAGCGCATCAACCTCGACACCCGCATCGGCTTCGAGGACACCCTGGAGCGTCCGGATGGCCGAAGGCGGGCCGTCAGCAACGAGGAGCTCGTGCGCTGCGCGCTCATGCGTTGACCGGCCGACGATCTCGGTCATCAGTCACCGAACTGTTCGAGCGCCGACGATTCGCGTCCACAGCCACTTGCCGAGCGCCCGATCCCGCAACTGCCTTAATGGATCTGTGATCTGGCAGTAATCCGCCGTGAATTCGACAAGCGGACTTCCGCGCGGCGGCGGGCGAGGGGAAGGTGAGCTCGTCGTGACGATCCGGGGGAGGCCGACGGGGCATGCCTGTTCACCATGGCCGACACGGGATGCCGGGTTGGCGGGGGTATCTACCGGAGAGCGTCGATCGCTCGGCGCGGCGAGGTGGCGGCCGCCGCAGCGCCGCTCCGTGGCACCCGACGTCGCGCCGCGTGGTGGCCGCCGGCGCCCTCGCGGCCTGCGCCCTCGTCGGTGGCGCCGTGATCCAGACGAGGTCGGCGGGACCGCCTGATGCCCCGTCCGGGCCGGGCAACGCCGCTACTTCGGCGTTGGCGCGGAGCTCGGCGTGGACCGGTGAGGCCACGCCCGTGCTCGCCGCGCTCGAGACGGAGCTCCGCCGCGCTGACGAGGTCCGGCGCCGCTGGGACGCCTCCGCTCGCGCACGGCGCGACGGGCCGCCGCCGGGTGCTGTAGTGGCCTTGCTCGAGCGCCGGACTGAGCTGGCGCACCACCGCGACGCGCTGCGCGCCACCATGGCCGCGATCAGCTCCGCACCCACGACGGAGTCCGCCCTGGCGAGCGCGTGGCCGAAGCTCAGGGCGGCACAGGAGATGATGCGGGCGCTGGTCTCCGCTCGGGGCGAGCTCGGGGATCTGGTCGAGATGAAGGTCCTGCGCCTCCTCGACCAGGAGTCCTCGGACACGTCCGACGACCGATCGTCCTCGGGTGACGACAAGGGGAGCGCGACACGTAGCGGTGCGGAAGACAAGGGGGGCGCGACACGTAGCGGTGTGGAGGACAGGGCGACCGTCGCGCTGGCAGCGACCCCCGCGAGGCCTGGCGAACCCACGGCTGCGTCCGCCCCCGTACCGGCCGAGGTCCCGCAGCCCCTGGGTGTGGCGAGTGGGCTGGTCACCTCCGTCGTGGCCCCGACTGATCCGGCGTCCGTCGAGGTCGGGGAGGTGGTCCGGTCCTCCACCGGCGGCGCGGGAGCAGCCGAGGCCGACGAGGCCGCCGAGAGCCCTGCACCGGACCTGTCGGGGAGCGTGGCCCCGACGGACCCGGGCGGGTCCGACACCGACGGCGATCCAGAAGGGTCGATCGACCAAGTCCTGGACGTGCCGTCCGGTCGGACGATCCTGACCTTCGACCGTCTATCGAACGGCGCGGCGGAACCCGAGCCGCTCGGGGAGGGGATAGCGCCCGTGTCCAACATCCCGACCGATGACGACACGGACGAGCACGCGTCCGCTTTCCAGGACCGGCTCACCTAGCGATTCGACCGGTCCACACCGACCGCGTGCGAACTTCGCCGAGTGGACTTCCGCCCAGCTTTGAGTGGGTGCACCGCGGACATGGGGCTCCCCGAGATCGCCAGCAGCTTCATGGTGCCGACTCCTCTCGATGCTTTTCGGGCAAGCAACGACCCGCGATGATCCTGGGCGGCCAGCCGTGAGCGCGGATCATCTCCATGACCGCGTCACAGGAGGGCGACCCGCGTCCGAGAGGCGCCGGTGTCAGCGAAGATCGCCCGCCGGGTGGTGTCGGTAAGAGTCACTGAGGCTGGTGTCCCTTGGCCCGGTGATTCTTGGCCTTCCGATGGCCGTCGAGTGTTGTCCAGTAATCTCGGCCGTCCGGCTTCGAATCGACTGGACGTTGCTCGTGCGCGCGCTCACTGATCCAGTGTCGCCCCCAAACATGTCCGGGGCAGGCGACACACCATAGCAAAGTCGAGTACGGGTAGAGCGGGCACGCGCCGATCAGCGCCCGATCAGGCAACCGCCGCGACCGTCGCCGTCGAATGGCCCAACATTCGACACGCAGCGCGTGGCGACCTTGTGCCGGCGGTGATTCGCGCGTCACTCTCCCGCCCGTGGCACGACACAGCAAGACCGTTCGGCAACGGATGGTTGCGCTCTCACGGGTGATCGCGATGGTCAACGACAAGGGCGGTGTGGGCAAGACCTCCCTGGTCGCCAACCTGGCCGGTCAGCTCGCCGCCTCCGGCTACCGGTGTCTGCTCATCGACCTCAACCGTCAGGCCAACCTCGCCGATGACCTCGGCTACCGCGACGACGAGCGCGACGACCAGGGCGCAGGCTTGCTGATGTCGGTGATCGCGGGCCGCGCGCTCGAGCCGGTGACCGACGTCCGGCCGGGCCTCGACGTCGTCCCCGGCGGCGCCCGCCTCGCCGATCTCGTGCCGCTGATGGTTTCGCGCGTGCAGGAGCGCGATCGCGAGGCGTTCCTCGTCCTCGCCGACATCCTCGCTCCCGTGGCCGAGCCCTACGACGTCGTGTTCATCGACTGCCCACCCGAGTCCACGATCCTCACCGACCTCGCCCTCACGGCCGCTCGTTGGGTGGTCATGCCGACGAAGTCCGATGCCGGCGGGCTCGTCGGCATGAGGCTCGTGGGCGAGCGGTTCGCACTCGCCCGCGAGCTCAACCCTGACCTCGGCCTGCTCGGTTCCGTGCTCTTCGCGACCGGCAGCCGGTCGGTGCAGGTCCACGCCGAGGTGCGCAGCGCGGTGGAGAACGCGTTCGGTGGCCGCTCACCCTTGTTCGCCGCGTCGATCCGGCACGCCGAGCGCTCAGCGCAGGACGCCCGCCGACTCGGCAAGCTTGCCCACGAGCTCGAGGTCGAGGTCGCCGCCCAGCCCGCCTGGTGGACTGCGCTCCGGGACGGAACAGGCACGGGCGGACGACTGTCGACCACGGCGGTCGGAGTGGCCGGCGACTACCGCGATGTCGCGGTGGAGCTGTTGACCCTGCTGCGGACGGTCGAGGAGCCGGCCGCCAAGACCCGGGCGGAGGCCATGCGGTGAGCCAGGACCTGTCAGACACCTTCGGAGCGCCCGCCGCCTCGGCCCTTCGCGGCCTGCTGCCGCCACGGCCCGCCGGCAACGGCCAGCGACCCGCTCCGGGGTCCGCCGAACAGGGCAGGGCCACCGGGTCGGCGGGGAACCCGGTCGGCGAGACCGACTCGGACGACGTCGTCATCGACCAGGACGCAGGCGACGACCCCGCCGAAGCCGAGGACCAGGACGAGTTCGAGGACCAGGACGAGCCCGGATTCGACGACGTGGACGAGGACCTCGACGAGGACGCGTTCGGCGACGACCTCGCCGACCACGGAGACGACGAGGTCGAGGCCGACGACGGCCCGGCGGGCGACGTCCCGGCGGGCGACGACCCGGTCGGGGACACGAAGAGCCGCGACACGGGCGGCGGGAACGATCGTCGGCGGCGGTCGCCGGCCACCGTCCGCCAGCCGGTCGCCCCGGGGGCGTCGACGCCGCGGACCGCACGCCGAGCAACGCCCCTGTCCAGGCGTACGTCTACCCCACGCTCGGAGCCGGCCCGGCGGTCCGGAACCGCTGGTCGCCCCACCCGGGTCGCGGCTGGTGGATGGCGCGTGACCCGGATCGCGGCGCGCGGGCACATCGACCTGCTCGTCCTCCTTGCGCTGCGGCAGGGTCCGGGAGACGGGCGGGACGTCATCGCCCGTCTGCACGCTGAGAGCGACGGCACCCTGCAACTGCCTGAGCAGACCGTCTACCGGACACTGCACCGGCTGACCCGCAACCGGCTGGTGCTCCGTCGGCGGGACCCGGTGGTCCGGCGCGCCCGATATGTTCTCTCCGAGACCGGTGATCGCGTCTGGCGGTCGCGGCTCGATCAATGGCGGGCGTTCGTACGTACGGTCGACGCGATTGCGCGGAGCGGGGACGAGACGTGACACGGGTGAGTGCTCGGCGCTGAGGGGGCGGATCGGGGCGAGACTCGCCGCCACGATCCTGCCCGGGTCGTCGATGGTCCGGCGCATAGATCGGCGTCGCACCAGCCGCGATCATGTCGAGCCTCGGCGGCAAATGGCGTTGACGCTGCGCCGCAAGCACGCCTTCACAACATCCTTGTGTCAATTGGGCGCAGGCGGGGATGCGTTCGCCCGGACAGCGCAGGCTTGTTGGGTGATGTCATTTGTGTAACGCATGGCGGAAGCTTCGTGCGGGAGGGCACGGCACCATGCCGTCGCCAGAGAGGGACGAGGTCACCGTGGACGTGAAGGTTGAGAACGAGGTCACTCTGTCGCGCGAGGAGCTCGCCGACTGGCTCGCCGACCTCGCTGATGCCCTTCGGGAGGACGGCCCCGCCGAACTACCTCTCGCCGGTCCCGCGCTCACTCTCGCGCTGTCCGACGAGGCGCACGTCGAGATCGAGATGAGCATCAACGACGACGAGGTGGAGCTGGAGCTCGAGTTGTCGTGGTCGACCCGCCAGGACCGGCAGTCCGCGTCGCGCGACGACGCCGAGGACGGCCAGGACGCCGACGAGGCGGACGGCGAGACCGCCGCCACGACGGGCCGCGGAGAGACCGGGAGCGACGCGAAGGTCAGCGCGGGTAACGGCGCACCCCCGAAGGGCGCCGGGAACGGGGCCGCCGAGGGCGGAACACGGTCGACGTCGTCCTCCGGGCCTTCGTCCGCCTCGACGCCGACGCCTGCGGCGGCGAAGGGACGTCCGAAGGCCGCAACTCGGGCCACCGGCACAGCCCCCACGACGAACGGCGCCGGGTAGGCACCTCCCGGGGCGCTGTCGCAAGGGTCAGATCGCCAGCTCCGCGGGTGACACGAGTGCCACCCCACGGATCCTCAGTTGGCGGGTACCCCCGGACAGGTTAAGAGGACGGTCCACTACGGTCGACCAGGGCTGCTACCAGTGCCTGTGTGGGCAGGGCGAAAGAACAGGGCCTGCTCCCCGGGCGATGCTCGATTCCAGTCCGCACCCGGCAGAGATCAACTAATGATCCCCGACTCGCGAAGTACTGGGATCCCTGGGTGGCACGTCGCGGATGATGTTCAACGTGACTCGCCGACGTACGGCCGCTACCTAGGCGTGCTTTCGCCACTGCTGGGAGGCAGGCGGAGCTTTCGCGCCGCTCAGCAATCGAGACCGAGGTGGCGGGGTCGTCCGGCAGCCCGGGCCCGGACCGGGCGATGTGCTGGTCGGGGCGGACGAGCAGAGCCGCCGGGCGGGCTCGGGCCTCGCCGTCAGGCGGCTCCACGACGGTCAGGGGGACCCCGCGTCGGGCGGAGACCTCGCGCCGCGGTCTCGTCGCCGGGTCGGGCGAGCAGGGTGAGCCCGGGGCCGAGGACGTCGTAGAGCGAGCGGCCGTCGGGGAGCCAGGTGTGCGGCAGCCGGTGGCCGGCACCGGAGGCGATGACCGGCGAGTCCTCGTGGTCGAGGTCGAGGACGAGGTCCAGAGCGTGGAACTCGGCGTGCTTGGTCTCCTGGATGCGGGTGACAGAGGTTGCCCCATCCCCGCGCGGTGCGCCTGACCGGCGCCGGCCGGCGGCGTTCAGCTGGGCGGTACCCGAGTATCGCTCGATGCGTTGATGCGAGGGGTACCCGGCGGAGGAGTGAGTCCAGCGAGCCCTGGGGTGCGCCGCCATGCTGGCGTGGCTCGGCTCGACCGGCCCCCAAGGGACCCAGCAGGCCGACGAGGGGCACGCGACATCCTCCGACACGGCTACGAGGTCTCCGGGTGACCGACGGGTCCGCAGCTACTTGCCGACCAGGTGGTCGGACGCCGAAGTACCGTGGGGGAGTGCCCGCCACCAGCCCGTGCGGGCCGTGCTCGCAGGGGACGCGGCCCTGGCGGGTGGCGCTGTGCGGCACCCGGGCCCGGTTGCACGGGGACGACACATCCGCCCAGTTCGCCCGCTTCGTGACGGTGGGCGTGATCAGCTCCCTGGTCTACTTCAGCGTGTTCCTGCTGCTGCGGCCGTTCGGCACCCTGCCGGCCAACGTGATCGGTGCCGTCGTCTCCACCGTCCTCGCCAACGAGCTGCACCGGCGGCTCACCTTCCACGCCGGTCGGCGGATCGGCTGGTGGACCGCGCAGTGGGAGGGCGGCGGCCTGGCCGCTGTCGGTCTGGTGGCCACGACGATCGCCCTCGCCGTGCTCGAGCCCGTGGTCAGCGACGCCTGGTGGGCGCAGGTGCTGCTCATCGCCGCGGTGACCGGAGCGGTCGGCACGATGCGATTCGTCTTCCTGCGGCTCTGGGTGTTCTCGGGTCACGAGCGCCGGGGGGCGCCGCGGCCTGAACCCGAACCGGCGTGACCCGAGCGGCTCAGCTCGCCATCGCCCGGACGCGCGACGCGGTCAGGCCGGCGCTGCTTCTACCGGAGCTCCGGCCGTGGCGTTCGCCGCGGCTTCGATCAGGTCCACCACGGCTCCGGGGTGCGACACCATCGCGACGTGGCCGGAGGCCACTTCGACGGTCTCGGCGCCCATCCGGTCGGCGAACATCCGCTCGACCTCAGGCGCGATGGCCTCGTCGTCGGCGGCCACCAGGTACCAGGACGGGAGCGACCGCCACGACGGCGTCCCCATCACGTCGCCGAAGACGGCCATCGAGACGGGCTGCTGGGCGGCGTGCATGACCCTCGCCCTGACGGGGTCGACGTCGGCCGCGAAGTGGCCGACGAAGTCGTCCTCGGGCAGCCGGCCGAAGCCACGCCCGTCGACGAGGAGGTGCGCGAGCGCCGCCGTGGGCGGTGCGTCCCCGCCCAGGGCGGCGAGTGATTCACCCTCGTCGAGCCCGAAGGCGGCGACGTACACGAGCCCCACGACGTTCGTCGCGTTGTCACCGAGCGCGGTCATGATCTGGCCGCCGTAGGAGTGCCCCACGACCAGGGTGGGCCCCTCCTGCCATTCGAGGACCTGGCGCAGGCGCGCGACGTCGTCGGCGAGGGAGGTCAACGAGAACTGCGGAGCGGTGACCTCGTACCCCCTGGCCTGCAGGCCCTCGATGACGGCGCTCCAGCTCGATCCGTCGGCGAAGGCGCCGTGGAGCAGAACGATCTTCGGTTTTCCGTTCACCATCGACTCCCGGGTCGTGCGGATTCCTGGTGTGCGAGTCCGATCAGGGCGTCGGCGAACATGGTCGGCGCCTCCTGGGGGACGTCGTGACCGATGCCGTCGAGGATCCGGTGCTCGTGAGGACCGGTGAACCTGTCGGCGTAGGCCCTGCCGTCCGCGTTGGGGCCGTCGAAGTCGCTGGCGATCGTGATCGTCGGAACGTCGATGGTGGGGCGCGCGGCGAGCTTCTGTTCCGCGTCGAGGTGCTGCTCGTCGCCGTCGGCGAGGCCCAGGCGCCACCGGTAGTTGTGGATGACGATGTCGACGTGGTCCGGATTGTCGAACGATGCCGCCGTCCGCGCGTAGGTGGCGTCGTCGAATCCCCACCGGGGCGAGGCGATCTGCCAGATCAGCTTGTTGAAGTCGTGCCGGTACCGGCTGTAGCCCAGCCGGCCTCGCTCGGTCGAGAAGTAGTACTGGTACCACCACCCCAGCTCGGCCTTCGGGGGCAGCGGCTCCTGGTTGAACTCGACGCTCCCGATCAGGTAACCGCTCACCGCCACCAACCCCGCGCAGCGTTCGGGCCAGAGCGCGGCCATGATGGCGGCGGTCCGCGATCCCCAGTCGAAGCCGGCGACGATGGTTCGCTCGATCTCCAGGGCGTCCATCAGGGCCGTGGCGTCGAGAGCGAACGCGACCTGCTCACCGTTGCGTGCGGTCTCCTCGGCGAGGAATCGCGTGGTGCCGTAGCCGCGCAGGTAGGGGACGATCACGCGATACCCCTGCTCGACGAGCCTCGGCGTCACCTCGTCGAACGCGTGGATGTCGTAGGGCCAGCCGTGCAGGAGGAGCATTGCCGGGCCACTGTCCGGGCCGGCGTCCACGTAACCCACGTTGAGCTCGCCGGCCTCGATCTGTCTGACGTCCATCCGATTCCTGACTATCCGAAGGTGAACACGTAGGCCCGGGCGCCGGCGTCGGCGAAGGTGATCTCGACGGTGCGCTCGCGGGTCGGACCCTCCTGCCGGATCAGCTGGTAGAGCCGCTCCTCGGTGGCGATCCCGGTGCCGTCCTCGTCGACGTCGAGCCCCCGGGCGCCGCGCGGTGCTCCGCCGTCCAGGGCCACCCGGAAGGGCACCGGCTCGCCGTTCGCCCGGCCGCCCATCACGAGGTTGACGTCCCGGCCCCGGAAGCGGTGCACGATCCGCCCGCCGGGTTCGTCGAGGACCGTGACCTGCGAGCGCACCGTCCAGCGTCCGGACAGTGCCCAGTGGTTCAGTCGGAGCTGCGACGGCTCGGTGTAGAACCGGCTGCGGTCGAGGGCGAGGCCGCCCGGCGAGGCGAATCCGGTGGCCCGGGCGTGGCCGACGTAGGTCTCCGGCGACCCCAGCCGGAGCCAGTCGGCGGCGAGGTACACCCCGTCCGGCTCGACCGACACGAGGTCGTCGCCGACGCCGGCCCCCGCCTCCGCGAGCAGTTCCCGGATCGCCCGCTCCGAGCGCTCGTAGGCCTCCTCCCCGAAGTGGTGGTACCGGATCCGGCCCTGCGCGTCGATGACGTAGAGGGCGGGCCAGTAGGCGTTGTCGAAGGCGCGCCAGATCGCGAAGTCGTCGTCGACGGCCACCGGGTAGGCGATGCCCATCGCCGCGAGGGCCGACCGGACCTTCTCCGGGTCGTGCTCGAACGCGAACTCGGGGGAGTGTGCGCCGATCACCACCAACCCGTCCTCGCGGTACGCCTCGTCCCACGCCCTGACGTAGGGCACGGTGCGCAGCCAGTTGATGCAGGAGAAGGTGCAGAACTGGACCGCGACGACCTTCCCGCGCAGGCCCGCCGGCGTCAGCTGCGCTGAGTTCAGCCACGACGTGGCCCCGTCGAGCGACGGGAAGGCGCCCTCGACGGGGAGCTCCGCCGACCTGGTCACCGCAGCGACCGGAACGTCGCCCGCATCTCCTCCGCGAAGACCAGCGGCTGCTCCCAGGCGGCGAAGTGGCCGCCCCGGTCGATCTCGTTGAAGTGGATGAGCTGCGGGTAGGCCCGCTCGGCCCAGCTCCGCGGAGCCGGGTACAGCTCGTCGACGAACACGGTGACGCCGACCGGGATGTCCACGCCCTTGACGTCGAAGAAGGGGAGTGTGCTCTCCCAGTACAGGCGCGCCGAGGAGATCGCGGTGTTGGTCAGCCAATAGTGGGTGATGTTGTCGAGGACGTCGTCGCGGGACAGGCCCCCGGGGTGTCCGTCGAAGGCTCGCGCGATGAGCTCGTAGCTGGCCACGTCGTGGTCGAGCATCCACGCCGCCAGCCCGACGGGGGAGTCCGCGATGCCGTAGAGCGTCTGCGGGCGGTTCGACATCTCGGCCGCATAGCCGGTCCCGGTCGCGAAGAAGTGGACCAGCACGTCGAACGCCGCCTTCTCCGCGGCGGTGAGGCCCACCGGCGCCGGGTCGCCGCGGGAGATCGCCTGCGAGACCTCGGGTGGCACGGTGGCCGGCATGTTCGTGTGGATGCCCAGCAACCCGGAGGGCTTCAGCAGGGCCATCTGCTCGGTGACGGCGTTGCCCCAGTCGCCGCCCTGCGCGACGTACCGGGTGTAGCCGAGCCGCTCCATCAGCTCGGTCCAGGCGCGGGCGATGCGGACGGGGTCCCAGCCGGTCTCGGTCGGCTTGCCGGAGAACCCGTGACCGGGCAGCGACGGGATCACGAGGTGGAAGGCGTCCGAGGCGCCGGCGCCGTGGGCCGTCGGGTCGGTGAGCGGGCCGATGATCTTCAGCTGTTCGACCGTGGAACCGGGCCACCCGTGCGTGACGATGAGCGGCAGCGCGTCCTCGTGCTCGGAGCGGACGTGGATGAAGTGGATGTCGACGCCGTCGATCTCCGTGACGAAGTGGGGGAGGGCGGCGAAGCGCTGCTCGAACGACCGCCAGTCGTAGCCGTTCGCCCAGTACTCGGCCAGGGCCTGGATGGTCTCGAGCCGCACCCCCTGGGAGGAGTCGACCTCCCGGTCCGGCCACTTCGTCGCCACGACACGGTCGCGGAGGTCGGCGAGCTGGGCGTCGGTGACGTCGATCGTGAACGGGCGGATCTCCCGCTCGACGGAGGTCGGGGTCAGCGTGTCCATCGATCGCTCCTGGGGGTCGTCGCACCGGAAGCCGTGGACCCACGACGACGGTGGGCGTCGGATCTGCGCACAGGGATCGGCTCCGGGCGAGGCGCGCAGGAGACCGGGACGATGCACCGGGGTCTCGGGCGCCGAGCAAGGCGCGCCGCGCTCCTGCTGTGTCGGCAGCACCTCGTGTCGTGCCGGGCGGACGTTAGACCCCGGGCACGCGCGCGCATACCGCTGAACAGCCATCGGCCGGCCGGCAGCCGATGGCGCCCAGGACGCCGTTGCGGGCGCCGACGACCAGGGCGCCGTCCCCGGTCAGCGCGGGGCAGGCGTCGATCGGCGCTGTCGACACCGAGCAGGTGGCCGTCCTGGGTGCCGAAGCAGAGCCGGCGAGCCGGGTCCACCACGACCGAGCTCCAGATCTGGGTCGGAGGGCCGAGCTGGAAGCTCGCCGCCTGCGACCCGTCGGACGCGCAGGACGCGGACGCGGCCGGAGTGGTCGGCGAGGTAGGCGTCCCCGTCCGCGGTGACGGCCAGGGAGGAGTAGGTGATCGTGGCGGGGCTGCGCGCCAGGCGACCCGTCCTGTCGAGCACCGGGGGCCGGAGCACCGAACGTCGAAACATCAGGCTCGCCGACCTGACGTGGTCGGGACGGTCGATCAAGCCCCGTAGCGATCTCGCGGCGGAGGGTGACCGGGCGGACGGGGCTGCCGATCCGGGGCTCCGGCGGTCGGGGTGGCCACGAGGGCGCTCACCCGCCGGTGAGGTGGAGCGTGAAGGCGGTCAGGAAGCCGACGGTGGTGATGAGGCCGGTGTAGACGGCCGCGCGTTCGTAGGCCTCGGGGATCATGGTGTCGGCGATCATCGCGAGGATGGCTCCGGCCGCGAGGGCGGTGATGGCGGCGACGGTGACCGGCGAGACCCCGTCGAGGGCCACGTAGCCCAGCAGGGCCGCGAGGCCGCTGATCAGCGCGATGCCGCCCCAGACGCCGAAGACGTAGGCGGCGCTGCGGTGTGCCCTCTTCATCCCCGCGGCGCTGGAGAGCCCCTCGGGGACGTTCGAGATGAAGATCGCCGCCAGCACCGCGGGGCTGACCCGCCCGCCGCCGAGCAGGGTCAGGCCCAGCACGACCGACTCCGGGACCCCGTCGAGGAGGGCGCCCACCGCGATCGCCGCGCCGCTGCCCGCCTGCTCGTCCTCCGAGGGTTGCTGGTCGCCGGACCGCTTCCGGTGCCGGGCGCCGAGGCGGGCCAGCGCGACATCGGCGGCGGTGTAGGCAGCGGCGCCGACGAGGAAGCCGAGGACCGTGGGCAGGAGGCCGCCCGTGCGTGCGGCCTCGTCGGTGAGCTCGAAGGCCAGCGCCGAGATGAGCACCCCGGCACCGAAGGCCATGATCCCCGCGACGACCCGGGGCGGCACGCGCACCACCCAGGCCACGCCGGCGCCGAGGACGAGCGCCCCGCCGGCGACCAGTCCCCACAGCCCCGCCTGCAGCCACGTCGGCACGTCCCACCTCGCGGTGTGTCCGGTCCTGCTCGGCGCCGTGACGACGCCTGGGCCTCGGTGGTGCCCACCGCCGCCGCCGCGTCAACATCCGTGCGTGCGGACCGTTCGCGGTGCGCGGACACGGCGCGGCCCGAGTCAGCGGCCGGGGGCCCGCTGAGCTCGGCGGTCAGCTCAGCCGGAGAGCTCCGGCCAGGCGGCGCAGGTCGGGGAGCAGGGGGTCGCCCTTCGCCGTGAGAACCTGGGCGCAGACGTGGTCGGCGCCGGCGTCGAGGTGTTCGTCGAGTCGTGCCGAGACCGCGTCCGGCTCGCCGTGGGCGACGAGGGCGTCGATCAGGGCGTCGCTGCCGCCGTCGGCGATGTCGGCGTCGGTCCATCCGAGGCGCTTCAGGTTGCTGACGTAGTTGCGCAGCCCCAGGTAGGGCTTCTGCACGGCGGGCCGGCCGATGTCGCGGGCGGTGGCGGGGTCGGAGTTGAGGACGACCTTGTTCTCCGGCGCGAGCAGGACCCCGTCGCCGAGGATGTCGCGGGCCTGGCGGGTGTGCTCGGGGGGAACGAGGTAGGGGTGCGCGCCCGCGGTCCGCTCGGCGGCGAGCCGCAGGACCTTCGGGCCGAGGGCCGCGAGCACCCGGCGGGAGGCCGGGACGTCGGCGGCGTCGAGGGCGTCGAGGTACTCGACGACCGTGGCGTAGGGGCGGGTGTAGTCGCTGGTGGCTTCCGGGTGGCCGACCCCCACGCCGAGCAGGAAGCGGCCGGGGTGCTTGGCCTCGAGCCGGTGGTAGGAGGCGGCCACCTCGTCGGCCGGGGTGGACCACATGTTGACGATGCCGGTGGCGATCACGAGGTGGTCGGTGGCGTCGAGCAGCGACTCCGCGAGGGCGAGGTCCCCGGGAGGGGAGCCGCCGATCCAGATGGTGCCGAACCCCAGCGACTCGACCGCGCGGGCGAGCTCGGGGTCGAGCTGACCCGCCCTCTGCCAGATGCCGTACCGGCCCGGATCCATCGGCATGCTCGCTACCTCCTGATGTCGGCCTGCGGGTCAGACCGCCGAGGCGACGAGGGGAGCCTCGTCGCGGACCCCTCGGCCCGCGTGCGGGGCGAGCAGCTCGAGGGTGCGGTGCTGGTGGTCCTCGTCGACCGCGGCGTTGACGAGGATGAGCTCGTCGGCGCGGACCTCCTCGGCCAGGGCGTCGAGCCCGGCGACGACCTCGGGGCCGGTGCCGACGAGGGTGCGGCGGAGCATGCCGAGCACCTGGCGCCCGGCGGGGTGCTCGCGGAGCTCGACGAGCTGCTCGTCGGACAGGTCCTGGCCGCGGCCCAGGATCGAGCGCAACCACTCCAGCTCGGTCCGGCGGTACTGCGCGGCGGCGGTCTCGGCGTCGTCGGCGGCGACGACGTTGGCGGCCGCGATGAAGTGCGGCGTCGCGTCGGGGCCGGCGAGGGACCGGGAGGCGTCGAAGCGATCCCGGTAGATCGTGGCCGCCTCGACGAGGGCCTCGGGGGCGAAGTGCGAGGCGAACGCGTACGGCAGGCCGAGGTGGGCGGCGAGCTGGGCGCCGTAGAGCGAGGAACCGAGGATGTAGAGGGGGACCCCGCTCGCGTGGTGCGGGTAGGCCTGGACCCCCGGGACGGTGGTCTCGCCGGTGAGGAAGCCGTGCAGCTCGACGATGTCGGCCGGGAAGTGCTCGGAGGCCGCGGCCCCGCGACGCAGGGCCTGCATCGTGGCCCCGTCGGTGCCGGGCGCCCGGCCGAGCCCGAGGTCGATCCGCCCCGGGAAGAGCGTCTCGAGCAGGCCGAACTGCTCGGCGATCACGAGCGGCGAGTGGTTGGGGAGCATGATCCCGCCGGACCCGACGCGCAGGTTCGTGGTGTTCGCGGCCAGGTGCTGGATGTAGAGCGACGTCGCCGAGGACGCGAGCCCGGGCATGTTGTGGTGCTCGGAGACCCAGAGCCGGTGGTAGCCGAGGCCGTCGGCGGTGCGCGCCAGGCGCACGCTGCGCGCGACACCCTCGGCGGCGGTCTCGGCGGGCCGGACCCGGGCCAGGTCCAGCAGGGAGAGCGGAACGGACGTCGCCACGGCGGTCCTCTCGAGGTCGTGATGGGCTCGGAGCCGCGCCCACCCGAGCGGAGGCTCCCTCCAGCGACGGTACACGGAGGCAGCCTCCGGTAATCTGCCCGGAGCGGCCACCCACGGCGGGGTCGGCCCAGGACGGCAGGGGGAGAAGGCGCATGGCGGGCACCGACCCGCCGATGCGCTCCTGACGCGCGGCGCAACCGCGATCTGCTGGTCGCGGTCGCCCGGCGGCACCTGCGGCGGCACGGCGTCACGACCTCGCTGGAGGCCATCGCCCGGGAGGCCGGCGTGGGCCCGCGGCCTCGCGTGCGAGGAGATGATCGCGACCACCACGAGGTTCCTCGCCGCGTCCCAGGAGGCCGGGGTGGCGAGGCCGGAGGTCACCGCCCACGACCTCGTGGGGTGCGCCGCCATGCTGGCGTGGCTCGGCTCGACCGGCCCCCGGGAGACCCAGCAGGCCGACGGGGCACGGGACATCCTCCGACGCGGCTACGAGGTCTCTCGGGGTGACCGACGGGTCCGCAGGTACTCCGTGCCGCACCGACCAGGCACGCCAGCCCGGCATCACCACAGGCCGTGTCGCCGTCGTGTAGGTCGGACCTGAGCAGCTGACCAGGCCGATCGCCACGAGGCTGCGTTGTGCTGGCCTGTGGGTCGTGGCCCGAGTCCCACGGGGCCCACCGCGCGGGCTCAGGCAGTCAGGACCTCGGGGTGTCGGCGCCGTTCTCCCCGCTGCAGGTTCCGCGAGAACAGGGTGGTGTCGAACCAGGTGGGGAAGGCCTTGGCCAGGGCGGTCGGCCCGAGCAAGCGAGCGTCGCCGTGGGCGATGAGGTCGCGGAAGGGCACGAGCCCGACGAGCCAGCGGTGCATCTGTGCGGTGTCTGCTTCGAGGGCGAGATCGACCGCCAGGCCCTGGTCGTCCTTGCACACCGTGATGCTCGGGCGCTGGATGTCGAGCCAGCCCTGGGCGCCGGCCGCTCCGGTGAGCACGAGGTGGACCACGGTGCGGGTCACGGGCAGCTTGGCGGGGACGGCGAGTTGGTGCGTGCGCCAGATGACGGTCAGGCCATCGCAGTCCTCGTCGTTCGGATCACCGAACATCCATTCCGCCGCCCAGGCGCCCATGGCCCACACGACCGGCGTCAGCGCCTGACCAGCCGCGGTCAACGTGTACGAGCCAGGGCGTCCCGGTCGGCTCGCCTCGTGCTCGACCAGCCCCCGGCGCTGGAGCTCGCGCAGCCGCTGCGCGAGCAGGGTGCGGCTCGCCCGGGGGATGCCGCGATGGATCTCGTTGAAGCCGGTGGCCCCCACCATGAGCTCGCGGACGACCAGAGGCGTCCAGCGGTCCCCGAGCACCTCGACGCTCGCGGCGATGGGGCAGTAGTCCCGGCGGTTCATCTGGTCATGGTGCTCGCCCCCGGCGTCCCGAGGTAGTACGGATCGTGGACCGCGGACGAGCCCCTGAGCAGCGAACCAGCTCGGCCGTGGTCCCGACTCGTCCCGTTGTCGGGGCGTCCGCGAGAAGACCGGGGCGGTACGACGTCTGCACTCGTCGCCCCGCCACGGCTCTCCGCATGCTCGCAGCCCCATAATCGAACCCAGGAGGATCATCATGGACCTCGCCACGTCCGCCACGGAGACCGTCGTACGGCATCACCTCGATGCCCTCCTCGAGCGCAGAGGCGTCGCCGCGATCGTCAGTGACTACGACCCGGACGCACGATTCATCACCGAAGACAGGACCTACCGCGGGACGCAGGAGATCCACGAGTTCTTCGACGGGTTCATCGCGGCTCTCCCCGCAGGCGCCATCGAGCACTTCACCCTGCGGAGTCTGCGCGTCGAGCGAGACGTCGCCTACATCACCTGGTGCGTCGCCGACGACATCCCACTCGGGACCGACACCTTCGTCGTCGACAACGACAAGATCGTTGCGCAGACGTTCGCGATGCATGCTGTGGTGGCCCGATAGCTCGCGAGTGGGGGCACCACCTCTCCGGCCGGCGAGACCCGACCTCGGCCGCATCGCGGGTGCGCGTGTCGGCGCGGTCGTCGTCGGGAATCCGGTCGGACACGTTGCGCCCGGGCCTCGGTGTCCCCTCACCGCCCGCCGATGTCCACACGGCGCTCGCCGAGACCACGGGAGGGCGGGGCTGCTGGCCGAGCACGACGGCGCCAGGAGAGCCCGGGCATCCGCCGACGGGACCTTGGTATGTCCTTCCACGACCGGAGGGGCGCCGACCGGCGCTCCCTCACGCGCTCCGGCGTCGTCGCCGTCCTGATCGCCGGCGCGTGCGGCATCGCCGGCTGCGCCGCGCCGCCGGTTCCTCCACCGTCGCCGCCGCCCGAGGCACCCGCCCCCGCAGCCGGTCCGGCGCCGGCGGTGCCCCTCGCGGTGCCGGCCGAGCCCTGGGACACCATCGCCCGCTGCGAGACCGGAGGCGATTGGCACGCCGACACCGGCAACGGTCTCCACGGCGGCCTGCAGCTCAGTCCCCGGACCTGGACCGCCTACGGGGGCGCCGAGTTCGCCGCACGAGCCGACGACGCGAGCCGCGAGCAGCAGATCCTCATCGGTGACCGGGTCCGGTCCGAGCAGGGCTGGGAGGCCTGGTCGGGCTGCGCCGACGACATCGCACCGAGCTGACGCGCTCACCGTGGACCCGGCCGAACATCACGGCGGGCTCCTACGTCATCTCGGGGCGGTCGGGGCCGGGAGCACCCTTGCTAGCGCTGTAGTCGTCGTACTACTTTCCGCAACGACGCAGGCGTCGGCGCGCGGAGTGATTCGATGCTGATCAAGAATCCCGCACGGCAGCTGGACACCGGCTATCTGGACCGGACGCCGCTGTTCCAATTCGTGCTGCTGTCGCTGCTGTTCCCGATGTGGGGCGCCGCCGCCGGGTTGAACGACATCCTGATCACTCAGTTCAAGCACGTCTTCACCCTGTCCGACGCGGCCACGGCGTTCGTACAGTCGGCGTTCTACGGCGGCTACTTCCTCATCGCGATCCCGGCTTCGCGGATCGTGCGGCGGACGTCCTACAAGGTCGGCATCCTCATCGGCCTGTCCGTCTACATCGTCGGCTGCGCGCTGTTCTTCCCGGCCAGCGGGCTCGCGACGTACGGGATGTTCCTGTTCAGCATCTTCGCCGTGGCGATCGGGCTGAGCTTCCTCGAGACCAGCGCGAACACGTACTCCTCGATGCTCGGGCCGCGCCGGACCGCGACGCTCCGGCTGAACATCTCGCAGACCTTCACCCCGGTCGGCAACCTCCTCGGAGTGATCCTCGGCAAGTACCTGATCTTCAGTACCGGGGATTCGATCGAGGAACAGATGAACGCGGCACCGACGCCGGAGGCAAAGCTCGCGCTCGGCCAAGCTCTGCTGCAGAACACCCTGCTGCCCTACAAGTACATCCTCATCGTCCTGGTCTGCCTGCTCGTGCTGTTCCTGCTCACCGACTACCCGAGGGGCAAGCCGGCGGGGGAGGCCGCGGCGCGGTCGGCCGGGCTCGCCGAGACCCTGCGCGTTCTCGTCCGCAACGCGCAGTACCGCAAGGGCATCGTCGCGCAGTTCCTCTACGTCGGTCTGCAGACGGCGGTGTGGTCGTTCACGATCCGGGTCGCCCTGGAGCTCTACCCCGGCATGAACGAGCGCGAGGCGACGAACTTCATGATCGTCGGCTTCTCGTGCTTCCTCGTCGGCAAGTTCGTCGCGAACGTCCTGATCGCGCGCTACTCCGCCGCCCGGGTGCTCGTCGTCTACTGCGCTATCGGTGCGGGGCTGCTCCTGGTGGCCGCGTTCGGCCCCGCCGCGTCGGCCATCTGGTTCGTGATCGCCTCCAACCTGGTGATGGGCCCGTGCTGGCCGACGATCTTCGGGCAGACCCTCGACACCATCGAGGACAAGCGTTACCAGGAGACCGGCGGCGCGATCCTGGTGATGGCGATCGTCGGCGGGGCAGTCGTCCCGGTGGTGCAGGGCGCGGTGTCGGACGCGCTCGGCTCGCTCCAGATGTCCTTCGTGGTGTCGGCGGTCTGCTTCCTCGGGATCCTGTGGTACTTCCGCAGCAACCTGCGTCACCACGTCGCGGACGACGTCCCGGAGCCCGCGCTGCAGGCGCCGGGAGAGGGCGGCGCGGCGACGTAGGAGCACCGCCGCCACGCCCGGGACCTCGGCGATCTCCCGGACGTGCGCCCTGTCTCCGCCCGGGCCGACGGAGTGACAATCGACCCGCCGCCCGTGACCGACCACGGGCTCCCGCCCCTGGAGTGGACCATGAAGAAGCTTCTCAACGACCCGTCCGACCTCGTCGCCGAGTCGTTGCGCGGACTGGACCGCGCCCACCCCGAGCTCCGGGTCGATCACGCGAACCGCATCATCTACCGCGCCGACGCCCCGGTGTCCGGCAAGGTCGGGCTGCTCTCGGGCGGGGGCAGCGGCCACGAGCCCGCGCACGCCGGGTTCATCGGCCCCGGGATGCTCGACGCGGTCTGCGCCGGCGAGGTCTTCACGTCGCCCGTGCCCGACCAGATGGCCGAGGCCACGAAGAACATCGACGGCGGCGCCGGGGTGCTGCACCTCGTCTGGAACTACACCGGCGACGTCATGAACTTCGACATGGCGGCCGAGCTCGCCGCGGCGGAGACCGACACCCGGGTCGAGGCGGTGGTGATGAACGACGACGTCGCCGTCGAGGACAGCCTCTTCACCGCCGGGCGACGCGGGACCGGCGCCGCCATCGCCGTCGAGAAGATCGTCGGCGCCGCCGCCGAGCAGGGGCGCAGCCTGTCCGAGCTCGCCGACCTGGCCCGCCGCGTCAACGACAACTCCCGCAGCATGGGCATGGCGCTGACGTCCTGCACCGTCCCGGCCAAGGGCAGCCCCACCATCGACCTCCCCGACGACGAGATCGAGATCGGGATCGGCATCCACGGCGAGCCCGGCCGACGTCGTGTCCCGCTCGCACCCGCGCGCGACATCGCCCAGATGCTGGTCGACCCCGTGCTCGCGGACCGCGACTTCACCGGGGGGGACGGCGTCCTCGTGTTCGTCAACGGCACAGGCGCGACACCGCTGCTCGAGCTGTACCTGATGTACGGCGAGATCGCCGCCCTCCTGGACAAGGCCGGCGTCGTCCCGGTCCGCACCCTGGTCGGGCCCTACGTCACCAGCCTGGACATGGCCGGGTGCTCGGTCAGCATCACGCAGCTCGACGACGAGCTCCTGCGGCTCTGGGACGCACCGGTGGCCACCTCCGGCCTGCGCTGGGGGATGTGATGGCGGACCTCGACGTCGACGCCCTGCAGCGCTGGCTGCGGGCGTTCGCCGCGTCGATCGCCGAGCAGCAGGACGACCTCACGGCGCTCGACGCCGCCATCGGCGACGCCGACCACGGGGCGAACATGCACCGCGGCATGACCGCGGTCGTCGACGCCCTCCCCACGACACCGGTCGGCCCGGCGGCGCTGCTCAAGCAGACCGGCATGGTGCTGATCCGCACCGTCGGCGGCACGAGCGGTCCGCTGTACGGGACGTTGTTCCTGCGGATGGCCTCGGCCGCGGGGGACGAGACCACGCTGGCGCCCGAGACGTTCGCGAAGGCGTGGCGAGCGGGGGTCGAGGGGCTGGTCGCCCGCGGGAAGGCCGAGCTCGGCGACAAGACCCTGTACGACGCCCTCGGCCCGGCCGTGGACGCCCTCGACGCGTCGCTGGCGGACGGCGAGTCCCTGGCGGCGGCCCTGCGCGCCGCCTCGGCCGCCGCCGACCGCGGCCGGGACGCCACGACGCCGATGGTCGCCCGCAAGGGCAGGGCGAGCTACCTCGGCGAGCGCAGCGCCGGGCACCAGGACCCAGGCGCGACGTCCGCGGCCCTGCTCGTCGCGGCCGCGGCCACCGCCGTGTCGGAGGGCGCGTGACGGTCGGGATCGTCGTCGTCTCCCACAGCCGGGCCCTCGCGGAGGCGGCGGTCGCGCTGGCGGGGGAGATGCTGCAGGACGGCGGCGGCCCGATCGAGGTCGCCGCCGGGCTCGACGACGGCGGCTTCGGCACCGATGCGATCGCGATCAGCGAGGCCGTCGCCCGCGCCGACCGGGGCGACGGGGTCGTCGTCCTGATGGACATGGGCAGCGCCGTGCTCTCGGCCGAGCTGGCCCTGGAGATGGTCGACGACGACGTCCGCGACCGCGTCGTCCTCACCCCCGCCCCGCTGGTCGAGGGCCTCGTCGTGGCGTCGGTCGGCGCGGCCGGCGGCGCCTCCGTCGCCGAGGTCGCGGCGGAGGCGGGCGACGCCCTGGAGGCGAAGGCCGCCCACCTCGGCCCGGCCGCGACGGACGCACCGGGACCCGGGACCGGACCCGCGCCGGACGACCAGCGCGGGGTGTTCACGATCGCGCTGCCGCACGGGCTGCACGCGCGACCGTCGGCGCGGGTGGTCGGGGCCGTGCGCGGACTGGACGCCGAGGTGCGGCTGCGCAACGCCACCCTCGACGGCCCCGAGGTGTCCGCGGCCAGCCTGTCGAAGGTCGCGACCCTCGGGGCGCTCCAGGGGCACGACGTCGCCGTGCGCGCCCACGGCCCCGACGCCGCCGAGGCCGTGCGCCGCCTGCTCGAGCTCGCGGCCGAGGGCTTCGGCGAGGCCCCGGAGTCGACCCAGGCGCCCGTGTCCCCACCGGTGGCGGGGACCGGTGGGCCGATCCCGGCCTCCCCGGGCATCGGGATCGGGCCGGTGCGGGTCGCGCGCCCCGCGTCCGTCGCCGTGCCCGCGCCCCGGGACGGCACCCCGAGCGAGCAGCACGACCGTCTGGACGAGGCCCGGACCGCGGCCCGCGGGGATCTGGTGGCGGTCCGCGACACGGCGGCCCGCGAGATCGGGCAGGCCGAGGCGGCCGTCTTCGACGCCCAGCTGCTGCTGCTCGACGACCTCGACCTGCTCGGGGACGCCGCCGCCCACATCGCCGCCGGCGCCGACGCCGCGCGTGCCTGGGCGGACGCCGTGGACGGGGTGGAACGGGCGTTCGCCGATGCGGCCGACGCGTACCTGCGCGCCCGGGCCGGCGACGTGCGCGACGTGCGCGACCGCGTCCTGCGCGCCCTCGGCGGCGTCGTGGTGGACAACGCCGCGACCCCGGACGGGGTCCTCGTCGCCGACGACCTCACGCCGGCCGCCGCGGCGGCGCTCGACCCGGCGCGCACGCCCGCGGTGGTCCTCGCCGCCGGCAGCCCCACCGCCCACGCGGCGATCCTGCTGCGCGCCCGGGGCGTGCCCGCGGTCGTCGGCGGGGGAGCGTCGCTGGTCGCGCGGGCCGGCGAGGCGACGCTCCTCGCCGTCGACGGGAGCACGGGCGAGGTCGTCGTCGATCCCGACGAGGCCACGCTGGCCGTGTTCCGGGAGCGCGCCGCGGCCCTCGCCGGGCGCCGCGACGAGGCGCTGGCGCGGGCCCACGAGCCGGCCGTGACCCGGGACGGCACCACCGTCCTCGTCGGCGCCAACGTGGGCTCGGCCGCCGACGCCCGGGGCGCGACCGGGGCGGACCTCGCCGGTCTGGTCCGCACCGAGTTCGGCTTCCTCGGCCGGTCCGAGGCCCCCGACGTCGACGACCAGGAGGCGTCCTACCGCGCCGTCGCCGAGGCGATGGCCGGCCGGCGGATCACCCTGCGCACCCTCGACGTCGGGGGCGACAAGCCCCTCGACTACCTGCCGATGCCGGCCGAGGCGAACCCGTTCCTCGGGGTCCGCGGGATCCGGTTGGCGCTGGCCCGGCCACGGCTGCTCGCCGACCAGCTCGAGGCGGTCGTCCGGGTCGCCCACGACCACCCGGTCGACGTCATGTTCCCCATGGTCGCGACCCTCGACGAGCTCACCGCCGCCCGGCGGGCCCTCGACGACGCGATCGCGACGGTCGGGCGCGGACGTCCCGCCGACCTCCGGGTGGGGATCATGGTCGAGGTCCCGGCGGCCGCGCTCAAGGCGGCCGTGTTCGCCCCGCACGTCGACTTCTTCTCGATCGGCACCAACGACCTCACCCAGTACACGCTCGCCGCCGAACGCGGCAACGACCAGCTCGCGGCGCTCGCCGACGCCCTCGACCCCGGGGTGCTCGCGCTCGTCGCGGCGACCGTCGCCGGTGCCGGGGCGGACGTGCTCGTCGCCGTGTGCGGCGAGCTGGCCGGCGACGAGCAGGCCGTGCCGTTGCTGATCGGCCTGGGTGTGCGCGAGCTCAGCGTCGCCCCGGGCGCGGTGCCCGGGGTCAAGCGGGCCGTGCGGAACGTCGAGGTGGGGTCCGCCCGCGAGCTCGTCGCCGCGGCTCTGGCGTGTCCCGACGCGGGCGCGGTGCGGGCGCTCCTCGGCCCCTGACCGTCAGTCGAGGGAACCCGGCGTCCCGTCGTCGCGCACGATCGGCCCGCCGTGCTCCGCCCAGGCCCGCAGGCCACCGCGCAGGTTCGCGGCGTCGACGCCGGCCTCGGTGAGCGCCTCGGCGGCCCGCGTCCCGCGCCCGCCGCCGCGGCAGGTGGTGATCACCGACCGGCCCGCGAACTCGGCGGTGTCGAGGGTGCCCAGGGGTCGGTGCACGGCACCGGGCGCGTGGCCGGCGGCCCACTCCTCGGGCTCGCGGACGTCGACGAGCACGGCCTCGCCGGCGTCGACGCGCCGCTGCGCCTCGGCGGGATCGACGTCGGACACGGTGGTTCCTCCTCGTCGCCGGGGATCAGAGGTCGACGGGCTGCTCGCCGTCGCGCGCGGGCGCGATGCCGTCCTGCAGCCGCCGCAGCACGGCCTCGAACTGCTCGGCGTCGGGCCCGAGGAGGTCCCGGTACTGCCGGCGGATGTCGGCGGTCGCGTCCTCCCAGTCCGCGAGTGCCCGTCGTCCGCGCTCGGAGGCGACGATGAGCACGCGGCGACGGTCCTCGTCGTCGCGGCGGCGCAGCACGAGGTTCGCGGCGACCATCCGGTCGACGAGCTTGCTCAGCTTGGGGGCCAGCAGGAGCACGTGGTCGGCGACCACGTTCATCGGGCACCCGCCCCGGTCGACCAGCAGGCGCAGGATCCGCCACTGGTCGAGGCTCGCGCCGACCGAGCGCAGCGCCTCCTCGAGCCGCTGGGTGAGCGTGCGCTCGACGAGCGAGAGCAGCCGGAGCGACTCGTCGTCCGTCCGCACGGCTCGCTCCGCACTGGCTGACACCTCTCGGATGGTAGCGGGGCGGAGGGGACCCGCTCCCGGGACGACGAGAACTGGTGCGATCGGACGAGCACCGCACCGGCCCGGGATCGCTAGCGTCGGGGAATGGTCGACTCCCCGGTCCCGCGGCGTCCTCCCGCGCGCGGGTCGCGGAGCCGGGACGTCCTCGACATGGCGCTCGTGGTCCCGCTGCAGGGGCCCGCGGGCATCTTCGGACCCTCGTGCGAGAGCTGCGCCGCCCTCGCGGTGCAGGAGATCAACGCCGAGGGGGGCGTGCTCGGGCGCGAGCTCAACCTCGTGCCCGTCGACGGGGGCGCCGACCCGGAGGCCGTCGCGATCGAGGTCGACGCGCTGGTCAGCGCCGGGGCGGTCGAGGCCGTCACCGGCTGGCACATCTCGGCGGTGCGGGAGGCGGTGGCGCCGCGGATCGGCGGCCGCGTCCCGTACGCCTACACCGCGCTCTACGAGGGCGGCGAGGACCGCCCGGGCCTGTTCCTCACCGGCGAGACACCGGACCTCCAGCTGGGCCCGACGCTCGACTGGTTCGACGGCACGGCCGGGGTGCGGCGGTGGACGATCGTCGGCGACGACTACGTCTGGCCGCGCCGGTCGGCCGCGGTGGCCTCGCGCCACCTGCGGCGCATCGGCGGCACCGTCTGCGACGAGATGTACGTGCCGCTCGGCACCACCGACTTCTCCGACGTCCTGCGCCGGGTCGAGCGCAGCGGCTGCGAGGCCGTGCTCATGCTGCTCATCGGCGACGACGCCGTCGCGTTCAACCGCGGCTTCGCCGCGTCCGGTCTCGACCGCGAGATCCTGCGCTTCAGCTCGCTCATCGAGGAGAACGTCCTGCTCGCGAGCGGGGCGGAGAGCACCCGGGGCCTGATGACGTCGGCGGGCTACTTCGAGGACCTCGCGACGAGCGCGGGACTGGACTTCGCCGCCACCTACTTCCGCCGGTTCGGGGACGACGCGCCGGTCCTGAACAGCCTCGGCGAGTCGTGCTACGAGGGCGTCCGGCTGCTCACCGAGCTGATGCGCCGCGCCGGCTCGCCCCGGGTGCCGGCGATGATGTCGGTGGCCGACGGGCTCGCCTACGAGAGCCCCCGGGGCACCGTCGAGCTGCGCGACCGGCACCTCCGGCAGCAGGTGTTCCTGGCCGTCGCCGACGGTCTGAGCTGGGACGTCATCCAGCGGCTGTGACCGTCCGACCCCGGAGAGCGACGGTCGTCGGCGATCGTTGACAGTCCCGTTCGGCCGGCGTTAGCTTTCCTAGGAAATTAATTCTTGTGCATGAATCGGCTCCCGGGCCGCGACGGAGGGAGTCGTACCGATGGCCCTGTACGCGTACCGGTGCGGTCAGGACGGCCCCGTCGACGTCCGGCGTCCCATCGGCACGGCGCCGGCGACGGTCGCGTGCCCGACGTGCGGCGACGAGGCCGAGCGGGTCTTCACCGCACCGATGCTCGGGTTCGCCGACCGCACGCGCGTCGCCGCGATCGACCGGGCCGAGGCCTCGCGCACCGAGCCCACGGTCGTCTCGGCGCCACCGTCCCGAGCCACCCGGGCGCCGCGCCCGGCCCCCCTCGACCCCCGGACCGCGGGGCTGCCCCGCCCGTAGCGCGGCCCTGACCACCCCTCCACCGCCCGGCCCTCCGCGCCGCCGCGGTCGCTCCACCCTGCCCTCCTCCGGGGGCTCGTCGACGACGACAGAAAGGGATCACCGTGCTGCGACTCCGAAGGACGACCTCCCGTGGCTAGCGTCGGCCTGCTCTTCGTGGGCGCCGTCCTGTTCATCAACGGCGCGATGCTGCTGGGGTGGGTCGAGGCGCGATCGGCGGCGCCGATGAACTTCTTCGTCGGCGGGCTGCAGATCATCACCCCCCTCTACCTGATCTTCACGGCGGACGGTGACACCGACGTGATCCTCGGGGCGTCCGGCCTGTTCCTGTTCTCGTTCACCTATCTCTACGTCGCGGTGAACCTGACCTACGACCTCGACAGCACCGGACTCGGCTACTTCTGCCTGTTCGTGGCCATCACCGCCCTCGTCTTCTCGGGCCTGAACTTCACGCGCCTCGGCGACCCCGGGTTCGGCGTCATCTGGCTCTACTGGGCGTTCCTCTGGGCGTTGTTCTTCGTGCTCCTGGGCCGCAAGCGCGACGGGATCGGGCGCTACACCGGCGCCGTCTGCGCGATCCAGGGCTGGGTCACGGGCTGGATCCCCGCCTTCCTGCTCCTGACCGGTGCCTACACCGCGATCGGGACGCAGCTCGCGATCGGCCTCGCGATCTTCGGCGTCGTCGTGTTCCTCGCGCTGATCCCGTGGGCGCGCCGGCAGCAGACCACGCCCGCGGCCTCGGCGACCACGACCGAGCACGCCACCGCCTGACCGTCCCGACCACCCCGCACGACCCGACACGCAGGGAGACAGACCCCATGCCGCAGAAGGTGTTCCCGCTCGACAGCACGAAGACGTTCACCGAGCAGCAGATCGTCGGCCACAACCGGTGGCACCCCGACGTGCCCGCCCAGGTGCACGTCAAGCCGGGCGACTCGTTCCGCGTGGACTGCCGCGAGTGGTTCGACGGAGCGATCCACAACGACGACTCCGCCGACGACATCCTCAACGCGCCGCTCAACAACGTGCACGTGCTCTCCGGGCCGATCTCGGTGCAGGGCGCCGAGCCCGGCGACCTCCTGATCGTGGACATCCTCGACGTCGGCCCGATCCCGCAGGAGGACTCCGGTCCGCTGGCCGGGCAGGGCTGGGGCTACACCGGGGTGTTCGCCAAGACCAACGGCGGCGGCTTCCTCACCGAGCAGTTCCCCGACGCCTACAAGGTGATCTGGGACTTCCGGGGCGGCCAGGCCACGTCGCGCCACGTCCCCGGAGTGGCGTTCACCGGGATCGTCCACCCCGGTCTCATGGGCACCGCGCCCTCGCACGACCTGCTGAACAAGTGGAACTCCCGCGAGCAGGCCCTGATCGACACCGACCCGCAGCGGGTGCCGCCGCTCGCCCTGCCGCCCCAGCCCGAGGCCGCGATCCTCGGCTCCCTGTCCGGCGACGACTTCGAGCGCGCCCGCCACGAGGCGGCCCGCACCGCGCCGCCGCGCGAGAACGGCGGCAACCAGGACATCAAGAACTTCACCAAGGGCAGCCGGGTGTTCTACCCGGTGTTCGTCGACGGCGCGAACCTCTCGATGGGCGACCTGCACTTCTCGCAGGGCGACGGCGAGATCACGTTCTGCGGCGCGATCGAGATGGGCGGGTTCATCGACCTGCACGTCGACCTGATCAAGGGCGGGATGTCGACGTACGGCGTCTCCGAGAACGCGATCTTCATCCCGGGCAACACCGACCCGCAGTACAGCGAGTGGATCGCCTTCTCCGGGACCTCGGTGACCCTCGACGGGGAGCAGCGCTACCTCGACTCGCACCTGTCGTACCAGCGTGCCTGCCTGCACGCGATCGACTACCTCACCCAGTTCGGCTACTCCGCGATCCAGGCCTACATGATCCTGGGTGCCGCGCCGATCGAGGGCCGGCTCTCGGGCGTGGTCGACATCCCGAACTCGTGCTCCACCGTCTACATCCCGACCGGGATCTTCGACTTCGACGTCAAGCCCGGCAAGAACGGTCCGGCCCGGGTCGACCCGGGCATGGGGGTGCCGAAGTCCAGCGCCTGATCCACCGCAGGAACGGTGCGCCCCGGGCCGGCGGGCTCGGGGCGCGCACCGGCCTGCTTGACTCTCGCGCGGCCGCCTCGGACGATCATGGCGACGACGATCTCGGCCCCGGGCCGGGGAGGGAGCGCTGTGCACGATCCCGGCCTCTCGCGCCGTCGCCACGTCGACCTCCAGCGGGTCACCAGCGCGATCTGTCCCCGGTAGCGATCGCCCCGCCGCGAGCCCGAGCGCACACCGAGAGGACGGCCATGGCCGACACCGTGTACAGCAAGAGCGAGATCGTCGGATCGTCGACGGTCAGCGTCGACGACGCGATCAAGGGCGCCCTCGCCCGCGCGTCGAGCACCATCTCCGCGATCGAGTGGTTCGAGGTCACCGAGATCCGCGGCCACGTCGAGGACGGCGAGGTCGGGCACTTCCAGGTGACGCTGGAGGTCGGCTTCCCGCTGACCGACACCAAGGCCTGATCGGCCGGCCGGGGCGCCCGCCACGCCGCGGCGGGCGGGCGCCTCAGCCGAGCTGGTCGCGGGCGGTGAGCAGCGCGAGGTAGGCCCACTCCGTGTCCCCGGCGGCCAGGTGCGCGCAGGCGACGCGGACGGCGGGCACCGCCGGTCCGCCCTCGCCGGCGCGGGCGATGTGCCGGGTCAGGGCGGTGCGGAGCTGGTGATCGCGCGCCCGGCGGGCGGCGTGGTCGACGGGCTCGGTGGGCGAGTCGAGCCGGGTGAGCGCCTGCTCGACGGTGCGCGCGAGCGGGGAGGGGTGGCGGGCGGCGGCGTGGTGGCGCCGGCCCGCCGTGCGGCTCGGGATCGGTCGCGCCGAACGGAGGGAAACGGGCAGGTCGGACGGGACGGCGGTCATCAGCGGGCTCCGGGGGAGTGCGGAGCGCAGCGCGGACGGGCCCGGGGCGCGACCGTGCCGCGCCCGTCGGGGGAGGGGTCAGCGGCGCAGGGACCCGCGACAGCTGCTGCCCGCGACCCGGAGCAGGTCGACCCAGACGCGGCGCACGAGCACCACGCCGTCACCCGTCCCGTCCACCTCGGAAGCGTCGCACGGGGAGCCCTCGATCACCAGCGACCCCGTGCTCCCTGCTCGGTGGCGGAACGCCAGCGCCGCACCCCGATCACCGCGGCGACCGCACAGCCGGCCATCAGCGCGCCGGCCAGCAGGGACACGGGCAGGTCCGCGACGCCGGGCGGGACGAGCGCGAGCAGCGCCAGGCCGACCAGGAACAGCGCCAGCGACAGGCGGAACAGGCGAGCAGGGTGCGCTCGGCGGCCAGGGCCCACCAGCGGGTCCGGCAAGCGCGGGGGCGTGGGGCCGCTGTCTCCTCGGAGGCTGGGAGGAGCGCGAGCGGGAGCGTGCCGCGGCCGGTGACGGCGCGCGCGGTCGACCGCCGCGCAGAGCGTCGTGAGGGTGCGGGTCGAGGGGCGACGCGGGCGGGACCCGCGCGACGCGCCTAGCGACCCGGGCGGCAGATCGCGCTGGCGGCACGCCAGACGGACCCGGAGGGTCCCACCGGGGTCAGCGCGGGGACGAGCGACGGACGGGGTCGTCCTCGAGCTCGGTCCTGTCCCACCCGCCGTGGTCGGCGGCCGCCTCGTAGGTGCTCTGGAAGAACTCGAGCGCCGCTGCATCGGGGTCGGCGGCGCGGCGGACGTCCTCGTAGGGCAGCAGGTACTGGCCGGCGGCCTCGACGTAGCGGGCCTGCTCGGGGCGCACCGGGTGGTCGCGGAACCCGTCGGGCTCCGGGTAGGCGTAGGCGTAGAACGCGCCCTCGTCCCCGTAGCCGGGCCAGAAGCCGGCGCTCGAGAGCTCGTGGGAGTAGCCCTCGACCATCACCCAGTCGCCGCAGTTGGGCGCGCCGCCGGGGTGGCGGGGCGCGGTGCGCCCGGAGAACCGCGTGCACGCGAGATCCAGCCCGCCCCAGAAGAAGTGGACCGGGCTGACCTTGCCGATGAAGCGGGCGCGGAACCGGGTCAGGACGCGGTCGGCCTGGATGAGCTGGCGCCAGAAGAGGCGGGCGTGCTCCGGGTCGAAGTGGCGCTCCCGGTCGTCCTGCTCGAAGGGGACGGCGACCTCGACCTCGGTGGGCGTGGTGCGGATCGTGACGGGCAGGTCGAGGTCGGCCAGGGCGTCCACGACCTCCCGGTGGAAGGTGGCGACCGGCTTCGCCGCCAGCGCCACGTGCCGGCGGCCGCCGTCGCTGGAGCGGATCACCAGCTGCTCGTCGACGAAGTCGAACTCGATGTCGAACGTGCGCAGGCCGTGCGGCATCGCCGTCGTCGTGAAGCCCCGAGGGGAGACGTAGAGCGGCACCTGCCACCAGTGGTTGACCATCGGCGCGGTGGCGAGGCGGATCTTGCCGACCACCTGGATCCACATGTGGAGCGTGTCCCGGGTCTCGGCCCAGTCGGCGACCTGCAGGGCCGGCCAGCCGGTGTCGTCGGACGTCGATGCGTGGACACCCTGCGTCATGATCGCCCTTCGATCGGTCAGTGGATCCTCAGGATACGGACGGCGCCCGGTCCCGGCGGCCGCCGAGGAGCGAGGCCGCCACGGGCGGGAACACGATCACCGACACGAGGCCCGCCGCGACGAGCGCGGCGTAGGTGCCGGGCAGGATCACGCCGAGGTCGACGCCGATGGCGCCCGCGACGACCGGGATGCTCAGCGACGTCGCCTGCACGAGCCCGGCGGCGACCACCTGGCGGCCGCCCCGCGCCAGGGACGCGTAGAGGCCGGCCGGCAGGGCGCGGACGACGAGCAGCGCCACCACGAAGATCGGCACCTTGGCGAGCGTCGCGGGGTCGCCGACCAGCCCGCGCACGTCGATGCCCATCCCCGTCGAGACGAAGAAGAACGGCACGAACGCCCCGAACCCGACGGCCTGCAGCTTCGTCCGGAACAGGCTGTGGGTCGCGGTCTCGTCGCGGTCGAGCAGGCTCAGCGCCACGCCGGCGAGGAAGGCGCCGAGGATGCCCTCGAGGCCGAACGCGGCGGCCGCGGCCGCGAGCAGCAGGAGCAGGCAGACCGCCCCCCGCACGCGGATCTCGGCGGTCGTGTCCTGGAGCGAGACCAGCACGCGGGACAGGCGGCGCGACCGCTCCACCCCGAGGAGCAGCACGACGACCGCGAGCACGAGACCGAGGAACACGCCCAGCAGCACGAGCCGCGAGCCCAGCGCCCCGCCGTCGCGGGTGAACAGCAGCGACAGCAGCACGATCGGGACGACCTCGGCGATCGACGCCCCGGCGACGAGGACCTGACCGAACGACGTCGCGAGGACGCCGGTGTCCTCGAGCACGGGCAGGACGATGCCGAGGCCGGTGGCCGAGAGGATCACGGCGATCAGCAGCGGGGACCGCACGAGGCCCGTCGCCGCGAGCCCGGCCCCGACGCCGCACGCGAGGGCGAACGAGAGCGCGAACGCCGCGAGGGTCAGCCGCAGGACCCGCCCGCGGAGCCGGCGGAGGTCGACCTCGAGCCCTGCGAGCAGGAGCAGGAAGCCCAGCCCGACCGTCGCGAGCACCGCCACCGGGGCGTCGGCGGTGGCCAGCCCGAGCACCTGCGGCCCGATGACGGCGCCGGCGACGATCTGGACGACGATCTCCGGGACCGGCAGCCGCAGCCACCGCACGGTCAGGGGCGCGAGCAGCGCCACGGTGGCGACGACCGCCGCCGACGCCAACGACAGGGCCACGGGGTCTCCTCCCGGGAGGGCCGACGTCAGCGCCCGGCGGTGGGGACCACGTAGGGGAACTCGTCCTGGCGGGTCTCGGCCGCCGAGGCCGGGCGCAGGCCCGACGGCAGGTCCGCGTCGGTGAGCAGCCGGTACATCACCGGCGGGGCGTCGTCGGCCAGCGCGCGCCCGTTCATCGCCGCGGCACCGAACGCCGCCGGCGTCCCCACCGTGTAGGGCAGGACGTCCGGGAGGAGTCGGTCGGCGACCGCCCGCGCGTGGGCCTCGGGGTCCGCGGTGCCGGAGAAGCGTGCCGCTGCCGTCACCATCGCGACGAGCCGCTCGGTGTCGTTGGCGCCGTCCTCCGACGGGTGCGCGAGGGTGTCGCGGGCGTACTCCTCGCTGTCGTCGTCACCCCCGCGCGCCCGCAGCAGCGGCCACATCATCGGGATCGCGGCGCGGTTGATCCGGCGCCAGCCCCCCGCGTCGGTGGCGAGCTCCGCGGTCGCCCACACCCCGATCCGGCGTCCCTCCGCGAGCTCCGACCCGTCGGTGTCGGGAATCTCGAGGACGATCGCCTCGACCCGGGCTCCGGCAAAGCTGTTGGCCGCCTCGTCCGCGTCCCAGCCCGCCAGGTCGATGGGCTTCTCCTCCTGCAGACCCTCGACGATGTGCGCGAGCTGGTGGAGGTCGAGGTAGAACGGGTCGGCGGCGGCGCCGGCCCACATCCGTCCGCCGCCGGCGACGGGCACGACGTCCTCGGTGCGGCCCTCGGCGAGCACCCGGGCGCGGGCGCCGTCGTCGCCGGCGTCGGCGCCGGTCAGCTGCTCGAGCAGGACGTCCTGGACGCCGTCGTCGTCGGCGGGGCCGAAGGCGAAGCGGTACGTGAGGGCCTCGCGGTCCTCGCCGTCGAGGCGCACCCGGAACTCGTAACGCGCCTCCGGGTGGAACCCGCGGGGACGGTCCGGGCCGGCCAGCGAGCTGTTGACCGTCATGACCAGCGTCGTGCCCACGTGACCGTCGAAGACGTAGAGGTCGGGCACGTTCAGGCGCGGGTCGCGGCGCGAGGCCGGGGAGTCGAGGTGGTGGGACACGGGTGCTCCTCTTCGTCGGGCGGGTGACGGCCCCGACGATCGGCGCGCGCGGCGCCGTCCGGCTTCAGTCAGCCGACTGCGTCCCGGTCCACGACGCCGGGTGCAGTCGGATGACGGCAGGCGCGGGCGGCGGACGCCCCTACCGTGCGGACGGTGGAGGGTGCACCGGACGCCGCGGACCCGGGCCCGCCGCCCGGCGCGCTCGTGGTGGGCGTGCCGCCCGGTGGGGCCGAGCGCGGCGTGCTGGCCCGGGCCGCCGAGGACGCCGTCGCGGCGGGGATCGACGGCGTCGCGGTGGTGGTCGTGGTGGAGCCTCCGTCGTTCGGCTGGCTGTGGTCGCCGCGCGAGGGGGACGCCGACCTCGGCGCCCTGCGGGAGGCGGTCGCCCGGCGGCTCACGACGGGCCCGGTGCGCGTCCACGTCGTCGAGGGCTCGGCCGCCGCGCGGCTGACCGACGCCTCGGTCGGCGCCGCCGGGCTCTACCTCGGCCGGGCGCGCGCCGGACTCCCGGGACCCGTGGCCCTGACCTGCGCCGTCGCCGCGCGCTGCCCGGCGACCGTCGTGCCCCGGGAGGAGACCGCGCGGCCCCGGGGCCCGGTCGTGGTCGGTCTGGACGACTCCGCGTGCGCGCGGACGGCCGTCGAGCACGCCCTGGAGGAGGGCGCGCGGAGCCGTCGCCCCGTGCTGGTGGTCTCGGTCGTCGACGGGCGGCCCGCGGGGGCCGACGACGGGGTACGACGGGCCGTCGAGGTGCGCAGCCGGGCCACGGTGCACGACCTCCTCGCGCGCCGCGCCCGCGCCCGCCGGCCCGCGGTGACCGTGGCGGTCGAGGTGCGCGAGGGCTCCCCGGTCGGGGTCCTGTGCGAGGTGGCGAGCCGGGCCCTCGCGTCGTTGCTGGTCCTCGGCGCCCGGGGCCGGGGGCGAGCGGGCGCACCCGCCGCCCCGACCGGCGCCGTCGCCACCGGGGTGCTCCTGCGCGCGTCCGGCGCCGTGCGCATCCTGCGGTTCGACAAAGGCCCACGCGGGCGGTGATGCTCGCCGGTGAGGGCCACGGGACCGGGGCCGGGACGGGGGGCCGGATGGTGGCGCGCCTCGTGCAGGCGAAGCTGGCCGCGCCCGACCTCGACGACCGCCTGGTCCCGCGACCGCGGCTCGACGCCGACATCGCCCACCTGCTCGACCGGCACCCCGTCCTGGTCGTCGCGGCCGTGGCGGGCGCGGGCAAGACGGTCGCCGTCGCCCAGGCGCTGCGGGCGCGGGGACGCCCGGTGGCGTGGGTGCGGCTCGACACCTCCGACCGGGCCGCGGGACGCCTGGTCGTCTACCTCGAGGCCGCGATCGCGCGCCACCACCCCGCGGTCGCCGGGCGCGCGAGCGCCGCCCTGCGCGACGGTGCCCCGACCACGGACGCCGCGGCGCTGCTCGTGGAGGACCTCGCCGGCAGCGGCCTCGTGGTGGTCTGCGACAACGTGGAGCGGGTCGGGACGAGCCGGCCGGCGATGGCCGTGCTCTCGGCCGTCGCGCGCTACCTCCCGGCGGGCACGAACCTCGTGCTGGTCTCCCGGCACCCGGTGGCCCTGACGTCGATGGCCACCCACGAGCTCGGGCGCACCGGGGTCCTGGACGCGGAGCTGCTGCGGTTCCGGGCGGGGGAGGCGCGGACCGCCCTGGCGCGGCGGGGGCTCGAGGGTGTCGACGTCGACGCGGCGATGGGCTCGACCGGGGGCTGGGTGACCGGCGTGCTGTTCGCGACCGGCGGCCCCGCGGGGGACGGCCGCGCGCTGGCGGCCTACCTCTACGAGCACGTGTGGGGCGACCTCGGCGCCGACGAGCAGGACCTCCTGCTCCGTACGGCGGTGCTCGAGGACCTGACCGCGGGCGACGCGGCGGCCCTCGGTGCAGCGGAGCCCGCGCGCACGCTGGAGCGGCTCCGTGCGCGCCACCTGCCGCTCACGTGGACCGTCGACGGGCGGGGCGCGGCCCTCCACACGCAGTTCCGCGAGTTCGTCCTCGGGCTGGCGGCGGGCCGCGACGCCGCGTGGCGGGGCGAGGTCCGCCATCGGCACGTCGCGCTGCTGGCGTCGCGGGGACGCACGGAGGACGTCGTGGAGGCGCTCCTCGACGCGGGGGAGGTCGACGAGGCCTGGGGCCACGCGGTCGAGGCCCTCCCGCTGGTGGTCGAGCGCATGGACCTGGCGCAGGCGGCCCGCTGGCTCGACGCGCTCGGCGCCGTGCACCGGCCGCCGGTGCTGGCGGTGTCCACCGCGGCCCTGCGCGTCGCGTTCGGGCTCGAGGAGTACCGGCGGGGCGCCGCGCTGTGGGACGCGCACGGGGAGCGGTGGGTGGCGGAGCTGGTCGACGCCGACGCGCCGGAACCGGTGGTGCTGCTCGTCTGGTGCCTGTGGCACCTGGGCCGGCTCACGGAGGCGCGCCGCGTGGCCGCGGCACTGCCCGACGGCGGGTGGCACCGGCGGGTCGCCGCGACGGTGCTCGCGCTCAGCGTCGATGACCCGCCCCCGTTCCCCGAGCTCGGCGCGCCGCGCGGTGGCCCCCTCGAGGGCCTCCTCCTGCGGGTCGCGTACTCCCGGGGTCGCCTCGACCTGCTGCGCGACCCCCAGGACCCGAGCGGCTCGTGGCGCGAGGTCCAGGGCGCCCCGTGGCGGATCGCGGCCCTGCGCGCGGCGGGCCGCGCCGACGAGGCGCTCGCGGAGTGGGAGCTCCGGCGCGGGACGCCCCAGCCCCTCTGGCTCGACGCGCTCGACGGTGTGGAGCTCCTGCTCGACGCCGGGCGCGCCGACGAGGCGCGGGGGGCGCTGGCCCGCGGCCACGAGCGCGCCCGGGCGTCGGGGTCGGCGATCTACCGCGTCCTGCTGCTCGTCTACGAGGCGCGGGCGCACCTGCGCACCGGCGACGACCTCGAGCCGGCCCGCCGGACGCTGGCGCGCGCCCAGGCGGAGGGCGCCGACGACCACGCGTTCACCCGCGACCTCGCGGGGCTGTGCCACGGCGTGGTCCTGCTGCGCGAGGGCCGGGCAGAGGCGGCGGAGGCGACGCTGGCGCGCTGCATGGAGGGGATGCGCCGCGGCGACCGGTGGCTGGAGCTGCCCGCCGCCGCCTGCCTGCTCGCCGAGGCGCAGGCCCGGCGGGTCGACCGGGAGGCCGACGCGGACGCCAGCGCGGCGCTCGCCCTGCGCGTCGCGGAGGAGCGCGGCACCACCGCACTCCTGCTCGCCGCGCTGGCCGAGGTGCCCGGTGTGGCGCGCCGGGCCGCCGCCGCGGGGACGCCGGAGGCCTCCCGGTGGGCGGCCCTGGCGCGGCGGGTCGGGGCGGCCACCGACGCCACCGACGACCCCGCCGGTCCGCGCGTCGTCCTCGAGGAGTTCGGGGTCCCGGAGCTGCTCGTCGACGGCCGGCCGGTGGCGCTGCGCCGGCGCCGGGAGCTGGAGCTCCTGGCCCACCTCCTGGACCGTCCCGGCCGGTCCGCCCGGCGCGAGGAGCTGCTGGACGCCCTGTTCCCCGGCCGCGACGACCGGGGCGCCGCGAGCTACCTGCGCCAGTGCGTGCACCGGCTGCGCGCGGTCCTCCCCGACGGCGTCGACCTCGACCGCGACGGCGAGCGCCTCCGGATCGTGCCCCCGGACGCGGTCGCCGGCACGTGCGGACAGGCGCTGGCCACGCTGCGCCGCGCCCGGGCCCGCGGCGGCGAGGAGCGGCGTGCGCTGCTCGCCGACGCCCTCCGGGCGGCCGACCGGGGGCCGTTCCTCGACGGGACGTCGGGACCCTGGGTCGACGAGCGCCGCCGCGAGGTGGCCGACCGGATCGCGGCCGGCCGCCTGGAGCTGGCGACGCTCGCGGCCGACGACGGTGACCTCGGCGAGGCGGAACGCCAGGTCGGGCGGGTGCTCGCCGACGACCCGTACCGCGAGCAGGCGTGGCGCGTCCGTCTCGTCGTCGACGGGGCCGCCGGCGACCACGACCGGCTGGTGGAGCACTACCGCGCCTACGTCGCGGTGATGCGCGAGCTGGACATGGGCCCGTCGGCCGAGATGCACCGCCTGGTGGAGACGATCCGGGGCGTCACGCGACCGGCGGCTCCGCCCCGAGCACCCACCGGGCCAGCTCGATCCGCGAGGTGATGCCCAGCTTCGGGTAGATGCGGTACAGGTGGCTGCCGACGGTCCGGTGGGAAAGGAAGAGGCGCTGCCCGACCTCCCGGTTGGACAGGCCCTCGGCCACGAGGCGGGCGATCTGCGCCTCCTGCGGGGTCAGGGAGCGCCAGGGATCCTCGGCCCGGCTTGCGTCCCGCTCGCCCGTGAGCACCAGCTCGCGCTGGGTCGCCGCCGCGAGCGGCGCGGTGCCCAGGGCGACGAAGGTGGCGTGCGCCCGGCGCAGGACACGGCGCGCCGGCTCGACCTGCCGGTGCCGGCGCAACCAGCCGGCGTGGGCCAGCTCCACCCGGGCCCGGTCGAACGGCCGGGACTCCGCGCGCTCGAGGGCCTCGGCGTAGCGGCGCGCGGCCCCGCGCTCGGGGCCCAGGACGGCCTCGGCGTACGCGGCGCCCGTGGCCAGGCCGGGCGGGAGCTCCGGGTCGGCCCGCGTGCCCTGCGCGACCAGCCACCGGACCACGCCCAGCACCGTCGGGGCGGCGCCCGCCCGCGGCGACCGGGCCACCGCCCCCGCCAGCGGCACGATCGTCGACAGGCAGTTGCGGGGGTTGAAGTCGGGCTCGCGGCGGTCGAACAGCGGCAGCAGCAGGGACACCGCGGAGCCAGCATCGTCGAGGTAGGCGGCCCGGCGCCCCCGCGAGCCCCGCAGCACCGCGTGGATGTTGGTGGAGCCCCGCTCGTGCAGGACCCGCTCGGCCTCGGCGTCGAGCTCCGCGGCGCGCGCCGGGTCGCCGTGGAGGGCGGCGAGGAGGGCGGCGACGGTCAGGGCCGGGCCGAGCCACTCGTCGTCGCCGGTCTCGCGCGCGAGCCGCAGCCCCTCGCCGGCCGCCTCGGCCGCCGCGTCCCAGGCGCCGCGCTCGAGCTCGTTGAACGCGAGCACGGTCTGCACCGCGGCGATCGCGGCGAGGCGTCCCTGCGCCCGGAGCGCGGACACGGCGCGGCTCAGGAGCCGCTCCGCGTCGCCGAACTCGGTGACGACGTGGGCGGCCATCCCGAGGCGGAAGCCGTCGTCGGGGGAGTCGGTCGTGCTCGACGCCCGGGCGGCGAGCCGTCGTCGGACCTCGCCGCTCTCCTCGACGGGCGCCACCTGGACCAGCATCGACAGCACGCGCGCGTCGAGGGGGTCCGCGGGCAGGCGGCGGACGGCGTCGGTGAGCGCACGCCGGGTCGCCGGGGCCCGATAGATCCACCAGCAGTGCTGCGCGGCGACCGCGAGCAGGGCGATCGCGAGCTCCCCGGCGCCGAGGGCCCGCGCCTCGTCGGCCAGCGCGATCAGGTGCTCGGGGTCGGGTCCGTCGGACCCTCCCTCGCTCAGCCGGGCGCGCAGACGCTCGCCCTCGATCTGGTCGAGGCGCCCGGGGCCGAGCGCCCCGGCCTCGTCGAGCAGCCGCGCCGCGGCCTCCCGGTGGCCCAGGGTCGCGGCGACGTCGGCGGCCTCGAGCAGGCGCGCGACCCGCTGGGGACGTCGCGAGCTCAGCCGGGCGCTGCGGACCAGCGGGGTCACCGCCGACCCGGTGGCGCCGAGGCGGCGGGCCCGGGCGGCGGCCGCGGCGAGCTGGTCGGCCAGCGCGTCGTCGGCGTCCGTCGTCACCGCCCCGCGGTGCGCCAGCCGCCGGTCGGGTGCGGCGACCACCGCGGCGAGGGCGAGGTGCACGGCCCGGAGGCGGTCGGGGCCCGCCCGGTCGCGCAACGCCGACGCGAGCAGCGGGTGGGCGAAGCGCAGCGTGTCCTCGCCGCCCGGCGCCAGCAGCCCGGCGGCCACGGCGGGGGCGAGGATGCGCTCGTCGAGGTCGCGGCCCGCGAGGCGGCCGGTGGCGGCGAGCACCTCGCCGACGTCCGCGCGGCTGTCGCTGGCCGCCACGAGCAGGGCGTCGAGGGTCACCGGGTCGAGGTCGTCGAGCCGGCGCACGAGGGCGAGCTCGATGCGCCCGCGCAGGGGCACGGCGCCGAGGTCCGCGCCCACCGCGTGCGGGTCGAGCCCCTCGACGACGGCCGGCAGCGCGACCAGCGCCAGCGGGTTCCCGGCGGCCTGGTCGAGCACGACGTCGCGGACCACGGGGTCGAGCCCCGGGGACCGGTCGTCGAGCGCCCGCGCCGCGTCGCGGTCCGCGAGCGGGGCCAGGTCGAGCACGGGCACGCCGGCCAGGCCGTCGAGCTCGGCCGGGGCCCGCGCGGCGAGCAGGAGGACGACGGGGTCGTGCTCGAGGCGGCGCGCGACGAACCCGAGGACCTGGACGGTCGGGTGGTCCAGGAGGTGGGCGTCGTCGACGATGAGCAGCAGCGGGTGGCCCAGCGCCGGGACGGTGACGAGGTCGAGCGCGGCCAGCGCGACCGCGAACACGTCGGGCACGTCCGGGGCGCCGGTGGCCCCGGAGAGGCCGAACCGGAACACCTCGCGGAGCACCGCCGCGGGCCGGGGAGCCAGGGCGTCGATGTGCCCGGCGAGGGGCGCGAGCAGGCGGCGCAGCCCGGCGTAGGGGACGACCGACTCGGCCTCCGACCCCGTACCCCGGACCGGGTGACCGCCGCGGGCGTGCCACCGGTCCGCCGCCCAGTCCAGCATCGTGGACTTGCCGATCCCGGCCTCGCCCCACAGCAGCAGACCGCCGCCGCGGTGGTTCGCCGCGTCGAGGACCTCGGCGAGCGCGCGCGCCTCCGCGGCGCGACCGACCGGCGACGGCGATGCGGTGTTCCCCTGCGACACGGTCCCTCCTCGCGCCGGACGGTAGGCAGCCGGCGTGACCCGGGGCGTGACCGCGGCGCCGGGTGACGGTCACGCCCCCGGTCACGGCCGCGACCTACGGTGGCGGCGTGGCGGCGCACCTCGACGGGCCGGGGCACCCCGTCCTGCTCGGACGGGGGCCCGAGCAGGACCGGATCGCGCGGCTGCTCGGGGGCGACGGCGGGGGCGCCCTGGTGGTCTGCGGCCCGCCCGGGATCGGGAAGTCGGCGCTGCTGGCGTGGGCGGAGCGCGCGGCGCACGGACGCCGGGTGCTGCGCGCGACCGGGACCGTGGCCGAGCTCGGCCTGCCCTACGCCGGCCTGCACCAGATCCTGCGCCCGCTGCTCGCAGGGGTGACCGCGCTGCCCGCCCACCGTCGCCGGGCGCTCGACACCGCCTTCGGCGGCGGAAGCACGACCCCGGGCACCCACCCCGACCTCTACGCGGTGGCCCTGTCCGCGCTGGAGCTGCTGGCCGTGGCCGCCGCGGCGGACCCGCTGCTCGTCCTCGCCGACGACGTCCACTGGATGGACCCCGCGAGCCAGCAGGCCCTGGCCTTCCTCGCCCGGCGCACCGCGTCGGACCGCGTCGTCGTGCTCGCCGCCCAGCGGGACACCGAGCCGGGCCCGATGCTCGACCGGTCCCTCACGGTCACCGACCTCGCCCCGCTCGACGAGGCGGCCGCGCTCGCGGTCCTCGCGCAGACGGCCGGCCCCCTGGACCCGGACCACCGCGCCCGGATCCTCGACCTGGCGCGGGGCAACCCCCTCGCGCTGCACGAGCTGCCGCGCACGGTGACCGCGGCCACCGGGCACGACGCCGACCGTCTGCCCCTCACCCGGCGCCTCGAGCGCTCGTTCACCGCGCGCGTCGGCGACCTCGGCGCCGCGACCACGACCGCCCTGGAGGTCGCCGCGCTCGACGACGGCGCCGAGCTCGCCGAGATCCTCGCGGCCACGGCCCTGCTCGCCGGTCCCGTGACGGCCGCGGTGCTGGAGCCGGCCGTCGTCGCCGGCCTGGTCGTCGTCGAGGGCGCGGTCGTGCGGTTCCGGCACCCGCTGGTCCGCTCGGCGGTCCGCCAGCGCCTCGCGCCGGAGGTCCGGCGGGCGGGCCACGCCGCGCTCGCCCGCGTGGTGCACGACCAGCCGGAGCGGGCGGTGCGGCACCGGGCGGCCGCGGCGCTGCACCCCGACGCCGCGCTCGCCGACGACCTCGAGCGGTCCGCCGACCGCGCCCTGGGACGGGGTGCCGTCGCCACCGCCGTGGCGGACCTGGACCGCGCGGCGCAGCTCTCGGAGGACGGCCGGGCCCGGCGGGACCGCCTGTTCCGGGCGGGCGTCCTGGCCCACGACCTGGGGTCGCCGGGGTACGGCGACCGGCTCCGCGCGCAGTTCCGGGACCTCGTCGAGGACGAGGCCGACCAGCTCCGCCACGCCTGGCTCGGCGAGCTCGCCGCCACCGACCGGGGCGGCGAGCACCGCGTCGCCCTGCTCCTCGAGCTGGCCGAGCGGGCGCACGCGACCGGCGACGACGCCCTGGCGCTGCGCTTCCTGCGGGCCGCGGCGCTCCGGTGCTGGAACTTCTGCCCCGACCGGCCCGTGGGCGCCGCGGTGGTGGCGGCCGCCGACGACCTCGGTGTCGCCGACCCCGCCGCCCGGGCCGCGCTGCTCGCGCACGGCGAGCCGCTGGAGCACGCGCACGAGGTGCTGGCCCTGATCGCGCGGGCCCGGGAGGGGGCGTACGACGCGGCCACGGCGTACCGGCTGGGGCACGCGGCGGCGTGCGTCGGGGCCTTCGACGTCTCCGGGGAGCTCTTCGCCGAGGCGGCGGACGGGCTGCGGTCGCAGGGGCGGCTGCACACGCTCGGGACGACGCTGGTGCTGCTGTCGTGGTCGGCCCTGCGCCGGGGCCGGCTCGACGTCGCGGTGTCGGCCGCCGACGAGGGCGCCCGGCTGTGCGCCGAGACCGACCAGCCGTTCTGGCACGCCTGCGCGCAGGCCGCGCACGGGCTGGTCGCGGCCCTGCGCGGCGACCTCGACGCCGCCGACGCCCTGGTCCGCGACGCGGAGCGCATCGCGGCCCCGCATCGCTTCGCCGCCGCGAGCGCGGTGGTCCTCGTCGCCCGCGCGACGACGGCTGCCGCGCGGGGCGACCACGCGCTCGCCTTCGCCCTGCTGGCCCGCCTGCACGACCCGCTCGACCCGGGCTTCCACCCGGTCCACGGCCTGTGGTCCCTCGCGGGCCTCGCCGACGCGGCCGCCGCCCGCGGGGAGGAGGACGCGGCGGGGAAGATCCTCGCCGAGCTCCCGCCCGGGGTCCGCGCGACGTCGTCACCGGCCGGGCGGATGAACCTCGCCCACGCCGAGGCCGTCCTCGGCCCGGACGGCGAGGCCGAGGAGCGGCTCCGCGCCCTGGCGTCCACCGACACGGGGTCCTGGCCGCACGAGCGCCACCGCCTGCTGCTCGCGCTGGGCGCCCGGCTGCTCCGTGCGGACCGGGCCCTGGAGGCCCGCGCGCCCCTGCGCGAGGCGCGCGACGGGTTCGACGCGCTCGGGTCGGCGCCGTGGGCCCAGCGGGCCCGCGACGCGCTGCACGCGGCCGGGGAGCCGAGCCCCTCGCCGGTGCGCGACGCGTGGGACGACCTGTCCCCGCAGGAGGCCCAGATCGCGGCGATGGTGGCCGAGGGCCTGTCCAACCGGGAGATCGGGGAGCGGCTGTTCCTCTCCCACCGGACCGTGGGCAGCCACCTCTACCGCATGTTCCCCAAGCTCGGGATCCACTCCCGGGTGGAGCTGCTCCGGCTCGCCGCCGCCGGCGGCCGTCGCCGCTCCTGACCGCCCGGTTCGCGGCGCGGTGCCCGGAGCGCCCGGTCCGGGTGCAGGCAGAGCACAGAACGCTGCCCGGCCACGACACCCGCCGCGGGCGCGTCCGAGCAGCGTCCCTCCCGGCCGTTCGGCACCACGCTCGGAGGAACCCCGTGCAGCATTCCACGTCCGACCACCGCCGCTGCCCCTGCCGGCTCGCCGACCTCCCGGACGGGGAGGAGGACACGGGCGGGCTCACCGACGACGCCCGCCGCCGCGTCCGGCGCGAGGCGGGCGGCGACCTGGCGGTGGCCCGCGAGCTGGCGCGGGCGCTCGCCCGGACCGCGGACCCGGGGGCCGAGCTCCTGCGGCGGTTCCTCCCGCTCACCCCGACCCTGCTCGCGCGGGCCGGCCGGCTCCTGGACGGGCTCCCCGCCGCCACACGGCTCGTGCTCGCCGTGGCGGCCGAGCACCGGGGCGACGACGTCGCGGGCGTCCTGGAGGCGGCGGGGCTGGTGCTCGGCGAGGCGCTGGGCGTCGACGTCCTGCGGCCCGCCGCCGACGCCGGGCTCGTCGACCTCACCGCCGCCCGGGTGCGCTTCGACGACCCGGTACTGCGGACGGCCGCGACGCTCGCGCTCGGGTACGCCGCGCACCGGGACGTCCACGACGCGCTGTCCGTGGTGGCCGACCGCCCCGCGAGCGTCGCCTGGCACCGCGCCCACGTCGTCGAGGGCCCGGACGAGACGGTGGCGGCGGCGCTCGAGGCGGCGGCGTCGGGCGCGGGCCCGCGTACCGACGCCGTCGAGGTCCTCCGCCTGCAGGAGCTCGCGGCGCGCCTCTCGCCCGACCCCGACGCCCGGGCCCGGCGGTGGGCGGCGGCCGCCCGCACCTGCGCCGAGATCGGGCGCGCCGACGTCGGTGAGGACCTCCTGGGACGCGCCGAGGCCGCCGCCGCGCGGGACCCGGAGGTGGCCGACGCGGTCGCGGCGCTGCGCGGGCGATCCGATCACGCGGCCGAGGGCCTCGACCCCGGCCGGGCGGCGTGGCGGGCGGGGCTCACGGGCGAGGCGTCGGTCCACCTGGCCGCCGCCGCGTCGGGCTTCCGCGCGAGCGGGCGCCGCGCGCTCCTCGCGCAGGCCCAGGCGCTGCGAGCGCAGGTCCTGGTGGCCCTCGGGGACTGGGACGTCGCGGTCTCCGCGGCCGACGAGGCGATCGCTCTCGCGGCGAAGGTCGGGGACACCGGCGCCGGCGCCCGGGCCCACGGCGTGCGCGCGCTCGTCGGCGCCTACCGCGGCGACGCCGCCGGCGCCCTCGCCGACCGGCGGGCGATGACCTCCCTCGGAGGCGCTGACCTCCTCGCCCTGGACCGCCTGGCCCGCGGGGTGGCCGCGCTCCAGGGCGCGCGGTGGGACGACGCCGTCGACGACCTGCAGGCGGTCGTCGACCCGCCGGGCCTGCGCTGCGGGGTCGAGGTCGTCGCCCTGGCGCTGACGCACCTCGCCGAGGCCGCGGTCCGGGCGGGCCGTCGCGGCGCGGTGGCCGAGGCGCTCGCCGGGCTGGGGGACGGGGCGCTCCCGCCGGCCCTGACCACCGCGCGCGCCTACGCGCTCGCGCTCGTCGCCGACGACGGGGTCGCGCACGACGCCCTGGCCGCCGCGCTCGCGGCGACCCCGCCGCCGTGGTCCTTCCTCAGGGCCCGGACCGGCTTCGCCCTCGGTGTGTGGCTGCGCCGCCACCACCGGCCCCGCGACGGGCGCCGCGCGCTCGCCGACGCCGCGGCGGCGTTCGACCTCGCGGGCGCGTGCTGGTGGACCGACGCCGTGCACGCCGAGCTGCGGGTGGAGCCCGTCGGCGTGGACGGCGGCCGGCTCGGCGAGGTCCTGTCCGCCCAGGAGCTGCGCATCGCCGCGCTCGTCGCCGAGGGCCTGTCCAACCGCGAGATCGGGCGGCGGCTGCTCCTCTCGCCCCGGACGATCGGCTGCTACCTCTACCGGATGTTCCCGAAGCTCGGCATCTCGTCGCGGGTGCAGCTGGCGACGCGGATCCGCACCCTCGGCGCGGAGCCCGCCGGGCGGACGTGACCGGGGTCAGGAGCCCGTGCGCACGATCCGGACGATCACGTCGGCGGTCCGCTGGAGGTGGCTGCGGCCGTCGGGCAGCAGGGCCGTCGGGCTGATGTAGCTCGACGGGCCCACGTGGTGGGCGGGGTCCAACCGGTGGACGTGCACCTTCCCGGCCCGGCGCGCGCGGTTCCAGGGACCCCACCCCGGGACGGGCCAGCGCAGGGGGAACAGCCACCGGCCGACGCGCTCGACGGCGTCGTGGCCGCTGGTCAGCTCGTGGAACGCGGTGGCCGCGGCGAGGTCGTTCGCGCCGCTGTGGAACCCGCCGAGCCCGATCACGGTGACCGGGGCGCCGAGGCGCGTCGCGACCTCGTGCACCGCGCCGGTCGCGATCTGGGCGCCGCCGCTGTACCCCAGCAGGACCACCGGCGTCCGGCCGTCGCCGGGGTGGCCCGCGCGGCGCAGCTGCTCGCTGATCTCGGCGCCGACGGCGCGGTTGTACAGGGGCCGGTACCGCGCGTCGGCGGCGACGAGGATCTGGGCGACGTTGTAGAGGAACAGCACGAGGGCGGCGTGCCGGCGCAGCCAGGGCGCGGTGCGGCGCTCGGCGAGGGGGCGGGCGAGCGGCGAGTAGGGCAGGACGTGCCCGAGCACCCGGAGCTCCGGGGCATCGGCGACGATGCGCGCCACCAAGCGGCCGCCGTCGCGGGTGTCGCGGAAGCGCATCTTGCCGATGCCGTCGAGGTAGACCAGGGAGGCGGTCGCGGTGCGGCCGGGGCCGGCCGCGTACGGCATGCCACCCGGCAGCTCGCCGACCGGGCGGTCCCGTCCCGTGGCGTAGACCAGGACGTCGTGGCGGGCGAGCTCGGCGACGGCGACGAGGGCGACCCCGAGGACCGCGACGAGGACGCCGGTCACCGGGGGACGACGCGGCGGGCGCCCACCGTGGCCACGACGCGGCGCAGGCCGCCGAGGAGCAGGGCGAGGCCCGCGGCCGCCGCGACGACGCCCCCGACCGCGGGCCACCACCCCGCGCCCGCGGCCACGAGCCGGTCGGCCAGGCCGGCGCCGACCCCGACGATCACCGCCAGGTGCAGCGCGGGCCCGAGCAGCGGGAACGCCAGGACCGCGCAGAGCAGGAGGGGGAGGGCACCGGCCACGGTCCAGCTCACGGTCCCGACGGCCACGCCCGCGCCGCCGCCCACGCGCGCCAGCGCGCCCGCGGCGAGCGGCCACAGCGCGAACACGGCCGCCTCGACCACGGTGCCGGCGACCAGGAGACGGGCCAGGGCGCCGGGCGACGCGCCGTGGCGCCGCACGAGGAGCGGCAGCACCCGTCCGACCGTCTCCGAGAACCCCGCGCCGACCAGCACGGCCGCGACGAGGCCGGTCACCGCGTCCCGACCTGCGCGAGCACGTCCTCGATCTCGCGGACGGCCCGCGCGGCGCCCCCGGCGTCGTGCTGGGCCCGCCGCAGCCCTTCCGCCGCGCCGCGGAACGCCGGGTCGCCGAGCACCCGGCGGGCGGCGCCGTGCACGGCGTCCCGGCCGATCCCGCGACCCTCGAGCACCACGCCGGCCCCGAGCTCCGCGACCCGGTGGGCCACCATCGGCTGGTCGGCGCCCTGCGGGACGAGGACCATCGGGACGCCGGCGGCGAGCGCCTCGTTGACGCTGTTGGCGCCGGCGTGGGTGACGAAGAGCGCCGCGCGGGCGAGCACCTCGGGCTGCGGGACGAACCGGCGCGCGACGACGTGCGGCGGCAGCGGGCCGAGGCTCGCGGGGTCGGTCCGGCCGGTGGCGAGGACCAGGCTCCCGGCCAGCGGGGCGAGCGCGCCGACGAACGCCCGCAGCAGCGCGCGGTCGGTGGTGTAGACGGTCCCCAGCGACGCGAGGACGACGGGGTCGCGCAGCTCACCCAGGGGCGGGCCAGCCGGCGGCCGCGACCCGACGCTCGGGCCGACGAAGCGGTAGGAGCCGTCGAACGACCCGGCCGCGGGCTGCACCTCCGGCGACGTGAACACGAGGTTGACCCGCCCGCGGACGTCGAGCACGTCGACCGCGGGCAGCCCGCGGGCCCCGTACCGCCACCGGAGGGCCGCGCGGGCCCGGGCGTAGCGGGCGACGCTGCTCGGATGTGTGAGGGCCGCCGCCGCCAGGGCCGGCGAGGTGGCCGTGGGGCTCGGGACCCGCCGGTCGTAGGCGAAGGTCGTGAACGCCGCGACCGTCGGGGCGCCCACGGCCCGAGCGGCGACCGGCGCCCAGAGGCAGGCGGCGTCGTGCACGACGAGGTCGGGGCGATCGCGGCCGACGTGGGCGAGCACGCCGGGCAGGACCTGCACCGCCCGCCCGGAGATCCGCGCGATGTAGGTGACGGGCTCGGGCGGCCGGGACTCCTCGGCGGCGCCGTCGGGGTAGGGCCGCACCCGCGCGCCCGCGGCCTCGATCTCGTCGGCGAAGGCGCGCTCGGCGTGGAAGGTGACGTCGTGGCCCTGCGCCGCGAGGCGCGTGACGACGGGCAGGAGCGGGTTGACGTGCCCGTGCATCCCGGTGGCGAAGAACGCGACGGCGCTCACGGCGCACCCGGCGGGGGCGGCCCGTAGCCGGGGACCCGGTAGAGCCCCGGCGCGGCCGAGATCGCCGTCTCCTGCAGGAAGCGTTCCGCGGCATCGCGGGCCGTGGTGATCAGCCGGTCGGCCTGGGAGAAGTCCCAGGGCGAGGGCCACGCCTCGACGCCGGTGGGCAGCACGACCGTGGGCACGCTCGCGGCGACCTGCCACAGGTCGCGCTCGATCTGGTGGTGGAGCGCGAAGAGCCCGGCGCGTGCGGCGACGGCCGCGGCCCGGCGCCGGGGCGCCGTCGGGCGCATCGGCCAGCTCTCCGGCCCCGACGACAGCGCCACGATGCTCGCGGCCCCGGCCCGCAGCGCGGCGAGCACCGGCACGTAGGCGACGACGCCGCCGTCCACGAGGAGCCGCCCGTCCCGCTCCACCGGCGGGAGCACGCCGGGCACCGCGGCGCTGGCCAGCAGCGCCGTCACCAGGTCCCCGTCGCCCATGACGACCTCCTCGCCGGTGACGACGTCGGTGGCCACGGCGCGGAACGGGACGGGGAGCTCCTCCACCCGGGCCGGGAGCCCGGCGCGGTCGATGAGCCGGCGCAGCCCGTCGGTGGGGAACACGCCCCCCGCCTGCCAGGGCCGCGGCACGCCCAGCACGCGACGGCGCTCCATCTGCGTCCACACGTTGCGCAGCCACGGCGCGGCCTCGCCGGGGTGGGCCGCCACGAGCGCCCCGTTCAGCGCGCCGGCCGAGGTGCCGACCACCAGGTCGGGCCGGAACCCGTGGGCCTCGAGCGCCAGCCCGACCCCGACGTGCGCCGCGCCCAGGCACCCCCCGCCGCCCACCACGAGGGCGAGCGGCCGGGGGAGGCCGGCGAGGCCGGGCCCGAGGTCACGAGGCGACACGGCGGGGTCCCGAGGTCGCGCCCTGCATGTCCTCCAGCTCCCGCCCCTTGGTCTCGCGCACCGCGCGGGCGACGAACCAGCCCGACAGCAGCGCGAACAGCGCGTAGAGCCCGTAGGCCAGGCTGAGCCCGGCGGCGGCGAGCACCGGGAACGTCGTCGAGACCACGAAGTTCGCGATCCACTGCGCCGCGGCCGCGACCGACAGGGCGGCGGCCCGGATGGTGTTCGGGAACATCTCGCCCAGCAGCACCCACACGACCGGCCCCCACGAGACGCCGAAGGACACGACGAACAGGTTGGCCGCGACGAGGGCCACCGAGCCCCACGCCCCGGGCAGCGCCAGGTCGTCGCCCGACCCGACGGACTGCGAGAAGCAGACGGCCATCGTCCCGAGCGTGAGGGTCATGCCGATCGAGCCGCCCAGCAGCAGGGGCTTGCGCCCGATGCGGTCGACGACGGCGATCGCGACGAGCGTGACGACGATGTTGGTCACCGAGGTGATCACGGTGATCGTCAGCGAGTCGGACTCGGAGAACCCGACCGAGCGCCACAGGCTGGTCGAGTAGTAGAAGATCACGTTGATCCCGACGAACTGCTGGAACACCGAGAGCAGGATCCCGACCCAGACGATCGGGCGGAGGCCGGCGGCGGAGCCGCGCAGGTCCCGCAGGCTCGGCGCGTCCTCGCGCTCCAGGCTCACCGCGATCTCGGCGACCTTGGCGGCGGCGCCCTCGGTCCCGGCGGCGCCGAGACGGGTGAGCACCTTCGCGGCCTCGTCGGTGCGGCCGCGCTGCACGAGGTAGCGGGGCGACTCGGGGATCCCGAGGGCGAGCGCGGCGTAGACCACGGCGGGCACGACGCCGACGAGGAACATCCAGCGCCACGCGGCGAGGCCGAACCACAGCGTGTCCGCGGCGCTGCCGGCCCGGGTGGCGAGGAACGCGTCGGAGAGCAGCGCGACGAAGATGCCGGTGACGATGGCCAGCTGCTGCAGCGAGCCGAGGCGTCCGCGGATCGCGGCCGGCGAGATCTCGGCGATGTACGCCGGGGCGATCACCGAGGCGATGCCGATGCCGATGCCGGCGAGGACCCGCCAGGCGACGAGATCCCACACCGAGACCGCGAGCCCGGAGCCCACCGAGCTCACCCCGAACAGCAGGGCGGCGACGAGCATGACCCGCACCCGGCCCCAGCGGTCGGCGAACGGGCCGGCGAACCAGGCGCCGACCGCCGACCCCAGCAGGGCGCAGGCCACGGCCAGGCCGGAGAGCACCGAGCTCAGGGCGAACCGGTCGGTCAGGGCGTCGACGGCGCCGTTGATGACGGCGGTGTCGAAGCCGAACAGGAAGCCCCCGACCGCGGCGGCGGACGCGATCCCGACCGCCCGGCGGTGCCCGGGGACCGGGCCGGCTGTGGTGCTCATGACTCCTCCTGGGGTGTGGTGTGCACGCCGTGGTCCACGACGTGGCGGGCGATCTCGAGGGCGGCCTCGCCGACCGCGTCGGGCACGGCGCGGGGCCGGCGGTCGGCGCGGGCGATCTCCTCGAGCAGCCGGGAGAGGGCGAAGAGGCCGAAGTGCAGCGTCCCCGCGGGTGGTGTCTCGACGACGCGGCGCAGGTCCTCGACGGCGCGCTCCAGCAGCGCGCGCTCGTCGGGGGTCACGAGGACCCGGCCGTGTCGTAGATGGCGGTGTGCTGCGCCGCCGGGATGAGGGCGTCGTCGGGCCGCACGCCCGCGAGCCGCACGGTATGCGGGGCCAGCAGCGCGCCGAGGGCCCAGTCCACGGCGAGGCGGACGCGGTTGCCGGCGCCCGGGACCGCCAGCAGGTGGTAGCCGCGGGTGACGACCTTCGCCGGCAGCCCGGTGAGGGGGATCCCGAGGGGGTTGGCGACGGCGTCGCGGCCGCCGAGGTCCGCGACCAGCCCGAGGTCCCGGTGCGCGTAGCGCCGCGGGTGACCGAGGCCCAGGCTCGCGGCCACGTTGTCGGCCAGCACGACGCCCTGGCGCTGGGCGTGCTGCGCGGTCGGCGGCATCACGGCGCCGTCGTCCTTCGTCAGGTCGGGCACCGCGGCCGCGTCGCCCGCCGCCCAGACGTGGTCGAGGCCGTCGACCCGCAGCTGCGCGTCCACCACCAGGCGGCCGCGCACGGTCGGCGCGCCCACCGTGGCGACCAGCGGGCTGGCGACGACGCCGGCGCCCCAGATCAGCGTCCGGGTGGGGACCGTGGTGCCGTCGGTGAGCACGACCGCGCGGTCGGTCGCCGAGGCCACGGTGGTGCCGAGGCGGACGTCGACCCCGCGGCGGCGCAGCACCTGGGTGGCGACCGCCCCGAGCACCGGCCCGAGCTCGGGGAGCACGGTGTGGCTGACGTCGAGCAGGAGCCAGCGCACGTCGGCGGGGCGGATGCGCTCCCACCGCGACGCGATCGCGTGCAGCCACCGCTGCAGCTGGCCGACCAGCTCCGTACTCGTGTAGCCGGCGCCGACGGCCACCACCGTCAGGCGGCCCTCGCGCTCGGCGCGCCCCTCGGCGGTGTCGGGGAGCGCGTCGGCGCGGTCGAGCTGGGCCAGGAGGTGGTCGCGCAGGAACAGGGCCTCGTTCACCGTCTTCACGCCGTGCGCGACCGCCTCGACGCCGGGGACGGCGAACTGGCGGGTGACCGAGCCGGGCACGAGCACCAGGCGGTCCCACGGCACGTGCACCACGTGGCCGTCCGCGTCGCCGGGGTCGACGGTGACCGTGCGGCCCGCGACGTCCACGGCGGTCGCCCAGCCCGGCACGACGGTGGTGCCCGGCAGGGTCGGGCGCAGCGGGACCGCGACGCTGCGGGGCTGGAGCACGCCGGAGGCCACCTCGGGCAGCAGCGGCGTGTAGAGCATGTAGTCCTGGGGCGAGACGAGCACCAGCTCGATGTCGCCCTCGGCACCCCGGCGGGCGAGGAGACGCTCGAGGCGGCGCAGCGCCGTGAAGCCGGCGAAGCCCGCGCCGACGACCACCACGCGGGTGGGGGCGCCGATCTCCCCGGTGGGCCGATCGCGATCCATCGTCTCCTCCTCGTGCCGGTGCCCGGCTCGGGGACCAGTGGACGGCGACGGGGACGCGACGGCTTCGGTCGATCGACTGCCTCTGGTGGCGGCCCGATCCCGGCGTGGCGGGCGGTCGACGAGGCAGTCAGGTGACCGAATCGGGGGAGGGGTCCGCGGGGCGACGCTCGTGCCGTCGCACCCGATCCGGAGGACCCCATGAGCCGTGCCGCCGCCACCGACCCCCGCTCCGTCACGCTGACGTCGGGCGCGGGCCGCTGGCTGATCGTCGCCACGGCCCTGGGCTCGGGCATCGCGTTCCTCGACGGGTCGGTCGTCAACGTCGCCCTCCCGGCGATCGGCCGCGACCTCGGCGGCGGGCTGACGACGCTGCAGTGGGTGCTCGACGGCTACCTGCTCACGCTGTCCGCGCTGCTCCTGCTCGGCGGGGCGCTCGGTGACCGCTACGGCCGGCGCCGGGTGTTCGTGGCCGGGCTCGTGCTGTTCACGGTCGCCTCGCTGGTCTGCGGGCTGGCGCCGGGCGGGGCGACGCTGATCGCGGCGCGGCTGGTCCAGGGCCTCGGCGGCGCGCTGCTGGTGCCGGGGAGCCTCGCGCTGATCGACGCCGTCGTCCGGCGCGAGGACCGGGGCCGCGCCGTGGGCACCTGGGCCGGCCTCGCGGGGATCGCGGCGGCGATCGGCCCGTTCCTCGGCGGGTGGCTCGTCGACGCCGCGTCCTGGCGCTGGGTCTTCTTCATCAACGTCCCGATCGCGGCGGTCGCGGTGGCGGTGACCCTGCGCCACGTCCCCGAGAGCCGGGAGCCCGCCGGCGGCGCGCGCCTCGACCTCTCCGGCGCCGCCGCGATCACGGTGGGGCTCACCGGGGTGGTCTACGCCCTCATCGAGGTGCCGGGCGGGGGCTGGTCGTCGACGACCGTCGCGTCCGCCGTCGTCGGGGTGCTGGGGCTCGCCGCGTTCCCGTGGGCGGAGCGCCGGGCCGAGGAGCCCCTGACCCCGCTGAGCATGTTCCGTTCGCGGCGCTTCGCCGGGACGAACGCGGTCACCTTCCTCGTCTACACGGCCCTGGGTGGCGCGCTGTTCCTGCTCGCCCTGCAGCTGCAGCAGAGCCTGGGCTGGACGGCGCTGCAGGCCGGCGTGTCCCTGCTGCCGTTCACGGTGCTCATGCTCCTGCTGTCCCGGCTCATGGGCGGGGTCAGCCAGCGCACGGGGCCGCGGACACCGATGACCTTCGGACCGCTGGTCACCGCCGCCGGTTTCCTGCTGCTGACCCGGGCGGTGCCCGGCGCCGACTACGTCTCCGGCGTCCTGCCCGGCGTGCTCGTCTTCGGCCTCGGCATGGCGATCACCGTCGCGCCCCTCACGGCCACCGTGCTCGCCTCGGTCGACGAGCAGCACGTCGGCGCCGCCTCGGGGGCGAACAACGCGGTGTCGCGGGTCGCGAGCCTGCTCGCGGTGGCCGTGCTGCCGCTGGTCGCGGGCCTCGACACGGGCGTCGACGGGCCGCTCGGCCCCGGCTTCGTGACCGCGATGGAGATCTGCGCCGGCCTGTGCGCCGCCGGCGGCGTGATCGCCGCCCTGACCGTCGGCAGCGCGGCGACGTCCCGGGCGCCCGGCCTGCCCGGTCCCGCGGCCCTGCTCCAGCCGTGCACCCCGCCGGCCCCGCCGGCGACCCCCGTCCCCTCCCGGCCCTGACCTCCACCGACGAACGGAGAACGACGTGTCCGCGTCCCTCGAGACCACCCCGCCACCCCCCGCCCGGCGGCGGGTGACCCGCCCGGCGCTCGACGCCGAGGGCGTCCGGGTCGTGCTGCGCACCCTGCTGTTCCGCGGGGCATCGGTGCCGGCCTGGCACGACGACGCGGCCTGCGCGAGCCGGCCCCGCGCCCTGTTCTTCCCCGACACCGACGGGGCCCGGCCCCGCGCCGCGACCGTGCGCGCGGCGAAGGACGTCTGCCGGCGCTGCCCGGTGCGCGCGGTGTGCCTCGAGGACGTGATGACCTACGAGTCGCCCGCCCACAGGCACGGCGTCGTCGGCGGGCTGTCGGCCGCCGAGCGCCACCACCGTCACGGCCTGCACGCCGCACCGCTCGGGGCGTCGTCGTGAGCGCGCTGCGCATCGGGGTCGACGTCGGCGGGACCAAGATCGCCGCCGGTCTGGTGGACACCGACGGGCGCGTGCTCGCCCGGACCCGGCGCGAGACGCCCGCCCAGCACGCCGATCAGGTCCGGGACGCGGTCACCGACGCCGTCCGCGAGCTGCGCGCGGGGCGCGAGGTCGCCGCCGTGGGCGTCGCCGCGGCCGGCTTCGTCGACGCCGCGCGGTCCACCGTGATGTTCGCGCCCAACCTGGCCTGGCGCGACGAGCCGCTGCGCGAGGAGCTCGAGGCGCGGACGGGGCTGCCGGTGGTCGTGGAGAACGACGCGAACGCCGCCGCCTGGGCCGAGGCCCGGTTCGGCGCGGGGCGCGGTGTCCGCCACGTCCTGGCGCTGACCGTCGGCACCGGGCTGGGCGGCGGCGCGGTCCAGGACGGGCGGGTCCTGCGGGGCGAGTCCGGCGCGGCTGCAGAGGTCGGCCACGTGATCATGGTCCCGGGCGGGCGACCGTGCCCGTGCGGGCTGTACGGCTGCCTCGAGCGCTACGCCAGCGGGACCGCCCTGGTGCGCCGCGCCCGCGAGGTGGCGGAGCAGGCGCCGGTGCTGGCCCACGACCTGCTCGACCGGGCCGGGGGACGGGCCGAGGCGATCGAGGGCCCGATGGTCACCGCCGCGGCCCGGGCGGGCGACGTCGCCGCCCTCGAGGTCCTCGACGAGGTCGGCGCGTGGCTCGGCCGCGGCGTCGCCCAGCTCGCCGCGGTGCTCGACCCCGGCGTCGTCGTCATCGGCGGCGGGGTCGCCGCCGCCGGCGACCTGCTCCTCGGGCCGCTCCGCACCGCCTACACGACCCACCTCACCGGCCGCGGGCACCGGCCCACCGCCCGCGTCGTGCTCGCCGAGCTCGGGACCGACGCCGGCCTCGTGGGCGCCGCCGACCTGGCCGCCGCCCCCGTCACCACCCCCGTCACCGCCCCCCTCACCCAGGAGGCGACGCCGTGAGCGTCCGGGTCGGCATCAACGGGTTCGGCCGCATCGGCCGCACCGTCTTCCGCGCGGCGCAGGAGCGCCGGACCAGCGACGGCGACACCGACATCGAGATCGTCGCCGTCAACGACGTCACCGACGCCGCCACGCTCGCCCACCTGCTGCGCCGCGACTCGGTGCGCGGGCGCTACCCCGGTGAGGTCGAGGCCGGCGACGGGCAGCTGCTCGTGGACGGCCGTCCGGTCACCGTCACGGCCGGCCGCGTGCCCGGCGAGCTCCCGTGGGCCGACCTCGGCGTGGACATCGTCGTCGAGGCCACCGGCCGGTTCACCGCCGCCGCCGACGCCCGCGGGCACCTCGACGCCGGCGCGCGCCGGGTCCTCGTGACCGCGCCCGCCGCCGACGCCGACCTCACCCTCGTCGTGGGGGTCAACGACGACGCCGACGACGGCACCCAGGAGGTGGTGTCCGGGGCGTCGTGCACCACCAACTGCGTCGCGCCCATGGCCAAGGTCCTGCACGACGCGTTCGGGCTGGTCACCGGCTTCATGACCACCGTCCACGCCTACACCGGCGATCAGCGCCTGCACGACGCGCCCCACAAGGACCCCCGGCGGGCCCGGGCGGCCGCGGTCAACATCATCCCCACGACCACCGGGGCCGCCCGCGCCGCGACCCTCGCCCTGCCGGAGCTCGCGGGCCGCCTCGACGGGATCGCGATCCGCGTGCCCGTGGTCGACGGCTCGGTCACCGACCTCACCGCGACGCTCGCGTCCGACGTCACCGTCGCGGCGGTCAACGAGGCGTTCCGGGCGGCCGCCGGCGGCCCCCTCGGGCGGGTCCTCGAGTACACGGAGGACCCGATCGTCTCCACCGACGTCGTCGGCTCGCCGGCGTCCTGCACCTTCGACGCGGCCATGACCAAGACCATGGGCCCGCGGACCGTGAAGATCCTCGGCTGGTACGACAACGAGTGGGGCTACTCCCAGCGCGTCGTCGACCTCGCGGGCCTGCTGAGCCGGCCGTGTCCGAAGAACCCCGCCACCGCACGGACCCGTGCGCCGGCGTGCACCGCCCCACCGGAAGGAAGACCGTCATGACCCCTGTGCTCTTCATCCACGGCCTGTGGCTGCACCAGAGTTCCTGGGCGCCCTGGATGGACATGTTCGCCGCCCGGGGCTACGAGCCCCACGCCGCGGGCTGGCCCGGCGAGCCGGACACCGTCGCGGCGGCCCGCGCCCACCCGGAGGCGGTCGCCGACGTCGGGATCGACGACGTCGTCGAGCACCTCGCGAAGCGCATCGCCGAGCTCCCCGAGAGGCCGGTCCTCGTCGGGCACTCCTTCGGCGGGATGTTCGCCCAGAAGCTCCTCGGGATGGAGCTGGCCGCCGCCGCGGTGGCCATCGACGCGGCGCAGTTCAAGGGCGTGCTGCCGCTGCCGCTGTCGTCGCTGCACGCGACCTTCCCGGTCTTCCGCAACCCCTCGAACAAGCACCACGCCGTGAGCCTGACCGCCGAGCAGTTCCGCTACGCCTTCGCCGGCGCGGTGTCGGAGGGGGAGTCGCAGGAGCTCCACGAGGCGTGGACGATCCCGTCCCCGGGCAAGCCGCTCTTCGAGGCGGCGTCGGCGAACTTCGCGCCGGGCTCGTCGGCGACCGTCGCCACCCGCAACCCCGACCGCGGGCCGCTGCTGCTGGTCATGGGCGGCCAGGACAAGACGGTGCCCGAGGCCATCACGAAGGCCGAGTACAAGAAGTACCGGGACTCGGGCGCGATCACCGACCTGCACGAGTTCCCGGACCGCTCCCACTCGCTCACGATCGACCACGGGTGGCCCGAGGTCGCCCGCGACGCCCTGACGTGGCTGGAGCAGCAGGGCTTCCCGCGCTGATCCGCGGACGCGACCGGCCCGGCGCCTGTGTCGGCCGGGCCGGCCGCGGCTACACCGCGGCGAGGTCGGTCGTGTCGCTGCGCAGCACCTCGCGCCGCCACTGGCGTGGCGTCACGCCGAACGCCGCCCGGAACCGCTGCGAGAAGTGGCTCGGGTTGGTGAACCCCCAGGCGCGGGCGACGGCCGCGACGGCGTCGGCGCTGCGCTCGGGGCGCACCAGGTCGGCCTTCGCCCCCTGCAGGCGCTGGTCGATGATCGACTGCTCGAGGCTCGTCCCCAGGCCCTCGTAGAGCTTGTACAGCGCGCGGACCGACAGGCCGTTGGCGGCGGCGACGCGCGCCGGACCCAGTTCGTGGTCGTGGAGGTGCTGGCGGACGTAGGCCTGGACCCGCGCCGTGGCCGAGGTGTGCAGCGTCTCGCGGGTGCGCCGGACGTCGCCGGCGGCCGAGACGATCAGCGCGTGCATCAGCTCGGCCGACGCGGCGCCGACGTGCTCCCGGGCCGTGCTGCCCTCGACCAGGTGCGCCTCGGTGGTCACGCGGACGATGTGGTCGCGCACCATCGGGTAGAGCGGGCTGCTGCGCAGGTCCCGGGTCGCGCGCCGGATCGTGTCCATGGGCAGGCCGAGGTGGTCGAAGTCGACGTGGAAGGCGTACGAGGCGCCGTCGTCGGGCCAGCGGTAGACGTAGGGGCTCGAGAGGTCCACCAGGATGAGGTCGCGGGGCCCGAACTCGCGGTTCTCCCGGTCCCACAGCATCTGGTTGCTGGCGCGCAGCGGGAGCGCGAGGGCGATGGGGCACTCGTTCATCTGCCGCGCCATGCGCGGGGTCCGGCGCAGTGTGGTGCCCGACGCGTCGATCGTGAGCACCTTCGCGGGCCCGAGGTCGACGAGGTGCACCGCGGCGCGCAGGCGGTCGGGGTCCTCGAACGTCGCCATGCTGGTCGAGCAGTTGGCGCTCACCGCGCTCTGGAACGCCTCCGCCCGGTCCTCGGCCGGCACCGTGTCCGTGTCGAGCAGCAGCACCACGTCCACCACACCCCCTCGCTCCGCGCGGCCGCCCGGGACGACGGCGCCGCGCACGGAGCGTCAACCGCGGTGGGCGGGGCGGACTAGAGTCGTTCGACTCAACGGGCGGGACCGACTCCCCGCGCCCCGCCCTCGAGCACGCGCAGCGGGACGGCGCCGCGGGCGACCACCCGGACCCGGCGCGCCGGGGGGAGCGCGGCGCCGAGGGCGGCGCCCAGACAGATGGTCGTCGCCGCGACCGCCTCGCCCACCAGGTCGAGGACGTCCGCGACCGCGCGGAGCGCGTGGGCCTGCGGCCCCGACGGGACGACGGGGCTGGGGTGGTGTGTCATGCCTTCCTCAGGGCCGGGAGTCGCGGCTGTGGCGCCCGGTCCTCCGCTCCCCGGGTGACCGGGGCGCCGGGATCGCCACGTGGGGCGCGGTCCGGGACCCGGAGCGCCGCACCGCGTCGTAGACCAGGAACACCTCGTCGAGGCCGGCGGTCTCCAGTGCCGCCGCGACGTGGGGCTGGTGCACGCCGGCGAGGCGCAGCGACCCGGCAGGCTCCTCCGCGCTCAGCCGGACGTGGGTCCGGGCCAGCACCGAGAGCAGCGCGCCGGGCAGCACGCCCGCCTCGGACACGTCGACGACGACGTGCCGGACCCCGAGGGCGACGAGCCGACGGATCGTCGCCGTGATCTCGGTGATCGCGACCTCGTCGGCGCGGCCCGCGAGCCGGATCGTGGCCTCGACCTGGACGACAGGAGGCGCGTCGTGCTCGTGCTGGACGTCGAAGGCGGTCATCGGTCCCCCCGGACCACTCGGATGGTGGCGGACGCCGGGGGCCGGGGCGTCACGACTGGTCCGGAAGTATGCACGGCGGAGACCCGAGTCACAACCGGAGCAGTCCTGGTGGCGCTCCGTGTCCACGCCCCCGATCTCGTGGACCGGCCGCTACCGGGACAACCCTGGTGGACGTCGAGGGCTGGCCTGCTGGTCGAGCCACGGCTCCCGGTGGAGGCTCCCGGTCGTGATCCGCCGGCACCCGCTCGCCACCTTCGTGGTCCTCGCCATGGGTGCGACCTGGGCGGTGTGGATCCCCCGGGCCCTCGGTGTCCCGGTGGGGTGGTCGGCCAGCTCTGGACGTGGACCGTCGCCGTCGCGGCGGTCCTCGCGGCCCTGCTGACCGGTGGGCGAGGTGCGGTGCGGGAGCTGCTCTCCCGCCTGGTGCGCTGGCGGGTGGGCCTGCGCTGGTACGCGGTGGTCCTCCTCGGGCCGGCCGCGTTCTGGGTGCTCACGACGGGCCTGTTCGCGGCGCTCGGCGGGATCTGGGAGGACGGCCCCCTCGCGTCCACGGCCACCGACTGGGCCCTGCTGTCCGTGGTGCTCCTGATCGCAGCGCTCACCGACGGTCTCGGCGAGGAGCTCGGGTGGCGCGGCTTCGCCCTGCCCCAGCTGCTGGCGCGGTACACGCCGCTGGCGGCGAGCCTCGTGCTGGGCGTGGTCTGGGCGGCGTGGCACCTGCCGCTGCTCTGGACGTCCGGCGCCGCCCTCCACCAGCAGCCGCCCTGGCTGCTGGTCCTCGACGTCACGGCCAAGGCGATCCTCTTCACCTGGGTCTTCCTGCACACCCGGGGCAGCGTGCTGCTCGCCGTGCTCTTCCACGCGAGCCTGAACGTCTTCTCGATCCCGCTCGCGGCGTCGAGCGCGGGCCGGCCCGCGCTGCAGGTGCTCGCGCTCGTCCTCGAGTGGGTGATCGCCGCGGCGGTGGTGGTGGCGACACGCAGGGAGTTCCTCGGACGCGCCCGCGACCCCGCGTGCCTGCCCCACGGCCACCGCGTCGGCTCCTTGTGGGTCGGCGCCACGGGGTCATACGCTCGGTGGCCCTGACGCCCCGGTCCCCGGCGTCCTGGTCCTGATGGGCGCGCCGATCGCCGGCGCGTCCCGTCGCGGACGCGGTGGGACAGGCCGGGGAGGCCGCGGTGCTGAACGAGCGGGAACGACGCATCCTGAGCGCGATCGAGCAGGGCCTCGACCAGGACGACCCCGATCTCCGGGGGAGGCTCGACCCGGCCCGGCGCTGGATGCCGTCGTGGCGGGCCGCGGCCGCGGGCCTCGGTGTCGTCGTCGCCGTGTGCCTCGTGCTGCTCGGCCTGGTCGGCCACGCCGTCGTGCTGCTGGCCGTCGCCGCGGCTCCGTGGCTGTTGCACCGCTGGCTGCGTCCCGGCGCCGAGCGCACCCGCCCGCCCGGCCCCGGCACCACGGAGTAGGCGCGCCGGTCAGACCAGGTGGCCCGTGTCGTGGGTGCCGTCGACGACGCCGCGGGCCAGGTCGGTCATCCGCGTCCGGGTGGTCCGGGCGTGGGCGCGCAGCCGGGCGAAGGCCTCGTCGAGCCCGATGTGACCGCGCTCGGCCAGCACGCCCTTGGCCTGCTCGATGATGACCCGGCTGGTCAGGGCGGTCTGGAGCTGCTCGGTGAGTGCCTCGCGCTCCCGGGTGCCGCGGTCGGAGAGGATCGCGATGGTGGCCACGTCGGCCAGGGCCTGGGCGACGGCGAGCTCCCCGGCGGGCAGGACGCGCGGCTCGCGGTGGAACAGGTTGAGCGCGCCGATCGTGGTCCCGCGCAGGTGCATCGGGAGGGCGTGCACGGCCGCGAACCCGTGCTCGGCGGCGCGGGCGGTGAACCGCGGCCAGCGGGTCTCCCGGGCCAGCGCCTCGCTGACGACCTGCACCGACCCGCGGAACGCGTCGAGGCAGGGCCCTTCGTCGGTCTGGAGCGCGAAGAGCTCGACGAGGTGGGCGGCCTCGCTGGAGGCGGACACCACCCGCAGGGTGCCGCCCTGGTCGGAGAGCAGCAGGCCCGCCGCGTGCGCGCCGACGAGGTCGACGCCGTCGGCGCACAGTTCGTGGAAGAGCTCGATGACGTCGAAGTCGGCGACGAGGGTGTCGGCGAGGCGGACGAACGCCCGCACCAGGTCCTGCTCTCGGCCCCTCGACGGGTGGGTGGACGTGGTGATCATGGTCTCTCGCTCTCCGGCTGCGGGCTGAACCGGTGGTGCGGGCGGGCAGGTGCGGCGGTGTCGCGTCCAGTCGAGCACCTCGGCACGGCGACCGCCAGACGTGACGGACATCGGCGACCCTCAGCGCACGGTCACCGCAGCCACCGGACCAGTCGGCGGGTGGGTGGGACCCCCGGGCCGGTGACGGCGAGGTAGGCACGGGCGTCCGGGTCGGGCGGGTCCCAGCCCGCGACGTGGACCGCGCGGTCGGCGAGGACGCGCACCGCGATGGTCTGCGCGACCAGGGGCGGCGCGCCGAAGGCGGCGCCGTGGACGTCGAGGCCGATCGACCAGCTCCAGCGGCTGCCCCGGGCCGCGAGCACGCTCCACCCCGGCCCGCACAGCCCCAGGCCGGCGTGCCGTCGCGCGAGCTCGGGGAACGCGTCGGGGTCCTCGCCGGTGTGCACCAGCGTGTACGAGAGGTCGGCGGTCTCCGGACGGTGCACGACGAGGCCCCTCGCTCGATCCCGGGATCGGCATCGGGGGCTCGGATGCTCGTGACCAGGCTAGATCCGCCCACCGGGGAGCCACAAGCGCTCTGGAGCCGGTCGCGGCCTCCGGCCAGAACTCCGCCCACACGTACCCGGGCTCGTCGACGTCGTGGACGTGCAGCGCGTAGCCGTGGCGGCGGGCCATCGCCGCGGCCTCGTCGCGGTTGAGGCGCCGGATCGTCAGGCCCACCTTCTGGTCGCGCAGGACCCGCGCGGCGAGCTGCTGGTCCAGCCGCCCCATCTCGAACCCCGCGGTCCACAGGTCGGTCACCTGGTCCGTCATCTCGCGACCTCCCTCGCCGTCGATGGCTCCTGCCCGGACGAGCATTGACGATGCCGACGGCCGTGTCTACAGTCCGCAGCGGTAGATATATCAGTTGGCGAGCAAGAGGTACGCGAATGTCGATCACAGCTCCCGACCAGGCCGCCGCGGTGCTCGGCCGGTCGCTCGCCGACACCGATCCGGAGGTCCACGCCCAGGTCGTGGCCGAGCTCCGCCGGCAGGACCGGACGCTCGAGATGATCGCGAGCGAGAACTTCGCGCCGCAGGCGGTCATGGAGGCCCAGGGCTCGGCCCTGACCAACAAGTACGCCGAGGGCTACCCCGGCCGGCGCTACTACGGCGGCTGCGAGCACGTCGACGTCGTCGAGCAGCTCGCGATCGACCGGCTGAAGGCCCTGTTCGGCGCCGAGTACGCCAACGTCCAGCCGCACTCCGGCGCCCAGGCGAACGCCGCGGTCATGGCCGCCCTGCTCGAGCCCGGCGACACCATCCTCGGGCTCGCGCTGGCCCACGGCGGCCACCTCACCCACGGCATGCACCTGAACTTCTCGGGCCGCCTCTACGAGGTCGCCGCCTACCACGTGCGCGCCGACGACCACCGCGTCGACATGGACGAGGTCGAGCGCCTGGCGCACTCCCACCGGCCGAAGCTGATCATCGCCGGCTGGTCGGCCTACCCGCGCCAGCAGGACTTCGCGGCGTTCCGCCGCATCGCCGACGCGGTGGGCGCCTGGCTGATGGTCGACATGGCGCACTTCGCCGGGCTGGTCGCGGCCGGGCTGCACCCCTCGCCGGTGCCCCACGCCCACGTCGTCACCTCGACGACGCACAAGACGCTCGGTGGGCCGCGCGGCGGCGTGATCCTCGCCGGCACCCGGGAGCTCGCGAAGAAGCTGAACTCGAGCGTCTTCCCGGGCCAGCAGGGCGGCCCGCTCGAGCACGTGATCGCCGCCAAGGCGGTGGCGTTCGGGCTGGCCGCGACGCCCGGGTTCCGCGAGCGCCAGGAGCGCACGCTCGCGGGTGCCCGCATCCTCGCCGAGCGGCTGCTCGAGGAGCCGGGCGTCGGCGTCGTGTCCGGCGGCACCGACGTCCACCTCGTCCTGGTCGACCTGCGCGACGCCGAGCTCGACGGGAAGCAGGCCGAGGACCGCCTGCACCGCGTGGGGATCACCGTCAACCGCAACGCGGTGCCCTTCGACCCCCGCCCGCCGATGGTCAGCTCCGGCGTCCGCATCGGCACCGCCGCCCTGGCCACCCGCGGGTTCGACGCCGAGGACTTCCGCGTCGTCGCCGACGTGGTCGCCCGCGCGCTGCGCCCGTCCGTGACCGACGCCGAGCTGGACGCCCTGGCACAGCGCGTCGCTGCCCTCGCCGACCGCCACCCCCTCTACCCGGAGCTGCAGGCATGAGCACCGCACCATCCGCGACCCCGCCGGGCGCCGCGCTGCCCGAGCACCCCGATGCCCTCTGGCGCGACGCCGAGCCCAAGAGGTCCTACGACGTCGTCATCGTCGGCGGCGGCGGGCACGGCCTGGCCACGGCGCACTACCTGGCCAAGCTCGGCATCACCGACGTCGCCGTGCTCGAGAAGGGCTGGCTGGCCGGCGGGAACATGGCCCGCAACACCACGCTGATCCGCTCGAACTACCTCTGGGACGAGTCGGCGGGCATCTACGAGCACGCGCTCAAGCTCTGGGAGGGGCTCGAGGAGGACCTCGGCTACCCGATCCTGTTCAGCCAGCGCGGCGTGCTCAACCTCGCCCACACCGAGCAGGACGTCCGCGACTCGGTGCGCCGGGTCGAGGCCAACAAGCTCAACGGGATCGACGCCGAGTGGCTCGCCCCCGACGAGGTGGCGAAGGTCTGCCCGATCGTCAACGTCTCCGCCGACATCCGCTACCCGGTGCAGGGCGCGACGTTCCAGCCGCGGGCCGGGATCGCGAAGCACGACTACGTGGCCTGGGGCTTCGCCCGCCGCGCCAGCGACGCGGGCATCGACATCATCCAGGACTGCGAGGTCACGGGCTTCGTCACCGACGGCGACCGCGTGACGGGCGTCCGCACGACCCGCGGGGACATCGGCTGCGGCACCGTCGCCCTCTGCGCCGCGGGCCACACCTCGGTGCTGCTCGACATGCTCGGCGTCCCCGCGCCCTTGCAGTCGCACCCGCTGCAGGCGCTGGTCTCGGAGCTCCTCGAGCCCGTGCACCCGACGATCGTCATGTCCAACGCCGTGCACGTGTACGTCTCGCAGGCGCACAAGGGCGAGCTGGTGATGGGCGCGGGCGTGGACGCCGCCACCGGCTACGCCCAGCGCGGCGCCTTCCACATCATCGAGCGCCAGATGGCGGCCGCCGTCGAGCTCTTCCCGGTGTTCGCCCGCGCGCACCTGCTGCGCAGCTGGGCCGGCGTCGTCGACGTCACGCCGGACGCCAGCCCGATCGTCGGGCGCACCCCCTACGACAACGTGTTCCTCAACTGCGGCTGGGGGACCGGCGGGTTCAAGGCCACCCCGGGGATCGGCTGGGCGTTCGCCGACACCGTGGCCCACGGCCGCCCGCACCCGCTGGTCGCCCCCTTCGGCCTCGACCGGTTCGTCACCGGGGCCCTCGTCGACGAGCACGGCGCCGCCGCCGTGGCCCACTGAGTGGAGATCGCCGTGCAACTCATCGCCTGCCCCTGGTGCGGCCCCCGCGAGGAGCTCGAGTTCTCCTACGGCGGCCAGGCCCACGTCGCCTACCCGTCCGATCCCGCCGCCCTGACCGACGAGCAGTGGGCTCGCTTCGTGTTCTTCCGCGACAACCCCAAGGGGCCCTTCGCCGAGCGCTGGGCCCACAGCGCGGGCTGCCGCCGCTGGTTCACCGCGGTCCGCGACACCCGCACCCACGCGTTCCTGAGCGTCGGCCCCCTCGCGGCCCCGACCGCCGGATCGACTGCCGGATCGGGGGCGACCTCGTGAGCCGGGTCGAGGGGTACGGCCGTGTCGACCGCGGCCGCACGGTGACCGTCACCGTCGACGGCACCACCTACACCGGGCACCCCGGCGACACGCTCGCCTCGGTGCTGCTGGCCCACGACGCGCGCCCGCTGGACACCAGCGTCAAGTTCGGGCGCCCCCGCGGCATCGGCGCCGCGTGGGTCGAGGACCCGACGGGCCTGGTCCAGATCGAGGAGCCGTTCCCCGAGCCGATGGTGCTCGCGTCCACGGTCGAGATCACCGACGGCCTCGTCGCCCGCGGCGTGAACGGGCAGGGCCGGCTCTCCCAGGTCGCCGACGTCGCCCGCCACGACCACCGCCACGTCCACTGCGACGTGCTGGTCGTCGGCGCCGGGCCCGCCGGGCTGACCGCCGCCCGGCGCGCCGCCCGCGAGGGGCTCGACGTCGTCCTCGTCGACGACCGCCCCGAGCCCGGCGGCACGCTCACCGGCACCGAGACCGTCGACGGCCGCCCGTCGCGGGAGTTCGTCGCCGACACCGTCGCCGAGCTCGCCGCCCTGCCGACCGTGACGCACCTGCAGCGCACGACGGCGTTCGGGCACTACGACGACGGCCTCGTGCTCGCCCTGGAGCGGCGGACCGACCACGTCGACGCCCCGGGCGGCCGGCGCTCGCGCCAGCGCGTGCACCGCATCCGTGCCGCGCGCGTGGTGATCGCCGCCGGCGCGATCGAGCGACCGATCGTGTTCGAGGACGACGACCGCCCCGGGATCATGCTCGCCGCGTCGGCGCGCGACTTCCTGCACCGCCACGGCGTGCTCGCCGGCCGTGAGGTCGTCGTGTTCACCAGCGACGACGCCGCGTACGCCGCCGCCGTCGACCTGCACGACGCGGGTGCCGCGGTCCGGGTGTTCGACGCCCGGTCCCGGGTCCCCGAGGACTGGGCCCGGCGCTGCGCCGGGCGCGGCATCGCGGTCTCCGCCGACACGCAGGTGCACGGCACGCGCGGGGATGACCGCGTCACCGCCGCGCTGGTGGGGGAGGAGCGCCGCGAGGTGCCCTGCGACCTGCTGCTGGTCAGCGGCGGCTGGAACCCGACGGTGCACCTGTTCACCCACGTCGGCGGCCGCCTGACCTGGGACCCGGCGCTGGGCGCGTTCCGTCCCGGCACGCCGCTGCCCGGCGTCGAGGTGGTCGGCGCCGCCGACGGCGTGCTCGACCTCGCCGGGTGTCTGCGCCAGGCCGGCGGGCCGGACGCGCCGCACGCCGACGAGGAGCCGCGCGAGCCGACGAGGGTGCTCTGGCGCACTGCGGGCGACCCCGCCCGCCAGTTCGTCGACCTCCAGCGCGACGCCACCGTCGCCGACATCGCCCGCGCCGTGGGCGCCGGGATGCGCTCGGTGGAGCACGTCAAGCGCTACACGACGATCGGCACCGCGCACGACCAGGGCAAGACGTCCGGGGTCGTCGCGTCGGGGATCACCGCCGAGCTGCTGGGCCGGCCGGTCGAGGACCTCGGCACGACCACCTTCCGCCCGCCGTACACGCCCGTCGCGTTCGCCGCGCTGGCCGGCCGGGCGCGCGGCGACCTCTACGACCCCGTGCGGACGACGGCGGTCCACGACCGCCACGTGGCCGCGGGCGCGGAGTTCGAGGACGTCGGGCAGTGGAAGCGCGCCCGCCACTACCCGCACGCCGGCGAGGACATGACGGCGGCGGTGCTGCGCGAGTGCGCCGCCGTGCGCACGTCGGTCGGCATCATGGACGGCTCGACCCTGGGCAAGATCGACGTCCGCGGGCCGGACGCCGCGGTGCTGCTCGACCGGCTCTACACGAACACGATGTCGAGCCTGAAGGTCGGGCGCGTGCGCTACGGCGTCATGTGCGGCAACGACGGCATGGTCTTCGACGACGGCACCGTGCTGCGCCTGGCTGAGGACCGCTTCCTCGTCACCACGACCACCGGCAACGCCGCGCCCGTCCTCGACTGGATGGAGGAGTGGCTCCAGACCGAGTGGCCGGACCTGCGGGTGCGGCTGACCTCGGTCACCGAGCAGCTCTCGATCTTCGCGGTGGCGGGACCGCGCTCCCGCGACGTCGTCGGCGCGGTCTTCGCCGAGGTCGATGTCGCCAACGACGCCTTCGGCTTCATGAGCTGGCAGGACACCGCCCTCGACGGCGTGCCCGTGCGCCTCGCGCGCATCTCGTTCTCCGGCGAGCTCGCCTTCGAGGTGAGCGTCGGCTCCTGGTACGCCGCGGCGGTGTGGGACCGGCTGGTGGCGGCCGGCCGGCCGTACGGGATCACGCCCTACGGCACCGAGACGATGCACGTCCTGCGGGCCGAGAAGGGCTACCCGATCATCGGGCAGGACACCGACGGCACCGTCTCGCCGCACGACCTCGGCCTGGGCTGGGCGGTGTCGCGCAAGAAGCCCGACTTCCTGGGCAAGCGCTCCTTCGCCCGCCCGCAGAACCAGGACCCGCGGCGCAAGCAGCTGGTGTCGCTGCTGCCCGTCGACGCGGCGACGAAGCTGCCCGAGGGCTCCCAGATCGTGCACCTCGCCGAGGACGGGCGCCTGCCGGCGCCGCCGGTCCCGATGCTCGGCCACGTCACCTCCAGCTACCACAGCGCGGCCCTCGCCCGGCCGTTCGCGCTCGCCCTGGTCAAGGGCGGCCGCGAGCGCATCGGCGAGGTCGTGGGGGTCCCCGTCGGCGGCGAGCTCGTGGCCGCGCAGATCGGCGACACCGTCCTCGTCGACCCCGAAGGAGCGCGCCGCGATGGCTGAGCCGACCGCGACCCTCACCGCCCGCCACCCCCTCGAGGGGTACCGCGACCTGCTCGCGGCGCTCTCGGCCGAGCTCGCCCCGGCCCTGGTCCTCGAGCTCGGGGGCCTCGTCGCGGCCGTCGACCTGCGCGTCGACCCCGCCGGCGGGGGACCGGCCGCCGTCGAGCAGGTCGTCGGCGGTCCGCTGCCGGCGCGCCCCGACACGTGGACCGCGCTGCCCGCAGGCCAGGCCCTGCGCCTCGGGCCCGACGAGTGGCTGCTGACCAGCGCCGCGGCCCGCCCCGAGGACTGGGAGTTCGCGGTCGACGAGGCCGCGGCCGCCCACGGCGGCATGGCCGTCGACGTGTCCGCGCAGCGCACGGCCCTGTGGGTCCGGGGCACCGCGGCCCGCGAGCTGCTGGCCACCGGGTGCGCGCTCGACCTGCGCCCCCGGTCCTTCCCCGCCGGCCGGTGCGCCCAGACCCTCCTCGGCCAGGCCGCGGTCCTCCTGGTCGCCCACGGCGACGACGACCTGCAGGTCCTCGTGCGCCCGTCCATCGCCGCCCACGTCGTCGACCGGCTCGTCGACGCCGCCACCGAGTACCGCTCCGACTCCGTTCCCTGGGAGACGCCATGAGCACCACCCCCCGCGTCGTCGTCATCGGGGCCGGCATCGTCGGCGCCAACCTCGCCGACGAGCTCACCGCCCGCGGCTGGACCGACGTCACCGTCCTGGACCAGGGGCCCCTGCCGCTGGCCGGCGGGTCGACCTCCCACGCCCCGGGCCTGGTGTTCCAGACCAACGCGTCGCGCACGATGAGCGCGTTCGCCACCTACACCGTGGAGAAGTTCCTCGACCTCGAGGTCGACGGCGCCGCGTGCTTCGACCAGGTCGGCGGACTCGAGGTCGCCACCACCCCGGAGCGCCTCGCCGACCTGCACCGCAAGCAGGGCTGGGCCACCGCGCGCGGCATCCCGGCGCGGGTCGTCGACGTCGACGAGTGCGTCCGGCTCCACCCGCTGGTCGACCGCGAGCGCGTCCTCGGCGGCCTGCACACGCCCACCGACGGCCTGGCCAAGGCCGCCCGGGCGGTCACCGCGCTGAGGCGGCGGGCCACGGCGCGCGGCGCGGCGTTCCGCGGCTCGACGCGGGTCACCGGCATCTCCACCCATGACGGCCGGGTCACCGGCGTGCAGACCGACCAGGGCGAGGTCGCCGCCGACGTCGTCGTCTCCTGCGCCGGCTTCTGGGGCCAGGCCATCGGCGACATGGTCGGGATGCGGGTGCCGCTGCTGCCCCTGGCCCACCAGTACGTGGTCACCGACCAGGTGCCCGACCTCGTCGGGCGCAAGGACGAGCACGTCGAGGCCCAGCTGCCGATCCTGCGGCACCAGGACCATGACCTCTACTACCGCGAGCACCACGACCGCATCGGCATCGGCTCCTACGCCCACCGCCCGATGCCGGTGTCGCTGGCCGAGCTCCCCGAGGTCGACGACGTCTCGGCCGCGCGCCAGCCCTCGATGCTGCCGTTCACCGAGGAGGACTTCGCGCCCTCCTGGGAGCAGAGCCGGCTGCTGCTGCCGTCGCTGCGCGACTCCAAGATCGACACCGGCTTCAACGGCGTCTTCTCGTTCACGCCCGACGGCGGCCCGCTGATCGGGGAGTCGGCGGACGTCGCCGGCTTCTGGATCGCCGAGGCGGTGTGGGTCACCCACTCCGCCGGCGTCGCCCGCAGCGTCGCCCAGCTCCTCGTCGACGGCCGCAGCGAGCTCGACCTGCACGGCTGCTCGGTGCACCGCTTCGAGGAGTTCCAGACCGACGACGACTACGTCGCGCAGACCTCGGCCCAGAACTTCGTCGAGATCTACGACATCGTGCACCCCCTGCAGCCCCGGCTCGCGCCCCGCGACGTCCGGGTCAGCCCGTTCCACGCCCGGCAGGTCGAGCTGGGCGCGGTGTTCCTCGAGTCCCACGGCTGGGAGCGCCCGCACTGGTACGAGGCCAACGCCCCGCTCGTGGCCGACCTGCCGCCCGAGTGGACGCCGCCGCCCCGCGACGCGTGGTCGGGCGCGTTCCACTCGCCGGTCGCCGCGGTGGAGGCGTGGAGGACGCGCACCGCGGTGGCGATGTACGACATGACCCCGCTGACCCGCGTCGAGGTGTCCGGGCCCGGCGCGGTGACGTTCCTCGACCGGCTCACCACCGGGAAGATGGACACCTCGGTGGGCACGGTGAAGTACACGCTGATGCTCGACGAGGCCGGCGGCATCCGCAGCGACCTCACCGTCGCCCGCCTCGGGCCGGAGCTGTTCCAGGTCGGCGCCAACGGCCCCCTCGACGTCCACCACCTGCAGCGGGAGGCGGCCGGCCGGGACGACGTCACGGTGCGCGAGACCACCGGTGGCACCTGCTGCGTCGGCGTCTGGGGCCCGCTCGCCCGCGACCTCGTCGCGCCCCTGACCGCGCTCGACCTCTCGCACGAGGGCCTGAAGTACTTCCGCTGCGTGCAGGGCCGGATCGCCGGCGTCCCCGTGACGGCGATGCGGCTGTCCTACGTCGGCGAGCTCGGCTGGGAGATCTACACGACGGCCGAGTACGGGCAGCGGCTCTGGGACGCCCTGTGGCGCGCCGGGCAGCCCCTGGGCGTCGTGGCCGCGGGCCGGGCCGCGTTCAACAGCCTGCGGCTGGAGAAGGGCTACCGCAGCTGGGGCGCGGACATGACCACCGAGCACGACCCGTACGAGGCCGGGCTGGGCTTCGCGGTGCGCCCGGACACCAAGGGCGACTTCGTGGGGCGGGCCGCCCTCGCCGCGCGCGCCGACCGGGACGTGGCGCGCTCGCTGACGTGCCTGACCGTGGACGACCCGGGCGACATCGTCCTCGGCCACGAGCCGGTGCTCGTCGACGGGGTCCCCGCGGGCTACGTGACATCGGCCGCGTTCGGGTACACCGTCGGTCGGCCGGTGGCGTACGCGTGGCTCCCGGCCGGTCTCGCGGTCGGCACGGCCGTCGAGATCTCCTACTTCGGTCGGCCCATCCGAGCCACGGTGGCCGCCGAACCACTCGTCGACCCGGAGATGACGCGCATCCGGCGCTGATCTCCGAGCCTCCGCGAGCCCCGCGAAAGGGGTCCTGAGTGCGCAGCGAGACGGTCGAGCACTTCCTGGAGTCCCTCGCGTCCCGGAGCCCCGGGCCGGGGGGCCGGGCCGGTGCCGCGCTGCACGCCGCCCACGGGGCGGCGCTCGTCGCGAAGGCCGCCCGGGACGCCGAGCCCCGGGTGGCCGCCGAGCACGCCGACACCCTGGCGCGGACGCGGGACGGCGCGGACGAGCTCCGCGCCGACGCGCTGCGCCTCGCCGTCGACGAGGGCCCTCCTCGCGGGCCGGGCGGCTCGTCGGTGCAGGTCATCGACCTGGCCGAGCGCGTCCTGGCCCTCGTGGAGGCCCTGCGCCCGCTCGCGCCCCGCGCCGCCGCCGTCGACCTCGCGGCGGCCGCCGAGGCGGTCCGCGCGGCGGCGGGGACGGCGCGCGTCGACGTCGAGGTCGACCTCGCGGACGTGGCGGACCCCGGCGAGCGCGAGCGGCTCCTCACCGCGGTCGAGCCCGTCGACGACCTCGTCCTGCGCGCCGCGAAGATCACGGCCTTCGTCCGCGAGCGCATCCTGCGCTGAGGCGCGCGGGACGCGCGTCAGATGACCGCGCGGATCGCCTTCTCGAACCCGAGCACGTGCTGGCGCGCGCGCCGGGCCGCGCCGTCGGCGTCGCCCTCGGCGATCGTGCGCAGCAGGCCCGCGTGCTCCTCGACGTGCGAGACGAAGTCGGTCATGCGGTCGAGGAAGATGCAGAAGATCCGCGTGGCCAGGTTGTCGTAGCGCACGAGGGTGTCCTCGAGGTGCGGGTTGCCCGACGCCCGGTACACGGCGCGGTGCACCCGCAGGTCCCAGCGCATCAGCTCGTCGCGCGTCAGGGACGGCACCTCGAGGGCGTCGGTGGCGTCGGCCAGCTCCGCCAGGTCCTCGCGCATCGCCGGGCCGGCGTTCTCGGCCGCGCGGCGGGCCGCCAGCGGCTCGAGCTGCACGCGGATCTCGGAGATGTAGGCGAGGTCGGAGATCTCGACGGCCGTGGCGAACGTCCCGCGCCGCGCGTAGGACACGACCAGCCGGTCGACCTCGAGCCGCTTGAGGGCCTCGCGCACCGGCGTGCGCCCCACCCCCAGCGACTCCACCAGGCCGACCTCGTCGATCGGGGCCATCGGGGGGATCTCCAACATGATCAGCTTGTCCTGGATGGCCGCGTAGGCGCGCTCCGAGAGCGACAGCGGGGGACTCGACACCTGCTCGTCCGTGAGGCTCACGGCGATGACCTTACCGTAGCGATCTCGTCTCTTCTAACAGGTGGCTACGACTGATATACTAGTTCTATGGCCATCTCGGTGTTCGACCTCTTCAAGGTCGGGATCGGCCCGTCCAGCTCCCACACCGTGGGTCCGATGCGCGCCGCCTTCCTGTTCGTCTCGCGGCTGCACGACGCCGATCTGCTGCACCGCGTCGCCGCTGTGCGCTGCGAGCTCTTCGGCTCGCTCGGCGCCACCGGGCACGGGCACGGCAGCGTGCGCGCGGTGGTGCTGGGCCTGTCCGGCGAGCAGCCCCACCTCGTCGACCCCGTGGAGGCGGAGCCGATCGCCGCGGCCGTCCGGGCCGGCGGGCGCATCGCCCTCGCCGGCAAGCACACCGTCCCGTTCTCGGTCGACGACGACGTGGTGCTCCACCGCCGCGCGCGCCTGTCGTTCCACAGCAACGGCATGGTCTTCACCGCCCACGACGAGCACGGGCACCTCGTCGAGCGCCGCGAGTACTACTCGGTCGGCGGGGGCTTCGTCGTCGACGAGGACGAGACGGGCGAGCCGGTGCTGCGCGAGGACCCGACGCCCGCGCGCCACCCCTTCACCTCCGGCGACGAGCTCGTCGCGATCGCCCGTGCCCACGGGCTGCGGATCAGCGACGTCATGCTCGCCAACGAGGCGGTGTGGCGCCCCGAGCAGGAGACCCGGGCCGGCCTGCTGCACCTCTGGTCGGTCATGCGCGAGTGCGTCGAGCGCGGGTCGACCACGCCGGGCGTGCTGCCCGGGGGGCTGCGGGTCCGCCGCCGCGCCGCCGACCTGCGGCGCCGCCTCGACGAGGAGGACGGGGCGGGGGTCGCCGCCCAGGCCATGGACCGGGTCACGCTGCACGCGCTGGCCGTCAACGAGGAGAACGCCGCCGGCGGCCGGGTGGTCACCGCCCCCACCAACGGCGCGGCGGGGATCGTGCCCGCGGTCCTGCTCCACGCCGCGGCGTCGGTGCGGGGGTTCGACGACGACGCCGTCGTGCGCTTCCTGCTCACCGCCGGCGCGGTCGGGCTGCTGTTCAAGCGCAACGCCTCGATCTCGGGCGCGGACGTCGGCTGCCAGGGCGAGGTCGGCTCGGCGTGCTCGATGGCCGCCGCCGGGCTCGCGGAGCTGCTCGGCGGGTCGCCCGAGCAGGTCGAGAACGCCGCCGAGATCGGCATCGAGCACAACCTCGGGCTGACGTGCGACCCCGTCGGCGGGCTCGTGCAGATCCCCTGCATCGAGCGCAACGCCGTCGCCTCGGTCAAGGCCATCACCGCGGCCCGCATGGCCGTGCGCGGCGACGGCGTCCACCACGTCTCGCTGGACAAGGCGATCAGGACGATGCGCGAGACCGGCGCCGACATGAAGGTCAAGTACAAGGAGACGGCCCGCGGCGGGCTGGCTCTCACCGTCGTCGAGTGCTGAAGAGGACCCCGTGACCGACGTCTTCACCCTGACCCTGAGCTGCCCGAACCGCGCGGGCATCGTGCGGGCGGTCAGCAGCCACCTCACCGCGCACGGCGGCGACATCGTCGAGCACCAGCAGTTCGACGACCCCCGCAGCGGGCGGCTGTTCATGCGCACGCGGGCCACCACGGAGGCCGACGTCGAGGCCGTCGCCGCGGGCTTCGCGCCGGTCGCGGCCGCGTTCGGCATGGACTACGCGTTCCACCCGCAGCGCCCCGCCCGGGTGCTCGTCATGGTGTCGCGGTCGGGGCACTGCCTCAACGACCTGGTCTTCCGCTGGCGCTCGGGCAGCCTCGGCGGCGAGCTCGTCGGCGTCGTGTCCAACCACGAGGACCTGCGCCCGATGGCCGAGGCCGCCGGGCTCCCGTTCCTCCACGTGCCCGTCACGCCGGCGACGAAGGACGAGGCCGAGGCGCGCCTGCTCGCGATCGTCGACGACCTCGACGCCGAGCTCGTCGTCCTCGCCCGCTACATGCAGATCCTCTCCGACCGGACCTGCACGGCGCTGCGGGGGCGGGCGATCAACATCCACCACTCGTTCCTGCCCGGGTTCGTGGGCGCCAAGCCCTATCACCAGGCCCACGACCGCGGGGTGAAGCTGGTGGGCGCGACCGCGCACTACGTGACGCCCGACCTCGACGAGGGGCCGATCATCGAGCAGGAGGTCGTGCGCATCGACCACTCGTACGACCCCGAGGCGCTGCAGGAGGTCGGCCGCGACGCCGAGGCGATGGCCCTGTCGCGGGCCGTGCGCTGGCACTGCCAGCGCCGCGTGCTGCTCGACGGCCACCGCACGGTGGTCTTCCGCTGAGACGTCAGGTGCCGGTGTAGCCGAGCTTGGCCGACAGCTCCGCGGCGGCCTCGCGCAGGTCGCCGACGATGGCGCGGGCCCGGCGCCGCGGCAGCCGGTACGAGGGGCCCGTGGCGCTGAGCGCCGAGCCCACCGAGCCGTCGGCGGAGAACACGGGCACGCCGACGGCGTGCATCCCGACCTCGAGCTCCTCGAACGAGCGGGCGTGGCCCTCGTCGAGCACGCGCGCCAGCTCCGTGCGCAGCTCGGTGGCCGAGGTGATGGTGTCCTCGGTGAACTGCTTGAGCCGCTTGCGCAGGATCGGGCGACGATCCGCCTCGTCCATCCACGCGAGCAGCACCTTGCCCGCCGACGTGGCGTGCAAGGGGGTCCGGCGTCCCACCCAGTTCTGCGAGGTGATCGTCGCCGTGCCGTCCTCCTGCGCGACGGTGATGCCGGCCTCGCCGTCGGTGACGGCGATGTTCACGGTCTCGCCCAGGCTCTCCGCCAGGCGCTGGCAGATCGGCTGACCCAGCCGGGCCACGTCGAGGCGGGCCGTCGAGGCGGCCGCGAGCCGCACGATGGCGAAGCTCAGCGTGTACTTCCCGCGCTCCCCGAGCTGCTCGAGGAGGTTGCGGTTCTGGAGCGCCGCGACGAGGCGGAACGCCGTGGACTTGTGGACGTCCAGCTCCTCGGCGATCTCGGTGATGCCGACCTCGCCGCGCGCGGCGACCAGCTCCAGGATGGAGATCGCGCGGTCGACGGACTGGACCGAGGACGTCCTCTCCGCGGTGTCGTCGGACCTCTTCGTCCCCGGCATCTCCGTGATCCTACGGGGCGATCACCGAGGGGTGTCCCGCTCGATGGCGCGGGACAGCTCGGCCAGGAGGCCGGTGAGGCGGCCGGCGCACGGCGGGCAGACGCAGTCGCTGCCGTGCACGGCCAGCTCGTCGGCGACGCGGAAGGCGTCGCGGTAGCGCTCGGGCGACGTGGTGGCCGCGGAGGGGTCGGAGCTCTCGGGGGACAGGGAGGACATGGGGCGGTTCCTGGTGCTCGTGGGTGGGATCTTCGGTGGGTGGAGTGCCTGGTCAGCCGACCTTCTGCCGGACCCAGTCGTGGAACTCGCCGATGTGGTGCTCGCTCGGGACGAGCACCCCGCCGCGCGCGTAGGAGCGGGAGTCCATCGACACCTGGCAGCGCTCGCAGGCGTCGAAGTCCTGCCGGTTGACGCGGTGGAACAGCTCGACGGACCGGTCGATGTCGGCCCCCGAGTCGACGACCTCGGGGAGGTAGAGCCAGTCGCAGCGCACGAGGGTCCGTGACGCCGAGAGCGGGAACATGCGGTGGAACACGACGTGGTCGGGCACGAGGTTGATGAACACCTGGGGCCGGACCGTGATGGCGTAGTAGCGCCGGTCCTGGTCCTCGCCCACCCCGGGGATGCGCTCGAGGCCCGCCGAGCCGTCGACGGTGAAGCCCGCGACGTCGTCGCCGAAGGCGGCACCGTGCCCCACGAAGTACTGCGCGGCGAGCCCGTCGGCGAACTCGGGCAGGACCTCGGTGAGCTCGGGGTGGATCGTCGCGCAGTGGTAGCACTCCATGAAGTTCTCGACGATCTGCTTCCAGTTCGCCGCCACGTCGTACTCGATCCGCCGGCCCAGCTTCAGGTCGGCCACCTGGTACCCGACGATCGCGTCGGGGGAGCCCAGGCGGGCGTCGACGTCGCCGACCACCGTGGCCTCGAACGACGGCGGCTCCTCGGCCAGGCACAGCCACACGTAGCCGAGCCACTCGCGCACGTGGACGCGGTGCAGCCCGTACTCGACCCGGTCGACGTCGGGCATCTCGCCGATGTTCGGCGCGGCGATGAGCTTGCCGTCGAGCCCGTAGGTCCAGGCGTGGTACGGGCACTGGAAGGACCGGCGCACGGCGCCCTTGTCCTCGGTGCAGATCCGGGCCCCGCGGTGGCGGCAGACGTTGAGGTAGGCGTTGACCGCGCCGTCGCGCCCGCGGGCGACGATGACGCTCTCCCGGCCGACCTGGACGGTCTCGAAGGCGCCGGGCGCGGGGATGTCGGCGGCGAGCACGGCGCAGAACCAGCCGGTCTCGAAGACGAAGGCCTGCTCGGCCGCGAAGATCGTCGGGTCCGTGTAGTACCGGCCCGGGAGCGTCGTGCGCAGGCTCGGCGGCAGCCCCGACGGCGCGGCCGCCGGTGCGATCTCTCCGGTGGTCATGGTCCTGCTCCTGGGGTCTGGCTCCGGCTGGCCCTGCTGTTGCGCTGAGAGAAACTTGATTCGCTCTGCGCAACAAGAACGGTCCGGGAGCGAGAAGCGCGTGTCAAGGGTCCGGAGGGACGAGGTCGTCACGATCCCGGTACCGGTCCACCTGGATCGCCCCTTGACAAGCGGGCACCTGCTCGCGGACGGTCTCGTGTTGCGTATGAAGCATCTTGTCTCTCATCGCGCAACTCGCCACTCCAGACCTCGGGGTGTCGTCTCCACCGGTCCCGCCTGCAGAGGCTCACGAGGAGACCGCATGAAGACCATCACGATCGTCGGCGGGTCCGTCGCCGGGATCCGTTCCGCCGAGGCGCTGCGGGGGGCCGGCTTCGACGGCCGCCTGGTCCTGGTCGGCGACGAGGCGCACCGGCCCTACGACCGGCCGCCGCTGTCCAAGGCGTTCCTCGCCGGCAGCGTCGACGAGGACGCGATCGGGCTGGTGGACGACGAGGACGAGGTCGAGCTCGCGCTCGAGCTGCGCCTCGGCGCCACCGCCGCACGCCTGGACCCCGCCGGGCGCCGCGTCGTGCTCGCCGACGGCACCGAGGTGGCCACGGACGGGGTCGTCGTCGCCACGGGCGGGCGGGCCCGGCGGCTGCCGGGCACCGAGGACGTCGAGGGCGTGCACACCCTGCGGACCCTCGACGACGCGGTCGCCCTGCGGCGGGAGCTGCGGGACGGCTCGCCCCGCGTCGTGATCGTGGGCGGCGGCTTCATCGGCGCCGAGGTGGCGTCCACGTGCCGGGCGATGGGCCTGCCGGTCACCGTGCTCGACGGGCTGCCGCTGCCCCTGGCCCCCGTGCTCGGCCCGCGGATCGCCCGCAGCTGCGTCGACCTGCACGCCGTGCACGGCACGGACCTGCGGCCGGGCACCAGCGTGTCCGGGCTCGCGACCGTGCCGTCGGGCGATGGTGCCCGCCGCGTGGTGGGCGTGGAGCTGGGCGACGGCACCACCGTCCCGGCCGACGTCGTCATCGTGGGCATCGGGATCGTCCCGAACACCGCCTGGCTCGACGGCTCCGGCCTGACCGTCGACAACGGCGTGCGCACCGACGCCGGCATGGTCACCGACCTGCCTCATGTCGTGGCGGTCGGCGACGTCGCCCGCTGGACGCACGGCGTGAGCGCGCGGCGCCACGAGCACTGGACCAGCGCGGGGGAGCAGGCCGCCGTCGCGGCGGCCAACCTGCTCGGGTCCGGGCCGGGTGCGACCTTCCGGCCCAGCGGCTACGTCTGGTCCGAGCAGTACGGGCGGATGCTGCAGCTCGCCGGGCACCCGTCGGCGCACGACCGGGTCGAGATCGTCGACGGGGAGGTGGGCGACGGGCGGTTCGTCGCGCGCTACGTCGACGGCGAGGGCACCACGACCGGGGTCTTCGCGATGGGCGACCCGCGGGCGTTCGGGCGGTTCCGCCGCAGCGAGCTCCGTCGTCCGGCCGCGGCCGCCTGAGCGGCGCCGTCACCCGGCGGGACGCTCCAGGGGGACCCCCTCGGGCGAGAGCGTGGGGGGTGGGAGGTCGGCGCTCGAGGTCAGCGGGGCGGCCCCGGCCAGGGGGAGGCCCGCGGACTCGGTGAGGAACAGGACGCTCACCACGCCGACGACGCCGGCGGCGACGAGGTAGTAGCCCGGCCAGTCGAGGTTGCCGGTCGCCGTCGTGGCGGCGGCGATCACGGTCGGCGCCGTGCCCGCGAACAGGGAGATCGCGACGTTGACGGTGAGCGCGAGTCCCCCGTAGCGCACGACGGTGGGGAACATCGCCGGCAGCGTCGAGGGGGCGACCGCGGCGAAGCACACCAGGCTCGCGCCCAGGAGCGCGAGGCCGCCGAGCTGGCCGAGCACGCCCTGGCGCAGGAGCCACACCGCGGGCAGCCCGAGCACCATGAGCGAGAGGCTCCCGGCCATCAGGATCGGCCGGCGCCCGACGCGGTCGGACAGGCGCCCGAGCGACGTGACGACGAGCAGCATCGCCAGCATCACGACGACCTGCAGCAGCGTCGACGTCGCCTCCCCGGTGCCCGTGCCGCCGTGGTCGGCGAGCGTGCTGGTGAGGTAGACGGGGACGTAGTTGGTCAGCACGTAGTTGGTGATGTTCCAGGCGAGGACGAGGCCGCCCGCCACCACCAGCGCGCGCCGGTGGCGGACCCCGAGGATGTGGAGCGCCCGCCGCAGCGGCATCGTCGCCAGCGCGGGGGAGCGCGCCATGAGCTGGCGGAACGCGGGGGTGTCCTCGAGGCGCAGGCGCAGGTAGATGCCGGCGACGCCCAGGGGCAGCGCCAGCATGAACGGCAGCCGCCACCCCCAGGCCAGGAGGGCCTCGTCGGGCAGCAGGCCGATGACGGCCGCGCTGACGGCCGCGCCGAGGGTGTAGCCGGTGAGGGTGCCGAACTCCAGCCAGCTCCCGAACAGGCCCCGCCGCCGGTCCGGCGCGTACTCCGCGACGAGGGTCAGGGCGCCCGTGTACTCGCCGCCGGCGGAGAAACCCTGCAGCAGGCGCATGACCAGCACCAGGACCGGGGCGGCGGCGCCGATCGCGCCGTGGTCGGGGATGAGCCCGAGCAGCACGGTGGCCGTCGCCATCAGCACCACGGTCGCCGAGAGGACCTTGGTGCGGCCGATGCGGTCGCCCAGGGGGCCGAAGAACAGACCGCCCAGGGGGCGCACGACGAACGCCGCGGCGAAGGCGCCGAGCGTGTAGACGGTGGCCCACGGCCCGGCGTCGGGGAAGAACACCCGGCTGAGCACCGCTCCGGCCAGGTAGGAGTAGATCCCGAAGTCGTACCACTCCGCGACGTTGCCGATCGCCGCCGCGGCCGTGGCCCGGCGCAGGGTGTGCTCGCCCTCGATGGCCCGTCCCGGCACTGGTCACCTCGAAACTCCTGCACACGGATGAAATATCAGTGTCGTACCAGTAACACGGCGCGACGCCGAAGAGTCAAGCCTCGTTCTCGGCCCGTCGTCTTGACGGGGGCATCTCCGAGCCTCACGATTGGTGTTGCGGATAGCAAGACTCGATGCGCAGAGCGCAACAGGAGCAAGCATGATCTACGTGGGCGAGATCGCTGACATCCCCGTCGGGGCATCGGTCCGGATCCAGGGTTCGGTGGCGGCCATCGCGGTCTTCAACGCCGACGGCGAGCTCTTCGCCATCGACGACACGTGCACCCACCAGGACGCGTCGCTGTCCGACGGCTGGCTCGAGGGGTGCGCGGTCGAGTGCCCGCTGCACGCCGCGTGCTTCGATCTGCGCACGGGCCGGCCGAGCGGGCCGCCGGCCAAGAAGCCGGTGCGGACCCACCAGGTGACCGTCACCGAGGGCGTCGTCTACGTCGACGAGTCGGTGCGCGCCGGGGACCGGGAGCTGGCCACCGCCGAGTGACCGCCGGGTGACCGGTCAGGCCGGCACGACGGCCAGGGCCAGGGCGTACACCGCGGTCCCGGTCGCCATGCTGAGCAGCGCGTCGCGGCGCCACAGGTGCACCGCGACCGTCACCAGCACCGGCACGAGCTCCCGCAGCGAGAGCAGGGGCCGGTCGACGGGGAGATCGCGCAGCAGGTGGACGACCAGGATGATCATGACGCCGGCCGGCAGGTGGCGGCCGAGGTAGGACACCAGCGGGGACGCGCGCAGCGTCGAGGTCATCGCGAAGGGCGCGGCGCGCAGGGCGAGGGTGATGGTGGCCGCCACCGCGACGACGGCGGCCAGGTAGAGCGGGCTAGGCACCGGCGGGCTCCCGGGGTGTGAGGCGGTACCGCACCAGCAGCGCCGCGACGAACAGGCCCATCGCCACCAGCAGCATCTCGCCCGGGGCGACGACCCGGGCGACCAGCGCGCAGGCGACGGCGAGCAGCGGGCCGGTCGCCTCGCGACCGGCGACCACGGCCTCGGTCGCGAGCACCACGAACAGCGCGGTGAACACGAAGTCCAGCGCCGGCACCCGCAGCGAGAACGTGTCGCCGGCGAGCGCGCCGAGGGTGCTGCCGCTGACCCAGCAGACCTGCAGGAGGACCTGGCTCCACAGGATGCGGCGGCCGGACAGCGCGACGTCCGGGCGGGTGGTGGCGAGGGCGTAGGCCTCGTCGATGAGCGCGAACACCGCGTAGGCGCGGCCGAGCCGGCCCGGGATGCGGTGCAGCGGGAACGACAGGCCGTAGAACACGTGGCGGCCGTTGACGAGCAGCGTCGTGACCGCGATCGCGGCCAGGGGCGTCCCGGCGACCGCGAGGGCGACGAGCAGGAACTCCATCGACCCGGCGAAGACCACGCCGCCGAGGACCGGTGCCCACCACCAGGCCAGGCCGGACCCGACCACGAGCAGCCCGAGGCTGGTGCCGAGCAGGAACATCCCGGCCCCGATGCCGGCGACGTCCGCCACGGCGGCCCGCAGGTCGCTCCGGCCCGGCCTCTCCGTCACGTCGGCAATGCTAGGGCGGTCGCGGCGCCACGCGATGGCGTTCTCGGTCGTCCGGGGCGCAGCGGTGGCACGATTCGTGCGTGGACCCTATCGATCGCGCCATCATCGACGTGCTGCGCGCCGACGCCCGGGTCTCGAACGTCGACCTGGCCGAGCGCGTGGGGCTCACCCCGGCCCCGTGCCTGCGCCGGGTGCGCCGCCTCGAGGACGAGGGGGTGATCACCGGCTACCGCGCGGAGATCGACCCCGCGGTCGACGGGCGCGGCTTCGAGGTGCTGGTCAACGTCGATCTCGTCAGCAAGGACCGCGACGCCTTCCTCGCCTTCGAGGAGCAGGTGGCCGCGTTCGACGAGGTGGTCGAGCTCCGGCGCATGTTCGGGCTGCCCGACTACTTCGTGCGGGTCGCCGTCCGCGACCTCGAGGCCTACGAGGCGTTCGTGACCGACCGGCTCGGCGCCGCCTCGGGCCTGGCCCGCATCGACTCGCACCTGACGATGAAGCGGATCAAGTGAGCGGCGGGTGGAACAGCCGCGCGCGGCGCGCGGTTGCCCGACCATGAGGATCGGGATCATCGGTGCAGGCATGATCGGCGGCACGTTGACGCGGCGCCTGACGGCGCTCGGTCACGAGGTCCGTGTCGCGAACTCCCGGGCGCCCGAGACGCTGGCCGACCTCGCCGCGGAGACCGGGGCGACGGCCGTGTGGGCGCGCGAGGCCGCGGTCGACGCCGACGTCGTGATCGTGAGCATCCCGCAGAAGGACACCCCGGACCTCGAGCCGGGCATCGTCGCCGCGGCCCGCCCAGGCGCCCCGGTGATCGAGACGAACAACTACTACCCGCAGCAGCGCGACGGCCGCATCGCGGCGATCGAGGACGGCACCCCCGAGAGCGTGTGGGTCGCCGGGCTCCTGGGTGCGCCGGTGTACAAGGTGTTCAACGGGATCTGGTGGAAGCACCTGCTCGAGCGCGGCGTGCCGCGCGGCGCCGCCGGGCGCATCGCCCTCCCGGTCGCGGGGGCGGACGGCCCGGCCAAGGACACCGTGTTCGCGCTGGTCGACGAGCTGGGGTTCGACCCCGTCGACGGCGGGACCCTCGAGGAGTCCTGGCGCCAGCAGCCGGGCACGCCGGTCTACGGGAAGGACCTCGACGCCGAGGGCGCGCGGGCGGCGCTGGCCGAGGCCCCGCCGGAGCGGCCTGCGGAGTTCCGCGCGGCCTGATCGCACGGCGGCGCCGTATCAGCACCGGCCGTCACGGTGGCACTCGAGCACCCGCGCCGCGAACGCCTCCTGTCCGGCAACCGTTGGGTGGAAGCTCTCGTGCCGCGTGCTCGCCTGGCGGAGGTCGTGGACCCTGTTGATCCAGCGGTTCGCGTCCGGCTCGGCGCAGCCGTCGTGCCCGGTGAACGCGGTGGTGACGTCCACGAACTGGGCGCCTGTGTTCGCCTGCTGCACACCGAGTCTCAGAGTGTTGTTGAGGTCGCGCACCAGGTCGTTCATGGCGCGCATCTCCTTGCGCTGGAAAGAGACGCCGGGGAAGCCCGTCGCGCACTGGTCGGAGAGGGTCTCCGGGAACATGCGGGGATATCCCATGACCAGCACGCGCGCCCCGGGCGCCCGCGCCTTGATGTCGCGGAGCATGGCCGTGACGGTCATGTGCGGGTTGGTGTCGTCGAGGAGGCCGTGGATGCGTCCCGAGGCTCCCCCGATCTCCTCCATGCAGTTCGCGGCCCACTGCACGTCCGGTCCGTCGTCCCACGTGATCGGCAGCCGGAGCTGCTTCTGGATGGCGCAGTTGGCGGCGACGTCGGCGAAACCGATGTCGTTGCCACCCATCGAGAGCGTCACCGTCTGCGTATTGACGTTGAGCAGATCGCGCTGCGCCGGCTGCCCCTCACGCTCGTCCTGTGGCGACCAGTAGTCGTCCGTCGTGGCGCCGCTGCAGGCGACGGACGTGAAGGGCGCCCCGAGGTCTCGGGCGACCCGTGCTCCGAAGGCGCTGCTCGAGCGGTGGCACAGGTTGAAAGACGTGTCCGTCTGGGGCTCATAGCCTTCCCCTGCCGTGGGTGCGCCCTCCCCCGAGGAAAAGGAATCACCGAGCGCGACGAACGTCGGTCCCGCCCCGCCGTCGTCGGCGAACAGGCGGTTTCCGTCGAACCACAACGTGCAGACCGGCTCGCCGTCGTTGCGGCCGCAGGCGCGGTAGGCGTCGACGCCGGGCTGCAGTGGATACGCGGGGCCGTAGGTGTTCCCGTTGCCGAGCTGGACCGCGTGCGTTCCTCCGAGCACGACCTCGGGACGCAGGTCGGGTCGGTCGAACCGTTTGTGGTCGATCCAGACCTCGGCTCCCACGACCGGCGGGCCGTCACCGATCCAGGGCCAGACGCAGCCCGCCTCGGCGGAGTACCGCAGCTTGATCGTGGCGGCGCCGAAGAGGTCGTGGGTCACGGCGGCGACGGGGTCGGTGACGACCGTGCTGTCGGCGATCTCTGCCGCGGCGTCCCGGCTGCCTGCGGTGCACGCGGAAGCGTTCGCGTCCGGCGCGGCGGAGGCTGTCGCCGTCGGGCTCAGGGCGACGACGACGGCGAGCACGACGGCCAGCACGGAGGCCGCAGAGGACAAGGAGGTGAGCTGACGCCGTGGCCTCGGGGCGTACCGGAGGTGGCCGTCACCGCGCCGTCGCCGAGCACCGCCACCCGTGCTGTCGCTCGACATCACCGTCGTCTGCCCCCTGGTCCGTGGCGGATCACCGCTGCCTGCATCGCGCGCGGCGCGGCATCGGTTACCGCTGGGCGAGGGGCTCGCGGCTCGCACAGGAACGGACACGGCGGGTGACCGGGTCAGCGCACCCGGCGTGCTCCCGGGCTGGCCTGATCCGGGGTCAGAGGGGCGAGACCGGCGGCAGCTCGACCACCTGCGCCGCGTAGGTCAGGCCCGCACCGAAGCCACAGAGCAGGGCGAGGTCGCCGGGCTGGGCGTCGCCGTCGCTCAGGAGCGCGTGCAGGGCGAGGGGGACCGAGGCCGCCGAGGTGTTGCCGGTGCCGGTGACGTCACGGGCGACCGCGACGTGGTCGGGGATGTCGAGCGCGCGCACGAGGGCGTCGGTGATCCGGTTGTTGGCCTGGTGCGGCACGAAGGCGCCGAGGTCACCGACGCCGACCCCCGCGGCGGCGAGGGCCTTGCCGGCGACCGGGGCGATCTCGGTGCTCGCCCAGCGGAACACCGCGGGACCCTGCATCCGCAGGCCGGGCACGCCCTCGCCCGCCGGCCCGTCCACGGGGTCGGGCGGGGCGGGGGAGTGGACGATCAGGTCGGACTGCGCGCCGTCGCTGCCCCACACCACGGGGCCGATGCCCGACGACTCGCCCGCGCCCACGACGACCGCGCCCGCGCCGTCGCCGAACAGGAAGGCGGTGCCGCGGTCGCGGGGGTCGAGCAGGTCGCTCATGCGCTCGACGCCGACGACCAGGACGTGGCGGGCGGTGCCCGCGACCACCAGCGCGGCGGCGGTCTCGAGCCCGTAGCAGAACCCCGAGCACGCGGCGCCGAGGTCGAACGCCGGCGCGGTCGTGCCGAGCTCGGCGGCGACGCGGGGCGCGACCTGGGGGCACGCGGTGTCGGCCGACATCGTCGCCACGAGCACGACGTCGACGGCGGCGACGGTCAGCCCGGCGGCGGTGAGGGCGTCGCCGGCCGCAGCGGCGGACATGGCCACGACGGTCTCGTCGGGGCCGGCGAAGCGGCGGGTGCGGATGCCGGAGCGGGCGAACACCCAGTCGGCGTCGGCGCCCTCGATCGGCGCGCAGACCTCGGCGTTGTCGACGACCCGCCGCGGCCGGTACGCCCCCGCCCCGAGCAGCCGTGCCCCCCGCGCGGTGGTGGGGCGGTCGGCGATCGGGATTCGGGGCACTTCAGGACCCTCCACGGTGGTGCGGTCACGCCGTGGTCGACGACGCCGACCTCCACAGTGCGGGCGGTCCGTGGTTACTCGGAAGTCCTACTATCCGGTACGGCGATGGCGCTGGTCACAGGCCGTCGGCCATGCGTGGTGTGACCCACGGCACTCCCGATCCCGTCACGCTGGGGTGCCCCGCGTCGTCGAGGGGGTGGACCCGCAGGAGCGAGACCCGGAGGTGACGGCGTGACCGCGATCGAGCTCGCCGGCCTGCCCGACGGCCTCCAGCGCGCGCTGTGGTGGCTGTTCGCCCGGGCGGCCCGGTGACCGCCGTGCGGGTCGCCACCTGGAACCTGTGGTGGCGCTTCGGCGACCCCGACGCCCGTCGCCCGGCGGTCCTCGCGGCCCTGCGCGCGCTGGACGCCGACGTCGTCGGGCTGCAGGAGATCTGGTCGCTTGGCGACGAGCACCTCGCCGCGGGGCTCGCCGAGGAGCTCGGCCGGCACGTCGCGTTCGCCGGGGTGCCCGACGCGTCGCCGTGGACCGGGCGCCTCGGCGACGACTCCTGGGGCCTGGGCAACGCGGTGCTCAGCCGGTGGCCCCTGCGCGACGTCCACGCCGAGACCCTGCCGTGCGGGGACGGGCCGGCCGCGCAGGTGCTGCTCAGCGCCGTGGCCGACACGCCCGCGGGATCGCTGCGCGTCGTGGTGACCCACCTGGCGTCGGCCCTGACCGCCTCGGCGCTGCGGGTACCCCAGGTCCGGGGGGTCGCGCACCACGTCGCCACGGCGGGGGAGACCGACCTGCCGCCGGTGGTCGTCGGCGACCTCAACGCCGAGCCCGGGTCGGACGAGGTGCGGCTGCTCGAGGGCCACCTCACCGCGCCGGCCGAGCCGGGCCTGCTCCTCGCCGACACCTGGCGCTGGGCGACCGGGCCGGACCGCCTCGACGGCGCCACCTGGCGACCCGAGAACCCCCACGTCGCCGCCCGCGGCGAACCGCCGTCGCGGGTCGACTACGTGCTGCTCGGGCTGGGGCGCGGCACGGTGCCCGTCGCGGTCGGGCGCGTCGGGCTGTTCGCCGACCGGGCGCCGGAGGCGGGCCCGTGGCCGTCGGACCACGCCGGCGTCGTCGTCGATCTGCGGGCGGGCCGGTGACCACCGTCCACCTGCTCGTGAGCCCGCCGAAGCTCGCCGTCCTCGCCCGCCGGTCGTCGAGCGCCTCGCCCCGCGCCACCGCTGCCTCACCCCGACGCTGCCCCTGGGCTCGCACCGCCGCCCGACCTACCCGGACGCCGACTGTCCCTGCCCGCGATGGTCCGGCTGATCGGCGAGTTCCTCGACGCCCTCGACCTCCACGACGTGACCCTGGTCGGCAACGACTGGGGCGGCGCCCAGCTGCTGACCGTGCACGGCGACGACGCCCGCCTCGCCCGGCTGGTGCTCGTGGCCTGCGAGGCGTTCGACAACTACCCGCCCGGGCTCCCCCTGGAGCGAGCGGCAGGCGGCGTTCGACCGCCCGGTCCTCGTGGTCTGGGCCCCCGAGGACCGGGTCATGCCGCGGGCGCACGGCCCGCGGCTCGCCGACCTCTACCCCGACGGGCGGCTGGTGGAGATCCCCGACAGCCGCACCCTGGTCCCCGTGGACCGGCCCGCCGAGCTCGCCGCGGTGATCGACGGGTTCGTCGCCGCGGCCTGACGCCTCACATGAAGTTCCGCGTGTGCAGCGCCGAGAGCTCGGCCGCCTCGTCGGGCGGGAAACCCAGCCGGGCCAGGCGCTGGCGGCGCCCGTCGTCCATGGTCCGGTGGAGCTGCTGCACCGCGGCGTGCCCGCGGGCGATCGCCTCCGGCGTCCAGCCGCCCGCGGCCAGCAGGACCAGGGCGTCGAAGACGTCGGCGTTGAGCCCCGCGGTGTCCACCAGGGCGTCGTGCCGCCGCTCGATCGCCGCCCGCAGCGCGCCGCGGAGCGTCGGGTCGAGCGCGCTCTGGTGCTCGAGGTGCGCCACGCCGAACGCGACGTGGCGGGCCTCGTCGACCCGGGCGAGGTGGGTGATCCGGGCGGTGACCGGGTCGGGGGCGTGCTGCTCGAGGAAGCCCAGCAGCGCCAGGAAGCTGCCCTCGCCGAGCACGGAGAGCAGGAACGAGGCGAGCGAGAAGTCGGGCTCGGCGAGCAGCGTCGCCAGCGACGAGCGCCCGCCGGCCGACGACGTGCCCATCGGCCCGCCGTGCAGCATCGCCCGGCGGCTGAACACCTCGACGTGCCGGGCCTCGTCGGCCGCCTGCACCGCGAGCAGCTGCTGGACCTCGCGGAAGTGCGGGTGCACGCGGGCGAGCAGCGCCGCGGGCACGACGAGCGCGGCCTGCTCGTTCTCCACGAGGTAGGTCATCACCTGCACGACGGCCGCCTCGACGTCGTCGGGCACCGGGTCGGCGGGGGTGGCCGCCCAGTCGACGGCGGTCGCCGGGTCCCACTGCGCGGCGGCGGCGTGGGCGTAGAGCCGCGGGGCGAGGTCGGCCCAGACCACCTCGCGGCGGTCGATGTCGAACCCGGGCTCGGTGGCGCCGGGCTCGACCAGCGCGCCCCGCGCGGCGAGGCCCCAGCGGGCCGGCGGGCGCTCGACGATGCCGTCGACCCCGGGGCCGCCGGCCCGCTCGGCGCCCTGCCAACGCTGGAGCTCGGCGGGGCCGCGCACGAGCTCCCAGCTCGCCGCCCGGTCGGTGAGGACGGCGAAGCCGTGGCCCTGGCGCCGGGCCCAGGCGCGCAGGTGCACGCCCAGGGCCGGGTCGCCGCCGGTGACGACGACCCGGCCGCCCACCGGCACGCCGCGCAGGGCGCGCGCGACGAGCAGGTGGGCGCCCTGCTCGAACCCGAGGAAGGCGAGGTCGAGCGGGCCCGTCAAGGTCGGTACTCCGCGGCGGTCACCGCGCCGTCCGCGTCGTAGAACCCCGTCTCGTCGACCGCCCGGTTCAGCGGCCCGAAGCCGCCGATGCGCCCCGGCACCCACTGCTTGAGGCCCTCGAGGTCGAGCAGCGGGCGCACCTCGGGGTCGGCGTAGGACATCGACGCCAGCAACCGCACGAACTCCGCGGCCTCGTCGGCGGGCGCGGTGTCGACGATCGCCATCGTGCAGTGGTCGTAGACCGGGGTCTGGGCGAGCACCCGCGTCGCGCCGGCGGGCAGGGTCCCCTCCTGGCCGAACAGCAGGTGGTTGCCGTCGATCATGGCGGCGGCGTCGACCTCGCCGGCGACGAGCGCCCGCGCGGCGTCCCGCTCGCCGCCGATGTGGTCGCCGTGCAGGCCGACGCCGACGTCGAAGCGGCGCACGCGCAGGTCGGTGAGCCCCTCGCCCCGCAGGAACGACAGCGGGATGAGCGTCGACTGCGGCGAGTCGACCGCCCCCACCGCCACCGTCGCGCCGGCGAGGTCGGCGACGGTGCGGGCCGGGGAGTCGGCGCGCACCACGACCACCGAGGTCAGGTCCTGGTCGGTGTCGCGCATGATCGCGGACTCGACGCGGCGGCCCCGCGCGGCCGCGAGCCGCTCGCTGCGGATCCACGCCAGCGGGGAGTTCCAGGCGGCGTGGACGTGCCCGGCGACGAGGTCGTCGACCTGGCGCTCGTAGTGGGAGTACAGGACGTAGTCGAAGTCGAGGCCCTGCGCGCGCAGCCAGCGGCGGAACCCGTCCCAGATGGTGACGACCTTGGGGTCGTAGGCGACCCCGCCCATGAGCAGCGTCATCAGGCACCCCCGAACAGCGGCAGGCCGAGGGTGGCCCGGCCGACGAAGTCGTGCAGCGCGTCGGTGGTCGGCGCCATCACCCGCGCGGCCACCGCGTCGCGGTAGCGGCGCTCGATGCCCAGCTCCTTGCGGAACGCGGCGCCGCCGCAGAGGCGCATCACCCCGTCGGCGACGTCCGCGGCGGCCTCGGCGGCCACCGCCTTGACCTGCAGGACCCGCAGCGTCGCGTCCGCGCGCCCCGAGCCGAGTGCGGCGAGCGTGTCGGCGAGGAACGCGCGGGTGGTGTCGACGCGGGTGCGCAGGGCGGCGAAGGCGAGCCGTGTCGGCGCCTGCTCGGCGAGGCTCTGGCCGAGGTGCTCGAGGCGGGAGGCCGTGAGGTGGCCCGCGGCCTCCTCCACCAGCGCCTCCATGAGCCCCAGCGACACCGCGGCGTTCCCGACGAGGAACGTCGGCAGCGCGGACCCGAGGGCCACGTCGAGGCCCGCGCCGTCGTCGGCGAGGCGCGCCGACGCGGGGACGACGGCCCCGTCGGCGGTCATCGGCGACGAGCCGTTGCCGCGCAGGCCGAAGCCGTCGAACGTGCCCGCGACCGCGATGCCGGGCGTCGCGCCGGGCACGAGCCACAGCGTCATCGGCCCCTCGGCGGACACCGGGCGGCTGGACCAGACGTAGCTGTCGGCCTCGCCGGCCGAGGTGACCCAGCTCTTCGCCGCGTCGAGGCGGACGCCGTCGTCGACCGCGGCCGCGCTGCTCACCGGCGCCCAGAAGTGGCTGCGGGAGCCGCGCTCGGAGAACGCGAGGGTGGACAGGTGGCGGCCGGCGGCGATCTCCCGGCGGACCTCCTCGGGCCCGTGCGGCTCGATCACCGAGGTCGCGGCGTAGTGCATCAGCACCACCATCGCGGTGGACGCGTCGGCGCGGGCGATGCGCTCCAGGACGGCGGCGACGTCGGCGAGGGTGCCGCCGGCGCCGCCCACCTCGGGGGCGCTGAGCAGGCTCAGCGCGCCGGCGGCGGCGAGCGCCTCGACGTCGGTGCGCGGGTAGGCGCCGGTGCGGTCGACCTCGGCGGCGGCCGGGGCGACGGTCTCGTCGACGACGGCGCCGACGGCGTCGACGATCTCGGACAGGGCGGGGACAGCGGTGATCGCCACGGGGGCTCCTCCACACGGATCGCGCAGGGACGATCACGGCGGGACCCGGGCGCGCCCTCAGGTGGACGCGGTCGGCCGCCGTGACCGTGCGGACGCCGCCCGACCGGGCGGCAGGACGGCGGCTCAACGACGGTGGAACACGACGGCCTCCTCTCCCGGTCCGGGGCGGCCCGCGGTGGCGGAGCCGGGCCCATCCTGTGGCCCGGGCGCGATCCGGACAACCGCGGGGAGCGCCTCAGGGAGCGGGCGTCCGGAAGCCGCCGGCCGTGGTGGCCGAGACCTGCTCGGGACGCAGCGTCGGGGACGCGGCCGCGGAGGCGGCGCGGGCGACCGAGGGCAGCAGGCGCTCGTGCCCGGTGGCCGACCAGTCGAGCACCAGCAGCGTCGCGTCGTCCTGGAGCAGTCCGCCCTGGTGGTCGAGCACGGCGGCGGCGAGGCGGCGCAGCCTCTCGGGCGCGGAGACGTCGTCGAGCTCGGCGCGCTCGCTGAGGTCGACCAGGCGGCGCTCGCCGAACAGCACCCCGTCGGGGTCGCGGGCCTCGGTGATCCCGTCGGTGTAGAAGACGACGCGGTCGTCGGGCTCGAGCCACTCCACCGACACCTCGACGGGCACCTCCCGCTGGCCGGTGAGGTGCGGCCCGAGCCCCAGCGGCAGCCGGGGTGCCGCGCGAAACCCGTCGACGAGGTGCCCGCGGCGCAGCAGCAGCGGGCGCGGGTGGCCGGCGACGAGGTAGCGCAGCTCGCCGGTGCGCAGGTCGAGGCGGGCGAGGACGGCGGTGACGAACCGCGGCCGGGTGCCCGCGGCCTGCATCTGGACGTCGGCCTCGGCGGCGAGCGCCACGAGGTCGTCCACCCCGCGCCGGCGGGCGTTGCGGATCGCGCTGACCGCCAGCGCGGTGGCGCTGCCGGCGGCGAGGTCGTGCCCGACGCCGTCGAACACCGCGACGTAGGCGGTGTCGGTGTCGACGGCGTAGTCGTAGGCGTCGCCCGCGACCCGGTCGTAGGGCTCGAGCAGCGCGGTGACGACGACGTTCTCGGTGGCGAAGGTCCGGGGCGGCACCAGCTGCCAGAGCAGCTCGGCGGCCACCGACAGCGGGCGGGGCGCGCGGATGCGGCGGACGCGGTCGCTGTAGGGCAGCTTGGCGATGGCGATGTGGCCCATCAGCCCCGACAGCGTCCAGCAGCGCCGCCGGAACTCCAGGTCGTCGACGACGTCGGCGTCGAGCTCGAGGCGCAGGACGCCGGCGCGCTCGGTGCCGTCGAGCATGGGGATCCACAGCAGGCGACGGCCCTGCTGGTCGAGCCCGGCGACGAACTCGCCGTGCTGGAAGGCGCGGCCGGCGAGCGTCCCGTCGACCGACAGCGGCGTCGGGGGGTCGCGCCGCAGCGAGGTCAGCACCCGCTGGCCCAGGTCGACCAGGAACACGTCGGCGCGCAGGCCCAGGGGCGCCACGACCTCGTCGACCATGGCCGACAGCCCCTCGCCCACGACGAGGTGCGACCGGTCGGTGAGCGCGGTGAACACGTCGCCCCAGGTCCGCCCCGCCGTCGTCACGCCCGCGACACTACGTCGGGGGGACCGTCCGGCGATGCCGCCCGGCGCCCGGCGCGGGCGCGCGCATACTGGCCCCCGTGGACTTCGTGCGGACGTTCGCGCAGGTCAGCGCCGCTGACGTCGCCCTCGCCGGGGGCAAGGGAGCCAACCTCGGCGAGCTGGTGGCCGCCGGGCTCCCGGTGCCGCCGGGCGTCGTCCTGACCACCGACGCCTACGCCGCGTTCGTGGCGGCGGCGGGCCTGGACGTCCCCGCGCTGGCCGCCCGCGGCGCCGAGGTGGTGCAGGCCGCGTTCCGGTCCGCGCCGGTGCCCGACGCCGTCGCCGCCGAGGTCCGCGCCGCCTACGCCGACCTCGGCGCGCCCCCGGTCGCGGTCCGCTCGTCGGCCACCGCCGAGGACCTCGCGGACGCCAGCTTCGCGGGCCAGCAGGAGACCTTCCTCGACGTCCGGGGCGAGGACGCGCTGCTCGACGCCGTCGTGCGGTGCTGGGCCTCGCTGTGGGGCGCGCGGGCGATCGACTACCGCGACCGGCAGGGTGTCGCCCCCGACGACGTGCGCCTCGCCGTGGTCATCCAGGAGATGGTCGACGCCGAGGCCTCCGGGGTGCTGTTCACCGCGGAGCCGACGACGGGCCGGCGCGACCGGGTCGTGGTCAGCGCGGCCTGGGGGCTGGGGGAGTCGGTGGTGGGCGGCCTCGCCGCCACCGACGAGCTCGTCGTCGACCGGGCGACGCTCGCCGAGGTCGGGCGCACCGTGGCCGACAAGGCCGAGATGACCGTGTCCACCGGCGGCGGCACCACCCAGGTCCCCGTGCCCGCGGTCCGGCGGCGCGCGCCGGTGCTCGACGCGGGCGCGGTGGGGCAGCTCGCGCGCCTGGGCGTGCGCGCCGAGGAGCACTTCGGGGTGCCGCAGGACATCGAGTGGGTGCGGGCGGGCGGCCGGTTCGCGCTGGTCCAGTCCCGCCCGATCACCGCGCTGCCCGCCCCCACCGCTCCGCCGCCGCAGACCTGGCCGGTGCCGTACCCGGGCGGCGTCTACTTCCGCGCCAGCATCGTCGAGCAGATGCCGAGCCCGCTCACCCCGCTGTTCGCCGACCTCGTCGGGCCCGCGGTGACGGGGTCGATCCGGGAGCTGCTGGCGCAGGCCATGGGTCGCCCGGTGCCCGAGGGCGACATCGCCTTCCCGACGGTCAACGGCTACGCGTACTACTTCTACCGCACCCGCGCGCTGATCTCGCTGACGCTGCGCACGCCCGTGGCGATCGTCGGCCTGCGCCGCCCGGAGGTCCGGGGCGGGGTGCGCGGCTGGCGGGAGCGGGGCCACCCGGAGTACGTCGCGACCGTCGCGGCGTGGGCGGCGAAGGACCTCGCGGCGCTGTCGGCCGAGGAGCTGCTCGACGGCGTCGTCACCCTGCTGCGGGCGGGCGCGACGTACTACACCGCCGTGCAGTCGGTGATCCCGCTCGCGGCGACCGCCGAGACCGTCTTCGCCCAGTTCTACGCACGCCTCGTGCGACGGGACGGCGATCCCGCCGCGCACGTGCTGCTCCTCGGCGAGGACAGCGAGCCGCTGCGGGCCGAGCGCTCGCTGCACGCCCTGGCGGTCGAGGCGAAGACCACCGGGATGGACGACCCGGGGTGGCGCCGCGACTTCCGGGAGCACCTCGACCGCTACGGGCACACCGTGTTCGACCTGGACTTCGCGGTGCCCACCCCGGCCGACGACCCGAGCACGCTGCTCGACGCGATCCGCTTCCAGATGGCCGACCAGGCCACCGACCCCGACGTGCGCGGCGACCGCCTGCGCGCCGGGCGCGACGCGGCCGTGCGGGCGATCCGGTCGCGACTCGGCCCGGTGCGCCGCCGGATCTTCGATGCGCTGCTGGCCCGCGCCCGCACCCTGGGCCCGGTGCGCGAGGACGCGCTGGCCGACGTCGGGCTCGCGTGGCCGCCGATGCACCGGATGCTGCGCGAGCTCGGCGGGCGGCTCCCGGTGGGTCCCGACGACGTCTTCTGGCTCACCGAGGCCGAGCTGCGCGCCGCGATCCGCGGCGAGCCGGTGGACGCGCCGGTCGCCGAGCGCCGGGCCCTGCGCCGCGGCCGCGCGCTCGTGTCGCCACCGCAGATGCTGCCGCGCAGCCGGTGGCTCAGCGCGATCGCCGGCCCGTTCATGCCCGGCGCCGACACCCCGGCGGGCGAGGAGCTCACCGGCGTGCCGGGCTCGACGGGCACGGTCACCGCGACGGCGCGGGTGCTGCGGGGCCCGGAGGACTTCGCGGCCATGCAGCCCGGCGAGGTGCTGGTCGCCCGCATGACCACCCCGGCCTGGACGCCGCTGTTCGCCCGCGCCGCGGCGGTGGTCACCGACATCGGCGGGCCCCTGAGCCACAGCTCGATCGTCGCCCGCGAGTACGGGATCCCCGCCGTCCTGGGCACGGGCTCGGCCACCGACCGGGTCCACACCGGCGACCGGGTGCGCGTCGACGGCGACGCGGGCACGGTGCGGGTGCTGGGGGACGACGCGTGACGACGAGAGGCTGATCATTGAAGACCGCGAAGCTCGGTGACCTCGAGGTGGGCTGCATCGGCCTCGGCGCGATGGGCATGTCGATGGCCTACACCGGCCACGGCAGCGACGACGACGAGTCGATCCGCACCGTCCAGCGCGCCCTCGACCTCGGCGTCACCCTGATCGACACCGCCGAGGTCTACGGCCCCTACGTCAACGAGGAGCTGATCGGCAGGGCGATCCGGGGCCGCCGTGACGAGGTCGTGCTGACCACGAAGTTCGGCCTGATCTCGCACACCGGGCGCGAGGGCGCCGACTCGGCTCCGGAGAGCGTCCGGACCGCCGTCGAGGGGTCGCTGCGCCGCCTCGGCGTCGACCACATCGACCTGTACTACCAGCACCGCGTCGACCCGGGGACGCCGATCGAGGAGACGATCGGTGCCGTCGCCGACCTCGTGGCGGCCGGCAAGGTCCGCCACATCGGGCTCTCCGAGGCCTGGACCGACACGATCCGCCGGGCGCACGCCACCCACCCGATCACGGCGCTGCAGTCGGAGTACTCGCTGTTCACCCGGGACCAGGAGGAGATCCTGCCGCTGCTCCGCGGGCTCGGGATCGGGCTGGTGCCCTACTCGCCGCTGGGCCGGGGCTTCCTCACCGGGCAGATCCGGTCAGTCGAGGACTTCGCCGACGACGACATGCGCAAGAGCAACCCCCGCTTCGTCGGCGAGGCCTTCGCCCGCAACCTCGCCCTCGCTGACGAGGTGCAGGCGGTCGCCGCGGAGGCCGGCGCCACCGCGGCCCAGGTCGCGCTCGCGTGGGTGCTGTCGAAGGGCCCGGACGTCGCCCCGATCCCGGGCACCAAGCGCGTCGCGCGGCTCGAGGAGAACGTCGGCGCCGACGCCGTCGAACTGACCGCGTACCAGCTGCGCCGTCTCGACGAGCTCCCCGCGCCCGAGGGCGAGCACCACACCGCCGACCAGATGCGGCTCATCGAGCGCTGAGCGCCAGCCCGACGTTCAGCCCGAGGATCCCAGGAGCTCGGGGAAGCGCCGGACCCAGCGCCGCTGCCACGGGGTCTCCACCGCGCGGTGGTGGTGGTGGCGCCGGGTCCAGGCCACCGCGTGGTCGGCGGGGAGCCCGTCGAGGATCGCCAGGCAGGCGATGACGGTGCCCGTGCGCCCCTTGCCCGCCCGGCACGCGGTCTCGACGTGCTCGCCGGCGCGGGCCCGCCGGTGCAGCGCCGTGATCGCCGCCACGGCGACCGCCGGGTCCGCGGGGACGCCGAAGTCGGGCCACTCGAGGCGATCGTGCTCCCACGACGGGTGGTACTCGACGCCGAGGTAGAGCCCGAAGTCGGGCTCGCGGCCGGCGGGCAGCGGGAACTGCACGCCGCGTCCCCGCACCACGGTCCGGCCGGGCAGGACGAGCGTCCCGCGCCACCCGTCGACGTCCGCGTCCCGGGGAGCCGTGTCGCGGGGAGCCGTGCTTTGGGGAGCCATGGAAGTCACTGTGCCCGGACCCCCGATGCCGCGGCGCGTCGGGTGATCGTCGGCGAACGGGGTAGTGCGGCTCGCGGCGGGGTAGCCGCGCCCTCAGCCCGCGACGGGAGCGGGACGAGACACAGGGGGGACGGATGGACACCTCGCAGCGCGAGACCCGGGAGCGGGCCTCGGCGGGGCTCTACGGCAGCAGTGTCGGGACCAACATGGCGGCCGCCGGCGCGGCCGAGCTGATCGGGACGGCGATCCTGGTGTTCGCCGGGACGGGGGTCGCGACGGCGGCGACGCTGGCGCAGCCGGTGGCGGGTGCGGGCTACGACTCCCTGGCGACGCCCCTGGCGTTCGGGGTGGCGCTGCTCGCGGTGGTGGCGGCGATCGGCCACGTGTCGGGCGCGCACGTGAACCCGGCGGTGACGCTGGGCCTGGCGGTGACGGGGAAGTTCCCGTGGCGCTACGTGCCGGCCTACCTCGTGGCGCAGCTCGCCGGGGCGGTCGTCGGGGCGCTCGGCACCTGGGTGGCCTTCGGGGCACCCGGCCGCGACCGCGCGTCGCTGGCGGCGACGGCCCCGGCGGCCGGCGTCGGTCCGCTGCAGGCGCTCGTGGTCGAGGCCGTGGTGACGTTCGTGCTGGTCTTCGTGGTCATCTCGGTGGCCACCGACGAGCGGGTCGCCGACGCGGTGGCCCCGATCGCGGTCGGCGCGGCCCTGACCGTCGGGGTGTTCGTGGCGGGTCCGGTCACCGGCGGCGCGGTCAACCCGGTGCGCGCGCTGGGCCCGATGATCGTCTCGGGCTCGTTCGCGGATTGGTGGATCTACCTCGTCGGGCCGGTCGTCGGCGGCGTCGTGGCCGCGGTGGTCTACGACCGCTTCGTCCGCAAGGCCGACAACCCCTGAGGCGTGACCGGCCGGGCCCTCGGGAGATCGCGGGCCCGGCCGCGCGTCCGGCTCACGCCGTGTGGGCAGGCACCGGTCCGCCGCGGACCTCGTGGAGGTGGCGCAGGGTCTGCGCGTAGGAGTCGACCAGCCCGGTCTCGAGGTAGGAGATGCCCTGGCGGGCGCAGAAGGCGGCGACGAGGGGCTGGGCGCGCCTCAGGTTCGGCCGGGGCATCCGCGCGAACAGGTGGTGCTCGATCTGGTAGTTCAGCCCGCCCATGGCGTGATCGACGACGGGGTTGCCGCGGATGTTCCGCGAGGTCAGCACCTGCTTGCGGATCGGATCGAGCTGGTCGGCCGCCGACACCATCGGCATGCCCTTGTGGTTCGGGGCGAACACCGCGCCCAGGTACAGGCCGAAGAGGCCCTGCTGCACGGCGATGAACACGACGGCCGGGCCGGGGGAGAGCACGAGGAACACCGCGCCGAGGTAGAGCACCGCGTGGACGACGAGCAGACCGGCCTCGAGACCGCGGGCGCGGATCCGGCCGCTGACGAGGGCCCGAACGCTGGTGAGGTGCAGGCTCAGCCCCTCGAGCAGCAGCAACGGGAAGAACAGGAAGGCCTGGTGGCGGGTGATGAACCCGGCCACCCCACGCCGCCCGACCGCCTGGTCGGGGCTGAAGGCGAGCACCGGGATCTGGACGTCGGGGTCGCGGTCCTCGTGGTTGGGGTTGGCGTGGTGGGCGTTGTGGTCGGCCACCCACCGGTTGAAGCCGAGCCCGATCGCGAGGTTGCCGGCCACGTAGCCCACCGCGTCGTTCGCGCGCGAGCTGTCGAAGATCTGGCGGTGGCCCGCGTCGTGGCCGATGAAGCCGCACTGCCCGGCGACCAGCGCGAACACGGGCGCGAGGGCCACCGCCCACCACGAGTCGCCGATCGCGACGAACGCGACCGCGCTCGCGGCGAGCACCGCCAGGGTGACCGCGATGAGGGCGGCGTACCAGCCACGACGGCGTTCGAGCAGGCCCGCGGCCCGCAGCGTGTGGGTCAGTTCGGCGAACTCGGTGCGGCGGGGGACGGGTCGGGTCACGGGCGGTGCCTCTCGGGTGCCGGGAGATCGCCGAGGCCGCACGGGAGGCCTCGGCGCGAGGTGCGGGACGTCCACCGGGTCCGGGGCAGAGACGACGCCGGGCACCGAAGCGGTGCCGCGACCTCCCGATCGTCCCACGACCGGGCGGGGAACACCGAGCGCGAGATCGGTGCCCCTGCCGGTACCTCCGTTCGGGGGCGTGGAGGAGCGCCCGTCCGGGGCTACGGTGATCCCGGTCGGTAGTGGACGTACCCCGGACCCCGGTGCGCCCGCGCGTGGGCGCGGTCTGTGTGGGGGTGGGCGGGCTTGGAGACGGACGACGCCACGCGACGGGGGAGCACCCGGATCGTGCTCGACGGGGACCTGGACGCCCGGGCTGCCGCGGATCTCCTGGAGCACTGCCGCCGCCGGGACCCGGAGCCGGCCGCGGAGGTCGTGGTGGACGTGGGCGCCGTGCGCACCTGCGACGCCGACGGCCTCAGGGTGCTGCTGGCGCTGTACTCCGGCGACGCGGGGCCGGGCGTGGTCCTCCACGGCGTCCGCTGGAGCCAGTTCTTCGGCCTGCTCGTCGAGGCCCCGCTGCAGGACGTCGGGTGGGTGCGCCAGCAGGTCCGCCAGCTCGTGTGGGACGCGCGCCGCGACCGGCGCGGCGCCCGCGAGGGCGTCGCGACCTCCTGAGCCCGGCGTCGCATCGTCCGGTGGCGGACGGGCGCCCCCTCTACGATGTCGGCGTCGGCCGGACGGGGCAGCGGGGGTGGCGTGTGGACTTCGACGACCTCGACGGCTACCTCGACCGCTGGTCGCGGGCCCACGGCGACTACGACGTCCGGTCCTCCCCGGCGACGCTCCTGTGGCTGCGCGTCGCGCACCGCCTCGCCGCGCCGCTGGCCCGCCGGCGTGTCCCGCCGGGCCGCGTGACGGTGCTCGGCGGCGTCGGGGCGGTCGCGATCAGCGGTGTCGCGTGGCTGGGCGGCCGGTGGGCGCTGCTCGCGGCGGTCCTCGTCGTGGTCGTGGCGCTGCTCGACGGCGTCGACGGCGCGCTCGCGGAGCTGACCGACTCCGCCACCGCCTGGGGGCGGATCCTCGACCAGCTCGTCGACCGGGTCAGCGACCTCGCCATGATCGTCGCCCTGTGGGCGCTGGGCGCCCCCGGACCGGTGTGCGCGGCGGCCGCGGTGCTCACCGTCCTCGACGAGTCCGTGCGGGCGAGCGCGGCCGCGGAGGGCATGGCCGAGGTCGGCCTCGTGACCATCGCCGAGCGCCCCGCCCGGCTGCTGATCGGGGGCCTCTCGCTGGCCGCGGCCGGGGTCGTCCCGTCCGTCGGCGTGTACGTGGTCACCGGCGGCGCCGCGCTGTGGGCGGTGCTGGCCCTCGTCGCCGCCGTGCAGCTGGTGGTCAACGTCCGGCGTCGCCTACACGGGCGGAAGCGGAACGTGGCGCTGGCCGCCGAGAGCGGCGAGCACGCCGAGCACGCCGACGAGCCGGGCGAGCGGGAGGAACCGGCCTAGACCGTATGGAGGCCCGGCGCCTCGCTCGTAAGTTGGCGCGGGTCGCCGTCGCACTCGGTGACGGTGCCGCAATTACGGGAGGCGCCGGGTGTTGGCAGAGCGTACGTGGGTGGGTCTGGACGTTCATGCTCGTTCGGTCGTGGGGTGCGCGATCGATGACGAGGCGTGCGAGATCCGCACCCAGCGGGTGGCGCCGCAGACCGCCGCGATCGTGGCCTGGGTTCTCGCGCTGCCGGGGCCGGTGGCGGTGACCTATGAGGCCGGGCCGACCGGTTTCGGACTCGCGCGGGCGTTGGCCGCGGCCGGGGTCCGTTGCGAGGTGGTCGCGCCCTCGAAGCTCGAGCGTCCGGCCGGGGACAAGGTCAAGACCGATCGTCGGGACGCTGAGCGCCTGGCGCGGCTGCTGCGCATCGGGGAACTGCCCGCGGTGCGGGTCCCCAGCGAGGCCGAGGAAGCCGCCCGGGATCTGGTGCGGGCCCGTGAAGACGCGCGGGGAGACCTGATGCGTGCCCGGCATCGGCTCTCCAAGCTGCTGCTGCGCCAGGGCATCGTGTGGGACCGCAGCGCGTGGACCGGCGAGCACACCGACTGGTTGCGCCGCCAGCGCTTCGACCGGCGCGGGGTGCAGCTGGCCTTCGACGAAGCCCTCGATGCGGTGTTCAGCGTGCACGCCCGCCGCGACCGGCTCGACACCGCGATCGAGGAGATGGCCCAGACGACGTCGCTGGCCGGGCCGGTGGGACGGCTGCGCTGCTTGCGCGGGGTCTCCACGCTGACCGCGGTCGGGCTCTGCGTCGAGGTCGCCGACTGGCACCGCTTCACCGGCTCGACCATCGGTTCCTACCTCGGGCTGGTGCCCTCGGAGTTCTCCTCGGGAGCTCGGCGGGTCCAGGGCGGGATCACCAAGACCGGCAACGCGCACGCCCGCCGGTTGCTGGTCGAAGCCGCCTGGCATCACCGTCGCCCGCTGCGCCCCAGCCGGGAACGGGCCCGGCGCGCCGACGGTCAGCCCGCCGCGGTGCGGGCGCGCGCCGAGGCCGGCAACCGCCGCCTACACCAACGCTGGTGCCGTCTCGAGCAGCGCCGCAAGCGCCCGACGGTGTCGGTGGTGGCCGTGGCCCGCGAGCTCGCCGGCTGGTGCTGGAGCCTCGCGGTGCTCGACGAGCACCAGCATCACGCGGCCGCCTGACACGCGGCCGCCCCCACAAGCCCCGGCGGGTGCCGGGTGCGGATGCAGGCAGCGCGAGGAGCGACCCGCGAGTTAGCTATGAGCAGCTCCGCCCGACCCTCATCGAGCAGGGCGACGCTCGCCCCTAGATCCGCGGAACGCTCCCGACGAACACCCGGTCATGCGGTAACCAACCCGCGCATATCAGCCTGACCGCGCGTCGAGCCGGCACGCCTCCACCCCACCCGGCCCCGCCGGACCCACAACGCCCTGACCAGCCACGATGCACCGCATCGAGGGCCCATCACCCCTGCCCACTTGACAGAAGTGCCCTCCATATCAGCTAGGAGGCCGGCTCAGCCCGCGTCGGCGGACCCCGCGAGCGCGGCGGGGAGGCTGTCCACGATCTCGAAGACCTCGCCGAGCTCGAGCACCGCGGCGACCCGGCTCACGAGCCCGTGCCCGCCGACCACCAGCCGGGCGGGGCCGGGCGTGCTGCGGGCCTCCTCGACGAGCGCGGCGATGATCGTCGCGCCGAGGTAGGTCGCGCGGCTCAGGTCGATGACGATGCGGTGCTCGGCCGCGACGGGGACGCCCGCGCGCCGGCGCGTCCCGCGGACGCCCGCGATCGCCTCGCGCAGTTCGTCCTTCGTGGCGAGGTCGAGCTCGCCGCGACCCTCGACCACGAGGACCTCCTCGCCGGGGAGATCGCGCAGCTCGACCCGGAAGCCGCTGTCCTCGTCCGGGTCGTCCGGGTCCGCGCGCCGCACGCTGATGGGCTCGTTCCTTCCTGGACCGGGACACACGGGCGGGGTGCGCCGGGGCGCACGGGGGTTCGACCAGGAGGTGCGGGCCGGTTCGGCCGGGGCGGGGCCGGCGGTGCCGGGGCCCGCGACGACGTGGTCGCGGGGCGAGCCCGCGTCTGGACCCACCGGGGAGACCGTCGCGCGGGCGCAGGAGCGTCCGCCGCGGATCGGTCGCGGCCAACCGTATCGGGTGCCCGCGCGCCCACCAACTCCGCCACGGTCCCGCCGGCGCGGGAGCGCCCACACGGTGGCGGAGGAGCGACCACCCGCCGCACACCCCGGTGGCCGTTGGCCCAACCCGGTGTGTTCCACGCCCGCGGTGGGCGTGTCCGAGCGCCGTCCGTGGTTAGGATCGTGCCCGGGTGGAGGCTTGACCAGCGGGGACGGGAGGTGGATGTGCCGGCGATCACCGTCGCGGAGCTCGCTCGTGGGCTCGAGACCCGCGCACTGATCGCGCTCGACCCCCGTGACGCCGAGGTGTTCGCCGGGGCGCACATCCCCGGCAGCTGGTCGGCCACCCCGAGCGTGCTGGTGCGGCGGCTGCGCGACAGCGACGACGCCCTGTTCGCCGCCCTGTTCTCGGGTCGGGCCCGGCGCGTCTGCGTCGTGGCCGACACCGACGAGGAGGCCGCGGCCGCGACGGCCCTGCTCGCCGAGGTGGGTCTCACCGACGTCGCCACGCTGCGCGACGGCGTGCGCGCCTGGCGGCGCTCCGGCCGCCCCGTCAACCGCGCCTTCGGTCCGCACCGCGAGACCGTCACCGCGGGGGACTCGCACTGACCGGCACCACCACCGGGCGCTCCGGCGTCCGCCGCACGCGGGGGCAGGTCGCGATCCCCGGCGGGCGGTTCGCCATGGGCGACCACCTCGGCGAGGGCTACGCCGCCGACGGTGAGCACCCGGTCCACCCGGTGACGCTGTCGCCGTTCGGGCTCGACGCCACCGCGGTGACCAACGCGGCGTTCGCGACGTTCGTCAAGGACACCGGCCACGTCACCGACGCCGAGCGGTGGGGGTCGTCGGCGGTGTTCCACCTCGCGTTCACCGGCGACCGCTCCGACGTCCTGACCAGCGTCGACGGCGCGGGCTGGTGGCTCGGCGTGCGCGGCGCCTGCTGGCGGCGGCCCGAGGGACCGGGCTCGTCGGTCGGCGACCGCGCGAACCACCCCGTCGTCCACGTGTCGTGGCACGACGCGCAGGCCTACGCCGCGTGGGCCGGGAAGCGGCTGCCCACCGAGGCGGAGTGGGAGTACGCCGCGCGCGGCGGGCTCGAGGGTGCGCGGTTCCCCTGGGGTGACGAGCTGCGGCCCGGGGGCCGCTGGGCGCTGAACGTCTGGCAGGGCCGCTTCCCGACGCACAACACCGGCGAGGACGGCCACCTCACCACCGCGCCCGTGAAGTCCTACCGCCCCAACGCCTACGGCCTGTGGCAGATGGTCGGCAACGTCTGGGAGTGGTGCTCCGACCGGTTCTCCCCGGACACCTACCGCCGCGGCGAGGCCGTCGACCCGACCGGCCCCGAGGAGGACCCGGCGGTGGGGGACGCGCGGGTCATGCGCGGCGGGTCGTACCTCTGCCACGACTCCTACTGCTACCGCTACCGGGTCGCCGCACGGTCGTCGAACACCCCCGAGTCCAGCTCGGGCAACCTCGGGTTCCGGTGCGCGTCGTCGGCGGCTACTGCGAGGCCATGACCCGCCGGAACCGGCCCCCGTCGTCCGGCTCGGGGTCCTCGCACAGATCGATCCGCACCGTGTGGACCGTGCCCGAGAACTCGTTGCCCACGGCCGGGTAGTCGTCGCTCACCGGCGTGCCCAGGTCGACGCCCACGTCGAACGTCTCGTCGAACGAGAAGTAGTAGGGGACGGTGGCGTCGACGACGCCGCTGGCGACCTTCGCGCCGTCCACCGACAGCACGGCCGTGCCGCCCCGGCCGAGGCCGCCGCCGTCGTAGCAGAAGTCCATCCGGACCTCGTGGCGTCCGGGCGTCAGCGGCTCCTCGGCGCGCACGGTGTGCACGCGCAGCCCGAAGAAGTTGTAGACGTAGCAGGCCCGCCCCTCGCGGCAGTAGAGCGCCCAGCCCCCGAAGCGCCCGCCCTGGGCGACGACCACGCCCTCCGCGTCGCCGGCCTCCCCGCCGACCTCCCCGCCGACCTCGATGTCGGCCACCACGGTGTGCGAGGTGTTCTTGACGTTCGGCGTCGCCTCCTCGATCAGGCGCCGCGTCCGGCCGTGGAAGGTCACCGAGCGACGCCCGCCGAGCAGGTCGAGGCGGCCGGCGACCTCCGGGTTCTCCCGCTCGGTCACACGGTCGTCGAGCGGGAACACCTGGTGCTTCGCGGCCTCGACGAGGAACAGCTCCCGCAGGGCCGCGAGCCGCGCGGGATGCTCCGCGGCGACGTCGTGCGCCTGGCTCGGGTCGGTGCGGGTGTCGTAGAGCTCCCAGACGTCGTCGCGGAAGGACTTCCCGCCGGTCCCGACCATCTCCCAGGGGACGCCGTGGCGGGTCACCGCGGTCCAACCCTCGTGGTACACGCCGCGGTTGCCGCACATCTCGAAGTACTGGGTGCGGCGCCGGTCGGGCGCGTCGGGGGCGTCGAACGTGTAGCGCATGCTCACGCCCTCGATGGGCTGCTGCGCGACGCCGTCGACGCTGGTGGGCCGGGGGAGCCCGGCGCACTCCAGGACGGTCGGGAGCACGTCGATGACGTGGTGGAACTGGTGGCGCAGGCCGCCGCGGTCGGTGATGCCCCGCGGCCAGTGCACGACCAGCCCGTCGCGGGTGCCCCCGAAGTGCGAGGCCACCTGCTTGGTCCACTGGTACGGGGTGTTCATCGCCAGGGCCCAGCCGACCGGGGCGATGGGGTAGCTCTCCGGCCCGCCCAGCCCGTCGAGGTGCGTGATCATCTCCGCGGGGTCGTCGACGATGCCGTGCCCGAGACGGTGCTCGACCAGCGTGCCCTCGAGCCCGCCCTCGCCCGAGGCGCCGTTGTCGCCGAGCAGGTAGACGAACAGCGTGTCGTCGAGCTCGCCGAGCTCCTCCAGCGCGGCGACGAAGCGCCCGAGCTGGGTGTCGGCGTGCTCGGTGAACCCCGCGAAGGTCTCCATGAACCGCGCGCCCAGGGCCCGCTGGTCGTCGCCGAGCTCGTCCCAGTGGGGCACGTCCTGCGCCCACGGCGCGAGCTCGGTGTGCTCGGGGACGACGCCCAGCTCCCGCTGCCGGGCGAGCGTCCGCTCGCGCTGGCGGTCCCAGCCGTCGTCGAACGCGCCGCGGTAGCGCTCCGGCCACTCGGGCGCGACGTGCAGCGGCGCGTGCGAGGCCCCGAAGGCCAGGTAGGTGAAGAACGGGCGGTCGGGCGTCATCGTCCGCTGGGTGCGCACCCAGTCCACGGCGTGGTCGACGAGGTCCTCGGTGAGGTGGTAGCCGGGGCCGCGCGCGGGCTCGACGGGCCGGGTGCCCTCGTAGAGCAGCGGCGACCAGTGGTTCATCTCGGCGCCCATGAAGCCGTAGAAGTGGTCGAAGCCCTCGCCGGTGGGCCAGCGGTCGAACGGGCCGACCGGGCTGATCTCCGACGGCGGGGTCTGGTGCCACTTGCCGAACGCCGCGGTCGAGTACCCGTTGGCCTGCAGCGTGCGGGCCATCGTCGCCGCGCTGCGCGGGCGGAAGCCGGTGTAGCCCGGGGCCGAGGTGGCCATCTCGGTGGTGCCGCCCATGCCCACCGAGTGGTGGTTGCGGCCGGTCATCAGCGCCTGGCGGGTCGGCGAGCACAGCGCGGTCACGTGGAAGCGGGTGTAGCGCAGCCCGTCGTGGGCGAGCCGGTCGGCTGTCGGCATCCGGCAGGGCCCGCCGAAGGCGCTGGACGTGCCGAAGCCGAGGTCGTCGAGGACGACCACCACGACGTTCGGGGCGTCGGCGGGGGCGGCGGTGGGGCGGACCGGCGGGAACGGCTCGGTCTGCTCGTCGAACCCGACTGCGGTGACCACGCCCGCCGGCCGCTCCGGCTCGGGCAGCACGTACCGGCCACCGGTGAACTCGCTCATCCGCTCCCCACGTTCCCTCCTGGCGACGACCTCGACCGATGCAGTCTCGCCCGGGATGATCGTTCAGGTCCAGCGGACACTTGTTGACACGGGTGTCAAGCTCCGCTTCATGGAGCTCTCCCTGCGGCGCCTGCGCACGCTGCGGGAGGTCGCGCGCCAGGGCGGGGTCAACGCGGCCGCGGCGACCCTGCACTACTCACCGTCGGCGGTGTCCCAGCAGCTCGAGGCGCTGAGCGCCGAGGCCGGCGCCCCGGTGCTCGAGCGGGTGGGGCGCGGGGTGCGGCTCAGCGAGGTCGGGCGGGTGCTCGTCGAGCACGCCGAGATCCTGCTCGCCGCCGAGCGCCGGGCGTGCGCCGCGGTGGAGGGCGCGCGGCAGACCCTGTCCGCGCACCTCACGGTGGGCGTCTTCCCCGCCGCGGGGGCCGGCGTGCTGCCCGCGGTGATCGCCGACCTCGCCGCGCGCCACCCCGGGATCACGCTGGACAGCGTCGAGGGCGACGGCGAGAGCGTGGTCACCGACGTCCGCGACGGCCACCTCGACCTGGCGTTGCTGCTGGACTACCCCGACGCCCCCGAGCCGTGGAAGGCCGACCTGCGGGTCGTCCCGCTGGGCCAGGACGAGATCCACCTCGCCGTCCCCGAGGGCTCCGCCCACGGCCCCGGCACCCACCTCGAGGCCCTGGCCGACGAGGACTGGATCCTCTCCGGCGCGCACACCTACTGGGGCCGCGCGGTGCGCACCGCATGCCGGCGAGCGGGCTTCGACCCGCGCGTGCGCCACCACGTCGACAGCTCGGCCACGGCGCTGGCCATGGTCGCGGCCGGGCTCGGCGTCGCGCTGGTCAGCGACCTCGGCCGGGTCTTCTGCCCGCCCCGCGGGGTCGCCGTCGTGCCGCTGGCGCGGCCCCTGTCGCGCACGATCTCGATCGCCCACCTGCCCCACACCGGTGAGCGGCCGACCGCCCGGGCCGTCCTCGACGCGTTCGCGCGCGCCGCGGGGGCGGCGGGGCTGGCCCCGGTCGGGGCGGCGCGCGGTGGGTCAGGTGCCGACCCGCAGTGACGCCGCGAGCCGGGCGAACCCCTCGTCCAGCGGCACCCGCGGCACGTAGCCCAGGTCGCGGCGCGCGGCGCCGATGTCGAACCAGTGCGCGGTGGCGAGCTGGCGGGCGAGGAAGCGGGTCATGGGCGGGTCGCCGACCGGCACGAACCGCTCCAGCACCCGCCACACCGTCTCCACCGCGGCGCCGGCGGCGACGGCCACGGGTAGCGGGACCGTGCCGTCGACGGGCTCCAGCCCGCCGGCGACGACGATCCCGTTGACCAGCTCGCGCACCGGGCGCGGGTCGCCGGAGGTGACGAAGTACGGCCGGCCGGCGCACGCCGAGCCCGGACCGAGCCGGTCGGCGGCGTCGAGGTGGGCCCGGGCGGCGTCGTCGACGTAGGTGGTGTCGATGACCGCCGAGCCGTCGCCGACGAAGCGCAGCCGGCCGCGGCGGGCGCGGTCGAGGATGCGCGGGACGAGCTGGGTGTCGCCCGGGCCCCACACCAGGTGGGGGCGCAGCGCCACCGTCGCCAGCTCGGGCCCGTCCGCGGCGAGCACCATCCGCTCGGCCTCGGCCTTCGTCTCCGGGTAGGCGGAGTCGAAGTGCGTCGCGTAGGGCAGCGACTCGTCGCCGCCGGCGATGTCGTGCCCGGTGTGCACCACGCTGGGCGTGCTGGTGAAGACGAACCGCCGGACGCCGGCGTCGCGGCAGGCGTTGAGCAGCACGCGGGTGCCGTCGACGTTGCTGCGCCGGAAGTCCGCGGTGCTGCCCCAGACGCCGGCCTTCGCGGCGACGTGGAAGACGACGTCGACGCCGGCGACGGCGGCGCGGGCGCTCGCCGGTTCGGCGAGGTCGCCGCGCAGCGTCGCCACGCCCCGCTCGCGCAGCGCCGGGTAGTCGCCGCGGGCCAGGCTCACCACGTCGTCGCCGCGGGCGAGCAGGGCGTCGACCACGGCGCCGCCGAGGAACCCGCCACCCCCGGTGACCAGCGCCTTCACGCCAGCTCCCGCGCGGCCCAGTGGCCCAGCGCCTCGCGGTCGATCTTCGAGTTGTGCCGCGGGTCGACGGGCAGCGACCGGTGCTCGAGGAACGTCGTGATCGCGCGCGTGCGGGGGTCCGCGGCGGCGAGCGCGCGCAGTTCCCCGACGACGGCGGCGGTCAGCCGGGCGCCGGGGAGCATCTCCACGACGACCACGGGTGTGCGGTCGCCGTCGGGCCCGACGCCGACCAGGGCGCTGCGGCGCACGGCCGGGTGGCGGTCGATCACCACCTCGCACGGCACGCTGTGGAGCGGGCCGGCGGCGGTGTGGACGACGTGCGCGACGCGGCCGGCGAACCACAGCCGGCCCTCGTCGTCGGTGCTCGCCAGGTCGCCGGTGCGGTGCGCGAGCTCGCCGTCCCACGTCACCTTGGCCGCGGCGGTGGCGTCCGGGCGGTCGGCGTAGGCGGGGCTCACGACGGGGCCGCGCACGACCACCTCGCCGATCTCGCCCGGCGCGACGTGCCGGTCGGGGGTGAGGGCGTCCACCGGCCCGTCGGCGACGCGCATCAGGGCCACGTCGACGCCGGGCACCGGGCGCCCGACGCAGATGCCGTCCTCGGGCAGGGCGAGCAGCTCGTCGCTGCCGATGGACGCGACGGGCAGGGCCTCGGTGGCGCCGTAGGGCGTGTGGACCTGCGCGTCGGGCCCGAGCAGGGCGAGCACCCGGCGCTGCGTATCGCGAGGCACGGGCGCGCCGGCCGAGATGACCTGGCGCAGCGCCGGCAGGTGCGTCCCGGCGGGGGCGCCGCGGCCCAGCCGGTCGAGCACGGCGGGGGAGCCGAACATGACCGTGGCTCCGGTGCGCCGCGCGGCCGCGACCAGCCGCGACGGCAGGACCTTCGCCGGCCGCGTCGGGTCCATGCGCGGCACGACGGTCGTCATGCCCAGCGCGGGGCCGAACAGCGCGAAGGGCGGGAAGGTGGCGAGGCTGACGTCGCCGGGGCCGAGCCCGTAGAGGTCGCGGACGAGGCCGGCCTGCGCGAGCAGCCCGTCCTCGTGGTGCTCGACGCCCTTGGGCGGTCCGGTGCTGCCGCTGGTGAACAGGATGGCGGCGGGGGTGCCGTCGCGGCGCGGCCCCGGGGAGGGGATGGGACCCCGGGCGCCCTCGCGCTCGAGGCGGCGCAGCGACGTCGTCCCCGGCACGGGGACGGGGCCGGCGGTGACGGCGATCCACGCGCTCGGGCACCAGCCCAGCACCCGGCGCGCGACGTGGGCCTTCGCGACCCCGACGAACGCCTCCGGCGCGACCTCGCCGAGGCACGAGCGGACCCGGTCCAGGCCGATGCCGGGGTCGACGACCACGGGCACCGCGCGGACGCGCAGCAGGGCGTAGGCCAGCACGAAGAAGTCGGCCGTCGGCGGGACGAGCAGCGCGGTGCGCGTGCCCGGCCCGACGCCGGCGGCCAGCAGGCCCGCGGCGGCGGCCTCGACCCGGCGCTGCAGCGCCCCGAAGGTCACCGTGCGCGTGGCGGGGCCGACGAGCGACAGCACCGGGGCGGGCAGCACGAGGGCCGGGTCGTCGGGACGCTCCGCGGCGTGCGCGGCGAGCATGCCGTCGAGCGTGGTCGCGGGGGCGGCCGTGCTCACCGGCCCTCCGCCAGGAACGCGCGGACGCGCGGGACGATCCGGTCCGCGGCGTCCTCGAGGACGTAGTGCCCGGCGTCGGCGTAGCGGTGCACCTCGGCGTGCGGCAGCCGGCCCTCGAGGTGGCGCAGGATCGTGCCGTCGAACACCGGGTCCTTCATCCCCCAGTGCACCTGCACCGGGCGGGTGTCGAGCAGCGGCAGCCGCTCGGCGAGGTGCTCGAGCACCGGCTGGGCGGGGTCGTCCGGGCCGGTGGGGATGTCCTGGACGAACGCGTGCACGGCGACGCGGTGCGCGGGGCTGTCGTAGGGGGCGAGCAGACCGCGGCGGGCCTCCGCGCCGAGCAGCCAGCGCCCGCTGCCCAGCGAGAGCGCCCCGAGGGAGAACGCGTTGAGGCGGCGCACGGCGACGTCGCCGATGACGGGCAGCCGGGCGGCCGCCAGCGTCCAGGGGATGCGCTTGTCGGCGGGCAGCGGGAAGGCGCCGGTGTTGAGCACGACGACCTTGTCGACGCGGTCGAGGTTCTCCACCGCCCACGAGAGCCCGATCGGTCCGCCCCAGTCGTGCACCACCAGCGAGATCGGCTCGCGAAGGTCGAGGGCGTCGACGAACGCGGTGAGGTCGGCGACGCGGCGGCCCAGCGTGTGCGGGTAGTCGGCGAGGGCGGGCTTCTCCGAGCGGCCCATCCCGATGTGGTCGGGGGCGATCGCACGGAAGCCGTCGCCGGGCAGCGTCGAGAGCAGCGAGCGGAAGTAGAACGACCAGGTCGGGTTGCCGTGGACGTGCAGGACGGGCGGCCCGGAACCCTCGTCCACGTAGGCCATCGTGTGGCCGCCGATCTCGACCGTCTTCTGCTCGACGTCGAAGCCGGGCAGCACGGGCGCGGTCACCAGATCACCTCGGCGGCGGCGGCGTTGATCCCGCTGCCGACGCCCATGAGCATCACGCGTGAGCCCTCGACGACGGTGCCGTCGTCCACCGCCTTGGACAGCACGGTGGGCACGCCGGCCGGGCCGGTGTTGCCGAAGCGGGGGTAGAGCGACGGGAAGCGGTCGTGGTCGAGCCCGAGCTGGGCGGACACCGCGCGGGTGTGCACCTTGCTGACCTGGTGCAGGCAGTAGACGTCGTAGCTCTCGGTGTCCCAGTCGAACGCGGCGACGGCGTCCTTCCAGGCGCGCCCGGCGAGCTCCATGCCCGCCATGAGCAGGCCCTTCGAGTCGGTGCGCATCTCGTCGGCCTGCCCCACGCAGAGCTCGGCGTTGCCCATGGTGCTGGCGCGCCCGAGCCCGCCGAGGTAGCGGTGGCCGCCGGGGCCGTCGGCGCGGCTGAGCACCATGCCGACGGCGCCCGAGCCGACGGTCAGGGTGGCGAACTGCTCGTGGAACATCGCGCGGGTCGCGTCGTCGCCCGCGAGGCGTGCGATCGTCGATTCCATCGCGAATCGGCTGGTCTCGCCGGCCACCACGAGTCCGTGGTCGATCTCGCCGGCCGAGATCATGGTGGACACGGTGTTCATGCCGTTGAGGAATCCGAGGCACGCGTTGCCGAGGTCGAAGTTCACGGCCTCCGGCGACAGTTCCATCCGGCCGTGGACGATGCTCGCCGTCGACGGTTCGAGGTGGTCCCGGCTCACCGAGGTGTTGATCAGCGCGCCGATGTCGTCGCGCGCCACGCCGCTCCGCGCCAGGGCCCGCTCGCCAGCCTGGGCGGCGACCTCGCTGGGCATCGTGCCCTCGTCCCACACGCGGCGCTCGGCGATGCCGGACAGCTTCTCCAGCAGGCCGGGGGTGATGCGCAGCCGCGCCAGCGTCCCGGCGAGCCGGTCCTCCAGCTCGGTGGACGTGACCACGTGCGGCGCGTCGACGTGCGCCAGTCCGGTGATCACCACGTCGTCGTACCGCTGTGCCGCTCTCATGTCCCGAGAATGCGTGCCGTCCGCCATTCCCGCCAGACCGAAAAAAGGAGAACAGAAGCGCTACCGCAGTTCACACGAACTGCGGTAACGGGAACAGGTCGTCCATTGTTGGGCCGGTTGGTCGTACGCGACCGACTTCGGCGCGCGGGAACGGCGGCGGCGCACCGTACGGCACTACCCCGCGGTACGGCCGCCGGCCGTCCGCGACATTTCTCGGGATCGCCGAGCGGTGTCGGGCCGTGTCAGGCCGTGTCAGGTCGTGCCGGCGGGGCAGATGCAGCCCCGCGACCACCCCACGTCGCGGGTGGCGGTGCAGAAGCGGCGGCCGAGCGCGTCGTGCTCCGACCAGGTGTGCGGGCAGACGGTGCACGACGGGTCGGTGTCCATGGCCTGGGCGTCGTCGGTCGTGGCCGGGGCGGGGGTGTTCATGGGGTCCTCCGTGGAGCGGTGGGGTCGCCGGCGGTGGGCTCAGGAGCCGGCGAGCAGGTCGGCGGTGGTGCGCGTGTCGCCCGCGTCGCCCGTGTGCGCTGCCGCGTCGAGGGCGGCCTCCGCGGGGGCGTCCTCGGTCGAGGACGGCACCACGAGCAGGACGAGCCGCTTCCCGTCGCGGCCGGCGACGGTGAGGATGCGGGGGTCGGTCGTGCGGAACCCCTCGAGCCGGGCGCCCTTCGGCAGGCGCCGGGGCGCGGGATCCCAGCCGTCGAGGTGGTAGGCGACCCGCGCCACCGGCCCGGACCGGTCGCCGAGCCCGTCGAGCAGTGCGGGCAGCTCGGCGGCCAGGTCGCGCGAGCGCGGCCACCAGCCGCCGTCGACGGCACCCGAGGGCGGGGCGGCGGGCTTGAGGCGCAGGCGCGCCGCGCCGTCGGCGGAGCCCGCAGGAACGGTGGCGACATCGGTGGTGGAGGGAGCCGGGCTCATGCCGGCACTCCCGTCTCCGGTGCGGTGACCGGGCGAGGACTGCGCCGACGACGACGACGGTTCGTCCACCGTCGTGCAGGAGATCCTCGGTGTAGCTGACGATACTCCCCGGCGGGGCCGTCAGCCCCGTCGCCACAGCCCGGCGAGCACGGCGCGCGGCCCCCGCGACGCCGCGGCCGCAGCGGCCTCGGCCTGCGCGCGCCGCTCGTGCCAGCGCTGCGTCCACCCCGGCATCCGTTCGGTCAGGACCGCCTCGATCTCGGCCTCGTCGCCGCGCCGGAGCCGGTCGGCCACCGCGGGCTCGGCGCCCAGGAGGGCGGCGAGGTCGCGCGGGGGCACCTCGCTGCGGTGCACGGGCACGCCGTACCGCCGGGAGATCGCGGCGCGCTGCTCACCGGCGATGGCCGGCCCGGTGAGCACGAACCGGGGGTAGGCGTGCGAGGCGCGCCAGCCGCGCCCGCCCTCGACGATCTGCCCCCAGAGCGCGACGACCCCGAGCACCTCGTGGTCCGAGATGCCCCACTGCAGCGCGCCCGGCTCGGCGACCGCGTAGAGACCGCAGGCGCAGCCGTCACCGGGCGGCGTGTGCCGCGCCGACCCGCACGACGCGACCATCGGCTGCCGCGACGGCCAGGTGACGCCCGCGAGGGGCGCGACGAGGTCGGTCCGCTGACGGGCCCGCCGGCCCACCCGCCACGTGCGCCAGCCGAGCACGGGGTGCGGCAGGTCGGGGGCGTCGCTGACGGGCAGCTGCTCCGGGGCCCGGTCCCGGCGAGGCGGGTCGAGCGGGAGGCTCACGGGGCGCGCAGGGTCCCGGTGCTCGTGGCGGCGTCGCGCTGCGTCGGCCCGGGCGCCGACCCGCTGCGCTCCTCGGCGGAGGGCTCGTGCACCGACGGCTTCTCGCCGGGCACGGGCGAGCTGACGGGTTCGGCGGTGAAGCGTCGACGGACGGGTCCGATGTCCACACCGGGAACGCTGCCACGTCGGCCGTCCCGGCACCAGGATCTCGCCCGACCTGCTCCCGATCTGCCACCCTGCCCCCGCCCCGGGCCCTCGGCCCGTCTGCCCGTCTGCCCCGCGCCAGGGAGCCGTCATGACCGATCGGATCGCCGAGCACTACGAGCGCGTCGCCGTCGACTACGACGACCAGTGGAACTACGACCCCGAGTACGTCCGCGGGTTCGCGCAGGCCATCGTCGGCGCGCTGCGGCTCGGGGGTTCGGACGCCATCGCCGACATCGGCTGCGGCACCGGCCTCTACACGCGCCGGCTCTGCGAGGAGGTCCGCCCGGAGCGCCCCATCCTGTGCGTCGACCCCGTGCCGGCGATGCTCGACCAGCTCCCGCGCCTGCCCGGCCTCCGCCCGCTGCTCGCGGGCGCGGAGGACCTCGCCTCCGGGCGCATCGCGCTGCCCGACGACGTCCCGCTCGACGCGATCGTCCTCAAGGAGTCGATCCACCACCTCGCCGACCGGCGCGCCACCCTCCGGGGGCTGGTGGGGCTGCTCTCGCCCCACGGGCGGCTGCTGGTCGTGATGCTGCCGCGGACGCTGCGCCACCCCCTGTTCCAGGAGGCCCACGAGCGGTTCCGCGCGCTGCAGCCCGAGCCCCAGGAGATCGTCGACGTGCTGGCCGAGGCCGGCCTGCGGACGTCGGTCAGCCACCGCACCTTCCACACCACCGTCGACCGCGAGCGCTACGTCCACCTGCTCGAGTCGCGGTACCTCTCGGTGCTCGACGAGTTCTCCGAGGACGAGCTCCAGGCGGGCATCGCGCAGTTCCGCCACGCCTACCGCGACGACCCCGTCATCCGCTTCGACGACCACTTCGCCTTCGTCACGGGGTGGGTCCGGCCGCGTTGAGCGCGTTCGACGAGGTCCTGGACCGGGCGCGGCGGTGGGCCGGCGCCTGGCTCGCGGGGCTCGGGGAGCGGCCCGTCGGCGTGCCCGTGGCTCCGGGCGCGGTGCGGATCGACGCCGAGCTCCCCGAGGACGGCGTCCCGGCGACGCAGGTGCTCGACGACCTCGCCACCACGCTCGAGCCCGGCCTGGTGGCGAGCGCCGGCCCGCGCTACTTCGGCTTCGTCACCGGCGGGTCGCTGCCCGCGGCACTGGGCGCGGACTGGATGGTCTCCGCCGCCGACCAGAACGCCGCCGTCCACGTGATGTCGCCGGCCGCCGCGGTGGTCGAGGAGATCGCCGGGCGGTGGGTGCTCGACCTGCTCGGGCTGCCGGGCGACGCGGCGGTCGGGTTCGTCACCGGCGCCCAGATGGCCAACGTGTCGTGCCTCGCGGCGGCTCGCCGCGCGCTGCTGCTCGGTCAGGGCTGGGACGGCGAGGAGGACGGGCTCGCGGGCGCGCCCGTGCCGACCGTGGTGATCGGCGAGCAGGCGCACGCGACGCTGCTCCAGGCGCTGCGCCTGCTCGGCCTCGGCGCTCGCCGCGCGGTGCGGGTGCCGGCGGACGACCAGGGGCGGATGCGCGCCGACGCGCTGCGGGCGCGGCTCGACGACCTCGCGGGCCCGGTGCTCGTGTGCGCGCAGGCGGGCAACGTCGACACCGGGGCGAGCGACCCCTTCGCCGCGATCGCCGACGCCCTCGCGGACCGGGACGACGCCTGGCTCCACGTCGACGGCGCCTTCGGCCTGTGGGCCGCCGCCGCGCCGGCCCGGCGGCACCTCGTCGCGGGCGTCGCGCGCCGACTCGTGGGCGGTCGACGCGCACAAGTGGCTCAACGTCCCCTACGACTGCGGCATGGCCGTCGTCCGCGACCGGACGGCGCTGGCCGGCGCGCTGACGACATCGGCGGCCTACATCGGGTTCTCCGAGCTCGACCCCTCGAGCCGGGTCCCCGAGAGCTCCCGGCGGGCACGGGCGACGCCGGTGTACGCGGCGCTGCGCAGCCTCGGCCGCCGGGGCGTCGCCGACCTCGTCGAGCGCTGCTGCGCCCTGGCCCGCCAGGCCGCCGACGAGCTCGGGCGGCACCCGGGGATCGAGGTGCTCAACGCCGTCGAGCTCAACCAGGTCCTGTTCCGCCCGCGCCACCCTGCCGGTCCTGACGCCCGCGATCTCGCGGCCGCCGTCCAGCGCGACGGCACCTGCTGGATCGGCACCAGCGTCTGGGACGGCCGCCCGGCCCTGCGCCTGTCGGTGTCGAACTGGTCGACGACCCCGCAGGACGTCACCCGCTCCACGGACCGCGTGCTGGCCCTGGTCGAGGCTGCCCGGCGGGGGTAGGAACGCCCTCGTGAGCCGCATCAACGACGTGGGCGGGATGGTCGGCTTCCCCGCGGTCGTCGAGGAGCCCGACGAGCCGGTGTTCCACGCCGACTGGGAGGCCCACGTCGTCGCGCTCAACGCCGCGCTGCTGCGCCGGGGCGTCTACGACCTCGACGAGTTCCGCGACGCGATCGAGCGCATCCCGCCGCAGGAGTACCTCGCGGCCTCGTACTACGAGAAGTGGTTCCGGGCGATCACGTCGCTGCTCGCCGAGAAGGGGATCGCCACACCTGAGGAGCTCGCCGGTGGCTGACCGCTTCGCGCCGGGCGACCGCGTGCGCACCCGCATCGCCGACCCGCCGCACCACACCCGCCTGCCCCGCTACGCCCGCGGCGCGCACGGCGAGGTGCTCGGCACGGCGGGACACCACCCGCTGGCCGACGAGCGCGCCCGCGGGCTCGCCTCGACGCCGCGGGCCGTCTACCACGTGCGGTTCCGCGCGACCGACCTCTTCGGCGCGGGCGACCACGCCGTCGTCCTCGAGCTCTGGGAGGACTACCTGGAGCCGGTGGGGGAGGGGCCACGACGATGAGCGCCACCCACGACGACGCGCCGGTGGCCGCGCGCGTGCGCCACGTCGAGGCCCTGCTCGAGCAGCGCGGCTGGCTCGCGGCCGGCGAGATCGACGAGCGCATCGACGCCCTCGCCGCCGGCGGGTCGCCCGCGCACGGGGCGGCCATCGCCGCGCGGGCCTGGCTCGCCGCGGGGTTCCGCGCGCAGCTGCTGGCCGACGCGAACACCGCGATCGGCGAGCTCGGGTACTCGATGGCGGGCGGGCTCCAGGAGCAGCAGCTGACCGTGGTCGCCAACGAGGAGGACGAGCACCACGTCGTCGTGTGCACCCTGTGCTCCTGCTACCCGATCGCGCTGCTCGGGCCGTCGCCGGGCTGGTACAAGAGCGAGGCCTACCGCTCGCGCGTCGTCCGGGAGCCGCGCGCGGTCCTGCGCGACTTCGGGGTCGAGCTGCCCGGCACCACGCGGATCACCGTCTGGGACGCCAGCGCCGAGTCGCGGTACATGGTGCTGCCGCGGCGCCCGCCCGGTACCGAGGACCTGGACGAGGCGGCGCTCGCCGGGCTCGTGACGCGCAAGGGGCTGATCGGTACCGCCCTGGTCTGAGCCGTGGCGTGTGTCGCGCCCGGCCCGCGGGCGCCCGACAGTCGTTTAGCGTTGCTCACGATGACGGAGCAGTCGGGACAGTCGGCGCTGCGCGTGGGCACGGGCGCCGTCGCGATCACCACCGCGACGGTGCTGCCGGTGTTCCTGCTCGGGGCGCTCTCAGTGCAGGTCGGCGACGAGCTCGGGTTCGACCCGGCGGCGCTGGGCCTCGTGGTCTCCGCCTACTTCGGCGTGTCGGCGCTGGTGTCGCTGCCCGTCGGCAAGCTGGTGGAGCGCCTCGGTTCGCGTACCACCAGCCGGATCGCGCTGGTCGGCGCCGCGATCGCCATGCTGCTCACCGCCGTGGTCGCCCGCAGCTACGCCGCCGTCGTCGCGATCGTGCTCGCCGGGGCGTGGACCAACGTCATGGGCCAGCTCAGCACCAACCTCACGCTGGCCCGGGCGATGCCGGCGGAACGCCTCGGGCTCTCGTTCGGGGTCAAGCAGGCCTGCGTCCCGCTGGCGACGCTCCTCGCGGGGCTCGCGGTGCCCGCCGTCGGTCTGACCGTCGGGTGGCGCTGGGCCTACGTGATCGCGGCCGTGCTGGCGCTGGCGGCGCTGGCCGCGGCGCCGCGGGGCGCCGGCCCCGAGTCCCGCGCCACCGACCGCACCGCGGACCGGGCGACGACGGCGCTGGCCGTGATCGGCGTCGCGGCGGGGCTCGGCGCGGCGAGCTCCACCGGGCTGAGCATCTTCCTCGTCGCCTCCGCGGTCGACCAGGGCGTCGCGCCGGGGCTCGCCGGGCTCGTGCTGACGCTGGGCAGCGTCGTCGCGGTGCTCGTGCGGATGCTGCACGGCTGGCTGGCCGACCGGCGCTCCGGTGGGCACGTCGCGGTGGTCGCCGGATCGCTGATCCTGGGCGGCGCCGGGGTCGTCCTGCTCGCCGTCCCGGGATCGGTCGCGCTGATCGTCGGGACCGTCCTGGGCTTCGGGCTCGGGTGGTCCTGGCCAGGCCTGCTGCAGTTCGCCGTGGTGCGCCTCAACCCGGCGGCTCCGGCGGCAGCCACGGCGATCGTGCAGGTCGGCGTGTACGCGGGTGGCTGCCTGGGCCCGCTCGGCTTCGGGCTCCTGGCCACCCACATCTCGTTCGCCACGGCCTGGGTGGTCGCCGCGATCGCCATGGTCATCGCCGGCGCCGGCGTGCTCGTCGGGCGGCGCCTGCTGCTGCGTCACCGGGCGGCCGTCGACGACCGCGCGGCCGTGCCTGCGCCGGCCCGGTGAACCGTTCGTCCGCCCGGCCCTCCGTCGGGGTACGTCCGGGGGAGGGGCGCGGTGTCTCTGCTACGGTCACGTCAGTTGCGTCTCGTCTTCCTCGCTGTGTCAGAGCTGTGTGGATCATGTGACATCGACCCCGCTCGCACAGCGCGTCGCCGACGCGTGTCGCCGTGGGTTCGGGCAACTGCATGGGGCGGGCCAAGGCCCGTTCGATCCCGACACGAATGAGGATGCATGTCCGACGGCACGGTCAAGTGGTTCAACGCCGAAAAGGGTTTCGGCTTCATCGCTCCTGATGACGGGGGCAAGGACATCTTCGTCCACTACTCCGCCATCGAGGGCGGCGGTTTCCGCTCGCTCGAGGAGAACCAGCGGGTCAGCTTCGAGTCGAGCCAGGGCGCCAAGGGCCCCCAGGCGGACTCGGTGCGCGCCATCTGATCTCGGCACTGATCTCCACCGCTTCGTACGGAGGAGCTTGACCGGAGCGCCGCCGTCAGGGTGCGCGCTCGGTCTGCCGGGCTGTGGTCCCGCGCCTCATACCCGTGGGACCACAGCCTTCCCCTCTCATCCCGACCTGTGGCCGGGCCCGTTCTCGAGGTCGAGTGACGCGGCGACGGCCTCGTAGGTCGACCCGCGGGCCTCGATGCCCGCGACGAGTCCCGGGCTGTCCACCTCGCCCTCGGCGACCAGGTGCTCCCCCTCGACGAGGGTGACGCGCACCCGCTGCCCGAGCGGCTGGAGGCGGGCCGAACGCCCCCACTCGTCGAACACCGTCACGCCCCCGTCGTCGGAGAACTCGGGCGCGGGCACCTGCGCCCGCGGCGCGTGGGCCGCCTCGATCGCCTCGCGCAGGCCGGACGTCACGTCGTCGTCGGGGTCCATGCCGCGACCGTACGGGGCACGGCCGACAGGGGCGTCCGGACCACTACTGGTCCCCCGCCCGCCGATCGGCCACGATCGACGCCGTGGAGCAGCCGTCCCCGTCCGGCGAGCCGGCGATCTCGCTGCACGACTTCACCGACATCGACCACGCCGTCGAGCCGACCTACGTCGCCGCCCTCGAGGCGTTCGACCGGCTCCCGCTGCTGCGCGAGCTCAAGGCCCTGGCCGTCGAGCGCACCGCGACGGGCCCGGGGCGCCGGGTGCTCGACGTCGGCTGCGGCTTCGGGCTGGAGACGCTGCGCCTCGCCCCGCTCGTGGCGCCCGGCGGGACGGTGACCGGGGTCGACCTCTCCGCCGAGTTCCTCGACGAGGGCCGCCGGCGCGCGACCGCGGCCGGGCTGGACGTCGTCTTCGAGCAGGGCGACGCGCAGCGGCTGCCGGTCGGTGACGACACCGCCGACGTGACGCGCGCCGAACGCGTGCTGATCTACCTCGACCACCCGGACCGGGCGCTCGCCGAGATGGTGCGGGCCACGCGTCCCGGCGGCCGGATCGCGATCATCGAGCCCGACTTCGACACCAACACCGTCAACGTCCCCGACGTGGCGCTGGCCCGTGCCGTCCTGGCCCACGAGGCGGACACGGCGGTGGTGAACGCGCGGCTCGTGCGCGACCTGACCGCGCGGCTCGCCGGACTCGGCCTGGTCGACGTGGAGATCGCGAGCCGGATGGTGGTGTTCGATATCGAGCTCGCGGCGCAGTACTTCGGCGGCCTCGGCGCTGCGGCCGCCCGCGACGGCGTGGTCGACGCCGCGGCGGGGGAGCGGTGGCGCGCGATCGTCGAGGACCGGCACCGCCGCGGCGACCTGTTCGGCGCCGTCGGCTACTACCTGTTCACGGCGACCGTCCCGGGCTGACGGACCCGCGTCAGTGCCCCTCGTGCGGGGCGAGCACGCGGGTGAGGGCGTCGCGGAGCGCGGCGAGCTCGTCGGGGTGGACGTGCTCGGTGAAGTGGCGCCGGACGGCGTCGAGGTAGATCGGCGCCGCGCGACGCAGGCCGGCTCGTCCCTCGTCGGTGAGGACGGCGAAGGACGCGCGCCGGTCCTGCGCGTCGGGGTCGCGGCGGACGAGGCCCTCGACGGCCATCTCGTCGACGAGCCGGCTGATCCGCGAGCGGGAGAGCACGACGCGCGACCCGAGCTCCTGGATGCGCAGGCGTCGCTCCGGCGCCGCGTTGAGCTCGAGGAGCACGTCGTACCAGCTCAGGGGCAGGTGCGCGCCGCGCTCGACCTCGCGTCCCACGACGGGCACGAGCGCGGCGTGCGTGCGCAGCAGCAATGACCAGGCCCGCACCCCGGGGTCGTCGGGGTCCGGCGGGGCGGCAGCGGCGGGGGACACGGGGCGACCGTACTTGACGCGTGCGCACGCACCTAATTATGTTGCGTGCGTACGCACCTATTGGAGGAGGAATCATGGCCCACCTGCTGCACCTCGCCGCCAGTCCCCGGGGCGCCGCCAGCGAGTCGCTCGCGATCGCCGGGACGTTCCTGGACACGTACCGGGAGCACCACCCGGACGACACCGTCGAGACCTGGGACCTGTGGGACGGAACGCTGCCGTCGTTCGGGCCCGCGGCGGTCGGCGCCAAGATGACCGTGTTCGGCGGCGCCGAGCCGGCGGGGGAGCAGGCCGTCGCGTGGCGGGCGGCCCGCGCGGCCTTCGAGCGCTACGACGCGGCCGACCGCCTCCTGCTCAGCGTCCCGATGTGGAACGGCGGCATCCCGTACGTCCTCAAGCAGTTCATCGACGTCGTGTCCCAGCCCGGGATGGTGTTCGGGGTCGACCCGGTGACGGGCTACTCGCACCTGCTGGCGGGCCGCGGCAAGCGGGCGGCCGCGGTCTACACGAGCGCGGTCTGGGGCCCGGCCCTCGGGCCGGCGTTCGGGCGCGACTTCCAGTCCACCTACCTCGAGGACTGGCTGACGTGGACCGGCATCGACGACATCAGCGAGATCCGCTTCCACCCGACGCTGGTGGGCGACGCCGACGAGGCGCGCACCAAGGCCCACGCCGTGGCCCGCGACGTCGCGGCGACCTTCTGAGCTCACGCCCGCACGAGCGTCACCCCGGCCTCCACCAGGGCGTCGAGGGCGGGGCCGTCGGCGGCGTCGGTGACCACGCCGCTGACGGCGTCGAGGGGGAGCACCGCGAACGGCGAGGCCGCGCCGATCTTCTCCGAGCTGGCGAGCACCCAGGTGTCGCCGGCGTGGGCGGCCAGCGCGCGCTTCATCGCCGCCTCGTCGCGGTCGCCGGTGGTCAGCCCCGCCTCGGCGTGGACGCCGGTGACGCCGAGGAGGAAGAGGTCGGCGCGCACGCCCGCGACGGCCTCCACGGCCGCGGCGCCGCACGTCACCATCGAGTGCCGGAAGAGCCGGCCGCCGAGGATCTCGACCTCGACGCCCGGGTGGTCGGCGAGCGCGACCGCGATCGTCGGGCTGTGGGTGACGACGGTGGCGCGCAGGTCGCGGGGGAGCGCGCCGACCACCGCCAGCGCGGTCGTCCCGCCGTCGAGCACGACGACGGCACCCGGGGCGACCAGTTCGGCCGCGGCCGCGGCGACGCGCTGCTTGCTGTCCTCGGCGACCGACCGGCGGGCGGCGTAGTCGGCCACCGCGGGGGAGACGGGCAGCGCGCCGCCGTACACGCGCTGGACGAGCCCGGCCGCCGCGAGCTCCCGGAGGTCGCGCCGGACCATGTCGTGGGTGACCCCCAGCTCGGCGGCGACGTCGCGGGCGACGACCCGGCCGTCGCGGCGGAGCCGGTCGAGCAACAGATCGCGACGCTGTGCACTCAGCACGTAGTCCTCCTTGTTTATGCGCGTTCATCCATACTAGCGTCCTCGTTCGTGAACAGTCTCCTCATCCTCATCGCCGGCCCCTACCGCTCCGGCACCGGCGACGACCCCGCCCTCCTCGCCCGCAACCTCCGCCGCCTCGAGGAGGCCGCGTGGCCGATCTTCGCCAAGGGACACGTGCCGATGATCGGCGAGTGGGTGGCCCTTCCCGTGCTGGCGAGCGCAGGCGCCGGCGGCGTCGCGGACCCGCTCGCCGAGCAGGTCATGTACCCGACGGCCCACCGCCTGCTCCAGCACGCCGACGCGGTGCTCCGCCTGCCCGGGGAGTCCCGCGGGGCCGACCAGGACGTCGCGATCGCCCGCGAGCGCGGCCTGCCCGTCTACACCTCGCTCGACGAGATCCCCGCCGCGCAGGTCCCGGTGGCCTGACCGATTCGTCCGGTCGGCCCCGTTCGGGAACCTCGGCCTCCGGGCAGCCGTTGTCGAGACGACGAAGGAGGTTCCCCATGGGATTCCGTCTGCTGCCCCGGGTCCACCCGCGCCACCACCTGCGCAAGACCTACCGCTTCGGCCCGGTGCGGCTGCACCTCGGTCCGGAGGGCGTCAGCTGGGGCCTCGGCGCCGGCCGCTGGTCGTGGAACGCGAAGAGCGGGCGCCACACCGTCGACACCCCCGGCCCCGGGTACTGGCAGAGCAAGGGCCGCGAGCCGCGACCGTAGCGGTGGTCGGGGCGGGGTCGCGGTGATCTGAGCGAAGGGCACCTTCGCTCGGATGGACGGGCGGCGGGCGCCCTTCGGCGAGCCATGGGCAGTCGGGGCTGGCCTGCTCCCGGAAGCTCAGTGGGACTGTCGGGGGTGTGGTCTAGCTTCGAACACATGAGCGAAGGTGGGGTTCTGGGGCAGGTCGAGCGGGAGGCGCTCGACCGGGTCCGGGAGCGCTACGTCGCCCTGCGCCGCGGGCAGTACCGGTTGTTGGAGGACGTCGCCGACCTGCAGCGGCTCGGGGTGGCGCAGCAGACCGGGGACCGGTTCACCGAGCGCCTGCTCCAGGATCTGGGCCGGCTCGACCGGCGCGACGCGGACCGGCTGGTCGACGAGACCGCGGACCTCGTTCCGCAGCTCGCCCTGTCCGGTGAGCCCTTGCCGCCGCGGCTGCCGTGTACGGCCACCGTCTACGCGGGTGGGGAGATCGGGTCGGGTCATGTGGCGGTGATCCGGCGGACCATGGCGCGGTTGGACAAGGTCGAGGATCTCGATCCGGCGGACTGGGTGTGGGCGGAGGCCACGCTGGCCGAAAAGGCGACCCAGTTGTCGCCCGACGCGCTGGCGAAGGCGGCGGCGCGGATGCTGGCGTATCTGGATCGCGACGGGGCCGCCCCGGACCCGCGCGACGAGCGGGACGATGAGCTGCTGATCTCCTCGCGGCGCGACGGGACGCTGCGGATGACCGCCACCTTCCGCGGGGCGGTGAACGCCGAGATCGTCCGCGCGGGCTTCGACGCCGCCTCCACCCCGGCCGGGCCGGACGACGACCGGTCGCTGGGCAACCGGCAGGCCGGAGCGCTGGTCGAGTTCGTGCTCGGCGCGCAAGGTGCCGGCGGCATCCTCGCCGACGACGACACCACCGCAGACCCCACCGAGCCGCAGCCCGAGGCCGCCGACTCCGAGCCGGAGGTCGAGGACGCGCTGATCCCCGCCCCGCGCACGCCCGAGCCGCCGGCCGCGCTGCGGCGCCGGGCGCCGCGGTCGATGGGGCGGCCGCTGCTGACCATCACGATGGATCACCGCTGGCTCCAGGCGGCCGTCGGTCACGGCACGCTGGACTCCGAGCACCTCGCCGACGCCGCCACCGTCCGCCGCTGGGCCTGCGACGCCGAGATCATCCCCATGGTTCTCGGGTCGAAGTCCGAACCCCTCGACGTGGGGCGCCTGGCCCGCACCGCCACCGACGCCATCCGCCGCGCGCTGAACATCAGAGACGGCGGCTGCGCCTTCCCCGGCTGCACCCGACCACCCCGCCGCTGCCACGCCCACCACATCCACCACTGGCTCGACGGCGGCGACACCGAGCTGCACAACATGGTGCTGCTCTGCCAGCACCACCACCTCGTCATCCACCACGACCACTGGCAGCTCGAGATGATCGACGGCCTGCCCTGGTTCACACCCCCACCCTGGATCGACCCCGACCAGACACCACGCCTCGGCGGACGACCACGCGTCCCCACCTGACTCACCCCTCGACGCGCATCCGCCACGCGTCGGTGACCAGCTCGCCGAGCCGGGCGACGTCCACCTCGGGCAGCCGCAGCAGCACCAGCGGCAGGCCCTCGTACGACGGGGTGGAGAAGAAGAGGTCCGGCTCGCCGAGCAGCAGCGCCTGCCGCTCGGCCTCGTCGCCGACGAACAGCACGGCGACGTCGGTGCGCAGGACGCGGCGCCCGCCGCTGCGGTCCGGGTAGGACCAGATGAAGCCCTGCCCGCGGACCCGGAAGTCGAAGCCGTCGCAGTCGCGCTCCTCGACGTCGGCGAGACCGAGCGCGAACCGGCGGACGTCGTGCACGTCGGCCACGCGAGGACGCTAGCAGCCGGTCGGGACGCTCCGCCGCTGCTCAGGCCGGTGGCGGGGCGTGCCAGGCTCCTGCTCGTGACCCACCCCGCCGACGCCCGCGCGCTGCTGCCCGACGCCATCGACCGCTTCACCGCCCGCGTCCGGGCGGTGGACTCGCACGCCTGGGACGCCCCGACGCCGTGCACCGACTGGCCGGTCCGCGACCTCGTCGCCCACCTGTGCTCCGAGCACCTCTGGGCGCCGCACGTGCTGGCGGGCGAGCCGTTGGAAGCGGTCGGCGATCGGTACTCCGGCGACCGCTTCCGGGACGACCCGATCGGCACCTGGCGCCGCGCCGCCGCCGGCTCCCGGCCGTGCTGGACGGCGACCGCGACGCACGCCGACCCGGTGCACACTCGTTCGGGCCGCTCGCGGTCGCCGAGTACGCCGAGCAGATGCTGCTCGACCTCACCGTGCACGAGTGGGACCTGGCGCGGGGCGCCGGGCTCGCCGAGGACCTCGACCCCGCCGGGGTCGACCGCGCGCTGGACTACCTGCGCGGCGACCCGGTCATGCTCACCGGCCCGGGCCTGTTCGGCGAGCCGGTGGCCGCGGCGAGTCCCGCGTCGCGCGACGAGCTGCTGGCGCGGCTGGGGCGCCGGGTCGGCTGACCGTTACCGGTGGTGGCGGTGCTCGGCGACGTCGCGCAGGCGGGCGAGCGCCTCGCTGTTGCGCAGCCGGATCCCGGGCGCCTGCACGACGCTCGGCACCAGCCACCCGATGCCGCGGTCGGCCTCCTCGGCCATGTGGATGCGGCAGCCCTCGGGGGTCGGCTCGAGCCGGATCTCGACGCGCGCGGTGCCCGCCGGCCACGCCTTGGCCTGCAGCGTGAGCATCCGGCCGGGAGCGACGTCGAGCACGGTCGTGGAGTCCGAGAGCTGGAACGGCCACACCCCGACGCTGTGGTGCAGCTGCGACCCGACCGCCGGCCAGTCGTCGTCCACGGCGCGCATGTGGGTCGCACCCACGACCCACAGGGGGTAGAGCCAGCCGTCGGCCAGCACTGCCCACACCGCGTCGGCGCTGACCGACACGTCGATGCTCTTCTCGGGGGAGCTCACGGGTCACCTCCTGGGTCGACGGATCCTCGTACCCGCTTTCCGGCGCGCGCCCACCGCCGCGGGCGCGGCAGGATCGGTCGGGTGACGACTCCTCCCGTGACCGTCGACGTGGACGCGGCCGGCCTCGCCGTCGTGACGATCGACCACCCGCCGCTGAACCTCTACGACGAGGCGCTGCACGGCGCCCTGCGCGACGCGGTCGCCGAGCTCGAGCGCGCCCGCCCGCGCGCGGTGCTGGTGCGCGCCGAGGGCAAGGTGGTCAGCGGCGGCGTCGACGTCAAGCAGGTGTTCCACCCGATGGCGCAGGCCGGGGACGTCGAGAGGGGTACCGCCTACTTCGCCGAGCTCGTCGACACCGGCCGCCGCCTGCACCACCTGCCGTGCCCCACGGTGTTCGCCGCGCACGGGCTGACGCTGACCTGGGCGTTCGAGGTCGCGCTGGCCTGCGACCTCATCGTCGCGACGCCCGCCGCGTCGTTCGGGCTGATCGAGGCCACGGTGGGCCTGACCCCGGCGATGGGCGGCACGCAGCGCCTCGCCGAGCGCGCGGGCGCGGGGCGGGCGCGGCTGCTGGTGATGACGGCCGGGCGGTTCGGCGCCGAGGAGCTGGAGCGCTGGGGCGTCGTCGACCGGCTCGTGCCCGAGGACGGCTTCGACGAGAAGGCCCGCGAGCTGGCCGCGAGCCTCGCCGCCGGTCCGACGCGGGCGCACGCGGCGACGAAGGAGATCCTGCGGCGGCTCGCCGAGGACGGGCTCGAGGCGGCGAACGAGGTGACCGCGGGGGTGGCCGGCGACCTGTTCGGCACCGACGACCTGCGGGGCGCGATGGCGTCGTTCGTCGAGCAGGGCCACGGGAAGGCCACGTTCCGGGGTGAGTGAGCGCGGGTGATCGACCGGGGTCACCGGGTACGTGACGGCCATGACCCACGGAGACGGACACGGCATCGAGGCGGACGGGCTCGACGAGGAGACCCTGCTCGACGAGCTGCAGCACCTGCACGACACCCGCCACCAGACGTTCCGCCACGGCAGCGACGACGCCCTCGCGGCGCACGACCGGCGGACCCGGGAGCTGGAGGCCGAGTACCTGCGCCGCCACCCGAACCGCGAGGTCGATCCGGCCCGCACGCGGTCCGGCGCCCGCCACGACACGTGAGGCCGCGCGGGCGCCGCACCGAGAGTCAGTGGCTGGTGCGGCCTCGGTGGGTCTCCAGCGTCGGGGCCACGAGGCGCTCGGACACCAGACCGGTGACCAGCGAGTAGACGCCCTTGTGGAGGAAGTCGACCGCCTGCTCCTGCCACGGCCAGGTGTGCGGCGGCGCCCCGACCCCGGTGGCGTTCTCCAGCGTCTGGTCGGTGGCCAGGCGCACGGCGGCGTGCGCGGCCCAGGCGCGCGGGCCGCGCATGCCGACCGCCGCCCACACCCCGTGGATGCTGCCGACGAGCGCGCCGGTGCCCCAGTGCATCGCGTGGTTCCAGGCCGGCGGGCGCTCGGCGTCGCTCGGCGACCCGCCGGTGACCGCCTTCAGCGTGCGCGCCGGCACGTAGGACGACGGCCGGCCCAGCACCGCCTGCTCGATCTTCTCCAGCGCCGTCATCGCGGCCACACCGGCGAGGCCCGCGCCCGCCCCGGCGAGGGCCGCGGCGCCCAACGTGCGTCCCCTGCTCGTGCTCCCCATGGTCATGGACGCGGGGATGCCCGACCGGGGCCGTCCGCAAGGCCCCGGATCACGCCGGCCGCGACGCGACCTCCTGGCCGTCGAGGAACAGCCGGCTCGCCACGTCGTCCTCGTCGGGGTAGTAGACCTCCACGGTGGCGCGGCTGCTGCCGAGGTCGAGGTCGAAGCGCTTCGCCGACATGAACAACCGGTCGCGGGCGACGAGCTCGCCGTCGTGGTGCACGGTGATCCCGGCGGTCAGCATGCTGTAGGCGACACGGATCTCGTGCTCGGTCCCGTCCACCGTGATCCGCCAGGTCCGGTCGGCTCCGCTCATGGGCGCTCGATGCCCCGTCGGGGGGCGCCGGACACCTCCGCCCGGCCGACGGGGTGCGAGGGTCACGGCATGTCGATGCCCCCGGTCCTCGCGCAGGCGATCGGCTCGGTCCTGGGCGGCCGGGTCCTCTTCGCGGTGGCGACCCGCGCCCCCCGATGGGCGCTGACGATCGACGACGGGCCGTCCCCCGCGACCACGCCGGCGCTGCTCGACGTGCTCGCCCGCCACGGTGCCCGCGCCACGTTCTTCCTCCTCGGCGAGGAGGCCACCCGCCACCCCGAGCTCGTGGCGCGCATCGCGGACGAGGGGCACGAGCTCGGCAACCACACCTGGCGCGACGAACCGACCTGGGCGCTGCCGGTGCCGGCGTTCCGCGAGCGGCTCCGCGCCACGCAGCGCGCACTCGCCGCGCACGGCCCGGTCCGCTGGTTCCGCCCCGGCTCCGGCTGGCCCACCGCCGCGCACCTCGGGGTCGCCGGGGCCGAGGGCCTGCGCTGCGTGCTGGGCAGCGCCGTCGGGATCGCCGGTGCCGGAGCCGGCACGGCGGGGACACCGGCGCGCCTCGCCCTGGTGGCCCGGCGCGGGGCGATCGTCGTCCTGCACGAGGGCCCGGGACGTCCGGCCGTGGCCGGCACCGTCGACGCCCTGCTGGCCCGGACCGCCCGGCGCGGCCTCGCGGCGGTCACGCTCTCGGAGCTCGTCCGCGGGATCTCCGATTCCTCCAAGAAGCCGCGCGGGGCGACCGGCGAGGATGTCGGACCATGACCGAGCAGACCGACCCGGGTGCCGACGTCGTCGTGGTGGGCGCGGGGGTGATCGGCCTGACGAGCGCGATCCGCCTCGCCGAGGCCGGCCACCGCGTCCGGGTCCTCACCGACCGGCCGATCGACGCGACGACCTCGGTCGCCGCGGGCGCGATGCTGGGGATCAGCGGGGCGGGTCCCGGCGACCCGCTGACGACGTGGACGGAGCGCTCGACCGCCGTCTTCGACGAGCTCGCGCAGGACCCCGCCAGCGGCATCCGGCACCGCCACGGGCGCATCCACGTCGACGTCGCCGACGAGATCCCTCCGTGGGCCCGGGTGCTCCCGGACTTCCGCGCGCTGCGCCCGGACGAGCTGCGGGGGTTCCGCACGGGGATGGCGGTGACGCTCCCGTTCGCCGACATGCCGACCTACCTCGCCCACCTCGCGCAGCGGGCCGAGCGCCTCGGGGTCGCCGTCGAGCAGGGGCACGTCGCCGACCTCGCCGAGCTCGGCACGGGGCCGGTCGTGGTCAACGCGGCGGGCAGCCGGGCGGGCGAGCTCGCCGGCGACCCGGCCGTGACCGGGGTGCGCGGCGTCCACGTGGTGCTGACCGACGCATGCATCGAGGAGTTCACGATGGAGATCGCCGCCGCGCCGCGGTGGACCAACGTCTTCCCGCACCCCGGCCGGATCGTCGTGGGCGGCGCCGCCCTCCCACCGGACGACGACACCCCCGACGCCGAGGTGGCCGAGGAGATCCTCGCCCGCGCCACCGCCGTCGAACCACGCCTCGCCGACGCCCGCGTGCTGGGCCACGAGGTGGGCTGGCGCCCGGTCCGCCCGACGCCGCGCGCCGAGGTCGACGACCGGGGCGTCGTGCACGCCTACGGCCACGGCGGCGTCGGGGTCACCGTGTCCTGGGGCGTCGCCGACGAGGTCACCGGTCTCGTGGCGAGCCTCGCCGGCTGACCCGGGTCAGCGGTCCTCGTCCACCAGGTGGATCGCGGCCTCCTCGGCGCTCGCGCCCGCGCCGTCGACGCCCACGTCGTCGGCGAAGAAGTCCTCGCCGCCCTCGCGCAGCACCAGCCGGCCCGAGCGGCCCTCGCCGACCTCGTCGTCCCACAGCTCGCCGTCGGTGTCGCTCGCGTCGCCCAGCTCGTCGCCGTCGTCGGCGCCGGCGGTGTCGTCGCGGTCCTCCCGGCGCAGACGCCCCGCGAGCGGCTGGCCGGTGCGCTCCTCCTCGGGCGTGGTGCCCCAGGCGTCGGTGCCCCACGGCTGCTCGTTGGGGGAGACGCCCTCGTCGAGCTGGTCGGCGAGGTCGGGGTCGTCGAGGGACTCGGCCTCGTCGAGCTGCTCGAAGACGGTGTCGTCGTCGACGTCGGGGTCGTCGCCGGTGGGGGTGGTCATGGGATCAGTGTGCGCCCCGCCCCTCCCTCCCCATCACCCCGCGAACGTCACCCTGCCGCGGCGTCCTCGGTCCGGTCGCGGTACCAGGCCAGCGTGCGCGCGAGACCGTCGCGCAGCGGGGTGTGGGCGCGCCAGCCCAGCACCTCGGCGGCGGGCTCCGGGTCGGCGAGGTGCACGTGCTCGTCGGGGCGGTCCGCGTGCGCCCCGAGCCCCAGCGGGCCGTGGTGACCGGCGAGGTCGGCGAGCTCCGCGACCACCTCGGCGATCGTCACCGCGCGCCCCGACCCGACGTCGAGCACCCGCCCGGGCGCGTCGGGCTGCACGGCGGCGAGCACCAGGGCCTCGGCGACGTCCTCGACGTACACCCAGTCGACGCCGCGCGTGCCACTGCCGATCGACGGCGCGACGCCGCGGGCCAGTGCCGTGCAGACGTGCGGCACGAGCTTGCGGGCGTCGGGCTGGTCGGGGCCGTAGACCATCGCGATGCGCAGCACGGTGACCGGCAGGTCGTCCTGGGCGTGGAACAGGCGCGCGTACCCGGTGGCCGCCGCCTTGGCCGCGGCGTAGGGGGAGACGGGCGGCTCGTCGCCGCGCGGCTCCTCGATCGAGCCGGCGAGCACCACGCGGCAGCCCGGCGCCTCACGGGCCGCGATCATCACGGTCACCGCGGCGCGGGTGTTGGCCTCGAGCATCGACACCGCGAGGTCGCCGTCGCGGTCGCCGCGCACCTGGCTGGCCAGGTGGACGATCGCGGCCGGCCGGACCTCGCGCACCACGGCACGGACCGCGTCGGCGTCACCGAGGTCGGCGCGGTGCCACGCGACGGGGCCGGTGCGCGCCGGCGCGTCGGGGCGGGTGAGCCCGTGGACCTCGGCGCCGACGCGCTGCAGCCGCCGGACGAGGTGGCGCCCCAGGAAGCCGGAGGCGCCGGTGACGAGCACCGGGCGGTCGGGCAGGGCGGCGCCGGGGTCGTCGGCGGGCGTGGGCAGGGGCGAGACGGTCACCCGATCGGGTGCCCTTGATCAGCCGGCCCACACGGTCAGGACGTCGGGAGTGTCCTATATCGCGCCGCGTACCGCTCGGCGGCGGCGGCGTCCTTGCCCGCGGTGCGCTCGGCGCGGGTCGCGGGACCGGTGCCCAGCGGGTAGCCGGCCTTGACCAGGCGGTGCTCGGCCGTCTCGTGCAGGTAGGCCACCGAGAAGATCAGGCCCATGATCGCCCCGCCGAGCGCGCACATGAGGCGCAGCCACAGCGGCCCGGGGACGAACACGATGATCGCGATCGAGAACGGCGCGATCTGCACGATCGCGCGCAGGAGGTGGCGCAGCCACCACGTGCGGCAGGTGGTGTCGTGGAGCACCCAGGGCGCGAACCGCGCGGGCAGCCCGCCGCCGTAGGCGTACCAGAGCCACCGCAGCGGGTCCGGTCGACGAATGCTTTGCACCCCAACAGTATGTGCACCAACGGTAGGGTGGTGCCAGAGGACCTGCGACACAGGAGGCACGTGATGGCCGAGGGCGCCGAGGGCACAGCACCCGACCTCGTGGACCCGCTCGCCCTCGAGAACCAGGTCTGCTTCGCGCTCGCGGTGGCCGCCCGCACGGTCATCTCGGTGTACAGGCCGCTGCTCGAGCCGATGCACCTGACCCACCCGCAGTACCTCGTGATGCTGGCCCTCTGGCAGCAGGCGCCGCTGTCGGTCACCGAGCTCGGCCGCCGCCTCGAGCTCGACCCCGGCACCCTGTCGCCGCTGCTCAAGCGCCTGGAGGCCGCCGGCTACGTCACCCGCGAGCGCGCCCGCGACGACGAGCGCTCGCTCGCGGTGCGGCTGACCCCGGCGGGTACGGCGCTGCGCGCACAGGCCGAGCGGATCCCGCCGGCGATCGTCGACCGCCTCGCGATGGACCTGGGCGAGCTGCAGGACCTGCACGGCGCGCTCACCGAGGTCATCGAGGCGGCACGCAAGGCCCAGCAGGACGGGCGCTGACGGATCAGGGCTCGTCGGTCCACAGGCCGTCTCGTTCGTAGAGCCCGCGCAGCGTGACGATGTGGTCGCGCATGGCCTCCTCGGCCGCCGCCGGGTCGCCCGCGGCCACGTGCTCGGCGATGTCGCGGTGGCAGGCGTCGACCTTGTCCCACTCGCCGCGCTCGACGCCGGCGCGGTGCAGCCGGGTGCGCAGGACGTCGTTCACCGGCTGACCCATCATCGTGATCATCAGGTTGCCGGTGGCCATGAGGATCGTCGTGTGGAAGTCGATGTGGCCGACGAAGCCGCTGGGGTCGCGCTCGTCGCGGGGCGCGACGGCGGCGGCGCGGATGGCGGCGACGGTCTCGGCGTCGGCGCGCTGCGCGGCGAGGCGCGCCGCGGTCGGCTCGAGCAGCAAGCGGGCCTCGAGGAGGTCGTGGATGCCGAGCTGCGGGGTCATCACCAGCACCCCCAGCGCGCTGCCGACGTCCTCGACCACCTGCGCGGGGTCGGGCGCGGACACGAACGACCCGCCGCGCACGCCGCGCGTGGTCTCGATGAGGTGCTGGCTCGCGAGCACGCGCAGCGCCTCGCGCACCGTGCTGCGGCTGACCCCGAACGCCGTGCCGAGCTCGGCCTCGTTCGGCAGCCGCTCGCCGGCGGGCAGCGCGCCGCCGAGGATCTGGGCGCGGAGCTCGTCGGCGACCTGCGTGTAGGCCGGGCGGACCCGCTGCACGCGCAGGCGGGCGGTCGGCGCGGGGGGCTGGAGGTGGTCGTCCACGGCGCCGCCGAGCGTAACAACCGGGAGCACCTTGTCCACGAAAAGTCTGACCTTTACGTTCGAGCCGTGACGGTGCGGCAGGGGTGGCAGGGCCGGTTCTACGAGGACTTCGCCGTCGGCGACGTCTACCAGCACCCGCTCGGGCGCACGATCTCCGAGAGCGACAACACCTGGTTCACGCTGCTGACGATGAACACCAACCAGGCGCACTTCAACGCCCAGGCGGGGGAGGCCTCGGAGTTCGGGCGCCGGCTCGTCGCGTCGCCGCTGACGATCGCGATCGCCATGGGTCAGTCGGTCACCGACACCACGCAGAACGCCTTCGCCAACCTCGGGCTCGACGACCTGCGGCTCACCGCCCCGGTGTTCGTCGGGGACACGATCTGGTCGGAGTCGCTGGTGCTCGACACGCGCACCTCGGGCAGCCGCCCCGAGGCCGGCATCGTCACCATCCGCACCCGCACGCTCAACCAGGACGCCGTCGAGGTGCTCACCTTCCGGCGCACGTTCTACGTCCACCGCCGCGGCGCCGAGCGCGCGCGCTCGCTGTTCCCGCAGGCCGCGACGCCGCTGTCGCTGGAGACCGAGGCCGGTACCGGAGCGCCCCGGTGAGGCCGCTCGAGGACATCCGCATCGTCTCGCTCGAGCAGTACGGCGCGGGCCCGTTCGGTTCGATGCACCTCGCGGAGCTCGGGGCCGAGGTCATCAAGCTCGAGGACCCGGACTCGGGCGGCGACGTCGGGCGCTACGTCCCGCCGTTCGTCGAGGGCCAGGACTCGCTGTTCTTCCAGTCGTTCAACAAGAACAAGTCCTCGGTGCTCCTCGACATCCGGACCGACGCGGGCCGCGAGGTGTTCCACGACCTCGTGCGCAGCGCCGACGCCGTCTACTCCAACCTGCGCGGCGACGTCCCGGAGAAGCTCGGCATCCGCTACGCCGACCTCGCCCACGTCAACCCGCAGATCGTCTGCTGCTCGCTCACCGGCTTCGGCATGACGGGGCCCCGCTCGCGCGAGCCGGGCTACGACTACGTGCTCCAGGCCCTCGGCGGCTGGATGTCGGTGACGGGGGAGCCCGGCGGCGCGCCGCAGAAGGCGGGCCTGTCGCTGGTGGACTACAGCGGCGGGTTCGTCGCGGCGATCGCGCTGCTCGCGGGCATCCACGCCGCGCGCCGCGACGGCGTCGGCACCGACTGCGACCTCTCGCTCTACGACACCGCGATCAGCCTGCTGACCTACCCGGCCACCTGGCACCTCACCGGCGGCTACGAGCCCGTGCGCACCCACCACTCCGCGCACCCGTCCCTCGTGCCGTTCCAGGCGTTCGAGGCCGCCGACGGCTGGCTCGTCGTGGGCTGCGCCAAGGAGAAGTTCTGGCAGCGGCTGACCGCCGTCATGGGGCGCGCCGACATCGCCGACGACCCCCGCTTCGCGACGTTCACCGACCGCGACCGGCATCGCGACGTCCTCGTCCCGCTGCTCGAGGAGATTTTCCGCACCCGCACCGTCGACGCGTGGCTCGCACCGCTCTACGCCGCGGCGATCCCGTGCGGGCCGGTCAAGGAGGTCGCGGGCGCGCTGGACGACCCGCACACCGTCGCCCGCGCGCTGATCGCCGAGACCGAGCACCCGGACTTCGGCACCGTCCGCTCGCTGCGCTCACCCGTGCGCGTCGGCCCGCCCGGCGACGACACCCCGGCGCCCCGTGGTGGCCCGGTGATGGGGGAGCACACCGACGAGGTCCTGCGCGGCCTCGGCTACGACCAGGAGCGCATGGACGCCCTGCGCGTCGCCGGCGCCTTCGGCTCCTGAGGAGGACACCGTGGACTTCACCCTGAGCGACGAGCAGCGGCTCTACCGCGACACGCTGCGCGACTTCGTCGACCGCGAGATCGTCCCGGTGGCCCGCGACTGGGAGCACGAGGGCCGGTACCCGACCGAGATCGTCGAGAGCATGAAGGGCATGGGCCTGTTCGGCCTGGCGGTGCCCGAGGCGTACGGCGGGCTCGAGGCCGACACGGTGTCGTTCGCGCTGACGTTCGAGGAGATCGCGCGCGGCTGGATGGGCGTCGCCGGCATCCTCGGCAGCCACTCGGTGTCCTGCTGGATGCTCGCCCGCCACGGCACGGACGCCCAGCGCGACCGCTACCTGCCCGACCTCGCGACCGGGGCGATGCGCACGGGCATCGCGCTCACCGAGCCCGGCGCGGGCACCGACCTGCAGGGCATCACCACCACCGCGACCCGCGACGGCTCCGGTGACGACGCGGGCTACGTGGTCCGCGGCACCAAGATGTGGATCACCAACGCCCGCCACGCCGACGTCCTGCCGGTGCTGGTCAAGACCGACCCGAAGGCCAGCCCGGCCCACCGCGGCATGAGCATGCTGCTGATCGACGCCGGCACGCCCGGGCTCGAGGTCACCAAGGACATGGGCAAGCTCGGCTACAAGGGCACCGAGTCGTGCGAGGTGGTGCTCGACGACGTGCGCGTCCCGGGGTCCGCGCTGCTCGGCGGGGTCGAGGGCCGCGGCCTGCAGCAGGCGCTGTCGTCGCTGGAGACGGGGCGGATCAACATCGCCGCGCGCTCGGTGGGCATCGCGCAGCGCGCCTACGACGAGGCCCTGTCCTACGCCCGCGACCGCACGGCGTTCGGGCAGACCATCGGCGACTTCCAGGCCGTGCAGCTGCGCCTCGCCGAGATCGCGGTGCAGCTCCAGGCCGCGCGGCTGATGACGTACTGGGCCGCCTCGCGCATGGACGACGGCGTGCGCATGGACACCGAGTCGGGCATGGCGAAGATCTTCGCGTCGGAGACCGCGCTGCAGTGCGCCACCGACGCCATGCGCATCCACGGCGGCTACGGCTACTCGACGGAGTTCGAGGTCGAGCGGCTCTACCGCGACGCGCCGCTGATGTCGATCGGCGAGGGCACCAACGACGTGCTGCGCTCGGTGGTGGCCAAGTCGCTGCTGGCGGGGAAGGCGAGCATCGGGTGAGCGGTGACCCCTTGCCCGACGAGGTCGCCGAGCCCGCCGCCCTCGCCCGCGAGGTCGCGCGGCTGGGCTACGTGCTGGACGACGAGCAGGTCGGCGCGATGCGCGCGGCCGTCGTCGCGGCCGAGCCGGCGATCGCCGCGCTGCGGGCCCGCCCCGTGCCCCTCGACGGCGACGCCGACCCGGCGCACGGCGACCGCTGGCCCCGGACGCCGGTACGGGTCCGGGAGCGGGGGAGCGGGGGAGCAGCCAGCGACGACGGTGACCCCGAGGGCGTCGGCGGTCTGCTCGTCGCCTTCGCCGCCGGGAGCAGCACCCCGGACCGGGCCGTCGCCGACGCCCTCGCGCGCCTGCGCACCACGCACGCCGCGCTCAACAGCACGATCCGCTTCCTCGACGAGCGCGCGACCCGCGCCGCGGAGGAGTCGACCCGGCGCTGGGCGCAGGGTCGGCCGCGCCCGCTCGAGGGCGTCCCGTTCGGGGTCAAGGACGTCATCGACGTGGCGGGTGTGCCGACCACCGCCGGGTCGTGGTGCCACGGCGACGCGCCCGCCGCGGCGTCGGCGACCGTGGTCCGCCGGCTCGAGGAGGCCGGCGCGATCCCGGTCAGCAAGGACGCGACGACGGAGTTCGCGGTCGGCGGGCCCCGGCCGCCACGGTTCGGGGCCGTGCGCAACCCGTGGGACGCCGGGCGGTGGGCGGGCGGCTCGTCCACCGGGTCGGCGGCCGCCGTCGCCGCCCGCGCCCTGCCGTTCGCGCTCGGCACCGACGTCGGCGGCTCGGTGCGCCTGCCCTCGGCCTGGTGCGGGCTCACCGGCCTCAAGCCCACCGCGGGCGCGATCCCGCGCACCGGGGTCTTCCCGCTGTCCTGGACCGCGGAGTCCGTCGGGCCCCTGACCCGCAGCGCCGCCGACGCCGAGCGGCTGTTCGCCCTGCTCCGCGGGCCCGACGGCGCCGACCCGCGCGCCGGCGAGCTGCCGCCCTTCGCGCCCGAGGACCGCCGCGACCTCGCCGGGCTCCGGGTCGGGGTCCTCGGCGGCGAGGTCACCGCGTTCTGCGACGCCGACGTGCGCGCCGGGGTCGACGCCGTGGTCGGGCACCTCGCGGCGGCCGGCGCCGACGTGGTCGCGGCGGAACTGCCCTCCGGCGCTGCGGCCCTCGCGATCGGCTACGAGATCGTGTTCGCCGAGGCCGCGACCCTGCACCGCCTCGACCCCGACCACGGGGACCGCTGGGACCGCTACGACCCGGTGACCGTGCGCCGGATCAGCCAGGGCATCACCACCCCGGCCGTCGACTACCTGCGGGCACTGCAGTTCCGCGCCGAGCTCCAGCGCGAGCTCGACGCCGTCCTGGCCGACGTCGACCTGCTGGTCACGCCGACCTGCCCGTCGACGGCGCCGTGGCTGCCCGAGACCGGGTCCGACGCCACCGTGGTCGTCGACGGCGAGCGGTTCCCGCTCTATGCGGCGCAGTCGCGGACGACCATGATCGCCAACCTGACGGGCGCGCCGGCGCTGGCGCTGCCGTCCGGGTTCGCCGCCGACGGCTGCCCGACCTCGGTCCAGTTCGTCGGCCGCCCGCACGACGAGGCCACGCTGCTGGCGGTCGCGCGGGTCGTCCAGGACCGCACCGACCACCACCGGCGGAGCCCTTCCCCCACCTAAACGTCTGATGTATCTTCCGTCACAGCTGATGTAGCGGGCGCCGTCGTCGTCGCGATCCGCCGGCTCCCCCTCCCCGCGCAGGAAGGCGACTCCCCGTGGACTTCGGTGTCTTCATCCCGATCGGCAACAACGGCTGGCTCATCTCCGAGAACAGCCCGCAGTACATGCCGACGTGGGAGCTCAACAAGAACGTCGTGCAGGAGGCCGAGCGCCAGGGCTTCGCCTTCGCGCTCTCGATGATCAAGCTGCGCGGCTTCGGCGGGAAGACCGAGTTCTGGGACCACAACCTCGAGTCGTTCACGCTGATGGCGGGCCTGGCCGCGGTCACCGACCGGATCAAGCTCTACGCGTCGACGGCGGTGCTGACGCTCCCGCCCGCCCTCGTCGCGCGGATGGCCTCGACCATCGACCAGATCGCCCCGGGCCGCTTCGGGGTCAACATCGTGTCGGGCTGGGCCAAGGGCGAGTACGAGCAGATGGGCCTCTGGCCCGGCGACGACTACTTCGGCTACCGCTACGACTACTCCACCGAGTACGTGAAGGTCCTGCGCGACCTCTGGGACACCGGGCGCTGCGACCTCGACGGGGAGTACTTCCAGATGGACGACTGCGTGCTCTCGCCGCGGCCGTCCGGGAAGGTCGACGTCGTCTGCGCCGGGCAGTCCGAGCGCGGCATGCGCTTCTGCGCCGAGTACGGCGACTACAACTTCATCCTCTCCCCGGGCGTCAACGACCCCGAGGTCTACCGCCAGCCCACCGAGCGGCTCGCGTCGTTCGCCAAGGAGACCGGCCGCGACGTGCGCTCGCTGCCGCTGTTCATGGCGATCATGGCCGAGACCGACGAGGAGGCGCAGGCGAAATGGCGCTCCTACAACGAGGGCGCCGACGCCGGCGCGCTCGGCTACATGGCCGACGAGGGCAGCGCCGACACCAGCGCCGACGGCTCGGGCACCGCGCGGACGATCAACCTCCCCGAGGGCGCGGTCAACTTCAACATGGCCACGCTCGTCGGCTCGTACGAGACGGTGGCCCGCCAGATCGACGAGGTCGCGAAGATGCCCGGCGTCCAGGGGCTGATGTTCACGTTCGACGACTTCGAGCAGGGCGTCCACGACTTCGGTACCAAGGTGAAGCCCCTCCTGGGCTAGCCGCACGACCGGGCCGGTCCTGCCCCCCAGGCGCCGGCCCGCCCGCACCGGCGGGTGGCCATCCCCCCGGCCGCCCGCCGGTGCGGTGCCCTGCCTGGCGACGCCGACGTCGGAGGAGATCCCGTGAGCACCGACAGCCCGCCGCGGACCGCGCTCGCCACCCTCGCCGGACAGGTCGGGGAGTTCGCCGCGGCGACGGGCGCGGACGCGGTGCCCGACGAGGTGCTCGACCGCGCCCGGCACCTCGTGCTCGACGCGGTCGGGCTCGCCTTCGCCTCCACCGCGTACCCCTTCGCCGCGATGGCCCGCGACGCGCTCGCCCGCCTGGGCGCGGGGGACCACCCGGTGCTGGGGATGCCCGACCGCCTCGCCGCGCGCGACGCGGCGGTGCTGGGCGGGGTGCTCGTGCACGGCATGGACTTCGACGACACCCACATCCCCGCGGTCACCCACGTCTCGGCGGCGGCCCTGCCGGCGGCGATCTCGGCGGCCACCGCCGCGGGCGCGACCACCCGGGACCTGCTGACCGCCTACGTCCTCGGGGTCGAGGTGTCCGCGCGGGTGGGGCTCGGCGGCGCCGGGGGCTTCCACGACGTCGGCTTCCACCCCACCGCGGTGGCCGGGGCGTTCGGCGCGGCGGTGGCGGCGGGCAAGCTCGCCGGCCTCGACGCCCGCGGGATCACCGCGGCGCAGGGCATCGTCGGCTCGATGGCCTCGGGGCTGCTGGAGTTCCTCGAGGACGGGGCGTGGACCAAGCGCCTGCACCCGGGCTGGGCGGCGATGGCCGGCCTGACCGCCGCGAGCTTCGCCGGCGTCGGGTGGAGCGGGCCGGGGGCGGTCTACGAGGGGCGCTTCGGGCTCTACGCCACGCACCTGTCCGGGCGCGAGGCGCACCCCGAGGCGGTCGGCGAGGGCCTCGGGACCCGCTGGGAGCTCATGCGCACCGCGGTCAAGCCCTACCCGATCTGCCACTTCAACCACGCGTTCGCCGACGCCGCGCTGCTGCTGCGCGAGGAGCACGGGATTCGGCCCGAGGACGTCGTCGCGGTGCGGGCGGCCATCCACCCGGTGCCCGGAAAGGTCGTCTGCGAGCCGCCGGCGAACAAGTGGGAGCCGCGCGACGAGTACGACGCCAAGTTCTCGCTGCCCTACACCGTGGCCGCCGCGCTGGTCCGCGGCCGCTTCACCCTGGCCGAGCTGGAGGAGGACGCGCTGCGCGACCGCGCGATCCTCGACCTCGCGCGGAAGGTGGAGGTCACCGCCGACCACGAGGGCGCGTTCCCCCGTGCCTACTCCGGGTTCGTCGAGCTCGAGCTGCGCGACGGGCGCCGGGTGTCGCACCGCGAGCAGGTCAACCGGGGCCACGACGAGCGCCCGCTGGGCAACGACGAGATCGTCGCCAAGTTCCACGACACCATCGGCCGGGTGGCCGACGACGAGACCGCGCGGCGGGTGCGGGCGGCGGTCCTCGGACTCGGCGACGACACCCCGGCGCGGGACTTCGCCGAAGCCTGCCGTGCGTGACGGGCGGGTGCGGGTCGGCGTCTTCCTGACCCACCAGCAGCCGCCGGACCGCGACCCCGTGGTCGCGCTCGGCGAGCAGCTCTCGCTGGTGCGCACGGCGCGGGACCTCGGGCTGGACTCGGTCTTCGCCGGCCAGCACCACCTCGCCGAGTCGCTCGCGCACATCCAGCCGCTGCCGTGGCTGGCGCGCCTGGCCGCCGAGGCGGGCGACATGGTCGTCGGCACCGGCATCCACCTGCTCGCGCTGCACAACCCCGTCGACACCGCGGAGGCCTACGCCGGGCTCGACGTCGTCGCGCGCGGGCGCTCGGTGTTCGGGGTGGGCCTGGGCTACCGGCAGGTGGAGTACGACGCGTTCGGCGTGCCGCCGGGGGAGAAGGTCCGCCGGTTCACCGAGAACCTGCGCATCGTCGAGGCGCTCTGGGCCGGCGAGGCCGTCACCGCCGACCTGCCCTGGACGCGCCTCGACGGCGTCCGCGCGACGATGCGCCCCGCGGCGCGGCCCCGGCCGCCGATCTGGATGGCCGCCAACTCCGACGGCGCGGTCCGCCGGGCGGCGCGGCTCGCCGACACCTGGATGATCAATCCGCACGCGACCGCGGCGACGGTCCGCCGCCAGCTCGCGCTCTTCGCCGACGAGCGGGCCGCCGCCGGCCGCCCGCCGGTGCCGGACGCGCTGCCGCTGATGCGCGAGGTGTTCTGCGCGCCCACCCGCGCGGAGGCCGTGGAGCGCGCGCGGCCGCACCTCGGGGCCAAGTACGACGTCTACGCCGACTGGGGCCAGGACCGCGTCATGCCCGACCGGGAGTCGTTCCGGATGGGCTTCGACGACCTGGCGCGCGACCGGTTCGTCGTGGGCTCGCCGGAGGACTGCGTCGCGGCCCTGCGACCCTGGCGCGACGAGCTGGGCGTCGACCACTTCGTGCTGCGCACCGACTGGGCGGGCATGCCGGTGGGGCACGCCCGCGCGTCCATCGAGTTGCTGGCCCGCGAGGTGGCGCCGGCGCTGCGGGCGTGAGCCTTGACCGGCGGTGGATCCGGTGCAACGCTGCAACTCTCTGGTTGTGTTCTCGTACTGTTCCTGAGGGGGGAAGTCGTGGCCGACACGCGCGTGCTCGAGACGTCCGGCGCCCGGATCACCTACGACGTCCACGGACCGCTGCCCCCGGCCGACGGGCGCCCGCCGCTGCTGATGATCGGCCAGCCGATGGACGCCGGCGGCTTCCGGGCGCTCGCCGCGCGCTTCGCCGACCGCACCGTCGTCACCTACGACCCCCGGGGCCTCGGGCGCAGCACGCGCAGCGACGGCCGCGTCGACAACGACCCGGTCACCCAGGCCGAGGACCTGCACGCGGTGATCGCTGAGCTCGGCGCCGGACCGGTCGAGGTGTTCGGCAGCAGCGGGGGAGCGATCGCCGGCCTGCAGCTCGTCACCGCCCACCCCGAGGACGTCGTCACGCTCGTGGCCCACGAGCCGCCGATCATCGGGGTGCTGCCCGACGCCGAGGCCACGCGGCGGGCCGCCGAGGGGTTCCGCGAGGCCTACCAGGCCAAGGGCTGGGGCCACGGCATGGCGGGCTTCATGGCGCTGGGCATGTGGCAGGGCGAGTTCACCGACGCGTACTTCGCCCAGCCGGCGCCCGACCCCGCGATGTTCGGCATGCCCGGCGAGGACGACGGCTCCCGCGACGACCCGCTGCTCTCGGCGCGGTCGAACGCGGTCACCGACTACCGCCTCGACGTCGAGGCGCTGCGCGCCGCCCCGACCCGCGTGGTCATCGGCGTCGCCGAGGAGACCACGGGCACCTTCACGGCCCGCACGTCCGAGGCCACCGCGCAGGCGCTGGGCCAGCAGACCGTCGTCTTCCCCAGCCACCACGGCGGGTTCCTCGACGGCGAGTTCGGCTGGCCGGGCAAGCCCGACGAGTTCGCGGCGACGCTGCGCGAGGTGCTCGAGAGCCGCTGATCCGGGCGTCGCGCGCGTCCGGGGGAAGATCGCGGCGCACCGGCACCAGGGACCGTGGCGGAACGTCCGCAGCAGGACCGCCCGGCGCGCGAACCGCACCAGCGGCGTCCTGTGCTGCCCTGACCAGGCATGATGGCGCCCGCCCAGGACGACGACAGCACGGAGCCCCGCACGGTGGACGGCGAACGCGATCACGGGCGGCACCGCCTCGGGGCTGCGGGCGCCCTCGTGCACCCGGCGCTGTTCTACGCCGACGACGAGACCTACCTCGCCGGCACGGTCCCGTTCCTGCGCGAGGGGCTGGAGGCCGGCGAGCCGGTGATGATGGCGGCGCCGCCGAGCAAGCTCGACCTCGTCCGGGCGGCGCTCGGCCCGGTCGCCTCCGACGTGGTCCTGCACGACATGACGGTCGCGGGACGCAACCCCGGGCGCATCATCGCGGGCGTCCTGCGGGCGTTCGTGGACGAGCGCGCTGGAGACGGCCGGGTGCGCATCATCGGCGAGCCGATCTGGGCGGGCCGCAGCCCGCAGGAGTACGCGGCCGCGGTGCAGCACGAGGCGCTGATCAACGTGGCGCTGGCCGAGCGCCCCGCCACGGTCCTGTGCCCGTACGACACGACCGCGCTCGCCCCCGCGGCGGTCGCCGAGGCGGCGCGGACGCACCCCGTCCTCGTCGAGCGGGGCGCCACCCGGACGAGCGCGCAGTACGCCGACCCCACGCTGTTCGCGCAGCACGTCGGCGGGCTGCTGGCCGAGCCCGACGAGGTGGGCGAGACGCTCGTCTTCGGCGCGCCGGCCGGGCCGCGCGCGGTGCGGACGGCGGTCGCCGAGCACGCCCTGCGGGCCGGTCTGGACGAGGACCGGACCGCCGACCTGTGCCTCGCCGCGTACGAGGTCGCCGTGAACACGGTCGTGCACACGGGGCGGCCGGGCCTGCTCACCCTCTGGACGCGGGACCCGGCCACCGCCACGGGGTGGGAGGCGGCGGAGCCCGCCGCGGTCGTGTGCGAGGTGCAGGACAGCGGCTGGATCGCCGACCCCCTCGTGGGCCGGCACCGGTGCGGGCCGGCCGAGGGCCGCGGCTACGGCCTGCGCCTGGCCCACCAGCTGTGCGACCTCGTCCAGGTGCACAGCGACCCGTCCCTCGGGACGACGGTCCGGCTGCACGCGTACCTCTGACGGCGCGGCGCCCGGGCCCCGCGGGACTCAGTCGGCGGCGAGGCGGCGGAGGATCCGCTCGAGCTCGGCGCGGTCGGCGTCGTCGAGCTCGGCGAACACCCGGTCGGCCTCCGCGGCCCGGGCGGCGCGCACCGCGCGCCCGAGCTCGGCGCCCGCGTCGGTGACCACCACCTGCGTCGCGCGGCGGTCGGCCGGGTCGGGGCGGCGCTCGACGAGACCGCGCTCGGCGAGGGCGTCGACCACCTCGGTGGCCGAGCGGGGCGCGATCCGCAGGTGCTCGGCGAGCTCGCCGGGGCGCGCCGGCCCGTGGCGCAGGAGCACGCCCAGCGCGCGCAGGTGCGACGGCGACACCCCCCACGGCGCGAGGGCCTCGCGGGACTGGTGGCGCAGGCGGCGCGCGACCAGCCAGAACGCGGTCGCCAGCGAGTCCTCGTCGGGGTCGTCCTCGCCGTGCACGGGAACAGCCTAGCGGGAAAAGCTGTTGCAGCCTCATGATGAGGTAACCTCATCAACCTGCCTCCCGAGGAGTCGCCTCTTGCCACGCCCACCCGACATCTCCCGCGAGACCCGTGCCGAGGACGCCGAACTGGCCCGCCGGGTCTCGCTGCGCCGCGTCGCGCGCCTGTTCCGCCAGGACCGCCGCCCGCTGGCCGTCGTCGTCGCGGTCATCGTCGCGTCGTCGATCGTCGCGATGGCCTCGCCGTTCCTGCTCCGCGCCGTCATCGACGACGCCCTCCCGCACCGCGACCTGCGCCTGCTGGTGCTGCTCGCCGGCGGGATGATCGCCGTCGCCGCCGTGACCGCGGCGCTCGGCGTCGTCCAGACCTGGATCTCCACCGGCGTCGGCCAGCGCGTCATGCACCGGCTGCGCACCGACGTCTTCGCCCACCTGCAGCGCCAGTCGCTCGGGTTCTTCACGCGCACCCGCACCGGCGAGGTGCAGTCGCGCATCACCAACGACATCGGCGGCATGCAGACGGTGGTCACCTCGACCGCCACGTCGATCGCCGCCAACCTGACCACGGTCGTCGCCACCGCCGTCGCCATGGTCGCGCTGTCCTGGCAGCTGTCGCTGGTCACCCTGGTCGTCCTGCCGCCGGCGGTGCTCGTCAGCCGCCGTGTCGCGCGCATGCGCCGGGAACTGACCGCGGCACGCCAGCGCGAGCTCGCCGACCTCAACGTCACCATCGAGGAGGGCCTCTCGGTCGACGCCGCCTCGCTGCACCGCACGCTGGGCACCGGTCCGGCGCTGGTCGAGCGCTTCACCGCGTCCTCGGCGCGCCTCACCGAGCTCGAGCTGCGCTCCCAGCTCGCCGGGCGCTGGCGCATGGCCACCATGGGCGTGGTCTTCGCGGCCATCCCCGCGCTGATCTACGTCGGCGCGGGCCTGCCCTGGACCGTCGGCGCGCTCTCGATCGGCACCCTCGTCGCGTTCACCTCCCTGCAGGCCGGCGTCTTCCGGCCGCTCTCGGGGCTTCTCGACGTCGGCGTGCAGGTGGCCAGCTCGCTGGCGCTGTTCGCGCGCATCTTCGAGTACCAGGACCTCGTCGTGGAGATCGCCGACCCGGAGCACCCGGTCGAGCTGCACGACGTCCGGGGCGACGTCCGCATCGAGGGCGTCACGTTCACCCACCCCGGCGGCGACCGCCCCGCGCTCGACGGCGTCGACCTCGCGATCCCGGCCGGCACGACGCTCGCGCTGGTGGGGGAGACCGGCTCGGGCAAGACGACGCTGGGCGCGCTCGTCGCGCGCCTGCACGACCCCGACGCGGGCCGGATCACCATCGACGGCGTCGACCTGCGCGACATGCGCCTGGCCGACCTCGCCGGGATCGTCGGCGTCGTCAGCCAGGAGACCTACCTGCTGCACACCACCGTGCGCGAGAACCTGCGGGCGGCGAAGCCCGACGCCACCGACACCGAGATCGAGGCGGCCGCCCGGGCCGCGCGCATCCACGACGTCGTCGCCGGCCTGTCCGAGGGCTACGACACGATGGTCGGCGCCCGCGGCCACCGGTTCTCCGGCGGCGAGAAGCAGCGCCTCGCCATCGCCCGCACCCTGCTGCGTGACCCGCGCGTGCTCGTCCTCGACGAGGCCACCAGCGCGCTGGACACCGGCACCGAGCGGGCCGTGCAGCTCGCGCTCGACGACCTCGCGCGCCACCGCACGACGCTGACGATCGCGCACCGGCTCTCGACCGTGCGCCACGCCGACGGCATCGCGGTGCTCGACCACGGCCGCGTCGTCGAGACCGGGACGCACGCCGAGCTGGTCGGGCGCGAGGGCCGGTACGCCGCGCTCGCCGCCTGAGACACGACCACCTGGGACGCCGCGGCCCGACACACGAACGGCCCGCCCCGTGGACACGGGGCGGGCCGGTGGAGACGGACTAGTGGGAGCGGTCGAGCCAGCGGGCGTCGACGCCGCTGCGGTGCTGTTCGATGCGCCGCAGGCGGGTGCGCGCCTGGTGGGTGAGGCCGTCCAGGCGGTCGAGGAGCTGGCGGAGCTCCGCGATCTCGGTGCCGAGTGTGTCGACCTCGGTGTCGGGGGTGGTGCGTGCGGGCACGGCGACCTTCGCTTCGGGGTGAGCAGGTGCGGGTGGCGGCGGGGTCTCTCCCGGGTACGGGATCGATCCAGAGCCGTCTCTCACTCTACGCCCAGAGGCCTCCGGACATTCCCCGCGCACCCCCGCACGTCCGGGTGGGTAGCCGAGAGGCCATGCGTGCGACGAGTGAGCAACGGACGGGGGTCGAACCCCTCACCCACGCCCGCGAGGCGGTCGGCCGGGACGGCGCGTGCGTCGTGCCCGGCGACGAGGTGATGCGGTCGCTCGGGGTCGACGACCAGGGGTGGGCCGGGTTCGCGGGGCACTGGGACGACCTGCGTCCCGACCCCTACGCAGCGCGGTCGGGGACGCAGCGGCTGCGGCGCTACGGGCGTTTCGTCGTCTCCCCGGAGGGCCGGCGCGAGCCGGCCCCGGTCGAGGAGTTCCGCCAGCCCGGCGACTCCAACCGGCTGTTCCTCGACGAGGGCCGCGTCTTCGATCCCCTGACCGAGGAGCTCCTCGCCGACCCCGTGCTCGACGGCCTGCTGGAGCTGCTCGGCGGGATCGCAGGCGTGCTCGACGACCCGCCGCGCTGGGTGGTGCACGTCCACCCGTTCCGCGTGCTCGGTTCGGCCGACAGCCGCGGCGACGCCACGCCCGAGGGCCGCCACCAGGACGGCGTGACGCTGGTGTCGTCGCTGCTCGTCGGGCGGGAGAACGCCACGGGCGGGACGAGCGAGGTCGTCGACGCCGACGGCCGCGAGATCCTCACCACGACGCTCGCCGAGCCCGCGACGCTGCTCGTCGGCGACGACCGGCGCACGTGGCACGGCGTCGACCCCATCCGCCCCGTCGACCCGCGGGCGCCCGCCCGCCGCGACGTCCTCGTCGTCACGTTCATGCCGGAGGAGGCCCGGTGACCGCCACGGTCACGACCGTCGAGGCGATCGAGGACGCCGCCGCCTGGGACGACCGCGCCTCGGTGCTCGCGTGCCTGGGCGAGACGCCGCCGCGCATCCCCGCCTGGTACGGCTACGACGCCGTCGGCGCCGACCTGTGGGTCGAGCTCTCCCGCCTGCCGTCGTACTACCTGCTGCCCGCCGAGTTCTCGCTGCTCGAGCGGCACGCCGCCGAGGTCGCCGACCGCGTCGGGCCGTTCGTCGCCGAGCTCGGCAGCGGCAGCGCGGCCAAGACCCGCGTGCTGCTCGGCGCCTGCCAGCGGCGGCGGCCCACGACCTACCTGCCCATCGACGTCACCCGCGAGATGCTCGAGCGCAGCGCCGCCGAGCTCCCCGCCGAGGTCGACGGGCTGGACGTCCAGGGGCTGTGGGGCCGCTACGAGGCGGCGCTGGCGCACCTGCGCGCCCACCGCCCGGGGCCGCTGACCGTCGTGTGGCTGGGCAGCGCGGTCGGCAACACCACGCCCGCCGAGCGTGCGGCGCTGCTCGACGACGTCGCCGCCACCCTGGAGCCCGGCGACCGCTTCCTGGTCACCGCCGACCTGGTCAAGCCCGGCGACGTCCTCGAGGCCGCCTACAACGACCCGCCCGGCGCCACGGCCCAGGCGCGGTTCCGGCTCAACCAGCTCGCCCACTTCAACCGGACCTTCGACGGCGACGCCCGCCCGCACCTGTTCTACCCGCGGGCGCGCTGGGACCCGGAGACCTCCGCGGTCGTCGGGCACCTGTTCGCCACCGAGGACCAAACGGTGACGTTCCGGGGACTCGACCACAGCCTGGACCTGCGGCGCGGCGACTCGCTGGTGCACGGCTACTCGGTGAAGTTCGGGCGTCCGGAGTTCGTGGCCGAGGCCGACGCGGCGGGGTTCGACCTCGACCGCGAGTGGATCGACGCCGTCTGGCAGTACGGGCTGTTCCTGTTCGAGCGGCGGTGAGGGGCCGGCCGCGTTCTGAGCGAAGGGTCCCTCCGGACGGATAGGCGGGCCGTCGGCGCCCTTCGCCGGAACCGCGACCGGCGCCTCACGCCGCCTGCAGGCCCCGGACGAGCTGAGGAGAGGGGCTTGCGCTTGATACCCCCCAGGGGTATCAAGGGCCGCATGACGACGCCGTCTCTCCACCACCCGTCCGGCTGGGCGGCCGTGCCCTGGTCCACCGCTGCGCAGGCGACGCTGCACTGCCTCACCGGCTGCGCGATCGGCGAGGTCCTGGGCATGGTCATCGGCACCGCGCTGGGCCTGTCCACACTCGCCACGGTCGTGCTCGCCGTCGCGCTCGCGTTCGTCTTCGGCTACGCGCTGACCATGCGCGGGGTGTTGCGCGCGGGCGTCGGCCTCCGGCAGGCGGTGCGCGTCGCGCTGGCCGCCGACACGGTGTCGATCGCGGTCATGGAGATCGTCGACAACGCCGTCGTGGTCGCCGTCCCCGGCGCGATGGACGCCGGCCTGACGAGCCCCCTGTTCTGGGGTGCGCTGGCGATCGCCCTGCTCGTGGCGTTCGTCGTCACCACGCCGGTCAACCGCTGGATGATCGGGCGGGGCCGCGGGCACGCCGTCGTGCACGCGTACCACGGCCACTGATCACCCGGCGCCCGCGACCACCTCGGTGATCGTCCGGTGGGCGACGCGGGCCAGGGCCGGCGTGCGGGTGCGGTGGTACGGCAGGGCGACGAGCCCGAAGGCCACCGCCGCCCCGCGGCCCCGGCGCCAGGCCGCCTCCTCGGGTGCGAGCGCGTCGCGGTAGGTCGCCCGCGCGGACGCCGGCAGCACGGCCCACGCGGGCAGGAGGTCGGCGGCCGGGTCCCCGACGCCGAGGAGGTCGAAGTCGATGACCGCGTGGAGCCGCCCGTCGAGGACCAGCAGGTTGCCGGGCAGGAGATCGCCGTGCAGCCAGGCCGGCGGCCCTTCGTGCTCCGGGGCGGCGAGGGCGTCCTCCCACACGCGGGTCGCGGCGTCGAGGTCGATCCCCGCGACGGGGTCGGCGCGCAGGTCGGCGAGGGCGGCGCGCACCTCGTCGTCCCGATCGGACAGCGGCCGCCCGCGCGGCGAGCGCAGCGCCTCCGGGACGACGTCCTCGCGCGTCGGGAGGGTCCGCAGCGCCGCGACGGCCGCCGCGAGGTCGCGGGCGAACGCGTGGTGGTCGGTGATCGTCGCCGTCGTGGCGTCGGCACCGGGCAGGAAGCGGCCCACCGACCACGGGTACGGGTAGCCGTAGCCCGGACTGCCGTAAGCCAGCGGTGTCGGCACCCGCACCGGCAGCACCGAGGCGACGAGTCGCAGCCACATCCGCTCGAACCCCAGCCGGTCCGCGGCGCTGCGCCGCACCGGGAAGCGCAGGACGAGGTCGTCGCCCAGCCGGTTCATCACGTGGTCGGAGCCGGCACCGAGCGGGTGCGGGTCGAGCGGCTCGCTCGCCCAGTGCGGGAACTGCTCGTGGAGCAGGGCGCGGATGACCTCCCGCGACGGTGGCGCGACGTCCACGGCCAACCTCCGTCAGTCGTCGGCGACCTCGAGCAGTGTCCCGCCCGTGAGGGCGACGAGCTCGTCGGCGGTGGTCGGGAACATCGCGTGCTCGTCGCCCGCGCCGGCCCACACGGTGTCGTGGCCGGCCAGGGCGACGTCCACGACGCACGGCAGCGGCGCCGGGTGCCCCACCGGCGCCACCCCACCGACGCGCTGGCCGGTCGCGCGCAGCACCGTCTCGGGGTCGGCGCGCTTGACCCGGCGCCTGGCCACGCCGAGGTGGTCGGCGACGCGGCGGGGGTCGACGCGGTGCGCGCCCGAGGCGAGCACGAGCACCACCCCGTCGCCGGCGGTGAAGACCAGGCTGTTGGCGATCGCGCCGACCGGGCAGCCGAGCTGCTCGGCGGCCGCGGCGGCCGAGGGCACCGGGGTGTCGAAGGAGCGGATCTCCCGCGGCGCCCCGGCCGCGTCGAGCGCCTGCCGCACGGCGTCCCGTCCCGTCTGCGTCTCCACGGGCCGGGAGGGTAGGCGATCAGGCGGTGAACACGGTCTGGATTCCCGCGTGGCGCCGGCCGTCGGCGAGGGCGACGAGGTGGGCCGGCGCGTCGGCCAGCGGGACGCGGTCGGTGACGACGTGGGCGACGAGGTCGTCGCCGCGCGCGGCCAGCAGGTCGAGGGTGGCGGCCGAGAGCCGGTCGCGGTCCCAGGTCCCGCGCAGGGCCCGCGGCACCCGCCCGATCTGGGCGCACCGCACCCCGAGCCCGTTGTGGTGGAACTCCTCGCCGAGCCGGACCGCCTCCGCGCCGTCGGCGTAGAACGCCAGGTCGATCACGGTGGCCTGCGGACGCAGCAGCCGCAGCGCCGTGGCCAGCGCGGACGCCCGCCCGCGGCACTGGAACACGACGTCGGCGCCGTGGTCGCCGGGTCCTTGGCGCCAGGCGCGCTTGAGGTCGGCGACGGTTCCCGGGTCGTCCGGGTCGCGCGCGGAGAGGCCCAGCGCCTCGGCGACGGCGCGCCGGCCGGGGGTCGGGTCGAGGACGGTCACCGAGGCGGCGCCCAGCTCGGCGGCGAACAGGCCGGTCAGCAGGCCCACCACGCCGGCGCCGATCACGGCCACGGTGCGGTCGCGCACGCCGGCGTCCAGGTCGGCCGCGCCCTCCTCGGCGGCGGCGTGCAGGACGCCGTTGGCGCAGATCGGGCCCATGTGGGCGGCGTAGATCCCGAGCACCGGGTCGAGGTCCGGGGGCAGCGGCACGACGCGCTCGGTGGCCGGGTCGGCGCGGTGGGCCGTGCGGTGGCCGTAGGTCATCGCCACGAGCTCGCCCACCCGGCGCCCCGACGACGGCCCCGCGGCCACGACCTCGCCGACCTGCATGTAGCCCACCTTGCGCACGGGGTAGCCGGCGCCGGGCCGGGCGTCGTCGAAGAGCCCGAGGTCCGGGTCCCAGGCGCTGGTGAGCATGGCGTTGGTGCCCTTGACCCAGCTCAGGTCGGTGCCCGCGGAGAGCCCGGAGAAGCGGGTGTCGACGTCGAAGCCGCCGTCGGGCACCGGGCCGTCCGGCGGGTCGGGCACGAAGCGCACCCGCCCGGGCCCGTCGACGACGAGGAGATCACCCACCGAGCGCCACCGGCTCGCCCGAGGCCACCGAGTCGGCCAGCGCGCACGCGAGGCGGTGGGTGCGCAGGCCCTCGGCGTGGTCGACGACCGCCCCCGGCCCCGACGGCTCCCGGCCGCGCAGGAGGTCGACGAACGCGCGGTCGGCGGCGGTGCGGGCCTCGGCGGGGTCGACCTCGACGGTCCAGGTGCCCTCACCGTCCCGGACGGTCAGCTGCTCCTCGGTGACGCTCATCGCCAGGTCGTCGGCGTAGACCTCGAGGCCCGCGCGGTGCTTCCACGCGAGCCGGCAGGTCGCGGCGAGCGTGCCCACCGCCCCGCCGGCGAAGCGCAGCGTGCCGGCCGTGGCCGAGTCGACGTCGCCGCCCGCGGGCGCCGCGGCGTCGGCCACGGCGTGGACCGCGGTGACCTCCCCGCCCAGCAGCCGGGCGAGGTCGAGGACGTGCACGGCCTGCTCGACGACCTGCCCGCCCGACGATCCCCGGTGCGCCCACCAGGCCACCGGCGGGACCTTGTCCAGCCACGTCGCGGTGACCAGCCGGACGGTGCGGCCGGCGAGGACCTCGCGCGCCCGGGCCACCACGGTGGACGACCGCCAGTGGTGGCCCACCGACGTGGCCACCCCGGCCGCGTGCACGGCGGCCTGCACCCGCTCGGCGGTCGCGACGTCGAGCCCCAGGGGCTTCTCGACGAACAGCGCCACCCCGGCCGCGGCGAGGCGCTCCTCCACGGCGCCGTGCGCGAACGGCGGCACGCACACCCAGGCGGCGTCGAGACCCCGCGCGAGGAGGTCGTCGACGTCGTCGGCGGGGGTGGTGCCGGCCGTGCCCGCGAGGTCCGCGGCGCGCTCGCGGTCCGGATCGGTGACGCCGACCAGCGCCACGTCCGGCATCGCGGCCAGCGCTCCCGCGTGCCGGCGCGCGACCCCGCCCGCGCCCACGATCCCCACCCTGACCTCGGTATCGATCACGAGCGCGCTGGTACCCGGTCGGGCGATTCGGGCACCACGCGGCATGCTCCCCGAGGTCCGCCGCTGGCTCTCGCACCGCACCAGCCGAACGGAAGATTGGCTGCTCAGCCGGATGGTTGAGCAGAAGCGCGGACGGCGGATCAGCGTCGTGCTCCCGGCCCGGGACGAGGCGGCCACGATCGGCGGGATCGTCACCGTGGTGCGTGAGGCGCTCGTCGAGCGGGCCGGTCTCGTGGACGAGGTCCTCGTCGTCGACTCCCGCTCCCGCGACGCCACGGCCGCGGTCGCGTCGGCCGCCGGCGCCACCGTCGTGCACCAGGACGCGGTGCTCGCCGAGATGCGGCCCGCGCACGGCAAGGGGGAGGCGCTGTGGAAGGGCGTCGCCGCGAGCTCGGGCGACGTCGTCGCGGCGATCGACGCCGACCTGCGCGACGTCACGCCCGGCTTCGTCTCCGGGCTGCTGGGCCCGCTGCTCGAGGACCAGGACGTCGCCTTCGTCAAGGGCTTCTACCACCGCCCGCTGATCGGCGACGGCACCGTCGACGTCGACGGCGGCGGCCGGGTCAGCGAGCTCGTCGCCCGCCCGCTGCTCAACCTCGCCTGGCCGCGGCTGGCGGGGTTCGTGCAGCCGCTGGCCGGCGAGTTCGCCGCCCGCCGCGACCTGCTCGAGGCCATCCCGTTCGCCACCGGCTACGGCGTGGAGCTCGCGATGCTGGTCGACGTCCTCGACCGGGTGGGCCTCGACGCGATGGCCCAGGTCGACCTCGGCGTGCGGGTCCACCGCCACCACGACCTGCAGGCGCTCGGGCGCATGTCCGCCCAGATCCAGCTCGCGGCCTCGGCGCGGCTCGCGCGCCAGGGCGTGCTCATCGGCGTCCCCCCGGCGACGACGCTCGTGCAGTTCCGGCGCCCGTCGGCCCCGGGGCCCGGCGGCCTCGACCGCGAGGTCGTCGAGACCGACGTCGCCGTCGACGAGCGCCCCCCGCTGCGCGAGGTGCTCGCCCGCTCGCGGCCGGTGGCCTGATGGGCGCGCGCCCGCTCACTGTCCTCGTCGACGCCGGGCCCTGGCTGCCCGTGCCGCCCGAGGGCTACGGGGGCATCGAGGCCGTGCTGGCCACGCTCGTCCCCGAGTTGCGCCGGCTCGGGGTGCGGGTGGTGCTGGCGACGGTCGGGGCGAGCCGGCTCGAGGTCGACGAGCAGGTCACACCGTTGCCCGAGCCCCGCTTCGCCGCGATCGCCGCGCCCTACAACCGCGTCATGGGCGTCGCCGCCGCCCACGTCGACGGCGTCCTGCAGGAGCTGCGGCGCCGCGACGACGTCGACCTCGTGCACTCCCACCTCGAGGCGTGGGGCCTCGTGTCCTACGCCGACGCCGGCGTGCCGGTGCTGCACACGCTGCACTGGGACCTCGCCAAGCACCCCGAGCTCTACGGCCGCTTCGACGGGCGGGGCCGGGTGTTCGTCAACGGTGTGTCCGCCGCGCAGCTCGCCGGGGCGCCGCCCGCCCTGCGCCGGCACTCGCTCGGGCACGTGCACCTGGCCACGCCCCTGGCCGACACGGCACCGCCGGCGGCGGAGCCCGGCGACCACCTCGTCGTCCTCGCCCGCCTCACCCCGGCCAAGGGACAGGACGTCGCCGCGCGGCTCGCGCACCGCACAGGTCGGCGGGTGGTGCTCGCCGGCCCCGTCGGACCCCACCACGACGCGGCCGCGCTCGACGCCGCGCTGGCCTCCGACCCGCGGGCGCGCGAGCACCCGGACGTCGCCTGGTTCCTCGACGAGGTCGCCCCGCTGCTCGACGGCGACCGCGCCCGGTGGGTCGGGTCGCTGCGCGGCGCCGAGCGCGACCGGCTCGTCGCGACCGCGGCAGCGCAGCTCTGCCCGCTGCGCTGGGAGGAGCCCGGCGGCACGGGCATCGTCGAGTCGCTGGCCCTCGGCACACCCGTCGTGGGCTACGCGCGCGGCTGCCTGCCCGAGCTGCTCGACGAGGGCCGCACCGGGCGGCTCGTCGCCCCCGACGACGAGGACGCCCTCGCCGCCCTGCTCGCCGGCCGCGCCGAGCGCGGCCTCGACCGCGCCGCCTGCCGCGCCGCGGCCCGGCACCGCTTCACCCCCGCGGTGATGGCCCGCGGCTACCTCGATCTCTACCGCGAGGTGCTGGCGCGGGCCGGGCACCCCGGCCGGACGCCGCTGCTGGCGGTCGCGGAGCCGTCCACCGGCTGAGGGCTCGGTCTGGGCTGTCTGCGCTGGTCGGCTGGGCCCCACGGCGCCGTTTGGGAGCCGGTCGGGCGGGGCCATCCTGTGCTCCATGACCACCACGGCACCCCGCCGCGCCGCGACCGGCTCGCGCGCCCGCATCCGTGACCGCGGCCAGGTCGACGCGATGGTCCTCGCGGCGCTGGCCGACGGGCCGCTGCGCCACGACGAGATCGCGGACGTGCTGCGCCGCCGGGTGGGCGACGCGCTGGACCTGCCGCTGTCGCGGGTCGTGCCCACGCTGCACCGCCTCGCGCGCAACCGGCTCGTGAGCCGCTCGTCCCGCGACCCCCGCCGCTACCGGCTCACCGACACCGGCACGCGCTCCCTGACCGCCCGCGTCCGGGCCGCCGACGCCTTCGCCACCTCGCTGCACCACCTCACCGACGGCGAGTGACGGGCGCACACTGACCCCCGTGTTCATCGGCCTCCACCACGTGCAGCTCGCCATGCCCGCGGGGGAGGAGGAGACGGCGCGGGCGTTCTTCGTCGGCGTGCTCGGCATGGCCGAGATCGACAAGCCGCCGGTGCTCGCGGCCCGGGGCGGCGCGTGGTTCCGCGGCGGCGGCCTGGAGGTCCACCTCGGCGTGGAGGACGGGTTCCGGCCGGCGCGCAAGGCCCACCCCGGGATCGTCGTCGACGACCTCGACGAGGTCGCTCGCCGCGTCGCCGCCACCGGGCAGGACGTCACGTGGGACCGCGACTTCCCGGGCTTCCGCCGGTTCTACGCCCACGACCCGTTCGGCAACCGGCTCGAGTTCCTCGAGCCGGCGTGAGCCCGGAGAGCGCGGCCGCCGTGGGCCAGACCTTCCGCGACGCCGTCGGCCGCGAGCCCGAGGGCGTGTTCTCGGCGCCGGGCCGGGTCAACCTCATCGGCGAGCACACCGACCACAACGAGGGCCACGTGCTGCCCTTCGCGATCGACCGCCGCTGCCGGGTCGCCGCGGGCCGGCGCACCGACGACGTCGTCACCGTGCGCTCGGCGCAGCAGCCCGGCGACACCGTCACGACGACGCTGGACGCGCTGGCGACGGCCCGGGGCTGGTCGGCGTACGCGCTGGGCACGCTGTGGGCCCTGCGCGAGGCGGGGCTGCCCGGCGCGGGCTGGGACCTCGTCGTGGCCGGCGACGTCCCGCTCGGCGCGGGGCTCTCGTCGTCGGCGGCGCTGGAGTGCGCGGTGGCGCTGGCGGTCAGCGAGATCTCCGACGCCGCGCTCGACCGCCACACCCTCGCCCGGGCCGGGCGGCGCGCGGAGAACGACGTGGTCGGGGCGCCGGTCGGGATCATGGACCAGGCGGCGTCGCTGCTGTGCCGCGAGGGCGGGGCGCTGCTGCTGGACTGCCGCACCCTGCACTCCGAGGACGTCGCGCTCGGGCTGGAGGCGGCGGGACTGGAGACGCTGGTGGTGGACACGGGGGTGCGCCACGACCTCGCCGACGGCGGCTACGCCGACCGCCGCGCGGCGTGCGTCGCGGCGGCCGAGGCGCTCGGCGTCAGCGCCCTGCGCGACGCGACGCCGGAGATGCTGGCCCGCCTGGACGGGACGCTGCGGCAGCGCGCCCGCCACGTCGTCACCGAGGAGGGCCGCGTGCACCGGGTGGTCGCGCTGCTGCGCGCCGGCGACCCCGCGGCCGTCGGCCCCGAGCTCACCGCGTCGCACGCCTCCCTGCGCGACGACTTCGAGGTCTCGGTGCCCGCGCTCGACGCGGTGGTGGAGACGGCGCTGGCGCACGGCGCGCTCGGCGCCCGGCTGGTCGGCGGCGGCTTCGGCGGCAGCGTGCTCGTGCTCGCCCCGGGCGACGCCGTCGGGGAGATCACCGGGGCCGTCGCCCGGCGCGCCGCCGCCGACGGCCATCCCGAGCCCGTGGCGCGCACGGTGCACCCCGCGGGCGGGGCCCGCCGGGAGGACCCCTGAGGGACGCCGAGCTGCCGGCGACGCCGGTGGTGCGACGGTCGGGCCGAGAGAGCGGCCCGGGGTACAGGGGCGTGTGCCCTCCCCCCGCGCTCCCGATCTCCTCCCCGCGTCCGGCGTCCCGACCGCGGTCGCGGTGCCCGGGCTGGGGCTCACCGTGGACGGTTGGCGGGGGGTCGCCGCCCGGCTCGGTGACCCTCGCCCCACCCCCGTGCCCCTGGCCGCGGTCGCCCTGCCCGCGGCCGGGCTCCCGGGACGCGGCGCGCCCCTCGACCCCGTCGCCGAGGGCGACCGCCTCGCCCGGCGCCTCGAGGAGCTCGGCCTCGTCGCCGGCGGGCCCGTCGTCCTGGTCGGGCACTCGGCGAGCTGCCAGATGGTCGCCGAGACCGCGCGCCGCCACCCGGCGCTGGTCCGCGGCCTCGTCCTCGTCGGCCCGACCACCGACCCGCGGGCGGTGCGCTGGCCGCGCCTGGTCGGGCGCTGGGTGCTCACGGCGGCGCGCGAGGACCCGCGGCGCGTCCCGGAGATCGTGCGCGAGTACCTGGCGACCCGGCTCTCGGGCTTCCTCGCGACGATGCGCCGGGCCCGCCACCACGACCTGCGCGCCGCACTCGCGGGCTCGTCGGTGCCGGTCCTGGTGCTGCGCGGGCCGCACGACCGCCTCGCCCCGGCGGTCTGGCTGGGCGAGCTCGCCCGCACCCGGCCCGACGTCGAGATCGTCACCCTGCCCGCCGGGGCGCACATGCTGCCGCTGACCCACCCCGAGGACGTCGCCCGCTGGATCCGGACCGTGGTGGACGACGTTGGGGTGTGACGCCGTGCGGTGCGGTGTGCCGTGAGCTCCCGGCGGGGTAGCCGGGCACGTCCCGCCGCGCACTCCCGGAGGCCCGCCATGGCAGCAGCCCGACCCACCCGCGTCACGCTGACCGAGGGCGGGCCGGTGCTGGTGGAGGGCCCGGTGGAGCTGGAACTGCCCGACGGGACGCGGGTGACCAGCGAGCGCCCGGTGGTGGCGCTGTGCGCGTGCCGGCGCACCAAGCGCTACCCCTTCTGCGACACCAGCCACCGGCGCAAGGAGCGCCGCTCGGGGGCCACGGGGACTGCGACCGCTCAGGCGGCCGAGCGCTCCGGCACCGCCACCAGCGCCGACGTGCCCGCCGACCAGCAGTCCACGACATAGTCCGCCAGCGCGTCCTCGAGCACCGTCGACGCCTGCAGGCCGAGGACGACGTCGGCGGCCAGCTCCGGCTCGCGCTCGAGCAGGCTCGCCAGCAGGTCCTTGCGCACGAGCTGCTCGTGCACCGCGTCGGCCTCGACGTGCTCGGCGTAGAACTCGGTGACCCGCTCGGGCAGGCCGAGGCGCTCGATCGCGGTCACGAGGCGCGCGGCCCCGGGCGGCGAGGTGATCTCGATGAGCGCGAACTGGCCCACCGAGGCGCCGCGCCACCGCCGGTGCAGCCCGAACAGCGACATGATGTTGACGGTCGCGAGGACGGGCGCGGGCGCGACGTCGAGGTAGGCGCCGTAGGTGGTGTCGAGCCCGAGGCCCGCCATCATCTCGGCGTAGATGCGCGCGTGGACACGCTCGGGCCGCCCGGCGCCGTACTCGTCGTGCTCGACGGTCATCAGCGAGGCCTTCGCGCGGCCCGCGACGCCGTCGAGGCGCGGGATGACCCACGCCTGCGGGTCGGCCTCCTTGAGGTGGTAGAGCGAGCGCAGGGCCACGTACTCGTCGAGCTGCCAGCGCTCGCCGTCGGCGGCGAGGTGCCACGACGGGCCCGAGCCCTCGGTCGGCTCCACGAGCAGGGCCTCGACGGCGGCCTCGACGTCGTCGCCGCCGTCCACCCGGGCGCGCACGGCCTCGAGGAACGGTGCCTCGAGGCGTGCGCGCAGGGCGAGCAGGTCGGGGTCCCACTCGAGGTCGTCGGCGACATCGTCGAACGAGCGGTAGTGCAACTCGTAGCAGGCGTAGAGGGCCAGCTGGAGGTCGTCGCCGAGGGGCTCGACCCCGGAGAGGTCCGGGACGACGCCGGCGAGGTCCGCGGCCGCGGCGCGGCCGGCGAGGACGTCGAGCACGGCGGCCGAGACCGGGCCGCGGGGGCGGGGCAGGACGGGCACGGGAGTCGCTCCTCGGGTGTGTGACGAGCTGCGGGCGTACCCGGAAGGACCGCCGTCCGAGACCCCCGGACGACGTGAGATGTGCGACGCCCCTGATCGGCGCCGCGGGGGATGGATGGTCCGCTCTGTCCGGGTAACGCCTTCGCCGGGTCGACGACGCCTCTGCCGTTCGCGCGGACCGATCGGTGCCAGCCCGGCACCCCGGCGACCCGACTCGCCCCCAGCAGAGCCGAGGAGCCCATGACGACCGTCGCCCCGGATCCCCGCCACACACCGGCGCCCGGTGTCCGCCCCCACCACCGGGTGTTCCGGGTCCCGGGCGTCTACCCCGTGCAGCGCGACACCTGGCTGCTCGCCGACGTCCTGCGCGACGAGCTCACCGACCACGGCTGCGGCGCCGACCGGCCCTGCCGCGTGCTCGAGCTCGGCGCCGGCGCGGGTGCGCTGTCGGTCGTGGCGGCGGGCGTGGCGAACACCGACGTCACCGCGGTCGACCTCTCCCGGCGCGCCCTGCTCTCGACGCGGATCAACGCCGCGCGGCACGGGCGGCGCGTGCGGACGCGGCGCGGCGACCTCACGGCCCCGGTGGCCGGCGAGCGCTTCGACGTCGTCGTGTCCAACCCGCCCTACGTCCCGACCGCGACCGACGACCTGCCCGAGCACGGCCTCGCGCGCGCCTTCGACGGCGGCCGCGACGGGCGCCTCGTGCTCGACCGCGTGTGCGCCGAGGCGCCGCGGGTGCTCCGGCCGGGCGGACGGCTCCTCGTGGTGCACTCCGCGTTCAACGACCCCGCGGTGACCATCGCGCGGCTGCGCGAGCAGGGCATGGACGCCGAGGTCGTGGCGCGCCACGAGCACCCGTTCGGTCCCGTGCTCACCGCCCGCGCCGCGATGCTGCGCGAGCGCGGACTCGTCGCCGAGGACCAGACCACCGAGGAGCTGGTCGTCGTGCGCGCCGTCCGGCCCACCCGCCCGAGGAGCTGAGGAGTCCCCCGTGCACCACCAGATCGACGTGACGATCCCGGCCGACGCCACCGACGAGGTGCTCCCGGATCTGGAGAAGCACGAGGGCGTGCTCGCCGTGACCCTGCAGCGCGGCGGGTCGGTGAAGCCCGCCGGCGACGTGCTGTCGCTGCACGTGCTCAACCGCTCGATCGACTCGGTGCTGAGCACCGTCGAGCGCGCCCGGGAGCACGGCCCGATCACCGTCGCCACCGTGCGCACGGAGAGCGTCATCGCCACCGGCGCCCAGGACGCGATCGAGAAGGACGCCGACGAGTCGCCGTGGGAGGAGTTCGAGCGCACCCTGCGCCACCACGGGCGCATGAGCATCAACTACCTGATGCTCATGGGCCTCGGCGGCGCGATCGCGGTCGCCGGCCTGCTCTCGCCGCCCGTGCCGCAGGCGCTGGCGCTGGCCGCCTCGGCCATCATCGCGCCGGCGTTCGAGCCGGTGGCGAAGTTCGGCGTGGCCCTGCTGCGCGGCAACCTCGAGCGCACCGGGCGCGCGCTGACCTCGATGCTCGTGGGCTACCTCATCCTCGCCGCGACCGGCGCCGTCGCGTTCCTCGTGCTGCGCGCGCTCGGCCTCGCCAAGCCCGGCGTGCTGGCCTCCAGCGAGGGCGTGCACATGGTGGTCGACCCCACCGCGGCCGACTGGCTCGTCGGCGCGGGCGGGGCGCTGGCCGGGCTGATCATCATCACCTCGTTCCGCGAGGCCGTCCTCGCCGGCGCCCTCATCGCGCTGGCGCTCGTGCCGGCCGCGGCCCTGTTCGGCATCGGCGTGGTCTCGGGCGACTGGACGCTCGCCCTCGGCGGGCTCAAGCGCACGGCCGCCGACATGGGACTGGTCGTGGTGCTGGGCGGGGCCGTGGTGCTCTTCAAGGACCGCTTCGTGCACCACGGCCGCCGCCCGCTGGCCTGAGCCACGGGTCAGCCGCGGATGCCGCGGTCCTCGCGGTCCTCGGGGTGCGGCTCGGTCCGGCCCTTGTTGACGTCGGAGTCGCGGCTCGGCTCGGGGGAGTCCGGCGTGGGCCCCTGCGGGGGCTCCTCGCCGGTCTGGGGGAGCGAGCCCGGGTAGGGCAGCGACCCGGGCGGCGGCTCGATGATGCGGGCGCTGGAGATCATGACGACGATGAACCCGAGCAGCGCGAGGACCCCGTGCAGGACGTGGTCCGGGGTGTTGAGCGCCAGGAACGTCGCGGAGCCGGTGTTGAGGCTGTACGCGGCCCCGAAGGCGAACAGCAGCAGGTAGACGAGGGCCTGGCCGCCGGCGAAGATCCGCAGCCAGGTCCTCTTGCGCAGGCTGACGGCACCCAGCACGGCGGTGACCAGCAGCAGGATGCTGTGCAGCGGGTTCAGACGCAGGGCCAGGAAGCTGTCCGGCGTCTGCTCGGTGAGGCCCGCGCCCCACGTCATCACGAGGCCGGCGGCGCCGACGACGGCGAGCACCACCGCCTCGCCGGCGATGATCGAGGACCCGATCCGGCCCAGCAGCCCCTCGTGGGGCACCGACGGGATCGGGTTGCCCTGGTCGTCGCGGCCGGGCGGGGCGTAGGGGCCCGAACCACGACCCTGGCCGTCGTGCTGGGACGGCGTGTCGTTCTCGTCGGGGTTCGGTGGTTCCGCGTGGCGGTTCTTCGGCTGGGACATGGCTCGGTATTCCCGATCGCCCGGCACGGATCACACGCGTCACAGCGACGCATACGGTCCGGTGACCCGTGGGTAACCAAGATACGAGCGGCCGAGAGGCCGAGCACACGCACGCAACCGAAGTAGATACGAAGGAGAAGTGTGAGCACCCAGGCCCACGTCATCGCCCAGCTGCGTTCGATGCTGCAGCTGACCCAGACCGAGGTCCAGGTCGCCCGTATCCGCGTCTCCCAGGCCCGCACGGACGCCGTCCGCCGCGAGCTGACCGAGAACGCGCAGAACGCCGAGCGCCGCACCGCGGAGATCACCCGCGAGCTGCAGCGCCTCGGTGGCGTCGCCGACATCGTGTCCCCGCTGGTCGGGCGCGTCGGCGCCGTCGTCAAGGCCACCGTCGAGCAGGCCGGGCCCGTGGACGAGGCGCTGCTCGGCGACCTCACCCTCGAACACCAGCTGCGCGACCGCGCCGTCTACCTGCGCGCCCTCGCCGAGACCACGAAGGACGCCGAGACCCGCCGTCTGGCCGACCGCCTCGAGGAGGCCCACGCGGCCACCATCGAGTGGCTGACCACCGTGCTCGCGGAGCACGCGCTCGGCGGCCCGCCGGCCCTCAAGCCGACCCCGGTGCAGATGGTCGTCGGCGGCGCCACCCGCGCCGTGCGGCTGCCCGTGAACTTCGCCCGCGAGCAGATCAGCCGCTGGGCCGCCCGCGCCCAGCAGGGCGGCGACCAGGTGCGCGCCGCGGTCGCCGAGACCGGCGACCAGGTCCGCGCCGCGGTCACCGACACCGCCACGCGCGCCGCACGCCTCGGTGAGGACGCCCGCGAGGTCGTGACCACCGGTCGCGACGCCGCCCTCGACCGCGCCGAGCGCGTCAGCCGGCGCGAGGGTGCCACGGGCACGGCCGCGGCCCTGCACGAGGCCCGCGCCCGTCTCGGTGCCCTGCACTCCTCGGAGCTGCCGATCGCCCGGTACGACGAGCTCGGGGTCAACGACGCCGTCGCGAAGATCAAGCAGCTCGACGACGTCGAGGACCTCAACAAGGTCATCGTCTACGAAGAGGCCAACAAGAACCGGACCGGCATCATCTCCGCCGCCCAGACGCGCCACGCCGCGCTCGCGCAGGAGGTCGTCGGCATCCGCTGAGCCGACACGGCACGACGATTCGGCCGAGTCCCCGAATGGGGACCCGGCCGTTTCGCGTCCGCGGGACGCGTCCCCGCAGGAGGTGGCACGTGCAGGTGCTCGACGTGGTCTCGACCGTCGCCCAGACGCTCTCGCCGATCCTCTACGCGGCGTTCATCGTCGTGATCTGGTTCCAGCTGCGCGCCGCGCGCGAGTCGGTGCGCGAGGTCCGGCAGGAGTTCCTCGCCGGCGGGCGGCCCGTCGTCGCCGTCCACGACGAGTACGACCACGGGACGCGCGCGCTCAGCCTCGCGGTCGAGAACGTCGGGCAGGGCCCGGCGAAGAACATCAGCTTCGCGTTCTCCCGGCCGATCGAGAGCTCCGACGGCGTGGTGATCTCCGGGCTGCCGGTGTTCTCCATCGGGCTGACGTCGCTGTCGCCCGGGGCGCGCATCACGTGCTGGTGGGACCACCTCGACGACCAGCTGACGTTCCTGCGCAAGAACGGCCTGGAGGGCGAGGACTTCCAGGTCACCGTGCACTACACCGACCTGCCGGGTGTGTCCTACTGGAACACCTGGGACGTCCAACCCGCGATCTACGAGGGCCTGCGCCCGCCGCCGCGCCCGGACCAGCACGCGCACGACCAGGCCGGCGAGTCCACCGACCTCGGCGGCGCCCTCGGCGGGTCGCCGGAGCCGACCGGGGAGCCCGCGCGGGCGGGCGCCTCGGCAGGCTCGGCCGACGGGACCTGAGGTCTCCGGGGTCAGCCGCTGAACGCGCCCGCGATCGCCGCGACCAGCAGCACCAGCGCCAGCACGATCAGCGCCACCGGCGAGAGCACCGCGAGCAGGATTAGCAGGAGGCCCACCAGCACCTTGGTGCCCGGGCCCATCGCCGACACCCCGCCCTTGATCGCGGCCCACACGGGGTTCTTCCCCTGCAGCTTCGCCAGCCCGCCCTGCAGCGCGGCGTTGGCGAAGACGCCCTTGCCCGCACCCGCGCCGCCGAGCGCGCCCTTCGCGGCGTCCGCGGCCATGTCACCGAGCCGGTCGGACACCTCCTCCACCTTCGCGGTGGCCGCCGCGGCCAGGCGGTCGACCATCGCCACCGCCACCGCCCGCAGACGGTCCCCGGCCGACGGCGGCGCGGGGCTCGTCGCTGCGCTGCCCGGAGCGGCTTCCGCGAGAGGCGGTGCGGCGGGACGGTCGTCGGCCACGGCCGCGGTCATCTGATTGCTCCTCGTGTGGTGGTCGCGGCCCTGTGGTGGACCGCGCAGACGACGGTGCTGCTCAGCCGTCGTCCGAGCCGGTCGCGGCCCGGGCCAGCGCGATCCCGTCGCGCATGCCCTCCGCGTACGAGCGCGTCTCGCGGTCCTCGACGGTGGGGTCGGACGCGGGCTCGCTCTCGATCAGCGTGGTGAGCACGGCCTCGACGTCCTCCACCCGGCCGGCCTCGACGAGCTGGTGCAGGCCCTCCAGGACCTGGTCGGTCCGGTCGCCGCCCTGCGATGTCTTCGCCACGGCACGCCTCCTTCGTCGTCGTCGTCGTCGCGGTCGGTGGACACACGGCGTCCCCGGACCCAACCAGGGGTGACGGCCGGAGGAGAAGCGCCGCGCCCGCAGTGGCGTCCGACGGCCGCGGGGGTTCGGCCGGACGGCCACGCGATCGCCGCCGCGTGGCTCACAGGTTCTGGACGTGCTGGAAGCCGAACCGGCCCTTGATGCACAGGTGCCCGTGGGTCACCGAGTGGTCGGCGGGGCTCGTGACGTTGACGATCTGGTTCTCCTGGACGTGCAGCTCGAGGTTGCAGCCGACCCCGCAGAACGAGCAGATCGTGGTGGTCACCGTCTCCTCCTCGGGGTGCCACTCGCCGGCCTCGCGCAGCTCGTACTCGCTGCGGGAGATCAGCGCGCCCGTGGGGCACACGCCGATGCAGTTGCCGCAGTAGACGCACGCCGAGTCCGGCAGCGTGACGTCGTACTCGGTGGCGATGCGGGCGTCGAACCCACGCCCGGCCGCGGTGATCGCGAACGTGAACTGCGCGTCGCTGCCACAGGCGTTGACGCACTTGTAGCAGAGGACGCAGCGCGAGTAGTCGCGCACGTAGAGGTCGTTGTCGACCTTGACCGGCTGGTGCACGGTGGCCGCCGTGGCCCCGTCGGGGGCGTGGTGGTGGCCCGGGTGGCGACGGTCGCGCTCGCCCGCCGCGGCCGGCGCCGCGGGGGGCCCGTAGCGCGCCGTGTCGACGCCGTAGTCGGTCATCCAGCGCTGCACGTCGCTGCTCGCCCGGTCCATGGCCACCGAGGAGCCGAGCAGCTCCAGTACCATCCGCCGGCTGTGGCGGACCTTCTCGGTGTCGGTCTTGACCTCCATCCCGTCCTCGCACTTCCGCGCGCACGACGGGACGAGCGTCCGGGAGCCCTCGACCTCGACCACGCACACCCGGCACGCGTTGATCGGGTCCATGTTCGGCGCCCAGCAGATGGTCGGGGTGTCCGCCTGCGCGGGCGTGCCCTCGTCGTGCAGCGCGTCGAGGATCGTGGCGCCCTCGGGCACCCGGACCTCGCGGCCGTCGAGGCTCAGCGAGACCCGGCGGCGGATCGTCCCGAGCATCACCGCCCCGGTGCTCAGGCGCTCCTCGGGGCCCCGCGCGGGGGCCACCGGGTCGATCACGGTGGGCCCGACGGGCGTGGCCGGGTGGGTGTCGCCGTCGGTGCGCTCGCCGGGCGGGGGCCCGGACGTCCCGGCGCCGGGGACCGCGGCCCCCTCGGCGGCCTCGCTGGCGCCGTCGAGCGGCTGGCCGTCGGGCGGACCCGCCGAGCCGCCGCCGTCGCCGGCCGGCCCCTTGCCCGAGACAGGGTCCGCCGGGGTCTCCGAGCGCCGGGTCTCCGTCATGCCGTGGGCACCCTTCCGCTGTCGTGCTGGCCGTTGGGGGAGCGCGGCCGGTCGAGCAGGCCGAGCTCCAGGGCCGAGGTCACCGCGGCGGGCGCGGTTTGGCCGAGGCCGCAGATCGAGGCGTCGCGCATCACGCGCGCCAGGTCGTCGAGCAGCGCGAGCTCGGTCGCGCGCGAGCCGATCGGCGCGTCGCGCTCGAGCCGCGCCAGCGCCTCCTCCTGGCGCACCGTGCCGACGCGGCAGGGCACGCACTGCCCGCACGACTCGTCGCGGAAGAACGCCGCGATGCGCCGCAGGGTGCCGGTGAGGTCGGCGTGGTCGTCGAACACGAGCACGACGCCGGAGCCCAGCGTCGCCCCGATGTCCCGCGCGCCCTCCAGGGTGAGCACGACGTCGAGGTCCGCGGGCATGACGAACCCGCCCGCCGCCCCGCCGAGCAGCACGGTGCGCAGGTCGCCCCGGAGGCCGCCGGCGAGGTCGAGCAGGTCGCGCAGCGTCGCCCCGAACTCGACCTCGTACACCCCGGGCGTGCCGACGGCGCCGGAGACGCAGAAGAGTTTGGTGCCGGTGGAGCGCCCGCCGCCGACCTCCGCGAACGCCTGCCCGCCGACGTCGAGGACGCCGAGCACGTTGTAGAGCGTCTCGACGTTGTTGATCGCGGTCGGCTTGCCGAACAGCCCGGCCACGCTGGGGAACGGCGGCTTGTTGCGGGGCTCGCCGCGGAAGCCCTCGATGGACTCCAGCATCGCGGTCTCCTCGCCGCAGATGTAGGCCCCGGCGCCGCGGCGCAGCTCGACGTCGAACGTGAAGCCCTCGCCCATGACGTCGGCGCCGAGGAAGCCCCGGGCGCGGGCGGCCGCGATCGCGTTCTCCAGCCGGCGGGTGACCAGCGGGTACTCGCCGCGCAGGTAGAGGTAGCCCACCTCGGCGCCGGTGACGTACCCGGCGATGGTCATCGACTCGATGAGCGCGAACGGGTCGCCCTCCATGAGCACGCGGTCCTTGAACGTGCCCGGCTCGGACTCGTCGGCGTTGCACACCAGGTAGTGCGGGCGCTCGGGGGCGCCGGCGACGCCCTTCCACTTCACGCCCGTGGGGAAGGCGGCACCGCCGCGGCCGGTCAGCGAGGAGTCCTCGAGCTCGGTGATCACACGCGTCGGACCGAGGTCCACCGCGCGGCGCAGCGCGGCGTACCCGCCGTGGGCGCGGTAGTCGTCGAGGCTCGTGGGGTCGACGACGCCGATGCGGCGCATGAGGCGCAGCGGAGCGCCGCCGGGCAGGGTCGCGCCGGGCCCGGTCTGCGGCGCGCTGACGCGGGTGTCGGCGAACGCCGCGTCGGCGTCGTCGGCCAGCGCCGGGTCGTGGGACCGCGTCGCCGCGACCACGTCGTCGGGGCGGGCCGGGGCCTGGCTGAGGTCGGGCTCGGCGACGCGCTGGTGGAGCACCGCGGGGGCGCGCTCGCACAGTCCGAGGCAGGGGCTGCGCACCCAGCAGGCCTCCTGCCCTTCCCCTTCCTCGCCCAGCTCCTCGGTGAGCCGCGCGGCGATCTCCTCGCCGCCGAACGGCCCGCAGGCGACGTCGTCGCAGACGTGCACCACCCGCGGCGGCCGGGGCTCGACGGCGAACATCGCGTAGAACGACGCCACGCCGTAGATCTCTGCGGGCGGCACGGAGAGCGTGACCGCGATGTGGTCCAGCGCGCCGGGGGAGATCCAGCCGACCGCGTCGGACACGGCGTGCAGCACCGGCAGCAGCAGGTGCCGCCGGGCCCGGGCGTCGTGGCCGGCGTGGTGCGAGCGCATCGGCCGGTCGCCGTTGGTCGACAGCGGGGACGGGACGGCGCGGGCGAACGCCGCGTCGATCGTCTCGCGCTCGAGGTCGGTGGGCTGCGCGCCGGAGAGGTGCAGGTCCACGCGTCAGGCCCCCGCCACCGGCATCGGGCGGCTCTGGACCTCGGCCGCGAGCTTCTCGACCCGGATCGCGGTCGCCTTGAACTCCGAGGTCCCCGACTTGGGGTCCCAGGCGTCGTTGGTCAGCACGTTGACGTCGACCTCCTCGGTGAAGTGCGGGGTGAACGACGCGAGGCCCGGCCGCAGCGAGGGATCGATCCCCACCGGCGCCTCCACCGCCCCGCGGCGCGACACCACGCGCACCCGCTCGCCGTCGGCGATGCCGAGGCGGTCGGCGTCCGCGGCGTCGATGCGCAGCGACTCGCGCACGCGCAGCGGGGACGAGTAGCCCCCGGTCTGCACGCCGGAGTTGTAGGCGTCGAGCAGCCGGACCGTGGTGAGGCGGATCGGGTAGTCCTCGTCGAGCGCGTCGACGGGCGCGACGTGCTCCACGGGCGTGAACGGCGCGAGCCGCCCCCGCTCGTCGGGGTCGTCGGACCACAGCCGCGCGTGCATCAGCGGCGTGCCGGGATGGTCCTCCGCCGGGCACGGCCACTGCAGCCCGCCGAGCGCGTCGAGGCGGGCGTAGCTCATGCCGGCGTGCCAGTTGAGCGACACCGAGCGCAGCTCGTCCCACACCTGCTCGGCGGTGGGCTGGCCCCAGTCGTGGCCCATCTCGTTCGCCAGCGCGCTGATGATGAGCGTGTCCGGGCGCGCCTGGCCCGGCGGCTCGATCGCCTTGCGGACGCGCTGGACGCGCCGCTCGGAGTTGGTGACCGTGCCCTCGTACTCGCACCAGTCGGCCGTCGCGGGGAACACGACGTCGGCGAGCTCCGCGGTGGCCGTGCGGAAGATGTCCTGGACGATCAGCGTGTCCAGGCTGCCGAGCAGGTGCCGCGCGTGGGTGGCGTTGGCCTCGGACTCGGCCGGGTTCTCGCCGATGCAGTACAGGGCCTTGAGCTCGCCGCGCTCCATCGCCTCGAACATCTGCGAGAGGTGCATGCCGGGCTCGCGCGGGTAGTCGTCGGTGCCCCACACCTGCGCGTAGCGCGCGCGGGCCTGCTCGTCACCGACGTCGTAGCCGCCGGGCAACTTGGCCGGGATGGCGCCCATGTCGCCGCCGCCCTGGACGTTGTTCTGCCCGCGCAGCGGCACGAGGCCGGAGCCGTAGCGGCCGACGTGCCCGGTGAGCAGCGCCAGGTTGATCAGCGCGAACACGTAGTCGGCGGCGTTGTGGTGCTCGGTGATGCCGAGCGTCCAGCAGATCTGCGCGCGGTCGGCGCGGGCGTAGGCGTGCGCGAGCTTGCGGATCGTCGCGGCGGGCACGCCGGTGATGTCCTCGGCGCGCTCGAGCGTGTAGGGCTCCACGGTGGCGGCGTACTCGTCGAAGCCGGAGGTGGCGCGGTCGACGAACGCCCGGTTGACCAGGCCCGCGTGGATGATCTCGCGGCCGACGGCGTTGGCCAGCGCGATGTCGGTGCCCACGTCGAGCCCGAGCCAGGCGTCGGCCCAGCGCGCCGTGGAGGTGTGCCGCGGGTCGACCGAGTACATCCGGGCGCCGTTGCGCAGGCCCTGCAGCACGTGGTGGAAGAAGATCGGGTGCGTTTCGCGCGCGTTGGAGCCCCACAGCACGAGCAGGTCGGCGTGCTCCGCCTCCACGTAGGCGGAGGTGCCGCCGCCGGCACCGAACACCGTCGTCAGACCGACGACGCTGGGAGCGTGTCAAGTGCGGTTGCAGCTGTCGACGTTGTTGCTGCCCATCACCACCCGCGAGAACTTCTCCGCGGCGTAGTTCATCTCGTTGGTGGCCTTCGAGCAGCTGAACATCCCGAACGCGTCGGCGGGGACGCCGCGCAGCCCGGCCGCGGCGCGGGCGAGCGCCTCGTCCCACGTGGCCGGCCGCAGCTCGCCGTTCTCGCGGACCAGGGGCTCGGTGAGTCGGACGTGCCGGGGCTTGCGCATGGTGTCGACCTCGTATCGCTCGGTGTTGCTGCGGTCACCATCGTAGGTGCCGTTGCGACAGGCGTCACACAAGTGGAACGACGTCGGTGGCGCACAACCATCCGGAGCAGACGGTCTTCACCTGTTTGGAGGCCCGATCGTCCGGGAAAGGACGAGCACCCGGAGTGCAGTGCAGCACCGATCGAGGAGGAGCAGATGGCGGGCAACCCGAGGGTCGAGCAGGTGGTCGAGCAGGTCCGGAGCCTGAACGAGCAGATCGTCAGCCGGGCCCGCCAGGGCGGCGAGGAGTCGCTGCGCGCCTACAAGGAGCTGCTGGAGAACGTCGCCGAGGCCGAGGAGGCCGCCGGCAACCGCACCGCCGAGTGGGTGCAGGCGTTCGCCCGCGCCCAGGCGCAGTTCACCCGCGAGCTCGCCGAGGCCTTCCCGGCGCTGCTGCAGCGCCTGGGCTCGCGCGTGGGCGGGGCGGCCGGCGCCGCCGCCGACCAGGCGCGCCGCGTGCCCGGCGTGGCCACGGCCGAGGGCGAGGCCAAGGGCGCGGTCTCGGTGGAGGACGACCTGCCGATCCAGGGCTACGACGACCTCAACGCCGCCGACGTCGTCGCGAAGCTCGATGGGCTCTCCGACACCGACCTCGGCAAGGTCGACGCCTACGAGCGCCGGACGAAGAACCGCAAGACGGTCCTCGACAAGATTCAGTCTCTCCGCTAGGTGCCTTCGGCAGGTGAGCAGAAATCGGTGCTGGTGCACTGGTTTCTGCTCACCTGCGCATCGCGCACCCTGCGCCATGACCTCCGAGCAGCCTCCCCCGCAGGAACAGACCTACCCCGGCAGCACCGGGGCGATGGACCCCGAGCCGAACGACGAGATGCGCGGCTACGTCGGCCGCGACCTGCTGGCCGGGCGCCGGGCGCTGATCACCGGCGGCGACTCGGGCATCGGGCGCGCCGTGGCGGTCGCCTTCGCCGCGGAGGGCGCCGACGTCGCGATCAGCTACCTCTCCGAGGGCTCCGAGGGTGACGACGCGGCCCACACCCGGGGCCTCGTCGAGGCCAAGGGCCGGCGCTGCGTCCTGCTCCCCGGGGACATCGCCGACCGCGAGCACTGCCGGCGTCTCGTGCAGCAGACCGTCGACGAGCTCGGCGGGCTGGACATCGTGGTCAACAACGCGGCGGTGCAGACGCCGGTGAGCGGCCCCGACGAGCTCTCCGACGAGCAGTGGGAGCGCACCTTCGCCGTCAACGTCTCCAGCTTCTTCTGGATCACCAAGGACGCCCTGCCCCACCTCGGCGAGGGCTCGGCGATCATCAACACCGGGTCGGTCAACGGCCTGCGCGGCAACAAGTCGCTGCTGGACTACTCGGCGGCCAAGGGCGCGGTGCACGCGCTGACCATGTCGCTGTCCCAGCAGCTGCTCCCGCGCGGCATCCGCGTCAACTGCGTGGCACCGGGGCCGGTGTGGACACCACTCATCCCGGCGACGATGCCCGAGGACAAGGTCGACTCGTTCGGGACGCAGGCCCCGATCGGCCGCGCCGCCTCGCCCGACGAGATCGCGCCGTCGTACGTGTTCTTCGCGTCCGACCGGCTCTCGTCGTACTACAGCGGCGAGGTGCTCGCGCCGACCGGCGGCGAAACGCTGCCCGGCTGAGACCACGTCACCGTGTCGGCGGCGCGGCGGGTCGGGTAGCCGCCCGCATGAAGGTCGTCTACGTGTCCTACCCGCCGTCCGACGCTGGCGACGTGCCCGCGAGCGCCGACAACGCGCTCGGCCTGCACGACTTCCTCGCCGAGCGCGGCCACGAGCTCGTCACGACCACCGACACCGGCGAGGGCCTCGACGCCGAGCTCAGCGACGCCGAGGTGCTCATCACGACGCCGTTCTGGCCCGTGTACCTCGACGAGGACCGGGTCTCGAAGGCGTCGAACCTCAAGCTGGTGATCACGGCCGGGATCGGCTCGGACCACACCGACCCCGAGACCGCGCAGCAGCACGGGATCACGGTCGCCGAGGTCACCGGCAGCAACGTCGTCAGCGTCGCCGAGCACAACGTGCTCCAGATCCTCGCGCTCGTCCGCAACTTCGTCCCCGCCCACACCGAGGCCCGTGACGGGGGGTGGGACGTCGCGCGGATCGCCGCCGGATCGCACGACCTCGAGGGCAAGACCGTCGGCATCGTCGGGCTCGGGGCGATCGGCGCGCGCACCGCGCTGCGGCTCAAGGGCTTCGACGTGCGGATGCTCTACTACGCCAACCACCGCCGCTCCGCCGGCGAGGAGGCCTCGCTGGGCGTGCGCTACGCGCGGCTCGACACGCTGGTCGCCGAGTCGGACGTCATCTGCCTGGCGCTGCCGCTGATGGAGGGCAGCCAGGCGCTGTTCGGCCCGGAGCGGCTGAAGGCGATGAAGCCGGGTGCCTGGTTGGTGAACACCGCCCGCGGCGCGATCGTCGACCGCGACGCGCTGGTGGAGGCCCTGGAGTCCGGGCACCTCGCGGGCTACGCGGGGGACACCTGGTACCCCCAGCCCGCCCCGGCCGACCACCCGTGGCGCTCGCTGCCCGAGGGTCGCGAGGCCATGACGATCCACTGTTCGGGCATGACGCTCGAGGCGCAGGACAAGATCGCCGAGGGTGTGCGCGAGATGCTCGAGGCCCACCTCGACGGTCGGCCCCTGGCCGACGACTTCCTCGTCGTCGACCCGTCCGCCTCCTGACACACGTGCGTGATCTTCTGAGCTATAGCTCAGAAGATCACGCACGTGGAGAGCGTCAGGCGGCCACCGGCTCCGCGACCCGGGCCTCGGCCGGGGTCTCGGTGCGGGGGGCCGGGACGTCGGCGGGGGCCACGGTCTTCTCGCGGCCGGTCAGGCGGTCGACGAAGCGCTTGAGCTCGCCGGCCACCGGGAGCGACAGCTTCCAGATGGACCGCGTCGACTGCCAGAACTGCTTCGGGAACGGCCCGGTGGTGTAGGGCAGGTCCCAGCGCTCGCAGACCTCGCGCACCTTCACCGCGATCTCCGGGTACCGGTTCGACGGCAGGTCGGGGAACAGGTGGTGCTCGATCTGGTAGCCGAGGTTGCCGCTCATGAGGTGCATGAGGTTGCCGCCGGTGAAGTTGGCCGAGCCCAGGAGCTGGCGCAGGTACCACTCGCCCCAGGTCTCACCCTCGAGCTCCTCCTCGGTGAACACCTCGGCGCCGTCGGGGAAGTGCCCGCAGAAGATGATCGCGTAGGACCAGACGTTGCGGGCGAAGTTGGCCGTCGCGTTCGCGGCGATGGTCGCCGGGAAGAACGGGCCGGACAGGGCCGGGAAGAACACGTAGTCCTTCAGCGCCTGCTTGCCGGCCTTGCGCCCGATCTGGCGCAGCTTGGCCTTCATCTCCTCGGGGTCGGTGTCCATCTTGGCCGCACCCTCGATGTCGAGGTCGTGCAGCGCGACGCCCCACTGGAACAGGAACATCAGCAGCGCGTTGTAGAGCGGCTGGCCCAGGTAGTAGGGGTGCCACGGCTGGTCGGAGCTGACGCGGAGGATCTCGTACCCGACGTCCTTGTCCTTGCCGATGACGTTCGTGTACGTGTGGTGCAGGTAGTTGTGGGAGTGCTTCCACTGCTCGGCGGGGCAGACGTTGTCCCACTCCCACTGGGCCGAGTGGATCTCCGGATCGTTCATCCAGTCCCACTGGCCGTGCATGACGTTGTGGCCGATCTCCATGTTCTCGATGATCTTGGAGGCGGCCAGGGCGGCGGTCCCGGCGATCCACAGCGGCGGCAGGATGCTGCCCACGAGCGCCACCCGCGCGCCGATCTCCAGCCGGCGCTGCAGGGCGATGACGCCCTTGATGTAGGCCGCGTCGTCCTCGCCGCGCGACGCCTCGACGTCGCGGCGGATCGCGTCGAACTCGCGCCCGATCGCGGCGACGTCCGCGTCGCTCAGGTGCGTGAACTCCTTGACGTCCGAGATGGCCATGACGGTGGTTCCCTCCAGCGGGGGGTGAAGATGTTGTGAGTACCTGAAGTACCCGATACCGACGGTACCGCGTCGATGGCCGCGCGGGGTCGGTGATCGCTGTGTCCCCGCGCACCGCCCGTGAGGTGGCGCCGGTCACCGCGGGTCCGGGTGGGGTCGCCCGTCCCCCGTCGGGACGAGTCGGCGAGGATGCCGTGAGAACTCGGTAACGGAACGGTCACGGCCCGCGATAGGCCGTCACGGAGCGGACCGCGCCGTGCACGGAGCGAGATCGAGCACGGCCGAGCGGGAAGGAGGGGCATGTCGACACCGACCTCGGTGCCGAACGCCCTCGACGACGGGCGGGCCACCATCGAGCCCGGACGCCGGGTGGCGGGGCGCTACCTCCTGCTCGCGCCGGTGGGCCGCGGTGGCTCGGGCTCGGTGTGGCGCGCCCACGACGAGCTGCTCGACCGGGACGTCGCGATCAAGCGCCTGCACGGCGGGCGGGCCCTCGACGCCGCCCGCGCCCGCCAGGTCCGCGACCGGGCGCACCGCGAGGGCCGGGTCGCCGCCCGCCTGCACCACCCGCGGCTGGCCGCGATCTTCGACATGGTCGAGCTCGACGGCGAGATCTGCCTCGTCATGGAGTACGTCGCGGCGCCGTCGCTGGCCGACCTGCTCGACCGCGAGGGGCCGCTGGCGCCCGCGCGGGTCGCCGCCATCGGCGCCCAGATCGCCGAGGGCCTCGCGGCGATGCACGACCGCGGGATCGTCCACCGCGACGTGAAGCCCGCCAACGTCATGATCGGCGGGGACGACGTCGTGACCGTCACCGACTTCGGCATCGCCGTCGTCGACGCCGACCCGGGCACCGCCGACCAGCTCGTGGCCGGGACGCCGCACTTCATGGCCCCGGAGCTCGCGCGCGGCGGCGTCGCCACCGCCGCGGCCGACGTGTTCTCCCTCGGTGCCACGCTCTACACCGCGCTCGAGGGCCGGCCGCCCTCGGGCGGGGGCGGCAACGCCCTCGAGGTGCTCTCCCGCGTCGCCACCGGCGTGGTCCAGCCGACGCAGCGGGCCGGGCACCTGACGCCGCTGCTGCAGACCCTGCTCGACGCCGACCCCGCCCGCCGGCCCGCCGCCGCCGAGGCCGCGCGGCTGCTCGCGGGCGAGGACGAGCTCCCGGCCGTCGTCGACCCCGAGCCCTGCACCGGGCCGATCGCGCTCGCGGCGCGTGCGACCCCGCCCCGCACCCGGCCGGTCACGTCCGCCTCCCCGTCCACCTCCACGTCCGCCGCCGACGCCCGCGGGTGGCGCCCCGGACGCCGGGCGCTCGCGGTGGGTGCCGGGCTGGTCGGCGTGCTCGGCGCGGCCGGCGTCGCCGGGGTGCTCGCCTCACCGGCAGGCACCGTCGAGCCCACACCGATCGCCGCCCCCGAGGCCGGCATCCCCTTGGCCGCCCTGCCCGTCCCCGTGGCCGGACCGCCCGTGATCCCCGCGGCGCCCTCGTCCGCCGCGGCGCGCACCACCTCGCGGACGACGGCGACGTCGACGCCCGTGGAGGAGGTCGCGTCCGAGTCCGGGGCGCGGCGGGACGGCGAGGCGTCGCGCCGGGCCTCGGCGTCGTGGGACCGCTGGGTGGAGCGCTGGCGTGACCAGGCCCGCGCGCGCGACCGCGGTCACGACCGCGACGACCACGGCGCCGGCCGGGCCCACGGGCGCGCCCGCGGCCACGGCCGCTGACACGAGCCCCGGGCTCAGGCGTCCCGGTGGTGCCGGGCGGCGACCGGGGTGTGTCCCAGGTGGCCCTCCCGCCGCGGTGAGCGCGGGGCGGGCACGCGCGGGGCCGGCGTCTCCTCGCGCCGCGGCGCGGGCACCGAGGGCGACAGCGGCCGCCGGACGATCCGGCGGATGCGTGGCTCCTGGATGAGGTGGTCCTCGGCTCGGCCCGGCATGGTGCCCTCCCGTGCGTCCGGCGACGTCGGACGTCCCGCTCGCAAGGCTAGGACCGGCGCAGGAGGCGGCGCTGTACGTCTTTGTGCGTACACGCGCTCCGGCAACCGGGTTCACGCCGGGGTGACCGGCCGGTACGTTCCGGGATCCGGGGCCGCCGGTGCGGACGAGGGGCTCGCACCGGCGAGGGCCCGGTGCGGCCGGACCGCTAAGCCGACGCCCGCAGCACCTCGCACAGCACCAGCGGGTCGGCGTCGACCTCGACCGGCAGCGCCCACCAGTGCGGCGCCCGCCGGCGCGCGGGATCGGCGGTGGCCTCCCACCCCGCGTCCGGCGACCAGCGCAGCGCCCGCACCGCCCGCGGCGGGTCGGCCTCGACGCGCAGGGTGAAGCCGTCGCCGTCGGGCTCGGTGCGCACGTCGTCCGTGTCGAGCAGGTCCAGGGCCGTCGCGACGGCCTCCGCGCACGCCGTGGCGTGGGGGAGCAGCCAGGGCGCCCAGGACGGGCAGGACGGGTCGGACGGAATGGTCACGGTGCTCGCGGTCATGGTCGGTCACCTCCCGGCGGTCCGGGAGGACCGCGTGGTTACCCGCCAGTATCCCGCCGTCCGGCGGTGGTCTCACTCCGGGTCGTTGTGGGTGTGGCCACCCGTCTCGCCGACGCGGTAGGGCGTCGTCACCCCCTCGTAGACGAGGTGCGCCATCAGCCCCTCGGCCGGGTGGGCGAGGTTGTGGCAGTGGTCCATCCACAGGCCGGGGTTGTCGGCGACGAACGCGATGTCATACGTGTGGCCGTCCTGGGCGTCGAGGCTGTCCACCCACCACGGGCTGCCCGTCGCCGGCACGCCGTCGCGGGCGAGCACCACGGCGTGGTGGCCGTGCAGGTGCATCGGGTGCAGGTCGCCGCTGTGGTTGTCGATGCGCATCCGCACGACGTCGCCCTCGCGCACGACGTACATCGGCACGTCGGGCCAGAGGTGGCCGTTCACCGTCCAGTACAGCCCGGGCCAGCCGTCGACGAAGCCGGGGCGGCGGCCGATGACGTAGTCGAAGCGGCGGTCGGCGGCGTCCGGGTCGAACCCGAGCGCGGCGGGCGTGCCGTAGTGCAGCGGGTCGAGCTGGCCGGCGGGCCGTGGCGTCGGGGGCAGCGCCCGGCCGAAGGTGACCGCGGACCCCCCGAGGTCCACGCGCACGCCCGCCCCGTCGGCGGGCAGGTCGATCTCGAGGTCCGCCCGGGCGCCCGCGGTGACCGACAGCGCGTCGGTGGTGGGGGTCGGACCGACGACGTCGACGCCGTCGATCGCTACCAGGCGGTACGGCGCGCCGCCGACCCAGGCCTGGAGCGGCCCGTTGTCGGTGTTGACGACCCGCACGCGCACCCGCGACCCGGGCGCCCCGGGGGCCGCCACGTCGCCGTCGAGCCCGTTGACCGTCCGGCGGCCCTCGTACAGGTGGGCCACGGCCAGCACGTCGCCGGTGGCACCGAGGCCCGCACGGGGGGTGACCACCAGCGCGCCGAACAGCCCGCCGCGCACCTGCGGGTCGGCCACCTGGTGCGAGTGGTACCAGAACGTCCCGGCCTGGTCGGCGCGGAACCGATAGACGAACGAGCCGCCCACGGGCACGGCGTCCTGGGTCACCCCGGCGACGCCGTCGTCGCCCGCGGGCACGTCGTAGCCGTGCCAGTGCAGCGTGACGCCCTCGGGCACGTCCGCGTTGACCAGGCGCACCTGCACCACCTGGCCCTGGACCGCGCGGATCTCCGGCCCGGGCGTGGTGCCGTTGAGGCTGTAGCCCTCGACGACGCGGCCCGAGGGGAGCGTGACCCGGCCGACGCGCGCCTCCAGCGTCACCTCGACGTCGGCGGGCCCCGGCGGCTCGCGCAGGGCGTCGACCGGGGTGCCCATCCCGGCCATGTCGTGCCCGGCGGCGTGCTCCCCGGGCCCGCCGCCGAGGTCCGGCGTGCCCATGTCCATCACCGAGTAGGGCGTGGCCACGAGGCTGTCGGCCCACATCCAGCCGACGGGCACCAGCACCGCGAGCGCGGCGACGACGGCCACCAGGGTCCGTGTCCGGACCCCGGTGCGCCACCGCCGTCGCCTCGCCCGCAGCATCGCGTCAGGTCCCGATCACGCCATCGCGACCGGCTCGCGTGCCGCCGCCCGCGGCGTGGCGGTGAGGCGGGCCGAGAGCACGGCGGTGACGAGGATGGCCAGCGCCAGCGCGCCGTGCAGCATGCCCAGCGACGGCACGGAGTGCGCGAAGATCCCCAGGGCCACCTGCGCGGCGACCATGAGGAACAGGGCCCCGGCGTAGGCCACGCCACGGGGGAGCTTCGCGAAGAACGAGACGAGGAGCAGCAGCAGGGCCACCGCCGGCACGATCATCTGGCCGTTCATGCCGTGCACCATGAAGCCGACGACACCGTCGAACTGGGTGCCCTCGCTCTCGATCGCCGCGGCGTCGAGGACCCCGCCGCTCATGATCCACGCGGTCAGGCCGAAGACGGCCCACGCGATGGCGGCGGCCTGGACGACCACCTCCAGGGCGAGGATCCACGCCAGGACCCGATAGGTCGTACGCACAGCGACCCCCTTCCTGCGGGGTCGACAGGGTTCGGCGCCACGGCGCCGCTCCGCCCCGCGTGATCTGTGGTGGCCGCCGGGGGGTCCCGGCGGAGGCGCTCACTGTAAGTCAGATCAGGAGCAGGAGGCTAGTCCGTAGGAGTGAGTAGTCGATCGATGTCCCGGATGGGGTGACCTTCCGTCACGGTCGGACGAAGGTCAGCGCGATCCGGCCGACCGCGGTGCCCGCCCGCTGCCCCGCGTGGCGTCCCGCGTAGCCCGACGTGACGGCCACGGCGGCGGCGGCCCGTGCGGCCTCGCTGCCGAGCGCGGCGAGCGTCTCGCCCGCGGTCACGAGCGGCGGGTGGCCCGCTTCGAGGCGCTCCGTCGCGGTGCGCAGCACGCGCAGCGACCGCTCCCCGGCGGCGAGGACCTCGCCGACGGTGTCCTCGAGGACCAGTTCGACGTCCTCGCCGATGGTCACCGCGGTCTCGACCAGCTCGTCGACCACGGCGCGGACCAGCGACGACGGCTCCGGCCGGTCGCCCCTGCCCGTGTCGGCGGACCGCGCGACCGCGTCGTCCGCGGGGGGCGGCACGACGGCGAGGCGGCGGGGGGACGGGCGCGGTGGGCTCGGGGGGCTCGACGAGGGGGACACGGAACTCCCGGGACGCGGCGGGGACGGGCTCGGTCCCGCAGGGTGCCCCGGCTCCGGCCGCCGAACCGGGCCGGACCGACCCCGAGGAGACCCCGGACCCGGATCGGGGTCGGGATCCGGGGGGGGACGGGGGTCGGACCCGGAGGTCTGGGGCCGGCGCCGGCGGCAGGCTCGACACCATGACCACACCGCAGTCCACGCCCGCCGCGTCCGTCGCCGACCTCGGCTTCCGCCGCAGCCGCGGCGACCGCTGGATCGCCGGTGTCTGCGGCGGCGTCGCCGCGCGCACCGGCCTCGACCCGAACCTCGTGCGCGTCCTCGCGGTACTCCTGGCCGTGTTCGGGCACCTGGTGGGTCTGATCGCCTACCTGGCCGCGTGGGCACTGGTGCCCGAGGAGGGCGCCGACGGCGTCGCCGCCGGCCCGGTGGCCCCGTCCGCGGAGCCGCCGAGCACGGTCTGACCCCGGCGGACCGGCGCGGGCGGGCGATCTACGCTCGCCCGCGCCGCCACGCCAGGAGGATGCCCGTGCCCCACCCGCCCTTCACCTCGGTGTACCACCAGGGCTTCGTGCGGGTCGCCGCCGCGACGCTGCGCACCACGATCGTCGAGCCCGCCGCCAACGCGGCGTCGCTGCTGTCGGTGGCGCGGCAGTGCCACGACGACGGGGTGGGCGTCGCCGTGTTCCCCGAGCTGACGCTCTCGGGCTACTCGATCGAGGACCTGCTGCTGCAGGACACGCTGCTCGACGCCGTCGTCGACGCCCTGCGCGACGTCGTGTCCGCGTCGGCCGAGCTGACCCCGGTGCTGGTGCTCGGCGCGCCCCTGCGCCACCGCCACCGCATCTACAACTGCGCGGTCGTCGTGCACCGCGGCCGCGTCCTCGGCGTCGTCCCCAAGACCTACCTGCCGAACTACCGCGAGTTCTACGAGCCGCGCCAGATGGCGTCCGGCGCGGGCGAGTCCGGCACGATCCGGTTGCTCGGCGAGGACGTGCCCTTCGGCGCGGACCTGCTCTTCGCGGCGAGCGACGTCGACGGCCTGGTGCTGCACGTCGAGGTCTGCGAGGACATGTTCGTCCCCATCCCGCCGAGCGCCGAGGCGGCGCTGGCCGGGGCCACCGTGCTGGCCAACATCTCGGGCAGCCCCATCACCGTCGGGCGGGCCGACGACCGCCAGCTGCTGGCGAAGTCGGCGTCGGCGCGGTGCTCGGCGGCCTACGTCTACGCCGCGGCGGGCGAGGGGGAGTCGACCACCGAGGTCTCGTGGGACGGCCAGACCAGCATCCACGAGAACGGGGTGCTGCTGGCGGAGACCGAGCGGTTCCCGGACGGCGAGCAGCACGCCGTCGCCGACGTCGACCTGCGCCTGATCCGCTCCGAGCGCCTGCGCATGGGCACGTTCGACGACAACCGGCGCCGCCACGAGCAGGCGTCCGGGACCTCGTTCCGCACCGTCGAGTTCGTCCTCGACCCGCCCACCGGCGACATCGGCTTCCGCCGCGTCGTCGAGCGCTTCCCGTTCGTGCCCAACGACCCCGCCCGTCTCGAGCAGGACTGCTTCGAGGCCTACAACATCCAGGTCTCGGGCCTCCAGCAGCGGATGCGGGCCATCGGCGGACCGAAGATCGTCATCGGGGTGTCGGGCGGGCTCGACTCCACCCACGCGCTGATCGTCGCCGCCCGCGCGATGGACCGCGCCGGGCGCCCCCGCTCCGACATCCTCGCCTTCACGCTGCCCGGGTTCGCGACGGGCGAGCGCACCAAGTCCAACGCGCAGCGCCTGTCCGAGGCCCTGGGCTGCACGTTCGAGACGATCGACATCACCGAGTCGGCGCGGATCATGCTGCGCGAGCTCGGGCACCCGTTCTCCCAGGGCGAGCCCCAGTACGACGTGACGTTCGAGAACGTCCAGGCGGGGCTGCGCACCGACTACCTGTTCCGCGCCGCCAACCAGCGCGGCGGGATCGTGCTGGGCACCGGCGACCTCTCGGAGGCGGCGCTCGGTTGGTCGACCTACGGCGTCGGTGACCAGATGTCGCACTACACGGTCAACGCGGGCGTGCCCAAGACGCTGGTGCAGCACCTCATCCGCTGGGTGATCAGCTCGGAGCAGTTCGAGCAGGACGTCGCCGAGGTGCTCCAGGACGTCCTCGACACCGAGATCAGCCCGGAGCTCGTGCCCGCGGACTCCGACCAGGAGATCCAGTCGAGCCAGGAGAAGATCGGGCCCTACGACCTGCAGGACTTCACCCTCTACTGGGTGCTGCGCCACGGCTTCGTGCCCTCGCGCATCGCGTTCCTGTCCTGGCACGCGTGGCACGACCTCGACGCCGGCCACTGGCCCCCGGGCTACCCCGAGGGCGACCGGGCGGCCTACGACCTCGCCGAGATCCGGCGGTGGCTGCAGGTGTTCACGCAGCGGTTCTTCGGGTTCGCACAGTTCAAGCGCTCGGCGCAGCCCAACGGGCCGAAGGTCGTCCACGGCGGCTCGCTCTCGCCCCGCGGCGACTGGCGTGCCCCGTCGGACTCGTCGGCGACGATCTGGCTGCAGGAGATCGAGGACCACGTCCCGGAGTCCTGACGGTCAGCCCGCGGCGCGCTTGGCCCGGTCGTCGGGGAACCAGCCGCGCGCGACCACCGCGTCCGACCACCCGTCGAGCGTGGTGACGAGGGGCTCGAGCGCGGTGCCGAGGGCCTCGACCACCGGCCGCTGCGCGCGGTCGGTGGCCTCCTCGACGCCGTCGCGCACCCGCCGGCCCTGGTCGGACAGGGCGCCGCCGTCGAGCAGCCCGCGCTCGCGCAGGCGCGCGACCGCGCCCTCCATCGCGTCCGGGGACCAGCCGCGCGTCGCGGTGTACTCGAGCAGGCCGTAGCCGACCCACAGCTCGGTGAGCACGTTGACCTCGATCGCGTCCAGCCCGGCGGCGACGCAGGCGCCGAGGTGGGAGTCGCCGCGGTGCTCGCGCAGCAGGCTCGTCGCGTGCCACAGACGTGCGTGCGGATCGGCGGGCCAGGGCAGGGCGGCCTGCCCGGCGAACAGCGGGCGGCCCAGCACGCCGGCCCCGGTCAGCGCCGAGCGCAGCGTGCCGACGACCGCCTCGACGTCGTCGGTGTCGACGCCGTCGAGGGCGTCGTGCAGGGCCCGCGCGCCCGCCCGCACCCGGGCGTCGCGCAGCTCGGCGACCGACCGCGCCGCGCGCGCCCGCGCCCACAGGTCCTGGAGGAAGCCGGGCGCGAACACCCCGAACGTCGCCGCCACCACCGCGCCCTCGACGTCGCCGAGCACCGAGGCGCGGCCGCCGACGTAGCCCGCGAGGAAGTCGAGCCCGGCCGCCTCGCGCTCGCGGGCGGCGGCGTCGCTCCACACGGTGACCATCGCGAGGGGCTCGATCGCGCCGCGCAGCCGGCGGGCCGGGGAGACGTCGGTGTCCACGGGGCGGATCGTCGTCGCGCGGGGGTGGCCCGTCCAATCGGTGCCCCTCCCGTCCTGCCCGTCCCGTCCACCGGAACCCGGCCTCGACGCGCACCGGCCCGGTCTGATCTTCTGACCTCGCCGGGTCGGGCGACCGTCGGGCGACGAGGAGGACGTGTGGGCGAGGTCGATCTCGCGGCGGCGACGGCCGACTGGTCGCCCGCGCCGGAGTCGACGACGGGCGGGACGACGGCCTGGGCGGTGGCCGCGTTCTCCGGCCTGCTCGACCTGCCGCCGGTCGCCGGCGAGGGCGAGGAGCTGCCGCCCTTCTGGCACTGGTTCGGCTTCCTCGACCACCCGCGCCAGGACGAGCTCGGCGACGACGGCCACCCCGCGGCGGGCACGTTCCTGCCGCCGGTGCCGCACCGACGCCGCATGATCGCGGGCGGACGCCTCGAGGTGCGCGCGCCGATGCGCGTGGGGGAGACGCTGCGCCGCACCACGTCGCTCGCCGGCCGGGACGTCAAGCACGGACGCAGCGGCGCGATGCTGCTGGTGACCCTGCGCCACGAGTTCGCGCGTGATGACGACGTGCTCGTCGTCGAGGAGCAGGACATCGTCTACCGCTCGCAGCCCCCCGGCAGCGCCCGCGGCATCGCCGCCCCCGAAGCTCCCGGCGAGGCGCCGGAGCCGGGTCCGGAGGCCGTGGAGCTCGCCACCTCGGAGACGCTGCTCTTCCGCTTCAGCGCGCTGACCCACAACCCGCACCGCATCCACTACGACGCCCCGTACACCACGGGCGTGGAGGGCTACCCGGGTCTCGTCGTGCACGGCCCGCTGCTCGCGCTCATGCTGGCCGAGATTCCCCGCCGACACCGTGCCGGTCGGGGCCTCGCCCGGTGCGACTACCGCCTCGCGCGGCCGGTGTTCGTGGGGGCGCGGGTCCGCGCCGACCACCTCGCCGACCCCGCCCCGTCCGACGCCACCGACGACGCTGCCGCCGCCCTCCGGGTCGCGTGCGGCGTCCCCGGGGCGCCTCCCTCGATCACCGCCACGATCACCCTCGACCCCCAGGAGCACCGGCGATGACCATCACCCCGTCCCGTTCAGGTTCGATCTTCGGCCACTCGGTCAAGCGCACCGAGGACCAGGGCCTGATCACCGGCGCCGAGAAGTACACCGGGGACCTGCCGGTCGAGGGCTCGTACCACGTGGTCTTCGTGCGCTCGCCCATCGCGCACGGCACGCTGAACTCGATCGACGTCGAGGAGGCCCGCTCGCGTCCGGGCGTCGTGGGGGTCTACACCGACGGCGACCTCGAGATCGCGGACCGCCCCGGCCTGCCCGGCGTCGTCCCCGAGATCATGTCGCGCCCGCCGCTGGCCCGCGGCCGGGTGCGCTTCGTCGGCGACATCGTCGCGGCCGTGGTCGCCGAGACCGCGGGCCAGGCGCTCGACGCCGCCGAGTCGGTGTTCCCCGACATCGACCCGCTGCCCCCGGTCGTCGGCATCGAGGAGGCGCAGGCCGACGGCGGCCCGCTGGTGTACGAGGAGCACGGCTCCAACGTCATCGCGGGCGCCGGCACCGGCGCGGTCGAGGGCATCTTCGACAGCGCCGACGTCGTGGTGAAGGAGCGCTTCTACAACCAGCGCCTCGCGGGCGTCCCGATGGAGCCCAACGCCTGCGTCGCGGTGCCCGGCGAGCCCCACGGCGGCGTCACGCTGTGGCTCTCGGTGCAGACCCCGCACGGCGCCCGGGACGCGCTGGCCGGCGACCTCGGCCTCGACGCCGAGCAGGTCCGTGTCATCGCCCCGCGCGTCGGCGGCGGCTTCGGTCCGAAGGCCACCGCGTACCCCGAGTACTCGATCGCCGCGCGCGCCGCGATGGTACTCGGGCACCCCGTGCGCTGGACCGAGACGCGCTCGGAGAACATGCTCTCGATGGTGCACGGCCGCGCGCAGGTGCAGGACATCGAGCTCGGCGTGCGCAACGACGGCCGCATCGTCGGCCTGCGCGGCACGGTGGTCGGCGACGGCGGGGCCTACCCGTCGGTCGGCACGATCCTGCCGAGCCTCACGCAGCTGATGGCCCAGGGCGTCTACGACATCCCCGCCATCGACTTCACGTGGAGCTGCGTCACCACCAACACCACGACCACCGGCGCGTACCGCGGCGCCGGGCGCCCGGAGGCCACGCAGCTCCTCGAGCGCATCATCGACATCGCCGCCGACGAGATCGGCGTCGACCCGCTCGAGATGCGCCGCATGAACTTCCTGCAGCCCGACGCGTTCCCGATGACCAGCCTCACCGGCGCCGAGTACGACAACGCCGAGCACGAGAAGGCGCTCGACGCGGTCAAGGTCGCGGCGGGTTACGACGACCTGCGCGCCGAGCAGGAGCGCCGGCGCGCCGAGGGCAGCCACACCGCCCTGGGCATCGGCGTCGCCTCGTACGTCGAGGTCACCGCCCCGCTCGGCCTCGACGGCGAGTTCGGCTCCGCGCAGGCGCACCCCGACGGCACGTTCACCGTCATGGCCGGCACGAGCGCGCACGGCCAGGGCCACGAGACCGCCTACGCGCAGCTCGCGGCGGGCGTGCTCGGGGTGCCGATGGAGAAGATCAAGGTCGTCCAGTCCGACACCGCGCTGGTGCGCAGCGGCGCGGGCACGCTGGGTTCGCGGTCGCTGCAGACCGGCGGCAGCGCGATCCACAACGCCTCCGAGCAGCTCGTCGCCCGCGCCCGCGAGATCGCCGCGCACCTGCTCGAGGCGTCCGTCGACGACATAGAGCAGACCGACGGCGGCTTCGGCGTGCGGGGCATCGCTGACCGCGAGATCACCTGGTCGCAGGTGGCCACGGCGGCCGAGGACGGCTCGGGCTCCGAGAGCGGGGAGGTCGGCCCGCTGATCCAGGAGCTGGACTTCAAGCAGGGCCAGTCGAGCTTCCCGTTCGGCTCGCACATCGCGGTGGTCGAGGTCGACCTGGACACCGGCATGGTGCGCCAGCGCCGTCACGTCGCCGTCGACGACGCGGGCCGCATCCTCAACCCGATGCTCGTCGCCGGCCAGCAGCACGGCGGCATCGCGCAGGGCATCTCCCAGGCGCTCTTCGAGCGGGTGACGTTCGACGAGGACGGCAACCCGACCTCGGGCAACCTCGCCTCGTACGTCATCCCGTCGGCGGCCGACCTCTGCTCGTTCGAGGTGTCGAACACCGAGACCCCGACCCACCTCAACCCCATCGGCGCCAAGGGCATCGGGGAGTCGGGGACGATCGGGTCGACGCCGGCGGTGCACAACGCGGTGATCGACGCGCTGTCGCACCTCGGCGTGCGGCACATCGACATGCCGCTGACCCCGGAGGCGGTGTGGCGCGCGATCCAGGGCGCGTCCGCCGAGGACCCGGCCAAGCGCCAGGCCGCGGGCCCGGAGTACGCGGGCGAGCCGGCGTCGCAGCACTGACCCTTCCACGTGCGTGATCTTCTGAGCTATAGCTCAGAAGATCACGCACGTAGGCTGCGGCGATGGTCGAGTGGCTGGCTCACGCTCCGCTGCCCCTGCTGGCGGCGGTGGTGTTCCTCGCGCTCTACCTCGCCGCGGCGCTGGTGCTCGTCGTGCTGCGGACGGTGAGCCGGCTCGGGCACGCCGAGACCCTCGGTCCGCTGAGCCCCGGCATCCTCGCCCCGATGGGCCTGATCTTCGGCCTGCTCGTCGGCTTCCTCGTCGCCGACGTGTGGTCCGACCAGGGCGACGCCTCCGCCGCGACCAGCCGCGAGGCGAGCGCCCTGCGCGACGTCGACCTCCTCATGGCGACGTTCCCCGCCGAGCACGAGCGGGTGCAGGCGCTGCTCCGCGAGCAGATCGACGACTACGTCGACGACGAGTGGGCGCAGATGGGCGACGGCGGGGCGACGCTCTCGGTCGCGCCCGCCGGCCTCGTCGCCGTGCAGCGGATCGCGCTGGACCTGCCCGTGGCGACCGAGGGCCAGCGGGTCGCCCAGGAACACGTGGTCGACGCGGTCGACCGGGCGCTGGAGGCCCGGCGCACCCGCCTGGTGCTCAGCACGTCGGCGATCGACCCGCTGCGCCTCGGCGCGCTCTACCTCGTCGCCGTGGTCACCCTCGCCGCGACCGGCTGCGTCCAGGCCGACCGCCTGCGCCGCGCGGCCGTCGCGACGGGCCTGCTCGCCACCGCGATGGCGCTGGCGATGACCCTGCTGTGTGCCCAGGCCGCGCCGTTCGCGGGGTACTTCGCGATCTCGCCCGAGCTGCTCCTCCAGGTGCGCCCCACGTGAGCGATCCTGGGGCCTATAGGCCCCAAGATCGCTCACGTGGGGCTCAGCCGGGGAGCACCCAGCCGACCGGGTCGGCGAGGCGCTCGGCGTCGTCGGGACCCCAGGTGCCGGGCGCGTAGGACTCGGGGCGGTCGTGGTCGTCGAGCACCGCGGCGGCCGCCGTCCACACCTCCTCGAGCCCGTCGGGGCGGGTGAACAGCGCGCGGTCGCCGACCAGCACGTCGTGGATCAGCCGCGTGTACGGCGGCAGCGGGTCGCCGCCGGACAGGCCGTCGAGCGGGATCTGCGTCCACGTCGAGCCCAGCTCCATCGACGCGCCCGGGGTCTTGACGTTCATCGACAGCGCCAGCGCGCCGTCGCCGGCGAGGTCGAAGCACAGCACGTTGCCCCGGTGCGGCAGCCCGTCGGCGGGCACCGGCGTGTTCTCCGGGTCGCGGAACACCAGGTTGACCTTCTGGTGGCTCTCGGCCATCCGCTTGCCGGTGCGCAGCAGGAAAGGCACCCCGCGCCAGCGGTCGCTGTCGATCCACAGCCGGGCCGCGACGAACGTCTCCGTGGTCGAGTCGGCCGCGACGTGGTCGATGTCCAGGTAGCCGTCGAACTGCCCGCGGACCACCTCGTCGCGGTCGAGGGGCCGGAACGCGCGCACGGCCGCGGCCCGGGCCTCGGCGACGTCGTCGGCGGCGAGCGAGGCGGGCGGCTCCATGGCCACCTCGGCGGCGACCTGGAACAGGTGGGTGACGAGCATGTCGAGCACCGCGCCGGTGGCGTCGTAGAACTGCGCGCGGTCGCTGACGTCGAGGGTCTCGGGCACGTCGATCTGGACGGCGGCGACGTGGTGGCGGTCCCACGAGCTGCCGAACAGGCCGTTCGCGAAGCGCAGCGCCCGCAGCTCCTGGGTCGCCTCCTTGCCGAGGAAGTGGTCGATGCGGAACACCTGGGACTCGTCGAGCACCTGGTGCACGACCTCGTCGAGGGACTTGAAGCTCTCCAGCGACGTGCCGAACGGCTTCTCGTAGACGACGCGGGCGCCCTCGGCGAGGCCGTGCGCCCCGATCGCGCGGGTGTAGTCGGCGAACGCCTGCGGCGGCAGGCCGAGGTAGTGCACGAGCCGGGCGTCCGTTCCGACGGCGTCGCGGGCCTCGCCGATCCGATCGAGGAGCTCGCCCGGGTCGTCGGCGGTGAAGCCGCCGCCGGCGAAGAGCAGCCGCTCCGCGAACGCGTCCCACGGCCCGTCGGCGGGCTTGACCGCGCCGAACTCGTCGACCGCGGCGTGCACGTCGTCGCGGAACTCGTCGTCGGTCTTGCTGCGGCGCCCGCTGCCGATCAGGCGCCACTCCGCGGGCAGCAGGCCCTCTTGCGCGAGACGGAAGAACGACGGCAGCACCAGGCGCTTGGCCAGGTCGCCGGTCGCCCCGAACAGGACGAAGACGATGGGGTCGGGTGCTTCGGGTGCGGCCACGCGCGCAACGTATCCCCGCGCCGCGCGCCCGACACCAGCGACGGCCGGTCAGCTCCGGGACGCCGCCAGCTCCCGGGCTTCCTCCTCGGTCGAGACGGCGGGGTTGGACCCCGGCAGGGGCTTGCCGGCCGGGTCGCGGAGCTTGACCAGGACCGCGGCCCCGGCGATCGCGAAGATGATCAGGTAGACCGCGGGCCAGTACGCCCACCCCGTGCCCAGCACGACCGCCGTCATGATCAGCGACGTCGTCCCGGCGAAGGCCGACACGAAGATGTTGAACGAGATCGACAGGCCGCCGTAGCGGATCTCGGTGGGGAACAGCGCCGGCAGGGTCGACGGGCAGGTGCCCGAGAAGCAGATGAGCAGCGCGGCCATGACGGCGAGCCCGAGGGCCACGAGCGGCACCGACCCGCTCTTGAGCACCAGGATCATCGGGAAGGCGAGCACGATCGTGCCGATCGCCCCCGCCCACAGGATCGGCTTGCGCCCGACTCGATCGGAGAGGCGCCCGACGAACGGGATGACGAGCACGGCGATCCAGAGCACGCCGATCTGCAGGATCTGCGAGGTCGTGCTGTCGATGGCGACGCCGCCGACGTCCTGGACGTTCTCCTCGAGGTAGGTCGGCATGTAGCTGGTGAGCATGTAGTTGGGCACGTTCCAGGCCACGACGAGCCCGCCCGCGGTGAGCATCGCGGGCCAGTAGTCGGTGAACAGCTTCTTGATGCCGGCCCCGGCCTGGGTGCCCTCGCGCTCCTCGGACTCCGAGAGCAGCGTCTGGAAGGCCGGCGTCTCCTCGAGCTTCACGCGCAGGTAGACCCCGACGATGCCCAGCGGCAGGGCGATGAAGAACGGGATGCGCCAGGCCCAGGTGGACGCGAACTCGGGGGTGGACACGAGCGGGATGACCGTCGCGACGGTGGCGCCGAGCGCGTACCCGATGAACGTCCCGCACTCGAGGAAACTGCCGAAGAACCCGCGTCGGCGGTCGGGGGAGTACTCGGCGATGAACGTCATCGCGCCCGCGTACTCGCCGCCGGTGGAGAAGCCCTGCACGACGCGGCAGACCACCAGCAGGATCGGCGCCCAGATGCCGATCGCCGAGTAGGGCGGGATGAAGCCGAGCAGGAACGTGCCGATCGCCATCATGATGACGGTGATCGACAGGACCTTGGTGCGGCCGATGCGGTCGCCCAGCGGGCCGAAGAACAGGCCGCCGAGCGGGCGGACCAGGAACGACACCGCGAACCCGGCGAACACCCCGACCTGCGCGAGCGCGGGGTTGTCGGGCGGGAAGAACTGCTCCTCGATGGTGGTCGCCAGGTAGGCGTAGACGCCGAAGTCGAACCACTCGGTGATGTTGCCGACCGCGGCCGCGCCGACGGCGCGCTTCATGGTCGCGGTGTCGGTGACGGTCACGCCCGCGGGCGTTCCCTCCCCGCTCGCATCGGTCTGAGTCATCTCGTCCCCGCTCGTCCGATTCGACCGGAACAGCCCGGAAAGTCGTTAACGCCCGTTTACTTCGCCCGCTCCGGAGACACTACTGCGCAGGTCGCGGACACACACCCCGAACACGGGCGGTCGCTGTGAGTGGGATCATCCGGTCCAGAGGCTCCGCGATGGAACACACCCCGAGATCGACGCGTCCTAGGGATGGGTGCAGACAGCACCCACCGATTCGCAAGCGTTCGCGCCCATGTCGGGTCAGCGGGACCCGGTCGCCGGGGCCGGCGCGTGCAGGTGGTGAGGAGGAGCCGTCATGGCGGCAGTGTTCATGGGCATGATCGTGAGTGCGGGAGCGGGCGTCGGGGCGGCCACCGCCCTCGTCCGGTACGCGCAGCGCAACTGGGCCCGGCGCCCGGCGACCGCCGAGGCCTGATCCCCGGTGTCAGTGAAGTGCCTTTCCTGACGTCCGACGTCCGTATCGGTACTTCGATCACCGCACAGAACGAGAACCACGAACGGGCCGTCCCGCACACCGCGGGGCGGCCCGTTCGTCGTGCGGCGGGGGCGGGGTCCTAGCCGTCGGGGCGCAGGTCGGTCTGCATCAGCACGGTGTCGGCCCACTGGCCGTTCTTGTAGCCCACCGACGGCATCCGCCCGACCTCGGTGAACCCCAGGCGGCGGTGCAGCACCGTCGACGGGGTGTCGTGCCGCGCCCCCGCGAGCGCGGCGATCACCGCGACGACCTGGCGCACCTCGGTGCCGCGCAGCGCGTCGAGCAGGCCGGCGAGCAGGCGAGACCCCAGGCCGCGCCCCGCCGCCTCGGGCGCGATGTAGATCGAGTCCTCGACCGTGTAGCGGTACGCCGCGTGCGGCCGGAACCGCGTGATGTAGGCGAAGCCCTCGACCTCGCCGTCGATCTCCGCGACGAGGAACGGCATGCCGCGGCCCGCCGCCGCGATGCGCTCGCGCCACACCTCGTCGGACGGCGGCTCCTCGACGAACGTCGCGATCGAGTGCAGGACGTAGCCGGCGAAGATCGCCGAGACCCGCTCGGCGTCCGACGCCACAGCGGGCCGCAGGATGCCCGGGCCGCTCCCGGTGCTCGCGGCGGTGCGATCGATGGACACGACCCCGAGTGTCCTACTCGACCCGCACCAGCGAGAACTCCCACTCGCCGCTCGGCTCGTTGAAGCCGGTCCGCTCGTAGACGGCGTGCTGCTGCCCGCCGACCGCGTCGGACACCGTGCGCTGCAGCCCGTGCCCCTGGTTCGGCAGCGGGATCCGCTGGAGCAACGGCGGCTCCTCCCCGGCGGCGTCGGGGACGGTGATCGCCCCCGTGCCCTGCAGCGGGCCGTTGACGTAGCGGACGGCGAACTCCATGTGTCCTCCCAGACGGTTCGCGCCACCCTACGACCCCGCCGCGCGGTCGTCACCGCCGCCGGTACCGCGGCGTTGCCCCGATCGGCCGACTGCTGAATCCGTGAGCGCCACGTAGCGTGGTCGTGTGCGGCCCGCCCTCTTCCTGCTCGGCGGCATGGTGCTGCTCGGAGCCGGCATCGCGGTGATCGCGCTCGGCGTGCCCGGGGGGCTCGTGGTCGGGCCCGCCCTCATCGTCGCCGGGCTCCTGGTCAAGGCGGCCGGCCTGCTCGCCGGCGACACCGGACCGACGCCGCCCGCCGGCTCGGGACGCACGGTGACGACGCTGGGCACGGCATCGGCCGCTCGCGGCAGCGCCACGTCGGGCCGCACCTCGGCCCTGCGTCGCGCCCGAACCGCCCGCGCCGCCCGGGCCACGGCGCGCGCCACCGACGCCGCCCGCGCCGCCGCCCTGCAGGGGACGCCGGCCGCGCGCCCCTCGGGACGGGGTCGGCGCGCGTCCTGACCCTCGGGTCCGGCGACGGGGCTCGTGAGGCGTCGTCCTAGGGTCGGCCGGTGGCCGCCGTGTGGGAGTACGCGACGCTGGAGATCTCCGCGGTGGGCCTCGACGGCGACCCGCCCGGGGGCGACGCCGCCGAGTGGCAGATCTACGCGATCGGCCCGTCCGGCGAGCTGATCCTCGAGGAGTACCGGCCCTACCGGGTGGCGTGGGCGCGCGTGTACGCCGAGCAGCTCAACCGGCTCGGGCGCCAGGGCTGGGAGCTCGTCGCGCTCGCCGGGCCGCAGAACGCGCTGGTGCCCAGCGCGCCGGGCCGCGCGCCGGGCACCGCGCACCACGTCGTCGAGACCCGCTTCGTGCTGCGCCGGCTCGCCGAGTAGGTCCTCAGACGGGCCAGGTCTCCTGCCGCCACGCGGCGTCCCAGAACATCCACTCGTAGCGGCACGTCGTCGCGTGGTGGGTGTGCACGCGGGCGCGTTCGGCGTCGGCGAGGGTCGCCCCGACGCGGTCGGTCACCGCCAGTACCGCGTCGACGACGGCCCGGAACTCGTCCCCGCCGTACATGGCGATCCAGCGGGCGTAGAGCGGGTCGGGCGACGACGCGGCGAGCAGCTCCTCGCCGACCTGCGCGTAGATCCAGTAGCACGGCAGGACCGCGCCCAGCCCCTCGGCGAAGGAGCCGCCGTGGCAGGTGGCGAGCAGGTAGCTGGTGTACGCCGTCGTCGTCGGCGCGAGGGGCTCGGCGGCCGCCTGCGCCGCGGTGAGGCCGAGCGCGTCGGCGAGCTCGGCGTGCATGTCCTGCTCGGCGGCGATGGCCCCGGCGGCGTGCTGGCTGAACATCACCGTGTCGGCGGCGTCCGGTGCGCGGGCGGCGAGCAGGGACAGCGCCCGGGCGTAGCCGCGCAGGTAGTGCGCGTCCTGGACGACGAAGTGCCGGAACGCCGCGTGGGGCAGCGTCCCGTCGGACAGGCCGGTGAGGAACGGGTGCGCGCGCACCGCGCCGTAGACATCGGCGCCCGCGTCCCTGAGCTCGTCGCTGAGACCCACGACGATCACCCTGTCACGCCGGCCGGCTCCGCGCGGCCGCCCTGCGATGATCGCCGGGTGCCGCCGCCTGTCCCCGTCCCCGTTCCGAGCGAAGGGCACCTCCGCTCGAACAGGCGGGCCAGGGGCGCCCGTCGCCATGAACCTCGGGCGGCGACGCGGGCCGCCGGGCTCGCGCTGGGGGTGCTCGCCGACGCGGTGTTCGGGGACCCGCGCCGCCGGCACCCCGTCGCGGGCTTCGGGGCCGCGGCGACGTGGCTGGAGCGGCGCCTGTGGGCCGACCGGCGCGCCCCCGGGGTCGCGTACGCCGCGGTGCTCGTCGGCGGCGCGGTGGGCCTGGGCGTCGTCGCCGAGCGCGCCCGGCGCCCCGCGGTGCACGCCGGGCTGACCGCCGCCGCCACCTGGGCGGTGCTCGGCGGGACCTCGCTGGCCGCCGAGGGCGCGGCGATGGCGGCGTCCTTGGAGCGCGGCGACCTCGCCGCCGCCCGGGCCCGGCTGCCGCACCTGTGCGGGCGCGACCCCTCGGCCCTCGACGTCGACGGGCTCGCGCGCGCGGCGCTGGAGTCGGTCGCGGAGAACACCGCCGACGCCGTGGTCGCGCCGCTGGTGTGGGGCGCGCTGGCGGGTGTGCCGGGCCTTCTGGGGCACCGCGCGGTGAACACCCTCGACGCCATGGTGGGCCACCGCTCGCCGCGCTACGAGCGCTTCGGCTGGGCCTCGGCGCGCGCCGACGACGTCGCGGGCGTGGTGCCGGCGCGCGTGTCGGCGCTGGTCACGGCGGCGTGCGCCCCGGTGGTCGGCGGACGGTTGAGCGGGGCGTGGCGGGCCTGGCGCCGCGACGCCCGCGCCCACCCGAGCCCCAACGCCGGGCCCGTGGAGGCGTCGTTCGCCGGCGCACTGGGCCTGCGCCTCGGCGGGCGCACGGTGTACCCCTACGGCGTCCAGGACCGCCCGGTACTGGGCGACGGCCGCGCCCCGATCGTGCCGGACCTCGCCCGCGCCGTACGCCTGTCCCGCCTCGTCGGGCTCGCGACGGCGGTGCTGGCCGTTGCGTGTGTCTCAGCCTGGGGGCCACGCGGCGGCACGCAGCGCAGCGGAGCTGCCGCGCCGGAGGCCGGATACAGCCGTTGAACGCCAGGAAAGGCCCCAGCTCGGCCAGGACGCCGCACCGCGAGGAAAGCCCCCCGCTCGCCGAGGACTCAGCGCCGCCCGTACCGGTCCGCGAGCTTCTGCTCCGTGCTCGCCGCCCGGGCGTCCCACGGCGTCCCGTCGGCGGCGTCGCGCGGATCCTGGTCGTCGCGTCGCGGCTCGAGGCCGTGCGCCCGCCGGTACTCGAGCCGTACGAAGTAGATCCACCCGCCGATCGCCATCAGCCCGAAGATCAGCCACTGCCAGGCGTAGGAGTACGACGGGTTGGGGTCGGGCGGGGGGAGGGGCACCGCGGTGAGCACGCCCGGCTGGGCGGGCAGGAGCTGTACATAGCCCGGGCTGGTCGGCACCCCGCCGGCCGCGACGACGGTGGGGGCGTCGGCGGCGTAGACCTGGCGCCGTCCCTCGGCGACCACGGTGGGCCGGCTCGGCGCGCCCTCGTCCAGGCGCTGGTACCCGGCGACGGTCACGACCCCGCCCGGGGCGGGCGCGACGGGCGGCAGCGCGCCGGCGTCGTCGGCGCGCACGTACCCGCGGTCGATCAGCACGGTCTCGCCGCCGGTGGTGGTCAGCGGGGTCATGACCTCGACGGCCGGGTGGCTCTCGATGCTGCGCAGGCGCACCAGCACCTCGCCCTCGGGGCGGTAGGCGCCGGTGACGACGACCTGGCGCCAGGCCACGTCCGCCGCCGGCGCCGCGCCCGGCGCGACGAGCTCGCCGCGCGGCACGGGCGCGGTGGCCACGCCCCGGGTGAGCGCGGCGTTGACGCCGTCGCGCTCGTCGCTGCGGTGGAACTGCCAGGGCGCGAGCAGGTAGTAGCAGGCGAAGGCGAACGCGACCACGACGAGCGTCAGCGCGATCCACCCGGGCCGGAGCAGGAACCGCACGACGCCCAATCTACGTGAGCACTTTCCGCCCCTATGCGGTCGACAACTGCTCACATATCGCGAGCGCCCGCCCCCCGTACCCGCCCCCGAACAGCACCGTGTGCACGAGCAGCGGGAAGAGCTGGTGCAGCCCCACGCGGTCGCGCCAGGCGTCGGCGAGCGGGTCGGCCTCGTCGTAGGCGGCGAGGATCGTCTCGAGCCCCGGGGCGCCGAACAGCGCGAGCATCGCCAGGTCGGTCTCGCGGTGCCCGCCGTGCGCTGCGGGGTCGATCACCCAGGCGCTGTCGCCCGCCCAGAGCACGTTGCCCGTCCACAGGTCGCCGTGCAGACGGGCGGGGGCCTCGGGCGGGCCGGCGACGGCGTCGAACCGCGCGCAGGCTCGCTCGACCACAGTGACGTCGTCCACCGAGAACGTCCCCTGCTCGCGCGCCTGCCGGGCGTAGGGCAGCACGCGGTGCTCGGCGTACCAGGACGGCCAGTCGTCCCCGGTCTCGTTGACCATCCGCGCACCGCCGATCCACGCGTGCACTGGCCCGTCGGGCGGCGGCGACCCGAACGCCGGGGCGCCCGCGGCGTGCAGGGCGGCGAGCTCGCGGCCGAAGCGCTCCGCGGCGTCGTCCCCCGCCCGCCCCGCGGGCACACGCGTCGACACCATCCGTCCCTCGTCGGTCCCGAGGACCTCGGGCACCCGGACGACGCCGGGCTCGGCGAGCCACCGCAGCCCGGCCGCCTCCGCGGCGATCGCCGACGGCTCGCCGGCCTTGACGACGACCTCGGTGCCGTCGTCGAGCGTGGCCATCCGGACGCCGGAGCCCGACTCCGCCAGCAGCGCCGCGACCGAGCTCACCGCACCCGCTCCACGAGCCCCGGCATCGCGGCCTCGACCATGTCGATCACCTCGTCGAACCCGCCGGGCCCGCCGTAGTACGGGTCGGGCACCTCGGCGCCCTCGGGCGCGTCGGGGTCGAACGAGCGCAGCAGCACGACGCGCGCGGGGTCGGCACCGGCGGCGACGAGGTCGCGGACGTGGTCCTCGGTCGCGGCCACCAGGAGGTCGGCGTCGAGCTGGTCGGCGTCGATCCGGCGCGCGGTGTGGGTGGTGTCGTGGCCCCGGTCGCGCAGGGTGCCCGCGGCGCGCCGGTCCATCGGCTCGCCGACGTGCCAGCTGCCGGTGCCCGCGCTGGAGACCGTGACCGCGTCCTCCAGCCCGGCCTCGGCGAGCCGGGTGCGGAACACCTTCTCGGCGACGGGGGAGCGGCAGATGTTGCCCGAGCAGACGAAGACGACGTGCACGCCGCCATCGTCCCGCCCGCCCCACCGGTGCGTCGGCGACGGGGTGGGCAGAATGGGGGGCCATGCTCACCGTCGCCGACGCCGTCGCCGCCCTCGAGGCGGCGTACCCCCCGGAGCTGGCGCAGGACTGGGACGCGGTCGGGCTGAGCGTCGGCGACCCGGACGCCCCCGTCCGGCGCGTGCTCGTCGCCGTCGACCCCCTGCCCGCCGTGCTCGACGAGGCGATCGCCACCGGGGTGGACCTGCTGGTCACCCACCACCCGCTGCTGCTGCGCGGGGTGCACGCCGTGGCCACGACGGCGCCGAAGGGCTCGGCGGTCCACCGGCTCATCCGCCACGGCGTCGCCCTGTTCAGCGCCCACACCAACGCCGACGCCGCCGACCCCGGTGTCTCCGACGCGCTGGCCGCGGTCCTCGGCGTCACCGTCGACCGTCCGCTGGCCCCCCAGGGCGACGGGACGGTCGGCATCGGCCGCATCGGCACCCTGGCGACCCCCGAGACCCTTGCCGCCTTCACCCGCCGCGTCGCCGACGCGCTCCCCGCCACCGCGTGGGGCGTGCGCGCCGGCGGCGACCCGCAGCGCACCGTGCGGCGCGTCGCCGTCTCCGGCGGCGCCGGGGACTCGATGCTGCACCTCGCCCGCGCCGCGGGCGTCGACGTCTACGTCACCGCCGACCTGCGCCACCACCCCGCCACCGACCACCTCGCCGAGGCCGGCGCGCCCGCGCTGGTCGACGTCGCCCACTGGGCCTCCGAGCACCCCTGGTGCGCCCAGGCCGCCGCCGTGCTGACCGCGCTCGACACCGCGCTCGAGGTCGCGGTGTCCACGGCGCGCACCGACCCGTGGAGCCTCGGCCAGGACTCTCCCGACCCCGCTGGAGCAGGAGCCGTGATCTCGTGAAGGCCGACCCGACCGTCCAACGCAAGCTGCTCGACCTCGCCGCCCTCGACGCCGAGCTGTCGCGCGCCGAGCACCGCCGCCACACGATGCCCGAGCAGACCGCCGTCGAGGAGGCCGAGGGCGTCCTGCGCACCTGCCGCGACGCGGTCGTGCGCGCCCGCACCTCGGTCAGCGACCTCGGGCGCGACGTCGCGAAGCTCGAGCAGGAGGTCGCCCAGGTCAGCGCCCGCGAGCAGCGCGACCGGGGGCTCGTGGACTCCGGCAGCGTGTCGTCGAAGCAGGTCGCCGACCTGTCCCACGAGCTCGACACCCTGGCCCGCCGCCGCGCCGTGCTCGAGGACTCCCAGCTCGAGGCCATGGAGCGCCTCGACGCCGCCGAGACCGACCTTGCCCACGAGCAGGCCGCCCTCGACGCGGCCGAGGTCACGCTCGCCGACGCCGTGGAGCGCCGCGACGGGGTGCTCGGCGACATCGCGGTGATCGAGACGCGGCGCGGCGCCGAGCGGCGGGAGCTCGCGGCCTCGCTGCCCGCGGACCTCCTCGCCCTCTACGACCAGCTGCGCGCCCGCACCGGCCACGGCGCCGGCGAGCTGGTCGGCGGGCGCTGCGGGGCGTGCCGGATGGAGATGGACCGCAGCGAGGTCCGCGACATCGCCGCGGCCGCCCCCGACGAGGTCGTGCGGTGCGAGCAGTGCGGGGCGATCGTGGTGCGCACGGGCAAGGGGGCGGCGTGACGACGGCGGGATCCTGGACGGGGCGGGGCGCCACCGTGCCCACCCGCGTGCTGCTGCTGCGCCACGGGCAGAGCCCGCTGTCGGTCGAGAAGCGCTACTCCGGGCGCGGCGACCCCGAGCTGACCCGCGAGGGCCTCGAGCAGGCCGCGGCCGCCGCGACGGCGCTCGCCGCCCGCCACATCGGGACCGACGGCAACATCCGCGCCGTCGTCAGCTCACCGCTGCTGCGGGCGCGCCAGACCGCCGAGCCGGTGGCGGGCGTGCTCGGGCTCGGTGTCACCGTCGACGAGCGGTTCACCGAGACCGACTTCGGCACCTGGGAGGGGCTGACCTTCTCCGAGGCCGCGCAGCGCGACCCCGAGGTGCACCGGGCCTGGCTCGGCGACAGCGCGGTGAGCCCGCCGCAGGGCGAGAGCTTCGACGTCGTCGCCCGCCGCGTCGACGCCGGGCTCGACGACCTGCTGCGCCACCACCCGGGGCAGACCGTCGTGCTCGTCAGCCACGTGACGCCGATCAAGCTGATCCTGCGCCGCGCGCTCGACGCCGGGCCGCAGATGCTCTACCGCCTGCACCTCGACCTGGCGTGCCTGTCGGTGGTCGAGTTCTGGCCCGACGGCGGGGCGTCGGTGCGGCTGGTCAACGACACCTCGTACCTGGCCTGACGCGGCACAGCGCTAGAACCACTCCAGCCACGCGCCGCCCGGATGGGCGAGGCCGACGACCTCGCCGCTCGTGCGGCCGTCGCGGCCCACCGTCAGGTGGCCGACGACCCCGGTCACCCCGGCGCGCGACGCCTGCAGCGCGCGGGGCGGCACGGGCAGGTCCTGAACGCTCGTCGACCCTTCGGGGCCGAGCGGGGTCAGCGGGTCCACCGAGATCCACGCGACCTCGCGGCCCAGCTCGGGCAGCCGGCGGCGGAACGCAGCGCGCTGCTCGTCGGTGAGGAACACGTGGACGTACGTGTCGACGAGCACCAGCAGCGCGTCCGGGTCCATGCCGCCGCAGAGCTCGAGGAGGTCCTCGACGGCGTCGCCTCGGCGCATCGGCGCGGGGTGGGCCCGGGCCACCTCCGAGGCGGCCGCGAACCGGTCGACCGCGCCCGTCTCGGGCGGGATGCAGGCCGCCAGCCAGTTGCGCACGCGCTCGTCGCCGAGGTCCAGGGGCTCGGCGTCGACCCCGAGCCGGTCGGCGATCACCGGCATGGTCGCGGGCATCGGGGCGGGACGTCCGCGCAGCTCGGGCGCGATCGTCACCGCGGCGTCGGGGTCGCCCACCGCGCGCTCGCCGAACACGTAGCGGTAGCGGTCGAGGTGCAGCCCGAGGCCCGCGCCGGTGCCCAGGTCGACGAGCGCGATCGGGCGCCCGGGGTCGAGGAGTCCGAGCACGGCCAGGACGTCGGCGCTGCGGGCGACCTCGTTCATCTGGTAGCGGTGCTCGGCGCACAGGGCGGCGAGCTCGTCGGCGTGCTCGCGCGCGAAGGCCGTCAGCGCCGGGCGGAACCCGCGGTCGAGTGCCGGCTGGCCGGACCCGGGCGTCGGGAAGTACCCGGCCAGCGGCTCGGGCCGGCGGCGGGCGACGAGGGAGCGGATCGCTGCGCTGAGCAGCAGGGGCGGGAGCCGGTCGGCCGGGACGCGGGCGCCGATCGCCAGCAGCTCGGGCTCGGCGGCGATCGCCCGGAACAGCTCGGCGGTGAGCGCCCACGACGGGGGCGCGTCGGCCGGCGACCAGCCCGCCGCGATGCCGAGGGCTTGCTCCCGGACGTGGGCACGGGACTCGGCCTCGGGGGACGTCACGGGCCGTAGCGTGCCGAGACCCGGGCCGGCCGCGCAACGGGCCGGCCCGGCTCGCCTCAGATGGCGTCCAGCTCGGCCACCGCGTCGGGCGGGAGCACGAGGTCGGCCGCGGCGAGGTTCTCCCGCAGGTGCGCCCGCGACGACGTCCCGGGGATCAGCAGCATCGTCGGGGAGCGCTGCAGCAGCCAGGCCAGCGCGGTCTGCTGCGGGGTCGCGCCGATCCGCGCGGCGACGCCCTCGAGCACCTCGGACTGCAGGGGGGTGAACCCGCCCAGCGGGAAGTACGGAGTGAAGCCGATGCCTGCCGCCGCGCAGGTGTCGACGAGCGCGTCGCCCGCGCGGTGCACGAGGTTGTAGTGGTTCTGCACGGTCACGACCGGGGCGATCGCCCGGGCCTCCTCGACCTGCGCGGCGGAGACGGTGCTGACCCCGAGGTGGCGGACGAGGCCCTGCTCGCGCAGCTCGGCCAGCACCCCGAACGGCTCGGCGATCGAGGCGTCGGGGTCGTCGGCGACCCGCAGGTTGACGACGTCGAGGGCGTCGAGCCCGAGCCGGTCGAGGTTCTCGTGCACCTCCCGCACCAGCTCCTCGCGCGACGTGTCGAGGTTCCACGACCCGTCGTCCCCACGCCGGCAGCCGACCTTGGTGACGATCCGCAGGTCCTCGGGGTAGGGGTGCAGGGCCTCGCGGAGGATCTCGTTGGTGACGAACGGGCCGTAGAAGTCGGCGGTGTCGATGTGCGTGACGCCGCGGTCGACGGCCTCGCGGAGCACGGCAATCGCCTCGTCGCGGTCGCGCGGGGGCCCGAAGACGTGGGGGCCGGCGAGCTGCATGGCGCCGAAGCCCATGCGGGTGAGGACGAGGTCGTCGGCGAGGGCGAGACGGTCGCTGAGTACCGAGGTGGTCATGGTGTCCAGCCTGCGCCACGCCGGTCCGACGCGGGAGCGACGGATCGTCCTGGTACATCCCGTACCCCCCACGACCCGGGAACGACGGGCACGATCGGGGCGTGAGTGAGCTGGCCTCCGCCCTGCGCACCTGGCGCGACCGCACCGATCCGGCCGAGGTCGGGATGGCGGTCAACGCGCCGCGGCGCGCGCCCGGCCTGCGCCGCGAGGAGCTCGCCCTGCTCGCCGGCATCTCGATCGACTACGTCGTGCGCCTCGAGCAGGGCCGCATGAGCACGCCGTCGGCGCAGGTCTGCGCGTCGCTCGCCCGCGCACTGCGGCTCTCCGACGCCGAGCAGGCCCACCTGTTCCGCCTCGCCGGCCACGCCCCGGATCGCGGGCGCATCTCGCGGCGCCTCCCGGTCGGCGTGCGCCGGATTCTCAAGGCCCTGCACGACAGCCCCGTCGGCGTCCTCGACGCGACCTGGACGCTGATCGCCTGGAACCCGCTCTACGCGGCGCTCATGGGCGACCCGAGCGCGCTCCCCGACCGCGAGCGCAACACGCTGTGGCGCCTCTTCGTCACCGGCGAGCCGAACCCCCGAGTGCGGCACACGCGTGAGGAGCTCGACGCGCTCACCCGCTCCCTGGTCGCCGATCTCCGCGGCAGCACCAGCCGCTACCCCCACGACCCGGACCTCGCCGCGCTCGTCGACGACCTCGCCGCCACCGGTCCCGCGTTCGGCGCGCTGTGGGACTCCGGCGACGTGGCCGAGCACCACCAGAGCCGCAAGACGATCGTCCACCCCGAGGTCGGCGAGGTGGACATCCTCTGCGACACCCTCACCACCGCCGAGGACGACCTGCGCCTGCTCGTGTTCACCCCGGCGCCCGGCAGCGACGCGCGCGGCCGGCTCGACCTGCTCGCGACGCTGGGGACGCAGGCGATGGGCGTCAGTCCGTCAGAGCCAGCACCAGCCACAGCGCCGCCGTCGCGCTGAGCACGCCGGCCGGGACGGTGACGAGCCCGGCGAGCGTGTACGTCCGCAGCGGCGCCGGCACCCCGCGCGCCGCCAGCACCCGGCGCCACAGCAGCGTCGCGAGCGAGCCGACCGGGGTGAGGTTCGGGCCGACGTTCACCCCGATCAGCATCGCCAGCACGAGACCCACCGGCGGCGTCGGCCCGAGTGCGGCGAGCAGGACGAGGGTCGCGGGCAGGTTGTTAACGAGGTTGGCCAGCACCGCGGCGAGCGCGGCGACCGTGAGCAGGGCGACGAACGACGTGCCGGTGGGCAGGAGGCCGGCGACGAGGTCGCCGAGACCGTGCTGCGTCACCGCCGCCACCACCACGCCCAGGGCGAGGACGAAGAGGCAGAACCACGGCGACGCGGCGGCGAGGACGTCGCGCGGGCGGGTGTGTCCGGTGAGCAGCGTCCGCGTCGCCAGCACCACCGCCCCGGCGACCGCCACCCACACCGGCTCGACGCCCAGCGGCGAGGCGACCGCGAAGCCGGCGAGCGTCGCGGCCAGCACCGCGACGGCGAACCGGGGGAGGTGCGCCTCCTCGTCGGCCGGGTCGCCGGTCGGGTCGGTGGCGAGGTCGGTGCGGAACGTCCACCGCAGGCCGACGTACTCGACGGCGATCACCGCGAGCTGCGGCAGCGCCATGAGCCCGGCGAAGCCGAGGAACGACAGCCCGGTGGACTGCAGCGCGAGCAGATTGGTCAGGTTGGCGACGGGCAGGAGCAGCGACGCGCTGTTGGCCAGATGCGCGCAGGCGAAGGCGTGCGGGGCCGGGCGCGCGCCGAGGCGCCGGGCGGTGTCGAGTACTACGGGGGTCAGCAGGACGACGGTCGCGTCGAGGCTGAGGACGGCCGTCGTCAGCGCCGCCGCGACCACGACCAGCGCGAACAGGCGCCGCGGCCGCCCGTGCGACCGCCGCGCCAGCGCGCTGCCGGCCCAGTGGAACACGCCCTCGGCGTCGGCGAGGTGGGCGAGCACGAGCACGGCGGCGAGGAAGCCGACCGTGGGCGCGAGCTCGCGGACCTCGGTCCACGCGGCGTCGGTCGTCAGCAGGCCGGTAACGAGGACGACGAGGGCCGCGGGGACGGCGGCGGACGCCTCGGGCAGCCCGCGCGGGCGGGTGACCGCGACGACGAGGACGGCGGCGAGGAGGCCGACCGCGAGCGCGGTCACCGCAGGAACAGGTAGATCGCCACCCCGACGCCCAGCACCACGACGCTCCAGCGCAGCACGCCGTCGGGCAGCTTCTTGGCGACGGCCATGCCGAGGTAGCCGCCGGCGAGCGTGGTCGGGGCGAGCAGGAGCACCGCGAGCCAGTCGACGGGCGCGAAGAACGCGAAGAGCAGCACCGTCACCGTGCTCGTCACCAGCGACAGCAGCACCTTGACCGCGTTGAGCCGCTGGAGCGTGTCGTGGGCGAGCAGCGAGAGCACGGCGATCAGCACCACCCCGAGCGCGCCGCCGAAGTACCCGCCGTAGACGGCGGCGAGGAAGATCGTCGGGAGCAGGACCTTCGGGTTGTCGGCGGTGCGCTCGCCGCTGCTGGTCCAGCGCTTGATCCAGGGCTGGGCGCCGAGGGTGAGGCTCGCGAGCAGCACGAGGACCGGGACGACGGCGTCGAACACCGACTGGGGCAGGGTCAGCAGCAGCGCGCAGCCGACGGCGGAGCCGAGGGCGGCGACGATGCTCGTGGTGACGAGGCGGCGGCGCTGTCCCTGCAGGTCGTCGCGGGCGTTGAGCGTCGAGCCCGCGTAGCCCGGCCACTGGGCCACCGAGTTGGTGACGTTGGCGGGCAGCGGCGCCATCCCCGTCGCGAGCAGGGCGGGGAAGACGATCAGCGACCCGCCGCCGGCCACCGCGTTGACCGCGCCGGCCACCAGCCCGAGCACGCCCAGCAGGACGATCTGGAGCACCGACGGGTCCGACACGTGCGCGACGCTAACGGTCGGGGGGAACGGTGTCCTGAGGACACGGGTCGGGCCCGCGGTAGGCTTCTCGACGCGGACGAGTCGGCCGGGCGACCGCGGCGGACCCCACGAGGGTGCGTCGAGGAAAGTCCGGACTCCACAGGGCAGGGTGGTTGCCAACAGCAACCCGGGGTGACCCGCGGGACAGTGCCACAGAGAACAGACCGCCACCGGGCCTCGTGTCCGGTGGTGAGGGTGAAACGGTGGTGTAAGAGACCACCAGCGTCCTGGGTGACCAGGACGGCTCGGTAAACCCCACCCGGAGCAAGGTCAAGAAGGTGTCCCGCTCGCGGGGCACTGCGCAGGTCGTTCGAGGGCTGCCCGCCCGAGACCTGCGGGTAGACCGCTGGAGCCCGCCGGCAACGGTGGGCCGAGATGGATGGTCGCCACCCACGGGACCGCGAGGGCCCGTGGGGACAGGATCCGGCTTACAGGCCGGCTCGTCCGCCCCGCACTCTTGCCTGCCCCGGAATCACTCCGATCTCCTCGAAGCCCGCCTGGGTGCACGAGCGTCGGCCTTCGAACTTGCAGGAGAGCTCAGCATCCTCGCCCGATCCCTACGCCCTGGACATCGGCATTAGGCCGAGCTGACTAGCCGAATGGGGGTCCCCCTCTACCGCTCCCCGCAGTAACGTAGTGGCGACGAAAGGAGTGACAGCTCCTTTCGGCGAAGGGGGGAGCGACCATGACAACCGATGTAGTTCCTGAGGGTCTTCCGCGCGTACTGGGTGACCTTCGGAAGGTGGCCACCGAACTCGTTCAGTTACGTGAGTCACTAGATGATGCAGAGAAGAGCGATCGCCAGAAACGAGAAGCGTTTAACTCTCTATTCGAGCGAGAGCGGGTGGGTATTGGTGAAGCACTCGCTCGCGCGGAGCGAGTGCTGAACTCGGACCAGCTCCTCTATATGAATTATGCCAGCGAGATAACTCGAATCGAAAATTCGTGGAATAGAGTAGAGGACACTCACGCCCGCTCGAACGCTCCAACGGTCTCTCTGGCCTATGCGCTCGACGATTGCATACGAGCGATCGGAGTCGTCACGGTGCCGGCCTCTGTCAACAATAGGTTGGCAAAATTGCGGGTGGGGCTGGAGTTGAACTTTCACAAAATCTTCAAGGACGAACTACCCGGAAAGACCGCCCGAGTTGCAATCCTCGAGGAACTAAGCCGTAGCTCAGAGATCAATGGCATCGTGGACGTGCCGCGAGGAGTGATCGTCTCTGCTTCAGAGAATCCGTTCCGTAGAGCGTGGAGTTGGGTCCTTATACTAATTCCGCCCGTTGGATTTCTGGTGCTCGCAGGATTTACTCCTCAGTGGTTGCCCCTGTTGGGCATCAACCTGCCCCCTGCATTGCTCGGAGCGCAAGGACGCCTCTGGTTCGTTGGCGTGCTCACGGCCTATGCAGGAGGACTGCTCCATGTCCTACTCGCAGCTGTACGGCAGCGCCGTCAGAAATCGGCAGATGCCGGAACCCCTTTCACCGCCTTGGGAAATCCCTCGATGTGGGTCCATGTACACGAGCGGTCACTAGCCTTCTATGCCGTTGCTATACCTATCGCCGCGTACGTGTTCACCATCATCAACGGTGCACTCAGCGGTGTGTTCCTCTTATTTGTCGGGTATTCGATAGACAGTGTTTTGGACACGCTGGTGGATCGATTCGACAAGATAGCCCCAGAGGGCACCAAGGCTGTGAACGAGATACTGGCGGGCCAAAGGAGCTAGAGCCATCTGCGGGAGCGGCAGCCCGTCCGGTGTCACGTCCTACGTCGTGTCGCAGCATCTGGTCCCACGGCGTCCGACGCAAACAGTGCAGGTGGTTCCGCTCGACGCGGTGGAGGGCCCCGCGCGGGTACTAAGCGAATGACAAGAATAGATGCTCGCGGAATCGTCGGTCGAACCGGCTATACGGTGGCTCTCATGAGGTCCTCATGTCCATGACGTGCTCGAGGACCTCGCTGGAGAGGATGAGGTCGAACTCAGCTGCGACGAACCGCGCCGCGGCGTCGACGCTGGCCGCGCACGATCTGTAGCTGGTCTCGGGCCCGATAGGGGAGCTCGGCGGTCCGGTCGACGGCGGGCGATCGGGTAGTCCAGGACTGCCCGGCGTCAGCGTCGTCATCCGAGGTCTGCGCTCGACCATTCAGCGACGAGCGAGATTACGCCAACGGCGCGCGCCACCGCGGCACGATCACCTCCGGCGGTCGGACACCGAGGAGAACCATGGCGCGTACCGAGCTCGACATCCCGACGAACGACGGGGTCTGCCGCGCGACCCTGCACACCCCCGACGGCGACCAGCCTCGTCCCGGCGTCCTCTACTACCCGGACGCCGGCGGGGTGCGGGAGACCTTCGCGACGATGGCCGTCCGGCTCGCCGACCAAGGCTTTGCCGTCCTGCTTCCCGACATCTACTACCGCACCCCCTACGCGCCGTTCGACACCTCGACCCTCTTCACCGACCCCGAGGAGTTCGCGCGATTGGGTGCCCTGGCGCAGACCGTGACGCCCGAGAGGGCCGACGACGACGCGAGGGCCTACCTCGCGGCGCTCGCCGGCCGGCCCGAAGTCGCGCACTCGCGGCTCGGTACCGTCGGGTACTGCCTCGGCGGCGGGATGGCGCTGCGCGCGGCCGGGAACCACCCGGAGACGTTGGCCGTGACGGCCACGTTCCACGGCGGGAACCTCGCGGTCGTCGACAACCCCGACAGCCCGCACCTCGTCGTCGAGCACATCCGGGGCGCGGTATACGTCGCCGGCGCCACCGACGACGCCGTCTTCGACGCCGACCAGCAGCGGCGGCTCCGCGAGGCCTTCGACGCGGCGGGGGTGCGCGCGGAGATCGAGACCTACCCCGCCGCCCACGGCTTCGCCGTCCCGGACAACCCCACCCACGATCCCGCGGCCGACCAGCGCCACTTCGACACGTTGACGACCTTCCTGACGACGCACCTCGCGCCCTGACCGCAGTTCACGGCGCGGCCCGCCCGCCCAGGGCGATCTCTCGCAGCACGTTCTCGAAGCGGTCGCTCGCGGCCGTGCGGTGGTCCGGACCCGTGACCGTCAGGACCCGCGAGCCGATGTCCTCGGCCGTGCCGTAGGTGACGACGCCGTCGGTCGGGACGTACGACAACGTCAGGTCCGGCAGGATCGCCGCCCCGACGCCGGCGGCGACGAGGGCGAGCATGGTCTGCGACTCCGTGCAGACGTGCTGGTGCCCGGTCTCCACGCCGTGCCGGACGCTGAGCTGCTGGAGGATTCGCCGCGCTCCGTGCCGCACCGGCGAGGTCACCCACGGCCCAGCGAGCAGGGCCTCGAGCGACGCGGGCACCGCCCACACGCGGGGCACGACGATGCGGAAGTGGTCGCGGCACAGGTCGTCCTCGACCAGCCCGGGCGCCGGGCCGGCCCCCGGCGCCGTGGCCTCGGAGTAGCGCTCGCCGACCAGGAGGTCGAGGTCGCCGGCCCGCAGCAGGGCGACGCCCTCGTCGGCGGACACCTCGCGCACCTGGACCTGCAGCGCCGGGTCGTTGATCACGAGCTCGAGCAGCGCAGGCACCACCAGCCGGCCGAGCGCGGTGGAGAACGCGCCGACGCGGACGGTGCCCTCGGCGCCCTCGCGCAGCCGGTCGGCCTCCCGCTGGGCCTCGGCCAGGGCGAGGGCGACGTCGTCGGCCCGGCCCGCGAGGGCCACGCCGGCCGTCGTGAGCTGGGCCGATCGTCCACCGCCCCGCCGCGTGCGGTCGAGCAGGGCGAGCCCGGTCTCGGCTTCGAGCCGGGTGAGGTGCTGGGACACCCCCGACGCCGTGAGGTGCAGAGCCGCGGCGGCGGCCTGGACGCTGCCCGTGCGGTGCACCGCGCGCAGCACGAGCAGACGGTGCGGGTCGACCGAGGGCATTCAGTCATGGTGACGCACAGGTCGAGCAGAAACCATTACCGCTGACGACCCGGCGCGCTGACGATGGAGGCACATCGAGGAGGAGGTCGCGAGGTGCGTGGTCAGAGGTCGTGGAGCGTGGTGCTGCTGGGCGCCGCCATCGTCAGCGAGGTCGTCGGGACGGTGTCGCTGCCCGCGTCGGACGGGCTGACGCGGCCGCTCGCGAGCCTGGGCGTGGTCGTCGGGTACGCGGCGGCGATCGTGCTGTTCACCCGCGCGCTGCGCCACGGGCTCACGCTCGGGATCGCCTACGGCACGCTGACCGGCTTCGGGCTGGCGTCCGCGACGGTGCTCGGGGCGGTCGTGCTCGGCCAGCAGCTCAGCCTCGTCCAGGGGGCGGGCCTCGCGCTGATCGTCGGCGGCGCGCTGCTGCTGCAGCGCCGCGGGATCGCCCGCGGGGTGCCGGCGTGACCGAGACCGTGCTCCTGGCCGGCGCGGTGGTCGCGCAGGGTCTGTCGCTCGGGGCGATGCGCGCCTCGGACGGGCTGCGACGGGTCGCCTGGGTCGTCGTGGCCTTCGCCGCGATGGGGACGTCGGTGCTGCTCATGGCCCGGGCCCTGGACGCGGGCATGTCCCTGGCCGTCGGCTACGGGGTCTGGAGCGGCGCGGGCATCGGGCTCGCCGCGGCGACCGGCTCCCTGGTCTTCGGCGACCGCCTCGCGCGCGTCCACGTCGTCGGACTGGCGCTGGTGCTCGGCGGCGTGCTGCTCGTGTACGGAGGGTGAGGGCGGCACTTCGTCGTAACGGGCGTTCGGTCGGTGGCGAAACACGGTCGTCCAGTACGACCGTCGGGGGATCACGATGACGCAGCAGTACCAGTCGCCGCAGCCGTTCAACCAGTACCCGGGGCCGGGTCCCTACGGGCCGCCGCCTCCCTACCCGCCGCCGAGCAACGGGCTGGCCACCGCCGGCTTCGTGGTCGCCCTCGTCGGGGCCGTCCTCGCCCTCGTCCCGTTCCTCGGGATCGTCGCGTGGGTGATCAGTCCCGTCGGGCTCGTGCTGTCGATCGTCGGGATGACCGCCGCGGGTCGGCGCCAGGGCACCGGCCGCGGCCTCGCCGTCGCCGGGATCGTGCTCGGTGTGGTCGGGCTCCTGATCTGCTTCCTGTGGGTGAGTGCCATGGCCGCGGCGACGAGCGGTTCCACCACCAGCAGCACGTACTCGGCGCCGTCGTACTCGGCGCCCACGCAGTCCGCGGCGGCCGAGTCCGCCACCACTCCGGCGGGCAGCTTCGGGCAGGGCACGTACACGGTGGGCTCGGAGATCGCGCCCGGCCGTTATCGCACCGACGGTGCGCCCGACGACAGCGTCTTCCCGCTGTGCATGGCCGCGCGCCAGAGTGCCGACGGCTCGTCGATCGGCATGCCCGAGACGACCAACAACGGGCCCGCCTACATCACCGTGAGGGCGAGCGACGGTCTCGTCGAGTTCACCGGCGACTGCACCTGGGCCCCGACGTCCTAGGTCGAGCGATGAAGTGACGGATGCTTCGGTCCTCGAAGCATCCGCCACGGAAAGACGTGGTCGCGCCGCCGCGCGCCCTGCCACCATCCGGCGCCGTGGACCCCGTGATCAGGCCGCTCGAAGCGCGCGACCTCGCCCCGCTGGTCGACCTCGCGCTGCGGGTCTGGGCGCCGGTGTTCGCGTCGATCGAGCGCCAGCTGGCGGGGTCGGGCGTCTTCGAGCGCCAGCATCCGGATGGGCGCGCCGACCAGCGCGCGGTGGTGGTCGAGACCGGGGGAGACCCCGGGCACGAGCCCGCGCGCCGGCTCTACGAAGAGTGCGGCTTCACCGCGCTGCCCGTCGTCCGGTACTTCACGACGCTCTGAGGCTCAACCGTCGAGGTCGGCGTTGTCCTCGACGTCGCGCTCGACGTGGCGACCTTCCTGGTCGGCCTGCTCGCCCTGGCCGTCGCTCATCGGGGAGGTGGCCTCGGGTGCGGCCTCGCCGCGCGCGGTCGAACCTTCGTGCTGGGTGGAGGAATCGCTCTTCGGTCCGGTCATGGTGGGGGCTGCCCGTCTGGTCGCCCGGACAATCGGTCCGCGCCTTCACGAGGGATGTTCCACGATCTTCCAGTACGAGTCCTTGCGGACGATCTCGCCGTCCCGGAACTCCCAGTGGTCGCACCCCCGCACGCGCACGTGCTCGCCGTCGGGCCGCGTGCCCGTCAGGAGCCACTCGGAGACACCGAGGTCGCCGCTGACCCAGTGCCGGCCGTCCCCGTAGTGGACGTCCGGCAGGCCCGCGAAGCGCGCGGCCAGGCCCTCGCGCACCGCCGCCCGGCCTTCGAGGCGGGTACCCCAGGGCTCTGGTCCCCTCGGCATGTCCAGGGAGCAGTCGTCGGCGAAGAACTCCATGATCGCGTCCAGATCGTGGGCGTTGAACGCGTCGGCCATCGCCCGCAACGTCTCGACCGATGCACCACCGGGATCGCTCATCACGCGGCCTCCGAAATCTGCCCCCGTCCCGCGTGCTGACGGTAGCCCTCCTCGACGGCTGCGCGGGACGGCTCAGTGCCCGCCGCCCACCAGTCGCAGGCCGACGACCCCGGCGACGATCGCCAGCAGGCACGCCATCCGGGCCACGCCCAGCGGCTCCTGGAGCGCGACCACCCCGTAGATCACCGTGCCGACCGCGCCGATCCCGACCCACACCGCGTAGCCCGTGCCCAGCGGCAGGTCGCGCAGCGCGATGGCCAGGCCGAGCATGCTCAGCACGAGCGCCACGACGAACACGATCGACGGGACGAGCCGGCTGAAGCCCCGCGAGGCCTCGAGCGCCGCGGCCCACACCGCCTCGAGCAGGCCCGCGACGACGAGGTAGACCCAGGCCACCGGGCTCAGGCCTCCGCGAGCGCGCGCAGGACGACGACCACGGCCTCGGCGCCCGCGTCGCGGTGCCCGTGCGCGCGCTCGCCGAGGTAGCTCGACCGGCCGCGGCGGGGCGTCATCTCCGCCGTCGCCTCCGCGCCCTCGGCCGCCGCCGACGCGGCCGACGACAGGGAGCCGGACGAGGCGTGCTCGTCGGCGGCGGGGTAGAGCGCGTCGAGCAGCGTGCGGTCGCCGCGGCGGGCGCCGCCGAGGTCGGCGATCCCGTCGGCCGCGGCCCGCAGCGCCTCCTCCGGTGCGCCGCCGGCGTCCAGGTGCTCGGCGGCGTGCAGCAGGGCGGTGGCGAGCAGCGGGCCCGAGGTGCCGCCGATGGCGCGGCGCACGGACGCCGCCACCGAGCGCAGGGTGGCGACCGGGTCGTCGAGGTCGGCGGTGTCGAGGCCCTCGAGCACGCCGGAGGCCCCGCGGGTCAGCGACGTCCCGAGGTCGCCGTCGCCGGTGGCCGTGTCGAGCTCGGTGAGGTGGTCCTCGGCCTCCTGCACGGCGCGGCACACCGCCTCGACGGTCGCGCGCAGGCGCCCGCTGCCGTCACCCGAGACGACCTGCTCGTCCTCCGGCACCTCCACGGTCGGCACGGGCTCGGACGCCGGGCCCGACAGCCGCCCCGAGCCCGACGGCCAGCCCGCCGACCGTGCCGGCGCGTCGATCAGCTCGAGGCGCTCGTCGTCCACGGGCAGCAGGGCGACCGAGACGCCGGCCATGTCGATCGAGGACAGGAACGTGCCCGACCAGCCGCGCTCGACGCGCACACCGCGCTCGCCCAGGTTCTCGAGGACGCGCCTCAGCACGATCGACAGCTCCATCGGCGGCGTCGCGCCCGTGCCGTTGACGAGGACGACGACCCGGTCGCCCTCACCGATGCCGCGGTCGGCGCAGACGTTCTCCACCAGCTCGTCGACCAGGTCGTCCGCGGGCCGTAGCGACTCGCGCCGCACCCCGGGCTCGCCGTGGATGCCGAGCCCGATCTCGATCTCCTCCTCGCCGAGGGAGAAGCCGGCCTCGCCGCCCGGGACGGTGGCCGGGGTCAGGGCGAGCCCCATCGTCCCGACGGCCTCGGCCGCGCGCTGCGCCGCATCGGTGACCTTCTCCAGCGACCACCCCGCGGCCGCGGCGGCACCCGCCACCTTGGTGACGAGCACGGTGCCGGCGAGCCCGCGGCGCCCGGCGGTGACGTCGTCGTCGGCGTCGAGGGCGACGTCGTCGGCGACCGTCACCATCGTGCACTCGCGGCCCTCGGCGCGGGCGAGCTGTGCGGCGAGACCGAAGTTGAGGCGGTCGCCGGTGTAGTTCATGACCACGAGCAGCGTGGGGTCGTCGACGGCGCGGATGCCCGCGAGCACGGCATCGACGCCCGGCGACGCGAAGACCTCGCCGCAGACGGCGCCGTCGAGGTGCCCCGGGCCGAGGTAGCCGCTGAACGCCGGCTCGTGGCCCGACCCGCCGCCGGAGAGGACGGCGACCCGGCCCGCCTCCCGGTCGGCGCGCACGAGCACGTGGTGGCCGTCGACGAACGCGGCACCCTCGGTGACCCGGGCGACGCCGGTCAGGGCCTCCTGGACGACGCGGCCGGCGTCGTTGATCAGCTTCTTCACGCGTGGTGACTTCCCCGCAGGGCCTCCGGACGAACGGGGCTCCCGCGCGGGTCCGGTCGTCGCACGAGCGCACATTCACTCGATCAGACCTAGAGGGTCACTGCCGGATCGAACGAACGGGCCTCTATGGTGGCCGACGGCTGTGACGTGTGTGGCTCATGTGACGAATGGGACGGTTGATGCGGATGCTCACTCCTCGGCAACGCGTCATCCTGCGCCAGATCGTGAGTCCGCCCTACATCTACCGCTGGGCCGGCCTGCTCACGACGGTCGGGCTGATCGTCGGGGTGGCCGCCGTCGTGCTCTCCGACGTGGGAGCGCCGACGGTGCTGGCGACCAGCGAGGGCCCGGCGGTGGCCGCGTCGGCGGCCGGCCCGCGGGCGCGCACCGCCGAGGACGCCCCCGTGCGCGGCATGCCCGGCGTCGCACGCCCGGCGATCACCTCGTCGCGGCTGTCCGTCACGTCGACGACCACCGAGCGGCCGACCGTGGCGCTTACCTTCGACGACGGGCCGACGCCGCAGTACACGCCGCAGGTGCTCGAGCTGCTGGCCGAGTACCGGGCGCCAGCGACCTTCTGCATGATCGGCAACCAGGCCGCCGTCCACACCGACCTCGTGCACCGCGTGGTCGATGCGGGACACCGGCTCTGTGACCACACGATGTCCCACGACGCCACCGTCGGCATGCACGACCCCGAGCTGATGAGCCGCCAGCTCGACACCAGCCACTCGTCGCTGGCGACGGTGTTCCAGCCGCCCGCACCGGTGGACTACTTCCGCGCCCCGGAGGGTGCGTGGACGCCGCAGCTCGACGAGGTGGCCGCGCGCACCGGGATGCGCCCGCTGGGGTGGTCGGTGGACACCCTCGACTGGACCCAGCCCGGCGTCGCCGCGATCGTCGCCAGCGTGCAGCAGTCGGTGCACCCCGGCGCGATCATCCTGTTCCACGACGGCGGCGGACCCCGCGAGCAGACCGTCGAGGCCGTGCGCCAGCTGCTGCCCTGGCTGCAGGAGCAGGGGTACGAGTTCACGCTGCCGAACTGACCCCGGCGGTCAGTGCTTGCGGATCACCTTCTCCGGGGCGCCCTCGCGCCACGTGGTGACGTCCATGTGGTCGTCGCCGACGGCCACCGACGCCGCGCCGACGATGTCCGCGCGCAGGAACTGGTCGAACTCCTGACCCCGCAGGTCGAGCCCGATGTCCTCGTACACCGACTCGGCGAAGCGTTGGTGCAGCGCCGTGTCGCGGACGTCCTCGACCCGGCCCCAGATCTTGGCGTCGCCGTCGGTGACCTGCGTGTCGACCGTGGCCGTGTGCAGCGTGAACCGGGGGTCGGCACCCAGATCGGCGAACTTGGCGGTGTGCGGCATGCCGACCAGCCACAGGTCGCCCTCGAGGAACCGGGGCTCCATCGGGCTGATGCGCGGCCAGCCATCGGGCCGCAGCGTCCCGAGCATGCACAGCTTCCCGGCGGCGGCGTGACGGCGGGTGAAGACCTCGGCGATGCGGGGCGCGGCGTCGGCGAAGTCGGTCCAGAGAGCCATGCGAGGACGGTAGGGCCGACCCCCGACAACGGCGACGGTCGCGAGAGCTCAGGTCGTCGCGGGTGAGGGTAGCCTCACCCGCCGCCGGACCCTAGTGTCGTCCCCGGTAGCCCAGCGACGCCGGAGGCGGACCGTGAGCGAGCACCAGCCCTTCTCCCAGGTCCTGCGCCGCGCCACCGCCGAGGCCCACGAGCGTGCGCACCACTCCACGTACATGGACGCCCTGCTCGGCGGGCGCCTCGCGCTCGACGACTACGCGACGCTGGTCGTGCAGTACTGGCACGTCTACGGCGCGCTCGAGGACGGGGCCGACCTGCTGGGCGCCGACCCGGTGGTCGGCGGGTTCGCCGTCGACGCCCTGCGGCGCCGGGACGCCCTGGCCGCCGACCTCGCCTTCCTCCGCGGCCCCGGCTGGGCCGACGACCTCGAGGCGCTGCCCGCCACCGCGGCCTACGTGGAGCGCATCCGCGAGACCGTCGAGGAGTGGTCGGCGGGCTGGGTGGCCCACCACTACACGCGCTACCTCGGCGACCTCGCCGGCGGCCAGGCCGTGCGCGGGCTCCTGCGCCGCACCTACGGCGTCTCCGGCGACGGCTCGCGGTTCTACGACTTCGGCGGCCTCGGGCCCGTGCCGCCCTTCCGGGCGCACTACCGCGCGCTGCTCGACGCCGCCGCCTGGGACGACGTCGAGCGCGCGCGGATCGCCGACGAGGCGTGCCGGGCCTTCGAGCTCAACATCGCGATGCTCGTCGAGCTCGCCGGCACGGTGCCGCCGGAGCACCTGGCGGCCTGATTCAGCTCCGGCGGGCGACCGCCAGCCACGCGGGCAGGTCGACGTGCCCGCCGACCGGCACGCCCAGCAGGTCGGCCTGCGCCTGGTCGGGGACGCGGCCACGGTAGGTGCTCTCGCGCAGCTGCTCGACCGCCCAGCCGGGCCGGGAGAACGCGGTGCGGATGGCGTCGTCGGTGACCTCGGGACCGAACGCCGGCCCCGGGGCGAGACCCAGGAGCACGATCCGGCCCCCGTCGACCACGACGTCGCGCAGGGCGTCGGCGTACCGGGCCTGGTCGTCGGCGTCGAAGATGTGGAACAGCGCGCTGTCGAGCACGGTGTCGAACCCGCGCAGGCCCGTCGGGTCCAGGGCGTCGGCCTCGACGAACGACGCCCCGACCCCCCGCGCGGCCGCGATCGCGCGCCCACGGTCGAGGGCGGCCGGCGCGGAGTCGGCGCCGACGACGTCGTGGCCGCGGGCGGCGAGCAGGACGGTGTGCTCGCCGGTGCCGCAGCCGAGGTCGAGCACCCGGCCGCGCAGCAGGCCCTCGGCCTCGGCGGCGACCACGGCCGGCTGCGGCTCGCCGATCACCCAGGGCGGCTCGCCGGCGACGTAGGCGTCCTGGAAGCGGGAGGGGGCAGGAGTGGACATCGGGAGACCTCCGGGTGCGGTGTCGTGACCACCGAGCCTCCGACCTCGATCGTTCTCGAGGTCAAGACCGCCTCCGCGCACCTCAGTCGTGCGCGAGGAACATCGTCACCCCGCCGGAGGCGAAGTTCGGGACGTCCGCGGCCGCGGCCTGGCCCTCCGCCGAGCCCATGCCGGCCTGGAGGTCCTCCGCCGAGTCGAACGACAGCTCGGCGATGAGGTAGTAGGGCGGCGGGTTCTCGTCGAGGGACGCGGCCTTGCGGGCGGTCCAGCCCTTCAGCCCGCCGATGGCGTCGACGAGGGGAGCGTGGGTGTCGCGGTAGTACGCGTCGAAGGCGTCGGGGTCGGTGGGGTGGCCGTAGAGGACGGTGACGATGTGCACGCGATCACCCCACCACGCGCGACGGCCCCGGGACCACGGACCGTTCGGGGAGGTCCGCGGCGCCGGGGCCGTCGCCGAGGGGAGCGGAGAGGTCAGGGGCGGGCGTGCTTCTCCACCACGGTGCCCAGGCCCGGCAGGGCCTCGACGACGTTCTCCTGGGCCTTCGGGCGCAGCTTGCCGTAGACCGACGTGATGGCCGCACGGTTGCTGCGCTCGGCGCGCCGGTCGGTGACCGCCAGCAGCGCCTCGGAGGCCTCGTGCGGGCGGGCGGCGAGGAACGTGCCGAAGTCGCCGAGGGGCTCGGTGGAGTATGCGGCCCAGAAGGGCTCGAGCTGGTCGACGAACTCGTCGAGCATCTTGTCGATCGCCTCGGGGATGATGCCCGGCTTGACCTTCTTCACGGCGGCGTAGCCGGTCTTGACGATCCCGCCGGACAGGCCGCTCTTGTTCGCGACCTCGGTGTCGACCAGCGTCTGCAGGTCGGCGACGACCGCGCCACGGCGGTCGGAGTCGAGAAGGCGAGCCTTGAGGGTCTCGGCCATTCGGTGTCCTTCCTCGGGGAGCAGGGAGCGCCGCCGACCGTACGACAGCGCCGGAGCGGACCGGGCGGCAGGGGGCCGGGTGAACCACACGGGTGTGGTTCAGCGAGGTGTGTGCGCGCGGGCACCACAACCCGTCCGCGCCCCCGACCTCCCAGGAGTCGCCCGTGTCCGCGTCCACCACCCGAGACCGCCTCGACGCCGCGCTCGACGGCCTGTCGTTCCCCGCCGACCGCGACACGATCGTCGCGGCCGCCGAGCGCACGGGTGACGAGCAGACCGTCCGCGCCCTGCGCGCCGTGCCGCCGGTGGAGTACGGCAGCGCGTCCGACGTCGTCGCGTCGGTGTCGCTCACCGAGGACGACCACCCCGACGAGGTCCCGCCCGAGGCGCGCTGACACCTCGGCCCGGAGACGACCGAAGGGCCCCTCCGCTCGGTTCTCCCGAGCGGAGGGGCCCTTCGGTCAGTACGGGGTCGCGCGTCAGCGGCTCGTCTCGAACCGCTCGTTCGGGACGCAGTGGGTCATGACGAGCCCCCCGACGTCGCGGCGCCCGTTGTTGCCGAGGTCGGCCAGGCGCTGCTGGTCCTCCTCGGACAGCGTCTGGCTCTCCAGCGGCTCCAGGTGGGCGACGTCGGAGGCCTTGATGCCCAGGCCCTCACCGACGCGCTCGCCCAGCTCGTCCTCGACGAGGAAGAAGTGCCAGACCATGCGCTCCTGCACGTCGCGCTCGCACTGACCCAGCAGCGTGACGAAGTTGTTCACCAGGTCGTCGCGCTCCCAGTCCTCCATGAGCAGGTACCGCTGGCCGGCCTGCAGGTAGTCCTGGGTGAGCGGGATGCGCTTGCGCGTGACTCGGCCCTCGATCACCGGGCCCTGTTCGTCGTGCTGCGGGTACTGCGCCTCTCGCAGGCCCCCGTGGATCGACGGCTCGTAGTTCACGTGCGGGTTGGTGCCCGGCACGTGGTCGACCGAGTACTCCATCTGCCCGTCACGCTGGTTGGTGGCCACCCGCGTCTTGGGCTGGTTCACCGGCAGCTGCAGGTAGTTGGGTCCGACGCGGTAGCGCTGGGTGTCGGAGTACGAGAACGTCCGGCCGATCAGCATCTTGTCGTCGGAGAAGTCGAGACCGTCGACCAGCACGCCGGTGCCGAACGCGATCTGTTCGTTCTCCGCGAACTGGTTGACGACGTTGCGGTCGAGCACCATGCGGCCCACCGGCTTCGCCGGGAACTCGTTCTCCGGCCACGTCTTGGTGTCGTCGAGCGGGTCGAAGTCCAGCTCCGGGTGCTCGCCGTCGGCCATCATCTGGACGCGCAGCTCCCACTCGGGGAAATCGCCGTTCTCGATGGACTCGTAGAGGTCCTTCGTGGCGTGCCCGAGCTCGTAGGCCTGGATGTTGGCCGCGTCCTCGTCGGTCATCGAGCGGACGCCCTGCTTCGGGATCCAGTGGTACTTGACCAGCACCGACTCGCCCTGCTCGTTCAACCACTTGTACGTGTTCACGCCGAAGCCCTGCATGTGGCGGTAGTCCGAAGGGATGCCGCGCGGGCTGAACAGGTTCATGAGCATGTGCATGCTCTCCGGCGTCTGCGACATGAAGTCGAAGATCCGGTTCGGCTCCTGGTGGAACGTCACGGGGTCGGGCTTGAGCGCGTGGATGACGTCCGGGAACTTGATGGCGTCGCGGATGAAGAAGACCGCGAGGTTGTTGCCGACCAGGTCCCAGTTGCCGTCCTCGGTGTAGAACTTCACCGCGAAACCGCGCGGGTCGCGGGCGCACTCGGTGGAGTCGCGACCGCCGATGACGCTGGAGAAGCGGACGGCGACGTCGGTGCGCTTGCCCTGCTCAGCGAACAGCTTGGCGCGGGTGTAGCGGTTGATGGGCTCGTCGCCCCAGGTCCCGTAGGCCTCGAAGTAGCCGTAGGCCAGGGCGCCGCGGGCGTGGACCACGCGCTCGGGGATGCGCTCGCGGTCGAAGTGGCTGATCTTCTCGAGGAACTGGTAGTTCTCCAGCGTCGCGGGCCCGCGGGCCCCGATGGTGCGCTGGTTCTGGTTGTCGTAGACCGGGTGGCCCTGCCGGTTGGTCAGCACCGCGCGGTCGTCGCCGGGTGCCGGACCCTTGCTGGACACGTCGGTCATGAGGGAACTCCTCGTGGTGGGACGTCGCGAACCCGTCGGGTCTACCCGGGTCCGCGTGAGCCCCTAACCGGTCACGTGCCGTCGTGTGCCGCGAGGAACGTCTCCAGGTCGCGCCACGAGTTCTCCCGGGCGCGGCGGCCCGCCAGCACGCCCAGGTGGCCGCCCGGCCGGACGACGAAGCGCAGGTCGGGGCTGCCGGTGAGCAGCTCGGTGGCCCGCTCGACCGCGGCGACGGGGGCGATGACGTCGTCGGCCCCGGCGACGAGCAGCACCGGTACCCGTACCGCGGCCAGCCGGACCGGGCGGCCGGCGAGGCGCAGGTCGTCGTCCGCGAGGTCGTTCTCCCGGATGACGTGGTGGTAGATCTGCCCGAACGCCCGGCCGGGGTAGGCGCTCATGCTGGCCATGAGCAGGTCGACGGCCTCGATCTGCTCGAGCAGCTCCCGGTCGTCGAGGTGGGTCAGCAGCGTCACGGGCTTGGTCAGGTAGCGCTCGACGCTGGTCAGCTGGAACGCCCACTTGACCGCGGTGGCCGGGAACGACCCGAGCGTGCGGTAGGCCGCCGAGAAGATCCGGCCGCCGGTGTACTCGGCGACCGACCGGAACGGGGCCACCAGGGGGACCGCGGAGACGTCGACGGGCGAGGCGAACGCGGTGACCGAGCGGATCGGGGCGCCCGAGACGTCGCTCGCCGCCGTGAGCAGCGCGAACAGCCCGCCCAGGCTCCACCCGACGAGGTGCACGGCGGCCTCGTCGTGCCGCGCCGCGACCGCGAACAGCGACGCCGGGAGGATCTCGTCGACCCAGAGCTCCAGCCCGCGGCGGCCGGCGGACGGGCCGGTCGAGGCGTAGGTGACGACATAGACCTCGCGGCCCCCGGCGAGCAGGTCCTCGACGAGGCTCGCGCCCCGGCGCAGGTCGAAGGCGAAGTCGGGCGCGCCCAACGGGGGCACGAGCAGCAGCGGGGCGCGCTGCGGGTCCGGCGTGACGAGCGGGTCGTAGCGCCAGACGGTGTAGCCCTCGCCGTGCAGGATCGGCAGGCGCGGCAGCCGCCGGGTGTCGGCGAGGTGGCCGCCGTGGGCGACGTAGTCCCACAGGTTGTCCCACGCGCGCCGCGGCGCGGAGGCCGCCGGGGTCGGCGACCGGCGGGCGAGCGTGCCGCCGGACGGGGCGGGCGCCGCGTCGTCGGGGCGCTCCTCGGGCTGCTGCTCGGCGGTCACACGACCGGATCGTAGGCCCGCTCGGGGCCACGGACAGCCCCACGTCACTCACGCGCCGTGAAATCCGCTCACTGCGGGTCACGGGGTGGGGTGGCACGTGCGGGCGTCCGCCCTGGTCCGCGCGACGTTTGCGCGCCAACGACTGGGCTGTTCGGGCGCAGGCGGCTCCGCCCGATCGTCCGAGCCACCGTCACACCTCTGCGCCGTTGGACCAGGTGGCGCCGCCCCGGGCCCGTCCTCGGGGCGGCGTGGCGCACCGACGAGAGGGAGCACCACCGTTGATCGAGCCCGTGTCCGAGACGCCCTGTGACACCCCGTCCGAGCGGAGCGGTGTGCGGTCGCGGATCGCGGCGGGGATCGGCGTCGGGCTGGTCGGGGCCGCGTCGCTGAGTACGGCGGTGTACCAGTCGATCACCCAGTCGTCGACGACCGTGGGCATGCCGGGCGCGATCGCCGAGGTCGACACGCCGCTGCCCTGGGGCGTCCCGGTCATCGCGCCGGTGGCGCCCGCCGCGGTGGACCCGACGATCACCCCGACCGTCGCCGACCTCGACCTGCGCGCCGACCGCCAGCCCCTGACGACCCCGGCCACGGCGGCCGCCGGCCCCGTCGCCGCGTCCTCGCCCGCGCCGGGCGGGGTCGTCGTCGCCCCGCCGGAGCCGCGGCCCGAGCGCGCGAGCACGACCGGCGGACGCCGGCCGGTGTCGTCGACGCCGGGGACGTCGGGGTCCACGCGGCCCACGACCTCGCCGGGCACGTCCTCGCCCACCGAACCCGCCACGGCCCCCACCCCGCAGGACACCACGGAGCCGTCGACGGGGCCCTCGACCGAGCCCTCGACGGAGCCCTCGACCTCGTCGACCGAGCCGTCCACGGACCCGTCACCCGAGCCCTCGACCGGCGGCTCCGCCGAGCCCTCGACGAGCCCGGCCGGCTGACCCCGCCGGCGCGCCCGGGCCCACGGACGCCGACGGCCCCGCTCCCGAGGGGGGAGCGGGGCCGTCGGTGCGATCCCGGGGCGCCGGTGGTGCGGCGTCAGCCGCGCGGGCGACGCAGGGCGGTGCGGCGCTCGGGGCGCAGGTGGAAGATCACCGCGGGCAGCACGACCACCGCGACGAACGGCAGGCCGACCAGCGGCAGCACGAACAGCAGCGCCAGGCCGATCAGCATGACGACCAGGGCGGTGAGCGGGTTGGTCGCGATCGCGCCGAGGCGGACGAGCGCGGGCTGGTGGCGCGCGGCGGTGGTGATGCGCGCGGCCAGGCCGGGCGAGCCGGCCGCGTCGGCCGGGCGGGCCGGGGCCGTGCGCGGGACGGCGGAGGCGGGACGGGGCAGGGTCGGCGTGCTGTGCGGCCAGGGCAGAGCCATCGGGGTGCGTCGGTCCTTCGGGTCGTGATGTCAGCGGGGCGCGTCGGGGGCCGCGCCGGCGCCCGACGGCCGGGGGCTGGGGCCGGGGGTGCCGGGGCGTCGCGGGGATCGACACCGGGATGACGCCTGCGGGGGCCGGGAGGTTCCCACGGGTTCGGTATCGATTCGGCAACGGCGGAGACGGGACGTCAGGGCATTGTTCTCCGTCACCCGTTCGGCCGGGATGACCCGAGAGAGTGGTTCGCCGGGCGTATCCGCCTACGCTCGCCGGGGTGCGCGCCCCGCCCGGTGAGGAGCCCCTCCGCGACGCCCTCGACCCGGGCGTGCGGGCCCTGCTCGAGCGCTGGTCCGACCAGCCGGCGATGTTCGCGGGGACGGTCGCGGAGGCCCGCGAGCGCTACGCGGCGCAGCTGGCCGAGGCCGCCGGCGCGGCCCGGGTGCCGGAGATCACCGACGCCGGCGGGGCGGCCGTGCGGGTGCACCGTCCGGCCACCGAGAGCTCCGACGCCCTGGCGGTGTTCGTGCACGGCGGCGGCTGGGTCCTCGGCGGGGGCGACGTCTACGACGCGGTCGCGGCCCGGCTCGCCGACGACCTCGGTGCCGTCGTGGCCGCCGTCGACCCCCGGCTCGCGCCCGAGCACCCGTTCCCGGTGCCGCTCGAGGACACCCTCGCCGCCGTCCGGGCCCTGCTCGACGACCGCGGCCCCGCCCGGTGGGCCCTGGTCGGCGACAGCGCCGGGGCCAACCTCGCCGCCGTCACCGCCCTAACCCTGCGCGACGAGGGGCGCGGGCCGACGGCGAGCCTGCTGGTCTACCCGCCGCCGGACTTCGAGGCGCGCTACCCGTCGCTGGCCGAGAACGCCGAGGGCTACTGGCTCACGGCCGGCGACGTGCGGGCCTGCTCGAAGCTCTACCTCGCGGGCCACGACCCCCGCGGCGACGCGCGGCTCTCGCCGTTGCGCGCGGCGTCGCTCGCCGGGCTCGGGCCCACGATCGTCGCGACGGCGGGGTACGACCCGCTCCGCGACGCCGGGCACGCCTACGCCGACGCGCTGGCCGCCGCCGGGGTGGACGCGCGGCGCCGCGAGCACCCGTCGCTGGTGCACGGCTTCTACGGGTTCACCGCCGCGGTCCCCGCGGCGGACGCGGCCGTGGCGGCGCTGCACGCCGAGCTCGCGGAGCTGCTGGCGCCTACTTGAGCGGGTCGTGACCCCAGTTCATCAGCGAGTACCGCCACTTGGACGTCTCGATGTCCTCCTTCGTCGGCTTCTGCTTCAGGTGCCGCGCCACGTAGCCGTGCACCTTCTTCATCGCCGCGAGGTCGTCGTCGTCGAGGTCGTCGGCCTTCTTCTTCTGGATCTCGACGATGCGCCGGCCCATGTGGTGCCCGGTCGACTCGTCGGAGTCGCCCGACGACTGGCCCACCGACTGCGACTCGTCGGTCTTCAGCCACTTCTCGAGCTCACCGGTGTCCATGTTGACGACCTCGTCGAACTCGTCACGGATCTGCTGGGTGTCCTTTCCGGCCATGGCCGCGTGTACCCCCGACCGGCTCCTCGACACCGCCGGATACTGGGCCGGTGGAGGGCCGGCCGGGGAGCGCACCCCTCGTCGGCCGGGACGACGAGGTGTCCGCGCTCGTGGGCGCCGCCCTGTCGGGACCGGGTGGCCTCGGCCTCGTCACGGGCGAGGCCGGGAGCGGCAAGACCCGGCTCCTCGACGAGGTCGCGGCCCGGGTCGATGCGGCCGGCGCGCGGGTGCTGCGCGGCCACGCGGTGCCCGGCGGCGGCGCGTTCCGACCGCTGGTCGAGGCGCTCGCCCCCGCGGCCGACCCGTCGCTGGCCGCCGTCGGCCGGCTCGGCCCCTTCGCCCCGGTGCTCGCCCGGCTGCTGCCGGCCTGGGCGGCCGTCCCCCCGGTGGCGGCTCCCCACCTCGTCGACCCCGTGCTCGTGCTCGGCGAGGCGCTCGTCGAGCTGCTCGGCGTGCTGGCCGGTGGGCGCCGCACCGTCCTGCTCCTCGACGACCTGCACTGGGCCGACGCCGACACCCTCGCCGTCCTCGAGTACCTCGCGGGGCGGCTGCCCGGGGTCGGCGTCGGGGTGCTCGGGGCGCTGCGCAGCGACGAGCGGCCCCCGTCCGGGCTGGCGCCCCTGCTGCGCCACCGCGAGGTGCCGGTCCGGGACCTCGGCCGGCTCGGCGCCGACGACGCCGCGCGGCTGGTGCGCAGCCTGCTCGGGGACGCGGAGGAGGCCGCGGAGGACGCCGCGCAGGTCCTCGCCCACGCCGAGGGCCTGCCCCTGCTGCTGGAGGAGCTCAGCGCGGGCGCCGGCGGCGGCCTGCCCGAGGCGTTCGCCGACGCCGTCGCGCGCCGGGTCGACGGGCTCGACGCCGGCGACCGTCACGTCGTGCGCGTCGCCGCCCTGCTCGGGCGCGACCTGCCCTGGGACCTCGTGGCCCCCGCGGCGGACGTGGAGAAGGCCACGGCCGCCGGGGCCCTGCGGCGCGCGGTGGACGCGCGGCTGCTCGTCGTCGCGCCCGACGGCGGCCTGCGCTGGCGCCACGCCCTGACCCAGGACGCCGTGCTGGGCGCGCTCACCCCGCCCGAGCGCGCGGTGCTCGCCGCCGGGGCCGCCCGCGCGCTCGACCGCCCCGACCTCGCCGGGCCCGTCCTGGCCCGCGTGGCCGAGCTGCACGCCCGCGGCGGCGACCACGACCGCGCCGCCGCGCTGCTGCTGCGCCACGCCCGCGAGCACCGGGCCGCCGGGGCGCCGGCCGCCGCGCTCGCCGTGCTCGAGCAGGCGACGGCACTGGCGGGGGAGGAGCACCGGGTGCCGGTCGCGCTCGAGCGGGTGGAGGTGCTCGCGCTCGCCGCCCGCGTCGACGAGGCGCTCGCGGTCGGCGAGCACCTCCTGGCCGACGTCGCGGGGGAGGCGCGCACCGGGCTCGCCGTCGCGCTCGCCCGCGCCTGCGTCGCCGCCGAGCGGTTCGCCGAGGCCCGGCGGCTGCTGGCGCGCGGGGGCGACGCCGCGGACCCGCGCGTCCTCGCCGTCCGGGCGCACGTCGCGCTGGGCGCGGGCGAGGTGGGGGAGGCACTCGGGCTCGCGGACCGCGCGGTGGCCGGGGCCGAGGGCCACCCCGAGGCCGCGTGCGAGGCCCTCGAGGTGGTCGGCCGGGCGCACCGGCGCGGCGACCCGGAGCGGTCGGCGGCGGCGTTCGGCCGGGCGGCGGAGATCGCCGAGGAGCACGGGCTCGTCGCGTGGCGGATCCGGGCGCTCTCCGAGCTGGGCGTCGCCGACATCTTCGGCTGCGGCGACGGCGAGGCGCTGCGCCGGGCCCGGGAGCTGGCCGCGGATGCGGGGATGCTCGGCACGGCCACGATGCTCGACCTGCAGCTGGCCGCCGTGGTCAACGGCCGGATCGGCCCGGTGGCCGGGGCCGCGCAGGCCGAGCGCTGCGGGGAGCGGGCGGGCCGCCTGGGCCTGCGCGGTCTGCGGGGGCACGCGTTGCAGTTCGTGGCCCGGGGGCGGGTGTTCGCCGACCGCACCGCCGAGACCGAGGCGCTGTTCGCCGAGGCCACGGAGCTGTCGGCCCACCCCGTGCACGCGGAGAGCGCCCGCGCCCTCGCCCGGGCCCACGACCGCTGGCTCGCCGGAGACACCGCGGCGGCCGTCCCCGCGTACGACGCCGCGGTCGACCTCCTGCGCCGCGCGGAGGGGGCGAACGCGACCCCGTCGTGGGGGGAACGGGCGGTGCTGCGCACCGCGCTCGCGCCCGCCGACCCCGGGCCGCGGGAGGAGCTGCGCGGCTCCGACGTGCTGGTCCAGGCGCTCAACCGCGCGGCGCTGCACCTCTGCGACGCGGTGGCCGCCGCCGAGCGGGGCGACGACCCCGGCCCGCAGCTCGCCGCCGCCGAGGACCTCATGGCCCACCGGCCCTTCTTCCGCCACCTGCTGCGCGGCTACCTGCTGGAGCACACGGTCCTCGGCGACCCCGTGCCCGTCCTCCACGAGACGCTGGCGTGGGTCGCCGGCACCGAGGAGGTCCGGCTCGGACGCTGGTGCCGGGAGCGGCTGCGCGCGCTCGGGGCGCCGGTGCCCCGCCCGCAGCGCGACAGCACGGACGTGCCGCCGGACCTGCGCGCGCTCGGCGTGACGGGGCGCGAGATGGAGGTCCTGCGGCTCGTCGGCGACGGGCTGGCCAACCCGGAGATCGCGGCGCGCCTGTCGCTGTCGCGGCGCACGGTCGAGACCCACGTCGGGAACCTGCTGGCCAAGACCGGGGCCGCGGGCCGGGGCGAGCTGCGGAGCCGCCTCCCGCGCTGAGCCCGCTGGATCCGTGTGCCGCACGGATCCGCGCGCGCCGGCGTGTCACGAGGCTCGAGGCATGGACACCACACACGAGATCACCACCGGCGTCGTCGACGTGGGCGACGCCCGCCTGCACTACCGCGAGCGGGGCGACGGGCCGCCCGTGCTGCTCGTGCACGCCGGCGTCTTCGGCGACTGGTTCGCCCCGGTCTTCGCCGAGCCCGCCCTCGACGGGGTGCGCCTGATCGAGGTGCGCCGCGCCGGCTACGGCGACAGCTCCACCCCGGACGCCCACCTGACCTTCGCCGACCACGCCCGCCAGTGCGTGGCGCTGCTGCGCGGGCTGGGGATCCTGCGCGCCACCTGGGTCGGGCACTCGTCGAGCGCGAGCATGGCCCTGCAGGCCGCCCTCGACACCCCCGAGGCCGTCGAGCGGCTGGTGCTGTTGGAGCCGGCGCCCAGCCCGGCGGGGCCCTCGGCCGAGGAGCTCGTGCGGACGGCGGTCGGGCCGGCGGTGGGCGCCGCCCAGGCCGGGGACTTACGGGGCGCCACGGACGCGTTCATGACCGGCGTCAGCGGCCCGGGGTGGGCCGACGTCGTGCGGGCGCGCCTCGGCCACGACGCGATCGAGCGCGTGGTGCGCGACGCGCGGTTCTTCTTCACCGACGAGATCGTCGCGGCGAGGGAGTGGGCGATCGACGAGCCGACCGCGGCGCGCGTGACGGCACCGACGACGCTGGTCTACGGCGCCGCGGGCGTGACGAAGGCGCACGAGGAGACGACGCGCCGATTGGCCGCGTGGATCCCCGGTGCCGAGCTGGTCGCCCTGCCCGGCGTCGGGCACGCCATGCCGCTCGAGGACCCGGCCGCGCTGGCCGCCCTTTGCGCTGCGCGCTCGTGAGTGCTCGTCCGTGCCAGGGCACGGACAAGCACTCACGAGACGCTAGTCAAAGCTGTGCTCCGGGCCGGGGAAGGTGCCCTCGCGGACCTCGCGGGCGTAGGTCCCCGCGGCGTCCGCGAGCACCGCGCCCATCTCGGCGTAGCGCTTGACGAAGCGCGGGGTGCGGCGCGACGGGTCGGAGAGGCCGGCCATGTCGGTCCACACGAGCACCTGGGCGTCGCACTCCGGCCCCGCGCCGATGCCCACGGTCGGGACCGGGATCTCCGCGGTGACCCGCTTGGCGACGTGCGCCGGCACCATCTCGAGCACGACGGCGAACGCGCCGGCCTCGGTGACGGCGCGGGCGTCGGCGAGCAGCTTCTCGGCGGCGTCCTCCCCGCGGCCCTGCACGCGGTAGCCGCCGAGGGCGTGCTCGCTCTGCGGGGTGAAGCCGAGGTGCGCCATCACCGGGATGCCGGCGTCGACGATGGCCCGGATGCGGTCGGCGTAGTGCGCGCCGCCCTCGAGCTTGACCGCGTGCGCCCCGCCGCTCTTCATGAACTCGACGGCCGTGGAGACGGCCTGCTCGACCGAGACCTGGTAGCTGCCGAAGGGCAGGTCGGCGACGACGAGGGCGTGCGGGGCCCCGCGCACCACGGCGCGCGTGAGGATCAGCAGCTCCTCGGTGGTCACCGGCACCGTGGTGTCGTAGCCGAGGACGGTGTTGCCGGCCGAGTCGCCGACGAGCAGCACGGGCACGCCCGCTTCGTCGAAGATCCGGGCGGTGTTCACGTCGTAGGCCGTGAGCATCGGCCAGCGCTCGCCGCGCGCCTTCATCTCCTGGAGGTGGTGCACGCGGGTGCGTCGCGGGCGCGCCGTGGACTCAGCGGGTGACGTCATCGTCGTCCGTCCTTGCCTCGAGGCCCACCGGCTGCGGTGGGTCCCCGGGTCGTCGGGGTGGGAGCTGCTGCAACGGTGTCACCGCGGACGATGCCCGGCCGCCAGCTGGGACCGACCTCACAGCCGGTCCTCCCCGTCACCGTCCGGTCACGAGCGGGATGGCAGGGTGACGGCCGTGCGAGCCACCGCCGGTCGACGTCCCCGCGTCCCCGTGGGCGGCGCCGTGCGCGCGGCCCTCGTCGGGCTCGCGGTCCTCCTGCTGGCGGCGTGCTCGCAGGTCGTCCCCGGCACCGCGGTGCCGGACGCAGCCGTGAGCGCCCCGCCCGGGCTCGAGACCTTCTACGGCCAGGACCTGGCGTGGGGGCCGTGCGCGCCGTTCGCGGCCACCGAGGAGGACCGGCAGATCTACGCCGACCCGGCGCTGCAGTGCGCGCGGATGCAGGTGCCGCTCGACTATCGGCAGCCCGCGGGGCGCACGGCCTCGATCGCCGTGCTGCGCCACGCGGCGCCGCCCTCGCCGGACCGCATCGGGTCGCTGGTGATCAACCCCGGCGGGCCGGGAGCGTCGGGCATCCAGACCGCCGCCTACCTCGCCACCTCGCTCACCCGGACCGACGTCGGGCGCCGCTTCGACATCGTCGGGTTCGACCCGCGAGGGGTCGGGGCGAGCGAGCCCGCGATCCGCTGCCTCGAGGGTCCCGAGCGCGACGCCGACCGTCGCGACGACGACACCGACGCCTCGCCCGCCGGGGTCACGCAGACCGAGGCCGAGGAGCAGCAGACCGTCGGCCTGTGCGCCCAGCGCACCGGCGCCGACGTCCTGGCCAACGTCGGCACCCGCGACGTCGCCGCCGACATGGACGTCCTGCGCGCGGCGCTGGGCGACCCGCGGCTGACCTACCTCGGCTACTCCTACGGCACACGCATCGGCTCGACCTACGCCGAGCTGTTCCCCCGCAACGTGCGGGCGATGGTGCTCGACGGCGCCCTCGACCCCGACCAGGACCCGACCGCGGAGCTCATCGAGCAGGGCCGCGGCTTCCAGGGCGCGTTCGACGCCTTCGCCCGGGACTGCGCGTCGCGGCCGAACTGCCCGCTGGGTCAGGACCCGGCGCAGACCACCCGCGCCTACCAGGACCTGACCCGGCCCCTGATCTCCACGCCGCTGCCGCTGCCCGACGGCCGCGTCCTCTCCTACGGCGACGCCCAGCAGGGCACGATCAACGCCCTGTACGTCGAGGCCTACTGGCCCCGGCTGCAGCGGGCGCTGAGCGACCTGCGCGCCGGGCAGGGCGCGTCGCTCATGCGGCTCGCGGACGAGTACTACGAGCGGAACCCCGACGGCACCTACGCGCCGTCCCAGGACGCGTTCGAGGCCATCCGTTGTGTCGACGACCCGCGGGTCACCGACCCGGGTCAGTCGTTCGCCCGCGCGCAGGCCTACAACGAGGCGGCGCCGTTCCTCGACAGCGGCCGCGGGGTCTCCTCGGCCCGCGACAGCTGCGCGTTCTGGCCGGTGCCGCCGACCAGCCAGCCGCACGTCCCGCAGGTGGCGGACCTGTCGGCGCGGCCGCTGGTCGTGTCGACCACCGGTGACCCGGCGACGCCCTACCAGGCCGGTGTCGAGCTGGCCCGGGCGCTGAACGGGGCGCTGCTGACGAAGGTGGGCGACGAGCACACCGCGGTGTTCCAGAACTCGCCGTGCGTCGACGACATCGCCACCCGCTACCTCGTCGACGGCACGCTCCCGCCGCCGGACGCGACGTGCCCGGCGACGTGAGCCAGGCCCGGCTTCCCGGGATCATGGTCCGCGCTTAGGGTCGCCCCATGGATCGCCAGCAGGAGTTCGTCCTGCGCACGCTCGAGGAGCGCGACATCCGCTTCGTGCGGCTGTGGTTCACCGACGTGCTCGGTTACCTCAAGTCGGTGGCCGTCGCGCCCGCGGAGCTCGAGGGAGCGTTCGCCGAGGGCATCGGCTTCGACGGATCGGCGATCGAGGGCTTCGCCCGGGTCTACGAGTCCGACATGGTCGCGAAGCCCGACCCCTCGACGTTCCAGGTGCTGCCCTGGGAGACCGCGGGCGGCGGGCACTACTCGGCGCGCATGTTCTGCGACATCACGATGCCCGACGGCTCGCCGTCCTGGGCCGACCCGCGCCACGTCCTGCGCCGCGGTCTGTCGAAGGCCGCCGAGGCCGGCTTCACCTGCTACGTGCACCCCGAGATCGAGTTCTACCTGCTGCGCGACCTGCCCGACGACGGCACGCCCCCCAAGCCCGCCGACACCGGCGGCTACTTCGACCAGGCGAGCCACAACACCGCGCCGCACTTCCGCCGCCGGGCGATCGAGTCGCTCGAGGCGATGGGCATCTCCGTGGAGTTCAGCCACCACGAGGGCGGCCCCGGCCAGCAGGAGATCGACCTGCGCTACGCCGACGCCCTGACGATGGCGGACAACATCATGACCTTCCGCTACATCGTCAAGGAGGTCGCGATCACGCAGGGCGTGCACGCGTCCTTCATGCCCAAGCCGTTCACCGAGCACGCCGGCTCGGCGATGCACACCCACGTCAGCCTCTTCGAGGGCGACCACAACGCGTTCCACGACGCGTCGGAGCCCTACGAGCTCTCCAAGACCGGCAAGGCGTTCGTCGCCGGCGTCCTGCGCCACGCGCGCGAGCTCTCGGCGGTCACCAACCAGTTCGTCAACTCCTACAAGCGCCTCATCGTCGGCGGGGAGGCCCCGACCACCGTGTGCTGGGGCCACGCCAACCGCTCGACGCTGGTCCGCGTGCCGATGTACTCGCCGGGCAAGGCCTCGTCGCGGCGCGTCGAGGTGCGCACCATCGACACCGCCGCCAACCCGTACCTGGCCTACGCGGTGATCCTCGGTGCCGGCCTGCAGGGCATCGCCGAGGGCTACGAGCTGCCGCCGGCGGCCGAGGACAACGTGTGGATGCTCTCCGAGGGCGAGCGCCGCGCGATGGGCTACGAGACGCTGCCCCAGAACCTCGACGGCGCGCTCGCGGCGATGGAGCGCTCGGAGCTCATGGCCGAGATCCTCGGCGAGCACGTGTTCGACTTCTTCCTGCGCAACAAGCGCGCCGAGTGGGACGCCTACCGCCGCAACGTCACGCCCTACGAGCTGGCGACGTACCTGCCGACCCTCTAGTGCCCCGCCGGCCGTTGGTCGTCGCGGTGGCGCTGGCCGCGACGTCGACGGTGGCGCAGGGCCTCGCCCGCTTCGGCTACGGGCTGGTGCTGCCGGTCATGCGCGAGGACCTCGGGTGGTCCTACGCCACCGCGGGCTCGCTGAGCACGGCGAACGCCGTGGGCTACCTCGTCGGGTCGGTCGGGGCCCTCGCGGTGGCCCGGCGCCTGGGCGCGGTGCTCGCGTTCCGGGTCACGGTCCTCGCCGTGGTGCTCACGGTCGCGGCGGGGGCGCTCACCGGCGACCTCGCCGTGCAGCTCGTGCTGCGCTTCCTCGCCGGGGCGACCTCGGCGGTGGCGTTCGTGCTGGCCGCCGCCGTTGCGAGCCGGCTGCGCACCGCCGACGGGCGCTCGGGTCCGTTCCTCGCCGTCTACTTCGCCGGCGCCGGGGCGGGCATCGTCCTCAGCGGGGTGTTCGTCCCGCTCGCCGCCGCGGCGGCGAGCTCGCCGGCGGAGGCCTGGCGCTACGCCTGGCCCGCCCTCGCGGTGCCCGCGGTCCTGCTGCTGCCCGTGATGTGGTGGGCGTTCCGGGAGTCCGACCTGCCGCCGGCGGCGTCCGCCCGCGACCGGTCGGCGCTGCGGCGCATCAGCCCGCTCGTCGCGTCCTACACCCTCTTCGGGGTCGGCTACATCGGCTACATGACCTTCGTGCCCGACCTCCTGCGCGGGCAGGGCCTGGGCGACGCCGGCATCGCCGCGTTCTGGATCGCCCTGGGGCTGGCGAGCGTCGTCGTCACGCCGCTCGGGGCACCCCTGCTGCGCCACCTCCCGCCCGCGGCCGGGGTGGCCGGCCTCCTCGCGGCGACGGCGGTCGCCGGGGCGCTCCCCGTGCTGGTCGGCGGCGTCGGTGCGGCGTGGATCTCCGGGATCGTCTTCGGCGCCTCGTTCCTCACCGCCATCACCGCGCTGGCCGACGCCGCACGGCGGGTCCTCGACCCGCGCCACTGGACCGCCTCGCTCGCCGTGCTGACCACGGGCTTCGCGCTCGGGCAGTGCCTCGGCCCGGTGCTCTCGGGGCTGGTCTCCGACGCCGGTGGTGGCCTGGAGACGGGCCTGTCGGTGTCGGCGGGCGTCCTCGGCGTCGCCGCGCTCGTCGGGCTGCTGCAGCGCACCCCGCGGACCGAGCGGGTGGGAAACTCGGCACCATGACCGAGTCCTCCCCGACGAGCCGGCGCCCGGACCGCACGGGCCGTGCTCCCGCGCGCCTCGGTCTCACCGACCCCGATGCCGGTCCGCGCCTGGCGGCGCTGGGCTGGTGGGACGGGGAGGCCCCGGTCGCGGGCACCGAGATCGTCGTGTGGGCGCTCGCGCGCAGCCCCGACCCCGACCTCGCGCTGCTGGCCGTCGAGCGGCTGCGCGAGGCGCTCGGCGAGGGGGAGTGGGAGGCGATGGGGGAGGCGCTGCGCACCGACCAGGGTCTGCGCGGGCGCCTGTTCGGCGTGCTCGGCGGGTCGACGGCGCTGGGCGACCACCTCGTCGCGCACCCCGAGCGCTGGCGCACCCTGCGCAGCGAGGGCACCCCGGGCCGCACCTACGACCCCTCCCAGCTGCCCGACCTCGACGAGCGCACCGCGACGCTGCTCTCCGCGGTGGGCGCCGCGACCGGCGGCGACGACCCCCCGCGCGCCACCGTGCTCGAGGCCGCCGGCGTCGGGGTCCTGCGCCTGGCCTACCGCGACGCGGTGCTCGCCCTGGCCGCCGCCGACCTGCAGGCCGTGTGCGAGCCCGAGCTGCCGATCGTGCCCGTCGAGGTGGTCGCCGCGCAGCTCGCCGACCTCGCCGCCGCCGGGCTGCGTGCGGCCCTGGCCGTGGCCGACGCGACGGTCGCCGACGCGATGGGGAGCAAGGACGACCGGGAGCCCGGGGATCCGCTGCCCTGCCGGCTCGCAGTGATCGGGATGGGCAAGTGCGGCGGCCGCGAGCTCAACTACGTCAGCGACATCGACGTGATCTTCGTGGCCGAGGGCCAGACCGACGTCGCCACCCGGCTCGCCTCGACCATGATGCGCATCGCCACCGAGGCCTTCCTCGAGGTCGACGCCAACCTGCGCCCCGAGGGCCGGCAGGGCGCGCTCGTGCGCACCCTCGACGGACACGTCTCGTACTACCGGCGCTGGGCGAAGACCTGGGAGTTCCAGGCGCTGCTCAAGGCCCGCCCGGTGGCCGGTGACGAGGACCTGGCGCGCGAGTACACCGAGGCGCTCGACCCGATGGTGTGGAGCGCGGCCGATCGCGAGGACTTCGTCACCGACGTGCGCGCCATGCGCCGCCGCGTCGAGGACCACATCCGCGCCGACCACGCCGACCGCGAGCTCAAGCTCGGCCGCGGCGGGCTGCGCGACGTCGAGTTCGCCGTCCAGATGCTGCAGATGGTCCACGGCCGCGGCGACGAGGCGATCCGCAGCCCCAACACCCTCGAGGCGCTGTCCGCGCTGGCCGACGGCGGCTACGTCGGGCGCGACGACGCCGCCAACCTCGCCGCGTCCTACCGCTTCCTGCGGCTGCTCGAGCACCGGGTGCAGCTGCAGAAGATGCGCCGCACCCACCTCTTCCCGCCCGACGACGACGTCGCCGGCCTGCGCTGGCTGGCGCGCGCGGCCAAGCTGCGCGCCGACGGCTCGCGCGACGCGGTGGGCGCGCTGCAGCACGAGCGCGCCCGGCACACGGTGCGCGTCCGGCGGCTCCACGAGAAGCTCTTCTACCAGCCGCTGCTCGAGTCGGTGGCCCGCGTGCCGGGCGAGGCGCTCGTGCTCACCTCGGACTCGGCGATGCGCCGGCTCAAGGCGCTGGGGTGGACGTCGCCGCAGGGCGCGCTGGGGCACCTCGAGGCCCTGACCAGCGGCGTCAGCCGCGGCACCCGCATCCAGCGGGCCCTGCTGCCGGTGCTGCTCGACGAGCTCGGCCGCACCGCCGACCCCGACCACGGGCTGCTGGCCTACCGCAAGGTGTCCGAGGCCCTCGCCGGGACGCCCTGGTTCCTCGGCTACCTGCGCGACGAGGGCGTCGCCGCCGAGCGGCTCATGCGCGTGCTGGGCACCTCGCGGTGGGTGGCCGAGATGATGCCGCGCACCCCGGAGGTGCTGCGGCTGCTCGCCGGCGACGGTCCCGACGCCGACCTGGTGGCGCGCCGACCCGAGGACGTCGCCGCGTCCCTGCGCCGGGCCGTCGCCCGCCACACCGACCCCGAGTCCGCGGGGCAGGTCGGCCGCTCGATGCGCCGGATCGAGCTCGTCCGCGTCGCGTGCGCCGATCTGCTCGGGCTGCTCGACACCCCCGCCGTGTGTGCCGCGCTCTCGAGCATCTGGGTCGCGGTGCTCCAGGCCGCCCTCGACGCCGCCGAGCGCGGGCACGTCGGGGACGGCACCCGCCCGGCCCGCATCGCGGTCATCGGCATGGGGCGCCTCGGCGGGGCCGAGCTGGGCTACTCGTCGGACGCCGATGTGCTGTTCGTGTGCGAGCCAACCGAGGGCGTCGACGACGCCGAGGCCGTGCGGTACGCGAAGGCGGTGGCCGAGGCGACGATCGCCGCCCTCGGCGCGCCGAGTCCGGACCCGCCGCTGGAGGTCGACACCAAGCTGCGCCCCGAGGGCCGCGGCGGCCCGCTCGTGCGGACCCTCGCGTCGTACCGGCAGTACTACACGACGATCGCCGACACCTGGGAGCACCAGGCGTTGCTGCGCGCCCGGCCGGTCGCCGGCGACGACGACCTCGGGGCCGCGTTCATCACCGCGATCGACCCCGTCCGCTACCCCGCCGACGGGCTGCCGGACGCGGCGGCGATCGAGATCCGACGCATCAAGGCCCGCGTCGACAACGAGCGCCTGCCGCGCCGCGCGGACAAGGCGCTGCACACCAAGCTCGGCACCGGCGGGCTCTCCGACGTCGAGTGGACCGTGCAGCTGCTGCAGCTCCAGCACGCCGGGTCCGTCGAGTCGCTGCGCACGCCGTCGACGCTCGAGGCCCTGGACGCGGCGGCGAAGGCGGGGCTGCTGGAGCCCTCCGCAGCCGAGGAGCTCGCCGCCGGCTGGACGATGGCCACCCGGGCCCGCGGCGCGGCCACCCTGGTGCGGGGGCGACCGACCGACGAGGTGCCCCACTCCGGGCGGGAGCTGGCCGCCGTGGCCGCCGCGCTGGGCCACGACCCCGACGAGGACCCGGGCGAGTTCCTCGACGAGTACCGCCGCGTCACCCGCCGGGCCCGCGCCGTGGTCGACCGGGTCTTCTACCTCGTCGACTGAGGATTTCTCCGATTTCTCCAGGCGCGCTGTCGAGAACGTGTCGCCGGCTCCGTCCCCGGGGGCGAGAGGCCGTGATGACGACGAGCGAGGAGTGACCATGAAGTACCTGTTCCTCAAGCACTACCGCGGTGGCCCGGCGCCGGTCGACGGGACGCCCATGGACCGGTGGACGCCGGACGAGGTCGACGCGCACATGCAGTACATGAGCGACTTCGCGAAGCGCCTGGTGGGCACCGGCGAGTTCGTCGACAGCCAGGCGCTGTCGTCCGAGGGCGCGTTCGTGCGCCACGACGGCGAGGGCCGCCCGCCGGTGACCGACGGCCCGTTCGCCGAGACCAAGGACCTCATCGCCGGCTGGATGATCGTCGACGTGGAGTCCTGGGACCGCGCGGTCGAGCTGGCCGGGGAGCTGTCCGCCGCGCCGGGTGCCGGCGGTCGGCCGCTGCACGAGTGGCTCGAGGTCCGGCCGTTCCTCACCGACGTGCCCGGGGGGACGGACTGACCGGGGTGACGCACGGGGTGGGCGGGGTGGACGAGGGGCTCCTGCGGGAGCTCGTGCCCGCGGTGATCGGCGTCCTCGTCCGGCGCGGCGCGGACTTCGCGTCGGCCGAGGACGCCGTGCAGGAGGCCCTGATCCGGGCGCTCGACACGTGGCCGGACGACCCGCCGCACGACCCGAAGGGCTGGCTGGTCGCGGCCGCGTGGCGCCGGTTCCTCGACGCCGTGCGGTCCGAGTCGTCGCGGCGCGGCCGCGAGCTGGTCGTGGACGCCGAGCCCCCGCCCGACCCGGGCCCGGCGGCCGATGACTCGCTGCGGCTCTACTTCCTGTGCGCCCACCCCGTCCTGCCGCCGGCCGCGGCCGTCGCGCTGACGCTGCGCGCGGTCGGGGGCCTGACCACGCGGCAGATCGCCGCGGCGCACCTCGTCCCCGAGGCGACGATGGCGCAGCGCATCAGCCGGGCCAAGAAGCGGATCGCGGGGGAGCCCTTCGATCGTCCCGGCCACCTCGGGACGGTCCTGCGCGTGCTGTACCTGGTGTTCAACGAGGGCTACGGCGGGGACCCGGACCAGACCGACCTGGCGGGCGAAGCCATCCGGCTCACGCGCCAGCTCGCCGCCCTCACCGACGATCCCGAGGTCGCCGGGCTGCTCGCGCTCATGCTGCTGCACCACGCGCGCCGCGCCTCCCGCACGGGCCCCGGCGGGCGCCTGGTGCCGCTCGCCGCGCAGGACCGCGCGCGCTGGGACACCCGGCTCATCGGCGAGGGCGTGACGATCCTGCAGGCCGCGTTGGCCCGCGACCGCCTGGGCGAGTACCAGGCCCAGGCCGCGATCGCCGCGCTGCACGCGGACGCCCCGAGCACCGCCGAGACCGACTGGGTGCAGATCGTGGAGTGGTACGACGAGCTGCTGCGCCTCACCGACAGCCCGGTGGTGCGGCTCAACCGGGCCGTCGCGGTCGGCGAGGCCGACGGGCCGGCCGCGGGCCTCGCGGCGCTCGCCGCCGTGGACCCCGACGTGCCCCGGTACACCGCGGTGGCGGCCCACCTGCACGAGCGCGCCGGCGACCTCGAGCGGGCGGCCGGCCTCTACGCCGAGGCGTCCCGCGCCGCCCCCAGCGTGCCCGAGCGCGACCACCTCACCCGCGAGGCCGCCCGCGTGCGGCAGCGCCTGCGGGCGTGATCAGCGCGCGAGGGCCGCGAGGTCGAGCGTCACCCGGATCGGCTCGGTGAGCGTGATCGTCGGCCCGCTCGCGACCTCGCGGTAGACGCCGTCGACGAGCTCGTGGAGGTGCCCGACGGGACCGCCCGGCCCGTGTTCGACGCGCAGGTACCGCACGATGCCGGCCTCGGCGTACAGCCGCGGCTTGAGGATCCGGTCGTACGCGGCGTTGCTCGGGCTCACGATCTCGACGACCAGCCCGACGTCGACGGCGTCGTTGATCAGGGCGTCCATGTCCGCCTCGCGGAGGACGACGACGTCCGGGATGACGGCGCGGTCCGGACCGAGTCGGATGTTGGCGTCGTTCAGGACGTCCCAGCCGCCGGTCGCGGCGCCGTCGAGCGTGGCGCCGATCCGGAGGGCCAACCGTTGGTGCCGGTTGCGCGGAGCCGAGTTCACGACCAGCGCTCCGTCGACGAGCTCGACGCGCGTGCTCTCCGGGAGCGCGAGCCAGTCCTCCTCGGACCACGGTCCGGGAGCGTCGTAGGGATGGACCTGCTCCTGTTCCGGTGCGGCCACGGCTCCTCCTCCCGGTACGCGCGGCGACCATGGTCGCACCGTGGCACCACCCCCGACAGCGGTGAGCTGCGCCGCGAACCCGGGACCCACTCGGCCGTGTGGGTGGCGTTCTCGGCCTCCATCCCCGACGATCGAACACGTGTTCGATGAGCGGGGTCCGGCACAGCGCCGCAACGACCGGTCCGGCGCGCTGCAGCGCGACGAGGTCAAGCGCGTGTGGGTCGACCTCGCGCTCGCCTACCCGCGCGCGCCGGAGCGGCCCGTGCGCCCGATGCCCGAGGGCGTCGACCTCCAGAGCCGCGTCCCCGGCGAGCTGCTGGCCTGGCGCCGGACGACCACGGGGGAGTGGGTGGGCTGGGTCTGCCTGCCCGTGCGGCGCGGCGAGGAGATCCGCTACGTCTACCAGTACGTGCTCGCCGCCGCGCTCTCCCCGCGCGAGGACGTGCCCGACCGCCGCGACCGCTCGTGAGCCGTGCCAGCATGAAGGCATGTTCTCCGTGCTCGGGCTGACCACCGTCCGCGGCTGCGCGATCGGCTGGGCGGTCAGCGCCGCGGTCCTGCTGATCGGGCTGGCCCTGGTGCTGACGGTCAGCCCCGAGGTCGGCATCGTGCTCTTCGTCCTCGGCGCCGTCGGCTCGGTGATCGTGACCCTGGCGATGCTGCGCGTGCGGTCGGACGTGCACCACCGCGCGGAGTGAGCCCGGACGCGCGACGGCCCGGCACCCGCGAGGGGCACCGGGCCGTCGAGGCGTCAGCCGCGGAGCGGGATCAGCAGTTGTAGTACATCTCGAACTCGTACGGGTGCGGCCGCAGGCGCAGGCCGGTCACGTCGTCGCGCTTGAGCTCGACCCACTTCTCGATGAGGTCCGAGGTGAACACCCCGCCCTCGAGCAGGAAGTCGTGGTCGGCCTCGAGGTTGTTGATCGCCGCGTCGAGGCTGGCCGGGACCTGCGCGATGTCGGCGGCCTCCTCGGGCGGGAGCTCGTAGAGGTCCTTGTCGATCGGCGTCGGCGGCTCGATCTTGTTCCGGATGCCGTCCAGGCCGGCCATCATCATGGCGGCGAAGGACAGGTACGGGTTGCCCGACGAGTCGGGGCAGCGGAACTCGAGGCGCTTGGCCTTCGGGTTGTCGCCGGTGATCGGGATGCGGACGCACGCCGAGCGGTTGCGGTTCGAGTAGACCAGGTTGATCGGGGCCTCGAAGCCGGGCACCAGGCGGTGGTACGAGTTCGCCGTGGCGTTGGTGAAGGCCACCAGGCTCGGGGCGTGGTGCAGGATGCCGCCGATGTAGTGGCGGCCCAGGTCCGACAGGCCCGCGTAGCCGTTGGCGTCGTAGAACAGGGGCTCGCCACCCTTGAACAGCGACTGGTGGCAGTGCATGCCCGAGCCGTTGTCGCCCGCGAGCGGCTTCGGCATGAACGTGACGCTCTTGCCGGCCTGCCAGGCGGTGTTCTTGACGATGTACTTGAACAGCTGCAGGTCGTCGGCCGCGTGCAGCAGCGTGTTGAACTTGTAGTTGATCTCGGCCTGGCCGCCGGTGCCCACCTCGTGGTGCAGCTTCTCGAGCTCGAAGCCGGCGTTGATGAGGTTGGTGCCGATCGCGCCGCGGAGGTCCGAGGTCTGGTCGGTCGGCTCGACGGGGAAGTACCCGCCCTTCATGGCGATCTTGTTGCCCTTGTTGCCGCCGACCTCGTCACGGCCGGTGTTCCAGTGGCCCTCGATCGAGTCGACCTCGTAGAACGTGCCGTTGGGCTTCGAGTCGTAGCGCACCGAGTCGAAGATGTAGAACTCGGCCTCGGGGCCGAAGAAGCAGGTGTCGGCGACGTCGACGGTCGAGAGGAACTTCTCGGCCTTGCGGGCGACGTTGCGCGGGTCTCGGCTGTACGCCTCGAGCGTCAGCGGGTCGTGCACGAAGAAGTTGACGTTGAGCGTCTTCTGCGCCCGGAACGGGTCGATCCGCGCCGTCGCCACGTCGGGCAGCAGCGTCATGTCCGACTCGTTGATGCTCTGGAAACCGGTGATCGACGAGCCGTCGAAGGCCAGCCCCGCGGTGAACACGTCCTCGTCGAACTCCGACGCGGGCACGGTGAAGTGCTGCATCTGCCCCGGCAGGTCGCAGAAGCGGACGTCGACGTACTTCACCCCCTCGTCGGAGATGTACTTGAAGACCTCGTCCTGATTGTTGAACACCCTCGGTGGCTCCTTCACGCGCTTTGCCGGGGACGGCGGGGGGTCGGGGCGGCACGGTACCCACTGATCGGGGGCTCCGACCGTGACCGGTCCAGGTGATCCCGACGCTATGGGCGCCCTGTTGCTCGGCCGTCACCGGCATGTTTCTCAGCAGTTAACGCGCGCAGCGTGGTCGGACGACTGCGTTGTGCCCAACCTTGACCTGCGGCCGCCGTAGCCTGTCACGGTGACGTGGTTTCGTGAATGGCTGGAGGGCGGGGGAGACGCGGACCGCACCGCGCAGGACGCCGAGCGACCCGCCCGGCAGGCCCCCCGACCGGAGGCCCGCACCGACGCCCCGGCCGACGAGGGCTACCCCGGCGACCGGCTGGGCCTGCCCGAGTCCGGGCCCGGGTCGGTGGCGACGCTCCCGCGCCGTGCCGGGCAGTTCGTGCTCGACGCGCTGCTCGCGGGCCTGCTCGCCCTGCTGTTCACGTTCCCCGCGCCGCCGCAGAACTGGAGCCTGGTCACCTGGGCGGTGATCATGGTGGTGCCGGTGGCCGTCATCGGCGCGACGCCCGCGATGGTGCTGCTGGGCCTGCGCGTGGTGCGCCTGGACCGGCCGGATTCGCCGGGCGTCGGGCTGCTGTGGACGCTCGTCCGCACGGCCTCGGTGTTCTTCCTGCTGCCCGCGGTGATCCTCGACCGCGACTCGCGCGGTGTGCAGGACCGGGCGAGCCGCACCGTGGTCGTCACCACCCGGTAGGAGCGCGTCCTACCGCCGGCGGGCGGTGCGCTGCATGCCCTTCATCTGCTGCGCGCCGCGCGGCATCGGGCCCTTGGGCACAGCGGGCCCGCCGCGGTTGGCCAGGGCGGCGAGGCGCTTCTCGACGGTCTCCATCTGGGCCTTGTCGATGTTGCGCGGCAGCTTGGTCATGTAGCGCTGGAGCCCGGAGAGCGGCACCTGGCCCTCGTCGTCGCCCACGATGACGTCGTAGATCGGCACCTGCCCGACGATGCGTGCGACGCGCTTCTTCTCCTGCGCGACGAGGTTCTTGGTGCGGTGCGGGGCGCCCTCGGCCACCAGGACCACGCCCGGCCGGCCGATGACGCGGTGCACGGCGTCGAGCTGCGTGGTGCCGGCGACGGCCTGGGTGACGCGCCACTGGCCGCGCATGTTGTCGAGCGCCCAGCCGGCGGCCCCGGGCTGGCCCTTGGCCTTGCCGTAGACGTTGCGCTGGACGCGTCGCCCGAAGATGATCACAGCCAGCAGGACGCCGAGCAGGATGCCGGTGGGCAGGAGGAACCACTCCTGGCCGATGAGCAGCCCGACGAGGAACAGCACCAGGGCGGTGCCGACCACCGTGCCGATCATGATCGGCAGCAGCGCCTTGTCCTCGCGGCGCTGCATCTGGAACGCCTGCCAGATCTGGCTGAACCGCTCACGGCGGGCGGCCTTCGCCGCCTGCTTGGCGGCCTTCTTCTCTTCCTTGCTCGCCGCGCCGGAGCCCTGCTTCGCCATGGGCCCCATTCTGCCCTACGGGCACCTCACGGGGTTCAGGCGCGGGAGCGCGCGAGCACCTCGCCGACCTCCTGGCGTGCCGGGCCCTCGGCGGCCAGCTCGGCCATGCCGGCGGGCAGCTCCTCGCCGCGGGCGAGCACGGCCTGGGCGTAGAGCCGCCCGGCCCGGTACGACGAGCGCACCAGCGGCCCGGCCATGACGCCCGGGAAGCCCATGGCCAGCGCCGCGTCGCGGTGGGTGACGAACTCCTCGGGCTTGACCCAGCGCTCCACCGGGTGGTGGCGCAGGCTCGGGCGCAGGTACTGGGTGAGCGTCAGCAGCTCGCACCCCGCGTCGACCAGGTCCTGCATCGCCGCGGTGACCTCGTCGGGCGTCTCGCCCATGCCGAGGATGAGGTTGGACTTGGTGACCAGCCCGGCGGCCCGCGCCTGGCGGATGACGTCGAGCGAGCGCTCGTAGCGGAAGCCCGGCCGGATGCGGCGGAAGATGCGCGGCACGGTCTCGAGGTTGTGCGCGAGCACCTCGGGCGCGGCGTCGAACACCGGGCCCAGCTGGTCCTCGCGGCCGTCGAAGTCGGGGATCAGCAGCTCCACGCCCGTGCCGGGGTTGAGCTCGTGCACCTGGCGGACCGTCTCGGCGTAGAGCCAGGACCCGCCGTCGTCGAGGTCGTCGCGGGCGACGCCGGTGATCGTCGAGTACCGCAGGCCCATCTGCCGGACCGACTCCGCGACCTTGCGCGGCTCCGTGCGGTCCAGGGGCGAGGGCTTGCCGGTGTCGATCTGGCAGAAGTCGCACCGCCGGGTGCACTGCTCGCCGCCGATGAGGAAGGTGGCCTCGCGGTCCTCCCAGCACTCGAAGATGTTCGGGCAGCCGGCCTCCTCGCACACGGTGGCCAGACCGGAGCCCTTCACCAGGCCCTTGAGCTCGGTGAAGTTCGGCCCGGTGGCCACGCGCGTGCGGATCCACTCCGGCTTGCGCTCGATGGGCGTCTGGGAGTTGCGGACCTCGAGCCGCAACATCTTCCGTCCTTCAGGAGCCACCGTCACGCCGTCGACCCTACGCCCGGGCGGCGTGTCGCTCCGGGGTGTCGTGGCGCATCCGTCCCCACCGGCGAGGTTGGGACCGTGATCAGCGGACTACCCTGATCGTGTGGACCTCCGGATCTTCACCGAGCCCCAACAGGGCGCCGCGTACGAAGATCTGCTCCGCGTGGCACGTGCCGCGGAGGACGCGGGGTACGACGCCTTCTTCCGTTCCGACCACTACCTGGCCATGGGCGACGCGAACGGCCTGCCCGGCCCGACCGACGCCTGGGTGACCCTGGGCGCCCTCGCCCGCGAGACCTCGACCATCCGCCTCGGCACGTTGATGACCGCCGCGACGTTCCGGCTGCCCGGTCCGCTCGGGGTGATGGTGGCCCAGGTCGACCAGATGTCGGGCGGGCGCGTCGAGCTCGGCCTCGGCACCGGGTGGTACGAGGAGGAGCACCTGGCCTACGGGATCCCCTTCCCGCCGATCGGGAAGCGCTTCTCGATGCTCGCCGAGCAGCTGGAGATCCTCACCGGCTCGTGGCGGCGGCCGGTGGGCATGCCGTTCACCCACCACGGCGAGCACTACGACTTCTCCGACAGCCCGGGGCTCCCCAAGCCGCTGCAGACCCCGTACCCGCCGATCATCGTCGGCGGCAACGGGCGGACGCGCACGCCGGCGCTCGCGGCCGAGTACGCCACCGAGTTCAACATGCCCTTCGCCCACCTCGACGCCCTCGTGGCCGGGCAGGCCCGCGTCGAGGAGGCGTGTCGCGAGCGGGGGCGCGACCCGCGGACGCTGGGGCGCTCGACCGCGCAGGTGCTCTGCGCGGGACGCGACGACGCCGAGGTGGCCCGCCGCGCCGACGCGATCGGCCGCCGGCCCGAGGAGCTGCGCGCCAACGGCATCGCGGGCACGGTCGCCGAGGTCGTCGACAAGCTCGGTGTCCTCGGCGAGCGGGCGGGGCTCCAGCGCACCTACCTGCAGGTGCTCGACCTCGCCGACCTCGACCAGCTCGAGCTGGTGGCCGCCGAGGTGATCCCGCAGGTCGCCGCGGTCTGAGGGCCCTCAGGACTGCGCGGCTTCGAGGAAGCGCTCGAGCTCGCCGCGGGTGTCCGGGCCGCAGGGCTGGATGACGATCTCGGTGACGCCGCGCTCCGCGAGCTCGGCGAGACGGTCGCGGACCTCGGTGCGGGAGCCGCTGATCGTCGCCTCGCGCAGCATCGCGTGGCCGCCGGCGTCCCACGCGGCCGTGTCGGCGTCGTTGAGGTGCACGCAGTGCCCGGTGTGGACCGCGAGGTGACGCCGGTCCGCGGGCGCCTTCTCGACGACCTCCAGCCACTCCGGGCCGCCGACGAGGGCGCGCACGGCGTCGGGGCCGCCGAACTCGTAGGCGCCGTGGTACGCCAGCGCCCAACCGGGCCCGGCCGCGGTCTTGGCGTGCTCGGAGTCCTGGGGCTCGTCGTCGTCGAGCACGGTGCCCCACGCCAGGTAGGGCACCCAGGAGTACGCGGTCATGAACTCCGGCTGGGCCAGGGTGACGAACAGGCCGTCGCCCAGCTCCCGCGCCACCGCGTCGCCCTTCGGCCCGAGGGCGCCCACGAGCACGGGGACGTCGACGGGACGGGCGGGGGAGTGGCCGTCGGGGTGCAGCATCTGCATCCGCACGCCCTCCCACTCGACGACCTCGCCGCGCAGCAGGGCACGGTAGGCGCGGATGTAGGCGTCCATGAACGCCCAGGTGATGGCGCCGTAGCCCATCGCCCGCCGCCCGGTGAAGCCGGTGCCGAACGCGACGGCCACGCGGCCCGGTGCCAGGGCGGCCAGCGTGGCGGTGGCGGCGGCGTTCGCCATCGGGTGGCGCAGGCTGGGTACGAGGACGCCCGGGCCGAGCCCGATCCGCTCGGTGCGCTCGGCGGCCAGGGCCAGCGTCATCCACACGTCGGGGCTCTGCTGCGGGGTGTCGTACACCCAGGCCCGGGCGTAGCCGAGCTCCTCGGCCAGCGCGATGTCGTCCGGTGAGCTCAGGGCGGTGGGGAAGGCGACGGACACGTCCATGGGGTGCTCCTCCGCGCGGTGGGGGTCGGGTCGGATCAGGGCAGGCCGGCGTGCGGCACGTCGACCCGCACCGCGAGCAGCTGGGCCTCGCGGACCGGCCGTCGCTCGTGCTCGGGGAACGACGGCGCCGCGCAGAGGAACAGGGTGCGGCCGTCGGCGCCGCCGAGCATGCACGCGAACACCCCGGTGCCGGCGGCGATCTCCTCCGCGACCTCGCCGCCCTCCCGGACCCGCAGCACCCGGTGGTGCAGGGCGTCGGCGACCCAGATCGCCCCCTCCGCGTCGGCGCAGATGCCGTCGGGCGCCACCTCGAGCTGCCCCACGGCCTCGCCGACGTCGGTGGTGCGCGGCGGCTCGCCGAAGGCCGCCCAGGTGCGCCGGCGGTCGAGCCCGCCGTCGTCGGTGATGTCGAAGGCGGTGAGCCGGCCGGCGAACGTCTCGGCGACGACCAGGACGCCGCCCGGCAGGATCACCATGCCGTTGGGGAAACCGAGGTCGGTCGCCACCGTGGTCACCGTGCCGTCCGGGTCGACCCGGGTGAGCGTGGTGTCGCGCAGCGGCTCGCCGCCCATGAGGTCGAAGCCGAAGTTGCCGACGTAGGCCCGGCCGTGCTCGTCGACGACCATGTCGTTGAGCACCCCCGTGACGGCCCCGGAGAGGTCGGCGTGCTCGGCCAGCTCGCCGGAGTCGTCGCGCACCAGCAGGCGGTGGTCGCGCATCGACACGATGAGCGCGCGGCCGTCGGGCAGGAAGCCCAGGCCCGAGGGCTGCGCGGGCACCTCGGCGACCACCGCGACGTCGCCCTCGGTGTCGGTGGAGACGACCTTCTCGGTGTAGAAGTCCGACACCCACAGGCGGCCGTCGTGCCACCGGGGGCACTCGAGGTACGACCAGCCGTCGAGGATGACGGTGAGCTCCCGTTCCTGCGCCATGGCCGCTCCTTGCCCACGATGGTGACTGAGCGCATAGTTACCTCGCTCGGACGTGATGTCAAGCACAGTGGTCGAGGAGGAGGACGTCGTGGTCGCCGAGGGCCTCTGGGACGCGCGGACCACGCCGGCGGCCCGCGCGCTGCTGGACTCGGCGGTGCGCTGCTTCGCTGACCGGGGGTTCCACGCGACGACGACCCGCGACATCACCGCCGCAGTCGGCCTCAGCCCCGGCGCGCTCTACGTGCACTTCGCCTCGAAGGAGCAGGTGCTGTTCGAGATCGCGCGGACGGGGCACCAGCGCGCCCTCGAGGCCTTGGCGGCCGCACCCGCCGACGGCGACCGCCGCGAGGACGTGCGCCGCCTGGTGGCCGCTCTGGTCACGTGGCACGCCCGGCACCACACGGTGGCCCGGGTCTGCCAGCACGAGCTCGGCGCGCTCGGCCCCGAGCACCGCGAGGTGGTCCTCGACCTCCGGCGACGCTTCACCGCCACCCTGCGGGAGGCGGTCGAGCGCGGGACGCGCGACGGGGTGCTCGACGTCCCGGACATCGACCGCACCCTGCGCGCGATCCTGTCGCTGGGCATCGACCTGGTGCGCTGGTACCGCCTCGACGGCGCGGACTCCCCGGAGCTCCTCGGTGAGGCCTACGCCGACCTGGCGATGCGGATGATCGACGTCCGCCCGCGCTGAGCGTCAGCGGGCGGCGCCGACCCGCACGGTGAGGCCGCCGACGGTGACGTCCTGCGCCTGCCCCGCCTGCTCCGGGTCCGGCAGCGCGCGGTCGGTGACGGGCAGCCGGCCGTCGAGGGCGTCGAGCACCGCGGCGCGCACGGCCGGGCGCACGTCGTCGACGGTGACCCGACGGCCCAGCTCGGCGGTGAGGCTCGTGACGCCGGCGTCGCGGATGCCGCACGGGACGATCGCCCCGAACGCCGCGAGGTCCGGGTCGGCGTTGAGCGCGAACCCGTGCAGCGTCACCCCGCGGGCCACGCGCACGCCGATCGCGGCGATCTTGCGCGCCGGCCCGCGGTCGTCGGCGGGCAGCCAGACCCCGCTGCGCCCGGCGATGCGCCCGACCGCCAGCCCGTGGTCGTCGCAGACGGCGATCAGCGCCTGCTCGAGGCGGCGGACGTGGTCGACGACGTCGAACGGCGCGGCGAGCCCGGTGATGGGGTAGCCGACGAGCTGGCCGGGGCCGTGCCACGTGATCTTGCCGCCGCGGTCGACGTCGATCACCGGGGTGCCGTCGGCCGGCCGCTCCTCGGGCAGCGTGCGGCGCCCGGCCGTGTAGACCGAGGGGTGCTCGAGCAGCATCAGCACGTCGGGCCCGGTGCCCGCGGCCCGCGCGGCGGCGTGCTCGCGCTGGCGGTCCCAGGCCTGCTGGTAGTCGACGGTGCCGAGCTCGTGCACCTCGACGGGCTCGGCGGCGGCGCGGCTGGAGCGGCTCACGGGGTCGACGCTACCCCCGGGAGAGGGCCGCGAGGGCGGCCTGCGCCGTCCGTCGCCCGCTGACGAGGGCGCCCTGCACCGAGGGGGTGTCGCGGTGGTCGCCGGCCACGAACAGACCGTCGCCGAGCTCGACGGGGTGCTGCAGCCCCGCCGGGGTGGGCGGGACGGCGGCGGGCAGGGCGCGGGGCACGCGGACCGTCGCGAGCTCCTCCCAGGCGCCGGCCGGGGCGCCGTAGATCCGCGCGAGCTCGCGGCGCAGGTCGCGGTCGGGCAGCGGCTCGGGGCCGAGCACCGTGCTCTGGACGAGGTGGCGGTGGTCGGGGGAGTAGGACGGCGCGGCGTTGGTGAGCACCAGGGTGTTGACCACCGGGCCGCCCGCGCCGTCGAGGTGCAGCAGCGCCTGACGGGTCGGCGGCTCCTCGACGACGTGGTAGTGCGTGGTCAGGGCGAAGGTGCGGGGTGGGGGGACCCGGCCGTCGAGCAGCTCCGACGCCGCGGTGCCCTCGGTCGCGACGATCACCGCGCCGGCGCGCACCGGGCCGCGGTCGGTCTCGACCACCCCGGGCGCCACCCGCCGCACGGGCGTGTCGAGGTAGACCGTCCCGGCGGGCAACCGGGCCGCGAGCTGCGTCGGCAGGGCGCCGATCCCGCGCGAGGGCAGGGTCAGGTCGCCGAGCACGAAGCTGCGCCAGAACAGCGAGAACACCCGCGACGAGGTCTCGAGGTCGCGGTCGCCGAGCACCCCGTTGAGGAACGGCCGCAGGAACGCCTCGGTGGGGACGCCGGCGAGGCCCCAGCGGGCGAGCTCGTCGGCGGTGGAGCGCTCGGGCGCCCGGGCCTGGCGCGCCGGCGGCACGAGCAGCGAGCGCAGGGCCAGGCCGGCGATGCGCGCCTTGGCGACGGGCCCGAGCAGCGGGTCGAGCGCGGTGCGCGGCGCCCACGACGGCACGCGGCGGGGGTCGGCGAGGCGGTGCAGGCGCCCGTCGGCGTCGCGGACCCCGGCCCCGGGCAGGAAGGGCCGCAGGTCGAGTGCCTCGAGGTCGACCGACGCCTTCAGCGCGGGGTAGGAGGTGTTGAGGATCTGGAAGCCGCGGTCGACGAGGAAGCCGTCGACGACGTCGGTGCGCACGCGCCCGCCGACCCCGTCGCCGGCCTCGCACACGGCCACCGACCGCCCGGCGCGGGCGACGACGCGGGCCGCGCGCAGCCCCGCGAGCCCGGCGCCGACCACGACGACGTCGACGGCGTCGGGGAGGTCGGGCGGGCTCATCCGTCGAGCACCGCGTGCAGCGCCTCGCGCAGCGTCTTGTGCCGGAACGTGAAGCCCTCGTGCTCCAGCACGCCCGGCAGCACCCGCTGGCTGACCAGCACGCCCTCGTCGGCGAACTGCCCGAGCGCGGTGCGCATCGCGAACCCGGGGACCATCCACGGCGCCGGGCGCTTCATCTCCGCCGCGAGCACGCGGGTGAACTCGTCGTTGGTCACCGGGTCCGGACCGGTGGCGTTCATCGGCCCCGCGACGGTGTCGTGCTCGATCGCGAAGAGGATCGCGTCGACCTCGTCGTCGATCGAGATCCACGGCATGTACTGCGTCCCGGAGCCCAGCCGCCCGCCGAGCCCGAACTGGAACAGCGGCTTGAGCCGGCCCATCAGCCCGCCGGCCGGGGCGAGCACGAGGCCGGTGCGCACGAGGACGACCCGCGCGCCGCCCTGGTCGGCGGGCCGTGTCGCGCTCTCCCAGTCGCGGCAGAGGTCGGCGAGGAAGCCGGAGCCCTGCCGGGCGGACTCGTCGACGGCGACGGCGCCGGTGTCGCCGTACCAGCCGACCGCCGAGCCGTTGACCAGCGTCGACACCCCGTGGTCGGCGACCGCGCGGGCGAGCACATCGGTGGGGATCATGCGGCTGTCGCGCAGCTCCTGCTTGCGCGCACCCGTCCAGCGCTTGTCGCCGATGCCGGCGCCGCACAGGTTGACGACGGCGTCGGCGCCTTCGAGGGCGCCCGGCGCGAGGTGCCCGGCGGCGGGGTCCCAGCCCCGCTCGTCGGGGGCCTGCGGGGTCCGCCGCACCAGGCGGACGACCTCGTGCCCGGCCTCCCGCAGGCGCGGGACCAGGGCGGTACCGATGAGCCCCGAGGACCCGGCGATGACGACGCGCATGGGGTGATCGTCGCGCGGTGTCCGCCTCGCCGCGACCCGGGGCCCCACCAACGAACGGCGCCCTCAGTGCTTCGGAAGCAGCGAGAGCGCCGTTCGTTCGTCCAGCGTGTGCTCCGAGCGGGCTAGAGCCCCAGCTCGCCCTCGAAGGCGCCGCCCTCGAGGCGGTCCTTCATCGTGGTCAGGAAGCGGGCCGCGTCGGCGCCGTCGACGATCCGGTGGTCGTACGACAGGCACAGGTACGCCATCGAGCGCACGGCGATGACGTCGCCGCCGGAGTCGTCCTGGAGCACCACCGGCTTCTTCACCACGGCGCCGGTGCCGAGGATGCCGACCTGGGGCTGGTTGATGATCGGCGTGTCGATCAGCGCGCCCCGCGAGCCGGTGTTGGTGATCGTGAACGTGCCGCCCGAGAGCTCGTCCGGCTTGATCTTGTTCGCCCGGGTGCGCTCGGCCACGTCCGCGATCTTGCGGGCCAGGCCGGCGAGGTTGAGGTCACCGGCGTCGTGCACGACGGGCACGATCAGCCCGGCCGGCGAGTCCACGGCGATGCCGAGGTGCTCCGCGCCGTGGTAGGTGACCTCGCCCTTCTCTGTGTCGATCATCGCGTTGACCTGCGGGTGGGCCTTGAGGGCCTCGACCGTGGCCAGCGCCATGAACGGCAGGAACGAGAGCTTCACGCCCTCGCGCTGGGCGAAGTCGGCCTTGGCCCGGTCGCGCAGCCGCGCGATGCGGGTGAGGTCGGCCTCGACCACCGTCGTGAGCTGCGCGGAGACCTGCAGCGACTCGACCATGCGCTTGGCGATGGTCGCGCGCCGCCGCGAGAGCTTTTGCGTGGTGCCGCGCAGGCCGGAGGTGTCCTCGGCCGGCGCGCCCGACGAGCCGCGGGCGCCGGAGGCCGACGGCTTCTGCACCTCGCCGGCGTGCACCGCACCGCCGCCCGAGCCGCCCTGCGCCGCCGCTGCGGCCGGGGCGTCGCCCGCCGGCTCCGACGTCGCCGCCGCCGACGAGGCCGCGGACGCCGCGCTCTCCTGCTCCTCGGCCGCCTTGACCACGTCCTGCTTGCGGATGCGCCCGCCGACCCCGGTGCCGGTCAGCGACGACAGCTCGACGCCGCGCTCGGCGGCGAGCTTGCGCACCAGCGGCGTCACGTACGGCGAGCCGCCCGACGTGGACGGGGTGGTGGGCGCCGACGCGCCGTTGCCCTGGGCGGAGTCCTCGCGGGGCTGCAGGCCACCGGCGTTCGCCGGGCCCGACGGCCCGGTGGGCTGCTCGGTCTCGTGGGAGACGTAGTCGTCGGCGCCGGACGCGGCCTGCGCACCGGCGGGGGCCTCGGTGGGCTCCGGCTCGTTGGGGCGCTCGGGCTCGGGACGCGGGTCCTCCGAGGTCTGCTGGGGCGACTCGGGCGCCGACGACTCCTGCGTGCTGGGCGCCTGCGACGTGGGGGCCTCGGTCGGCCCGGACCCGCCGCCGGAGGCCTGCGACGCGTCGCCGATGACGGCCAGCGCGCCGCCGACCTCGACCGTGTCGTCCTCGCCCGCGCGCAGCTCGAGCACCGTGCCGGCGACCGGCGACGGGATCTCGGTGTCGACCTTGTCGGTGGACACCTCGAGCAGCGGCTCGTCGACCTCGACGGTGTCGCCGACCTGCTTGAGCCAGCGCGTGACCGTGCCCTCCGTGACCGACTCGCCCAGCGCCGGCATCTCGACGGTGGTGCCCCCGGAAGAGCCCCCCGACGACCCGCTCGACGCGGCGGCGGGCTGCGGCTGGGGCTCCGGCTGCGACGGCTGCGCGGGCTGCGGCTCCGGCTCGGACTGCTGCGGGGGCTCCTCGGCCGCTGGCTGCGCGGCACCGCCGCCGTCACCGCCGGACGCACCGCCGGCCTCGCCCTCGTCCCCGATCACGGCCAGCTCGCCGCCCACCTCGACGGTGTCGTCCTCCTGGGCCACGATCCGCTGCAGCACGCCCGCCTGGGGCGACGGGATCTCGGTGTCGACCTTGTCGGTCGAGACCTCGAGCAGGGGCTCGTCGACGTCGACGTGGTCGCCCTCCTGCTTGAGCCACCGGGTGATGGTGCCCTCGGTGACGCTCTCCCCGAGAGCAGGCATCTGGACGGAGTAGGCCATCGTGCTCGGACTCCCTTGCGCGGTTTCTCGGGTGGGTCAGCCGTGGGCGTGCAGGGGCTTGCCGGCGAGCGCGAGGTGCGCCTCCCCGAGGGCCTCGTTCTGCGTCGGGTGGGCGTGGATGAGGTTGGCCACCTCGTCGGGCAGCGCCTCCCAGTTGTAGATCAGCTGCGCCTCGCCGACCTGCTCGCCCATGCGCGTGCCGATCATGTGCACGCCGACGACGGGGGCGTCGGGGCCGGTGCCGCCCTTGACCAGCTTGACCGCGCCCGCGGTCTTGAGGATCTGGGACTTGCCGTTGCCGGCGAGGTCGTAGGTGAGGGTCTCGACCTCGCCGTGGACCTCCTTGGCCTGGGCCTCGGTGAGCCCCACCGACGCGACCTCGGGCTCGCAGTAGGTGACGCGCGGGATGCCCTTCTCGTCGATCACCGGCGGGTGCAGGCCGGCGATCTCCTCGGCGACGAAGATGCCCTGCTGGAAGCCGCGGTGCGCGAGCTGGAGGCCGGGGACGATGTCGCCGACGGCGTAGACGTTGCCGACGCCGGTGTGCAGGCGCTCGTTCGTCGGCACGAAGCCGCGGTCGAGCGTGATGCCGTTCTCCTCGTAGCCGAGGTCGGCGGTGTTCGGCCCGCGGCCGACGGCGACGAGCAGCAGGTCGGCCTCGATCTGCTCGCCGTTCTCCAGCGAGATCGTCACCGCGTCGGCGGTCTGCGAGACACCGGTGAACTTGGTGCCGGTCTTGAACGTGATGCCGCGCTTGCGGAACTGGCGCTCGAGCTGCTTGGAGAGGAACTCGTCCTCGTTGGGCACGAGGTGGGGCAGCGCCTCGACGATCGTGACCTCGCTGCCGAAGCTCTTCCAGACGCTGGCGAACTCGACGCCGATGACGCCGCCGCCGAGCACGACCACGCGGTTCGGCACGTAGTCGAGGTTGATGGCCTCGGTGGAGGTGAGCACGCGGCCGCCGAGCTCGAGCCCCGGCAGCGTCTTGGAGTACGAGCCGGAGGCCAGCACGACGTGGCGGCCCTGGTAGCGCTGGCCGTCGACCTCGACGGTGTCCTGCGCCACGAGCTTGCCCGCGCCCTCGATCAGCGTGACCTTGCGCGCCTTCACCAGGCCCTGCAGGCCCTTGTAGAGGCGGGAGACGACGGTGTCCTTGTAGGAGTTGACGCCGCTCATGTCGATGCCCGACAGCGAGCTCTTCACGCCGAACTGCTCGCCCTCGCGCGCCGAGTCCGCGACCTCGGCGGCGTGCAGGAGCGCCTTGGTGGGGATGCAGCCGCGGTGCAGGCAGGTGCCGCCGACCTTGTCCTTCTCCACCAGCGCGACCGACAGGCCGAGCTCGGCGGCGCGGAACGCGCAGGCGTACCCGCCCGAGCCCGCCCCGAGGATGATGACGTCGTACGTGTCGCTCACTGCAGATTCTCCCGCGTCGGCGTGTGGCGTGCGGATGTCCGAACCCATCCTTCCACCCGTGTCACCACCTCGGGACTAGCCGTGACGAGCGACGTCGTCGAGCACCGCGGCGATCGTCCGGACGGGGACACCCGTGCCGCCCTTCGGCGTGTAGCCGTGCGGCCCGCCGGTGTTGAACGCCGGGCCGGCGATGTCCAGGTGCACCCACGGCACCCCGTCGGCGACGAACTCGCGCAGGAAGATCCCACCGACCAGCATGCCGCCGAAGCGGTGGTTGGTGACGTTGGCGAGGTCGGCGACGCGGGAGTCGAGGTCGGCGCGCAGCTCGTCGGGCAGCGGCATCGCCCAGCCGCCGTCGCCCGCGGCCACCGCGTGGGCGGCCACCCGGTCGCGGAAGGCGTCGGTGCCCATGACGCCCGGCGTGCGGGAGCCCAGGGCGACGAGCTGGGCGCCGGTGAGCGTGGAGGTCTCGAGCAGGTAGTCCGGCGAGTCCTCGCAGGCCCGGGCGATGGCGTCGCCGAGCACCAGCCGGCCCTCGGCGTCGGTGTTGAGCACCTCGACGGTCTTGCCGCCGTACATCGCGAGCACGTCGCCGGGGCGGTAGGCCGTGCCCGAGGGCATGTTCTCGGCCATCGGGACGGTGGCCACGACCTCGACGTCGAGCCCGAGGTCCGCGGCCAGGCAGGTGGCGGCGACGACGCCTGCGGCTCCCGACATGTCCGAGGTCATGTGGTCCATGTTCGCCGCCGGCTTGATCGAGATGCCGCCGGTGTCGAAGGTGATTCCCTTGCCGACGAGCGCGACCTTCGTCCGCGGGTTCGCCGGGCTGTACGACAGCCGTACGAGCCGCGGCGGCCGCGACGACCCGCCGCCGACCCCGAGGATGCCGCCGAACCCGCCCTCGGCCAGCTGGGTCTCGTCGAGGATCTCGACCGTCACCCCGACCGACTCGGCCAGGCCCTGCGCGCGCCGGGCGAAGGCGTCGGGGTAGAGGTCGTTGGGCGGGGTGTTGACGAGGTCGCGGGCGGCGGCGACCCAGCGGGCGACCGTCGCCGCGCGGGTGACGGCCGCGTCGTCGCCGTCCCCGACGAGGCCGACGCGCGTGAGCTCGGTGGGCGCGGTGTCGGGCGTCTTCTTGTACTCGGTGAAGGCGTAGTCGCCCAGCAGCGTGCCCTCGATCGCGGCCGCCAGGTCGAGCGCGGCGAGCGTGGTGACGACGTGCGCGGCCTTGCCGTGCAGCGCCCGCGCCGCGGCACCGGCCGCGCGGCGGACCTGCTCGGCGAGGTCGGGCGTCTCACCGGCGGCGGCGTCGTCGCCGGGCTCCTGGCCCAGCCCGACCGCGAGCACCAGCGGCGCCCCGATCGCCCCGCGCGTCGGCACCCGCGTCGTCTCCTCGGCCTTGCCGGAGCCGCCGAGCAGGGTGACGAGCCCGGGCAGCTCGCCGGCGAGGTCGCCGAGGACGGACGTGGGGCCGGCCACGACGGGGTCCGCGCCGTCGCTGCCGGGCCGGACGCCGACGACGAGGACGTCGGCGCCGCCGAGGGTGTCGGGCCCCGGGTCCGCGCCGAGGAGCTCGAGGTCGGGGGTGCTGCTCACGTCGCGTGTCTCCCTCTGCCGGCGGTGTCGATCACATGCTATGACCGCTCCCGCTCCACTACGGTGCCGCGGGTGTCCGTCACTAGCCCAGCTCCGCTCCGCTGCGTGTCGCCATGACCGTCACCGATGCCCGCCGCAGCCCCCTGCACGACCACCACGTCGCCCTCGGCGCCACGTTCGCGCCGTTCGGCGGGTGGGAGATGCCCGTCCAGTACTCGGGCACCGTGGCCGAGCACACCGCCACCCGCGAGGCGGTCGGGCTGTTCGACGTGAGCCACCTGGGCAAGGTCCGCATCAGCGGGGAGGGCGCGGCGGCGTTCGTCGACCGCTGCCTGACCAACGACCTGACCCGCATCGTGCCGGGCAAGGCCCAGTACACGCTGTGCTGCGCCGAGGACGGCGGGGTCGTCGACGACCTGATCCTCTACCTGGTCGGCCCCGACGAGGTGTTCGCCGTCCCCAACGCCGCGAACTCGGCGGGCGTGGGGCGGCGGCTGGCCGAGGTCGCGCCGGCCGGCATCCGCGTCGACGACGAGCACGACGCGCACGTGGTGCTCGCTGTCCAGGGCCCGGAGTCGCCGACCGTGCTGGCCGAGGTGGGCCTCCTGACCGACCCCGACCCGCTGGACTACATGGCCTTCGTCGACGCCGAGTGGGCCGGGCGCGAGGTGCGCGTCTGCCGCACGGGCTACACCGGCGAGCGGGGCTACGAGCTGATCGCCCCGTCCGACGGCGCCGGCGAGCTGTGGGACGCGCTCGCCGCGGTCGTCACCGAGCGCGGCGGCCTGCCCGCCGGGCTCGGGGCCCGCGACACGCTGCGCACCGAGGCGGGGCTGCCGCTGCACGGCCAGGACCTCGGCCCGGACATCACGCCGCTGCAGGCCCGGTGCGGCTTCGCGGTGGGCTGGCGCAAGGAGGAGTTCTGGGGCCGCGAGGCGCTGCTCGCCGAGCGCGCCGAGGGCCCGCGGCGGCGTTCCTGGGGCCTGCGGGCCACGGGCCGCGGTGTGCCGCGCGGGCACATGGGCGTCCGGCGCGGTGACGACGTCATCGGCGAGACCACGTCCGGGACGTTCTCGCCGACGCTGAAGACCGGCATCGCCCTCGCGCTGCTCGACACGGCCGCGGGCGTCGACGAGGGCGACGTGCTCGCCGTCGACGTGCGCGGCCGTGCCCTGGAGTGCGAGGTCGTGACCCCGCCGTTCGTGGCCTCGAAGGTGCGCTGACCACATGAGCTTCCCGACCGACATCCCCGAGGCCGACCCCGGCGTGTACCGCGTCCGCGCCGACGCCGAGCAGGCCGGTCCGGCGATCTTCACCGCGCCCGGTCACGTCGTCGGCGGCGGCTACGGCCTGTTCGAGACCTCTGCCCAGCCCGGCCGCTGGGGAGCGATCCCGCACTTCCACACGGGCTTCACCGAGGCGTTCTGGGTGATCTCCGGGCGCCTCGCGGTGATGAGCGGCCGGGAGTGGGGCGTGCTCGGTGAGGGCGACTTCGCGCACGTGCCGGTGAACGGGGTGCACGGGTTCCACGCGCTGGGCGACGAGCCCGCCCGCTTCCTCATCCTCTTCGTGCCCGGGGCGCCTCGGGAGCACTACTTCCGCGGGCTCGCCGAGCTGTTCGCCCGGGGCGCGAGCACCGAGGAGATCGACGCCTTCGCCCTCGAGTGCGACCAGGTCAACCTCCGCGACTGGGAGCACGACCCGATCCCCTCGTGAGCGATCCTTGGGCCTATAGGCCCCGAGATCGCTCACGGAGGGGTCAGCGGCGGCGCCCCGGGCGGTCGGCGGCGTCGTCGAGGTCGACGCCGACGTGCTCGTCGAGCCAGCGGCTCAGCGGGTCCAGGCGGCGCCAGGTGGCCGCGACGCGCTCGCGCAGCTCCGGGCCGTGGAGCTCGTCCGACGGGGGCCAGGCGCACCGGCCGTAGAGACTCTTGTGGCGCATCAGCTCCAGGCGCGGGTGCTCGGGGTCGACGCCGCGCGGCCGGGTCTTGAGCTGCTCGCCGGAGATCGCGTAGCCCTCGGCGCGCAGGTCGTCGACCAGCGCGGCGAGCGCCGGGCCGTGGCGGGCGTCGTCGACCGCCGCCCGGTAGCGCGCCACCTGCGCCGAGGACATCCGGTAGTAGCCGACGGCGGCCATGACCCCGTCGGCCGAGACCTGCACGTAGCGCCCGCCCGCCGTCGCGCCGCACTGGACCTTGTACGGCGTCTTGTCGGCGGAGAAGCGCACGTCGCGGTACGGGCGGAAGACCTTGCCGGCACCGAACTCGGGCTCCAGGTCGGCGAGGAGCGCGACCATCGGCGCCCGCACGTGGTCGTCGTACACCGGCTTGTTGTCGGTCCAGTAGGCCTTCGAGTTGTCGGCCTCCAGACCCTCGTAGAAGTCGACGACCGCCTCGCCGAAGCCCGTGAACGCCATCGGGCCATTTTGCGCTACGCGCTTGTGAGTGCGTGTCCGTGCCAGGGCACGGGCAAGCGCGCACACGCGCGCAGCGCCAACGGCGTGTAGACACGGCGACGTGCCAGGAGCGGTGCACGAGTCGGTGCTCGACGCCATCGGGGCCACGCCCCTGATCCGCCTGCGGCGGCTGACCGAGGGCCTGGCGCCGCGGATCTACCTCAAGGCCGAGTGGCAGAACGCCGGGGGCAGCGTCAAGGACCGGGCGGCGCTGGCCATGATCCGGGCCGCCGAGGCGTCGGGGGACCTGCGGCCGGGCGGCGTGGTCGTCGAGGGCACGTCGGGCAACACGGGGATCGGGCTCGCGCTGGTCGGCGGCTTCCTCGGCTACCGCACGGTGATCGTCGTCCCCGACACCACGGCGGCGGAGAAGATCGCCGCGCTGCGGGCCTACGGCGCCGAGGTCGTGCCCACCCCGGGCGGGCTGACGCGCGAGGACCCGCGGCACGTCAACAACCTCGCGGCCCGCCTCGCCGCCGAGACGCCGGGCGGGTGGCTCGCCGACCAGTACGGCAACCCCGCCAACCCGCAGGCGCACCGCGACACCACCGCGCCGGAGATCTGGGAGCAGACCGGCGGGCGGGTGACGTGCCTGGTCGCGGGCATCGGCACCGGCGGCACGCTCTCGGGCACCGGCGCGGCGCTCAAGGAGCTCGGCCCGGTGCGCGTGGTCGGCGTCGACCCCGAGACCTCGGCGTACGGCGGGGGCGACGGCAGCCCGTACTACGTCGAGGCGATCGGCCACTACCGCCACCCCGACACCGTCGACGACCCCTGGCCCGCGAACTGGGACCGCGCCGTCGCCGACGAGGTCGTCCGCGTCGACGACCGCACGACCATGCTCACCGCCCGCCACCTGGCCCGCGAGGAGGGCCTGCTGCTGGGCGGCTCGTCGGCGACGGCCGTGGCCGGCGCGCTGCGGGTGGCACGCGACCTGGGCCCCGACGACGTCGTCGTCGTGATCGCGCCGGACTCGGGGCGGGCGTACCTGTCGAAGTACTTCGACGACGGCTGGCTGCGCCGGCTCGGGTTCCTCACCGAGGCCGACGGGCAGGGCCCCCTGGTCGGGGAGCTGCCGCTGCTCGAGGTGCCGGTGGTCCGGGCGTCGTGGACGGTGGGCCGCGCCCGCGCGGCGCTGGGCGAGCTCCCCGGACCCGCTCCGGTGGCCCGCGACCGCGAGGGCCCGGCGGCGCCGTCGGAGATCCTCGGCGCCGTGACCGCCGGTGCGCTGGAGGGCGTGGCCGACGACGACCCCGTCCGGGACCACGCCACGGCGCAGCCGCCGAGCGTCGGCGCGGGGGAGGGGATCGAGACCGCCCGGGAGCGGCTGGGCGACGCCGGGGCGGCCTGGGTGGTGCGCGACGGGCGGGTCGCCGGGCTCGTGACGCGGGCGGCGCTGGGTTTGCCGGAGAGCCTTGCCCCGGCCGACTAGTCTGGGCCCATGAGTACGGCCTTCGCCCACGCCACGCACCCCGCCCCGGCGACCGCGGAGCGTGTCGCGGAGGTACTGGCCGCGCCCGGGTTCGGCAAGTACTTCACCGACCACATGGTGACGATCTCCTGGGACGCCGCCCGCGGCTGGCACGACGCCCAGGTCGGGCCCTACCAGCCGCTGTCGATGGACCCGGCGTCGGTCGTCCTGCACTACAGCCAGACGATCTTCGAGGGCCTCAAGGCGTACCGCTGGGCCGACGACTCGATCCACGCGTTCCGCCCGGAGGCCAACGCCGACCGCATGGTCCGCTCGGCGGAGCGCCTCGCGATGCCGCCGCTGCCCGAGGAGCTGTTCGTCGGCTCGCTGCGGGAGCTGCTCGCCGTCGACGAGCGCTGGGTGCCGGCCGCGGGCGGCGAGGACTCGCTCTACCTGCGGCCGTTCATGATCGGGTCCTCCTCGGGCCTCGGCGTGCGGCCCAGCGAGGAGTACCTCTACCTGCTCATCGCCTCGCCGGCGGGCGCGTACTTTCCGCGCGGCCTGGCCCCGGTGACGGTGTGGCTGTCCACCGACTACGTGCGCGCCGTGCCGGGCGGCACCGGCGAGGCGAAGTGCGGCGGCAACTACGCCGCCTCGCTGGCCGCGCAGGCCCAGGCGTCGGCGCAGGGCTGCGACCAGGTCGTCTGGCTCGACGCGCTCGAGCACCGGTGGATCGAGGAGATGGGGGGCATGAACCTCTTCTTCGTGTTCACCGACTCGAGCGGGCACGTCGAGGTCGTCACGCCCGAGCTCTCGGGCTCGCTGCTGCCGGGCGTCACGCGCCGGTCCCTGCTCCAGCTCGCGCAGGAGGAGGGGGCGACGGTCACCGAGCGCCGCATCTCCACCGACGAGATGGAGAAGGAGGTCGCCGCGGGCCACCTCACCGAGGTGTTCGCGTGCGGCACGGCGGCGGTGATCACCCCGGTGGGCACCGTGAAGCACGAGGGCGGCACCTACGACATCGGCGACGCCACGCCGGGCCCGATGACCCAGCGCCTGCGGGATCGCCTCACCGCCATCCAGCGCGGCGCGGCCCCGGACCCGCACGGCTGGATGACGCGTTTGCGCTAGCGCTCGTGAGTGCTTGTCCGTGCCCAGGCGCGGACAAGCGCTCACAAGCACGCGGTGCCAAGGACGACGGTGACGGCGAGCTCGGCGCAGGCGCCGAACACGTCGCCCGACACCCCGCCCAGGCGCCGGCGGGCGTGGGCCGCCACGAGCACGACCACCACCGCCGCCAGCACCCCGGCCACCGGCGCCCGCCACCCCAGCACCGGGAACGCCGCGCCGGCCAGCACCACGAACCACGCCGGCGCCACCCACACCGGCTGGGTCCCCGCGACGAGCGCGCCCAGCCCGTCCGGTGACGCCGCGGGCACCCCGCGCCGGGCGACCCAGGCGAACGTCGCGCGCCCCAGCCCCAGCGCGAGGCCCCCGCCCACCGCGGCCACCAGCAGGCCCCGGTCCGCGAGCGCGCCGAGCGCCGCCGCCTGCACCCCCAGCACCACGATCAACCAGACCACCGCGAACGCGCCGACGCCGGGGTCGCGCATCACGGCGAGGGTGCGCGCGGCGTCGCCGTGGGCGCCGAGCCCGTCGGCGAGGTCGGCGAGCCCGTCGAGGTGCAGCCCCCGCGTCGCCGCCGCCCCGAGCCCGATCGCCACGAGGCCCGCGAGCAGCCCCGGCGCGCCGGCTGCGGCCAGGCCCGCCGCGACCGCGCCCAGCCCGGCGCCCAGCACGACGCCCACGACCGGTACGACGACGAGGGCCACCCCGCCCGCGGCGCGGTCGATGCGCGGCGCACGCAGCGGCACCACGGTGAACATGGCGACGGCGAGCGCGAGGCCGCCGCGCAGGGGACCGACGGTCACGCCACCACGGACACCGCGGCCCGCAGCAGCCCCACCGCCGCGAGCGCCCCGGTGCCCTGCCCGGCGCGCATCCGCAGGTCGAGCAGCGGCTCGAGGCCCAGCAGGTCGAGGGCGAGCGCCTGCGCGGGCTCGGTGCACCGCGTACCCGCCACCCACCAGGCGCGGGCGCCGGGCGCCTCGGTGTCGGCGAGGAGCGCAGCCACGGCCGTCGCCGCGCCGTCGAGCACCACCGGGGTGCGGCGCCGGGCGGCCTGGGCGAGGAAGCCGGTCAGCGCCGCGAGGTCCGCGCCCCCGGCGACGCGCAGCAGGCCCTGGGGGTCGCGGCCCACCGAACGGGTCCGGCGCAGCCCGTCACGGACCGCGGCGGCCTTGACCATCCACACGCGGTCGTCGATCCCGCTGCCGCGACCCACCACGGCCACCGGCTCGCGGCCGGTCAGCGCGGCGGCGAGGACGGCGGTCGGGGTGCTGACGCCGACGGCGAGCTCGCCGACGACCAGGAGGTCGGCGCCCTCGTCGACCTCCTCGTCGGCCACCTCGCGCCCGGCGCGCAGCGCGGCCAACGCCTGGTCGTCGGTGAGCACGTCGTCGGTGTCGAGGCGCCCGCTGCCCCGGATGCCAGCGCGGTCGTCGCGGTCGTCCCCGGGGACCGGCGCGTCCAGACCCACGTCGACGACCCGCAGGCCCGCCCCCGCGGCCTCGGCGAACCGGCACACCGGGGCCGACCCGTCCCGGGCGGCGGCCACGCGCGCGGCGGTCTCGGCGGGGTCGTGCGCGGACACCCCGGCGGCGGCGATGCCGTGGTCGGCGGCGAACAGCACGGCCCGCACCCGGCGCGGCGCCCGGGCCGGCGCGCGTCCCTGGCACCCGGCCAGCCAGGCGGCGAGGTCCTCGAGGCGCCCGTAGGTGCCGCCGGGCAGGGCGCCGGCGGCCTCGCGGCGGGCGGTCTCGTCCGGGGGCGCCACGCCGGGCGGCGCGGCGGTGGCCGGGTGCACGCGTGTCCTCCTCGAACGGGGGCGATCACCTCAGGACGTGTGCGTGCTTTCCCGTGCCGGGGCACGGGCGAGCGCGCACGAGCGCGGAGCGCCAAGGTAGCCGGTGCGGCTCACCCCAGGCGCAGGGGCAGCCCCGCCACCAGCAGCCACACCTCGTCGCACACCGCGGCCAGCGCCTGGTTCAGCGCGCCGAGCTCGTCGCGGAAGCGCCGTCCCGCGCTGGTCGAGGGCACCACGCCCAGCCCGACCTCGGCCGAGACGAGCACCAGGTGGCCCTCGAACGCCGACACCGCGGCGACGAACCGGTCCCGGCTCTCGGCGACCGACGGCGCGTCGCGGGCCCAGCCGGCGTCGTCGAGCAGGCCGGTCACCCAGGTCGCGAGGTCGTCGACGAGCACCGGCTCTCCCGGCGCCGCGGCCAGCACGCCGGGCAGGTCGGCGTCCTCGACCGTGTGCCAGTGCGCGGGCCGGCGGTCGCGGTGCACGGCGACGCGGTCGGCCCACTCGGCGTCGACGGCGGGGTCGACGCCCCGGGCGGTGGCGACGTAGAGCGCGGGGCCGTCGGCGTCGAGCATCCCCTCGGCGTACGCCGACTTGCCCGAGCGCGTCCCGCCGAGGACGAGGACGCGAGCGATCAGTGCCCCACTCAGGCGACCTTGGCGCCGCGGGCCACCCGCGGGGCGGGCATCCGCAGGCGGCGCAGCTGGGTGGCGCGGGTGAACGCGTACCAGCCGTAGGACAGCGCGCCGATCTCCTGGTCCGGGAACTTCGCCCGCACGCCGGTGACCACGTAGCGCCCGAGCAGGACGCCCTCGAGCGCCATCATCACGAGCATGACCAGGCAGATCAGGCTGCCCGCGGCCTGGATCTGGGGCACCGGGACGATCACGGTCACGAAGATGACCACCGCGAGCGGCATGAACAGGCCCATGAGGTTGCGCCGCGCGTCGATGAGGTCGCGCGCGTGGGCGCGGGCCGGACCCCGGTCGCGGGGGAGCAGCACCGTGTCGTCGCCGGCCATCATCCGCTTGCGGCGCTCGGCGGCGGCGGTGCGGCGGTCGTCCTTCGTCCCGCGCAGCGCCTTGGCCCGCTTCATGGCCTCGCGCTGGGTCTTGGGCGCCGGCGCCACCGGGCCGCGGCGCTTGCCCTGCGCGTCGCGCCGCGACGGCGTCGGACGGCCCTTGCTCGCGGTCCGCGTCCGGTCGCCGACGACCACCGTCTCGCGGCCGTCGGCCGCGGCGTCGTCGGTGGCGTCGTCGGCGGGCTGGTCGCTGGTGGACGCGGAGCCCCGGCGCAGGAAGTTCACGCCGTCCAGGATAGACAGAACGTCCAGGGTCGAGCTCCGCTGCGCTTCGTCTCCCGCGCGTGGCCCCCTACCGTGATCGCATGCGCGTCCTGCTCGCCCCCGACTCCTTCGGCGGCAGCCTGACCGCCGCCGAGGCCGCCGCCGCGATGGCGCAGGGCTGGGCGCGGGCGGTGCCGGGCGACACGACGGTCCTGCTGCCCCTCGCCGACGGCGGCACCGGCTTCGTCGAGGTCCTGCACACCGCGCGCGGCGGCACCCGCCACGACGTCGAGGTCACCGGGCCGCTGGGCGCCCCGACGGTGGCGACGTGGCTGGAGCTCGACGGCACCGCGTACGTCGAGTCGGCGTCGGCGTGCGGGCTGCACCTCGTCGGCGAGCGCACCCCGGCCACCGCGACCGCCGCCACGAGCCGGGGGGTGGGCGAGCTGGTCGCCGCCGCCGCGGAGCACGGACCGTCCTCGATCGTCGTCGGGCTCGGCGGCTCGGCCTGCACCGACGGCGGGGCGGGGTTGCTCGCGGCCCTGGGCGCGCCCGCCCGCGACGCCGACGGTGCCGTCCTCCCCGACGGCGGCGGGCCCCTCGCGGGCGTCGCTTCGGTCGACGACCTCGCCGCGGTGCACGCACGCCTCGGCGACGTCGAGCTGGTCGTCGCCGCCGACGTCGACCACGTGCTGTGCGGACCCCGGGGCGCCGCCGCCGTGTTCGGGCCGCAGAAGGGGGCCGACGCCGACACGGTGGCCGACCTCGACGCCGCGCTGGCCGTCTGGGGGGCCGTGCTCGCCGCGGCCAGCGGCCGGCCCGACCTCGTCGACCGACCCGGGGCGGGCGCGGCCGGCGGGCTGGGCGCGGCGCTGGCGGCGCTCGGGGCGCGCCGGGTCGGGGGCGGTGAGCTGGTGCGGGAGGTCGCGGGGCTCGACGATGCGCTGGCCGCCGCCGACCTCGTCGTCACGGGGGAGGGGCGCCTCGACGACCAGTCGCTGCGCGGGAAGCTCGTCTCCGTCGTGGCCACGCGCGCCCGCGAGCGGGGCGTGCCGTGCATCGCGCTGGCCGGCCAGGTGGACCTCAGCGTGGGCGAGGCGCTGGAGGCCGGGCTCGAGGGCGCCTACTCGGTGTCCGCCGACGCCGGCTCCGTCGAGGCCGCGCTGGCCGAGCCCGCCGCGCGGCTGGCCGACCTCGCGGCGGGTGTCGCCGGGCGGTGGGGTGCGCGGCCGCCGTGATCACCCCGGGGTGAGCGCGCTCGCAGGAACCATCGCCGTGCGTGTGCGACGATGGAGGTCGGCCGCGGGGCCAGCACGTCCGGTCCCGAGGGAACACACGGCACCGCGACCGGGTTGTGCCGAACCGGAGTGTGCACAGCGTCCGTCCCGGGAGCTCAAGGGAGAACCATGACCGTCGAGAACCCCACCGCGCCGGCCGAGGTCGAGGCCAAGCCGCACGGCGTCGAGCTGACCGACACCGCCGCCGGCAAGGCGAAGGCCCTGCTCGACCAGGAGGGCCGCAACGACATGTCGCTGCGCATCGCCGTCCAGCCGGGTGGGTGTGCGGGTCTCAAGTACCAGCTGTTCTTCGACGACCGCTCGCTGGACGGCGACCTCACCGTCGACTTCAACGGGCTCACCGTGTCGGTCGATCGCATGAGCGCGCCGTACCTGCAGGGTGCGGTGATCGACTTCGTCGACACCATCGAGAAGCAGGGCTTCACCATCGACAACCCCAACGCCGGCGGGTCCTGCGCCTGCGGCGACAGCTTCAACTGAGCTGACACCACACGGCCCCCGGACCTCGTCGAGGTCCGGGGGCCGTCGTGTGTCCGGCGGGTGTCAGACGCCCGGGACCTCGGCGGCGACCTTGTCCCGCAGGCCCTCGGGCGGCTGGGCGCCCAGCTGGGCGACGACGTGCGACGCGGCCACGGCGCCGATGCGCCCCGAGGTCGCGTGGTCGAGCCCGCGGGTCCAGCCGTAGAGGAAGCCGCCCGCGTAGGCGTCGCCGGCGCCGGTGGTGTCGACGAGCTCGTCGGCCTCGCGGATGCCGACCTCCTCGACCGTCCCGTCGGCGTCGTACACCGTCGAGCCCTTCGCGCCGTGGGTGACGACGACGACCTCGCAGTTGCCGCCGTTGCCGCGCAGCAGCGAGGTGACCGCGTCGTCGCCGAGCAGCGCCGCGACCTCGTCCTCGTCGGCGATGAGGACCTCGACGTTCTCGCGGGTCAGCTCGCGGAAGTACTCGCGGTGGCGGTCGACGCACCCGGCGTCCGAGAGCGTCAGGCCGACGCGCGCCTCGCTCTTGGCGGCCGCGTCGACGACCTTGCCAATGGTGCGGCGCGCGTGCTCGGTGTCGGCGAGGTAGCCCTCGATGAGGCTGACCTTGCTGCCGGCGACCTGGTCCTGCTCGATGTCGTCGGGCCCGAGCGCGGTGCACGCGCCGAGGAACGTCGACATCGTCCGCTCGCCGTCGGGCGTCACCATGATCAGGCAGCGCGCGGTGGCGGGGCTCCCCGACAGCGCCGGCGTCGTGAAGTCGACGCCGTGCGAGCGGATCGACTCGGTGAACGAGGTGCCGAGGCGGTCGTCGGAGACCTTGCCGACGTACCCCGCGTCGGCGCCGAGGGCGGACGCGATCGCGATGGTGTTGGCGACGCTGCCGCCCGAGCGCTCGGTGGTGTCACCGGCCCCGGCGTAGAGCTTCTCCGCCTGCGCCTCGTCGATGAGCGTCATGCCGCCCTTGGGCAGCTCCTGCGCGCGGATGGTGTCGTCGTCCGTGCGGAACAGCACGTCGACGATGGCGTTGCCGATCCCGAGTACGTCCATGGATACCTCTCGCTGGATTACGTCCTTCGGACCAGCGATCGACACTAGGTGAAACGCGCGGTCACCGGGACCGCGCGGTGGCGTCGCGCACGTTCACGCATAGACCGGGTAGTTCGGCTCCGGGATCTCCGGGCGGATGCGGCCCTCGACGAAGATGCCGTGCCAGACCATGAACACCAGCAGGGTCCAGATGCGGCGCGAGTGGTCGACGGGGCCGGTGCGGTGCTCGTCGATGAGGCGCAGCACCGCGGCCTTGTCGAGGATCGCGTCGGTCTGCGAGTCGCGGACGATCGCGCGGGCCCACTCGAGCATGTCGTGGGCGAGCCAGTAGCGGATCGGCACCGGGAACCCGAGCTTGCGCCGGTTCAGCACGTGCGGGGGCACGATGCCGTCGATCGCCCGGCGCAGGGCGTACTTCGTCGTGCCGTGCGCGACCTTCTGCTCGGTCGGCAGGTGCGACGCGACCTCGAAGACCTCCTTGTCGAGGAACGGCACGCGCAGCTCGAGCGAGTTGGCCATCGTCATCTTGTCGGCCTTGACGAGGATGTCCCCGCGCAGCCAGGTGAACAGGTCGACGTGCTGCATGCGCGCCACCGGGTCCCAGGAGCCCGAGTCGGCGTAGATCGGCGCGGTGACGTCGACGTGCGAGAGCTCGGGGTCGTGGCCGCGCAGGACCGCGCCGAGCTGGTCGTCACGGAAGATCCGCGCGTTGCCGTAGTACCGCTGCTCGAGCGGCAGCGCGCCGCGCCGGAGCAGGTCGCGGCCCCGCATCCCCTCGGGGAGCTTGGTCGAGAGCGCGCCGGCGAGCTTGCGCACCGCGCCGGGCAGCTTCTCGAACGGCGCGAGCGACAGCGGCTCCTTGTAGATGGTGTAGCCGCCGAACAGCTCGTCGGCGCCCTCACCGGAGAGCACGACCTTGACGTGCTTGCGGGCCTCGCGGGCCACGAACCACAGCGGGATCAGCGCCGGGTCGGCCACCGGGTCGTCGAGGTACCAGACGATGAGCGGCAGCGCGTCCATCATCTCCTGGGCGTCGACGGTGCGGACCACGTGGCGCACCCCGATCGCCTCGGCCGACTCGCGGGCGACGTCGACCTCGGAGTAGCCCTCGCGCTCGAACCCCGTGGTGAAGGTGATGAGGTCCGGGTTGTGCTCGCGGGCCAGGGCCGCGATCACCGTCGAGTCGATGCCGCCGGAGAGGAACGAGCCCACCGTGACGTCGGCGCGCATGTGCTTGGCCACCGAGTCGCGCAGCACCTCGGTGATCTCGGCGTGCACGCGCTGCTCGTCGTCGACGGGCTTGGCGTCGAACGTCGGGTGGAAGTAGCGCTCGCTCTGCACCGGCTCGCCGGGGGAGACCGTGAAGCTGGTGCCGGACTCCACGCGCCGGATCGAGCGGTGCAGGGTCAACGGCTCGGGGACGTACTGCAGCTGCAGGTAGTGCTGCAGCGCGGTCGGGTCGGGCGCGGTCGTCGGCTCGCCGAGGGCCTTGGCGAGCTCGAGGAGACTCTTCTTCTCGCTGGCGAGGGCGACACCGTGCGGGCCGGCGGCGAGGAAGAGCGGCTTGATGCCGAACGGGTCGCGGGCGCCGAAGAGCACGCGCTCGTGGGTGTCCCAGATGAGGAACGCGAACATGCCGCGCAGCCGGCGCACCGCGTCGCGCCCCCAGACGTCGTAGGCGGCGACGATCGCCTCGGTGTCGCCGTCGGTGACGAAGCGGACGCCGTGGTCACGGGACAGCTCGTCGCGCAGCTCGAGGTAGTTGTAGATCTCGCCGTTGAAGACGATGCGGTAGCGGTCGCTCGCGTAGGTCAACGGCTGGTGCGAGCCCTCGACGTCGATGATCGAGAGCCGGTTGAAGCCCAGCACCACGTCGTCGTCGTGCCACTCGCCGGACTCGTCCGGGCCGCGGTGGCGCATGCAGTGCAGGCTCTGCCGCACCGCCTCGGCGCGCGCGGCGCCCTCACCACCCGGCGTGATCAATCCCATCAGGCCGCACACGCGTCCGCTGACACCTCCGGTTCCGGGGACGGGCCGTGCCCAGTATGACGACGCCGACCTCGCGATCCGTGGCGCCCCGCGCGCCCCTCCGACAGCGCGTAGTGGCTCGCTCGGATAGTCTCCGCAGCGACGTCGGGGCCCGGATCGCCGGGCCGCCCGCCGCACTGTCGTCGGCCCTCGCGGCTGTGGCGGAGCGCGGGCACCTCGCGAGGAGGAAGGCAGCAGCAGTGCGCCGAGAAGGGACGCCGCCCCGGGCCCGCACCGGTCGCGTGCGCCGGGTCCTGGGCCTGACCGCGGCCGCCGTCGCCGTCGCCGTGACCACGTCCGGGTGCTCGGTCGACGAGGTGCTGCGGTTCGGGTGGCCGGTCGGCGTCACGCCCGAGGCCGCCCAGATGCGCACCCTGTGGACCGGGGCCGCGGTCGCCGCGCTCGTCGTCGGCGTCCTGGTCTGGGGCGCCACCGCCTGGGCCGTCGCGTTCCACCGCAAGAAGGCCGGCGCGTCGGACCTGCCGCGGCAGTTCCAGTACAACCTGCCGCTCGAGCTGGTCCTGACGGTCATCCCGCTGGTCATCGTCGCGGTGCTCTTCTACTTCACGGTGGTCGTCCAGAACGTCGTCGACCGCGAGCCCACGGGCAACGAGCTCGAGATCAACATCACCGGGTTCCAGTGGAACTGGGAGTTCACCTACCCGCAGACCCCGGCGCCGAACGGCTTGCCGGCCTCCGTCGTCGGCACCACGAGCTCGGTGCCGATCCTCGTGCTGCCCACCGACCGGCCCATCCGCTTCACCCAGGAGTCGAAGGACGTCATCCACTCCTTCTGGGTGCCGGAGTTCCTGTTCAAGCGCGACGTCTTCCCGTACCCAGAGGAGAACGACCAGAAGAACACCTGGGTGATCGACCGCATCGAGCGGACCGGCGCCTTCGTCGGCCGCTGCGCGGAGTTCTGCGGCGCGTACCACTCGATGATGAACTTCGAGGTCCGCGCACTGCCGCCGAACCTGTTCGACCAGTTCCTGGGCCTGCGCCAGCAGGTGAACCCCCAGACCGGGCAGCCGTACACCACCAACGAGGCGCTGGGTGCGCTGAACTGTGGTGAGCTGTGCAGCCCGCGCTCGATCAGCACCTACGTCTACAACCCGGACCCGACCGCTCAGCAGGCCTTCCGCTGACCGTGAGCGTCCGTCCCACCCACCCGAGAGCGAGGACCCGGTGAGAGTCGAATCCCGCATCTTCGAGATCCTCACGGTCTTCTGCTTCGTGTGCGCGATCGTGTACGGCATCCTCTCCGGCGAGGAGGTCGGGATCGTCGCCCTGACGCTGACCGGTGGCCTCACCCTCATCGTCGGGACGTACTTCCGCTTCGTCGCGCGCCGGCTCGAGGAGCGTCCCGAGGACAACCCGGAGGCCGAGGTCTCCGACGGTGCCGGTGACCTGGGCTTCTTCAGCCCCGGCAGCTACTGGCCCATCGCCGTCGCCGGCGGCACCGCCGTCACGGGCCTCGGCGTGGCGTACTGGCAGGGCTGGCTCATCATCACCGGCGCCGTGGCGCTCGTGATCGCGATCTGTGGGCTCGTGTTCGAGTACCACGTGGGCCCCGAGGCGCACTGAGTCTCCGGGTTCGCTGAGCTTCCCTCGGCCCCGCTCCGTCCGTCGGAGCGGGGCCGTGGTGTGTGCGGGCGTGGCTGTGGTGGCTCTGGTGGCAGCGAACGCGCCGCTCGCTGCTTCTAGGCGTACGAACGGCGCTTTCGTGGCGGGGGGTTGGCGTTGGTCTTGTGGCCGCGGGGGTGGAGCGAACGGCGCTCTCGCTGCTTCTGGGGGAGCGAACGGCGCTTTCGTGTCATCGGGGGAGCGGGGCTCCGCTCGCCGGGGCTCCTGAGGTCTGAGCCTGCGTCCGGGGCTTGCAAGGGGCCACCGGGCAGGCGGCAGGTCCATCGAGCGTGCGGAACGTGCCCCTCGCGGCGCCCGCCGTCGCGGAACGCCGGCAGCCTGGCTTGATCAGGAGCACCTGGTCCACCCGCGCCGGCTTGTCGAGGTGCGGCTTGTCGAGGTGCATGAGGTGCCCCTGATCTCCGTCAAGCAGCACCCCGCGCGGAGTCGTCCCGCCGAGGCACCTCGAGCAGGGGGCAGCCCTGGCGGACTTGGGCAGCGTGCCCAGGCAGGTGCTGAGGCGCCGGCGCCTCAGCGCGTACGGCGACGTCTCGTGGCCCCTCAGGCGCCCCCTGAGCGCTCCGCCAGAGCCTGGGCGCACTCGGTACCACCCTCGCCCGGCCTCGCCGCCCTACGCCACCCACGGCGTGTCGCGCTCGCGAGGATGTGGCGATCCTGGCGTTGAACACCACCGTGGACGCCTCGCTGGCACACCGGAGGTGCGCCGCCCCAGCCAGACAGGGGGTGGGCGAACGACGACGGGCCGGGAGCGTCGTGGTGACGCTCCCGGCCCGTCGTGGGTCGTGCGAGTGCTACTCCTGGATGTCGCGCGGGCGACCGGCGTCGGGCCGGCCCGCGAGCTCGCGCTGCTCGCCGGGCTCGACCTCCATCGGGTCGCCGCCGTGGCCGCCACCGGTGAGGGCGTCCTGCTCCTCGGCCGGGTCGGGCCGGAACCAGCCGCCCTTGAGCGGCGAGCCGGCGGCACCCAGGTCGTTCATCCGCTTCGGCACCTTGGCGCCCTGGTAGGCGAGCGGCACGGCGTGGCCGTGGTCGTCGACGCCGCCCAGTGGTTGGTGCACCTCGACGAACTCACCGTGCGGCAGGCGCTTGATGTGCCCGGTCTCGATGCCGTGCTCGAGCACCTCGCGGTCGCTGCGCTGGAGACCCAGGCAGATGCGGTAGGTCGCGAAGTACACGATCGGCGGGCCGACCAGCAGGCCGATGCGACCGATCCACGTCATCACGTTCAGGGAGATGTCGAACGTGTAGCCGATGATGTCGTTGCCGCAGGCCACGAGCAGCCAGAAGTAGAAGAACATCGCCATCATGCCGGTGGCGGTGCGCACCGGGACGTCACGTGGGCGCTGCAGCAGGTTGTGGTGGGCGTCGTCGCCGGTGAGCTTGCGCTCGATCAGCGGGTAGAGCGCCAGCAACGTGGTGAGCAGACCCATGCCGATCACGGCCGGGAAGAAGATGGCCGAGATCGTGTACGGCCCGAGGTACATCTCCCAGGCGGGCCACAGCCGGACCGCGCCGTCGAAGATGCCCATGTACCAGTCCGGCTGGGAGCCCGCCGAGACCTTCGCCGGGTTGTACGGACCGAGGTTCCAGATCGGGTTGATCTGGAAGACGCCGCCCATGATCGCCATGAGGCCCACCGAGACGACGGTGAAGCCGCCGGCCTTGGTGGCGAACGTCGGCAGGATGCGGACGCCGACCACGTTGCGCTCGGTGCGGCCCGGCCCGGGGAACTGGGTGTGCTTCTGGAACCACACCAGCGCCACGTGCAGGGCGATCACCGCGGTGATGATCCCGGGCAGCAGGAAGACGTGGACGATGTACAGGCGCGGGATGATGATCTCGCCCGGGTACTCGCCGGCGAAGATGGCCCAGTGCAGCCACGTGCCGACCACGGGGATCGACAGCACGATCGCCGAGACGCCGGTGCGGATGCCCGTGCCCGAGAGCAGGTCGTCCGGCAGCGAGTAGCCGATGAAGCCCTCGATCATGCCGGTGAGCAGCAGGACGACGCCCAGCACCCAGTTGGTCTCGCGCGGGCGGCGGAACGCTCCGGTGAAGAACGTCCGCATCATGTGGGCGATCATCGCGGCGACGAAGAGCAGCGCCGCCCAGTGGTGGACCTGGCGGACGAACAGGCCGCCGCGGACCTCGAACGAGATGTCGAGCGTCGATTCGTACGCGCGCGTCATCTCGACGCCCTGGAGCGGCGCGAAGACGCCGTTGTAGGTGACCTCGGTCATCGACGGGTCGTAGAAGACCGCGAGCCACGTGCCCGAGAGCAGCAGCACGATGAACGCGTACATGTTGATCTCGCCCAGCATGAACGACCAGTGCGTGGGGAAGACCTTGTTGATCTGCCGGCGTAGGGGCCCGGCCGGGTGGAACCGGCTGTCCGCCTCGTCGGCGGCGGTGCCGACGAGCTTCATGGCCAGGCCACCGCCCTTGCGGGTGGGTGTGGTGATCGCACTCATGAGCTTCGCTCCCAGAACGCTGGACCCACCGGTTCGATGAAGTCGCTACGCGCGTACAGGTATCCCTGATCGTCCACCGCGATGGGCAATTGCGCCAGTGGACGTGCGGCCGGGCCGAAGACGGGCTTGGCGTACTCGTTGGCCTGGAACTGCGACTGGTGGCAGGGGCAGAGGATGCGGTTCGTCTGGTCCTCGTACAGCGACGTGGGGCACCCCATGTGACTGCAGATCTTGGTGTAGGCGAACAGCGTGCCGTAGTTGAAGTCCTCCTGGCCCGCCCGCTTGATCACCGCGACGTTGGGTCGCAGGCGGATCAGCATCACGGGGGAGTCGGAGGAGTGGAGCGTCTTGGCCAGCTCCTCCGGGTTGCCGCGCATGGACTCCTTGAAGGGGAAGACCGTCTCGATCGAGCCGGGCTCGAGGTCGCCGGGACGCACCAGCGCGACCTCCTCGGGCTCGCCGGTGTCGCGGCGCATGTAGACCCGCTCACCGTCCTCGGAGTGCCAGCCCGTGACCAGCAGCTCCGAGTTCTTGCCGTCCTTCCACGGGTTCTTGACGAGCCCGCCGAAGGCGGCGACGAGGACACCGAGGCTCAGCACGCCGCCGGCGGCACCGACCGACCGGTAGATCATCTTGCGCCGGGTGATGCCGCTCTGCCGCCCGGTCTGCACCAGGCGCGCCGCGGCGGTGGCCCGGTCGACCTCCTGCGAGCGCCCGTCGTGGCGCTGCTGGATCGTGAGGTCCTCGGGCAGCAGCTTCTTCGAGTAGGCGATGACACCCATGCCGACCGCGAAGACGGCGAACCCGAACGTGAAGCCGATGACCGGGGTGTACAGCGTGAAGAGGAACCCGCCCTCCTCGCCGGGGCCGCGGTACTCCCAGGGCCAGGCGATGAACGCCACGAGGAACAGCACGCCGGCGATGGCGGCCCAGACGAACCAGAGGGTCACCTGGCGCTCGGCGCGCTTCTCGGCGCGGGTGCCGGGCACGGGGAAGCGCTCGCGGTCCGAGACGACCTCGAGGTCGTCGATCCGGTTGCCCAGGCGGACGAGGTCGTCGGTGCTCATCTGCGCGAGCTCGTCGTCGCTCGGGATGCGCGGCGTGGCCTCGTTCGGGTCCGGCTGCGAAGGGGCGTTGGCGCCGTGGTCGGCGGGACGGGTGCTCACTGGCGCGATCCGATCCAGAGGGAGATACCGATGAGGGCGGCGAGGCCGACGAAGAACGCGAGCGCGCCCTCCGGGACCGGGCCGAAGCCACCGAGCTCTGCGCCGCCGGGGTTCTTCGCGGGGTTCGCGCTCCCGACGGACTTGATGTAGCCGATGATGTCGCGCTTCTCCTCGGGGGAGAGCTGGGAGTCGGCGAAGGTCGGCATGTTCGCCGGGCCCGACAGCATCGCCGCGTAGATCTGCTCCTCGCTCGCCGGGTCCATGTTCGGCGCGAACTTGCCCTGCGACAGCGCGCCACCGCGGCCGGTGAAGTTGTGGCACGAGGCGCAGTTGAGGCGGAAGAGCTCGCCGCCGCGGCCGAGGTCCTCGCCGCGCAGCTGCTCGCCGCTGGCGACCACCGGCGTCGTCGGGCCGCCGCCGTTGGCCTCCACGAACGCGCCCAGCGCGTCGATCTGGGCCTCGTCGAACCGCGGGGGCTTGCGCTCCGCCGCCGCGCCCTGCGCCGCCAGCGGCATGCGGCCGGTGGAGACCTGGTAGTAGACCGAGGCCTCGCCGACGCCGATGAGGCTCGGCCCGCGGCCCTGCACGCCCTGCAGGTTGGTGCCGTGGCAGGTGATGCAGGAGTTGTCGTAGATCTGCTGGCCCTCGCGCACGATCGCCGGGTCGGCGGCGATCGCCTGGTCGGGGGTCGGGGTGAACACCGTGTACAGGCCGCCGACGGCGACCAGGGCGACGCCCAGGGCGAGCAGCCCGGACAGGCGTCGGCGCAGCTTCGTCCCGCGGCGCGCCCGGGTGCGGGCGGTGCGGGGCTTCTCGTCACTCATCGGGTGCCCAACCTCGAGGTCTCCTCGCTGGGTGTCCTGTGGGTCCTGCGGTGTGGTGGTCACAGGTCAGCGGATGAAGTAGATGACCGCGAACAGGCCGATCCAGACCACGTCCACGAAGTGCCAGTAGTACGAGACGACGATGGCCGCCGTCGCCTGCGCCGGCGTGAACCGGCTGAGGAAGGTGCGGGACACCAGCAGCACGAACGCGATGAGACCGCCCGTGACGTGCAGCGCGTGGAACCCGGTGGTGATGTAGAAGACCGAGCCGTACGAGCTGCTGGCGATCGTGGTGGCGTGCTCGGTGACCAGCGTGTGGTACTCGACCATCTGGCCGAGCACGAAGATCGTCCCCATGACGAACGTGACCGCGTACCAGCGCCGCAGGCCGAACACGTCGCCGCGCTCCGCCGCGAACACCCCGTACTGGCAGGTGAACGACGACGCCACGAGGACGATCGTGTTGACCAGGGCGAAGGGGACGTCGAGCTCGGTGGGCGGGGGCGGCCACTCCTCGGCGTTCGCGCGCGCGACGAAGTACATGGCGAACAGCCCGGCGAAGAACATCAGCTCGCTGGAGAGCCAGATGATCGTCCCCACGCTCACGACGTTGGGCCGGTTGAGGGAGTGAATCCTCGCGCTGAAGGAAGGCGCCGGCGCACCCTGAGCGGTCGTCACGCCGGTCATGATGACACTTCCGCCCGACACCCACCCGCTGGGGCGAGCCGCCGATGTGTCGCCCCCGCAGCGCCTCCGGCGGCGCCGTGCGCAGCGCCGTCGGGTCACACCGCCCTCACCTGCGGGTTCTCCTACCAGCCGTCGTACGTCGGGCCGTCGTACCGCTCCGGCGGCCGGTCGAGGGTGACGGAGGAGACCGCTAGCATCCGGCGCATGACGGACGCCCAGCGACGCGGTGCCGAGGCCTCGCGGTGACCGGCCCGACGCCCACCCTCACCGTCGTGGTGATGAGCCACCGCCCCGAGGTGCGCGAGGCCATCTCCTCCGCGGTCGGGCGCCGGCCCGCGCCCGACCTGCCCCGCCTGCGCTTCGTCGAGGCGTCCAGCGTCGCCGAGGTGCTCGGCGCGGCCGACGCCGGCGAGATCGACCTCGCGGTGCTCGACGGCGAGGCGCAGCCCACCGGCGGCATGGGGGTCTGCCGGCAGCTGAAGAACGAGAGCGATGACCCGCCGCCGGTGATCGTCGTCGTGCGTCGCCGCGACGACCACTGGCTGGCCACCTGGTCGCAGGCCGACGCGGTGCTCGTGCAGCCGCTGGACCCGGTGACGGCCGCCGAGACCGTGGCCACCGTGCTGCGCGAGCGGGCCCGCCCGGCCGTCCGCGGGTGACCGGGCGGGCGGGCGAGCAGGCCGGGGCGCCGCCGAGCTGGCCCGGCCTGCTCGGGCGGCTGCTGGCGGGGGAGGACCTCGCGACCGAGGACACCGCCTGGGCGATGGACCAGGTGATGTCCGGGGAGGCCTCGCCGGCGCAGGTCGCGGGGTTCGTCGTGGCGCTGCGGGCCAAGGGCGAGACGGCGCCGGAGATCGCCGGGCTGGCGCGCACGATGCTCGCCCACGCGCGCCCGGTCCACGTCCCCGGGCCCACCGTCGACATCGTCGGCACCGGCGGCGACGGGGCGCACACGGTCAACATCTCCACCATGTCCGCGGTGGTCATGGCGGCGGCCGGCGCGCGGGTGGTCAAGCACGGGGGGCGTGCGGCGTCGTCGCGCAGCGGCTCGGTGGACGTGCTCGAGGCCCTGGGCGTGCCCGTGGACCTCGGGCCCGAGGCCGTCGCCCGCTGCGTCGCCGAGGTCGGCATCGGCTTCTGCTTCGCCCAGGTCTTCCACCCGGCCATGCGCCACGCCGGCCCGGTGCGCGGTCAGCTCGGCGTGCCCACGGCGTTCAACCTGCTCGGCCCGCTGACCAACCCGGCTCGCCCGGGGGCGGCGCTCATCGGCTGCGCCGACGTGCGATTCGCGCCGATCCTCGCCGAGGTGCTCGCCGCCCGGGGCGACCGCGCAGTGGTGGTGCGCGGCGACGACGGGCTCGACGAGGTCACCACCGCGAGCACGACCACCGTCTGGCACGCAGGCCCCGCCGGCGTGCGCGTGGAGACGCTGGACCCGGACGCGCTGGGCGTGCCCCGCTCGGGGGTCGACGCGCTGCGCGGCGGCGACGCGGCCCACAACGCCGCGGTGGCCCGCGCGGTGTTCGCGGGCGAGCCGGGCGCGGTGCGCGAGGCGGTGCTGCTCAACGCCGGCGCCGCCCTGGCCGCCCACGAGGAGGCCGTCACCGGGCGCGCGGTCGCCGACCTGCACGAGGCCGTGGCCGCCGGGCGCCGGCGCGCGGCCGAGGCCGTCGACTCCGGGGCGGCCACCGACCTGCTCGAGCGCTGGTCGGCCGTCGCCCGCGAGGCCCGGGCCGCCGAGGGCTAATCGAGCCCGCTAGTCGAGCCCGAAGGAGAACGCCGTCGCCTCGTCGCGCGAGGAGTACGAGCGGAAGGCGATGTGCGTGGTGGTGCTGTGCACGCCCTCGACCTTGCTCAGCCCACCCGCGATGACGTCGGCCAGCTCCTCGTGCTCGCGGACGCGCACGACGGCCACGAGGTCGACGTCGCCGGCGCAGGAGTAGACCTCGGCGACGCCCTCGAGGTCCGCGATGGCCTGCGCGGTCTCGGGGATGCGGTCGGCGTCGGCGTGGACCAGCACGAAGGCCGTGATCACGGGCCCTCCTCCTCGGGGGCGGGGCCGGGCGCCCCGCGTGGCCGGGGAGTCTAGGGCGGCTCGTCGGGCGCACCCACGTGCTCGGCGTGGCGCGCCTCGCGGGCGCGGCCCACCCACTCGCGCCAGGCCCCGGCGCCGGCCACCGGCATGGCCCAGGGCGTCGTGGTGCGCACCATGCGCGTGCCCGGACGCTCGAGCCAGCGGGTGACGACGGCGACCTCCTCGGGCGGGGCGCCGCGCAGCGGGCCGTCGCCCGGGCGCACCGTCTCGGCCGACGCCACCAGCGCCTCGACCACGGGCATCGGCGGCACCCCGCGGCGGGCGCGGCCCGCGGCGGCGAGGCGGCCGTGGCGCACGACCGCGAGGTCCCACCCGCGCTCGCCGTCCGGCCGCGCGGCGATCATCTCCGGCGCGGCGGCCACGGCGGACAGGCGCTGCACGCGCCCGAGCGCGGTGGCGAGGTCGGCCAGGCGGTCGCGGTGGGCCGCGGCGTCCTCGAACCGCTGGGCCGCGGCGAGGTCGGTGACCGTGAGGGACAGCCGGCGCAGGCCCGCGTCGTCGGCGCCCCGGACCAGGGCCCGCGCGTCGTCGACCACCGGCCGGTAGGCCTCGACGTCCACGTGCCCCGCGCAGGGTGCGTCGCAGCGGCGCATCTCGTGCAGCGCGCAGGGGGTGCCCGCGGCGCCGCGGGCGGGGATGCGCTGGGTGCACGGGCGCAGCGGCACCGCGTCCTGCAGGGCCTCGACCGCCCGCACGGCGTCGGGTCGGCGCCCGAACGGCCCGATGGCGTCGGCCCGCGGCGTGCGGACCACCGAGAGCCGGGGGAACGGCTCGTCGGTGAGCGCGACCCACCAGCCGCGGTGGGGGAAGCGGGATCGCCGGTTGTAGCGCGGCGCGTGCCCGGCGAGCAGGCGCAGCTCGCGGACCTCGGCCTCGAGCGCGTGCGCGCAGACGACCCAGTCGACCCGCTCGGCGAGGCCGACCATCTCCTTGATGCGCGCCCGCTTGTCACCGCCGGTGAAGTAGGAGCGGACGCGTCGTCGCAGGTCGCCGCTGGTGCCGACGTAGAGCACCTCGTCGCCCGGGCCCCGGAACAGGTAGACCCCCGGCGCCTCGGGCACGGCGTCGGCGAGGTGCCGCTTGGCCCGCTGGGCCGGGCTGACCTCCACCTGCAGGGCCAGCAGGTCCTCCAGCGTCGAGACCCCACGCCCGCCGACCCGTTCGAGCAGGCCGTGCAGGACGTCGACGGTGGCCCGCGCGTCGTCGAGGGCGCGGTGGATCGGCCGCGTCCCGGCACGGAACAGTGCGGCCAGGGCCGAGAGGCGGCACGACGGCGCCTCGTCCCGGGTGAGCACGCGGCGTCCGAGCCGGGCGGTGCAGACGACGGCGGGGCGCGGCCAGGACGGGCCGTGGCGCCGGCACGCGGCCCGCAGGTGTCCCACGTCGAAGGGGGCGTTGTGCGCGACGAGGACCGCCCCGGCCAGGAACTCCAGCAGGCTCGGCAGCACGAGGGGCAGGCGCGGGGCGGCGCGCACCATCGCCGTGGTGATCCCCGTGAGCGACACGATCTGCGGCGGGACCGCGACACCGGGGTCGACCAGCGTCGCGAACTCGCCCACGATCTGCCCGCCGCGGACCTTGACCGCGCCGATCTCGGTGATCGCGTCGCCGTCGGGGGGACCGCCCGTGGTCTCCAGGTCGAGCACGACGAACGTCACCTGCGACAGCGGCGTGCCGAGCTCGCCGAACGAGAGCTGGGGGTCCGGACCGGTGACCGGACGGGCGGGAGCGTCCATCGCGGTGGACGCTAGGGCGGACCCCCGACAGTCCCGCCCTCCGTGATCGGCCGGGTGCCCGGGACCGGGGCTAGCCTGCTCGGTCATGGCGGACGAGAGCGGCGACCCGGATCCACCGGGCGACGCTCCCGGGACCGGGGATGACGCCGAGGACGACTCCGCCCGGGCCGCCGTCCGTGCGCGCCTGCTCGAGCGGGCGCCGGACCCCGTGCGGGCCAAGGTGGCGGAGCTGGTCGCGATCGCCGTCGGGCACCTGCCGGTGATCGAGCTGCCGCCCCCGGTCCGTCCCGTGGCCCGCTTCGCGCCGGCCAAGCGGGCGCGCGTCGGGGCGGGGCCGCTGCTCGCGGCGGTGGGGTCGGCCGAGGGTTTCGCCGCCCGGGTCGTCACGTGGTGGACCGAGGAGCAGCCCGACCGCTGGCGCCCCGACGACGCGGAGCCGGTGCACGCCGCCGCGGTCGCGGTGCTCGAGGGCCGCGAGGAGGGCTCCGGGCTGGTCCGCGACGTCACCGAGCGCGCCGACGCCGGGCGCGCGCGGGCGGAGCGCGACGCGGCGCTGGCGCGCGTCGAGAAGCTCGAGGCCGAGGTCCGGCGGCTGACCGCCGAGCGCGACGAGGCCCGCGCCGCCGTCGGGTCGGCGGGGCAGGAGAGCCGGGACGAGATCGCGAAGCTGCGCACCCGGCTGCGCGAGCAGGGCGTCCGCGTGCGCCGCGCGGAGGACGAGGCGGCCGAGCTGCGGGCCGCGCGGGAGCGGGGCGAGGGCGGGCTCCGCGCCGAGCTCGACGAGCTGCGCCGCGAGCGCGACCGGGGCCGCGAGGCCGTCGCCGCGGCCGAGGCCCGGGCCGGCCGGGCCGTGGAGGAGCTGGCCGGGGTCCGGCGGGCGGCCCTCGACGCGCGCCAGGCCGACGACGCGCGCCTGGCGCTGCTGGTCGACACGGTGGCCGGCGCCGCCGAGGGACTGCGCCGCGAGCTGGGGCTGCGGGCGGGGGAGAACGGGGCGCGGCCCGCGGAGCTGGTCGGGGCGGGGTCCGGCACGATGCCGAAGGCCCGGGTCACCGACCCCGCGGCGCTCGACCGGCTGCTCGCGCTGCCCGAGGTGCACCTGCTCGTCGACGGTTACAACGTCACGAAGACGGGGTGGCCGGACCTGTCGCTGGCCTCGCAGCGCGAGCGGCTGGTCGCCGCCGTCGCGCCCCTCGCCGCGCGGACGGGCGCCGAGACCACGCTCGTCTTCGACGGCGCGGGGATCACCGGGGTGCCGACGCACTCGGTGCGCGGGGTGCGGGTGCTGTTCAGCGACCCGGGCGTGCTGGCCGACGACCTGATCCGCTCGCTGGTGGGGGCCGAGCCGGCGGGCCGCCCGCTGGTGGTCGTGACGTCGGACCGCGCGGTGGTCGATTCGGTGCGCCGCCGGGGCGCGCACCCGGTGCCCTCGAGCGTGCTGCTGCACCGGCTCGCCCGCATCTGAGCGGCATCGAGCCGGCTTCTGATCCGGCGTTGTCGGGGGTCGCTCCTAGCGTGCGCACCACGACCCCGGACCTGCCGGGGGCCCAGGCCGGGAGGCCACCGTGCTCATCGACTGCGACACCTGCGCCGCCCGCGACGTGGCGTGCCACGACTGCGTGGTCGGGGTGCTCCTCGGCACGCCGAGCGTGCCGGGCGCCGACGCGACGGACCACGTCGCGCCGTCCGACGCCCCGCCCGGGGGCCCGCTGCCGCTGGAGTTCGGGCCGGTCGAGCAGCGCGCGCTCGAGGTCCTGGCCGACCACGGGCTGATCCCGCGGCTGCGGCTGGTGCCGCCGGCCCCTGCCCCGCCGCCCGCCCGCGGCGACGGCACGGCGCCGCGGCGGGCGCGGGGCGTGGGGTGAGCCCGCGGCGTCCCGGCCGGGACCGACCGCCCGCCGCCCGGACGCCCGCCGTTCGGCGCCGTCGGTCGGCGCATCCGGTAGCCCGTCAGCTACAGTGCGCTCGCTCACCTACCGCCGGGTACGGCGGGGTGAATCCCGGATGGAGGCCGTCGGGGGCCGTGCCGTCCGGCCCGGGGGCGCTCCGCGAGGGCCGTCCCCCGGTTCGGGCGCAGGGCTGTGCCGCGCAGCGCAGAGAGGACCCGACGAGACCGTGGCGTCCCCCCGTCCCGCGGTTGACCACACCCCGCTCGCCACCGAGCCGGGTGGCCGACGCACGCGCCGTGCGACGGCGTCCGCGCGCGGCCTGCTGGCCGTGCTCGTCGCCGTGCTGCTCGGCACCGGCGTGGGTGTCGGCGCCGCGCCCGCCGCGGCCGACCCCATCGTCCCGCCCGGAGCCTCCGACGCCGTCGCGGCCCTCGCCCAGGCCAACGCCCGCGCGGCCGACGCCACGGAGGCGTCGCTGGACGCGCAGGAGCAGCTCACGGTCCGGCGGGAGGAGGCCGACCGCACGCGGCGCGAGTCCGACGCCGCCCGGGTCGTCGCCGACGGCGCCCGCGCCGAGCGCGACCGCGCGTTCGTCGAGGTCGACCAGGTCTCGCGCGCGGCCTACCAGGGCGGCCAGCTCGACCCGCTGGGCGCGCTGCTGGGCAGCGAGTCCCCGCAGGCCTACCTCGACCGCACCGCGCTGCTCGACAGCATCTCCGAGGACAACCGGGTCATCGTCCAGCGCTTCCTCGACGCCACGGCCGCCGCGGAGGGCGCCGAGCGCGACGCCGGCGCCCGCGCGCTGGACGCCGAGCGCTCGAGCGCGGACGCGCAGCGCACCGCCGACGACGCCACTCGCCGTCAGGCCGACGCCGACCGGGAGGTCGCGGCCGCCGAGCAGGCGCTGGCCCAGGCGTCGCCGGACACCCTGGCCGCGCTGCGCAGCGGCGGCACCACGGCCTACCCCACCGACCTCCCCGGCACGGGCATCGCGATGGACGCGCTGCGGATGGCGCTCACCCAGCAGGGCAAGCCCTACGTCTGGGGCGCCACCGGCCCGAGCACCTACGACTGCTCGGGGCTCGTGCAGTGGGCCTACCGCCAGGTCGGCGTCGGGCTGCCGCGGGTGTCGCGCCAGCAGGCGCTCATCGGCATCCCGGTCGCCCCGAAGGACGCCCAGCCCGGCGACCTGCTGTTCTTCAACAGCCCCGTCACCCACGTCGGCATCTACGTCGGCGGCGGGAAGTTCCTCGAGGCCCCGCAGTCCGGCGACGTGGTCAAGGTGTCGAACGTGCGCAACAGCCTGTCCGGGGTCCGCCGGGTCGTCCTGTAGCCGCTCCGGGGTCCTGCCCCCGCGTTGACAGCCCCTTCCGGACGCCACATGCTCCGTCGCGGCCGCCCGCCCGCCGGCGGAGGCCTGTCGAGGAGGGCCCGTGAGCACCGCCCACACCATCTCCGTGCCCCATCTCGGCACCTCGAGCATCGGCTACGCGCTCGGCGGTCGCCTCGAGGCGTCGCGGCCGACCCTCGTGATGATCAACTCGTTCAGCACGTCGGTGGAGCTCTATCGGCCGCAGTTCGACGACGAGGAGCTGAACGAGACCGCCAACCTCCTGGCGATCGAGCCCTACGGCCACGGCAGCACGCGCGCCGGGTACGAGGACTTCACCTACTGGGACAGCGCGGTCGCGGCGCTGCAGGTGCTCGAGGCCCTCGACATCTCCCAGGCGTTCGTGGTGGGCACGTCGCAGGGCGGCTGGATCGCGACCCGCATGGCGATGCTCGCGCCCGCGGTCGTCCGGGGCGTCATCCCGCTCGGCACCTCGATGGACTCCGAGAGCCCGCGCAGCCGCGAGCTCGGGTGCTGGGACGGCGTCGCGTTCTGCACGCCGGCCATCGACACCCTCGCCGCGCCGGTCGACGACGACTGGGTCGTCCCCACCGACCTCGTCGACGCCGTGCTCGAGGCGGGGTTCGACGCCGACGTCGACGCGGACACCCGGGCCTTCTGGCACTCCGCGCACCAGCAGAACTACACCGGCGACGACGGGCGTCGCCGGCTGCGGACGAGCTCGGTCAACCTGCGCGACCGCGACGGCCTGCACGGGCGCCTCGACGGCGTGCACTGCCCGGTGCTGTGGCTGCAGGGCACGGCCGACCAGGTCTACTCGGTGGCGAACGCCGAGGACGAGATCGGGCGCTTCGTCAACGCGTACTCCGCCGAGCTCCGGATCGTCGAGGGCGGGCAGCACTTCCTGAGCGCCTCGCACCCCGCCGAGGTGGACGCCGCGGCGGTCGAGTTCCTGCGCCGCTGGTCCTGACGGCCGGTGGCGGGGGCCCGCCGCACCGCGTGCGAGGCTCCGGCCCGTGCCGCGCACGCTGCTGGTCACCAACGACTTCCCGCCCCGGCCCGGCGGCATCCAGTCCTACCTGCACGCGCTCACCACGCACCTGCCCGCCGACGAGCTCGTCGTGCTCGCGTCGACCTGGGCCCGCTCGGACGAGGCCGTCGCCGCGTGCCGCGCCTTCGACGCCGCGCAGCCCTTCGAGGTGCACCGCCTGCCGACCACGATGATGCTGCCCACCCCGGACGCGACCCGGCGAGCCGCGGAGCTCGTGCGCGCCCACGACGTCCGGACGGTGTGGTTCGGGGCGGCCGCGCCGCTGGGGCTCATGGCGCCGGGGCTGCGCCGGGCGGGCGCCGACCGGGTGCTCGCCAGCACCCACGGGCACGAGGTCGGCTGGTCGATGCTGCCCGGGAGCCGCCAGGCGCTGCGGCGCATCGGGCGTGACTGCGACGTCGTCACCACCGTCAGCCGCTACACGCGCGGGCGGATCGCGCCGGCCCTCGGGCCCGACGCCGCCCTCGAGCCGCTGCCCTCGGGCATCGACACCGCCCGGTTCCGCCCCGACCCCGGCGCCCGCGAGGCGATCCGGCGCCGCCACGGGCTGGGGGAGCGGCCCCTGGTGGTCTGCGTGTCGCGGCTCGTGCGGCGCAAGGGCCAGGACGTCCTCGTCGCCGCGCTGCCGCGGCTGCGGGCGGCGGTGCCCGGGGCAGCGCTGGTGATCGCCGGCGACGGCCCGGACCGCGACCGCCTCCGCCGCCTCGCCCGCACCCACGGCGTCGCCGACGACGTGGTGTTCACCGGCCCGATGACCCCGGACGAGGTGCCCGCGCACCACGCGGCCGCCGACGTCTCGGCGCTGCCGTGCCGCACGCTCGGCGGGGGCCTCGACGTCGAGGGCCTCGGCATCGTCCTGCTCGAGGCCCAGGCCGCCGGGGTGCCCGTCGTCGCCGGGCGGTCGGGCGGTGCGCCCGAGACGGTGCAGCCGGGGGAGACCGGGCGCCTCGTCGACGGCCGCGACCCCGCCGACGTCGCCGACACCCTCGCGGGCCTGCTCGCCGACCCCGACGCCGCGCGAGCGATGGGCGAGGCCGGGCGCCGGTGGATGCGTGCGGACTGGACCTGGGAGGCCCGGGCCGCGCGCCTGCGCGCGCTCGCGGCCGGCTGAGCCGTTCGGCGGAGACCCTGAAAGAACGAACGGCGCTCTCGCTGCTTCCGAAGCAGCGAGAGCGCCGTTCGTTCGTCCGCGAAGCGCGGCTCAGCGCTCGTAGACCGCCTCGATGTCGGCGGCGCGCTGCTCGGTGATGACGTTGCGCTTGAGCTTCATCGTCGGGGTGAGCTCGCCGCTGTCCTCGGTGAAGTCGCTGGTGAGGATGCGCCACTGCTTGATCGCCTCGGCCTTGGACACCGCCTTGTTGGCCTCCTCGACGGCGCCGGCGATCTCGGCCTGGAGGTCGGGGTCCTCGGCGAGCGACTCGGCGTCCGAGCCCTGCTTGCCGTGCTCCGAGCTCCAGCCGGGCAGGGCCTCGGCGTCGAGGGTGATCAGCGCGCCGATGTAGGGCCGGTTGTCGCCGACCACCAGGGCCTGGCTGACGAGGCGGTGGGCGCGGACCCGGTCCTCGAGCACCGCGGGGGCGACGTTCTTGCCGCCGGCGGTGACGATGAGCTCCTTCTTGCGCCCGGTGATCGAGAGGTAGCCGTCGTCGTCGAGGCCGCCGAGGTCGCCGGTGTGGAACCAGCCGTCGGCGAGCGCCTCGCTGGTGGCGTCGGGGTTGTTCCAGTACCCGCGGAACACGACGTCGCCCTTGGCCAGCACCTCGCCGTCCTCGGCGATGGCGATGGTGACGCCCGGGATCGCCTTGCCGACGGTGCCGACCCTGATCGCCCGGTTCGGGTTGGCGGTGATCGCCGCGCTGGTCTCGGTGAGCCCGTAGCCCTCGTGGATCGGCACGCCGATGCCGCGGAAGAAGTGCCCGATGCGGGCGCCGAGCGCCGAGCCGCCGGACACCGCGCCCTGGCACTTCCCGCCGAGCGCGGCGCGGAGCTTGCCGTAGACGAGCTTGTCGAACAGCGCGTGGCGCAGGCGCAGCGCGACCCCGGGGCCGCCGGCGTCGAGGGCCTCGCTGTAGGCGACGGCCGTGGCCTCGGCCATGTCGAAGATCCGGCCCTTGCCGTCGTTGTGGGCCTTGACCTTGGCGCCGTTGTAGACCTTCTCGAACACGCGCGGCACCGAGAGCAGGAAGTCGGGCTGGAAGCGCGGCAGCTCGGTGGTCAGCTTCTTCGTGTCGGCGAAGTGGCCGATCGTGTAGCGGTACTCCATCGCCGCGCACTGGATGACGCGGGCGAAGATGTGCGCGAGCGGCAGGAACAGCAGCGTGGAGTGGCCCGGCTGCATGAGGTCGGAGAACGTGTCGGCCACCGCGCGGACCTCGAAGAGCAGGTTGCGGTGGGTGATCTCGCAGCCCTTGGGCCGCCCGGTGGTGCCCGAGGTGTAGATCAGCGTCGCGAGGTCGTCGGCGTGCACGCCCGTGCGGCGCTGCTCGAGCGTCGCGTCGTCCACGTCCGCCCCGCCGTCGCGCAGGGCGGCCACGGCACCGTCGGCACCGTCGATCTGCCAGACGTGCTCCAGCTCGGGGAGCTTCTCGCGCAGGTTCTCCACGATCGCGCGGTGCTCGTCGGACTCGACGATCACGGCCTTGGCGCCGGAGTCGGACAGGCACCACTCGACCTGGTCCGACGACGAGGTCTCGTAGATCGGGAGGGTGACCGCGCCCGCGGCCCAGAGCGCGTAGTCGAGCAGCGTCCACTCGTAGCGGGTCGGCGAGATCAGCCCGACGCGGTCGCCGGGCTGCAGGCCGGCCGCGATGAAGCCCTTCGCGGCCGTCGCCACGTCGTCGCGGAAGGCGGCGAAGGTGATGTCTCGCCACTGGTCGTCGACGAGGTGTCGGTACGCGACGTCGTTCCCGTGGCTCTCCGCGTTGCCCCACGGCGCCGCGGTGAGGTTGTCGTCGTCGGCCACCTTCGCGACCGCCGGCTCCGCGTACTGCTGCATCTCGTTCCACTCCTGCCCCGCGCGCCTCGTCGCGTCGTCGACCCGTGACCCTAGTGGCGCCCACCCCCGTCCTCTACCTCCAAGTAGCCGGACGAATCGCCCACACGGCCGACGCAGGCCCCCACCGGGGACCCTGCGACGCTGGGAACGTGGCGGCCGTCGACGTGGTGGACGAGACCTTCCTCGCGGTGCCCCCCGCGCGCCTGGCCGCGGAGTTCGCCGACCCGGCCCGCTGGCGGCTGCTGTGGCCCGACCTCGACCTGCGGGTCTTCGCCGACCGCGGTGCCCAGGGCCTGCGGTGGAGCGTCGTGGGCGACGCGTGGCGCGGCAGCATGGAGGTCTGGCTCGAGGCCGTCGGCGACGGCACGGTGCTGCACTGGTTCCTGCGCGTCGACCCGGTCGGCGCGACGCTGGGCCGCCGCGCCGCCACCCGTGAGGTGGTGCGCCGCCAGCGTGGCGCCAAGGTCCTCGCGTTCGCGCTCAAGGACCGCCTCGAGGCCGGCCGCCCCCCGGGCGTCCCGCCCGCGCACGTGGGGGACGAGGGCACGGTCACGTCCGGCTGAGCGGTGAGGTCCGCGTCACGGTGACGACCCCACCCCGCCCCCGCCCGTGCCGATCGCCGTCGTCGCGAGCGGTAGCCTCTCCCGCCATGGCCGACGAGTCGACCCAATCCATCACGATCGCGGCGCCGGCGTCCGACGTGCTCGGGGTCATCGCCGATTTCGACCGCTATCCCGAGTGGGCGGACGCGATCACCTCGGCCACCGTGCTGACCCACGACGACGAGGGCCGCCCCGAGCAGGTCAAGTTCTCCCTGGACGCGGGTCCGATCAAGGACACCTACGTCCTGGCCTACGACTGGCAGACCGACGGCGTGACGTGGGACCTCGTGTCCGGGCAGGTGCAGCGCTCCCAGCGCGGCCGCTACCGCCTGGCCGAGGACGGCACGGCCACCGAGGTGACCTATACGCTCTCGGTGGATCTCGCGGTGCCCCTGCCGGGCCTCCTCAAGCGCCGGGCCGAGAAGCGGATCATGGACCAAGCGCTCACGGGACTGAAGCGGCGCGTGGAGGGCTGAGTGCGGGTCCTGCTGTTCACGGGCAAGGGTGGCGTCGGGAAGACCACCACGGCGGCGGCGACCGCGGTGGCGCTGGCCCGCGGGGGGCGCAAGGTGCTCGTCCTGTCGGCGGACCCCGCGCACTCCCTCGGTGACGCCTTCGACGCGCGCCTCGACGGCACCCCCGCCGAGGTGGCGCCGCGGGCGTACCCCGGGCTGTTCGCCGCGCACATCGACACCCGCGCGCTCGTCGACGACGCCTGGGAGCCCCTGCGCACCCAGCTCCGCACGCTCCTCGCCGGCGCCGGGGTCGACGAGATGGTCGCCGACGAGCTGACCGTCCTGCCCGGCGTCGAGGAGCTGCTCGCCCTCGAGGACGTGCGGCGCGCGACGATCGACGGGCCGTGGGAGGTCGTGGTCGTCGACTGCGGGCCGACCGCCGAGACCCTGCGCCTGCTCTCCCTGCCCGAGGCCCTCGGCTCGTACCTCGAGAAGCTGTTCCCCGCCCACCGCCGCGCCGTGCGGGGTGTCCTCGCGGGCCTCGCCGGCAGCAGCGCGACGGTCGCGAAGTGGGACGCGGCCGCGGCGTCGCTCTCGCGGCTCGCCGAGCAGCTCGCGGGCCTGCGCGACCTGCTCTCCGACCACCGGACCACCACGATCCGCCTGGTCCTGACCCCCGAGCGGGTCGTCGCGGCCGAGACCCGGCGCACGCTCACCGCGCTGGCGCTGCACGGCCTGCACGTCGACGGGATGGTCGCCAACCGCCTGGTGCCCGACGCGGGCCAGGGACGCGGCGAGGCCGCCGCCTGGGTGCGGGCGCGCCGCGCTGAGCAGGAGGCGGTGCTCGCCGACCTCGCCGGCGCCGGCGGCGACGTCCCCGTGCGCCGCGTGCCCCACGAGGCGGGCGAGCCGGTGGGCGTCGACGCCCTCGCCGACCTGGCCGAGGTGATCTACGGCGACGACGACCCCCTCGACGGCCCGATCGGGCGCGCCCTCGTGGCGGTGCGCCGCACGGCCGGCACGGGGACGGCCCCGGAGAGCGAGTTCGTCCTGGACCTGCACGTCGCCGGCATCGGGGAGGCCGCGGTGGACCTCGCCCGCATCGGCGACGAGCTCGCCGTGACCGTCGACGGGCGCCGGCGCTCGGTCGCCCTCCCGCCCGTGCTGCGCCGGTGCGAGGTCACGGGCGCCGACATGGACGAGGACGTGCTCTCGGTGGTCTTCCGCCCCGACCCCACCGTGTGGATGCGGTGAGCGCGCCGCACGGGGACGGCCCCGGAGCCGCGTCCGACGCCGCCCGCGCCGCGCAGGAGCGCCTGACGCAGGAGGCGCGCGCCACGGCGTCCGCCCTGCTCGACTGGCTCGGCACCCGCGTGGACCGCGGCGCGCCGGCCGACGGCGCGCCGACCCGTCCCGCGCAGAGCGCCGGACCCTGCACGTGGTGCCCGGTCTGCGCGCTCGTCGCCGCCCTGCGCGGGGAGCAGCCGGAGCTGACCGCCCGCCTTGCCGAGCAGGCCTCGGGTCTCATGACGCTGCTGCGGCTCATGGTGCAGGCGCACCAGGAGCCGGGGCACGGTCACGACCACGGTCACCAGCACGCCTGGCCACCCCCGCCGGGCGAGCCCGTGGCGACGCCGTCCACGGCGACCCGGCCGGCGCCGCCCGGCTGGCCCGCCGAGTGGGGGGCGTTCGACGGGTGGGGATCCGGTGCGTCGCACGAGCCCGAGCCGTCGTCCGCCGGAGCCCCGGATCCCGCCGAGCCCGCCACCCCGCCCGGTCCCACCGGCGTCCCCGGGCGCCGTCGCCCGCCGGTCCGCCGGGCCTCGCCGCGCTCCGCGGCGTTCCGCGGGATGGGCGTGCCCACCACCGACGGCGACGCGGCCACCACCGCGCAGGACACGCCGGCCCCCGAGCCGGCCCCCGCGCGCCCGGTCCGCAGCGCCCGGGCCGCGACGCCGCCCGCCGCGAGCGGCAGCGCGCGCCCGTCGGTGCAGCGGATCGCGATCCGGCGCCCCGCGCGCCACGACGGGGCCGCCGGCAGCGACGGCCCCGACAGCAGCGCCTCGTGCTGACCGTCGGCGTCGACATCGGGGGGACCTCGGTGCGCGCCGGCGTGGTCGACCCCGACGGGACGGTCCTGGCCGAGGCCTCGGCGGCGACCGCGGACCGCCCCGACGCCCTCGACGACACCGTCGCCGACCTCGTCGGGCGCCTCGCCGCCGACCACGCGGTGGGCGCGGTCGGGCTGGCGGTGGCCGGGTTCGTCGACCCCGACCGGCGCACCGTCACCTTCGGCGCGCACCTGCCGTGGCGCGACGACGCGGTGGTCGACCGGCTCGGCGCGCGCCTCGGGCTGCCGGTGACCCTCGAGCACGACGCCAACGCCGCGGGCCTGGCCGAGCACCGCGTGGGCGCGGCCGCGGGCGCGGCGGTGGCCGTGCTCGTGGCGCTGGGCACCGGGATCGGCGCGGCGCTGCTCGTCGACGGGGCCCTGTTCCGCGGCGCGTACGGGGTGGCCCCGGAGCTCGGTCACCTGACGGTCGTCCGCGGCGGCCGCCCGTGCCCGTGCGGCAAGCGCGGCTGCCTCGAGCGCTACTGCAGCGGCACCGCGCTGGGCCGCGGCGCCGAGGAGCGGCTCGACGGCACCGACGACTTCTCGCTGCTGCGGGCGGACTGGGAGCGGGCGCAGCCGATCACCGGCCGCGACGTCGCGCACGCCGCCGAGCGGGGCGACGACCTGGCGTGCCGGGTGGTCGACGAGTTCGCCGACTGGCTGGGCCAGGCCCTGTCCCTGGTCGCCGACGTCCTCGACCCCGACGTGATCGTCGTGGGCGGTGAGGTGTCGGCGTCGGCGCCGCTCTACCTGCCGCGGGCCCGCACCCGCTACGCCGAGGAGGTCACCGGCGGGCGCCACCGGCGGCTCGCCGACGTGCGCCCGGCCCTGCTGGGCGGGCGCGCCGGCATGGTGGGCGCGGCGCTCGACGCCCGGGAGCGCGCGGGCTAGAGGACGGCGCCGTCGTCCGGGTCGGTGGCCGGGCCCTCGTCACGGCCGCGCCGCAGGCCGAACACGAGCCAGCCGAGGCCCGCGGTCATCGCCAGCAGCCCCGGCACGATGCCCAGGCCCACCGGGCCGCCCAGCAGGCCGGGCACGGCGAGCAGCACGACGCCGACCACCAGCAGCGCGAGCCCGAGCAGGCTGCTCAGGCCCAGGCGCGGCAGCGGGGGCGGCTCCGGGGGCACGTAGTGCTCGTCCTCGGGCGGCGGCGTGTGCGCCCGCGGAGGCGTCGGGCGCTCGGTGCGCGAGGTCCGGCTCTCGGGCCGCGGCGAGGGCGGGGTCGGCGGCGTGGGCCGGGCGATCGGGCCGTCGGTGCGGCCCGGGGCGAGGTCGGGCTGACCACCGGGCGGCGTGGCCGTGCCCAGCCCGGACGACGGCCCGTCCTCGTGCCCGGGCGCCAGGAGGTCGGGCAGCTCGTCGGGCCAGCGGGGTGCGCCGGCGGCCGCCCAGTCGGCGACGATCGCGGCGAAGGCGGCGTCGACGTCGTCGGGGAGCCCGGGGTGCTCCGGCTCGTGGCCGGCGGGGTCGGCGCCGTCCTGCGAGCTGGCCGTGTCGGGGCGCGCGGACTCGGGACGGGTGGGGTCGGGGTGGATCTCGTCCGGGTCGGGCGACGTCATGCGTGGATCCCTGGGGTGCTGGCGGCGGGTCCGGCGGTGCGGGCGGCGTGCACGCGGCGGACGAACGCCACGCTCTCGTCGAAGATCAGCGGGGCGTCGTTGTCGAGCGTCGCGACATGGTGGCTGTCGGTGAGCGGCACGTCGGTGAGGTCGTCGGTGCCGACCTCGAGCCGCACGATGTCGCTGCTCAGCGGCTCGACGACGTGGTCGGTGGGGGAGTGGAACAGCAGGACCGGGCAGCGGACGCGCTCGAGGTCCGCGCGGACGAGCTTCCAGAGCTGGGTCAGCGAGACCGCGGCCCGCGTGGGCATCCGGTCGTAGGCGAGCTCGGTGACCCCGGGCTTCTTGATGTCGTTGGCCACGCCGGGCACCCACGGCACCAGCCACTGGATGTACGGGGCGATCGCGGCGTCGCGGCGCAGCGTGGTGACCGACGGGTTGACCAGCGCGATGCCCGCGACGTCGTCCGCCCGCTCCTGGGCGAGGCGCAGCGTGAGCGTGCCGCCCATCGACTGCCCGAAGACGAACACGGAGCGGTACTCCGCCCGCAGCTCGTCGACGGCGCGCTCGACCGTCGCGTACCAGTCGGGCCAGCGGGTGCGGCTGAGGTCCTGCCACCGGGTGCCGTGCCCGGGCAGCCGCGGGCCGCGCACCCCGATGCCCTCGGCGGCGAGGTGCTCGCCCCACGCCCGCATGCTCTGGGGCGTGCCCGTGAGGCCGTGGCTGAGCACGACCCCGATCTCCCGGGACCCGTCGCCGGGATCGGCGGCGAACGGCTCGGCGCCGGGCATGACGGGCACGTGGTCCTCCGGACGGCGCGTCGCACCTCGAGCGAGGGCGAGGGGGGCGGGGAGCGGTGAGGGGAACCCCATCGTGGCATGTCCCACACGGTCGGGTCACGTCGCGGGGGGCCCGACGCGCCGGGCGGTCCGCGCGCTGGTCCGGACGGGCGCGGGCCCGTCGGCGCGGGTCCCCGGGCGGGTGCGTGACGGGCGCGCGGCCGGGGTGTCCGGCGGCCCACGGCGGTGCGCGGGGCGGCCCGCGCCGCCTACCCTGCTCCCGGCGGCGGAGCACGACCTCGGGGCGGGAGCGCGGTGCTGTACTGGGTGATGAAGTACGTCCTGCTGGGACCGCTCATGCGGCTGGCGTTCCGCCCGCGGGTGGAGGGGGCCGACCACCTGCCGCGCCACGGCGGGGCGCTCGTCGCCTCGAACCACCTCGCGGTGCTCGACTCGTTCGTCCTGCCGCTGATGGTGCCCCGGCGCATGGCCTTCCCGGCCAAGTCGGAGTACTTCACCCAGCCCGGACTCGTCGGCACCCTCAAGCGCTGGTTCTTCACGGGCATGGGCCAGGTGCCCATCGAGCGCGGCAGCGGGCGCGCCGCGCGGGCAGCACTCGAGACCGGCATCGGCATCCTGCGCGAGGGTCGGCTCTTCGGCATCTACCCCGAGGGCACGCGCTCGCCCGACGGACGGCTCTACAAGGGCCGCACCGGCGTCGCGCGGATGGCGCTCGAGGCGGGCGTGCCCGTCGTGCCGGTCGCCATGATCGGCACCGATCGGGCGAACCCCGTCGGGTCCCGCTACTGGCGCCCGGTCCGGATCGGGATCCGCATCGGCGAGCCGCTGGACTTCTCCCGCTACCACGGCATCACCGACGACCGGCAGGTCGAGCGGGCCATGACCGACGAGATCATGGACGCGGTGCGGGTGCTCTCCGAGCAGGAGTACGTGGACGTCTACGCGAGCACCGCCAAGAAGGAGCAGGAGGCCCCGGAGGCGGCCTGACCCCTCGTTCGCGACAATGACCGTCGTGGCCCGGTACTTCTACGACTGCGAGTTCATCGAGGACGGGACCACCATCGAGCTGGTCTCGGTGGGCGTGGTCGACGAGCAGGGCCGCGAGTTCTACGCGATCTCCACCCAGTTCGACCCGATGCGCGCCGGCCCCTGGGTGCGGCGCAACGTCCTCGACAAGCTGCCGCCGATGTCGAACCCGGCGTGGCGCAGCCGGCTGGCGATCCGCGAGGCGTTCCTCGAGTTCGTCAGCGCGGGCGAGGGCCCGGTCGAGCTGTGGGCCTGGTACGCCGCCTACGACCACGTCACGATCGCCCAGCTCTGGGGCGCGATGCCGGAGCTGCCCCGCGCCCTGCCGCGCTTCACCCACGACCTGCGCCAGCGGTGGGAGGACGTCGGCCGGCCCGACCTGCCGCCGCCCCCGGACGACGCGCACGACGCGCTCGCGGACGCCCGGCACAACCTCGCGCGCTGGGCCGTGATCGACGAACGGTGGCGCCGGCTGCACGAGGGCGAGCGGGTCGGCGGGGCCTGAGCACACGGGCGACCGGCCCGCGTCGTGGGGAACACGTCCGGGGCCGCCGGGGCACGGTTACGCTCGGTCCTGTGTGGTCCGTCGACCTGCCCGTGGATGCCCTGCCCGGCCTGCCCCCGCTGCCGGGCCACCTGCGCGAGCGCCTGGACGCGGCACTCGCGCGCCCGGCGGTGCAGCAACCGGACTGGCCCGACCCGGACGCGGTCGCCGACGTCCGCAAGGTCCTCGAGCACGTGCCGCCGATCACCGTGCCCGCCGAGGTCGACCGGCTGCAGACGCAGCTGGCGGCCGTCGCGCGCGGGGAGGCGTTCCTGCTCCAGGGCGGCGACTGCGCCGAGACCTTCGCCGACAACACCGAGCCCCACCTGCGGGGCAACATCCGCACCCTGCTGCAGATGGCGGTGGTGCTGACCTACGGCGCCTCGATGCCCGTGGTCAAGATCGGGCGCATCGCGGGGCAGTACGCCAAGCCGCGCTCGTCGCCCACCGACGCGCTCGGGCTGCCCAGCTACCGCGGCGACATGGTCAACTCCCTGGCCGCGCACGCCGAGCGCCGCATCCCCGACCCGGGCCGCATGATCCGCGCCTACGCCAACGCGGGCGCGGCGATGAACCTGGTCCGCGCGCTGACCTCCGGCGGCATGGCCGACCTGCACGAGGTCCACGACTGGAACCGCGAGTTCGTGCGCACCTCCGCCGCGGGGGAGCGCTACGAGGCCGTCGCCGCCGAGATCGACCGGGCGCTGCGGTTCATGAACGCCGCCGGCGTCACCGACCACTCGCTGCGCGGCACCGAGATCTTCGCCAGCCACGAGGCGCTGGTGCTCGACTACGAGCGCGCGCTGCTGCGGCTGGACTCGCGGGTGGAGGCGACGAGCACCGAGGACACCCGCCTGTTCTCGCTCGGCGCGCACTTCCTGTGGATCGGCGAGCGCACCCGCGACCTCGACGGCGCCCACATCGCGTTCGCCGAGCTGCTGGCCAACCCGATCGGCATCAAGATCGGCCCGGGCACCACGCCCGAGCAGGCCGTCGAGTACGTCGAGCGCCTCGACCCCCACCACCAGCCGGGCCGGCTGACGCTGATCTCGCGGATGGGCGCGGGCAAGGTGCGCGACGTGCTGCCCGGCATCGTCGAGAAGGTCACGGCGTCCGGGCACCAGGTCATCTGGCAGTGCGACCCGATGCACGGCAACACCGTCGAGGCCACCACCGGCTACAAGACCCGGCACTTCGACCAGGTCGTCGACGAGGTCCAGGGCTTCTTCGAGGTCCACCAGCGCCTCGGCACCCACCCGGGCGGCATCCACGTCGAGCTCACCGGCGAGAACGTCACCGAGTGCCTCGGCGGCGCCCAGGACATCTCCGACACCGACCTCGCCGGCCGGTACGAGACGGCCTGCGACCCCCGCCTGAACACCCAGCAGTCGCTCGAGCTCGCGTTCCTCGTGGCGGAGATGCTCCGGGGCTAGTCACCCCGGCAGGCCCAGGCCCCAGCCGGCGGCGCCCGCGGCCACCGTCGCGACGCTGATCAGCACCAGCCAGGCGCTGAGCAGGCGTCGCGAGCGGGCACGGGCACGCCGGCGCTCGATGCTCTCGATGGCCACGTCGACGTCGTCCACGGGCGCGTCGGGGCTCCGCCGCCCGGCAGGGACCTCGTCGTCCTCCTCGTCCGGGTCGGCGTCCCAGTCGTCGTCGTCCCAGCGGTCGTCGAGGTCGTCGTCCTCGTCCCACGCCGCGCCGCCCCGGGGCGGCCGGTCGCCCGGCCCGGTGTCGAGGTCGAGCAGCCGCGTGCCCCGCAACGGCTGCGACGCCCCGGTCGCGGCCCGGCGCCGGGGCGGCGGCACGGGGTGGAACGGCAGGTCGGCGTCGATGCGCACGCCCCGCGCGGCGGCCAGGAACGCGCGGGCGTCGGCGAGCCGCTCCTCCGGGTCGCGGCGGGTGGCGGCGAGCACCAGCCGGTCCAGGGCCCGCGGGACGCCGCCCACCAGCGACGACGGCGGCGGCACGTCGTGGTGCACGTGGCGCCGGGCGATGGTGACCGCGTCGTCCCCACCGTGCGGCGGCGCGCCCGTGAGCAGCTCGAACAGCACGATCCCGGCCGCGTAGAGGTCGCTGCGCGCGTCCGCCCGGCCCTCGGTGACCTGCTCGGGCGCCAGGTACGCGACGGTGCCGAGCACCATCTCGCCGCTGCTCTCGAGATCGTCGGCACCGTCGGTCTCCCACGCGGCGGCGACGAGGCCGAAGTCGGCGACCTTGACCGACCCGTCGCTGCCCACGAGCACGTTCTCGGGCTTGACGTCGCGGTGCACGAGGCCGCGGTCGTGGGCGACCTGCAGCGCCGTGACCACCTGCTCGGCGACCGTCAGCGCCGTCGCCGGGTGCAGGCGGCCCTCGTCGCGCAGCACGTCGCGCAGCGTGCCGCCCTCGACGAGCTCGAGGACGAGGAAGACGGTGCCGTCCGGGTCCCGCCCCTGGTCGTGGACGGCGACGACGCCCGGGTGCGCGAGCCGCGCGGCGGCCCGGGCCTCCCGCTCGAAGCGCCGCACGAACGCCGGGTCGCGGGCGAGCGTCCGGTCGAGCACCTTGATCGCCACGGGGCGGTCGAGGCGCAGGTCCGAGCCGCGGTACACCACCGACATGCCGCCGCGCGCCAGCAGCCCGTCGACCCGGTAGCGCCCCTCCAGCACCGTCCCCGCGGGGTGGGCGGTCGGCGCGGCCATGCGCCCGATGCTACGAGGACCGCGGTGACCTGCGGGGATCCCCGCGTGCGACGCGCGGCGCCCCGGTCGGGTGAGGGTCCTAGGCTGCGCCGCGTGACCACCTGGCTCCTCCTCCCCGGCGCCGGCGGGGCCGCGTGGTACTGGCACCGGGTCGTGGCGATCCTCGCCGCGCGCGGCGACGAGGCGATCGCCGTCGACCTGCCCGCCGACGACCCCTCCGCCGGGATCCCGCAGTACGTCGAGGTCGCCCTCGCCGCCCTGGGCGACCGCTCCGACGCCGTCGTCGTGGGCCAGTCGCTGGGCGGGTTCACGGCCGCGGAGGTCGCGCGGCGTGTCCCCGTGCAACGACTCGTGCTGGTCAACGCCACCGTCCCCGCCGTCGGCGAGACGCCAGGGCAGTGGTGGACCGACTCCGGACACCGGGCGGCCAAGGAGGCCGCCGTCCGCGCCGCCGGCCGGGAGGACGCCGGCTTCGACCCGGAGTACGAGTTCCTCCACGACGTCCCGCCCGAGGTCGTCGCCGCCGGCGCCGAGCACCAGCGTGACCAGTCCGACGGCCCGTTCGCCGACGGCTGGTCGCTGCCCGCATGGCCCGACGTGCCCGTCACCGTGGTGGTGGGCCGCGACGACCGCTTCTTCCCCGCCGACTTCCAGGTGCGCCTGGCCCGCGAGCGCGCGGGCGTCGAGCCGGTCGTCCTTCCCGGCGGCCACCTCCTCGCGCTCGCGCAGCCCGACGTCCTGGTGCGCGAGGGGCTGGACGTGCCCCCGGGACCCCCTCCTCTGGCACAGTGACCCCCGTGTCCGAGTCAGGTATCGCGGCGCTCGTGGGCCACGACGTCGAGGTCGTCTCGCTCGCCCAGGTCGCCGAGCGCCTCGACGTGCCCCGCACGCGCGTCAGCCAGATGATCAAGCAGGGGCAGCTCCTGGGCGTCCGCGAGGGCGAGCGCTGGAGCGTGCCCGCCGCCTTCCTCACCGACGAGGGGGTGGTCAAGGGCCTCCCCGGCACCATCCAGGTGCTGCGCGACGGCGGCTACAGCGACGCGGAGATCCTGCGCTGGCTCTTCGCGCACGACGAGTCGCTGCCCGGCGCCCCGATCGAGGCGCTGCGCTCCGACCGGGGTCGCGAGGTCAAGCGCCGCGCCCAGGCGATGGCCTTCTGAGCACACCGCTCGCCGCGGCGCCCAGCACGCCGTGCGCGCGCAGGGCCGCGACGAGCCGCGCCGTGCGCCGCGGGCCCAGCCGCGCCACGAGCGCCGCCGCCATCGCCGGGCCGGTCCAGGCCCGGACTCGGTCGTCGTCATCGGTGGGGACGATCTCCAGCAGGGTCGGTGCGTCGCCGGCCACCCCCGCGTCGGCGCACCAGCCGGCGACGCGGTAGTCGCCGAGGGGCAGGACCTCGAGGTCGGCGCCCCCCGTCGCCCCGACCGTCGCGCCCACCGCGCGGCAGCGCGCGCAGGCGGCGTCGACGGCCAGGACGAGGGTCACGCCGCGCGGGAGAGGGCGGGGTCGAGACGGCGCCGCCACCGCGTGCCGACGGCGCGGGCCAGGTGCGGGAGCGCGACCGCGGCCCGCCGCCCGTTGCCGACCGCGACGCGGCGGCGCAGGACGTCGTAGTCGGCGGCGACGATCTCGTCGAGGATGCCGCCGTAGAGCACGCGCGCGGTGCGCACGCAGGGCCGCGACACCGGGTGCAGCATCGCGATCCCGCGGTCGGCGCGCCGGTAGACGGCGCGGGTGCGGGCGACGAGGTGGGCCAGCGCCCGCCGGACGCGCGCGTCGGTCCGGCCGGTGTCCCGGCACCAGGCGAGCAGGTCGCGGTCGACGCCGAACGCGGCGAGCTCGGCGCGGGGCAGGTAGACGCGGCCGCGGTCGAGGTCCTCGCCGACGTCGCGCAGGAAGTTCGTGACCTGGAAGGCGACGCCCAGGTCCGCGGCGTAGGGCTCGGCCTCCTCGCGCGGCCCGACCGTCCCGAGCACCGGCAGCACCTGCAGCCCGATCACCGCCGCCGAGCCGTGCACGTAGCGGGCCAGGTCGTCGAAGGTCGGGTAGTCGGTGACCGTGAGGTCCATGGCCATGGCGTCCATGAAGTCCTCGAGGTGCCGGTGGGCGATCTCGTGGCGGGCGACGGTGTCCGCCAGCGCCGCCACCACCGGCTCGCCCTCGGACACCAGCGTGCGCGGGTCGGTGCCGGCGAGCCCGCGGCGCATCCGGGCCCGGACCTCCTCGAGCCGGCCCGCGATCGCCGCCGGCGAGGCGTCGGCGTCCGGGTCGTCGACGACGTCGTCGGCCATGCGGGCGAACCCGTACAGCGCGTGGATCGCGGGCCGCTGGGCGGGCGCGAGCAGGCGGGTGGCCAGGAAGTACGTCCGTCCGTGCGCGGCGTTGAGCGCGCGGCACCGGGTGTAGGCCTCGCGCAGGGCGGGGTCGGTGATGCCGGCGGCGTCGAGCTCGGTCTGGCTCACCCGGTGATCCGCTGCGCCGCGAGCTTGCCCGACACGAGGACGGTGGGGACCCCGACGCCCGGCGTCGTCCCGCACCCGGCGAGCACCACGTTGCCCTCGCCGCGCACGAGGTTGCCCGACCGGAACGGGCCGGTCTGGGCGAACGTGTGCGCCGCGGAGAACGGGGTGCCCGCGGCGAGGCCCTGGGCGGACCAGTCGGCGGGGGTGATCGTGTGCTGGACCACCGGCTCGCCGAGGGAGAACCCGCGCCCGGCGAGCACGCCGCGCAGCTCGTCGCGGTAGCGCGGCCCGACGCGTTCCCAGTCCAGGGGCGCGACCTCGGTGTTCGGGCACGGCGCCAGGACGCTGACCAGCTCGTGGCCGTCCGGGGCGAGCGAGGGGTCGGTGGCCGTCGGGTGGGTGATCAGCAGCGACGGGTCGGACATCAGCCGGCCCCGGTGGAGGATCTCGTCGAACGTACCGGCCCAGGCGTCGCCGAAGGAGATGGTGTGGTGCCCGAGCCCGGTGCCGGCGGGGACACCGGCGTGCCACACGAACGCCGAGGGCGACCAGCGCAGCGGCACCGCCCGCTTCGGCGCGCGGCCGAGCAGGGCGTGCGCGGCGGGGAGGTCCACGGACAGGACGACGGCGTCGGCGACGATCCGGTCGCCGTCGGCGGTCGGGTCGTCGGTGGGGACGGTGCGCAGCGCGCGCACCCGCCCGCCCGAGCGCTCGAGCCCGGTGACCGTGGTGCCGTAGCGGAACTCGGCGCCCGCGTCGGCCGCGGCGTCGGCGAGGGCCTGGGGCAGCGCGCGCACCCCGCCCTTCGGGAACGAGACCCCGGCGATCGTGTCCATGTAGGCGATGACGGCGTAGGCCGCCAGCGCCTTGGCCGGCGGCACCCCCGCGTAGAGCGCCTGGAAGGAGAAGATCCGCTTGAGGCGCTCGTCGCCGAGGAACTTGCCGATCTTCGGCCCGAGCCGGCCGAAGCCGCCGAGGGTGCCCAGCCGCGCGAGGTCGGGGGAGAGCACGTCGAGCGGGGAGTCGAAGTTGGCGTCGATGAACGTCGCCATCTGCACCTGGTAGAGCTGGGTGAGCCACGCCCGCAGGCGGCGGTAGCCCTCGGCGTCGGCCGCCGAGACCTTGTCCCGGATCTCCTGCTCCATGGCGCCGGGGTCGGTGTGCACGTCGATCGCGCTGCCGTCGGCGAAGCGCGCGTGGTACGCGGGGTGCAGGTCGACGAGCTCGAGGCGGTCGCCGAGCTTCTCGCCGACCGCGGCCAGGGCCTCCTCGATCAGCTCCGGCATCGTGATGACGGTCGGGCCGGTGTCGAGGTGGAAGCCCCTATCGGCGTGCTGCCCTTTCCCAGGGAGGTCGAGGCGCCCGGCGCGCCCGCCCGGGGTGGGGTCACGCTCGACCACCGTGACGCGGCGCCCGGCGCCGAGCAGGTGCAGGGCGGTGGCGAGGCCGGCGAGGCCGGCGCCCACGACGACGACGTGGTCGGTGGGGGACTGGACGGTGCGGGTCACGGGGCTCCTGGGTGGGCCTGGTGGGATGAGCCGGTCAGCGGGCCCGCCGGGTGGCCGCGATGGCCAGGTCGGCGAGCCGCTCCGGGGCGGGCGCGGTCAGGGTCGGGGCGTCGGCGCCCCGCACGGCGTCGACCGCGGACGCGGTCAGCTCGGTGATGCGGCGCTCGACGTCGTCGACGACACCGAGCGCGACGAGGGCCTCGCGGGCCGCGTCGACCCCCGCGACGTCGAGGTCGGGGTCGCCGACGGCGCGCTCGACGACAGCGGCGGTGCGCCGGTCGGGGTGCGCGCGGGACAGCGCGACGAGCAGGGTCAGCTTGCCCTCGCGCAGGTCGTCGCCGGCGGGCTTGCCGGTGACGGCCGGGTCGCCGAACACGCCGAGCAGGTCGTCGCGCAGCTGGAAGGCGACGCCGAGGTCGGTGCCGTAGCGGCGCAGCGCGGACACCGTGCGGTCGTCCGCGCCGGCCAGGGCGGCGCCCAGGTGCAGCGGGCGCTCGACGGTGTAGGCGGCGGTCTTGTAGCGGCTGATGCGCAGCGCGGTCTCGGGCGACGAGTCCGACGACGCGTGGCCCTGGACGTCCAGGAACTGCCCGCCCAGCACCTCGGTGCGCATCGCCCGCCACGGCGGACGGACGCGGGCGAGGGCGGCGAGGTCGAGGCCGGACTCGTGGAGCATGTCGTCGGCCCAGGCCAGCGCCACGTCGCCCAGCAGGATGGCCACCGCCGCGCCGAAGCGGGTGGGGTCGCCCGCCCACGCGGCGTCGGCGTGCCGGGCCGCCCAGCGGGCGTGCACGGTCGGCTCGCTCCGGCGGGTGGCCGAGTCGTCGATGAGGTCGTCGTGCACCAGCGCGCAGGCCTGGATCAGCTCGAGCGCGCTCACGGCCCGCAGCACCGCGGCCGGGGCGTCGACGCCGCCGGCGGCACGCCAGCCCCACCACGCGAACGTCGGGCGCAGGCGCTTGCCGCCGGCGAGCACGAAGCGGGTGAGGTCGTCGACGGCGCCGGCGTACTCCTCGGCGATCTCCGCGCAGGCGTGGCGACGGTCGGCGAGGTAGTCCGCGAGGTCGGCCGTGACCGCGGTCGGGAGGTCGCGCTCGAGGGCGGCCAGGGTCGCCGGGGTGCCGTCCTGCGTGGGCTCGTCGAACGGGTCGGGGGGCCCGAGGTCCGCCGTCGTCGAGGCTCCGCCGACCGTCATACGCGTTCTGTCCCTCCGGGCGGGTGCCGTCGACACCGAGGGTAGGGCCGCTCGGCGTACCCGGCTGATCGGGCGGTCCCGGTCACAACGGACCCCCGCGCACACCTCCGGTCACCGTAGGGTCGCCGGATGGCTACTGTGACGGAGCGCATCCAGCGCGGGGTGCCCACGTTCTCGGTGGAGTTCTTCCCGCCCAAGAACGACGAGGGCGAGGCCACCCTCTGGCGCACGATCCGCCAGCTCGAGCCGCTCGACCCGGCGTTCGTGTCGGTCACCTACGGCGCGGGCGGCTCCAGCCGCGACCGCACCATCCGGACGACCGGCCGCATCGCCACCGACACCACGCTGACGGCGATGGCCCACCTCACCGCGGTGGACGCCTCGCTGGAGGACCTGCGCCAGGTGATCGGCTCGTACCTCGCGGCGGGCATCAGCAACGTGCTCGCGATCCGGGGCGACCCTCCCGGGGACAAGGACGCCGACTGGGTGCCGCACCCCGCGGGCCTGAGCTACACCGAGGAGCTCGTGCACATGGTGCGCCGCCTCGGCGACTTCTGCGTCGGCGTCGCGGCCTTCCCGTACCTGCACCCGCGGTCGATCGACGAGGACACCGACACCCGGTACTTCATCCAGAAGGTGAAGGCCGGCGCGGAGTTCGCCATCACGCAGATGTTCTACGACGCCGACCAGTTCCTCCGGATGCGTGACCGCATCGCGGCCGCCGGCTGCGACATCCCGATCATGCCGGGGCTGATGCCGCTGACGACGCCGAAGTCGGCCGAGCGGGGCGCGGACTTCTCGGGCGCCCCGCTGCCCGCGGCGATGCTCGAGAAGCTCGAGCCGCTGGCCGAGGACGCGTCGGGCTACCGCGAGGCCGGCATCGACCTGTGCGTCGAGCTGTCGCAGCGGATGTTCGACGAAGGCGTCGAGAACATCCACTACATCAGCATGAACCGCTCGCCCGCCGTGGTGGACGTGGTGCAGCGGCTGGGCCTGGCGCCGGCGCAGACCTGACGGGTTCTCCCCTCAGCGGCGGGCGCGGCTGCGCGACTGGGTGCGGGACGACGCGGCGAGCACGTAGACGATCGCCACGGCCGCCCCGACCACCAGGAACAGCAGCAGCGACCAGCCGATCCACGACGGGGCGTCGGGGTCGGGGTACTCGACCACGGCGTTGACGTCGGTGACCGTGCCGGGCTGGAACGTCCAGCTGATGACGCCCTGCGACGCGGTGCCGTCGGTCTGGCGGATCGAGCCCGGGAACGCGATCTTGAGCTGCACGTCGGAGCTCTCGGGCGCGACCCGGGTGAGGTCGACCTGCCCGCTGACCACCACCCGGTCGCCGGCCCGGCGCATCTGCACGCGGATCGCCTGCGTGCTCGTGGGGCTGATGGCCGGCAGCACGCGCGTGACCTCGTCGAACGAGAGGTCGTCGAAGCGCACGCGCGAGCCGATGTAGCCGTCCTGCTCGTAGCGCTCGACGCTGACGTCGCCGCTGAGGTCGTCGGGCACCTGCAGCGGCGGGCCCTGCCCGGCCGGCGAGCCGTCCGGGGTGGCGATGTCGACCACGCCGGACACCCGGTCCTCCGGCGAGACCGCCATACCGGCGCGCACCCGCACGCACCCCGCACCGAGGACGCCCACCAGCATCAGCAGGACCGCGAGGAGGACGAGGCCGCGGCGCGAGCGGGCCGGACCGGGCCGGGCGGGCACGGCATGAGCGGGCACGGCGTCGGCGGCCGCGGGGGAGACGGGGTGGGGCGCGGGCGCGGGCACCCGCGCATGGTGCCAGGCACCCCCGACGACGCCGGTCAGGTGCGGCCCCACGGGACCGCGCCGTCGCGGTCCGGCAGCGGGACCGGGCGCCCGGGCGGGTCGAGCGGCAGCTCGCGGCCCAGGACGGCGAAGGGCCGGGGGTCGCTGGTGAAGCGGTGGTGGCGCAGCAGGTCGCGGAACCCCAGGCGGCGGTACAGCGACCAGGCGCGCGTCGGCTGCTCGGCCTCGGGGGTCGAGAGCAGCACGTGGCGGTCGGTGGGGCGGGCGAGCAGGCGCCGCGCGAGGGCCTCGCCGACGCCGTCGCCCTGGACGTCGGGACGGACGTGGAGCTCGGTGAGCTCGAAGTACTCCTCGAGGACGGTCGCGGCCAGGTCCCGGCCCGGCGCGCCGGCCCCGAGCAGGCCGCGGCGCACCTCCTCGAACCACCACTGCCCGCGCGCCCCCGGGTAGCCGTAGGCGATCCCCCAGAGCGAGCGGTCCGGACCGAACGCCCCCACGGCGTGCCAGCCGGCGCGGCGCGAGTGCTCGATCCACATCGGGCGCCGCTGGCGGACCGTGCCCGGGGGGTAGCCCATCGCGCGGACGTAGACGGTCAGCGCCTCGTCGAGCCGCCCCGCGAGGTCGTCGGGGGACAGGTCGACGATCGAGGCCCGGGCGGGCGCGGCGGTCACGGTCCCGCTCCCGCGCCGCGGGCGGAGGCGTCGGACGCGGGCGGCACGCAGCCATCTCACCACGTCGTCACCGCCTTCCGGAGGGGCGATGCGCCCGTCGGGAGTGTCCCGCCCGGACCGACTTGACGACCCCCGGCCCGAGCGGGTTCACTGGTCCGCATCGAACACGTGTTCGATAGCCCCGGGTGGCGGGGCGGGGGAAGCGCCCCGCCGCCCGGCACGCCGCCGGCTCCCCACGGTGGCTGGCATCCGCTCGGCCCGGGTCCCGGGTCGAGGAGCACGAGCCCGCCGTGGAGGACGCATCGTGGTCCGCACTCCCTCGCCGGTCCAGGTCCGCTGCGCGGACGGCGACCCGGTCGAGTTCCATCGCCGCCCCAACCGGCGCGACAGCCACTACCTGGTCGAAGAGGTGCGCGAACGCTGGATCGAGGAGTCCCGGTGGCCGTTCCTGTCGGCCATGCCCGTCGGGGGCGACCGGTGCCGCTGCTGGCGGGTGCTCGCCCGCCGCACCGACGAGCCGCACCTGCCCGCCGGCGAGTTCGTCCTGCGCATGCGTTCCGGCCCCGGTGTGTGGGACCTGCGCTGGTCCGACGCCTGACCCCGACCGTGACGCGACCCGAGGAGAGATCACCGTGACCAGTGCCCTCGCCATGCCCGGACTGTTCGACACCACGCCCGTCGAGCCGGCCGGCCCGTCCCGCGCCGATGACGCCCGCGACGCCGCCCGGCACGTGCCGGCCGCCCGGAGGTCGGCCACGCGCGGGGCCACACCGCGCGGCGCGGCCCCGCCCGCCCCGCCGGCGCCGCCGCCCTCGCGCACCGTGGTCCAGCTGCTCGGCGCCGCCCGCGACGAGCTGCGCGCCGCCCAGGCCGAGGGCGACCCGGCGGAGCGCTTCCGCTCCGCCCACCTCGGCGCGCTGCGGGCGGCCGCGGCGGTGCTCGCCCTGCGGGCCCGCTCGAAGCGCTCGTCCCGCCCCACCGACGCCTGGACGCTGCTGGCGTCCGTGGCGCCGGAGTACGGCGAGTGGGCGGCGTTCTTCGCGGCCCACTCGGCCACGCGCTCGGCGGTCGAGGCCGGCGTGCGCGGGCGCGTGTCGCAGCGCGACGCCGACGACATGGTCCGCCAGGCCGACCTGTTCCTCGCGCTCGTCACGCGCACGGTGGCGGGACGGGGGCGCTCCTGACCCCGCTGCCGGTCCTCAGGCCTCGGGCGCCTGGCGGGCCCGCGGGCGGTGCGGCCGGGTGTTGCGCGCCCGCACGATCCGCCCGAGCAGCGCGTCGAACTGGCTGGAGATCTCCCGGGCGCCCGGGGTGTCCCAGCGCTGGATGGGCACGCCGGCGCCCTGCGCCTGCTGCACGGCGGTGCGGTCGGGCAGCAGGGCGTTGAGCACCAGGGGCCCGAACAGCTCGCGCAGCTCGCTCACCCGGAACTCGTGCTCGGCCGAGCGGGTGCGGTAGCGGTTGATGAGCACGCCCAGCGGCTGCAGGTCCGGGTTGTGCTCCCGCTCGGCCTGCACCGCCTCGAAGGCGCGCTGCACGCCCGAGACGGCGAAGATCGTCGGCTCGGTCACCAGCACCGCGCGGTCCACCGCGACGAGCGCGGAGCGGGTGAGCTGGCCCAGCGAGGGCGGGCAGTCGATGAGCACCAGGTCGTACTTGGCCAGGCCCGTCGCGCTCACGGCGTCGTCGTCGCGGGGGAGTGCGGACAGCAGCTGCGCGAGGCGGCCGAGCCGCTGCGAGGTGGGGTCGGGGTGGTTGTGGCGCTCGATGTCCTCGGAGCCCACCAGGACGTCGACCTCCTCGCCCCACGAGCTCTGCGAGATCGACGAGGCCAGGATCGCCGCCGAGGGCCGCTCCATCGCCTGCGCGATCGTGGTCTCGGTGGGCTCGGGCTCCAGGGCGGTGGTCGCGTTGCCCTGCGGATCGAGGTCGATCACGAGGGTGCGCAGACCGGCCTTGAGGGCCGAGCCGGCCAGGCCCAGCACGACGGTCGTCTTCCCCACCCCGCCCTTGAGGCTGAGGACCGCGGTGACGTGCACGGGGGGAACGTACCGGCCGGGCGGGCACCGTGCCGGAGCCGGACGGCGGACCCACACGGACGGAGAGAGCGACGGAGTCCGTGCTCCCGCGCACCCGCCGCACGCTCTACGGTGTCGCGGTGAGCCGTGCGCCGTCGTTCGCCCCGGTCGACGTCGTCGCGCGCACGCTGCGGGTCGAGATCACTGCCGCCCGCGCGCGCCGGGGTGGCGCGCCGCCCCGTGTCCTCGACGTCGGGGGCGGCAGCGGGACGTGGGCCGTGCCGCTGGCCGCCGACGGGTGCGAGGTCACGGTCGTCGACTCCAGCGCCAACGCCCTCGCGGTGCTGCGCAACCGCGCCCGAGACGCCGGGGTGGCCGAGGGCGTCCGCGCGGTGCAGGGCGACGTCGACGCGCTCGCCGACGCGGTCGCCGACGCGGAGGCCGACCTCGTGCTCGGCCACGGCCTGCTCGAGTACGTCGACGACCCGCCCGAGGCGTGCCGCGCCCTCGCCGCGTCCGCGGCGCCCGGGGCGGCGGTGTCGCTGCTGGTCACCGGGCGCTTCGCCGCCGTGCTCTCCCGGGTGGTCGCGGGCCGTCTCGTCGAGGCGCACCGGGTGCTCGTCGACCCCTCGGGCCGCTGGGGTCCCGACGACCCGCTGCGCCGGCGCATGGACGTCGAGGAGATCCGCACGCTCGTCGAGGCCGACGGGCAGCTCACGGTCGAGCGGGTGCAGGGGCACCGGGTGCTCGCCGACCTCGTGCCCGACGGGGTGCTCGAGCCCGGCGGCACGCCGCCCGAGGCGCTCGCCGAGCTCGAGGACATCGCGGCCGGTACGCCGCCGCTGCGCGACATGGCCTCGCGGCTGCACGTCCTCGCGCGGCGGCCCGCCTGAGCACGACGTCTCGTCCCGCTGTCGGGTCCAGGGCGGGGGCCGACGCCGGCTGCGGCATCCTGCACGTCGACATGGACGCGTTCTACGCGGCCGTGGAGATCCGGTCGCGGCCCGAGCTGCGCGGGCGCCCCGTGGTGGTCGGCGGCGGCCCCGAGCGCGGCGTGGTGCTCTCGGCGAGCTACGAGGCCCGGGCCTTCGGCGTCCGCTCGGCCATGCCCTCGGCGCGGGCGCACCGCCTCTGTCCGCAGGCCGTCTTCCTGCCGCCCGACTTCTCCACCTACGCCGAGGTCTCCCGCGCGGTGATGGGGATCTTCCGGTCGGTCACGCCGCTGGTGCAGCCGCTGAGCCTCGACGAGGCGTTCCTCGACGTGTCGGGCGCGCTGCGGCGCCTGGGCAGCACGCCGCTGGGGATCGCGGCGTTGATCCGCGAGCAGGTCGCCGCCGCCGAGGACGTCACGTGCTCGGTCGGCGTCGCGTCGACGATGTTCGTGGCCAAGCTCGCGTCCCGGGTGGCCAAGCCCGACGGCGTGCACCTCGTCCCCGCCGACGGCGTGCGGGCCTTCCTCGACCCGCTGCCGGTCGGCGCGCTGTGGGGTGTCGGCGCGCGCACCGAGGAGGTGCTCGGGAGCCACGGCATCGCCACCGTCGGCGACGTCGCCGCCGCCGGCCTGACGACACTGCGCCGCGCGGTGGGGGAGGCGCACGCCACCCACCTGTTCGCCCTCGCGCACGGGGTCGACGAGCGGCGGGTCGATCCGCACGGCCGCGAGAAGTCCGCCGGCGCGGAGGAGACCTTCGCCCGCGACCTCGTCGACCCGGCCGCGCTGCGCCGCGAGCTGCTGCGCCTCGCCGACCGCACGGCGCGCATGCTGCGCCAGCGCGGGGTACGGGCCCGCACGGTCGCGCTCAAGGTCAGGTTCGCGGACTTCACCACCGTGACACGCGCGCGGACCCTCCCCGCGCCCACCGACCTCGCCCGCGATCTCCACGCCACCGTGACCGATCTCCTCGACGCGCTGGGCGACCTCGCCCCGGTGCGCCTGCTCGGCGTGCGCGGCGAGGGGCTCGTCCCCGCCGACCGGGCACCCGAACAGATCCTGCTCGGCGAGCCCGAGCACGGGTGGTCGGACGCCGAGCGGGCCGCTGACCAGGCACGTTCGCGGTTCGGCGTGGCGGCGGTGCGCCCGGCGAGCCTGCTCGGTGATCGCGATCCGGCCCGCGCCCGATCGCCGGTGGAGGCCGCCGACCCGGCGCGTCGTGGTCACCGAGCGCAGCGGGGTGCCTCCGGCGCGGCGTCGTCACCGGAGCCGAACGGATGATCGGCAGCGCAACACGCCGGTCCGGGTAGTGGGACCGACGGCGGACTCGTACGATGGAGCCTGGGCCATCACGATGATGCCCGCCGGACCTCCCCTGGTCGGGCGTATTCCATTCCGGTGCCGGAGGAGAACCATGCCGCTCTCCGAGCACGAGCAGCGACTGCTCGAGCAGATCGAGCGCGCTCTCTACGACGAGGACCCGAAGTTCGCGTCCACGGTTCGGGGAGGCAAGCTCCGGCGCCCGTCGCGCCGGCGCCGTGTCCAGGGCATCGCGCTCTTCGTCATCGGCATCGTGATGCTGGTGCTGGGCGTCGTGTTCATGTCGTCGACGGCCACCGTCGGGATCATCATCAGCGTCGTCGGCTTCCTCGTGATGTTCAGCGGCGCCGTCCTCGCGATCACGTCGTTCGGGGCCCGCAAGAAGGAGGCCGCCGCCGAGGGTGCGAACCCCGGTGCGCCGACCGAGAAGGAGCGCAGCCGCTTCACCTCCCGCATGGAGGAGCGCTTCCGCCGCCGCTTCGAGCAGGAGTAGCCCTCCCGCCAGCATTTCCCCGACGCGCCGCCGACCTCCTGGTCGGCGGCGCGTCGTGCTTTGCCTCCGGCTCGTGCGCGCTTGCCCGTGCTGGAGCACGGCAAGCACGCACAGGGCGCGAGCCCGAGATCAGCAGGTCGAAAGGGTCGCTACGAGGCCTCCTGGGCGTGCCTTTCGGCCTGCTGATCATGCTGACCCCCACCGCGCCCCACCCGAGACGGGCGCCCGCGGCGATCAGCAGGCACCGGTGGTCGATGTCGATCTCATCCGCGACCACGAGGGCCTGCTGATCACGGGATGCGGGGTGATCAGGGAGTCCGTGCGGTCGGTGTCGATCTCCTCGGCGACCGTGGACGCTCCCCGATCACGCCGACCCCCACCCCGCCCCACCGGCGCCCCCACCCGCCCCCCGGGACGGCCCGCCGCCCCCCACCCGCCCGCACTCGCCGGCTCCCGCCCAGGTCAGCGGCCCGGGCTCGGCGTGGGGGAGCGGCCGATTCCCGCCTCGCGGCGTGTCGACGTGCTCACGAGGGGCTGCGCCCGCCACTCTCCCCCCACTTCGCTCCACCGGCTCTGACCAGCGACAACTGCCCCATTCGGGGGTCTCCACACCTGCGGCGCGGTTTGGTTGTGGGGGACGGTGGGGTATGGTGGTGAGCAGTGGGGCGGACGGGCCTCACCGGGGAGGTGGGCGCCGTGTTCCTCGGCACCCACACCCCGCGATTGGACGACAAGGGCCGGTTGACCCTGCCCGCCAAGTACCGGGACGAGCTCGCGGGGGGGTTGATGATCACGAAGGGTCAGGACCACTGCCTCTACGTGTTCCCCCGTGACGAGTTCGAGCAGATGGCCCGCAAGGTGGCCGAGGCGCCGTTCACCGACGAGCGGGTGCGCGCGTACCAGCGCTACCTGTTCGCCGGCACCGACGAGCAGCGCCCCGACTCCCAGGGCCGCATCCCGATCGCGGCGGAGCTGCGGCGCTACGCCGGGCTCGGGCGCGACTGCACGGTGATCGGGGCGGTCAACCGCCTCGAGATCTGGGACAGCGAGGCCTGGGCGCGCTACCAGGACGAGCACGAGGCCGGCTACGCGCAGGCCCAGCAGGAAGTGCTGCCCGGCGTCTTCTGACGCCGTCGCACACCGACAACTCCAGACGGGGCGTCCTCCGGGACGCCTGCCGGGTGCCGTGAGGCCCCGGTCCGCAGGGCGACCGCCCTGGCGCACCTTCCCCGGCGCCAGGTCCGTCGCTCTGCGGGCCGGGACGTGACGGCATCGGGCTGCGCAGGACGGGGCGGGCCGCAACGGCCCGGCGACGAGTCGGTGGAGGGGGGTCGGGTGGACGAGCAGCACGCGGACGACACCGCCGACGCCCCTCAGGGCCCGCGCCACGTCCCGGTCCTCCTCGACCGCGTCCTCGCCCTCTTCGAGCCCGCCCTCGCCGACCGCGACGCCGTGCTCGTCGACGCCACCCTGGGGGCCGCCGGCCACTCCGCCGCGCTCCTTTCTCGGCACTCGCGACTCACTCTTGTGGGTGTTGACCGCGACCAGGCGGCGTTGCGACTCGCGTCCGAGCGGCTCAGCATCTACGCCGACCGCACGCACTTCGTCCACGCCGTCTTCGACGCGCTGCCCGACGTCCTCGACGACCTCGGCTACCGCAGCGTCCAGGGCGTCCTGTTCGACCTCGGCGTCTCGTCGATGCAGCTCGACGAGGACGAGCGGGGCTTCTCCTACGCCCGCGACGCCCCGCTGGACATGCGGATGGACCCGTCGACGGGCCTGACCGCCGCGGACGTCCTCAACACCTACGCACCCGGCGACCTGATCCGGGTGCTCCACGACTACGGCGAGGAGCGCGCGGCCCGACGCATCGTCGAGGCCGTCGTGCGGGCCCGGCGGCGGGCTCCGTTGCGCACCAGCGCGGAGCTCGTCGCCCTCCTCGAGGGCGCGATCCCGGCCGCCGCCCGCCGCACCGGCGGGAACCCCGCGAAGCGCACGTTCCAGGCGCTGCGGGTGGAGGTCAACGGCGAGCTGGACGCCGTGGCCGAGGCCGTGCCGGCCGCGGTGCGCGCGCTGGCGGTCGGCGGCCGGGTGGTCGTCCTGTCGTACCAGTCGCTGGAGGACCGCATCACCAAGCGGGTCCTCGCCGAGCACAGCCGCTCGAAGGCGCCGCCGGACATGCCGGTGGTGCGCCCGGAGGACGAGCCCGAACTGCGCATGCTGACCCGCGGCGCGGAACGGGCGAACGAGGACGAGATCGCCGCGAACCCCAGGGCGGCGTCGGTGCGGCTGCGTGCCGCGGAACGAGTGCGGGAGAGGGCGGCATGAGCACCGCGACCCTGACCGAACCCCGCACGCGCACCCGGCACGCGCCGGCCCGCGAGGCCGTCCCGACGCGGCGCCCGGCGAGCACCCGTCCCGCCGCGCGTCCCACGACCACGACGAAGCCGGCCGAGGACGCCAAGGGCACGGCGCCGTTCGTCCTGCTGATCATGGTGCTGCTCACCGGCGGGCTCGTCGCGACGCTCTGGCTCTCGACGGCCGCGGCCGCCGACTCTTACCGGCTCGACGAGGCCCGCCAGGTCGCCCGCGACCTCTCCGAGCAGAGCGAGCGCCTGCACCGCGACGTCGAGGCCGCCCAGTCGGCGCCCGCGCTCGCCGCCGCGGCCCGTGCGCAGGGCATGGTGCCGGCGGGGGAGCCCGCGGTGCTGCTGGTGGCGCCCGACGGGTCCACGCAGGTCATCGGCGACGCGCGGCCGGCCCAGGCTATCGCCCCGCCGGTCACGCCCGCCGCCCCGGCGGCGCCCGCGGCCCCGGCCGCGACGACCAACACCGGCGCGCAGGCGGCCACGGACGGCCAGCCGGCCCCGGCGCCCGCCGGCGCCGCGGCCGCGGAGGACCAGCTGGTCGCGGTGCCCGACGCGGGGACCGACACGGAGACGAGCCCCGACTCCGCCGCCACCGCGGACGACGCCACCCCGGTGACCCCCTGATGCCCCGGACCGCGGCCACCCTGAGCCGTCCGCCCTCGCGGGCGCCCGGGGTCCGCGGCCCCGGCGGCCGCCGCCCGTCACCCCCGCCGCCCCCGCCCCGGGGACCGGCGCGCCGTCCTGCGCCCCGCCCTCCGGACCCGCGCCGGCGCCTGCGCGTCGGGCGCGTGATCCTCGTGGCCGTGCTCGTCCTGTGCACGGTGAAGCTCGTCGAGGTGCAGGGCCTGCGCGCGGGGGAGCTGTCCGACGACGCCGCCCGCCAGCGCACCACCAAGCTCGTCGTGCCCGCCGAGCGCGGCGCGATCCTCGACCGCTACGGCACCCCGCTGGCGTTCAGCGTCGAGGCCAAGGCGCTCGTCGCCAACCCGCGGCGTATCACCGAGGACTGGAACGACCCCGCGATCCGCGACCGCCCGGGCACGCCGACCCCGGACCAGCGCAAGTCGGCGATCGCCCTGGGCATGGGCCGGCTCCTGGGCCTCGACCCCGGCCCGATCTTCGCGTCGCTGATGGCCGACCGCAGCTACGTCGTGCTGGCGCCGCTCGTCGACCCGGGCGCCGCGCGCCAGGTCCGCGAGGCGTTCCCCGAGATCGCCGAGGAGGACCGCGAGTCCCGCCAGTACCCGGCGGGCGAGGTCGCGGCCACCGTCGTCGGCAGCGCGTCCTGGAACATGGACCGCGCGAAGATCCGCGGCTCGATCGGGCTGGAGAGTGCGCTCGACTCCACCCTCGCCGGCACCGACGGCTTCCGCGTCGTCGACACCGCCGAGGGCAGCGACGCCGTCATCCCCGGCACCACGCGCGCCGAGCTGCCTGCCCAGGCCGGCCGCGACGTCGTGCTCACCCTCGACACCGACCTGCAGTACGCGGTGGAGCAGCGCCTGCGCGAGTACACCGCCCGCGTCGGCGCCCGCAACGGCAGCGCGGTCGTGCTCGACGCGCACACCGGCCAGGTCCTCTCGATGGCCAACTCGGGGTCGTTCAACCCGGCGGCCCCCGGCGCCGCGGGCGCGGAACTGGGCAACCCGTCGGTGACGTCGCCGTTCGAGCCCGGCTCGGTGAACAAGGTCGTCACGATGGCCGCGGCGATCGAGGCGGGCCTCGCCCGCCCCGAGGACGTGCTCGAGGTGCCCGGCAACATCCGCGTCGCCGACCGCACGATCAGCGACGCCTGGTCGCACGGGACGGTCCGGATGACGCTCAACGGCGTGCTCGGGCGCTCGTCCAACGTCGGCACCCTGATGACCGCCCAGCGCGTCGGGCCCGACCGCTTCGGCGCGATGCTCGAGGCGCTCGGCATCGGCAGCCGCACCGGCGTCGAGCTGCCGGGCGAGAGCCCCGGGTCGGTGCCGGCGCGCGAGGACTGGTCCGGCAGCACGTTCGGCAACCTCCCCATCGGCCAGGGCCTGTCGATGACGACGCTGCAGATGGCGAGCATGTACCAGGCCGTGGCCAACGACGGCGTGCGCGTGCCGCCGCGGGTGGTCGAGGCCGAGGTCGGCGCGGACGGCGTGCGCACCCCGGCGCCGACGCCCGAGGGCGTGCGGGCGATGAGCCCGGACACGGCGCGGACGCTGCGCGACATGCTGCAGTCGGTGACCCAGGACGGGCGGGGCGCCGACCGGGGCACCGGCCCGCAGGCGGCGATCCCCGGCTACCCGGTGGCGGGCAAGACGGGCACCGCGCAGCAGGTCGACCCGGGATGCGGCTGCTACTCCCAGTCGAACTACTGGATCACCTTCGCGGGCATGTTCCCCGCGCAGGACCCGCGCTACGTCGTCGCGCTGATGCTCGACCGCCCGCCGGGCGGGGACTCCGCGGCGCCGCTGTTCCACGAGATCGGGGCCTACCTCGCCCAGCACGGGGCCGTGCCGGTGTCGACCGCGCCGCCGCGCCACGTCCCGCTGACCCTGCCGTGATCCGGCCGTGATCGCCGATGTGCAGGACACAGGGCCTGCCGAGGCCCGCGGAGACGGTGAGTAGCCTTCGCCCCCGTGCCAGCCGCACCGCCGAGGACCGAGGACAGCTCGGACGGGACCGCCACCGGAGCCACCCGGAGCGGGGTGTCCGTCGGCCCTCCGGACGCCGCGGCGAGCGGGTCGGGTGACGCCGGCGACGGGCCCCTGCGGCCCGCCCACGTGACCCCCGTGACGATCACCGAGGTGATCACCCGCATCCAGGGGGCGCGGCCCGGCGACGGCCCCGTGGAGCTCCGCGGCCCCGACAGCGCCCTGGTCACCGGGGCCACGCTGCGCGCCCACGAGGTCCGCCCGGGCGACCTGTTCGGCGCGCTCCCCGGGGTGCGGGCCCACGGCGTCGACTTCGCCCCCGACGCCCTGGCCCGCGGCGCCGCGGCCGTGCTCACCGACCCCACAGGCGCCGAGCGCGCGACCCTGCGCGAGGCCGCGCTCGAGGCCGGCGTGCCGGTGCTCGTGCACGCCGATCCGCGCGCCGCGCTCGGCCCCGCCGCCGCGCGCATCTACGGCGACCCCTCCACGCGCCTCGACGTCCTCGGCGTCACGGGCACCAGCGGCAAGACCACCACCGTCTACCTGCTCGAGGCCGCGCTGGCCGCCGCCGGCGCGCGCACTGGGCTGCTCGGCACCGTCGAGACCCGCCTCGCGGGACGCCGGCTGCCCAGCGCCTTCACGACGCCCGAGGCCCCCGACCTGCAGGCCCTGCTCGCGCGGATGGCCGACGACGGCGCCACCCACGTGGCCATGGAGGTCTCCAGCCACGCGCTGGCGCTCGGCCGCGTCGCCGGCACCCGGTTCGCGGTCGGGGCGTTCACCAACCTCTCCGCCGAGCACCTCGACTTCCACGCCGACATGGAGGACTACTTCGCGGCGAAGGCGCAGCTCTTCGACGGGCGCGCCGCGCGCGAGGTGGTCTGCGTCGACTCGCCGTGGGGCCTGCGCCTGGTCCGCGAGGGCACGGTCACCGTCGGCACGCCCGACGCCGACTGGTCGGCCACCGACGTCGTCGCCCTGCCCGACGGCACCCAGCGCTTCACCGTCCACGGCCCCGGCGGCCTGGAGCTGCCCGCGACGCTGCGGCTGCCCGGCGCCTTCAACGTGACCAACGCGCTGCTCGCCCTGGCCTGCGGCCACGCCGCGGGCCACGACCCGGCGGCCCTGGTCCGCGGGCTCGCCGAGGTCCGCGTGCCCGGGCGCATGCAGCGTGTCGAGGCGGGCCAGCCCTTCCTCGCCGTCGTCGACTACGCGCACAAGCCGGCCGCCGTTGGTGCGCTGCTCGAGACGCTGCGCGCCCAGACCGAGGGCCGGCTGCTCACCGTGCTGGGCTGTGGCGGCGACCGCGACCGCGCCAAGCGCCCGGTGATGGGCCGCCTGGCCGCCCAGCTCTCGGACCACCTGTGGGTCACCGACGACAACCCCCGCAGCGAGGACCCGGCCGCCATCCGCGCGGAGGTGCTGGCGGGCGCCCGGCAGGCCGACGACGCCGAGGTCAGCGAGATCGGCGACCGCCGCGCCGCGATCGCCGCCGCCGTGGCCGCCGCGCGTCCCGGCGACGTCGTCGTCGTGGCCGGCAAGGGCCACGAGACCGGCCAGCAGGTCGGCGACCAGAAGATCCCGTTCTCCGACGTCGACGAGCTGACGCGGGCGATCCAGGGCGGACCCGCGTGATCGACCTGACCCTCGCCGACGTCGCCCGCCTCACCGGCGGGCGGCTGCACGGCGCCACGGGAGACGAGCGCGTCACCGGCTCCGTCGAGTTCGACAGCCGCGCGGTGACCCCGGGCGGGCTGTTCGTCGCCCTGCCCGGCGAGCGCGTCGACGGCCACGACTTCGTGGCCGCCGCGATGGCCTCCGGCGCGGCCGGGGTGCTCGCGGCCCGCGAGGTCGACGCGCCGGCCGTCATCGTCCCGCCCGTGCAGGCTGTGTCGAGCTCCTACGTCCTCGCCGCCGACACCGAGGGCGCCGGCGCCGGGGTCCTCGCCGCGCTGGCCGCGCTCACCCGCCACGTCGTCGACACCCTCGTCGCCGACGGGCTGCTCGTCGTCGGCATCACGGGCTCGTCGGGCAAGACGTCGACCAAGGACCTCACCGCGCACCTGCTCGAGGGGCTCGGGGAGACCGTCGCGCCGCCGGGGTCGTTCAACAACGAGCTGGGCCACCCGTGGACGGCGCTGCGCGCCACGCGCTCCACCCGCCACCTCGTCCTCGAGCTCTCCGCCCGCGGGCCGGGCCACGTCGCCGCGCTGTGCCGGGTCGCCCCGCCGCGGGTGGGCGTCGTGCTCAACGTCGGCTCGGCGCACCTCGGCGAGTTCGGGTCCCGCGAGGCGATCGCGCAGGCCAAGGGCGAGCTGGTCGAGGCGCTGCCGGCCGACGGTGTGGCCGTCCTCGGCGCCGACGACCCGGTGGTCGCCGCGATGTCGCAGCGCACCGACGCCCGCGTGGTGCACGCCGGCCGGGCGCCCGAGGCGCAGGTGCGGGCCGCCGACGTCGTGCTCGACGACGCCGGGCGCGCGTCGTTCCGGCTGATCACGCCGGCCGGCGAGGCCGCGGTGACGCTCGGGCTCCACGGCGCCCACCACGTCGACAACGCCCTGGCCGCCGCCGCGGTCGCGCTCGAGGCCGGGCTCGACGTCGCCACGATCGCGGCCCGCCTGGGCTCCGCCGCGCCGCGCTCGCGCTGGCGCATGGAGCTCACCGAGCGGCCCGACGGGGTCCGCGTGCTCAACGACGCCTACAACGCGAACCCGGAGTCGATGCGCGCCGCGCTCGCCACCCTGGGCGCGATGGGCGGGCGGCACACCGCGGTCCTCGGCGTCATGGCCGAGCTCGGCGACGACGCCCCCGAGGCCCACACCGAGATCGGGCGGGAGGTCGCGCGCACCGGCGTCGACCGGCTCGTCGTGGTGGGTGACGACGACGCGGTGGCGCGGCTGCACGCGGCGGCGGCCCAGGCCGGCGTCGACGCCCAGCTCGTGCCCGACGCCGCGGCGGCCGCCGTCGCGGTGGCCGAGCGGGTCGGGCCCGGTGACGTGGTGCTGATCAAGGCGTCGCGGGCGGCCGGCCTCGAGCGGGTGGCCGAGACGCTCGTGCACGGGACAGGGGCCCGATGAGGGGCGTGCTGGTCGCGGCGGGGGTCGCGCTGGCCGTGTCGATCCTGCTGACCCCGTACGTGATCCGGCTGTTCATCAAGCAGGGGTTCGGCCAGGAGATCCGCGAGGAGGGGCCGCAGAGCCACCGCGGCAAGCGCGGCACTCCCACCATGGGCGGCGTCGCGATCCTCACCGCGGTGTGGGCCGGCTACCTCGTGGCCCACCTCGTCGGCGATGTCGCGATCTCCGCGTCCGGCCTGCTGGTGCTGATGCTGATGACGTCGCTGGGGGTCGTCGGCTTCCTCGACGACTTCATCAAGATCCGACGACAGCGCAACCTGGGCCTGAACAAGACCGCGAAGCTGGTCGGCCAGTTCGTCACCGCCGTGCTCTTCGGCGTGCTCGCGCTGCAGTTCCCCGACGAGCAGGGGCTGACCCCGGCGTCGCCCAACCTGTCCTTCGTCCGCGACATCGCGGTGGTCAGCCTCGGCGCGGTCGGGTTCGTCGTCTTCTGTTACCTCGTGGTGACGGCCTGGTCGAACGCCGTGAACCTCACCGACGGGCTCGACGGCCTCGCGGCGGGGACGTCGGCGATGGTGCTGGCGACGTACCTCATCGTCTCGTTCTGGCAGTTCCGCAACGCCTGCGGCGTGCAGATCGAGGCCGGCTGCTACCAGGTCCGCGACCCCCTCGACGTCACGCTCGTGGCGGCCGCGGCGATGGGCGCGTGCATCGGGTTCCTGTGGTGGAACGCCGCCCCGGCGAGGATCTTCATGGGTGACACCGGGTCGCTCGCGCTCGGCGGGCTCTTCGCCGGGCTGAGCATGGTCACGCGCACCGAGCTGCTGCTCGTGGTGCTCGGCGGCGTGTTCGTCGTCGAGGCCCTGTCGGTGGTGCTGCAGGTCGCGGTCTTCCGCACGACCCGACGGCGACCGTTCCGCATGGCCCCGTTCCACCACCACTTCGAGCTCGCCGGCTGGGCCGAGACGACGGTGATCATCCGGTTCTGGCTGCTCGCGGCGATCTGCTGCGCGCTCGGGCTGGGCCTGTTCTACAGCGAGTGGCTGGCCGCGTCGGGTGGCTAGCTGGTCCGACCGCCACGTGCTGGTCGCGGGGGCCCGGCGCACCGGGGTCTCGGTCGTCGACGTGCTGCTCCACCTCGGGGCGCGGGTGACGGTCGCCGACGGCGACCAGGCCCAGCTCGACGCCCTCGGCGACCGGCCCGTGGCCCGCACCCGGGAGCTGGCCGCGCTCCCGGACGGGGCCGACCTCGTCGTCACCAGCCCGGGCTTCCGCACCGACGCCCCGCTCGCGCTGGCCGCGCGCGAGGCCGGCGTGCCGATGGTCGGGGAGCCCGAGCTCGCGTGGTGGCTGGGCGACGACCCGGCGGTGTGCCCGGACGGGCCGCCGCGCTGGCTCGCGGTCACCGGCACCAACGGCAAGACGACGACCACGACGATGCTCGAGGCGATCCTGCGGGCGGCGGGGGAGGACACCGTCGCCTGCGGCAACATCGGCCTGCCGATCGTGGACGCGCTGCGCGCCGGGCACCGGGTGCTCGCGGTGGAGCTGTCGAGCTTCCAGCTGGAGTGGTCGCCGTCGGTGCGCCCGTTCGCCGGCGCGGTGCTCAACCTCGCCGAGGACCACCTCGACTGGCACGGCTCGATGGCCGCCTACGGCGCGGCGAAGGCCCGGGTGCTGCGCGGCGACGTGGCGGTCGGGGGCCTCGACGACCGCGAGGCGGCCGCCCTGCTCATCGCCGCGCCCGCCCCGCGGCACGTCGGCTTCACCCGCGGGGCGCCGGAGGCGGGGCAGCTCGGGATCGTCGACGGGTGGCTCGTGGACCGGGCGTTCGGTGACGGCGTCCCGCTCGCCGCGACCACCGACGTCGTCCCGCCCGGCCCGCCGGGGGAGCTGAACGCCCTGGCCGCCGCGGCCCTGGCGCGGGCCCACGGGGTGGCGCCGGAGGCCGTGGCCGCGGGGCTGCGTGCGGTGGCGCCGGGCGCGCACCGCGGGGCCGTCGTCGCGGAGGCCGGCGGGGTCCGCTGGGTCGACGACTCCAAGGCGACCAACCCGCACGCCGCCGCCGCGTCGCTGGCCGCGCACCCGCGCGTGGTGTGGGTGGCCGGCGGGCTGCTCAAGGGGGCGGATGTCGGCGAGCTCGTCGTCGAGCACCGCGATCGCCTCGCCGGGGCCGTCGTGCTGGGCCGCGACCGGGACCGTGTGCGCGACGCCCTCGCGCGACACGCCCCCGAGGTCCCCGTCCTCGACGTGGGCGGGGGCGACGATGGCGCCGTGAGCGACACCGATGACGGCATGCTGCGCGCGGCCCGGGCGGCCGCGACGCTGGCGCACGCGGGCGACACCGTGCTGCTCGCCCCGGCCGCGGCGTCGATGGACATGTTCCGCGACTACGCCGCGCGCGGTGACGCCTTCGCCGCGGCGGCGCGCGTCGTGGCCGGCGGGGTCGGGCCGGACGGGGCCGCCTCGCCTCCCGACCCCCAGGTGACGACGGACGGCACGACGTGAGCGCGCCCGCGCGGGACCGGGGCCGTCGCCCCGCCCGCTCGGGCCGTCCGGGGGTGGTGTCCTCGCTGCGCGGGGCGCTGCACCAGTGGCTCGAGCGCCCGCTGACCTCGCTGCACCTCGTGCTGGCGGTGTTCGGGCTGCTCACCGCGCTCGGGCTGGTCATGGTGCTCTCGGCGTCGGCGGTGTCGGCCTACGCCGCGGGCGGGTCGTCGTACGGGGTGTTCGCGCGCCAGGCCGTGTTCGCGGTGATCGGCCTGGTCCTGTTCTGGCTCGGCCTGAAGATCCCGCCGCGCACCCTGCGCGCCGCGAGCCCGTGGCTGCTGGCGGGCTGCCTGGTGCTGCTGGTGCTCGTGCTCGTGCCCGGCCTGGGGTCGACGATCAACGGTTCGCGCAGCTGGTTCCGCGTCGGCGGCCTCTCGCTGCAGCCCTCCGAGCTGACCAAGATCGCGCTGGGGCTGTGGGGCGCGCACGTCCTCGTGCGCCACCGCCCCCACCCGCGGACCTGGCGCGCCGCGCTCATGCCGCTGCTGCCGGTGGCCCTGCTGGTGCTGGTGCTCGTGCTCGCCCAGCCCGACCTCGGCACCACGATCTCCCTGATGATCATCGTGTTCGCCCTGCTGTGGTTCGCGTGCGCGCCGCTGGGGCTGATGGCGTTCATCGTGTCCAGCGGCGTCGTGGCCTCGGTGGTGCTCGGCGTCGTCGCCACCTACCGGCAGAGCCGCATCACCGCGTTCCTCAACCCCGACGCCGCCGACCCCCTCGGCCCCGCCTACCAGGCGCGCCAGGCGCTGTACTCGCTCGCCGACGGCGGCCTGTTCGGCGCCGGGCTGGGCCAGGGCCGCGCGAAGTGGGACTACCTGCCCAACGCCGACAACGACTTCATCTTCGCGATCATCGGCGAGGAGCTGGGGTTCGTCGGGGCGGGCGCGGTGATCGCGCTGTTCGCGACGCTGGCCTACGTGGGCCTGCGCATCGCCGCCCGCAGCACCGACCCCTGGATGCGGGTCGTCGCGGCCACGCTCACCGTGTGGCTGGTGGCGCAGGCCTGCATCAACATCGGCTACGTCGTCGGCCTGCTGCCCGTCACCGGCATCCCGCTGCCGCTGGTGTCCTCCGGCGGCACGTCGCTGGCGCTCGCGCTGCTCTCGGGCGGCCTGCTGGCGAACTTCGCGCGCCACGAGCCCGACGCCGCCGCCGCGCTGCGCGCCCACGGGCAGGGCCGTCTCGCCCGGGCCCTGCGCCTGCCCGAGCCGTCGCTGCCGCGCGCGGCGGCGACCGACCGGCCGGACCGTCCTGTCCGCTCGAGCCCACCCCACCGGTCCGCCGGGCCCGACCGCCCCACCCCCCGGGGACGCGGCCGGTGAGCCCCCGGAGGATGGGGGCATGACCGACGACACGCCCTCGGTGGTGGTGGCCGGCGGCGGCAGCGCCGGTCACGTCGAGCCCGCCCTGGCCACCGCTGACGCGGTGCGCCGGATGCGCCCGGACGCCCGCGTCACGGCGCTGGGCACCGAGCGGGGCCTGGACACCCGCCTCATCCCGGCCCGCGGCTACCCGCTCGAGCTGATCCCGCCGGTGCCGCTGCCCCGCAAGCCCAACCTGGACCTCGCGAAGCTGCCCTACCGCGTCGTGCGCTCGGTGCACCGCACGCGGAAGGTGCTGCGCGAGGTCGGCGCCGACGTGGTGGTCGGGTTCGGCGGCTACGTGGCGCTGCCCGCCTACCTGGCGGCGGCGTCGCTGCGCCTGCCGATCGTCGTCCACGAGGCCAACGCCCGCGCCGGGGTGGCCAACAAGGTGGGCGCCCGCTTCGCCCGCGACGTGCTGGCCGCCGTCCCGGGCAGCGGGCTGGCCGGGGCCGAGGTCATCGGCATCCCGCTGCGCCGCCAGATCACCGAGCTCGACCGCGCGGGGCTGCGGGCGGAGGCGCGCGAGCACTTCGGGCTCGACCCGCAGGCCCCCGTGCTGCTGGTGTTCGGCGGCTCCCAGGGCGCGCGCTCGCTCAACGAGGCCGTGTCCGCCGCGGTCCCGGCGCTCACGGCGGCCGGGGTGTGGGTGCTCCACGCCCACGGGCCGAAGAACGCGCCAGCCGAAGGGATCACCGGGGTCGAGGCCCCCGGCTACGTGCCGGTGCCCTACCTCGAGCGCATGGACCTGGCGTACGCCGCGGCCGACGTCGCGCTGTGCCGCGCCGGTGCGATGACCGTCGCCGAGGTGTCCACGGTGGGGCTGCCCGCGGTGTACGTGCCGCTGCCGCACGGCAACGGCGAGCAGGAGCTCAACGCCCGGCCGGTGGTCGACGCCGGCGGCGGGGTGCTGGTCCGCGACGCCGACCTCACCGGCGAGCGGGTCGCGACGCTGGTCACCGACCTCGTCGGCGACCCCGATCAGCTGGCCGCCACGGCCGCGGCGGCCCGGCGTTCGGGCCACGCGGGGGCGGACGAGACACTGGCGCGGATCGTGCTGGAGGCGGCGGCGGGAGCCGGCGCGCGCACGGCGGGCGCGACGGGGAGGACCGAGGGATGACGCAGCAGACCGAGGAGCAGGCGGGACGCGAAGCGCAGCGGAGCCGGACCATCGACACCGGCACCGACACCGGCGTGCCGCCCCTGCCACGGCTGCTGTCCCGGGTGCACTTCATCGGGGCCGGCGGCGCGGCGATGAGCGGGATCGCCCGCATCCTGCTCGCGCGCGGGGCGATGGTCTCCGGGTCCGACGCGAAGGACTCCCGCGCGGTGCTCGCGCTGCGCACGCTGGGGGCCGAGGTCGCCGTCGGCCACGACGCGCACAACCTCGACCTGCTGCCCGGCGGCCCGACCTGCCTCGTCACCACGAAGGCTGTGCACCAGGCCGACCCGGACAACCCCGAGCTGCTCGAGGCGGCTGCCCGCGGCATCCCGGTGCTGCACCGCTCGTCGGTGCTCGCCGAGCTCATGGCCGACCACCGCGCCGCCTGCGTCTCGGGCAGCGCCGGCAAGACGTCGACCACGTCGATGCTGGTCGTGGCCCTGCAGGCCTGCGGCACGGACCCGTCGTTCATGATCGGTGGCGACCTGCTGGCCTCGGGGTCGAGCGCCCACCACGGCCTCGGCGACGTCTTCGTGGCCGAGGCCGACGAGAGCGACGGCTCGTTCCTCGCCTACTCGCCGGCCGTGGCGATCGTGACCAACGTCGAGCCCGACCACCTCGACCACCACGGCACCGTCGAGGCCTACGTCGCGGTGTTCGACGCCTTCGCCGCGCGCATCGAGGCCGGGGGAGCGCTCGTGGTCTGCGCCGACGACCTCGGCGCCGCCGCCCTGGGCGACCGCGCCGAGCGGGCCGGGATCCGCGTGCGCCGCTACGGCCGCGCCGCCGAGGGCCCCGACGACGCGCGCGTGCTCGACTACCGCGCCGAGGGCTCCACCGGCGTGCTGCGCCTGCACGTCGCCGGTCAGGAGCTCGAGCTGCGCCTCGGCGTGCCCGGCGAGCACCAGGCCCTCAACGCCTGCGGGGCCCTGCTCGCGGGCCTCGACCTCGGCGCCCCGCTCGACGGGCTGCTCGGCGGGCTCGCGGGGTTCGACGGGGTGCGCCGGCGCTTCGAGTACCGCGGGACGGCCGCCGGCGTGCGGGTCTACGACGACTACGCCCACGCGCCCACCAAGGTCGCCGCCCAGCTGCGCGCCGCCCGCCCGGTACTGGGCGGGTCCGGGCGCCTGATCGTGGCGTTCCAGCCGCACCTGTACTCGCGCACCCGCGACTTCGCCGCCGAGTTCGGCGCCGCGCTGTCGCTGGCCGACGAGGTCGTGGTGCTCGACGTCTACGGCGCCCGCGAGCAGCCCGAGCCCGGCGTCAACGGCGAGCTCATCGCCCGCCAGCTGACCCTGCCCGCCGAGCACGTGCACTACGAGCCCTCGTGGGGCCAGGTCCCGGCGCTGCTCGCGGACCTCGCGCGCCCGGGCGACCTCGTCGTGACCATGGGGGCGGGCGACATCACCGTGCTCGGCCCCGAGGTGCTCTCCGAGCTCGAGCGCCGCGCCGAGCACGCCGAGCACACCGGGCCCGACGGCCCGGGTGCCGTGGGGACCGACCCGCGGTGACCGGCCCCGCCCGGCCCACCGGACGCCCCGCGCGGGCGGGCCGGTCGGGACGGGCGGGCCGCGCGCAGGCCGACCGGGCCGGGCGCCCCGAGCGCGACCGGCGCGGCCGCCCCGCCGGCGGTGCGGGCGCGCGCCCCGAGGGCGCCGCCGCGGGCTCGCCGGGCCGGGCTCGGCGCACCGCCCGGGTCACGCGCCCGGGTCCCGGACGCCGGCGCCGGGCGCTGTGGATCGGGCTCGCCGCCGGCGTCCTCGTCGTCGCGGCCCTGGTCTGGCTCACGGTGTTCTCCCCGCTGCTCGACGTCCGCGACGTCGCGGTCGTCGGCGCCGCCCCCGACCAGGTCGAGCCGATCCGCACCGCGGCCGGCGTCGGCGCGGGCACCTCGCTGCTCTGGCTCGACGGGGACGAGGTGGCCGAACGGGTGCGCACGCTCCCGCGCATCGCCGCCGTCGACGTGTCCCGCGACTGGCCCGGCACCCTCGTGGTCACGGTCGCTGAGCGCGAACCGGTGCTCGCCGCGCCGGCCCCGGGCGGCGTCCTGCTGGTCGACGCCACCGGGTTCGGCTACCGGACGCTGCCCGAGCGCCCGGCGGGCGTGCCCACGCTGACCCTGCCGCCCGGCGTGCTCCCGTCGCCGGACGAGGCGGGGACCCGCGCCGCCGCCGACGTCGTCGTCGCCCTGCCCGCGACCCTGCGCGCGGACGTCCTGGAGGTGCGGGCGAACGGGCGCTTCGACGTCTCGTTCGTGCTCTCGGGCTCGCGCGAGGTCCGCTGGGGCGCCGACACCGACAACGAGCGCAAGGCCGCCGTGCTCGCCGCGCTGCTGACCCGCCCGGGCTCGGTGTACGACGTCTCGACCCCGGACCTCGCCGTCGTCCGCTGAGCGACGCCCCGCGCGCGCCCGCCCGCTCGGAACAACCGCTGCTCGCCCGAACCCTCGAGTGCTGATCGAGGGTCGGCGCCTGCGTGACGACCGTCCGCCGAGTGGGTGTCGTGTGGTGGGGACACGCCCGGCGCGCCTCGTGGAAATGCCGTACCGCGACTGCCTACCGTGCGCGTGTCGATAGCAGTCCCTCACCGTACACCTCTACGTGAGGTCGAGGGTTGCGACACGCCGGACCCGGACGACGACCGTCGCCAGCCCCAGCTCGAAAGGCGGATCCATGACGCCCCCGCACAACTACCTCGCCGTGATCAAGGTGGTCGGCATCGGTGGCGGCGGCGTCAACGCCGTCAACCGCATGATCGAGGTCGGCCTCAAGGGGGTCGAGTTCATCGCGGTGAACACCGACGCCCAGGCCCTCCTCATGTCCGACGCCGACGTGAAGCTCGACGTCGGCCGCGAGCTCACCCGCGGCCTCGGCGCCGGCGCGGCCCCCGACGTGGGCCGCCGCGCCGCCGAGGACCACCGCGAGGAGATCGAGGAGGTCCTCAAGGGGGCCGACATGGTCTTCGTGACCGCCGGCGAGGGCGGCGGCACGGGCACCGGCGGCGCGCCGGTCGTCGCGGGCATCGCCCGCAAGCTCGGCGCCCTGACCATCGGCGTCGTCACCCGCCCGTTCAACTTCGAGGGCAAGCGCCGCGCGACGCAGGCCGAGAACGGCATCACCGAGCTGCGCAACGAGTGCGACACGCTCATCGTCATCCCCAACGACCGCCTGCTCCAGCTGGGCGACGTGGGCCTGAGCCTGATGGACGCCTTCCGCAGCGCCGACGAGGTGCTGCTCTCCGGTGTCCAGGGCATCACCGACCTCATCACCACGCCCGGCCTGATCAACCTCGACTTCGCCGACGTCAAGAGCGTCATGTCCGGGGCGGGCAGCGCGCTGATGGGCATCGGCGCCGCGCGCGGTGAGAACCGCGCGGTCGAGGCGGCGGGCAAGGCCATCAACTCGCCCCTGCTCGAGGCGAGCATGGACGGCGCGTACGGCGTGCTGCTCTCGATCGCCGGCGGCTCGGACCTCGGCCTGTTCGAGATCAACGAGTCGGCGTCGCTGGTCCAGGAGGCCGCGCACCCCGAGGCCAACATCATCTTCGGGACGGTCATCGACGACTCGCTGGGCGACGAGGTCCGCGTGACCGTCATCGCCGCGGGCTTCGACTCCGGCTCGCCGACCCACAAGAAGCTCGAGCCCCAGGCCCTGGCCTCGACGTCGGCGAGCTCGACGGTCGCGGCCCAGGCCGGGCAGGTCCAGCGGCCCGCCAACGGCACCGCGAACGTCGGCGGCCCCACGCCCGCGGTGTCGGCGGCGCCGACGGTGCCCCAGGCCCCCGCGGTCGACCGGGCGTCGGTGGACCGCCCGTCCGCCCCGTCGACCCCGGCCGCCCCGGCCGCCGCGGCGCCGCCGGCCGGCGACAACGGGTCCGGCGCCTCGGCGCCGACCAAGGAGACGCCCGCGGCCCGCAGCGGGGACGACGACGACGTGGACGTCCCGTCGTTCATGAGACGCTGAGGGCGTGGGACGCGCAGCGGAGCGGAGCCGGACCGTCGGAGTGGCTCCTGCCCCCAGCGAGACCGCTGCCGGTGTTCCGCACGAGGGACGTCCGATCGCCCGCATCCGCCGTGTCCTGACCACGCGGGCCGGCGGGCGGTCGGCGCCCCCCTACGCCTCGTTCAACCTCGGCGACCACGTCGGCGACGACCCCGCCGCCGTCGCGGCCAACCGGCGCCGGCTCGGTGAGGGCATCGGGCTCGGCCCCGACCGCGTCGCGTGGATGAACCAGGTGCACGGCACCGACGTCGCCGTCGTCGAGTCGCCCGGGCAGGAGACGCCGACCGCCGACGCGCTGGTCACCGACCGTCCCCGGCTCGCGCTGGCCGTGGTCGTCGCCGACTGCGTCCCCGTCCTGCTCGCCGACCCCCACGCCGGCGTCGTCGCGGCGGCCCACGCGGGCCGGCGCGGCGCCGCCGATGGTGTCCTGCCCCGCACGCTCGAGGCGATGACGGAGCTGGGCGCCGAGCCGGCCCGCGTCGAGGCGCTGCTCGGGCCCTCGGTGTGCGGGCTCTGTTACGAGGTGCCGGCGGCGATGCGCGACGAGGTGGAGGCCCGGCTGCCCGGCAGCGCGTCCACCACGCGCGTCGGCACCCCGGGGCTGGACCTGCGGGCGGGGCTGCGCCGCCAGCTGATCGGCCTCGGGCTCAGCCGCGTCGACGCCGACGGCCGGTGCACCTTCGAGGACGACCAGCTCTTCAGCCACCGCCGCGCGCAGCCCACCGGGCGCCTCGCCGCGGTGACGTGGTGGGAGTACGCCCGGCCGTGACGGCCCACGAGGAGGAGCACGACCGGACCGGCCCCGACGCGCGCCGCGACGAGCTGGCCGAGGCCCTCGCCGAGGTGCGTGCCCGCGTGGCCGACGCCGCCCGCGCCGCGGACCGCGACCCCGCCGAGGTCGACCTGCTCGCGGTGACCAAGACCTGGCCCGCCGCCGACGTCGCCCTGCTCACCGACCTCGGGCTCACCGCCTTCGGGGAGAACAAGGAGCAGGAGGGCGCCGCCAAGGCCGCCGAGCTCGCGACGCTGCGCCCCGACGTGCCGGCGCGCTGGCACGTCGTCGGCCGCCTGCAGCGCAACAAGGCGCGCTCGCTGGCGCGCTGGGCCCACGCCGTCGACTCGGTCGACTCGGCACGGCTGGTCGACGCGTTGGAGTCCGCCGTCGCGAAGGCGGTCGACACGGGGGAGCGCACCGACCCGCTCGCGGTCCTGCTCCAGGTGAGCGTCGACGCCGACCCCGACCGCGGCGGCGCCCCGGTCGACGAGGTGCCCGCGCTGGCCGACCGCGTCGCCGGGTGCGCCCATCTGCACCTCGGCGGGGTGATGACGGTGGCGCCGCAGGGCGTCGCGCCGGAGGAGGCCTTCGCCACGGTGTGGGAGGTCGCGGCGGGGGTACGCGCCGCGCACCCGCACGCCACGACACTGTCGGCGGGCATGTCCGGAGATCTCGAGGCGGCCGTCGCACACGGCTCGACGGTCGTGCGTGTCGGAACGGCGTTGCTGGGCCGGCGGTGGCTACCTTCCGTGTGAGTGAACGACACGGATGTGACTCACGTGCCGCATGGTGCGGAGGTCCACCGTCGGACAGGGAGAAGGCCATGACCACTCTGCACCGGGTGAAGGCGTACTTCGGCATGGTCCCGGCCGACGAACTGGACTCCTACGACGGGTACGACGACCGTTACGAGGCGCGCGACCGGCACCCGGCCGACCGGCACTCCTCGGACCGCTACCGCTACGACCGGTACGACGACCGGTACGAGAGCCGCTACGAGGGTCGCCAGGACCGCTACGAGGCGGCCCGGGACTCCCGCGACACGCGGGACGCCGACGAGCGGCGTGGCCGGTACGGCAGCGACGAGCGCACCGACGACCGTGGCGACCGCCACGACCGTTACGACGATCCCCGGGACCGGCGCACGCCGCGCCCGCGCGACCCGGAGGTCACCGAGATCCGCCGCGACGACGAGCCCGCCACCGAGACCGTGCCGCGCGCCGGCCGCGGCCGCAGCTGGGCGGCCAACACCGGGCCGAGCCACACCTCCGTGCGCCCGACCACCCCGCGCACGCCGCCGTCGCTGTCGAGCACGGCGTCCTCGGGGTCGGGCGCTGGCGGGTCCACGGGCTCGTCCGCCCCCTCGGTGTCCTCGCTGCCGACCGCGGCCCCGGCCGCGCCCGCCACCGCCCCGAAGGCCGCGCCCGAGCCCGACCCGGTGAGCGCGCCGGCCGAGATCACCTCGCTGCAGCCGAAGAGCTACAACGAGGCGCGGCTGATCGGCGAGCGCTACCGCGACGGCATTCCGGTGATCATGAACTTGACCGAGATGGACGACGTGGGGGCCAAGCGCCTCGTCGACTTCGCCGCCGGGCTCGCCTTCGCCCTGCGCGGCTCCATCGAGAAGGTCACGAACCGCGTGTTCCTGCTCTCACCGCCGAACGTCGAGGTCTCTGCCGACGACCGGCGGAAGCTGGCCGAGAAGAACTTCGCCCAGACCTCCTGACGCGCGTCCCGGACGGCCGTACGGTGGTGGCCCGGCGTCCGGGTGTCGCAGCGCGCTCGCTCGGACGAGGGCGAGGACGCGGGGTGTCCGAGAAGGCCCGTCGACGCTCCGCCACGCGGCCGATCGGGCGATGCGTGCTGCGGCGCGCCGGATGGCCCTCCCCGTGCGCCGAACGTGCCGTGGCGCGTGTCGAGGGTCCGGCGAGCCCCGGATCCCCTCCTGTCACCGCACGTAGAGCGACACGGACCGTCACGACCCGTCCGGCGGATCGCCGTGTGGCTCGACGGTCGGTAGGTCTGTGGGTTTCCCGAGGCCCGGATGTGGCGCTGCGTCACCATTCGGGCGTCGAGGGGAGCGCGTCACTGGACCCGTCCATTATGGTTCTGTCGCTCGCAGAGGTCGTACTCTGCGGGTGGCGGAGCTCGAAGAGCCCGAGGTACCTGGGGTTCCGCAGCCGAGGAGTGCTTGAGGAGATCCGATGCCGCTGACCCCTGCCGACGTTCACAACGTCGCGTTCAGCAAGCCGCCGATCGGTAAGAGGGGCTACAACGAGGACGAGGTCGACGCGTTCCTCGACCTCGTCGAAGCCGAGCTCGGTCGCCTGCTGGAGGAGAACAACGACCTCCGCGAGCAGGTCGAGCAGCTCGAGCAGCAGCTCTCGACGGCGCACGCCGACCTCGACGACGCGCGCAGCAAGGCTGCCGCGCAGAGTCAGGGCTCCGGCCCCGCGACGCAGGTCTCGGCGCCGCCGCCGAGCCGGCCCGTCGAGGACGCCCCGCGCACCGTGCAGCAGCCGATGCCGCCGCAGCAGCCCCAGCCGCAGATGACCCAGACGCAGCAGGCCGTCGTGCCGCCGCCGTTCGGGGTCTCCGAGCAGGGCCAGGGTGGCGGCGCCAACGGCGGCGACCACCACGTGCAGGCCGCGAAGGTCCTCGGCCTCGCGCAGGAGATGGCCGACCGGCTCACCGCCGAGGCCAAGTCCGAGGCCGACGGCATGCTGACGGACGCGCGCACCAAGTCCGAGCAGCTGCTCTCCGAGGCGCGCACCAAGTCCGACAGCATGGTCAACGAGGCCCGCACGCGCGCCGAGACGATGCTGAACGACGCGCGGACGCGCGCCGAGACCCTCGAGCGGCAGGCCCGTGACAAGGCCTCCACCCTCGAGCGCGACGCCCAGCGCAAGCACAACGAGACGATCAGCCTCATCGAGCAGCAGAAGGGCGGGCTCGAGAAGAAGATCGACGAGCTGCGCACCTTCGAGCGCGAGTACCGCACCCGGCTGAAGACGTACCTCGAGTCGCAGCTCCGCGACCTCGAGGGCCGTGGCTCGGCCGCGCCGTCGGACAACGGGCGCAACGGCAGCGGTGGTGGCTACGCGACCAGCGGCTACGGCTCGCGCGCCGAAGCCGGCAGCTGACGGACGCCGCGCGGCCCGGCCGTCCCCGCGGGGGCGGTCCGGGCTCGTGGCCCTGAGACAGGGGTCCGATCGTGCTGCTCCTCGTCCTGCTCTGCGTGCTGGTGGCCTTCGGGCTCCTCGTGGTCGCGGTGGTCACCTCGGTGGCCACCTGGGCCTGGGGCTCGGTGATCGCCAGCGTGCTGGCCGCCGCCCTGCTCATCGCCGACGTCGTCCGCCGACGCCGGCGTGAGCGGGAGGGCCGTCGCCAGTCGGCCGCCGACTCCTCGTCGGCGCCCACCGCGGCACCCTCGGGGCCGATGACGGCACCGCCGTCGTCGCCCGGTTCGCAGCCCGGCCCGCCGTCCGGGTCCCCGGCCGGTCCGCCGTCCGGCCCGTCGTCGCTCTCGTCGTCGCCTTCCGGGTTCGCCCCGGGTGCCCACTCCTCGGGCCCGGGGCAGGGCTCCCCGGAGGCCACGACGGCAGGACCGACCGCGGGCTCGACATCAGGCCCGGGCGCAGGACCGGCAGCGGGTCCGGGCGGGCCGCCCTCGGGCGCCCCGGCGGGTGGCCCCGGCGGGCCGCCTCCCGGACGCCCGCCGGCCGGTCCGGGTGGGCCCGGTGGTCCGGGCGGCCCGGGTCAGCGGCCCGGGGAGCAGGACGGACCCGGTTCCGGACGCGCAGGAGCAGGAGCCGCGGCGGCCGCCGGGGCCGGAGCGGCCGGTCTCGCCGCCGCCGCCACGGGCGGCCCCGGTGGGTCGAGCGGTGCGAACGGGTCGCCCGGATCGACCGGGCCGACCGGACCGTCGGCGGGGTCGCGCTGGACCACCCCCGCGTCCCGTCTGACCGACGAACCCTCCCGCGTCGCCGGCGCCCCGCGTGGTGCACGGCTGCTCGGGATGCTCCCGCTGCCCGGCACGCCGGCCGAGGCCCGCCTCGGCGGTGCCGGAGCCCGCCCCGCCGCGTCGGGCGCGTCCTCCGGGCCGCCCCGTGGTGCCCCGGGGGGCGCTCCCGGCGGCGACGACGCGGCCACCACCCGGCTCGACATGGGCGACCTCGCCCGCATGCGCCAGGTCTCGGGCGAGGCCGACGGCGACGGCGCGGCCGCAGCGGCTGCCGCAGGTCAGGGCCAGCAGGCCCCGCAGGGCCCGCCCCCCGGTCGACCGGCGGGTGGACCCCCGCCCGGCGGCGCCCCCGGCGGACCACCTCCCGGCGGGCCGGCCGGTGCTCCCGCGGGTGCCCCGCCGCCCCCGCCCCCGGCGTCGCAGCCGGAGGAGGAGACCACCGACGACACCGCGCTGCAGGCCCTCGCCGGCCTCGACGACGAGGTGCTGGTCATCGACGAGGAGCCGCTGTTCCACCTCGGGCGCTGCAGCTACCTCTACGGGCGCGAGGTCATCCCGCTCCCGGCGTCGGAGGCCGTCGAGCTGGGGTTCACGGGCTGCTCGTGGTGCACGCCGGTCGCGGCGCTGACCGGTCCCCGCAGCGCCGACAGCCGGCGCTGAGCCCGGGGCCGCACCGCGCGGCCCGACCGTGAACCACCTCACCGGCAGGAGATCCGCGGCCTCGCGGGGTTCCGGTGGTCGCTAGGGTCATCCCCTTCGTGAGCTGTAGGGGGTGCGACGCGTGGACCGCCTGCCCCTCGTGCTCGGTGCCGGGGCGGGCGTGGTGCTCGTCGCCGTCATCGCGGTGCGCGTGTCCACCCGGGTCGGGCTGCCCTCGCTGCTGATCTACCTCGGGATCGGGGTGGCGCTCGGTGAGGCGGGCCTGGGCATCCGGTTCGACGACGCCGCGCTCACGCAGGCGCTCGGCCTGGCCGCACTCGTGCTGATCCTGGCCGACGGCGGGCTCTCCACCCGCTGGAGCACGGTCCGCCCGGCCCTCGGGCTCGGCATCGCGCTGTCGACCCTGGCGGTGGCGGTGAGCATCGGCGTCACCGGGTTCGCGCTGTGGGCGCTGCTCGGGCTCGACCTGCGGCTCGCGTTCCTCTGGGGTGCGGTGCTGTCCTCGACCGACGCGGCCGCGGTGTTCAGCGTGCTCCGCAACCTGGGCCTCGGCGGGCGCCTGGTCGGCTCGCTCGAGCTCGAGTCGGGGCTCAACGACGCGCCGTGCTTCCTCGCCGTGGTCCTGCTGTCGTCCACGGCGGCGCTGAGCTGGCTCGACCCGTTGCTCGTGGTCTACGAGCTCGTCGCCGGCGGCGTGATCGGTGCCGTCCTGGGGCGCCTCGGCGCGCTGGGTCTGCGCCGGGCGGCGCTGCCCGCGACCGGGCTCTACCCGCTCGCCACCCTCGCCGTCTGCATCGTCGCCTACGCCGCGGCCCAGTCGGCCCACGCGTCCGGCCTGCTCGCGACCTACGTCGCCGCGCTCGTGCTGGGCAACTCGACCCTGCCCCACCGCGAGGGCACCCGCTCGTTCGCCGAGGGCCTCGGCTGGCTGGCCCAGATCGGGCTGTTCGTGCTGCTCGGGCTCTTCGTCTCCCCGGAACGCTTCGCCGGCGCGCTCGTGCCCGGGCTCATCGCGGGCGCGGTGCTGGTGTTCGCGGCGCGCCCGCTCTCGGTCGTCGCGGCGGCGATCGGGTTCCGCGTGCCCTGGCGCGAGCAGGTGTTCCTGTCCTGGGCCGGGCTGCGCGGCGCCGTGCCCATCGTGCTCGCCCTCATCCCGCTCACCGAGGGCGTCCCGGGCGCGCAGGCGCTGGTCGACGCGGTGTTCGTGCTCGTGGTGGTGCTGGTGCTGGTGCAGGGCACGACGCTGCCGTTCGTGGCGCGCACCCTCGGGCTCGCGGGCGACTCGCGCGTCGAGGAGATCGAGGTCGACGCCGCCCCGCTGGAGAGCCTGCGCGCCGACCTGCTGCAGATGACCGTCCCCGAGGGCTCGCGGATGCACGGCGTCTACGTCCGCGAGCTGCGCCTGCCCGAGGGCTCCGGGCTCAGCCTCGTCGTCCGCGGCGGGACGAGCTTCACCCCGCAGGGCGCGAGCCGGCTCCAGGAGGGCGACCAGCTCCTCGTCGTCAGCACCGAGACCGCCCGCGCCGCCGCCGAGGAGCGGCTGCGCTCGGTCGACCGCTCCGGGCGGCTCGCACGCTGGCACGGCGACACCGGCGGCACGCCCTCGCTGCGCGGCGGCCGGTCGCCGGGGCGTGGCCTGCCCGGTCCCGCGGCCCCCCGCGGGGACGGCCGTCCCGGCCCGGCACTCCCGGCGTCGCCCCCGCCGGGACGGCCCCCGGCGCGCCCGACACCGCCCACCGGCACGCGCTCCCACACCGGCTCCGAGGCCGGCTCCGAGGCCGGCTCCGAGACCGGCTCCGACACCGGCGACGACCGCGACCCCGGCGCCGGGACACCGGGGCGCGCGGGCGGGGCGGCGGACGAGGGGAGCGGGGCTGGGACGATGAACCGGTGAGCAGCGCACACACCGACCCGGACAGCGGGCCGGACAGCCTCCCCGACCCCGGGGAGCGGGCCCCGGAGCCGCCGCCGAAGCGGCTGGGCATGCTCGCCGCGATCGCGGCCACCGTGATCGCCCTCGACCTGCTCACCAAGATCGTCATGGTGTCCTGGCTGCGCGACGGCGAGCGCGTGCCGCTGGTGGGCGACCTCGTCTCGTTCACCCTCGTCCGCAACCCCGGCGCCGCGTTCTCGCTGGCCACGGGCATGACGTGGGTGCTGACGCTGGTGGCGCTCGCGGTGGTCGTCGGCATCGTCCGCTTCGCGCGGCGGCTGCGGTCCCGGGGCTGGGCGCTGGCGCTCGGGCTGGTGCTCGGCGGGGCGCTGGGCAACCTCGTCGACCGCTTCTTCCGGGACCCGGGCCCGCTGCAGGGCCACGTCGTCGACTTCGTGTCGGTGGGCTGGTTCCCGGTGTTCAACGTGGCCGACTCCGCGATCACCGTCGGCGGCGCCGTCCTCGTGCTGCTCGCGCTGCTCGGCCGCGACCTCGACGGCGTCCGCACCCCGGACGCGCGCGCATGAGCCTGCGGACGCTGCCCGTGCCCGACGGCCTGGACGGGATGCGGCTCGACGCCGGGCTCTCGCGGATGCTGGGCCTCTCGCGCACCGTCGTCGCCGAGCTCGCCGCCGGCGGTTCCGTGCGCGTCGACGGGGTCGAGGCCGGCAAGTCCGACCGACTCGTCGCGGGTGCGTGGCTCGAGGTGGAGCTGCCCGAACCCGCCGAGGCGACGCAGGTCGTCACCGCGGAGGCCGTCGAGGGCCTGGTGGTGCTGCACGAGGACGAGGAGATCGTCGTCGTCGACAAGCCCGTCGGGGTCGCCGTGCACCCGAGCCCCGGCTGGTCGGGGCCGACGGTCGTCGCGGGGCTCGCGGCGCTGGGCATCCGCATCGCGACGAGCGGCGCCGCCGAGCGCCAGGGCATCGTGCACCGCCTCGACGCGGGCACCACCGGGGTGATGGTGGTGGCCAAGTCCGAGCGGGCCTACTCGGTGCTCAAGGCGGCGTTCAAGGAGCGCACCGTCGGCAAGATCTACCTCGCGGTGGTCCAGGGCCACCCCGACCCCAGCGAGGGCACGATCGACGCGCCCATCGACCGTCACCCCAGGCAGGACTGGAAGTTCGCGGTGATGCGGGACGGACGCCCGAGCGTCACGCACTACCGCACGCTCGAGGCGTTCCGGTCCGCGTCGCTGCTGGAGGTCGAGCTGGAGACGGGCCGGACCCACCAGATCCGCGTGCACTTCTCCGCGGTGCGCCACCCCTGCGTCGGCGACATCACCTACGGCGCCGACCCGGTGCTCGCCAAGAGCCTCGGGCTCACGCGGCAGTGGCTGCACGCCCACCGCCTGGGCTTCCACCACCCCGCCGACGGCCGATGGGTGGAGTACACCAGCGAGCCGCCGCACGACCTCGCCACCGCCCTCGAGAGCCTCCGGGCGGCGAGCTGACCCCGCCCGCGGAGCCCGACGAGGACGACGAGGACGGGCCTCGTCCGCGCTGGCCGACCGCGGCCGTCGTGCTGGCCGTCGTGCTCGTCGTGGGGCTGCTGACGGCGTGGGTCGCCGGGTCGTCGAGCGCGCCGGGGGAGGGGTCGGGCAGCACCGACACGACGCGGCTCGGGCCGGTCGCGGGCGAGACGGTCGCCGGCTACCTGGCGCGGGCCGCGGTCGTGCCGCCCGGGCCGGCGGGTCCGCGTCCCGCGCTCGTGCAGTTCGCCGTCGAGCAGGACGGCGCCGGCGCCGCGGCCGCGCTCGCGGGGTCGGGGGCGACGGCGCGGGAGGCGGTGTTCCGGGTCCCGCTCCCGCGGGTGCAGACCGCGCTGCGGCGGGTCTCGCTCGACGACACCGGCACCGTCGACCCCGTCGCGGCGCTGCGCCTGGCCGAGACCCAGGCGACCAACCGCGCCGGCGAGCAGGCGCGCGCGGCCCAGGGGCGCGCGGCGGCGGTGGCCACCACGGAGTCGGCCCGGCTGGCGGCCGGCTGCGCCTGCGTCGTCGCCCTCGTCGTCGAGGCGGATCCGGCCGCGCTCGCCCCGCTGCGCGACCGTCCGGAGGTGCGCGCGGTCGAGGTGGCCCCGGCCGGGGCGCGGGTCGGTGCGCTGGCGGTGTCGCCGCTGCTGCCGGACCAGACCGACGACGGCCGCGACCCGCCGGAGACCGTCGGGCCGGTCCCCGACGACGGTCCGGTGCCGCCGCAGTGAGTGCCTGTGAGTGTCCCGACAGGTGACGCGTCGTCGTCGGCCCCACTCCGGCGGCGTGCGGGAGGACCGTGGGGGGTAGGCCCAGGAGGACCCGCCCGCCGGGCTCCGGAGCAGGGACGACGGCGTCCCGGCCGGTGCCCGCGGGCCCACGCGAGAGGAGTGCGGCTGCCATGAGCGCCGTTCCGTCATCCCGGGGCGCGGCCTCGGGGACGTCGAGCACGGACGCCGACCCGCGGCCCCACGTCGTCGTGCTCGGGGCCGGGTTCGCCGGCCTCGCCGCCGTCCGCACGCTGCGCCGGGCGCCGGTGCGCACCACGCTGGTCGACCGCCACAGCTACAGCACCTTCCAGCCGCTGCTCTACCAGGTGGCCACGGGCGCGCTGAACCCCGGCGACATCACCTACGGCGCCCGCGGCTTCGCCGCCCACACCGGCGCGTCGTTCCGCAAGGGCGCCGTGCAGAAGGTCGACCCGGAGACGCGGACGATCTCCCTCGACGTCGGGCCCGACCTGCACTACGACTACCTGGTGATCGCCAACGGCGTCACCACCAACTACTTCGGCGTGCCCGGCGCGGCCGAGAACGCCTACCCGATCTACACCCGCGCCGAGGCGCTGGCCGTGCGCGACCGCATGACCGGCTACCTCGAGCGGATCGCGGCCACTGGCGAGCGCCGCGGCGCGTCCGTGGTGGTGGTCGGCGGCGGCGCCACCGGCGTCGAGATGGCCGGCACGCTGGCCGAGCTGCGCAACACCGTGCTGCCCGACCGCTACCCCGAGCTCGACCCGTCCGAGGTCCACGTCGTGCTCGTCGAGATGACGGACACGCTGCTCCCGCCGTTCGCGAAGAAGCTGCGGGACTACGCCGCCGAGCAGCTGCGCGCGCGTGGCGTCGAGCTGCGCCTCGAGACCGCGGTCAAGGAGGTCCGGCCCGAGTGCGTCGTGCTCGCCGACGGCACCGAGCTCGAGGCGCAGATGACCATCTGGGCCACCGGCGTCGCGGCCCACGCCGAGATCGGCGACTGGGGCCTGCGGCAGGGCCGGGGCGGGCGCATCCTCGTCGGCGGCGACCTGCGCGTGCCCGAGCACCCCGAGATCCTCGCCGCGGGCGACGTCGGGCTCATCGAGGACGACCCGCTGCCCCAGCTCGCGCAGCCCGCCCTGCAGACCGGCCAGCACGCCGGGCGCACCATCGCCCGGCTCGTCGCGGGGGAGCCGACCGAGCGGTTCAAGTACAAGGACAAGGGCACGATGGCGACGATCGGGCGCGGCTCGGCCATCGCCGACATCGCCCACGGCCCCAAGCTCGTCGGTGTCCTCGCCTGGCTGATCTGGATGTTCGTGCACGTCTTCTCGCTGCTGGGCAACCGCAACCGCATCTTCGTGTCGCTGGGCCTGACCTTCCGCTACCTCGCGCAGCGGCGGGGCCAGATGGTCGTCGGCGACCCGGAGGACAGACCCCCGAACCGCTGAGGCGGGCTGCCTGCGCACGCACCCCGGTGACGTGCGAGGCTGCCCCGTCGCGAGGCCCCCCGTCCCGAGAGAACCAGGAGCACCGATGGCACCCACCCCCGTCAACGTCACCGTCACCGGCGCGGCCGGACAGATCGGCTACGCGCTGCTCTTCCGCATCGCGGCCGGCGATCTGCTCGGTGAGGGGGTGCCGGTGCGGCTGCGGCTGCTCGAGATCCCGGACGCGGTCAAGGCCGCCGAGGGCACCGCGCTCGAGCTCAACGACAGCGCGTTCGAGCTGCTCGACGGCATCGACGTCTTCGACGACGCGAACCAGGCGTTCGACGGCACCAACGTCGCGCTGCTCGTCGGGGCCAAGCCGCGCAGCAAGGGCATGGAGCGCGCCGACCTGCTCGAGGCCAACGGCGGGATCTTCAAGCCGCAGGGCCAGGCCCTCAACGGTGCCGCCGACGACGTCCGCGTGCTGGTCGTCGGCAACCCGGCGAACACCAACGCGCTGATCGCGCGCTCGAACTCCGACGTCCCGGGCGACCGCTTCACCGCGATGACGCGCCTGGACCACAACCGCGCCGTCGGCCAGCTGGCGACCAAGTACGGCGTGCGGGTCGGCTCGGTCTCGAAGATGACGATCTGGGGCAACCACTCGGCCACCCAGTACCCCGACGTGACCTACGCCGAGATCGACGGCAAGCAGATCGGCGGCGAGGTCGACCAGAGCTGGCTGACCGACGAGTTCATCCCGCGCGTGGCCAAGCGCGGCGCCGAGATCATCGACGTCCGCGGGGCGTCGTCCGCCGCGTCGGCCGCCGCCGCCGCGATCGACCACGTCCACACCTGGGTCAACGGCACCCGCGAGAACGACTGGACCTCGGCGGCGATCGTCTCCGACGGCTCCTACGGCGTCCCCGAGGGCCTGGTCTCGTCCTTCCCGGTCACGGCGTCGAACGGCAAGTTCGAGATCGTCCAGGGCCTGGAGATCAGCGACTTCTCCCGCGAGCGCATCGACGCCTCGGTCAACGAGCTCGCCGAGGAGCGCGAGGCGGTGCAGAAGCTCGGTTTGGTCTGACGACCTCGTGAGCGCTTTCCCGTGCCACGGCACGGGAAAGCGCTCACACTCTCGGGCGTGAGCAGCGAACCCGTCGAGGTCTTCCGCGGTCCCGAGCTGGCCGAGGGCGACCCGACGCCCGGGATGCAGCGGCAGGTCGCGTTCTCCACCGACGCGCTGTGGGCGGGTCTGGTGCACACCGAGCCCGGCGCCTCGTCGGGCTGGCACCACCACGGCGACCACGAGACCAGCCTCTACGTGGTCCGCGGGGCGATGCGCCTGGAGTTCGGCCCCGGCGGCGACGACGCCGTCGAGGCCGGACCGGGCGACTTCCTGCGCGTCCCGCCGCACACCGTGCACCGCGAGTCCAACCCCACCGGCGAGCGCTCCACCGCGGTCATCGGACGCGCCGGCCAGGGCCCGCCCACGATCAACGTCGACGGGCCGGACCCGGCGTAGACCGCGCCCGCGCCGGTGGGGCAACCTGAGGTCATGAGCCTCGGCGCCGTCCTCACCGCCATCGTGACCCCGTTCGCCCCCGACGGTGCGGTCGACGAGCAGGCCTTCGTCGACCTCATGGCCCACCTGTACGCGAACGGCTCCGACGGGCTCGTGGTGTGCGGGACGACGGGCGAGGCGTCGACGCTGTCGACCGAGGAGCACCTGCGCCTCGTCGAGCTGGCCGTGCAGCACCGGCCGGCGGGCGCCACCGTCGTCGCGTCCACCGGCTCCAACGACACCCGGCACGCCTGCGAGATGACCGAGCGGGCGACCGCCCTGGACGTCGACGGGATCCTCTCGGTGACGCCCTACTACAACAAGCCGAACCGGCGCGGGATGCTCGCGCACTTCGGCGAGGTCGCGCGGGCCACCGACAAGCCCGTGGTGCTCTACAACATCCCCTCGCGGTGCGTGGTGGACCTCCCCAACGACCTGCTCGCCGAGCTCGCCCAGATCGACCGGATCGACTACGTCAAGCAGGCCAACAACGCCAACCTCGCGCCCGTCGACGGCCTCGGGATCTACGCCGGCAACGACGACCTGTTCGGCTCGGTGCTCGAGATGGGCGGCTGCGGCGGCATCCTCGTCGCGAGCCACGTCGTCGGCCCGCACATGCGGCGCATGGTGGACGAGCCCGACCAGCGTGCCGAGATCGAGGCGTCGCTCAAGCCGGTGTTCGACGCCCTCGGGGTCACCACCAACCCGATCCCGGTCAAGGCCGCCCTCGACCTGCTCGGTCGCCCCGTCGGCGGCCTGCGCCTGCCGCTGCTGGAGGCCGACGAGCACGAGCGCGAGGTCGTGCGCGCGGCGCTGGTGGGGGCCGGGCTGCTGTAGGGGCTCGCGCGGAGATCAGCAGGCCGAAAGGCACCGTGCGGGGCCCGCCGCGGGTGCTTTTCGCCCTGTTGATCTTCGAAAGATCACGAGTGCGGCATCCGCCTCCGGTGCTGCTGATCTTCGTGCCCCGGCGTTGTCGGGGGTCCGGCGCATGCTCCGCCGCGGGACGACCCCGAGGAGGAGCCATGGGCAGGCGCAGGCACGACGGTCGGCGGCGGGCGGCGAAGGTCGAGGCGCGGCGCCGGCGACGAGCGGGGTCGGGCGTGACGCGGCCGCCGCGGGGTGCGCGGCCCCTCGGCGCGGCGGTCGAGCGGGTCACGGCGCCGTTGCTGAGCGACTGCGAGCTGCTCGAGCAGTTCCCGCACGCGTTCGACGACGACGAGGACGAGCTCGACGACGGGTGGGACGACGAGGACGACGCCTGGGACGACGGGGGCGACGACCGGCCCGATCGGCTCGACCTGCTCGACGACGGCGTCCGCGCGGCGCTGAGGGCGACCGTGGTGCAGCAGGACCCCGAGGTCGCGCGCGCCCTCGTCGCCCGCGGCGAGCAGTTCTACGTCAACCTCTTCGTCGGCTCGTGGCTCGCGAAGGCACGGCGGCGGTTCCCGCAGGCCGACCTCGCGGAACGGGCGACCGCCTGGGTCGCGGAGGTCCTCGGCGAGGCGGGGCCCGCGGTCGACGACGCTGCCCGGGTGCTCGGGCCCGCGGCGCGGGAGGCGCTGCGGGGGACCCTGTTCCGGATCCCCGACGACGTGCTGGTCGCGCGGATCTGGCTGCTCGCCGCCGTCCTGGTCGTCGGGGGAGCGGGCGGTGACCGGTGGCTCGAGGGCCTCGACGCGACGGCGGAACGCTGACGGCGGCGCGAGGGCACGGTGCGCAGGCTCTGAGCCTGTCGATCCTGCGCACCGTGCCCCTCGCGCCCAGCTCCCCGCGCCCCGTCCTTGATCGAGGCGGATTTCCGCGCACCCAACGCCAGCGTGGCCCCCACGCTGGCACGCGGAGGCCGCCACGACGACGTCGATGGGGCGCCTGGGGCGGGTGGGACCCGCCCGGATCCGGGCGACACGCCGGGCCCGCGGAGGTGAGCAGCGACGACAGTCGCGAGCCTCGGGGAGGGGCCGCGCTGTCGGGGGGCGCGTTTACGCTGGGGCCACCTCCACCGACCGCCGCCCGCACGCCGGGCACGGTCGGCGGCACCCGATCCCGGCCCTGGAAGGGTGGTCCCACGACGTGACCGGCGACTCGTTCGTCCACCTCCACACGCACACCGAGTTCTCGATGCTCGACGGTGCCGCGCGGCTGGACGACCTGTTCGCCGAGGCCGCGCGCATGGGCATGCCGGCCCTGGCGATGACCGACCACGGCAACACCTTCGGCGCCTACGAGTTCTGGAAGAAGTCGCAGGCCCACGGGGTCAAGCCGATCATCGGCATGGAGGGCTACCTCGCGCCCGGCAGCCGTCACGAGCGCAAGCGGGCCACGCTGGGCGGGCAGGTCGTCTCGGACGACAACCCGGGCGAGATGTACACCCACATGACGCTGCTGGCCGAGAACACGGAGGGGATGCACAACCTCTTCCGGCTCTCCAGCCTCGCCAGCCTCGAGGGCTACTACTACAAGCCCCGCATGGACCGCGAGCTGCTCGAGACCTACGGCAAGGGCATCATCGCGACCACCGGGTGCCCGTCGGGCGAGGTCCAGCGCCTGCTGCAGCGCGGCGATTTCGACGGCGCCTGCCAGGCCGCGAGCGACTACCGCGACATCTTCGGCGAGGACAACTTCTTCTGCGAGCTGATGGACCACGGCATCGAGATCGAGCGCCGGGTCCGGGACGACCTCCACGACCTCAAGAAGAAGCTCGACCTGCCGGGCCTGGCCACCAACGACCTGCACTACACGTACGCCAAGGACGCCAAGCCGCACGAGGTGCTGCTCTGCGTCCAGACCGGCAAGACGATGAACGACCCGAACCGCTTCCGGTTCGACGCGCAGGACTTCTACCTCAAGAGCGCGCAGGAGATGCGCCAGCAGTGGGACGGGATCTTCCCCGAGGCCTGCGACAACACCCTCGCGGTCGCCGAGCGGGTGCACGTCGAGTTCGAGGAGGGCCGCGACCTCATGCCGGTCGCCCCGGTCCCCGAGGGCGAGACCGAGTCGAGCTGGCTGGTCAAGGAGGTCGAGCGCGGCCTCCACACGCGGTTCAACGGTCAGATCCCCGACAGCCACCGCAAGCAGGCCGCGTACGAGATCGACGTCATCTGCCAGAAGGGCTACCCCGGCTACTTCCTCGTCACGGCCGACCTCGTGCAGCACGCCAAGTCGGTCGGCATCCGCGTCGGCCCGGGCCGCGGCAGCGCCGCCGGCTGCCTCATCGCCTACGCGCTGGGCATCACCGAGCTCGACCCGGTGAAGCACAACCTGATCTTCGAGCGGTTCCTCAACCCCGAGCGCAAGTCGATGCCCGACATCGACCTCGACTTCGACGAGCGCCGGCGCGGCGAGATGATCCGATACGTCACCGAGAAGTACGGCGAGGACCGCATCGCCCAGATCATCACCTACTCCACGATCAAGGCGAAGGCCGCGATCAAGGACTCGGCGCGCGTGCTCTACGGCCAGCCCGGCTACGCCGTCGCCGACCGCATCACCAAGGCCATGCCGCCCGCGGTCATGGGCAAGGACATCCCGCTCTCGGGCATCTTCGACCCCGGCCACAAGCGCTACTCCGAGGCCACCGAGGTCCGCGCGCTCTACGAGGTCGACCCGCAGGTCAAGGAGATCGTCGACACCGCGCGCGACCTCGAGGGCCTCAAGCGCCAGTGGGGCGTCCACGCCGCCGGCGTGATCATGTCGAGCACCCCGCTCATCGACGTCATCCCGATCCAGCGCCGCGACGCCGACGGCGCGATCATCACGCAGTTCGACATGGGCGTCTGCGAGACGCTCGGGCTGCTGAAGATGGACTTCCTGGGCCTGCGCAACCTCACGGTCATCGACGACGCGCTGGCCAACATCGTCCTCAACGGCAAGCCGCCGCTCGACATCGACAACCTCGGGCTCGACGACACCGCGGCCTACGAGCTGCTGGCCCGCGGAGACACCCTGGGCGTGTTCCAGCTCGACGGCGGTCCCATGCGCGACCTGCTGCGTCGCATGGTGCCCACGACGTTCGAGGACATCTCGGCCGTCCTCGCGCTCTACCGGCCCGGCCCCATGGGCGCCAACGCCCACAACGACTACGCCGACCGCAAGAACGGCCGGCAGGAGATCAAGCACATCCACCCGGAGCTGGCGGAGCCGCTCTCGGAGATCCTGGGCGAGACGTTCGGTCTGATCGTCTACCAGGAGCAGGTCATGGCGATCGCCCAGCAGCTCGCGGGCTACTCGCTGGGCACCGCCGACCTGCTGCGCCGCGCGATGGGCAAGAAGAAGCGCGAGATCCTCGACAAGGAGTTCGTGCCCTTCTCCGAGGGCATGAAGGCCAACGGCTACTCGCAGGACTCCATCAAGACCCTGTGGGACATCCTCGTCCCGTTCTCCGACTACGCCTTCAACCGCGCGCACACCGCGGGCTACGGGCTCGTCTCGTACTGGACGGCGTACCTCAAGGCCAACTACCCCGCCGAGTACATGGCCGCGCTGCTCACGAGCGTGCGCGACGACAAGGACAAGGCGGCGATCTACCTCGCCGAGTGCCGCAAGATCGGCATCACGGTGCTGCCGCCCGACGTCAACGACTCGGTGCGCGACTTCGCCCCGGTCGGGCACGACATCCGCTTCGGCCTCGGCGCCATCCGCAACGTCGGCACCAACGTCGTCGACGCGATCGTCGAGGCGCGGCGCGAGAAGGGCAACTTCTCCGACTTCTCCGACTTCCTGCGCAAGGTCCCGCAGCAGGTCTGCAACAAGAAGACGGTCGAGTCGCTGATCAAGGCCGGCGCGTTCGACTCGCTGGGCCACCCCCGCAAGGGCCTGGCGCTGGTGCACGCCGAGGCCGTCGACGCGGTGATGACCACGAAGAAGGCCGAGGCCGACGGCCAGTTCGACCTCTTCGGCAGCTTCGACGACGCCGACGTCGGGGCCGCCGACACCACGGGAATGTTCGACGTCAAGGTGCCCGAGGGGGAGTGGGAGCCCAAGCACCGGCTCGCCCTCGAGCGCGAGATGCTCGGCCTCTACGTCTCGGGCCACCCGCTCAACGGCCTCGAGCAGGTGCTCGCCAGCCGCGCCGACACCGCGATCACCAAGATCCTCGAGGGCGACGTGGCCGAGGGCACCACGGTCACCGTCGGCGGCATCCTCGCCACCGTCACGCGGCGGGTGAACAAGAAGGGCGAGCCCTGGGCGTCGGCGCAGATCGAGGACCTCGCCGGCGGCATCGAGGTGCTGTTCTTCCCGCGCACCTACGCCGCGGTGTCGATCGACGTCGCCGAGGACGCGATCGTGCTGGTCAAGGGCAAGGTCAACAAGCGGGACGACCGCGTCAGCCTGTTCGTGGAGGACCTCGCCGTGCCCGACCTGTCCGGGGGTGTGGGCGGCGCGCCGGTCAAGGTCGTCCTCGAGAGCGCGCGCTGCACGCCCGAGCGCGTGGGCAAGCTCAAGGAGGTCCTCGTCGCCCACCCGGGCCCGAGCGAGGTCCACCTGACGCTGATGGCCGCCAACGGGGCGAGCCACGTGCTGCGTCTCGACGACGGGCTGAAGGTCCAGAACTCCGGCGCCCTCATGGGTGACCTGAAGGCCCTGCTCGGTCCACGCTGTCTGGGCTGAGTTCACGGGGCACGCCGGGCACGCCGGGCACGCCGAACCACGGTGGGAGGAGCCGCTCATGAGCGGTCGGGTGGTCCACTTCGAGGTCCCGTTCGACGACGGGGACCGCGCGCGGGCGTTCTACGGGGCGGTCTTCCGCTGGACGCTGCAGGACATGCCGGGGATGGACTACACGATCGCGATGAGCGGCCCGGTCACCGAGACCGGGGAGCCGGAGGAGCCCGGGTTCATCAACGGCGGCATGTTCCGCCGGGGCGACGACGAGCCGCGCAGCCCGGTCCTCGTCGTCGACGTCGGCGACATCGACGAGACCCTCGAGCACGTCGCGGCGTACGGGGGCACGGTGCTCTCGCCCCGCCAGCCCGTCGGCGACATGGGCTTCGCCGCCTACTTCCGCGACACCGAGGGCAACGTGGTCGGGCTCTGGCAGACCGCGGGGTGATCGCCGGGCGCTACGTGGCCCTCGGCAGCTCGTTCGCCGCCGGCCCCGGCATCCCGCCGCTGGTGCACCGGGGCGCGCTGCGCTCGGCGCGGAACTACCCGCACCTGCTCGCCGACGCCCGGGGCCTCGACCTCGTCGACGCCACCTGCTCGGGCGCCACCACCGCCGACGTGCGCCACCGGCGCCAGCCGACCCTCACCGGCGCGCTGCCGCCGCAGGTCGACGCGCTCACCCCGGACACCGCGCTGGTCACGGTGACGATCGGCGGCAACGACCTGGGCTACCTCGGCATGCTCACCTCGGCCGCCCTGCGCGGGGCGCTGGCCCGGCGCCTGCCCGCGACGCTCGCGCGCCGCCTGCGCTACACCGTCGAGGTCCCGCCCCCGGCGACGTTCGCGGAGGTCCGGGCCTCGCTCGGGGCCGTCGTCGGCGAGGTGCGCCGGCGCGCCCCGGCCGCGCGCGTCGTGCTCGTCGACTACCTCACCGTGCTCGGCCCCCACGCCACCCCGCAGACGCTGCCGCTGACCGCCGACCAGATCGAGGCCGGCCGCCGCGTCGCCGCCGGGCTCGCCGAGGTCTTCGCCGGCGCGGCCACCGACACCGGCGCGGACCTCGTCGCCGCCTCCGAAGCGAGCACCGACCACGGCGCCGGCAGCCCCGATCCCTGGATCGGCGGGGTGGCGCTGGGCGTGGCGCCGCTCGGGGGCCCGGTGCCGTTCCACCCGACCGCGGCCGGGATGCGCGCCGTCGCGGATCTCGTCGCCGCCCGACTCTGAAGCGGCTCTGAGGTCGGGTCAGACCGCCAGCCCGTCCCAGGTCCAGCGGGGCACCGCGGCGCCGTCGGGGACGTCGTCGGCCTCGAGGAGCGCGACCGCCAGCATGTCGCCCACCGCCCACGCCATGTACGCCCGCAGGCATCCGCGCAGCTCGGGGTCGTCGGGCACGCCGGCGTCGTCGAGCGCGAGCAGGAAGCAGGCGAGGAAGCGGCGCCCGAGGTCGTCGACGTCGCCGTTGCCGCTGTGGAGCCGGAGCACGTGGGACTGGTCGGCGCACGCGCGCGAGAACTGCGGGGGCCCGCCCATGACCTCGGCCCAGTAGGCCGCCAGACGCTCGACGTGCCGCGGGTGCTGGCCCGGGCCGGAGAAGGGGTGGGCGAGCTCGGGGTCGGCCAGGCACCGGGCGTGGTGCGCGCGGGCGATGGCGAGGAACGCCTCGTCGCCGCCGACGGCCACGAACAGCGAGGGCCGTGCCGGTGTGGTCACACCGCCTCCCGGGTGCTCACCGGCCAGCCTGGCCCCATCCCGGCACCCGGGACAAGCCGCCGCGTCCCCTTGACCCCGCGGCGCCGCTCGGCGCACGGTCGAGGAATGGCCGCCCCCACGCAGAGCATCAGCCCCGCCGACGACATGTCCGCCTTCCGGCCCTCCCAGGAGGGCATCCAGATGCCGCAGCCGCCCACGTTCGCGACGAGCGCGGAGGAGCGGCTGCACCGCAAGCAGCAGCTCGCGGGCGCCTTCCGCATCTTCGGCCGGTTCGGCTTCGGCGAGGGGATCGCCGGCCACATCACCGTGCGCGACCCGGAGGACCCGCACCTGTTCTGGGTGAACCCGTTCGGCATGAGCTTCCGGCACATCCGCGTCTCGGACCTCATCGCGGTGAGCCACGACGGGCAGATCGTGCACGGGACGAAGCCGGTGAACCAGGCGGGCTTCGTCATCCACTCCGCGGTGCACCACGCCCACCCCGAGGTCGTCGCCGCGGCGCACGCGCACTCGGTGTACGGCAAGGCGTGGTCGTCGCTCGGGCGCCCGCTCGACCCGATCACCCAGGACGCCTGCACGCTCTACGGCCAGCACGGCGTGGTCACCGAGGGCCGCGGCGCCGTCGTGCTCGACCCCGAGGTCGGGCGCGCCCTCGCCGACGGGCTGACCGGACGCAAGATGGTCTTCCACCAGAACCACGGCATCTTCTCGGTCGGCGACACCGTCGCCGAGGCCGCGTGGTGGTTCATCAACACCGAGCGCAACTGCCAGGCCCAGCTGCTCGCCGAGGCCGCCGGCACGCCGACGCAGATCGACCACGAGAACGCGCAGTTCACCGCCGACCAGACCGGTTCGGCCTACGCCGGCTGGTTCGCGTTCCAGCCGCTGTGGGACGAGGTCGTGCGCACGGACCCCGACCTCTTCGACTAGCTTCCGGGCGTGATCGTCGACGCCCACGTGCACGTCGCCCACCTCGCCCGGCTCAAGGTCCCCTGGGAGCAGTGGATCGGGCCGGCGGGGCCGGTCGACGCCTGGGCCGCCTGCTACGACAGCGACGGCGCGGCGATCCCCGAGAAGGTGTCGGCGCTGTTCGCCGGGGCGGGCGTCGACCGCGTGCTGCTCTTCTGCGAGTACTCGCCGAAGGCCACCGGGTGGCAGACGGTCGAGGACATGCTGCCGCTGGTCGACGCCGACGCCGAGCGCTTCCGCATCGTCGCCAACGTCAACCCGCACGTGCACCACCCGGTGGCCCGCGAGCTGGACCGGCAGCTCGACCTCGGTGCCGTGGCGCTGAAGGTCCACCCCGTGCACGCGGGCATCGCGCCGAACGACCGCGAGCTCTACCCGGCCTACGCGCGCGCGCAGGAGCGCGGCGTCCCGGTGATCGTGCACACCGGGCCGTCGAACTTCCCCGGCGCCACCGCACGCCACGGCGACCCGGTGCTGCTCGACGACGTGCTCCGCGACTTCCCCGAGCTGGTCGTCGTCCTCGCCCACGGCGGGCGCGGCTGGAGCTACGAGGCCGCGGCGTCGCTGGCGCTGACCCGCGAGAACGTGTGGCTCGACCTCGCGGGGCTCCCGCCGCGCAGGCTCCCCGTCTACTACGAGCGCTTCGGCTTCGACCGCGTCGCCGCCAAGTCGGTGTTCGGCACCGACTCCCCGGCCGCCGACCCCGCGCGCAACATCGCCGCGATCCGCGAGCTCGGGCTCGACGACACGCTCACCGCGGGCCTGCTGGGGGAGCACGCGCGCCGCGTCTACCCCGGTCTGGACACCCCGCCGCAGCGCGTCTGACCGCGCCGGCGCCCGACGGTGTACCGTCGTCCTCGAACGGACCGATCGGTCCGGGACCGCCTGGTCCCCGAGGAGGGAGCCCTCGTGGCACGGACGCCCGCACCCGGCACCCGGGAGCGCATCCTGACCACCGCGTCGCGCCTGTTCTACGAGCACGGCGTCCGGGCGGTCGGGATGAACCAGATCATCACCGAGGCCGGCACCGGCAAGAACCTGCTGTACTCGCACTTCCCGACCAAGTCGGACCTCGTCGCGGCCTATCTCGGGCGGGCCCGCGAGATCCGGGCCACCGCGACCGAGCGGGCGCGGGCGTCCGCGGGCGACGACGCGCGGTCCCGGCTGCTCGCGACCGTCGCCGAGGTCGCCGCCACCGCCGAGCACCCCCGCTTCCGCGGCTGCGCGTTCCGCAACTACCTCGCCGAGTTCCCCGACGAGAACGCTGACGAGGGCGCTGAGGAAGGTCCGGCCGGCGTGGCCCACACGTTCCTCGCCGCCACCCGCGAGGACCTCGCCGGGCTGGTCGCCGAGCTCGGGGTCGCCGACCCCGACCGCCTGCTCGAGGAGCTCTGGCTGCTCGTCGACGGCCTCTACCTCCAGGCCGCCTACCGGCGCGGCTGGGACGGGCGGGTCGGCGCGTCGGCGGCGGTCGACCTGGCCGCGCGCCTGGTCGACGAGGCCCGGTCGGCGACGTGAGCGCCCCGACCGCGACCCGGCCGCGGACCGTCCTGCTGATCACCTCGGCCGCGGCGTTCCTCGCGAGCCTCGACCTGTTCATCGTCAACATCGCGTTCCCCGACATCCGCGCCGACTTCCCGGGCACCGACCTCGGGCAGATCTCGTGGGTCCTCAACGGCTACACGGTGGTGTTCGCGGCGTTCCTGGCCCTCGCCGGGCGCCTCGCCGACCGCGTCGGACACCGCCGGGTGTTCCTCGCCGGCCTCGCGGTATTCACGGTCGCGTCCGCGGTCTGCGCGTTCGCGCCGTCGGTGGGCCTGCTCGTGGCCGCGCGGGCGGTGCAGGCCCTCGGCGCCGCGCTCGTCACGCCGACCTCGCTGTCGCTGCTGCTCGCCGCCTACCCCGCCGAGCGCCGCGCGCACGCGGTCGGTGCCTGGGCCTCGATCGGCGCGATCGCGGCCGCGCTCGGGCCCCCGCTGGGCGGCCTGCTGGTGGAGGCGTCCTGGCACTGGGTCTTCCTGGTCAACGTGCCCGTGGGGCTGGTCGCGCTGGTCGCGGGCTCGCGGGCCCTGCCGCGGGTGGCGCCCACGGGCGCTGCCGGCCGTCCCGACGTCCTGGGCGCGGTGGGGCTCGTCGTGGGCGTCGGCGCGCTGGCCTACGCGCTGGTCCGCGCGCCCGACGACGGGTGGGCGTCGGTCCCGGTGGTCGCCGGGCTCGCCGCGGCGGTGCTCGGCCTCGCCGGGGTCGTGCTCCGGTCGCGCCGGCACGCGGTCCCCGCGCTCGACCTCGCCGTGGTCCGGACCCCGGTCGTGGGGCTGGCGGCGCTGGCGATGGTCGCGTTCTCGACGGGGTTCGCCGGCATGCTCGTCGCGAACGTCCTGTACCTGACCGGTACGTGGGGCTGGTCGGCGCCGGCGGCCGGGATCGCGCTCGCGGCCGGGCCGCTGGTGGTGGTCGTCGTGGCGCGGGTGACGCCCCACCTCACCCGGCGCTTCGGCATCGGGGCGGTCGCGGCCGTCGGCGGGCTGGCGTTCGCGGCGGGGCCGGCGTGGTGGGCGCTGCGGCTCGGCGTCGCGCCGGACTACGTCGCCGGGATGCTGCCGGGCCAGCTCCTGACCGGCCTCGGGGTCGGCCTGGTGCTGCCGTCGCTGTCCTCGGTCGTCGGGGCGGCGCTGCCGGCGGAGCGGTGGGGCACCGGGTCGTCGCTGATCACCACGGCGCGCCAGGTGGGGTCCGTCCTCGGTGTCGCGCTGCTCGTGTCGGTGATCGGTACCCACACCACGGGCCGCCCCGAGGAGCTCGGTCTGGTCCGGGCCGGCTGGGTGTTCCTCGCCGTGGCCGGGGTCGCCGCCGCGGTGTGCGCCGTGGCCGTCGCCCGGGCCGAGCGGGTCGCGGCGCGGCGGCCGGCTGCCGCTCAAGATCAAGAAGTGGATTGCCCGGCGGGGCGCGTGGGGTAGACGACACCATGGCCATCGCAACGACGAACCCCGCCACGGGGGAGACCGTCCAGGAGTTCGACGCCCTGACCGAGCAGCAGCTGGAGGAGAAGCTCCAGCGGGCGTGGGACACGTTCCAGACCTATCGGGACACGACGTTCGAGCAGCGCGCCGGCTGGCTGCGCGCGGCGGCCGACATCTTCGACGCCGAGACCGATCGCCTCGCCGAGCTCGCGACCCTCGAGATGGGCAAGACCTTCAAGGCCGCCAAGGCCGAGGTCGCCAAGTGCTCGCTGGGGTGCCGCTGGTACGCCGACCACGCCGCCGAGGACCTCGCCGACGTCGAGTGGCCCAAGCCCTCCGGCGCCTCGGAGAACGCGCGGATCTTCACGCGCTACCAGCCGCTCGGCCCGGTCCTGGCGATCATGCCCTGGAACTTCCCGTACTGGCAGGTGCTGCGCTTCGCCGCGCCCGCGCTCATGGCCGGCAACGTCGGCCTGCTCAAGCACGCGTCGAACGTCCCCCAGGTGGCCATGGCCATCGAGGACGTCCTGAACCGCGCCGGCTTCCCGGAGGGCGCGTTCCAGACGCTGCTCGTCGGCTCCTCGGTGATCGAGGGGATCATCGACGACGACCGCGTCCGCGCCGTCACGCTCACCGGCAGCGAGCCCGCGGGCCGCGAGGTCGGCGCCCGCGCCGGGCAGAACGTCAAGACCAGCGTGCTCGAGCTCGGCGGCAGCGACCCGTTCATCGTCATGCCCTCCGTGGAGGACCTCGACGCCGTCGTCGACGCCGCGGTGTCGAGCCGCATGCTCAACAACGGCCAGTCCTGCATCAACGCCAAGCGCTTCATCGTCCACCAGGACGTCGCCGACGACTTCACGCAGAAGCTCGTGCAGAAGATGGAGGCGCTGACCATCGGCGACCCCATGGACGAGAACACCGACCTCGGCCCGATGTCGCAGGGCAACGGTGTGACCGACCTCGACGAGCAGGTCCAGGACTCGATCAAGTCCGGCGCGCGGCTGCTGACCGGCGGCGAGCGCCTGGACCGGCCCGGCAACTACTACCCGCCGACGGTGCTCGCCGACATCCCGAAGGACGCCCGCGCGTACTACGAGGAGCTGTTCGGTCCGGTGGCGCTGGTGTTCCGCGCCGCCGATGCCGACGAGGCGATCCGCATCGCCAACGACTCCCCGTTCGGCCTGGGCGGCAGCGCCTGGACCACCGACGAGGACGAGAAGATGCGCTTCGCCACCGAGGTCGAGAGCGGCATGGTGTACATCAACAAGGTCACCGAGTCGACGCCCGAGGTGCCCTTCGGCGGCGCGAAGAACTCCGGCTACGGCCGCGAGCTGGCGAGCTTCGGCCCGCAGTCGTTCGTCAACGCGAAGACGATCTGGATCCAGTAGCGCGCACGGCTCACAGGCCCAGGGCCGCCGCGGCGCGCAGCGCTCCGGCGGCCCAGGCCGTGTGCCGCCCGTGGAACACCTCGGTGGCGCGGTGCCCGACCCACGGCGAGGGCAGCAGCGCGTCGGGGAGCCCGGGGTCGAGGAACGGGAACCGGCGCCACGCGTCGACGAGGCGCACCTGCGCGGCGAGCGCCTCGGCGTCGTCCGCGGGCACGAGGTCGGCGAAGCGTCCGACGAACTCGGCGTAGCGCGCCGCGAGGTCGCCGAGGTCCCAGGCGCGCTCGGCGAGCTCGGCGGCGGTGAGGCCGCCCTGGTACTCGCCGGTGACGACGTGGGCGTCGGCCGGCCCGGTCTCGGCCAGGACCTCGCGCACCTCGTCGATGCGCGCGGTGTCGGGGGAGACCCACATCCCCGCGGCCGGCGAGCCGAGGCCGGCCCAGGCCAGGCGGGTGCGCAGGCGGTGGCGGTGCGCGCGCTGCTGCTCGGGGACGCTGGCGACGAGCACCAGCCAGCGCCCGTCCCAGGTGGGGCGGGTGCGGCCGTGGGCGTAGATCCGCGTGGCGCCCTCGGTGAGCAGCCGCCGGCCCCACGACGTCAGGTCCCACCGCACGCGGCGCCCCACCCGCTCCGAGGTGAGCATGCCGTCGGCGGCGGTGCGGGCCAGGGCCTGGCGGGCGGACTTCTCCTCGATGCCGACGAGCCCGAGGACGTCGACGACGGTCTGGGTCCACACCGGGCCCCCGCTGGGGAGGACGATCTCGCCCAGCACGGTGACGAGCAGCGACCGCGCGCTCGTGGCCGCGACCTCACGGCGTCGCGAGAACGGGTCGGGCCGCGCGTCGCGGGCGCTCTCGCCTGCGGTGGTCATCGTCGCCGATCCTAAGGGCCCCGAGCACGGCTACGGTGCGCCGATGACCGGTGCCCCGACGACGCCCGACCGGCGTGCCGCCTCCCTGCGCGACCTCGACCGCGCCCACGTCTGGCACCCCTACGGCCCCATGCCCGGGCGCACCGACCCGCTCGTCGTCCGCTCGGCCCGGGGGGTGCGGCTCACCCTGGACGACGGCCGCGAGCTGGTCGACGGGATGGCGTCGTGGTGGGCAGCGGTCCACGGCTACCGGCACCCGGCGCTCGACGAGGCCGTCGTCGCGGCCACCGGCGCCATGAGCCACGTGATGTTCGGAGGCCTGACCCACGACCCGGCGGTCGCGCTCGCCGAGCGCCTCGTCGCGATCACCCCGGAGCCCCTGCAGCACGTGTTCCTCGCCGACTCGGGCTCGGTGTCGATCGAGGTCGCGCTGAAGATGTCCCTGCAGTACCAGCGCGCGCGGGGCCGGACGGGGCGCACGCGGATGATGACCTGGCGCGGGGGCTACCACGGCGACACGTTCGGCGCGATGAGCGTCTGCGACCCCGAGGGCGGGATGCACGCGGCGTGGACGGGGTTCCTGCCCGAGCAGGTGTTCGCCGACCGGCCACCGGCTGCCTTCGACCCTGCCTACGACGCGCACCTGCGCGCGGTGGCCGACGCGCACGCCGGCGAGCTCGCGGGCATCGTCGTCGAACCGGTCGTCCAGGGCGCCGGGGGCATGCGCTTCCACGACCCGCGGCACCTGCGGACGCTGCGCGAGATCGCCGACGCCCACGACCTCGTGCTGGTGTTCGACGAGATCGCCACCGGCTTCGGGCGCACCGGCACGCTGTTCGCCGCCGAGCAGGCCGGGGTGTCGCCGGACGTGATGTGCCTGGGCAAGGCGCTCACCGGCGGCTACCTGACGATGGCCGCGGCGCTGTGCACGTCGGCGGTGGCGGAGGCGATCTCGGCGGGCGAGGCCGGCGGGCTCATGCACGGCCCGACGTTCATGGCCAACCCGCTCGCCGCGACGGTCGCCGCGGCGAGCATCGACGAGCTGCTGCGCCGCGACTGGGCCGGCGAGGTCGCGGCGATCGGCACCGGGCTGGCCGAGGTGCTCGCGCCCGCCCGCGCCCTGCCCGGCGTCCGCGACGTGCGCACCCTCGGGGGCATCGGCGTCGTCCAGCTCGACCACCCCGTCGACGTGCCCGCCGCCCAGGCCGCGGCCGAGGCGCACGGGGTGTGGCTGCGGCCCTTCCGCGACCTCGTCTACGCCATGCCGCCCTACGTCACGCCGGCCGAGGACGTCGTCCGGATCGGCGAGGCGATGGTGGCGGCGGCCCGCGTCGGGTGACCGCCACGTGAGCGATCCTGGGGCCTATAGGCCCCAGGATCGCTCACATAGGCTGCGGCGGGTGAGCTGGTTGGGGCCCTGGTTGGCGGAGACGGCGCGGGCGCGCACGGACGCGGGCCTGCGGCGCACGCTCCGGCCCCGCGCGGCCGACGACCCGCTCGTCGACCTCGCGTCCAACGACTACCTCGGCCTCGCCCGCGACCCCCGCGTCGTCGAGGCCGGGGTCGCCGCGCTGCGCACCTGGGGCGCCGGGTCGACGGGATCGCGCCTGGTCACGGGGTCGACGCGGCTGCACGCCGACCTCGAGGACGAGCTCGCCGACTTCACGGGCACCCCGGCCGCGCTCGTCTTCTCCTCGGGCTACACCGCCAACCTCGGGACCGTCGCCGCGCTCTCGGGGCGCGGGGCGCTCATCGTCTCCGACGTCGCCGCCCACGCCTCGCTGGTGGACGCCGCGCGCCTGTCGCGGGCACGCGTCGAGGTCGCCCGCTGCACCGACCCGGGCGCCGTCGACCGGGTGCTCGCCGCCCGCGACGAGCCCCGCGCGCTCGTGGTCGTCGACGGCGTCGACAGCGTCGACGGGGGCATCGCCCCGCTCGCGGCGCTCTACGCGGTGTGCCGGGCGCGCGACGCGGTGCTGGTGGTCGACGACGCGCACGGCCTCGGCGTGCGGGGACCGGGCGGTCGGGGCACGGTCGCCGAGGCGGGGCTCGCCGGCGCGCCGGACCTCGTGGTCACCGCGACCCTCTCGAAGTCCCTCGGCAGCCAGGGCGGCGTCGTGCTGGCGGACCGCGACGTCGTCGCGCACCTCGTCGACGCCGCGCGCCCCTTCATCTTCGACACCGGCCTCGCGCCCGCGGCGGTCGGCGCGGCGCTCGCCGCCCTCGGCGTCGTCCGCGCCGAGCCCGAGCGCGTCGCGGCCCTGCACGCCGCAGCGGCCGCCGTCGCCGCGTCGGCGCGCGCCGCGGCCCCGGGCCTCGAGGTGCCCGTGCCGACCGCGGCCATGGTCCCCGTGGTGCTCGGCGACCCCGAGGTGGCCGTCGCCGCCGCCGCGGCCTGCGCCGACCACGGCCTGCGCGCCGGCTGCTTCCGCCCGCCCTCGGTGCCCCCGGGGACGTCGCGCCTGCGCCTGACCGCGCGCGCCGACCTCACCGCCGACGACCTCGCCCTCGTCGACCAGGTGCTGCACAAGGTGCTCGGCTGATCACACCCGCGGCAGGCGCCGGGCGACGACGACGGCGGCGCCGGCCGCGACCAGCGCGGCCAGCGGCTGGAGCACCGTGAGCACGAGGCCGAAGACCAGGAACAGCGCGAACCCGACCGCGTAGACGACGCCCGCCCGCCGCAACGCACGGTCGCCGGCACCCGCGCGCACCACCGCGACGGCGAGCGCGATGCTGCCCGCCAGCAGGAGCAGGACGCCGACGAGCGCGGTGAGCACCAGCGGCAGGCCGTAGACATCGGCGTCGATCGCCGCCGCGTCCGAGACCCCGCGCAGGTGCGCCCGCCCGATCGCGGGCTGGGCGAACGCCGCCGCCCCGAACACCGCCGTGTTCACGACCTGCCCGGCCACGAGCAGCGCGACCGCGAGCACCGCCGGACGGGCGGCCCGGCCCCGGAGGAACGCCAGCGCCGCCACCGCGCCGAGGGCCCCGAGCGCGGCCCCGGCGATGCTCGCGACGAGGTGGCCCGCGAGGAACGGGCCGGTGGTGACGTAGCGGGCGTAGGCGTCGAACGCCGTCCGCGGATCGGGCTGGTGGGTCAGCGTGCCGACCGCCAGAAGGACCGAGTGCACGGGCAGCAGCCAGATCCCGGCGCGGGCGGTGGTGGCGGCGGGGTGGGTCCGCGGGGCCTCGGCGGTGACGACCATGGCGCGCTCCTCGGTTTCGTCGTACGGACTGTATGACCGAAACCCGCTACCGTCGAGAGCCGTGAGCCCGCGCCCCTACCGCCTCGGCGAGCGCGCCGTCGCCGTCGCCGACACCCGCCGCCGCATCGTCGACGCCGCCCGCGACCTGCTGTGCGAGGGCGGCCGGCAGCGGTCCGTGGAGGACGTGGCGCGCCGCGCCGACGTCGCCCGGGCCACCGTCTACCAGCACTACCGTTCGAAGCTGGGGCTCGTGGAGGCAGTGCTCGCCGACCTCGAGGAGCGGGCCGATCTCGCGCGCCTCACCTGGGTGATCACCGAGACCCCGCCGGCCGGGCTCCTGCGCGCGACGATCGTGGACGGCTGCCGCTACTGGGCGACCGACCCCGTGCTGGCCCGGCGCATCTTGGGTCTCACCGCCGCCGACCCCGACGCCGCCGCGCTGGTCGCCCGCCACGACGAGGGCCGCCTCGCCCTCCTGCGCACGGTGGTCGGGCGCCTCGACGCGGCCGGATTGCTCGGGGTCGCGCCGGAGGAGGCCCTCGACGTCCTGTGGCTGCTGACCGGCTTCGACGCCTACGACACCCTGGCGCTCCCGCGCGGCCGAACGACGGATGCGGTCGGCGTCCTCCTGGCCGACCTCGCCGACGCCCGTCTGGGTACACCGCGTCACCACTGAGCCGTCCGCCCGCACGATTCGTCACGCAGCGTGGTGCGGCGGTAACCTGACGGGCCACGCCGACGACCGAGGGGAGGGCCCGTGACGTCGCTACGGCACGCCGAGCCCCTCGTCGGGGGCGAGACACCCCACACGCTGCTCGTCGCCGACGCCGTCGACCACGGCCGCCGCGGTACGGCGGCGTGGCTGGACCAGCAGCTCGCCCACGGCTCGAAGGTCTACTACAAAGGCTGGCTCGCCGAGGGCCGGCGCCCCGACCAGCACTGGCTCGCCGGCCCGGCCGGACCTCGCGGGGCGCGGGAGGCGCTCGCGTCCGGCCAGCTCGAGTTCCTCGACTTCCCGACCGTCGTCGCCCGCTCCGGGGGCACCGCCGACGGGGTCATCGCGCTGTTCCGCGACGAGGTGGAGCGGGCGCTCGACGACCGCTGGCCCACCGTCGCCCTGAGCCAGGAGAGCCCCGGGCTGCCGATGGCCGACGCGGCCCAGGTGGGCGACTACGCCGCCTGGGAGGCCGGCTTCGACGTGCTGGCCGCGTGCTGGCCGGTGCGGGTGCTCTGCCAGCTCTCCGTCCCGCACGAGAACGACACCGCGCTGTGGGAGACCGTCGCGGTGCACCACCGCGACCTCGTCGACGGCGTCTGGTCGGCCGGGGTCGGCGCGGGTCGGTGGCAGCCGCGCGGCGACCTCGACGCCCACGTCGCCCGCCGCTTCGGCGCGGCGGTGCACGGCGCGCTGCGCGCCGCCCGCGTCCACGACGACGGCCCCGACCTGCACCTGGACCTGTCCGCCGTCGAGTTCATGGACGTCGCCTGCGCGGAGATCCTCATGCTCGCCGCGCGCTCCGCGCCGGCGGGCCAGCAGGTGGTCCTGCACGACGGCCAGCGCTTCCTGCGGCGCCTGTTCGACGCGGTGGGCCGACCCGCGTCGGTGCGCGAGAGCGAGGACGCGTGACGGGCCTCGGAGGACGCGAAGCGGAGCGGAGCCGGACCGTCCTCGGAGGCCTGGTGCACCTCGGGCTCTTCTACGACGATCCCGAGGACCTCGTCGCGAGCGCGCTCCCGGCCGTGCGGCGCGCGATCGCCGCCGGCGACGAGGTGCACCTCATCGTCGACCGCCGCACCGCGCGCACCTTCCGCGAGGGCCTCGGCGACGACGCCGAGCACGTGGTCTTCCCGCCGCCCTCGTCGATGCTCCCGCCGTCCGCGCCGGGCTTCCTGGCCACCGTGCAGGGCTGGGCGCGCGCCGACCGCCGCACCACCGTGCTCGGCCAGTACCCGGCGACGCTGCCCGCGACCGACTGCGGGTTCGGCGAGGACGCGCTGAACCTCGTGCTGCGCGACCTGCCGCTGACCCTGATCTGCACGTGCCACCACGACCTCGATCCCGACCTCCTCGCGGTCGCCCGGCGCACCCACCCGCTCCTGGCCACGCCCGACGGCCCCGTCGACAACCCCGAGTTCCGCAGGCCGCCGACCACCGACCCGGTGCCCGCCGGCCTGTGGGGCGACGTGGCCGCGCGGGTCGGCGTCGACGGCACCGCCGGCCTCGCCGAGGTGCGCCAGTGCGTCGCGGACGTCGCCGAGCGCGCGGGCCTGCAGGGCGACGCCGTCCGCGCGGCGGTGCTCGCCGTCCACGAGGCCGCGGTGCTGGCGTGCCGCACCGGCGACCCGGTGCGCGCGCCGCTGGTGGTCGAGGTGCGCGCGCGCCCGGGCGAGACGCTGTTCTCCGAGGTCGTCGGCCCGCCCGCGGCCGAGGAACCCGGGGACGGTGATCCGCTCGCCCACCTGCGCCCGTTCTGCACCGGTGCCCACCTGCACGACGGCCCCGAGGGCCGCGCGGTGCGGGTGCTCACCACCGTCTGACACGGCGCGCCGCTACCCTCGCCGGGTGCGGACCATGATCATCACCGGGACCGGCACCGACGTCGGCAAGACGGTGGTGGTCGCCGCGATCGCCGCCCTCGCGCGGGCGGCGGGGGAGCGGGTCACCGTCGTCAAGCCCGCCCAGACCGGCGTCGCGCCCGACGAGCCCGGCGACCTCGCCGCCGTCGCCCGCCTCGCCGGGGACGTCGCGACGCGCGAGCTCGCCCGCTACCCGGAGCCGCTGGCGCCGGCCACCGCCGCCCGGCGGGCCGGCGCTGCCCCGGTGATGGCCGCGCAGGTGGTGGACGCCGTGCGCCGACTCGACGCCGACCTCGTGCTGGTGGAGGGTGCGGGCGGGCTGCTCGTGCGCCTCGACGACGGTGACGACACCCACCCGCCCAGCACCCTCGCCGACGTCGCCGCCGGCCTCGCCGCCCCGGTCGTGCTCGTCGCGTCGTCCGGGCTGGGCGTGCTCAACACCGCGGCGCTCACCGCGGAGGCGCTCGCGCGGCGGGGGATCCCGCTGCTCGGCACCGTGCTCGGCGCCCACCCGGAGCATCCCGACCTGGCCGAGCGCACCAACGTCGACGACCTCCCGCGGGTCACCGGCGCGCCCCTGCTCGGCGTGCTGCCCGCGGGCCTCGGCGGGGTCGACCGCGACGCGTTCCTGGCCGCGGCGCGGTGTGGCCTCGGTCCCGTCCTCGGTGGTGGGTGGTCCCCGACATCCGCGTCGTGAGGCACACTGCGGCGCGGAGACCCGTGCCCGACGAAGGGAGCCCTGCGTGACGGCCGTGGAGACAGGCTCGACCGGTGAGGAGATCGCCGGCGGGGACGTCCTCGCCGTCGCCCGCGAGCAGGTGCTCGAGCGGGGCGAGGGGCTCACGCAGGAGCAGGTGCTGGCCGTCCTGCAGCTGCCCACCGAGCGCCTGGGCGAGGCGCTGGCGCTGGCCCACGAGGTCCGCATGCGCTGGTGCGGCCCGGAGGTCGAGGTCGAGGGCATCGTGTCGCTCAAGACCGGCGGCTGCCCCGAGGACTGCCACTTCTGCTCGCAGTCGGGGCTCTTCGACTCCCCGGTGCGCGCCGCGTGGCTGGACAAGGACCGGCTCGTCGAGGCGGCGAAGCAGACCGCCAAGACCGGGGCCACCGAGTTCTGCATCGTCGCCGCGGTCCGCGGACCCGACGCCAAGCTCATGGAGCAGGTGCGCGCGGGCATCGCCGCGATCCGCGCCGAGGTCGACATCAACGTCGCGTGCTCGCTGGGCATGCTGAGCCAGGCTCAGGTCGACGAGCTCGCCGCCATGGGCGTGCACCGCTACAACCACAACCTCGAGACCGCGCGCAGCCACTTCCCCGAGGTCGTCACCACGCACTCCTGGGAGGAGCGCTGGGAGACCCTGCAGATGGTGCGCGCGGCGGGCATGGAGGTCTGCTGCGGCGGCATCGTCGGCATGGGCGAGACGCTCGAGCAGCGCGCCGAGTTCGCGGTGCAGCTCGCCGAGCTCGAGCCCGACGAGGTGCCGCTGAACTTCCTCATCCCCAACCCCGGCACGCCGTTCGCGCACCTCGAGGTGCCGCAGGGCGCGGACGCGCTGATGACCGTCGCCGCGTTCCGCCTCGCGCTGCCGCGCACGGTGCTGCGGTTCGCCGGCGGCCGGGAGCTGACCCTCGGCGACCTCGGCGCCGAGCAGGGCATGCTCGGCGGGGTCAACGCGATCATCGTCGGCAACTACCTGACCAACCTCGGGCGCCCGGCCGAGCAGGACCTCGACATGCTCGAGACCCTCAAGATGCCGATCAAGGCCCTGAACGACACGCTGTGAGCGCCGTCCTGGAGCCGACGGGCACCGACCAGCCGTTCTGCGCCTGGTGCGGGGGCGCGCGCGCCGAGGGCGACCACGCCACGTGCGCGCGCCGGCTGGCGACGGTCGACCCGCCGCGGCACTGCCCGCAGTGCGCCCGCCGGATGATCGTGCAGGTCGACCCGATGGGCTGGACCGCGCGGTGCAGCCGCCACGGCGAGTCGACGGGGGCGAGCGGGTTCGGGTGACGGCTCTCGACGAGGACTTCCTGCCCGGCGAGCCCCCGCACCGGCTGGGGGCCCGCGAGCTGCGCGCCGACGTGCCGGCAGGCCTGCGCTACGCCGCGATCCTCGTGGTGGTCGGGCTTCCGCTGGGCGCGCTGTGGGCGTTCCTCGCGCCCGTGGTGCACGTCGTCGCGCTGCCCGGCGGCGGGTCGGGCTCGCCGGCGGGGGAGGCCGACCACGCCTTCGACGCCGTCGCGGTCCACGTGCTGCTCGTCGCGGCGTTCGGGGTGATCGCGGGTGCGGTGGCCTGGCGGCGCCGCCACCGGCGCGGCCCGGTGCTGCTCGTGGCCCTGGTCGCGGGGACGCTCGTGGGCGCCTGGGTGGCCGGGCGGATCGGGGCGCTGCTCGCCTGGGCGGCCTCGCCGGTGCCGGTGCTCGTCGACCCCGCGGCGCTGAGCCGGTCGGGCGCGCCGGGCGGGCCGGTGCCCGCGGTGCTCACGAGCGTGCCGCCCTCGCCCGGGCCCTGGTGGGTCGCGCTGATCGCGGGACTGGCGGCCGCGCTGACCTACGTGCTCGCCGCGATCGTCGACGGGCACGAGGAGATGGGCCGCGACGGGGCATCCTGAACGGGTGAGCACCGTGGATCCCGATGACGCCGTCGACCTGGCCCGCGAGCTCGTCCGTCTCGACACCCGCGGCGGCGGGGAGAGCGCGGCGGCGGCGGTGCTGGCGAGCCGCCTCGAGGACGCCGGGCTGTCCGTCGCCGTCCACGAGACCCGGCCGGGCCGCGCGAACCTCGTCGCCCGCCACGGCGCCGAGACCCCCGTGACGCTGACGGGCCACCTGGACACCGTGCCCGCCGACGAGGCGGTGTGGTCGTTCGACCCGCTCGCGGGCGACGTCGTCGACGGGCGGTTGCGCGGGCGGGGGAGCAGCGACATGAAGGCCGGCGTCGCGGCCGCCGTGGTCGCGGCGGCCGAGCACGTGCGCGCGGGCGGCACCGGGGTGCAGGTGGTGCTCACCTTCGGCGAGGAGACCGGCTGCGAGGGGGCCCGCGAGCTCCCGGGCGACGCGCTGACGCCGTCGGGGACGCTGCTGGTGGCCGAGCCGACCGCCAACCGCGTCGTGCTCGGGCACAAGGGCGTGCTGTGGCTGGTCCTGCACGCCACCGGAACGCCGGCGCACGGGTCGCGTCCCGACCTCGGCCACAACGCGCTGGTCGACCTGGCGCGCGCCGCGGTGCGGATCCACGAGCACGACGGGTGGCCCACCAGCACCACGCACGGCGCGACGACCGCGAACGTCGGGATGATGCGCGCCGGCGTCCAGCCCAACGTGGTCCCCGACCACGCGGCGCTCACCGTCGACCTCCGGCTGGTGCCGGGCGACACCGCCGACGCGGCGGAGGCCACCGTCGTCGGGCTCGCGGGCTGCCCGGTCACGACCGAGCGTCTGGTCGAGCTGCCCCTGATCGACACCGACCCGGGCCGCGTGACGCGGGCCGTCGAGCTGCTCGGGGGCGGGACGGCGCAGTACGCGACCTACTTCACCGACGCGAGCGTGCTCGCCGGCGCCCTCGGCGGCGCCGACGTCATCGTCTTCGGCCCCGGGGAGGCCGAGCAGGCCCACGTCACCGACGAGACCGCGCCGGCCGGCCTCATCGGGCCCGCGGCCGAGGCGTTCCGCGGCGTGCTCGCCGCGCTGACGTAGCCGCTACGGCAGGCGGACGAGCAGCGCGGCGAGGCCGACGACCCCGAACGCCTTGCCGTAGATCTGGCGCATCTGGCCGAGCACGTCGGCCTGCTGGACGCGCTCGACGATGAGCCCGTCCTCGACGTCGACCCGGTCGAAGAAGCTGGCCTCGTAGCGCCGCTTCGTCGCGGGCACGCCGTAGAGCCTGCCGGTGTTCGTTCCGGTCACGGTGCCGTGGGCGACCACGGCCCCGCCGTCCGCGGCGACGGTGCGCAGCTCGACGTGCAGGTCGGGCAGACCGACCCAGACGGCGCGGATCGCCTCCCGCGCGGCCTTCCAGTCGACGAAGCCGGGGGTGAAGCCGACGCAGTTCTCGCGGTAGCGCAGGACGTCGACGCAATCCTGGGCGGCGTCGAGGTCCCGGCGGTTCACCGCGTCGAGGAACGCGCGGTAGACCTCGGTGGGCGTGGCGCTCATCGCGCTCCTCGTTCGAGCTGTGTCTAGTTGGGGCTGTGCTCGACGGCGAACTTCGCCGTCGGCGCCCACACGGCGCGCAGCTCGCCGAGCAGCACGGCCTCGCGGGTCATCGAGCGGCGCACGAGCTGCAGCCGCTCCATGGGGCAGGTCTGCTCGAGCAGCTCTTGGCGGTCGGACAGCGGGAGCAGGCAGTCGCCGGCGAGGACGTGCGCGAGCTCGGGGTCGGCGACGTCCACGGTCGCCTCGTCCTCCAGCTCGGCCGGCAGCTCGCCGTCGCCGCCGCCCTGCTGGCGCCAGGCGGTGGTGCAGTAGCGGCGGTGCGCGGCGCGGGCGGCCATGGCGAGCGGGGCGAGGTCGGTCTCGGTGTCGCCCTCGTCGTCGGGGAGCCACTCGACGTTGGCGACGAGGTAGGGGGCGGTGCCGTCGTCGACGTCGAGGAGTCGGAAGCGGCGGTCGCCGGTGGTCTGGAGGTCGAAGCGGCCGTCGGGCAGGCGGCGCACCTCGCGCAGGCTCGCCGTGCAACCGACGTCGTGCAGGCCCTCGCGCCCGTCGTCGGGGCTCCAGCCCTCGCGGACCGCGACCACCCCGAACTGCTTGCCCGGCAGCGTCCCGGTGACGAGGTCGATGGTCAGCTGGCGGTAGCGGGGCTCGAAGATGTGCAGTGGTAGCGACGCGCCGGGGAGCAGGACGGTCCCCAAGGGGAACAGAGGCACGGTGTCGACCACGGCGCTCACGCTACGACTCCGGGGCTCCCGGCGCCGGGTGGCGCTGGTGGGGTGGTGCAGGCGTTGCGGGTGCTCAGCCCGGTTCGCCGGGCGGGCGCAGGGCCGCGAACGGGTCGGTGACGCGCAGGACGTGCTCGGAGAAGCGGAAGACCGCGGCCGGGCGCCCGCCTGCGGGGCCCGGGGCGGCGGTGCCGCCGGTGGGGACGAGGACGCCGCGGCGGGTCAGCACGCGCTGCAGGTTGGTGGCCGAGACGCGGTGCCCGAGGGCGGCGGCGTAGAGATCGCGCAGCTCCGAGACCGTGAACTCCGCGGGGGCGAGCGCGAAGCCGATGTTGGTGTAGGAGAGCTTGGCGCGCAGGCGGTCGACGCCGTCGCGGGTGATCGCGCCGTGGTCGAAGGCCGTGGTCGGCAGGGCGTCGACGCGGTACCAGGCGGTGTCGTCGGGGACCGCGGGGTCGGCGTCGGTGGGCACGAGGCCGAGGAACGCCGTGGCCACCCGGCGCGGCGCGGGCCCGCGGCACGGATCGGAGTAGACGCCGAGCTGCTCGACGTGGGCGACCTCGGCGAGGTCGACCTTCTCGGCGAGGTGCCGGCGCACCGAGGCCTCGACGTCCTCGTCGGGCCCCAGCCGCCCGCCCGGCAGGGCCCAGCGCCCCCTGTGGGGCTCGCGGGCGCGCTGCCAGAGCAGGACGCTCGGCACCGCCCCGGTGATCCGCAGGACCACGGCCAGCACGTCGTGCGCGTAGGAGCCCTGCTCCCCGCCCGCCCCGGCCCCGTCCACGGAGAGTGAGCGTAGGCCGTGTCAGCGGAGTGGCTCCGCAGACACTCAACGTCTGCGGAGCCACTCCGCTGACATCCGGTCCCATGGTGCTCGCCACTGACCGTGACAGGTGGTGGCGCGCGGGGCGGTCGGGAGGTAGCGTCGGCCACGTTTTCGACCATGAGGCGAAAACCACTCGAGGGTCCGGACCCACCACCGTCGGCGGGCACCCGGGGGAGGAGACGGCCATGACCGTCGCCAGCGCGGTGGACGACGCCGCCACGCTCGTCGCGCCGCTGACCGCCGGTCCGGGGTGGGCCGAGGAGGTCCGCCGGCTCGCCCGGGAGCGCGACGCCGTCGTGCTCGCGCACAACTACCAGCGACCCGAGATCCAGGACGTCGCCGACCACACCGGCGACTCGCTCGCGCTCTCCCGCCTCGCCGCGGCGTCCGACGCGAGCACCATCGTGTTCTGCGGCGTCCACTTCATGGCCGAGACCGCGAAGATCCTCGCGCCGGAGAAGACGGTGCTCATCCCCGACGCCCGCGCCGGGTGCAGCCTCGCCGACTCGATCACCGCCGACGAGCTGCGCGCCTGGAAGGCCGAGCACCCGGACGCCGTGGTCGTCAGCTACGTCAACACCACCGCCGCGGTCAAGGCCGAGACCGACGTCTGCTGCACGTCGTCGAACGCCGTCGAGGTCGTGGAGTCGATCGACCCGGACCGCGAGGTGCTGTTCCTGCCCGACCAGTTCCTCGGCGCCCACGTCAAGCGCATCACCGGCCGCGAGAACCTGCACGTCTGGGCCGGCGAGTGCCACGTCCACGCCGGCATCAACGGCGCCGCGCTCACCGCGAAGGCGCAGGCCGACCCCGACGCCGACCTGTTCGTGCACCCCGAGTGCGGCTGCGCCACCAGCGCGCTCTACCTCGCGGGGACCGGCGCGGTGCCCGCCGAGCAGGTCCACATCCTCTCCACCGGCGGGATGCTCGACGCCGCCAAGAACACCACCAAGGCCACCGTCCTGGTCGCCACCGAAGTCGGCATGCTCCACCAGCTGCGACGCGCCAACCCCGACGTCGACTTCCGCGCGGTGAACGACCGCGCGTCCTGCCACTACATGAAGATGATCACCCCGGGCGCCCTGACGCGGGCGCTGGTCGAGGGGCGCGACGAGGTCCACGTCGACGTCGCCACGGCGGGCAGGGCGCGCGGCGCCGTCCAGCGGATGATCGAGATCGGCCGACCCGGGGGCGGGGAATGAGCTGGGAGGCCACCGCCGACCTGGTCGTCGTCGGCTCCGGCGTCGCCGGCCTGACCGCCGCGCTGGCGGCGCAGCGGGCCGGGCTGCGGGTCGTGGTGGTCACCAAGGACGCCCCGGACGAGGGCAGCACGCGCTGGGCGCAGGGCGGGATCGCCGTCGTGCTCGGCGACGTCACCGGCGACTCGGTCGAGGCCCACCTCGCGGACACCCTCGCCGCCGGCGGCGGGCTGGTCGACGGCGCCGCCGCGCGCACGATCCTCGCCGCCGGACCCGCCGCGGTCGCGGCCCTGCGCACCGAGGGCGCGGTGTTCGACGGGCCCGCCGCGCGGCTCGCCCGCACCCGCGAGGGCGGGCACTCGGCGCTGCGCGTCGTGCACGCCGGCGGCGACGCGACGGGCGCCGAGGTCGAGCGGGCCCTGCTCGCGGCGACCAGCCGGGCCGCGCTGACCGTGCTCGCCGGCCACGCCGCCACCGCCGTGCTCACCGGGCAAGACGGCGCGGTGCGGGGCCTCGAGGTGCGCGACGGCGACGGCCGCGCCGGGCGCCTCGCCGCGCCCGCGGTGCTGCTCGCGACCGGCGGCGTCGGCGGGCTCTACGAGACGACCACCAACCCCGCCGTGGCGACGGCCGACGGCTGGGCGCTGGCCCTGCACGCCGGGGCGGTGCTCGCCGACGTGGAGTTCGTGCAGTTCCACCCCACGGCGCTCTGGACCGGCGCGGCCACCCACGGCCGGGCGCCGCTGGTCACCGAGGCCCTGCGCGGCGAGGGCGCCGTGCTGCGCGACACCGCGGGCGCCTCGGTCACCGCCGGCGTGCACCCCCTCGGCGACCTCGCCCCGCGCGACGTCGTCGCGGCCGCCGTCACCCGGCGGATCACCCAGCTCGGCGCCGAGCACGTGTGGCTCGACGCCACCGGCGTCCCCGACGTCGTCGCCCGCTTCCCGACCGTCGCCGCGTCGTGCGCCGCGATCGGCGTCGACCTCGCGCGCGACCCCGTCCCGGTGCGCCCGGCCGCCCACTACTCCTGCGGCGGGGTCGTCACCGACGCCGACGGCCGCACGGGGGTGACCGGGCTCTGGGCCGCCGGCGAGGTCGCGCGCACCGGGCTGCACGGCGCCAACCGCCTCGCGTCGAACAGCCTGCTCGAGGGCCTGGTGACGGGCCGGCGCGCCGCCGACGACGTCGTCGCGGCCCTCGCCGGCCCCCGCGCGCTGGACCCGGTCGAGGCGCCGGCGCCGCGCCCGGTGCCCGTCGCCGACCGCGCCGTCCTCCAGGCCGCGATGACCCGTGGGGCGGGCATCGGGCGCGACGCCGCGGGGCTCGCCGCGGCCTCCGACGCCATCGAGGCCGCCAGCACCACCCGCGTCCCCGCGACCCGCGCCGAGGCCGAGGACGCGGCCCTGACCCTCGCCGCGCACGCCCTGCTCGCCGCCGCCGGCTCGCGCACCGAGACCCGCGGCTGCCACGTGCGCACCGACCACCCCGCCGTCGACGACCACTGGCAGCGCGCGTCGAGCACCCTCGTCCTCGACGGCGACGGGCGGCTGCACGTCGGCACCACCGACGCCCGGCACGGAGGTGCGGCATGACCGTCACGACGCTGCCGGTGACCCTCGACCCCGCCGAGGTCGACGCCGTCGTCGCGCGGGCCCTCGACGAGGACCTGCGCGACGGCCCCGACGTCACCACGCTGGCGTGCGTGCCCGCGGGCGCCGTGGCGGTGGGGGAGTTCCGCACCCGGCCGGCGGGCACGCTCGCGGGCGTCGGGGTGGCGGTGCGGGTGCTCGAGCGGGTGTGCGGGCCGGACCTGGAGGTCCTCGACGCCCGCGCCGACGGCCACCGTCTCGCGCCCGGCGAGGTCGCGCTCGCCGTGCGGGCGCCGCTGCGCACCCTGCTCACCGCGGAGCGGACGGCGCTGAACCTGCTGTCGCAGCTCTCCGGGGTCGCGACGGCCACCGCCGCCTGGGTCGACGCCGTCGCCGGCACCCGGGCGCGCATCCGCGACACCCGCAAGACGGTGCCGGGGATGCGGGCGCTGCAGAAGTACGCGGTGCGCTGCGGCGGCGGGGTCAACCACCGCATGTCGCTGGGCGACGCCGTGCTCATCAAGGACAACCACGTCGCCGCGGCCGGCTCGGTCACGGCGGCGCTCGCCGCCGCCGGGGCCGCGGCGCCGGGGCTGCCGTGCGAGGTCGAGGTCGACTCGTTCGCCCAGCTCGACGAGGTGCTCGCCCTGGGCGTCGAGCTCGTACTGCTCGACAACTTCACGCCCGCCGGGTCCGCCGCGGCCGTCGCGCGCCGCGACGCCGCCGCCCCGGGCACCGGGCTCGAGGTCTCGGGCGGCCTGACGATCGACACCGCCGCCGCCCACGCCGCCGCTGGCGTCGACTTCCTCGCCGTCGGCGCCCTCACCCACTCCGCGCCGGTGCTCGACCTGGGCCTCGACCTCCGTACGTGAGTGAAATTCCCGGCCATAGCCGAGAAGATCGCTCACATGGTCGTCGTCGTCGGGGGAGGCATCGCCGGGGTCTCGGTGGCCGCGGAGCTGGCGCGCGAGGGCGACGTGCTGCTCGTCGAGGCCGAGACGGAGCTCGCCCGCCACACCACCGGGCGCTCGGCGGCCAGCTACATCCCCGGCCACGGGCCCCCGCCCGCCCAGGCGCTGGTCGCCGCCTCGCGCGCCCGGTTCGACGCCCTCGCCGAGGAGGCCGGCCACTCCTTCCTGCGCCCGCGCCCGGTGCTGCACGTCGCCCACGACGCCGACGAGGAGCGGGTGCTGCGTGCGGAGATCCTGCCGCTCGCCACCGTCGACGAGCTCACCGTGCCGGAAGCCCTCGCCCTCTGGCCCGCGCTGCGCCCCGAGGGCCTGCGCGCCGCCGGCCTCGTCGCCGACGCCCAGGACGCCGACCCGATCGGCCTGCACCAGCACTTCCGCCGGGCCCTGCGCGCCCGCGGCGGGCGGATCCGCCCGGGGATGCCGGTCACGAGCCTGGAGACGACGAGCACCGGCTGGCGCCTCGGCCTCGGTGACGAGCACGTCGACACCGACCTCGTCGTCCTCGCCGCCGGCGCCTGGACCGACCGGCTCCTCGCCCTCGCCGGCGCCGCCCCGCTGGGCCTGCGCCCGCTGCGGCGCACCATCGCCATCGCCCGCATCCCCGACGGCGCCCCCGTGCGCCGCGACGACCCCTTCGCCGTCTCGGCCGGCGAGCGCTGGTACGCCAAGCCCGAGGGCGAGCACCTGCTGGTCTCGCCGTCCGAGGAGACCCCGGCCGACCCCGGCGACCCGCGCCCCGACGAGCTCGACGTCGCCACCGCCCTCGAGCGCGTCAACGCCGTCACCACGCTGGGCCTGCGCTCCGTGGTCACCAGCTGGACGGGCCTGCGCACCTTCGCCCCCGACCGCGCGCTGGTCCTGGGCGACCGCCCCGAGCACCCCGGCCTGCACCTGTTCGCCGGGCAGGGCGGGTCGGGCATCGAGACCGCGCCCGCCGCCGCGGCCCTCGCCGCCGCGGTGGTCCGCGGCCAGGACCCGCCGGCCGACGTCGCCGCGGCGCTGGCCGACCACGGCGTCGGCGTCGGGGCCGTCCTCGCCCGCCGTCTCCCGACCCCCGGCGAGCCCGCCGACCGGCCTCGCTAGCCTCGCCCGTATGGGGGACGTTCCGCGGGTCCGGCGCCTGGCCGCCGCCGTCACGGCCGTGCTCGCGCTCGCCCTCGCCGGCTGCGGCGGCACCGGCGGCGACGTCCCGCCGCTGCCGGTGACCGCTCCCGTCGGCGGCCCCACGCCGTCACCCGCCGCCCCGGCCCCCGACGCCGCCGCGCCCGGCACCACCGCGGCAGCCCCCGGCCTGCTCGCGCCGCTGCCCCCGCGCGGCTCGCGGGAGGGGCCGCGCATCTGCGGGAGGACCGAGTCGGTGCCCGTCGCCGGCGGCCGCTACGAGGTGCAGAACAACGCCTGGGGCGCCGACACACCCCAGTGCACCACCGCGTTCGACACCGGCTTCGTCGTGCAGGCCCGCCACAGCAAGGACTCCGGGCCCGCCGCGTACCCGTCGATCGTCGTCGGCTGCAACTACGGCACGTGCACCCGCGACACGCCGTTCCCGCGCCCGATCAGCGACCTCGGCGACATCCGCTCCAGCTGGGCGGTCACCGTGCCCGAGCGCGGCGACTTCAACGTCGCCTACGACGTCTGGCTCGACCCGACCCCGCGCCGCGAGGGCGCCAACACCGGCGCCGAGCTGATGATCTGGCTCGACCGCACCGAGCGCGTGCAGCCCATCGGCGCCGAGCGCGCCACCGTGCGGATCGGCGACGCGTCCTGGGCGGTCTGGACGGGGGAGAACCAGGGCACGCCGGTGATCTCCTACGTCCGCGAGGAGTCCACCGACACCGTCCTCGACCTCCCGATCAGCGACTTCGTCGGCGACGCCACCCGCCGCGGCGTCGTCGAGCCGACCTGGTTCCTCACGAACATCCAGGCCGGCTTCGAGCCCTGGATCGGCGGCGAGGGCCTGGCCACCGACGCCTTCGCGCTCACCCGCAACGGGGTCTGACCCCACTCTGACCCCGACTCCACCCGTTCGATCGGGGGAGTGGAGCTGCCGTCTCCGCTACGACGAACGTACGTTCAGCTGCGCTGAACGGTCTAGTAGCGAGGTGGCGGCGGATGAACGGTCGACGACGGACGACGAGCGGACTGGTCGTGGTGATCACGGTCGTGCTCGCGGTCCTGGTGGGTGGCAGCCCCGCGCTGGCCACCACGCCCCGCGTCGAGGGGGTGCGGGTCTGCGACAAGTTCGGCTCCACCCCGGTGGCGGGCGGGCGCTACGAGGTGCAGAACGACGTGTGGGGCGCGGACACCCGCCAGTGCATCACGGCCTTCGACGTCGGCTTCGTCGTCGACCCGGCCGAGCACAACAAGACGAACGAGCCCGCCGCCTACCCGTCGATGGTCTGGGGCTGCAACTACGGCAACTGCACCAAGGACAGCCCGTTCCCGCGCCCGGTCTCGCAGCTCGCGGGGCTTCGGTCGTCGTGGTCGGTGGGCGTGCCGGCGACCGGGGACTACAACGTCGCCTACGACCTGTGGATGGACCCGACCCCGCGCCGCGACGGCCGCCCCACCGGCCTCGAGCTCATGATCTGGCTGAAGAACACCCCGCGCGTGCAGCCCATCGGCGAGAAGAAGGCCGAGGTCACGATCGGCGGGACCACCTGGGACGTGTGGCTGGGCAGGATCGACCTGCCGACGATCACCTACGTGCGCCAGCAGCCGACCCTCGAGGTCACCGACCTGCCGCTCGACGCGTTCGTCGCCGACGCGCAGAACCGCGGCGTCGCCCGTCCCGAGTGGTACATGACGAGCGTCCAGGCCGGCTTCGAGCCGTGGATCGGCGGCACCGGGCTGACGACCAAGTCGTTCTCGGCGACCCTGTGAGCCCGGTCGGCTGATCGCCATTAGTTCCTCCGGCGGCCCGCCCACCGCCGGGCCGCGCGCGGGAGTGTGGGACGCGATGACCCCCGCATCGCGCACCCCGCCCCCGTGCGAACCCTCCGTCACCGGCCCGGCCCCGGTGCCGCTCGCGCCCGGCAGCCCCGCCGCCGTCGACGCGGGGTGCCGCTGCTCGGTGCTGGCCAACGCCGCCTACCGGTGCGGGGCGGCGGCGGAGCCCCTCCTCGACCCGGCCTGCCCCCTCGACCACGGGGTGGGCCCGGGCTGACGCTCAGCCCTCGCCGGCGTGTTCCCGCAGCGCGTCGATGAGGCGCCGGTCGCGCTTGGTGGGACGCCCCGCCCCGCGCTCGCGCACGGCCACGGGGGCCGGGCGCTCCTCCGGCGGCGGGGGCGGCGGGGTGTGGTCGACGTAGCAGGTCACGGCCACCGGGGCGCCGACCCGCTTCTCGACGATCTTGGTGACCTCGACGATCCGCGGGATGTCGTACACCCGGGTGCGCACCGTGTCGCCGGGCTTCACCGTCGTCGCGGGCTTCGCCGGGGTGTCGTTGACGCGCACGTGCCCGCCGCGGCACGCCTCGGCGGCGTCGGCGCGGGTCTTGGTCAGCCGCACCGCCCACAGCCAGCGGTCGACGCGCGTGCCCTCCATCGGGGTCCAGTGTGCCGTCCGCGGCCACGGGATAACCGTCGGCACGTGGACCACGGCATCCTGATGTTCCCGACCGACGACGCCATCGACCCGGCCGATCTGGCCAAGGAGGTGGAGGACCGGGGCTTCGACTCGCTCTGGTTCCCCGAGCACAGCCACATCCCCACCAGGCGGGAGTCGCCCTACCCGGGCGGCGGCGACCTGCCCCGGATGTACACCCGCACCTACGACCCCTTCGTCGCGCTCACCGCGGCGGCCGCGGCGACGACGACGCTCAAGCTCGCGACCGGCATCTGCCTGGTCATCCAGCGCGACACGATCCACACCGCCAAGCAGGTCGCGAGCCTCGACCGGCTGTCCGGCGGGCGCTTCCTCTTCGGCATCGGCGCCGGCTGGAACCGCGAGGAGATGGCCGACCACGGCACTGACCCGAAGACGCGCATGCGCCTCATGGGCGAGCAGGTCAAGGCCATGAAGGAGCTGTGGACGCAGGAGGAGGCCGAGTTCCACGGTGAGTTCGTGGACTTCGACCCGAGCTGGGCCTGGCCCAAGCCGCTGCAGGACCCGCACCCGCCGGTCTACGTCGGGGGCATGGGCCCGGGCGTCGAGGACCGCCTCCTCGACTACGGCGACGCCTGGCTGCCCCAGCGGGTCGGGCCGGACAACCTCGAGGAGTTCGCACAGCGTGCTGACGCCCTGCAGCAGCGCGCCGCCGACGCCGGTCGCGGCCGCATCCCGATGTCGCTGTTCGGCGCCGAGTCCACGCCCGAGGCCCTCGACGGCTACCGGCGCATCGGCCTCGAGCGCGCCATCCACGCCGTGAGCTCGGCCGACCGCGACACCGTCCTGAAGGAACTGGACGAGCTGGCGACGCAGGTCGGCTGAGCAGATGCCGACGCTGGACGCCGACGACGCGCGCGGCCGGTTCGCCGCCGCGCGCGTCGCGCGCCTCGCCACGGTGTCGGGCGGCGGGCAGCCCCACCTCGTGCCCGTCGTCTTCGCGGTCGAGCACGACACGGTCCTCATCGCCGTCGACGCCAAGCCCAAGCGCCACCGCGCCCTGCGGCGCCTGCGCAACATCGCGGAGAACCCGGCCGTGTCGCTGCTGGTCGACCACTACGACGACGACTGGGACGCCCTCTGGTGGGTGCGCGCCGACGGCACGGCGACGGTCGGCGACGCCGTGCCGCTGCTCGGGCGGGCCCGCGCCGCCCTCGGGGCGCGCTACCCCCGGCACCGGGAGCAGCCGCCCGAGGGGCCGGCGATCGTCGTCGAGGTCGCCCGCTGGTCGGGGTGGTCGGCGAGCTAGCTACTTGCCGACGCCCAGGTGCTCGACGAACCAGTCCCGCGCGGCGCCGGAGCTGATCTCGAAGCCCGGGCCCGTGTAGGCGTCGAAGTGCCCGCCGGGCACGGTGACGAGCTTCTTGGGGTGCGCGGCCGTCTCGTAGGCGGCCGTCGCGAGCTCGCCCGCGACGAGCCGGTCGTGGGGCGCGATGACCATGAGCACCGGCGTCGGCGCGATCAGCGGGAGGAAACGCCCCGGCTCGTAGCCCTGGAACAGCTCGATCGACCGGAGCGTCACCTCGTTGCGCCACGACGGCGCGCGGTCGCGCTGGGTGCGGGTGAAGAACTCGTACGAGTCCGCGGTGGGCAGCGCGGCCGGGGCCGCCGGGTCGTCGGTGACCACCGGCATCATCGCCGGCTCGCCGCCTCGGGCGCGCTCGAGGCGGTCGGCGGCGAAGGCGTCCCAGGTCGGGCCCCACGCGTCGATGCGCACGAGCGACTCGAACGACCGGCGGCCGGAGACCAGCGCGGCCTGGCCGGAGACGGCCTTCACGCGCCGGTCGATGGCGCCCACGACGTAGGCGTGCCCGCCGGAGTAGCTCGAGCCCCAGACGCCGATGCGGTCCGCGTCGACGTCGTCGCGGCCCTGGGCGTAGGTGACGGCGTGCTGGTAGTCGCGCACCTGCTCCCAGGGGTCGACCTCCTGCCGCGGCCGGCCCGGCGCGGCGTCCGACGCCCCGAAGCCGCGGTTGTCGAACACCACGCACGCCAGCCCGGCGGCGGCGAACACCTCCGCGTAGTCGTCGAGGTGCTGCTCCTTCACCGCGGAGAAGCCGTGCGCCATGACGACGCAGGGATGGCCCGTGCCGGCGTCGCCCTCCGGCGCGTAGAACCACCCGCGCAGCGTGGCGCCCTCGGCGTCGAACTCGATGTCCTCGCGCATGTCCGCGCGCTCCCGTCCTCGTCGACCCTGACGCCGACGAGCGTGCGCCACGTCACGCCGTGGCGGTACCGCCGAGCTCCCGTGACCTGATCACGGTCCGGGAACGCCGACTCAGCGCGCGGCGAGGTCGATGCGGCACTCGGGCTCGGGCCCGGGGCCCACGGGCCCGACCGCGACGATCTCGTACGCGCCGGTGAGGGCGAGGCCGCCGCCGGCGGTCGCGGGCCGGGGGGCGAGGTGCTCGGCGTCCGCGCCCTCGATCAGGAGGCGCGTCATCGCGGGCCGGCCGTCGGCGCCCGGGCAGCTGTAGGTGCGCAGGAGGATCGTCGCGGGCTGCGCGGCGGGGTCACCGCCCCGGAGCGCCGCCTGGTCGATCTGCACGTCGAGGTCCGCCTGCCCGCCGGCGAGGGTGCCGCCGCGGAACGAGTCGGGGTAGGTGGTGAGGGTCGCGACCAGCCCGCTGGCGTCGACGTCGGTGCGCACCGTCCGCTGGACCTCCTTGGCGAACAGGCCACCCAGCGCGCCCGTGAGGGCGAGGACGAGCAGCACGACGACCACGACCACCACCGCCGCGACGATCCCGAGGACGACGCGCGACCGTCCCGATCGCGTGCTCTCCTGCGTCGACATGGACGTGCTCCCCGGGGCTCGCGAACGGACGTGTCTTCCGCTCGATCGGACCAGAGGGACGGAGCGTTAGCGAGGCGATCCCCCGATCGCGTGACGCGGCGCCGGAGGTCAGGGAGCGCCGTGGGTCACCAGCCCCGTTCGCGCCACTCCGACAGGTGCGGGCGCTCGTTGCCCAGCGTCGTGTCGTCGCCGTGGCCCGGGTAGACCCAGCAGTCGTCGCCGAGGTGGCTGAACACCTTGTGCTCGAGGTCGTTCATCAGCGTCTCGTGGTCCTCGTGGGTGGCGGTCTTGCCGTGGCCGCCCGGGAACAGCGAGTCGCCGGTGAACAGGTGCCCGGTGCCCTCGGGGTCGCGGTAGAGGAGCGCGATCGAGCCGGGGGTGTGCCCGACGAGGTGGATGACCTCGAGGACCGCGTCGCCGAAGACCACCTCGTCGTCGTCACCGACGGTGGCGTCCGGGGTGACCGGCAGCTCGGGCGCGTCGTCGACCCCGGCGTAGGTGCGCGGCCCGACGGCCGACGCGACCTCCTCCAGCGACTGGATGTGGTCCCAGTGCTTGTGGGTGGTCACCACGTGGCGGAGCTTGCCGCGGTCGCCGACCGTGTCGACGGTGTCGAGCAGGCGCTCGGTCTCGTTCGCCGCGTCGATGAGCAGGGTCTCGCCGGTGGACCTGTCCACCAGGACGTACGCGTTGTTGTCCATCGGCCCGACCGACACCTTGGTGATCGAGACGTGCTGCAGGTCGCGCCGGGCGGCAGGGCCGCCGGGCTCGACGTGGCCGGTGTAGTCGTCGAGGAGGTCCACGCCCCGGACGATAGCGGCGCTCAGGGGCGGACGGGCTTGTAGCCCGCCCTGCGCAGAGCGTCGGGGCTCAGCGTCTCGCCGCAGTGCTCGCACCGCGGCGCCTCGCCCGAGACCACCACGACCGCGAGGTGACCCGCGCGGCTGGCGGCGCACTCGGCCCGGCGCGCGGCGCGGTCGGGCTCGACGTCCCCGCCGCCCTCGCTCCACGCCGCGCGCGACCGCAACCGCGCCAGGTCCGCGGGGTCGATCTCGCTCATGCCCCCATCCTGCCCTCAGGGCGTCCACGACGGGTCGCGCCCGGCGACGGCGACGACGCGGTCGAGCAGCGGCGCGTCGGGCACGATGTCGACCGCGGGGCCGAACGCCCCCATCCCGCGGCCCAGCGGGGTGAGCTGCGCGAGCGCCTCGTGGACCTCCTCCAGGGTGGCCTCGTCCCACGTCACCGGGAGCCCGAGCGCGACGCCGAGGTCCCAGGAGTGCAGCACCAGCTCGCAGAGCGACATCGTGCCCACCACCGAGGCCGGGAGCTCCGAGCTCACCATCGTCGTCGTGCCCCGCCACGACCGCGGGTCGCTCCACACCGCGACGAGGTCCTGGCGGGCGGCGTCGAGCGTGGCCGGCCAGTCGCCCTCGGCCTTCGGGGCGCCGGGCTCGGGCGGCGCGCCGCGTCCGGCGCCGGCGAGGACGGGCGTCCAGGTCATCATGTGCTCGACGAGGTCGCGGACGGTCCAGCCCTCGCACGGGGTCGGCGCGTCGAGGTGGTCGGTGGCCGCGGCGACGACCTCGGCCTGCGGGGCGGCGGCCGCGGCGACGAGGTGCGGGCGGGGCGTGAAGTCGGGGAACACGGGACGGGACGCTAGCGACGGCCGGCGTGCCGGTCATGGAGGAACGCGACAGGTGGCGCAGCGGGACCCCCGCGAGCTCGGCGGGCACTGGCGCACCGCGCAGCGGATCGCCGTGCACGAGCCGGACCCCGACCTCGCCCCGTGGGTCGAGCGCCTGTGGACCGCGTCGTGGGAGTACGCCGAGCCCTACCGGCAGAAGATCGTGCCGTTGCCGCAGGTGCACGTGTCGGTGATCGGTGTGCAAGGGCCTCGCGTCGTGGGGCCGCGGAGCCGCCACATGGTGCGCGAGCTGGCGGGGCGGAGCTCGGTCGTGGGGGCGGCGTTCCGGCCGGGGGTGTTCCGCGCGGTGGCCGGGTGCGCGGTCGGCGCGCTGGTCGACCGCGAGCTCGACGTCGCCGAGGTCCCGGTCCTGGCGGGGGCGCCCGCGTGGGGCGGCACGCAGCGCAGCGGAGCTGCCGCGCCGGAGGCGCATCACCGGGATCTCGCATCCTGGCTGCGCGCGCACCTGCCCGCCGAGGGCCCCGGCCGCGCGGCGCGGGAGGCCGGCGAGCTCGTGGCGCGGGTGGCCGCCGACCCGACCATCGCGCGGGTCGACCGGCTCGCGGCCGCCGCCGGGCTGGGCGTCCGCACCCTGCAGCGCCTGTTCGCCGAGCACGTGGGGCCCGGGCCGAAGTGGGTGATCCGGCGCTACCGGCTGCAGGAGGTCGTGGACCGGCTGGAGGCCGGGGGACCGGTCGACTGGGCGGACCTCGCGGCGACCCTGGGCTACGCCGACCAGGGGCACCTCTCGCGGGACTTCGCCGACCTCTTCGGCGAACCGCCCACCTGGTACGCCCGGCGCTACCCGGCGACCTGACCACCCACCCCGACCACCCACATGGCCCGACCGGTCGTCGCCCGGACGCCCACCCCGGTCGCCCGGGGCCCGGGCGGGACGGCCGTTGTCGGGGGTCACTCCTACCATGGAGAGGACCGGGGGAAGAGACGCACGACGTCGCGTGTTCCCACCCCGGCGCGTCTCGCCCCGAGCCTGGAGGCCCTGCACGTGGTGGATCGTCTCGTCGTCCAGGGCGCTCGTGAGCACAACCTCACGGGCGTCGATCTCGACCTGCCGCGGGACAGCCTCGTCGTCTTCACGGGCCTGTCGGGCTCGGGCAAGTCCAGCCTGGCGTTCGACACGATCTTCGCCGAGGGCCAGCGCCGCTACGTCGAGTCGCTCTCGGCGTATGCGCGCCAGTTCCTCGGGCAGATGGACAAGCCCGACGTCGACTTCATCGAGGGCCTCTCGCCCGCGGTCTCGATCGACCAGAAGTCCACGAGCCGCAACCCGCGCTCGACGGTCGGCACCATCACCGAGGTCTACGACTACCTGCGCCTCCTCTACGCGCGGGCGGGCACGCCGCACTGCCCGACGTGCGGCGAGGTCATCTCGAAGCAGACGCCGCAGCAGATCGTCGACCAGGTGCTCGCCATGGAGCCCGGGCGGCGCTTCCAGGTGCTCGCGCCGGTCATCCGCGGGCGCAAGGGCGAGTACGTCGACCTGTTCAGCCAGCTCCAGGGCCAGGGCTACTCCCGTGTCCTCGTCGACGGCACGGTGTATCCGCTGGCCGAGCCGCCGGTGCTGAAGAAGCAGGAGAAGCACGACATCGCGGTCGTGGTCGACCGCCTGTCGGTCAAGGCCACCGCGAAGCAGCGGCTCACCGACTCGGTCGAGACCGCGCTGCGGCTCTCCGAGGGCGTCGTCGTGCTCGACTTCGTCGACCTCGACGAGGACGACCCCCACCGCGAGCAGCGCTTCTCCGAGCGCATGGCGTGCCCCAACGGCCACCAGCTCCAGGTCGACGACCTTGAGCCCCGCGCCTTCTCCTTCAATGCGCCCTACGGCGCCTGCCCCACGTGCCACGGGCTGGGCATCAAGAAGGAGGTCGACCCCGAGCTGCTCGTCCCCGACGACGAGCTCTCGCTGGCCGACGGCGCCATCGCCCCGTGGGCCACGGGCCAGTCCGCCGAGTACTTCACGCGCCTGCTCTCGGCGCTGTCCGAGCAGGTCGGCTTCCGCATGGACGCGCCGTGGCGCAAGCTCCCGGCGCGGGTGCAGAAGGCGGTGCTGCACGGCTCGGACGACCAGGTGCACGTGCGCTACCGCAACCGCTACGGCCGCGAGCGCTCGTACTACGCGTCGTTCGAGGGCGTCGTGCCGTTCCTCGAGCGCCGCATGGACCAGGCCGAGTCCGAGAGCGCCCGCGAGCGCTACGAGGGCTACATGCGCGACGTGCCCTGCCCGGTCTGCGGCGGCACGCGGCTCAAGCCGGAGATCCTCGCGGTCACGCTGAAGCACGAGACGCTCGGCGACCGCTCGATCGCCGACCTCACCGCGCTCTCGGTCGCCGACTGCGCGGAGTTCATGAAGGGCATGGTGCTCGGCGAGCGCGAGCAGGTCATCGCCGGCGCGGTGCTCAAGGAGATCGACGCCCGCCTGGGCTTCCTGCTCGACGTCGGGCTCGACTACCTCTCGCTCGCCCGGGCCGCGGCGACGCTCTCGGGCGGCGAGGCCCAGCGCATCCGTCTCGCGACGCAGATCGGGTCGGGCCTGGTCGGGGTGCTCTACGTCCTCGACGAGCCGTCGATCGGGCTGCACCAGCGCGACAACCGCCGGCTCATCGACACGCTGTCCCGGCTGCGCGACCTGGGCAATACCCTCATCGTCGTCGAGCACGACGAGGACACCGTGCGGGCGTCGGACTGGGTGGTCGACATCGGCCCCGGCGCCGGCGAGCACGGCGGCCGCGTCGTCTACTCCGGTCCGGTCGAGGGCCTCGAGCACAGTGCCGAGTCGCTCACCGGCGCCTACCTCTCGGGCCGCGAGCAGATCCCGGTGCCGGACATCCGCCGCCCGATCGACAAGAAGCGCCAGCTCTCCGTCGTCGGGGCACGCGAGCACAACCTCCACGACGTCGACGTCTCGTTCCCGCTCGGCTGCCTGGTGTCGATCACCGGGGTGTCCGGGTCGGGCAAGTCGACACTGGTCAACGACATCCTGGCGACGGTGCTGGCCAACAAGCTCAACGGTGCGCGCCAGGTGCCCGGCCGGCACACCCGCGTCACCGGGATCGACCACCTCGACAAGCTCGTGCGCGTCGACCAGTCGCCCATCGGCCGCACGCCGCGGTCCAACCCGGCCACCTACACGGGCGTGTGGGACCACATGCGCAAGCTCTTCGCCTCCACCAACGAGGCCAAGGTGCGCGGCTACGGCCCCGGGCGGTTCTCGTTCAACGTCAAGGGCGGGCGCTGCGAGGCGTGCGCCGGCGACGGCACGATCAAGATCGAGATGAACTTCCTGCCCGACGTCTACGTGCCCTGCGAGGTCTGCCGCGGCGCGCGGTACAACCGCGAGACCCTCGAGGTGCACTACAAGGGCAAGAACGTGGCCGAGGTCCTCGACATGCCGATCGAGGAGGCCGCCGAGTTCTTCAAGCCGATCGGCGCGATCCACCGGCACCTGCAGACGCTCACCGAGGTGGGCCTGGGCTACGTCCGCCTCGGCCAGCCCGCGCCGACGCTGTCGGGCGGCGAGGCCCAGCGCGTCAAGCTCGCCTCGGAGCTGCAGAAGCGCTCCATGGGCCGGACGATCTACATCCTCGACGAGCCGACCACGGGCCTGCACTTCGAGGACATCCGCAAGCTCCTCGGCGTCATCAACGGCCTGGTCGACAAGGGCAACACCGTGCTCGTCATCGAGCACAACCTCGACGTCATCAAGGTGTCCGACTGGGTCGTCGACATGGGCCCCGAGGGCGGCAACGGCGGCGGCACGGTGGTCACGCAGGGCACGCCGGAGCAGATCGCGGCCTCGCCCGACAGCTACACCGGCGCGTTCCTCGCCCGCCTCGTCGCGCCGGAGGAGGCGCCGGCGCGGCGGGCCAAGAAGGCCGGCTGACCGGCCCGTCGCGGGCCGGTGGTACTGTCGACGCTGAGCGACCAGCTCGTTGGGTGCCACGCGCCCCTCGAGCGGCAAGTGGAGCCCCGCTCCCACCCGGCCGCCGCTCAGGTGTTCGGGTTCCGGTCCGCCGTCGGCCCTCGTGGCCGGTGGTCGAGGCGCACCCTCCGGGGCGTGCCGGGATCGGTCGACCGCGGGCCCCAGCCACGACGACATCGTGGTGCGGGGCCCGTCGTTCGTCGGGAGCGACTCCATCTGGCCGCGGTCGCGGCGACAAAGTCACGGACCCGAGGAGAACTCATCAGCGCAGAGACCCGCATCAACGAGCGCATCCGCGTTCCCGAGGTGCGACTGGTCGGCCCGAACGGGGAGCAGGTGGGGATCGTCCGCATCGAGGACGCCCTGCGCCTGGCCCGTGAGGCCGACCTCGACCTGGTCGAGGTGGCCGCCCAGGCCCGCCCGCCGGTCTGCAAGCTCATGGACTACGGCAAGTTCAAGTACGAGAGCGCGCAGAAGGCTCGCGAGTCGCGGCGCAACCAGCAGCAGACCGTGATCAAGGAGCAGAAGCTCCGGCCCAAGATCGACCCGCACGACTACGAGACGAAGAAGGGTCACGTCACCCGCTTCCTCGGCCAGGGTCACAAGGTCAAGGTCACGATCATGTTCCGTGGTCGCGAGCAGTCGCGCCCGGAGCTGGGCTTCCGCCTCCTGCAGCGCCTCGCCGAGGACGTGGGTGAGCTCGGCTACGTCGAGGCCACCCCGAAGCAGGACGGCCGCAACATGACCATGGTCCTGGCGCCGAACAAGAAGCCGCAGAAGGCCCCGCGCGCCAACCAGGAGCAGGCGGCCGAGGCCGAGCCCGCCCCCGAGCCGGCGAGCTGAACACCCCGCACGACCGGCCTAACCCCCATGGGTGCGGCCGGGACCCCGGGCGCCCGTAGCGTTCCCCCTCGCGGGGATCGGGACGGACGTCGACCACCCGCGCGGAGCACGACCGGGCCGCACGAGGAGCAAGGACAGGACATGCCGAAGCACAAGAGCCACAGCGGCACCAAGAAGCGCATCAAGGTGACCGGGACCGGCAAGCTGCTGCGCGAGAAGGCCGGCAAGCGCCACCTGCTGGAGAAGAAGTCCAGCCACAAGACCCGCGAGCTCTCGGGCAACACCGAGGTCGCGTCGTCGGACGCGCAGCGGGTCCGCCGCCTGCTCGGCTGAAGCACCTCCCGCCTCGCCGACCCACCCCGGACGGGAACCCGTCCCTGATCTGATCGAAGGCAGGACCACGTGGCACGCGTGAAGCGCGCGGTCAACGCGCAGAAGAAGCGTCGCACCACCCTGGAGATGGCCAGCGGCTACCGCGGTCAGCGCTCCCGGCTCTACCGCAAGGCCAAGGAGCAGACGCTCCACTCGCTGACGTACGCCTACCGCGACCGCAAGCAGCGCAAGGGCGACTTCCGGCAGCTCTGGATCACCCGCATCAACGCCGCGGCGCGCTCCAACGACATGACCTACAACCGGTTCATGCAGGGCCTCAAGCTCGCGGGCGTCGAGGTCGACCGCAAGAACCTCGCGGAGATCGCCGTCTCCGACCCGGCCTCGTTCACCGCGCTGGTCGAGGTCGCCCGGGCGGCCGTGCCGTCCGACAAGGGCGCCACCAACGAGGACGCGGCCTGACCGACCTCCTCACCGAACGCACGCCGCGCGTCGCCGCAGCCCGCAAGCTGCTGCGGCGCGCGGCGCGCGTCGAGGCCGGGCGCTTCCTCGTCGAGGGCGTCCGCCCCGTGCACGACGTGCTGGACTGGGCCGACGAGGGCCCCAGCGATCATCACCGCCGCGTGCACGACCTCTTCCTCACCTCCGCGGTCGCCGACCGCCACCCCGAGCTCGAGCGCCGCGCCGACGCCGCCGGGATCCGCGTCGCGCGGGTCACCGACAAGGCCGCCGCCGGGCTGTCGGACACCGTCACCCCGCAGGGCGTCGTCGCCGTGTGCGCCACGGTGGCCGTCGACCTCGCCACCGCCCTGGCCGACGCGCCGCGCCTGGTCACGGTGCTCGTCGGCGTCGCCGACCCGGGCAACGCCGGCACCGTGGTCCGCACCAGCGACGCCGCCGGCGCCGACGCGGTCGTCCTCGCCGGCGACGCGGTCGACCCGCACAACCCCAAGTGCGTGCGCGCCAGCATGGGCAGCCTCTTCCACGTCCCCGTGGCCGCGGAGCGCGACGTCGAGGCCGTGCTGGACGCCCTGCGCGCCCGCGGCCTGACCCTGCTGGCGGCCGACGGGCACGGGGACACCGTCCTCGACGCCGGCGCCGACGCGCTGCTGGGTGCCCCCACCGCGTGGCTGTTCGGCAGCGAGGCGCACGGCCTCGATCCGGCCGTCGCGGCGGCCGCCGACCACCGCGTCCGCGTCCCGATCCACGGGCGCGCCGAGAGCCTCAACCTCGCCACCGCCGCCGCGGTGTGCCTGTACGCCTCGGCCCGCGTCCAGCGCTGACCGGGTGCCCCCTCAGAGCTCGCCCGGCTCCGCGAAGCGGTAGAACACGCCGCCGACCGGGCTGATGCCGAGGAGCAGCCAGACCGCGCCCTCGAAGTCGCGGGCCCGGGAGAGGTCGCCGACGTGGACCGGGTCGTAGCCGGCGTCACGGATGAGCTGCTCGGTGACCTCGCGGGCGCCGTCGTCGGCGACGTACCAGTTGCTCGGTCGCACCCGCTGCGCGCGCACCTGGTCGAACAGGCCCGCGAAGTTCATGTTGAAGCTCTTGGCCACCGGCGCCCCGGTGAACGACTTGACCTCCTCGGCGTTCGACGGCGCGTCACCGCCGCGGGGCGGGAGGACGTTCGTCGCGTCGATGGCGACCTTCCCCGCGAGGCCGGTGACCTTCGACAGCGCGGGGGAGACCTGGTCGCCGGGGACGGCGACGAGGACGACGTCGGCGTCCGACACGTCGCCGCCGTCCCGGCCGAGCTCGTCGACGTCGTGGCCCGCCTCGCGCCACAGGCGGGCGAGCCCGCCGCCGATCCGGCCGCGCCCGATCGTCACGATCTTCATCTCGTTCTCCTCCGGAGTACGCCGTGTGGTTGACGTGTGAACCAACGTAGGACGGCTCTGGTTCACACGTCAACCAGTGGCTAGGCTGGCGATCGTGGCCGAGGCGCGGTGGCTGGACGAGCGCGAGGAGCGGGCCTGGCGCGGCCTGATGGCGCTGCAGGACGGCATGACGGAGTTCGTCGACCGGCAGCTGCGCACCGGGTTCGGGATCTCCCACGCCGACTACCAGGTGCTGGCCCACCTCTCGGAGGCGCCGGAGGGGCGGCTGCGGCCGTTCGCGCTCGGTCGGCTGCTGCGCTGGGAGAAGAGCCGCCTGTCCCAGCACCTGGGCCGGATGGAGCGGCGCGGTCTGGTGACGCGCGAGCCGTGCCCCACCGACCAGCGCGGAGCGGTCGTCGGCATCACCCCGCACGGCCGCACGCTCATCGAGGCGGCGGCGCCGCGGCACGTCGACGACGTCCGCGACCTGCTCGTCGACCACCTCACGCCCGCCGAGCTCGACACCCTGTCCGCGATCAGCGAGACCGTGCGGGCACGGCTGGCGACGCTGGGCGCGCGGCCCTCGGACGACGCGCGGTCCGAGCCGGAGCACTGACCCGGGAGCAGGCCCCGGGGCGGCTCGACCTGCTCCGATACCATCGGCGACGCACCCGAGCCCCAGGAGCGAGACCACCTCGATGTCCGGCACCAACGACCTCTACGACCCCAAGCAGGTCGCGGCGCTCGACCCCGAGACGCTCGACGCCGCGCGCGCCGACGCGACCGCGGCGTTCGGCGGCGCGACGACGCTGGAGGCGCTCACGGCGCTCAAGCCCGCCCACCTCGGCGACCGCTCGCCGGTGCTCACCGCGCGCCGCGAGATCGGGGCCCTGCCCCCGCAGGCGCGCTCGGAGTCCGGCAAGCGCGTCAACGAGGTCCGCGTCGCGATCCAGACGGCGTACGACGAGCGCCTCGCGGTGCTCTCCGCCGAGCGCGACGAGCGCGTGCTGGCCGAGGAGGCCGTCGACGTCACGCTGCCCGGCGACCGGCACACGCGAGGGAGCCGGCACCCGCTGACCCAGATCTCCGAGCGCGTCGCCGACATCTTCGTGGGCATGGGCTACGAGGTGGCCGAGGGCCCGGAGGTCGAGTCGGAGTGGCTCAACTTCGACGCCCTGAACTTCCTGCCCGACCACCCGGCACGCACGATGCAGGACACCTTCCACGTCGAGCCGCCCGCGGCGCGCCAGGTGCTGCGCACGCACACCTCGCCGGTGCAGATCCGCACGCTGCTCGAGCGCGACCTGCCGGTGTACGTCGTCTGCCCGGGCCGCACGTTCCGCACCGACGAGCTCGACGCCACCCACACCCCGGTGTTCCACCAGGTCGAGGGCCTCGCGGTCGACGAGGGCATCACGATGGCCCACCTCAAGGGCACCCTCGACGCCTTCGCCCAGGCGATGTTCGGGCGCGAGTCGGTGACGCGGCTGCGGCCGTCGTACTTCCCGTTCACCGAGCCGTCGGCCGAGGTCGACGTGTGGTTCCCGGAGAAGCGCGGCGGCGCCGGCTGGGTCGAGTGGGGCGGCTGCGGCATGGTCGACCCGAACGTCCTGCGGGCGTGCGGGGTGGACGCGGAGCGGTACTCCGGGTTCGCCTTCGGCATGGGCCTGGAGCGCACGCTGCAGTTCCGCAACGGGCTGCCCGACATGCGCGACATGGTCGAGGGCGACGTGCGGTTCACGTCGGCCTTCGCCGTTGAGCCCTGATCTTGGCTGAGCCCTGATCCCGGCCCGTCCGCCGGTCACCCACCAGGAAGGTCCGAAGTCGTGCGCGTCCCCGTCTCGTGGCTCCTCCAGCACGTCGACCTGCCCCCCGGTGACGTCCCGTCGCCCGAGGCGGTCGGCGACGCCCTGATCCGGGTCGGGCTCGAAGTGGAGGACGTCGCCCCGATCCCGGTCTCGGTCGGCCCGCTCGTGGTCGGCCGGGTGCGGTCGATCGAGGAGCTCAGCGAGTTCAAGAAGCCGATCCGGTACTGCCGGGTCGACGTGGGCGCCGAGCACAACGACGCCGACGGGGAGCACGCCGGCACCCGCGGCATCGTCTGTGGGGCCACGAACTTCGTCGACGGCGACCTCGTCGTCGTCGCGCTGCCCGGCGCCGTGCTGCCCGGCGACTTCGCGATCGCGGCCCGCACGACCTACGGCCACGTCTCCGACGGCATGATCTGCGCGCTCGACGAGCTGGGCCTCGGAGACGACCACAGCGGCATCCTCGTGCTGCCGCCGGGCACCGCCGATCCGGGCGACGACGCCGCGGAGCTGCTGGGCCTCGACGACGCGGTGCTCGACATCGCCGTCACCCCCGACCGCGGCTACTGCCTGTCGGTGCGCGGCCTGGCCCGCGAGCTGGCCTGCGCCCTCGACGCCGCCTACGGCGACCCCGCGCTGCTCGGCTACGACCTGCCCGCGCCCGAGGGGGACGCGTGGCCGGTGCGGCTCGAGCCCGACGCGCAGTGCCGGCGGTTCGTCGCCCGCCGCGTCACCGACCTCGACCCCGCGGCGCCCTCGCCCTGGTGGATGCGCCGCCGGCTGCTGCTGTGCGGGGTCCGCCCGATCTCGCTGGCCGTCGACGTCACCAACTACGTGATGCTCGAGCTGGGCCAGCCGATGCACGCCTACGACGCGAGCGCGGTGCGCGGCGACATCGTGGTCCGGCGGGCGCGGGGCGACGAGAAGATCACGACGCTCGACGACGCCCAGCGCGTGCTCGACCCCGACGACGTCGTCGTCACCGACGACTCCGGGCCAATCGGCATGGCCGGGATCATGGGCGGCGCGAGCACCGAGGTCACGCCGACCACCGGCGACGTCCTGCTCGAGGCGGCGACCTGGGACGCGCCGTCGGTGGCGCGCGCGGCGCGCCGCCACCGCCTGCCCAGCGAGGCGGCGCGGCGTTTCGAGCGCGAGGTCGACCCCGCCGTCGCTCGCGCGGCCACCGACCGCGCCGCCTGGCTGCTCGCGACCTACGGCGGCGCCACGGTCGCGCCCGGCGTGACCGACGAGGGCGGCGTGCCCGCGCCGGCCCCGGTGCTCATGGCGCTCGACCTGCCCGACCGCGTCGCCGGCCGCCGCTACGATCGCGGCGCCGTGGTGCGCCGGCTGAGCCAGATCGGCTGCGCGGTCGAGGTCGCCGGCGCCGACCCGGGCGACGGCGGCAGCGCCGGGGTGCGCGCCACGCCGCCGACCTGGCGCCCGGACCTCACCCGGCCCGCCGACCTCGTCGAGGAGGTCCTGCGCCTCGAGGGCTACGACGGCATCCCGTCCGAGCTGCCCGCCGCGCACCCGGGCACCGGCCTCACACTCGGGCAGCGGCGGCGCCGCCAGGTGTCGCGGGCGCTCGCCGACGCCGGGTACGACGAGGTGCTGCCGTCGCCGTTCGTCGCCCCGGCGGTGTTCGACGCGCTCGGTCTCGACGCCGACGACCCGCGCCGGCGCGCGCTGCGCCTGGCCAACCCGCTCGACGCCGACCGCGCGCTGATGGCGACGACGCTGCTGCCCGGGCTGCTCGACGCCGTGGTCCGCAACGTGTCGCGGGGTCTGCGCGACCTCGCCCTGTTCCAGATCGGCCAGGTCGTCCGGCCCGCCGAGGGGGAGCCGGCGGCGGCGCCGGTGCTGCCGGTCGACGCGCGGCCCGACGACGCGGCGATCGCCGAGGTGCTCGCGGGCCTGCCCGCCCAGCCGCTGCGCGTCGGCGCCGTGCTGACCGGGGCCTGGGACCGGGCGGGCTGGTGGGGTCCCGGGCGTCCCGCCGACTGGGCCGACGCGATCGAGGCCGCGCGCCTGGTGGGGCGGACCTACGGCGTCGAGCTCGAGGTGTCCGCCGACCGGCACGCGCCCTGGCACCCGGGACGCTGCGCGGCGCTGCACCTGCCCGACGGCACGCTCGCGGGCCACGCCGGCGAGCTGCACCCGAAGGTCGTCGAGACCCTCGGTCTGCCGGCGCGCACGTGCGCGATGGAGCTCGAGATCGACCGGCTCCCGCTGGTCGAGGCGCGCCCGTCGCCGGCGGTGTCGCCGTTCCCGCCGGTGCTGCTCGACGTCGCGCTGGTCCTCGACGCCGCGGTGCCCGCCGCGTCCGTGGCGGCGGCCCTGCGCGACGGCGGGGGCGACCTCGTCGAGGACGTGCGCCTGTTCGACGTCTACGCCGGGGCCCAGGTGGGGGAGGGGAACCGCTCGCTGGCCTTCGCGCTGCGCCTGCGCGCCCCCGACCGGACCCTGACCCTCGAGGAGGCCTCGGCCCGCCGCGACGCGGCCGTCGATACCGCCGCCGAGCGCCACGGGGCGCGTTTGCGCTGAGGTGCGCTGCGCGCATGTGAGCACTTCTCGGTGCTGGAGCACCAAGAAATGCTCACGTGCGCGGCAGCGCACCCCGCAGCAGCCAGTCCAGCGTCGCCTCGAGGTCGGCGCGCAGCTGGGCGGGCGTCAGCGCCGGGTCGTCGGCGGTCGCCAGGGCCGCGAAGCCCAGCGTGCTGACGATCAGCGCCCGCACCACGCGCCCGGTGGCGTCCTCGTCGACGCCGAGACGCCCGAGCAGCACGGCCATCGGCGCACCCAGGGCCTGCGCGTTCGTGCCCCGCGCGCCCTGGCGGGCGAGGTAGAGCGGGACGAGGTCGGGGTGGCGCCCGAGCAGGTCGAAGGTCGCGAGCATGACCCCGCGCAGACCGGCCATCGGCTCGGCCCCGGGGTCGGGCGGGTCGAGCGCGCCGAGCACGTCGTCGAGCAGGGCGTCGACCAGCGATTCCTTGTCCGCGACGTGGCTGTAGAGCGCGTTCGGCGCCACGCCGAGGTCCTTCGCGACGGCGCGCATCGAGAGCCCGTCCAGTCCGCGCTCGGCGAACACGGTCCGTGCCGCGTGCAGGACCGCGTCGCGGGTGAGTCCGGCACGCTGACCAGGGGTCCGGGGCATGGACGAACTGTACAGCGTCCAGTAAGCTGGACGGTGTACAGCAGGTCGACTGAGGGAGCTGCCATGACCACGGATGTCGAGAACGGTGTCGCCGCCGGGGTGCCCTACGTCCTGCGCGCGCCGGCCGGGCGCCGGGCCGACGCGCCGGTCGTCCTCGCGTGGCACCTCTTCGACGCGCCGCGCACCGAATCGGCCTTCGCCGCCGCGCTCCCGCTCGCGGGGCTCGACGCGTGGCGGATCTACTTCGGGCTCCCGCTGTGCGGCTCGCGGTCGCCGGGCGAGGAGGAGGTCATGCGGCGGGCCTTCGCCGAGCCCGTCCTCCAGATGCACGGCCCGGTCAACGCCGACGCGGTGGCCGAGCTCCCGGCGGCGTTCGCGGCCGTGCGCGCCGAGCACGGGATCGGCGACCGGCCGGTCGGCGTGCTCGGCGGCTCGGCGGGCGCCGGCGTGGCGGGCGGGGTGGCGCTCGCCGGGGACCTGCCGGTGCGCGCCGCGGTGCTGGTCAGCCCCCTGGTCCAGCTGCGCCCCGCCGTCGCGTACCTCGGGCGGCTGTTCGGCCGGCCCTACGACTGGACGCCCGAGTCCGACGTCGTGGCCGACCGCATGGACCTCGTGGCCCGCGCCGACGAGCTCGGCGAGCTCCCGGTGCGCCTGGTCGTGGGCGCGGAGGACGACGCCGACGCGTTCCTCCACCCCGCCGAGGCGATGGTCAAGGCGCTGCCGGCCGGCGACCTCGTGACCGTGCCGGGCATGGGCCACGCGCTGGCCGAGGAGCCGGGCCTCGAGCCGGCACCGCAGACGCCGCACGCCGCGGAGGTCGACGCGCACGCCGTGGCGTGGTTCCGGCAGCATCTCGGGGCGTGAGCACGCGGGGCGCGTCCGAGATCGGGCTGCTGCGGCTGGTGGCGTCGGGGCTCGTCGGCCCGCAGAGCGACGACCCCGCCGACGTCGTCCGCCACCTCGGCGCGGTCCAGGCCCAGGACCTCCCCGGCGTCCTGACCTCGCTGGCCCTGCGCACGGCGTCGCGCTCGCGGGCCGTGGTCGTCGCCGCGTGCGACGCCGGCGCGGTGGTCCGCAGCTGGCCGATGCGCGGGACGCTGCACGCCGTGCCGGCCGAGGACCTGGGCTGGATGCTCCCGCTGGGCACGCCCCGCCCGCGGGCCCAGGCGGCGCGGCGCCGCGGCGAGCTGGGGCTCACCGACGCCGACGTCGAGAACGCCCGCGAGCTGGCCGTGGGCGCCGTGCCCGCGACCCGCGCGGGGCTCTTCGCGGTGTGGGAGGAGGCGGGCCTCGCGCCGGCGAAGGGCCGCGGCTACCACCTGCTCGCCGAGCTGGCGCAGACCGGTGTGCTCTGTTTCGGGCCGTTCGACGGGAAGGAGCCGGTGATCGTCGACGTCGCCCGCTGGATCCCCGCGCCCCGGCACCTCGAGCGCGACGAGGCGCTGGGGGAGTGGGCGCGCCGCTACTTCCGCTCGCACGGCCCCGCCCCGGTCAGCGACTTCGCGGGCTGGACCGGGCTGCCCGCCGCCGACGTCCGCACCGCCGTCGCCCTCGCCCGCCCCGACCTCGCGGCGTTGGACGTCGACGGCACCGAGTACCTCCTCGACCCGGCGGTGCCCGACCTCCTCGCCGCCCACCGCCGCGCGGCCCTCGGGGTGCACCTGCTGCCGGGGTTCGACGAGTTCGTCCTCGGTCACCGGCACCGCGACGACGTCCTCGACCCCGCCGAACGCGACCGCATCTGCCCCGGGGGCAACGGCATCTTCCGGGCGACGCTCGTCCACCGGGGCCGGGTCACCGGGACGTGGACGGTGACCCGCGGGCGCCCGGAGGTCACGGCCTTCGGCCCCGGGGCGCCGGCCTCCGCGACGGCCGTCACGCAGGCGTTCGCCCGGCTGCCGGCGTGACCGCTCGTCGGCCTTCCTGAGAGTCCAGCGGCCTCCCACTGCGCCGATCGGGCGAAACCCGGACCGGTGACCGCGCCCCGGGACGCCGTGGACGGCTCGCGGCGCGTCGCGCTCTCAGGTCCACGCAGCGTCGTGATCGACCTTCGTACCGTGACCTGGTCGTGACCCCGGGAGCTCCCCCGTTGCCCGGACGCGGCCACACCTCGACCCCCGACCGAGGAGACCCCTGCATGACCAGCGCGCCCGGACCGAGCGAGCAGCCCGACCAGCACGACCCCGACCCGTCCACCGGCGGCCGCTGGTCGACCGCGGACTTCGTGGTCGGCCGCGGCACGCTGCTCGTCGTCGGCCCGGTGGTCGTGGGGCTGCTGTGGGCGTTCGGCGCGCTGCCGGCGTGGGGCGCGGCGGGCCTGGGCGGGTTCTTCTGCGTCGTGGCGCTGGTGTTCATGGCCCGCCTGCGCCGGGCGGGGGCCCTCGACGGCACGGACGCCGGCGAGGGGGAGGGCGCGCGGGTGCTGGTCGTCGGGGGCGGCTACGCCGGCCTCGTCGCGGCACGTGCCCTGCAGGCGCGGCTGCCCGGCGGCGCGCGGGGCGGGCGTCACCTCGGGCCCGGCGCCGCGACGACGGGCATCGCCGGCATCACCGTGGTCGACCCGCAGGCCCACATGACCTACCAGCCGTTCCTGCCCGAGGCCGCCGCCGGTGCCATCGAGCCGCGCCACCTCACGGTGCCGCTGCGCCGGGTGCTGCGCCGCTGCGACGTGATCACCGGCTCGGTCGCCGCCGTGGACGACGCGTCGCGCCGCGCCGTGGTGAGCCTGCCCGACGGAGGCACGCGCGAGCTGACCTACGACGTGCTGGTGGTCGCGCCCGGCACGACGCCGCGCCGTCTGCCGATCCCGGGGCTCGACGAGCGCGCGCTGCCGTTCCGCTCGGTCACCGATGCGCTCGCGCTGCGCGAGCACGTCCTGTCCCGCCTCGACGCGGCCGCCTCGACGGTCGACCCGGCCGAGCGCCGCCGCCTGCTGACGTTCACCGTGATCGGCGGCGGCTTCGCGGGCCTCGAGGTGCTCGGCGAGCTCGAGGACATGACGCGGCGCGCCGCCCGCCACCAGCCCGGCTACGTCGCCGAGGAGATCCACTGGGTGGTCCTCGAGGCGGCCGGCCGGATCATGCCCGAGGTCAGCCCGGCCCTGGCCGCCCGCGTGCACGCCCAGCTGCTGCGCCGCGGCGTCGAGGTGCGGGTGGGCGCGAAGATCACGTCCGCGGAGGGCGGCACGGTCGTCCTCGCGGGCGGCACGAGCTTCGCCACCGACACGGTCGTCGCCGCTGCGGGCTCGGTGCCCAACCCGCTGCTCGAGCGCACCGACCTGCCGCTCGACCCGCGCGGGCGGGTGCGCTGCTCGACCACGCTGCAGGTCCGTGACCGCGCGCACGTGTTCACCGCCGGCGACTGCGCCGCGGTCCCCGACGTGACCGTGCCGACCCCGCGCGACGGCGACCCGGTGACCACCGCGCCGACCGCCCAGCACGCCGTGCGCCAGGCCCGCCTGCTCGCCCGCAACGTCGACGCCTTCCTCGCCGGGCGCCTGCTCAAGGGCTACCGGCACGCCAACGCCGGGGCCGTCGCGGGCCTCGGGCGCCGGCGCGGCGCGGCGCAGATCGGGCGGCTGCGCTTCACCGGCTGGGCCGCGTTCCTGCTCCACCGCGCGTACCACCTCTGGGCCATGCCCACCGCGGACCGCACGGTGCGCATCGCCCTCGACTGGCTCGTCTCCGGGCTGATGGGCCGCGACCTCGTGGCCGTCGGGCGCCGTGACGCCGCGCCCGTGCCCGACGCCGACGCCCCGCCGACGGTCGCGCCGCGGGTCGACGAGAGCGAGATCGGGGAGCGGACGCCGAACACCGGCGGGACCCCGACCTGGGGCGCCGAGCCCCCGGCCCCGGCCACCGGGCCGCTGCCCGTGGTCTCCGCCCGCCCCGCCAGCGCCACCGACTCCCAGGGTCTGCCGGCGTGGCAGATCGCCGCCGCGCAGTCGGGCTCGTTCCCGGTGCCCGACCCGGCGCCGGCGGGCTCGGCGGAGATGACGATCCGCGAGCCGCACCCCTCGCTGCCGTTCCGCGAGCCGACGCCGTCGCTCTCCTTCGGCGAGCCGGCCCGCGAGGACGGGCCCCGCGCGCCCTACCCGTCGACCAGTCGCCCCCGGCACTCGCTCCGCGACTCCTGACACCTCGTTTGCATGGCTTTTCGTGAACGTGCATAGTGATGCGTATGCGCATCGCCGTGGCGGGAGCCAGCGGGTACGTCGGGGGTGAGGTGCTGCGGCTCGCCCTGGGCCATCCCGAGGTCGAGATCGGGGCGGTGACGGCGGGGGAGTCCGCGGGCTCCGCGCTCGGCGCCCACCAGCCGCACCTGCCCTCGCTCGCCGACCGCACGATCGCCGAGACCACGCCCGAGCAGCTCGCGGGGCACGACGTCGTGTTCCTCGCCCTGCCACACGGGCGCTCGGCGGAGCTCGCCGCGCAGCTGCCGGACGACGTGCTCGTCGTCGACTGCGGCGCCGACCACCGCCTCACCGACCCCGCGGCCTGGCAGCGCTGGTACGGCGGCGAGCACGCCGGCGCCTGGCCCTACGGCCTGCCCGAGCTCCCCGGCGCTCGCGAGGCCCTGCGCGGCGCCCAGCGCATCGCCGTCCCCGGGTGCTACCCGACGGCCAGCACCCTGGCCGCGTTCCCCGCCGTCGCCGCCGGGTTGGTCGAGCCCGACGTCAGCATCGTGGCGTTCTCCGGCACCTCGGGCGCGGGCAAGGCGGCCAAGCCGCACCTGCTCGGCGCCGAGGTCATGGGCTCGGCCACCGCGTACGGGGTCGGCGGCGGCCACCGGCACACCCCCGAGATCGTGCAGAACCTCGCGGCCGTGAGCCCCCAGCCGGTCCGGGTGTCGTTCACCCCGGTGCTCGCGCCGATGCCCCGCGGGATCCTCGCGGTGGCCAGCGCCCCGCTGGCCGACGACGGCGTCACCGAGGACCAGGCGCGGGAGGCCTACGCCAAGGCCTACGACGCCGAGCCGTTCGTGCACCTGCTGCCCGCCGGCGTCCAGCCCGCGACCAAGTCCGTGGTCGGCTCCAACACCGTGCAGCTCCAGGTCGCGGTCGACGTCGACGCCGGGCGCCTCGTGGTCACCGCCGTGATCGACAACCTCACCAAGGGCACGGCCGGCGGCGCGTTCCAGTCGGTCAACCTCGCCCTCGGCCTCGAGGAGACCCTCGGCCTGCCCACGACGGGAGTGCACCCGTGAGCGTCACCGCCGCCCAGGGCTTCCGGGCCGCCGGCGTCCGGGCCGGCTTGCGGGTTCAATCTTCTCTTGGCCCAACGGCGACCCGCCCCGACCTCGCCCTGATCGTCAACGACGGCCCCGAGCAGGTCGCCGCCGGCGTCTTCACGCGCAACCAGGTCAAGGCCGCGCCCGTGCTCTGGTCGCAGCAGGTGCTGCACGAGCAGCGCCTGCGCGCCGTCGTGCTCAACGCCGGCGGCGCCAACGCCTGCACCGGCCCGGACGGCTTCGGCGACACCCACCGCACCGCCGAGAAGGTCGCCGACGTCCTGGGCTGCGGCGCGATCGAGGTCGCCGTGTGCTCCACCGGCCTCATCGGTGAGCGCCTGCCGATCGAGCAGCTGCTCCACGGCGTCGACGACGCGGCGGGGGAGCTCGCCGACGGCGAGGACGCCGGCACCGCCGCGGCCACGGCCGTGCTGACGACCGACACGGTCGACAAGCAGGCCGCTCGCGGCCGCCACGGCTGGACGGTCGGCGGCTTCGCCAAGGGCGCCGGGATGATGGCCCCGAGCCTCGCCACGATGCTCGTCGTCGTCACGACGGACGCGGTCGTCGACGCGGCCACGGCCGACGCGGCGCTCCGCGCGGCCACCGCGCAGACGTTCGACCGCCTCGACATCGACGGCTCCACCAGCACCAACGACACCGTGCTGCTGCTGTCCTCCGGCGCCTCGGGGGTCGAGGCCGACGCCGACGCGTTCACCGCGGTGCTCACCGAGGTCTGCGACGACCTCGCGCGCGGCCTCCAGGCCGACGCCGAGGGCGTCACCAAGCGGATCGCGGTGACCGTCGCCGGCGCCCGCGACGACCGGGACGCGCTGGTCGCCGCCCGCGCGATCGCGCGCGACAGCCTCGTCAAGACCGCGCTCTTCGGCTCCGACCCGAACTGGGGCCGCATCGCCGCCGCGGTCGGCGCGAGCGAGGCCTACGTCGACCCGCAGAGGCTCTCGGTGACCGTCAACGGGGTGCTGCTCTGCGAGGCCGCGGCGGCGGTGGGGGACCGGAGCAAGGCCGACCTCTCCGGCCCCGAGGTCGCCGTCGAGGTCGGCCTCGGCGCCGGCGAGGGCCGGGCGACCGTGCTGACCACGGACCTCTCGCACGCGTACGTCGAGGAGAACAGCGCGTACTCCACATGACCGACATCGACACCGATCAGACGCTGACGTCCATCCCCGTCCCCGCCGACGTCCCCGACCGCTACCACGCGGCCGCGGCCAAGGCCGGCGTGCTCGCCGAGGCCCTGCCGTGGCTGCAGCGGTTCCAGGGCGCGGTCGTGGTCGTGAAGTACGGCGGCAACGCGATGACCGACGACGCGCTGCGCCGCGCGTTCGCCGAGGACATGGTGTTCCTGCGCCTCGCCGGCATCCGCCCGGTCGTGGTGCACGGCGGCGGCCCGCAGATCACGACCATGCTCGGCCGGCTCGGCATGGAGGGCGAGTTCCGCGGCGGCCTGCGCGTCACGACCCCGGAGACCATGGACGTCGTCCGCATGGTGCTGGTGGGCCAGGTCGGCCGCGAGCTCGTCGGGCTGATCAACGCCCACGGCCCCTACGCCGTCGGGCTCTCCGGCGAGGACGCGCGCCTGTTCACCGCCGCGCGCCGCACGGCCACCGTCGACGGCGAGCAGGTCGACGTCGGGCTCGTCGGCGACGTCGTCGACGTCAACCCCGCCGCCGTGCTCGACCTGGTCGCCGGCGGGCGCATCCCCGTCGTGTCGACGGTCGCCCCGGACGTCGACGGCGTGGTGCACAACGTCAACGCCGACACCGCGGCGGCCGCCCTGGCCGAGGCGCTCGGTGCGCGCAAGCTCGTCGTGCTCACCGACGTCGAGGGGCTCTACAGCGACTGGCCCGACCGCTCGAGCCTGCGCTCGTCGATCGACGACGTCGAGCTCGAGGCCCTGATGCCGTCCCTGTCCAGCGGGATGATCCCGAAGATGGAGGCCTGCCTGCGGGCGGTGCAGGGCGGCGTGCCCCGGGCGCACGTCATCGACGGGCGGGTGGCGCACTCGGTGCTGCTCGAGGTGTTCACCAGCGCGGGGGTCGGGACGATGGTCGTCCCGGCCGACGGGAAGGAGGCCTGACCATGACTCAGACGATCACCGGTGAGGACCTCCGCCGCCGCTGGAACGCCTCGCTCATGGTCAACTACGGCACCCCGCCGATCAGCCTCGTGCGCGGCGAGGGCGCCCGGGTGTGGGACGCCGACGGCACCGAGTACCTCGACCTGCTCGGCGGCATCGCGGTGAACCTCCTCGGCCACGCGCACCCGGCCGTCGTCGAGGCGGTGTCCCGCCAGGTCGCGACGCTGGGGCACACCTCGAACCTCGTGATCAACCCGCTCACCGTCGAGCTCGCCGAGCGCCTGCTCGACCTGCTCGGCCACCCCGGGCGCGTGCTGTTCTGCAACTCCGGCGCCGAGGCCAACGAGACGGCCTTCAAGATCGCCCGGCGCACCGGCCGGCCGAAGATCCTCGCCGCCGAGAACGCGTTCCACGGCCGGACGATGGGCGCGCTGTCGCTGACCGGGCAGCCGGCGAAGCGGACCCCGTTCGAGCCGCTGGTGCCCGGCGTGGAGTTCGTGCCCTACGGCGACGTCGAGGCGCTGCGCGCGGCCGTCGACGACGACACGGCCGCCGTGTTCCTCGAGCCGATGCAGGGCGAGGCCGGCGTGATCGTCCCCGCCGACGGCTACCTGCGCGCCGCCCGCGACATCACCGCCGAGCGCGGTGCGCTGCTCGTGCTCGACGAGGTCCAGACCGGGGTCGGGCGCACCGGCCTGTGGTTCGCCCACCAGCGCACCGACGTCGTCCCGGACGTCGTCACGCTGGCCAAGGGCCTCGGCGGCGGGCTGCCGATCGGCGCCTGCATCGGGGTCGGCGCGGCCGGGGACCTCCTCGGCCCCGGCCAGCACGGCACCACCTTCGGCGGCAACCCCGTGTGCTGCGCCGCCGCGCTGGCCGTGCTCGACACGATCGCCTCCGACGGCCTGCTCGAGCGCGCCACGGCGCTGGGCCGCGACGTCGCCGCGCGGATCGAGGGCCTGGGCCACGGCGCGGTCGACCACGTCGACGCCGTCGGCATCCTCATCGGCGTCGCGCTGCACGAGCCGATCTCCACCCAGGTCACCGCCGCCGCCCGCGAGGTCGGCTACCTGATCAACAACGCCGTCCCGGGGCGCGTGCGGCTCGCGCCGCCGGTGGTGGTCACCGACGAGCAGGTCGACGGGTTCCTCACCGCCCTGCCCGGGCTGCTCGACCAGGGCGCCGCCGCGGCCGAGGCGGCCGGCTCGTGACCCTGCTGACCACCGGCGTGCGGCACCTCCTGCGCGACGACGACCTGAGCCCGGCTGAGCAGGCCGAGGTGCTCGAGCTGGCGGCGACGATGAAGGCCGACCCGTTCGGGCAGCGGCCCCTGGCCGGCCCGCGGGCGGTCGCCGTGGTGTTCGACAAGAGCTCCACCCGCACCCGCGTGTCCTTCGAGGTCGGCATCGCCGCGCTCGGCGGCACCCCGGTGATGATCGACGGGAACGCCGCCCAGCTCGGGCGCGGCGAGACGATCGCCGACACCGCGCGGGTGCTCTCGCGCTACGTCGACGCGATCATCTGGCGCACGAGCAGCGAGGAGCGCATCCAGGAGATGGCCGCGTCCGCGACCGTCCCGGTGGTCAACGCGCTGACCGACGGGTTCCACCCGTGCCAGGTGCTCGCCGACCTGCAGACCGTCACCGAGCGCCACGGCCGCACCGCCGGGCTGACGCTGACCTACCTGGGCGACGGCGCCAACAACATGGCCCACTCGCTGCTGCTCGGCGGCGCGACCGCCGGCATGCACGTCCGGATCGCCGGCCCGACGGGCTTCACACCCGCCGAGGACGTCGTCGACGCCGCCCGGGCACGAGCGGCCGACACCGGCGGCTCGGTCACCGTCACCGACGACCCGGCCGCCGCCGAGGGCGCCGACGTCCTCGTCACCGACACCTGGACCTCCATGGGCCAGGAGGGCGACGGCCGCGACCGCGCGGCGCTGGCGCCGTTCCGCGTCGACGAGGCGCTGGTCGCCCGCGCCCGCCCGGACGTCACCGTCCTGCACTGCCTGCCGGCCCACCGCGGCGACGAGATCACCGCGGAGGTCATCGACGGGCCGCGCTCGGCGGTCTGGGACGAGGCCGAGAACCGCCTGCACGCCCAGAAGGCCGTGCTGACGTGGTTGCTGGAGCACTCGTGACCGAGACGGCGAAGGGCAATAGGGGGAGCACGCCGATAGGCAGCCGGGCCGCCCGCCAGGCGCGCGTGGTCGCGCTGCTGACCGAGCGCGAGGTGCACAGCCAGGCCGAGCTGGCCGGGCTGCTCGCGTCCGAGGGCGTCGAGGTCACCCAGGCGACGCTGTCGCGCGACCTCGACGAGCTGGGCGCGGTGAAGCTGCGCGGCGCCGACGGCGGGGTCGGGCGCTACGTCGTCCCCGACGACGGCAGCCCGGTGCGCGGCGTCGTCGGCGGCACCGACAGACTGTCGAGGCTGCTCGCCGAGCTGCTGGTCTCCGCGGACCACTCCGGCAACCTCGCGGTGCTGCGCACCCCGCCCGGTGCGGCGCACTACCTGGCCAGCGCGCTGGACCGCGCGGCACTGGCCGAGGTGGTCGGCTGCATCGCCGGCGACGACACGGTGCTCGTCGTCGCCCGCGAGCCCCTCGACGGGGCCGGTCTCGCGGCGCGGCTGCGGACCCTGAGCACACGGACGACGGCGCGGTCGTCCCCGGACATCGAGCACGAGCAGGAAGAGGGAGAGCAGTGAGCGAGCGGATCGTGCTGGCGTACTCCGGGGGTCTCGACACCTCGGTCGCCATCGGCTGGATCGCCGAGGAGACCGGGCGCGAGGTCGTCGCGGTCGCCGTCGACGTGGGGCAGGGCGGTGAGGACCTCGAGGTCATCCGCAAGCGCGCCCTGGACTGCGGCGCGGTGGAGGCGGCCGTCGCCGACGCCCGCGACGAGTACGCCGAGCAGTACTGCCTGCCGGCGCTGCGGGCCAACGCGCTCTACATGGACCGGTACCCGCTGGTCTCGGCGCTCTCGCGCCCGCTGATCGTCAAGCACCTGGCCGACGCCGCCCGCGCCCACGGCGCGTCGACCGTCGCCCACGGCTGCACGGGCAAGGGCAACGACCAGGTGCGCTTCGAGGTCGGCGTGGGCGCGCTCGCCCCCGACCTCGACGTCATCGCCCCGGTCCGCGACTTCGCGTGGACCCGCGAGAAGGCGATCGCCTGGGCCGAGGAGCGCTCGCTGCCCATCGACGTCAACAAGCGCTCGCCCTACTCGATCGACCAGAACGTGTGGGGTCGCGCGGTCGAGACCGGCTTCCTCGAGGACATCTGGAACGGGCCGATCGAGGACGTCTACTCCTACACCGCGAACCCCGCCGAGCCGCGCGACGTCGACGAGGTCGTGATCGGCTTCGAGGCCGGCGTGCCGGTGACGGTCGACGGCCAGAAGGTCTCGGTGCTGCAGGCCATCGAGCAGCTCAACCAGCGCGCGGGCGCGCAGGGCGTCGGACGGCTGGACATGGTCGAGGACCGCCTCGTCGGCATCAAGAGCCGCGAGGTCTACGAGGCCCCCGGCGCGATCGCGCTGATCACCGCGCACCAGGAGCTGGAGAACGTGACGCTCGAGCGCGAGCAGTCGCGGTTCAAGCGCCAGGTCGAGCAGCGCTGGGGCGAGCTGGTCTACGACGGCCTCTGGTACTCGCCGCTGCGCCGCAGCCTCGACGCGTTCGTCGACTCCACCCAGGAGCACGTCACCGGCGAGATCCGGATGACGCTGCACGGCGGCCGCGCGGTGCCGACGGGCCGGCGCAGCGCCGCGTCGCTCTACGACTTCAACCTCGCCACCTACGACGAGGGCGACCTGTTCGACCAGTCGCTGGCCAAGGGCTTCGTGCAGCTCTGGGGCCTCCCGTCGAAGATCGCGGCCCGGCGGGACCAGGCCTGATGCCGGAAGGGTCTGCCCTCTGGGGCGGGCGCTTCGCGTCCGGCCCGGACGCGGTGATGGCGGCGCTGTCGAAGTCGACGCAGTTCGACTGGGTGCTCGCGCCCTACGACATCGCCGGCTCCCGCGCCCACGCCCGCGTGCTGCACGGCGCGGGCCTGCTCAGCGACGAGCAGCTCGCGGGCATGCTCGACGGGCTCGCGCGCCTCGAGGCCGACGTCGCCTCGGGGGCGTTCGTCGCCGCCCCCGAGGACGAGGACGTGCACACCGCCATGGAGCGCGGGCTCATCGAGCGGGTGGGCGACGAGCTGGGCGGGCGGCTGCGGGCCGGGCGCTCGCGCAACGACCAGATCGCCACCCAGCTGCGGATGTGGCTGCGCGACACCCTGCGCGCGGTGGTGCGCGGGGTGACCGGGGTGGTCGACGCGCTGCTCGTCCAGGGCCGGCTGCACCCCGATGCGCCGATGCCGGGGCGCACGCACCTGCAGCACGCCCAGCCGGTGCTGCTCGCCCACCACCTGAGCGCGCACGCCCAGGCCCTGCTGCGCGACGTCGACCGCTGCCGGGACCTCGACCGGCGGCTGTCGTACTCGCCGTACGGGTCGGGCGCCCTGGCCGGGACCTCGCTGGGCCTGGACCCGGCCGCGGTGGCCCGGGACCTCGGCTTCACCGACGCCGTCGACAACTCGATCGACGGCACGGCGTCGCGCGACCTCGCCGCCGAGGGCGCGTTCGTGCTGGCCATGGTGGCGGTGGACCTGTCGCGGATCGCCGAGGAGGTGATCCTCTGGGCCACCGCGGAGTTCGGCTACGTGACGCTCGCCGACGCCTGGTCGACCGGGTCGTCGATCATGCCGCAGAAGAAGAACCCCGACGTCGCGGAGCTCGCCCGCGGCAAGGCCGGGCGGCTGGTCGGCAACCTCGCCGGGCTGATGACGACGCTCAAGGCCCTCCCGCTGGCGTACAACCGCGACCTGCAGGAGGACAAGGAGCCGCTGTTCGACTCGGCGGCCCAGCTCGCGATGGTGCTCCCGGCGATGGCCGGCATGATCAGGACGCTCGAGTTCCACACCGACCGCCTCGCCGAGCTCGCGCCCGCGGGGTTCACGCTGGCCACCGACCTCGCCGAGTGGCTCGTGCGCCAGGGCGTCCCGTTCCGCCGGGCCCACGCGGCGGCGGGCGCCTGCGTCCGCGCGGCCGAGGCCCGGGGGGTCGGGCTCGACGAGCTCACCGACGACGAGCTGGCCGCGTGCGACCCGGCCCTGACCCCCGATGTGCGCGGGGTGCTCACGGTGGCGGGCTCCATCGCGTCCCGTGACGCCCACGGCGGCACGGCCCCGAAGCGGGTGTCCGAGCAGCTCGACCGCATCGCCGGCGCGGCCATCGAGGCCCACGCCTGGTCCGGCCGCCCGGTCGCCCGCCGCTGACGCCCCAGTGTCAGCGAAGTGGCGTCGCAGACGTTGAGTGTCCGTATCGGCACTTCGATCACCGCGCAGCGGCGCTCCGCGAGCCTCGGCGTACGTCCGTCCGGGCGGTGCTCCGTGCGCCGCCCGGACGAGCGCGCGGGGCGTCGTTAGCGTTGCTCCACGTGGGGACGAGGCGGGGCGGTCGGTGGGTGGCCGTCCTGGCCCTGCTCGCCGCCCTGACCGCCTGCGCCGGCGACCCCGCCCCACCTCCGGCCGCCACCCCGGCGTCGCCCGCACCCCCCACACCGACGGCCCCGCCCTCCGACGAGATCGGCCCCCACGGCCCGGCCGTCCCCGAGGAGCCGGTGGCCCTCGCCCGCACCGTCGAGGCCGCCCAGGCCACGATCGCCGACCCCGCCCGGCCGCCCGCCGAGGTCGCCGCGGCCGCGCGCACCGCGCAGGTCGCGTACGAGGAGCTCGCCTTCCACCCCGACCGCCTCGCCCCGGTGCTCGCCGCCCTGCCGCCCGGACCGGCCGACACCACGAACAAGATCGTCACCGCCGGCCGCGACCTCCTCGGTATGGCCCGCGGCGTCCCCGGCGACGAGCTGCCCGCCTGGCGGGTCGTCGAGCCGCTGCCGCCCGACCGGCTCCGCACGCTCTACGCCGAGGCCCAGGACCGCTTCGGCGTGCCCTGGCACGTGCTCGCCGCGGTCAACCTCGTCGAGACGCGGATGGGCCGCATCGCCTCGAACTCCGAGGCCGGCGCCCGCGGGCCGATGCAGTTCATGCCCAGCACCTGGGCGAGCTACGGCCTGGGCGGCGACATCGACGACCCGCACGACGCGATCCTCGGCGCCGCCAACTACCTGCGCGCCAACGGCGGCGCCACCGACGCGGGCCTGGACCGGGCGCTCAAGCGCTACAACAACGACGTCCGCTACGTCCGCGCCGTGCGCGCCTACGCCGGGCTGATGGCGGTCGACGAGCGCGCCTTCCTCGGCTTCCACGCCTGGGAGGTCTACTTCCGCACCACCTCGGGCCGGGTGCACCTGCCCGTCGGCTACGACGAGCCCGCGGCCATCCGGGCCGTCGACTTCCTGGCCCGCACCTCCCCGCGCTGACCCGCCGCGTCGACGGGCAGGATCGGCGCCGATGACGTCCCTGCTCCCGGCCGCCGCCCTGCGCGACGACGTGCTCGCCGCCGCCCGGCGCCTGCTCGGCTGCGAGCTCGTCGCCGAGACCCCCGACGGCGAGGTCCGCGTCCGGGTGGTCGAGGTCGAGGCCTACCGCGGCGCCGACGACCCGGCCTCGCACTGCTACCGGGGCCGGACGCCCCGCAACGCCGTGATGTGGGGACCGGCGGGCCATCTCTACGTCTACTTCGTCTACGGCATGCACTTCTGCGCCAACGTCGTTTGCCTCACCGAGGGCGTGGCCGGTGCGGTGCTGCTGCGCGCGGGCGAGGTCCTCTCCGACCCCGGCGTGGCGCACGTCCGGCGACCCACCGCCCGGGGCCGCGACGCCGAGCTCGCCCGCGGACCCGCGCGACTGTGCACGCTGCTGGGGCTCGGCCGGGAGCACGACGGCGTGGACGTGCTCGACCCCGCGTCGCCGGTGCGCCTCGAGACGGGCGACCCGGTGCCCGATGCCGACGTCCGCACCGGTCCGCGGGTCGGCGTCGCGGCCGGGCAGCAGCGGCCGTGGCGGTTCTGGGTGGCCGGCTCCCCGGCCGTCACGCCGTATAAGGCGGGACGCGCGCGGACCGACGGTCCGGACTGGTGAGCGCGTTCGGCAGACTGGGGTCGTGACCGACCTGCACATCCTCGACGACCTCGCCTGGCGGGGCCTCATCGCCCAGAGCACCGACCTCGACGCGCTGCGCCGCGACCTCGACGCCGGGATGGTCACGCTGTACTCGGGCATCGACCCCACCGCGCCGAGCGCGCACATCGGGCACCTGCTCCAGTGGCTGACCCTCGCGCGCTTCCAGCGGGCGGGGCACCGCCCGATCGCGCTCGTGGGCGGGGCGACGGGCCTCATCGGCGACCCCAAGCCCACCTCGGAGCGCACGCTCAACGACCGCGACGTCGTCGCCGCCTGGGTCGACAAGCTCGGGGCGCAGCTGCGCCCGTTCCTCGACTTCGAGGGCGCGAACGGGGCCCTGCTGGTCAACAACCTCGACTGGACCGAGGGCCTGTCGGCGCTGGACTTCCTGCGCGACGTCGGCAAGCACTTCCGCGTCGGCCGGATGCTGGCCAAGGAGGCCGTCAGCCGGCGGATGGAGTCCGACGAGGGCATCAGCTACGCGGAGTTCTCCTACCAGCTGCTGCAGTCCTACGACTTCCTCGAGCTGTACCGCCGCTACGGCTGCACGCTGCAGACCGGCGGGAGCGACCAGTGGGGCAACCTCACCGCCGGCACCGACCTCGTCCACCGCGTCGAGGGACGGTCGCTGCACGCGCTGGGCACACCGCTGATCACGAAGGCCGACGGCACCAAGTTCGGCAAGACCGAGAGCGGCACGGTGTGGCTCGACCGCGAGCTGACCAGCCCGTACGCCTTCTACCAGTTCTGGATCCAGGCCGAGGACGCGATGGTCGGCACGTACCTGCGGGCCTTCACGTGGCTGTCCCACGACGAGATCACCGAGCTCGAGCGGCTGACCGCGGAGAAGCCCCAGGCACGGGAGGCGCAGCGGGCCCTGGCCCGGGCGGTGACCGCGCTGGTGCACGGCGAGGACGAGGTCGCCCGCGCCGAGGCCGCCAGCCGCGCGCTCTTCGGCCGGGGGGAGCTGGCCGCGCTCGACGCCGCGACGCTCGCCGCGGCGGTCGCCGAGATCCCGTCCTTCACCGCGACGCGGTCGGAGAACCCGACGATCGTCGACCTGCTCGTCGGCAGTGGTCTGGCGTCCAGCCGGGGCGCGGCCCGGCGCACCGTGGCCGAGGGCGGGGCGTACGTGAACAACACGAAGATCGAGACCGAGGACTGGGCGCCCGCCGACGCGGACCTGCTGCACGGCCGCTGGCTCGTCGTTCGCCGCGGCAAGCGCAACGCCGCCGGGGTCGAGCTCGCGGGCACCTGACGGGGGGTTCCCGCGTCCGCGGGGCCGGGCACCAGCGGTGACCAGCACGGACGCGGTGATCCACCCCCGCGTCGGGTCAGGTTCGGGCGTGTGTAGAGTTCTGCTCGTCGCGAGGTCAGGGGTTGTCCCCGGGCTCCGCGGCCGAGTAGGTTGGGAGGTCGCCCTCCCGGATGTCCGCTCTCAGAGCGGGTGGTACGGTGGCGAAGCACCGCGAGGAACCCGGCCCAATGGGTCTGGCAGAGTCGTGTGTGGTTGTCCTTTGAGAACTCAACAGTGTGCCGATGTTTGGTGTGTTTGTCCTCGTCGGCGTTGCAGGGCTTTGGTCTTGTGGTGTCGTGGGGTTTCTTTGAGTGTGCCCGGCTTTGTTTGCCAGTGGGGTCGGGTGCTTTTTGCTGGGACTTTTGTTCCGATGTTTTTTGTTGGAGAGTTTGATCCTGGCTCAGGACGAACGCTGGCGGCGTGCTTAACACATGCAAGTCGAGCGGTAAGGCCCTTCGGGGTACACGAGCGGCGAACGGGTGAGTAACACGTGGGTGACCTGCCCTCCACTTCGGGATAAGCCCGGGAAACTGGGTCTAATACCGGATAGGACCTTCTGGTGCATGCCGGTGGGTGGAAAGTTTTTTCGGTGGGGGATGGGCCCGCGGTCTATCAGCTTGTTGGTGGGGTGATGGCCTACCAAGGCGACGACGGATAGCCGGCCTGAGAGGGTGATCGGCCACACTGGGACTGAGACACGGCCCAGACTCCTACGGGAGGCAGCAGTGGGGAATCTTGCGCAATGGGCGGAAGCCTGACGCAGCAACGCCGCGTGAGGGATGACGGCCTTCGGGTTGTAAACCTCTTTCGCGATCGACGAAGGTCCATCTTCTGGGTGGGCTGACGGTAGGTCGAGAAGAAGCACCGGCCAACTACGTGCCAGCAGCCGCGGTAATACGTAGGGTGCGAGCGTTGTCCGGAATTATTGGGCGTAAAGAGCTCGTAGGCGGTGTGTCACGTCGGCCGTGAAAACCTGGGGCTCAACTCTGGGCGTGCGGTCGATACGGGCATCACTAGAGTTCGGCAGGGGAGACTGGAATTCCTGGTGTAGCGGTGAAATGCGCAGATATCAGGAGGAACACCGGTGGCGAAGGCGGGTCTCTGGGCCGATACTGACGCTGAGGAGCGAAAGCATGGGTAGCGAACAGGATTAGATACCCTGGTAGTCCATGCCGTAAACGTTGGGCGCTAGGTGTGGGGTCCATTCCACGGGTTCCGTGCCGCAGCTAACGCATTAAGCGCCCCGCCTGGGGAGTACGGCCGCAAGGCTAAAACTCAAAGGAATTGACGGGGGCCCGCACAAGCGGCGGAGCATGTGGATTAATTCGATGCAACGCGAAGAACCTTACCTGGGTTTGACATGCACCTGACGCGTCCAGAGATGGGCGTTCCCTTGTGGCAGGTGTGCAGGTGGTGCATGGCTGTCGTCAGCTCGTGTCGTGAGATGTTGGGTTAAGTCCCGCAACGAGCGCAACCCTTGTCCTATGTTGCCAGCGGGTTATGCCGGGGACTCATGGGAGACTGCCGGGGTCAACTCGGAGGAAGGTGGGGATGACGTCAAGTCATCATGCCCCTTATGTCCAGGGCTTCACACATGCTACAATGGCCGGTACAGAGGGCTGCGAAGCCGTGAGGTGGAGCGAATCTCGTAAAGCCGGTCTCAGTTCGGATCGGGGTCTGCAACTCGACCCCGTGAAGTCGGAGTCGCTAGTAATCGCAGATCAGCAACGCTGCGGTGAATACGTTCCCGGGCCTTGTACACACCGCCCGTCACGTCACGAAAGTCGGTAACACCCGAAGCCCGTGGCCCAACCCGTAAGGGGGGGAGCGGTCGAAGGTGGGACTGGCGATTGGGACGAAGTCGTAACAAGGTAGCCGTACCGGAAGGTGCGGCTGGATCACCTCCTTTCTAAGGAGCTTCACCGAACACTTCTCGGCTGGCGTGTCCACAGGCGACTGTTCTGTGCACGCATGGTTGTAGGGGTGGAGGGCCCCAGTACCTCCCCGTGCTCGCAGGTTCTGCCTGCGGTGCTCGAGGGATGGGAGGGGGTTGCTCGAGAAAAAGTGGAAACACCAGACAGTCCCGGCGCCGGCCCGTGTGTTCACGGGTGGGTGCGGGGCGGCACGCTGTTGGGTCCTGAGAGGACAACCGGGCTCCCGCTTGCGGGAGCTTTGTTGTGTTCTTCGGGGCGATCGTTCGTCTTGCATCATCGGTTGGTGGTGTTGGGTGGCGGTTCGTGTGGTCGTTGAGAATTGTACAGTGGACGCGAGCATCTTTTGTTTCTGTAGCGTGTTTGTGTCGTGATTTCTTGATGTGTGTGTTGGTCAAGTTGTCAAGGGCGCACGGTGGATGCCTGGGCATCAGGAGCCGATGAAGGACGTGGGAGGCCGCGATAGTCCTCGGGGAGCTGTCAACCGAGCGTTGATCCGAGGGTGTCCGAATGGGGTAACCCGGCACCCGTCATGGGGTGTCACCGCCGTCTGAATGTATAGGACGGTGGGAGGGAACGCGGGGAAGTGAAACATCTCAGTACCCGCAGGAAGAGAAAACAACAGTGATTCCGTGAGTAGTGGCGAGCGAAAGCGGAAGAGGCTAAACCCCGCCAGTGTGATAGCCGGCAGGCGTTGCTGGTGGGGTGTTGTGGGGTTCCGTGTATCAGGGCTGCCGCCCTGGTGCGGGTGTTCGTGGTGTTAGTCGAAGGCGTTGGGACGCGTCGGCGTAGAGGGTGAGACCCCCGTAGACGAAAACATCACGTTCATCTGTTGCGGTGTCCCCGAGTAGCAGCGAGCCCGTGGAATTCGCTGTGAATCTGCCGGGACCACCCGGTAAGCCTAAATACTCCCTGATGACCGATAGCGGACGAGTACCGTGAGGGAAAGGTGAAAAGTACCCCGGGAGGGGAGTGAAACAGTACCTGAAACCGTGCGCCTACAAGCCGTCAGAGCAAATGCCCACCTTGGTGGTGGGGTTGTGATGGCGTGCCTTTTGAAGAATGAGCCTGCGAGTTAGCGGTACGTGGCGAGGTTAACCCGTCGAGGGGTAGCCGTAGCGAAAGCGAGTCCGAACAGGGCGATCTGTAGTCGCGTGCTCTAGACCCGAAGCGGGGTGATCTACCCATGGCCAGGGTGAAGCGCCGGTAAGACGGCGTGGAGGCCCGAACCCACCAGGGTTGAAAACCTGGGGGATGAGCTGTGGGTAGGGGTGAAAGGCCAATCAAACTCCGTGATAGCTGGTTCTCCCCGAAATGCATTTAGGTGCAGCGTCGCGTGGTACTCACCGGAGGTAGAGCACTGGTTGGCCTAGGGGGCCTACAAGCTTACTGAAGTCAGCCAAACTCCGAATGCCGGTGAGCGTTGAGCGCGGCAGTGAGACGGCGGGCGATAAGGTTCGTCGTCGAGAGGGAAACAGCCCAGATCGCCGGCTAAGGCCCCTAAGCGTGCGCTAAGTGGGAAAGGATGTGGGATCGCCCAGACAACCAGGAGGTTGGCTTAGAAGCAGCCACCCTTGAAAGAGTGCGTAATAGCTCACTGGTCAAGTGGTCCTGCGCCGACAATGTAGCGGGGCTCAAGCGCACCGCCGAAGCCGCGGCAACACCACGTGAACACTGCTTGCCTGTAGTGGGCGTAGCTGGTGGTGGTGTTGGGTAGGGGAGCGTCATGCGGGCGGTGAAGCGGCGGAGTGATCCAGCCGTGGAGCCCGTGTGAGTGAGAATGCAGGCATGAGTAGCGATAGCAGAGTGAGAAACTCTGCCGCCGGATGACCAAGGGTTCCTGGGCCAGGTTTTTCCGCCCAGGGTGAGCCGGGACCTAAGGCGAGGCCGACAGGCGTAGTCGATGGACAACGGGTTGATATTCCCGTGCTCGTGTAGGCGCGTCCCTGGCGAATCCAGGTGTGCTAACCGCCCGAACCTGCAGGTCCCTTCGGGGACCGAACAGGGGAGCGCGGGAACCTGCCTGGTAGTAGCCAAGCGATGGGGTGACGCAGGAGGGTAGCTCCGCCAGCTAGTGGTAGTGCTGGTGCAAGCGTGTAGGCCGGTGCACAGGCAAATCCGTGCACCATGAGGCTGAGACGTGACGCATAGCCGGTTGCGGCGAAGCAGAGTGATCCCATGCTGCCGAGAAAAGCCTCTAGCGAGTTCCTACGCGACCCGTACCCCAAACCAACACAGGTGGTCAGGTAGAGAATACCGAGGCGTTCGAGCGAACTGTGGTCAAGGAATTCGGCAAAATGCCCCCGTAACTTCGGGAGAAGGGGGGCCCTGTTCCGTGAAACCCCTTGCGGGTTAGCGGGGTGGGGCCGCAGAGACCAGGGGGAAGCGACTGTTTACTAAAAACACAGGTCCGTGCGAAGTCGCAAGACGATGTATACGGACTGACGCCTGCCCGGTGCTGGAACGTTAAGGGGACCGGTTAGGGCGCAAGCCCGAAGCTGAGAACTTAAGCGCCAGTAAACGGCGGTGGTAACTATAACCATCCTAAGGTAGCGAAATTCCTTGTCGGGTAAGTTCCGACCTGCACGAATGGCGTAACGACTTCCCCGCTGTCTCGACCACAGACTCGGCGAAATTGCACTACGAGTAAAGATGCTCGTTACGCGCGGCAGGACGGAAAGACCCCGGGACCTTCACTACAGCTTGGTATTGGTGCTCGGTTCGGCTTGTGTAGGATAGGTGGGAGACTGTGAAGCCCGCACGCCAGTGCGGGTGGAGTCAACGTTGAAATACCACTCTGGTCGAATTGGGCATCTAACCTCGGGCCATGATCTGGTCCAGGAACAGTGCCTGGTGGGTAGTTTAACTGGGGCGGTTGCCTCCCAAAGGGTAACGGAGGCGCCCAAAGGTTCCCTCAGCCTGGTCGGCAACCAGGTGTTGAGTGCAAGTGCACAAGGGAGCTTGACTGTGAGACCGACGGGTCGAGCAGGGACGAAAGTCGGGACTAGTGATCCGGCACCTCCTGGTGGAAGGGGTGTCGCTCAACGGATAAAAGGTACCCCGGGGATAACAGGCTGATCTTGCCCAAGAGTCCATATCGACGGCATGGTTTGGCACCTCGATGTCGGCTCGTCGCATCCTGGGGCTGGAGTAGGTCCCAAGGGTTGGGCTGTTCGCCCATTAAAGCGGTACGCGAGCTGGGTTTAGAACGTCGTGAGACAGTTCGGTCCCTATCCGCCGCGCGCGCAGGAGACTTGAGGAAGGCTGTCCCTAGTACGAGAGGACCGGGACGGACGAACCTCTGGTGTGCCAGTTGTCCCGCCAGGGGCACGGCTGGTTGGCTACGTTCGGGAGGGATAACCGCTGAAGGCATCTAAGCGGGAAGCCTGTTCCAAGATGAGGTCTCCCACCCTTCGAGGGTTAAGGCCCCCACCAGACCAGTGGGTTGATAGGCCAGACATGTAATCGCCGCAAGGCGTTCAGTGGACTGGTACTAATAGGCCGAGGACTTGCCCACACACCCATCAAGGGTCACGAGCAAACCTTCGAAAGCGCTGCGTAACAACAATACTCGCGTCCACTGTGCATATCCCAGCGACCACACACCCCACCCCACACTCGTTGTGGGGGTGGTGGGGTGTTCCGGTGGTCACAGCGGAGGGGAAACGCCCGGACCCATCCCGAACCCGGAAGCTAAGCCCTCCAGCGCCGATGGTACTGCGACCGACAGGTCGTGGGAGAGTAGGACACCGCCGGAACACCCGACCACCCCCGCCACGTGGGTGGGACCATGTACATCGAGCACGACCCACGACGGGCAGGACTCCGGTAGGAGCCCTGCCCTTTCGTGTGTCTCCAGGAGGCCCGCCCCATGTCGTCGGATCCGTCGGACGCCGCCGGCTCTCGCAGGGCCGGTGACGGCGGCCGCGGTGGCGGCACCGCCGGCTCGTCGCGTCCCGACCAGCAGGGCGGACGCGGGCGAGGTGGCGCCCCCCGCGGCGGTGACGCCCGCTCCCGCGGCGGCGAGCGCCCCGCGCGCGGTGATGGTGGCGCCCGCGGGCGCGGTGACGCCCCCACCGGTCGTGGTGACCGTCCCCGGGGCGGTGCCGACCGTCGGGGCGACGACCGCCAGGACCCCCGTGGCGCAGGCCCCCGACGGAACGACCAGGGTCGTGGAGACGACGCCGGCCGCGGCGGCCCGCGGCGCGGCCCGGGAGCTCCCGGTGGCCGGCCGTCGGGCGGGCAGGACCGCGGGCGGCCCCCGCGTGACGGTGCCCCCCGGGGCGGGCAGGCCGGGCGCCCCGACACCCGCGGCCGCACGGACGACCGCACCGGTGAGGGCCCCCGCCGCGGCTCGTGGCAGGACCGGTCCGGCGACCGGCCGCGCGGCGACCGGGACGACCGGCCGCGCAGCGACGCCCGCAACGACCGCTTCCGGGGCGAGGACCGGGCCGCCGAGGGTGGACCCGGCGCCGGCCGCACCGACGACGACCGTCCGCGCGGTCGCGGTGAGCGGGACCAGCGGGATCGACCCCGCGACGACAAGCCCCGCGGCGGCCGGCCGCAGAGTGATCGCCCGCGCGACGACCGGCCGCGCACCGACCGGCCCCGTGACGACAAGCCCCGCAGCGACCGCCCGCGGGACGACCGGCCCCGGGACGACCGGCCGCGTCGCGACGGGCCTCGACAGGACCGCCCGGCCGACCGTCGTCGCGACGATCGCCCGGCGCGCGCGTCGGGATCCGGTGAGGCGAGGTCCGGCGAGCGCCGCGGGCTCAGCGACGACGAGAAGGCGCGCAAGCGCGAGCTGCACACCGACCGCCCCGTCGAGCGCCACCAGGACACGGCGCCGCGCCCGGTCGCGCCGCCGCTGCCCGACGACGTGACCCCCGACCTCCTCGACCCCGAGGCCCGCCGCGACCTGCGCGGGCTGCCCAAGGACCTGGCGGACCTCGTGGCGCGGCACCTCGTCGCGGTCGGCGAGCTCGTCGACGACGAGCCGGAGGCGGCGCTCGAGCACGCGCGGTTCGCCCGTCACAAGGCCAGCCGGGTGGCGATCGTCCGCGAGGCCTCGGGGCTCGCCGCGTACCACGCCGGCGAGTGGGCCGAGGCGCTCTCCGAGCTGCGCGCCAGCCGCCGGATGGGCGGCGACGGGCACCTCCCCGTGATGGCCGACGCGGAGCGCGCGCTGGGCCGTCCGGAGCGGGCTCTCGAGCTCTCGCGCAGCCCCGAGGCCCGCGACCTCGAGGCCGAGGACGCCGTCGAGCTGCTGATCGTCGTGTCCGGGGCCCGGCGCGACCTCGGCGAGGTCGACGCCGCCGTCGTCGGGCTGCAGGTCCCCGAGCTCGACGCGTCGCGCGACGACCCGTGGGTGCCGCGGCTGTTCTACGCGTACGGCGAGGCCCTCCAGGCCGCCGGGCGCACCGACGACGCCGTGCGCGCGTTCCTCGAGGCCGCGCGCCTCGACGTCGAGGGCGAGACCGACGCCGAGGAGCGCGCGATCATGCTCGGCGTCGGCGACCCGGGCGCGGTGGACACCGGCGAGGACGCCGACGAGGACGCGCCGGCCGGGACACGCGGGTGAGCGGCTACGACGCGCTGCTCGTCGACCTCGACGGCACGGTCTACAAGGGCCCGTCGGCCATCGACGGCGCCGTGGAGAGCCTCGAGGCCGCGCGGGCCACGGCGACGATCTCCTACGTCACCAACAACGCCTCGCGCGGACCGGACGAGGTCGCCGGCCACCTGCGGGAGCTCGGCCTGACCCTCGAGACCGAGGACGTCGTCACCAGCGCGCAGGCGGGCGCGGCGGTGCTCGGTGAGCAGTGCGAGCCGGGCGCCAAGGTGCTCGTCGTCGGCACCGAGGCGCTGTGCGAGGAGATCCGCCTCGTCGGGCTGGAGCCCGTGCGCTCCGACGAGGACGACCCGATCGCGGTGGTGCAGGGGCACTCGCCCGAGACCGGCTGGCCGATCCTCGCCGAGGCGACGCTGGCGCTGCGGCGCGGCGTGATCTGGGTGGCCTGCAACGTCGACCCGACCCTGCCCCACGAGCGGGGCATGATGCTCGGCAACGGATCTCTGGTCGCCGCGCTCGAGCTGGCCAGCGGCCGCGAGCCCCAGGTGGCGGGCAAGCCGGCCGCCCCCCTGCTGCAGCAGGCGATCGAGCGGGCGGGAGCACAGCACCCGCTGATCATCGGCGACCGTCTCGACACCGACATCGCGGGCGCCCACGCCGTCGACACCGACAGCCTGCTCGTCCTCACCGGCGTCTCGACGGCCGCGGACCTGCTCGTCGCGCCCCCCGAGTACCGGCCGACCTTCCTGGGCGCGGACCTCCGGGTGCTCGACGGCGACCTCGAGGCCACGCGCGTCGTCGACGGCGGGCCCGCCGGATGGCGGGCGGACCGCGACGGCGACACGCTCGTCCTGCACAGCGAGGACGGGGCCGGCGACGACGACGTCGCAGCGCTGCGGGCCCTGTGCCGGGCGGCCTGGGACGGGGCCGGCGATCACGACGGCGTGCGGGGCGACGACGACCGCGCCGAGAAGGTGATCACCACGCTCGGCCTCCGCGAGGGCTGACGCGTTAGCGTGGGGGCCGGACGGCCACCGGGACCGGCCGCCGTGGACCGACGTCGGGAGGCGCTCGCCATGACCGTGCCCGGCCCCCCGCGCCCCGGACCCCCCGGGGCACCGGCGCTCGACGAGCTGCGCGCCGCCGCCGCCGCGCTCCCCGAGCCGACGGAGGGGGACACAGACGGCGACATCGACGCCGCCGACCACGCCGCCCGCTTCGAGGCCGTGCACGACGCGCTGGTCGCGGTGCTGGCCGACGTGGACGGGACCTGAGCACCGTGGCCCGGTCGACCGCGCGCCGGCTGCGCCTCGACGCCGAGCTGGTGCGGCGCGGGCTCGCGCGCTCGCGGGAGCACGCGGCAGGCCTCATCGCCGGCCGGCGGGTCACGGTGGGCGGCACGGTGGCCACCAAGCCCGCGACCGCCGTCGAGACCGCCGCCGCGCTGGTGGTGCGCGACGACGTCGACGACCCGGGCTGGGCGTCGCGCGGCGCGAGCAAGCTGCTGGGCGCGCTCGAGGCGTTCGGCCCGCAGGGGCTGGCCGTCGAGGGGCGACGCTGCCTCGACGCCGGCGCGTCCACCGGCGGCTTCACCGACGTGCTGCTGCGCCGCGGGGCGCGCGAGGTCGTCGCCGTCGACGTCGGCTACGGGCAGCTGGTGTGGGCGCTGCAGACCGACCCGCGGGTGGCGGTGCACGACCGCGTCAACGTGCGGTCGCTGACGCCGGCCGACATCGGCGGGCCGGTCGACCTGGTGGTCGCCGACCTGTCGTTCATCTCGCTGGCCCTGGTGCTCGACGCGCTGGTGGCGTGCACGGCGCCGGGCGGGGACCTGGTGCCGATGGTCAAGCCGCAGTTCGAGGTGGGGCGCGAGCGCCTGGGCAGCGGCGGGGTCGTCCGCGACCCGGAGCAGCGCGCGGCCACCGTGCTCGACGTCGTCGCGGCCGCCCGCGCGCGCGGGCTGGCGCTGCGCGACGTCGTCGCGAGCCCGCTGCCGGGGCCGTCGGGCAACGTGGAGTACTTCTGCTGGCTGCGCCGCGCCGACGGCGGGCCGGAGAGCACGGACAGCACCGATGACGAGGCGCTCGTGCGGCGGGCCGTGGAACGGGGACCGGCGTGAGCGATGACAGGAGGGCCTCGGTGACCGGGCCCGGGTCCGACGTGCGGGGCAACGGGGTCGCCCCGCCGCAGGCGGGGGAGCACAGCGTGGACTCGGTGGAGACGCACCCGGGCGCCGGCGACCACACGGGCGACGGCATCACGCGCGACGCCCTGCTCGTGGTGCACACCGGTCGCGAGGCCACCCGGCGCGTGGCGGTCCAGGCCGCGCGGCGCCTGGCCGAGGCGGGGTTCGCGCTGCGGGTGCTGCCCGACGAGTACTCCACCGACGAGGGCCTGTTCGACGAGCTGCCCCCCGAGCTGTGCCCGCAGACGGTGGAGGCCGACTCCGACGCCGCGCTGGGCATGGAGATCGTCATGGTGCTCGGGGGCGACGGGACGCTGCTGCGCGCGGCCGAGCTCGCGCGCCACGCCCGGGTGCCGATGCTCGGGATCAACCTCGGCCGCGTCGGCTTCCTCGCCGAGGCCGACATCGACGACCTCGACGAGGTCCTCGACGCGGTGGTGAACAAGACCTACCGCGTCGAGGAGCGCATGACCGTCGACGTCTCCGCGCACCAGAACGGCACCGAGCTGGGCCGGACGTGGGCGCTCAACGAGGCGATCGTCGAGAAGATGAACTGGGCGCGCCTGCTCGACATCGTGCTCGAGGTCGACGGCCGCCCGGTGTCGGAGTTCGCGTGCGACGGCGTGCTGTGCGCGACGCCCACCGGGTCGACGGCCTACGCGTTCTCCGCCGGCGGGCCGGTGGTGTGGCCCGAGGTGCAGGCGATGCTGCTGGTGCCGAGCAACGCCCACGCGCTCTTCGCCCGCCCCCTGGTGATCTCGCCGGAGTCGCGGGTGGCGCTCGAGGTGTCCGACAGCGGCGATGCCGGCGTGCTCGTGTGCGACGGGCGCCGCACCATCGAGCTGCCGCCGGGCTCGCGGGTCGAGGTGGTGCGCGGACGCAACCCCGTGCTGCTCGCGCGCCTGCGCGTCCAGCCGTTCACCGACCGGCTCGTCCGCAAGTTCGGGCTACCCGTGCAGGGGTGGCGCGGCCGCCGGCGGTGATCGTCCCGCTGACCGCGTCGCGGTGACCGTTCGACCACCTGTTCGAACCGGGTCGGCGTGTTCGGCCCCGGGGTGTCGGGGGGCGTGGCTATCGTGAGGCCCGTGCTCAGCGAGCTGAGGATCCAGGGCCTCGGAGTCATCGAGGACGCGACCCTCGACCTGCACCCGGGACTCACGGTGGTCACCGGGGAGACCGGCGCGGGCAAGACGATGGTGGTCACGGGGCTGCACCTGCTCGGGGGCGGGCGGGCCGACTCGTCGCGCGTGCGCCGCGGCGCCGGGCGGGCCACCGTCGAGGGGCGGTTCTTGCTGCCCGGCAGCCCCGACGCGCCCGACGACGACGCGGACGCCGAGGAGCGCTCGGCCCTGCGCCTGGCCGCCGACGCCGGCGCCGCGCTGGACGACGACGGCAGCCTGATCGCCGCGCGCACGGTCTCGGCCGACGGCCGCTCGCGGGCGCACCTGGGCGGGCGCTCGGTGCCCATGGCTGTGCTGGGCGACGTCACCGACGCCGCGCTCGCGGTGCACGGCCAGCACGAGGCGCTGCGCCTGCTGCGCGCGTCCGAGCAGCGCGCGGTGCTCGATCGGTTCGCGGGCGCCGCGGTGGCCGAGCCCCTGGCCGCCTACCGGCGCACGCGCACGGCCTGGCGGCGCGCCGTCGCCGAGCTGGCCCGGCGCCGCGACCAGGCGCGCGAGCTCACCCGCGAGGCGGACATGCTGCGCCACGGCCTCGGCGAGATCGAGGGCGTGGCCCCGCAGCCGGGCGAGGACGCCGCCCTGGTCGCCGAGGCGCGCCGGCTGGCCGACGCCGACGACCTCCGGGCCGCGGCCACGGGCGCGCTCACCGCGCTCGCGGGCCCGCCCGAGGGCACGGGGGAGGAGCCCGACGCGGTCGCGCTCCTCGGCGAGGCACGGCGACGGCTGCAGGGCGGCGACGACCCGGTGCTCGCCGGCCTCGACCCGCGGCTGGCCGAGGCGGCGGCGCTGATCGGCGACGCCGCCGCCGAGCTCACCGACTACCTCGAGCGCCTCGAGGCCGACCCGCAGCGCCTCGAGCACGTGCTCGCCCGCCAGGCCGAGCTCAAGAGCCTCACCCGCAAGTACGCCGCCGACGTCGAGGGCGTGCTGGCCTGGGCCGACAGCGCGCGCGAGCGCCTGGCCGGCCTCGACACCTCGGACGAGGCCCTGGCCGGGCTGGCCGCGGAGGCCGAGGCGCTCGCGGGCGAGCTCGCCGGCCACGCCGCGGCGGTGTCGGCCGCGCGGCGCGAGGCCGCGGAGCGGTTCGGGGCGGCGGTGTCCGCTGAGCTCGACGGCCTCGCCATGGGCGCGGCGTCGGTGCAGCTCGCGGTGGGCACCAAGGAGGCCGCGCCCGGGGCGTCCGACGCGCTGGAGGTCGACGGCCGGCACGTGGTGGCGGGCCCCGACGGCGTCGACGACGTCGAGCTGCTGCTCACCCCGCACGCCGGCGCCCCCGCGCTGGCGGTGCACAAGGGCGCCTCGGGCGGCGAGCTCTCGCGGGTGATGCTGGCCGTCGAGGTGGTCCTCGCCGGTGCCGACACCACGCCGACGCTGGTGTTCGACGAGGTCGACGCCGGGGTCGGCGGGCGCGCCGCGGTGGAGGTGGGGCGCCGGCTCGCGCGCCTGGCCGCGACGCACCAGGTCGTGGTGGTCACCCACCTCGCGCAGGTGGCGGCGTACGCCGACCGGCACCTGGTGGTCGACAAGGGCGGGCTGCAGGCGGTCGACGGGGGAGTCGGCACCGACGGGGTCACGCGCAGTGCCGTGCGCACGCTGGGCGACGACGAGCGGGTCGTCGAGCTCGCGCGGATGCTCGCGGGCACCGAGGAGACCGAGACCGGGCGCGCGCACGCGGAGGAGCTGCTGGGCGCGGCCGCCGCCGATCGCGCGGCTGGGGGCGCCGAGGACGGGCCCACCCCGATCACCCGGGGTGCGGCCACGCGGCGTAACGGATCCCGCCGGGGTCGCCGAGCTGGGTGACCGCTGCGCGCCCGTGCGGCGCGTCGGCCCCGCCACGCCCGCCCGTCCGGCGACGATCGGGGCATGGGTCGTGGCACGGGTGCGGGGTGGCGGGCATGAAGTGGCCACGAGGGCGCACGAAGGAGGCGCCGGCCGGCGTCGTCGGCACGGCGCGCCTCGGGGGACGCTCGGGCGGGGCGGTGTCCCCGGAGCTGCTGCGCCGCGTCGGCCGCGGTGACGTGGCGGTGATCGACCAGGTCGACCTCGACCGCTCGACCGCCCACGCGCTCGTCGACGCCGGCGTCGCCGGGGTCGTCAACGTGTCGCCGTCGATCTCGGGGCGCTACCCGAACCTCGGCCCGGAGATCCTCACCGACGCCGGCATCGCGCTGCTCGACGACGTCGGCGAGGGCGTGCTGCGCCGCGTGCGCGACGGCGCGGCGATCCGCCTGTACGACGGCGGGGTCTTCGTCGGCGAGGACGAGGTCGCCCGCGGGTTCTCGCAGACCGCCGAGACGGTCGCCGACCAGCTCGCCGAGGCCCGCTCGGGGCTGGCGTCGCAGCTGGAGGCGTTCTCGGCGAACACCACCGAGTTCATGCACCGCGAGCGGGCGATGCTGCTCGACGGCGTCGGCGTCCCGGGGCTGGAGACCGCGCTGCACGGGCGGACCGTGCTGGTCGTCGCGCCGGGCCACGACCGCGTGGCCGAGCTGCGGCGCCTGCGGCACTTCATCCGCGAGGAGCGTCCGGTGCTCGTCGGCGTCGGCAGCGGGGCCGAGGCCCTGCGCGAGGCCGGGCACACGCCGGCGGTGCTCGTCGGGACCGCGCTGGAGATCGACCCGGAGCTCGCGCGCAAGGCCGTCGACGTCGTCATCCCGGCCGACCTCGACGGGCACATCACCGGCCTCGCGCGGCTGCAGGACGCGGGCGTCGACCCGGTCGGCTTCCCGTCGTCGGCGAACCCCGAGGACATGGCGCTGCTGCTGGCCCACCGCCACGGCGCGTCGCTCGTGGTCGCGTGCGGCTTCGACGCCACCCTGACCGGCTTCCTCGACCGCGGGCGGACGGGCAGCAACCCGTCCACCGTGCTCACCCGCCTGCGCCTGGGTCCGACGCTGGTGGACGGCGCGGCCGTCGCGGCCCTGCACCGCCACCGCGTCACCACCGGGGCGGTGCTGCTCCTGCTGCTGGCCGTGGTCGCGGTCGGCGCGGCGGCGCTGCTGGCCAGCGGGGCCGCCGAGGCGATCGTGCTGCTCGTGCGCGAGGGATGGGCCGCGGTGCTGGCCGCGTTCGCGGGGGTGGGGACCTGATGTCGCTGCGGTACCACGTCGTGTCGATCGCGGCGGTGCTGCTCGCGCTCGCCCTGGGGGTCGTCCTCGGGGCGTCGGCGCTGTCCGGGCGCGTGCTCGGGGCGCTGACCTCCGACCGTGACCAGCTCGCCGGGCAGGTCGTCGCGGTGCGCGGGGAGCGCGACGCCGCCGAGGCCCGTCTGCGGGCCACCGAGGGGCTCGTCGCCGCGGGCGCCCCGTCCACCGTCGCCGGTGTGCTCCCGGGCCGTGGCGTCGCCGTGCTCGCCGCGCCGGACGCCGACCCCGCCGACGTCGACGCCGTCGCCGGCCTCGTCGAGTCCGCCGGCGGGCGGGTGACGGGACGGCTGGCCCTCACCGATGCCGCCCTGGCCCCCGACCAGGCCGAGGCGCTGCGGGCGCTGGTGCCGCGGCTGCTGCCCGCGGGCGCGCAGCTGCCCAGCACCACCGACACCGGCTCGCTCACCGGCTCGCTGCTCGGCTCGCTGCTCGTCGCCCGCCCCGGCGGCGCCGGCGAGCAGGCCACCGGCACCGAGGCGACGACGGCCCTGCGTGCGCTGGCCGACGGCGGCTTCCTGCGGGTCCCCGACGCCCTCGACCCGGCGCCGGCCGAGCTCGCCCTCGTCGTCACCGGCGGGCGTGCGGACCCGCCGCGCGACGCCACGCTCACCCGCCTCGCGGGCGAGATGGACCGCGTCGGGGCGGGCGCGGTGATCGCGGGCCGCACCGGCTCGGGCGCCGTGTCCGCCGTGCGCGCCGACCCGGCCCTGCGCAGCGGCCTGTCCACCGTCGACGCCCTCGAGGGCCCGGCGTCGCGCGTCGCCACCGTGCTGGCGCTGCGCGAGCAGGCCGACGGGCGCGCCGGCGTCTACGGACCGCAGGCGGGGACGTTCACCCCGCAGCCGGCCGTCGGCTGACGGAACCCTGACGGGACCACCGACCCGCCCGGGCGTGGTGGCGACACGGTGTTACCGTGAAGCCCCGTGGATCGCGGAGAGTCCGACCGCTACATCGCCCGAACGGCCCTCTCGTACGCGCCGGGGGTCTGATGCATCCGGCGCGCACCACCAAGCACGTCTTCGTCACCGGCGGCGTCGCCTCCTCGCTCGGCAAGGGGCTGACCGCGTCGAGCCTGGGTCAGTTGCTCACCGCGCGCGGCCTGCGGGTCACGATGCAGAAGCTCGACCCCTACCTCAACGTCGACCCCGGGACGATGAACCCGTTCCAGCACGGCGAGGTCTTCGTGACCGAGGACGGGGCCGAGACCGACCTCGACATCGGGCACTACGAGCGCTTCCTCGACCGCGACCTCTCGGCGCGGGCGAACGTCACCACCGGCCAGGTGTACTCGACGGTGATCGCCAAGGAGCGGCGCGGCGAGTACCTCGGCGACACCGTGCAGGTCATCCCGCACATCACCGACGAGATCAAGGCCCGGGTGCTGGCCATGCGCACGGGCACCGGGGACGACCCCGCGCCCGACGTCGTCGTCACCGAGGTCGGCGGCACGGTCGGCGACATCGAGTCGCTGCCGTTCCTCGAGGCCGCGCGGCAGCTGCGCCACGAGGTCGGCCGAGACAACTGCTTCTTCCTGCACGTGTCGCTGGTGCCGTTCCTGGCGCCGTCGGGGGAGCTGAAGACCAAGCCGACGCAGCACTCGGTGGCCGCGCTGCGCAACATCGGCATCCAGCCCGACGGGCTCGTGCTGCGCGCCGACCGGGACATCCCCGACGACATGACGCGCAAGATCAGCCTGATGTGCGACGTCGAGGAGGACGGCGTCGTCGCCTGCCCCGACGCCCGCTCGATCTACGACATCCCCAAGGTGCTGCACGGCGAGGGCCTCGACGCCTACGTGGTGCGCCGGCTGGGCCTGCCGTTCCGCGACGTCGACTGGACGGTGTGGGGCGACCTGCTCGACCGCGTCCACCACCCCAAGGAGACGGTCGAGGTCGCGATCGTCGGCAAGTACGTCGACCTCCCCGACGCCTACCTCTCGGTCACCGAGGCGCTGCGCGCCGGCGGGTTCGCCCACCGCGCGCGGGTCGCGATCCGGTGGGTGGCCTCCGACGAGTGCGAGACGCCGGCGGGGGCGGCCGCGGCGCTCAAGGGCGTCGACGGCGTGCTGGTGCCCGGCGGCTTCGGTATCCGCGGCATCGAGGGCAAGCTCGGGGCGCTCGCGCACGCCCACCGCTACGGCATCCCCGCGCTGGGGCTGTGCCTGGGGCTGCAGTGCATGGTGATCCACGCGGCGCGGGAGATGGCGGGCCTCGAGGGCGCGAACTCCGCGGAGTTCGACGAGACCACCCCGCACCCGGTGATCTCCACGATGGCCGACCAGCACGACGTCGTCGCCGGCGAGCGGGACATGGGCGGCACGATGCGGCTGGGCTCGTGGCCGGCGACGCTGGCGCCCGAGACGATCACGCGGGCCGCCTACGGCACGGGGCGGGTCACCGAGCGCCACCGCCACCGCTACGAGGTCAACAACGCCTACCGGGAGCGGCTGGCCGACGCCGGGCTGGTGTTCTCGGGGACCTCGCCGGACGGGACGCTCGTCGAGTTCGTCGAGCTGCGCCGCGACGAGCACCCGTTCTTCGTCGGCACCCAGGCCCACCCGGAGCTCAAGAGCCGCCCGACCCGGGCGCACCCGCTGTTCCGGGCGTTCGTCGCCGCGGCCCTGCGGCACCTGACGTCCGGGCGGCTGGACCTCGGGGACACCCGGGACGTGCCCGACGGCGCCGACACCGACGGCGGCACCGCGCGGGCCGACGGCGTCGACATCCCGGCCGCCGAGCCGGTGTCGACGTGACGGCCCCGCGCACGCCCGAGAGCCTCGCGGACCCCCACGGCGGGCACCCGCCCCACGACTTCACCGTCGAGGACTCCGAGATCCTCTACGACGGCGCGATCTTCGCCCTGCGCCGCGACCACGTGCGGATGCCGGGCGGGCGGGTCGCCCAGCGCGAGAAGGTCGAGCACTTCGGCGCCGTCGCGATCGCGGCGCTCGACGAGGACGACCGGCTGGTGATGATCTACCAGTACCGGCCGGCCCTGGGCCGGCGCATCTGGGAGATGCCGGCGGGCCTGCTCGACGACCGGACCGAGGAGCCCGTCGTCGCGGCGCAGCGCGAGCTCGTCGAGGAGGTCGGGATCGAGGCCGACGAGTGGTCGACGCTGGTCGACATCGTCGGGTGCCCGGGGTTCGCCGACGAGTCGGTGCGCGTCTTCCTCGCGCGCGGACTGCGGTCGGTGGACCGCCCGGCCGGGGGCGACGACGAGGAGGCGGACCTCGTGATCCGCCGCGTGCCGCTCGACGACCTCGTGATGGGCGCGATGTCCGGGGCCCTGGTCAACGGCCCGTGCGTGGCGGGGGTGTTCGCCGCGGCGGCGGTGCGCGACGGGAAGTACGCCCCGCGGCCGGTCGACGCGCCGTGGGACCACAAGCCGAGCGAGTTCGCGGAGCGCCGGGCCGCGCAGGACTGACGGCGTCGCGGTGCCGCCCCGGAGCGGTCGGCGGCGCTAGGGTCCGGCCATGAAGGTCGGTGTGCCGCGCGAGGTCAAGGACCACGAGGACCGGGTGGCGCTGACGGCCATCGGCGTCACCGAGCTGGTGCGCCGGGGCCACGAGGTGCTGGTGGAGACCGGCGCCGGCGTCGGGTCGGTGATCAGCGACGACGCGTTCCGCGAGGCCGGGGCCTCGATCGTCGACTCCGCCGACGAGGTGTGGGCCTCGAGTGACCTGCTGCTCAAGGTCAAGGAGCCGGTGCCCGAGGAGTACCACCGGCTGCGCCGCGGCCAGGTGCTGTTCACCTACCTGCACCTCGCGGCGTCGAAGGAGTGCACGACGGCGCTGCTCGACGCCGGCGCCACGGCCGTCGCCTACGAGACCGTGCAGGCCGCCGACGGGGCGCTGCCGCTGCTCGCGCCCATGAGCGAGATCGCCGGGCGCATGGCCCCGCAGGTCGGGGCGCACCACCTGGAGAACGCGCAGGGCGGGCGCGGCGTGCTGCTCGGCGGCGTGCCCGGTGTGCGTCCCGGACGCGTGGCGGTGATCGGGGCCGGGACGTCGGGCATGGCTGCGACGACGATCGCGGTGGGGCTCCGGGCGTCGGTGGAGGTGCTCGACGTCGACGTGCGCGCGCTGCGCCGGGTCGACGAGGTGTTCTCGGGAGGCGTGCGCACGGTGCTCTCGAGCGCCCCGGAGATCGAGCGCGCGTGCCGCGAGGCCGACCTGGTCATCGGCGCCGTGCTCGTGCCGGGTGCGCGGGCGCCCGTGCTGGTGTCGAGCGAGCTGGTGGGCGAGATGCGCTCGGGCTCGGTGCTGGTCGACCTGGCCGTCGACCAGGGCGGCTGCTTCGAAGACACCCACCCGACGACCCACGCCGACCCCACCTACCGCGTGCACGACTCGGTGTTCTACTGCGTCGCCAACGTCCCGGGCGCGGTGCCGACCACGTCGACGCGGGCGCTCACCGGCGTCACGCTGCCCTACGTCCTGGCCCTGGCCGACCGGGGTCTCGGCGCCGCCGCGGCGGCGGACCCGGCGCTGGCGAAGGGCGTCAACGTGGTCGACGGTGAGCTGGTCACCGAGGCGGTGGGGGAGGCCCACGGGATCCCGGTGCGGGCGCTGGCGGAGGTGCTGCCCGAGGTCGCGGGGTGACGACCCCGGCGTCGGCGCTGCGTCTCTACCTCGACCACCTCCTCGTCGAGCGCGGCACGGCGGCGAACACGCTCGCGTCCTACCGCCGGGACCTGGCGCGCTACCTCGAGCACCTCGACGCCGCCGGGGTCACCGACCTCGCCGAGGTCACCGAGCGCCACGTCGGCGACTTCCTCGTGGGCCTGCGCACGGGTGCGGGCGGGCGGACCCCGCTGGCGACGGCGTCGGCGACGCGCGCGGTGGTGGCGGTGCGCGGACTGCACCGGTTCGCGCTGGCCGAGGGGATCGTCGCGGTGGACGTGGCGCGCGAGGTGCACCCGCCCTCGCCGCCGCGCCGGCTGCCCAAGGCGCTCGACGTCACGACCGTCGACCGGCTGCTCACCGCGCGGGGCGGCGAGGCCGACGACCTGGGCGGCGTGCGCGACCGCGCGCTGCTCGAGCTGCTGTACTCCACGGGCGCGCGGATCTCCGAGGCGGTCGGGCTGGACGTCGACGACGTGGACGCCACCGAGCGCTCGGTGCGCCTGGCGGGCAAGGGCGGCAAGGAGCGGATCGTGCCGATCGGGCGCCCGGCGCTCGCCGCGCTCGATGCCTACCGGGTGCGGGCACGCCCGGGGCTGGCGGCGCGGGGGCGGGGGACGCCGGCGCTGTTCCTCAACGCCCGCGGGGCACGGCTCTCGCGCCAGAGCGCGTGGGCGTCGCTGCGGGCGGCCGCGGACCACGCGGGGATCACGGGAGACATCTCCCCGCACACCCTGCGGCACTCGTTCGCGACCCACCTGCTCGACGGCGGTGCCGACCTGCGCGTGGTGCAGGAGCTGCTCGGCCACGCCTCGGTGACCACGACCCAGATCTACACCCAGGTCACCGTCGACACCCTGCGCGAGGTGTTCGCGATGGCGCACCCGCGCGCACGTGCGTGATCTTCCCAGCTATAGCTCAGAAGATCACGCACGTAGGGGTTCGAGGCGCAGGGGGAGGCCGTCGGCGGGGACGGGCAGCGAGGTGTTGTCCCAGCGCGGTTCGTAACCCGGCGCGACCGTGATCCGGTGGTGGCGCAGCAGCTCGTGGAGGATCGCCGTCACTTCCAGCGACCCGAACAGCATCCCCAGGCACTTGTGCACCCCGCCGCCGAAGGGGATCCAGGCGTCGCGGTGGGCGCGGTCCTCGCGGCGCCCCGCGGCGAAGCGCTCGGGGTCGAACACGTCGGGGTCGGTCCAGATCGCGGGGTCGTGGTGGTTCACCGCGCCCGCGACCATGACGAGCTGCCCCGCGGGCAGGTGGTGACCCAGCAGCGCGGTGTCGCGCACCGTCCGGCGCATCACGATCGGCACCGGCGCGGCGAGGCGCAGCGACTCCTTCATCACCAGGTCCAGCGTGCCCAGCGACTGCAGCGCGGCGGCGTCCGGCGGGGCGTCGCCGAGGGCCAGCGACTCCTCGCGGGCGCGCTCCTGCCACTCCGGGTTCGCGGCGAGGTAGTGGGCGGCGGCCGCGCTGGTGATCGTCGAGGTGTCGTGCGCCGCCATCATCAGGAAGATCATGTGGTTCACGACGTCGGCGTCGCTGAAGGCCTCGCCCTCGGGGGTGCGCGCCCGGCACAGGGCGGAGAACAGGTCGTCGCCGTCACCGGCGCGCTTGGCCGGCAGCGCCTCGGTGAAGTAGCGCTCGAGCAGGGCGCGCCCCCGCAGCCCGGCGCGGTAGCGCGTCCCGGGCAGGTCGCGCCGCACGATCGCGCTGGCCGCCTGGACGCAGGCCATGAACGCGTCGTTGACCGCCTCGGCCTCCGGCCCGGAGCGCCCGTCCATGAACACCCGGGTGGCGACGTCGAGGGTCAGCCGCTTGAGCAGGGGATAGATGCGCACCTGGCGGCCGGTGGGCCAGGCCGGGATCGTCTCGCGCAGCACGGGGACGGTGCGGTCGACGTAGCCGCGCACCCGGTCGGCGGTGAACGCCTCCTGCATGACGCGGCGGTGCACGCGGTGGTCGTCGCCGTCGAGCAGCATCAGCCCGCGGTGGAAGAAGTCGTCGACGAGGAAGCGCCACCCGTCCTGCGAGTAGGCCTTCTCGGGGTTGGTGAGCACGGCGTGCGTCGCGTCGGGGCCAGCCGCGATGACCACGTGCTCACCGACGAACCCGCACCACGACACCGGGCCGAGCGCCGCGTGCCGGGCGCGGGTGAAGGCGTGGCCGTAGCGGATGTAGGACAGCGTGTGCCCCAGGACCGGCGGCCCCGGGTCGCCCGGCACCGGCAGCAGCCCGGAGCCCGCGGGCGGCGCGGCCAGCGGGCGGACCCGGCGCGGGCGCGTCCGCTCGAGCAGCCGGCGGTCGACGTCGCGCGGCATGGGCGTGAGCACGACAGACGACAGGCGCTCGCCCGTCACGGTGCGGACAGCGGACACGGCCACCTCCGGGAGTCGGTGTCCTGGACGTTAGACACGGATCGCGTTCGTGTCCACGGGGGAGACGCGAGCGGGCGACGTGTCCAGGACCCGCTACCCTCGGCGCCGTGCCCGCCCCGCCGCCCCGGTCGTTCACTGACCGCACCCGCGGCCTCGTCCGCGACGAGGCCCTCGAGCGGGCGGCGGAGCTGCTCGTGGCCGGCGGCTGGCGCGGGCTGCGGCTGCAGGACGTCGCCGACGGCATCGGCGTGAGCCGTCAGACGCTCTACAACGAGTTCACGAGCAAGCAGGGCCTCGCCGCGGCGCTGGTGCTGCGGCGGACCGAGGAGTTCCTGGCCGGGCTCGACGCCGCGCTGGAGGGCGAGGACGACCTGTACCGGGCGTGGCGCGGGGCCGTGCGCACGACCCTGGACACGGTCGCCGGCGACCCGCTCCTGCGGGTGCTGCTCACCGGGCAGGGCGCCGAGGACCTGCTGCCGCTGCTGACCAGCGAGGCGGAGCCGCTGGTGGTGGCCGCCCGCGACCGGGCCGCGGCGTTCGTCGCGCGCCGGCGCCCGGAGCTCGACGCGGCCACGACGACGGCGGCGGCGGAGATCGCGGCGCGGCTGACGATCAGCCACGTCGTGCTGCCCCTGCACCCGCCCGACGACGTCGCCGACCAGATCGCGACGACGGTGGTGCGCTACCTCGCCGGGGTACGTGAGTGATCTTCTGAGCTATAGCTCAGAAGATCACGCACGTGCGGGAGCGCGTCCCACCAGGACCACGCCGAGGGCGCCCAGGGCGGCGACGAGGGCGAAGGCGTAGAAGCCCCAGGGGTAGGCGATGCCCGCCTGGAGCAGGGCGCCGCCGACGATCGGGCCGGTGATCGCGCCGAGCCGCCCGACACCGCTGGCCGTGCCCAGTGCCGTGCCGCGGCCCTCGGCGGGGTAGAGCTGCGAGACGTAGGCGTACACGAGCACCTGCGCCGAGAACACGAAGATCCCGGCGAGCAGCACGCTGAGGTACACCCCGATCCCGGGCAGGGGGATCGAGAGCAGCGCCAGGAACAGGGTCGCGGCGGCGAACCAGGCGATCGTCGCCGGGCGCACCCCGATCCGGTTGGCGACGGTGCCGGCGAGCAGCAGGCCGAGGATGGCCCCGACGTTGAGCACCAGCAGCAGGGCCAGGGCCGCGCCGAGCTCGTAGCCCGCCGAGCGCATGATCTCGGGCAACCAGGTGTTCAGGCCGTAGACCAGCAGCAGGCCCATGAACGACGCGATCCAGAACGCGATCGTCGGGCGGGCGAGGCCGTCGCGGAAGAGCGTCGCGATCGGGTTGGGTCGGCTCTCCCGGCGCTCGCCGCGCCAGCTGGAGTCGCGCCCGCGCCGCGCCAGGTACTCCGCCGACTCCGGCAGCCGCATCCAGAGCAGCGGCAGCAGGACCACCGCGGGGATCGCGCCGGCCACGAACATCGCCGGCCAGCCGAGCGAGCCGATGAGCAGGATGCCGAGCAGCGCGGTCAGCACGGCGCCGACGTGGTAGCCGGTCATGAGGATCGTCGTGGCGCTGCTGCCGCGCCCGGGCGGGGCGTACTCGGCGACGAGCGCGAGCGCCACGGGCAGCACCCCACCGAGCCCGATGCCGGCGAGGAAGCGCAGCCCGCCGAGCACCTCGGGGTTCGGCGCGAACGCGCACGCGAGCGTGAGCACCGAGAACGCCGCGACGGTGCCGAGCATCGTCGCCCGGCGCCCGACGAGGTCGGCGACGGGCCCGACGGCCAGCGCGCCGACCATCACGCCCAGCAGGCCGACGGTGACCACCACCGAGGCGCCGGCGGGGTCGAGGTCCCAGCCGGGGTCGCGCAGCAGCACCGGGAGCACGACGCCGAGGACCACGAGGTCGAAGCCCTCGAGCGCCACCACCGCCCAGCAGAGCGGGCGGACCCAGCCGGCGCCCACGGCCCGGCCGGTCGTGACGGAACTGGGGGTGGTCGTCATCGCACACGTCCTCGTGGGGTCGACGGAAGCGCGCAGTATGCGGGCGGTCACGCGGTGGCGTCACCGTCGCCTCCCGCTGACCGGAAGAACGTGACGGATCGGGAGGAACCCGCTCGCGCTCGGTGACGACGGCCACCGCCGGGCTCTCGGAGCGTCCGCGCCCGGCGAGTCGCGCGCGGACACGCGTCGGGCGCCTCCTAGGCTGATCGCACGAGTACGAGCACCGGGCACGCGAGGGAGGGGACCGCGATGTCGAACCCCCAGCCCGTCCTCTGGCCAGCCACCGACACCCCAGAACCGGGCACCGCCGCCGAGGATTGCGGCACCGTCCCCCCGGGCCGCCCGCGGCGCCAGGTCCCGGTGCCCGGCCCGCTCGACGGGCACGGCCCGGCCACCGTCCTGGCGATGTGCAACCAGAAGGGCGGGGTCGGCAAGACCACGTCGACGATCAACCTCGGCGCCGCGCTCGCCGAGTACGGCCGCCGCGTGCTGCTCGTCGACTTCGACCCGCAGGGCGCGCTGTCGGTCGGGCTGGGCGTGCAGCCCCACCAGCTCGACACCACGATCTACAACCTGATCATGGAGCGGAACGTCGGGATCGACGACGTCATCCGCCCGACCACGGTCGAGGGCATGGACCTGCTGCCGTCGAACATCGACCTGTCGGCCGCCGAGGTCCAGCTCGTCACCGAGGTCGGCCGCGAGCAGACCCTCGGGCGCACGATCGCCCCGGTGCTCGACCGGTACGACTACGTGCTCGTCGACTGCCAGCCCTCGCTCGGCCTGCTGACCGTCAACGCGCTGGCCTGCGCGGACGGGGTGCTGATCCCGCTGGAGTGCGAGTTCTTCAGCCTGCGCGGCGTGGCCCTGCTCATGGACACGATCGAGAAGGTGCAGGACCGGCTGAACCCCAAGCTGGAGATCACCGGCATCCTGGCCACCATGTACGACCCGCGCACGCTGCACACCCGCGAGGTGATGACACGCGTCGTCGAGGCGTTCGGCGAGCTCGTGTTCGACGCCGTCATCAACCGGACGGTCCGCTTCCCCGAGACCACCGTGGTCGGCGAGCCGATCACCCGGTGGGCCTCGAAGTCCGCCGGCGCCGAGGCGTACCGCGCGCTGGCCCGCGAGGTCATCGCCCGGTGACGCTCGCGCCCCCCGAGACACCCCAGGCACCCCAGGCACCCGACCGGGTCCGCTTCCAGGTCAGCCTGCACAACTTCACCGGCCCGTTCGACCTGCTGCTCGCGCTCATCGGCCGCCACGAGCTCGACCTCACCGAGGTCGCGCTCTCCCGCGTCACCGACGACTTCATCGCCTACACCGCCGCGCTGGGCGACGACGCCGACCTCGAGGAGACCACCGGCTTCCTCGTCGTCGCCGCGACGCTGCTCGACCTCAAGACCGCCCGGTTGCTGCCGCAGGCCGAGGTCGAGGACGAGGAGGACCTCGCGCTGCTCGAGGCGCGCGACGTGCTGTTCGCGCGGCTGCTGCAGTACCGCGCCTACCAGCAGGTCGCGGCGATGTTCCGCGAGCTCGAGGCCTCGGCGCGCCTGCGCTACCCGCGCGCGGTGACGCTGGAGCCGCGCTTCGCCGAGCTCCTGCCCCCGGTGCAGCTCGGCGTGGACGCTGCCGGGTTCGCCGAGCTGGCGGCCGCCGTCTTCCGGCCCAAGCCGCCGCCGACGGTGGGCCTCGACCACCTCCACGCCTCGACGGTGTCGGTGCCCGAACAGGTCGCGATCCTCACCGGCCGCCTGCGCGCGCAGGGCGTGGCGACGTTCGCCGAGCTGGTCGCCGACTGCGAGCACGGCATCGAGGTCGTGGGACGCTTCCTCGCCGTGCTGGAGATGTACCGCACCCGCGACGTGGCCCTCGACCAGCCCGAGGCCTTCGCGGAGCTGCGGGTGCGCTGGGCGCCGGGCGGTGACGCGGGCAGCGCCGGACTGGTGGACGAGGCGGACGAGGTGGACGAGGAGGACGCGTGACCGACCCCCTCGAGGAGGTCGAGGAGGCCCTGGTCTCCGACGCCGAGCTGCTCGCCGCCCTCGAGGCCGTCCTGCTCGTCGTCGACACGCCCGCGCCGACCGACCAGCTCGCCGACGTCCTCGGCCAGCCGATCCCGCGGGTGCAGGGCGCGCTCGAGGGCCTGGCCGCCGAGTACACCGAGCGCGGGCGCGGGATGGAGCTGCGCGCGACGGGGGAGGGCTGGCGGCTCTACAGCCGCGACCGCTTCGCCCCGTACGTCGAGCGCTTCGTCCTCGACGGCCAGCGCACCCGCCTGACCCGGGCGGCTCTGGAGACCCTCGCCGTCGTCGCCTACCGCCAGCCCGTGACGCGCTCGCGGGTCGCCGCGGTGCGCGGGGTGAACGTCGACGGGGTCATCCGCACGCTCGCCGCCCGCGGGCTGATCATCGAGGCGGGCACGGACGTCGGCGGCGGCACGCTGTACCGCACCACCGAGATGTTCCTCGAGCGCCTGGGCCTGGACTCCCTCGAGGACCTGCCGCCGATCGCCCCGCTGCTGCCCGACGTGGACGACATCGACGAGTAGCGAGCAGCCGGTCGGGCACCCTCGCCCCCGTGGACGAGACGCGGAAGACCACCGGCGGCACGATCCGCGGCACCGTCGCCGACGGCCCCGATGCTGTGGCGAGCTTCCTCGGCGTGCCCTACGCGGCCGCCCCGGTGGGCCCGCGGCGCTTCGCGCGGCCCGAGCCGACGAGCTGGGACGGCGAGCGCGACGCCACCGCCCCGGGCCCGACCGCGCCGCAGGGGCCCACGGAAGCCCCGGGGATGCCCGACATCAGCCCGGTCCTCGGCCCCGGCTGGGTGCCCGGCTCGGAGTACCTGACCGTCGACGTGCGCACCCCCGACACCGGCGGCTCCGGAGGCTCGGGGCTGCCGGTCATGGTGTTCGTCCACGGCGGCTCGTTCACCGGCGGGTCGTCGCGGGCGTCGGTGTACGACGGCACGCAGCTCGCCCGCGAGGGCGCGGTGGTCGTGGTGATCAACTACCGCCTCGGCGCCCCGGGCTTCGCCCACATCCCCGGCGTCGTCGCCAACCGCGGCCTGCTCGACCAGATCGCCGCGCTGCGCTGGGTGCACGACAACGCCGCGGCCTTCGGCGGCGACCCCGACCGCATCACCGTGTTCGGCGAGTCCGCGGGCGCGATCAGCGTCGCCGCCCTGCTCGTCGCCGCCCCGCCGGGACTCGTCCGGCGCGCCGTGGTGCAGAGCGGCGGCGGGTCGCACACGCTGGTCCCGCAGCAGGCCGCCGTCACCACCGTCGCGCTGGCCGAGGAGCTCGGCGTGACCCCGGCCGGCCTGCTCGACGTGCCCGACGAGGGCCTCGTCGCGGCCCTCGGGCGCCTGGGGCAGGAGCCGCCCGACCTCAGGGTCGGCGGGCTGCGCGACCCGCTCATGGGCCTCGGCCTGGTCGGGCCGGTGATCGACGACGACCTGCTCGAGCGCCGGCCGGTGGACGCCGTCGCCGCCGGGGCCGCGGCGGGCGTCGACCTGCTGGCCGGCAGCAACGACGACGAGATGGGGCTGTACAGCGTCGTGCTCGGGGAGGCGCTGGGCCTGCCGGGGCCCGACGAGGACGACCTGCACGCCGCGGTCGCCCGCCTCCACGACGACCCCGACGCGGTGATCGCCGCCTACCGGTCGGCGGGCCGCGGCAGCACCGCCGCCGAGGTCCACGACGCGGTGCGCACCGACTGGATGTTCGGCGTCCCCACCCGGCGGCTCGCCGACGCGCACACCGGGCGGACCTGGCGCTACGCGTTCGGCTGGCGCTCGCCGGGCTGGGACGGCCGGCTCGGCGCCTGCCACGGGCTGGAGCTGCCGTTCGTCTTCGACGTGATCGGCCGCGTCGATACCGGCGCCTTCGTCACCGTCGACACCGAGGAGACGCGCGCCCTCGCCGCCCGCATGCGCACCGCGTGGGTGGCCTTCGCCCGCGGCGGCGACCCGGGCTGGCCGTGCTACACCGCCGACGCGCCGACCACGCAGCGCTTCGACACCACCGACGCCCTCACCGACGCTCCGGACGGCCCGGAGCAGGCGGTGTGGGACGGGGTGCGCTAGACCGTATGGAGGCCCGGCGCCTCGCTCGTAAGTTGGCGCGGGTCGCCGTCGCACTCGGTGACGGTGCCGCAATTACGGGAGGCGCCGGGTGTTGGCAGAGCGTACGTGGGTGGGTCTGGACGTTCATGCTCGTTCGGTCGTGGGGTGCGCGATCGATGACGAGGCGTGCGAGATCCGCACCCAGCGGGTGGCGCCGCAGACCGCCGCGATCGTGGCCTGGGTTCTCGCGCTGCCGGGGCCGGTGGCGGTGACCTATGAGGCCGGGCCGACCGGTTTCGGACTCGCGCGGGCGTTGGCCGCGGCCGGGGTCCGTTGCGAGGTGGTCGCGCCCTCGAAGCTCGAGCGTCCGGCCGGGGACAAGGTCAAGACCGATCGTCGGGACGCTGAGCGCCTGGCGCGGCTGCTGCGCATCGGGGAACTGCCCGCGGTGCGGGTCCCCAGCGAGGCCGAGGAAGCCGCCCGGGATCTGGTGCGGGCCCGTGAAGACGCGCGGGGAGACCTGATGCGTGCCCGGCATCGGCTCTCCAAGCTGCTGCTGCGCCAGGGCATCGTGTGGGACCGCAGCGCGTGGACCGGCGAGCACACCGACTGGTTGCGCCGCCAGCGCTTCGACCGGCGCGGGGTGCAGCTGGCCTTCGACGAAGCCCTCGATGCGGTGTTCAGCGTGCACGCCCGCCGCGACCGGCTCGACACCGCGATCGAGGAGATGGCCCAGACGACGTCGCTGGCCGGGCCGGTGGGACGGCTGCGCTGCTTGCGCGGGGTCTCCACGCTGACCGCGGTCGGGCTCTGCGTCGAGGTCGCCGACTGGCACCGCTTCACCGGCTCGACCATCGGTTCCTACCTCGGGCTGGTGCCCTCAGAGTTCTCCTCGGGAGCTCGGCGGGTCCAGGGCGGGATCACCAAGACCGGCAACGCGCACGCCCGCCGGTTGCTGGTCGAAGCCGCCTGGCATCACCGTCGCCCGCTGCGCCCCAGCCGGGAACGGGCCCGGCGCGCCGACGGTCAGCCCGCCGCGGTGCGGGCGCGCGCCGAGGCCGGCAACCGCCGCCTACACCAACGCTGGTGCCGTCTCGAGCAGCGCCGCAAGCGCCCGACGGTGTCGGTGGTGGCCGTGGCCCGCGAGCTCGCCGGCTGGTGCTGGAGCCTCGCGGTGCTCGACGAGCACCAGCATCACGCGGCCGCCTGACACGCGGCCGCCCCCACAAGCCCCGGCGGGTGCCGGGTGCGGATGCAGGCAGCGCGAGGAGCGACCCGCGAGTTAGCTATGAGCAGCTCCGCCCGACCCTCATCGAGCAGGGCGACGCTCGCCCCTAGATCCGCGGAACGCTCCCGACGAACACCCGGTCATGCGGTAACCAACCCGCGCATATCAGCCTGACCGCGCGTCGAGCCGGCACGCCTCCACCCCACCCGGCCCCGCCGGACCCACAACGCCCTGACCAGCCACGATGCACCGCATCGAGGGCCCATCACCCCTGCCCACTTGACAGAAGTGCCCTCCATATCAGCTAGCCGGCCTCGCCGAACCGCGCCTCGAGCTCGGTGAAGAACGCCTCGGCGAGACGCTCGAACGCGGCGGCGTCGATCGCGATGGCGTCGCCGGGGCGCAGACCGAGCACCGCGCGGTCGGGTCGGTACGTGATCACCTTGTTGGTGGTGAGCACGCCGTCGTGGTCGATGAGGCCTTCGGCCAGCAGCTCGACCTCGGTGACCGGGTGGGTGTCCTTGCCCGACACCGGGCGCACGCGGTGCACGAAGCGCCGGTCGAGCGCGAGCAGCAGGGCGGGCACGGTGGCCTCCTCGTCCGGGGTGCGCTGTCTCGTCAGGGAGTCGCAGGCCGCGCCGCGGATGTGACGAGGGCGCCTGCGTACGCTGGTGACGGGTCGAGCCGGGATACGAAGCGCAGCGGAGCTCGACCCTGGAGCAAGGAGCGGTGTGGACGGGTCGGGCGAGGGTGTGCGCCTGCAGAAGGTGCTGGCCGAGGCGGGCGTCGCCTCGCGGCGCCAGGCCGAGATCCTCATGCGGCAGGGCCGCGTGGAGGTCGACGGCAAGGTCGTCAAGGAGATGGGCATCCGGGTCGACCCGGACAGCTCGGTGATCCACGTCGACGGCTCGCGGATCGTCACGGACACCGAGACCGTGCACCTCGCGCTGAACAAGCCCGAGGGGATGCTCTCGACCATGTGGGACGAGCAGGGCCGCCGGTGCGTCGGCGACGTCGTCCTGGAGAAGGCCGAGGGGCAGCGGCTGTTCCACGTCGGGCGCCTCGACGCCGCCACCGAGGGCCTGCTGCTGCTGACCAACGACGGCGAGCTGGCCAACCGGCTGATGCACCCGTCCTACGAGGTGCCCAAGACCTACCTCGCCGAGGTGCGCGCGCCCATCCCGAAGGACTTCGGACGCCGGCTGCGCGACGGCATCGAGCTGGACGACGGGCCGGTCGCGGTCGACAGCTTCCGGGTGATCGACCGGTCCGGCGCGCGCGTCATGGTCGAGGTCGTGCTGCACGAGGGCCGCAAGCACATCGTCCGGCGCCTGCTCGAGGCCGTCGACAAGCCCGTCGAGCGCCTCGTGCGCACCGCGGTGGGCGACGTGCGCCTCGGCGAGCAGCGGCCCGGGAGCCTGCGCAAGCTCGGCCGCGACGAGGTCGGCTCGCTCTACAAGGCCGTCGGGCTGTAGCTCACCCGGTACGGGGCGGACGTCACACCCGGGTCCAGGGCACAATGGAGACCCGAACGGGGTGCGGGCGACGTTCGGGAGGCTGGTCGGCATGGACGGGACGCTGCGCGGGGTGGTCGCCGTCGACGGGCCGTCCGGCACGGGCAAGTCGACCACGGCGCGGGGGCTGGCGATGCGCCTGGACGCGCGCTACCTCGACACGGGCGCGATGTACCGCGCGGTGACGCTGGCCGTGCTGCGCGCCGGCGTGCCGGTCGACGTCGCCGCGACGGCCGCCGATGGCCACGACGAGGTGGTGGCCGTGGCCCTGGGCGCGCGGCTGGACGTCTCCACCGACCCGGCCGAGCCGCGCGTGCGCCTCGACGGCGACGACGTCGACGCCGAGATCCGCGGCAGCGAGGTCACCGCGGCGGTGTCGGCGGTCTCGGCGCTCACCGCGGTGCGCGCCCGCCTCGTGGAGATGCAGCGCCGGATCGTGCGCGCGGCGCTCGACGACGGCGCCGGCATCGTGGTCGAGGGCCGCGACATCGGCACGGTCGTCGCCCCCGACGCCGGGCTGAAGGTGTTCCTCACGGCCTCGGAGCTCGTCCGCGCGGGCCGCCGGGACGCGGAGAACACCGCCGCCGGCCGTCGGGGAGCCCCGGACACCCGTGCCGACCTCGTGCGGCGCGACACGCTGGACTCGTCGCGCGCAGCGTCCCCGCTGCGCCCGGCACACGACGCGGTCGAAGTCGACACCTCGACCCTGGACATCGACGGCGTGCTCGCACGCCTGCAGCACCTGGCCGAGGACCGCGAGATGGTCACCGGCCTCGCCGACGTGGGAGTCGGCACTACAGGAGGATGACGTGACGCAGGACCTGCCCGCTTCGCTGCTCGGCGAAGGCACGGGCGCCCTGCCCGACGACGAGGGAGCACCGGTCCAGCCGGTGCTCGCCGTGGTCGGGCGCCCCAACGTCGGCAAGTCGACGCTGGTCAACCGCATCCTGGGCCGGCGTGAGGCCGTGGTCCAGGATGTCTCGGGCGTGACGCGCGACCGGGTCGCCTACGACGCGCTGTGGAACGGGCGGCGGTTCACGCTGCTCGACACCGGCGGGTGGGAGCCCGGCGCCAAGGGCATGCAGGCCGCGATCTCGGCGCAGGCCGAGACGGCGATGGCCACCGCGGACGTGATCCTGCTGGTGGTCGACGGGCAGGTCGGGGCGACGGCGGTCGACGAGGCCGTCGCGCGCACGCTGCGCCGCGCCGACCGCCCGGTGATCCTGGCCGCGACGAAGGTCGACGACCAGCGGGGCGAGAACGAGCTCTCGGCGCTGTGGCGTCTCGGGCTCGGCGAGCCCCACCCGGTGTCCGGGCTGCACGGGCGCGGGTCGGGCGACCTGCTCGACCTCGTCATCGACGCGATGCCGCAGAGCCCCCGCGACGACGTCGACCTCGAGGGCGGGCCGCGGCGCGTGGCGCTGGTCGGCAAGCCCAACGTCGGCAAGTCGAGCCTGCTCAACCAGCTCACCGGCGAGACGCGCGCCGTGGTCGACCCGACCGCGGGCACGACCACCGACCCCGTCGACTCGCTGGTCGAGATCGACGGCGAGACCTGGAAGATCGTCGACACCGCCGGCCTGCGCCGACGGGTCGGCCAGGCGTCGGGCACCGAGTACTACGCCTCGCTGCGCACCAAGGCCGCCATCGAGGCCGCCGAGGTCACGGTGCTGCTGCTGGACGCCTCCGAGCCGATCAGCGAGCAGGACCTGCGCGTCGCGTCCCAGGTCGCCGACGCCGGCCGGGCGCTGGTGCTGGCCATGAACAAGTGGGACCTGGTCGACGACGACCGCCGCTACGCCATGGTCCGCGAGCTCGAGCGGGCGCTGGTGCGCTTCCCGTGGGTGGAGCGGGTCAACATCTCGGCGCGCACGGGCCGCGCGGTGCAGAAGCTGGCCCCGGCGATGCGCACGGCCCTGGAGAACTGGGACCGCCGCGTGCCCACCGGCCAGCTCAACCAGTGGCTCGCCGACGTCGTGGCCGCCACCCCGCCGCCGGTGCGCGGCGGGAAGCAGCCGAAGATCCTCTACGCGACGCAGGCGCAGAACCGACCGCCGACGTTCGTGCTGTTCACCTCGGGCTTCCTCGAGGCCGGCTACCGCCGCTTCCTCGAGCGCAAGCTACGCGAGACGTTCCCGCTGACGGGCACGCCGATCCAGATCAACGTGCGGGTCCGCGAGAAGGGCAAGCGGGGCGGCCGGAGGTAGCGCGCCGGGTCAGGGTCGCGACGACGACGCGATGCTCTCGGCCACGTAGGAGGCGAGGCTCGCGCGGTCGGGCAGGCCGAGGCGGGTGCAGGCGCGGTAGACGTGGCTCTCGACCGTGCGGACCGAGACGTGCAGGCGGGCCGCGATCTCGCGGTTGCTGAAGCCCTCGGCGGCCAGGATCGCGACCTCCCGCTCCCGCTCGCTGACCCGCAGCGGGACGCGCGCCTCGGCCAGGGCCGGGGTCGTGGCGCCTTCGCAGCGCGCGGCCAGCGCCGTCGCCCGTGCGGCGACGGCGAGGGGACCGGACGCCCGTCCCTCCTCGCGGGCCACCACGACGGCCTGTGCCGCGGCGTCCGCCGCCGCCAGGTCGAGACCGCACGCCTCGAGCGCCTCGGCGGCGGCGACCAGACCGGTGACGTCCCGCCGGGCCAGCGCCGCGGCGTGGGCCGCGCTCGCGGCGGCGCGCGGGGTGCCCAGCCGGCGGGCGAGCTCGGCGAGGGGCTCGGCCTGGTCACGCTCGCCGAGGCGCACCGCGAGATGGCGGCCGGCGAGCTCCGTCGCCCGGGCGCCCCGCCGCCGGCTCTCGGTGACGATCTGCCCGGCCCGCCGCACGGCCTCGGGGCGTGCACCGCGGTTCGCCGCGATCCACAGGCGCGCGACCGTGATCTCGGTGTCGAAGACCCGGACCCACCCCTGGTGGTGGCGCACCGCGGTCGCGACGGCCGCCTCCGCCGCGGCGGTGTCACCGACGAGGGCGTGGCCCTGGGCGATCCGCCCGTGCAGCCAGGACGACCAGCCGCCGCCGTGGCCCGGGAAGGCCGCGAGGATGCCCGTGAGCAGCCGCACCGCGGTGCGGGGACGGCCCGTCTCGCCGGCGACGGTTCCCCGGAACAGCCCGGTCCACGTGGTCGCCTGGGCGCCGGTCAGGTCGTCGAGCCAGGCGAGCCGGTCCTGGACCGCGTCGGGGGTGCCGGCGTACAAGGCGTCCAGGAGCTCGGCGAAGACGATGTTGCCGAGCATCACGCCGGTCTCCGGTGCCCGGCGCGCCGCGTCCGTGCCCCGGGCGACGATCTCGTGCTGCTGTGCGGTCTCGCCGCCCCGGAAGGCCACCATGTACGAGGCGGCCCAGGAGGCCCAGCAGACGGCCTGGCTGCTGAGGTCGTCCCGGCGGGCCAGGGCGAGGGCGTCGTCGGCGGCACCGGCGACGTCGCCGCCGACGCCCCGGACGACGGCGCGCACCACCGCGGGCTCGCTGCGGTCGGGGGTCCGCGCCTCCTCGGCCGCGAGCAGGGCCATGCCCTCGTCGTGGCGGTCGAGGATGAAGAACGTCGTCTGGACCCGCACGAGGAAAGCGCGCATGCGCTCGTCGGTGCTCGTCGCGAACTCCATCGCCCCGGTCAGGGCCGTCAGGGCCTCCTCGGCGCGCAGCTCCCAGGACAGCAGGAACGCCAGGCTCAGGTGGGCCTCGAAGCCGCCACCGGCCTCGATCGCCGCCCGGAGCATGCGCTCGGCGAGCCGGAAATCGCTGAGCTCCGTCGCCTGCCGGGCCGCCGCGACCAGCAGGGCCGCGTCGCGCGGCGTGTCGCTGTCGAGGTCGAGCACCGCGTGCCGGAGCTGGTCGCCGGCGCGCCGGGCGCCGGTGGCGCGCAGTGCCCGCGAGAGCTCGCCGCGCATCCGCCGTGCTCGCGGCACGCTCAACCGGCCTCGCGCGGCCTCGCCGTAGAGGGGGTGCCCGAGGCGCACCTCGCTGCGGACGCCGTCCTCGTGGACGGCGATCAGGCCGCGCTCGGCCACCCGCTCGACCTCGTCGGCGCCGCCCAGGGCCTCGAGCATCCCCAGCCCGAGGGGCTCCCCGAGCGCGACGAGCTGGATCACCCGGCGCTCGTCGTCGTCGAGGGTGCCGATCCGCGCGTCGATGAGGTGCTCGAGGGCGGGGGAGAGGACGGGCTGGCCGGTCCACTCCCATCGCCCGGTGCGCGACGGCGAGAGCCGGCCCGCGGCGCGCTCGCCCTCCACCATGTAGCGCAGCCAGAGCACGTTGCCGAGGGTGACCTCGTGCAGGCGGCGGGACGCCCGCGCGTCGACCGGCCCGCCGAGTGCGGCCTCCAGGAGCGCCGCGGTGACCTCCTCGTCCAGCGCGCTGATCTCGACGCGGGCGGCCACGCCGTCCTTCCACATCGCGGTGACGGCGTCGGGGCACGGTGCGCCGGCCCGGACGGTGACGACGATCCGCACCGCGCGGTCGGTCGCGAGCTGGCTGAGCACCGCCGCGGACGAGGGATCGAGCATGTGCGCGTCGTCGACGAGCAGGACCGAGCGTGCCCCCCCGGTGCGCAGGGTCTCGGCCGTCCGGGCCAGCGTCGCGGCCTCGCCCTCGCCGGGGCGGACGGGCTCCAGCCAGTGCGCGAAGGCCCCGAGAGGGATCTCGCAGGCCGACGCGGACGCCCGGGCGACGCGGACCTGGTCATGCGCCGCGACCCGGGCCACGAGCTCGCGGGCCAGCCGGCTCTTGCCGACGCCGGCCGCCCCGGCCAGCACCACGGCGCCGTCGCGCTCCAGCGCGTCCGCGACCACGACGAGGTCCCGCTCCCGGCCGGTGAAGGGCCAGGAGCCGGGCGAGGTGGGGGACGGCGGCACCACGATCCTCCGGTTCCGTGTTCCGGATGGGCGGAGCGGTCCACGGAGTCTGCCGCACATCGGCCCAACGATGAATCCGGTCCTCCGATCCCCGAGACGTCCCAGCCTGGTACGTTCTCAGGACCATCGAGTCCTGAGGAGTGTTCGCCGTGCACGATCTGGGTCCGGCCACCCGCGAGCTGGCGCGCGTCGCCGCGCAGGTGGGCGACGACGACCTCGACCGCCCGACCCCGTGCGGCGCGTGGACGGTCCGCGACCTGCTCGGCCACCTGCTCGCCCTCACCGCCCACTTCGCCTCCGTCGCCCGCCACGCGGCCCCCGAGCGCGGTGGGCCGCCGGCCGAGGTGACCGAGGGGTGGCGTGCGGTTCTCGACGAGCGCCTCGCCGACCTGGCCGTCGCCTGGACCGAGCCCGGCGCCTGGGAGGGCGAGGGCTCCGCGGGCGGGCTGACCATGCCGAACGCGCAGCTCGGCGTCGTGGCGCTCGAGGAGATCGTCCTGCACGGCTGGGACCTGGCGCGCTCGGTGGGCGCCGGGTACGCGGTGCGCGACGAGGACGTCGAGACCGTCGGCGGCTTCGTCGCGGGCTTCGAGCACGCGGGGGAGGAGGGCCGGGCGGGGCTCTACGGGCCGGTCGTCGACGCCGATCCCGCCAGCGAGCTCGACCGCGTTCTCGCCCTCGCCGGGCGCGATCCCCACCGGCCCCTGGCGAGCGCGTCGGGCTGAGTCGAGGACCGGTCGCCCCTCACCCGGGGTGGTCGGACCCCCCCCGCCGACGTCACCCGCGTGGTGTCACTCCGGGACCGACCCGGCCGGGGCGAGACCGGCGTCCCGGACGCGCCCGGCGACGCGGCCGTCGGCCTCCCTGACCGCGACCAGCACGTCCCGCAGCGCCCCCAGCAGGCGCTCCGCACCGGCCCGCGTGACCTCGCGCCCGTGCTCGGCGAACGCGTCGAGCGCGTCGATGAGCGCCTCCGCCACCGCGTCCACGAGCCGCCGGTCCTCCTCGAGGAGCACCGCGGCGGCGGTCTCCGGGAGCTCGCCCCGGCGGGTCCGGACACCCGCGGCACGCGCCGCCCCGTGTGCGGGGAGGTCGCGCAGCGCGGCGAGCCGGAGGCGGAACTGCGCGACACCCACGTCGGGCGCGCACAGTGAGAGCGTCGCCGGGGCGACCCGGTCGAGCTCCTCGTCGAACAGGGCGTCGACCGCGGCCACGCACCGGTCGTGGGCGTCGAGCCGAGCCGCCGTGCCGGTCGTGGTGCCGTCGCGCGCGAGCTCCTCGGCGATCTCCCCCAGGCGCCGTTCGGCCTGGTCGAAGCCCGCGAAGAGCTCGGCGAGCGGCAGGAACCGCAGGCCCTCGGCGCCCAGCACGACACCGCCGGCGGCGCCGAGGTCGGGGGCTTCGCGCGGAGGACCCGGGTCCTCGGTCGGAGCGGGTGGGTCGGGTGGCGGGGTCTCGACCCAGGCCCAGCGCACGGTGTGCGCGCCGATCGTCACGGCGTCGCCGGGCCCGAGGGCGCGGCGGTCGACGCTCTCGTCGCCAACCCACGTGCCGTTCGCGCTCTCGAGGTCGACGACGACGAGGTGGTCGTCCTCCGCCTCCAGGGTCGCGTGGCGCCGGGACACCATGCGGTCGGGCAGGACGACGTCGGCGCGGTCGGGGTCGCGGCCGAACGCCACGGGCAGGGTGACGACCCGCTCCTCGGCGTCGCCCTCCTCGGACGCGATGACCAGGCGGACGGCGTCAGGCATCGGGGGTCCCGGGGGTGGTCGACGTGCCGTTGGACCCCGGTGTGCCGGCCCGCGCCGCGACCCGGGCCGCCGCCGCACGCGCCCGGGCGGCGGCGACCGCGGCGGGGACCTGGGCGGTGGGGACCTGGGCGGTGGGGACATGGGCAGGGACATGGGCAGGGACATGGGCAGGGACACGGGCGGTGTGGGCGGTCGGGGTGGCTCCGTCGGCAGGGGCGGCGGCGTGGGCGAGCACCGCCCGGCAGACGTCGGACCGCGACACCGTGCCGACCAGCCGGCCGTCGACGACCACCGGCAGCCCCCGCAGGTCGCGGTCGGCCATCGTGACGGCGGCCTCCGCGACCGTGGCGCCGGGACGGAGGGTGATCGGGTCGCGGACGACGTGCGGGTCGACCGGACGGGCCGCCCGGGCGCGGGACCCGGTGAGGAAGGCCGCCGACGCCGCGAGCACGCTGCCGGCCCGCTGCGCCTCGTCCGCGGTCGGCAGGAGGGCGGCGACGACGTCGCGGTCGGAGAGCGTGCCCACGAACCGCCCGTTGTCGTCGACGACCATCAGCGCGCCGAGGTCGGCGAGTGCGAGAACCTCGGCGGCGCGCTGCAGGTCGGCGCCCGCCCGGACGGTGGGCGGGTACCGGGTCATGATCCCTTCGACCTGCACGACGTCACCCCCCACCGTCGCGGCGCCGGCGACGGGGCACCCACGTCGCGTCGGTGCCCGGGGCCGTCGACGTCTCGGCCGCCTCGGTGGTGGTGGACGTCGCGGTGCTCGCGGTGGTCGTCCGGCGCGCCGGGATCCACGTGGCGTCCGTCGCCGCCGGGGTCGTCGCCGGGGCGGCCGGCGGGGTCGCGGCGGGAGCTGCCGGGGCACGCCGCGGGGTCCACGTCGCGTCCGTGGCGGTGACGGCCGGGCGGGGTGCGACCGGCGTCGTGGCCGGCGCGGACCGGGCGCGTCGCGGCACGAAGGTCGCGTCGACCGTGGCCGGGGCGGGTGCGGGCCCGCCCGCGGCCGGCTCGGCAACCGGCTCGGGGGCCGGCTCGGCCGTCCCCGGGGCCGTCTCCGTCTCTGTCACCTCGCCCGCGTCCGCGGGCGAGGTGCGCGCGGCACGGCGTTCCTTCATCCGCCGGACGATCGTGCGGGCGCGCGGGAACCACACCGGGAAGACGATCAGCGCGATCACCAGCACGACCAGGATCGTCAGCCATGGCTGCGCCACGTACTCGCGGGCCAGGCCGCCGAGCCGGGAGTTCCAGGTCATCACCGACAGCGCGATCATCGCCCAGAGGCAGATCGCCGAGAGGACACCGAAGACCAGCAGCCCCACCTGCTTGGGCCCGGGACGACGCCCCGCCCGCAGGTCCTTGAGGAACCCGCCGCCGAAGTAGGCCTTGGCCTCCTCCTTCAGCCGCGGGGTCCGCAGGGCGTCGGCGAGCGCCTGGTAGCCGTCGAGCGGCACGAGCGGGATGAGGTTGAACAGGGTGTTCAGGTACAGGCCGGCCGCGAGGGTGAAGCAGATCCCGGCGACCGTCGGGTCGGGAACGGAGAGTGCCGCGATCGACGCGCCGCCCGCGAGCCCGACCGTGGTCAGCGGTCCGGAGACGGCCACGACGATGCGCGACCACGACGTCCCGAACCACATGTCCGAGGTGTCCACGAACGCGAACGGCATCCCCATCATCAGCAGGAACCCGCCGCGGTTGACCCGCCGGCCGTACGACTTCACGGCCAGCGCGTGCGCCAGCTCGTGCAGGGTCGTCGCGACCACGTAGCCGGCGAAGGTGGCGACGAGGCCGACGATCCCGGCGCCGCCGAAGTCGAACAGCAACTGCTCCGACGACGCCCTGACGAACGCGACGAGCCCGCCGATCGCCAGCGCCCAGAGCAGCACCACCGCAGGGAGCGTGAAGAACCGCCAGGCGACGCCGTGGTAGATCTTCTCGGCGATCGGGTCCAGTCGCTTCACCGAGAGCTCGACGCGGATGAGGTTCTTGATCACGGCCCGCCCGAACCGCTTCCAGAACGTCGTCTCCTCGACATCGCCGGGCAGCCCCCGCACCAGGCCCGCCTGGTGCAGCGTGCGGACGGTCGCCTCGATCCGGGGCAGCGCCAGCTCGCCGTACTCCTCGAGGTAGGCGAAGAGCAGGTCGCGCATGGAGTTCTCGCCGTCGAGGCGGTGCCACAGGAAGACGTCGCGGTCGTCGAGGCTCAGGTACGAGCCGGTGCGGGTGTTGCGCAGCACCCACCGGTCGGGCTCGATCTGCTTGAGGGCCCACCCGCTGCGCCGCCGCGGCACGGCGGCGAGGGGCTCGGTCGCCGGCGGCGGTTCGTCCTCGCCGTCGGTGGTCTTGCCCAGCACCGTGCCGGCGATGTCCTTGACCTGGGTGCGGTCGGCGACGACACCGCTGCGCGGCTGGTCGAACAGCACCGCGACGTCACCCACGTGGACGGTCGCGTGGTCAGCGAGGGCCACCGTCGCGTCGCCCGTGACCTCCTGCTCGCCGCGGCCGAGCGGCGTGACCGTGGTGCCGTTGTACGAGCCGTGGTCCTCGACGACGTAGCCCGCGCCGGTGCGCGTGATCGTCGCGTGGTGGCGCGAGACGCTCGGGTCGTCGAGCACGACGTCGTTCTCGTCGTCGCGCCCGATCGTCGTCGACGCCCCGTCGAGCGTGGCGCGCTGTTCCCGCATCCCGTTCGCCGCCACCCGGTAGACGAGCGTGGGCGGGGCGAACTCGGCGACGCTCGCCCCAGGGCGCAGCGCCCCGCAGCGCAGGCAGTACGGGAAGTCTCGACGCACGTGCACGTGGCACGACCGACACAGCATGGATCCCCCTCGTGGTGCAGTGCCGCCGATCGTCGGATGTGGGAGCCGTCGTGTCTGCCGTAGTCGACTACGGCAACCGCGACGGGCACGGTCGGGTTCAGAACCAGTCGTCCCAGACCGGCTTCACGCCGCCGCCGATGTTCTTCCACTCGTAGCGCCCGTCGGCGTACCAGACCTGCTGCTCGTAGTGGTAAGTCCCGACGCCGTCGACGATGTCGACCGGCCGGCCGACCCTGATCACCGTGTTGTGCATCTCCGCCTCGCTGGCGAACGAGCCCTCCCAGGTGGTGCCGTCCTCGAACCCGGCGAAGACCTCGATGTGGCCGTCCCGGTACCGGAAGATGTCGAGCGAGCCGCCGTGGAAGTCCACCTGTTGGGGGGCGAGCTCCGCGGACGGGTCGGGCGATGACACGGGTGCGGGCTCGGTCGGGCCGGGATCGGACGGGCCGACCTCGTGCGGCTCCGTCACCGGCGTCTCGACGATGGTGCCGTCGGGTCCGCGGGTGATCGGCACCGTGCGGCTGGTGCCGTCGGGCAGGTGATGGGTCCGGGTGCCGGTGCCGTCGGGGTGGACGACGGTGTCGCTGATCCCCGTGTTGTCGGCGCCGAACAACGACGTCGTGACCGTGCCGTCGGGGGCGGTCTGCACGACCTCCAACCCGCCGTCGGCGGTCGGGTGCAGGACGCTCGTCGTGCCGTCCCCGGCGTAGGTGGTGCTGGCACCGTCGACGTCGTAGACGGTGTAGGCGCCGTCGGTCCACCCACCCTCGTAGCCGACGGTCTCGGTGCGCGTGCCGTCCGGCCGCATGACGTTCCGGTACCAGGACCCGTCGGCCTCGTACCGGGTCTCGGTGGTGATGCCGTCGGCGGTCCCGGTCATCTCCCAGGTGGTCCGCCCTCCGTCGTCGAAGTTCGCGCTGCGCCAGGAGCCGTCCGCGTTCCTCGTCGAGAGCTGGGTCGTGAGGTCGCCGGTGCCGTAGCTCTCGGTGGTGCCGCCCCGCCCGTCGTCGGCCGTCCGCGACCAGCTGCCGTCGGGCGCGGTGTCGGTGCGGGTCTCGGCGCCGTCGAGGCCGGTCGTCGTGGTGATCCGGTGGCCGTCGGGCTCGGTGACGACGGTCGTGACCGCACCGGTGACGGGGTCGGTGGTGAGCTCGCCGGGCGGGGTCGTCGCCGGTGCGGGTCCCGCCCAGCTCTGGGCGGTGTCGTCGGCGTGGTGCGACTCGTGGTGGACCACCCGGCCGGCGGCGTCCGTCGTGAACGCGTCGGTGTCCCCGTCGGGATAGGTGAAGATCCGGGTGGTCGAGCCGTCGGGGTTGTCGACGTCCCGCGTGGCGATGCGCACCGTCTCCACGGAGCCGTCGGAGGCCGTGATCGTGGCGAGGTGCCCGCCCGCGGCCGTCGGCGTCACGACGGTCACGACCCGGGCGGCCCCGAAGTGGTCCACGGTGGAGAAGAGCGCGGTCGGCGCCGCGTCGGTGGGCCCCCAGGTGGTCTGGCTCCACGTCCCGTCGGGACGGGTGACCTCCGAGGCGAACGACTCGCCGACCGCGGCGGCGGTCACCGTGCCGTCGGGCGCCGAGCGCACCGTGACGTCCGGGCCGGTGTCGCCCCACGTCCGCGTCGCCGTCGTGCCGTCGGGCTCGGTCCAGGTGTCGGTCCGGACACCGGTCGCCTGGTCGGTGGTGCGCGCGACGTCGACGGTGGTCCCGTCGCCGTAGCGGACGTGGACGGTCTGGGTGCCGTCGGCGTTGGGCGTCGGCGCCGCCCGGACGATCCCGCCGTGGTATCCGACGTTGGCGTCGACGGGCGGGGCCGCGAGCGCCGCCCCCGGCGCCATCGGGGTGGTGACCGCGGGGACCGCGACGGCGGCCGCCGCCACCGCCGGCGCGCCGTCGCTGCCGGGGCCGGTGCCGGTGTCGGCGTGCTCCGGCGTCCCCGGCGGGTCGGCGTCCTGGTGCTCGACCCCGAGCCGCGCGAGGAAGTCGCCCGGCGACTGCCGGACCTGGTCCATCACCTGCTGGAGCTGCTCGGGGGAGAGGTTTGCCAGGACCTGGGCCAGCGACGTCACCACGCCACGCAGGGCCTCGCCCGGCGCGCCGCCGCCGACCTCCTGCATCGTCGCCAGGAGCGCCTGGACGTCCGGGCCGGGCGCCTCGGTGGGGGTCGCCAGGGACGTCGCGGACTCGGTGCCGAGGACGTCCGACGCGTCGAGGGTCAGGGCGTGGAAGGCCTGGTGACGGGCCGGATCGGCGTCGGCGCCGACCCACCCCCCGCCGCTGTGGCCGTCGGCGGCGGAGTAGCCCCCGCTCACCGCGTGGCCGTCGGCGTCGTAGTGGGTAATGGTCGTGCCGTTGTCGGCCTGCACCGTCTCGGTGCGGGAGCCGTCCAGCTCGTGCACGACCGTCGTGGTCGTCGGGCCCCCGGCTTGGTTCGCGGAACGATGGACGACCGTCCAGCTGCCGTCCGGGTCGATGACGTAGAGGGAGTCCTGCCCCGGCCCCGGTGTCTCCCGAGCGAAGCCCGCGAAGCTGTCCGGCGGGATGGGCGCAGTGGTACCGGCGGGGACGGTGCCCCAGGAGCCGGAGCCGTTCCCGGCCCAGCTGCCGCCGAGCACCTGACCGTCGGGGCCGACGTAGGTGGTCTCGGTGCCGACGTTCGAGGGCGTGGGCCCGGTCCGGTCGGAGGTCCACAGCAGGGTGCCGTTGGCGCTGTAGCTCTCCCCGCGCACGTGGCCGTCGACGCCGCGGTCGTACGTCGTCCAGCCGCCGTCGCCGCGGGGGAAGCCGGTGTGGGTGACCTGGCCCTGCTCGTGGGTCTGCACCGTGCCGTCGGGGTAGGTCGTCGTCACCCGGTCGTACGGATAGGCCGACTGATTGAGCTGGGCTCCGTGCCCGACGAACTCGCGGGCGGCGCCGTCGGGGGCGTAGAGCACCGTCACCGGACCGCCGACCGTGCCGTCCTCGGTCTCGAGCCAGTAGCCGCCCGGCTGGCGCTCGATGGTCCAGGTGGCGGTGACGTGGGGGCCGCCGCGGTCACCGTAGGGGTCGGGGTCCCAGTCGACGCGGGTGCCGGTGCCGTCGGGGCCGATGGTGCGGACCTGGGTGTCGCCGGTGGTCTCGACGGTGGAGACCTCGTTGCCGGCGGCGTCGTGGGTGATGGTGACCCGCGCCTCGGGGTCGCTCGGCAGGAAGGGGTGTGCGGTCGCGACGTCGGTCCCCGCCTCGGGACCCGCGTCGGGGACGACGGGAGCGGTGTCCGGAGCGATCGTCGAGGTGTCGAGCGTCAGCGTGTGGAAGGCCTGGTCACGGGCCGGGTCGGCCCCGCTGACCCAGGCCCCGCCGCTGCGGCCGTCGGCGGCGGTGTACCCCCCGCCCGTGGCGTGGCCCTGAGCGTCGTAGTGGGTGGTCGTGGTGCCGTCGTCGGCCTGGAGGGTCTCGGTGTAGCTGCCGTCCACCTCGTGCACGACCGTCGTGGTCGTCGGGGCGATGACCTGGTTGCGGAAGGTCACGTAGACGTGCGTCCAGCTGCCGTCGGGGTGCAAGACGGTCGCGGAGGACTCGTCCGGCGCCAGCACCGGCGTCATCCGGACGTGGTCACCGAAGCTGTCGGGCACCGGGGGTGCGGTGGTGTCCGCCGGCACCGTCCCCCAGGAACCGGAACCGTTCCCGGCCCAGGTACCGCCGAGCAGGCGCCCGTCGGGGCCGTAGAAGCTGGTCTCCGTGCCGACGTTGGAGGGCGTGGGGCCCGTCTGGTCCGAGGTCCAGAGCAGGGTGCCGTTGCCGCTGTAGCTCTCTCCGCGCACGTGGCCGTCGGTGCCGGCGGTGTACGTCGTCCACCCGCGGTCGTCGTGCGGGAAGCTCGAGGAGCTCAGCTGGCCGTACTGGTAGGACCGGACCTGCCCGTCGGGGTAGGTCGTGGTCACGAGGGCACCGGGATCCGCGCTCTGGTTGGCACCGCCGGTCACCGGGAACGAGACCTCGCGCGCGGCTCCGTCGGGGGCGTAGAGCACGTGCACCGGTGGGGCGCCGGGCTCGGTCGTCACCTGCGTCTCGAGCCAGTAGCCGTCGGGTTGGCGCTCGATGGTCCAGGTGGCGATGGCGTGGGGGCCACCCCGGTCGCCGTAGGGGTCGCTGTCCCAGTCGACTCGGGTGCCGGTGCCGTCGGGGTGGACGGTGCGGATCTGGGTGGCGTTCCAGGTGTCGACGGTGGTGATCTCGTTGCCGTCGGCGTCGTGCTCGATGGTGTAGTACGCGTTCGAGTCGCGAGGGATCCACGGGTGCTGGGCGGTGCTGTCGGCCTCGCTGGTTGCGCCCGGCCCGTCGACCTCGTGGCCGACGCTCCCCACCTCGCCGCCACCCGGGACCGCGCCGTCCTCCGGCGCCGTCGTCCAGTGCCGCACCTCGGGGGCGTTGTACGCGTCGAACGCGTCGTGGGCCTGCTGGCCGAGGGCGACGGTCTCGGTGCCGCCGTCCGGGCGGACGAACGTGTAGACGTAGTCGCTGTTGGGCCAGCCGCCGCCGATCTCGGTGCTGTCGAACCAGATCGGGGTGACCGTCCGCGTGCCGTCCGGGGCGTCGACGATCGCGGCGAAGGTCCCGCCGGGCTCCGTGGTGCCGTACGTGGTGACGGTCGTGTGGCCCTCGGCGTCGGTGTCCACCGAGCGGGCGAGCATGGAGCCGCCGGGCGCCCGGTCGTTGGGGGTGTCGTAGCCCTTGAAGCCGGTGAAGACCGTCGACGAGCCGTCGGGCCGCGTGGTCGTCTCGGTGAAGTTCGCGAGGTAGTAGTCGCGCGGCTGCTCGTAGGTCAGCGTCGTGCTCGAGCCGTCGGGGTGGGTCGTGACGGTCTCGCCGGCCGTGAGGACCCGGCCGGGGCCCATCGACCAGTACTGCGTCACCTCGGTGCCGTCGGGCTGGACGGTCACGTCGTGCCAGCTGCTGTTCGGGACGTCGGTGTGCCGGGTGAACTCGGCGGTCGTCCCGTCGGCGTAGGTCAGCCGCATGGTCGTACTGCCGTCGTAGCCCTCGGACAGGTCCTCGTGCCCGACCACCCGGCCGTGGTCGTTGGCCACGCCGCGGTCGACGACCTGCTGGACCGGGTCGGGCAGGACCCGCCAGACCTCCTGCGCGTCGGTGTCTGCGAGCACGGTGCCGTCGGTCCGCACCGACTGGTGGTCGACGACGTGGCCGTCGAGCGTGGTGAACGAGTCCGAGTCGCCATCGCGGTAGAGGATCGTCGTGGTCCGCGAGCCGTCGGGGTTGTCGGTGTGGTGGAGCTGGGCCGTCACGGACGTCGTCTGGCCGTCGGCCCCCAGGACGGAGACGGTCACGAGGTCCGGGTAGCCCGCGATGCCGTGCGCGGTGACCGTGGTCTGGGCGAAGTCGGGCTCCGGCCCGGTCTCGGTGATCGTCAGCAGCTGCTGGTCGTTCGCATCCGTCGGCGTGGTGATCGCCAGGTCGACGGTCGAGCCGTCGGGTCGGTCGGAGTGGCCGTAGGCGGTGCCGTGGTCCTCGTTGAACGAGGTCGACGTCCCGTCGGGGGCGGTGGTCTGCCACAGGCCGGTCGCCGGCCCCTGGGCGGGATCCCACTGGTGGCTCGAGGTGGTGCCGTCGGCGCGGGTGATCGTGTCGGTGATCTGCCCGGTGACGGGGTCGGTCGTGCGCTGCGCCGTGGCCGTGCTGCCGTCGCCGTAGGTGTAGCGGACGGAGGCCCCGTCCGCGCTGACCTCCTGGGCCAGGACGCCGCCGTGGTAGTTGCTCGTCGACGCGGCGAGGGCCGCGGCGACCGCCGGGGTGACCTCGGGGCGGACGAAGGGGTTGCCGCTCGCGCCGCCGCCGTGGTGGCCCCCGGCGTGGTCGCCGGCCGTGTCGGGCGCGACGGTGCCGTCGACGTGATCGCCGTCCGCGCCCTGGTCGAGGGTCAGGGCGTGGAAGGACGCGCCGCCGGTCCCCGTCGACGCGTCGACGGCGCCCGGGATGATCGCGAAGGGGTCGATCGGGTCCTGGGCGGGCGCCGAGCCGGTGCCCCAGACGCCCGAGCTCAGGCCGTCGGCCGACGCGGAGGATCCGCCGGTCGCGCGGCCGTGCGCGTCGTAGGACGTCGTGGTGCGCCCCTCCGCGTCGACGACGGACACGAGCGAGCTGCCGTCCGGGTGGGTGACGGTCGTCGTGGTCACGACGTGCGACACGGTGCCGGCGGCCGCGTCGTGGTCGGCGGTGCGCAGGGTGACGTAGACGTCGCCGTCGGGGTTCGGGCGGCTCGTCGTCGTCGACGTGATGTGGCCCGGCGTGGAGGCGTCCAGGTTCGTCGTCGTGGTCGGGTCGGCGTTGCCGTCGTAGATCATCGACGGGTTGTCGGAGCCCGGGGAGAACTGGAGCCACACCTGGCCGGGCGTCCGGAGGAGCCCGGCGCGGGCGAGGACGTGACCGTCGGGGGCCGCGGTGACCTGCTCGCCGCTGCCGTCGGCGTGCAGCGTCGTGGTCACGGTGCTGCCGTCGGCCAGGGTGACCGTGGTGCCGTAGTCGCCGGTCGAGGAGCCCATCCCGCCGCTGACCCAGGCGTCGGTGGGGGTGAACGGGTTGCCGTGGGACGCCGCGACCACGAAGCCGTGGGCTCGGGGACCGGCCTCGACCTGCTCGGAGAGAACCTGCCCGAACGCGTCGCGCTGGGTCGTGACGGTGCTCCCGGAGTCGCTGACCGTCGTCGTCGTGGTGCCGTCGGCGTGCTCGGCGACCTGGACGGTGGTCGGGTGGCCGAAGCCGCGGGCGTCGTCGAAGGAGAGCTGGTAGGTGGTGGTGAGCAGCCCGCCGTCCTCCGCGGGCAGGGCCGCCCGCGTGGTGATCCGGAGGTCGTCGCCGATGTCGAGGTGGTCGGCGCGGGGGCCGTCGATCACCTGGACCTCGTGGTCGCCGTCGCCGTCGAGCGGGATGCGCGCCCACGGCCCGTCGGCGTAGGGGTGGTAGACGCTGTACTGCCCGGTGACCGTGCCGTTCGGCGCCGTGTCCACCTGCTGGCCGGTGCCGTCGGCGTGCATCGTCGTGGTCGCGATCGTGCCGTCGGGCAGGCGGACCTGGGTCACGCTCGTGCCGTCGGAGCCGGCACCGCCGCCGATCACGGTGCCGTCCGGGGTGAACGGCGTGCCGTGGGTCGACGGGGCGCTGTCGGTGGCGCCGTAGGTGATGAGCGTGTCCGGGGCCGGGCCGGTCGCCCGCGCGTCGGGGGTGCTCTGGACCTGCGCGAACGCGGTGTGGGGGACCGCGGCGGGGGACGCGACGGGCACGGTGGCGACGGGGCCGGCGGTCGCGGCGAGCGGGGCGTCGGGGGTCGGCGCGGACGGACCCGTACCCGTGTCGGGGGTGCTGCTCGTGGTCTCCGGGGCGGTCTGCGGGGTCGCCTGCGTCGAGGAGCCGGTGGTGCTCGCGGCGGCGTCGGTGTGGGTCGGCGGCTCGGCGCCGCCGGGACCCGAGACGGGCTCGGAGGTGGGCGTGCTCGCCGTCGTGGTCGGCGCCGACGCCGTCGTGGGTGCGGTGTCGCCCGCGTGGTCGGTGCCGGTGGTCTGCGGCGACGTGTCGGTCCCCGCCGGCGTGGACGGGTCGGCCGCCTGGGTGGTCGACGTCGACGCGGTGTCGCCCGAGCCGTCGTGGGCGGAGCCGGTGTCACCCGTCTCGGAGCTGTCTGACGTGTCCGGGTCGGAGCTGTTGCCGGAGTCGGAGCTGCTCGAGTCGGGGTTGCTCGAGTCGGAGCTGTCGGAGCTGTCGGAGCTGTCGGAGCTGTCGGAGTGCTCCGATCCCGAGTCGCTCGAGTCGGAGTGATCGCTCCCCGAGTCGCTGCCGGAATCGCTGCCGGAATCGCTGCCCGAGTCACTGCTGGAGCTACTGCTCGAGTCACCGCCCGAGTCGCTCCCGGGGTCGCTGCCGTGGTCACCGCCGGAGTCACCCGAGTCGCCACCGGAGTCGCTCGTGTGGAGCTCGCCGCCGAAGAAGAGCGCCGAGCGGGAGAGGCGCTCCTCGAGTCGGGCCGGGCGCCGGTCCACGCCGCCGAGGCGCACGGCGCGCAGGGACGTCACCTCATCCTCGGTCAGCCCGTGGCGCGCGCCGACGGCCGCCGGGTCGCCCAGGACTTCCTCGGCGAAGGACGGGTCGGTGGCCATGCGGGCGAGCAGGTCCTGCAGCGCGTGCCGGTCGGGGGCGGTGGTCATGCCTGACCCTCCTCGGGCCGTGGGATCGAGCGATCAGGGGCAGGAGTAGGTGAAGCCGCCGGAGGCCTCGGCCGGCGTCGGGTCGAGCACGCGCAGGGTCGCGGTCGCCGCGAGGCGTCCCTGGCCGGTGACCGACCACTGGAGGTGCACGTCGGTCGCGGTCGTGCCGCCGGCGATCGTCTGGCTGAGGACCTCGCTGGTCTGCCCGTCGCTGCGCAGCCACTGGTAGCGCACGGAGCCGGCCCGCCCATCGGTGGTGAGGGTCCCGACGACGTCGACGGTGGAGTCGCAGCTCGCGCTCGCCGGGGCCGCGCGGACGTCGACACGCTGCACGGCCACCGACGAACCGCCGCGCAGCAGCAGGAACGCCACCACTCCGGCGACGATCAGCAGCGTCAGTAGCCCGCCGACCCAGCGGCGTGGCCGGCGGCGTCGTGTCCCGGCCCCACCCGCCGGCGTCGACCAGCCGGGCACCGCCGTCGCGGCCGGCACCCCCGGTCCGAACCGCACGACCTCGTCGTCCGCGGTCGCTGGTGCGGCCGCCGGCGTCGCGTCCCGAGGCTCGCCGGTGCGGTCCCCGCGACCGTGGCCGGCCTGGGTGCCGGCCGGCGGGGTCACCCCGGCGGCGGCCCACCGCTGGCCGAGCGCGGTCGCGGTGGCGGGTGGTGGTGCGGGCGACTCCGCGGCGTCGTGGGCGCGCTGCCCGGCCCGGGTGCCCGCGGGGTCGTCGTGACCGTTCGGCTCCATCCCTCCTCCCGGCGTCAGTGGACGACGGGGTCGGAGCCCGTGCCGCCGCACGCGCAGCCGCCGTAGTCGATGATCGGGTCGCCGCCCCCGCCGCCGCTCGAGCTGCTGGCCGAGCCGCTGCCCGACCCGGATCCGCTGCCGCTGCCCGAGCTGCTGGCCGAGCCGCTGCCCGACCCGGATCCGCTGCCGCTGCCCGAGCTGCTGGCCGAGCTGCTGGCCGAGCCGCTGCCCGACCCGGATCCGCTGCCGCTGCCCGAGCTGCTGGCCGAGCCGCTGCCCGACCCGGATCCGCTGCCGCTGCCCGAGCTGCTGGCCGAGCTGCTGGCCGAGCCGCTGCCCGACCCGGATCCGCTGCCGCTGCCCGAGCTGCTGGCCGAGCCGCTGCCCGACCCGGACCCGCTGCCGCTGCCCGAGCTGCTGGCCGAGCCGCTGCCCGACCCGGACCCGCTGCCGCTGCCCGAGCCGCTGGCCGAGCCGCTGGCCGAGCCCGAACCGGTCCCGCTGCTCGAGCCGCTGCCGCTGGCCGTGCCGGCGCCCGTACCCGACCCGCCCGGTGTCCCGGTCGCCGGCCCCGCCGTTCCCGCGCCTGCGCCGCCTCCGCCGGCACCGCCGGCTCCGCCGAGCGCGGCCGCGGCACCGGCGCCGCCACCAGCACCGCCGGCGGCGCCACCACGGCCTCCCGTGCCGAAGGGGTTCCCGAGGTCGACGATCGGCTCGAGCGCGCGTCCGATGCCCACCCCGTTCCCACCCACTCCGGTGCCGCCGATGCGCAGCACCGAGCCGCCACCGCCTCCGAGGGACGAGCTCGGGGCAGCGGTCAGGGGCAGCACCGGACCGACCGGGCCCCCGGTGCCGGAGCCGCCGCCCACGGTGGTCCCGGAGCCCCCGGGGCTCGTGGTCCCGTCGGCGAGCACCGCGGAGCCCGTGCTCGAGCCGTTCGCCGTCGTCGCCACGATCGGGGCACCGACCAGGAGGACCGCGGCCAGGGCGCCGAGCCCGAGACGGGCGCGCCCGCCGAACCGGTCAGCGAGCCGGCCGGCGGCCACGGGCGCCGCGACGGCCGGGGTCGCGCCGAGGTCCGTCACGGCACCGGCGCCACCGGCCCCGAGGACCGTGGTCGCCACCGCGCTCCCGCCCACGAGCCCCGCCGCCAACGGGAAGAGCAGCGCGAGCAGGGCGGCTCGCTCGGCGAGACCGCGCCGGCCGCGCTCCTCCCAGTCCTCGCCGTAGCCCAGGGTCGCGGCGGCGTCGAGCGCGACGAGGAACTGCCACGCGTCGGCGGGACGGTCGGCGGGCGCCTTGGCCAGACCAGCGGCGGCCAGGTCGCGGACGGGCGCCGGCAGCTCGTCCAGCGGCGGCGGCGCGTGCCGGTGCTGCCGGCGCAGCGTGTCCGCGTCGGTCGACGGGAACGGCGCGTGGCCGAGCAGGCACTCCACGAAGACCGCGGTCGCGGCGTAGACGTCGCTGCGCACGCTGGCGGCGCCGTCGTCCCACTGCTCGGGGGCCATGTAGAGCGGCGTCCCGCTCATCGTCGCGGCGCTGCCGTGGCGGGTCGCGATGCCGAAGTCGGTGAGGATGCTGGCGCCGTCGGCGGTGACCATGACGTTCGCCGGCTTGTAGTCACGGTGCACGACACCCGCGCGGTGGGCGGCGCCCAGCCCGCGCAGCGAGCCCTGCAGCACGAGCAGCGCCGATTCCGGCGAGGTGGCTCCGCGCTCGTCGAGCATCCGGCGCAGCGTGACGCCGTCGACCAGGTCCATGACGATCGCCGCGCCCCGCCCGGACTCGACGTACTCGAAGAGCCGCACGACGTGCGGGTCCGTCACCTCGGCGAGCAGCCGGGCCTCCCCGCGGAAGTCCGCGAGGAACTCGGGGTCGCCGCGCAGCCCGTCGTCGAGGTACTTGATCGCGACGGGCCGGCCGGTCGAGGTGTGGACCGCCAGGAACACCACCCCGGTCGCACCGCGCCCGAGCTCCCGGACCTCGTCGTACCCCGGTACCGACCACCGGTCCCGCGCCATGTCCGCCTCCCCCTGCTGAAGTCGCCGAGATCGTGGGCGGCGGGGGAGTGCGGTGTCTGCCGTAGTGCACTACGGCATTCCGACGTTACGTGCTTGTGCGTACCTCATCCGGGTGATCGGGTGCCCGGTCTATCCCCTGTGGCGCGGATGACCGACGCGAGTGCATCACGGTCGGTGAGTCCGAGTCGGGTGCAGGCCCGTAGACGTGGCTCTCCACCGTGCGCACCGAGACGTGCAGCTCGTGGTCGCGTCCGTGAACGGCCAGGCCGGGCGGGCGCTCACGACCCGCCCCCGCGGTGGTGGTGCGGGGCGATCGCGGCCGCGAGGGCGGCGCGGTCGGGCAGGCCCAGGCGTGTGCACGCGCGGTAGATGTGGCTCTCCACCGTGCGGACCGAGACGTGCAGGCGGGACGCGATCTGGCGATTGGTCAGGCCCTCGGCGGCCAGCGTGGCGACCTCGCGCTCCCGGGTGCTCACCGCCAGCGGCGCACGCGCCAGGCGCAGCGCCGGGGTGGTCGCGCCCTCGCAGCGCTCCGCGGCGAGGGTGGCGGCACGGTCGGCGGCGGCGGTGGCCTCGGCGTGCTGACCGCGGTCCCGCGCGACCACCGCCGCGTGGGCGAAGGCGTCCGCGGCGCTGAGCAGCATCCCGCAGGACTCCATCCCCTCCGCGGCGCCCAGCAGCCCGGCGACGTCCCGGGCGGCGAGCGCCGCGGCGTGGGCCGCCGCCGTGCGTGCCCGCGGCCCGTCGAGGAGCCGGGCGAGCTCGGCGAGGGCGCCGGCCTGGTCGCGGTCGCCGAAGCGCACCGCGGTGTGCCGCGCGACCATCTCCACGGCCCGTGCGCCCCGGGCCCTCGCCTCGGCGGCGGCGCGGTGGGCGGTCCGCGCGGCGTCCTGCACCGAGCCGTGCACCGCCGCGACCCAGGCGCGGGCGAGGTCGACGTCCGGGTCGGCGAGCCGCATCACGGAGTGGCGGGCCCGTCCCGCGGCCGCCAGCGCCTCGGCGGCACCCGCGGCGTCGCCCAGGGCGGCGCGGCCCTGGGCGATCATCGCGTGGAACCAGGCCGTCCAGCCCCCGCCGGAGCCGGGGAAGCTCGGCAGGATGCTCTCGAGCAGCCGGACCGCGGTGGCGGGTCGGCCGGACTCGAGCGCGTGGCGGCCGTGGTAGAGCGCCGACCAGGTCGCGCCGTGCCGCCCCGGGAGGCCATCGACCCAGTCGAGCCGGGGCCGCGCGTCCTCCAGCGCGCCCGAGTAACCGGCCTCGAGGATGTCCCCGAACCCGACGTTGCCCAGCATCGCGATCGTCTCCGGCGCCGCGCGCGCGGCCTCCATGCCCCGCGCCACGTGGTCACGGACCCGGTCTCCGCCGCCCCGGTAGGCCGTCCCGTACGCCGCGACCCACGACGCCCACGTGATCGTCTGCGTCGACGGGTTCGGCCGGGCGAGTGCCGCCGTGGCCCCGTCGATGCCCGCCACCACGTCGCCGTCGACGAGACGCAGCAGGGCCTCCAGCGCGACGGTCTCGGGGTAGGGCGTGCCGTCGGCGTCGGACCCCTCGCTGCGCAGCACCGCGCGCGCCTCGTCGGGCCGCTCGAGGATGAACATCAGCAGGTGGCACCGGGCCAGCAGCGCCCGCGCGCGCTCGGCCTCGGTGGTCGCCTCGGGCAGCGCCGCGGCGAGCTCGCGCTCCGCCTCGTCGGCGCGCATCATCCAGCCCAGCAGGAAGCCGAGCCCGAGCCGCGCCTCGAACCCGCCGCCGGCCGCCACCGCGGCGCGCAGGAGCCGCTCGGCCAGCCCGATGTCGGTCAGGTTCAGCGCCTGCTCGGCCGCCAGGATCAGCAGCGCCGCGTCGGGCGGGCTGTCGCTGCCGAGGTCGAGGACGGCCCGGCGGAGCTCGTCGCCCGCGCGCCGGCCACCCGTCGAGCGCAGGGCCCGCGAGAGGTCCCCGCGCAGCCGCCGGGCCCGCGGGACGCTCAGCCGTGCGCGGATCGCCTCACCGTAGAGCGGGTGGGCCAGGCGCACCTCCGAGCGGGCGCCGTCGACGCTGACGGTGATCAGCTCGCGCTCGGCGATGCGCTCGACGTCGGCCTCGGCGACCAGGTCGACGAGCATGCTCAGGCCGAGCGGCTCGCCGAGGGCGACCAGCTCGAGGGCGTGGCGCTCGCCCTCGGCGAGGGTGCCGATGCGCTCGGCGAGCAGTTGCTCCAGGGCCGGCGACAGGGCGGGCGCCCCGTGCCACTCCCAGGTCCCGTCGACCGCGACGAGCCGCCCGGCGGCCCGCTCGCCCTCGACGAGGTGGCGCAACCAGAGCACGTTGCCCCGGGTCGTGTCGTGCAGCCGCCGCAGGACCTGGGCGTCGACCGGGGCGGCGAGCACGCCGTCGAGCAGCGCGGCGGTGTCGTCGGCGTCCAGGGACCCGAGTTCGATGCGCTCGGCGAGCCCGTCCTTCCAGATCGCGGTGATCGCCTCGGAGCAGGCGGCGCCGGACCGCACGGTCAGGACCAGGCGGACGGCGTGCTCCTGCGCGAGTTGGTGCACGAGGGTCGCCGAGACGGTGTCCAGCGCGTGGGCGTCGTCGACGAGCAGGACCGAGCGCGGCCCGCCGGCGCGGACGGCGGCCCCGACGCGGGCGAGCGCGCTGACCATGACGTCGTCGTCTCCCGCGTCCGTGCTGCCGCCCGTCGCGCCGGAGAGCCACGGCGCGAAGGCGCCCAGCGGGATGTCCCGCGACGACGCCGACGCGGCGACGACCTCGACGGTCTCGGCGGGCGCGACCCGGGCGACGAGCTCGCGGGCCAGCCGGCTCTTCCCGAGCCCGGCGGAACCCGCGACGACGACCGCGCCGTCGCGCGCGAAGGCCGTCGTGACGGCGCGCAGCTCCGCCGTGCGCCCGGTGAAAGGCCAGCCGTGCCCGGGCGCGGAGCTCGCGGTTCGGGGCACCGTCGATCCTCCGGGGTGATCGGGACCCGGAGTGTGCCCCAACAGGGCCGAAGGTGTGAAGCGGCGGTGAGCTCAACGGGGCAATCGTGCCTCGATGTCCGCCACCGTGGCCCGCGCGCCGTCGCGGTGCAGGGCGTCGAGGTGGGCGCGGTAGGCCGTCGTGAAGCGCTCGTCGTCCACGAGGTCGCCGAACAGGTCCCGGTCGGCGAGGAACGCCAGCGGCTCGTCGGGGTACCGGCGCGCCGCTGCGGTCCGGTCCTCGGCGCGGCCGGTGTCGACGACCTCGATCGGCTCGCCGGCCTCGTCGACACCCTCGGCGTAGCGGGCCCACGCCGCCACGACCAGCGTCGAGCGCTCGATCTCGCCGCCGTGGGAGAGGTTGATCCGGATCACCGGCACGAGCCACGTCGGGATGCGGTCGGAGCTCTCCGCGGCCAGGCGGGCCAGGGTGTCGCGGATCTCGGGGTTGGCGAACCGCTCGATCAGCGTGGCCTTGTAGTCGTCGAGGTCCACGCCCGGCACCGGCGCGAGGGTCGGCGTCCCCTCGCGGTCCATGTAGGCGCGGGCGAAGCCGGCGAACAGCTCGTCGCCCGCGACCTCGTGCGCGTAGCGGTACCCGGCGAGGTAGCCGAGGTAGGCGATCGCCTGGTGGCTCGCATTGAGCAGGCGCAGCTTCATCAGCTCGTAGGGCTCGACGTCGTCGACCACCTGGACGCCGACGTCCTCGAACGGCGGGCGGCCGGCGGCGAACCGGTCCTCGAGCACCCACTGCGTGAACGGCTCGCAGACCACGGGCCAGGCGTCCTCGATGCCGGTGCTGTCCCGCAGCTCGGCGCGGTCCTCGTCCGTCGTGCGCGGGGTGATCCGGTCGACCATCGAGTTCGGGAACGGCACGTTCGCCTCGATCCAGTCGGCCAGCTCCGGGTCCTTCCGGCGCGCGTAGGCCGTGATCATGGCGTGGGCGACGTGGCCGTTGCCCTGGATGTTGTCGCAGGACATGACCGTGAACGGCCCGGTGCCCTCAGCCCGGCGCCGCCGCAGCGCCTCGACGACGTAGCCGAACGTGGTCTGCGGGGCGGCGCCCTCGGCGGCGTCGATGTCGGCGCGGATCGCGGGGTCCCGGTCGTCGAACTCCCCGGTGCTGGCGCTCTGGTGGTAGCCGCCCTCGGTGACGGTGAGGCTGACGATCCGGGTCGCGGGATCGGTCATGCGCTCGAGGACGGCCTCCGGGTCGTCCGGGGCGTAGAGGTAGTCGACGACCGAGCCGATCACCCGTGCGTCGCGCGACCCGTCGGCGTGCTTGAGCACCAGCGTGTAGAGGTCGTCCTGGGCCTCGGTGACCTCGGCCATCCGGCGGTCGGCCTCGAGCACCCCGACCCCGCAGATGCCCCAGTCCAGCGCCTGCCCCTGCTCCATGAGCCGGTCGAGGTACATGGCCTGGTGGGCGCGGTGGAAGCCGCCGACCCCGAAGTGGACGATCCCGACCGACACGGCGGACCGGTCGTAGGACGGGGTGGGGACGTCGATCTCGCCGAGGGCGGCCTGCGACAGCGGAGTGGCCATGGCCCGGAGGGTAGGAGCCCTGATCACCGGCGTCAGCCCGGCAGGCGGCCCACCTCGGCGCGGCGTTCGCCGAACCACCGCGCCAGCTCCTGCTCGGTGGCCCGGTCGCCGGCGCGTTCCAGGAACCGTCGCCCGGCCCGTGTCCGCGCGACGACGCCGGACGCCACCAGGTTGATCACGGCGCCCGGCAGGACGGGGAGGGCGCTCGCGCGGGGCAGGCCGAGGTCGCGCAGGCCCTCGGCGCCCAGGAAGAAGCGCAGCAGCCCGAGCAGCTTGGGGCGGGCGCAGCGGTCCGGGAGGGCGCCGTGGCCGTCGACGAGCGCCCGCGAGAGCGCCGCCCCGGCCGGCGTGACGTCGTCCTGCACGCGCAGCACGTGGTAGTTGAAGACGTTCTGCTCGCGCTCGGTGTCGAACAGCCAGTCCTCGTCGACCCCCATGAGCCAGCCGACGTACTTCCAGAGGTGCATGACCGCCCGCGACTCCTCGCGCGTGACGAGGCGCCCCAGCGCCCGCGACCCCAGCAACGCGGTGCTGTTGAACAGCCCGAGCGTCGTCGCGAGGTCGGTCTGGTTGATCGGCAGGCCCCAGCGCCCGGCGTCCCAGCGTCCGTTGGTCTCGAAGGCCCGGTTGACCAGTGCGTGCATGACGCGGACGTGCACGGTGAGGCGGAAGCCCTCGCCGTCGCGGCGCATCCCGCCGGGTGCGGTGACGCCGCGGCCCCACGTCTCGGTCTCGCCGAGGCGGCGCATCGCGGTGTCGCCGGTGAGCCCGCCCGTCGCGACGAGCAGGTCCGCCGGCCCACCGAACCGGTACCCGCCGATGAGCGAGAGCGCGAGCAGCACGTCGATCCGCGTGCGGCCCAGGCGGCGGAACGCTCGCGCGCCCCGTTCGACGAGGTCCAGGTCGACCCACGCCGGGACCTCGTCGACGACCGCGAAGAACCGCCGGAGCTCGGGCCCGGCGTCCGGCACCGCGTCGACGCCGTCGGCGAGCGCGGTGTGGAACTGGCGCATGGTCACGCGCTGCGGGTCGTCCGCGGGGCGCTTCATCGCCCCCGCCAGCGCGGCTCCGAGCTCGTCGCGGGTCTGCATCCGCCGCCCGAGCTCGGCGACGAGGTGCGGGTCGAGCTCCCGGACGCCGGCGACCACCCGCAAGGGCCGCGCGAGCCGGGCGTTGCGTGCCGGCGCCGCGCAGAAGCGCGTCGGCGCCGGTGCTGTCGGCGTGGCCGTGACGTCCGCGGGCTGTGCGACCATGCCCACCATGCTGATGCGAGTCCTTGCTCGCTTTCAACTCGCGTTCCCGGCGTGACGCGCCGGGAGCGGCGGGCGCCGCGCCAGGTGCGCTCGCGGGAGACGGTCGAGCGGATCGTCGCCGCGGGCCGCACCGTCCTGCTCCAGCGCGGGTGGGACGGGGTGACCACCAACCACGTCGCGGCCGCGGCCGGTGTCAGCCCCGGCTCGCTCTACCAGTACTTCCCGGACAAGGAGGCCGTGCTCGACGAGGTGGTCGACCGCGAGATCGGGCAGCTCGAGACTCGCATCTCGCGCGCGTTCGTCGACACCCTGCACGCCCCGATCGGCGGCGACGTGGTGCGCCGCAACGTCGAGGCCCTGCTCGACGCGTTCGGCGAGCAGCCCGCGATGACCCGCGTCCTCGTCGAGCAGATGCCCCGCGGCGCCGGCAGCCGCCGCGCGGCCTTCGCGCGCCGGGTCGACCAGCTCGTGGCGACGGTGCTGAGCGGGCGTGCGGCGCCGGGTCGGCGGCCCGACGTGATGGCCTGGGTGCTCGTCCGCGCGGTCGAGCAGGCAACCATCGGCTGGGTGCTCGAGGACCCGCCCATCGCCCGCGAGGACCTGGTCGACGAGCTGACCGAGCTGGTCACCCGCTACCTGGAGGGGTCACCGGGCGGGGCCGTCCCGTGAGGTATCGTTCTGGCGTCGCGCTCGCGGGCGCGGCGGTTCGGGACGTGGCGCAGCTTGGTAGCGCACTTGACTGGGGGTCAAGGGGTCGCAGGTTCAAATCCTGTCGTCCCGACCGAATAAGGCCAGGTCAGAGCGGGTGCACGAGGGTGGTGACACCCGCTCTGACCGGGTCGGTGTCACGCCGGTGTCACGCAGGGCAGGTGGATCACTCGTCGGCGATGATGCCGAGGGCGGCGCTGTGTTGGGTGCCGGCGGCTTCGCCCATGCCCTCGATGGTGTGCGCGTAGATCGTTTGGGTGATCGTCGGGGAGGCGTGGCCCAGCATCTCCTGGACGATCTTGACCGGGGTCTTGGCGGCGAGCATGAGGCTGGCGGCGGTGTGCCGCGTGTCGTGGAGCCGGATGCGGGGGACGTCGGCGGCGGCGCACAGCCGGTCGAACCGGTCGGAGAAGTGCTCCGGGTGGTAGGGCTGGCCGTCCTCGCGGGTGAACACGAGGTCGGCGTCGTTGGTCCACGCCGGTCCGGCCGCCATGCGGTCGGCGAGCTGGGCGGTGCGGTGGCGGCGAAGGACGGCGACGAGCCCGGGGTCGAGGGACAGTGTCCGGCCGCCCGCCTTGGTCTTGGGTGTCGAGTCGACGACGCGGCCGCCGATACTGACCCGGGTGTGTCTGATCGTGGCGGTTCCGCGGTCGAGGTCGACGTCGGACCAGCGCAGGCCCGCGATCTCGCCGCGTCGTGGCCCGCGGGCGAGTAGGAGGGCCCACGCTGCGAACAGTCGGTCGGTGGCGGTGGCGCGGAGGAAGCGCTGGGCCTGCTCGGTGGTCCACCAGTCGACGGAGGGCTGGCCGGCGCCGGGCCGGTCGACGGTGGCGACGACGTTGCGGGGCACGTAGCCGTGGCGTTGGGCGCGGTCGACGGCCATCCGGAGCGTGCTGTAGGCGTACTGGACGCTGCGGTCGGAGAGTGGCTGGCCGTGTCTGCCGCCGGACTCGCGGAGGGTGGCGAGCAGGGTCTCGACGTGCCGCGGGGTGAGGGCGACGAGCCGGATGCCCCCGATGTGCGGGGTGATCCACTTGTCGACGGCGCACTCATAGCTGGCGATGGTGGAGGGGCGCCGGTCGCCGGTGCGGATGGCGGGGAGCCACACGTCGGTGAGGAACCGGCCGATGGTGATGGTCTTGTCGGTGACCTCGGTGTAGCTGCCGTCGTTGATCGCCGCGAGTTGGGTTGTGCGGTGGGCGACGGCGTCTCGGCGGGTCCGGAATCCGCCCTTAGAGCGCTGGCGGGGTTCGCCGGTGGCGGTGTCATTGACCCACCACAGCGCGGTCCAGGTGGTGCCTCGTCGGCGGATGCCGTCGCGGGTCTCGGGTGTGGTGGTGGCGGCGGTGGTCATCGCGGGGTCCCCTCGGGGCGGGAGCGTCCGTGGTCGTCCACGCCGGAGCGGGCGCGGGCGTCGGAGATTAGTGCGGCGCTCGCCGGGTCAGCGGACCCGTCGGGGTGCTGCCACTCGTGGAGGAACGCCGAGAACGCGGCGGTCGCCTTCGCCTGGGCCTTCCGGATGTCCTTGAACAGGCGGCTGCCGAGCACCTGGTGGATCGGGAAGTCGCGGAGTGTGCCGCTGCGCCGGAGGTCGTCGAGCCGGTCGGCGAGTGCGTCGGCGCGGACGGTCAGGTCCCCGATCTCGCGCTGCACGTCGATCCACTCGTTGACGAGCGCACTGGCCTCGTTGTCGCCGATCAGTGCGACGGGCCGCAGGAGGTCCACGGCGGTGGTGCCAAAGATCGCGGCGAACGTGACCAGCTCGTCGACGGTGATCCGACGCGGCGGCCGCCCCTTCTCGATCTTGAAGACGGCGGAGCCTTGGAGTGGGCAGCCTGCGTTGGTCATCAACTTGGCGACGTGCTCGTAGCTCCAGTCGCGTCGCAGCCGCTCGTAGGCGATGCGCCGGGCGACGTTCTGCTCGGTCTCGACCGCGCGGGCGGGGTTCTGCAACGGCATGATCAGCTCCGTTCCGATACGGGAACGAAGCCTATCCCGGATGGTTTGACGAGGTCCAGTCGGCGCGCCTAGCGTTCCTATCGGGGCGAGATGCCAGCGAGAGGGAACGTCATGACCGGGAACATCGTGGGGGTCGACGCGGCGGACCTGCCGACGACGTTGAGCGCCGCCGAGGTCGCCGAGCTGTGGGGTGTGGCGAAGTGGTCGATCTACGTCAACGCGGACGCGGGCCTGTTACCGGTGGCGCCGCTGCGGGTGGGGAAGTCGCTGCGCTGGCCGACGATGCTGGTGCTACGCAGCCTCGGGCTGGACGCTGATGGTGACGCCGACCCCTTGATCAGCGGTCAAGTGGAGTCGGGATCGGCCCAGTTCAGCGAGGGTGCGGAGGGGTCTCGTCACGCTAATGTCACGCCGGTGGGGGCACGTCGCGGTCGTGCCGGATGACCCGGAGACGGCGAAGCGGGCCCCCGCCACGAGGGCCCGCCGCCGACTCCGCCGCCGAGCGAAATCCCGATCAGGCTACTGCGAGTACTGCGTGGTGGGACCCGGTGACGCTGGCCGACCCCGACGGGGACGCTGCGCTTGTCTCGGAGCTGGCCCGTCTGCAGGGGCTCGCCCCGGTCGTCGAGCTGCTGCGTGGCGACGCCCCGGAGTTCGCGTCCGACGCGTGGGCGACGTTGCCCGCCTGGTCCCCGCGGTGGCTGGCCGCGATCGCCGCCGCCGCCCTCGACTGGTGGCACGTCGGCGACCCGCTGCCCGAGGTCATCGCCCGCATCGACGTCGGCAGGCAGGTCGCGGCGTCGCAAGAGGTGTGCCGGGCGTGGTGGGCGGCCGGGAACGCTGGCCCTGCCCGGCCGACGATGGCGCAGCTCGCGGCCTGGCGTGCGGACCGCGGTGAGCTGTACCGGCGCCGTGGTGGTGTCGACCACGCCGGGGGACCGGTGCCGTCGTGGGGCCCGGACGGGGTGCCGTGATGGGCGGCGAGTGGACCGGTGGCACCGGCTATGGGCCCTACGCCGCTTTCGGGTCGACGGAGGCGAGCCTGTCTGTCGCTGACGCTGACGCCGGGGATGGAGCGGAGGTCGACTCGTGGGCGCCGGTGGACCTTGGTCCATACGTGCGCGGCGAGGTCGTGCGGCCGGTGCCGTCGCTGGGCATCCGGCGTCGCGACGGACTCCAGATGATCTACCCAGGGAAAGAGCACTCGATCATTGGGGAGACGGAATCCGGCAAGTCCTGGTACGGGATTGGGTGCGTGGTCGCCGAGCTGATGGCCGGGCATCGGGTCGTGTACATCCACTTCGAGGAGGCCGACCCGGTCGACACCATTGACCGGCTGCTCGCGCTTGGGCTCGACGCGGAGCTGCTGGTCAAGCTGCTCACGTTCGTGGGGCCCGATCAGCCCGTCACCGCTCGGCGGCTCGCGGCGCTGCTCGATCCGGTGCCGTCGCTGGTCGTGCTCGACGGCGTGAACGAGGCGCTGAGTCTGCACGAGTGGGAGGGCAACGCGACGGACGGGATCGCGGCGTTCCGCCGGCGCCTGGTGAAGCCGTGCACGAAGATCGGGGCGGCGACGCTCTCGTGTGACCACCTCGTGAAGGACACGCAGGGCCGAGGCCGCGGGCCGATCGGCTCCGTCCACAAGATCAACGGACTGACGGGGGTCCTGATCCTGCTGGAGAACGCCGAGGCGTTCGGGCGTGGCCAGCGCGGACGCTCCCACGTGTTCGTGACGAAGGATCGGCCCGGGAATCTGCGTCAACACGGCCGGGCGAGCCGGGGCGGCACCGCCAAGACGTTCATGGGTGAGCTGGTGGTCGACGACACCCGGACGGTGACCTCCGGTCTCCTGCTCCGTTTCCATGCCCCGGCGGGGGACGGGGCCGACGACGATGTGCTGCCGGCCGAGACGTCGCCCGTTGCTGAGGCTGTGCATGCAGTGCTGGCGTCGCTACCCGGGGGCGAGGTGTCGTCGGAGCGGGCGTTGCTTGCCGAGGTGCGCAAGGCCGGGCACAAGATCAGGGACGTCGAGGTGCGTGCCGGAGTCGACGATCTTGTGGCGGCGGGACGATCTGAGCTGATCAAGGGTCGGCACGGAGCCAATGGATACCGGGCTCTGTCTGCGTCCCGAGGTGATCAAGGGCCGTCTGCTTCCCTGACTGCGTCCGCGTCTGCGTCCCCTATAGAGAGGGGGACGCGGGACGCAGACGCCGGTACTGCGGCGGACGCAGACGGGACGCAGTGGGACGCAGATCAACAGTGGGGTTGTGCGGTGTGTGGCTGCCCCGACGATGACCCCATCCGGCCGTTCCTGTTCGACCGCTGCCAGCGTCACGCCTATCGCGGTGGTGGCGTCCCCGGTGACGACGGGGCGGAGGACCGATGACCGCGCCAAGTTGGGCCAGTCGAGTCAGGCCCTCGCGCGGGCGTTGGCGCAAGCGCCGAGAGGCAGTGCGCCGACTGCGCTGATCGAGCAGTTGATCGAATCGAACAGAGGAGTGGATCGTGAGGAGTGAACGATCCCGACGTCGCGACGGCGAGGCGGCACGGCTTCGTGTGACGGGGATGGACTACCGGGGGATCGCCGATGAGATGGGCTACGCCGGCCCATCTGGGGCGCATGCCGCGGTCATGCGATCACTGTCGGAGTCGGTGCGGGCACCGGTGGAGCAGCAGCGGCAGCTGGCCTGCCGGCAGCTCGACGAACTGGCCCTGGTGCTGTGGAAGATCGTGCTGACCGGGCACGTGGCTGTGTCGGCGGGGCGGGTGGTGGTGCACGAGGGTGTGCCGGTGCGAGATGCGCGGCCGACGTTGGAAGCGATCGCGTCGTTGATCAAGCTCGAGGCGCGGCGGGCGGCGTTGCTAGGCCTCGATGCGCCGCGCCGAACCGCCGTAGAGGTGATCACCGACGACGCCGTCGAGCGGGAGATCAAACGCCTGGAGGCGGCGCTGGCGACGCGCGTGGACGGCGAAGCGTGAGGGGACCGTAGTGCTCGGGGCGGGTGGTGGCGTTCGGGCATGCGAGTGGGTTGCACCGCCGGGAGAACCCGGTGGCACGCGATGTGCGGCCGACGCGAGGGCAGGACCCCGAGCCCGTCGCGGCGAGCACGGCTAGCCCGGCCGCGACCCACAGCAGCGCCACCGCCCACCGCAGCGGGGCGGCGAGTGCGGCGCCGACCCCACTTTCCCTGGGCGTCGAGGTTGCGCAATACTTGTAGAATGACAGCAACTCAAGTCGTGTACGTCAACAGCGACAGCTCTGGACTGGGCCTGAACAATTTTGCTCAGGAGACGGTGCTGAGACTCAACGTGGGTCCCGGTACGTATATAGTTTTTGGCCGAGTCAACGCCGGGAACGTGGATGCGGCCCGTCAGGAAGTCCTGGCGCGACTGACCTCGAAAGACGGATCTAACCTACTCGATTTTGTCGAAGTCAGGATGGGGCCATATACATCTCAGACACTGGCTCTTCAGGGTACGCTTAGAGTTGCAAGTAACGACACCGACATCGTTGACATTCGGTGTAGCACTTTGAGCGGCCAAGCTAACCAGTCGTCAATTTTTGCGCTCGAAGTAGCGGACTTGAAGTTTCACGCCTAAATGTCGAGCTCTGCAAGCTGCGCCTCACAGTTCCCGCATCCGACACTCTGCCCCCACTCGGCCTATTTGTGACGTCTCTGCATCGAACGAGCAGTTGCGCAGCGTTACCATCGGTGCGCCACCCGGCTGCCCCGAGCGGCGGCTCGACTTGCCCCGGCTCGTGGAGACGGACCGATCTTCGTGCTGCCTGCCTTCTAGAGTGGCGCGCCCGCGGCACAGGGGGAGGTAGGTCTCGTGGTGAACGAGTGGTGGGTCGGCGACGCGTCCCAGCGGTTCTGGATGGAGATCACGAATCGACGTGATGTGGGCAGCGACCTCAACGCTCCGCAGCGTGATGGCGCTGGCAACGAGAGCTGGACCTATTCGCTGGTGGCCGCCACGCGACCGGGCGACGTCGTGTTCCATTGGCACACCGACTGGTTCGAGAACTCCGCCCTCATCGGCTGGTCCGAGATCGCCGGGCCGCTCGAAGAGGTCTACCCCTACGCCTGGCAGGCACGCGGCACCCGCGGCAGGGCGCGCGGTGTGCCGACGGTCGGGCGGGGGTGGCGGACGCCCTGCGCAAACTTCACCGAGCTGACCCGACCTGTAGACGGCGCCCGGATGTTCGAACTCCGAGACTCGGTGCTCCAGCTTGGTGAGGACCTGAAGCGGCGCCACGGGACGACGTACTTCCCCTTCACGCGCTATGGCGACGGACTCCGTGCAGCGCAGGCCTACCTGACCAAGTTCCCAGCCGAGCTACTCGGGCTCCTGCCGGAGCTGGCCGAGGCGATGGTGCTCCCCGGCCCCCCGCCCTCGGCGCGCCCGCGCAAGGGTGCTGGACGGCTCCAAGACCCTGTCCTTCGGAAGGCCATCGAGGAACACGCCGTGGCGGTCGCGAAGGAGCATTACCTCGCCGCCGGTGCGACAGAGGTCGAGGTCCTCGGCAAGCCGTACGACCTCCTCGTGCGTGGCCCCAGCGGTGAGCGCCACGTGGAGGTCAAGGGCAGCTCGCTCCGCATCGACAAGGTCCTGCTCACCATCAACGAGGTGATCCACGCTCGCGGTCACGAGGCGACCGATCTCGTCGTCGTCGACGAGATCGAGTGGCGGGCCGAGGCGGAGGGCACGTACACGACCGCCGGCGGGCGTTGGCGCATCTGGCGGTCCTGGAGTCCGCAGGACGAGCAGCTCTCAGCGCTCCAGTTCCTGTACGACCTCGGTGAGAAACAACAGTGACCCCCACGCCGGGAAGTGAGCGCGCCCGGCGCGTGACAAGCGCGTGACACCAGCCCCCGGACCTGCGTCGATGGGGCCTGCACCTGATTGAATGTCAAGTGGTGCGGCCCTAATGCGGCGTCGCCCGGGTCGAGCTGGCCGCTGTCAGGACCCGAAGCAAGAGGCCCACGACGCCGGAGACCCGCCATAGGCCCCGACGTCGTCTCGCTGATTAGGCTCGCTCACCGTGACCGATAAGGAGGGTCAGTCGCTCAGGGACCGTTTGGCGGCTGCGTTGGTGGCAGGTGAGTGGCTTGATCTGCTGCCCGACCAGGCTGGGGGTGCGCGGCTGGACGAGGCGGTCATGAGCGCCTGGGGGGAGGCGCACGATCTCGCGGCTGAGGACCTGCGCTCGTTGCTGCTGGGACGGGGTCTGCCCGCCCAAGAGGCGGCGGACCCGCGTGGCGTGCGGCTGCGCGGAGTGCGCATCGTCGGTCGTCTCGACCTCGACCACGTCACGGCCACGGTTCCCTTGACTCTGGCGGACTGTCGCCTTGACCAGGGGGTGAGCGCCTACAGCGCGCACCTGCCCTACATGGCCCTGGAGAGGTGTCACGTCACTAGCGAACATGACCCGGCGCTCAACGCGCTGAGCATTTGCCTTGACGACGACCTGCGCCTTAACGGCAGCTTGCTGACCACCACGGCCGCGAACAGCCCCACTGTCGCCCTATTCGGCGCGCGCATCATCGGCGGGGTCTTCTGTAACGGTGCGTGGCTGGTCAACGACTCCGCTCCCGCATTGGCTGCCGAAGGGGTCCGAGCCGGCACTGGGTTGTTCCTCGTCGACGGGTTCAGGGCGCGCGGAGCCGGTGGGGAAGGCGCGGTGGGACTGATCGGAGCGCACATCACTGGCCAGCTCAACTGCCGTGGTGCAGAGCTGGTCAACGAGTCCGGGCCCGCACTTGTCGCCGACATGGTCGAGGTTATCGGCGCGGTGGCCCTCGACGACGGGTTCAGGGCGCGCGGAGCCGGTGAGGAAGGCGCGGTGCGACTGACCGGAGCGCACATCACTAGCCAGCTCAGCTGTCGCGGCGCAGAGCTGGTCAACGAGTCCGGGCCCGCATTGGACGCCGACCAGGCCGTGGTCGGCGGCGGGGTGGTCCTCGACGGGGTCAGGGCGCGTGGAGCCGGTGAGTACAGCGCGGTGCGACTGCTCGATGCGCACATCTCTGTCCGGCTCAACTCCCGTGGTGCAGAGCTGGTCAACGAGTCCGGGCCCGCACTTGTCGCCGATCGTGCCGAGGTCGGCGGCGGGGTGGTCCTCGACGGGGTCAGGGCGCGCGGAGCCGGTGAGTACGGCGCGGTGCGACTAGCCGAAGCGCACATCACTGGCCAGCTCAATTGCCGTGGTGCATGGCTGGTCAACGAGTCCGGGCCCGCACTTGTCGCCGACGGGGTTGAGGTCAGCGGCGCGGTGCTCCTCGACGGCGGGTTCAGGACGGCCGGGGGCCGTGGCGCCCTGATCTCCCTTTCATCGGGGAAGCTGGGAACTCTGAATCTTACGGAGCCAACCGAGACCTCCGGAAATTGGGACCTGGACGGGGTCACGTACGCCGGGATCAAACCAGAAGACGTGCTGTGGTGGCTTGCGCTCCTGCGCTGGAAGACGCCGCTCTACGCGGCCCAGCCCTATCAACAACTGGCTCACGTGTACCGTGCGGCCGGTCACGAGCACGAGGTGCGCAAGATTCTGATCGCCCAGCGCGAGGACCAGATCGCGCGCGGTGGCCTTTCGTGGCACGAGAAGGCGTGGGCCAAGTTCACCGGAGTGGTGCTGGGCTACGGGTGGAAGCCCTGGCGGTCCTTGTATGGGCTGGCTGGCGTGTTCATCGTGTCCGCGGTCCTTGCGGTCGTCCTTGGCTTTCACGGCGCCCTCACGCATCCGCCCAGACCGGGCGCGCCCTTGGAGCGCTGCACGGTGGTCGAGCAGGTCGGCGCCGGGTTCGACCTCGGCACCCCGCTCCTCGGCTCGGCCACCAAGGTGCGCGACCGCTGCGGCATCAGCCCGGACTCCACCAGCGCCACCGCCACCGCGCTGTTGATCAGCACGTGGGTGCTCCAACTCGCCGCATGGGCCTTTGCCGCGCTATTCATCGCTGGCTTCACCGGTGCCGTGCGGAAGATGTGATCAATTGGCTCGCCTGATGTCGTCGCGGGGGCCGTCACGCTTGAGGATCGTGACCGCCTGAGTACACCCACGGCGAGGGACAGTCGACGACTTCGCAGTGATACGAGCGGTGCCCACCGCGGCCCTCGGTCCCGGGACAGCTACACGGCAGCCATCCGGCGATGACGCGCACGGTGCCGTGGACGGGCGGCCCCCACGGATGGCCCGCCGGGCAGCTCTCGGGGATCAGCTCGACCTTGGCGCCGCCGTCAGGCATCGGGCCTCCCGGGTCGTCAAGGTGCTGGGAGCGTGCCGTCCTCGTCTTGCTTCGCCCGTAGCTGAGCCTTCAGGTCGTCGAGGTCCCAGCGGTAGCCCCCGGAGCGGGTGACGAACGCGGGTCGCACGTAGCCCTCCTTCGCCCAGCGGGACAACGTGCGCGCCGAGATGGCGAGTTCGACGGCGGCATCTGCCGTGGTCAGGAGCGCCATGGTGTGCAGTGTCGCGCCTAGTCGTCTGCCGGTGACTGCCGACATGCCTGACTGTCCTCTCCTGACCGATCATTACTTCTGTCGACTCCTAGTGTCCTCGGTGCGCGTAGTGTGTCCATCCGTGGCCGCTGATGGCCGCTGAAGACCGCGCGTGATTCCCGAGGAGACCCCGCCATGATCAGAACCGTCCCCGTAGACACCGCCCGGCTAGAGCTGGTCGCCGCCGGTGAGGCCGAACCGGTCGCCGTGTGGGAGGACGCCGCCGATGGTCGTCGGACGCTCACCGACCGCCAGGAGGTCGACGAGACGGCCGGGCTCCCGCTCTGGACGATCTACGCGCTCGTCCAGACCGGCGGTCGTCCGGAGGTGCTGGCGGTGCGCGTCCCTGCCCGGCACCAGCCGGTCGTGACGCCGCTCGCCCCGGTCGACCTGCACGGTCTGGAGGTCCGGGTGTCGATCAACAAGAGCGGCGTTCTCACCGGCTACTGGTCGGCGGTGGGGATCGCCGACCCCAACGTCGCCGAGCAGGCCCGGCGCAACGGCAACGGTCGCGCCGCGGCCCCCGCCGAGACGCCCGCCTGATCCCGCCCGCACTTCCCCGCAGGCGGGACGCGGGGACCCGGGACCGACGCCCGCCGCCCTGTCCCGGGCCTTCGTGGTCGCGCCCCCTGACCCCGGGACTCCGCCGTGACCTTGTCCGAACCACGCCACCCCTCCGGCCAGCCCGAGCCGCAGCCCGTCGGCCAGACCTTCCCGTGGGTGCGCGGGTTGCTCGCCGCCCGGCGGGAACGCCACCCGCTGCTACGCGCCGGCCCTCGCAAGGGCCCGTACCGCCACGAGCTGGAAGCCCTGGCCCGGCAGCGGCTACAGCACGGGCCCGACTGGACGGCCGCCGCCGAGGGCTCCGGGCTCACCAGGACGGTGATCGTTGCCGCCGGGGAGACAGCCGTCATCCCGCGGCTGATCGCGGTCGCCGAGGACGATCACGGCCGACCGCTGAGTCTGATCGTCGAGCTGCTGCCCGGCCAGCTCCCAGGGGACTACCTCGCCGTTGCGGATCGGCTGGCCCTGGCGCTCGACGCCGCCGCCGTCCGGTTTGACGCGCTCGGTGGACGTTTCCTGCGCATCACGCTTCTCGACGACGACCCGTTGGGCGTGGCGTTCGACCTGCCCCGGGTCCCGATCTCGACTAGCGGCGACGCCGTGATCCTGGGCCGCGACGAAGCCGGGCGCATCGTCGGGCACGTCATCGCCCGCGCCGCCCACATCGCTGTGCAAGGTCAGAACGGGTCGGGCAAGAGCGCCTTCCTGTACGGCCTGCTGGCGCAGCTCGCGGAGGCCCCGGACGTCCTGGTCGCCGGATGCGATCCGACCGGGCTCCTGCTCGGCGCACCGTGGGACGGCACCCGGCACCGTGACTGGCAGTGCGCCGCCGGGGCCGGTCGCGCCGACCTGCACGCCGCGCACCTGGAGTCGCTGGTCGCGGAGATGGACCGCCGGCTCGCCGATATGCCCCCGCGGGTCGACACCCTGACGCCGTCCCCCGACCTCCCGCTGATCGTGGTCGTGCTGGAGGAGTACCCGGGTCTGCTGCGCGCCGCCGCCGCCCAACCGGCCCCCGCGAAGATCAACGGCAAGGCGCCGCCCACCGTGTTGCAGCGGATCAAGCTGGCGACGCTGCGACTGCTCTCCGAGTCCCGCAAGGTCGCCTTCCGCGTGATCATGCTGGCGCAGCGGGCCGAGGCCGAGTCGATGGGCGGCGGCTACGCCCGGGACCAGTTCGCATTGTCGATCAGCTTCCGGGTCCCGGCCGACTCCCTGGTGATGCTCCACGGCGACGACGCCCGCCCGTGGGGCTCCGAGCACCAGATCGCCCCGCCCGGCATCGCCCTGGTGACTGCGCCCGGCCGCCCCCTAACCCGCCTCCGAGTCCCGTGGTCCGGCGGCTACGCCGACTACTGCGCGCGGATCAGCGGCCCGCAGTGAGCACCGAGTGGATCGGCTGGCTGGCGCTGCTCGTCCTCGCGGTCTGGGTGCTGATCCGGTTGATGGTGTCGGTCCGGCACGTCCGGGAGCGCCGTGCCGACCTCCGCCGGGAACGCCGCCGTCATCGCACCCGAGGGGACGCGTGGTGACCCCGGAACGGCCCGCTGGGCCCGGCCGCGGCACCCGAGGGTGCATCGACCCTGCCGCGGGGCGCGCGGGGCCCTCCACGGCCGACGCGGCGACCAGCACGGGCCGATCCGGGCCCAACGGTCTGCGGCGCTCCACGGCCCGACGCCGCACCAGCACGGGCCTGTCCCGGCCCGGTGCCCCCGGCACACGCCGCGCTCAGGGAGGGCTCTCCCGTCGCGCGTCGGCGGGCGCCAGCCCGCGCCGGGTTCTCGGGCCGGGTCAAGCGCCCCAGGAGCTGCCGCGTGCCGCCACTGACGTACCCGACCGGCGTCCCCGGCGCTTGACGCGGCGCGGGGTTCCGGCGAGCCCTCCGGGAGCCGTCGCGCGTCGGGTGGGCCTGACCGGTCGCCACCCCCCTCCCCGAGCGCCGAGGCCCCCCGGAGGGCTGTCCCGAGGGCTGAGCCCATGAGCCACCACCGGCACCCCGCGGCCACCAGTGAAGCGGGGACGTGCGCCCGCGCGGCCGAAGGCAGCGCGCGGGCGCGCGAGGGAGCGAAGCGACCGAGCGGCGGCGCCCTTGGTAATCATGCGCACAACCCTTCGGGGGCCGCCGGGGGCGCGGTGTCCGGGGTGGATGAGGTGGCGGCGGTGCGGGACCGCCGGGCTGAGCGGTGGGCTCTGTTGGATGCGGCGCGCCCGGTGTCGAGGGTGAAGCGGCTGCGGGAGTGTCGGCGGGCGACGTTGACGGGCACGGGGAATCCGGTGTTGCGGACCGCGCCGGGCGGTCGGAGTGGCTTCGCCGGGCTGGCGACCTGCGGGAGTCCGTGGGTGTGTCCGTGCTGCTCGGGGAAGATCGCGGCCCGGCGGGCGTCGGAGCTGGCGGCGGTGATGGCCGCGGTCGAGGTCGCTGGCGGGGTGATGGACCTGGTGACCTTCACGGTGCGGCATCACCAAGGTCATCGGTTGGCCGACGTGTGGGACGCGGTGTCGGCGGCGTGGGCGCGGGTGACGTCGGGGGCGGCGTGGATGGAGGACAAGGCGGGGCTGCTCGGCTGGGCGCGGGTCGTGGAGGTCACGCACACCGGGCGGAACGGGTGGCATGTGCATGTGCACGCGCTGCTGGCCTGGTCGTCGCCGGTCCCGGAGGCCGCGTCGGCGTGGGTGGCGATGCGTGGGTGGGGCCGGTGGGATCGGGCGCTGCGCCGGTGGGGGTTCGACTCGACGCCGGTGCACGGGGTGGACACCCGGCGGGTGGTAAGCGGCGACGAGGGCTTGGCCGGCTACTTCGGGAAGGCGGCGCTCGAGCTGACGTCGTCGTGGACGAAGGACAGCCGCGCGGGGCGGTCGCCGTTCGCGCTGCTGCGGGACGCGACGGAGACGTACGAGGCCGGCGACCTGGGGTTGTGGTGGGAGTACGAGGCCGCGAGCCACGGCCGGAAGCAGCTCACCTGGTCGACGGGCCGGATGGACCTGCGGCGGCTCGCGGGGTTGGGCCGCGAGGAGTCCGACGAGGCGGTGGCGGCGGAGGACACCGGCGGAGACGACGCGGTGGAGCTGGTGGGCGAGACGTGGCCGACGTTGAGTCGTCGGCGGTGGCAGCCGGAGCTGTTGGCGGTGACCGACGTGGGCGGTGTCGGGGCGGCGGTGGCGTGGTTGGACGAGCGGGGGTTGCCGTGGCGGTGGGCTCGTCCGTATCGGCGCGAGGGGCCGCGTCCGCGGTCGGTGCAGGCGCAGCGGGAGGCGCGGGAAGTGCTGTCCTACTCGTCCTCGCTGCTCTGATCGTCTTCGGCCGCTTACTTACTCACCTGCACCAGCGGCAGTCGGCCCTCAGCGTCCGGCTCGACAGCTGCATCGAGCGCCCATCCTGGCGGCCACTGTTGGCCACGCGGTTCGGCGCGGGCTGCCCTGAGGGAGACGCCGCGGCTGAAGGTGGCCTCCTCGAAGGAGGCGTCGCTGAAGGTGGCCCCGTTGAAGAACCCATCGCGGTTGAAGGTGGCCTTCATAAAGGAAGCGTGGTTTTGGGAGGCGTCGCCGAAATTGGCCAGCCTGAAGTCGGTGTCGGCGTTGAAGGTGGCCCCGTTGAAAAAGGCGCTTCCACTGAAGGTGGCCCTGTAGAAGGAGACGCCGCTGTCGAAGGGGCCCCCCGTGAAAACGCGATTGAAGGGGGCGCTGCCGCTGAAGGTGGCCTCCGTAAAGTAGCCGCCGCCGCTGAAGGTGGCGCCGCGGAAGGTGGCGCCGCCACTGAAGGTCGCCCCTTCGAAGAAGGCGCCGCCGTCGACGGTGGCTCCGAAGAATGTGGCGCCGCCGCTGAAGGTGGTCCCATTGAAGAAGGCGCGGCCGGTGAAGGTGGCCCCGTCGAAGCGGGCATCGCGCACCTGGCATGAGTCTAAGTCGAAGCTGATCAAGTGGGCGCCCGTTAGGTCGATGTCGAGACCTCTCCAGAATCGCGCCGTGTCGCAGGGCCTCAGGTGCCGGTGCAGGATGTTCTGCGCGGTGAGGCGGACTTGGCGCTCCTGCTGTGCGGTGTGGTCGGGGGCAGCCTTCCCTCGACCCTCGGGGAAGAAGGGGTTTTGGCCACTCGCCGAGGCTGACGGGTACGGCATTCGCAGATAGGCGCAGATCACATCTACGATGGTCTGCCGCTGGTCGGGGGTGTTCTGCGCGAGTCGTTCGAGGGCGTACAGCCCGCCCAGGCGCACCGGCGCTTCCGCCGCACCGAGTTGATCGACAGCCTTCGTGTACAGCTCGGTGATCCGCCGCTCGGTGGTATCGACGATCTGGTTGCGACCCGTGATCTCACCGGACTGCTGACGGCGAAACGCGAGCACGAGCCCGAAGGCGCCGCCCGTCCCGACAGCGATCGTTAAGCCGGTGCGGATCGCGTCGATCCGGACCGCGGCGTCGGCCGGTTGCCCTGGCGGAGGCGTGGTTGAGGCGATCCCGTAGAGCCAGATTGTGACCCCGCCGCCCACTGTGAGGATCACCAGCACGACCAGCACCAGCGCCCACGTGGAGATCGGAGTGATCTGCGGGTCCGGCCGCCGCCGACTCATGATGAAGGCCGCGATCAGCAGCACGGCGGCGATAGGAAGCGCCCACCACACAGGAAGCAGAAGCGCCCCGAGCCGGGACCAAGGTACCCATCCTGCCGCGGAGAACCCGAGGAGAAGGACGGCAACGGCTCCCGCCATGAGCGCACCAGGGATCGCTGAGCTCAGTGATCGGCGCGAACGCTGCCACCACGAGAGATCGTCATCAGCCCCCATCGGTCCGTGAGTCTGGCCCATACCGGTCTGCCCGAGCCGTCGGGGCGGCCCGACGCCTGCCTGGCGGGGAAGCTGACGACGGACCCCATCGCTAGAGGCTGTGGACGGCGAGCCATAGGAAGATCGCGAGGAAGGTCTCGGGTTCTAGGGCCGGGACGCCGGCGCGGGTGATCCCGTCGTCAGTCGTCCGTCACTGTGCGCCCGTGCCAGAACAGGAGCATGGCGATCTCTACGGCCAGCGACCAGCAGCTCACACCCACGAGGCTGGCCACGAACCATGTTGGCCCGGACTGTGCGATCGGGAGTGGTGCGACCACGAGCGTCGTACCGAGGGCGAGTCCGAACAGGCCCACGACATAGCACTTCACTGACGCCTCAGCGGCCTTCTCCGCGAGCGCGTCGCTCTCCAAACGCGCAGCGAAGGGTGCCATGACCGACACGAGATTCAGCGGCAGGTAGGCCAAGATTGCCGCGATGGCCTCTGTGGGCCGCCCAAGCCCGAACAGGGCGCCCACACTCACTCCCGTCAGCATCACCGACACGAGCACGATGGCCCAAAGCCTGACCTTCTTCACCCCGTGATCATGGCCAACCGCGAAGGGCTCAGCCCGAAGGGGTGGTTTGCTGGTGCATGAGCCTGGGGGGATTGATCTTGTGAGTCGAGAGCCGTCTGAGTCAGAGAAGTACTTCCTCGGGCAGCTCGCCGAGCTGCAGAAACGGATGGCGTCCCTCGCCGACGCGGACCCCGACGACGACGTGGAGCGGGAAGCGGCGTCGTCGGTCCTGGAGCAAGCCGGCGATGTGCTGAGGGAGGCTGCGGAGCGAGAGCCGTCCGAGATGACGGCGCACGCCGCCGAGCGCATCGCCGAGCTGAGCTGGGAGCTGAGCCGGGAGCCGGACAGGGAGCCCGTCGCGCTCGACGGGCCCGCTCTGCCTGCGGAGCCCGCGCAGCGGTTACCGGACCGGTACCTCGTCTTGGAGGTCGCTACGTCCGTGGCGAGCATCGGTGTCGCGGCACTGATTAGTGGCGGGCTGGCTGGGCCGTACATCGCGATGGCCTTGCAGCAGGAGGTGGGGCAAAAGGTCATGGAAGCGACCATCAGCGGAGCCTTCGGTGCCCTTGCCGGCGAGCTGACCCACCTTGCGCGGAGTCAGCGGGAACGACGGCAGTACGCGGAGCTGCTCGCCCGCTTGGAGCGGCTCGAAGGGAGCGTTCGTGAGCCTGCCGAGCGTGAGCCTGCCGTGCGTGAGCCTGCCGTGCGTGAGCCTGCCGTGCGTGAGCCTGCCGTGCGTGAGCCTGCCGTGCGTGAGCCTGCCGTGCGTGAGCCTGCCGTGCGTGAGCCTGCCGTGCGTGAGCCTGCCGTGCGTGAGCCTGCCGTGCGTGAGCCCGAAACAGCATGGGGCGAGCTGCTGCGCGAGGTTGAACTGATGGGGGAGCGCGAGCACACCCGAGCCCGTGAGGAGCCGGAGCCTTGGTCGCTGTTCGACCATGAGGGGCAGCTGGGCGACCGCGAGAGGGAGGCGGGCGACGACTTCTAGCGGGGCGCCCACCTTTCGTGCCTCCCTCTCTGCGGCGTGATGGAAGCTGGAGGGACGCCACGGAGACCTACCGGGCCGAGGACGTGCAGCTGTGCTGGGGAGTACGAGCGCGCCAGCCACGGGGGGCTGGGGAGTCACGGCCGTGTCACGCGGACGGGAACCGACAAGTACCGACGGGGACCGACGGACCCGGATGACGGCGCCCTCGGCGGTCTGATATCGACCGACAGGAACCGACATCGACCGTGGGCAACCGATGACTGTGGCCGCCTGGGGGTCAAGGGGTCGCAGGTTCAAATCCTGTCGTCCCGACGCTGTGATGTCTCAGGACATCCCGGACGCCCGGACCCACGTTGTGTGGGTTCGGGCGTTTGTCATTTCGGGGTCGGTGGGTGTCGGGGCTGGTAGTCGCGGGTGAGGTCGATCTCGAGCTCGCGGAGGAGTTCGCCGGTGGCGGCGTCGATGACGCGCACGTGGCGGTCCTGGGTGAGCAGTAGGACGTGGGTTCCGCTGTGGGGTCGGCCGATGCCGATGTGGCGCAGCCGGCCGGCGACGCGCAGGGTGACCGTCCCGGACTTGTCGATCTTGTCGGTGCGGACGCGGTGGTGGGTGTCGGTGGTGCGGTCGGCGCCGGGGGCGGCTTTGGGGCGGGCGGTGTAGGCGGTGGCCGGGGTGGCGCGGTGGGCGAGCGCGCGGTGTGGCCGCTGGTGGTTGTAGGTCTCGACGAAGCGGTGGAGCAGGGCTTGGAGCTCGACGATCGTCGCCGGTGGGTGGGGTTGTGCGCGCAGCCAGTTCTTCAGGGTCTGCTGGAAACGTTCGACCTTGCCGCAGGTCGTGGGGTGCGACGGTCGGCTGTTCTTCTGGGTGATGCCGCGGCGGGCAAGTTCGTGCTCGAGAGCGGTGCGACCGCCGCGGCGCGAGGCCAGCCGGACGGTGTAGACCATGCCGTTGTCGGTCAGGGTCGAGGCCGGGAACCCGTGCGCAGCGGCCGCGGTGGCGAAGGTGGCGGCCACGATTCCGGCGGTGACTCGGTGGTGGGCGGTCACCCCCAGGGCGTAGCGGGAGTGGTCGTCGAGCCAGGTGATGATCTCGACGTGGGCGCCGCCGGCAAGGCGGTGGTGGGTGAAGTCGGACTGCCAGCACTCATTGGGGTAGGTGGCCTCGAAGCGCAGGTAGGACGACTTGGGGCGCTTGGCCGGGGTCGGCACGACCTGGCTGTGGCGGGCCAGGATTCGGTGGACCGTGGCCCGCGAGATGGCCACGCCCTGGTGGTGGGCCAGGTGCCAGACGATGGTGTCCGGCCCGGCGTCCAGGCCCTGCCCGGCGAGGCGTTTGCGCAGCTCCAAGACCATCTCGATCGTCTCCGGCGGGGTGGCCCGCGGCGAGGTCTTCGGTCGCCGTGAGCGGGCCCGGAACGCCCCGTCACCCTCGGCGCGGTAGCGGGCGAGCAGCTCATAGACCCAGGACCGCGACACCCCGTACTCGCGCGCGACCTGCGCGACCGGCCGCTTCTCCACGACCACAGCAGTGATCACCAGACGCGCCTTGGACGACATGCACGAGCGTCCCGAGCCCGTCCGGGATCACCCGCGACATCTGTCCGGCATGTCGTGAGACACCTGTCCGGGATGTGTTGAGACACGACACTGTCGTCCCGACGCAGCTCACGGGCCGATGGATCTCCATCGGCTCGTGAGCATGTTGCTGGACGTGTTGCGAGCCGCTCTCTAGCTTGTGGTGAGTCCCCCCAAGCAGACCACTGGTCGCCGTCGCGGAGAGATCGTCGAGCTGCCCAGTGGCACCCTGCAGGTCCGCGTCTTCGCCGGCTCCGACCCGGTCTCGGGCAAGCGGCACTACGTCACCGAAACCGTGCCGGACGGTCCGAAGGCCCGGGCGGAGGCCGAGAAGGTCCGCACCCGGCTGCCCTCCCACATCGACGCCGACCGGCAGCCGCGGACGTCAGCGACCGTCACGCAGCTCGTGGAGCGTTATCTCGAAGTCATCGACGTCGAGGTAGCCACGCGCGCGGGCTACGAGAGCCTGATCCGCACGCACATCCTGCCCCTGCTCGGCGATCTCCCGGTCGGGCGCGTGCGCGGCGAGGTGCTCGACTCGTTCTACGCCCAGCTGCGTGCCTGCCGCATCCACTGCCGCGGGGCCCGTGGACTCGTCGACCACCGCACCCGGGTGCCGCACGCGTGCGACCGGCGATGCCGGCCCCACCGCTGCCGTCCCCTCGGTCCCAGCGGTGTCCGCCAGGCCCACGTCATCCTCAACAGCGCCTTCGCGCACGCCGTCCGATGGGAATGGATCGGCACCAACCCCTGCGCCAAGGCCGTCGCACCCCGAGCGGCCAAGCCCAAGCCACAACCACCATCTGCCGCACAGGCCGCGCGCATCTCGTCCGAGGCGTGGAAGGACCCGGTGTGGGGCCTGTTCGTGTGGCTGGCGATGACCAGCGGCGCGCGGCGCGGGGAGCTGTGCGCGCTGCGCTGGGAGCGCATCGATTTCGCCGCGGCCGTCGTCACGATCCGCACGAGCATCGCCGAGGTCAACGGCCAGAACTGGGAGAAGGACACCAAGGACCACCAGCAGCGGCGCATCGTGCTCGATGCGCAGACGCTCGGTCTGCTCCGCGCCCTTCTCGTCGTGCGAGCCCGGGAGACCGAAGCGCTCGGTATCGAGTTGCCCGAGGACGGATTCGTGTTCTCCCCGGACCCCGACGGGTCATCGTGGCCGAAGCCGGCCACGATGACCCGCCGCTTCACGCGCATGTGTGCCGCCCTCGGCTACGACATCCACCTGCACCAGCTGCGGCACTACTCGGCGACCGAGCTCATCGCCGGCGGTGTCGACGTCCGCACCGTCGCTGGGCGACTCGGGCACGGCGGCGGGGGAGTGACGACGCTGCGCTACTACACTGCGTGGGTCGCCGAGGCCGATCAGCGCGCCTCGCGTGCGCTGGCTGACCGCGTGCCCCAGCTGCCGAGTCCGGTCGCGCAGCACGGGGCGCCGGTCCTGGAGCTGCCGGCGCCGGCGCCGGCGCCGGCGCCGGCAGCCGAGGACGAGGATTCGGCGCCGTATCGACGCATCGCCTCGGACCTGCGAGGCGCCCTGCGCATCGGCGCGCTGCGGGCCGGAGACCTCCTGCCAACAGTCAAGGAGCTGGCCGATCGGTATGAGGTGTCGGTAGCGACGGCTCACCGTGCAGTGGCGCTGCTCGCCGAGAGCGGCAAGGTCGAGGTCTCGCGCGGGCGGCGTGCTGCGGTGACGTAGCAATCGCCTCCCGCCCTGCCGGCAATCTTCGAGCTTGCGGAAATCGCTCTCGCGGTGGGGCCGGACGCGGCACGCTGTCCGTCGTGACCATGTCCACCGGGAGCACGTCCACGTGTGAGCGTCTCGGGCCGATGGTCGTGCGCGACGACTCCGACAGCGCGCAGCGCATCGCCGAGGAGGGGCTGGCGTTGCGGTTGCTGGTCGGGTCGGGCCTGCACGGCACGGCGGTCGAGGGCCAGGACGACCAGGACGAGATGGGCGTCGTCGTGGAGTCGGCCACCGCCGCGCTCGGGCTGCGGCCGTTCCGGCACTACATCTACCGGACCCAGCCCGAGGGGCACCCGTCCGGGCCGGGCGACCTCGACCTCGTCGTGTACGGCCTGCGGCGTTACCTCGACCTGGCCCTGGCCGGGAACCCGACGATCCTGCTGCCGCTGTTCGTGCCCGACGTGCACGTCTATCTGTGCGACGAGCACGGTGAGGCGCTGCGGGAGGCCGCGTCGTGGATCGTGTCGCGGCGGGCCGGGCGCCGGTTCCGCGGTTACCTGAACGCCCAGCGCCGCGGGATGCTCGGGCTGCGGGCGGGGGCGGGTGGGGTCGGGCGGCAGGAAATGGTGCGCCGCTACGGGTTCGACACCAAGTACGCGATGCACATGGTGCGTCTCGGTCTGCAGGGCGTGGAGCTCATGGAGTCCGGCCGGATCACGCTGCCGGTCCCCGAGCCGCACCTGTCGTGGCTGCGTGAGCTGCGCCAGGGCCGTCGCACGAGAGGTGAGGCCCTCGACGCCGCCGCCGACCTCGAGGCGCGGCTGGAAGTCCTGGACACCACCTCGCACCTGCCACCCGAGCCCGACCGGGCGGCGGCCGACGTCTGGCTCGCCGAGCAGTACCGGCGGCGCTGGGCGGACTGAGGCGCCCGCCGACTCCGCACCGCGGAGCCGGCGGCTACAGCCCGCGCCACACTTCAGCGCTGCGACGTTCTGAACCCTCTGAACTCGAACCGTGAACCCAGTGGACGAGAGTCAGGGCCTCGCTCGTGATGCACGATGAGCGTCTGTGCTGGTCAGCTCCGGTGCCACGCGGCCTCGATCATCAGCGGGTGACCTCCTGGTGATGGCCAAGCTGTGACGTCAGCGTCCACCTGAGCGGTCGGTGATCGCGAGCTCCGCTGGCCGCTGATCCGGCCGGGGGAGCATCCCCACAAGGGCGGTTCTTCGCGGCCCAGCGCCTCGATGGCGCCTGGGCTCCCGCAGCGGGCTCGGTCCCCGAGGGAGCCGACGACTCACCCGAGGAAGTCGAGCAGCTGTGCGTTGACCTGTTCGGCGTGGGTCCAGATGATCGCGTGGGGCCCGCCCTCGAGGACGACGTGCTTCATGTCGCCGATGAGTCCGGGTAGGCGGTTGCCGGTGGCTGGCGCGGGCAGGATGCGGTCCTGGTCGCCCTGGACGACGAGGGTGGGCACATCGATCTTCGGCAGGTCGGCCCGGAAGTCGGTGAGCCACGTCGGCACGCAGGCGACGGAGGCGATGGCCGAGGCGGAGGTGGCGGTGTTCCAGCTGGAGCGGAACCGTTCTTCGCTGACGCGGGTGCCCGCGTAGATGTCGTAGTTGTAGAAGTTGGTGAGGAAACCGGTCATCCATGCGTGTCGGTCGGCCCGGATCGCGTCGATGAACCCGTCGAAGAGACTGCCGTCGACCCCCTCGGGGTTGTTCGGGGTCTGCAGCAGGAACGGGGGGATGGGTGCGAGGAGCACGGCCTTGGCGACGCGCGCGGAGCCGTAGGTGCCCAGGTAGCGGGTGACCTCCCCGGTGCCCATCGAGAAGCCCACGAGCGCGATGTCGTGGAGGTCGAGAGACGTCAGCAGGGCGTCCAGATCGGCGGCGAAGGTGTCGTAGTCGTACCCGGCGGAGGGCTGGCTGGATTTGCCGAATCCGCGCCGGTCGTAGGCGATGACACGATAGCCCGCGTCGAGCAGTACAGCCTCCTGCTTCTCCCAGGAACGGCCGTCGAGCGGGTAGCCGTGGATCAGGACCACCGGCGTGCCGGTGCCGTGGTCCTCGTAGTACAGCTCGATGGGTTTGTTGTTCTGTTCGGCGACCGGTACGTAGGGCATGGCAGTTCTCGATTCTGTGGTCGGTACTCGGCCGTCAGGAATGCGTGCTCATCCGACGGTGGTCTCCTCGCGCAGCAGTGAAGGTGCGACCACGACCTCGGTGCGTCCGGTCTCGACGTCGTAGACCATGCCGGAGACGAGGAACCCGCCGGCCAGGGACGACGAGGCCTTGAGCGCGGCGACGTCGACGGTGACGGCCTCGTGCGGGTCGTTGATCGCCTTCCCGGCGAGTTCCTGCTGGTCGACGCCGAAGTAGGTGGCGAGCAGGGCCGGCTCGGCGCCGAGGCGGGTGATTCCGCACTGGGTGTGGTGCAGCACGATGAGGTCCCACCCGGCGCCCATGTCGCCTCCGCCGGCTTGGGTGACCTTGCGCAGCATCACGAGCTCTTCGATGGCCGCGGGCGTGACGCGGCCGCCCACGTTGCGGATGATCGCGGCATCGCCGAGCTGGACGCCGAGAATGTGGGCGGCATCCACCCGCGGGTCGACGCAGCCGATGATGAGTGTCTTGAGAGTGGGTACCAGTTTGAGTCCGGACGGGAACCGGTTCTCGACGAAATCGTCGTTGCGTTCGATCAGTGTCGTGATCGTGTCCATGTGGTGCCCCTCAGAATTGCTGCTGTGCCGACCGTCGGAAGCGTGACGGCCGGCCGGCGCCCGAGATAGTCCTCGCCGGCCGATGGGCGCCCCCGGCACAGAGATGTGCACGCCACGAACACCGGGACGTGCCCGCGGCGGCAAGGCTCATCTCATGGCGACACCCGGCACGCCCGTCCTGTTCATCCACGGCCTCTGGCTCCACGCCGCGTCGTGGGCTCCCTGGGTCGATCTGTTCGCCGACGCCGGCTACCGCCCACACGCGCCCGGGTGGCCCGGGGAGAGCGACACCGTCGAGCAGACCCGGGCGAACGCGGACCCGATCGCCGGGCAGGGCTTCGACGACATCGTCGACCACTACGCGGCGATCATCGCCACCCTCGAGGCCCCGCCGATCCTGGTCGGGCACTCCTTCGGCGGCACCGTCGCCGAGAAGCTCCTGGGCCTCGACCTCGGCGTCGCGGCCGTCACTGTCGACGCCGCGCAGATCAAGGGAGTCCTCCCACTACCGCTCGCGACGCTGCGCAGCGCCTTCCCGGTGCTCAAGAACCCCGCGAACCGCCATCGGGCGGTCTCGCTGACCGCCGAGCAGTTCCGCTACAGCTTCGGCAACACCCTGACCCCCGAGGAGTCCGGCGAGCTCCACGCGCGCTGGAGCATCCCCGGGCCCGGCAAGCCGTTGTTCGAGGTCTCCGCCGCGAACTTCAGCCCGCACTCCCCGTTCAAGGTCGGCACCGACAACGAGACCCGCGGACCGCTGCTGCTCATCGCCGGCGGACAGGACCACACCGTCCCGGAGGTGATCACCGAGGCGACCCTCAAGCAGTACCGGCACTCGGCGGCGGTCACCGACTTCGAGGAGTTCGCTGACCGCGGACACTCGCTGACGATCGACCACGGCTGGCGCGAGGTCGCCGACCTGGCGCTGAGCTGGCTGAAGAAGCAGGGCCACTGACCGAAGGGACGACCGATGACCGACACCGAGGACCTCGTCCGGCGGAACGCGGAGTTCGCCGACCAGCGGTTCGCGCCCGACCTGAGGATCAACCCCAGCGGGAACATGATGATCGTCGGTTGTGTCGACCCTCGGGTCGACCCCGCACAGGTCCTCGGGGTCCGGCACGGCGAGGCCGCCGTCATCCGCAACGTCGGCGGCCGCATGACCCCCGCGACGCTGCGCACCATGGCCATGCTCGGGAAGGTCGGCCAGGCGAACGCGGACGGACGGTGTCCCGGCACGTGGAACCTGGTCATCCTGCACCACACCAACTGCGGGATGACCGACCTGGCTCCCTTCCCGGAGCTGCTCGCCGAGTACTTCGAGATTCCGGCGGCCGAGCTGGGGGAGAAGTCCGTGAGCGACCCGCGCGGCTCCGTGCGGGTCGACGTCGGCGTCATCCTCGGCGTTCTCCACGCCGACGACTTCCTGGTGTCCGGCCTCGTCTACGACGTGACCACCGGACGGGTCGAGACAGTCGTCCCCGAGACACCCCTACGCTGAGGGCGCCGGGGTCCGGTGGAGATCGCGCCACTGGCGGGGCGACATCCCGTACGCGGCCCGGAACGCCCGGCTGAAGCTCGACATGTTGACGAAGCCCCACCGGCGGGCGACGGCCTCGACGGTGACGGCCCGCGGGCTCGGACCGCTCAGCTCGGTGCGGCACTCCTCGAGGCGGCGTTCCCGGATCCAGTCCGTGAATGTCACGTCGCCGTCGGCGAGCACCTTGTAGAGCTGTCGCACCGAGATGTGGTGCTCGGCCGCCACCTGCGCACCGTTGAGCCGCGGGTCGTACAGATGAGCACGCACGTACTCGAGGATCCGCACCCGCAGCGTCGCGTTGAGAGACTCGGCCGCCACGACGCCCATGTGCAGATGCGTGCTGATCACGGCCCGGATGAGCTCGATGCTCGGCTGCCCGACCGCGTCCCCGTCAGGGTGATCGAGAAGATCGGGCCGCGACGCCATCCGCTTGAAGTACCCGGCCGTGAGGTCCGCGACGGGGTGCCGGGGGCTCAACCTGACCGCGCACACCTGCCGCAGGGCGCCCGGGGGCAACGCGAGCCGATCGACCGGCACGCGCACCAGGTACTGCCGGACGCCGCCCGCGTCGGCCATCGCGAAGGGTGCGGTGGTGTCGAGAACCGCCAGGTCGCCGGTCCGCAGCACCGTCTCGCGGCCGAGCTGGGTGATCACGCTGCTCCCGGACTTCTGGAGAGCCAGGAACACCGAGGGCTCGAAGTCGTCGCGGGTGAGCCGGGCCGTGCGCGTCACCCGTGTCGCGTTGGACCGGCACGAGCACACCCGGACGCTGCCCAGGTCGGTGAACGCTCCGCGGACCACGGGGCCGGTACGCACGGGGAATTCGATGTCCAGCGGCACCTTCATGCGGGCGACGGCCTCGCGGACGGCCTGGTCACGATCGACCGCCGGAATCTCGCGGGAATCGAGGAGAACGGTCACGAGAGCTCTTCTTTCTGATGCATCACGAGGCGGCCACCCGGGTGGGCGCGCCGCCCGACGGAGCGTGGAGGAGGTCGCGGCGACTGATCGCGACCACGGTGCGCAGGGCGATACCGCCCACGAGCAGTGAGATGACAGTGATCAGGACGTACTGGCCCACGCGGTAGCCGCCCGGCTGTGCGACCTCCAGCCAGACCATCGCGACGGCGGTCACGGCCGCCCAGCTGAAGGTGAACGCCCAGGTGCTCACCATGAAGGGCAGCCGCCGGTAGAGGGAGAGCAGGCGGATCTGCGCGAGCACCATGAGCAGCCCGTAACCGGCGAGGAAGGACGCCACCCCGTCTAGCCGCGGGCCCTGCAACGCGAACCAGGCCAGGCTGGCCACGGCCGCCGGGGCGACCTCTATCGCGAGGGTCGGCTGCAGGGGCGGCGGGAGCATGGGCCGGAAGAACAGGCGCCCGAGGATCACCGACCCCAGGACGAGCCAGCAGACCACGCCGAGCCCGAACAGGACCCCGGCGAGTCGCTGCTGCCCGACCGTCGCCGCAGCCCCGGACCCGATCAGGCCGCCGGCCACCGTCGGCAGGAAGTAGCCGGGGTGGAAGCGGTCGAGATCCACCGAGCCGTAGATCCACTGCCCGGTGAACCAGCCACCGAGCAGCACCGTGAGCACGATGAAGACGTCCGTGACGGCTCGCCCGAGGGTTTCGGCGTACGGGTACAGACCCAGACTCGCCAGCAGCATCGGCGTGATCACCGCCAAGGATGCGAACGGCGCCGCGACCGGATCGAGGAGATCGCCGGGGAACGCCGACCTCGGTGGCGGTCGGCGCGCCACCGAGAGCACGTAGGCCGACGCGACCGCGAGCCACGCGCCGGCCGACACGAGGAGGACGATCACGCCGACCGCCGCGGGTGCACGGCCGAAGCCCGCGAGCACCGTCCAGGCCTCACCCAATCCGGCCAGGCCGAAGGGCACGCCGAACAGATTCAGCGGGACGGTCTTCGGGGTCGCCATGGCTGCCTCATCGTCGGGCCCGAACGAGCTGCCAACAGAGGGGCAATCGACGAAGAGATTCATCGCCCCGTTCGATCAATCCCTGGGTACCGTCCGGGGATGGAGCTGCGTCAGCTCGAGGCGTTCGTGGCCGTGGCCACCGAACTCCACTTCGGGCGCGCCGCAGCGAAGCTGCTGATGGCCCAGCCCACGCTCAGCGACCTGGTCCGGCGTCTGGAGCGCGAGCTCGGCACACCGCTTCTGACACGCACCACCCGTCGGGTCGCGCTCACCGCTGCCGGTACCGAGCTCCTCGCGCACGCGAAGGTCGTCCTCGACGACGTCGCCGCCGCACGCAGGGCGGTCGAGCGCGTCACCAGCGGCGACGGTGGCACGGTGCGCTTCGGCATCACACCGCCGGTCGCGCCGGTGCTCGGCCCTCACCTGGTGTCGACGTTCGTCGACGTGGTGGCGGGGGTCGACCTCGTGACCACGCAACTTTGGCTCCCCGCCCTCGTCCAGGCCGTGCTGGACGGCGAGGTGGACGTCGGCGTCACGTGCGGGCTCGTCGACGAGCCGAAAGGCCTGACGACGGAGGTCTTCTGCTCGGAGCCGCTGCTGGTGGGGTTGCGCCCGACCCATCGGCTCGCCGGCCGCGACACCGTCCGTCTCACGGACCTCGCCTCCGAGCAGCTGGGGGTCACGCCGGAGTCGCTGTTCCCCGCATGGGCGCTCGCCCAGCGACAAGCACTGGACGCGGTCGGGATCGCTCCACCGCAGATTTCGCTGACGATGACCGACCTCGCCGCCACCCGATGGATGGATCAGCCGGAGCTCGACTGGGTCCTGCTCATCGGCTCCCTGGCCCTCGGGCACACCGACACCGTCGTACGACCCGTCGAGCCGCAGCACGACGTGCCCTTCACGGTGCTGTGGGACCCGTCCCGCTCCCGAGCGGCCGCCGTGGACCGGTTCGTTCGACACACGCTCGCGGTCTCACCGCCTCCAGGATGGAAATCCGCTACCGGGGATCTGCGTGACGACGATCTGTTCCCGTGAGGCTGCGCGACCGGCGTGGCGATCTCCCGCGGCGCGATTCCGTGGAGTAAACGGCGGGTGGAAGGACCCTGGAGTCAGCTTGAAGATCGCACCGTAGAGCTGTGAGCAGCGGAAAGGGTACGTTGTCAGGGACTCGAACCCCGAACCCGTGGACGAGAGTCACGGCCTCGCTCGTGATGCACGGTGAGTGTCCGTGCGGGTCGGCGATGGTGCTCGTCGCTCTGGAACATCTGCGGTCAAGCGTCATGCCGGACGATCGTGTGGCGTAAGCGGTACCCAAAGCGGGGCGGCAGTGTGTCCGACGTCGCGCTGGACATCAGCCTCGACATCCTCAGCCTCATCAATGGCTACCGGATCTCGGAGACGTGGCACTTCACCCTCGTGGCCCCCGAGACGACGATGACGCGCCCGTTTGCGACCTCGAGGGCTGCTACCGCCGGGAGGGGCCCCGAGGTGCGTGGGCCGAGAACGACGGCGTCGGGGTGTTGCTCGGGGCGAACGAGGTCCACGGCCGCGTGGGTCGACCTGTCGGCCTTCCCCGGCTGAGGTCGCTGGCCCGCAGCCCGGCAGGGATGACGTCGAGGTGGTGCGCCACGGGTCCCCAGGTTCAGCTCCGTTCGACGAGGTCCCATCCCCGTACCAGGGGCCCGTCGCCGTCTGGTTCGGCCGTGACCGCCACCCATCGACTCCCAAGCCGTCCCGACGCCATGGCCCTGAAGCCGCGCACCACCCTTGACGCGAATTCGAGACGACGGCGCGGCTCGGTCACGACCAGCCGATCGTCGGCGCCGACTGACGCGATCATGTTCGTCCCGTCGACGGTGGAGCCGGACAAGGCGAGAATCGCACGCTGGTGGGCCTCGAGGGGTTCGCGGCAGGAACCGCCTGCAGAGGCGTCGAACAGGCGCAGGCGCCCATCGCCCGCACCGGTCACCACCAGAGGCCGGCCCCACTCGTGGCTGCTGCCGATGGCCGTGACCCTCCCGGGGTTAGCATCGGCGTCTCCCCGCCACGGCGTCCGTGGAGGGAGTCGTACGGGTGCAGGTGCGTGAGCTGGTTCGTGCTGTCACCACTGCCGACAGCGGCCATCGGCATACCGAGCACGTCCACGGCGCGACCACGCTCGCACGCTCCTGCACGAGGCGATACGCGAGCTCGTCTCCGTCGGTAGACGCTACAGCGACGCGCAAGGCTGATGATCGTGACTGCGACGACGCACTCCCGCGATGGGCTCGCCCCGTAGGGGATGGACGACCGGCGACTGTGGCTTGCCGACCCTTCTCGAGTCGACAAGGGGCTCCCGACAAGCCTGCCAGTACCGGGATCTCACACCTGGAGGCGGCGAATCCCAGGTACGCGACGACCACGGAGGACCCCCGGAGGCCCATGGCGCGCGCGGCGCGACAGTGATCACTGGAGTTGGCTGCGAGCACCTCGCCGGTGTCGAGGTCCAGCGTGGCAGGCCCCTCGTTCCAGGAGGCCCGCACCGCCGCGGGCCGTCCGCGGGCGAACGTCACCGTCAGGGCGTCCGCGGCCGGCGAGCGAGCGTGCGCGGTTGCAGAGACCACGTCCGCTTGACCATGCCTCAGACCTTCGCAGCGATGGTCGAGTTCGGCTCGAGGCGACCGCGGCGCCGAGGCGGACGCGCAAGCGGCTGAGCGGGTCAGGTTCCTGACCCTCGGGACTCGGTCCCCGACGGTGCCTGACAGCGTTGGACGGCAAGGCCTCCGGCACGCGGGGCGCTCACGCCGCCCGTTAACACTCTCGACTACGTAACCGACAAGGTGCCGGAGTGGAGGTGCGCGAGGGATGCGTCCACGGTGTCCTCGCGACCTTCCTCCGGTAGCGGTCAGCAGGACCCCTGCCCTTCTACAAGAGGAGCTGGCCCTGACGGTGACGCGTCGCGGTGCGGACCCTGGGACTACAGGTTCGCCTCCGGAGGGCCCTGGTTTGCGGGTCTCCTTTGAAGAGCAGCCCACTGCCCCTCTGCTCATTCCTGCGCGCCGGAAGGTTGGCGGGCCGGTGTGGGGTATGTTTGTCGCCGCCCTTCTCGTCGTGATCAGCTTGGCTGCTGTCCTCCTGGTGCGATGGGCGCCGTCTGCGCCAGCGAACTCCGTTTCGCCGGCTTCGACGGCCGCGCCTGCGTCCAGCGTGTCGCGCGAGGCCGGAGCGCCGACGGACAGCAATCACGGAGCGAACCTCTCTGTCGTTGACGGTAGGCGTTTGCCCGCCCAAGTGGGGCAGACCATCAACGCGTTCTACGAGGCCCTCCTGAACAATCGCCGGGACACCCTGGAAGCGTTGTGCGACGACCCCGCCAACTTCGGCATGTGGCTGGCTCCGATCATTCAGACCGAAGCTGACCGGCTGCCGTTGCTCGACCTCATGAGTACCCACAGCCTCGTCCCGATCGACGAGGCCATCGGTTACACGCTTGATGGCACAGACAGCACATCGGTCCTGATATTCAGTCTTGACAACGGCAAGTTCGTCGCTGCCCACTCGCCCAACAGTTACGGCGGTGCAAGCTCCACCTCGCGCACGACCACCGACCCGACTGAAGGCTCAGCTGTCGATCGTTACGGATGCCTGTCCCGCAACAGTTTCGATACCGATAATCCTTGCGTCTACGGTGTGAGCTATCCACCGGTGACCGAGGCGCAATGTTGGATGCTCCGACACGATGCACTCACCGACGGTCGTTCCCCTGAGCAGGAGCTCGAGGCTCAGGGGATTTCAACTAGCTACGTCCAGCAGCATGCCGTTGACGGTTGCTTGGCCTAGAGCGCCAGGTCTGTCCGTCGCCCAGTCACGACTCGACCTCGCGACCTGATGACCTTCGAGGACCAGGCGGAAGCCAGCCCCTCGTAACGGATGAGCAGAGCGGTGCGCGCGCGAGCTTGCCGCTGGCTCAGTTCACCACGACCCACGAGTTCACGGTCGTGTTCATCGCCCTGCCCACCATCGTGCGCGTCTCACATCCCGACCCGGTGGCGGTCTTCTGGGTGGCCGGGCGCCTGCGCGGTGACCGCTCGTCGACCGCGCCCGCGAGCGTGGCGAGCTCGGCGACTCGCCGGTGCCGTCGCCCGTCCTGCTGCCCCTCGACCTCGCGCGGCACGAGCTCCTCGTCGTCGGCACCCCTGACCGACGACAGGCTCGACGTGATCGTGACGAGATCGCCGTGCCCCTGCTGCGGCTCCGGAGCCGCGACGGAGCCGGTGGAGAGTCGTCCGATCGGGTGTCAGCTCTGCCCTGAGGGGAACGGTCAGGTGCGGGCCTCGTGGGCGCCGCGCAGGCCGAGGACGTCGAGCCATCCGGCGAGGCCGTCGAGGGCCGCCTTGGCGCCGGCCTCGGTCTCCTCGGCCGGGGTGAACGTCCGCGCCTCGCCCTCGCCCGAGACCCTCTGGGCGGCGAACGGGATGGGGACGGTGGCCGCGACCGGCACCATGCGCAGGGCGACCAGCACCGGCCAGAGCGCCTCGGCGGCGCGCGCTCCTGCGGCCACGCCGCCGTAGCCGATCAGCGCGACCGGCTTGCCGGCCCACTCCTGGTTGAGGTGGTCGAGGGCGTTCTTCAGGGCGGCGTTGTAGCTGTGGTTGTACTCGGGGTGGACGATCGCGAAGGCGTCGGCGCGGGCGACGGTGGCGCTGAAGGCCTTCGTCGAGTCGAGCACGTAGCGCGCGAACCGCGGGTGCTCCGGCTCGGCGAACATCGGTAGGTCGACCTCGGCGAGATCGACGATCTCGACCTCGAACCCCTCGTACTGCCGTGCGTACGCCGCAAACCACTGCGCGATCGGCTCGCCGACCCGACCGGGGCGGGTGCTCGCGACGATGATCTGCAGCAGAGGGCGGCGCTCGGGCTCCGTCATCGGGGTTCCTTCTGGTGGTGTCATCGGGTGGTGTGGGTGAGCGGCGCGGTGCCGGTCACGCGGTCCACCAGGGTGGTGGGGTCGTCCGGCAGGACGGGCCCGGACCAGGTGATGTGCTGGTCGGGTCGGACGAGCAGCGCTGCCGGGCGGGCTCGGGCCTCGCCGTCAGGCAGCTTCACGACGGTCAGGGGGACCCCGCGCAGCGCGCAGATCTCGCGCAGCGCCGCGGGCTCGTCGCCGGGTCGGGCGAGCAGGGTGAGCCCGGGGCCGAGGACGTCGTAGAGCGAGCGGCCGTCGGGGAGCCAGGTGTGCGGCAGCCGGTGGCCGGCACCGGAGGCGATGACCGGCGAGTCCGCGTGGTCGAGGTCGAGGACGAGGTCCAGAGCGTGGAACTCGGCGTGCTTGGTCTCCTGGATGCGCTGGTGGGCAGCACGGCGGGCGGCGTCGCCGGCGGCGGTGTCGGCGTCCAGGTCGTCGGTGAGCAGGTCGGTCGAGAGCGTCTTCATGTTCTCGTGCGCTGCCTGGATGACCCGGTCCTGCACAGGCCGTCGTTCGGCCTCGTAGCTGTCGAGCAGGCTCGGACCCCCCCAGCCCTGGAGCACCGCGGCGAGCTTCCACCCGAGGTCGACCGCATCGCCGATCCCGGTGTTCAGCCCGTGTCCACCGAACGGCGGGTTGAGGTGTGCGGCGTCCCCGGCCAGGAACACGCGGCCGACGCGCAGGGTGTCGACCAGCTGCATCCGTGCGGTCCAGGGGTCCGTCGAGAGCACCGTGGGGTCCACCGGCGTCCCGGCGGCGGCATCGATGATCGCCGCACCGTCGCGGTCGCCGGTCTCGCGGTCGACGCCGAAGGCGATGATCCACCAGGTGCCGGCGCGGTCGAGAGGGCCGAGCAGGGCCGGTGCGGAGGGGTTCACGGTCCAGTACTGGACGGCCGGTCCGTGCCGGACGTGCGTGGACAGCTCGGGTGCCCGGAACACCATCCCGTAGTTGGGGCGCAGGGCGTGCTCCCCGGCGTAGGTCGCGCCGATGCCCTCCCGCACGGTGCTGCGCGGACCGTCGCAGCCCAGCACGTAGTCGGCCCGGATCGTGTCGGTGCCGCCGTCGAGGTGCACGGTGACTCCGTCGTCGTCCTGCACGAGATCGACCACGCGACGCCCGAGCACGAGGGTCGCGGTCTCGAGCTCGTCGACGACCTCGCGCAGCAGCTCCTCGAGGAGGAACTGCGGCGCCTGCTGCCCGAGCTCGGGGGAGCGGTCGCCCTCGACGGCGAGGCCGAGGACGCCGGTGAAGCGGGACAGCTCGTGGCCCACCAGTGACGTGCAGAACACGACGTCGGTGGAGAACGCCGGGGAGAGCGGTGCACGGGCGCGCAGCCGGTCGGTGATGCCCCACCGCCGCAGGTGCTCCATGGTGCGGACGTTGACCGTCTTGCACCGGGGCCGCGAGCGCGACACCGACTCGCGGGGCTCGACGACCACGCACGCGATCCCGCGGCGGCCGAGCTCGACGGCCGCCGCGAGACCGACGGGGCCGCCGCCGGCGACGAGGACCTGGGTGCGGCGGTGTCCGGCTTCCGGCGCGGCAGCTCCGCTGCGCTGCGTGCCGCCCACTCAGTAGATCTCGGGCAGCAGCACGTCGGCCGGCGGGTTCTCGGGCCGGTACTTGCCGGCCCGGGCACCTTCGTGGATGTCCTCCTGGGTCAGGCCCTGGGCGTGGGCCTCGACGATCTTGTCCGGGTCGAACCACTCGCCGATCGGGTTCTCGGCGAACTCGCGGGCGGCCCACATCCACTCCTTGGACGCCGCCCAGTCGCCGAAGCAGTCGAACTGGATCTCTACGCCGTTGCCTTCGGGGTCGGCGTAGTACAGCGACATCGTGAGGCCGTGGTCGAGGCACATGAACGGCGTGATGCCGTGGTCGCGCAGCCGCACGTAGTTGTCGAGCCACTGGCCGAAGTTCGCGTACTCGAACGCGGTGTGGTGCAGCCCGGCGCTGGTCGACTTGTTCACCGGTCGCGTGATGGCCGGGTGGGCGATGAGGGCGATGCGGTGGTTGGCCTCGTCGTTGGTCAGCCAGGCCGCGGACTCGCTGTAGTGCACGGGCTGGAGCCCGGCGACGAGCCCGTACCAGCGGACCATCTCGTCCAGCTTCAAGGTCAGGAACGTCGCGTGGTGCAGCTTCGGCGGGATGATCGGGGCTCGACGGTGGTCCGTGGGCGAGTGGTCGGTGGCCATGTCTCTGCTCCTATCGGTCGAGGGTCGTGAGCCAGTCGAGGACGGTCTCGACGTACTGCTTGGGTGCGTGCTCGTGCATCGCGTGCGGCATGTCGGGGAACGAGCGGTAGTCGATCCGCCCACCGGCCGCGGTGACGATCTCCCGGGCGCGGCGGGCCTGGTCGTCGGAGTAGGCCCCGGTCAGCTGCCCGGTCGTCTCGTCCACGGTGTGGAAGTGGTGGGTGAGCAGCACGGGGACGCGGACCTGCTCGAGCATCGTGACGTGGTCGCACGACGCCGTGGCGGTGCCCGAGACGAACGCCCGGCCCCACTCCGGGTCGTACTCCCGCAGGTTCTGGGGAGGTCCGGCGGTGGGGTCGGCGTGCTCGTCGGGCGGGAACATCGCGGGCAGGTTGCGCAGCATCTCGAGCGGGACCTCGGTCGGCATCGCACGCAGGAGGCCGGGCCAGTCGCCGATCGACCACTGGTCGCCCAGCCACTTGTTCCACACGCGGAAGATCGGACCGACGGCCTGGTCGATGCCGTGGCCGAAGGCCGGGCGGACCTCGCTGGAGAACAGCGGCGGGTCCTCCCACACCGCGGCCCGGATCTGACCCGGCTTGGCGAACGCCGACAGCCAGGCGGACAGGATGCCGCCGGAGGACATCCCGCTGACCAGGGTCTCCCGCCCGATGACCAGGTCGATGAAGCGCACGAGGTCGTTGCCGAAGATGTCGAGCGTGTACCGACCCGGTGTCCACGTCGAGCGCCCCTGGCCGCGCAGGTCGACGGCGTGGACGTGGAAGTGCTCGGCCAGCAGCGGCATCGCGGCCTCGTAGCCCCACCACGACTCGGACTGGCCCGGGATCAGCAGCAGGGCCGGTTGCGACGCGTCGCCGGCCACCGCGTAGTTCATCCGGACCTCGCCGAGGTCCACGGTGTGCTCGGCGAACGCGTGCGCGACGAAGGTGTCGCTGCGGTCGGCGGCTTCCAGGTGGGTCATCGCGAGGACTCCTCGGCCACGAAGCGGTGGTGCATCTGACCGATCCCCGCGCACCAGGTGGTGAGCCCGTCGCCGTCGGCGAGGAAGCGGGGCGGGGTCATCCCTGCGCCGATGCCGGACGGGGTGCCGGTGAACACGACGTCACCGGGCAGCAGGGTGACGATCGCCGAGAGCCGGGCGACGAGCTCCGCGACCGGGAAGATCATGGCGCTGGTGCGGCTCTTCTGGACGCTCTCGCCGTTGACCAGGCAGCCCAGTTCCAGGTCGTCGGGGTCGAGCCCGGCGGCCCGCAGCTCGTCGGTGGTGACCAGGTCCGGGCCGACCGGCGCGTAGCCGGGGTAGGACTTGCCCATCCCGAACTGCGCGGGCGGTGCGGCGAACTGCGTGACGCGGTCGGAGATGTCCTGGCCGAGGGTGAGGCCGGCGACGTGGTCCCACGCCTTGTCCACCGGGATGGCGCGTCCGCCGTCGGCGATGACGGCGACGAGCTCGACCTCCCAGTCGACGTCGCCCGGGGAGAGTCGAATGTCCCCGCGTGGTCCGGTGAAAGCCGAGGCGTACTTGGTGAACACCAGCGGCTCGGTCGGCAGGTCGAAGCCCGACTCGGCGGCGTGGTCGCGGTAGTTGAGGCCGACGGCGAAGACCTGAGGGGGGCGCGGGGTGACGGCCCCGAGGGTGTTGGCGTCGAGCGGGGCGGCGTCGTCGAACGACACCGTCGCCGCCCAGTCCCGGAACTCGTACCAGCGGGCGTAGACGGCCTGCGGGTCGGCGGCGAAGCGGCCGCCGCTGGCCTGCTCCACGTCGACGCCGCGGGGCTCGTCCGGCCCCGTCACGGGGTCGAGCAGGGCCAGCCGGCCCGCATGGTTGGTGATGCGCACGATGTGCGTCCTCTCTAGACGAGCGCTGTGACGCCGTCGGTGATGCCGAGCAGGGCTCGCCCGTAGACCTCGGAGGAGATCGCCGGGCTGATCACGGCGTGGCGGGACGCGACCTCGGAGTCGCGCCAGACGCGCTGCAGGGGGCTGGCTTCGGCGAACGACCCGGCGCCGTGGGCCGAGACGAGCGTGCGGATGGCCTCGCGGGCGTTCTCGATGGCCGCGCCGGTGTCCATACGGACGCGCGCGCGGGCCGCGTAGTCGGGGTAGACGCCGTCGACCGCGGCCTGGTCGATGTCCGCGGCCGCCCGGTAGGCGAACAGGTGGGCGGCGTCGACCAGCGAGGCGGCCTTGGCCACCGCGAGCTGGAAGGTCGGCGCGTCGGTCTGGGTGTCGTAGAAGGTGTAGGACACCGAGCGCTTCGGGGCCTTCTCGATCACGAGGTCGAGGGCGGCCTGCGCCAGGCCCAGCTGGGGGCCGGCCAGCACGATCGCGGCGACGGGCACGAACGCCGAACGGTAGAGCGCCTCGTCGGTGTGCTCGGTGGCGTAGCGGCCGCCGATCGCGGCCGGGACGGAGATGACCCGGTGTTCAGGCACCAGGACGTCGCGGGCGACGAGGGTGTTCGAGCCGGTGCCACGCATCCCGGCCACGAACCACGTGTCCTCGATCGACAGGTCGGTCATCGGGACCAGGGCCAGGCCCTGGTCGACGACCTCGCCGTGCCCGTCGGGGACCGGGAAGCCGACCACCGCCCACTGGGCGTGCAGGCAGCCCGAGGCCCAGCCCCACTTCCCGGCCAACCGGTAACCGCCGTCGACCCGCGTCGCCTCCGCCGAGGGCGCCAGCACGCCGGCGATGCGGTTGCCGGGCGCGCCCTCCCAGACGTCGCGCTGGGCCTGGTCGGGGAACAGGCCGCCGAAGAACCCGCAGACGTTCATCAGCGTCGTCGCCCACGACGTCGACCCGCAGCCGCGGGCGAGCTCGCGGGAGACCTCGAGCTTGGTGCGGATATCGGTCTCCAGGCCGCCGAGACGGCGCGGCTTGGTGATCGAGAACAGGCCGGCCTCGTCGATCAGCGCGATGTTCTCGTCGGCGACCCGCCGGTCCTCCTCGGTGCGGGCGGCGTTGCGGGCGAGGACCGGGACGAGCTCGCGGGCCCGGCCGACCAGGTCCGCGCGCAACGCCCGGGCTTCGTCGGTCGTCCCGGGTCGGTCAAGGGAACAGTCGGACATCGAGGTCGAGGACATCGCGCACCTCCGGCGGTCGCTTCGGTGTGACCTGAGCCATCGAGGACGCTAGGGCGCTAAGTTATAAGATGTCAACGGGGGCTATGCTCCGCCCGTCGCGGGCATCGGAGGACAGGAGGCGGGCCGTGACCGCAGAGGCGGGCCGTGGTGTGCAGTCGGTGGCGGCGCGCAAGGCGTCGGCGGTCGACCTCGTGCTGCACGAGATCCGCCGCTCCATCCTGAGCGGGGAACTCCCTCCGGGACGGCCGTTCACGGTGCCGGCCCTGACCGAACAGCTCGGGGTCAGCCACGTCCCGGTACGGGAGGCGCTGCGCCAGCTCGAGGCCCAGGGGCTGATCGTGCTGAGCCCGTCGCGCAGCGCGCTGGTGACCCCGCTCGACCCGGACGATCTGCGCGCGATCTACCGCTTGCGGATCACCGTGGAGCCCGAGCTCGCCGCGTTGTCGGCGCCCGGCCGCACCGACGCGCAGATCGCCGAGCTCGCCGCGATGGTGCGCGCGACCTTTGATCACGTGCTCGGGGAAGCGTTCTGGCAGCCCCACCGCGACTTCCACGCCGCCCTCATCGAGCCGGCCGCGAGTGTCTGGGACCGTCGGATGCTCGCCCCCCTCTGGGACGCCTCCGAGCGCTACACACGCCTGGTCTTCGATCCCGTCGAGGCCCCGGAATCCTTTGCCAGCCACCGCGCCCACGCCCACGACGAGCTGGTCAACGCCGCCCGGTCACGCGACCCGGAACGGGTGCGCGCGGCCGTCCGCGACCACCTCGAGAGCAACCTGGCCACGATGCTCGCCGAGATGAGCGGCATCGACACCTCGCCCCGCGCGGCGGGCGACCACGACGCCACCGCCTGAGGGCGGGCACTCAGAAGGTCGCCGTGCAGTTGATCGGCATGTCCGTGGAGCGGGAACTCGCCGGCGCCGCGGCGCCGCCGACGACGCCGACCCGTCGAGGAGTTTCACCAGCTCGGGGTTGGCGCGATGGTCGAGTCGGCAGACTGAGCGATCAGTGTCGCTCCGGCGCGCGTCCCACGAAGGCGCCGATGCCGGTGATGGAGCGGCCCACCACCAGCGTGTTCATCTCGCGCGTGCCCTCGTAGGAGTAGAGCGCCTCGGCGTCGTTGAAGAACCTGGTGACCTTGTTCTCCAGCAGGACGCCGTTGCCGCCGAGCACCTCGCGGGCCCTCGCGACGGCCTCGCGCAGCGCGATGGTGCATTCGCGCTTCGCGAGAGCGGCCTGGTCGTCGCGGAAGTGGTCGGCGTCCTGGAGCTGGGCGACCCGAACGGCCATGGCGATCGACGCGGTGAGCCGGCCCAGGATCGTCACGAGGTGGTCCTGGATGAGCTGGAAGGACGCGATCGGCTGCCCGAACTGCACCCGCTCGAGGGCATAGGCGCGGGCGAGCTCGTAGACGCCCATCATCGCGCCGACGGCGTTCCACGCGACTCCGCCGCGGGTCACCCGCAGGACGCGGTTGGTGTCCTTGAACGATCGGGCGTTCTGCAGCCGGTTCTCCTCCGGCACCCGCGCGCCCTCGAAGGTGAGGTCCGCGTTCTGGACCGTCCGCAGCGCGAGCTTGCCCTCCATCTTGGTGGCGGTGAAGCCGGGCGTGCCCTTCTCGACGACGAAGCCGAGCACCGAGCCGTGGGTCTCGGAGCCGTCGGTGACGTCACGCGCCCACACGACGACGAGGTCGGCGAAGGTGCCGTTGCCGATCCAGCGCTTGGCGCCGTCGAGGACCCAGTCGTCCCCCTCGCGCCGCGCGGTGGTCTCGAGACCGCCGGCGACGTCGGACCCGCCGTGCGGCTCGGACAGCGCGAACGCGCCGATCTTCTCCATGCGCCGCATCGCCGGCAGCCAGCGCTCCTTCTGCTCCTCGGACCCACACAGGTCGATCGAGGACAGCGCGAGCCCGCCGTGCACGCCGAAGAAGGTCGACATCGACGGGTCGATCCGCGACAGCTCCATGCTGACCATCGAGGTCAGCAGCTTGGAGTAGGCGCGCCGGTCGGGCCAGGCGCGGCCGAGGCCGACGATGTCGAGCTCGGCGAAGCCGGGGACCAGGTCGAAGGGGAAGTCCGTCGACGCCCAGTGGGCGTCCGCGATCGGGGCGATGCGCTCCTCGGCAAAGCGGCGCACCCTGGCCAGGATCTCCTGCTCCTCGGGGTCGAGCAGCTCGGCGTAGCCGTAGAAGTCGCCAAGCAGCGGGGGCAGCACGGCCTCGCTGGTGGTGGGTGTGGGCAGCCCGGCCTGGATGTCGGTGCTCGTGCTCATCAGTGCTCTCCTCCGCGACGGTCGGTGTCGGTGGTGCCCAGGTCACGGGCGCGCAGAACCGCGACCTGAGCGCGGTCGCGGGCTTCGGTGAGCTCCGCGTAGTGGTCGGTGCGGTAGGCCACCTCGGCGGCGGTGGCCAGCGCGTCGACGGTCTCCTCGTCGAGCGCGGGGTCGCCCAGGTCGCGCCAGCGCCGGGCCATGCCGGGACCGAGGTGCGCGAGCATGTGGCGCAGCCCGCCGGGACCGCCGCCGAGGTGGAAGGACAGGAACGGCCCGCCGGTGGCCCAGCGCGGACCGAGCGACCCCGTCACCACGCGGTCGAGCTCCTCGGCGTCGACGACGCCGGACCGCACCAGGTGCACGGCCTCCCGGAAGAGGGCGGACTGGAGGCGGTTGGCGACGAAGCCGGCCACCTCCCGGTGCAGCACCACCGGGTCCTTGCCCACGCCACGGAGGAACTCCGCGGCCCGGGCGACGGTGTCGTCGGCGGTGCGCTCCCCAGCGACCACCTCGACCAGCGGCAACACGTGCGGCGGATTGAACGGGTGGGCGACGAGCAGCCGGGCGGCGATCACGTCGTCGAGGTCGCGGGCGATCGTGGTGGGCTGGATCCCGGAGGTGGAGGACAGCAGCAGCGCCTCCGCGGGGGCGGCGGCGCCGATGCGGGCGAACAGCGACCGCTTGAGGTCGACGTCCTCGGGGCCCTGCTCCTGGACGACGGCGGCGTCGGCCACCGCGGCCTCGAGGTCGGGCTCGCACCGGATGCGGCCAAGCAGCTCGTCGGGGTCCGCGTCCAGCGAGGGCGCGAACTGGCGGACACCGGCATCGACGACCTCGACCAGGTCGGACCGGGGATCGGTGACGACGACGTCGTGACCGTGGGCGGCGAGCAGGGTGGTCCAGGAGACGCCGATGGTCCCGGCGCCCACTTCGGTGACGTTCATGGTGGTCCCTGGGAGTCGTGGTGGATGAGGGCCGGTGCTGCTCAGCCCGCGCGCTCGGCGACGACGCGGTCCGAGATCAGCGCGGCGAGCTCGTCGTCGGAGAGGCCGAGGTCGGCGAGGACCTCGCGGGTGTGCGCGCCGATGGCCGGCGCCGGCCCGCGCGGCGCGATGTCGGCTCCCGCGACGTGGACGGGGGCGCCGACGGTGCGGAACTCGCCGGCCTCGGGATCGGACAACCGGGGGTAGAGGTTCAGGCTCTCGGCCTGCGCGTCGGCGGCGAGCTCGGGGAGCGTCACCGCGGGGCCCCAGATGAACCGGTACCGGTCGAAGATGCGGCTCCACTCGGCCAGGGGCCTCTCGGCGATCGCGGCGTCGAGGAGGTCGGTGAGCTCGCCCATGTGCTCGCCGCGGGCCCGGAAGCTCGCGAAGCGCTCGTCCTGCGCCCACTCGGGGTGCCCGACCGCCTCGCAGAAGGGCTCCCACCAGCGCGGCTCGGGCATGAAGAGCACGAGCCAGCGGCGGTCGGCGCAGCGGAACGCGCCGTGGAGCGCGTGGGGGCGGCTCCGGCGACCGGAGGCGGGAGGCAAGCCGTCGACGAGGGTCGCCGAGAGGTCGGTGGACATCGTCCAGGCGGCGGTGGCCAGCAGGTTCACGTCCACGTCCTGGCCCTCGCCGGTGGCGTCGACCACCCGGAGCGCGGCCAGGATCGAGGCGAGCAGGCTCAGGGCCGCGGTGTGGTCGCCCTGGGCGGGGCGCAGGCGCGGGGGAGTCTCCGCCTCGGCTTCGGTCATCGCGTCGAGGATCGCGCCACGGCCGAAGAATGCGGTCAGGTCGTAGCCGGGGCGCTCGGTGTCGGGGCCCTCCGAGCCGTACCCGGACAATGTCGCGTGCACCAGCCGTGGGTTGGCCTCGCGCAGGGTCCCGGCGTCCAGGCCGTAGCGCTGCTGGCGCCCGGGTAGGAGGTTGGTGACGAACACGTCCGCATCGGCGACGAGCCGGCGCACGAGGGCGGCGCCCTGCTCGGTGTTGATCGCGACCGCGATGCCGCGCTTGCCGCGGTTGTCCATCTGGAAGCTCGGGTCCACCCGTGCGCCGCCCCCCGCGGGGTCCGGCTGCCGGGTGGCGCCGCGCATCGGGTCGCCCTGCAGGGGCTCGACCTTGATCACGTCGGCACCCATGTCGGCCATCATCGCCGCGGCACCGGGTGCCGCCATCCAGCCCGCGACCTCGACGACCCGGATACCGGCCAGTGGTGCGGTCATGCTGTTCCTCCCTGGGCGTCCTCGGCGAGGTAGTCGAAGGCCACCGACGCCGGGCCGAGGGTGAGGTCGGTCAGGATGTGGGTGGCCGAGACGATCTCCCGCACGGGCAGGTCGGCCAGTGGCGCGTTGACGTGCTCGAAGAGCTGCAGCCGCGCGGGCCCGGTCCAGGCGCCCTTGATCGTCATGTCGGTGATCTGGCTGCGGACCAGCTCGAGGATGCGGTGGCCCCGGCGGTCCGCGGCGGGCAACACCTTGAGGCCGAAGGTGGGCCGGCCGATCTCCGCCCGCGCCGCCGCCTCGTCGAGCGGCAGGTGCTTGTAGCCCATCGTGGCGGTCGCGACCCGCAGGGTGCCGTAGTCCAGCGTGCCGACGAGGGTGTCGGAGTCGGTGTAGAGGCGCGGGGCGCCCATCTTCTTGGGGTACGCGCTGATCTCCCGACCGCTCGCGATCGAGGCGAGGCTGTTCACGTACATGGCGTGCAGGTAGTCGGCCGGTTCACCCTCGTACTCCACGTGGAGCACCTGCCCGGACTCGCTGAACGAGCCCAGCCCCGTGGTGTCGGGCATCCGCATCACCTCGAATCGCACCAGCGGGTCGCCGACGGTCAGCGGCTCGGGCACCACGGCGCGCATCGCGTCGGGGTCCGTGCGATAGGTGATGTTGAGGTACTCGCGGTCGGTGAAGCGGTATCTCGCCGCCGGGTAGGCCGGTGCCCCGAGCGGGGTCGTCAGTTGTCGCCGGACGTCCTCGATGCGCATCCGTGCTCCCTCCGTCGCTCGTCGACGACGTTAGGAGAGCTAAGCAGTCCACACAATGTGAGATATGGTTACCCATATGGATAGGCCTCGGGGGCATCACCGCACGGTGGACCGGGTCGCGCAGCTGTTGGAGGCCGCCGTCGCCCGGCCCGCGGGAGCGTCGCTCACCCAGCTGGCGCGCGCTGTCGGCGCCCCGGTGTCGTCGGTCCAGAAGCTCGTGGACGGCCTCGTGGCCGTCGGCTACCTCGACGAGTCGGAACGCCGGTACCGGCTCGGGCCGGCGCCCTACGTGCTGTCCCTGCGTGCCGGGCGGCGGCCCGTACCGGGGGCGCGTCACCGCGATCTCGTCGAGCTCGCCGAGCGGGTGGGCGTGCCGGTGCTGCTCGCCGTCAGGGTGGGCGGCGACGCCGTCTACGTCGATTGGGCGGGCGCCGATGAGCCGTTCGACTACGCGTTGTCCGCCCGGGTGCGCGGGTCGCTGGCCGACACGGCGGCGGGGCGCGTGCTGCTCGCCCACCTGCCCGAGGCGGTGCGCTGGGAGATCGTGCAGGCGGCCCGTCCCGACGACCCGGCGGCCGCCGTGGCGCTGCTCGAGGACTCCGAGCGCATCCGCCGCACCGGCCGCGAGACCGGCACCAGCGGCCCGCTGCTGCCGGGCGCGATCGCCGTCGCCGTGCCGGTGCGCGAGGAGGACGGTGCCCGGAGCGAGGTCGTGGCCGCCCTCGCAGCGGCGGACCGCAGCGGGGCACTCACGACCCGGACCGACGCGGTGACGGAGGTGCTCACCGAGGCGGTCGCCGGGTGGGAGCGGCTCGCGGGGCTGGAGCAGCGATCCCGCGATAACCACGGCTAGCCACTCTCATCGCGACGCCGGGGGCCCGGAGCCGCCGGTGATCACGGAACGGATGGTGCGGCGCGCCGCCCGGGCCTCGGGGATCGGCAGCAGCGGGTAGACGTGGAGCATCTCCGGGGCCGGCCGGTAGCGCAGCGGCACGCCTGCGGCGCGGGCGACGTCGGCGAAGCGTTCGGCGTCGGGGTGGAGGACGTCGCGCGTCCCGCTGAACACCGTGACCGGGCCGAGCCCGTCGAGGTCGCCGTGCAGCGGGCTGACCACCGGGTCGTCGGCGGCGAGGTCCCCGCGGTACAGGTCGCCCGCGGCGCGGAGGCCGGCGACGGCGAGCATCGGGTCCCGGCGCTCGGTCGCGGCGATCGCCGGGTCGCCCAGGCCGACGTCGAGCCACGGCGAGATGAGCACGGTGTGGGCGGGGGCGGGGACGCCCCGGTCCCGCAGCCCCTGGGCGGCGGCGAGGGCGAGCCCGCCGCCCGCCGAGTCGCCCATGAGCACCGTGTCCGCCGGCCCGGCGGTGTCCACGAGGTCCGCGGCGAGATCCGTGACGGCGGGGACCACCCGGTCCGCCGTCGCGGTCGGGGCGAGCGGGTAGATCGGCACGCGCACGCGGGAGTCCGTCGCGGCCGCGAGCCGGGCGACGAACAGCCAGTGGTGCAGCACCACCTCGGCGACATAGGCGCCGCCGTGCAGGTAGAGGACCCGCCGCGACGGGGAGCCGCCCCGCGGGCCGACGTCGTAGACCGGCCAGCCGGCGACCTCGGACACGGTGACGTCGGCGCGAGTGCGCAGCCAGCGGGGCGGGGCGGCCCGGGCCGGGCGCCGGACGCGGGCGTCGACCTGCGCGCGGGTGGCGTCCGCGCTCGCCAGGACCTTCTTCGTCCTCCGCAGCGCCAGCGCCAGCGGCATGACCCGGCCGGCCAGGCTCGTCACCGGCCGCCCCTCGCGCCCGAGAGCAGGGCCACGAAGTCGTCGACGAACGCCTCGGCGCCCGCCCTGTCGAGCACCTCGCGGCGGTACCGCGTGCTCAGCATCAGCGAGCTCCCCACGGTGACGGCGCCGATGCCGACGCTGCACACCCGGTCGCACGGCGGGGAGAACCACAGCGCGGGCGGCTCGTCGTCGCCGAACGAGGGCGGCTCGGCAAGCCGGCCCAGGTTCGACAGCACGGCCGTGTCGATGAAGCGGTCACCCCCGACGACGGGCATGAGGCGCGCGGCGGCCCGCTGGACGCCGACCGGGGTCCCGGCCGCGACCGCGAACAGGTCGTAGAGCCCCCGCGCCCGCACCTCGCGGCGCAGCTCCCGGGTCTGCGCGGCCACCGCGCCCGTCGCGGTGCGCAGGTCGACGCGGTCGGCCGGGTGGGTGGAGATCGAGACCATCGAGGCGAAGTTCCCGACGACCTCCCAGAAGCTCTCGGCCGGCCGGAGGTTGACCGGCATCATCACCCCGACGCGCGCGGTCCGTGCCCCGGCCCGGGCGTTCCACCCGGCGACCGTGAGGTGCAGCGCGGCGACCAGCACATCGTTGATCGAGGTGTCCGGAGCGCGGTCGGTCAGCGCCGTCGCGTCGTCCAGCGCGACCACCCGGGTCACGAACCCCACGCCTGGTGTGCCGTCCGTCGCCCCGGCGAGCCGGGCCGGGGGGTCCAGCGCCTCGCGCACCCGGCGCACGGGCTCCCACCGGCGCGCGCGGCGCTCGCCGCGGTCGTCCGGCGCCAGCAGCCCCTCAAGGTCGCGGGCCACAGGGAGCGGCGTCGGGTCGAGCGGGTCGTCCACGCCGCGGTAGGCGCGCGCGATCGACGTCATCAGCCGCAGCGTCCCCACCCCGTCGGCCACGACGTGGTTGGCCGAGAGCAGCACCGTGTCGCGCTCGGGTCCCCGCGCCAGCACGACGCGGAAGCCCGGCGACGTGTCCAGCGCGATCTGCTCGCCGTGCAGGTCGCGGCGCAGCGCGTCGTCATCGGGGCAGCGGACGAGGCGCACCGGGCACACGTCGGCCTCGTCGGTGAACCGCCAGGCGTACCCGCGGTCGGACCGCCGCCACGGCGCGAGCCGTGCCCGCGCCATCGGGTGCCGGCGGGTGCAGGCCACGACCGCCCGGTGCAGCGCCGCCTCGTCGACCCGCCCGTCGACGCCCAGCTCGACCTGCACGTTCCACGGCGACCGGGCCTCCTGCAGGTGCAGGATCATCTCGTCCACGGGGCTGAGGGGCAGCGACGGCGGCACCTCGTGCTCCCTCGACCGCTCCTCCGGGACCGGGTCGGCCACGCCGCCTCCTCGCGTCGTCGTGATCGAGCACGCGCGGAGATCGTAGGAGTCGACTGCTCCACGCGGGTGGGATCTGGCGATGGATCCTCGTCGACGGCCTCAGGCCGACGGAGGGAGACGGTTCCCTCTCGTCCTACGCGCTGATCAGTGCTTCGGGCACGTCGACGACGCGGCTTCGGAGGTACTCGCCGAGGCCCTTCGCCTGGGGGTCGGGCCGTGTCGACGAGGCCACGCCGTCGCCCAGGAGGCCGTGGACCACGACGTTGAGGGCGCGCAGATTGGGCAGCTCGTGGACCTCGATGGCGAGGTCGGTCGCCTCGGGTCCGAGCAGGCCGCGAACCCGGTCGGCGGTGAGGTATCCGCGCAGCCACGCGTAGGCGTCGTCGCTGCGCGTCCACAGCCCGATGTTGGCGTCGCCGCCCTTGTCGCCCGAGCGTGCGCCGGCGACGGTGCCGAGCGGCGCGCGCGTCGTCCGTCCGCCGGACAGCGTCAGCGAAGTGCCGTTGCGGACGTTGAGTGTCTGCGGAGCCACGTCGCTGACATCCGGCGGGTCGGCCACCACGCGGCGCTCGCCGTCGGGCAGGACGACGGTGTGGATAACGGCCTCGCGCGGCACGACGGCCGGCCGGTACACGCCGAAGGCGGACTCGGTGGTCGGCGGTGTCGTGGTGTGGAAGCCGGCGTAGCCACCGAGGGCGAGCTCCATCGTCGCGTTCGAGAACGACCGGCCGACCACGCGCGGGTCGGGGTCCTTCACCGTCACCCGCAGGTGGGCGGTGGCCTGGTCGTTGGCTGGGGCGTCGGGGTGGTCGAAGCGCAGCAGCCGCACGTCGACCTCGGCGAAGCGGTCGCGGCCGCCGAGCACCTCGAACAGCAGCTGTTCGGCGTACGCCGCCTTCGCCTCGAGGTCGAGCCCGGTCAGCACCAGGGTCATGGTGTTGCGGTAGCCCCCGGCGTCGTTGAGCGCGACCTTGAGCGTGGGCGGGGGAGGGCTGCCGCGCACGCCGGAGATGCGGACCCGGTGCTCCCCGTCGTCGGTCAGCGCGATGGTGTCGAAGTGGGTCGTGCAGTCCGGGCCGAGGTAGGCCGGGGACGCGATCTCGTACAGCAGCTGCGCGGTCACGGTGCCGACCGAGACGAGGCCCCCCGTCCCCGGGTGCTTGGTGATCACCGACGAGCCGTCGGCCGCGATCTCGGCGATCGGGAAGCCCGGGTAGCGACGGTCGGTGATCTCGTCGAGGAAGGAGTAGTTCCCGCCAGTGGCCTGCGGTCCGCACTCGATGACGTGGCCCGCGGCGACGGCGCCCGCGAGCGCATCGAAGTCCTCGCGGCCCCACCCGTGCCACCACGCCGCCGGGCCGACGACGAGCGATGCGTCGGTGACCCGCCCAGTGACCACGACGTCGGCGCCCGCGGCCAGCGCCTCGGCGATGCCCCACCCGCCGAGGTAGGCGTTGGCGGAGACGGGCTTGCCGGTGACCGGCGGGGTGATGGCGTCGAGCGAGCCGCGCAGGTCGTCACCCTCGACGTACGCGATCCGCGCGCCGGTGCCGAGCTCTTCGAGAGCGGCCGTGAGTCCGGCGGGGTTGAGCCCGCCGGCGTTGGCGACGACCTTGACGCCGCGGGCGACGCAGTCGGCGAGGACGTCGCGCATCTGGCTCAGGAAGGTCTTGGCGTACCCGGCGTCGGGGTCCTTGGCCTGCGCCTTCGCGAGGATGAGCATCGTCAGCTCGGCGAGGTAGTCCCCGCACAACACGTCGACCGGTCCGCCGTCGAGCATCTCGCGGGCGGCGTTCATCCGGTCGCCGTAGAAGCCGGAGATGTTCCCGATCCGCACGTCGCGCGTCACCGGACCTCTTCCTTGCCGAGCGGTGCGCGGCCGGTGCCGGCCTCGCCCGCAAACGCCTGGCCGATCTCCACCCACTCCTGCGCGGCCTCACCGACGACCTCGAGCGCGAGGTCGTCACGGTGCCGGCGCTGGGTGATGAGCAGCGCGAAGTCGAGCGCGGGCCCGGTGATGCGGTCGGCGGCGTCGTCGGGACCCCAGGTCCACATCGACCCGTCCGGCCCCGCGAGCTCGACCCGCACCGGCACCGAGGACGCCGGGCGGCCGTGGGCGGCGTAGCTGAACGCCCGCGCGCCGACGCCGATGTGCGCGACATGGCGAATCCGGCCGGAGGGCTCGTGGGCGACGCCGACCGTGTCGTAGACGTCCTGAGCGTGCGCCCACGTCTCCATGATCCGGGCGGTCAACGACGACGCCGCGCTCATCGCCGGCCCGAACCACGGCACCCGGGCCGACGGGTCGAGCTCCCGGAACGCCGCGATCAGCCGGCCTCGCGCGTCGTCTAACCACGCCAGCAGCTCGGCACCGCCCAGGTCACGGAAGCGGGCTGCGATCGTGTCCGGGTCGACCCCGCCCTCGGCGTCCATCCGCTCCTTCTCGGCGGCGAACGCGTCCGGGTCGGTCGCGGAGCGCAGCGCGACGTCGTCGAAGTAGGCCAGGTGGGAGACCTGGTCGGCGATCGTCCATCCCGCGGCCGGGGTCTGCTGCTGCCACCCCAGCTCGTCCAGCCCGGCGAGGACTCCACGCAGCTCAGCGGACTCGGCCGCCAGGTCGTCGCACAGCGCCGCCATGGACACCGGCATGGTGCTACCTCCCCGTCCAGACCGGTGTGCGCTTGTCGCGGAACGCCGCGGGGCCCTCCTGGGCGTCGGCTGACCGGTACACCGGTGCCCAGATTTCCTCGGCCCGTTCGTAGGCCTCCGCCAGCGAGTGCTGCGCCGAGAGGTACGCCGTCTGCTTGCCGGCCCGGACCGAGAGCGGGGCGTTCGCCGCGATCGTCCGTGCCAGTTCCTGCGTGCGGGTGCGCAGGTCGTCCGCCGGGACCACGTGGTTGACCAGCCCGACCTCGCAGGCCCGGGTCGCGTCGAGGGGATCGCCGGTCAGCAGGATCTCCAGCGCCACCCGCGGCGGGACGAGCCACGACAGCGGTGCCGCCCACGGCGAACCTCGCCCGACCTTGACCTCGGACACCGCGAAGCGGGCGTGCTCGGCGGCCACCACGAGGTCGCACTGCTGGGCGAGCAGGAAGCCGCCGGCGTAGGCGACGCCGTTGACCGCGGCGATGGTCGGCTTGGGCACGTCGATGTTGCGGCCGAACTGCGGCAGGAAGTCCGGCGGCGGGATCTCCAGCGCGGTGTCGGCCATCTCCTTGAGGTCGCCGCCCGCGCAGAACGCCTTCTCGCCGGCGCCGGTGAGGACGAGGACCGCCGCGGTGTCGTCGGCGACGAACCGTCGCGTGCCCTCCCACAGCCCGTCCCGGACGTCCTTGCGGAGCGCGTTCCGCGCGTCCGGGCGGTTGATCGTCATCCAGGCGACGCCGTCGACGACCTCGTAGGTCACGACCTCGGTCGTGGTCATCCCCGGGCTCCCTTCCGGAAGGCCTCGAACTGCTCGCCCGCGGCACGGGAGCGCAGGGCGGCGGACTGTGTGACGGCTTCACGTTCCAGCGAGCCACGGAGGTCGTCGCCGCTGGAGTGGTTGATCAGCTTCTTCGACAGCGCGACGGTGTAGGGCGGGAGCGCGGCGAGCTGCTCGGCGAGCGCTACGGCGCGCTCCAGCGCCGCGTCGGCGTCGGGTTCGACGGCGTTGGCCAGGCCCAGTCGCTCGGCGTGGCGGGCGTCGATCTCCGGCGCGAGGAGCATGAGCTCCTTGGCCCGCTGCATGCCGACGAGCCGGGGGAGCAGCCAGGCCCCGCCGACGTCGGGGACGACGCCGCGACGCACGAAGATCTCGCAAAGCCGTGCGTCCTCGCTCATGACGACGAGGTCGCAGGCCAGTGCCAGGTTCAGTCCACCGCCGTAGGCGATGCCGGACACCGCGGCGACCACGGGCAACGGGGACTCCCAGATCTCGACCACGAGCCGGTGGAACGCCCGCAGCAGGGCGAGCAGCCCCGGGTCGTCGCCGGCGATGTGCTCGAGGATCGCCTCGGCGTCCCCGCCGGCCGAGAAGTGCCCGCCGACCCCGGTGAGGACGACGGCCCGGACGCCGTCGTCGTCGGCCGCCGCGCGCAGCGCGAGCTCCAGGGCCTCGGCGGTGGCGGTGCTCATGGCGTTGCGCCGCGACGGCCGGTCGAGCGCGAGGATCCGCACCGGCCCGCGGTCCGAGATGGCGATCTCACCCGCGCCGCTCACCGCACCCGCTCCGAGGGCTCGGCACCGCGGGCGGCGAGGACGTGGCGCTGCAGCTTGCCGGTGGTGCTGCGGGGCAGGTCGGCAGCGTCGAGGAACTGCACGTAGCGGGGGCACTTGTAGCCGGCGAGCCGCTCCCGGCACCGGGCCACGATCTCCTCCGCGGTGACGCCGCCATCGGGTGCGCGCACGACCGCGACCTTCACCGTCTCGCCCCACCGCTCGTCCGGGACGCCGTACGCGCAGACCTCCTGCACCCCGTGGAGCCCGCTGATCGCGTGCTCGACCTCGGCCGGGTAGACGTTCTCCCCGCCCGTCTTGATCAGGTACTTGACGCGGTCGACGAAGGAGAGCGTGCCGTCCTCGTTCCGCCGCAGGACGTCGCCCGTGTGCAGCCAGCCGCCGCGGAACGCCTCGTCGGTGGCCTTCGGGTCGTCCAGGTAGCCCGCCATCAGGCCGGGCCCGCGCACGACGCACTCGCCCGGCGTCCCGTCCTCGACGTCGGTCATTTCCGGGTCGACGATCCGGAGGTCCACCAGGGGGGTCGGGGTCTTGTGCAGGTGCGGCGTCTCGCCGGGACCGGAGAACCCGTGGGCGAGGACGTAGCTGGTCTCGGTCTGGCCGAAGGCGTCGCAGAAGCGGATGCCGTACTTGGCCGTGAGCTTCTCAACCACCGTCGGCATCATGTTCGCGTAGCCGATCGCGAACCGGAACGAGCTCAGGTCCCGCTCGCCGACGGGCTCGGCGAGCACGTCGGTGATCACGCCCGGGAGCAGCAGCGTCCAGCTCAGCCGGTCCCGTTCGACGAGGTCGAGGATGTGGATGGGGTCCGCCCGGCGCAGGCAGGCGAATCGCCCACCGGTCAGCAGCGTCCCGTAGAGCGATTCGTCGCCCGCGCAGTGGAACATCGGGAGCCAGCCGATGAACCCGTCGTCGGGGGTCAGCCCGAACCACTGCGCCAGCCGGAGGCCGCGGACCGCCGCGGCCTGCTGAGTGATCATCGCGCCCTTGGGTGGACCCGTGGTGCCCGAGGTGTAGAGCACGACGTGGAGATCGTCGGGCCGGGCGGCCGGTCCCGGGACTGGTCCGTCGGGTCGGGGCAGCTCGGTGAAGCCGGGGGTGCTGTCCAGGCAGTACCAGGCCGCGACCGACGCCGCGCGGCCGCGGACGGCCTGGGCGCTCGGCGCGAACGTCCCCGAGGTGACCAGGGCGGCGGGCGCCGCGCTCGTGACGATCTCCGCGAGCTCGTCGGGGTGCAGGCGCACGTTGAGGGTGATGAGCGCGACGCCGAGGCGCGCGGCCGCGGTGTAGAGCTCGACGTACTCCGGCCGGGTCTCCGAGAGCACGGCCAGCCGGTCGCCCCGCCGCAGCCCGGTGGCGTGCAGCCCCGCCGCGAGCCGGTCGGTGCGCTCGCCCAGCTCCCGGTAGGTCCACGGCGCCTCGCCCGGCTGGTCCGAGGTGACGGCGACGCGCTCGGCGAAGACCCGGAACGCGCGGCGGAACAGCGCGTCCACAGTCGTCCCGGTCGCCTCGTCGACGACGCCGGTCACGCCGGCTCCTCCACGACGGCGAGGACCTGGCGGGTCTCGACCTGGTCGCCGGGCGAGACGTGCAGTTCGGTGACGACGCCGTCGACGGGCGCGGCGACCGTGTGCTCCATCTTCATCGCCTCGAGCACGACCAGGGCAGCACCTGCGGTCACGTCGTCGCCGGTCGCGGCGAGGACCCGCAGCACCGTCCCGGGCATGGGGGCGAGCAGCGACCCGGCGTGCGCGACGGCGTTCGGGTCGGCGAAGCGGGGCACGTCGCAGAACGCGCTGGAGCCGTCGGGCCCGTCGACGAAGGTTGCGCCGTCGGCGCGGTGCACCCGGTAGTCGCGCCGCACCCCGTCGACCAGCAGCGTCACCGCGTCCGGCGATGCCGCGACCAGGTCGACGGCGAGCGGCTCGCCGTCGACCGCGACCTCCAGCCCGGAGCGCCGGAACGCGTAGGCGACCTCCAGCGTGCGCTCGCCGACCTCGAAGCCGACGATCTGTGGGGGTCCACCCACGTTGCGCCACCCCGACGGCAACCCGCCGAGCACGGGGGCCTCGCGGCGGTGCTCTGCCTGGAACGCGATCGCGGCCGCGGCTGCGCGGACCCGCTCGCCCGCGGAGACGTCGGGCCGGACCAGCTCGGGGTGGCGGGGCAGATACCCGGTGTCGGTGCGGCCGGCGAGGAACTCCTCGTCACGCAGGATGCCGACGAGCAGGTCACGGTTGGTGGTCACGCCGTGGATGCCGGCGCGTGCCAGCGCCCGGGCGAGGACGCGGGCTGCCTCGGCGCGGGTGGCCCCGTGGGCGATGACCTTGGCGAGCATCGGGTCGTAGTGCGGGCTCACGACGGAGCCGTCGGTGACGCCGGCGTCGACGCGCACGCCGGCCAGGGCAGGGATCGCGAAGCGGTGCAGCGTGCCCGTCGCGGGGAGGTAGCCCGCGGCCACGTCCTCGGCGTAGAGCCGGACCTCGATCGCGTGCCCGTCGATCCGCGCGCCCGTCACGTCGGCCGGCAGCGGGTGCCCCTCGGCGACCCGCAGCTGCAGCGCCACCAGGTCGAGCCCGGTCACCAGCTCCGTCACCGGGTGCTCGACCTGGAGGCGGGTGTTGACCTCGAGGAAGAAGAACGCACCGGCCTGGTCCAGGACGAACTCGACGGTGCCGGCGCCGGTGTAGCCGATGGCCTTGCCCGCGGCGACAGCGGCAGCGCCGAGCTCGGCGCGCAACGTCTCGTCGACCGCCGGGGAGGGGCTCTCCTCCACGATCTTCTGGTAGCGGCGCTGGATCGAGCACTCGCGCTCGAAGAGGTGGACCACCTCGCCCTGCGCGTCGCCGACGATCTGCACCTCGACGTGGCGCGGGTCCTCCACGAACCGCTCGAGGAACACCGTGCCGTCGCCGAACGCCGACGCGGCCTCGCGGCGGGCCCCGTCGACGGCGTCGGCGAGGTCGGCGGCGGCCCGCACGATCCGCATCCCGCGCCCGCCGCCGCCGAAGGCGGCCTTGACCAGCACCGGGAAGCCGATCTTCTCGGCCACGGCACCGAGGTCGGTCTCGTCGGTCACGGTCGCGCCGGGCAGCACCGGCACGCCGGCGGCCTCCATGAGCGCCTTGGCCTCGAGCTTCGACCCCATCGAGGCGATGGCGTCCGGGGTGGGTCCGACGAACGTGATCCCGGCGGCGACGCAGTCGCGGGCGAAGCCGGCGTTCTCGGAGAGGAACCCGTAGCCGGGGTGCACGGCGTCGGCGCCCGTCGCCCGCGCGGCGGCGATGACGAGGTCGCCCCGCAGGTACGTCTCCGTCGGCGTCGCGCCGGGCAGGCGCACCGCCTCGTCGGCGAGGGCGACGAACGGCGCGTCGGCGTCGGGATCGGAGTACACCGCGACGGTGCCGATGCCGAGCGCGTGCGCGGTGCGCATCACGCGGGCCGCGATCTCGCCGCGGTTGGCGACCAGGAGCTTCTCGATGCTGTGTCTCTGGGTCATGGGGTGGTCACATCCGGAAGACGCCGAAGCCACGGCGGCCGGCGACGGTGTTCGAGTGCACGGCCGAGAGCGACATGCCGAGCACGGAGCGGGTGTCGCGGGGGTCGACGATGCCGTCGTCGTAGAGCCGCCCCGAGATGTAGAAGCTGTGCGACTCCGCCTCGATCTGCGCCTCGATCGTGCGGGTGCGCTCGGCGTCCGCCTCCTCGTCGAAGGACTTGCCCTGCGATTCCGCCGACGCCCGCCCGACGATCGACATCACGCCGGCGAGCTGCGCCGCGCCCATGACGGCGAGCTTCGCGCCGGGCCAGGCGAACATGAGCCGCGGGTCGTAGGCGCGGCCGGACATCCCGTAGTTGCCGGCGCCGAACGAGGACGCCATGTTGATGGTCAGGTGCGGGACCCCGCTGTTGGTCACCGCGTTGATCATCTTGGCGCCGTCCTTGATGATCCCGCCCTGCTCGTAGTCGGTGCCGACCATGTAGCCGGTGGTGTTCTGCAGGAAGACCAGCGGGGTGTCGGTCTGGTTGGCGAGCAGGATGAACTCGCTGGCCTTCTTGGCCTCCTCGCTGAACAGGACCCCGCGGTGGTTGGCGAGGATCCCGACGGGAAAGCCGTGGATGTTCGCCCACCCGGTGACGATCGAGGTGCCGTAGAGCGGCTTGTACTCGTCGAACTCCGAGCCGTCGACGGTGCGCGCCAGGACCTCGCGTGGGTCGAACGGGACCTTCGGGTCCGGCGGGAGGATGCCGAGGATCTCCTCGGGGTCGTACCGGGGTGGCGGGGCGTGCGGTGACGGCGGCGGGCCGAGCTTGCGCCAGTGGAACCGCGACACGATCTCGCGCCCGAGCCGGATGGCGTCGCGTTCGTCGGCCGCGAAGTAGTCCGAGAGTCCCGAGACCCGGGAGTGCATCTCGGCACCGCCGAGGGACTCGTCGTCGGCGGTCTCCCCGGTCGCCATCTTCACCAGCGGTGGCCCTCCGAGGAACACCTTGGCCTGACGGTCGACGAGCACGGCGTAGTCGCACATCCCCGGGACGTACGCGCCGCCCGCGGTGGAGTTGCCGAACACCAGCGCGATCGTCGGGATCGCCATCGAGGAGAGCTCGGTGAGCTCGTGGAAGATTCGGCCGGCGGGGACGAACAGATCGGCCTGGGTGGGCAGGTCCGCGCCGCCGGACTCGACGAGGTTGATCACCGGCAGGCGGTTGGTCCGGGCGATCTCGAGAGCCCGCAGCGTCTTGCGCAGCGAGTAGGGGTTCATCGCCCCGCCGCGCACCGTCGGGTCGTGGCCGATGACGAGGCACTCGACTCCGGCGACCACGCCGATCCCGGTGAGCACCGAGGCGCCGACGGTGAAGTCGGTGCCCCAGGCCGCGAGGGGCGAGAGCTCGAGGAAGGGGGAGTCGGGGTCGAGCAGCAGCGCGAGCCGCTCGCGCACCGGGAGCTTCCCCCGGTCGCGGTGGCGCTGCATGTACCGCTCCCCACCGCCGGCGACGACGAGCTCGAGCTGCTCGTCGAGGGTCGCGGCGAGCTCCAGCTGGGTCTTGCGGTTGCTGACGTAGGACTCGGAGGAGGTGTCGAGCAGGGACTTCAGGACGGCCATCGTCAGCGGCCTCCGTAGTGGTCGGTGTGGAGGTCCCGGACGACGTTCTTCTGGATCTTCCCGGTGGAGGTCTTCGGCAGCCCGTCGGTGACGATGACGGCCTTCGGGACCTTGTAGCCGTCGAGGCGGTCCTTGAGCGCCCGCACCAGCGCCTCGGGATCGACGGTCGCGCCGGGCTTCGGGACGACGACCGCGGTGATGGCCTCGCTCCACCGGGCGTGGGGGAGCCCGACCACGACGACCTCGGCGACACCCGGCTCGGCGTCGTACACGGCGCGCTCGACCTCGATGGAGGCGACGTTCTCCCCGCCGGTCTTGATGACGTCCTTGCGGCGGTCGGCGAACCAGAGCACGCCGTCCTCGCCGAAGAACCCGACGTCGCCGGAGTGGAACCACCCGTGCGCGAAGGCGGTCTCGGTGGCCGTCTCGTCGTGGAGGTACTCCTGCATCGTCGACGGGCCCCGGTAGACGATCTCCCCCTGCTCGCCGGCCGGCAGCAGCTCTCCGTCCGGGCTCATGATCCCGACCTGCACCCCCGTGAGCGGTGTGCCCACCGCCCCGACATGGGAGAGCTGGTGCTCGGGGCGGAAGAGCGTGGTGATCGGGGACATCTCGGTCTGGCCGAAGAGCAGCGCGAAGTCGCACCCGAAGCCGTCGAGGCAGGCCTTGATCTGCGCCTCGGGCATCGGCGCCATCGCGTACACCGCGCGGCGCAGCGATCCCAGGTCGCGCTGGTCGAAGTCGAGGTGCTCCAGCGCGGCCCGGTACATCATGGGCAGTCCGAACACCTGGGTGATGCGTTCGCGTTCGATCGTGTCGAGGAACCGCGCCGGGTCGAACCCGCGCTGCACGTGGATGGTCGCGCCGACGATGACGGCCGGCGTGCAGAACGCGTTGAGCTGCGCGGTGTGGAACATCGGCATCATCGCGATGAACCTGTCGTCGGCTCGCCAGCTCGAATCCAGGGCGGCGGACATCGACTCCAGGTGGATCGCGAGGTGGGTCCCGACGACGCCCTTGGGGAACGACGTGGTGCCCGAGGTGTAGAGGTACGAGAGCGGGGCGCGGTCGTCGATCGCGACTTCGGGCGGGGAGTGGTCGTCCACGGTCAGGTCGTCGAGGGTGATCGCACCCGGCTCGACGGTGCCGGTGCCCGGAGCGACGACGACGTCGGTGACGGTCGGGACCTGGGCCGTGGCCTCGGCCATCGTCGCGGCCAGCTGGCTCTCGACCACGAGGCCGCGGGCCTGCGAGTGCCGCAGCACGTAGGCCACCTCGTCGGGCCGCCAGCCGAGGTTGATCGGGACGCAGACCACGCCCGTCTTGGCGCACGCGTAGTAGACCGCCAGGAACTCGGCGCTGTTCCCGCTGGCGAGGGCGAGCGCGTCGCCGACGGCGTAGCCGCGGGCGAGCAACCCGTGGGCCAGGCGGTTCACCCACGCGTCGAACTGCGCGTAGGTCAGCCGCTTCTCGGTGGTCTCTCCCGTCGCTCCGCTCGCCCCGGAGTCGACGAGCGCGAGGTGGTCGGGACGGGCGGCGGCCGAGCGGGTGAGGGCGTCCCCCACGTTGATCCGCTGGGCCAGGTTGCGCTGCAGCTCCATCGCCGCTCCTCTCAGTAGGACCGGGGCAGGCCCAGGCCGTGCTGGGCGACGTGGTTGAGGATCATCTCCCGGTTCACGGGAGCGATCCGGAGCAGGCGGGCGAGGCCCCAGTACGGGAGGAGCCCGAACTCCTGGGACACCCCGTTGCCGCCGTGGGTCTGCATCGCGGCGTCGACGGCGGCGATGGCGGCCTCGGCCGCGGCGTACTTCGCCATGTTGGACTCCTCGCCCGCGGGGAGCCCCTGGTCGTGCAGCCACGCGGCCTTGCGCGTCATCAGTGCCGCCAGCTCGGTCTCGATCCGTGCCTTGGCGAGCGGGTGCGCCACGCCCTGGTGCGCGCCGATCGGGCGGCCCCAGACCTCGCGTTCGTTGGCGTAGCGGGCTGCCTTCGCGAGGGCGTAGCGCGCGATGCCGACGCAGAGGGCGGCGCCGGTGATGCGCTCGGGGTTGAGCCCGTGGAAGACCTGGCGGAAGCCCTGCCCCTCGTCCCCGACCAGCGCCGAGGCGGGGACGCGGACATCGTCGAAGCGCAGCGTGAACTGCTTCTCCGGCAGCATCACGTCGACCGGCAGCGGGACCTGCTGCAGCCCGGGAGCATCAGTCGGGACGATGAACAGCGAGAGCTGGGCGTTGCCCGAGGGATCGCGACCGGTGCGGGCGACGAGCAGGAGTGCCTCGGCCTCGTCGACGCCGGAGATGTAGTACTTCTCGCCGCGGATTACCCATTCGTCGCCCTCGCGGACAGCCGTGGTGACGAGCTGGTGGGTGTTGGAGCCGGCCCCGGGCTCGGTGATCGCGAAGACCACCTTCTCCCGGCCGCCCGCGAGGCCGGGGAGCCACTCCTTGCGCTGCTCCTCGGTGCCGTACTCGGCGATCACGGCGGCCGAGATCGCGTGCGTCACGAGCAGCAGGAGCATCGGGGCGCCCTGGGCGGCGGTCTCCTCGCAGACGATGGCGAGCTCGACGAGCCCGCCACCTCCGCCGTCGTACGCCTCCGGGACCGACACCCCGATGTAGCCGGCGTCGCCGAGCGCTTCCCACAGCTCGGTGCACTCCTCGCCGCGTCGTGCGTGGTCGACGTAGTAGTCGCCGCCGAAGGGGGCGGTGATCCGTCCGACCGCGGCTCGGAGATCACGGTGCTCGTCGGTCTCCACGAAGTCCACACTGACCCCTGCGCGTTGTGATCCGTCGTTCACTCACCGGCGACGGTAGCGCCTCTCCGGCCACCTGACCAGAGGCGTGGCGGGGTCGCCACGGCACCGGAGCCGCTAGTCTGCGGACGGTCGACTTGGTCAGGACCTGCACAGCGCCGGAGAGGACGAGGCGTGAGAGCAGCACGAGCGGCGGACGCGGCAGCGCCGCCCGACGGAGCGACGGTCGAAGAGCCGGTCGCGTTGACCGAGATCGGCGGTGACGGACCGGGGACAGCCGTCCGGCCGCGTCGTCGGCGGGACCCGGCCCGCAAGGACCGCATCCTGGCCGCGGCCGCCGACCTCGTTGCCCGCCACGGCTACCACGCGGTCGGCATGGCCGACATCGGCGCAGCGGCCGGCATCGTCGGCTCCGGGATCTACCGGCACTTCGACAGCAAGTCCGCGCTGCTCTCGGCGCTGCTGGAGCGGCTCATGGACGAGATGGAGCGGTCGGCCGCCGCCGTCGTCGCCGAGGTGCACGACGACCGCGAGGCCCTCGAGCGCCTCGTCGCGACCCACGTGCGCTTCGCGATCGAGGACCGGCGGCTGCTGCAGGTGTACTACCGCGAGGCACACCACCTCCCCGAGGAGGACCTGCGTCGCCTGCGCCGCGCACAGCGCCACTACATCGAGGAGTGGGTGATCGCGCTCGCGCCGCTGCGCCCGGAACTCTCCGACGCCGAGCTGCGCGTCGTGGTGCACGCCGCGCTCGGCACCACCCAGGCTGTGCTGTTCCACCACAGCGGTCTCCCGGCCGAACGGCTCACCGAGCTGCTCGAGGACATGGGCCGACGGTGCCTCGGGCTGAGCGACCGCCTCTCTCAGTGAACGGCCGCTGACCCACTCCTTGCGCCGGCGCTGCGTCGCTGGGGATGCTCCGGGTCGCACCCGAGGGCAGGGAGGCCCGCGTGGACACCGACAACGCCACGTTCGACGTCACGACCCTGCGCGGCCGCCGGGCCGTGGCGCGGTGGGAACGCACCTCCGTCGGCGACGTCTTCGAACGCCTGACCTGGAGCTACCCCGACAAGGTGGCACTCGTCGGCCGGCCGGGTGCCGTCGCCGACGAGCGCTTCCGGTCGCTGACCTACCGCGACGCTGACCGGGTCGCGAACCAGGTGGCGAACGCCCTGCGAGCCGCGGGTCTCGCCCCGGGCGACCGGGTGCTGCTGTTCTGCGAGAACTCGGTGGAGGCGTACCTGACCAAGATCGGCATCGCCAAGGCGGGCATGGTGGCGATGCCGCTCAACCCCAACCTCGCCGAGGACGTCGTCGCGTACCTCATCGGGCACGCCGAGCCGTCGTTCGCGGTCGTGGACGCCGAGACCTGGCCCCGGGCGGAGGCGGCGTTCACGCGAGCCGCACTCCCGGTCGGCGCCACCATCACGATCGGCGGCGGCCCCGTCGCCGGTAGCCCGTCGTTCACCGACTTCGTCGCGGACCGGCCGACCGATGAGCCGGACGTCGAGATCCACGGCGACGACATCTGGGAAATGCTGTTCACCTCGGGCACGACCGCGATGCCCAAGGGCGTGCTGACGTCCCATGCCTCCAGCTACCTGGCCGCGATGAACTTCGCGCTGTCGCTGAGCCGTGGGGTCCGTCTCGAGGGCGACCTCCGCGTCGGCACGTTCCTCCCGGTCATCTACCACGTCGGCGACCTGATCTTCACGCTCTCCGCGCTCCTCTCCGGAGGGTCGTTGGTCCTCGGACGCCGTCCCGTGCCGGACCAGGTCGCGGCGATGGTGGCCGAGGACCGGGTGACGGCTCTCTGGGCCGGATCCCCGCAGTTCGTGACCGCGCTGGTCGGGGAGGTCGAGACCGCCGGGCACGACGTGAGCAGCCTCGGGGTGCTCGTCTACGGCTGGGGCGCGCTCGCGCCCCGGACCTACCGGACGCTGCTGGACCAGGCCGGCGAGGATCTGGTCGTGCTGGGCATCTTTGGCCAGACCGAAGCCATCGCCTGCCACCGCTTCTGGCCGTTCAAGTGGCCCGAGACCCACGAGCGGACCGCGCCGGCGACCAACTACGTGGGCCTGCCGAGCCCCCTGCTGGCCTCCGACGTCGTCGACGAGGTCGGGGTGTCGCTCCGGGACCAGCCCGGTGTCGCCGGGGAGGCGGTGTACCGCAGCCCGATCATGACCGCCGGCTACTACAAGAACGAGGACGCCACCCGGGAGGCCTTCCGCGGCGGGTGGTTCCACTCCGGGGACAGCGCCGCCGTCGACGAGGACGGCCTGCGCATCGCCGTCGACCGGATCAAGGACATCGTCAAGACCGGCGGCGAGAACGTCTCCAGCCTGCGCGTCGAGGCCGTCCTCTACGAGCACCCGGGCGTCGCGCGGGCGGCCGTGATCGGCCTCCCGCACGAGCGCTGGGGCGAGGCCGTGACCGCGGTGGTCGTGCCGGCGGACGGCGCGGAGGTCACCGAGGACGACCTCGTCGCGCATTGCCGCACCCGCCTCGGGGGCTACGAGACCCCGAAGGCCGTCGTCTTCGCCGACGAGCTCCCCGAGACGGTCGGGGGCAAGGTCCTCAAGTACCGGCTGCGGGCGCAGCACGCCGACCTCTACGCGGGCTGACGACCGAGGTAGCGCTCGCGCAGCTTGTGCTTCTGCAGCTTGCCCGTCTCCGTGCGTGGCAGGTCGTCGACGAAGTCGATGCTGCGGGGGACCTTGTAGTGCGCGATGCGCTCGCGCAGGTGGGCGAGCAGTTCGGCCTCCAGGTCGGGGGAGGCGGGCACGGCCGGACGCACCACGGCCTTGACCTGCTCGCCCATCTCCGGGTCAGGGATGCCGATCACCGCGAGGTCGAGGACGGCGGGATGCAGGGTCAGGGCGTCCTCGACCTCCTGCGGGTAGATGTTCACCCCACCTGAGATGATCATGAAGGCTTGCCGGTCGGTGAGGAAGAGGTAGCCCTCCTCGTCCACGTAGCCGACGTCTCCGGTCGTGCCCCAGTTCGGGTGCTCGGGGTGCTGCGCGCGGCGCGTCTTCTCGGGGTCGCCGTGGTAGGCGAAGGGCAGCACCTCGCGCTCGAAGTAGACGAGCCCCACCTCGCCGGTCGGGAGCTCGGTCCCGTCCTCGGCGCACACGTGGAGCACCCCGAGCAGGGCCTTGCCCACCGAGCCCGGCTTGCGCTGCCACGCGGCGGAGTCGATGACCGTGATGCCGATGGCCTCGGTGGCGGCGTAGTACTCCTGCAGGATCGGCCCCCACCAGTCGATCATCGCCTGCTTGACCTCCACCGGGCACGGCGCGGCCGCGTGCACCGCCACCCGATGGCTGGAGAGGTCGTGCGCGGTGCGCTGCGCGGCGGGGAGCTTGAGCATGCGCACGAACATCGTCGGCACCCACTGGCTGTGCGTGACCCCGAACCGCTCGATCGCCGCGAGCGCGGCCACGGGCTCGAAGCGCGGCATCACCACGACGGTGCCGCCGACCTGGTGGATCAGCCCGCCGAACCGCAGGGGAGCCGCGTGGTAGAGCGGGGCGGGGCAGAGGTAAACGGTGTCGGCGTCGAAGCCGTAGAGCGGCCCGAACACGTTCAGCAGGGGCTCGCCGCCCTGCTGGACCGGCACCCCGGGCAGCGGCGCCTTCACTCCCTTGGGCACACCGGTGGTGCCCGACGAGTAGAGCATGTCCTTGCCGCGGGGCTGCTCGTCGAGGGGCTCGGCGGACGCGCCGGCGAGAGCAGCGTCGTAGTCGTCGTGACCGGCGAGGTCGGGACCCGCGCCGGCGCCCGGGAACGCGAGCCGGAGCGCCACGTCCGGGGTGTCGGCGACGATCGCGACGGCGGTCTCGGCGTGGTCCGTGGAGACGATGAGGGCCCGCGCACCGCAGTCGCGCACGATGTAGGAGACCTCTGCGGGCTTGAGGTGGTGGTTCACCGCGGTGATGTAGAGCCCGCTGCGCATGGCCGCCCAGAAGACCTCGTAGGTGCGCAGGCCGTTCTCGGCGAGCAGCGCCACGTCGTCGCCCGGGCGCAGGCCCGAGTCGTACAGCACCCGCGACAGGCGCACCGAGCGCTCCTCGAGCTGCGCGTAGGTCAGCGTCGCGCCGGTGTCGGACATGACCACGGCCGCCTTGTCGGGCGTCGTCGCGCTGAAGGCCCCTGGATACACGTGTCGTCCCCTCGCCGAGCCCGTCCGCTCTGACGGGGCGATCGAAGGATGCCGCGAAACGGACACCACCTCAAGGTTTTGTCATCCGCGATTCACTAAGGTCGCGAGGGAGCTGCTCCCGGGCGATGGCGTCGCGATCGATCAGGTACCGAGGACGGCCCAGCCGTGTGGTGCGAGCTCGGCGTGGCAGGAGCGGGTTCCGGGCTCTGTGAGGCGAGCCTGGCCGGCCAGGACCTCGCGGGCGCCGGGTGTCGGGACGACGGCGGGCTGGTCGTCGGTGGAGAGGGCCACGAGGATTTCCTGTCCGTCGCCCGTCGAGCTGTAGGTGAGGTGGCGCGCGGTCACGTGCCGCACGGCGGTCCGGGCGGCGTGCAGCCAGGGGAGGCGACGGCGCAGCCCGAGGAGCTCCTGGTGGAGGTGGAAGACGGGTAGCCCGACGGGGGAGAGGTCCACGGGGGTGTCGGGGAAGACAGGGCGGACCTCGTCGTCGCCGTGCTCCCGGTCGTACTTGACGCCGCGGTACCCGTGCTCGTCGCCGGCGTAGATGCCGGGGGTCCCGCCGACGGTGGCGAGCAGCGCCACGGCGTGGGCGAGGTGCCTGTCGTCGGTGAGGCGGCTCGCGATGCGGGTGACGTCGTGGTTGCCGAGGAAGGTGTAGGGCACGAAGTCGGCGAGCAGAGCGTCGTGACGGCGGAGCGCGTGGGCGAGTTCGTGGAAGTTCTCGTCGTTGAGCGAGCTCCAGGCGGCCTTCCAGAGCTCGTACTGCGTGATGGTGTCGAGGTGCCCGTCCCGCACGGCGCGTACGTAGTCCCCGTGGATGACCTCGCCCAGGAGATAGGCATCGGGGTGGCGGGCGCGGACGCGGTCGCTGACCTCGGCCCAGAAGGCGGTGGGGACGGCGTAGGCGGCGTCGAGTCGCCAACCCGCAGCGCCGCGGTCGAGCCAGTGGTTCATGACGTCGGCGACGTACTCGACCACCGCCGGCTCGGTGTGGTCGAGGGCGACGAGGTGGTGGTGGCCCTCGAAGTCGTCGTAGTCGGGCTCGATCCCCGGGACCCACTCCTGCGGCGGGACAGGCCAGCGCAGCCGGAACCACCGTGCGGTCGGTGCCGTCGGGCCCTGCTCGAGCACGGCGCGGAAGGCCGGGTGGCTGCGCGCCACGTGGTGGAACACGCCGTCGAGGAGCACCCGGATCCCGCGCGCAGACGCGGCATCGAGCAGCGCTGCGAGGTCGGCGTCGTCGCCGAGGCGCGGGTCCACGCGGTAGTGGTCGACGGTGTCGTAGCCGTGGCTCTCGGACGCGAAGACCGGGCCCAGGGCGAGCCCGGAGGCGCCCAGGGAGAGGGCGTGGTCGAGCCACCGCTCGAGGTGGGGGAGGCGGTGGACGACGGGCTCGTCGGCGGGGCGGGCACGCTCGGCGCCGGTGAAGCCGAGGGGGCAGACGTGCCACCAGATGGCGTGGCGCACCCAGTCGGGCTCCGTGCTGGCCCCGTCGCGGTCGTTCGTCGCGCCCACTCTGCTCCGTTGTCGTATCGATCGGCGGCCCGGGCTCACACGACGAGCGAGGTCTGCACCGTGTAGTGGGAGGCACGGTAGATGTGCCGGCCGAGCTCGACGAACCGGCCGGTGTCGTCGTAGACGAGCCGTTCCATTGTCACGCACGCGGCGGGCTCGGCCTCGCCGAGCAGCTCCGCCTCCTCCGTGCTCACCAGCCGGGCGCCGATGGTCTGGTGGGCGATCGCGAACACGACGCCCTGGCTGCGCAGCGCCGCGTAGAGCCCGCGCTCGGCCAGGTCCTCGTCGGAGAGGCGGAACCGGGCGGGCAGGTAGTTCGTCATGATCGCCAGCGGCTCGCCGTCGGCCATGCGCAGTCGCCGGATGCGGGTGAGCGGTTCGGTGAGGTCCACCGCGTCGTCGACGCCGAGCTCCTCGGCGGTGCCCCCGGCGCGCTCCAACAGCGCCGTCGACGGCGTCCGTCCGGAGAGCGCCAGGTCGTCGTGCAGGCTGGACAACTTCACGGCGCGACGGATCGGCGGGGTGACCACCTGCGTCCCCACCCCGCGCTTGCGCACGAGCATGCCCTTCTTGACCAGCTCCTGGATGGCCTGGCGCGCGGTGGGCCGGGCGAGGCCGAGCCGCGTGGTCATGGCCAGCTCGTTCTCCAGCCGATCCCCGGGACGCAGCCGGCCGTCGTGGACCGCCTGCTCGAGGGCGATCGCGAGCTGGTGGTACAGCGGCACCGGACTGGAGCGGTCGAGGTCGACGTCCAGCTCGACGGGCCCCGAAGCGACGGTCATGGCGTCCACCGTAGCGGTACGTGGACGTGTTGGTCTCTATGACTCTATGTCTGGACAAAGTATTGACGTCGGTCCTCGTGGCTCCTTAACGTCCTCGTCACCGCTACCCGCCGCCGAGCCGTCGACGAGGACACCCCATGAGCACCGATCAGCCGCCCCGCGCGCCGGAGGTCCTGACCTTCGGGCGCAGCGGGGTCGACATCTACCCGTTGCAGACAGGGGTCGGCCTCGAGGACGTCGAGACGTTCGGCAAGTTCCTCGGGGGCACCACGGCCAACGTCGCCGTCGCGGCCGCCCGCCTGGGTCGGCGTTCGGCGATCATCACCGGCGTCGGCGACGACCCGTTCGGTCGCTACGTGCGCCGTGAGCTCCGCCGGCTCGGGGTCGACGACGCGCACGTGGTCACGGACCCCCACCACCTCACCCCGGTGACGTTCTGCGAGATCTTCCCGCCGGACGACTTCCCGCTGTGGTTCTACCGCCGCCCGACCGCCCCCGACCTGCAGGTCCGCACCGCCGACGTCGACCTCGACGCCGCCCGCGACGCCGACCTCCTCTGGCTCTCGGTCACCGGCCTGTCCGAGGAGCCCAGCCGCCAGACCCACCACGACGTGCTGGACGCCCGTGCGCAGAAGCAGCACACCGTCCTCGATCTCGACTACCGCCCGATGTTCTGGCCGGACGCCGCCACCGCCACCGGCGAGGTCCAGAAGGTTCTCGGGCAGGTCACCGTCGCGGTCGGCAACCGCGAGGAGTGCGAGGTCGCGGTGGGGGAGACCGACCCCGAGCGCGCTGCGGACGCCCTGCTCGAGGCCGGGGTGCAGATCGCCGTGGTCAAGCAGGGCCCGCGCGGCGTCCTCGGCAAGACCCGTGACGGCGAGCGCGTGGAAGCACCGCCCATCCCGGTGACCCCGCTCAACGGCCTCGGTGCCGGCGACAGCTTCGGCGGCTCGCTCGCCCACGGCCTGCTCGCCGGCTGGCCGCTGGCGACCGTGCTGCACCGCGCGAACGCGGCCGGGGCGATCGTCGCCTCCCGACTTGAGTGCTCCACCGCCATGCCGACCCCCGACGAGATCGACCACCTCCTCGAGAAGGGCTCCTCGTGAGCGAGTTCGCCACGTCCTACGAGGGCGTCACCGACATCCGTGCCCGCGAGCCCGGCCGGGTGCGCAAGCTGCTCTCGACCCGCCGCCGCCGCCCCTTCGTGCCGGCCGACGGCCGCCTGATGATCGTCGCCGCGGACCACCCCGCGCGTGGCGCGCTCTCCGCCCGCGGCCGTGCCGACGCGATGGCGAGCCGTCCCGAGCTGCTCGACCGGCTGCGCACCGCGCTCGGGCGTCCCGGCGTGGACGGCGTGCTCGCCACCGCCGACATCCTCGAGGACCTCCTGCTGATGGGGGCCCTGGAGGACAAGGTCGTGGTCGCGTCGATGAACCGCGGCGGCCTCGCCGGCGCGCGCTTCGAGATGGACGACCGGATGACCGGCTACGACGTGCAGGGCGTCGTCGACGCCGGCTTCGACGCCGCCAAGATGCTCACCCGCATCGACTTCGACGACCCGGGCACCGTCGCCACCCTGCAGGCCTGCGCCGACGCGGTCAGCGGTCTCAACCGCGCCGAGCTCGTCGCGATGGTCGAGCCCTTCATCTCCCGCCGCGTGGAGGGCAAGGTCGTCAACGACCTCTCGCCCGAGGCCGTCGTCAAGTCGATCCACATCGCCCAAGGTCTCGGCACGGCCAGCGCCTACACGTGGATGAAGCTGCCCGTGGTGGAGGAGATGGAGCGCGTCATGGACGCGACCACCCTCCCGACGCTGCTGCTGGGCGGCGACCCCGCCGGCGCCCCGGACGACACCTACGCCTCGTGGCAGCGCGCCCTGGCCCTGCCGTCGGTGCGCGGCCTCATCGTCGGCCGTGCGCTGCTCTACCCCGCCGACGGCGACGTCGCCGCCGCCGTGGACACCGCCGTCGCGCTGGTGCGCGCGGGGGTGGCGTCGTGACCACGGCCCTGCGCACCGAGCTCCACCTGCCGGCCGGGAGCGCCGCCACCCACGGCTACGACCTCGAGGTCACCCCCGAGGTCGCCGGATGGAGCCACTCGAGCCTGCGCGTGCTCAGCCTCGCCGCCGGCGCCGAGCACAGTCTCGACACCGCCGGCGAGGAGATGATCGTGGTCCCGCTCACCGGCGGCGTCGACGTGGAGGTGGGCGCCGAGGCGTGCGGACTGGAGGGCCGCCGCGACGTCTTCGCCGGCCCCACCGACGTCGCCTACCTCCCGATCCACAGCACCGCGACGCTGCGGTCCGAGGCCGGCTGCCGGGTCGCGCTGACCGGTGCGCGGACCGACACCGTCCTGCCGTTCCGCCACGTGGCGAAGGCCGACGTCCCGGTGGAGCTCCGCGGCGCCGGTTCCTGCAGCCGCCAGGTGCGCAACTTCGGCGCCGCTGGCGTGTTCGAGGCCGGCGCGCTCATCGCCGTTGAGGTCATCACCCCGGGCGGGAACTGGTCGAGCTACCCCGCCCACAAGCACGACGAGGAGACCGAGACCGAGTCGGCCCTCGAGGAGATCTACTACTACGAGATCGCACCCGGCCCACACGGCGAGCCCGGCCTCGGCTTCCACCGCACGAGCGCCTCGGACGCGGGCGACATCGACGTGCTCGTCGAGGTCCGCGACCGCGAGACCGTGCTCGTGCCGCACGGCTGGCACGGGCCGTGCGCCGCCGCTCCGGGCCACGACATGTACTACCTCAACGTCATGGCGGGCCCGGGCGAGCGCGCCTGGAAGATCACCGACCACCCCGACCAGGCCTGGGTCCGCGCCACGTGGGCGGACCAGGAGGTCGACCCGCGACTGGCAGGTCACCCATGAGCGACACCGTCCGCCTCACCGTCTCTCAGGCGCTCGTGCGCTTCCTGGGCGCGCAGTTCTCCGAGCGCGACGCCGTCGAGCAGAAGCTGTTCGCCGGCTGCTTCGGCATCTTCGGCCACGGCAACGTCGCCGGCATCGGGCAGGCGCTGCTCGAGGCCGAGCTCGCCGAGCCCGAGCTGCTGCCCTACGTCCTCGGGCGCAACGAGCAAGCCATGGTGCACTCCGCCGCGGCCTACACCCGCATGAAGGACCGCCTCCAGACGTGGGCCGTGTCCACCAGCGTCGGCCCGGGTGCCACCAACATGGTCACCGGCGCCGCCCTGGCCACGATCAACCGGCTGCCGGTGCTGCTGCTGCCGGCCGACACCTTTGCCGATCGCGCCGCGTCGCCGCTGCTCCAGGAGCTCGAGCTGCCCGGCTCCGGCGACGTCACCGTCAACGACTGCTTCCGCCCCGTATCGCGCTACTTCGACCGCGTCTGGCGCCCCGAGCAGCTGCCCTCGGCGATGCTCTCGGCGATGCGGGTGCTCACCGACCCGGCCGAGACCGGCGCGGTGACGGTCTGCTTCCCGCAGGACGTGCAGGCCCAGGCCCACGACTGGCCGGTCGAGCTGTTCGCGAAGCGGGTGTGGCACGTCGCGCGGCCGCTGCCCGAGCGGGCCGCGCTCGCGCGGGCCGCCGAGGCGATCCGGTCGGCCCGCCGGCCGCTGGTCGTCGCCGGCGGGGGCGTCCACTACTCCGGCGCGACCGGGGCCCTCGCCGCGTTCTGCGCGGCCACCGGCATCCCCGTCGGCCAGAGCCAGGCGGGGAAGGGGACGCTCGCCTTCGACCACCCCCAGTGCCTCGGCGCCATCGGGTCGACCGGCACCACCGCGGCCAACGCGATCGCCCGCGAGGCCGACGTCGTCATCGGCATCGGCACGCGGTACTCCGACTTCACCACCGCCAGCCGCACGGCGTTCCAGCACCCGGACGTGCGCTTCGTCAACATCAACGTCGCGGGCCTGGACGCGGTGAAGCACGCCGGGATCGGGGTCGTCGCCGACGCGCGGGAGACCCTCGAGGCGCTGACCACGGCCCTGAGGGACCACCGGGTCGACGCGGACTTCGAGGCCGAGTACCAGCGGCTCGACGCCGAGTGGGACGCCACGGTCGCCCGGGCGTACGCCGAGGGACCGTCGGACGACGTGCTCACCCAGTCGTCGGTGATCGGGATGGTCAACGAGCTGACCGACCCGCGCGACGTCGTGGTCTGCGCGGCCGGGTCCATGCCCGGTGACCTGCACAAGCTCTGGCGGACGCGGGACCCGAAGGGCTACCACGTCGAGTACGGCTACTCCTGCATGGGCTACGAGGTGGCCGGCGGTGTCGGCGTCGCGATGGCGTGTCCCGACCGCGACGTCGTCGTCATGGTCGGCGACGGCTCCTACCTGATGATGGCCACCGAGCTGGTGACCGCGGTCCAGGAGGGCGTCAAGGTCATCACCGTCCTCGTGCAGAACCACGGCTACGCCTCGATCGGCGCTCTGAGCGAGGAGCTCGGCTCGCAGCGGTTCGGCACCCGCTACCGGTACCGGTCGGACTCCGGGCGTCTGGAGGGCGAACGGCTGCCCGTCGACCTCGCGGCGAACGCGGAGTCGCTCGGCGTCCGGGTCCTGCGCGTCCGGACCGCCGACGAGTTCGCCGCCGCCCTGCGCGAGGCCAAGGCCGCCACGACCAGCGTCGTCGTCCACGTCGAGACCGACCCGCTGGTGCCCGCCCCTGATTCCCGCTCGTGGTGGGACGTCCCGGTCGCCGAGGTCTCGCACCTCGAGTCGACCCAGCGCGCCCGCAAGACCTACGACGACGCCAAGTCCACCCAGCAGAACTTCCTCCACCCCAGCGAAGAGGTGTCCTCGTGAGCTCCATCCGTGTGGGTTCCGCCCCCGACTCGTGGGGCGTCTGGTTCCCCAGCGACCCCGACCAGACCCCGGCCGACCGCTTCCTCGCCGAGGTCGCCGCCGCCGGCTACGACGTCATCGAGCTCGGGCCCTACGGTTACCTGCCGACCGACCCGACCGAGCTCGCCGACACCCTGCGTGCCCACGGCCTGACCGTGTCCGCCGGCACGGTGTTCGAGCACCTGCACAGGCCCGACAGCTTCGAGCACGTGTGGGACCAGGTCACCGAGGTCGCGTCGCTGACCCGGGCCGTGGGTGGCGAGCACCTCGTCGTCATCCCCGAGCCGTGGCGCGACCACAAGACCGGAGCGCCCCTCGAGTCGCCCACCCTCGACGCGGCCGGGTGGGACCGCCTCACCACCGGGATGGACGAGCTCGGGCGCCGTGTGCTCGAGGAGTACGGCCTGCGGGTGCAGTTCCACTCGCACGCCGACTCCCACGTCGGCTACCAGTCCGAGATCGAGCGCTTCGTCGAGTCGACCGACCCGCGCTGGGTGAACCTCTGCCTCGACACCGGTCACGTGTCGTACTACCGCGGCGACAACGTGGCGATCATCCGCAAGTACCCCGAGCGGATCGGCTACCTGCACCTCAAGCAGGTCGACCCGGCCGTGATCGACCGCGTCGAGGCCGAGGACCTGGCGTTCCCGGACGCGGTCAAGGCCGGCGCCATGGTCGAGCCGCCCTACGGCGTGCCGTCGATGCCCGAGGTGCTGGCGGCCGTCGAGGAGGCGGGACTCGACGTCTACGCCATCGTCGAGCAGGACATGTACCCCTGCCCGCCGGACCAACCGCTGCCGATCGCGCAGCGCACCCACACCTACCTCGGCTCCTGCGGCACCGCGTCGGTCCGCATCGGCACGCCGGCCTGAGAGGAGGACTCCATGACGGACGAACTGCGCGTCGCCGTGCTCGGCGTCGGCAAGATGGGCTCGTTCCACGTCGACAGCCTCAGCCGGCGCACCCGGGGCGCCCGCGTGACCGTGGTCAGCGACTTCTCCGACGAGCAGGCCCACCGCGTGGCCGACCCGATCGGCGCCCGGGTGGTCGCCGACCCGCTCGCGGCGATCGCCGTCGACGACGTCGACGCCGTGGTCATCGCCAGCCCCGGCACCGCCCACGAGTCCCAGGTCCTGGCCTGCCTCGAGGCCGCCAAGCCGGTGCTGTGCGAGAAGCCGCTGACCACGGAGGCCGCCACCGCGGCCGCGGTGTACCGGCGGGAGACCGCGCTGGGCCGCCGCCTGGTCCAGGTCGGTTTCATGCGCCGCTTCGACCACGAGTACGCCGCACTGCAGCAGATGATCGCCGGCGGCGAGCTCGGAGCCCCGCTGATGCTGCACTGCACCCACCGCAACCCCGCGGTGCCGGAGTTCTTCGACTCCGAGTTCATGATCCGCGACTCGGTCGTCCACGAGGCCGACTCGGCGCGCTTCCTGCTCGGCGAGGAGATCGCCGCGGTCAGCGTCGTCCGCGGCCGGCCCACCGCCGGGGCCCCGGCCGGGGTGTCCGACCCCATGCTGGTGCTGTTCGAAGCCGAGTCCGGCGCCCTGGTGACGATCGAGATCTTCGTGCGGACCGGGATCGCGTACGAGGTGCGCACCGAGGTCGTGGCCGAGCACGGCTCGGCGATCATCGGGCTGGACCAGCACGTCGTCACCAAGCGGGTCGGAGGTACGTGGGGCGGCAGCATCACCCCGGACTTCGTCGCCCGTTTCGGACAGGCCTACGACGATCAGATGCAGCGCTGGGCCGACGCCGCGCGCCGCGGCATCGCCACGGGCGGCGACGCCGTCGACGGCCCCGGGAGCTGGGACGGCTACGCCGCCGCCGCGATCTGCGAGGCAGGCGTGGCCGCCGTGGTGAAGGGCGAGCGCATCGAGACCGGGATGGAGCAGCGATGAAGCTCGCGCTCGACGCCCAGATGTTCCACCGCACCCACGCGGTGACCGACCTGCCCGACGCCGTCGCCCGCGCCGGCTACCAGTGGATGGAGCTCTCCCCGAAGGAGGACTTCATCCCCTTCTTCCAGCACCCCCGGGTCGACTCGGCCACGGTCGCGACGCTGCGCCGCCGCGCCGCCGACGCCGGCGTCGGCATCTCCTCGGTGCTGCCCGTCCTGCGTTGGTCGGGGCCGTCGGAGGACGCCCGGCAGGCGGCGGTCCGCGCGTGGCGCCGTGCGATCCAGATCGCCGTCGATCTCGGCGTGGACACCATGAACACCGAGTTCAACGGTCGTCCTGAGGGTGCCGAGCACGCCGAGGCGATGTTCCTGCGCTCGTTCGAGGAGCTGGCACGGGACTTCGAGCGCGAGGGCATCCGTCTCGTGCTCGAGCCCCACCCCGACGACTTCATCGAGGACGGGCATGCCGCGGTGGACATGGTCGCCGGGCTCGACCGGGACTGGGTCTCGTTCCTCTACTGCACCCCGCACACGTTCCACCAGGGCAACGACCCCGCCGGGATCATCGCCCGCGCCGGCGCCCGGGTGACCAACGTGCACCTCGCCGACACGCTCGACCACACCGCCTCGGGCGGACTGCGCTACATCGTCAACCCGCCCGGCTCGACGGTCCGCGTGCACCAGCACGCCCCGATGGGCGCCGGCGAGGTCGACTTCGACGCCGTGTTCGCCGCGCTGGCCGTGGCGGGCTTCGACGGCACGCTCACCCACTGCGTCTTCGGCTGGGAGGAGCGCGCGTCCGAGATCGTCACGGCCGACCGCGCGACCGTCACCGACCTCGTCGCCAAGCACTTCGGCTCGGACACCGTCCTCGAGCCCGCACCCGGGAGGAACCCCTGATGACCGAGACACTCCACCACTGGGCCGGGGGCGCCGTCCTCAAGTCCGCCTCCGACCGGTTCGGCGACGTCACCGACCCGGCGACCGGCCAGGTGACCCGCCAGGTCGCCTTCGCCTCCGAGGACGAGGTGGCGGCGGTCATCGACGCCGCGGTCCGGGCCTTCCCCCTGTGGCGCGACACCTCGCTGACCAAGCGCACGCAGATCCTGTTCCGCTTCCGGGAACTGCTCAACACCCGGGCCGACGAGCTCGCCGCGCTCATCACCGCCGAGCACGGCAAGGTCCTGTCCGACGCGGCCGGCGAGGTGGCCCGCGGCCAGGAGGTCGTCGAGTTCGCCTGCGGGATGCCGCACCTGCTCAAGGGATCGGCCACCGAGAACGCATCGACCGGCATCGACGTGCACTCGGTCCGCCAGCCGCTCGGCGTCGTCGGGATCATCAGCCCGTTCAACTTCCCGGCCATGGTGCCCATGTGGTTCTTCCCGATCGCGATCGCCGCGGGCAACACCGTGGTGCTCAAGCCCTCGGAGAAGGTCCCCTCGGCGGCGCTGTGGATGGCCGAGCTCTGGCGTGAGGCGGGGCTGCCCGACGGGGTGTTCAACGTGCTCAACGGCGACAAGGTCGCCGTGGACGGGCTGCTGACCCACCCCGAGGTCCGTTCGATCAGCTTCGTGGGCTCCACCCCGATCGCGCGCTACGTCTACGAGACCGGCACTGCGCACGGCAAGCGCGTCCAGGCCCTCGGCGGGGCGAAGAACCACGCCGTCGTGCTGCCCGATGCCGACCTGGACCTGGCCGCGGACCAGGCCATCAACGCGGGCTTCGGCTCGGCGGGGGAGCGGTGCATGGCGATCTCCGCCGTCGTGGCCGTCGGCTCCGCCGGGGACACCCTGGTCGAGAAGATCCGGGAGCGGGCCGAGGGCCTGCGCACGGGTGACGGGCGCCGCGGCGCCGACATGGGGCCGCTGGTGACGCGCGCCGCGCAGGAGCGGGTGTCGGGCTACATCGACGCCGGCGAGGCCGCCGGGGCGACGCTGGTGGTGGACGGCCGCACGGTCACGCCCGACGCCGACGGGGACGGCTTCTTCGTCGGACCGACGCTGTTCGACCACGTCACCCCGGACATGTCGATCTACACCGACGAGATCTTCGGTCCGGTGCTGTCGGTCGTCCGCGCCGACACCTACGACGAGGCGGTCGCGCTGATCAACGCCAACCCCTACGGCAACGGCACCGCCATCTTCACCAACGACGGCGGTGCCGCGCGACGATTCCAGAACGAGGTGCAGGTCGGGATGATCGGCATCAACGTGCCGGTGCCGGTACCGATGGCCTACTACAGTTTCGGCGGCTGGAAGAACTCACTGTTCGGCGACACCCACGCCCACGGAGCCGAAGGCGTGCACTTCTTCACCCGCGGCAAGGTCGTCACCACGCGCTGGATCGACCCGGCGCGCCGCGGTGAATCGGGCGGGCTCGACCTCGGATTTCCGCGCAACGGCTGATCCTGCGCCTCGGACAATTTCGTACAGCAATTCCGACGACCCGGACCGCGTTCCCGCGGTCCGGGTCGTCGTGCTGCCCTTCTTCGCCCTGCTCACGGGGGGTGGATCCGCTCAGAACAATCGTCGAAGAATTGCGGGGGACAGCATTGACTTGGATCAAACAAACGGTCATCGTCGACGTAGTCCGCACGCGCAGGATTCCGCGCCCGGCCCGACGAGGAAATCGTGGGTCGCCGTCAGCGCCACCGCCGGGCGACTTTCCCACGAGGTCTTCACGCTCAACGAGGAGTCCCATCATGACCACCTACAACGAGGAGAGGCCGGACGCACCGGTGCTCCCTCCGGACGTCCCGGGGCCGCACTCGAGGCGGCTCGGCGTCATCGCCGTCGTGGCCACCTTCGGCGGCCTCCTGTTCGGTTACGACACCGGCGTCATCAACGGCGCGCTCGAGCCGATGACCGCCGACCTCGGGCTGACGTCGTTCACCGAGGGCGTCGTCGTCAGCATCCTCATCTTCGGCGCGGCCATCGGTGCCATCGTCGGCGGTGCCCTGTCCGACCGGTTCGGTCGCCGCCACAACATCATCCTGCTCGCCGTGGTCTTCGGCGTCGCGACCCTCGGCTGCGTCCTGTCACCGAGCTGGCCGGTGCTCGCGTTCTTCCGCTTCGTCCTCGGACTCGCGGTCGGTGGGGCATCGGCCACCGTGCCGGTCTACCTCTCCGAGGTCGCGCCGGTCGAGCGTCGGGGCAGCATCGTCACCCGCAACGAGGTCATGATCGTTAGCGGGCAGTTCGCCGCGTTCGTGATCAACGCGATCATCTTCAACATCTGGGGCGAGAACCCCGGCGTCTGGCGCTACATGCTCGTCGTCGCCGTGCTCCCGGCGATCGCCCTGTTCATCGGCATGATGCGCATGCCCGAGAGCCCCCGCTGGCTGGTCCTGAAGGGCCGCGAGGACGAGGCCCTCGGGGTCCTCCAGCAGGTGCGCACCCCCGAACGTGCCCGCGCCGAGATGGCCGAGGTCCACCAGCTCGCCGAGGAAGAGCGCGCTTCCAAGACCGCCGGGGCCACCGACCTGGGCGTCCGCTGGATCCGCCGGCTCATCCTCATCGGTGCCGGGCTGGGCATGTTCCAGCAGTTCACCGGCATCAACTCGATCATGTACTACGGCACACAGCTGCTGGGCGACGCCGGCTTCTCCGACAGCGCCGCGATCATCGCCAACACCGCCAACGGCCTGTTCAGCGTCCTGGGCATCACCGTCGGCCTGCTCATCATGAACAAGATCAACCGACGGACGCTGCTGCTCGCCGGGTTCGCTCTGACGACCTTCTTCCACCTGCTCGTCGGGCTGTCGGCGTTCCTGCTGCCGGACGGGACCGCCAAGGCGTGGTTCATCCTCGTCTTCGTCGTGCTCTTCGTGTTCTGCATGCAGGGCACCATCGGCCCGCTCGTGTGGCTCCTGCTCTCGGAAATCTTCCCCCTGAAGATCCGCAGCTTGGCGATCGGCATCAGCGTCCTGGTGCTGTGGCTGTCGAACGCCGTGGTCTCCCTCGGCTTCCCCGTGGTCGTCGAGGGCCTGGGCATCGCCTCGACGTTCTTCATCTTCGTCGCGCTCGGCCTGCTCGCCCTGGTCTTCGTGTACCTGCTGGTGCCCGAGACCCGCGGGCGCTCGCTCGAGCAGCTCGAGGAGCAGTTCCGCCGGCAGTACTCCTGATCCCGCACCCCACCCCACGGAAGGAGAATCCCGTGACCGTCCTCGTCGCCGTCCCCGAGGGGCGGGAGGGTCCGCAGGCCCTCTACGCCGGAGCCGCCGAAGCACGACTGCTCGACACCGACCTCGTCGTCCTCAACATGACGCTGCGCGCCCTCGACGTCTCGGGCCTGCCCGAGGACCTCAAGGTCACGTACCTCGAGCGCAGCGGACCGGAGGACCGCGACCCCGCAGAGTCCGTCCTCGACGAGATCGGCGACCGGCCCGACGTCCAGCGGCTCGTCATCGGCATGCGCCGTCGCTCACCCGTGGGGAAGGCGATCCTGGGCAGCGTCGCCCAGCGCCTGCTCCTCGACAGCCCGGTCCCGGTCCTCGCGGTCAAGGCCGCGGACTGATCTTTCCCGGCTCGGCGGGCGCTCCCAGCGGGCGCCCGCCGCGCCGGAGCCCAACCTTCGAGGAGCACCGATGAAGCTCGGCGTCTACACCGCGATCCTGCACGACCGTGCGCTGCCGGAAGCCCTCGCGACCATCAAGGGGCTGGGCCTCACCGGCGCCGAGATCAACGCCGGCGGGTTCCTGCCGCCGGTGCACCTGCCCGTCGACGACGTCCTCTCGTCCGACGACGCCGCAGGGGACTACCTCGGCCTCTTCGATGAGGCCGGCGTCGAGCTGACCGGGCTGAACGCCAACGGGAACCCGCTGCACCCCGACCCGCGGATCGGGCCGGTGCACGCGGCCGATCTGCGGCGCACCATCGAGGCGGCGGGACGGCTGGGCGTGCCGCGGGTGGTGGCCATGTCGGGCCTCCCGGCGGCCGAAGCCGGGGGCACCGTCCCTGCGTGGAACCCGATGCCCTTCGAGTCCACCTACCTACACGCCCGCGACCGGCAGTGGGCCGAGGTCGGGGTGCCGTTCTGGCGCGAGATCGACGCCCTGGCCCGCGACCACGACGTGCGGGTCTGCCTGGAGATGCACCAGTTCAACCTGGTGTTCAACCCCGCCACCCTGGAGCGGCTGGTGGAGCAGACCGCCGCGACCCACCTCGGCGCCGAGATGGACCCGAGTCACCTGTTCTGGCAGGGCATCGACCCGGTCGCAGCGATCGAGCACCTGGGGCCGCTGGTGTTCCACGCGGCCGCCAAGGACACCCGGATCAACCCCGCCGCGCTCGTCCACGGCGTGCTCGACGACCGCCACCGCGAAGTCACCGAGGACCCGATCCGGCTCGGCGGCGACGCCACCCTCTCCGCCTGGCCGGAGAACCCCGCCTGGGACTTCGTCGCCCTCGGGAAGGGCCACGACCAGGACTTCTGGACGCGCTTCCTGCGCGCCCTGGCGAAGATCGACCCGGACATGGCCGTCAACATCGAGCACGAGGACGTCGAGCTCGGCCAGCTCGAGGGCCTCGAGGTCGCGGCCCGTGTCCTGCTCGCCGCGGCCGGCGAGGTCTGACCTCGTGCCGGCCCGGCCCGGGCAGAGGCGGGTCATGACGTGCAGATCGCGGCCTCTCAAGCCCGCTCCGGGGCGAACCGCACGGGCAATGCCGTCAGGGCGTGGGCCCAGTTCGACGCCAGGTACTCGGGCTCGCCATCGAGGGCCAGGTCCGGCATCCGACGGGGGAGTTCCTCGAAGAGCACGCGCAGCTCGAGGCGGGCGAGCTGGTTGCCGAGGCACAGGTGGGGCCCGCCACCGCCGAAGGCCCGGTGCTGCACCTTCTCCCGCGTGATGTCGAAGCGGTCGGGGTCCTTGTTGAGGTCCCCGTCCCGCGACGCCGAGGTGAACCAGGTGACGACCTTCTCGCCCTCGGCGATCCGCTGACCGGCGACCTCGGTGTCCTGCGTCGCTGTGCGCGCGAAGTACTTCACGACCGAGGTCCAGCGCAGGACCTCCTCGACCGCCCGCGGCGCGAGCGACGGGTCGTCGTGCAGAGCGCCCCACTGGGCGTGCTGCAGCAGCGCGAGCGTGCCCGTGGCGGCGGTGTTGCGGGTCGTGTCGTTGCCGGCGAAGACGAGGAGCCCGAAGAAGGTCAGGATCTCCTCGGGTGCGAGGCTCTCGCCGTCCACCTCGGCGGCCTTCAACCGCGTGACGAGGCTGTCGCCGCCCTCCGCCATCTGGCGCTCGATCTGCTGGTGTAGGTAGCCGACCATCTCGCCGAAGACCTGCGTGGCCCCAGCCGGCTCGTCGGACTGTTGGGCCCGCTCGATCTGGTGGGTCCAGTCGTAGAGCCGGTCGACGTCCTCGGCCGGCAGCCCCATGATCCCCGCGAGCACCCGGAGGGGCACGGGCACGGCGATGTCGCGCACGACGTCGCAGCGGCCGGCTCCCACGACCTGGTCGACGACGTCGGTGACCGTGGCGCGGACCGAGTCCTCCATGCCGGCAATGGCCTTCGGGGTGAAGACCGAGGCGAGGATCTTGCGGTACTTCCGGTGCTCGGGAGGGTCCTTGAAGAGCAGGACCTGCCGGAGGAAGTCCAGCGGGGCCACCTGGTCGGGGTGCAGGAAGATCCCGCCCCGGTGGTTCGAGAACGTCTCGGTGTCGCGGCTGACCGCGACGACGTCCTCGTCGCGGGTCAGCGACCAGAACCGCTCGCCGTCCGGCCCGGTCACCGCGTGGGCGGGGCACGCGGACCGCAGGCGGGAGAACAGTGCGTGGGGCGGCCCGGCGACGTGGTGCGCTCGGTCCATGACGTCGACGGCGGTGAGATCGTCGGGGGTGGCCATCTCGGGTCTCCTCGTCACGTGCGGTGGCGGCGGGCGATGTCGCGGCCGACGATCTCCTTCATGATCTCGGTGCTGCCGCCCCAGATCGTCTGTCCACGGCTGTCGAGGTAGGCCCGGGCGACCGGGTACTCGACCATGTAGCCGTAGCCGCCGTGCAGCTGCACGCAACGATCGACGACCCGTTTCTGCAGCTCCGAGGCGAACCACTTGCCCTTGGCCGCCTCGACCGGCGTCAGCTCACCGGCGTTGAAGGCGAGGACGCAACGATCGAGGTACGCCTCGACCACGTCGAGCTCGGTCTCCATCTCGGCGAGGACGAAGCGCGAGTTCTGGAAGTCGCCGACGGCCTGGCCGAATGCCTGCCGCTCGAAGCAGTAACGGGCCGTCTGCTCGTAGACGGCGCGCGCCGACGAGTACGTGGTGGCGATCAGCGCCAGCCGCTCCTGCGGCAGGTGCCCCATCAGCAGCGCGAGACCCTTCCCGGGTGGACCGAGCACGTGGGTGGCGGGGACACGCACGCCGTCGAAGAACAGCTCCGCGGTGTCCTGCGCGTGCATGCCGACCTTCGCCAGCTTGCGGCCGCGGACGAAGCCGGGCATGCCGTCCTCGACGACGAACAGAGTGAACCCGCGGGACCCCGCCTCCGGGTCGGTCCGGGCAGCCACGATGACGAGGTCGGACGACATCCCGCTCGAGATGAAGGTCTTCTGGCCGTCGAGGATCCAGTCCGCGTCCGGGTCGTCGCCGTCTCTCCGCGCGGACGTGCGGATACCCCGGAGGTCGCTACCGGCGTTCGGCTCCGACATGGCCAGCGAGCCGAGCAGTGACCCGTCGACGAACCCGGGCAGCCAGCGCCGGCGCTGCTCCTCGGTGGTGGCGTCGAGGAGGTAGGACAGGACGAGGTCGTCCTGCAGCCCCAGGGTCATGCCGAAGGCGGTGGCGGAGACCCGGGCGATCTCCTCCTGTACCACCACGCGGTAGCGGTAGTCGGTCTCGCCCGCGCCGCCGTACTCCTCGGGCACCGCGAGCCCGTAGAGGCCGGTCCGGGCGGCCGCCCGGAGTGCCGAGCGGTCGATCGCGCGCTCGGAGTCCCAGCGCTCGAGGTGGGGCTCCACCTCACGGGAGAGGAAGGCGCGCACCGACTGTCGGTACTGCTCGTGGTCGTCGGTGTACAGGGTTCGGCGCATGCGCTGTCGACCTCCGGCGGCGACGTGGTCGTGCGCTCGAGCATCGCTGAACCTGGATTAGAAAACAAGGGTGGTCAGGGGCCGCCGGAGCTCAGCCCGCGGACCACGAGACGCTGGGCCGCCGCGATGACGCCGTCGAGTGAGCCCCGCGAGGGGTCCCACCACTCCGCGGTCCAGTTGAGGGCGCCGATGATCACCATGAGGGCCGTCCCCGGATGGATTCCGGGGTCGACGGCGCCGCTCTCGCGGGCGTCGTCGACGAGGCCCCGCCACACGTCCAGGTAGTCCCGCTGGGCCTGGCGGTGGCGTTCGCGCATGTCCTCCGGGAGCTGGGGGACCGTGCGGATGGCCGCGGCGGCGTGGTCCGAGTGCGTGAGCAGCGTGTTGAGGTGCGCGGCGACGGCGACCTCCAGGCGCCCGACGGCCGAGAGGTCCGGCGGCGCTTCCGCCAGGGCCTCCGCGACGAGGGTGCGGGCCTGGTCGAGCCCGGTCGCGACCGCCTCGTCGATGAGCTCGTCGCGGGACGAGAAGTAGTAGTAGATCGCCGGCGCCTGGACCTCGGCGATCTCGGCGACGTCGGAGAGGCGCGTGCCGGCGTAGCCGCGGCGGAGGAGCACGTGCGCCGCGGCGTCGACGATCCGCCGACGGGTGCGCGCCGACTTGGTGTCGACGGTCGGCGCGGACGGGTGGGCCACGGCGACAGCCTAGGTTCCGCCCGGCCGGGGATCAGTACGACGCGGGCAGGCCCAGGCTGCGTTGCGCGACGAAGTTGAGCACCATCTCACGGCTGACGGGGGCGGTCTTGAGCATCCGAGCCAGGAACCACAGGTCCGCGAGCCCGTACTCGAGGGCGAGCCCGTTCCCCCCGTGCGTCTGGATGGCCTGGTCGAGCGCCCGCAGCGACGCGTCCGCGGCGGCGAACTTGGCGATGTTGGACGCCTCGGCGGCGTCCTCCCCGGCGTCGAACAGGTCGGCGGCCCGGGACGCCATGAGGCGGGCCTGCGCCACCTGGATGTAGGCCTCCGCCAGCGGGTGGGCGATGCCCTGGTGCGCCCCGATGGGCACGCCCTTCCACACGCTGCGCTGGCCAGCGTACGTCGTGGCCTTGTCCAGCGCGTACAGCGAGATCCCGTTGCTGATGGAGGCGGCCGTGATCCGCTCGGGGTTGAGTCCGGAGAACACCTGCCGCAGGCCGTGGCCGTCCCTGCCGATGAGCGCCTCCGGGCCGAGCGGCACGTCGTCGAACCACACCGTGAACTGGTGCTCGGGCTGGACCAGCGCGCTCTCGATGGGCTGGTGGGTCAGGCCCGAGGCGTCGGTCGGCACCACGAACAGCGACAGCGGCCGGCGCGGGCCGTCCTGCGTGGCCGAACCGCTGCGGGCCACGACGAGGATCGCGTCGGCCTCGTCGACCCCCGAGGTCCAGTACTTGGTCCCCGAGAGACGCCAGCCCTCGCCGTCGGCACGGGCCGTCGTGGTGATCTCGTGGCTGTTCGAGCCCGCATCCGGTTCGGTGATCGCGAAGGCCATCTTCAGCGAGCCGTCCGCGATGCCGGTCAGCCACCGCTTCTTCATCTCGTCCGACGCGTGGTGGGCGAGGATGGTGCCGCAGATGGCAGGGGAGATCACCATCATGAGCAGCGGGCATCCCGCGGCCGACGCGGCCTCGACCACGACCGAGAGGTCGCCGAGGGTGCCGCCGCCCCCGCCGTACTCCTCCGGCAGGTGCACACCCAGGAAGCCGGCGGCGCCGAGCTCCTCCCACAGCGCGACGGGCTCCTCGTGCTTGCGTGCCCGTTCGGCGAAGTAGGCGTGTCCGTACCGCCCGACCAGGGCCGTCACGCTCTCGCGCAGCGCCGCTCGCTCATCGGTCTCGGGGACGATGGAGGACTTGTTCACGGACGGCTCCCGGGTTGAATTTCTCATCCAGAGTAAAAATCGACGGGAACGCCGTCAACGCCTCTCACGGCATAACCGAGCCCCCGCCTACCGCGACGACCTGCCCGGTGACCTGGCGCGCCGCCCGGGGGGAAGACAGCCAGACCACGGCGTCGGCGATGTCGTCGGGCGTGGTGAGTCGCCGCAGCGGTGTCTGCCGACGCACGTACTCGATCTGGTCGTCGTCGAACACGGCGTCCCGCCCGGCGGCCCACAGGCTCGCCGAGCCCACCCCGCCCTCGTCGGGCAGGACGAGGCCGGGGCAGACCACGTTGGAGCGGATGCCGCGACGGCCCTGCTCGCGGGCGGTGGTGCGGGCGAGGGCGATGAGGCCGGCCTTGGTGGTGCCGTACACGCCCTGCCGGATCGCGCCGAAGGCGGCGTCGCTGGAGATGAACACGATCGCCCCCGTGCCGGCCTCGCCCATCGGGACCAGGGCGGCCTGGGTGCAGTCGATCGCGGTGAACAGGTTGGTCTCCACGGTGCGCTGCCAGAGGGCGCGGTCGGTCTGCTCGGTGAGGAAGCCGGGCACGCTCCACCCGGCGTTGTTGACGAGCACGTCGAGTCCGCCCCAGGCGTCGACGGCGCGCGCAGCCACGCGTGTGCCCGCGCCGTCGTCGGTCAGGTCGATCTCGAGGACCTCGAGCGCGGAGGCGCCGAGCGCCATGGCCTCGTCACGCACGCGGAGCGCCTGTTCGCCGTCCCGGTCGGCGAGCACGATGCGCGCGCCCTCGCGGGCGAAGCCGTGCACGATGCCGCGGCCGATGTTGGACGCACCGCCGGTCACGATCACCCGCGCCTCGGCGAGCTCGAGGTCCATGCCGTCTCCCTGCCGTCTCCTGGGGAGGACGTTGACAGCCTCCGGAGCCCGTGATGGGCTGCCGCGATTAATGCCGATTAGAAACTATCAGCACGGAGCAGACGAGTGAGCGATGAGGTCGTCGGGTCCGGCCCGATCCTGCTGGACATCGACGACGCCGGGGTGGCCCGGCTACGGCTGAACCGGCCCGAGGCCTCGAACGGTCTCGACGTGCCCCTGCTGCGGGCCTTCCACGACGCGGTCATGGTCTGCCACAGCCGCCCGGGCCTCCGCGTCCTCGTGCTCAGCGGGGAGGGGAAGCACTTCTGCGCGGGCGGGGACGTCAAGACCTTCGCGAGCAAGGGCGAGGCCCTGCCCGACTATCTGCGGGAGGCCACGTCGTGGCTGCAGATGGTGGTGCAGGCGTTGGTGAACCTCCCGGCGCCCGTCGTCGCCTCGGTGCACGGCTTCGCTGCCGGCGGGGGAGGGTTCGGGCTCGTCTGCGCCGCCGACCTCGTCGTCGCCGCCGAGTCGGCGAAGTTCCTCGGCGGCGCAACGCGGGTGGGTATGGCCCCGGACGCCGGGACGACCGTCACGCTTCCGGCGCTGGTCGGCCTCCGGAAGGCCCTGGAGATCTCTCTGATCAACCCCGTCCTCACGGCCGCCGAGGCGCTCGACCTCGGCCTGCTCACCTCCGTGGCGCCCGACGGGGAGCTGGCCGCGCGGACAGACGAGATCGTCGGCCGACTGGCCGCCGGCGCCCCGCGGGCGCTGGCCGCCACGAAGCGCCTGATGTGGTCGGGGCTCGGCTCACGGGTGGAGGCGCAGCTCCCGGAGGAGGCGCGCACCGTGGCCGAGCTCTCGGGCACCGCTGACGCGCGCGAGGGGCTGGCCGCCGTCATCGAGCGCCGGGACCCGACCTTCACCGGGGGCTGAGCTCCGGTCTCAGCCCAGGCGCTCGATGATCGTGACGTTGGCCTGGCCGCCGCCCTCGCACATCGTCTGGAGCCCGTAACGGCCGCCGCTGCGCTCGAGCTCGTGGAGCATGGTGGTCATCAGACGCGCGCCGGTCGCGCCCAAGGGGTGGCCCAGCGCGATCGCCCCGCCGTTCGGGTTGACCTTGGCGTGGTCCGCGCCGGTCTCGGCCATCCAGGCCTGCACCACGCTCGCGAAGGCCTCGTTGATCTCGACCGTGTCGATGTCGTCGATCGTCAGGCCGGTCTTCCCCAGAGCGTGTTCGGTGGCGGGGATGGGCGCGGTCAGCATCATCACCGGGTCGCCGCCGCGGGCCGAGACGTGGTGGATGCGGGCCCTCGGGGTCAGGCCGTGGTCGCGCACCGCCTGCTCCGACGCGATGAGCAGCGCCGCGGCACCGTCCGAGATCTGGCTCGCGACCCCCGCGGTGAGCCGACCCCCCGGGGCGAGGGGCTTCAGACCGGCCATCTTCTCGGGGTTGGTGTCCGCCCGTGGCCCCTCGTCGACCTCGACGCCGGCGATGGAGCTGATCTCGCGGTCGAACCGACCCTCCGCGATGGCGCGCAGGGCCCGCTGGTGGCTCTCGTAGGCGAACCGCTCCATGTCCTCGCGCGTGATGCCCCACTTCTCGGCGATCATCTCCGCGCCGCGGAACTGGGAGATCTCCTGGGTGCCATAGCGCGCCTCCCAGCCCTCGGAGCCCGTCCACGGGTCGGTCGCGCCGAAGGGCTCGCCCGCGGCGAAGGAGCTCAGGATGGGGTACTGGCTCATGATCTGGACCCCGCCGGCGAGGACGAGGTCGGCCGTGCCGGCCATGACCGCCTGCGCTGCGAAGGTGACGGCCTGCTGGGACGAGCCGCACTGGCGGTCGACGGTGACCCCCGGGACCGACTCGGGCAGACCCGCGGCCAGGGCGGCGGTGCGCGCGATGTCGCCGGCCTGCGCGCCGATGGTGTCCAGGCACCCGTAGATGACGTCCTCGATCGCGGCCGGGTCGACGCCGGTGCGGTCCACGACCTCCCGGATGGGGTGCGCGCCCAGGTCAGCGGGGTGCAGCGCCGCCAGGCCTCCCTTGCGGCGGCCGACCGGCGTGCGTACCGCCTCCACGATGTAGGCCTCGGACATGGGCACCTCCACGTGCGCTCGGCGTCGTCCCGCCCAGTTTAATCCAGAATAGGAAAGCGCGGGCCGAGTCCGGATCGCACCACGTGCTGCGCGACCGCGACGACGTCCTCCAACGACCCGCGCTGCGGGTCCCACCACTCCGGCGCCCAGTTCAGGGCGCCGAGGACCAGCATCCGGGCGGCGCGCACGTCGACGTCCCCGGCGAGTTCCCCGGCGGCCACGGCCTCCTCGACGAGGCGGCGCCACACGTCGGCGTAGGCGCGCTGCCCGACGAGCTGGCGCTCGCGGATGTCGGTGGGCAGTTGACCGGCGTTGCGGGTGGCCGCCGACGAGAAGTCCGACCGACCGAGGACGACGTCCAGGTGGGCGGCGATCGCACAGTCGATCCGGTCCATGGCCCCGGTGCCGGGCGGCAGCGCGTCGAGCGAGGCGACGACGTGCTCCAGGGTCGCCTGCTGCCCGACGGTGACGACCTCCTCGAGGAGCTCCTCGCGGGAGGGCCAGTAGTAGTAGATCGCCGGCGCCTGCACGTCGGCGACCTCGGCGACGTCGCTCAGGCGCGTTCCGGCGTACCCCTTCCGGCTCAGGACCTGCGCCGCCGCCGCGAGGATGCGCTCCCGGGTGAGCGTGGACTTGGACGGCCGGGACACGAGGTGATCCTAGGGTTCCGGGACCGCGCTCCCGGGCGTGCGGAGCGACTCGCGGGCCGGACCGGGATCGGCGTCACGCCACCGGTGCTGGGACGGGTCGAGCAGCGTCCGGATCCAGGCGTCGGGCGCCCAGACGATCGACTCGAGTTCGAGGGCGTCGAGGTAGCGCACGACGCCCGTGCGCAGGTCCTCCAGGCGCAGGCGGGTGCTGTTGCCGCGGTCGTCGACCGAGACCGACACGGAGGCGAATTCGCTGGCCACGACCCCGAGGTCGGCGGGCGCCGGCTCCTCGGTCATCAGACGAGGAACGACAGCGAGCGCAGGGCACGGTCGGAGTCCACGAGCACGATCTTCTTCCCCGCCATGCGCAGCTCGCCCTCCACGCGACGCAGCCGGTGGGTGACCCGCCCGACCCACCAGGTGAGCCCGCGGTCGCGGGACTCGAGGATCTGCACGACCGAGGTCACGACGGTTTCGGTCCCGTCGCGCCCCAGGATCTCGACGTTGGTGACCGACCGGCACAGGCGGGACGGCGGCCGTTGCGAGTGGCGGCGGCCGGTCTGGAGCTGCTTGATCCTCGTGCTGATGCGCCCGCGGTTGTCGAAGATGATCGACATGTGGGTCCGCGGATCCTGGGTGTCGTCCACGGGCACGTGGTAGACGGCGTCGTCGGTCCAGAGCGCCTCCCACTCCTCGAGCGCGAACGCATCCGCGAGCCGGGCCTCCCGGTAGAGGAACTGCTCGACCTCGGCGAGCTCCGGTGTCCCGCCGGTCTGGAGCGCGTCGTCGCCCTGCGCGGGAGGGGGAGTGCCGTCGACGATCTGCTGGGCGGCGGCGGTCATGCCGTCGCCTCCGGGGTCGCGGCCTCGTGCTCCGGCGCCATCAGCGTCAGGTAGTGCTGCCACATGGCCCGCATCGAGGTCTCGTCGGTGGCCGTGCCGATCGTGAACCCCCGCTCGTCGGTGCGCTCGCGCACGAGGCCCCGGCGCAGGTCGAGCCACTCGGGCTGGAGCTGGGCGACGCCGCGCTGGTTGCGCTCGTACATCTCGGCGTCGTCGGCGAGGAGCATGCCGGCCGGGCCGACCGAGCCGACGCACTGCGTCACGAGCCGGCGGTTGAGGTCCGGCGCGCCCTTGAACTGGATCGCGGTGACGTGCTGGACGGTGCGGTCCGGGGCGAGCGGCTGGATCTGGAAGAGCTGGATCTCGGCGATGAAGAGGTTCGGGAAGATCATGATGTGCGGCGAGCCGTCGATCATGATCTCGTCGGCCTCGGCGGCGCCGTAGGTGGCGCGCATGGCGGCGACGTAGTCGGCAATCTTGGCCTCGGGCGTCCCGGCCCAGCCCATCGGCACGCCCATGCGGCGGAATTCCGGGCTGAGGTCGTTCTCGGTGTGACCGCCGCCCAGCGCGCGGGTCACCGCGGTCGACTTGTCGCTGTAGAGCGCGCCGATGCCGCTGCCGGAGATGCTGAAGATCGAGGAGTGGACGAACTGGGGGTGGTAGCCGTCGGTCTCGTTCTCGACCAGCATCTTCCAGTTCGCGGTGACCTCGTGCTTCACCCAGCCCGCCGTCAGCTCCACCTCGCCCTCGGGGGAGAGGCGCACCAACCGGTCGATCCGTTCGGCGGCGGCGCCGAGGTGCTCGCGCAGCGTCGGTCCGTCGGCGGCGAGGCTCGCGAACACGAAGCCCTGGTAGGTCTCCACCCGCGGGGCGGCGGCGAGACCGCCCAGCTCCGCCTTCGCCTGCTTGCCGCCATAGCCCTGGTTGAACGGGAAGCCGAGCAGCTCGCCCGTGTTCGTGAACGTCCACCCGTGGTACGGGCACCGGAAGGACCCGGAGTTCCCGGCGTCCGCGTCGCAGACGAGGTTGCCCCGGTGCGAGCAGCGGTTGTGCAGCACGTGGATCCCGCCGACCTTGTCGCGGGTCATCACCACCTGCTGCGGACCGATCGTCTTGCGCACGTAGTCGTTGGGTTGCGGGATCTCGCTCGCGTGCCCGACGTAGACCCACGTCGTGTACCAGATGCGCTCCAGCTCCCGGGCGTAGATCGCGGGGTCGGTGTAGATCGACCCGTGCACCCGACTGGGCCGGACCAGCGAGCGGATGCGCCCGGCGTCCGCCCCGGGGAAGGCCTCGACGGCGGTCATCGCGTTCCACCTCCAGGTGGGGCCGGCTCGGCCACCCACGGTGCCCTTTTTCGAATCGGGCGTCAATTCACTCGAGCTCGGGGTGCCGGGACCATCATCGACCCCGGAACGCCGGGCGCCGGCGCTCGACGAAGGCGGTGATGCCCTCCCGCGAGTCCTCCGACGCTCCCGAGCCCGCCATCTCCCGGGTCTCGGCCGCGAGCTGGTCGGCGAGGTCGGCGCTCGCGCTCTGCCGCAGGAGACGCTTCATGCGCCCGTAGGCGCCGGTCGGGCCGGCCGCCAGCGTCGCGGCGAGCTCGTCGGCCCGCGCGAGCACCTCGTCGTGCGGCACCACCTCGGTCACCAGGCCCCACGCGAGGGCCTCCGTTCCGGTCAGGCGCCGGTTGAGGAGGAAAAGCTGCTGCGCCCGGCGCGTCCCGACCAGTCGCGGCAGGTACCAGGAGTTCGCGCCGTCGGAGGCCAGCCCGATCGCCCCGTAGCCGAAGACGAACGTGCTGGTGTCGGCGGCCACGACGAGGTCGGCGACGTGGGCGAGGCCCATGCCACCGCCGGCGGCAGCTCCCTGCACGGCGCACACCACGGGGACCTCCAGCGTGGCCAGCCTCTCCAGGGTCAGGTGGTAGCGGTCGGTCATCGCGCGCAGCCGCTGCGGGACGTCCTCGGCGGCGGTGCGGGCGAAGAAGGGCAGGTCGCCCCCCACGGACAAGGTGCCGCCCGCGCCGCGCACAAGCACGGCGCGGACTGAGGCATCGGCGGTGATCCGGAACGTCGCCTCGTCGAGGTCCTCGACCATCGTGGGGTCGATGGCGTTGCCGGCCTCGGGGCGGTCGAGCTCGATGGTGGCCACGCCGTCGAGGACCTCGTACTGGACGACGCGGAGCTCCCGGCGCCCCGCCGGCGCCGGCGGCAGCGCTTGCCGCCATCGGGCACTGTCGGTGTACTGCCGCAGCGACCGGACGCGGTCGCCGTCGAAGGTCAGGACATGGGCGAACGCGGCGTCGAGGGCGCCGCCGCCGTCGCGGGCGCTGCCGGTGTAGCGGCCGAGCACCAGCAGCCCGCCGTCGGCGAGGGCGAGGAAGTCTCGGGCCTCGGCGCGAGCGCGGTAGTGGCGCCCGATCCGCCACCAGAACTCCTCCGTCATCGCGACGGGTCCGCGATGGGTGCCGCCCAGATCGAAGGGCAGGCCCTCGGTCGTCTCGCCGACGAAGTCCGGGTGGAGGAGCTCGGTCGCGGCCTGCGCGTCGCCCGCGGCGAGGGCGTCGTAGAGCCGCCGGACGACCTCTTCGCGCTGCGACGGCATGGCGCTCCCGGTCCGTTGTTCTAATGTGGATTAGAACACGGCCACCACCGAGGAGTCATCGTGTCGGACGACGAGGTCACCGCTCGGCTCGAGGGCGAGGTCGGCGTGATCCTGCTGAACCGGCCGCAGGCCCGGAACGCGATCACCCTGGCCCTCGCCGAGGCGCTCCACGATCACCTCGTGGACTTGGCCGGCCGCGCCCGCGTGATCGTGGTCCGCGGCGCCGGCGGGCACTTCTGCGCCGGTGGTGACGTCGGCGAGGTCGGGCGGCTGCGCGCCGAGGGACCGGCCGCGCTGCGCGGGCTCTTCGAGGCCTTCCACCGCGCCTGCTCGGTGATCGCGACCCTGCCGGTGCCGGTCGTGGCCGCCGTCGAGGGCTACGCCATGGCCGGGGGCTTCGAGCTCGTTCAGGCCAGCGACGTCGTGGTGGTGCGCGACGACGCGGTGCTCGCCGACAACCACGCCCGCAACGGCCAGGTCCCCGCCGGCGGCGGCTCGCAGCGACTGCCCCGCCTGCTCGGTCCCCAGCGGGCGCTCACCCACATCCTGCTGGGCGAGCGGCTGCGGGGACCCGAGGCCGTCGCCCTCGGGCTGGCCTGGCGCAGCGCGCCCGCCGAGGACTTCGAGGCGCTCGTGAACGAGGTCGTCGAGCGGCTCGCGCGGACCGACCCGCAGTCCACCGCGCGCACCAAGCGGCTCGTCCACGAGGGCCTGCGCTTGCCGCTGGAGGACGGGCTGGCCCGGGAGACCGAGGTCGTGATGGACCACCTGGGCGAGGAGGCGGTGGGTGCACGGCTCACCGGCTTCCGCCACCGCTGACGACGCTTCCCGCCATCGGTCGACCACGGCTCCAGCGCTGGTCCCCGCCGCCTGTCCACGCATATTCTTCTCCGGATTAAACGACCGAGGGGTGGTGGCCGGAGATGGTGGCGAGTCTCGACGAGCGGCGCTCGGAGCTGCGGCGTCGCTTCCCGACGTGGACCCCGATGACCCTCCACGACCGTCTCGCGCACTGTGCGGACGAGTTCGGCGACCGCCCCATGGTCATCACCGACGCCCGGACGGTGACCTACGCCGAGGTGGCCGCCTGGACCGAGCGGCTGGCCGACGCGCTCGTGGCGCTCGGGGTGCGTCCCGGCGACCGGGTCGGGATGGTGATGGCGAACTACATCGAGTTCGTCCCGCTGAAGTTCGCGATCGCGCGCGCCGGCGCGGTGGCCATCCCGTTCAACTTCCTCTACCGGACCGAGGAGCTGCGCTACGTCCTCGAGCAGTCCGACTGCAATCTCCTGATCACCATGACCGGCTTCGCGGGCCTCGACCACCTCGGGATGCTCGACGAGATCGCCCCGGGCTGGGACCGCGGGGAGCAGACCACGCTCCCGGAGCTGCGCGGCGTGGTCACGCTGTGCACCGACGGGCGGACGCGCGACGGCATCGGCTCGGTGGAGGACCTCGAGCAGCTCGGCAGGGAGCACCCGGGAGGCAGCGTCGACCGCGGTGCTGCGCCGGAGGACGTCGCCGACATCCTCTACACCTCGGGGACCACCGGGACGCCCAAGGGCGTGCTCATCACCCACGACGCGAGCCAGCGCACCGGCTACGCGTCGGCGCTGACGCGGGCGTTCGAGGACGGGCGCCGCATCCTCTTCTCGCTGCCCTGCTACCACATGTTCGGCTACGTCGAGGGCTTGATGGCGGCAATGATGGTCGGCGGCGCGATCATCCCGCAGACCGCGTTCGACCCCGGCCGGTACCTCGAGGGCATCGAGCGCCACCGCGCCACGGACATCCTCTGCGTCCCGACGATGACCGTCGCCCTGCTAGAGCACCCCGATCTCGGCGTCCGCGACCTGTCGAGCCTCGTCGCGATCCTGTCCGGGGCCGCGCCGGCACCCGTGTGGCTGTGGGAGAAGGTGCGCGCCGCGCTCGGGGTCGACGAGATCGTCACCGGCTACGGGATGACCGAGCAGGGCGGGGCGATGACGCTGACCCTCCCCGAGGACCCGCTGGAGCGGCTGTCAGGCACCGTGGGGCGGGTCAAGATCGCGGGGGTCGCGGGCCTGCCGGAGTCGGCCGGGGAGTCCGCGGGCGACCTCACCGAGTTCCGGGCGATCGACGTCCTCACCTCCGAGCCCCTCCCGACCGGATCGGAGGGCGAGCTCGCGGCCCGGGGTCCGACGAACATGCTCGGGTTCTGGGGCAAGCCGGAGGAGACGGCGCTCGCTCTCGACAGCGAGGGCTGGGTGCGCTCCGGCGACCTCGGTTACGTCACCGAGGACCGCTACCTCGTGCTGACCGGGCGGAGCAAGGAGCTGTACAAGAGCGGCGGCGAGCTGGTGATGCCCAAGGAGGTCGAGGAGGTCCTGTCGCGTCATCCGGGCGTGAGCCAGGCCTACGCGGTCGGGGTGGCCGACGAGCGCTGGGGCGAGATCGGTGTGGCGTGCGTGGTCGCCAAGCCCGACGTGGAGGTCACCGCCGACGAGCTCATCGCCTCGTGCAAGGAACAGCTCGCGCGGTTCAAGGTGCCGCGTCGGGTCGTGTTCCTGGCGGCCGGCGACCTGCCGACCACACCCACCGGCAAGGTGCAGAAGTTCCGGCTCGCCCGCATGGTTGCTCAGGCGGACGTCGAGCCGGCTCCGGCCTGAGGCCACTCAGCCCGCGCCGAGCTCCTCCCGCAGCGCGAACTTCTGGACCTTGCCGGACGGGGTCGTGGGCAGGTCGTCGACGAGGAACCACCGTGCGGGCACCTTGTACTTGGCCAGCCGCTCGCGACACAAGGCCTCGAGGTCCTCGACGAGCCCCTCGGCCTCGCGGTCGCGGGCGACCACGGCGGCGGCCACGATCTCGCCCCAGTGGTCGTCGGGGAGCCCGAGCACCGCCGAGCGCAGGACCTGTGGGTGGGCGGCGAGCGCGACCTCGATCTCGGCCGGCGCGATGTTCTCCCCGCCACGGATGATGATCTCCTTGAGGCGTCCTGTGACCGTGATCAGGCCGCGCTCGTCCATCGTCCCCAAGTCACCGGTGTGCAGCCGGCCGTCCGCATCGACCGTCGCGGCCGTGGCGTCGGGGTCGTCGAAGTACTCGATCATCTGGCTGTAGCCGCGGGCGCAGATCTCGCCCTGCTCGCCGATCGGGGCGATCTCGCCGGAGACGGGGTCGACGATCGCCGCCTCGGTGTGGGGCAGCGGACGCCCCACCTTGGTCACCAGGTCCTCGCGGGTGTCGGTGCGACGGGTCAGCGAGAGCACGGGGGAGAGCTCGGTCTGGCCGAAGAGGTTGTGCACCGAGGCGCCGAACGTCCGCTCCACCGCCTCGATCATCGAGCCCGGCACCGTGGACGCGCCGACGAGGACGGTCGAGAGCTGGGGGACCGGACCGTCGGTGCCTCGGGCGGCCTCGAGGACCGCGCCCAGCACGGTGGGGACGCTGAAGAGCACGTCGGCGTCCTCGGCGGCCATGGTCGCGAGCACCTCGTGCGGGACGAACCTCTCGATGAGCACCTGCGTGCCCCCGAGCCACGCCGGACCGAGCGTCGAGATGACGCACGCCGCGGTGTGGAACATCGGCAACGGCACGATGCCCACCGCCCCGGCCGGCACCTCGCCCGTGATCATGGTGAGGCGGGCGTTGTTCACCAGCGAGCGGTGCGCGAGCAGGACGGCCTTCGGGTGCCCGGTCGTCCCCGACGTGAACTGGATCATGGCCGGGGTGGTCGGCTCGACCTGCGCGTCCTCGTCGGCTCTCGCCCGTAGCCGGTCGGTGTCGCCGAGGCTGATCGTGTGGCGCAGGGCCGGCACTTCGGCGGCCACCGAGGTCGCCACCGACGCCATGTCGTAGTCCCGGCTCTCGTCGGCGTGCAGGAGCACCGAGGCCCGGGACAGGCGGAGCGCGTACTCGAGCTCACCGGCGCGCAGCACGGGGTTAAGCGCCACCAGCACGACGCCGGCCAGGGCGGCGCCGTACTCGATCACCGGCCACTCCGCGACGTTGGGCGCCCACAGGGCGACGTGGTCGCCCGGCTCGGCCACGCGCCGGATGCCGGCGGCGACCTCTCGGGCCTCGGCGAGGAGCTCGGCGTAGGTCGCCCGCAGCGTGCTGCCGTCGTGCCGGGTGCCGATCAGGGCCGTGACGTCCGGGTGCTCGGCGGCCCGGGCGCGCACCAGGTCGGCGACCGTCGCCTCGGCCAGCGGCACCGCGTCGTCGGTGTCCCAGACCGACCGCGTCAGCGTCCGCTGGGTGGCGGACGGGGTGATCGGGGGATGGTCAAGGGTCATGGCGGCCTTCGCGTCGAGGTCGAGGGGTCAGGCCGGGGCTCGGACCGGGAAGCGGGCCCCGATCTCGTCGACGACCAGCTTCGCGGTCTCCGCGCAGGCCGTGGTCCCGCCGTTGGCGTACTGCTTGACCGCGTCGCCCACGTTCCAGAGGTTCGCGATCGGCGTCGTGTGCGGGATGTCGTACCCGGCGACGGCGCGCTGAGGGGGCCAGGCGTCGCGCCACACGGTGGTGGACAGGTGGCGGGCGTGCGCGTACCCGGGTATCTGCTCCTCGAGGTCCAGCCGGAGGAGCTCGAGCTCCTGCTCTTCGTCGAAGTCACCGGTCGCGGGCTCCGGCACGGAGGTGCCGTTGTAGAGGTGCCAGCCGTCGGGTGCCATCTCGGGGCAGGTCGCGGTGAAGTTGGCGACGTAGCACATGCGCCGCGTGCTGGCGAAGCTCAGCAGTCCGGGGGCCTCGGTGAGCCGCTCCGGGCTGGCGAAGTTGACCACGAGCATCGCGCACGGGGTGGTGTCGACGGTGGCCACGTGCTCGGCAGGGAGACGGTCGCGGCCGACGAGGTCGGCGGTGGCGGCCGGGCCGGCGTCGCTGACGGCGAAGCGGCAGTGGACCTGCGTCACCTGCCCGCGACGTTCGACGGTGGCACCGCGCACGGTGCCGTCCTCGCCGAGGTCCAGGGACCGCACCTCGCTGTCGAGCCAGACCTCCCCGCCGTGGCCCTCGACGACGTCGGCGAGCGCCCGCCAGACGCCGATGGTGCCCTCCGGGCAGAACCCGAACTTCTTGAACGCGCTCTTCCGCGTGAAGTAGGTGAGGAAGACCTTGGCCGGGAGGTCCTCCGAGCTCACGGCGAAGATCGAGGCGCACATGTTGCGGAAGATGCCGTGCACGCTCTCGTTGCTGGTGTACCGGCGGATCCAGTCCGCGGTGGAGAGCTGCGCGTCGGGCAGGCCCTCGTCGGTGCGCGCGGCCCCGAGGCCGTCGAGGAGCTTCGCCCCCTGGCGGGTGAGCTTCGAGAGCAGGAACCCCCAGCCCCCACCGGTGACGTCGACGTCCTTGCCGCCGATGCGATAGAGGACCGGCGGCTGCGCCCGGCGGACGTCGAAACGGGCCCCGACCTCGGCGAAGGTCTGCTCGGTGATCCCGCCGACCTCGATGACGATCGCCCCGTTGTTCACGGTGAAGCCGTCGATTTCCTCGCTCGACGCCCGGCCGCCGACCCGGTCCCGTCGTTCCACCACGAGGGTCCGGTAGCCGAGGTGCGCGAGGCGCGCGGCGACCAGCAGCCCGCCGGCCCCGGCGCCCACGACCAGCGCGTCGCAGTGGTGGCTCTCGCCGGCCATACGACCTCCCCGCAGCTCTGGTTTAATCCAGATTAGATGCCGCGGTCGACCACCGGCAAGGCGCCGTCGGGCCGCCGCGGACGACGACGGGAGTACGCCCCATGAGGACGTTCGCCTCGATCGACGAAGTGGTCGCCGCACAGGGGGAGACGCTCGGCCCCGGGGAGTGGACGACGGTCGACCAGAAGACGATCGACACGTTCGCCGACGCCACCGGCGATCACCAGTGGATCCACGTTGATCCGGCGCGGGCCGCCGACGGTCCTTTCGGGACCACCATCGCCCACGGGCTGCTCACCCTCTCGCTGCTCCCGGTCCTGCTCAGCGGGCTCTACCGCATCGAGAACGTGCGCATGGGCGTGAACTACGGCTTCAACAAGGTCCGTTTCCCGGCTCCGGTGCCGGTCGGATCGCGGGTCCGGGCCACGGCGCGTGTCGCCGAGGCCTCGCCGCTCGACCCGTCGACTGTCCAGGTCGTCTTCGGGACCGTCATGGAGATCGAGGGTTCCGAGAAGCCCGCGTGCGTCGTCGAGAGCGTCGGGCGCTTCTTCGTCTGAGCGTCGTCCGGGCGCCGAAGGGAGAGAGGTCAGGGTTGGCCGGAGTCGAGGGTCGGGTCGTCGCCGTCACCGGAGCCGGGGGCGGGCTGGGACGCGAGTACGCCAGGACGCTCGCGGCCGCCGGGGCGCGCCTCGTGGTCAACGACCTCGGCGGCGCGCGGGACGGGACCGGCCAGGGCCACGCCGCGGCCGACGCGGTCGTCGAGGAGATCCGCGGTGCCGGTGGTGAGGCCGTCGCGTCCTACGACTCCGTGGCGGACGAGGCCGGCGGAAGGGGCGTCGTCGCGACGGCGCTCGACGCCTTCGGCCGCGTCGACGGCGTCGTGGCCAACGCCGGAATCCTGCGCGACGCCGCCTTTCACAAGATGGGCGCCGCTGATTGGGACGCCGTGCAACGGGTGCACCTCGACGGCACCTACCACGTCGTGCGCGCGGCGTGGCCCCACTTCCGCGAGCAGCGCCACGGTCGGGTCGTCGTCGCGGCCTCCACCTCGGGCATCTACGGCAACTTCGGGCAGGCCAACTACGGCGCCGCCAAGGCCGGGATGATCGGACTCATCCAGACCCTCGCGATCGAGGGCCGGAAGTACTGCATCCTGGCCAACGCCATCGCCCCGATGGCGGCTACGCGGATGACCGCTGACGTCGCGCCACCAGAGATCCTCGAGAAGCTCGCCCCGGCGCACGTCGCCCCGGTTGTCGGCCACCTGCTCAGCGACGAGTGCACCGACAACGGCACGGTGATCGTCGCGGGCGGGGGTCAGGTGCACCAGGTGCGGCAGTTCATGACCCGGGGCGCGACGTTCGTCGAGGTCCCGTCGATCGAGGACGTCGCCGCGCGGTGGGACGAGGTCGTCGACCTCGCCGGAGCGGTCCCGGGCACCAACCCCGTCGGGTGACCCGCTCCTCACACGCGCCGCCGCCGATCCCCTCCGGGCCCAGGAGAGGTCCTCGAGGGGAGCTCCCGCCGCCCGTGGCTGAGGCGTGGCTACGGCGCCGCGGCCGTCACCGTGGCGGCCGCACACAGCCGACCGTCGCCCCCCGTGACGTCCACGCGTGTCACGGCGGTCGCGCGGCCACGGTGGACGACGGCCGCCCGGAGGCGCACGGGCCCCTCGAGGACCGCCGGGCGCAGGTAGGCGACGCGCAGGCTCGCAGTGCGCAGGGGATGACCCCCGTCGGCCACCGCCGCCGCGGCCACGACGTCGGCGAGCGCGGCCAGGATGCCGCCGTGACCGTGCCCGGCGACGTTCCCGACCTCCGGACCCGGCGGGACGACGAGCAGCGCGCCGTGGCCCGGGGTGCTCTCCAGTGTCGCTCCGAGGACCTCGTGGAGCCGGAGCCCGGGTGGTGGCCGGTCCGGGGCATCGGCCGGGACCACGCCGTCGAGGTCGGGGACGCCGGGCACGTAGTGCGTGGAGAGGGTCGCGACGGCCAGCACGTCGCCCCCCGGTGCGCGGACCTCGCCGCAAGCGGTGGCGTGGCGGGTGCTGGCGGCCAGCAGTCGGCTCCCGGCGGTGAGGACCGAGCCGTTGACGGGGAGACCGCCGACGACGTCGATCGACAACTCGGTGGTGACCGGCCAGCCGCCGTCGGGCCGCGCCGTCAGCGTCGCCTGTCCCACGACGTCGTCCAGCAGCACGCCGAGCATCCCGGCGGCCGGCGCACCGGCCGGATCTGTCATCCACTCGGCGGTGCGCATCGTGCCCCGCGCGGTGTCGCCGTCGACCTCGACCGGTGTGAGGCCGAACAGTGCCTCGGGCGCCCGGTGCGGGGTGACGAGCAGGGGGCCTCGCGCCGCGGCCTCGGCGTGCAGCATGGGACTCCTCGCCCTGGTAGCGCTTTCAAATGGTCAGGCCAAAAGTTACAGTAGCCCGGTCCGGGTGCCGAGTGGGAAGGCCGACATGACGATCGACGGGTCCGGTTCCGCGCCCGACATGGAGACCCTGCGCCTCGAGGTGCGCCCCGACGGCGTGGCCGTGCTGACCGTCGACCGGGCCGACCGCGCCAACTCCCAGACCCCGGCCATGTTCGCCGAGTTCGGCGTCGCCGCTCACGCCCTGCGCGACAGCGGGGCGCGGGCGCTGATCCTGCGCGGGGCGGGGGACAAGGCGTTCTGCTCCGGGTTCGACCTCGCCGAGATCGATGTGATCACCGAGATGGGGACCCTGGAGTTCCTCCGGTTCCAGGAGCTGGCCAGCAGCGGGATCGCGGCGATCCGGGGCCTGCCGTTCCCTGTCATCGCCGCCGTGCACGGCGCGGCGGCCGGCGGCGGTCTGTCCCTCGCGCTCGCCGCCGACATCCGCCTGGCCGCGCCGTCGGCGAAGTTCGCGTGCTCGTTCGTCAAGGTGGGCCTGTCCGTCGGGGAGCTCGGCACGTCCTGGCAGCTCACGCGCCTGCTCGGGTACGGACGCGCGGCGGAGATCGCCTACACCGGACGGGTCGTCGCCGCCGACGAGGCCGAGCGCATCGGCCTGGTCAATCGCGTCGTGCCGGGCGAGTGCCTGTTCGACGAGGCGTTCGCGCTCGCGGCGGCGATCTCGGCGAACTCGCCCGGCGGTGTCCGGCTGTCCAAGCGAGCGTTGCAGCGCAACCAGGAGATCGCCTCGTACGCGGGCGCCCTCGAGCTGGAGAACCGGGGCCAGGCCCTGTTGACCCGCACCGAGGACATGCCCGAGGCCCTCGCCGCCCTGCGCGAGCGTCGGGCACCCGACTTCACCGGGAGGTAGTGCTGCCGTGTCCACCGTCGAGGCCTTCGGGCCGCGGGACGACCTGCGCCACTGGCCCGCGCCGGGCGCGCGCATGCGCGACAGCCTCTTCTGGGAGGTGATCATGCCGGACGAGCAGCTCGGCGTGCAGATCTACCTCTACCTCACCGACCGGGGCCACACCGGCTACAACGTCACCGTCTGGGGCCCGGAGGCGGAGCCCCTGGCACTCCAGCTGGGCGGCGGCACGGTCGGCGCCGACACGGACCTCGACGACTTCGCTTTCGACGGCCTGACCGTCACGCAGCCCGAACTGCGCCGCACCGCGGTCGTCACCTACACCTCCGACGAGCTGCGCCTGCGCTACGAGTTCGAGGGCGTCCACGACGCGTTCAGCTACCACGGGAACCCCGATGGCATCCCGACGTGGTTCGCGCAGAACCGTCTCGAGCAGTCCGGCCGGATCCACGGGTACCTCGAGATCGGCGAGCGCCGCATCGACTGGCGCGGCCGGATGGGCCACCGCGACCACTCCTGGGGGCCGCGCGACTGGGGCGTGCCGCAGCACTGGAAGTGGTTCGTGGCCTACACCGAGTCGGGGCGGGCGGTGAACGGCTGGCTCTGGATCGCCCGCGGTGAGTGGGGGTTCGCCGGCTACGTCGCCCGCGACGGCGTCACCACCCCGATCGCCCGCATCGAGCAGCGGGCCTCCTACGACGACGACATGACCCAGCGGCGGCTTGAGGCGACCGTCGTCGACGTCGGTGGCAGCCGCACCGAGGTCGTGTTCGACCGGTACGGCCTGGTCAAGCTCCCCACCAACCAGCGGACCGGGACCGAGATCTGGGAGGCCGCCTGCCACGCCACGATCGACGGTGAGTCCGGCGCCGGTCAGTGGGAGAACCAGTGGTCGCGGTCCTATCTCGACCACCTGACCGCGGGCGCCGCTCGGTGATCTGGGACTGGACCCCGGAGCGCCGCGAGGCGCTGACGGCGTTCCTGCGCCGCCACAACCTCGTCGACGGCCCGGTGACGACGCGGCGCATCGGCGACGGGCACTCGAACCTGACCTACCTCGTCGACGACGGGGAGCACCGGGTCGTGGTGCGCCGCCCGCCGCCGCCACCGGTGCCGCCCGGGGCGCACGACGTGCTGCGCGAGGCCGAGCTGCTCCGCGGCCTGGCCGGCAGCGACGTCCCCGTGCCTGCGGTGCTCGCGACGGCCGGACCCGGCGAGGTCGTCGACGCGCCGCTGCTGCTCATGAGCCACGTCGTCGGGCCGGTGGTCACCACCACGACGCCGCCGGCCCTCGCGTCCCCGGCCGTCCGCAGGGAGGTCGGCGCGGGGATGGTCGACGCGCTGGCGGCGCTGCACGCGGTCGACTGGCGCGGGACGAGCCTGGAGGGCCTCGGTCGACCCGAGGGGTTCGCCCGGCGGCACCTCGCCCGCCTGCGCCGCCTCGTGGCCGACGAGGACGGCGCGCGGCCCGCCGCCTTCGCCGACCTCGACGCCTGGCTCGAGGAGCGGGCCCCCGCCGACGGCGAGGCGACGGTGATCCACAACGACTTCCGGCTCGGGAACCTCGTCCTCGCGCCGGAGCCACCGGGACGGGTCGCGGCCGTGCTCGACTGGGAGCTCGCGACGCTCGGCGACCCGCTGCTCGACGTCGCCTACCTGCTGGCGTCCTACCCGGTCGCCGGCGAGCCGCTCGTCCCGACGGCGCAGCTCGGGACCGCCGTCCTCGAGCCCGGCTGGCCGTCCCGCGAGGAGCTGGCCGAGCGCTACGCCGCCGCCACGGGACGCGACCTCGCCCGGCTCACCTGGTACACGGTGCTCGCGCTCTGGAAGCTCGCCGTGCTCTACGAGTACAGCCGCCGGCGCCTCCGCCACGGCGGGGGTGATCCCTACTACGAGGACCCGGCCCTCGTCCGGGCGTTCCTCGGGGCCGCGCACCGCGCCGCGGGGACGTGAGGCGTCAGCGTCCGCCGACGCGGACGACGACCGCCTCCCCACGGACGACGGGGGTGGCGCCGACCGTGGCCGTCAGTGCGAGGTCGGCGACCGCCTCGCCGGCCTCCCCGTCGCGGACCGCGGTGACCTCGCCCGCGAGCTCCAGGAGGTCGCCGGGCCGGACGGGCGCGAGGAAGCGGACCTCGAGCTCGCGCAGGTGCTCGACGCCGCAGCGGTCGGAGAGCCAGCCGGCGAGCATCCCGGCGGTCATCTGGCCCATGGCGATGACGCCGTCGAAGCCCGCCGCGGTGGCGGCCGCCGGGTCGTGGTGCAGGGGGTTGAAGTCCCCGCCCGCGCCGGCGAAGCGCACGATGTCGGTCGGGGTCAGCGGGCCGATCGTGCGCGGGGGAACGGTGTCCCCGACAGCGAGCGCGACCGGGGCGCGCGCGGTCACGGGCGCAGTCCGCGCTCGATGACGACCTCGCGCCACTCGACGGTCGGCGTGCCGTGGGCGTCGAGGAAGACGGTCTCGAGGGTCAGGCGCCGCGACACCGCGCCGTCCCGGCTGGTGCGCTGCTCGTCGTCCACGAGCCGGCGCACGCCGTGCAGGCGGTCGCCGACGAGGACGGGGCGGCGGTAGCGCCAGCGCGTCGAGCCGACGACGACCCGCTCGATCGCGAGCCCGAGCCGCTCGACCATGGCCTGCTGGTCGCGGTGGTGACCGCTGACCACGACGTGGGTGGGCGTCGCCGGCTGCGCTCCGAACCCTGCGGCCCGTGCGGCGCCCGGATCGGTGTGCACCGGGTCCTCGACCCGCGTCGCCCGGGCGAACTCGGCGACCTTCCCGGCCTCGACGGCGAACGTGACCTCGTCGACCACGTCCCCGAGGGTGACCTCGCCAAGGGTGCTCACCGGGCTCAGGTCGTTACCGGCTCACGCCCGGCCTGCTCGACCTTCTGGGCGATGTCCTGGCGGAGCAGGTGCTTCTGGATCTTCCCGGTCGCCGTCGTCGGCAGCGCGTCGACGACCTCCACGCGCTCGGGCACCTTCTGCAGCGCGACCCCCTTGTCGAGGAGGTAGTCCTTCAGCGTGTGCAGGCTCGGCGGACCGGAGGGGTCGGCGGGCACGAGGTAGACGCACACCCGCTCCCCGAGGCGGCGGTCGGGCATGCCGACGGCGGCCGCGCGGGCGACACCTGGATGGGCGGCGAGCAGGTCCTCGATCTCGCGCACGCTGATGTTCAGCCCGCCGCGGATGATGATGTCCTTGGTCCGGCCGGTGACCCGGACGTAGCCGTCGGCGTCCATCCGGCCGAGGTCGCCCGAGCGGGAGAAGCCGTCGGGGGTGAACAGCTCCGCGGTCTCCGCGGGCCGGCCGAGGTACCCCAGCATGTGCGACGGGCCGCGGTAGGCGATGTCGCCCTCCTCGCCGACCGGCACCTGCTCGCCCAGCTCGTCGACCACCTGCACCTCGCTGAACGGCAGCGCGGCCCCGTCGCTGGTGAGCGCGCGCTCCGGGTCGTCGACCGCCGTGCACGTCGTGGTGCAGAGGTTCTCGCTGCGCCCGTACAGGCTGAGGATCTTCGCCTGGGGGAGGAGCCGGCGGGCCCGCTCGACGACCGCGCGGGGGATCGGGGCGCCCGCCGAGACCCAGAGGCGCAGGCTCGACGCGTCGTGGCGCTCCGGGTCGTAGGCGTCGAGGAGCATCTGGATGAATGCGGTGGCCGTAACGCTCGCGGTGCAGCGGTAGCGCTCGATCTCGGCGAGCCCGCGGACGGGGTCCCAGTCGGGCATGAAGTGCGTGGCCGCGCCGTAGATCAACGGGAGCAGGACGCTGGTGACCAGCCCGGTCGTGTGGGTGACCGGTGACGGGCCGAACTGCACGTCGTCCTCGGTGTAGGCGAAGGCCACGCCGAGCGCACGCGCTCCGGAGACGTAGGTGTTGAAGGTGTGCACACAGCCCTTGGGCTGCGCGGTGGTGCCCGAGGTGTAGACGATGACGAACGGGTCGTCCGCCGTGACCGGGGCGCCCAGGTCGGTCTCCGCCGTGGCCGGGTCGACGTCGGCAGTGAGCGCGGTGAGGGTCCGGACGGTGGTGGTGGCGTCGTCCGCGGCAGCCTCGACGGCCGCGTCGGCGCGCACCGCGACGATCGTGTGTACGGCTGGGCGGTCGGCAGCGAGAGCGCGGTACATCCCCAGGAAGTCGAAGTCCTTGAAGGTCCCGGGCGTCACCACGGCGCTCACGCCGGCGTCGTCGAGGACGTGCCCGACCTCCTCGCGGCGGTAGATCGGCATGATCGGGACCGAGATCGCGCCGAGCCGGGCGACGGCCGCGACCACGACGACGAACTCGCCCCAGTTCGGGAGCTGCACGGCCACGCGGTCGCCCGTACGGACGCCTACCTCGTGCAGGCCGGTGGCGAGCCGCAGGGAGTCCTCGTACACGTCCCGATAGGTCATCGAGGCCTCGCCGTCGGTGACGAAGGTCTTGTCGCCCCGCTCACTCACGAGCGGTCCGGGCCAGCAGGTCGCCGAACAGCTCCGGCGCCCACAGGCCGGACCCGTAGTAGCTCTCGACGTCGGCCGCCGCGAAGCGGTCGCTGACGGTGGGAATCTCCATCGATCGCCGTCCTCGGAGTCGTGGCGTGGGTCACCTGATTCGGTCGAACGTACAATGGTCGGTCCAAAACGACAACCACCGGTCGGCGTCGACGACCGCCTTGACAGCGGCCCGGCGGATCCCGGTCAATGGACAGACCATTTACACGACCAGACCGCGACCAGGGGGGTGTGACGGATGACCGAGCACCGCCGACCGGTGCGGATCGCCAACTGCTCCGGCTTCTATGGCGACCGTCTCGCGGCCGCGCGCGAGATGGTCGACGGCGGGCCGATCGACGTCCTGACCGGCGACTACCTCGCCGAGCTGACCATGCTCATCCTGGCCAAGGCCCAGGCGAAGGACCCGGCGCTCGGCTACGCGCGCACGTTCCTCACCCAGGTCGAGGACGTCCTCGGGACCTGCCTCGAGCGCGGCATCCGGATCGTGGCCAACGCGGGCGGGCTGAACCCTGACGGGCTCGCCGAGGAGATCCGCGCCGTCGCCCGTCGGCTTGGGCTCACCGCTCGCGTCGCCCACGTCGAGGGCGACGACCTGCGGGCCGACCTGTCGCCGATCGTGCCGCCCGTGGAGGCCAAGCCGCTCTCGGCCAACGCCTACCTCGGCGGCTGGGGCATCGCCGCGGCCCTGGACGCCGGCGCCGACGTCGTCGTCACCGGGCGGGTCGCCGACGCGTCGCTGGTCACGGGCCCGGCGGCGTGGTGGCACGGCTGGGAGCCGGACGACTGGGACCGGCTCGCCGGTGCCGTCGCCGCGGGCCACGTCATCGAGTGCGGTCCGCAGGCCACCGGCGGTAACTACGCCTTCCTCGACGAGGTCACCAGCCCGAACCTGCCCGGGTTCCCGATCGCCGAGGTGGCCGCCGACGGCTCCTCGGTGATCACCAAGCACCCCGGTACGGGCGGGGTGGTCAGCGTCGGCACGGTCACCGCACAGCTGCTCTACGAGATCGCGGGGCCGGCCTATCCCGGGCCCGACGTCACCCTGCACGTCGACTCGCTGGCGCTGACCGGCGAGGGCGACGACCGGGTGCGGATCGACGGTGCCCGGGGCACCCCGCCGCCGGCGACGCTGAAGGTGGCGCTCAACGACGTCGGCGGGTTCCGCAACACCATGACCCTGGTGCTCACGGGTCTGGACATCGAGGCGAAGGCCGCGATGGCCGAGCGGCTGCTGTTCGAGGCCGCGGGCGGCCGGGATCGGTTCCTCGAGGCCGACGTCCGCCTCCTGCGCTTCGACACCCCGGACGCACCGACCAACGAGCAGGCCGTCGCGCACCTGCGGGTCACGGTCAAGGACCCGGACCGGACGAAGGTGGGCCGCGCGTTCTCCGGCGCGGTCACCCAGCTGGCCCTCGCCGGCCATCCCGGCGTCCACACGACCACCCCGCCCACGGACGCCTCGGCCTTCGGCGTGTACCGGCCGGCGGCGGTCCCGCGCTCCGCGGTCGAGCAGCGCGTCGTCCTCGACGACGGGTCCGGTCCGGCGGTGCCCGCACCGCCGGCGACCGCCGAGGTCCCCGAGCCACCGGCCGGGGAGGGCTCCACGCAGGGGTTCGGCCCGACCCGACGCGCGCCCCTGGGGCGGGTGGCCGGTGCCCGCTCCGGCGACAAGGGTGGCGACGCCAACGTCGGCTTCTGGACCCGGGACGACGCGTCCTACCCGTGGCTGCGGGCGTACCTGACCGTCCCGCGGATCCGCGCGCTGCTCGGCCCCGAGGCGGCCGACCTCGCGATCGACCGGTACGAGCTCCCGAACCTCCGGGCGATCAACCTCGTCGTGCACGGGCTGCTCGGCGACGGCGTCGCGTCCGCCACCCGCCCCGATCCGCAGGCCAAGGGCCTGGGCGAGTACCTGCGCAGCCGCGTCGTGGACGTGCCCGTCGCCCTGCTCCCGCCCGGTGCCACCCAGGAAGGGGACTGACCGCCGTGGACCTCGCGGATTCGCCGGAGGAGGCCGAGTTCCGGGCGCGCGTGCGGGACTGGCTGGCCGACAGCCTGCCCCGGCTGCCGTGGCCCGAGCCCGTCGAGCTCACCGACAAGCTGCCGTTCTGGCGGCAGTGGCAGCGCCTGCTGTTCGACGGCGGCTACGCCGGCCTGACGTGGCCGCGGGCCCACGGCGGCCAGGGCGTGGACGCGAAGATCCGGGCCGTGTTCGCCGAGGAGGCGGATCGGGCAGGCGCTCCGGAGCGGCTCAACACCGTGGGGGAGGACTTCGCCGGCCCCACCATCGTCGCGTTCGGCACCGAGGCCCAGAAGGACCGGTTCCTCACCCCGATCCTCACCGGCGACGAGCTCTGGTGCCAGCTGTTCTCCGAGCCGGAGTCGGGCTCCGACCTCGCGTCGCTGCGCACGCGCGCCGTGCGGGACGAGGGCGGGTGGCGCATCTCGGGCCAGAAGATCTGGACGAGCCGCGCCCACATCGCCGCGAACGCGATCCTGCTGGCCCGCACCGGCGGCGAGGACAAGCCGCGCCACCGGGGGATCACCTACTTCCTGCTGCCGATGGACAGCCCCGGGGTCACCGTCCGGCCCCTCGCGCACATGCTCGGCGAGGCCGAGTTCAACGAGGTGTTCCTCGACGACGTGTTCGTCCCCGACGACCTGGTGCTCGGTGAGGTCGACGGCGGCTGGAAGGTCGCGATGGGCACCCTCGGGTTCGAACGGGTCGCCATCGCCACCGGGCGCGTCAACACCCGTCGCGCCGTCGACGACATCGTGGCCGACGTCCGGGCGATGACCGACGACGCGGGCCGCCCGCTCGGGGCCGATGCCGCGGTCCGGCAACGCGTCGCTGACCTCTACAGCCGGGCGCTGGTGCACCACGCCATCGGGCAGCGGGTGCTCACCGCCGCCGCGGACGGCAGCCCACCCGGCCCAGCGACGTCGATCGGCAAGCTGTACTTCTGCCCGCTGGTCGAGGACCTCGCCGACTTCCGCCAGTCGCTCTCACCGCTCGGTGGGCAGCTGGCGCCGGACGAGCAGTCGGCGGGGGAGAGCCGCTGGCAGCGCCTCGCCTACCAGGCACGCGGCACCGCGATCGCCGGCGGATCGACCTTCATCCAGCGCAACATCGTGGCCGAGCGCATCCTCGGCCTGCCCCGGTCATGACCAGGTGGGGGCCAGAGTCACTCCGGGTCGGGCAGGGTGATCGACGTCCGGTCCTCGGCCTCGAGCGCGGCCTCGGCGTAGGCGTGGACGTGGCGGCTCATGCGCCGGACCGCCGCGTCGGGGTCCTTGTCCTTGATCGCCCGCGTCACGGACTTGTGGGCCCGGACCGCGATCGAGCGGACTTCCTCGTTGACGAAGCCCTCGTTGTGCGTGGCCGTGTAGATGGCCCGGGAGAGCGCCATCATGATCCCGGTCAGGATCTCGTTGTGGCTCGCGCCGGCCACCGCGACGTGCCAGTCGACGTTGGCCTGCAGGAACTCGTCGAGGCTGCCGCTGGTCGCGATGGTCTCGTTCGCGGCCTCCAGTCGGCGGAGGTCCGCCGGGGTGCGGTGCAGCGCGGCGAGCCGCGCGCAGGAGGGCTCGATGGCCTCGCGGGTCTCGTGGATCGAGGACAGACGGATGCGGCGGCCGCGGATGAGCAGGTCGAGGGAGTCCGCGACGGACTCCTCGCCGGGGTGCTGCACGAAGGCACCGCCGGCGCGTCCGGCCTTGATCCGGATGAGGCCCTGGACCTCGAGGATGCGCAGCGCCTCGCGCACCGTGGTCCGGCTCATGCGGGTCTGGACCACCAGCTCGCGCTCGGGCGGGAGCGGGGTGCCCTCGGTGTACTCGCCGGACAGGATCCGCTCGCGCAGCTCTGTGGCCAGCACGTCCGACGCCTTGGGCACCGCCATCGGCGACAGCCGGATGGCGGGTCGGGCCTCGCTCGAGGTCATCCGGGCTCCCGGGTTACTGGGCCAAAGGTCTGACCCAATTTAGCATCGACGATCGAATCCGCCGCGAGGAGCAAGCAATGCGCTGGGAACTCTCCGAGGAGCAGGCCGACTTCCGGACCGTGCTCGCTGAGTGGCTCGCCGACCGGTGCGGGCCCTCCGAGGTGCGGGGATGGCTCGACGCCGGGGACCCGTCCGCGTTCGAGGACCGGTTCATGGCCGAGGGCTGGTTCGCCGTCGGCTCCCCGGAGGACCTGGGCGGGCAGGGCGGCGGGCTCGTCGAGCTCGCCCTCGCGGCCGAGGAGCTCGGACGGCGGACGGCCCCGGCTGCCGGCTGGCTCGGCTCGATGCTCGCGGTCCCGGCGCTGGCTGCCGCCCCGGAGGAGGCGAAGGCGCTGTTCGCCGACGGTGTCGTCACCGTCCTCGCCGCGCCGGCCGGGTCGGTCCCGACCGCCCGGGCGACGGTCTCCGACGACGGCTCGTCGGTGAGCGGCACCGTCTCCGGTGTCCTCGGCGCGGACCGCGCGCGGCGCCTGCTCGTGCCCGTCCAGGGCGAGCGGAGCGACGGGGGAGAGTCCGAGGGCCGGCACGGCATCGCCTTCGTGCTGGTCGACGCCGATGCCCCGGGGGTCGCCATCCGGCGCCGCGAGCTCACCGATCGCAGCCGCTCCGTCGCCGACGTGGTCCTGGACGGCGCCCGCGGGACCCCCGTCGCCGGGGACGCCGAGCAGCACCTCGAGGACGCCGCGCTGCGCAGCGCGGTGCTCGTCGCTGCGGACGCCCTGGGGGCCGCGGAGCGGATGCTCGACATGAGCGTCGAGTACGCGGGCCAGCGCAAGCAGTTCGGGGCGACCATCGGCTCGTTCCAGGCGGTCAAGCACGCGGCGGCCGAGATGCTGGTGACCGTCGAGTCGGCGCGCTCGATCGTCTACCTGGCCGCCGCGTCGGTCGAGGCCGGGCACCCGGACGCGCCCGCGCACGCCGCCGCGGCGAAGGCCCAGGTGACGGCGCGCGCCGCGCACGCCGCGGACGACGCGCTGACCCTGCACGGGGCCATCGGCTACACGTGGGAGCACGACCTGCAGCTCTCGTACAAGCGGGCCAAGCTCGACGAGGCCCTCTTCGGGACGCCGGCCGCGTGGAACGAACGCCTCGCTGTGAGCCTCGACCTCGTGCCCTGACTTTTGGTCAGTCCTTTGTTAGTGTCGGTCCGAAGCTGGAGGTGCACCGTGGACTTCGACCTCACCGAGGACCAGGCGATCATCCGGAAGGCGGTCGCCGAGCTCGCCGGCAAGTTCGACGACCACTACTGGATGGAGAAGGACCGGGACCACGTCTTCCCGACCGAGTTCTACGACGCCCTGGCGTCGGGCGGCTGGCTGGGGATCACGACACCCGAGGAGTACGGCGGCCACGGCTTCGGCATCAGCGAGGCGTGCCTGCTGATCGAGGAGTGCGCGCGCTCCGGCGGCGGGATGAACGCCGCGAGCGCGATCCACCTGTCGATCTTCGGGATGCACCCGGTGATCAAGCACGGCTCCGAGGAGCTCAAGGCCCGGACGCTGCCGCGCATCGTCGACGGCAGCCTGCACGTCTGCTTCGGGGTCACCGAGCCCGGCGCCGGCCTCGACACCACGCGGATCACCACCTTCGCCCGCCGCGACGGCGACCACTACGTCGTCAACGGGCGCAAGGTCTGGATCTCCAAGGCCCAGGAGTCCGAGAAGGTCCTCCTGCTCACCCGCACCACGAAGTTCGAGGACGCGGCCCGCAAGACCGACGGGCTCACGCTGTTCCTCACCGACCTCGACCGCGAGCACATCGACATCCGGGCCATCCCGAAGATGGGCCGCAACGCGGTCTCGTCGAACGAGCTGTTCATCGACGACCTGCGCATCCCGGTCGAGGACCGGGTGGGGGAGGAGGGCGAGGGCTTCCGCTACATCCTCGACGGTCTGAACCCGGAGCGGATGCTCGTCGCGGCCGAGGCGCTCGGGCTCGGGCGCGTCGCCCTCGACCGCGCCGTGCGCTACGGCAACGACCGCGAGGTGTTCGGCCGGCCCATCGGCCAGAACCAGGGACTGCAGTTCCCCCTCGCGGACTCACTGGCACGTCTCGACGCCGCCGAGCTGATCCTGCGCAAGGCCTCCTGGCTCTACGACCGGGGCGAGCCGTGCGGGCGCGAGGCCAACACCGCCAAGTACCTGTGCGCCGACGCCGGCTTCGAGGCCGCCGACCGCGCGCTGCAGACCCACGGGGGCATGGGCTACTCCGAGGAGTACAACGTCGCGCGCTACTTCCGCGAGGCCCGCCTGCTGAAGATCGCGCCCTTGAGCCAGGAGATGGTCCTCAACTACCTGGGCTCGCACGTCCTCGGCCTGCCCCGGAGCTACTGATGGGGAGCTGCTGATGCCCGCCCTCGACGTCTTCTCACTCGACGGGCGCACGGCGCTCGTCACCGGCGCCGGCAGCGGCATCGGCGCCGCCGTGGCCACGGCCTTCGCCGCCGCCGGGGCCGCGGTCCTCGTCACCGACGTCGACGGGGCCGCGGCTGAGCGGGTGGCCAAGGAGATCGGCGGGACGGCGCGGAGCGCCGCGCTCGACGTCCGTGACCGCGCGAGCGCCGACGCCGCCGCCGCGCAGGCCGCCGAGCTCGGTGGCGGCACCGTCCACGTCCTGGTCAACAACGCCGGCGCGATCGCCCCGGCGATGTTCGGCAAGCTGGCCGAGGACGACTTCCGGCGCATCGTCGAGATCCACCTCATCGGCTCGTTCACCTGCTCCCAGGCCGTGCTGCCCCACCTGCCCGACGACGGCACCGGGCGGATCCTCAACGTCACCTCCGCCGCCGGTCTGGTCGGCACCATCGGGCAGGCCAACTACGGCGCGGCCAAGGCCGGCATCGTCGGGCTGACCAAGTCGATGGCGAAGGAGCTCGCCCGGCAGCAGGTCACCGTCAACGCGCTCGCCCCGCTGGCAGCCACGCCGATGACCGAGAACATTCGCAGCAACGAGAAGCTGGCGGCCAAGACCCTCGAGCGCATCCCGCTCGGGCGGTGGGCCGACGCGGCCGAGATCGCGGCGAGCTTCGTGTTCCTCGCCTCCAACGCGGCGTCCTACATCACCGGACAGGTGCTGCCGGTCGACGGCGGGACGGTCATCTGATGCCGCTCACGGGACGCGAGGTGCTGATCGCCGAGGCCGCGCGCACGCCCTTCGGGAGGTCGCACCCTGAGCGCGGCTGGTTCCGCGACACCCACCCCAACGATCTCCTCGGCGCGGTCTACCGCGCCCTGCTGAGCCGCGCCGACGTCGTCCCCGACGTCGTCGAGGACCTCGTCGTCGGCTGCACCGCCCCCTTCGGCGAGCAGTCGCGCAACATCGCCCGCAACGCCTGGCTCCAGGAGGGCTACCCGCCCGAGGTCCCGGCCGTCGTGCTCGACCGCCGGTGCGGGTCGGCCCAGACCGCCGTCGAGATGGGCGCCGCCCTCATCGCCTCGGGCACCCACGACGTCGTGCTGGCGGGCGGGGTCGAGCACATGGGCCACGTCCCGATGAGTTCGCCCGCAAAGATTTCCGAGCTCTACGGGGAACCGTGGACCGCGGCGATGTGGGAGCGCTACGCCTTCGTCGGCCAGGGCGAGAGCGCCGAGCTCATCGCGGAGCGCTGGGACCTCTCCCGGCAGGAGATGGACGAGTTCGCCGCCCGGTCGCACCGGCTCGCGGCCGCCGCGATCGCGGCCGGCCGCTTCGACGCCGAAGTGATCCCGTGGGAGCTCGACGGCGCCGTGCGCACGAGCGACCAGACCGTGCGGCCGGGCACCGACGCCGCCGCCCTCGCCGGTCTGCAGCCCGCGTTCCGCCCCGAGCACGGGCGGATCACCGCGGGCTCCTCCTCGCCGATCTCCGACGGCGCCGCGGGCGTGCTACTGGCCTCGCGCGCGGCGGTCGACGAGCACGGCCTCGTGCCGCGAGCGCGCATCCTCGACCAGACGACGGTCGGGGTCGACCCGGTGATCATGCTGACCGGCCCGATCCCGGCGACCCACAAGCTCCTCGAGCGCAACGGCCTCGCGATCTCCGACGTCGACCTGTTCGAGGTCAACGAGGCGTTCAGCTCCGTGGTGCTGGCCTGGGAGCGCGAGCTGAAACCCGACCCGGAGCGCGTCAACGTCAACGGCGGAGCGATCGCGCTCGGGCACCCCGTGGGCGCCAGCGGCGCGCGCCTGGTGGCCACCATCGTCGCGGAGATGGAGCGCCGGGACGTCGAGCTGGGCCTGGTCACGATGTGCTGCGGCGGCGGGCTGGGCACCGGAACCCTGATCCAGCGGGCCGCGTGATGCTCGACATGAGGGCGCACGTGCAGGCCGGCGACGGCGTCTGGTGGAGCCAGGCCGGCGCCGAGGCCACGCCGCTCGTCGACGCCCTGCTCGACCAGCTCGGCGACATCGGTGCGGTCCGCGCCTTCTGCGGGCTGACGTTCAACCGGCGGCTCGCCGACCCGCCCGCGGAGCTCTCGCTCGTGTCCTACGGCGCGATGGGGGAGCTGCGCGGCGCGAGCGCCGCCGGCCGCCTCGACGTCATCCCCGCCCACTACTCCGTGCTGCCCCGGCTCTTCGCCGAACGCACGCTGCCCGGGGACGTCGGGCTCGTCCAGGTGTCCCCGCCCGGACCCGATGGCCGGTGCTCGCTCGGGATCGGCGCCGACTACGCCGCCGACGCCGTACGCCACAGCCGGACGCTCATCGCGGAGATCAACCACCGGATGCCGGCCACCGCCGGCACCGACGGCATCCCCCGCCAGCGCTTCGCCGCCGTGGTGGAGACCGACCGCCCGCTCCCGCCGGCCCCGGAGCGTGCCCCGGACGTCGTCGACGAGGCCATCGCCGCCGGTGTGGCCGCGCTCGTCGAGGACGGCGACACCGTGCAGATCGGCGTCGGCGCCCTGCCCGCGGCGATCCTCGACGGCCTCTCGAGTCACCGCGACCTCGGCTTCCACGCCGGCCTGCTCACCGACGGCGTCCTGCGCCTCGTCGACAAGGGCGTGCTCACCAACGCGCGCAAGGAGATCGACACCGGCGTCTCCGTCACCGGCACGGCCATCGGCAGCGCCGACCTCTACGCGCGCCTGGGCGAGATGCCCGTGGCGTTCCGCCCGGCGAGCTACACCCACCACCCCGGGGTCCTGGCGCGCCTCGGCCGGCTCGTGTCGATCAACTCCGCACTCGAGGTCGACCTCACCGGACAGGTCGGCGCGGAGATCGCCGGCGGCCGCTACCTCGGCGGCGTCGGCGGGCAGGCGGACTTCTCCGGCGCCGCCGCCCGGACCGGGGCCCGCTCGATCATCGCGCTGCGCTCGACGAGCGGCGGCGCGTCAACCCTCGTGCCCGCGTTGCGGGGCCCGGTCACCACCGCGCGTGCCGACGCCGACGTCGTCGTGACCGAGCACGGCGTCGCCCACCTGCGGGGCTGCCCCCTCGCCGAGCGCGGCCGGCGCCTCGCCGCGATCGCCGCACCCGAGCACCGCGAAGCGCTCCTGACGAAGACACCGACGGAAGGGTCACCGTGAGCCAGAGAACCGCGTTCGTCACCGGCGGCGCCCAGGGCATCGGCCAGGGCATCGCGACCACTCTCGGCGCCCAGGGCTTCGGCGTCGCCGTCGTCGACCTGAACCTCGAGGCCGCCCAGGCCACCGCGGCCGCGATCGCCGACGCCGGCGGCACCGCCGTCGCTGTCGCCGCCGACGTCACCGATACCGCGTCGGTGCAGGCCGCGGTCAAGACCGTCACCGAGGAGCTCGGCCCCGTCGACGTCGCGGTCAACAACGCCGGCTGGGACGACTTCATGACGTTCCTCGACACCACCGAGGACTTCTGGGACCGCATCCTCGACATCAACTTCAAGGGCGCCCTGCGGGTCGCCCACGCCGTCGTCCCCGGCATGGTCGAGCGCGGCTGGGGTCGTGTCGTCAACATCGGTTCGGACGCGGGCCGTGTCGGCTCCTCCCTGGAGGCCGTATACTCCGGGGCCAAGGGCGGGATCATCGCCTTCTCCAAGACCCTCGCCCGCGAGGTCGCGACGAAGGGCGTCACGGTCAACACCGTGTGCCCCGGCCCGACCGACACCCCGGCCCTCCGGAAGTTCGCTGACTCCTCGGGCCAGGACGCCGACAAGGTCCTCGGCGGCATGACCCGCGCGGTGCCGATGCGCCGCCTCGCCCAGCCCGCCGACGTCGCGGGCGCGGTCGCCTACTTCGCGTCCGACGCCGCCGGCTACGTCACCGGCCAGACGCTGTCGGTCAGCGGCGGCCTGACGATGGCTTGAGGGGACGACGATGAGCACTGAACCCGTCGTGACCTGGACAGACGCCGGCGACGGCGTCCTCGTGGTCACCCTCGCGCGGCCCCCCGCCAACGCCCTCGGCCCACCGATCATCGAGGGCCTTGACGCGGCCCTGGACCACGCCGTCGCCCGCGACGTCCGCGTCCTCGTCCTGACCTCGGCGGTCCCCGGGTTCTTCGTCGCGGGCGCCGACATCAAGCACCTGGGGGCGGTGGACGCCGCATCGTTCACCGCCTACGGCGACCGCCTGCGCGCCGTGGTCGAAGGGCTGGCCGCCGCCGACCTCGTCAGCATCGCCGCGATCGAGGGTGTCGCCCTCGGCGGCGGTCTTGAGCTCGCCATGGCGGCCACGATGCGCGTAGCCGGCGACGACGCACGCTTCGGTCTCCCCGAGGTCCGCCTGGGGCTGATCCCCGGCGCCGGTGGCACCCAGCGCCTGCCGCGCCTCGTGGGTCGGGGGCGGGCGATCGACATCATGGCCACGGCCCGCCAGGTCCCTGCGTCCGAGGCCGCCGCCATCGGGCTGGTCGACCGGCACGTCGCGGCGGGCACCGCACGCGACGTGGCGCTCGAGCTGGCGGGCACCCTCGGCGCGCTCTCGCGCCCGGCCCTGGCCGCCGTGGTCCGGACCGTCGACGCCGCGTTCGACCGGCCCCTGCCGGAGGGCCTGGGGTACGAGGTGGCGCAGATCCAGGAGCTGTTCGAGCACGGCGAGGCCGCGGAAGGGATCGCCGCGTTCCTCGAGAAGCGCCCCCCGAAGTTCGCCTGACCGACGGCTGGAAGAGGAGCGCGACGATGCGTGACGGGCTGGGGCACCTGGGTCTGACGATCTTCACCGGTGGCCGGGGTCGGGAGCGGTTTCGGCGGGCCGGCGAGCTCGCCCGTCGCGCGGAGGACGCCGGCTTCGGGGCCGTGTGGACCGGGGAGCTGTACAGCCGCTCGGCGACCATCCCGATGGCGGCGCTCGGGCTCGCTACCGAGCGCGTCGCGGTCGGCTCCAACATCGCCTACGGCGTCGGGCGCGCGCCGCTGGTGTGGGCCGTCGAGGCCCGCGACCTCGACGAGCTGACCGAGGGTCGGCTCGTCCTCGGGCTCGGCAACGGCACGAGCGGGATGATGAAGAACTGGCTGTCCACCGACGGCTCGTCACCCGCGACCCGTATGGAGGAGCTGGTCACCGTGCTGCGGGCGCTGTGGCGCCTGCACGAGGGACCCGTGCACCACGAGGGCCGCTTCTACACGGTGCACGTCGCGCCCCCCGCCACGGTGGAGCCGCCCTTCCGCGAGCACCTCCCGATCTGGACCGCAGGCGTCGGCCCCGCGATGGTGCGGGTCGCCGGCCGCGTCGCCGACGGGCTCGTCGCGCACCCCATGACGACACCCGCGTACCTGGAGCAGGCGATCCGCCCGGAGCTCGAGCGCGGCGCCGAGCAGGCCGGGCGATCGCTCGACGGGTTCGTCGTCAAGGGGATGCGGATGTGCGCGGTCGACGACGACGAGGAGGCCGCACGGTGGCGGCTCGCCGTGGCGATCAGCCAGTACGCCGCCTCCCGGGTCTACGACCGCCTCTTCGCCCTCCACGGCTGGGAGGCCGCCCAGCAGCGCATCCGGTCGGCGGCGCGCGACGGCGACCCGCGGCGAATGGCCGCCGAGGTGCCCGACGAGGCGATCGACGCGATCGGGATCGCGTGCCGGCCGGACGCGTTCCGAGAGCGGGTCGCCCGCCACGCGGAGCCGTTCGGCCACCTCGATCTCTGCGCCCCGCCCTGGGGCCTGGACGACGACGAACTGGAGGAGGCGACGGGCCGCATCCTCGACGCCCTGACCCCCGCGCTCGAGAGGACCGCGCCGTGACCGACGGCCCCTGGACCACGCTGCGGCTCGATCGGCCCCGCGAGGGCGTCGTCGTCCTGACGCTCGACCGGCCCGACCGGCTCAACGCCATGACCGCGACGATGTTCGCCGAGCTCGAGACGGTGGCGCTGGCCCTCGATCGCGAGGAGGGCCTGCGCGTCCTCGTGGTCACCGGCGCCGGCCGGGCGTTCTGTGCGGGCTACGACCTCGCCGACGCCGAGGCGCTGCCCTCGCTCGGCGCGCTGGGGATGCTCGACCTGCAGGAACGCGCGGCGCGCGCGCTGGCCGCGGTCCGGGGCATCCGGGTCCCGGTGGTCGCGGCCGTCAACGGTGCCGCCGCCGGCGGGGGGATGGCCCTCGCCCTCGCGGCCGACATCCGTCTCGCCGCGCCGACGGCGAAGTTCAACGCCGCCTTCGTCACGATCGGCCTCTCGGCCGGTGACCTGGGGACGTCCTGGCTGCTGCCCCGCCTCATCGGGCCGGCGGCGACCGCGGAGTTCGTCTACACGGGCCGGCTCATGGAGGCGCCCGAGGCGGAACGGCGGGGGCTGGTCAACCGCATCGTGCCCGCCAACGAGCTCCTCGACGCCGCGCTGGCCATGGCGGAACAAATCTGCGCCAACTCGCCCGGTGGGGTCCAGCTGTCCAAGCGCGCCCTGCAGGCCAACATGGAGGTCACGTCGTACGCGGCCGCGCTCGAGCTGGAGAACCGCGGGCAGGCCCTGCTCACCCGGACCGAGGACATGGGGGAGGCCCTCGCTGCGATGCGCGAACGGCGCCCGCCGATGTTCACCGCGCGGTGATCAGGCGCGCTGCGCCTTGCTCGCCGCCGTGGCCGCCTTGCTCTTCTCGCGCGCCTCGGCCCAGTCCTCCGCGGTGAGCGAGGTCAGCCCGGCGAAGGTCCCGGGGCCGGCGAGCATCTGGCCGCCGTCCATGGCGATGGTCTGCCCGGTGAGGTAGTCGCAGGCGTCGGAGAGCAGGAACATCGTGAGGTGGGCCAGCTCCTCCATGGTGCCGGTGCGACCCATGGGGATCTGGTCGGCCTGGGTCGCGCCGACCGCGCTCCTGTCGGTGGGGTTGAGCATCTCCCACGCGTAGTCGGTGGGGATCGGCCCCGGGGCCAGCGCGTTGAGTCGGATGCCGTACTTCGCCCACTCCACGGCGAGCGACATCGTCATCGAGTGCACGGCGGCCTTGGCCATCGCCGAAGGGGTGACGAACGCCGACCCCGTCCACACCCAGGTCGTCAGGGTGGAGAGCACCGAGCCCGGAAGCCCGGCCTCGATCCAGCGGCGCCCGGCGGCATGGGTGGTGTGGAAGCTGCCCTTCATCACCGTTGCGGTGACGGCCTCGAACGCTCGGGGGCTCAGGGACTCGGTCGGGGCGATGAAGTTGGCGGCCGCGTTGTTGACGACGCCCGTGAGGGGGCCGTGCGTGTCCCACAGGACGCCCATCGCGGTGTCGACGGCGTCGCCGTCGCGGACGTCGACGGTTTGGACGTGCACCGATCCCGGACGCGACGCCGACGCCTCGGCCGCGGCCTCGTCGAGGACACCCTGCCGGCGACCCCACAGGTGCACCTCGGCTCCGTGGTCGACGAGGTGGCGCGCGACGCCGCGACCCAGGCCGGTCCCGCCCCCGGTGATGAGGACCCGCTTGCCCGCCAGCAGGTCCGGCGCGAACGGGCTCTTCGTCCCGCTCACAGGCCCAGCCCCTTCCCGATGATCTCGCGCTGGATCTCGTTGGTGCCCCCGTAGATGGGCGGCGCGAGCGCGGACCGGACCTGGCGCTCCATCCCGTACTCGGAGGCGTAGCCGTAGCCGCCCATCATCTGCATCGCCTCGAGCGCGACGTGCTTCGCGGTCTCGGTGCTCTTGAGCTTCGACATCGAGCTGTCCCGGGCGAGGTCGGCCTCCTCCCCGGCGTCGATGCGGTCGGCGACGTCGTAGAGGAACGCGCGGCAGTGCGCGACCTCCGTGGCGAGATCGGCGATGCGGTGGCGGATCGCCTGGAAGCTGCCGATGGTGCGGCCGAACTGCTCGCGCTGAGTGACGTAGGTCAGGAGGTCGTCCAGGGACCGCTCGGCGGCGCCGACCTGCATCGCGGCGATGATCACGCGCTCGACCCCGAGCCCGCGCATCAGCTGCTTCCAGGCGTTGCCGGCACTGCCGACGACGGCGGACGCCGGGACCCGGACGTCGGTGAACCACAGGTCGTTGACGACGCGGGCGCCCATGGTCTCGATCCCGCGGATCTCGAGGCCGGGGGCGTCGGCGGGGACCATGAACAGCGTCAACCCGTCGTGCTTGCCGCCGGTCGGGTCGGTCCGGGTGAGCACGAGGACGTGCTCGGCCAGGTGCGCTGCCGACGTCCACGTCTTCTGCCCGTCGAGCACGTACTCGTCGCCCTCGCTGCGTGCCCGCAGGCGGGCGGAGCCGAGGTCGGAGCCCGCGCCGGGCTCGCTCAGGGCGATCGCCTCGACCCCGCCGGCGCAGAGAGTGGACACCACCGTGCGGCGCTGCTCGGCGTCGCCCCAGTGCAGGTAGGTCTGGGCGGCGGTCAGTCCCGTGCAGTAGGCGTCGATCATCGCCTGCCCGCGCGAGGCCTCCTCGATGAAGACGCACTCGTCGACAAACGACCCGCCGACCCCGCCATCCTCGGCCGGTAGCGAGATGCCGAGCCACCCGAGCGCACCGAACCGGCGCAGCAGCTCGGGACTGTTGTGGTCGGTCCCGCCCGCGGTCAGCGCGTCGCGCTGCTCCGCCGTGCCGCACTCCCGGGCGCAGAACGCCCGGACCTCGCGGGCAAACCCCTGCTGCTCAACGCTGAACCGCACGGCGTCTCCTAGTGGGTGCGGTACGCCGCGAACCGCGGGTCGCGCTTCTCGTTGAACGCCGTGATGCCCTCGCGAGCCTCCTCGGTCTCGCCGAAGAGCTTCAGCGTCGTGTACGCCATGTTCCCGATGCTGATCATGTGCTCGGTGTCGGTGTTGAACGACTGCTTGAGCACCTTCAGCGCCGTGGGCGAGTAGGCGAGCATCGTGTCGGCGTACCTGCGGACCTCGTCCCTGAGCTCGGCCGCGGGGACGACCCGGTTGACCAGGCCCCAGTCGAGGGCTTCCTCGGCGCTCAGGCGGCGGAGCATGAACCAGATCTCCCGTGCCCGCTTCTCGCCCACGACCCTGGCGAGGTAGGCGGAACCGAGGCCGGCGTCGAAGGAGCCGACCCGGGGCCCGTTCTGGCCGAACGTCGCGGTGTCGGCGGCGATGGACAGGTCGGCGAGCACGTGCAGCACGTGACCGCCGCCGATGGCGATGCCGTTGACCGCCGCGATCACGGGCTTGGGCACGTCGCGGATCACGCGGTGCAGGGCCTCGACCTCGAACAGGCCCGTCTCGGAGGGCCCGTAGTCGCCGGTCTCCATCCGCTGCTTCTGGTCGCCGCCGGCGCAGAACGCCTTCTCCCCGGCGCCGGTGAGGGCCACGACCCCGACCTCGTCGTCGGCCCAGGCGAGCTTGAACGCGAACACCAGCTCGTCGACCGTGCGCGCGCGGAAGGCGTTGAACCGGTCCGGCCGGTTGATCGTGATCCACGCGAGACCGTTCTCGACCTCGTAGGTGACGTCGGTGAACTCCTCGGGCTTCATCGGACCTCTTCCTCGACGCGGAGCGAGGGCACGAGCCCTGGCGCTTTTTGGCCTGACCTTCATACCATCGACCAAAGCCCGCAGGAAACAGTCCGTGGGGGTGTCCACGGGCGCAGCTGTGGCGGACACGGCTAATGGTCTGTCCAAAGTCTTGTCTGCTGAGTGCGACTCAGTTAGCGTCGGGATCCTCTCGACGAGGCAAGGGGAGGGGACCGCATGGCTCCCGCGACGCAATCCGCGGCCGACGCGCTCGCCGCGCTGAGTGAGGTCGCCGACGACCCGGACGCCTACGTCGTCCGGTGGAAGGAGCGCACCGGCGGTCGGGCGATCGGGGTGTTCCCGATGAACTTCCCGGCCGAGATCGCCCAGGCGGCCGGCGCGTTGCCGGTGGTCATCCAGGAGAACCGCGAGCCGGACAGCCTGGGCCGCAACCTGCTGGCGGAGTTCTACTGCGGCTACACCCGCAACCTCGCCGACCAGGCGGCGAAGGGCACGCTGGACATCTACGACGCCTTCTTCCAGGCCGACCACTGCATCCAGCTCCTCGGCGCGGTCGACGTGGTGCGGTCCGAGGTGCCCGACGCGCCGGTGTTCTTCGGGCAGCTCCCGACGTCGATGTCCGACCCCTGGGCCCGCGATCGGGCCCTCGCGACCATGCGGTCGTTCGTGGAGGAGGTGGGGCACTTCGCCGGGGCTCCCGTCACCGATGCGGCTCTGGCGGACGCCATCGCGGTGTCCAACGAGAACCGGCGGCTGCTCCGGGAGGTGTACGCCTCCCGGCGGGCCGGGAACGCCGCGCTGTCGTCCTCACAGATGCAGGCGCTGGTGAAGTCCAGCATGGTGATGGACAAGCAGGAGCACACCGCGCTGCTGCGGGACGTCGTCGCCGGCCTGGCCGCGACTCCGCGGGACGACCGGGTCCGTCTGTACCTGTCCGGTCACCTCTCCCACGCCCCGCGGCCCGAGCTCCTGGCGGCCATCGAGGACTGCGGCGCCATCGTCGTCGACGACGACCTGTTCACCGGCGGCCGCTACATCTCCACCGACGTGCCCGAGGACGGCGATCCGGTCGAGGCGCTGGCCGAGTGGTACCTGCGGCGCGACGCGGTCGCCCCCTGCCCGACGCTGGTCAAGCACGAGACCGACTGGGAGGACCTGTTGGTCGACGCGGTGGAGACCGCGGGCGCCCAGGGCGTGATCGTTCTGATGGTGCGGTTCTGCGAACCCCACATGCTCTATTACCCGGAGCTGCGCAAACGCATGAACGAGCGGGACATCCCGCACCTGCTGATCGAGACCGAGCACGAGGGCCTGCCGGTGGAGACCGTGCAGACCCGCGTCGAGGCCCTGCTGGAACGCATCCGCAGGAACACCGCTCCGCGCGCCCTGGAGGCGACCCGATGACCACGGCCACGACCGGCAAGCTGAACCGCCTGGCGATCAACAAGGCCGGCGGCAAGATGGTCGCCGACTACTGGGAAAACGTCTTCGCCGCGCGGGAGCGTGGTCAGAAGGTGGTCTGGTACAACGGCTCGGCTCTCAACCCGATCTTCCAGGCCGCCGGGATGGCGTGGTGCCACGGGGAGGCCTTCTCCGCCCGGCTGGCCGCACAGCACCTGGAGGGCCCGGCCCAGCTCGCCGGGGCCGAGTACGGCTACGTCGGCGAGCTCTGCTCCTACTCCCGGACCCACCTCGGCTGCGCGGTCCTGAGCCAGGAGCGCTCGAACGGCTCGGGCAACGGCCCCGGGATGGTGGGGCTGCCGGAGCAGGCGGAGCTCGCGAGCCGGTTGCCCACACCGGACGTGTTCGTCAACGCCTACGCGGGGTGCAGCACCGGGCAGCAGTGGGACGACATCTCCTTCCGCGTGTTCGGCAAGGACGTGCCGATCTTCAACGTCTCCATGCCCTACATGTGGAGCAACAGGTCCGGTGAGGGCTACATGGTCGGCGAGGAGTGGGAGCGCTCGTCCCGCTACGTCGCCGACCAGCTCCACGAGCTGGTGCCGTTCCTGGAGTCCGTCACCGGTCGCCCCTTCGACTGGGACGCCTACCGGCAGAACATGGCCTACATCAAGAAGGCCTCCGAGCTGCGGCAGAAGGCCATGAAGCTGTGCCGCCTCACCCCGGCGCCGGCGACGTTCTGGGACTGGATCGGCAACGTCGCCCACATCAACTTCCTGCCCGCGAACCAGGAGCTGGTCGACTTCTTCGCCGCCGTGCTGGCGGAGGTCGAGCAGCGGGTGGCGGACGGCGTCGGCGCGATCGCCGACGAGCGGTACCGGGTGTACTTCGACGGCTTCATGAACTGGAACCACCTCGGCCTGCTTTCGAGGAAGTTCGCCGCCCACGACGTCGCCGTGGTCGCCGGTCGCTACACCCACCACGCGTTCTGGCAGGAGCCGCAACTGCTCGACCCGGAGGCGGACGACCCGTTCCTCGGGCAGGCCCAGAACAACCTGCTCTGCCCGATGAACCACAGCACGAAGACGACCACGGGTCTGGTGCTGCGCGACTGCGACTTCTACGACGTCGACGGCATCGTGTTCCACTCCACGCGCACCTGCCGGGCGTTCACCAACCCGCAACGGCTGATGGCCAAGGCCGCGCAGGAGAAGCGGGGTCTGGCCACGATGTTCTTCGAGGGCGACATCGCCGACGCCTCGTTCTACAAGGACGAGGTCCTCGAGAGCCGGCTGGCCGCGATGCTCGAGGTGATCGACGTGCGCCGGGCCCGCACGTGACGGGCCACTACCTCGGCGTCGACCTGGGCTCCACCACGGCCAAGGTCGTCGTCCTGGACGCCGCCGGCGACATCCGCGCCGCCGAGGTGGTGCAGATGGGCGCCGTGAGCCGGGCGGGCTGCGAGCGGGCACTCGAGCTGGCCCTGGCCACGGCGGGCATCACGCGCGACGACGTCGCCGGCGCCATCGCCACCGGGTACGGCCGCCGGCTCGTCCCCGGGGTCGACCGCTCGTTCACCGAGATCACCTGTCACGCCCGGGGCGCGGCGGCGATGAGTCCGGGCGTGCGGTTGGTGGTGGACATCGGCGGCCAGGACAGCAAGGCCATCGCCGTCGACGACGAGGGCCTCGTCGAGAACTTCGCCATGAACGACCGGTGCGCGAGCGGCACCGGCCGGTTCTTCGAGGTGCTCGCCCGGGCGATCGAGTGCGACCTCGGGGAGCTGGCTGCCCTCGCGCTGGCGGGCGACAAGGCGCTCGAGGTCTCGAGCATGTGCGCGACCTTCGCCGAGACCGAGCTGATCTCGCTGCTGGCCCAGGGCGAGCGACGCGAGGACATCGCCGCCTCGGTGCACCGTGCGGTCGCCACCCGCACGCTGGGGCTGGTCGCGCAGGTCGGTCGCCGCTCGCCGGTCGTCATGACGGGCGGGGTCGCGCACAACGCCGCGGCCGTGCACTTCCTCGCCGAGTCGCTCCGCGCCGAGGTCACGGTGCCGGCGTCGCCGCAGGTCACCGGCGCCTACGGGGCGGCGCTGCTCGCGCGCGACGGTGCGGGGCGGGCCGCCAGGGGAGCGGGGGAGACCGCGGTGGACGCCCGGGAGCCGGCGCGGTCGTGCTCGACCTGCGACGTGACGACCCCGACGAATCTGGGGGTGCCGGTGCCGTGAACGACCGATCCACGGGCCGCTCCGTGATCATCACCGGGGGTACCTCCGGTGTCGGCCTCGCGACCGCCCACCGATTCGCCGCAGCGGACGGCACCCGGATCGCGCTGATCGGGCGCAACGCCGAGCGCGGCAAGCAGGCGGTCACCGCGGTCACCGCAGCCGCGCCGCGGTGCGACGTGCACTTCGTGGCCGGCGACGCGAACGACCCCGCACAGGCGCTCGCGGCGGTGACCGCGGCGGGCGACCTCCTCGGCGGCGTCGACGTGCTCGTCAACTCCACGACCGCCTTCTACGTGCCCGGGTTGCTACGCGACATCCCGATCGAGGACATCGCCGACATCCTCACCGGTCAGGCGCTGGGCCCGATGCACATGTGCCGGGCGGTGCTGCCGTGGCTGGCCGAACGGGGCGGCGGATCGATCGTCAACGTCGCCTCCGACGCCGCCAAGGTGCCGACCCCGGGGGAGGTCGTGATCGGCGCCGCCATGGCCGCGATCGTCACCTTCAGTCGGACGCTGGCCGTCGAGGCCAAGCGGGAGGGCATCCGGGTGAACGCCGTGACACCGTCGCTGATCGAGGGCACGGCCACGGGGGAGCGTGCGCTGGCCGGCGGCTTCTCGAAGAAGCTCTTCGAGAAGGCCCGGCAGCAGGCGCACCTCGGCGCGACCGAGCCGGACGACCTCGCCGGGCTGATCGCCTTCCTGTGCAGCCCCGACGCCGCGCGGATCACCGGCCAGGTGATCAGCGTCAACGGCGGGATCTCGGTCGCGTGACCCGCACCGGGGCCCGGCTGCGGCCCGACGAGCGCATCGCGGAGCTGGTCGCCGCTGCCCGCACCCTGCTCGGCGAGGTCGGCTACGAGCGTTTCCTGCCCGCCGAAGTGGCCCGGCGCTGCGGCGTCTCCGAGGCGACCGTGTACCGCTACTTCCCCACGAAGCGGGAGCTGCTGGTCCGGGTCGCGGAGGACTGGTTCGACGAGGTCCTGGTCGCGCTCGAGCCGGGCGTCTCCCAGCAGGCGAGCACCCACGAGCGCTTGCGCTACGTCGTGCGCTACGCCGTCGAGGTGGTGCGCCGCGAGCCCACCCTGACGCGCTACATCCTCAACGAGCTCCGTCCCGACCCCGGGTTCCGGGGAACGAGCATCCATCGCCTCAACCGGCGCTTCACCGGGATCGTGACCGGGGTGCTGCGCGACGGCGTCGTCCGCGGCGACCTCCGCGACGACGTCGGGGTGGAGCTCCTCCGGGACATGGTCTTCGGGGCGATCGAGCACCAGGCGTGGGCCTACCTGCGGGGCGAGGGCGACTTCTCCATCGACCGCACCACCGACGGCATCACGACCGTCATCTACCGCGGCATGGCCGCTGATCGAGCCGACGAGCCGAGCTGACGAAGGGGTCCTCCCATGCCCACCGATTCCTACTGGCCGGCCGAGCCGGGCGAGGTCCGCGACGTCACCGTCTGCGAGACCATCCGCCACGCGGCGGCGACCGTGCCGGACCGCCTCGCGCTCGTCGACTGCGTCGCCGATCCGGCCGCGCGCCGGGAATGGACCTACGCCGAGTTCCTCGCCGACGCCGAGCGCACGGCCCGGGCCCTGCTGGCCCGCTTCGCCCCCGGCGACCGCATCGCCGTCTGGGCGCCGAACAGTGCGGTGTGGGTCGTGCTGCAGCAGGGCGCCGCCCTGGCCGGCGTGGTGATGGTCGCGCTCAACCCGGCCTACCGTGCCCGCGAGCTGGAGTACGTGCTGCGGCAGTCCGGTGCGGTCGGGCTGTTCTGCGTCGACTCCTACCGCGACTTCGCGATGCGGGACCTCGTCGAGGACCTCCGGGCGGACCTGCCCGACCTGCGTGAGGTGTTCTCCTTCTCCGACTGGGACGCGTTCCTCGAGACCGGAGACCCCTCCACCACCCTGCCGACGGTGTCGCCCGACGATCTTCTGCAGATCCAGTACACCTCCGGCACCACCGGCTTCCCCAAGGGCGCGATGCTGCACCACAAGGGGCTGGTCAACGAGGCGACGTTCGTGGCCGACCGGTCAGGGCTCGACGACGGCGGGGTCTACATCAACGCCATGCCGATGTTCCACATCGGCGGCGGCGCCGTGACGTCGTTCGGTGCCTGGGCCAAGCGCGGCACCTTCGTGATCCTTCCCGGCTTCGACCCGGGACACCTGCTCGAAGCGTTCGAGACCTACCGGGGCACCCACGCGCTGCTGGTGCCCACGATGCTGATCTCGGTGCTGGACCACCCCGACCGCCCTCGCCGCGACCTCTCGAGCGTGCAGACCATCCTCAGTGGCGCCGCGGCTGTGCCCGCAGCCCTCGTGCGGCGGACCATGGACCTGCTGGGCTGCCGCTTCAGCATCCTGTTCGGCCAGACCGAGACCCACGGCGTCATCAGCCAGACGCGGGTCACCGACGAGCCCGAGGACCAGGCGAACACCGTCGGCCAACCCCTGCCGCAGCTCGAGGTCAAGATCGCCGACCCTGTCACCGGCGAGCCGGCACCGATCGGGGAGCAGGGCGAGATCTGCTGCCGCGGCTACCAGAACATGCTCGGTTACTACGCGCTCCCGGACGAGACCGTCGCGACGATCGACGCCGACGGTTGGCTGCACCTGGGCGACATCGGGAACATGGATGCGCGCGGGTATCTCCAGGTCACCGGCCGGATCAAGGACATGATCATTCGCGGCGGGATGAACCTCTACCCGGCCGAGATCGAGGCCGTGCTCACCGGCCACCCGGCGATCGAGACCGCCGCGGTGATCGGGGTGCCGGACGACACCTGGGGCGAGCAGGTCGGCGCCGTCCTGCGCGTGCGCCCGACCCACGAGCGTCCGTCGGTCGACGAGCTCACCGCATTCCTCCGCGGGCAGCTTGCCCCACACAAGACGCCGGTGTTCTGGGCTTACCGGTCCGATCTGCCGATGACCCCCAGCGGAAAGATTCAGAAGTTCGTCCTCCGCGAGGAGGTCGTGAAGGGCCTGCTCACCTTCGACGAAGTCCGCCCCACCGCCGAACCCGGCACGACGGAGCAGGCTGTCATCGCCTGAGGTTCGCGAAGCAGTTGCGGTAGCGGCTCCGAGGTCGGCGACGTAGAGGGCGAGGAGCTCGCTCGCCGGGTACGCGTCCGGCGACTTCCGGTGTGCCGTGGGCGCTCGCGCCGGTCCTCCGTCACCGTCTCGAGCATCGGCCACCGCCTCCGGAGGCCGGGCGACCCGGTGCGCTCGAGCGCCCTACCTGGCCTCTCAGCAGTCCGAGGATCGCAGCACGTGCCTCGCTGAGCCCCTCGTGCCCTGGAGTTCGTGCCACGAGCCGTGCCACGCACTCAAGTCCGGACTTCGTCGTGAGGCCCGGTCGCTGCCTCGGACGTCGGAATCAACTGCGGGTGCGCCCACCGCCAATTCTCGGGGCCATCACATGGTGGGCTGCCTCCAGCGGAAGGCGATGACGGCGAGCGCGATCACTGTGGGCGGGCAGCAAGATCACCGTGGGGGCCGACACTGCCGTCGCCGCTGTCGAGAAGCCCTGCTCGCCGACCACGACGCCACTGATGAGGTCGAGCGCCCCGGACAGCGCGAACAGTGCGCCCAACCAGCCCGGGAGGAGGCTGCTGCGAGCGATGGCGAGCCCAGTAGAACCAGTGCCGCGCCCAGCCGCAGGGCGGCGTAGCTCGTCGTGGCCCATTCGAGCCAGCGCGCGAGTTCTGCGATGCGGGCGCCGCGCGAGCGGCGAGATGGCTTGCGGAGGAGGTCTCCTCAGACGATCAGATCTCGGATACGCCGGTGCGGTTCAGTCCTGCCGTCGGGGCGTGCGTGGCCGCACCGTCACGATCCGCCTCCTGAGGGTTTGCGTGCCACCGGCCACCAAGACCTCCCGAACAGCCGCGTCGCGTAACACAGCCTCGGGCTCCTCCGATCCTGCAATGCCTGGAGGAGCCACCTGTAGGTCTGCCCGATTGAGGGGACCCGCTGATGCGCCTGTCCGTTCGACTTCTCCAGCGCGCGGGGGTGGCCTTCCTCGTTGTGCTTGGCCTCGTCGTCGTTCCCGCCGCCGCGGTGGCCCAGCAGAGCGCGCTGCGCTACGTCAACATGGGTGACAGCTACAGCGCCGGCGCCGGGATCGTTCCGCCGGCGCCGGGTTATCCTCCCGCCTGCGCACAGTCGGCCCTCAACTGGGGCCATGACATCGCCGCTGCGCGCGGGTACCAGCTGACCGACGTGTCCTGCAGTGGCGCCGAGACCGACGACTACACGACGGCGCAGTACTCCGGCGTCGCGCCCCAGCTCAATGCGCTGTCTCGGCAGACGCAACTGGTCACCATGACCATCGGCGGCAACGACAACGGCGTCTTCGTCGGGACGATCCAGAAGTGCGGGGCGGCCGGGGCCCGCACCGCAGGTCAGGGCAGCCCGTGCCGGGACACGTACGGCAACTCGTTCGTCAACACCATCAACCGCAGCACCTACCCCAACCTCGTGGCGGCACTAACAAAGGTCAGGGCCAATGCGCCCAACGCCAGGGTCGCGATCTCCGGCTACCTGACCATCCTGCCGCCCACGACGGGCTGCTACCCGATCATGCCGATCGCGTCCGGAGACGTGCCCTACCTCAACAACATCCAGGCCACCCTGAACGACGCGGTCAGGCGTGCGGCGGCCCGCACCGGTGTCTCGTTCATCGACGTCGCGGGCGTCTCGACCGGCCACGACGCCTGCAAGCCGATCGGGACACGGTGGGTCGAGCCGGTCGTGGGGTCGACGAACTTCATCCCGGTGCACCCCAATGCGCTCGGCGAGAGCGCCATGGCGGATCGGGCGATAGCAGCCCTCGGGCTCGACTGACTCTTCGGGAACGAGCGACGGGGTCGTCCTGAGGTGTGGGTGCGTCTACTCCGGAGAGGACGAGACCGGCAGCGCGGTCAGCAGCCGTAGGTTGAGGTTGGCGGCGTAGGAGGGCGGCCCGGCGATGGTCAGCGAGGGGTGGCGTTCGAGGAGCTCGCGCAGGGCGATCCGGGTCTCGAGCCGGGCGAGCGGGGCGCCGAGGCAGTAGTGCGGACCCTGCCCCAGCGCGACGTCGCGTCGCTCGGTGCGGTCGAGCACGAACTGGTCGGGGTCGGGGAAGTGCTGAGGGTCCCGGTTCGCGGCGGCGAGCACGAGCACGGTGGCGTCGCCGGCCCGGATGGACCGCCCGCCCAGCGTCACGTCCTCGCGGGCGACGCGGCGGATGAACTGGTTCGGGGTGATGAGCCGGAGCAGCTCGTCGGTCACCGCCGCCCACCGGTCGGGTTCGTCGCGCAGCCGCGCACGCAGCTCCGGCAGGTCGAGCAGCCACAGCACGCCGTTGCCGAGCATGCTCGTCAGGTTCTCGTGGCCGGCGATGAGCAGCAGGACGATCGTCGCGAACAGCTCCTCGTGGGTGAGCTGCTCGTCGGTCTCGCCGGCCAGCAGCCGTCCCACCACGTCGTCCGGCGCCGCGTCTCCCCGCTGCGTGAGGACGGTCTCGACGAAGGCGCCCAGTGCCCCCGATGCGGCGACCGCGCGGTCGTTCTCGTCCTCGGACAGGCTCGAGACGTCGCGACCCCAGGGCAGGAGGAAGTCGTCACAGGCGGTCTTGAGCCGGTGGGCGTCCCCGTCGAGCAGCGGAACGCCCAGCAGCTCGCCCAGCACGGCGATCGGCAGCGGCTCCGCGAGGTCGGCCACGACGTCGAACCGTGGACCGGCGGCGTCGAGCAGCCGGCGGGTGTGGTGCTCGACGGCCGGGGCCAGCGCGTCCACGGCAGCGGGGACGAACGCCTGACCGACGAGGCGGCGCAGCCGTGTGTGCTGCGGGGGGTCGGAGAACACCAGGCTGTTGTTGACGAACGTGTAGGCCCCCGCGAGCACCCGGGAGGTCCTGGTGCCCGCCGCCGGACCACTGGGGCCGGCCGCGGATGCGTGCGGGGTCGCGTCGAGCACCCGGGACGAGAAGCGCTGATCGTGCAGCACCGCGCGGACGTCGGCGAAGCGGGTGAGCACCCAGGCGTCCACCTCGTCGCTCCAGTGCACCGGGTCGCGCTCGCGCAGCTCACCGAACACCCGGTAGGGGTCGGCCACGGTGGCGTCGCCGAACAGTGCCATGACGAACCCTTCGTCGATCCGCGCTCAACCGGTCACAGCGCTGGCGCGTGAGCGGCGGGCGGCCCGGAGCTCCGCGAGCGCGGTGACCAGCCCGGCCAGCAGCAGCAGCAGCGCGGCGGCCACGAGGACGGCCGCGATTCCGCCGCTGGTGATCTGCTGGTTGCCCACGGCCTCGATGGCGGCGGAGGCCACGACGACGCCGATCCCGCCGACCGCGGTCAGGACCGTCAGCAGCACCGAGGTGCCTTCCGCTGAGCGCTCCGGGGGCAGTGTGTTCTGCACCGCCAGCTCCCCCAGCGAGTAGCCCATGCCGGTGGTGATCCCGCATAGGGCGAGTGCGAGCGCGTAGATCGGGAGCGGGCCGGCGAACGCCAGCAGCGCCAGCGCGGGCGCGGCGAGCAGCAGCGCGACGGCCATGATCCGGCCCGCGGGGTGACGAGTGCTGAGCCTGCCCGACAGCGGCCCGCACACCGCCAGCCCCACCGAGGCCACGAAGAACAGCAGGCCCGCGGTGGCCGCGGACAGTCCCCGGACGTCCTGGAGCTCCAGGGTCGCGGCGAGGATCGACACCACGGTGCCGATGTTCGCCAGGGTCGCGGTGACCACCAGCACCACGTAAGCGCGGTCGCGCAGTAGCTCCGGGCGCACCAGTGGCTCCGCGACCCGAGTCTCGATCATCGCGAAGACTCCGAGCAGCACGACCCCGAGGGCCAGCGCCCCCAGGGTCCGGACGCTGGTGAAGCCCCGGGCCCCCACGTCGTCGATGCCCACGCTGATCAGCGCGAGTCCGGCCACCACCGTGACCACGCCCCACCAGTCCAGCCCGGCGATCCGTCGCGGCCCGGAGCCGGTCCTCGACTCGGGCAGGCGCATCCCACCCAGCAGGGCTAGGACCGCGACCGGGACGTTGAGCAGGAACACCCATCGCCAGCTGACCGACGACGACAGCACACCCCCGACCACCGGGCCGAGTGCCGTGCCCACCCCGCCGATCCCGATGAGCGCCCCGATGACGCGCGGGCGCACCTCCTCGGTCGTAGCGTTCGTGACCAGCGCGAACGCGGTGGGCAGCACCACCGCAGCGCCCGCGCCCTGCACGATGCGCGCTGCGACGAGCACCGGCACCGACGAGGCCAGGCCGCACACCAGCGACGTCACCCCGAACGTCGCGATGCCACCGAGCAGCACCGCGCGCCGCCCCACCACGTCTCCGAGCCGTCCCCCGGGGATCAGCAGCGCGCCGACCGCGATCATGTAGCCACTCATCAGCCACTGCAGGTTTGTCGTCGAGGTCCCGAGGTCGGCCGCGATCGAGGGCAGCGCCAGGCTCAGCGAGAAGAAGTCCAGCTGGATGCAGAACAGCGCCGCACCGACGGGCAGGAACCGAGCGACGAGCCGAGCTGTACTCACCGTCCCGGCCATGTGGTCCCTTCGGACGCAGGAACGCGGCGATTGTTGCAGCGCCCAGCACCAAGGAGCAATGACGGCACGGGTCCGTCCGGTCCCGCCGTCCGCCCTCGAGCTGGGCAGGATGGCCTGCTCTGCGTCCCCGCCGCGGTGACGGGCCGAGGAGAGGTGGGCGAAGGTGGCGCGGGGACACGGTGTGAGCGGGTCGTCGTACTCGGGGGAGGACCTGGTCACGGCGATGGATGCCGCAGCGCAGCAGTTGCTCCACCCCTGGCGCGCAGGAGCATGCCGCCGAGATGATCGTGGCCGGTGCGATCGCGGCGACCCCGGTGGTCGCTCAGGCGGGGATCGATCTGCAGGTGGGTGAACACCTTGCAGGTCGCCGTCATCCACGGCGATGTGCTTCACCCAGCACGGGTGGCTGACATGGTGATCGCGTCGGCCCGGGGGGGGGGGGTCTCGTCAGGTCCCAGTACATGCGATCGCCGAAACCGCCGAGATGAACCCGGTCGACACACTGCACGACGCGGGCCGAACTGGTGGCGCTGCTCCTAGTCTGGGGGTGGCAAGCCCGTTCGAGATCGATCCGAGAGTCCGATACCCGCGTCGTGACAGATCACCCACCCTGAAGGCCTACTCTCATCGCGAGCATAGGGCGAGCAGGACGCCGAATCTTGAAGCGCAACCGGTTCGGCGAGGACCGCTGAGCGGCGCACCGCTCAGTCCGGCGCCCAACGGGGGACCGAGGGATCGACTCCGTGATCGTTCGCGAGATGTTCGACCATGGCTGAGCCTGCGTCTTCCCGCGAGGTGTACCCGGGCAGGATTCCGACAAGCTGACCCCGTTGGAGCGACAACGGACATTGCATACCGAACGTGCACAACGACGTATAACCCATGCCGCTGTACTGGTAGATATCGATCATCATTGCCTGAGTCGGGGCGGACTCGGCTGCTGGCCGTGACTTCCTGCCAAACAAGTTCCACTTCCCCTCGAGATGTTTACCCCTCTCGATCGACTTCCGCGCCGTCGTCGTTACCGTTGGTCTGCGGCGAGGACCTCGATGCGGGCGTGATCGACGCGCTCTCGGACTGGGAGAATCGCCCGACGGTTGGGATGTACAGCTGGCGGCATTGGCGTCGCGCGACGCGACGGCGGTCGTCGCCGGCTCTCCATCGTCATCAGAGTTGCTGCTCGAGGCAGTGTGAGCGGAGGACGGCCCATCCGGCGGTCGCGCTTGCGGCTCCTTCGAACACATTCCGGGCTTGCGGGCCGCGTCAGTGCGCGTTGCCTGATGAGGTGCGCGGTCGATGCACGATCGCCTCCATAACTACGAATCTGACTACGAGTCAGACGCGGCCGAGTGCAACAGAGGCAGGGTCGCCGCGCGTCCCAACGATGTACTCCGGGATGCTGCACGCCTCCGACCGCGACCAGTACGACGTGTCGTCGCTGCGAACCTCCTGCTCGGGCGGCTCGGCGATGCCGGTGGAGGTGCTGCGCTCGTTCGAGGAGGCCTTCGACTGCATCATCCTCGAGGGATACGGGCTATCCGAGACCTCGCCGGTCGCCTCGTTCAACCACCCGCACGCCGAGCGCAAGCCCGGCTCGATCGGCACGCCGGTGGCCGGCATGGAGATGCGGCTGGTCGACGACGAGGGCCGGGACGTCGGCCCACTGACCAGGGAGAGCAGCTGGGCTCGCTCGTCGTCCCGCCCCACGATGCGGCCGCGAGCACGAAGCAGCCCGGGCATGCGGTCCCCCCTCCGACCCGACCGGACACTAGGACAAAGCATCCGTCCTCGGAAACGTGGACGGCTGGGCATGCGGGCTTGGGCCTCGCCGCCTCCGCGGCGACGATTAGGACCTCACCCACGCCGAAGCCGCGCAGCTGCTCGGGGTCGGGGTCGGGGGGGGGGGGGGACCGTCAAGTCCCGCGCCCACCGGGCCCACGGCACGATCCGCGCCCACCTCGACCGGCTCGGACACGGGCACTTGCGCAGGACGGGAAGGACGACGCCGGGCGGTGAGGTCGCCGCCGGGCTCCCACCCGAACATGCGGGTGGAACCTCGCGTGCTCGGGCTGCGTCAGACCAGCGTGACCCCAGAACACCATCGCCGTTGCCTCACGCACGATGTCGCGAGCGCTCAGGGAAACCAAGGCGGTACAGGCCGGGACGCGGCGGGTCGGTTGTTCGCCGCGGCCCTGACGGCGACCGCCGCGCGGAGGCCGATCTGCACCTGCTCAGCGGTTTCGACGACATCCCCCCGCGCCTCTCGACGGGCCGCGAGGTTGCATGACATGACCGAGTACGGATAGGCCTAACCCCTGATGGGCGCGGCAGGATTGGAAACGCTTCCGGCTCGGAAGTGTCGTCAGACGCATCGGGCCTCGACGACGCGTTCACGCAGCCCAGCGGCCAGGCTCGCCACGGTCAATCCGTCGATCAGCTCCCCACCGGTGCGGACCAGCCACACACGCCGAACGCCGGCGATGCGGAATCGCAGGTGCACGCGCGATGTCTCTCCGGTCGCCGACGAGACCACGATCGTCCAGCTGATTCGGGCGTCGCCGCGACGGGACCAGTGGACCAGGGTGCTCGGCGGCTCGTGCACCACAATCTCGAAGGTGGCGTCTGCGCCGCCCCAGTCGTCGACGACATCCCCGACGGCCAGGTGCTGCAGCGCGGGGTCGACGTGGCGGAGTCCGCGTCCGCCGGGCGGGAGGAAGCGCTCGATCCAGTGCGGGAAGTACCACCCGGCGCGGTTCTTACCGAGCTGGGACAGCCACGGCCAAGCCAACCTCGGTGGCACCGGAAGGTCGAAGGCGCGGTCCATGGTGACCTGTGCATCGGGTACGAGGTCATCACCGGGCAGGGTGGCGCGGACCTCGGCGCTCGACGGAGAGATGAACGACATGGCGAGTGCTCCTCGACACCAACAATTCAATTCAGTCAATACCATCTTGCACGAGAGCTGCGTCCGAAGCCCCGCGTCAGGGCTATGATCGGCCGGTTGCCGCCGATGACGACGTGGCGACGGGCGTAGGTCTCCAACAATCAGTGCCCCGCGACACCGCGATCAGGGCAGGCGAGCGAACATCACCCGGTCCCACCGACTCCCGTTCGGCGATGAAGTGTGCGGTGCGCGTGACGCCAGCATGCGTCGCGCAGGGGTTGGTAGTGGTCCCGCTCGGCGGACTTATCCTCCGCAGAAGCGGTTAGCTGTCGTGACCCGAGACGTTGTGTGCGGCGGGTGCGGATGATCTCGGCCATGGCGCAGAAGACGGTCGTTTCGCTGGCGACGACTTGGACGGGCAGTCCGAAGCGGCCGAGGCCGTGGAGTTCGTAATCGGCGCCTTCAGCGCTCCGCGACTGCGGCCGGCCGAGTTCGACACGGCACCGCCTGGAGACCTATGCGTTGGGCGGCAATCCGTACTGGTACGCGGGCGCTGTCGACGAGGGCCATTGGTCACGCCAGCCCCTCTCTGGGGGATGGCGCCAGGTCGCGGTGTTCGGCGCGGACTGGGCCGGGGTGACCGGCGAGGACGCACGATCAGACAGGTGACGACGATGTCGACATCAACAGCCGGTTATCGGGGACGCCGCCGATTCCGATGGTGGATTCCCCTTACCCGAAGCGCCTGGGTTGGCGGGACGTCGGCCAGATCGGGAGCACGGTATTCATCACGGTGGTCGGCGCCGTGCTCGTTCTCGGCGTCAGCACTGGCGGCGGCGTCATCCGGTGGTTGGCAGGCCTGGCGATGGTTCTCGGGCTCATCGGGCTCATCGGCATCGGCGTGGCCTGCTTCGATTTCTGGGGTCGGAGGAAGGCTCCGAAGCATCGTGACCGCGACTGAGGACCCCGGTGAGCTCGCTAGGCCGTCGAGGTGGGGACAGCGCCGGGGAAGACCCTCCGCTTGATGGGCGCGACGGAATCGGTGACCTTGAGCAGCGTGCGGAACGCGAGGCGCGGCAGACGCTTGTCGGAGGCAGCGTTGCGGGCGTTGCGGGTCGAGAGCGTGAGGGCCTCGTTGGCGTAGGCGCGCATCTCGTCCTCGTAGCGTGCGACGCGCTCGACGAGGCTCACCGGCTCGGCGCCGGTGAGGGAGCGGCGCAGGGCGTCGGCGTCACGGAGCGCGGTGTTGGCGCCGATCCCGGCCATCGGCGTCATGTTGTGGATGGCGTCACCGAGCAGGGTGATCTGCGAGGGAGACCAGTCGGGAAGCGTGGTCATGCTGCGCAGCGGCACCGGGGCGATGGTGTCCGGGGAGCTGGCGGAGATCATCGCGGTCACCCGCGGGTCCCAGTCGCTGACGCGTGTGGCGACCCAGCGCTGCAGTTCGCGGGGCCCGAGGGAGTCCACGTCGTCGGGGTAGGCGCGGCGGCCGGCGGCGTAGGCCCAGACCAGGAAGTCCTCGTCGGGCGCGGCGGCGGCGGTGTCGCGGGGAGATGCGGGCCAGGTGGAGGCGAACAGCCAGCCCGCCCGTCGGGGGACCACGTTGTTGACCGAGCCGTCGGTCATGTCGCGGGGCAAGGCTCGGGCGGCGGGATGGCTCAGGGGGAGTCGGCCGGCGACGTTGAGGATCCCCAGCTCGTGGCGCACCAGTGCGGGCAGGTATTTGTGGCGGACCCGCGAGTTGCTGCCGTCGGCCCCGACCAGCAGGTCGCCCTCGGTGGTGGTGCCGTCGGCGAACTGGACCTGGACCCGTCGACCGACGTGCCGGGTGAACGACGAGAAGGTCTTGTCCCACTCCACGACGTCCTCGAGCCCGTGGAGCAGCGCCTGGTGCAGGGGTTGACGCCGAACGGCGCGGCGGTGCCCGATCGGGTCGGCGTTCTCGGTGAGGGAGCTGAGCTCGAGGGCGGTCAACGTGGCCAGGGTGGGTGCACGGAACCGGACGACGTCCGGCGCGGGCACGGCACCGCAATCGTAGCGGTCCCAGTTCTCCGCGGGGAGGCAGGCGTGCAGGGCCCGGTTGCCATGACCGTTGATGTGGATTCCGTAGCTGGCCGGCTGGGGGCCTGCGCGGAGGTTGCGCTCGTAGACCGCGACCTCGATGCCGGCGCCTCGGAGGCCGTGGGCGAGCGTGAGCCCTCCGAGCCCGGCGCCGATGATGATGACTCGCATGGTCTCTCCCGGTGGAGCGTGAGGTTCGTGGACGCTCAGACGGTGGGCTCGGGTGTGAGCTGTCGTCGGGCGGCGATGACGGTGGCGGCGACCAGAGCGGCGAACACGGGCCCTGTGGCGACGTGTGCGGCGGCCAGCACCGCGGGCCGGTCGGCCAGGTAGAACACGGCCTGGACGCCGACGTTGACGACGTTCACGGCCACCGCGATCAGCGTCGTGACGATGTAGACCCGCATGAGGCCCCGATGTCGGCGCCACTGGCTCGGGCCGCCCACCACGCGGTTGAGCAGCAGCCCGGTGAGCGGGCGTCGGATCAGGACCGACCCGAGACAGCCCACCAGGACGGCGACCGGAAGCAGCATCGGGAGGAGGAAGAAGGCGCGGGCCTCGCCGGTGACGGCGGCCACGAGCGCGCTCACTGCCGCGATCACCAGGCCGACGAGCGCCGCCGTGAGCCGCTCGCGGCGAACGATCCGGAGGACGAACGCGGCCGATGCCGTGCCCGCCAGGCTGATCAGCGCCGGTGTCAGTCCGCCGAGCGCGTTGGCGATCACGAAGGCGACGGTCGGGGCGGCGGTGACGGCGATGCCGGGGAGGCCGCCGGAGCTCTCGAGGGCGCGTCGGGCCGCATCCCCGACGGTGAGGGGCTCGTCCCGCGGGGGCGGGGAGACCTCAGGGGACAACGGACGCGGCAGAGTGGTCATGAATAAGACAGTCTCATATGATACTAACTCTGTCGACACTGTGTGTTCTCGAGTGTTACCGTCTCGATCGAGACCACCGTCGAGCTGTTCGCACCAGGACGGGATCGAGCGCATGACTGTCTCCTCGAAGCAGGACGGGCCGGCGACCGGCCGGCCAGCTCGGACCCCACGCGCCACCGACCGGCCCGGAGACACCTCGCCCTTCGCCATCGGCCTGTTGCTGCGTCGTGCGCACGACCACGCGGCGGCGGCGCTCTCCGGTGCCCTGAGGCCGCTCGGTGTCGAGCTGCGGCACTTCGCGGTCCTCATCGAGCTCCACCAGTCCGGACCGATCAACCAGCGGGATCTCGGCGCCACCATCGGAATGGACAAGGCGATGGTCGTGCGTGTCGTCGACGACCTCGAGAAGTGGGGCATGGCCGTCCGCAAGCCGATCCCCGGTGACCGGCGGGTGCGCGAGGTCGAGATCACTCCGCGAGGTCTCGAGGTGTTCGACGCGGCTCACGACAACGGGCAGGCCATCTTCCAGGGCCTTGTCGAGCACCTCGGCGACGGTGAGTACGACCAGCTCATGGACGTGCTCACGCGCTTCACGTACCCGCCTCCTCCGGAGGGCTGAACCATGGACCAGATCGGTGCGACATCACTGATGACCGCCGCGCTCCGCGCTCGCGAGACCGATCGGCCCGACCGAATCTGCGCCGATCCCTACGCGGTGAGCTTCATCCGGGCCGTGGGGCACGGCCTGCCGCCGCACGCGGACGGGTTCGTCGAGCACATGGCCGAGCAGGTCGCGGTGCGCACCCGCTTCCTCGACGACGCCCTGCTGGAGGCCGCGGCCGGCGGTCGCGATCAGGTCGTGCTGGTGGCCTGCGGCATGGACAGCCGGGTCTTCCGTCTCGACTGGCCGGCCGGAGGAACCACCGAGCTCACCGTGTTCGAGGTGGACCAGGCCCCGGTGCTCGCGTTCAAGGACGTCGTCCTCGCGGCCGCGGCGGCCACACCCCACGCGCGGCGCCGGACCGTGGGTGTCGACCTGCGTGATGACTGGGTCGGTGCACTCCTGACGGCAGGCTTCGACGCCTCCCGTCCCGCCGCGTGGCTCACCGAGGGACTGCTCTACGCCCTCGACGAGCCCGCGGCGGACACCCTGCTCGATCGCATCACCACCGCCAGCGCTCCGGGCAGCACGATCGCCTTCGACCACCTCGAAGCCTCGCCGAGCTTCCGGACGGCCTTGCGTGAGATCGACCCGGCGCTCGACGCGCTCTGGCGCGGCGGGCCCGGAGATCCCGGCCAATGGCTCTCCCGACACGGCTGGAACCCCGAGGTCCACGAACTCGCCGACATCGCGGCCGACCACGGCCGCTCGGTCCACCCCAGCTTCGACCCCGGCCGGGCCGACAGCACCCACAACTGGCTCGTGACCGCCACTCTCTGAGCCGCCCGGTACGCGGCGCGAGCCGGTGCCCTGGGGGGTCGTCCGCTTCTCGGCGGGTCGGGGTCGAGGCGGGCGTGGCCGTCGACGGCAGCGCCTCCGCGTCGTGGTGTCTCCCGGAGCAGAGTTCGGCGCCGCATGCGGTCGAGGAGGAAGGGTCCGTCCTCGCCGGCCGAGTGGGATGCCCCGGCGCAGGAGCCGAGGCAGGGGCGAGGTCGACCAAGCGCCTACCGTCGCGGGCAACTCCGCGTCCGAGGACCCGGGTGCTGGCGGACCTGTGGGCTACGGAACCTGGTCTTCAAGGTCCGGACGCATCACGACGCTCTCTTGCTCGCTCGGGTCGATTTGTGCGCCCACGAGCAGGGCCGGTCTCGAGCTCCGGTTGAGCGCGACAAGCGCGCGAAACGTCGAAGGGTGGCGCGTCGGGAGATCGACGATGTTCGGGTGGCCGCGACATCGCGATCGGATCACCACAGCGACGAGGTGGCCGGAGGCACGTCGTCGAGGAAGGCGGTGATCATCGGTTCGAGGACCTGCACACCACCGAAGATCGAGATGTGCGACGTCGCAGGAAGGACGACGAGTCTGGCCCGCGGGACCGAGGCGATCGTTCCCGTCGCGGCCGCCTCCTCGTCGCCGCCACCGAGCAGCTCGAACATCGCCACGGCGTGCTCGGGCTTCAGGCCGTCGGCGTCTCCGACGATGACCATCGCCGGGGCCTGGATCGACCGCATCTGGGCGTCGCTGATGTCGTGGTCCTCGATGCCCAGCACCTTCATCTTCTCGACGTAGGCGTCGAACGCGCGAGGATCGACGGTGTGCCGGCGGAAGGTCTCGCCGATCGGGGTGTCCGCCAAGTCGTCGCCGGTGAGACCTGCGATCGCCCGGGGGACCGACGGGTACCAGCCGTCGGGGCGGTAGGTGGCGGACACGATGACGAGCTTGCGGCAGAGCTGCGGGTGACGCACCGCCAGCTGCAACGCCACGGCGCCGCCCTGCGAGTAGCCCATCACCTCGCAGCGCTCGACCTCCAACGCGTGCAGCAACGATGCGGCGTCGTCGCTGAACTGCTCGTACGACATGGCGCGCGGCGTGTCGGGCGTGCGGCCGTGTCCCTGTTGGTCGAAGACGATGACGGGGCGCTCGGCAGCGAAGGCCGCCACCCACCGCTCCACGAACTCGGTCGACTGGAAGGCGCCGGGAACGAGCAGCAGGGGCACGGCCCCCGAGGCTGCGAGATCGCCGTGCACTTCGTAGTACAGCTGGAGGCCGTTGATCGGCAGATGACCTCTGCGCGAGGGCTCCATGCGGCGACGGTATCCACCTCGACGCTGGCCGGCGACAGCATCACCACACTGGTGCTTGCCTGCGGATCGCCCCGGGCCCCCGGATGTTCTGCTCACCGCGCCTCCTCTACTGGGAAGGGGCCTGAGCGTCGGCTCCCGAGGGACGGAACCGGACGCCGACCGGGGTGAGCATTTTCCTCGCGAACCCGCAAGCGTCACGCCGATGGCTCGAGGCGCGCTACGAGCGCCTGGTGCACTACGGCGTCCTCGACGTCGGCGGCCACTTCGCAGCTCTCGAGTAGCCCAGCGCGTTCGTCGCCGAGCTCCGCCAGACCATGCGCAGCGCCGGGCGCTGACGTCAGCGGCGGAGGCCCTCGACGCAGGATCTGTGACCCGAGAGCGCCCAGGACTGTCAAGCTCCTGGCGGCCAGCGTCCCGGTCGGCTCTGGGGCTGCGGCGTCATGGCCCCCAGGTGCTGCGGGGTGCTCTATGCGCTGTAGCGGTGCAGTACCAGCGATGATCCGTCGAGCTGACGCGCCTCGAGGAGCCGCAGCGGTGTCGGGGGTCCGCGGAACACCGGGATGCCGGCGCCGAGAAGCGTCGGCCCGACGAGCAGGTGCAACTCGCCGACCAGGCCCGCGGTGAGCAGGTCGTTCCAGACGGTCCCGCTGCCGAACACCAGGATCTCGTTGGCGGCGAGCAGTTCCCGCACCGTCGCGTGGGCGTCGGCCCGTCGAACCACGGTCGTGGTGGCCGACCACGGTTCGTCCTCGCCGATGGTGAGCGAGTCGGAGACCACGACCTGGCGGGCTGCGTTGTGCTGCCGAGAGACCTCGCGCTCACTGTCGGAGGCGTTCGGGTCGTCGGCCACGCCGGGCCAGTAGCTGCGCAACAGCTCGTACGACGAGCGTCCGGTCAGCACGATGTCGGCGGCGCGGAGTCGTTCGGCGCAGTAGAGGTCGAAGCCGTCGTCGAACGGGAGCGCGGTGACGTCTCCGCCGGGGCCGGCCGAGAACCCGTCGAGGGAGACGATCGAGCAGACCACGAGCCTGCGCATCAGTTGTCCTTCAGGGTCGGCGATGTCGTTCCAGGGACGAGACCATGTCGGTCAGCTCGATCGAGCGCGCCTCCGGCTCCGTCCTGGGAGGTCTTCTGAGCGAGTCCTGGGAATCTGACTGCGGCTGGTGACCATACGGTCGACAGGTCTGTTGGACCCGTCTCCGGCATGCGGTGATGTTGAGAGCCCGTGAGCGTGATCCGTCCATCTCTCACCAGCAAGAGCCGGACCACATCCCTGCCACACGCCGACAATGACGTCGCTGCGGGCCGGCTCAGCCTTTCACCCGACCGAGACGCTGAGCGCTTGTTCCGGTTGCGTGTTATGAGGCCTCTATTCCATATTAATCCCGCTGCCCGGTTCTCGCTCGCTCCTGTATGACCTCGGCGCCGTCGGCGACGACGCCCTAGCGCGAGCACCAGCGTGAGGTCACGAGAGCCTCGGCCGCGGGCGCTTGGTCGTGCTGCGGCCCTCGGCCGACCCCGTCGGCGGACAGAGATCAGGCCGACCAAGCCGCGCCGGGACGGGAAGACGTCGCCGTCTTGATCGCACCGTGTGCGTGCTACGACGACGTCGGTGATCCTTGGGCGTGGACATTGAGGTGCTCTACTTCGACGGCTGCCCCAACGCCGAGGAGTACGTTCCTCGCCTGCGGGCGGTGATCGTTCTTCAAGAACCTCGAGAAGGCCGCGAAGAACGGGGTCATCGACTACCAGAAGCAAGGCTTCGGGGGCCCGCACCATCGGGCGCGCAATCCCGCCCACGACGTCGCGAGGTTCGTCGAGACGATTCTCCAGCTGCTCAAGGGTGAGTTTCGAGGCATCGATCTGGGCCACACAGCTCGGGTGTTCCGCGACGCGGAGGCCGCCGTCCCGGTGGCCACCGTGGTGGAGGCGGCGGTGCTGTTGTGCCGGCATCTCCTCAGCGACGTCGTCACCCCGACCAGCCTCCCGCTGCCCGGCTCGTCGCTGCTCGACGAGCTCTTCGGGGTCACGGGGCGCGACCTGAACCGATTGCTCTACCAGGGTGAGCGCGGCAAGATCACGGGACTCGGCGTGCTGGTAGGTGTCCTCCGGGCCCTCAATCGGCAGCCGCGTCTCGACCTTGTTCTCGCGAGCCCGGCCACAGTTCCAGAGGAGAACGGTTGCCGCCGTCGGGAGACCTCATCGTGAGCCGCCCGACCTCCAGACGCTGATGGGGGCAGAAATGCAGGCCCGCAGAGCCGACGTACGTGCAACCGTGCTCGCGGCCGGGTTCCTCGACTCAGCCGGCTTGGTGGGCGGTGTGGTCGATCCAATGGGTCAAGAGGTCCAGGTCGCCCGAGACCTGCACGCCGTCGTCCGTCGCGGCCGAGATCGACCGACGCCTGGTCAGCACGAGCAGCAACGAGGTCGCCGGCCCGCGGACCGTGACGTCGGCGTCGGCGTGCCGGTGCTGCCACGTCGCTCCCTCGGCGCTGCGTTCGACCAACCATTCGCCGGCCTCGCCGAGACTCGGCTCGTCGCCGGCGTGCAGGTGCAGTGTCTGCCCGCTGCCGCGGAGTGCCTCAGCGGAGTCCGGCCGCTGTGCCGCCCATCCCGGCGAGGTCATCATCGCCAGGTGGTCGGTGATCGCCTCGGCGGCGAGCTCGGCGTCGAGCCGGTAGGTGACACCCGCGGCGGCCGCCGCGTCGGCGCGGTGGATGATCGTCTCGCACAGCACGCGGCGCAGCCAGAACTGGATCCCCGACCGATCGTCCCCCGCCGGGTTCCACACCGGCGCGTCCGGGTCGGCGTCGATGCCGGCGGTAGCCAGCCGCGATGCGGCCTCGGCCAGCCACGACGCCCAGGCGTCCTGGTCAGCTGGCAGTTCCGCGACCGATGAGGGCAGCTGTGAGGGGTCGGACACCCGGTCCTCCACGATCGAGCCCACCCAGTACTGGGTCTGACCGAGATGCTCGACGAGCTCGCGCAAGCTCCATCCCGGGCACGTCGGCACGGGTGCATCTGCCACGGCGCGACGCGCGGTGGCGGCGAACTGAGCGGTCTGGTCCACCAACTCCTGCCCGTACCGTTCCAGCGTCAGTTCGGTCATCGCCCGCAACCTCTCGTCTCGTGGCGGAGTGCGGTCAGTAGGCCAGACCCGCTTGTGCGGCGGAAGCCATCGAGTCCGCCCCCGCCACCAGGTGCGTCTCGTCGACCTGGGCCTCTCGGGACCGACCTCGAGAACGCGGAGCGCGTCGCCGAGGAGCCCCGATGGCCGAGCACGTCCAGCACGAATGCGACGACGAGGAGCGAAGATCCGTGCCGATGCTCGGGCCCTCGGCGTGTCGTAGAGCGGGTTCGCCGAAGACCTGCTGACGACGCCGTGAAGAGCCCCGACGGCCGTACTCGGGGGCGTCGAGGTCCTTCGTCTGGCGTAGGCGAGCCTGTGCAGTACACGTAAGGTCGCCGTGAGCGGTTCGCCCGCCCCTTCCGGGACCGGGACCAGGAGCTCCAGCGGGCGTCGTGGAGCTTGATGCTCGCGGGAACGCAGGCGATCAGCTGGAGGTGGCGGTGGACGAGCACGGCGCGGGCCCCGACACGACCAGGCCCGCCCAGAACAGGACAGGGCTGCGGCCCCGTCGGTGGCTCGCCGAGCACCTTCCGTCTCGCGATGGACGAGGCGATCCCGCGACGGCGCCCGCCAGGGAAGCAGCAGACCCGACCGTCGGTCCTGTGGCGCGGGAGTTCTCGGCGGTCGCCCGGATGCTCAGCGCCCCCGTCGGCGAGACCGGCGGCGTTGTCGATGTGCTCGACCGAGTCGCTCACGCCGCGCTGAAGATGATCGATGGCGCCGAGATGGTCAGCGTGAGTCTGCGCCTCGACGACGGTGCCTTCACCACGCCTGCGCGGACCGACGTCGTGGCCGGACAGCTCGACCAAGCCCAGTACGAGGCAGGGGAAGGACCGTGCCTCGCGGCGACGATCACTTCGGGTCTGGGGCTTGCCTATCACCCTGACCTCGCCGTCCCCGATCACCCGGTGGACGCTGAGGCCGCCCCCGGAGAGGGCGACGGCGTGCCCTGGCCGACCTGGGGGCCGCGAGCCGTCGCGCTCGGGGTGCGGTGTGTGCTCTCCACCGGCATCTTCCCCGACGGGGAGCCGCCCCGACAGGCGGCGCTCAACTGTTACTCGTCGCTGCCCCACGCACTCGATCACGCCGACCGTGACACGGCCCTGCTGCTCGCTTCCTTCGCCGGGGTGGCGCTACACCACACCGCCGCACGCACCGCTGCGGAGCTCGAGGCCGCCCACCTGCGCGCGGCGTTGTCGAGCCGAGACGTGATCGGGCAGGCCAAGGGCATCCTCATGGAGCGTCATGGCTATGACGCCGACAGAGCTTTCGACGCCCTGACACGCGCCTCCCAACAGCTCAACGTCAAGTTGCGGGACATCGCTGACACGCTCGCGCGTCGCCACCGCGAGCTCTGATCGTCGCGCTGGTCCTGGTCCGGTGGAGCCGACGAGCCCGAGCACCAGCGGCCCGGCACACAGCCCGCGCCGCCGAGGGGAAGACCCCGTAGCCGGCCGTTGTCCGTTGTTGGACGGATCGCGATGTGTCAGTCACGGTGGGGTGGTCAGCCCCGGCCCGGACCCCGCCGCCCGCTGTGTCAACGCAGCTGCGACGGAAGGTGGACCGATGGACACGTCCGACGGCTACGAGTTCACCTGGCACGAGGACGACGAGCTCCACCAGGCCGAGGGCCGGGTTGCGGTGCGACTCGGTATCAGCATCGAGCAGGCCGTGCACACCATCCACCGCCGGGCGCAGGCGTCGGCGCTCACCCGGGCGGAGATCGCCACCCAGATGCTCGACGAAGCGCCCAGACCAACACGTTGAGAGCGTCTCCCCGAATCCCGCCGTGCCGGGTACGTGCAGCCCCGTCGATCGGGGCCAGCCCCCGCACGGATCGTCCGGGCTCTGTACGGTGACGGTCACAGCGGTCGACGTGACGGGCGCTGACCGGACGCGGAGCGCTCCGCTCGGCACGAGCGCTCCCGGTGGTCCCGTTGTTCATGCGCGTCCCGACCGGCCTCCGGGTGGCGGGCAGAACGCAGCCATGGCGCTTCGGCTCTGCTCGGCGCAACCGCCTCGTCGAGGTGCTGTGTTCGTCCCCGCCGCGAAGTACGAGGTGGGACCCCCATGGACCCCCGTCAGAACGACCAGCTCCTCATCGCCCTGCGCCACGCCTCCCGCGAACTCGCCCAGCGCCGCAGCATCCGCGACCTGGAGCAAACGCTGCAGGAGATCGTGACCTCCGCTGTCCACACCGTCCCCGGAGTGGACGCGGGCAGCATCTCCATCACCGAGCACGGGCGCATCGAGACCCGCCACCCCACCAGCGAGGTCATCCGCAAGCTCGACGAGACCCAGAGCGAGCTGCGCCAGGGCCCCTGCATCGAGGCGATCGAGGACCCGCCCGAGAGCGGGATCGTCGTCGCCCAGGACTTCGCCGGCACCGACGCCGAGCTCTGGCCACGGTTCGCGCCGCGCGCGGTGGACGCCGGCTTCCGGGCCCTGCTCTCCACGCAGCTGTCCACCAACGGCGGACCCCGGGCGGCGCTGAACCTCTACTCCCACGCCCCGGACGCGTTCGACGAGCACAGCCGCACGATGGCCGGGCTGTTCGGGGTCCAGGCGGCGTTGCTGCTCTACGGCGCCGGCCAGGCCACGCACCTGCAGAAGGCGGTGGACAGCCGCGACCTGATCGGGCAGGCCAAGGGCATCCTCATGGAGCGCTTCAGCATCGACGGCGAGGCCGCATTCCAGATGCTGGTCAAGTCCTCCCAGGACACCAACATGAAGCTCACCGCCGTCGCGGGGTGGCTCACCAGCCGGAAGCCCGGCTCGACCGGGACCGGAATCAACTCCGAGACGCCCGGCTGACTCGCCGTCGCGCACGCGTTCGGTGGACAGCGAATGCCTCGTCGGGCAGCCCCGCGCGTGCCGCACCGCGACCTGATCGGGCAGGCCAAGGGTCTGCTCCGGGAGCGGTTCGAGGTCGACGACGAGGACGCGTTCCGCATGCTGGTCAAGTCCTCCCAGAACACCAACGTGGAGCTGACCGCCGTCGCCCCAGTGGCTCCTCGACAACGCCGACGCCTCGGGTGCTCTCCCCGAGGCGGTGGAGCGCGCTGAGTTCGACCGTCGAGTCCCGGGTCGGGCCCGGCCACACCTGCACGGGCTGCCAGCAACGACAGAGCGTGGACCGCGGAGGGTCAACTCCACGGGACGCCGCCCGGGGTGTGTTGACGTCGCGCCCGATCGGACAAGGTACGCGGAACGGTCCACCACGGTGCCGACTTCTGGTCCGACCAGCAGCCCGCACACTCGGAGGTGACCGATGCCCGGCAACGGGTCGATCGACGTCGAGAGAGTCCTGGAACAGGCGCACGCCGCCATCGTCGACGTCAGTGCCGGTGGGATCGTCGCCGAGCACGTCATCCCGGAGCCGGACGACGAGATCGCGCTGCACGCGCCGCTGAAGCGGGAGCACCCCGGGCCGATGGAGATCGACCCGGCCACCGAGGCCGTTCTCCAGCAGCACCTGGGCGGCGTGGAGAGGGTGCCGCAGCCCCGGCCGTCCGGCCCCGACAGTGGCGATCGCTGAGCTCCACGGCAACATCGGCTACAGCGACAGCAGGCCCTGTGACAGCTCTCTCGGACCGATCTGTTCTGGGTCCGAGCGCGTCGCTCGCGTCCGCGGGATCGCCGTCTCCTGAGCCGTAGTCGATGCCGTGCGGGGCCCTGTGGTCAGCGGTGTCACGCGGTCGGGCGCGAGCATCCTCGGTCGGCTGGCCGCAGCGGCAGCAGCTGGTCGAGGTTGGTGAGCTCGACCACGCGGCAGACCGGGCGGCAACTGGCGATCACCATCCAGCCCACGCCGTGGGCTGCGGCCAACTCCGTGATCCGCAGCAGGACGGTGAGCCCGGCCGCGGACAGAAAGGTCACTGCGTCGAGATCGCACACGACGCGGGGCGGGGCGGCGCCTCGCCGCTGTGAGGCGTCGACCCGGCTCTCGGAGGCCACCGCGGTGACGGCCTGCTCGAGTACTGCCTGCAGACGCGAGGTGGTGGCCAGGTCGACCTCGCCGTGCGCCCGCACGATGATCTCACCTCGCCGTGGCTGGACCGGGGCCACGATCAACCCGCCGGCCGCATCGGCTCTGGTGTGCCGGGCGTGCGCGCCAGCCCTGATGTCCTCGCCGACCGGGCTCGCGGCCGTGGGTGCTGGTGATCCGGGCCTCGACGAAGAGCCCCGATCGCGCGTGAGGCATTCGCCGGCTGCGCTCCGGCGCGGGCGGGCCGGCTGGCTCTCGCGAGTCGGGGCGGTGAACAGCGGGACAGGAAGCTCCAGCATGGGGACGGCCTCTGCGTTCCGAGGGGAACTGACGGCGGCGAGCTCGCTGGTGGACCCGCCCACCCGGGAGCATACCGATCGGTTGGGCGCAATCGAAGACTTCGGACGGGAAGCCGAGAAAATGGACCCGGTACGGCGAGGCACTTCGGGTCCGTCCTCCACCTGGATGTGGTCAGACGACGACGGCGTGACGAGGAGGCCGGACCGACCCGGTCATTGATCGGGTCAGTGCAGTGGTCACCTCGTGGAAGGCCGCCGGCTCGGTGAGCAGCCCGAGTGGCCGGCGGCGACCTCGACGTTGCGGGCGTGCGGGCCACGGCTGAAGCGCCAGGGCACGGTTCGATCGAGGCGGCTGTACGTCGTTCAGCTCGTGGGTCACGTCGATGGGGGCACGTCCGGGGGGACGCTCGTCGTTGTGTCGATCATCGGCCGTCACGCGATGACCACTGGTGGGTGACGCAGGCGGCCACCTCAGCGGCCGGCGCGGTCCCTGGGTGTGGCATCGGCAATTGTTCCGATGTCGCAGCTGCCGCAGGGGAGAACGGTCACGGGCATCAGCCGCCGTTCCACCCAGGAGTCCCGATGTCCCTGCCCACCGCGTCCATCGCGGTCGACGCACCCTTCACCACTGATGCTGCGACCACAGACGTCGTCCGTGCGGCCTGTCGCGCCTGGGCCGACCGGGACGAGGAGGCCCTGCATGAGCACCTCGACCCCGACGTGCTCTGGCGCGCCGCCGTCGGCAGCCCGTACGCGGGAAGCTATCGGGGGCCGGACGAGGTGAGCGTGCTCCTGCGCCGCATGGCCGAGACCTGGCCGGCGTGGGAGGTCGATGTCGACGTGATCGCGAGCGCCGCTCACCAGGGACTGGTCGTCGGCACGTACCGAGGGCGGGCGGCGTCCACCGGGCGCTCGGTCGAGGCCAGGTTCGCCCAGGTCTGGAGCGTGCGGGACGGCCGGGTGACCAGCCACGAGGAGATCGTCGACTCCTCCCGGCTGCTGGCGTCGCTCATCACGGCGCAGCCATCGATCCCGTGACCCTCACGAGCCCGGCGTCGCCGTCGACCTCCACCAGTTGGCCGTCGATCAACACCCGGCTGGCGTCGCCGGTGGCGACGACGGCGGGCACGCCGAACTCGCGGGCCATGATCGCCGAGTGCGACAGGACGCCGCCGCTGTCCGTGACGAGCGCGCCGACGGTGGAGAGGACGACGGTCCACGCGGAGGCGAACGTCGGGCACACCAGGACGTCGCCTGGTCGCAGTTCTTCGAGGTCCCGGTCGTGACGGACGACGCGAACGGTCCCCGTGGCGCGGCCGCGGGCCGCTGCCACGCCGTCGACGTCGCGGTCGACCACGGCTCGCGCCGCCAGTCGTGAGGGCTCGAGCATCCGCCCGACGAGCCAGACCATCCCCTCGTTGAGCCAGCGGGCCGGGTTCGGGAGGTCGTCGATCCGGGGCGGGCCCGGGTTCTGGCCGAGGAGCGGGGGCGGGGTGGAGTGCTCGGCCAGGGTGGCGTCGTGCCGGCGTGTGGCCGGGACGCGACGGTCCACCGTCATCCCCGAAGCCAGCGCGCGGATCTCGTCGTGGTCGAGCCAGAACACGTCTTCGATGCTGTCGAGCGTGCCCCGGGAACGGGCCCGTCGCCCGACCTCCAGCGCGGCGTACCGGATGAGGGCGAGTGGCTCGGTCCACGTGACGGGACCCGACTCCTCGCGCAGGGGATAGGCAGCGGCGGCCCGCGCCCGGGCTCGCTGGAGCCGCACCCGCGCCGGCCCGTCCACGGCGTCGGGGACCGGAGCCGGCCCCTCCTGACTCACGAGCACCCGTGATGACGGGACCGGCACCGCCGTCGGCGACCCGGCGTCGAGGCGTGCGTGCACCGCCCGCAGCACCGTCGTGGGTGCCTCCGCAGCGGTGGGGTGTATGAGTTCGTAGCCCGGAGTGCGGTGTCCGTAGCGCTCGAGATACGCGTCGAGCGCCGTGAGGAAGGCCGTGACGTCGGGGTTCTCGACGAGATCGGCCCGAGCGGGCGGATCTCCTGCCGGTGGCTCGACGTCCGCCCCCAGCCTCTGGTCGAGGAGGGCCCGGACCGGCTCGCGACCGGCGAGTCGAACGAGGTGATCGAGTGCGGCAGGGACCTCGAGGAGTGCCGGCGCGCTGCCCCCGAGGAGGCGGATCACGTCGTTGTCGTCGCCGAGCACCTCGCGGGCGGTGTGCCGCAGCTCCGCGAGGGCTGCCGTGATCACTGCGTGGACCTGGAAGTGGACCTCGAGTGCGCGGCTCTGGTGGGTCACGGTTGCCGCGAGGTGCTCGGCGAGGGCGTCGTCGGGGAGGCGCGTGCGGTCGATCGCCCGCAACGCCCGGCTCCGGGCCTCGAGCGCAGGACGCCAGGCCTGCCGCCATGACCGAAGGCCTGCGCCCGCCAGGTCCTCGGCGAGGACCTCGTCCCCGCGTGTGACGGCGGCGGCGGCGCGGGCGGCGGTACCGGCCGCGTCGACGCGGCGGAGGTAGGTCCATCCACCGATCTCGCGCCAGTCGAGTCGCTCGGGGAGGGCGCCGACTCCGGCGAACCACCACCGGGACGCCTCTCCGACCAGCGGCAGCACGGCCGTCGCCATCAAGGTGCTCAGCGGCCGGGGGCAATGGGCGACGTCGCGTTGCCAGAAGCCCTCCGGCACGGTCGGCTCGGCTTCGGCCAACGTCGCCTCCTCGGGCTCGACGGGAGTGACGTGGATCGTGGGCACCTGCCCCGCCGGTCGGCATCGGTAGATCTACCGACATGTGCCGGAGCGCGGTGTCTCACGGATCGTCGTCGTGGTCGTGGAGCCAGGAGGCGAGCGCGGTGCGGGACGGCAGGCCCAGCCGGCGGTAGATGTGCTCGAGGTGGGACGTCACCGTGCGGACACTGACCGTCAACTCTCGGGCCACGGCGGCGTTCGTGTGCCCGGCGGCCACCAGTCGAGCGACCTCCAGATCCCGCGGGCTGAGCGCGTCGCCGGTTCGCCCGGGTGTCCGCAGTCGTGCTGCGGGAACTCCCAGGGCCCGAAGCGCCGACCGGCACCGTGCTGCCCACCAGCGGTCGCCCAGACGCCGGAAGCCCTCCCAGGCGGCGAAGAGCGACTCGACGTCGCCGGCGTGGAACCGAGCAATGGCGGTCTCCCGGGGCAGCTCCAGGGCCTCGAACCCGGCGGCTGCCTCTTTCGTGATCGCGACGGACTCCGGCGCGCCGTCCAGATCCGCCACGAGCCCGGCCGCGAGGCGCGCCACCCCGGCCGCGTAGGGACCGTCACTGGCCCCGACCGTGCCTTCCAGCCGGCGCAGCGCCGTTCTGTCGCCGCGACGGTGAGCGTGGCGAACGGCCAGTACCGCGAACGGCGGGAAATGCTCCCAGCCCCGCGGAACGACCTCCTCGGCCTGGACGGAGTCCTCACTCCGCCCGGCCCGGTCGCCGTCGACCGCGAGGATGGCTGCGGCCCAGTCGACGAGGAGCATGGCTCGAGAGCCTGGGACGTCCCGGGCGAGCCTCTGAGCGCGGTGCAGTTCCTTTCTCGCCGCTGCGGTATCTCCCGCGAGGCTGAGGCCCGCGGAGAGCACCCCCGCGCAGGCCACGAGGATCCGGCCGGAGCCCGCGTGCTCGGCCGCGGCGACCGCCGGTCGGAGCCGTTCGGTGGCGTGCTCGATGTCGCCCGCCATGATCTCCGCGATGCCGACCCGGAACTCCGCCTGGGCTCGCAGCGCCGGATCCGTGACGCGATCGTCCGCCGTCGCCTGCTGCGCGTGGGCCAGGAGTCCACGGTGGTCGCCCAGCATCCAGCAGGCCAGCGTGGTCTCCAGGTGAGCCCGACGGGCGATCGCGGAATCGTCCCGAGCAGTGCGCGAGGACAGCACGGACTCCGCGGCCAGACGCGCCGTGTGGAAGCGGCCGCCGTTGAGCTCAGACCAGCACTGCCCCAGGAGGCCCTCGACCGGGTCGCGCTGCGGGTCACCCCGCAGACGACGGAGCTCCGCGACGTCGTCCGCCACCGTCGCCGGACTCGCCCCTGGATCTGCGAACATCAGCCGCGTGTGCAGGGCGGCGGCACGTTCCGGGCCGTCGTCCGCAGCGACGGCCAGCGCTCGTTGCAGGTGGTCGCGGGCCGTGTCGACGTCGAGGCGATCCCAGGCCAGCAGGGCCCGTCGCCGGTGCAGGCGCGCCGCTGTGCTCGGCGCGATCCCCTCTGCGTGCCGGAGCGCCTCGTCCCAGGCCGCGCCGGCGCGGAAGCGCTCACCGCGGTACTCGAGGGCCTGGCCGAGGAGCTCGAGGGCTTCGACGAGTTCGCCGATGTGGGCCCGGGAGCGTTGCGCGAGGCGACGCGCCGCGAGGGCGAGTTCGACGACGTCGTCGAGCGCCGCCGTCGAGCGCAACACGTCCAGGACCACGGACAGCGCTCGGGAGGGATCGACCTCCGTGCCGGCGGCGACCGCGTGGGACGCCTGGTCGTGGACGGCTTCCGGGTGCAGGTCGACGAAGCCCTGGAAGAGCCGGGCGTGCAGGCGCCGGCGCACGAGGACGCCGAGATCGTCGGCGACCGCGCGGCGCACCAGCGGATGCTCCACCCGGTAGACGACCTCGTCGTCGGCCTCTTCGTCGACCAGCCCGGCTGCCGTGAGCCGGGCCAGGGCGGCGAGCAGATCCTCCGGCGAGAGGTCGAGCGCGTGGGCGAGCACGTCGTACGGCACGCCCGAAACACCCAGGGAGAGGGTCCGTAGCACGACGCGGTCGGCTTCGTCCCGCAGAGCCAGGCGGTCGAGCACGAGGAGGCGCACGGTCGCGGGCGTTTCCGCGGAGGGGTCCCTCGTCAGGACCCACGCCCGACCGTCGTGGTGCAGACCGTCGGTCTCGATCAGCGCCAGGACCAACGCCCGCACGTACAGAGGCACGCCGGCCGCGTGGTCGCGAACGAGGCGCACGAGGTCCGCGGGCGGGTGATCGTCGATCAGGTCGTGCAGCATGGTGTTGGTCTGCTCGTCAGACAGGCGGGTCAACTCCAGCCGTCGCGATCGAGGCCAGGCGTCGAGCCAACCGGTGACGGAGCCGGGCGTGGGCCCATCGTCACCGTTCCCCACCAGATCGGTGCGCCGAGTGGCGAGGACCGCGACGGGATGGTCCTCGGCGGCCGGAGCCAGGTGCCGCAGGACCTCGAGCGTCGCGCGGTCCACCCACTGGGCGTCGTCGACGACCAGGAGCACCGGTTCGCGATCGGCGAGGCGGCGGATCAGATCCACCAGGGCGTAGACGAGAGCCGCCCGCTCCAGCTCCGGATCGGCCACCGCCGACGGCGGCGCGACGTCCCCGGGCCACAGTGCGTGCAGGCGCGGCAACCCCTCGACCAGGGCCGGCCACCCCGGCGAGCGTCGTACGAGGGTCAGCGCGCCGACGAGTCCGGAGAACGGCACCTCGACCGCATCCTCCGCGGACTGGACACGCAGCACGGTGACGTCGCCGGCCCGCGCGACCACGTCGTTCACCAGGCGCGACTTGCCCACGCCGGCCGACCCGACGACGAGCCCGGCGCCTCCGATGCCGCGCGACAACCCACTGACCAGGGAGAGCAGCTGGGCTCGCTCGTCGTCCCGCCCCACGATGCGGCCGCGAGCACGAAGCAGCCCGGGCATGCGGTCTCCCCCTCCGACGCGATCGGACACTAGGACAGAGCCTCCGTCCTCGGGAAGAACGTGACGGCTGGGGGTCTGACACGCCGCGCTGTCGGTGGAGGAGCTGCCGACGCACCCGATCGAAGCCCTCGACGACGACCGCGGTCAGCGCTTCAGGACGGCATGTAGGGTGCACACGATCGTGCACGTGGTGCCCCTGCGCCTTCTCGTCGGACGCCTCGCCCTCGTGCCCCAGTCCGTCGTTCCTGGCAAGGCGGGAGAGGGTCGAGCCCTGGGCATGCGCCACCGAGGCAAGGACGCGTGCGCCTGGCCGGGGTGGGTCCGCGCGGCCGGCCTCGCGGGAGCCCAGGGCCGTGAGCGGGCGGGGACGGAGCACCTGCTGCTGGCCCTGGCCGACGGCCCGGCCGGTCCCGCCCGCGAGGCGCTGACGTCCGCGGGCCTCGTCCTCGGGGTCGTCCGGCGCGCCTTGGCGGCGATCGCGGGCCCCGATTCGGCGCCGTCGAAGCCGCTGCCCCTCGACGGGGTCGTGCCCGGTGATCGCGCTCGGGTGATCCTGGGCCGGGCGGTGGTCCTCGCCGAGGGTCGACGGGTCGGCATCGGTCAGCCCTCGACCGCGGCCGGCGCGGCGACGCCCGACGACGTGGACGTCCTGCTCGCGCTCGTCACCTCAGCGGAGCCCGGCCTGGCCCGGCTGGTCCTCGAACAGCACGAGGCGGTCGACGCCATCGAGCGCTCACTGCTGGATCAGACCGGCCGCCACTCCGCGACGTAGTCACGGGCGAAGTCCGCGATATCGCTGGGGACATGCCGGTGCGCCTCGCTGCCGACCAAGGTCTATGTACCGTACACTGATCGTGGTCGACGCGCAGCGCGCCCCTAGGCGTCGTCACCGTCGTCGTACGACGGCACGAGAGGCGCCCCTCGGGCCGGGTCCACGGCCGCCTCCGCGAAGCGGCCGAGCAGGTCGACGAACACCAGGACCTCGGCGTCGGTCCAGCCCTCGAGGGTGGATCGCAGCCGCTCGAGGCGGACGGCCAGGCCACGCCCGTGGAGCGCTCGGCCGGCGTCGGTGAGCCCGACAGCCGCGCGCCGACCGTCGGTGGCTTGCTGCTCGCGCGTCACCATCCCGGCCTCGACGGCCCTGGTCACGAACCGGCTCGCCGTGCTCGGGGCGACGCCGGCGAACGTGGCGACGTCCGCGACGGTCGTCGTGGCTTCCTCACTCCCACGGGCGCAGGCCTCCACGACGAGGACGGTGGACAGGTCGACGTGACCCATCCCGTCGGGCACCTTGGGTGACCGGGCCGGAGGCACGGCCCACACCCGACGCAGTCGCATCATCGCCGCGTCGAGCGCCAGGAGCTCCGCAGATGCCACGACGCGATGGTAGGGCGAGTGGTCACGATGCGTTTCAATCACCGCGCGGGGCTCCACGCCGAGCCGAGACGCAGCTTGTCGGGACCCATCGCGATCCGACTCGCACATCGACGCGGGTCAGGCTCGCGGCTCCAGCGCGGCACTCAAGGTCGGGTACACGACCGTCTCGGTGTGATCGATCGCTGACCAGGCGTCCACTGCACGCGGATCCGACACGACCGGTCGAGGGCTCCACCGCGCCAGGGCTTCGATTGCTCACGGAACCAACGGATCAGCTCGCGGTCCACAGGTCCGGTGACCGTGACCACCCGACCCCGGTGACGGCCTCGCTCACCGTGACCGTCCGCCCAGCGCATGCGGGACGAAGTCCACGGAGGCGGTCAGAGCGCGCCTCATCAGCCATCCCCGTCACCGAAGCGAGGGTGCCGCGACTCGCGGCGCCCGTTCTCCGACTCCCGGTGCGCCCACCGGGCGCGAGCCGATTCCCCGACGTAGAACGCCGGCGCCGTGACGCCGGCCCCGCAGGCCGGGCAGGAGCGACGCTCGCCTCGGCCTCCGTCGACGAGGATCCCCGGCGGGAACGACCGGAGGCGACCGCGACACGGGTCACCCGGACAGATCAGCTCCTGGTTCCACACCAGGTGATCGCCGAGTGCCGGCGAGCGCGCGTGTCGCTCGTCGTCGCCTCCGTCGCCTCCGTCGTACAGCGATGCTGTCGGGTGATCCATGCGCGCCCCCGTCGGACCGGAACACAAGGTGGTGCGCCGGTGGTGAGAGCGACGCCGTGAACCACGCCGTGCGACCCGGCGGCGCAGCGACCACGCGTCGGTCACCCCGACGAACTCCGCCGCAGGATCGGCGCCGCGCTCGGACTCGTTATCGCTCACGACCAACATGTGTGCAATGCACGAGAAGCGTGGGCCAGCCGGTCGTGTCGCGCGCCGCCGAACGGACCTATCGCGCGGAGCGGCGTGCACCCGGGTCAACGGGTGGGTACCGGAGGCTCGCACGTCGCGGTTGAACCCCCAGCCGAGTCCCATCGAGACCACGCTGGGCGGAGACAGATGACCGCTGGCGAGCCCGAGCACGTCGGGCCACACCCCACACCACCGCCGGGTCCCGGGCTCCTCCTGGACAGGACGCCGTCACGGCGAGCGCGATCGGGACCGAGGGGCGAGTCGGACGCTCGCTCGGGAGATCGAGGGGCCTACGCCGACATCGAGGTCCGACAGGTCGATGCGGCGCACGGAGTCATCATCACCGTGGCGGGGCCGCTCGAGTCAGTCGGCGCCGCCGCGCTGGGGAAGCACCTCGGGGCGGAGCTCGATCGCGGGTTGAGCGTGATCGTCGTCGATCTCTCGCACGTCCCGACCTGTGAACCCATCGGAGTCGAGATCCTCGCGAGCGCTCGGCACCGAGCCCGGCTCAGGGATGTCACCATGCATCTCGTGCATCTCGGTGCGCCGGACGCGCGCCGCTGGCTCACCGAATCAGGACTGGGATGAGCAGGCCGGGGGTCAGCTCTGAGTAGGCGGGGCGGTGCTGGGCGGAGGTCGACGGTCCCGCTACCTCCTGGACCGCCGGCTTTGCGTCAGCTCCCCGTGACCTCGTCCTCGAGCCCGATCGCACGCATGGCCGCGGCGGTCGCCTCGACGTGGTGGGCGAGGATCGGGGGCCAGTGTCGCGGCGGCGTCGCCGAGCTCGCGGGCATCGCTCACGCCGCCTGGGAACGCGGGCGGGCCAACGCCTCTCCGATGATCGTCCTGCACTCCTGGCGGAGGGTGCTCGTCGCGCGGGACCCGTCCTCGAGGTGGCGTGGAAGTACCGGCGGCATGTCGTCGATGAAGCCCATCGCCCAGCTCAGCGCGAGCGCCGCTCCGTCAGGGATGGCCGTCGTCCATCCGTAGGCCGACCGTTGTCCCCACCAGCGGCGCCGCTCTGGACCGTCGAGGCGCGCGATGCCGGCTTCACGCCACCAGTCGGACTCGGGGTACGCGTCACTGCGCGACAATGCGCCGCAGACGATCAGTTCGCCCGTCGCACGCCATTGCTTCGGAGCTGCCGTGTCAGCCGTCGCCGGCGCGGTCGGATGTACGCCACGACCCAAGCGAGTGCGCACTGCGCTCCGTGCACGTCGGGGGACCTCCCGCGGTTCACATGGGTCCACAGGAGCCGGCGTCGTGTCGAGGACGGCGGCGAGCGTCCTCGGCGCGGCCGTGCCGCCACCGGCGGCGAGCACGCGGAGCAGCTCGAGACAGACCGTGTCGAGCAGGCCGAGGTGCGCGCCGGCCGCGGCGCCCGACTCCGCGGGATCGACCAGCTCCGCGACCTCGTCGACCCGCACCCGGCCCCGGCGGTCGAGGCCGTCGAGCAGGACGGTGAGGCGGACGGGCACCCCACCGGTCTGGCCGGCCAGTGCCCGGAGGCGCTCGCCGGGCGGGACGCCGAACCGGGCGCGGACCGCCTCATCACGCCCGAGGGTCGCCATGCACCTCGTCCCCCTCGGAAGGGGGATACGTGCCGTGCACCCCAGGGGCTCGGTCTCCGAGGGCAGGGCTGGAATCCGCGTCCGGTGCTGACGCACTCGACCGGGCACGCGAGGATGGCGTCATGACTGAGCCCGAGCGGGTCGGCGGGGGCCCGTTCGACGACGAGCCTGCGGGTCTCGACGGGGAGTCTGCGGGTTCTGTGGCGCTCGTGGAGGTGCCGGAGGGCGTCGTGCTCGCCGTGACCGGGCCGCTCGATCTCGCGGGCGCGCCCAAGTTGCGGCGCACCGTCGAGCGGGCCGCGCGGTTGCGGCCGGCGCTCCTGGTCATCGACCTGACCGAGGTGACCTTCCTGGCCTCGGTCGGCATGGCCGAGCTCGTCCGCGCGAACCGGGATCTGAGGGGGACGTGCTCGGTCCACGTCGTGGCGAGCGGACGGCTGGTCCTGCGCCCGCTCGAGCTGACCCGGCTCACCGACGAGCTCGCGATCCACTCCACCCTGGCCGACGCCCTCGCCGCGGGATGAGCCCGACATGACCTCCGCGCCGCCCAGCAGCGACCGCCCCCGCCAAGAGGCCGACGCCCTGCTGACCGCGCTCGCCTCGACGTTCACCGCTCCGGACGGGCGCCCCGCGCCGGTCGAGCGGCTGCCGCTCGCCGCGGAGCAGGTCGCTGGCCTGCCGTCCACCGACGGGGTCGGAATCCTGGTTCCCGACGACACACAGCTCGCCGCGCTGGACCCGGACGCCACGGCCGCGCTCGTCGTCCTCGACAGCGACGGTGCGACCGCCTTGGTGGCCCGCACTGCGGTGAGCCGGACGCACGTGGTCGCGGCCGAGGCCGTGGCCGCGGCGACCGGCGGGCTCCGCCGTGCCGTCGGCGCCCTGCGCATCGAGGCCGCGGTGATCGACGCCCTGCAGGGCGTGGGCCGCCGCCTGACCGCCCACCTCGACCTCGACAACCTCGTGCAAGACGCCACCGACGCCGCGACCACAGCCGTCGGGGCGGCGTTCGGCGCGTTCTTCTACAACCTGGTCAACCAGTTCGGCGAGTCCTACACCCTCTACACGCTGTCCGGCGTGCCCCGCGAGGCGTTCTCGCGGTTCCCGATGCCGCGCAACACGCAGGTGTTCGCGCCCACCTTCGACGGGGAGGGCACGCTCCGCAGCGACGACATCACCGTCGACCGGCGCTTCGGTCACAACGCGCCGTACCACGGCATGCCGGCGGGACACCTGCCGGTGCGCAGCTACCTCGCGGTGTCGGTGATCAGCCCCAGCAACGGTGAGGTGCTCGGAGGCTTCTTCTTCGGCCACCCCGAACCCGGCCGGTTCACCGACCGGCACGAGTACCTGGCCGAGGGCATCGCCGGGTACTCCGCCATCGCGCTCGACAACGCCCGGCTCTACGAGCGCGAGCGGAACTTCACCCGCGAGCTCTCGCGCAGCATGCTCCCCGACGCGCCCCCGGTGCCCGGCCTGGACCTCGTCACCCGCTACCTGCCCGCGTCGACGGGACCGAAGATCGGCGGTGACTGGTTCGACGTCATCCCCCTTGACTCCGGCGCGACGGCCTTCGTCATCGGCGACGTCGTCGGGCACGGGGTGCCGGCCGCCACGGTCATGGGCCAGGTCCGCACCGCGATCCGCTCGTACGCGCTGCTCGAGCTGGCCCCGTCAGAGGTCTTGCGGCACGTCGCGACCCTGGTCGACGGCTTCGCTGAGCCGACCTTCGTCACCTGCTTCTACGCCGTGCACACCGCGGGGGAGGGGCTGGCCTACGCCAACGCCGGGCACCTGCCGGCGCTGCTGCGGCGCGCCGACGGCACGATCGAACGGCTCGGCGAAGCGGTGGCACAACCGCTCGGCGTCGGGCGCGAGTTCCCCGAGAGCACGACCACCTTCCCGCCCGGCGATGACCTGCTGCTCTACACCGACGGGCTGGTCGAGAGCGGCAGCCGCGACCTCACCGAGGGCCTCGATCGGCTGCTCGAGGAGTTCGCACGACTACCCCGCCCCCTCACCTCCGAGGCCTGCGACGGCCTCGTCGAGACCTTGACCGGCGGCACCCACGACGACGACATCGCCCTCGTCTACGTGCACCACGCCGTCGAGGAAACCCGATGAGGTCGACGGGCGGCGAGGAACTGCACCTGCGGCTCTGGGCGACGGCCGACCGTTTGGCCGAGCTGCGGAAGGAGCTCGTGCGGTGGGCGGCCGCGACACCGCTGCCGGAGGAACGGCAGGAGGACGTCGTACTCGCCGCGTACGAAGCCATGGCGAACGCCGCCGAGCACGCTTACCCCGACGGCGAGGGCGGCCCAGTGCAGGTCACGGCCCGCTGCGAGGCGGACGAGCTGATGGTGGTCGTGGCCGACGAGGGGCGCTGGAAACCACCGGACCCCCACGAGACGATCCGGGGCCGCGGCCGCTCGATGATCGGGTTCCTCGCCGACTCGAGCACGACGGTCCACCACGACGACGGCACTACCGTCGAGATGCGGTTCCGACTCGCGCCGGTCTAGCTCGCTCCGTCGGCTGGGGGCGTGGTCGCCGCGCAAGGACATGGGCTCGAAACCATCAACCTCCGCGTGCGGTCGACCAGTGGCCCGGTGTCTCAGCGATCTGCCAGCACACCGAGCCGGAGCAGGCCCGCTCGTTCGCTCGTCGAACATCGCGGGAGTCGGCGCGTGTAGCCGATCGTCGTCGGCGAGGAGCGAGAGGACAGGCGCCCGTGCACGACGAACTCGCGGCATCCTTGCGAGCAGCGAGCGAACAGTTGGTCGGCAAGCGCAGCGTCCGCGACCTCGACGCGACCCTGACCCAGATCGTGGCGACGGCGCGACGTCGTCCCCGGGGCGGACGCCGGCGGCATCTCGATGGCCCAAGCCGGCACGAGGACGACGAGCTCCACCAGGCCGAGGGCATGCTCGCGGCCAGGCTCGACACCAGCGTCGAGGAGGCCGTGAACGCCATCCAGCGACGTGCTGAGGATGCGGCGCTGACACCGGCTGAGATCGCCACCGAGGTGATCGACGAAGCAGCCAGGCCAGCGCGCTGAGCCGACCCGCGCCGCGGAGGGTGCGCTCGTATCAGCTACGAGATCGCGCGCACCGACACCGGCCGCGTCACCGCACTCCACGGCGGCGTCGACCAAGACGCGGTCCCGAGGACGACATCGCTCTCGTCGTGGTCCGGCGTCGAGGGCGCGCTGGGCCGCACCTGCGCCTGCCTCACCCGCGAAGCGGACCTCGCTGCCGTGCGCGGTTCGCACGGGCACGCGCCCGTACCGTCGGTGGCGCGCCCGAATGCGTCGGTCCGAGCCAGGCTGCGTCGCTGAGCCAGGCCGTGGTACACCGAATTCGAGAACGGGCATCCGTCGTCCTGCGCGACCGACCACGAGGATGCCCGTGAGGCTCGACCCCCGACACAACACCGCCCACGTCGTCCCCGGAGCGCCGGGAGATGAGCACGACGGCGAGGGCGGATGGTGTCACTGCCTGCCCCACGTCCTCGAGGTCTTCGACGCAAGACGCGAGACCCTGGTCGGGTTCGTCGTCGCTCACCACGCCGGCGGCCGGCCCGCTGACCCTGCCCGCGGCCGCGAGCACCTGATCGCGAGCCTCCCCGAGCACATTCGGGCGCAGGTGGCGTGATCGACACGGTAGGCGGTCGTTCCCCGCGGAGGGTCGGTTCCCGGGTTCGACGCCTCAGCCCACTACAGCCACGGCCGCACTGCATCCGAAACCGCATCGCCACGAGGGAGCGGCGGGCTCTTCGGCCCGACCTCCACCAGCGCGACAGACGCGCTGGGCCCTCACCGCATTGTTCGCCAGCTCTGTGCTGCTCGACGAATTCCTGCCCTCGTGCCCGTCGTGGCCGGGCTGGGAAAGCCGGGATCCCGATCGTCTTCGTGATGCCCGTTCGCCATGCTCGGCGGGATGAGTGTGCTCTTACCGATGCCGCGGCTCGAGAGCGGGAAGATCGTGTTGCGGGAGTTCGACCGCTGCGATGTACCTGTGGTGGTGGACGCCGGCAGGGACCCCTTGATTCCCTTGATCACGACCGTGCCTGCCGCGGGCAGCGCCGAGGACGCACTGGCCTATGTCGAACGCCAGCATCGACGCCGGAGCGACAATCTCGGCTACTCGTTCTGCATCGCGAGGGCCGCGGATGACCGTGCCCTCGGCCAGATCGGCTTCTGGCCGCATCGCCACGGACGGGGGCGCCACGATCGGCTACTGGCTCGCAGCACGGTTTCGAGGTGCCGGCGCCGCGACCGAGGCGCTCAGGTTGATCAGCGCCTGGGGCGTCGACCATCCAGGCGTCCACCGGCTCGAGCTCTACGTCGAACCGTGGAACGAGTGCTCCTGGCGAACCGCCGAACGTGTCGGGTTCGTGCGCGAGGGTCTGATGCGGCGCTGGGAAGCGGTCGACGACGAGCCGAAAGACATGTTCATGTACTCCCTCCTGCCGAGCGATACCCGCAGTTGAGAGAGTGCCTGGCGGGCGTCTGTCTCCACGCGCTGCGGAGGCTGCGCCCAGCCCCGTCCGTCCTGGCACCTCATGGTCCGTCGTGTCGTCCGTGGCGTCGGATGGTGTGTGGCGCTTCGGTCGTGGACGGTAGGTGAAGTCGACGGTCCTCAGTTCCGGGTCGGCGTAGGGCGCCACGTCGAAGCCCATCAGCCAGTCTTCGCCGAACTCGGGGAACGTCTCCGTCGTGATCTGGTCGGGATCGGTGACGTCCAAGCTGTGCAGCTCACCGACGGGCGATGCGCCCACCGCGAGGTCGCGCCCATGCTCGCGCACGACTCCCCAACGGGGGATCTTCTTCCCGGGTCGCACCGTGTTCGTCCGGGCCCAGGCCGAGGTCGGGGGCGGACGTCGACATGTCCGTCACCGAGGGCGACGAGCGCCTGGGGCTGGCCGACGGTTCCGCACCAGGCGACGGCGGACGGTTCTCCGTCCTCGAGGTCAAGCAGGTCAACGGCTCGTCCGTCGTCGAGAGCGGTGAGGCGCAGTGTGTTGTCCTTGCCCGCGGTCAGCACGAGATCGCGGCCGTCTACTCGGGCGGTGTCCACCCCGCGGACGTCGGACATGTGGCCGGGAGGCGGCGCGTCGCACAAGCTTCCATCGACACCCGCGGTCGCGACCCCGCCGTCGTCGTCGGTCTGCACGATCGCGGTCACTCGACCGTCGTGGACCCTTGAGGCCTCGCCGAGGATCCCGTGGCGAAGGTCGAGCGCCCGGACCGTGCCGTCCTCGCACCCCAGTACCGCGACGGTGGACGCCCGCCCTTCCGCAGGACGCCAGACGGCGGTGACCTGGCAGCGGGCTGACGCGCAGACGCAAGGGTCCCTGTTCATTCGCGGGTTGTACCGAGCAACTCCGAGCCGGACCCGAGTACGACGGACGGATCGACGATCCTGTCCCTGACCGATGTACCCGACACCGGCTCCAGCATCGTCAGCCCGTGATCTCAGTGGGTTCGGAGGAGCACGGGTCTCACCATCGACGCCGCGGAACTCAGCGCTGCGGGCGCTCACCGCCGAACATCCGGCTGCTCGCCGGCGTCGACGCCGACCGGCAGCCCCTACGACGCTTCCGCTCCCGGCGGTCCGCCACGAGCCCGGCGACGCGTGCGACGGCGAGCGCGGCACCGGACACCGCCGCGACCGCCAGCAGGGCCACGGCGTCGGGCATCGCGAGGCTCAGCTGCCAGAACGTGAAGACCCGGCCCGTCATGGCGCTGATGAGCGGGACCAGCCCGGCGAGCAGCGCAGCGGGGAGGATGAGCCAGGCGATCCCGGGCGCGGCGGTCCACCACGGCCGGCCCGCTCGGCGCCGCCGCCACTGGTCGAGGCGGACGAAGGTGCGTGTCCGTACCCCCAAGAACAGGACGCACACGCCACCGAGCACCGCGGACACGAGCACGGTGCTGCGGGGCCTCGTGGCCTCACCGGTCCCGCTCAGCAGCGCAGCCAGCGCCGTCGTGACACCCGCCGTGTCGGCCAGTGCGCTGTTGGCGTTCCACAACAGGGCGAAGGCATACCCGCTGTCGGGCAGCAGGACCTGCACGGCGGAGAAGGTCGAGAGCACCCCGGTGTGCTCGATCCGTCGCGACCCCTGCTCCGGCGTGACGACCTGCCAGCCCATGCCGTAGCCGCCGGGGACGCCCGCGGGCGGGGAGTGCATGACGGCGACCGCTTCGGGTGACAGGAGCCGTCCACCGCCGGTCGACTGCATGACCAGCCACCGCGCCATGTCCTCGGCCGTCGAGACCACCCCGGTCGAGCCCGCGACCAGTCCGTCGAGCTCGGCCCGGGCGACGGGAATGCCGAACACCAGCACGTGGCCCTCGGCGAGGTCGGGCGCTCGCGGTCCGGCCTCGGCCGCGGTCACCGTCGCGAGCGTCCTGGTCATCCCCAGGGGCGCGAACACCTCGCGGGCGAGGTACCGGGCCCACGGCTCGCCCGTCACGACCTCGACCAGCCGGGCGAGCACCTGGTAGTTCGGGTCCGAGTAGTGGAACTCGGTGCCGGGCTCGCTCGCGGGGCGCGCGCTGCGCAGGCTCGCCACCCGTCGCTCGAGGTCCTGCTCGTCCGCGGTGATCGCGGGGAAGCCGGTGTCGGCGATGCCGCTGGTATGGTTGAGCAGGTCGCGCACGGTGGTGCGGGCCGAGGCGCCGGGATCGGCGGTGGCGAAGCCGGGCAGGTACCGCCGCACGGGCGCGTCGAGATCGATGCGCCGGGCCTCCGCGAGCTGCAGGAGTGCGGCGGCGGTGAACGACTTGGACAACGAGGCGATCCGGAAGCGCGTGCTCGGCGTGATGGGCGCGCCGCGCCCATCCGTGCCGAAGCCGGCGAGGTGGACGACGTCGGGCCCACGGGTGACGGCGACCGCCATCCCCGGCAGACCGGTAGCGGTCCGCGGGTCGGCGAGGTAGCGGTCGAGCGCGGCCGGATCGGGCGCCGCCCGGGACGGGGCGGCGTCCACGGTCGCGGCCGAGGCGAGGAGCACGACCACCACGCAGCCCAATGTGGCCGTCAGCTTGCGGACGACGCGGCGCACTCGCTCAGCATGCCCGCGGGCCAGGGCGAAGACGACGCGTCGCGCGGGCTACGTGGCCGCCAGGGCGGCGCGTCCGCTCGCGGTGATCGTCGTGGCCCCTTGCCCGGACTCGGTGGCGATCAACCCGGCGGCCGCCAGCCGGACACCGACGAGCTGGTCGCTGCGGCTCGCTCTCGCGGGGGAGGGCGGACGACGACCGCTCCGTCACGTCGAGCCATGCTTCTCCAACAGGTCCCGGCGCGGCCCCGCGTGGCGCCGCCGGTCACTCGTCGCGCGGCCCGGACGCTTCGCACTCGATGGTCGTCGCTTGCCTGCCCTACCTGGCGCTCAAGATCGCGTGGCTGACCGGGCACCCGACCGGGGCGTCGGACCCGGCCGCCGCGCTCGTGCTGCTCGAGCGCGCCCACATGGCCGGCAACGCCGTCTCGACACTGCTCGAGCTCGTCGCGGTGGTCGCGGTCGTCGCCCTGACCTCGGACCGAGCCCGGCAACTCCTCGCGGCCGTGGTGCTCGCCCCGATGTGGGTGGGTACCGGGCTGCTGGTGCCGGTGGGGCTCGGCGTCCCGGTCGGGCTCGTGCGCAGGTCGCCCTCGGCGGCTCACCGATGCCCGCCGACGCCGGAATGCGCGTCTGGGTCCCCGCCCTGGTCTACGGGGGATTCATCGCGCAGGCGACCGTCCTGGGGGTGGCCTTCGCGACGCACGTGAGCACCCGCTGGCCGCGACTCGGCCCGTGCCCGAGCCCGACAGGACCCGGCCGTTGCGCGTCGCGCTGGCGTCGCTGAGAGCCGTAGCCGCCACGCTCGTGGCGAGCTGCCAGTGCGTGTGGGCCGTGCTCGGTCCAGGACACGGCGGACCCTCGGGCTTCGTGACCGCCGGGCAGCGCAGCGCCCCTGGCCGTCACCGCGACGCTGATCGTCGTGGGCGCGGTCGCGGTCGTGGTTCCGGTGCGCCCCGGCCGGCGGTCACGGACCTGGAGGTGGGCCGTCGGCGTCTGGCTCGGATCGTCCTCCGCTCTCGCCGGCGGCCTCACCGGCGTCCTGCTCGAGCCGCAACTCACCAGGCCGCTCGCGCTCGTGTGCGTCGTCGAGGCCCTGGCCGGGCTGGCCCTCGGTGTTGCCGGGCTCCTGTCCGTCGTGCCCGTCCGCGGAGCCCACCCGTGCTCATCGCAGGGCGAGCGAGATCTCGGAGGCGATGCGGGTCAGCTTGTGCGGGTTGCGGACGTAGTAGAGACCGGTGATGTGCGCGTCCTCGACCCGGACCGCCATGACGCCGTCGGTCTCGCCGTCCACGCGCAGGACCAGTGCCGGGTTGCCGTTGACCACGGTCGGGTCGGTGCTGACCGTGACCTGGGCCTTCCCGATGCCGCCGACCATGTAGCGGACCAGCTTCTCCGCGCCGACGATCGGCCGCAGCGCGGCCCGCTTGACACCGCCGCCGTCGCTGACGAGGACGACGTCGGGCGCGAGCACGTCGAGCAGACGCTGCGGGTCCCCGGCCTCCAGAGCGTGGCGGAACGCCTCCAGCGTCGCCCGGGCCTCGGTGGGGGACACCACCTCCCGCGGGCGGCGGGCATCGACGTGCTGGCGGGCGCGGTGCGCGATCTGCCGGACGGCGGCCGGGGTCTTGTCGACGGCGGCCGCGATCTCGTCGTAGCCGACGTCGAAGGCCTCGCGCAGCACGAACACGGCCCGCTCGGTCGGCGTCAGCGTCTCGAGGACGAGCATCATCGCCATCGACACGGACTCGGCCAGCTCGACGTCCTCGGCCACGTCCGGCGCGGTGAGCAGCGGCTCGGGCAGCCAGGGACCGACGTAGGCCTCCTTGCGACGTCGCAGGGTGCGCAGCCGGTCGAGCGACTGCCGGGTCGTGATCCGGACCAGGTAGGCGCGCTGGTCACGCACCTGCCCCAGATCGACCTTCATCCACCGCAGCCAGGTCTCCTGCAGGACGTCTTCCGCGTCGGCGGCCGATCCGAGCATCTCGTAGGCGACGGTGAACAGCAGGTTGCGGTGCGCGAGGAACGCCGTCGTCGCCTCGGGGTGCTCGTTCACGACTGGCTCCTGACCGTTCGCCCTCGACTCCTGCTCCACGGCTCGAGACGCCGGCCCGTACAGGTCTGTGACATCCCGACCCCGATGGCGTACACCACACCGCCGCTCTGTCACAGGGGTCGATTCGCCGGCGCCTGGTGTGCGTCGGAGAGCAGCACGCACGACTGCCACCGCACAGAGATCGGAAGGACACCATGAGCAAGGTCTGGTTCATCACCGGTGCGTCCCGCGGCCTGGGCCGCGAGTTCGTCGAGGCCGCCCTGGCCCGCGGCGACCAGGTGGCCGCGGCCGCGCGGGACACCGCGAGCCTCGACGGTCTCGTCGCCGCCTACCGCCGGGCGGTGCTCCCACTGCGGCTGGACGTCACCGACAAGGCCGCCGTCTTCGCGAGCGTCGAGCGGGCGACGGAACACTTCGGCCGCCTCGACGTCGTCGTGAACAACGCCGGCTACGCCCAGGTCGGCGCCGTCGAGGAGCTGTCCGAGAAGCACGTACGCGACCAGCTGGAGACCAACCTGTTCGGCGCGTTAGGGGTCATCCAGGCCGCGCTGCTCCACCTGCGTGACCAGGGCTCGGGGCACATCGTCCAGCTCTCCTCGGTCGCCGGGCTGCTGGCGATGCCGCTCGGCAGCACCTACCACGTCTCCAAGTGGGCGCTGGAAGCCCTGAACGAGTCTCTCGCCCACGAGGTCGCCGACTTCGGCATCAAGGTGGCGGTGGTCGAGCCCGGCGGTTTCGCCACCCGCGACGGCAAGAACCCCGATCCCCTCGCCAACGGTCACATGGCCGCGCCCGACCCGGTCTACGACGGTCTCCGCCGGCGCCTCGCCGGGCTCGTGGGCAAGCAGCCCGCCGGCGATCCCGCCGCCGCGGCCCAGGCACTCCTCAAGATCGTCGATTCCGACGACCCACCCCTGCGCGTGCTCTTCGGCCTGGGCTTCTACCCGATGCTCCAGCAGGCCTACGCCGACCGGCTCAAGATCTGGGCCGACTGGCAGGACCTCTCCGCGGAAGCCCAGGGCGCGCCCGATCGCGCAGACCGGTGACCGGCCGCCACTTCGACAACGGACAACGGAGGAACCCCATGGACCTCGCACTGTGGATCGCTGCCGGACTGCTGGCCGCGGTCGCCCTGGCCGGTGGCATCACCAAGACGTTCCTGCCCAAGGAGAAGCTGGCGGCGCACGAGGGCGGGCGATGGACCGCAGACGCCCGGGTCGGCTTCGTCAAGACGCTCGGCGTCCTCGAGCTCCTGGCTGCAGTCGGCCTGGTCCTGCCCGCCCTGCTCGACATCGCACCGGTCATGGTGCCGGTGACCGCCATCTGCTGGGTCGTGCTCATGGTCGGCGCGATGATCACCCACGGCCACTACGGCCAGGTCAGGCTCGTGATGGTGAACGCGGCCTACCTCGCCCTCGCGGCATTCATCGCGTGGGGCCGCCTCGGCCTCGAGTCCTTCACCGTCTGATCACCGGACGACACCGCGGCCAGGTCCACCCGCCGGCCACCTGCGGATCGGCCTGGCCCGCGCATGACACAGACCGTCTACGACGGGGTGTACCCCGGTCTGCGCGGCGTCACGGTGAGCAGGGCCTACGAGCCCACGGTCGACATCTCCGCCCGGACCCACGCTGTGTGGGTTCGGGCGTTTGTCATTTCGGGGTCGGTGGGTGTCGGGGCTGGTAGTTGCGGGTGAGGTCGATCTCGAGCTCGCGGAGGAGTTCGCCGGTGGCGGCGTCGATGACGCGCACGTGGCGGTCCTGGGTGAGCAGCAGGACGTGGGTTCCGCTGTGGGGTCGGCCGATGCCGATGTGGCGCAGCCGGCCGGCGACGCGCAGGGTGACCGTCCCCGATTTGTCGATCTTGTCGGTGCGGACGCGGTGGTGGGTCTCGGTGGTGCCGCAGCTCGAGGATCAACTCGATGGTGGCAGCTGACCCATCAGCACGGCTCCCGGCCGACCTCGGTGAGGTCTTGGGTCGGCGCGAGCGAGGTTCGCCGCGACACCCCGTACTCGCGCGCGACCTGCGCGACCGGCCGCTTCTCCACGACCACAGCAGTGATCACCAGACGCAACTTGGACGACATGAGCGGGCGTGTCGCTGCTGTCCGGATCACCCGCGACATCTGTCCGGCATGTCGTGAGACACCTGTCCGGGAGGTGTTGAGACACGACTCCCTCTGCGACGTCCGGGCTGAGTTTGCGACGTTGGGCTGCGCGGAGGGTCATGGAGCGAAGCGGCGATGAACGCTGCGCGCGATCGTGTCGTGGTCGTAGCGACGGGTGGTGTTGGCCATGATCACGACGCCGAGGTCTGCGTCGGGGTAGAGGCGGATGAGGTTGAAGAAGCCGCCGCCGCTGCCCCAGTGCTCGACGAAGCCCGGCCGGGTGGTGCGGTCGGCGGGGCGCCGGAACCAGGCAAGTCCGAGGTCGAAGGGCTTCCCGGGTGTCGTGATGGTCCGCATCGCCCGGGTGGTCTCGGGCCGCAGGACGGTTCGGCCGTCGATGGTGCCGTCGGCCAGGTGCAGGCGCAGCAGCCGGGCGGCGTCGGAGGCGTTGCCGATGAGCCCGCCGTAGCCGGCGCCGGTGACGGTGAACGGGTGCAGGGCGACGTGGTCGCCGTGGCGGTCGGCGACGATCCCCGCTGGAAGGGCGGCGCGTAGGACCGCGCGAGCGGGACGGGGCGCGAGGACGTATCCGGTGGCGTGGTCGCCGGTGGGGTCGTGGCGGTAGCCGGTGGTGTGCATCCCGACGGGGTCGAGCACAGCGTGCTGCACGTACTGCTCGAACGGCTCGCCGGCGGCCTGGGCGATGGCCTCGGCGAGCAGGAGGTAGCCGAGGTTGGAGTAGCGCGCCTGGCCGCCGATGCGCCGGGTCGGCCGTGCTCGCCGCAGGAGGCGGTGGACCTCGTCGTCCGCCGGGTCGGGTGCGGCGGCGGGTCGGACCCAGCGCAGGGGAAGGGGGTTCGAGGCGCCCGCGGTGTGGTCGAGGAGCTGCCGGAGGCGCGGTTCAGGGCCCCGGCCCCGGCGGCCGCGGGCGGTGTAGCTCGGGACGGCCGTGGTGACGGGTGCGTCGAGGTCGAGTCGTCCTTCGTCGGCCAGGCGCAGCGCTGCGGTCGCCGTGACGACCTTCGACATCGAGAACCACAGGAACCGGGTGGCGGTGGTGACCGGGCGGGCGGTGGCGAGGTCGGCGAGCCCGAAGACCTCGTGGTGCAGAAGCCGATCGGAGGAGGTCACGGCGAGGGAGAGCCCGGGGATGCGTTGCCGCTCCATGACGGCGAGGACGGTGGCGCGGAGGCCGTCGAGATCGACCGTCGTGTGCTGGTTCGTGGGTGGGGTGGGTGGGTTCATCGGAGGCCCTCGGGTGTGCGTCGCGTGCGGATGAAGTCGATGTAGGCGCGGACGCTGCCTTCCTCGTCGGTCGTCAGCGGCGTCCCGTCGTACTCCAGGTGCTGCCTGGCGGAGGCCGTGTCGTCGACCTGGTAGGGACGTGGCTCGAGGCCGCCGACGTCGCGGAGGGCCTGGTCGAGGCGCTGCAGCGAGATGCGTTGGTGGTGCACGTCGTCCTGCAGCGCCGCAGCGAGCGGGCGGGTGGCCGTCCAGAACACCTCTGCCGCGCCGGCGTGCGCCGTCACCCCGTCCGGGGTCAGGGCGACCAGCCGCGATCGTCCGTCGGCAGGGTTGGGGCGTTGATCGACATGACCGCGCTGGACGAGCCGGCGCACGGTGGCGGACACCGTCGTCGGCGGCATGGCCGTCCAGCGGCTGATCCGGCCGGGTGTGGCCGGGCCGAACCGCCGGAGGAGCGAGTAGAAGCCGAACTCCTCGCCGCTCAGGCCGGACCCGGCCGCGAGGGCGTCGTCGAAGGCTCCCTCGACCATGTGGTTGATCAACCACAGGTCGAACAGGAGCGACATCCGGGGAGCTGCCGGCTCCGCCTCCGAGATCGCGGCCATGGGTCGATACTACGATCGTGCATTATATCGTGCAAGAACACAGCGCTTTGTCGACGGAGGCTGGGCATGCTGCTGGGGACGCACCAGGGAGCCGACCCTCGGGGGGTCGGCTCCGCTGGGCGGTCGTCGTGCGGTCAGTCGATCGTCAGGGTCGTCGGGCGGAAGCCCTTGACGGTCAGCCACACGCCGAGGGAGAACTCCCAGAGGGCGATGGGCAGCGCGCAGAGGCTGCCGGCGATCGACACCTGCCCCCAGCCACCGAAGATCGTCACGGTCGAGGACAGGAGGATCAGCGGGGCGCCCACGAGGCCGACGATCGGGATGATGCGGGGCACCAGCCGTGACCGGTACATCACGTAGCCGAGGAACAGGCCGTTCACGCCGGCGATGAGGCCCGGTCCGACCAGGAACGACCACTGGCGGACCTCGATCAGGGCCTGGCCGACGACCCCGAGAGCGTCGGCCTCGGCGCCGACGGCTGCCGCGAGGTCGCCGCGCAGGGACACGACGGCGAGCACGCAGAGGACGCCGACGAGGATCATGGCGGCCTCGACGACGCGCGAGGTGACGAAGCCGATCGCTGCGGTCCGGCTGACCCGCCGGGTGACGGGGTACAGCGCGACGGCCGTGCCGACGCAGGAGGCCGCGGTGATCACCTCGAGCCACGACCCCCACAGCACGGCGGTGTTGCTGCCCGGGGTGCGGACGAAGCCTGCGGGGTCGGCGACGAGGTCGGCGAAGAGCGCGAGCTGCGGGATCGAGGCGGCGAACGTGACGAGGTAGAGAAGGCCGCCGGCGAGGGCCACCTTCCTCATCGGGTCCATCCGGCGGGCGGGCGAGGGTGCGGTCGGTGGGGTCTGGACGTCGGTGGTCACGGTGTTCTCCTCGAGGGGTGGGTCGGCGCGTCGGCGTCGGTCGCGGTGACCGAGACGAGGGGCACGCCGAGGTCGCTGATGGTGCGGAGCAGGCCGTGGAGCGCGGACTGGTCGGCGACGGGGCCGTCGATGACCGTGGTGCCGTCGTCCTGCGCGACGAGTGCCATCCCGTCGAACCACGGGGCCCAGCGCGGAGCGAGGTGGCCCCGCACCCGGATTTCGTAGCGCTGTGGCCTGCTGCTGCTCATGGCGGGAACGATGGGCGCCGAGGTGGTGAGCGGTCCTCACCACGTGTGGTGAGTGACGGTCAGCGACGGCGCGGGAGCACGCCCAGCTCGTGGGCCCGGCGCACGGCGGCTCGACGGCTGTTCACGCCGAGCTTCGCGTAGATGCTCTTGGTGTGGGTCCGCACCGTGTTGAGCGAGACCGACAGCTCACGGGCGATGTCCGGCCCGTCGAGGTCCGAGCCGAGCAGGCGCAGGACGTCGAGCTCACGCTCGCTCAGCGGGTCGACCAGCGCCCGGGAGGCCGGCGCGGTCCCGGCGCAGGGGGCGAGGAGACGGCGTCCGTACGCGTACCCGGGGTCGTGTTTCGTGAAGGTCCGGAGCAGCACCGCGATCGACGGTCCTTCGTCCGCGACGACGCGGACCACGCCCTCGGGCTCCGCGAGCGTCACGGCCCGTCGCAGCGCGTCGAGCGCGGACGGGACGTCGCCCCGGGCCTGCGCGGCGAGCGCCTCCAGCACGAGGATCTCGATGAGGCTGCCGACCCGCCCACCGTCCTCGGCGGCCGCGTGCAGCCGCGCGAGCAGCCCGGCCGCGGCGTCGGGTCCTGCGCCGTCCCGGCGGGCGAGGAGCAGCCGGGCGAGGGTGAGGTGCTCGTACTCGCGGAGGTAGGTCAGCTCGTCGTCGGGGGCGAGCTGCCGCTCGCGTGCCCAGGCCTCGGCGTGCTGCAGCTCGCCGCGCCGGAGCCGGAGGCGGGCGCGCACGGCGGGCACGGGCGCCACGTCGGGGGAGTAGTCGGTGTCGTGAACGCGCTCGGCCTCGTCGAGCAGGGTGAGCGCGCCGTCGGGATCGCCGCGGGCCTCGAGGAGGCGTGCCTCGGCCACCCGCGAGCGGTACGGGTTCTGCGGCAGACCGCGGTGCTCGCCCAGCCGTCGGGACGTGTCCAGGTGCTCGGCGGCCCCGGTGAGGTCGTCGCGCTCGATCAGTACGCCGGCCAGGGCGACGTGCATGTCGGCCGTTCCCCGGATCGGTGCCGCCGGATCGGTCAGGGCGAGCGCCCACCGGTGGAGGCGTTCCGCGTCGCTCGGCCGCCCCAGGGTGCGGCGGATGTCGCCGAGGGCGATGCAGCAGCCCAGGACGTCGGCGACGAACCCGGCGCGGTGCAGCCCCGCCACCGACTCCACGTACGCGGCCTCCGCTCGCGCCAGGTCGCCGCGGGCCCACGAGGCGAGCCCGCCCAGCGCCCCCGCGGCGGCCCGGGTGAGGTCGTCGGATACCGGGGTCAGCGACAGGGCCTCCCGTGCGTGCGCGGCAGCCGCGTCGAGGTCCGCCCGGCGCAACGCGAGCGCCGCCCGGTAGACCTCGAGCCCCGCGGGGACCGACCGGTAGCCCTCCTCGTCGACCACGACCAGACCGGGCGGGGGTTGCGCCGGCCAGGTGCCCCCATCGGGCCGGACGGCGCGCTCGACGTCCGCCAGCCGCTGCTCCACGGTGTCGAACTCGGAGGCCTGGGCCAGGGCACCGACGAAGGCCATGCCGAGCACCGGCCGCACCCGCACGATCTCGTGCGGCAGCGAGCGCACCCAGGAGCCGAGCTCGGCCTCTCGCCGCTCGCGGCGCATCGTCGACATCGCCCCTTCCATCAGGTCCGCGGCCCGGTCGACGTGCCCGCCGGCGAGGGCGTGGTCGACGGCCGCGGGCGTGTCACCGTGGTCGGAGAACCAGCGGCCCGCCCGGCGGTGGAGCTCCGGGACCGTGTCCGGGCGCTCGTCGACGAGGTGGGCGCGCAGGACGTCGGCGAACAGGTGGTGGTAGCGGTACCACTGCCGCCGGTCGTCGAGCGGCACCAGGAACAGGTTCGCGCGCTCGAGGGCCACGAGCGTGCCGCGGCCCCCGGGGCGCCCGGTGACCGCGTCGCAGAGCGGGCCGGTGAGTCGCTCCAGGATCGAGGTCTCGAGCAGGAAGTCCCGGACGTCGTCGGGCTGGCGGGCCAGGACCTCTTCGGCCAGGTAGTCGACGACGTGGCGGTCGTCGCCGGCGAACCCCGCGATGAAGGCGCCGACGTCGTCGCGGCCCCGCATCGACAGCGCCGCCAGCTGCAGGGCGGCGATCCAGCCCTCGGCGCGCCCGTCGAGGGTCGCGACGTCGTGTTCCGAGAGCGCGAGCCCCATCGGTCCGTTGAGGTAGGCCGCGGACTCCTGCTCGGTGAAGCGGAGATCGGCGGCGCGGACCTCGAGCAGCTCGCCGCGCGCCCGCCACCGTGCCAGGGGCAGCGGCGGGTCCACCCGCGTGGCGAGGACCAGGTGGAGCCGCGGCGGGCGGTGCTCGAGGAGGAAGGCGATCCCCTCGTGCACCGCCGGCGAGTTCACGAGGTGGACGTCGTCCAGGACCAGCACCAGGTCCCGGGGCATTCGGGCGAGGTCGTTCAGCACCGCGACGAGCGCGGTCTCGGTCGACGCCGGCGACGAGGCCAGGACCGCCAGCGCGCCGTCGCCCACGCCCGCGGCCGCCTGCATCGCGGTGACGGCGTAGGTCCAGAACAGCGTGGGGTCGTCGTCGCGCTCGTCCAGCGAGACCCACGCGGCCGCGGTCGTGCCTGCCGGGGGCGTGGCGAGCCACTCGGCGAGCAGCGTTGACTTGCCGAACCCCGCTGGCGCCGACACCACCGTCACCGCCGTCCGGACGGCGCCGTCCAGCGCCTCGAGCAGGCGTGGACGGGCCACGGTCCCCGGCCGGCGAGCGGGGACGCGGTACTTGCTCTCCAGCAGCGGACCCACCACGCCGGTCCTCCCACATCGCGAGGCCGCCTGCGGCTGCCCGGGTGCCGGTGTACACCCGCGGTGCCGGTGTGCGCACCCGATGACCGCCGCGGGCGTGCCGTTCTGGTCACGTCGGCTCTTCGGCGAGGTCTCCGTGCACCGCGCGGACGCGGCGGCGACGGCCAGACCCTGCACTTCCACGCCACCGACGCGCCGGGGGAGTGGCTGGCCCGCCGGGAACCGGACGGGGTCGTGCTGGAACGCGCGCACGCCCCGGCGGACGTCGAGGTGCGCGGCCCGGCCGCCGACCTGCTGCTCGTGCTGCGCAGGCGTCGTCCGCTCCGGGCCGCTCCGACGCTGGAACTGCACGGGGATCGCGCACTGCTCGAGCACTGGATCGGACACATGGACTGGGTCACCGGCTGACCCGCGAGCCGTAGCCGTGCTCGACGGAGGACTCCGCCGCCGCGGGGTCGTCGCCGAAGCCGACGACGAGTCGGTAGGTCATGTCGGTGAGCAGGGACCAGACCTGCTCGGGCGGCAGGAGCCGGGAGTGGGCGAGGGTGACCATGCCGTGGACCATCGTCCAGATCTCGGCCGCCCAGCGCAGCGCCGTCCCCGCGTCGGTCCCGGGGAACCGGCCGGCCTCAAGGCAGCGGCGGACGGCGTCGACCAGGCGTGTGAAGACCTCCGCGCCGGGGTCGTCCTCCTCGGCCGGGGGTCGGTCGACGAACATCGCGCGGTAGCGCTCGGGGTGGGCGAGCCCGGTGGCGAAGTACGCGGCCGCGGCGGCGGCCAGGTCGGCGACCGGGTCCTCGGTGCGCGGCACCGCGTCGAGGTCGGCCTCGAGGCGGGCGAACCCGTCCTGCCGGACCGCGCGACGCACCTCGTCCATGCTCCCGAAGTGGGTGTAGACCGCCATCGTCGACGTGCCCACCTCGGCCGCGAGACGCCGGGTGCTCAGGGCGCGGGGACCCTCGGCGGCCACGAGGCGGGCGGCGGCCTCGAGCAGGGCCGTGCGCACGGTCGGGTCGGCCGAGCGGGGACTCATGCCTTGACTGTAGCATCACAGCGGTATACAACAGTGTGATGGAATCGCCGGCGTCCACGGGGAGCGCCCTGGTCGGTCTGGGCGTGGACATCGGGCTGCCGCTGGTCGGCTACTACACGGTGCACGGCGTCGGCGGCTCGGACTGGCTGGCGCTGCTGGTGGCCACCGCGGCCGCGGGTGTCCGGCTGGTGGCCGTCGCGGTCTGGACCCGGCGGATCTCCTGGTTCGCCGCGATCATGTTCGGGGTGTTCGGCGTGGGCCTGGCGCTCGCCTTCGTCGGCGGCGAGCCGCGGTTCCTGCTGCTCAAGGACTCGTTCACCACGGCGGTGATCGGGGCGGTGTTCCTGGTCAGCCTGGTCGGGGAGCACCCGCTGACCCTCGCCGGTGCGCAGAGCTGGACACCGCACCGCGCCGAGGAGCTGGCGGCGCTGTACCGCACGCGGCCCGCCGCGCGACGCGCCTTCCGGGTCAGTGCCCTGGGGTGGGGTCTCGGGCTGGTCGCCGAGGCGGCGCTGCGCGTCCCGCTGATCTACCTGCTGCCCCTGGAGGTGGCGGTCGGCGCCTCGACCGCCATGATGATCGTCGCCATGGCCGGGCTCGCGGTGTGGAACGGCGCCTACATCACCCGGGCCGCCCGCCGTGAACCCGCTCTGTCGGTCCTGCTGCCCGGCGGTGGCTCGGCGAGGACCCGACAGTGATCACGCGCGACGGCGACGAGGTCGGCCGAGCCCTGGACGCGGGGACGGCGGTGGTCCTCCCGCTACCGGTCCCGTTGCCCTACGTGGTCGCCGCGGCCGGACCGGCCGCGGTCAACGAGGCGAAGGGACGGTCGCGCGACCAGCCGACCGGGCTGGGCGTCGCCGACTTCGCACTCGTCGAGCCCTGGCTCGCGCTCGATCCACCCTCGGCCGCCCTCGCCCGCCGGCTGACCGACGACCTGCTCCTCAGCCTCTTCGTGCCGGTGGTCGACCACGCCCCCGACTGGCTGCTCCCCGGTCCGTCCGGGCTGGTCGGGGTGACCACGGCGTGCTCGGACCGGGCCCGGCCGGTGCTGCAGCGCCACGGCGGTCATCTCGCGCTGTCCAGCGGCAACCGCACCGGCAGCGACGTCGCGGTGACCGCGGCGCAGGCGGACGCGGAGTTCGACGGGCACTTGCTGGTCCTCGACGGGGACGACGAGCGGGACCCGACCGTGCCGTGCGGCTCCGCCGCCATCGTCGCCGTACCTCCGGGCGGCGCCCTGCAACTGATGCGCGAAGGCATCCAGACCGCGGGGCGCGACCCGCAGACCTGACGTCAGGAGCTCGATGTGGGATTGACGGCCGACGACCGCCTGGACATCCACGAGGTGATCGCCCTCCACGGACACCTGGTCGATGCCGGCGCCTACGAACGCTTCGGCGAGGTGTTCACCGCCGACCTCGAGGTCGATGCCGGGGATCTCGGCCGGGCGCCCCTGCCCGCCGGGGATCCGGATCGGTCGCGCCTCGACGCCTACATCGACGCCGCGCGTCGCATCGGACCCGGAGGCACGGTGGCCCTCCACGTCACCAACATCGTCGTCCGCGACCACGGCGACGGTGCCCGGGCGTGGTCGAAGGGCCTCCTCGTGGACGGGGACGGTGCGGTCGCCTCCTTCACCTACGACGACCGGCTCGCGAGGACGGGCCACGGGTGGCGCATCAGGCACCGGACCGTGACGGCTCGTCGCGAGCCCGGGCGCGGGACGCCGCCGGTGCTGCCCGACTGACCCGGGGCTCGCCGACCGCGTTCGCTCGCCGCCGCGGCCCCACCGTGAGCGGCGTCAGACCGGGAGGGCGGCGGAGGCCCGGAACCGTGTCGGCGGCAGGCCGAAACGCTGCACGAACGCCTGCCGCAGCCCCTCGACCGAGGCGAACCCGCACCGGCGCGCGATCGTGCTGACCGGGTGCTCCGTGGTCGCGAGCAGGCGGGCGGCCGCATCCAGGCGGACGCGCCGGACGAAGCGGCCGGGCGGCAGGCCGACGTGCTCGACGAACAGCCGGTTGAGCTGCCGCTCGCTGACTCCGGCGCGCGCGGCGAGGGTCGCGGTGTCGAGGGTGGCGTCGAGGTTGGCGGTGACGTGGGCGACGGTGTCGCGCACCAGGTCGTGGTCGGCCTCGGGGGCGACGAAGACGCTCATCTGCGCCTGGCTACCGGGGCGCTGCAGGTAGGTGACCAGCCCGCGCGACACCGAGCGAGCCAGCCCGGGGCCGTGGTCCTCGTCGACGAGGGCCAGCGTCAGGTCGAGCGCGCTGGTGACGCCGGCCGAGGTCGCCACCGACCCGTCCCGGACGTAGATGGGGGTCGGGTCGACGTGGACCGCCGGGTACCGGTCGGCCAGCGCATCGGCGTAGGCCCAGTGGGTGGTCGCCCGGCGCCCGTCGAGCAGGCCCGCGGCGGCGAGCACGGTGGCGCCGGTGCAGACCGACGCGACCCGGCGGGCCACCGCGGCGAGCCGGCGGACGTGCGCGACCACCGTGCTCGTGGCGGCCGCGTCCTCGTGACCGCGCCCGCCGGAGACCACGAGGGTGTCGATCGCGCCCGTCGTGCGTTGCAGTGACCCGGCGACCTGGAGGGCCAGGCCCGAATCGCACCGCACCGCCCGGCCCGCCGGGGAGACCAGCTCGGCGCGGTAGAGCTCGCGGCCGGCGATCCGGTTGGCCAGGTCCAGGGTCGAGGTGACGCAGGCGACGTCGAGGAGCTCGGCGCCGTCGTACGCGACGACCACGACGCGCCGCGCGGGTGTGCCGACCATGTCCCGTCCTCCTCGTCGTCGTGCCGCCTCCGGGCGCAGGATCCTCGCGGGCCACGCCGCGGGCATCAACCGAAGGTCACGCGTGGGGGTCACGATCGGCCGTGACCCGGCCCGATGACCCCGACCCCCTGACCGGGAGCCCAGCGATCCGGACGCTCCCGCCGCCGGACGCGGCGTCTCGGTGCCGGCCTCGCCGACCCTTCGCGGTGTCCCCGCGGCGAGGGTCCGCGAGGGGGAGGGATCACCATGGCGACCGAGGTCGACCGGCGCCGCCGCCCCGCGCGCCGCTGGCCCACGGTGGTGCTGGCCGCGCTCGTGGCGCTGCTCGCGGTGGTGGGCGTCGGCGCGCTGGGAGCGACCGGAGCGGCGGGCGAGATCTACACGGCGCCGCCCCCGGGCGTCCCGGTCGCCGCGCCCGCGCCGGCGCACGACCCCGCGAAGCCCACCGTGGCGATCGTGCTGGGTCCGGAGGGCACGAACGTCGCCGACTCCCTGCCGCCCTACGAGGTGTTCGCCGCGACGGGCGCGTTCAACGTCTACACCGTGGCCCCCGACCGCCGTCCCGTGCCGATGACCGGCGGGCTGGACCACGTGCCCCAGCTGGACTTCGCCGCGCTGGACGCCCTGCTGCCGGGCCCGCCGGACGTGATCGTCGTGCCCCAGCTCCACGCCATGGACTCAGCCGGCGTCGCCACGGTGATCCGGTGGCTGCAGCGGCAGCGGGCCGAGGGCCGCCCGCTCCTGTTGAGCGTGTGCGTCGGCGCCTGGGTGCTCGCGGACGCCGGCCTGCTCGACGGCCGCCCCGCCACCTCCCATTGGCTCGGCCTCATCGGGCTGCGCCGCGACCACCCGGAGGTCCGCTGGCAGGACGGTGTCCGCTACGTCGACGACGGCGACGTCATCACCTCGTCGGGCGTCCTGCGGGGCGTCGACGGGTCGCTGCGGGTCATCGAGCGGCTGCGGGGCCCGGAGGTGGCCGCCGGGGCGGCACGGGCGATCGGCTGGCCGGACTACGTGCCGGGCACGGCGGCCGCGATCCCGCGGTCGAGCCCGGCCCCGCCCGATGTGGCCGGCCTGCTCAGTGCGGCCTACCGCGCCGACCGGCCGACGACGGGCGTGCTGCTCACCGACGGGGTGGGTGAGGTCGAGCTGGCCTCGGCGCTGCGCCCGTACACCGAGCTCTCCTACCTGGCCCGTCCACTCACCCTGAGCGCGGACGGGCGGCCGGTCCGTTCACGGCACGGGCTGGTGTTCGTGCCCCGCGGCGACCTGGTGGGCGCGGCCGGCCGGCTGGACCGGCTCCTCGTCCCCGGTGCGCAGGCGGCCCGGGACGCGCGCGTGCCGGTGCTGCCGGGCGGGCCGCCGCCGACCTACCTCCACGACCGCCCCGGTTTCGCCTTCGACGGCGCGCTGCGCGACATCGCCGCCACCGACGACGTCGCCACCGCCCGGTGGGTGGCCAAGACCCTGCAGTACCCCGGACCGGAGCCGACGCTGACCGGCGCGCGCTGGCCGTGGGCGCTGACCGTGCGCGCCGTCCTCATCGCGGCGGTCGCGGCGGGCGCGGTCGTGCTGGCCGTCCGCCTGCGGCGTCGGAGGGGACCTCCTCCTGCCGCTCCCAGGCGGTAGCGCGCGGGAGGCCCTGCGGCAACACCCGGGTCGTCCTGGAGCGCCCCACCGTCCTGGCGGACCGATCGCCCAGGCATCCGGACACCTCACGGCGACGGGGCGCCCGGAGGGTGCTGCCGCGGGCCACGGTGACGACGCCCCGCCCGACACCGTGGAAGGACCCCGTGTGCAGATCGCCATCGTGCTCTATCCCGGCGTGACGGCCCTCGACGCCGTGGGACCGTACGAGCTCCTGCGGCTGCTGCCCGACGCCGACGTGCGCTTCGTCGGCGCGGAGCCCGGGCCGGTCGTCGCCGACAGCGGCGTGCTCTTCCTGGGCGTGACCCACGGTTACGAGCACACCCCGGCACCGGACGTCGTGCTGGTACCGGGCTCCGGCCCCCGCACGGCGACGACGATGGCCGACCGCCGGCTGGTCGCCTGGTTGCAGCAGGTCCACCGGACGACGAGCTGGACGACGTCGGTCTGCACCGGGGCGATGATCCTGGCGGCGGCGGGTCTGCTCGAGGGCGTGCCCGCGACGACGCACTGGAACGTGCAGGCGGGGCTGGCGGCGATGGGCGCCGTGCCCCAGCGCGACGAGCGGATCGTGCAGGCGGGGAAGATCGTCACGGCGGCGGGTGTCTCGGCCGGGATCGACCTCGGTCTGTGGCTCGTCGGCCAGATCGCCGGCCGGGAGCACGCGGAGACCGCGCAGCTCTACATCGAGTACGACCCGCGGCCACCGTTCGACGCCGGACACCCCAGCAAGGCCTCCCGACCGACGCGCGAGGCGGCGACTCGGCTGGCCCGGTCGATCGCGGTGAACGGCTCGGAGGTCCGGGCGGTCCCGGTGGTCGCCTGGCGGCGCGCGGTGAGCAGGTTCCAGGCGGCGGCGGACCGGCGCGCGGGGGGCCGGCGATGACCGCGGCAGCGCTCGGAGCCGCGTTCACCGAGCTCCTCGACGTCGCCGCGTCCCTGGGGGACGCCGACGCGAGGCCGCAGGACGCGGACGAGTGGGACGCCGACGAGGTCCTGGCGCACGTCTCCCTCGTCACCGCCGCCACCATCGCCGTCGCGGCGGACGTCGCGGCGGGGGTCGACACCACCTTCGAGAACCGCCCGGCATCGGACCTGTGGACCATCCGGCGTCTCGTCGCCCGGGCCGGGGGCCGCCCCGGGCTGCGACAGCGGATCGAGACCCAGGGCGGCGCCCTCGGCGCGCTCGTGTCGGTGCTCGGCGACCCCGAACTCGACACGCCGATCCCGACCCTGCTCCTGTCCCACGGCGCCGTCCTCGTCGACCAGCCGCTCCCGCTGCGGGACCTGATCGCCGGCCTCGCCGAGGGCGAGCTGCCCGGACACCGGCGGCAGCTCCTCGCGTTGTCGCCGCGGGGTACGGGCGGTCAGCGGTAGCCGGTCGTGTCGGCGGGCTTCCCCGGGTCCTGCACCTCGGTGATGTAGCGCCAGGCGTCGGGGCGCGAGCCGTCGAGATCGGTGAACCCGTAGACGGTGGCGAGCCCACCGCTGGACAGCGAGCGGCCGTTCCACCGCGCACGGTCGGGGTCGGACGCCAGCGCGGCGACGGCACGACCGACGAAGCGGGGGGTCTCGGAGATGGCGAAGTGCGGCTCGCGAGCCAGCGCGTCGCGCCAGTTCTGCTCCTCGACGCCGAACAGGTCGAGCATCATCTCCGAGCGCATCCAGCCGGGCGTCACCGACACCGCGGTCGCGCCGTGCTTCTCCAGGTCCTGCGCGTGCGCCCACGCCATGCGGTTCACCGCGACCTTGGCCAGGTCGTAGAAGGGCGAGATGCGGTAGTTCACGGCGTTGTACTCCGTGGTGCCGTCGGTGACCTCGACGAGGAGCCCGCCGGGGTGACGGATGAGCAGCGGCAGGGCGAAGTGGGCGGTGACGAGGTGGGTGTCCACCGCGAGGCGCAGCATCCGCAGCCCGTCATCGAGGTCGTGCTCCCACACGGCCTGGTTCCAGCCGACGAGCACCTCGCCGCCCCAGATGTCGTTGACCAGCACGTCGAGGCGCCCCTGGTCGCGGTCGATCCGCCCGACCAGGGCGCGGACGTCGTCGTGGACGAGGTGGTCGGTCGGGACGGCGATGCCCACGCCGCCGGCGCGGTCGACGAGCTCCGCGGTCTCCTCGATGGTCTCGGCGCGGTCGTACTCCGAGCGGCGCTCACGGGTGGTGCGCCCGGTGACGTAGACCGTTGCGCCCGCCGCCCCGAGCTCGACGGCGATCCCGCGGCCCCCTCCTCGGGTCGCCCCGGCCACGAGGGCGACCGTGCCTGCCAGCGTCATGGGTGACACTCCCTCCGCGTATATAAACGAACGGTAGGTTACTATAGCGCGGTGCCGCGACCCAAAACCCGGACCGACGAACAGGTCCTCGACGCCGCTCTCGAGCTCGTGCACGTCGGCGGCGTCGAGCGCCTCACGTTCGCGGCGGTGGCGGAGCGGTGCGGGCTCTCGGCGGCCACCCTCGTCCAGCGGTTCGGGACGAAGGCCACGCTGACCCATCGCGCGCTGTGGCACGCCTGGGACCGTCTCGACGCGTCGACCGCCGAGCTCGCCGCCGCGGTGCCGCGGACCCCCGACGGGGCCGTCGAGCTCCTGATCGGGCTCTCCCGCCAGTACGGCGACGACGTGGCGACCTACCGCAGCGGGCTGCTCGTCCTGCACGAGGACCTCGGTGATGCATCGCTCCGCGCGCGTGGCCGCGCCTGGGAGCAGGCCCTCACCGCCGCCCTCGAGGGGTGCTTCGCCTCCACCCGCGGCGCGCCGGCCGGGATCGGGCACGTGCTCGCCTCGCACTGGCAGGGGGCGCTCACCTGGTGGGCGTTCGACGCGTCGAGCTCGTTGGGCGACTACCTCACCGGCAGCCTGGGCGCGCTGATCGCGATGCTCGTGCCCTCACCGCGGCGCGACGACGGCGCCGACGCCACCGTGTGACGGCGGCGGGAGCCGGACGGACAGCTGTCCCGTGATTCCGGCCGTCCCCGCCGTCGGGTCTCGGTGGCGAGGGCCGCGAGCCGCACCCTGGCGACATGACCGATGTGCGCGCCGAGGCCACCCGGCCCACCGGAGGGTCGATGGGACGCCGTCCGGACTTCCTGGAGGCTGTCGACCGCCTCCCCGGGCTCCGACCGGTGCGGTGGGCCGGAGGTGCACCTGGATGGCGTTCGTGATGGGGGAACGATGACTCGGGCGGTACCCCGGGCGCGCTCGGCGGGCGTGGGTCTCGTCGACGCGACGACGGTGTCGGACCTCGTCGCGACGGCCGGACCACAGCCCGTCGTCGACCTCTCGGGTGCGGACGAGGTCACGCGCGACGCCCTGGAGCTGCTGGCGTCCCTGCAGGACCGGGAACGGGTCCGCGTCGTCGGCGCGCGGTGGCCGCAGGTCGTGGCGGCGATGCTCGCGGCGCCGCTGGGGGAGGTCGGCCGCCTCGGGGTGCTGGCCCGTCGCGTCGTCGAGGGCGGTGTGCGACGGTGACGAACCCGCCGGACGCACCCGGCGCGGCCCGGACGCTGCGGTCGCGGTGGTCGTCGTGCTGACCTCGCCCCGGGCGCGCCGGGTGCCCGCGGCCTGGCTGCTCGCCCCGACGTGGGTGGGCACGGGGCTCCTGGTGCCGGTGGCGCTCGGCGTCCCGGTCGGGCTCGCCGTGCAGGCCGCCCTCGGCGGGTCGCCCATCCCCGTCGACTCCGGCCTGAGCCCCTGGGTGCCGCCCTGGTGTACGGGGGGTTCATCGTGCAGGCGGCGGTCCTGTACGTCGCGCTCGCCGTGTGCGTGAACCGTCGCTGGCCCCGGCTCGCGCCCGCGCTCGACGGCCCCCGGGAGGAGCTGCGCGGGACGCTGTCGCACGTCGGGACGGCCGCCGCGGCCGTCGTCGCGGGCTGCCAGCTCGTCTGGGCCGTGCTCGGTCCCGGACACGGCGGGCCCTCGGGCTTCGTCACCGTCGCCCAGCGCAGCGCCCTGGCCGTCGTCGGGGGCGTCATCGCCCTCGGCGCGGTCGCGACCCAGGTCCTGGGCCGCGGCCGACAGCGCCGGACGTGGTCGTGGTCCGTCGCCGCGTGGCTCGGCTCGTCCACCGCGTTCGCCGGAGGCCTCACCGGTGTGCTGCTCGAACCGCGGATCACGGGCCGCTCGCCCTCGTCTGCGTCGTCGAGGCCCTCGTCGGGCTGGCCCTCGGCGTCGCCGCCCTGCTCTCCGTCGCGCCCGCCACCGTCCCCGTCCTGCAAGGAGGAACGTCGACCATGACCACCAACGCCTCGGACCGGGAGGCCCGGCCGTGACCGCCGGGGGGATCGTGCGCCCGGCCGCCCCTGCTGCTCTGCGGGGCTGCTCAGTGCCGCCGAGAACGACGACGCGCTCGGCGTCGTCGAGATGGCGTTCCCGACGGGCAGCAGCGGGCCGCCGCTGCACCTCCACCCGACCCACGGCGAGGGCTTCTACGTCCTGTCCGGCGTGCTCACCGTGCAGCTCGGGGACCGGATCGACACGGTGGGCCCGGGCGGCTGGGCGTTCGCCCCCGTGGGCACGCCCCACACGCTGGCGAACCTCGCGGCCGCCGACGCGCGGGTGCTGTGCGTGTTCGCGCCCGGCGGGTTCGAGCGCCGCTTCGAGCGCATGCTCGCCGCCGATCCCGAGGGCGCGGGCCTCGTGGGCCCCGCCGAGGCGGAGGCGGCGACCCGGGTCCTCGGCCCCCCACTGGGACCCGGCGCCGCGCCCCGACCCTGAGGACCGGTCCCTCAGACGCGCTCGGTGTCGGCGCCGACGTTCGTGCGCAGCAGGGTGAGCACCCGGCGCGCCGCGGCGAGGTCGTCGGGGTCGAGGCCCGCGTGCAGGCGCCGGTCGTGGTCCTGGGCGACGCCGCGGAGGCGGGCGAAGGCGTCGCGTCCGGCGTCGGTGAGCTCGACGAGGTGGACCCGACGGTTCTCCGGGTCGCGGCGCCGGGTGAGCAGGCCGTCGGCCTCCATCCCGTTGAGGTGGTGGGTCAACGTGGCGCCCTGGATGCCGACCTCGACGGCGAGCTCCCGCTGGCTGGCGGTGCGGCGGGTGGTCAGGGCGAGCAGCACCAGCCACGTCGACCGGGATCCGCCGGCCGCGGCCAGCGCGGTATCGAAGGCCCGGCTGACCTCCCGTGCGGTGGTGGTGAGCAACCGACCCAGCGGCGGGCCGGACTCGGACTCGGGCATGGAGCCACCCTAGCCCATCGTCGTCTAATCCATTGACGACAAACCATTCGATATCTAACGTACTGCTCGATCCGAGGAGGCTCGATGGACGCCATGGTTCGCAGCGGCTCCGACGTCACCGCGCCGCCGGCCCGCCGCTGGGTCGCGCTGGTCGTCCTCGCGCTGGCGCAGCTCACGATCGCCCTCGACGCGACGGTGGTGAACGTCGCGCTGCCCTCGGCCCAGGCCGCGTTGGGCTTCCCCGACGTCCAGCGCCACTGGGTGATCACCGCCTACACCACCGCGTTCGGGGGGATGCTGCTGCTGGGCGGCCGGGTCTCCGACCAGCTCGGCCGCCGCCGGGCGTTCCTGGTGGGGCTGGCCGGGTTCGGGCTCGCGTCCGGTCTCGGCGCGCTGGCGCCCGACCTCGCGGTGCTTGCCGTGGCCCGGGGCCTGCAGGGCGTCTTCGCTGCGCTGCTCGCGCCCACCGTGCTCGCGCTGCTGTCGGTGAGCTTTCCCGACCCCCGCGGGCGCGGACGTGCCTTCGCGGTGTTCGGGGCCGTCGCCGGCGGCGGCGGCGCGATCGGGCTCGTGCTGGGCGGGCTGCTGGCGGAGACGGTCGGGTGGCGCGGATGTCTGTTCGTCAACGTGCCGATCGTGGGGGTGACCGCCCTCGGGGCGCGGTACCTCCCGCGCGCCGGCGGTGACACGGCCGGCCGGCGCTGGGACGTCCCCGGCGCGCTGCTGGTCACCACCGCCCTGGTCTCCGTGGTCGCGGCCTGCTCGGGCGCGGTCCCCACGGCGTGGGCGGTCGGACTGCTCGTGGTCGGGGGTGTCCTGCTGGCCGCTTTCGTGCGCCGGGAGTCCCGCGCGCCGGCGCCCCTGCTGCCGCTGCGGATCCTCGCCGACCGCGTCCTGGTCGGCGCGTGCCTCACCGTGGCCCTGGCCGTGGCCGGGTTGCTCGGCGCCTTCCTCGTCCTGACCTACGTCCTCCAGGTCGTGCTCGGCTTCTCGCCGCTCGACACCGGGCTCGCCTTCCTGCCGTTGTCCGCGGCGCTGTTCGCGAGCGCACAGGTCGTCGGCCGGGTGATGGCCCGGGTCGCGGCCCGGGTCCTGGTGGTGCCCGGCCTGCTCGTGGCCGCCGCGGGCATGCTGCTGCTGACCCGCCTCACCGCGCAGAGCACCTTCCTGACCGACGTCCTGCCCGCGGAGCTGCTTCTCGGCCTCGGGACCGGCGCCGTGTTCACCCCCGTGATCAGCCTGGCCACCGCCCGGAGCCCCCGGCAGGACGTCGGCGTCACCGCCGCGGTCGTCTCCACCGCACAGCAGCTCGGCGCCTCCATCGGGGTCGCGGTGCTCAACGCCGTCGCCGCCGTGGCGACGGCCGTGGCCACCACGGCAGCGGGCCCACCCACCGTCGACGCCCTGGTCGCCGGCTACACGACGGCCGTCGGGGTGGCCGCGGGCGCGCTCGTCGTCGCCGCCGTGCTGGCCGCACTCCTGATCACCACGGGGCGGCCCACCGCCTCCGCACGATGACGTCGACCCCCCGACCGAAAGGAAACCCGCCATGACCGACACCGAGGTCATCCTGGTCACGGGCGCGAGCGGCCACGTCGGCGGCGAGCTGGTCGCCCAGCTCGCCGCGACCGGGCGCCGCGTCCGCGCCATGACCCGCAAGCCCCACGACCTCACCGTCCCGGCCGGGGTCGAGGTCGTCGCCGGCGACGCCGCGGACCCCGCGTCCCTGCCGGAGGCGTTCACCGGTGTGGACCGGACGTTCCTCATGTCCGCCGAGAACGTCACGGCCTCGCGGCCGACCCACCTGCCCGCCCTGGTCGACGCGGCCGTACGTGCCGGTGTCCGCCACCTGGTACTGCTCTCGGTGCTCCAGGGCGGCGAGGGCGGTGACGTGTTCGCCGCCTGGTGGGGCCACTCGGAGCGGTCGGTCGCCGAGAGCGGTGTGCGGACGACCGTGCTGCGGCCCGGGCGCTTCATGTCCAACGCCCTGGCCTGGGCCCCGCAGATCGCCCGCGGCGACGACGTCGTCATCCCGTTCGCCCACCGCCCCACGACGTCGATCGACCCGGCCGACATCGCCGCGGTGGCCGCCGCGGCGCTCACCGACACCGCCGGTCGCCACGACGGCGCGGTCCACCCGCTCTCCGGCCCCGCGGTGATGACCCCGGCCGAGGAGCTCACCGCGCTCGCCACGCTGGTTGCCCGGCCGCTACGGGTCGTCGAGCCGCCCCTCGAGCAGATCCGCGCCGGTATGGCCCGCGGGGGGATGTCCGAGGCGGCGATCGACGCCGCGCTGGCCCGGACCCTCGACAGCGACGTCGGCACCGAGGTCCTGCCCGCCGTCGAGCGGGTGCTCGGCCGTCCCGCCCGCCCCTTCGCCGCCTGGGCCGCGGCCCACCGCGACGCGTTCACCGGGGTGCGGCCGTGACCGACCTGACCGGGCCCCTGATCGGGGTGAGCTTCCTGGGCGGCGTCGGGGGCGCGATCGCGCTGGCGGAGACTCCCTTCCCGCGGCCCTGGGCCGATGGCGCCGACGTGCGCACCTACTTCCGCGGCAGCCGCCGCGCCGCCCGCCTCAGCGCCCTCGGCCAGGCCGTCTCCGCCGTGGCCCTGGCCCGTTTCACCCGCACCGTCGCCCGCCTCGCCGCCACCCGCTCCCCGGCCCTGCAGCGGACGGCCGTCGCGGGCGGCGCGGTCGCCGCGGTCTCGCTCGCGACCTCCGCAGCCGCGGCCACCACCCTGACCCTGCGCGAGGTCGACGACGAGACCGCGCTCCGGCTGTCCCGCCGCGCGTTCGTCGCCGGCGGCCCCGTGCACGGCGTCGGCTTCGGCGCCCTGACCGCGGCGCTGGTCCTCGGCGGCTCCGCCGACCTGCCCCGCTGGGTGGTGGCCACCGGGCTGGCGTCCGCGGTGTGCGGCGCCGGCTCACCGCTGTACTTCCTGTGGACCCCGGCCGGCTGGCTCATCCCGGCGGGCCGGTTCCCCGGCCTGGTCGTCGCCGCCGTCGCCGGACCGCTCCTGTCCTCCCGGCCCGCCACGGCCGGGTCCCGGTCCTGACGAACGACCACGTAAGGAGAAGGCAATGGGGACGATCATCGTCACGGAGTACGTCACGATCGACGGCGTCATGGAGGCGCCCGGGGGAGGGGAGGACTTCGAGCGCGCCGGCTGGACGTTCGAGGTCGCGCGCGGTGAGGACGGCGTCCGGTTCAAGCTCGACGAGGCCCTCACCGCCGAGGCGCTGCTGCTCGGACGCGTGACCTACGAGGGCTTCGCCGCGGCCTGGCCCACCATGCAGGGCGAGGTCGCCGACAAGTTCAACAGCATGCCCAAGTACGTCGTCTCGACGACCCTGCGGGAACCCGCGTGGGAGAACTCCACGGTGATCGCGGGCGACGTCGTGGCCGAAGTGTCGAAGCTCCGGGCGGGCGCGGAGGGAGCCGTCGTGGTCCACGGCAGCGCACGCCTCGTCAGGACGCTCCTCGAGAACGACCTGGTGGACGAGCTGCGCCTCATGGTCTTCCCGATCATCCTCGGCGCCGGCCGGCGCCTGTTCACGGAGATGGACGAGACGGTGCGCCTCCGCCTGGCCGGGACGAGGACCGTCGGCGACGGGATCACCGTCGTCACCTACGAGCGCCCGTGAGCGGTGACGGTGCGAGGAGGGCGGCGTGCGCGTCCTGATCATGGCGGTGGGGACGACGGGCGACGTCGCGCCCTACACCGGGCTGGGTGCCGGGTTGCGGCGGGCCGGCCACGAGGTGGCGATCGCCGCGGCGGAGCCGTTCGCCGCCATGGTCGCCGCCGCGGGGCTGGAGCACCGGGTGCTGCCGGGCGACCCGCGGGCCGCCCAGCGGTCGGAGGCCAACCAGCGGTGGCAGCGGGGCGGCCGCGGCGTGCGGGGCGGCGTCGAGATGACGCGGTTGCTCGCCCGGCACCTGCGCGAGCTCGGTGACGCCATGATCGCCGCGGCCGCCCGGGACACCGACGTGGTGCTGCTGTCGGGCCCGGCCTACCTGGGCGGAGCCGACGTCGCCGAGGGGCTCGGGCTGCCGAGCGCGGGGGTTTTCGCCGCGCCGGCGCACCCCACCCGGGAGTTCCCCCCGCTGATCGGCCTGCCCGACCTCGGGCCCACCGGCAACCGGCTCGCGGGCGGCGCGGTGTTCGCCGGGATGAGCCCGATCCTCGCGCCGGCGATCCGGCACATCCGCTCCACGCTCGGACTGCCCCCGCGGAGCTTCCGTCGCACGGTGCAGGCCCACGACCGCGCCCGCTGGCCGGTCCGCTACGGCGTCAGCCCGCTGGTCGTGCCCCGGCCCCGCGACTGGCGGCCGGGCCTGGAGATGGCCGGGTACTTCTGGCCCCACCACGGCGCGTGGACCCCACCCCCGACGCTGCGGGCGTTCCTCGACGCCGGGCCGCCCCCGGTCGCGGTCAGCTTCGGCAGCATGGCTCCGCGCGACCCGGACCGCTGGAGCGCGCTCATCGCCGACGCCCTTCGGCAGGCGGGTCGGCGCGGGATCGTCCAGGCCGGGTGGGCGGGGTTCGACGTGAGCGCGGAGCACGTCGTGACCGTGGGGGAGGTCCCGCACACCTGGCTGCTGCCGCGGGTCGCGGCGCTGGTCCACCACAGCGGAGCGGGCACCACGGCCGCGGCCCTGCGCGCCGGGGTGCCCACGGTGCCCGTACCGATCGCGGCCGACCAGCACTTCTGGGCGGCGCGACAGGTCGCCCTGGGCGTCGCCCCGGCCCGCCTCACGAGCAGGGGGCTCACCGCCGACGCCCTGGCGGCCGCGATCCGCGCCGCGGTCGGTGAGCCCGGCCACCGGGACCGTGCCGGTCGGTTCGCCGCCCGGCTCGAGGGCGAGGACGGCGCTCCCGAGGTGGCCCGTCTCCTGCCCGAGCTCGTCTGATCTGCCCCGCTCCACGGGCTAGGCGGTCGCCAGCGCGACGCGTCCGCGCGCGGTGATCGTCGTCGTCCCCCGTCCAGATGCGGTGGCGATCAGACCGGCGGCCGACAGTCGTCGACCGACGGACTGGTCGCTGCTGTAGACGCCGTCGACGAGCAGCGGCGTCCCGATCTCGCCGGAGTGCCGGCAGCGCCCGCCGGCCACCGCACGCAGGACGGCTCGATCCCGGTGGCTGAGCGGCTCGTACGTCGTCGTGGTCATGGTCGGCTCCCTGTGCCGGTCGGGCTTCTCACCTCCTCGTCGAACGGGCCGGCCGGATTTCGACATCGGGTGGCCCTGGCCGCCGGGACGGCGGGGGGCACACCACCCGGCTCTGCGGTCGGCCCGGTGCCGCGTTCGCGACCTACGAGGAGCGGTTCGACGCGCGTTCGGGTTCTTCATCGGGGCCGGTGTCACGATGACGTGCCGGTCCCGGACGCCGTTCCTCCCCCCGGGGACGAAGTCCGGGGCCGGCCTTGCCAGTGCCCGCGCAGGGAGCCGACGCAGCTGCGAGCACCTGTCGGCCGCACCGGGCTAAGCCGTCTCGGCGGCGAGGTCCTCGGGAGCGAGGTCGGGTCGCCGGCGCAGGTAGGCGGTGGCGTGGCGCCAGCGGCCCTGATCGTAGGCGGTGTCGGTCTCGACCTCGACGACGAGCTCCGGGGCGACCTGGGTGTAGTCGATCTCGCGGCCCGGGGTCTGCCCGAACCGGCTCGAGGGCAGCCGCACCGGCCACGGATGCTCGGCGTCCGGGGGTCGTAGTAGCGCCCGGAGCTCGGCGCGGGTGGCGAGGGGGAGCGGGCTCGTGCGCCCGACGACGGAGAGCCGGTTGCCGCGGTAGCGGCCGAGGACGAGGGCCTCGGGGTGGGCGAGGGTGCCGAAGACGCCGCCGATGACGGCTTCGGCGGTGTGGCGGGCGCGCAGCTTCTGCCAGGCGCGCGCGCCGGGGCGGTAGCGCTGGTCGCGGCGCTTGGCCACGACGCCCTCGATGCCCGGGGGCTGGTCGCGCAGCCAGGCGCCCGCCGCCTCGAGGTCGGTGGTCATCGGCATGAGCCCCACACCACGCGGGGCGTCGGCGAGGACCTCTTCGAGGACCGCGCGGCGCGCGTCGTAGAGGAGGGGCCGCAGGTCGTGGCCGTCGCGTTGCAGCACGTCGAAGGCGACGAGGGCGGCGGGGGAGCCGGCGGCCGCCAGAGCGGCGCGGGTGGTGGTGGCGTAGCGCAGGCGTTGCTGCAGCGCGGCGAAGTCGACGCCTGCGCCGCGGGCGATGACGAGCTCGCCGTCGAGGACCAGCCCGGGCGGCAGCGCGTGTGCGGCGGCGACGATCTCGGGGAAGTACCGGCCGAGGGCCTTGGCGCGCCGCGAGTCGAGACGGACGTCGCCGAACTCGCCGATCGTCAGCAGGCAGCGGAAGCCGTCGAGCTTGGGTTCGTAGGCCCACGGGCCGGACGTCGGGAGGACGTCGACCGGCCGTGACAGCATGACCGCGACCTTCTCCACCGGCGAAGTCTCACCGAGGGTGGCGAGGTACCGCCACCCGTGGGCTCGACTGGGCCGGACGGGGAAACGCGATCTACCGCGAGGCTGACAGCCACCCGCCTTGCTCCGACGCGGCAGCGTGCGGCCCGGGGCCGCCCCTGCCGGCCGCGGGACGACGTCGCCGGCCCCCCTCCGGCGACGTCGCTCCCCCCCGACCGCGGATCAGGGCCCCCGACGCTCCGGCACCCGCGGCTGGAACCATACCCAGCGGTACGCTTCGAGCGGAAGGGTTATCTCCACGCGCGGACCACCCGATGCGCCCGTGTCCGCCACGGTGCCGGTCCGGGGATGGCGTGTCGTCCGGGCGGGCTCCACACTTCTCGGACCGGTGCAGGCCGACACCGTGCGGCATCGGGTGCGCCGGTCAACGGTTCGGGGGAGATGTCGTGGGGAGTGAGGCCGCGTCGGCGGCGGAGGGAGCGCGGGTGCCGCAGCAGGCGCGGTCCCGTGCGACGAGACGTGCCCTGCTCGCCGCGGCGGGAGAGCGCTTCTCGATCCAGGGGTTCCACGGCACGGCGCTCAACGACCTGCTGGGGGACGGCGTCCCGACCAAGGGCGCGCTCTACTTCCACTTCGCGTCCAAGCACGCCGTCGCCGAGGCACTCGTCGCGGAGATGAGTGCCTCGTGGGACCAGGTCCTGCCCGCGGTCCGCCGGGTCGCGGGTGACGGTCTCGAAGCCCTGGTCCTCCTGACCGACGCCGTGATCGTTCGTCTCGACGACCCGATCGTGCGCGGTGCCGGGCGCCTGCTGCGTGACCGCGTCGTCGTCACGCCGACCCTGGCCGAGGTCATCGCGTGGTGGCGTGACCAGGCCGAGGAGTTGCTCGCCGATGCGCAGACCGACGGTCTGCTGCGTCGTGCGGCGGATCCGCGCTGGATCGCCGATGAGGTCGTCGCCGGTTTCGCCGGCCGGGCGACGGTCTCCGATCCGGGCAGCGACGGAGCACCGCTCTGGGAGCTGATGAACGAGTTCTGGGCCGGTTTCCTCCCGCTCATCGCCACGCCCGCTTGGTGCGAACGCTGGACGGCGCAGCCCTGGCGGCAGCGGCGGCGTCCCGTCGGCGTGGGTCCCCGGGACATCGACCGCCTCGAGATCCACGGGCTGGGCAGTCCGGTCGCCGCCTCGGGGGCCACTGCTGATCGGCGCCTCCACTGACCTGCCGTGCCGGCCACACGCGGCTCCCCACGGGCAGGGCGCACGCTCGCTCGGTCCGGGTGAGGTCACTGTGCAGGCCGTTGCGCGGACCGCGGGATCACCCGCTCGGGATGAGGCCCGGGGCGTGTGGCTCCGAGACGATCGACACAGGGCAGCCGCAGCGATGGGAGTGGCACGTCGAGATCCCCTCCATCCCGTCGGCCGGCCTCTCACCTACCTGATCACCGTGAGCGCGCTCGCCACGAGCGAGGTCGGCGCGGGCCTCGAGGTGGTCGGCTGACCTCGAAGGGGTCCTCGACGGGCGCTCTCGGACGAAAGGAGAGGGATGCTCAAGCACATCGAGGAGATGCCCGCAGGGACGCTCGGCTTCGAGGCGATCGACGAGGTCGACGACGACGACTTCGAGGACACCGTCGAGCCCGTCCTGCGCCGGGAGATCGCCGCCGGCCGGGCGATCCGCATGCTCTACCTCCTCGGTCCCGGGTTGCTCGAGTACGAGGGCGAGGCGCTCGGCGACCAACTGAAGTTCGCGGCACGACACGCGGAGTCCTACGAACGTGTCGCGGTCGTCAGCGATCGGGACTGGCTGCGACCCGCGCTGCGCGTGCTCTCTGCGCTCGTGCCCGGCCAGCTACGGGCGTTCCCGCTCGACCAGCTCGCACAGGCCAAGGAGTGGCTGGCGCAACGAACCTGATCTGTACCGGGTGTCGCGCGGAACCCCGAGGGGCCGCAGCAGCGGGCGGGTCCGGGTCGGGCCGTCTCGCGACCGTCCGCGCCGTCTCGCCCACGTCGTCCGGCGAGTGCCGATCACCCGGGACCGCGCTGTCGTCCGACATCGACTCCTCCGCACTGGTTCATCGCGTGAGGAGGGGGTGGAGCCCCCGCGGCCAGGATCCACCTCTGGTCGTGATCAGAAAACGGTGGGTGTGACCGACTCCCCATCACGCTGTCGCGAATCGTGCTACCATTGTTGGGCAGCTCGCGGGCCGCGCATCGATCGTTCAGGAAGGAATGGATGTCATTCCTTCGCTCGCCGCTCTGGTCGCCGAGCACCGGACGCGATCGTGATCAGTACCTGTCCGGCGACGGGGAGTTCCGAGGGTGCACCGCGGTGATCGACCGCATCAAACACCGCTGACCAGCGGCGATGACAGGTGCGTCTCCGAGACGGGACGCAGCGCGGCGTCGCGAGGCGCGCAGGCGTGTCGACCACGCTGTGACCGACTCTCCCGATCGACGAAATTCGACTCTCGACAAGGATGTGTGAGCCCGCCTCGTGTGCGGAATCATCGCGGCGTACGGAACCATCGACCCGGAGAAGTGCGAGCGGATGCTCGCCCGCATCGATCACCGCGGCCCCGACGAGAACGGACGGGTCTATCTCCCGAATGCGTGGCTCGGCCACCAGCGGCTCTCGATCATGGACGTCACGGGCGGCAAGCAGCCGATCGCGGACGACACCGATTCGGCCTACGTGGTGGGCAACGGCGAGATCTACAACCACGAGGACATCCGTGACGTCCTGTCCGAGGTCCGGTTCGCCACCGACTCGGACACCGAGTCGGCGTTCCGTCTGGTGCTGCGCGACGGGTCGGCTGCCCTGCACGACCTGCGCGGCATGTACGCGCTGGCGATGGCGCACACCGACGGGCGCGGCGCCGTCGCCCGCGACCCGATCGGCATCAAGCCGCTGTACTGGGCGCGCCTCGAGGGCGTGACGCTGTTCGCCAGCGAGCTGCGCGCCTTCGACGCCGAGGACCAGCCCCACGTGGAGGCCTTCCCGCCCGGGCACGTGTGGACGCCGGGCATCGCCGGCCACGACGGGGCGGACAGGGCCGAGGGCGCGATGGTCCGTTTCGCCGACGCGGTGCCGGTCGAGGTGCGCCCCGCGCGCCTGGCCCCGGACAAGCAGTGGACCGAGGAGGACCTCGGGCACATCCGCGACGTCCTGTCCGACTCGATCCGTCGCCACATGATGAGCGACGTGCCGGTCGGGGTGTTCCTCTCCGGCGGGCTCGACTCCGCGATCGTCGCGGCGATCGCGGCGAAGGTGGCCGAGGAGAAGGGCGAGCGGCTGCCGACCTTCGCCGTCGGCACCGAGGGCTCGGCCGACCTGCTGGCCGCCCGCGCCGTGGCCGAGCACCTGGGCACCGACCACCACGAGATCGTCCCGACCCCCGACGACCTCGAGGCGGCCCTCGACGAGGCCGTCACGGTCATCGAGCACTTCGACCCGGCGCTGGTGCGCTCGGCGGTGCCGAACCTGCTGCTCGCCCGCGAGGCCGTGCGCCACGTCAAGGTGGTGCTCACCGGCGAGGGCGCCGACGAGCTGTTCGCCGGCTACGAGTACGTGCACAGCGAGGAGTTCTCGACCCCGGACACCCTGCAGGCCGAGCTGGTGCGCTCCATCGAGATGCTCCACGAGCTCAACCTGCAGCGCTGCGACCGGGCGACGATGAACTACGGCCTCGAGGCCCGCGTCCCGTTCCTCGACGCCACCGTCATGCGCGAGATGCTCGCGATCCCGGCCGAGTGGAAGCTCAAGACCGAGGACCGCACCGAGAAGCAGCTGCTGCGCGAGGCGTTCGACGGGATGGTGCCCTTCGACATCCTCTGGCGCGGCAAGGAGCAGTTCGGCGACGGGTCCGGCGCCGGCGACGTGCTGGCCAAGCTGGTCGAGAAGGAGAAGGCCAAGGAGGGCGCCGACGGCCGCGAGAGCGAGGACCGCGCCATCGAGCACGGCTGGGACCTGCGCAGCGACGAAGAGGTCGCCTACTACCGCACCTGGCACCGCACCTTCTCCGGCGTCCGCCCCGACCGCACCCTGGGCGCGTTCGCCACGGCCTGACCCGTTCCGCCGGAACGGTCACCCCGAGGTGATCCCGGAGCTGTCGTCCGACGGCCGCTCCGGGACGCGACGACGCGGCAGCCCGCGCACGGGCACCTCGACGGCGGACTCGTCGGGCTCGGCCGGGGTGCCGTGCGTCCTGCCGTACCGGGCGGCGAGGGGCGCGGCGGTGGCGCCGTGGGCGACGACGCTCAGCAGCACGGTCACCGCGATGGTGGTGACGGCGTGGTCGGCGCCCGGACCGAGTTCCTCCAGCGCGAGCAGGGCGAACACGAGCGAGGCCAGGCCACGCGGCCCGAACCACCCCACGAACAGCACCGTGGCCCGGTCGAGCCCGGCGCCGACGAGGACGAGCGCGACCGGCACCATGCGGACCAGGGTCAGGCTCAGCACGGCGTAGAGCGCGACGGCCAGGTCGAGGCCGTCGAGCATGATCGGAACAGCGACGACCCCGAACGCCAGCCACACGAGTAGAGAGACCAGACCACTGGCCTGCTCCAGGAAGCCGACCTCCGCGGGCCCACGCCGGCCCGCGGTCGCCGCGAAGGCCAGCCCACCGCAGAACGCGGCCACGAAGCCGTTCCCGTGGGCGAGGAGGGCTCCGGAATAGACGCCGAGAGCGAGGGCGAGGACCGCGATGCCGGTGAACTCCTCAGCCGCCCACCCCCGACGACGGGTGCACCGCAGCAGGACACCTCCCGCAGCACCCACCGCGACGCCGACGACCACCCCGACCGCCAGCTCGAGCAGCGCCTGCCCCGGACCTACGCCGTCCAGCCCCTCGACCGAGGCCGCCCCGGCGATCGCCAGCACCACCACGGGCGTGGCGATCCCGTCGTTGAGGCCGCTCTCCACGGTGATCAGCCGACGCAGCCGCGACGGCACCGCTCGGTTGGTCACCACCGGGACGCCCAGCGCCGCATCGGTGGGCGCCAGCGCCGCGGCGACGAGCAGGGCGAGCCACAGGTCGAGCCCGGAGAGGAGCCAGACCGCCAGGGCCCACCCCAGGAGGATCGTGAGGGGGAGACCGAAGCCGAGCAGCCGGACACAACGACCGAGGTCGCGCCGGAGCTCGGAGACACGGATGCGGGCCGCGTCGGAGAACAGCACCCAGACGAGGGTCACCTCGACCACCGGCTTGAAGCTCTCCGGCGCCGAGGGCGTGTCGACCAGGCCCAGCCCGGCCAGGGCCGCGCCGACGGCCACGAAGACGATCGGCGCGGTGAGGTCCGCCCGCTCGAGCCGCGCCGAGACGATCCCCCAGACGAAGATCGCCGCCGCGATCACGGTCACCGCCGCGACACCCATGCCGGCCTCCCGCGTTCGCCTGTGGTGCTGCTCAGCTCCCGGACGTCCGAGAGGGGGTCGGCTCGGCCCCGCCGGGACACCGACCACCGCCCGGAGCAGGAGCCGGCGCACCACGAGCCGCAGGTCGTGGTGCCCCGGACCGCCGCTCGCGTCGGGGGGCTGACGCAGAGCCCGGTTCGCTCCCTCGGTCAGCACGAACGACGAGCGAAGCCGGCCGCAACGCCGTCACGGTCCTCCGGCGACCGACCAGGCGCCTCACCTGCGGCGGGTGAGCCACGGCGCCTCCAGGTGCGATGATCAACTGCGCAATCAGCGCCCTGCTCTACGGGGTGGCCAGCCCGAGGCGGCGGGAGATGGGGGAAGTAGTTGCGGAGAACGAGCGTCACGCCCCTCGCGAGCCAGCGACGATATGGGTCGTGACAGACGACGAGCGGCCCGGCAAGCGTGGCGGCGGAGCCGCGTCGCAGGCGCGTGAGCACCTGGTGTGGCACCAGGACCTGATCTGTCCCGAGCCGAGGTGCCGAGGCCGGGTCCGGCGCTTCCCGCCCGGCGAGCTGGTCGACGGCGGACGCCGCGAGCGTCGTCGCTGTCCGGAGTGCGGGACGTCCATCACGGTCCCGGCGTTCTACCTCGTGCCCTGGGCGCTCGGTGACAGCAGCGAGCTCCCACCCGCGGCCTGACCGTCGACGGCTTTGTCCTCATGTCTTCGAGCGCTCTCGCAGCGGCCGCTCGAGGCCGCGAACCGTCCCTCGCCGCCCACCCGGTCTCGCACGTCAGGTCGAGCGGGACCGCCCGACCTCGACACCTCGTGACCGCGACGACCGACCGTGCGGCGGCGCATCGTGGACGCCCCGCGGGGCGGCTCCGCGGGCCGCCGCCGGGTCCCGCCGGCCCCGGCAGGAGGATCGAGGTCGCCGGCGAGGGGAGCGGACATGGGCATTCTCGGGTGGATCGTGCTGGGACTCGTGGTGGGCGCGTTGGCCAAGCTGGTCATGCCCGGCGACGACCCCGGCGGTGTCGTCGTCACCGGCCTGATCGGGATCGTCGGCGCCCTCCTCGGCGGGTTCCTCGGCCGTGCGCTCTTCGGGGCGGGGCTCGGCGACTTCTTCGACCTCCGGACGTGGGTGCTCGCCCTCGTCGGTTCGCTGGTCCTGCTCGGCGTCTACCGCCTGGTCGCGGGGCGGCGCGCCCGGACGTGACGGGGTCCGGCAGACCGGGCACGACGACGAGCCCGCGCTGGTCGTGGTGCGCGCGGGGCTCGGGATGATGTCGGTCGTGAGCTCCTGGGCGCTGGTGCACACCTGTTTCGCTGCGAGGACGGGGATCGTCCTGCCGCAGGACGAGCCGCCCCGGTACAGCGACTTCGCCTACGTCGCGCTCAACGTCGGCATGTCGTCGCAGGTCTCCGACACCGAGATCTCCGACGCCGGCATCCCCGGACCGTCCTGGTGCACTCGCTGCTGTCCTACCTGGTCAACGCAGGCCTGCTCGCCGTGGCGATCAACCTCGTGACCAGCCTGCCCGGTACGTGACCGCCGCCGCCCGCGTGCGGGCGGTGCTACCGGTTGCGCGGGTCGCTGCCCGGCAGGTGCTCCTGTCCGGTGGCGCCGGCCGCGAACTCGCCGGGCGACGGTCGGCGTGATCCCACGTGCGCCTCGAGTCGGAGCCGGTCGGCCGCGTGCGGGTAGTGCAGCTCGAACGCCGGGCGCTCGGAGCGGATGCGGGGCAGCTCGGTGAAGTTGTGCCGCGGGGGCGGGCACGAGGTCGCCCACTCGAGCGAGTTGCCGTGGCCCCAGGGGTCGTCGACCTCGACCGGGCGGCCGTAGCGGTAGCTGTGGAACACGTTCCACAGGAACGGCAGCGTCGAGGCGCCGAGGATGAACGCGCCGATCGTCGAGATCGTGTTGAGCACGGTGAAGCCGTCGGTGGCGGCGTAGTCGGCGTAGCGGCGCGGCATGCCCTCGTTGCCCAGCCAGTGCTGCACCAGGAACGTCAGGTGGAAGCCGAGGAACGTGGCCCAGAAGTGGAACTTGCCCAGGCGCTCGTCCATCATCCGGCCGGTCATCTTCGGGAACCAGAAGTAGATGCCGGCGTAGGTCGCGAACACGATGGTGCCGAAGAGCACGTAGTGAAAGTGCGCCACCACGAAGTACTGGTCGTTGAGGTGGAAGTCCAGCGGCGGGCTGGCCAGCAGGACGCCGGTGAGACCACCCAGGAGGAAGGTCACCAGGAAGCCGATGGCGAACAGCATCGGCGACTCGAACGTCAGCTGCCCGCGCCACATCGTGCCGATCCAGTTGAAGAACTTGATGCCGGTCGGCACGGCGATGAGGAACGTGGTGAACGAGAAGAACGCCAGCAGCACCGCGCCGGTCGCGAACATGTGGTGGGCCCACACGGCCACCGACAGGGCGCCGATGGAGATCGTGGCGAAGATCAGCGTCTTGTAGCCGAAGACGGGCTTGCGGCTGAACACCGGGAAGATCTCGGTGACGATGCCGAAGAACGGCAGCGCGACGATGTAGACCTCGGGGTGCCCGAAGAACCAGAACAGGTGCTGCCAGAGGATGGCCCCGCCGTGCGCGGGATCGTAGACGTGTGCCCCGAGGTGCCGGTCGGCCTCCAGGGCCAGCAGGGCCGCGGTGAGGATCGGGAACGCCGTCAGGACCAGGAACATCGTCACGAGGATGTTCCAGGTGAAGATCGGCATCCGGAACATCGTCATGCCCGGGGCGCGCATGCAGACGATGGTCGTCGTGAAGTTCACCGCGCCCAGGATCGTGCCCAGACCGGACACCACCAGCCCGACGGCCCACAGGTCCTGCCCGAGTCGGGGGGTGGACGGGATGTCCGAGAGCGGCGTGTAGGCGTACCAACCCGCGGATGCGGCGCCGTCCGGGGTGAAGAACCCGGAGATGACGATGATGCCGCCGAAGAGGAACAGCCAGTACGAGAAGGCGTTGAGGCGTGGGAACGCGACGTCGGGGGCGCCGATCTGCAGCGGCATGATGTAGTTCCCGAAGCCGAAGACGATCGGTGTCGCGTAGAGCAGCAGCATGATCGTGCCGTGCATGGTGAACAGCTGGTTGTACTGGTCCACCGACAGGATCTGCAGGCCCGGCCGGCCCAGTTCGGCGCGCATGAGCAGCGCCATCAGCCCGCCGATCAGGAAGAACCCGAACGACGTCACCAGGTACAGGATCGCGATGTCCTTGGGGTCGGTCGTCGACAGCGCCCGGACCAGGCCCGCGCCCGGCCGTGCCCGTCGCGGGGGATGAGGTGGCGTGACGATCGGGGCGGGTGCGGCGCTGCTCATCACCCGACCGTGCGGCGCCGGTGGCGAGAGGTCATCGCCCTGGCCGGTGCAGCGTCACCCGGCGTCTCGTCCTGTCGGACCGAGCGCGCGCCACTCGCGACCAGACCCACCGCGCGTGGCCACTCGCGGATCGCCACCTCGCCGGCCGTCCGCTCTACGCGGGACGTCGGTGGGGGAGGAGGCGGTGAGGGCCAGGTGGGCTGACCAAGCGACGTAGATCGCGTTGGCGGTGAGGCGGAACGCGATCCCCACGGGTCGCCGCCGGTGAGGTCGGCGAGCAGCCGCGGGCCCCTCTACAGCACCAGTGCGGTCGCTTCGATCTCGATGAGCATTTCGGGGAAGGCCAGGCGAGTGACGCCCAGCAGTGTGCTGGCCGGGCGGCAGCCTGCCTTGTCGAGCCGCTCGACCGCCAGATTCCACACTCCCAAGAGGGCGTCCACATCGGTGGTGTAATAGTTCAGCCGAACGACCTGCGACAGTCCGGAGCCGGCACGCTCGAGCACGGTTTCGAGATTGTCGAACGACTGGGTCACCTGCGCACCGATGTCGTCAGGGTGCAGATTCTCTCCCTCGGAGCCAGAAGAACCTTGGCCGGCGCAGAACACCCAACGCGAGGGGGCCGCTGCGGAGATCGCCTGCGAGAAGCCGAATTGATCTTGCCACGTCCACGGATTGATCGGCTGGTGTGGGTCACTCACGGCTGCCCTCTCATCAACACACAGCTCGAGATTCATCGCGCGAAGGGATGTGCGAGATGACCTCAGACTCGAACGTGGCCCAGCGTGGGCGGTCCGACCACTCAGACGGGTCGCGGCTCGGTGTACTGGGCGCAACGATTCCCGCTTCGAAGCCGGCCAGACGGTAGAGCGAAGGCGACGTCCCGGCCCCACGGTAGGAAGCCTGGCCGAGCGGTGCCCGGCCCCGCCTCGCCGGGCGTGACCCGGCCGCGGCGGGTGGTGAGGAAGTCGCGCACCTCGGCGCGCGGAGCTGATCGGCGTCCACGTCATCGAGGCCAGGTCGGGCGCGACCGGCATGAGGTGCCCTGTCAGGGCACCCGACAGCAGGTCCTCGTGGGGGAGGTGGTCGGTACCAGGAAGGACGGCACCTGCACGACCTCGTCCGCCCGGGGCGCCTCCGGAGGGCCCAGGCGTCGACGACGAACGCGGGCATGGTTGCCTGCCCGCCGAGGTGATCGGATGGTGCAGGCGGGATCGCGAGGACGGGTCATCGAGACGGTGACCCGCTGGGTGGCGCCGTGGTGGCGGCGCCTCCGCGAGAGTCGGCGCCTCTACCGTGCCCGCCACGGTGACCACCTCGCCGCCGCGGTCACCTTCTTCACCGTGCTCGCGCTGGTGCCGCTGCTGATGATGGCGGTGTCCGTGGTCGGGTTCCTGCTGTCGTCCAGCCAGACCGTGTTCGCGCAGGTGGAGCGCCTCGTCACCATGGCGCTGCCGCTGCCGGCGAGCACCGCCGTCGTCAACGTCGTCCACGTCGTGGTGGCCGAGCGCGGGGCTCTCGGCGTCCTGGGCCTGGCGGCCGCGGCGATCTCCGGGTGGAGCTGGATCAGCCACCTCCGCGACGCCGTGACCGCGCTGCTGGGACGGCCGTGCCCGGAGCGCCGCGTGCGGCACGCGATCGCGGACGTCGGCGCGCTGCTGGGCATCGGCCTCGCTCTGGCGGTCTCGTTCGCGCTGGCGGCCCTGACCGGCGTCGTGGGGAGGCAGCTGCTCGACCTGCTCGGCCTCACCAGCACTCCCGAGGCCCGGATCCTGCTGGGGGTCGGCTCGGTCGTGATCGGGCTTGCCGCCAACTGGCTCGTCGTGGCCTGGTGCCTGGCACACCTTCCGCGGCCGACGCGTCCGCTGCGCCCCGTGCTCCCGGCCGCAGCCGTGGCGGCGGTGGGCCTGGTCGGCCTGCAGCAGCTGGGCGGCCTCTACTTCCGCCTGCTCGGGAACTCGCCGGCGGTGACGACGCTGGGCGCGCTGGTCGGCCTCCTGCTGATCGTCTATCTCGTCGTCCGCTGGTTGTTCCTGGTCACGGTGTGGACCGACACGCGCACACCGGAAGCCGTCACGGATCGCGGCCAGGCCGCCCGCGCGGGGCTCGAACTCGTCGGCGACATCATCGGGTGAGTCCGTCCCGGTACAGCCACTGCCCGGCCTCCCGGACGAAACGGCTGCGTTCGTGCAGGACCCCGGTCTGCTGACCCTCGCGGTGGTGGGCGCGGAACTCGACGACCCCGTCGGTGTCGAAGATGCCGCCGCCGACGCGGTCGAGCACCTCCAGGTGCGTCCAGCGGATCGAGGGGTCGAGTGTCAGCGACGCCGGGCGGGTCGCCGGGTGCCAGGTCCGCAGCAGGTGGTCGACGTCGCCCCGCGCGAAGGCCGTGTAGCGCGACCGCATGAGGGCCTCCGCGGTGGGCGCCGCATCGCCGGACTCGCCGAGATACCGGCCGCAGCAGGCGTCGAACGGTTCGCCCAGGCCGCACGGGCACGGTCGAGGAGGCACGGCCGTCGAGTATGCCGCCGAGCCACACGTCGTGGCGTTCGTGACTTCGGTGGCGGATCCCGCGCTGAGCGCGGGGTTCGTCACCGAAGTCGGGGCGAGATCCTTGATCGCGGAGCGAGCCAGGTCGAGGGGAGCAGCCCGATCACGGTCGTCCCAGCGCCGGGAGCCCCGTCTCGGTGACGTGCCGCAGCGCCTCGAGGCCCGCGGCGATCGTGGGCTGGTCCTGGGACCCCGCACGGACGGCCGCGATGACGCGGCGGGTCGGCACCGGGTCGGTCGTGATTGGGATGCGCCGGGTGTCGTGGTGCGCGGGGAGGTCGGCGAGGCGCGGGACCAGCGCGACCCCGAAACCCCGTGCCACGAGCGCGGCACCGGTGTCCCACTCGTCGGCGTAGTGGGCGATGTCCGGGGCGAAGCCGGCCGCGGTGCAGGCCAGCGTGACGAGCTGGTGGTAGGCGCGGCCGACGTTGCCGCAGATCCACGGGTCGCCGGCGAGATCGCGGAGGGCGACGACGCCCGAGCGGCCGACCAGGGGGTGCTCGGGACCGACGAGGATGTCGAGGGGTTCGTCGAAGAGCGCGTGCTGCTGGAAGGCGGCGTCGGAGGCCGGGGGGATGCTCGGCGTCGCGACGATCACGGCGATGTCGGCGTCGTCGGCGGCCAGGAGGTCGAAGGACCGCGCCGGCTCGCTCTCGCGCAGGAACACCCGCAGCGCGGGGTGCTCGGTGCGGAGGTGATCGAGGGCCCGGGGCACGACGACCGCGGCGGCCGAGGAGAACGCGGCGAAGCGCAGCGTCCCGCCGACGGCGCCGGCCCGGTGGGCGGCGAGGTCGGCGCGCGCCTGCTCCCACGCGGCCGTGAGGGTCTCGGTGTGCCCGAGCAGCGTGTGGGCGGCGGGGGTGAGCCGCACGTTGCGTCCGACGGGCTCGAGGAGCGGGATGTCGAGCTCGCGCGCGAGGGCCTGCATCTGGTGCGAGACCGCCGACGGCGTGAGCCGGCAGACCTCCGCGGCGGCGGTGACCGTCCCGTGGCGCGCGATCGCCTGGAGCACCCGCAACCGCCGGTCGATCATGTACACAGCGTACAAGATCATAGGTTAGACGTTTCGATGGACGCGGACGAACAGCGGCGCTGACACTCCGAGGGCGCCGGGCACCGAGCACGCCGCCGACCTCGAGAGGAGCCCGACAGCCATGACGAGCGACACCACGAGCGCAGCCGTCGATCCGTACGCCGCGCTGCCGGCGCGCCCCGTCGATCCGGCGCTGTTCACGCAGGAGAGCACCTACCGGGCCACCCGGCTGCCCGTCGAGCTGGCCTCGACGCTGCTGCCCGACGCCTACACCTCGCCCGAGTTCTTCGCCCTCGAGCAGCAGCGGCTGTTCACCACCGGCTGGGTCGCCGTCGGCATCACGAGCGACGTCGACCGTCCGGGCGCGTGCATCGTCGTCGAGGTCGCGGGCCGGTCGATCTTCGTCACCCGCAACCGCGACGGTGTGCTGCGCGCGTTCCACAACGTCTGCCGGCACCGTGCGACGAAGCTGCTCGACGCCGACGCCCGCGACGTCGGGAAGCGCGGCCGCATCCGCTGCCCGTACCACTCGTGGACCTACGACACCGACGGGACGTGCCTCGGGACGCCGCTGTTCGAGGGCTCGGACGTCCCCGCGGGCCAGGAGCCGATCTTCGACACCGCGGTGGCCCAGGGCTTCGACCGCGCCGACTACGGGCTGCTCGACGTGGCCGTCGAGTCCTGGGGCCTGTTCGTCTTCGTCAACCTCTCGGCGAACCCGGCGCCGCTGGCGACCCAGCTCGGCGACCTGCCGCAGCGGTTCGCGGAGTACCGCCTCGACGAGTGGGTGACGCAGCGCCGCCGGACCTACGACGTCGCCGCCAACTACAAGCTCGTCGGCGAGAACTTCATGGAGTACTACCACCTGCCCTGGGTGCACCCGGAGCTCAACCAGGTCTCCAGGTTCTCCGACCACTACCGGTGGCAGGGCCCCGGCATGTACACGGGCATGTGCACCACGCCGGTGTCGCGCAACTCCGACGCGGGTGGCTGGGACGGGCTGCCCGCGCTGAGCACGCTCGGCGCGCAGGACGCCGACAGCGGGCGGTTCGTGTGGTTGTTCCCCGGCACCGCCCTGGTGGTGCTGCCCAACCACGCGTTCGTGCTGATCAACCGGCCGGTCGCGCCGAACCGCACCGTCGAGACCGCCGTGCTGCTCGCGCACCCCGAGTCGCTCGACGGCCCGGACGCCGAGGAGGGCGTCGAGCAGCTGTGGAAGTTCTGGGACCTGGTCAACCGCCAGGATGTCGAGATCGTCGAGCGCGTGCAGGAGGGCCTGGCGAACCCGACCTACCGCGGCGGGCGGATGTGCTTCCGCTTCGAGGAGCCGCTGCACCGCTTCCAGAACATGGTGATCGACAAGATCGTCGGCGTCGAGCGGGTCCCCGGCGGTGACGAGGACACCATGACGCGCATGTTCCCCGACCCGGAAGGATCGCTGTGAGCACGAGTTCCCCGACCTCCGCCGAGGTCGTCGTCGTCGGCGGCGGCCTCGAGGGCTGCGCCGCCGCGTGGGCCCTCACGCAGCGCGGCATCACCGACGTCACCGTCGTCGAGCGCGACACCGTGGGCTCCGGCGGCACCGGCAAGTCGTCCGGCGTGGTGCGCTGCCACTACGGAGTGTCCTCGCTCGCGGCCATGGCGACCCGCAGCCTGGAGACGTTCGAGCACGCCGACGACGTGCTCGGCGCCGACATCGGGTTCCACCAGACCGGCTACGTGGTGGGCGTCGGGCCCGAGAACGTCGAGGCGCTGCACGCCTCCATGGCCGACCAGCGTGCCGTCGGCGTGCGCACCGAGGACGTCGACCACACCGAGGTCCGCAAGATGTGGCCGGTCGCCGACCTCGAGCCCTTCGGCGCGTTCGCGTGGGAGGAGCGCGGCGGCTACGGCGACGCCTACCAGACCGCCCAGGCCTTCGCGGGCGCCGCGCGCCGCGCCGGGGCGCGCCTCCGGCAGGGCACCACCGTCGCCGCGATCCGCACCCCGGGCGGCCGGGTCACCGGCGTCGAGCTCGCCGACGGCACCGCGATCGCCACCGGTCACGTCGTCCTCGCCGCCGGCCCCTGGTCGGTGCGGCTGCTCGCCGACCACGGCGTCGAGCTGCCGATCACCCCGCACCGCGAGCAGATCGTGCTCGTCGACCCCGGCCAGGACCTCGGCCCGGTCCCGGTGTTCTCCGACCTGGTGTCGCTGCAGTACATCCGCTCCGAGGGTGCGGGCCAGCTGCTCTTCGGCAACTCCGACCTGGCGGTCCTCGAGCCCGCGGACCCCGACCGCTACTCGAACCAGGCCACCGCGTCGTTCGTCGACATCGCCGTCGACAAGGTCGGGACCCGCCTGCCCGGGCTGGCGAACCCGGCGATCTCCTCGACCTACGCCGGCTGCTACGACGTCACGCCCGACTTCAACCCTGTGATCTCCCGGGTCGACGGCCTCGACGGGCTCGTCGTCGCCGCCGGCTTCTCCGGGCACGGCTACAAGATCTCGCCCGCGGTGGGGCGGCTCGCGGCCGACCTCGTCGTCGACGGCGTGAGCTCCGACGCGGACATCCCGGCCGCGGACTTCCGGCTCTCGCGGTTCGCCGAGGGCGCCCTGCTCACCAGCCCCCACCCCTACGTCGGCGCCGGCCAGATGCGCTGAGGAGCGCGCCATGGAACTGATCATTCATGAACGGCGCGCCGAGCGCGGCTGCGCCCGGCTCGAGCTGGATCTCTGACCGTGCGCATCGCCGAGGTGCACGTGTACCAGAAGGATCTCCCGCTGAACGGCGCGGTCTACCGCATGTCCGGGGGCGCGTACACGGCGCTGGACTCGACGATCGTGGAGATCGTGTCCGACACGGGCGTCTCCGGCTGGGGGGAGACGTGCCCGGTGGGCCCCACCTACGCGCCGTCCCACGCCCTGGGAGCACGCGCGGCGCTGCAGCAGATGGCGCCCGGGCTGGTCGGGCTCCCCGTGACGGGTCCGCTGGCGATCCAGCGGGTGTTGCACGGACTCCTCAACGGACACGCCTACGCCAAGGCCGCCGTCGACATCGCGATCCACGACCTCATCGGCAAGGCCCACGGCCTACGCGTGTGCGACCTCCTGGGTGGCGCGGCGAGCGACCGGGTCGACTCCTACTGGTCGCTCGTCGTCGGCGAGCCGGACGACGTCGCCCGGACCGCTGCGGAGAAGATCGCCGAGGGCTACCCCGCGCTTCAGGTCAAGATCGGCGGGCGGCCGGTCGACGTCGACATCGAGACGGTCCGGAAGGTGTGGGAGGCGACGGGCTGCACCCGTCTGGCCGTCGACGCCAACCGAGCACTGACCACCCGGGACGCCCTGCGGCTCAGCCGGGAGTGCGCCGACGTCCCCCTCGTCCTCGAGCAGCCCTGCAACACCCTGGAGGAGATCGCCGCGATCCGCGGGCAGCTTCACCACGCGGTCTACCTCGACGAGAACACCGAATCCGTGGGCCACGTGCTCCGGGCGATCTCGCTCGGGATTTGCGACGGGTTCGGTCTGAAGGTCACGCGCCTCGGCGGTCTCGGTGCGATGGCCACCGTGCGGGACCTCTGCGAGGCACGCTCCCTGCCGCACACCTGCGACGACTCCTGGGGTGGCGACATCATCGCGGCCGCCTGCGCCCACATCGGGGCGACGGTCCACCCGCGCCTGCTCGAGGGCGTCTGGCTGGCCGAGCCGTTCATGGACGGCCACGACGACTCCACGAACCCGGTCCGGGTCGAGAAGGGACGCATCACGGTGCCGACCGGACCCGGTCTCGGCGTGGTCCCCGACGAGGGCGTCTTCGGCGCGCCCGTCGCCTCCTTCGCGTGACAGCCACACCCATCCCGTCCATCGAACAGGTGAGAGCAGTGAACGTTCCTCCGAGAGCCCGGTACGTGATCGTCGGCGCCGGCATCCACGGCCTGTCCTCCGCGTGGCACCTCGCCACCGAGCTGCGCGAGCGCGGTCTGGGCGACGGCGGCGACGTCCTGGTCGTCGACAAGACCGGCATCGGGGCGGGCGCCTCTGGGGTGGCGTGCGGGGTGATCCGCAACAACTACTTCCAGCCCGCGATGCGCCGGCTCATGGCGCACTCGGTGGACGTGTGGGAGTCCGACCCGGAGGCGTTCTCGTACCACGGGGTCGGCTACATCCAGGCGGCTCCCGACGCGATGCGCGACGACGTGGTGCAGATCCACGCCGAGCAGCGGGCGATCGGCTACGACTCGGTGCTCGTGGAGGGCGTCGAGGCGTGCGGGGCCTACATGCGCGAGATGTTCTCGGACTGGCAGGCGCCCGGCGTCTCGGTGATCCTCCACGAGAAGCGCGGCGGCTACGCCAACAACGTGGCCTCGCTGCGCGGCCTGGCGGACAAGGTGCGCGCCGCCGGCGTGACCATCGCGACCGGCGTGACCGTCACCGGGATGCGGCTCGAGGACGGCCGGGTCGCCGCGGTCGAGACCGACGCCGGCGCGATCGCGTGCGAGCACGTGGTCGCCGCGGCCGGCCCGTGGGTGCGCGACCTCTGGGCGATGCTCGACCTGCCGGAGACCGTCACCGTGCGCACGCCCGACGGTCGGGTCATCCCGGACGCGCCGATGTGGACCTACTGGGCGCTGCAGGAGGGGATCCTCGACGTCGACCCCCAGGAGTTCACGGACAACCGCGGGGAGCTCCCCCCGGTGATCCACGTCGACTCCGACGCGCCCCTCTACGACGACGTCGACGGCGAGCTGATCACCGACGAGATCTGGGGCATCTACTACAAGCCGGACTTCCACTTCGGCGGCGTGCAGGGCGGCGCGTCGCCCGAGCCGATCGGGCGCCCGGCCGACACCGTCGCCGTCGACCCCTACGGCACCGCGAGCCCGGAGTTCGTCGTCGGCGACGCCTTCGTCCGCATGTGGACCTCGGCGCTGGCCGCCTGCCACAAGCGCTTCGAGGGACGCCGGGACGTCTACCGCCAGGAGCCCTCGGGCGGGATCGGGGCCTTCACCCCGGACAGCTTCCCGGTGTTCGACACGTTCCGCGGCAACGCCTACGTCATCGCGGACTCGAACCACGGCTACAAGATGATCGGCGTGGGCGCCCTCGTGGCCCGCGAGCTGCTCGGCGAGCCCCAGGAGCTGCTCGAGCCCTTCCGCCTCGCGCGCTACGAGCGCGGCGAGCTGCACCCGACCAGCCACTCACCCTTCCCCTGGAGCTGAGGCGGGGAGCGGGACCGACGTCGCGGACCGCGCGGTCTCGACCGCGCGGCGGACGGCGATGACGGCCCGGTCCCGCTCGGCCACGAGGTCGGCGAACTCCCGCGCTCCTGCCTCGGCGGCGGTGCCGGCGACCACCGCCGCCCGCAGCTCGGGCGTCAGGTCGGGCGCGTCGAGCCTCGTCCAGGGGGCGAGCAGGGAGGGTCCGAAGTGGTCGAGCATGTGGGCCATGCCGCCTTCGCCGCCGGCGAGGTGGAAGGTCAGGCAGGGGCCGTGGATCGGCCAGCGCAGTCCGGGTCCCTCGGTGATCGACGCGTCGATCTGGTCGACGGTCGCGTCGCCGTTGGCGACCATGTGCAGGGCTTCGCGCCAGAGCGCCTCCTGCAGGCGGTTGGCGACGAAGCCGGGGACCTCGCGGTCCATCTCGATCACCGACTTGCCGATGGCCCGGTAGAAGTCCGCGGCGCGGGCGACGACCTCGGGCGCGGTCCCCTCGCCGCCGACCACCTCGACCAGCGGGATGAGGTACGGCGGGTTGAAGGGGTGCCCGACGACGAGGCGGCGGGGGTCGCGCGCCTCGGTGGCCATGTCGGACATCGGGAAGCCGGAGGTGGAGGACGCGACGACGACGTCGTCGCCGGTCGCCTCGACGAGGTCGGCGAGCAGGCCGCGCTTGAGGTCCAGGTCCTCCGGCGCGGACTCCTGGACGAACGCGGCTCCCGCGCAGGCCTCGGTCAGCGAGTCCGCCACGCGCAGCCGCGACCGGTCGGCGCCGGCGTCGAGCCCCAGCTCGGTGAGGGCGGGCCAGGCGGCGTCCACGGTGCGGCGCAGGCGGGCCTCGGCGTCCGGGGCGGGGTCCCAGGCGACGACGTCGAAGCCGCGGGCGAGGAAGTACGCGGCCCACCCGCCGCCGATGACCCCGGCGCCGACGCACGCGACGGTGCCGCTCACCGCGCGCTCCGCAGGCCGAAGATCTCGCGGGCCTGGTCCGCGGTCGCCACCTCGGCGCCGAGGGACTCGACGATCGTGACCGCGCGCTCGACGAGCTGGGCGTTCGTGGCCTTCACCCCGCGCGCGAGGTAGAGGTTGTCCTCGAGCCCGACGCGGGCGTGGCCACCGAGCAGCACCGACTGCGCCACCCACGGCAGCTGGTCGCGGCCGAGCGCGAAGGACGTGAACTGGGCGTCGGCGGGCAGCATCTCGACCATCGTCTGGAGCAGCCCCGAGTGGGCGGGCGCGCCGTAGGGGACCCCCATGCACAGCTGCACCAGCGGCGGGTCGTCGACGAGGCCCTCCTCGTGCAGGACCTGGGCGAACCACAGCTGCCCGGTGTCGAAGACCTCCAGCTCGGGCTTGACCCCGAGCTCCTGGAAGCGCTTGGCGCCGGCGCGCAGCATTGCGGTCGTCGAGACGTAGAGGGCCTGGCCGTCGCCGAAGTTGTACGACCCGCAGTCCAGCGTCGCGATGTCCGGACGGAGCTCCTCGACGTGCGGCATCCGGTCGTGCTGGCTGACCAGGTCGGTGCCGTCGACGGGCTTGAGCGGGTCCTCCTCGTCGACCACGAGGTCGCCGCCCATCCCGGCGGTCAGGTTGAGGACGACGTCGACGTCGGCGGCGCGGATGAGTCCCGCGGCCTTGCGGTAGAGGGCGACGTCCCGGGAACGGATGCCGGTCTCGGGGTGACGCACGTGGACGTGCACGACCGCCGCGCCGGCCCGGGCGGCGGCGATCGCGTCGTCGGCGATCTGCTGCGGCGTGACGGGCACGTGCGGGCTCTTCGACACGGAGTCGGCGGCGCCGGTCAGCGCGGCGGTGATCACGACGTGGCGGTTCACGGTTCTCACGGGGCGTCCTTCCTGACGCAGCGGTCGACGAAATCGTGCAGGGCGGCGCGCATGTCCGCGGGGGTGGAGGCGCCGGTCATCACGCCGACCCCGAGGCCGTCGACGAGGGCGGTGAGCTGGCGCGCCCGCACGGTCTGGTCGCCGTCGCGGAACACCCCGGCCCGGGCGCCGCTCTCGAGGGTCATGAGCACGGTCCGGAACCAGCGGTCCTGGCCGCGGGCGTAGAGGGGCCGGTGGCGCGGCTCGGTGACGGCCTCGCTCCAGACCTGCATCCAGATGGACCACTCCGGCTCCAGGACCGGGCCCTCGGGCATCTGGAGATCGAGGAGCCGCAGCAGCCTCGCGCCGGGGTCGGGGAGGGCGGCCAGCGTGGTCGCCTGCCGGTCGTGCGCCAGCTCGACGTTGTGGCGCAGGGCCTCGTCGAGCAGGGCCTCCTTGCCGTCGAAGTGGTAGTGCACGGCGGCGCTGCTCGTGCCCGCGGCCTCGGCCACGTCGGCGATCCGCACCCGGTGATAGCCGTGCGCGGCGATGAGCGTCCACGCGGCGTCGAGGATCCGCTTGCGGGCGTCGTCGGGCTCGGGGCGGGGAGGCTCGAGGAGGTCGGTCCGGGCGGTGACCGGGGGAGCGCCCGCGCCGCGCAGCAGCCAGTCGAGCTCGACGCCCGCGCGCTCGGCGATCGCGGACAGCTCCGCCGGGGTGAAGCGGCGGCGGCCGGAGAGCGACTTCGACAGCTTGGTCTCGTCGATCCCGATCGCGGCGGCGAGCTCGCGGCGGGTGCTCCCCACGGCGTCGAGGGCTCGGCGCGCCCGCTCGCGCACCTCGTCGTCCGCCATGACCGGGAACGTACGGCCGGGCTTGCTGCTATCGCAAGACCTGACTGTCCCGTCAGTCAGGTAGCCATGTGTTCGGCCGACAGCGAACCGCCGCCTCGGAGGGCGCCGCGCTGGCTAGCGTCCGGCGCATGGTCGCGACGCGCGAGGTCACCTACGACGCCGACGGTCTGGTGATGGTCGGCCACCTGGCCCGGCCGGACGGCGAGGGTCCGTGGCCCACGGTGCTCGTCGCGCACGACGGCATCGGTCTCGACGACTTCCAGCGCCGCCGCGCCGACCACCTCGCCGAGCGCGGCTACCTGGCCCTGGCGATGGACTACCTCGGCGGCCGGTGGTTCGGCGGGGCCCCGGAGGAGATGCTGGCGCGAGTCCTGCCCCTGATCGGCGACGCTGACCGGATGCGGGCCGTCGGCCAGGCCGCGCTCGACGTGCTGCTCGCCGAGCCCGGTGCCGACCCGGGCCGCCTCGCCGCCCTCGGGTACGGCGCGGGCGGATCGATCGTGCTCGAGCTCGCCCGTGCCGGGGTGCCGTTCTGCGGCGTCGCCGTCGTCCACCCCGGCCTACCGCCCACCCAAGCGGAGGACTGGGCCGGGGTCGGCGCCACGTTCCTGCTGGCCACGGGCTCGGAGGACCCGCTGTGCATGCCCGACCAGGTGCTGGCGTTCACGGCGGCGCTGCAGGACGCCGGGGTCGACTGGCGCGTCCACGTCTACGGCGGGGCCCAGCACGCGTTCTGGGCCGCGCCGACCCACCCCGACGGTTCCCCGGCCGGGGGCACCACCCACGTGACGGCCACGGTGCCCGGGGTGGGGCACCACCCCGCCCACACCGCCCGGGCCTGGCGGGCGGTGGTGGACCTGCTCGACGAGACGGTCGGCGATCCGTCGGGCGGGTGACTGAGCCGCGCTCCCCGTACGATCTCCGCACGACGGCACCGCAGCCGCATCGGCCTCGACGAGGCGGTGCAGGTGGGCGCCGCCGGGTCGTGGTCTCCCGCTCTCCGTCGCCGTCGTCCCCCCACCAGCAGTGCCGGTGCGCGGGGGTGGCCAGAGGATGGCGTGGACGCGGTGGATCCGTGAGGACGAGCGCCGCGGGTACGGGTTCGGGGCCGTCGCGAACGTGTGCGCCGTCGTGGGCATCCTGCTGTCGTTCCCGGGAGCGGAGACGCGCCCGGACCTGCGGGTCCTCGCCGTCGCGGCCCTCGCCGCCTCGGTGGTGTTCGCCGTCCTGTCCCTCGTCGCGCTGATCGTGCTCGGCGTGCGTCAGCGACGCCGCTGAGCCCGTCAGGCGCAGGTGCGGGCCGGGATCGGGCACCGGCTCCTCAGGACGTCGGCGACGGCGCGGGGCGTGCCGACGGCGGAGAGCAGGCTGCCCGGGCCGGCGAGCGGGGTGCGGGCCCAGGCGGCCCCTGCGTCCACCCCGCCGTCCTCCCCGTCTTCCTCCGCGCCCTCCCCGGCGCGCAGGACCGTGCCCACGGACGACGCGCCGGCGGTGCCGCCGGGGCCGGCGAGGGCCGGGTCGGCACCGTCGAGCCGGGTCGTCGTCACCAGCAGCGGCTGCTGGTCGACGCGCACGTCGAGCGAGCTGTCGACCCGCCCGCCGCGCTGGCCGGCGCGGCCCAGGACCAGCTGCTCGGTCACCGTGGCCGCGGCGCCGGCGGCCAGCTCGAGACGGAGGCGCACGTCCCACACCGCGCCGTCGGTGACGATCGTCGGTTCGGGTCGCCACCACAGAGCCCCGCCGGGCGCCACCCGCGCGGTGACGGCGAAGGTCGCCGCCGATCCCGGCACGCGGCCGGGCTGCACGACGGTGGCGGCGGCGCTGCACAGCTCCAGGTACTGGCCCGGGCCGACCTCGACGTCGAGGCCGAGCGCGTCGCCGCCGAGCGGGCCGCCGCCGACCTGCACGAGGTGGACGCGGGTGGCGCCGGTCCGGCGCAGCACCACCGGCGGTCGCGAGGTCCATGTGACGCGTCCCGCGTGCACCGCGAGCCGGGCGGGGGTCATCCCGTGGGGGCCCGTGCGGCGACGCGGGCGCGGACCCAGTCGGCCACCTCCGTGATCGCCGGCTCGGTGCGCACCGAGGTCAGCAGGGTGGGGCGACCCTCACGGACGCGGGCGGCATCGGCGGCCATGCGGTCCACGTCGGCGCCGACGAGCGGGGCGAGGTCCACCTTGTTGATCACCAGGAGGTCGGCGCCGGCCACGCCCGGCCCGCCCTTGCGCGGGACGTCGTCGCCCCCGGCGGTGTCCAGCACGAAGATCTGCCGGTCGACGAGGCCGTAGCTGAAGGTGGCCGTGAGGTTGTCCCCGCCGGACTCGACGAGGACGAGATCGGGGTCGAAACGGGCCGTGAGGTCCTCGACGGCGTCGAGGTTGGCGGTGATGTCGTCGCGGATCGCGGTGTGCGGGCAGCACCCGGTGCGCACGGCGACGATCCGGTCGGCGTCCAGCACCGCCTCGCGGCGCAGGAAGTCGGCGTCCTCGGTGGTGTAGATGTCGTTGGTGACGACGGCGAGCGAGAACTCGTCGCGCAGCGCCCGGCACAGCGCGCCGAGCAGGGCGGTCTTGCCGCAGCCGACGGGGCCCCCGATGCCGATCCGGACCGCGTGGTCGTGGCGGTGGGGCACGTCGACGGCCCCGCCGGAGAGGTCGGTGTCGTGCAGCTCATGACGCAAAGAGGGCTCCCTCGGCTCGGGCGTGGACGACGGCGAGCACCTCGGGACGCGGGGTGGTCGCGGCGGGCAGCTGGTCGGGATCGTCGGCGGCGGCCGCCTCGGCCCCGCGGCGGGCGGCCTCGGCGATCGTCGGCGCGCCGGCCTCCAGCGCGCGGGCGTGGACCCCGGCCAGGGCCAGCGGGTCGAGGCCCAGGAGGCGCACCGCGGCCGACGTGGTCTGGCCGATGAGGTGGTGCACGGCCAGCGCGGCCGCGTGCCCGGCGTCGCCACCGGCCGCCGCCGCGGCGATCCCGAGCACGAGGGCCTGGTGCGGGCGTTCGTCGAGTCCCTCGATCAACGCGTCGGGCCACACGGCGCGCACCGTCCGCAGCATCGCCCGCCCCTGCCCCCGCGACACGGCGCGCAGCGCGGCGACCGGGGTCCGAGCGTCGAGTGCGGCCTCCCACCGCGCCCAGCTCGTCGGCCGTCGGTCGTGCACCAGCGCGCACGCCCCGGCGGCGAACGACGCCGTCACCAGGCCGGCGGTCGGGACGCGGGCGGCGAGGAAGGCCGTGAGGTCGGCGGCGCCGTGCCGGCCGCCGCGGACGTCGCCCTGCCGGACCGCCTCCTCGACCCCGGCGGAGTGGGCGTGGCCCCCGGTCGGCAGGCGGGAGTCGGCGAGCAGCAGGAGCCCGGGCGGCAACCCGATCGGCACGTCCATCAGAACAGGAAGTAGCGCTGCGCCATCGGCAGCTCGCGGGCGGGGTCGGCATCGACGACCTCGCCGTCGACGCGGACGGTGAACGTGTCGGGGTCGACGGTGATGTCGGGGACGGCGTCGTTGCGCGGGAGGTCGGCCTTCGTGACGCGGCGGGTGTCGGCGATGGGCACGAAGCGGCGCCGCACGTCGACGCGGTCGGGCAGCCCGCCGGTGAGCGCGTGCTCGGTCACGAAGTGCAGCGACGTGGCCGCCGCGGCCGGCGCCGAGGCCCCGAACATCGGGCGGGACAGCTCGGGCTGCGGCGTCGGGATCGAGGCGTTGGCGTCGCCCATCCGGCCCCAGGCGATCATGCCGCCCTTGACCACGACCTGCGGGCGCACGCCGAAGAACGCCGGGTCCCACAGCACGAGGTCCGCGAGCTTGCCGACCTCCACGGAGCCGACCTCCCCGGCCAGCCCGTGGGCGACGGCGGGGCAGATCGTGTACTTCGCGACGTAGCGCCGGGCGCGCAGGTTGTCGTCGTCGACGTCCCCCGACAGCCGCCCCCACCGCGTCTTCGCGGCGTGCGCGGTCTGCCAGGTGCGCATCACGACCTCGCCGACGCGGCCCATCGCCTGCGAGTCCGACCCGATCATCGAGATGGCCCCGAGGTCGTGCAGGAGGTCCTCGGCCGCGATCGTCGAGGCTCGGATGCGGGACTCCGCGAACGCCAGGTCCTCGGGCACCGAGGGATTGAGGTGGTGGCAGACCATGAGCATGTCGAGGTGCTCGTCGACGGTGTTCACCGTGTGCGGCCGCGTCGGGTTGGTCGAGCTGGGCAGCACGTGCGGCTGACCGGCGACCGTGATGATGTCCGGCGCGTGCCCGCCCCCGGCACCCTCGGTGTGGTACGCGTGGATGCCGCGCCCGGCGATCGCGGCGAGGGTGTCGGCCACGTAGCCGGCCTCGTTGAGGGTGTCGGTGTGCAGGGCCACCTGCACCCCGGTCTGGTCGGCCACCCGCAGCGCGGCGTCGATCGCGGCGGGGGTGGCGCCCCAGTCCTCGTGCACCTTGAACCCCGCGGCGCCGGCGGTGACCTGCTCGTGCAGGGCGTCGACGCCCACGGTGTTGCCCTTGCCGAGCAGCGCGAAGTTGATCGGCACGGGGTCGAGGGCCTCGAACATCCGCGCGAGCCACCACGCGCCCGGCGTCACCGTCGTGGCCTTGGTGCCCTCGGCGGGACCGGTGCCGCCGCCGACCATCGTCGTCACGCCCGAGCCGAGCGCCTCGGGCAGCTGCTGGGGGCTGATGAGGTGGACGTGGCAGTCGACGCCGCCCGCCGTGAGGATCAGCCCGTTGCCCGAGAGGATCTCGGTGGACGGGCCGATGACGAGCTCGGGCGTGACGCCGTGCATCGTGTCCGGGTTGCCGGCCTTCCCGAGCCCGACGATGCGCCCGTCGCGGACGCCGACGTCGGCCTTGACGACGCCCCAGTGGTCGAGCACGAGCGCACCCGTGATCACGAGGTCCGGGCCGCCCTCGGCACGGGTAGCACGCGACTGCCCCATCGACTCCCGGATGACCTTGCCTCCGCCGAACACCGCCTCGTCGCCGCCGCCCGGGCCGCGACTGAGGTCGGACTCGACCCGGATCACCAGGTCGGTGTCGGCGAGGCGGACGCGGTCGCCCTCGGTGGGGCCGAAGAGGTCGGCGTAGGTCTCGCGGGTGACGCTCCAGCCGGAGCCGGCCGTCCCGCGGCGGGCACCCGCGGGGTCGGGCACGTCGAGCCGGATGCCCGGCACCGTGCCCGTCCCGCCGAGGGCGATGAGGGCGACCTCCTTCTCCACCCCCGGTTCGAAGCGCACCGACGTGCCCGCCGGCACGGCCAGGCGCATCCCGGTTGCGGCGTCGCGGTCGAACGCCAGCGCGGGGTTCGCGGCCGCGAAGTGGACGTGCGAGCCGACCTGGATCGGCCGGTCGCCGGTGTTGGCCACGAGGAGGGTGACGGTCTCGGTGCCCTCGCCCCAGCGGACGTCGCCGTCCCCGGGCACGATCTCGCCGGGTCTCACGAGATCGGGTCGTGGACGGTGACGAGCTTCGTCCCGTCGGGGAAGGTGGCCTCCACCGCGACGGTCGGGACCATCTCGGGCACGCCGTCCATGACGTCGTCGCGGGTGAGCACGTGCTGCCCCTCGCTCATGAGGTCGGCGACGCTGCGCCCGTCACGGGCGCCCTCGACGATCCAGGAGGTCAGCAGGGCGACGGCCTCGGGGTGGTTGAGGCGCAGCCCACGGCCCCGCCGTTCCCGGGCGAGCCCGGCGGCCACGTGCACCAGCAGCTTCTCCTGCTCGTGGGGTGACAACAGCACGGAGCACCTCCGACTCGACTGCGGGCCCGGCACGCCGGGCGCCGGGGGTTGCGGGGGACGGGCGCGTCCTGGTCTTCACGGCGTCGCCGCCGTGGGGGCCAGGTCGTCCCGGCGGGTGAGCACGGCCGCCTCGCGGGGCGGGCGCAGGAGGGCGACGACAACGAACGCCAGGATCGACGCCGCGAAGCCGAGGAACGTCGGGTAGCCGTCGAAACCGGGGCCGACGAGCGTGTTCGGGATGTAGAGCAGCGTGTTCTCCGCCCCGAAGATCGTCGGCGTCAGCGCGAACAGCGTCAGGCGCACGACGAGCCCGAGGACGACGGCCGCGATCGCCGCCTCCCGCGTCGCCCGGCGGGGCCACCAGTGCCCGGCCACGAACGGGACGAGCAGGCACGCCAGGAGCAGGTCGAACGCGAGCGTCAGCAGGATGCCGGTCTGGGGCACTTGGAGCGCGAACAGGATCGCCACGGCGACCACCGGCAGCATCGTCCACCGCACGGCCCGCAGCAGGGGGTCGGTGCCGGAGGGTCCGGTGCCGATCGACGGGTCGCGCAGGCCCTGGATGTTGCGCACCGCGACCGACGCGGTGCCGAGGACGACGCCGTTCGCCGTCGAGCAGGACGCGGCCACGATGGCCGAGAGCACGAGGATCGCCAGCCACGCCGGCGCGGAGCCCTCCAGCAGCGTGAACAGCACCGGTGGCGGCGCGTCCGGGCCCAGCACCGGCACGATCGCGAGCGCCACCAGCGCGTAGACCACGCCCACCGCGGCCGTCAGCGCCGCCCCGGTGAAGCAGGCGCGGCGAGCCACCGACGGGGAGCGCGCCGAGAAGATCCGCTGCATGAAGTCGATGGCCACGATGTCGCCGATGCCGAGCGAGATCAGCGTCGCCCAGTTGATCGGAGCGCCGGCGCTCGCCGAGGTGAGCTGCTCGAGGTCGAACGGGCCCATCCCGTCGGGTGTGGACAGCCCGTAGGTGGCGCCCACCCAGACGAGCAGGGACACCGAGCCGATCACCGTGATGACCATCTGGACGAGCGCGGTGTACGCGTCGGAGAACATCCCGCCGGTCAGCGTGTAGGCCAGCACGACGACGACGATGAGCAGGACGCCCACGGTGTACGACGTGCCGAGGAAGCGCTCGAAGAGGAAACCACCGGCGACGAGATTGCCCGCGAGCAGGATGCAGAAGCTCGCGATCATCAGGACCGAGGCGACCACCTCGACGCCGCGCCCGTAGATCTGGCGGTAGAAGTCGGGGAGCGTGAACAGGCTCATCGCGTTCATCCGGGCCGCGAACAGCAGCCCGGTGAGCAGCAGGCACAGGGAGAGCCCGAGCGGCAGCGAGGCCCCGGCCCAGAACCCGAGCGACGAGGTCAGGTCCATGTTGCCGAGCGTCGCGTTGGAGTCGACGGCCTGGCCCATCAGCCCGGCCGCCGACAGCGGCAGCGCCAGCGACCGGCCGGCCACGAGGAAGTTGGTCGAGTCGCCGTCCACCCGGCGGGCGAACCAGAGCCCGACGGCGACCACCAGCAGGACGCCGACGCCGACCCCGATGATGATCACGACGCCCGCCCCGTCGGGAGGTGCCCGGAGCGGACGAGGCAGCCGAGCGTGTCGCAGATGACCCGGCACGCGATGAGCGCGGTGATCTCGGCGTTGTCATAGGGCGGCGAGCACTCGACGATCTCGATGCCCGCCAGCGGCCGGGCGTCGGCGATGAGCTGGATGAACTTGAGGACCTCGCGGGGCAGGAAGCCGCCGGGCTCGGGCCAGCCGGTGCCGGCAACGAAGGCGGCGTCGAGGCAGTCGACGTCGAAGGACAGCCACACCGCGTCGGTACCGTCCCAGGCCACCTCGAGCGCCCGCTCGGCGGCGGCCTCGATGCCCATCTCGACGCAGTCGGTGACCGTCATGATCGTCGTGCCGCGTTCCCGGCCCACCTCGACGCCCGGTCGCGGGGCCTGCCAGCCGCCGATGCCGATCTGGACGAGGTTCTCGGGCGGGACGTTCGGCAGGTCGGTGGCGTGGAACCACGGCGTCGTGTGCATCCGCTCGTCGAGGTCGGTCTCCTGGGTGTCGACGTGGCGGTCGAAGTGGATGATCCCGAGCTTGCCGTCGCCGAGGTTCTCCGCGACCCCGCGGCTGGTCGGGTAGCCGATGGAGTGGTCGCCGCCGAGGACCACCGGGAACGCGCCGCTCGCGTAGACGTGGCTGACGGCCTTGGTGATCTGGTCGAAGGTCTTCTCGATGTTCGCCGGGATCGTGAAGATGTCGCCGACGTCGCACATCGTGATCGACTCGCGCAGGTCGACGCCGAGCTCGAACGAGTAGCTGCCGTAGAGCAGCGAGATGTCGCGGATGCCCTTCGGCCCGAACCGGGTGCCCGGCCGGTAGGTGGTGCCGCCGTCGAACGGTGCGCCGACGATCGCGACGTCGTACTCGCCGCAGCGGCGCACGTCCTCGACGAACGGCGCCTTCATGAACGTCGGGATGCCGGCGAAGTGCGGCAGCTCGCCCCGCGAGAAGGTCGGGATGGTGCGGTCGACGATCGAGCCGGCGCCCGGCAGGCCCATCTCCAGACCACGGGCGATCTCGGCGTCGCGCGCCGTGGTGGGCAGGGTCCGCTCGATCTCGACGGCGCGGGCGGCCTCGGGGCCGTGCCGGGGGCTCCGGCGTGGCGACCCGCCGTGTGGGGCGGGGAGGGTCGGGGCGAGCAGCACGGGCGACTCCCGGGGAGGCCGGCCGTCGCGGGACGACCGGGTCTTCGGTCATCTCCCGGGCTTTTGTCCCGCCGTGGAGCGGCGGTCGGCCCGCCACCTGCATCTCTCGGACCAGCTCTGCGTCGCGCAGACGGAACCCTAGACGCGCCCCACACCGGTGTGTGAGTCGTCGAGGAGTCAAGGCGGCGCCTGTTGCGGGGCCGGGTCCGCGGTGTTGCGTCGCGACGACACGCATGACGATCCGGTGTCGTGGCGGGACGGTCACGCAACCCCTCGCAGCCGTAGCGGCGCCGTCACACGCAGGTCACGAGGACCCCGCAGCGTTCGTGGCGACCACACACGCCCCACACGCGGAGCCGCCATGAGCACCGAATCCGCCACGCCCGGCGTCGCGACGCCCGCCGACGCCGCCACGCGGGAGAGCCTCGAGGACTACACACTCCGCTTCGCCCCACGCAGCTACCGGCGCTGGACGCCCTTCGTCGTCGGCGGCTCCGCGCTGGGCGGCATGGCCTACATGGCCGACTTCTCCATCGGCGCCGGCATCGGCCTGCAGCACGGCACCGGCAACGCCCTGTGGGCGATCGGCGTGGCCGCCGTCGTCATCTTCGTGAGCGGCTTCCCGCTGGCCTACTACGGCGCCCGCTACAACCTCGACCTCGACCTCGTCACCCGCGGCTCGGGCTTCGGCTACTTCGGCTCGGTGATCACCGCGGTGATCTTCGCGAGCTTCACGTTCATCTTCTTCGCGCTCGAGGGCTCGATCATGGCCCAGGGGCTGCGGTACGCGCTGTCGATCCCGCTGTGGATCGGCTACCTGATCTCGACGCTGATCATCCTGCCGCTCGTCGTCTACGGGATGAAGGCGTTGACCAAGCTCCAGACCTGGACGAACCCGCTGTGGGTGCTCCTCATCGTCGCGCCGCTCGTGTTCCTCGTCGTCGCCGACCCGTCGTCGGTGGGCCGCTTCCTCGACCACCCCGGCACGGACGGCGCGGGGGTGAACCCGGCCTCGATCATGCTCGGGGCGGGCGTCTCGCTCGCGCTCATGGCGCAGATCGGCGAGCAGATCGACTACCTGCGCTTCATGCCGCCCAAGACCGCGGAGAACCGGCGCCAATGGTGGACCGCGGTGGTGCTCGGGGGGCCGGGCTGGGTGGTGTTCGGCGCGATCAAGCAGATCATCGGGGTCTTTCTCGCCGTGCTGATCCTCGCCGACGTCGGCGCCGCGGCGGCCGTCGAGCCCATCGAGCAGTTCGACCGCGCGCTCGGGGCGATCTTCCCGGCCTGGCTCGTGGTCCCGCTGGCCCTGCTGCTCGTCGTCCTCTCCCAGGTCAAGATCAACGTCACCAACGCCTACTCGGGCTCGCTGGCCTGGACCAACGCCTTCACCCGCGTCACCGGCACGTACCCGGGCCGGATCACGTTCCTGTTCGTCAACCTCGGGATCGCGCTGGTCCTCATGGAGGCGGACATGTTCAGCTTCCTCAACGGCCTCCTGGGCTTCTACTCGAACTGCGCGATCGCCTGGGTCGTGACCGTCGCGACCGACATCGGGATCAACAAGTACGTGCTCGGGCTCTCGCCGAAGCGCCCGGAGTTCCGCCGCGGGATGCTGCACGCCTGGAACCCGGTCGGCGTCGGCTCGTTCCTGGCGGCGTCGCTGCTGTCGATCGCGGCGTACTTCGGGCTGCTCGGGGAGTTCCTGTCCTCGTACTCGACGATCGTCGCCATCGTCGTGGCCCTCGTGCTGACCCCGCTCATCGCCGTGGCCACCCGCGGCCGGTACTACCTGCGGCGCACCGACGACGGCATCGACGAGCCCTACGTCGACGCCGACGGCAACCCGTCGGCGACGCTCTACCACGACCAGGTCTCGGGCCAGGACTTCGAGCGCCCCGACATGCTCGCCAGCGCGAAGGGCGGCTACATCTCGTCGCTGTCGCTGTCGACGGACAAGAGCGGGGAGCACGTGCTGCCACCGCAGCACTGAGGGCGCTGTCGGCGACCGGGCGGTCGGGTCGAGCCGCGGAATCTACGGCGAGGCCGTCACGACTCGGGTCATCGGTGTCTCGGCGACCACCCGGCGCGCGCGGAACGCGAAGACGACGACGGCGGCGACGGAGACGGCGGCCGGGAGACTGATGACGACGTTCTGCACGACGACCGGTGTACTGGCCTCCGGGAAGCGTTCGACGAAGTAGTCGATCCTGGACAGGTACACGCCGACCGCCCCGAGCGCTGCGGGCGCGAGGAGGGCCACCGGCAGGACCGCACGTGCCGGGAACATCCGCAAAACCCCGACCAGCAGGCCGACGACCAGGCCCACGACGACCGGCACCACGGAGTACCCGGCCGGGAGGAGCGGGAACGTGACGGCGGCCGTGACGGAGACCATCGCGGCCGCCGTGATGTCTCCCGCCATGGCCAGTCGGCGGTCGCCACCACGGGCGACCAGGGCGAGCACGCACGAGACGAGCACCGTCACCAGGAGGACCACCCCGGCCACGAGCACCAGGCCACCTCGGACGTCGACGACCAGGGCGCCGCCCAGGCGGCCGCCCACCGCAGCGATGCCGACCGACCGCCAGGACCGCGAGGCACCCGCGGCGCGGAGGAGCCCCGCGAGGACCAGGCCCGTGGTGCTCGCGACCCACAGAGCGACGTAGTCGGTCACCTGATCCGAATAGGTCAGGACGGTGAACACCGAGTTGAGCAGCGGCACGAGCAGGGCGACGAGCACGGCGGCGTCGGCGATCGCGGCTGCGGTGCTGCCGGGTCGACGCCGCGCGGGCTCGTCACCGCCGGAAGAGACGGGCCTCGACGGCACCGCGGTCGGCGGCGGTGAGGGCGGCCGCACCGGCCCGGAAGCCGGCGGCCGCTCGCCCGAGGGCGGGCCCACCGAGGTGGGACGAGCGGACTCCGGCGTGGGCCCGGCGGTGAGGACACGACGACCGTGGCGGGCGAGCTCGCCGGCGGTGGCGTACCGATCGCCCGGGTCCTTGGCCATCGCGCGGGCGATCACGTCGTCGAGCTCGGTCGGCAGGTCGGGGCGGGCTCGGGAGGGCGCGGGTGGGGGAGCGCTGAGGTGGCAGTACATGAGGTGGGGCACGTCGTCGCCGGGGAAGGGCGGCCGGCCGGTGAGCGCCTCGTAGAGGACGCAGCCCAACGCGTAGACGTCGACCCGGGCGTCGGACCGCCGGGGATCGACGAAGCGCTCAGGAGCCATGTAGGTCATGGTCCCGACGGTGAGACCCGTCGAGGTCAGGCCCGTCGAGGCCGTGTCGCGGGCGATGCCGAAGTCGACGAGGTAGACGAAGTCGGCGTCCTCATCGATGTCGGAATCGACGAGCAGGATGTTCGACGGCTTGACGTCGCGGTGGATCAGCCCGGCCCGGTGGGCGGTGTCGAGCGCGCTGGCGGTCTGCGCGACGACACCGATCGCTCGCTGGGGGCTGAGCGGGCCGGCGTCGGCGAGGACCCGCGCGAGGTCGCGCCCCTCGACGAGGGCCATGTCCAGGAACAACCGGCCGTCGATCTCGCCGTAGTCGTGGATCGGGATGATGTGCGGGCTGCGCAGACCCGCTGCGGCGTGGGCCTCGCGGCGGAACCGTTCCTCGAACTCCGGGTCGGTGAAGTCGGCCGGCATCCGCTTGAGGGCCACCAGACGATCCTTCTTGCGGGTGTCGGTGGCGCGGAAGACCTCGCCCATCCCGCCGCGCCCCAGCAGGGCCTCGAGCCGGTACGGCCCGAACGTCTCCTGCACGACCCACCCCCCGCTACCGTCGGCGCGAACTCCTCCCAGGTTCGACCACTAGGGCGTACGCGTTACACCGCGCTCACCCGCACCGCCTGCCCGAGGCCCAGGACGTTGCCCTCGCTGTCGCGGAAGAACGCCCCGCGCTCTCCGGTCCCCTTGCTGGGGTAGTTGTCGTCGACCTCGACGACACCGCCGGCCGCCCGGAAGCCGGGGCGGCTCTCGACGGTCTCGAAGACGACGCCCCGCCGGCGCAGCTCCGCCACGGTGGCGTCGAGGTCGTCGACCTCGAAGCCCATCTGGGTCGCCGTGCCGGACGGGGCCCCGGACGACCGGAAGACGTGGAACTCGCCCTCCGCGCAGCAGTAGCGCAGGCCTCCGGTCCGCTCCTCGACGGGCTCGAGGCCCAGCTGGTCGCGGTAGAAGGCGCGGGCCCGGTCGAGGTCCTGGGCGGGCAGCTTGGCGATCACGCGGGCGGCGGCGAGCGGGCCGCCCCGGTCGGTGGTCATCGGTCAGGGCTCGAGGTCGGTGGCGGCGCGGAAGCTGCCGTCCATGTGGAACGGCGTCGAGTCGTGCTGGTGGACGAGCCGCCAGGCGCCGTCGATCCGGCGCAGCCCGAAGGTCGACCGGAACCAGAGCGTGAAGGGCTCGGCGGCGCCGGCCGGGGTCGCGGTCATCGAGGTCAGCGTGTGGACGAACGCCACGTCCGCCCCGACGACGACCGCCGGGTCCCGGTGGTGGAGCACGACCGGGCCGTCGAAGGTGGACAGCCAGACACCGAGGCCCTCGACGCTGCCGTACGGCGAGCCGGGCTCCTGCGCCAGCGGCGGGGCGAGCGTGTAGCGGACGGCGTCGTCGGTGAAGCACGCGAGGATGCGTTCGGCGTCACGGGCGGCGTGGGCGGCGACGTACTCGGCGAGGACCTCGCGGACGGCGGTGACGTCGGGCGCGGACTGCGTGGTGGTCATGACGTGGCTCCCTGGGGTGGCCCGTGGTGTCTCGGGTTCACCGGGGTGTCGAGACCGAGGGCGCCGTCTCGACACCCTCGTGGAGAAGATGTGCCGAGACCCTCCGGAGGCCGCCGTGAAGTACCTGATCCTGGTCCTGAGCAACCCGCACTTCACCGAGCGCTGGGAGGGGCTGACCGACCAGCAGCGGGAGGACTTCGGCCGCGGGCACTTCGCCCTCTCCGCCGACCTGGCGGCGTCCGGCGAGCTGCTGGCATCCGAGGGGCTCGCCGACCCGGTCCGGGCCAAGCGGGTCGACACCGCCGGGGCCCGGCCGGTGGTCAGCGACGGGCCGTTCGCCGAGGCCAAGGAGCACCTCGCGGGCTTCTACCTCGTCGACTGCGACTCCGAGGAGCGCGCGCTCGAGATCGCGGCGCGGGTGCCCGACGCGGTGTGGGGGCTGGCGGAGGTGCGCCCGGTGCTGGACATGAGCAGCTGGGACACCTGATGGGGGAGCGGGCGTTGGAGACGGCCCTGCGCGACCTGGCGCCGCAGGTCCTCGGGGTGCTCACGCGCCGCCACGGCCGCTTCGACGAGTGCGAGGACGCGGTCCAGGAGGCCCTGCTCGCCGCGTCCACCACGTGGAGCGAGCAGGGGCTGCCCGCGAACCCCACCGGCTGGCTGATCACCGCCGCGTCCCGCCGCCTGGTCGACACCTGGCGCCAGGAGGCCGCCCGCCGCCGGCGCGAGACCGACGACGCCCTGCTGGCCGGCCCGCGGGCCGAGGCGCCGGACCCGGCCCCGGCGCAGGACGACACGCTCGCCCTGCTGCTGCTCTGCTGCCACCCGACCCTGAGCCCCTCGGCCCAGGTGGCGCTGACGCTGCGCGCCGTCGGCGGGCTGAGCAGCGCCGAGATCGGGCGGGCGCTGCTGGTGCCCGAGGCGACCGTGGCGCAGCGCGTGAGCCGGGCCAAGGCGCGCATCCGGGCCGCCGGCGCCCGCTTCCACGAGCCCACCGCCGAGGAGCGCGCCCACCGCCTGCCCGCGGTGCTCCACGTGCTCTACCTGATCTTCAACGAGGGCCACACGGCCAGCTCGGGCCCTGCGCTGCACCGCCCGGAGCTCGCCGCCGAGGCCGTGCGCCTGGCCCGCCAGCTCCACGCCGCCGTCCCCGACGACGGGGAGACCGCGGGGCTCCTCGCGCTGATGCTGCTCACCGACGCCCGCCGCCCCGCCCGGACCCGCCCGGACGGGGCGCTGGTGCCCCTCGCCGAGCAGGACCGCGGCCGCTGGGACCGCGCCGCGATCGACGAGGGCGTCGCGCTGATCACCGAGACGCTCGCGACCGCGCCGCCCGGGCCCTTCCAGCTCCAGGCCGCGATCGCCGCCGTGCACGACGAGGCTCCCAGCGCCGCCGAGACCGACTGGCCCCAGATCCTCGCGCTCTACGAGCTGCTCGCCGCCCTCGCACCCGGCCCGATGGTCACCCTCAACCGCGTCGTCGCGGTGGCCATGGTCCAGGGACCCGAGGTGGCCCTGGGCCAGCTGTCGGTCGCCGTCGACCGCGACGCCGCGCTGGCCGGCCACCACCGCGTGGACGCCGTCCGCGCCCACCTGCTCGACGAGCTCGGCGACCACGACGCCGCCCGCGAGCACTACCGGCGGGCCGCGCGGAACACCCTGAGCCTGCCCGAGCAGCGGTACCTGCTCGCCCGCGCCGCGGCGTCCCGACCCGGGTAGCTCAGCCGGCGTCGACCCGGCGATACCGGATGTGCGTGGACAGCGGGGAGTGCAGCACCTCGACGGGCTCGAAGCCGAAGGACCCGACACCGTCGAACATGCGCTCGCCGGACCCGAGCAGGGTGGGCGCGATGTCCAGGGTGAGCTCGTCGACCACCCCGGCGATCAGCGCCTGGCGGGCCGCCGAGGCGCCTCCGGCGATGTCCACGCCCCGGTCGCCGGCGGTCTCGCGCGCTTGCGCGTAGGCCGCGTCGAAGCCCTCGGTGACGAAGTGGAAGGTCGTGCCGCCCTCCATCTCGATCGGCTCGTGGGCGTGGTGGGTGAGCACGAAGACCGGTGCGTGGTACGGCGGCTCGGCGCCCCACCAGCCGCGCCAGTCCTCGTCCCACTCGCCGCGGACCGGCCCGAACATGTTCCGGCCCATGACGTAGGCGCCGCGGGGCCGCATGAGCCACCCGGTCGCGGTCTCGTCGGCCTCGGTCGCCCGGGGGTCGCCGATGTGCCACCCGTGCAGCTCGATGCCGCGCTTCCCGAGCGGGTGGTCGCGGCTCTGGTCCGGCCCGGCGACGAAACCGTCGAGCGAGATCGACATGTGGCAGGTGGTGTCCGTCATCGGCCCTCCCAGGGCAATTGCGTTTCGCAACCGGTCCGGGGACGTTAGCAGGTCAGGCGGCGGTGGTGTCGTCGGTGCCGCGCGAGGTGAGGATCTTGCCGTCGGTGAACCGGACGCCGTCCGCGCAGCGGGCCTCGACCGCGCCGCCGCCGAACTGCTCGGCGTAGAGCTGCGCGTACAGCCCGCCCTGCGCGAGCAGCTCGGTGTGCGTGCCCTGCTCGACCAGCCGGCCGCCGTCGATCGCGAAGATCACGTCGGCGGACAGGATCGTCGAGAGCCGGTGTGCGATGGCGATCGTCGTCCGCCCCGACATCACGGTCTCCAGCGCCTGCTGGACCAGCCGCTCGCTCGTCGTGTCCAGGGCCGACGTCGCCTCGTCGAGCACGAGGATCCGCGGGTCGGCGAGGATCACCCGCGCGATCGCGATGCGCTGCTTCTCGCCGCCGGAGAGGCGGTATCCGCGCTCGCCGACGACCGTGTCGTAGCCCTCGGCCAGGCCCTCGAGGTGCTCGGCGATGTTCGCGGCGCGGGCGGCGGCGCGGATCTCCTCGTCGGTGGCGTCCGGGGCGGCGTAGCGCAGGTTCTCGGCGACGGTGGCGTGGAAGAGGTAGCTCTCCTGCGTCACCATGCCGACGAGGTCGGGCAGCGAGGCGAGGGTGAGGTCGCGGACGTCGATGCCGTCGAGGCGCACCGAGCCGGCGTCGACGTCGTAGAGCCGCGGCACCAGCGAGGACAGCGTCGTCTTGCCCGCCCCGCTCGGGCCGACGACCGCGGCGAGCTGGCCGGGCTCGATGCGCAGGGACAGCTCCTCCAGCGCCCACGGGCCGGGCACGGACGGGCGACCGGGCTCCGCGTCGGCGGGGTAGCGGAACCAGACGTCGCGGAACTCCACCTCGCCGCGCGCGTCCGCCTTGGCCAGGGGGCGGGCGGTGGGGGAGTCGGTGAGCGCCGGGACGAGGTCGAGGTACTCGAAGATGCGGCCGAACAGGGCGAGCGAGGTCTGGACGTCCAGCGAGACCCGCAGCAGGTTGACGATGGGGAACAGCAGGCGCGTCTGCAGGGTGGTGAACGCGACGAGCGTGCCCGCCGAGATGCCGCCACCGCCGGCCGCGAGCACCCCGGCCACCAGGTAGACGACGGCCGGGATCAGCGCGAAGAAGCCGGTGACGACGGCGAAGAACGACTGGCCGCTCATCGTCTGCCGGATCTGCAGGGTGGTCTGGCGGTCGTTCTCCGTGCTGTAGCGGGCGATCTCGTGGTCCTGGCGGCCGTAGACCTTGGCGAGCAGGACGCCGGACACCGACAGCGTCTCCTGGGTGATCGCGCTCATGTCCGACAGCGAGGACTGGGTGCGCGCCGCGATCTTGCGCCGCACCCGGCCGACCCGGACCTGCAGCACGATGAACACCGGCAGCAGCACGAACGCCACCAGCGACAGCTGCCAGGACAGCGCGACCATGGCCACCACCGAGGCGACCACGGTGACGACGTTGCTCAGGATCGACGACGCCGTGTCGGTGACCACCGACTGGACCCCGCCCACGTCGTTGTCCAGCCGCGACTGGATCGACCCCGTGCGGGTGCCGGTGAAGAACCCGAGGTGCATCCGCTGCAGGTGGGCGAAGAGCCGGTCGCGCAGCGACTGCATGACGCGGTTGCCGAGCACCGTCGTCAGGTAGGTCTGGCCGATGCCGATCACGGCGCTGACCACGGCGATCGCGATCATCGCGCCGACCAGGACGACCAGCAGCCGCAGCTGCGGCCCGCCGGGGGCGAACAGGGCGTCGTCGAAGACGCGCTGGGTCAGGAACGGGTTGGCGACGCCCAGCGCGGACGTCGTGAGGATCGCGAGCGCGATGAGGGCGAGGCGCCGGCGGTAGGGCGCGAAGAGGGCGACGGTCCGCCGCCCGGTCGTGTCTCCCGTCGTCGCGGCCCCGGTCCGGCGATCAGCCATGCGCCCGTCCTCTCCGTCGGCGCGCCCACTCTGCGTCCGCCCGGCCCGGACGTCCAACCGGACCGCAGGACGCCCAGGTGACCGCACGCCGGTGACGGGCTCGGCGGAGCTGGTGGCGGTCAGGTCCCTGGCGGGCGGTAGGTGCCCTGGGCCGTGGCCGCCCGTTCGAGGACGGTGGGCAGGTCGTCCGGGGCGATGAGCTCGTGGGTCTCGAGGTCGCGCACCGCTCCCGTGCTGGACACGGCGATCGAGATGCCGGCCGCGCTGGCGGCGTCCGGGGCGTCGACGACGACGAACCCGTCGTGCTTGCCGAACATGAAGTACATCGCCTCGACGTCGCCGCCGACGGACTGGGCGCTCGCACGGACCGCCGCGAGGCGGTCGCCCGGATTCGTGATCATCTTCGACCACGTCTCCTGCGTGTAGTTGAAGAAGACGACGTACTTGGCCATGGCGCACCCCCGGCGCTGGATTCTTGCTCCTCGCGGACGCCCGCCGGACGTCACGCGACGTCACTGTCCCACCGACGCAGGGCCCTGTACTGCTCTGGACGAGTGTCCGGCGGCGGCAGTGTCGTCACGCGGACATCACGGCACGGCTGACACGCCGGGAGTCAGCGCGCGGTGACGGCGCCGGTGGCGATCCGGGACAGGGACTCGACGAGCCGGACGCCCGCCTCCTTGCTGGGTCGGCCCTCGGTCAGGACCGCGAGGAGGACGGGACGCCCTCCGACGGTGATCCGGCCGACCGACCCGACGACCCAGCCCTCGTCGCCGACGGGCATCCATCCGTTCTTGAGCGCCGGCGTGGTTCCCGGGTCCGCCGCGGCGCTCACGCCCCAGCGCTGGTCGTCCGCGACGTGGGTCATCAGGTCGCGGGCGAACGCGCGGGCGTCCGGGTCGAGCGGTGTCGGCGCGTCGAGCGCGGCGAGCAGGGCGAGCTGATCGGTGGCCGAGGTCGTGCTGACGCCCCAGTGGTCGTCGAGCTCGGTGCCGTCGAGACCGAGGCGCCGGTTGGCGGCGGCGATGGCCGGGATGCCGCCGACGTCCTCCCAGAGGGTCGAGGCGGCGTCGTTGTCGCTCTGCTGCATCATCCGCGTGGCCAGCTCCTGGGCCTCGCCGGACGGCAGGCTGCCCTCCTCCTGGTTCTGGAGCAGGAGCGTCTGCAGGATGTCGAGCTTGACCACGCTCGCGGTGCGCAGCGCCGTGTCGGGCGCGTAGCCGAAGGACCGCCCGGTCGCGACGTCGACGGTGGCCACGGAGACGCGTGCGGGGGAGTCGCCGCCGACGAGACCGTCGATCTCCGCGGTCGCGCGTCCGGTGACGAGCGACGGGTCGGCCGGGGGCGGGACCAGCAGGGCTGGGGCACTGACGCGCGGGGCACCGACGGGCGGGGTCGGCGGCGTCGGCGGTGCGGCGAGGTCGGCGGTGGCCGTGGCGACGACCGCCCCGAGCACCAGGGCGAGGACGAGGACACGACGTCGACGCGCCCGTCGACGGGGCCGGCGCGGGGGAGGGGGCTCCGGCAGCGGACGCTCGGGACCGAGGAGCTCGATCAGGGGGTCGGTCGGCGACGGCGCGACGGTGACGGGGCCGCCCCAGCTCCGCGCGGGCCGGACCTCGAGGGCGACGAGCCGGATCGGCCTGCTGCCCGTGTCCGTCCCCTGCACCACGACTCCTCCGCGCCCCTGCCGGTCGGGCGCGCAGCCGCCGTGCTGGTGCGCACCCCGGTGTGCCCGACAGGTCACCAGCGGTGGTGCTGGTGTGTCAAGAGTGACGGATGGTGTGTGTCGCCGTCACTGCTGTCCTGATTCGAGTGCGGCAAACAGCATGCGCCCTCCCGGGCCGCGCCGCTGACCCGCTCGCCCGATCTGGTCGGCGAGGTCGTCGAGGCTCCGGGCGTTTCGTACGGACGGACGGGCGACAGCGCCGGCCTCGCTCCCGACACCCTCGAGAGATCAACGTGGCGAGCTGGACGGAACCGCTCCGGAGGCGAGCGCATCGAACCCGACCGCCGTGGTCCGGGCCGCGTCCACCGCGTGGCAGCTCCGGGGCCTGGGTCCGGTCAGACGCCGCGGTACGCGCGCACGACGTCGTCGAAGGACGGGTCCGCGGTCAGGCCCAGGGCGTGGGCGCGCGGGGTCTCGAAGCGCGGCGGCCAGCTGCCCACGATGGCGACGATCGCCGGGTCCTCGACCCAGTCGACGAGCGCGCTGGTGCCGGGTCCGGCGACGCGGTCGAGGGCCGCGGTCATCTCGCGCGGGGTCGTGGAGAGCGCGGGCAGGTTCATCGCCGTCCGGCTGCCCCAGGCGGCGTCGTCGACCGCGGCGGCCGTGAGGATGCCGTCGAGCGTGCGGTGCGGCGAGGACAGCGCGACGGGGAGGTCCGGGGGCACCGGGCACACGGCGCGCTCGCCGGCCAGCGGCTCGCGGACGATCGAGGACAGGAAGCTCGAGGCCGCGGCGTTGGGGCGCCCGGGCCGCACCGAGACCGTCATGAGGCGGACCGAGCGGCCGCGGACGAAGCCCTTGCGGGTGTAGTCGGCGACGAGCTGCTCGCCGACGAACTTCTGGACCCCGTAGCTGGACTGCGGGCGCGGCAGCGTGTCGTCGTCCACGGCGCCCACGGGTCCGATCGCCGGGTCGCTGCCGAAGACGGCGAGCGAGCTGGTGAAGACGAGCACCGGGGGAGTGGCGTGGCCCCGCGCGTACTCCAGGACGGCGCGGGTGCCGTCGAGGTTGGTGCGCATCCCGAGGTCGAAGTCGGCCTCGGCCGCGCCGCTGACGACGCCGGCGAGGTGGAAGACCGCGTCGGCCTCGTCGCCGAGGGCCCGGGTCAGCTCACCCCCGATGTGCTGCACGCGCGGGTCGGCGGCGACGTCGTCGGGGGGCGCGACGAGGTCCACCACCGTGAGCTGGGTGACCTCGGCCGGGGCCGCCCCGCCGAGCCCGACCGGGCCGGCGAGCAGCCGGCGGCACAGCAGCGTCCCGAGGAACCCGGCCCCGCCGGTGACGATCACGCGCATGCGGCCTCCTCCAGGCGGCCGACGACGTCGGCCACGGCGTCGTCGTCGCCGACGTTGCCGGGGAACACCGCCAGCGGTGGCCCGCTCGTGGGCGCCCACAGCGACACGATCCCGGGCAGGAGCGATCCCCGCACCCACGCCCGGTCGGCGGCGAGCGCCTCGGTCGCGACGTCCGACGAGGTGATGCCGCCCTTGGCCAGGACGTAGGCCGGCGCGTACCCGGCGACGACCCGCCGCGTGACGCCGGTCAGAGCGGCGCTCACCCGGCGCGCGATCTCCAGGCTCTCCTCCTCGTCGCGTCCCGTGATCAGTGTGCGCGACGTGCTCAGCACGGTGGTCCGCTGCGCGAGGGAGGCCTCGACCGCGGCGACCGTGTCGTCGAGGTGCCGGCTCCCCCCGTCCAGTACCGTCGGGACGTCGATCTCGACGCGGGCGAGGTCCCGCCGCGCGGCGAGCCGCTCGAGCTGGCGGCTCGTGCGCCCCACGTGCGAGCCGACCACCACGAGGCCGTGCCCCGTCCCGACGGCGCCGGCCAGCTCGGCGTCGGACAGCGGCGGCTGCCCGCCCTGGCCGACACGGGCGCGCACGAACGACGGGCCGACCCGGTAGACGAACCGGGCGCCCGCGCGCTCGGCCGCGAGGATCGCGAGGACGGCAGCGCGCAGGTCGTCGTCGTCGACGGCGTCGAGGACGATCACCCGTGCCCGCGGGAGCACGACCGGCCCGGCGCGCAGGCTCTCGATCCCCACCTCGCCGACGTCGGCGGCCGGGATCGCCCCGCCGCTCTTCTCCGCCACCCAGTCGGCGAGACGGGAGGCGCGGTAGCCGAAGGTGGCGTCGGCGGCGAACTCGCTCTCGGCCACCGGGGTGAGCTCGTCACCGTCGCGCAGCCAGTGGACGCCGCCGAGCGTGACCCGCCCGGCGTCGGGGAAGGCCGGCGCGAGGACCACGGCGTCAGGGGTGCCCGCCTCCGCCGCGATCACGTCGGTCTCCAGGGGGAAGTGCCCGCGCAGCGTCGAGTCGCTGCGGCTCGCGAAGACGACCTCGACGCCGCGCCGGCGGGCCGCGTCGAGGCAGGTCCGCACCACCTCGCGATCCCGGGCGGCGGCGTCGGCGGCAGCGAGGCTGCGGGTGTTGGTCAGCACGAAGAACGCGGGCGTCCCCCGGGCGAGCGCCCAGTCGACGTCATCGGCGGACCAGCGCGTGAGCACGGGCAGGTCGCGGACCGTCTGCGTCCCGGTGGGGTCGTCGTCGAGCACCACGACCGTCGGCGTGCCGGCCAGCGCGTCGGCCACCTTCGCGGCCGGCACGCGCCGCGCCGGCGGCAGCGTGGCCAACCGCTCACCGCCCGCGCTCCGTCGCATGCCCCGATGCTGCCAGCATCCGCCGGCGGTCAGGGTGTCTCCACGAGCAGCTGGGAGCGGGCGAGCTCGGCGTAGAGCGGGCTGCGCTCGAGCAGCTCCTGGTGCGTGCCCACGGCGGCGACGCGGCCGTCCTCGAGCACGACGATCTGGTCGCAGTCCACGACCGTCGAGAGCCGGTGGGCGACGATCAGCAGCGTCCGGTCCGCCGCGGCCGCGACGTCGATCGCGTCCTTGAGGGCCTGCTCGTTGCGGGCGTCGAGGCTGGCCGTGGGCTCGTCGAGCAGCATCAGCGACGGCTCGGCGAGCAGCGTGCGGGCGATCGCCAGGCGCTGGCGCTCGCCGCCCGAGAGCAGGACGCCGCCCTCGCCGACCGGGGTGTCGAGCCCGAGCGGGGAGCGGGCGACCAGGCCCTCGAGGTTCACGGCGGCGAGGACCGCGAGCTGGTCGGCCTCGGTCACGCCGGGGGCGGCGAGCACGAGGTTCTCGCGGAGCGTGCCGGCCAGGGCGGGGGAGTCCTGCTCGACGTAGCCGAGACGGGCGCGCAGCTCGTCGCGCGGCCGGTCGCGCACGTCGACGCCGTCGACGAGCACCGCGCCGGCGGTGACGTCGTAGAAGCGCTCGACCAGCGAGAACACCGTCGACTTGCCGGCGCCGGAGGGCCCGACCAGCGCGGTGCGGGTCCCGCGCGGCACGGTGAAGCCGACCTCGCGCAGCACAACGGTGCCGTCGGCGTGGGTGAAGTCGACGTCGCGCAGCTCCAGCGCGGGGGCGGCCGCCACCGGCGCGACGGCGACCTCGGCGTCGCCCGCGGACTCGCCGGGCAGCGCCGCCACCTCCTCGATGCGGGCGAGGGCGCCGAGGCCGGTCTGCAGCTGCGTCCAGGTCTGGGCGAGCCGCGCGAGCGGGAGCACGAGCAGGAAGAGGTAGAGCACGAACGACACCAGCTCGCCGACGGTGAGGACGCCGGCCGCGACCCGCGACCCGCCGATCCCGAGCACCGCGATGAACGAGCCCTGGGTCGCGACGGTGACGGCGGGGGACACCACCGCCTGCAGCTTCGCGGCGCGCACCCCCACGGCGTAGGCGGCGCCGGCCGCGGCGCCCACGCCCTCGACCTCGCGCTCGGTGGCCCCGCTCGCGCGGATGGTGCGCACCGCGGACAGGGCGCGCTCCACGGCGGCGGTCATCTCGCCGACCCGCACCTGGGCGAGCGTCGACAGGGCCCGGATGCGGCGCGACGCCACCCCGATCACCGACGCCCCGATGGCGACGGCGAGGAGCGTCACCCCGAGCAGCACCACGTCGACCAGCGCCATCGCGACCGCCGCGCCCACCACGATGACGATCGAGCTGGCGATCTCGAACAGCCCCGAGGTCACGACGGCCCGCAGCAGCGTGGTGTCCGCCCCGATCCGGGACATGAGGTCGCCGGTGCGTCGGGCGTCGTACTGGGCCACCGGCAGCGTGAGCATCCGCTCGGCCAGGGTCCGGCGGGTCGAGAGCACCAGGCCCTCGGCGGTGCGCTGCAGCAGGAACGACTGCAGCGCCCCGACGAGCGCGCCGCCCACGAGGATCGCGACGAGGGTGGCGGCGACGGGCAGCACCGGGGTCATCTCCTGCACGGCGGTGACCACCCGCCCCACCAGCAGCGGCTGGGCCAGCGAGGTGGCCGCGGTGGCGGCGGAGAGCACGGCGACGACGGCCAGCGCGCCGCGGTGCTGGCGCAGGTAGGGCCACAGCCGGCGGAAGCCCACGTCGGGGGTCGGGGGGACTCGGCGGCGCAGCACGCCTCGACGGTAGGCGCGCGCGGAGTCGGCGGCCGTCCGGCCGCTCGGGGACGCCCGGGGCGACGGACAGATCACTGATGCCCGCGGAGCACCGGCACGCGGAGGGTGAGGTGGCCGGCGCGGTGAGCCGGAACGGCCGGCTCACCCACCGCGCTCAGGACGAGAGGGAGCTCCATGGGCACCATCGCCGTAGGCCGGGAGAACAGCGCCCCGATCGAGATCCACTACGAGGACCAGGGCAGCGGTTCGCCGGTCGTGCTGCTGTCCGGGTGGCCGTTCGACGGACGCTCGTGGGAGCCCCAGCTGCACACTCTGCTCGCCGCTGGCCACCGCGTGATCACCTACGACCGGCGCGGCTTCGGGCGCTCGAGCAACCCGAGCGTCGGCTACGACTTCGACACCCTGGCCGGCGACCTCGACCGGCTCCTCACCGAGCTCGACCTGCGCGAGGTCACCCTCGTCGGGTTCTCCCTCGGCACGGGCGAGCTGGTGCGCTACGTCGGGCGCTACGGCACGGAGCGGCTGAAGAGCCTCGTGATCATCGAGAGCCTGGCCCCGTCGTTCGTCCGGTCCGACGGCAACCCGGGCGGCGTCGACGAGGCCGCGGTGGCCGGGGTCCAGCAGGCCATCCTCGAGGACCGGTACGCCTGGCTCACCGGGCTGATCGGCGACTTCCTCAACCTCGACGACTACCTCGGCAAGCGCGTCAGCGAGGAGACGGTCCGCGCCCTGTGGGTCGCCGGCGCCGAGGCGTCGCCCTACGCGACGTGGGCCTGCGTCCGGACCTGGCTCGACGACTACGCCGCCGACATCCGCCGCATCGACGTGCCGACCCTGGTCATGCACGGCACCGCCGACCGGATCCTCTCGATCGACGGCCAGGGCCGGCGCCTGCACGCGGCGCTGCCGGCCGCCCGCTATGTCGAGATCGAGGGCGGGCCCCACGTCATGTGCGTGACCCACGCCGCCGAGGTCAACCGCGAGCTCGTCGCCTTCCTCGCCGACCCCAGCGGCGCGGTCTGACGCCGTGTTCGAGGACTTCGCCGAGCGCACCGTGCCGACCGGGCGGGGCACCGTCTTCGCCCGTGTCGGCGGCACCGGACCGCCGCTGCTGCTGCTGCACGGGTACCCGCAGACGCACGTCATGTGGCACGCCGCCGCCGCGCTCCTGGCCGAGCGGTACACGGTCGTCGTCGCCGACCTCCCCGGCTACGGGGCCTCGTTCCGGCCGACGCCGACCCCCGACCACGACGCGCACTCGAAGCGGGCGATCGCGGTCGACCTCACCGAGGCGATGGCGGAGCTGGGGCACGACGCCTTCGCCGTCGCGGGGCACGACCGCGGCGGGCGGGTGGCCTACCGCATGGCCCTCGACCACCCCGCACGCGTGACCGCGGTGGCCGTGCTCGACGTCGTGCCGACCGGCGAGGTGTGGTCACGCGCGGACGCCCGGATGGCGCTCGGCTACTGGCACTGGGCGTTCCTGGCCCAGCCGGCGCCCCTGCCCGAGCGGCTGATCGCCGCCGACCCCGACGCGTTCTTCGACCTGCACGTGCGCGCCCTCGGCCTCGGCGCCGCCCCGGGCCGGTACCCCCCGGAGCTGATGGCGCTGTACCGCGGGCTGCTCGACGACGCCGGCACCGTCGAGGCCATCTGCGAGGACTACCGCGCCGGGGCCGGCGTCGACCGGGAGCACGACGACGCCGACCGCGGCCGGCGGCTGATCGAGTGCCCGCTGCTCGCCCTGTGGAGCGCGCGCGGCGCGCTGCCGCGGTTCTACGGCGACGTCCTCGACGTCTGGCGACCGTGGGCCCGGGACGTCACCGGCCGCGGGCTCGACGGCAGCCACTTCCTCGTCGAGGACCAGCCCGAACAGGTGGCCGAGATCCTGTCCGGCTTCCTCGCGGGAGCGGCGCCCACCGGCGACGGCCCCGCCGACCCGAACGTCCGGATCCCCCAGAGGAGACGACCGAGATGACCCCCACGATCGTGCTCGTCCACGGCGCGTACGCCGAGTCGTCGAGCTGGGACGGCCTGCTCGACCGGCTGCCCACCGACGGCCGGGTGATCGCGTTCGCGAACCCGTTGCGGAGCGTCGCCACCGACGCCGCCCTGCTGACCGACCTGGTCCGCACCCTCGACGGGCCGGTGGTGCTGGTCGGCCACTCCTACGGCGGGGCCGTCATCTCGGGCGTCCCCGCGGACGCCGGGGACGTCACCGCGCTCGTCTACATCGCGGGGTTCGCCCTCGCGCCGGGGGAGAGCGCCGGCGACGCCTCGGCGCTGGTCCCGGGCTCGACCCTCGGCGACACCCTGGTCCCGGTGCCGCTCGCGGGCGGCGGCACCGACACCTACATCGCCCAGGAGAAGTACCACGCGCAGTTCTGCGCCGACCTCCCGGCTGCGGAGGCCACGCGGATGGCGATCACCCAGCGGCCGGTCACGCAGGAGGCGCTGTTCGAGCCCGCCGGCGGGCAGGCGCTGTGGCAGACGGTGCCCAGCTGGTTCGTGTTCGGCGAGCTCGACCACAACATCCCGGTCGGGGCCCACCGGATCATGGCCGAGCGCGCCGGGGCGCGGGAGACGGTCGAGATCGCGGGCGCGTCCCACGTCGTGGGCATCTCCCACGCGGACGAGGTCGCGAAGGTGGTGCTCGACGCGGTGGGGGCGGCCGGAGCGAGCTGACCCGAACCGGTCCGAGCTGACCCGGGCGCCCGCAGCGGCGCCCGGGTCACGCGCCGTTCGGGTCCAGCAGGTGCTCGAGCTCGACGCCGCTGAAGCGCGGCGTGATGTGCTGCGGGCAGTTCCAGTCGAACGCGACGACCGTCACCAGGACCGCCTGCTCGACCACCGCCCGGTAGCCGTCCACGGTCAGGTCCGCGACGACCTCGGGGTGGTCGCGCGCGTCGACGAAGCGGGCGCGCCCGAAGACCTTCAGGCGCAGCTGGTTCGGGTAGTCCATGAAGAACAGCGCCACCCGCCCGTCGTCGGCGACGTTGCCGGTGCTGATGTACTGCCGGTTCCCCCGGAACTCGGCCCAGGCCAGCGTCGCCGCGTCGGGGCTGCGCACGAAGCCCGGCGGCCCGCCCCGGAACTGCACGTAGGGCCAGCCGCTCTCCGACACGCTCGCCAGGTAGAAGCCGTCGCGCTCGCCGATGAACGCCTGCTCGGTCGCGGTCAGCGGGTCCCGCGGCTCGGGGTCGGTGGGCTCCGGGGCACCGGACCGCTCCCGGCGGGCGACCGCGGCGCGGCTGCCCAGGCGCACCTGGGCGGCGCGGACGTACTCGGTCTGGGCGATCGCCCCGTATCCCCGGCTCATCGGCGCGGCGGGTCGACCAGGGTGGTCACGGGCTCGCCGATCTCGACGACGTAGGTCGAGAGCATGCGTCCGGTGTCCGGGCCGAGGTCGAGGGCGTTGTGGGGGGTCCGCGGCGGGATGAGGAACCCCTCGCCCGTGCGGAGCGTCAGCGTCGGCCGGTCCTGGATGCTCATCTCGACGGTGCCGGCCGCGATGTAGCCGACCTCCTCGCCGGGGTGGATGTGCCACCCGGACTCGACGCCGCACGGGATCTCGGTGAGCACCTGCACGATCTCCCGGCCGGGGATCGACGACGGTTCGTGCTGCAGCACCGTGCGCCGGAGCTTGCTCGCGAGCTCGTCGACGGGGCCGTCGGTCGTGGTGGTCGGCTCGGACGCCATGGCGTGCTCCTCGCGGTCGTCCCCACCCGGGTGGTGGCGGCACCACCAGGATCCGACGGGCCCGTGCGGGGGGCATCCGTGGAATGACTCGCCCCTCCCGCTCAGCCCGGGTGGCGCTCCAGGGCGTCGCGCAGCGCCGCGCGCCCGGTGATGTGCAGCTTCGGGAACGCCCGGTAGAGGTGGGCGTCCACGGTGCGGCGCGAGAGACGGAGCCGGTCGGCGATCTCCCGGTTGGTCAGGCCCGAGGCGGCCAGGCCGGCGACCTCCCGTTCCTGGGCGGTCAGCGACGCCCGCCCCGGGGGCAGCAGCCCGTCGGGCGCGGGGGACGGGTCGCGGCCCGCCGCCCGCAGCTCGACGGTCGCCCGTGCCGCCCAGGGTCGGGCGCCGAGGGCCTCGAAGACCTCGAGGGCCCGCGCGAGCTGCTCCCGGGCCGCGCGGGTCGCCCGGGTCCGGCGCAGGTGCTCGCCGTGGGCCAGGCGGACCCGCGCGAGGTCGAAGGGCGAGTAGTCGACCCCGGGCAGCGCGAGGGCCGCGTCGTAGAGGTCGCCGGCGCGGTCCTGGGGGGCGGCCATCGCGGCGGCGCCCGCGGCGTGCAGGGCGAGCCGGGGCGAACCGCCCGCGGCGGCGGCGTCGCACAGGACAGCGACGTGGGCGGCGGCCTCCCCGTGGCGGCGGGTGCGCACGGCGGCCTCGACGAGGTCCATCGCCATCCCCGGGACGTGCCCCGCCTCGCGGTCGAGGACGCCGGGCGGGTTCACCTCGACGGCCGCCTGGTACGCCTCCTCGAAGTCCCCGCGGCCCAGGGCGGCCAGGGTCCGCGCCCACCCGGCGTCCACGACCGGCTGGCGTGCGCCGCGCGGGGCGCCCCACCCGATGAGCTCGTCGGTCAGCGCGACCACGGCGGCCCCGTCACCGCGCGCCGCGGCGACGAGCGCCGGACAGAGCCGGGCGGGCGCGGCGAGGAGCGGGTAGCCGCGCTCGCGGCACCACGCCAGGGCCTCGGAGGCCAGGTCGACGGCCTCGTCCCAGCGCCCGCGGTCGCGGGCGTCGAAGGCCAGGACGAGCAGCGCCTGGTTCCCGGACACCGCGGCGCCGCCCGCCCGCCCGTCCCGGACCACCCGCCACAGGGCGTCCCGGTGGTCGTCGACGCCGTCGACCTCCGACGCGGCGAGGGCGGCCCGCACGACCCGCCGGGGGTCGGCGTCGTCCCGGCTCGTCGCGGAGGGGGTGGCCGGTGTGCCGCGGCGGGGGACCGCCCACAGCTCCGGGCGGGCAGCGACCGCGCACACCGTGGACAGGGTGTGGAGCGCCTCGCCGACCGTGTCGTCGTCCGCGGCCGTGTCGGTCTCGAGGGCCCGGACGAGCAGGCGGTGCGCCGCATCGACGTCCCCGTCGCCGTGGAGCAGCAGGCGAGCCGTGGCGAGGGCGACGTCCAGGCACCGGGGGTCCTCGCCGAGGAGGTCCCGCGCGGGCTGCAGGTCGCCGGTGACCTCGGCGGCGAGCGACGCCGCGCGGGCGACCCGCCGGCGCCGGCCGGGGCCGGGCGGGGTGACGTCGGCGGCCCGGCGCGCGAGGGCGACGGCGCCGACCGCGTCGCCGCCGCACAGGGACCCGGTCGCGGCGTCCTGGAGGGCGCGCGCGACCTCCTCGTCCGGGCCGCGTGCCGTGGCGCCGGCCGCGGGGACGTCGGGGACTCCCCGCTCGGGCCGGGCGACGGTCGCGAGGAGACCGATCCGGCTGCCCGCGAGGTGGCGGCCCAGGTCGTCCAGCACCGCGGCGCTGGCGGGGTCGAGCCGGTCGAGGTCGTCGACCAGGAGGAGCACCGGTCGCTCGCGCGCGGCGTGCCGGAGCAGTGCGAGGACGGCGTCGACCAGGACCGTGCGCTCCGCGGCCGGGCCCTCCTCGAGGCCCAGGGCCACGGTCAGCGCCGGCCGGTGGTGCGGAGCGACCTCGGCGATCCCGGGCGCCAGCGGGAGGAGCAGCCGGTGCAGGCCGGAGAGAGCCAGGTGCACCTCGGGCTCCACCCCCGCGGCGCGGAGCACCAGGGCGCCGGGGACCAGGTCCGCCACCGTGGTCCGGGCCCGCGCCTCGGCGGGTGCCCCGTCACGCCCCGACGGCATCGGGACCCCCGGCCGGCTCCCGTTCCCGCAGGGCGTCGCGCAGGCCCGCGCGGGACACGACGCCCAGCTTGGGGAACACCTGGTAGAGGCGCGCCGAGACGGTCCGGTGGGACAGGCGCAGCCGCCCCGCGATCTGCTTGTTGGTCAGCCCCGACGCGGCGAGCACGGCGGCCTCGAGCTCCTCCGGGGTGGGCGACGGCCGGCGCGGGGCCGCTGCGGTGGGGGGACCATCGGTCCGGGCGCCGACGGCCCGCAGCTCGTCGCGCACCCGCGCGGTCCAGGGCTCGGCGGCCAGCCGCCGGAACGTCCCCAGCGCCGCGCCGAGGTGGAGGCGGGCCGTCGCCGGCTCGCGGCTCCGGCGCAGGTGCTCGCCGTAGGCGAGCTGGATGCGGCCCCGGTCGAACGCCCACCGCTCGGCACCGGGAGTCGCGAGCGCCTCCTCGAAGAGGGCGGTGGCCGCCGCGTCGGGGGAGGCGGCCACGGCGGCCGCCCCGGCCGCCACCAGGGCGAAGCGTGCGGACACCGCCGCGAGCGGCGCCTGGCGCATCGCGCGGGCGTGGCGGGCCGCGCCGCCGGTGCGCCCGCTGCGGGCGGCGGCCTCGACGAGATCCCCGGCGACCGCCACGGCCGACGGGTGCGGGGCGAGGGTGCCCGCCGCGCTGACGGCGCTGGCGCACCGGAAGGCGTGCTCGGGGTCGCCGTCGGCCAGCGCGGCCAGCGCCGACACCCGGTGCACGGCCCACCCGAGGGCGCGGTCCTCGCGGGGCCGGGCCCAGGCGTCGACCCGCCCGGCCAGGGCCGTGGCGGTCTCGCGGTCCCCGCGGGCCGCGGCGACGAGGGCCTCGACCAGCCGCAACGGGGCCGCGAGCCGGTGGTGGCCGTGGGCCGTGGCGAGGTCGACGCCCTCCCGCGCGCGCTGCACGCACTCGTCCCATCGTCCGGTGAGGTGGTCGTCGAGGCACAGCAGCGCGAGGGCCCGCAGGGCCGGCGTGACCGCGCCGCTCGCCGCCACCCGCTGCAGCGCCGCGCGGCACCCGGCGCACCGGTCCACCGCGAGCGCCGCCGCCGCGACCCGGACGACCCGGCGGGGGTCGGTCGCGTCGCCGAGCCGGTCGATCGCCCGGTCGAGGCGGTCGACGTCGTCCGCGGTCGCCCGGGCGGGGTCGGACAGGACGGTGTGCAGGAGGTGGGTGGTCTCCCCGCGGGCCGAGGGAGCGCGCACGCCCACCTCGAGGGCGAGGTCCGCCGCGTCGTCGAGGACGTCGTCCCCGGCCGCCGCCAGCCCGTCGGCGTCGTGGGCCAGGCGGCGGTGGGCGCCCGCGACGTCGCCGTCGCGGTGCAGCAGGAGCGACGCGGACGCGACCGTGGCGGCCGGGGAGGTGCCACCGCTGGGGTCGACGCGGCGGGCCTCGGCGAGCAAGGGCTCGATCCGTTCGAGGTCGCCCGTGACGGAGGCCGCGGCGCGCGCCGCCCCGGTGAGCCGGCGCCCGTGCTCCGCGGCGGTCGGGCTCAGCTCGGCGGCGCGGAGCAGACCGGCGACGGCGCCGTCCCCGTCGCCGCGTCGCAGCGCGCGGAGGGCCGCGTCCTCGACCAGCGCGGCCGTCTCCTCGTCCGGGCCGTCCGCGGCCTCGGCGAGGTGCCGCGCCCGTCGCCCGGGGTCGTCGGCGCACGCGTCCGCCAGCGCGCGGTGGGCGCGGCGCCGCTCGTCCGGGGCCGCGAGGTGGACGACCGTCGGACGGACCAGCGGGTGACGTAAGGCGAGGCGCGCTGCGGGCCGGTCGACCGCGACGAGCCCGGCGCGTTCCGCGGGCGCGAGGTCGTCGAGCCCCCGGTCGCCCGTGTCGTCGAGGGCCGCGAGCAGGAGCGACCAGCGGGTGGCCCGGGGGAGTCCGGCGACGCCCGGCCCGAACAGGTCCCGCAGCCCCGCGGGAGGCGAGAGGACCGCGGGCAGCGCCCGTACCCCGGCGCGCTCGGGCTCGCCCAGCGCGGCGGGGAGCTCCCGCAGCGCGAGCGGATGGCCCTGCGCCTCGGTGACCAGCCGCCGGACGACGGGGGGCGCGAGACGCGGGTACCGGTCGCGGAGGAGCCGGGCCGCCGCGTCGTCGTCGAGCGGCGCCAACTCGTGCTCCGGCAGGCCGGTGCTCCCTCCGCCCGCGCGCATCGCCCCGAGGAACCCCACCGGGCTGCCGGCGAGGCGGCGGGCGACGACGCCGAGCACGGTCGCGCTCGCCGCGTCGACGTCGGGGAGGTCGTCCACGACCAGGAGCACCGGACGGTCGGCGGCGCGCAGCAGGGCGAGCACGGCGCTGGCCAGCAGCAAGGGGCTCGACGACGGCGCCGCCCCGGACATGACCGCGTCGAGCGCCTGCCGGTGGGCAGGGTCCAGCCCGGACGTGTGCCGGCGCAGCGGCCGCAGCACCCGCCCGAGGGCGGGGCCGGGGCCGGACGCGGAGTCGGCCGACAGCACGGTCAGCCCGGCGGCGCGGGCGGCCTCGCTCGCCGCCTCGAGCAGGGCGGTCTTGCCGATCCCCGCGGGGCCGGTGACCAGGAGCGCGCTCCCGGGGAGGACGGCGCGCACCCGGTCGAGGTCGGCGGCCCGACCGGGCAGCGGGGTCCGGGGTGTGGTGCGCGGCTGGGCGGTCATCGGGCCCCCGTGTCACGGCGACGGCGTCAGGAGTCCCGGCCGACGGGCGACCGGGTCGTCCTCAGCCTCGTGAGCAGCGCGCGGAATGGCTGTCGAGCGGGCACGCCGGGCGGGCGGGGTCAGCCCCACGCCACCGTGGGGCAGACCCCACGCTCCGTGGGGCAGGTGGAGCAGCTCAGTGCTGCAGGTACCTGAGGACGGCCACGACGCGCCGGTGGTGCTCGGCCTCGGAGGGGTGGAGGCCGAGCTTGCTGAAGATCCCGCTCACGTGGCGTTCGACGGCGGGCACCGTCACGGTGAGCGCGTCGGCGATCCCGGAGTTGGACCGGCCCTCCGCCATGAGGGCGAGCACCCCGCGCTCCCGCGGGGTGAGCTCGTCGAGGGGTCCGGTGGCGCGGCGGCGGCCCACCAGCCGGGCGATGACGTCGCGGTCCAGCGCCGACTGGCCCGCGGCCACGCTGCGCACGGCCTCGAGCAGCATCGTCCGGTCCGCGACCCGTTCCTTGAGCAGGTAGCCGACCCCGTCCGCGCGGTCGCCCACGAGGTCGAGGACGAACCGGTCCTCCAGGAACTGGGACAGCACGATGACGCCGATGCCCGGGTACCGCCGGCGGATCTCGATGGCCGCCCGCAGCCCGTCGTCGGAGCGGTCGGGCGGCATCTGGATGTCGGTGATCACGACGTCCGGCTGGTGGTCGACGGCCTGCGCGACGAGGTCGACGGCGTCGACGGCCACCGCGACGATGGTGAGTCCGGCGCTCTCGAGGATGCGCACGATCCCCTCGCGCACCAGGGCCTGGTCCTCGGCGACCACGATCCGCAGAGGTGGCGCCACGGCTCCGACACTAGTGGCCGCGAGGGGCCGCGGCACCGCGACGGAGCGCTAGCATGGGCCGGTGACCAGGGCTCCGGGCGGACGCCGGACGCCGTGGCGCCCCGCGCCGCCCCGCCCGTGCGGTCGGCGGGTCGCCGGCCGGCACGTGGTCCGGGTCGCGGGGCCGGGCCGGGGCGCGGAGCCGCCGGACACCCCCGCGGGGTCGCCGTCGAGCCGGTCCGTCCCCGGTGCCGCGGTGCAGCGGTCCGCTGACGGCGGGCGGCGGGACACCCCCTACGGGGCCACCCTGGTCCTCGTGGTGGACGACGACCCCGGCTTCCGGGGCCTCGCCGCCCGCGTCCTCGCCGGCTGGGGCTACGCCGTGATCGAGGCCGGCACCGTCGCGGAAGCCGTCGAGCGGGTGGCCGCGCGCCGCCCCGACACGGTCCTCGTCGACATCGGCCTGCCCGACGGCGACGGGTTCGGGCTGACCCAGCAGCTCGTCGCGCTGCCGTCACCCCCGCGGGTCGTGATGGTCTCCACGGACGCGGATGCGGGCAACCGGTCGGCGGCCCACCGCGTCGGGGCGGTCGGGTTCCTCCCCAAGGACGAACTGCTCGGCGACGCCCTCCGCGGGCTCATCGACGGGTAGGGGCCGAGGTGGAGCCGGGAGCGGATTTCCTCGCCCAGATCCTCAAAGACGCACCGCAACCCGTGTGGGTCCTCGACGAGGACGGGCTCATCGTCTTCGCCAACCCGGCAGCGGTCGCGGCGCTCGGGTACGACGACCCGTCCGACCTCTACCACCGGCACAGCCACGACACGGTGCACCGGCTGCCGGACGGCTCGCCCTACCCGCGGGCGACCTGCCCGATGCAGATCCCGCGGACCACCGGGGAGTCGAGCCACGGCGAGTACGAGTGGTTCGAGCGTCGCGACGGCTCGCTGTTCCCCGTCGCCTGGTGGGCCTCACCCATCGCGATGACGAGGGGCCGCGGCGCCGTGCTGGCGTTCACCGACATCTCCGAGCGCAGCATCATCGCGCAGGCGGCGCGGGAGCGGGACGCCGCCGCCATCCGCGCGGGGGAGTCGCAGGCCGCGCAGCGACGGATCGTCGAGGCCGCGGCCACGGTGCGCCGCAACGTCGCGCGGGACCTGCACGACGGGGCGCAGCAGCGGCTGGTCAACGTGCTCATCAGCCTGCAGCTGGCCCGCGACGAGATCGGGGACTCGCCGCGGGCGCACCACCTCTTCGACGAGGCGACGGGGCACGCGCAGCGGGCGATCGACGAGCTCCGCGAGGTCGCCGCCGGCCTCCACCCCCCGATCCTCACCCACGGCGGCCTGGTGATGGCCGTCCACGAGCTGGCGACGCGGGCCCTGCTCCCGGTCACCGTCGACGGGTCGCTGCCCGGGCGGCTCCCGGAAGTGATCGAGAACAATGCCTACTTCTTCGTCGCCGAGGCCCTGACCAACACCACCAAGCACGCCCAGGCCTCGCAGGCGACCGTGGCCATCGGGGTCGACCACGACGCGCTGACCGTCGAGGTCCGCGACGACGGGATCGGCGGTGCGCAGACCGGCGGCGGGAGCGGGTTGGCGGGGCTCACCGACCGGCTCGGCGCCCTCGGCGGCCGGATGGTGCTCCGCTCGCCCCGTGGCCGGGGCACCACGGTGCGGGCGGAGATCCCGGTGCGGACTAGGCGCTGACCCAGATCCGCACGATCGCCCCGTGCTCGACCTCGGCGCCCGGGTCGGGGTCCTGACGGTGGATGAGGCTGCGGCCGCCGGCCGTGTGCGTCGCGTTCTCCGCGACGGCCAGCAGGCCCGCGTCGAGCGCACGGTCGTGCGCGTCCATGGCCGGCACGCCGACCAGTTCGGGCACGCGGACCGTGCGGACCGGCTCGGCCGAGGGGGCGGGGCTGACGTCGATCATCGTGACTCCTCTTGACCGGTCCTCCCGGTCTGACCAGGCCGGCATCGCGCACCGGCCCACTGCCTCCCACAACGCCGGGGCGGGGGCCGGTCATCCCTGCGCGGGAGGGCGAATGTCACCGTGCCGGCGGGATCGGGACCGCTCAGCCGTCGAGCCGGCCGCGCGCCGTGTCAACAGTCGCCAGCTCGTCTGTCGGCAGGGGCGCTAGGATCGGGCCCGTGAGCGTCGAGCCGTTGGCCAGTCTGGATCGCAGCACCCTGCGTGAGCGGTCGCTGGCCGCGCTCCGTTCGGCCATCACGTCGGGCGGGTACCGCCCGGGCGATCACCTCGGCGAGGTCGAGCTCGCGAGCCATCTCGGCGTCAGCCGGGGGACGGTGCGCGAGGCGCTGCGTCACCTCCAGCAGGAAGGCCTGGTCACGGCAGGCAACCGCGGGATGTTGCGGGTCAACCAGCTGTCGGGCTCCGAGGTGCGCGAGCTGTTCAAGGTCCGGGCGGCGCTCGAGGGGCTGGCCGTCAAGGAGATCCTCGCGTCGGACCGGCGGCAGGAGGCCGTGGCCACGTTGCGTGACGCCCTGCGCGGACTGGGCACCGGCGACTTCGCCGAGCGTGTCGAGGCCGATCTCGGTTTCCACCTGCTGCTGTGCCGTCTCGCCGGCAACTCGATGCTGGTCGAGGCCTGGCGCGCGCTCGAGGGGCGCATCCGCGTGACGATCATGGCCGGGGACGCCGAGGGGTCGCCGGTCATGATGGCCGGGGACCGGCACGCGCCGATCATCGACGCGCTCGAGAGCGGCGACCTCGAGGCGGCGCTGGCGGTCGTCGAGGCGCACATGGGCGCGGCGGCCGACCACTTCGCGCCCGCCGACACCGCCCGCTGACGGCGGGGAGCGTCGGGGTCGCTCCGCCGGCCGGGGACGATCTCGTGGCGTGTCCGGGGGTGATCATCCCAGCTCAGAGCCGCTGAAACCGTCGTTCGTCGACTGTTGACAGACGCGCGGCCCGACCGCACCATCGTCTTCAACGCCGACTGTTAACAGTCGACTGTTGAGGTTGGCCGAACCGCGCGGCTGCCGGCCTCGTCGAGTCCTCACGATCAGCGGAGATCACCATGACCGAACGGCCCGCAGCCCCGCCCGGCACCGACCCCGCCCCGCGACACCCCGTCGAGGGCACCCCCGCCCGCAAGCGCGTGGCGATCGGCGCGTCGGTCGGCGCCACCATCGAGACCTACGACTTCATCGGCTTCGGCGTCGCCGCCGCCCTCTACTTCAACACCGTCTTCTTCCCGGCGAACGACCCGCTCTCGGGCACCCTGCTCTCGTTCGCCACGCTCGGCATCGGGTTCGCGGTCCGCCCGCTCGGCGGCATCATCGGCGGCTACCTCGGCGACAAGATCGGCCGCAAGCCCGTGCTCGTCGCGTCGCTGCTGCTCATGGGCGTCGCGACCGTCGCCATCGGCGCCCTGCCCACCTACGACCAGATCGGGGTGTGGGCGGGCGTCCTGCTCGTCGCGGTGCGCGTCGTGCAGGGCCTGGCGTTCGGCGCCGAGTGGGGCGGGGCCATCCTCATGTGCTTCGAGCACGCGCCCTGGCGCAAACGGGGCCTGTACACCGGCATCACCCAGGCCGGCTTCCCCGTCGGGCTGCTGCTGGCCAACCTCGCCTTCCTGGCCAGCGTGCCCCTCGGCGGCAACTGGGCGTGGCGGGTCCCGTTCCTGCTCAGCGCCGTCCTCATCGCCGTCGGCATCATCATCCGCCTCAAGGTCGAGGAGTCGCCCGAGTTCGAGGAGCTCAAGGACGAGGGCAACATCGCGAAGAACCCCCTGACCGAGGTCCTGCGCACCGACTGGCGCAACGTCCTGCGGGCGTTCTGCCTGCGCACCACCGAGACCGCCGGCTACGCCGTCACCGTCACCTTCGTGCTCTCGTACCTGACCAGCGAGAAGCTGGCCGACCGCAGCGTCAGCCTCACCGCGACCATGATCGCCTCGGCGCTCGGCATCGCCGCCACGATCGGCTGGGGCGCGCTCACCGACCGCGTCGGCCGCCGGCCGGTCTACCTCTTCGGCACCGTCGTGACGCTGCTGTGGGGCGTGCCGCTGTTCCTGCTGCTCAACACCGGCACCGCGATCGCGGTCGTCCTCGCCTTCGTCGTCAGCTACGCGATCTGCCAGAACTCCCTGGCCGGGGTGCAGGGCGCGTGGTTCTCCGAGCTGTTCGCCGCCCGGACCCGCACCACCGGCGCGTCGCTGGCCTACCAGCTCTCGGCCGTCGTCTCCGGCTTCACCCCGCTCATCGCGACCGCCCTCTACGCCGGCTTCGGCTGGATCGGCCCCGCCGTGCTCATCAGCTCCTACGGCGTGCTCGGCATCGTCGCGACGCTGCTCACCCGCGAGACCTGGGGGCCCGCCGAGCGCGCCGAGGTGGACGCGCTCGAGCGCTCGCTCGCCCTGCCCGCGGCGGCCCCGTCCCACGGCGCGCCGGTGGCGACCACCGCCGACGCCTCCACCGCCGGCCGCTGACACCGTCCCTCGAGGAGGACCACCCATGACCTCGCTGACCACCACCGCCCCCGGCACCGCCGGGCCGGCCGACCCCGACCCCGACCGCGTCGCACGGCTCCGTGACGCCGCCTACCGCATCCGGCGGTACGCCCTGGACATGGGCGAGGTGCAGGGCCAGGGCTACATCGGCCAGGCCCTCGGCGTCGCCGACGTGCTCGCCGTCGTGTTCGGCGACGTGCTCCGCTTCCGGCCCCACGACCCGGAGTGGCCGGACCGCGACCGCTTCCTGCTCTCCATCGGCCACTACGCGATCGCCGCCTACGCCGCCTTCGCCGAGGCGGGCATCATCCCCGCCGAGGAGCTCGAGACCTACGGCTCCGACGACTCGCGCCTGCCGATGTCGGCCATGGCCTCGTACACCCCCGGCATGGAGATCTCGGGCGGCTCGCTGGGCCACGGCCTCGGCGTCGCCACCGGCATGGCCCTCGGGCTGCGCCACCTCGGCAACGGCGCCCGTGTGGTGGACCTGCTCTCCGACGGCGAGCTCGACGAGGGCTCGACGTGGGAGGCGGCGATGTCGTGCGCCCACCACGGCCTGTCGAACGTCCTCGCCGTGGTCGACGTCAACGGCCTGCAGGCCGACGGCCCGACCGCCGGGGTGCTGCGGATCGACCCGCTCGAGGACAAGTGGCGCGCCTTCGGCTGGACCGTCCGACGGGTCGACGGCAACGACGTCGCCGCCCTCGTCGCCGCCGTCGACGAGCTCACCGCCGACCCCACCGCCCCGTCGGTGCTGCTGTGCGACACCCGCCCCGGGCGCGGCGTCCCGATGCTCGAGACCCGCGAGAAGGCGCACTTCCTGCGGGTCGAGGAGCACGAGTGGCAGACCGCCCGTGACCAGCTCCTGGAAGGACACACCCGATGACGACCGCAGCACCGAAGAAGAGGCTCACGACGTCGGCGATGATCGCGTCGTTCGCCGACGCCGACCAGCGCACCACCCCGGCCCCGTTCGGGCACGCGCTCGCCGCGCTGGCCGAGCAGCGCCCCGAGATCGTCGGCCTCTCGGCGGACCTCGCCAAGTACACCGACATGCACGTCTTCCGCGCGGCCCACCCGGACCGCTTCTTCCAGATGGGCATGGCCGAGCAGGTCCTGCTCGGGGCCGCCGCGGGGATGGCCGAGGTCGGCCTGGTCCCGTTCGCCTCGACCTACTCGGTGTTCGCGACCCGCCGCGCCTACGACTTCCTGTGCCTCGACATCGCCGAGCCCGGGCTCAACGTCAACGTCGTCGGCGGCCTGCCCGGCCTCACCACCGGTTACGGGCCGAGCCACCAGGCCACCGAGGACCTCGCGATCCTGCGCGGCTGCCCCAACCTGACGATCGTCGACCCCTGCGACTCGGTCGACATCGAGGCCGCCGTGCCGGCGCTCGCCGACCACGACGGGCCCACCTACCTGCGGCTGCTGCGCGGCTCGGTGCCGACCGTCCTCGACGAGTACGACTACCGCTTCGAGCTCGGCAAGGCCGCCGAGCTGCGCACCGGGCGCGACGTCCTGCTCATCTCGACCGGTCTCATGACGATGCGGGCGCTGCAGGCCGCCGCGCGCCTCGAGGCCGACCACGTCGACGTCGCCGTGCTGCACGTCCCGACGATCAAGCCACTGGACCGCGAGGCCATCGTCCGCGCCGCCCGCTCGGACCGGCTGATCCTGACCTGCGAGAACCACACCGTCGTCGGCGGTCTGGGCGAGGCCGTCGCCACCTCCCTCGCCCTGGCCGGCGTGGCCACGCGCTTCGGCCAGATCGGGCTGCCCGACGAGTTCCTCGCCGCCGGCGCGCTGCCGACCCTGCACGACCGCTACGGCCTGTCCACCGACGCCGTCGTCGCCCGCATCAAGGCCGAGCTCGACGACGGCGCCCCCTGGCCGGCCGATCCCGCGCCGCCCTCCGCCTGACCCACCTCGCCACCAGGAGAACCCCGTGTCCACCTCCGACATGACCGCCGTCGTCACCGGCGCCGGCTCCCGCCGCGGCATCGGCCGCGCCACCGCCCACGCCCTCGCCGCCGCCGGCTGGAACATCGCGGTGCTCGACCTCGACGAGGCCGGCGCCAAGGAGACCGCCGACGCGGTGACCGCCGCGCACGGCGTCGCCGCCCTCGGCGCCGCCTGCGACGTCACCGACGACGCCTCGGTCGAGACCGCGCTCGCCACCGTCACCGGGGCGCTGCCCCCGGTCGGTGCCCTCGTGAACAACGCCGGCATCACCTCGCCGGTGCCGTTCCTCGAGGTCACGTCGGCCGAGTGGGAGCGGGTGTTCGCGGTCAACGTCCGCGGCGCCTTCCACGTCACCCGCCGTCTCGCGCCCGGCATGGCCGAGCGCGGCTTCGGTCGCATCGTCTTCCTCTCGTCGGTCTCCGCCGAGCGCGGCGGCGGCGTCTTCGGCGGTGTCGCCTACTCCGCGGCCAAGGCCGGTCAGCTCGGGTTCGCCCGTGCCCTGGCCCGCGAGCTGGGCCCGGCCGGGGTGACGGTCAACAGCGTCGCGCCCGGGCTCATCGACACCGACATCACCGGCGGCGCCCTGGTGGGCGAGCGCAAGACCGCCCTGCTCGCCGGCATCCCGGTCGGGCGCAACGGCCGGGTCGACGACGTCGCCGACCTCATCACCTACCTCTGCCGCGAGGAGACCGGGTACGTCACCGGCGCGACGTACGACGTCAACGGCGGCTCGCACATCCACTGAGCCGCCGAACGGGAGCCCGGCGCCCAGGGGGGCCGCCGGGCTCTCGTCGCGAGCGGCCCCGGTGTCCCCGCGATCACCCGACGAGCACGCCGGCGGCGAGCGCGGCCACGGCGAGGAGGAGGAACGACGCGGGGAAGGCGAGCGCCGCCGACCGGTCGCCCGCGCGGAGGTGGGTCACGACGGCGCCGACGAAGAACAGGACGAGGCCGGCCGCCGCGGCGGTCCCGAGGGCGGGTACGCCGAGCAGGCCGAGCAGGAGGCCCGCGGCACCGGCTCCCTTGAGCAGCCCGAGCGGGGTCAGCCACGACAGGGGGACCCCGACGGAGGCGGAGTTGTCCAGCACGAACTGCGCGCGGGTGAGGTCGGCGCCGGCGGCGAGCGCGTTGGCGACGATCGCGGCGACCGTGACCCCGATGTAGGCGATGACCATCGATCCAGCACCTCCGGGAGGATGCGGTGTCCCACGCGCGTCGCGCGGACCGTCATCTCCCTGACGGAGCCCGACGCCGGGAGGGGACAGATGGACCACGACGGGGACGACGGGGACCTCGGCGTCGCGGCGGCGTTCGAGCAGCACCGGCCGCGCCTCCGCGGGGTCGCCGAACGCCTCCTGGGGTCGGCCGCCGACGCCGAGGACGCCGTCCAGGACAGCTGGCTGCGGCTGCGGCGTGTCGATCCCACCGGGATCGACAACCTCGGCGGCTGGCTGACCACGGTGACCTCGAGGATCTGCCTGGACCGCCTGCGGGCACGTCACGCGCGGCCGGAGGCCCTCGACGAGCCCGACCTCGACCAGGCAGGCCCCGACGACCCCGCCGGCGACGCGGTGCTCGCCGACTCGGTGGGTCGGGCCGTCGCCGTGGTCCTCGACAGCCTCGCCCCGGCCGAGCGGGTCGCGTTCGTCCTGCACGACGTCTTCGCCGTCCCGTTCGACGAGATCGCGCCCGTCCTCGGACGGTCCACCGAGGCCACCCGCAAGCTCGCCGGTCGCGCCCGTCACCGGGCCCGGCTCGGGGCCGCGGACGACCGGCACGACCTCGCCGGGCGCCGCGAGGTCGTCGCCCGGTTCCTCGACGCCCTGCGCGAGGGCGACGTGCCCGCGATGGTCGCCCTCCTCGCCCCGGACGCGGTCCGCCACGTCGACCCCGTCCTGCTCGCTCCCGGTCGAGCCGCCACCGTCCACGGCGCCCGCGCGATCGCCGAGGAGGCCCGCCGGTTCTCGGCCCCCGCCCGCCGGGCGCGTCCCGCCACCGTCGACGGCCACCCGGGCGCGGCCGTCGTGCACGAGGGCGTGCCCACCCTGGTCCTGACCTTCGGGTTCACCGGCGGCCGCATCGCCACCCTGGGCGTCGTCGCCGCGCCCGAGCGACTCCGGGCCCTGGCGATCGACCTCGCCCCCACGGAGGACGCCGACGGTCCTCCCGCCGGCGGGTGAACAGCGCCACTGCCGACGGGTCGGCCGGCGCCGAGACCTACGTCGCCACCTTCGGTTGCGGGTGGTCCGGCAGGCTGATGACCACGTCGTCGGGACCGCTGAAGGCTCGCCGGGGCAGCTCTCCCAGCGCATCGAGCACGTCGGGTTCGACGCCCCCGCGGTCGGTGGCGTAGGTGATGACGTCGTGGTGGCGGGCGGGGAAGCGCAGGCCCGCCAGGGCGGACCGGACCTGCTGCTCCTGGACGTCGGTCACGGCGGTACTCCTCGTCTCGTGCCGGATGGGCGACGGGCTGGAGGCTGAACCGCGCTGGTCCCTGACTACCCCACACCGGGCGCGCGCGCACGCGTCGCGGGACCGTGGCGGCTTCGTGATCGCTTCAGCCGTGGACGACGGGCGTGGTCGTATGCTGGCGACGTGACGGCCTTCGGTGGCATCTTCCGTTCTCCCGCGCTCGAGGGCGTCGACGATGCCGACGACGCCGGTGAGGGCGCCCGGGTCGTGGGGATCGATCTCGACAGCGGCGTCGTCCGCCTGCGGGCGGCCCGTCGCGACCACGCCGAGGAGCCGGAGGCCCCGAGCCCGCCGGAGGACTGACCTGCTCGACGCGCCGGGCAGCGCATGCGCCACGGTCGGACGCGGGTAACCGACCCTGACTCCGACGGCGAACCCCTCTGCCGTCACCGGGAGCGACCGACGCGTCGCCCGCGTGGCAGGGGGAACGCCGTGACCGAGAGTGCCCCGGGACCGCAGCTCGAGGAACGTCGACGGGTCGCCGTGGAGAAGGCCGCGTCCGAGGCCCGGGTCGCCTCGGCACGTCGGGGACCCGAGGTGCTCGCGATCGGCTTCCGGTGCTTCTCCCCGGGGCGTCTCGCGGTGGCCCTGGCCGGGGTGCTGGACGACGAGGGGCTCGCGCGCCTCCACGCCCTCACCCGGTACCTCGGCCGCCTCGCCCGGGACGAGCTGGTCGTCGACCTGACTGGTTTCCGGGGGCGCAGCCGCTCCCTCCTGCGCGTGGTCAGCCAGGTGCGCGGTGCCGGCCGACCGCCCGATGCTCGTCCCGCCGGGCGCGGCCGCATCGTCCGCTTCGTCAGGTGACGATGCGCCGGAGATCGTCGGGTACCGTCGACGTGCCTCCAGCTGCGCGGGGTCCTCCCCATCGGACCGCTGGCTGGAGCTCCGTGCCTGATCTCTGTACGCCCCGTCGCTCACACCCGTGACCGACGAGTTCGCGGTGCGACCGCGCCGGCTCCCGCCGGATCACGTCCTGCTGGAGGTCGTCGGCGAGGTCGACCTGCTGACCGCACCACTCCTGCTCCAGGCGGCGAGCGCCGAGCTTCACGCCGGGTGTCGTGCGCTGGTGCTCGACCTGGCCGGGGTGGGCTTCTGCTCGGTGCGGGGCCTCGGGACGCTGGTCGAGATCCGCTGGCTCGCGGACCGGCACGGCGCGAGGGTGCGGGTCGATCGCGTGTCGACGACGGTGCGCCGGGTCGCCGACCTCGTCCGGGCCCGGGAGGTCGTCGACGGTCCGGCGGCGCCCGGGAGGCCGGAGGGGTGACGCCGCGGTGCCTCCTCGGCGCGGAACCGGCGTGACACCGGCGTGACACCGGCGCGGCCGGGGTCAGACGGCGAACGCGGGCCGACGGGGCTCCACGGCGGATCGGGTCAGCGCGGCGCACACCTCGCGGAAGGCCGGTGGCGCGGTGAGCAGTGCGAGGTGCCCGCCGGCGACCTCGACGTTGCGTGCGTGCGGGTCGTGGCTGGAGCGCCAGGGCACCGCACGGTCGGAACGGCTGTAGATGCTGGTGAACGGCACGTCGCGCGGCCAGGGGGCGCGGAGCCCGGCGCGGAACGCCGCGCAGCACCCGCCCCGCAGGCACGCGAGGGTGGCGAGGCCGGGGACGCCGAGGCTGCCCGCCGCCGACACCGCGGCGGCCTGGGCGAGCGTCGGCCAGCGCAGCCCGTACAGGTCGAACGGAGCGCCGAGGGTGACGAGCCCCGCCACGTGGGCACCGGCGCGGACGTCGGCGCGGGCGGCCGCGACGCGCGCGAACTGGCCGCCGCGGCTGTGGCCCACCACCTGCACCGGCGCCCCGGTGCGCTCCGCGGTCTCGATCACCCGATCGGCCAGCGCCTCCGCCGCGCGGCCCGCACACCCGAGGCCGGCGCCGGTCGTGACCGGGAGCACGTCGTGGCCCCGTGCCCGGAGCCGGGCGGCCATCGGGTCCAGCACCGGACCGGTCGCGGCGAAGCCACCGACCAGGACCACCGGGCCGGGCGCCGCGGTGGGTGCGGACCGGTCGCCACTGCGCGACCCGGTCCCGGTGCGGGCCCGTGTCCGCAGGTCGGTCGCGGCCACGGCGACCCGACCGGCCTGCTCGAGACCCAGCCGGGTCGCTCGCTCGAATCGGCTGATGGGCATCGACGCCTCACCCGTTCCGTCGTCGTCGGACAACGAGGGCTGACGGGTCAACCGCGTTCCGACGGCTACCCGCCGATCCGACCCGCCACCCCGTGACGAGCCACGCGAGACGTCGAGGGCAGGGGCTTCGTGGGTCGGCTCGGGCGGCTGCCCGCGGCCTCACGGCAGGGCGACGAGGCCCGTCAGCACGACGGTGCCCACCAGCAGCCAGGTGACGTAGTCGCCGATGTGCCCGGAGTGCAGGTGCTCCAGGGCGTGCTCGGCCCGCCGGCGCGCCCGGCCAGGCCAGCGCTCTCGGGCGGAGGTCGTGCGGCGGGCGGCGAGCACGGCCAGGGCGAGGGCGGCCGCGGCCGTGCCCAGGCCCACGCCCACCTCCAGCAGCTGCCACTCGGCGCCGGTGGCGGTGGGAACCGGCCCGATCGGTTCGCCGAGCACCGCCGCGCGGTAGCGGGTCCCGTCGAGCGCCTCCGCGGCCGCCACGGCGAGGCGGTGCCCCACGGCGGGCACGGCGCCCACCGCGAGTCCGCCCAGGAGCAGGGCCACCGCGGCGCCGATCATCGGTCGCGCCTGCTCGCGGCCCGGCGTCGTCTCCTGCTCCTCGCCCTCGCCCCCGGTCTGCTCGGGGTGCGAGCGGTCGGGGGGCTCGGGACCGACCCCGAAGTGCACGCGCAGCCCGGCGCGCAGGACGGCGGCGCCGGTGCCCACCGACGTCACGAGGATCAGCCCGACGAGGAGGGTGCCGACCGGGCCGCCGGCCACGGCGTGCTCGAGCAGGCCCTTGCCCAGGCCCGTCCCGAACGGCGGGAGCCCGGCCAGGGCGAGGCCGCCGACCACGAACAGGACGCCGGTGAACCGGTCGCCCTTGCCGTGCAGGTCGAGCTCGTCGACGCTCCCGGTGCGCGCGAGCAGCACTCCGACCAGCAGGAACAGCGCCGCCTTCACCGCCGAGTGCCCCACGAGGTAGATCAGCGAGGAGGTCGCGCCCTCGGAGGTCCAGAGGGCGACGCCGAGCAGGAACAGACCGATGTGGGCGATCGTCGAGTAGGCGAGCAGGCGCTTGAGGTGGCGCTGCAGTGCGCACATCAGGGTGCCGGTCAGCGCGGTCACCACGGCGAGCACGATCAGCGCCCGGCCGACGCCGTCGGCGGGCAGGACGTCGCCGAACACCACGGGGTAGACCCGGAGCACCGCGTAGACCCCGAGCGGAGCCATGATCCCGGAGAACAGCGTGCAGACCGGCGTCGGGGCGACCGCGTGGGCGTCGGCGAGCCAGAAGTGGAACGGCACCACCGCCGCCTTGACCAGCCAGCCCGTCAGCAGGAGTGCGAAGGCGAACACGACGAGCGCGTCGGGGCCCTCCGGGCGGGGCAGCGCGACGCCGAGCGGCGCCAGACCGAGGGCTCCACCGCGCGCGTACAGCAGCGCGATGCCGCACAGCGACAGGTAGGCGCCGAGCGAGTTGGTCACCCCGAAGGTCAGGCCGCCCTGCAGCGAGCGCGCCTCCTCGGTCTTGTACGCGGCGAGGGCGTAGGCGACGGCGCCCATCAGCTCGAAGAAGACGAGCATGTCGAAGAGGTCGCCGGACAGGACGAAGCCGGACATCCCGGCGAGGAAGAACAGGACCAGCACGTGGAACCGGGCCTCGACGGTGACGAAGTACCGCCAGCTCGAGACCAGCGCGGCGGTCCCGAGCAGCCCGACGAGCACCACGAGGGCGGCCGCGAGCCCGTCGACGACCAGGGGGATCCCACCACTCGACGGCGACCAGCCGCCCAGCGCCACCACCACGGGGTGCTCGCGCGTGGCCACGAGCAGCAGCCCGCCGGCGGCGGCGACCGCCAGCGCCGCCAGGACGGCCGCGGCGTCGACGACCGGGCGGGGCACGACGCGGCCGACGCCGAGCAGGACGCAGGCCAGCAGTACCGGGCCGACGATCACCAGCGTCGCGGCCGCCTCGGGGCTCATCGGCGGCTCACCCGCGCAGCTCCCGCAGCTGGTCGGGGTCGACCGTGCCGTGACGCTTGGCCACCTGCACGGTCAGGGCGAGCAGCAGTGCGGTGACGGTGGCCGAGACGACGATGTCGGTGAGCGTCATCGCCTGGACCACGGGGTCGACCACCGGCGTCGTCCCCGCCCCGCCCGCGCCGAGGATCGGCGCCGCCGCCCCGCGTTGGTAGCCCACGGCGAGGAGCAGGACGTAGGTGCCGGCCTGACTGAGTGACAGACACACCACGGCGTGGACCAGGTCGCGGCTGCGCACGATGCCGAGGATGCCGACGAGGACCAGCCAGACCGCGCACCCGTACGCGGCCACGGTCACCGTCGCGGTCACCGGTCCTCCACGACCAGGTCCTGGCGCAGGAACTGCGCCAGCAGCACGACCAGGCCGGACCCGACGGCGACCCCGATCACCGCGTTCACCACGACGACGGTCCCGGACGAGGCGAACGCGCCCAGCGTTCCCGTCGGCAGCACGTTGGCGAGGAACCCCGCCCCGTCGACGAGCCCGACGAGCCCGACCGCGACGAGTGCCACGCCGGCCGCGGCCTCGACCGGTGGCGCCCACGCCTGCGGCCGCACCCGCTGCAGCGCGCCGTAGCTTCCGGCCAGGTAGAGCAGGTGCACGCCGCTGGCGAGCACGACGCCGCCCTGGAACCCCCCGCCCGGGGTGAGGTGGCCGTGCGCGATGACGTCGAGACCCAGCAGGACGGTGATCGGGAGGACGAGCAGCCCCAGCAGGCGGGTGGTCGGCAGGACCCAGGGCTCGGCGTCGGGGGTGTGCTCGCGCTCGTCGCCGGCAGGCCGCAGCAGGGCGGTCGCCGCGATGACCGACGCCAGCAGGATGGTCTCCTCGCCGAAGGTGTCCATCCCGCGCAGGTCGTAGTTGACGACGGACACGGCGTTCGCGGTCGCGCGGGCCACCGCCGCGGCGGTGGCACTGTCCCGCGAGGGATGGACGTCCCCGCCCACCGGCGGTGCGCCCGAGAGGGCGAGCACCCAGCACACGACGAACCCCGCGGCGGCGACCAGGAAGACGGCGAGCCGTGCCCGGCGGCTCACCGGCCCGACCGCCTGCGGACGGTGCTGACGGTGAGCATCACGAGCAACGGCACGATCGCGGTCCCGACGGCGAGCTCCGACAGGGCGACGTCCGGCGCCTGGAACAGGACGAACGCGACCGTCAGCCAGAGCCCGAAGACGCCGAGGACGATCGCCTGGCGCCCGGGGTCGTGGGTGAGCACCACGGCGGTGCCCGTCACCGCCACGAGGACGAGCGCGACGACCAGCAGGACGGGGCTCACCGGGCCTCCTCCCGGGCCTCGACCTCGCCGTCGACGAGGTGGGCCCGGGCGATCGCCGTGGTCAGCACGGGACCCGTCACGGCGAGCAGGGCGACGATCAGGAACACGGCGGCCGTCGTCGTCGGCGTCCAGCCCTGCGACACGCCGGCCGCGACGGCCACGGCCGGCCCGGCCACCGCCGTCACGGGCGCGAGCAGGTGGAGCCGGGCCGGCAGGTCCCGCACGACGGCGGCGGCCACCGCGCAGGGCACGGCCACCACCACCGCCAGCCCGAGCAGGACCCACACCGCGACCGCGGACGTCACGACGGCCGTCCCAGCAGCCGGGTGTAGACGAGCGTTCCGGCGAACGACATGAGGACACCGGCCAGCGGCACGATGAGCAGGCTCGACTGACCGGACCCGATGACGGCGGCGACCAGGCCGAGCGTCGCCATCGTGGACGTCAGCTGCAGTCCGGCGAGCCGCTCCACGGCGCTGCCGCGGACGACGAGCCAGAGCCCGGGGAGGCCACCGCCGACGAGGAAGGCTCCCGCCGCCAGGGTCCACGGATTCACCGCGACACCGCCCGCTCCAGGTGCGACGGCCGGTCGGACAGGGCGTGCACGCGCAGCCGGCGGTCGTCCACGTCCACGGCGTAGGAGCCGGGGGAGGCCGAGAGGATCCAGGCGGCCCAGGTGGCGCGGGCGGAATCCGGGCGGACGACCGGGACGTCGCGGAACTCGCCCGTGCCGCCCGGGGCCCGCCCAGCGGCGCGGAGCACGGCAGGGGGCAGCCGGAAGAGGTCGCCGACGACGGCCGCGGGCAGCAGGGCGAGCCACCGGAGCGCCTCGGCCGGCGGCCGCACCGGTGGCCCCAGCGCCCGGCGCGCGAGCCGGGCGACGATGCCGACGGGGACGGCGCACAGCACCCCGACCAGGACGTCGCCCCCCGTCGCGACGGTCAGCGTGGCGGTCCAGACGCCCACCAGCACGACGGACCAGGCCACGACCTCGCCCACCGCTCGGATCACGGTCGGACTCCTCCCCGGTGCGGCGATCGACACGGCGGGGTCTGCCCCGAGCGGGGGCCCGGTTACACCCCGCCGGCGGCGGGCGACGGGCCGACGATGATGAGCGGGTGCCGCTCCCGCCCTGCTGTCGGCCTCCCGACCTCCGCCGTCCGCCAGAGGCCGCACGCCGGCACCGCGTCGACCGGGCGCTGGCGGACCGCCCGGTCCCGGTGCTGCTCGTCCGCGGCGGGCTGGACCGGATCGTGCCGGCGGCCTGGCTGGACCGGGCTCGCGGCGGCGTGCCCCGACGCGCGGACGGCGACGGTGGAGGCCGGGTCGCACATGCTCCCGCTGACCCATCCTCACGAGCTGGCCGCCGTGATCCGCACCTTCCTGAGCACGGTCACCCGCTGACCCCGTCCGCCTCGCGGAGCTTCTTCTCCCGGTCCTCGCGGTGGCCGCGGTAGCCGGCCCGCACCGACACCACGGCGACGAGCCCGAGCGTGAGCCACAGCGCGTACTCGTCGATCAGCAGCACGACGTCGACCGCGTGCTGGCCGACGGCGTACCCGAGGCCCGCGACGAGGCCGGCGACCAGCGCGGCGCCGATCGCGTCGAACACCAGGAACGTCGCCAGGCGCATGCCCCCGAGCCCGGCCACCGCGAACACCGCCGGCGCGGGGATCCCGGGGAACGCCGCCACGACGACCACCAGCGGCATCGCCCACGACGGCCACGACCGGATCGTCGCCACGAACCGCTGCGCGAGGTCGCCCGGCGCCCACAACGCGATGATCCTCGCGCCCCACCGGCGGCCGGCCAGCCAGAACAGCCAGTCGAACTTGACCATCCCGAACACCCCGGCGGCGATCACCAGCCAGAGGTCGCCGTCGCCCACCCGCGCGAAGGCGGCCCCGGCCCCGATCGCGGACAGGCTGCCGGTGACGGCACTGAGCAGGATCGGGTGCGAGGCGAGCAGGAACGGCCGCACCGGCAGCGTCGCGGCCATCAGCACGATGACGCCGAGGGTCGCGAACACCAGGAACTTGTCGCCGCGCGACATGGGGTGGTCCCACGGCATCGCGTCGCGCCACTTCTGCCGCGCCGCCTCGGCGTCCGCCCCGCTCATCGCTGTCCTCCTCCGCCCCCGGTGGCGCGGGAACCCGCGCCGACGACCAGGGGACACCGTGCCGCCGCGGCACGGTCAAGGACGCCGTCGCGGCGATCACGCGGACTTGAGTGTGCCGCGACGGCATCCGTTCCCCTCGACTCCGGGCCGCCGCCACGGGCGGCCCGGATCTCCGGGAGGAAATGGTGGAAGCTCGACCACGGAGTGCGACCGTCTACCTCGGCTCCTACGGACTCTCGCTGCTGGGCGCCGGCACGGCGAGCGTCCTGATGCCCCTGCTCGTCCTCGACCGCACCGGCGACGTCCTCGCCGCCGGGCTGCTCGCCACGGTGTCGACGGCGACGTCCGCCGGCGTCGGCGTCCTCGGCGGCCTCGTCGCGGACCGCGGCGCCGTGCGGCGGACCGGCGACGAGCTGTTGGCGGGCTGGCGGTTCCTGGTGCGCAGTCGGATCGTCCTCGGCGCCACGCTCGTCTCGGCCTCGTTCGTCGCGATCATCAGTGCGCTGCAGGCGATCCTCATGCCCGCCTACTTCACCGCCGAGCAGCTCCCCGCCCTCACGGGTCTGACGCTGTCCGCGTTCGCCGGCGGGAGCCTCGTCGGGTCGGCGGTGTTCGCGGCGACCTCGGGCCGCGGTGGCGTGAGCCGGCGCACGTGGTTCGTCGTCGGCATGGTCGGCTCCCTCGTCGGGTTCGGCGCCCTCGGCACGCTGGCCTCCCCGGCGGTGGTGCTCGGCGCGGCCGCGCTGGTCGGGGCCACGAACGCCCCGGCGGGAGCGGTCCTCGGCGTGCTCTCCGTCGAGGCCACCCCCGACGTCCGCCGCGGCCGGGTGCTCGGCGCCCAGAACGCGATCCTGCTCGGGGCGCCGGCGCTGACCGGCGCGCCCCTCGGCGCCCTCGCGGCGGCCGCGGGCCTGGGCGCCGCCGCCGCCGCCCTGGCCGCGCTCGCCGCCGTGACCGCGGTGCTCGCGCTGATCGCGCCGGTGTTCCGCGACCTGGACCCGCCCGCCACCGCGCCCCGCGCGACCACCGCCGACGCGACCACCTCCGGAGGGTGAGCATCGTGCTGAAGAAGTACCGACGCCGCGTGCAGCTCGGCAGGGTCCGGCCCGGTGACGGCAGCCCGGTGCCGGAGTACCGCCTCTGGCAGGTCCTCTCCCGGTCACTGTTCTCCCTCGACGTCGCCCGCCCCGAACTGCCGTCGAGCGCGGGGCGGCGCTGCGGAGCAACCGGCTGTTGCGGGCCGGAGCGTGAGCCCTACGCGGTGACCAGCCGCCGGGTGGATCGGCGGAACGCCCAGACGACCACGACGGCGGCGAGCAGGGTGAGCGGGACGCCCAGCACGACCCTCGCCGCGGCGAGTCCGGTGGTCGCGTCGAGGACGTAGAGCCACTGGGTGACCACGTACCGGGCGCCGAACACCGCGGCCACGGCGGCGGTCGCGACGTCGTGGGCGCGGCGGCTGGGGCGGTCCGCCCGCCAGGGGAGCCCGCCGCCGTGCCGCAGGTTCCAGGCGAGCCCGGTGAGCGGCCGGCGCACCGCCAGCGAACCGGCGGCGGCGACGAACCCGACCAGCGCGGCGACGATGCCGACGAGGAAGAAGTCGCTGGCCGAGCCGGTCCAGACGGCGATGCCGGCGGCCAGCACGACACCGAGCACCCCACCGACGGCCGTCGCCACCGCTTCTCCGCGCAGCAGCCGGAGCACCGTGAACACCACGGCGACGGCGAGCGCGACGGCGGCGGTGGTCAGCAGCGCGAGGTGGGGGGACAGGGCGGCGAACACCACCTGGGGCACGGCGGTCCCGACCACGCCGAACCGGCCGCCCATCTGCGTGATCAGCGAGGGGCTGTCGGTCTTCTCCGGTGAGCGGGTCATGACCCCAGGGGACGGCGTGACGCCACGGCACACTCCACCTCGGGCAGCGCGCGGGTGACTCGGCTCACACGGGGTGGAGTGTGCCGCGACGGCCGGGTGTTCCGTCGGCGGTGACCCCACCAGGAAGGCCACCCCGATGACCCCCGACGTCACGCTCACCGTCGCCGACTACGCGCGGGCCGAGCAGATGCTCGCGCCGTACCGCGCGCGCCGGGTGCCCACCGTCGCGCCGCGGTGGCTCGACGACGGCGAGCGCTTCCACTACGTCGCCGACGCGCGCCACGTGCTCGTGGAGCCCCACAAGGGCGAGCGGCGCGACCTGTTCGACCACGACCGCCTCGCGGCTGCGCTGTCCGTGGCCTCGGGCCACGCGGTCGAGGCCGGCGCCCTCCCGCTGACCGCGGTGGAGGTCGACGGCGGCGACGACCGGGAGCCGGCGATCCGGTTCTCCGCGTTCGGGCAGCGCTGGCGGTGGGCCGGGGGCGCGTGCACCGCGATCGACGAGGTCCCGCCCGGGCCGATGGAGGTCGCCTCGCCCGACGGGCGCCGGGTCGCGTTCGGCCGCGACGGGAACGTGTGGGTGCGCGGGGCGGACGGCACCGAGATCGCACTCACCGACGACGCGGAGCCCGGCCTCGCCTACGGCGCCGTGAACGCCCCGATGGGCATGCGGACGCTGCTGCGCTCGCTCGGTCTCGGGCCGGTCTTCCACGCGACCTGGTCACCCGACTCGACCCGCCTGCTCGTCCACCGCCTCGACGAGCGGGGCCTGCCCGACCAGGTGCTGGTCGAGTCGTCGCCGGCCGGCGGCGGGCGGCCGGTCGAGCACCGCCTGCCCTTCCCGGTGCCGGGCGACGAGGCCCACCCGACGATCACCTGGCACGTGCTCGACGTGCCCACCCGCACCCGCGTGGACGCGCGGGACGAGCCCGCGCCGATGGTGCACGGCACCGCGATCGCCTACACCTGGTGGACCGGGGACGTCGTCCACCGCCTGCAGCAGTCCCGCGACGCCCGCACCCTGCGCCTGCGCTCGCTCGATCCGACGACGGGGGAGACGGCGACGCTGGTCGACGAGAGCGGCACGACCCGCGTCGACGCGACCCCGCAGCTCGGCGACCCGACGATGACGCGCGTCCTCGGCTCCGGCGAGGTCCTGTGGTGGTCGCAGCGCGACGGGTGGGGCCACCTGTGGCTGTACCCCGCCGACGGCGGCCCGGCCGCCCAGGTCACGTCCGGCTCGTGGCTGGTCCGCAGCGTGCTGTGGGTCGACGAGGACCGCCGCCAGGTGTGGTTCACCGCCGGCGGACTGTCCGACGACCCGTACGTCCGCCAGATCGCCCGGATCGGTCTCGACGGCCGCGGGTTCGCCCGCCTGACCGACGACGACCTCGACCACGACGCCGTCGCCCCGCCCGGCGGCGGCTACATCGTCGACCGCGCGTCGGACTCCGAGGAGCCGCCCCACGCCCAGGTGCTCGACGAGGACGGGCGCGTGCTGGTCGAGCTCGAGGCGCCCGACACCGAGGCGCTGCGCGCCGCCGGCTGGACCCCGCCCGAGCGGTTCCGCGCGACCGCCGCCGACGGGCACACGGCGATCTTCGGCCTGCTCTGGCGCCCGCACGGGTTCGACCCGGCGCGGCGCTACCCGGTGGTCGAGCACATCTACCCGGGACCGCAGAACTTCCGCGCCGGCCCGTCCTTCGACCCGGTGCACCACGGCGACCCGGAGGCCCTCGCGGCGCTGGGCTTCGCGGTGGTGGCCATCGACGGGCGGGGGACCGCCGGGCGCAGCAAGGCGTTCCACGACCACTCCTACCGCGACCTCGGCAACGCCGGCGCCCTCGACGACCACGTCGCCGCGATCCGCGAGCTCGGCCGCCGTCACCCGTGGCTCGACACCGACCGCGTGGGCATCACGGGCCAGTCCGCGGGCGGGTTCGCCGCGGCCCGCGCGCTGCTCGCCCACCCCGAGCTCTACGGGGTCGGCGTCGCGGTCTCGGGCAACCACGACGACGCCACCGGCCTGCAGATGTGGGCCGAGCACTACCACGGGGACGCCGACCTGACCGGGCTGTCCAACCCCGCGCTGGCCGCGAACCTGCAGGGCGAGCTGCTGCTGATCCACGGCGAGCTCGACGAGATCGTGCCGGCGTCGCAGACCCTGCGCCTCGTCGACGCCCTCGTGGCCGCCGACAAGGACGTCGACCTGCTCATCGTCCCCGGCGGCGACCACGCGATCCTGCACCGCCGCCACCACCTCTACCGCCGGACCTGGGACTTCCTCGTGCGCCACCTGCACGGCAGCGAGCCGCCGGCCCACCGCCTGGCCCCGCTCCCGCTGCCGCTCTGACGCCCGACCCACCGAGAGGAACCACCATGACCCGCCCCGGACCGCTGCCGGTCGAGGACGTCATCGCCCAGCCGGAGCGCGCCCGCGCCACGATCTCCCCGGACGGCACGCGGATCGCCTTCCTCGCGCCGTGGAAGCACCGGCTCAACGTGTGGGTGGTGGGCGTCGACGAGGACCTCGCCGAGGCCCGCTGCGTCACCGCGGACGAGACCCGCAGCATCGGCGTGTACCACTGGGCCTCGCCCCGGTGGCTGCTCTACACCCAGGACACCGGGGGCGACGAGAACGCCCACGTGTTCCGCGTCGACCTCGACGACCGGGACGCGGAGGCCGTCGACCTCACGCCGTATCCCGGTGCCCGGGTCTTCGGCCACGACCTGCCGCCGGGCCGGCCGGGCACGCTCGTCGTGTCGATGAACCACCGCCGGCCCGACGAGATCGACCTGTGCGAGATCGACATCGCGACCGGCGAGGTCACGGTGCTCCTCGACGGGGGCGCGGACGTCGGGGGCGTCCAGGTCGGCCCGGCCGGGGACGTCGTCGGCCTCGCCCAGGGCGACGACGCCGACTGGGAGATCCACCACCGCGCGCCGGGGGCCACCGACCGCGTCGTCGCCACCTTCGCCGGCGCCGACCACCCCGTCGGCCCGCACCCGCTGCAGCTCACCCCGGACGGCACGGGCGTGTGGGTCGGCCGCCACGGCGACACCGACCGGCTGCGGCTGGTCCGGATCGACCTGGCCACCGGCGAGGAGTGCGAGGTCGGCGGCCACCCCACCCACGACCTCGACACGCGCTCGCAGGTGTTCCCGCAGCTGCCGTCCCCGCTGATCACGGACGCGGCCGGTGAGCTCCTCGGCGTCCGGTACGCCCGCGAGCGCCAGGTGGTCGTGCCGGTGGCCCCGCACTTCGCCGAGGTGCTGGCCCGCCTCGAGGCGCTCTCGGACGGCGACCTCGGCCCCGTCTCGGTCGACGCGAGCGGGCGGCGCTGGGTCGTCGCCTTCACCCACGACCGCGACCCCGGCGCCACCTGGCTCTACGACCACGCCACGGGCGAGGCCCGCCTGCTCTTCCGGCCGTTCCCGCAGCGGGACCCCGCGGCGGCGGCCCCGATGACGCCGGTGACGATCACGGCGCGCGACGGGCTGGCGCTGCCGTCGTACCTCACGGTGCCCCTCGGCGCCGCGGACGCGCCGCCGATGGTGCTCATGCCCCACGGCGGTCCGTGGACCCGCGACGCGTGGGGGTACGACCCCGTCGTCCAGCTGTTCGCGAACCGGGGCTACGCGGTGCTGCAGGTGAACTTCCGCGGCTCGACGGGCTTCGGCCGGGCGCACCTGCAGGCCGGGATCGGCGAGCTCGCGCGGAAGATGCACGACGACCTCGTCGACGCGGTCGAGTGGGCCGTGTCCCACGGGCACGCGGACCCGCGGAAGGTGGCGATCCTCGGCGGGTCCTACGGCGGCTACGCCGTGCTGGTGGGGGTGACCCGCACCCCGCACCTGTTCGCGGCCGCGGTGGACTACGTCGGCATCTCGAACCTGGTGACGTTCCTGCAGGCCCTGCCGGAGTTCCTGCGGCCGGGGCTGCGCACCAACTGGTACGCCTACGCGGGCGACCCCGCGGACCCCGCGCAGGTGCCCGACCTGCTCGACCGGTCGCCGCTCACCCACGCCGACCGCATCGTCACGCCGCTGCTGGTGTTCCAGGGCGCCAACGACGTCCGGGTGCCGCAGTCGGAGTCCGACGCGATCGTGGCGTCGCTGCGCGACCGGGGCGTCGAGGTCGGGTACCGGGTGTACGCCGACGAGGGGCACCTGTTCTCCCAGCCCGAGAACCTCGTCGACATGTTCACCACGGTCGACCGGTTCTTCGCCGAGCACCTCGGCGGTGTCGCCGGCCCCGCGTGAGGGCTCAGGCCGGGGGCTCCTCCCGGCGCGACAGCCCGCGCAGTCGCAGGAGGACGTCGCGCTGGGCGGTGTTGTAGACGTCCCGGACGGCCCGGTCCAGCGTCTGGCGGTAGCGCTGGGGCCCGACCGAGGTGCGCGTCCCGAGCGTCCGCAGCCCCGGGAAGCGCACGTGCAGGGCGACGAGGTCCTCGGCCATCCGCTCGGCGAGCTCCTGGCGGACGGCCTCGTCGGCGTCCGCAGCGAGGTTCTCGAAGTCGTCGTCGGCCGGCATCCGCGCATCGTCGGCCAGCAGCGCCGCGTAGATCGTCCGCTCCTCCTCCCCGAGCAGGCGCCCCATCACCGCGACCAGGTTCCGGTCGGCCTCGGACAGCCGACCGCGACCCGCGACGGCCAGCTCGGGCGGCAGGTCGGTGGGCACCCGCTGCTCGAGGATCCGGGCGAGGTCGGTGCGCAGCGCCTGCAGCCGGTCGATCTGCGCGACCAGCTCGGCGTCGAGGGCACGCAGCGCCTCCTCGGGGTACTCGTCGCGGTCACCGAGGTCGGCGATCTGGGCCAGCGAGAAGCCGAGGTCGACCAGGCGCTTGATGCGCAGCAGGCGCATCAGGTGGGCCACGCCGTACTGCTTGTAGCCGTTCGACCGGCGTTCGGGCTCGGGCAGCAGGCCGACCTCGTGGTAGTGGCGGACCGAGCGCAGGCTGGTGCCCGCCAGCTCGGCGAGCTCGCGGGTGCTCCAGGCCATCGCGGTCTCCTGTCAGGTCCGGGGGCGACCGAGGAGCTCGTCGAGCGTGAGCGCCGGGTGGCCGGTCAGGGTGGGGACGGCGTCGGTGACGCCGGCGAGCTCGCCGGCCGCGATGGCGGTGTAGGTGCTGACCCAGGCGTCGAGCTGCCAGTCCGGCGCCTCGCCCGCCCGGGAGGCGTAGGCCTCGGCGACGGTCTGGTCGGCGAAGGTCACGGTCCGGCCCTGGTGCCGCCCGATGACGGCAGCGGCCTCGGTGAGGGTCAGGGCCTCGCGCCCGGTGAGCTCGTAGGTCCGCCCGTCGTGGGGCGCGGGGTCGGCGAGGACGGCCGCGGCCGCGTCGGCGATGTCGTCCTGCGCGACGGCGGCGACCCGGCCGTCGCCGGCGGGCCCGCGGATGACGCCGTCGGCCTCGACGAGCTCGGGCAGGAAGTCGAGGTAGAAGTTGTCGCGCAGCACGATCGCGGCGAGCCCGGAGGCGTGCAGGTGCTCCTCGGTGGCCGCGTGGTCTCGGGCCAGGGTGAAGGTCGCGGTGGGCGAGGCGCCGGCGAACGAGACGTAGACGAGGCGGGCGACCCCGGCCTCGGCCGCCGCGTCGATGAAGGTCCGGTGCTGCTCCACCCGGTCCGGCGTCTCCGAGCCCGAGACCATGAAGACGGTCTCCACCCCGGCGAGCGCCCGACGCACCTGGTCGGGGCTGTCGTAGCGGCACGCCACCGCGTTCGCGCCGGGCAGCTGCGGCGCCCGCTCCGGGCTGCGCACAGCCAGGCGCTGGGCGATCCCGCGGTCGGCGAGGCGGCGCGCGACGCGGCCCCCGAGACGCCCGGTGGCGCCGGTGACGGCGATGGTCGGGGGCGTCGCGGCGTCGTCGGCGGGGCGCATCAGGGTCGTCCGATCTGGCTCGAGGGGGGGACGTTCATCGGGTGATCATCGACGGTACCTCCGCGTCCGGTGGTCGGGACGGCGTCGACACCGCGGACCACGACCAGTAGGAAGGGCTCGTCCGGGACCCCGAGCCAGGGGCGTCCCGGGGCGTGCATTCCGCGGCCCAGCCCTCGTCGCCGCCAGTCGCCGGGCGGGACGACCCGCCCGAGCGGGTTCGACGAGGAGTCGCCCATGCCTGCGGGCGACCGACCGCGCGCGCGACCTGATGGGCCGTCTCGACCAGGCCATGATCTTCGTGCTCATCGCCGGCACGTACACCCCGCTGGCGGTGCTGGGCGTGCCGCCCGCCCACGGGATCCCGACCCTGGTCGCGGTGTGGGCGGCGGCCCTGGCCGGCGTCGTGCTGTCGCTGTGCTGGGCCCGGGCGCCGCGATGGCCGATGGTCGCGCTGTACCTGGCGCTGGGCTGGGCCGGGGTGCTCGTGCTCGCCGCCACCGTCGGCGCCGCCGTCTGCCACCAGGTCGCGATCTGGCTGGTCCTCCACGCCTGAGCCCCCCGCCGCAGGGGTGGCCCGCCCGACGGTCAGTCGGGCAGGCCGAGGACCTCCGGCGGGGGCAGGGCGACGGGGGACCCCGCCCGGGTGAAGAGCGGGATGTGGTGGGTCGCGTCGACGGTGACCCAGGACCGTCCCGGGTGCTCGCGGCCCGTCCAGTAGTCCCGCCAGCGGCCGGCGCTCAGGTAGACCGCCGTCCGGGTCGTCCCGGCGGTCACGACGGGGGCGACCAGCACGTCGGGCCCGAGCAGGTACTGGTTCTCGATCATCCAGGCGGTGGGGTCGGACGGGTCGTCGAGCCAGAGCGGCCGCATCAGGGGCTGACCGGTCGCGCCGGCCGCGGTGGCGAGACCCACGAGGTACGGCTCCAGGGCCTCGTGCAGGCGGGCGTAGCCCCGGAACGTCGCCAGGGTCGCCGGGTCGGACTGGACCCCGAGGGGATCCTCCTGCTCACCGAGCATGTCGCGCATGACGGGGGAGAGGGCGCCGAGCTGCACCCAGCGGTCCCAGAGCTCGCGGTCGCGTTCGCCGGGACCGTCACCGGTCATGAACCCGCCGATGTCGGGGCCCCAGTAGGGCCATCCGGACACGCTGCCGTTGAGCATCCCGGCCAGGACGGCGGGCAGGCCGGTCGACGGGTCCCAGTCCCGCGTCTGGTCGCCGGTGAAGCGGCCGGTGACCCACGCCTGGGAGCCGGTGTATCCCGAGCGGGCGAACAGCACGGTCGCGTCGGGCTTCACCGACTGGACGGCCTCCCGGGCGGCGCGGGCGTAGAGCACGGGGTACGTGTTGCGCATCAGGGTGCCGGGGGTGCCGTCGGCGTAGCGGGCCGCCATCGGGGCGTGGTCGCCGTAGTCCTGCATCGCGCCGTCGAACCCGAGCACGCCCACCGCATGGCGCAGGCGGTCCTGCCACCAGACGGTCGCCGCCGGATTCGTGAAGTCGAGGTACGCCCGCCGGTCGGCGTCCATCCAGGGCTCGGTGAACACCGAGCCGTCCTCGTGGCGGACCAGGTACCCGCGGGCCGCGGCCTCGCCGAACCCGGGGGTACCGGGGACGAGGAAGGGACTGAGGTACCCCATGACCCGCAGGCCGCGGCGGTGCAGCTCGGCGATCAGCGCCCCCGGGTCGGGGTACCGGCCGATCGGGACGGGCCGGTAGATCGGCCACGCCCACCCGATCCCCGACGTCGGGTCGGTGATGTCGTAGATCCAGACGGCGTCGAGGGGCACGCCGTCGGCCAGCAGGCGGTCGGTGTCGGCGAGGACCCGCTCCGGGCCCCCGATCAGGCTCTTCCACACCCCGAGGCCCCACGCCGGGGGCACCGGCGGCAACCCGACCACCGCCGCGCGGCGGGCCAGCACCGCAGCGGGAGCCGGCCCGGTCAGCACGTCGACCACCGTGTCGGCCGCCGCGACGTCGATGACGACCTCGCCCGCGGTGCCGAAGTCCACGGTCACGTCGGCGGTGGTGTGGACCTGGAGCCCGTATCCGCTGCTGGAGAGCAGGAACGGCGTCGGCGAGTAGCTGGTACCGGTCTCGTCGCCCATCCCGTCCTGGGCGCGGTTCGACAGGACCTGCCCGTCGAGGTCCAGCGACCCGAAGCGCTCGCCCATGCCGAAGAAGCGCTCACCGGGCCGGGTGGCGAGACGCACGCTGCTCCCGCCGCCGGCCCCCGCGCGCAGCCGCACCGAGCACAGCCCGGGCGCGGGGGAGCACCCGGTGCTCGTGGTCGTGCCGTCGAGCGGGGTCAGCACCCCGGCGAGGATCGGGTCGGCGAGGGTCCACGGCGGCGGGGGACGCACGGCCCGCGCGCTACCGCCGGCGGCGGCGATCGAGAGCAGGAGAGCGGCGAGCAGCACCACGATCCCGGCCCGGTCGACGGTCCGCCGTCGGCGACCGGGCGGGATCAGGATCGGCGCCCGCGGCCGCGACGGGCCGCGTGCCGGGGGCGAGCGGACGGGGACGTCGCCATGGTCTCCACCTCGGACGGGTCTGGGTCCAAGCGGGACCCGAGTCGCAAGACACCCGGAGACGTGGAGCGGGCAGCCGGCAGCGCGGGAGGGCCCCGGACACTACGGGCCCGAGGCGGGAAAGAGCACCGTCGACGAGGCGGGCGTCAGTCCTGCCGGGAGACGATCTCGTCGACGATGAAGCCCGCGGCGATGCCGAGCATCCAGACGTCCTTGGCGATCGGGAGCCCCTGCTGGGTGGGGCGCAGGCTGCCCTCCTGCCGCATGCCCGGCGTCCGCAGGTACAGGCCGAGGAGCCCGCCGGAGAACGCCGCGAGGCCGGCGCCCGCCACCACGGTGGGCACGACGGGCAGCAGCAGCGCGGCGCCGAGGGCGATCTCCGTCGTCGACAGCACCTTGAGGAAGTCGGTGGCCTTGAGCTTCCCCACGAAGGGATAGGTGCCGCTGGACAGGCCGTGGAGAGCCTGCGCGGTCTGCTCGTCACCGTGGGACTTCTCGATGCCCGAGTTGAGGATGAACGCCCCGGTGGCGAGGCGGGCGGGGACGTGGCGGCTCTTGATCGGCAGCTTCATGGGGGACCTCCGTGTTGGTTGTTCCTTCAACCATAGGCCCGACGTCGTCCGGCCCGCGCGGCGGCGGCACGTAGCGTGGACGTGATGACGACGAAGAAGAGCACGGCAGGGACGTCGGTGCCCGGCGCGGGCTGGGTGCGTCCGTGGATGCAGCTCGTCGAGCTCTCGTGGTCGGTGCCGGTGGTCATCGGCTACCGGACGGCCCGGATCGTGGCCGGCGGGTGGCCGCCGAGCGCTCGGGACCGCCGGGAGCTGACGCGGATGGTGCAGGAGAAGGTCGAGACCTTGGGCAAGGTCGCCGTCGCCGCGGTGACGACGCCGCCGAAGGACACGGCGCGGGCGGTCGGCAACGTCGTCGCCCCGGTGCACCGCACCGTCGTGGCCAACCGTCGCCGACTGCTGCGCTGACCCCCGCGGCTACCCGTTGCCCGGGGCGGGTGCAGCCCGAGAGGGCCTGCCACGGCATCTCCTCCGACCCGCACGGTGCTGACCGACTAGTCGATATCGCTTGGCTGGACCGGGAGGGTGTGGGTCGTCGACGCGGCCGCGGCGGCGTAGTCGACGGCGTGCGGACGACCCGGCCGGCGGGCCGAGACGACGGCGAACACGATGCTCGACGCCGCGAAGATCGTGAGCGCGATGCAGGCCTGGGAGAACCCGTCGGCGAGCGCGGCGGCGGTCGACTCGCCCGCGGCGGTGCTCGTCGCGATGCCGGTGCTGTAGATGCCGGACGCGACGGCGGTCATGACGGCGCCGCCCACGTACCGGGCCATGTTGGAGATGCCCGAGGCCTGGCCCACCTGTGCGGGGGTGACGCAGGAGGTGGAGACCGACGTCGCCGGCCCGTTGGTCAGCGATAGCCCGGCCGCGATGGCCAGCAGCGGCAGGAGGAACACGCCGTAACCCCAGGTCGGGGCGACCGCGACGAGCAGCAGGAAGCCGACGGTCAGCAGCAGGAACCCGCCCAGGACGACGGGGCGGGCACCGAAGCGGTGGGCCAGCGGGGTGACCGCCGGCGCCACGAGGATCACGACGGCGGCGAGCGGCAGCATCGCGAGGCCCGCGACGAGGCTCGAGAAGCCGAGCGTCTCGGGGGCCTGGAAGTAGAGGCTGAGCAGGAAGCTCAGGGCGGCGATCGCCCCGGCCCCGACGAAGATCACCCACGTCGAGACGACGAGCTGCCGGTTGCGCAGCACGTGGAGGTCGACCAGCGGGGACGCCACCCGTCGCTCGACGACCACGAAGCCGATCGCGGCGGCCACCGTGAGGACCAGGCAGGCCAGGGTCGGCAGCGAGAGCCAGCCCCAGTTCGGGCCCTCGGTCATCGCGAACACGAACGGCACCAGGACGCCGGCGATGAGCACGGTGCCGGCCCAGTCGATGGTCGGCGCGCGGTGGGGATCGCGGGACTCGGCCACGCCGCGCAGGGCGATCGGGACGCAGACCGCCGCGACCGCCGCGTCGATCCAGAACAGGCCCTGCCAGCCCGCGAGCTCGTTGAGCACGCCCCCGAGCACCGGGCCACCGGCGGCGCCGGCCGCGGCGGCGGCGCCCCACAGCGTCACGGCGCGCATCTGGGCCTGGCCCGACGAGGCCACCGAGAGCAGGCTCAGCCCGCAGGCGAGGATCGTCGACCCCGCGGCGCCCTGGATCAGCCGGCCGATCACGACCATCTCGCCGGTCTGCGCCAGCGCGATCAGCACGCACGACGCGACGAACAGCGCCAGGCCGCCCACGAAGACGCGCCGCCGCCCGAAGACGTCGCCCATCGCGCCCGAGGTGACGATGACGGCCGCCCCGACCAGCAGGTACCCGGTCACCGCCCACTGCAGCGTGGCCACCGAGGTCTGGAGGTCGGCGCTGATCGAGGGCAGCAGGATGCTGACCGCGGAGGTGTTCGCGTTCACCACCAGGGTCGACACGCACGCCACGACCATGACGGCCCGGTCGGGGCGGAGCCCGGTGCTCGCGGTGCCGGTGTCTGTCGCCATCGGGCGAGCGTGGGTCCCGGCGCGGCCGCCCGCATCACCCGGATCGGACGATGTCGAAAACGCGGGGGTCCCGTTCGTCGCCGTGGTGAGGGACCGGCGACGGGCCGGTCCCCGCGACCCCGGAGGTACCGATGACCGCCACCTACACGTTCGACGTCTTCTCCTCGCTCGACGGCTACGGCTCGCACGGGCCCGACGGCGACTGGGGCGGCTACTGGGGCAAGCAGGGCCCCGAGCTGCTCGAGCACCGCCTCGCCTCGTTCGAGACCCCGCACCGGATGGTCTTCGGGGCCACCACGTTCCGGCAGTTCGTCGAGATGCTCGGCGAGAGCACCGAGGACTCCGACGTCCGCGACGCCTGGGTCACCCGGATGCGGAACATGCCGATGACGGTCGTGTCGTCCACGATCGAGGGCCCCGTCGACTGGCCGGACGCCACCGTCGCGCCCGGCGACGGCGTCGAGACCGTCGCCCGGCTCAAGGAGGAGTCCGACGTGCCGCTGCGCTCGCACGGCAGCCTGTCGCTGAACTGGGCGCTCATGGCCGCGGGCCTCGTCGACCGGCTCCAGGTGACGGTCTTCCCCGTGGTCACGGGCCGGACCGGCACCGACCCGATCTTCGGGGGCGCCGACGACTTCGACCTCGAGCTGCTCGAGCACCGGACGCTCGACGGCGACATCCAGGAGCTCGTCTACCGCCCGACGCTGCACGTGAACAGGCCCTGACGTGCCGGGGGAGTGACCCCCGGGTTCCCCCGCAGGCGATCACCGTGTGAGGTGGGGGCCATGAGGACATCGCCGTGCTCCCCGTCCCGCCGCCTGCCGGGGCGGGAGGCGTGAGGGGCGCCGAGGCGCTGGTCGGCTCGCTGGTCGGGGCGGGCGTCGACGTCTGCTTCATGAACCCCGGCACCTCCGAGATGCACTTCGTCCAGGCCCTGGACTCGGTCCCGGAGATGCGCGGGGTCCTCACCCTCTTCGAGGGCGTGGCGACCGGGGCGGCCGACGCGCACGCCCGCCTCACCGGCCGGCCCGCCGCGGTCCTGCTGCACCTGGGACCGGGGCTCGGCAACGGCCTGGCCAACCTGCACAACGCCCGCCGGGCGGGCACCCCGCTGCTGCTGGTCGTCGGCGCGCACGCCACCGGTCACGTGCGCCACGACGCACCGCTGGAGTCCGACATCACCGCCCTCGCCCGCACCGTGTCGGGCTGGGTGCACACCAGCGGCGACGTCCGGGACGTGGCCGACGACGCCGTGCGCGCGGTGGCGGCCACCTCGGAGCACGGCGGCCAGGTCGCGACGCTGGTGCTGCCGGCGGACGTGTCGTGGTCCGAGGGCGCCGCCCTGGCGCCCGCGCTGCCGGTCACCGCCCCGTACCCGCCGGCGCCGTCGCGGGTGGCCGCCGCCGCGGACGCGGTGCGCGCCCCGGGCGCGGTGATGCTGCTGGGCGGGCCGGCGCTGACCGCGGACGCGATGGACGCCGCGGGCCGGATCGCGGCCGCCACCGGGACCCGCCTGCTGGTGGAGACGTTCCCGCGGCGCTGGGACACCGGCGCCGGCCGCCCACGGGTGGACAAGCTGGGCTACTTCGCCGAGGACGCGATCGCGCAGCTCGACGGCGCGACGTCGCTGGTCCTGGCCGGGGCCCGGTCCCCGGTGTCGTTCTTCGGCTACCCCGGGGTGCCCGGCGACCTCGTGCCCGAGGGCGCCGCGGTGGTCGGGCTGGCCGACACGGCGTCCGACGTGGCCGGGGCGCTGGCGGCGCTCGCGGCCGAGGTGGCGCCCGACGCGGTGGCCGAGCCGGCCCCGCGCCACGCGCCCGAGCCACCGCCCGGGCAACTCGACGTGCGCTCGCTGTGCGCCGCGGTCGCCGCGACCCTGCCCGAGGGCGCCGTCGTGGTCGACGAGTCGCTCACCGCCGCGGCCGCGCTCGCCCCGGCGCTGCAGACCGCCGCCCCGCACACGCAGCTGGCACTGACCGGCGGGGCGATCGGCCAGGGTCCGCCCGCGGCGCTGGGGGCGGCGGTCGCGGCCCCGGACCGGCCGGTGGTCGCGGTGCAGGCCGACGGCAGCGCGCTCTACACGCTGCAGGCGCTGTGGTCGCAGGCCCGCGAGCAGCTCGACGTGACCACCGTGATCATCAACAACTCGGCCTACGCGATCCTGCGCGTGGAGCTGGCCCGGACCGGGGCGGGGGAGGCAGCCCACTCCGGGCGCGCCGGCCGGATGCTCACCCTCGCCGACCCGACGCCGGACTTCGTGGCCCTGGCGACGGGGTACGGCGTCCCGGCGCGCCGGGTGGAGACCACCGAGGACCTCCTCGAGGCACTGCGGTGGGCCCAGGGCGAGCCGGGGCCGCACCTCGTCGAGGCGATCGTGCCGGCCGTGGGCTGAGCTCCGCTCAGGCGGTCGCCCACCGGGAGACGACGGCGAGCGCCTCCTTGTCCGCCGGCCTCAGGCCCGGCTCGGCCGCCGCCGCGCTCACGGCCGCCTCGCGCTCGGCCCCGTCGGGGCCGGTGAGCGCGTGGACGTGGTCGACCAGCGTCCGGAGGTAGCCCTTGCCGTCGCGGCGGCCGTTCGCGGAGCGGCCCAGGGCGTTCCGGAGGGTCTCGGAGTGCGGGCGCTCGTTGTCGGGGATCCACTGCGCGTCGAAGCCCGTGACGAGGCGGTCGAGGTCGGCCTCGGCCACCTGCCCGTCCTCGGCCAGCGCGGCCACCGAGCCGAGGAGCTGGGCGCGGACGCCGCCGGCATCGTCGTCGATCATCGTGCACCAGCCCAGGACCGTGCCGACGGTCGGCGCGGTGTCCCGGGGGAGGGCGCCCTCGCGCCACCAGTCCGCCGGGGTGCCGGCCCAGGGGCGGCGGACGTCGCGGTCGTCGTCGGACAGGGCGTGGAAGAGCTGGCGGAGCCGGTCGGGACCGACCTCCCCCTCGCTCACGCCGTGGCTCCCGGGTCCGTCGTGGCTGTCATGTGTCCCGTCCCTGCATCGCCGTCGATGAGCCTGATCATCCTCGCAGCGCCTCCCGCGGATGTCAGTGCGGCGGCCCGGCGAGCACCCGGGGCACGTACTCCAGCATCTGGAGCCGGCCGTCGAACAGCCGGCTCCCGACCAGGTCGAGGGCGACGTCGGGGTAGTCGTCGAAGAGACGATCGGTCCCCGTGGCGCCGTTGATCACCGGGAAGACGACCACCCGGAGGCGGTCCACCACACCGGCGCGGAGCAACGACCGGCCCAGGCTCAGGCTGCCGAGTGTGCGCAGGGGCCGCGACTCGCGCTGCTTCATCGCGCGGACCGCCTCGACGGCGTCCCCGCCGACCACGTCGGTGTTCGCCCACGACAGCGGCGCCCAGGGTGGACGAGAACACCACCTTCGGCGTCGCGGTCAGGGCGGCGAACCCGGGATCGTCGCCCATCTCGGCGGCGAACCCCGACATCAGTCGGTACGTCCTGGCCCCCAGGAGCGCCACGTGCTCGTTCTCGCCCGCCTCCTCGATGAAGGCGAGGTACTCGGGCCCCTCCATGCCCCAGAGCCCGGGCCAGCCCTCTGCGGCCCCGTAGCCGTCCAGAGACATGATCAGGTCCACCATGAGGTTCGACATCGGACCTTCCCTCCTGTCGTTTCGTCAACTTGTCGGTTGACTATAGGTATCGTTCTAGGACCGGAGAGTCAAGAAGGAGGACCCGTCAGCAGCTCGGCGCTCGAGCACGTGGGGTAACGACTAGGCCTGATCATCACGATGCTCACCCGAACGGCTCGGCTCCGGGGTGGACGGAGTCGCCACAGCTGTCGCCGCAGTGTGAGTGACGTTGGGCTGGCCGGGTGAACCACGGCGAGAGTCCAGCCGAGGGACACGCGGGCGCGGCATCGACGGGGGGAGCGACCGGTGAAGAAGCAGACCGCGCAGACGGGGAAGACCGCACGAACGGCCCGGGCGGCCAGGCGGCGCGCGGCGCGGGCGGCGAAGACCACGGCGTCCTCGCGGGCGGCGCAGACCGCCGTGGCCGCGGCGATCGGCGCCGGCATCCTCCTGCACGGCGGCCAGCCCGCCGACGGTGTGGTGACCTCGGCCGGAACGCTCGTGCAGGTCGCCGTCACCGTCCCCGTCGACGACGGCGCAGACGCGCCGAGCAGCGGGTCGGCGAGCGCGGCACCCGAGAGCGACGGGTCGGACGCCGCCGACCCCGCACCCGTCGAGCCGGGCGACGACGCCGGCACGGACGGTCCCGACACCGACGACCCCGCGACGGACGACCCCGCGACGGACGACCCCGCGACGGACGACCCCGCGACGGACGACCCCGCGACGGACGACCCCGCGACGGACGACCCCGCGACGGACGACGGGGGCACGGCGGACACGTCGGGCACGGGGGCGCCGCCGACCACGGAGCCCGCCGGCACCCCCGGCGACGGTGCCGGAGCGGACGACGAGGACGGGCCGGCCGACACGGACGCCGGCGGGCCCGCACCGGCCACGCCCGCGGCCGCCGTCCTGCCGTCGCCCGGGAACGCCGCGACCGCCACGACCGGGGCCGCCGCCGCGCCTGCCGTGGCGCCCAGCGCGGCCGCGACGACCCCCGGCCCCACACCGACCGCACGGACGACCTCGGGCCGCCCGCCCTCCGCGGGGCACGCGACGCCGGCGCCCCGCAGCGCACTGGCCCGCGCCGTGCTCGCTTGGTTCGGTGGCGGACCGGCCGCGGTGTCCGGGCCCTCGGCCCCGTCCACCTCGGCGGCGCTCCTGCTGGCGCAGTGGGCGTGGTTCCGCCGCGGCGAGAACCCGCTGTTCAACCAGAGCCCCGTCGTGCGTCCCGGCCAGACCGGGGGGCCGAGCACGGGCGAGGTCGTCGGCACTGTCGAGGCGACCGACCCCGACCGTGACCGCCTGACCTACACGCTCGCCCAGGCACCCAGCCGGGGCCGGATCGTGGTGAACCCCGACGGCAGCTACGTGTACACGCCGGACGCCGAGCTGGCGCGCACGGGCGGGACGGTGACCTTCACCGTCGCCGTCCGCGACAACGACCCGAAGGCACCCGGGCTCGGCGGCTTCACCGGGCTCCTGCACGACGCGCTCGCCGTCCGGCACCCCGCCCTGGCCGACCGCCTCTTCGGCGCCCACGTCGTCACCACGGTCGTGACCGTGGACGTCACCGGGACGGCCGTCGTGGCGCCTGACCCGGACACCCGCACCGACCCCGCGACCGGCGTGGTCACCGGCCACGTCGGGCCCGACGACGGCATCGCGCGGACCTACACGATCACGACGCCACCGGCCGGGGGCCGGGTCGTGATCGACCGGTTCGGCGACTACGTGTACACGCCCAGCAGGGCGGCCCAGGAGGCCGCGGCTGACACCCCCGGCGACGAGTACGACTCCTTCACCGTGACTGTCACCGACTCCGGTGGAGCTGTCGACCAGCGCCGGGGGTTCGCACTGCTCGCCGTCGACGAGGGCGCCGAGTACACCGAGACCGTGCCGGTCGACGCGCTCACGACGAGCGCGCCGGTCGCGCCGTCGCACACCGTCCCGATCAGCCCGAACGGGCGGCCCGTGCCCAGCCCGGACGGTCGGCACGCCGTCGTGACCAGCTACGACACCGGATCGATCGTCGTGGTGGACGGGGTGACCGGCGTCGCTACGACCGTCGCCGCGACCGGCGCGTCGCCCACCGAGGCCGTGTTCAGCCCCGACTCCCGGTACGCCTACGTCTACAACCAGGACGACGCCACCGTCTTCATGATCGACGTCGCGAGCGGCGCCCTCTTGCGGACGATCCCCACCGGCGGAGGCTCGACCGAGATGAACCCCGACGGCCGTCACCTCGACGTGCTCAACCGTGAGGTCGGCACGATCACCACCATCGACCTGACCGACGGCTCCAGCGCCACCCTCCCCGCCGGCCTCGCCGACGACGTCCGCGTGTACAGCCCGGACGGGAGCCGGTCGTACTACCTCGACGAGGACGAGGGGATCGTGTCGGTCTACGACACGGCGTCGAACGAGGTCGTCGCCACGATCCCCGGCGTCGTCGGCCGCAACCTGGTCGTCAGCCCGGACGGCGGACACGCCGTGGTCTACGACTACGGCAGCGGGACCATGACAGTGATCGACACCGTCGCGAACCGCGCCGTCGGCACGACCGACGTCGGCCGCCTCCCGTTCCCCGTGCAGTTCAGTCCGGACGGCAGCCGGGTGTTCGTGACCAGCCGCACCGACCGGACGGTGACCGTGGTCGACACGGCGACGGCGGAGCTGCTCGGCACCCTCTCGCTGGCGACGTCCCCGGACTCCGTGGAGGCGAACTCCCGCGAGGTCCGGTTCTCCCCGGACGGGAGCCGCGCGTACGTGGCCGACATCGCCGGGAACACGGTGTCCGTGATCGACGTCGCGACCGGCGACACGGTGGGCGTGATCGGGGTGGAGCAGCCCGGTGAGCTGCGGCTCAGCCCGGACGGCACGCGCATCTACGTCACCTCCGGTCCCGGCGACGGGGATCGGTCGGTGACGACGATCGACACCGCGACGAACGCGGTCGTCGGCACCGCCGCCGCCGGCCTGTACGCGAGCGATCCCGTGATCACGCCCGACGGTGCCCGCGTCTACGTCACGAACGGCGGCGACGGGACGGTGACCGCCCTCGACACGGCCACCGGGGCGACGAGGACCATCACCCTCGGCGGCTACCCCGGCGACCTGGTGCTCAGCCCGGACGGACGCCGCCTCTACGTCTCCGCCGGCGGCGACGGGATGGTCACGATCATCGACACGGCCGACGACACGGTGGTGAAGACCGTGTCCGTCGAGGGCTACCCGCGGGTGGAGTTCACCGCGGACGGCCGGTACGCCTACTCCGGCCACTTCTACGACCAGGGCCCCGACGCCGCGATCACGCTCATCAGCACGGCCGACGACCGGGTCTCGACCATCCCGGCTCCCCAGCTGGACTACCCGGTGTTCAGCGCCGACGGCCGCTACGTCTACGTCGGGACCGACACCGACCTGATGATCGTGGACCTCGGGGAGGTGCCGCCCGCCGCGGGAGCCGCGGACGTCCGCGCGGCGTGACGGCCGCCCGGGGAGCGGCTCATCCCTCGCGCAGCACGGCCTGCTCGTCGTCGGTGAACACGACGCGGCCGGCGAGCACGTCGTCGAGCGTGATCCCCGAGGGCGGGGGCTCGTCCCAGCGCACCGTCGTGTCGGTGAGCTGGAGCAGCGTCCCGAGGCCCGAGCGCGGGCGCACGAACGCCTCGCGCCAGTGCGGGTTGCCGAGGTCGACGTCGACGACCTCGTAGCCGCACCCCGTCAGCCGGGCCACGGCGACCTCGACGTCGGCGAAGATCAGGGTGATGTGGTGGACGCCGGGCCCGCGGCGCTCCAGGAACCGCGCCACCGGGGCGTCGTCGCGCAGCGGCGAGATGAGCTCGATCTTCATCCCGCCGGGCAGGACGAGCTGCACGATGCGGATCCCCTGGCGGTCGTTGTCCCCGCCGAACAGGAACCGCCCGCCCAGGGCGCCGCCGAACAGCGCGACGCCGTCGCGCGGGTCGTGCAGGGCCACCGCGACGTGGTCGGTCCGCAGCAGTCCCGCGTCGGGGGGCACCGACGCGACGGTGTCGTCGACCGACGGCCCGGTCACGAGCGCACCGCCGCGGCCGCGGCGAGCCGTTCGATGGTCTGCACGGGCCCCTCCGGGTCTCCGGGCACCGCGCCCGGGGTGAGCGCGATCGGCAGGTCCACGCCGGCCGTGCGCATCTCGGCGACCCGGCGGGCGACGTCCGTCCCGATGCCGAGCGCGCACATCGCGTCGACGGCGGCGTCGTCCACGGCGCCGAGCGCCGCGCGCCGGTCGCCGGCGGACCACGCCTCCGCGGCCGCGTCGAGGCCGGCGAAGCTCCCGCGGAACGACGGGCGGTGCGTCGGCACCATCGCGTACTGGAGCACGAAGCGGCGCAGCCGCTCGCGGGCCTCGTCGTTCCGGTCGCCGGCGTAGGCCCAGAAGGACGCGGCGATGCCGACCTCGTCGGGGTCCCGGCCGGCCGCGCGGGCGCCCTCGCGGACCAGCGCGATCTTCGGCCCGTACTCGGCGGGCGGGGTCCAGGTCAGGAACGCGACGTCGGCGACCGCGCCGGCGAGGCGCAGCATCCGCGGGTTCATCGCCGCGAGCACGATCGGGACGTCCACCGGGGCGAGCGCCGCCCGGAACCCGTGCGAGCGCACGTGGGCCCCGTCGATCGCGGTGCGCTCCCCGCGGAACACGGTGCGCAGGGCGCCGACGTACTCCTCGATCCGCGCGCGGGGCGCGTCGAACGCCAGCCCGTGCCACTGCTCGACGACGATCGGGCTCGAGGCCCCGATGCCCGCCAGCACCCGGCCCGGGGCGAGCGAGGCCAGCGTCGTGAAGCCCATCGCGGTGAGCACCGCGCTGCGCTGGTAGATCCCGACGATGCCGCTGCCCAGCCGGATGCGCCTCGTCGACGCCGCGATCATGCCGAGCATCGCGAACACCTCGGGTCCGGCGACCTCGCCGACGAGGACGTCGCTGTAGCCGCAGTCCTCGGCGAGCCGGGCGAGGTCGAGGTAGCCGCCGGCGGTGAGGCCCTCGTCCACCGGCAGCGTGACGCCGAGCCCGGTCAGCACGGTCACGACGCGCGCACCATCCGGCCCACCGCCGCCGTGTCGTACCAGCTCGACAGGCGCCGGATCGCCGTGCCGTCGTCGGTCAGGTCGAACACGTCGACGGCGTCGAAGACCACGTCGCCGCCGGCCTGGTTCCGGCCGGTGAAACGGATCTCGACGAGGACGACGGAGCCGGCGACGACGACGCGGGTGGGCTCGTCGTGGTGGACGGGCAGCGCCGCGAGGACCCGCGGGAAGTGGGCCACGATCTCCTCGCGTCCCCGCCGCGGCGGCGCGCCGACGGCGTGCAGCTCGGCGTCGGGGGCGAAGACGTCACCGACCGCGGCCCAGTCGCCGGCGTTGACCGCGGCGAAGTAGCGGTCGACCACCGGCGGGGTCACGTGCCCAGCCTCTTGCGCAGCTCCGACATCGCGCCGAACGACCAGCGGGCGAGGCTCGGGTCGCCGAACGCCGTGATGTTCCACATCACGAGGTGCCGCAGGCCGTGGGCGACGTACTCCTCGACCTGGTCGGCGACCTCTTCGGGCGTGCCGCAGAACGCGTAGTGGCGCACCACGGCCGGCGGGATCGCGTCGATGATCCGCAGGGACTCGGCGCGGTCGATCGCGGTCGGGATGAAGTCGTGGAAGCCGGAGCCGTCGGGGTAGGGGCCTTCGACGCCGAGGTCGCGGAACACCTGCGCGGGCAGCAGGACGCACAGGGCGCGGACCAGCGGGGCCTCGGTGAGCCGCTGCACGGTCTCGGTGTCGGGGCCCATGAGCACGTAGCCGAGCATCCCCGGCGTGATCGCGTCCGGGTCGCGGTCGGCCTTCTCGGCGGACCCCCGGATCGTGCCGAGCGCGGTGCCGTACTCGGCCGGGCCCAGCTTCGTGGGCAGCCAGCCGTCGGCCTTGCGCCCGGTCAGGCGCAGCATCCGCGGGCCGTGGGCGGCGGTCCAGATCTCGGGGGGCTGCTCGCCCCACGGCCGCAGGCCGAGGACGGCCCGGTCGAGACGGTGGAACCGGCCGTCGAAGTCGACGGGCCCGTCGGCGTCCATGAGCAGGCGCATGACGTCGATGCCCTCGTCGAGCCGGGCGACCGGGGTGTCGAAGGGCATCCCGTAGGGCGTCGCGTTGAGCTGCTCGCCGCTGCCCAGCCCGATGATCGCGCGGCCCTGGGTGACGTGGTCGAGCGTCAGCGCGGTCTGGGCGGCCACGGCCGGGTGGCGGCGGATGAGGTCGGTGACGCAGACGCCGACCTTGATCCGCTCGGTGGCCGCGCCGACGACGCCCATCATCACGGCGGGGTCGAAGTAGACGTGGGGGCTGGGCTGCATGTCCGCGAGCGGGGTGAGGTCCGGGGTCCACATCGTGTCGGGGTGCCAGCCCATGAGGTGGTCGGGCCACCACACCGCGTCGAAGCCCTCGGCCTCGCTGCGCTGCGCGAACTTCACCGCCGCCGACGCGGGCGGCATGATCTGGCCGGGCACGCCGAGTTCGATCGCCACCTAGTACCGCCACCCGTCGCCGAAGGTGGCGAGGCGCCGCCCGAGGTACTCCTCGACGACCGTGACGGCGGCGCGCGCCGCGCGGTCGGTGCCGATGCCGCGGCTGCGGAACGTCTCGCCGGCGAACCACAGGCCCTCGGGGTGCGGCGGGCGCCAGTGCGGCCGGTACATCCCGACGAGCCCGGGTTTCTGGATGACGCCGAACGACGGCTCGAAGACGAGGTGCCGACGGCGCCAGACGGGCTCGGCGAACGCGGGCCACATCTGCGCGACGTCGGCCTCGAACTGCAGCATCTGCTTCCGCAGCCAGGCGCGGTCGCGGCCCTTCTCGCCGGGGAACACGCCGCCCATGACGTGCAGCTGCGTGCCCTCCGGCGAGCACGTGGGGTCCATGGCGGTCTGGTTGAACATGAACCCGGAGAGCTCGGTGTTCGGGGTCTTCAGCCACGTCGAGAGCTCGCGCGGGTCGTACTGGTGCACCGGCTCCTCGGTGGCGAGGTAGAGCCCGAGCCACGAGATCCGGAACCGGTCCTGCGCGAGGAACCTGATCTGCGCGGCGTACCAGTCGGGCAGGTCGTCCTCGTCGACGACGTTCAGCACGTGCCAGACGGGCAGCGTGCAGATGACGTGGTCGGCCTCGAGGATCTCCTCCTCGAAGAACTCGTTGGGCAGCACCCGGGGCTGGCGGGCGATCGCGACGCCCTTGGTCACGCCGTCCTCGATGACGACGCGCTCGACGGGGGTGGAGAGCCGCAGGTCGCCGCCGGCCGCGGTGAACGCGTCCGCGAGGTCGGCCCACATGCCGTCCCAGCCCTGGCCCGGCCAGCAGGAGTAGGCCGCGGTGCCGCGCTCGGCGAAGTGCATCTTGCGAACGAAGAGGTTGTCGCTGGCGGAGTGGTCCCACCAGTTGTCCGTCATGCACTCGAGCACGGTGATGAACTCGAAGAGGTCGACGACGCCCTGGTCGTCGGTGTGCTGGTGCAGCCACTGGCGCAGGGGGCGGTCGTCCCAGCGGTCGAGCTCGTCCCACTCGGTGTCCATCAGGGCCTTGATGACCTTCTTCAGCTCGCCCTTGCTGCCCGCGTAGCGGTCGCGGATCGAGCCCCAGCGGTCGTTCTCGTGGTCCCAGACGGGCATCTCGGCGGAGACCTCGCCGTGCTGCAGCGTCTTGCCGACGTGCTCGAAGACCTTCGTCAGTCCCGAGCCCGGGTCCTCGATGAGGTGGCCGCCGACGTTGACGGTGAAGCCCTCGTCGGGCACGGCCATGCCCCGCCCGCCGAGGTGGGGCGAGCGTTCGAGCAGGCAGACGCGCTTGCCCTCGACCGCCAGCAGCGACGCCGCCGTCAGCCCGGCCGCGCCGGCCCCGATGACCACGACGTCGTACTGCGCCACCGAGGCCTCCCGACTACCAAACGGACGTCCGAGAGCGTCGCAAGGGTGCGGATCGGGGTCAAGCGGCACGGCATGATGCCCTCGTGGCGACCACCCCCAAGTTCGGCTGGCTCTCCCCGGTGATCGGGAACCGCTTCAGCGACCACCGGCCCATCGCCGCCGACCAGGACACCGCGATCCTGCCGACGGCGCTGCCGCACTTCGACTCGCTCTGGATCGCCGACCACTTCTACGGCTTCGACCAGAAGACCGATCCGTTCCTCGAGGCGTGGACGACGCTGACGTGGCTCGCGGCGCGCCACGAGGGCGTCGAGCTGGTCCACCACGTGCTCGGCGTCGGCTACCGCCACCCGCCGCTGCTGGCGAAGATGGCCGCGACGCTGCAGTACCTCAGCGGCGGGCGCTTCGTGCTCGGCATCGGCGCGGGCTGGCGCGAGCCCGAGTACCTCGCCTACGGCTACGACTTCCCGCGCCCGCCGGTGCGCTTCGCCCAGCTCGAGGAGGCGATCACGATCTGCCGGCTGATGTGGACCGAGGACGACCCGTCGTTCGAGGGCCGGCACTACCGCATCGACGGCGCCGCGGCCCCGCCGCTGCCCGACCCCCCGCCGCGCGTGTGCATCGGCGCGGCCGGCGAGAAGGTCGGGCTGCCGATGGTCGGGCGGCTCGCGGACGTGTGGAACGGCCCGTTCAAGGGGGAGGCGGAGGACTTCGTCCGCCGCCGCGACATCGTCCGCCGCGCCGCCGAGGGGGCCGGCCGGGCCCCGGACGCGATCGAGGTCTCGGTGACCCTCGAGCGCGCCCTGCCCGAGAGCGACGAGGACTCATCGCGGCTCGTGGAGGAGCTCGCGGCGAAGATCGAGGTCGGCGTCGACCACTTCGTCATGGACTTCGGCAACCCGGCCTCCACGGAGCCGGTGCTGCGCTTCGCGGAGCAGGTCATGGCGCCCCTGCGCACCTAGCCCGCCCTGCTCCGGTGATCACCAGGTCGAAAAGCACCTCCGACAGGGTCCGCGAGGTGCTTTTCGACCTGCTGATCACCGTGCAGGGAACCGCGCGGGCCCCGCGCCCCTCCAACACCGTGTGGACCTGGACAAGCCTTTCCGCGGGTCGGCGGCGATCGCGGCCGGCCTCACCACGCGCCGGCGGCTGGGCGGGCCCGGTTTCTGTGAGCTCGGGCGCGACACGTACGTGGCGGCGAGGGTGGAGCTCGACGCCCGGCTGCGGGTGCTGGGCGCCGCGCTCGAGGTGCCCGGCGCCGTCGTCGGTGGCTGGTCGGCGGTCACCCTCCTCGGGGTGGACGCGGTGCCTGAGGGCGCCCCGATCGAGCTCGTCGTCGGCCCGCGGCACCTCCGGCGCGTGCGCCCGGGGAGGACCCTGAGGCAGGACGTGCTCGGCGAGCACGAGGTGGTGCGCGTCGACGGCGTCGGGGTGACGTCGCCGATCAGGACCGCGCTCGACCTGGCGTCCCGCGGCGACCACGTCGAGGGCGTGATCGCGGTGGACGCGCTGGCGCACGAGTTCCGGTTCCGCCCGGACGAGCTGCTCGACCACCCGGTCCTGCGCGACAACCCACGGGGCAGGCGGTGCCTGGAGGCCGTCGTCGCGGACGCCGACGCCCGCGCCGAGTCGCCGCCGGAGACGCGCACGCGGCTGCTCCTCCGCGGGGCGGCGGGCATCCCGGAGCCGGTCCCGCAGCTCGTCGTGTGCGACGACCGCGGGCTGTTCGTCGGGCGCGTCGACTTCGGGTGGCGCGAGCTGCGGACCGCGCTGGAGTACCAGGGCGACCACCACCGCGCCGACAAGCGGCAGTGGCGGCGCGACGCCGTGCGCATCACGGAGCTCGCGGCCGCCGGCTGGCTGGTCCTCCCGATCACCGCGCACGACCTGTTCGTCGACCCTCGGGGGTTCGTGCACCGGGTCCGGGTGGCCCTGGCGCGGCGGGCTCGCGAGCTCGGCGTTCGCCACCCGTGATCACCAGGCCGAAAAGCACCCGCATAGGGCCTCGCGAGGTGCTTTTCGACCTGGTGATCACCGGAGCAGGGCCGGAACCAGCGAGCCTTGACCCGAGCGGGTGTGATGCTAGTCTCGCGATCGAGTACCAAACGCTTGGTAGGTAACGGGACATCGACGTCTGACCAGGTCGGGGGACACATGACGGCCACGCTCGAACCGCCGGACATCCTGTCGGCGGAGTTCGCGAGGGACCCGTACGCGGCGTACCGGCTGCTGCGCGACGAGTTCCCGCTGGTGTGGCACGAGGGCATGCAGACCTACGTCATCAGCCGCTACGACGACGTGCAGCGGGCGTTCAAGGACCCGGTCTTCACGAGCCAGAACTACGCCTGGCAGCTGGAGCCCGTGCACGGGCGCACGATCCTGCAGATGGAGGGTCGCGAGCACTCCACGCACCGCTCGCTGGTGGCGCCGGCGTTCCGGGGCAAGGCGCTGCAGGAGCAGTTCGGGCCGACGATCCGGCGCAACTCCCGCGATCTGGTCGACGCCTTCCGCGCCGACGGACACGTCGACCTCGTCGAGGCGTTCGCCACCCGGTTCCCCATCAACGTCATCGTCGACATGCTCGGCCTGCCGCGCGAGGACCACGACCGCTTCCACGGCTGGTACACCTCGATCATGGGGTTCCTCGGGAACCTCGCCGGCGACGAGGCCGTGGCCGCGGAGGGCCTGCGCACCAAGGCCGAGTTCGAGGACTACATGATCCCGCGCATCGGGGAGCGGCGGGAGAACCCGGGCGACGACCTGCTCTCGACGCTGTGCGCGGCGGAGATCGACGGCGAGTCGATGACCGACGAGGAGATCAAGGCGTTCTGCAGCCTCCTGCTCACCGCGGGCGGCGAGACCACCGACAAGGCGATCACGAGCCTCATGGCCGACCTCGTCGCCCACCCCGAGCAGCTCGCGGCGGTCAGGCAGGACCGCAGCCTGATCCCCGCCGCCTTCGCCGAGACGCTGCGCTTCACCCCGCCCGTCCACATGATCATGCGCCAGCCCGCCGAGGACGTGGAGCTGTCGGGCGGCGTCGTCGAGGCCGGCCGCACGGTCACCTGCCTCATCGGTGCCGCCAACCGCGACGAGCGGCGCTTCGACCGGCCCGAGGTCTTCGACGTCCTGCGCCCCGACCTCGACCACTCCCGGGCGTTCTCCGCCGCCGCGGACCACCTGGCCTTCTGCCTCGGCCGGCACTTCTGCGTCGGTGCGCTGCTCTCGCTCTTCGAGATCGAGGTCGGCATGAACGACCTCCTCGACGCGATGACCGACATCCGGTTCGCCGACGGCGCGCCGCCCCCGGAGACCGGGGTGTTCACGCGCGCCCCCGATCGCCTGCTCCTCGAGTTCACCCCCAGCTAGGAGGACCCCGTGGCCCCCGTCCGTCCCCACATCGAGAACCTCCTCGGCAAGGCCTCCTGGGGCTACGACGAGGCCGACCCCGACCTCATCGCCTCCTGCTTCACCGACGACGCCCGCATGAGCCTGCGCATCGGGCGCGACGGGCAGCTCGTCGGCCCGTTCGAGGGCCGGGCGGCGATCCGCGCGCTGCACGCCGACTCGATGGCCGCCCAGACCGACCAGCGCCGCCACAACCTCTCGAACCTGTGGTTCGAGAAGGAGGCCGACGACGAGGCCATCGCGGTCACGAACCTGACGCTGCTGTCCATCGAGAACGGCGCGATCCGGGTGCTCTCCAGCGGCTGGTACCGCGACCAGCTCGTCCACCAGGACGGCACCTGGCTGATCGCCGACCGCTACGTCTACCTCGACCTGCCCTACTGACATGGTCAACATCGGCCGCATCCCCGAGAAGTGGGCGGCGCTCACCCCGCGCGCCGACGCCGTCGTCGACACCACGGTCGGCCGGCGCACGAGCTGGGCGGAGCTCGACGAGCGCGTCCGGCGCCTCGCCAACGGGCTGCGCGGTCCGCGCCCCGACGGCCTGGCGCTGCAGCGCGGCGACCGGATCGCCGTGCTCGCGAAGAACTCCACCGAGTTCCAGGAGATCTACTTCGCCGCCGGTCGCGCGGGCCTCGTCGTCCAGCCGCTGAACTGGCGGCTCGGGGTCGCCGAGCTCGCGCGCATCGTCGCCGACGGCGCGCCCCGGGCGATCGTGGTCGCGGGGGAGTGGGCGGAGCTCGGGCGCGACCTGGCCGCGCTCGCCGACGTCGAGCACTGGCTGTCCTGCGGGCCCGACGGCGACGGGTCCTACGAGGACCTGCTGGCCGCGTCGTCCGCCGACGAGCCGGCCGACTCGGCGGCCGTGGGCGACGACGACCCGTTCTTCATCCTCTACACCGGCGGCACCACCGGGGCGTCGAAGGGCGCGCTGCACACCCACCGCAGCGCGTCGTTCGGGATGCTCAACCAGACCGTCGCGGAGCGGATCGTCCCCAGCGACGTCTACATGCTGACCGGACAGATGTACCACATCCCCGTGGTGCTCTCGATGAACTACCTGCGCCACGGCTGCCCGCTCGTGCTCATGAACTTCGAGGCCACGCGGGCTCTGGAGATCATCGAGGCGGAGCGCGTCTCGGCGTTCCTCGGCATCACCACGATGCTCAACTGGATGATGGCCGTGCCCGGGTTCTCGGGCTACGACATCGCGAGCCTGCGCAACATCCAGTACGGCGGCGGGCCGATGCCCTCGGCGGTGGTGAAGAACGCGCTGCAGGCCTTCCCGTGCACGATGATCCAGGGCTACGGGCAGACCGAGGGCACCACGATGTGCTTCCTGTCCCAGGAGGACCACCACGCCGCGGTGAACGGCGCCCACCCCGAGCGGCTGCAGTCGTGCGGGCGCGAGGGGTTCGTGACCTCGGTGCGCATCGTCGACGTCGACGGCAACCCGGTGCCCACCGACGGGGCCACGGTGGGTCAGATCGTCGTCCGGTCCGAGGCCAACATGGCCGGCTACTGGCACCGGCCCGACCTCACCGCCGACACCCTGCGCGACGGCTGGATGTGGACCGGCGACCTCGCCACCTGGGACGCCGACCGCTACGTGTTCATCGTCGACCGCGCCAAGGACATGATCATCTCGGGCGGCGAGAACATCTACTCGGTGCAGGTCGAGGAGGCCGTCAACCACCACCCGGCGGTGCTCGAGTGCGCGGTGATCGGCGTCCCGGACGACGTGTGGGGCGAGAGCGTCAAGGCGTTCGTCGTGCTCAAGCCGGGCACGAGCGCGACCGAGTCCGACATCGTCGAGACCGCCCGGGCGCACCTCGCGTCGTACCAGAAGCCGCGCTCGGTGGAGTTCGTTCCCGAGCTGCCCAAGGCGCCCACCGGCAAGATCCTCAAGCGTGACCTGCGCGCCCCGTACTGGGACGTGCGGGAGCGCTCCGTCTGACAGGGAGCACCGGCATGACCGGACGCATGGAGGGCAAGGTCGTCCTCGTCACCGGGGCCGCGCGCGGCCAGGGCCGCGCCCACGCGCTACGGCTCGCGCAGGAGGGCGCCGACGTCATCGCGGTCGACTCCTGCGCCGGCATCGACACCGTGGTCGGCAAGTACCCGCCGGCCACGCGCGAGGACCTCGACCAGACCGTCGTCGAGGTCGAGAAGGCCGGCGGGCGGATCGTCGCCCGCGTCGCCGACGTGCGCGACCAGGCGGGCCTCGACTCGGCCGTGGCTGACGGCGTCGACGAGCTCGGGCGCCTCGACGGCGTCGTCGCCAACGCGGGCATCGCGAGCTACGGGCGCGCCTGGGAGCTCGACGAGGCCACCTGGCAGGACATGATCGACGTCAACCTCACCGGCGTCTGGCACACCGCGAAGGCCGCCATCCCGCGGCTCATCGAGGGCGGGCGGGGCGGCGCGATGGTGTTCACCAGCTCGATCGGCGGCTTCAAGGGCATCCAGCAGGTCGGGCACTACGTCTCGGCCAAGCACGGGCTCGTCGGGCTGATGCGCAACCTCGCCAACGAGCTGGCGCCCTACCGCGTGCGGGTCAACACGGTGCACCCGACGAACGTCGACACGCACATGATCCAGAACCCGGGGACGTGGGGGATGTTCGCGCCGGGCGACCCGGAGCCCACGCAGGACAAGGCCATCGCCGGGTTCACCTCGCTGAACGCCCTCGAGATCCCGTGGATCGAGTCGGTCGACGTCGCGAACGCGGTGCTCTTCCTGCTCTCGGACGAGGCCCGCTACATCACCGGCGCGACGCTGCCTGTCGACGCCGGGGCGTCGATCAAGTAGCGGGTCGGCGAGGCGTGCGGACGACGCTGCCGGGGCTCCTCGACGACGCCGTTACGCGGTCGCCGGCGGCCGAGGTCGCCTTCCCCGGCGAGCGGGCGACGTGGACGGCGGTGCGCGCCGCGGCCCGGGCGCAGGCCGCCGGGCTGCACGCGCGCGGGGTGCGCCGCGGCGACCGGGTGCTGTTCGTGCTGCCCGGGGGCCTCGACGCGGTCGTCGGCCTGGTGGCGGCGACGATGCTCGGGGCGGTGCCCGCGCCGGTGAACCCGCGCGGGACGCCGGACGAGACCGCGTGGCTGCGCGCCGACGCGGGGCCCGCGGTGGTGGTGGCGTCGCCCGAGCTCCTCGCGCTCGCCGGGCCCGACGCCGTCACGCCCGCCGAGCTCGCCGGCGACCCGGCCGACGCGCCAGCGGTGGACGTCGCCCCGGACGACCCCATGATCCTGCTCTACACGTCGGGGACGACCTCGCGTCCGCGCGGCTGCGTGCACACCCACGCCGCCTACGCCGCGCTGGGCGCGAACCTGGTCGAGCGCCTGCGCCTCACCCCCGAAGACCGCTTCTGGACGCCGCTGCCCCTGCACCACTGCGGCGGCATCGACCTGCTCCTGGGCTCGCTCGCCGCGGCGTGCACGCTCGTGCACGTCGGGACCTTCACGGCCGACGTCGCCTGGCGGCAGCTGGTCGACGAGCGCGCGAGTGTCGCGTTCCCCGCGTTCGACACGATCTGGCTGCCGGTGCTCGACCACCCCGAGTTCGACCCGGCCGCGGTGCCCGCCCTGCGCACGGTGATCAACGTCGGCCCGGCCGCGCGGATGGCGGCGATGCAGGCCCGGTTGCCGACCGCGGTGCAGGTCTCGTGCCTGGGCGGGACGGAGGCGGCCGGGTTCTGCTGCGTCGGCTCCGTGGACGACCCGCCCGAGGCCCGCGCCGGGACGAGCGGGGTGCCGCTGACCGGGATGGAGGCGACGGTCCGCGACCCGGAGACCGGGCGGGAGTGCGGCCCGGACGAGGTGGGGGAGTTCCTGCACCGCGGGGTCTCGCGGATGGCGTACTACCACGGGGACCCCGAGACCGCGGCCGCGCGGATCGACGCCGAGGGCTGGTTCCACACCGGCGACCTCGTGCGCCGGGACGCCGCGGGGCGGTTCACGTTCGTCAGCCGGCTCAAGGACATGCTCAAGGTCGGCGGCGAGAACGTCGCCGCGGCCGAGGTCGAGGGCCGGCTCGCCGAGCACCCGGCGGTCGGTGTGGTGGCGGTGGTCGGCGCGCCCGACGCCCGCCTCGGCGAGGTCGCCGCCGCCTTCGTCGAGCGGGCGCCGGCGTGGCGGGGCGCGGACCGCGAGGCGCTCGCGCGCGAGCTCGTCGCCCACTGCCTCGAGACGCTGGCGACGTTCAAGGCCCCGCGCTGGGTGGAGTTCGTCGACACCTGGCCCATGTCCGGCACGAAGATCCAGAAAGGGGCGCTGCGCGAGCGGATCGCCGCCGACCTGGCCGCCCGCGGGGTCACCGAGGCCCCGCGCCTGTCGCGCCGGGAGCACGCGACGGGCTGAGCGAGTCGGGCGTCGGGTACCACCTACCGGCCGTACGGTGGGTCGCATCGCCGTCCGCCGACCGGCCCACGAGCACCAGCGGGAGCAGACCATGGCACAGGACCGCCGCCCGGCCGGGCGCAGCGAGCGCCGCGCCGCCGGGCAGCGCAAGCCCCGCGAGGAGCGCTGGGCGCAGCTGCTCGAGGTCGCCACGCAGATGTTCTACGAGAAGGGCTACGAGGGCGCGTCGCTGCAGGACATCGCCGACCGCCTCGGCATGCTCAAGGGCAGCCTCTACTACTACATCCAGTCCAAGGAGGACCTGCTCTTCGAGGTCATCAGCGAGGTGCACCGCGAGGGCTACGCCGTCGTGCGCGCCGCGGCGGCCTCGGACGGCGACCCGCTCCAGCGCCTCGAGACCACGATCCGCGCCCACGTCGAGCACGCCTGCCGCAACCTCGTGCCGACCGCGGTGTTCCTGCACGAGCTCGCGTCGCTCCCGACGGCGCGCCGCGAGCAGATCCTCGGCTCCGGGCACGCGTACCAGGGCGTGTTCCGCGACCTGGTCGCCGAGGCCCAGCGCGAGGGCCTCACTCGCCCGGACGTCGACCCGCGCGTCGCCGGGCTGTCGATCCTCGGGTCGACGAACTGGGTCTACCGCTGGTTCCGGCCCGACGGCCCCTCGACGCCGGAGGAGATCGGCGTCCAGCTCGCGGCGATGGCCGTGCACGGGGTGGCGACCGCCGACGCCCTCGCCGCCCGGGCCCCGGCGCGCGTCGGCGCCTGACCTGTCGCAGCGAACGGGCGTTTCGCTGCCTTCACGCGCGCGAAGTCCCCGTTGATCACGCTGTGGTGAGCCCGACCAGGGCGCTCCCGGCCGCGACGCGGTCGCCGGCCGCGACGTGCACCGCGTCGACCCGCACCGCACGCGGGGCGCGCACCGGCAGCTCCATCTTCATCGCCTCGAGCACGACCAGCACCGCGCCGGCGGCCACGTCCTGCCCGGCCGCGACGACCACCTCGACCACCGTGGCGTCCATCGGCGCCACCGGGTCGCCGTCGGCCACCGGCACCGCGGGTCCGCCGGCCGGGCCGCGCTCCGGACGGGGCGCCGCGGTCGCGGCTCCGGCGGCGGCGCGGTGGCGGGGGACCCGCAGGGTCAGCGGGCCACGGTCGGTGGCGAGGTAAACGGTCCGGTCGGCGGCAGGCTCCGGAGTGGTCACGGGCGGACGAGCAGCGGGGTCCGGCGCCCAGTCCCGCTCGACGCTGCCGGTGTCGTGGATCATCGCCGCGTGCTCGGGGCGGTCGAGCACCCCGCGCAGGTACGGCGCGGTGGTGGGCACGCCGGTGACGACGAGGTCGTCCAGCGCCCCGGCGAGGCGCGCGCACGCCGTGGCGCGGTCGGGCCCCCAGGCGTGGACCTTGCCGACCAGCGAGTCGTAGGCGCCGGGCACCGCGTCGCCGGCCTCGACCCCGAAGTCGCAACGGACCCACGGCCCGGACGGCAGGGCGAGCGCCGTGATCCGCCCCGGCGCCGGGCGGAAGCCCTCCCACGGGTCCTCGGCCGCGATGCGGGCCTGGACGGCGTGCCCGCGCACGGCGATCGACCCGGTGACGTCGGCGAGCGCCTCGCCCGCGGCGATCCGCAGCTGGGCGACGACGAGGTCGACGCCGGTGACCAGCTCGGTGACGCCGTGCTCGACCTGCAGGCGGGTGTTCATCTCGAGGAACGCACCCTCGGGGGGCTCCGCCCCCCGAGACCCCCCCGAGACGAGGAACTCGACGGTGCCGGCCCCGCGGTAACCGACGGCGACCGCGAGCCGGCGGGCCGCGTCGTGCAGCTCGGCGCGCAGCGCGTCGGGCAGGTCGGGGGCTGGCGCCTCCTCGAGCAGCTTCTGGTGCCGTCGCTGCACGGTGCAGTCGCGGTCGCCGAGCACCGCGACCGCGCCGTGGTGGTCGGCCAGCACCTGCACCTCGACGTGGCGGGGCCGGGCCACGTGGCGCTCGAGGAACACCTCGCCCCGGCCGAACGCCGCCGTCGCCTCGCGGCCCGCGGCGGCGAGGGCACCGGCGAGCTCGTCGGGCCCGCGGACCACGCGCATCCCGCGCCCGCCCCCGCCGTGCGCGGCCTTGACCAGCAGCGGGAACCCGATGTCCGCGGCGGCGGCCCCGGCGTCCGAAGCGTCCACCGGAGCGTCCGTGCCGTCCAGCACCGGCACGCCGCAGCGGCGGGCCAGCGCCCGCGCGCGCACCTTGTCGCCCATCGCCGCGACGACCTCGGCCGGCGGCCCGGCGAACACCAGCCCGGCCGCCGCCACCGCCGCGGCGAACCCCGCGTCCTCGGCGAGCAGCCCGTAGCCCGGGTGCACGGCCCAGGCGCTGTGGGCCAGGCCCGCCCCGACGACCGCGTCGACATCGAGGTAGGACGGCACGCGCACCGCCACGTCGGCGACCCGCGTCGGCAGCGCGCCCGCGTCGACGTCGGTGTGCACCACGACGGAGCGCAGGCCGAGCTCGCGGCACGCCCGCACGATGCGCACGGCGACCTCACCGCGGTTGGCGACGAGGACCGGACCGGGCATCGCGACCTCCACTGGTGCGTCGTCTACCAAACGTCCGGATGGTAGATTACGGTCGCCGGGTCATCCACGTCACTACGGGAGGCACCGTGCCAGTCGAGCACGCCGGAGGGCGCGCGAACGGCGACGGCCCCGACGTGCCCGCCGCCGAAGCCGGTTCCCGCTCCGGCATGGACACCGCCCTCGCGGAGCTCGCCCGCCGCCGCACCGCGGCCGAGGCCATGGGCGGCGAGCAGGCCCTCGCCCGCCACCGGGCGTCGGGGCGGATGCCGGTGCGCGAGCGGGTCGCGGCGCTGGTCGACCCGGACAGCTGGTTCGAGATCGGCGCGCTCGCCGAGCCGGAGATCCGCCGGGAGAAGCCGGTCCCCGGCGACGCCGTGGTCACCGGGTTCGGGACGCTCGACGGCCGGCGGGTCGGCGTCATCGGCATCGACGCCACCGCGGTCGCGGGCACCACCGCGCCCATCAGCATGCGCAAGCAGGGCCGGCTCATCGAGCACGCCCAGCGCGGCGGCTTCCCGCTCGTGCTGCTCTGCGACGCCGACGGCGGCCGGATGCCCGACGTCATGGGCTGGCGGTTCTCCGGGCTGCCGCTCGACTTCACCAGCTTCCTCGGACCGACCGACGGCCGCCCTGCCGTGCCCCGCGCGGCGGCGGTCCTCGGCCCGTCGTACGGCGACTCCGCGCTGCACGCGGCGACCGCCCACTACGTGGTGATGACGCGCGGCTCCTCGGTGGCGCTGTCCGGGCCGAGCGTCGTCGAGCCCGCGATCGGCGAGCGCCTCAGCGACGACGAGCTCGGCGGCCCCGACGCGGCGACGGCCGCGGGCAACGCCCACCTCGTGGTCGACACCGAGGCCGACGCCCTCGACGCGCTGACCGCGTTCCTGTCCTACCTGCCCTCGAACGCCGCGCTCCCGGCGCCCGTCTCCGCGCCCGTCGCGCCCGCCACCGACCCCGCGGAGCTCGCCGACCTCGTCCCCACCGGCGCCCGCGCGGGCTACGACATGCGCACGGTGCTGGCCGCCGTCGCCGACGCGGAGTCCGTGCTGCCCTGGGCCGACGGGTGGGGGCCGAGCCTGCTGTGCGCCCTGGCGCGCGTGGAGGGCCGACCGGTGGGGATCGTCGCCAACCAGCCGCTGGTGCGGGCGGGCGCGCTGGACCCGGACTCGCTGGCCAAGGAGCACGACTTCGTCGACCTGTGCGACACCTTCGGGCTGCCGCTGGTGTTCCTGCACGACGTGCCCGGGCTGATGATCGGCAGCCAGGCCGAGCGCGCGGGCATCCTGCACGCCTACGAGCGCACCGTCTCGCGCATCGCCCGCGCCGCAGTGCCGCGCGTCGGGGTGGTGCTGCGCAAGGCCTACGGCGGCGGGCACTTCGCCATGGGCGGGCGCCCGACCGGCCCGGACTTCCTCTTCGCCTGGCCCACCGCCGAGATGGGCTTCATGGCCCCCGAGACCGGCATCCGCACCGTGCACCGCCGCGCCCTCGACCGCCTGCTCGCCGAGGAGGGCGAGGCGGCCCGCGACGCCCGGGCGGCCGAGCTGACCGCCGAGTGGGTCGCCGAGTCCGAGCCGTGGGAGGCCGCGGCGCACCTGTCGCTCGACGACGTCATCGCGCCCGCCGCCACCCGCCACGCCGTCGCGACCGGCATCGAGATCGCGTGGGGGGAGCGGCCGCACCGCGTCGGCCACCGGGGAGGCCGGCTGTGAGCGCGTACACGGAGATCACGCTGAAGGCGGACGGTCCGGTCGCGGTGATCCACCTCGACCGCCCGGAGAAGCTCAACGCGCTGACCCCGACGTTCTGGCCGCAGATGCGCGAGGCGCTGGCCACCCTGGAGGCGGACGGGACGACGCGCGCGGTCGTGGTCACCGGCGCGGGGGACAAGGCGTTCTCCGCGGGCGGGGACATCGCCGGGTTCGGCGAGCTCGACGGCGTCGCGGCGAAGCGCGCGTTCCAGGCCGACTGTCTGCGGACGTTCGCGGCGGTCGAGGACTCGCCGCTGCCGGTGATCGCCGCGGTCAACGGCTACGCGTTCGGCGGCGGCTGCGAGCTGGCGCTGGCCTGCGACCTGGTGATCGCCTCCGACCGCGCCCTGTTCGCCATGCCCGAGAGCGGGATCGGACTCGTGCCCGGCTTCGGGGTGCTGCGCGGGCCCGCGGTGCTCGGGCGGCACTGGACGAAGTGGATGGTGCTCGCCGGCGAGCGCCTCGACGCCGCGCAGGCCGAGCGCGCCGGGCTCGTCCAGCGGGTGGTGGCGCACGACGCCCTGCTCGACGAGGCGGTGGCGCTGGGGGAGCGGATCGCCCGGGCCGCCCCGCTGGCCGTGCGCGTCGGCAAGCAGATGATCAACCGGGGGGTCGACCGCGGCGAGACCGGCTACTCGCTGGAGGCGGTGACGATGCTGCAGGAGACCGCCGACACCGCCGAGGGCATCGCCGCGTTCGCCGAGAAGCGCCCGCCGCGGTTCGAGGGCCGCTGACGTGGAGCCCTTCGTCGCGCTGATGCGCCGCTACGTCGTCGACTACACCAACGCCCACGACCTCGCGGTCTGCGACGAGATCATGGAGCCGGACTACGTGCTCCGGATGGGCCCGCACGTCGTCGCTGGGCGCGACGAGGCCTACAAGCCCGCCACCCGCCGCCAGCTCGAGCAGTTCCCCGGGCTCGGGCTCACGGTCCACGAGGTCGTGACCGACGGCGAGCGGCTGGCCCTGCGCTTCTCCGAGCACGGCGCCTCGGTGCGCCACGGCGGCGCGCTGGCCGTGTGGGGCGGGATCGGGCTCTACGCCTGGAACGGCCGGCGCCTGACCGCCAACCACGTCGAGCAGGACTACCTCGCCCGCCGCCGCCAGCTCGCCGACGGCGTGCCCGACGTGGCCCCGCCGCCCGCGCTCGCGCCCTGGGACACCGTCGCCCGCCCGCCCGACCCCGCCGTCGAGCGGGCCGCGCGCGCCTGGGCGCAGGCCGGGGCGCCGGCGGTCGGCGACGTCGTGCTCGACGACGGCCGCGACCCCGCGGCGCTCGTGGAACCGGAGACCGTGGTGGTCGACGACCTGTTCACCGCGGGCGACCACGCCGCCGTGCACGTCACCGTGCAGGGCGCCTTCCGCGGCGGCCTGCCGGGCGCCGACGAGCACGTCGGGGCGCCCGCGACGCAGCACGCCGCCGCACTGGTCACGGTGGCCGGCGGGCAGGTCGTGGCCGGGCACGTGGTCCGCGACCGCCTGGGCCTGTCCCGGGCCCTGATCCCGGCGCGGGCGACGCCGTGACCCGCGTCGGCCTCTACCTCGACCTGCGGATCCCGCCGGGCGTCCGCGGCGCCGACGTCTACGCCCGCACGCTCGACCGCGTCGCGGACGCCGAGCGCCGGGGTCTCGAGGCTGCCTGGGTCACCGAGCACCACGGGTTCGCCGACGGCTATCTGCCCGCACCCCTGACCGCAGCCGCGGCGATCGCCGCGCGCACCCGCACCATGCGGATCGGCACCGGCGTGGTCATCGCGCCGATGCTGCCGGTCGAGACCCTCGCCGAGCAGGCCGCCGTGGTCGACCTCGTGTCCGGCGGGCGCCTCGAGCTCGGCGTCGGCGCGGGCTGGCGCGCCGAGGAGTTCGTCCGCGTCGGCGCCGACCACCGCGCCCGCTACACGACCCTCGAGGACCAGCTGCGTCGCCTGCCCGGGCTCTGGGTCGACGGCACCGTCACCCCCGCGCCGGTGCAGGACCCGCTGCCGACGTGGGTCGGCGCGCGCGGCCCCCGCGGGGCGCGCCTGGCCGGGCGGGTGGGCGCGGGGCTGCTGTGGCTCGACCCCGCCCTGCTCGCCCCGTACGCCGAGGGCCTCGACGCCGGCGGGTGGCCCCGCGAGCAGGGCCGTCTCGGCGGCCTGGTCAACGTGCTGCTCGCCGACGACCCGGTGGCGGCGAAGGAGGAGGTCCGCGCGGCGGCGCGCCGCAACCGGGCGTCGTACCGGGGCAACGACGACGCCGCCGCGGCCCCGGGCGACGCGACCTTCCCGCGGCTGCGCGTGCTCACCGGCGACGACGCCGTGGCCGCGGTCCGCGAGCAGGTCGCCGGTCTCCAGGGCTTCCCCGTCACCGACGTCTTCTGCTTCGCCGACCTCGGGGGCCTGCCGGCGGACCTCGTCGACCGCCACCTGGAGCTGGTCACCGACGTGCTGCGCCCCGGCCTGGCGGCGCCGGTCTCCGTGGGAGGTACTCCGTGAACGATCTCCCCGACGACCTGTTGACCCCCGAGGCCGTGGCCGACCCCGACGGGGCCGCCGCCGTGCTGCGCGACGCGGACCCGGTGCACTGGAGCCCGACCCACCGGGCGTGGCTGGTGACGCGCTACGACGACGTCGTCGCGAGCTTCCGCAACCCGGCGCTCTCGTCGGACCGCGTCCGGCCCCTGATGTCGGCGCAGCGGGAGCGGCCCGCGGCCGAGCACCGCGTGCTCGGGCTGATCAGCGAGTGGATGGTGGTGACCGACCCGCCCGCCCACACCCGCCTGCGCCGCCTGGCCGGGGCCGCGTTCAAGCAGCAGCAGATCGCCGCGATGGAGCAGCGGATCCAGACCCTCGTCGACGAGCTCGTCGACGCGTTCCTCGCCGGCGGGCCGCGCGGCGACCTCGTCGCCGGCGTCGCCTACCCGCTGCCCGCGATCGTCATCGCCGAGATGCTCGGCGCCCCGCCCGTGGACCGCGACCGCTTCCGGGCCTGGTCCGACGAGCTCGCCCTCGTCGCGTTCGGCGCGGGCGGCGACGCGCGCCCCGACCGCCACGAGCGGGCGCTGCGCGGGCTCGAGGAGATGGCGGCGTACTTCCGCGCGCTCGTGGCCGAGCGCCGGGCGGCGCCGGCCGGGGACATGCTCTCGGCGATGATCGCCGGGGACACGCCGTCCGGCGGGGTCGAGGAGCACGGGCTGACCGACGACGAGCTCGTCGGCATGTGCGCGCTGTTGCTGTTCGCCGGCCACGAGACCACGACCAACTCCATCGCCAACGCCGTGCGCCTGCTGACCGCCGACCCCGCGCTGCGCGACCGGGTGCGCGACGACCCCGCGCTCGTGGGGCCCGCGGTGGAGGAGTCGCTGCGGCTGGCGGGGCCGATCAAGGTGCTGGTGCGCTGGGTCGTCGGCGACCACGAGCTGCGGGGACGGCGGATCCGCGCGGGGGAGCGTGTCTACCTGCTGCTCTGCGGGGCCAACCGCGACCCCGAGCGCTTCGCCGACCCGGACGTCGTCGACCTCGCCCGCGAGCGCGCCACCCACGTCGCCTTCGGCCGCGGCATCCACGCCTGCATCGGGGCGCAGCTCGCGCGCCTCGAGACGCGCATCGCGGTGGGGACCCTGCTGCGCCGGCTGCCCGGCCTGCGCGTCGACGGCGACCCCGCCTGGCTGCCGACGCTGGCGTCGCGGGCGCAGGAGTCCCTGCCGGTGGTACACGAGGGCGCCGGCGCCGGGAGTGCCCCGTGACCCCGCGGGAGCGGGTCACGACGCTCTTCGAGCTGGTCGATGAGTCGGCGGCGATCGACCCCGACGCCGAGGCGCTGGTCTTCGCCGACGGCGAGCGGCTCACCGTCGGGGCCCTGGCCGAGCGCTCGGTGCGCCACGCCGCGGCGCTGCTCGCGCTCGGGGTGGCGGCGGGCGACCGGGTGGCCCTGCTGCTGCCGGCGTCGGCCGACCTCGTCGCGCTGCTGCTCGCGGTCACCCGCGTCGGCGCCGTCGCCGTGCCGGTGAACGCCCGCTACCGCCCCGCCGAGGTGCGCCACGTCGTCGTGCACTCCGGGGCGGCGCTCGTGGTCTGCGCGCCGGCCCCGACGCCCGGGGCCCCGGACCTCGCCGACCTCGCGCGGAGCGCCGTCGCCGAGGGCCCGACGCCGGAGCTCCGCGCCCTGGTCACCCTCAATGAGCTGGGGGAGCACACCCCCGACCCCGCGGCGGTCGCCGACGCCCAGGCCGGCACCCGCGTCCGCGACCCGGCCGTCCTCGTCTACACCTCGGGCACCACCGCCGCCCCGAAGGGCGCGCTGCTCGCGCACGAGGCGCTGGTGCGGCTCGCGGCCGGGATCGCCGCCCGGATGGCCCTCACGCCTGCCGACCGGATCTGGACCGCGATCCCGCTCTTCCACGGCGGCGGCATCACGTTCGCGTTCGCCGCGCTCACCGCCCGCGCCGCGTTCGTGCACCCCGGGCACTTCGACCCCACCACGACGCCGGCCCTGCTCGAGGCCGAGCGGATCACGGTCGCGCTCGCCGCGTTCGAGACGATCTGGCTGCCGGTGCTCGACCGCCCCGACTGGCCCGACCGCGATCTGTCGCGCATCCGGCTCGTCATGGCCGTCGGCGTCCCCGAGCGGCTGCGGATGATGGCCGCGCGCGTCCCGCAGGCGGTGCACGTCTCGTGCGTGGCGATGACCGAGTCGTCGGCGTTCCTCGCCCTCGGCCGCCTCGACGACCCTCTCGAGGCGCGGCTGACCACCGGCGGCCACCCGATGCCCGGGATGCGTTGCCGGGTGGTCGACCCGGAGACCGGCGCGGACCTGCCGCCCGGCACGCCCGGCGAGCTGCTCTTCCGCGGGCCCACCGCGTTCGACGGCTACTTCCGCGACCCCGCGGCGACGGCGGCGACGATCGACCCGCAGGGCTGGGTGCTCACCGGCGACGTGGTCACCGTCGACGCCGAGGGCCGCGTGACCTTCCGCTCGCGCCTCAAGGACATGCTCAAGGTCGGCGGCGAGAACGTGTCGGCCGCCGAGATCGAGGACCACCTCCTGGGCCACCCCGCGGTCGGCGTCGTCGCCGTCGTCGCGGCCCCGGACGCGCGCTACGTCGAGGTGCCCGCCGCGTTCGTGCAGCTCGCGCCCGGGGCGTCGGCGACCGCGGAGGAGCTGGTCGCCCACTGCACCGGGCGGATCGCGAGCTTCCGGGTGCCGCGCTACGTGCGGTTCGTGACCGAGTGGCCCATGTCCGGCACGAAGATCCGCAAGGTGGAGCTGCGCGCCCGGATCGCCGACGAGCTCGCCGCGGCCGGCGTGACCGAGGCGCCGCGGGTGGGGAGCCGCGCGTGACGGCGCCCGCCCCCGCGGACCTGGAGGGCTGGCGGCTCCCGGGCGGCACCTGCCGTGTCGAGGGCTGGGAGAGCCTGCTGCTCCACGACGCGGTGCGCTCCCCGCGCTCGCCGCACCCGCACCCGATCTGGGCGTTCCTCGCCCCGCAGCGGGGGATGGGCCTGAGCCTGGCCGCGCTGTTCGAGGCCCTGGGCTGCCCGCTGGACGCCGGCGCGTTGCTGGGCAGGTTCGGCGCTCGCTGCGCCGGCCCGTTCGCCCTCGACGTCGAGCACGCGGTCCGCGGCGGGGTCACGCGCGTGCGGAGCACGGCGCCACGGTGGTCGAGTCGACCGAGGAGGCCGCGCGGGGGTGGACCGACCACGTCCGCGAGGTCGGCGACTTCACGCTCTACCCGCAGGCGGACTCCTGGTACATGGGCGCCAACGTGCCGGGCAAGCCGCGGGTGTTCATGGCCTACATCGGGGGCGTGGGCGCCTACCGCCAGCACTGCGACCAGCTCGCCGCCGACGGCTACACCGGGTTCGCGTTCTCGTCACCCTGACCCCTGGCCCCGCACGTGGTGCCGTCGCCGGCGCCACCCGAGGACCTCGCCCGCGCGGTCGATCTCCATCTCGTAGACCGCGAGGATGTCCATCGTCGGCGGCACCCGGCGGGTCTCGACGACGTCGACGGTCACCGTCCACACCTCGCCGGCGCGGCGCAGGCCCACCAGCCCGTCCCACCGCCAGCCCAGGGCGTCCGCCTCCTCCCGCGCCGCGGCGAGGACCTCCCGCGCGCCGAGCGTCCGCTGGTCACCCATGTCCCCAGATCCCCCCGCACGGTGGCGGCGAACCGCGGGCGGCGCCGGGCCGCCGAAAAATTCTTCGAGAAACTTCCGCAGGCGTGTCGATCCGGAGCGGGTCCCGTTCGTCGCCATGGTGAGAGAGCGGCAACCGAGCCGGTCTCCCCACCGCTCCGGAGGTCACGATGTCCACCACCACCGCCCACACCGCCACCACCACCGACACCACCGCGGCCACCACCACCCCGGGCGCCGGCTCGGTGCTGCTGGCCGGCGCCGCCGCCACCGTCGCCGCGTCCGTCGCCACCGCGGCCGTCGCCGCCGCCGGCCAGGCCGTCGGCATCAGCACGGCTGTCGCCGGCATGCCGATCCCGACGTCCGGCTTCGCCGTCCTGACCGCGATGTTCTCCGTCCTCGGGCTGGTCATCGCCCTGGTGCTGCGCCGCACCCGCGCCCCGCGCACCGCGTGGATCCGCACCACGGTCGCCCTGACCGTGCTGTCCTTCGTGCCCGACGTCCTCGCCGACGCCACCGTGGCCACGAAGGCGCTGCTGATCCTGACCCACATCGTGGCCGCCGCCATCGTCATCCCCGCCGTCGCGCGCCGGATGGCCTGACCACCACCTCCCGCCAGAGAAGGAGCAGCACCGTGCACTACCTGATGAGCGTCGAGCTCGACCAGAGCCGGGGCGCGCCCACCGACGCCGAGCTGGAGAGGTCCCTCTCCCGGGTCGGGCCGGTCAACGACGAGATGAAGACGGAGGGGGTCTGGGTGTTCGGCGGGGGGCTGCTGCCCTACGACAGCGCCACCGTCGTCCGCGTCGAGAACGGCGCCACGACGATGACCGACGGCCCGTTCGCCGAGACGAAGGAACAGCTCGCCGGGTTCTGGGTCATCGAGGTCGACGACCTCGACGCGGCCCTGGCCTGGGCCGAGCGGTGCGCCGAGGCCTGCGAGGCACCGATCGAGGTCCGCCCCTTCGACGGGCTCGCCTGACCGCGCCGACCGTGGACCTGACCGACGTCTACCGCGCGGAGTACGGCCGCTGCGTCGCCACCCTGACGCGCCTCCTCGGCGACATCGGGCTCGCCGAGGAGGCCGTGCAGGACGCGTTCGCGGTGGCGATGGACAAGTGGGAGGGGCGCCCGCCCGACAACCCGGGCGCCTGGATCGTCACCACCGCCCGCCACCGGGCCATCGACCGCCTGCGCCGCGAGTCCACCCGCGAGACCCGGCACGCGCAGGCCCTGCTGCTGCACCAGAGCGACGACGACGAGGAGGTGGGACCGGTGCGCGACGACCAGCTGCGACTGATCTTCACCTGCTGCCACCCGGCGCTCTCGCCGCTCGCCCAGACCGCGCTCACCCTGCGCCTGCTCGGCGGGCTGGAGGTGCCGGAGATCGCCCGGGCCTACCTCGTGCCCGAGGCCACCATCTCCCAGCGCATCGTCCGGGCCAAGAAGAAGATCCGCGACGCCGGCATCCCGTACCGGGTGCCCGGCGAGGCGGAGCTGCCCGACCGGCTGCCGCCCGTGCTCACCGTGCTCTACCTGGTGTTCAACGAGGGCTACGCCGCGACCGCGGGCCCGCTGCTGCGCACCGACCTCTCCGCGGAGGCGGTGCGCCTGGCCCGGGCCCTCGCCGACCTCATGCCCGACGAGCCCGAGGTGCTCGGGCTGCTCGCGCTGCTGCTGCTCACCGAGGCCCGCCGCCCCGCCCGGGTGGCGCCGTCCGGCGAGCTGGTGACGCTCGCCGAGCAGGACCGCACCCTCTGGGACCGGGCGCTCATCGCCGAGGGTCACGAGCTGGTCCGTCGCTGCCTGCGTCGCGACCGCCCCGGCCCGTACCAGATACAGGCCGCCATCAACGCCGTGCACACCGACGGCCCGGCCACCGACTGGACCCAGGTGCTGGCGCTCTACGACCAGCTCCTGGTGCTCGTCCCGACGCCGATCGTCGCGCTCAACCGCGCCGTCGCGGTCGCCGAGGTGCACGGGCCCGCGGTCGCGCTCGCGGCCGTCGAGGAGCTGGACATCCCCGGCTACCACCTGCTGCCCGCCACCCGCGCCGACCTGCTGGCCCGCCTGGGCCGCGTCGACGAGGCCCGCGACGCCTACGACGAGGCGCTCGCCCTGGCCGGCAACGACACCGAGCGCGCGTTCCTGCGGGACCGCCGCGCGCGCCTGGAGCGCTGAGCGCGCTGGGCCCCGGGTCCCGTCAGTGCGGCCCGAGCAGGTTGGTGCGCACGTCGACGAGGTGGGCCCGCATGCGCTCGCGGGCGGCGTCGGGGTCGCGCTCCACGAGGGCGGTGACGATCTCGCCGTGGCAGCTCTCGTACCCGCGGCGCCGCTCGGGGGTGGCGGATCGGCGCTTGATGTTGCCCCACACCGGGAGGTCGCGGGCGGCGTTCATGGTGTCGAAGAGCCGCAGCAGCAGCCCGTTGTGCGCGGCGGCGGCGATGGCGCGGTGCAGCGCCGAGTCCCAGGCCTCGAACTCCTCGTAGGTCGCGGTGGCGTTGCCGCGGCGCAGGCAGTGCTCGACGTGGTCGATGTCGGCCTGCGTGGCGTGCCGGGCGGCGAGCGCGGCGACCTCGGGCTCCAGGACCAAGCGCGTCGACATGATCTCGGCGGGGCTGGTCTGCAGTGGTCCGCCCAGGCCGTGCGGCAGGGCGAGGTCGCGGCCCAACTCGGCGAGGAACGTGCCGCGCCCCACGTGACGGGTGATGCGTCCCTCGCGCTCGAGCTCGGCCAGCGCCGCGCGGACCGCGCCCCGGGAGGCGCCGAGCGTCTCGCTGAGGGCCCGCTCGGTGGGGATGCGTGCGCCCGTGCTCAGCGATCCGTCGGCGAGGCCACCGTCGAGCAGGGCGCGCAGCCGGCCGGCCACCGGGCCGCGCGGGGGCTCCTGCGCGTGGGGTGCAGCCACCGTCCACCTCGCTTCCGTCGGTACGTGCGTCGACCAATGACGGACCAATGCTATCCCATCGACCCCCTTGGCACCGTGTGGGCCGCGCCGTACGGTCGGACCAGCGAGGTCGCGACGCACCACACGCGACGATTGGTTCGTATTGATCCGCCTTGCGCCGCCCGGTGAGGTCCCCGGGGACGTGCTCCGGAGGTGTCCGTGAAGCTGGTGACGTTCGTCCACGAGGGGCGCGAGGCGCTCGGCCGGGTCGACGACGACGCGACCACGATCCGGGACCTGGGCGGGGTGGTCGGCGACCGCTCGCTGCTCGAGGTCATCGGGGACTGGGAGCGCCTGGGGGCCGCGATCGCGGCGGCCCGCGACCTGCCGGTGGTCGAGGGCGCGCGGCTGCGGGCCCCGATCCCGGAGCCGCGCCGGGACCTGTTCGCGGTGGGCAAGAACTACCGCGAGCACGTCGCGGAGTTCGGCCGCTCAGGCTACGACAGCCCCGACAAGTCCGAGGACCTGCCCGACAAGCCGATCGTCTTCTCCAAGGCGACGACCTCGGTGACCGGCCCCTACGACGACGTCGAGGCCCACACCGGCGTCACCAGTGAGCTCGACTACGAGGCCGAGCTCGCGGTGATCATCGGCGTCGGCGGCCGGGGCATCACCCGCGACGACGCGATGGGCCACGTCTGGGGCTACACGATCGTCAACGACGTGACCGCCCGCGACGTGCAGCGCGACCACAAGCAGTGGCTGCTGGGCAAGTCGCTCGACACCCACGCGCCCATGGGGCCCTGGGCGGTGAGCGCCGACGAGGTCGGCGACCTCGCCGCGCTGGAGGTCTCCTCCACGGTCAACGGGGAGCCGCGCCAGAAGGCGCCCGTCGCCGACCTGATCTTCGACGTCCCCGAGCTCATCCGCGTGCTCTCCGCGGGGATGACGCTGCTGCCCGGGGACGTCATCGCCACCGGCACCCCGGCCGGCGTCGGCATCGGCTTCGACCCGCCGCGCTTCCTGGTGCCCGGCGACGTCGTCGAGTGCGCGATCTCCGGCCTCGGCGCCCTGCGCAACACCATCCGCTGAACACCCTTCGGGAGGACGAGTACGTGGACGTCAACGGCAAGGACCTGGCGGTCGAGACCACCGGCGAGGGGCCGGTGGTGCTGCTCGTGCACGGCCTGGGCGGCACCTCGAACTTCTACCAGCCGCAGGTCGCGGCGCTCGCCGAGCGCTTCACCGTCGTCCGCCCCGACATGGAGGGCTCCGGGCGCTCCCCGGTCACCGGCACGCTGTCCATCCAGGGCTTCGCCAACGACCTCGCCGAGCTGATCAAGCAGCTCGACGCCGGGCCCGTGCGCGTCGTCGGCCACTCGATGGCCACGATCACCGTCCGGCTCCTCGCCGCCACGCGCCCGGAGGCCGTCTCGCACCTGGCGCTGCTCGGGGCCGTCCCCGCGCCGCTACCCGAGGCCGGGCAGCAGGGCCAGCACGACCGGGCCGCGAAGGCCCGCGCCGGCGAGATGCCCGCCATCGCCGACGCGATCACGGCTAACGCGACCTCGGAGGTCACCCGCCGCGACGCCCCGGCCACCGCCGCCTTCGTCCGCGAGCTCGTCCTGCGGCAGGACCCCGAGGGCTACGCCCGCTCGTGCGAGGCGCTCGCCGGCGCCCCCGACCCGGGCCCGGTCGACCCGCAGCTCCCGCTGCTGCTGGTCACCGGCGCCGACGACGGCGTCGGCAAGCCCGAGGTCAGCGAGTCGCTCGCGCAGGCGCACGGCGCCGCGACGCTCGACGTCCTGCCGGGCTGCGGCCACTGGACCGCGCTCGAGCGCCCGAACGACGTCACCGAGCACCTCCTCAAGTTCTTCTGACCATCACCGCCGACCCTCGCCGACGAGGAGCCCGTCATGAGCGTCCTGTTCCGCAACGTCTCGATCCTCGACTCCACCGGGGCCGCGCCCTACCCGGGTGACGTGCTCGTCGAGGACGACCGCATCGCCGCCGTGGGCTCCGTCGACCCGTCCCGCGCCGAGGGCGCGCAGGTGGTCGAGGGCCGCGGCCGCACCTTGATGTCGGGGCTGTGCGACGCGCACACCCACTTCAGCTGGAACAACTCGGCGGACCTCGACGGCCTGGGCACCATGCCGGTCGAGGAGCACCTGCTCTTCGCGGTCGAGTCGGCCAAGAAGTACATCGACTCCGGCTACACCATGTGCCTCGGCGCCGCGTCGGCCAAGGAGCGCCTCGACGTCGTCTGCCGCGACGCCATCAACGCCGGGCGCATCCCCGGCCCGCGCTATCTCGCCAACGGTCCCGAGATCGCAGTGACGGGCGGCGCGCTCATCAAGTCGATCACCAAGTTCGCCGACGGCCCCGAGGGCATGCGCAAGGCCGTGCGCGAGCTGGTCGACCTCGGCGTCGACCAGATCAAGCTGTCGATGACCGGCGAGGAGATCACCGGCACCCAGCGCGCGGAGGACACCTACTTCTCCGACGAGGAGGTCGCGGCCGCCGTCGCCGAGGCCCACCGCCGCGGCAAGCGCGTCTGCGCCCACGCCCGCTCCGCCGAGAGCGTCAAGATGTGCGTCCGGCACGGCGTCGACATCGTCTACCACGCCTCGTTCACCGACGCCGAGGGCATGGACATGCTCGAGGCCAACAAGGACTGGGTGTTCGTCGCCCCCGGCATCAACTGGCTCATCGCCACGCTCTACGAGGCCGAGGCCTTCGGGTTCCCGCAGGAGGCCGCCGAGGCCGTCGGGTACAAGAAGGAGCTGGAGATGGCCACCGACGGGCTGCGCGAGATGCACCGCCGCGGCATCAAGCTGCTGCCCGGCGGCGACTACGGCTTCGCCTGGACCCCGCACGGCACCTACGCCCGCGACCTCGAGCACTTCGTCGAGCGCCTCGGCTTCACGCCGATGGAGGCAATCATCTCGGCGACCGCGTGGGGCGGCGAGATCATGCTGCGCCCCGACGAGCTCGGGAAGGTCCAGCCCGGCTACCTCGCCGACCTCATCCTCGTCGACGGCGACCCGCTGGAGGACATCACGATCCTCCAGGACCACGACGCCCTCCACGCGATCATGAAGGACGGCCGGTTCCACAAGGAGGACAGCGGGATCGCCCCGACCAGCGGGCTCGACGCGCCGGCCGGACCGATCAGCGAGGCCACCCGGCAGTACGTCGAGGCCCGTCCCTAGGAGGTCCCGGCCGTGCCGCTGCTGGTCTGCCGCACCTGCCCGCGCGACGAGGCCGACAGCGGCTCGTTCGGTCACCGGCTCGATGCCGCGCTCGCCGCCGCCCGGTCCCGCGGCGTGCGGGTGCGGCACGTGCCCTGCGTCGGCGGCTGCCCGCACGCCGGCAACGTCGCCCTCGACGGGCCGGGCAAACCGCGCGTGCGCTTCTCGTTCCTCACCACCGACGACGCCGGCGACCTGCTCGACGCCACCGTCGCCTACGACGCCAGCAGCACCGGCACGCCCGGCGACTGGGACGTCCCGGCGCCGCTGGCGGGACGGCTGACCGCCGTCACACCGAAGCGGGTCGTGTAGCCCGACCTCACATGTTGCTGTCGTCGCCCGGCACCCCGGGCGGCGGCGCGACCCCGGCGTCGGTCGACGGGCCGGCGCCCGCGGTGTCGCCGAGCGTGTAGGACGTCATCGACAGCGACCCGTAGGCGTAGCCGTCGACCAGCACCTCGGCGCCCTGCCCGGCGGCCGCACCGAGCCCCGCGAGGTAGAGCAGCGGGATGAAGTGGTCGGGCGTGGGCACCGCGGTGCCCCAGTCGGCGTCGCCCTGCAGGCGGGGGAGGGCGTCGGGGCTGCCGGTCATCGTCTCGCGGGCCGCGTCGTCGAAGCGCTGCGCCCAGTCGAAGCCGTCGTCGGCGTGCCGGGGATCCATGCCGGCGAGGTTGTGCACGACGTTGCCGCTGCCGAGCACGAGCACCCCGCGCTCGCGCAGCGGCGCCAGGGCCGCCCCGAGCGCCAGGTGGTACTCCAGCGGCTTGAGCGCGTTGATCGAGAGCTGGACGACCGGGACGTCGGCCTCGGGGAACACGTGCGCGAGCACCGACCAGGTGCCGTGGTCGAGGCCCCAGCTGTCCTCGTCGAGCCCGACCCAGGTGGGGGAGACGACGTCGGCGACCTCCTCGGCCAGCTCGCGGTCGCCGGTGGCCGGGTAGTCGAGGCCGAAGAGCTCCTGCGGGAAGCCGTAGAAGTCGTGGATGGTGCGCGGCCGCGGCATGGCGGTGACCGCGGTGGCGTGGATGTACCAGTGCGCCGAGATCACCAGCACCGCCCGCGGGCGGGGGAGCGCGGACCCGAGCGCGTGCCAGGACGTGGTGTAGCGGTTCGCCTCGAGGGCGTTCATCGGGCTGCCGTGGCCGATGAACGCGGCCGGCATCGGCGCGGTCATCGGGTCAGGGTAGCGGCGAACCGGGCCGATCCCGGGTGCTCGCGCCGAGCGTCGTCAACCGGCCTGGGCCTGCCGGTACTGCTCGTCGGTCACCGGCTCCAGCCACGTGGTCCCGTCGCCGTCGCCGGTGCCCTCGAGCAGCGCGTAGTGGCACATGAGGTTGTCGTCGGTGGCGCCGTGCCAGTGCTCCTCGCCGGGCGGGGTCCAGACGGTGTCGCCGGGGCGCAGCGCGATGACGGTGCCGTCGCGCGTGACGACGAGCCCGCGGCCCGCGGTGCAGTGCAGCGTCTGGCCCAGGGCGTGGGCGTGCCAGTTGGTCCGCGCCCCGGGGGTGAAGCGGACGAGGCTGGCCAGGAGCCGGGAACGCTCCCGGGGGCCGTGGACGAGGTCGACGTAGACGTCGCCGGTGAACCGCTCGGCGGGGCCCTTCGCGGTCGGCGGAACGGTCTCGAGCTCCATGGGTGCTCCTCGGGGTGACGGGTCAGACGGCGGTGTAGCCACCGTCGACGGGCAGGGCGACGCCGACGACGAAGGCGGCGCCGGGGCTGCAGAGCCACAGCACGGCGGCGGCCATCTCCTCGGCGGTGCCGAGCCGGTGGATCGGCTGGTTCGCCTCCGCCGCGGCGCGGTCGAGGTCGCCGGACTCCAGCATCCGCGTGACCATCGGGGTCTCGATCGTGCCGGGGCAGATCGCGTTGATGCGGACGCCGCGCGGCGCGTACTCGACGGCGGCGCTGCGGGTCAGGCCGATGACGCCGTGCTTGGAGGCGTGGTAGGCGGCGCGGCCGGGCAGGCCGACGAGCCCGCCGAGCGAGGAGCAGTTGACGATCGCGCCCGAACCCTGCCGGCGCATCTGCGCGAGCTCGTGCTTCATGCTCGCCCAGATCCCGCGCAGGTTGATCGCGTTGACGCGGTCGAACACCTCGGCCGGCTCGTCGGCGGCATCGGTGGTGGGGGACTGGACGCCGGCGTTGTTGTAGGCCATGTCCAGGCGGCCGAAGGAGTCGACGGTCGCGGCCACGGCGTGCGCGACCTGGTCCTCGTCGCTGACGTCACAGGCCACGGCGAGCACGCGGCGCCCGGCGTCGCGCAACTGGTGCTCCGCGGCGTCCAGCGCGTCCCCGGGCAGGTCGGCGAGCGTCACCGCAGCGCCGGCCGCCGCGAAGGCCTTCGCGGTCGCGAGCCCCATCCCGGAGCCGGCGCCGGTGACGAAGGCAGTCTGGCCGGTGAAGTCGTAGGTCGGGTTCACCGGGTCCTCCGGGGACGGGTAGGGGACGTCACGCTCCGGTCACGGCGTCACCAGCACCTTGAGGGCCTCGCGGTCGGCCATCGCCCGGTAGCCGTCGGAGACGCCGTCGAGCCCGACGGTGCGGTCGAAGACCCGGCCCGGCTCGACCGTCCCGTCGAGCACCGCGGGCAGCAGGGTCTCGACGTAGGCGCGGGTCGGCGCGGGGCCGCCGGTGAGGGTGACGTTGCCGGCGAACAGGCTGCCGAAGCCGACGGGCGCCTCCTCGTACTGGGGCACGCCGACCCGGCTGATCGTGCCGCCGGGGCGGACGACGCCGTAGGACTGGTCGTAGGCCGGTCGGGCGCCGACGGCCTCGAGCACGACGTGGACGCCCTCGCCGCCGGTGAGCTCGCGGACCCTCGCCACGCCCTCCTCGCCGCGCTCGGCGACGACGTCGGTGGCCCCGAACTCGCGCCCGAGGTCGGTGCGGGCGCGGTGGCGGCCCATGAGGACGATCCGCTCGGCGCCCAGCAGCTTCGCGGACAGCACCGCGAGCAGCCCGACGGCGCCGTCGCCGACGACCGCGACGGTGGTGCGCTCGGTGACCCCGCCGCGCACGGCGGCGTGGTAGCCGGTGCCGAAGACGTCGGAGAGCGTGAGCAGGGACGGGGCGAGCGCGGAGTCCGGCCCGACGGGGAGCTTGGTCAGCGTGCCCTCGGCGAGCGGGACACGGATGGCCTCGGCCTGCCCGCCCTGCTGGCCGGGCTCGTCCCAGAACCCGCCGTGCACGCACGAGGTGTAGAGACCCTCGCGGCAGAAGGCGCAGGTGCCGTCGGAGTAGGCGAACGGCGCGACGACGTGGTCGCCCGCCCGCAGCCCCGAGACCTCCGCGCCCACGTCGGTGACCACGCCGAGGAACTCGTGGCCCATGCGGGCCGGTCCGTCGGCGGGCGACATCGAGCCGTAGGGCCACAGGTCGCTGCCGCAGACGCAGGACGTCGTGATCTGCACCAGGGCGTCGGTGGGCCGTTCGATCACGGGGTCGGGCACGTCCTCCGTGCGGACGTCGCCCGCGCCGTACATCAGGGTCGCCTTCATCGTTTCCTCTCGCTCGTTCGCTGTGCGAGCCCCACACAACGCCCGCGGAGCCGGTGCTGACAGGCGGCATCGGGAGGGGTGCCGGCAGCACCCCTCTCGCCCGGGCTCCGCGTCGTACCGTCGGGGCATGGACACCCGCGTCGAGCTCGGCGAGTTCCTGGCCTCGCGGCGCGCCCGGATCACCCCGGCGCAGGTCGGGCTCCCGGTGTACGACGCCGCCAAGCGCCGGGTGCCGGGGCTGCGCCGCCAGGAGGTGGCGACGCTGGCCGGGCTGTCGGTGGACTACTACACCCAGCTCGAGCGCGGGAAGGCCGCCGGCGTCTCGGAGTCGGTGCTCGACGCCATCGCCCGCGCCCTGCAGCTCGACGACGCCGAGCGCTCCCACCTCGCCGACCTGCACCGCAGCGTCACCACCAGCCCGCAGCGGGCCCGGCCGCGGCGCGCCGCCACGGTCCGCCCGATGGTGCAGCGCCTGCTCGAGGCGATGTCGGTGCCGGCGTTCGTCCGCAACGCGCGCCAGGACCTCGTGGCCGCGAACGCGTTCGGCTACGCGTTCTACGCACCGCTCTTCCCCGACCCGGCGGCGCCGGACCCGACCCGGCCGGTGAACTTCGTGCGGTTCTGCTTCCTCGACCCGGCGGCGCACGCCTTCTACCCCGACTGGGACACCATGGCCGACACCTCGGTCAACCTCCTGCGCACCGACGCCGGCCGCGACCCCTACGACCGCGGCATCTCCGACCTGGTCGGCGAGCTGTCCACCCGCAGCGAGGAGTTCCGCGTGCGCTGGGCCCGGCACAACGTCCGGCTCCACCACACCGGGGTCAAGCGCTTCCACCACCCGGTCGTCGGCGACCTCGAGGTCGGGTACGAGACGATGCCGCTGCCCGCCGACCCGGGTCTCGTCCTCACGATCTACAGCCCCGAGCCGGCCAGCCCCTCGGCCGACGCCCTCGCGCTGCTGGCCTCGTGGAGCGCCACCACCCTCGCCCCGCGCCTCGACGACGCGGTGGACCGCCCGGGGTGAGCGTGATCAGGGGTCGTCCGCCGGGTCGACCCCGTAGCCCACGTCGACGGTCGACGCGCCGATCGCGGCGACGGCGGCCGACAGCGGGGAGAGGACGTCGGCGAGGCGCGGGGCGGTGAGCGGCGCCAGCACCCCGAGCGCGGCGACCACGCCCGACGGGCCCGTCACGGGCATGGCCACCGACCACACGCCCTCGTGGTGCTCCTGGGTGCTCAGGGCGTGGCCCGACACGACGATCGCGTCGAGCTGGCGCCGGAGCACGGCGGGGTCGGTGACGGTCCACGCGGTGTAGCGCGCCGGCGCGCGCAGGACCTCCTCGCGCAGGTCGCGCGGGGCGTGGGCGAGCAACACCTTGCCGACGCCGGTGCAGTGCAGCGGCAGGTACCCGCCGGGGCTGTGGCGCGTCGGCTGGGTGCGGGACCCGGCCAGCCGCTCGACGACCAGCGCGCTGCGGCCCTCGAGCACCGCGACGTGGACGGTGTGGCCGGTGGTGATGACCAGGTCCTGGAGGTGGGGGAGCGCCGCCTCCCGCAGCGACGTCGGCGGCGCGAGGAGCCCGAGCTGCCAGACCCGCGCCCCGATCTCGTAGCTCCCGTCCGGACGCCGGCGCAGCAGCCGCGCCCGGCAGAGCTCGCCGACCAGGCGGTGCGCGGTGGCCACGGGCAGCGTCGCCCGCCGCGCGATGTGGGCGAGCGTCAGCGTGTGGTGGCGCTCGTCGAACGCGTCGAGCACCGACAAGGCCCGGGACGTCGCCGACCGGCCCGGCGCGGTGCGGATCGGGGGGCGCGGCACGGCGAAAGCTTTCCATGCCACGGAAGACGTGTGTTGCCTCACTCCGCGGGCTGGGCGACGGTCTCGGGGCGTGCTGCGGCGGTGGTCGCCTGGCCCACGGAGCAGACACGGAGCAGAGGAGCCCCCATGTCCCAGCCGTCCGGTGAGCGGACCTTCCCGCTGCCGTCGCAGATCGACCCCGTCCCGGGCGCCGAGGGCTGGGAGGAGATGTACCCCTTCTTCTCCCGCTTCCAGCCCGAGGACGACGGGCGCTTCTGGTTCTACAACTCGATGCACTTCCCCGAAGTGGTCCCGGCCTTCGACGGCATCACCTCGGAGGTGCCCTACACCGCGATCGGGGCGAACACCGCCCGGCTGTTCAGCTTCCCGACGACGATGGGCATCGAGTACCGGATCATCAACGGCCGCGTGTACATCACGGCCAACCCGGTGACCGACCCTGCGCAGATCGAGGCGCGGCTCGCCGACTTCCAGGAGCGCGCCGGGCACTACTACGCGAACTGGGACCGCCTCTACGCCGGCTGGCAGACGCGGATCGAGGCGCTGATCGCCGAGATCGAGGCGGTCGAGGTGCCGCGGCTCGGCGAGCTCGACGACCTGTCGGTGGTGCTGGAGTCGCGCGGCTACGCCAGCAACCACCTGCTGCGCGAGAACTTCCACCGCTGCATCGACCTGTACTCGACGATGTGGCACCACCACACCGAGTTCCTCATGCTCGGCTACGGCGCCTACGTCGTGTTCTTCGAGTTCTGCCGGCAGGCCTTCCCGGAGATGGGCGACCAGACGGTGGCCCGGATGGTCGCCGGCATGGACGTGACGATGTACCGCCCCGACGACGAGCTGAAGAAGCTCGCCGCCCTCGCGGTCGAGCTCGACCTCGCCGACCTGTTCGTCGAGGGCAGCGAGCCCGACAAGGTCCTGCGCGAGCTGGCCGAGCGCGGCGACGTGGGCGCCCGCTGGCTCGCCGCCCTCGAGGAGGCGAAGGACCCGTGGTTCAACGTCTCGGTCGGTGACGGCTTCTACCACCACCACCTGTCCTGGGCCGACGACCTGACCGTCCCGTTCGCCGCCCTGCCCCGCTACGTCGAGCAGATCCGCGCCGGCGAGGACCTCACCCGGCCCACCGAGCGGCTCGCGCAGGAGCGGGAGCGGATCGCCGACGAGTACCGCGCCCTGCTCGGTTCCGACGAGGAGCGCGCCGCCTTCGACCAGATGCTCGGGCTGTGCCGGCAGGTGTTCCCCTACATCGAGTCGCACAAGTTCTACTGCGAGCACTGGTTCACGACGCGGTTCTTCCAGAAGATCCGCGACTTCGGCCGGCTGCTCGCCGAGCGCGGGGTGCTCGCCGACGCCGACGACGTCTTCCACCTGCGCCACCTCGAGGTGGAGGAGGCCCTGGTCGACGTCTCGCTGGCCTGGGCGTCGGGCGGGGCCGAGCTCGGCGCGCGGCACTGGCAGCCGATCGTCCGCCGCCGCAAGCGGATCCTCGAGGCGCTCGCGGGCTGGTCGCCGCCGCCGGCCCTGGGCCCGGTGCCGGAGTCGCTCAACGACCCCGCGGTCAAGATGCTCTGGGGCATCACCGACGAGACGATCCAGACCTGGCTCGGCGCCGGGGACCTCGACGCCGACTCCGTGCGCGGCTACGCCGCCTCCCCGGGCGTCGTCGAGGGCGTCGCCCACGTGCTGATGAACGTCAACGACATCGGCGCGATCCGCGAGGGCGAGATCCTCGTCTGCCCCGTGACCGCGCCGAGCTGGGGCCCGGTGTTCGGCAAGATCGCCGCCGCCGTCTCCGACATCGGCGGCACCATGTCGCACGCGGCGATCGTGGCCCGCGAGTACGGCATGCCCGCCGTCGTCGGCACCGGCCAGGCCACCGCCAAGATCCGCACCGGCGACCGCGTGCGGGTCGACGGCGACCGGGGCCTCGTCACCGTCCTGCGGGAGACCCCGTGACCCCCGTGCTGCGGTTCGCCGACGTGGGGCGGGACGACGTGGCCGCCGTCGGCGGCAAGGGCGCCGGGCTCGGCGAGCTGCAGCGCGCCGGCATCCGCGTGCCCGACGGGTTCGTGGTGACCACGGTGGCCTTCGGCGACGCGGTCGCCGCGCTGGGCCTCGGGGCCCGGGTCGCGGCCCTCGACGCGGGGGACGCCGCCGCGATCACCGCCACGTGCGCCGAGCTGCGCGCGACGGTGGCGGCGGCGCCGCTACCGCCCGGGGTGGCCGACGCCGTCGTCGCCGGCTACCGGGAGCTGGCCGCCGCCTGCGGCGCCGACGACCTGCCGGTGGCCGTGCGCTCGAGCGCGACCAGCGAGGACGGCGCCGCGGACAGCTTCGCCGGCCTGCAGGACACCTACCTGTGGGTGCGCGGCGCGGACCGGGTGCTCGACGCCGTGCGCCGCTGCTGGGCGAGCCTCTACAGCGTCGAGTCGGTGACCTACCGGTTGCGTCGTGGCATCCCGGAGGACGACCTGGCGATGGCCGTCGTCGTGCAGCAGATGGTGGACGCGCGCAGTTCCGGGGTGATGTTCACCCGCAGCCCGCTCACCGGTGACCGGTCGGTGGTGGCCATCGACGCGAGCTGGGGCCTGGGCTCCGCGGTGGTCAGCGGCGAGGTCACCCCCGACGCGTTCGTCGTCAGTAAGGTGACCGGCGAGGTCGCCCGGCGGACGGTGGCGACCAAGACCCGCTGGCACCGGCCCGCGCCCGACGGGGACGGCGTGGTCGAGGGCGACGTGCCCGACGACCTGCGCGACGTGCCGTCGATCAGCGACGACGAGATCGCCGCGCTGGTCGCCGTGGCGCGCACGGTGGAGGCCCACCACGGCTGCCCGCAGGACATCGAGTGGGCGGTGGCCCGGACGGCCCCGCCCGGCGAGGCCGTCGTGCTGCTGCAGAGCCGGCCGGAGACGGTGTGGGCGGAGAAGGACGCCGCCGCCGCACGGGTCGCGACGCCGACCCCGCGGGCGTACGACCACGTGCTCAACGCCCTGGGTGGCAAACCGCGGACGGGGGCGTGAGCGCCGTGGACCTCACCCCGGACGACGTCCGCGACGTCGTGCGCGCCCTGGACGCCGGCGGCCTCGACGAGCTGCACCTCGAGCTGGCCGACCTCACCCTCACCGTACGTCGCGAGGGCGCCGCGGGCTGGACCGCCGAGCAGCGGGTGACCCGCGAGCCGCGGGTGGAGGGCGGTGCGGAGCCCGCCGTCGCGGCGGAACCCGAACGTCCCTCGACCGCCCTGCCCGACGGCATGGTCGCCGTGCACCCGCCGCTGCTGGGCACCTTCTACCGCGCCCCCGCTCCGGGGGCCCCGCCCTTCGTCGACGTCGGCGACGCGGTGGACGAGGAGACCGTGATCGGCATCGTCGAGACCATGAAGATGATGACGTCGGTGCACGCCGGCGTCCGCGGCACGGTGGCCGAGTTCCGCACCGGCAACGGCGAGTTCGCCGACACCGACGCGGTGCTGCTGGTCGTGGAGCCGGCGGGCGCCCCGTGAGGATCCGCCGCCTGCTCGTCGCCAACCGCGGCGAGATCGCCGCCCGGGTGATCCGCACCTGCACCCGCCTGGGCATCGAGTCGGTGCTCGCCGCCTCCGACGCCGACCTCGACTCCCTGCCCGCCCGCTGCGCCGACCGCGTGGTCCGTCTCGGCCCGGCGCCCGCCGCGCAGTCCTACCTCGACCCGGCCGCGGTGGTCCGCGCCGCGCGCGCCGTCGGCGCCGACGCGGTGCACCCCGGCTACGGCTTCCTGTCCGAGAACCCGGCGCTCGCCGCGGCCTGCGCCGAGGCCGGGATCGTCTTCGTCGGCCCGAGCGTGGCGTCCCTGCACGCGGTGGGCGACAAGCTGACCGCCCGGTCGCACGCCGTCGCCGCGGGCCTGCCGGTCGTGCCCGGCGGGGAGGCCGCCGACCTGGCGGCCGCGCGGGCGGTGGCCGCCGAGGTCGGTTACCCGCTGCTGGTCAAGGCCGTCGGCGGGGGCGGCGGGCGGGGCATGCAGCTCGTGCGGTCCGCCGCGGAGCTGCCGGGCACGCTCGCGCTGGCCGTGTCCGAGGCGGCCGCCGCGTTCGGCGACGCGCGCGTCTACCTGGAGCGCTACGTCGCGTCCGGGCGCCACGTCGAGGTGCAGGTGCTGGGCGACGGGGTGTCCGCGGTGGCCCTGGGCGATCGCGACTGCTCGGTGCAGCGCCGCTACCAGAAGCTGGTCGAGGAAGCGCCCGCGCCGGCGCTCCCCGGGCACGTCCACGAGGCGATGGCCGCCGCGGCGCTCGCGCTGGCCGCCCACCTCGGTTACCGCGGCCTGGGCACCGTGGAGCTGCTCTACGACCGGGAGCAGCAGACCTTCTTCTTCCTCGAGATGAACGCTCGCATCCAGGTCGAGCACCCCGTCACCGAGATGGTCACAGGGCTGGACCTCGTCGCCGAGCAGATCGCCGTCGCCGAGGGGCTGCCGCTGCGCCTGCGCCAGGCCGACGTCGCCCTCACGGGGCACGCCGTGGAGTGCCGCATCAACGCCGAGGACTGGGCCGACGACTTCCGCCCCGCACCCGGCCGGATCGACCGCGTGGTCCTGCCCGTCGGGGACGGGATCCGCGTCGACGCCGGGGTCCAGACCGGCTCCGTCGTCCCGCCGCACTACGACTCGTTGCTGGCCAAGCTCGTCGTGCTCGGCGCCGACCGCGCCGACGCCCTGGCCCGCGCCCGCGCGGCGCTGGAGCTGCTGCGCGTGGACGGGGTGGTGACGACGGCGCCGATGCACCGGGCCCTGCTCGACGACGACGAGTTCGCCGTGGGCGGCGTCGACACCGCCTTCTTCGAGCGCTTCCTGGCCGACCGCCGCGCGCCGGCGGGGGTGTCCTGATGGCCGACGTCGGGCTCGTCGACGTCTCGCTGCGCGACGGCAACCAGAGCCTGTGGGGTGCCTCCGGGGTGCGCAGCGCCCACGTCCTCGCGGTCGCGCCGATCCTCGAGCGGGTCGGCTTCCGGGCGCTCGACTACAGCTCGAGTACCGCGATGGGCGTGCTGGTGCGCACCCACCGCGAGGACCCGTGGGCACTGTTCCGGCGCACCCGCGCCCTGATGCCGCGGACGAAGCTGCAGTTCATCGGCACCGGCTTCCGGTTCATCAGCTGGCAGAACTCCCACCCCGACACGATGCAGCTGGTCTACGACCGGCTCGTCGCCAACGGCATCGACCGCGTCGTCGTGCTCGACCCCATGCACGACATGGACGCGGCCCGGGCCACCGCCCGACGGCTGAAGAAGGCCGGCGTCGACGAGGTCGTCGGCGCGCTCACCTACACGATCAGCGCCGTGCACGACGACGCGTTCTACGCCGACATCGCCCGTCAGTTGCGCGCGTGCCCGGACATGGACCGCGTCTACGTCAAGGACCCGGCCGGCATCCTCACCGCCGAGCGGGCCCGCACGTTGATCCCGGCGGTGAAGGCGGCGCTCGGGGACACCGCGCTCGAGCTGCACTCGCACGCGACCATCGGGCTCTCGCCGTTGACCTACGCCATCGCGCCCGAGCTGGGCGTCGAGGTGGTGCAGACCGGCTGCGGCGCGCTGGGCAACGGCTCGTCGCTGCCCGAGGTGCGCCGCACCGTGGCCAACGTGCGCGCGATGGGCCACACGGTGGACGTCGACGACCGCGCGCTGGGCCTGGCCTGCGACTTCGTCGACCGGCTGGCCGCGACCGAGGATCTCCCCGCCGGGCGCCCGCAGGACTTCGACGCCGCGTTCCTGCACCACCAGATCGCCGGCGGCGTCATGAGCACGACCCGCCGGCAGCTGCGCGAGATCGGGATGGAGGACCGCTTCGAGGGGCTCATCGAGGAGGTCGGCCGCGTCCGCGCCGAGCTCGGCCACCCGATCATGGTCACCCCGTTCCCGCAGATGGTGGTCTCGCAGGCGCTGTTCAACGTCATGGGGGAGCGGTGGGCGACCGTGCCCGACCAGGTCATCCGCTACGCGCTGGGCAGCTTCGGGCGGCCCACCACCCCGATCGCTCCCGACGTGCTGGACCGGATCCTCGACCGGCCGCGCGCCCGCGAGCTGCGGGCCGAGCCGCCGGCGCCGTCCCCGGAGGAGCTGCGCCGCCGGTTCGGCACCCGGATCAGCGACGAGGAGCTGCTGCTGCGGGCGCACATGCCCGCCGAGGAGGTCGACGCGATGCTCGCCGCCGACCCCGCGCCGCAGCACCACCAGCCGGCCCTGACCCCGGTGCTCGACCTCGTCCGCGCGGTGGGCGAGCGATCGAGTGTCCACGACCTCGCGGTCACCAAGGGCGATCTGCGGCTGTCGGTGCACCGGCGCGGAGCCGGCGATGGCTGACCCCGCGCCCGAGGTCCTCGACCGGCTGCGGGCGGTGCGCGGCTTCGTGCTCGACATGGACGGCACCCTGGTGCTGGGCGACCGCGAGAACCGCGGCATCCGTGCCCTGCCCGGCGCCGTCGAGTTCGTCCGGCTGCTGGGGGAGCGGGGCACGCCGTGCTGCGTGTTCACCAACGGCACCGTGAAGACGCCGCAGGAGTGCGCGCACGCCCTGCAGGACGCCGGGTTCCCGGTGCCCGACGACGCGGTGCTCACCCCCGCCACCGCGGCGGCCGAGATCCTGGCGAAGCGCGGTGACCGGCGGGTCATGGTGCTCGGCGGCAAGGGCCTCACCGAACCGCTGGAGGCCGCGGGCATCGAGACGCTCCCGCCGCTGCGCGGCACGTCCTCCGACGCCGTCCTCGCGGGCTGGTACCGCCAGGAGCTGACGTTCGAGGCGCTGGAGGCGGCCTGCTTCGCGGTGCTCGACGGCGCGCGGTTCTACAGCGCGTCGCTCTCGCCCTGGTTCGCCACCGCGGAGGGGCGCAGCCTCGGGTCGTCGCGGGCCATCAGCGCCGTCGTCCGCGACATCACCCGCGCGCGCGTCACCGTGGTCGGCAAGCCCGCGCTGGCGGCGTTGCGGACCTCGGCGCGCCGGCTCGGCGTCGCGCCCGCCGAGCTGGCGGTGGTGGGCGACGACCCCGGCCTCGAGGTGCCGATGGCGCACCGCGGCCGTGCGCTGGCCGTCGCGGTGCACACCGGCCTCGGTGACGCGGACTCGTTCCGCGACGTGCCGGAGCACCGGCGCCCGCACCTGGACCTCGCGGACGTCGGCACCCTGGCGCGGCTCCTGGCCGGGGGCTGAGCTGCGTCAGGAGTCGAGGGCGCCGGCCCGCTCGACGAGCTGCTTGATCGCGGCGAGGGTCTCGTCGACCCCGCCCTGGATGCTGCCGTCGGTGTCCTCGGTGACCCGCTCGGTGTGGATGTGCACCTCGACCTCGCTGCGGTCGTCGCCGACGGCGCGGACGTCGAGGTCGCCGCGGTAGCCGTTCTCGCCCTCGGAGCCCCAGGCGAGGTGGCGGGACTCGTCGGTGACCTCGAACCACGCCTTGCCCTCGACCTGCGAGCCGTCGGGGAGCGCGGCGGTGGTGCGGACCTCGTTGCCGTCGCCGGGCTCGGCCGAGGTCATGCGCGCGAAGTACTTCGGGAGGTTGTGCACGTCGGAGAGGAAGGCGAACAGGACATCGTCGGCAGCAGCGACGGTGGTGGTGCCCGTGAAGTCGGCCATGGGGCCGGTTAGCCGCCCGGGGCGCCGTTCACCACGCCCTGCGACGAACGGTCGTCGCTAGGGGTCGGGGGCGGCGAGGCGGCGCCACTCGCGGGGGGTCATGCCGTACGCGGTGCGGAACCGCCGGGCGAAGGACGTGGGGTTGGTGAAGCACCACGCGTGCGCGATCCGCGCGACCGATCGGTGGGCGAGGCGGGGGTCGGCGAGGTCCTCCCGGACGGCCTGCAGACGGCGCAGGGTGATCCAGCGGGCGAGGGTCGTCGGCTCGTCGCGCCAGAGGTCGTAGAGGTACCGCCGGGAGACCGCGTGCGCGTCGGCGATCGTCGCCGGGCTCAGGGCGGGGTCGTGCAGCCGGCGCCCGACGTAGCGCCGGATGCACGCGCGGAGGTGCTCGGCGCTCACGGCGGCGCCGACCTGCTGCTCGGGACGGGCGGCGCCGAGCAGCATCGCGCGCACCACCTCGATCGTCGCGAGCCCCACGCTCCGGCGTGCCGCCGCGTCCGGGACACCGGCGGCCGGGGGCAGCGCCAGCACGTGGTGGGCCACGAGCGTGCGCAGGGGACTGCGGTCGACCAGCGCGGCGGCGGTGCGCAGCGTGTCGATGTCCATGCCCAGCTGGTCGGCGGAGAGGTAGAGCTGCAGCAGCGGGGTGTCCGCGGCCGTCCGCAGGTGCATCGCCCGCGTCACGTCGACGACGCCGACGACGTCGCGGGTGGCGCTGCTCCGGGTGGTCCCGGCCTGCGACAGCACCCAGGTGCCGCTCGGCCGGACGGCGAGAGAGATGCCGGCGGGCACCCCGTCGATGGTCCGGGTGGTGGCGACCTGGTCGTAGGCGAGGCCCTCGAGGTGGGCCAGGGCGACGGGGCCCAGGTCGTGCCGGGCGATGGTGGCGGTGCGTCCCACGGGGAGGCGCAGCGCGCCGATCCGGGTCATCGGCGCCAGCGCCGACATGGTGGCGACGGCCTCGTCGCGGGCGTCGCGCACCGCCCGAGCGTCGTCGGGGGTCCACGAGGCGATGACGGGCACGGCGGCACTCCGCGTCGTCGGCGGGTCGCGCCCGAGCGTAGGGCCTGCACGCGTGGTGCAGAACCGTGCGCCGTGGCGACATCGGCGGGGGCCGTCCGCTGCCAGGTTCGCGGGGACGTCCGGAAACAGGAGGAATCGACCATGACGCACGCGGCCCGTCCCGCCCCCGACACGATCGTGCTGGTGCACGGCTTCTGGGTGACGCCCCGCTCGTGGGAGCAGTGGATCGCCCGCTACGAGGCCCAGGGCTACCGGGTGATCGCCCCGGCCTACCCAGGCTTCGAGGTGGAGGTGGAGGCCCTCAACGCCGACCCGGCCCCGGTCGAGGCGCTCACGACGGCCGGGATCGTCGAGCACCTCGAGTCGGTGCTGCGCGAGATCCCGTCACCGCCGATCATCATCGGCCACTCCGCGGGCGGGGCGTTCACGCAGATCCTGCTCGACCACGGCTTCGGCGCCGCGGGCGTCGCGCTGAACTCGGCGCCGACCGAGGGCGTGCCGATCATCCCGCTCAGCCAGGCGAAGGCGACCTTCCCGGTGCTGAAGAACCCTGCCAACCGCCACCGGGCGATCCACTACGACTTCGCGCACTGGAACTACGCGTTCACCAACACCTTCCCGGAGGCCGAGGCCCGGGCGCTCTACGAGCGCTACGCCGTCCCGGTGTCCGGCGGCATCATCTTCGAGAGCGCCCTGGCCAACCTCACCCCGGGCCACCAGGGCACCTGGGTGAACTACCACAACGCGGACCGGGTGCCGCTGCTGTTCGTCGCCGGCAGCGAGGACAACATCATGCCGCCGAAGATCCAGTGGTCGAACGCCGCCCACTACCGGGGCGAGGACACGATCACCGAGGTGGTCGAGTTCGGCGGCAAGCCCCACCTGCTGCCCGCGGCGCCGGGCTGGGAGGAGATCGCCGACTACGTCCTGGCCTGGGCGGTGCGCCACGCGACGGCGCCGCCGGCGGTCGTCCCGCAGGCCGCGGAGCCCGCCGAGCCCGTGACCGTGTGACTTGACCCCCCGCGCCGCGCCCCGAACGCTCGTCGTGTGAGCCCGGACGCCGTGACGAGCGCGGCCACCCTCGCCGAGGTGCACGTCGTCGAGCCCGGGTCGACCAGCGTGCTGCGCTTCGGGGACGTCGACGGGCGCGCCCGGGGGACGGGCGGATCGGTGCTCGTCGACCTGGCGACGCCGTGCGTCGCCCGCTGGCCCGAGGACGGTGTCCCCGCCTTCCGGGTCGGCGTCGACGAGCTCGCGGTGCCCCGGGGCACCGCCCGTGCCGCGTCCCGCACGATCCGCACGGACCCGCTCTACCCCCTGGTGCGCGACCACCTCCTCGTGGTGGCCGCGCGCGCCCCGACGCTGGCGCCCGCCGCCGCCGCGGCGCTGGGCGCCGCCTCGGTGCAGCTCGTGCGCGCGCTGGTCCTCTCCGCGGCCGGCGACGCGCGGTCGCCCGCGGACCCGACGCCGACGCCGGCGCCGGTCGCGGTGCGCGTCCAGGCGTACGTGCGCGTCCACCTCCGCGACCCGGCCCTGTGCCCGGAGCAGATCGCGGCGGCGAACGCGGTGTCGACGCGGACGCTCTACGCGATCTACGCGGCGCTCGGGACCAGCCTCGAGCAGTCGATCATCGACCAGCGCCTGAAGGGCGCGCGGGTCGACCTGATGGCCCCCGGCCGTCGTCACCAGTCCATCGCGGCCGTCGCCCGGTCGTGGGGGTTCCGCCACCCGAGCTTCTTCGCCCAGCGCTTCCGCCGGGCCTTCGGCGTCACCCCCGGGGAGTGCCGGGCCGGGGCGGTGCTCGGGAGCACCCTCGATCCGGCGTGAGGATCGTGGGGCCGCTACGCGCGCTCCACCCGCCGCAGCCCGTGCGCCGGCGTCCACCACTCGACGACCAGCCGCGTCGCCGCCGCGTCGAGGTGCGTGTGCACGACCTCGTCCACGTCGAGCCGGAAGAGGTCGCCCTCGCCCTCGGCGCCCGGGGAGCCCGCGACCGCCCGGCCGGCGACCTTGGCCTCGCCGGGCCACTGCGCCTCGGCGCCCTCGACCGGGTCGACCGTGGCGCTGTGCAGGGCGCACCGGGGATCGCGGCGCAGGTCGGCGCCCTTGCGGGCCCCGGGCATCGAGCCGATCGTCAGCTCGCCGTCGGCGAACGCCGTCTCGATGCCGGAGATCCGCGGCGCCCCATCGGCGCGCAGCGTCGCGATTGTGTGGTGCCGGCGGCCCTCGAACAGCGCCCGCACCCGGCCGGCGAACTCGGGCTCCGCGTCCTCGACCTCTCGCCACGGCGTCATGGGGCGCGATGCTCGCACCGGGGTCCGACAGTGCGGGGCCGCTACATCTCGCGCTCGAGGGGCGCGCTGATCCCGGCCCCGTCCTCGGTGAGCCGGCCCTTCGTGCGGGCGTCGGCGAGCATGCCCTCGAAGTCGGCCTCCCAGCCCTCGGGCACCCGGCCGGCGGCCATGCGGCGCAGGGTGGCCACGGGGACGACGACGTGGTCGGCCTTCTCCGAGAGCTCCCCGGCGTCGTGCTCGGCGAGGATCTCGGCGAGCTTGTCCGAGGTCAGCCGCTGCCGGTAGGAGGCGTAGAGGTCGGTCACCCGCTCGGGCATGCGCAGGTCGACGCCGTCGGTGGAGATCGCGAGGTACAAGGGGTCCTCCGGAGTGCGTGGTGGTGGGGCCGGCCGCCGATCCTCCCGGACTCAGGGCACGCGCGAGGCGCCCCGCCGTCCGAGCCGCCGGAGCCGGTCGCGCAGCCACGTCGCGGCGTCGGTCGACCACAGGGCCCAGGCGACGAGCACCGGCTGCCCCAGCAGGCGCAGCCCGCGCGCGAGATCGGTGTCCAGACCGAAGGCCGGGCGCTGCTCCACGAACTGGGCGACGTTGCCGGGGAAGACGGCGACGAAGGACGCGGCGACCACCAGCCCGACGGCGACGCGGTGCCGCACCAGCAGGACCAGGGCGAGCCCGAGGACGATCTCGACGACGCCGGAGACGAGGACGACGAGGTCGGGGTCGGCCGGGAACCAGGACGGCACCTGCGCCCGGAACTCCTGGCGGGCGCCGGTGAGGTGCGCCGCGCCGGCGAACAGCAGGAACAGGCCGAGCAGGACACGGGCGACGAGGCGCAGCACCCGTCGAGTCTGCCGCGGGCCCGTCAGCCCGGCGCCACCTCGTCCTCGAGCCCGATCGCGCGCATGGCTGCCGACGTGGTCTCGACGTGGTGGGCGAGCAGCACGAGGTCGTGCAGGCGGCCCTCGCGGTCGCGGACGTGGTCGGTGAGCAGCGCCTCGCCGGTGAACCCGAGCCCGGAGAACATGCCCAGGAGCGCCTCCTGGTCGGCGACGACCTCGACGACCACCTTGCGGAGTCCCTGCTCGAGGGCGCGCAGGAGGGCGTGCCGGGCCAGCGTGCGGCCCAGCCCCGCGCCGCGGTGGCGGGGGTGGACGACGAGCCGGATCTCCCCGACGTGGTCCGACCAGCCGTGCAGCGGCAGGACCGCGACGAACCCGGCCACCTCGCCGTCGTCCAGCGCGAGCCACTGCCGCCCGGGCCGCATCCACCCGCGGATCGCCGCGGGGCCGCCCACGTCCTCCTTGACGAAGGTCAGGTCGCCCGCGGGGAGGTCGGCGAAGAAGCGCGCCAGGGCGTCGACGTGGTCGGCGTCGAGCTCGACGACCGTCGTGGTCACGAGGCCTCCCGCGGGTCCGGGGCGACGGCGTCGCTGCGCCGCCGCAGGAAGTCGATGATCGTCGGGATCGTGGTGCGCGCGGCGGTGCGGCCCACGACCAGGCCGATGTGCCCGGCGTCGAGACGCAGCTCGTGGCGGTCGGGCGAGCCGACGAGGTCGATCAGCGGGGCGGCCGCGGCCTCGGGGACGATGTGGTCGCGGCGGGCGAGGACGTTGAGGAACGGCACCGTGATGTCGCGCAGGTGCACCCGGTCCCCGCCGAGCTCGAGGCGGTCGGCGAGCAGCCCCTCGTCCCGCACGAGCATGTCCACCGTCTGGCGGGCCGCGGCGCCGGGGAACGGGATGTGGTCGTCCGACCAGCTCGTCATGGCCTGGTAGGCGTCCAGGTACTCGTCGCTCCACAGCTGGTCCCACAGCGTGACGTAGCGGCTCACCTCGGCGGTCGGCTTGAGGGCGCGGAAGCTCTGCAGCACCACGTGCGGAGGGACGTTGCCGTCGTCGTCGAGCACGTCGTCGAGCTCGAGGCCGCCGCGCGTGAAGAGGGCGGCCATGGGCCCCATCGCCGCGAAGTCCACCGGGGTGGCCATCACCGACAGGCTGCGCAGCGGGCTGTCGGGGTGGTGCGCGGCGTGCAGCAGGGCCGGGTCGCCGCCGAAGCAGTACCCCAGCAAGCTGACCTCGTCGGCACCCGAGCGCCGCAGGACCTGGCGGATGCCCGCCGGGAGGTAGTCGTCGACGTAGTCCTCCAGCCGGTTCCGGGCGTCGCGCTCGTCGGGCTCGCCCCAGTCGAGCAGGTAGACGTCGAAGCCGGCGTCGAGCAGGCGCTCGACGAAGCTGTTGCCGGGAGTGAGGTCGAGGATGTAGCTGCGGCTGATGAGGCTGAACACGATGAGCAGCGGCGGCCCGAGCCGGACCCCGCCCTCGCCGGCGTTGCGGTAGTGCCACAGCTCGCAGCGCCCGTGGCGCCACACCACGTCCTTCGGGGTCAGGCCCGTCCGGACGCGCCGCGTGCCGGTGACCAGGCCGATGCCGTTACGAGCGCGGAGGGCGTTGCGCTCCACGTCCCGGCGGATGCGGTCGAGCACGCTCTGCGGGGCCGCCTGCTCTGCTGCCATCGATCGCCTCCGTCGTACCGGACCGGGCGGGGGACTCCTGGTCGAGGCGCAGCGTCAGACGCCGGACGTCGCGGTCCAAGGCACCGATCTGGGCGCGCAACCGCGCGACGTCGCTGCCCGCGGGCAGGTTCACCAGGTGCCACACCGCGGCGCTGGTGTCGGCCAGCCGGTGGCGCACCGTGGCCTGGGCCCACGTGACCGTCGCCGCGACCCGGGCGTACTCGTCGGTGCGGACGAGGGACTCCAGCCGCGGCGCGACCGCCCCCTCGACCGCGTCGAACGCGCGGCGCCACCACGCCGCCTGCTCGGCCATCACGTGCGGGGTGTCCCCGGTCACGCCGCCGGGCAACCCGGGCGCACGCGACGAGACGGGAGTCCTCGATGACCGACCTGGCGACGGCACTGCGCGAGACGGCCGACCAGCACGGCGACCGGCCGGCCCTGCGCCTCGACGACCACGTGGTGACCTACCGCGCGTTCCTCGAGGCCGCCCAGGGAGTGGCCGGCATGCTGCGCGCCCGCGGGATCGAGCCCGGGTCCCGGATCGGCCTGGTGTTCCCGAACGTGCCCGCGTTCCCGGTGCTGTTCTACGGCGCGATGCTCGCCGGCTGCGCCGTGGTGCCGATGAACCCGCTGCTCACCGCCCGCGAGATCCGCTTCTACCTCGAGGACTCGGGGATGTCGGTGGTGTTCGCCTGGGACCAGGCGGCGCAGGCCGCGACCGAGGCCGCGCAGGAGGTCGGCATCGAGGCCGTGGCCGTCGGCGCCGCGGGCCCGAGCCGCGAGCAGCTCGGCGACGCCGAGCCGCTGACCGAGCCGGTGCCGCGCGCCGACGACGACACCGCCGTCGTGCTCTACACCTCCGGCACCACGGGCACGCCCAAGGGCGCCGAGCTGACGCAGTCGAACCTGTGGACCAACGCCCGCACCTCGGCGCAGACGCTCATGGAGATCACGCCTGACGACGTGGTGATGGGCTGCCTGCCGCTGTTCCACGTCTTCGGGCTGACATGCGGGCTCAACGCGTCGGTGCTCAGCGGCGCCTGCCTGACCCTGCTGCCGCGCTTCGACGGCGCCAAGGCGCTGTCGATGATCGGGCGGGACCGGGTGACGGTCTTCGAGGGCGTGCCGACGATGTACTCGGGGATGCTGCACGCCCCCGACCGCGAGCAGTACGACGTCTCGTCGCTGCGGGCCTGCGTCTCGGGCGGCTCGGCGATGCCGGTGGAGGTGCTGCGGTCGTTCGAGGAGGCCTTCGACTGCATCATCCTCGAGGGCTACGGGCTCTCCGAGACCTCGCCGGTGGCGTCGTTCAACCACCCGCACGCCGAGCGCAAGCCCGGCTCGATCGGCACGCCGGTGGCCGGGATGGAGATGCGGCTGGTCGACGACGAGGGCCGGGACGTCGGCGATGACGAGGTCGGCGAGATCGCCATCCGCGGCGAGGGCCTCATGAAGGGCTACTGGGGGCGGCCCGAGGCGACCGCCGAGTCGATCCCCGACGGCTGGTTCCGCACCGGTGACCTGGCCCGGCGGGACGCGGACGGCTACTTCTCCATCGTCGACCGCAAGAAGGAGCTGATCATCCGCGGCGGCTACAACGTCTACCCGCGCGAGGTCGAGGAGGCCCTCTACGAGCACCCGGCGGTGGCCGAGGTCGCCGTGATCGGGATCAAGCACACCGACCTGGGCGAGGAGGTCGGCGCGGCGGTCTCCCTCAAGCCCGGGCAGGACGCGGGCGTCGACGAGCTGCGCGATTTCGCCAAGCAGCGGGTGGCGGCCTACAAGTACCCGCGCCACGTGTGGATCGAGGACGAGCTGCCCAAGGGGCCGACCGGCAAGATCCTGCGCCGGTCCGTGGAGCCGCCCGCCGACGTGGCCTCCGGGAGCTGAGCCGGCGCCCGACTACGCCGACAGCGCGTCGGTGAGCAGGGCGACGAGCGTCGCGTGCTGCGCGTCGGTCGACGACCCGACCTCCTCCTCGGAGCCGTCCAGGGCCGCCGCGGCGAGGCCGGCCTTGTCGTCGATCAGCGCGGCGATCCGGGCGTCGATCGTCTGCGCGGCGATGATCCGCCAGGCGGTGACCGGCTCGGACTGGCCGATGCGGTGGCTGCGGTCGATCGCCTGGGTCTGCTCCGCGGCGGTCCAGGTGAGCTCCGCGAGCACGATGTTCGACGCCACCTGCAGGTTGATGCCCACCCCGGCCGCGGTCAGCGAGCAGACCGCGATCGCCACGCCCGGGTCGTCGACGAACGCGTCGATGTTGCGCTGCCGGACGGCGGGGGTCTGGTCGCCGCGGATCGAGGAGTACCGCACGCCCTGGCGGGCGAAGGTCTCCTCGGCGGCGTCCATGACGTCGACGTGCTTGGCGAAGAAGACGACCTTGCCCGCGCTGCGCGCGAGCTGGGTGGCGTAGTCGGCGGCCAGCGCGGCCTTCGCCTGGCCGATGCGGCGCATCATCGTGAAGACGTTGTCGCCGTTCGACGCGCCGGCCGCGTCCTTCTGCTCCCACGTGGCGACGCGGCGCACGAGGTCGTGGTCGATGCCCTCGGCGGGGTCGGAGCCCCGCGCGGCGAGGGCGTCCCGGTACCGGGTGACCATGCGGCGCGCGAGGTCGCGCTCGGCCGCGCGGATCGAGCGGCCGGTGGCCCCGTCCAGCTCGACGGGCAGGTCGGCGACGCGGCGCTCGGGGATGTCGGCGGCCACGTCGACCTTGCGGCGCCGGACGATGCCCTGGTCGATCACGGCGCGCCGGGCGGCGGCGGAGAAGCCCGGGTCGGCGGGCGTCAGGCCCGTCTCGGTCAGCGCGTCCATGAGGTCGGGGCGCGGCTTCTTCTCGTCGATCCAGCCGAGGAACTCCCAGATGGCCAGGAAGTCCTCGATGTCGTTGATCAGCGGCGTGCCGGTCAGCGCCATGAGCAGCGGGCGCGCGGTGAACGACCGGATGCGCTCGGCGAGGGTCAGGACGTGCTGCGAGCGCTGCGAGGTCTTGTTCTTGATGAAGTGCGCCTCGTCGACGACCATCCCGCGGAAGCCGAAGTCGCCGAGCCACCCGACGTGCCGGTCGAGCACCTCGTAGTTGACGACGACGATGTCGGCGAACCCGTCCACGGAGTCGCCGTTGCCCTGGATCGCGGTGGCCCGGCGGCGGGTCGACCAGAGCCCGGCCTCGCGCAGCCAGTTCGTCTTGACGACGTTGGGCACGACGACGAGCAGGGGGTAGGCCTTGGCGGCCTCGGCGGCGAGCAGCGCCTCGGCCGTCTTGCCCAGCCCGGGCTCGTCGGCGAGCAGGAACGTGCGGTGCCCGTCCGCGGCCGCGGCGACCAGGCGGGCCTGGTGCGGCATGAGCTCGCGGCCGCCGGGGACCTTCCGCGTCGTCGGCTCCGGCAGCGGCATGCAGGCCGGTGTGCCGTCGCCGGCGCGCTCGAACGAGCGCAGCAGCGGGTCGAGGAGCTCCCAGCTGCTCAGCGGCGTGGGCTTGGGCCCGCTCGGGCGGACGGCCGAGTAGTCCGGGGCCAGGAACGGGTTGGCCATCTGGCGGGAGATGACCGACTGCGGCACGACGGCGGGCTTGGCCGGGGCCGCGGCGGTGGGCTCCGGCTCGGGCGCCGGCTCCTCGGCCGGGGCCTCGATGCCCGCGCGGCGCAACATCTCGCGCTCGAGCGCGCGGGCCTCGTCGGAGACGACCGCGTCCTCCGCGAGCAGCGCCAGCAGCGCCGGGTGCCGTACGGCGTTCTTCGCCAGCGCCGTCGCGATGTCGTCGAGACGCTTGAGGCGCGCGGTGCGCTGCGACTCGGTGCTGTCGGTCTGCGCGCGGATGCGGCCGCGCTCGTCGCGCAGCAGCAGGGCGACGGCCTGGAACTTGGTGCGCGTCGCCGGCGTCACCCGCCCGCTCTCGAGCGCGGTGCGGACGTCGCGCACGGCGCGTTCGAGCACCGACACGACGTCCTCGCGGTCGCGGCCGCGCCGTCGGTCCCTCGGGTCACCACCACGTGCCTTGGCACGGGGCTGGCCTCGTCGAGCCACGGACCTCCTTCGGAGTGCGCGGCAGCGCCGCCGTGGCGACCTGCCGCGCGTTGCCTGATCGACCGTCGGACGGGCGGAAGAGCTGGCCACGGCCCCGGCGGTGTGCGCACGGGGAGGGCCACCACGCGAGGGTGACGTCGTGCCCGTGCACCCCGGGCCGCCGGACGTGCGGAGCACAGCGGGCCGGGTTCGTGCTCCATCGTACCGCTCGGTCCCCGGAGGGCGACGGGGCGCGCCGGAACGGCCCGGTTCAGCCGCCGACGGCGGCCCGCGCCGCCCGGGCGCGCTCGCCCAGGGCGACGAGCACCGCGTCGTCGTAGTCCATCGGGCTGAAGGGCACCAGCTCGCGGATGCTGTCGTCGCGCACGACGACCTCGTTGCTCATCGAGTCGATGAGCGAGCGCCCGGTCGCGACGTCGACGTCGGTGACCAGCGACAGCCAGCGCGACGACAGCGACGGCGTCAGCAGCGGGACCGGCAGGACCAGCATCTTGCGGCCCTCGATCGCGGCCACCCGCCGCATCATCGTCAGGTACTCGAGGACCTCGGGGCCGCCGATGTCGAAGGCGCGGCCCGCCGTCGCGGGGACGTCGAGGACGCCGACCAGGTAGCGGACGACGTCGGCGACCGCGATCGGCTGCGTGCGGGTCCGGACCCAGCGCGGGCAGATCATCGCGGGCAGGTGCTCGACGAGCTGGCGGGTCATCTCCCAGGAGATCCCGCCGTGGCCGACGATGATCCCGGCCCGCAGCGTCGTCACCGGGACCCCCGCCTCGCCGAGCAGCTCCTCGACCTCGTGGCGGCTGCGCAGGTGCGCCGACAGGTCGTCCTCGCCGCTGCCGAGGCCGCCCAGGTAGACGATGCGGGCGACGCCCTCGTCCGCCGCGGCCCGCCCGAACGCGGCCGCACCATCGGCGTCGCGCTGCTCGAAGTCGGCGTCGCCCAGGGAGTGCACGAGGTAGAAGGCCACCTCGCAGCCGGCGAGCGCGGTGCGCAGCGACGCGGGGTCGCCGACGTCGCCGGCGACGGCCTCGCCCACACCGCGGTAGCCCGCCGGGCGCCGGGTCATCGCGCGGACGGAGTGGCCGGCGGCCTCGAGGGCGGGGGACAGCCGGGCGCCGACGAACCCGGACGCTCCCGCGACCAGCACCTTCACGAGCGGGTCCGAGCGGTCATCGACCGAGCATGCGGCCCCCACACGGAGCCGTGCAAACCGGGCGCCGTCCGCATCCGGGTTTGGTCCGGCACCCGGTCCGGCAACACCGTCCCACTCGCGCGGTACACCCCGGCTGCCGCACCCCGGACGACCCGCGGAGGTGACGTCGGTGGCACGAGGACGACGGAACGGGCAGGACGGTTCGGCCCTCGCGACCGCACTCGGGGTGTTCAGCCTCGGGCTGGGGACGGCGCAGGTGCTGAGCCCGGACGCGGTGTCCCGGCTGGCCGGGGTGCGGGGCAGCAGCCCGACCGTCCAGGCCGTGCAGCGGGTGTTCGGGGCGCGGGAGCTGGTGCAGGGCACCGGCATCCTCGCCTCCTCGTCGCCGCGGGGATGGGTGTGGAGCCGGGTGGCGGGCGACGTCGTGGACGTCGGCACGCTGTTGGCGGGCGCCCGTGCGCAGGGCCACGACCGCACCCGCCTCGCGATCGCGCTCGGGGCCCTCGCCGGGGTCGGCGTCGCGGATCTCGTCGCCGCGCTGCAGCTCTCGCGCGGCGGGGCCGAGACCGGCGGCGCCCTCTCGGCCACCGCGGCGATCACGGTGAACCGTCCCGCGGACGACGTGTACCGGCAGTGGCGCGACCTCGAGCACCTCCCGGAGTTCATGGCGCACCTGCGCTCGGTGCGCGCCGACTCCGCGACCCGCTCCCACTGGGAGGCCGAGGCGCCCGTGGGCACGGTGCAGTGGGACGCGGAGATCGTCGACGACCGGCCCGGTGAGCTGCTGGCGTGGCGCTCGGTGGACGGGGCGGACGTCGACAACGACGGCACCGTCCGGTTCCGGCCCGCCCCGGGCGGGCGTGGCACGGAGATCCGCGTCGACCTGCGCTACCGGCCGCCCGGCGGCCGGGCGGGCCGGGTCGTCGCGAAGCTCCTGGGGGAGGAGCCCGACCAGCAGCTGCGCGACGACCTGCGGCGCTTCAAGCAGATCGTGGAGGTCGGCGAGGTCGTGCGCTCCGAGGGCAGCCCGTCCGGCCAGAGCACCCGCCAGCAGGTCGGCCAGCGACCCGCCCAGCCGGCCCGATAGACCGCGAGGAGAGTGGACGATGCGAGCGACCTGCTGGACCGGCAAGCAGTCCGTGTCGGTGGAGACCGTCCCGGACCCGACCATCCTCAACCGGCGCGACGCGATCCTGAAGATCACGTCGACCGCGATCTGCGGCTCCGACCTGCACCTCTACAACGGCTTCATCCCGACCATGCGGAAGGGCGACATCCTCGGCCACGAGTTCATGGGCGAGGTGGTCGAGGTCGGCGACGGCGTGGAGAACCTGGCGGTGGGCGACCGCGTGGTCGTCCCGTTCCCCGTCGCGTGCGGGGTCTGCGGGGCCTGTGAGCGCGGGCTGACTGCGCTCTGCGAGAACTCCAACCCCAACGCCGGCATCGCCGAGAAGCTCATGGGCCACTCGCCGGCCGCGCTGTTCGGCTACTCCCACATGCTCGGCGGCTACCCCGGCGGCCAGGCCGAGTACGTGCGGGTGCCGTTCGCCGACTTCGGGGCGCTCACGGTGGAGTCCGACCTGTCCGACGAGAAGGTCCTGTTCCTCTCCGACATCTTCCCCACCGGCTACATGGGCGCCGACATGGCCGAGGTCGGACCCGGGGACGTCGTCGCGGTGTGGGGCGCCGGCCCGGTCGGGCAGTTCGCCGTCGCCAGCGCGTTCCTGCTCGGGGCCGAGCGGGTGATCCTCGTCGACCGGTTCGACGACCGGCTCGCGCTGGGCCGCCGGCACACGGGAGCGGAGACGTTGAACTACGAGCAGGTGTCGGTGCCCGAGGCGCTCAAGGAGATGACCGGAGGCCGCGGACCGGACAAGTGCATCGACGCCGTCGGCGTCGAGGGCCACCACGGTCTCGGCGCCCTGCACGCCTACGACCGGGCCAAGCAGGCCACCGGACTCGAGACCGATCGTCCGCACGCCCTGCGTGAGGCCATCACCACCTGCGCGAACGGTGGCATCGTGTCCGTCATCGGCGTCTACGGCGGGTTCATCGACAAGTTCCCGATGGGCTCGGTGATGAACCGGTACCTGACGCTGCGCGCGGGCCAGTGCCACGTGCACCGCTACATGCCGAAGCTGCTCGAGCACGTCCGGAACGGCGACATCGACCCCAGCTTCGTCATCACCCACCGGATGCCGCTCGAGGACGCCCCGAAGGGTTACCGCATGTTCCTGGAGAAGCAGGACGACTGCGAGAAGGTCGTGCTGACCCCGTAGGGGCGGCCGGTGCCTCCCCACCCCGCAGGTGTCACGGGGCGCGGGGCCGCCTCGTCACGGGTGCATGAGCACAACGGGGAAGAGCAGGATGCGGGTCCTGGTCGTCGGCGCCGGCTACGCCGGGGCGACGGCGGCGGTGCGGCTGGCCGGTCGGTCGGCCGGGCGCGTGGAGGTGACGCTGGTGAACCCGCGGGCGGGGTTCGTCAACCGGCTGCGGCTGCACCAGGTCGCTGTCGGGCGCCCGATCGCCGCGCCGTCGCTGCGCAGCATGGTGGGCACGGGCGTCACCCTGGTCGAGGGGCAGGTCGTCGCCCTCGACCCCGACGCCGGGCGGGCCACGGTCGCCGGGCCCGACGGCATGAACGAGGTGGCGTTCGACCGGGTCGTCCTCGCCACCGGGAGCACCACGGACGTGACGGTGCCCGGCGCCGAGCACGTCCACGCCGTCGGCGACCTGGAGTCCGCCCGCCGGCTGCGGCCCGCGCTGGCCACGGCGCCGACGGGGGCGGACATCGCGGTGGTCGGCGGGGGGTTCACGGGGCTGGAGACGGTGGCCGAGCTGGCGGAGGCCCGCCCGGACGCGCGGGTGCGCCTGGTGGCCGCGGGCGAGGTCGGCGGCTGGTTCACCCCGCGGGGCCGGGACCACGTGCAACGGACGCTCGGGCAGCTCGGGGTGGAGGCCGTCGGCGACACCCGCGTGCGCGCCGTCGAGCCCGGCCGGCTGCTGCTCGACGGCGGCGGCGAGGTGCCGTCCGCGCTGACCGTCTGGTGCGGGGGGTTCGCGGCCCCGCCGCTGGCCCGCGAGGCCGGGATCGCCGTCGACGACCGCGGGGCGGTGCGCACCGACGCCACGATGCGGTCGGTCTCGCACCCGTCGGTGATGGCCGTGGGCGACGCCGGGCACGCCCCCGGACCGGGCGGCGAGCGCTACAGCATGTCGTGCCAGTACGCGTTCCCGTCGGCCGCGCACGCCGCCGACCTGCTGCGCGCCGAGGTGCTGGGGCTGGGACCCGGCGGCGCGCTGGACCTCGGGTTCACCGCGCGGTGCGTGAGCCTGGGACGCGGCCACGGCGTGCTGCAGCCGACCGACAAGGCCGACGTGGCGCAGGGCCGGGCCGTGATCGGGCGCGGCGCGGTGGCGGCCAAGTGGGTCCAGGTCCGCGGGGTCGTGGCCGCCGTCGGCCTCGAGCGGCGGCTGCCGGGTGCGGCGCGCTGGCCGCACGCCGCCCGTTCCCGCGACGCCGCGGTCACGGGTCCCGCGACGTGACCCGCACCGAGGAGTTCACCGCGCTGCGGCCGCTGCTCTTCGCGATCGCCTACCGCATCCTGGGCAGCGTCGGCGAGGCCGAGGACGCCGTGCAGGAGACGTGGCTGCGCTACGAGTCGTCGGCGACCGAGCCCGTGTCGGTGAAGTCGTTCCTCTCGGCCGTGGTCACCCGGATCGCGATCGACACGCTGCGCTCGGCCCGGGTGCGGCGGGAGGTCTACGTCGGGCCGTGGTTCCCCGAGCCGCTGCTGATCGACCCGTACGCCGACCCGGAGCGGTCGGCGGAGCTGGCGGACTCGGTGTCGATGGCGGCGCTGCTGCTCCTCGAACGCCTCAGCCCGCTCGAGCGCGCGGTGTTCGTGCTGCGGGAGGTGTTCGGGTTCGGCTTCACCGAGGTCGCCGCGGCCGTCGAGCGCTCGGAGGCGGCGTGCCGCCAGCTCGCCGTGCGGGCCCGCCGGCACATGGAGCAGGGGCGGCCGCGGTTCGACGCCGACCGCCGCGCGCGGGAGGAGCTGGCGACCCGGTTCTTCGACGCCCTGCGCGACGGCGACGTCGACGGGCTGACCGAGCTGCTGGCCGCCGACGTCCAGGCCGTGGCCGACGGCGGCGACAAGGGCCCGGCGCTGACCCGGCCGGTGGTCGGCGCGCCGCGCGTGGCGCGGCTGGTGGCGGGGTTCGCGTCGCTCGCGCAGGGGCTCGTGGGCGTGGAGCAGCACCGGGTGAACGACCAGCCGGGTGCGGTGCTGCGCGATGCCGACGGCGCGGTGGTGGCCGTCATGGCCCTCGACGTCCTCGACGGCCGCATCCAGACCATCCGCACGGTGGTCAACCCGGACAAGCTCGAGCACCTCGGCCCGGTCGCGGACGCCTGGCGGCTGCGTGCCGAAGCCCAGGCGCGGCGCCGCCCGCGGTCGTGATCGCGTCCTTGTCGGGTGCCCGGAGCTCGGGCAGGCTCGCGGGTGTGGAGGATCACGTCGTCGTCCCGGGCGACAACATCGCCGTCGCCGGCAGCGTGGCGACGGCGGGCAGTGTCGCGGTGGTCGGCAGCGTGGCCACCGCGGGCAGCGTCGCGGTCGCCGGGAGCGTGGCGACCGCGGGCAGCGTCGGGGTCGCCGGCAGCGCCGCCACCAGCGGGAGCGTGGGCATCGCGGCCAGCGCCGTGACCCTCGTCGGGGTCCTCGTCGAGCGGTGCGTGGGCACGATCGCGTGCGTGGCGTGCCGCCGCTGCGTCGGCTGCATCGCGTGCGTGGACTGCGTCGACTGCGTGGGGTGCATCGGCTGCGTCGGGCTCCGCGGCGCGGTCGGCCAGCGGGGCGTGCGCGCCTAGCCTGCACCCGTGCACTTCGCGGCGATCGGCGACAGCTTCACCGAGGGCGTCGGGGACGAGCAGCCCGACGGGTCCGTGCGGGGGTGGGCCGACCACGTGGCGGTCGGCCTCGCCGAGGCGGCGGGCCACCCGATCTCCTACGCCAACCTCGCGGTCCGCGGGCGCCTGCTCGGCGAGATCGTGACCGACCAGCTCGACGCGGCCCTGGCCCTGCGCCCGGCGCCGACGGTGCTCACGCTCAACGGCGGCGGCAACGACATGCTGCGCCCGCGCACCGACCTCGCCCACCTCGCGGATCTCACCGCCGCCGTGGTGGCCCGCTGCGCCGAGGCCGGCGTCCGCCTGGTGCTCATCAGCGGCGCCGACCCGTCCGGCGGCATCCCGCTGGGCCGCGTGGTGCGCCGGCGCGCCGAGGCCCTCACCGCGAGCATCGCCGAGCTCGCCGCCGCGCACGGGGTGGCGTTCGTCGACGCCTTCCACGACGCGGAGCTGCACCGGCCGGGGTACTGGTCGCCGGACCGCCTGCACCTCGGCGCCCCCGGGCACCGGCGCGTCGCGGGGCTCGTGCTCGCCGCGATCCTGGACGGGGCGACCGACGCCGACGCCGATCCGGCGCCCGCCGACCCGCCCCGCAGCACCCGCGCCGAGCTGGCCTACTACCGCGAGCACGTGCTGCCGTGGGTCGGGCGGCGGGTCCGGGGCATCTCCTCCGGCGACACGGCGTCGGCGAAGCACGCGGACTGGGTGGCGGTGGTCCCGGGTGTGGCGGCCCGGGGGACCTGACGTCGACCTGTGGGCGATCTGGCCCTGTGCCGCCGAGAACGCCCGGGGCTCAGGCCGAGCGGGACCGCGCGGTGACGCCCGCGAGGTCGGCCGCGGCCCGACCGAGGGTGTCGATCCGCGCCGCGGTCCAGGGCCCGGCGGTGATCACGACGGCGTGGTCGATCCCGAGGTCCGCGAGCGCCGCGCACCGCTCGACGAAGGCCGCGGCGGGCTCGTCGGGCTGCAGGCGCGTGCTGACCGTCGTGAGGATCTCGTCGAAGGGCCGGTCGATCGCCGCGCAGTGCCCGGCGAGCACGTCGAGCTTGCGACGCAGGGTGGCCCCGCCGTCGGGGATGTCGAAGAGGTTGCAGGCGTCGGCGTACCGCGCGACCAGGCGCAGCGTCTGTCGCTCGCCCATTCCGCCGACGAGGATCGGCGGCCGCGGCCGGGTCAGCGGCGCCGGGCTCGAGACGGGGTGGGCGGCGCGGTGGTGGGTGCCGGTGAACGGCGAGGTGTCGCCGCGCCACATCTGCTGGGCCAGGCGCAGCGTGTCCTCGAGATGGCCGAAGCGCTCCGGCGTCGGCGGCAGCGGCAGGCCCGTGGCCTCGGCCTCCTCCTGGTGGTACCCGGCGCCGACCCCGAGCCAGGCCCGGCCGCCGGACAGGACGTCGAGCGTGGTCACGGCCTTGATCAGCAGGGCGGGCGGGCGGAACGTCACCCCGGCGACCAGGGTGCCGAGCCGCAGCCGTCGGGTGTGGGCCGCGAGGAAGCCCAGGGTGGTGAAGGCCTCGAGCACCGGGTCGTCGACGGACGTGCCGGGGATGGCCTGCAGCAGGTGGTCCGCCACCCACAGGGTGTCCAGGCCCGCGTCGTCGGCGGCGCGGGCGGTGTCGACGAGGTGGCCCGCCAGGCCGGCGGGCTCGGTCCCCGAGACGTCGGTGATCGAGATGCTGACGTGCACGTCCGCCTCCTCAGGCCGTGGTGGCGCGGTGGCGGTGGCGCGGCAGGGCGACGCTGACGGCGAGGAACCACAGCAGGCCGCCGAACCGGACGACGGGCAGCGCCGGCGCGACCGCGAGGACGGCGACGCTGAGCGTGGCGAGCACGCCGAATGCGGCCAGGACGATCCCGGTGATCGCCAGCCAGCGGGGCACGAGCCGCAGGATCAGCGCGGGGACCGCGACGCCGGCGAGCAGCAGCGCCGAGGCCACCGCGAACCCGGGGCCGCCGGCGAGGAACGCGAGCTGGGCCAGCGGCGGCGGCCGCCCCGGCGTCGCCGCCCGGCGCGACCGCGACGGCCGTGGCCGCCACGAGCGCGCTGGCGGCGACCGCCGCGGCGGCGAGCACCCCGCCGACCAGCCCGATCACCGGACCCGCGACGCGCACCCCGAGCACCTGCAGGCGCTGGAACACCGACGCGCTCCACACCGCCAGCGGCGCCGACGACGCGAACAGCAGCAGCGCCGAGACGCTGCCGAGCACGGGCGCAGCCTGCTGGGCGGCCAGCACCGCGCTCGCCGGCGCGCCGGGCCGCAGGCCGGTGTACATCGCGGCGCCGGCGATCGTCAGCCCCGCGTAGGCGATCGCGGGCGCCCACAGCGGCGGGCCCCCGGTACCGCGTCGCGTGGTGGCCGTCCTGCCGGCCGGTGCGGTGGTGGTCATCGCCCGACTCCTTCCCTCGTATAATCATGACGAATTGTAAGGGTTGCATGGCGGGACGGATTGTCAAGCGATACGGTCAGCCCGTGGCATCGGAGGAGCGGGCGGGCCTGCCCGTCGTCGGCGGGGCGTTCCTGCTCACGCAGCTCGGCACCCACAGCGCGCAGGCCTTCGCCGAGCGCATCGGCGAGCTCGACCTGACCCCGCCCCAGACGGGCCTGCTGCGGGCGATCGCACGCAGCCCCGGGAGCAGCCAGCAGGCCCTCGCCGACCTGTTGGGCACGCCGGCCACCCGGCTGGTCGCGCTGGTCGACGGCCTGGAGGAGCGGGGACTGGTCGAACGCCGCCGCAATCCCCGCGACCGGCGCCTCCACGCGGTCCACCTCACCGAGCGCGGGGACGCGCTCATGGCCGACATCGCGCGCGTGGCGACCGCCCACGACGACGCCGTGCTCGCCGCCCTCGACCCCGACGAGCGCGCGACCCTGTACGCCCTGCTCTCGCGGGTCGCCGCCGACCGGGGCCTGACCCCCGGGGTGCACCCCGGGTACCGCACGCTGCGCGCCACAGACGGTGGCGGCGCGGACGAGGTCGCCCGCTGACCTCGCCCGACGGGGGTCAGCGCACGAACAGCGAGCGCCCGCGGCGCACCGCGCGCCCGAGGCGCAGCGGCACCCACCGGGCCAGGGCACGCACGAGCTGGGTGTAGCCGGGGGTCGGCCCGACGTAGAACGCGATGCCCTTGGGGCCCTCGGCCATCTCGCCGTTGCCCGTGTCGTAGCGCGCGCCGTGCCACGGGCACACCAGGCAGCCCTCGGCGTCGACGTGGCCGTCGGAGAGGTCGCGCAGCTGGTGGCGGCAGCGCCGCGACACCGCGAACGGCTCGCCGCGGCTCGTCCCCACCGCCCACTGCCCGACCCGGCGGACCTCGCCCGGGGCCGGCTCGGCGATCTCGGTCCAGCCGGAGGTGTCGGTGGCGTCCTCTGCGTGCGTCATGCGCGGGGGTTGGGCGCCAGGCCGGGACCCCAACCCTGCCGACCCGGTAGCGTCCCGCCCCGGGGGTGCGGCCGCGGCCGCGCCACGTGACGGGTCGGTGGGCCTCGAGACGTGGGGTCGCCGGCGGACGCATGCGGCAGATGCGGGCGCGACGTGGTGCAGATCAGGGACGGACGGACGAGCGGGCGGCGCGGTGCGGGTGGTGCACCCCACCGGGGACCTCGAGGGGGCGACGGCGGACGCGCTGCGGGACGCCGTCGACGCGGTGCTGGCCGCGCGCGGCGAGGGCCTGACCACGGTGGTGGTCGACCTCGCCCGGGTGCGCAGCGTCGCCGCGGCCGGGTTGACGGCGTTGCTGCGCGCCCAGCGCGCGTGCCACGACGCCGGCCTCGACCTGCGGCTGATCTGCGCCGACGCCCCCGTGCGCCGCGTGCTGGCCGGCACCGAGCTCGGCCGCCGGCTGCCGCTCTACCCGGACCTCGACCACGCCGTGGGCACCGCGAGCGCCGAGACCCTCCTCGACGAGCTGCGCCTCAAGGTCCGCGACCACGAGCGCGCCCGGGCGAGCCTGCCCGTCATCGAGCAGGCCAAGGGGATGCTCATGGGCCGGTTCGGCCTGGACGCCGAGGAGGCGTTCACCGTCCTGCGCACCCTGTCGCAGGAGCACAACACCAAGCTGCGCGATCTCGCCGACCGGCTGACGGCCGCGGCCCCGGACGGTACCGACCGCGACGGGGCCCGCGCCCGGGCCGTCGACGCGACGCGGGAGTGGCTGCAGATCTCCGCCCGCTGATCAGCTGCCGGTGACGTGGGGGAGTCCGACCAGGGTCAGGACGTGGTCGGCGACGCTGCCCACCGGCGCGTGGAGCACGAGGGCCGGCTCCCCGTCGGCACCGCGCAGCGCGGACCGGCGTGCCGCGAACAGCGCGGCGACCCCGGCGCTGCCGAGGTGGGTCACCCCGGTGAGGTCGACGGTCAACGGCCGGGTGCCGCCGCGGGTGCGGTGCACCAGGGCGGTGTGCAGCTGGTCGGCCGTGACGGCGTCGACCGGCCCGTCGACCCGCACGCGGGGACCCTCGTGCGCGCGGTCCGGGGGCTCGTCGAGGACCAGCAGGAGCGTCGGGTCGTCGCGGTCGGCGTCGCGGGCCGGGGCGTCGGCGAACAGGTCGACGGTCGTGAGCAGCCGCGCCGGGCGGGTGAGGCGGTGCTCGACGGTGGCGGTGGTTCCCCGGTCGGGGCCGCGGTCGACGGTGAGCGCGTCGATCAGGGCCGTCGACATCTCCAGGCCCCGGCCGCGGTCGGCGCCGGGAAGCGGGCCGGGGTCGCGAGGGGTGGCGTCGGGGTCGAGTCGGGGGTCGAGCCAGCGACCGCGGTCGTGCACCGCCAGCCGCAGCACCCCGGTCGGCGACAACGTGGCGTCCAGGCGCACGGCGTCGGGGTCGGCGCGCCGGGGGCCGTCGTCGGGGTAGGCGTGCTCGACGGCGTTGGTCACCAGCTCGCCGACCGCGTGGGCGACGTCGGAGACGGTGTCCTCGCCGGCGCCGAGCGCGCGCAGCCATCCCCGCAGCTCGCGGCGCACGGCGGCGAGCGTGCGGGGCTCGGCCGGCGCGGTGAGCGCGAGGTCGGCGACCGGCTCGCGACGGCCGGTCGCGAGCAGGGTGATGTCGTCGGCGTGGCCGGTGGCGCGCACCAGCAGCTCGAGCGCCTGGGTGCAGACTCGCTCGGCCGGGGACTCGCCGTCCGCCGCGAACGACCGTCCCGCCGCGGTGTCGGCGGCCACCCGGGCCAGCTCGACGCCGCTGCTGCGCGGGTCCCGTCCGGGGCGCTCGAGGACGCCGTCGCTGTAGACCAGCAGCAGGTCGCCCACCGCGAGCCGCGCCCGGGCCGCCGGGAACGCCGCGCCGGTGCCCAGCGGTCCGCCGCCGGTGGGGGACAGGTAGCGCGCCTCGCCGGCGGCGGGCACCAGCAGCGGGGGCGGATGGCCGGCGGTCGCGTAGGTCAGCGCGCCGTCGGCGGGGTCGAGGACCGCCGCGCACACGGTGGCCGCGCGGGCGCCGGGCAGGTGGTCGGCCACCCGGTCGACGGCCGCGAGCGCCGCGGTGACGTCGCCGTCGGTGGCCCGCAGCCGCTCGCCAAGCACCGCCCGGAGCTGGCCCATCGTCGCCGAGGCCACCACCCCGTGGCCGACGACGTCGCCCACCACGAGCACCACCCGGCCGTCGGGCAGCGCCAGCGCGTCGAACCAGTCACCGCCGGCGGTCGTCCCCGCGTCGGCGAGCAGGTAGCTGGCCGCGATCTGCACCGCGGGCAGCACGGGCAGCCCCGGGGGCAGCAGCTCGCGCTGCAGCGTCGCCATGACGTCCCGGGCCGCGGCGAATCGCTGCTCGGCGTCCGCCGCGCGGGCCTGCGCCTCGTGGCGCCGCCGCACCTGCTCGGTCACGTCGGTGACGGAGCCGAGCACCCCGGTGACCGCGCCGTCGGGGCCGCGCCGGGCGGAGACGACGAAGTCGACCCAGCTCTCCCGGAGGGCCCCGTCGCCGTCGTCCAGCTGGAGGCGCCACTCGCGCCCGACCTCCGGCTCGCCCGTCGCGTACACGCGGTCCAGCAGCTCGACCAGCTGCTGGCCCTCGACCTCGGGGAGCACCTCACGCACCGTCCGGCCGACGAAGCCGGTGCGCCCGACCAGGGCCCGGTACGCTTGGTTGACGGCCGTGACGCGGTGCTCGGGGCCCGCGAAGGCGACCAGCGCGACCGGGAACTGCTCGAACGCCTCCCACACGGCGTCGCGATCACCGGTCCGGCGCCGTGACGCCTCGCCCGGCCCGTCCGCCATCCCGCCCCGGTGCCCCGCGGGCGGCGTGGCGCAAACCCCGCGACACCGGTGTGTGGGGTGCGGGGACGCCGGGGACACCAGGCGGGTTCGCGAGCCCTGGGGAGGCACGATGCGCATCGCCGTGACCGGCGCGACCGGCAACGTGGGCACGGCGGTCCTGCGCCGGCTCGCCCGCGACGACCACGAGGTGATCGGCGTGGCCCGCCGGATCCCCGACGCCCCGATCGAGGGGGAGCCCGCGGAGTGGCGGTCGATCGACCTCACCGCCGACTCCGCCAACGACCTCGCCGAGGCCTTCGCGCGCGCCGACGCCGTCGTCCACCTCGCGTGGGGGTTCCAGCCCTCGCACGACCTCGCCTACCTGCGCGAGCTCGGCGTCGGCGGCACCCGGCGCGTCGTGGCCGCGGCGGCGACGGCGGGCGTGCCGCACCTGGTGCACATGTCGTCGCTGGGCACCTACGCCCCCCGCCGCGACGACACCCCGGTGGCCGAGGACTGGCCGCACGACGGCGTCCCGACCTCGCGCTACAGCCGGCACAAGGCCGCCGCGGAGAAGATGCTCGACGACGTCGAGAGCCGCGGGACGATCCCCACCGTGACGCGGCTGCGGCCCGGCATCGTGGGCCAGCGCTCCGCCGGCAGCGCGCTGCTGCGCTACGGCGTGCCGGGCATCGTCCCGGCCCGGGCACTGGACTTCCTGCCGATCCTGCCGCTGGACCGGGGCCTCGCGGTCTCGGTGGTGCACGCCGACGACGTCGCCGACGCCGTGGCGCGGGTGCTCGACCGCAAGGCGGCCGGCGCGTTCAACCTCGCGTCCGCGACACCGCTGACGGCCGCCGACATCGCCGGGGTGCTCGGCGCCCGGCTGGTGCACGTGCCGTCCGCGGCGCTGCGCGTGGTGGCGTCGGCGGCGTGGCACCTGCGCCTGCAGCAGGTCGACACCGGCTGGCTCGACATGGCGTTCGCCCTGCCCCTGCTCGACTCGACGCGTGCGCGCACCGAGCTCGACTGGGCGCCGACGAAGGACGGCGTCGCGGTGTTCCGCGAGGTCGTCGAGGGCATGCGCACCACCGCCTCCGGCCCGACGGCCGTGCTGCGGCGGCGCACCGTCGGCCAGACCCTGCGCGACGCCGCACGCCACGGGCACGTCGCCCGCCGGTCGCGCCCGTGACGAGATCCGTGACGAGCGTGATCTCGGTGCCGCCCCGGGCCGGCGGCCTCCTCACCGCCGCCCACCCGGGGCCGGCGCTCGCGGTCGCGACGGTCGCCGCGCTGCTGGCCGTCGACGCCGGGCTCACACCGGGCACGGCGGTCGTCGTCACGCTCGCCGTCTTCACCGGGCACCTGACCCTCGGCTTCGCCAACGACCTGCTCGACGCCCGCCGCGACCGCGCGGTCGGGCGCACCGACAAGCCGCTGGCCACGGGTCGGGTCGGGGCGGGCGCCGTCACCGCGACGCTCGTCGTCGCTGCCCTCGCCTGCGTCGTGCTCTCGCTGGCCGCGGGGTGGCGCAGCGGCGTCGTGCACCTGGTGCTCGGCATCGGCGCGGGCCAGACCTACAACCTCGGCCTCAAGCGCACCGCCCTGTCGTGGCTGCCCTACGCGGTGACGTTCGGGACGCTGCCGGCCGTCGTGTCGCTGGCCGGCGCGCCGCCCGCGTGGCCGCCGTGGTGGATGCTCGCCGCCGGCGCGACGCTCGGGGTCGGCGCGCACGTGGTCAACGCCCTGCCGGACCTCGCCGACGACCTGCGCACCGGCGTGCGCGGCCTGCCCCACCGGCTGGGGGAGCGGACCGCACGCCCCCTGGCCGCCGGGCTGCTCGTCGCGGCGTCGGTGCTGGCCGCGTTCGGCCCCGCCGGCGCGCCCGCGGCGTGGGTCTGGCTCGTGCTGCTCGCGGTCGCCGCCCTCGCGGCGGTCGCCCTGATCGGCCGCGGACGCGGGCCCTTCCGCGCCGCGATGGCGATCGCCCTGCTCGACGTCGTGCTGCTCGTGGCCGCCGGATGACGGCGACCCACGACCTCGTGATCGTCGGTGCGGGGCCCGCCGGGACGGCCACGGCGCTCGGGGCCCTGCACACCGACCCGGGGCTGCGGGTGGCGCTGCTCGACCGCGACGACTTCCCCCGCGACAAGGCCTGCGGCGACGGCGTGGCCCCGCACGTGCTCGACCGGCTCGCCGAGGTCGGGGTCACGGGCCTGCTCGACGACCGCGTGCCGGCGACCCGCCTGCGCCTCGACCGGGGTGGGCGGGGCGCCGAGCGGACCATGGCGCGCCCGTCGTACGTGGTGCCGCGCGCGGTCCTCGACGCCCGCCTCGTGGTGGCCGCGCAGGCCGCCGGCGCCCAGCTGGTGCGCCACCGGGTCCGCGAGGTGGCGATCGGGGACGGCGTCGTGCTCGACGGTGCGATCGCGGCCCCGGTGGTCGTCGGCGCCGACGGGGCGCGCTCGGTGCTGCGCCGGCGTCTCGGGTGGGCGCGGGGCACGACGGCGCTGGCCCTGCGCGGTTACGCCCCGATCACCCCCGGCCGCGAGGGCGCCCAGGTGATCGCGTTCGGCACCGCCCGCCAGCCGTCGTACGCCTGGTCGTTCGACCGCGGCGACGGGTACGCCAACGTCGGCTACGGCGAGGTCCTCGGCGACGGGCAGCTGCCGAGCAAGGCCGAGCTGATCGGGCACCTCGAGAGCCTGCTGCCCGGCGCCACCCGCGACGCCGGCGACTGGCGCGGCCACCACCTGCCGCTCTCGGGGCTGCGCTGGCGCCCGCCGGCGGGCCGGGTGCTGCTGGTCGGCGACGCCGCGGGGCTGGTCAACCCCATGACCGGCGAGGGCATCTACTACGCCGTGGCCACGGGCATCGCCGCCGGCCGGGCTGCCGCGCGCGCCCTCGCGGCGGGACGCCCGGAGACCGCCGGGCGCCGGTACGCCCGCGACGCCCGCGCCCACCTCTTCCCGCACCTGCGCCACACCGCCGCCGCCGGGCGGCTGAGCCGCAGCGCGCCGATGCTGGACGCGGGGCTGCGCGCCTCGGCGGCCGACCAGCGAGTGTTCGACGACCTCGTCGAGCTCGGGCTCGCCCGCGGCCGGATCACGCCGGCCGTCGTGCGCGGCCTGGTGACCTCGCTCCTGGAGGAGAGACGACCATGCGCGTCCTGAGCGTCCGGGGCACGCTCCCCGACCACCGGTACCGGCAGGAGGAGATCACCGAGTCCTTCGCGACCACGATGCTCTCGGGCGTCGTCAACCGCGGGGTGCTCGACCGCCTGCACCGCAACGCGGGCGTCGACACCCGCCACACCGCGCTGCCGCTGGAGCGCTACGCGGCGCTGCGCGACTTCGGCGAGGCCAACGACGCGTTCATCGCGACCGGCGTCGAGCTGGGCGCCCGCGCCGTGGTGGACGCGCTCAAGGCCGTCGACCTCGCGCCCTGCGACGTCGACCTCATCGTGTCGGCCACCGTCACGGGCCTCGCCGTCCCGTCGCTCGACGCCCGCGTCGCGGCGCTGATCGGGCTGCGCGACGACGTGGTGCGCGTGCCGATCGTCGGCCTCGGCTGCGTCGCGGGGGCGGCCGGCGTCGCCCGCCTGCACGACTACCTCGTCGGCCACCCCGACGCCGTCGCCGTCCTCATGAGCGTCGAGCTCTGCTCGCTGACCCTGCAGCGCGACGACACCTCGATGCCCAACCTCGTGGCCAGCGGGCTCTTCGGCGACGGGGCCGCGGCCGTGGTGGCGGCGGGCGCGCGGCGGGCCGAGCAGCTCGCCGACGAGCGCCGGGCCCAGCCCGAGGTGCTGGCCGCGCGCAGCCGGCTCTACCCCGACTCCGAGCGCACGATGGGCTGGGACGTCGGCGCGGGCGGGCTGAAGATCGTGCTCGACAGCGCCGTCCCCGACGTCGTGCGCCGCTACCTGGGTGACGACGTGCGCCGCTTCCTCGCCGACCAGGGCCTGCGTCCCGAGGACGTCGGGTGGTACGTCGCGCACCCCGGCGGGCCGAAGGTGCTCGAGGCCCTGCAGGACGCGCTCGGCGTCGACCGCGAGGCGCTCGCCGTCACCTGGGACTCGCTGCGCCGCATCGGCAACCTGTCCTCGGCGTCGGTGCTCCACGTCCTGGCCGACACCCTGGCCACGCGGCCGCCGCGGCCCGGGTCGTACGGGCTGATGCTGGCCATGGGGCCGGGGTTCTGCTCCGAGCTGGTGCTGCTGCGGGCATCCGCGTGAGCGCCGTCCTCTACACCCTGCTCGTCGTCGCCGTCGGGGTGCAGCGCCTCGGCGAGATGGCGGTGTCCCGGCGCAACGCCTCCTGGGCGTTCGCGCGCGGCGGCGTCGAGACCGGGCGCGGGCACCTCCCGGCGATGATCGTGCTGCACACCGCGTTCCTGGCCGGCTGCGTCGCCGAGGTGTGGCTCGCCGGCCGGCCGTTCGTGCCCGCGCTGGGGTGGCCGATGCTCGCGCTGGTGATCGCGTGCCAGGGCGTGCGGTGGTGGTGCGTCCGGGCGCTCGGGCCGCGCTGGAACACCCGCGTGATCGTGGTGCCCGGGATGCCGCTGGTGCGGTCCGGGCCGTACCGGTGGCTCGCCCACCCCAACTACGCGGTGGTGGTCGTCGAGGGCCTCGCGCTGCCGCTGGTGCACGGCGCGTGGATCACGGCGGCCGTGTTCACGGTGGCGAACGCGGCCCTGCTCACCGTGCGGCTGCGGGCCGAGCGGGCGGCGCTGCGGTCCGCCGTCGAGTCCGCGGCGGTGCCTGCGTGACCCGCCACGTCGACCTGCTCGTCGCCGGCGGCGGGCCCGCCGGCCTGGTCACCGCCCTGCACGCCGCCCGCGCGGGCCTGGACGTCGAGGTCTGGGAGCCGCGCCCCGGCGCGGTGGACAAGGCCTGCGGCGAGGGCCTCATGCCCGGGGCGCTCGCCGCGCTGCAGGAGCTCGGCGTCGACCCGCCCGGGCACGCCTTCCACGGCATCCGCTACGTCGGCGGCGACCGGTCCGCCGACGCCGCCTTCCGCGACGGCGCAGCGGGCCGGGGGATCCGGCGCACCACGCTGCACGGCGCCCTGTCGGACGCGGCGACCGCGGCCGGCGCGCGGATCGAGCAGCGGGCGGTGGGCGAGCTGCGCCAGGACGACGACGGGGTGTCGGTCGACGACGTGCGCGCCCGCCACGTCGTGGCCGCCGACGGGCTGCACTCGCCCCTGCGCCGCGCGCTCGGCCTCGACACCGCGCCCGCCCGGTACCGCCGCTACGGGCTGCGCCGGCACTTCCGCACCGCGCCCTGGTCGCCGTTCGTCGAGGTGCACTGGGCGCCCGAGGTCGAGGGCTACGTGACCCCGGTGGCCGACGACCTCGTCGGCGTGGCCGTGCTCGCCACCAGCAAGGGCTCGTTCGACACGCGGGTGCGGGCGCTGCCCTCGCTCGCCGCGCTGCTGACCGACGCCGAGCCCGCCGGCGACGTCCGGGGCGCGGGCCCGCTGCGCCAGGGCGCCCGACGACGGGTGGCCGGGCGCGTGCTGCTGGTCGGCGACGCCGCGGGCTACGTCGACGCCCTGACCGGCGAGGGGCTGGCGCTGGCGTTCGCCCAGGCCGGGGCTGCGGTCCGGGCGATCACCGACGGGGCGGCGCCGCGCTACGAGCGCGACTGGGTGCGGCTGACCCGACGCTACCGCTGGCTGACCGGCGCCCTGCTGCTCGGCACCCGGCCGCGCCCGGCGCGGCGCGCGCTGGTGCCGCTCGCCCGGCTGCTGCCCCCGTTGTTCGACGGCGCGGTCAACGGGCTCGCCCGCCCCGTCGACGCAGCGTGACCTGCGCGGCACCCACGGTCGGTGGTTGCGTCGGTCTCCCGGCGTGGTGCACCATCCCAACCGAACGAACATTCGGGCGGAAGGACGGCGATGTCCGACGAGACCACGCGCCTCGCGACCGCGGCGGCTCCTGACGGGGGCACCGACGTCCCCGAGCACCTCCGGCACGAGCTGGAGGAGGCCTTCGAGCGCACGGTCGGCGGCGAGGGACGCGTTGAGCCGCGCGACTGGATGCCCGAGGGCTACCGCAAGACGCTGATCCGCCAGGTGGCCCAGCACGCGCACTCCGAGATCATCGGCATGCAGCCCGAGGGCAACTGGATCCTGCGCGCCCCCAGCCTGCGGCGGAAGGCCATCCTGCTGGCCAAGGTGCAGGACGAGGCCGGGCACGGGCTCTACCTCTACTCGGCCACCGAGACGCTCGGCGTCGACCGCGGCGAGCTCACCGAGAAGCTCATCAGCAGCAGGCAGAAGTACTCGTCGATCTTCAACTACCCGACGCTGACCTTCGCCGACATCGGCGTCATCGGGTGGCTCGTCGACGGCGCCGCGATCTGCAACCAGGTGCCGCTGTGCCGCTCGAGCTACGGCCCCTACGCGCGGGCCATGGTGCGCATCTGCAAGGAGGAGTCCTTCCACCAGCGCCAGGGCTTCGAGCTGCTGCGCACGCTGATGGCCGGCACGCAGGCGCAGCGCGCGATGGTCCAGGACGCGGTCGACCGCTGGTGGTGGCCCTCGCTGATGATGTTCGGGCCCGCCGACGGCGACTCGCCCAACACCCAGCAGTCGATGGCCTGGCGGATCAAGCGCCACACCAACGACGAGCTGCGCCAGCGCTACGTCGACATGTCGGTGCCGCAGGCCGAGGCGCTCGGGGTCACGTTCCCCGACCCCGAGCTGCGCTGGAACCCCGAGCGCGGGTCCTACGACTTCGGCGCGATCGACTGGGACGAGTTCACCGCCGTGGTGAAGGGCGCCGGACCGTGCAACGCCCAGCGCCTGGCGCACCGGCGCGCGGCCCACGAGAACGGCCAGTGGGTGCGCGACGCGGCGTCGGCGTACGCCGCCAAGCACGCCGGGACGCGGGAGGCGATGAGCGCGTGAGCATGTCCGACGACGTCACCGCGCACGTCGAGGGCGACCCCGCGGGGGATCTCGGCACCGGCACGCCGAACTCCGAGGTCGAGCTCCGCTCCGCTTCGTCTCCCAAGGCCCGCTGGCCGTTGTACGAGGTCTTCGTCCGCGGGAAGCGCGGGCTCAACCACGTGCACGTCGGCTCGCTGCACGCGCCCGACGACACGATGGCCCTGCACAACGCCCGCAACCTCTACACGCGGCGCAACGAGGGCGTGAGCATCTGGGTGGTCCGCGGCGACGCCATCACGGCGTCGAGCCCGGACGAGAAGGACCCGTTCTTCGCACCCGCCGGCGACAAGGTCTACCGGCACCCGACGTTCTACGACATCCCCGACTCCGTCCCGCACCTGTAGCGAGGGAGGCTCTCCATGGGCGGCCCCGACAGCGCTGACAGCGCCTACCAGGCCCTGGCCGAGACCCTCGACGGCGACGAGGACCGCTGGGCCTTCGGCGCCGGTTTCGACGCCGGCACCGCCGAGATCGACGCACCGGCGCCCGAGGGCGTCGACCGCGACGACCTCGCCACCTACTGCCTCATGCTCGCCGACGACGCGCTCGTCGCGAGCCAGCGCCTGGCCGAGTGGACGACCAACGCCCCGGAGCTGGAGGAGGAGGTCGCGCTCGCCAACATCGCGCTCGACCTGCTCGGCCAGGCCCGCGTGCTGCTCTCCCGCGCCGGGCACCTCGGGGCCGCCGAGCCGTTCCGCGCCGGCCCGCAGGACGACGAGGACGTGCTCGCGTACTTCCGTGACGAGCGCGCTTTCCGCAACGTCGTCCTCGCCGAGGCCGACCTCGGCGACTTCGGCCGCACGATGGCCTGGATGCTCGTGTTCTCGTCGTGGCGCCTCGCGCTGATGACCCGGCTCGTGGGCTCGCGGGACGTCGTGCTCGCCGCCGTGGCCGACAAGACCGTCAAGGAGCTCGCCTACCAGCGCCAGTACGCCGCGCAGTGGGTCGTGCGGCTCGGCGACGGCACCCCGTACTCCCACGAGCGCATGCAGGCCGGGCTCGACGGGGTGTGGCCGTTCGTCGAGGAGCTGTTCACCGTGCACCCGGTCGAGGCGCGCCTGGTCGAGGCCGGCGTCGCCGTCGACCCCGCGGCGCTGCGCGCCGAGCTCGACGCCGTGCTCGACCAGGTCCTGCCCCCCGCGGGGCTGACCCGCCCCGAGCGCCCGGCCGTCGGGCTCGTCGCCGGGCGCGGGGGCCGCGACGGCGTCCACACCGAGGCGCTGGGGCCGGTGCTCGCGATGCTGCAGTCGCTGGCCCGGGCGCACCCGGAGGCGACGTGGTGACGACCATCGATCGGGCCGTGTGGGACCTCGCCGCCGAGGTCACCGACCCCCAGATGCCGATGCTGACCCTCGCCGACCTCGGCGTGCTGCGCGGCGCGGAGACCCGCGAGGACGGGACCGTCGTCGTGACGATCACGCCCACCTACTCGGGCTGCCCCGCGCTCGACGAGATGCGCTCGGACCTCCGCCACAAGCTGGAGGAGGCCGGCCACGCGCGGGTGGACGTCCGCACCAGCTTCAGCCCGCCGTGGACCACCGACTTCATCAGTGACGCCGGGCGCCGCAAGCTCGCCGAGGCCGGCATCGCGCCGCCCGCGCACGTCGGGCCGCGCGCCGCGGGTCCGGTGCCGCTGAGGCTCGACCCGCCCGAGCCGGTCGTGGCCTGCCCGCAGTGCGGCGCGGGCGACACCGAGGTCGTGTCCCGGTTCGGGCCGACGGCGTGCACGGCGCTGCGCCGTTGCCGCGCGTGCGCCGAGCCGTTCGAGCACGTCAAGGAGATCTGATGACCGCCGCTGCCCCCGTGCGCGGGACCGGCTTCCACGCGCTGCGCGTCGGGCGCGTCGAGCGGCTCACCGACGACGCCGTCGCGGTGACCTTCGACGTGCCCGACGACCTCGCCGAGCGCTACCGCTTCCGCGCCGGCCAGTACCTGACCCTGCGCCTGCACACCGCCGCGGGGGAGGAGCGCCGGTCGTACTCGATCTGCGCGCCCGAGGGGGCCGCGCCGCGGATCGGGGTGCGCCGCGTCGACACCGGCCTGTTCTCGGAGTGGCTCGTCGACCGGCTCGCGGTCGGCGACGAGCTGGAGGTCGGGCCGCCCGAGGGGCGCTTCACCCCGTCGACCGCCGCGGGGGAGCACCACGCGCTCATCGCCGCCGGGTCCGGGATCACCCCCGTGCTCTCGATCGCCGCGACCGTACTGGGCGCGCACCCGGACAACCACGTCACGCTGCTCTACGGCAACCGGCGCACCGACACGGTGATGTTCGCCGAGGACCTGGCCGACCTCAAGGACCGCTACCGCCATCGGCTCCAGCTCGACCACGTGCTCTCCCGCGAGCCGATGGAGGCCGAGATCTTCGGCGGCCGACTCGACGCGGAGAAGCTGCGCACGTTGCTCGGCGCCCTGGTGCCGGTGCCCGACGTCGACCACTGGTGGCTCTGCGGGCCGTTCGGCATGGTCACCGACGCGCGCGAGGTGCTCGGCGAGCTCGGCGTGCCCCGCGAGCGCGTGCACCAGGAGCTGTTCTACGTCGACGCGCCGCCGCCGGAGCCCGTGCGGCACGACGACGGGGCGGACGACGGCGAGGGCGCCGCCGGCACCGTGATCCTCAACGGCCGCTCCACCGCGATCACCCTGCCCCGCGACCTGTCGGTGCTCGACGCCGCGCAGAAGGTCCGCTCCGACCTGCCGTTCGCGTGCAAGGGCGGGGTGTGCGGCACCTGCCGCGCCCAGATCACCGAGGGGGAGGTGCGGATGGCCCGCAACTTCGCCCTTGAGCAGGACGAGGTCGACGCCGGCTTCGTGCTCACCTGCCAGTCGACGCCCGTCTCCGAGACCCTCACCGTCGACTACGACACCTGACCCCCGTCCCCGCGAGGAAGCACCCGACGATGACCGCAGTGCTCCAGAGCCACGTCCAGGGCCGCTGGCAGGCCCCCACCGGCGAGGGGCGGCCGATGTACGACGCCGTCACCGGCGACGAGGTCGGCCGGGTGTCCACCGACGGCATCGACGTGGCCGCCGCCGCCGCGTACGGCCGGCGCACCGGCGGGCCTGCGCTGCGGGAGCTGTCGTTCCACCAGCGCGCCTCGCTGCTCAAGGCCCTCGCCGGGCACCTGCGCGAGCACCGCGAGGAGCTCTACGCCGTCTCGGCGCGCACCGGCGCGACGCTCGGGGACTCCAAGTTCGACGTCGACGGCGGCATCGGTGTCCTGCAGGCCTACGCGTCGAAGGGCAAGCGCGAGCTGCCGGCCGGGTCGGTGCTCGTCGAGGGCGACGTGGAGCCGCTCTCGAAGGGCGGCACCTTCCTCGGCCAGCACGTGCTGACCCCGCGCCACGGCGTCGCGGTGCAGATCAACGCCTACAATTTCCCCTGCTGGGGCCCGCTGGAGAAGCTCGCCCCGGCGTTCCTCGCCGGCGTCCCCACGATCATCAAGCCGGCCACGCCGACGGCGTTCCTCACCGCCGAGCTGGTGAGGCTGGTCGTCGAGAGCGGCCTGCTGCCCGAGGGCGCGGTCCAGTTCCTCGCGGGCTCCCTCACATCCTCTTCTGGCGGGGACCTGTTCGACCACCTCACCGAGCAGGACCTCGTCTCGTTCACCGGCTCGGCGTCCACCGCGGCGCGCCTGCGCACCCACCCGACGCTCACGGCGCGCTCGGTGCGCTTCACCGCCGAGGCCGACTCGCTGAACTGCTCGATCCTCGGGCCCGACGCCGTCCCGGGCACCACCGAGTTCGACCTCTACGTGAAGCAGCTCGCCACCGAGATGACGGTCAAGGCGGGGCAGAAGTGCACGGCGATCCGCCGGGCGTTCGTGCCGTCGGCGCAGGTCGACGCGGTGCTCGAGGCCGTGTCCGCGCGGCTGGCGAAGGTGACGGTCGGGAATCCGGCGAACCCCGACGTCCGGATGGGCGCGCTGGCGGGCACCGAGCAGCGCGAGGAGGTGCGCCGCTCGCTGAAGTCGCTGACCGACGCCGGGCGCGTGGTGTTCGGCGACCCCGACCACGTCGAGGTGGTCGACGCCGACGCCGAGCGGGGCGCGTTCCTGTCCCCGGTGCTGCTCACCGGCGACCCCGACACCGCCGCGTTCCACGAGGTCGAGGCCTTCGGCCCCGTCTCCACCGTGCTGCCCTACGAGTCCGTCGACCAGGTCGTCGAGCTCGCCGCGCGCGGCCAGGGCTCGCTGGTCGGCTCCGTGGTCACCGCCGATCCCGACGTCGCGCGCACCGTCGTCCTCGGCGCCGCGCCGTGGCACGGCCGGATGCTGGTGCTCGACGCGGCCGCCGCGCCGGAGTCGACGGGCCACGGCTCGCCCATGCCCCAGCTCGTGCACGGCGGTCCGGGTCGCGCGGGCGGCGGCGAGGAGATGGGCGGCATCCGCGGGGTGGCCCACCACATGCAGCGCACCGCGGTGCAGGGCAGCCCGGCGATGCTCACCGCGATCACCGGGCGCTGGGTGCGCGGCAGCGAGCGCACCGTCACCGACGTCCACCCGTTCCGCAAGCACCTCGAGGAGCTGCGCATCGGCGACACCGTCGTCGGCGGGCCGCGCCGGGTGACCCAGGAAGACGTCGAGCACTTCGCCGAGTTCACCGGCGACACCTTCTACGCCCACACCGACGCCGAGGCCGCGGCCGCGAACCCGTTCTTCGGCGAGCGCGTGGCCCACGGCTACCTGGTGGTCTCGTTCGCCGCCGGGCTGTTCGTCGACCCGGCGCCCGGGCCGGTGCTGGCCAACTTCGGGGTGGACTCCCTGCGGTTCCTCACGCCGGTGAAGTTCGACGACGAACTGACGATCACCCTGACCGCCAAGCAGATCACCCCGCGCGACACCGCCGACTACGGCGAGGTCCGCTGGGACGCCGACGTCACCAACGCCGCGGGCGACTCGGTGGCGCGCTACGACGTGCTCACCCTCGTCGCGAAGCAGGCGTCCTCGTGACCGTCGTCGACGCCGTGCAGCGCATGTGGGACGACGACGCCGCGTCCCGCAAGCTGGGCATGGTGCTGCACGAGGCCGTCGACGGGCGGGCGCGCCTGACCATGCGGGTGAGCTCGGAGATGGTCAACGGGCACGGCATGTGCCACGGCGGTTACCTGTTCCTGCTCGCCGACTCGGCGTTCGCGTGCGCCTGCAACAGCCCCGGCCCGGTCACGGTGGCCGCGGCCGCCGACATCGTGTTCGTCGCCTCCGCCCGCGAGGGCGACGAGCTCGAGGCGCTGGCCACCGAGCGCACTCGCTTCGGGCGCAGCGGCGTCTACGACATCACCGTCGCCCGGCCGGCCGACGGGCAGGTCATCGCCGAGTTCCGGGGCCGGAGCCGGACGATCGAGCGCGGTTGAGGCTCAGCCAGTCTCGTCAGGCCTTCTCGCTGACGATCTGGACGAGGTTGCCGCAGGTGTCGTCGAACACCGCGACCATCACCGGGCCGCCGTCGGTGGGCGGCAGGGTGAACACCACGCCCCGCTCGGTGAGGCGCCGGTGCTCGGCCTCGACGTCGTCGACGGCGAACTGGACGAGCGGGATGCCGTCCTCGACGAGGGCGTCGCGGTAGGGCTTCACCGCCGGGTGCCCGGCCGGCTCGAGCAGCAGCTCGGGCCCGTCGGGGTCCTCGGGCGAGACGACGGTGAGCCAGGAGGCGTCGCCCAGCGGGACGTCGTGGCGGACGGAGAAGCCCAGCACGTCGGTGTAGAACGCCAGCGCGGCACGCTGGTCGTCGACGAAGATGCTGGTCAGTCGGATCTTCACGGGACGTCCTCCGGGAGGGGCCAGCGCCGGGCGATCTCGGCGAGCGGCGAGCGGTCGAAGTGGTGGAACTTGGAGCGGCCTCGCCGCTCCGTCACCACCAGGCCGGCCTCCTCGAGCACCGCGAGGTGCTGCGAGACGGCCTGCCGGGTGGACGTGCGGCCGTGCCGGGTGAGCAGGACGGTGCAGATCTCGAAGAGGGTCTGGCCGTCGCGGGCGGCGAGCTCGTCGAGGACGAGACGACGTGTCTCGTCGTCGAGGGCCCGGTAGACGTCCGCCACGGGGAGCAGAATAGGCAAGTCACGGCTTGCCCATCAAGGGTCCAGTCGACGACCCTGCTCCACCACCAGCCGGTCGAACCGCGCGGGGCCGACGATCGTCAGCGCGCGGGCGGGGCCGTCGCCGACCACCTCGAAGCCGTGCTCGACGTCGCGGGGCAGGAAGATGAAGGCCCCCGCCGACGCCGTGAAGCGCTCGTCGCCGCAGAAGCCGCGCAGCTCGCCCTCGAGGACGTAGAACATCTCGTCCTCGCCCTCGTGGGTGTGCGCGGGCACGGTCAGCCCGGCGGGCGCCGCCTGCTCCATCACGCCCACGCGGCCCTCGGTGTCGGCGCCGCTCGCCTTCACGGTGAACGTCGTGCCGTCGAACTCGTAGCGCTCGCCCTCGCCGGCGGGGCGTACGAAGAAGCTCACGGGTCCTCCCTCAGCGTCCGGTGAAGCGGGGTTCCCGCTTGGCGAAGAAGGCGGCCACGCCCTCGGCCCGGTCCTCACTGGCCGCCACCCGCGCGACAGCGCCGTCGGTGGCCGCCCAACCGCGCGCGTCGGGCTCGATCAGCGCGTCCTCCACCGCGGCGAGGGTGGCCTGCACGGCGACGGGGGAGCGCGCGGCGATGCGGGCGGCGAGCGCGAGCGCGCGGTCCTCGGCGGCGCCGGACTCGACCAGCTCGGTGACCAGCCCCAGCTCCTGGCACCGGTCGGCGCCCAGCGGGTCGCCGGTGAGCAGCAGCTGGCGCGCCACCATCGGCGGGAGGGCCCGCGGGCCGCGGAACAGCGCGCCGCAGTTGGCGACGAGCCCGAGCCCGACCTCGGGCAGGGCGAAGCGCGCAGTCCGCGCCGCGACGACGAGGTCGCAGGCCAGCGCGAGCTCGAAGCCGCCGCCGTAGGCGATGCCCTCGACGGCCGCGACCAGCGGGGTGCGGCGCCGGCGCCCGACCACCCCGTAGTTGCCGCCGCGCGGGGTGGGCGCGCCGGGGCCGACGGCGATGTCGGTGCCCGCGGAGAACGACCGCCGCCCGCCGGCGAGCACCCCGCAGCGCAGCTCCGGGTCGTCGTCGAGGGTGTTCAACGCGGCGTCCAGCGCGCGCGTCATGGCGACGTCGAGGGCGTTGTGCCGGTCGTCGCGCTGCATCCGCAGCAGCAGGACGTGGCCGCGGCGCTCGACGTGCAGGCGCGCGGCGACCTCCTCGGCGGAGGGCTCGGGGGGATCGGGCCAGAGCGCGGTCGACACGGGGGCATCCTCGCGCCTCGCTCCCGGCCTGGGACCGTGGCCCCGATGTCGACGGCCGCCCTCGTCCTGGACCTGCTGGGGACGTTCGCGTTCGCCCTCAACGGCGCGCTCACGGCGGTGCGCGCGGCGCGCCTGGACATCGTCGGCGTGGTGACGCTCGGCATGATCACCGCGCTGGGCGGCGGCATCCTGCGCGACGTGCTGCTCGGGGCGCTGCCGCCGGCGACGTTCAGCGACTGGCGCTACCTCGCGGTCGCCACCGTCGGGGGCCTCGTCGCCTTCGCCGCGAGCCGCCAGCTCGAGCGCCTCGCCATGCCGATCACGGTGCTCGACGCCCTCGGGCTCTCGCTGTTCGCGGTGACCGGCGCGGGCCGGGCGATCGACCTCGGTGCGGGCGTCGGGCAGGCGATCCTGCTGGGCGGGATCACCGCCGTCGGCGGCGGCACGATCCGCGACGTCCTCGTGCGCCGGGTGCCGACCGTCCTGAGCAGCGAGCTCTACGCGATCCCCGCGCTGCTCGGGGCGGCGGTGGTGGTCGTGCCCGAGCGGCTGGGGTTCGGCGGCTTCGGGTGGACCCTCGCCGGTGCCGCCCTCGCGCTGACCGTGCGGCTGGTCGGCGTGGGCTTCCACCTCGACGCGCCCCGGCCGCCCGGTGTGGGGCCGGCGGACTGATGGGTCCGTGACGCGGCGCGCCCCGATGGGGCAGGGGTGGGACAGCCGCGCCGAGCTGGTCGACCACCGCTGGGTCGAGCGGACCGCCCGGCGCCCCGCCGCCGAGGCCGGGCTGCAGCTGCGCTCCGCTGGCCCGGGGCCCGTCGAGGGGGCACCCTGAGGTCCATGAGCGAGGGCGGCACGGACGGCGGGGATCCGAAACCGGACCCGGGGGCCGAGGACGCCGAGGCCGCGCTCGGTGCCGCGGTGGACGACGTGGTCCGGGCCGAGGCGAAACGGCAGTTCATGGCGCGCTTCCTGGGCGTCGACCGCGCCGAGGGCACGGGCCGCGGCGAGGAGCACTGGAACGAGAGCCTCCGGCGCGACCACCTCCGCGACCTCGGCGCGGACCCGGACGGCCCGGACGACTGACGCCCCCGGGCCCGGCGTTCGGGGTGGGACCCGTGTCCTGAGGACACGGTGCGTCCTGGGCGATCCGCCCCGGCGAGGGGTCAGGGTCACGAGGGGCACGTGGCGCATGATCGAGAGGCGCCGGCACCTGCCGGACGTGCCCCTCGCGCCCCGTTCGGCATCATGTCGCCGTGGCGGACTTCGGCACCCCGACGCCCGGCCCCGGCAACGACCCCGGGCCCGTCGGCCGCATCGTGCTGCTGCTCCTGTGGTTCGTGCTGGGCGTCGCCCCGTTCCTCTTCTCGCTCGGCGACCTGCAGCTCGCCACCGGGTCCGTGGGCACCCCCGGGACGCTGACCGTCGAGCAGTGCACCGAGCTCGGCCAGGGGCGCTACGACTGCACCGGCACCTTCGCCCCCGACGACGGCGGGCCGGCCGTGGCCGTGGACGCGTCCCCGGACTCCACCGCCGGCGACGTCCGCCGGGCCCAGCTCGCGCCCGAGGGCGACCGCGCCGTGCCCGCCGGGACGGCCGGCGTCCTCGCGGCCCTCACGGTGCCGTTCCTCGGCGTCGTGGTGCTCGCGTTCCTGCCCGCCGTGGCGCTGTGGGCGCTCGGGAGCCGGCGCAGCAAGCGCCCGGCGCTCGTCGGCGGGGTCGGGGTGGCCGCGATCGGGGCCGTCGGCGTGGTCGTGGGCATGGTCGCCGCGTACGCCTGACCCGGGATCAGGTCGGCATCCGCGCCCCCGCCCGTTCCGCGCCGATCCCGGCGAGCACGACGGCGGCGACGGCGGCCGCGGCGAGCACCGAGGGCACCTGGTGCAGGAGCACCACGCCGATGACGAGGGCGATCGCGGGCTCGAGGCACATGAGCGTCCCGAAGGCCGCGGTGGTGAGCCGGCGCAGGGCCAGCAGCTCCAGGCTGAACGGCACCACGGGGAGCAGCAGCGCGATCCCCAGGCCCGTGAGCAGCACCGACGCGTCGATCCGCCCCGCCTCGAGGTGGGCGAGGAGCCCCGGGCCGGCGACCGCGGTGGCGACGAGCGCGGCGACCGGCATCGACACCGCGAGCCCGGTGAGCCCGGTGACGTGGTCGCCGACGCGCTGGGTGAGCAGGATGTAGCCCGCCCAGCAGGCCGCGGCGCCGAGGGCGAAGGCGACGCCGGCGGGGTCGAGGCCCGCCTGCCACGGACTCGTGAGCAGCACGACGCCCGCGCCCGCGAGCAGCGCCCACCCGCGCGCCCGGCCCCGGCCGCGCAGCAGCGCGACGCCGAGCGGACCGAGGAACTCCAGCGCGGCGGCCGTGCCCAGCGGGATGCGGGCGATCGCCTCGGTGAACAGGATCGTCAGGCCGGCGGTGACCACGCCCAGCGCGACGCACGCCGCGAGGCTCGACCGCGTGAACGCCGAGGGCCGCGGGCGCGCGAGGAGCACCAGCAGCAGCCCGGCCCACAGCAGCCGCAGACAGGCGGTGCCCGTGGACCCGATCTGGTCGAACAGCCCGACCGAGAGGGCGAGCCCGAGCTGGACGCAGAGCATCGCGCCGACCGCCATCCCGGCGCCGGTGCGGGGCGAGGGCGGGCGGGTGCCGGTGGTGGGGGAGAGGGCGGAGGCGGTCACGAGCACCAGTGAAGAGGGCGACATCGTTCGCGTCCACGTGAGCATCCTTCACACATCGTTCGTCGATGGCGGACAATGGTCGGCGTGGACACGCGCCGCCTGCCCTACCTCGTCGAGTTCGCCCGGCACGGCTCGATGCGGGTGGTGGCCGAGGTCCTGGGCACGAGCACGTCGGTGGTGTCCCAGCAGATCGCGGCGCTGGCGCGCGAGTCCGGCGCCGCGCTGGTGGAGCCCGAGGGGCGGCGGTCCCGGCTGACCCCCGCCGGGCGGCGGCTCGCCGAGCACGCGCGCACGATCCTCGCGGCGGTCGAGACCGCGCGCCTCGACCTCGACCCGGAGGCCGAGCCGCGCGGGGTGGTGCGCGTGGCCGGGTTCGCGACGGCGATCCGGCGGGCGGTGATGCCGACGGTGGCCGCGCTGGCCGTGTCGCACCCGGGCGTCACGCTGACGATCCGCGAGCACGAGCCGGCCGAGGCGCACGCGATGCTCGTCGCCGACGGCGTCGACCTCGCCCTGACCTACGACTACGACCTCGCGCCCGACGCCCTCGACCCGGACCTCACCGCCTCGCCGTTGTGGACGACGGCGTGGGGGCTCGCCGTCCCGTCCGCCGACGTCCCCGCCCCCGGTGCCGACACGCTGACGGTGATCGCCGCGTTCCGGGACCGGGCGTGGATCGGCAACTCGCGCAACCCGGCCGACGAGCAGGTGCTGCGCACGCTGGCCTCGATGGCGGGCTTCCGGCTGCACACCGCGCACGAGGCCGACAGCCTCGAGCTGGTCGAGGAGCTGGTCGTCGCCGGGCTCGGCGTCGGCCTCCTGCCGCGGGACCGGCCCGTCCGCGACGGGGTGACCGTCGTCCGGCTCACCGCCCCCGGCGTCCGACAGCGCGCCTACGCCGTGACCCGGCGGGGGCGGGCGAGCTGGCCGCCGGTGGCCCTCGTGCTCGACGCGATCGCTAGCGGCAGAGCGCGATGTTGACGTCAGCGGTCCCGGCCGCGGTGAACAGCGAGAGCCACAGCGGCAGGTACATCTCCGTCGCCCGCGCGGCGGAGAGCCCGCCGAGGTCGAGGACGCGGTGCGCGGGCCAGCCGAACGCTGCGAGCAGGGCGCGCACCGCCGCCTTGGCGTCCTCGTCGTCGCCGGCCACGAAGGTCACGTGCTCGCCGGGCACCCGGGCCGGGTCGGCCATGACCTGGCAGTTCATCGTGTTGAGGCCCTTCACCACGCGCGCCGTGGGGAAGGCCGCCTGCAACCGCTCGGCGAGGCTGTGGTCGGTGGCCGCCCCGATGGCGGGGTAGGGCCCGCCGCCGGAGAAGTCGAGCACGTTGGCGACGTCGAGCACGACGAGCCCGGGGTGGTCGGCCACCCCCGCGTCGCCCGACGCGGCGAGCGAGCCCGCTCCGTTCGTCGCGTTGACCAGCAGCTCGGCGTGGGCGCCGGCCTCGGCGTTCGCCACCAGCCGGATGGTGTCGTGCGCGTCGAGCCAGCCGGCGTACCCGTCGCGATCGCGGGTCCGCGCCGGGTCGCGCGTGCCCACGACGACGTCGTGACCGACCTCCGCGCAGCGCCCGGCGAGCGCCCGCCCCACCTCACCCGTGCCCAGGACCGCGATGCGCATCGGATCTCCTCTCGTCGACGCCGCCGACGCTAGGACCTCGATCGCGGTCGAGGGCAAGCGCGAGCAGGGCATGCTCTGCGGGCGTGGCCCCCGTCCTCGACCCCGACGTCCGGCGCACCATGATCGCGGCGCTGGTGCCCGACGCCGAGCCGCTGGTCGGCGCGCTGCGGGCGCGGCTCGACCCCACCGCGCGGCGCGGGCTCGGCGCGCACCTGACGCTCGTGTACCCCTTCCTCGAGCCCGCCGCGGTCGACGACGCCGCGGTCGCGGCACTGCGCGAGGCGGTGGCGCCCGTGGCGGCGTTCACCGCCACGTTCGGCGCGGTGCGGTGGTTCGACCGGCGGGTGCTGTGGCTCGCCCCGGAGCCGGTGGCCCCGTTCCGCGACATCGCCGAGCGGATCCGGCGCGCCGTGCCCGCGGTGCCGCCTGCGGACCGCGAGCTCGTCCCGCACCTGACGGTCGGGCTGCGCCGGGCGGCGTCGGCGCGGGACCTCGAGGCGGCGGCCGAGGCGCTCGTCCCGGAGCTGCCCCTGGTCACGCGGGTCGACCGCGTGCACCTGCTGGCCCGCGACGAGCGCTGGCGCACCGTGGCCGAGGTGCCGCTGACCGGCTAGCGGTCAGTTCTTCTGCACGTTGCGCGCGAGGATCCCCAGCGTCGCCTTGAGCGCCTGCTCGGAGACCACGGGGAAGATGTCGCGCTCGGCCCACTCGGGGTGGATCGCCGACCAGTCGAGGTAGGACACGACGCGGGTGCCGTCGTCGTCGGGCTCGAGGCGGTAGCCGTAGACGTGGCCGATGAACGGCTTCGCCTGGCCCTCGATCGTCCAGGCGATCTCGCGGTCGGGCTCGTAGACGGTGATGACCACGTCGACGTCGTAGCGCCCGAGCGGCCGGTCGCCCAGCGCCTCGCGGTCCATGTGCACGGTGAAGCGGTCGCCGACGGCCTCCACCGGCTCGCCGGTGGCGTCCATGAGCATCCCGGAGCTGTCGATGGCGACGTGCCCGTGCGGGTCGCGCAGCACGTCGAAGATCGTCGCCGGCTCGGCGTCGATCCATCGGGGGACCTCGATGCGCTGCTCGCTCACGGTGCGGAGCATGTCACCCCCCGTGCGGATCTCCGGGACCGGCGTCCCCGGACGGAACACGGCCGGCCCCACGGGCGTTGTGCGCACAGCAAGCCGAGACCGAGGAGGTCGATTCCGTGGCCACGCAGACCGCGATCCTGGCCGGTGGGTGTTTCTGGGGTGCGCAGGACCTGCTGCGCCGCCGCCCCGGCATCCTGTCGACGAGGGTCGGTTACTCGGGGGACCCGAACACGCCGAACGCGACGTACCGCCGCCACGGCGACCACGCCGAGGCCGTCGAGGTCGTGTACGACGACGACGTCATCTCCTACCGCGAGATCCTCGAGTTCTTCTTCCAGATCCACGACCCGTCGACGAAGAACCGCCAGGGCAACGACGTCGGGCGCAGCTACCGGTCGGCGATCTACTACACGACCCCCGAGCAGGAGCGTGTCGCGCGCGACACCATCGCCGACGTCGACGCGTCCGGCCTCTGGCCGGGCAAGGTCGTCACCGAGGTGGAGCCGGCCGGCGAGTTCTGGGAGGCCGAGCCCGAGCACCAGGACTACCTGCTCAAGCAGCCCTGGGGCTACACCTGCCACTTCGTGCGCCCGGACTGGGTGCTGCCGCGGCGCGCGGCGACGTCGGCGTGACGGCCGGCACCGCAGATCGGACCGGAGCCCTGACCGCGGACTGGGCCGCCTGGCACGCGGAGCGCGAGGACACGCTGCGCGCCCCGCACGGCTGGCTCAGCCTCGCGGGCCTGTACTGGCTCGACGGCGAGGCCCGCCCGTACCCGGAGCTCCCGGGGACGTGGCGGGCCGTCGACGGCGGTGCGCAGATCACGGCCGCGCGCGGTGACGGCGTCGCCGTCGACGGCGCGGCCGTGGACGGCACCGCCCGCGTCGAGCCCGTCGACGGCAAGCCCGGCGTGCTGGTCGAGGTGGGGGAGCGGCGGGTCGAGGTGATCCGCCGCGAGGAGCACGTCGCCCTGCGCGTGCGCGACCCGCAGGCCCCGACCCGGCAGCGCTTCGCCGGGGTGCCGGCGTTCCCCGTCGACGCCGCGTGGGTGGTCGACGGCCGGTTCGTGCCGTGGGACGCCCCGCAGCGCATCGACGTCGACACCGTCGTCGACGGCCTCGGGTTCCACCCGACGGCCGTGGGCACGGTGCACTTCACCCTCGGCGGCGCCGAGCAGGAGCTCGTCGCCCTCGCCGGTGAGGCCGGCGGGCTCGTCCTGCACTTCCGCGACGGCACCTCGGGCGCGAGCACCTACGGCGGCGGGCGCAACCTGCGCACCCCGGCGCCCGCGGACGACGGCACCGTGCGGATCGACCTGAACCGCACGGTCAACCTGCCCTGCGCGTTCACCGCGTACGCCACCTGCCCGCTCCCGCCGGCGGGCAACACCGTCTCGGTGCCGGTGGAGGCGGGGGAGAAGACGCCGGTCTGACCGCTGCACCGACTGGTTCTGTTTTGCAACCAGTCGGTGCTACGGTCCGACCATGGTGCACCGCTCGGGACGGCACGCGGGCCGCGTCGCGCTCATCACCGGCGCCGCCCGCGGACAGGGACGCAGCCACGCCTGGCGCCTCGCCGAGGAGGGCGCGGACATCGTCGCTATCGACGTCTGCGCGCCCGACCCCGGCGTCGCCTACCCGCTGGCCACCCCCGAGGAGCTCGAGGAGACCGCGGCCGGGGTGCGCGAGCGCGGGGGACGGGTCAGCGCGCACGTCGCGGACGTCCGCGACGCCGAGGGGCTCGGCACGGCCGTCACGGCCGGGATCGAGGAGCTCGGCGGCGTGGACGCCGTGCTCGCCAACGCCGGGATCGGCATGGCGTCGCCCGACGTCTCCGCCGCGCGGGCGTTCCGCGACCAGCTCGACGTCAACACCGTCGGCGTCTGGAACACCGTCCAGGCCGCCGCGCCGGCGATGATCGCCCAGGGCCGCGGCGGCGCGATCGTCGTCACCAGCTCGTCGATGGGCCTCACCGGCCGTGGCGGCGACGGCAGTGGGCAGATGGACGGCTACATCGCCAGCAAGCACGCGCTGGTCGGGCTCGTGCGCGCCTGGGCGCACTGGCTGGCACCGCACTCGATCCGCGTGAACTCCGTGCACCCCTCGGGCGTCGCGACGCCGATGGTGCTCAACGACGCGGTCGCGGCCCTGTTCACCGACCCGCCCGCCGGCGAGGTGCCCGACGTCGGCAACCTGCTGCCGGTCGGCCTCCTCGAGCCCCGGGACGTGACGGCCGCCGTGGCCTGGCTCTGCTCCGACGAGGCCCGCTACGTCACCGGCATCGCGATGCCCGTGGACGCGGGGTTCACAGCCCGCTGAGTCGTGGTCAGGGGCGGCAGTCGCGGCACGGGCGGTAGCCGGCGGCGCGGGCGCGCTCGAGGCTCGCGAACCCCTGCCGGTGGGCGGTGGTGATCCGGCGCGCGTGATGGCAGGTCGGGAAGCACACGACGCCCGTGGTGTCGCTGCCGACCAGGCCCGCGAGGTGCGCGAGCTCCACGCCCTCGCGCTCGAGCAGCGCCACCTTGTCCGCGACGCCCGACAGGTACTGCCCGACGTCCCCGTCGCCGCGCACCACGCGGTGGCACGGCACCAGCAGCGGCACCGGGTTGCGTGCCAGCACCGTGCCCACCGCCCGCACGGCCTTCGGGTGCCCGGCCTCGCGCGCCACCCAGCCGTAGGGGCGGGTCTGGCCGGTGGGGATGCGGGCGGTGACGGCGAGGACCTCGCGGGCGAACGGCGTCAGGTCGCCCAGGTCGAGATCCGGGCCGGGACCGGTGCCGCGCAGCGCGGGCAGCAGGCCCCGCGGGGTGCGCGCCGCCGGGCGGACCGGGCGGCCGTGGCGAGCGCGGTAGCCCTCGAGGAACGCGTCGAGGTCGCCGGCGTGCGCCGCCGGGCGGAGCAGGCGCACGCCCTGGGCGCCGGTCACGGCGAACACCTCGCCCAGCGGGCCGGGCACGCGCACCCAGGCGTCGACGACGCGGTCGGCGAGCGTCGCCGGGGCGGGCCCCGCGAGGTCACGCAGGGCGGTGAGCAGGGTGTCCGTCACGGCTTCTCCTCGGAGATCAGGCGGGTGCGCAGGGCGTCGAGGCCCCGCTTGGCGTGCGAGCGCGCGGTCGCCTCGCCGCACCCGAGGACCGCGGCCACCTCGGCCACGGGCAGGTCGACGACGTGGCGCAGCACCACGGCGGTGCGCTGAGCGGCCGGGAGATCGGCGAGCAGGACGGCCAGGTGGTCGCCGAGCTCGGTGCTCTCGGCCTGCTCGGCGGGGCCGGGCGCGCTCGCGGGGCGGTCGGGCACCGGGGCGACGCCGTCGGTGCGGGGCCGGCGGGCGGCGTCGCGGCGGTCGTTGCGCGCGGTGTTGAGCAGGATCGTCAGCAGCCAGGGCCGCAGGGTCAGGGCCTCGATCCGCGCCGGGGTGTAGCCGCGCAGCGCCCGATAGGCCCGCAGCAGGGCCTCGGCGGCGAGGTCCTCGGCGTCGGCGGCCCGGGACACGGTGCGCCGCGCCACCGCGTGCACCACGTCGGCGTGCGCGCGCACCACGGCCTCGAACCCCGCGTCGAGGTCGTCGACCAGCGCCGCGCGGAGCTGCTCGTCGTCGGCCACGTCCAGGAGAACACCACACGCCCGCCTTCCGTTTCGTCCAAGACCCGGGGCCCTCGCGCGCGGGAGGCTGGCGCCCGTGACCGACTCGCCCGTGCGCCGCATCGTCGCCAACCTCACCGTCGCCGACCCGGGCGCCGACGCCCCGTTCTGGACCGGCCTGCTCGGGCTCGACACCCCCATGGACCTGGGCTGGATCGTCAACCACCGCGGCCCCGACAACGCCCAGGTGCAGCTCGTCGCCCGCGACGCCACGGCGCCGGAGGACAGCCGGGTGTCGGTGGAGGTGGCCGACCTCGACGCGCTGGCCGCGGTGCACGCCGGCGCGGTGGACGCCGGCCTGGAGATCGTCCACCCGCTCACCGACGAGGCGTGGGGCGTGCGCCGCTTCTTCGTGCGCACCCCGCAGGGCGTGGTGGTGAACGTGCTCGCCCACCGGTGACCTGACAGGCTCCGCGCATGCGGACCTTGATCACCGGAGCGAGCTCGGGCCTCGGGGCGGGCATGGCCCGCGAGTTCGCCGCCCGCGGCCACGACCTGGCGCTGGCCGCCCGGCGCCTCGACCGCCTCGAGGCCCTGCGCGACGAGCTCGCGCCCACCGGGGTGCGCGTCGCCGTCGCGGCCCTCGACGTCGACGACCACGACGCGGTGTTCGCCACCGTGCGCGCGCTGCGCGACGAGCTCGGCGGGCTGGACCGCGTGGTGGTCAACGCCGGGCTGGGCAAGGGCGCGCCGATCGGCACCGGGCGCTTCGACGCCAACCTCGCCACCGCCCGCACCAACTTCGTCTCCGCGCTGGCCCAGTGCGAGGTGGCGATGGAGATCTTCCGGGAGCAGGGCGCAGGCCACCTCGTCGTCGTGTCCTCGGTGGCCGCCGACCGCGGGCTCCGCGGCGCGCAGACCACCTACGCCGCGACGAAGGCGGCCCTGTCGCACCTCGCCGAGGGCATCCGCGTCGACGTCGCCGGCACCCCGATCCGCGTGACCACCCTCGCGCCCGGCTTCATCCGCACCGACCTCAACGAGGGCATGACCATGCCCTTCGCCGTCGACGCGGTCACCGGCGCGCGCGCGATGGCCGACGCCGTCGAGCGCGCGCCCGCGTTCGCCTACGTGCCGACCTGGCCGTGGAGCGTGCTCGGCCGCGTCCTGCGCGTGATGCCGACACCGATTCTCCGTCGCGTCACCTGACTACGGTGGTGTCCGTGGCACCGCTCAAGGAACGACTGCGCAGCGACCTCACGACCGCGATGAAGGCCCGCGACCAGGTCCGGGTCGCGACCATCCGCATGGCCCTCTCGGCGATCAACACCGAGGAGGTCGCGGGCGACGCGCACCGCGAGCTCAGCGACGACGAGGTGGTCACCGTCCTCGGCCGCGAGCAGAAGAAGCGCCGCGAGTCCGCCGAGGCGTTCGACGGCGCCGGGCGCACCGAGCTCGCCGAGCGCGAGCGCGCCGAGCAGGCCGTCCTCGACGACTACCTGCCCACCCAGATCTCCGACGAGGACCTCGCCACGATCGTCGAGGCCGTCATCTCCGAGACCGGGGCGGCGGGGCCGAAGCAGATGGGCGTGGTGATGAAGGCCGTCCAGCCGCAGGTCGCCGGGCGAGCCGACGGGCGCCGCGTGTCCGCGGAGGTCAAGCGCCAGCTCAGCGGCTCGTGACCACGGCGCTCGTCACCGGCGGCGGCACCGGCATCGGGCGCGCCTGCAGCCTCGCGCTCCACCGGGCGGGCCACGCCGTCGCGATCTCGTACCGGCGTTCGGCCGACGACGCCGAGGCGACCGTGGCCGAGATCGAGGCCGAAGGTGGCCGGGCGATCGCCGTGCACGCCGACGTCACCGACGACGGCGCCGTGCAGGGGATGGTCGCCGAGGTGCGCGAGCGCCTCGGCCCCGTCGCGGTGCTCGTGAACAACGCGGGCGCCACCGTGCCGCTGGCCCTCGACGATCTCGCCGGCGCCACCGACGACGTGTGGCAGCAGATGCTCGCGATCAACCTCATGGCGCCCTGGTACTGCGCCCGCGCCGCCGCCGACGACCTGCACGCCGCCGACGACGGCTGCGTGGTCAACATCGGCTCGATCGCCGGCCTGACCGGCCAGGGGTCGTCGCTGCCCTACGCCGTGAGCAAGTCGGCGCTGCACGGGCTGACCCGCTCGCTGGCCCGGGCCCTGGCCCCGGTGCGCGTGAACGAGGTCGCGCCGGGCTTGGTGATGACCCGCTGTGGGCCGGCGACGAGGGCGTGGGCGCTCGCTCGCTGCCGCGTCCCTGCTCGACCGCGAGACCACGCCCGACGACGTCGCCCGCACCGTGCTCGGCGTCGTCGAGAGCCGCGCGATCACCGGGCAGACGATCGTCGTCGACGGCGGTCAGACCTTGTGATCAGCGGCGGCGACACCCGGCCCCGCCGCCGCTCCAGGAGGCCCAGCGCCTGGAACACCAACCAGTCCGGCCGCCCGTGGTCGGGGATGAGCTGCACGAACCACCCGTACTCGCCGAGCCGTCCGGTGCGGGCGAGGGCCTCCGCGCGCGGCCGGCCGACCTGGAAGCCGCACCCGTCCTCGGGCCAGGAGAGGTCGAGGAACCCGACGAGCACCCCCTCCGCGTCGACGATCGCCCGCCCGGCCCGCGGGGCGTCGATGCCGCCGCGGCGCAGCACCAGCCGGACCCGGGTCCGCGCCGGCGAGGTGCTGCCGTGGTCGATCAGGTCCGCCACCGCGAACACCGCCCGCCGGCCCCGGACCCCGGGATGTGAGTGCGCGATCCGGCGCAGGTCGTCGGGCCACACGACGTGGCGGGCGCCGATCGCATCGACGAGCTCGACGGCCTCGTCGAGCGGCCGGGTCCGCGCGAGGTCGAACGCCGTGCGCATCGGACTCGTGAGTCGGACGACGCCGCCGTCGACGGGCACCTCGCCGATCTCGTCGGGGTGGAGCTCGTCCGCGCGGACCCGCACCCCGGCCGTCGATCGCCCGCCCCGCCCGGGCACCACGATCTCGAGCGGTGCGCGGGCGAGCGGGGGCACGAGCTCGAGGTGGGCCTCGCGGTCGTCGCCGGCCCGGATCCCGGCGAACTCGTCGATCCACAGCGCCGCCGCCGTCGGTCCGGCGAGTACCGCGCCGGGGCGGGCGGCGAGCAGATCCAGGGCCCGGACCAGCAGCGGTGCGGGGTCGGGATGTTCGAGGGTCACACAGGGTTCGACGTCGCCGGAGCCCGAGCCGTTCCGCGCGACCTATGCACAAGATCGCGTCGAGATCGACGGGCGGCACGAGCCCGGGGGTCGTCGGTCTCGACGCGATCTTGGGCGCATGTCGTCGCGAGCCCTGAGCGCTGAAGGCACGGCATCGCGGCCGGGCCGAAGGCCGCGGCGACCTCGCGGGCGGCGCCCGGACCGGTCCGTGCGACCTACGTACAAGATCGCGCCGAGACCGACACGTGGCACGAGCCGGGGCTCGTCAGCCTCGACGCGATCTTGGCGGTAGGTCGCCGGTGCCCTGAGTGCCGGCGGCAATAGCACCGCCGCCGGCACGAGCCCGGCGCCGACGACTGCGCGCGGCGCCGCCCGTGCGCCGTTCCGTGAGACCTACGCACAAGATCGCGTCGAGAATGACCGCGCGGGTACACGCCGGGTCCGTCGGTCTCGACGCGATCTTGGCCCTATGTCGACGGAAGCCCCTCGGAACCCCGGCGGCCCCGCCACGCACAGGTCGGTCGGGCCAGACGCGGGCGCGGGCCCGTTCTGTGCGACCTATGCACAAGATCGCGTCGAGATCGGAACGAGCGGCACGGCCCGGGCCTGTCGGTCTCGACGCGATCTTGGCGCTATGTCGCCGAGAGCGACCCTCACGGCCCCGCGAGCGCCCGCTGCAGCAGCACCGCCGCCAGCACGAACCCGGCGCAGGCGATGCCCACGCGCAGCACCGTCGGGGGCAGGCGGCGGGCGATGGCCGGACCGCAGTAGTTGCCCACGAGCAGGCCGAGGGTCAGGGGGAGCGCCGAGGACCACGCGACGTCGCCGACCACCGTGAAGCCGATCGCCGCGACCGCGTTCGACGCCCCGAGCAGCACGTTCTTCACCGCGTTGACACGCACCAGCGAGTCGGCGAGGGCCCGGACGAGCAGGGCCATCATCACCACGCCCGCGGCGGCGCCGAAGTAGCCGCTGTAGACGCCGACGGCGATCACCCCGACCGTGGTCAGGGCCCGACCGGCGCGCGACGAGACCGGCGCCGCGTCGGCGCGCGGGCGCCAGAGCAGCACCAACGAGGCCCCCGCGACGAGGAACGGGACGATGAGCGCGAAGGCGTCGGACGGGGTGAGCAGCACGAGGCCGGCGCCGATCGCCCCGCCCAGGATCGTCAGCGGCAGGAGGCGCAGGACACGCGGCGCCTGGCCACGCAGCTCCGGGCGGGAGCCGAGCATCGAGCCGACGCTGCTGACGGCCAGCGCGATCGTGTTCGTCTGGTTCGCGACGACGGGGGAGAGGCCGACCGCGAGCAGCGCCGGGTAGGAGAACAGCGACGCCAGCCCCGCCATCGAGCCGGTGAGCCCCGCGGCCACCCCGGCGAGGACCAGCAGCGCTACGCCCATCGCCGCCATCACACCACCGCGGCGCCCGGCACACTCGCGGGCGTGGACAACCGCTCACCCATCCGCGACGTCGAGGTCCGCGACGACGGCATCCGCCTCGGCCAGCTGCTCAAGCTCGCCGGTCTCGTCGAGCACGGCGCCGCCGCGCGGGAGGTGCTCGAGGCCGGCGAGGTCACGGTCAACGGCCGCCCCGAGGCGCGCCGGGGACGGCAGCTCGGCGGCGGCGACGTCGTCGCCCTGGGGGAGGAGCGGGTGCGCGTGCGCATCGCCGACGCCGGCAGTTGATGTGTACAAGCAACGAGGCTCGGAGTCGCCGTCCCGGCGAACCGGGTGGAACGACGACGACCCCGAGCCTCGGTGGGAAAAGCCCCACGGAGAGAGGTCAAGGTGGGGCTGAGGAGAAGCGTAGCGCCACCCCGCGGGCCCGTCGTCGCTGGACACGGCCGCCGATGAGGTCGACACCGGGTCGTCCTGGAGGCGTGACCACATCGTCACCGTGTGACCGGCCCGTCACGTGCCGTGAGCGTCGTGACGCTCTCGTGAAGCCTCCTCGTCCGGCCGTGTGGCGAGCCCCCGAGCTGCTCTATCGTGGCGACGAGCCGTGGGCCCCGGACCCTGCGCGACCCCCGGACGGGCGGCTCGGCGGACGACCCGTCCGCCGATCGGGGTGAGGTAGGGAGCGCAGCGTGAGCGAGGCCGACGGCGACGCCCGGCGGCGCCGGCGCGCGCCACGGGTCGGGCGCACCGGGGCCCGCTTCCCCCGCCCCGTGGACGGGGACGACGCCGCGGAACCCGAGGTCGAGGCCCAGGCGTTCACGGGGACCCTGCCCGACGCCGACCCGGACGAGGCGTCCGTCGGCCGCACCGGCGCCCGCTTCAACTCCCGCAGCCGCCGGACCCGCCGCCTCGCCGAGCGCACCGCCGCCGAGGACGTGGTGGTGTCCGCCCAGGCGCCGCCGCCCGTGCGCCGCCGTGCGGACCCCGATCCCGACGACGCGCCCACCCTGCCGCTGTTCCTCACCGCGGCGGCACCGCCCGAGAGCACGCGCACCCGCGTCCGGCCCTACGTCCGCACCCGCGGGCGCACGCGGACCAAGGCGGACCTGGCCGTCGAGACCCTCGTGTCGATCCCGTCGCCGCGCCCGCCGATGGAGGACCCCGAGCACGTGGCGCTCGGCGACGTCGTCGACGACCCGCGCTCGGTGGCCGAGGTCGCCGCCCTGCTCGCGGTGCCCCTGGGCGTCGCCCGGGTGATCATCGACGACATGGCGGGCGCGGGCCTGCTGCTCGTGCACCCCCGCGCCGTCGCCGCCTCGGGTGCCCCGTCCCGCGACATGATGCAGCGGGTGCTGGACGGGCTGCACAGGCTGTAGAACGGGGTCGTGACCGCGACGACCCAGCGCCTGACGAGCTACGCCCACGGTGGCGGCTGCGCCTGCAAGATCCCGCCCGGCGAGCTGGAGGACGTGGTCCGGGGCCTGCTGCCCTCGCCGACCACCGAGCGCGCGGGCGAGCTCCTCGTCGGGCTCGAGGACGGCGACGACGCCGCGGCGGTGCTCATCCGCGACGGGCTCGCGCTCATCGCGACCACCGACTTCTTCACCCCGGTCGTCGACGACCCCTACGACTGGGGCCGGATCGCCGCCGCCAACGCGCTCTCCGACGTCTACGCCATGGGCGGGCGGCCGGTGATCGCGCTCAACCTGCTCTGCTGGCCGCGCGACGTCCTGCCCTACGACCTCGCCGCCGAGGTGCTGCGCGGCGGGCTGGCCGTCGCCGATCTCGCGGGCTGCCACGTCGCCGGCGGGCACTCCGTCGACGACCCCGAGCCCAAGTACGGCATGGCGGTCACCGGCACCGCCGACCCCGACCGCCTCATCCGCAACGACGCCGCCCGCCCGGGCACGCCGCTGACGCTGACCAAGCCCCTCGGGCTCGGCGTGCTCAACAACCGCCACAAGGCCACGGGGGAGGCGTTCGACCAGGCCATCGAGGTCATGACGACGCTCAACGCCGAGGCCTCGCGCGCCGCGGTCGCCGCCGGAATCCGCGCGGGCACCGACATCACCGGCTTCGGGCTGCTGGGCCACGCGCACAAGCTGGCCCGGGCGTCCGGGGTCACCGCGGTGATCGACAGCAGCGCGGTCCCGTTCCTCGACGGCGCGCGCGAGGCGGCCCGCGACGGCTACGTGCCGGGCGGCTCGCGGCGCAACCTCGACTGGGTGCGCCCGCACGCGCGCCTCGACGTCGACGAGACCGTGGCCCTACTGCTCGCGGACGCCCAGACCTCGGGCGGGCTGCTGCTGGCCGGCGAGATCCCCGGCCACCCGGTGATCGGCGAGATCGTGGCCGCCGAGGACGGGACGACGCTGCTGGTCAGCTGAGGGCCTGTTCCCACAGGTCGGCCGCCGCCTCGCGCACCTCCTCGACGTCGACGTCGTGGGTGGCGCTCGCCCCGTGCCCGCACCAGCCGTCGAGCACCCGGCGCCCGCACACCTGGCACCCGCCGTGCCACGACACGAGCACGCGGTGCCAGACGCGGGTCAGGGGGGCGACGTCGGCGAGGTTGGCGTAGGTGAACACGGCGACGGTCGGCGTGCCCACGGCGGCCGCGAGGTGCCGCGGGCCCGAGTCGTTGCCGAGCATCACCGTCGCCCGCGAGAGCAGCCCGACCAGCGCGGGAAGGTCGAGGGTGCCGACCGCGGTCTCCGGGGTGCACCGCATCCCCGACACCACGCGGTCGACGCGCTCGGCCTCCCCGCTGCCGCCGGCGACGACGACGCGGGCGCCGCGGTCGGCGAGGTCCTGGGCGATCGCGCCGAGGCGCTCCTCGGGATAGCAGCGGCGGGCGTCGGTGGCCCCGGGGTGCACGACGAGCAGCGGCGCCTCGCCGGGCGGGACGACGGCGTGCGAGGCGTCGAGGTCGGCGGGCGTGACCGCGACGCGCGGCTCCACGCGGGTCGGTGTCGCGCCCGCGGCGGCCGCGACCTCGAGCCAGCGGATCGTGTCGTGCTGGTAGGGCCAGTACGGCACCCAGCGGTCCGGCCGGGGCGCGTCCGGGGTGGCGGCGCCGACCGTGACCCGCGCGCCGAGGCGCAGCAGCAGCTTGTTGGAGTTCCGCCCGCCGCCGTGCAGCTGCACGGCGAGGTCGTAGCCCTCCGCGCGGCGCTCGGCGCACCAGGCCTCGACCTCGTCCTCTCCTGCGTCGGGGTCGGGGCCGACGCGCACCCCGGGCACCAGGGGCACCGTGACGACGCGGTCCACCGGCGACGGCCGGCCCTCGAGGAGCGCGACGTGGTGGCGGGCGCCGAGGAGGGTGACCTCGGCGTCGGGGTAGGCGTCGCGCAGGGCCGAGAGCGCGGGCTCGGCGACGACGTAGTCGCCGAGGCCGTTGGCGCGCAGGACGGCGATGCGGCGGACGTCGGGGACCGGGGGAGCGGGTTGGGCCGGCAGGCCGAGGGCGGGGCCGCTGGCGGGAGCGATCACGGCGCGACAGCTTACGGTCGGGGCATGAGCAGCGAGCAGCGAGCAGCGGTGGTGACCGGATCGGGCAGCGGGATCGGCCGGGCGATCGTCGATCGGCTGACGGGCGACGGATGGTCGGTCCTCGGCGTGGACCTCAAGGCCGACGAGACCCTGCCCGGCCCGTCCCTGGGCGCCGACCTGACCACGCGCGAGGGCAACCGGACCGCGGTGGACACGGCGCTCGAGCACTTCGGGCGCCTCGACCTCGTCGTGGCCAACGCCGGCTTCCAGCACGTCTCGCCGGTGGTCGACTTCGACGAGGACCGCTGGGACGCGCTGCTGGCGATCCTGCTGACCAGCCCGTTCCTGCTCGCCAAGTACGCGTGGGAGTCGCTGCGCGCAGCCCCCGAGGGCGGGCGGTTCGTCGCGATCGCCTCGGCCCACGCGCTGGCCGCCTCGCCGTTCAAGGCCGGCTACGTCTCGGCCAAGCACGGCGTGCTCGGCCTGGTGAAGACCCTCGCCCTCGAGGGCGCCGCCGACGGGATCACCGCGACCGCCGTGTGCCCCGGCTACGTGCGCACCCCGCTGGTGGAGAAGCAGATCGCCGACCAGGCCCGCGCCCACGGGATCAGCGAGGACCGGGTCCTCGAGGAGGTCATCCTCACGCCCCACGCGCGCAAGCGGCTGATCGAGCCCTCCGAGGTCGCCGACGTCGTCGCCTTCCTCAACACCCCGGCGGGGTCCACGTTCACCGGATCCCCGGTGACGATGGACATGGGCTGGACGGCGCGCTGACCGCGGCGGCCCGGGGGATACTCCCGGGCCGTGACCCTCCGCGAGCTCGCCGGCGAGCGCTGGCTCACCGTGCCCAACGCGCTGAGCTTCCTGCGCCTGCTCGGGGTCCCGCTGTTCCTCTGGCTCCTGCTGGGCCCGCGGGCCGACGGCTGGGCGCTGGTGGTGCTCATGGCCAGCGGGATCACCGACTGGCTCGACGGGCGCCTCGCGCGCGCCCTCGACCAGTACAGCCGCCTGGGCGAGCTGCTCGACCCCCTCGCCGACCGGCTCTACACGGTCGCGACGCTGGTGGCGTTCCTCATCCGGGGGATCGTGCCGTGGTGGGTGCTGGTGCTGATCATCGGGCGCGACGTCGTCGTCTCGGCCGCGCTGCCCCTGCTGCGGCGCAAGGGCTACCTCGCGTTCCCGGTGCTCTACGTCGGCAAGGCCGCGACGCTGAACCTGCTCTACGCCTTCCCGCTGCTGCTGCTCGCGCAGATGGACTGGCCCGGCGCCGACCTCGCCCGCCCGTTCGCCTACGCCTTCACCGCGTGGGGGATCGCGCTGCACCTGTGGTCGGGAACGCTCTACCTGATCCAGCTCGTGCGCTCGCCCGTCGCGGACCCGGCCCGCTAGCCTGCCGCCTTCGTACGCTGCAGTAACCAACGACGTGAGGAGCCGCCGGTGGTCCCCGAGGGCCTGCGCTACACCGCCGAGCACGAGTGGATCACCGCCACCGAGGGCGACCCGTCGGTCGTCCGGGTCGGCATCACCGACTACGCCCAGGACCAGCTCGGCGACGTGGTCTTCGTGCAGCTGCCCACCGTCGGCGCCTCGGTGACGTCGGGGGAGTCGATCGCGGAGGTCGAGTCGACCAAGTCGGTCTCGGAGATCTACGCCCCGCTCGACGGCGAGGTCACCGCGGTCAACGACGGGCTCACCGACACGCCCGAGCTCATCAACTCCGATCCGTACGGCTCCGGATGGATGATGGAGCTGCGCTTGCCGGACGCGGACGCCGTCTCCGAGCTGCTCGAGGCCTCGGCCTACCAGCAGCTCATCGACGGTTCCTGAGGCCCGCACCGCGACCCGGTCGTGACGACGCGTCCACACGCTCCGCCACGGCACAGGGCTCCTCGCTCACGGTGGGTGGGGAGGGCCTCGACCCCGTGACGGGGACCGGTACCGTGACGGCCACCTCGCGACGATCCGTGAGACCGAGCACGACACGACGGAGGAGCACGGTGAGCACAGGCGGTCCCCCGGTCCCCCCCGAGCGTCAGGGCGAGACGACGTCGGTCTTCCGGGCCGACTTCCTCGCCGAGCCCGAGGCGGAGTCGCGCAACGCCCCGGTGTCCGGGGTCGACTCGCTGCCCGCCGGCTCGGCGCTCCTGGTGGTCAAGCGCGGCCCGAACGCGGGCTCGCGGTTCCTGCTCGACCGGGACACGACGAGCGCCGGCCGGCACCCGGACTCGGACATCTTCCTCGACGACGTCACGGTCTCCCGGCGCCACGCGGAGTTCCGCCGCGACGGTGCCGAGTTCGTCGTGGTGGACGTCGGCAGTCTCAACGGCACCTACGTCAACCGCGAGCCGGTGGACACCGCGGTGCTCGCCAACGGCGACGAGGTGCAGATCGGCAAGTTCCGCCTCGTGTTCCTCACCGGCCCGCGTGACGGCGGGTCCGCGGGGGCGGGGCTGGAGTGACCGCCGCCGGGCTGTCGGAGCCGGGGGGATCCCCCCTCTCGATCGGCTCGGTGCTCGACGCGCTGCGGGCCGACTTCCCGGAGATCACGATCTCCAAGATCCGGTTCCTCGAGTCCGAGGGGCTGATCCGCCCGGCACGCACCGCGGCGGGGTACCGGCAGTTCTCGCACAGCGACGTCGTCCGCCTGCGCTTCGTGCTCTCCGCGCAGCGCGACCACTACCTCCCGCTCAAGGTCATCCGCGCCAAGCTCGACGAGTTCGACCGCGACCCGTCCGGCGGCGCGCCCGCGCTGCCCGGCGACGGGGCGCCGGGCGGAGACACGGCCGACACCGGCGGACCCGGGGGGCCGGGCGGACCCGGGGGGCCGACGGGCGCACCGTCGCCGGCCGCGACCGCCCGCGTGCGCAGCCTCGCCTCGGTGGCCGACCGCGTCGAGCCCGACGAGGACCCCGACGGCGCCCGCACCTCGCGCGCCGACACCGTGGGTCGCGACGTGCTGCTCGCCGAGGACGGCGTGGACGCCACGCTGCTCGACGGCCTCGAGCACCACGGCATCCTGCGTCCCGACGCCGACGGCCGCTTCGAGCCCGAGGACGTGCTCGTCGCCCGCACCGCGGCGTCGCTCGCCCGCCTCGGCGTCGAACCGCGCCTGCTGCGCTCGGCCCGGGCCAGCGCGGACCGCGAGGTCGGCCTGCTCACCCAGCTCGTGACCCCCGTCGCCCGCAGCCGCGGGCCCGAGGCCGCGCGCCGCGCCGAGGAGCTCTCCGCCGAGCTCGCGGCCCTCTCCGGGCGCCTGCACGCCCTGCTCGTGGGGGCCGGTCTGCGCCAGGGTCACCGGCGCTGAAGCAAGCGCCGACACGCCGGGCGACCGGCCCGCGGAGGCCTTCGCGGGCCCGCGCACGGGGGGTCCCGAGCGTGTAGCGTCTCGGCACGTCGCCCGAACGCTGGGCGGCGGAGCGGAGCTCGACCGTGACGAGGAGGGCGAGTCGCATGAGCGAGATGCGTGTCGTGGGCGTTCGGGTCGAGCTTCCCGCGAACCAGCCGATCCTCCTCCTGCGGGAGGCCGAGGGTGACCGCTACCTGCCGATCTGGATCGGCTCGGTGGAGGCCACCGCCATCGCCCTCGAGCAGCAGGGCGTCAAGCCCGCCCGCCCGCTCACGCACGACCTGCTGAAGGACGTGCTCGGCGCGCTCGACCGCCGCCTCGAGCAGGTCCGGATCATCGACCTGCAGGAGGGCACCTTCTACGCCGAGCTGGTGTTCGACGGTGACGTCCGCGTCTCCGCCCGGCCCAGCGACTCGGTCGCGCTCGCCCTGCGGGTCGGCGTGCCGATCCACGCCGAGGAGGGCGTGCTCTCCGAGGCGGGCCTCGTCATCCCCGACGAGCAGGAGGACGAGGTCGAGAAGTTCCGCGAGTTCCTCGACTCCGTCTCGCCCGAGGACTTCCGCGGCGCCGACACTTAGTGTCGCGGCAAGCCCGAGCGCTGCCCTCACGCTCCTTCGTCGCGTGACGTCAGCCGTCGGGCGCCGCGGTGTCGGGGGGTAGGGGGAGACACTCCGACACGGCCCACTAGCCTCACTCTCAAGTCGAGGTCGAGAGTAGCCGCGCGTCGCGTTGACCCCCATCTCCGCCGCTCGTACCGTCGGCGTCACAACGGAACGAGGAGGCAATCGGTGAGCGGTGGCGAGGACGGCGGACCCGCCGGCCCCGAGCTCGAGCCCCTCGGCCCCGAGGGCGAGCAGGGATCGCTGTTCGACGACCAGGTCTTCGGTGACGCGATCCCGGGGATGGACGAGGTCGTCGGTTATCGCGGCCCGGCGGCGTGCCAGATCGTCGGCATCACCTACCGCCAGCTCGACTACTGGGCGCGCACGAAGCTCGTGGTCCCGAGCATCCGCACCGCCACCGGGTCGGGCTCGCAGCGGCTGTACTCGTTCAAGGACCTCGCGGTGCTCAAGGTGGTCAAGAACCTCCTCGACACCGGCGTCTCGCTGAACAACATCCGCCTCGCCGTCGAGCAGCTGCGCCGCCACGGCGTGCGCGACCTCGCCCGCATCACCCTGTTCTCCGACGGGGTCACGGTCTACGAGTGCACGTCGCCCGAGGAGGTCGTCGACCTGCTCCAGGGCGGCCAGGGTGTCTTCGGCATCGCCGTCGGCGGAGCCATGCGCGAGATCTCCGGGACCATCGCGCGGTTCCCGGCCGAGCGCGCCGACTCCGCGGTGGTCGACCACTCCCCGGAGGACGAGCTCGCCTCACGCCGTGCACGGGGGACCCGCTCCGCCGGTTGATCCGGGCGGGGTGACACGGGACACGACGGACCTGGGGGTCCGGTGTCCGTTGCGCTATCCTCACCGCGTCGTTCTTGGACACCGCGCGGGAGAGACCTGCACACAGAAGCCTCTGGCTGCAGGCGCCGAAGGAGCAACTCCTCCCCGGAACCTCTCAGGCACCCCGACCGCGCGGAGGAGACGATCTCTGGAAAGTGGTGACCGGCTCCCGGGCCGGCCACCCGCCGATGGTGCAAGCCGAGGGTGAGCCCACCCGACCGGCGAAGCTCTCAGGCGCTCGCACGGTGGCGGGCAGTGGCAGAGGGGGAGGCCGCGCGACGGACGCTGACGCCCGCTGCGCGTGAGGCCCCTGACCGCCCTGCCTCCGGAGGCGTCGTGACCGCACCGCACGGATCCCCGTCCCAGTCCCCGTGGAACTCCGCGCCGCTCGCGGCGCTCGAGCACGGCGTGCCCTTCGCCGACCGCCACATCGGCCCCGACGCGCGCGGCCTCGCCCGCATGCTCGAGACGATCGGCGTCGGGTCGCTCGAGGAGCTCGCCGACACCGCGATGCCCTCGTCGATCCGCAGCGACCCCGCCGACTGGTCCGACGACCCGACCGGTGCCGCGCCGCCGCCGCCCGCCACCGAGGCGCAGGTGCTCGAGGAGCTGCGCGCCCTCGCCGCGAGCAACACCACCCTGGAGCCGATGCTCGGGCTGGGCTACCACGGCACGATCACCCCGCCGGTGATCCGCCGCAACGTGCTCGAGGACCCGGCCTGGTACACCGCCTACACGCCCTACCAGCCCGAGATCAGCCAGGGGCGGCTCGAGGCGCTGCTGAACTTCCAGACCGTCGTCTGCGACCTCACCGGCCTCGACGTCGCCGGCGCCTCCATGCTCGACGAGTCGACGGCCGCGGCCGAGGCCATGCTGCTGCTGCGCCGCGCGGACAAGACACAGCCACAGAAGGACAGGGCTCCCCGTTTCCTCGTCGACGCCGACACGCTGCCGCAGACGATCGCGGTGCTCCGCACGCGCGCTGAGGCGCTCGGCATCGAGCTGGCGTTCGTCGACGTCACCGCCGAGCTCCCGACGGACGACTTCTTCGGCCTCCTGCTCGCCGCGCCCGGCGCGTCCGGCGTGCTGCGCGACCACCGCGGCGTCGTCGAGGCCGCCCACGACCGCGGCGCCGCCGTCGTCGTGGCCTGCGATCTGCTGGCCGCCGCCGTCGTCACCCCGCCCGGCGAGATCGGCGCGGACGTCGCGGTCGGCTCGACCCAGCGCTTCGGGGTGCCGCTGGGCTTCGGCGGCCCGCACGCGGGCTTCCTCGCCGTGCGCCAGGGGCTCGCGCGCCAGCTGCCCGGGCGGCTCGTCGGCACGTCGGTCGACGCCGACGGGAACCCGGCGCACCGGCTCGCGCTGCAGACCCGCGAGCAGCACATCCGCCGCGACAAGGCCACGAGCAACATCTGCACCGCCCAGGTGCTGCTCGCGGTGATGGCCGCCATGTACGCCGTGCACCACGGGCCGAACGGCATCCACGCCATCGCCCGGCGCACCCACCGCATGGCCGCCGTGCTGGCCGCGGGCCTGGTCAAGGGCGGCGTCGAGGTCGTGCACCGCGAGTTCTTCGACACCGTGCTCGTCCACGTGCCCGACGGGGCGCCGGCGGCGGTCTCCGCGTGCCGCGGCGAGGGCATCCTCGTGCGCGAGGTCGACGCCGACCACGTCGGGATCTCCTGCTCGGAGCGCACGACGCGCGAGCACCTCCGCGCCCTGTGGCGCGCGCTGGGCGCCGGCGAGGTCGACCCCGAGGAGCTCGACGCCGCCACCGCCGACGCGGTGCCCGCGGCGCTGGGGCGCACGTCGCCCTACCTCACCCACCCGGTGTTCCACCGATACCGCAGCGAGACGTCGCTGCTGCGCTACCTGCGCGAGCTCTCCGACAAGGACGTCGCGCTGGACCGCAGCATGATCCCGCTGGGCTCCTGCACGATGAAGCTCAACGCCACCGCCGAGATGGAGCCGATCACCGACCCCGGCTTCGGCGACCTGCACCCGTTCGCGCCCGCCTCCGACGCGCCGGGGATGCTGCAGGTGATCCGCGACCTCGAGGACTGGCTGGTGCACCTCACCGGCTACCACGCGGTGTCGCTGCAGCCCAACGCCGGCTCGCAGGGCGAGCTCGCGGGCCTGCTCGCGATCCGCGCCTACCACCACAGCCGGGGCGACCAGCACCGCGACGTGTGCATCATCCCGTCCTCGGCGCACGGCACCAACGCGGCGTCGGCGATCTCGGCGGGCATGCGGGTCAAGGTCGTCAGGACGACCGAGCGCGGCGACGTGGACGTCGAGGACCTGCGGAAGGTGATCGCCGACGTGGGCGACGCGCTCGCCGCCATCATGATCACCTACCCGTCGACGCACGGCGTGTACGAGCCGCACGTGCGCAAGGTCTGCGCGGCCGTGCACGACGCCGGCGGGCAGGTCTACGTCGACGGCGCCAACCTCAACGCCCTGGTCGGGCTGGCCCGGCCCGGGCGCTTCGGCGCCGACGTCAGCCACCTGAACCTGCACAAGACCTTCTGCATCCCCCACGGCGGCGGCGGGCCCGGCGTCGGCCCGATCGGCGTCGTCGAGCACCTCGCGCCGTTCCTGCCCAACCACCCCGCGCAGCCCGCGGCCGGCCCGGACACGGGCGTCGGACCCGTGGCCGGCGCGCCCTGGGGGTCGGCGTCGATCCTGCCGATCTCCTGGGCCTACGTGCGGCTGATGGGCGTCGACGGGCTGCGGCGCGCGACGCTGACCGCGGTCGCGGCGGCGAACTACGTCGCCCGGCGCCTCGACGAGCACTTCCCCGTGCTCTACACGGGGCCGGGCGGCCACGTGGCGCACGAGTGCATCCTCGACCTGCGCCCGCTGACCAAGGCGTCGGGGATCTCGGTGGACGACATCGCGAAGCGCCTCGCCGACTACGGCTTCCACGCCCCGACGATGTCGTTCCCGGTGGCCGGGACGCTCATGGTCGAGCCCACGGAGTCCGAGGACCTCGACGAGATCGACCGCTTCTGCGACGCGATGATCGCGATCCGCGGCGAGGTCGCCCGCGTGGAGTCGGGGGAGTGGCCGGCGGACGACAACCCGCTCGTGCACGCGCCCTTCACCGCGCGCTCGGTGCTCACCGGGGGGTGGGACCACGCGTACACCCGCGAGGAGGCGGCGTTCCCGGCCGCCGGGCGCCCGGCGAAGATCTGGCCGCCGGTGCGCCGCATCGACGCCGCGCACGGCGACCGCCACCTCGTCTGCTCCTGCCCGCCGCTGGAGGAGCTCGCGGAGTAGGTGCGCTCCGCGCACGTGAGCACTTCTTGGTGCGCCAGCACCAAGAAGTGCTCACATGGCCGGAGGCCACACGGCGCGCATCCCCTCGAGGGTGAGCCCGCGGGCGCGGAGCAGGGTCGACGCCCGCCCGGTCTCCTCGTGGAGCAGGCCCAGGACCAGGTGCTCGGTGCCCAGCGACCGGTCGCCCCGGCGCACCGCCTCGCGCAGCGAGTACTCGAGCGCCTTCTTCGCGCCCGGCTCGAAGGGGATGTGGCCCCAGAGCCGCCGGCGCCCACGCCCCGCGGCGCGGGTGTTCTCGAGCGCGCCCGGACCGAACGCGTCCTCGATGCGGCCGCGGACCTCGTCGAGGTCGATGCCGACGCTGGCCAGCGCCTCGCGGTCGGGCAGGTCGGGGCCGCCGGGTCGCTCGCCGCGTCGCAGGTCCGCCTCGACGGCGGCGGCCGTGACCCCCTGCGCCGCGAGCAGCCCCGCCCCGGGGGTGCCGCCCGCCCCGCACAGGGCGAGCAGCAGGTGCTCGCTGCCGATGCTCTGGTCGCCGCGCTCGCGCGCGTCCTCCTGTGCCAGCACCACCACCCGCCGTGCCGGCTCGGTGAATCGTTCGAACACGTCGGCCTCCCGCCGTCGCCCGGAGATCAGGACACGTGGCGGCGGTACTTCTTGTGCACCGCCTGCCGGCTGACCGAGAGTCCCTCGGCGATCTGCTGCCAGGACCAGCCCTGGTCGCGCGCGTTGCGCACCTGCAGTTCCTCGAGGGACTCGAGCAGGGAGCGCAGCGACGCCACCGCCGCGAGGCCCGTCGCCGGGTCCCGCGAGGACGCCGCCGCCGCCACCGCGGTCGCATCAGCCATGCGTGTCAATCTAGGTTGACACAGCGCGCCTGTCAACGACGGTTGACAGCCGCTCCCGGCGTGAGCACCACCGGCACCGGCGCCGCGCGCAGCACCGCCGCGCCGGGGTCGCCGAGCAGCAGGCGGGTGGCGGCGTGGGCGGCGGCGGTGCCGACGACGAGCAGGTCGCCGGAGTCCCAGTCGAGGCCGGCGACGGCCTGCTCGACGGTGGTGTCGGCGACGGCCAGGGTCTCGGCCTCCACGCCCAGGGACGCGAGCGCGTCCCGCTGCGCGGCGAGCACCTGCTCGCGCCACGTCTCGACCACCACGCGCACGGCGTGCAGCCCCGCCTCGGGCGGCACGGTGGGTCCGCGCTGCGGGGCGAACGAGGCGACGCGCAGTGCCGCGGAGGTCCGCCGGGCCAGGTCGGCGGCCGCCGCGAGCACGCCGGCGGAGTCGCGCCCGCCGCCGTACGCGCAGGTCACCCGCGCGATCGGGCCGTCGCCCGGCGACGCGCCGGCGAGCGCGACCGCGACGTCGGCGGCCCGGGCCAGGCGGGCGCCCACGGTGCCGGCGCCCGACGGGCCGTCGCCGAGGACGACCACCTCGGCCTGGTGGGTGTGCGCGGCGCGGGCGAGGCCGCCGGGGATCGAGCGGTCGGCGACGTGGACGACCTCGACCGGCACGCCCTCGACGTCCTCCGCGGGGACCTCGTCGGCGGCGGAACCGCCCGGGTGCGTGACCGTGCACAGCACCAGCGGCTCGCCCAGGGCCCGGGCGAGCCGGACCCCGAGACGCCGGGCCGCGTCGGCGGACCGGTCCGGCACCTGGCCGACGAGGACGCTCACGATCCCTCCCCGGTGCGGGCGAGGCGGGAGTGCCGCGCCCCGTAGAACGCCCAGAACACGAGGGCGACGGACACCCACGCCGCGAAGACGATCCAGGTGATCCAGGACAGGCTCGCCACGAGGTAGAGGCAGGCGGCGATCGACAGGATCGGGGTGACCGGGTAGCCCGGCACCCGGAACCCGCGGGGCAGGTCGGGCGCGGTCCGCCGCAGGATGATCACGCCGATCGACACCACCGAGAACGCCACGAGCGTGCCGATGCTGACCAGGTCGGCGAGGACGTCCAGCGGCACGAGCCCGGCCAGCAGCGCCACGCCGACGCCGACGATCACCGTGGTGGGCACGGGCGTCAGCGTCCGCGGGTCCACCCGCGAGAGCAGGGGCGGCAGCATCCCGTCCCGGCTCATGGAGAACAGGATGCGGGTCTGGGCGTACATGGTCACGAGCGTCACGCTGAAGATCGAGATGACGGCGCCCGCGGCGATGACGATGCCCGGCCAGGCCGCGCCGGTGACCTCGCCGAGGATCGCCGCGAGGCCCGCCTCCTGGCCCTCGAACTCGCCCCACGGCTGGGCGCCCAGCGCCGCGAGCGCGACCAGCAGGTAGATGACGGTGACGACGACGAGCGCGAGCATCAGCGCGCGGGGGAGCGTGCGGCGCGGGTCGCGCACCTCCTCGCCCGCGGTGGACACCGCGTCGAGTCCGATGAACGAGAAGAACACGGTGCCCGCGGCCGCACCGATCCCGCCGACGCCCAGCGGGGCGAACTGCGCGAAGTTGTCGGCGTTGAACGCGGTGAACGCCAGCCCGACGAACAGCAGGAGCACCGCCAGCTTGATCGCGACCATGACGGCGTTGGCGGCCGCGGACTCGCGCACCCCGCGCACCAGCAGCAGCGTGCACAGCACGACCAGCACCACGGCCGGGAGGTTGACGACGCCGCCCGCGCCGGGCGCGCCCGAGAGCGCGTCGGGGACCCGGACGCCGATCGTGGCCTCGAGCAGGGCGTTGAGGTACTCCGACCAGCCGACGGCGACCGCGGCCGACGACACGAGGTACTCGAGGATCAGGCAGGCGGCCACGCCCATGGCCGCGCCCTCGCCGAGGGTGGCGTAGGCGTAGGAGTACGACGACCCCGCCACCGGCACCGCCGAGGCGAGCTCGGCGTAGCAGAGCGCGGTGAGCCCGGCGGTGATGGCCGCGAGGACGAACGACAGGACCACCGCGGGCCCGGCCTCCGGCGTGGCCGAGGAGAGCACGAAGAAGATGCCGGTGCCGACGGTGGCGCCGATGCCGATGGCCACCAGCTGCACGAGGCCGATCGAGCGCTGCAGGGTCCCGCCCTCGTGCCCGGGGGTGGCGTCGGCGCCGGTCTCGGCGGCCATCGCCTCGACGGACTTGCGGCGCAGGAAGGCGCCGCGATCGGCTCCGGGCACGGGCGTCCCCCTCGGGCTCTGCGGTGGTGGGCCTCTCGCCGTCGAGCGGGCGCGCGGGAGCCTAACCCGTGGGGCCGTGCGCGGTGGAGCGGTCGTGCGCACGCCCCACGAGGAGCGCGAGGACCGCCCCGAGGACGGTCACCGCGCCGACCACCCAGAGGCCCGCCCGCTGGCTGCCGGTGAGGTCGGCGAGCCCGCCGGTGACGTACGGCGCCACGAAGCCCGAGAGGTTCCCCAGCGAGTTGATCAGCGCGATGCCACCGGCGGCGGCCGCCCCGGTGAGGAACTGCGAGGGCAGCGGCCAGAAGGTGGGCAGGGCCGCACAGGTCCCGACCGCGCAGACCGTCACCGCCGCCATCGTCCAGAACGGGTTGCTCTGGTAGAGCGCGATCGGGATGGCGATCCCGCCGAGGATCATCGGCAGCGCCAGCCACCAGCGCCGCCCGGACTCGCCGGCGAGGAAGCCGCCGTCGGAGCGGGAGGCGGAGCGGTCGGCCGCGCGGCTCCACAGCACCATGCCGATGGCCGCCACCGCATAGGGCACGGACGTGACCAGGCCCTTCTCGACGATGCCGAGCTTGGTCCCGAACTGCTGCTCGAACCCGGAGACGATCGTCGGCAGGAAGAAGCCCAGGGCGTAGAGCCCGTAGGTGACGCCGAAGTAGACGAAGGCGAGGACGAGGATGCGGGGCGCGGTCAGCGCGCGGCGCAGCGGCCAGTGCCCGGCGGCCTCCACCTCGGCGGACTCGGCGTCCAGACGCCGGCGCAGCCACGTCCGCTCGTCCTCGGCGAGCCAGCGTGCCTGCTCGGGTCGGTCGGTGAGGGCGAAGAACGTGACGATGCCGAGCACGATCGCCGGGATGCCCTCGAGCAGGAACATCACCCGCCAGCCCGACAGCCCGAACAGCCCGTCACCCGCCGAGATGATCAACGCGCTGACCGTCGACCCCACCGCGGTCGAGATCGGCACCGCGACCATGAACCAGCCGACCGCCCGCGCCCGGTACTCCGCGGGGAACCAGAAGGTCAGGTACAGGATGATCCCGGGGAAGAAGCCGGCCTCGGCGACGCCGAGCAGGAAGCGCAGGACGATCAGCGTCGTCGCGTTCGGGGCGAACGCCATGATCGACGCGACCAGGCCCCACGAGACCAGGATGCGCGTGATCCAGCGGCGCGCGCCGAAGCGGTGCAGGGCGAGGTTGCTGGGCACCTCGAGCAGCAGGTAGCCGACGAAGAAGATCCCCGACGCGAGGCCGAACACCGTCGCGGTCATCCCGAGCTCGGCGTTCATGCCGTTCGGACCGGCGAAGCCGATGTTGACGCGGTCGAGGTAGTTGACGAAGTAGAGCAGCCCCAGCAGGGGCATCAACCGCCAGACGACCCGCCGTACCGTCCGCCGCCCGAGCTCACTGTCCGTGCTCGACCCGCTCGTCTCCGTCGACACCCGACCAGGGAACCAGGCGGGTCAAGGGCGTGTGAAGTCCGAGGTGAGGACTCAGCCGCAGCTGCGCAGCGCCGAGACGTCGGGGGAGCCGCCGTGCTCGAACGAGATGTGCACGTGGTCCTCGTGGTTGGCCGTGGCGCCGCCGCGGTCCTCCATGCCCTCCCAGCCGGATCCGGTGTTGATCCGCTGGTTCCAGATCACGTACTCGACGCCGAGCGCGTTCCTGTTCTCGATGACGCAGTCGGCGATCGCGTCGCCGCTCGTGGTCATGAAGTCGAGCGCGTAGCCGCTGGGGTGGTCCGAGGCGTTGCCGCGGCTGCCGACGCCGAGGACGTCGTGGCCCGGGAACACGCACTCCATGGCGTTGCCGACCTCCTGCACGGAGTCGGCCACGCCGCCGTAGGAGCCCGAGGCGCCGCAGCCGGTCACCGACGCGGTGCGCTGCTCCTCGGCGGCGGCCGCCGTGGCCTGCTCCTGCTCGGCGGCGTCCTCCTCGGCCTGCCGCGCCGTGGCGGCGTCGGCGGCGCGGTCGCGCTCGGCGGCCTTGATGAGGTCGGCCGACGCCGCCCCGCCACCGGCGCTGCTCACCGGGCTGACCTCGGCGGACGGTGTCGCGGAGGTGGAGCGGGACGTGGTGGACGCGAGGGCCTCGCCCTGCGCCGAGAGCTCGAGGGTCGTCGCGGCGTCCTGCTCGGGAAGGGCGATCACCGCCGGACCGACGAGGGCCAGCGCGCTACCGGTCAGGCCGGCGGCCACCGCGCCGTGGCGCACCGCGGCGCGGGCGGGGGAGCGGTGCCGCGCGGTGCCGCGGGGGGCGCCGACGGGCATGACGAAGGGGACGGTGCGGGGCTCGCGTCGGCTCGTGGCCTGCGCGTCACGGCCCCAGGGGGAGCGTTGCCGTGTCACGTTCTGCCTTCCACTCACGCGGAACGGCCCGGCGGCACCGTCGGGGTCGGTGGTCGCCGTGCGGGGAGAGCGAGGTCTGAGGTGGGGAGCCGTGACCTGCTCGTGACCGTTCCGTGAGCGACTGTAGACCAAGCGTTGACCCGGACCAGGGCAGGTTGCCTGCTCCACGGCGGGCGGGAGCGCCGACGCGGTCGGCGGTCCGCGCCCGTCGGTCAGCGTCCGCGACGACCGGTCAGCCGCCCAGGCGCTCCGCGATCGCGCGGCCCAGCAGGGTGCCCGAGCGCCACGCCGTCTCGACCTTCGGGCTGCCCCAGCCGTCGCCGCACAGCCCGACGAGGTCGTCGTCGAGGGAGAACTCGCCGTCGTGGGGCTCGGCGGGGCTGGCGTAGCTCCAGCGGTGCGCGTGGGTCCACGCGGGCGCGTCGGTGAGCCCGAGCAGCTCGGTGACGGCGGCGACCACGGGGGCGATCGCGCCGTCGGGGTCGTCGAGGTGCTGCCGCGCCCGCTCGGCGGTGGTGTGCGCGACGAGGACCGGGGCGAGGTCGCCGCGCCGGTCGCCGTCGTCGGCGACGAGGGAGACGTCGGGGTGGCCGTTGACGAACGCCGCCCGGAGACGGAGCGGAGCGGAGCTCGACCCCGGGGGCGTCAGGTGCTCCCAGCCGCGGTGCCCGTAACCCAGGGCCACTGAGATCACCGGCTGCCACGTGCGGCCGGCGACGACCGCCGCGGCCCCCAGCGCCGGATCCAGCAGGCGCGCGGCCTGCGGGTCGGGCATCGCGAGCACCACCGCGCGCGCCGCGAGCCCGTCGACCGCGGGCCCGGGGCCGACGGCGGTGACGGTGTGGCCGTAGGAGATCCGCAGGTCGCGGGCCAGGTCGTCGACCAGCGTGCGCAGCCCACCGGGCGCGCACCACCGCTCGGGGCCGGACTTCGAGGTCCACGAGCCGTCGGGCTCGTGGCTGGCCAGCGTGTCGGTCCACGGCACCGCGAAGCCCCGCCGGCGCCAGCTCTCGGCGACCGCGGCGAATTCCTCGTCGCGCACCGTGAAGTACGCGGCGCCGAGGTCGACCACCCGGCCGGCGTCCGCGGGGACCGGCTTGCTCGACATCCGCCCGCCGACGCGGTGCGCGCGCTCGAGCAGGCGCACCGGCGTGCCGGACTCGGTGAGCGCGCGGGCGCACGCGACGCCGCTGATGCCCCCGCCGACGACGAGGACGTCCTGCGCCTCGGGAGCGCTCACGAGCGGGCGCCCGAGCGCGTGACGTGGGTGCTGTCGCGCACCGTGCCGACGTACTCCTCGACGAGGTCCTCCATGGCGACGAGGCCCACCGTCGCGCCGTCGCCGTCCACCGCGCGCGCGAGGTGCGAGCCCTCGCGGCGCAGGGCGGCGAGCGCCTCGTCCACGGGCGCGGTGAGCGCGAGCTCGGGCAGGGCGCGCACGCGCTCGCTGGGCACGAGGCGGTCGCCCTCGTCGGTGCCGTCCTCGGCGCCGTCCTCGGGCTCGCCGAGGTCGAGGACGTCCTTGACGTGCAGGTACCCGTCCAGCGCGACGACCGGCGCGTGGCCGGGCGGCACCGGGTCGTCGTGGGGCGGCGTCAGGGGCGTGGTGCCCGGCTCCTGGGCGTGGGTGTCGAGACGGGGATGGGCGTCGGGCGCCTCGGGGGCCTCCACGGGGAACCGCGAGAACCCGGTGCGCGCCACCGCCTCCTCGACCGCCCCGACCGTGGGGTTGGGCGGCAGCACCGTGACCCGCTCCAGCGGGATCATCACGTCGGCGACGGTGTGCTCCGCGGAGCTGAGCGCCTGGGTCAGCCGCCGGGTCTGGGACGCGTCGAGCAGGCCCTCCCGGCGGGACTCGGAGAGCATCTCGGCGATCTCCTGCGGCGTGTAGGCCGACTCGCGCTCGTCCACCGGTGTGACGCCGAACAGGCGCAGCACGTGGTTGGCGATCCAGTTGAGCACGACGATGACCGGCCGCGTGACCTTGAGGAACGCGACCAGCGGCGGCACCAGCCACAGCGAGGTGCGCTCGGGCCCGGCGATCGCGATGTTCTTGGGCACCATCTCGCCGATGACGATGTGCAGCACCGTCACGATCGCGAGCGCGATCACGAAGGCGATGGGGTGGATGAGCACCTCGGGCACGCCGATCGGCGTCAGCACCGCCTCGAGCTGGTGGGCCACCGCGGGCTCGCCGAGCGAGCCCAGCGCGAGGGAACAGATCGTGATCCCGAGCTGGGCGGCGGCGAGCATCATCGAGAGGTGCTCGGAGGCGCGGATGACGCTGCCCGCGCCGGCGGTGCCCTCGGCGAGCAGGGCCTCCAGCCGGTCGCGCCGGGCGGAGATCAGCGAGAACTCGGCGCCGACGAAGAACCCGTTCGCGCCGAGCAGCGCGATCATCAGCACGAGGGCGAGGCCGTCGCTCACGAGCTCACCCCCGACTTCTTCCGGTCGCGCACGTCGTGGTCGCGCACCGTGAGCTCGCGCCCCGCCGCGTCCTGGTCCCGCTCGTCCGGGCCGGAGCCCACGCTGGAGCCCGCGGGCCGATCGATGCGCACGTCGGCGATGCGCCGGCGCACCATGCGGGTGACGACGAGCGTGGTGCCGTCCTCGGTGGTGACCGTGTCGCCGACCGACGGGATGCGCCCGAGCTCGGCCAGCAAGAAGCCGGCGAGGGTCTCGTAGACCTCGTTCTCGGGGAACGCCCAGCCCACGACCTCCTCGAGCTCGTCCGGGCGCAGCATCCCGGAGACGATCCAGGTGTCGGGCCCCTCGCCGCGCACCCGGGCCGCCTCGCCGCGGTCGTGCTCGTCGCGGACGTCGCCGACGATCTCCTCGACGAGGTCCTCGAGGGTGACGATGCCCGCCGTGCCGCCGTACTCGTCGACCACGAGGGCCATCTGCAGCCCGGCGCCGCGCAGGCGGTCGAGCAGCTCGTCGCCGTCGAGCGAGTCGGGCACCGTGGTGGGGGTGCGCATGAGGTTGCGCAGCTTGGTGGTGCCGCGGCGCGCGCGGGGCTCGGAGAACGCCTGCTTGACGTGGACGACGCCGCGGATGTCGTCGAGGTCGCGGTCGACCACGGGGAAGCGCGAGAAGCCGGTGCGCACCGTCGCGGCGATGAGGTCGTCGACCGTGGCGTCCTGGCCCAGCGACTCGACCCGCACGCGCGGGGTCATCAGCTCGTCGGCGCGGCGCTCGGCGACCCGCAGCGAGCGCGCCATCACCTCGGCGGTGCCCTCGTCGAGCGTGCCCTGCGCCGCGCTGGTGGTGACCAGCGAGCCGAGCTCCTGGGGTGAGCGCGCCGAGCGCAGCTCCTCGGCGGGCTCGATCCCGAGCCGGCGCACGACCCAGTTGGCCGAGCCGTTGAGCCCGGTGATGAAGAACGAGAACACCCGGGAGAAGCCGGACTGCAGTCCCGCGACCATCCGCGCGGTGCCCAGCGGGCGGGCGATCGCCAGGTTCTTGGGCACCAGCTCGCCGAAGACCATCGACAGCCCGGTGGCGAAGACCAGAGCGATCACCGCCGCCGTACCGCCCGCGGCGCCCGCCGACAGCCCGACGTCCTCGAGCAGCGGGGAGATCAGCGTCGCGATCGCCGGCTCGGAGAGGTAACCGGTGATCAGCGTGGTGATCGTGATGCCCAGCTGCGCGCCGGAGAGCTCGAAGGACAGGTTGCGGTGGGCGCGCTGGACGATCTTGGCGCGCCGGTCGTCCACCTCGGCGAGGTGGTTCTCGACCTGGCTGCGCTCGAGGCTGGTGAGGGAGAACTCCGCCGCCACGAAGATGGCCGTGGTGCAGGTGACGGCCACGAAACCGACGAGGCCGAGCACCGACAGCAGGACGTCCACGATCGTCCGAGTCCCCGTCCTAGCTCGTGGCCAACCGGGCGGGGAACCCGCCGGTGGCGATGGGGCCCCAGTGCCGGACCGTCAGGCGGATGAGGCACTTGCCCTGGCGGGCCATGGCCTCGCGGTACTCGTCCCAGTCGGGGTGCTCGCCGGAGATCGAGCGGAAGTACTCGCACAGGGGGTCGAGCGCGTCGGGCAGGTCGAGCACCTCGGCGTCGCCCTCGACGTGCACCCAGGGGCCGTCGAAGTCGTCGGAGAGCACGCACAGGGCCACCCGGGGGTCGCGGCGCACGTTGGTCACCTTCGCCCGCTCCGGGTAGGTCGAGACGAGCAGCCGGCCGTCGGCGTCGATGCCGAGGGTGACGGGCGAGGTCTGGTCACCGCCGTCGCTCCGCCGCGTCACGACGACGGCCTTGTGCCTCGTGCGGAGGAACGCGTCGAGCTCCTCGCGTCCCACCCGGTCGTTGGTCGCCACCGTCGCCACGGACCGAGCGTATCCGTCCCGTGCGACCGGACGTGTCGCTCGGCGTCCTACGGTCCCCGGCATGGGTGCACTGGACGGGCGGCGGGTCGTGGTCACGGGGGCGTCCTCGGGCATCGGGGAGGCGACGGCCCGGGCCGCCGCGGCCTCCGGGGCGCGGGTGGGGCTGCTGGCCCGGCGCGGGTGCGCGTGACCACCGTGGCCCCGGGGTTCGTGGCCACCGACCTCATGGCCGGCGACGCCGTGGGCCGCGAGGACGTCGCCGCGTTCCGGGAGCGGATGCACGCCGAGGGCCTCGCGCCCGAGCACGTCGCGGCGGCCGTGGTGCACGTGCTCGGCCTGCCGCCCGAGGTGTGCGTCGTGGAGTACGCGCTGACCTCGACGGCCAAACAACAGTGATCGTCCGGGCACCCCGGTTCGGTGACCTGCGCCGCAGCCGGTGGCGCGGCGCGCCGTGACCGCGAGAATGGCGCGCCATGAGCGCAGGGCCGGCGTCGGGGCCGGAGCGGTGAGTGGCAGCCCGTTCGTCGACTTCGACCGGGCGACGTGGGCCCAGCTGCGCGACACCAGCGCCGTGCCGTTGACCGCCGAGGAGCTCGAGGAGCTGCGGTCGCTGGGCGATCCCGTCGACCTCGACGAGGTGCGCGACGTCTACCTGCCGGTGTCGCGCCTGCTCGACCTGCACGTGCGCGCCAACACCGGCCTGCTGGAGGCCTACCGGACGTTCCTGCGCCAGGACGAGCAGGCGACGCCGTTCGTCGTGGGCATCGCGGGCTCGGTGTCCGTCGGCAAGTCGACCACCGCCCGGCTGCTGCGCCTGCTGCTCGCGCGCTGGGACGACCACCCCGACGTCGCCCTGGTGACCACCGACGGCTTCCTCCACCCCAACGCGGAGCTGGAGCGCCGCGGGCTGATGCGGCGCAAGGGCTTCCCCGAGTCCTACGACCGGCGCGCGCTGCTGCGGTTCGTCGCCGACATCAAGGCCGGCAAGCCCGAGGTGCCGGCGCCGGTCTACTCCCACCTCGTCTACGACGTCCTCGACGAGCAGCGCGTGGTCTCGCGCCCCGACATCCTCGTGCTCGAGGGCCTCAACGTGCTCCAGCCGGCGCCGGCGACCGGCGAGCGGGCGAGCGCGCTGGCCGTCTCGGACCTCATCGACTTCTCCGTCTACGTCGACGCGCACCCCTCCGACGTGCGCCGCTGGTACGTCGAGCGCTTCCTCGCGCTGCGCGAGACGGCGTTCCGCGACCCCGCCTCCTACTTCCGGCGCTACGCCGAGATGGACGAGACCGACGCGCGCGCCCGTGCCGCGACCCTCTGGGACGAGATCAACGGGCCGAACCTGCGGGAGAACATCGCGCCCACCCGCTCGCGGGCCGACCTCGTGCTGACCAAGGGCGGCGACCACTCGGTGCGCCGGATCCGGCTCCGGCGGTTGTAGGGCCGGTCGTGGGACGATGAGGTATGTCCGTCACCGACACCGACACCGACACCGCCACCGGCAGCGCCGGGGGTCCCGGGGCCGGCTCGGGAGCGTGGTCCGACGCCGACCTCCCGTCCCGCCTGCGACTGGCCGTCGGCCGCCTCAACCGGCGCATCCGCGTCGACTCGGGCGCGGCCCTGCCACCCCTGCAGACGTCGGTGCTCGCCACGCTGGAGGACCAGGCGCCGCTGCGCCTGTCCGAGCTGGCTCGGCGCGAGGCGGTCACGCCGCCGACCATGAGCCGGGTCCTGGCCGCGCTCGACGACGCCGAACTGCTCGTGCGCACGCCCGACCCCAACGACGCGCGGTCGGCGCTGATCCACCTCTCGGAGGCGGGGCACGAGGCCATCCGGCGCATCCGCACCGAGCGCACGGCCTCGATCGCCCAGCGCCTCGACCGGCTGGACCCCGAGCAGCGGGCCGCGCTGGAGGCCGCGCTGCCGGCCCTGGAACGCCTGGTCGAGGAGTGACGCTCCGACCACGCGGAGACACCGCGTGTAACGTTGTGCATCCGGGCAACGACGCACGGTGTGTCAGGTGTGACTGATCCGACCCCGGGAGCGCCGGTGGGTTTCCAGGCTCCGCTGCGCCGTCGGCCCGCGCCCCCCGAGGTGGCCGACGAGCGCGAGGCGCTCGAGGGCTGGCTCGACTACTTCCGCGCGCTGGTCGTCGTCGCCCTCGACGGGCTGGACGAGACGGTGCTGCGCCGCCGGATCCCGGACGGCTCCGGGACGAGCCTGCTGGGCATCGTCAAGCACCTCACCGAGCTCGAGCGCACCTGGCTCGTCGAGCGGTGGGGCCAGCGGGGCGTGCACCACGCGCCCAGCTACGTCGACGACCCGGACGCCGGGTTCCGCCTCGCCGACGTCGAGCCGCCCGAGGAGGTCGTCGGCGCCTACCTCGAGGCCTGCGAGAAGGGCCGCGACGCGCTGGCCGGCGCCGAGTCGCTCGACGACGCCGTACGCGACGACCGCCGCGGCCACATCGAGCTGCGGTGGATCCTGCTGCACCTCATCACCGAGACCGCCCGCTTCGCCGGGCAGGCCGAGGTGCTGCGCGACGCCGCGCGGATGCCGGCGCCGGAGGACACCACCCCTAGCGCGTGACGGCGTCCACCACGAGGTCGTCGTGGGCGAGGCACACGAGCCCGGCGATCGCCCGCGACTCGTCGGTGGGCTCCTCGTACGACCACGCCGCGTCGGTGAGCACGCGCCCGTCGGGCAGACGCAGCGACCAGTACGTGGCGTAGCCCTTGTAGGGGCAGACGGTGCGCTTGTCGCTGGGCTCCAGCGTCGCCGACAGCGCCTCGCGGGCGATGTAGTAGCGGTCGACCAGGCCGGTCTCGCCGAGCAGCACGCCGCCGGCCGCGTTCGCGACGACGACGCCGTCGGTCGTGGTCACGGTGATGTGCCGGCCGGTGTGGCGCAGGTCGACGCGGTGGTACGGGTCGGGCAGGCGCCCGACGACCTCGTCGTCCTCGTCGAGCCAGCGGTCGGCGGCCTGCGGGGCGAGCACGGCGCGCCCGGCGAGCCACGGGGTGTCCGCGAGCGGCTCGGGGTAGGCCCACACCGCGTCGGTGACCACCCGGCCGCCGACCCGCAGCGTCCGGTAGGTCGCGTCGCCCTTGAACGGGCAGTGCGTGGTGGTGTCGCTGGGCTCGAGCAGGTCGGCCCGGAGGTCCTCCTCGGGCACGTAGAGCTGCGGCGGGAGCCCGGTCTCGTAGAGCAGCGCGCCCCGCGTCGTGTCGAGCACCGTGACCCCGTCGACCTCGGCGCGGACCCGGCGGGTGAACGGCTCGAGCAGCAGCGAGTGCGCCGGCCCCTCGACGGTGAACGTGCGGGTCTCGGGCACGCGCCGCGACAGCGGGCCCCCGTGCATGGTGAGCGCCACCACGACCTCCTCGGTCTCGACGTGACCGGTGCAACCCCCGCGGGCGCGGCGGTTGTTCCCGCCCGTCAGGACGTGGCTGCGGTCGCCCCCGCGGCGGCGGTGGCGGCGATCGCGGCCTGGACGTCGGCGATCGCCTTGCGCACGGCCTCGCCGGCCCACTCGCCCTCGGCGATCTCCTTGCTCCGCGCGCGCAGCGCGCGGCGCGGGGCGTCGAGCAGCTTGTGCTCGGCCTTGACCGCCCGCACGAGCGCGACGAGCGACGCGTCCTCGGGGGTCGGCGCCGCGCCCTGCACGAGCACCGCCGCGAGCCGGGCGAGCACCGCGTCGCGGCGGGTCGGGTCGGCGGCGGACCAGCGCGGGGTCAGGGGGAAGCCGAGCCAGCGGCGCTCCTCCAGGCGCACGGCGCCGTCGTGCACCAGCCCGGCCATGAGCGGGTCGCGGACCCGGCTGTGGAGCTTCTCGATCGCCGACTTCGGGGTCGTGTCGTCGGACAGGCGCCCGAGGGCGAGGTCGAGGACGTGGTCGCCGGACGGGCTGCGGTCGTCGATGACCAGGTGGGTGCGCCAACGGCCCGGGGCCAGGTGGGCCCGGCCGTCGAGCACGAGCTGGAGCACGACGGCGCCGGCCAGCGCCCGCGGCAGCGACGTCGAGTCGGCCAGCGGCGCCCCGGTGGCGGGGTCGTGGAGGAGCAGGGCGAGATCCTCGGCGGTGCGCATACGGGTCATCGTGGCGCAGCCGACCGGGGTGCTGCCTCCTCCGCGAGGCGGAGATCGCGCGTGGGCGGGCTCCGCACGGGGGATGACCGTCCGGTGAGCGACCACGTCGAGCCGGTGACCCGCGAGGCCCCGGACTACACGGGCCCGACGATGATGACCCAGCGCTGGTGCGACATCACCTTCCTGCACTGGGCGGTGCCGCCCGAGGCCGTCGCCCCGCTGCTGCCGCCCGGCGTGCACCCCGACGTCCACGACGGCGCGACCTGGGTGGGCCTGGTGCCGTTCCGCATGGTCGGCGCCGGCGTGCTGCGGGGGCCGTCGATCCCGTACCTCGGGACGTTCCCCGAGACCAACGTCCGGCTCTACACCGTCGACGAGCGCGGGGTGCGCGGCATCGTGTTCCGCAGCCTCGACGCGTCGCGCCTGGCGGTGGTGGCGGGTGCGCGGGCCTCGTTCGGGCTCCCGTACCGGTGGGCGTCGATGGACATCGCGGACGCGGGCGGGCAGCGGGTCTACGTGACGCACCGGCCCCACGCGAGCCGGGTGCGGGTGCGCGTGGGGGAGCCGATGGCGTCGGGTCCGCTCGAGGACTTCCTCACCGCCCGCTGGGGCCTGCACGAGCGCCACCTCGGCGTCGACTGGTACGTCCCGAACGTCCACGAGCCGTGGCCGCTGCACGCCGCCGAGGTGCTCGAGCTCGACGACGACCTCGTGGCCGCCGCCGGGTTCCCCGACCTCGCCGGACGCGCCCCCGACCACGTCGCCTGCTCGCCCGGGGTGTCGGTGCGCTTCGGCTTCCCGCGGCCCTGGCGCCGGCCGGGAGCGCGCCGGCGCCGGGGCTGAGGAGCGTCAGCGCCGCGCGTACTGCAGGTCGGCGAACACCGCGACGGCCGCGGCCTGGGCCAGCACGACCACGGCGCCGAGGACGGTCAGCTGCTCCCACGCGCCGACGGCGAGGCCGAGGCTCGCCAGCACCCAGGCGCTGTTGCCGAGCACGACGACCCAGGTGGCCGGGCGGGGGATCAGCGGTCGCGCGACGAGCACGACCAGCCCGACGGCGTAGACGACGAGGAACACGCCCACGCCGAGCAGGAGGCCGCCCGGGAGCCCGAGCAGGGTGTCGAGCACCCCGGCGCCCGCCCCGGCGGCGATCCCGAGGGTGCCGGAGGCGACGGCGTCGAGGCGCAGGACGGTGCGCAGCCCGCGCTGGGTGTCGGTGACGGGGCGGTGAGGGTGGCGGTCATCGGGTCCTCCTCGGTCGGTACTCGCTGTCGGGGAGAACCGTGCGGCCCGGGAGGTAAGCGCGTCGATGACCTCGCAGGTCATGGTCGCGGGGCCGGCGGCGTCCTACGGTCGGCGACGTGACCAGCACCCTCGACGCCCGCCCCGCGCCCGGCGAGCTGCTGCGCGGGTGGCGCACCCGCCGGCGGCGCAGCCAGATGGACCTCGCCCTCGACGTCGGCGTCTCCACCCGGCACCTGAGCTTCGTCGAGACCGGGCGCTCCCGCGCCAGCCGCGAGCTGCTCGTCGACCTCTGCGAGCACCTCGAGGTCCCGCTGCGCGAGCGCAACACGCTCCTGCTCGCCGCGGGCTTCGCCCCGACCTACAGCGAGTCGCGGCTGGACGCGGGCGGGCTCGACGCGGTGCGCGGCGCCCTGGAGCACCTGCTCGCGGGCCACGAGCCCTTCCCCGCGCTCGTGGTCGACCGCTGCGGCGACGTCGTCATGGCCAACCGCGCGGTCGGGGCGCTGCTCGCGGCCATCGACCCGGCCCTGCTGGCACCGCCGGTCAACGTCTACCGCCTCAGCCTGCACCCCGACGGCCTCGCGCCCCACGTCCGCAACCTGGCGGAGTGGGCCGGGCACCTGCTCCACCGCCTGGAGCGACTCGCGGACCTCACCGGCGACCCGCGCCTGGTCGCGCTGCGCGAGGAGCTCGCCGACCACGTCCCGCCGGCGCCGGGCGGGCCCGCCGCGCGGGCGGCGCACGTGATGCTGCCGCTGCACCTGGCGCACCCGGCCGGCGACCTGCGCCTGTACTCCACGATCACGCACTTCGGCGCGGCCTGGGACGTCACCCTCGACGAGCTGTCGCTGGAGTCGTTCGTCCCGGCCGACGCGGCGACCCGGACGGCGCTCGACGCCCTGGCCGCCGGCGACTGATCTGGGAGGGGCTCGCCACTTCGATCTCTCGAGGGTGCCGTCAGCGTGGCCCCACGCTGGTGACACCCTCGGGAGATCGAACCGGCGAGCTAGGCTGCGGCCCTCGTCGCCCGCACCGCGATGACCGGGTCCCCGCGCGACGGCCGCCGCTGCGCCACCGGCTCGTCGAACCCGCCGGCCTCGCGCAGGTAGGTCGCGACGATCCCGGCGCGCTGCTCGTCGTCGGCGGCGAGCCAGCCGCGGACGGCCTTGGTGGGGAAGCACCGGTTGGAGAAGGTCAGCGCGAACGTCCCGCCGGGCCGCAGCACCCGTGCGACCTCGGCGCACACCGCGACCGGGCGGACGAGGTAGTCGATCGACACCGTGCACACGGCGGTGTCGAACGCGGCGTCGGCGAAGGGGAGGACGGGGTCGGTGTTGAGGTCCTGCACGACGCGCTCGTCGGCGATGGGGTTCGCGTCCAGCTCGGCGGCGTTCATGCCGAGCACCGTGAGCCGGCGGGGGCGGGTGCGCAGGTGGGAGACCCACGAGCTCATGAGGTCCAGGACGTCGCCGGTGACGCCGACCTCGTCGTAGAACGCGCCGACGGCGGCGATCGCCTCGTCGTCGATGTGCTGCACGAGGCGCGGTGGGCCGTAGAAGCGGGCGTCGTCGCCGGTGTCGGCGCGGTCGAAGAACCCGGACGGGAAGGTCACCGGCCCCGGGTGCCCGGCACGGCGCGCGTCACGTGTGATCCGGTCGATCGCGCCGGGTCATCGGGGCGGCGGTCACCCACGATGGGCGCCATGGCCCACGACGCACCGGTCCTCCCCGCCGGACCGTCCCTCGGCGTGGACGGCGACGGGCTCACCGACCCCGCGGCGTTCCCCGTCTCGCGCCCCCTGACCCCGCGCTACGCCGATCTCGGCGGCGACGGGCGGGTCACGACGGTGGCCCTGGGCCGCTGGTTCGAGGAGGCCCGGGTCGCCGCGGAGCTGCCGCGGTTCCGCCGGCTCGCCGAGAGCGGCGGCTCCGGACCGTTCCGCATCCTGCTCGCCGCCCAGCGCATCCGGCGGCTCGCCCCGCTGACCCACGGCACCGAGTACCGCGTCACCACCGGCGTGCGGCGCATCGGCGGGACGTCGTTCTCGTACGGCCACGGCGTGTTCGCCGGCGACCGCTGCGTCGCCGTGTCCGACTCGGTCACCGTGCTGGCCACCGGCGCCGGCCCGAGCGGGCTGCCCGACGAGCTGCGCGCCGACCTCGCGGCACTGGCGATCGACGAGCCCGGCGGGAGTGCACCGCGCCCGGAGGCGTCGCGGACCGAGCGCGACCGCTACCCGGTGACCCACCGGATCACCACGCGCATCGGCGACGTCGACACCAACCGGCACGTCAACAACGTCGCCGCCCTCTCCTGGTACGCCGACGCGGTGGCCACCTGGCAGTCGAAGAGGCTCGGCGACCCCGACGGCGGACCGCCCGAGGAGCTCGCCCCGATCGCGTGGGAGGTCCAGTACGTCGCCGAGGTCGCGCACCCGCGCACCTACGACGTCGCGCTGGCCGTCGACGCCGGCCCCGACGGGCTGCTCTACAGGGCTGGGCTGTTCGCGGGCGAGCGGTGCGTCGGTCTCGCCGACGGGTTCGGCGCGGCGGGCTGGTTCGGCCTCGAACCGCGCGAGGGCCTGCGGTGAGTGGAACGCTCGGCGCGTGACCGACGTCGACCGCGCCGTCCCGGCGATCGCCGCGCCGGCAGCCGGCACCCTTCCGCGCCTCGTCACGGCCGGCGCGCGGGCGGGCGTCGCCGCCGTCGCGCTCGCCCTCGTGCTCATCGGGGCCCTGCACCTCGTCGGGCCGACGTCGCGGATCGACCCCGTGCGCCGCACGATCAGCGAGTACGCGCTGGTCGGGGGCGGATGGCTCTTCGACGTCGCCGTCGTCGGGCTCGCGCTGGGGTCGGCCGCCGTGCTCGCCGCGCTCGTCGCCGCACGGCTGACCCCGCTGCGCTCGCTGCCCACGGCGCTGCTCGGCGCGTGGTGCCTGGGCCTGCTGCTGGTCGTCGCGTTCGAGAAGACCAACTGGTCGATCGGGCCGAGCTTCGCGGGCTACGTCCACCGCTACGCGAGCCTCGTGGCCTTCCTCGCCCTGCCGCTCGGGGCGCTGCTGCTCGCCCGCCGCCACCGCGTCGACCCGCCCGCCCGCCCCTTCCGCACCGGCGTGCGCTGGGGCTCGTGGCTGGCGCTCGCGTCGTTCCTGCCCATCGTCGGCGCCATCGCCGCGCGCACTCTCACCGGCGTCCCGTGGTGGCGGGCGGTGCCGCTGGGCCTGCTCGAGCGGGGGCTCGCGCTGGCCGAGGTGCTGGTCGTCGGGCTGCTCGGGGCGTGGGCGCTGGGGCACGCGCGCCGGTCCGTCGCCGCCGGCCCGGAGGCCTGAGTGGCCGAGCGCGAGGCGGGCTCGCGGGTCGCCGCGGTGGTGCTCGCCGTGGCGGTCCTCGTCGTCGTGGTCATCGTGGCGCTCGACCACCCCGCACCCGCCCCCGAGTCCACGCCCGCCGGCGCCACCGCCACCGCGGAGAGCACGACCACGATCACGACCACGAGCCCGACCGCAGCGGACCCGGTCCTCCCGCGCCGCCCCGACGGCTTCGGCGAGGTCCTGCCCACGCCTCCCGAGCTGGTCGACCGGCGCCGCACCGCCCCCGACGTGCTGCCGCCGCCGGCGTCGGGGCAGTACGAGGCCTCGATCGCCCCGATCTCCGCCGAGCTGCTGCCGCGCACCACGTGGCGCCCGGGCTGCCCGGTGCCGCCGGAGCGCCTGCGCTACCTGCGGATGTCGTTCTGGGGCTTCGACGATCGGACCCACACCGGCGAGATGATCGTGCGCGACGACGTCGCCGAGCCGGTGGTCGGCGTGTTCCGGAAGCTCTTCGCCGCGCGCTTCCCGATCGAGGCGATGCGTCTGGCGAAGCCCGAGGACCTCACCGCCCTGCCCACCGGGCGTGGCAACGGCACCGCCGCCTTCGCCTGCCGCGCGGCCACGGGCCAGACCCGGTTCTCCGCGCACGCCTCCGGCCTGGCGATCGACGTCAACCCGTTCCAGAACCCGCTCGAGCGCCGCGACGGCCTCGTCGTCCCGGAGCTGGCCTCGGCCTACACCGACCGCTCCTGGCGGCGGCCCGGCATGATCGCCCAGGGCGACGTGGTCACCGAGGCGTTCGCGGCCATCGGCTGGACCTGGGGCGCGACCTTCAGCGCCCCGAAGGACACCATGCACTTCTCGCAGACCGGGACCTGAGCCCGGTTCTCGCTAATGGGCGGGACTGTCGGGGGTCGGGTCTACCTTCGAACACATGAGCGAAGGTGGGGTCGTCGGGTCGGTCGAGCGGGAGGCGCTCGACCGGGTCCGGGACGGCATCACCGCGCTGCACGCCGCTCAGTACCGGTTGCTCGAGGGCATCGCCGACCTGCAGCGCCTGGGGGTGGCGCGCCAGACCGGGGATCGGTTCACCGAGCGCCTGCTGCAGGACCTGGGCCGGGTCAACCGCCGTGACGCGGACCGGCTGGTCGACGAGACCGCGGACCTGGTCCCGCAGCTCGCCCTGTCCGGTGAGCCCTTGCCGCCGCGGCTGCCGTGTACGGCCACCGTCTACGCGGGTGGGGAGATCGGGTCGGGTCATGTGGCGGTGATCCGGCGGACCATGGCGCGGTTGGACAAGGTCGAGGATCTCGATCCGGCGGACTGGGTGTGGGCGGAGGCCACGCTGGCCGAAAAGGCGACCCAGTTGTCGCCCGACGCGCTGGCGAAGGCGGCGGCGCGGATGCTGGCGTATCTGGATCGCGACGGGGCCGCCCCGGACCCGCGCGACGAGCGGGACGATGAGCTGCTGATCTCTTCGCGGCGCGACGGGACGCTGCGGATGACCGCCACCTTCCGCGGGACGGTGAACGCCGAGATCGTCCGCGAGGGCTTCGACGCCGCCTCCACCCCGGCCGGCCCGGACGACGACCGGTCGCTGGGGAACCGCCAAGCGGGGGCGCTGGTCGAGTTCGTGCTCGGCGCGCAAGGTGCCGGCGGCATCCTCGCCGACGACGACACCAGCGAGCCACAGCCTGAGGCCGCTGACTCCGAGCCGGAGGTCGAGGACGCGCTGATCCCCGCCCCGCGCACGTCCGAGCCGCCGGCCGCGCTGCGGCGCCGGGCGCCGCGCTCGATGGGCCGGCCGCTGCTGACCATCACGATGGATCACCGCTGGCTCCAGGCCGCCGTCGGGCACGGCACGCTGGACTCCGGGCACCTCGCCGACGCCGCCACCGTCCGCCGGTGGGCCTGCGACGCCCAGATCATCCCCATCGTCCTCGGCACGAAGTCCGAACCCCTCGACGTCGGACGTCTGGCGCGCACCGCCACCGACGCCATCCGCCGCGCCCTCAACCTGCGCGACGGGGGCTGCGCCTTCCCCGGCTGCACCCGACCACCCCGCCGCTGCCACGCCCACCACATCCACCACTGGCTCGACGGCGGCGACACCGACCTGCACAACATGGTGCTGCTCTGCCAGCACCACCACCTCGTCATCCACCACGACCACTGGCAGCTCGAGATGATCGACGGCCTGCCCTGGTTCACACCCCCACCCTGGATCGACCCCGACCAGACACCACGCCTCGGCGGACGACCACGCGTCCCCACCTAGACGCCTTCGGGACCCGGCACCGACGCGCGGTAGAAGACGAGGGTGCCGAGCACCCAGCGTCGGCGTCCCACCACGACGGCGTCGACCAGCCCGGCGTCGCGCAGCAGGGCGAGGAGATCGTCCGCGGCCGCGAGGTGGGGCCGCGGTGCGTCGTGCCCATGCGCGTGCCCGTGCCCGTGTCCCTCGCCGCCGCCGCTCCGGCCCACGAGGCGCAGCAGCGCGCCGGCGCCGCGCGCGAGCAGGCTGTGGGGCCCGCCGGTCTCGAGGTCCACGAGGTGCAGCGAGCCACCCGGCGCCAGCACCCGGCGCACCTCGCGCAGCGCGCCCGCCTGCTCGTCCGGGGGCATGTGGTGGAGCATCAGCGCCGAGAGCACCCGGTCCACGGAGCCGTCGGGCAGCGGCAGGGCGTCGGCGTAGCCCCGCTCGAGCCGCACGCCGACGGGGAGCTTGGCCCGCGCACGCTCCAGCGCCGCGGCGTCGGGGTCGAGGCCGGTGAGCGCGACGTCGGGCCGGGCGCGGGCCATCCGCGCGAGGACGTTGCCGGTGCCGCAGCCGATCTCCAGCACGCGTCCGTCCGGCGGCGGGTCGGCCTGCGCGACGAGGCGGGCGTGGGCGGGCCCGGCGCCGAGCAGGCGGCTGAACGCGTCGTAGTACGGCAGCAGCGCGTCGCGGCTCATCGCGGGCAGGAAGGGCCGTGCCGGGTCGGGCTGACTCACGGGGTTCTCCTCGTGGGACGGGGTTCGGTTCCGGTCCTCACGGTCGGCGCTGGTGGAGGCCGGGACAAGGGACCACACTCGCCGACCATGGGACGTTCTTCGGGTGCCGCCGACGTCCAGGTACCGCTCGTCGGCTACCCCCGCTCGCCCGACGGGCTCGACGTGACCGTGGCCCACCGGGTGCCGCCCGCCGCCGAACGCCCACCCGGCGTCCACGCGCACGACTTCCTCGTGCTGCTGCTCGTCGAGGCCGGGCGCGGCGTGGTCCGCATCGACGACCGGGACGTCCCGCTGGCCGCCGGTGACATCGTGGTCGTGGCGCCCGGGGCGGTGGTCGGCCCCGGCGCCTGGGACCTCGCCGACGTCGACCTGTGGACCGTGTTCTTCCCCGTCGACGTCGTCGACCCCGGCTCGACGGCCTCGCTGGTGTCGTGGCGCTCGCACCCGCTGCTCGCCCCGCTCGTCGGGCGCGGCCGGGCGGGCGGGCAGCGCTTCACGGTGCCGGCGGGGGAGCGGGGCCGGTGGCTGGAGCACGTCCGGGCGCTGGAGACCGAGCTGCGCGAGCGCCGGGAGGGCGCGGCCGCGGCCGTCCGCGCGCACCTGACGCTGCTGCTCGTCGGGCTCACCCGCCTCGACGCGGTGGTCACCGAGGAGCTGCGTGACCGCGACGAGCCCCTGCTCGCGGGGGTGTTCGACGTCGTCGAGCAGCGGTTCCGCGAGCCGCTGTCGCTGCGCGACGTCGCCGGCGCGGTGGGGCTGACCCCGGGGCACGTGACGACGGTGGTGGGCCGGCGGACCGGCCGCACCGTCCAGCAGTGGATCACCGAGCGGCGCCTGCGCGAGGCCCGCCGGCTCCTGCACGACACCGACCTGACCGTCGCCGCCGTCGCCGCCCGCGTCGGCTTCCGCGACACGGGCTACTTCGTCCGGCGCTTCCGCGCCGAGCACGGCCTGCCGCCCGGGCGGTGGCGGCAGGCCGTGCTCTAGAACCCCTCAGGCGGCGACGGGCTCGCTCGGCGCGCTCGCCCCCGTGCGGGGCACGTGGCGCAGGGTGGCGACGGCGAGGGCGGCGACGCCCACGAGCAGTAGGGCGGCGACGCCGGCCACGACGCCGACGGTCCCGGAGAACGCCTGCTGGGCGGCGGCGAGCACCCCCGGGTCGCCGACGGCGTGGGCGCCGGCGAGGCTGTCGCGCGCCGCGGGCGGGACGTCGGCGGGCACGAGCGCCCGGTACACGGCGACGGCGAGGCTGCCGACGCCCGCGAGGCCCGCGGCCATGCCCAGCTCCTGGACGGTCTCCGACAGCGACGACGCCGACCCGGCCTGCTCCGGCGGCGCCGCGCCGAGCACGAGGCCGACCCCGAGCCCGCCGGCCAGGCCCATCCCGAGCAGCGCCACGGTGAAGGCGGCGACGAGCGCGACCGGCGCACCGCCCCCGACGAGCGCGACGGCGGCGAGGCCCGCGGCCGCGAGGAGCATGCCGCCGGCGATCACGGCGGCCGGGCGCACGCGCGCCGCGAGCGGCGGGCCGGCCATCACCCCGGCCAGCATCGCGAGGGTGCCCGGCAGCGTCGCGAGCCCGGCCGCGAGCGGGGAGAGGCCCACGACGAGCTGCAGGTACTGGGTGACGACGAGGAACACCCCGCCCATGACCACCCCGCCGAGCAGCATCACCAGCAGCGCGCCGCGCAGGGCCGGGCGGGCGAACAGCGCGAGGTCGAGCAGCGGGCGGGTCAGGCGGCGCTGGCGGACCACGAACGCGACCCCGGCGAGGACCCCGGCGCCGAGCGCGACCAGAGGCAGCACGCCGACGTCCCCGCGGGCCAGCTCCTTGACGCCGTAGACGACCGGGAGCAGCGCGAGCAGCGACAGCGCGACCGACAGCGGATCGAGGCGGCCCTGACCGGTGCCCCGGCCCGCGGGCAGCAGGCGCGGGCCCGCCACCAGGAGCAGGACCATCACCGCGACGCCGGGCAGGAACACCGAGCCCCACCAGAAGTGTGCGAGCAGCAGGCCGCCGACGGCCGGCCCGAGCGCGCCGCCCGCCATGATCGCGGAGAACACGGTGGCGATCGCGGTGCCCTGCGCGCGGGGCTCCGGGAACAGCTCGGTGACCAGCGCGAGGGCCGAGGGCATGAGCGTCGCGCCGGCGATCCCGAGCGCGGCGCGGGCGGCGATGAGCAGCTCCGGGGTCGGCGCGAACGCCGCGGCCAGCGACGCCACCCCGAAGGCCACGGCCCCGGCCAGCAGCAGACGGCGGCGGCCGATCCGATCGCCGAGCGTGCCCATCGTGACGAGGAAGCCGGCGACGAGGAAGCCGTACACGTCGGTGATCCACAGTTGCTGCGCGGCGTCGGCGCCGAGCTCCTCGGAGAGCCTTGGCAGGGCCACGAGCAGCACGGACAGGTCGAGGGACACGAGCAGGGCGGGCAGCGTGAGCACGGCCAGCGCGAGCCGTGCGCGGGTGCGGGTCACCGGTGGGCCTCCGCGGTCGGGAGGCCGGCGAACCAGGCCTGCCAGCGGGGCCGTTCGCGGTCGGCGACGGCGGCGGCGTCGGTGCCGGGGGCGTCGAAGAGCACGAGGTGCACGGTGGCGCGGGCGTCCGCGCCGGCGGTGCCGATGTCGGCGATCCCGGGTGCGGGCGCCTCGGCGAGCAGCACGACGTCGCTGCGGTGGAGCCCGGGGGAGAGGACCTCGACGGTGCCGGCGAGCTCGGGGGTGCCGGCGAGCACGACGCGGTCGCCGGGGCGTGCCCCGGCCAGGCCGGTGACCTCGAGCAGGTCGGTCCACGCCGCGGGCTGGGGGCCGCCCCGCCGGGCGCCGGCGTCGACCACGGCGGGCCGGCGGCCGGCGAAGTGCGTGAGGTAGAGCCGCAGGGTCTCCAGCGCGGCGGCCATGCCCTCGCGCAGCGCCTCGACCTCGTCGTCCCAGTCGTCGCCGGGGCCGAAGCCGCTCATCACCATGCGCACGGTGCAGCTGGCCTCGTCGCGGGCGGCGACGAGCCACTCGGTGGCGAGCGTGGTCGTCTCGCCGGCGGTCGACCACGGGGCCTCGGTGGCGAAGCGGGCCGGGGCGTCGTAGGCGGTGACCGTGCCCTGCGGCGCCGCGTGGGCGTCCTCGGCGGAGCCGCCCATGTCGAAGCCGAAGGCGCCGCCGACGTGCTCGTCGACGCGGGTGGGGTGCAGCCAGGAGCTGATGCCGGGGCCGGTGGCGATGGCGTCCCACACCTGGTCGGGGGTGCCGGGCACCGTGACCTCGAGGTCGACGGTGCGGGGGTCGGGCTTGCTCATGAGTCCTCCTCGGACGGGGTCACGGGCACGGGGTGCGCACCGACGACGAGACGGTGGGGACGGCCGCCCGGCGCGTGGTACCGGGCGGCGAGGTCGCGGACCGCGGCGCCGAGCTCGTCGGCGAAGGCGGCCCGCTCGGCGGCGGAGGCGAACGCGATCTCGGTGTCGATCGCAAGGGTGGCCAGGCGCTTGTCCTGGGCGTCGGCGCGGCGGGCGAGGTCGCCGACCTCGCGCACCACGCGCCCCGCCAGGGCGAGCAGGTAGCGCGCGGAGAGGCGGTCGGAGACCCGGGCGGGATCGCTGGCGGCCTCGCCGAGCGCGGCGGGGGAGACGAGGTACGAGGCCGCCGAGGCCTCGAGGACCCGCTCGGTGAGCCCGCGCTTGGCGCGCCGCCCGACCTCGCGGACCAGCCCGTGCTCCTCCAGCGTGCGGAGGTGGTAGTTGACCTTCTGGCGGGTGAGGCCGACCTGGGCGGCCAGCGTCGAGGCCGAGCCGGGCTCGGCGAGGGCGGCCAGCAGGCGCGCCCGCAGGGGGTCCAGCGCCGCCGCGGCGGCGGCCGGTTCGTCGATCACGTCCACGTCGAGCACGGGACCCACGAAAACATTGACAAGAATATTTGTCAATAAGGCCTCGTATCGTGCCGGCCGTGGCACGGGGACGACGACACGACGCGGACGCGGGCGGACCGGCGGAGGTCAACGAGGCCAAGGCGGCGATCCGCCAGCGCATCTGGGACGCGCTGCGGGAGGGGAAGATCGCGCGGTTCCCGGGCGCACACGGGCGCATCCCGAACGTCGTCGGCGCCGAGGCGGCCGCCGAGCGGCTGCGGGGGACCGCGGTGTGGCAGCGGGCCCGGACGCTGAAGTGCAACCCCGACGCCGCGCAGTGGCCGGTGCGCCAGCGCGCGCTCGAGGACGGCAAGACCGTGTACATGGCCGTCCCGCGCCTCGCCGAGGAGCAGCCGTTCTTCCTGCTCGACCCTGCGCACCTGGCCGACACGCCCCGCAAGGCGTCGTCGATCAAGGGGGCCGCCGCGTCCGCGCGCACGGTCGCCGTCGAGGACCTCGAGCCCGTCGACCTCGTCGTCACCGGCTGCGTCGCCGTCGCCGAGGACGGCGCGCGCCTGGGCAAGGGCGGCGGGTTCAGCGACCTGGAGTTCGCGGTCGCGAGCCAGGCCGGCCTCGTGGCGCCGGGCACGCCGGTGGTGACGACCGTCCACGAGCAGCAGATCGTGGCGCCGGGGGACATCCCGGTGACCGACCACGACGTGCGCCTCGACCTGCTCGTCACCGCCGACCGCGTCGTCACCTGCACCCGCGAGGCCCGGCACCCCGGGCGCATCGACTGGGACCAGCTGACCGAGGAGAAGATCGCGGCGATCCCGTTGCTGGGTCGGCTGCGTTCGTGACGGTGCGTACCAGGCGTCGGGTGGCTGACCGTGTTCTATCACCTGACCGGGCGCCAGGTTTGTCACGCGGCGTCACGACAGGCACGATCGTGGCGTGGCCGTCCCGTCCCGTCTCCGACCGCCGCGCCCCGTGTGGGTGCCGGTCCCGTTCCTGGTCCGGGCCCGCGCGGGCTTCGTGTGGGCCGCGGTGTCGGGAGTGCTCGGGGCGGCGGTGATCGGCCTCGGCGTGCGCGTGGGGGAGGACCCACCGAACACCGTCGTGCTGGCGCTCCTCGCGCTCGTCGTCCTGACGATCGCCGTCGCCGGTGTCGCCCTGTTCCTCGTCGGCACGGCGGCCGGGCGGGGCCCGGGCGACGACATGTCGGTCTACGGCGCGGGCCGGCGCGTCACGGTGACGTGGTCGACGCGCGGGCACGAGCGCGGCCGCATCGAGGTCGAGGACGTCGGCGAGGGCGAGGTCGTGGCGCTGCGCCGCGACGACCGGGCGCCGCACGTGACCGTGCGCCTCGGCGGGCACGACCTGCTGCTCCACGGTGGGCCGGACGCGGCGGAGCCCGAGTGGTACGCGCTGGTCGACGACGAGGGCTACACGGTGGCCCGGGCCGACGCCGCCCGGCCCCCGGGCGCCGACCCCGCGGGCGCGCCGGTGGACTGGACGGTGCGCCCGGCCCGCGGGCCCGCCCTGCGGCTGCGCCACCGTCCCGCCGCCGCGCAGGTGTCCCAGGTGACCCTGCTCGACGAGATCGGGACGCCGTGGTGGGTCCGCGACGGGCGCCTGGCGGAGCTGCCCGACGACCTCGACCCGTCGTCCGCGGTCTTCGCCGTCCTGCTGGTCGACCAGCTCCGTCGGGTGTGAGTGTCAGCGAAGTGGCGTCGCAGACGTTGAGTGTCCGTATCGGCACTTCGATCACCGCGTGAGGCGGGGGACGCCCCGCGCAGCTGACGTCGACGCGACTGACCGGTTCGCCGAAACCGCCACCACGGCCGCGTCGAGGTGGCCACAGTCATCGGGGTGACGCTCTCTCCCGAACTCGCGCAGCCCCTGCTCACCGCCGCCGACGTGCACGACCGTGTCGACGCGCTCATCGCCCCGCCGCCCAGGACCGGTGCCTGTGGCTCGTCCTCGTCGACGGCGATCGGAGGCAGGCGCCGGTCATCATGCCCATCGAGGACTCCCCGCCACGGCCCGACCCGGAGCTGGTCGACGGTCTGCAGACCGTGCTCGCGGGCCTGGCCGACGAGCTCGCCACCGACGCGGGCCCCGGGTCCTGTGTCTTCGTGTGGGAGCGCCTGGGCGCCCGGCGCCGGGACGGCGACGAGCTGTGGGCCGACGCGCTCGAGGGGGCGGTCCGCGGGGCCGGGATCGCGTGCCTCGGGATCTTCGTCAGCACGCCCGTGGGAATCCGCCGGGCACGATGAACCCAGGGGAGAGGCGCGACGAGGGTTCAGCCCTGCGCATCGCGGACGTCCGTCCCGTGCTCGGCGAACGCCTTGAAGTCCTGCATGTGCCGGAGCGACTGCTTGCGGAAGACACCGCGCATCAACGGGGCCACCAGCCGCATCACGCCGCCGAACCGGTACTCGTTCTCGCTCGCCCAGAGCGTCGTCCCCGGGCCGGCCTCGGTCAGCCGCTCCCGCGCGGCGCTCCACATGCCCTCGGCGACGATCTCGCGCTCGAAGTGGACCACGCTGTCCCGCGGGATCGCGTGCAGGTCCGCCGGTTCCCGGCGCGTGATGATCTCGGTGGCCTCCATCGTCTGCTGGCCCGTCCACAGCACGACGCGCGACTCGGTGCCGACCTGCCCGTGCTCACCACGGATGGGCTCGTGCACCACCAGGCCTCGCAGCCACATCGGCAGGTGCGCGGGGTCGGCGAGCAACGGGGCCACCCGCTCCCGCGGCAGCGCGATCTCGACCGAGACGGTGTACTTCATGCCGAGAAGTCTGACTTCGACGGCACGAGCGCGGGAGAGGCTCTCCGCCATCCGTAATGACATAATGTCGATTATCGGATCGAGCTGACGGTGCCGACAGTGGGCGAGAGGCGCCCGGACCGTGCCGTCGCGACCGCCAGCGCCGCCGTACCCGCCGTGAGCAGCGCCGACCGCAGCAGGTTCGCGTCCAGCAGGCTGTCGATGGTCGCCGCGTCCTGTCCGATGCGGTCGAGCCGGGCGTGCCGCGGGATCGCCCACGCCACCGTCGACACCAGCGCGCCGACCCCGCTCGCCGCGACGACGCCGGCGAGCCCGCGCGGCACGTCCGCCGGTCGCGTCCACGGGAACGCCGCGGCCGCCAGGAAGCCCACGAAACCGGGCACGATCACCGCGAACGGGATCGCCGCGTTGTAGGCCGCGTGGTACTCGAGGAAGTCGCTCTCCGGCACGACGCGGAACAGCGGGTACGACGCCGCCTGGGCCTGCCACCCCAGCGCCGCCGAGTAGGCCGTGAGCGCCGTCAGGCCGACCAGGTGCCAGCGGCGCCACCCCACGGCGTCGGTGCGCGGACGGTCGGCGGCCAGGATCTCGGTGCTCACGAGCGGTACTCCCCCTCGACGAAAATCGGATAGAGTTATGCTAAACCCGATTGAGCAGGAGTCAAACGAAATCATGGACGGCCGCCGCCGGTACGACGCCTCGAGCCGCGAGCGCCAGGCCGCCCGGACCCGCCAGCAGATCGCCCGCGTCGCGGTCGAGCAGTTCGTCGCCCACGGGTACGCGACGACGTCCGTGGCCGCCGTGGCCCGGGCGGCCGGCGTGTCCGCGCAGACGGTCTACAACGGCTTCGGCACCAAGGCCGCCCTGCTCAAGGAGGGCTACGACCTCGTGCTCGCCGGCGACGACGCCGACGTGCCCCTGGCCGAGCGCCCCGAGGTGCGCGCGCTCTACGCCGAGCCGGACCCCGGCGCCTTCCTGCGGGGCTACGCGCGCCTGGGTCGCTCGCTGCTCGACCGCGTGGGCGCGCTGGCGGTGCAGATCGGCGCGGGCGCCCTGGCCGGCGACGCGGACCTCGTCGCGATGCGCGCCACCACCGACCAGGAGCGCCTGGTGGGTACCGGGATGGTCGTGCGCCGCCTGGTCGAGCTCGGCGCCCTCTCCCCCGGACTCGACCACGAGACCGCCCGCGACCGCCTCTGGACCCTCAACAGCGCCGAGGTCTGGCACCTGCTCACCGTCACCCGCGGGTGGAGCGGCGAGGCCTACGAGGACTGGGTGGGCCAGGCCATGACCGACGCCGTCCTGCCCCCGGCGCACCGCACATCCCCTGCTCCACCCCGGTGATCGAGATCCGCTCGTCGGCTCGGTTCGACCATTGACGGCACCCGCTCGTTGAATCGTGCACGACCATCTGGCCGCTTGCCGGACAGTCGCGCCGCCGACCGCGCGCGCCTTTCCCCGTGACGACGGATCGAGCACGGTGGGATCACGACCGGGTCGCGGGACCGCGAGAATCGTCTCCGCGGAGTGACGGACCCGATCACGCACAGTGGATGACCGTGGGTGCCGGGCCGAGCGAGGGTCCCGGAACGGGTCGCGTGGGGGGATCGGCAGTGGGCGGAGACGATGCGGTGGGGGCACCGCGTCGACGGGAGCACCGGCGACGACAACGGCAGGCCGCGTCGTGACCGACGAGTCCGACGAGATCGACCGGCTGGTCGCGGCGGTGCTCGACGACGACCGCGCCGCGCTCAACCAGCTGCTGGTGATCCTGCGCCCCCTGGTCGTCCGCTACTGCCGCGCCCGGCTCGGCAGCGACCGCGCCGGCGTGGCCGCCGACGACGTGGCCCAGGAGGTGTGCCTGGCGGTGCTCAAGTCGCTGCCGACCTACACCGACCAGGGCAAACCGTTCCTCGCCTTCGTCTACGGCATCGCCGCGCACAAGGTCGTCGACGCCCACCGCCACGCCGGGCGCGACCGCTCGGACCCCACCGACGAGGTGCCCGAGGGGTTCGCCGACATGGCCGGCCCCGAGCAGCACGCGCTGGAGATGTCGGCGAGCGTCGAGATGCGCGCCCTGCTCTCGCAGCTGCCGGCCAAGCAGCGCGAGATCCTCGTGCTGCGGGTGGTGGTGGGCCTGTCTGCCGAGGAGACCGCGCTCGCCGTTGGCTCCACGCCCGGCGCGGTGCGGGTCGCCCAGCACCGCGCCGTCGCGAAGCTGCGCGGCGTGCTGGGCGACCCGGCCGACGCGCCAGGCCCCGACGACACCCCGCCGCGGGGCCTGGCCGGCGTGCGGGTCAGAACGCCGGACGCAGCGGGAACCCGGACCGGGCGTCGGGGCCGAGCTTGACCCCCAGCACCTGGTGGAGCTGGATGTTGTTGACGTCGAAGCCCACCTGGCACGCCGGCATGTAGAGCCGCCACACCCGGGCGCGGCCCTCCCCCGCCTCCGCGACGCACTCGTCCCAGTGCGCCTCGAGGTTGGCCGACCAGTCCGCGAGCGTCCGCGCGTAGTGCTCGCGCAGGTTCTCCTCGTGCCGGATCTCGAAGCCCGCGGCGTTCATCTGCGAGATCAGCCAACCGATCGGCAGCAGCTCGCCGTCGGGGAAGACGTAGCGGTCGATGAACGGGTCCGCCGCCGCGCGGTGGAGGTGGTCGGGCCGGGTGATGCAGTGGTTGAGCAGCCGGCCGCCCGGGCGGAGCTTGCCGTAGAGCGCCCGGAAGTACGACGGGACGTTGCGCCGCCCGATGTGCTCGGTGAGCCCGATCGAGCTGATCGCGTCGAACCCGTCCTCGGTGACGTCGCGGTAGTCGGCGTGGCGGATCTCCACGCGGTCGCCCAGACCCCGGCGTGCGACCTCCTTCTGCGCCCACAGCGCCTGGTCGCGCGAGAGCGTCACGCCGAGCGCCTGCACCCCGTGGTGCTCGGCGGCGTGCATCGCCATCTGGCCCCAGCCGCAGCCGACGTCGAGCAGGCGCATGCCCGGCTCCAGCGCCAGCTTCTGCGCGACCAGCTCGTGCTTGGTGTCCTGCGCCTCCTCGAGCGTGGCGCCCGCCGAGGGGTAGACCGCACACGTGTAGGTCATCGACGGCCCGAGGACCATCTCGTAGAAGCGGTTCGACACGTCGTAGTGGTGCTCGATCGCCGTCGAGTCGCGCCGCTTGGAGTGCCGCCGGCCGGACTGGCGGTGCTCCTCGGGTGGTGGCGCGACGCGGTGGCGCAGGCGCACCGGCGCCAGGCGCGCGGCCACCTTGAGCAGCGTCGAGGGCGGTACGTCGGACACGGTGAGCTCGCTGATCGCGGTCAGCGCCTCGTAGATGTCACCGTCGACGTCGAGGTGCCCGGACACGAAGGCCCGGGCGAGACCCAGCGAGTTCGGCGAGCCGGCCAGGTAGGCCAGGGCCGTCTCGCTGCGCACGTCGATGGTGGCGACGGGCTCGGCGCCCGCCGGCTTCGAGGCGCTGCCGTCGTAGGCGCGGATGGCGATGGGGGCCTCGTCCCCCAGGACCGGTCGGAACATCTCGGCGACCTGCACGTCGGACCTCCTCAGCCCGTCACGGTCTTCGTGTAGAGATCGGGGAGGCGTCCGTCCGGGTCGTAGCGGGCCTTCAGCTCCCGGTACGCCGCCCCTCCGTAGAGCGCGTCGAACTCGTCGCGCGGATAGCTCGCCGTGGAGTACAGCGACTTGTGCCCGTCCATCGAGAGCAGCACCTGCTCGATGCGGCGGTTGTGGTGGTCCGGCGCCTGGCCCGGGGCGAGCTCGGCGTCCGACCAGAACCCGACGTTGACGTAGGTCGCGTCGGGGTCGAGGGGGTAGAGCGGCCACGTGCGCCGGTCGCGCTGGCGCAGCGGGCACAGCCAGACCGGGCTGATGCCGATCTCGTCGTGGAAGAACGCGAGGAACTCCGGCAGGCGCTCCACCGGCACCTCGACGTCCTGGATGATCGGCTCGACGCCCGCGGCGCCGCTGCGGCGCGCGACCGCCTGCGACAGCCCGACCCGGCGGTCCAGCGCCACGAGCCGGCGGTAGACGTCGGAGCGGCGGTAGCGCGACGGCCAGAGCCGGCGCACCACCGGGTGCTGGACGCCGAGGGCGCGCGAGCACCAGAACCAGTCGGTGTCCCAGCGCCACAGGTAGTCGTGGATGGTCAGGAAGTCGGTGTCCCGGTCCTGGATCGACCGGTAGTAGATCCCCTGGCCGGTGTAGTCCGACAGGTAGGGCGCCTCGTCGACCATCTCGCCGAGGGTCAGGTAGTGCTCGTCGGCGGAGAAGACGGTGCCGTCGCAGAAGTCGACCCGCTCCCCCGCCCACTCGCGGGTCGCCGTGACCTCGGCCAGGGCCTTCGCGGTCTCGTCGGCGCTGTCGAAGCGCACGTGGCGCAGCCGCACGAAGGGCTTCACCGGCGCGAGCTCGATGCGCAGCCGCAGCGCGTACCCGAGCGTGCCGTAGGAGTTCGGGAGGCCGGAGAGCAGATCGGGGTGATCGGCGGTCGAGAGGATCTCACCGGTGCCGGTGAGCACGTCGGCCTCGAGCACGGACTCGTGCGGCAGGCCGTCGCGGAACGACGTCGACTCGATGCCGAGCCCGACGACCGCGCCGCCGAGGGTGATGGTCTTGAGCTGCGGGACCACGAGCGGCATCAGCCCGTGCGGCAGCGTCGCCGCCACGAGGTCCTCGTAGGTGGTCATCCCCTGGACGTCCGCGGTGCGCGCCTCCGGGTCGACCGACAGCACGCGGTCGAGCCCGTCGACGGACAGGCCGCCCTCGCCCCCGCGGAAGCGGAACAGGTTCGACGTCTTCTTGCGCAGCCGCACCGGGGCGCCCGGCGGGAGCTCGGCGAGCCCGCGCCGCACGGCGTCCACCGCCTCCTGGTGCGCGACCGCGACGTCCGCGCCGACCGTCATGTGGGTGCCTCCTCCCGGTTACGGCGGGCAGCGTATGCCCACTGTGAGCCGGGAGCGACGCCCTTCGGGGGTGGGTTGGGCCACCCGAGGGCGACGAGGCGCCCGTGGGGACCCCGCGTCAGCCGGTCGGAGGACCCGCCGTGACCGCCGCGAGGACCCGCGGCAGCGCGTCGTCGGCGAGCGCGGCCATCTCCGCGTCGGTGCGGTCCTGGATCGGGTGCGCGACGTAGACCGCGGGCACCGCGGCGAAGCCCAGCGCCCGGGCCTGCGCGTCGGTCGCGCTGACGAACTCGGTCGACGCGACGAAGGTGGCCGTCACGCCGTCGGCCTCGAGGGCGGCGAGGTCGTGCACACTGCACGACGTGCACGAGCCTCAATCGGCGAGGGCCTCGATCACCACGTCGCACTCGGCGGCGATCTCCGCGCGCAGGTCGGCGGGCAGCGGCCGCGTGAACGTCGGCTTGGCGTAGCGGCGCACGGTCACCCCGCGCTCGGCGAGCAGCTCGGCGAGCCGGTCGAGGAACACCTCGCCGCGCGGCTTGGCGATGTCGAGCAGCCCCACGGTGCGCCCCGCGAGGTCCACGGGACGCGGCCCCACGGTGCGGGCGGCGGGACGGGACTCGTCGGTCGGGTCCAGCACAACGGTCGAGACGATCACTCAGGCCTCCTCGATGACGCGGGTGACGGGGGTGCTGCCGCCGCGGCCGCCCACCCAGCCGCCGAGCACGGTGGAGAACTTGCCCGCTCCCCCGCCGGCCACGGCGACCATGAGCCCGCCGGGGCGGAACTTCGGGCGCGGCCCGGTCGGCTCCGGCACGCCCTCCTCGATGCCGTCGGCGCCCCGCGCCAGCTCCTCGGGCGGCGCCACGAGCAGCGCATCGAGCTCGGTGGTGAACCGCGCGCGGTCCCAGCCGGCCCCGGCGAACACGGCGACGTGCTCGGGCGCCAGCACCAGGACCGCGTCGAACCCGGGCGCGAGCTTGGGGTGCCCGACGCCCTGCAGCCCGCGGGCCAGCGAGCGCGCCAGCGACTCCGGCGTCCGCGAGAGCTGGTCGACGAGGCCGCGGGCGCCCTCGGCGGCGAAGACCGTGACCGCCGACGCCCCGGCCGGCACGCCGCGCGCGACCGACAGCGGCTCCCAGGGCGAGCCGTCCTCGTCCTCGGCGAAGCACAGCCCGACCTTGCCGGGCTGCCCGAGCGTCGCGCGGTCGACCTCACCGGGCCGCCCGCCGCCGACGTTGCGGATCACCAGCTGCAGCGCGCGCCCGATCGTCGAGTTGGCGCGGGTGCCCTGGCCCAGCGCGTTGCCGCCCGCGTTGACCCCGATCCGGCGCGCCACCGGCCCGTGCACGAGCACCGCGGGCGACGCGCCCCAGGTGGTGGCGAGCAGGCCGTGGGCGTTGAACTCCGCGGTGCACGCCGCCTCCACCGCGGCCAGCACCACCGGCAGGTACTCGGGGCGGCAGCCCGCCAGCACCGCGTTGACGGCGACCTTCTCCACCGTCGCCGGCACGAGGTTCGGGGGCACGACGGCGACCACCTCGCCGGGCGCGCGCGTGGTGCCGGCGAGCATCCGCAGCACCCGCGGCAGGGTCGGCGCGACCACGGGCAGCCCGTCGGTCCAGCCGCGGTCGTAGAGGGCCTCGGCCTCGTCCTCGAGGCCCGCGAGCTCGACGCGACGGGCGGTGAGCTCGTGGCCCCGGGCGCGCACGAGCAGCTCGTCGGCCACCTCGGGATCGTGGGTGCGCGACCCGCAGCCGGGCTTCCGGTCGGGCAGGTCGGCGCCCAGGTCGGCGACGCCGGTCAGGGCCCGCCAGCGCTCGCGGTCCCAGCCCTCGGCGCGCTCGGTCTCGACGCCGCCCGCGCGGCGCAGCAGGGTCGGCACGACGTCGATGCCGAGGCGGGTGCTGGCCTCCAGCGCGGTGTCGTCGCGCACCGCGACCCCGTCGGGGAAGGCGGGGTCGTCCTGGCTGTAGACGGTCGCGCCCAGCCCGCCCAGCACCGGGGCCACCAGCCGGCACGTGGGGCAGTCCTGCTTGACCACCACCACGAGCCCGTCGTCCGGGGGCGCCGCGGTCGTGGTCACGCGAGGCACGCTACCCAGGCCGACCCCGGCGGTGTCGAGAACAGCGCGGTGACTTGCGCTCGTGCCGCCCTCCGTGCACCATCCACATGGATGGTCGAGGGAGGGTGATCGTGGTCGGGGAGCCGGCGGAACGCACCGAGAAGATCACGATCAACATCGGTCCGGTCGACCTCGGCCGCATCGATCTCCTGGTGCAGGAAGGGCACTTCTCCAACCGCACCGACTTCATCCGCACCGCCGTGCGCAACCAGCTCACGGCCAGCGGGCCCGCGATCGAGCACACGGTCGCGCGCCGCACGCTCGTGCTCGGCACCCAGCACTTCTCGCGCCACGACCTCGAGGCGCTGCGGGACCGGGGCGAGCAGGTGCACATCCGCGTGCTCGGGCTGGCCACCGTCGCCGACGACGTCCCGCCCGAGCTCGCCACGGCCACGATCGCCTCCGTCGAGGTGCTCGGGGCCTTCCGGGCCAGCCGCGCCGTCAAGGCCGCGCTCGGTCCCCGCATCGTCTGACCCTGGAGGTCACCGTGTTCCGTACCGGCAAGCTGATCCGCGACACCCTGCGCGCGATGCCCGCGGCCACCGGCACGTCCGAGGTCGGCCGCATGATGCGCGAGGGCCGGCTGCTCGACGCCACCGCGCGCATCCAGGAGCGGCTGGGCGGGGGGCTGCCGGGTGGGGTGAGCATGCCCTCGATGGCTGGCATGCCCTCCATGTCCGGCATGCCCACACCCCGCACCGGCTCCCCCACCGGCCGCGCCCCCGGCGCCGTGACCCGCGGGTCGGCCGAGGGCCTGGCCTACCGCCTCTACGTCCCCACCACCCTGCAGGCCGGCGCTCCCCTGCTGGTCATGCTGCACGGCGGCACCCAGGACGCCGAGACGTTCGCCGCCGCGACCGGCATGGACGAGGCCGCCGAGGCCGCCGGGGTGCTCGTCGCCTACCCCGAGCAGTCGCGCTCGGCCAACGCGATGGGGTACTGGAACTGGTTCCGCCCCGGCGACCAGGCCCGCGACGCCGGCGAGCCCGGCATGATCGCCGCCGTGACCCGCGAGGTGATGGCCGCGCACGACGCCGACCCCGCCCGCGTGGCCGTCGCCGGCTTCTCCGCCGGGGGCGCCATGGCGGCGGTGATGGGCGCGTCCTACCCCGACCTGTTCTGCGGCGCCGGCGTGCACTCGGGCCTGCCCCACCGCGCCGCGTCGGACGTGGGCTCCGCGTTCGCGGCCATGTCCTCGCCGCCGCGCACCGTCGCCGACGCCGGCCCTGTCCCGCTCGTCGTCGTGCACGGCGACGCCGACCGCACGGTGGCGCCCGCGTGCGGCGAGGCCGTCGTCCGCTCGGCCCTGACCCGCGCGGGCCGCATCGAGCCCGTGCGCACCGACGGACGGGTCGACGACGGGCGCGCGTGGACCCGCGAGCGCTGGTCGGAGCCCGGCGGGCGGGTGCTCGCCGAGTCGTGGACCGTGCACGGCATGGGCCACGCCTGGTCCGGGGGCCGCGAGGGCGGGTCGTACGCCGACCCGTCCGGGCCCGACGCCGGCGCCGCGATGCTCGCGTTCTTCGGCTTCACCGCCGACCCCACCCTGGGATAGCCGGCGATGCCCGACCTCTCCGAGTACAACGCCAAGCGCGACCCGGCGCGGACCCCCGAGCCGTTCGGGGAGGTCGGGGCGGCCGGCGGCGACCGCTTCGTCGTCCAGGAGCACCACGCCCGCCGCCTGCACTACGACGTGCGCCTCGAGCGCGACGGCGTGCTCGTGTCGTGGGCGGTGCCCAAGGGCCTGCCGGACGCGCCCGGCGCGCCCCGGATGGCCGTGCACACCGAGGACCACCCGCTGGAGTACCTCGACTTCCACGGCGAGATCCCGCGCGGCGAGTACGGCGGCGGGCGGATGACCATCTGGGACACCGGACGCTACGAGACCGAGAAGTGGTCCGACGACGAGGTCGCGGTGACCCTGCACGGGGAGCGGGTGTCGGGCCGGTTCGTGTTCTTCAAGCCGCAGCGCGGGGCGGAGAGCAAGGACTGGCTGGTCCAGCGGCGTCACGACACCCCTGCCCCGCCACGCGACGCCCAGGCCCCGCGCGTGAACGTCGGCGGCCGCGCGCTGAAGCTCGTCAACCTCGACAAGGAGCTGTACCCCGGCGTCCCGAAGGCGTCACTGCTCGACTACTACGCCCGCGTCGCCGACACCCTTCTCCCCCACCTGTCGGGCCGGCCGCTGACCCTGCGCCGCTTCCCCGACGGCATCGGCGCGCCGTCGTTCTACGAGAAGAACGCCGGCGCCAAGGCCCCGGACTGGCTGCGCACGGTCGACGTGCCCACCCCGGGCAGCAGCCGCGGGTCGGCCACGGCGACGTTCGTGGTGGTCGAGGAGCTCGCGACGCTGGTGTACCTGGCCAACCTCGCGGTGCTCGAGCTGCACGTGCCCCAGTGGCGCGTTGACGACGCGGGTGTCGTGCAGCCCCCCGACGAGCTGGTGTTCGACCTCGACCCGGGCGAGGGCACCACCGTGCTCGAGTGCGCCCGGGTCGCCGAGCGCGTCCGCGACCTCCTCGCCGCCGACGGCCTCGAGCTCTGCCCGAAGGTCAGCGGGAGCAAGGGCATGCAGGTAAGCGCCGCGATCCGCGTCGAGGACCCCGCCCGCCCGTCGGCCTACGCGAAGGCCGTCGCCGAGCACCTCGCGCGCGAGACCCCGCGCGCGGTCACCGCGGTCATGGCCAAGGACCGGCGCCGCGGCAAGGTCTTCGTCGACTGGAGCCAGAACAACCCGTCGAAGACCACCGTTGCGCCGTACTCGCTGCGCGCCCGGGCCGCCCACGGCGCGCCGACGGTGTCGACGCCGCTGACCTGGGACGAGGTGGCCGCCGCCACGGCGGTGCGTGACCTGACCTTCGCCCCCGCCGACGTGCTGGCCCGAATCGGGCGCGACGGGGACCTCTACGCGGCGGCGCTGGGCGTCGGCGTCACGCGCCCGGACCTGCCGGAACGGCCGTCGGGGGCCTGAGGGGCGGGTGCCGCCAGAGCGCGGGGTCAGCCCAGCAGCGAGTTGGTGACGCCACCGACCGTGCGGCCGGCGCCGCCCAGCAGGCCGCCGAGCAGGCCGCCACCCGATCCGCCCGAGCCACCGGAGCCGCCGCCGGAGTCGCGGCCCGACCCGCCGCTCGACCCGCCGCTCGAGCCGCCACCGCCGGAGCCACCGCCGGAGCTCGAGCCGCCGCCGGCGGAGCCGGAGCCCGACCCACCCGAGCCGCCGTCGTCGTCGTCCGGGTCCTCGCGCGGGGTCGCCGAGGTGGACTCGTCGTCGTCGGCCGTGCTGGTGGTCGTCCGGCTGGTGCGCGAGCTCGTCGCCTCGGCGTCACGGGTGACCGCGCGGGGCGCGACGGTGACGGTGCGCGGCGGCTCGGCAAGCGCGACGGTCGGGTCCTCCAGCGGGGGCAGCACGCTGGCGTCGGCCGGGGCCGTAGGACGGGCCGTGCCCGGCGCGGTGGTGCCCGGAAGGGTGCCGGGGGCGACGACGGGGAACGTGCCGACGCGCGGCAGGGCGGTGGCGTCGTCGGAGTTGGCGAGGGTGGACACGGCGAGCGGCACGGACGCGGCCGCTGCGGCCACCGAGACCAGCGCGATGCCCCAGCCCTTGAGCTTCGAGGCGCCGCCGGCGGCGGCCACCGGGGCCGCTGCGCCGCGACGGCGGCGGTGTCGTCCGGCGTCGGGTGCGGGCGCCGAGGGCGCGAGCTCGCCCGGGGACTCGTCGAGTCCCCGCCGGGCCCACTCCGGGAGGCCGTCAGGGACCGAGCCCGACGACCACCACGCGGGCTCTCCCCCCCGCCCCTTCGACACCTTGTGCTCCCCTCAGCCCAGTGTGATCGCCGAGACTACTCCACGTGCACGCTCACCCCCAAGGTGGCCCGCCGATTCCCCGTAACGTGCCAGCGGTCGCGCCTCACCGCACCGACCACCCCGGACAGGTCCCGATGCGCGCGGGGTGGGGTCGGAGCGGGCAGACTCGTCGCCCGTGACCCGGCCGCCGCACCCGTTCCTGGCCGGTCGCAGGCCCCGCGCGTTCGCGCACCGCGGCTGGCACATCGGCGACCTCGAGGGGCTGGAGAACTCCCTGGCGGCCTTCCGCCGGGCCGTCGACGAGGGCTACACGCACCTCGAGACCGACGTGCACGCCACCGCGGACGGGGTGCTCGTCGTGCACCACGACGCCACCCTGCGCCGCGTCGCCGGGCACCCCGGGGTGCTGAAGACCATGCCGTGGGCGGACCTGGCCGGCGTGCGGCTGCGGGGCCGCGAGCCGCTCCCCCGGCTCGAGGAGGTGCTCGAGGCGCTGCCCGCGACGCGCTTCAACGTCGACCTCAAGGCGCCCGGCACCCTCGAGCCGATGCTGCGGCTGCTCGAGCGCGACGACGTCGCCGAGCGCGTGGCCGTGGCGAGCACGGACGAGCGGCGCCTCGACGCGGTTCGCGCCCGCTTCGGCGACCGCGTGGTCACCGGCATCGCCTCGCGCTCGGCGTTCCGTCTGCGGGCCCGCGCGGTCTCCCCCGTCCTGCTGCGCCGCCCGCTGGGCCGCGCGCTGCCGGTGCGTGGCGACCTCGCCCAGCTCCCGGTGCGCCTCGGCGCCCTCACCGTGATCGACCGCGCCATGCTCGACGCCGCCCACGACCTGGGCGTCGAGGTGCACGTGTGGACCGTCGACCGCACCTCGGAGATGCACCGCCTGCTCGACCTCGGCGTCGACGGCCTCATGACCGACCGTCCGGACCTGCTGCGCGACGTGCTCGTCACCCGCGGCACGTGGACCGCGCCCGCCGACGGGACGGGCTGAGGAGGGCCCCTCGACGTCACGATTCCGGACGGGCACAACCCGAGCCGTGTGGACGTTGTGTGGGAGGGGTAGCCACACCCCGTGGCCCGACGCCGGTGAGTCCGGTCACGGAGAGGGTGAACCCGGGGCGTCGCGGGAACGAACCACGACGGTCCGGCGTTGACCCACCCGTGCCCGGCGGCTGTGCGCCTCGGGTGCACTCGCAGTCGAGGAAAGGACACCAGATCATGGCCGACCGCGTCCTCCGTGGTAGCCGTCTCGGGGCCGTGAGCTACGAGACCGACCGCGACCACGACCTCGCTCCCCGTCGGTCCTTCGCCTACCGCTGCCCCAAGGGCCACGACTTCGAGGTGCCGTTCTCGGACGACGCCGAGGCGCCCGTGACCTGGGAGTGCCGTCTGCACGGCGACGAGGGCAAGCGCATCGACGGCACCGAGCCGGAGCAGAAGAAGGCCAAGCCGCCGCGCACCCACTGGGACATGCTGCTCGAGCGGCGCTCGGTGCCCGAGCTCGAGGAGCTGCTCGACGAGCGTCTCGGCCTGCTGAAGCAGCGCCGCTCCGAGAGCGCCTGAGCGCGCAGGACCCCGCAACACAGGGCCGTCCCGGCAGTGCCGGGGCGGCCCTCCGTGTGTCCGGGACCGTCAGCCGCGACGTGGGCGCGCGCGCCGGCGCCGGGCCCGGTCGCGCACGCCCCACGACGTGATCCGCCACAGCGCCTCGCGCACCACGGCGCCGCTCATCTTCGACTCGCCGGCCTCGCGCTCGACGAACGTGATCGGCACCTCGCGCACCCGCAGCCCCGCCCGCTGCACCCGGAACGCGACGTCGACCTGGAAGCAGTAGCCCTCCGACGCGACCGTCTCCAGCCCCGTCCCGGCCAGCGCGCTCCGGCGGAAGCAGCGGTACCCGCCGGTGACGTCGTGCAGCGGCAGCGACAGCACGCGCCGCGAGTACGCGTTGCCCGCCCGCGAGAGCAGCCGGCGGTGCCCGGCCCAGCCGACGGTCCTGCCGCCGGGCACGTACCGCGAGCCCAGCACCACGTCGGCGCCGGCGGCCGCGGCGAGCAGGTGCGGCAGCTCCTCCGGGGCGTGCGACCCGTCGGCGTCCATCTGCACGATCCACGCGACGCCGTCGGTGCCGAACGCGCCGTCCAGCACCCGGCCGAACGCGTCGACGTAGGCGGCGCCGAGCCCGGCGCGGGGCGCGTGGTGGTGCACCCGCACCCGCGGGTCGACCGCCGCCAGCGTGTCGGCGAGGGCGCCGGTGCCGTCGGGGCTGCCGTCGTCGACGACGAGGATCCGCAGGCCGGGCAGGGTGTCGAACAGGCGGGTCACCAGCCCGGGCAGGCTCTCGCGCTCGTTGTAGGTGGGGACGACGACCAGCGTGTCCGACCCGTCGGGGCACGGTCCGCTCACGCGCGCCCCTGCTCGCGGGATCGCCGTCGCTGCACCAGCCCGACCACCACCGCGCCGACCCCGAGCGCCACGAGCACCCACTCCGGCCCGGGCCCCAGCCGCGTCGCGAGCGTCGTCGTGGTGCGCAGCGGCACCGTCTCGACGAGCAGACCCGGGGTGAACAGGTCGCCCGTGCGCGCCTGCAGCGTTCCGTCCGCCGCGACCACCGCGCTCTGGCCGCTGGTGGCCGCGATGACGACGGCGCGGTCGTGCTCGATCGCCCGCAGCCGCGACATGCCCTGCTGCTGGTAGGTCATGTCGCTGTACCCGAAGGTCGCGTTGTTGGTGGGCACGGTCAGCAGATCCGCCCCGCCGCGCACGGCGTCGCGGACGCTGTCGTCGAACACGACCTCGTAGCAGGTCACGACCCCGAGCCGCGCGGGTCCGGCGGGCAGCACGCCGGTTCCGGTGCCGGGCTCGAAGTCGGTGACGCGGTCGACCAGCGGCGAGACCTGCGCGGCGATCCCGCGCAGTGGGATGTACTCGCCGAACGGGAGGATGTGGCGCTTCACGTACGTCGCGCCCGGTCCAGAGCGCGGGGCCCAGACGATCGCCGCGTTCCGCGGGCCCCGCACCAGCCGGCCGTCGGGGGCGCGCGCGCCGGCCAGCACGGCACCGACCACGACGGGGACGCCGACCTCGTCGGTCACCGCCTGGATCTCCGCGCCGGCGTCCGCGTTGCGCAGGGGGTCGATGTCCGAGGAGTTCTCGGGCCAGATGACGAGCTCGGGTCGCGGGAGCCGCCCGGCGCGCACCTCGGCGGCGAGCCGGCGGGTCTGGACGACGTGGTTGTCGAGCACCGCGCGGCGCTGGGCGTTGAAGTCCAGGCCCGCGCGCGGCACGTTGCCCTGCACCGCGGCCACCGTGATCGTCGGGCCGGGCGGGTCGGCGTCCACCGACGGCGTCGCGGCGAGACCCGCGGTGGGCCCGAGCAGGACGGCGACCAGCGCGCCCGCCGCCGCCCGCCGCTGCCGCGCGCGCAGGGCCCGCACGAGTGCCCACAGCCCGGCGCCGCAGAACACGACGGCCCCGCTCACCAGCGGCGCGCCGCCGAGCGAGGCCAGCGGCGCGAACGGGCCGCCGGGCTGACCGAACGCGATCTTCGCCCAGGGGAACCCGGCGAACGGCCACCGCTCGATCAGCGCCTCGCCGGCCACCCACACCCCCGCCACCCACAGCGGGGCGGCGGGCAGGCGCGTCACCAGCGGCAGCAGCGCGACGGGCACGGCCACGACGAGCACCAGCGCCACGAGCAGCAGCAGCCACACGGCGCCGACGTACTCGCCGGTCCAGTGCAGCAGGGGCAGCTGGTAGGCGACGCCGACCAGCACTCCGAGACCGAACGCCGCCCGCACCCGGCGCCCGTCGACCACGGCGACGAGCAGCGCGATCCCGAGCGGCGCCGCCCACCAGGCCCCCAGCGGCGGGAACGCGGCGTAGAGCGCGAGGCCGGCGACGACAGCGCCCGCGAGGCGCCCCCACGTGCCGAGCGAAGGGCCCCTCCGCTCGGAGGTGTCGAGCGACCGTGCCCTCCGCTCGGCGGGGTCGGTCGTCAGCACGAGAGCAGGTCGTGGGGCCGCCGGTTGACCGCCTCGCAGCCATCGCCGGTGACCACCACGATGTCCTCGATGCGCGCACCCCAGCGGCCCGGGAAGTAGATGCCCGGCTCGATGCTGAACGCCATGCCCGGCTCGAGGAGCAGGTCGTTGCCGTCGACGATGTAGGGCTCCTCGTGCACCTCGAGGCCGATCCCGTGCCCGGTGCGGTGCACGAAGTACTCGCCGTAGCCGGCGTCGCGGATGATCGCGCGCGCCGCCTCGTCGATGCTCGCGGCCGTGACGCCCGGGCGGACCGCGTCGACGGCCGCGGCCTGGGCGCGCTGGAGCACCGCGTAGACGTCGCGGACCTCGCCGCCCGGCTCCCCCACGACGTAGGTGCGGGTGGAGTCGGAGTGGTAGCCCTCGGGCAGCGGCCCGCCGATGTCGACGACGACGACGTCGCCGGTCCCGAGGACGCGGTCGGACACCTCGTGGTGCGGGCTCGCCCCGTTGGGGCCCGAGCCGACAATGACGAACGCGGCCTCGGCGTGGCCGGCCTCGACGATGGCGCGCGTGATGTCCTCGCCGACCTCGGCCTCGGTGCGCCCGGCGACCAGCCACCCCGGGACCTGCTCGTGCACGGCGTCGATGGCCGCGCCCGCGGACCGCAGCGCGGCCACCTCGGCGTCGTCCTTGCGCATCCGCAGCTCGCGCAGCACCGGCGTCGCCAGCTCGATCCCCGCGCCGGGCAGGGCGTCGCGCAGGCCGAGGACGTGGAGGGCGGGCATGTCGGCGGCGACCGCGACGCGCCGCACCCCGCCGAGGCGCGACGCCGCGAGCGCGTGGGGGTCGACGCCGTCGGTCCAGGTCAGCACGTCCATCGCCTCGACCGCGGAGCCGGCGAGCCCCGGGCGCTCGAGCGTGGGGACCACGAACGCGGGCTCGCCGTCGACCGGCAGGAGCAGCGCCGAGAGCCGCTCGTGGGAGTGCTTGACGACGCCGGTGAGGTACTGCAGGTCCGGGCCCGGTGTCACGACCAGGGCGTCCACGCCGACCTGCCGCGCCGCGGACCGGGCGCGCTCGAGCCGGGCCGCCACCCGATCGGTGGCGGCGGCGGGGGTGCTGCTCATGGGCACCGAGCCTAGGTCAGCGCGGCGCCGGACGGGCGCGCCCCGGGGTGGACCCGGGGCGCGTCCCGCGTCTCACTCGGCGAGCTTGGCGAAGGCCTGGGCCCACAGGAAGTACTTGTTGGTGCCGAGCTCACGGATCGTCTTCACGTTGAAGGCGTCCTTGAGCTTCTGGGCGTCGTCGTCGCTGACGCCCTGCAGCGCCGCGACCGGCGCGTCGGCGATCTCCGAGAACGACTTGTCCTCGTAGGCCTTGTCGAGCTTGTCCTTGATGTCACCCATGCGTTCTCCCATCGTCTGAGGGTCTGGTGATCGCCCTGTGCCCACTCGCCGGGTCCGCCACGCGGACACCTGAGTAGATGTCCCCTGGGCGTGCCGCCCCCGCTCCGGGAGGCTCCGTGCCATGACCACCCCGCTCCCGCAGGACGCGCTCGTCGCCCGCCTCGGCGACGACCTCGCGGGTGTCACCCGCGAGATCGACCGCATCCGCGACTCCCTGCTGACGCTGCGGTCGGCGCAGGCCACCGAGGAGACCACCCCGCCGTCGCAGCCCGCCCCGCCCCGCGGCCCGGCCCCCTGGCCCCCGCCCGGCGTGTGGTCGCCGCCGGCCGGGGGCCCGGACCCGCGGCGGCCCGGGCCGTGGCGCTTCCCGCCGCCCCCGCCGCAGGCCCAGCAGCCCCCGCCGCGGCCCCGGCCCGCCCGCGCCCCGCGCGTGGCGTGGTCGCCGGCGCGGCTGCTGGCCGTGACGGGAGCGGCGATCACCGTGCTCGGCGTGGTCCTGCTGCTGGTGCTCGCCGCCGGGCGCGGCTGGTTCAGCCCCGAGGCGCGGGTGGCCGGTGGCGCCGCCCTGGGCCTCGCGCTCGCCTACGCCGGCGCCCGGGTCCGCCGGGGGGTCGGCGGCAAGGACGGCGACACCCCCGTCGCCGCCGTCGCCCTCGTCGCCACCGGCGTCGCCACCGTCTTCCTCGCCGTCGCCGCGGCCGTCTCGCTCTACGACCTCGTCCCCGTCGCGGTCGCCGTGCCGCTCGCCCTGCTGGTGACGGCCGGGGGCCTCGCGCTGGCCGACCGCTGGCGCCACCGCGGCCTCGCCGTCAGCGTCCTCGTCGCCAGCGGACTCGCCGCGCCGCTCGTGGTCGGCGGGCTGACCGCGACGCTCGTCGCGCTGCTGGTCGGCGCGCAGATCGCCGCCGCGGCGGTCGCGTGGCGCCGGGCCTGGCCCCTGGTCGCGGCCGTGGCCACGGCGGCCGCGACGATCGGCGCCTTCGGGGCGGCGGTCCGCCTGCTGGCCGGTGCGCCCTCCGACGACCGTGCCACCGCGGCCGCGGCCCTCGCGGTCCTCGTCGTCGGCGCCGTCAGCGCCCTGCTCGTCGGCGCCCCCGGCCGGGCGACACCCGCGGCCCTGCTCGGCGCGCCCGTGCTGCCCGTCCTGCTCGTCTGCATCGGCCTGCCCCGCCTGCCCGGCGCGCTCGTGGCCGGCCTGGTCGCCGTCGCCCTGCTCCTCGCCGTCGTGGCGCTCGACCGCGCCGCCGCCCCCACCGGGCACCGCGCCCTCGCCGTCGTCGCCGGCGCCGCCGGCACGGCCGCCCTGTTCGTCGCCACGGTGATCGCCGTCGGCGGTGGCCCCGTGTCCCTGCCGCTGCTTGCCGAGGCCGCGGTGCTGGGGCTGGTGGCGGTCGTCGCCCGCCGGCCCGGCCCGCTGGTGGCGGGTGGCGTCCTCGCCCTGGTCGGCGGCCTCGTCGCGCTGGGCAAGGACGCCCCCGCGGACCTCCTCGCCGACTTCCCCGTCAGCCCGTTCGTCGTCACCGCCCCGGGCGGGACCGCCACCTCGGGCTCGCTCGGTGACCTGGCCGGCGCGCTGGCCACCTCGCTGGTGCTCGTCGCCGTCGCCGGGATCGGGCTGCTCGCGCTCGCCCGCCTCGGCGCCCTGCGCGACCGCACCCGCGCCGCCGTGCTCGTCAGCGTCCTCGGCGTCGTCGGGCTCTACGGCGCGACCGGCACCGTCGTCTCGGCGTCGCTGCTGATCTCGCCCACCCGGGACGCGTTCCTCGTCGGGCACGTGCTGGTCACCGTGTCCTGGACGGCGGTGGCCCTGGTGCTGCTCGCCCGCGGGCTGCAGGCGTCGCTGCCGCGCATCCTCGGCGGGGTGCTCGTCGTCGCCGCGGTGATCAAGCTCGTGACGTTCGACCTCACCGCGCTCGACGGCCTCGCCCGCGTCGCCGCGTTCCTGGGCGCCGGGCTCGTGCTGCTCGCCGCCGGGAGCCGCTACGCCAAGGCGGTGGCCGCGTCCGGCGAGGCCGACGCCACCACGGCGGCCAGCTCGTCGCGCGTCGGGCCCTCGGTGGGCGGCGGCCGCCACCCCGAGGCGTAGATCTCCTGCACGCGCGGGTGCACCGCCGCCAGCGAGTCCGGGAGGGCGGCCATGACCAGGTACGGCCCGGCCACGGCCAGGAGCGACGGGTCGGCGGCGATCGCCGCCACGACCAGGTCGGAGGTCGGCGGGCGGGTCGGGTCGACGTCCCGGCCCGCCCACCGCTCGCTCTGCGCGGCGTCGGTGGCGACGTGATCGGTGAACCACGGCCGGATGGCCGCCTCGCACCAGGCGTCGAGGGCCAGCGCGGTGGCGGCGTGGTCGTCGCCGTGCTCCTCGACGAGGGCGACGAGCCGCTCGACCTGCATCAGGCTCGTCGCGATGCCGCGCCCGGCGACGGGGTTCGTGGTGCAGACGGCGTCGCCCACGGCCACGAACCCGGGCAGCGGCAGACGTCCCTCGTCGTCGAGCTGGCCCCGGTAGGTGTTGCGCAGCCGGCCGCCCGGCAGCACCGGGGTCAGCGGCACGGCGCGCTCCGGGTCGGTCCAGGCGGCGAGCAGCGGGATCGCGCGCACCGCGGCGTCCCACGCCGGCTCGTGGCGCAGCCCGCGCAGCCGGTGGTCCGCCGGCGGCCGGGCGATCAGGGTCGAGAAGGTGCCGGCGTCGTGCGGGAAGGCGATCGCCGTGTAGCCGTCGTGCATCGCGACGGCCCCGATCGGCATGGTCATCGGGCCGGGTGATGCGCCCGGGCGCAGGCGGTACTGCCGCGAGACGTAGGCGGTGCCGCAGTCGGCGGACTCGCCGCGGGCCCGCAGGTGGTCGTCGAGCCGACCCGCCCGCCCGGTGGCGACGACGACGAGCCCGGCGTCGAGCCGCCGGTCGCCCACCCGGACGCCGGTCGCCCGCCCGCGCTCGTCCAGGACCGCGTCGGCCCGGCCCCGGACCGGCGTCACGCCCGGCTCGCGCTCGGCGACGCGGCGCAGCTCCTGCTCGACGACCATCCGCCGGCACCGCAGCCCGGTCCCCGGCGGCAGCGGGTCTCCGGGTCGCGTCGGGGCGGGGTCCGTCCCGTCGCTCGGGGCCGCCGGCTCCGCGCCGCGGGCCAGCAGCGCGTCCAGGACCTCGGGGATCTCGGTACGCAGCACGTCCACCACCTGGGAGCGGAAGGCGTGCGGGTGGTGGAACTGCATGACGCCCCGGCGGGCCCAGCGGTCACCGTCGATCGACCCGGTGGGGCCGCCGTCGTCGTCGACGAGCGCGACGCGGTGCCCGCGCCGCGCGAGGGCGACGGCGGCGACGAGTCCCGTGGGGCCCGCGCCGACCACGACGACGTCCATGGCGGCTCCCGGATCGCACCCTTGCCCACCAGGGCACTCCTCCGCGCGGTGCGCGTCAAGGCCCGTGACCCTCGGCGCCCGGACGTGCCCGGAGAGCACGTGGGAGGCTCCCGGACATGGACGCGCCGCTCATGCTGCTCGACTCGGCCAGCCTCTGGTTCCGCGCGTTCTACGGGGTGCCGGCCACGCTGACCGCCGAGGACGGGACGCCGGTGAACGCCGCGCGCGGGTTCTGCGACATGGTCGCCCGGCTGGTCCGCGAGCGCCGGCCCGGCGGGGTGGTGGCGTGCCTCGACCGCGACTGGCGCCCGGCGTTCCGCGTGCGCGCGCTGCCGTCCTACAAGGCCCACCGCGTCGACCCCTCCGCGGGCGACCCGTCCTCCCCCGTCGGCGGCGCCCCCGACGCCGAGGCCGCCCCGCCCGAGCTCGGGCCGCAGGTCGACATCATCCTCGAGGTGCTCGCCGCGATCGGGATCCCGACCGCGGGCGCGGAGGGCTTCGAGGCCGACGATGTCATCGGCACTCTGTGCGCCACCGAGACGGGCGACGCGATCGAGGTGGTCAGCGGCGACCGCGACCTGCTCCAGCTGGTGCGCGACGAGCCGACGTCCGTGCGGGTCGTCTACATCGCCCGCGGGGTGTCGAAGTACGAGCTCTACGGCCCGGAGGAGGTCGCGGGGCGCTACAACGTGCCGGTCGCGCGCGCCGGCTCCGCCTACGCCGAGATGGCGATGCTGCGCGGCGACCCGTCCGACGGGCTGCCCGGCGTCGCCGGCATCGGGGACAAGACCGCCGCCCAGGTGGTCTCGAAGTTCTCGTCGTGGGAGGACATGATCGGCGCCGTCCTCGACCGCTCCGACGACCGGATGTCCTCCGCCGTGCGCGCGAAGATGGTGCGCGCGGCCGACTACCTGACCGTCGCCCCCGGGGTCGTCCGCGTGGCGCCCGACGCCCCCATCGACTGGACGGGCGAGCCCCGGGCCCTCCCCCACGAGCCCGTCGACCCCGACCGGCTCGCCGCGCTGGCCGAGCGCTGGAACCTCGCCGGCTCGGTCGACCGGCTCACCGCGGCGCTGCGGGGCGAGTAGGGGTTGGTCGGGGCTACCGGCCCTGCTCGGCCAGCCACTTCGCCGCGACGGTCTTCGGGGCGCGGTCGACCCACGCGTCCTCCACCAGCTCGCGCAGCTCGTCGGCGCCGATCCGCTCGAGGCGTACGAGCACCGCGGGGAAGCCGTCGAAGTGCGGGGTCGTGAAGTAGACATCGGGGTCGTCAGCGATGAGGGCCTCCTTGACCCCGACGTCGGCCACCCGCACGCCGAGCACGACCCCGTCGGGCAGCGGGACGCCCGCGGCCTCCAGAGCGGCCTCGTCGGAGCGGCGCAGCGGGCGCTCCCAGACGAAGCCCTTCTTCGACACCTGCCAGTGCGCCGTCCCCCACGAGACCGTCTCGTCGGTGCGCGGCAGGGCCAGCGCGAGGCGGCGGACGTCGTCGAGGGTGGCCATCAGCGCGGCTGGCCCACCGCGTAGGTGCCGACGGCGTCGAGGACGGTGACCGGCACCTGCGCCGGCCGCCCGTCGACCGTGGCCTGGCAGGTGAAGGTGAGGCCGGTGCGCACCTCCTGGTCAGCGGGGCACGCGACGCCCGTGATCTGGCGCCGCCAGTCGACGGTGACCACCCGCGTCACGCCCTGCGCGACCGCGTCGGGGTCGAGCACCTCGACGCGCGCGAACCGGGGACCGACGACGAACGCCAGCAGCAGGACCACGACCACGACGAGCACCAGCAGGATCCCGGCGACGATGCCGACCCGCTTCCAGGGGAACGGCCGGCGCGGGCGGGGACCCCAGGGGCCGCCGGGTCCGGGCCGGCCGGGGCCGGGGAACGCGCCGAAGCCGGGCTGGCCGCCGTAGCCCGGGGGCTGGCCGGGGTAGCCGGGCTGGCCGCCGTAGCCCGAGGGCGGGGCGCCGTAGCCGGTCGGCGGGCCGCCGTACCCGGGCTGGTTCCCGTACCCCGGGGGCGGCCCGTAACCGGGCGGGCCGCCGTACCCCGGAGGCGGGCCGTAGCCCGGCTGACCGCCGTACCCCGGAGGCGGGCCGTAGCCCGGCTGACCGCCGTACCCGGGCTGCCCGTAGCCGGTGGGCGGGCCGTAGCCGGTGGGCTGCCCGTAGCCGGTCGGTGGTCCGTAGCCGGTGGGCGGCCCGTAACCGGTGGGCGGCCCGTAGGTGGTGGGCGGGCCGGCCTGCCGACCCTCGTCACCGCCGGGCCGCGCCCAGGGCGACCCCGGGCCGACGGTCGGCTGCTCCCCCGGCGCGCCCACGACTCAGCCCTCTCCGACGGCGACGACCCCACGCCGGATGCGGCGGACCGCGTCAGCAGCGGCCCGTCCCACGGTGTCGCCGCTCCCGGCGACGGCGCGGATCTGGTCGAGCAGGTCGACGACCTGCCGGCACCAGCGCACGAAGTCTCCCGCGGACAGCTCGGTGCCGTGGGCCCGGGCCCCGTCCAGGACGGTCGCGAGCGAGTCGCCGCGCACCCAGCGGTGCACCGGCCAGGCGAACCCCATGTCCGGCTCGCGGGTGCGGCCGAGGTGGTGACGCTGCTCGTCGGCGACGAGGTCGTGCCACAGCGCCACGGTCTGCTCGACGGCCGCCGCCGCGTCCTCGGGGACGCGCGGCACGCCGCCGTCGTCGCGGCGGCTGTCGTAGACCAGCGACGACGCGACCGCCGCGATCTCGGCGGGCCCGAGGTCGCGCCAGGCGCCGTGGCGCAGGCACTCGGCGACGAGCAGGTCGGACTCGCCCCACAGCCGGGAGAGCCGCCGTCCGTGCTCGGTGACGTCCTGCTCGACGTCGGGGGCGTCGTCGAGGTAGCCCCGCTCCCCCAGCAGCCCGCGGATGCGGTCGAAGGTGCGCGCCAGCGAGTGCGTCGTCGAGCGCACCCGCGACTGGAGCTGCTCGGTCTCGCGCTCGAGGCGCTGGTAGCGCTCGAACCAGCGGGCGCGGTCGTCGCGGTCGGCGAGCCCGTGGCACGGGTGCGCGCGCAGCGCCCGGCGCAGCGACGCGAGCTCGGCGTCCTCGTTCTCCGACCCCTTCCGGCGCCGGCTCGCCCCGGTGCGCAGGGGCGCCTCGAGGCCCGTCTCGCGCAGCGCGTGGGCGAGGTCGCGGCGCAGGCGCGGGACGCGGTGGTCGAGCTTGCGCGGCAGCTTCATCTGCCCGAGCGGCTCGACCGGCTCGGGGAAGTCGGCGAGCGACAGGCGCCCGGCCCAGCGGTCCTCGGTGAGCACCAGCGGGCGCGGCTCCTGCCCGCGCGGGCTGCGGTCGACGCCCGGGTCGAGGACGACGGCCAGCCCGGCGCGCTTGCCGCCCGGCACCGCGATGACGTCACCCGGCCGCAGGGCCTCGAGCGACGCCGCGGCCTCGGCCTTCTGGGCCGACCGGCCCTGGCGCGAGAGCATCTTCTCGCGCTCGGTGACCCGCCGGCGCAGGTCCATGTACTCGGCAAAGGCGCGGAAGTCCTCCTCCTGCCCGGAGTGACCGCCCGCGGCCTCCGCGTAGCCCGCGAGGGCCTCGCGGTTGCGCTCGAGGCGCTTGGCCAGGCCGACGACACTGCGGTCGGCCTGGAACTGGGCGAACGACTGCTCGAGCAGCTCCCGCGCGGACTCCACCCCGACGCGTTCGACGAGGTTGACGGCCATGTTGTAGCCGGGCCGGAACGACGAGCGCAGCGGGTAGGTGCGCGTCGAGGCGAGGCCCGCGACCTGCTCGGGGTCGACGCCGGGCGCCCACAGGACCACCGCGTGGCCCTCGACGTCGATGCCGCGCCGCCCCGCACGCCCCGTGAGCTGCGTGTACTCCCCCGGCGTCAGCTCGACGTGCGCCTCGCCGTTGTACTTCACGAGCTTCTCGAGCACGACGGTGCGCGCCGGCATGTTGATGCCCAGCGCGAGGGTCTCGGTGGCGAACACCGCCCGCACCAGTCCGCGGACGAACAGCTCCTCGACCGTCTCCTTGAACGCGGGCAGCATCCCGGCGTGGTGGGCGGCGACGCCGCGCTCGAGCCCCTCGCGCCACTCCCAGTAGCCCAGGACCTCGAGGTCGGCGTCCGGGAGCCCGGCGGTGCGCCGCTCGACGACCTCGCGGATCACGGCGACGTCGTCGGGGCCCGTGAGGCGCAGGCCCGCCCGCACGCACTGCGTCACCGCGGCGTCGCAGCCGGCCCGGCTGAAGATGAAGGTGATGGCGGGCAGCAGCCCGGCGGCGTCGAGGCGCTCGATGACGTCGACGCGCGACGGCGGCCGGAACCCCGACGTCCCGCCGCGCCCGGGCGGGCCCGCGCGACCCGGTCCCCCGCGCCGGTCACCGCCGCGTCCCGGGGGCCCCGACCGGAGCCCGCCGCGCGCGCGGCCGCCCCGGATCGACGGGCCGCGGTCGACCTCCGCGACGGCGCGCACCAGCGTCGGGTCGACCTTCAGCGCCGCCTGGCCGCCCCTGCGCTCCTCGGCGAACAGGTCGAACATGCGGTGCCCGACCACCATGTGCTGCCACAACGGCACCGGACGGGTCTCGTCGACGACGACCGTGGTGTCGCCGCGAACGGTGACGAGCCAGTCGCCGAACTCCTCGGCGTTGCTCACGGTGGCCGACAGCGACGCGATCTGCACGTGCTCGGGCAGGTGGAGGATGACCTCCTCCCACACCGCGCCGCGGAAGCGGTCGGCGAGGTAGTGCACCTCGTCCATCACGACGTACGCGAGGCCCTCGAGCGCCGGCGACTCGGCGTAGAGCATGTTGCGCAGCACCTCGGTGGTCATGACCACCACGGGCGCGGAGCCGTTGATCGCGGCGTCGCCGGTCAGCAGGCCGACGGCGTCGGCGCCGTGGCGCTCGACGAGGTCGGTGTACTTCTGGTTGGACAGCGCCTTGATCGGCGTCGTGTAGAAGCACTTCTGGCCGCGGGCGAGCGCGAGGTGCACCGCGAACTCGCCGACCACCGTCTTGCCGGCGCCCGTCGGCGCGCAGACCAGCACGCCGTGGCCCTGTTCGAGGGCCAGGCAGGACCGGCGCTGGAAGTCGTCGAGCTCGAAGGACAGCTGCGGGGCGAACCGTCCGAGCTCGGGGTGTGCGGAGCGGGTGCGAGCCTGCTCGTAGGCCTCGGCGGGAGAGCGAGTGGCCACGTCTCCACAGTGTCACAACACTCGGGGGCTCCGCCCCCGAGACCCCCCGAGAGACGTCACACCGACTGCTCGGTGAGGGTCAGGTCGCGTCCCACCGGTCGGACGAGCCGTCGCTGGTCCCGTCGGCCGCCGGCGGGGGCACCGGCTGGATGCGCGGGGCCGGGGTCGGGCTCGGGGCGGCGGAGCCGAGACGGTCGTCGAGCGGCGACGGCTGGTCGGGGTCCAGCCCGTCCCAGCCCTGCTCGAGACGCCGCCGGGCCTCCCGTTTGTCGTGCACGCGCGAGATCTGGATGGAGAGCTCCAGCAGCAGCACGAGCGCGATGCCCAGCGCCAGCATCGAGATCGGGTCCTGGCCGGGCGTCGCGATCGCGGCGAACACGAACAGGCCGAAGATCAGGCCGCGGCGCCAGGAGTTGAGCTGGGCGTAGGAGACGACGCCGACGCGGTTGAGCATCACCACGAGCAGCGGCAGCTCGAAGCTCACCCCGAAGATGACGAGCAGCGCGATCAGCAGGCTGAAGTAGTCCGAGCCCCGCAGCACCGTGGTCTGGATGTCGCCGCCGACCGTGAACAGGAACTGCAGCGCCTGGGTGACCACGTAGTACGCGAGCACCGCGCCGGCGGTGAACAGCACGACCGCCGCGCCGACGAAGACGTACGCGAAGCGCTTCTCCTTCGCGTACAGGCCCGGCGTGATGAAGCCCCAGAGCTGCGCGAACCAGACGGGGCTGGACATCAGCACGCCGGCGGTCGCCGCCACCTTGAGGCGCAGCGTGAACTGCTCGAACACCCCGAACGCGACGAGGCGGCACTCCTGGCCCCCGCCGAGCTGGACCCGGTTCTCGGGCGGCAGCGCGCAGTACGGGTCGGTCAGCAGCTTGCCGAGCGAGGGCAGCCCGAAGGGGTAGGTCGTGTACCAGAAGAAGCCGATCAGCGTCCCGAGCGCGACGGCCAGCAGCGCGATGGCGAGGCGCCGGCGCAGCTCGTAGATGTGCTCGACGAGCGTCATCGTGCCGTCGGGGTTGGCCCGGCGGCGGGATCCGGGCCGGCGCAGACCGCGCCACCACCGGGCGCGCGACCCGGGGGACCCAGTCATCGGCGACTCAGGAGGAGGTGGGGCCCGGCCGCGTGGGCTGGGCGGGGTCCTGCTGAGCCGGGGGCACCTGACCGTTCACGGCCGGGCCCTCGTCGAGCGCACGCCCCGGGGCCTGCGGCTCGCCGGTGGCCTGCCCGCCCTTGGTGGCCTGCTCGTCCTCCTTCAGGCCGCGGGTCTCGGCCTTGAAGATGCGCATGGACTGGCCCAGTCCGCGCGCCATGTCGGGCAGCTTCTTGGCGCTGAACAGCAGCACCACGCCCACGATCGCGATGATGACCCATTCGCTCACGGTGTGGCTCCTTCCACGGTGCGTCCGATGCTACGCGCGGCCGTCACCCGCGACGCTGCGCGAGGCGGACCCGCAGCGCGGCCAGGCGCGCCTTGAGCATGCCGACCTCGTCGCCCATCTGCCGACCCGCGAGGGCCGCGACGGTGCTCAGCCGCTGGGCGGGGCGCAGCGCCGAGACGACGAGCAGGCCCAGCGCGACCAGGGCGACGACGACCACGACGACGCTCCAGAGGTACGGCACGCTCCCGACCCTAGTGCGCCGGGGTGACCGCGCGGTGAACGCCCGAGTGCGTGGCGCGAGGGGACGCGGTGGGGTTCAGGCCGCCTCCTCGCGGTGGGCGCGTCCGTCGGGAGGCGTGGCGCTGACTCACGCGGCGGCGCTGCGCAGGTCGGCGAGGTGGGCGTCGGCGGTGTCGGGGTCAGTCTCGGGGTCGAGGTGGGGGTCGCGTTCCCCGCGTGGTGGTTCGAGCTCGGGTGAGCGGACCCACCAGCGGTGCCCGGACGGGGAGGTCCACAGGACCACCGGGGTCTGTCCGCCGTCGGGGTCGGGGGCGAGGGCGGCGGTCCAGTCGCCGAGGGTCTTGATGCGGTGGTGGCGCCGGCAGCAGGGCCGCAGGTTGCCCTCGCGGGTGCGGCCCGCGCCGCCGCGGCCGTCAGGGTGGCCGTGGTCGTAGGGCACAACATGGTCCAGATCGCAGCGCGCGGCCGGCATCCGGCACCCCGGGGCGGTGCAGGTCAGGTCGCGGGAGCGCACGAGCTCCTGTAGCGCTGCGGGGGGCCGGTAGCGGTGGGTGTCGAGGTGGGTGGCGGTGCCGGTGACCGGGTCGGTGAGCAGCCGCCGCCACGTGGCGTCGGGGTCGGCGGCCAGCCGGCGGGCCAGCACCGCGGGGATCGGGCCGTGGCCCTCGAGCTCCGCGGGCCGCTGCGAGAGCCCGGCCAGCACGTCCCACCCGATCGTCACCCGCACCTCGGTGCGCACCGGCGACGCGGCCCCCTCGCGCAACCCGCGCTGCGGGTCGCGCCCGGGCGCCGGAGTGCCGGCCTGGTCCGCGCTGGACTCTTCGGCGGGGTCCTCGGCGGCGTCGCCGGCGGGGTTGGTCGAGTTGGTCTCGCTGTCCTGGGCCCCGCAGCAGCAGCCGTCACCGCAGTCGCCGGCGACGCGGGCGGTGGCGCCGTCGAGGATGGCGTCGCGGGCCACGTCCAAGCGCTTCTGCCCCAGGGTCCGCACCTCGCCCTCCGGGGGGTCACCCGCCGCCCGGGCCAGCGCGTCGACCACCGCGAACACCCCGCGGGCCTGATCGGCGGGCATCCGCATCTGGATGACCCCGGTCGCGCCGTCGTCGTCCGACCAGTACCGCAACTCCCGACCGCGGCGCGCCTGCTCCGGGCGGCGGCGCACCGCGTCCGGGTCGATCCGCGCCAACAGCCGGCGCACCGTCTCCCGCAGCTGCGTCGGGGTGCGGTCCCGCGGCGGCCGCGACCACAACGCCGCGTCCAGCGCCCGCGCGGTCTCCGCCGAGCACTGCTCGGTCTGCTCGATCACCACCCGCGCGTGCGACAGCGAGATCCGGCCCGCCTCCAGCGCCGCCAACGTGCCCGGCAGCCGCTCGAGCAGCAACGCCGCCTGGTGGATCCGCACCTCGCCGGTGCGCGGCGCGACCCGGGCCAGGGCGGCGACCTCCATCGCCACCTCCTGCGCGGCCAGCTCCCCGCGCCCCTCCCCGCGCACCCGGCCCTGCCGGGCCTGCAGGTACTCCGCGGTCTCCCGGTAGAGCCGCGCGCTCGCCCACGCGACCAGCGCCTCCCACCCGGCCAGCCGCTCCGCGGCGTCGAACCCCTGGTCGTCGACCAGATCGACCGGCTCCGAACCCTCCAGCGCGGCGGCCAGCTCCGGGCCCGGCAGCCACTGCGACCACGACAGCGCAGCAGGCGCGACCGGCGCCGCCTCCGCCCACCCGCTGTCGAACATGTGTTCGATGATACCAGCCCGGTAGGCCCCTACCCAGCACGTTCACGTTCTCAAGGCGGCAGGGTGGTCACCGAGGAGTGATCGTCCACTCTCCAGAAGACGTGACCTCGACCAACGCGGGCGCGGCCAGCGGGATGGTGCCGCTGTAGCTACCGATCTCGTTCACCGCGAGATCGATGGACGAGCTGCTCCCGGAGAGGACGTGCACCGCGAAGTTGCTCGATCCGCTGTTGGTGACACTGGCGACCGAGGTGCTACCGGACATCAGAACGACGTCGTCGCCATCACCGCTGACCGCACCGGTCGCTCGCGTTGCCTGGTCCAGACCGCCGACCGTGATCGTCCACGAGCCACTCGCCTCGACCGTGAGCTGCGTGGTGCTGCCTCCGTCGCGGACGTCGATCCACCGCTTCCCCTCGTAGGAACCGATGGTGTTGACGAGGAGCCTCTCGCCGCCGTTGCTCTTCAGCACGGTGTTGCCGCTGCAGCGGGAACACGTGAACTCGACGACCGCGACTCCTGGCTGCTTGGTGATGGCGACGACGTCGTCTCCGCTACCGCGGTAGGTCCTCGGAGGTACCGGTGTCGTGGTCGTCGGCGCGCTCGGCCTCGGCGTGTACGACTGGTACGACTAGGACGGCGGAGCGTAGTAGGGAGTCGTGTACGAGGGGTACGAGTAGGACGGAGTCCCGTAGGACTGCGTGGGGGACGTCGCCGGCCTGCTCGACGATGCGTTGATCCCCGCCATGAACGACGGGGTGGTGACGGTGCACATGACCAGGCCGAACAGCGCCAGCAGAACCCCTGTCCACGCGGCTGCGCGCCCCACCTGCCGACGTGCGGCGATCCGGACCCCGAGGATGGACAACACGAGCCCGAGCGGGCTCAGGACCCAGGAGATCGCCCCGACGGTCGGCAGCAGAACGACGATCGCACCGGCGAGGGCCACCACGAATCCGACGCTCGCGGGGCCGTTGCCGTGCGGGCCGGGAGAAGGGGCGACCGGAGGTTGGCCCGACGGTGATTCATCCTGACGGGCCTCGTCGATGGTGCTCATGCTGCTTCCCCCTGGTTCATCCGTGGATCTCGGTATGACCTGTTCGCAGGGGGGTAGCAGCGGGTTACGGCCGGAGCGCGAGATTCACCCATCGAGGTGACGATCTACCTGAATCCGCCCCGACCGATCGCGAGGCCTGCTTACGGACCGCTGGTTGGCCCTCGCCGTCGCGAAGCTTGCGTCAGGCCTCCCCGTACGCCGCCAGCGCCTCGAGCGCCCGGGCACGGGTCGCGGCGGCCAGGTCGGGCGGGGCGAGCACCTCGACCGCGTCGCCGAGCCCCAGCACCAGGCGCACCATCCAGTCGCGGTCGCCGTAGCGCATCGTCACGCGCGCCGAGCCGTCGTCGTCGGCGTGCAGGTCCTCGACCGGGTAGTACTCGGCGACCCACCGGGCGGCCGGGCGCAGGACGAGCGCGGCGACGTGGGCGCCGTCGTCCGGACGGAGCAGGTCCTCCCCCGCGCCCTCGCGCCCGCGGGCCCCGGGCGGGGGCGACGACGGCTCGTCGAGGACCTCGGCGGCGTCGACGCGGTCGAGGCGGAACAGGCGCACGCCCTCGGCGCGCCGGCACCACGCCTCCAGGTACGCCGACGCGTCGACGAGCAGCAGGCGCATGGGGTCGACGACCCGGCGCCCCACCGCATCGCGCGACGCCGAGTAGTAGGTCAGCCGCAGCGCCCGCCCGGTCTCGACGGCCCGGCGCACGGCGTCCTCGGCCCCGCCCGGCGAGCGGCCCAGCACCACCGCCACGCCGTCGCCGGCCGTGGCGTCGGCGGTGTCCGCGGACCGGGTGCCCGCCCGCCCGGCCGCGTCCTCGATCTTGGCCAGCGCCCGCTGCACGGCGTCCGCGTCGACCACCCCGGGCGCGTCGGCGAGCGCGCGCAGCGCCACGGCGAGGGTCGCGGCCTCGGTGCCCGACAGGCGCAGCGGGCGGCGCAGGCCGGCGTCGAAGGTGACGGTGACCGTGTCGCCCTCGAACGAGAGGTCCACCAGGTCGCCCGGCCCGTATCCGGGCAGACCGCACATCCACAGCAGCTCGAGGTCGCGGCGCAACTGGGCCTCGCCGATCCCGAAGTCGGCGGCGGCCTCGGCCACCGCGATCCCGGGCCGCGCGAGCAGGTAGGGCACGAGGGTGAGCAGGCGCGGGAGCCGGTCCGCGACGCCGCCGGCGGTCACCGGGCGCTCCCGGCGTCGACGGGGTCGGGGGTGTCGAGGCCGGCGGTGAGCGAGCCCCGGAACAGGGCCACGACGGCGTCGCGCAGCTCCGGGGGGTCGAGGACGACGGCGTCCGGGCCGTGGCCCGCGACCCAGCGGGCCGCGGTGTCGACGCGCGAGAGGTCGATCTCGACGACGTCCGGGTCGCCCCCGGGATCCGGGTGGGCGCTGCGGCGCAGGCCCGCCGCGCGGCCCGGGGCCAGCCGGATGCGGGCGCGCCCGGTGGCCGGCGGCGGCCCGGCGGAGGCGGCGACGAGGGCGACCAGGTCGACGTCGGGTGGCACCGTCACGGCCCCGCGCGCCCCGACCGCGCGGACGTCGTCGCCGATGCGCGAGAGGCGGAAGCAGCGCACGTCGTCGCGGTCGCGGTCGTGGCCCACGAGGTACCAGCGGCCCCGCCACGACACGACGCCCCACGGCTCCACGGTGCGCGTGCGGGCCTCGGCGGCGGGGTGGGCGCGGTGGCTGAACGTCACGACCCGCCCCGCCCGGCTGGCCGCGAGCAGCGGCGAGAACGCGGCCTCGGTGGCCCGCAGGCGCGGCTGCACCGCGGACGCGGCGTCCGGGTCGACCGCGATCCCCGCCGCCCGCAGCTTCTGGAGCGCGGTGCGCGCGGCCCCGGCCATGGCCGGCGAGTCCCACAGCCGCGCGGCGAGCGCGACGGCCGTCGCCTCGTCGGGGGCCAGATCGATGTCGGGGAGCTCGTAGTCGCCGCGCGCGATCCGGTAGCCGTCGACGGGCTCGGCCAGCGACGACCGCCCGGTCTCCAGCGGCACCCCCAGCTCGCGCAGCTCGGCCTTGTCGCGCTCGAACATCCGGAAGAACGCCTCGTCGGACGCGACGTCGGCGTACCCCGGCACCGTGGCGCGGATCCGCTCCGCGCTGAGGTACTGGCGGGTCGAGAGCAGGCAGAGCACGAGATTGACCAGGCGTTCGGCGCGCGCGGACGGGCTGGTCGTCACGCGGGCGAGCCTACGACGCCTCGCGCACGTGTTCGAACGCCGGTGCCCGGCGCGTCCGATCGCGACTAGATGGAATCCGAGCTGCGCTGGGCCCGCTGGATGCGCAGCTGCCCGTCGTCGGCCCGGTCGACCTCGAAGCGGTAGCTCTCGCGGCTGGTGCGCCCGCTGCTGGTCGTGAACTGGATGTCGGCGGTGACCGTGTCGCCGCGCACCGCCACGTTGGTGGCCCGGACGTCGCGGATCCCCGACCAGAAGCGCCGGTAGCCATCGAAGCCGCCGGAGTCGTCGCGGGCCCGCTCGGACAGCACCCCCCACGCGCCGTCGATGTCGCCGGGCAGCGAGGCGTAGTAGTCGACGACCACCGCGCCCGGGTCGGCCGGCGTCGGGTCCGCCGGGTCGGTGGGCGACAGGGGCGCCGCGGCCCGCGGGGTGGTGGTCGGCGAGGGCGCGGTCCCCTCGCCGCCGATCGGGTCGGCGGGCGCCGGGTCGGCCGGGATGGCGGTGACGGGCCCGGGCGTCGGGGCGGCGACCGTGGTGCCGCCCGTGCCCGCGGCGACGGCCACCCCGATGCCGGCGGCCAGCACGAGCCCGGAGGCGGCGGCGACGGTGGCGAGCCCGCGGCGCCCGCCGAAGCGGGACGGCCGGCTGCGGTCGGAGCCGCCGGCGGCGGTGCGGCGGGTGGTGAGCCCGGGACGGGCGAGGGCGGCTGCCGCGGTCGCCGAGGCCGCCGCGGTGCCCCCGGCACGGCCGGCGTTCCCGCCCGGTGCGACCGGGGTCGGGCCGACGACCGGTGCCGGCACAGCAGCCCCGTCCTCCGGCGCCTCGGCCGTGGCGGGCAGGTCCGCGGTGTCGGCGCGGGGCGCGGGCACGTCGGCCGTCTCGGCGGCGAGCGCCGACGACACCCGCGGCACCGGGATCGACGGGTTCGCCCCGGCGCGCTGGCGCAGCGCCCGCCCGACCGCGACGGTGCCGGGACGGTGGTCGGGCTCGAGGCGCAGCATCGCGGCCAGCGGGCGCCCGAGCACGCCGGCCCGGGTGGCCGGGCGCAGGCGCCCCTCGGCCATCGCGTGCAGCACGGCGAGGGTGTTGTCGTGGCGGCCGCAGACCAGCTCGTTCTCGACCGCCGCGTACAGCGTCGCGCCGAGGGAGAACACGTCGGAGGCGGGCGTCGGCTCGCCGCCGCGGGCCACCTCGGGCGCGAAGTAGCCCGGCGTCCCGGCGACGGTGCCGCCACCGGTGGACGTGGTGTCCCACGTGGCGCGCGAGACCCCGAAGTCGGTGATCTTGGCGACGCCGTCGTCGGTGATGAGGACGTTGCCCGGCTTGATGTCGCCGTGGACGATGCCCGCCTCGTGCACGGCGCCCAGCGCGTCGGCGACCTGCGCGCCGACCCACGCGGCCTCGGCGGGCTCGAGGGGTCCGTGCTCGGCGATCAGCGCCGCCAGCGAACGCGACGGCAGGTACTCCATGACCAGCCACGGCCCGGCGTCGTCCACCACCACGTCGAACACCGCGATCGCCCGCGGGTGCACGACGCGCGCGGCGATGCGGCCCTCGCGCATGGCCCGGGCGCGGGCCACGCGCTCCTCGGCGGCGTCACGGGTGCCGCGGGCGGCGAGCTGCTTGATCGCGACCGTGCGCCGCAGCCGGCGGTCCCAGGCCGTCCAGACGACGCCCATGGCGCCCGAGCCGATGCACTCGCCGATGCGGTAGCGCCCCCCGAGCACGGTGCCCACGACCGAGGTGTCCACCGGGGTCGGCGGGGCGTCGTGCAGCGTGCTCGGGGCCGGGCCCGGGCTGTGCAGGCGGGAGGTGCGGGGCTGGTGCTGCATGGAGTTCGTGATGCCGTCCTCGGGCGTCGATCGGTCGGTGCGGGGGGTGGGTACCTCGCGCGCCCCCGACGCACGCCGCCGACGTGGCCTCCGTTACAGGGTCGCGATGAGACGGTCGACCCGCTCGTCGACGGCGCGGAAGGGGTCCTTGCAGAGGACGGTTCGCTGGGCCTGGTCGTTCAGTTTGAGGTGGACCCAATCCACCGTGAAGTCGCGCCCGGCGGCCTGGGCGGCGGCGATGAAGTCGCCGCGGAGCTTGGCGCGGGTGGTCTGCGGCGGGGTGTCCTTCGCCGCCTCGATCTCGCCGTCGTCGGTGACGCGGTCGACCAGGTCCTTGCGCTGGAGCAGGTCGAAGATGCCGCGACCGCGCCGGATGTCGTGGTAGGCGAGGTCGAGCTGGGCCACGCGCGGGCTCGACAGGCCGAGGTCGTGCTTGCTGCGGTAGCGCTGCACCAGGCGGTGCTTGATCGCCCAGTCGATCTCGCGGTCGATGAGCGAGAGGTCCTGGCGCTCGACGGCGTCCAGCGTGCGGCCCCACAGCTCGACGACGCGGTCGGTGATGGGGTCCGACCCGCGGCGCGCGACGTGCTCGACGGCGCGGGCGTGGTACTCGCGCTGGATGTCCAGCGCGCTGGCCTCGCGCCCGCCGGCGAGGCGCACGGGGCGGCGGCCCGACAGGTCGTGGCTGATCTCGCGGATGGCGCGGATCGGGTTGTCGAGCGTGAAGTCCCGGAACTGCACGCCCTGCTCGATCATCTCGAGCACGAGGTGGGTGGTGCCCACCTTGAGCAGCGTGGTGACCTCGCTCATGTTCGAGTCGCCGACGATGACGTGCAGCCGGCGGTAGCGCTCGGCGTCGGCGTGCGGCTCGTCGCGGGTGTTGATGATCGGGCGCGACCGGGTGGTGGCCGACGACACGCCCTCCCAGATGTGCTCCGCGCGCTGGGACAGGCAGAACACCGCGCCGCGCGGGGTCTGCAGCACCTTGCCCGCGCCGGCGATGAGCTGGCGGGTCACGAGGAACGGCAGCAGCACGTCGGCGATGCGCGAGAACTCGCCCGACCGGCCCACCAGGTAGTTCTCGTGGCAGCCGTAGGAGTTGCCCGCCGAGTCGGTGTTGTTCTTGAACAGGAAGATGTCGCCGCCGATGCCCTCGTCGGCGAGACGGCGCTCGGCGTCGAGCAGCAGGTCCTCGAGGATCCGCTCGCCCGCCTTGTCGTGCGCCACGAGCTGGGTCAGCGAGTCGCACTCCGCGGTGGCGTACTCGGGGTGGCTGCCCACGTCGAGGTAGAGCCGCGACCCGTTGCGGAGGAAGACGTTGGACGACCGTCCCCACGACACGACCCGGCGGAACAGGTAGCGGGCGACCTCGTCGGGCGAGAGGCGTCGCTGGCCGTGGAAGGTGCAGGTGACACCGAACTCGGTCTCGACCCCGTAAATCCTCCGCTGCATCCCTCCACCCTAGGCCAGGGATCCGACGGATGAGGCCTGTCCGGAGCGGTGGGTCGACGGCCGTCATTGGCCGATCACTACGGTCGGTGCCGTGGCGCTCCCCGGACACGGACTGGCATCCGACCTCTCGCACGGCGTGCGGAACCGGGTGCGCCAGGGAGCCCGTGGCAGCCGGCGGCGCCTCGCCGACGTCAACGAGCAGGACTGCCGCATCACCACCACCATCGGCAAGCTGCCCTACACGGCCGCCGACCCTGCCCTGGGCGCCCTCACCCGCTCGGCCAACCACAGCAAGCTCTGGTTCGGGGTCGCCGGCGTCCTCGCGGCCGGCACCCGCCACACCCGGCGTGGCGCGCTGCGCGGGGTGCTCGCCATCGCGGGCGCCAGCCTGCTCGCCAACAGCGTGCTCAAGCCGCTCGTGCCCCGGCGCCGACCCGCCGCGGAGCTGCTGCCGGAGCACCGCTCCCTGGACTCCCCGCCCACCTCGTCGTCGTTCCCGTCCGGGCACGCGGCGTCCGCTGCCGCGTTCGCCACCGCGGTGGCCATGGAGAGCCCGAAGGCCGCGAGCTGGGTGATCCCGCTCGCCGCGACCGTCGCCTACTCGCGGGTGCACGTCGGCGTGCACTGGACCACCGACGTCGTGGCCGGCGCGGGCCTCGGGACCCTCGTCGCCCTGGCCACGCGGCGCTGGCTGCCGGTGCGCGACATCGACGAGGCCGCCGCCCGCCCCGTGTCCGGCGCGCCGAGCCTGCCCGACGGCGAGGGGCTGGCGATCCTGGTCAACACCCGCTCCGGGCGCCAGGGCGTCGACCCCTACCAGGAGCTCGTGGCCGCCCTCCCCCGCGCGCGGGTCGTGCGCCTCGAGGACGGGGCGGACCTCGTCGAGACGCTCGCGGATCTCGCCCGCGAGCCGGGCGTGCGCGCCCTGGGCATCGCCGGCGGCGACGGCTCGGTCGCCGGGGCCGCCCGCGTCGCCGAGGACCTCGACATGCCGCTGGCCGTCGTGCCCGCCGGGACGCTCAACCACTTCGGCCGCGACGTCGGGGTCTACGACACGCAGGAGGCGATCGACGCCACCGGCGCCGGCGAGGCGGTGGCGGTCGACCTCGGCGAGCTGCGCGTCCACCCCGACGCCGAGGGACGCCAGGAGGCGAAGCGCGTCGTCTTCGTCAACACCTCGGCCTTCGGCGGCTACCCCGAGATGGTGCGGCTGCGCGAGAAGTGGCAGCCGCGCTGGGGCAAGTGGCCCTCCGCGGTCGCCGCGCTGATGGTGACGCTGGCGCGCAGCCGGCCCATCCGTGTCCGCCTCAACGGGGACGAGCGCTCGGTGTGGATGCTGTTCGTCGGCAACGGGCCCTACGTGCCGACCGGGATGGTGCCGTCGTACCGGCCCCGCCTGGACACCGGCGTGCTGGAGGTCCGCTACCTGCGCGCCGACCGGCGCCTGGCCCGGACCCGGGCCTTCGTCGCCCTCGCCACGGGCGTGCTGGGCCACAACAGGATCTACCAGGAGAGCGCCATGCGGTCGCTGGACATCGAGCTGCTCGACGGCCCCGTCGAGGTCGCCGCGGACGGCGAGGTCGTTGCCCGCGGGCGGCGCCTGCGCTACGCCGTCGCCGACCACCCGGTACCGGTCTACCGGCGCGACGAGGCGCTGTGGCCGCACCGCGCGACGGCCCGTTGAGCACGGTGTCCCCCTCGCCTCTCCACTCCCCCGCCGACACGAGCGGTGATGCGCCTCCGGCGCGGCAGCTCCGCTCCGCTGCGTGCCGCCTGCTCCGCCGCCTCGACCGCGCCGCCGACCGCGGCCTGCTGTGGACCGCCGTCGCCGGCGGGCTGTTCGCCTCCGGCCGCGGCCCCCGGCGCCGCGCCGGGGTCCGGGGGGTGATGGCCGCGACGGCCACGTCCGCCATCGCCCACACGCTGGCCAAGCCCCTGCTGCCCCGGGTCCTGCGGACCGTGGCCGAACAGAGCGGTGCCCCGTCCTGGGGCCGGCGCTTCCCCGCCACGCACGCCGCGTCCTCGGCCGCGTTCGTCACCGCCGCGGCCCTCGAGTCGCCGCTGCTCGGGGTGGCGCTCGTCCCCCTCGCCACCGGGGTCTCCGGTGCGCGGGTCTGGCTGGGCGAGCGCACCACGTCCGACGTCGTCGCCGGCGCCGCGCTGGGCGTCGGCGTGGCCGTGCTGACGCGGCGCTGGTGGCCCGTCGTGCGCCACGCCTCGGCGCGCGCCCGCCCCGCCAGCGGCGCCCCGCCCCTGGCCGACGGCTCGGGTGTCGTCATCGTGGCCAACCGCTCGGCCGGCACCCCCGGCGCCCTCGAGACCCTCGGCCAGATCGTCGGGGTCACCGGGGAGGAGGAGCTCCAGGGCCCGGCCGAGGAGATCCACGCCGTCCTGCCGCGGGCCCAGGTGATCGTCCCGGAGCCGGGCGTCGACTTCGTCGAGGAGGTCGAGGCCGCCCTGGACCGCCCCGCTCCCGACGGCACCGCCCCGCGCGCCATCGGCGTCGCGGGCGGCGACGGCTCGGTGGCCGCGCTCGCCGGACTGGCCCAGCGCCGGGGCGTCCCCCTGGTGGTGCTGCCCGAGGGCACCCTCAACCACTTCGCCCGCGACGTCGGCATCGACGACTCGGACTCGGCACTGGCCGCGGCCCGCGACGGCGAGGCCGTCCTCGTCGACGTCGGGCTCGTGGACATCGAGGGCCCGGAGGCGAGCGACCGCACCGTCGCCTTCGTCAACACCGCGAGCCTCGGCGGCTACCCCGACATGGTCAAGCTCCGCGAGAGCTGGGAGGGCCGCTGGGGCAAGTGGCCCAGCGCCGCGTTCGCCCTGGTCCGCGTGCTGGCCGAGGCCGCGCCGCTCGTCGTCGAGCTCGACGGGCGCCGCCGCACCATCTGGCTGCTCTTCGTCGGCAACGGCGGCTACGAGCCCCGCGGCATGGCCCCGCTGTTCCGCCCGCGCCTGGACGCCCGGGTGCTCGACGTGCGCTACCTGCGCGCCGACGTGCCCTTCTCCCGCACCCGCTTCGTCGCCTCGGTGATGGGCGGGACGCTGGCGCGCAGCCGCGTGTACGTGGCGGGGACGCGCACGCGCCTGTCGGTGCGCGTCGTGGGCCCGCCCGTGGGGCTCGCGACCGACGGCGAGGTGCAGCCCGACGCCGACCGCTTCACCTTCCGGATCGCCCCGAAGCCGGTGCCCGTGTACCGGGCTCCGGAGGCGTAGGGAGGGTCAGCGGGCCGAGCTCAGGCCTGCGGGTCTGCGCCGCCGGCGCCCGAGACCTCGTCGCCGGCGCCGGTGTCGTCGGCCGCGGCCTCCTCGGTCTCCTCGGCGGCCGGCTCGTCCCCGGGCATCAGCGCGGACAGGGCGGCGCCGGTGATCCGGCGGAACGCGCGGCGGGGCCGGCGGGCGCGGTCGAGGAGCGCGACCTCGAGGGCGTCGACGCCGAGGCGCCGGTCGTCGGAGGCGCTGGTGGCGGCCGCCGAGCCCGACGCCGAGGTGCCGGTGCCGTTCTGCGCCTGCAGGGCCTCGAGAGCGATGCGCAGGGCGTCGCGCGTGGCCAGGTCGGGCTCGTAGGACTCGCGCAGGGCGGCGCTGATGGGCTCGGTGGTGCCGCCCATGACCACGAAGCGCGGCTCGTCGGAGATCGAGCCGTCGTAGGTGATGCGGAACATCTGGTCGCGGTCGGGCGTGGGGCCGACCTCGGCGACGCAGAGCTCGACCTCGAAGGGCTTCTGCTGCTCGATGAAGCTCGCGCCGAGGATCTGGGCGTAGGCGTTGGCCAGCGAGCGCCCGGTGACGTCGCGGCGGTCGTAGGAGTAGCCGCGGACGTCGGCGTAGCGGATGCCGGCGGTGCGCAGGTTCTCGAACTCGTTGTACCGGCCCACCGCGGCGAACCCGAGCGAGTCGTAGATCTCGGAGACCTTGCGCAGGGAGTTCGAGCGGTTCTCCGCCACGAACAGCACGCCGTCGGCGCAGGTCAGGACGACGACGCTGCGGCCCCGCGCGATGCCCTTGCGCGCGAGCTCCGAGCGGTCGCGCATCAGCTGGTCGACCGACGCGTAGAACGGCATCGTCATGGCGGGGAGCGCTCCTGGGGTCGGGCGGTTGGGTGGGGTCGGGCGGGAGGGAATCGGTGCGGGATGCGGCGTCAGCCGCCGGGACGCTCGCGGCGGTCCGCGACCACGGCCTCGGCGACCGCGGCGGTCTCCTCGGCGGGCAGCATGACCGCGCCCTCGGCGTCGATGCTGACGACGATCGGGTAGATCGCGCGGATGGTGTCCGGCCCGCCGGTGGCGCTGTCGTCGTCGGCGGCGTCGTAGAGCGCCTCGACCAGCGCGCGCACGCAGTCGCCCACCGGGGCGTCGGGGTCGTGGCGCTTCTTCAGCGACGACTTGGCGAACAGCGAGCCCGAGCCGACGCCCGCGTAGTGGGTCTCCTCGGCGCGGCTGCCGACGACGTCGTAGGACACGATCCGCCCGGCGTGGGCCGGGTCGGCGGCGTCGAGGTCGTAGCCGACGAACAGCGGCACGAACGACAGCCCCTGCATCGCGGCGCCCAGGTTGCCCCGGACCATGCCGGCCAGCTTGTTGGCCTTGCCGTCGAAGGTGAGCGGGACGCCCTCGATCTTCTCGTAGTGCTGCAGCTCGACGGTGAACAGCCGGACCGCCTCGACCGCCAGCCCCGCCGTGCCCGCGATGCCCGCCGCCGACCAGTCGTCGGTGACGAACACCTTCTGCATGTCGCGCGAGGAGATGAGGTTGCCCATCGTCGCCCGCCGGTCGCCCGCGATCGCCACGCCACCGGAGTACGTGGCGGCGACGATCGTCGTGCCGTGCACGGCCGACGTGCCGGCCGCCTCGGCCGTCACCGGCCGCGCGCCCGACCCCGGCAGCAGGTCCGGGCGGACCTCCCGCAGGAAGTCGACGAACGAGGCCGTCCCGGCCTGGAAGTAGGCCGCGGGCAGGGCCGACGAGGGCTCCATCGGTGGGGCGCTCCTGGTGCTGGTCGGGGTGGGCGTAAGGGGCCGCCCCCGTGGCCCGGTCGCGGCGGACCGGGCCGCGGGGGCGGCGGGTTGTGTCTGGGTGCCTCGCGGGAGGCCAGCAGCCTACTGGCCGCCCTTCTGGACGTACGCGCGGACGAAGTCCTCGGCGTTCTCCTCGAGCACGTCGTCGATCTCGTCGAGGATCGTGTCGACGTCCTCACCGAGCTTCTCGCGGCGCTCCTGGCCGGCGGCGGTGCTGTCCTCGCCGCCGTCGCCGTCGTCGCCCCCGCCCTGCCGCTGGGTCTGTTCCTGCGCCATGGCTGCCTCCCGGGTCCTCGGTACTGCGCCCCGAACCCTACCCACCGGGGACGCGATCCGCCCGCTTCTCGATCAGCCCCGCGTCAGCGCCTCGACCAGCGCGCTCGCGTCGGCGGAGTTGTCGATGAGCTCGCCGACGTGCCCGCGGGTGCCGCGCAGGGGCTCCAGGGTGGGGATCCGCACCAGCGACTCCCGGCCGAGGTCGAAGATCACCGAGTCCCACGACGCGGCGGCGACCTCCGCGGGGTAGCGCTCGAGGCACCGGCCGCGGAAGTAGGCGCGGGTGTCCTCGGGCGGCTGCGTGACCGCGCGGCGCACCTCCTCCTCGGTGACGAGGCGCTTGATCGACCCGCGCTGCACGAGCTTGTTGTAGAGCCCCTTGGCCTGGCGCACGTCGGAGTACTGCAGGTCGATGAGGTTGAGCTTGGGCGAGTCCCAGGGCAGCTGGTCGCGGTCGCGGTAGCTCTCGAGCAGCTTGAGCTTGGCCACCCAGTCCAGGCGGTCGGCGCAGCGCATCGGGTCGGTGCCGAGGTCGTCGAGCACCTCCTGCCAGATGTCGAGCACCTCGCGGGTCATCGGGTCGATCTCGCCGTCGGCGGTGCGCTCCTCGTGCTCCCACGCCCGCTCGAGGTAGATGCGCTGCAGGTCGAGCGCGGTCATCTTGCGGCCGTCGGAGAGGTCGACCGTGGTCTGCAGCGTCGGGTCGTGGCTGATCCGGTGCACCGAGCGGACCGGCTCGAGCAGGCGCAGGTCGTCGAAGCGGACCCCGTCCTCGATCATCGACAGGACCAGGGCGGTGGCCCCGACCTTGAGGAACGTCGAGTACTCGGCCAGCGTCGCGTCGCCGATGATCACGTGCAGCCGGCGGTACTTGTCGGCGTCGGCGTGCGGCTCGTCGCGGGTGTTGATGATGCCGCGCTTGAGCGTGGTCTCCAGCCCGACCTCGACCTCGATGTAGTCGGCGCGCTGCGAGAGCTGGAAGCCGGGCTCGTCGCCGGACGCCCCGAGGCCCACGCGCCCGGAGCCGACGACCACCTGGCGGGACGCGAAGAACGGCGTCAGCCCGGTGATGATCGTCGGGAACGGGGTCTGGCGGGCGCAGAGGTAGTTCTCGTGGGAGCCGTAGCTCGCACCCTTGTTGTCGATGTTGTTCTTGTAGAGCTGGATGCGGGGCGCTCCCGGCACGGTGGCGGCGCGCTCGGCGGCGTCCTCCATGACCCGCTCGCCGGCCTTGTCCCAGATCACCGCGTCGCGGGCCGTCGTGACCTCGGGCGCCGAGAACTCCGGGTGCGCGTGGTCGACGTAGAGCCGGGCACCGTTGGTGAGGATGACGTTGGCGGCGCCCAGGTCGTCGAGGTCGCCCGCGTCCGGCGGCGGGCCCGCGCTGGGGCCGAGGTCGAAGCCGCGGGCGTCGCGCAGCGGCGACTCCACCTCGTAGTCCCAGCGGGCGCGCCGGGCCCGCGGCACCTCGGCGGCGGCGGCGTAGGCCAGCACGATCTGGGTGGAGGTGATCACCGGGTTCGCCGACGGGTCGCCGGGGACGGAGATGCCGTACTCGATCTCGGTGCCCATGATGCGGCGCGCGGTCATGGCCCCGACCCTAGGCGTGTCCGGGGGCTGCGGTGCGGTCCGGGCGCGCCGCGGTGCGCCACAGCACGGTGAACACGACGGCGCCCAGCACCACCGACGCGGCCATCGCCGACGCCATCGGGACCGCCGACCGGCTTCCCGCGAGCCCCACCAGCGGGGCGACGCCCGCGCCGACCAGGAACTGCGCGGTGCCCAGCAGCGCCGACGCGCTCCCGGCGTGCTCGGGGTGGTCGGCGAGGGTCAGCGTGGTCGCGCTGGGCAGCACGAGGCCGACGCCGATCACCGTGACGACCAGGCCGGCCAGGATGCCCGCGAGCCCCACGTCGAGCAGCGCCGAGGTCAGGAGCACGCCGGTGCCCGCCATCGCGGTGACCAGGCCGATCGCCAGCAGCCGCTCCGGGCGCACCCGCCCCGACCCGGCGAGGCGCCCCGCCACCTGCACCGAGGCGACGATCGCCACCGAGTTCGCCCCGAACACCCCCGAGAAGCCCTGTGGCGAGAGCCCGTAGAGGTCCTGGAGCACGAACGTCGAGCCCGAGATGTAGGCGAACATGGCCGCGAACAGCAGGCCCGCGGCCAGCACGCACGCCACCACCCGGCGGTCGCCGAGCAGCACCCGGAACGACGCCAGCGTGGCCGCGGCGCTGCCCGAGCGCCGCCGCGTCGCGGGCAGCGACTCGCGCACGAACAGCAGGACGGCGAGCCCGGCCAGCGTCCCGTAGACGGCGAGGGCGACGAACACCCCGCGCCAGCTCGTCACCCGCAGCAGCTGGCCCCCGAGCACCGGCGCGAGGATCGGGGCGACGCCCGAGACGAGCATGAGCGTCGCGAACGACCGGGCCGCGGTGGTGGCGTCGCTGGTGTCGCGCACCACCGCCCGCGCCACGACGATGCCGACCGCGCCGAGCAGCCCCTGGGCCAGGCGCAGCGCGACCAGCACCCCGACGTTCGGCGCCACCGCGCACAGCGCCGACGCCACCGCGAACCCCGTGGCCCCGAGCAGCATCGGGCGGCGTCGGCCCAGCACGTCGGACAGCGGGCCGGCCACGAGCTGGCCCAGCGCCAGGCCGAGCAGGCACGAGGTCAGCGAGAGCTGCGCGATCGACGGGGTCGTCGCGAGGTCGGCGGTGAGCGTCGGCAGCGCGGGGAGGTAGGTGTCCAGCGACAACGGGGCGGCCGCGGTGAGGGCGCCCAGCACCAGCAGGCGCGCCCGGTGACCACCCCTCAGCGGGGGGCCTCCGCGTCGTCCTCGTCCTCGTCCTCGTCGTCGTCCTCGACCGCGAGCCAGCGCAGCAGGTGCTCGTGGACGTCGGGGTCGTTGAGCAGGTGGAAGTGGTGCGACGACGTCAGCGGCTCGACGTCGGTGATCGCGCCGCCCGCGGAGTCGACGGGCACCAGCAGGTCGCCCAGGGCGTTGGCCAGCGGGTGGTGCGGCGAGCTGGTCATGCAGGCGGCCACGGCGTGGTGCGAGGCGTGCGCCAGCAGCGGCACCTCGGTGTCGGACACGCCGGCCACGAGGTCGTGGATGCCCGCCGAGCGCCGGTCGAGGAACTCGGCCCAGGCGCGCGAGCGGGACCACCGCTGCAGCCGGGTGGCGAGCTGGTCGACGCGGTGGGCCAGCGGCGCCCCGCGGTGCGGGGAGCCGAGGTAGATCATCCGCCGCACCGCGCCGACCCACGGCTGGCCGGTCTGCACGGCGTGGTGGCAGGCGTGGCGCAGCATCAGCCCGCCCATCGAGTGCCCGACGAGGTCGAGGCGGCGGACCTCCACGGGCCACCGGTTCCACAGGTCGGTGAGCAGCAGCGAGAGCGCCGCGCCGTTGTCGGCGATGCCCAGGCCGGAGTTGTAGCGCAGCAGCAACGGGGTGGCGCCGATCGCCGAGCTCACGCGCTCGGCGTAGCCCTCCCCCGCGCTGGCCTCGCCGTAGAGGCGCCAGGCGTGCTCGGTCTCGCCGAGGCCGTGGACGAACAGCACGAGGTGGGTGAGGTCGCGCTCGGGGTGGTCGGCCACCACCGCGCGCAGCTCCTCGGGGTCGCCGGGCAGCTCGCCGTGCTCGTCGGCCACCGTCGAGGTGTAGAGCGCCATCGGGACGGCCAGGTCGTTGTCGAGGGCCACCATGTGGTCGCCGACGAGGCCGTTGATCGCCCCGGTGAGCACCGCGCCGGTGGGGCTGCCGGTGATCGGGCGCCACTCGCCGGGACGGGCGAGCGCCGCGGCCGCTCCGACGCCGCGGCCGGCGAGGTGGCCGATGCCGCGCACCGCGGCGTACACGCCGGTGCTGATGCCGTCGTGCATGACCTGCACGGGTTTCGACGCCGCGCCCAGGCCGACCCGGCGCAGCACGCCGAACACGGTGCCCGAGATGGCCTCGTGCGTGCCCTGCACCGGCCGAGACACGATGTCGACGGCCTCGGACGCGACACCGGCCGCCCCGCGGACCTCGTTGCGGTCCGGGCGGGACGGCCGGTCAACCTCGTCGCTCATGGCCTATACGGTACCTGGGGTCACAGGTACTGGCCGGTGTTCGACGCGGTGTCGATCTCCTTGCCCTGCGTCGCGCCCTTGCCGGTGACGAGCGTGCGGATGTAGACGATCCGCTCGCCCTTCTTGCCGGAGATCCGGGCCCAGTCGTCGGGGTTCGTCGTGTTCGGCAGGTCCTCGGACTCGGCGAACTCGTCGACCACCGCGTCCAGCAGGTGCTGCACGCGCAGCCCGGCCTGCTGGGACTCGAGGTGCGACTTGATCGCCGACTTCTTGGCCCGCCCCACGATGTTCTCGATCACCGCGCCGGAGTTGAAGTCCTTGAAGTACAGGACCTCCTTGTCCCCGTTGGCGTAGGTGACCTCGAGGAACCGGTTGTCGTCGGTCTCGGCGTACATCCGCTCGACGACCCGCTCGATCATGCCCTCGAGGCACGCCTGGCGGTTGCCGCCGAACTCGGCGATGTCCTCCTCGTGGACCGGCAGGCCCTCGATGAGGTACTTGCCGAAGATGTCGATCGCCGCCTCGGCGTCGGGGCGCTCGATCTTGATCTTCACGTCGAGCCGGCCCGGCCGCAGGATCGCGGGGTCGATCATGTCCTCGCGGTTCGAGGCGCCGATGACGATGACGTTCTCGAGCCCCTCGACACCGTCGATCTCGCTGAGGAGCTGCGGGACGATCGTCGTCTCGACGTCACTCGACACCCCGGAACCGCGGGTGCGGAAGATCGAGTCCATCTCGTCGAAGAACACGATCACCGGCGTGCCCTCGGACGCCTTCTCTCGCGCCCGCTGGAAGATCATCCGGATGTGCCGCTCGGTCTCGCCGACGAACTTGTTGAGCAGCTCCGGGCCCTTGATGTTGAGGAAGTGCGCCTTGATGTCGCGGCTGTCCTCGCCGCGGGTCTCGGCGACCTTCTTGGCCAGGGAGTTCGCCACCGCCTTCGCGATGAGCGTCTTGCCGCAGCCGGGCGGGCCGTAGAGCAGCACGCCCTTGGGCGGGCGCAGCTGGTAGGTGCGGAAGAGGTCCGCGTGCAGGAACGGCAGCTCCACCGCGTCGCGGATGCTGTCGATCTGCCGCGAGAGCCCGCCGATGTCGGTGTAGGCGACGTCGGGGACCTCCTCGAGGACGAGCTCCTCGACCTCGGCCTTCGGCACCTTCTCGTAGGCGTAGCCGACCTTCGTGTCGACCATCAGCGAGTCGCCGGGCTTGAGCTCCGGTCCCTCGGCGCTCAGCAGGGAGTCGGCGAGGTGGATCACCCGCTCCTCGTCGGCGTGGCCGATGATCAGCGCGCGGGTGCGGCTGCCGTCCTCGTCGGTGAGGACCTCCCGCAGCGCGCAGACCTCGCCGATGCGCTCGTAGGTGCCCGCCTCGACGACGGTGAGCGCCTCGTTGAGCCGCAGGGACTGGCCACGCGTGAGGTCGGCGGTCTCGACCGCCGGCGACACGGCCACGCGCATGCGGCGACCCGAGGTGAACACGTCCACCGTCGAGTCCTCGTGCGCCTCGAGGAACACGCCGTAGCTGGACGGCGGCTGGGCGAGCCGGTCGACCTCCTCGCGGAGGGCCACGAGCTGCGCCCGCGCCTCCTTGAGCGTGTCGGTGAGCTTGTCGTTGCGCTCGCTCAGCTGGGCCACGCGCTGCTGCGCCTCGCCGAGACGCTGCTCGAGGATGCGCGCGTGCCGAGGGGATTCGGTCAGCTTGCGACGCAACAGTGCGACCTCGTCCTCGAGGAAACGCACCTGTGCTGCCATGTCCGCCGCGCCGCGGTCACCGCGGTCCCGGCCGTGGTCGGATCGGCCCCTGGGGTCGTCGTCAGTCGTCACGGCGCCCTCCTCCGCTACTCCGTGGCGCAACCGTACCCGCGAATCGAGGTGTCCGTGGAGTAGCGTTCTGGTGACGGAGTTCTCACGCACCCCCCTTGCGCAGCGTCACCGTGGGTGATTCTCCCACCACGGAGGATCACCGCTGTTCACCCTCGGTCGCCCCTCGCGGGATCACGCGCCCCGTCAGCCCCGACTGGGCCTGCGCTGCACCCTCGGTGGTGTCACACCATCGGCGAGCCGCCGGGCGGTGAGCAGGAAGGCCGTGTGCGCGATCATCCGGTGCTCCGGGCGCACCGCGAGGCCCACCGCGTGCCACGGGCGGACCATCGACTCCCAGATCTGCGGCTCGGTCCAGCAGGCCTGCTCGCGCAGCGCCTCGGTCAGCGCCGAGAGCTGCGTCGTCGTCGCCACGTACCCGACGAGCACCCCACCCGGGATGAGCGTGGCGCGCACGACGTCGAGCAGCTCCCAGGGCGCTGCCATGTCGAGCACGACGCGGTCGGCGGTCCCGCCCGGCTCCGTCGGGTCGTGGTCAGCGAGGTCGCCGACGCGCAGGTCCCAGGTCGCGGGGCGCTCGCCGAAGAAGCGCTCGACGTTGGTCACCGCGTGCTCGGCGTGGTCGGCGCGGACCTCGTAGGAGCGCACCTGCCCGGTCGGCCCCACCGCGCGCAGGAGGCTGCAGGTCAGCGCGCCCGAGCCCGCGCCGGCCTCGAGCACCCGCGCGCCGGGGAAGACGTCGCCCCACATGACGATCTGTGCGGCGTCCTTGGGGTAGATCACCTGGGCGCCGCGCGGCATCGCCAGCACGTAGTCGGGCAGCAGCGGGCGCAGCGCGAGGTACGGGGTGTTGGCCGCGGAGAGCACGACGCTGCCCTCGGGGGCGCCGATCAGCTTGTCGTGGGCGATCGCCCCGCGGTGCGTGTGGTAGCTCTGCCCGCGCTCGAGGACGAGGCTGAAGTGCCGGCCCTTGGGGTCGGTGAGCTGCACCCGGTCGCCGGGGAGGAAGGGCCCGCTGCGCGCCGGGCCGCGCTCGTCGTCGACCTGGTCGGCATCGTCCTCGGCGGGCGGGTCCTCGGCGACCTCTCCCTCGGTGTGCACGACCGGTCACCCTAGGCGCGGGGTCGGCGCGGGTTCCGCGGCCCCGGGTGCGAGGGGCACGGTGAGCAGGCGCCGGGGCCTCTCGATCATGCGCACCGTGCCCCTCGCGGAACACGGCGGCCCATGATCGCTCCGGGTGCTCCGTCGACCCCGTGTGACGGGCTTGCAGGAGCACCGGGAGCGATCACCGCCCGCCCCGGCGCCGCGCGAGAGCGGACAGGAGCTGTCGGGGTGCTCATCTAGCCTGCCGATCGTGACCACCGGGGACGTGACGACCGCGGCGCCGGCGCGTGCGCCCGCGCTCTCGCCGTCCCGGGCCGCGGACTTCCGGCGCTGCGCCCTGCTCTACCGCTTCCGGGCGATCGACCGGCTGCCCGAGGCACCCTCGCCCGCCGCCCTGCGCGGCACCGTCGTCCACGCCGTGCTCGAGCGGCTGCACGACCTCGAGCCCGGCGCCCGCTCCGGCGACGCCGCCCGGGCGCTCGCGCGCGACGTCCTCGACGGCCTCGAGCCCGACGACCGCGCGCTCCTCGGCCGCGAGCCGGGCGTCGACGCGCTGCTCGCCCGCTATCTCGACCTCGAGGACCCGCGGGCCGTGACGTCGGAGGCCCGCGAGCTGCTCGTCGAGGCGGAGCTCGACGACGGGACGCCCCTGCGCGGGGTGGTCGACCGCCTCGACGCCGGGCCCGACGGGCTGACGGTGATCGACTACAAGTCGGGGTCGGCGCCGCCGGTGCGCGGCGAGCTGCGGGCGCTGTTCGGGGTCCGCTTCTACGCCCTGCTGGTCGCCCGCACCCGCGGCGTCGTGCCCACCGTCCGCCTGCTGCAGCTCGGCGACGCGACGACGCTGACGCTGCGCCCCACCGCCGACGAGCTCGGGCGCTTCGCCGGCGTCCTGCGGGCGGTCTGGGCCGCGATCCGCCGCGCCGCGCCCACCGGCGACTTCCGCCCGAACCCCGGCCCCGGCTGCGCGTTCTGCTCGTTCCGCGAGCAGTGCCCGGCGCAGGGCGGCACGCTCCCGCCGTACCCCGGCCCGCCGCCGACCCTGGCCCACGCGACGACCACGGCCGCCCCGCTTCCCCTCCCCCGACCCCGCTCCGGAGAGCCCACGTGACCGTCACCGAGCCGTTCTTCCGGCTGCTGCCGCCCGCGACGGGGAGCGCCGCCGACCCGCCCGGCACGCAGCGGGTGTTCGCCACCGGGTCCACCGCCGGCCCCTGGTTCCCCGACGGGCAGCACATGGGCCCGCCCAGCGCCCTGCTCGTGCGCGCGCTCGAGGCCTGCGACCCGCGCCCCGAGATGCTGCTCTCGCGGTTCACCGTCGAGGTGCTCGGGCGCGTGCCGATGGGCGAGCTGACGGTGTCGAGCCGGGTCGAGCGCGCCGGGCGCACCATCGAGCTCGTGTCCGCCGAGATCGCCGCCGAGGGTCGGGCGGTCGCCCGCGCCGCGGGCTGGCGCCTGGCGGTCACCGACACGGCGGCCGCCGCCACCGCGCCCGGACCGTCGATGCCCGGGCCGGAGGACGGCCGCGAGATCCCCACTCCCGAAGGCTGGCTGCCCGGCTACCTCGACGCCCTCGAGTGGCGCTGGCTCTCGGGGCACCTCGGCGAGTCCGGGCCCGGGCGGGCGTGGGGCCGGCTGCGGGTCCCCGTGGTCGGGGGCGAGGAGCCCACGCCGTGGCAGCGCCTCGCCGCCGTCGCCGACTCCACCAACGGCGCCGCGTCGCGGCTCGACCTCAACGCCTGGCTGTTCGTCAACACCGACCTCACGCTGCACGTCCACCGCGCGCCGCGCGGCGAGTGGATCGGGCTCGACGCCGACAGCGTCATCGGGCCGGAGGGCCTGGGCACCGCGTTCTCGGTGCTCCACGACGGGGACGGCCCGGTCGGGCGTGCCGCTCAGGCCCTCACCGTCCGGCCCCGCTGAGTCCTACCGGCCGTTGCCGGCGCCGATGGCGCGGCACGACTGCAGCGACGAGGTCACGATGCCCGTGCACCCGATGTCGGCGAGCTCGTCCATGATGTCGTTGACGCGCTTGCGCTCCACCATCGAGCGCACGGCGACGAACTTCTCGTCCGACAGGGGCGCCACGGTGGGCGACTCGATGCCCGGCGTCAGCTGGACGGCCCGGTCCTTGAGGTCCACGGGGCAGTCGTAGTCGAGCATCACGTAGCGGCGGGCGTACACCACGCCGCGCAGGCGCTCGACGAAACGCGACTTGTCCCGCTCGGTCTGCGCCGAGTCGGGCGCCTGGTCGAACTTCGCGTTGCGGTCGATGATCACCGCCTGTGACTCGGTGATCGGCTCGCCGATGGCCACGAGACCGTGCTGGGCCAGCGTCCGTCCCGAGCTGACGACGTCGGCGATGGCGTCGGCCACCTGCAGCTCGATCGAGATCTCGACCGCGCCGTCGAGGCGGATGACGTCCTTGGCCGCGATGCGCTGCTGGGCCAGGTTGGCGCGCACGAGGCGGGGATAGGACGTCGCGATCCGCTTGCCGGCGAGGTCCTGGACCGTCCACTCGTTCTTCAACGGTGCGGCGTAGCGGAACTTCGAGTGCCCGAAGCCCAGCTGCAGCAGCTGCTTCACCGAGGCGCTCGACTCCTCGGTGAGGTCGTGGCCCGTGATCCCGAGGTGCAGCTGGCCCTCGGAGACGTAGGTCGCGATGTCCTTCGGCCGCAGGTAGAAGAACGTGACGCCGTTGGCCTCGTCCTGCAGGCTCAGGTCACGGCTGTCGGTGCGCTGCCGGTAGCCGGCGTCGCGCAGCATCGTCGACGCCTCCTCGGCGAGCGACCCCTTGTTGGGGACGGCGACGCGGAGCATGGGCCCTCCTCCTGACACCTGCAGGTGTCACTACAGGTGCTTGTAGACCTCGTCCAGCGTGAGACCGCGGCCCAGCATGATCACCTGGACGCGGTAGAGCAGCTGGGAGATCTCTTCGGCCAGCTTGTCGTCGGTCTCGTACTCGGCGGCGATCCACACCTCGCCGGCCTCCTCGAGCACCTTCTTGCCCTGTGCGTGCACCCCGGCATCCAGGGCCTCCACGGTCCCGGATCCCGTGGGCCGGTCGCGCGCCTTGGCGGTCAGCTCGTCGAAGAGCCCGTCGAACGTCTTCACGTCGAGCCATCGTCGCACGCGGTCACGGGGGGTCGCACGCCACCGGATTCTCCCCCGAGACGGAGACGGTTCCCCCGGTGATCAACCGACGCGCCGTCCGGGCGTCCCGACGCGCCGAACGGACGATCACCTGGGCGAACCGACCGGGACGCTGGGCCGTACGGGCGAGGAGCGGACACGGAGCCGGATCTCGTCGTCCCTCGGGCAGAGCAGGGCCGGATCACGGAGCGCTCAGTGTGCGGCCGCCCGCGTCCGGTGGTCGCCACCATCGAGGGTCTCCCCCGCCAGCGCGGCCCGCAGGTCGGCGACGGTGAGCCCGACGAGGCTCTCCCGCCACACACGGTGCTCCCCGCCCTCCACCGCCACCTCGGCGGGGACGACCAGCACGGTCGCGCCGGCGGCGACCGCCGAGCGGGTGCCCGTCGGCGAGTCCTCCACCGCGACGCACGCGTGCGGGTCGACCCCGAGCAGCTCCGCCGCCAGCCGGTAGGGCGCCGGGTCCGGCTTCGTCGCCGCCACCTCGTCCCCGCACACCGTGACGTCGAAGAACCCGCGCCCGATGGTGTCCAGCGCGACGTCGGTGAGCTCGCGGTAGGTGCTCGTGACCAGGGCCGTGGGCACCCCCGCCGCCCGCACGGCCGCCAGCGCCTCGCGGGCGCCCGGGCGCCACGGGACGCCGTGACCGAACACCTCGGCCGTGCGGTCGATCAGCCAGCGGCCGTCGGCCGTGACGCCGTCCGGGTCGTCGGGGTCGAGGCCGACCTCGGCCCGCACCGCGCGCACGGTGCGGTCGAGGCTCGACCCCGTGAGGTCCTCGCGGGTGGCCGCCGACAGCTCGCCGCCGAGACGCTCGGCGAGCTCGCCGATGGTCACCGACCACAGGCCCTCGGTGTCGACCAGCGTGCCGTCCATGTCCCAGAGGACGGCCGCCAGCTCAGCGCCCACAGAGATCAGGCATTGAAGTACTTGGCCTCCGGGTGGTGCACGACGAGCGCGTCGGTCGACTGCTCGGGGTGCAGCTGGTCCTCGTCGGAGAGCTCGACGCCGATGCGGCCCGGCTCGAGGAGGTCCACGACCTTCACGCGGTCCTCCACGTTCGGGCAGGCGCCGTAGCCCAGCGAGTAGCGGGCGCCCCGGTAGCCGAGCTTGAAGTACTCCTCGACCTTCTCGGGGTCGGAGTCGGCCATCACCGAGCCGTCGGAGAAGCCGAGCTCCTCGCGCACGCGGCGGTGCCAGTACTCCGCGAGCGCCTCGGTGAGCTGCACGCCCAGGCCGTGGACCTCGAGGTAGTCGCGGTAGGAGTTGTTCGCGAACAGCTCGTTGGCGAAGTCGGCGATGGGCTGGCCCATCGTCACGAGGTTCATCGGCATGACGTCGACGCCGCCGAGCTCGATCGCCTCCTCCTTGGTGCGGAAGAAGTCGGCCAGGCACAGGTGCCGGTCGCGACGCTGGCGCGGGAAGGAGAAGCGGTAGCGCTCCTTGGCCTCGGGGTCGGCCTCGTCGAGGACGATGACGTCGTTGCCCTCGGAGATCACCGGGAAGTAGCCGGCGACGACGGCGGCGTGGGCGAGGATGCCCTCGGACTGCAGCCGGTCGAGCCAGTACCGCATGCGGGGCCGGCCCTCGGTCTCCACCAGCTCCTCGTACGACGGTCCGTCGCCGCCCTTGGAGCCGCGCAGGCCCCACTGCCCGAAGAAGGTCGCGCGCTCGTCGAGCAGCCCGGCGAAGTCCTTGAGCCGGATGCCGCGGACGACGCGCGTGCCCCAGAACGGGGGCTGCGGGACCTCGATGCGCCGGGCGACGTCGGAGTGGTCGGGAATCTCCTCGGGCTCGGCCTCCGCCTCGCGCTTGGCCTGGATGCGCTTGGAACGCTCGCGGCGCTCCTTGCGCTCGGCCATCTTCGCGGCCTCGGCGTCGGAGCGCTCCGTGTCGCCGGCCATCACGGTGTCCATGAGGCTCAGGCCCTCGAACGCGTCCTTCGCGTAGCGCACGTCGCCCTGGTACAGCTCGCCCAGGTCGTTCTCGACGAACGAGCGGGTCAGCGCGGCGCCGCCGAGCAGCACCGGGTACTTCTGCGCGACGCCGCGGTCGTTCATCTCCTTGAGGTTGTCCTTCATGACCACGGTGGACTTCACCAGCAGCCCGGACATGCCGATCGCGTCGACCTTGTTCTCCTCGGCGGCCTCGAGGATGGCGTTGATCGGCTGCTTGATGCCGATGTTGACCACGTCGTAGCCGTTGTTCGACAGGATGATGTCGACGAGGTTCTTGCCGATGTCGTGGACGTCGCCCTTGACCGTGGCCAGCAGGATCTTGCCCTTGCCGCCGTTGTCGTCGGCCTCCATGTGGGGCTCGAGGTAGGCCACCGACGCCTTCATGACCTCGGCCGAGGCGAGCACGAACGGCAGCTGCATCTTGCCGGCGCCGAAGAGCTCGCCGACGGTCTTCATGCCCGCGAGCAGCGTCTCGTTGATGATCTCGAGCGGGTCCTTCTCCTCCATCCCCGCGTCGAGGTCGGCCTCGAGGCCGTTGCGGTCGCCGTCGACGATGCGGCGCTCGAGCCGCTCGAACAGCGGCAGGGCGGCGAGCTCCTCGGCGCGGGCGTCCTTGGCCGACGACGCCGAGACGCCCTCGAAGATGCCCATGAACTGCTGGAGGGGGTCGTGCTTCTCGCGGCGGTCGTAGACGAGGTCGAGCGCGGCCTCGCGCTGCTCCTCGTCGATCTGCGACATCGGCAGGATCTTCGAGGCGTTGAGGATCGCGGAGTCCAGGCCGGCCTCGACGCACTCGTTGAGGAACACCGAGTTGAGCACCTGGCGCGCGGCCGGGTTGAGGCCGAACGAGATGTTCGACAGACCGAGCGTGGTCTGGACCTCGGGGTAGCGCTCCTTGAGCTGCTTGATCGCGTTGATCGTCTCGATGCCGTCCTTGCGGACCTCCTCCTGACCGGTGGAGATCGGGAAGGTCAGGCAGTCGATGATGATGTCCTCGACGCGCATGCCCCAGTTCTCGGTCAGGTCCTCGATGAGGCGGAAGGCGACGCGCGTCTTCCACTCCGCCGTGCGGGCCTGCCCCTCCTCGTCGATGCACAGACCGACGACGGCGGCGCCGTGCTCCTTCGCGACGGTCATGATCTTGATGAAGCGCGAGTCCGGGCCGTCGCCGTCCTCGTAGTTCACCGAGTTGACCGCGCTGCGGCCGCCGAGCTGCTCGAGGCCGGTCTGCAGGACCTCGGGCTCGGTGGAGTCGAGCACGACCGGCAGCGTCGACGCGGTGGAGACGTCGTGGGCCAGGCGGTCCATGTCGGCGGCGCCGTCGCGGCCGACGTAGTCGATGCAGAGGTCCATGAAGTGCGCGCCCTCGCGGGTCTGCGCCTTGGCGATCTCCACGCACTGCTCGTAGTCGTCCTCGACCATCGCCTCGCGGAACGCCTTCGACCCGTTGGCGTTCGAGCGCTCGCCGATCATCAGCAGTCCGGTGTCCTGGCGGAACGGCACGGCCTGGTACACCGACGCGAGGCCCGGCTCGGGCTTCGGGTCGCGGGTGGCCGGGGTGAGCTCACGGCACGTGTCGGCCAGCGCCTTGACGTGCTCGTTCGTCGTGCCGCAGCAGCCGCCGACGAGCTGGAGCCCGTAGTCGGTGATGAAGGAGGCGCAGTAGTCGGCGAGCTCCTGGGGCTGCAGGGGGTACTCGGGGCCGTTCGGCCCGAGCTCGGGCAGGCCGGCGTTGGGCATCACCGAGATCGGGATGCGGCTCTGGCGGCTGAGGGCCCGGAGGTGCTCGCTCATCTCGGCCGGGCCGGTGGCGCAGTTGAGGCCGATCGCGTCGATGCCCAGCGGCTCGAGCGCGGTCAGCGCCGCGGTGATCTCCGAGCCGACGAGCATCGTGCCCGTGAGCTCCACGGTGACGTGGCAGAACACCGGGATGCGGTGGCCGTACTCGTTCATGGCCCGGTAGGCGCCGAGGATGGCCGACTTGGCCTGCAGGAGGTCCTGGCAGGTCTCGACGAGCACGCAGTCCGCGCCGCCCTCGAGGGCGCCCAGGACCGACTCCTTGTAGTGGTCGCGCAGCAGGGCGAACGGCGCGTGGCCCAGGGTCGGCAGCTTGGTGCCGGGGCCGTTGGAGGCGAAGACGAAGCGCGGGCGGTCGGGCGTCGAGTACTCGTCGGCGGCCTGACGGGCGATCTTGGTGCCCTCGAAGGCGAGCTCGCGGACGCGGTCCACGATGTCGTACTCGTTGAGGTTGGCCCAGTTGGTGCCGAAGGTGTTGGTCTCGATGATGTCGGCGCCGGCCTCGAGGTGCCCCTGGTGCACCTTGAGCACGGCGTCCGGCCGCGAGACGTTGAGGATCTCGTTGCAGCCCTCGAGCTGCTCGAAGTCGTCGAGCGAGAGATCCTGGTCCTGCAGCGCGGTCCCCATGGCACCATCGCCGATGAGGACCCGGGAGTGCAGTGCGGACAGGAATGCAGACTCACCCGAAGTAGTCATCACACGATCGTAACGTGATCGAGGACCTGCGCCGGGCGCACTGCGAGCCGCGTCACGGCACGTAGGCTGTCCGCGTGTCCTTGTCCGACGACCTTCCCGACGAGCCCGAGCCCACCGGACCGAGCGAGGACGAGGAGACGTCTCCGCAGGTCAGCGTCCCGCGCGACGCCCCCGTGATGCTCGCCGCGTTCGAGGGCTGGAACGACGCGGGAGACGCGGCCAGCACCGCGGTGGAACACCTCGCGCTCCACTGGGACGCCACCGAGCTGACCGCGATCGACCCCGACGAGTACTACGACTTCCAGGTCTCGCGACCCACCGTGCGCCTCGTCGACGGCGTCAGCCGCGAGATCGACTGGCCCACCACGCGCCTCCACCGCTGCCGCCCGCCGGGCTCGGCGCAGGACCTCATCCTCGTGCGCGGCATCGAGCCCAACATGCGCTGGCGGGCGTTCTGCGCCGAGGTCATCGCGCAGGCCCAGGAGCTCGGCGTCGGCACCGTGATCACGCTCGGGGCGCTGCTGGCCGACACCCCACACACCCGCCCGGTCCCGGTCACCGGCACGTCGTTCGACAAGGCGTCCGCCGCGCGCTACCGGCTGCAGCGCTCGCGCTACCAGGGGCCCACCGGCATCGTCGGGGTCCTCCAGGACGCCTGCGTGCAGGCCGGCTTCCCCGCCATCTCGTTCTGGGCCGCCGTGCCGCACTACGTCTCTCAGCCGCCCGCGCCCAAGGCCACGATCGCGCTGCTGCAGCGGGTCGAGGAGGTCCTCGACGTCGAGGTGCCCCTCGGCGGGCTGCCCGAGCAGGCCGAGAAGTGGGAGCGCACGGTCTCGGAGATGGCGGACGAGGACGACGAGGTGCGCGAGTACGTCAAGGCCCTCGAGGAGGCCGGCGACGCCGAGACCGACCTCGAGGAGGCCTCGGGCGAGGAGATCGCCGCCGACTTCGAGCGCTACCTGCGCCGGCGCGGCCCCGGCGGCACGGCCGGCGGCCCGCCCGGGCCCGGCAAGGGTCCCTGGGAGCGGTGACCGGGGCACCCCCTCGCCCGACCGTCGCCCGCGTCCGGGTCGCCGCCCTCTACGCGGGCGGGTTCCTCGGCCCGTTCGGCGGCGGGATCACCGCGTCGATGCTGCCCGAGCTGGGCGCCGACCTCGGCATCTCCCCGTCGGCGGCGTCGGCGTCGCTGACGGCGTACCTGCTGCCGTTCGCCCTGCTCATGCTCGTGTCGGGCACGCTGGGCCAGCGCTGGGGCGCCGCGCGCACGGTGCGCACGGCCTACGTCGCCTACGTGGCGTTCTCGCTGCTCGCGGCCGTGGCGACGGCGGGGTGGCTCTTCCTGGGGGCGCGGGCGCTGCAGGGCGCGGCCAACGCCTTCACCACGCCGCTGCTGCTCAGCTCGCTCGCCGCGGCCACGCCGCCGGAGCGCCTCGGCCGGGCGCTCGGGGTCATGGGCTCGCTGCAGGCGGCCGGGATGACCTTCGCGCCGCTGGTCGGGGGGCTCGCCGCGGCGGTCGACTGGCGCGCGGCGTTCGTCGGCGTCGCGCTCGTCGCCGCCCTGCTGGCCGCCGCCGGGCTGCCCGCGGACCCGCCCGGTGACCCGGCCGAGCGTCCCCGCCTGCGCGACGCCTGGCGCCCGCCCGTCCTGCGGCTGGGGCTCGTCGCGGGGCTGGCGTGGGCGGCGCTGGGCGGCCTGGCGTTCCTCGTCGCGCTGCGCGTGGAGGACGCGTTCACCCTCGGCGCCGGGCTGCGCGGGGCGCTGCTGACCGGGTTCGGGATCGTCGGGCTGCTCACCGCGCGCCTCGTCGGCGCCGGCGTCGACCGTGTCGGGCCGCGCGTGACGATCCGGGCGGGCGCGGTCCTCGGGGCCGTGCTCGTCGCCGCCGTGGGCCTGTTGCCGTCGGCGATCGCCGTGGCCGCGGTGTGGGCGCTGGCCGGGGCGGCCGCGCAGCTCGTGCTGGTCGGCGTCAACACCCTGGTGCTGCGCGGCGGGACCGCGGGCGGGGTGTCGGTGGTGCAGGCCGGGCGCTTCCTGGGGGCGTCCGCCTCGCCGGCGCTGTTCCTCGGGGCGTACCACCTCTCCCCCGTCGCCGGGTTCGGGCTCGCCGGCATCGTCCTGCTCGCGGCGGCGGGGCTCACGCCGCGGCGGTGAGCGTCGGCCCGGCGCCCGCGAGGGGCACGTTCGACATGATCGACAGGGCTCCACGCCTGCCGAACGTGCCCCTCGCGCGCCGGCGCGGTGGGAATGCTCAGGCAGCGACGAGCCGGCGCGCCCCGGGCAGCGCCAGCGCGCCGGCGGCGACGGCCGCGAGGACGGCCAGCCCGGCGAGCGGTCCGGTGAGGTCGCCGCCGACCGCGAGGGCCGAGATCGCGAACGGCACCCCGAAGCCCAGGTAGGCGCAGGCGTAGAACGTGCCGGTCAGCGCGCCGCGCTCGTCGGGGCGGGCGAGCCGGGCGACGGTCGCGAGGCCCGACGCGAGGCAGAGCCCGTAGCCGGCGCCGAGGAGCAGCGACGCCGGGAGCAGCAGGGGCCAGGTGTCGAGCGCGAGCCCGGCGAGGGCGACCCCGAGGCCGAGCGCACCGAGCGCCATCCCCAGCGGCCCGGCACGCGGGGCACCGAGGCGGCGCTGCAGCGGCGGCACCAGCGCCCCGGTGGACAGGGTGACCCCGGCGACGATCCCGGCGACCGCGACGGCGATCCCGGGCATCTGCGGGGTGAGCAGCAGCGGCAGCACGGTGGCCGCGGTGGACGGGAACGTGAACACCCCGACCGCGATCGGCACGACCACCAGCAGGAACGGCCGCCGCGTCCCCGCCGGCACCCCGAGGTTGACCACCGGTCCGGCCACGCGTCGGCGCTCGGGCGTCAGCGTCTCGGGGACCGCGGCGAGCAGCGCGATCGCGACGACCATGAGCGCGACGTGCACGAGGTAGGGCAGCACGGTCGGCCACGGGGTCCACTGGCCGAGCAGCCCGGCGGTGAGCGGTCCCGCCGCCCAGCCGGCGGCGAGAGCGATCGTGGTGAGGCGGGCCGAGCGCCCGGGCTCGCCGACCAGCTCGCCCAGCCAGGCGGTGCCGACGCTGAACACCACCCCGGACACGGCGCCCTGGAGGAAGCGGCCTGCGAACAGCACGACCACCGACGACCCGGCGGCGAGGAACAGCACCGAGACCAGCCCCGCGAGCGCCACGAACGGCACGACCACCGGCCGGCGTCCGCGGCGGTCCGACGCCGGGCCCGCGAGCAGCAGCGCCGGGATCAGCCCCGCCGCGTACACCCCGAACGCCGCGGTGAGGACGTTCGGGCCGAGTCCGAGGGTGTCGCGGTAGACCAGGAGCAGCGGGGTGGGCACGTTCGTGCCGAAGGCGACGACGAACACGACGGTCCACAGCGCCGCGACGGGCGTGCCCCTCGCTCCCCGGGCTCCCGCGCGCCGCATGGGGGCACCCTGCACCACCCGCGGCGGCGGTGTCCCGGGTCAGCGGGCGGTCTGCGCCGCGAGGGGGTCGAGGGTCGGGCCCCGGGGCAGGAGGTCGAGGACGCTGCGCGGCGCAGGGCGCGGGGTCCCCAGCCCCAGGGCGGCGGCGGCCGCCCGGTCCGGGACGGCGAACACCCGCCCGCCCGGGTCGACGAGCACGCCGCCCGCGGGGTCGGCCGGCGCGCCGGGCGCCACGGGCACGACGTAGACCCCGCCGCCCGCCACCCGGGCGCCGTCCAGCGGCGGGCCCACCAGCGGCGTCGGCTCCGCGGGGCCCGGGAGCGCCGACGCGGCGAACACCGTCGCGGCACCCGAGGCGTCGGCGCGCACGCAGGTGGTGGTGGCCTGGTCGTAGGTGACCAGGCGCGGGAACGCCGACGGGTAGGCGGCGACGTCGACGACCGCGACGCGCGGGGCGGCCGCGAGGCGCCCGGCGGGCACGGCGGCGATGCCCGGGTCGGCCGCCGGGTCGGGGTTGGCGAAGCGCGCGAGCTGCGCGACGACCGCGGGCACCTCCTGCACCCCGGTGGCCGCCACGAGGTGGAAGCGGGCGCCGTCCGGGCTGACGACGGCCCCGACGGGGACGCCGAGCGCCGCGGTGCGCGCGTCGGTGGGCGCGGCGCCGCTGCCCGGCACGATCACCGGCGCAAGCGGCGGGCCCTCGGGCAGCGTGCCCAGCAGGGCCGGGCTCGCGGAGCGCGGGCGGGCGCCGGTGAGGTTCAGCCCGCGCACCACCGAGCCGATCGTGGGGTCAATGCGCGCCCGCCGTCCCTCGTCGACCAGCCAGAACCCGTCCGGGCCCCGCAGCAGCAGCGCCTCGTCCGGCGCGACCGCCCGCCCGGGCGCGGGCACCCCGCCGAGTGCGACCGTGGTCAGCTCGGGGTCGGCGGCCGGGTCGGGCACCGAGGGGTCGAGCACCGCGCGGTCGCACACCGCCCACGCGTCGGGGACGGGCGCGGCGGGGTCGGGCAGCACGGACGGCGCCCCGGGGATGCCCGCCGGCGCGGTGCGCGGGGCCTCCGCCAGCGCGTCGTCGCGCACCGGGGTCGGCGGAGCGAGGACGTCGACGTTGCCCGCGGCGGCCGCGAGCAGGCGGGCCGAGGCGAGGTTCAGGGCCGGGACGAGGCGGTCGGGCCCGTGGGCGACGGCGTACAGCGCACCCGAGGGCTCGCCGCGCACCACCGCCTCGTCGCGCCACCCCTCGTCACCGCGGACCAGCCCGACCACCGCGAACCCGATCAGTGCGAGGACGCCCAGCACGGCCCCGACCAGCAGGGCGCGGTTCTGTCGCCGGCCTGGGTCGTGGCGGGGTGTCGGGTCGCGGCCGACCAGCGCGGACTCCAGGCGGCGCACGGCGAAGCGGTGCGCCTGGACCTGGGTCGCGGAGGGCGGCTCGGAGGGCACGACGCGATGCCTACCGCATCGCGGCGCCCGTCACTCGGCGATCCGGTGCTTCTCCAGGTCGGCGAGGTCGACCCACTCGAGCGTGCGGGCGTGGGTGGCCTCGAGGACGACGGGCGGGGCCACGCCCCCGTCGAGGGCCTCCTTCCAGCGGGTCGCGCACAGGCACCAGCGGTCGCCGGGCTGGAGGCCCGGGAAGCCGGCGTCCGGGCGGGTGAGGTCGTTGCCGCGCTCCGCGGAGAAGGTCAGGAACTCCTCGGTGACGCGGGCGCACACGGTGTGCACGCCGGCGTCGTCGGGACCGGTCTCGCAGCACCCGTTGCGGTAGAAGCCGGTCTTGGGGTCGTGACTGCAGTCGGCGAGCTCGCCGCCGAGGACGTTCTGGGCCATCTCCCCGGTTACCCCGTCAGCGGAGGGTGACCCCGAGCAGGGCGTCGACGGCGTCGCCGATGCGGGCGGGCCCGTCGGCCGTCCAGCCCTGCCCGCCCCGGCGGGTGAGCACCTCGTCGGCCCACGCGTCGATCGCGGCGAGCGCACCCGGGGTGTCGAGGTCGTCGGCCAGGTGCGCGCGCAGGCGGGTGATCGTGTCCTCGGGGTCGGGCCCGGTCGGCGCGGCCACGGCCTCGCGCCAGCGGTGCAGCCGCGCCTGCCCCGCGGTGAGCAGGTCGGCGGTCCACGAGCGGTCGGTGCGCCAGTGCCCGCTCATCAGGGCCAGGCGGACCGCCATCGTGTCGACGCGGTCGCCGCGCAGCCGCGAGACGAAGACGAGGTTGCCCTTGGACTTCGACATCTTCTCGCCGTCGAGCCCGATCATCCCGGCGTGGCAGTAGTGCCGGGCCAGCGGGTGCGCGCCCGTGAGCGCCTCGGCGTGGGCCGACCCGAACTCGTGGTGCGGGAACGCGAGGTCGGAGCCCCCGCCCTGGAGGTCGTACTGGTCGCCGAGGCGGTTGAGCGCGATGGCGGCGCACTCCACGTGCCAGCCCGGGCGCCCGTCGCCCAGGTCCGAGCCCCACGACGGCTCGCCCTCGCGGGCCATGCGCCACAGCAGCGCGTCGAGGGGGTGGCGCTTGCCGACGCGGTCGGGGTCGCCGCCGCGGTCCGGGAAGACCTCGAGCATCCGCTGCTCGCTGTAGCGCGAGACGTAGCCGAAGTCCCGGGTGGCGGTGTGGTCGTGGTAGACGTCCGGGAAGCGCTCGTCGTCGGCCCGGTACGCGGCGCCGCTGGCCAGGAGCTTGCCGACGAGCTCGCTGATCTCGTCGACCGCCTCGACCGCCCCGATGAACTCGCGCGGCGGGAGGATCCGCAGCGCCGCCATGTCCTCGCGGAACAGCGCCGTCTCCCGCATGCCGAGCACGACCCAGTCGTTGCCGTCCCGTGCGGCGCGGTCGAGCAGCGGGTCGTCGATGTCGGTGACGTTCTGGACGTAGTGCACGTCGTGGCCGGCGTCGAGCCACAGCCGGTGGATCAGGTCGAATGCCAGGTAGGTGGCCGCGTGACCCAGGTGCGTCGCGTCGTAGGGGGTGATGCCGCAGACGTACATCCGCGCCGTCGCGCCGGGCGCGGTCGGGCGGATGTCGCCGGTCGCGGTGTCGTGCAACCGCAAGGGGGGCGGGGAGCCGGGGAGCCGCGGGACGTCGACGGGTGACCACGCACGCATGACCCGAGCCTATGCCCGCCGCGGCGGGCGGCGCCCCGTCCGGACGCCCGGCGTGGTGAACCGCTCCCCCGTGCCCGGACGAACACTCCCCAGGACCCCGGCCGGGTCGGTCGACGGGGGCGTCATGGGCGAGCACGACGCTCCCGCACGAGATGACAGACCCGGCCGGGGTGGCCTGGAGCCGCGGGGGGGATCGGCTCCAGCCACGATCGAGCGTAACCGCTTTCGCACAACCGTGGCACGCCGTGGTCGAGGACGACGTCCGTTAGCCCGTGTGGTTGAACACGTTGTGCACCACCAAGCTCAGCGCCGGCGTCGACTCGCCAGGTAGTCACTCACCACGGCGGCCCCCAGACCGTCGAGATCCGGGTTCACGACCCGCCCGCCGGCACGCCGCGCGACCAGGTCGACGAACGCCTCCAGCCGCGGGTCCTCGCCGAGCATGAACACGGTCATCGCCGCGTGCAGCCGCGCCAGCGCGTCGACCTCGTTCAGCGTCGCCCGCAGCGTCTCCGGGCTCGGCGGGTAGTCGAACACCGCGTGCCCGTCGGTCTCGAGGTGCGCGGTCGGCTCGCCGTCCGTGACGACCAGGACCACGGGCGCCGCGTCGCTGTGCTTGCGCAGGTGCCGCCCCGCGAGCAGGAGCGCGTGGTGCAGGTTGGTGCCCTGCTCCCAGGCGCCCTCGAGCGCGGTGAGCTCGCCCAGCTCCACCTCCTTCGCGTGCCGCCCGAACGTGACGAGCTGCAGCGCGTCGCCCCGGAAGCGGGTCGAGACGAGGTGGTGCAGCGCCAGCGCCGTGCGCTTCATCGGGACCCAGCGCCCGTCGGCCACCATCGACCAGGAGGTGTCGACGCACAGCGCCACCGCGGCCCGGGTGCGCTGCTCGGTCTCGACGATCTCGACGTCCTGGACGTCGAGCAGGCGGTCGTCGCCCGCGGCGTGGCGCATCTCGGCGTTGAGCAGCGTCCGCGACACGTCCCAGCGCTCGGTGTCGCCGAACGACCACGGGCGTGTCGCGCCCGTCGCCTCCCCCGCCGCGCCGGAGCGCTGCGTCTCGCGCTCGCCGCGACGCGTGGAGATCGCGCCGACGACGTCGCGCAGCGACGACTCCCCGAGCTGGCGCAGCGCCTTCGGCGAGAGCATCAGCGAGCCGTCGGCGGCGCGCTCGAACACGCCCTGCGCCTCGAGCTCGCGCTGGAGCTCGGCCAGGCGCCGGGCGTCGACGCGGGCCTGCTCGCCGAGGGTCGCCTCGAGCGCCTCGAGGTCGATGTCCTCCATGCGCGCGCCCGGGTAGGACTGCGAGAGCTGCTCGGACAGGGCGTCCATCTGCCCGAGCTCCTCCATCGCCCGGGTCGCCTCGCCCATGCCCAGCGGCTCGTCGCCGCGGAACCGGCCCCGGCCCTGCCAGTCCTCGCCCGGGCGCATGCCCTGGAGCTGCTGGTCGAGCCGGGAGAGCTGCTCGGCGAGCCGCGGGTCGCCGAACGCCTGCTGCATGAGGCCCTCGAGCTCGGCGCGCTGCTCCGCCGACAGCGAGTTCATCATCCGCTGGGCCGCCGCCGCGCGTTCGGCCAGCAGGTCGATCAGCTCGTCGGTGGTCTGCGGGTTCTCCGGGAAGTACTGCCCGTGCTTGCCCATGAACTCGGCGAACTGCTCGGTGGTGTCCTCGCCGCGGCCGTGCGCCTCGAGCAGGTCGTTGAGGTCCGAGAGCATCTCGCGGACGGCCTCGACGTCCTCGGGCGTCGCGTTCTCCATCGCCTGCTTCATGCCCTGGAAGCGCTGGTCGAGCGCCTCGCGGCCCAGCAGGTCCTTGATGTCCTCGTACGCCTGGCGCGCCTCGGCGTTGCGCCAGTCGTAGTCCTCCAGCTCGCGCACCGCGCCCGCCGGCGACGGCGGCAGCGCGTCGAGCTGCATCTCGCGGAAGCGGGCGTCGTCGGAGTCCTCGGCCTGCAGCGAGTTCCGCTCGGCCTCCAGCGCGCGCTCGAGGAGCTCGCGGACCTCCTGCAGCGTCCCGTCCAGCCGGTGCTCGCGCTGCAGTTTGCTGCGCCGCTCGTTGAGCCGGCGCATCAGGTCGTCGAGACCCTGCTGCTCCCCCAGCCCGCGGCGCATCAGCTCGCGCATCGCCTGCCGCGGCGACGTGCCCTCCATGACGTCGCGGCCCAGCTCGTCCATCGCCGAGCGCAGGTCGAACGGCGGGGCGAGGGGGTCGGGACCGTCGTAGAACCGGCCGTAGGAGTACCGGCCGGCGCCGGCCTGGTCAGCCGCCATAGGTCACCGTGCCCTCGTCCGCGTCGTCGTCCTTGGCCAGCTTGCGGGTGAGGTAGAGGTGCTCGAGGGCCAGCTCGACCGCGCTGGCCAGCGGCCCCGGGGCCTCGGTGCCGGCGGCGCCGAGGCGCTCGGCCACGGTGTAGACCACCGAGAGCGACGGCAGCGCGTCGACCACCTGGCGGGCGGCGACCCGGTCGCCGGTGACGACGCGGCGGTCGCCCTCGAGGGCCGAGACGCCCTCGGCCAGCGGCGTCAGGTCCACGCCGGCCAGCCGGGCCCGGGCGGTCTCGGAGATCGAGCGGCGCAGCAGGTGCGTGAGCAGCTCGGCCTCGCGGCCCTCCTCGCCGGACTCGAACTCGAGCTTGCCGCGCAGCACCGGCGGCACGGCCTCGAGGTCGACGGGACGGGCGACGGGCGCGTCCTCGCCGGTCACGGCCGAGCGGCGCAGCGCCGCGGCCGCGACGGTCTCGGCGGCGGCGATCGAGAAGCGCGCCGAGACCCCGGAGCGCTGGTCGATCGCGCCCGAGGAGCGCAGGTGACGGGTGAAGCGGGCGATGACCTCGACGAGGTGGTCGGGCACCTCGGCCACGAGGTGGGCCTCCTGGCGCACCAGGGCGATCTCGCCGGCGATCTCCAGCGGGTAGTGCGTGCGGACCTCGGCGCCGAACCGGTCCTTGAGCGGGGTGATGATCCGCCCGCGGTTGGTGTAGTCCTCGGGGTTCGCGCTGGCCACGAGCATGATGTCCAGCGGCAGGCGCAGCGTGTAGCCGCGCACCTGGATGTCGCGCTCCTCCATGACGTTGAGCAGCGCGACCTGGATGCGCTCGGCCAGGTCGGGCAGCTCGTTGATCGTCACGATGCCGCGGTGCGCGCGCGGCACGAGGCCGTAGTGGATGGTCTCGGGGTCGCCCAGGCTGCGGCCCTCGGCGACCTTGACCGGGTCGACGTCGCCGATGAGGTCGGCGACGCTGGTGTCGGGCGTCGCCAGCTTCTCGGCGTAGCGCTCGGAGCGGTGGCGCCAGGAGATCGGCAGGTCGTCGCCCATCTCGGCCACCCGGCGGCGGCTGGCGGGGACGATCGGCTCGCCGGGGTGCTCGCCGATCTCGGAGCCCTCGATCACGGGGGTCCACTCGTCGAGCAGGGCGACGAGGCTGCGCAGCAGGCGGGTCTTGCCCTGCCCGCGCTCGCCGAGCAGGACGACGTCGTGACCGGCGAGGACGGCCCGCTCGAACTGCGGGAGCACGGTGCGGTCGAACCCGACGATGCCGGGCCAGGGGTCGGCGCCCGCGCGCAGGCGCGCGAGCAGGTTGTCGCGGAGCTCGGTGCGGACGCTCTTCGGCGTCGCCGCCGGGTGGCCGCTGCGGGCCAGCTCGCCGGCGGTGGTGGGGAGATCAGCAGGAGCGGAAGGAGTGCTCACACCTCCACGCTACGTCCGCGATCGGGATCCGGCTCCTCGCCGCGGAGATCGTCGAGTCGGGGTCCGACGCCGGTGTCCGGTCCATCCCGTCCGCGGCGGCGACGGGCGTGCTGAACCGAGTCCTCAGGACACGGTCACCGGGTCACGGCGCTGGGTGGAGACCTGGCGCCAGTGGTTCCACCGAAAGTGCAGCCCGACTCGCCGTCACGCTGTGTGCTTCTTCAACACTCACTGGAGTTGACTCCTCGTCCCGGGCTCGGACGAACCCGGAAGTCGACGAAGGGAACGCCTTGAGGCGGACTGTGGTGGTGGCGGGGATGTCGGTCGGGCTGGCTCTGGGTGCGGCATCGCCGGCCTTGGCGTTGCCGGCGGCGCCCCCGTACGCGAACTGCGACGAGGCACGCGCCGACGGTGCGGAGGACATCGGTGTCGGTGAGCCGGGCTATCGGCCCGCTCTGGATCGTGATCGCGACGGGGTCGCCTGCGAGAGCGGCGAGGATGCGTCCGGTGGCGGGAGCGGCGAGGGACTGCCGGCCGAGGGGTCCGGTACGGGGGACGACGAGAGCACGGTCGACGAGCAGACGGACGAGTCGACGATCGAGAGCTCTACGGCCGATGACGAGGCTGACCAGGTCTCCGTCGTTCCCCAGGGCGCGGCACCCACGGGGGACGGGTCGATGCACGCATCCGACGGCGCCCTCACGTGGTGGTCGGGCGCGCTCCTCGCTGCCTTCGGCGCGGCGCTGGTCGGTGTGAGCAGGTGGAGGTCCGTGCGGCCGTGACGCTATCCCCTCGGGACCGCGCCGGCCGCCGCGACCAGGTGCTCGCGGCGGCCGGCCGGCCACGCCCGTCCGATCGCGCCCTCGCGACCGTCGGCTTCCTGCTCAGCGCCCTCTGCCTCGTGTTGGGCGTCGCGACGGCGAACGGATCGCCGGACCGTTGCCTCCCCGGCACGGGCCCGTGGCGCTCCGACGTGGACCCGATGGCGGCCGCCGAGCCCGTGGCGCTGGTGGCCGATCGGATCGACGCCTGTTCGAGCCTCGTCCCCGTCGGGGTGGACGCGGCCCGCCAGATCGAGGTGCCGTCGGTGCACACCCCGGAGCAGGCCGGTTGGTACCGCCACGGGCCGACCCCGGGCGAGCAGGGCCCCGCCGTCATCGTGGGTCACGTCGACGGTGACGGGCGGCGCGGGGTGTTCGCCGACCTCGTCGAGGCCCGCCCGGAAGACGTGATCACGGTGGTTCGGCGAGACGGGTCGACGGCGGTCTTCGCCGTCACCCACGTCGAGCAGGTGCCGAAGGACTCGTTCCCGACCGGCGCGGTCTACGGCAACACCACGGGCGCGGAGCTACGGCTGATCACGTGCGGTGGAGCGCTTGACCCGACCGGCCACTCCTACGAGGACAACGTCATCGTCTATGCCGGCCTCGTCGGCCGCTCGTGACGTCTCCACGGCGTGGCCACCCGTGTCCTCAGGACACGGGTCGGCGAGGTGCCCGCCGCCCGGCACGCGGCGTCGCGTGTGAAGCTCCCCGGACGATCCCCGACCAGGAGGACCCCATGGGCAGGATGGACGGCAAGGTGGCCGTCGTGACCGGCGCCGGCCAGGGCATCGGGCGCGCGATCGCCGAGGTGCTCGCCGCCGAGGGCGCGACCGTCGTCGCCACCGACGTCGACGAGGCGACCGCGGTCGACACCGCCGCGGCGCTGGGCGGCGACGCGCTCGGGCTGACGTGCGACGTCGCGTCGCGGGAGTCCGTCGACGCCGTGGTCGCCGCCGTGCGCGAGCGCTTCGGCCGGATCGACGTCCTGGTCAACAACGCGGGCTACGACAAGGTGGGGCCGTTCGTCGACTCCGACCCCGCCGACTGGGACCGCATCATCGCGATCAACCTCTACGGCGTCCTGCACACCTGCCACGCGGTGCTGCCGCTGATGGCCGCGCAGGGCGCGGGCCGCGTCGTCAACCTCGCCTCCGACGCCGGGCGGGTCGGCTCGTCCGGCGAGGCCGTGTACTCCGCGGCCAAGGGCGGGGTCATCGCGTTCACCAAGACCGCCGCGCGCGAGATGGCCCGCCACGGGGTGGCGGTCAACTGCGTGTGCCCCGGGCCCACCGACACCGCGCTGTTCGCCGCGGTGGTCGAGGAGAACCCGAAGCTGCGCGACGCGCTGGTCAAGGCCATCCCGCTGCGCCGGCTCGCGCAGCCGACGGACCTCGCCCACGCCGTCGCCTTCCTCGCCTCCGACGAGGCCGCGTACATCACGGGGCAGACGCTGTCCGTCAGCGGCGGGCTCTCGATGAGCTGACCGCACGACCCCCACCGAGGAGACCGCCCGTGCCGTTCGAGGACTACCACCAGCTGACGTTCACCCGCCGCGACCACGGCGTCCTGCTGATCACGATCGACCGCCCCGACAAGTACAACGCCGCTGACGAGGAGCTCCACGGCGAGCTGGCCCGGGTGTGGCGCGAGGTGAGCGGCGACCCGGCCACCCGCGTCGCGGTGATCACCGGCGCCGGGAAGGCGTTCTCGGCCGGCGGGGACCTGGCGATGGTCGAGCGGATGGCCGGCGACTACGACCGCGTCCAGCACATGCTCCGCGAGATGTCGGACCTCGTGTACGGGATCGTCGACTGCGACAAGCCGATCGTCTCGGCGATCAACGGCGTCGCCGTGGGCGCCGGGGTGGTCGTCGCGCTGCTCGCCGACATCGCCATCGCCGCCGAGGACGCCAAGCTCGGCGACGGGCACGTCAAGCTCGGCGTCGCCGCGGGCGACCACGCCGCGATCATCTGGCCGCTGCTCGCCGGGATGGCCAAGGCGCGCTACTACCTGCTCACCGGCGACATGCTCACCGGCGCCGAGGCCGAGCGGCTCGGCATGGTGGCCAAGGCCCTGCCCCGCGACGAGGTGCTCGACGAGGCGCTGCGCGTCGCCGACCGGCTCGCCACCGGCTCCCAGCAGGCCATCCGGCTGACCAAGCGCGCGCTCAACAACTGGCTGCGCGCCGCCGGGCCGACCTTCGACCAGTCGGCGGCCTACGAGATGCTGACCTTCCTCGGCCCCGACGTCGTCGAGGGCTACACCGCGCTGCGCGAGAAGCGCGAGCCCCGCTTCCCGTCGGCCGCCGACTGATCCACCCGCCGCGCGGACCGGGCGATCCCGGTCAGGGCCACGAGCCACACCGGGATCTGCACGAGCATCGCCACGCGGAACGCGGTGAGGTCGTAGGTGTCGGGGGTGCCGGCGCCCTGCAGGTCGAGGGCGAGGCCGACGAGCAGCACGACGGCGATGGTGGAGACGAAGCCGCCGACGTTGACGATCCCCGACGCGCGCCCGAGCCGTTCGGGCGGGACGGCGGCGCGGGCGATGTCGAAGGCGACGAGCGAGGCCGGTCCCCCGCCGCCGAGGACGACGACGTGCAGCACGAGCAGCGCCAGGGGTGCGGGGCCCGGCCAGGCGAGGACGACCAGCCACGCCGTGGCCTGGGCCAGCACGCTGACCACGATGAGGCGCACCCGCCGCTCTGGCCACCGCCCGGCGACCAGCCCGAGCAGGGGCCCGATGGCGATGCCGGCGACGACGTAGGCCGCGAGCAGGGCGCGGGCGGTGCCGCTCGCGACGCCCTCGCCGCCGGTGAGGAACGGGAAGCCCCACAGCAGCCCGAAGGCGTTGCCGGGGAACGGGGCAGCGAGGTGGCACCAGAACGCCAGGCGGACGCCCGGCTCGCGCACCGCCGCGCCGAGGCCCCCAGCGATCGCCGGCCCGGACTGCGCCGCCGCCCCCGCCGGCCCGTCCCTGATCACCGCGAGCGCGAGCACGGCGACGAGCACCGCGGTGCCGCCGGCGACGAGGTAGGCCGGGGTCCAGCCCGCGCCCACCACGAGCGCCGCGAGCGGCACGGCCGACACCACCTGCCCGAGCTGGCCGAGGATGCCCGCGAGCTGGTTGAGCACCGGCACCCGGCGGGCCGGGAACCACGCCGGGATCAGGCGCAGGACGCTGACGAACGTCACCGCGTCGCCGGCGCCGACGAGCACCCGCCCGAGCACGGCGAGCCAGAACGGCGCCGCGAGCGCGAGCACCACCTGCCCGGCGGCCACGAGCACGGCGCCGCCCGCGATGAGCCGGCGCGGGCCGAGGCGGTCGGTGAGCACCCCGGCGGGCACCTGCAGCGCGGCGTACACCGCGAGCTGCACCACCGCGAGCAGCGAGAGCACGCCGGACGAGACCCCGAAGCGCTCGGCGGCGGCGACGCCCGTGGCGGCGAGCGACGAGCGCCCCAGCACCGCGGCGACGTAGGCGAGGACCGCGACGCCGAACACGATCAGCGCCCGGCCCGACCGGCGCGGGGGGACGACGGTGAGGTCGGGATCGGGCCTGCTCACAGCACCCTCGTCCCGCCGATCGGCAGGTCCCAGAGGTCGTCGGGGTCCTGGCCGGCGCGGGCCCACTCGGCGCGGACGCGCTCCAGCGGCTCGAGCACGGGTTCGCCGGAGAGCACGAACGTCCCCCAGTGCACGGGGACCACGCGGCGGGCGCCGAGGTCGGCGGCGGCGCGGACGGCCTCGGCGGGGTCCATGTGCACGCCGCGCAGCAGCGGGCGCGGCGCGTAGGCCCCGATCGGCAGGACGGCCACCTCGATGTCCCGGTGGCGCGCGCCGATGCGGGCGGGGAACCCGCCGTACCCCGTGTCGCCGGCGTGCACGACGCTGCGCCCGTCCGGCCCGGTGACCACCCAGCCGCCCCAGAGCCGCTGGCAGGTGTCGAAGGGGCTGCGGCGCGACCAGTGGTGGGCGGGGACGAACTCGACGGTGGTGGTGCCCACCGGCGCGGACTCCCACCAGTCCAGCTCCGTGACGTCGGTGAACCCGCGTCGCGCGAACCACGGCGCGCTGCCCGCCCCGGCCAGCACCCGCGTCGTGCGGGGGAGCCGGCGCAGGGTGGGCGCGTCGAGGTGGTCGTAGTGGTCGTGGCTGATGAGCAGCGCGTCGATCGGGGGCAGCTGCTCGGGGGTCAGCGGCGGCGCGGTGAGGCGGCGCCGGGCGCCGGGGATGCCGCCGGCGAGCACGGGGTCGACCAGCAGGGTCACCCCGTCGACGCGCAGCAGCGCCGAGGAGTGGCCGAGCCACGTCACCGCGATCTGGCCGCGGCCCGCGGGGGGCAGGGGCAGCGCGTCGACCACCGGCACGCGCGCGGCGGCGCGGTCGGCGCGTGACGGGAACGAGCGCAGCAGCGCCCAGGCCTGTGCGGGCGCGAGGAGCCCGCTGGTGCGGCGGTGGTGGAAGTCGCGCGGCCAGCGGGGGTCGCGGCGGGTGGGCACGACGGGGAACCTCGGGGTAGGGAGAGCAGGGGCTAGAAGGCCGGCCACGGAATCGGGGGCCAGCGGCCCCCGGGGGCGGGCAGCTCGCCGGCGTCGAGCAGCCGCGCGATCCGCGAGCGCAGCGCCGAGACCTCGGCGCGCGTGAGGTGCTCGTGCAGCGTGTCGTTGAGCCCGCTCGGGTGCCCGGGCGAGAGCGACGCCCGCAGCCGCCGCAGGTTCTCGACGATCTCGTCGGGCAGCGGCTCGCCGACCCAGCCCCACAGCACCGTGCGCAGCTTCTCCTCGCGGTGCAGGCAGATGCCGTGGTCGACGCCGTAGACACCGCCGTCGGCGCCGGCGAGGACGTGCCCGCCCTTGCGGTCAGCGTTGTTGACCACGACGTCGAGCGCGGCCATGCGGTGCAGCGCGGGGTCGTCGGAGTGCACGAGCAGCGCCGGGTCGCCGTCGGACCCGCGGGCACGCAGCACGGTGCGCCAGCCCTTCCCGACGGCTTTGGGCGAGACGATGTCGACCAGCTCGCGCTCCTCGTCGACCTCGATCCAGCGCTGCACCATGCCGGGACCGAACGGGCCGTCGCGCAGCACGGTCGGCGGCACGACGTCGAAGCCGGCGGCCTCGCTGACCAGGTAGGTGGCGACCTCACGGCCGGCGAGCGTGCCGTCGGGGAAGTCCCACAGCGGGCGCTCGCCGCGCACGGGCTTGTAGACGCAGAGCTCCTCGACGCCGTTGACGGCGATCCCGCAGAGGAGCGTGGTGTTCGAGGCCTCGGTGAGACGGCCCTGGATCTCGATGGTGCCGTGGACGAGGAGCTCGAGCGTGTCCGGTGTCTCGGTCACGCGCCTACTCGGGGGTGGTGACGCGGCGGTAGCCGTTCTGCCGCGGGCAGACGTGACCGGCGGCGTCGAGCGGCTGGGTGCACAGCGGGCAGAGGCGGCGTCCGGCGCCGACGACGCGCTCGGCGCGCGTCGCGAACGCCCGCGCGCCGGCCGGCGAGAGGAACACGCGCAGCGCGTCGGGGCCCTCGTCGGTGTCGTCGAGCACGACCGACTCGTCGACCTCCTCCTCGGTGACCGCCAGCAGCTCGACGACGACGTTGCGGGACTCGGCGTCCCAGCCCAGGCCCATGGTGCCCACGCGGAACTCCTCCTCGACCGGCACCTCGAGCGGCGAGGTGTCGACCTCGTCCTCGGGCACGGTGACGGGCACGTCGGCGCCGAAGCGGCGGGAGACCTCCTCGAGCAGGGTGCCGATGCGCTCGGAGAGCACCGAGACCTGCTGCTTCTCGAGCAGCACGCTCACCTTGCGGGCCGACTCGGTGGCCTGCAGGTAGAAAGAGCGCTCGCCGGGCTGCCCGACGGTGCCGGCGACGAACCGGTCGGGCTGGCGGAAGACGTGGATCACCCTGGGCATGGCTTCTCGATCGTAGGACTCCGGGCGGGACGCCGCCGGGCCGGTGCGCGCGGCGCACGCAGACCTGGCGTCGAGGGCAGGCTCATGCTACGCCCGTCGACCCCCCGACGGCGGCCGCCGTCGGGACGGCGGCGTCGTCGGACGCGGTGGTGTCGTCGGCGTCCTTCGACTCCTCCTCAGGCTTCGGGACCAGCGCGGACAGGTCGCCGCCGGTGTCGTTGACCCGCACGACGAAGGGCCGCGTGGGCGTGTAGCTGATCACGCTGACCGAGCACGGGTCGACCACGATCCGCTGGAACGAGTCGAGGTGCAGGCCCAGCGCGTCGGCCACCGCGGCCTTGATCACGTCGCCGTGGCTGCACGCCACCCACAGGGCGCGGTCGCCGTGCTCGGCGCCGATGCGGGCGGCCTGGCGGCGGATGGCGGCCACGGCGCGCGACTGCATGCCGGCCAGGCCCTCGCCGCCGGGGAACACCGCCGCCGACGGGTGGGCCTGGACGACCTTCCAGAGGTCCTCGCCGCCCAGCTCGGAGAGCTTGCGCCCCGTCCAGTCGCCGTAGTCGACCTCGGAGAGGTCCTCCTCGACGGTCGGGGTGAGCCCGCGCGCGGACAGCAGCGGCGCGAGCGTCTCCCGGCAGCGCTGCAGGGGCGAGGTCACGACCGCGGCGAGGGGCAGCTCGGCGAGGCGGTCGACGAGCTTCTCGGCCTGCGCGCGGCCGTGGTCGTCGAGCCCCACCCCTTCGGTGCGGCCGGCGAGCACGCCCGAGACGTTGGCCGTCGAGCGCCCGTGTCGCAGGAGGATCACCGTGGTCACTGGCGCGATCCTACGTGGCGGGGACGACCCCGTTGCTCACGGCGAGCAGCACGACGAGCCCCAGCAGCACCCGGTACCAGACGAAGACGTAGATCGTGTGGTTCTCGACGAAGCGCAGCAGCCAGGCGATCGAGGCGTAGCCCAGGGCGAACGCGATGACCGTGGCGACGATCATCTGCGGGATGCTCGGGACCACCACGAGGCTGCCCTGCACGTCGGCGGCGCCCGGCTCGAGGATGTCGGGGATCTGGGTCAGCCCGGAGGCGAACACCGCCGGCAGCGCGAGCAGGAACGAGAACCGCACCGCGACCGCGCGCTCGAGGCCCAGGAACAGGCCCGCGCTGATCGTGCCGCCGGAGCGCGACACGCCCGGGATCAGCGCCATCGCCTGCGCGCACCCCATGACGATCCCGTCGCGCAGCGTGAGCTGGTCGGGGCCGCGGCGCTGGCGGCCGTAGCGCTCGGCGGCGGCGAGGACCAGGCCGAACACGATCAGCACGGTGGCGTTGAGGTACAGGTTGCGGGCCGGGCCCTTGATCAGGTCCTCGAACGCCAGCCCGAGCACGCCGATGGGGATCGAGCCGAGGATCACGTACCAGGCGAGCTTGTAGTCGTAGCCGCGCTCGTCACGCCGGGCGAGGCCCACGAACCAGGCCCGCAGCAGGCGCCAGATGTCGGAGAAGAAGTAGATGAGCACGGCGGTCTCGGTGCCGAGCTGGGTGACGGCGGTGAACGCCGCGCCGGCGTCGTTGCCGAAGAAGAACGCCGAGGTGATCCGCAGGTGCGCCGACGAGGACACCGGCAGGAACTCGGTCAGTCCCTGCACGATGCCCAGCACCACGGCCTCGAGCCAGCCCATCGGAGCGCCCTGCACGGCCCGTGACGGTAGACCACCCCCCGGGGGCGACCGTGCGCCCGTGCCCGCCAGACCCCCGTCCGTGGGGGCTTCGTAAGCTCGGGCGCCGTGGAGCAGCGACGCCTGGGCACGAGCGGGCTGCGGGTCTCGCGGCTCGCCCTGGGCACGATGAGCTGGGGACGCGACACCGACCCCGACGAGGCGGGCGCGTCGCTGCTCGCCTTCCTCGACGCGGGCGGCACGCTGGTCGACACCGCGGACGTCTACGGCGGCGGCGAGGCCGAGCGGATCCTGGGCGGGCTGTTCGACGACGTGATCCCGCGCGGGGAGGTGGTCGTGGCCACCAAGGCGGGCGCGCGCCGCGACGACGGGCCCTTCGGGGGCGGTGCGTCGCGGGGGGCGCTGCTCTCGGCGCTGGACGCCTCGCTGGACCGCATGGAGACCGACTACGTCGACCTGTGGCAGCTGCACGCCTGGGACGACGACGTGCCCCTCGACGAGACCCTCGCCGCCGTCGACGTCGCGCTGACGACGGGGCGCGCCCGCTACGCCGGGGTCGCCAACTACGCGGGCTGGCAGCTCGCGTCGGCGGCGGTGCGCCAGAGCCTGACGTCGCTGCCGCTGGTGTCGGTGCAGTCGGAGTACTCGCTGCTGGACCGGTCGGTGGAGACCGAGGTGCTGCCCGCCGCCGAGCACCACGGGCTGGGCCTGCTGCCGTGGGGCCCGCTGGGCCGCGGGGTGCTCACCGGCAAGTACCGCGAGGGGGTGCCCGTCGACTCGCGCGGCGCGTCGGCGCACCTCGCGGGCTACGTGGGGCGTCACCGCACCGAGCGCACCGCCCGCATCGTCCAGGCCGTGGTCACCGCCGCCCACGGCCTGGGCACCTCGCCGCTGGCCGTCGCCCTGGCCTGGGTGCGCGACCGCCCCGGGGTCGTCGCCCCGGTGGTCGGCGCCCGGGACGGGGCGCAGCTGCTGGGCTCGCTGGCCGCCGAGGAGCTCGTGCTGCCCCCGGCGATCCGCATGGCCCTCGACGACGTCAGCTCCCCCACCGTCCCGGACGACGAGCCCGACGAGCCGGATCTCCCGCCCTGGTGCCCTCCGGGCACGTGAGCAGAAATCGGTGCTCCGGCACCACGAATTGCTCACATGCGCGAAGCGCACCCGTCTGCGTACGGTGGTTCCGGCTTCCGTCAGGTGTCCCGGAGGTGGTCGGCTCGTGAACGACGCTCGTGCCCGCGTGGGCGGCGGTCGTGACGGCGGTGCGCTCGTCGGCGCACCCGTGGTGGAGGGCGACTGGGAGTACCAGCCGGTGCGCCTGCCCCCGGACGTCACGCGCATCTCGGCCACCGTGCAGCTCGGCATCCGCGCCGAGTTCGGCGGCTGGGAGCTCGCCCGCACGCTGCTCTACGCCGACGGCACCCGGAAGGTGTGGCTGCGGCGCAAGATCTCCCGCTCGCTCGCGGCGGGGCTGGCCACTTAGCGGGTCAGCAGCACCACGCGGCCGGTCGTCCGGCGCGCGGCCAGCTCGGTGAGGGCCACGGGCAGGTCGTCGAAGCGGTACTCCGCGCCGACCAGCGGGTCGATCGCCCGGCGCGCCCACAGGGCCTCGAGCTCGCGCTGCCACGCGACGACCAGCTCGGGTGAGCGCTGCCGGTACGCCGCCCAGTGCACGCCGATCACCGCGTAGTTCTTCACCAGCGCGTGGTTGGTGGGCGCCTCGGCGATGCGGCCGCCGGCGAACCCGATCACCAGCAGCCGGCCCTCCCACGCCACGGCCCGGCGCGCGGCGTCGAAGGAGTCGCCGCCGACCGGGTCGTAGACGACGTCGGCGCCCCGGCCGTCGGTGAGCTCGCGGACCGCCGCGACGAGGTCGTCGGGGGCCACCAGCACCTCGTCCGCGCCCAACGTCCGGGCGACCGCCGCCTTGTCATCGTCACCCACCACCGCGATCACGCGGGCGCCCGCCGCCCTGCCCAGTTGCACCGCGGCCGCGCCCACCCCGCCCGCCGCGGCCAGGACCAGCAGCGTCTCGCCCGCCGAGAGCGTCGTGCGGTGGTGCAACGCGCACCACCCGGTCTGGTAGGCGACGAAGAAGCCCGCGGCCTGCGCGGCGGTCATGCCCTCGGGCCACGGCCAGGTGGTGCTGAGCACGGCCTCCTCGGCGAAGCCGCCGTGCGGCATGACGACGGGCCCGAACACCCGCGCGCCGTCCTCGGTGGTGCCCGCCACCTCGAGACCGGGCGTGAAGGGCGGCGGCACCCGGTCCTGGTACTCGCCGGCGACGTAGAGGATGTCGGCGAAGTTCAGCGCCGCCGCCTCGACGCGCACGCGCGTCTGGCCCTCCCCCGGCTCCGGGCTCGGGACGTCGGCGACCTCGAGGACCTCGTCGAACGGGCCGTACCGCGGGACGCGCCAGGCGCGCATCAGCAGGACCGCAGGATGCGCTCGAGCACCCGCGTCCCGAACTGCAGGGCGTCGACCGGGACGCGCTCGTCGATGCCGTGGAAGAGCGCGGTGAAGTCGAGGTCCGGGGGCAGGCGCAGCGGCGCGAAGCCGAAGCAGCGCATGCCGAGCTTGACGAACGCCTTGGCGTCGGTGCCGCCCGACATCATGTAGGGCAGCGTGTGCGCCTGCGGGTCCTCCTCCTGCACCGCGCGGGTGATCACGTCGACGAGCTCGCCGTCGAACGAGGTCTCGACGGCCTCGAGGTTGCGGATCCACTCGCGCTCGACGTCGGGGCCCAGCAGCTCGTCGAGCTCGCGCTCGAACGCCTCCTGGCGTCCGGGCAGCACGCGGCAGTCGATGGTGGCCTCGGCGACCGACGGGATGACGTTGGCCTTGTAGCCGGCCTGGAGCATCGTCGGGTTGGCGGTGTCGCGGGTGGTGGCGCCGACGACGCGGGCCACGCCACCCAGCTTGGCGACCGCGCCGTCGAGGGCGGCCGCGGAGTCGGTGGGGAACTCGATGCCGGTCAGCGCGGTGATCTCGTCGAAGAAGCCCTGCACCGACTCGCTGAGCACCAGCGGGAATCGGTGGCGCCCCAGCCGGGCGACCGCCTCGGCGAGGATCGTCACCGCGTTCTCGTCGTGGATCATCGATCCGTGGCCCGGGCGGGACCGCACGCGCAGCTTCATCCACGCGATCGACTTCTCGGCGGTCATCACCGGGTAGACGCGCACGTCCTCGCCGAGGGTCAGCGAGAAGCCGCCGACCTCGCCGAGCGCCTCGGTACAGCCCTCGAACAGGTCGGGGCGGTGCTCGGCGAGCCAGTGCGCGCCGTAGGCCCCGCCGGCCTCCTCGTCGGCGAGGAAGGCGAACACGATGTCGCGCGGGGGCACCGTGCCCTCGGCCATGAACTGGCGGGCCAGCGCCAGGATCATCGCGTCCATGTCCTTCATGTCCACCGCGCCGCGGCCCCAGACGTAGCCGTCCTGCACCGAGCCGGACAGCGGGTGGACCGACCACTCGGCCTCGTTGAACGGCACGACGTCGAGGTGGCCGTGCACCAGCAGCGCCGGCCGGTCCGGGTCCGCGCCCTTCAGCCGGGCGAACACGTTGTGCCGCCCCGGCGCCCCGGACTCGACGACCTCGGTCTCGTAGCCGACCTCGCGGAGCTTGGCGTCCACGTAGGCGGCCGCCTCGGCCTCGCCGGTGGTCGTCTCGAGCTCCCCGGTGTTCTGGCTGTCGATCTGGATGAGCTCGCTGGTCAGCGTCACGACCTCGTCTTCGGCACGACCCATGCGCGGCATCCTGCCACCCACCGTGATCGCGCGGAGCGGCGTCGTCTACCCTCCTTCTGCAAGTCCGAGTGGCGGAATGGCAGACGCGCTAGCTTGAGGTGCTAGTGCCCTAGTAGGGCGTGGGGGTTCAAGTCCCCCCTCGGACACCCCCTCACGAACGCACCCAGCGCGGGACGATCTCGGCCACGGCGCCGATCTTCGTCTCCACCGCGTCCAGGTCCGGGAAGTCCACGACCGCGCGGTCGGGCGCCCGCCAGGTCAGCAGTCCCGCCGGGTCGTCGAACCGGAAGTCGCCGGCGTCCGCGCGGACGGCCGCCCCCGGTGCAGGATCAGCTGCAGCTGCCCGCGCGGCGCCAGCCGGAACGTGATCCGGTCCTCGCCCGCGTAGCGGTAGTTCGGGGCTTTCCACTTCACGGTCTCGACGAGGTCGGGCTCCGCGGCCCGGATCGCCGACCGGAGCCGCTCGATGCCCGCGGCCAGCGGGTGGTCCAGCGCCGCCAGGAGCTCGTCGACCCCGGCCGATCCTCTCGCCACGACGCCTCCTCGCCCCGGGGCGGCCGTGCACCGCCCTCCCGCAGCCGTACTCTGCCGCGTCCCGCCCTTCCCCGGCTGCCCGCCGACCCCGCAGACTCCCGCCCATGGACGGCGTGCCCCGGTGGGCCGAGCTGGACCCCGGGGACGGCACCGACCCGGACGCCGTGACCCGGTTCTACGCGGCGGTCCTCGGGTGGGCGTCCGGCGACGGGGTCACCGCCGGCCACCAGCAGCGCGTGCTGCGCCACGAGGACGCCGCAGTGGCCGCACTGGGCTCGTCGGGGGCGGCGGCGCCGCCCGCCTGGACCCTCTACCTGGCCGTCGACGACGTCGACGCCGCCGCCGAGCACCTCGCGGAGCTGGGCGGCGAGGTGCTCCACGGCCCCGAGGACGACCTCGCCGGCGGGCGCCTGCTGGTCGCCCTCGACGCCGGCGGCGCGGTGGTCGGCCTCTGGGGCTCCGACGACCCCGTCGCCACCCCCGGTCCCGGCCGGCTGTGCTGGGCGGAGGCCGCGTCCGCCGAGCCGGGCACCACGCGCACCTTCTACCGCGAGCTGCTCGGGTGGCGCTTCGCCGACGGCGCGGACGTCGGCCACCTCGTGGCCAGCGCTGGTGACCGGCCCGTCGCCGGGGTCGGGCTCGCCGGCGACGCGCTGCCGCACTGGCTGCCCTACTTCGGGGTGGCCGACGTCGACGCCGCCGCGGGCGCGGCCCGGGAGGCCGGCGGCGGGGTCGTCGTCGCGGTGACGGCGGGACCGCGCGGGCGCCGGGCGGTGCTGTCCGATCCGGCGGGCGCCCACGTCGGCGTGGTCGAGGTCTAGCCGGGCAGCTCGACCCCGTCGCCGACCGCGATCGTCCCCGAGGTCAGCACCCGGCAGATCGCGCCGCCGCGGTCGTGCAGGGCCCGGGCCGCGCCGGGCCCGATCTCGGTGTCCATCACCCGGCACGGCGCGGCCCGCCGGACGACCTCCAGCACCACGTCGCCCACCACGAGGCGGGCGCCGGGCGTCGTGGGCACGACCCCGTGGTCGAGGGTGAGCGTGCGGCGGGTCGCGGCGGGCGTCACCGGCGCGCCGAGGGCCGCGGTGGCGGCGTCGAGGTCGTCCTGGCTCTGCACCGACACGTGGCGGTGCCGGGTGCCGTGGTGGCGGTCGCCGACGACGCCCCGGCCCGCCTCGGCCTCGATGCGGTCGACGGTCACCATCGGCGCCCCACGCTCCGGCGCGGTGTGCAGCGCCGCCACCCTGCTCGTCACGGTCACCCTGCCCCGGTCGGTCGTGCACGGTCGTTTCTCCCTCGCTGCAACGCGGGTACCGCCGTCCCCATGCCCCGATCGGACGCCATCGCCCGACCGACGCTCCCCGCCGCCGCGGACGCCCACCGCCGCACCGGGCACTGGCGCCACCGGACCCACCTCGACGACCTGCGCGACCAGCTCGCCCGCGACCCGGTCCGCACGCTGCTCGTCGACCGCTCGCGCGGCGGGCACCGGGTGCTCGACGTGGCCGCGTTCGCCGACGGCGTCGAGCGGCTCGCCGCCGCGCTGGCCACGCACGTCGGGCCCGGCGACCGCGTGGCCTACCGCCTCGCCAACCGCTGGGAGACCGTCGCGCTCTTCCACGCCTGCGGGCGCATCGGCGCCGTCGCCGTGCCGCTCCCCGCCTCGCTCGGGCCGGCGCAGGTCGAGCAGCGCCTGCAGGCCACCGGCGCGGTGCTCGCCGCCGACGACGCCGGTGACGCGTTGCTCGACCTCGACGACCTCCCCGCCGGCACCGCTCCCCCGCGCGAGCACGAGATCGGGCCCGACGACGTCGCGCTGGTGCTCTTCACCTCCGGCACCACCGGCACCTCGAAGGCCGTCCTGCACACCGCGAACACCCTGTACGCCAGCACCCGCGGGACGCTCGGCGCGCTCGTGCTCGAGGACCCGGGCCCCGATCCCCGCGTGATGACGCCGTCCGTGGCCACCCACGCCATCGGCGTGATGACGAGCGCGTTGAGCCCGCTCCTGCACCGGCACTGCGCGGTGCTCGACGACGACGGCAGCCCCGAGGCGGTGCTGCGCGCCGTGCACGAGGAGCAGGTCACGCACCTGCTCGTCGGTCCGCGCGGCTACGACGCGCTGCTCGAGGCGCTGGGTCCCGACGGGGCCGGCGAGGCGACCCCGAGCCTGCGGATGGTCGCGCTGGGCGGGGCGCCGCTGGCCCGCGGCAGCCTGCGCAAGGCCGACCGGCTCCCCGCGGTGCTGCGGATCCACTGGGGCATGACCGAGGTGCCCGGCGGCGGGGTCTCGCGCGGGCAGGAGGTGCCCGGCACGTCGTGGCACACGATGGGTCAACCCGTGCCCGGCCTCGAGCGCGACCTGCGCCCGGTGCCGGGCGGCGACGAGGGGCTCGGCGAGGTGGTCGTGCGCGGGCCCCAGGTCACCGTCGGCCTGCTCGACACCGCCGACGGGCGGGCGGTGTGGTCCCCGGTCGACGACGACGGCTGGTACGCCACCGGCGACCTCGCCCTGCGCGACGAGACCGGGGAGCTCGCGTTCGTCGACCGCGACGCCGACGAGATCAAGGGTTCGAGCGGAATGATCATCCCGGCCGCGGAGGTGGAGGACCTCATCGCCGCCCACACGCAGGTCGACGAGGTCGTGCTCGTCGCCTACCACCCCGCCGAGCAGGCCGAGGCCCCCGCGGCGGTCGTCGTCCCCGTCGACGGGCACGCGCCCACGCTCGAGGAGCTGCAGCAGCACCTGCGCGACCAGGGCACCACCGAGTGGTACCTGCCCGAACGTCTCGAGCTCGTCGACGCGCTGCCCCGCGACGCGTCGGGCAAGGTCGACAAGAAGGCGCTCCGCGCGCGCATCGACGACGAGGGGTGACACCGTGCCGCTGGTGAGGATCGACATGGTCCGGGGCCGCAGTCCCGAGCAGGTCCGCGCGCTGGCCGACGTCGTGCAGGAGGTGATGCTCGACGTCTTCGCCGCCCCGCCGCGCGACCGCTACCAGGTCATCCACCAGCACGACCCCGGCGAGATCGTCGCCGAGGACACGGGGCTCGGCTACACGCGCACCGACGGCGTCGTGGTGATCCAGGTGACCCAGCAGGGCCGGAGCCGCGAGCAGAAGGAGGCGATGTACGCCGCGCTGGCGCAGCGCCTCGGCGACGCGGGCCTCGTCGAGCCCGACGACCTCATCGTGTCGGTCACCGAGAACACGAAGGACGACTGGTCCTTCGGCCGGGGACGGGCGCAGTTCCTCACCGGGGAGCTCTGACGCGACGCATCGTGATGCGACGGCTTCGGCCGCTATGATGCGTTGATGCGCACGACCGTGAACATCGACGACGACCTGCTGGCCGAGGCCAAGCGGATCGCCGCCCGCACGCGGCGCCCCCTCGGCGAGGTGGTCGGTGACGGCCTGCGTCTGCTCGTCGCGGCCGAGGCCGAGCGCCCGGCGCCGACGGTCACCCTGCCGACGTTCGGCGGGAGCGGCATGCGGCCGGGCGTCGATCTCGAGGACCCGGAGGCGCTGGCGGCCGTCCTCGACGGGGACGACGCCCGTGCTGCTGGCTGACGTCAACGTCCTCGTCTACGCCCACCGCCCGGAGAGCGACCGCCACGAGGAGCGGCGGACGTGGCTGGCCGAGGCCCTGACCGCCGACGAGCCGTTCGGCGTCAGCGAGCTCGTGCTCTCGGGCTTCCTCCGGATCGTCACGCACCACCGCGTCTACCTCGAGCCGACCCCGCCGGTGCAGGCGGTGGCGTTCTGCGACGCCGTCCTGTCCGGGCCGAGCACGGTGCGGGTACGCCCCGGGTCCCGACACTGGACGATCTTCCGCGGTCTGTGCCAGGAAGTCGGTGCGCGCGGCAACGTCGTCCCCGACGCCTTCCACGCCGCCCTGGCGATGGAGCACGGCGCGACGTGGGTGACCACCGACCGCGGCTTCGCCCGCTTCCCCGGCCTGCGCTGGATGCCGCTGCCGTGAGCTCCGCGCGTCAGCCCTTGGCCACCAGCGGGGCGACCTCGGTGCCCAGGAGCTCGATGGAGTGCAGCAGGTCGGCGTGGCGCAGGCGCGGGTTGGTCATCTGCAGGTTGATCCGCTCCACGCCGCCGAGCTGCTCGGACACCCGCAGCACCTTCTCCGCGACCGTCCTCGGGTCGCCGACGAAGAACGCGCCGTCGGGCCCGCGCATCGCGTCGAACGCCCGCCGCGTCGGGGGCATCCCGCCGCGCTCGGCGGCGACCGTCGTGAACATCTCCTCCCAGCCCGGGTAGAAGGCGTTCGTGGCCTTGGCGACGTCGTCGCCGAGGAACCCGAAGCAGTGCAGGCCCACCCGCAGCGCCTCCGGCGGGTGCCCGGCGTGCTCGCCCGCGCGTCGGTAGAGATCGACGAGCGGGGCGAACTGCTGCGGCTCGCCACCGATGATGGCGATCATCAGCGGCAGGCCCAGCAGTCCGGCCCGCGCGAACGACTCGGGGGTGCCGCCGACCCCGACCCAGATGGGCAGGCGCTCCTGGGACGGTCGCGGGTAGACGGGCTGGTTCGTGAGCGCCGGGCGGTGCTGGCCCGACCACGTCACGATCGGCGACTCGTTGATCTTCAGCAGCAGGTCGAGCTTCTCGGTGAACAGGTCGTCGTAGTCCTCGAAGGCGAGCCCGAACAGCGGGAACGCCTCGACGAACGAGCCCCGGCCCACGACGAGGTCGACCCGACCGCGCGAGATGAGGTCGATCGTGGCGAACTCCTGGAACACCCGCACCGGATCGGCCGCCGACAGCACCGTCACCGCGCTGCGCAGCCGGATCCGCTCGGTGCGCGCCGCGGCGGCCGCGAGGATCACCGGCGGCGCGGCGTCGAAGTACTCGCTGCGGTGGTGCTCGCCGATGCCGTAGGAGTGCAGGCCGACGCGGTCGGCGAGCGCGATCTCCTCGAGGAGGTGCTCGAAGCGCTCCTCCGGGCCGACGACCCGCTCGGTGTCCGGGTCGGTGACCCGGGCGACGAAGCTGTCGACGCCCAGCAGGACCGGCTCGGCCACTAGAGGGCCTTCTGCAGACGCGCCGCCAGCGTGGTGACGAACGCCGCGGGCTCGGCGAGGTCGCCGCCCTCGGCGAGCAGCGCCATGCCGTAGAGCAGCTCGGCGAGGTCCTTCTCGGCCGACCCGCCCGCCTGGGCGTCCTTGAGGCCGGTGACCAGCGGGTGCGTCGGGTTGAGCTCGAGGATCCGCTTGACCTTCGGCGGCTCCTGGCCCATCGCCCGGTACATCTTCTCCAGGGTGGGCGTGAGGTCGCCGGGGTCGCCGACGAGGCACGCCGGCGAGGTGGTCAGCCGCGACGAGAGCCGGACCTCCTTGACCTCCTCGGCCAGCTCGGTGCCCATCCACGAGAGCAGGTCGTCGAAGCCCTCCGGGGTCTCCTTCTCGTCCCCCAGGTCGACCTCGCCCTTGGCCACCGAGGCCAGCGGCGTGCCGTCGTACTCGGTGACCGCGTCGACCCACACCTCGTCGACGGGGTCGGTGAGCAGCAGGACCTCGTAGCCCTTGGCCCGGAACGCCTCGAGGTGCGGGGAGTTCTCCAGGCCGGTGCGCGAGTCGCCGGTGGCGTAGTAGATGGTGTCCTGCCCCTCGGGCATCCGCTCCTTGTACGCCGCCAGCGTGGTCGGCTCGTCGGCCGCGTGGGTCGACGGGAACGAGCAGATGTCGAGGATGGCCTTCTGGTTGTCGCGGTCGGAGAGCAGGCCCTCCTTCACCGCCCGGCCGAGCTCGCGCCAGAACGTCGCGTACTTCTCGGGCTCGTTCTCCTGCATCGCCCGGACCGTCTGCAGGACCTTGCGCACCAGCCGCTTGCGGATCATCTGGATCTGGCGGTCCTGCTGCAGGATCTCGCGCGACACGTTGAGCGAGAGGTCCTGCGCGTCGACGACGCCCTTGACGAACCGCAGGTACTCGGGGACCAGCGCCTCGCAGTCGTCCATGACGAACACGCGCTTGACGTAGAGCTGCACGCCGCGCTTGTGCTCGCGCATGAAGAGGTCCATCGGCGCGTGGCTGGGCAGGAACAGCAGCGCCTGGTACTCGAACGTGCCCTCCGCGGAGAGCCGCATGGTCTCCAGCGGCTCCTGCCAGTCGTGGCTGACGTGGCGGTAGAACTCGGCGTACTCCTCGTCGCTGACCTCGCCCTGCGAGCGGGCCCAGAGCGCCTTGCGGGAGTTGATGGGCTCCTGCGAGCCCTCCTCCTCGCCCGGGTTCAGCCGGATTGGCCAGGTGATGAAGTCGGAGTAGCGCTTGACGATGCGGCGGACCGTGTCCGGGTTCGCGTAGTCGTGCAGCGCGTCCTCGGCGTCCTCGGGCTTGAGGTGCAGCGTGATCGCCGTGCCCTGCGGGGCGTCCTCGACGGTCTCGAGGGTGTAGGTGCCCTCGCCGGTGGACTCCCAGTGCACGCCCTCGGCCGTGCCGGCCTTGCGCGTGGTCATCTCGACCCGCTCGGCGACCATGAAGCTCGAGTAGAAGCCGATGCCGAACTGGCCGATCAGCTCGGCGGTCTGCTCCTTGCTCCCGGCCGACTCGGCGTCGCGCATCCTCGCGAGCATCTCCGCGGTGCCGGACTTGGCGATCGTCCCGATGAGGTCGACGACCTCCTCGCGCGTCATGCCGATGCCGTTGTCGCGCACGGTCAGCGTGCGCGCCTCGGCGTCGGTGGCCAGCTCCACGTGCAGGTCGTCGGTCTCGACCGCCACGTCCTTGTCGACGTAGCTCGCGAGGCGGACCTTGTCCAGCGCGTCGGAGGCGTTGGACACCAGCTCGCGGAGGAAGACGTCCTTGTCGGAGTAGATCGAGTGGATCATCAGCTGGAGCAGCTGACGGGCCTCGGCCTGGAACTCGATCGTCTCGGTCATGCGTCCTCTCCCTGGTGCTCGGCGTGCGACGTCGAGGATATCGAGTCCGGGTGTTCAGAGATCGAGCGCGGCCCGGAGCGCCCCCTCGAGCCGGGTCAGCGTGGTGGCGTCGAGGGCGCCGACCCGTTCGCCCACCCAGGCGCGGTAGAGGCGGGTGAGGTCGCCGGCGTAGGCAATGCGACCGTCCCGGAGGGGGACGGCGAGCAGGTCGCCCGGGTCCTGATCCCGCAGCTCGATGCCGAGGAGCCAGGGCCGGGGCGAGTCGTTGATGCCGTCGCTGGAGAGGAGGACGACCGTCCGCCGATGATCGGGTGTGGAGGGCCGGACGTACGCGCGGAGCTCACCCCGTCGCACGGACCTCGGCCTCCGCCGCCGCCTGATCGGTGTCGTCCCCGGCCGCCTCGGCGGCCGGATCGCCCCAGCGATCGCCGGCCCCCTGACGGACGGCCTCCCGCCGCGCCGCAGCGGACAGCCACGCCGACGTCGAGAGACCGGCCCGTTGCGCGGCGGCCTCCGCCAGCGACAGGGCGGTCTCGTCCAGGGAGAACGTCACCTTCCGCGTCGCCATACCCTTCACCGTACCGTTCGTCAGGTCGCGCGATCGGGGACGTCGACGGCCGGCCGCCGGATGACGACGTCGTAGAACCGGCGGCCCACGACCGTCCCGACCGGGAGATCCGCCACGAGGTCCAGGAGGCTCCCGGCCTCCTCGGCCGCCCACGACGGGTTCCACCCCTGCTGCGCCAGGCTCGACCGCAGGGCCTCGGCGACGTCCGCGCGGCTCAGCGGGAGGTCGGCGATGCGTGCCGTGGTGGTGGGGCGCGCCGAGTTGAGGCCGGCGAAGGAGCGCCCGCAGCCGCACCCGCCGTCCGGGTCGCGTCTGTCCCTCGCGCACGGGCTGTCGATCCGGACCAGCTCGCCCTCCACCGCGTAGTGGAAGTCGTTCCCCCGGTCACCCTGCGTCTCGGCCGTGGCCACCAGCACCTTCATCGTCCGCTCCCTCCCTCGCGCCGTCGGTGAAGGAGTAGCACCGCCCCCCGACAACGCCGGATCGGTCGAGGTCAGGTGGCGATCACGGGTGGGCGCTCGAGGACCCGCGCCGGCCGGGCCCGCAGCGTCCACACGGCCAGGCACATCGCGGTCCCGACGATCGCCACCCCGAGCGGGATGTGGACCGCCAGGACCCCCGTGGCGCCGACCGCGACCTGCGCGACCTCGGCGGCCACGAGGCCCGCCGACACGCCGATCGGCCAGGCGGGCAGCCCGCCCGGACGCCAGGCGAGCGCGGCCACGGCGACCTGGACGAACGCGACCAGCAGCAACGTCCCCCCGACGGCCTGGTGGACGATCAGCCCGACCGTCGACGCCTGCAGGATCGCACCCGCGGCGACGGCCTGCGTGACGGTCATGGCCGCGTGCAGCACGGTCACGCCGCGGAACAGGACCACGGTCGCGCCGGCGCGCTCACCCATGGTCGTGGCCCGGGGCGGCGGCGATGGTCGTCGCGGGGCGCTGGCCGGGGGCGACGACGAGGAACTGCAGCATCATCCCGTCGTCCTCGTGGCGCAGCAGGTGGCAGTGGAGCATGTAGGGCACCTCCGGATCGGTGTGCGGACCCACGCGCACCAGGGCGCGGACGGTGGTCCCGGGCGGGACGGCGACCGTGTCCTTCCAGGCGCGGCCGGCCGCGGCGACGCCGGGCTCGAGCACCTGCAACCGCGCGTCGTGGACGTGGATGTTGTGCGGCAGCGTGTGCCGGTTGGTGAACTCCCAGATCTCGGTGGCCGCCACCGGGACGACCTCGTCGACGCGGGCCGTGTCCATGGCGTGGCCGTTGATCCGGTTGTTCGACAGCACGAACCGGCGGGTGCGGGCGGCGGCCGCCTCGTCGAGCGGGGCCTCGCGGGACAGGCGCGCGGGCACCGCGGGCGCGGGCTCCAGGCCGTCGGCGGGGCGCAGCTCGAGCAGGTCGAACGCGTCGTCCGCCCCCGCGGCCCCGGCGACGCCGTTGACCGCGCCCAGGTCGTGCCCGACCGAGCGCAGCACCCGTCGCGCGCCCGGCCGGAGCTCGACCACGATCTCGGCCCGCTCCCCCGGGGTGAGCACGACGCCGTCCACCGCGCGCGGCGCTGGCAGCAGGCCGCCGTCGGTGCCGACGAGCGTGAGGGGCCCCTCGTCGTCGAGGGCGAGGCGGTAGCTGCGGGCTGGCGAGGCGTTGAGCACGCGCAGGCGCAGGCGGGTCGTGGTCACCTCGAGGTACGGGGCGACCGTGCCGTTGACCAGCACCGTGTCGCCCAGCAGCCCGACGGCGTTGCGGTGCTGCTCGTCGAACGCGCCGTCGGGGGCGAAGGCGCGGTCGGTGAGCACGAGCGGCACGTCGTCGACGCCGTAGCGCTCGGGCAGGCCGGCGGGGACGTCGTCGTCGACGAGGAAGAGCCCGGTGAGGCCGCGGTGGACGTGGCGCTCGGTCGCCCCGTGCGGGTGCGGGTGGTACCAGAGCGTCGCCGCCGGCTGGTCGACGCGCCACGACGCCTCCCACGTGGCGCCGGGGGCGATCGGCTGGTGTGGGCCGCCGTCGGCGCGGGCGGGCAGCGTGGCCCCGTGCCAGTGGGTGGTCGTGGTCTCGGGCAGGCGGTTGGTGACGCGCAGGAGGACGTCCTCGCCGCGGCGGGCGCGCACGGTGGGACCGCCGAAGGGCAGGCCGCCGTAGCCCCAGGTCGGGGTGGCGAGCCCGGGCAGGAAGGTGCTGATGCCCGGCGCGGCGACGAGCTCGACCACCCGGCGGCCGGCGGCGTCCCGGGTCGACGGCGCGAGCGGTGGGATCGCGAGCGGGCGGCGGGCCGGCAGGTCGCGCGGGGCGGGCGCGCCGGTCGCACAGCCGGCGACCGAGACCACGGCGGCGGCACCGGCGGCGGCGAGCGTCGCGCCGAGGAAGCGGCGCCGTGACAGCGGGGGCACGGCGAGGAGCGTCGCCGCCGGCAGGGGTCGCGGTCGTCGGCGTGGTGACGTGTCCCGGGGCTACGTCAGCGGGCGTAGCGACCCCGAGGTGCGCTCCGCGCACGTGAGCAGAACTCGGTGCTCCAGCACCGAGAAGTGCTCACCTGCGCGCAGCGCACCTCGGGGTGATCAGCCCGGTCTCGTAGGCGATGACCACGAGCTGGGCGCGGTCGCGGGCGTCGAGCTTGGTCAGCAGGCGCCCGACGTGCGTGCGGGCGGTGGCCGGGCTGATGACCAGGCGCCCCGCGATCTCGTCGTTGGTCAGCCCGCCCCCGACCAGCGCGAGCACCTCCCGCTCGCGCCGGGTGAGGACGTCGAGGCGGGCCGCGGGCACCAGCGGCTGCGGGCGCCCGGCGAACTCGGCGATCAGCCGGCGCGTCACCGCCGGCGCCAGCAGCGCGTCGCCCCGGGCGACCAGGGCGATGGCGCGCACGAGGTCCGCGGGCTCGGCGTCCTTGAGCAGGAAGCCGGCCGCTCCCCCGCGCAGCGCCCGGTAGACGTACTCGTCGAGGTCGAACGTGGTGAGCACGAGCACGGCGGTCGCGGCGAGAGCGGGGTCGGCGACGATCGTCTCCAGCGCGGTCAGCCCGTCCACGCCGGGCATGCGCACGTCCATGACGACGACGTCGGGGCGCTCGGCGCGCACGAGGGCGACGGCCTGCTCGCCGTCCGCGGCCTCGCCCACCACCGCGAAGCCGTCCTCGGTCTCCAGCAGCACGCGCAGGCCGGCGCGCACGAGCTGCTGGTCGTCGGCGAGGGCCACCCGGACCGCGGTCACCGGGCCATCAGCGGCAGCGCGGCCTCCACCACGACGCCGCTCGGGCCGGGGGTGACCGACGAGCGCCCGCCCACCGCCGCGGCGTGCTCGGCGAGGCCCCGCAGCCCGTTGCCGGGGGTGACCTCGCCGGCCGACCCGCCGTCGTCGGCGACCCGCAGCCGCAGCTCACGGGCGTCGCGCTCGAGGTCGACGGTGACGTGCCGGGCCGCGCGGGCGTGGCGCACGGTGTTGGTGACGGCCTCGCGGACGATGCGGAACGCGGCGTCGTCGACCGTCGGGGCGAGCTCGCCCGGGCTCCCCCGCACCTCCACGCCGACCCCCGCCAGACCCGCGACCCGCGCGACCTCGTCGAGGCGGTGCAGCCCCGGGGCGTCGCACCCCTCGGGCTCGCGGAGCACCTCGAGCGTGGTGCGCAGCTCGGCGAGCGCGGCGCGGCTCGCCTCCTTGATCTCGAGGAGCGCGGTCACGGCCTGCTCCGGGCGCCGGTCGGCGACGTGCGCGCCCACCCCGGCCTGCACCGCGATCATCGCCAGGCTGTGCGAGACGACGTCGTGCACCTCGCGGGCCAGGCGCAGCCGTTCCTGCTCGACGCGGCGGCGGGCCTGCTCCTCGGCGCGCACGGCCGCCTCGGCCTGGCCGCGGCGCAGCCCACCGACGGCGACCCCGACCGCCACCGTGACGATGATCCACATGAGGCGGTCGCGGTCCGGGGGTGCGACCACGTCGTCGCGGGAGATGATCCGCTCGAGGCCGACCCAGACCACGAACAGCGCGACCCCGGCGGCGACCGACCGGTGCCAGCTCAGCCGGCTGGCGACCGTGTACATGGCGACGGCAACCATCAGCGACGCGGGCCCGTCGGGGTAGCCCATCCAGTAGTACGGCGCGACGGTCAGCAGGGTCGAGGCGAGCACGAGCACCGGCGCGCGGTGGCGCCAGGCGAGGGCCGTCGCCGCGGCGACGATCAGGGCGGCGCCGCCGGGCCACCACGGCCGGTCGTCGGGGTGCGCGGTCAGCGCCGTGCCCAGGATCGAGATCGTCGCGAGCGCGGCGGCCAGCGCGACGTCGCCGTGGCGGGGCCACCACGGGCACCGTGCGCGCGGGACCGGGATCACCCCGGTCACGCTAGGGCGCGCAGAGGGCCACGTCGTCAGCGTCACGACGTAGTCGACCCCGGATCTCCTCGGGGTGATCCCCGAGTGGTCGCGGCGGTCAGGCGACGCCGGAGCGCGGCGTGAGTCTGACGGTGAGGTCCGCGTCGAGGGCCTGGGCCAGGCGGGCGAGGACCGCGAGGGTGGGCACGGTGCCGCCCGCCTCGAAGCGGGCGACGGCCGACTGCGTCATCCCGGCCGCCGCGGCCAGCTGGGCCTGCGTCCAGCCGCGAGCGGAACGCAGCTCGCGGACGGCCACCCCGAGCTCGTGGGCCCGTCGCGTCTCGTCGTACCCGTGCTGCGCCTCGTCCTCGCCCATCCGCCGGTCCCGCAGGGCCGACCAGGAGGTGCGCTCAGCCATCGTCGTCCTCCACCACGTGCATCTCGGCCCGGCACCGCTCCACCGCCCGCACAGCCCGCCGGACCTCGGCGGACTGCCGCATCCGCTGCTTCGTGAACACCGTCAGCAGGACGATCCTCCGCCCCGACGCGATCCAGTAGGTCACACGCACTGCCTCGCCGCCGAGGTGGACGCGCAGCTCGCGGAGCTTCCCGCTGAGTTGCCGCGTGTACGGCTCCCCCAGCAGGGGGCCACGCTCGCCGAGGAGGTCGATGTGGAACGCCGCGGCACCGAAGTGCCGTGCCGACAGGTCCTCCAACCAGCGCCTGACTCCCGGCTCGAGCTCGACACTACCCCACGCCATAGCACTGATGCGATAGACGGTGCGCCGGGCTCACCGGGTGCGTCGTCGGGTCCACGTCCCGAGGGTCTCGTCGCCCCCCGACAATCCCCGCGCTCGCCGCGTGCAGGGTCACCCCGGGGTGGCGGCGCCGCGCGACCTACCATCGAACGGACCAACCACTCGACGACTGATCGGGACAGCGATGACGCGGGGCCACGGCACGACGTTCGAGAAGCAGGTCCTCGAGGCGTCGGAGCGTCTGGCGGGCATCGCCGAGCGCACCCCGCTGCAGCGCAACGCGCGGCTCTCGGCCGCCACCGGCACCGAGGTGTGGTTCAAGCGCGAGGACCTGCAGGTCGGGCGCTCCTACAAGCTGCGCGGGGCCTACAACCTCATCAGCCAGCTCGACGCCGAGGCCCGCGCGGCCGGCGTCGTGTGCGCCAGCGCCGGCAACCACGCCCAGGGCTTCGCGTTCGCCTGCGCGGCGCACCGGGTGCCCGGCCGCGTGGTGATCCCCTCGACCACCCCGCGCCAGAAGCGCGAGCGGATCGTCGCCCTCGGCGGCGAGATGATCGAGCTGGTCGTCGCCGGCGACACCTACGACGAGGCGTCGGCCGCGGCGTCACGGTGGTCGGAGGAGACCGGCGCGACGCTCGTGCCCGCGTTCGACGACACGCGCACCGTCGCCGGCCAGGCCACGGTCGTCGCCGAGATCGTCGAGCAGCTCGGCGAGGCCCCCGACACCATCGTCGTGCCCGTCGGCGGCGGCGGCCTCCTCGCCGGCACCGCCACCTGGCTGCAGGCCACCCACCCGCGCACCCGCGTCGTCGGCGTCGAGCCCGCGGGAGCGCGCAACGTCGCCGCCGCGCTGCACGCCGGCACCCCGGTGGTGCTCGACGACGAGGGCTTCGACCGCTTCGTCGACGGGGCCGCCGTGCGCAAGGCCGGGGCCGTGACCTACCCGATGATCCGCCGCGCGGGCGCCGAGGTCGTCGCGGTGGACGAGGGCCTGGTCTGCACCGAGATGCTCGCGCTCTACCAGACCGACGGGATCATCGCCGAGCCCGCGGGCGCGCTGGCCGGCGCCGCGATCCGCCCCGACGGGCCCGGGCTGGACCTGGTCCCCGGCGAGACCGTCGTCGTCGTGCTCTCCGGCGGCAACAACGACGTCTCGCGCTACGCCGAGGTCATCGAGCGCTCGCTGCGCTTCCAGGGTCTCAAGCACTACTTCCTCGTCGAGTTCCCCCAGGAGCCCGGCGCCCTGCGTCGCTTCCTCGACGAGGTCCTGGGCCCCGACGACGACGTCACGCGCTTCGAGTACGTCAAGAAGGACAACCGCGAGTCCGGCCCGGCGCTGGTGGGCGTGGAGATCGGGTCGCGTGCGGACCTCGAGCCCCTGCTCGAGCGGATGGCCCGCTCGCCGCTGCAGATCGAGGCCCTCGAGCCCGGGTCGGCGGGGTTCCGCTTCCTCGTCTAGAGGGTTCGCGCCCAGAGCGTGGCGGACGCCGACCACTCCGGCGGCTGGTAGGGCTCGCCGTCGGCGTGCCAGCCCTGGCGCGCGTAGAAGTCCTGGGCCGCGGTGTTCGCCGTGTAGACCCACAGGACCGCGCGCCGGAACCCGCACGCCCCGAGGTACGCGATGCCCGCGTCGTGCAGCGCGCGGCCGGCGCCCGTCCCGATGACGGGCGGGTCGAGGTAGAGGCTGTGCAGCTCGGCGGACGGTACCGAGGTGTCCCCCGACTGCTCGGGGACGCGCAGCGGACCGACGACGCAGGCCCCGCGCACCTCGCCGTCGCCGTCCTCCGCGACGAAGACCGCGGTGGGGTCCGGCGCAGTGATCGCCCGCCCGCGCGCCTCGGCGAACACGGCCGGGTCGAGCGCGTCGAGCCGCTCGTCGGAGACGACGCCCCGATAGGTGTGCCGCCAGCCCGCGACGGTGATCGCGGCGATCCGCTCGGCGTCGCCCGGGACGGCGCGGCGGACGGTCCAGCCCACCGGGTCAGTCCTTCTCGGCGCGGGCGGCGGCGCGCTCGGTCACGGGCTCGTCGCGCACCGGCGTGACCGCGACGGCCGCGAGCGGCGCCAGGGCGGCCAGGGCGAAGCCCGCGGCGTAGCTCGACACCCCGATGATCACCCCGAGCACCGGCGGCGCCGCGGTGGCCACGATGTTCTGGGTCGTGTTCTGCACGCCCAGCGCCCGCCCGGACCAGGCGGTGCCGGCCATCTCGGCGGTCGCGGTGAACGCCAGCCCGTTGTCGGCGACGGTGATCACAGAACCGGCGGCGATCGCGGCCACCGCGACGATGCCGGTGGTCAGGTCGCCGAGCGCGAAGACCAGCAGCACCCCGGCGCTCGCGAACGCCAGCATCCGCATCGGGCGCAGGCGCGAGCCCACGCGGTCGGACCACCAGCCGCTGGCGATGCGCCCGCCCGCCCCGGCCATCTGGGCCACGGCCACGAACGCCCCCGCCGCGCCCGGCGACCAGCCCTGCTCGCGGACGAGGTACTCCAGCGAGAACGCCGAGATCGCGAACTGCGGCAGCACCAGCAGCGCGCTGGCCGCGTGTACGCGCGGCAGCACCGTGGTGCGGTAGGGCGAGGCCGGCGGGGCGGCGTCCGGGTCGCGGGCCGCCCGCGGCGGGTCGGCGGCGGCGAGCAGCACCAGCCCGGCGCACACGAGGCACGCCAGCGCGGGCCAGGCGAGCGCGGTCAGCGAGCCCTCGGCGGCGGCCAGGGTCGGCAGCACGAGCCCCGCGGCGGCGACCCCGAGCGGCTGGGCGGTCTGGCGGATGCCCATGGCGAGGCCGCGTTCCTCGACGTCGAACCACCCCATGATCAGCCGCCCGCTCGCGGCGTTCACCGACGCCGCGCCGATCCCGGCCAGCACGAGCAGCGCGACGGCGAGGACCAGCGAGCTCGGTGCGAGCAGCGCGAGCACCCCGGTCACCACCCCGCAGGCACCGAGCCCGAGCGCCATGGGCACGCGCTCGCCGACCCGGTCGACCACCGCGCCCCACGCGATCAGGGCGACGAGCAGGCCGAGCGTCGGGGCCGCGACGACGACGCCGACGGCGGCCAGCGAGAGCCCGCGCTCGTCGCGCAGGGTCGGCACGAGGAAGGGCACGCCGTACACGAGGGACGACGCCGCGGTCTGGGCCGCGACACCGACCGCGAGGACGACCCAGCGTCGACGTGAGCGCACGCCGTCTGTCTACGCCTCGGCTGCCCACTGTGCAGGACGAGCGTCTCACATATTGGGAACCGGCAGGGGTCACGACCTCAGCCGGGCGGGGCGAAGCCGCCGGTCGAGGGGGCGGCGTCGCGGTCGTCGGAGCGAGGAGGGTCGGCCAGGGCGTGCGGCGGGGCGAAGGGCGACGCCGGGGTGACCGTGGGACCAGGAGGTCCGAATCCGGAGCCCGACGCCTGTGCCGGCATCCCCGCCGGCGCGGGGCCAGCGGACCCGCTCCCCCACGCGCTGCCCGCGCCCAGGCGCTGGACCTCGCGGCGGTGGCGCTCGCCGAGCACGGCGGCGAGGTACGCCTCGGCCGGCACGCCCCCGGGCGGGGGTGGGGCGACGCGGGCGGCGACGTCGGCGGCCAGGCGCTCGGCGAGCGAGAACCGCACCGACCGCGCGAGCTGCGGCGCGCGCACGAGGAACTGGCGGGCGGCGAGGGCCAGGTCGTCCGGGAGGCGGGAGAGCTCGCACCCTGCCGCCCACGTCGCGAGCGCGGGGGCGACCGGGGGCAGACCTCCGAGGCCGGTGTGCGGGACGCGCTCGCGGACCACGACCGTGCCGGCGAGCAGGTCGCCGATGCGCTGGCCGCGCGCCGAGCTCGCGGACACGACGATGCCGAAGAAACCCGTGAAGAACGACAACAGGCCGAAGTCGACGATGAAGCCGGCGAGCGCGCGGGCCAGCGCGTGCCGGAACACGATCGGGCCGCCGTCGCCGCGGACCACGCGCAACCCCATCGCGTACTTCCCCGGCGACCGGCCGCGGGTCAGCGTCTCCCACAGCAGCGGGTAGCCGACGAAGACGCCGACCGTGGTCGACAGCCCGACCGCGGCGGCCAACGCGGGGTCGGCGTCGTCGCCGACCGCGGCCATGACGAGCAGCACGACGAGCAGCAGCAGCACCATGAGCAGGGCGTCGAGCGCGAACGACAGCGACCGGCTGGGCAGCCGCGCCGTGCGGACGTCCAGCTCGACCGCCTCGCCGATCACCACCCGGTCCACGGGCCCATCGTGCCCCACCGGCCGTCCGCGGTCGGGCAGGATCACCCGACGTGGACGTCGACGCCTTCGTGGCCGCGCACCGGCACGAGTGGGACCGCCTCGCGGTGCTGCTCGGCCGTCGCCGCTGGACCGGGGACGAGGTCGACGAGGCGGTCGCGCTCTATGAGCGGGCCGCCACCCACCTGTCGGTCGTGCGCTCCTCGTCGCCCGACCCCGCGCTCGTCGCCCGGCTCTCGACGCTGGTCGCGCGCGGCCGCACGGCGATCACCGGCTCGGCCGGCCCGTCGTGGCGCGACGTCACCCGCTTCGCGACGGTCGGGTTCGCGGTGGCGCTGGCGGCGTCGTGGCGCTGGTGGCTGACGACGATCGTGGTCAGCACGGTGGTCATGGTCGGGGTGGGCGTGTGGGTGGCCCGCTCCCCCGACGTCGCCTCGGCGCTGCTCCCGCCCGAGGAGACGCGGCGCCTCGTCGAGGAGGACTTCGCGTCGTACTACAGCTCGCAGCCGGCCTCGTCGTTCGCCGCCCGCGTGTGGACGAACAACGCCTGGCTCGCCGCCGTGTGCCTGGTGACCGGGGTGCTGGTGCTCCCGGTGCTCTGGGTGCTGCTGCAGAACGTCGTCAACGTGGGTCTCAGCGGCGGGATCCTCGCCGCGAACGGGCGCGCCGACCTGTTCTTCGGCCTCATCACGCCGCACGGGCTGCTCGAGCTGACCGCGGTGTTCGTCGCGGCGGGCGCGGGCCTGCGGCTGGGCTGGTCGTGGATCGACCCGGGACCGCTGACCCGGTCCGAGTCGCTGGCGCGCCAGGGCCGGACCACGGTCGGGATGGCCCTCGGGGTGGCCGTGCTGCTGGCGGTGTCGGGGGTGATCGAGGCGTTCGTGACGCCCTCGGGCCTGCCGACGGCCGCGCGCATCGGCATCGGGGTGCTGGCGGAGGCGGGCTTCGTGGCCTACGTGCTGTGGGGCGTGGTGCTGGTGCGCCGCCACGGCGCCACCGCCCCGGCGCTGGCCGACCTCGCCGCCGACCGTCGCGGCGCCGAGCTCCCGAGCGCGGGGTGAGCGCGTGACCGTCGCCCGCTCCCGCCCGCCCGTGCCCGAGGACCTGCTCGTCGGGCTGCGCCGCGCCCGCGACCGCGTCGACCGCGACTACGCCCAGCCCCTCGATCTCGACGAGCTGGCCAGGGTCGCGGGCCTGTCGAAGTACCACTTCCTGCGCTGCTTCGCCCGCACCTACGGGCGCACCCCGCACGCCCACCTCACCGAGCGGCGCATCGAGCGGGCCCAGGACCTGCTGCGCAGCACCAACCTCACGGTCACCGAGGTGTGCGGACTCGTCGGGTACGCCTCGCTCGGCTCGTTCTCGTCGCGGTTCCGCCAGCTCGTGGGCAGCAGCCCGTCGGAGTACCAGGCGCGGTGGGCCCTCACGGGCGCGCCGCGCATCCCGGGGTGCTTCGTGCTGATGCACGGGCTCTCGGACCGCGCAATCCCGGAGTAGCCGCCGGGGCGGGGTGCCGCGGGAGGATTTCCCGCATGATCACCAACATCTCGCTGGTCACGCTCTACGTCGCCGACCAGGACGACGCGAAGAAGTTCTACTGCGAGGTCATGGGCTTCGTGGAGGGCACCGACGTCTTCCTGGGCGAGGGCTTCCGCTGGGTCACGGTCAAGCACCCCGCCCAGCCCGAGCTCGAGGTGACGCTGATGCTGCCCGGCCCGCCGCTGAACGACGACATGACCGGCGCGGTCCGGCGCTCGCTGGCCAGCGGGACGATGGGCGGCTTCGGCCTGACCACCGACGACTGCCGCGCCGAGTACGAGCGGCTCACCGAGCAGGGCGTCGTGTTCGTCCAGGAGCCCCAGGAGCGCCCCTACGGCGTCGAGGCCGTGATGCGCGACAACTCCGGCAACTGGCTGGTCCTGGTCGAGCCGCGGGCGTTCACGCCGGAGGACTTCGCCTGACCGCTCACAGGCGCCCCGCCGCCTTCAGCGCGAGGTAGCGGTCGGCGACGGCCGGGGGCAGGTCGTCGGGGCCCGCGTCGACGACCTCGACGCCCCGGCGGGTCAGCCGCTCGACCACGCGGCGGCGGGCGGCGCGGGCGGTCTCGGCGGCGGCCGCGGTGTAGACGGCCTCGGCGTCGCCGCGCCCGGCCGCCAGGACCGCGAGCTCCGGGTCGGCGACGGCCGCCACCAGCAGGGTGTGCCGGCGCAGCAGGGCCGGGAGCACCGGCTCGAGGCCCTCGGCGATCGCGGACTCGTCGAGCCCCGTCACCAGCACCACGAGGCTGCGCCGCCCGGCCCGCGCCAGCACCGTCGACGCGACCAGGCGCATGTCGGTCTCGACCAGCCGCGCCTCGAGCGGGGCCATCGCCGTGACCAGGGCGGGCAGCAGGTCGCGCGCCGTGGCGCCCTGCACCGACGCGCGGACCTCGCGGTCGAGGGCGAGCAGGTCGACCCGGTCGCCGCCCCGCGAGGCCAGCGCCGCCAGCAGCAGCGCGGTGTCCAGGGCCGCGTCCAGCCGCGGGGCGTCGCCCACCCGGCTCGCCGCGGCCCGGCCGGTGTCGAGCACGACGAGCACGTGCCGGTCGCGCTCGGGGCGCCAGGTACGGACGACCAGGCCCGTCGAGCGCGCCGAGGCCCGCCAGTCCAGCGACCGCACGTCGTCGCCGGCCACGTACTCGCGCAGCGAGTCGAACTCGGTGCCCTGCCCACGGACCTGCACCGCGCGGCGCCCGTCGAGCTCGCGCAGCCGCGCCAGGCGCGACGGCAGGTGCCGGCGGGACCCGAAGGGCGGGAGCACCCGCACCCGCGCCGGGACCGCGCGCCGGCCCTGGCGTGCGGCCAGCCCGAGCGGGCCGACCGAGCGCACCGCCACGCGCACCGCGTCCCGGTCGCCCCGCCGGCTGGGGGTCAGCGTGGTGGTGACCCGGCGCCGCTCCCCCGCCGGCACCACGAGTCGCTGGCGCGCCGGCACCGCGCCGGCCGAGGGCTCCCAGGCGTCGCGCAGCACCAGCACCGCGCGCCGTCCGGCGGGGTTGGCGACGCGCAGCGCGATCTCGGTCGACGCGCCCAGGCGCAGGCTCGTCACGTGGTCGGGGGCCTGCTCGCGGTCCAGCGCCAGCGCGCGCACCGGCACGGCGAGGAGCGCGTCGACCACCGCCAGCACGGCCACCACCGCGCTCACGACGAGCACCCCGACCAGCGAGGGCAGCAGGAACCCGACGACCAGCGTCCCCAGCGCCGCGAGCAGCGCCAGGCGCTCGGTGACCGCCACCGTCTAGCGGGGCACCGGCACGGCGCCGAGCACCCCGGTGACCACGCCGTCGGCGGTGACGCCCTCGAGCTCGGCCTCGGCACGCACCTCGACCCGGTGGCGCAGCACGGGCAGGGCGAGGGCCTGGACGTCGTCGGGCGTCACGTACGGGCGGCCCGAGAGCCACGCCCAGCTGCGGGCGGCGACGAGCAGGGCCGTCGCCCCGCGGGGCGAGACCCCGAGGCGCAGCGACGGCGACGCGCGGGTCGCGCGGCACAGGTCGACGACGTAGGCGAGGACGTCGGGGCGCACGGTCACCCGCGCGACCGCCGCCCGCGCCGCGCGCAGGTGCGCCGCGCCCGCGACGGGGCGCACCCCGGCGGCCGCGAGGTCGCGGGGGTCGAAGCCCTCGGCGTGGCGGGCGAGCATGCGGATCTCGTCGTCGCGGGCCGGCAGCGGCAGCACGAGCTTGAGCAGGAACCGGTCGAGCTGGGCCTCGGGCAGCGGGTAGGTGCCCTCGTACTCCACGGGGTTCTGGGTCGCGGCCACCACGAACGGGTCGGGCAGCGGGCGCGGCGTCCCGTCGACCGAGACCTGGTACTCCTCCATGGCCTCGAGCAGCGAGGCCTGGGTCTTCGGGGGCGTGCGGTTGATCTCGTCGGCGAGCAGCAGGTTCGTGAACACGGGACCGGGGCGGAACGAGAACTCGGCGCTGCGCGAGTCGTAGACCAGCGAGCCCGTGATGTCGCCGGGCATGAGGTCCGGGGTGAACTGCACGCGGCGGTCCTCGAGCGACAGTGCCGCGGCGACCGCGCGCACGAGCAGCGTCTTGGCCACGCCGGGCACGCCCTCGAGCAGCACGTGGCGGCGGCAGAGCAGGGCGATGACCAGGCCGGTGACCGCGGCGTCGTGGCCGACGACGGCCTTGCCCACCTCGTGGCGCAGGGCGAGCAGGGCCTCGCGGGCCTCGTCGGCGGTGATCTCGGCGGTGTCGTCGGCAGCGTTGCCGGCAGGGATCTCGCTACCGATCCCGCCCTCACGGTCCTCTGCCACGCGCGCCATCCGATCACGCCCCTCCGGACACCGCACCGGAGGCCTCGCGGACCGCCGCGCGCAGCCGGTCGATCTCGCCGGCCAGCGCGACCAGCGACGGGTCGTCCGGGGGCGGCGGGCCGGCGAGCAGCGCGCCGACGGCGGCGACCGGCCACCCGGTGCGGGCCGCGGCGGCGTCGACGACGGCGTCCGCCCCCGCCCCGCGCGGCACCCCGAGGCGCAGGGCGAGGTCCCGGTGCGCGTCGGCGCGCAGGGCGGCGGCGGCCCGGTCGCGGGCCCCCGCGCGGCGGTACAGGCGCGCCCGGCCCCGCACGGTCTCCCCCGCGGGCACGACGACGGGCAGGTCCTCATGGACGACCGGACCCAGGCGCCGGCCCCGCCACAGGGCGACGACCAGGCCCGCGACCAGCAGCTGGACCGGCGCCCACAGCCAGCCCGGCGGCAGCAGCTCGGTGGTCCCGCGCGCCTGGCCCGGCTCGGCCGGCGGCGGGACGGGCAGGTACCAGAGCAGCTGCGGCTGCGCGCCCAGCACGTCGAGGGCCAGCGCGGCGTTGCCCCGCTCGTCGAGGACGTCGTTGGTGAACGGGGTGGCGTCGCCGACGACGGTGACGGTGCGCCCGCGGTCGCGGACCGCCACCAGCGACGCCGCGCCGCTCCCGGTGCCGGTCGGGTAGCAGCGGGCGGCGGCGGGGTCGGTCGTCGTGTACGCGGCGCCGGCGAGGTCGACGGGGCCGGCGAGCACCGCGGCGCGCAGCGCGCACCCCGGCTCGGTGGGCTCGGGGAGCTCGACGGGTTCGAGGGCCACGGTCGGGGCGAGCGCGCGCAGGCTGCGCTCGTCGGGGCGCAGCAGGACGAGATCGGCACCTGAGGCTGCGAGGGCGTCGCGCTGGCGGGTGCTCAGCCGTTCGGGCAGGGCGACGAGCACGGTGCGTCCGGGCCCGGCGGCCGCGGCGTCGAGGTCCGAGACGGGCGTGACCCGCACGCCCTGGCCCTCGAGCAGGCGGGCCAGGGCCATCGAGCCCTCCGGCGACGCCGCCGCGGGGTCGAGCTCGCCGGTGCGGGGCGCGGTGCCGAGCACGGCGAGCAGGAGCGCGCCCGCCAGCACCAGGGCACCGATGAGCACCGGGCCGCGCCAGCGACGGCGCGGGGCCGGCTGGTCCGCAGCGAACGGCCTGTTCGCTGCTTCGACGCGCGCGGAGTCCCCGTCGATCACGAGCGCACGAGCCTCGTGGCCGCCACCGCGGCGTCGACCTCGCGCAGGCGGGCGTCACCCGCGGTGCCGGCGGACCGGCCGCCGTAGACGGTCTCGTCGAACAGGTGCGCCGCCTCCCGCAGGTCGGCCGCGGCGCCGGGCAGGGCGCGCCCGCCCTCGCGGGCCGCGTCCGTCGCCGTCCGCCCGCGCCGGGGTTCGAGCACCGTGCGCTCCTCGAGCGCGCGGACGATCGCCCGCATCCGCTCGCGCACCGCGTCGTCGTACCGGCCGGCGGCCGCGTGCCCGTCGGCGAGGCGGCGGTGCTCGGCGGCGGGCAGCTCGGTCGCGCCGAGCACCGTGCCGGCCACCGCCGCGCTGCGCAGCGTCGGGCCGAAACGCCGCCGGACGACGATCACGACGACCACCACCAGCACCAGGAGCACCAGCAGCCCCCACCCACCGCCGGGCGAGACCCCCGCGGCGGCGCGGAGCAGGTCGGCGATGCGGCGCGCGAGCCACTGCACCGCGGCCAGCACGGGGTCGGGCTGGGCGTCGCGGTACTCCTGGCGGGCGAGCTCCTCGCGCGCCAGCTCGCGCGCCGGGTCGGCGCCGAGGTCGATCGGCACGGCGCCCGGGAGCGGGATCCCCGGCCCGGCGCCGGGCGGTGGCCCCGGGACGGGCCCGAGCGGCAGCACCGTCAGCGACCGCCGGCCACGGACCGCTGCAGCTCGATGTCGAAGCCCTCCCGGCGCATGCGCTGGTCGACGTAGAGCAGGCCGGTGACGCCCGACTGGAACGGCGTCGTCAGCGTCGTGGCGATGATGCTGCCGACCGCCACGATCAGCAGCACCGGCAGCGTCGTCGCCGTCGCCGTCGGGCCCCCGCTGCTGCCGGCCGCGTAGCCCAGCGCACCGCCGAGCGCCTGGAACGGCAGCGTGATCACGAGCGCGATCGCGAACGTGATCAGCCCACCGAGCAGCTGGATGCCGAACACGGGCCAGAAGCGCCCGGTGACGAGCGACCACGAGCGCCGCAGCGACTCGACGACCCCCACGCCCTCGAGCACGTAGGCCGGCGGCGCGAGCAGGAGCATCACGTTGATCCAGACCAGCACCGCGATGGCCGCGAGCACGCCGATGACGATCACCACGACGCCCGTGGCGGTGTCGAGGGCGAGGAGCAGGGTCCCGGGGAGCAGGGCGACGGCGAGGATCCCGAGGTTGATCAGCGCGACGAGCACCGCGACGCCGAGCACCCCGCCCACCCGCGGCCGCGCGGCCCGCCAGACCTCGCCCGCGTCGACCGGCGCGCCCAGCACCGAGCGGCTGATCACCACCATGAGCACGCCCGTGAGCACCGCGGCCGCGACGACCGTGACCACGATGCCGAGCAGGCCCGCCAGCCCGATGCCCGCGACGAGCCCCGTGACCTGGGCCAGGTCCGGGGAGCCGCCGAGGTCGGTCGCCGACGACGTGAACAGCAGCTGGAGCACCACCTGCACGACCTGGCTGATCACCGCGACCACCGCCGACGCGCCGAGCACGACGCGCGGGTGCGCGCGGATGTACTGCAGCGCGCCGTCGAGGATCTCGCCGAGGCCCAGCGGGCGGAGGGGGACGACGCCGGGCTTCGGGGCCTGCGCGGCACCGAACCCGCCGAACCCGCCGGGCGCGCCGTACCCGGGCTGGCCGTGGCCCGGCTGCTGGCCGTACCCCGCGGGCTGCCCGTAGCCGGGCTGCTGGCCGTAGCCGGTCTGGCCGTAGCCCGACTGCTGGCCGTAGCCCTGCTGCCCGTAGCCAGGCTGCTGGCCGTATCCCGGCTGCTGCCCGAACCCGGACTGCTGCTCGTACCCCGGCCCGGTCTGCGTCGGGCCCGGGTCCCAGGCCGGGACGTCCGCGCCCGGGGTGCCCTGCGGCGGGGTCGGCTCGCCGCTGGCGGCCTCCGACGGCTCGCCGCTGGGGTCGGACGACGGACCACTCACCGGACACGCTCCCTGCTCGGGTGGCTCCCCCCGCACCGGGGAGAGGACGCGGCGATCGTGCCACGGACGCCCGACGCGCACCCGCGTCCACGGCGGCGCGCCGGCCACCGGTGGGCTCGGGCCAGGGCCGCGCCGGCGTCTGTCACGATCCCCGCGTGGCCCTGCACTCCGCGCTGTGGCGCCGGCTCGACATCTCCGACGGCCTGGCCCACGGCGCCCTCTCGGACTTCACCCCCGACGCCGATCACCCGGACGGGGCACACCTGCTCGACGGCGCGGCCGTGACCCGCGACGAGGCGGGCGCCTGGTCGCTGCGGTTCTCGGTGATCGCCGACCGCGCCTGGCTGACGCGCACCGTGTTCGTCGAGGTGCTCGCCGACGACGGCCTGGAACGGGTCACGCTCTCGGTCGACTCCCTCGGCGAGTGGAGCCTCGACGGCCGCCCGTGGCCCGAGCTGCGCGGGTGCACCGACGTCGACGTGTCCGCGACGCCGCTGACGAACGCCCTGCCCGTGAACCGGCTGGGCCTGCCCGTCGGCGGCGAGGCGTCGGTGGACGTGGCCTGGCTGGACGTGCCCTCGCTCGCCGTGCACCGCGTGCGCCAGGTCTACCGCCGCGGTCCCGACGACGCCCGCGGCCTCGCCACCTACACCTACGCCGACCCGACCTACGGCGAGTTCGGCATCACCGTCGACCGGGCCGGGCTCGTCGTCGCCTATCAGGGGCTGTTCACCCGGGTCGCCTAGGTACCCTCGTCGCTGTCAGGCCCCGATGCCCGTGGTGGAGGCGAGCCGTACCGTGCCCTCGCCCCTGCGTTCCGGTCGTGCCCGCTGGCTGTTGCTGGCGGTCATCGTGCTCGCGCTCGTCGCCGTCGCGCTCGTCGTGCCGCTGCCGACGCCGCTGGAGCTGCGCGACCGGGTCGACGGGCTCGGGGCGTGGGCGCCGGTCGCGTTCCTGCTGGTCCACGCGCTGGTGACGACGACGCCCCTGCCCCGCACGGTGTTCTCGCTGTCGGCGGGCGTGATGTTCGGGCCGTGGCTCGGGATCGCGTTGTGCGTGGTGGCCAGCACGCTGTCCGCGGCCGCCGCCTTCGCCATCGCGCGGCGCCTCGGCGGGCGGGCGGTCGACCGGCTCGGGCCGGGTCGGGTGCGCGCGGCCGAGGAACGCCTGTCCTCACGCGGCCTGCTCTCGGTGACGTCGGCGCGGCTCGTGCCGGCGATCCCGTTCGCGCCGCTGAACTACACGTTCGGCGTCACGAGCGTGCGCTGGCGCCACTACCTCGTGGGCACCGCGATCGGGCTGGTGCCCGGCACGTCGGCCGTCGTGCTGCTCGGCGACGCCGCCACCGGGTCGCTGTCGCCGGCTTCGCTGGCCGTGTTCGGGGTCAGCGGGGCCATCGGCGTGATCGGGGTGCTGCTGTGCGCCCGCGGGCCACGACCCGAGACAGAGGAGCCGCAGGAGCGGGACTAGCTGCCGGGCGGCGGGGCCGGGTTGTTCGTCGGCTCGGGCTCGGTGGGGCTCGGGCTGACCGGGCCCTCGGTGCGCACGGGGCCCTCGGCCGGCCGCGGGGCCTCCGACGGCGCGACCGGCGCGACCGGGTCGGGGGTGATGACGCCGGGCTGGGGCGCGGGACCGGGCGGCGGGAAGCCGTTGGTCGAGTACTCGTTCGGGCTGGTCGGCGACCCCGGGGCGGGCTCGTCGCCGGGGAACACGCAGGCGCTCAGGGCGACGCCCCCGGCGAGCAGCACGGCCGCGAGGGCCGAGGTGCGGGCGGCTGTGCGTCGGTTCAGCACGCGGGTCCCTCCCTGGTCGTCCCGCCGACCCCCGTCGACGGCGCGCAGACGGTATCGCGTCCCCGCCCGGCCCGCCGCGCTCGCCCCATGTGCGTGATCTTCTGAGCTACAGCTCAGAAGATCACGCACGTACCGAGCGCGCCAGGATCCCCCGCGGCCGGATCGAGCGCATGGGCTCGGGGCCCACGCCCTCCTCGCGCAGGACGTCGTTGGCCGCCGTGACCGCGGTGACCGCCGCCCGCTCCATCAGCGCCGACGGCACGTCGCACGCCACCCAGTCGCCGGCCAGGCGCAGCCCGCGGGCGTCGGTGAGGACGCCGGGGCGCACCAGGTGGTAGCCGGGGTCGAAGCCCGGCGCGTTGGTGTAGCGGTGGGTCTCGGCGTCGATCACCCGCAGGTCTGCGGCCTCGGGCCACAGCGCGGCGAGCTCCTCGCGCATCGCCGCCACCAGGTCGTCCACCGACTCCCCGGGCGGGCACGCGTAGGAGTGCAGCTCGACGACGGAGCCCCCGCGCTCCCGGGCCCAGCGCGCCGACCCGCCCTCCAGCCGGTGGAACAGCGTCACCGAGTCGAGCACGCGCTCGCGGGTGACGCCGGTGAACGCCGACCGCGACGGGTCGACGTCGCCCTCGCAGAACAGCCGGGCGACGACGTAGGGCTCGCCGCCGGGCAGGGCCGCGATCCGCCGCGCGAGCCCCGGGGCGCTGGCCACGAGCTCCGGCGAGGCGGCCACGAGGTTCCGGGTGGCGGGGACGTCGGTGGCCACCACGAGGTGGCGGGCGTGCCGTGCGGGCTCGGACTCGACGTCCACCGCCCAACCGCGCGCGCCGTCGGGGCGCAGCGACACCGCGCGGGCGCCCGTCGTCACCGTCGCGCCGTGCTTCTCCAGCACGCGGGTGAAGGGCTCCCACAGCGAGGTCCGGTAATCCTCGACCGGGGCGTCCATGCCCAGGCCCTCGGGGTTGCCGGTGAAGTAGAAGTGGCACATCGCGAGGAACTCGGCCGCCGAGTAGCGCTGCTCGACGTTGAAGAACGAGTGCGCGAACACCTCGAACAGCATCGCCCGCCCGCGGTCGGAGAAGCCGAGCGAGTCGAGCAGCTCGGCGGCGCTGCGGTGGTCGTGCTCGGCGTAGGTGCGCGCCGGGTCGTAGTGCAGCATCGCCAGCGCCTCGTCGGCGTTGACGTGGCGCAGCTCGCGCAGCTTGAAGCTCGGGCTGCGCAGCACCAGCGCGACGAGGTTGAGCAGCGGGGTGCGCGGCAGCGCCGTGAAGTCCTCGGGCTCCCAGCCCACCGACGGGCGGCTCGCGATCGGGTAGCCGCCGACGTCGCGCAGGAAGCCCAGGTCCGGGTCGATGCGCCGCAGGACGTCGCGCAGCGTGTAGTACTGGCGGAAGAAGCCGTGGTACCCGTGCTCGACGACCACCTCGCTGCCGTCGGCGAGACGCCGGTCCCACGTCCCGAGCCGGCCGCCGAGGTGCGGCGCGGCCTCGAGCAGCTCGACGCGCACGCCGCGCTCGGCGAGCACCAGCGCGGCGGTGACGCCGGCGATGCCGCCGCCGACGACGACGGCGGTGACGTCCGGACCCACGCGCTGCGGGAGGTCGGGCCGGGCACGCACGTGGTGGTGGGGACGGAAGGGGCCGGACACGGGCGCAGCCTAGGCCGCCCGGCGGGCATGGGCCCGCCGGAGCGGGGGCACCTAGCCCGTCGACCGGCCCCGCCACGGGGCGCGAGGGCAGGACCGTGCAGCGGGAGGCACCGATGGCCGAGACCGACCGGGAACGGCGCGTGATCGACGAGGTCACGAAGGGGCTGATCATCGGCGGGTCGGTGCGCGACGCCACCGACCAGAAGACCTTCGGGGTCGAGGATCCGTCCACCGGCGAGATCCTCTGTGACGTCGCCGACGCCTCCCCCGAGGACGGGATGGCCGCCCTCGACGCCGCCGCGGGCGTCCAGGCCGAGTGGGCCGCCACCGCGCCCCGGGAGCGCGGCGAGATCCTGCGCCGCGCCTTCGAGCTGGTCACCGAGCGCGCCGACGACATCGCGATGCTCATGACCCTCGAGATGGGCAAGACGCTCGCCGAGTCGAAGGCCGAGATCGGCTACGCCGCGGAGTTCTTCCGCTGGTTCTCCGAGGAGGCCGTGCGCATCGCCGGCGAGTGGAAGGTCAACGCCACCGGGTCGGGGCGCGTGCTCGTGATGCGCCAGCCGATCGGGCCGTGCCTGCTCATCACGCCGTGGAACTTCCCGCTGGCGATGGGCACCCGCAAGATCGGCCCGGCGATCGCCGCCGGCTGCACGATGGTGATCAAGCCGGCGTCGCTGACCCCGCTGACGATCCTCAAGCTGGCCGACATCCTCGCCGAGGCAGGCCTGCCCGACGGGGTGCTCAACGTCGTCACGACGAAGTCGACGGGCAAGGTGATGGGCCCGCTGATCGCCGACGGGCGCATCCGCAAGCTGTCGTTCACCGGCTCCACCGAGGTCGGGCAGAAGCTGCTCCAGCAGGCGTCGGAGCAGGTGCTCAAGACGTCGATGGAGCTGGGCGGCAACGCGCCGTTCGTCGTGTGCGCGGACGCCGACGTCGACGCCGCGGTGGAGGGCGCGATGCTGGCCAAGATGCGCAACATCGGCGAGGCGTGCACCGCGGCCAACCGGTTCTACATCCACGCCGACGTCGCCGAGGAGTTCACCAAGAAGCTCACCGAGCGGATGGGCGACATGAAGGTCGGGCGCGGCACCGAGGAGGGCGTCGAGGTCGGCCCCCTGGTGGAGGCCGACCAGCGCGACAAGGTGGCCGAGCTGGTCGACGACGCCGTGCAGAAGGGCGCGACCGTGCGCACCGGAGGCCAGGTGCCCTCGGGCCAGGGCTACTTCTACCCGCCGACCGTGCTCGCCGACGTGCCCACCTCGGCCCGCGTGGCCAAGGAGGAGATCTTCGGCCCGGTGGCCCCGATCTTCACGTTCACCGAGGACGACGAGGCGATCCGCGCCGCCAACGACACCGAGTTCGGCCTGGTCAGCTACCTGTACACCAGGGACCTCTCCCGGGCGATCCGGCTGGCCGAACGCCTCGAGGCGGGGATGGTCGGGCTCAACCAGGGCGTGGTGTCCAACGCCGGCGCGCCGTTCGGCGGCTGGAAGCAGTCGGGCCTGGGCCGCGAGGGCGGCAGCGTGGGCATCGAGGAGTACCTCGAGGTCAAGTACGTGGCGATGAACGTGTAGGTGCGCTCCGCGCACGTGAGCACTTCTCGGTGCTGCAGCACCGAGAAGTGCTCACGTGGCCGAAGGCCACAGGTCGCCCGTGAGGGTGCGGTCGTCCAGGCGGTGGGCGGCCGGGGTGTCGTGCAGCACGAGCAGACCCTCAGGCAGGACGGCCAGGCCCTCGGGGCGGTCGCAGCCGACGCCGACGGCGAGCTCGGCGACCACCTCGACCTCGTCGCGGGTGATCGCCGGCGGCAGCGACCCGGCGGCGGCCGCCCCGGGCAGGCGCACGATCCGCGCCGGGCCGTCGAGCACCATCGTCGGGCCGGCGAGCACGAGCAGGTCGTCGCCGTCGCGGGCCAGGTCGCGCACACCCAGGCCGTCGAGGTCGACGAAGTGCTTGCCCACCCCGTCCAGGGCGAGCTCGGAGCCCTCCACGTGCACCGCGAGCCCCAGCAGCACCGCCCAGCCGCGCAGCACCGGACCGCGCAGGCCCAGGACCACGCGGTCCGGGAGCACCGCGAGCCCCTCGACGTCGAACCCGTTGTCCTTGCCCGGGATCGCCAGGAACGGCGCGAGGTGCTCGTCGGCGGCCAGCGCCCCGAACAGCCCGCGGCGCCCGGACGGCAACCGGGCCCCCGCACCCGGGACCGGGCGCGCCCCGTCCGGGCCGTCGCGCAGCGGCAGGCGGGCGAGCAGGCGGCGTGACTTCTCCGCCGACGTGCGCGCGAGCCGGACGCCCACCTGGTCCGCGGGCGTCCCCGGTTTGACCCGCCTGCGCTTGGCGCTGTGCGACCCGACGACCCACAGCGCGCCGTCGACCACGTCGAGGCCCTCGGCGTCCACCTCGTCGTCGGGATCGCCGGGCAGGTCGACCAGGCCGGCCAGCGGCAGCTCCTCGGGACTCCCCCACCCGGCGCCCTCGCGGCGCAGGGCCAGCAGCGACGCGCCCTCGTCGGGGGCCAGGAACAGCACGTCGCCGGCCGCGGCGACGCCCGAGACGTCGAGCCCGCTGGTCGCGGCGTGCGGCCCGAGGTGCAGCGGGACCGGGGTCGGGCTCATCGGCGGCGGAACGTGAAGACCGCGGTGCGCCCGTCCGAGGACTCCAGCCGCACCGTCGACCCGTCCTCGACGAACGTGCCGCCCTGGGTGATGCGCGTGACGGTGCCGTCGTCCTCGATGTCCGCCCACCCCGGGCCGACGGCGTTGACGGTGAAGTCCACGCCGTCGTTGTCGCGGGGCGCGCGCCGGGTGCTGGTGCGCCCGCTGCGGGTCGGCTGGCTCGCGTCCGGCTGGCTGACCTCGATCGGGAACCCGGTGACGGTCGCCCGGCAGTCGTTGCCGCTGCAGCTCACCGAGCTGCCGGTGCCGCCGCAGCCGGCGAGCAGCCCGCCCGCGACGAGGGCGACGGCCAGCGCCCCGTACGTGGCGGGACCTCGTGCGGTCATGCTCCACCTCTTCGTGACTCAGCGTCGCTGTGATCGGAGAGTATGTCTCATTCAGCCCAGTGCGCCGCGAGCACCCGCCGGTCGAGGTGACCCTCGGTGAGAAGTGACCCCCAGTCGAGCGCTTCGACGACCGCGTCCGCGAGGTCGGCGGGCGCCCAGCCGTGCTCGGCGCCGGGCACCTCGGCCCGCGAGGCGTCGGGCAGCGCGGCGACGAGGGCCTCGGCGGCCGCGACGAAGAACGGCCAGGCCGCGGAGCCGGTGAGGACGGTGGTCGGCACCGTGACCGACCGGGCGAGGCTCCCGTCCGCCAGGGCGTCCGCGACGCGTGCCAGGGCCTCGGTGTCCGCGGCGACCGTGGGCGCGAGGCGCAGGTAGCGCTCGCGGTCGGGCCCACCGAGCATGCCGTCCAGCCACTCCGGGGGCATGCCCTCGGTGGCGAACCGGAGCACGGCTTCGGGGTCGCCCGCCCGCGCGCGCTCGACGATCCCCGCGTGCCACGCCCACGCCTGGGCCCCGCCGTCGGTGGCGAGCGGGACCTCCCAGAGCACGAGCCGGTCGACGCCGGGCAGCGCCGCGGCCGCGGCCAGGGCGATCGCCCCGCCCGAAGAGCTGCCGTAGAGGGCGGCGCGCCCGCCGAGCTCGTCGACCAGCGCGCGCAGCGCCGCGACCTCGCCCGCCAGCGTCGCGGGCCCGTCGTCCGAGTCACCGCGACCCGGCCGGTCGTGGTGCACGACGTCGCACCCGCGGGCGGCGAGCTCGCTGGTCAGCGTCCGCGTCGCCGCGTCGGTGGCCCGCATCTGCCCGAGCCCGCCGATGAGCACCAGCGGGCGACCGCCCGCGCCCTCGCGGTCGTAGGCGATCCGGACGCCGTCGTCGGTGCGGACGTACACGCCGTCAGCCGGCGAGCGCCCGCAGGCGGCGCACGACCTCGTCGGCGCCGAGCGCGCGGGTGACCTCGTAGAGGTCGGGGCTGCGCTGGGCGCCGGTGATCGCGACGCGGGCGACGTTGGCGGCGTCCTTGAGCATGCCCGGGTAGGCGTCGGGGTCCTTCTTGTACGTCTTCGGGTTGGGCGCGAAGCCGTGGCGCGACGCGAGGTCGCGGATCTGCTGGAACCAGGTCGGCTGGTCGCCCTCCTGGACGTAGCCGTCGGCGAGGTCGGCGGCCAGCGTCCGCACGAGCGCCGCGTCGAGCCCGCCGAAGCGCTCGTCGCCCGCGTCGGTGACGTCGGTGAACAGCTCCGGGAAGAAGAAGCCGTAGGCCTCGCGGAAGTCCGACCACTTCGCCAGGTCCTTGCGCGGGTTCTCGACCCCGACGCGCTCCACGTCGATCGCCGCCGCCGCGAGCTCGGGGTTGGCGTCGAGCACCTTGACGACCTCGGGGTCGTACTCGGCGGCCCAGGCGCGCACGCCGGCGAGCACGTCCGGGCCGGGCAGCGAGGCGATGTGGTCGGCGGAGATGTCGGCGAGCTTGACCGTGTCGACCAGCGGGCCGGCGAGCCCGAAGTCGTCGAGGCGCAGCGGGGTGGCCAGGGCCTCGGCCAGCGGCATCTCCGCGAGCCGGGGGTTGGCCAGCCCGCGCAGGTAGTACTGCACGGCGGGCACCGGGTAGCCGGCCTCGAGGTAGAAGTCGACGGCCGCCTCGGCGTCCTTGCGCTTGGAGAGCTTGCGCTTCGACCCGCCCTCCTGCTTCATCAGCGGCGCGAGGTGGGCGTAGTCGACGGGCTCGAAGCCCAGCGCGGCGAACAGCTGGCGGTGCGTCGGCACCGACGACAGCCACTCCTCGGTGCGCACGACGAGGTTCGTGCGCATGAGGTGGTCGTCGACGGCGTGCGCGAAGTGGTAGGTCGGCAGCCGGACGTCGTTGGCGGAGCTCTTGAGGATCACCACGTCGTTGTGGTTGTCCTCCATCTCCACGCGTCCGCGCCGGCGGTCGGTGAACGCGAACCGCTCCCCCACCACGCCCCCGGACCGGAACCGCGCCACCCACGGCCGGCCCTCGTCCAGGGCGGCGCGCACATCGTCCTCGCTCGCGTCCCGCCACGGTGCCCAGCGCCCGTAGTAGCCGGTGGGGAGCTTGAGCGTGCGCTGCGCGTCGGCGATCTGCGCCAGCTCGTCCTTCGTGGCGAAGTCCGGGTACGCCCGCCCCTGGCGCATCAGCTCGCGCACGTAGGTCTGGTAGATCGCCGCGCGCTGCGACTGGTGGTAGGGCCCGTAGTCGCCGCGGGGTTCCGGGAGCGCCACGTCGCCCTCGTCGGGCACCAGGTCGAACGCCTCGAACGCGCGGCGGAACTGCGCGTCGGCGCCGGCGACCTCGCGGCTCTGGTCGGTGTCCTCGATGCGCAGGACGTAGACGCCGCCCGTCGAGTGCGCGAGGTCGCGCGACACCATCGCCGTGTAGAGCCCGCCCACGTGCACGAACCCCGTGGGGCTCGGGCCGAAGCGCGTGACGAGCGCGCCCTCGGCCAGCTCGCGGGGCGGGTAGCGCTCCTCGAGCTCGGCGGGCTCGGGCAGGTCGGCCGGGAACAGGCCGTCGACGAGGGCGCGATCGAGCATGGGGCCCGATCCTACGAGGTCGCCCTGCTCAGGCGCCGTCACCGGGCGGCAGACCGAGGTCGCCGGTGGCGTGGCGCCCCGCGCCGTTGTTCTCCGGTTCCGCCAGGACCGCGTCGGCGCGCTGCTCGGCGGCGGCCACGACCCGGGCGATCTCGGGGTCGGTGCTGGTGTCGAACCAGTCGGCGACGTCGTCGTCGGTCTCGCCCGGGCGCGTGGCAGGAGCGGGGTCCTGGGGTGACGGCTGGTAGCGGAACACCCCGTCCTCACCGGGCGCCCCGAGCATCTTCGTGAAGCCCTCGAGGGCCTTGCCGAAGTCGCTGGGCACCACCCAGAGCTTGTTCGACTCGCCCTGCGCCATCTGCGGCAGCGTCTGCAGGTACTGGTAGGCCAGCATCTCCGGCGTCGGACGTCCGGCCTTGATCGCGGCGAAGGTCTTCTCGATCGCCTTGGCCTCGCCCTGGGCCTGGTAGTACGCGGCGGCCCGCTCGCCCTGCGCGCGCAGCATCGTGGCCTGCCGGTCGGCCTCGGCGTTGAGGATGGCGGCCTGCTTGGAGCCCTCGGCGTTGAGGATCGCGGCCTGCTTGTTGCCCTGTGCGGCGGCGATCGACGACTCGCGGTGGCCCTCGGCGGTGAGGATCATGGCCCGCTTCTCGCGGTCGGCCTTCATCTGCTGCTCCATCGAGTGCTGGATGGAGGGCGGCGGGTCGATGGCCTTGAGCTCGACGCGGACCACCCGCAGGCCCCACGGCCCGGTGGCGTCGTCGAGGGCGCGGCGCAGGCGCGTGTTGATCGTCTCGCGGGAGGTCAGCGCCTCCTCGAGGCTCATCCCGCCGACGACATCGCGCAGCGTCGTGGTGGTCAGCTGCTGGACGCCGTTGATGTAGTCGGAGATCTCGTAGACCGCGTTGCGCGGCTCGGTGACCTGGTAATAGACGACGGTGTCGATCGAGACCGTCAGGTTGTCCTGGGTGATCACCGGCTGGGGCGGGAACGAGACGACCTGCTCCCACAGCGCCACCCGCTCGCGGATGCGGTCGATGAACGGCACGAGGAACGTCAGCCCGGGGCCGGCGGTGCGCTGGTAGCGCCCCAGCCGCTCGATGACGGCGGCCTCGGCCTGGCGCACGACGGTGACGGCCTTGACCACCGCGGTGATGATGAGGATCAGCGCGGCGGCGATGACCACGTAGAGCACGAGCGTGACGGGGTCCATCAGCTCTCTCCCTGCAGGGGTGGGCGGGACGGGTGCGCGGGGCCGGCGCTCGGCGCCGTGACCACGGCGGTGGCCCCGCGGATGTCGACGACGACCACGGGGTCGCCGGGGGTGAGTGCCGGGCTGCCGGGGCCGTCGTGCAGCGCCCGTGCGGTCCAGAGGGCGCCCGCGATGCGCACGGTGCCCGCGTCGTCGCCGGTGATCGCGTCCACGACCTCGGCCGTGGTGCCGAGCAGCGCGGCCGGCCCGGCGTTGACCGCGCCGTCCGCGGCCTCGCCACGCATCCGGCGCTGCAGCGCGGGCCGCGCCAGCAGCACCAGGACGGCGGCGGAGACACCGAAGACGGCGACGTCGACCCCGAGCGGCGCACCCAGGGCCGAGGCCCCGGCGGCCGCGAACGCGGCGAGTCCGAGCATGAGCAGCACGAAGGTGCCGGAGACCAGCTCGACCGCGATCAGCACCACTCCCGCGATCAGCCACAGCAGCGGGATCACACCGTCGAGTGTGCCACGCCACGGGGACGGCGAGGGTGTGGTCAGGGGCCGACGGTCACGAAGTCGATCAGCTGTTCCATCGACGTGATGAGGGGGGTCTCGAGATCCGTCCAGGTGGACACGGCGGACAGCACCCGGCGCGCGCCGTCGCGCTCGTCGCCCCACCCGAGGGCCTCGCAGACGCCACGCTTCCACTCGATGCCGCGCGGGATCCGGGGCCACGCCGCGATGCCGACCGTCGCGGGCTTCACGGCCTCCCAGATGTCGATGTACGGGTGCCCCAGCACCAGGACGTGGGCGGCGGCCGGGCCGAGCTCGCGGCGCAGGCCGTCGGCGATGCGCGACTCCTTGGACCCGGAGACGAGGTGGTCGACGAGCACCCCGAGCCGCCGGTCCGGACCCGGCCCGAACTCGCGGGCGGCCTCGACGAGCACGTCCGCGCCGTGCAGCGGCTCGACCACGACGCCCTCGACGCGCAGGTCGTGGCCCCAGACGCGCTCGACGATCGCGGCGTCGTGCAGGCCCTCGACCCAGATGCGGTGCGGCAGCGCCGTCTTGGCGCGGACGTCCTCGACCCGCCGTGACCCGGACGCAGAGCGCTGCGGGGTCGCCAACGGCCCGGCGGCGCGCTGCGGCGGGACGAGCGTCGCCGGGCGCCCCTCGTGCAGGAAGGCGGCGGGCTTGTTGGGGAAGAGCCGGCGCCGCCCCGCGGAGTCCTCGAGCACGACCTCGCGGATGTCGGCCCGGATCACCGCGCCGCAGAAGGTCTCGGCGGCATCCTCGACGACCAGGCCCGGCTCGGCGACGACCGAGACCACCTCGCGCTTCGGCTTGTGCGCCGCGAGCCCCGGCAGGCCGCCGGTGCGCCCGGCGCCCGACGACGGCGTGCCGCCGCGTCCCGGCGCGCGGACCGCCCCGCCGGTCGATCGGAAGCCCGGGTCGCCGGAGGAGCCGTGCATGCCCCGGCCCTGCGTTCTCGCCACGCGGGGACGCTAACGGCGCGGGCCGGTCGTCCGGGCTCGACACGCGGGCGCGGCGGGCGGTGTGCGGGGGACGCCTCGGCTGCGCGGGACGCAGTCGGGGCGTCCTTCGCCCCGCCCCGCCCGGCGGCCGCCGCGCCGCAGCGCCCGTATCGTCGTCCGGGTGCCCTGCCCGAGTGCCTCCCTGGCCGTGTGGAGCGCGGCGTGGCTCGCCGGTGGCGCCGCCGCCGACGACGTCCTCGACGCGCTGGCCCCGTGGTCCGAGGCCCACGACGTGGTCGCCGCCGACACCGCGGTCGCCGCCGTGACCGACCTGCCGACCCCGGACCACGCGGGCACCGGCCTCGCGGCCCTGCTGGCCCTCGCCCGGCGCCGCTCCGCGGGCAACGGGCCGGATGCGCGCGTCGTGCTGCCCGCCCCGGGCGACGTCCGCGGGCTGCCCGGCCCCGACGCCCTGCGCGCCGCGGCGCTCGAGGCCGGCGAGTGCGCGGTGCTCGCCGGGCCGGCCCTGGCGCTCGTGCCCTCCGCGGTCGCCGACGGCGTGCTGCGCTGGACCGTGCACCTCGTCGACGACGTGCCCCCGGCCGCGCACCCGAGCCTCGCCGACGCCGAGCACGACCTGCGCACCGGCGTGCGGGACGCCGCCGACACCCTCGCCGCGCTCGACGTCGCCCGCCCCCGCCGCGGGGTCCGCGAGGAGATCGCCGACGCCCTGCGCCGCCGCCCCCACGCGTCCTGGCCGGCGGGCACGCCCGGGCGGCCCCTGCGGGTGCTCCAGCACGCCGACGAGGTCGAGGCGATCCTGCTCGCCGCGTCCGGCGACGACCCGGGCGGCGCGATGTCCTCCTCGGCCGCGCTCGCCCGCAACGACGCCCTGCGCCCGCTGGCCACCGCGGTGCGCGCCGCGCGCGTCGCCGCCGTGGCCGAGACCGTGCGGGTGCTCACCGCCGCCTGAACGGCGAGCGAGGGACGCCCCGGCTGCGTCGTGCGCAGCGAGGGCGTCCCTCGTCCCGGGTCACCTCAGTGCGAGTGGCCGTGCCCGTGACCATGCCCGTGCCCGGACCCGCCGGAGGAACCCGAGGAGTCGGACGACCCCGACGACCCCGACGACGACCCCGGCCCCAGGTACGGCTCCCCCGCCCGCAGGGGCGCCTGCTCGTAGCGCCCCTCGTGCGCGGCCACCGGGCGGGTGTCGCCGCGGAGCTCGGGGTGCTTCGCCTCGAGCCGCTCGCGCTTCTCCCACTGCCGCTGGAGTCCGGTCACGTACTCCCGGTTGCCGCGGTGGGTGCCCTTCCAGGTCTGGGGCATGTACTCCTTGGACGGCCCCGGGTCCGCGGTGCCGTGCAGCGCGGGACGTGATGGGACCTTGCGCGCCTCCCCGCCGCACTGGGGGCACGGCGGGGTGGGCGCGTCGAGGGCGACGAGACGCTCGAAGCGCACGCCGCACCCGCAGCGGTAGTCGTAGATCGGCACGCGGCTACCAGTTCTGGATCGACTTGCGGAAGATGTCCGCGAGGTCGTCCTCGGTGGGCGTCTTCGGGCAGGTGGCCAGCAGCCGCTGCTGCTTCATCGTCCCGTCGACGAGGTCGGGGATGTCGCCTTCGCCGAAGCCGACCTCGCCGATCCCGTTCGGGATGCGGATGTCGCGCATCAGCTCGGTGACCACGTGCGGCAGCTGCTCGGAGGCGTCGTTCTGCGTGTCCGCGTTCGGCCCGAGGAGCTTCGCCGCGGCCATGTGCCGGTCGGGCGCCGCCTCGAAGCTGAACCGGAACGCCTCCGGCGCGGTCAGCGACACCGACATCCCGTGCGGCACCATCGGCTCGTCCTGCGGGTAGCCCGACGGGTGGAAGTCCCGCACCTGCCCGGCGATCGGGTAGGCGTTGGCGTGCGGGATGTGCACCCCGGAGTTGCCGAAGCCCATGCCGGCGAACGTCGCCGCCATCATCATGTCCATCCGCGCGTCGACGTCGTCCTCGCCCCGCTCGACCGCGGTGCGGAACGACCGGGCCAGCAGCGACATCGACTTCTCGCACCACAGGTCCGAGACGGGGTTCGAGCCGCAGTAGGTGACGCGCTCCTCGGGCTTCTTGCGGTCGAAGCTCGTGTACCAGCGCGCGGTGTAGGACTCGAGCGCGTGGCAGACGATGTCCATCCCCGAGGCCGCGGTGACCTCGGGCGGGAGCGTCATCGTCAGCAGCGGGTCGACCACGGCGAGGGTCGGGCGCAGCCGCCAGTGGCTGATGCCCGTCTTGACCCGCAGCGACAGGACGTCCAGCACGCACATGGCGGTGGACTCCGAGCCGGTGCCCGCCGTGGTGGGCACCGCGATCAGCGGCTTGAGCTGCCCCGGCGGGACCTGCGCGTTGCCGACCGGCTTGTTGATGTAGTCCATCAGCTCGCCGGGCCAGGTGGTGAGCAGGTTGACCGCCTTGGCGGTGTCGATCGCCGAGCCGCCGCCGACGGCGACGAACCCGTCCCACGGGCCCTGCTCGTGGGCGTAGCCGATCGCCTTGTTCATGGAGTCGTCGGTGGGCTCCACGTGCACGCCGTCGAAGATCTCGACGGTCATGTCGTACCGGCGGATGTTGTCGGCGATCCGGTCGGGCAGGCCGGTCTGCTGCATCCCGGGGTCGGTGATCAACAGGATGCGCTTCGCGCCGTACTGGGCGAGGTCGAAGCCGATCTCGTCGCAGGCGCCCGCGCCGAACTTCAGCGGCGGGGCGCCCCACGTGAACACCGACTCGTCGGTGGGTACCGGGGGGACCGTCATGGTGCTGGGGCTCCGATCAGGTGTAGTGGCCGCCGTTGCCCACGGTCTTGAGCTCGCGGATCTGGTCGGGGTCGTGGCCGAAGACCACGGTGGCGTCGGTCTTCTCGGCGACCCCGCGGATCTTCTCCACCGACGAGTAGAACTGGCCCATGTCGTTGACGATCGCCGCCGGCGTGGTGGGCGGGCCGTAGCTCTCGCCCATGTAGACGGCGTCCGACGTGAAGATCATGGTGCCGGTGTCGGGCAGGTCGACCTGCATGGACATGGTTCCCGGGGTGTGGCCGGGCGTCTGGAGGAGCGTGACCCCGGGGAGGAACTCGGTGTCACCCGAGACGGTCTCCCAGGACAGCTCCTCGTAGTCGGTCTTGAGGTGGGCGCCGTTGAACAGCCCGTCGAACCCGAACGCCCACTCCTTCTCCTTGTCGCTGCAGACCAGCTTCGCGGAGGAGTCCTTGAAGAGGTCGGCGTTGCCGCAGTGGTCGAAGTGCAGGTGGGAGAGCACGACGTAGTCGATCTGGTCGGTGCCGATGCCGAGCTGGCGCAGGCGCGAGTCGAGGTACTCCTCCTCGCTGACCTTCTCGTAGGGGAAGAAGTCCTGCAGGCCCGTCGGGCCCCAGCGCTCCTCCCAGTCACGCGGGCAGCTGGTGTCCCAGAGCAGCGTGCCGTCGGGGGTCTCGACCAGGACGCAGTGCGTGGGCACGTCGGCCCACTCGGTCGGCTGGTCGCGCTGCTGGCGAGGGCGGATCGAGCGCCCGGGCTTGAGCAGCAGCCACGTCAGGTCTGCGGTCATCATCCCGCAGTCCAGGATGCTGACCTTGATCTCGCCACTGGCAGCCATTCAGGGATCCTCCGCGGTCCACGTGCCGGATGGGGAACACGGCCGGGACCGCCGCACGACGATGCATGCAACACCGACCACGTGACGCGCGACACTAGCCACGTCGACGATCATCGGCAACACGGTGGGACGGCCGTCGTGAGCCGCCGCGAGCAGGCGATCAGGGCGAACCCGGACGTTTCGCCGGCTCGCAGCACCCGGGGTGGCAGAGCTCCCCGTTGCACCCGACCCCGGCGCGCGGCACGGTGCCGAGCCCGCGGACCGGGGCCCCGTCGACCTGCTCGGCGACCAGCTCCGCGACCATCCGCACGAACCGCGGGTCCGACCCGGCGCTCGCCGCGCGCACGAAGCCCATCCCGATCTTCTCGGCGTGCTCGGCAGCCTCGTTGTCGAGGTCCCACACCACCTCGAGGTGGTCGGACACGAAGCCGACGGGGCTGACGACGACGGCGCCGACGCCACGGTCGTGCAGGTCGTCGAGGTGGTCGACGATGTCGGGCTCCAGCCACGGGATGCGCGGCGGCCCGGACCGCGACTGCCACACCAGGTCGTGCTCGGGCGCGCCGACGGCCTCGGCGACGAGGCGGGCGGCCTCGGCCATCTGCCGCGAGTACCGGTGCCCGCCCTCCCCGGGGGGCCCGGCCGTGCGGTCGGCCGACTCCGGCACCGAGTGGGCCGTGAAGACCAGGCGCGCGTCGTGGCCGTCCACCAGCTGCTCCCGCGCCGCCCGCACCCCGTCGGCGACCGCCCCGACGAACAGCGGGTGGTCGAAGAAGTGGCGCAGCTTGACCAGGTCGGGCGCCCCGCCCGTGCGCTCGGTCGCCGCGGCGCGGGCCCGGGCGATGTCCTCGTGGTACTGCCGGCAGGCCGAGTAGCCGCCGTAGGCGCTGGTGGCGAACACGAGCGCCCGGCGCACGCCGTCGCGCGCCATGTCGGTCACCGTGTCCTCGGCCAGCGGGTGCCAGTTGCGGTTGCCGAAGTACACCGGCAGGTCGTGCCCGGCCTCCCGCAGCGCCCGGGACAGGTCGGCGACGAGCCGGCGGTTGAGCTCGTTGATCGGGCTCACGCCGCCGAAGTGCTGGTAGTGCTGCTCGACCTCGTCGAGGCGCTCGGGCGGCACGCCGCGCCCGCGGGTGACGTTCTCGAGGAACGGGCGCACCTCGTCGGGCCCCTCCGGTCCCCCGAACGACAGCAGGAGAACGGCGTCGACGGGCGGGGTGCTCACGAGCCCAGCATCCCCCGCGTCCGACCCGGGTACACGCCCGGTCGTGACCGACACGGAGCAGGTGCGCCCGGACGACGACACGCCCGCCGACTCCCCCGCCGAGGCCCCCACCGACGCGTCCGCCGACGGCGCCGACGCCCGTCAGTTCGGGCCCGTCTTCTGGATCTCGGTGGGCCTCTCGGCGGCCTTCGTCGTGGTCTCGTTCCTGGCCGTGGGGCCGGTCGGGGCCGCCCTGGCCGCCGCGGTGTCGGCCGTCGTGACCTACCTCGGCTGGATGTTCCTGCTGGTCACGTCGTTCTTCCTGGTCTTCGCGCTCTACCTCGCGTTCGGCCGGTTCGGCCGGGTGCGCCTCGGCGGGCCCGACGCGCGACCCGAGTTCGGCCGCTTCGCCTGGTTCGCGATGCTCTTCCAGGCCGGGATGGGCGTCGGGCTGCTCTTCTGGGGCGTCGCCGAGCCGGTGATGCACTACCGTGAGCCGCCGCCGGGCACGGCCGCGCCCGGCACCCCCGAGGCGGCCGAGGTCGGCCTCCAGTACGCGTTCTTCCACTGGACGCTGCACCCGTGGGCGATCTACGCGGTGGTCGGGCTGGCCGTGGCCTACGCGAGCTACAACCGCGGCACGGCGACCCTGCGCCTGAGCGCCGTCCTGCGCCCCCTGCTCGGCGACCGCGTCGACGGCCCCCTCGGCCAGGCGATCGACGTCCTGGCCGTCGTGGCCACGCTGTTCGGGGTGGCGGTGTCGCTGGGCCTCGGCACCCTGCAGATCACCGCGGGCCTCGGCGAGGTGTTCGGCCTGTCGGGCGGGGTGACGCTGTCGCTGGCCGTCATCGCGGTCACCGCGGTGGGCTACATGCTCTCGGCGTCCACGCCGATCTCGAAGGGCATCAACGTCCTGAGCCAGGCCAGCATCGCGCTCGCGGTGGTGCTCGTCGCGTACTTCGTCGTCGTCGGACCGACGACGCTGCAGCTGAACCTGCTGACGCAGGAGACCGGCAACTTCCTCGCGCGCGTGGTCCCGATGAGCCTGCGGTCCTACCCGTTCGCCGGCCCCGAGTGGCTCACGGACTGGACGATCTTCTTCTGGGCGACGTGGATCGCCTGGGCGCCCTACGTGGGCGCGTTCATCGCCCGCATCTCCCGGGGCCGCACGATCCGCGAGTTCGTGATCGGCGTGCTGGTCGCGCCCAGCGTGTTCAGCGTCGTCTGGTTCTCGGTGCTCGGGGGCGCCGGCCTCGACACGGACAACCGCACCGGCGGCGCGATCGGCGCGGCGGCCGGCCAGGACGAGGCGCTGGCGATGTTCCGGTTCCTGCGCGAATACCCGGGCTTCCTGGTCATGGCGCTGCTCGTGCTCGTCCTGGTCTGGATCTTCTTCGTGGCGGGCGCCGACGCGGGCACGGTGGTGCTCGGGAGCATGTCCGGCGGCGGGCTGGACCCGGCCACGCGCAGCAAGCTGACCTGGGGCGTGATCATGGCCGCGCTGGCCGCCGCGCTGCTGCTCATCGGCGGGCTCGACGCGCTGCAGAACGCGGAGATCCTCGTCGCCACGCCGTTCGCCCTGCTGATGCTGGCGATCTGCCTCGCGCTGCACCGCACCCTGGCCGCGGACCACCCGCGGGACGGGTAGGGGCTCAGGCGCCCATCGCGTGGTAGCCGCCGTCGGCGTGGACGACCTCGCCGGTGGTGGCGGGCATCCAGTCCGAGAGCAGCGCGCAGATCGTCTTCGCGACCGGGGTGGGGTCGCCGAGGTCCCAGCCCAGCGGCGCGCGCTGCACCCAGGCCTCCTCGAAGGTGTCGAAGCCCGGGATCGACTTCGCGGCCATCGTGCGCACGGGGCCGGCGGCGACGAGGTTGGCGCGGATGCCCTCGGGGCCCAGGTCGCGGGCGAGGTAGCGGGTGGTGGCCTCGAGCGCGGCCTTGGCCACGCCCATCCAGTCGTAGCCGGGCCAGGCGACGGTGTTGTCGAAGTCCATGCCGACCAGCGACGCGCCGCGCCCGAGCAGCGGGCGGCAGGCCATCGCGAGCGACTTGAACGAGTAGGCCGAGACCTCGACCGCGGTGGCGACGTCCTTCCACTCGGTGTGCAGGAAGTTGCCGCCGAGGGCGTCCATCGGCGCGAAACCGATCGAGTGCAGGACGCCGTCGAGGCCGTCGACGTGCTCGCGGACGTTGTCGGCCAGGGCGTCGAGGTGCTCCTGGTTCTGCACGTCCAGCTCGATGACCGGCGCCTCCTGCGGGAGGCGCTGCGCGACGCGCTTGACCAGGGACAGGCGCCCGAAGCCGGTGAGCACGACGGTCGCGCCGGCCTCCTGGGCCGCCTTCGCCGCGTGGAAGGCGATGGAGGCGTCGGTGATGATCCCGGTGACCAGGATGCGCTTGCCGTCGAGCATTCCGCTCATGCGGTCGTCTCCCCTGCTGATCGACTGTTCAGTGGCCCATGCCGACGCCGCCGTCGACCGGCAGGACCGCGCCCGTGACGTACGCGGCGTCGTCGGAGGCGAGCCAGGCGACGGCCTTGGCCACCTCCTCGGGCGCCGCGACGCGCCCGAGCGGGATGGAGCCCAGGAGCTCCTCGCGACGCTTGTCGGTGAGCTCGGCGGTCATGTCGGTGTCGACGTAGCCGGGGGTGACGACGTTGGCGGTGATGCCGCGCCCGCCCAGCTCGCGGGCCGTGGAGCGGGCGAGGCCGATGAGGCCGGCCTTCGACGCCGCGTAGTTCGCCTGGCCCGGCGCGCCGGTCAGCCCGACGACGCTGGACACGTAGACCAGCCGCCCGAACCGGGCCTTGACCATGCCGCGGATGGCGCGCTGGGTGACGCGCCAGGCGCCGGTGAGGTTGGCGTCGAGGACGTCGGTGAACGCGTCCTCGGGCATGCGCATGAGCAGGCCGTCGCGGGTGATGCCGGCGTTGGCGACGACCACCTCGACGGGCCCGTGCTCGGACTCGACCTGCGAGAACGCGGCGTCGACCTGCGCGGAGTCGGTGACGTCGCACTGGACGCCGTGCAGACCCTCCGGCGGCTCGCCCGAGCGGTGGGTCACCACCACGCTGTACCCGCGCTCGGCGAACTCGCGCGCCGTGGCGAGCCCGATCCCGCGGTTGCCTCCCGTGACCAGCACGACGCGGCTCACGCGACTCCTCTCGGTCGGGTCCAGCGGCGGCGGAAGGGTAGCCGCTTTGGCTCCGCCTCGTGAGCCCTTGCCCGTGGTGGGACACGGGCAACCACTCACGGCCGTTCAGCGCCTTGCGCCGTGTGGCGTGGCTCATAGAGTCGATCACGGAGCCGACCCCGCCGCTCGGAGGACCCATGACCGCGACCGACGCCTCGCCGACCCTCCCGGGCCGTCTCGGTGACCCCTCCCTCGACCTGCGCACCGACCCGCGCGCCAAGCCCGACCTCGTGGCCGCGCTGGCCGCGTTCGGGCTCGACGGGCCGGCCGCGGAGCCCCCGATCACCCGGGCGGCCGGCCACGCGGCGGTGAGCGAGGCCGTCGGCGGCCTGCACGACGGGTTCAGCGCGATCTACGCCAGCGTCCCGCTTGCCCTTCCCGACGACGAGCCCGACGAGTCCGTCGACGTCACCGACACCTCGGTGGCGTCCCCCGACGGCCACCTCGTGCCCCTGCGGGTCTACCGCCCCGCGGGCGTGGCCGGGCCGCTGCCGTGCGTCGCCTACATCCACGGCGGCGGGATGACGATCCTCGACGCCGACACCCGCGTGCACGACCGCTGGTGCCGCGACCTCGCCCTGTCCGGCCTCGTCGCCGTGCAGGTCGGGTTCCGCAACGCGTGGACGGCGCTGGGCCCGCACCCGTTCCCCGCGGGTCTCGACGACTGCGCCGCGGCCGTCCGCTGGCTCGACGACCAGCGCGGCGAACTGGGCCTGACCCGCATCGTGCTGCAGGGCGAGTCCGGCGGCGCGAACCTCGTACTGGCCACGACCCTGCGGGCCAAGCGCTCGGGGGACCTCGACGCCATCGACGGCGTGCACGTCTCCGTGCCCTACATCAGCGGCGGCTCCGCGTGGGACGACGCCCGCAAGCTCCGCGAGCTGCCCTCGATGATCGAGAACGACGGGTACTTCATCAACTGCGCCCTCATGGACCTGCTCGTGGCGGCCTACGACCCCGGTGGCCGCCACGCCGAGGACCCGCTGGCCTGGCCGTACTTCGCGACCCTCGACGACCTCGCCGGCCTGCCGCCCCACGTCGTCACGGTCAACGAGCTCGACCCGCTCCGCGACGAGGGCCTGGCGTACTACCGCAAGCTGCTGGCCGCGGGCGTCCCGGCGTCGGGGCGGGTGAACCTCGGGATCGTCCACGGCGCCGAGCTGATCTTCCGGCAGGCCCTGCCCGCGGAGCACCGCGCCGCGATCGCCGACATCCGGGCGTTCACCGATCGGCTCGCGGTCGACCACGTGTGAGCGCCGGTCAGGGCAGACGCTGACCCGTCACGATGGCGGCCGTGGCCCCGAGCAGCACCAGGATCGTGGCGGCGAGGAACCAGCGGCCCGAGAGGTCGACGGTCCGCTCCTCGTAGCCCACCTGCTCGGCGAGGTTGGCGTAGGTCTCGCGCAGGTCCAGCTCGGTGGACGCGCGGCGGAAGTCGCCGCCCGAGAGCTGGGCGATCTCGCGCATCTGGTCGTCGGCCACGGCGACCGACACCGGACGGCCGTCGATCTCGATCTCGCCGTACTCGGTGCCGAACGAGATCGCCGAGATCGGCACGCCCGCCGCCCGGGCCTCGGTGGACGCCGGGAACGCGCCCCGGTCGTCGGCGGGGTCGGTGGTCGGCGTCGTCTGCTTGCCGTCCGACAGCAGGATGATCCGCGCCGGAGGCGGGCCCTCGGGCCCCCGGACCTGGGTGCCGAACGCCCGGATCGCGGCGAGGCTCGCCCGGATCGCGTCGCCGGTGCCCGTGGACTCGGCGAGCTGCAGCGAACCGATCGCGTTCTTGATCGCCTGCCGGTCGGTGGTCGGCGTGACCAGCGTGCTGGGCGTCGCGGCGAACGACGACAGGCCGAGGTTGATGCCCGCGGGCAGCTGGTCGGCGAACGCCGAGGCGGCGGTCTGGGCCACCTGCAGCCGGGAGGGCTCGACGTCGGTGGCGCGCATCGAGAGCGACACGTCGATCGTGAGCATGACCGTGGCCCGGTTGCGCGGGACCTGCGCGACGCCCTGGGGCCCAGCCAGCGCGATCGTCATGAGCACCAGCGCGGCCAGCACCAGGGCCATGGGGACGTGGCGCCACCGGCCCGGCCCGCGGGGGGCGACGCGCTCGAGCAGCGCCAGGTTGGTGAAGCGCATCGTGTAGCGCTGGCGGCGCCGGTTGATCCACCAGTAGCCGACGGCCAGGGCGGCGACCACCACGAGCAGCAGGAACCACCACGGGCTCGCGAACACGGGTCACCGCCCCCCGGGTTCGGGCGCGGCGGTGGGCACGCGTCCCGTCGTCGCCCCGCCCGACCAGCCGCGCTTGCGGGCCACGGCGAAGCGCACGACGTCGGCGATCCAGTCGCGGTCGGTGCGCAGGACGAGGTGCGCGGCGCCGGTGCGGCGCAGGGCCGCGGCGACCCGTCCGCGGTGCGCGGCGGCCTCGGCGGCGAAGCGCCGGCGCAGCGTCGCGGTGGTGGTGACCTCGCGGCGGTGCCCGGTCTCGGGGTCGGCGAGCACGACCGTGCCCACGTCGGGGAGCTCCTCGTCGCGGGGGTCGACGACCTCCACCGCGAGCAGCTCGTGGCGCGCCCGCAGGGCCCGCAGCGCGCGCTCCCAGTCGACGTCGCCGAGGAAGTCGGACACGACGACGACCAGCCCGCGCCGCCGCGGCGGGCGGCGCAGGGACTCCAGCGCGCCGGGCAGGTCGCCGCGGGTGCCCTCCGGGGCGGTCGGGGTCGCCGCGATCCGCCGGAGAAGCTCGCGCGCGCCGGTCTCCCCGCCGCGAGCGGGCAGGCGCACGGTGCGCTCGCCGGTGGCGACGACGGCGCCGACGCGGTTGCCGCCGCCACGCGTCAGGTGCACGACGGCGGCGCAGGCGGCGACGGCGAGGTCGCGCTTCTCGCAGGAGGCGGTGCCGAAGTCGAGGCTCGGCGAGAGGTCGACGACGAGCTGGGTCTCCAGCTCGCGGTCGGCGATCGTCTCGCGGATGTGGGGCTCGGTGGTGCGCGCGGTGACCGACCAGTCCATCCGCCGCACGTCGTCGCCGGGCTGGTAGGGCCGGGGATCCCCTGGCTCCGTGCCCGGTCCGGGCACGAGGCCGAGGTGGTTGCCCTGCAGCAGGCCGTCGAGCCGGCGCCGGACGGTGAGCTCGAGGGTGCGCAGCGACGCCGAGAGCCGGGCCTGCGCGGCCTCGCCGGTCATCTCGTCCGCGTTCGCGGGCGGGGGCGTCGTCGACGGCGGCGCCCACTCGGGACGCGGCCCGCCGGCGGGGGCGTCCGCCGCGGGGGCCGACGGAGGCCGCGGCCCCGGCTCCGGGACCCGCGCCGCCGGCGTGTCGTCCTGCGTCGTCACGGAGCCGGGGTCACCGGCCCGCCGCCGGCACGGGCGCGGGGCCCATGCCGACGGGTCGCGCCGAGACCTGGGGCAGCGGGACGGTCTGGAGCACGCGCGTGACCACGTGGTCGACCGGCACGCCGTCGGCGAGCGCGTCGTAGGACAGCACGAGGCGGTGGCGCAGCACGTCCGGCGCGATGTCGACGACGTCCTGGGGCAGCACGTAGTCGCGCCCGCGGACCAGCGCCAGCGCGCGGGCGCCGGCGATGATCCCCAACGACGCGCGCGGCGACGCGCCGTAGGCGACCCAGCCGCCGACGTCGGCCATGCCGTGCTCGGCCGGCGATCGCGTGGCGACCACGAGACGCACGACGTAGTCGACGAGCGCGTGGTGCACGAACACCTGCGCGGCGACGTCCTGCAGGCGGCGCAGCTCCACCGGGTCGAGCACGCGGTGCGGCGACGGCGGGCTCACGCCCATCCGGTAGACGATCTCCCGCTCCTCGTCCGCCGTCGGGTACTCGACGAGGATCTTGAACAGGAAGCGGTCGCGCTGGGCCTCGGGCAGCGGGTAGACGCCCTCGTTCTCGATCGGGTTCTGGGTGGCGAGCACGAGGAACGGGTCGGGCATCGGGTGGGTCTGACCGCCGATGGAGACGTGGCGCTCGGCCATCACCTCGAGCATCGCCGACTGCACCTTCGCCGGCGCGCGGTTGATCTCGTCGGCGAGCACGAAGTTCGACACCACGGGCCCGAGCTCGACGTCGAACTCCTCGCGGCCCTGGCGGTAGATGCGCGTGCCGAGGATGTCGGCGGGCACGAGGTCGGGCGTGAACTGGATGCGGGCGAACGAGCCGCCGACGACGCGCGCGAAGGTCTCCACCGCGAGGGTCTTGGCCACGCCGGGCACACCCTCGAGCAGCAGGTGGCCCTTGGCCAGGAGGCCGACGAGCATCCGCTCGACGAGGCGGTCCTGGCCGACGATGATCCGCTTGACCTCGAGCACCGTGCGCTCGAGCTGCTCGGCGTCGTGGGCGGGCGTGGCGGGACCCGCCGTGTCCCTCTCCGGACCGGGCTGGTCGGTCACCGGTGTTCCTCCCCCGAACTCTCTCTTCCGCGGCCCCGCACCGGACGTGGGGCGCCGCGGCGGCACGCTACCCGCCGGGGGTCCAGGCAACCGCGCGGCCGGTGAGGGTGCCGTCAAGCCTCCACCTAGACCAGCCGGGTCACCGTGGGGACGATCTCGTCGTCGAGCCGGAGCGGCACGATGCGCACGGTCTTGCCCGACTCGGGCGCCTCGACCATCTGGTCGCCGCCGAGGTAGAGAGCGACGTGGTGCACCGCGCCTGCGCCGTCGTCCTCGGCCCAGAACAGGAGGTCGCCGGGGCGACGCTCCGCCAGCGGGACCCGCGGGCCGGCCTCGGCCTGGTAGCCGCTGTAGTGCGGCAGATCCTTCCCGACGGCCGCGAACGCGTAGATCATCAGCCCGGAGCAGTCGAAGCCGGTCTTGTCGAAGTCGCCGAAGCTGTCGGCGACGCCGCCGTCGCGGATTCCCTTCGTCGGGCCCGCGGCGTCGCCGCCGCCCCAGGCGTAGACGACGCCGAGCTGCGAGAGCGCCCGCCCGAGCACGGTGCGGACCTCCTCGCTCATCCCGGTGGTGTCGACGCCGGCGGCCGCGAGCGCGTCCTGCGCGTCGTCGGGGCTCGCCGCGGCGAGCCGGACGCGGGCGTCGCGGGCCTCGTCGCGGGCGGTGGCGGCGGCGTCGAACGCCTCTGCCCGGTCGCGCTGCGCGGCGAGGTCCGGGTCGGCGGCCTCGAGCTCGCGCAGCCGGGACTCGGCGGCGTCGCGCTCGGCGGTGAGATCGCGCAGGCGCGCCTCCTGGGCCTCGGCGTCCGCCTGCACCCGCGCGAGCTCGGCGTCGGCGGCGGCGCGCGCCTCGGTGGCCCGGGCGGCGGCGGCGTCGGCCTCGTCGCGGGCCGCGCGGGCCCGGGAGTCGGCGTTGGCGGCCGCGATGCGGGAGAGCTCGGCGCCGTCGAGGGCGGTGCGCTGGTCCTCGGCGACGACGTCACGCAGGTGGGCGCGGGCGGCGACGTCCTGGGGCCCCGCGGACCCGGAGAGCACCGAGAGCGGGCCGAGCACGTCGGCCTGTTGGAACCACGCGGTGATCCAGGCGTCGGCGTCGGCGCGGGCCCGGTCGGCGGCCGCGGCGGCGGCGTCGGCGCCGCGGCGGCTCTCCTCGGCGGCGCGGCGGGCCTCGTCGGCACGCGCGCGGGCGCTGGTGTCGTCGGCCATCGCCCGGTTGGCGAGCTCCTGGCGCTCGCCGAGGTCGTCGGTGAGGGCCTCGAGCCCGGCCCGGGCCGCGGCGATGCGCGCCACGAGCGAGCCCGCCTCCCCCGCCCGGTCGGTGGCGGGATCCGGCGCCGGGGTGTCCTGGGTGGGGTCCGGCGTGGCCGGCCCGGCGATCGCGAGGGGCGTCGGGACGAGGAGCCCCAGGACGAGGGCGAGCAGGACGGCAGAGGTGCGCAGCGCGGGCACGCCGTCCTCCTCCGCCGGGGGGTCGTGGGCCGGGGCGCACGGAGCGTGGACGGCCGACCGGCCCGGCGCGGGGACCGACACGCGGCGGTGTGGCGCGTGTCGCCCACCCGGGTGGCGTGATCACGGTTCCGGGGCCCCGCACGCCCTCCCCGGCGCAGGTCGTGGCCGTATCCTGGTGGGGCGGGAGTGCGCCACCCGGGTGGGTGCGCGAGACTCCCGACCGACCCCCGGGTCGGGCGTCGTTCCCTCGCCGGCCGGCACGCGTCGCGCCGTCCGACCACCACCCGGGGAGGCACCGGATCCGGCCCGTGGAACGGGTACCCGGTTCCGGACCGTCCCCGGCGACGCCGCCGGGACCGCCAGTGACCCCGGGCCGCGGCCGACCACCACTCGCCGCGCCCGGTGGAGGAACAAGGAGGAACGTGTCCGTGAGCTCGCCAGACCAGTCCGACGGAGCGACGGGGAGCGCCGACTCCTTCGGGGCCAAGGGCACCCTCGAGGTCGGCGGGGAGTCCTACGAGATCTTCCGCCTGTCCGCGGTCGAGGGCTCGCAGCGCCTGCCGTTCAGCCTCAAGGTGCTGCTCGAGAACCTGCTGCGCACCGAGGACGGTCTCGTCACCACCGAGGCGAGCATCCGCGCGCTCGCCGAGTGGGACCCGACCGCCGAGCCCGACACCGAGATCCAGTACGTGCCCGGGCGCGTGGTGATGCAGGACTTCACCGGCGTGCCGTGCATCGTCGACCTGGCCACCATGCGCGAGGCCGTCGCCGAGCTGGGCGGCGACGCCCAGAACGTCAACCCGCTGGCGCCGGCCGAGCTGGTCATCGACCACTCCGTGGTCGCCGACCTCTTCGGCACCCCGGACGCCTTCGAGCGCAACGTGGAGCTGGAGTACCAGCGCAACGAGGAGCGCTACAAGTTCCTGCGCTGGGGCCAGACCGCGTTCGACGAGTTCAAGGTCGTCCCGCCCGGCACCGGCATCGTCCACCAGGTCAACATCGAGCACCTGGCGCGCGTGGTCATGACCCGGGGCGGCCAGGCGTACCCCGACACCCTGGTGGGCACCGACTCCCACACCACGATGGTCAACGGTCTGGGCGTGCTGGGCTGGGGCGTCGGCGGCATCGAGGCCGAGGCGGCCATGCTGGGCCAGCCCGTCTCGATGCTCATCCCGAAGGTCGTCGGCTTCCAGCTCTCCGGTGAGCTGCCCGCGGGCGCCACCGCCACCGACCTCGTGCTGACGATCACCGAGATGCTGCGCGAGCACGGCGTGGTCGGGAAGTTCGTCGAGTTCTACGGCGAGGGCGTCGCCGCCGTGCCGCTGGCCAACCGCGCCACGATCGGCAACATGAGCCCCGAGTTCGGCTCCACGTGCGCGATCTTCCCGATCGACGACGAGACGCTGGACTACCTGCGCTTCACCGGCCGCGACGACGCGCAGGTCGCGCTCGTCGAGGCCTACTGCAAGGAGCAGGGCCTCTGGCACGACCCGTCCCACGAGCCCGACTACTCCGAGACGCTCGCGCTGGACCTCTCGACGGTCGTCCCGTCGATCGCCGGCCCGAAGCGCCCGCAGGACCGCATCGCGCTCGACGCCGCCAAGGAGTCGTTCCGCCAGGCCCTGCCGGACTACGCCAGCGGCGTGCAGGGCTCCACCGACGAGGCGTCGCAGGAGTCGTTCCCGGCCTCCGACCCGCCCGCCGAGGACGAGTCGAAGGAAGAGGACAAGCCGGCGGTGCACCGCCAGCCCGTCGACCCGGGCGGCCGCGCGTCGAACCCGGTGCCGGTGACGCTGTCGGACGGCACCCAGCTCGAGCTCGACCACGGCGCCGTGTCGATCGCGGCGATCACGTCGTGCACCAACACCTCGAACCCGTCGGTGATGATCGGCGCGGCCCTGCTGGCCCGCAACGCCGTCGAGAAGGGCCTCGAGCGCCGGCCCTGGGTGAAGACCTCGCTGGCCCCGGGCTCCAAGGTCGTCATGGACTACTACGAGCGCTCGGGCCTGCTGCCCTACCTGGAGAAGCTGGGCTTCAACCTCGTCGGCTACGGCTGCACCACCTGCATCGGCAACTCCGGGCCGCTGCCCGAGGAGATCTCGCAGGCGGTCAACGACGGCGACCTCGCGGTCACCGCGGTGCTCTCGGGCAACCGCAACTTCGAGGGCCGCATCAACCCCGACGTCAAGATGAACTACCTGGCCAGCCCGCCGCTGGTCGTGGCCTACGCGCTGGCCGGGACGATGGACCTCGACCTGACCACGGAACCCCTGGGGTACGACACCGAGGGCAACCCGGTGACGCTGGAGGACATCTGGCCGTCGCCGCAGGAGATCCAGGAGGTCATCGCCTCGGCGCTCTCGCCGGAGCAGTTCACCGAGGGCTACGCCGACGTCTTCGCCGGCGACGAGCGCTGGACGTCGCTCGACACCCCCGAGGGCGAGACGTTCACCTGGGACCCCGACTCGACCTACGTGCGCAAGCCCCCGTACTTCGAGGGCATGGACCGCGAGCCGAGCGACGTCACCGACCTCGACGGCGCCCGCGTGCTGCTCAAGCTCGGTGACTCGGTGACCACCGACCACATCTCCCCCGCCGGCGCGATCAAGGAGGAGTCGCCGGCCGGTCAGTACCTCAAGGAGAACGGGATCGAGCGCAAGGACTTCAACTCCTACGGCTCGCGGCGCGGCAACCACGAGGTGATGATCCGCGGCACCTTCGCCAACATCCGGCTGCGCAACGAGCTCAAGGACGGCGAGGGCAACGACCTGCCACAGGGCGGCTGGACGGCGGACTACACCAACGGCGGCGCGCAGGCGTACGTCTACGACGCCGCCCAGCACTACGCCGCCGAGGGCACGCCGCTGGTGGTGCTCGCGGGCAAGGAGTACGGCTCGGGCTCGTCGCGCGACTGGGCGGCCAAGGGCACGACGCTGCTCGGGGTCCGCGCGGTCATCGCCGAGAGCTACGAGCGCATCCACCGCTCGAACCTCGTCGGCATGGGCGTGCTGCCGCTGCAGTTCCCCGAGGGGCAGGACGCCGACGCGCTGGGGCTCACGGGCACCGAGACGTTCGCGGTCAGCGGCGTCACGGCGCTCAACGACGGCGACGTGCCCGACACCGTGCACGTCACCGCGACGCCCGAGGGCGGCGGCGACGCGGTCGAGTTCGACGCGCGCCTGCGCATCGACACCCCGGGCGAGGCGGCGTACTACCGCAACGGCGGCATCCTGCCGTACGTCCTGCGCAAGATGCTGGGCTGATCAGCGGGCGCACGCTGCTCTGCGTGCGCGCTCCGCGAACGAACGAACGGCGCTCTCGCTGCTTCCGAGGCAGCGAGAGCGCCGTTCGTTCGTCTCAGCCCGAACGCTCCTGCGGCTTCAGCGAGGCCACGTCGGCGGTGAGCTCCTCGACCGACGAGTAGATCGCGGTGGCCCCGGCCTCGCGCAGCTCCTCGTCGGCGAAGCCGCCCGTGCGCACGGCCACCGAGGGGATGCCGAGGCGGCCCGCGGCCTGGCAGTCCCAGATCGAGTCGCCGATGGCCACCGCCGCCGTGGCGCCGACGCGCTCCATGGCCACGGCCATGAGGTCGGGCGCGGGTTTCGTCTGCTCCACGTCGCCCGAGCTGACCCATGCCTCGGGGATGTCGCCGGCCTCGATGAGCTCGGCGTAGCGCTCGACGTGGTGCGGCTTGCCCGAGCTCGCCATCACCAGCACGAAGCCGGCGTCGCGGATCGCCTCGAGCAGCGCGTGGGCGCCGGGCAGCGCGCTGATCTCGTCGAGCATCGCGTCGGCGCCCTCGACCCAGGCCGCGCGGATGTCGTCGCCGTGGCGGGCCTCGACGTCGTCGCCGGCGACGGCGGCCACGAGCTGGTCGCCGCCCATGCCGAGCGCGCGGTGGATCGCGTACACGGGGACGGTGACGTCGTAGCGCCGGAACGCGCGGTACCAGGCCAGGGCGTGGTGGTAGTTGGTGTCGACGAGCGTGCCGTCGACGTCGAGGACCACGGCTCCTGGGGTGTCGGTCATGGGGGCGGGGCTACCCCCCGCGGCCCCGGTGACGAAACCCGTGCTCAGCGCGGGCTCCGCCACCGAGGTCGTCGAGCTCAGCGGGGGTTCTTGATGAAGTCCGCCGCCCGCTCGCCGATCATCATCGTGGTGATGCACGGGTTGACCGTGATGAGGTCCGGCATGATCGACCCGTCGGCCACGCGCAGCCCGTCGACGCCGCGCACCCGCAGCTGCGGGTCCACCGGGGCCAGCGGGTCGGAGTCCGGACCCATCTTCACCGTGCACGACGGGTGGTAGACGGTGTTGTGGGTCTTCGCGATGTAGTCGAAGATCTCCTCGTCGGTCTGCGCCGCGTCGCCGGGCGCCTGCTCCTTGCCCACCCAGTCGGCCAGCGCCGGCGCCGCCGCGATCTCCCGGGCCACCCGCACCCCACGGATCATGACCTCGCGGTCGTGCTCGTGGGTGAAGTAGCGCGGGTCGACGGCCGGCTTGTCGCGGAAGTCGCGGGTCCGCAGGCGCACGGTGCCCGTCGACTGGGCGCCGGTGACGTTCGGCGTGAGGCAGAACGTGTTCTCGGTGCTCGGGTAGCCGTAGCGCACGAGGTTGAGGTCGAACGGCACCGAGCCGTAGTGGAACATCAGGTCCGGCGTCGTCCGGTCCTCGGCGCCGGCGAAGATGCCGATCTCCCACCACTGCACCGACTCGGTCGGCATCGGCTGCAGGGCCTCCCACTGCACGAGGCCCTCGGGGTGGTCCTGGAGGTTCTCCCCCACGCCCGGCGCGTCGACGCGCACCTCGATGCCCACCGACCGCAGGTGCTCGGCCGGCCCGATGCCCGAGAGCATCAGCAGCTTCGGCCCGTCGATGGCCCCGGCGGACACGATCGTCTCGCGGCGCGCGGTGACCTCGATCGTCCAGCGCGTGTCCGGCGTGCGCAGGGCGACGCCGGTGGCGCGCGGGCGGGCACCCGAGTCGTCGAAGGTCAGGTGCTCGGCGCGGTAGCCGGTCCAGACCTCGAGGTTCGGGCGGCTCGCCATGATCGGGTGCAGGTAGGCCGCCGACGCCGAGCTGCGCGTGCCGTCGGGGTTGGCGTTGACCTGGAACCAGTTGGCGCCGCGCAGCACGGTGCGCCCGGTGTTGAACGGGGTGGTCGGCAGCCCGACCTGCTCGCAGGCCTGCAGCAGCGCGCGTCCGCAGGGGTCCTTCGGCGCGATGGACCGGATGGTCACCGGCCCGTCGGTGCCGCGCCCGGGCGGCTCGGCGTTCTCGGCGCCGTCGAGCGCAGCCTCGAGCTTGCGGTAGAAGGCGTAGCTCTCGTCCGCGCCCCAGCCCGTGCAGCCCTGCGCCGCCCAGTCGTCGAGGTTCTCCCGCGGCGCCCAGAACGCGATCGCCGAGTTGTGCGACGAGCACCCGCCGAGCACCTTGGCCCGCGCATGGCGCATGTACGAGTTGCCGTGCTCCTGCGGCTCGACCGGGTAGTCCCAGTCGTAGCCGGACTCGAGCAGCTCCATCCAGCGCCAGAGGTTGAGGATCGCGGGGTCGCCGACGTCGGACGGGCCGGCCTCGACCAGCAGCACCGACACGTCGGGGTCCTCGGACAGGCGCGCGGCCACCACGGACCCCGCGGTGCCACCGCCGACGACGACGTAGTCGAACTCCCGCCCGGATGTCTGCGGGCTGCTCATCGCGTCTCCTCCGAGGGGGTCGTGGTGGTGATCGTGGTGGGAGCCGCGGAGTCGACGCGCGCGTGCTCGGCGACGACGCCGGTCTTGTGGCGCTGGACGGTCCAGTAGTAGGCGAACCCTCCGCCGAGGATGATCCCCGGCAGCAGCACCCCGCCCCACTGCAGATACCAGTGGAACGGCTCGGTGGCGTTGTAGACCTCGTTGCGCGGCCAGGCGAGGTTGATCGCCATGAACCCGCCCCAGAGCACCGCCACGATGTTGACCGGGATGCCCCAGCGGCCCAGCGAGAAGGCGCCCTCGCGGGGCTCCCACTGGCCGCGCAGGCGCTTGATCAGCAGCGGGATGGTCACCAGCAGGTACGCGGTGTAGATCATGATGATCGCGATGGACGTGACCACCGTGTAGATCTGCGGGCTGAACGTCACGAACAGCAGCACGATCGCGATGACGCCGATGGCGACGGACGAGACGATCGGCGTGCCGAACCGCGGGTTGATCGTGCACAGCTTCGAGCCGGCGGGCAGGTTGTTGTCGCGGCTCATCGCGAAGGCCAGCCGGATCGCGGCCGCGTGCACCGCGAGGGCGCACACGACGACGGCGATGACGACCGCGACGAGGATCACCGACCCGCCGACCGGCCCGAGCACCGCGAGGATCAGCGCCTGCAGGCCGCCGAGGGAGCTGAACGCGGGGTCGGCGAGATCCGGCGCCGACATGAGCGCGAAGAGCAGGATCAGCCCGCCGAGCAGGAACGAGAAGAACAGCGCCCGCAGGATCGCCTTGGGGGCGTTCTTGCGGGGCTCGTGGGACTCCTCGGCCAGGGACGACGCGGTGTCGAACCCGTACATGACGTAGAGCGAGGCGAACATGGCCACGAGGAAGGCGCCCGCGTAGCCGAGCGGCCGGCCGCTCGTGTCGATGCCGCCGGTGTCGAACACGATCTGCGGGCCGCGCACGATGTTGATCGCGAGCAGGACGATCAGCAGCACCGCCGCGACGAGCTCGATGAACACCCCGGCCGCGTTGATCTGGGCCATCAGCTTGGTGCCGAAGGCGTTGATCGCGGTGGTGAACACGATGAGGATCGAGGCGAGGATGACGCCGTTGAGCGCCTGGGCCGCCGTGTCCTCGTCGCCGTTCATGGGGATGAACTGGAACCCGTCCCACAGCTCGGGCAGCGTCGCCTGCAGCGCCAGCGCGACCGCCGCGATGGAGACGATCGAGGCCGTCAGCATCGTCCAGCCGGCCAGCCAGGCGGTGTGCGGGCTGGTCAGGCGCTTGGTCCAGTTGTAGATCGACCCCGCCACCGGGAAGCGCGCGGCGAGCTCGCAGAAGCACAGCGCGACCATGAGCTGGCCGACGAACACCAGCGGCCACGACCACCAGTACGCGGGCCCGCCCGAGCCGAGCCCGAAGTAGAAGAGCTGGAAGGTGCCGGTGAGGATCGAGATGTAGCTGATCCCCGCGGCGAAGGTGTGGAAGCTGCCCAGGGAGCGCACGAGGCTCGGCTTGTAGCCGAACTCGTCGATGTCCTGGCTGTCGCTGGTCGTCCGTTCGGTGCTGCTCACGAACCACTCCCTGGTGTGGAACGGCTGGTCGACGAGGGGAACCATCCGGTCGGCCCCGGTCGGGTGTTGGTCCAGATGTGCTTGGTCTCCTGGTACTCGGCGAACCCGGCGCGACCGAGCTCGCGACCGACGCCGGAGTGGCCGAAGCCGCCCCACTCGGCGGCGGGGACGTAGGGGCCGAAGTCGTTGATCCACACGGTGCCGTGGCGCAGGCGCGCGGCGACCTCCTCGCAGGTGCCGTGGTCGGCGGAGAACACGGCTCCGGCCAGGCCGTACTCGGTGTCGTTGGCGATCCGCACCGCGTCGTCGAGGTCGGTGAACGTCTCGACCGTGAGCACCGGGCCGAACGACTCGTCGTGCACCACGGACATGTCCTGGGTGCAGCGGTCGAGGATGGTCGGCGGGTAGTAGTGGCCGTCCTGCAGCGCGGGGTCGGTCGGGCGTTCGCCGCCGCAGCGCAGCACGGCGCCCTCGGCGACGCCCGCCGCGACGTAGGCCTCGACCTTCTCGCGGTGCGCCGCGGAGATCAGCGGGCCGGTCTCGGTGTCGGGCGCGTCCGGCCCGCCGAGGCGGATCCGCTGCGCGCGCTCGACGAGGTCGTCGACGATCCGGTCGTGCGCGGACTCCTCGACGACGAGCCGCGCGCCGGCGGAGCACACCTGCCCGGAGTGCAGGAAGATCCCGGTGAGGACGTTGTCCACCGCGGTCTCGTGGTCGGCGTCGGCGAACAGGACGAACGGGTTCTTGCCGCCGAGCTCGAGGGCCACCTTCTTCACGGTGGCCGCGGCCGACTCCATGATCTTCTTCCCGGTGACCAGCCCGCCGGTGAAGCTGACCATGTCGACGCGCGGGTCGGTCGACAGCGGCGCCCCGGCCGTGGCGCCGGCCCCGAGCACGAGGTTCGCGACGCCGTCGGGCACGCCGGCCTCGGCCAGCAGCTCCATCAGGATGATCGCCGTGTGCGGGGTCAGCTCGCTGGGCTTGAGGACGAACGTGCAGCCCGCGCCGAGCGCCGGGGCCACCTTCCACGCCGTCTGCAGCAGCGGGTAGTTCCAGGGCGTGATCAGCCCGCACACCCCGACGGGCTCGTGGACGACCTTGCTGCGCGCCGTCGCGATGCCGGTGTCGACGAGCCGGCCGTCGTCGCTGGCGGCGAGGTGCCCGAACCAGCGGAAGCAGTTCGTGATGTCGTCCATGTCGATCTCGGACTCGGCGACCCGCTTGCCGGTGTCGTCGGTCTCGGCGCGGGCGAGGCGGGCCTTGTCGCGCTGGAGGAGGTCGGCCACGCGCAGCAGCAGGTCGCCCCGCTGCGGCGCCGGGACCGACGCCCACCGGCCGTCGTCGAACGCGCGGCGCGCGGCCGCGATCGCCTTCTCGGTGTCCTTCGCGCCGGCCTCGTCGACCTCGGCCACGAGGGTGCCGTCGGCGGGAGAGCGGATCTCCCGTCGTCCGCCGTCGACAGCCGAGGTCCACGCTCCGTCGATGAACAGCTCCGCCACGCCCGGCGCCTCCTCGTTCCGTGTCACCCGGTCGGCCCCACAGGGGTCTCGACGAGTATCACCCTCGCCCACCACGGGCACCATGGCTTGACACCGACCACACCCGCGGGGTCGGGACGATCAGGGTCGGCGCGCCACGAGGTGCGCCTCGCCGCCGGACTCCTCGTGGTGGACGACGGCGAGGTGCCCGAACGCCGCGAGCAGCTCGCCGGGCGCGGCGCGGAAGGGCCCGTCGCCGCCGGCGAGCACCGAGACGACGAGCAGCCCCCCGGGCGCGAGGGCGTCGACCAGCGCCCCGTACAGGGCGGGCGCGCGGAAGCGCTGGGCGACGACGACGTCGTAGGGCCCGGCGACGGGCAGGCCGTCGTCGAGGTCGGCCTCGATCCAGCGCACCAGGTCGCCCCCGGGCAGCTCCCGGCCCGCGGCGAGACCGACCGGGGAGACGTCGACCGCGTCGACGGTCAGCCCCCGCCCCGCCAGCCACACCGCGACCGCGCCGCGCCCGCAGGCGACGTCGAGCGCGCGGCCGTTCGCCGGGAGCAGGTGTTCCCGACCGGCGAGCGCCACGGGTGGCGCCGGCTCCCCCGGCGCGCCGTCGGCGTACCGGGCGTCCCAGCGCTCGCGATCGGAGGCGCTCACCGGCAGAAGGTCAGGGCTTGCGGGCCACGGCGCCGACGATGCAGCGCTGGGCGGGCACGAGCGGGCGCAGCTGCGGGCCGTCCGGCCACCACTCGACGCAGCGCGCCAGGCCCGGTTCGACCAGCTCCAGCCCCGGCAGCATCGCGAGGATCTCGTCGCGCGTGCGGAATCGGCCGGTGCCCAGCGGGCTGTGGAGGAAGACGTCCTCCATCCGCCGGGCCACGGCGCTGTCCTCGTCCTGCGGGTCGAAGAAGTGGCTCAGCGCGACGTAGCTGCCCGAGGGCAGCGCGTCGACGTACTGCTGCATGATCTCCGCGCACGTCAGAGCGGACTCGTCGTAGTGGTGCAGCGTCCCGAGCTGGAGCAGCGCGATCGGGCGGTCGAAGTCGAGGTGGCGCGTGACCGTCGGGTCCTCGAGCACCTCGCGCGGGATGGTGAGGTCGCCCGGGGAGAAGAAGGTGCGGTCGTTCTCCTCCAGCAGCGCGCGCCCGTGGGCGACGACCGACGGGTCGTTGTCGACGTAGACGACCCGCGCCTCGGGCCGCAGGCGCTGCGCGGCCTGGTGGGTGTTCTCCGCCGTGGGCAGGCCGGAACCGAGGTCGAGGAACTGGTCGATCCCCGCGTGGCCGGCGAGAAAGCGGACGGCGCGCACGAGGAACGCGCGGTGGTCGACCGTGAACTGCTCGATCTCCGGGGCGACCTGGCGCAGCTTGTCGACCACCTCGCGGTCGGCGGGGTAGTTGTCCTTCCCGCCCAGCGCGGTGTCGTAGACGCGCGCGATGCTCGCCTTCGTCGTGTCGATGTAACTGGGTGCGGACCCCGCTCGGGACGAGGAGTGCGCAGCGGTCATCGGCTTCCCATCAGGCGGTGCGATCACGAACGGTCGCTCACCCTACGAGGGTAACGGCCGATCGTTCCGACGACCCGAGGAGCGGACACCCAGGGCACCGGCCGTGTAACGTCCCGTGCTCGGCGGCACGCCCGAGGCCCCTGGGAGACGTGGGGCGGCGGACTCGGGCCCCACGACAACGGGGAGCGCACCACCGTGGCCGAGCGGGAGCAGACCGAGGTCAGCGGGCCCACCGCGCGCCGGATCATCCTGGGCGCCCAGCTGCGCGGCCTGCGCGAGCGTGCCGGGGTCGCCCGCTCCGAGGCGGCGTGGTCCATCCGCGGCTCCGACTCCAAGATGAGCCGCCTCGAGGCCGGCAAGGTCGGCTTCAAGGACCGTGACGTCGCCGACCTGCTGACGATGTACGGGGTCACCGACGCCGACGAGCGCGAGCTGCTGCTCGACATGACCCGGCGCAGCAACGAGCCGGGCTGGTGGCAGCCCTACGGCGACGTCCTGCCCCACTGGTTCGAGGACTACGTCGGCCTGGAGACCAGCGCCGCACGCATCCAGACCTACGAGCTGCTGTTCGTCCCGGGCCTGCTGCAGACCGAGGACTACGCGCGGGCGATCATCACCTCGGGCCACCCGGACCGGGCGACGCCCGACGACGAGCGGCGGCTGCAGGTCCGCATGCGGCGCCAGCAGACACTCGGGCGCCGTGACGCACCGACCTTTTGGGCGATCATCGACGAGTCGGTGCTGCACCGGCCCATCGGCGGGCCGTCGGCGCTCGTCGCGCAGATCGAGCGCCTGCTCGAGCTCTCGGCGTTCCCGAACGTGGTCATCCAGATCCTGCCGTTCACGATGTCCGGGTACGCGGCCGAGAGCTCGTTCTCGATCCTGCGCTTCGCCGAGCCGGAGCTGCCCGACCTCGTCTACCAGGAGCACCTCACGGCCGCGGCCTACCTGGACAAGCGCTCCGAGGTCGAGGCCTACAGCCGCGTGATCGACCGCGTGGCCGTCGACGCCCTGACGCCGGACGAGACGCGGCAGTACCTGAACAAGATCGCCGCGGAGCGCTGAGACATCCGGGGGATCTCCCCGGGCGAGCCGTCGCGTGCACGTGCATCCGCACGGCACGGTTGATAGGATCACTGCTGCACCCACCGGATGCACGTGCAGATGATCGAGGCGGTCGCCATGGGCCAGGTCCCGAACGCGCAGGTCGCCCTGCCCGACGCGGCATGGCGCAAGAGCGTCCGGTCCGGCAAGCAGGGCAACTGCGTCGAGCTCGCGCCGGTGCCCGCCGAGGGCGTGGCGGTGCGCAACTCCCGCTTCCCCGAGGGCCCGGCTCTGGTGTTCTCCGTCCCCGAGATGGCGTCGTTCCTGGCCGACATCAAGGGCGGCGCCTACGACGACCTGCTGGGCCCCGACGACGTCGCGGACCGCGCGTCGTGAGGCGGGCCGGGCCGGGCCGTCCCCTGTGGCTCACGTGTGCCGTCGACGGCGCCGACCACGCCGTCTCGGACGCCGCGTTCCTGGCCGCCCAGGGCGGCGACGGCCGCTACGAGGCGCTGTGCCGCGCCACGGTCTGGGCCTCGTCCCTGGCGGCCCCGCCGGCGAGCCGGTGCCCGTCGTGCGCGACGGCGGCCGGTGAGTCCGACCCGGACGACGGCCGTCGTCAGCGGGGCGTCCTCTCGCGCTTCGTGCCCCGCGCGTCCGCCTGATCGGCTGAACGCCCCGCCGTTCGGCGCAGAGTAATCACTCTGCATTCGGACGAACGGCTGCGTCGCCCGTACGGGGAAGATGCCCCGAACGCCAATGGCGGAGCGTGGTCATCGCTCATAGGATCGTGACCGCAGCGAGAGGCGATCGAGAGGGTTTCGTGATCCAGGAGGCCATACGTCGGGCGACTCCCCCGGGAGCCACCCCGGTGTCGGCCACCCCGTCGCCGGGCGCGGAGTACCTCGCGCCGGTCCGTGACCTGCCGGGTCTGTCCCACGCGTGCCTCGTCGACGAGAGCGACGGACGGGTGCTCGCGGCGATCGGCGCCGACGACGAGGGCACCGTCGCGGCGGTGCTCGCCTGGGGGCGACGCGCCGGTGCGGTGGCCGCCGACCGTGGCCGGACCCTCGACGACCTGATCGTCACCACGGACGCGGCGCACCACCTCCTGCGGGCGGTGGGCGGCTCTCCCGAGGGTCCGTGGGCGTACCTGCGGGTCCGCCGCGAGGACGGGAACCTCGCCCTGGCCCGGCGGCAGCTCGCCGCCGTGACCACGGTGCCCGCCCAGCCCGCGCTGCCCCCGCCGTCCCGGTCGGGCGACCGACCGGGCACCGTCCCCTTCCCGCGGCGGACGCCGACGGGAGCGGGACCGTCGGCCCGACCCTGGGCGAGCCCACCGGCAGCGTCGCCGGCCGCCCTCGTGCCGACCCCGGCACCCATCCCGACACCCACCCCGACACCCACCCCGACCGCGGCCCCGCCCGCGGCGGTGCCGGTGCTGCCGGCACCCCGCACGGCGCAGCCCGCCGGGCCACCGGCTGCCGCGGGCCCGGGATGGCGCACCACCGTCCGCGACAGTGCCGGCGTGCTGGGCCAGCGCTGGCGCACCGATCCCGAGACGTTGCGGCGGGTCCTCGCGGGCCTGCTGGGTCTCGGGCCCGGTCCCCAGAAGGCCATCGCCGGGCGCCCCGACCCGACCACCACCCGCTCCCCCGGAGCGACCCCGACACGGAGGAATCCATGAGCGACATCGAGTACGCCCTCAACCAGGCCGCCAACATCAAGGGCGCGTTCGCCGTGGCGATCGTCGACTACGACAGCGGCATGACCCTGGGCTCGCGCGGTGGCAGCGCCGAGTTCGACCTGGACGTCGCGGCCCCCGGCAACAGCGAGGTCGTCCGTGCCAAGTTCGACGTCATGCAGAAGCTGGGCCTGCGCGAGACGATCGAGGACATCCTGATCACCCTCGACACCCAGTACCACCTGATCCGGCCGATCTACTCGAACGGCGACGACAAGCTGTTCTTCTACCTGGTGCTCAACCGCCAGCAGGCCAACCTCGCGATGGCCCGGCGGGACCTGCGGATGATCGGCCAGCGCTTCTACCTCGACGACCCGTCGTCGCAGGCGGCCGTGCCGACGCAGGACCCGGGCTACTACCAGCAGGTCGGACGCCGCTGACCACCACCGACGGGGGAAGGCGGCGAGGGTGGGGCGTCATCGCCATCTGACGTGCGTGCGGTCGGACGGGCTGTCGGCGGTGCTCAAGCCGCTGCTCGACGACCGGCGCATCCTCGCCGCCACCCTCGTCGACGTCGGCAGCGGCCTCATCCTCGACGGCTACGCCGACGACCCCGAGCTCGCCGACCTCGAGTTGCTCGGGGCGGGCCACGCGGACGTCGTCCGCGCGGCCGACGCCCTCGGGCCGGGTCGCGAGCTCACCGTCGACACCGGCGACGGCCGCCACCACCTCCTGCACGCCGTGCCCGATCCGCACGGCGACCGGCTGGTGGTGGCGGTCGTGGTCCGGGGCAGCGCCCGGCACGTCGAGCGTGCCCGGCGGCGCCTGCGGACCGTCGAGGTCGACGCCCTCACGGCGGGGCCCACGCTCCAGCGGCGCCCCGTGAACGGCAGCTGGGTCGTGGAGCCGGCAGCCCCGGAGCCCGCACCGGAGGCCGACGAGGCCGACATCGCGCCGACCCCGGCGCCCGTCTCCCTGGCCCCGCTCTCGGCGATGTCGCCGCGGGCCCCCGGCGGGCCGCTCGGTGCGGCCCCCGCAGCGCCGCCGACCGTGTCCTCGGTGGCCTCGTTCAGCGACGGACGGCCAGCGACAGGGCGAACCGGTCCTGCGGGTCGGTGAACCACCCGTCGTGGGAGAAGCCCGCGGCGGCCAGCTCGTCCCGGATCCGCTCGCGCGTGAACTTGGTCGAGATCTCGGTGCGCATCTCCTCGCCCTCGGCGAAGTCCACCTCGAGGTCGAGCTCCGGCACCCGCACCCGCATGGCGCGCCGGGCCCGCAGCCGCATCTCGATGCGGCTGGACTGCGGCACCCACACCGCGAGGTGGTCGAACCCCGAGCGGTCGAAGTCGGCGCCGAGCACCCGGTTGAGCACCGAGAGCGTGTTGAGGTCGAACGCGGCCGTCACGCCCTGCGCGTCGTCGTAGGCCGCGACCAGCGTCGCCTCGTCCTTGACGAGGTCGGTGCCCACGAGGAACGCCTCTCCCGGGTCCAGCTCGTCGGCCAGCGCCGCGAGGAACACCTGGCGGTCGCCGGGCTCGAAGTTGCCCAGGGTCCCGCCGAGCAGGGCGACGAGGCGCCGGCCGTCGTGCGGCACGCTGCGCAGGTCGCGGGTGAAGTCGGCGACGACGCCGTGCACGTCGAGACCCGGGTAGGCCTCCACCAGGCCCGGGACCGCCTCCTCGAGCGCCGACGGCGAGACGTCCACGGGCACGTAGCGCCGCAGCGTGCCGGCCCGGTGCAGGGCGTCGAGCAGCACCGGGGTCTTCGACGACGACCCCGACCCCAGCTCCACCAGCGTGTCGGCGGCGGCCGCGCGGGCGATGGCGTCGGCGTGCAGGGTCAGCGCCTCGCGCTCGGCGGGGAAGGGGTAGTACTCGGGCAGCGCGGTGATCTGCTCGAACAGCTCGCTCCCCCGGGCGTCGTAGAGCCACTGCGGGGAGAGCACCTTCGGGCTCGCGGTCAGGCCGCGGCGGGCGTCGTCCCGGAGCGCGGCGTCGGCGTCGGCGGCGGTCAGGTGTACGTCGAGGGCGGGCAGGCTCATCGGTCTCGGGTCACGTCCTGGGATCGGGGGCGCACGTCACCGCGGTGGCGGGCGCCGTTCACGGCGTCGGGAACGGGGCGTGCGGCTACAGGGCCGTGACGGACACGGCGGGTGGGTCGTGCGCGGACCCGGGGCGCGCGACGAGCAGGGTGCCGTCGTTGAGGGGTACCCACGCGTCGTCGTCGTCGAGGGGCTCGGAGGCGACCGTCACCCCGCCGTCGGGGTGGGTGCGGTACGCGAGCGCGTGGTCGACGGCCGTGGCGACCACCTGGTCGCCGTCACTGAGCAACAGGTTGAGCCGCGAACCCGGGGCGGCGGCGAGCGCCTCGGCGACCACGCCCGCGACCGCGTCGGCGGGGTCCTTGCCGGCGGCGATCCGGGCGCGCACCAGGGCCCAGAGCAGCGCCGAGTCGGTGGCGGCCTCCGTGGTGAGCAGGTCGACCGCGGGCAGGGTCGCGGCGAGGTCGGCCATGCTCTGCGGCCAGCCGCGGACCACGCCGTTGTGGCTGAAGAGCCACGTCGCGCCCGCGGCCTCGCCGCGGAAGGGCGCGCAGGCCGCCGTCGACACCGGCATCCCCACGGTCGCCGAGCGCACCGCGGCCACGAGTGCGGTGGTCTCCACCGCCCGGGCGACGTCCAGGAACGACGCGTCGGTCCACATCGGGTCGTCGCGCCGGTACAGCGCCGTACGTGCGTGATCTTCTGAGCTATAGCTCAGAAGATCACGCACGTACCAGCCCACCCCGAACCCGTCGGCGTTGACGGTGCCGCCGCCGCGCATGTCCGCGGGGGCGTAGCTCTGGACGAGCAGCGAGTGCGGCGGCTCGGTCACCACCGAAGCGAGCGTGACCGGCGTGGGGCCCAGATGGGCCAGGTGGCGGCACACCGGTCAGGCGCTCCGGGCGCAGCGGAAGCCGGAGAAGATCTGGCGCCGGATCGGGAGGTCCCAGTTGCGGAACGTGGTGCGGGCGTTGGGCGTGCCGACGCCGAACGACGACCCGCGCAGCATCCGGAAGTCGCCGCCGAAGAAGACCTCGGAGTACTCCTTGTACGGGAACGGCTCGAAGCCCGGGTAGCCCTCGAACCCCGAGTCGCACCACTCCCACACGTCGCCCACGAGCTGGTGCACGCCGAGCGGCGACGCCCCGGCCGGGTAGGCGCCCAACGGGGCGGGCTGCAGGTGGCGCTGGTCGAGGTTGGCGCGCTCGGGCGTCGGGTCCTCGTCGCCCCACGGCCACCGCCGCGCGGTGCCCGACGCGTGCTCGTAGCGCGCCGCGAACTCCCACTCGACCTCGGTGGGCAGACGCTTGCCCGCCCAGGCGGCGTACGCCGCGGCCTCGTGGAAGCTCACGTGCAGCACCGGCTGGTCGCCCGGGATCTCCTCGCGCACGCCGAACGACGTCCGGTACCAGCGGTCGTCGATCCGCTCCCACGTCATCGGCGCGGTCCAGCCCTCGGCCCGGATGTGCTCCCAGCCGGCCTCGGACCACAGCGAGCGGTCGTCGTACCCGCCCGCGTCGACGAAGCGCGCGTACTCGGCGTTGGTGACCGGCGCCGCGTCGAGCCAGAAGTCCGCCACCCGGACGGGGTGGGCGGGCTTCTCGTTGTCGAGCGCGAACGGCTCGTCGGAGGTGCCCAGGAGGAACTCCGCGCCCGGGTGGAACACCTCGCTGCCCGCCAGCCCCGGCACCACCGACGCCGGCGGCGGGTCGGCGTGCAGCACCGGCGCCCCGGCCCGCAGCTGATGGGTGGCGAGCATCGTCTCCACGTGCTGCTGCTCGTGCTGGACGATCATCCCGAACAGGAAGCCGCCGGCCAGCGTGCGGCGCTCGTCGAACGACGCCGCGTCCAGGTGCGCCAGCGCCCGCTCGCGGACGCGCTCGCCGTAGACGCGGGCCTCGGTCGGGTCGAGCAGCGGCAGCGACGGACGCGCGGCGCGCGGGTTGGTGAACGCGTCGTAGAGGTGGTCGAGGTCCTCGCGCACGCCGTCGACGAGGTCGGTGTCGGCGGCGCCCCGGCGCACCAGCCAGAAGTCCTCCATGTTGGCGATGTGCGCGACGTCCCAGTGGAACGGCGACATCAGCGGCGAGTGCTGGCGGGTGAACTCGGGGTCGTCGGGGCCGAAGACGTCGTGGCTCAGCGCGCGGGTCCGGGCGCGGGCGGCCTCGAGCTCGGCGGCCAGGCGGCGGCGCAGCGCGGCCCGGTCGGTCACGGGGTCGGTGGCGGTCATCGCTCACCTCCGGAGGGGGATCGGGATCCGGACGGGTACTCGTGCTCGGGCGGGCGCCCGGTCTCGGGCACGCGGGCCTCGGCGTCGTCGAGCGGCTCGTCGGCGGGGCAGCGGCCCCGCATCACGCGCCCGGCGATGACGCGGTCGACGAGGTCGCGCACCGCGGGGTCGAGGTCGTCGAAGGCGGGGCCGGCCAGCGTGCGCCGGGCCTGGGAGAACACCGCCCCCGCCGCGCGGCGCAGCACGCGGTCGGCGAGCCCGTGGCGGGCGGCCGCGGTCCAGCGCCCGACCGCCGGTTCCGCGGCGGCACGGGCTCGGGCGACGGTGTCGGGGTCCTGCATCAGCGCGGCCACCACGGCCACGGGCACCACCCACTCGTCGCCCGCCTGCTGGTCGAGGTAGCGGACCTCGAGGTGGCCCTGGGGCCGCACGGGCGGGAAGAGCGTCGTCAGGTGGTAGTCGAGGTCCGCCCGCGTCGGCGCGGGGTCGGTGCGGCCGGCGATCCAGTCGGCGAACGAGGCCTCCGGTGCGTCCCACGACGTGCCGCCCGCGTCGTCGCGACGGACGAGGAGCAGGCGAGTGTCGAGTGCGCGGCGCGCGTACTCGCGGCCCGGGTCGGGGCCGGCGACGGCGGGCGGGCTCGTGCGCTGGGGGTCGAGCGCCAGCCAGCTCGCCATGCGTGACGACTTCCAGCCGGTGCGCCGGCCGTGGACCACCGGCGAGTTGGCGAACGCCGCGAGCAGCACGGGCCCGAGCTCGTGGAGGGCGGCCCACCGGTGCGCGACGTCCTCGCCCTCGCCGGCGTCGACGCAGACCTGCACCGCGGTGGTCGAGCACATCATCGTGCGGCCGTGCGGGCCGATGCGGTCGAAGGACGCCTCCATGGCCGCGTACCGCGGGACCTGCAGGAGGCGGCGCGGCGGGCGCAGCGGATCGCTGGCCCGCGGGACCGCGACCAGGCCCTCGTTCGCCAGCAGCGTGCGCAGCGCGGCGACGTCGGTGCTCACCGCGCGCACGAGGGAGCCGACGGTCGGCAGGGGCGGGCTGGCGATCTCCACCTGACCCCCGGGCTCGACGGTCACCGTGCCGCCGGCGGGCAGCGGGACGGGATCGGAGGCGGCGGGGACGGGGTGCCCGTGCGTGGGGCGGGGGTGCGGCGCGAGCGTCACGGGCGCGTGCGGCCCGAGGGCACGGGCGAGCACGGCGGGGTCGAGGGGACGGGCGGGGTCTTCGGCGTCACGGACGAGCCACTCCAGCTCGGTGCCGATGAGCCGTGGCGGCCCGTGCTTGAAGCACACGGACGCCACGTAGGCCTCGGCGGTGCCCCGATCGCGCAGCGGCGACGCGGGGTCGAGCGGGATGCGGTGGTGCGCGACCGCCGCCGTCGGGACCGGTGAGACGTCGCGATCCACCGGGCGCGCGGACGGTGTCGGAGCCGGCACGGGGCCTCCTCGAACGGCCTGACACCGACGGTTCACGCCGCCGGGTCGATGCTGGTGCTCACGGACGCTCAGCGACGCTACACGCGCACCGCACGCCCCGCAGGTGTCGTTCGCGGAGTGTCCGGGATGCGAGTGTCACCGTGAGTGATGACTCACGCTGCGCTGCGCGACGGGGCGAACTGGGTGTGGTAGAGGTCCGCGTACCGCCCGGTGCGCGCCAGCAGCTCGTCGTGCGTGCCCTGCTCGACCACCCGCCCGTGCTCGACCACGGCGATGACGTCGGCGGCGCGCACGGTCGAGAGCCGGTGGGCGATGACCACCGCCGTGCGCCCGACCAGCGCCTCCGCCAGCGCCTCCTGCACCGCGTGCTCCGACTCGGAGTCGAGGTGGGCGGTGGCCTCGTCGAGGATCACGACGCGCGGCGCGGCGAGCAGGAGCCGCGCGATCGTCAGCCGCTGGCGCTCGCCGCCGGAGAGGCGGTGGCCCCGCTCCCCCACCACGGTGTCCAGCCCGGCGGGCAGCTCGTCGAGCAGCTCGCCCAGCCGGGCGCGGACCATGGCCTCGCGCAACTGCTCCTCGTCCGCGTCCGGCGCGGCGTAGAGCAGGTTGGCGCGCACGGTGTCGTGGAACAGGTGCCCGTCCTGGGTCACGACGCCGACCGCGCCGCGCAGGTCGGCGAAGGCGAGCTCGCGCACGTCCACCCCGCCGATCTCGACCGCGCCGGAGTCGACGTCGTAGAGCCGCGGCAGCAGCGAGGCGATCGTGGACTTCCCCGCCCCCGACGGGCCGACCAGCGCGAGCATCCGGCCGGGCCCGATGCCGACGTCGACGCCGTGGAGCACCTCGTGCCCGGCGCGGTCGTCGAGGCGGGTGACCTCCTCGAGCGAGGCCAGCGACACCGCCGACGCCGTCGGGTAGGTGAAGCGCACGTCGCGCAGCCGCACCCCGAGCGGGCCCTCGGGCAGCGGCACCGGGTGCTCGGGCTCGGTGAGCGCGGGCTGCAGGTCGAGCACCTCGAACACCCGCTCGAAGCTGACCAGCGCGCTCATCACGTCGACGCGGGCGTTGGCCAGCTGGGTCAGCGGCGAGTACAGGCGGGTGAGCAGCAGCGCGAGCGCGACGACCGTGCCGGCGTCGAGGCGCCCGGTGACCGCGAGCCAGCCGCCGAGGCCGTAGACCAGGGCCTGGGCGAGCGCGGAGACCAGCGTCAGGCAGGTCAGGAAGACGCGGTTGACCATCGCGGTGCGCACGCCCACGGCGCGCACCCGGTCGGCGCGCTCGCCGAACTCGTCCCGCTCCGCCTCCGGCCGCCCGAACAGCTTGACCAGCGTCGCGCCGCCGGCCGAGAAGCGCTCGGTCATCTGCCCGGTCATCGACGCGTTGAGGTCGGCCGACTCGCGCTGCAGCGCCGCGATCCGCCGGCCCATGCGGCGGGCGGGCAGCACGAACACCGGCAGCAGCAGGAGGGCCAGCAGCGTGACCTGCCAGGCCAGCGCGATCATCACCGCGACCGCGAGCACGAGCTGGATGACGTTGGTGACGAGCCCCGAGAGCGTCGAGGTGAACGCCCGCTGGGCCCCGATGACGTCGTTGTTGAGCCGGCTGACCAGCGACCCGGTGCGCGTGCGCGTGAAGAACGCGAGCGGCATGCGCTGGACGTGCGAGAACACGGCGAGGCGCAGGTCGTAGATGAGCCCCTCGCCGATGCGCGAGGACAGCCAGCGCTCCGCGAGCGTCAGCCCGGCGTCGACCACCGCGAGCCCGGCGATGACCAGCGCCAGCACGACGACCACCGACGGGGCGGAGCGCCCGGTGATCGCCGTGACGATGCGGCCCGCGAGCACGGGCGTCGCGACGCCGATCACGGCCGACGCCGTCGCGAGCGACAGGAACACCGTCAGCGCGCGGTGGTGCCGGCTCGCGAAGCGCCAGATCCGCGGCAGCGTCCCCTTGGGGACCGACCGCGGCAGGCCCTCGGACCGCGCCGCGGACATCATCAACGACCAGGCGCCGTCCATGGGCTCGCAATCCTCACGCTCGTCGGACCGTGTGCCCCGAGCGTGCGACCTCGACCTAGATCGAGGTCAAGTGCCCGCTCCACGGGGCCGGCGTGTGGTGTCCACCGGGTCCTCCGTGGGCGGGTGTACCCCCCGAACGACGTGCGCGCTCCTACTTCTTCTTCGTGCGCGTGGCGCCCCCACGCCCGCGCAGCGTCACACCGGACTCCGAGAGCACCCGGTGCACGAATCCGTACGAGCGCCCGGTGGACTCGGCCAGCGAGCGGATGCTCGCGCCCTTCTCGTACTTCTTCTTGAGATCCGTCGCGAGCTTGTCACGCTGGGTGCCCGTGATGCGGGCACCCTTCTTCAGATCGGCCATCTCGATCCCACCCCTCGTCCGATCGCAGGTCCGAGCAACCCATGATGATCGCCGGACGGGGTGTGCGCCACGGCACACTTCTCGTGATCGGTAAGCGGTTGGGCCGATCGGAGTGATCTCCATGGCCTGCCGGACCAGCGGAAAGTCCGGAGGGGCCAGGAACGACAAGGACCTTGCTACGCGAGCTCGACCAGCTCGAGGTGCTCGGCGGAGAAGTGGTCCTCGGTGCCGTCGGGCAGCAGGATGACCCGCTCGGGCTCCAGCGCCTCGACCGCGCCCGGGTCGTGGGTCACCAGCACGACCGCGCCCTCGAAGCGGCGCAGGGCGTCGAGGACCTTCTCGCGGCTCGCCGGGTCGAGGTTGTTGGTGGGCTCGTCGAGCAGCAGCACGTTGGCCGCCGACGACACGAGCCCGGCCAGCGCGAGCCGCGTGCGCTCGCCGCCCGACAGCGTGCCGGCGGGCTGCTCGAGCTGCTCGCCGGTGAACAGGAACGCGCCGAGCAGCGTGCGCAGCTGCTGCTCTCCGGTGTCCGGGGCGGCGCTGCGGGCGTTCTCCCAGACCGAGCGGTCCATGTCGAGCGTGTCGTGCTCCTGGGCGAAGTAGCCGGTGCGCAGCCCGTGGCCGGCCTCGACCTCCCCGGTGTCGGGGTGCTCGGCGCCGGCGAGGATGCGCAGCAGCGTCGTCTTCCCCGCGCCGTTGAGCCCGAGGATGACCACCCGGGACCCGCGGTCGATGGCGAGGTCGACGCCGGTGAACACCTCGAGCGAGCCGTAGGTCTTCGACAGGCCCTGCGCGGTCATCGGCACGCGCCCGCACGGGGCGGGCGCCGGGAAGCGGATGTGCGCCACCTTGTCGTCGGTGCGCTGCGCGTCCAGCCCGTCGAGCATGGCCTGCGCGCGCCGCGCCATCTGCTTGGCGGCGACGGCCTTGGTGGCCTTGGCGCCCATCTTCGCCGCCTGGACCTGCAGCGCGCCCGCCTTCTTCTCGGCGTTGGCGCGCTCGCGGCGGCGCCGGGCCTCGTCGTCGGCCCGCGCCTGCTGGTACTTCGACCAGCCCATGTTGTAGCTGTCGAGCTCGCCGCGGGTGGCGTCGAGGAACCACACCTTGTTGACCACGGCGTCGATCAGCTCGGTGTCGTGGCTGATCACCACGAGCCCGCCCTCGTGGGACAGCAGGAACGAGCGCAGCCAGCCGATCGAGTCGGCGTCGAGGTGGTTGGTGGGCTCGTCGAGCAGCAGCGTGGTGCCCGCGTTGCCGCCGGTGTCGCCGCTGGCCGCGAACAGGATGCGGGCCAGCTCGACGCGGCGGCGCTGGCCGCCCGAGAGCGTCTGCAGCGGCTGGCCGAGCACGCGGTCGGGCAGGCCGAGGTTCGAGCAGATCCGCCCGGCCTCGCTCTCGGCGGCGTAGCCCCCGAGGTCGGCGAAGCGCTCCTCCAGCCGCCCGTAGCGGGCGATCGCCTTGTCGCGCGCGGCGTCGTCGGCGAGCTCCGCCATCGCGGTCTGCGTCTTCTCCATCTCGCGCAGCAGCTCGTCGAGGCCCTTGGCCGAGAGCACGCGGTCGCGCGCGAGCACGGTGAGGTCGCCCTCGCGGGGGTCCTGGGGCAGGTAGCCCACCGGGCCGGTGCGGCGGATCGTGCCGCCGTAGGGCTCGCCGACGCCGGCGAGGCTGCGCAGCGTCGTCGTCTTGCCCGCCCCGTTGCGCCCGACCAGCCCGATCCGGTCGCCCGGCTGGACGCGCAGCGACGTCCCCGACAGCAGGATGCGCGAGCCGGCGCGCAGCTCGAGATCGGACGCGGTGATCACAGGGAGGAGTCCTCGACGAGGTCGGTGCGGGCGGCCGGGGGCGCCGCGCGGACCCTCCCAGTGTAGGCGACCCTCGCTGTCGGCCCGGCCGCCTAGGGTGCGGCCATGACCGACGACACCGCCTCCGCGGGTGATCTGGCCGGGCGTGTCGCCCTCGTCACCGGCGCGAGCCGGGGCATCGGCCTGGGCGTGGCCCGCCACCTGCTCGACCGGGGGGCGTCGGTGACGATCACCGCGCGCAAGCGTCCCGAGCTGGACGAGGCGGCGGCGTCGCTGGGCGCGGACGACCGCGTCCTGGCCGTCGCGGGCAACGCGGGCGACCCGGCGGCGCGCACCGAGGCGGTCGACGCCACCGTCGCGCGCTTCGGGTCGCTGGACGTGCTGGTCAACAACACGGGCATCAACCCGCAGTACGGCCCGCTCGTGGACGCCGACCTCGGCGCGGTGTCCAAGACCTTCGAGGTCAACGTGGTGGCCGCGCTCGGTTTCGTGCAGGAGGCGCACCGCGCCTGGATGGGCGCCCACGGCGGGGCGGTCGTCAACATGGCCTCGGTCGGCGGCCTGCGCTCCAGCGGCGTCATCGGGGCCTACGGGGCGTCGAAGGCGGCGCTGATCCGCCTCACCGAGGAGCTGGCCTGGGAGCTCGGGCCGGCGATCCGGGTCAACGCGGTGGCGCCCGCGGTGGTCAAGACACGGTTCGCCGAGGCGCTCTACGCGCACGGCGAGGAGGAGGTCGCCAGCCGCTACCCGATGCGCCGCCTCGGCACCCCGGAGGACGTCGCCGCGCTCGTCGGCTTCCTCGTCTCCGACGCCGCGTCCTGGATCACCGGGGAGACCGTGCGGGTCGACGGCGGCCTGCTCGCCACGGGCAGCACGTGAACCCCACCGTCACCTCAACTCCGTTGGGCAGAATGGGGGGTGACCGGGAGGTGCGCATGGGTCTGTTCAGCAGGTGGCGGGGTGGTGGCGACGAGCGTCGCCAGGTGCTCGACCGCGAGGGCGGGCCCGCGGACCTCGCGCACCTCCGGGCGTTCGCGAAGTCCCGCGAGGGCGTCGCGTTCTACGTCGAGCCCGAGACCACGGCCACCGACACCACGGTCGTCGCCGTGGCGTTCGACGGCGAGTGGACCCGCCGGCGCGTCGGCACGCCGCGCGCGGCGCAGAAGCTCGCGCGCTCGGTGAAGGTCGCGTGCCACGACGTGCAGGTCACCGGCTACCCGCCCGAGATGCGGGCCTGGAACGCCCGGGCGAAGGCCGACCGCGCGGCGCTCGAGGAGATGGCCCGGGCCGAGGCGGAGCAGAAGAGGGAGCAGAAGGGGGACCGCGAGCGGTGACGCCCGCCGCCGCGCCCGTCGCGGACGTCGTGATCGCGGGGGCCGGCCCGGCCGGGCGCGCGCTCGCGCTCGCCTGCGCGGCCCTGGACCTGCGCACGCTGCTGGTCGACCCGCGCCCGCACCGCCCGTGGACCCACACCTACGGGTCGTGGACCCACGAGCTGCCCGCCGACCTGCCCACCGACGTCGTCGCCGCCCGCGGCCGCGGGGTGGTCGTCGCGCAGCGCACCCACCAGCTCGACGACGAGTACGTCGTGCTGGACACCGCCGCGCTCCAGGAGCACCTCACCGACCCCACGGTCGCCGTGCGCCGCGGCCGCGTGGTCGGCGCCGTGCCCGCGGGCGCCGGCCGGCACCCCGCGGTGCTGCTCGACGACGGCACCGCCGCCCCGGGGCGGGTCGTGGTCGACGCGACCGGCGCGCGCCAGGCGCTCGGGCGCCGCTCGGTCACCGACGGCGGGCCGCGCGCCGAGCAGACGGCGTTCGGGGTGGTCGTCGACCGGGAGGTGGCCGCCCGCGTCAGCGACGACCGGCTGCTGTTCATGGACTGGCGCCCGCGGCACGGACGTCCGGGCTGGCCGACGTTCCTCTACGCCGTGCCGCTGGACGCCGAGCGCGTGCTGCTCGAGGAGACCTCACTCGCGCGGCGACCCGGGCTGCCGATGCCCGAGCTGCGCACGCGGCTCCGGGCCCGGCTGCGCGCCGCGGGCCTGTCCGACGCCGAGATCCCCGACGACGACCCGGCGGCGGTGGAGAAGGTCCGCTTCCCTGTCGACTCGCCGCGCCACCGCTCCCCCGCCGGCGTCGTCGCCGTGGGCGCGGCCGACCCGCTGGTGCACCCGGCGTCGGGGTTCAGCCTCGCCACCTCGCTGCGGCTCTCCCCGCGCATCGCGGCCGCGATCGCCGATGCGCTGCGCGGGGGCGCCGACCCGGCGGCCACCGCCCGCGCGGCCCGGCGCGTCATCCGCTCCCCCGCCGCGGTCACCGTGCACGCGCTGCGCCGCCGCGGGCTCGAGACGCTGCTGGCGATGCCGCCGGCCGACGTGCCCGGGTTCTTCGACCGCTTCTTCACGCTGCCGACGGCCCACCGGCGGGCCTATCTCGACGCCCGCGACGACGTCACCGCATCGGTGGCGGCCATGACCTCGTTGTTCGGACGACTGACACCCCGTCTGCGTCTCCACCTCATCAGGGGGACGCTCCTCGGGGCCCACAGCGTCCGAACGGAGCAACAGCGGTACGCTCCCGGACCGACATCGTGACGGGGCCGTGACCCGTCACCGACGAGAGAGGTTGTCGCGACCATGGGCGCCTACCAGATCGTGGCCGTCGGCACGGACGGCTCGGAGTCGTCGTACCGCGCCGTCGACCGCGCCGCGACCATCGCGGCCGACGCCAAGGCCCTCCTGCTGATCATCTGCGCCTACCACCCGGCGAAGAACACCGCCGACGCCGAGCGCGAGCTCGGCGAGGACGCGGCGTTCCACGTCGTCGGCTCGACCCCCGCCGAGGAGACGCTGCGTGACGCCCGCGAGCGCGCGTCGGCCAAGGGCTCGGTCGAGATCGACACCGTGGCGGTCGAGGGCGACCCCATCGAGCGCGTCATCGAGATCGTCGCGGACCGCCGCGCCGACCTCGTCGTCGTCGGCAACCGCGGGCTCAACAGCCTCGCCGGGCGCCTGCTCGGCTCGGTGCCCCAGGGCATCTCCCGGCGCGCCGGCAGCGACGTCCTCATCGTCCACACCACGTGACCCCGGGTCCCGACGCCACCGACCCCCAGCGGTGGGCGCGGGCCCAGGAGCGGATCGAGGACCTGCTGCTGGGCGGCCCCCGGACGATGACGCGCGGCGAGGTCCACGAGCGCACGGGGCTGTCGCCGGAGCACACCGCGCGGCTCTGGAGCGCGCTGGGCTTCCCGACGACCCCGGACGACCTGCGCGGCTTCGCCGAGGCCGACCTCGAGGCGCTCGAGCTCTCGGGCCGGCTGCTCGACACCGACACCTTCGACGCCGCCGAGGAGCTGGCCGTCGCCCGCGCGCTCGGGCAGGGCCTCGGGCGGCTCGCGGAGTGGCAGGCCAACCTCGTGCGCCGCACGATCGTCGACGCCGGACGCGCCGACGACCCGGACGCGGTCGTGGCGGCCGTCGAGACACTGGTCCCGACGCTCGAGCGGCTGCAGTCCTACGTGTGGCGCCGGCACCTCGCGGTGACGGCGGGGCGCATCCTCTCGGGCCTCGCCGACCCCGACGGCGAGGGCGCCGGCGGCAACCGGACCGTCGTCGGGTTCGCCGACATCGTCGGCTTCACCCGCCTGAGCCGCCAGATCGACGAGACCGAGCTGCGGTCGCTGCTCGAGCGCTTCGAGACCGTGTGCACCGAGATCGTCGCGCGGCGCCGGGGCCGGATCGTCAAGACGCTCGGCGACGAGATCCTCTTCGTGTGCGAGCGGGTCGAGGACGCCGTCGACATCGCGTTCCGCCTCCACGAGCAGGTCCCCGACGACGACGGCCAGGTCACCCTGCGCGTGGGCATGGCGCTCGGCGAGGTGCTCCCCCGCTACGGCGACGTGTACGGGCCGGTGGTCAACATCGCCGCGCGCCTGACCTCCGAGGCCCGCCCGGGCTCGGTGCTCGTCGACGAGGACCTCACCGAGGCCCTGCGCGCCACCGACCTCGACCTCGAGATCCGCGCGGTGCCCCAGCTCGCGGTGCGCGGCTACCGCCACCTCCGCCCGCACGTGGTGCGCGAGCGCTCGTCGTCCTGACGGACGCAGCGAACGCCCTCTCGGCGTGCTCCCCTGACTCGCTGCTTCTCTGCGCGCGAACTCCCCGTTGATCGGGGGTCCTAGACGAACGAACGGCGCCCTCGCTGCTTCGGTAGCAGCGAAAGCGCCGTTCGTTCCTGCGAGAGTGCGGCCGTTCAGTCCAGCCCCACGGGGTGTGCGTGCTTGTCCGTGCCCCAGCACGGGCAAGCGCTCACGAGACCGGAGGTCAAACGGTGAACCCCAGCGCGCGGAGCTGCTCGCGTCCGTCGTCGGTGATCTTGTCCGGGCCCCACGGGGGCATCCAGACCCAGTTGATGCGCACATCGTTGGCCAGTCCCCCGTCGGCGCCCTGGGTGAGGGCGGCGCGGGCCTGGTCCTCGATGACGTCGGTCAGCGGGCACGCCGCCGACGTCAGCGTCATGTCGAGGGTGACGACCGGGCCGGCGTCGTCGCTGTGGACGTCGATGCCGTAGAGCAGGCCGAGGTCGACGACGTTGATCCCGAGCTCGGGGTCGACGACGTCGCGCATGGCCTCCTCGAGGTCGTCCACCGAGGGCAGGCCCTCGGTCTTCGCCGGGGCCTCGGGCATGCCGGCGGCACCCCGCTGGACGGTGTCTTCGCTCATGCTGTTCCTCCGGTCTGTCCCGACGCCTGAGCCTGGGCCACCGCGTCCTTGAACGCCAGCCACCCGAGCAGCGCGCACTTCACGCGGGCCGGGTAGGCGGCCACGCCGGCGAAGGCGACGGCGTCGTCGAGCACGTCCTCGTCCGGTTCGACCTTGCCGCGACCCTGCACCATCGCCTGGTAGGCGTCGAGGGTCTCGAACGCCTCGCCGACGGTGTGGCCGACGAGCAGGTCGTGGGCCACCGACGTCGCGGCCTGCGAGATCGAGCAGCCCAGCGCGTCGTACGAGAGGTCCTCGACCTTGGCGTCGAGCCCCTCGCCGCCCGACAGGTGCACCCGCACGGTGACCTCGTCGCCGCACGTCGGGTTGACGTGGTGCACCTCGGCCTCGAACGGCTCGCGCAGCCCGTGGCCGTGGGGGCGGCGGTAGTGGTCCAGGATGATCTCCTGGTACATCGAGTCGAGCTTCATGCAGGCACCACCCCGAAGAACTCCTGCGCCCGTCGCACGCCCGCGACCAGCGCGTCGACCTCCTCCATCGTGTTGTACACGTGGAAGCTCGCGCGGATCGACGACTGCACGCCGAACGCCCGGTGCAGCGGCCACGCGCAGTGGTGCCCGACGCGGACGGCGATGCCCGAGTCGTCGAGCACCTGCGACGCGTCGTGCGGGTGGACGCCGTCGATGGAGAACGCCACCGCGCCGCCGCGCGCCTCGGTGCCGCGCGGACCGAGGATCGCGACGCCCGGGAGGTCCTGCAGCTTGAGCAGGGCCGCGCCGGTCAGCTCGTTCTCGTGCGCCTTGACCCGGTCCATGCCGATGGCCGAGAGGTAGTCGACGGCCGCGCCGAGGCCGATGGCCTGCGACGTCATCGGCACGCCGGCCTCGAACCGCGCGGGCGGCGGCGCGTACGTCGCCCCCTCCATGCGGACCATCTCGATCATCGAGCCGCCCGTGAGGAACGGCGGCAGCGCCTCGAGCAGCTCGTGGCGGCCGTAGAGCACGCCGATGCCCGAGGGCCCGAGCATCTTGTGCCCGGAGAACGCGGCGAAGTCGACGCCGAGGGCGTGCAGGTCGACCGGCGCGTGCGGCACCGACTGGCACGCGTCCAGCACGGTGTACGCCCTGACCGCGCGCGCCCGGCGCACGATCTCCTCCACCGGCGGCACCGTGCCGAGCACGTTCGACTGGTGGGTGAACGCGACGACCTTGGTGCGCTCGGTGATCGGGTCGTCGTCGAGGTCCAGCCGCCCGTCGGCGGTGATGCCGAACCAGCGCAGGGTCGCGCCCGTGCGCCGGCAGAGCTCCTGCCACGGGATGAGGTTGGCGTGGTGCTCCATCTCGGTGGTGACGACCTCGTCGCCCGGCCCGAGGCGGAACCGCTCGGCCGCGGGCTCGACGCCGTCGCCCACCGACGCATTGCTCATGCCGTAGGCCACGAGGTTGATCGCCTCGGTGGCGTTCTTGGTGAACACCACCTCGTGGATGTCCGCGCCGACGAACGCCGCGATCCGCTCGCGCGCGGACTCGTAGGCGTCGGTGGCCTCCTCGGCCAGGGCGTGCGCCCCGCGGTGCACCGCGGCGTTGGACGTCTCGAGGAACGTCCGCTCGGCGTCGAGCACCTGGCGCGGCCGTTGCGAGGTGGCCCCCGAGTCGAGGTAGACCAGCGGCTTCCCGTCACGGACCGTGCGGCCCAGGATCGGGAAGTCCGCGCGGATCTCCTCGACGTCCAGGGTCGCACCCGCCGACGTGGAAGCGGATGCGAGTGCGGTCATGCCGGCTGCTCCTCCTTGTCGGCGCCGAAGGCCCCGACGAAACGCTCGTAGCCGTTCTCCTCGAGCTCGTCGGCGAGCTCGGGGCCACCGGACGCGGCGACGCGACCGTTGACGAACACGTGGACCCGGTCCGGCGCGATGTAGCGCAGGATGCGGGTGTAGTGCGTGATCAGCAGGATGCCGACGTCGGACTGCGCCTTGTAGTCGTTGACGCCCTTCGACACGACGCGCAGGGCGTCGACGTCGAGGCCCGAGTCGGTCTCGTCCAGCACCGCGATCTTGGGCTTCAGCAGCGCCATCTGCAGCACCTCGTGCCGCTTCTTCTCGCCGCCGGAGAAGCCCTCGTTGACGCTGCGCTCGGCGAACGCCGGGTCGATCTCGAGGTCGGTCATCGCACCCTTGACCTCCTTGACCCAGTGCCGCACCTTCGGGGCCTCGCCCCGGGTGGCGGTGGCGGCGCTGCGCAGGAAGTTCGACATCGAGACGCCGGGCACCTCGACGGGGTACTGCATCGCGAGGAACAGGCCGGCGCGGGCGCGCTCGTCGACGGCCATCTCCAGGACGTCCTCGCCGTCGAGGAGGACCTGCCCCTTCGTCACGGTGTACTTGGGGTGGCCCGCGATGGAGTAGGCGAGCGTGGACTTGCCGGAGCCGTTCGGACCCATGATCGCGTGGGTCTCGTTCGAGTTCACCGTCAGGTCGACGCCGCGCAGGATCTCCTTGGGACCCGACTCGGTCTCGACCTCGACGTGCAGGTCGCGGATCTCGAGGGTGGACATCAAGCCTCTTTCACTACAGGTACGTGGTGGGGGACGGACTCAGCTGCCAGCCCGGATCAGGAACCGATGGCTTCGAGCTCGGCCTCGATGGCCGCCTCGAGCCGGTCGCGCAGCGCGGGCACGCGGACCTTCTGGATGACCTCGCCGAAGAACCCGCGCACGACCAGGCGACGTGCCTGGGCCTCCGGGATCCCCCGCGCCATCAGGTAGAACAACTGCTCGTCGTCGAATCGTCCCGTCGCGCTGGCGTGGCCGGCGCCGACGATCTCGCCGGTCTCGATCTCGAGGTTCGGCACCGAGTCGGCGCGCGCGTTGTCGGTGAGCAGCAGGTTGCGGTTGAGCTCGTAGGTGTCGGTGCCCTCGGCGGCCTTGCGGATCAGCACGTCGCCGACCCAGACCGTGTGCGCCGCGGTGCCGCCCTCGACGCCCTGCAGGGCGCCCTTGTACGTCACGCGCGAGCGGCAGTTCGGCACCGAGTGGTCGACGAGCAGGCGCTGCTCGAAGTGCTGCCCGCCGTCGGCGAAGTACAGCCCGTCGAGCTCGACGTCGCCGCCGGGCGCCCGGTAGTTGACCACCGGGGAGAGGCGCACGAGGTCGCCGCCGAGCGTCACCGACGTGTGCCGGATCGTCGCGTCGCGGCCGACCGAGAGGTGCTGGGCACCGACGTACACCGCGTCGTCGGCCCAGTCGTGCACCTCGACGACGGTGAGCTTGGCGCCGTCGGCGACCACGAGCTCGGTGTTCGCCGCGATCGTGCCCGACCCGCGGTGGTCGAGGACCACCACGGCCTCGGCGTGGTGCTCGAGGCGCAGCTGGAGGTGGGCGTAGGCCGACTGCCCCTCCCCCGGGCCCGTCACCGTGATCGTCAGCGGCTCGTCCTCCGAGCGCGCCTCGTTCACCGTGACGACGTGGGCCTCGGGGGTCGCCGACCACGCCTGCGCCGCGACCCGGTCGGCGGGGATGCCGCCGTCACCGAGGCGCGGGTCGTCGCGGCCGACGGTCTCGTGCCGCACGCCGCCGAGCTCCGACGACGCGGCGTCGCCGAAGCCGGACACCACCGACACGCCGATGCGCCCCTGGGCGGTGGCCGAGCCGTCGTGGAGCCCGCGCAGGCGACGCAGCGGCGTGAAGCGCCACTGCTCCTCGCGCCCGCGCGGGACCTCGAAGGCCTCGACGTCGTAGGAGGTGAACCGCAGCTCCCACGGCGCGATCTTCGGGCTCGTCGCGTTGATGCCCGGGTCCACGTCGAGGACCGGGGAGTCGGCGGCGTCGATGATGGCGCCGCCGACCTGGGCCACTGGCTGGTCGGGAGTCTGTCCCGTCGCTTCGCTCGCCCGGGTCATCCGACAGCGCCCTCCATCTGCAGCTCGATCAGGCGGTTGAGCTCGAGCGCGTACTCCATGGGCAGCTCGCGCGCGATGGGCTCGACGAACCCGCGCACGATCATGGCCATGGCCTCGTCCTCGGACAGGCCGCGGGACATCAGGTAGAAGAGCTGGTCCTCGCTGACCTTCGAGACGGTCGCCTCGTGGCCCATCGTCACGTCGTCCTCGCGGACGTCGACGTACGGGTAGGTGTCCGAGCGGCTGATCGTGTCGACCAGCAGCGCGTCGCACTTCACCGTGGAGCGCGAGTGGTGCGCGCCCTTGTTGACCCGGACCAGGCCGCGGTAGCTCGTGCGTCCGCCGCCCCGGGCGACCGACTTCGAGATGATCGTCGAGGACGTGTACGGCGCGAGGTGCACCATCTTGGCGCCCGCGTCCTGGTGCTGGCCCTCGCCGGAGAACGCGACCGAGAGCACCTCGCCCTTGGCGTGCGGCCCGGTGAGCCAGACGGCCGGGTACTTCATGGTCACCTTGGAGCCGATGTTGCCGTCGACCCACTCCATGGTCGCGCCCTCTTCGGCCTTGGCGCGCTTGGTGACCAGGTTGTAGACGTTGTTCGACCAGTTCTGGATGGTCGTGTAGCGGCAGCGGCCGCCCTTCTTCACGACGATCTCGACGACCGCGGAGTGCAGCGAGTCGCTCGAGTAGATCGGCGCCGTGCAGCCCTCGACGTAGTGGACGTAGGCGTCCTCGTCGACGATGATCAGCGTCCGCTCGAACTGGCCCATGTTCTCGGTGTTGATCCGGAAGTAGGCCTGCAGCGGGATGTCCACGTGGACGCCCTTGGGCACGTAGATGAACGAGCCGCCGGACCACACCGCGGAGTTCAGCGCGGAGAACTTGTTGTCGCCGGCCGGGATCACCGAGCCGAAGTACTCCTCGAACAGCTCCGGGTGCTCGCGCAGGCCGGTGTCGGTGTCCATGAAGATGACACCCTGCTGCTCGAGGTCCTCGCGGATCGCGTGGTAGACGACCTCGGACTCGTACTGCGCCGCGACGCCGGACACCAGACGGCTCTTCTCGGCCTCGGGGATGCCGAGCTTGTCGTAGGTGTTCTTGATGTCGTCGGGCAGGTCGTCCCAGGTGGCCGCCTGCTTCTCCGTCGAACGCACGAAGTACTTGATGTTGTCGAAGTGGATGCCCGAGAGGTCGGAGCCCCACTGCGGCATCGGCTTCTTGTCGAACATGGCCAGGGCCTTGAGCCGCAGCTGGAGCATCCAGTCCGGCTCGTCCTTCTTGGCCGAGATGTCGCGGACGACGGCCTCAGAGAGACCGCGCTGGGCGCTCGCGCCCGCGACGTCGGTGTCGTGCCACCCGAACTGATAGGTCCCGAGCGCCGCGAGGGTCTCCTCCTGCGTGAGCTCGGGGGCGGTGGGGGTGGTCCGCTCCGCGGAGGTGGTCATACGACCTGCCTTCCCTTGACGACGTGTGTGGTGGCGGTGGTGGAGCTGGCGGGGGGCCCGGGTTGTCGGGGCACGTGCGTGGTGCACGCGGCGTCGCCCCGGGCGATCGTGGACAGGCGTTGGACGTGGGTGCCGAGCAGCTCGGCGAACACCTCGGTCTCGGCCTCGCACAGCTGCGGGAAGTGCGCGGCGACGCCGGCGACCGGGCAGTGGTGCTGGCAGAGCTGGGCGCCCGCGGAGGTCGGCCGCGACGACGCCGCGTAGCCCTCGCGCGAGAGGGCGCCGGCCAGGGCGTCGACCCGCGCCGAGCGCTCGTCGTGCGCCTCGACCTCCTCGCGGTGCTCGCCGAGGAGGTCGCGGACGCGCCGGCGGGCGAAGGCCCGGACGGCGTCCTCCCCCGCGGCGTCGGCGAGCTCGGCGAGGGCGGCGACGGCCAGGTCGGCGACGTCGGCCTCACCGCGTCCGGCGCGGCGGCGGCCCTGCTCGGTGAGCAGGTGCTGACGCGCCGGGCGGCCGCGACCGCGCCCGGAGGCGCGCGGGGCGTCGCGGGTGCACACGGTGCCGTCGATGACCAGGGCGTCGAGGTGGCGGCGCACCGCCGCCCCGGAGAGCCCCAGCTCGCCGGCGAGGTCCATGGCCGTGGTGGGCCCGTGCTCGAGCAGGCGCCGGACGATGAGGTCCCGCGTCCGGCCGTCGTGCCCGTCGATCGCCACGTCCCTCACCTCCTGTGCGCGTGCTGTCGTGCTCTCCTGCGGTGTCCCCGCTATTTGACAACATCAGTCTTGCGTATTTGATGCCACCCGGCAAAGCGGACCCCCGGATCGCCGGGGTGATCGGCCTCACCCAGGGTGACCTCACCTCGCCCGGCGTGGGGACGGCGGCGGGTGCGTCGGTCCCGCTCGGTATCGTCCCGCCCCGTGACCGGCACGGCGCAGGCTCCGCAGGCGCCGCCCTCCGCTGCCACGGCCGTCACGCCGCCGGGGGCCACGCCGCCCCCGCCCACCCCGGACGAACGCCGCCGGCTGCGCACGGTGCGCCGGTTCGGGTTCACCGGTGCGCTGCTCATGGCCGTGGGCGCGCTGGGCTGCGGGGCCACGCCGGCGCCGGCCTACAACCCGCTGCTGGGCACGCGCGTGCTCGGCCTGTGGGGGCGCATGCCGACGGTCTCGCTGACGCTGGCCTACCTCGGCATGGGCATGCTCGTGCTGGCCTGGCTGTGGCTGGGCCGCCTCGCCTGGCCCGGCCGGGTCCGCCTGTCGGTGCGCCAGCTGACGCGGATCCTCGTCATGTGGATGGCGCCGCTCGCCGTCGCCCCGCCGCTGTTCTCCACCGACGTCTACGGCTACCTGTCGCAGGCCGAGGTGGTCTCGCGCGGGTTCGATCCCTATGTCTACGGCGCCGCCCAGGCCCTCGGGCTCTCCGACCCCCTGGTCGCGAGCATCCCCACCATCTGGCGCACCACGCCGTCGCCGTACGGGCCCGGCTTCCTCACGTTCGGCCGGCTCATCACGGGCATCGCCGGCGACGACATCGTGCTCGGCGTCTACCTGCACCGCGCGCTCGCGCTCGCCTCGCTGGGCCTGGTGATCTGGGCGGTGCCGCACCTGGCGCGCCGCGCGGGCGTCGAGCCGATCGCCGCGCTGTGGCTCGCGATCAGCCCGCTGGTGCTCTTCCACCTGGTCAGCGGCATCCACAACGACGCGATCATGCTCGGCGTCGTCCTGGCGGGCCTCGAGATCGGGATGCGCCGCTCGTGGGTGCTCGGCGCGCTGCTCATCGGGCTCGGCGCCTCGGGGAAGATCCCCGCGGTGCTGGCGCTGGGCTTCCTCGCCGCGCACGTGGCCCGCGAGCGCGGCGGGGGGATCGCCCGCCTCCTGCGCTACGGCGCGGGGTGCTCCGCGCTGGGTCTCGGGACGGTCGTCGCGGTCTCGATCGGCAGCGGGCTGGGGTTCGGCTGGATCCAGGCGCTGTCGGTGCCCAACCTGCTGCGCAGCTGGCTCTCGGTCACCACCGACCTCGGCGTGCTCGGCGGCTGGCTCGGCGGCGTCCTGGGGCTGGGCGACCACACCGAGTCCGTCCTCGACCTCACGCGCGCCGCGGGCCTCGGCGTCGCCGCGCTGGTGTGCGTGGTGCTGGTGTTCCAGGTGCTCAACGGGCGGCTGCACGCCGTCGCCGGCATGGGCTACGGCTTCGGCGCGGTGTTCCTCGCCGGCCCCGTGCTGCACCCCTGGTACCTGCTGTGGGCGATCGTCCCGCTGTCCGCGTCGGTGGTGAACCCGCGCATCCGCGGCTTCGCCGTCGCCGTGTGCGCGATCGTCGCCCTGCTCGTCCCGCCCACCGGCGCCGACTTCTCGTTCCGCACCTACCAGCTGCCCATGGCCATCACCGCGGCCGCGCTGCTCGCCCTGGTGCCGCTGGCCGTCGTGCGCGGCCGGGTGCCGCGCACCCCGGCGACCTAGGCTGTCGGACGTGTCGGGTCCAGCGCTGGAGGTGCGCGACCTCGTCGTGCGCTACCAGGGCCGCGCCGCGGTCGACGGGCTCGACCTCGACCTCCCCGCCGGCCGGGTGCTCGCGCTCCTCGGGCCCAACGGCGCCGGCAAGACCACCACGGTCGAGGTGTGCGAGGGGCTGCGCCGCCGCGACGCGGGCGAGGTGCGGGTGCTCGGCGTCGACCCCGCCGGCGCGCCGGACGCCTTGCGCGCGCGGCTCGGCGTCATGCCGCAGGGCGGCGGCGCCTACCCCGGGGTGCGGGTGCGCGAGATGCTCGGGCTGGTCGCCGCCTGCGCCGCCGACCCCCTCGACCCCGACTGGCTGATCGAGGTCCTCGGCCTCGCGTCCTGCGCGCGCACGCCGTTCAAGCGCCTCTCGGTCGGCCAGCAGCAACGCCTCGCGCTGGCGTGCGCGGTGGTCGGACGGCCTGAGCTCGTGTTCCTCGACGAGCCCACCGCGAGCCTCGACCCGCAGGGCCGGCGCCTGGTGTGGGAGCTCGTGCGCGGCCTCCGCGCCGACGGCGTCGCGGTGCTGCTGACCACGCACCTCATGCAGGAGGCCGAGACCCTCGCCGACCACATCGTCATCGTCGACCACGGCCGCGTCGTGGCCCAGGGCAGCCCGGAGACGCTGACCGCCGCGGGCGCCGACCGCGAGCTGCGCTTCCGCGCTGCCTCCGGCATGGACCTGCGCCTGCTCGCGTCCGCGCTGCCCGAGGGCTGCACGGTGACCGAGCCGTCCGCGGGCAGCTACCTCGTCGAGGGCGCGATCGACCCGCAGGTGCTCTCCACGGTGACGTCGTGGTGCGCGCGCCAGGGCGTGCTCGCCGACGACCTGCGCATCGCGCGCCGCAGCCTCGAGGACGTGTTCCTCGAGCTCACGGGCCGGGAGCTCCGATCGTGAGCACCGAACCGCGCTTCGCCCCCGGCACCTTCACGCCGGCCCCGGGCCGCGGGCCGCTGGGCCGGATGCTCGCGACGCAGGTATCGCTGGAGACTCGCCTGGCGCTGCGCCAGGGCGAGCAGGTGCTGCTCACGCTCGTCATCCCGCTCGCGCTGCTCGTCGGCCTCGCCCTGCTGCGGGTCGTGCCGCTGCCCGAGCCGCGGGTGACGTCGGTGCTCGGCACGGTGCTCGCGCTCGCGGTGATGTCGACGGCGTTCACCAGCCAGGCGATCTCGCTGGGCTTCGACCGGCGCTACGGGGTGCTGCGCCGGCTCGCGGCCACCGCCGTGCCCCGCTGGCTCATCGTGGTCGGGCGGCTGGGGGGCATGGCGACGGTGGTCGTCGTGCAGCTCGTGGTGCTCGGCGCCGTGGCCCTGCTGCTGGGCTGGCGTCCGGACACGGGCTCGCTCGGCTGGGTCCTGCTTCTCGTGCTGCTGGGCACCGCCGCCTTCGGGGCCGCGGGCCTGCTGGTCGGCGGCACCCTGCGCGCCGAGCTCGTGCTCGCCGTCGCCAACATCGTGTGGTTCGTGCTGCTCTTCGCCGGCGGGGTGCTCGTGCCCGTCGCGGCGCTGCCCGGCCCGCTCGCTGCGGTGGTCATGCTGCTGCCGTCCGGGGCGCTCGCCGAGGGCCTGCGCACCGCGCTGCTCGGCGGCACGCCCACGCTCGGCCAGGTCGTGGTCCTGCTCGCGTGGGCGGTCGTCGCCGGCGGGATCGCCAGCCGCACCGTGCGCTGGTCCTGAGCGGGCCGGTCCCCTACACCGCGTCGTAGGATCGGCCCCGTGCTCGAGCGCCTCCCGGCCACGCCGCCCCGCCTCATGCGGGGCCTCGCGATGGCCGCCGTCTTCGGTCAGGCGGGCATCGCGGTCACCGGCGCCGTGGTGCGCGTGACCGGGTCGGGGCTCGGCTGCCCGACCTGGCCGCAGTGCTTCCCGGGCAGCCTCGTCCCGGTCCCCCACCCCGAGATCGCCGTGCTGCACCAGTGGGTGGAGTTCGGCAACCGGCTGCTCGGCATCGCGCTGGTCATCGTCACCGGGGCGTGCCTGCTCGCGGCGCTGAACGTCCGCCCGCGCCGGCGCCGCCTCGTGCTGCTGGCCGCGACGATGCCGCTCGGCGTGATCGCCCAGGCCGTGATCGGCGGCGTCACCGTGCTCGCGGGGCTCGCCTGGTACACCGTCGCGCCGCACTTCCTCGTGACCATCCCGCTCGTCTGGCTGGCCGTCCTGCTCGTGCGCGAGTCCTCCCCCGCCGCGATGGCCGTCCCGCCGGACACCCCCTGGCGCCCCGTCGTCCCCAGTGCGTTGCGCGGGCTGCTCGCCGTCACCACGGTGGTGCTCGGCGCCCTGCTCCTCGCGGGCACCCTCGTCACCGCGGCCGGCCCGCACGGCGGCGACGCCGCGACCCCGCGCCTCGCCGCGATCCCGCTGCCGATGCTGGCGACGGCCCACGCGCACCTGCTCTTCGCGTTCCTCGGCCTGCTCGTCGGCGCCGGCTTCGCGGTGCACGCCGTGGGCGCGCCCCGGGCCGTCCTGCTGCGCCTGCGGGTGCTCGTCGTGGTGGCCCTGGCCCAGGGCGCCCTGGGCGGCACCCAGTACGCGCTCGGGGTCCCCGAGCTGCTCGTCGCCCTGCACGTCCTCGGCGCCGCCGTCATCACCGCCGCGATGGCCTGGCTCTGGGCGGCGACGGCCGAACCGGCGCCCACGCCGGACCCGGTGCCCGACACCCCCGCCCGCGCGCTCGCCGGCACGGCCTGACGTGCACGCCGTCCAGGTCACCGCGCACGGCGGGCCCGAGGTCCTCGTGCCGGCGGACCTCGCCGACCCGGAGCCCGGCGACGGCGAGGCGCTCGTCGAGGTCGCCGCGGCCGGCGTCAACTACATCGACACCTACGTGCGCTCCGGCGTCTACGCCGGCGAGCCCCCGTTCGTGCCGGGATTCGAGGGCGCCGGGGTCGTGCGCGCCGTCGGCCCCGGCGTCACCACGGTGGCCGCCGGCGACCGCGTCGCGTGGAGCAACACCCGCGGCAGCTACGCGACGCTCGCCTGCGTCCCGGCCGCCGAGCTCGTCACCGTCCCCGACGGCACCGATCTCGACCTCGCCGGCGCCGTCCTGCTGCAGGGCATGACCGCGCACTACCTCGTCCACGACACCCACCGCGTCGCCGCCGGCGACACCGTCCTCGTGCACGCGGGAGCCGGCGGGATGGGCCTGCTGCTCTGCCAGATGGCCCGCGCGGCGGGGGCCCGCGTCCTCGCGACGACCTCGTCGGAGGAGAAGGACGCCCTCGCCCGCGGCGCCGGGGCCCACGAGACCCTGCGCTACGGCGACGACCTCCCCGACCGCGTCCGGGCCCTCACCGACGGCGAGGGCGTGGCCGTGGTCTACGACGGCGTCGGCGCGGCCACGTTCGACGCCTCGCTGGCGAGCCTGCGCGTCCGTGGCGTCCTCGCCCTCTACGGCGCCGCGAGCGGTCCGGTCCCGCCCGTCGACCCCCAGCGCCTCAACAGCGGTGGCTCGCTCTACCTCACCCGCCCCTCGCTGCACTGGCACGTGCGCACCCCCGAGGCTCTCGCCGCCCGCGCCTCCGACGTGTTCGCGGCGGTGGCCGCGGGCGACCTCGACGTGCGCGTGGGCGGCCGCTACCCGCTCGACGACGCCGCCGATGCGCACCGCGACCTCGAGGCCCGGCGCACCACGGGGAAGCTCCTGCTGCTGCCCTGAGCAGGGGCCCCTGGAGGGGCTCAAGCGCGATCGCGCCGGACCCGGCTCGAGGTTCGACCGACCCCTCCGCGGGCCCGCCACCCGGAGGCAGCACCCCAGGGAGCCTCGCCACTTCGATCTCCCGGGGGTGTCACCAGCGCGGCGCCACGCTCCCGACACCCTCGAGAGATCGACGTGGCGAGCTGGGCGGAACCGCTCCGGACGCGCGCGCGTCGAACCCGGCATGAGGCTCGATCGGCCTTTCCGCGGGTCCGCCGCCGTGACCCGCGGCGAACTCACGGCGTGGCAGCTCCGGGGCCCCGGGTTCGCGGCCCTGGGCCCCGACGTCTACATCGACGCGGAGGTACGCGTCGACCAGCTCCAGGAGGCGCGGGCCTCGATGCTCCGTCACCCGGACGGCGCGGTTACTGGCACGGCGGCCGCGACGCTCTGGGGTGCCGGCGAGGCCGTGGCAGACGTCGGGCGCGCCGGGGCGCCGACGGAGGTCTTGGTGCCGGTTGCGGGCACCCGGTCGCGGGGCGGGCTCGAGGTCCGGCGGGCCGCGCTCGACGCCGTCGAGGTCGTCGCATGGCCCGACGGCCCGGACAGCCCGCCGCTGCGGCTCACCTCGCCGGCACGGACCTTCGTGGAGCTGGCGCGCCGGCTGGCGACGGTGGACGCCGTGGTCGTGGGCGACGCCATGGCGCGCCGCTGCGGGCTCACGCCGGCGGAGGTGGTCGCCCTCGCCGACCGCCGGTCCGGGGAGCGGGGGATGGCGCGGGTCCGGGCGGCCGCGGCCCTCGTCCACCCGGGCGCGGACACGCCGCGGCGCACACGGATCCGGCTCGGGGTCCTGCTGGCCCGGCTCCCGCCGCCACTGGTCGACGTGGTCGCGACGCGACGCGCGGACGGCGGGGCCGTCGGCGCCCTCGACCTCGCCTGGCCCGGCACGTACGCGGGGGTGCTGCTCGACCGCCACCCCGAGGTCGCGTGGGCGTGCGGGGAGGAGCTGCAGGCGCACGGGTGGGAGGTGGTCTCGCTCGGGGCGCAGGGCGAGCACTCCGTCGAGCACGTGGTCGAGCGGGTCGTCGCCTTCCTCGCGCACGTCGACCGGGTGCGGTGGCGCGACCTGCCCGACATCCGCCGCCGGTTCCCCCGGCGACCGACCGCGCCGCGGGTGTTCGCGGCGGCGAACCCCTAGAAGGGCCAGCCGAAGACCGGCCAGCCGAGGGCCGAGTCGACGGCCACGGCCACGAAGAGGCCGGTCAGGTAGGTGTTGGAGAGGTGGAACAGCCGCATCGACTGCACGACCTCGTCGCGCCGCACGGCGGCGTCGAGGCGGTGGGCCGCGACGAGGAACCAGACGCCGCCGAGCACGGCCGCGCCGAGGTAGATCCACGAGGTGGCGGGCACCAGCAGCGCCGACCAGGCCACCATCGCCCAGGAGTAGGCGACGATCTGGCGGCTCACGCGCCGGGGCGAGGCGACCACCGGGAGCATCGGGATGCCCGCGGCGGCGTAGTCGTCGCGGTAGCGCATCGCCAGCGCCCAGAAGTGCGGCGGCGTCCAGAAGAAGATGATCGCGAACAGGACCAGCGCGGGCCACTGCACCGTGCCCGTCACGGCCGCCCAGCCGATCACGACGGGCATGCAGCCCGCGGCCCCGCCCCAGACGATGTTCTGGGAGGTCCGGCGCTTGAGCAGCAGCGTGTAGACGAGGATGTAGAAGGCGATCGCGGCGACGGCGAGGCCCGCGGCGACCCAGTTGGCCGTGAGCCCGAGCCACACCGCGGAGACGGCGCCGAGCACCAGGCCGAACACCAGGGCGTGCGAGCGCGGGACGGCGTCGCGGGCGAGGGGCCGCTTGCGGGTGCGTGCCATCTTCGCGTCGATGTCGGCGTCGACGACGCAGTTCAGCGCGTGGGCGCTGGCCGCCGCGCCGGCGCCGCCGACGAGGACCGCGAGGACGAGCCACAGCGACGGCACCGAGCGCTGCGCGAGCATCATCGCCGGCACCGTGACCACGAGCAGCTGCTCGATGATGCGGGCCTTGGTGAGCGCCAGGTAGGCCCGCACGGTGGCGAGGAATCCGCTCCGCGGCCTCGCGGAGACCGGGCCGACCGCCGTGCTCACTCGGTGGCACCTCGCTGCTCGGGAGGGACTGCTTCGGTCGCGCGCGAATCTCCTACACGCTGTCGTCGACGAGTCTGCACCCCCGCGGCGCCGAACGCTCGCGGGGGCCTCCCCGGGCCGGTGCGGTGTCCGCCACGTGACGGGTGGTGGGCCGTCCGCCGAACGACCCGACGATCATACGAGCGCGGTGTCCCGGAGGGGCGGCGAGGGTATCCGCGCCGACGTGCGATGGACCAGGATCGGCGCTGGTCCGCCCCCGTGGAGCCCGCCGCGCGGTGGTGGACCCGAATCGATCCCGTGGGACCATCGTGCGGGCCGGGAGAGACGCCGCCGACGCCGGGACCCGGGCAGAGGACCGACGAGCCGTGGCCGGGGCACCGGCGCACCGCGGCTCCCGAAACGCTGAGGAAGGCCGCCACCGACGTGAGCAGCACGCAGCCCGCGAGCGAGGACCCCGACGAGATCGAGGCGCTGACGACCCCGCACCGCCCCGACGACTGGACGGAGCTCGACCAGAAGGCCGTCGACACCATCCGTGTCCTCGCCGCCGACGCCGTCCAGAAGGTGGGCAGCGGGCACCCGGGAACGGCGATGTCGCTCGCCCCGGTGGCCTACGAGCTCTTCCAGCACACGATGCGCCACGACCCGGCCGACCCGCACTGGCAGGGACGCGACCGCTTCGTGCTCTCGTGCGGGCACACGAGCCTGACGCTCTACCTGCAGCTCTTCCTCGCCGGCTACGGCCTCGAGATGCGGGACCTGCAGGAGCTGCGCACCTGGGACTCGGCGACGCCGGGCCACCCGGAGTACAGCCACACCCCGGGCGTCGAGATCACCACCGGGCCGCTGGGCCAGGGCCTGGCCTCCGCGGTGGGCATGGCCATGGCCGCGCGCCGCGAGCGCGGCCTGTTCGACCCGGACGCGCCGCAGGGCGAGAGCCCGTTCGACCACCACGTCTTCGTCATCGCCTCCGACGGGGACATCGAGGAGGGCGTCACCGCCGAGGCGAGCTCGATCGCCGGGCGCCAGCAGCTCGGGAACCTCGTCGTCATCTACGACGACAACCACATCTCGATCGAGGACAACACCGAGATCGCCCTCGCCGAGGACGTGGTGGGGCGCTACGCGGCCTACGGCTGGCACACCCAGGTCGTGCGCGGCGGCGAGAACGTCGTCGGCATCCGCGAGGCGCTCGCCAACGCGAAGGCCGAGACCGACCGCCCCAGCTTCATCGCCCTGCGCACGGTCATCGGCTATCCCGCGCCGAACAAGATGAACACCGGCACGGCGCACGGCGCCGCCCTGGGCGAGGACGAGGTCCGGGCGGTCAAGGAGATCCTCGGCTTCGACCCGGACCAGCACTTCCACATCGACCAGGACGTCCTGGAGCACACCCGCTCCGTGGGTCAGCGGGGCAAGGCCGAGCACGAGGCGTGGGACAAGCAGTTCGCCGACTGGGCGGAGCAGAACCCCGATCGCCGGGCCCTGCTCGAGCGCATGGCGCGCCGCGAGCTGCCGGCGGGGTGGCACGAGAAGCTCCCTGCCTGGCAGCCCGACGACAAGCCGATCGCGACCCGCAAGGCGCTGCAGAAGATCCTCGCCGAGATCGGGCCGGAGCTGCCCGAGCTGTGGGGCGGGTCGGCTGATCTCGCGGAGAGCAACAACACGACCATCGAGGGCGCCGACTCGTTCGGGCCGTCGACGGTGTCCGTGCGGATGTGGGGTCAGATGAGCCCCTACGGCCGCACCCTGCACTTCGGGGTCCGCGAGCACGCGATGGGCTCGATCCTCAACGGCATCGCGCTGCACGGCGGCACCCGCGTGTACGGCGGCACGTTCCTGATCTTCTCGGACTACATGCGTCCCGCGGTCCGGCTCGCGGCGCTGATGAAGCTGCCGACGACCTACATCTGGACCCACGACTCCATCGGTCTCGGCGAGGACGGCCCCACCCACCAGCCGATCGAGCAGCTCTCCGCGCTCCGCGCGGTGCCGGGGCTGTCGATCGTCCGCCCGGCCGACGCCAACGAGACGGCCGCGGCGCTGCGCCACGTCCTCGACAACCCGACCGGCCCGGCCGGCCTGGCGCTGACCCGCCAGACCCTGCCGATCCTCGAGGGCACCGACGCCGACGGCGTCGGGCGCGGCGGCTACGTCCTCCAGGACGCATCGGGCGGGCAGCCGCAGCTGGTGCTCATCGCGACCGGCTCGGAGGTGCAGCTGGCGGTGGAGGCCCGCAAGGTGTTCGAGGACGAGGGCGTCCCCACCCGCGTCGTGAGCATGCCCTGCGTCGAGTGGTTCGAGGCGCAGGACCGCTCCTACACCCGCCAGGTCATCCCGCCCGAGGTCAAGGCCCGCGTGTCCGTCGAGGCCGGGGTCGCCCAGTCCTGGCACAAGTTCGTCGGCGACGACGGTGAGTGCGTGTCCATCGAGCACTACGGCGCCAGCGCCGACTACCAGACCCTGTTCCAGCAGTTCGGCTTCACTTCCCAGCACGTGGTCGAGGCCGGGCGACGATCGCTCAACCGCGCCGCCGAGCGCTCCTGATCCCGGCAGCGTTCGAGGAGGACACCCCCATGGCCAGCACCACCCCCCTCGCCGACCTCTCCGCGGCCGGCGTCTCCATCTGGCTCGACGACCTGTCGCGCCAGCGCATCGAGTCCGGCAACCTCGCCTCGCTGATCGAGGAGTCCGAGGTCGTCGGCGTCACCAGCAACCCGACGATCTTCGCGAGCGCCTTCGCCGACGCGGATTACTACGCCGAGGACCTCGACGGGTTCGCCGCCCGCGGCGCGGCGGTCGAGGACGCGATCCGCGAGCTGACGACCGAGGACGTCCGCCGGGCGTGCGACGTCTTCCGCAACGTCTGGGAGCGCACCGGCGGCGTCGACGGCCGCGTCTCGCTCGAGGTCGACCCCGGCAAGGCCCACGACACCGAGGCCACCGTCGCCGAGGCGGCCGACCTGTGGAAGACCGTCGACCGGCCCAACCTGATGATCAAGATCCCGGCGACCGTCGAGGGCATCCCCGCGATCACCCGCACGCTCGCCGAGGGCATCAGCGTCAACGTCACGCTGATCTTCTCCGTCGAGCGTCACCGCCAGGTGATGGACGCCTACCTCGCCGGCATGGAGCAGGCCCGCGCCAACGGCCACGACCTCACCGCGATGGCCTCGGTCGCCTCGTTCTTCGTCTCGCGCGTCGACTCGGAGGTCGACAAGCGCCTCGAGGCACTGGGCACCGACGCGGCGCTCAACCTGCGCGGCACGGCGGCGATCGCCAACGCCCGGCTGGCCTACGCGGCCTTCCTCGAGGTGTTCGGCACCGAGCGCTGGGCGGCGCTCAAGGGCGCCGGGGCCAAGGTCCAGCGCCCGCTGTGGGCCTCGACCGGCGTCAAGAACAAGGCCTACCCGGACACGCTCTACGTCACCGAGCTGGTCGCGCCGAACACCGTCAACACGATGCCCGAGGCCACGCTGAAGGCGTTCGCCGACCACGGCGAGCTGCACGGCGACGCCGTGTCGGGCACCGAGGACGCGGCCCGCGAGGTCTTCGCCGGCCTCGCCCACGTGGGCGTCGACATCGACGACGTGTTCCTGACCCTCGAGAACGAGGGCGTGCAGAAGTTCGACGACTCGTGGCAGGAGCTCACCGCGACCGTGTCCGACCAGCTGACGCGCCGCAGCCCGGAGCAGTCGTGAGCACCCCGTCGGTGGAGATCACCGACCAGGGCCTCGCCGACGCCGCGGCGTCGCTGGTCGAGAAGCTCGTCGGCGACCAGGCGGCGTCGAAGCTCGCCGCCGGCGACCCCACCCTCTGGGGCCCCGACGCCGAGCCCGAGGCGTCGAAGCGCCTGGCGTGGACCCACCTGCACGAGACCTCGCGGCCGCTGGTCGACGAGCTGGCCGCCCTGCGCCGCGAGCTGCACGACGACGGCGTCGACCGCGTCGTGCTCGCGGGCATGGGCGGGTCGTCGCTGGCGCCCGAGGTCATCTGCGCGACCCGCTCGGGCACGGACGTCGGCGGCGAGTTCCCGCTCGTCGTCCTCGACACCACCGACCCCGGCCAGGTGTCCGACGCGCTCGCGGGCGACCTGTCGCGCACCGTGCTCGTCGTGTCGTCGAAGTCCGGCGGCACCGTCGAGACCGACAGCCAGCGCCGGATCTTCGCCCAGGTCTTCGAGGCCAACGGGATCGACGCGGGCTCCCGCATGGTCGCGGTCACCGATCCGGGCACCGGGCTCGGCGACCTCGCCCGCGACCAGGGCTTCCGCCGCCTCGTCGAGGCCGACCCGGGCGTCGGCGGGCGCTACTCGGCGCTCACCGCGTTCGGGCTGGTGCCCTCGGCGCTCGCCGGCGTCGACGTCGGCGCGTTGCTCGACGAGGCCGCCGAGGCCGCGCCGGCGTTCGCGCAGGACGCGTCGGACAACCCGGCGATCGTCCTGGCCGCGGCCATGGCGGCCGCGCACGCCGCGGGCGCCGAGAAGGTCGTGCTCGCCGACACCGGGTCCGGCCTGGTCGGGTTCGGCAACTGGGCCGAGCAGCTCATCGCCGAATCCACCGGCAAGCAGGGCACGGGCCTGCTGCCCGTGGTGGTCGAGAACGCGGAGGCGCCCGGCTTCGCCGACGCCGGCCCCGACGCCACCCCGGTCGCCCTCGGGCCCGCCCAGGGCGGCGCGCGGATGTCGGTCACCGGCAGCCTCGGCGGCCAGTTCCTGCTCTGGGAGACCGCGGTCGCCCTCGCGGGACGGCTCCTGGGCATCAACCCGTTCGACCAGCCCGACGTCGAGTCGGCCAAGCAGGCGACCCGCGACCTGCTCACCGAGGTCGGCTCCGGCGGGAGCAGCGGCTCGGCCGAGGGCGACGCCCCGGTGCTCACCGACGGCCCGGTCGAGGTGCGCGCCGCGGGCTCCGCGGACCAGGCCTCGTGGCTGGGCAGCCCGGCGACGCTCGGCGCGGCGCTGCAGGCGCTGGTGGACGCGACGCCGGACGCCGGCTACATCGCGATCCAGGCCTACCTCGACCGCCTCGACGACGCCTCGTTCGCGACCCTGCGTCCCGAGCTGGCGTCGATCACGGGCCTGCAGGTGACCTTCGGGTGGGGCCCGCGGTTCCTGCACTCCACCGGCCAGTACCACAAGGGCGGGCACCAGAACGGCGCGTTCCTCCAGGTCACGGGTTCGGTCGCCGACGACCTGGCGATCCCGGGCCAGCCGTTCTCGTTCGGCACCCTCGAGCACGCGCAGGCCCGCGGCGACGCGGGCGTGCTCGCGGCACCCAAGAACGGCGGCACCGCGCGCCCCGTCCTGCGCCTGCACCTGGCCGACCGTGCGGCGGGGCTGGTGGCGCTGGCCAACGCCGTCCGGGAGGTGAGCCGGTGACCCGACGGTCGGGCACCGCGGGGTACGGCCAGGCGCACGACGACTGGGTCAACCCGCTGCGCGACGCCCGCGACAAGCGCCTGCCGCGCATCGCGGGCCCCTCGGGCCTCGTGCTGTTCGGGGTCACCGGCGACCTCGCGCGCAAGAAGCTGATGCCGGCGATCTACGACCTCGCCAACCGCGGCCTGCTCCCGCCCGGCTTCGCGTTGGTCGGCTTCGCCCGCCGCGACTGGGAGGACCAGGACTTCGCCGAGGTCGTCCACGACGCGGTGCGCTCGCACTCGCGGACCCCGTTCCGCCAGGAGGTGTGGGACCGCCTCGCGGAGGGCCTGCGCTTCGTCCAGGGCACGTTCGACGACGACGAGTCGTTCGACCGGCTCGCCACGTGCGTCGCCGAGCTCGACGCCGAGCGCGGCACGGGCGGCAACCACGCCTTCTACCTGTCGATCCCGCCCTCGGCGTTCCCCATCGTGTGCAAGCAGCTCTCGCGCTCGGGCCTCGCCGACGACGAGGGCGACGTGTGGCGCCGCGTGGTGATCGAGAAGCCGTTCGGCCACGACCTGCGCTCGGCGCAGGAGCTCAACGCGATCGTCAACGACGTCTTCCCCGAGGACGCGGTCTTCCGGATCGACCACTACCTCGGCAAGGAGACCGTCCAGAACCTGCTGGCCCTGCGCTTCGCCAACGAGCTGTTCGAGCCGATCTGGAACGCCCACCACGTCGACCACGTGCAGATCACGATGGCCGAGGACATCGGCGTCGGGGGCCGCGCGGGCTACTACGACGGCATCGGTGCGGCCCGCGACGTCATCCAGAACCACCTGCTGCAGCTGCTCGCGCTGACGGCGATGGAGGAGCCCGTCTCCTTCTCCCCCGACGACCTGCGCGAGGAGAAGATCAAGGTCCTCTCGGCCGTGAAGCTGGCCGAGCCGCTGGACGAGACCACCGCGCGCGGGCAGTACGCCGGCGGGTGGCAGGGCTCGACCGAGGTCAAGGGCCTGCAGCAGGAGGAGGGCTTCCCCGCCGACTCGGTCACCGAGACCTACGCGGCGATCACCTGCGAGGTGAACACGCGGCGCTGGGCCGGCGTGCCGTTCTACCTGCGCACCGGCAAACGCCTCGGGCGGCGCGTCACCGAGATCGCCGTCGTGTTCAAGCGGGCCCCGCACCTGCCGTTCGACCAGACCATGACCGAGGAGCTCGGCCAGAACGCGCTGGTCGTGCGCGTGCAGCCCGACGAGGGCGTCACGCTGCGGTTCGGGTCGAAGGTACCGGGCTCGGGCATGGAGGTCCGCGACGTCACGATGGACTTCGGCTACGGCACGGCGTTCACCGAGGCCTCCCCCGAGGCCTACGAGCGCCTGCTGCTCGACGTCCTGCTCGGCGAGCCGTCGCTGTTCCCCACCAACACCGAGGTCGAGCTGTCCTGGCGCATCCTCGACCCCGTGATCGAGAAGTGGCACCGCGAGGGCTCGCCGGACAGCTACGCCGCCGGCACCTGGGGCCCACCGTCGGCCGACGTCCTGCTCGAGCGCACCGGACGCACCTGGAGGAGACCGTGAACCCGGAGGGGGACCTGTGATCGTCGACCTCCCGTCGACGGACACGTCGGCGGTCAACCGCACGATGGTCGACCTGCGCGAGAGCGCTGGCGCGGTGGCGCTCGGCCGGGTGCTGACCCTGCTGATCATCACCGAGGACGGGCCCGAGGCCGAGGCCGCGATCCAGGCCGCCAACGACGCGAGCCGCGAGCACCCGTGCCGCGTGCTCGTGCTGGCGCGCGGCGTCCGGCGGGCGGCGTCGCGGCTGGACGCGCAGATCCGCATCGGCGGCGACGCGGGCGCCAGCGAGGTGATCGTGCTGCGCATGTACGGGCCGCTGGCCGACCAGGGCGGGGCCATCGTCGTGCCGCTGCTGCTGCCCGACGCCCCGATCGTCGCGTGGTGGCCGGGCGAGCCGCCGGTGTCGCCGGCGGACGACCCGGTGGGCCACGTCGCGGGACGGCGCATCACCGACGTGTCGTCGGCGCGGTCGCCGTCGAAGGCGCTGTACAAGCTGCGCCAGCGCTACCACCCCGGCGACACCGACCTGGCGTGGAGCCGCATCACGAGCTGGCGTGCGCTGCTCACCGCGGCCCTCGACCAGCCGCCCCACGAGTCGGTGACCCGGGCCTCGGTGGCCGGCGCATCCGACTCGGCCTCGGCGGACCTGCTCACCGGCTGGCTGGCGTCGCGGCTGAACTGCCCGGTCACGCGGATCGCCGAGGACGTCCCCGGCCAGGGCGGCCAGATCTCCGCGGTGCGCCTCGAGCGCCCGGGCGGCGCGGTGGAGCTGCGCCGCCTCGACGCGAAGAGCGCGGTGCTCTCCCAGCCCGACCAGCCGGACCGCCGCGTCGCCCTGTCGCGGCGCACCACGCGGGAGTGCCTGGCCGAGGAGCTGCGCCGCCTCGACCCCGACGACATCTTCGCCGAGGCGATCGAGGCGATGCCGACCGGGCGGACCCGTTCGTCGAAGAAGGTGACCGCGTGATCGCCGTCGAGGTCCTCGTCCAGCCGGACACCGACGCCACCGCCGCCGACGCCGCCGACCGGCTGATCAGCGCGCTCGCCGCGGCCCAGCGGGCGCGCGGCACCGCGTCGGTCGTGCTCACCGGCGGCGGGGTGGGCATCGCGATGCTGCGCGAGGTCGCGTCGTCGCCCCGGCGCGACGAGGTCGACTGGGCCGCGGTCGAGGTGTTCTGGGGTGACGAGCGCTTCGTCGCCGCCGGGGACGCCGAGCGCAACGACGCCCAGGCCCGCGAGGCCCTGCTCGACGCGCTGCCCCTCGACGCGGCCCGGGTGCACCCGATGCCCCCCGCGGACGCGCCCGAGGACGCCGGCGGCGGCGACCCCGACCTCGCCGCCGACGTCTACGCCAAGCTGCTGTCGTCGGCCGCCGCACGGCTGGGTGGGGACACGATCCCCGCGTTCGACGTGCTGCTCGCCGGCTGCGGGCCCGAGGGCCACGTGCTCTCGGTGTTCCCGGACTCCCCCGCGGTGCACGCGGGCGCCGCCGGCGTCGTCGGGGTGCGCGACTGCCCCAAGCCGCCGCCGACCCGCGTCACGCTGACGCTGCCCGCCGCCCGCTACGCCCGCGAGGTGTGGCTGGTGGCCACGGGCGAGGGCAAGGCCGAGGTCCTCGCCCAGGCGCACGCCGGGGCGTCGGAGGTCGACGTCCCGATCGCGGGCCTGCGCGGGACCGAGCGGACGCTGTGGTTGCTCGACGAGGCGGCCGCGGCGCAGCTCTGAGGCGCCCCGTCACCGACGCCGTCGCCTACGCGTGCGAGCGGCGCGGCTCCACCGGCGCGGCCTCCCACGGGCGCAGCGAGCGCTCGAAGAGCTCCCAGCACCGCACCTGCGCCGCCCAGCGGGCGATCGCGGCGCGGACGACGGCCAGGTCCCGGGCCGGCGTGTGCTCGCGGGTCGGGGCCGACGGCCAGGCGGGGTCGCGCCCGGTCGGGTCGCCGGTCCCGCGCGAGTCGGCGCCGTAGCGCACGGCGAGCACGAGGCCGACGACGACGGCGAGCAGGGCGATGGTGGTGACCACGGGAGGTCCTCCGTCCGGAGTGGCTGGTGTGTCCTCCACGGTGGCCCCCGGTGGCTGGTCCTGCCAGGGCCAATTCACGAGCAGTGGCAGGACGATTGGCAGAAGTGGCAGAATCACCGGCCGTGGACGACCACGTGGGTGCCGGTGGCTTGGCGCGGCTGCTCACCGGGTGGCGTGACGCCGCCGGGTCGGGCGAGGCGGCGCACGGCGCCCTGGCCGCGCGGATCACCTCGCTGCTGAGCGACGGGCGCCTGGCGGTCGGGACGCGGGTGCCCAGCGAGCGCGAGCTGGCCGTCGCCCTCGGCGTCGGGCGCGGCACGGTGGCCGCGGCGTACGACCGCCTGCGCGAGTCCGGCCACCTGCTCCGGCGCCGCGGCTCGGGGACCTGGACGGCGCTGCCCACCCCCGCGGCGACGGCCGCGCCGACCGCGCCCGTCACGCCCTTCGCCCCCATGGGCGGCTGGGTGCCGGGCCGCCGACCCGACGGCCCCGAGGTCATCGACCTCGCGCACGCCGCGCCGTGGGCCCCGATGGAGGCCATGGCCGAGGCGGGCGCCCGGGCGCTCGCCGAGCTCCCCGCCCACCTGGCCGGCACGGGCTACGACGTGCTCGGGCTCGCCGTCCTGCGCGAGGGCATCGCCCGGCGCCTGACCGACCAGGGCCTGCACACCTCGCCCGACGAGGTCATGGTGACCGCCGGGGCCCAGCACGCCCACGCCCTCGTCGCCCGCGCGCTCGTGCGTCCCGGCGACCGGGTGCTGCTCGAGCAGCCCACCTACCCGGGCGCCATCGACCTCGTGCGCCACGTCTCGGCGCGGCCGGTGACCGTGGCGATGACCGCGGACCCGCGGGACGGGCGTCCGGGCTGGGACGTCGAGGCCCTCGCGGCGGCCATGCGCGCCTCCACCCCGGCGCTGGCCTACCTCGTCGCCGACCACCAGAACCCCACCGGCGCGGTGATGGGCGCCGAGGCCCGCGCGGCCGTCGTCGCGGCGGCCGGGCGCCACGGCGTCCCCATCGTCGTCGACGACTGCCTGCGCGAGCTGTGGCTCGACGCGCCCGGTCCGCCGCCGCTCGGGGCGTACGCGGCGGCGGCGGGCGGCGGCACCCCGGTGATCACCACGGGCTCGCTCTCCAAGACCGTGTGGGGCGGGCTGCGCATCGGCTGGCTGCGCGCCCCGCGCACCCTGCTGCGGCGCATCGCGGCGGCCCGCAGCTCCGACGACATCGCCACGCCGGTGCTCGAACAGCTCGTCGCCGTGGGCCTGCTCGACCGCCTCGACGACATCGTCGCGACGGGCCGCGCCCTGTTCGCCCACCGCCGCGACCACCTGCGCGCGGCCCTGGCGTCGGCCCTACCCGAGTGGCACGCACCGTCGCCGCCCGGGGGCTTCAGCCTGTGGGTCGACCTCGGTGCGCCCCGCTCGAGCGCCCTGGTCGAGGCGGCGGCCCGCCACGGTGTGCACCTCGCGGCGGGCCCCCGGTTCGGCATCGGCGGGGCCTTCGAGCAGCACCTGCGCCTGCCCTACACGCTGGCCCCCGACGCGCTCGACGACGCGGTCGCGCGCCTGGCCGAGGCCTGGGACGCGCTCGGAACCGGTAGCCCGACCCTCACGACCGTCGTGTGAGGTCCCGGTCGCGCTCCCACGGCCGCAGGCTCGCGTCGTAGGCCTCCCACAGCCGGCGGTGCGCCGCGATCCGGCGGGCGATCTCGCCCAGCAGCACCGCGTCCCCGCGCACCGTGTGCGGGTGCCGCACCACCGGCCATGCCGGGTCGCGGCCCGTCGGGTCGGCCTCCGAGCGCGTGTCGGCGCCGTAGCGCGCCACCGCCAGGAACCCCAGCACCACCAGCACTCCCCAGAAGGTCACCATCGTTCCCACCCCTCCCTCGATCCGTGGACACCATTCTCGAAGGCCGATCCCCTGGACTCCAGGGACATCTCACGGGGATAGTGGCGACATGACGACGACTTCAGGGGTGCGCACCCCCTCGAACCTGGAGAACGACAAGCTGCTCGACGAGACCAACCGGCGCATCCTCGCGGAGCTCGCCGAGGACCCGCGACTCAGCATGTCGGCGCTCGGGCGGCGCATCGGGATGTCGGCGCCGGCGGTCACCGAGCGGGTGCAGCGCCTCGAGCGGCTCGGGGTGATCCGGGGCTACCGCCTCGACGTCGACCCGGCGGCGCTCGGCTACCCCATCGCCGCCTGGGTGCGGGTCCGCCCGGCCCTGGGGCACGGCAAGATCGCCGAGCAGATCGCGGCCCGCCAGCCCGAGGTCGTCGAGTGCCACAAGATCACCGGCGAGGACTGCCTGCTCATGCGCGTGCAGGTCCGCGACGTCGCCGACCTCGACCGCGTCCTCGAAGGCTGGCAGGAGCACGCCTCGACGGTCACCTCGGTCATCAAGTCCACGCCGGTCGAGCCGCGGAACATGATCACGGTGGCATGATCGGGGATCCTGATCGCCGGCACGAGGAGCGTGTGGCATGACCGAGCCCTCCCCCACCGCCCCGGGCGCCGTCGTCGTCGGGGTCGACGGCAGCGACGGCTCGCGGGCCGCGCTCGAGTACGGGCTGGACGAGGCGGCACGCCGCGACGTCCCCCTGCGGGCGCTGATGGCCTACGCGGGCCCGGACGTCTGGACCACCGCCGACGGCGTCCTGCCCGACGCCCGCGTCCTGCACGACGCGGCGGCCCAGGAGGTGCGGGCGATCGTGGACGAGGTCGTGGCCGCGCGGCGGGCCCGGGGCGCGCCCGAGCCGCCCGCCATCGAGGCCGAGATCGCCATGGGGCCGGCGTCGACGGTGCTGATCCACCACTCGCAGGGGGCCGCGGTCCTCGTCGTGGGGCACCGCGGGCGCGGCGGCCTCGCCAGCCGGATCATCGGTTCGGTCGGGCTCAGCGCCGTGATCCACGCGGAGTGCACCGTGGTGGTCGTGCGCAGCTGATCACCGGACGAGGACGTCGAGCACCACCGGCCCCGGCGAGCTCAGCGCCTCGGTGAGCGCCGGCTCGAGCTCCTCGGGGCGTTCGACGCGCACACCGGGCACGCCCTGGCCGGCGGCGAGGGCGACGAAGTCCAGGCCGGGCAGCGCGGTGCCCACCGGCTTCGTGATGCCGAAGTGCTCGGCGAACTGGTCGAGGGCCCGGTAGCGGGCGTTGTGCACGACGACGATCGTCAGCGGCACCCCGAGCTGCGCGGCCGACCACAGGGCCTGGATCCCGTACATCGCCGAGCCGTCGCCGACGAGCGCCACCACCCTCTCGCTGCGGGCGAGCGCCATCCCCACCGAGGCCGGCAGGCCGTGGCCGAGGCCGCCGCTGGCGCAGTTGTAGAAGCTCGCCGGCCGGTCGAAGGGCAGGTGGTCGTGCATCGGGCCGCGGGTGGCCGGGGCCTCCTCGACGACCACGGAGTCGGCGGGCCGGAGGTCGGCGAGGGTCTGGAGCAGCAGCTCCTCGGTGATCACGTCGTCGGCGGCGACCCGCGCGGCGGCCGGCCGCGGCGATGGCTCCGGGCGGGCCGGCGGCGGCGGGCCGTCCAGCAGCGCGCGCACCCCGTGCCGCAACCCGGTGACGATCGAGGTGCCGACCGGGGTCCACGCGGCGTGCGCGGGGTCCTCGGTGAGCTGGACGAGCACGGTGCCGTCGGGCACGGCGCTGTCGCCCTCGACGGCGCCCTCGGTGTGGAACGGGAAGACCGGTGAGCCCAGGACCAGCACGAGGTCGTGGCCGTCCAGCGCGGCCCGGATGCCGTCGTGCGCGGCGGGCAGGAAGCCCGCGAAGAGGCGGTGGCGCTCGGGGAAGCCGCAGCGCGGGGACATCGGGGCGACGTGGACCGGCGCGGCGTGGCGCTCGGCGAGGGCGACGACGTCGTCGAACGCCCCGTCGCGGTCCACCTCGCCTCCGACGACGAACACCGGGCTCTCCGCCGCGGCGAGCTGATCGGCCACCTCGGCCAGCGCCGCCGGGTCGCCCGCGACCGCGCCCGCCACCCTGTGCTCCGCGACCGGGCCGGCGGGGCGGTCCCAGTCGTCGACGGGCACCGACACGAGCACCGGCCCGCACGGCGGCGTCGTGGCGACGTGGATCGCGCGGGCCAGGGTGGCGGGGACGTCGGCGGCGCGCGCGGGCTCGCGGCTGTACTTGACGTAGGGCTCGGGGAACTCGACCGGACGCTCGGCGAACAGGAACGGCTCGCCGACCAGCAGGGACCGCGCCTGCTGGCCGGCGACGAGCACGAGCGGCGTGCGGTTGCGGAACGCGGTGAACACGTTGCCCAGGCCGTGGCCGACCCCGGCGGCGGAGTGCAGGTTCACCAGCGCGGCCCGCCCGGTGGCCTGGGCGAAGCCGTCGGCCATCCCCACCGCGACGGACTCCTGCAGCCCGAGCACGTAGCGGAAGTCGTCGGGGAAGTCGCGGAACATCGGCAGCTCGGTGGAGCCCGGGTTGCCGAAGATCGTCGTGATGCCGTGGCGGCGCAGCACCGCCAGGGACGCCTCGCGCACGTTGCTGACGGTGCTGACATCGCTCACGGTGGCGACCCCACCACGCGCCGCGCCCGGCCGCGACGACTCTCCCGCTCGCCGGAACCCTGCGCGCGGGCCGCGTTCCGGGAACGGGCGCCCCTCGCCCGCCCACACGCGGGATGGCCGCAGCTGGTGGAGATCACCCACCCACCGCCGGTGAGACCGTCAGCGGGAACTCGAGCACCGAGCCGGGATTGGCCAGGGCACCGGTGTGGGAGCCGGACTGGGGTCCGGCGGGGCCGTCGCTGTCGGTGGCGACGTAGAGCCGGGTGCGATCGGGGCTGAGGGCGACGTCGCGGTAGCGGTTCTGCGTGCGGAACAGCTGGGTGGTGTCGCCCTGGACGGAGCCGCCGTCACCGGTCAGCTTGAAGACGAATACCGAGCCGGTCTTCAGCGCCGGCACGAGGAGCGCGTTGGCCACGAGGGGATCGGGCGCGTCCGCGGGGACGTAGTCGAGGCTCGCCGGGGCGATCGAGGGCCAGCAGAGGTAGAAGTCGGACTGGCTACAGGCCGGGTCCTGGAAGTTGTAGCCGGTGGGCACCGTGTACAGGGTCTTGAGCGGCTCGACGTAGTCCGGGCCGATCCAGGCCACCTCGGTGGGACCGCGCGGGACGCTGGACGGCTCCGCGTCGTCGTCGTAGGCGAGCTGGGCGCAGTCGGGAGCACCCGACCAGTCGGCGTACTGGTAGGCCTGCCCGTCCTGGAAGCCGACGACGAACGGCCAGCCGTAGTTCCCTCCGGCTCGCAGCAGGTTGATCTCGTCGTCGCTCTTGGGCCCGTGCTCGTCGGAGAACAGCCGGCCCCCGGGTCCCACGACCAGGCCCTGGGGATTGCGGTGCCCGTAGGTGAAGACGTGGCTGCGCACGCCCTGGAGCACCGGGTTGCCGGGTGGGACGGAGCCGTCGAGATCGATGCGGAGGATCTTGCCCACGTAGGCGCTCCAATCCCTGGCGGCGACCTGCTGCGCCGTCGGGAGGTCCTGGGACCGGATGGGCTCGCAGGACCGGTCGAACTGGTTGTTCCCCAGGTCGCCCACCGAGTAGTAGAGCTCCTGGTCCGGTCCGACGACCAGACGTCCGGCGTTGTGGTCGTGGCTGGCGGGGAGCCCGCTCAGCACGTCGAGGGGCGCCGAGAGGCTGCCTCCCGGGTCGCGGTGGTATCGGACGATCTTGCCGCGCAGGTCCTCACCTGGAGGCGGGGCGACGTTGTAGGAGTAGGCGACGAACGCCGACTCGCCGGCGAAGGCGAGCCCGAGCAGGCCGTCCTGCGCGCCGCTCGCCGCGACGTCCGGAACGGTCAGCGCCACCGTCCGCCTGCCGTCCGCCGGGTTGATCCGGTCGACGCGCTTGCCGACCTTCTCGGTGACCCACAGCCAGCCGTCCGGGCCCCAGGTCAACTCCCAGGGGGCGGCCAGGCCGGTGGCGATCACCCGCATCCCCGGCGGGGGATCGGGCGCGGCGGGCACGGGTCCGTGGGGCGCCGGGGCGGCATCGGCACACGCCGACAGAATCGTCGTCGTGAGCAGCGTGAGGAGCGTGAGGAGCACTCCTGCACTTCTGATCACGAATCGTCGGACGTCCGCGCCGCCGCGGGTCGGACCGCGTCGGCCAACCGGTCGAGCGTGTTCACCAACTGTTCCCGGCTCACGAACGGACAGAGCGCCTCGAAGTCCGGGTCGGTGACCCCCGACCAGTCATAGACCAGCCGGACCTCGGTCCCCTCGGTGGTTCCGTGCAGGCCGTACGCGTAGGTGTGTCCGCCGGTGGTGACGGTGGCGAGCATCTGAGCCACCTGGCACTCGTGAGAGCGGTCGAGGTCGGGCGCCCATCCGATGACGGTTCCGGGTTCGAACTCGGTCACGGTGTTGATCGTCCGCCACGGACCGAGATCGTCCCGGCACATCTCCATGGTGAACACCTGGCCCGCGGCGGTGACCGGACCACTGGTGGTCCCCTGCAACATTCCGGACCCGTCGATGACCTGCTGCTGCTTCGGGTCCGAGACCAGCGCGAAGACCCGATCAGGCGGCGCCTGGACGACCCGCCTGACCTCGATCTGCTTCTCGTCCGTCATCTCGATCCCTCTTCGCCGCCGTCCTCGCCGGATCACCACGGTGACCGAGATCACACTTGCCGACAACCCGCTGCGCGACACCAGCCAGGGCGCAAGGGCCACGCCACCCAGACGGCCCAGCCGAACCACGACGGATCGGCACCACGGGCTGAGGCACAACCGGGGACGGTCAGCTCGTCGGCTCGTCGACGAGGTCGCCCGCGAGGTACTCCTCGTAGGCGGCGAGGTCGAGCAGGCCGTGGCCGCAGTAGTTGAAGAGGATCACGCGGTCCTCGCCCTTCTGCGTCGCGTCGTGGGCCTCCTGGATCACCGACGCGATGCCGTGGCCGGCCTCGGGCGCCGGGAGCTTGCCCTCGACGCGGGCGAACAGCACGTTGGCCTCGAACACCGCGCGCTGGCGGTGCGCCACCGCCTCCATGCGGCCCTCGTGCACCAGCTTGGAGATGATCGGTGAGTCGCCGTGGTAGCGCAGGCCGCCGGCGTGGATGCCGGGCGGCACGAAGCCGTGGCCCAGCGTGTACATGTTCATCAGCGGGGTGAGGCCCTGGACGTCGCCGAAGTCGTACTCGTAGGTGCCCTGCGTCAGGGTCGGGCACGAGGCGGGCTCGGCGGCGAGCAGGCGCACCGCGGGGTCGGGCAGGAACGGCAGCGCGATGCCGCCGAGGTTCGAGCCGCCGCCGCAGGGAGCGATCACCACGTCCGGACGGGTCTCCCCCGCGTTCGCGAGCTGCTGCTGGGCCTCGAGGCCGATCACCGTCTGGTGCAGCAGCACGTGGTTGAGCACGGAGCCCAGCGCGTAGTGGGTGTCGTCGCGGCCGACGGCGTCGCGGACCGCGTCGGAGATCGCGGCGCCCAGCGAGCCGGGGTGCGACGGGTCGTCGATCGGCGACGGCACGACCGTCCCGCCCCAGGTCTCCATGATGACCTTGCGGTAGGGCTTCTGCTCGAAGCTGCGGCGCACCATGTAGACCGCGCACTCGAGGTCGAACTGGGCGCACGCGAACGACAGCGCCGTGCCCCACTGGCCCGCGCCGGTCTCGGTGGACAGGCGCGTGATGCCCTCGCGCTTGTTGTAGAACGCCTGCGGCACCGCCGAGTTCGGCTTGTGGGAGCCGGCGGGCGAGACCGACTCGTCCTTGAAGTAGATGCGCGCGGGCGTGCCCAGGGCGGCCTCGAGCCGCCGGGCGCGCACCAGCGGTGTGGGCCGCCAGAGCCGCAGGACGTCGAGGACCTCGCCCGGGATGTCGATCCACGGGTCGGCCGACATCTCCTGGCCGATGAGCTCCTGCGCGAACAGCGGCGCGAGGTCGTCAGGGCCGACGGGCTCGCGGGTCGCCGGGTGCAGCGGGGGGTCGAGCGGCGTCGCGAGGTGCGGCGCGACGTTGAACCACGCCGTCGGGAGCTCGGACTGGGAGAGCGAGAACCGTGTATCGATCGCCGGGGCCACCATGGCCCGGGATCATGCCAGCGCTCTCAGCTCTCGCCGCGCTTCGCGCGCAACTTCGCCAGCGCCTCGTCGAGCAGGGCCTCGCCGTCGGCGTCGGAGCGCCGCTCCTTCACGTACGCGAGGTGGGTCTTGTAGGGCTCGGTGCGCTTCGCCGGCGGCGGGTTCTTCTCGTCGGTGTTGGCCGGCAGGCCGCAGCGCGGGCAGTCCCAGCTCGTGGGGATCTCGGCGTCGACGGCGAAGGACGGGCGGGTCTCGTGGCCGTTCGAGCACCAGAAGGAGACGATCGTGCGCGCCGCGCTCTCCCCGCGCTCGGACTCCCCCATGGGCCCCGAGCCCACGCGGGTGCCTCGGATCGCGTTGCCAGTCGCCATCGCCGGAGTACCTCCCGTCCAGGGGCGGCCCGGACTCCGGGCCGCCCGTCAGCCTTCGATCTTGACGAGCAGCCCCGTGCCGACGATCGAGATCAGCCAGATGGCCCCCACGAACAGGGTCAGGCGGTCGAGGTTCTTCTCGACGACGCTCGACCCCGCGAGGCTCGACTGGACGCCACCGCCGAACAGCGACGACAGCCCGCCGCCACGCCCGCGGTGCAGCAGCACCAGCAGCACCAGCAGCACGCTGGACGCGATGAGCAGGATGTCCAGGAACAGTCGCATGTCGGTGTCCGTGACCTCCGGGTGCCGACCCCGGCCGGGCGGACGGGGCTCTGACCGTCCCGGCGTGCGGGATCGGTGCGTAGGGAGGACGATACCCCGCCCGTCGGACATCCCGGTGAGGCCCTCCCACGAGTCGTGACCGGGTGTGAGCGCTCGTCCGTGCTCGGGCACGGACGAGCGTCCAACTCAGCACGCCGATGGGGAGCCCGCTAGGGCAAAGGGCCCCCGGCGGCCAGGGCGCAGAGCTCGGCGAACCCCTCCGGGTCCAGGCTCGCGCCGCCCACCAGTGCGCCGTCGACGTCGTCGCTCTTCACGAGGTCGGCGACGTTGTCCGACTTCACCGAGCCGCCGTAGAGGATGCGCACCGCGCCCGCGACCCCGGCGCCGTGCTGCTCGCGCAGCCGCTCGCGCAGCGCGTGGCACACCTCCTGGGCGTCGGCGACGCCCGCGGACTTGCCGGTGCCGATCGCCCACACCGGCTCGTAGGCGAGCACGATCGTCGCGACTTCGTCGTCGCCCAGCCCCTCGAGCGCCGCGTCGAGCTGCCCGGTGCAGTACGGGACGTGGTCGCCCGCCTCGCGGACGTCCTCGCCCTCCCCCAGGCACAGGATCGGCGTGAGGCCGTGGCGCAGCGCCGCGCGCACCTTGCGGTTGACCAGCGCGTCGTCCTCGCCGTGCACCGTGCGCCGCTCGGAGTGCCCGACGACGACCCACGAGCAGCCGAGCTTCGCGAGCATCGCGCCCGAGACGTCGCCGGTGAACGCCCCGGAGTCCTCCGGGGAGAGGTCCTGGCCGCCGTAGGTGATCGGCATGGCGTCGGCGTCGACGAGGGTCTGCACGCTGCGCAGGTCGGTGAACGGCGGCAGCACCGCCACGTCCACCACGTCGTAGTACTTGCCGGGCAGGGCGAACGCGAGCTTCTGGGTGACGCCGATGGCCTCGAGGTGGTTGAGGTTCATCTTCCAGTTGCCCGCGATGAGCGGCTTGCGGGCCATCAGGACGACTCCTCGAGGACGGCGATACCGGGCAGGACGTGGCCCTCGAGGAACTCCAGCGACGCGCCGCCGCCGGTCGAGATGTGGCCGAAGCGGTTCTCGTCGAGCCCCGCCGCGCGGATGGCCGACGCCGAGTCGCCGCCGCCGATCACGCTGAACGCGCTGCTGGCCGCCACGGCCTCCGCGACGCCCGTCGTGCCTGCCGCGAACGGCGCCATCTCGAACACGCCCATCGGCCCGTTCCAGAACACCGTCGCCGCCCCGTCGAGCGCGGCGCCGAACGCCGACACCGTCTCGGGGCCCACGTCGAGGCCCATCCAGCCCTCGGGCATCTCGGTGACCGCCACCGTGCGCGTCTCCGCGTCGGCGGAGAACTCGCTCGCGACGACGACGTCGGTGGGCAGCACGAGCTTCTCGGCGTAGCGCTCGAGCAGGTCGCGGCAGGTGTCGACCTGGTCGGACTCGGTCTTCGAGCCGCCGACGTCGTGGCCCTGCGCGGCGAGGAACGTGAAGCACATCGCCCCGCCCACCAGCAGCCGGTCGACGGTCGGCAGCAGGTTCGACAGCACCCCGAGCTTGTCGGAGACCTTCGACCCGCCGAGGATCACGACGTACGGCCGGTCCGGGTCGCCGACGAGCCGGCGCAGCACCTCGGTCTCGCGGGCGACGAGGTCGCCGCCGTAGGCCGGGAGCTTGCGGGCCACCTCGACCACCGACGCCTGCTCGCGGTGGACCACCCCGAAGCCGTCGGAGACGAACGCGCTCGCCCGTGAAGGATCCTGGCTGGGCACCAGCTCCGCGAGCTCCGTGGCCAGGTGGTCGCGCTCGCGGTCGGTGCCGGTCTCCCGCGGGTCGCAGCGCACGTTGGCCAGCATCGCCACGCCGCCGGCGCGCAGACCCTCGGCGACGCCGCGAGCGGACTCGCCGACCACGTCCTCGGCCAGCGAGACCCGCTGGTCGAGGAGCTGGCCGAGACGCCCCGCCACCGGTGAGAGCGTCGACAGCCGGTCGCGGCCGGGCGGCTCGCCGCCCTTCGGACGGCCCAGGTGGGCCACGACCAGCACCTTCGCGCCGGCCCCGGCCAGGCGCGTGATGGTCGGCAGCGCCGCGCGGATGCGCCCGTCGTCGCTGATGGTGTAGCCGTCGAGGGGCACGTTGAGGTCGGCCCGCAGCAGGACGAAGCGGTCCTGCACCCCGTCGGCGATCAGGTCGTCGAGGGTCTTCATCCCGCGGTCAGAGCTTCGAACCGACGAGGGTGGTGAGGTCCACGACGCGGTTGGAGTAGCCCCACTCGTTGTCGTACCAGCCGACGATCTTCACGGTGCGGTTGCCGAGCACCTTGGTCATGCCGGCGTCGAAGGTGCACGACGCGGCCTCGCCGACGATGTCGGTGGAGACGATCGGGTCCTCGGTGTAGACCATCACGCCCGAGAGCTCGCCCTCGGCGGCCTCCTTGAAGGCGGCGTTGATCGACTCGACGGTGACGTCCGTGTTCAGCGTGGCGGTGAGGTCGGTGACCGAGCCGTCGCTGACCGGCACGCGGTACGCCATGCCGGTGACCTTGCCCTCGAGGGCGGGCAGCGCCAGCGCCGTGGCCTCGGCGGCCCCGCTGGTGGTGGGGATGATGTTGACCGCGGCGGCGCGGGCGCGGCGCAGGTCCTTGTGCGGGGCGTCGTGGACGCGCTGGTCGCCGGTGTAGGCGTGGATCGTCGACATGAAGCCGGTCTCGACGCCGAACGCGTCGTTGAGCACCTTGAGCATCGGCGCGACGCAGTTGGTGGTGCACGAGGCGTTGGACAGGATGTTCTGGCTGCCGTCGTAGGCCGAGTCGTTGATGCCCATGACGACCGTGAGGTCCTCGCCCTTGGCGGGCGCGGAGATGACGACCTTCTTGGCGCCGGCCTTGAGGTGCTTCCCGGCCGAGTCGGCGTCGGTGAAGATGCCCGAGGACTCGATCACCACGTCGACGCCGAGGTCGCCCCAGGGCAGGTCCGCCGGGTCCTTCTCCGCGTAGGCCTTGACCGTGGTGCCGTTGACGATGAGGGCGTCGTCGGTGTACTCGACGGTGCCGTCGAAGCGCCCGTGCACCGAGTCGTAGCGCAGCAGGTGCGCGAGCGTCTTGTTGTCGGTGATGTCGTTGACCGCGAGCACCTCGATGTCGGCGGTCCCCGCCGCGCGCTGCTTCTCCAGCGCGCGGAACACGTTGCGTCCGATGCGACCGAACCCGTTGATCCCGATGCGGATCGTCACTGCGCCTCGCCCTGCCTCTCGTGCGTCGGTCGTGCCGAGGTCCTGCGCCGCGCTGCGCTCGGTGGACCGCGTTCCCCGTGGGGCCGCCACCCTAACGAATCCGGCCCCGCCGTCCGGGTCGCGCGGAGGACGTCACGTCAGCGGTCGGCGAGCTCGGACATCTCCTCGGTGACCACCGACGAGGTGTCGGGGACGCGCATGTCCTTGGCCTTCTTGTCGGCCATCGCGAGCAGCCGGCGGATGCGCCCGGCCACCGCGTCCTTGGTCATCGGCGGCTCGGCGAGCTGCCCGAGCTCCTCGAGCGACGCCTGCTCGTGCTCCACGCGCAGGCGCCCGGCCTGCACGAGGTGGTCGGGGACCTCCTCGCCGAGCAGCTCCAGCGCCCGGTTCACGCGCGCCGTGGCCGTGACCGCGGCCTTGACCGAGCGCCGGAGGTTGGCGTCGTCGAAGTTGGCCAGGCGGTTGGCCGTCGCCCGCACCTCGCGGCGCATGCGGCGCTCCTCCCAGGCCAGCACCGAGGTGTGCGCGCCGAGCCGGGTCAGCAGCGCGCCGATCGCGTCGCCGTCCCGCACGACCACCCGGTCGGCGCCCCGCACCTCGCGGGCCTTGGCCACCACCCCGAGCCGGCGGGCGGCGCCGACCAGCGCCATCGCCGCCTCCATGCCCGGGCACGTGATCTCCAGCGCGGAGCTGCGCCCGGGCTCGGTCAGCGAGCCGTGGGCGAGGAACGCCCCGCGCCACGCGGCCTCGGCGTCGCACACCCCGCCGGAGACGACCTGCGGCGGCAGCCCGCGCACCGGGCGCCCGCGCGGGTCGAGCAGCCCGGTCTGGCGGGCCAGCGAGTCGCCGTCGGCGGCGACGCGCACGACGTAACGGGTGCCCTTGCGCAGGCCGCCCTGCGAGAGGACGTGGACCTCGGGGTTGTGTCCGTAGAGGTCGTGGATCTCCCCCCGCAGGCGGCGGGCCGCGGAGCCGGTGTCGAGCTCGGCCTCGACGACGACGCGGCCGCCGACGATGTGCAGGCCGCCCCCGAAGCGCAGCAGGGCTGCCACCTCGGCGCGGCGGCAGCACGTCTTGGTCACCGCGAGCCGGCTGAGCTCGTCCTTGACCGCAGCGGTCATGGCCACCTTCGGTCCTCCTCCTGGTGCGGGCGGGCAGGGTCGGGGCCGCCGTCGGCACCGGCTGACCCGGGGGCCGCGGTGCCCGAGGGCTCGCGGCGCGGGGCGCGGTGGTGCGCGGCGGTGGCCAGGGCCTCGGCGAGGGCCTCGGGGTCGTGACGGGGGCTGCCGTCGGTGGCGCCGACGGTGGTCAGCAGCGTCTCGGCGCCGAAGGCCTCGGCGCCGCGGCGCAGCCGGTCGGGCTCCGGCACGGCGCCCTCGTCGGCGACGACGACGTCGAGGCGCAGCCGCGGGGCGTGCGCCGCGAGCACCTCGAGGTGCTGCTCCGGCGAGAAGCCGCCGGTCTCACCCGGCTGCGGCGCGAGGTTGAGGACGAGGACCTTGCGGGCCTCGCTCTCCACCAGCGCGGTGAACTGCTCGGGGACGAGCAGGTGGGGCAGGACGCTGGAGAACCAGGAGCCCGGCCCGAGCGTGATGAGGTCCGCGGCGCGCAGCGCGTCGCACGCCTCCGGGCACGCCTTGGGCCGGCGCGGGTCCAGGCGCACCTGCTGCACCTTGCCCGGTGTCGTGGCCACCGCGACCTGGCCCCGGATGCGGTGGGCGACGTCGCGGTCCTGGTCACCGCCGGCGGGGCCGCGGATGCCGGTCACGTCCGCCTCGATGTCCACCGGCTGCGGGCTCATCGGCAGCACCCGCCCGCGCACGCCGAGGACGTGGCAGGCCTGGTCCAGGGCGGCCACCGGGTCGTCGAGGACCTCCAGCAGCCCGGCGAGCACGAGGTTGCCGACGGCGTGCCCGGCCAGCGCGCCGTGCCCGCCGAAGCGGTGCTCGAAGAGCCGCTGCCACAGGGTGTTCACCGGACCCGGGTCCTGCTGCCCGGCGAGCGCGCCGAGGGCCATGCGCAGGTCGCCCAGCGGGAGCATGTCCAGCTCGCGGCGAATCCGCCCCGACGAGCCCCCGTCGTCGGCGACGACCACGACCGCGGTGATGTCGTCGGTCAGCCGCCGCAGCGCGGACAGCGTCGCGTGCAGCCCGTGACCGCCGCCGAGGGCGACCGCGCGCAGCGGCCGCGGCGGGTCACCGCCGAGGGGGCCGCTCACTCGCGCCCCACGTCCCGGTGCGACACCGTCACCCGCACGCCGCCGCCGTCCTCGCCGCGCTCCATGCGCCGGGCGAGCTCCTCGGCGATCGCGACGCTGCGGTGCTTGCCGCCGGTGCAGCCCACGGCGACGGTGAGGTAGCGCTTGCCCTCGCGCCGGTAGCCGGCGCCGACGAGGCGCAGCAGCTCGAGGTAGCGCTCGAGGAACTCCTCGGCGCCCTCCTGGGAGAGGACGTAGTCGCGCACGACCTCCTCGCGGCCGTCGTGCTCGCGCAGCTCGGGGATCCAGTGCGGGTTGGGCAGGAAGCGCATGTCGACGACGAGGTCGGCGTCGGGCGGCAGCCCGTGCTTGTAGCCGAACGAGACGACGGTGACGCTGTGCCCGACGTCGGCCGAGGTGTCGCCGAACGCGCTCTCGATGGCCGCGCGCAGCTGGTGCACCGAGCGGTTCGAGGTGTCGACGACGAGGTCGGCCTGGTCGTGCAGCGGGGCGAGCAGCTCGCGCTCGGCGCGGATGCCGTCGGAGAGCCGCCCGTCGCCCTGCAGCGGGTGCGAGCGGCGGTTGGCCTCGAAGCGCCGGATGAGCACCGCGTCGGACGCGTCGAGGAACAGCACGCGCGGGCGGTGCCCGCGCGCGTCCAGCTCCTTGATCACGTCGCCGAGGTCGGTGGTGAACGCGCGGCTGCGCACGTCCATCACCACGGCGATGCGCGTGACCTGGCCCGACGACCGGGCGCCCAGGTCCACCATCGTCTCGATCAGCTCCGGCGGGAGGTTGTCGACGACGAACCAGCCCAGGTCCTCGAGCACCTTCGCCGCCGTGCTGCGTCCGGCGCCCGAGAGCCCGGACACGATCGCGACCTCGATCCCGCCCGGGTGCGCGGGGATCTCCGCACGTCCGGTCATGGCGTCCCCCCGTCGTCCAGCGCGGTCAGGACCGCCTCCGCGGTGCGCCGACCGACGCCGGGCACCTCCATGACGTCCTCGACCGACGCCGCCTTCAGCTTCTTCACCGAGCCGAAGTGCTTGATCAGCGCCGCGCGCCGGGCCTCGCCCAGCCCGGGCACGCCGTCCAGCGCCGACGCCGTCATGCGGGTCGAGCGCTTCTGGCGGTGGTAGGTGATCGCGAACCGGTGGGCCTCGTCGCGGATCCGCTGGAGCAGGTAGAGCGCCTCGGAGTTGCGCGGGAGGATCGCGGGGTCCTCCTCGCCGGGCAGCCAGACCTCCTCGAGGCGCTTGGCCAGCCCGACCACGGCGACGTCGGTGATGCCCAGGTCGCCCAGCACCTCGGCGGCCGCGGCCACCTGGGGCGCGCCGCCGTCGACCACGAGCAGGTTGGGCGGGTAGGCGAACTTGCGGGGCCGCCCGGTGAGCGGGTCGATGCCCGGCAGCGGGCCGTCGGTGGGCCCCACCTCGCCGCTCGCCGGCGCGCCGTCGCTGGTCTCGCCCGCGCAGGCGGTGTCGGTGTGGTCGGGCGCCTCCTCCGCGGTCTCCTTGAGGTAGCGCGCGAACCGGCGCCGCACCACCTCCGCGATCGCCGCGACGTCGCCGCCCTCCGCGCCACCGCGGATGGCGTAGCGCCGGTAGTCGGCCTTCTTGGCCAGCCCGTCCTCGAACACGACGAGGCTCGCGACGACGTCGGAGCCCTGCACGTGCGAGACGTCGGTGCACTCGATGCGCAGGGGCGCGGTGTCGAGGCCGAGCTGCTCCTGGAGCTCCTCGAGCGCCGCGCTGCGGGCGGTGAGGTCGCCGGCGCGGCGGAGCTTGTGGCGGGTCAGCTCCTCGGCGGCGTTGCGCTGGACGGTCTCGGCGAGCGTGCGCTTGTCGCCGCGCTGGGCCACGCGCAGCGAGACCCGCGAGCCGCGCAGGTCCGAGAGCCACTGCGAGAGCGCGTGGGCGTCGGGCGGCATCGCCGGGACGAGCACCTCGCGCGGCACCGGCTGCACGGCGTCGTCGGCGGAGCCCGCGAGGTCGGCCTGCTCGCCGTAGAACTGCGCCAGGAACTGCTCGACGAGCGCGGGGACGTCGCTGTCGGCCTCGGTCTCGACGACCCAGCCCCGCTGGCCCCGGACCCGCCCGCCGCGGACGTGGAACACCTGCACCGCGGCCTCGAGCTCGTCGGTGGCGAAGGCGACGACGTCCGCGTCGGTGCCGTCGCCGAGCACCACGGCCTGCTTCTCGACCACGCGCTTGAGCGCGCCCGCGTCGTCGCGCAGGCGGGCGGCGCGCTCGAAGTCCATCTCGGCCGCCGCGACCTGCATGTCCTTCTCGATGCGGCCGATCAGCTGGTCGGTGTGCCCGGCGAGGAAGTCACAGAAGTCGAGCACGATCTGCCGGTGCTCCTCGGCGCTGACCCGCCCGACGCAGGGCGCCGAGCACTTGTCGATGTAGCCGAGCATGCACGGCCGGCCGATCTGGCCGTGGCGCTTGAACACCCCGGTCGAGCAGACGCGCGCGGGGAACACCCGCGTGAGCAGCTTGACCGTTTCGCGGATCGCCCAGGCGTGGGCGTAGGGACCGAAGTACCGCACGCCTTTCTTGCGCGGCCCCCGGTAGACCCGGAGCTGGGGGTACTCCTCGTTCAGCGTCACCGCGAGCACCGGGTAGGTCTTGTCGTCCCGGTACCGGACGTTGAACCGCGGGTCGTACTCCTTGATCCAGTTGTACTCGAGCTGGAGGGCCTCGACCTCGGTGTGCACGACGGTCCACTGGACGGCCGCGGCGGTGGTGACCATGCGTCGCGTGCGCGGGTGCAGGCCCGCCACGTCCGCGAAGTACGAGTTGAGCCGGCTGCGCAGGCTCTTGGCCTTGCCGACGTAGATGACCCGCCCGGTCTCGTCGGAGAAGCGGTACACACCGGGCGCCTCCGGGATGCTCCCGGGGGCAGGTCGGTACGTCTGCGGGTCGGCCATGATGGGTCCAGCGTAGGCGCGTCCGTCCGGCTGTCGGGCGTGCACCCGGATGGGTGGTCTCGGCGTGTCGCACGGCGTGTCCGTGGCGTGTCACGGCGTGTCGCCTGGACGCCGCGCCGGGGCTAGCGCACCCGGCGCGTCCGCCCGGACCGCCGCCGTGCGAGCTCCTCCCGGCCGGCCCGCGCGATGGTCAGGTCCCCGGCGCGCCCGTGCAGCTCGTCGGCCATCCCGGCGATCCAGCGCCCGACCACCCGCAGCTCGTCGTCGGTGAACCCGTCCTGCCGTGCCGCCAGGTCGTCCGTGAGGCGCCGCCACCGTGCCGTCGCTCCCGGCGGAGCGGTCGCGCCGACCCGCACCCGCCGGCGGTCGTCGCGGTCCTCCCACCGCTCCGCGCGCTCCCTCGCCACGAGCCCGTCGACCACCGCCGTCGCCGCCGCCCGGCTGAGGCCCAGCCGCTCGGCGAGCGCCGTCATCGCGATCCCCCGCGGGCGGTCGACGAGCTGCAGGCAGGCGAGCTCGACCTCCCGCAGGCCGAGGAGCCGCGCGAGCTCGTGCTGGTGGCGCCGCAGCGCCGGGGCCAGGCGATCGACCAGCGCCGACGCGGGCCAGCGCCGATCCTCCCGCCGCTGCCGTTCCGCCAGCGCCCGCTCGTCCACCTCGTCCACCGGCCCCTCCGTCCTCCGTGCCGGACGGTAGAGCGGGCGACGTCGGGCCGGGTGCGGTTCGCGAGAGGTGCCCGGAATTCGGTCGCGGGACCTTCGCCCCTGGCGGCGAAGCATCAGCGAGATGCTTCGGAAACCGAAGCATCCGCACGGGACGAGCGCGGCCTCTCGGCCTCTCGGCGCGCCGAGCCAGCAGAACGCTTCGAGATCCGAAGCATCCGCACAGGACGAGAGCGGGAGCTCCGTCCCCGACCGCGACGAGCCAGCAGAATGCTTCGGAAACCGAAGCATCCTCAGCGAGGAGGCGTCAGGAGGCTGCGTCCGCCGGCGCCGCCGGGTTGCCCGGGCGGCGGCCGAGGACGTCGGCGAGAAACGCCTCGAGGTCGGTCGGCCGGCCCGCGGCGTCGAGCTGCGGGTGGTCGCGACGCCCGGCTGCCGCGTCCTCGACGGCGGCCTCGACGAGGGCGAGCTCCTCCGACCCGAGCACGACGTAGCCCCGCAGCGAGCCGTGCCAGGGGCGTCGCCACTGCACGTAGGTGAGGTCGGTGCCCGCGATGTCCTGGAGGGTCACGCGGTTGCCCAGCCACCGGATGTCGCTCATCGTCTGTCTCCTTCACGCCCGGGGAGCGACGCCGGCTGGTGGACGACAGCCCCGGTGGAGCGAGACGGCCGGTCCGGCCGGCGCGGTGCGGCGTCCCGGCGAGGGACGGCCGCTGGTGCGTCGGCGGGGGCGGCGTCGTCCCCACGGTGCACGTCCAGGATCGGCGTTCGACTACCCGCCGTAAACCGGCGGTGCCGTCGCGTCGGTCACCTCGTGTCGAGCACCACGTAGCCCTCGGCGGTGCGCTCGGCCTCGAAGCCGGCCGCCTTGGCCTGCGAGCGGCCCCAGCCCCACATGCGGCCGCGCAGGTCGTCCATGTGCGCGGTCTGGCTCTTGTGCGCCCGGAGGGCCTCGACCTTGCGGTCGAAGGCGTCGGTGGTGTCGACGTAGTGGTCGGCGCCCTCGCCCATGTGCGTGATCCAGACCTCGCTGACCGTGTGCGCCGCCAGGCCCTCCTCGGCGAGGAGCTCGGGGTGGGCGAAGGGGTTGCGGGCGTCGGGGTAGACCGCGCACATCGCGGCCTCGCCGGCGGCGGTGTGGTCGGGGTGGCTGCCGTACATCGAGCGCAGGTTGCGCGTCGGGGACTGGGTGACGACGCGGTCGGGGCGCACCTGCCGGATCACGCGGCTGAGGTCGCGACGCAGCTCGTGGGTGACGTAGAGGCGGCCGTCGGGCCAGCCGAGGAAGTGCAGCTCGTCGACCCCGAGGATGCCGGCGGCCGCGGTCTGCTCCTCGCGGCGCAGCGACGCCATGTCGGTGCGCGTGATCTCCTCGTCGAAGCCGCCCGCGTCGCCGTCGGTGATCAGGCAGTAGACGACGCGGTGGCCCTCGCTGGTCCAGGTGGCGACGGAGCCCCCGCTGCCGAAGTCGATGTCGTCCGGGTGGGCGACGATGATGAGGATCGTCAGCGGGCCGGTCTCGGGCTGCTCGGGCTCCACGATGGTCAACCTACTCCGGCCCCTCGGCGAGACGCCGGTAGAGCGGGCGGAGCACCTCGCGCACGTCGTCGTCGCCGACCGTCAGGGCGGGCAGCTCGTCGAGCAGGGCATCGGGTGGGGGCAGCGACCGGGCGGTCCGCTCGGGCGGCGCGGGAACCGGGACGCCGGCGCGGTGGAAGCGGTCGAGCAGGTCCTCCAGCGCGGTGGGGGTGCCCGCGCCCGCGTCGCGGCGGTCGCGCAGCGCGGCGAGCAGGGTGGCCCGGTCGCGGCCCCGCCAGCGCAGCAGCGCGAACGGGTCGGCGTCGAACTCCTCGGCGGCGAGGTAGGCGACGGCGGCCAGGTGCTTGCAGGGCACCGACCAGTCGGGGCACGAGCAGTCCATCGGCAGCTCGCCCGAGCCCTGCGGGAACAGGGAGAGCCCGACGCGGGCGAGGACGTCCTCGAGGTCGTCGGGCACCTCGCCGGCGAGCAGCGCCGCCGCGTACCAGGAGTCGGCGGCCAGCGCGTCGAGCACCGCCTCCCAGGCCTCGTCGGCGAAGGGCCGCAGGCCGAGGCGGGCACGGTAGGGCTCGTCGCGGCTGCCCTGGACGGTGGCGGTGATCGCGCCGGGCTCGATGGCGAGGTCGACGACCTGGCCCGCCCGGGCGTAGGTCTTGCCGCGGTCGAGGCGCCCGCCGACGCCGAGCGCGGTGAGCACGGCGAGGAAGCGGCCCGACCACCACGACTCGCCGATGGCGCCGCGGCGGCTGCGGGCGACGATGCCGTCCTCGACGGGCTTGCGCTTGCCGTACTCCTCGAAGCGCTCGGAGAACCGGGGGCCCGAGCGCGTCTCACGGACCATCGTCGTCCTCCTCCCCCGGGTCCTCGTCGGGCTCGTCGGGCTCGTCGGTGACGGCGTCGAGGCTGAGCACCTTCGCGAGCTCGTCGGTGGACAGGTCGCCCAGCCAGTCCTCCCCGTCGCGCACCGCGAGGTCGGCCAGCGCCCGCTTGCCCGCGATCAGGTCGTCGATGCGCTCCTCCAGCGTGCCCGCGCAGACGAGCTTGCGGACCCCGACCGTGCGCTTCTGCCCGATGCGGAAGGCGCGGTCGGTGGCCTGGTCCTCGACGGCGGGGTTCCACCAGCGGTCGAGGTGCACGACGTGCTGGGCGGCGGTGAGCGTGATCCCCGTGCCACCCGCACGCAGGGAGAGCAGGAACAGCGACGGGCCGTCACCGCTCTGGAACCGCTCGACCATCGTGTCGCGGGCGCGCCGGGACACTCCCCCGTGCAGCCACGCGACCTCGGTGTCGAAGCGGGCGGCGAGGTGCGGGGCGAGCATGTCGCCGAACGCCGCGAACTGGGTGAACAGCAGTGCCCGGTCCCCCGCCGCGAGGACCTCGGCGAGGATCTCCTCGAGCCGCGCGATCTTGCCCGAGCGCCGCCCCATCGGCGAGCCGTCGTGCAGCAGCAGGGCGGGGTGGTCGCAGACCTGCTTGAGCTTGGTCATCGCCGCGAGCACCCGACCGCGGCGCTCGATCCCCGGCTTGACGTCGTCGATCCTGTCGAGCACCTGGTCGACGACGACCCGGTACAGCGAGGCCTGCTCGGTGGTCAGCCCGCACCGCTCGACCGTCTCGATCTTCTCGGGGAGGTCGTCGACCACCGTCGGGTCGGTCTTGAGCCGGCGCAGCAGGAACGGGCGGATCCGCCGGCGCAGGTCCTCGGCGACGTCGGTGCGGCCGTGGCGCTCGACGGGGACGGCGTAGCGCTCGCGGAAGGCGGACGCGGTGCCGAGCAGGCCCGGGTTGACCGCGTCCATGATCGACCAGAGCTCGGCGAGCCGGTTCTCCACGGGCGTGCCGGTGAGCGCGAGCCGCTGCTCGGCGTCGAGGCGGCGGACGGCCTTCGCGCCGCGCGAGCGGTTGTTCTTGACCATCTGGGCCTCGTCGAGCACGACGCGGTGCCAGGCGAGCCGGCTCAGCGCGTCGCTGTCGCGCACGAGCGTGCCGTACGAGGTGACGACGAGGTCGGCGCCGGCCGCGGCCTCGGCGGGCTCGGTGCGCCCGGCGCCGTGGTGGACCGCGACGCGCAGGCCGGGGACGAAGCGCTCGGCCTCGCGGCGCCAGGTGGAGACCACCGAGGTCGGGCAGACGAGCAGGGTCGGGCCGGGCTGGTCGTGCTCGTCCTCCGCGGCGGCGTCGCCGCGCTCGTGGGCCTCCAGCGCCAGGACCTGCAGCGTCTTGCCCAACCCCATGTCGTCGGCGAGTACCCCGCCGAGCCCGAGGCGGGCGAGGAACGCGAGCCACGACAGCCCGCGCCGCTGGTAAGGGCGCAGGGTGGCGTGGACGCCGGGCGGGGTGTCGAGGGGCTCGAGCACGGCGCCGCCGGCGAGGAGGTCGCCCAGCGGGCCGTCGAGGCGCAGCGACTCCACGGGCAGCGGCGCGGGCACGTCGTCGGGGTGGGTGGTCGCGAGGTGCAGGACGTCGCCGACGTTCGGCCGGTCGCGCCGCTCGGCGAGGAACGCGAGGCCGTCGCGCAGGCGCTCGGGGTCGACGGCCACCCAGCGCCCGCGCAGGCGCACCAGCGGCGCCTTGGCGCGCACGAGGGCGTCCATCTCGTCGTCGGAGAGGGTCTCGCCGTCGACGACCAGGCGCCAGGCGAAGTCGACGAGGTCGTCCTTGCGCAGGCGTGCGCCGGTCTTGACGACGCCCTCGGGGCCCTCGGCGTGGCCCGCGCCGGCGAGCCCGAGGCGGGCGGGTCCGGCGCGCCAGCCCGCGGGCAGCAGGACACCGAATCCGGCGCGGTCGAGGTCGGCGGCGACGTGGGCGAGGAAGTGGTGGGCGCCGGCGAGGTCGAGGTCCATGCCCGACGGCCGCGGGACGCGCAGGGCCTCGGCGATCTCGGGGTAGACGCGGGCGGCGCGGCCGAGCTCGCCGAGCAGGAGCTCGGCGGGGTCGTCGAGCCAGCGGCGCAGCGCGGTGGGGTCGCGCCACACGGTCTCGGCGTCGACGGTGAGGCTGGGGTCCTGGGCCGACTGCACGGCGAACGTCAGCCGGAACACCGGCTCGGGGTCGTCGAGGGCGTGCAGCATGTCGTCGACGACCACCTCGTCGAGCCGGAACGACGCCCGCGCCGGGCCAGCGTGGGGGGCGCCGACGACGGCCCAGCGGCGCAGCCCGGCGACCAGCGCGGCGGGCGGGGGCGCCGGGTCGAGGACGGGCTCGTGGGTCAGCGCCTGCACCCAGTCCGGGGCCGCGGCGAGCTCCGGCGCGCCGGTCAGGCGGGCGCGCGCGTGGGCGTCGACCGCCGCGGCCAGCGCGGCCTCGACGACCTCCGCGGCGCTCGGGAGGTCCTCGCCCGGGACCCGCTCGCACCGGCACACGGGCGGCAGGGCGGCGGCGAGGGTGTCGGCCGCGACGAGGTCGGGGCCCTGGAGCACCGGGCGCCAGACCAGGCCGTCGTCCTCCGGGCTCGGCAGGACGCGCCCGCGGGTGACGAGGTCCGCGGCCAGCGCGTCGACCGCGCGCAGGGCGTGGACCGACGCGCTGACGGACGCGCTCGCCGTCGCGCCGGTCGGCGGGGCGGGCGGGGCCGCGCCGGGGGCGAGCTCGAGGACGGGGACGCTCCAGTCGGCGAGGACCGGGGCGCCGCCCGCGGGCCCGTGCTCGTCGCGGGCGAGGGCGTCGGAGTCGCGCGGCGCGTCGGGGTCCGAGGGCAGGGCGAGCACCGCGACGCCCGCCGTGGCCGTCGGGCTGTCCCAGGCCGCGGTGAGCCGGTCAGCGGGTACGGCGAACGGGTGCGGGCGCGCGCCGCGGCGGGCGCGGCTGGTGCTGCGCACCGGCAGCTCCGGATCCTCGGCCCAGAGGCAGACGCCGCGACCCGGCGACCACAGGGCGTGCAGAGCGAGCACGCTGCTCAGGTCACCTGCACCACGCCGTCGACGACGCGCGCGGGCACCTCGACGAGTCCGGTGTCGGCAGGGCCCTTGCGCACCGCGCCGGTGGCGGCGTCGAACTGGCTGAAGTGGTTCGGGCAGGTGATGACGCCGGCCTGGGGCGGGTCGACCGTGGTGCCCTGGTGCGGGCACGAGGCGTCGAACGCCTTGACGGTGCCGGCCGTGGGCTGGACGACGAGGATCGGGCGCTCGCCGACCGTGAGGATGGTGCCGCCGCCGACCGGGACCTGCGCGAGCGGGACGCCGCTGCCGCCGCCGGGAGCGGGCGGGGCGGCCGTGGTGGTCGGCGCGCCCGGCTGGAACTCGCCGGGCGAGGAGCACGCCGCGAGCGCGGCCGGGGCCGCGAGGGCGGCGGCGAGCCCGCAGAGGACCGTGCGCCGGTTGGGCCCGGTGGTGGTGGACACCGACACCTCCGTGATCGTGGTGGCGTGATCGTGATCGTCGTCGGACGCCCCAGTCTGCCCCGCACCCCCGTCACCGCCGGGTGAGGGTACGTGCGTGATCTTCTGAGCCATAGCTCAGAAGATCACGCACATGGGGTCAGGGCGAAGGCTCGTCGGGGAGGGCGAGGAGGCCCTCGACGACGTCTTCGAGGGCGGGCGCGCTGACGTGCGGGCGGGCGACGGCGTCCGGGATGCGGCCCTCGAGGCGCTCGCAGAACCCGCCCACCAGGCCCGCGGACACCGCGCCGTGGACGTCCCAGGAGTGCACGGCGACCAGTGCGGTCCGGGCGGGCGCGGTCGCGATCCGCTCGCACGCCCAGTGGTAGACCCGCGCCGGCGGCTTGAACATCTTCAGCTCCGCGCAGGACACCACGTCGTCGAACAGGTCGCGCACCCCGCCCGCCTCGAGCGCCGCGCCCGCGACCTCCGCCGAGCCGTGCGTGAACCCGTACGCCGGGACGCCCGCCTCGCGCAGGCGGCGCAGGGCCGGCGCGACGTCGGGGTGCACCGGCAGGTCCCGGAAGCCGTCGAGCACCGAGGCCACCTGGTCGTCGGTGAGCTCGCGCCCGCTGGTGCGCCGCAGCATGTCGGCGGCGACGGTGGCGAACGGCGGGGCCTCGCCCGCGAGCGTCATCGCCATGCCCTGGTGCAGCAGGCGCGCGAAGAACAGCTCCAGCTCGTGGCCCGGGCGCCCGAGCGCGGTGAACCGCGGGCGCAGGCCCTCGAGCTGCAGGCAGGTCTCGAAGAGGTCGAACAGGACGACCTGGGGGCGGCGGGCCGGGGCAGGGGCACGCAGCGGAGCGGAGCTGCCCCCCACGGACGAGTCGGTCACAGGGCGTCCAGTACCCGCCGGGGCCACGCCGGCCCGCCGTAGACGAAGCCCGTGTACGCCTGCACCAGCGTCGCGCCGGCGTCCAGGCGCGCCCGGGCCTCGGCGGCGGAGTTGATGCCACCGACCGAGACGAGGGTCAGGCGGTCGGACACCCGGTCCCGCAGCCGCGCCAGCACCGCCCGCGCGGGCTCCACCAGCGGGGCGCCCGAGAGCCCGCCGGCGCCGGCCGCGCTGACGACGTCCTCGGCCGAGCTGAGCCCGGAGCGGGCGACGGTGGTGTTGGTGGCGACGATCCCGTCCAGGCCCTGCGCCAGCGCCAGGTCGGCCACGGCGTCGACGCCGTCGCCGCCGAGGTCCGCGGTGATCTTCACCAGCAGCGGGGTCGCGCCGACCTCCTCGCGCACGGCGGCGAGCAGCGGCTCCAGCGCGTCGACGCCCTGCAGCTCGCGCAGGCCCGGGGTGTTGGGCGAGCTGACGTTGACCACGACGTAGTCGGCGTACGGGCCGAGCACCCGCGCGGAGTACCGGTAGTCGGCGACGGCGTCGGCCGCGGCCTTCGACTTCCCGATGTTGACCCCGAGGACCGTCCCCGCGCCCGGCCCGGAGCGCACCGCGGCGAGCCGGGCGGCGACGACGTCCGCGCCGGCGTTGTTGAAGCCCATGCGGTTGACCAGCGCCCGGTCGACGGGCAGCCGGAACAGCCGCGGTCGCGGGTTGCCGGGCTGCGGGCGCGCGGTCACCGTGCCGACCTCGACCGCCCCGAAGCCCAGCCGCGCCAGCGCGCGCACGCCCTCGGCGTCCTTGTCGTAGCCGGCGGCGACGCCGAGCGGGTTCGCGAAGCGCAGGCCCATCGCGTCGACGGGCGTCCCGAGGGACCGCCCGGGCAGCAGCGGCGTGGCCGCCCGCAGCGCCGTGACCCCCACCCGATGGGTGAGTTCGGCGGGCACCCGCGTCGCGACGTGGCGGAAGAGCAGGTCGTAGGCGCTCATGCGTCCTGGTGGTAGCGCGCGTGCAGCCGGCGCAGCGCCGTCACTCCGCGCGCGGCGTGCCCGCGGTCGACGGCCTGCAGCGCCGCGATCGTGAGGTACTCGTCGTCGGGCAGGTCGAGGCGGGCGAACTGCACGCCGTCGGGGAAGCTCACCGCGAGCACCTCCGACCACGGCACGCGGCGGGTGAGGAGGGTCGCGCGGACCTCCACCCCGCCGGGCCCGGCCCGCAGCCGCGGCCGGGTGAACAGCAGCGCGCAGCCGGCGAGGATCGTGCCGAGCACGACCATCGCGATCTGGTCGGCCGGGCGGAAGTTGAAGCCCGACGACTCGACGAACACCAGCAGCGCGCCGGCCCCGAAGAACGCGAAGAGGAACACGGCGAGCACCCAGGCCACCCAGCGGATGCGCTTGGGGCGGATCTCGAGCTCGATCTCGCCGAGGTCGACGGTCTGCTGGGGCGCGGTCACGACAGGAGCACCCCGCTCGCGAGCCCCCGCAGCGTCAGCGCCGCGTCCAGCGCCGCCACCGTCGCCTCGAAGCCCTTGTCCTCGGCTGAGGTCGGGGTGCCGGCGCGGTCCCACGCCTGCTGCTCGTCGTTGACGGTCAGCACCCCGTTGCCCACCGGCGTGCGGGCATCGAGGCCCACCCTCAGCAGCCCGGCGGTCACCGCGTCGCAGACGTACTCGAAGTGCGGGGTCCCGCCGCGGATGACGACGCCGAGCCCCACGACGGCGTCGTGGGCGTCGGCGAGGCCCTGGCACACCACCGGCAGCTCCATGGCGCCGGCGACGCGCACGACGGTGGGCCCGTGCACCCCGGCCGTGGCCGCCGCGTCGAGGGCCCGCTCGAGCAGCACGTCCGTGATGGCCGCGTTCCACCGCGTCACGGCGACGCCCAGGCGCAGCCCCGTCGCGTCCGGGACCGCCGGCTCCGGGCGGCCCTCGCCGCTCATCCGCGCGTCCCGCCGACCGCCGGGTCGGGCTGCGCGACCACGGCGTCGTCCTCGGCGTCGAGGCCCTCGAGGTCGTGGCCCATGCGGTCGCGCTTGGTGCGCAGGTAGCGCAGGTTCTCGGGCGTCGCGCGCGACGGCAGCGCCACGCGGCCGAGGATCTGCAGGCCGTAGCCCTCGAGGCCCGCGCGCTTCTCGGGGTTGTTGGTGAGCAGGCGCATCGACTTGATGCCGAGGTCGGCGAGGATCTGGGCGCCGGTGCCGTAGTCACGGGCGTCGGCGGGCATGCCGAGCGCGAGGTTGGCGTCCACGGTGTCCGCCCCGGCGTCCTGCAGCTGGTAGGCCTGCAGCTTGTGGATCAGCCCGATCCCCCGGCCCTCGTGGCCGCGCACGTAGAGCACGACCCCGCGGCCCTCGGCCACGACGGCGGCCATCGCGGCGTCGAGCTGCGGGCCGCAGTCGCAGCGCCGGGAGCGCAGCACGTCGCCGGTGAGGCACTCGGAGTGCACGCGCACCAGCACGTCCTCGCCGTCGCCGATCTCGCCGTGCACGAGCGCGACGTGCTCGATGCCGTCGAGCAGCGAGTCGTAGCCGTAGGCGACGAACGTGCCGTGGTCGGTGGGGATGTTGGCGTGGGCGACCTGGACGACCTGCTTCTCCGAGCGCCGCCGGTACGCGATGAGGTCCTTGATGGTGATCAGGGAGAGCTCGTGCTCGTCGGCGAAGACGCGCAGCTCCTCGAACCGCGCCATGTCGCCGTCGTCCTTCTGCGACACGATCTCGCAGATCGCGCCGGCGGGCTGCAGCCCGGCGAGGCGGGCGAGGTCCACCGCGGCCTCGGTGTGCCCGGGGCGGCGCAGCACGCCGCCGTCGCGGGCCCGCAGCGGCACGACGTGCCCGGGGCGCGCGAGGTCGGTCGGCGCCGACGACGGGTCGGCCAGCACCTGGATGGTGTGCGCGCGATCGGTGCCCGAGATGCCGGTGCCGATGCCCTCGCGCGCGTCCACCGACACCGTGTACGCGGTGCCGTGCCGGTCCTGGTTGATCGAGTGCGCGGGCGGCAGGTCGAGACGGTCGCAGGCCTCGCCGGTGAGCGGGACGCAGATGTAGCCCGAGGTGTAGCGCACCATGAACGACACGAGCTCCGGCGTGGCGCACTCGGCGGCGAAGACGAGGTCGCCCTCGTTCTCCCGGTCCTCGTCGTCGACGACGACCACGGCCTTGCCGGCCGCGATGTCGGCGATCGCCCGCTCGATGTGCTCGAACCCGTCCACGTCCCCTACTTCCCCGACCCGGCGTGTGCTCCCATGAGCCGTTCCACGTACTTGGCGACCACGTCCACCTCGAGGTTCACCGTGGAGCCGACCTCCCGCTCCCCCAGCGTCGTCTCGCGCAGGGTGGTCGGGATCAGCCCGACGGCGAAGGTCTCGTCGTCGACCTCGGTGACCGTGAGGCTGACGCCGTCCACGGCGATCGAGCCCTTCTCCACCACGTAGCGGGTGAGCCCGTCCGTGACCCGGAACCGCACCGTCGTCCACTGCTCGTGCTCGGTGCGCTCGACCACCGTGCCGGTGCCGTCGACGTGGCCCTGCACGATGTGCCCGCCGAGCCGCGCCCCGGCCTCGACGGCCCTCTCGAGGTTGACCCGGCTGCCGCCGGTGGCGCCCGCCAGGCTGGAGCGGCGCAGCGTCTCGCCCATCACGTCGACGCCGAACTCGCCGTCGCCGGGATCGACCACCGTGAGGCACACGCCGTTCACCGCGATCGAGTCGCCGGGGCGCGCGTCGGAGGTGACCAGCGGCCCGCGCACGCGCAACCGCGCGGCGTCCTCCTGCGCGACGACGTCGACGATCTCGCCGACCTCCTCGACGATCCCCGTGAACACCCGCGTTCCTCTCGTCGTCCCGGCCGCTCCCACTACAGCACCGGGTCCGCCCGCCATCATCCTCACGACGCCGCCACCCGGCATCACCACCGCGGTGACGCCGCTCTCACCGCCCGCTCACCCGCGTCCGAGGTGCGCCGACATCGCCGCGGCCTGCTCGCGCAGCGCCTCGACGGCCCGCTCCGGGTCGTCGGCGCCGTAGATCGCGGAGCCCGCGACGAAGCAGTCGACGCCGGCCTCGGCGGCCGCCTCGATGGTGTCGGCGCTGATGCCGCCGTCGATCTCGACGAGGACGCGCAGGTGCCCGGTGTCGACCAGCCGGCGCGCGGTGCGCACCTTGTCCAGCACCTCGGGCATGAAGCTCTGCCCGCCGAAGCCGGGCTCGACGCTCATGACGAGCAGCGTGTCGAAGTCGCGCAGGACCTCGAGCCAGTCCTCCAGCGGGGTGCCCGGCTTGATCGAGAGCCCGGCCAGCGCGCCCGCCGCGCGGATGTCGCGGGCGCAGCCGCGCGGGTCGCGCGCCGCCTCGGCGTGCACGGTGACGTTGCGGGAGCCCGCCTCGGCGTAGCCCGGGGCCCAGCGGTCCGGATCGTTGATCATGAGGTGGCAGTCGAGCGGGATCGACGTCGCCCGCTCCAGCGCCTGCACCACCGGGAGCCCGAGGGTGAGGTTCGGGACGAAGTGCCCGTCCATGACGTCGACGTGCAGCCAGTCGGCGCCGGGGACGGCCTCGGCCTCCTCGGCCAGGCGCGCGAAGTCGGCGGACAGGATGCTCGGTGCGATCATCGGGGGACGCGCCACACGCCGGAGGGTAGTGGTCCCGCCGGCGTCGCCCGTCACACCCGGCGCAGCACCGCCGCGTACATCGCGTCCGTGCCGTGGCGGTGGGGCCAGAGCTGGACGCCGGGGCCGTCGTGGGCGGCGGTGTCGGGCACCTCCGGGAGCAGGGCCACGGTGTCGAGCACCTCGGCCCCCGTCTCCGCGGCGACGGCCGCCACGACCGCCGTGGTCTCGTCGGGGTGCGGCGAGCAGGTCGCGTAGGTGACGATCCCGCCGGGCCGGGCGCGTTCGAGGCCTGCGCGCAGCAGCGAGCGCTGCAGCTCCGCGAGCTGCTCGACGTCGGCGGCCTCGCGCCGCCAGCGGGCCTCGGGGCGCCGGCGCAGGGCGCCGAGCCCGGTGCACGGCGCGTCGACGAGCACGCGGTCGTAGGCCTCCTCGGGCAGCACGACCTCGCGGGCGTCGCCGGTGTGCACGCGGACCGGCAGGCCCTCGGTGGCCTTCGCGACGAGCCCGGAGCGGTGCGGGGCACGGTCGACGGCGTCGAGGGTCGCGCCCTCGATCGCCCCCAGCGCCCCGAGCATCACGGCCTTGCCGCCGGGGCCGGCGCACAGGTCGAGCCAGCGGTCGTCGCGGCCCTCGACGGGCGCCCGCGCCGCGACCAGCGCCACCAGCTGGCTGCCCTCGTCCTGCACGACGGCCAGGCCCTCGCGCACCGGCGGCAGCTCGCCCGGGTCGCCGCCCTCGGTGAGCAGCACGCCGTAGGGCGAGTAGGGCGACGGGTCGCCACCCGTGATCGCGGCGAGCTCTTCGGCGGAGATCTCCCCGGGCCGGGCGGCGAGGTGCACGGCCGGGCGGGCGTCGTCGGCGGCGAGCGCGGCCGCCAGCTCCTCGTCCCCGCCCAGGGCGCGGACGAACACCTCGGCGATCCATCGCGGGTGGGCGTGGGCCAGGGCGAGCCGGCCCAGCTCGTCGGCCGGCGCGAGGCGCTCCACCCACGCGGCCTCGTCGCGCTCCGCGACCCGGCGCAGCACCGCGTTGACGAACCCCGTCGGGCGCGACCCCGCGCGGGACCGGACCAGCTCGACGGCGGCGCCGACCGCGGCGTGCGGGGGGATGCGGGTGCGCAGCAGCTGCTGGGCCCCGAGGCGCATGACGTCGAGCACGACGCCGTCGAGGTCGGCGAGCGGGCGGTCGCAGCAGGCGGCGAGCACGGTGTCGAGCAGCCCCTGCGCGCGGCAGGCGCCGTAGGCGAGCTCCGTGGCCAGGGCCGCGTCGCGCCCGGAGATCCGGCGCTCGCGCAACAGGCCGGGCAGCACGAGGTTGGCGTACGCGTCGTCCTGGCGGACCGCGCGCAGCACGTCGAGGGCGGCCTCGCGCGCCGGGTCACCCGAGGGTGGGCGGTCGGGTCCCTGGCGGCCGCGCGGCGGGCCGGAGCGGCGGCGCTGGTCGTCCGGGCGGCGACGTGGGCCGCGGCCGGAGCGGTGTCCCCCGGGCGGGACGGAGCTGTCGGTCATCGGTACCCCGTCGCTCCGCTCGCCCCGCTCACGCGAACCGCTCCCCCGACTCGGGACGGACCCCACGGGCCCAGTCGACGGCCGGCATCGGCTTCTTGCCGCCGGGCTGGACCTCGCCCAGCGCCACGGTCGCGGTGGCCGTGCCGACGAGCACGCGGGTGCGCTCGACGCGGATCGCGCCCGGGTCGAGGTCCGGATCGCCGGTGGTCAGCACGGGGCCGATCTTGAGGCGGGCGTCGCGGAAGGTCGTCCAGGCCCCGGGCGCGGGCGTCACCGCCCGGATGCCGCGGTCGACCGCGGGCGCCGGGTGCGTCCAGGTGACGCGCGCGTCGTCCACGGTGACCTTCGGGGCGTACGAGACGCCGTCGGCGGGCTGGGCGACCGGGACGAGCTCGCCGTCGGCGATCCCGTCGAGGGTCCGCTCCAGCAGCGTCGCGCCGGACGTCGCCAGGCGCTCGAGCAGCGTCCCCGCCGTGTCGTGACGGCCGATCTCCTCGGTGACCGTGCCGAAGACCGGCCCGGTGTCCATGCCCTCCTCCAGGAGGAACGTGCTGGCGCCGGTGACCTCGTCGCCCGCGCGGATCGCGGCCTGCACCGGCGCGGCCCCGCGCCAGGCCGGCAGCAGGGAGAAGTGCAGGTTGACCCACCCCTGCACGGGGACGTCGAGGGCCTCGCGGCGCAGCAGGTTGCCGTACGCGACCACCGGGCAGCAGTCGGGCGCGAGCTCGCGCAGCGCGTCGAGGAAGGCCGGTTCGGACGCCTTGGTCGGGCTGAGCACCGGGACGCCGGCCTCGTCGGCGGCCGCGCCGACGGGGCTGCGCTGCGGGCGCTTCGAGCGCCCCACCGGGGCGTCCGGGCGGGTGACGACGGCGACCACCTCGTGCCGCTCGCTGGCGAGCAGGCGCCGCAGGGACGGCAGGGCGGGCTCGGGGGTGCCCGCGAAGACGACGCGCACGTCTACAGCGCCCGCCCGAACAGCGGGTGCGGGCTCTGCTTCACCGTGGGCGGGGCGGCCGGGTCGAACCAGGACGCCTGCCGGATGGCCTTCATGGCCTCGCGGCGGGTCTCGGCGTCGAGCTTGTCGAGGAACAGCACGCCGTCGAGGTGGTCGGTCTCGTGCTGGATGGCCCGGGCCACCAGCGCCGTGCCCTCCACCGACTGCGGCTCGCCGTGCAGGTCCCACCCGGTGGCGACGACGTGCTCGAAGCGTCGGCAGTCGAACCGCAGGCCCGGGATGGACAGGCAGCCCTCGGGACCGAACTGCTCGGTGTCGTCGACGGCGTTCCAGGTCGGGTTGACCATGTGGCCCTCGACGCCGTCGGCGCGGAAGACGAACACCCGCAGGCCGACGCCGATCTGGGGCGCGGCGAGCCCGGCACCGCCCTGGTCGCGCATGGTCTCGTGCAGGTCGGCGACGAGGGTGGCCAGCTCGCGGTCGAAGTCGACCACGGGCTCGGCCTTCGTCCGCAGGACGGGGTCGCCGAACAGGCGCAACGGCTGGACGGTCATCGGTCCTCTCTCGGGGTACAGCCGTCCAGCGTAGTCGTTCCGTCAGGGCTTCCAGTCGGGGTCGCGACCGATGAACCCGAGCAGTCGGGTCTGCGCGTCGGCGTCGTCGGGCACCGGCACCCGCGGCCCGTACTGACCCGAGCCGCGCATGAGGTCCTCCATGGGCTCCATGCCCTCGACCATCGCGGCGCAGACCTCGGGGTCGAGGCGGTCGTCCTGGCCGGTGGCGCGGGCCAGGTCCCACGTGTGCATGAAGACGTCGGAGATGTAGATCATGTCCGCCGCCCCGGCGACGGTCATCGCGCCGATGTGGGGGTTCTCGATCGCCTGCCCGGCGCTCGCCGGGTCGTCGAGCAGCGCCTGGACGACCGCGGTCTGGTGCTCCCAGGCCCCGACCGGGTCGTCCTGGGCCGTCGGCCCCGCGGGCAGCGTGACGCCGGACCCGGCGAGGAAGCCGGGGAACCACGTCGTGAGGTGGTCGACGACGTCGCGCGCCGTCCAGCCCTCGACGGGCGCCGGCACGTCCCAGTCCGTCGTGCCCCGCACCCGCTCGGTGAACGTCGCCGCGACGCGGCGGTGGCGATCGGCGGTGGTCTCCTCGGTCATCTCGTCCTCCTCGGTGTTCAACCTCTAGGTTGATTACCTTGGCAGGGCGGGGCGGGCGTGTCTACAGCGGGTCGAGGGGATCGAGCAGCACGCGCACCGGTTCGCGCTCCTTGCGGGCCGAGCGCACCGCCTGGGCGGCGTGCAGCTCGCGGGCCAGCGCGCGGCCCTCGGCGCGCGGCACCCGGGCCAGGCAGCGCTCGGCGCCCTCGGTGCGCTCGTCGGCGCCGGGCAGGCGGGTACCCGGCGGCAGCTCGACCGGCCCGAGGACCTCGACGGTGTCGGGCAGGGCCGCCAGCAGGTCGGCGACGGCGGCGGGCGGGCCGTCGAGCGCGGCCAGGCGCACGGCCGGGGGCAGCGCGAGCTCCTCGCGGGCGGCGAGCTCGGTGGCGGCGTGGCCGGCGGGGTCCCAGCGCACGAGGGCCTGCACCGCCGCGTTCGACGAGTCGGCGACGACCACCACGCGCCCGCCCGCCGGCGCCGGGCGCACGAGCGCGGCGGCGGCGAACCAGCGGCGCAGCGTCTCCTCCCCCGCCCGCAGCTCGGGCCGGGCGAGCAGCACCGCGCCGTCGAGCAGCAGGGCCGCGCCGTAGCCGTCCTCGGCCACCGGCTCGGCGCCGGGCGTCGCCACGACCAGGGCCGGGGCGGCGGGCACGGTGTCGAGCACCGGGGCGCCGCCGCCCGAGCTGCGCACGACGATCTGCGGGAAGGCCCGGCCCAGCTCCTCGGCCGTGCGCTCCGACCCGACCGCCAGCGCCCGGAGCTGCGGCGACCCGCACGCCCCGCAGCGGTACGCGGCGTCGGGGTGCCCGCACCAGCGGCAGGTGGGCAAGGCGTCGTGCCCGGTCGCGCGCAGGGCCAGGGGGCCGGCGCAGCGGCGGCACCGAGCGGGCTCGCGGCAGCGCGCGCACGCGACGGCGGGCAGGTAGCCGCGGCGCGGGACCTGCACGAGCACCGGGGCGCCGGCGCCGAGCGCGGCACGCGCGGCCTCGAAGGCCACCGAGGGCATGCGCGCCGCCCGGGCGGCGGGGTCGCGGAGCAGCTGGCGGTCGTCCTCGCCGATCGCGGTGACGCGGGGCCCGCGCTCGCGCACCGTCGCCCGGTCGGCGACGACGTCGTGCGCCCAGCCGCTGGCGACGAGCAGGGCCGCCTCGGCGGTGCGGGCGAACCCGGCCACGAGCAGCGCGGCGCCGTCGCGGTGCGCGCGGGTCATGGCCACGTCGCGGGCGTGGGGGTAGGGCGCGCGGGGCTCGGCGAGGGAGTCGTCGCCGTCGTCCCACACCGCGACGAGCCCGGGGTCGGCCACCGGGGCGAAGGCGGCGGCGCGGGTGCCGACGACGATGCGCACGTGCCCGCGGGCGACCGCGAGCCAGCGGCGGTAGCGCTCAGCGGGGCCGAGGTCGGCGGCGAGGGCGACGACGGCGTCCGCGCCCGCGACCGCCTCGCAGGCGGCCTGGACGCGGTCGAGGTCGCGGCGGTCGGGCACCACGAGCACGGCGCCGCGCCCGGCGGCGGCCGTGGTGGCGGCGGCCTCAGCGAGGCGGGTGGGCCAGTCCTCGCCGGGCAGGGCCTGCCAGACGGCGTGCGCGCCCCGGCCGGCGGCGAGGGCCTCGAGCAGGGCGGGGCCACGCGGGTAGGCGGCCCAGCCGGTGGTCTCCGGGGCGGTGGCCGGCGGGCGGTCGCGGGGCGTCTCGGCCTCGACGCGGGCGTGGCGCGGGGGCACCGCGAGGCGCAGGACGTCGGCGAGCGTGCCGGCGTAACGGTCGGCCACGGCGCGGCAGAGGCCCGCGAGCTCCGGGCCGAGCACCGGTTCCGGGGACACGACCTTCTCGAGCCAGCCCAGGCGTCCGGTGTGCTCGCTGGTCTCCTCGCGGGCGAGCACGAAGCCGTCGACCGTGCGGCCGGCGAAGCGCACGCGGACCCGGGCGCCGGGGACGGCGTCGCCGGCCAGCTGCTCGGGGACCTGGTAGTCGAAGGGGCGGTCGAGGTGCGCGAGGTTGACGTCGACGGCCACCCGGGCGATGGGGCGCTCGGCGGCGGGGAGGCGTTCGTTGCGGTGGGGCTTCTTCGGGGCCGGCTTCGGCTCGGGGGCGGCGGGCGCCGCGAACAGCGCCTCCCCCGCCTCGCCCGCCCTCACGGCGCCCGGTCTACCAGAGGACCCCGACCAGCTCCGGCCACCGTGGTGATCGTGGGGGCTTTGCTGGCGTTGAACGCCAGCGTGGCCCCCACGCTGGCACACCCCGCACGCACGACGGCCCGGTCACCTCGGGGTTCGAGGTGGCCGGGCCGGCGTGGTGCGGAGCCGGGGTCAGCTGCCCGCGACCGACTTCAGGGCGTCGGCGCGGTCGGTGCGCTCCCACGGGAGGTCGAGGTCGTCGCGGCCGAAGTGGCCGTACGCCGCCGTCGGCTGGTAGATCGGGCGCAGCAGCTGCAGGTCGCGCACGATCGCGCCGGGGCGCAGGTCGAAGACCTCGTGGATGGCCTTCTCGATGTTCGCCGGGTCGACGTTCTCGGTGCCGAACGTCTCGACGAACACGCCCACGGGCTCGGCCTTGCCGATCGCGTAGGCGATCTGGACCTCGACGCGCTTGGCCAGGCCGGCGGCCACGACGTTCTTGGCGACCCAGCGCATGGCGTACGCCGCGGAGCGGTCGACCTTCGACGGGTCCTTGCCCGAGAAGGCGCCGCCGCCGTGGCGGGCGTAGCCGCCGTAGGTGTCGACGATGATCTTGCGGCCGGTGAGGCCCGCGTCGCCCATCGGGCCGCCGACGACGAAGCGGCCGGTCGGGTTGACCAGGACGCGGGTGTTCGACGAGTCGAGGTCGATCCCGTCGAGCACGGGCTGGATGACCTTGTTCTTGATGTCCGGGGTCAGCAGCTCGTCGAGGTCGATGTCGGCGGCGTGCTGGGTGGACAGGACCACGGTGTCCACGGCGACCGGCTTGTCGCCGTCGTAGGCGATGGTGACCTGGGTCTTCCCGTCCGGACGCAGGTAGGGCAGCGTGCCGTCGCGGCGCACCGCGGTGAGCTTGCGCGCCAGGCGGTGCGCGAGCCCGATCGGCAGCGGCATGAGCTCCGGGGTGTCCGCGTCGGCGTAGCCGAACATCAGGCCCTGGTCGCCCGCGCCCTGCTTGGCGATCTCGTCCTCGTTGCCCTCGACGCGGGACTCGTAGCCCTGGTCGACGCCCTGGGCGATGTCCTTCGACTGCGCGCCGATGGAGATCGACACACCGCAGCTCTCGCCGTCGAAGCCCTTGGCCGACGAGTCGTAGCCGATGTCCAAGATCGTTTTGCGGACGATGTCGATGTAGTTCACCTGGGCGTTGGTGGTCACCTCGCCGGCGACGTGGACCTGGCCCGTGGTGACCATCGTCTCGACGGCGACGCGACTCTTGGGATCCTGCGCCAGCAGGGCGTCCAGGATGCCGTCGCTGACGGCGTCACAGATCTTGTCCGGGTGGCCCTCGGTGACGGATTCGCTGGTGAACAGACGCCTAGCGGGCACGAGCTCTCCCTGCCTCGACAATGGGACCCGTCCACACTAACGGCATCCCCCGCATTCGGAGGGCCTCTGACCTGCCGAAATGCCAAGCCTGTCACACAACGGTTGTGTTCTCCGCGCGATCGTGGGAATGGCGGAACGGTCTGGCGCTACGGCAGACGCTCCGCCACCGCGTCCCAGACGCGGGCCGCGAGCGCGGCCTTCGAGCCCATCGGCAGGGGCGTCGACGAGCCGTCCGCGCCCAGCAGCCAGCCCTCGTTGTCCTCGACCTCGAACGCCCGCCCGGCGCCCACGGCGTTGACGACGAGCAGGTCGCAGCCCTTGCGCTCGAGCTTGGCGCGCCCGTACTCGAGCACGCTGCGGTGCTCGTCCCCGGTCTCCGCGGCGAAGCCGACCACGAGGCGCCGCGGGACGTCCTCGGTGACGAGCTCGCGCAGGATGTCGGGGTTGAACTCCAGCGGGATCGACGGGGCGTCGTCGCCCTTCTTGATCTTGCCGGCGGACACCGACGCGGGCCGGAAGTCCGAGACGGCCGCGGCCATGACGACCACGTCGGCGGCCTTCGCGGCGTCGAGGACGGCCTCGCGCATCTGCACGGTGGTCTGCACGCGGCGCAGGTCGACCGCGGCGGGCGGGTCGAGGTCGGCGACCGTGCCGGCGACGAGGGTCACCTCGGCGCCACGCTGCGCGGCGACCCGGGCCAGGGCGTAGCCCTGCCGGCCCGACGAGCGGTTGCCCAGGGTGCGCACGGGGTCGAGCGGCTCGGCGGTGCCGCCCGCGGACACGACGACCCGGCGGCCCTCGAGGTCGCGGGGCAGCGGGAAGGGCATGCCGCCGCTCTCGACACCCCACTCCAGCAGCAACCGCGCGAACTCGGCGATCTCGGGCGGCTCAGGCAGGCGGCCGGCCCCGCTGTCCGCGCCGGTCAGGCGCCCGGAGGCGGGCTCGAGGACGACGGTGCCGCGGCGGCGCAGCGTGGCGACGTTGTCGACCGTCGCGGGGTGCTCCCACATCTCGGTGTGCATCGCCGGCACGGCCAGCACCGGGCACCGGGCGGTGAGCAGCGTCGAGGTGAGCATGTCGTCGGCGCGGCCGTGCGCCATCCGCGCGAGCAGGTCGGCGGTGGCGGGCACCAGGACCACGAGGTCGGCACGCCGCCCGAGGGCGACATGCGCGACGTGGGGGACGTCCTCGAACACCCCGGTGTGCACCGGGTTGCCCGAGAGCGCCTCGAACGTGGCCGCACCGATGAACTCCAGCGCGGCCCGGGTGGCCACCACCTGCACGTGGTTGCCGGCCTCGCGCAGGCGCCGCAGCACCTCGCAGGCCTTGTAGGCGGCGATGCCGCCCGAGACCCCGAGAACGATCTCCCGGGGCGGGACGGCCTCGGTCACTCGCCCTCGGTGTGCTCGAGCAGGCCGGCGTGGATCTCACGCATGGCCACCGAGAGGGGCTTCTCGCGCGGGCCGGGCTCGACGAGCGGGCCGACGTACTCGAGCAGGCCCTCGCCCAGCTGGGCGTAGTAGTCGTTGATCTGGCGGGCGCGCTTGGCGGCGTAGATGACCAGCGCGTACTTGGAGCTCACCGTCTCCAGCAGCTCGTCGATCGGGGGGTTGGTGATCCCCTCCGGACCCTCGAGGATGCCGGATCGTCCGATGGGAATGCTCACTCGCTCGCTCCTGCGGGGGTGGCGCCGGACTCAAGACCGGTCCGGCGGGTCGGTGCGGTCCCCTGACCTGCACGGCTGACAGGAGGACCGGCGCTCAACTCTACCAACCGGCGCGCGGTCTCCCCGACGTCGTGGTTCACGACGGTCACGTCGAACTCGCTGCTCGCGGCCAGTTCCTCGCGCGCGGTGGCCAGCCGCCGGTCCACCACCTCGGTGGCCTCGGTGCCGCGGCCGATGAGACGGCCCACGAGGACCTCCCACGACGGCGGCTCGAGGAAGACGAACAGCGCGTCCGGCCGCTGCTCCCGCACGGCGCGCGCGCCGGCGAGATCCAGCTCGAGGAGCACGGGCTCGCCGGCCGCGAGGTGCTCGTCGACGGGGGCGCGGGGGGTGCCCGAGCGGTGCATGCCGCCGTGGATCTCGGCCCACTCGAGCAGCTCGCCCTCGGTGACCATGCGGTCGAACTCGTCGGCGGTGACGAACCGGTAGTCGCGCCCGTCGACCTCGCCCGGGCGCGAGGCCCGCGTCGTGGCCGACACGCTGAACCACAGCGGCGCACGGATGCGCCGCAGCTCCTTCACCACCGTGCTCTTGCCGACCCCCGACGGCCCGGCCAGCACCATCAGCCGGCCGGGCCCGTGCGGAGGGGCGTCGTCCATCAAGCGCTCACCGGGTCACTCACCGGATCACTCGCCGGTGGAGAACTCGTCGAGCAGGGCCTTGCGCTGGCGTTCACCGAGCCCCCGCAGACGCCGGCTGGGCGCGATCTCCAGGCGCTCCATGATCTGCTGGGCGCGGACCTTGCCCACGCCCGGCATGGCCTCGAGCAACGCCGAGACCTTCATCTTGCCGAGCACCTCGTCCGAGTCGGCCTGCTCGAGCACCTCCGAGAGGCTGGTGCCCCCGCGCTTGAGCCGCTCCTTGAGCTCGGCCCGGGCACGGCGGGCGGCGGCGGCCTTCTCGAGCGCCGCTGCCCGCTGCTCCTCGGTCAGCTCGGGTAAAGCCACGTTCTCCTCCGGAAGGTCGTGACGACGGGCGCCGGCGGGGCCGGTTCCCGTGGTGGCGGATGACTGTGTCCAGTGCTGGCGAACGTACCGCGCGGGGCCGACGTCGACAGTCCGTGGGGGCGGAGTGTCCGCAGGTCGGACGGGCCTCGCGCTCACCGGCGTGATCGTCGGTCCCGGGGGGCGGCACACGGCGGGGCTACCCCGTCAGCGCCCCGTTCAGCGCGCCCACGGCGGCTCTCAGCGCTCCGGGGTCGGGGCCGGCCGTCAGGACCTCGCGGGCGCTCACGGGCACGACCGGTCCCCCGGCGGCGCCCAGCGCGCCGTCCGGCGCGCCGAAGGCCCCCGCCACGTCCGAGGGCGTGCCGCCCTGCGCCCCGAGACCCGGCACGAGGACCGGGCCGCCGAGCTCGGTGAGGTCCAGCCCGTGGTCGCGGCCGGTGGTCCCGCGGGTGAGCCCGACGACGACGCCCGCCGACCCGTCGCCCGGCCCGTCGCGGTGCGCGGCGTTGTGCTCGGCGAGCGCGTCGACCACCGACTGGGCCACCTCGCGCATCCGCCGGCCCGTGGGTGCGGACACCCACGCCTGCGCGGACTGCACGCCGGCCGCCTCGGGGTTCGACGTCCGGGCGAGCACGAACACCCCGCGCCCGGTGGCCGCGGCGAGGTCGAGGGCCGGGGCGAGCGCGCCGACCCCGAGGTACGGGTTGAGCGTCAGCGCGTCGGCCGCCAGCGGGGCGTCGTCGGCGAGCCAGGCCCGGGCGTAGCCGGCCATGGTCGAGCCGATGTCGCCGCGCTTGGCGTCGGCGACGGTGAGCACCCCGGCGGCCCGGGCGTCGGCCAGCGTCCGCTCGAGGGCCCGCAGCCCGGCGGACCCGAGCACCTCGAACAGCGCGACCTGCGGCTTGAGCAGCGCCACGTGCCCCGCGAGGGCCTCGACGACCCCGCGGGCGAAGCGCTCCACGCCCTCGGCGTCGGGGTCGAGCCCCCACCCGGCGAGCAGGCCGGGGTGCGGGTCGATCCCCACGCACAGCGGGCCGTGCTGCGCGACGGCGTCGCGCAGGCGCGTCCGGAAGGACGCCGTCGGCGTCACGAGCCGGCCACCGCCACGGGCGCCGGGGCGCGGGACGCCTCGGTGCCCTGCTGGCGCGCGGCCGCGAGGCGGGCGTGGAAGGTCTGCAGCGGCGTCACGGCGACCTCGCCCCGGATCGCGGCCTCGATCGCCTGCACGGCGGCCGCCGCCCCCTGGACCGTGGTCACGCACGGGGCGCCGACGTCGAGGCACGCGGCCCGGATCTCGTAGCCGTCGATGCGCGGGCCCGAGTGCCCCACCGGGGTGTTGACCACGAGGTCGACCTCGCCGGCGAGGATGCGGTCGACGATGGTCGGCAGCCCCTCGCCGCCCTCGAAGTGCTTGCGCACGACCTCGCACGGGATGCCGTTGCGCTCGAGGACGCTGGCGGTGCCCTCGGTGGCGAGGATCGAGAAGCCGAGGTCGGCCAGGCGCTTGACCGGGAAGATCAGCGAGCGCTTGTCGCGGTTGGCCACCGAGACGAACACCTGCCCGCTCGTGGGCAGCGGCCCGGAGGCCGCGGCCTGCGCCTTGGCGAACGCGGTGGAGAACGCGCTGTCGATGCCCATGACCTCGCCCGTGGACTTCATCTCCGGGCCGAGCAGGGAGTCGACGCCGCGGCCGTCGGGGCGGCGGAAGCGGTGGAACGGCAGCACCGCCTCCTTGACCGCGACGGGGTGCCCGCGCGGCAGGTCGGCGCCGTCGCCCACGGCGGGCAGGACGCCCTCGGCGCGCAGCCCGGCGATCGTGGCGCCCAGCATCACCCGCGACGCCGCGCCGGCCAGCGGGATCCCGGTGGCCTTGGAGACGAACGGGACGGTGCGCGACGCGCGCGGGTTGGCCTCGAGCACGAACAGCACGTCGTCCTTGAGCGCGTACTGCACGTTCATCAGCCCGCACACCCCGAGGCGGCGGGCGAGCGCGACCGTCGACTCGCGGACGGTCGCGAGCTCGGCCACCCCGAGGGTGATCGGCGGCAGCGCGCACGAGGAGTCGCCGGAGTGCACCCCGGCCTCCTCGATGTGCTCCATGACCCCGCCGAGGTAGACCTCGCCCTCGGCGTCGCAGATCGCGTCGACGTCGATCTCGATGGCGTCGTCGAGGAAGCGGTCGACCAGCACCGGGTGGTCGGGCGTGACCTCGGTGGCCCGGGCGATGTAGTCGGCGAGCGTGGCGTCGTCGTAGACGATCTCCATGCCCCGCCCGCCCAGCACGTACGACGGGCGCACGAGCACCGGGTAGCCGATCGACGCGGCGATCTCGCGGGCCCCGTCGAAGCTGGTGGCCAGGCCGTACGGCGGGGCGGGCAGCCCGGCGTCGTCGAGCACGCGGCCGAACGCGCCGCGGGACTCGGCGAGGTCGATCGCGGCGGGCGGCGTGCCCACCACCGGCACCCCGGCGGCCTCGAGGCCCGCGGCCAGCTTCAGTGGCGTCTGCCCGCCCAGCTGGACGACGACCCCGACCAGGCCCGGCCCGCCGCGCCCGCTCTCCCGCTCGGCGTGCACGACCTCGAGCACGTCCTCCTCGGTGAGCGGCTCGAAGTACAGGCGGTCGGAGGTGTCGTAGTCGGTGGAGACGGTCTCGGGGTTGCAGTTGAGCATCACCGTCTCGAACCCCGCGGCGCGCAGGCTGAACGCCGCGTGCACGCAGGAGTAGTCGAACTCGATGCCCTGCCCGATGCGGTTCGGCCCCGAGCCCAGGATGATCACCTTGGGCCGGTCGGTCTGCGGCACGACCTCGGTCTCGCCCGCGGGGTCGGACTCGTAGGCCGAGTAGTGGTACGGCGTGCGGGCCTCGAACTCGGCGGCGCAGGTGTCGACCGTCTTGTACACCGGGCGCACGCCGAGGCGGTGGCGCAGCGCCCGCACCCCGGCCTCGCCGGCCAGCTCGGGCCGCACGGCGGCGACCTGGGCGTCGGAGAACCCGGCACGCTTGGCCCGCCGCAGCAGCGCCTCGTCCAGCACGGGGGCCGCGGCGACGACGTCGCGCAGCCGCACGAGGCCCTCGATCTGCTCGACGAACCAGCCGTCGATGCCCGACGCCGCACTGACCTCCTCGACGCTCGCCCCGAACCGCAGCGCGCGCTCGACGGCGTAGAGCCGCCCGTCGCGCGGGAGCGAGGCCTGGTGCAGCGCCTCCTCCTTCGTCTCGTCGGGGTCCGCCAGCGTCCAGAAGCCGCCGGCCTTGGTCTCCGCCGAGCGCAGCGCCTTGTTCAGCGCCTCCGGGAAGCTGCGGCCCAGCGCCATGGCCTCGCCGACCGACTTCATCGTCGTGGTCAGCGTCGGGTCGGCGCCCGGGAACTTCTCGAACGCGAACCGCGGCACCTTGACCACGACGTAGTCCAGGGTCGGCTCGAAGCTCGCCGGCGTCTCGCCGGTGATGTCGTTGGTGATCTCGTCGAGCGTGTAGCCCACCGCGAGCCGGGCGGCGATCTTGGCGATGGGGAAGCCGGTGGCCTTCGACGCCAGCGCGCTCGAGCGGCTCACGCGCGGGTTCATCTCGATGACCACGAGGCGCCCGGTCTCGGGCTGCACGGCGAACTGGATGTTGCAGCCGCCGGTCTCGACGCCGACCTCGCGCAGCACGGCGATGCCGGTGTCGCGCATGACCTGGTACTCGCGGTCGGTCAGCGTCATCGCCGGCGCGACCGTCACCGAGTCGCCGGTGTGCACGCCCATCGGGTCGACGTTCTCGATCGAGCAGACCACGACGACGTTGTCCTTGCCGTCGCGCATCAGCTCGAGCTCGTACTCCTTCCACCCGAGCACGGACTCCTCGATGAGCACCTCGTGCACCGGGCTCGCGGACAGGCCGGTGCCGGCCAGGCGCTCGAGCTCGTCGTGGGTGTACGCGAGGCCCGAGCCGAGCCCGCCCATGGTGAAGCTGGGCCGGATGACGACGGGCAGCCCGACCTCGGCCACCGTCGCGCGGACCTCGGCCATCGAGTGGCAGACCTCGCTGCGCGGGACGTCGCCGCCGATCGAGCGGACGATCTCCTTGAACTTCAGCCGGTCCTCGCCGCGCTGGATGGCGTCGATGTCGGCGCCGATGAGCTCGACGCCGTAGCGCTCGAGCACCCCCGCGTCGTGCAGGGCGATCGCGGTGTTCAGCGCCGTCTGCCCGCCGAGGGTGGCCAGCAGGGCGTCCGGGCGCTCGGCCTCGATGACCTTGGTGACGTGCTCGACGGTGATCGGCTCGACGTAGGTGGCGTCGGCGACCCCGGGGTCGGTCATGATCGTCGCCGGGTTGGAGTTGACCAGCGAGACGCGCAGGCCCTCCTCGCGCAGCACCCGGCAGGCCTGCGTGCCGGAGTAGTCGAACTCGGCGGCCTGCCCGATGACGATCGGACCGGAGCCGATGACCAGGACGTGGTGGATGTCCTCGCGGCGCGGCATCTTGTCAGCGCCCTCCCAACAGCAGAGCGAAACGGTCGAAGAGGTCCGCGGCGTCGTGGGGACCGGCCGCCGCCTCCGGGTGGTACTGCACGCTGAAGGCTGGCACGCCCTCGCAGGTCAGCCCCTCGACGGTGCCGTCGTTGGGGCACGAGTGGCTGAGGTGCACGGTGCCGAACGGTGAGTCGACACGGGCCCCGGGCTCACCGGCGACCGCGAAGCCGTGGTTCTGGCTGGTGATGGCCACGGTGCCGGTGGCGTGGTCCACGACCGGGACGTTGATCCCGCGGTGGCCGTAGCGCATCTTGTACGTCCCCAGTCCCAGCGCGCGGGCGAGGATCTGGTTGCCGAAGCAGATGCCGAACAGCGGCACCTCGCGGCGCAGGACCTCGGCGGTGAGGGTCACCGCGTGGTCGGCCGCGGCGGGGTCGCCGGGCCCGTTGGAGACGAACACCCCGTCGGGGCTCCCCTCGAGCAGCTCGTCGATCGACGCGGTCGACGGCACGACGCGGGTCTCGACGCCGCGCTCGGCGAGCATGCGCGGGGTGTTGGCCTTGATCCCGAGGTCGAGCGCGGCCACCCGGAACCGCGTCTCCCCCGTCGCGGGCACCGTGTAGGGCTCGCGGGTGGTGACGGCGCCGGCGAGGTCGGCGCCCGCCATCCCCGGGCTGTCGAGCACCTGGGCGCGGAGTGACGTGAGGTCGGCCAGGGCTGCGTCGGAGAGGCCGGAGAACAGCCCCGCCCGCATCGACCCGGCCTCGCGCAGCCGGCGGGTGATCGCCCGGGTGTCGACGCCGGAGAGCCCGACGACGCCCTGGTCGGCCAGCTCGTCGGCGAGGTCGCGGCGCGACCGCCAGTTCGACGGCCGGCGCGCGGGGTCGCGCACGACGTAGCCGGCGACCTGGATGCGCCGCGACTCGTCGTCCTCGTCGTTCCAGCCGGTGTTGCCGATGTGCGGCGCCGTCGCCACCACGATCTGGCGGTGGTAGCTGGGGTCGGTCAGCGTCTCCTGGTAGCCCGTCATCCCGGTGGCGAACACCGCCTCGCCCAGGCTGCGACCGCGGGCCCCGAAGGCCTCACCGCGGTGCACGCTGCCGTCCTCGAGCACGAGGACCGCCTGGTCAGTGCTCATGGGGCCAGCTCCGCTGCGCTACGTGTCCCGTCATCCGTCTGCACCTTCCCGTCCCGCACCGTCCACCGGCCCCGCAGCATCGTGTGCACTACCGACACCGGCATCTCCATCCCCTCGTACGGGGTGTTGTCCGCCCGGCTCGCCAGCGCCGCACCCCGCACCGTCCACGCGGCGTCCGGGTCGACGAGCACGAGGTTCGCCGGCTCCCCCACCGCCAGCGGGCGACCCTGGTCCGCGAGACCGGCGATCCGCGCCGGCGCCTCGCTGCACACCCGCGCCACGCCGCGCCAGTCGAGCAGGCCGGTGGCGACCATCGTCGTCACCACCACCGGCAACGCGGTCTGCAGCCCCAGCATGCCGGGGCGTGCCGCGGACCACTCGCAGTCCTTGGCCTCCACGGCGTGCGGGGCGTGGTCGGTGGCGACGCAGTCGACCGTCCCGTCGGCCAGCGCCCGGCGCAGGGCCGTCTTGTCCGCCGACGGGCGCAGCGGCGGGTTGACCTTGTGCACGGGGTCGTAGTCCTCGGCCGCCGTGTCGGTGAGCAGCAGGTGGTGCGGTGTGACCTCGGCGGACACGCGCACGTCGTAGGTCTCGCGCGCCCAGCGGAGGATCTCCGCCGAGCGGGCCGTCGACAGGTGGCAGACGTGCAGCCGCGCACCGGTCGTCGCCGCGAGCATGACGTCGCGGGCGACGATCGACTCCTCGGCGGTGGGGTCCCACCCCGCGAGGCCCAGGCGCGCCGCGACCGGGCCGTCGTGGGCCTGGGCGCCCACGGTGAGGCGGTGGTCCTCGGCGTGCTGGGCGACGACGGCGTCGAGGGCCCGCGCGTACTCCAGCGCCCGGCGCATGACCAGCGGGTCGTTCACGCACCGGCCGTCGTCGGAGAACATCCGCACCCGCGCCGGCGAGGCGGCCATCATCCCCATCTCGGCGAGCTTCGTGCCCTCGAGACCGACGGTGACGGCGCCGACGGGGTGCACGTCGACCAGCCCGACCTCGCGCCCGCGGCGCCAGACGTGCTCGACGACCACCGGGGAGTCGGCCACCGGGTCGGTGTTGGGCATCGCGAACACCGCGGTGTAGCCGCCGAGCGCCGCCGCCGCCGACCCGGTGTCGACGGTCTCGGCCTCCTCGCCCCCGGGCTCGCGCAGGTGGGTGTGCAGGTCGACCAGCCCCGGCAGGGCGATCAGGCCGCCGGCGTCGACCGTCTCGTCGGGTTCGTCGACGGCGTCGACCAGGAGCCCGTCGCGGACGTACAGGTCGGTGGGGTCCTCGCCGTAGGGGCGGACGTCCCGGATCCTGGTGGTCATCACGCGACGTCCTCCCCCGCGAGCAGGTGGTAGAGCACGGCCATCCGCACGTGGACGCCGGCGGTGACCTGCTCGGCGATGGCGGCCCGGCTCGAGTCGGCCACCGAGCTGGCGATCTCCATGCCGCGCACGGCGGGACCGGGGTGCAGCACGACGGCGTGGTCGGGCAGGCGGTCGGCGCGCACCTGCGAGAGCCCGAAGCGCACCGCGTACTCGCGCGCCGACGGGAAGAAGGCGCCGTGCATCCGCTCGGCCTGCACCCGCAGCATCATCACCGCGTCCGGGCCGGTGGCGAGCGTGGCGTCGAGGTCGTGGGACACCGTGACCGGCCACTCCCCCACCCCGACCGGCAGCAGCGTCGGCGGCGAGACGAGCGTGACGCGCGCGCCGAGGGTCGCCAGCAGGTGCGCGTTGGATCGGGCGACCCGGCTGTGCAGGATGTCGCCGACGATCGCGACGTGCGTGCCCTCGACCCGCCCGAGGCGCCGGCGCAGCGTCGCCGCGTCGAGCAGCGCCTGGGTGGGGTGCTCGTGGGTGCCGTCGCCGGCGTTGACCACCGCGACGTGGCCCTCGGCGCCGAGGTGGGAGTGCCCGACGCGGTCGAGCCACGCGGCGATCCGGTGCGGGGCGCCCGACGACGGGTGACGCACGACCAGGCAGTCGGCGCCCGCCGCGGCCAGCGTCGCGGCGGTGTCGCGCAGGGACTCGCCCTTGCTCACCGAGCTCGCCGAGGCGCTGACGTTGATCGTGTCGGCGCTCATCCACTTGCCGGCGACCTCGAACGACACCCGGGTGCGCGTCGAGTTCTCGTAGAAGAGGGTGACGACGGTGCGCCCGCGCAGGGTCGGCAGCTTGCGCACCGCCCGCCCGGTGAGCGCCTGCTCCATGCCCGCGGCCGTGTCCAGGAGGGCCTCGGCCTGCTCGCGGCGCAGGTGCTCGGTGGAGAGCAGGTGGCGCAGGCCGAGGGTCTCGGTGGAGGTCACCGCAGGCTCACCCCGTCCTCGCCGTCGACCTCGACGAGGCGCACGGCCACGTCCTCGGTGCGGTTGGTGGGCACGTTCTTGCCGACGTAGTCGGCGCGGATCGGCAGCTCGCGGTGGCCCCGGTCGATCAGGACGGCGAGCTGGACCGCGCGCGGGCGGCCGTGGTCGCGCAGGGCGTCGAGGGCCGCGCGCACGGTGCGCCCGGACATGAGGACGTCGTCGACGAGCACCACGACGGCCTCGTCGATCCCCGCCGGCGGCAGCTCGGTCTCGGCGAGGGCGCGCGTGGGGCGCAGCCGCAGGTCGTCGCGGTAGAGCGTGGGGTCGAGGATCCCGGTGGGCACGATCGCCCCGGTGATCTCGGAGATGCGCTCGGCGAGCCGTCGCGCGAGGTAGGTGCCGCGCGTCGGGAGGCCGAGCAGCACCACCGGGGGCGAGGAGTCGCCGTCGGGTGCGGTGCGTTCGATGATCTCGTGGGCGACGCGGGCCACGGTGCGCGCGAGGTCGGCCGCCGAGAGGAGCTCGCGCTCGCCCTCGGCCTCCGCGCCACCGGTTCCCGCTGCGCCCCGCTGCCGTGACGGCATGCGCGGGGGACCTCCTTCTCCGCCTCGCCGGACGGCCCGTTAAAGGAGTAGCAGTGAGGATGTCGGTCGAACTGCTCGCACACTATCAGCGACCATCCGGCCCCTCCGCGACGCCCGGACGACCGACCGTGCGGGCTCCCGGCGGCCGGGCACTACGGCGCGTGGCTCGCCGCCGGACGAGTGCTGCGAGCCACAACCGGCGACGATCCGTGAGATCCCGGCTTGACCTTGTGACGACCCGGGGCGCATCATCACTCTCCGTATCGACTTCGCTGGGTGCACGGGCGGGGCGAGCCGGGCGACGCGAGAGGACGGGGTGTCCGCCAGATGGGTGACTACGCGAAGGCGCTGGGGTCGAAGCTCCGGGGTATCCGCCAGCAACAGGGTCTGTCCCTGCACGGCGTCGAGCAGAAGTCCGGCGGACGGTGGAAGGCCGTCGTCGTCGGTTCCTACGAGCGCGGTGACCGTGCGGTGACCGTGCAGAAGCTCGCCGAGCTCGCCGACTTCTACGGCGTACCCGTGGCCGAGCTGCTCCCCGAGGGTCGCGTGCCCTCCGGCTCGGAGCCCGCTGCCAAGATCGTCATCAACCTCGAGCGCCTCCAGCAGCTCCCGGCGGAGAAGGCCGGCCCGCTCGCGCGCTACGCCGCGGCCATCCAGAGCCAGCGCGGCGACTACAACGGCAAGGTCCTCTCGATCCGCAACGAGGACCTGCGCTCGCTCGCGATCATCTACGACATGAGCCCGGGCGAGCTGTCCGACCAGCTGGTCGACTGGGGCGTGCTGCCCCCCGAGGCCCGCGTCGCCCGCGCGATCGACGAGTAGGGCGGCTCAGCCCGCGTCGGGCTCGTCGGCGGACCCCGCCCCGTCCGCCGGCGCCAGCTCGACACCTGCCGGCAGGTCGACGCGGCCCGGGCTCGGCGCCGCGACGGTGCCCGGGCGCCCCGAGGACACCCCCGCCAGGACACCGTTGACGAAGCGCGGCGAGTCGTCGGTCGAGAGCTCGCGCGCGAGGTCGATGGCCTCGTCGATCGCGACCGGGTCGGGCACGTCCTCGAGGTGCAGGATCTCGAAGACCCCGATCCGCAGGATGATGCGGTCGACCGCCGGCATGCGCTCCATCGTCCAACCGCGGGAGTAGGACGAGACGACCTCGTCGATCTCGTCGCGGTGCGCGACGACCCCCTCGACCAGCGTCGCGGCGAAGTCCGACACCGGCGGGGCGTCCGCACCGGCGATGCGCCGGGCGAGGACCTCCTGGGCGTCCTCGCCCCGCGCCTCGGACTCGAAGAGGATGTCGAGGGCCCGCTTGCGGGCCTTCGAGCGGGACCCCTTGCGGGGCGTGGCGGGTGACGCCACGTCAGCCACTCACGCGACCGAGATACCGACCGTCCCGGGTGTCGACCTTGACCGTCGTGCCCGTCTCCAGGAACAGCGGGACCTGGATCTCCGCGCCCGTCGACACCGTGGCCGGCTTGGTGCCGCCGGTGGAGCGGTCGCCCTGCAGGCCCGGGTCGGTGTGGGTGATCTCGAGCTCGACCGAGGCCGGGAGCTCGATGTACAGCGGCGCCCCGTCGTTGAAGGAGACCTGGACCTCCTGGTTCTCCAGGAGGAACCGCGCCTGGTCGCCGACGGTGGACGCCGGGACCGGCACCTGCTCGTAGTCCGAGGCGTCCATGAAGATGAAGTCGTCGCCGTCGCGGTACAGGTAGGTCATGTCGCGCCGGTCGACGTTGGCCGTCTCGACCTTGGTGCCGGCGTTGAACGTCTTGTCGACGACCTTGCCGGTCATCACGTTCTTCAGCGTGGTCCGGACGAAGGCGCCGCCCTTGCCCGGCTTGACGTGCTGGAACTCGGTGACGGCCCAGAGGTTGCCGTCGATCCGCAGCACCAGGCCGTTCTTCAGGTCGTTCGTCGTCGCCATCTCGGCGCGCACTCTCCTACGCGTTGTGTCCGGACGGGACCTGCAGGTCCCGGGGGCTCTGGGTGAGCGGTGCGGCCCCGTCGTCGGTGACGACGAGCGTGTCCTCGATCCGGACCCCGCCCCTGCCCGCCAGGTACACGCCCGGCTCGACGGTGACCGTCATCCCCGCCCTCAGGGTAGCGGTCGCCGTCGCCGAGACCGCCGGAGCCTCGTGGATGACCAGCCCGACGCCGTGGCCGAGCCCGTGCACGAACTGCTCGCCGAACCCCGCGGCCGCGATGACGTCGCGGGCGGCCGCGTCGACGTCGCGGGTGGCGACCCCCGGCGCGAGCGCCGCCCGGCCCGTGGCGGCGGCCTCGGCGACGAGGGCGTGCAGGTCGCGCTGCCAGTCCCCGGGGACGCCGACGACCACCGTGCGCGTCATGTCCGAGTGGTAGCCGTCGACGAGCGCGCCGAAGTCCATGGTCAGCAGGTCGCCGTCGGCCAGCGGCGCGTCGGTGGGGCTGTGGTGCGGGATGGCGGCGTGGGCGCCGGTGGCCACGATCGTGGCGAACGACGGGGCCTCGGCGCCGGCCTCGCGCATGCGGTCCTCGAGGTCGCGGGCCACCTCGCGCTCGGTGCGCCCGGCCCGCAGCCCGCCCGCGGCCAGCATCCCGGCCAGCGCCGCGTCGGCCACCGCGCACGCCTGGCGCAGCGCGTCGACCTCGCCGGCGTCCTTGACCTCGCGCAGCGTCTCGACCAGGCCCGGCGCGCGCCGCAGCTCGCCGTCGGCCAGGGCCTCGCGCAGGACGTCGTGCCCGTCGACGGTGACGTGGGCGCTGTCGAACCCGACGACGCCGGCCTCCGGCCGCGCCGCGAGCAGCGCCGGCGCGCAGGCCCGCTCGACGAGCACGGGGAGGTCGGGGGTCTGCGCCGCCGCCTGCACGGTGTAGCGCCCGTCGGTGGCGAGGACGGTGCGGTCCTCGCCGTGGTCGGCGTCGTCGCCGGCGTGGACGAGCAGCGCGGCGTTCGAGCCGGTGAAGCCGGCCAGGTAGCGGACGTTGACCAGGTCGGTGACGAGCAGGGCGTCCAGCCCGGCCCCGCGCAGCAGCGCGCGCAGCGCGTCGCGGCGACGGGCGTGGCCGCCGGGCGCACGGTCCGGGCGGGCGGGCCCGGCGTCCGTCGGGGCCCCGGTGAGCATGCCCGTCAGCCTAGGTGAGGGCGGGTCGTACGGTGTCCACGTGCGTCTGCCCTCATCGGTACGCCTCCCGGCCCCGCGCCCCTGGGTCCTGCGTGCGCTCGTCCTCGGCGTGGTGTTCGGCGTCGCGCAGACGCTGTTCGTGGCCCTGCGGTCGTGGTCCCCCGACCTGCTGCGGCTGTGGAGCATCCTCCTGTTGGTCCTCGTGCTCGCCGTGGTGATCGTCTGGGCGGGCGCCGAGGTCGTGCTCGACCGCCGGCCGCCCGAGTGGTCGTGGTTCGGCGCCGCGCTGGCCGCGGCGCCCGGCGCGGGCCTGCTGAGCTGGATCCTGCTCGCCCTGTTCGTCGACGACACGGGCGTCGCCGACCTCCAGGCGGCGCTCGTCGGGCGCGCCTCGTTCACCGCGCTGCTCATCCTCGGCGGGGCGGTCATCGGGTCGCGCCTGGGCTGGCTGTCGCTGCGCCGGCACGGCGAGGGCGACGACGACCCGGCGCTGGACGCCGACGACGACGCCGTCGCCGCCCAGGCCGCGATCGACCGCGCCGACATCACCCCCGGGGCCACCGCCGACGAGCGGGCCGCGGCCGCGGCGCGGGCCGCCGCGCGGATCGGGGTGCGGCCGACGGCCGCGGGCGCCACCGGGCCGTCGGTGGCCGGCGTCCGCACGCCGGGGCGGCGCACCCCGGAGCGCGTGGGTGCCGGGGCCGGGGCGGGCGCCTCGGCCGGGCCTGAGGTCGCCGAGCGCGAGCGCATGCCCGAGGCCGCGCGCCTCGCGGGGCAGCGGCGGGCGTCGCGGGTGCGGCCGGCGTCGGCGACGACGCCGGTGTCGTCGCCCTTCGGCGCGGAGGCGTCGAGCACGTCCTCGGACGCGGCGCCCCGCGGCGACGCGCCCGAGTCCCTCGAGCCGCCGGTGGTCGCGGTCCTGCCCTCGTTCCCGGTGCCCGGGGGCCCGCTCGACCCCGAGACCCCGGCCGGGGGCAGCGCCGCGTCGGCGCCCTTGGCGTCCGACGGCGCCGGTCACGACGAGGAGCAGCCGCGCCGGCGCTTCGGCCTGCGCCGCCCGCGCGACTGAGCGGTCAGCCGGGTCAGCGGGCGAGCGCGGCGTAGGCGGCCGTGAGGTCCTCGGGGGCCGGGCCCTCGAGGCGCCCGGGCCGCGCGAGGCCGTCGAGCACGACGAAGCGCAGCATCGCCCCTCGCGACTTCTTGTCCAGCGCCATGGTGGCGACGAGCTCGTCGAACGCGTCGGCGGGATACGTCACCGGCAGCCCGACGGCCCGGAGCACCGCGGCGTGCCGGTCGGCCGTCGCGTCGTCGAGGCGCCCGGCGCGACGGGCGAGCTCCGCGGCGAACACCAGGCCCACCGACACCGCCTCGCCGTGGCGCCACCGGTAGCGCTCGCGGCGCTCGACGGCGTGGCCCAGGGTGTGGCCGTAGTTGAGGATCTCGCGCAGGTGCGACTCGCGCAGGTCGGCGGCCACCACGTCGGCCTTGACCCGGATCGAGCGGACCACGAGCTCGCCGAGGGCGTCGCCGGCCGGGTCGAGCGCGGCCTCGGGGTCGGCCTCGACGAGGTCGAGGATCGCGGGGTCGGCGATGAAGCCGGTCTTGACCACCTCGGCCAGGCCCGCGGCCAGCTCGGGACGGCTCACGGTGGTGAGGGTGTCGAGGTCGGCCACCACCGCGGCGGGCTCGTGGAACGCCCCGACGAGGTTCTTGCCGGCCGCGGTGTTGATGCCGGTCTTGCCGCCGACGGCTGCGTCGACCATCGCGAGCAGGGTGGTGGGCACGTGCACCACCCGCACGCCGCGCATCCAGCCGGCGGCGACGAAGCCGACGAGGTCGGTGGCCGCTCCCCCGCCGACCGCGACCAGCGCGTCGGAGCGCGTCACCCCCAGCCGGCCGAGCTCCTCCCAGCACCGCCCCGCCGTCGCGAGGTCCTTGCCGTCCTCGCTGTCGGGCAGCACCAGCAGGTGGACCCGCGTGCCCTGCGCCTCCAGGGCCTCGCGCACCGCGCCGGCGATGCCGGCGACGGCGGGCTGGTGGCAGACGACGACGGTGGCGGTGTCCGCCAGCGTCTCCGCGACCGCGGCGGTCACCCCGCGCCCGACGACCACGTCGTAGGGCGCGGCCGTGGCGACGGGCAGGCGCTCGAGGACGGCGCCGGCGTCAGGCACGGTCGGCCGCTTCGGGGCGCAGCGCGGCGAGGACGGCGTCGGCGACGGCCTCGGGGGCCAGGTCGTCGGTGGCGACCTCGTGGCGGGCGACGGCCCGGTAGACGGGCAGGCGCTCCTGGAGCAGCGCGGAGAACGTGGCCCGCGGGTTGACCCCGGCGAGCAGCGGGCGCGCAGTGGACAGCCCGACCCGGCGCACCCCGGCGGCCAGCCCGACCGCGAGGAACACCACGGCGTGGCCGTCGAGGAGCTCGCGGACGCCGTCGGTCATCACCGCTCCCCCGCCCAGGGCGAGCACCCCGTCGTGCGTGGCGAGGGCCTCGGCGACGGCGTCGCGCTCCATCGCGCGGAACGCCGGCTCGCCGTCGCTGAGGAAGATGTCGGCGATGACGCGGCCGGCCTTCTGCTCGACCAGGGTGTCGCTGTCGGTGAACGGGACGCCGAGGCGCTCGGCGAGCAGGGCGCCCACCGTCGACTTGCCGGCCCCGGGCGGGCCGACGAGCACCGCGACGGGGCTCACGGACGGTCCCGGTCGGTGTCGACGTCCACGAGCCGCCGCGGGTCGATCGCGGCCACGTACGCCGCGGCGTTGCGGGCGGTCTCGCGCAGCGAGTCGCCGCCGAACTTCTCCAGCGCGGCCTCGGCGAGCACGAGCGCGACCAGGGCCTCGGCGACCACGCCCGCCGCGGGGACGGCGCAGACGTCGGAGCGCTGGTGGTGCGCGGTGGTGCCCTCGCCGGTGACCACGTCGACGGTGCGCAGCGCCTTGGGCACCGTCGAGATCGGCTTCATGGCCACGCGCGCCCGCAGGGGCTCGCCGTTGGTCATGCCGCCCTCGATGCCGCCGGCGCGGTTGCTGGTGCGCGCGACCCCGGAGTCGTGGGCACCGAGCTGGATCTCGTCGTGGGCGGCGGAGCCCCGGCGGCGCGCGGTGGTGAAGCCGTCGCCGATCTCGACGCCCTTCATCGCCTGGATGCCCATGAGCGCCCCCGCGAGCCGGGCGTCGAGACGGCGGTCGGCCTGGACGTAGGAGCCGAGACCCACGGGGAGCCCGTGCGCGACGACCTCGACCACCCCGCCGAGGGTGTCACCGTCCTCCTTGGCCGCGTCGACCTCCGCCACCATCGCGTCCGTCGAGGCGTCGTCGACGGCGCGCACCGGGCTGGCGTCGATCCGCTCGCCGTCCCCCGGCATCGGGATCGCGTCGGGCGTGGCGTCGGCGGTGCCGAGGCTGACCACGTGCGAGAGCACCTCGACCCCGAGGGCCTGCGCGAGGAACGCCTTGGCCACCGCACCGAGCGCCACCTTGGCCGCCGTTTCGCGGGCGCTGGCGCGCTCGAGCACGGGGCGGGCCTCGTCGAAGTCGTACTTCGTCATACCGGCGAGGTCGGCGTGCCCGGGCCGCGGGCGGGTGAGCGGCGCGTTGCGCGCCCGGCCCTCGAGCAGCACCGGGTCGACCGGGTCGGCCGACATCACCGTCTCCCACTTCGGCCACTCGCTGTTGGCGATGCGGATGGCGATCGGACCGCCCATCGTCAGGCCGTGGCGCAGGCCCCCCGAGAGCTCGATCTCGTCGGCCTCGAACGCCATGCGCGCGCCGCGCCCGTAGCCCAGGCGTCGCCGGGCCAGCTCGGCCGACACCTCCTTCGAGCTCACCGAGACGCCCGCGACCATGCCCTCGAGCACCGCCGTCAGCGCCGCACCGTGCGATTCGCCTGCCGTCAACCACCGCAACACGCCGCCCATCGTTCCACGCCGCCGTCCGGGCCCGTCCGCTCACGGGTCGATCACCACCGTCGCGAGCGCCACCCACGACGCGGCCAGCAACGGCGGGCCGAACGGCACCGGTCCGCGGGGCCCCCGGCGCGCCAGCACCAGGGCGAGCACCCCGGCCGCCGCGAGCACCGGTGCGACGGCCAGCGCGCTCCACGCCGCCGCCGCCAGCGGGGCGCCCAGGGCCGGCGCCAGCTTCACGTCGCCGGCGCCGAGGGCACCGGGCGCCACGAGGTGCACCGCCGCGTGGGCGCCGCCGAACACCACGGCGCCGAGGAGGCCGGCGAGCACGGCCCGCGCGCCGAGCGGAAGCAGCGTCGCCAGCGCCAGCACCGTCGCCGGGCGGGTGAGGGCGTCGGGGAGGCGGCGCGCGGCGAGGTCCGTGGCGCTGCCGGCGACCACCAGCACCCCGAGCCCCAGCCACGCCGGGAGCCACGCCGGCGGCGCCGCGCCGGCCGCTACCACGCCCGCCGGCACGGCCCAGAGCACCGCGAGCGCGCCGGCGCACGGCCCGACCGCCACGAGCACCCCGCGCCGCATCCGCGCGAGCCCCGCCCGCACCGCCACCCCGACGAGCGCGCCCGCGGCCGCCGCCAGCACCACCACCCCGATCACCACGTCCTCGAGCGTGGTGGGCAGCGCTCACCGCGTCACGGATCTCCTCGCGACCCTGTGGACGCATCCGGCCGATGGGGACGGCGGACGGAGCAGCGACCCCGAGGGCGAGGCGGGTGGGTCTCGCCGACCTAGGGCGAAGATCGCGTCGAGACCGACGTCGGCGGACGCAGCGAACGACGCCTTCGCTGCCCCGGACGCAGCGAACGGCGCCTTCGCTGCACGACCCACGCGCGAGCCGTCGGTCTCGACGCGATCTTGGCGCTGTGTCGCGCCGACCCTCACGCCGGCAGCGGCAGCAGGTCCACCTCGACGGTCTCGGCCAGGGCGGCGCGCATCGCCTGGCGCGGCGCGGGGCGGCCCGTGAACTGCTCGACCTGCCCGAACGCCTGGTGCAGCAGCATGTCGAGGCCCGTGGCGACGGGGAGGCCCCGCGCCGCGGCGGCGTCGGCCAGGGGCGTCGGCCACGGGTGGTAGACCGCGTCGAGGACCACCGACCACGGCGGGAGCGCCGCGACGATGCGTTCGGCCAGTGCCGGGCCGAGGACGTCGGCCGGGGTGGTGTTGATCAGCGCCGTCGCGGTGACCAGGTCGCCGACGCCGATGTCGTCCCAGGTGACGGGGCGTCGGTTGAGGCCGTGGGCGCGGGCCACCGCAAGGGTGCCGGCGGCCCGGCCCTTGTCGCGCACCACCAGCGTCACCCTCTCGCCGCCGACCTCGTAGACGCCGGCGAGCGCGGCGCAGGCGGTGGCTCCACTGCCCAGGATGACCACGTCGGTGATCCCCGCGGCGCCGCTCGGGCCCCGGATCCCCGCCGCGCGCAGGGCGCCCGCGACGCCGTCGACGTCCGTGCAGTCGGCGACCCAGCCGCCGTCGCGGGGCACGAGCGTGTTGGCGGCGCCGACCCGCCGCGCCCGGGGGCTCACGCTCGACGCCAGCTCGAGGGCCGCGCGCTTGCCGGGCATCGTCACCGAGAGCCCGGCCCACGACGCGTCGCGCCCGGCGACGAAGCCGGGCAGCTCCTCGACGGTGCACTCGACGGCCTCGTAGGTCCAGTCGTCGAGGCCCAGCGCGGCGTACGCGGCGCGGTGGAGCACCGGGGAGCGGGAGTGGGTCACCGGTGACCCCACGACGGCGGCGCGCACGCTCAGTACACCCCGCGGGTCTGCGCGAGGCGGCGGTTCGCGTCGTGCTCCTCGGGGGTCACCGCGAAGCAGGACAGGCCGCTGTTCTCGCACTTGACGAAGTACACCCACGGCCCCGGCGTCGGCTCGAGCGCCGCGGCGAGCGCGTCCGGGCTGACCGCACCGATGGGGGTCGGGGTCAACCCGAGGTTGAGGTAGGTGTTGTACGGCCCGGGCCGCGCGCGGTCGTACGGGCTGGTCAGGAGCGTCTGGCGGTCGAGCGGGTAGTTCACGGTCGAGTCGAACTGGAGGCGCATCGGCACCGCGAGGCGGTTGACGATGACCTGCGCGACCTTGCCGAAGTCGGCGGGCACGCCCTCGCGCTCGGCCAGCGAGGCGATGATCAGCGCGTCGTACGGGTCGACGCCACGGGCCTGGGCCTCGCGCACCAGCCCGCCCGCCTCGAGGCGCGGCACCGACGCCCGCACCACCTGCGCGAGCGCCTCGCGCGCCGCGGTACCGGGCGCCAGGTCGTAGGTCCCGGGGGCCAGCAGGCCCTCGAGGCGGCGGTTCGGCTCGGCGCGCCGCACGCCCGCCAGCGCCCACGACGGCACCCCGAGCTCGGCGGGGTCGGTGTCGGCCATGGCGGCGCGCAGGTCGTCGACCGACGCGCACTGCTCGGCGCCGGACTCGTCGACGGTGCAGGTCGAGCGCGAGATCATCGACAGCACGCCCGGGACGGTGGCGTCGCCGGCGCCGACGGTGTCGTCGAGCTGGACGCCGCTGCGGATCTCGAGGCGGCCGACGCGGTTGGCCGGGTCGAGCAGCGCGTCGACGGCGCCGGCGGCCGCCATCTGGCGGCGCAGCTGGTAGAAGCCGGGCTGGATGCCGCGGCCGTCGGGGTCGTCCTCGGCCGCGTCGCCGAACGCGCGGGCGGAGGCGACGACGTCGGCGCGGGCGAGGTCGTCGCCGATCTCGCGGGTGGACGCGCCGTCGGCGACCTCGACGACCACCCGGCCGGTACCCGGGCCGTCGTAGTCGGGCGGGAAGACCACGCCGAGCAGGTCGCGCGCGAAGAAGACCCCGCCCGCGAGCGCGAGCACCAGCAGCGCCGCGATGCCCGGCCACAGCCACCGCCGCCCGTCCCGCCGCGGCGGGTCGTCGTGGCCGAGGAGCTCGGTGATGGCGTCGTCGTGGTCGTCGTCGCTGGCGCGGCGGTCGTCGCCGAGCAGCCAGCCGGCGTCCCCGTCGGAGCCGTCGGAGCGTTCGGAGCCGTCAGCGACGTCGGGGCCCGCCTCGTCCCGGGTCACGACCGTCTCGGTGACCGCCGGCTCGTCCTCGCGGTCGTCCGGGTCGTCGACCCCGGTGGCCGGCGCGGGCAGCCGCCAGGCGGCGGCGTAGTGGCGCTCGGTCTCGGCGTCGCCCTCGTGGTCGGCCTCGCGGGCACGGACGGGAGCGCGCTCGGGCGCCCGCTCGGCGCCGGGGCGCCCGGTGCCGGAGCGTCCCGCGACGGGCCGCCCCGCGCCGGCCCCGTGCCGGCCCGTGGCCGGACGCCCGGCGACGGGGCGGGTGGGCCGCCCGGTGCCCTGGCCGGTGCCCGGACGCCCTCCGGGCCGGCCGGTGCTGGGCGACATCCGGATCACCCGGCGCCCGCCCGGCGTCCCCGGCTCGGGCTCGCCCGGTCCCCCGTGACGACCCGTCACGAGGGCTCCGGGGTGCCGCCGGTCGCGCGGCGGGCGTCGAGGTGGCCCTGGAGGATCGCGACGGCCGCCGCCTGGTCGATGACGCGGCGCTGCTTGCGCCCGCGGACCCCGCGGTCGGAGAGCTGCCGGGTGGCGGTGACGGTGGTCAGCCGCTCGTCGGAGAACACGACGGGCACCTCGTGGCCGGCCGCGGTCAGCCGCTCGCGCGTGGCGGCCGCGTAGTCCTGCGCGGCCTGCGCGGCCGGGCCGTCGCGACCGGCGAGCGTGCGGGGGAGCCCCACGACCACCTCGACCACCTCGTGCTCGTCGACGAGCGCCACGAGCCGGTCCAGGTCGGTACCGGCCTCTGCATCGCGATCGAGGGTAACGAGCGGCGTCGCGAGCACCCCGCCGGGATCGGACAGGGCGATCCCGACGCGCACGCTGCCCACGTCGACACCCAGACGGCGTCCCCCCGACGGCCCCGAGTCAGGCACCGGCCCGGGACACCTCCGCGCGCAGCACCGCGACGGCGTCGTCGATGCCGGCCACGCCGCTGCCGCCGCCCTGGGCCAGGTCCGGCTTGCCCCCGCCGCGCCCGCCGACCGCGGGCGCGAACGCCTTGACGAGGTCGCCGGCGGCGAGGCCGCGCTCGCGGGCCCCCTCGGTGGTGGCGACGACGAAGGACACCTTCTCGCCGTCGGGGGCGAAGAGCGCCACGACGCCGGGCCGGCCCTGCAGGCGCCCGCGGACGTCGCCCGCGAGCGAGCGCAGGTCGCCGGCGCCGACGCCCTCGGGCGTGCGGGTGGCCACCAGCGCGATGCCGCCGACGTCCTCGGCGCCCTCGGCCAGCGCGCCGGCCGACGACAGCACCTCGCGGGCGCGGACGGCCTCGAGCTCCTTCTCGGCGGCGCGCAGGCGCTCGACGATGCCCGAGACCCGCTCGGGCAGCTCCTCGCTGGGCGTCTTGAGCTGCTCGCTGAGCTGGTTGACCAGCACGTGCTCGCGGTTGAGGTACCGGAACGCGTCGAGCCCGACGAGCGCCTCGACGCGCCGGACCCCGCTGCCGATCGAGCCCTCGGTGAGGATCTTGACCATGCCGAGCTCGCCGGTGCGCGCGACGTGCGTGCCGCCGCAGAGCTCGCGGGAGTACTCCCCCATGTCGACCACGCGCACCTGGTCGCCGTACTTCTCGCCGAAGAGCATCATGGCGCCGAGCTCACGCGCCCGGTCCATCGTCGTGACGTACCAGTCGACGTCGCGGTCCTCCTGCAGGATCGTGTTGACCTCGTCCTCGACCTCGAGCAGCAGCGAGGCCGGGATGGCGCCCGTGGGCGACGTGAAGTCGAAGCGCAGGCGGCCCGGCGCGTTGAGCGACCCGGCCTGGGCGGCGGCCGGCCCGAGGGCGTTGCGCACGCCGGCGTGCACCAGGTGCGTGCCGGTGTGCGCGCGGGCGATGGCGGTGCGGCGGGCGACGTCGACCTCGGCGTCCGCGGCCGTGTCGAGGCCGACCGTGCCGTGGGTGACGACGCCGCGGTGGATGCGCAGCCCGGGCACCGGCAGCTGCACGTCGTCGACGCGCACCGTGCCGTCGGCGGTGCGGATCGTGCCGGAGTCGGGCTGCTGACCGCCGGACTCGCCGTAGAACGGGGTGTTGTCCAGGACGACCTCGACGGCGTCGCCCTCGCGCGCGGACGGCACCGGCTGCCCGTCGACGAGCAGGCCGACGATCCGCGCGGCGGCCTGCAGGTCGGTGTAGCCGAGGAACTCGCCGGGCGGGTGGGCCTCGAGCAGGCGCCGGTACACCGAGTGGTCGGCGCTGCCCTGCTTGCGGCTCTTCGCGTCGGCCTTCGCGCGGGCGCGCTGCTGGTCCATCAGCGACCGGAACGCGCCCTCGTCGACGTCGAGGCCGGCCTCGGCGGCCATCTCGAGGGTGAGGTCGATCGGGAACCCGTAGGTGTCGTGCAGGACGAACGCGTCGTCGCCCGACAGCGTGGAGAGCCCGGCGGCGCGGGTGTTGGTGACGGCGTCGTCGAACAGCCGCGAGCCGGTGGTGAGCGTCGCGAGGAACGCCTCCTCCTCGGCGCGCATCACCGAGACGATGCGCTCGAAGTCGGTGACCAGCTCGGGGTACGACGGCCCCATCGCGTCGCGGACCACCGCGGTGAGGTCGGCGAGCACCGGCTGGGTGATGCCGAGCAGGCGGGCGTTGCGCACGACCCGGCGCAGCAGGCGGCGCAGCACGTAGCCGCGGCCCTCGTTGCCGGGGATCACCCCGTCGCCGATGATCATCGTGCCGGTGCGGATGTGGTCGGCGATGACGCGGAAGCGCACCCCGTCCTCGGCGCTGCCCTCGTCGTACGAGCGGCCCGAGAGCTCCTGGACGCGGTCGATCGTGGGGCGCAGCAGGTCGGTCTCGTAGACGTTCTCGACGCCTTGGAGGAGGAACGCGACGCGCTCGACGCCGAGCCCGGTGTCGATGTTCTTCTGCGGCAGCTCGCCGATCGGCTCGGCCCCGTACTTCGGGCTCTCGTCACCCCGCACGTCCTGCATGAAGACGAGGTTCCAGATCTCGAGGTAGCGGTCCTCGTCGGCGACCGGCCCGCCCTCGGCGCCGAACTCCGGCCCGCGGTCGTAGTAGATCTCCGAGCACGGGCCGCCGGGTCCGGGCACGCCCATGTCCCAGTAGTTGTCGAGGCCGTCGCGGCGCTGGATGCGCTCGCGCGGCAGGCCCGCGACCTCCTGCCACAGGCGCTCGGCCTCGTCGTCGTTCTCGAAGACGGTGACCCAGATGCGCTCGGGATCGAAGCCGAACCCGCCGTCCTCCAGGCTCCCGGTGACCAGCGACCAGGCGTGGCGGATCGCGCCTTCCTTGAAGTAGTCGCCGAACGAGAAGTTGCCCGCCATCTGGAAGAACGTGTTGTGGCGGGTGGTGTGGCCGACGTTCTCGATGTCGCCGGTGCGCACGCACTTCTGGATCGACGTCGCCGTGTCGTAGGGCGCCGGGGCGTCGCCGAGGAAGTACGGCTTGAACTGGACCATCCCCGCGTTGACGAACAGCAGGGTCGGGTCGTCGAGGATCAGCGAGGCGCTGGGGACGGGCGTGTGGCCGGCGTGCTCGAAGTGCGCGAGGAAGCGTCGGCGGATCTCGTGGGTCTGCATGTCCTGCTCGGGTGGTGCGGGTGGGGGCGCTGCGGTCGAGCGGTGGCGCGGGGTCGGGCGGGTCTGTCTCAGCGGGCTCAGCGGGCGTGCGAGGCCCCGCGCCGGGGCGCTCGCGCGTGGCGGGCCGACGGCGACGGCGCCGGGTCGGGGCGCACGGGGATCTCCGTGGTCTCCTCGACCATCGCGTACAGCTCCTCGGAGCGCTCGTTCATGCCCGCGCGGACCTCCGCGCCGAACGCGCCGAGCCCGGCGCCGAGCTCGCGCAGGCCCTCGCCGAGGCTGGTGCCGATGCCCGAGGGCGTGGCCTTCTGGGTGAGCTCGTTGACCTTGCGGGTGGCGGAGACGCCGACGGCGACGCCCACCCCGACCCAGAACAGACGCTTCATGCGCGGCGACTCCGCTTCGACTCCTTCGACGCGGCCTTGAGCTGCCGGGCCTGCTGGGCCTTGCGCAGCCCGTAGGACAGCGCGGCGACCTTGACCAGCGGGCCGCCGAGCGTCGCCGTGAACAGCGTGGTCAGCGCCTTGGTGTTGGCCGCGACGGCCTGGGCGCTGGCGGTGACGCCGTCGACGCGCTCGAGCTGGGTGTTGACCGTGGTCAGCGTGACCCCGGCGTCCGAGAGCAACGGCTCGGTGCCCTCGTGGGCCTTGCGGATCGCGATCGTGGCCTCGTCGAGCGTGCGCCCGAGCTTGAGCAGCGGGATGGCGAGCAGCACCACCAGGATCACGAACGCCACCGCGGCGACGATCGCCGCGAGCTGGCCGACCGACACGGGTCCTCCTCGGGTGCTGGGTGCGGTACAGGTCCCCGGACCGCCGCCCGGCGACACCACCCGGGGGTGGGGACACCGGACGACACCTGGCGCAGGTGGCGGCAGGTTACCGTGCGGCCGCGAGGCCGTTCGGGGGCCCGGTGATCGTCCGGGCGCCCCGGGTGCGTCAGCCCCCCGGCGCGCCCCGCACGACCTCGCGCAGGCGGGCGAGGCGCTCGGCGCGGGCGCGCTCGTCGCCGCGGCCGCCGGGGCGGTAGTAGTCGCGGCCGACCAGCTCGTCGGGCGGGTACTGCTGGGTGACGACGCCGGCGCGGTCGGCGTGCGGGTAGACGTAGCCCACCGCGTTGCCCTGGGCCGCGGCGCCCGCGTAGTGCCCGTCGCGCAGGTGCGGCGGCACGGGCCCGGCCGCGCCGGTGCGCACGTCGCCCATGGCCTCGTCGATCGCGGTGATCACGGCGTTGGACTTCGGGGCCGTCGCGAGGTGGATCGTCACCTGCGCGAGGTTGATGCGCGCCTCCGGGAGCCCGATGAGCGCGACGGCCTGCGCGGCGGCGACCGCCGCGGGCAGGGCGGTGGGGTCGGCGAGGCCGATGTCCTCGCTGGCGTGCACCACCAGGCGCCGGGCGATGAACCGCGGGTCCTCCCCCGCGACGATCATGCGCGCGAGGTAGTGCAGCGCGGCGTCGGGGTCGGAGCCGCGGATCGACTTGATGAACGCCGAGATGACGTCGTAGTGCTGGTCGCCGGCGCGGTCGTAGCGCACGGCGACCTCGTCGACGACGCGCTCGACGTCGGCGAGGGTGACCTCGCCGACGTTGCCGACCGCGTCGGCGGCCGCCTCCAGCGCGGTGAGCGAGCGGCGCCCATCGCCGGCGGCGAGGCGCACCAGGTGCGCGCGGGCGTCGGGGTGCAGGGTCACCGCGCCGCCGAGGCCGCGCGGGTCGGCCACGGCCCGGTCGAGCAGGGTGCCGACGGCCTCGTCGTCGAGGGCGTGCAGCCCGAGGACCAGCGAGCGCGACAGCAGCGGCGCCACCACGGAGAAGCTCGGGTTCTCCGTCGTGGCGCCCACGAGCAGCACCACGCGGTCCTCCACCGCGGCGAGCAGCGCGTCCTGCTGGGTGCGCGAGAACCGGTGGATCTCGTCGATGAACAGCACCGTGCGCCGCGGCTCGGCGGCCGCGAGGCGGCGGCGCGCGACCTCGATGACCCCGCGCACCTCCTTGACCCCGGCGTTGAGCGCGCTCAGGGCCTCGAACGCCCGCCCCGTGGCGTGCGAGATGAGCCGCGCCAGCGTCGTCTTGCCCGTGCCCGGCGGCCCGTGGAGCACCACCGACGCCGGCGCCGCGCCCTCGACCAGGCGCCGCAGCGGGGCGCCGGGGGCGAGCAGGTGGTCCTGGCCGACGACCTCGTCGAGGCTCGCCGGGCGCATCCGGACCGCCAGCGGCGTGCCGTCGCCCCTATCGGCGTGCTCCCCTGATGGGGCCGGGCGGTCGTCCACGACGCCGCGCGTCACCGGGCGGTCGGGATCCGGGCCGGTGACCGGCGCCTCCGGCACCGCGACCTCGAACAGCCCGTCCTCGCCCATGCCCCGCACGGTAGCGAGGTCAGCCGACGCTCCACCCCGCGCCGGTCCGGGGGACCACGTCCACGGGGACGCCCCGCTGGGCCGTGAGCCGCCGCGGCCGCCCCGGGTCGGGGCCGGCGAGGAGCAGCGGGCCGTCGCGGTGCAGCGCCGCCACCGACACGCGCACGACGGCGTCGGCGAGGTCGAGGCCCTCGGCGGGCTCCGCGAGCCGGTGCAGCAGGCCCGGGCGGGCCGCCCGCGCCCGGGCGACGACCTCGTCGAGCGACGCCGCCGGCGCGAGGGCGCCCGCCGGCCCGGCGACCGTGTAGCCCCCCGCCCACGACCCCACCCGCCAGCGCAGCGGGGCGAGCGCGCGGGTGAGGGCGGCGGCGAGCCGCCGGGACGCGCCGGGGTCGGGCGGGCCCACCGTGTCCTCCCACGGCGCGCGCACCCGCCCCGACCCGCAGGCCCCGCACATCAGCGCTGCCGCGGCGAGCGCGCGACGAAGTCCTGGGCGATCTCGTCGAACGTCACCCAGCGCACCCCGTCGTGCCCGTTGATGTGCTCGATGAGCCGCTCGAGGGCCAGCAGCACCTGCGGACGGCCGGAGACGTCCGGGTGGATCGTCATCGTGAACGCCGCGTAGTCGCACTCGCGGTGGGTCCAGTCGAACTGGTCGCGCCACATCTGCTCGATGTCGCGCGGGTTGACGAAGCCGTGGCTGTTCGGGCTGCCCTTGATGAACATCATCGGCGGCAGGTCGTCCAGGTACCAGTTCGCCGGGATCTCGACGAGGTCGGTCTCCTCGCCCCGCTCGAGCGGCTTCATCCAGGTCTCGGCGGGCTGGTCGTAGTCGATCGGGGTCCACGAGTCGCCGACGCGCACGTAGTACGGGGTGACGTCGCGGTGCATCAGCGAGTGGTCGTAGCGGATGCCGCGGTCGAGCAGGATCTCGTTGGTGACGCGGCTGAACTCCCACCACGGCGCGACGTATCCGGTGGGCCGGCGCCCGCTGCGGCGCTCGATGAGCTCGACGCAGTAGTCGAGGATCGTCTCCTCCTGCTCGCGGCTCATGGCCAGCGGGTTCTCGTGGCTGTAGCCGTGCACGCCGATCTCGTGGCCGGCGGCCACGCAGGCGTCGAACTCGTCGGGGAACGTCTCCACCGAGTGCCCGGGCCAGAAGAACGTCTGGGTCACGTCGTGGCGGCGGAACAGCTCCACGAGACGCGGGACGCCGACCTCGCCGGCGAACAGCCCCCGCGAGATGTCGTCGGGCGAGTCCTGCCCGCCGTACGAGCCGAGCCAGCCGGCGACGGCGTCCACGTCGACGCCGAACGCGACGAAGATTTCCTTGGCCACGGGTCCTCCCTCAGGTCAGGTGCTCGTCGAGGAGTGCCCGCGCTTCGGCCGGGTCAGCCGCGAGCGCGAGGCCGAGCAGGATCCGCGCCTGCCACGGGCTCAGGTCGCCGGCCAGCAGCGCGCCGCGGTCGACCAGCGCGCCGCCGCCGGCCGCGTAGCGCGGCGAGACCGGCCCCTCGGGGACCCGGGACGCGACGAGCACGGTCACGCCGGACCCGACGGCCTCCCCCACCGCGTCGACGACGTCCGGGGCCGCGTTGCCGATACCGACGGCGGCGAGCACGACACCGCGGGCGCCGGCCGCGACGGCGGCGCGCAGCAGGGTCCCGTCGGCGCCGTGGTGGGCGGCGACGACGTCGACCCGCGGCGGCTCGCCGGCCACCAGCGGCAGGGCGCGGCGGCGGACAGGGTGGGCGACGCGCCGGACCGTCCCGTCGACCGCGCGGTGCACGACCGGCCCGCGGAAGGCGCCCGCGGCGAGCGTGTGGCGCTTGGCGACGCCCCGCGCCGCGAACGCCTCGCCGTCGAAGCACACGAGCACGCCGTCACCGCGCGTCGCGGGGTCGGCGGCGAGGGTGAGCGCGGCCCGGAGGTTGGCCGGCCCGTCGGCGCCGGGCTCGTCGGCGGCGCGCTGGGCGCCGGTCAGGACGACGGGGCGCCGGTCGTCGAGCAGCAGGTCCAGGCCGTAGGCGCTCTCCTCCATGGTGTCGGTGCCGTGGGTGACGACGACGCCGTCGGCGCCCGCCTCGAGGGCCTCGGCCACCGCGGTGCGCAGGCGCCGCAGGTCGTCCCACCCCATGGCGAAGCTCCCGGCGGTGGCGAGGTCGGTGACCGTGACGTCGGCCGTGACGCCGGCGTCGGCCAGCAGCGCCGCGCCGTCGCGGGCGGCCGCGAGCGGGCCGGGGAAGCCCGTGCTGGCGATGGTGCCGCCGGTGGCGACGAGGTGGACGGGCATCGGGGGCCTCCGCGGTGGACGACGACTAGGGTCCTTCCCCATGCACGAGATCCTCACCGTGCTCGAGGCGGACGCCCGCGCGACGCCCGAGCGCATCGCGGCCCTCACGGGCATCGCCGAGGATGAGGTGCGCGCGGCGATCGCGGCGTGGGAGGCCGACGGGGTGATCCGCCGGTACAAGGCGGTGATCGACCGGGACCGCCTGGGCGACGGCCGGGTGACGGCGTTCGTCGACGTCACCGTGGCGCCGGAGCGGGGCAGCGGGTTCGACGACGTGGCCGAGCGGATCGCGCGGTTCCGCGAGATCCGGGCCGTGCACCTGGTGTCCGGGGCGCAGGACCTGCGGGTCGAGGTGGTGGGTGCCTCGATGAAGGAGGTCGCCGACTTCGTCGCCCAGCGCCTCTCGGGCGTCGACCGGGTCACGGCGACGAGCACCCACTTCCTGCTGCGCCGGTACAAGGACGACGGGCAGCTGCTCACCGACCCCGAGCCCGACCAGCGTCTGTCGATCACCCCGTGACGCCGCCCCGCAAGCCGCTCTCGCGGGTGGTCGAGGCGTGCCCGCCCTCGGGCATCCGGAAGTTCTTCGACCTCGCCCAGACGATGTCGGGCGTCATCTCCCTCGGCGTCGGCGAGCCCGACTTCCCCACCCCCTGGGGCGTGCGCGAGACCGCGATCCACGCGCTGACCCGGGGCGCGACGACGTACACCAGCAACTCGGGGCTGCTGGAGCTGCGCGAGCTGGTGTGCGCCGACCTCGCCGGCCGCTGCGGGGTCACCTACCGGCCCGCCGACGAGTGCCTGGTGACTTCGGGGGTGTCCGAGGGGCTCGACCTCGCCCTGCGCGCGCTGATCAACCCCGGCGACGAGGTGATCGTCCCCGAGCCCTGCTACGTGGCCTACCAGCCGTGCGTGGCGTTCGCGGGCGGCGTGCCGGTGCCCGTGGCCATGGACCCGGCGGAGGGCTACCGGCTCGACGCCGACCGCATCGCCGCCGCCGTCACCCCGCGCACGAAGGCGGTGCTGTTCGGCTCGCCGTCGAACCCGACCGGGGCGGCCCAGTCGGCCGACGACCTGACCGCGCTCGCCGCGCTGGCCGAGCGCGAGGACTTCTGGCTGGTCAGCGACGAGATCTACGACCGCCTGACCTACACCGGCACCCACACCAGCACCGCGGCCGTCCCGGGGGCCTGGGACCGCACGGTGCTGCTGGGCGGGTTCTCGAAGTCGTACGCGATGACCGGCTGGCGGGTGGGCTACGTCTGCGCGCCGGGGCCGCTGGCGGCGCTGATGCACCGCATCCACCAGTACACGATGCTCTGCGCCCCCCACGTCAGCCAGGTGGCCGCGGTCGAGGCGCTGCGCAGCGCCGAGCCCGACGTCGCCGAGATGGTCGCCGACTACGACCGCCGCCGCCGGCTGTTCGTCAAGGGCCTCGACGAGCTCGGGCTGACGTGCCCGGAGCCGGGCGGCGCGTTCTACGCGTTCCCCTCGATCCGGGCCAGCGGGCTGTCGTCGCAGGACTTCGCCGAGCAGCTGCTGAACGAGCAGAAGGTGGCCGTCGTCCCCGGCGACGTCTTCGGCCCGTCGGGCGAGGGCCACGTGCGCTGCTCCTACGCCACCGCGCTCCCCCTGCTCGAGCAGGCCCTGGAGCGGATGGGCACGTTCCTCGCCTCCCGTACGTGATGGGGTGACCACCGGAGCGCGCCGGAGGTCGGTAGGCAGCGCGACGCAGGAGCGCTGACTACCGGACCTCCTTGGCGCGACAGGCTAGTTGAGCTTGCGCGTGCCCTCGGGGAGGCCGCCGCCGGCGTAGGCGTCCTCGGCCAGGGACGCCAGGGCCGTGAGCGCGACGTTCTGGCTCCACGGGCCGAAGGACACGCGGGCCACGCCCAGCTCGCCGAGGCGGCGCGTGCTCGGCATCCCCGGCACGCCGATGACGTTGACCTTGCGCTCCCCCAGCGCGTCGACCAGCGCCCGGATCGTGTCCTCGTCGAGCTTGCCGGGCACGAAGAACGACGTCGCCCCGGCCTCGAGGTAGGCGCGGCCGCGGGCGATCGCGTCGTCGAGGATCTCCTGCGGGTCGCGGCCCCCGCCCCGGACCCAGGCGTCGGTGCGGGCGTTGAGCGCGAACGGCACGCCCGCCTTCTCGCCCGCGGCGACGGCGTCCTCGACGGCGCGCACCGCCTCGGACAGCGGCTTGAGCTGGTCCTCGAGGTTGGCGCCGACGACGCCGACGTCGATGGCGCGGGCGATCGTGCCGCCCGGGTCGCCGTAGCCGGCCTCGAGGTCGGCGGTCACCGGCAGCTCGGTCTGGCGCGCGATGAGCCCGACCTCGGCGATCATCTCGTCGCGCGGGATCACCTCGCCGTCGGGGAACCCGCGCGCGGCCGCGATGCCGTGGCTCGCGGTGGCCAGCGCCCTCGTCCCCGGCGTGTTCGCGACGGTCGTCGCGGTGATCGCGTCCCACACGTTGACGACCACGAGCAGCTCGGGGTCGCTGTGCAGACGCTGCAGTTCCTGGGCCCTGGTGATGGTGCTGTCGGCGGTGCTCATGTCTCCGTCGTACCCCTCCCGGCGGCGCACCTAGGTGATCGGGTCACTTACCGCTGGTCGATCGTCGCTGTCAGCCTCGTCCCCTGCCGGCGGTCCACCACCCGTCGGCTCGCCCTCGACCAGCTGGGGGACCTCGTGACGACGTTCGCCGATCACCGCGACACCACCGTGCACATCCTCTGGATGAACGCCGGCCTGTCGTGCGACGGGGACTCGGTGGCGCTCACCGCGGCCACCCAGCCCAGCATCGAGGAGATCGCGCTCGGCGCCCTGCCCGGGCTGCCGACGGTCGCGGTGCACTGGCCGCTGATCGACTTCGAGTCCGGCCCGGTCGGCGGCAGCCAGTCGTTCATCGACTGGTTCTTCAAGGCCGAGCGCGGCGAGCTCGACGGGCCGTTCGTCCTGGTCATCGAGGGCTCGATCCCCAACGAGTCGATCAAGCCCGAGGGCTACTGGTGCGGGTTCGGGAACGACCCGCTCACCGGGCAGCCGATGACCACCAGCGAGTGGATCGACCGGCTGGCCCCCAAGGCGCTCGGCATCCTCGCCGTCGGCACCTGCGCGACCTACGGTGGCATCCACGCCATGGCCGGCAACCCGACGGGCGCGATGGGCGTCGCGGACTACCTGGGCTGGGACTGGAAGTCCTCGGCCGGCCTGCCGATCGTCAACGTGCCCGGCTGCCCGGTGCACCCGGACAACCTCTCCGAGACGATCCTCTACCTGCTCTACCAGGCCGTGGGCGACGCCCCGATGATCCCGCTCGACGAGGCCGGCCGCCCGACCTGGCTGTTCGGCGCCACGGTCCACGAGGGCTGTGACCGGGGCGGCTACTACGAGCAGGGCCAGTTCGCCACCGAGTACGGCTCGCCCGAGTGCCTGGTCAAGCTCGGGTGCTGGGGCCCGGTCGTGAAGTGCAACGTCCCCAAGCGCGGCTGGATCAACGGCGTCGGCGGCTGCCCCAACGTCGGCGGCATCTGCATCGGCTGCACGATGCCCGGCTTCCCGGACAAGTTCATGCCGTTCATGGACGCCCCGCCCGGCAGCAAGGTCTCCGGCGCCGCCAGCGGTGCCTACGGCGTGGTCATCCGCAAGCTGCGCGACATCACCGCGCGGACCGTCGACAAGGAACCGCGCTGGCGTGCGAAGGGCCGGCAGCTGCGCACCGGCTACCAGCCCACCGCGTTCTGAGAGGTCGTGCCATGACCGCCACCGCACCGAAGCCGACCACGGCCCAGAAGACCGGCCTCGTGGAGATGGCCTGGGACCCGATCACCCGGATCGTCGGCAGCCTGGGCATCTACACGAAGATCGATTTCGCCGCGAAGCGCGTGGCCGAGTGCCACTCGACGTCGTCGATCTTCCGCGGCTACTCCATCTTCATGAAGGGCAAGGACCCGCGCGACGCGCACTTCATCACGAGCCGGATCTGCGGGATCTGCGGGGACAACCACGCGACGTGCTCGGTGTACAACCAGAACATGGCCTACGGGGTGCGCCCGCCGCACCTCGGAGAATGGATCATCAATCTCGGCGAGGCCGCCGAGTACATGTTCGACCACAACCTCTACCAGGACAACCTCGCCTGCGTCGACTACTGCGAGAAGATGGTCGCGGACACCAATCCCGGAGTGCTCGAGCTCGCCAACCGCACGCCGAGCCCGCACGCCGAGGACCACGGCTTCCGCACAATCGGCGACATCATGCGGGCCCTCAACCCGTTCACCGGGGAGTTCTACCGGGAGACCCTGAAGGTCTCGCGGTACACGCGCGAGATGTTCTGCCTGATGGAGGGCCGGCACGTCCACCCGTCGACGCTCTATCCCGGCGGGGTCGGCACGGTCGCGACGATCCAGCTCTTCACCGACTACATGACGCGGCTCATGTGGTACATCGAGTTCATGAAGCGGGTCGTGCCGATGCACGACGACCTGTTCGACTTCATGTACGAGGCGCTGCCCGGGTACGAGGAAGTGGGGCGCCGGCGCGTCATCATCGGTTCCTGGGGCGCGTTCAACGACCCCGAGCACTGCGATTTCGACTACAAGACCATGACCAACTGGGGACGCAAGATGTTCGTCTCCCCCGGGGTCATCGTCGACGGGAAGCTCGTCACCACCGACCTCGTCGACATCAACCTCGGCATCCGCATCCTGCTCGGCAGTTCGTTCTACCGCGGCTGGGAGGACCAGGAGAAGTTCGTCGACCGCGACCCCCTCGGCAACCCGGTCTCGATGGACCACCCGTGGAACCAGCACACGATCCCGGCGCCGCAGAAGCGCGACTTCGACGACAAGTACTCGTGGACGATGTCGCCGCGCTGGTTCGACGGCACCGACCACCTCGCCATGGACACCGGCGGCGGCCCGCTCCCCCGCCTCTGGGTCACCGCACTCGCCGGGCTGGTCGACGCCGGCGGGTACGTGCGCTCCACCGGCGGCAGCGTCGAGATCAACCTCCCGCGGACGGTGTCGAAGCCGGAGAAGACGTTCACGTGGACGCCGCCGGTGGACAAGCAGGGCCGCCCGCTCTCGAACGCCATCGAGCGCGACCGGGCCCGCACGTACTTCCAGGCCTACGCGGCCGCGGCGGCCATGCACTTCCTCGAGAAGGCGCTCGGCGAGGTCCGCGGCGGCAACACCAAGACCTGGGAGTCGTTCGTCGTCCCCGACGAGTCGGTCAGCGTCGGGTTCACCGAGGCCGTGCGCGGCGTGCTCTCGCACCACATGGTCGTGCGCGACGGGAAGATCGCGAACTACCACCCGTACCCCCCGACGCCGTGGAACGGCAGCGTGCGCGACAAGTTCGGCACGCCGGGTCCGTACGAGGACGCGGTGCAGAACACCCCGATCTTCGAGGAGAACGGGCCGGACGACTTCAAGGGCATCGACATCATGCGGGCGGTGCGCAGCTTCGACCCCTGCCTGCCGTGCGGGGTGCACATGTACCTCGGCAACGGGAAACAGCTGCACCGGGAGACGTCGCCGACCCAGCTGAACCTCCCGTAGGCCCTCGTGGCTCCCCCGAGCGAGGACCTCGACCCCACGACGGTCGCCACCACCATCGCGGAGCTGCTCGACGCCCTGCCCGCCGACTCGCCGGAGCGGGAGGTCGGCGAGGACCTGGTCCGCGTGCTCATGCAGTTCTACGGGGCCGGGCTGGAACAGATCGTGACCGTCGCGCGGCTCGCCGCCGGCGACACGCTGGTCCACCGGCTCGCCGCGGACCCGCTGGTGGCGGCGCTGCTCGCCCTGCACGACCTGCACCCCGTCGACCTGCCGACCCGCGTGGGCCACGGGGTCGACACGGCGAAACGGCGCCTGGGGCACCACGGGTCCGGCATCAGCCTGGCGCGCGTCGACACCCACACCGGCACCGTCCACGTCGCGCTGGCCCCGGGCTGCGGCTCGTCGTCGGACACCGTCCGCGACGTCGTGCGCACCGCGGTCGCGGAGCTGGCGCCCGAGGTCGTCGCCGTCGAATTCGTCGCCGAGCCGGCCGGGCCGGCGCTGCTCCAGATCGGGGTGCGGCCGCCCAGCTCGGTGGCCGGCTCGTGACCGCGTCCCTGCGCCGGTTCCTCACGCCGCGGGTCGACGAGCCGGCACCGACGGTCGAGCGCTGCGAGCTGTGCGGGAACGAGGTCGCGGTCGAGCACCCGCACCTCGTCGACGTCGTCGGCCGGTCGCTCAAGTGCGCGTGCCGTCCCTGCGCGCTGCTCTTCGTCGACCGCACCCGCGAGATGGCCGGCACCGCCTACCGCACGGTGCCCGACCGCTACCTGCACGACCCGGAGTTCACGCTGGCCGACGAGCGGTGGGACGCCCTGCAGATCCCGGTCGGGATGGCGTTCTTCCTGCGCTCGACCCGCACCGACACCGTGGTCGCCTGCTACCCGAGCCCCGCGGGGGCGACCGAGAGCGAGCTCGACCTCTCCGAGTTCGACGACGGGGTCGGCGCGGGCCGGCTCGGCGCGGTGCTCGAGCCCGACGTCGAGGCGCTGCTCGTCCGCCACGACGGCGGGCGCTCGGCGTGCCTCCTCGTGCCCGTCGACGCCTGCTACCGCCTGGTCGGGCTGGTGCGACGGCACTGGCGGGGCTTCGACGGCGGCGCCGAGGCGTGGATCCACATCGACCGCTTCTTCGACGACGCCCGTGCGCGGGCCCGCGACGTGCGGACCCTGCGAGAGGGGGCACAGCGGCGATGACCCTCCCCTTCCCCCGCGCGGCGCCCGGGCCCTCGTTCCGGTTCGGGGTGACCCACGCCGACCACGACCCGCAGGCCGCCGGCCCGACCCTGCGGCTGCACACCACCGTCACCGAGACCACCGGCACCCGCGTGCACGCCCTCGCCCTGCGCGCCCAGATCCGGCTCGAGCCCGCCAGCCGTCGCTACTCCCCCGACCAGCAGGAACGCCTCGTCGAGCTCTTCGGCGACCCGGCCCGCTGGGGCCGCACGCTCAACCCGATGCAGCTGGCGACGGTCTCGACCGTGACCAGCTCGTTCACCGGCGAGCACGCCGTGGTGTTCGAGGTCCCGCTGACGTTCGACACCGACGTCGCGACCACCCGCTACTTCCGCGGGGTCAGCGAGGGCGGCGCCGGGCAGGACGTGCCGCTGCGGCTGCTGTTCAGCGGCACGATGTTCTACGAGGCCCCCGCCGGCGTCCAGATCGGGCTCGTCCCGTGGCACTCGGAGGCGACGTTCCGGCTCCCGGTGGCGGTGTGGACCGCCATGATGGACGCCCACCAGGCCGGGATGGCCTGGCTGCGGCTCCCGGAGCACACGCTCACCGCGCTGAGCGCCTGGCGCGCCGCGCGGGCGCTGCCCACGTGGGAGCAGACGTTCACCGCTCTCCTCGCGGCCGCAGGCGACGAGTCATGAGTACGGACCCCCTCGACGCCGTGGCCGCCGTCGCCGACGCCGTCCTCTTCGAGGGCTACCTGCTCTACCCGTACCGCGCGTCCGCGCAGAAGAACGCGCTGCGCTGGCAGTTCGGGGTGCTCGTCCCGCCGGCGACCGCCGACGCCCTCGCCGAGCCGTCGGCCAGCCGCACCGAGTGCGTCGTCGACCCGCGCGCCGGAGCCACCCTGCGGCTGCGGCTGCGCTTCCTCGGCCTGCAGCGCCGCACGGTCGTCGACGTCGACGGTGCCGAGCACGACCGCCTCGAGGTCGACGGCGTCCCGTACACCGCCTGGGACGAGGGCGTGCCGCGCCAGGTCGACGCCGCCGTCGCGCTCGACGCGCTGGCCGACGCGCCGGTGACCGTCGACGTGACCCTGCCGGCGACCCGGACCGAGGAGGAGATCCGCGACGCGACGGGCACGCTGCGGGCGCGCGTCGTCCGTCGCAGCGACGCCGTGACCGGCCGGGTCGTGCTCGCCACCACGCCGCTCCCCGGCCCCTACGGAGGCCTGCGGCTGCGCGTCGACGTCGTCAACGACACCGACGTCGACCCGGCGACCCCGCGCGGCGAGGCCCTGCGGACCGCCCTGATCTCGGCACACACCGTGCTCGGCCTCGACCGCGGCGCGTTCCTCTCCAGCGCCGACCCGCCGCAGTGGGCCGCGCCCGCCGTCGCGGCGTGCGTCAACGCGCGCAGCTGGCCGGTGCTGGCCGGACCGCCCGGAGACGGCTCGCTACTGCTGGCCACACCGATCATCCTCGAGGACCACCCGCAGCTCGCCCCCGAGAGCCCGACGAACCTGTTCGACGGCACCGAGAACGACGAGATCCTCGCGCTGCGCACGCTCGCCCTGACCGACGACGAGAAGCGCGAGGCCCGGGCCACCGATCCCCGCGCCGCCCACATCGTCGACGCGGTCGACGCGATGGGGCCGGCGATGTTCGAGCGCCTGCACGGTGCGATCCGCCCGGACGGCCGGGCTCCGGACGAGATCCCCACCCTCACCACCCCCGGGACGCCCTGGTGGGACCCCGGCGCCGACGCCTCGGTCGACCCGGAGTCGGACGAGACGTTCGTCGACGGGCACCCGGTCGCGCGCGGCAGCTCCGTGATCCTCATGCCGGGGCGGGGCAGCGACGCGCAGGACGTCTTCCTGCGCGGGTCGGCGGCCACCGTCCAGGCGGTGCTGCACGACGTCGACGGCGGCACCCACGTCGCCGTGTCGATCGACGACGACCCCGGCGCCGACCTCCAGGCCACCCACGGGCGCTTCCGCTACTTCCGCCCCGAGGAACTGGCGGTGCCGTTATGAGGATCCTGGTCGCCGGGGTGGGCAACGTCTTCTTCTCCGACGACGGCTTCGGCTCCGAGGTGGCCCGGCGCCTGCTCGCCGACCCCGGCGCGCTGCCGGCGTCGGTGGACGTCGTCGACGTCGGCATCCGCGGCATGCACCTCGCCTACCAGGTGCTCGACGGCTACGAGGTGCTCCTCGTCGTCGACGCGGCCCCCGGTGACGGCGGACCCGGCACGCTGCACCTCGTCGAGCACGATCTCGGCGCGACCACCGGCGACGCGGCCTTCGACCCGCACGGCATGGAGCCCGACGCCGTCCTCGAGCTCGTCGGCGCGCTGGCCCGCGGGGTCGGCGCGGGCGGGGTGCGCCGCGTGCTCGTCCTCGGCTGCGTCCCCGCCGAGGTCGGCGCCGGCATGGGCCTGAGCCCGCCCGTGGCCACCGCCGTCGACGAGGCGGTCGGCACCGTCGGCCGGATCGTCGCCCACCTGACCGAGCACCGTCCCTTCACCGAGTCGGGAGACCGTCGATGATCAAGAAGATCCTGTTGCTGGGCCTGCTCGGCGGCGTCGGGTGGTTCGCGTGGGAGCAGCGCGACGACGTGCAGCGCTACCTGCGCCTGCGGGCGATGTAGCGCCGTGCACGAGTTCGGGGTGGCCGCCTCGGTCCTCGAGGCCGTCGACGTGCGCGCGGCCGGACGGAGCGTCGACGCGGTGTGTCTGCACGTGGGCGCGCTCCAGCGCCTGGACCGCGACGTGTTCGACCAGGCCTTCGCGATGATCGCCGACGGCGGCGTCGCGGAGGGCGCGGCGGTCGAGGTGGTCGAGGTCGCCGTCGTGGTCCGCTGCCGCGCCTGCGCCGCGGAGGCCACCGCCGGCGAACTGATCACCACGTGCCCGGCGTGCGCCGGCCACGACCTCGAGCTCGTCCACGGCGACGACCTCGTCCTCGCATCGATCACGCTCGCGGACCGGGACGCACCGGCCCGCGCCGAGCAGGAGGTGGGCTGATGTGCCTGGGCATCCCGGGGGAGCTCGTGGAGATGGCGACCGACGACACCGACCTCGCCCTGGTCTCGGTGGCCGGCGTGCGGCGCCGGGTCAACGTCGGCCTGCTCACCGAGGAGGAGGACCTGGCCGTCGGCGACTGGATCCTCATCCACGTCGGCTTCGCGCTGGCCAAGATCGACGAGGCCGAGGCGCAGGCCGCGCTGCAGATGCTGCACGACATGGGGCCGGCCTTCGACCAGGAGATCGCCGACTTCGCCCAGTCCGACGTCGGATAGAGGGGACCAGGGGATGAAGTTCGTCGACGAGTTCCGCGACGCCGACACGGCGCGGTCGGTGGCCGCGCGCATCGCCGAGCTGTGCGAGCCCGGCCGCCGCTACGCCTTCATGGAGGTCTGTGGCGGCCACACCCACACGATCTACAAGCACGGCCTCGAGGACCACCTGCCCGAGTCGGTCCGGCTCGTGCACGGCCCCGGCTGCCCGGTCTGCGTCCTGCCGATGGGGCGGGTGGACGACGCGATCGCGATCGCGCAGGAACCCGACGTGATCATGACCGCGTTCGGCGACATGATGCGCGTGCCCGGCGGCGACGGATCGTTCTTCGACGCCAAGGCCGCCGGCGCCGACATCCGGATGGTCTACTCCCCGCTCGACGCCCTGAAGATCGCGCGCAACAACCCCGACAAGCACGTGGTGTTCATGGCCATCGGCTTCGAGACCACCGCGCCGTCCACGGCGATGACCGTCCTGCGGGCGGCCCGCGAGGGGATCGAGAACTTCTCGATCTTCTGCAACCACGTCACGATCATCCCGGCCATCAAGGCGATCCTGGACTCCCCCGACCTGCGCCTGGACGGCTTCCTCGGCCCGGGCCACGTGTCGACCGTGATCGGTTGCCGGCCCTACGAGTTCATCGCGGCCCGCCACGGCAAGCCACTGGTCACCGCCGGCTTCGAACCGCTCGACATCCTGCAGTCGGTGCACCAGCTGATGCTCCAGCTGCACGAGGGCCGCTGCGAGGTCGAGAACCAGTACAGCCGGGTGGTGCCCTGGAACGGCAACCGGCGGGCGCTCGAGGTCATCGGCGAGGTGATGGAGCTCCGGCCGTACTTCGAGTGGCGCGGCCTCGGGTTCATCTCGCAGTCCGCCATGCAGGTGCGCGCGGAGTACGCGCGGTTCGACGCCGAACGGATCTTCCAGGTCCCGGGGGTGCGCGTCGCCGACCCCAAGGCGTGCCAGTGCGGCGAGGTGCTCAAGGGCGTCCTCGAGCCGTGGGAGTGCAAGGTCTTCGGCACCGCGTGCACTCCCGAGACGCCGATCGGCACCTGCATGGTGTCCTCCGAGGGCGCCTGCGCGGCCTACTACAACTTCGGGCGGTTCAGCCGCGACCGCGTCCGCGCCGGCGGCACGACGATGCTCGCGGACCCGGTGGTGCGGCGATGAGCATCCACCGCACCCCCCCGAACGGCGCCACGGTCCACGCCGGCTGGGCCGAGGAGGCCGTGGCGACGCATGCCGGCGCCGAGCACCTGCGCAGCGAGGAGCAGGTCCTCGAGCGCATCGAGCGGGCCCGGCGGCGCCGGCCCCGCGTGCGCGAGGAGCGGATCACCCTCGCCCACGGCGCCGGCGGCAAGGCGACCCACACCCTCATCGACGCCGTGTTCGTCGAGGCCTTCCGCAACCCCGTCCTCGAGCAGCTCGAGGACGGAGCGTCCCTGCAGGTGGGCGAGGCGCGGCTGGCGTTCACCACCGACTCCTACGTCGTCTCGCCCCTGTTCTTCCCCGGCGGGGACATCGGCGACCTCGCCGTGAACGGCACGGTCAACGACCTCGCGATGTGCGGAGCACGCCCGCTGCACCTCTCGGCGGGGTTCATCCTCGAGGAGGGCTTCCCGGTCGCCGACCTGCGGCGGATCGCCGGCTCGATGGCCCGCGCGGCCGCGGCGGCCGGGGTGCAGATCGTCACCGGGGACACCAAGGTCGTCCCGCGCGGCAAGGCCGACGGCTGCTTCATCACCACCGCCGGGGTCGGCGTCCTGGAGCGGCCGGTCACGCTGAGCGCCACCGCCGCCCGGCCGGGCGACGCCGTCATCGTCTCCGGGCCGCTCGGCGACCACGGCATCACGATCATGCTCGCCCGCGGCGAGCTCGACATCGAGGCCGACCTGTCCTCCGACACCGCTCCGCTGAACGAGCTCACCGCCGGTCTCCTCGACGCCGCCGGCGACGGGGTGCGGGTGCTGCGCGACGCGACCCGCGGCGGGGTCGCGACCATCCTCAACGAGATCGCCACGGCGTCGCAGGTCGCGGTGGTGGTCGACGAGGCCTCGGTGCCCGTGCGCGAGGTCGTCACCGGCGCGTCCGAGCTGCTCGGGATCGATCCGCTCTACGTCGCCTGCGAGGGCCGCCTGGTCGCCGTGGTCGACGCGTCCCGCACCGACGCGGTCATGGCCGCGCTCCGCGCGCACCCGCTCGGCGACGGTGCCGCCGTCATCGGGCACGTCGCCGACGACCCACCCGGGCTGGTGCTCCTGCGCACCGCGTTCGGCGGCACCCGCATCGTCGACATGCTCGTCGGCGACCCCCTCCCGCGCATCTGCTGAGGCCGTAGGCCGAAGGAGGCCGACATGAAGGAATCCGAGCAAGGCGCCACGAGGGCGTTCGACGCCTCGAACGCCCCGCCCCCGGGCCCGGGCCGCGAGCCCTCGCGTGAGGAGGCCGAGGGGATGAAGGACACCGAGACGCGCCCGAAGGCCCCCCTCGGGGTCGGCGAGAGCCTCAGTGCCCGCGCCGAGGACATCGCCCGCGAGGCCGAGGAGGAGCGGGGGTCCGACCGCGAGGGCACGAAGGGCGCGGGACGTCCCTACGGGAGCGGGGACTCCCACGACGCCGACGGCGTCGAGCCGAACCCGTCGGTGACCCCGGGGAGCCCGGACCTCGGGCCGGGCGACCAGGGCAGCTGATGTCGGGAGGACCTGCGCCGACCGCCGTCGCTTCCGGCGGCGGAGCGCCGTTCGTCCTGCCCACCCGGGCCTCCGGCACGGTCAAGCTCGACGCCACCGGCACCGGAGGGACCCTCTCGGTCTTCGAGCTCGTCATGGAGTCCGGCGAGGGGCCGGGTGTGCACGTGCACCGGCGCGAGCACGAGCTGTGGTACGTGCTCGAGGGCGAGTTCCGGTTCCTCCTGGGGGACGAGCTGGTCCACCAGCCGACGGGCGGCCTCGCCTTCGGCCCCCGCGGCACGCCCCACACGTTCCAGAACACCGGTGCGGGGACCGGACGATTGCTCGTGGTCACCGCCCCGTCGGGACTGGAGGAGTTCTTCCTCGCGTACGACCGGCGGGCGACCGGTCCCCACGACGCCGAGGCACTCGAGGAGGCGGCCCGTGTCGGCGGGCTCGACTTCGTGGGCCCCCCGCTCAGTGTCTCGGCGCCGACGTCCCAGAGACCGCCCGGAGGGTGAGCTCACCGAGCACCTGGTAGACGGTGGTCTGGGCCTCCTGGATGCGGTGCACCGACGACGAGGGCATGACGAACAGGTGGTCGATCGTGTCGACCTCGGCCATCCGGCCGCCGTCGTACCCGGCCAGCCCGACCGTGAGCATGCCCTGCCGGCGCGCCTGCGCGAACGCGCGCAGCACGTTCGACGAGTTCCCGCTGGTGGACAACCCGAGGGCGATGTCGCCGGGCCCTCCGGACGCGGCGAGCGGGCGGGCGAAGACCACCTCGAACGACACGTCGTTGGACAGGGCCGTGAGCACGGCGACGTCGGCGGTCAGGGCGATCGCGGGCAGGCCCGCGCCCGGGTCCCCGGGGGCGGAGAACATCTCGGCGACCGCCTGCGCGTCGGTGCTGCTGCCGCCGTTCCCGAACGAGAACAACCGCCCGCCCGCGGCGAACGCCACCGCCATCGCGCCCGCGCAGGCGACGAGGGCGTCGGCGTAGGTGGCCAGCACCTGCTCGCGCAGCGCGGCGATCTCCGACACCTTCTCCCGCGTCGAGCGGCGGACCTCGGCGAAGACCTGCTCGACGGACTGCCCGTCGTCCCCGTCCGCGTAGAGGAACGGGTAGAGCGACTCGATCCCGCTCACCGCGCGGTCCCCCGCTCGAGGAACACGTGCGCCAGCTCCCACAGCACGTGGTACATCGTCACGTGCATCTCCTTGACCACGAAGGGGTCGGTGGACCGGACGCGCAGCAGGTGGTCGAGGCGCGGGGTCGGGCGTTCGGCGGCGAGCGCGGCCACCGCACCACCCTCCCCGCCGACCAGCGCCACGGCGAGCAGGCCGTGATCGTGGGCCTCACCGAGGGCGCGGGCCACGTTCGGGCACCGCCCGTCGACGGAGATGCCGACGGCGATGTCGTCGGGGCGGGCCTGGGCGCGCAGGGGGGCGGCGAAGGTGTCCTCGAAGCCGGAGCGCCGGGCGATCCCGGTCAGGGTCGCGGGGTCCGTGACCAGCGAGACCGCCGGGAGTGCGCGCTTGCCCACGATCACCGGGTGGACGAACTCGACGGCGAGGTGCGCGGCGTCCGCGGCCGCTGCGCCGTTGCCGAAGGTGATCAATCGCCCGCCGCGGGCGAAGCGCTCGGCCATCGCGTGGCAGGCGTCGGCGATGCGCTCGGCCTCCTCGGCCAGCGCCGTGGTGGCCGGTGTCCGGCGGGCGAACGCCGCCACGGCGTCCTCCCGGGTCAGCGTCGTCGTCATCGGTCGACCTCCGTCGTCAGGGGGCTGTCGGTGAGGGGGCTGTCGGTGAGGGGACGCACGCGGCGACGGCGGCCTGCCCGAGGCTCAGGCCGCCGTCGGTGCAGGGGACGCGCTCGTGCACCAGGACCTCGAGGCCGGCGGCCTCGAGCCCCGTGCGGACGCGCTCGAGCAGGACGAGGTTGACGAACACCCCGCCGGACAGGGCCGCGGTCGTCACGCCGTGCTCGGCGGCCGCGTCGAGCGTCGCGCGGACCGTGGCGTCGGCGAGACCGTGGTGGAAGCGCGCGGCGACACGGCCCCGGCCGACGCCCGCCCGCACGTCGGCGACCACCGCCGCCACGAGGTCCCCGACCGGGATCACGCCGTCGATCGCCTCGCCCACCGGGTACGCCGAGCGCTCGGCGGGGTCGACGCACTGCTCCAGCTCCACCGCGGCCTGGCCCTCGTAGGTGGTGGTCTCCCGGACACCCAGCACGGCCGCGACGGCGTCGAACAGCCGCCCGGCGCTGGAGGTCCGCAGCGTCGACGCCGACCGGGCGAGCGCCGCCACCGTGTCCCAGCGCTCCTGGCGCCGGGCGACCGCGAGGTCCGACCCGGACGCGCCGAGCCACGCGGCCGCCATCCGCCACGGCGCGCGGACCGCGGCCGCCCCGCCGGGCAGACCGACCGTCTCGAGGTGCCCGACCCGCCGCGCCGAGCGCAGCGACGCCAGCAGCAGCTCCCCGCCCCAGATCGTCCCGTCGGGGCCCCAGCCGGTGCCGTCGAAGGCCACGCCCAGCACCGGCGGGTCGTCGGGGCCCCAGCCGTGCTCGGCCAGGCACGCCGCGACGTGGGCGTGGTGGTGCTGGACGCCGACCGCCTCGAGGTCGTCCCGGTCCCGTGCGTACTTCGTCGACAGGTACTCGGGATGCAGGTCGTGCGCGACGACCTCCGGCACGACGTCGAAGAGGCGACCGAGGTGGGTGACCGCGTCGGTGTAGGCGCGCAGGGTCGGCAGGTTCTCGAGGTCGCCGAGGTGCGCCGAGAGGAACGCCCGCCGTCCCGTGGCCAGGGCGATCGTCACCTTCTGCTCACCCCCGCAGGCGAGGACCGGGCGGTCGACGGGGAACCCCAGGGCCACCGGCTCGGGGGCGTACCCCCGCGCCCGGCGCACCGGCAGGAGTCGCCGGCGGGCGACGCGCACCACCGAGTCGTCCACGCGGGTGCGGATGGCGCGGTCGTGGGTCAGGAAGCCGTCGACGAGAGGTGCCAGCCGCTGCCGGGCGTCGTCGTCCCGGTGGGCGATCGGCTCGTCGGAGACGTTGCCACTGGTCAGGACGAGCGGCACGCCGACGTCGGCGGCGAGCAGGCGGTGCAGCGGGGTCGGCGGGAGCAGGACGCCGAGCTCGGCGGTGCGCGGGGCCACCGCGGGGGCGACGGCGGCCCCCGCGCGGCGCGGGACCAGCACGATCGGCCGCTGCCGCGAGGTCAGCGCGCCCGCGACGTCCGGGTCGAGCACGACCAGTTCCGTCGCCGCGTCCAGGTCGGCCGCGAGCACCGCGAACGGCTTGTCCTCGCGGTGCTTGGCCGCGCGCAGGCGGGCGACGGCGTCGGCGTCGTCGGCCCGCACCGCGAGGTGGTAGCCCCCGAGCCCCTTCACCGCGAGGATCTCCCCGCGCCGCAGCCGCGCCGCCGCCCGTGGGAGGACGTCGTCCGGCGCCCCGTCGAGGCGCAGGGTCGGCCCGCAGTCGTGGCAGCACACGGGCTGGGCGTGGAAGCGGCGGTCCGCGGGGTCGTGGTACTCCGCCGCGCACTCCGGGCACAGGGCGTAGCCGGCCATCGTCGTGGTCGCCCGGTCGTAGGGGACGTCGCACACGATGCTGAAGCGCGGACCGCAGTTGGTGCAGGAGATGAAGGGGTGCCGGTGGCGGCGGTCGGTCGGGTCGTCCAGCTCGGTGAGGCAGTCCGCGCACGGGGCGGTGTCGGCCGAGACCATCGTGCGCGGTCCGCCGGCGCCCGTCCCGCTGGCGACGATGAGGAAGCCCGGCGCTCCGGTCGGGGCCACCGCGGCGCGGTGCACGCTCTCCACGACGGCCAGCGGCGGCGGGTTCGCGCGCAGCGCGGCGACGAACGCCTCGACCGCTCCGGGCGCGCCCTCGACCTCGGCCACGACACCGGAGGCGTCGTTGCCGACGTACCCGTCGAGCGCGAGCCGGGCGGCGAGCCCGTGGACGAAGGGCCGGAACCCGACGCCCTGCACGATCCCGGTGACCGCGAGGTGCACCCGGACGCGGCGTCCGTGCGCGACGGTCACGGCGGGCCCAGCGCCGCGATCGCCTCCCCGGCGTGCACCAGCACGACGTCGCCGACCGCGGCGTCCACGAGGGCGACCGACACCTCCTCCTCGCCGGCCCCGGTGTCGACGCGGGCGGTGCCGTCGGGGTGCAGGGCGAGCACCGTGACGCGGACGGCCTGGTCGGAGCACGTGATGCAGACGGGGCCCTCGCAGCCCAGGGGCCCGGTCACGAGGTCGCCTCCGTCCCCATCGCCCGCCCGCAGCGCCCGAGGAACGAGTGCAGGAGCTGGTGGGTGGCCTCCAGGGTCTCGACCTGGCGCCGCAGGTTCTCCGCCCCGGCCCCGGTCAGCGCGTAGGTGCGCCGCGCGGGGCCGGTGGCCGGGATGCTCCACGTCGAGCGGACCAGTCCCTCGCGCTCGAACGACCGCAGCGTGCGGTAGACGCCGCCGGCGTCGGTGTCGTCGATCAGCGACGCGTGGAGGCGCTCCACCAGATCGTAGCCGTGCGCGGGGCGCTCGTGCAGGAGCAGCAGCAGGCACGGCCGCAGGAAGTTCCGGGGTTCGCACTCGCCCATGACGGCCCCCTGGACAGGGTCCCGGGGGCCAGGGGATCCGTTGCTCGTGTGGTGTGGATCACATAGTGTCCTCTCCACGACGCGACGTGACAACCCCGGGCGGTGAGCGGTGGAGGACGCGACGAGGGCCCTGCTGGGTCTCTGGGACGTGGCCGACGCGAACGTGCGCGCGCTCGCCCCGGGTGACTGGGCGCGCACGCTGCCCGGGGCCGGCCCGGGGCCCGCCGACGTCGCCGAGCTCGCGGTCCACCTCACCGGGGTGCACTACGCCGGACCGGACACGCTGCGCGCCGCCCTCGGGGCCGCGCGGCACCGGGCCGTCGCCCAGCTCGCCGACCGCGTCGCGGGCGACCCGGTGCTCGGCGCCCAGTGCCTCGACATGTGCCTGCACGTCCACGACCTCACCGCGGCCCTCGGCGCCCCGGCCGACCTGCGCGACCACGAGCCCGCCGCCCGCGAGGCGTGCCGGCTCGTCCTGCGCGTGCTGCCCCGCCTGCTGGTCGCCGCGGTGGGCGCCGACGACGCCACCCTGCGCCTGGCGGTGCGCGCCGGCGACGACCGCGCCGTGCACGTCAGCCACGGCCACGTCGTCCCCGCCGACGGCGACACCGTCGACGCCGTCGAGATCGACCCCGGCGGGCTGCTGCTGCTGCTGACCGGACGCCTCGACGCGGAGTCGCTGCGCGCGGCGGGCGCGCTGGACTGGTCGGGGCCGGCGGCCGACGCGTTCGTGCACCGCGCGCGGCTGCTCGCGGCCTGACGCGCGTCGGGCCTCAGACCCTTCGGAACGCCGGGTAGGGCGGCAGGACGGCCTCCCCGCCGTGGCGCCCGAGCGCCCCGACGACGGCCGCGGCGAGCTCGGCGACGGCCACCAGGCCGGCCTGCCCGGCGTCGACGCCGAGGCGCCGCCACAGCGCGCTGAGCACCGCGGGCGCGTCCTCGCCCGGGTCGGCCACGACGACGCGCGCCGCCGGGCCGGCGTGCCGGGCGCCGACGACGATGGGCAGCAGGGCGCGGGTGGAGAGCCACACCCAGAGCACCTCGGCCTGCAGCACCCGCTCGCGCAGCACGTCGGGGTCGGCCATGTCGGTCCACACGGGCGTGATCTCGGCCTGCCAGGCCGCGACCATCGCCTCGGCCATGCCCGCCGGCTGCGCGCGGGCCTTGCCGCCGCTCGGCAGCGGCAGGCGCAGGGTGGCCGCGGTGAGGGCGACGTCGCGGAAGCAGCCCCACTCGAAGTCGAGGAACCGGGCGCCGCTGCCGGTGAGCAGGCAGTTGTCCGGGCGGATCTCCGCGGGGCTGAACGCGCGGTAGCCCGACCCCCCGAGCAGCCGCGCCGCCGTGCGCGCCTCGGTGACCGCGGCGGGGGCGGCCTCGACGCGCAGCAGCTGGGCGAGCTGGTCGGGCACCTGGGCCAAGGCGGCGCGGGCGTCGTCGGCCAGCGGGTCGCGCCAGGCGCGCTCCCCGAAGCGGCGCAGCAAGGCCCGGAAGTCGTCCTCGCGGCCCGCCGTCGCCGCCTGCATCCGCCCCAGCGAACGCGCCCAGCCCAGCAACGCTCGCTCGGCGGCCTTGGGGTCGGGCTCGTGCAGGCGGTCGGCCAGCGTCGAGCAGCGCCCGAGGTCCTCGAGCACGAGCAGCCGGTGCGTCGGGTCGTTGGCCACGAGCATCGGGCTCGCCCGGTCCTCGGCGGGCATGGCGGTGAGCAGCTGGCAGGACGCGGCCTCGTAGCGGAAGCGGTCGGTGCTCTGCTCGCCGGTGCCGGGCTCGTCGAGGTAGTGCTTGAGCACCAGCGTGCGGGGCAGCGAGAAGGGGTCCTCGGCCACGCGCACCCGCACCACGAGCGAGCGCGCGCTGCCGCCGAGGTCCACCGGATCGGCCAGCCGCACCGTCGCGCCGTGGCGCCGCGTGAGCACGTCCTCGGCCAGTCCGACGACTCGGGCGAGGTCGCCGGAACGGTCCGCGTCGGGGGCACGACCGTCGGAGGTGCCGGCGTCGTCCGTCGTCAGGGGAGCCATCAGCCGAGGGACTCTACCGGTCGCTCGGCGCCGAAGGGAGGGATTCGGGCAGGCCGCGTCGCTGCCGGGAGGCCCGGACGACGACGAGGACGACCACGCCGGCGAGCACGACGCCCGCGACGTTGACGGCCAGCTGCAGCAGTGAGCTCGCCGCGCGGATCCAGTCGCCGAGCACCACCGCGACCGCCGCGAAGCCCGCGGCGGGCACCGTCGTGACCGAGATGAACACGCCCACCAGCACCCCGGTGTTCTCGCCCGCGATCAGCGCGACCATGCCCGCGACCCCGGCCAGCAGCGCCACGAGCAGCGAGAACGGGCCGACCTGGTAGATGAAGGCGACGCCCGAGAGGTTGGTGAGCGCGTCCTCCGGGATGAGGTCGACGCCCGCGGCCCCGGACGCGCCGAGCGCCGTCACGGCCACGGCGATCGCGAACCCCGCGCCCAGCGCCAGCCCCGCGGTGCGGGCGAGCGAGCCGTCGCGGCGCACCAGCGCCACGGCCAGCGCCGCCAGCGGCCCGAACTCGGGCCCGAGCACCATCGCGCCGACGACGGTGACCGGGGAGTTGGTGACGACGCCGATCGCAGCGAGCAGGCACGCGATCGTCAGCATGATCACGAACGTGACCGACAGCCGGGCGCCCTGCCCGGTGCGCGCGAGCAGCTCGTCCCACACGATCGCGTCGACGCCCTCGCCGGGCGCGGCCTCCTCGGCGCGGTCGGCGGCGTCGGAGATCACGGTGTCCAGGGTCTCGAGCACCACCCCGCCCCGGCGCACGCATCCCAGCTCGCGCAGGGCCCCGAGCACCTCGTCGACCGACTCGCGGGCGAGGTCGGCCTCGACGACGTCGCCCGGCGGGTCGACCGCCGCGCCGCGCAGGCGCACGACGTGCACCGCGCCCGGCTCGGCGGCGAGGACCTCGAGCACGCACTCGACGACGCCCTCGTCCTCCTCGGGGCACAGCACCCGCAACCGGATCACCGGTCCACTCCCCCCACGGTGTGCCCGGGACCGGTCACTGCACCGGGCGCTCGGGCGGCTTCACCGGCGCCGCCGGCTTCGTCTGTGTCCCGGGTGCCGGAGCGTCGACGCCCGCCTCCTTGCGCTGCAGCGCCGTGATCGGCGCCGGGGCGGCCGTCAGCGGGTCGTACCCGCCGCCGGTCTTGGGGAACGCGATGACCTCGCGGATCGAGTCGACCCCGGCGAGCAGCGCGCAGATGCGGTCCCAGCCGAACGCGATGCCGCCGTGCGGGGGCGGGCCGTAGGCGAACGCGTCGAGCAGGAAGCCGAACTTCTCCTGCTGCTGCTCGGGGCTCAGGCCCATGAGGGCGAAGACCCGCTCCTGCACGTCGCGGCGGTGGATACGGATGGACCCCCCGCCGATCTCGTTGCCGTTGCAGACGAGGTCGTAGGCGTAGGCCAGCGCGTGCTCCGGGTCGTCCTCGAAGCGGTCGATCCACTCCGGGGTGGGCGAGGTGAACGCGTGGTGCACCGCGGTCCACGTCCCCGAGCCGACCGCGACGTCGTCGGTCGACCCGGCGCGCTCGAACAGCGGGGCGTCGACGACCCACACGAACGACCACGAGCCCTCGGGGATGAGGTCGAGGCGGCGGGCGATCTCGCCGCGGGCGGCGCCGAGCAGCGCGCGGGCCGCGGGCGGCTCGCCGGCGCCGAAGAAGATGCAGTCGCCCGGGTTCGCGCCCGCCGCCTTCGCGAGGCCCTCGCGCTCGGCGTCGGTGATGTTCTTGGCCACCGGGCCGGTGAGCGTGCCGTCCTCGCCGACGAGGACGTAGGCGAGGCCCTTGGCGCCGCGCTGCTTGGCCCACTCCTGCCAGCCGTCGAGCGTGCGGCGCGGCTGCGACGCCCCGCCGGGCATGACGACGGCGCCGACGTAGGGCGCCTGGAACACGCGGAACGGGGTGTCCGCGAAGTAGGCGGTGAGCTCGGTGAGCTCGAGGTCGAAGCGCAGGTCGGGCTTGTCCGAGCCGTAGCGGGCCATCGCCTCGAGGTACGGGATCCGCGGGATCGGCGTGGAGATCGTGTAGCCGGCGAGCTCTGACCACAGCGCCCCGATCACGGCCTCGCCCAGGGCGATGACGTCGTCCTGGTCGACGAAGCTCGCCTCGATGTCGAGCTGCGTGAACTCGGGCTGGCGGTCGGCGCGGAAGTCCTCGTCGCGGTAGCAGCGCGCGATCTGGAAGTAGCGCTCGAGCCCGGAGACCATGAGCAGCTGCTTGAACAGCTGCGGGCTCTGCGGCAGCGCGTACCAGGACCCGGGCCGCAGGCGCGCCGGGACGAGGAAGTCGCGGGCGCCCTCGGGGGTCGAGCGGGTCAGGGTCGGGGTCTCGACCTCGACGAACTCGCGGTCGGACAGCACGTCGCGGGCGATCTTGTTGGCGCGGCTGCGCAGCCGCAGCGCCGACGCCGGGCCCTCGCGGCGCAGGTCGAGGTAGCGGTGGCGCAGGCGGACGTCCTCGCCGACCTCACCGTGCTCGTCGAGGGGGAAGGGCAGCGGCGCGGACTCCGAGAGCACGGTGAGCGCGGTGGCGCTGACCTCGACGCCGCCGGTGGCCAGCTCCGCGTTCTCGCTGCCGGCCGGGCGCTGCTCGACGACGCCGACGATCTGGACGCAGAACTCGGCGCGCAGCCGGTGCGACTCCTCGGCGACGTCGCCGAGGCGGAAGACCACCTGGACGATCCCGGACGCGTCGCGCAGGTCGATGAACACGACCCCGCCGTGATCGCGGCGGCGGGCCACCCATCCGGCGAGGGTGACGGTGGCGCCGACGTGCTCGGCGCGCAGCGTGCCGGCGGGGTGCGTGCGCATCATGGTGCGGTGGTGCTCCTGGGTCGCGGGGTGTCGGGTGTGCACCGAGCAGTGCACGGGTGCACACCCGACGAGGTTATCCGCGGCGCCTGTTCCCCTCCCCGCGCACCCGCCCCGCCCGCGTCGGGGCGACTCCGCTCCCCCGGCCCCGGTGGGGCGCGCTCCCGCTCAGAGCAACGAGAGCTGCTCGGGCGGCGCCGTGACCACCGCCGCGGGCACCGCCGGCGGCGGCATCGCGCCGTCGGGCCAGCCGCCCTTGCCCTCGCGGCCGTCGATCCCCTCGCCGTACCCCTGGCGCCCGCCCATCGCGTGCCCGCCGCCGGCGAGCCCGTGGCGCTCGAGCAGCGGCCGGACCCGAGCCGCGAGGTCGCGCCGGTAGACCGCGTCGACGTAGGCCCCGCGGCGGTAGAGCGCGGCGTAGCGCTCGATCAGCTCCGGGTGCTCGCGGGTGAGCCAGGCGTGGAACCACTCGCGCGTCCCGGGGCGCAGGTGCAGCGCGAGGACGCTGGCGCCGCTCGCGCCGGCGCCGGCGATCTCGCCGAGCAGGGCGTCGAGGGCCTCGTCGGTGTCGGTGAGCCCGGGCAGCACCGGCGCGACGAACACGCCGCACGGGAGGCCGGCGTCGCGGATGCGCCGCACGAGGTCGAGCCGGGCGCGCGGCGTTGGCGTGCCCGGCTCGACGCGGCGGTGCAGCTCGGGGTCGAGCAGGGCCAGCGACACCCCGACGCCGACCGGGACGTCGCGGGCCGCGGCCGTGAGCTCGGGCAGGTCTCGCGCCAGCAGCGTGCCCTTGGTGAGGATCGAGAACGGCGTGCCCGACGCGCCGAGGGCGCGGATGATCCCGGGCATGAGGGCGTAGCGGCCCTCGGCGCGCTGGTAGGGGTCGGTGTTGCTGCCCATCGCGACGTGCTCGCGGGCCCACCGCGGGGCGCGCAGCTCGCGGGCCAGCACCTCGGGCGCGTTGAGCTTGACCACCACCTGGCGGTCGAAGTCGTCGCCCGCGTCGAGGTCGAGATAGGTGTGGGTGTTGCGCGCGAAGCAGTTGTGGCTGATCACCCCGTCGGCCACGAAGTCGCCGGTGCCGGTGGTGAGGTCGCACAGCGGGCGCTCGCCGGGCAGCTCCTCGATCGCCGCGACGGTCCGTCCGCCCGGCGCGTCGCCCGGCGGCGGGGGCGCGACGGGCGCCTCGCCCGGCCGGCGGAAGGCCTCGTCGGCGAGGGTCTCGGCCCCGACCAGCGCGTCGCCGACCACCAGGTGCGGCCGCGCGTCGCCCGCGCACCCCTCGGGCCGCACGTGCACCCAGCCGCGGGGCGTGAGGAAGCGGTGGTCGGCGCTGGCTACGAGCACGGTGCCGTCGGCCAGGCGCACCCGCCAGGCCTGCTTCGTCGTGGTCCACGCCGCGTGCACCGGGGTCGGGACGAGGCTGCGCGCGTCGCCGCGCATCGCGGTGCCCACCACCAGGTCGCCCACGCGGACGTCGGCGAGGCGCACGCTGGTGCCGTCGACCATCAGCACGGGGGTGTCCGGGCCGAGGCAGTAGGTGCAGGCGTGGCTGCAGCCGCGGTACGGGTTGACCGTCCAGCCGAAGGGCATCGGCGACGCCCCGGGCACCCGGTTGAGCACCGAGCGCGCCCGCACCTCGTGGAAGGTGATCCCGGCGAACTCCGGCGTCCGGACGCTCCGCACCAGGCCCTTGAGCGCGGGCATGCCCGGCAGCTCCTCGGGCCCGCTCGCGACCTTCTGCTCGTCCCACCGCACGCCCACCATTCGAACACGTGTTCGATGCTGCGGCAAGCCGCGGACACGAGGACGATCCTGCCCGTGGACGACGCCCGGCGCCTGTGGAGCCTGCTCGAACCGCTGCACGCGGTCACCTACTTCACCGTGGAGGCCCGCACGGCGTCCGACGCCGTCGGACTGCGCGGGTTCTGGATGGCCTACGCCGCCCAGCGGGCCGCGCCCCTGGGCGCGGTGGGTCCGGAGGTCGCGCACGCGTGCTTCCACGGCTTCCACCGCCTGCGCCTCGAGCGCGCGCTGCCCGACGCCTGGGATCTCGCCGATCCCGCCCGCTGCCTGACCGCGCGCTCCGCCGGGGCCGGCGCCGCGCTGCACCGGCTGCTCGGGGAGCAGGTGGCGCACCAGCCGGAGGTGGCCGAGGCCGCCGCGCTGGCCGGCGAGGCCGCGGATGCCGCCGACACCGAGGGCCGCGTGCTCGGCGCAGCGAACCAGGCGCTCCCCCGCCCCGACGAGCCGGTCCGCGCCCTGTGGCAGGCCGCGACGACGCTGCGCGAGCACCGGGGCGACGGCCACGTGGCCGTGCTCGTCGCGAGCGGCCTCGGCCCGGTCGCCGCGCACCGCCTCAAGGCCGCCGCCGGGGAGCTCAACGGCTCGACGACCCGTCAGGCGCGACGGTTCGACGACGACGCCTGGGCCGCGGGCGCGCGGGAGCTGCGCGAGCGCGGCTGGCTCGACGACGCCGACCGGCTCACCGAGGCGGGGCAGGCGGGGCACGCGGAGATCGAGGCCGCCACCGACCGGCTCGCGGCGCGGCCCTGGGCGGCCCTCGGCCGGGAGCGCACCGACCGCCTCGCGCACCTGCTCGTGCCGCTGGTCGACGCCGTCGTGGCCGGGCACGCGTTCCCGCCCGGCAACCCGATCGGGCTCGTCCGGCACTGAGCTGCTCCCGGGCCGCCCCGGGCTCCGGTGTGTTGTTTCGGTACTTGCGGTACGCGGTACCTGACGACAACATCACGGTGGAGCAACGGTCGCGAGCAACAGGAGGTGCCCGGTGGTCGAGACGACCCAGCGGCGGCAGGGAGTCCCCCGATGAGCTTCACGCTCGAGCTGACCCCGGCCCACCACGAGCTGGTCCGCCGCGCCCACACCTTCGCCGAGGAGGTGATCCGCCCGGCGGCGGCCAAGTACGACGCCGCCGAGGAGTGCCCCTGGGACATCGTCGACCGGGCGGCCCAGGACGGCTTCTACAGCCCGCTGTTCTACGCCGACCTCATCTCCGACCCCACCGGGCTCTCGCTGCCGCTGTTCCTGGAGGAGATCTTCTGGGGTTGCGCGGGCATCGGGCTGACCGTCGTCCTGCCGGCCCTGGCGCTCTCGGCGCTCAACCAGGCCGGGACCCCCGAGCAGCTGGTCCGCTGGGCGCCGGAGATGTTCGGCGAGCCGGGCGACATCAAGCTCGCCGCCCTCGCCGTCTCCGAGCCCCAGGGCGGCAGCGACGTCGCCAACCTGCAGACCCGCGCCCGCAAGGACGGCGACTCGTGGGTGCTCGACGGCGAGAAGATCTGGATCGGCAACGGCGGGATCGCCGACGTCACGATCGTCAACGCCGTCGTCGACCCCGAGCTGGGCACCAAGGGCCAGGCGATGTTCGTCGTGCCCAAGGAGACCCCGGGCATGGAGCAGGTCCGGCGGCTGCGCAAGCTCGGGCACCGGGCGTCGCACACCGCCGAGCTGAAGTTCGACAACTGCCGCATCCCCGCCGACCAGCTGCTCGGCGGCGAGGACAAGCTCGAGCACAAGCTGGACAAGGCCCGGCGCGGCGAGGGCAAGCCCGCGGCGCTCGGCACGTTCGAGCAGACCCGTCCGATGGTCGCCGCGATGGCGCTGGGCGTGGCACGGGCGGCCTTCGAGTACGCGTGCGACTACGCGCGGGGCCGCGAGGCGTTCGGCGGCCCGATCATCGGCAACCAGGGCGTCTCGTTCCCCCTGGCCGACCTCGCCGCCGACATCGACGCCGCCCGCCTGCTGACCTGGCGCGCGTCGTGGATGGCCGCCAACGGCGTCCCGTTCCAGGTCGGCGAGGGCTCGATGTCCAAGCTCAAGGCCTCGGAGGTCGCCGTGCGCGCCGCCGAGCAGGCGGTCCAGACCTGCGGCGGCTGGGGCTACGTCGACGACCTGCCGGTCGAGAAGTGGTACCGCGACGCCAAGCTCTACACGATCTTCGAGGGCACCAGCGAGATCCAGCGCATGGTGATCGGCCGGACGCTCTCGGAGCCGGAGTCGACCGAGGCGCCCGTGCACCACCGCCTGCCCGGCGACAAGCGGGGCCTCTCGCGCAAGTTCGGCCACGGCTCGCTGGTCCGGGCCCGCGCGGGCGAGGTGTTCATGAAGCTGGCGAACAAGGCGCCCGAGAAGGTGACGCGCCTCGGCGGCAAGCTCGCCTCCCCGGGCGGCTGAGCCGCCTTCCTTCTCGCGCGCCTTGTGCCAGCGTGGCGGCCACGCTGGCGTTGGGTGCCAGGAAAGCCCCCACCTCGACCTCCCCCCAGGTCCGGCGCGGGGCGGGGTCCCGGCGAAGATGGCGGCGTGACCTCCTCCCGGCCACCGGATCGGCACGCCCGGTCCGGGGCCGTGGAGCCCGTCGCTCGCCGGCCCGCGCGTGACCCGGCGCCGGACGCGGCCACCGGACCGATCGCGGTGCCGCCGGACGAGCCGAGGTCCCCGCGACGTCGCGAGGTGGGCACGCGGACCGACGACGAGGACGGCGCGCAACCCGCGGGACGGCGTCGTGCGGGACGGCGTCGTGCGGGACGGCGTCGTGCGGGACGCACCGGCGATCGAGCGGGCGGATTTCCTGGCACCCAACGCCAGCGTGGCCCCCAGGCTGGCACGACCACCACGCGAACCACGCCCGCGGCGGAGGCCACGGTCGGGCACGGGCACGGGCACGGGCACGGGGGCGGCGACCTCGAGGGCGTCTCGGCGCGGCGGGTGCGCCGGCTGCTCGCGCTCCTGCTCGCACCGTTCGCCCTCGCCGTGCTCGCGGGCCTGGTCCTGCTCGCACCGTCGCCCGGCGAGTACGCGGCGGTCGTCGAGGGCGCGCGCACCGGCCAGTCCGCCCATGGCGTGCCCGGGCTCGGCGGGCAGACCCCGGTGGACGGCGAGGTCCTGCGCGCGGCCGGGGAGTCCGACTGCTCCGACCCCAACCTGCCCTCCCCCGGGCCCGGCGAGGGCTGCGTCGCCGTGACCGTCCGCCTCGCCGAGGGCCCGGCCGCGGGCACCACGATCGCCACCCTCGCCCCGGCCTCCCCCGGCTCGCCGCGCTTCGCGGTGGGCGACCCGGTGGTGCTCTCGTGGGCGGGCGGCGACCCCACCGACCCGCTGACCTACACCCTCGTCGACTTCCAGCGCGGCGCGCCGCTGTGGCTGCTCGGCGGGCTGTTCGCGCTGGCCGTGGTCCTGCTCGGCCGCTGGCAGGGCCTCTTCGCCCTCGTCGCGCTCGGGGTCACCCTCGGCGTCCTCGCCGTGTTCGTGCTGCCCGCGCTGGCCACCGGCTCGCCACCGGTCCCGGTCGCGCTCACCGCCTGCGGGCTGATCGTCGGGGTGGTCCTCCCGCTCACCCACGGCCTGTCGGCCCGGACGGCGACGGCCGCGCTCGGGACGCTGGCGAGCCTCGGGCTCATCGGGGTGCTCGCGCTCTTGTTCTCCGCCGCCGCGCGCCTCACCGGGCTCGGCGAGGAGGCCTCGGAGCTGGCCGGGGTGCTCGGCGCGGGCCTCGACGTGCGGGGGCTGCTGCTCGCCGGCGTGGTCATCGGCGCCCTCGGCGTCCTCGACGACGTCACCGTCACCCAGACCAGCGCCGTGTGGGAGCTGCACCGTGCGAACCCGGCCGCTCGGCTGAATGACCTCTATGGTGCCGCCATGCGTGTCGGTCGGGACCACGTCGCCTCCGCGGTGAACACGCTGGTGCTCGCGTACGCCGGGGCGGCGCTGCCCCTGCTGCTGCTGTTCGCGCTGGCGGGGCGGGGTCTCGGCGACCTCCTCACGGCCGAGGACGTGGCGCAGGAGGTGGTGCGGACCCTGGTCGGCAGCATCGGGCTGGTCGCCTCGGTCCCGCTGACCACCATCCTCGCGGCCGTCGTCGTGCGCGCCGTCAGCTCGAGCCATCGGGGTGTGCCCGCATGACCCGTCCTGCCCTCCCGCGCGCGGTCGACCCGGCCCCGGCGCCGCAGGGGGTCCTCGACACCGCGCGGGCCCTCGTCGTCGCCTCGACGCGCACAGCGATCGAGCTGACCCTGCACGGCCCGTCCATCGTGCGCGGCCTCGCCGACATCGCCCGCACCGGCGCCGGCACGGCCGCGGACCTCAGCCCGCTCGTGGTCGACGCGCTGCGCGCCGTGCCCCGGCTCGTGCGGCTGCTCGAGCAGCTGGCGCCGGTGGCGTCGGGGCTGCAGCACACCCTCGACGAGATCGCGCCCGACCTCACCCGCCTCTCCTACGCCGTCGACGCCCTCGACCGCCTCGGCGGCGCCGTCGACGACCTCCACGCGCTCGCCCGCGCCGTGCCGACCCTGGCGCGCCTCGCCGAGGCCGTGCCCGCCCTCGACCGGCTCGCCGAGGCCGGGCCCGCGCTGGTCCGCCTCGGGGAGGCCACCGACGACCTCCACGCGCTGGCGAGCGCCGTGCCCGCGTTGCAGGCCATCGCCGCCGCCGCACCCGACATCCACGCGCTGAGCGAGGCCGTCCCGGCGCTCCAGGAGATCGGCCGGGCCCGGGGCGACATCGCCACCCTCGCGAGCGCGGTGCCCGCACTGCAGGACATCGGCGAGGCCCGCGGCGACATCGCCGCGCTCGCCAGTGCGGTGCCCGCCCTGGCGCAGCTGGGCGAGGCGGCGCCCGTGCTCGAGCAGCTGGCCGGCGTGGTCCCGGCGCTGCAGCGGATCAGCGACGCGGCGGGCGAGCTCGAAGCCCTCGCGGGCGCGGTGCCCGCCCTGCAGGACATCGCCGCCGCCGCGGTCCACCTGGGCACGCTGGCCGGCGCCACCGACGACCTCGCGACCCTCGCCGGCGCCAGCGGCACCCTCGAGCAGATCGGGGGCGCGGTGCCGGACCTGGGACGGATCGCCGACGCCACGGGCACCATCGAGCGCATCGCCGACGCCGCGCCCACGGTCGCCCGGCTCGCCGACGCGGTGCCCACCGTCGTCGCGCTCGCCGAGGCCGTGCCGACCCTCCAGGCGCTGGCCGGCGCCACCGACGACCTGCACGCGCTCTCGTCCGCCGTCGACGACCTGCACCAGCTCGCCGAGGCCGCCCCCGCGCTGCAGGCGATGGCGGGCGCGGTCGACGAGATCCGCAAGCTCACCGGCGCCATCGACCACGTCGAGGTGCTCGCGCGCCACGCCGACACCACGTTCCCCGACGTCCCCCCACGCCTGGCCAACCTCGACGCGGCGCTGTCGACCGCGGCCGGCGAGCTGCAGAAGGTCAGCCCCGACCTGCGCACCCTCGCCGGGCGCATCGACAACCTCGACGAGCAGATCAAGGTGCTCGCCGACGCCCTCGCCCCGCTGCAGGGCACCACCGAGCGCCTCGGGCGCGTCGTCGACCGCCTCCCCGGACGCAAGCGGGGCGACCAGTAGCGCCGGCAAAGACGCCGACGGCCCCCTCACCCACGTGGGTGAGGGGGCCGTCGCGTTCAGGTGCTCCTACGTGCAGGGCTCCGGCTGGGGCTCGGGCTCCTCGTGGCCGCCGCCGTCCTCGTGACCGCCGTCGTCCTCGGGCTGCTCGTGCTCGCCGCCGTCGTCGTGTCCGGCGTCGGGCTGCTCGTGCCCGCCGTTCTCCTGGCCACCGTCCTCGTGACCGCCGCCGGTGTCGCCGCCGTGCTCGTGACCGCCGCCGTGCTCACCCTCGGGGACCTCGGGCAGCTCCGGCACCTCGGGCAGGGTCGGCTCCTCGCACTCGCCCCCGCCGGGGATGACCGCCGGCTCGGTCAGCTCGAAGTCGTAGGTGGTGCTCGGCGTCGAGACGAGGTCCACGGCCGCGTCGAGCCCCGGGTTGCCGCTGCCCTGGTTGATCACCAGGGCGTTGACGACCAGGTCTGGTGCCGCGGCGTCGTACTCCGCGAGCGGCAGCAGGCCGCCGTTCGAGCAGAAGGTCTTCGTGCCGTCGATCAGCCCGGGGATCTCCTTCGTCGAGCACCACCGGCCCGTGCCGGCCTGGTAGCGGTGCCACACGCCCGGCGTCAGGTCCTCGCCGTTGTAGTAAGGCTCGTAGAAGAGGGTCGCGAAGCCCCCGGCCGCGGCGCCGTTGACGTCGACGACGAGCTGGTAGCTCGGGAACTGGATCGCGTTGTCCGCCTCGTTCTGGAACGCCGAGTAGGCGGCGGAGGTGATCCAGCGGTCGAGGCTCGTGCCCGCGTCCTCGGTGTTCGCGACCGCCGCCTTGTCCGACCCGCCGGGCGTCGTCAGCCGCAGCGCGGCCTCGCCACCGCCCACGGGCGCGTCGAACTCGTCGGAGACCTCGGCCGTCCCGGCGCCCCGGATGTCGGTCCGCTCGAACGGCGCCAGGTCCGGCAGCACGTAGGTGTTGCCCAGCGCCGCGCCCGCGACCGCGTCGAGCGGTGCCGCGCTGCCCGTGCCGACCATCGCCGCGGCACCGCCGCCGACGATCAGCGCCCCGGTGGCCGCCAGCGCGACCATCCCCCGACGTCCCAGTCTCGCCCTGTGAAGACCCATGCGTGTGGTGTCCCTCCGCCGCTGGTGTGACGCGGCCCCCCGACGGCGACCACGGCGAGGTAACGAGGAGGACACGGAGGGGTGACGAGATCATCCGGGCGAGTGGCGGACGGAGGTCGTCTCTTCGGGGTACCGCCGGCGCTCAGCCGGCCGCCGAGGGCAGGGCCGCGCCGGTGTCCTTGAGCCCGACGCCCGAGAGCCCGAGGCGGAACGACTCGGTCATCAGGGCGGCGAGCACCTCGGCCGCGGCCTCGTGGGTCAGCCCGTCGGGCGGGCGGATGTTGGACACGCAGTTGCGCTCCGAGTCGACGCGCCCGGGGCGGGGCTCGAAGGTCAGGTAGGCGCCGAGCGAGTCCGGCGCCGACATGCCCGGCCGCTCCCCGATCAGCACGAGCACCATCCGCGCGCCCAGCGCCGCGGCGATCTCGTCGCCCAGCGCGACGCGCGCCTGCTCGGCCACCACCACCGGCGCCACCGACCACCCCTCGAGGCGCGGCAGCAGCGCGTCCACCACCGGGACCGCGTGGTCCTGCACCGCGCGCGCCGAGAGGCCGTCGGCGATCACCACGGCGAGGTCGTGGTCGCCGGCGGACAGGCCGTGGTCGTCGGCCAGGCGCCGGCCGAGGTCGGGGCGCTGGAGGTACTCCGTGCGGTCGGCGACCCGCGAGCGCACCACCGGCCCCGCCCGCTCCCCCAGCGCCGCGAGGACGGCGTCGGCGTCCAGCGGCGCGTGCACCGCGTCGCGGGCCTGGGCGTGCGCTGCGGCCAGGCGCAGGTTCTCGGCGGTCGAGAGCCCGTCGCCGGCGCGCCCGAGGCCCACCCGGGCGCGCGTCGCCGCACGGAGCGTGTCCCACGGATCGCCGCGGATGTCGCTGCTCATCCCATCAACGCCCGGATCGGCTCCGGCACCAGCTGCGGGACCCGCCCGGCGTCGTCGAGCAGGCCCACCGAGCCCAGCCACGCCTCGAACTCCGGCGCCGGGCGCAGGCCGAGGGTCTGGCGGACCTGCAGCACGTCCTGGAACGAGAGCGACTGGTAGTTGAGCATGATGTCGTCGCCGCCCGGCACGGTGATGACGAACGCGCAGCCCGCCGCCCCCAGGGTCAGCAGCAGGGTGTCGGTGTCGTCGGCGTCGGCCTCGGCGTGGTTGGTGTAGCAGACGTCGACGCCCATGGGGACGCCGAGCAGCTTGCCGCAGAGGTGGTCCTCGAGCCCGGCGCGCAGGATCTGCTTGCCGTCGTAGAGGTACTCCGGCCCGATGAACCCGACGACGGTGTTGACCAGCAACGGGTCGAACGCCCGGCACACCGCGTAGGCGCGGACCTCGAGGGTCTGCTGGTCGACGCCGTGGTGGGCGTCCGCCGACAGCGCCGAACCCTGCCCGGTCTCGAAGTAGGTGACGTTGTTGCCGACGTCGCCGCGGTGCAGCTCGGAGGCGGCGGCGTGCGCCTCGCGCAGCTGGTCGAGCGTCACCCCGAAGCCCCGGTTCGCGGCCTGCGTCCCCGCCACGGACTGGAACACGAGGTCGACCGGTGCCCCCTGCTCGAGCAGCTCCAGCGTCGTCGTCACGTGGGTCAGCACGCACGACTGGATCGGGGCGTCGAGGCGCTGCCGGGCGTCGTCGACGAGCTCGAGCAGCGCGCGCACCGTCGACGGGCGGTCGGTGGCCGGGTTGATGCCGACCACCGCGTCGCCCGCACCGTGCAGCAGCCCGTCGACCAGCGAGGCGGTGATGCCCACCGGGTCGTCGGTGGGGTGGTTCGGCTGCAGGCGCGTGGCCAGGCGCCCCTCGAGGCCGAGGGTCGTGCGCAGCCCGGTCACGACGCGGGTCTTGCGGGCGACGGCCACGAGGTCGCCGACGCGCATGAGCTTGCTCGTCGCCGCGACCATCTCGGGCGTGAGCCCGGGGGCCAGGGCGGTGAGCGCCGCGGTGTCGGCCCCCCACGAGAGCAGCCAGTCGCGGAACCCGCCCACGGTGAGCGAGCGGACCGGGGCGAACGCCTCGGCGTCGTGGGTGTCGAGGATCAGCCGGGTGACGTCGTCGTCCTCGTAGGGCACGACGGCCTCGTCGAGGAAGTGGGTCAGCGGGACGTCGGCCAGCACCGTCTCGGCCGCGACCCGCTCGGCGGCCGACGCCGCGGCCACCCCGGCGAGCACGTCGCCCGAGCGGAGCGGCGTGGCCTTCGCGAGCAGTTCCCGCAGGTCGGTGAAGGTGTACGAGTGCCCGCCGAGGGTCGTCGTCCAGCTCACCGCACCTCCTCCTCCGCCTCCGCCAGCGCCGCGAACTCCTCGTCCGGGGCCGACGCGACGAGGTGGTGGCGCGAGTAGAAGCCGAACCACGCCATGAACACCGCGAACGCCCCGAGCGCGCACAGGGCCGCCACGACGTCGACGAGGAACGTGGCCACCACGGCGGCGAGCGCGAGCACCAGCGCGACGCCGGTGGTGATGCGCCCGCCGGGCGTCCGGTAGGGCCGGGGCATGTCCGGGTTCCGGACGCGCAGCACCTGGTGGGCCACCATCATCAGCACGTACGACAGCGTCGCCCCGAACACGGCGAGGTTGATGAGGATGTCGCCGTTGCCGAACGCGGCGAGGACGAAGCCGATGGCGCCGGGGATGATCAGCGCGAGGGTCGGCGCCTTGCGGCCGTTGGTCTTCGACAGCACGCGGGGCAGGTAGCCGGCGCGCGAGAGGGCGAAGGTCTGGCGCGAGTAGGCGTAGATGATCGAGAAGAAGCTCGCGACCAGCCCGAGCAGGCCGATGTAGTTGACCGTGGTGGAGATCCAGGTCGACCCGCCGGAGCCGGCCTCCAGGGCGCTGACCAGCGGGTTGTCGCTGGTGGACAGGCCCAGCGCGCCCTGGGCCCCGGGCCCGAGCACGAGCACCGCGGTCGCGCTGACCACCAGCACCGCCATCGCGACGATGATCCCGCGCGGCACGGCGCGGACGGGGTCGCGCGCCTCCTCGGCGGCCAGCGGGACGCCCTCGACGGCGAGGAAGAACCAGATCGCGAACGGGAAGCTCGCCCACACCCCGACCAGGCCGAACGGCAGGAACGGGGAGGCGCCGGCGGCGTCGCTGACGGGGATGTCGGTGAGGTTGGCGGCGTCGAACGACCCGATCGCGCCGACCGCGAAGAGGATGAGGCCGGCGAGCGCGATGGCGGTGATGACGAACGTGGCCTTGAGCGCCTCGCCCACCCCGAGCAGGTGCACGCCGACGAAGAGCACGTAGCAGGCGAGGTAGACCCACCAGCCGTCGGTGATCCCGAACAGGCCGAGCGACTCGACGTAGCCGCCGATGAAGGTGGCGATGGCGGCCGGGGCGACGGCGTACTCGAGCAGGATCGCCGCGCCCGTCGCGAACCCGCCCCACGGACCCATGGCCACGCGGGCGAACGTGTAGCCGCCACCCGCGGCCGGGAGCGCCGAGGACATCTCCGCGAGGCCGAGCACCATGCACGCGTACATCACGGCCATGAGCACGGCGGCGACCGCGAGCCCGCCCCAGCCGCCCTGCGCGAGACCGAAGTGCCAGCCCGCGTAGTCGCCGGAGATCACGTACGCGACGCCGAGACCGGCCAGCAGCACCCAGCTCGCCGACCCGGCCTTGAGCTGCCTCTGCGCGAGGTAGTCGCTGCCCGTGCCCGTGCCGGCGCCCGAGTCGACCTGCTCCGCCATCCGCGTCCCCTTCCACTCGCCCCCGGGGGCACAGCGTGAGGCAGGTGTGAAGTCTGTGGGTGACGTTCAGGTTGCGATCCGCACGGTCAGGCGACCGGGGTGCGGGCCTCTCGGTCGGCGTCGACGTCGTGCGCGTCGAGGCTCTGCCCGCTGGTCTCCCCGGCCAGCGCCACGCAGATCACCGTGATCACGCAGCACGCGGCGATCACCACGGACACCCACAGCGCGCTGCCCGAGCTCTGCAGCACGGTGGCGAACACGACCGGCCCGAGCCCGGCCCCGATGCCGGCGATCTGGTAGCCCAGCGACGCGCCGGTGTAGCGGGAGCGGGTGGAGAACAGCTCGGTGTAGAGCGCGGCCAGCGGCCCGTACATCGCCGCGTGCACCACGCCCTGCCCGACGACGACGGCCAGCACGAGCAGGCCGGTGGAGCCCGAATCGACCAGCGGGAACAGGACGAACGCCCACACGGTCATGGCCAGCGCGCCGACGAGCACGACGGGCCGCCGGCCGACGCGGTCGGACAGCGCCGCGAACCCGACGATCCCGAACACGGCGGCGATCGACGACACCGTCAGCGCGTTGAGCACGGTCTGGCGGGCGAAGCCGGCCTGCACCGCGTAGGCGATGACGAACGTCGTCAGCACGCCCTGGGCCACGAACGCGCCGAAGCCGATGCCGATCGAGAGCAGGAGGTTGCGCGGGTGGCGGCGCAGCACCTCGAGCAGCGGGGGCGTCGACGGGCCGGCGTCGGAGCTCGCGCGGGCGAACACCGGCGTCTCCTCGACGCGGGCGCGCACGAAGAGCCCGACCGCGAGCAGCACCGCGGACAGCAGGAAGGGGATGCGCCAGCCCCACGCGAGGAAGCCCTGCTCCCCCGCGATCGCCGCCGCCCCGGCCAGAGCGACGGTCGAGAGCACCATGCCGCTGGGCGCGCCCGCGTTGGTGAAGCTCGCCCACAGCCCGCGCCGCGAGGTGGCGTGCTCGGCCGACATGAGCACCGCGCCGCCCCACTCGCCGCCGACCGCGACGCCCTGCAGCACGCGCAGCAGCACCAGCAGGATCGGCGCCCAGACCCCGATCTGGGCGTAGGTGGGCAGCACCCCGATGAGGACGCTGACCACGCCCATGAGCGTCATCGTCGTGACCAGCATTTTCTTGCGGCCGACCCGGTCGCCGAAGTGCCCGAACAGGATGCCGCCGAGCGGGCGCGCGAGGTAGCCGGTGGCCAGCGTCCCGAAGCTCGCGACGGTGCCCACCAGCGGGTCGAGCGTCGAGAAGAAGACCTTGGCGAACACCACGGCCGACGCCGTCGCGTAGAGCAGGAAGTCGTAGTACTCGATGACGCTGCCCAGGTAGCTGGACAGCACCGCCCGCCGGAGCTGGGTCCGCGAGTGGGTGTCGCTCTCGGCCACGCCGACCTCCGTGTGGTCGCGGTCACGGTCGGAGCCAATGTAGGCAGACTGCCGACGGTCGTCAACGATGTGCCCAACATCATGAGCTAGTCTCCGGACCGTGTCCGAGGCCCTCGCGCCCGCCGACGAGGCCGACGCCGACGCGCCCCGCCCCCAGGCGATCCTGCTGACCTTCCTCGGCGGCTACCTGCTCGGCCGTGGCGTCCACGTCGCCACGAGCAGCCTCGTCGACGTCCTGCACCGCGCCGGGGTGTCCGAACACGCGACCCGCTCGACGGTGAGCCGCATGGCCCGCCGCGAGCAGCTGCACCGCGTGCGCCGGGGCCGCCAGGTCTACGTCGGCCCGACGCCGGCCACCCGCGAGGTCCTGCGCGACGGGGACGCCCGCATCTGGCGCACCGACGTCGTCAACACCCGCTGGGACGGGTCGTGGACGCTGCTGTCGTTCTCGCTGCCCGACGCCTGGCAGCGCGAGCGGCACCTGTTGCGCGCGCGCCTGGTCTGGGCCGGGTTCGGGCCGCTGCAGGGCGGGCTGTGGATCGCGCCCGGCGAGGTCGACGTGCGGGCGCTCGGCGAGGGCCTCGGGCTCGACGGGCGCCTGCGCGCCTTCGACGCCCGCGCCGTCGCCCCCACCGACGCCGACGCCCTGGTCCGCGACGCGTGGGACCTGCCCGCCCTCGCCGGGCGCTACGCCGCGTTCCGCGACCGCTGGGCCGATACCGCCGCGCGCCCGGACCTCCCCGACCCGCTCGCCGCCCAGCTCCTGCTGCAGACCGACTGGCTGCAGGCCGTCCGCCGCGACCCGCGCCTCCCCCGCCGGCACCTGCCGCCCGACTGGCCCGCCGAGCCCGCGCACGCGGTGTTCCGCGAGCGCTACGCCGCCTACGAGCCCGGCGCCCGGGCGGGCGCGGCCGACCTCGACGTCATCCCCGACGAGGACGCGGCCCGGGGCTGACGCGGCCTAGGTGACGAGGTTGGTCCGGCAGCGGTTGAGCATGGCGCGCAGCACGGCCTGCTCGTCGGGGTCGAAGCCGTCGACCATGCGGTCCTCGACGGCGTCGGCGCCCGGCCCGACCTGGGCCAGCAGCTCCCGGCCCGCGTCGGAGAGCCCGATGAGCACGCGGCGCCCGTGCGCCGGGTCGGGCGTGCGGGTGATCCAGCGCCCGCGGTCGAGCGCGGCGAGGAGGTCGCCCATGGCCTGCGGGCTGACGAAGGCGTTGCGCGCGAGCTCGGCGCCGGTGAGGCCCTCGCGGCGCGACAGGACCGTGAGCGCCGTCCACTGCGGCACCGTGCACCCGGTGGGCCGCAGCAGCTCGTCGAGGTGGGCCCGGACGGCGAGCTCGACCTGCTTGACCGCGTAGAGCAGCGTGGGACCCGTGCCCGTCATCGTCCTCACCCTTCCGCGCCGACCGGCCACAGCCTAATATCAAGCTTCCTGATACCAGGCGTGGGTCCCGCCACGCCGGCGAGACGAGGGAGTCCCCAGTGAGCGAGCCCGCCGCCGTGGCGTCGCTGCTGCCCCGGTCGCTGACGCTGCACCGCGACGGCCCGGTGGCCGTGCTGCGGCTCGCGCGGCCGTCCAAGCGCAACGCCCTCGACGACCCGACGGTCCTCGGGCTCGAGACCTTCTTCTCCGCGCCGCCGCCCGACGTCCGGGCCGTCGTGCTCGACGCCGAGGGCGACCACTTCTGCGCCGGCCTGGACCTCGCCGAGCTCGGCGCCACCGACGCCGTCGCCGGGGTCGCGCACTCCCGCTTCTGGCACCGCGTCTTCGAGCGCATCGAGCGCGGCCGCCTGCCCGTCGTCAGCGTCCTCAAGGGCGCGGTGGTGGGCGGCGGGCTCGAGCTCGCGGCCGCCACCCACGTCCGCGTCGCCGAGCCCAGCGCCTTCTACGCGCTGCCCGAGGGCCGGCACGGGCTGTTCGTCGGCGGCGGCGGCTCGGTGCGCATCCCGCGGCTCATCGGCGTGCACCGCATGACCGACATGATGCTCACCGGCCGGGTCCTCGACGCGCAGGAGGGCCGGGAGCTGGGCATCGCCACCTACCTCACCGAGCCGGGCGGCGGCTTCGCGAAGGCGCTCGAGCTGGCGCACCGCATCGCCGAGAACCCGGCGGCCAGCACCTTCGCCGTCCTGCAGGCCCTGCCCCGCATCGCCGCGGCGAGCGACGACGACGGCTTCTTCCTGGAGGCCCTGATGGCCGCGATCACCTCGAGCAGCGACGAGGCCCAGCAACGGATGAGCGCGTTCCTGGACGGGCGCGCGGGGAAGGTCCGCTGATGGCGCCGCCGACTCCACCACCGGCGGGCACGGTCACCGCCCGCTTCGTCGCCTGGCTCGCCGCCGAGCGGGACCTGCGGTTCGACGACTACGACGCCCTGCAGCGCTGGTCGGTCACCGACCTCGACGGCTTCTGGTCGGCGGTCGCGGCGTTCTTCGCCGTGCCGTTCCACGACGCCCCGCGGGGCGTGCTGGCGCGCCGGGAGATGCCGGGCGCGGAGTGGTTCCCGGGCGCCACGCTCAACTACGCCGAGCGCGCCGTGGAGGGCCCGGCCGGCAGCGCCGACGACGACACGGTGCTCCTCGCCTACTCGCAGACCCGCGAGCCGCAGGAGTGGACCCGCCGCGACCTGCGCGACGCGGTCGCCCGCGCCCGCGCCGGCCTCGAGCGTCTCGGCGTGCGCGCCGGCGACCGGGTGGCGGCCTACGCCCCGAACATCCCCGAGACGGTCGTCGCCCACCTCGCCGCGGCGAGCCTCGGGGCGGTCTGGGCCTCGTGCGCACCCGAGTTCGGGGCGCGCAGCGTCATCGACCGCTTCGCCCAGATCGAGCCCACCGTGCTGCTCGCCGTGGGCGGGTACGTCTACGGCGACAAGCCGATCGACCGCACCGCCGAGGTCGCAGCACTGCGGGCCGCGCTGCCGAGCGTCCGGCACGTCGTCGAGGTGCCCTACGGCCCGGGCGCGGTACCCGACGCGCTCGCGTGGTCGGAGCTGGTCGGCGAGCCGGCCGAGCCGCGCTACGACCCGGTGCCGTTCAGCCACCCGCTGAGCGTGCTGTTCTCCTCGGGGACCACGGGGAAGCCCAAGGCGATCGTGCACGGGCACGGCGGCATCACCGTCGAGCACCTCAAGAACCACGGCCTGGCCTGGGACGTCCAGCCCGGCGACCGCCTGCTCTGGTTCACCACGACCGCCTGGATGATGTGGAACGCCCTGGTCTCGGGGCTGCTCCACGGCGCCGCACTGATCCTCGTCGACGGCAACCCGCTGCACCCCGACCTCGCCTGGCAGTGGCGCCTCGCGGCGCAGGCGCGGGCCACGCACTTCGGCACCTCGCCCGGCTTCCTCATGGCCTGCCGCGCCGAAGGCCTGCAGCCGGCGCGCGACGTCGACCTCGGCCCGCTGCGCCAGATCTGCGTCGCCGGGAGCCCGCTGCCGCCCGAGGGCTACCGGTGGGTGGCCGCGGAGTTCGGGCCCGGCGTCCTGCTGCTCGTCGGCAGCGGCGGCACCGACGTCTGCAGCGGCATCGTCCAGGGCGGCCCGTGGCAGGAGGTCGTCGAGGGCGAGATCTCCGGGCGCGAGCTCGGCGTCGACACCGCGGCCTTCGACGAGGACGGGAACGAGGTGATCGGTGAGCGCGGCGAGCTGGTCATCCGCTCCCCCATGCCGTCGATGCCGCTGTACTTCTGGGGCGACGACGACGGCTCCCGGCTGCACGCCGCCTACTTCGACACCTACCCGGGCGTGTGGCGCCACGGGGACTGGGTGCGGTTCTCGCCCTCGGGCTCGGTGGTGGTCTCGGGGCGCTCGGACGCGACGCTCAACCGCGGCGGCGTGCGCCTGGGCACCGCGGAGTTCTACGCCGTGGTCGAGGAGATGCCCGAGATCACCGACAGCCTCGTCGTGCACCTCGAGGACCCGGCCGGCGGACCCGGCGAGCTGCTGCTGTTCGTGGTGCCGGCGCCGGGCCACGCGGTGGACGACGCCCTCGTCGCCCGGGTGCGCCGCGAGCTGCGCTCGGCCCTCTCGCCCCGCCACGTCCCCGACCGCGTGCTCGCCCTGCCGGCCGTGCCCCGCACCCGCACCGGCAAGAAGCTCGAGGTGCCGGCCAAGCGGATCCTCCTCGGCGCCGACCCCGACACGGTGGCGTCGCGCGACTCGCTCGTCGACCCGGCGGCGCTGGAGCCGTTCGTGGACGCGCGGTGAAGGTCGCGGTCGTCGGCACCGGGGTCATCGGGGCGAGCTGGGCGACGCTGTTCCTCGCCCACGGCCACGACGTCGTCGCCACCGACCCGGCGCCGGGGGCCGAGGAGCGGCTGGTGGCGGCCGTCGGGGATCGGGTGGCCTTCACCGACGACCCCGCCGCGGCCGTCGCCGACGCGGACTTCGTGCAGGAGAACGGCCCCGAGCGCCTCGAGGTCAAGCACGAGCTGCTCGCCGTGCTCGACGCCGCGACGCGGCCCGAGGTGGTCATCGCCAGCAGCTCCTCGATGCTGCGGCCCACCGACCTCGCCCGCGGCGCGCCCCGGCACCCCGAGCGGGTGCTCGTCGGGCACCCCTTCAACCCGCCGCACCTCGTCCCGCTGGTCGAGGTCGTGCCCGGCGAGGGGACGTCGACCGGGGCGGTGGACGCGGCGATGGCGTTCTACCGGTCGGTGGGCCGGACGCCGCTGCTCCTGCGCGCCGAGCTGCCGGGCCACCTCGCGAACCGGCTCCAGGCCGCGCTGTGGCGCGAGGCGTACTCGCTGGTCGCGCGGGGCGTGGCCACCGTCGCCGACGTCGACACGGCGATCACCGAGGGCCCGGGCCTGCGCTGGGCCGCGCTCGGCCCGATCACCGGCCAGCACCTCTCCGGCGGCGCCGGCGGGCTCGCCCACGTCCTCGAGCACCTGGGGCCGGGCACCGAGGCGCTCTGGGACGACCTCGGGACGGTGACGATGACCCCCGAGCTCGCCGACCGCCTCGTCACCCAGGTCCACGACGCCGTCGGGGACGCCGACGCCTCCGACCTGCTCGCCCGCCGCGACGCGGTGATCACCGCCGCCCTGGACGCCCGGAGGTTCCGTTGAACCTCGACGACCTGACCGCCATCGACGTGCACACCCACGTCGAGCAGGACGCGCACGGCTGCTTCGCCCTCACCGACGAGCTGCTCGACGCGTCGGCGCAGTACTTCCGCAGCGACCAGGACCGCACGCCGACCGTCGAGGCGATCGCCGCGCACTACCGCGAGCGCGCGATGGCCGCCGTGGTGTTCACCGTCGACGCGCCCGCGGCCACGGGGCACCCGCCGCTGTCGAGCGAGGAGATCGTGGACCGGGCCGCCGCGTTCCCCGACGTGCTGATCCCGTTCGGTTCGGTCGACCCGCACGCCGGCCGCGCGTCCGTGCGCCGGGTGCGGGAACTGGTGGCGCGCGGCGCGCGGGGCTTCAAGTTCCACCCCACGCTGCAGGGCTTCGCGCCGAACGAGCGCGCGTTCTACCCGCTCTACGAGGCGATCTCCGAGGCCGGCGTCCCGGCCCTGTTCCACACCGGGCAGACCGGCATCGGCGCGGGGCTCCCGGGCGGCGCGGGGCTCAAGCTGCGCTACTCCGATCCCATGCTGCTCGACGACGTCGCCGCCGACTTCCCCGCGCTCACGATGATCTTCGCGCACCCGTCGGTGCCGTGGCAGGACGCGGCGATCTCGATCGCGACGCACAAGGCCAACGTGTTCATCGACCTCTCCGGGTGGTCGCCGAAGTACTTCCCACCGCAGCTCGTGCGCGCGGCGTCGCGCCAGCTGAAGCACAAGGTGCTGTTCGGCTCGGACTTCCCGGTGATCACGCCCGACCGCTGGCTCGCCGCCTTCGCCGACCTCGACATCCCCGACGAGGTGCGCCCCGCGATCCTGAAGGACAACGCGGCGAGAATCCTCGGCCTCGCCTAGTCACATCCGCGTACTCCCGTGCGTCTCCCCGTCGACGTCCCCGACGACCCGCGAGGAGCCCCCCGATGGACACGCACACCCGGACCTACTGGACCTCCACCGCGATCACCGCGTTCGTGCTGCTCTCCGGCGGGGTGACCTATCTGCTCAGCGCCGAGTGGGCCGTCGCCGGGGTGACCGCGCTCGGCTACCCCGCCTACGTCGTGACGCTGCTGGGCGTGTGGAAGGTGCTCGGCGCCGTCGCCGTGACGGTGCCCGGCTTCCCGCTCCTCAAGGAGTGGGCCTACGCCGGCGTCGCCTTCGACCTCAGCGGCGCCACCGTCTCGCACCTCGTGTCCGGGAGCCCGGCGTTCCACGTCCTGGTGCCGGTGGTCCTGCTCGCCGTCGCCGCGCTGTCCTGGGCCACCCGCCCGGCCTCGCGGCGCCTGACCGCGCCGAGTGTGCGGTCGGCCGAGCGCACCCCCGCCACCGTGTGACGCGGTTACTGGCTCGTATCCCCCGCTGGGCGAGGGATACGAGCCAGTAACCCGCGCTCAGGCGCCGTGCACCGCGCGGTCGACGGCCGCCGCGGCGCCGTCGAGGGCGATCGCGGTCTGGCTGCCGTCGGCGAGGTCCTTGAGCTGGACCTCGCCGGCGGCCAGGTCGCGCTCGCCCAGGACCAGGGCGAAGCGGGCGCCGGAGCGGTCGGCGGCCTTCATCGCGCCCTTGAGGCCGCGGCTCCCGTAGGCGAGGTCGGCGCGGATGCCCGCGCGGCGCAGGGCACCGACGATGCCGACGAGCCGGTCGCGGGCCTCGTCCCCCAGCGGCACGCCGAACACCTCGACGCGCGGGGCGGTGTCGAGCCCCGCCTCCTCGGCGCGGCACGCGAGCAGGGTCCGGTCGACGCCGATGCCGAAGCCGACGCCCGAGAGCGCCTGGCCGCCGAGCTCGGCCATGAGCCCGTCGTAGCGCCCGCCGCCGCCGATGCCCGACTGCGAGCCCAGCCCGTCGTGGACGAACTCGAACGTCGTCTTCGTGTAGTAGTCGAGCCCGCGCACCATCCACGGGTTCTCGACGTAGGCGACGCCGAGGTCGTCGAGGTGGCGCTTGACCGCCGCGTGGTGCGCCGCCGCCTCGTCGGAGAGGTGGTCGACCATCAGCGGGGCGTCGGTGAGCTGCTCGCGGACCTCGGGGCGCTTGTCGTCGAGCACCCGCAGCGGGTTGATCCGGGCGCGCTCGCGGGTGGCGTCGTCGAGGTCGAGCTTCTCGAGGAACCGGGTGAGCTCGGCGCGGTACTGCGGCCGCGTGCTGGCGTCGCCGAGGCTCGTGAGCTCGAGGCGGTAGCCGCGCAGGCCGAGGGCGCGGAAGCCGGCGTCGGCGACGGCGAGCACCTCGGCGTCCAGGGCCGGGTCGTCGACGCCGATGGCCTCGACGCCGACCTGCTGGAGCTGGCGGAACCGGCCGGCCTGCGGGCGCTCGTAGCGGAAGAACGGCCCGGCGTAGCGCAGCTTCACGGGCAGCCCGCCGCGGTCGAGCCCGTGCTCGATCACCGAGCGCACGACGCCCGCCGTGCCCTCGGGGCGCAGGGTCACCGAGCGCCCGCCGCGGTCGTCGAAGGAGTACATCTCCTTCGACACGACGTCGGTGGACTCGCCCACGCCGCGGGCGTAGAGCGCGGTCTCCTCGAAGACGGGCAGTTCGATGTGCGCGTACCCGGCGCGGTCGGCCTCGCGGACGAGGGTGTCGCGGACCGTCGTGAACTCGGGGCCCACGTACTCCGGGATGCCCTTGGGCGCGCGGAACCCGCCGGACGGGACGGCGGCGCTCACAGGTGACGCCCGGGGGCGCGCGTGAGGCCCTGGACGAAGGGGTTGGTGTCGCGCTCGCGGCCCACCGTGGTCATCGGGCCGTGGCCGGGCAGGACGGCGGTGTCGTCGGGCAGGCTGAGGATCTTGTCGCGCAGCGAGGTCATCATCTCCTCGATCGACCCGCCGGGCAGGTCGGTGCGCCCGATCCCGCCCTGGAACAGGGTGTCGCCGGCGAGCAGGAACGGCTGGTCGTCCTCGGTGGCCGAGCGGAAGACCACCGACCCCCGCGTGTGGCCGGGCGTGTGGTCGACGGTGAGACGCAGGCCGGCGAGCTCGAGGACGGCGCCGTCGTCGAGCGTGCGCACGTGGCGGGGCTCGCGGAACTCCAGCCCCGGGTACATCGCGGCGAGCTGGGCGCCCATGGGGCCGACACCGGCGATCGGGTCGGCGAGCATCGCGCGGTCCTCGGGGTGGATCCAGGCGGGGATGTCGTCGCCGTCGCACACCGGGGTCACCGACCACATGTGGTCGAGGTGGCCGTGGGTCAGCAGGACCGCGACCGGCGACAGCCTGTGGCGCGCGATCACCTCGCGCAGCCCCTCCTCGGCGTCCTGGCCGGGGTCGACGACCACGCAGGGTTCCCCGGGGCCGGGAGCGACCACGTAACAGTTTGTCTGGAACACCCCGGCCGCGAAGGCCTCGACCAGCACGTCCTCAGTCCTCCTCGCGCACGGATTGCTCGTCCAGCCTAGTCGAGGGCCTCACCGGGACCCGGGGGCGCGGTTCCTACGATGTCCGCCGTGCCGACCAACGAACAGCGCCGCAAGGCGGCCAAGAAGAAGCTCGAGCGCCAGATCGAGCGGCGCGCCGAGCGGGCCCGGCGTCGTCGGCAGCGCCTGACCCTGATCTCGGTGGTCGGCGTCGTCGCGCTGGTCGCGGTGGCGGTGGGGATCTACTTCGTGGTCTCCGCCCCCGACGAACCCGACCCCGTCGCCGCCCCGGCCACGTGCCAGTACAACCCGTCGGAGGCGGCGGCCAAGCCGAACACCCCGCCCGACGCGAACCCCCCGACGACCGGCACCGTCGACGTCGCCCTGCAGACCTCGCAGGGCGCGATCCCGCTGACCCTCGACCGCGCGTCGGCACCCTGCGCGGTCAACGCGGTGGTCAGCCTCGCCCAGCAGGGCTTCTACGACGACACCCCGTGCCCGCGGCTCGTGACGAGCCAGGGCCTGCAGGTGCTCCAGTGCGGCGACCCGACCGGCTCCGGCGCCGGCGGCCCGGGCTACCAGTACGCCGAGGAGCCCCCGCAGGGCCTCGCGCCGTACCCGGGCGCCGAGGGCCAGGCGTCGACGTACTCGCGCGGGCTGGTGGCCATGGCCAAGAGCTCGCAGCCGGGGTCGACGGGCAGCCAGTTCTTCCTCGTCTACGGCGACTCGGCCCTGCCCCCGGAGTACTCGGTGATCGGGCGGATCGGCACCGAGGGCCTGACCGTGCTCGACCGCATCGGCGCGGGCGGGGACGACGGGTCGAACCAGGCCGGCGGCGGGGCCCCGCGCATCCCGGTGCAGATCCAGCGCGCGGTGGTGGCGGCGCCGGCGCCCTGAGTGCCAGCGGAGCGGCTCCGCAGACGTTGAGTGTCTGCAACTCCACTCCGATCACTGGCGCCACGCGGGGTTCCGATTCGTCCAAGCCGGCGGCACGATCGTCGGCCTAGGGTCCCGGACATGGACACCGGCGTCGTCGAGCAGGAGATCATCGCCCGGGCGGACGCCTGGAGCGAGGCAATCGTCGCGAACGAGGCCGACCGCATCGGCGCGTACACGACGGACGACTGGGTCCTCGTCTCGTGGTCGGGCGCGACGGCCCGCGACGACTTCCTGGCCTACGTCCGCTCCGGCACGCTGGGGCACACGCGGATGGAGGGCGTGGGCGAGCGCCGGGTGCGGGTCTACGGCGACACGGCGGTGCTGACCGTGCGGATGCTGAGCACGGCGCAGTACGGCGGCGAGGACCTCGACGCCGACGAGTGGACGACCGACCTCTTCGTCCGCCGGGACGGGCAGTGGCTGTGCGCGTTGACGCACATCACCCCCGCCGACCCGCGCCTCGAGTGATCGAAGTACCGATACGGACACTCAACGTCCGCGACGGCACTTCGCTGACAAGACTCAGGCGCTCAACGGGACCGCGTTGGGGTGCAGGGGGGCCGGGAGGTCGGTCGAGCCCGCCGGGTCGAGGTAGCGGTCGACCGCTGCGGCGGCGGAGCGGCCCTCGGCGATGGCCCAGACGATCAGCGACGCCCCGCGGTGGGCGTCGCCGCAGACGAACACCCCGGGGGCGTCGGTCTGCCAGTCCGAGCCACAGCCGATCGAGCCCTTCGGGTTGCGCTCGAGGCCCAGGCTGGGCAGGAGCGGCATGTCGTCGGGGCCCGTGAAGCCGATCGAGAACAGCACGAGGTCGCACGGCATCTGGTGCAGCTCCTCGCTGGTCGGCACCACCTCGCGGCGCCCGTCGGCGTCCTTGCGCACCTCCACCGACGACAGCTCGACCGCGCGCACGTGGCCCCGGTCGTCGCCGACGAAGCGCTGCACGGCGGTGGCGAACAGGCGCTCGCCGCCCTCCTCCAGCGCCGGCGGCGTGCGGAAGACGTACGGCCAGGTCGGCCACGGCGAGCTCGAGTCCTGGCGCGTCTGCGGTGGCGGCGGATACTGGTCGAGCTGGTGCACGCCGATCGCGCCCTGACGGGTCGCGGTGCCGTAGCAGTCGGCGCCGGTGTCGCCGCCGCCGATGATGACGACGTTCTTGCCGCGGGCGTTGATCGGCGACGGCCCGTCGCCCTCCTGCTCGCGGTTGGCGGGCACGAGGTACTCCATCGCCAGGTGGATGCCCTCGAGGTCGCGCCCGGGGATCGTCCGGTCGTCGCGGCCCTGCAGCGCGCCGACCGCGAGCACCACCGCGTCGTGCTCGGCGCGCAGCCGCTCGACGGACAGGGCGCCGTCGCCGTCACCGCCGACCTCGCAGCTCACGACGAAGTGCGTGCCCTCCGCGCGCATCTGCTCGAGGCGCCGGTCGAGCTCCCACTTCTCGAACTTGTACTCCGGGATGCCGTAGCGCATGAGCCCGCCGAGGCGGTCGTCGCGCTCGTAGACGGTGACGTCGTGCCCGGCGCGCGTGAGCTGCTGCGCGGCGGCGAGCCCGGCCGGCCCGGACCCGACGACGGCGACCCGCCGGCCGGTGCGGTTCGACGGCGGCTGCGGCACGACGTGCCCGTCGGCCCAGCCGACCTCCGCGATCGACCACTCGACACGCTTGATCGTCACCGGGCCGGGCTGGCTGGTGATCGACAGGACGCACGCCGCCTCGCACGGCGCCGGGCACAGCGCCCCGGTGAACTCCGGGAAGTTGTTGGTCGCGTGCAGCCGGTCGGTGGCCCGGCCCCACTCGCCGCGCCGGACGTGGTCGTTCCACTCCGGGATGAGGTTGCCCAGCGGGCAGCCCGCGCCGCCGGAGTGGCAGAACGGGATGCCGCAGTCCATGCACCGGGCGGCCTGGGTGACCGTGCCCTCGCGCACCGCCGGGTCGGTCAGCGGCGCGTAGAGCTCGTGCCAGTCGGCGCGGCGCTCCTCGATCGGGCGCTTGGGGTTGTCCTGCCGGTCGTACTTGAGGAACCCGCGCGGATCAGCCACCGGCCGCCACCTCCATGATCACCTCGTCGGGGTCGCGGCCCTCGGCCTGGGCGCGCTGGGTCGCGTCGAGGACGCGGCGGAAGTCGTCGGGCATGACCTTGGTGAAGCGCCGCACCGTCGCGTCCCACTCGGCGAGCAGGGCGGCCGCCCGCGGGGAACCGGTGAGGTCGCGGTGGCGCTCGACGACGCCGCGCAGCCACGCCGCGTCCTCGTCGTCGACCCCGTCGAGCGAGACCATCTCGGAGTTCACCCGGATCTCGGGCAGGTCGAGCACGAACGCGATGCCCCCGGACATGCCGGCGCCGAGGTTGCGCCCGGTGCTCCCGAGCACCACCACCCGGCCGCCCGTCATGTACTCGCAGGCGTGGTCGCCGGTGCCCTCGACGACGGCGAGCGCCCCGGAGTTGCGCACGCAGAAACGCTCGCCGACCTGCCCGCGCAGGAACACCTCGCCGGCCGTCGCCCCGTAGGCGATGACGTTGCCGGCGATCACGTGGCGCTCGTCGACGTCACCCGCGAACGGCGCCCGGTCGTCGGGCCGGGCGATGACCCGGCCCCCCGAGAGCCCCTTGGCGAGGTAGTCGTTGGCGTCGCCGACGAGGTCGAGCGTCAGCCCGGGCGGCAGGAAGGCCCCGAACGACTGCCCCGCCGAGCCGTGGAACTCGACGTGGATCGTGTCGTCGGGCAGCCCGTCGGCCCCGTAGCGCCGGGTGACCTCCGCGCCGGTGAGCGTGCCGACCGTGCGGTTGACGTTGCGCACCGGCATCTCCAGGCGCACCGGCGTGGCGTCGGACAGCGCGCCCTCGGCCAGCTGCATCAGCGTGCGGTCGAGCGCCTTGTCGAGCCCGTGGTCCTGCACGCGCGTGCGGATGCGGTCGGTGGGCGCGCCCTCCGGCACGTCTTGGCCCGGAAGAGAGTCGTGAACAGCGAACAGCGGCGTCAGGTCGATGCCCTGGGCCTTCCAGTTCTCGACCGCCTCGTTGCCGTCGATGAGCTCGGCGTGCCCGATCGCCTCGTCCATCGTGCGGAAGCCCAGCTCGGCGAGGTGCTCGCGGACCTCCTCGGCGATGAACCAGAAGAAGTTCTCCACGAACTCCGGCCTGCCCGTGTAGCGCTTGCGCAGCTCCGGGTTCTGGGTCGCGACGCCCACGGGACACGTGTCGAGGTGGCAGACGCGCATCATGATGCAGCCGTTGACGATCAGCGGCGCCGTCGAGAAGCCGTACTCCTCGGCCCCCAGCAGCGCGCCGATGATGACGTCGCGCCCGGTCTTCATCTGGCCGTCGACCTGGACGGTGATGCGGTCGCGCAGTCCGTTGAGCATCAGCGTCTGCTGGGTGTCGGCCAGGCCGATCTCCCACGGCGCGCCGGCGTGCTTGAGCGAGGTCAGCGGCGCCGCCCCGGTGCCGCCCTCCCACCCCGAGATCAGCACGACGTCGCTGTGCGCCTTCGCCACGCCCGCGGCCACCGTGCCGACGCCGACCGAGGCGACGAGCTTGACGTGGATGCGGGCGTGCTCGTTGGCGTTCTTGAGGTCGTGGATGAGCTGCTTGAGGTCCTCGATCGAGTAGATGTCGTGGTGCGGCGGCGGCGAGATCAGCCCGACGCCGGGCGTGGAGTACCGCACCTCGGCGATCCACGGGTAGACCTTCTGGCCCGCCAGCTGCCCGCCCTCGCCCGGCTTCGCGCCCTGCGCCATCTTGATCTGGATGTCGGTGGCGTTGACGAGGTAGTCGCTGGTCACGCCGAACCGGCCGGACGCGACCTGCTTGATCGACGAGCGCTTGGACGGGTCGTAGAGACGGACGGGGTCCTCGCCGCCCTCGCCGGTGTTGGACTTGCCGCCGATGTTGTTCATGGCGATGGCGAGGTCGGTGTGCGCCTCGGCCGAGATCGACCCGTAGGACATCGCGCCGGTGGCGAACCGCTTGACGATCTCGGTGGCCGGCTCGACCTCCTCGAGCGGCACCGGGGTGCGCTCCTCGGTCCGCAGCCGGAACATGCCGCGCAGCGCGCCCCCGGACGACAGCAGCCGGTTGACCTCGGCGGTGTAGCGCTTGAACACGTCCCACTGCTTGGTGCGCGTGGAGTGCTGCAGCAGGAACACCGTCTCCGGGCTGAACAGGTGCAGCTCGCCCTCGCGCCGGTAGGCGTACTCGCCGCCGACCTCGAGCTTGCGGTGCTTGCGCTCCCCCGGGTTGTCCGGGTACGCGCGGCGGTGGCGCTCGGCCGCCTCGCGGGCCACCAGGTCCAGGCCGCCGCCGCCGAGCTTGGACGGGGTGCCGGTGAAGTACTCGTCGACGAGCTCGTGCGAGAGCCCGATGGCCTCGAACGCCTGGGCCGCGGTGTAGCCGGACACCGTGGAGATGCCCATCTTCGACATGACCTTGCGGACGCCCTTGACCAGCGCGCCGATGAAGTGGCCGATCGCCTCGCCGCACTCGACGCCCTGCAGCCACCCGTTGTTGATCATGTCTTCGATCGACTCGAAGGCGAGGTACGGGTTGACCGCGGCGGCGCCGTAGCCCAGCAGCAGCGCGATGTGGTGGACCTCGCGGGCGTCGCCGCACTCGGCGACCAGCGCCACCTGGGTGCGCTCCCGGGTGCCGACGAGGTGGTGGTGGACCGCGGACACCAGCAGCAGCGCCGGGATCGGCGCGTACCGGCTGTCGGAGTCGCGGTCGGAGAGCACGAGGATCCGCTTGCCGGCCGCGATCGCGTCCGACGCCTCGCGCCGCACGCGGTCGAGCGCGCCGCGCAGGGCCTCCTCGCCGCCGTCGACCTCGTAGAGCCCGCTGATCACCGTGGCGGCGAAGCCGGGCATGTCGCCGTCGTCGTTGATGTGGATGAGCTTGGCCAGCTCGTCGTTGTCGATCACCGGGTCGGGCAGCAGCACCTGGCGGCACGACGCCGGGCCGGGGTGGAACAGGTTCTGCTCCGGGCCGATCGCCCGGCCCATCGAGGTCACCAGCTCCTCGCGGATGGCGTCCAGCGGCGGGTTGGTGACCTGGGCGAACAGCTGGACGAAGTAGTCGTAGAGCAGGCGGGAGCGTGACGAGAGCGCCGCCGTGGGCGTGTCGGTGCCCATCGAGCCCAGCGGCTCGGCGCCCGAGACGGCCATGGGCGCGAGCAGGACGCGCTGCTCCTCCTCGGTGTAGCCGAAGGTCTGCTGGCGGCGCATCACCGACTCGTGGGTGTGCACGACGTGCTCGCGCTCCGGGAGATCCGCGAGACGGACCAGGCCCGCGTGCAGCCACTCGCCGTAGGGCGCCTCGGCCGCCAGCTCGCTCTTGAAGGCGTCGTCGTCGACGATCGCGCCGGCGCGGGTGTCGACGAGGAACATCCGGCCGGGCCGGAGGCGGCCCTTGGCCAGCACCTGGTCGGGCTCGACGTCGAGCACGCCGGACTCGCTGGCGAGCACGACCCGGTCGTCGGCGAGCTGCCACCACCGGGCGGGGCGCAGGCCGTTGCGGTCGAGGGTGGCGCCGATGAGGGTCCCGTCGGAGAACACGACGGCGGCCGGGCCGTCCCACGGCTCCATGAGCGCCGCGTGGAACCGGTAGAAGTCGCGCTGGTCGGTCGGCATCTCGGCGTGGTTCTCCCACGCCTCCGGCATCATCATCATCACCGCGTGCGGCATCGAGCGGCCGCCGAGGCAGAGCAGCTCGAGCACCTCGTCGAAGCTCGCCGAGTCGGACACGTCCTCGGGGCACACGGGCATCGCGCGCTGCAGGTCGCCGGGGAACAGGTCGGTGGCGAGCAGCGCCTCGCGGGCGCGCATCCGGTTGCGGTTGCCGCGCACGGTGTTGATCTCGCCGTTGTGCGCCAGGACCCGGTACGGGTGCGCCAGCGGCCAGCTCGGGAACGTGTTGGTGGAGAAGCGGCTGTGCACCACGGCGATGGCGCTGACGAGGCGCTCGTCGCGCAGGTCGCCGAAGAACAGGGGCAGCTGGTCGGTGGTCAGCATGCCCTTGTAGGTCATCGTGCGGCTCGAGAGCGACGCGACGTAGACCCCGCAGCCCTCCTCGCGGGACTGCCGCTCGGCGCGCTTGCGCACGATCCACGCCAGCCGGTCGAGGTCGATCCCCGCGGTGGCGCGGTCGGGGGTGGCGACGACGATCTGCGCGAAGTGCGGCATGGCGCTGCGCGCCACCGACCCGACGTCGGCGCCGACCGGGTCGACGGGGACCTCGCGCCACCCGAGGACGTCGAGCCCCTCCTCGGCGGCGATGCGCTCGAGCAGCGACACCGCCTTGGCGCGGTCGTCGGGGTCGCCGGGCAGGAAAGCGAGCCCCGTCGCGTAGGCGAGCACGGGGGCGCCGCCGTCGGGCGAGGGCAGCGGCTCGGGGAGCGCGAAGTCCACCGTGGCCCGCAGCAGCGCATCGGGCACCTGCAGCAGGATGCCCGCGCCGTCACCGGTGGTGGGCTCGCTGCCCGCCGCCCCGCGGTGGTCGAGGTTGTGCAGCACGTGGAGGGCGTCACGGACGATGCCGTGGCTCTGCTCCCCGCGGACGTTCGCGACCGCGCCGACGCCGCAGGCGTCGTGCTCGTACGCCGGGTCGTAGAGACCCTGTCGACCCGGAGTCGTGGCGGACATCCGGTGCCTCCTCGTCGTCGGCCGGACGGGTGATGGGAGTGGCCCGGGGACGACGGTGGCCCAGGAGGGGTGCGCGGCGGGTCCGGGAGCGGTCCCGGCGGCAGGAGCCGACGGCAGGACCGGGCACGGACGGGCGGCGCGGGACCCCGACGTCCTGCGCAGTGCCCGACCGATCGTAGTCGCTCGACCGTCCCGCGGCGCGCCGGTGGAGCTCCGCGCCGACGTGACGCGCCCGACCGGTGATCGGCCGGGCCGCGTCCGCGGTCGTCAGTTCTTCGCGGCCGACGGCGGTGCCGCCGGCGCGTCCTCCTCCTGCTCCGGGTCGGCGGGCTCGGCGTCGACGCTGCTGGCGTTGGCCGACCCGCCCTTCCCGGTCGGTGCGGCGGCGGGCGAGCGCTCGCTCAGGCGCACCTCGGCCTCGTTCTCCGAGCGCTGGTCCTCGTCCTTGTCCCCGGTACTCCCGTTGCGTGCCACGGGGTCGGGCGTACCCCCGTCGTCGCCCGCCGAACCGGTCTCGTCCAGCGCCCGGCCGAACACCTCGCGGGGGCCACGGACGAACGCCAGGTAGGCCACCGCGCCCGCGAACACGACGGCGGCGACCACCACGTTGATCCGCACGTCGCCGAACACCCGCGTCGCCGGGTCGGTGCGCATCAGCTCGATGGCGAACCGGCCGGCCGTGTAGCCCGCGACGTAGAGCGCGAACGCCCGGCCCCGCGAGAGGCGGAAGCGGCGGTCGGCCCACACGACGAGCGCGGCGACCGCCAGGTTCCACAGCAGTTCGTAGAGGAAGGTCGGGTGCACGATCGCGACGGGTGTGGTGTCCACGGCGACGCCGGTGAGGTTGTCGGTCACCCCGGTCGCGGGGTCGACCCGCCGGTAGAGCTCGAGTCCCCACGGCAGCGTGGTCGGGGCGCCGTAGAGCTCCTGGTTGAACCAGTTGCCGAGCCGGCCGATCGCCTGGGCGGTGACGATGCCCGGTGCGGCCGCGTCGGCGAAGGCCGTCAGCGGCACACCGCGCCGGCGGCACCCGATCCAGGCGCCGACGCCGCCGAGCGCGATCGCGCCCCAGATGCCGAGCCCGCCCTGCCAGATGTACAGCGCCGCGAGGGGGTTCCCACCGGGCCCGAAGTACGTCGGCCAGTCAGTGGCCACGTGGTAGAGCCGCCCGCCGATCAGGCCGAACGGCACCGCGAACACCGCGACGTCGGTGACGGTGCCCGGCTCGCCGCCGCGGGCCACGAAGCGGCGCTCGGTCCAGAGGACCGCCACCACGATGCCGGCGATGATGCAGAGCGCGTAGGCGCGCAGCGGGACCGGCCCGATCTCCCACACGCCCTGGGGCGGGCTGGGCAGGTAGGTGGGCAGAACCGTGACCGCTGTCTGCACCGCTGAGAGCACGGCCGCCACGCTATCCCCCGGAGGTCAGCGGCCCGTGTGCTGGCCCCGCACCCCGGCGGCGAGCTCGGTGGTCAGCCGGGCGACCGCCGCGCGTCCGTGCTCGGCCGCCGAGACCAGCGCGGACCCGACGATGACGCCGTCGGCGAAGCCCGCGACCTCACCCGCCTGGGCGCCGTTGCGCACGCCCAGCCCGACCCCGATCGGCAGCTGCGTGTGGCTGCGCGCCCGGGCCACCAGCGAGGTCGCGGTGTCGGAGACGGCGTCGCGGGCGCCGGTGACGCCCATGGTCGACGCGGCGTAGAGGAAGCCGCGGGTGGCCGCGGTGGTGGCCGCGATGCGCTCGTCGGACGACGACGGCGCGACCAGGAAGATGGGCGCGAGGCCCTCGCGGTCGGCGGCCGTGAGCCAGGTCGAGGCCTCGTCGGGCACGAGGTCGGGGGTGATCACGCCGAGCCCGCCGGCGGCGGCGAGATCGCGGGCGAAGGCGTCGACGCCGTAGCGCAGCACGGGGTTCCAGTACGTCATCACCACCGCGCGCCCGCCCCGGGCGGCGAGCTGCTCGACGACCTGCAGCGTGTCGCGGATGCGCACACCCTGGCGCAGCGCCTGCTCGACCGCGTGCTGGATCACCGGGCCGTCGAGCACCGGGTCGGAGTACGGCAGGCCCACCTCGACGAGGTCGGCGCCCGCGTCGAGCGCCTGGGTCAGCAGTCCCAGCGAGCCCTTGACCGTCGGGTAGCCCGCGGGCAGGTAGGCGATCAGCGCGGCGCGGTCCTCGGCCTTCGCCGTCGTGAAGACCTCGCCGAGGCGGTCGACGCCGGTGGTGCTCGTGCTGGTCACAGCTCCCGCTCCCCGCTCGCCACGGCCCCGTCGGCGTCCTGCGCCGGCGGCGGCTCCTCGGTGGGCAGCGCCTCGGGGTCGACGACGCGGAACCAGCGCGCCGCGGTGTCGACGTCCTTGTCGCCCCGGCCCGACAGGTTGACCAGGATGGTGGCGTCGGGGCCGAGCTCCTCGACCAGGCTCGGGCCCATCCGCACGGCGCCGGCGACGGCGTGCGCCGACTCGATCGCCGGGATGATCCCCTCGGTGCGGCACAGCAGCCGGAACGCGTCCATGGCCTCGGTGTCGGTGACCGGCTCGTAGGTCGCGCGCCCGGTGTCGGCGAGGTACGCGTGCTCGGGGCCGACGCCGGGGTAGTCGAGGCCCGCGGAGATCGAGTGCGTCTCGAGCGTCTGCCCGTCCTCGTCCTGCAGCAGGTACGACATCGCCCCGTGCAGCGCGCCGGGCGTGCCGCCGGTGATCGACGCGGCGTGGCGGCCGGTCTCGACGCCCTCCCCCGCGGCCTCGAACCCGACGAGGCGCACGGACTCGTCGTCGAGGAACGGGTGGAAGATCCCGATGGCGTTGGAGCCGCCGCCGACGCACGCCACGACGGCGTCGGGCAGGCGCCCGTAGGCGGTGAGGACCTGGTCGCGGGCCTCGAGGCCGATGACGCGGTGGAAGTCGCGCACCATGCGCGGGAACGGGTGCGGGCCGGCGGCCGTGCCGAGGATGTAGTGGGTGTGCCCGACGCTGGCGACCCAGTCGCGGTAGGCCTCGTTGAGCGCGTCCTTGAGCGTGCGCGAGCCCGTGGTCACGGGCACGACCTCGGCGCCGAGCAGCCGCATCCGCGCGACGTTGAGCGCCTGGCGCTCGGTGTCGACCTCGCCCATGTAGACCATGCATTCGAGGCCCATCAGCGCGGCCGCGGTGGCCGTCGCGACGCCGTGCTGGCCCGCGCCCGTCTCGGCGATCACGCGGGTCTTGCCCATGCGCTTGGTGAGCAGCGCCTGGCCCAGCACATTGTTGATCTTGTGTGAGCCGGTGTGGTTGAGGTCCTCGCGCTTGAGCAGGATGCGCGCGCCGCCCGCGTGCTCGGACAGGCGCCGGGCGTCGGTCACCGGCGAGGGGCGGCCGGCGTAGTCGCGCTGCAGGCGGTCGAGCTCGGCGAGGAACGCGGGGTCGCGGCGCGCCTTCTCGTACTCGGCGGCCACCTCGTCGACGGCGGCGATGAGGGCCTCGGGCATGAACCGCCCGCCCCAGCGCCCGAAGTGCCCGGTGTCGTCCGGCTCGTGCGTGGTCCCGGCGAGGCCGTGGCTGGCCGACGTCATGGTGGTGCTCCCTCGAGCGCGATGCGGTTGCCGGCGATGCTACGAGTGCGGGCGAGGGCGTTGCGGCGGCTGCTCAGCGCGACGGCTTGGGGCACGCCGGGTGCGAGCCCGCCGTGACGAGCTGGCGCACGGCGGCGCGAGGGTCCTCCGCGGTGGCCATCGACTCGCCCACCAGCACCGCGTCGGCGCCGTGGCCGGCGTAGGTCATGAGGTCGCCCGGGCCGCGCACGCCGGACTCGGCGACCCGGATGACCTCGCCGGGCAGGCCCGGGGCGATGCGGCTGAACACCGAGCGGTCGACCTCGAGTGTGTGCAGGTCGCGGGCGTTGATGCCGACGAGGCGGGCGCCGGCCTTCAGCGCCATGTCGGCCTCCTCCTCGTTGTGCACCTCGACCAGGGCCGTCATCCCGAGGGACCCGACCCGGTCGACCAGCGCGTCGAGGGCGTTCTGCTCGAGCACCGAGCACATGAGCAGGACGACATCGGCGCCGTGGGCCCGCGCCTCGTGCACCTGGTAGGTGCCGACCACGAAGTCCTTGCGCAGCACCGGGACGTCGACCGTCGCGCGGACCGCGTCGAGGTCGTCCAGCGAGCCGCCGAAGAAGCGCTGCTCGGTGAGCACGCTGATGACCCGGGCGCCGCCGTCGACATAGCGGCCGGCGAGCCACGCCGGGTCCGGGATGTCGGCCATGTGGCCCTTGGACGGGCTGGCCCGCTTGACCTCCGCGATGACCCCGATGCCGGGGCCCTGCAGGGCGGCCAGGGCGTCGCGCGCCGGCGGCGCGGCCGCGGCGCGGTCCTTCACGACGTCGAAGGGGACGGCGGCCTCCCGGGCAGCGAGGTCGGCTCGGACCCCTTCGAGGATCTGCTCCAGGACGCTCACGCCGGGTCTGCCCCTTTCCCCCGTCCGAGTTCGCTCCATGTTAACCCGCGACCCCTTCCGTCCCTCCGACCCCGTCGGGGCGACCGGACGCTCGTCCACCCGGCGGATCCGGAGCACGACCGGCCGGACGATCCGCGGGCTCTCCCCGCGGCTCCCCGGTGGGGTCGTACCCCTCGTCGAGTGCTTCCCAGAGCGCGCGGTCGGGGTCGGCGGGCGTCGTCCGCACCGCCGTGGCCCCGTCCCCCGCCCGGCGCGTCGGGGCGTCGTAGCGGGCCCCGAGCCGCGGGAGCACCGCGGCGAACCGCGCCGCGAGCAGGCCCGCGACGAGCATCAGCGCCCCGCCGAGGACCCCGAGCGACGGCCCAGCGAGCACCGCCTCGGCGGGCAGCGGGCGGTCGCCCGGGCGCACGCCGATCGGCAGGGCCTCCGACGCCGGGTCCGCCAGGCCGGCGACACCGCGCAGCAGCGCCCACAGGCCGGCGACGGCCACGAGCGTGCCGACGACTCGGCGCCCCCAGCCCGACGTCGCGAGCAGCCCGCCGACGGCGGCGAGGCACAGCAGCGCCCACGGCACGAGGACCGGCTCGGCGGCGGCGCCGTCGGCGGTGTTCGTGCGGGGACCGGGCAGGCCCTCGACGACCTGGCTCACCCAGGTGGCGCGCGACGAGCCCCAGAGCACGATCGCGGCGGCGAGGAGCAGCACGACGATGCCGCCGAACAGCCGCCCCGTCGCACGGGCGGCGCGCGGGCCCGCCTCGGGCGTCGTCACGGCACGGCCGGGATCGGGTCGGGGGTGGCGGACACCGTGTCCGGCCGGGCGGAGGGACCCGGCGCGGCCATGGTGTTGGCGGTGGCCACCGCGGCCAGCACCGCCCGCGCCTTGTTGACGCTCTCGGCGTCCTCGGCGACCGGGTCGGAGTCGGCGACGATGCCCCCGCCGGACTGGACGTGGGCGACGCCGTCGCGCAGCAGCGCGGTGCGGATCGCGATGGCGGTGTCGGCGTCGCCGGCGAAGTCGAGGTAGCCGACGATGCCGCCGTAGAGCGCGCGACGGGTGGGCTCGAGCTCCTCGATGATCTCGAGCGCCTTGGGCTTGGGCGCGCCGGACAGCGTGCCCGCGGGGAAGCAGGCGGCCACGGCGTCGAACGCGGTGCGCCCCGGCGCGAGGCGGCCGCTGACCGTGCTGACCAGGTGCATGACGTGGCTGTAGCGCTCGATCTCGAAGAAGCGGCGCACCTGCACCGTGCCCGGCACGCAGACGCGCCCGAGGTCGTTGCGCCCCAGGTCGACGAGCATGAGGTGCTCGGCGCGCTCCTTCTCGTCGGCGAGGAGGTCCTTGGCCAGGAGGGTGTCCTCCTCGGCGTCCGCCCCGCGCCAGCGCGTGCCGGCGATGGGGTGGGTGGTGGCCACCCCGTCCCGCACCGTGACCAGCGCCTCGGGGCTCGACCCGACGATCTCGAACGGCCGGTCGTGCGCGTCGGCGAGGCGCAGCAGGTACATGTACGGGCTCGGGTTGGTCATGCGCAGTACCCGGTAGATCTCCAGCGCGTCCGCCGCGGTGTCGGACTCGAAGCGCTGCGAGAGCACCACCTGGAACGCGTCGCCGGCGCGGATGCGCTCCTTGGCCACCTCGATGGCCGCGTGGTGTTCGGCGGGCGTGCGGCGCCGGCGCACCCCCTGCGGCGGGCCCGCCGGCGTGTTCACGGTGGCGACCGTCGACGGCGCGGGCGCGGCCAGCTCGGCGGTCATGCGGTCGAGGCGGGCGAGCGCGTCGTCGTACGCGGCGTCGGCCCGCTCGGGGCTGTCGTCCCAGTTCACCGCGTTGGCGATGAGGGTCACCGAGCCCTCGTGGTGGTCGAGCGCGGCCACGTCGGTGGCGAGCAGCATGACCATCTCGGGGATCTCGAGGTCGTCGTCGGCGAGCTCGGGCACCCGCTCGAGCCGGCGCACGGCGTCGTAGCCGACGTAGCCGACGAGGCCGCCGGTGAGCGGCGGGAGCCCGGGCAGCGGGTCGGTGCGCAGCGCCTCGAGCGTCCCGCGCAGGGCGGCCAGGGGGTCGTCCCCCGCGGGGCCGTCGGGCGAGCCGGGCAGGTGGGCCGGCGCCGTGCCCGTCCACACCGCGCGCCCGTCGACCTCGGTGAGCGCCGCGGCGCTGCGCGCGCCGACGAAGCTCCAGCGCGACCACGACTCGCCGTGCGCCGCCGACTCGAGCAGGAACGTGCCGGGCCGGCGCCCGGCGAGCTTGCGGTAGAGCCCGACGGGCGTCTCGCCGTCGGCCAGCAGCCGCCGCGTCACGGGGATGACGCGGTGGTGCGCGGCCAGGGCGTGGAACCCGGTGCGATCGGGTACGACCGCGCCGAGCGGCGCTGCGGAGGGGTCGGACGCGGGCACGGATCCATTGTGGCCCCCGCCCCCGACAGCCTCAGGCGCCCGGGGTCCGCCGTCGGTCCGGACGCAGCGAACGCCCTGTCGGCGTGCTCCACTGACTCGCTGCTCCGACGCGCACGAACTCCCCGTTGATCAACGCGGCGGGGCGGCGACGGGCTCCGGCACCGTGGCCGGCGGCGCCGCGCGCGCCCGGGCGGCGACGGCCACCGCCCCCAGGACGACCGCGCAACCGACGAGCTGCAGCACCCCGGGCACCTCGCCCAGCAGCAGCGCGCCGAGCAGCACCGCGCCGACCGGCTGGAGCAGCAGGATCGAGGCCCCGGTGGACGAGGGCAGGCGGGGCAGGGCCGAGGCGATGAGCACCCAGCCGATCACCTGGCCCGTGACGGCCAGGGTCACGAGCCAGCCCAGGGCCCGCACGTCCGGGGTGAGGTCGACGCCCTGCCACACGGTGCCGACCACGAACGAGCTGGCCGCGGCGCCGACCGTGGCGATCGCGACCGGGGTGAACCGCTGCCCCGGGCCGGCCCCGAGGCGCACGAGCAGCAGGTAGCCGGCGTAGGCGGCCGCCGCGACGAGCGCGGTCACCGTCCCGCGCACCGGCGCGACGCCCGTGACCGCGTCGGGGTCGCCGACCAGCCCGCCGGCCAGCGCCACGCCCGCGAGCATCACCGGGACCGCGAGCACGAACGTCCGGCGCACCCGCTCGCCCAGCACCAGGAACGCGAGCAGCGGCAGGATCACGACCTGCACGTTGACCAGCACCGTCGACACCCCGGCGCCGACCGACCGGACCGACTCGGCCCACAGCGTCATGTCGAGCCCGAGCAGCGCGCCGCCGGCGAACAAGACCCAGGGCCGGTTGCCGGTGACCGACGCCGTCCGCAGCCGGCGGCGGCGCTCGAGCAGCGCCAGGGGCACCAGCAACGGCAGGGCCAGCGCGCAGCGGAAGAACGTCGCCGTGCCCGGGCTGACGTCGGCGAGCGCGATGAAGATCGGCGAGAACGCGATGCACAGGCTCCCCGCGACGGCGACGAGGCGGGCGTCGAGCCAGGGCGTGGCCGGGGTGGGCCCCGCGGGGCGGGCGAGGGAGCGGGTCACGTCCCCGATCGTGCGGGCGGCGACCGTTGAGCACCAGCGAGGATTCCTGCGCCCGACCCGTTAGGTTCTCTACCGTGTTCGCGCTCGACCGTCTCCGTGCCCTGGACGCGCTCGCGACGCGCGGCTCGGTGGCCGGGGCCGCGGGCGCGCTGCACCTCACGCCCTCGGCGGTCTCGCAGCAGCTGGCGAAGCTCGAGCGCGAGGCGGGGGCGGCGCTCACCGAGCCCGCGGGCCGGGGCCTGCGCCTGACCCCCGCCGGCCGGATGCTCGCCGAGCACGCCGCGGAGATCCTCGCCCGCGTCGCCGCGGCGCGGCTCGACCTCGACCGGCTGCAGGACCAGGTGGTGGGCGAGCTGCGGGTCGGCGCGATCCCCACGTCGGTGCACGCGCTCGCCCCCGCGACGCTCGCCCGCCTGCGTGGCGCCCACCCCGACCTGCGGGTCGTGCTCGCCGACGGGGAGGCCGAGGAGACGCTGCCCGCGGTGCTCGCCGGCGACCTCGACCTCGCCGTCGTCGAGAACTGGGAGGGCCTGCCCGCGCCGATCCCGCCCGGCACGTCGCGGGCGCGGCTCTGCGAGGACGTCATCGACCTGCTGCTGCCCGCCGACCACCGCCTTGCCGGGCCCGGCCCCGTCGCCCTGGCCGACGTCGACGACCTCGACTGGGTCGCCGACGGCTCCGCCACCCGCGCCCAGAACTGGCTGCTCCAGACGCTGCGGGCGCAGGGCCTCGAGCCGCGGGTGACGTGCGGGGTGCGCGGGTTCGGGATGCACGTCGAGCTGGTCGCGGGCGTCGGCGTCGCGGCCCTGGTGCCCCGCCTGGCCCGTCCCCCGCTGCCGGCCGGCGTCGTCTCGGCCACCACGACGCCGCTCTTGCGCCGCAGCATCGACGCCGTGTGGCGCACCGACCGCGACACCCCGGCGGTGCGGGCCGCCGTCGCGACGTTCACCGCGGTCGCCGCGGAGCGCGACGCCGACGGGGCTCAGGCCTCGGGCCCCAGCAGCAGGTCGGCGTCGAAGCAGGTGTGATCGCCGGTGTGGCAGGCGGCGCCGGACTGGTCGACGAGCAGCAGCACGGTGTCGCCGTCGCAGTCGAGGCGCACCTCGACGACCTTCTGCACGTGGCCCGAGGTGGCGCCCTTGATCCACAGCTCGCCGCGCGAGCGGGACCAGTAGGTGCCCTCGCGGGTGGCGAGCGTGCGCGCCAGGGCCTCGTCGGTCATCCACGCGACCATGAGGACCTCGCGGGTGTCGTACTGCTGGGCCACCGCGCACACCAGCCCGTCGGGGGTGCGCTTGAGCCGGGCCGCGAGCGCGGGGTCGAGCGTCCAGGTCTCGCTCATCGCACCTCCACCCCGTCGGCCCGCAGCGCGTCCTTGACCTCGCCGATCCGCATGATCCCGAAGTGGAACACGCTCGCGGCCAGCACGGCGTCCGCCCCCGCCGCCACGGCCGGGGGGAAGTGCTCGACCGCGCCCGCTCCCCCGCTGGCGATCACCGGCACGTCGACCAGCGCGCGCACCCGGCGGATCATCTCGAGGTCGAAGCCGGCCTTGGTGCCGTCGGCGTCCATGGAGTTGAGCAGGATCTCGCCGACGCCCAGCTCCTGGCCGCGCTGGGCCCACTCGAAGGCGTCGATGCCGGTGCCGCGCCGGCCGCCGTGGGTGGTGACCTCGAAGCCCGAGGGCGTCGGCTGCCCGTCCGCGGGCACACGCCGGGCGTCGACCGACAGCACGATGCACTGGGAGCCGTAGCGCCGGCTGGACTCGCCGAGGAAGTCGGGCCGGGCGATCGCGGCGGTGTTGATGCTGACCTTGTCGGCGCCGGCGCGCAGGAGGCGGTCGATGTCCTCGTTGGACCGCACCCCGCCGCCGACCGTCAGCGGGATGAAGACCTGCTCGGCCGTGCGGCGCACGACGTCGTAGGTGGTCTCGCGCTCGGCGGACGAGGCGCTGACGTCGAGGAAGGTCAGCTCGTCGGCGCCCTCGGCGTCGTAGAGCCGGGCCATCTCGACGGGGTCGCCGGCGTCGCGCAGGCCGACGAAGTTGACGCCCTTGACCACCCTGCCGGCGTCGACGTCCAGGCAGGGGATCACGCGGACGGCGACACCCATACCGTTCAGCCTAACCGCGCCCTACGTGCGTGATCTTCCCGGCTATGGCCGAGAAGATCGCTCACGTACGGGTGGCCGCCAGCGCGTCCGCGAGGGTGAAGTTGCCGGCGTAGAGGGCCTTGCCGACGATCGCGCCCTCGACGCCGATCGGGGCCAGGGCGGCGAGCGTGCGCAGGTCGTCCAGCGACGACACCCCGCCCGAGGCCACCACCGGGCGGTCGGTGCGCGCGCACACGGCCTCGAGCAGCTCGGTGTTCGGGCCGGTCAGCGTCCCGTCGCGCCCGACGTCGGTGACGACGTAGCGCGCGCAGCCCTCGGCGTCGAGGCGGGCGAGCACGCTCCACAGGTCGCCGCCGTCGGACACCCAGCCGCGCGCCGCCAGCCGGTGGCGTCCCTCGCTGATCTTGACGTCGAGGCCGACGGCCACCCGGTCGCCGAACTCGGCGATCGCCGACGCGCACCACGCCGGGTCCTCGAGAGCCGCCGTGCCGATGTTCACCCGGGCGCAGCCGGTGTCGAGCGCCCGGCGCAGGGACGCGTCGTCGCGGATGCCGCCGGAGAGCTCGACGGCGATGTCGACCTCGTCGACGACCCGGGCGAGCAGCTCGGCGTTCGCGCCCCGGCCGAACGCGGCGTCGAGGTCGACGAGGTGCAGCCACGCGGCCCCGTCGTCGGCCCAGGCCCGGGCGGCCTCGAGGGGGTCGCCGTAGCCGGTCTCGGTGCCGGCCACACCCTGCACCAGGCGGACGGCCTGGCCGTCGACGACGTCCACGGCGGGCAGCAGGTCGATGGTCACGGCGGGCGATTTTGCCCTACGGGCTCGTGAGCGCTTCCCCGTGCCAGGGCACGGGCAAGCGCTCACGAGCGCGACAGCGCCAACCGCCGGCGCTCCAGCAGCTCCCGCTCGGCCACCGTCCGGACCAGCGCCAGCGCGCGGTCGAGCTCGGCGACCGCCTCGTCGATGCGACCCAGGGCGGTGAGCATGTCGGCCCGGACCGCGGGCAGCAGGTGGTAGCCGGCCAGCGTCGGGTCGGTCATCAGCGGCTCGAGCACCGCCAGCCCCGCCTCGGGACCCTCGGCCCGCGACACCGCCACCGCCCGGTTCAGCTCGACCACCGGCGAAGGCGTCAGCGCCGCCAGCTCGGCGTAGAGCGCGGCGATCGCGGCCCAGTCGGTGTCGTCGGTGGAGCGCGCGCGGGCGTGGCAGGCGGCGATCGCGGCCTGCAGCGTGTAGCGCCCCCGCGACCCCTCCGAGCCCGCCTCCGCCCGCGCCAGCGCGGCCAGGCCCCGCTGCAGCAGGACCCGGTCCCAGCGCGCGCGGTCCTGGTCGCCGAGCAGCACCGGCTCGCCCGACGGCCCCACCCGCGCCCGCAGCCGCGAGGCCTGCAGCTCCATGAGCGCGACCAGCCCGTGCACCTCGGGCTCGCCGGGCTGCAGCGCCGCGAGCACCCGGCCCAGCCGCATCGCCTCGACGCAGAGCGCCGGGCGGGTCCAGTCGACGCCGGTGGTGGCGGCGTAGCCCTCGTTGAACACGAGGTAGACCACCTCGAGCACCGCCCCCAGCCGCGCGGCCAGCTCGTCGCCCGTCGGCACCGCGAGCGCGTCGGGCCCCACGCCGGCCAGGCGCTTCTTGGCGCGCGAGATCCGCTGCCCGATCGTCGGCGACGGCACGAGGAAGGCGTGGGCGATCTCGTCGGTGGTCAGCCCCCCGAACAGTCGCAGGGTCAGCGCGACCCGCGACTCGCGCGCCACCGCCGGGTGGCAGGTGGCGAAGAGCAGGGCGAGGAGGTCGTCGCCGACGGCCGCCGCGCCGTCACCGACCGCGACGTCCGCGGCCGGGGCCACAGCGTCGTCGCCCGCCCGCCCTACGAGCAGCTCCGTCTTGCGCGCCAGCGTCTGCTCCCGGCGCACGACGTCGATCGCCCGCCGCCGGGCCGTCGCGGTCAGCCAGGCGCCCGGGTTGTCGGGCACCCCCTCGCGCGGCCACTGCTCCATCGCCGCGACCAGCGCGTCGTGGGCGAGCTCCTCGGCGCGGCCGACGTCGCGCACCACGCGCGCGACGCCGGCCACGATCCGGGCCGACTCCATCCGCCACACCGTCTCGAGGACGCCGAAGGGATCGGCGTGGGCGGGCTCGGTCGCGGTGGTCACCGCCCGGTCAGCTCCCGTGCTGCTCGGTCTGGCGGGCCCGCAGCTCCGCCTCGGCGTCGAGCACCTCCTGCGGGGCGATGCCCTCGAAGTCCTCGGGCTCGCTCACGCGGCGCACCTCGAGGCGCTCGCCGCTGCGGAACGGGGCCCGGCGAGCCCACGACAGGGCGTCGGACAGCGAGTCGACCTCGAGGATCCAGAACCCGCCGACCAGCTCCTTGGCCTCGGTGAACGGGCCGTCGCTGACGGTCGGCTCCTCCCCGTCGAACGCGACGACGGCGCCCTGGGCGCTGGGCATCAGGCCCTCGCCGGCGAGCAGCACGCCGGCGTCGACCATCGCGGTGTTGAACTTGCCCATCTCCTCGAACATGGCGGGGTCGGGCGGGGTGGCCGACTGGGCGGCCTCGTCGTACTTGAGCAGCAGCATGAAGCGCACGGCGATCTCCTGGGGACTCGTCGGGGAGGGGTGGGGGTCAGACCTGGTCGCGCTCGGCCTCGCGCTCGGCCACGCGCCGGCGCAGCGTGGCCTCGGCGTCGAGCACCTCGGCGGGGGCGATGCCCTCGAGGTCGCTCATCTCGGCGATCCGCCGGACCTCCAGCGTCACGCCGGGGCCGATCGGGCAGCGCCGGGCCCACTGCACGGCCTCCTCGCGCGAGGCGACCTCGAGGATCCAGAACCCCGCGACCAGCTCCTTGGCCTCGGCGAACGGCCCGTCGGTGACGCTGGCCGACTCGCCGTCGTGGGTGACGACGAAGCCGTCGGCGCTCGGGGTCAGGCCCTCGGCGGCCAGCAGGACGCCGGCGTCCACGAGCTCGGTGTTGTAGCGGCCCATCGCCTCGAAGACCTCCTCGGGCGGCGGGCCGGCGCTCTCGCCGACGCTCATCGACTCGGGGGCCTGCATGATCAGCATGTAGCGCATGGGGTGCTCCTCGCGGCTCGTCGGCGGGGCGTCTCCCCCGCCGCTCGCCCAGGCGTCGAACGGGTGCGCCGTCCTTCGACACTCCTCGGCCGAGGAATTCCTACCGCAGGACGCCGAGCCAGTTGGTCAGCAGGTGCGCGCCCGCGTCGCCCGACTTCTCGGGGTGGAACTGGGTGGCCGAGAGCGGCCCGTTCTCGACGGCGGCGACGAAGTCCTCGCCGTGGTGCGCCCACGTGACCCGCGCCGGCGCGAAGTGCTCCGGCGCCTCCTGCTCCCAGCGCCGCACACCGAACGAGTGCACGAAGTAGTAGCGGGTCTCGGGGTCGGTGCCGGCGAACAGGACGCTGTCGGCGGGCGCGGAGACGGTGTTCCAGCCCATGTGCGGCAGGACGTCGGCGTGCAGCTTCTCGACGGTGCCCGGCCACTGGCCCGCGCCCTCGGCCTCCTCGCCGAACTCGACGCCGCGCTCGAACATCACCTGCATGCCCACGCAGATGCCGAGCACCGGGCGTCCGCCGGCCAGGCGCTGCTCGACGAGGCGCTCGCCCTGCACCGAGCGCAGGCCCGCGGCGCAGGCGGCGAACGCGCCCACGCCGGGCACGACCAGCCCGTCGGCCTCGAGCGCGGCCTGCCGGTCGGCGGTGACCTCGACGTCGGCGCCCACGCGCTGCAGCGCCCGCTCGGCGGAGCGCAGGTTGCCCGAGCCGTAGTCGAGCACCACGACGCGCGGGCTGCGGGAGGGGCGGCGCGCCGGGGTCGTCGTCGCGCTGGTCTCCGTGGTCACGGACTCCACGGTACCGAGCGTGAGGCGGGCACGTCGCCGCGCACCTCGAGCACCAGCAGGCCCGGGTCGGACCGCTCGACGGGCCGCACGAGGCCCTGCGCGCGCAGCCGGTCCACCGCCTCCGCGTAGCCGTGGGCGGCCCACGTCGCGTCGTCGACCGCGGCGACGAGGACCCCGCCGACGCGCACGACCCGGGCGAACCCGGTCAGTGCCCGCGGCCCGAGGTGCCCCGGCGCGAAGCCGCCCCGACAGGTGACGACGTCGAACTTCGCCGACGCCCCGGGCACCCCGTCGCGCAGGTCGGCGGGGCCGAGGTCGTGGTAGACGCGGCGGCGCCGGGCCCGGTGGATCATGCCCGGGGAGAGGTCGAGCCCGTCGATCGAGGTGAACCCGCGCTCGGCCAGCTCCGCGCCGACCAGGCCCGTCCCGCAGGCGGCGTCGAGGACGTCGGCGCCCGGCCCGGCGATCTCGGTGACGACGTCGGCCACCCGCGACGCGTCCGGGTGCCCCATGAGGCCCGCGACGTCGACGTCCTCGTAGGTGGCGGCCCAGTCGTCGTAGAGCCGGCGCACCTCGGCGACGTCGGTGGCGGCGGTGATCTGCGCGAGCCGGGCGGCGGCGTCGGCGGTGTCCGCGGTCTCGGGGGTACCCACGATCCCCTTCCCGGGCGTCGGTCTGCGTGCCGGAGGTTCCCGTTGTGCACCGGGTCAACCGTCCGGATCGCCGGGGCGCTACGACACCAGACGCAGGATCGCCCCGCCGAGGGCGAGGACGGCGAGCGCCGCCAGGACGCCGGCCACGAGCCGGTTGCGAGACCAGAAGCTGACCACGCCGCCGATGAGGAAGCCGCCGAGCGCGAGGAGCCCGACGACGAGCACGTCGGACGAGCTCACGACTCCAGGACGCCCTTCGTCGACGCGGGGCCCTCGAGGCGGGCGTCGGGCTCGGTGGCGGCGCGCAGGGCGCGGGCGATGGCCTTGTACTCGGCCTCGGTGATGTGGTGCGGGTCGCGGCCGCCGGTGACCCGGACGTGCAGGGCGACGCCGGCGTGGAAGGCGATGGACTCGAACACGTGGCGGTTGAGCACCGTCGGGTAGTTGCCGCCGACCACGAAGCCGGTCATCACCTCGGGCTCGCCGGTGTGCACGCAGTACGGGCGGCCCGAGACGTCGACGACGGCCTGCGCGAGCGCCTCGTCCATCGGTATCCAGGCGTCACCGAAGCGGCGGATGCCCGACTTGTCGCCCAGCGCCTGCTTGAGCGCCTGGCCCAGCACGATCGCGACGTCCTCGACGGTGTGGTGGGCGTCGATCTCGACGTCGCCGGTGGCCCGCACGACCAGGTCGAACGCGCCGTGCTTGCCCAGCGCGTCGAGCATGTGGTCGAAGAACGGGACGCCGGTGGCGACCTCCGTCCGGCCGGTGCCGTCGAGGTCGAGCTCGACGAGCACGCTCGACTCCTTGGTCACGCGCTCCACACGTCCGGTCCGGGCCACGCCCTCACGGTACCGGGAGAGGGAGGTCCGGCTCAGCGGCGCACGACCGTGACGTGCGCGTTGCCCGCCCCGCCGGGCACCAGGGAGTCGACGCGGTAGGCCGCGGGCAGGCCCTCGAGGCCCTCGAAGAGCCGCTCGCCGGCCCCGGCGAGGATCGGCGCGACGACGAGGTGCAGCTCGTCGACCAGGCCCTCCGCGAGGAACGCCCGCACGGTGGCCACGCCGCCCCCGAGCCGGACGTCCCGCCCGCCGGCGGCCTCGGTGGCGCGGGCGAGCACCTCGGCCGGGGTGGCCCCGAGGAAGTGGAAGGTCGTGCCGCCGCCCATCACGAGCGAGGGACGCGGGTGGTGGGTCAGGACGAACACGTCGTGGCCGTACGGCGGCGTCTCGCCCCACCAGCCGCGCCACGCCTCGTCGGGCCACGCCCCGCGCACGGGGCCGAACATGTTGCGCCCCATGATCGTCGCGCCGATGCCCTCGTCCCCGGCCCGGAACGCGGCGTCGTCGGCGCCGGTGCCCTCGCCGCGGAAGCTCGGCATCATCCAGTCGTGCAGGCCCTCGACGCCGTCGCCGAAGGGGGCGTCGGCGCGCTGGTCGGTGCCGGTGCCGAACCCGTCGAGGGTGATCGTGAAGGCGTGCACGCGCAGGCAGGCCATGGTGCGCTCCCGAGAACAGTGGTTGCACTTCGCAACCGGCTGTCGCGACGCTAGCGCGGGGCAGTGGTAATCTGCAACCAGTCGAGCGCGGGAGGGACCATGCGCCAGGACGGCCGATCCGGCTGCCCGATCAACCGGGCGGTGGAGGCGCTGGGCGACCACTGGACCCTGCTGGTGCTGCGCGACATCGTCTTCGGCGGCCGCCGCCACTTCCGCGAGCTGCTGGCCGGCTCGGAGGAGGGCATCGCCTCGAACATCCTCGCCGACCGGCTGCGCCGCCTGGTCGAGGACGGGATGCTCACGCGCGACGACGCCGGGCGCGGACGGCGGGCGACCTACAGCCTCACCGAGTCCTCGATCGCGCTGATCCCCGTGTTCGTGGCGCTGGGCTCCTGGGGTCTGCGCCACCGCGAGACCACCGAGGAGCTCGCCGTCCGCGCCGAGCTGCTCGAAGCGGGCGGGCCGGAGATGTGGGCCGACTTCACGGCAGAGCTCCGCGAGCAGCACCTGGCCGTCCCCCGGCCCCACCCCGAGCGGCCGCCGGTGCGCGAGCGCCTCGCGGCGGCCCGGGAGACCGCCGCGGCCCGCCCGGCCGAGAACACCGCCTGAACCCGGCTCCGTCCGGGTAGACGCCGGTCATGTCCGACTCGCCCGGCACGGGCCTGACCGTCGCGATCACCGGCCCCACCGGCACCTTCGGCGCCGGGCTCGTCCCGCTGCTCGAGGCCGACGAGCGCGTCGGGCGCATCGTGGGCGTCGCCCGCAGCCCCTTCGACCCGGCCTCGCGCGGCTGGACGTCGATGGAGTACCGGCCGGGCGACGTGCGCGACCCCGCCACCCTGCGCGACGCCTTCGCGGGCGTGGACGTCGTGGTCCACCTGGCCTTCCTCATCACCGGCAACGCCGACCCCGCGACGCTGCGCGCGGTCAACGTCGACGGCACCCTCGAGGCCTTCCGCGCGGCCGCGGCGGCCGGCGTCAGCCGCTTCGTCAACGCCTCCTCGGTGGCGGCCTACGGGTTCCACGCCGACAACCCGCCGGCCATCGGGGAGGACTGGCCCGTCCGCCCCGCCGACCGCCTCTTCTACGCGCAGGACAAGGCCGAGACCGACCGCTGCCTGCAGGAGGCCGCGCGGGCGCACCCCGACACGGCGCTCTACCAGGTGCGGCCCACGATCGTGGTCGGCCCGGACGCGCTCGGGGCCAAGGACCTGCCCGCTCCCCTGCCGGCGCTGCTCGCCGCCGCAGGCCGACTGGGTGGCCTGCTGGGCGCGCGACGCGGCCGGCTCCCCGTGCCCGTCCCGGTGCTCGCGCCGACGCTGCGGCTGCAGTTCGTGCACGCCGACGACGTGGGCGACGCGCTGCGCCGCTGTGTGGTGGGCGACGGCCCACCCGGCGCCTACAACCTCGCCGGCGAGGGCGTCGTCGGCCTCGACGAGGTGCTGCGCGAGGTCGGCGCCTACCCGCTGCCGGTCCCGGACACGCTGCTGCGCACCGCCGCCCGCGCCACCGCGCGGCTGCCCCTGCCGCCGACCCTGCAGTGGGTGGAGGCCGCCGCGGCCCCGCCGATCGTCGACACCACCCGCGCCCGCGAGGAGCTGGGATGGCGTCCCCGCTGGAGCGGCCTGGAGGCCCTGCGCGACACGCTCGACCCCGGGCTCACGCCCGCAGGACGTCCGCGCTGACCTCGAGGAACCGGTCGTTCTCCGCCGGCGTGCCCACGGTGACCCGCAGCATCCCCGGGATGCCGACGTCGCGGACGAGCACCCCGGCGTCGAGGTAGGCCTGCCAGGCGGCGTGCGCGTCGCCGTGGCGGGCGGGGAAGCCGCCGTAGAGCAGGAAGTTCGCGGTACTGGGCACCACCTGGGCGCCGAGGTCGTGCAGGCGCGCGGCGATGCGGTCGCGCTCGGCGGCCAGCGTCGCCACCAGCGCGAGCGTGTCGTCGGCGTGCTCGAGCGCGGCGAGCGCGGCGGCCTGCGTGAGCGACGACAGATGATACGGCAGGCGCACGAGCATCAGCGCCTCGATCACCGCCGGCGCCGCGGCGAGGTAGCCCAGCCGCCCGCCGGCGAAGGCGAACGCCTTGGACATCGTGCGGCTGACCACGAGCTTGTGGCCCAGCGGCTCGAGGAGCTCGACGGCCGACGGGCCGGACGAGAACTCGACGTAGGCCTCGTCGACGACCACCAGCCCGGGCGCGGCGTCGGCGATCGCCCGCAGCTCGTCGAGGTCGATCGACTGCCCGGTGGGGTTGTTGGGCGTGGTCACGAACAGCACGTCGGGCTGCTTCTCGGCGATCACCGCGACGGCCTGGTCGGCGTCGAGCGAGAAGTCGTCGCGCCGCGGCGCCGGGACCCACTCGGTGCGCGTGCCGGCGGCGAGGATCGGGTGCATCGAGTACGACGGCTCGAAGCCCAGCGCGCGGCGCCCCGGCCCGCCGAAGGCCTGCAGCAGCTGCTGGAGCACCTCGTTGGACCCGTTGGCGGCCCAGAGGTTCTCGGTGGCGAGCGCGACGCCGGTCGCCCGGGTCAGGTAGGCCGCGAGCGCCCCCCGCAGGGCGGTGTGGTCGCGATCGGGGTAGCGGTTCAGGGTCGCGGCGGCCTCGCGCGTCGCGGCGGCGACGCTGGCCACCAGCGCCGGGGGCGGCGGGAACGGGTTCTCGTTGGTGTTGAGCGCGACCGGGATCTCGAGCTGCGGCGCGCCGTAGGGGCTGCGCCCGCGCAGGTCGTCGCGCAGGGGCAGGTCGTCGAGGGTGACCCCGGCGCCGATGACGTCGGACACCTCAGCGGTCCTTCCGTCGCCCGAACCGGGCCGTGACCGCCTGCCCGTGCGCGGGCAGGTCCTCGGCGTCGGCGAGGGCGACGACGCGGTCGGCCACCTCGGCCAGCGCCTCGGCGGAGTAGTCGACGACGTGGATGCCGCGCAGGAAGGTCTGCACCGACAGGCCGCTGGAGTGCCGGGCGCAGCCGCCGGTGGGCAGCACGTGGTTGGACCCGGCGCAGTAGTCGCCGAGCGAGACCGGGCTGTGCGGGCCGACGAACACCGCGCCGGCGCTGCGCACCCGGGCGGCCACCCCGCGCGCGTCCGCGGTCTGGATCTCCAGGTGCTCGGCGGCGTAGGCGTCGACGACCCGCAGGCCGTCGTCCACCGACCCCACGAGGATCACGCCGGACTGGGGCCCGCCCAGCGCGGTGGTGATGCGCTCGGTGTGCTTGGTGGTGGCCACCTGGGCGTCGAGCTCGGTGTCCACGGCATCGGCGAGCTCGGGCGAGGTCGTGACCAGCACCGACGCAGCGGCCGGGTCGTGCTCGGCCTGGCTGATGAGGTCGGCGGCCACGTGCACGGGGTCGGCGGTGTGGTCGGCGAGCACCGCGATCTCGGTGGTGCCGGCCTCGGAGTCGATGCCGATGCGCCCGCGCAGCACCCGCTTGGCGGCGGTGACGTAGACGTTGCCGGGCCCGGTGACCATGTCGACCGGCTCGAGCGGGGTGCCGTCGGTGTCGACCCCGCCGTACGCCAGCAGCGCGACGGCCTGCGCGCCGCCGACCGCCCACACCTCGTCCACGCCGAGCAGGGCCGCCGCGGCGAGGATCAGCGGGTGCGGCCGGCCGCCGAACTCGGCCTGCGGCGGCGAGCAGACGACCAGCCCCTCGACCCCGGCCTCCTGGGCGGGGACGACGTTCATGACGACGCTGGAGGGGTAGACCGCGAGGCCGCCGGGCGCGTAGAGCCCCACCCGCGACACCGGCACCCAGCGCTCCGTGACCGTGCCGCCGGGCACGACCTGGGTGGTGGTGTCGGTGCGCCGCTGGTCGGCGTGGACGGTGCGCGCCCGCGCGATCGAGGTCTCCAGCGCCGCGCGGACGTCCGGGTCGACGGCGACGAGGGCCTCGCGCAGGGCGGGCCCGGGCACGCGCACCGACGCGGGGCGCACGCGGTCGAACTGCTCGGCGTACTCCATCACTGCGTCGACCCCGCGCTCGCGCACGGCCTCGATCACCGGGGTCACCCGCTCGACCACGGCGTCGATGTCGACCGCCGCCCGGGGCAGCATCGCGCGCAGGGCGGCGGGGGCGGGGACGTCGTCACGCAGGTCGATCCGGGACAGCACGTGACCAGCCTAGGTGCCTTCGGCACGTGAGCACTTCTTCGGCCCAGAGCACCAAGAAGTGCTCACGTGCGCGCAGCGCACCTACGCCCCGTTGCGGGTCACCGAGAACGACGACGTCCGCAGGCCGGTGCCCCCGGTCCACGGCTCGAAGCCGGCCTGGACGCTGGTGAGGAACCAGGTGAACTTCACCACCCCGGCGCGGGTGGCCTCGCGGACGAAGTCGGTGAGCGGGAGGTTCGAGACCGACGTCGTCGGCGTCTTGCGCACGAAGGAGATCACCGGCAGGTCGATGCGGCCGTACCAGACCTCCCAGCGGGTGCCGGCGAGGACGATCTCGTAGTACTTCTGCCCGATGGGCTGCACCCACGTGGTCCGGTTGAGCCAGATCATCATCTCGGCGCCGGTGTTGCGGCCTGCCTGGGTCGCGATCGGGTCGAACCAGATGTCGTAGGCGGTGTTGTACTGCTGGGTGCCGCCCCCGGTCGGCCGCGACGTCACCCAGCTCGAGCGCAGGTTCCCGAGGTCGGAGACGCGGCGGGGGAACGGGCTCTTCTGGGTGCAGTAGCCGTAGACGCACCCGCGGTAGATCGACGGGTAGGCCGCCGGGCCGGTGGTGTTCGTGTGCCGCGCGGTGTCGACGGTGAAGCCGACCCCGCTCGCGGCCGCGGTGATGCACTGCTCGGTGCTCGCGCCCCAGCGGTTGTTCTGGACGACGTAGGTGGCCCCGGCCAGCGGGAACGACCCGAACTGGTCGCAGGTCCGGGCGGGTGCGGCGGACCCGCTGCCCGCCCCGGCGAGCAGGCCCGTCGCGATCAGCGCCGCCGCCAGCGCCCCGACGACCCCGCCGTGCACGCCCCGCCGTCGTCCCCCACGCGTCACGAACATCCCCCGGTGGCCGCGGCGCCGGGGGCCGGAGGCCCGCGCACGCCGTCGTCCCACAACGCGCCAGGCGCGCCCGCGGTGTGCCCCGATCGGGTGTCGGACGCTGCCGTGGACACCGGTGACGAGGAGCGACCGCGCCGAGTGGATCACCGCCGGGTACTGGTGTGACGGGCAGGTGGGTGGGCACTCTGCACCGCGTGAGTGCGAAAGCCGAGATCGGCGTCAGCGGACTGGCCACGATGGGGCGGAACCTCGCCCGCAACCTCGCCCGGCACGGGCACGTGGTGGCGCTGCACAACCGCAGCGCGCAGCGCACCCGTGACCTGGTGGACAACTTCTCCGACGAGGGGACGTTCGTCGCGTCCGAGTCGGCGCAGGAGTTCGTCGACGCCCTGGAGAAGCCCCGGCGCATCGTGCTGATGGTGCCGGCCGGCGCCGCGACCGACGCGGTGATCGACGAGTTCACCCCGCTCCTCGAGCAGGGCGACGTGATCATCGACGCCGGCAACGCGCACTTCCTCGACACCCGCCGCCGCGAGAAGGCGCTGAGCGAGTTGGGCCTCAACTTCGTCGGCATGGGCGTGTCCGGCGGCGAGGAGGGCGCCCTCAACGGCCCCTCGATCATGCCGGGCGGGCCGAAGGAGGCCTACGACGCGCTCGGCCCGCTGCTGGAGGACATCGCAGCGAAGGTCGACGGTGAGCCCTGCTGCACCCACATCGGCGCCGACGGCGCGGGCCACTTCGTGAAGATGGTCCACAACGGCATCGAGTACGCCGACATGCAGCTCATCGCCGAGGCCTACGACCTGCTGCGCAAGGGCCTGGGCCTGGAGCCCGCGGCGATCGCGGACACCTTCCGCTCGTGGAACTCCGGGCGGCTCGACTCCTACCTCATGGAGATCTCTTCCGAGGTGCTCTCGCACGTCGACGCCGACACGGGCAAGCCGTTCGTCGACGTCGTCGCTGACGAGGCCGAGCAGAAGGGCACCGGGCGCTGGACCGTGCAGGGCGCGCTGGAGCTGGGCGTGCCGGTCACCGGCATCGGCGAGGCGGTGTTCTCGCGCTCGCTGTCGGGCCACCGCGACCTGCGCGACGCCGCCCGCGGCCTGCCGGGCACCTCGGGCGCGGTGCTCGAGGGCGCCGCCGCCGAGGGCTTCGCCGACGACATCGAGCAGGCGCTCTACGCCTCGAAGATCGTCGCCTACGCCCAGGGCTTCAACCAGATCCAGGCCGGCGCCACCGAGTACGACTGGTCGATCGACCTCGGCGCGGTCGCCTCGATCTGGCGCGGCGGCTGCATCATCCGCGCGCGCTTCCTCGACGAGATCACCGCCGCCTACCGCCGTGACCCGGCCCTGCCGACCCTGCTGGTCGACAGCGCGTTCTCCGAGGCACTCGCCGGGGCCCAGGACTCCTGGCGGCGCGTGGTGGCCGTCGCCGCCCAGCTGGGCATCCCCGCGCCCGGGTTCTCCACCGCGCTGGCCTACTACGACGCCCTGCGCGCCGAGCGCCTGCCCGCGGCGCTGATCCAGGGCCAGCGCGACTTCTTCGGCGCCCACACCTACCGGCGCACCGACCGCGAGGGCACCTTCCACACGCGCTGGGCCGAGGAGGGGCGCCCGCAGGAGGAGCGCTGACCGCGCTCCCCCGGCGCCGGTCTCAGGCCTCCTGCTGGGCCCGGGCGTAGGCGAGCTGCAGGAAGTCGGCGCCCGCCAGCGCCGAGAAGCTGCCCGCCACGAGGCGGGTCAGCCGGGGCGCGACGACGAGGCCGAGCCCGAAGGCGCTGACGATCCAGACGTCGAGGCAGAACGGGCAGGTCACCAGCTCGCCGACGGCGTGGCGCATGCCGCCCTCGCCGCGGGGCTCGTCCATCACCTCGGCCGGGCCGCCCTGGCCGTTGTGGTGGGTGAACGGCGCGCGCAGCGGGCTCGCCACCGACTCCTTGGTGATCGCGCGGGAGATCTTGTGGGTGCCCAGGGCCATCGTCACGAGGTCCTTGACCGACACCTCCTCGGCCAGCTCCCGCCCGGCGGCCCGGGTCAGCAGGGTCGCGACCGCCAGCAGGGCGAGGTAGACGCCCAGCAACGCCGCGTGCGACGCCACGGGCTGGGTGCTCTCGCCGCGGTACTCGGCGGCCTCGTCTCGTCCGATCTGTGCCAGTCGCGCCACGGTGCGCCTCCTGTCGTGCGGCGGCGCCCGTGGGGGCGCCGGCGGGGACCGGCTCGTGCTCGACCGGGGACCGCTCCGGCTACCCGATCGGTTCCCGGATCAGCCTTCGGGACGTTCCGGCACCGCGTCCATCGCCTCGGTCGGGGCGCGCATCGCCTTCACCTTCCGGCGGTGCCGGCGGTAGCGCCGGAACAGCATGACGAGCACGAGCGCCCCGAGCAGCACCCCGACGACGATCTGGAACACCCCGGAGTAGCGCTCGACGAGGTACCAGCGCGAGCCCAGCGCGTAGCCGCCGTAGACGAACACGGAGTTCCAGATCAGGCTGCCCAGCAGCGTGAGCAGGCCGAACTCCCACCACGGCATGCGGCGGGCGCCCGCGGGCAGCGACACGAGGCTGCGGATGCCGGGCACCATGCGCCCGAGGAACACCGCCCAGCGGCCGTGGCGGTCGAACCAGCCCTCGGCCCGGCGGACGTCCTCGAGGTGCACCATCGGGATCTTCGACAGCACCTGGCGCACCCGGTGCTCGGGCGCGAGCATGCCGACGAGGTAGAGCGCGACCGCGCCGACCACCGAGCCCCCGGTGGTCCAGGCGATCGCGGAGAACACCGAGAACTGGCCGCGCCCGGCGGCGAAGCCCGCCAGCGGCAGGATCACCTCGCTGGGGATCGGCGGGAACACGTTCTCGAGGGCGACGATGATGCCGGCGCCCGGCGCGCCGAGCGTCGCCATGAGGTCGCTCGCCCACCCGGCCAGACCGCCACCGCCGCCCGGTGCCGCTGCCTGCACGGTCGACCAGCTCACGGAAAGCGGCCCGATCAGGCGCGGGCCTTGGCGCGGATGCGCTGGCGGTTGCGCAGGTGCGAGTCGAGCTCGACCTTGCGGATGCGCACGGCGCCCGGGGTGACCTCGACGCACTCGTCCTCGGAACAGAACTCCAGGGCCTGCTCGAGGGAGAGGATGCGCGGCGGGGTGAGGCGCTCGAGGACGTCCTGCGAGGACTGACGCATGTTGGTCAGCTTCTTCTCGCGGACGATGTTGACCTCCATGTCCTCGGACCGGTTGTTCTCGCCGATGACCATGCCGGCGTACACCGTCGTGGTCGGCCCGACGAAGAGCTCGCCCCGGTCGGCCAGGAGGGCGACGGCGTGCCCGGTGACCGCACCGGCACGGTCGGCGATCAGCGAGCCGGAGATGCGCGCGCGCAGCTCGCCGACCCAGGGGCCGTAGCCGTCGAAGAGCTGGTTGGCGATGCCGGTGCCGCGGGTCTCGGTGAGGAACTCGGTGCGGAAGCCGATCAGGCCCCGCGAGGGCACCCGGTACTCCATGCGCACGTTCTGCGAGGACGCGGAGTGCTGCATCTCGAGCAGCTCGCCCTTGCGGGCCGCCAGGAGCTGGGTGACGGCGCCAAGGTAGTCGTCGGGCACGTCCACCGAGAGGCGCTCGAACGGCTCGTGGACCTTGCCGTCGACCTCCTTGGTGACCACCTCGGGCTTGCCGACGGTGAGCTCGAAGCCCTCGCGGCGCATCTGCTCGACCAGGATGGCCAGCGCCAGCTCGCCGCGGCCCTGCACCTCCCAGGTGTCGGGGCGCTCGGTGGGCAGCACGCGCATCGACACGTTGCCGACCAGCTCGGAGTCGAGGCGGTTCTTGACCAGGCGCGCGGTGAGCTTGGTGCCCGGCTTCGGGTCGCGGCCCGCCATCGGCGAGGTGTTGGTGCCGATCGTCATGGCGATCGCGGGCTCGTCGACCGTGATGCGCGGCAGCGGGTGCGGGTCGTCGGGGTCGGCGAGGGTGTCGCCGATGGTGACCTCGGCGATGCCGGCGACGGCGACGATGTCGCCCGCGTCGGCGAACTCGGCCGAGACGCGCTCGAGGCCCTCGGTGCGCAGCAGCTCGGTGACCTTGACGCGCTGGACGGTCCCGTCCTCGCGGCACCAGCCGACCTGCTGGCCGCGCCGGATGCGCCCGGAGCGCACGCGGCAGAGCGCGATGCGCCCGAGGTAGGCCGAGGCGTCGAGGTTGGTGACGTGGGCCTGCAGGACGCCGTTCGGGTCGTCGGCCGGGGCCGGCACCTCGGACATCAGCGTGTCGAACAGCGGCTGGAGGTCCGGGGAGTCCGGGACCTCGCCGTCGGCGGGCCGCTCGACCGACGCCTTGCCGGCGCGGGCGCTGGCGTAGATCACCGGCAGGTCGAGCAGGTGCGCGACGACGTCGTCGTCGAGGTCGAGGTCGGTGGCCAGCTCGAGCAGCAGCTCGAGGGACTCGTCGACGACCTCGGCGCAGCGCGCGTCGGCGCGGTCGGTCTTGTTGACGACCAGGATCACCGGCAGGTGCGCCGAGAGCGCCTTGCGCAGCACGAAGCGCGTCTGGGGCAGCGGGCCCTCGCTGGCGTCGACCAGCAGCACCACGCCGTCCACCATCGACAGGCCGCGCTCGACCTCGCCGCCGAAGTCGGCGTGGCCGGGGGTGTCGATGATGTTGTAGGTGACGCCGTCACGGTGCACCGCGGTGTTCTTCGCGAGGATCGTGATGCCCTTCTCGCGCTCCAGGTCGCCCGAGTCCATGACCCGGTCGACCAGCTCGGCGCGCGCGGCGAAGGCGCCCGACTGGCGCAGCATGGCGTCCACCAGCGTCGTCTTGCCGTGGTCGACGTGCGCCACGATGGCGACGTTGCGCAGGTCGGCGCGTCCCGAAGTGGACTCGGAACGCTCGGGGGCGGTGACGGACACGCGGGGGACTCCAGCCGGAAGGGAAGGTTCGACGCCTCCAGGTTACGGGGCGTGATCCCGCCCACCGGCGGCGACCGGGGTGTCCCCCACCACGTCGGCCGTCACGACCTCACCGATGCGGGGTGCGAGCTTGGCCAGGTTCTCGCCCCAGACGACCTGCACGACCCCGGCGCGGGCCCGCTGGACACCGTCGTCGAGGCCCCGGGTCGGCGTGCATCGGACCTCCTCGACCGGCGTCGGGTCGAGGTGCGGGAGGTGCCGGCGGACGTGGTCGACGACGGCCTCGCGGGACCGGCGGGCGACCTCCTCGACGCCCAGGTCGAACGCGGTGTCGGCGTCGGCGAGGTGGCCCCGATCGCCCAGTGCCCCGAGCGCGTGCGGTGCTGGTAGGTGCTGGCCAGGGGCCCGTCGGCGCGCCCGTCGAGGTGGCAGGGGCGGTCGGCGGGGCCGTCGAAGGTGAAGCGGACGTGGTGCTCGAGGACGTCGGGCACGGTCACGCCCAGGGGCGCCACGAGCGCGGGCGTGCCGGCACCCGCAGTGACCACGACGGCGTCGGCCGCGAGGGGGTCGCCGTCCGCGAGGTGCACGGTGCCGTCGGCGTCGACGGCGGTGACCGTCGCGCGCTCGGGCGACACGGCGGCGATGAGGAAGGCGCCGGTGGCGACGAGGTCGAGCACCCCGCCCGCGGGGTCGTGCAGGGCGCCGTGGCGGTCGACCCGGTGCACCGCGCCCGCGGCGGACATCGCCTCGGCCCAGGCCGGCACGCGCGGCCCGGTGACCACCAGGCGCTCGGCGCCGACCAGCGTCCGCCGCGCCCGCATCGACCAGTCGTCCCAGAGCTCCGAGGCGCGGCGGGCCTCCGCGACCAGCGCGGGATCGCCGTGGGCGACGCGGAAGATGCGCGTGTCGCCGACCGACCGGGCGCCCATCGGCGGGCCGGTGTCCAGGCAGCGCACGTCGGCCCCGGCCGCGCGCAGGCTGTACGCCGTGGCGAGCCCGACGACGCCCGCCCCGACCACCGTCACCCGCACGTGCGCCCTCCCGACCCCGAGACCGGGATCAGGGTGCACCCCGATCCGCGGGCCCGCAGCGGCGCGCAGGCTCGGGTCATGAAGATTCTGGTGTGGGTCCTGGCGGGGATCGGTGCGCTCGTCCTGGTCGGCGGCGTGGTCCTGCCGTTGGTGTCGTGGCTGCTCGGCGCGTTGGTGTGGCTGGTGCCGGCGGCGCTCGTCGTCGGCGGGGGCGTGTGGCTGGCGCGCTCGCACCGCAAGCGAGTCGACGCTCCGGTCGAGGCGCGCCGACTGCCCTGAGGCGGGTCAGCTCGACGACGCCCGGGGCGAGCGCGGCGCGAAGACCCCCTCGACGGCGAACGCCGGCAGGACGGCCTTCGACAGCGGGGCCGCGACCTCGCGCAACCGCGCCGTCCCCTCGGCGCCGAGGTGGCGCCACGGCCCGAGGGACATGCGCGTGGTGTGGTCCTCGATCTCGGCGCGCAGGGCGACGCCCGTCTCGGTGAGTCCACGGTGCCCGGCCTCCGGCGCGTCAGCTCCGCTGCGCTCCGTGCCGCCTGCGTCGAGGAGGCCGCGCTCGGTCAGCCCGGCGCTCGCGTCGCTCCACTGCTCGGGCGACCAGCCCCGGCTGCGCTGGGCGAAGGCGACGGTGAAGCCCCTGCCGGTGGCGGTGTGGGTCACGAGCGCCTCGATGCCCGAGAGCCCGGCCGAGAGCAGCGCGTGGAGGTGGGCGTCGCCGCGGTGCTCGCGCAGCAGCGTGACGCCGTGCCAGAGCGCGAGGTGCGGTTCCTCGGGCCAGGGCAGGTCGGCGTGCGCGGCGTAGAGCGGGCGGTCCTCCCCCGTCGCGCCGTCGCACGCGCGCCGCACGAGCTCGCCGGCCTCGGTGACCGCCCGCGACGACACCTGGTCGTCGAGCAGGCGGCGCAGGGCCGCGTCGGCGGCGCGCAGCCGGGCGTTGACGACGTCGGCCGGCGCCGCCTGCGCCCAGACCATCGGCACCGAGCGGGCCACGAGCGCCGGGTTGAAGTTGAAGAACGTCGCGGCCACCACGCCCGGCCCCACCGCGCCCATGGGGGCGGAGCGCTGGGCGAAGTACTGGTCGCGGTCGCGGGTGATCCCGGCCGGCGCCAGCTCCTCGCCCACCTCGGGCACGAAGTAGATCATCGAGTGCAGTGGTTCGAGGCGCGCCGCGAGGGCGGCGGCGTCGGCGGGGTCCACGGCGGTGTCGGAGGGTGCGGCCACGGCGCTCACCGTCCCACGCCGAGCGGACCCCCGCCCGGGGCAGACTGGACGCATGCCGTCCTGGCCCGACCGGGCCCCGCTCGGGGGCCTCGCCCCGCGCCGGCGGGCCTTCCTGCTGGCCCTGCTCGCGCTCGCCGCCGTGCTCGTCGTGCTGGTCGGCGTCGGGGTGGCCCGCGAGTACCGCGTCCCGGCCGCCGCCGACCCGGACGTCCCGGGCGCCGTGGTGATGGTCCCCGGCTACGGCGGCAACCGCGCCGCGTTCATCGCGCTCGCCGAGCGCCTGCGCGCCGACGGGCGGCGCGCCGTGATCGTCGACCTGCCCTCCGGGGGCACCGGCGACCTCGTCACCCAGGCCGCGACCGTCGACGACACCGTGCGCGGGCTGCTCGACGAGGGCGCGCCCTCGGTCGACGTCGTCGGCTACTCGGCGGGCGGGGTCGCCACCCGCGTCTACCTCGACCGCGGCCGCACCGCGCCGGCCGTGCGCCGGGTGGTGACGCTGGGCTCGCCGCTGCAGGGCGCGGAGCTCGCGGCCGCGGGCGGGGCGCTCGTGCCCGGCGCGTGCCCGCGGGCGTGCCAGCAGCTCGCGCCCGGCAGCGCCCTGCTCACGGGCATCGCGACCGCGCCGCCCGGGCTGCCGTGGCTCTCGCTGTGGACCGCCGACGACGAGACCGTGACCCCGCCCGAGTCCGCCGAGCTCCCGGGCACCGACCCCGTACGCCTGCAGGACGTGTGCAGCGACGCGACGATCACCCACTCGCGGCTGCCCAGCGACCCGCTGAGCGTCGGCCTGGTCCTGCGAGCCCTGGGCACCGGGCCGCTGCCGACCGCCGACCCGGGCGAGTGCGACGCCCTGCGTGCCGAGGGCACCTCCGGCACGTGAGCAGAATTTGGTGCTCCAACACGACGTTCTGCTCACGTGCGCGGAGCGCACCTAGCTCGTGACGTCCTTCGTCGTGAAATTTGCCCACGCCGCGAGCATGAGCACCACCACGTAGCCGGCCTGGAGCCACAGGCCCGCGGTGATGTCGCGCAGGAAGATCGGGTCGCGGAAGAAGTCGATCCACGCCAGCCAGTACCGGGTCGGCAGGTACGGCGTCACCGACGCGGCCGCGTCGAGGCTGACCAGCACCTGGCTCGTGATCAGCGCCGCGAGGGCGCCGAGGGTCGCGCCCAGCGACGACGTGGTGAGCGTCGAGAGGAACAGCGCGATCGCCGCGACGCCCAGCATCGACACCACGACGTAGCCCATCGCGCCGAGCAGGCGCGCCGCGAGGTCGGCCGGCGAGAGGGCCTCGCCCGACAGCGACGACACCGACGACTGCGCCCGCTCGCGCGCGGCCTCGGGGTCGGCGGCCGAGGCGCCGCCGTTGTCGGCGCCCACCTGTCCGCCCGACTGCCCGCCCGCAGCACCGCCGGCCGCCGCGTCCGAGCCCCCGGACTGTCCACCCCCCGGCCCCGACGCCGGCTGCTGGCCGCCCGCGGACCCCGTCCCGGCGACGCCGCCGTCGTCGCCGGTGACCTCCGGCAGCGCGCGCACCACCGCCACCGGGTCGCCCGCCCCGAACAGCGACACCCCGACCACGTACGACGTGCCGGCCACCGACAGCACCGCGCCGACGACGAACACGACGACCGCCACGAGCTTCGCGACCAGCAGCGACGTCCGCCGCACGGGCCGCACGAGCAGGTAGCGCAGCGTGCCCTGCGACGACTCCCCCGCCACCGCGTCGCCCGCGACCACCGCGACCGCCACCGGCAGGAAGATCGGCAGGACGAGCGCGAGCGCGGCCGCCGGGTACAGCGAGCCCGACTGCAGCACCGCCGACAGGAACGCCGCGCCCTGCCCCGGCGGCGGCGAGATGCGCGTCGTCGCGAGGAACACCGCCACCACCGCGGGCAGCAGGCAGAGCAGCCCGATCGCGGCCCACGTGCGGGGCCGGCGGACGAGCTTGACCAGCTCGACACCGATCACCGGCCGATCCCCCCCGCGGGCGTCCGTGCCGAGTCGGATCTCGATGGTCCAGCTCCGCTGCGCTTCGTGTCCGACCCAGGCCCCGTCAACGCCACCACCACGTCCTCCAGGCTCCGGCGCTGCTCGGCGAGACCGTCGAGCGGGACGCCGTGCTCGACGAGGTGGCGCGCCAGCGCCGGCGGCCCGCCCGGTGTGGCGTCGACGACGAGGGTGTCGCCGTCGCGCTCGGCGACCGCCCGGCCCAGCACCCGCACCGCGGCCTCGGGGTCGGGCGTGCGCACCAGCAGCCGCCCGGTCGGGCCCCGCACGGCGTCGAGCGCGTCCTCCAGCACCAGCCGCCCGCGGTCGACGACGCCGACGTCGGTGCACAGCGCCTCGATCTCGGCGAGCAGGTGGCTCGAGAGGAAGACCGTGGTGCCCGCCTCGTTGAGCTCGATCAGCAGGTCGCGCACCTCGCGGATGCCGTGCGGGTCGAGGCCGTTGGTGGGCTCGTCGAGGATCAGCAGGCGCGGCCGGTTCAGCAGCGCGCCCGCCAGCCCGAGGCGCTGGCGCATGCCCAGCGAGTACGTCCGCACCGGCCGGCGGTCCACCGCGCCCAGCCCGACGCGGTCGAGGACGTCGGCGATCCGGTCGCGGCGACGCCGCCCGTCGCGGTCGCGGCGCGGGCCCGACGCGTCGAGCAGGGCGAGGTTCGTGCGCCCCGACAGGTGCGGGTACGCGGCCGGGCCCTCGACCATCGCCCCGATCTCCGGGAGCACCTCGGCCACCCGCGCGGGCACCGGGCGCCCGAGCACCTCGATCTCGCCGCGCGTGGCGTAGACGAGCCCGAGCAGCATCCGCACCATCGTCGTCTTGCCCGAGCCGTTGGGCCCCAGGAAGCCGTATCGGGCGCCCTCGGCGACGTGCAGGTCGACGTCGTCGACGGCCGCCCGGGCGCCGTAGCGCTTGGTCAGGTGGCGCGTCTCGATCACCAGGGAGGTCACGCCTGCCCCCCGGCGAGGAGGTCGGCGGCCCCGGAGTCGATCGTCGCGGGCGGCACGAGCCCGGACAGCACCCACGCCCGCGCGCCGTCCTCGCTGCGCACCACGGCCAGGGTCAGCAGCGGCGTCTCCAGCGCTGAACCCTGCCCCGCGACGGACAGCGTCCGCCCGGCCCCGGCCCGGCCGATCCCGTCGAGCAGGGAGCCGGCGAGGTCGGCCGGCAGCGGCACCGCGACGAGCTGGCCCAGCGTCGTGCCGTACTGACCGAGCGCCGGGAACCGCCGCTGCGGGCGCTCCCGATCGCGCCCCGCGAGGCGGGCGGGCAGCGAGGAGCCGTCGCCGCGGCCGAGCGCCCCGAACAGGTCCGACGTCGGGCTGCGCGTCACACCGGACCCGGGGCCGCGCTGCGGGACGAGCGCCGCGGGGTCGGGCGGGCCCTGCGCGAGCTCGCCGAAGGCGGTGCTGATCAGCGGGTCCGCGACGCCGCGGGCCCGCACCTCCACGGCCACCGGCAGGCCCGTCTCCGGGTCGGCCCAGAGGTCGAGCGCGCCGACGGTGGTCCCCGGGTCGGCGACCGTGACCCGCACCCCGGCCGCGTCGACGCCGGCGACCCGCCGCGCCGGTAGGGCGATGGCGGGGTCGGAGGCCGCGGTGCCCGCGAGCAGGCGCCGGCCGAGGGCGGGAGGCAGCAGGTCGTCGGGGCGGGGCAGGCGGACCACGGGGTCGGCGCCGACGATCGTCAGCAGCTCGGCGCCGTAGTCCCAGACCGCCTGGCCCGTCGGCGTGGTGTAGCGGTCGCGCTCTCCCACCGCGGTGAGCACGTCGGTGCGCGCCCGGTCCGGCGCGGCGTACCAGCCGCGCAGGCGCGTCACGCCCGAGAGCAGGGTCGTCACGTCGCTCAGGGCCGGGATGCGGGGCAGGTCGAGGCCCGCGCGGGCCTCGGCGTAGCCGGTCCACGGGCGGTCGACCGACGCGGCGATCCGGGCGCGCAGTTCACCGGGGTCGGCCTGCGCCTCACCGGGACGCGCGGCGAGCGCCGCGGGCACCCCGACGATCAGCGCGCCCACGAGGACCACCACGGCCCACCGCACGACCTTCCCCAGGGTCGTGCCCACGGTCGTGCCCGACCCCACCGCCACCGACGCCCCGACTCCCCTCGCGCGATCCCCGCCCCGAGGGTGCCACCGAACCGCGCGAGCGGTGGACCCGTCGTGAGGCGGTCAGGAGGGCCTCGAGGACCCCGTGGGCTCCGGTGCCGCGTCGGTGTGCCCCTCGGCGTCCGTCCGTCGCACGTCGCTGGGCCCGTCGGCCGCCGCGGGCGCGGTCTCGACGGGGTCGGGGAACCAGCGGATCTTGACGATGCTCGCGGCCGTGGTGATCAGCAGCACACCGACGATGACCGCCAGCGAGATCTCGATGCCGATCACCGGGACGTCGAGCGGCTCGCCGCCGTGGAGGAAGGGCAGCGTGTTGGTGTGCAGGGCCTCGAGCACGAGCTTGACCCCGATGAACGCGAGGATCACGCCGAGCCCGTAGGAGAGGTACACGAGCTTCTGCAGCAGCCCGCCGAGCAGGAAGTAGAGCTGGCGCAGGCCCATGAGCGCGAAGACGTTCGCGGTGAACACGATGTACGGGTCGCGGGTCAGGCCGAAGATCGCGGGGATCGAGTCCAGCGCGAACAGCAGGTCGGTCATGCCGATCGCGAGCATCACCATGAGCATCGGCGTGACCATCAGCCGCAGGCGTCCGCGGGCGTCGGTCCGGCGCACCACCGACCGCGTGCCGACGTAGTCGTCGGTCACGGGCAGCACCCGGCGCACGAGGCGCAGCGCCGCGTTCTCGCGGAACTCCTCGTCCTCGCCGCCGGAGGTGACGACCTTGATCGCGGTGATCACGAGGAAGGCGCCGAACAGGTAGAACACCCAGCTGAAGCGGGAGATCACCGCGGCGCCGGCGAGGATGAACGCCCCGCGCAGCACGAGCGCGATGAGGATGCCGAACAGCAGCACCCGGTGCTGGAGCACCTTGGGCACGGCGAACGCGCCCATGATCAGCAGGAAGACGAAGAGGTTGTCGACCGAGAGCGAGTACTCGGTGACGTACCCGGCGACGAACGCCGTCGCGACGTCCTGCCCGGCCAGCAGGAACAGGCCCACGGCGAAGAGCACGGCGAGCCCGACGTACACCGCGACCCAGCGGCCGGCCTCGCGGACGCCCACCTCGTGGGGGCGGCGCCCGACGATCGCGAGGTCCAGGGCCAGGACGGCCAGCAGCCCGACGATGGTCAGGGCCCACACCCAGAAGGGCACGCTCATCGGGGTTCTCCGATCTCCGGGGACGTCCAGCCAAGACGAAGCCACCGGAGGTCTCTCCCGCCGCCCGTGACGGGCGACCGGCGGCCCCGGGCACCGAGACATCCGGTGCCGTGCTGACGAGGCCGACGCGTGGGGATACTCCCCTCCGCCACCGAGCATGTCACCTGCGTGACGAGGGGGCGAACCCACCCCGCGTGTCGCGTCCCACCCCGACTCGGTCGCTCACGACCGGCTCAGACGCCGAGGGATACCGTGCGCTGGTGATCAGCCGCCCGCTCCGGGTCCTCGGGGTCGTGCTCGTCGTCCTCGTGCTCGGTGCCGGGACGGCCGGCGCCGCGCCCGCCCCGGGCGGCACCGTGCGCAGCGAGGACCTGCGCATCGACGTCCTCGACGGCCCCGCCGGCGACCAGCCCCAGACCCTCGACGCGACGCTCTGGCTCCCCGCCACCACGGGTCCCGCGCCGGCCGTCCTCGTCGCGCACGGCTTCGGCGGCAGCAAGCAGTCGGTCGCGTCCGAGGCGCGCGCGTGGGCCGAGCGCGGCTACGTGGCGCTCGCGTGGTCGGCGCGCGGGTTCGGCGAGAGCACCGGGCAGATCGCCCTCAACTCCCCCGAGTACGAGGTCGCCGACGCCCGCCAGCTCGTCGACCGGCTCGCCGCCCGCCCCGAGGTCCGCCAGGACGGGCCCGGCGACCCCCGGGTCGGTGTCACCGGCGCGTCCTACGGCGGCGCGCTGGCCCTGCTGCTCGCCGGTGCCGACCCCCGCGTCGACGCCACCATCCCGATCATCACCTGGAACGACCTCGGGCAGGCGCTGTTCCCCGACCGCGCGGGCGCGGTCCCCGCCGCCACCGCGGCCGCCAGCGCCGCCGAGGGCGACGGGGTGTTCAAGCGGGCGTGGTCGGCGCTGTTCTTCGGCAGCGGCGCGCGGCCCGCACCCGGTCAGGAGCAGGCGCCCCCGCAGGTGTGCGGGCGCTTCCTGCCCGAGATCTGCGCGGGCTACGTCGCGGCCGTCACCACCGGGCGCGAGCCCCCCGAGCTCGCCGCGTTCCTGTCCCGGGCCTCGCCGGCGAGCGTGGCCGGGCGGATCACCGCGCCGACGCTGCTGGTCCAGGGCGAGCAGGACACGCTCTTCGGGCTCGACCAGGCGGACGCGACGGCGCGCCAGATCGCCGCGGGCGGCGGGACGGTCGCGGTGAGCTGGTTCGCCGGCGGTCACGACGGCGGCGGGCCCGACCAGCGCACCACCGCGCGCATGCAGGCCTGGTTCGACCACCACCTCGCCGGCACGGTCGCCGACCCGGGCACCGCGTTCACCTACGTCGTCCCTTCGGGTGTGCAGGCCCGCAGCGCCCCGACCCAGCGCACGGTCACCGCCGCCGCCTACCCCGGCCTCGGCGGCGGGCCGGGTGCGCCGCGGCAGGCCCTGCCCCTGCGCGGCGACGCCCAGGACGTCCTCGCGCCGGCCGGCGGGGTGCCCGCGGCCATCTCGTCGGTGCCCGGCCTGGCCGGGCTCGCCGGCGGGGGCGGGGGCGGCGGCGGGGGCGACGACGAGGACGAGGACGGCGGCGACGGCGGCGACAGCGGCGGCTCCGGTGGGGGCGGTGGCTCCGGCGGCGGTGGCGGCGGGGGTGCGGCCAGCGCGCTGCTCGGGCGCCTCGCCGCGGACCTCCCCGGGCAGGCCGCCCGGTTCTCCACCGACCCGCTGCCCGCGCGCACCGTGGTCGCCGGCGCGCCGCAGGTCCGGCTCGCGGTGTCCGCCGTGCCGGGCCGTCCCGCGGGCGAGCCGGTGCTGTTCGCCAAGGTCTACGACGTGGCCTCCGGCGGCGACGCGCCGGGCACCCGCACGCTGCTGGGCAACGCGGTGTCGCCGGTGCGCCTGCCCGCCACCGGCGCGGCGCCCGCCGAGGTGGCCGTGAGCCTGCCCGCGGTGGTGGCGACGCTCGCCGCGGGCCACCGCCTCGAGGTGGTCGTGAGCACCACCGACCAGTCCTACGCCGGGGCGGCGCAGCCGGCCGTGTACCGCGTCGCGGCGGCCGGGGACGCGACACTGTCCGTGCCGACCGTGCCCGGCGACGTCCGCAGCGGCACCTCGGTCCCGCTCGCGCCGCTGATCACCGCGGCACTGCTGCTGCTCGGGGTGCTGGTGGCCTGGCTGGTCGCGCGGGTGCTCGCCGCCCGGCGCCGGCGCCGCGACCTCGAGCCGGGCGGGGCGCTCGCCCTCGAGGAGGGCCTCGCCGACACCCCGCTCGTGGTCCGCGGGCTGTCGAAGTCGTGGCCGAGCGGGCTCGTCGCCGTCGACGACGTCTCGTTCATCGTCGAGCGCGGCCAGGTCCTCGGGCTGCTCGGGCCGAACGGCGCCGGCAAGACGACGACCCTGCGCATGCTCCTCGGGCTGATCGCCCCGACCGCCGGCGAGCTGCGGCTCTTCGGGCGCCGGGTCGTCGCCGGCGCGCCGGTGCTCGGCCGCGTCGGGGCGTTCGTCGAAGGCGCGGGCTTTCTGCCGCACCTGACCGGGCGGGACAACCTCGAGCTCTACTGGGCGGCCACCGGGCGCCCGCGCGCCGAGGCGCACCTCGACGAGGCGCTGGAGATCGCCGGGCTGGGCGGGGCGGTCGACCGGGCCGTGCGCACCTACAGCCAGGGCATGCGCCAGCGCCTGGCCATCGCGCAGGCGATGCTCGGGCTGCCCGACCTGCTCGTGCTCGACGAGCCCACCAACGGCCTCGACCCGCCGCAGATCCACGCGATGCGCGAAGTCCTCCGCGGCTACGCGCGGGGCACCGGGCGCACCGTGCTGGTGTCGAGCCACCTGCTCGCCGAGGTCGAGCAGACCTGCGACCACGTGGTCGTCATGCACCGCGGGCGGGTCGTCGCCACCGGCGAGGTCGCCGAGCTGGTGGCGAACGGCCAGGTCGCGGTCACCGTCGACCCGGGCCGCCGCGACGACGCCGTCGCCGTGCTGCGCGGGCGCAACGGCGTGGGCGTCGAGCCGGACCCGGGCGACGCGGACGTCGTGCTCGTCGACCTGCACGGCTCGGACCGCGCCGACGTGGTGCGCACCCTGGTCGAGGCGGGCCACGACGTGCGCGGGGTGGGCCCGCGCCGCCGCCTCGAGGACGCCTTCCTGGCGCTGATCGGCGAGGAGGCCCCGCGCCCGTGACCACCCCCGTCGACGACACCCGCACGCTCCCGGTGCGCGTCGAGCTCGCGCGCCAGTGGCGGCGCCGACGCACCCAGGTGACGCTCGCGCTGTTCGCCCTGCTCCCGGTGATCCTCTGGATCGCGTTCTCCGTGGGCGACGCCCCCGACCCGGGCGCCGCGGCCACGAGCCTCACCGACCTCGCCCAGGCCTCCGGCGTGAACTTCACCGTGTTCGCGGTCTTCGCGTCGGCGAGCTTCCTGTTCGTCGTGGTCGTGGCCCTGTTCTTCGGCGACACGGTGGCCAGCGAGGCGTCGTGGTCGTCACTGCGCTACCTGCTCGCGATCCCCGTGCCGCGCGTGCGCCTGCTGCGCCAGAAGACGATCGTGGCCGCGCTGCTCTCGCTGGCGACGCTCGTGGCGCTGCCGCTGGTGGCCCTGGTCCTGGGGACGCTGGTGTACGGGGCGGGCGACTACCTGTCCCCCACCGGCGAGTCGCTGCCCTACGGCACGGCGCTGGTCCGCATCGCCCTCGTCGTCGCCTACCTCGCGATCCACCTGCTCTGGGTGGCCGGCGTGGCGACGCTGCTCTCAGTGGTGACCGACGCCCCGCTGGGCGCGGTCGGCGGCGCGGTCCTGGTGTCGATCCTGTCCCAGATCCTCGACACGGTCGACGCGCTCGGGAGCCTGCGCAACGTCCTGCCCACCCACGACGTCTTCGCCTTCGCCGACCTGCTCACCCTCGACGTCGACGGCACCGACCTCGCCCGCGGGGTGCTGTCGGGCCTGGTCTGGTGCACGGCCTTCGGCGCCACGGCGATCTGGTGGTTCCGCCGGAAAGACATCACCTCCTAGCCCGTCTGGCGCACGGGGTGTGACGCTCCTATGGGCGTCAAGGTCGTGGGGGCGGGTTTCGAGCTGTCGGTAGAGCTGTCGGGCGATGTAGCGCTTGAGGCAGCGTCGGATTTCGCGGTCGGTCTTGCCTTCGCTTCGGCGGCGGTCGATGTAGTCGCGGGTTGGCTGGTGGTAGCGCTGTCGGGACAGCGCGATGTTGTGCAGTGCGCGGTTGAGTTGGCGGTCGCCGGAGCGGTTGAGTCGGTAGCGCACGGTCTGCCCAGAGCTGGCGGGGATCGGGGCGGCGCCGGCGAGCATGGCGAAGGCGGCGTCGTTGCGGCAGCGTTGGGGGTGCGACCAGGCGGCCAGCACGGTTGCCGCGTTGATCGGGCCGAGGCCGGGCAGTTCGAGCAGGTCAGGCCGCCAGGAAGTGACCACGGCGCGGATCGCGCGCTCGTGCTGGGCGGCTTCCTGCTCGAGAGCGCGCACGCGTCCGGCGATGGCCTTGAGTGTGCTCAGCGCGGTGAACACCTCGACCTGGCTGGCGGTGTGCGCGGGCCGCAGCCGTAGCGCGGTGGCGAGCATGGTGCGGGTGCCCTGCCCGCGGAATCGGGCCCGGACCCTGTCGGGGGCGGTGACGACCAGTGCGTGAAGCTGGTTCTGGGCCTCGGTGCTGGCCGCGACCGCGGCTCGGCGGGCGGCGAGCAGGATCTGCAGCGCGTTGCGTTCAGCGCCGCCGCGGGGAGCGGCGAGTCGGGCGCGGGCCAACGCGTCGCGGGCGGCGCGGACCGCGTCGATCGGGTCGGACTTCGCCCCACCTCATCGTGGCGGGCGCGCCGGGCGGTCAAGCTCGACGACCAGCTCCCCGCGGGCGCCGAGCTCGTTGGCCAGCCCGGCGCCGTAGCTGGCTGAGCCTTCCAGGGCCCAGGCCCGCAGTCCGCCGTGCGCGTCGGCGAGTTCGACGAGTTCCTGATAGCCGTCCGGGTCGGCGGCAACGGTGGTCTCGGCCAGCACCGCGCCGGTCGAGGCCAGCACCACCGCGGCGGTGTGGGTGTGCTTGTGGGTGTCGACGCCGATGACGACGTCGACCAGGTCTGCGAGCATGGACAACGGCGTTCTCCTTGACCGGGAGGGACGTGGGTTCCGGTCCGGCTGGAGAGCACGGCAGGACTGTGACGGGACACGCCAGCGCCTACTGGCGGTCAAGCTCCTGATCAGGCCAGCAGCTCCCGGCCGGGCCGGCGCCGAAGGCAGCAGACGGACAAGTCACACCCAAGGCACCCAGTGAACCGCCCCGGCGTGTCCGGAGAGCTATGGGATTGAGTGCTCGGGCTCGGGTTGGGCGTGGTGTTGACGGTAGTGGGCGTGCTCGAGCTCGACGGGTGGGATGTCGCCGGCGGTGCTGTGTAGTCGGCGGTGGTTGAACCAGTCGACGTACTCGAGGGTGGCGATCTCGACTTGCTCGACGGTGCGCCAGGGCGCCCGCGGCTTGATCAGCTCGGTCTTGAACAGTCCGATGGTGGACTCGGCCAGCGCGTTGTCGTAGGCGTCGCCGACCGAGCCGACCGAGGGTGCGGCACCGGCCTCGGCGAGGCGTTCGGTGAAGGCGATCGAGGTGTACTGGGAGCCGGCGTCGGAGTGGTGCACCAGGCCTCCGAGCTCGGTGATGCCTTCCTGCCGGCGGGTCCAGACGGCTTGCTCGAGGGCGTCGAGCACGAGGCTGGTGCGCATCGTGGTGGCGGCGCGCCAGCCGAGGATGCGCCGGGAGTAGGCGTCGAGGACGAAGGCGACGTAGACCATCCCGGACCAGGTCGGGACGTAGGTGAAGTCCGCGACCCACAACCGGTCCGGTGCGGCCGGGTTGAAGCGCCGGCCCACCAGGTCGCGGGCTCGGGCTTGATCGCCGGGGATGGTGGTGCGGATCCGGCGGCCGCGGCGGACTCCGGCCAGGCCCTGGGCGCGCATCAGCCGCTCCACGGTGCAGCGGGCGACCGGGATGTCCTCGCGGTTGAGCTGGGCCCAGACCTTGCGGGCGCCATAGACGCCGTAGTTCTCGGCGTGCACCCGGGCCACCTCGACGCTCAGCTGCTCGTCGCGACATGCCTGGGCGGTGGGCTCGGCCGCAAGAGCCTTGCGGGCCTCGTAGTAGGTGGACGGGGCGATGGACACACCGAGCTCGCCGAGCACGGTGCAGATCGACTCGACGCCCCACCGCCGGCCCGCACTGCTGCGGGCGGCGTGCTCGTCAATGAACTTCACGAGCGTCGCGGTGGCCGGTCGATCTCGGCCGCGAAGAAAGCCGAGGCCGCCTTCAGGATGTCGTTGGCCCGCTTGAGCTCGGCGTTCTCCCGGCGCAGCCGCTTGAGCTCGTCAGACTCCTCGCTCGTCGCGCCTGGGCGCACACCACCGTCGATCTCAGCCTGACGGACCCACTTGCGCACCGTCTCCCCGGTGCCCACCCCGAGCTTCTCGGCGACCGCGTTCATCGCCGCCCACGGCGACTCGTAGTCCGCCCGAACCTCGGCGACCATGCGCACCGCCCGCTCCCGCAACTCCGGCGGATAGGGCGGCTGGGACCGACGTGTCATGACCAGATCTCCTCAGACGATCAGGTCTCCGGACACGCCGGGGCGGTTCACAGAGGGCCATCCAGCGTGGGAGTCACGCCCACCACCAACGCCACCAGCCCACCACACCGCGAACCGGCGCTCTCACCCTCACAGCCAGCGTGGGGGCCACGCTGGCGTTCAACGCCAGCAAAGGCCCCACGATCACCGGCACCCCTCGCGGACCAGCCGCCGCAGGGTCCGGGCGACCTCCTCGGCCTCGTCGTTCGTGCTGCTCTTCGGGGCGCCCGGCGTCTGGCTGCTCGTCCAGCGGCTGCTGCGCCCGGCCGGGCTGCCGGTGCGCCGGTCGTTCGAGCGCCCGCGGCTGGTGGATCCCCGCCGCCGACCACGTTCACCGCCCGCGCCTGCCCGGAACCGGGCAGGGACCTGGCCACGACGACCCTGACCGGGCACGCTCCAGGCGTGGACCCGGAGCTCGTGCGGCACGTCGCCGCGTCGACGGGTCTACCCGGTGCCGTGGCCGCCCGCGTGGTGGCCGACGTCGTCGCCTACTACCGCTCGGAGACCACCGAGGAGTACGTGCGGCGGCGGCACCGGGAGCTGCAGGCCCGGGACCGTCGCAACGCCGAGATCTGGACGGTGATCGCCGACGAGCTCGCGCACCGCCCGGTCGCACCGGGCGCCGTCACCGAGCGGCGCCTGCGACGCATCGTCTACGGATGAAGGAGAGCGCCCATGTGCGGCATCGTGGGGTACGTCGGCCCGCGCCCGGCGACGAGGATCCTCGTCGAGGGCCTCGCGCGCCTCGAGTACCGCGGCTACGACTCGGCCGGCCTGGCCGTCGCGCACCGCAAGGCGCTGCGGATCACCCGGGCGGCGGGCCGGGTCGACGACCTGCGCGCGGCCATCGGCGACGACGACTCCCCCGGGCGCACCGGCATCGCCCACACCCGCTGGGCCACGCACGGCGAGCCGAGTGAGCGCAACGCCCACCCCCACACCGACGCCGAGGGGCGGATCGCCGTCGTCCACAACGGCATCCTCGAGAACGCCGACGAGCTGCGCGCCAAGCTGGTCGCCGACGGTGTGGTGCTGCGCTCGGACACCGACACCGAGGTCCTGCCCCACCTGATCGCCCGCGCCCTGGACGACGGGTCGCGCTCGCTCGAGGAGGCCGTCCGCGAGGCGCTGCGCGTCGTCGAGGGCACCTACGGGCTGGTCGTGCTCGACGCGCGGCGCCCCGAGGAGCTCGTCGTCGCCCGCAACGGCAGCCCGATCGTCCTTGGGCTCGGTGACGGGGAGATGTTCGTCGCCTCCGACGTCGCCGCGCTGGTGCGCCACACCCGCCAGGTGGTGTTCCTCGCCGACGGCGAGATCGCGACGCTGACGGCCGCCGGGTACGAGGGCTCGCGCCTGGCGTCGCCGATCACCGTCGACGTGGACGACGACGCCTACGAGCTGGACGGCCACCCCGACTTCCTGTCCAAGGAGATCCACGAGCAGCCGGCGGCCCTGCGCCGCGTGCTGGCCGGACGGCTCGACGCCCGGTTCGCCACGGCGCGCCTCGACGGGCTGCGGCTCGACCCGCGCGAGCTCCGGGGCATCCGCCGCGTCACGTTCCTCGGGTGCGGGTCGGCGCTCTACGCCGGGCAGATCGGCGCCGGCCTCGTGGAGGAGCTGGCCCGCATCCCGGCGGACGCCGAGCAGGCCAGCGAGTTCCGCTACCGCAACCCGCTCGTCGACCCCGAGACCCTGTACGTGGCGGTCAGCCAGTCCGGCGAGACCATCGACACGCTCGCCGCCGTCGAGGAGCTCCAGCGCAAGGGCGGGCGGGTCGTCGGCGTCGTCAACGTCATCGGCTCGGCGATCGCGCGCCAGTGCGGCGCCGGCATGTTCCTGCACGCCGGCCCCGAGGTGTCGGTCGCCTCGACGAAGGCGTTCAGCTCGATGGCGACGTCGTTCACGCTGCTCGCCCTGCTACTCGGGAGGGTGCGCGACCTGTCCGCGGCGCACGGCGCCCGGCTCGTCGAGGGGCTGCGGCGGCTCCCGGACGCGGTGGAGGCGGCGCTGGCGCCGTCCGAGGAGGTCGCCGAGGTGGCGCGGCGCTACGCCGACGCGCGGTCGATGTTCTTCCTGGGCCGGGTGCGCGGCGCCGCGGTCGCGCGGGAGGGCGCGCAGAAGCTCAAGGAGATCTCCTACATCCACGCCGAGGCGTACGCGGCGGCGGAGCTCAAGCACGGGCCGCTCGCCCTGGTCGACCCGTCGATGCCGTGCGTGGTGGTCGTGCCCGACGACGAGCTGGTCGGCAAGAACACCAGCACGATCGAGCAGATCAAGGCCCGCGGCGGCCCGGTGATCGCGGTGACCAACGCGGATCTCCCGGACGGCCTGGCCGACGCCGTGCTGCACGTGCCGCGGCTGGAGCCCGAGCTCGACCCGATCCTGCTCGGTATCCCCCTGCAGCAGCTGGCGTACCACTGCGCCGCGGTGCTCGGACGCGACATCGACAAGCCGCGCAACCTCGCCAAGAGCGTCACCGTGGAGTAGAGCCCCGGGGTGATCGTGGGGCCTTTCCTGGCCTTGAACGCCAGCGTGGCCGCCACGCTGGCACTCAGCCCGTGACCTCGATCGTCAGCGGGGCTTCCGGGTCCGGGGCGTCGACGGTCGCGTGCCCGCCGGGACGCAGGGCGCCCGCGACGATGCGCCGCGACAGGGCCCGGTCGACCTCGCGGGTCACCACCCGGCGCATCGGGCGCGCCCCCAGGGCCGGGTCGTGCCCGCGCGTCACGAGCGCGTCGACCGCCGCGGGCGTCACGGTGAGCCCGACCTCCTGGGCGGCGAGGCGCTCGCGCGTCCCGTCGAGGAACAGCTCCACCACCGCGCGGCGCTCCTCGGGGCCGAGCGGGGTGAACAGCACGACCTCGTCGACCCGGCCCAGGAACTCCGGGCGCAGGGCCCGCGCCAGCGCCGAGACCACGGCGCCGCGGGCCTCGTCGACCTCCCGGCCCTCGGTCAGCGCCGACGCCCCGAGGTTGCTCGTCATGATCACGACGGCGTCGGCGAACGAGACGGTGCGCCCGCGCCCGTCGGTCAGCCGCCCCGCGTCCAGCACCCCGAGCAGCAGGGCGAGCACGTCGGGGTGCGCCTTCTCGATCTCGTCGAGCAGCACCACGCACGACGGCGTCCGCCGGATCGCCTCGGTCAGCTCGCCCGGGCGGTCGTGGCCCACGTACCCGGGCGGCGCGCCGGTGAGGCGGCTGACGGTGTGCGCCTCGCGGAACTCGCCGAGGTCGAGGCGCACGAGCCGCTCGTCGGACCCGTGCAGCGCCTCCGCGAGCGCGCGGGCGAGCTCGGTCTTGCCGACCCCGGTCGGGCCCGCGAACAGGAACGACGCCACCGGGCGCCCGGGCTGGCCCATCCCCGCGCGCCCGGCGAGCACGGCGTCGGTGACGGCCTCCAGCGCGTGGTCCTGGCCCACGACGCGCCGGCGCAGGTGCTCGGCGAGCCCCAGGAGGCGGGTGCGCTCGGAGTCCGTGAGGTGGGCGACGGGCAGGCCGGTGCGGTCGGCGACCACCTGTGCGACGTCGGCGACGGTCACCGTGGCCGACGCGCCCGGGTCCTCGGCGCGGCGCAGGCGCACGCGGGCGGCGGCGGTGTCCATCGCGTCGATCGCCTTGTCGGGCAGGAAGCGGTCGCGGACGTGGCGCGCGGTGAGCTCGACGGCGGCCCGGCGGGTGTCGTCGGGCAGGCGCACGCCGTGGTGCTCCTCGTAGCGCCCCCGCAGGCCCTCGAGGATGCCGACGGTCTGCTCGACGGTCGGCTCGTCGACGGTGATCGGGGCGAAGCGCCGCTCGAGCGCGGGGTCGGACTCCACGTGGCGGCGGTACTCGTCGAGGGTCGTCGCGCCCACGACCTGCAGCTCCCCGCGGGCGAGCGCCGGCTTGAGGATGTCGGCGGCGTCCATCGTCCCCTCGACGCCCGCACCCGCCCCGACGACGGTGTGCAGCTCGTCGAGGAAGAGCACGACGCCGCGGTCGGTGGCCGTGACCTCGTCGACGAGGCGCCGCAGCCGCTCCTCGAACTCGCCGCGGTACTTGGTGCCGGCGACCAGCCCGGCGAGGTCGAGCGCGACGACCCGCCGCCCGGGCGTCCCGGGCACCGTGCCCGCCGCGATCCGCGACGCGATGCCCTCGACGATCGCGGTCTTGCCGACGCCCGGGTCCCCGACGAGCACGGGGTTGTTCTTGGTCCGCCGCCCGAGGATCTCCAGGACCGCCGCGACCTCGCGCTCCCGGCCGACGACGGGGTCGAGGCGCCCGGCGCGGGCGGCGGCGGTGAGGTCGCGCCCGAACCGGTCGAGCACCGGCGTGCGGGTGTCCTCGCGCCGGCCCCGCGGCGGCGGCGGGCCCTCGTCCGGGCGTCCGAGATCGCCGAACCCCTCGACGAGGCGACCGATCAGGTCCTCGAGGGGGTTGGACCACTCCCCGGACCGGTCCTGGTCGCCGCGGCGGGCGTCGTCGCTCACGACCCCATCATGCTCGCGCGGTGACCACCGGAGCGCGTCGGAGATCGCGGGACAGCGCGACGGAGGAGCGCTGGCGGGCGCATCTCCTTGGCGCGACCGACTAGCAGGAGGGCTCGACGGAGAGGACGCCGGGCAGCGTGCGGACGCGGTCGGCGAACTCGGCGCACTCGGCGGTGGTCAGCGCGACCGTGCACTGGATGCACGAGCAGCTCACGCCCTCGTGGACGTCGACCGAGAAGTCGGGGACGCGGTAGCCGAACGAGCACAGCGCCGACGCGAGGTCCATGACCCCCGTCATCCCGCCGGTGGTGAGGATCGTGAAGGGCCGCGGCAGCCGCGAGGCACGCCGCGGGGCGGGGGTGTACGTGGTGGGGGCCGGCTCGAGTGTGGTCACGGCGGGTGCTCCTGGGGGATCCGTGCGAACGGGGATCCGAGCCAGGCCTCGGGGCTCAGCCCCCGGCGACGGGGACGAGCAGAAGGGGCGCGCCGGGGACCTGGCTCACCCGACGCGCCGGAGTACTACCTCCCGGCGAAGCATGACGATGATGTTACCCCCACCACGTCGGCGCCCGCACGCGGGCCGGCCGCACGTCCTGGGTGGAGACAGGGACGGCGAGTGAGCAGCCGGCGAACACCGGAGGCCGTACTGACCCGTCCAGCCCATTCGTCGCTCCGACGTCGGTGACAGCATGTCACCGGACAAGGCGAGGGGGGCCGTCGCGACCGGCGCCCTGACCACCATCTACCTGAACCAGCCGGCGGCGGTGTCGGGCATCGCCGCCGGTGACGGCTTCCTGTGGATCAGCCACAGCGACGGCAACATCGTGACGCGCGTGGACACGGCGAGCCAGGCGGTCGCGCCGGGTCCACCCCTCCCGGTCGGCCGCGCGCCGGTGTCGGTGGTCTACGAGAACCACCGCCTCTACGTCGCCAACACCGGCGACCGCAGGCATCTCGGTGCTCGACCGGAACGGGGCGTCGATGGGCGCCGCCATCACGTTCTCCTCCGACCTCGGCGGCGTGGACGCCGACGGCGGCACGCTCTACGTCGGCACCGGGGACCTCAACGCACCCTCCGACCGCGCCCGCTTCGACGTGCTGCCCCTCGACTCCGCGTCGTGGGTGGTCGGCGAGCCGATCGCGCTCGGCCGGGCGTCCTGGTTCGACGCCCAGGACGGCACCGGCTGGGCGGCGTACCCGCAGACCGACGAGGTCCGCCGGATCGACCTCGGCACGCGCGCCCCGTCCGGTGACCCGATCACCAGCGTGGGGGCGAGCGTCGGGGCGATGCAGGTCGTGGGCGAGGAACTCTGGGTGACCAACACCCAGGACAGCACCGTGACCCGCGTGTACCTGGAGCCGTGAGGGCGGCCGGTCACACCATCACGATGCCGCCGTCGATCATCACCGCCTGCCCGGTCATGTAGTCGGCGTCACGGCTCGCCAGGTACGAGACGAACGACGCGACGTCCTCGGGCGTCTGCACCCGGCCCAGCGCGATGAGCTGCGAGTACTGCGCCAGCGCCTCGCCCTTGCCGGTGCCGAGGTAGCCGCCGAGGCCCTGGTCGATCTCGTCCCACATCGTGGTGCCGACGATCCCCGGGCAGTAGGCGTTGACGGTGATCTGGTGCGACGCCAGCTCCTTGGCCGCGGCCTGGGTCAGCGCGCGGACGGCGAACTTCGACGCCGAGTAGTGGCCGAGGTGGTCGAAGCCCTGGTGCCCGGCGATCGACGCCGCATTGATGATCTTGCCGCCGTGACCCTGCTCGATCATCGCTTCGGCCGCGGCCTGCAGGCACCACAGGACCCCGCCGACGTTGATGCCGAGCATCGTCCGGAGGTCCTCGGGCGTCACCTCGCGCAGCGTCTTCACCTGCGCGATCCCCGCGTTCGCCACCATCACGTCGATCGACCCGAACCGCTCCCGCGTTGCGGCGACCAGCGCCAGGCAGGCGTCGCGGTCGGCGACGTCGGTGGCCGTCGCGTCGGCCTGACCGCCGGCGTCGGTGATCTCCCGCGCGACCTCCTGCGCGGTGGCGGCGTCGATGTCGGACACCATCACGGCCAGCCCGTCGGACGCGAGCCGGCGGGCGATGGCGGCGCCGATCCCCCGCCCGGCGCCGGTGACGACGGCGACGCGCGTGCCGGCGGCGGTCACGGGTGCACCAGGATCTTCACGTTGGTCTCCTTGTGGTCGATGAGCTCGCGGAAGCCCTCGTCGACGATGTCGTCGAGGGCGATGCGACCGGTGATGAACTGGTCGACGTCCACGACGCCGTCGCGCACGAGGTCGATCACCTCGGGGTGGCGGCCGGCGTAGGCCAGCGAGCCGATGAGCCGGATCTCGGAGAGCACCAGCGAGTTGACGTCGAAGGTGGCCGGGTGGCCCCAGATCGAGACGTTGACGCAGGTCCCGCCGGGGCGGGTGGAGGCGACGGCCTGGGCGAGCACGGGGTCGAGCCCCGCGCACTCGAAGGTGACGTCGGCGCCCGCGCCCCCGGTGAGCTCGCGGACGCGCTCCGGGACGTCCTCCTCGGTCGGGTCGAGCACGACGTCCGCGCCCGCGCCCGGCGCCTTGGCCTTGCGGGCGTCGGCGGGCTCGACGACGACGACCTGCCCGGCCCCGACCGCGCGCAGGGCCGCCGCGGTGACCAGCCCGATGGGTCCGGCCCCGAACACCACGGCCGTCTGCCCCGCCTCGAGGCCCGAGAGCTTGGTGGCGTGGTAACCGACGGCCAGGGGCTCGACGAGGGCGTCCTGCTGGGTGGTCAGGTCGCCGATCGGGTGCACCCAGCGCCGGTCGACGACGGCCCGCTCGGCGAAGCCACCCTGGTCGCCGTCCAGACCGATGAAGCCGAGCGAGCGGCACACGTTGTAGCGCCCGGACCGGCACGCCACGCACGACCCGCACACGTCGTAGGGCTCGACGACCACCCGGTCGCCCTCGGACAGCCCGGTGACGCCCTCGCCGACCTCGGCGACGACGCCGGCGAACTCGTGGCCCAGCGTGATCGGCACCGCCCCGCCCGTCAGGGGGTGCGGTGCCTCCGGCGTCGGGGCGAAGATCGGCCCGTCGAGGTACTCGTGCAGGTCGGTGCCGCAGATCCCGCACCACTCGACGGCCACCTGCACCTGCCCGGGGCCGACGTGGGGGTCGGGCATCTCCTCCACGCGGATGTCGCCGCGCCCGTGGTAGCGAGCAGCCTTCACGGTTCCTCCTCCGGGGTGGGGTCGCCCCTCATCCCACGGGGGTGACCCGGGTCACGACCAGGGTTGCAGCGGTGTTGCAGCCGCCCCGAACAGCCGCGCGGTGTCCTGCGCCGACGGCGGGACCACCGCGACCCCGGGCGCGATCCGGTACGGGCGGGCCGCGATCAGCCCGCCGAGCACGCGGCGCAGCCGGGAGAGCTCGGCGCGCACGGTGACGAGGTGGTCGGCGTCGTCGTAGAGCGCGCGGCTGATCGCCGCGGCGTCCAGGCCCTCGCCGCCGGCGCGCATGAGCAGCGCCAGGATCTGCAGGTGGCGACGCCCGAGAGCGTGGCGCCACTCCTCGCGGCCCTCGACGACGGCGCCCGGCGGGTCCGCGTCGAGGTCCAGTCGCAGCCGCGTCGCGCCCGGCCCCGTCGCGGTCGACGGCCGCAGCAGCCAGCCGCCCGGGACGCGCTCCGGCAGGCAGGCGCCGAGCCCGTGCACCAGGAGCGCCTCGCCGGCCCGCGGCACCCCGACGCGGTCGCGCGGCGCCAGCCCCGTGGACGCCGCGACCCAGCCGTGGTCGTCGACCACCAGCGCGGGCGCCGACTCGCGTGCGAGCAGCGGCGCGGCCACCGCGCGCAGCCCGTCGAGGCGGGTCTCGTGCGCGGCCCAGAGCCCGGTCTCGGCCAGGCGCACCGCGGTGTGGACGAGGGCGACGGTGGTCGGGTGGACGGTGGGCGCGGGGCCGGACAGGTCGACGACGCCCAGCATCTCGCCGGTGCGCGGGTCGTGGATGGGGCTCGCCGTGCAGGTCCAGGGGTGCTGGGCGCGGACGAAGTGCTCGGCGGAGAAGAGCTGCACCGACGCGTGCTCGGCCAGCGCGGTGCCGATGGCGTTGGTGCCGACCGCGGCCTCGGTCCAGTCCGCACCGGGCAGGAAGCCGAGGCTGTCGGCGAGGCGCCCGACCCGGACCGCCCCCTCGCGCCAGAGCACGAACCCGTCGGCCGCGGTGATCACCATGATGTGCTCGGCGTCCTCGGCGACGGCCGTGAGGCTCGCCCGCAGCTGGGGCAGGACGCCCGCGATCGGCGACTCGGCGCGCCGACGCTCCACGACCTCGGGCGCCGCCGGGTCGTCGAGCGCCCGCCCGTCCGGGGCGACGCCGTAGGACAGCACCCGGTCCCAGGACCGGCTGACCACCCGCCGCAGCGCCGTGGTCGGGCGGCTGCCCGCCAGGCGCTCGTCGTGGGCCTGGTGCAGCAGGCGGGCGTGCCGGCGGAGGTCGGTGCTGCGTGTCACCGCGCAGACGCCGTCGTCCACCACATGCACCTCCGGCCACGCGGACCGCCCCTGGTGACCGGGAGCATAACCCGCGCTCGGGACCCCTCCCAGACAGCGAGCGACCCGTCCCGAACCCGGACCCCGGAGTGGCGGACCGGACCTGTCCGGCGTCGGTGAGAGGTTGGCCCCGCACAGACCCCCGCCACCGAACGGAACGAGGCGACCGTGAGCCGCGACGTCCAGATCACCCTCGACTGCGCCGATCCCGCCGCGTTGGCGGCCTTCTGGGCCGAGGTCCTGGGCTACCGCGTCCAGGAACCGCCGGAGGGCTTCGCCTCGTGGCCGGAGGCCCTCGAGGCGTTCGGCGTCCCGCCCGAGCGCCACAACGACGCCTCGGCGGTGAACGACCCCGACGGTTCCGGGCCGCGGGTGTTCTTCCAGCGGGTGCCGGAGGGCAAGCAGGTCAAGAACCGGGTGCACCTCGACGTGCGGGCGGCCCCCGGCCTCCAGGGCGAGGAGCGCATGGCGGCGCTGGAGGCGGAGGCCGCGCGGCTCGTCGGCCGCGGCGCCACGCGCCTCGAGCGGCACGAGCCCGAGCCCCCGCTCGCCGCCGGCCACATCATCCTGGCCGACCCCGAGGGCAACGAGTTCTGCCTGGACTGAGGACGGGCACCCCCGCCCGGTGACCGAGCCGCTCGACCTCTTCGGCGACACCGCCGACGCCGCGTTGCCACCCGACCTCGACGCCCTGGCGGCGCAGGCCGCGGGGTGCACGCGCTGCGAGCTCTACCAGGACACCACCCAGACCGTGTTCGGGACGGGCCCGCGGGAGGCTCGCATGGTGATGGTCGGCGAGCAGCCCGGCGACCAGGAGGACCGCCAGGGGGCGCCGTTCGTCGGCCCGGCGGGGAGGCTGCTCGACGAGGCCCTCGACGAGGCCGGTGTGGCCCGCGACGACGCCTACGTGACCAACGCGGTGAAGCACTTCAACTTCCGCTACCAGGGCAAGCGGCGCATCCACGAGACGCCGAAGGCGGGCCACATCAAGGCCTGCCGGCCGTGGCTGGACGCCGAGCTGGCGCTGGTGAAGCCCCAGGTGCTGGTGACCCTCGGCGCCACGGCGGGCAAGGCGCTGCTGGGCGCGAAGTTCCGCATCACCAGCGAGCGGGGCGAGCCGCGGCCGTGGAACGACCTGACGCTGGTGCCGACGATCCACCCGTCGGCGATCCTGCGCGCCGACCCCGCCCGCGGGCAGGACCGCGACGAGATGTTCGCGGGCTTCGTCGCCGACCTCCGCCGGGCCGGCGAGCTGCTGGCGGGCTGACGCTCAGCGCGCAGCAGGGGTCTCGTCGACGCCGAGCAGCGCCCGCACGGCGTCGGCGATCGCGTCCGGGCGGTCGACGGTCACCAGGTGCCCGGCGTCGTCGAGCAGCGTCGGCTCCGGCGCGCCGAGCCGGCGGGCGAGGTCCCGCTGCAGCGCGATCCAACCGGCCCGGCCGCGCCCAATCCCCGCGGCCCCGACGAGCAGCCGGACCGGGACCCCCGGCGCGCCACGCTCCCGCTGCCACGCCAGCACCCCGGCCTGCAGCGGTCCGTGGCCGAACCACGCGTCGAGCGTGGACGACGCCCACGCCCGAGAGGCGTAGACCGCGCGCACCGCCGCCGGCGCCATCCGGTCGCGCCGCCGCACCGACGCCGCCCGCACCCCGAGCGCGCGGAGCCAGGGGCCGGCGAGCGTCGTGACCCCGGTGGCCAGCACCAGCTCGGCGGCGGCCCGTCCCACGTCGCTGAGCAGGGCGGGCGCGAGCCGGACCGCCTCCTCGTGGGACGCGTCCACCAGCACGGCGCCCGCGCTGTCGTGCCCGCCGTCGGTGTGGAGCAGGGCCTGCACGTGCAGCCCACCGGACGAGTGGCCGACGAGCAGCAGCGGCCGGGCCGCGGCGGCCACCCGGGCGGCGAGGCGGGCGGCGACGGCCTCGGGGGACCAGTCGGCCCGCGAGCGCAGCCGTGGTGCATCGGCCGGATCGACGACGACCACGGGGACATCCGGGGGCAGCGCGGCGACGACGGCGTCCCACTCCCCCGGCGTCGATCCCAGCCCGGGGACCAGCACCACGGTCCGCGCCCTCACGCCCGCCGCCGGACCCACCGCGAGCCGCGCAGCACGACGAGCCCGATGGTCACCAGCACACCCGAGAGCGCCAGCACCTGCACCCGCTGGACGTAGCCGACGACCCCGTCGAGCCCCAGGCCCACCGTCTCCTCGAGCACCACCAGCAGCCCGGGCACCGCCACCAGCGGGAGCCCGACCAGCATCGCGCCCTCCAGCGGCGACGCCGGCTGGTCGGCCGTCCGCCCGCGGGACCGGGCCACCGCGAGCAGCACCGCGGCGACGATCGCGGCACCGTTGGCCGCGACGCTGGCCACCTCGTGCACCCCGAACGCGAGCGCCGTCCGCGAGGCCTCGGCGGCGGCACAGACCGGGTCCGCGGAGGGGGCGCAGGCCATCGGCGCGGCCACGTCGAGCAGCGTCGCCACCCCGAAGAGCCCGAGCGCGGCGCCGGCCCACCGCACCACCCGCACGCCCGGGCCCCGGACCAGGTGCAGCGCGGCGGCGACCACGACCAGCCCGACGACCGCGTCGACGACGCGGAACGCGAGGTTGTGCGGCTGGTCGAGCGCGGCGAGCTCGCTGACGAACGAGCGGCCGGGATCGAGCCGTGTCCCGAGCAGCGGGGTCACGAGGAACGCGGAGTACACGACGCCGGCCACCACCGTGGCCCAGCCGACCAGCCGGTCCGCGACCGTCGCGCTCCGAGCAGCACCGCCCCGCACTCCACCACCCTAATGGGCGAGCAGGCGCCCGGATCGGTGGACGGACCCGGCCTCAGCTCACCCCGGCCGCGTCCATCCCCCGCATCTCCTTCTTGAGGTCGGCGATCTCGTCGCGCAGGCGTCCGGCCAGCTCGAACTGCAGGTCGCGCGCCGCCGCCATCATCTGGTCGGTCAGCTGCTGGATGAGGTCGGCCAGCTCGGCGCGGGCCATGCCCTCGGTGCTGCGGTGCTCGACGATGCCCGAGCTGCCCCGGCCGCCCGCCTCCCCCGCCGCACGACGGCCGCGGGAGCTGTTGCGGGCCGAGCCACCGACGCCGACGGACTCCTCGGTGTCCTCGGCCTCGCGGTACACGCGGTCGAGGATGTCGGCGATGTTCTTGCGCAGCGGCTGCGGGTCGACCCCGCGCTCGGTGTTGTAGGCGACCTGCTTCTCGCGGCGCCGGTTGGTCTCGTCGATGGCGTACTGCATCGAGTCGGTGACCTTGTCGGCGTACATGTGCACCTGGCCCGACACGTTGCGGGCCGCGCGGCCGATCGTCTGGATCAGCGAGCGCTCGCTGCGCAGGAAGCCCTCCTTGTCGGCGTCGAGGATGGCGACCAGCGACACCTCGGGCAGGTCCAGGCCCTCGCGCAGCAGGTTGATGCCGACCAGCACGTCGTACTCGCCGGAGCGCAGCTCGCGGAGCAGCTCGACACGGCGCAGGGTGTCGACCTCGGAGTGCAGGTAGCGGACCTTGATGCCGAGCTCGAGCAGGTAGTCGGTGAGGTCCTCGGCCATCTTCTTGGTCAGCGTGGTGACCAGCGTGCGCTCGTCCTTCTCGACCCGCGTGCGGATCTCGCCCACCAGGTCGTCGATCTGGCCCTTGGTCGGCTTGACGATCACCTCGGGGTCGATGAGGCCGGTGGGCCGGATGACCTGCTCGACGAACTCGCCGCCGGCCATGCGCATCTCGTAGTCGCCCGGCGTGGCCGACAGGTACACCGTCTGCCCGATGCGGTCGGCGAACTCCTCCCAGGTCAGCGGCCGGTTGTCGGTGGCCGACGGGAGCCGGAAGCCGTACTCGACGAGGTTGCGCTTGCGCGACATGTCGCCCTCGTACATGCCGCCGATCTGCGGGACCGTCACGTGCGACTCGTCGATGACCAGCAGGAAGTCCTGCGGGAAGTAGTCGATGAGCGTCGCCGGCGCGGTGCCCGGCCCGCGGCCGTCGATGTGGCGCGAGTAGTTCTCGATGCCCGAGCAGAAGCCGACCTGGCGGATCATCTCGACGTCGTAGCTGGTGCGCATGCGCAGGCGCTGGGCCTCGAGCAGCTTGCCCTGGCGCTCCAGCTCGGCCAGCCGCTCCTCGAGCTCGGCCTCGATGGCCTTGACCGCCTTCTCCATGCGCTCGGGGCCGGCCACGTAGTGGGTGGCCGGGAAGATGCGCACGTCGTCGACCTGGCGCACGACGTCGCCGGTGAGCGGGTTGAGGTAGTAGAGCGCCTCGACCTCGTCGCCGAAGAACTCGATGCGGACCGCGAGCTCCTCGTACGCCGGGATGATCTCCACGGTGTCGCCGCGGACCCGGAAGGTGCCGCGCGCGAAGGCCATGTCGTTGCGCTGGTACTGGACGTCGACCAGCGCGCGCAGCAGTGTGTCGCGGTCGAGCTCGTCGCCGACGGTGAGCTGCACCGAGCGGTCGAGGTAGGACTGCGGCGTGCCGAGGCCGTAGATGCACGACACCGACGCGACCACCACGACGTCGCGGCGCGAGAGCAGGTTGGACGTGGCCGAGTGCCGCAGCCGCTCGACGTCCTCGTTGATCGAGGAGTCCTTCTCGATGTAGGTGTCGGTCTGCGCGATGTACGCCTCGGGCTGGTAGTAGTCGTAGTACGAGACGAAGTACTCGACCGCGTTGTTGGGCAGCAGCTCGCGCAGCTCGTTGGCCAGCTGGGCCGCCAGCGTCTTGTTGGGCGCCATCACCAGCGTCGGGCGCTGCACCCGCTCGACGAGCCAGGCCGCCGTCGCCGACTTGCCCGTGCCGGTGGCCCCGAGCAGGACGATGTCGTGCTCGCCGGCCCGGACCCGCTTCTCGAGCTCCTCGATCGCCGCGGGCTGGTCGCCCGCCGGCTGGTAGGGGCTGACGACCTCGAACGGGACCCCGGTGCGCTCGATCTCCCCCACGGGGCGGTGCTCCGAGTGCGCGAGCGCCTCGTCGGGGAGCCCCTCGGGGTTCTCCCCGTCGCGGGCCGAACCCGGAACCTCTGTCGCGAAGGCCATGGGATCGAGGTTAACCGCGCCCCCCGACAGCGTGGTCCTGCGCCGCCACCCGCTCCCACGAGCGCCGCAGGGGCGCGGTGTCGTAGCAGATGGTGAGCCGCGCGATGAGCTCCCGGTCGTCGGTGAGCGTCACCAGGTCGACGACGTCGAACGGGGCGGGCGTGCCGTCGCCGAGCACCCACGCGTAGTGGAAGGCCAGCGCGACCTCGCGGTCGTCCGCGGGGTCGACGTAGACCCGGCGCAGCTCGGTGCTCGACGCCGACGAGTCCGCGAACAGCCCGGGGTAGAAGCGCTCGGCCGGCATCGTCCCGTACAGCGGCGACGCCACCTCCCCGGCCGGCGCGAAGCAGGCGAGGACGTCGTCGACCGAGCCGGCGTCCAGCGCGGCCAGGTAGCGGTGCAGGACCGCGGGGGTGCTCACCGGGGGCCCTCCCGCCGCGCGGCGGCCGCCGCGAACCCGTCGAGCAGGCACCGCAGGCCGAAGTCCCAGCGGGACCCGACCGGGCGGCCGGGATCGGTCATCACCGAGGTCAGGGCCGGGAAGCGGTCGGCGTGCGCGGCGACGAGGTCGCGCATCGTGCTCCCGCCCGCGGGGTCGGCGGTCCACGGCCGGGTGCCCGCCGACGCGGTGGCCAGGGTGGTGCGCAGGTGCCCGAAGAGCATCGACACCGCGTCCATCCGCTCGTCGGGGGCGAGCCCGAGCGGCTCGAACACGCGCACGGCGGCCTCGACCCAGCCGACCTCGCGCGGGCCCATCACCCGCTCGCCGACGGTGACCCAGGGCAGCCACGGGTGCCGCGTCCAGACGTCCGACACCCGCCGCGCGAGCTCCTCGGCCTGCTCGCGCCACGTCCCGGTCAGCGCGTCCGGGCCCGGCGGCTCCTCGACGGCGGCGTCGATCATGATCGCCTCGAGCTGCTCCTTGTTGGCGACGTAGCGGTAGAGCGCCATCTTGGTCAGCCCCACCTCGGCGGCCACCCGCTGCATCGAGAGGCCGGCCAGCCCGTCGCGGTCCGCCACCTCGACGGCCGCCGCCGCGACCTCCTGGAGCGTCAGCCCGCGGCGGGGCCCCCGCGTCGGCTCGTCGGGGGTCCGCCAGAGGAGGTGACCCCCTGACCCCTGCGCCGAGGCCGGGTCGTCCGTCCCGGTCGTGCTGCTCATCCGATCCGCCCTTGCCTCGGCGCTCCTACTGTGTCTAGCGTACACAGTGTCCACAGGACACAGTTTCTCCCGACGGAGGTCACCATGTCGCTCACCGCCCCGGCCCCGACCCCGACCACCGACACCGCGCCCGTGCCTGGCCGGGCCGCCGTCCGTCGCCGCCGGCGGGCGCTCGGGATCGTCGCCACACTCGGGGTGACGCTCGCGGTGTGGCTGTCGGGCCACCTCGCCGGCGCCGACTACTGGATCACCGACAGCCAGGGCACCGTCCGCATCGACGCCCTGGTCACCACCCAGGTGACCGTGGTGCTCAGCCTGGTCGGCTGGGGCGTGCTCGCCCTGCTCGAGCGCCTGACCCGGTGGGGGACCACCGTCTGGACCGTGCTCGCCGCGATCGTCGTCGCCGCCTCGATGATCCCGATCCTGCTGGTGGAGGCCACCACCCCCACGCGGATCGCCCTCGCCGCGGTCCACCTCGCCGTCGGGGCCGTCCTCGTCCCCGCCCTCGTGCGCGCCCGCTCCTGACCCGTCCCGACCGACACCCCTGGAGGACCACCGTGCGATCGATCTTCGTCAACCTGCCCGTGGCCGACGTCGCCACCAGCCGCGCCTTCTTCGGCGCCCTGGGCTTCACGTTCAACGAGCAGTTCTCCGACGAGAGCACCGCCTGCCTCGTCATCGAGCAGAACATCTTCGCGATGCTCATGACGCCGGAGCGCTTCGGCGACTTCGTCGTCGGCGAGGTCGCCGACGCGCAGAAGACCACCGAGGTGATGCTGGCGCTCTCCGCCGACAGCCGCGCCGAGGTCGACCGGATCAAGGCCACCGCGCTGGCGAACGGCGGCGCGGAGTGGAAGCCGGAGCAGGACCACGGCTTCATGTACGGCTGCTCGTTCACCGACCCGGACGGCCACGTGTGGGAGGCCGTGTGGATGGACCCGGCGGTCGCCTCGGGCGAGGAGTCGCCGGCCTCCTGACGCACGCACCGGCACCCGCTCCCCGTGGCGCACGTGGGAGCGGGTGCCGTCGTGCGCGCACTAGGGTCCCCGCCCGTGGGCATCCACCCGCCGAAGGTCGAGACGTTCGACGTGGCCGCCGGCACGAACACCGACCCCAAGGGGTTCGTGCGCGCCGTCGACCTCTACCGCGAGGCACCGTTCGGGCTCTACCTCAGCCGCGGCATGCCCGACCACCCGACGCTGACGCACCTGCGGTCGTGGCTGCTGCCCGCCCTGGGCATCCGCGTCACCGACTTCACCTGGCTGCCCGGCCACGAGCGCCTCCAGGACCACTACCTGGACATCGTCGACGTCACCCGCGACGGCGACACCTGGCACACCGAGGACCACTACGTCGACCTCGTCGTCCACACGGGCGAGCACACCGAGGTCCTCGACCTCGACGAGCTCGCCGAGGCGGTCGCGGCGGGTCTGCTCGACCCGGTGCGTGCCGAGCGGGCGCTGACCACGAGCCACCGGACGCTGGCCGGCCTCGCCGAGCACGGGCACGACCTCGACGCCTGGCTCGCGACCCACGACGTGGACCTGAGCTGGACGGCGTGAGCCGCACCACGTGCTGAATGACACCGCTGTCGTTCGGGTAGGGGGTCCTTCTCCGTCCCTCGGTCGGGTGGCCTAGGGTCCTGCGCCGTGAGCCCGGTCGTTTCCCGCCAGCTGGTCGAGATCGTCGATGTGCGCAGCGCGATGCGCACCCTCCCCCTCGCCCCCGAGCACGTCATCGAACAGCCCCTGGACCGTTGGCGGGTCGCCGCCTGGGGCCTGCGCACGACGGTGCTGAGCCCCGAGGACCCCTTCGTCCTCGCCGAGACCTGCTGGCTGCTGCCCGACCACGGCCTGCGCCTGCGCCGGCGGCAGCCACGCGCGGAGGGCACCGCCACGGCCACCGAGATCGGCGCGGTGCGGATCGTCGTCGACGGCGACCGCTGGCGCTGCACCGACCTGCTGCTCGGGCTCGAGGTCCTGCCGGGACGGCCGGCCCGCGTCGCGCACGACGCCGACTTCGCCGCGGCCGTCGCGGGCGGCGTGCTGTCCTCCGCGGACGCCGAGGAGGCCATGAGCACGGTCCACCGCGTGCTCGGCGAGCTGGGCGACGCGCGCCACGACCTCGACGCCTGGACCACCTCGCTGGGGGTCGGAGCGCTCTCGGGCCGCTGACCGCGGGAGGCTCCCGGCATGGGACCCCTCATCGTGGTCGTCCTCGGCCTGGTGGCCGTGGCGGGTGTGCGCGCCCTCAGCGACCGCGTCGGCGTGGCCGCCCCGCTGCTGCTGGTGCTGCTGGGTGTGGGCGTCTCGCTGGTGCCCGGGGTCCCGGCGATCGAGGTCGACCCGGAGTGGGTCCTCGCCGGGATCCTCCCGCCGCTGCTGTTCTCGTCGGCCGTGGCGATGCCCGTCATGGACTTCCGGCGCGCGTTCGGCGCCGTCAGCGGCCTGTCGGTCGTGCTGGTCGTCGTGTCCGCGCTGGTGATCGGCCTGCTGCTGGACCTCGTCGTGCCGGGGCTGGGGCTCGCCGCCGGCGTCGCGCTCGGGGCGATCCTGAGCCCCACCGACGCGGCGGCGACGGCGATCGTGCGCCGCCTCGGGGTCACCTCGCGGGTGGTCACCGTCCTCGACGGCGAGGGGCTGCTCAACGACGCGACCGCGCTGGTGCTCCTGCGCGCGGCGATCGCGGCGATCGCGGCGGGCGCCGCCGGTGCGGTGTCGGTGTCGGTCGGCGGGGTGCTCGGGCAGTTCGCGCTCGCGGTGGCCGTCGCGGTCGTCCTCGGGGTCGTCGTCGGACGGGTCGGGCTGCTCGTCCGCGGCCGGGTGCGTGACCCCACCGTCAACACCCTCCTGTCCTTCGCGACCCCGTTCGTCGCGTCGCTGCCCGCCGAGGCGCTGGGCGCGTCGGGGCTGGTGTCCGCGGTCGCCGCCGGGCTCGTCACCGGGCACGGGGCGGCGCGGCGCCTCACCCCCCAGCACCGCCTCTCCGACACCGAGAACTGGCGCACCGTCGAGCTGGTCCTCGAGGGCACGATCTTCCTGCTCATGGGCCTGGAGCTGACCCGCGTGCTCGAGGACCTCGAGCGCGACGGGGCGTCGTGGGGCGCCGGCCTCGCCCTCGCCGCCGGCGCGCTGGTGGCGACGCTGGTCCTGCGCGCCGCCTACGTGACGCCGCTGGTGCTCGCGGTGCGGGCGTCCGCGCGGCGCGGGACGACGGTGCGGGCGCACCTGCGCGACATGGACGAGCGCCTCGCCGCGGGCGAGGCGATCACGATCCGCGGCCGCACCGTCTCGCTGCCCGGACCGCGCCGCATGGCCCGGTTCCGCGACCGGCTGCGGCTCCGGATCGCAGACATCGACTACTTCCGCTCGGCGCCCCTGGGGCCTCGCGAGGGCGTGGTCGTGGTGTGGGCGGGCATGCGGGGCGCGGTGACGGTGGCCGCCGCGCAGACGCTGCCGACGACGACTCCGGACCGCTCCCTGCTGGTGTTCGTCGCGTTCTCGGTGGCCACCGCGTCGCTGCTCCTGCAGGGCGGCACCCTCGCGCTGGTGGTGCGCCGGGTGGCCCCGGCCCGGGCCGAGCTCGCGTCGCCTGCCGAGCGCGCCGAGCTCCTCGACCGGCTCATGGCGGTGAACCGGGAGGTGCTCGACCGCCACGCCGACGAGCCGGAGATCGCCGCGTTCCGCGAGCGTCTCGCCGACCGCGACGAGCGCCCCGATCCGGCGCTGGCCTCGCAGGGGCGGATCGCGGTCCGGCTCGAGATGATCGAGGGCCAGCGCGCGGCGCTGCTCGCCGCCCGGGACGAGGGCACGTTCACCTCGGCGGCGCTGGCGACCCTGCTGGAGAACCTCGACGCCGAGCAGATCAGCATCGAGCTCCGGGGCCGCGTCGTCGACCCGGGCTGACGGTCAGGGCAGCGCGACCTCGGCGCGGACGCCCGCGGGGTCGGCGGCCACCCGGCGGGGGTCCTTGCCGGCGCGGTCGCGGCTCTCGACGATCGCGCGCGCCTGCTTCGCCTGGCGCCGGTCCTTCGCGTCGAGCACGAGGATCCGGGCCGGTCGAGCGGGGTCGGCCGAGCCGTGACGCCCGCGCCCGGTGGACGGGAAACCCGCGACCGCCAGGGCCTCGGCGAGGTCGGCGCCCGGGCGGTCGGCCTCGACGAGCAGGTCGACGACGGCGGGCGCGGGCAGGCCGGGCACCGCGCCCGGGCCGACGTGCTCGACGCGGCGCACCGACTCCCCGGCGGCCACGGCGACGCGGGCGGCGAGGCGGCGGCCGACCAGCTCGCGGTCCTCGTCGGGCTCTTCGATGCCGGTGGGCGCCGGCGCCGCCCGCCCATGGCGGACGTTGTCGGCGAACGGGACGAGCCGCTCGTGCCACAGGCGCTCGACCTGCTCGCGCAGCGCGCCCGCCGCCCCCGCGTTCTCCAACCACACGTCGGCGGCCGCGCGCCGCGCCGCGTCGTCGGCCTGGGCGGCCATGCGGGCGCGGGCGTCCTCGACGGTCATGCCGCGGGTGTCGACGAGGCGGGTCACGCGGACGTCCACCGGGGCGTCGACCACCACGACCAGCGCGAACGCCGCGCCCATCCCGTTCTCGACCAGCAGCGGGACGTCGTGCACGACCACCGCGTCCTCGTCGGCCTCGGCCACCATCTCCGCGGTCCGCGCGCCGATGCGGGGGTGCAGGATCGCGTTGAGCTGCTGGCGCTTGGCGTCGTCGCCGAACACCACGCGGCCCAGGGCCGGGCGGTCGAGGGCGCCGTCGGCGTCGAGTACCTGCTCACCGAAGGTGGCGACGACCTCCGCCAGCCCCTCGGTGCCGGGCTCCACCACCTCGCGGGCGATGCGGTCGGCGTCGATCACCACCGCGCCCAGCTCGGTCAGCGTCTCCGCGACCGTCGACTTCCCCGCCCCGATCCCTCCGGTCAGCCCGAGCCTCAGCACCCCGCCAGTCTGCCCACCGCCCGGGAACATCACTCGACCCGGGGTCGAGAGTCTGCGGCGAGTCCCTCACGCCTCGTGCGTCACAGCGCTATCGTCACGCCTCACCTGCACCACACCCGAACGTCGAGGAGTCGCGCGTGTTCCGTCCACGCCCCGCCGGTCGCCACCGTCTCGGCGCGCCCGGCCTGGTCTGGTGCCGCGCCCTCCCCCAGGTCGCCGCCGCCCTCGCCGCGCCGCACATCGCCCGCCGGGGTCTCGTCGAGCGCCTCCTCGCGAGCTCGCGCCACCTGCGCCCCGCCGTCGCGGGCCCCGCGCCGCGCTCGGCGCCGCGCGCCGCCGTCGCCTGACGCTCCCGGCGTCGCCTCGGCCTCGCCGCCCGTGCGCAGCGAGGGCGTCCCTCGCTGCGTCCCACGCACCCGAGGCGTCCCTCGCCCGCGCGCCCGGGGTCTACCCGCCGGCGATCACCCCGTGATCAACGGGGACTTCGCGCGCGTAAGGCAGCGAGTCAGGGGAGCACGCCGACAGGGCGTTCGCTGCCACGCACCAGGCCCCGGAACGACGACGGGCCCCCACCCCGCGAGGGGTGAGGGCCCGAGGTCGAGCAGGCGTGCTGTCGATCAGCCGCCGGAGAGCTTCTCGCGGAGCGCGGCGAGCTGGGCGTCGCTGGCGAGCGCGCCGCCACCGCTCTGCGAGGGCGGGCCCTGGCCCGGGTCCGCCTCGTCGTTGTCGGCCTCGGCGGCGTCGCTGCCGCCACCGGCCGACGGGCCGCCCGAGGAGTAGTTGGCCGGCGCCGCCTCGGCGGCCTCGGCCTCCTGCTCCTGGGTGCGCTGCAGCTGCGCGATGTGCTGCTCGTAGCGGGCGTACGCCGCGGCGTACTGGCGCTCCCACTCCTCGCGCTGGGTGTCGTAACCCTCGCGCCAGTCGCCCGAGTCGGGGTCGAAGCCCTCGGGGTAGATGTAGTTGCCGGCGTCGTCGTACTCGGCCGCCATGCCGTAGAGCGCCGGGTCGAACTCGGTCTCGGTCGTCATGCCCTCGTTCGCCTGCTTCAGCGAGAGCGAGATGCGGCGACGGTCGAGGTCGATGTCGATGACCTTGACCATGACGTCGTTGCCGACCTGGACGACCTGCTCCGGCACCTCGACGTGGCGCTCGGCCAGCTCGGAGATGTGGACCAGGCCCTCGATGCCCTCGTCCACGCGGACGAACGCACCGAACGGCACGAGCTTCGTGACCTTGCCGGGCACGATCTGGCCGATCTGGTGGGTGCGGGCGAACTGGCGCCACGGGTCTTCCTGCGTCGCCTTGAGCGACAGCGAGACCCGCTCGCGGTCGAGGTCGACGTCGAGGACCTCGACCTTGACCTCCTGGCCCACCTCGACCACCTCGGAGGGGTGGTCGATGTGCTTCCAGGACAGCTCGGAGACGTGGACCAGACCGTCGACGCCGCCGAGGTCGACGAACGCGCCGAAGTTGACGATCGACGAGACCTGGCCGGACCGGATCTGGCCCTTGGCGAGCTGGTTGAGGAACTCGCTGCGGACGGCCGACTGGGTCTGCTCCAGCCACGCGCGGCGGGACAGCACCACGTTGTTGCGGTTCTTGTCCAGCTCGATGATCTTGGCCTCGATCTCCTTGCCCACGTAGGGCTGGAGGTCGCGGACGCGGCGCATCTCCACCAGGGAGGCGGGGAGGAAGCCGCGGAGGCCGATGTCGAGGATGAGGCCACCCTTGACGACCTCGATGACGGTGCCCTTGACGGGCTCGTCGTTGTCCTTGAGCTGCTCGATCGTGCCCCAGGCGCGCTCGTACTGCGCGCGCTTCTTGGACAGGATCAGCCGGCCCTCCTTGTCCTCCTTCTGGAGGACGAGGGCTTCGACCTCGTCGCCGACGGCGACGACCTCGTTGGGGTCGACATCGTGCTTGATGGACAGCTCGCGCGAGGGGATGACCCCCTCGGTCTTGTAGCCGATGTCGAGGAGGACCTCGTCTCGGTCGACCTTGACGATCGTGCCTTCGACGATGTCGCCATCGTTGAAGTACTTGATCGTCTCGTCGATGGCGGCGAGGAAGTCCGCTTCCGACCCGATGTCGTTGATCGCGACCTGAGGGCTGGTCGACGTCGGGGCGGTGTGGGTGTCGATGGACATACGGTGGACGGCTCCGGGAACATGGTCAGATCGAGCGTGCCAGGGACACCACGGAAGTGAGCCGTCGTCCTGACGCGTGCACCGGCGTAGCCCGCGAGCAGGACCGGAGACGAGGTATCGCCGCCCACCCGCTACCAGGGAAGGCAACGCGAGCAGGGCGAGACCACTGACGTGGACCTTCATCGTAACCGCGTCCGACGCGGCCCGGCAATCGGGGCACCCCCGACCGGTCCCCGGCGTGTCGCCGCGCTCCTCCCTTGGCGTGTCGCGTCCCGGGACCGTGCCAGGATGCCCCCGTGCCGACCCCGCCCCCCGAGCCGCACGCGAGCGCGGCGTCGGCGGAGACGCTGCTCGGTACCACCGGCATCGCGCGCCGCGGCGTCGGGCCGGCGGAGTCGAGCGCGGCCAACCGGGCCTGGTGGGACGCCGACGCCGACGACTACCAGGCGGAGCACGGCGCGTTCCTCGGTGACGACGACTTCGTCTGGTGCCCCGAGCGGCTGCGCGAGCAGGACGCGCGCCTGCTCGGCCCGCCCGGGTCACTGCGCGGGGCCCGCGTGCTCGAGGTCGGGTGCGGGGCCGCGTCCTGCGCGCGGTGGCTCGCGGGCGAGGGCGCGCGGGTCGTCGGCCTCGACCTGTCCGCCGGCATGCTGCGCCAGGCCCGGGCGGCCGACCGGCGCACCGGCGTCCCGGTGCCGCCCGTGCAGGCCGACGCCGGCGTCCTGCCCTTCGCCGACGGGGTTTTCGACGCCGCCTTCTCCGCGTTCGGCGCGGTGCCCTTCGTGGCCGACGCGGGCGCGGTGATGCGGGAGGTGGCGCGGGTGCTGCGCCCCGGCGCCCCGTGGGTGTTCGCGGTGAACCACCCGATGCGCTGGGCCTTCCCCGACGACCCCGGCCCCGACGGGCTGACCGTCTCGCAGTCGTACTTCGACCGCACCCCGTACGCCGAGGTCGACGACGAGGGCCGCGTGACCTACGTCGAGCACCACCGCACGCTGGGCGACCGCGTCGACGACGTCGTCGGCGCCGGGCTGGTGCTCGAGCGGCTCGTCGAGCCCGAGTGGCCGGACGACCTCGACGCGGAGTGGGGCCAGTGGTCGCCGTTGCGGGGCACGCTCTTCCCCGGCACGGCGATCTTCTGCTGCCGGCGTCCGGGGTCGTCGTGATCGGCCGCGCGCGGGCGACGCCGTCGGGGCGCGTCCCCGAGGTCGTGCTCACCGAGCTGCTCCGCGACCAGCAGCGCCGCTTCGCCGAGATCGACCCGGACCTGCCGCAGGCCGTGCTGCCGCCGCCGGGCGAGGTGGTGGTCGTCGGCGACGACGCGGGCGGGGAGGTCGCGGGCGTCCTGACCCAGCACACGTGGCCCGCGGGCAGCGCGCCGCTGCTGTGGTCGGCCGCCGAGGTCACCGAGCTGCACCCGGTGCTCGGCGGCGCCGGGCGCGCCGGCGTGGACCGCCTGCTCGCCGAGTGGCGGACCCGTCTGCCCGCCCGCGCGCGCCACGCCGCGGACTCCGCCGCGGTGGTCACCTGGCCCAGCCGCGACGTCGTCGCCGCCCGCGCCTTCCTCGACCACGGCCTCGTCCCGCTGGCCGTGCTCGCGATCCGCAGGCCCGGGCCGCCCACCACCCCGATCGTCGCGGCCCCGCCCGGCGACGCGCTGCGGGTGCGGCGCGCCCGCGACGACGACCTCGAGGCCTGCGTGGGCCTGGCGATGCACGAGATCGCCTACTCGAGCATGGTCGGCGGCAGCGTCCTGCGCCCGGACGCCGAGGCGGTCAAGCGCACCTCGCTGCGGGAGCGGTTCGCCCGCGACGAGCCGGTGTGGCTCGCCGAGCAGGACGGCCTGGCGGTCGGCCTGCTGGAGTGCGGGCTCACCGACTCCTCCCCCGGCTCCTGGCTCGCCGGCCTCCTGCCGCCCGGGCGCTGGGGCTACGTCAACTGCGCCTCGGTGCTGCCTGGGCACCGCGGCGCGGGCGTCGGCCACGCGCTGGTCACCGCCGCGCTGCCCGCGCTGCTGCCGCCGGGCGCGCGGGGCAGCTACCTCTACTACAACCCGCCGAACCCGATCTCCTCGGTGTTCTGGCCGCGCCACGGCTACCGCCCGTTGTGGACCCTGTGGGAGGTCCGGCCCGCGACGGGCCTGCGCTGATCCCGGCCGCCGAGGGCTCAGGCGCTGCGGGCGAGCGCGTGCTCCACCAGTGCGATCAGCGCGTGCGTGCACGACGCGTCGTCGCGGGCGTCGACGTGCACCAGCGGGCAGCCCACCGGCACGGCGAGCGCCTCGCGCACGGCCTCGTCGTCGACGCCCTCGGTGCCCGGGAAGGCGTTGAGGGCCACGACGAAGGGCAGGCCGCGGTTCTCGAAGTAGTCGATCGCCGCGAAGCAGTCGTCGATGCGCCGCAGGTCGACCAGCACGACCGCGCCCACCGCGCCCTTGGCCAGCTCGTCCCACATGAACCAGAAGCGCGACTGGCCGGGCGTGCCGAACAGGTAGAGCACCAGCGAGTCGTCAACCGTCACACGGCCGAAGTCCATGGCCACGGTGGTGGTCGTCTTCTCCGGCACGATCGACGCGTCGTCGATGCCGTCGGAGAGGCTGGTCATCTGCTGCTCGGTCGACAGCGGCGGCACCTCCGACAGGGTCCCGACCAGCGTCGTCTTGCCGACGCCGAACCCGCCGGCGATCAGGATCTTCAGCGGCAGCAGCTCGCGGCGCTCCGCCGTCCGGACGGTGCCCGCCGGCCGGCCGGGCGCGATCCGATCACCGTGCACGGAGTCCATCGAGCAGCCTCTCCAGGAGTTCGCGGCGGGGGCGGCCGTCGGTGCCCACGAGGGGCAGGTGGACGGCGAGGTGGTCCTCGGCGGCCAGGTCGCTGACGAGCACCCGGGCCACGCCGATCGGGACGCCCAGCAGCGCACCGATCTCGGCGAGCGACTGCGGCGCCGTGCTGGCCTCGACGATGGCCCGCAGCTCGGGCGACATCGACGGCGACCGGGCGAGCCCCTTCTCGGTGGCGGTCACCAGGGCCTCGATGGGCATGTCGGCGCCCGCCACCGACCGGGTGCGGCCGGCGGTGAAGGCGTAGTTCGGGACGACCCGCCCGCCGTCGGTCTGCGGGCGCTGGCGACGGTCCACGCTCACGGCGCCATCGGGTCCCCGGAGCGTCCGCTGCGCGCGGCACCCGGGGTGAGGGCGTGTCCGACGCGTGCCGCCAGCATGGTCATCTCGTAGCCGACCAGTCCCATGTCGGCGGTGCGGTCGGTGACGACGGCCAGCGTCGACCCGAGGCTGATCGACGTCGCGAACAGGTAGCCGCCGGCCATCTCGACGATGGTCTGCGTGACCGGCTCGGACTCGAGCAGCGCCGAGGTGCCCCGGGCGAGGCTGACGAGGCCCGAGACGGCCGCGCACAGCTGGTCGGCGAGGTGCGGTTCGACGCCGTCGCTGACCGCCAGGCGCAGGCCGTCGGCGGAGACGACGAGGACGTGCCGCACGCCCGGGGTACCGGAGGCGAAGTCGGAGAGCAGCCAGTCCAGCCCGCTGTCGGTCGGTGCGCTCACGTCTGGCTCCCGGTGGTGGTCCCGCGCTGCGGGTGGTGGTCCTCGCGCGACGGATCGGAGCCGTCGGCGCCGATCGCCGACCGGGCCGCGGCCCGGCTGGCCTGGTAGGCCGACAGGGCGTCCATCGCGCCGCGGTCGGCGCCCGGCGCTCCCGGACGACGGTGCGACCCGCCGTTGGCGGTGGGGGCGGCCGCGGCGGTGGGCGCCCGCCGGATCAGCTCCGGCGCGAGGTGGGACTGGGGACGGCGCCGGGCGAGGACGAGCCCGTTCGGGCCGACCGCCGCCGGCTCGTCCTCCTCCGAGCGCCGCGGGGCGGGGGCCGCCGGCAGCGGGCCCGACACGTCGGTAGGCGTCTCGGCCGCGACCGGGGCGGGCGGCGGCACGACGATCGGGTGGATGAGACCCCGCCGCACCGGCCCGGCACCCGGGGGCGGCGCGTGCTCGATGGTCGTGTGCCCGTCGCCGGACAGGTCGGGGGCGACCTCCGTGACGTTCGGCGTCGCCTCGGTGGTGCCGGCCGCCGGGGCTTCCTCGCCGGAGGCGGCGTGCGCCGCGCGACGCCGACCGGCGCTCTGTTCCGCGTCGGTGCCGGGGCCGGCCTCCGCGACCTCGTCGGCGGTGGGGGCGCCCGGCCAGGCGTGCCGCCCGTCGACCGCGATCGGTCCCGAGGCCGGCGCGCCGTTCGTCCCGGACGCCGGCCCGCCCCGGTGGCCGTTGGTGCCGTTGCTGCCGTTGCTCGACGGCGAGCCGTGGCGCCCGTCGTCGTCCGCGGCGCCGCGCCGGGGCGCGGGCACCGCGGAGGCCGGCACGCGCTCCAGGCCGCCCCGGTCGCCGACGGTGGGCACGGTGGGCGCGGCCTCGGCGAACAGGGCGGCGGGCAGGACGAGCACCGCCGTCACGCCCGAGCCCGGGGTCGGGGTCAGCGAGACCTCGATGCCGTGGCGCTCGGCGAGCCGCGAGACGACGTGGAAGCCCAGGCGGCGGGCCGCCGCGGACACGTCGACCTCCTGCGGGTTGCCCATCAGCTCGTTGGCCGCGGCGAGCTCGGCGGGCGGCATGCCGATGCCGGTGTCCTCGATGATCACGATGTGGGCGCCCGGCGCGCGGTGGTAGGCGCGGCTCTGGATGAGCACGGGGGTCGCGGGCGGCGAGTAGCGCGCGGCGTTCTCGACCAGCTCGGCGATCATGTGGGTCACGTCGGCGACGGAGCTGCCGACGATCCGCGGGCGCTCGTCGACCGCGAGCGTGACGCGGTCGAGGTCCTCGGTCTCGGCCACGCCGGCGCGCACGACGTCGCGCAGCGCGACGGGCGCCGACCAGACCCGCGCCGGCTGCTCACCCGAGAGGACCAGCAGGCTCTCGGCGTTGCGGCGCACGCGGGTGGCGAGGTGGTCGAGCCGGAAGAGGTCGGCGAGCGCGTCGGGGTCGCGCTCCCGCTCCTCGAGGTCGTTGATGATGTCGAGCTGGCGGTGGAACATGCTCTGGTTGCGGCGCGCGAGGTTCAGCAGCAGTTCCGAGGTGAACTCCTGCTGCCGCACGCGGGCGTCCGACAGTTCCTTCGTCAGTTCCTGACGGCGCCGCTGCTCGTCCTCCGTGATCTTGCAGAAGATCGCCACGCCGAGGCACGCGAGCAGCACCGCGCCACCGTGGATCAGCGACCAGCCCCACGGATTGTGCTGCCCCCCGTGGTGGTTGAACATCAGCGTCGGCACGAGCGCCGAGCCGAGCCCGTGGCTGATCACGGTGAAGACGATGTTGAAGACGAACGGCACCCAGTGCTGGTACAGCGTCAGGAAGCCGATGATCACGAAGAACGAGAAGTGCGCCTCGATCGAGCCGCCGGAGAGCACCACGAGGCCCGCGGAGGTGGCGGTGAGGCCCGCCGTCACGCACAACGACCCGCTCAGGCGGCCCGGGCTGAACCAGCCCCCCGCGGCCGTGACCACCGGGATCAGTGCGATGAGGGTGATGAGCCAGGCCGGGTTCTCCAGCGCGAGCCCGAAGATCGCGAGCGCGGGCGACTGCAGGACGAGCAGGACGAGCAGGAACCGGTGACGGCGCTGCCAGGCCGCGTCGTCGACCATGTCCCCGCGGGGCAGGTAGTCCAGGACACGGGTCATGCGGGCGTCTCACCGTCCTTCGAGGCTCTGCGCGTTCGTCGGGGCCGGGACGAACGCGCGGAACCGTACACGCGCTGTTGACCCGTTCCGGCGGCAGAACGGCGGAAGTGCCACTCCCAGGGATACCGGTCGTGCACCACTTCACGGGGCGTCGATGGTCGCCTCCCGGCAGGGGCCGTCCGCCGGTTCTCGTCACGTCCGGAAGGGCGAAGGCGTTGCCGCCGAACGGCCGCACCGGAGAAGGATGCGCCCCGACGCGAAATTGCGGCCGAACGAGTACGGACATCCGCCGCCCGAGGGGAACGTCGGACCCGCCACCGCCGGCCCGATGCGCATCCGGCCCTGATCGTTCGTCCGCTCGGTCGCCTGCACACGACCCGAATGCACCGGGCACGGATGACCACGGCGCGTGACCACTCCCCGGCCCGCTTCCCGGGGGTTACCCCTCCGGACGGGGCCGCAGTCCGGCGGGATCCGCGAGGTCGCCGGGGACGTCTTCGGGACGTCGCGCGCCCCACTCGCTCGTGGCCAGCGCGCGGTAGACCTCGGCGAGGGCCTCGAACAGCGCCGGGGTCAGGCCGGCGTCGGCCTGGGTCGCGGCGATCTCGGTCATCTCGTCGACGAACCGCCACGCCTTCGTGGCGGCCGCCGAGGCGGGGGCGACGCCGGCGTCGGGGAAGTCGAGGCGCAGGTCGGCGAGCACGGTGTCGAGCACGCCGTGCGCCTGCGCGGTGACCAGCGCGTGCGCGAGCAGCGCCTGGTGTCCCTTGCGCACCGAGGCCGTGCACGCCTTCGTCGCGCTGGCGGCCCCGACCGGTCCATCGAGCACGAGCCACCGCACCCCGGGCGCCTCGAGGGCCGCCACCTCGACGGCCCGCTCGCCGGAGAGGAACACGCGGGTCGGGACCTCGGCGTCGGGGTGCGGCGGCGGGCCGGAGATCGCGCCGTCCACGAGGTCGCCGGGCAGCGACGCGGCGATGGCCTCGACCGTCGCCGGGGCCACCGCGTCCATCTCGACCACCAGGGGCCGGGCGCCCGTGCGCGCGCACGCCGCGCCCAGGTCCTCGCCCGCGGACCGGGCGGCGCCGGGCGGGACGACGACCAGCACCACGTCGACGGCGCGCACGAGGTCGTCGAGCGTGCCGGCGTCGGTGAACACCGCTCGCGCACGCTCGGCGGTGGCCGGCGAGCGCCCCGCGAGGCTCGTCAGCACCCGGTGCCCGCCCGCGGCGAGGCAGGCGCCGAGGGCGGTGCCCATGGCCCCGGGCGCGACGACGCCGACGGTGCTCACGAGCGGATCAGCCCGCGGCGCGCTGGGCCTCGGGGGCGTGCACGACCGCCGGCTCGAAGCGCATCGCCTCGTCGTCGACCCGGCTGCGACGCAGCGCGACCGCGTCGATCGCGTAGTTCATCGCCAGCCGCCACGGCGCCCGGGTGCCCTGCTTGGGCAGCTCGTCGATCGAGCGCTGGACGTAGCCCGCGCCGAAGTCGAGGAACGGGGCCTCCTCGACGTCCGCGTCGCGCTCGGGCACGGCGATGCCGAACCCGCCACGCTGCAGGTGCCGCAGCAGCTTCACGACGTACTCGGCGACGAGGTCGACCTTGAGCGTCCACGAGGCGTTGGTGTAGCCGATCATGTACACGAGGTTCGGGACGCCGGAGAGCATCATGCCCTTGTAGGCCATGGTGTCGGGCAGGTGCACGGGCTCGCCGTCGACGACCACCTCCGCACCGCCGAACATCTGCAGGTTCAGGCCGGTCGCGGTGACGACGACGTCGGCCTCGAGCTCCTGGCCCGAACGCAGGCGGATGCCCGTCTCGGTGAACGTCTCGATGTGGTCGGTGACGATGTCCGCGCGGCCGTGCCGGATCGACCGGAACAGGTCGCCGTCGGGGACCATGCACATCCGCTGGTCCCACGGGTCGTAGCTCGGGTTGAAGTGGGTGTCGACGTCGTAGCCCGCGGGGAGGGCCGCCTGCGTCGCCTTGCGCAGCAGCCCGCGGACGAAGCGCGGGAAGCGCTGGCTGATCTGGTAGAGCGCGATGATCTGGGCGATGTTCTTGGCGCGCGTGAGCGGGTCGGCGACGGCACGCGGGAGGAACCGCGAGAGCGTCTCGGCGACGACGTCGGTCCGCCCGATCGAGAGCACGTAGCTGGGCGAGCGCTGGAGCATGGTCACGTGCGCGGCGGCGCCGTGCTCGTCGGAGTCCTCGAGCATGGCGGGCACGAGCGTCACCGCGGTCGCGCCGCTGCCGATCACCACGACGCGCTTGCCGGCGTAGTCCAGCTCGGGTTCCCAGAGCTGCGGGTGCACGACCGTGCCGCCGAAGCGGTCGAGGCCGGGCAGGTCCGGGGTGTAGCCCTGGTCGTAGCGGTAGTAGCCCGAGCACATGAGCAGGAACGAGCAGGTCAGCGGCTCCCGGCCGGGGATGTCGAGGGTCCAGCGCTGGGCCGCGGAGTCCCACGAGGCGCGCGTGACGCGGTGGCCGTAGCGGATCTTCTCCGCGACCCCGAACTCCTGCGCGGTCTCGCGCACGTACTCCAGGATCGACGAGCCGTCGGCCAGCGCGGTGGCGCTGCTCCACGGGCGGAACCGGTAGCCCAGGGTGTGCATGTCGGAGTCCGAGCGGATGCCCGGGTACCGGAACAGGCTCCAGGTGCCGCCCAGGTCCTCCCGGGCCTCGAGCACCGCGTAGCGGTGGTCGGGCAGCTCGCGCTCGAGGTGACAGGCGGTGCCGATCCCGGACAGGCCCGCGCCGACGATGACCACGTCGAGGTGTTCGGTACTCACGCGTACCACCGTATCCGCCGGTACTCGCACGTACCACCCGGAGCCGGGTCACATCCCCTGACGGGTGGCCAGGGCGGCCAGTTCGGCGCGCGAGGTGAGGTCGAGCTTGGTGAAGATCCGCCGCAGGTGGGTGCGGACGGTGCCGGTGCCCATGAGCAGCTCGTCGGCGATGGCCTGGTTGCGCAGGCCGCGGGCCGCGAGGGCCACGACGTCGCGCTCGGTCGGCGTGAGGCTGCCCCACCCGCTGCGCGGACGGCCGCGCGCTCCGCGGGCCCGGCGGGCGAGGGCGACCGCGGCGTCGACGTCGAGCGCTGCGCCGTCGGCCCGTGCGGCGTCGTGGGCGGGGTCGTCGAGCGCCGACCCGGCCAGCACCGTCCCGGCCAGCACCGTCCCGGCCAGCGGGGAGGGCCGGAGGCCGCGGGCCCGCTGCGCGGCGTCGACGGCGGCGTGCAGCCGCACAGCGGTCTCGGCCCGCCCGGCGTCGAGGGCCACGACGGCCACGAGTTCCAGGGCGTCGAGGACGAGGAGCCCGAGCCCCGCCCCGTGGGCGGTGGCGAGGGCGTCGTGCGCGTCGGCGGTGACGTCGTCCCCCTGCCGGCGCCGGGCGGCCGCGTGCGCCAGGCCCGCCAGGACGACGAACTCGCGGGCGCCGCGCTCGCCGGCGCGGGCCGCCGCCAGCGCGGCGGCCTCGGCCGCGCGGGCGTCCTCGCCGGCGACGAGCAGGGCGACGGCGAGCACCGCGCCGGCCTCGGCCGCCACCAGCGTCAGGCCCTCGTCCGCGCAGCCCAGCAGCGGCCCGGCGAGCGCGGCCGCCTCCGCGGGCGCGCCGGCCCACAACGCCGCCTCCGCGCCGCCGAGGGCGACCATCTCTGCGGTGCCGAGGCCCGGGTGCTCGTCGAGGAAGGCGGCGTGGCGCTCCACCAGCGCGCCCGCCTCCGCGGCGCGTCCCGTGCGGCACAGCGCCCGGACCGCGGGCAGCAGCGCGCCGGTCGCGCTCACGGGCTCGCCGATCCCCACCGCGAGCGCGTGCGCGTCCCGCCCGTGGTCCAGAGCGGTCGCGACGTCCCCGCGCTGGGCCGCCGCCTCGGCCCGGATCGCGCCGTCCCACGCCCGCAGCTGCGGGTGCCCGAGCGCGTCGACCGCGGGCCGCGCGGCGTCGGCGCAGGCCACGCCGGCGCCGTGGTCACCCCGCCACAGGTGCGCGTAGGCCAGGCACTGCAGGGCCTCCGCCCGGCCCCACCGGTCGCCGGCGCGCCCGGCCAGCTCGGCCGCCGCCGCGAGCACGGGGTCGGCGCCGCCCGGGTCGTCGAAGGCCTGCGCCATCCCGAGCAGGATCATCGCGCGCGCCCGGGTCTCCTCGTCCGCCGCCGGGTCCTCGGCGACGGCCGCGGCCAGCCCGAGGCCCTCGGCCAGGTCGCCGGAGTAGACGGCGTGGAAGGCGTGCGCCCACCGCAGGCGGCTCCCGGGCCGCTCCCCCGCCTCCCCGGACGCCGCGGCGACGCGCGCCGCCCACGTGCGGCCTTCCCGGCAGCGCCCGCGCAGCGACCACCAGAAGGCGAGGTCGGCGACGATCCCGGCCAGGTCCCCGGCGGCGCCGTGTCCCAGGACCGCGCGGACCGCCGCCGCGTCGCCGTCGAGGCGGGCCAGCACCTCCGGGTCGCCGCGCTCCAGGGCGGCACGGGCGTCCGCGGCGAGCGCCCGGACCCACGCGCCGAGACGGGCCCGCGCCGGCGGCGCCTCGTCCGGGGCGATCCCGCGGGCGTGCTCGCGGACGGTCTCGAGCACGAGGTAGCCCTCGTCGCCGGGGAGCAGGCGCACCAGCGAGTGGTCGACCAGCTCCTCGACCACGGCGAGCGCGCCCGGCTCGCCGGCGGTGCGCGGCGGACCGACCACCGCGACCGCCGCCGCGAGGGAGCAGCGTCCCTCGATCACCGACAGCGCGGCCAGCGCCGTGCGCGCCCGCTCGCCGAGCAGCGCCGTGCTCCACGCGAGGCACGCCTCCAGCGATCGGTGCCGTGGCGCGCGGCGCCCGCCGGCGACGAAGGCGAGGCGGTCGGTCATCGCCTCCCCGATGGCGCGCAGGGACAGGCCGCGGGCGTGCGCGGCGGCGAGCTCGACCGCCAGCGGGAGCCCGTCGAGCGCGACGGCGACGCCCCGCGCGATCCGGTCGGCCTCCTCGTCCGGGGCCAGCGCCGGCCGCACGCGGCGCGCCCGGTCGAGGAACAGGGCGGCGGCGACGTCCGCGGCCAGCCCGTCCACCGGCAGGACCGCCTCCTCCGGCAGGCCGAGCGGGACCCGGCTCGTGGTCAGCACGCGCAGCCGCGGGCAGGCCGCGAGGAGCTCCACGGCGGCGTCGGCGGCGGCGTCGCGGACGTGCTCGCAGTTGTCGAGCACCAGCAGCGCGTCGAGGTCGCCGACACGGTGGGCGAACCGGGCCGGCGGGGTGAGGGCCGGGTCGTCGCGGATGCCGCAGGCGTCGAGCACGACCGACCAGAGATCGTCGCTGGGGGCGCAGGCCGCGAGCTCGACGACGCCGACGACGTCGGTCGCCAGCCCCGGCAGCGTCTCGAGCACCAGCCGTGTCTTGCCGCTGCCGCCCGGCCCGACGAGTGTCACGAGGCGCTCGGCCGCGCACCGGGCGTGCAGCGCGGCCATCTCGCGGTCGCGTCCCACGAACGACGTCGCGGCGGCGCCCCGCACCGCGCGTGACCCCCCCTCGGTCATGGCCGGGAGTGTGCTCGCGGTCGCCGACCCCGTCACGCGGGTGCGTCCCGTCTGCGCCCGGGTGTCCGGAAACCGGTGCCGGGGTCTGCCGTCCGGCAGATGTTGTCGCCGGCCGGCGACCCGAGGGTGGCGCCCGGGCGGGTCAGCGGGACCCGACCGATCCCGAGGAGCTGCGATGCGCTCGTCCACCGTCCTGCTGTCCACGACCGTCGCCTCGCTCGTGCTCTACGTCGCCGCCGCGGGCGCCCTGGGCACACCGCCCGACGCCACCGCGACCGGCGGCGAGGTCGCCGCCTGGTTCGCCGCGCACGGCACCGGCGTGCGCACCTACGTCTGGTGCCTGACCCTGCTCGCGCCCGTGGCGGGCACGTCGGTCGCGCTGGTCCGGCACCGGCTGCCGGCGCCCTACCGCGACGTCTACCTCGTCGGCGGCATCACCTTCGTCGCCGAGACCGCGGTGATGGGCTGGGTGTGGGGCGCGCTGGCGTCCCACGAGGCGGTGCTCGTGCCCGCCGTCGCCCGGACCCTGCTGGACGTGGCCGCGTTCTGGGGACCGGTGCTCACCGGCTCGACGATCACCATGCTCGCCCCGGTGGTCGTCGCGGCGGCCCGCGGCGCGCTGGACCTCCCGCGCTGGCTCGGCGTCCTGGGCGTCGTCGCGCTGGTCGAGCAGGTCGTCGAGACGCTCACGGTGTTCGGCCGCACCGGCTTCACCGCCCCGGGCGGCCCGATGAACCTCTTCCTCGGCGCGGTGCTCACGCTCGCCTGGTTCACCGCGCTGGGCATCGTGCTCGCCCGGCGTGGAGCTCCGGCTCCGCCGCGGGCGGAGGAGCCGGCCGCCCTCCGGTGAGGGTCAGAACGGGACCTGGGTCTCCAGCAGGCCCTCGGCCGGCGCGCGCCCGGAGAGGCGGCGGCAGAAGTCGAGGGCGTCGAAGCACAGCTCCGGGCCGCCGGCGCCTCGGCTCCACCGCCCGCCGGCCGCGCCGGTGAGCTCCAGGTGGAAGGGCCGGCCGTGGCGGGCCGCCCACTCCCCGACGACGTCGTCGACGAGGACGCCGTCGTGCTCGGGGGTGAGGACCATCGTCGCCCCGCACGCGTCGGTGATGTCGACGCGGTGCAGCCACGGGTCGCGGGTCAGGATCGTCTCCCAGAGGTAGCCCATGGTCCACACGTCGCCGGGCTCGTTGACCATGGTCATGCGCCGCGTGAGCGACGTCGCGCGCGCCCGGCTGCGGGCCGCCCTCGGCCCGACCGCGGCGTAGGCCGCGGCGATCGCGGCACCGTCCAGGTCCGCGTGCTCCTCGACCTGCAGGGCCGTCAGCTCGTCGATGAACGCGCTGCCGCGCCGCTTGCTGCGGATCGTCGCTCTGAGGTTCTGGCGCACCATCTCGGGCGTCGTCGCGATCATCTCCGCCATGCCGAGGCAGTGGGCCGCGACCGCGCGGACGTCCCAACCGGGGCAGACCGTGGGCGCGCGCCACTGGTCGGCGCCGAGGCCGGCGAGCAGGTCGGCGAACCGCTGGTACTCCGTGGCGGCGAGGCGGTCGGCGGTGGTCCGGTCGAGCGTCGAGGTGCGTGGCGGCGGCTTCGCGGTGGTCGTGGCGGTGGCGGTCATGGTTTCCCCTGGAGCTTCGGGCCGGGCAGACCCGTGTGGTCGGCGTACATGTCGATGGCGCGGGGCAGCAGGCGCTGCCACCGGTCGCCGCCGGGGTCGTTGGCGAGCTGCTGCTCGACCATGGCCCCGACCAGGGCGGTGAAGATGTCCCGGTCGTCCGGGTCGTCGAGGCCGAGGCGGTGCAGCAGCGCGACGAGCTGCTCCATGACGGCGAGCGACGGGGCGTACGCCGCCGGCGAGGGCCGGAACCCGGGTACGACGGCGGTGTCCATGAGCTGGTGGCGGACCGGGTCGTCGACGGCGAACGCGAAGTAGGTGCGGGCCACGAGGAGCAGGACCTCGCGCGGCGCCTCGGGCAGGGCGGCCTGGGCGGCGTCGGCGGCGGCCCGGTACTGCTCCCAGGCCTGCCCGAACATCGCGTCGATGATCGCGGTCTTGGACGCGTAGTGCCCGTACAGCGAGGGCGCGCGCATCCCGATCCGCTCCGCGACCTCCTTGAGGGTCAACGCGGCGAACCCCCGCTCCCGCGCCACCTCCCAGGCGGCCTCCACGATCTCCGCCCGCGTTGCCTCACGGCGTTCGGCACGGCGATCGCGTCTCGGTTTGTCCAACACGATTAGCAGTGTCGAACGTCGTTAGGCATCGCGTCCAGCGGCCGGACGGGTGGCACGATCCCGCGATGGCCCGCTGGCGACGCGACTTCCTGCGCGAGGTGACGGACGGGCTCGGACGTCTCGGGCTGTCCTCCTGCCCGGTGTGCGGGGGCAGCGAGCTGCAGGTGCTCGCGCGCCCGCGGCTGCTGCTCGTCGGGGGCCGCGGCGCCCGGGGCTGGCTGCAGCCCCCCGACGCGGACGAGACGATCGAGTACCTGGTGGCGGTGCGCTGCTCGCTGTGCGGGCACCAGCTGCTGTTCGACGCCGAGCAGTACCGGCACGGCGACGGGTCGCTGCTGGTGCGCGGGGACGCCGAGGAGGAGACCGCGCCGGGCGAGGGCTGACCGCTAGTGGGCCGCCTGGTCCCACGACCGGCCGAAGCCGACCGACACCTCGAGCGGGACGTCGAGCTCGAACGCCGCGCCCATCTCGCGGCGCACGAGCTCCGTGACCGTCTCCTTCTCCTCCGTCGCCACCTCGAGCACGAGCTCGTCGTGGACCTGCAGCAGCATCCGCGAGCGCAGGCCCTCGTCGCGCAGCGCCTGGTGCACCCCCAGCATCGCGACCTTGATGATGTCGGCGGCGCTGCCCTGGATCGGGGCGTTGAGCGCCATCCGCTCGGCCATCTCGCGGCGCTGGCGGTTGTCGCTGGTGAGGTCGGCGAGGTAGCGGCGGCGGCCCAGGATCGAGCTGGTGTAGCCGTCCTTGCGGGCCTGGCCCACGACCTGCTGGAGGTAGTCGCGCACGCCGCCGAAGCGCGTGAAGTACTCCTCCATCAGCTCCTTGGCCTCGTCGGTGGAGATCCGGAGCTGGGCGGAGAGCCCGTAGGCCGACAGCCCGTAGGCCAGGCCGTAGTTCATCGCCTTGATCTTGGCGCGCTGCGCCGGCGAGACCTCGTCCTCGGCCACGCCGAACACCCGCGCGGCGGTGGCGGAGTGGAAGTCGTAGCCCGACTGGAACGCCTCGATGAGCGCCTCGTCGCGCGAGAGGTGCGCCATGATGCGCATCTCGATCTGGGAGTAGTCGACGGTCATCAGCTCGCCGAACGCGCCGTCGGCGGAGTCGGACCCGACGACGAACGTGTCGCGGATGCGGCGGCCCTCGGCGGTGCGCACCGGGATGTTCTGCAGGTTGGGCTCGGTGGACGAGAGCCGGCCGGTGCGCGCGATGGTCTGGTTGAACGTGGTGTGGATGCGGCCGTCGTCGCTGCACGACTCGAGCAGGCCCTTCACCGTCACCCGCAGCCGCGTGGCGTCGCGGTGCTCGAGCAGGTGCTCGAGGAACGGGTGGGGGTTGGACTCGTTCAGCGTCTGCAGGGAGTCGGCGTCGGTGGTGTAGCCGGTCTTGGTGCGCTTGGTCTTCGGCATCTCCAGCTCGTCGAACAGCACGACCTGCAGCTGCTTCGGCGACCCGAGGTTGATCTCCTTACCGATGACGTCGTACGCGGACTGCGCCGCGGCCTGCACCCGCGCCCCGAACTGCGACTCGAGGTCGTGCAGCGCGCTGACGTCCACCGCGATGCCCGCGGCCTCCAGGTCGGCGAGCACCGCGAGCAGCGGCAGCTCGAGCTCGGTGAGCAGCGCCGTGCCGCCCAGCTCGGCCAGGTCGGTGTCGAGCTTGTCGGCCAGGTCGAACACCGCGCGGGCCCGCAGCATCTCGGCCTGCGCGAGCGCCGCGTCGGCCTCCTCCTCGCCGCCGTCGAGGGTGAGCTGGTCGCCGGCGTCTCCGGTCTCCTCCACGCGCAGCTCGCGGCGCAGGTAGCGCAGCGCGAGGTCGGCCAGGTCGAAGCTGCGCTCGCCCGGGCGGGCGAGGTAGGCCGCGAGCGCGGTGTCGCTGGTGACGCCCTCGAGCCGCCAGCCCCGCGCGCGCACGGCGTGGCTCGGGCCCTTGATCTCGTGCCCCGCCTTGGGCACCGCGGGGTCGGCGAGCCACGCGGACAGCGCCGCCTCGTCGTTCTCGTCCAGCGCACGGACGTCGACGTAGGCGCCCTCGCCGTCGGCGGCGGCGAGCGCCACGCCCTCGAGGTCGCCCGTGCCGTGCGCCCACTGCCCCCGGAACGCGAGGCCGACGCGGCGGCCGTCGCGGGCGTGGTCGGTGAGCCAGTCGCCCACCGCCCCGGGCTCCAGCGCGGCGCCCCGGACCTCGAAGCCCTCCTCGGCCTCGGGCTCGGCCGCGGTGAGCGTGGAGAACAGCCGCTCGCGCAGCACGCGGAACTCGAGCTGGTCGAACAGCTGGTGCACCGCGTCGCGGTCCCACTGGCGGACCACGAGGTCGTGCGGGCCGGCGCCGATGCCGTCGACGTCGCGGACGAGCTCGGTGAGCTGGCGGTTGAGCACCACCGACGACAGGTGCTCGCGCAGGGCGTCACCGGCCTTGCCCCGCACCTCGTCGACGCGGTCGACCAGCGCGTCGAGCGACCCGTACTCGCGGATCCACTTCTGCGCCGTCTTCTCCCCCACCCCGGGGACGCTGGGCAGGTTGTCGCTCGGGTCGCCGCGCAGCGCCGCGAAGTCCGGGTACTGCTCCGGGGTGAGCGTGTAGCGCTCCATGACCTGCTCGGGCGTGTAGCGCACGAGGTCGGACACGCCCTTGCGCGGGTAGAGCACGGTGACGTCCGGGCTGACCAGCTGGAACGCGTCGCGGTCGCCCGTACAGATCGACACCGTCATGCCCTCGGCCACGGCCTGCGTGGTGAGCGTGGCGATGAGGTCGTCGGCCTCGTAGCCCTCGACGGCGAGCACCGGGATGGCCAGCGCGGCGAGGATGTCCTTGATGAGGTCGATCTGGCCGCGGAACTCGTCGGGCGTGGAGCTGCGGTTGGCCTTGTAGGCCGCGAACGTCTCGGCGCGGAACGTCTGCCGCGAGACGTCGAACGCCACCGCCACGTGCGTCGGCTCCTCGTCGCGCAGCAGGTTGATGAGCATCGAGGTGAAGCCGTAGACCGCGTTGGTGGTCTGCCCCGTGGTGGTGTTGAAGTTCTCCGTCGGCAGCGCGAAGAACGCCCGGTAGGCCAGCGAGTGCCCGTCGAGCAGCAGCAACCGGCCCCGCCCGCCCGCCGGGGCGTCCGGGACGGCCTCGGGCTCGGTCGTCTCGGGAGGGGTCGTCTCGGAAGGGGTCGCCGTGCCGGTCGGAGCCACGCCGCGAGTCTAGGGGCGACCCCCGACACACCCGGGGCGCCCGGGGAGCCGGGGCCCGACGCCCGCCCTACCCTGCGGGCATGACCAGCTCCGAGGCGCGCCCCGCCCGTGAGTCCGCCCCCGAGTCCGCCGCGGTGCCCGACATCGACGTGCAGTACCCCGACGAGCAGCTCGCGGCCCGCATGGGCATCGAGATCACGTCGTGGGAGGCGGACCGCGTCGTCGGCACCATGCCGGTGACGGGCAACCGCCAGCCGTTCGGGCTGCTGCACGGCGGCGCCAACGGCGTCCTCGCCGAGACCCTCGGCTCCACCGCCGCGGCCCTGCACGGCTGGCCCGAGCGCCTGCCGGTCGGCCTCGAGCTCTCGTGCACCCACCACCGGTCGGCGCTCGACGGCGTCGTCACCGGCGTCTGCACCCCGCTGTCGGTGGGCCGCACGATCGGGACGTTCGAGATCGTCATCACCGACGACGCCGGCCGCCGCGTGTGCACGGCGAAGCTCACCTGCGTCTACCGCTCCCGCCCGCCGGGCTCGGGGAGCTGAACCGGGCGGCCGTCGCCCCTGGTCAGGGCCCCGGGGCCGCGATGGGATGGGCCCGTGGTCCCCTCGTCCCGTGCTGCGCCGCGACCGGTGGTCGGTCGCGACGCCGAGCGCGCGGCCGTACGTCGCTGCGTCGACGCGCTGCGTGAGGGGACCGGCGCGACGCTGCTGGTCACCGGCGAGGCGGGCGTCGGGAAGACCCGCCTGCTGCGCGAGGTGGTCGACGCGGCCGACGGTCTCCCGGTGCTCACCGGCCGCGCGGTTCCCGGCGGCGGCGCGTACCGCCCCCTCGCCGAGGCCCTCGCCCCGCCCCTGCGCGCGGGCGGCGTGCCCACGACCGCGCGCCTGCGCCCCTTCCGCGCCGCGCTCGCGAGCCTCGTCCCCGGCGCGACGGGGGACCACGGCGGCGTCCCCCCGGCCGGCCCCGTCGCGGACCCCGCCGTCGTGCTCGGCGAGGGACTGCTCGCGCTGCTCGCCGAGCTGTACCCGGACCGCGGCGTCGTGCTCGTGCTCGACGACCTGCACTGGGCCGACGCCGACACCGTCGACCTGCTGGGCTACCTCGCCGGCACCGTCGCCGGGGCCCCGCTGCTGCTGGCGCTCTCGGCCCGCGACGACGAGGTCGGCGGCGCGGACGTCGTCGCGCTCGCCGCCCACCCGGACGTCAGCGTGCTGGCCCTCGACCGGCTCGGCGCCGACGGCGTGGCGCGCCTGGCGGCGGCGCGCGGCGAGGCGTACTCCGGGTCGCTGGACGAGCTGGTCCGGCGGTCCGAGGGCCTGCCGTTCCTCGTCGAGGAGCTGCTCGGCGCCGGCCCCGACACCGTGCCCCCGAGCTGGGCGAACCTCGTCGCCCGGCGCCTCGCCGCCCTGCCCGGCGACGCGCGGACGGTGCTCGACGCGGCGGCCGTCGCCCCCGGCGACCCCGACCACCGGCTGCTCGCCACGGGCACGGGTCTCGACGAGGCGACTGTGCTCGCCGGCCTGCGCGCGGCCGTCCCCGCGGGCCTGCTGACCGCGGCCGACGGGCGCCTGACCTGGCGGCACGCCCTGACCCGCGACGCCGTGCTCGCCGCGCTCCTCCCGCCCGACCGGGCCGCCGTGGCCGGCCGGCTCGCGGTGGCCCTCGAGGCCCGCGACGCCCCCGGCGACCGGGAGCGCGCCGCGGCCCGCCACGCCGAGGCCGGGGACCACGACCGCGCCACCGCGCTCCTGCTCGACCTCGCCGGCCGCGACGCCGACCGCGGCGCGCTGGGCCACGCCGAGGAGCTGCTGGCGCGGGCCACGGCGCTGGGGGCCGCACCCGGCCGGGTGGCCGCCGAACGGGTCCGCATGCTCGCGTTGCGCGGCCGGGCCGCCGAGGCCCTCGCGGTGGGCGACGCGGCGCTGGAGTCCGGCACGGTCACCGGCGACGAGCACGCGGAGCTCTGCCTGCGCCTCGCCCGGGCCGCGGTGCTCGGCGGGCGCTTCGCCGACGCCGAGGACCGGGTCACGCGGGCCGGGCGTCCCGGCGACCCCCGCTCGCTCGTCATCGCCGCCGACGCCGCCTTCGGTGCCGGCGAGACGGCCACGGCCTCGGCCCGCGCCCGGGCGGCCGTGCGCGCCGCGGACGACGCCCTCGCCGCCGCTCCGACCCCCGGGACGGCCGCGACCCTGTGCGAGGCGCTGCTCGTCCTGGGCCGCTGCGCCATGGTCGACGACGAGCTCGACGGTGCCGCCCTCGGACAGCGCGCCGCGCGGGTCGCCGCCGAGCACGGCCTGACCCCGTGGCGGGTGGAGGCCCTGTTCGCCCTGGGCGCGGCCCAGCTGTCGGGCGGCGACGCCCGCGCGACCGACCTCGCCCGCGCCCGCGACCTCGCCGAACGCCACGGGATGCTCGGCCGGGCCGCCCAGGCCGACCTCCTGCGCGCCGACGCGGCGCTGCACCTCGACGGTCCCCGGGCGTCGCTGGCGATCCTGCTCCCCGCCTGCGCGCAGCTCGGACGGCTCCGCCTGACCGGGCTGCAGGGCATGGCCGAGCTGTTCGCGGCGGCGTCGAGCGCCCTCGCCGGCGACCGCGACGCGGCCGCGGCGCTCCGGACCGCCGCCGCGAGCCGCGCCGACGTCCCCACCGAGGTCGCCGTGCTCGGCCCGATCGTGCCCGCGCTGGCCGCCCTGCTCGCCCACGACCTGCCCCGCGCCGCCGCGCTCCTCGACGAGGCCGTGCCCGCCGCCCTCGCCCACCGCAGTGCGGCGCCCATCGCGTTCTACGGGCTGTGGCCGCTGCTGCGCACCGTGGTCGGCGACCGCGACGTCGAGGCGCGCGACCTCCTGCGCGGCCACCACGTCCTCGTGGCCGTCAACAACACGGCGTCCCTGACCTACGCCGACGCGGTCGCCGCCGGCCGGGAGGGCCGCGCCGCCGAGGCGACCGCGCTCGCCGCCGCGGCCGCCGCGCTCCTCGACGGCGAGCCGTGGTGGCACCGCCTCGTGCGCACGCTCGTCCTGCACGCCGCCGTGCGCGACGGCTGGGGCGACCCGGTGCCCGCGCTGCGCGCCGACCTCGCCGTCCACGCCCGGGGCGACGACGCCGGCGCCCGCGCCCTGGCCCGCACCTGCCGCGACCTGCTGCGCGCCGCTGGCGCGCCCACCCGCACGTCGCGGACCGCCGACCCGGTGCCGCCGGACCTGCGCCGCGTCGGGGTGACCGCCCGCGAGGCGGAGGTGCTGGCCCTGGTCGTCGAGCACCTCCCCAACGCCGACATCGCCGCGCGCCTGCACCTCTCCCCCCGCACCGTCGAGTCCCACGTCGCGAACCTGCTCGCGAAGACCGGGACCACCGACCGCGCGGGACTACGGAGCTGGGCGTCCCCACCCTGAATCCGTGGTCGGCACGGATCCGTGCCGAGCCGCGCGCCGCGACGCTCGACGCCATGAGCAACCACACCGCACCGCAGATCCTCGTCGTCGGCGCCGGCCCCGCGGGCCTCGCCACCGCCCTGTCCGCCGCGCACCACGGCGCACGGGTGCTCGTCGTCGAACGGCACCGCACCACCTCGATCCATCCGCGGGCCTCGGGGCTGAGCACCCGCACCATGGAGGTCTTCCGGGCCTGGGGCGTCATCGACGCCGTCCGGGCGGCGAGCTCGAAGGTCATCGCCCGGGCGGCGCACGGCGTCACCCTCACCGACCCCGAGCTCGCCGAGAGCTCGCTCGGCCTCCCGCTGCCCCGCGAGGCGCTCGCCGTCAGCCCGGCCTTCCCGGCCTGCTGCCCGCAGGACCACCTCGAGCCGATCCTGCTCGACGCGGTGCGCCGGGCCGGGGTCGACGTCCGGTTCGCCACCGAGCTCACCGACCTGGTCGTCGAGGACGACGGCGCCTGGGCGCGCCTGACCGACCGGGACACCGGCCGCGCCACGACGGTGCGGAGCCGGTTCGTCGTCGGCGCCGACGGCCCGCGCAGCCGGGTGCGCTCGGCGGTGGGCATCACCACCGAGCACCTCGGCGGCATCGGCCGCCACGTCCAGATGCTGTTCCGGGCCGACCTGGCAGCCGTGATCGGCGACGTCGCCCACGGGCTCTACGCGCTGTCGCACCCGGAGGCCGGCGGGCTGATCATCGCGTTCGGGCGGAACCGCTGGGGCTTCGCCCGTCCGTGCCCCACCGACGCCGACATCCCCGCCGACGACGCGACGTGGACCGCCCTCCTGCGCTCGGCCACTGGCGTGCCGGACCTGGCGCCCGAGCTCCTCGGGACCGCCGTCTTCGACCTCTCCGCCGAGCTCGCGAGCGCCTCCCGGGCGGGCGCGGCGTTCCTGGTGGGCGACGCGGCGCACCGGATGACGCCGGTCGGCGCCGTCGGCCTCAACACCGCGGTGCAGGACGGGCACGAGCTGGGCTGGAAGCTGGCGTGGGCCGCGCAGGGCCGCGCCGGGGAGGCGCTGCTCGCGAGCTACGCCGTCGAGCGCGGGCCCGTCGGGGAGCGCAACGCCCGCCGCTCCGTCGCGCCCGGCGTGCCCCACCCCGCCGACGGCGTGATCGGCGACCTCGGCACGCGCTACACCTCGCCGACGATCGCGGGCGGGGTCGCCGAGCTCGTCGCGCCGCACGAGCTGGCCGCCGCACCCGGCGAGCGCGCCCCGCACGTGTGGGTCGCCGTCGACGGCCGCCGGTGCTCGACGCTCGACCTGTGGGACGGGCGCCTGACCCTCGTCACCACCGCGGACTCCTGGCGGCACGCCGCCGCGGGGGTGGGCGTCGCGGCGCCGGAGATCGCCGACCCCGCGGGTCGCCTGGCGCGCGCCTACCGGCTGGACGCCGGCGGGGCGGTGCTCGTGCGCCCCGACGGCATCGTGGCCTGGCGGTGCGACGTCGCCGTCGGTGACCCGGTGCGGGTGCTGGGCGCCGTCGTCGACGGGGCCCTCGGGCTGGCCGACGCCGACGCGAACGGGGAGTTCGTGCGCACAGAAGCAGCGAACAGCCCGTTCGCTGCGTCCGGTGTCTAGCTGACCCCGAGGTAGGCGTCCTGGACGGTCGGGTCGGCGAGCAGCTCAGCGCCGGTGCCGGAGCGGGTGACCTCGCCGGTCTCGAGGACGTAGGCCTCGTGCGCCAGCCCCAGGGCCTGGGTCGCGTTCTGCTCGACGAGCAGCACGGTGGTGCCCTGCGCGTTGATGTCCCGGATGACCCGGAAGATCTGCGCGATGAACTGCGGCGCCAGCCCCATGGAGGGCTCGTCGAGCAGCAGGAGGCGCGGCTTGGCCATCAGCGCGCGGCCGATCGCGAGCATCTGCTGCTCGCCGCCCGACAGGGTGCCGCCGACCTGGCTGCGGCGCTCGGCCAGGCGCGGGAAGAGCTCGTAGACCCGCTCGAGCTCGGCCGCGAACTCCGGGCTGCGCCGGTCCTTGCGGACGTAGGCGCCCATGTCGATGTTCTCGGCCACCGTCATGCCCGGGAAGATGCCGCGACCCTCGGGCACCTGGCTGATGCCCCGGACCACGCGCAGGTCGGCGCGCACGGCGGTGAGGTCGTCACCGTCGAAGCGCATGGACCCCGACTGCAGCCCGAGGATTCCCGAGATCGCGCGCATCGTCGTGGTCTTGCCCGCGCCGTTGGCCCCGATGAGGGCGACGATCTGGCCCTCCTCGACGCGCAGCGTGACCCCGCGCAGTGCCTGGATGCGCCCGTAGGCGACGTGGACGTCGTCGAGCTCGAGCATGCTCATGCGTCCCGCTCCCCCTCGTCGGCGGCGGGCGCGGCGTCGACGGTCCCGCCCAGGTAGGCCGCGACCACCGCCGGGTCGCGCCGGACCTCGTCGGGCACGCCGTCGGCGATCTTGCGCCCGAAGTCGAGCACGACGAGGCGGTCGGTCACGCCGAGGACGACCCGCATGTCGTGCTCGACGATCACCACGGTGTACCCGTCGTCGCGGATCTTGAGGATGAGCTCGGAGAGCGCGTCCTTCTCGGTGGCCGAGAACCCGGCGGCGGGCTCGTCGAGGCAGAGCAGCTTCGGCTCGGTCGCGAGTGCGCGGGCGATCTCCAGCCGGCGCTGGTAGCCGTAGGGCAGGGCGGTGGCCTTGTCGGCGGCGCGGTCGGCGATCCCGACGAACTCGAGCAGCGCCATCGCCCGGTCGACGGCCTCGCGCTCCTCGCGGCGGTGCCGCGGCAGCCGCAGCAGCGCCCCCGGCACCGAGGTGCGGTGCCGCGCGTCGGTGCCGACGACCACGTTCTCCAGCGCCGTCATCGCGCCGAAGAGCCGGATGTTCTGGAACGTCCGCGCCACGCCGGCCTGGATGATCTTGTACCGCTTCATCCGCGCCAGCGACGCCCCCTCCAGGCGGATGTCGCCCGAGGTCGGCCGGTAGACGCCGGTCATGATGTTGAAGCACGTCGTCTTGCCGGCGCCGTTGGGGCCGATCAGGCCGAGGATCTCGCCGCGCCGGACGTCGAAGGTGACGTCGTCGAGCGCGGTCAGCCCGCCGAAGCGGACCGTCAGCCCGTCGACGGCGAGCAGGGTCTCGCCGCGGGCGACGCCGATCTCGCGCTCGGGCGCGACCGTCGCCGAGACCGCCGCGTCGTGCGCGGCGCGCTCGGTGGCGTCCATGTTCTCGACGGCCTGGAGCAGACCCTCCTCCGTGGGCGGCGTCTCGACCGTCGCCGGGCCCGGCGTCGCCCCGTCACGCGCCACCCGGGTCGAGCTCCGCTCTGCTCCGTCTCCCGAGCTCATTCCCCACCTCCCCGCGGGGACGTCCCCGCGTGGTCGTCCGGCGTGACCTCGGGCATGTCCCCGGTCGCCTTCGACGACGCCGAGAGCCCGCTCGGCGCCACGGCGGCCCCGGCGCCGAACAGCTTCTGGTACGCCTGCCGGCCGTACGTCAGCAGGTGCTGGCGCATGCCCAGGATGCCCTGCGGCCGGAAGATCATCAGGATGATGAGCGCGAGGCCGAAGACCAGGAACCGGTACGTCGGCTCGAACTGGAAGCGGTCGGGGATGTAGGAGACGAGGAACGCGCCGACGATCACCCCGACCTTGTTGCCCTGCCCGCCCAGCACGACCGCCGCGAGGTAGAGGATCGACGTCGTGATGTCGAAGCGCTGGTTGTTGACGTAGCCCACCTGGGCGGCGAACAGCGTCCCCGACAGCCCACCGACCGCGGCGCCGATGGCGAACGCCCAGATCTTGAACTTGTAGGTCGGCACGCCCGTGAGCTCGGCGGCGTCCTCGTCCTCGCGCACGGCGATCCACGCCCGCCCGACCCGGGAGCGCTCGAGGTTCCCCATGAACAGCAGGACGATGACGATGATGCAGACCGCGAGCCAGTAGAACCCGAGCGCGTCGGTCTGCGCGAAGATCGGCTGGCCGTCCGCGTAGGTACCGCCCGGCCGCGCGATGTCCTGGAAGCCGCGGTTGCCGCGCAGCGGGTCGACGTTGTCGGCGAGCAGCCGGACGAGCTCGCCGAAGCCCAGCGTGACGATCGCCAGGTAGTCGCCGCGCAGCCGCAGCGTCGGTGTGCCCAGGATGACGCCCGAGATCATCGTGACCACCATCGCGATGGGCACGATGATCAGCCAGGGGTAGCGCACGCCCAGCTCGGAGTCGGGGCTCGAGAGCAGCGCCGCGGTGTAGGCCCCGATGGCGAAGAAGCCGACGTAGCCGAGGTCCAGCAGCCCGGCCTGCCCGATGACGACGTTGAGCCCGATGGCGATGAGCGCGAAGACCGCGGCGTTGAACAGGGCGATCGGGAAGTCGGTGTACGGCTCGGTGGTGATGATCGGCGGGTTGAGCACCGGCAGCGCGAGCAGGAACACGACGATCGGGGACGTGTAGAGCCACTGCTGCGGCCGGCTCTGCGCGTTCCACCAGTGGGAGACGGTGGCCATGCGTTCCCTCATGCGCGGGACCTCGCCAGCGACTCGCCGAGGATGCCGGTCGGGCGGAACATCAGCACGAGCACGAGCAGCACGAACGCGACGACGTCGCGCCAGTCGCCGCCGAACAGGCTCTGCCCGTAGTTCTCCGCCACCCCGAGGATCAGGCCGCCCAGCAGGGCGCCGCGCAGGTTGCCGATGCCGCCGAGCACCGCCGCGGTGAACGCCTTGATGCCGAGCAGGAAGCCGCCGTTGTAGACCGCGCCCTGCGGGATCGTCATGAGGTAGAAGAGCGCCGCGGCGCCGGCGAGCACCCCGCCGACGAGGAACGTGATCATGATGACCCGCTCGCGGTTGACACCCATCAGCGTCGCCGTGGCGGGGTCCTGCGCCACCGCGCGGATGCCGCGGCCCAGCCGGCTGCGGTTCACGAACTGGTCGGCGATCACGAACATCGCGATCGACGCGAGGAAGATGACGAGCTGCAGGTTCGTCACCGGCGCGCCGAAGATCGAGAAGGTCGGCGAGGGCGGCAGCAGGCGGATCGTCCCCTCGGGGTTCGAGCCCCGCCAGATGCGGATGACCTGCTGGATGACGAACGACGCGCCGATCGCGGTGATGAGGAACGCGAGGCGCGGGGCGTTGCGCCGTCGCAGCGGCCGGTAGGCGACGCGTTCGAGGCCCACCGCGGCGAGCCCGGCGACGGCCATCGCGACGAGGCCCGCCAGGACGAGGTCGAGGATGATCGCGGCGAGCGGCAGGTTCGGCAGCGCGCCGGGCTCGAACCCGAGCGCGAGGAACGTCAGGTACACCCCGAAGACCCCGATCACGAAGATCTCGGAGTGCGCGAAGTTGATCAGCTGGAGCACGCCGTAGACCAGCGTGTACCCCAGCGCCACGAGCGCGTAGATGCTGCCGTAGGCCAGGCCGCTGATGGTGTTCGCCCAGAACCGGTCGGCGAGCAGGCCGACGTCGAAGTTGATCCAGGGCTCGGCGTGCACGACCAGGGGCGCTGCGTGCGCGGCCAGATCGAGGACAGAGGAGATGACGCGCTCCCCGGGGGCGTCGGGCGCCCGCCGTCGGCGGGCACAGGAGGCTGCTTGGGTCGTCGGGTGACGGGTCGGGAGTGTGGCACCACGGGTCGTGACACCCGACGGCCGCGCCCCCGCGCACTCTGGCGCGGGGACGCGGCCGGGGGTTCAGCGCTCCGGGCTGGTCAGCCGATCTGGGTGTCGGTGACGATCTGGTTGCCCTGCACCCGGTACATCCAGACCGGGGTGTTCGTCAGCTCGCCGGTCGGGCTCCACTGGAACCGCTTGGTGAGGCCCTGACCGTTGTAGTTGCGGACGTGGTTGAGCAGGCCAGGCCGGTCGGCGATGCCCTGGTCGAGACCGCGCAGCAGGATCGTCGTGGCGTCGTAGGACTCCGCCGAGTACGTCTGCGGACCGACGCCGAAGGCCTGGCGGTACGCGTTCGAGAAGTCGGCGAAGCCCTCCTGCGGCACGCACGGGCAGGACAGCAGCGAGCCGTCGGCCGCACCGGCCGCGTTGACCACGTACTGCGGGTCCTTGACACCGTCGGGCCCGATGAACGTGGTCTGCACGCCGGCGTCGCGCAGCTGCTGGACCAGCGGCGCGGCCTCCTGGTAGTAGCCCGCGTAGAAGATCGCCTGCGGCGCCGCCTGCTGCACCTGGCCGACGATCGCCGAGAACTCGCGCTGGTTGGTCTTCACGTCGACCTGGCAGCGCGCGACCTGCGGACCGAGCTCCTGGTTGACCGTGCCGGCCAGCCCGATGCCGTAGTCCGAGTCGTCCTTGATGACGCAGACGTTCTGGGCGTTGAGCCGCTCCTTGATGTAGCGGCCGATGGCCGGGCCCTGCACGGCGTCGTTGCCGAGGCCGCGGAAGAAGTTGGTCCAGCCGTTCTGGGTCAGCGCGGGGTTCGTGGCCGACGGGGTGATGTTCACCAGGCCGGCCGCGTTGAGGGCCGGGCCGACGGCGCGGGACTCGCCGGAGAACGGCAGGCCCACGAGGCCGAGCACCGCCGGGTTGTTGATCAGCGCGGTGGTCGGGCCGACCGCGGTGTCCGGGGTGCCGCCCGTGTCCGCGCGGACCAGCGTCACCTGGCAGTTCGGGTTGGCCGCGTTGTGCTGGTCCACCGCGAGCTGCGCCGCGTTGACGATCGCGATCCCGAGCGCGGCGTTCTGCCCCGCGATCGTGCCCGCGTAGCCGATGGACGTGCCGGGCGCGCAGCGCCCCTGCCCGTTGCCGGCCGGCAGCACCGCGTCGGTGGGCTGGCTGGGGGCACCGGCCTGCGGGCCGCCGCCCTGCTGCTCGCCTCCCCCCTGGTTGGCGCAGCCGCTGAGCACCAGGGCCACCGCCGCCACGAGCGCGCCCGCTGCTGCGAGCCGTCGTCGGATCACGTCTCAACCTCCGTCACGTGCCGTCATGTCCACGACGGGTCTGCATGATCTCGCTCGCCCGGTCGGGTGTGGAAGGTATAGGCGTGTCCGGTCTCGCGCGCAAGCGCGTGCGTGGTCGTATCCGGACCGTGACGCCCGGCCGGTCGGAGATCCGCTGGAGATCCGGCGTGGTGGGGTCCCCGGAGATCAATCCGCGGGGCCCACGACGGCCCACTGACGGCCCTGCACGCGGTAGACCGTGACCGCGTCGGTGCTGACGTCGCCGAAGCGGTCGAACGACACCGGCCCCGTGATGCCGTCGCCGTGGAAGCCCTGCACCGAGCGGACCATCGCGGGCCGCAGCGCCGGGGTCCACTCGGCTTCCTCGCCGAGGGTCCGCACGGCGGAGTCCACGAGGACGTTCGCCGCGTCGAAGGTGGACGCACCGTACGAGCCGAAGCTCTCGGGGTAGCCGGCGCGGCGGTAGGCCTCGACGAAGTCGCGGGCCGCGGGCTGCGTCTCCGGCGGCGGCCCGATGGACGTGCCGAGGTCGCCCTCGCGACCACCCGCGGTGACGTAACCGGGGTTGACCACACCGTCACCGCCCATGACCGGCACGGAGACCCCGCCCGCGGCGAGCGCGGCGGACAGCGGTCCGCCCTCGGGGTACTCGCCGCCGTAGAAGACCGCGTCCGGCCGGGCGGCGGACACCCGGGACACGACGTCCCGGGCCGGGGTGCCGGGCGGCGCGGTGACCCGCACGACGACCTGGCCGCCCTCGGTGGCGAGCTGCTTGGCGAACTCCTCGGCGATGCCCTCGCCGTAGGTCTTGCCGTCGGAGACCACGGCGACGCGCCGCTTCCCCTCGGCCCGCGCCAGGTACGTGGCCGCCGCGGGGCCCTGCACGGCGTCGGTGGCCACCGTGCGGAAGAACGTCTGGTACTGCCGCAGGGGCGCGGTGACGGGGTTGGCGCCGCGCGTCAGCGTCGTGGCGGTGCTACCCGGCGAGATCTGCACGACGCCGGCCTCGCCCAGCACCGGCTGCACCGCCTGGGCCACCGACGAGTTGAACGGCCCGAGCACCCCGACCAGCGACGGGTCGCGGGCCAGCGTCGCGGCCGCGGCGGCGCCCGTCGCCGGGTCCGCGCGGTCGTCCTGGCTCTGCACGGCCAGGTGGTAGCCGGGCACCGCGCACCGCGCGTTGGCCTGGTTGACGGCGAGGTCGGCCGAGTTCTTCATGCCCAGGCCCACCGAGGCCAGCTCCCCCGAGAGCGGCGCCACGAGGCCGACGACGAGCGTGCCGCGGCTGGTGTCGCAGTCGCCCCCGTCGCCGGACGACCCGCCCGCTCCCCCGCACCCGGCGAGGACCAGCGCCAGCAGCGCGGCCACCACGGCGATCGCGGTGACCGCCCCGACCCGACGACGCCGTCGCACTCGCCTCGACCCCCTCGCCGTGTCCGACCCTCGTTCGTGGCGGGGACCTACGGTAGGTCACCGCCGCGGGGCGTCGGACCCGGGGACGGTCACGGTGCGTGAGCTTCAGCCGAAGGTCTCGACGACGGCGTCGGCCACGGCGCGCATCGTGGTGCGGCGGTCCATCGCGGTGCGCTGGATCCAGCGGAACGCGTCGGGCTCCGACATCTTCTTCTTGGCCATCAGCAGGCCCTTGGCCCGCTCGACGGCCTTGCGGGTCTCGAGCCGGTCGGTGAGACCGGCGACCTCCGCCTCGAGGGCGGCGACCTCCGCGTAGCGCGACGCCGCCAGCTCGATGGCCGGCACGACGTCGGTCTTGGAGAACGGCTTGACCAGGTAGGCCATGGCGCCGGCGTCGCGCGCGGCCTCGACGAGCTCGCGCTGGCTGAACGCCGTGAGCATGACGACCGGGGCCAGGCGCTCCCCCGCGATGGTGCGGGCGGCCTCGAGGCCGTCGGTGCCCGGCATCTTGATGTCCATCATGATCAGGCCGGGGCGCAGCTCGCGGGCCAGCCGGATGGCCTCCTCGCCGTCGCCGGCCTCGCCGACGACGTCGTAGCCCTCCTCGCGGAGCATCTCGACGAGGTCGAGCCGGATGAGCGCCTCGTCCTCGGCGACCACGACCCGCAGGCCGGCGACCGGCACCGCCTCGGGAGTGGTCTGGCCCTCGGTGTCACTGATGATGTCGGCCGACTGGCTCATGGGCCCGCTCCTCGTGTCCGCGCGTCGTCGCGCCGCCCCCGCATGGCGCCACGCTGCGTCGACCCGGGACGGCCGTCCGGCCCTCCGGTCCCGGCAGGGCCGGGACGACCGGTTCGGGCAGGCCGTTTCGATTCAGGAACATACCGGCACGGGACCCTGGAGCCGACCGTGACGCTGCTCGCTCGGGGTTCACGGCCCCGGCGGGTCGAGGTCGATGCGGATCGTCAGCGGCGTGGTCGCGAGGGCACGGCCGAGTGCGGCGTCGGCGCGGGACGGCAGGGTCCGCGAGCGGGCCCGGGTGTCGTCGTCGGACAGGGGCGTCGCGGTGCCGGTGCGCCAGGTCCGGCCGACCCGGACCCGCACCCTCGGCTCCCGCGCGACGTTGCGGACGAAGTCGGCCTGGTGCCCGTGGGCCGCGACGAGCCAGAACACGTCGCCGGCGAGCCCGTTGCCGACCGGCGTGTGGCGGGGCCGCCCGCTGCGACGCCCGGTGGTCTCGAGGAGCGCGAACGCCGGCGGCGCGAGGTCGTGGCGCAGCGCCCACCGCAGGGCGCCGGTGCCGACGCGGAGGAACACCCGGAGGAAGCGGTACTTCCGGGTCCTCGCCGGCCCCTCGGTGGTCACGCACCCGATGCTGGGCGCCGGGAGGCGGGCGTGTCCACGGCGGCCGGGCCGCATGGTGCCCCCGGTGGGACTCGAACCCACACTGGACGGAGTTTGAGACCGCGGCCTCTGCCTGATTGGGCTACGGGGGCTGGCGATGGCGAAGCGGGGTCGAGCGTAGCCCGTGGAGCAGCCGGCTTCCGCGAGGGCTTGCACGCCACCGACGGGACGCTCGGGTGTCAGGGGGCGGTGGGAGCGTCCCGAATGTGCACCCCGAGACGACGGTCCACTCGGCGCTGGCCCTCACGTGCGCGGGGCTGAGTCCGACCGAGATCGGCCGCCGCCTCGGCGTGCCCAAGAGCACCGTCCAGTACTGGTGTCGAGGTGGCCGCTCGCCCTCGCGTCGCCGATCACCTCCGCCGACCTGTCCCCGGTGCCACGGGCTGTCGCTCGACGACGTCCAGTACGCGTACCTGCTCGGTTGCTACCTCGGGGACGGGCACATCAACATCCCGAGGCGATCGGTCGCGGCCCTGGCCGTCTCCTGCGCCGACGACTGGCCCGGCGTCCGCAGAGAGGTCGCCGAGGCGATGGGCGCCGTGATGCCCTCCGCCGAGGTCCACCTGGTCACGAGGACCGGCTGCCACGCCGTCACGAGCTACACGAACCACTGGCTGTGTCTGTTCCCCCAGCACGGCCCGGGGAAGAAGCACACGCGGGCCATCGCCCTGGCGCCGTGGCAGGCCGCGATCGTCGTGGACCACCCGGGCCGGTTCCTGCGCGGGCTGTTCCACTCCGACGGGTGCCGCGTCGCCAACTGGGCGACGAAGCGCACGGAGTCCGGGGTACGGCGCTACGAGTATCCGCGCTACCACTTCTCCAACAGGTCGGAGGACATCCTCGGGCTCTGCACGCAGGCCCTGGATCTGATGGACATCCCCTGGCGGCGCTCCCGCCGCGACATGCTGTCCGTCTCGAAGCGCGCCGGCGTCGCGGCGCTCGACCTCGTCGTCGGGCCGAAGTACTGACCCCGACGGGCGGGGACGTCACGCCACGGACGACAGCCCGGCCCCGACCTCGCTCACGACGGCGTGGTCGCGGTTGCGCGCCATCACGTGGCCGAGCCCGACCAGTCCCGCGACGGGCAGGGGGATCACCTCGAACGCGGCGAGGACGCCGACCGTGATGAGGAAGGCGAGGCTGCCGGTCAGCGGCCAGCCCACCGGACCGATGTAGGGGATCTCGACGTGCCAGCCCGGGAGCGCGGCCGGCTCGGTCTCGCTGTCCATGAATCCTCCGTGGGGTGGGTGCGCCGTCACCCTGGCCCCTGACCGCAGCGCGGCCCTCGTCCGCGGCGGGTGAACCTCGTCCGCTCCCGGATCTCCACAACCACGGGGAGCAACGGCGCCCGCCGTCCGGCGCAGGCGGGCCACACCCCTCGTGAGCTGCATTGACGTCGTGTGCCGGGACGGACGACCATCCCATCCTGCGGAAGGGGCGGGCGTTCCGCCGCCGGATCAGGGGGGTGCGGCATCCGCCTCCCACGAACCGGACCTCCCGCGGTGGATGACGACGCCCCGACGCCCCGCGCGGGACGGACACTCGCCCTGCTCCTCGTCCTCATGGTCATCGACTTCGCCGATCGCCAGGTGCTGGTCGGCGCCTTCCCCCAGCTCCGGCGCGAGTGGGGGCTCAGCGACACCGAGCTCGGCGCGCTGGTCTCGGTGCTCACCCTCACCGTGGCCCTCGCGGCGATGCCCGTCGCGGCGTGGGTCGACCGCCGGAGCCGGGTCCGGGCGATCGCGCTGATGGGCGTGGTGTGGAGCGTGGCCGCCGCGGCCTCCGGGTGGGTGCAGGGCTACGGGCAGCTCCTCGCGACGCGCGTCGGTGTGGGCGCCGGGGAGGCCGGCTACGGCGCGGCCGGCGCCGCGCTGCTCGCCACGGCCTTCCCCGCGCGCCGCCGTGCGACCGTCCTCGGGGCGCTGTACGCCGCGGGCCCCCTGGGCGCCGTGATCGGCACGGCGCTGGGCGGGGCGGTCGCGGCGACGTGGGGGTGGCGGTGGGCGGTCGGCGTCCTCGCCGTGCCGGGGCTGATCGTCGCGCTGGCGGTGCTCCGCCTCCCCGACTACCCGACCGTGCGCCCACCACGGGCCCGGAGCCGGCCGGCCGCCGTCGCCCTGTTGCGGACGCGCTCCGCGGCGGGCGCTGTCGTCGGCGCCGTGCTCCTGCTCGTCGTCGCGTCCGCGCTCTACACCTGGCTGCCGAGCCACCTCGGCGAGGCCTACGGGCTCGGCGGGGCCGCGGCCGGGGGCCTCGCCGCCGGGGTGCTGCTCGCCGGGGTGGCCGGCACCGTCGCCGGGGCGGTGGCGGCCGACCGCCTCGCCCGCCGCGACCCGCGCTACCGGCTCCTCGTCCCCGCCGTCACGGCGTCGGCGACGGCCGTGCTGCTCGGCCTCGGCTTCGGCGTCGCGCCGCCCGGGGGCCTGCAGCTCGCGCTCCTGCTGGTCGGCGCGGCGACGACCACCGCCGCGGTCGGCCCGGTGGCCGCTGTGGTGGTCGACGTCGTCCACCGCGGTCAGCGGGCGTCGGCGGCCGCCGTGCTCGTCGTGGCCCAGAACCTGCTCGGCCTGACGATCGGTCCCGTGCTGACCGGCGCCCTCGCCGACCGGATCGGGCTGCCCGCCGCGCTCGCGGCCGTGTCGCTGCTCGGGCTGGTCGCGGCGGCCGCCCTGTGGTCCGGGGCGCGCTCGTACCCCCGGGACCGCGCCGCGGCCGCCGCCGCCCCGGACGACGGGGCCCCGGACGACGACGCCCGGCCCGCGGACCCCGTCCTGCGGGACGGGTGACGTGCCCGTGCACCGTCACCAGGTCGACGACCTCGCCGCGCCGCGCGACCGCCGCGCGCGGGGCCCGGTTCCTGCGGCGCCGACCCCCGACGTCCCGGCGAAGTTCGCCGTGCCCGTCGCGACCCACGTCGTCGCCCGGCCGCGGCTGCACGCCCGGCTCGACGCGGGCGTCGCGGACGGGGTCGTACTGATCGCGGCCGGGCCCGGCTGGGGCAAGTCGCTGCTGGTCGGATCGTGGGTGGCGGCCGGTGCCGGGGGCCGCGGCGTCGCCTGGGTGAGCCTTGACGCCGGGGACGACGACGCGCGCGCCTTCTGGCGGACCGTGGCGACCGCGCTCGCGCAGGTCGCCGGCGACCGGGTCGCGCGGGCCCTGGCCCGCCTCCCGTCGGGGGCCGGCGAGCTGCCCGGGGACCTCGTGCGGGCGCTCGACGGCACCGACCCGCTCGTCGTCGTCCTCGACAACCTCCACGAGGTGGCCGATCCCGAGGTGCACGCCGGGCTGCAGCGGCTCGTGGAGCACCCGCCGCCGGGTCTCGCCCTCGTCATCACGACGCGGCGGGATCCCGCCTGGGCGCTGCCCCGCCTGCGCCTCGCCGGGCTCGTCACGGAGATCCGGGCCGCGGACCTGGCCTTCGACCGTGACGAGGCGGCCGCCCTGTTCGACCACCTGGGCGTGGACCTCGGCACCGGGCAGCTCGACGAGATGGTGCGGCGCACCGAGGGCTGGGCCGCCGGGCTGCGCCTCGGCGCGCTGCACCTGCGCGGGGCCCCGGACGTCGACGCCGCGGTCGGCGCCTTCTCCGGCGACGACCACGACGTCTCGGGCTACCTGCTCGACGAGATCCTCGACCACCAGCCCCCGGGGCTGGTGACCTTCCTCGAACGGGTCGCCGTGGTCGACCTCGTGTGCGCCGACCTCGCGGACGCCCTCGTCGGCGGCCATGACGGCGCCGCAGTGCTCGCCGACCTCGCCGCCTCCCACCTCTTCGTCCAGGCCCTCGGTCCGGGTCGCTGGTACCGGCTGCACCGGCTGGTGCTCGACCTCCTGCGGGCCCGCCCGCTCCCCCGCCGCGAGCGCCGTGACCTGCACCGGCGCGCGTCGACCTGGTTCGCCGCGCACGGCACGGCGCTCGAGGCCGTGCGCGCCGCCGTGCGCGGCGAGCTCTGGCCGCTGGCGTCGGAGCTGGTGAGCCGGCACCTCCTCGCCCTCGCCCTCGGGGGGTCGGGGCGTGAGCTGGAGCGCGTCCTGGCCGAGGTGCCCCGCCACGTGCTGCTCGCGCAACCGGAGCTGGCCACCGCGCTCGCCGGGGCGCGCATCTCCCGGGCCCACGGGGTCGAGGTCGCCCGGCTCGTCGAGGCCGCCCGCACGAGCTGGGGTGGGCTCTCCGCGCGGCGGATCGACCGCCTGCGCCTGTTCCACGCCCTGATCCTCGGCGGCCTGGCCCGCATGGACGGGGACCCCGCCGCCTCCCGGGACGCGCTCAGGGCGGTCGAGCTCGACGCGGCAGCGCTGGCGGCGCTGGACGTCGCCGACGTCGACGTCGTCCTCGACGTCGTGCGCAGCAACCTCGGCACCGCCGCGTTCTGGATCGGCGACCTGGAGGAAGCCGAGACCCACCTCCGCGAGGTGGCCGACCTGCGAGGGGCACGGGCTCTCCCGCCCCTCAACGCCGCCGCCCACCTTGCCCTGATCGCCGTCGGGCGCGGTGAGCTGGACGCCGCCGAGCAGGTCGCGACCGCGGTCGTGGACGCCGCCGAGGCCGCGGGGTGGACGCTGGCGATCCAGGTCGCGCCGGCCTACCTGGCGCTGGCCCGCGTGGTCTTCGACCGCGGGGACACCGACGGGGCCGACACGTGGTGGCGGCGCCTGGCCGAGGTGGAGGAGCAGGGCCCGGAGCGGCCCCTGCAGCTCGCCGGGGCGCTGCTGCGGGCGCTGCGCCACGACGCCGCGGGCGACGCCGGACGCGGCCTCGCCGAGCTCCGGTCCACCCGGGCGCGCCTGGGCGGGTGGGCGCCGCCCCGGCCGCTGCGCGAGCAGGCCGCGCTCACCGAGGCAGCGCTGCTCGCCCGGGTCGGCGAGCTCCCCGCCGCGCGGCTCCTCCTCGGGCGCGAGGGCCCTCCGGAGACCGACGCCGGCCGGCTCCTGCTCGCGCGCCTCCACCGGCGGCTCGAGGACCCCGAGGCGGCCCGGGACGTCCTCGCCGGCGTCCGCGGGGACGCGGTGCGCACCCGTGTCGACGCCGGGGTCGTCGGCGCGCTGCTCGCGGACGAGGCCGGCGACGAGGACCGGGCGGCGGACCTCCTCGAGGACGCCCTGGTCGCCGCCGCCCCGCACGGCCTGCGCCGCCCGTTCCTCGCCGAGCCGGACCTCGCCCCGCTGCTGGCGCGGCGCCTCGAACGCGGCACCGCCGCCGGCGGGTTCGCCCTGGAGCTCCTCGGCCGGCCGACCCCGACGCGCGACACCGCGGGCGTCGTCGACCCCCTGACCGAGCGCGAACGCCTCGCCCTGCGCTACCTGGCGAGCTCGCTGGCGAACACCGAGATCGCCGCCGCGCTCTACGTCTCGGTCAACACCGTGAAGACCCACCAGCGCGCGGTGTACCGCAAGCTCGGCGCCGACGGGCGCCGCGACGCGGTGCGCCGCGCCCGGGAGCTCGGCCTGCTCTGAGGGGCGGAGTCAGGCCGGGAAGACGGTGGTCCAGTCGTTCTCGATGCTGACGACCGTCCAGCCCTCGGCCTCGGCACGACGGAGCGCCGTCTCCGCCCCGCGGGTGTAGGCGAACTCGCGCTCGGCGTCGTCGTGGAGGACGAGGAGCCGCAGCGTGGGCTTGTCGGCGTGCTGGGTGAACTCGAGCATCGGGACGTCCCCGTTGGAGTTGCCCGCGGCGAGCAGGGGGCGGCGTCCGGTGCGGTTCCAGATGCGGACGGGCTTCTCCGGCCCGTCGTCGAGGTAGTCGGCCTCCGGCTTGCGGGTGATCGTCCCGCCGTGCTCGTCCCCGGAGTAGGAGAAGCTGGTGCTGCTGCCGATCACGCGCTCACGCGGGATGCCGTAGGTGTCCTGGCTGATCGGCCGCATGAAGTCGCGCCCACCGCCCGAGGCGATGTAGCAGGAGAACTCGTTGGCCTGCAGGTGGCCGATCAGTTCGACCATGGGCGCGTAGACGCACTGCAGGTACGGACGACCCAGCCCGGGGTGCTGCGCGGTGCGCAGGAAGTGGTCCGCCTGCTCCTCGAAGGCTTCGACGCTGATACCCCCGTGGGCGCTGAGGACGCCGGCGGCCAGGACTCCCAGATCGGCGTCGTTCCCGGCGTAGTGCTCGTCCATGACGCGGCCGAACCAGCCGTAGTCCTTCTCGTGCGAGGCCTTCCACGGCTGGCGGTCGCGGAGATCGGGTTGCTCCTCCCCCATCTCCACGAGGCGACGGATGATGAAGTCGAGCTGGATCGGCATGGGCTTCTCGCACCACAGCGTGCCGTCGTTGTCGAAGACGGCGATCCGTTCTCCGACCGGCACGGCGTCGGGCCCGTCGCCGCAGGTGCGCTCGACGAAGTCGAGCACCGCGCGTCTCGCGGGACGGTCCTTCCAGCTGAGGAGGGCGGTGCCCGTCATTCGCTGCCCATGCCCGAGGTCAGCTTGGCGAGGACCTCGTCGAGACCGAAGGTGGCGGGCTTCTGGCTCGGCGGGAACTCGGCGAAGCTCTGGATCATCTCGAAGACGAACGCCTGCATGGGCACCGCGACCCACGCGTGGTCGAGGATCCAGTCGTAGTAGGTGTTCGACGTGATGTCGGCGCGCTCGTAGGGGTCGAGCCTCAAGTTGAAGATCTTGGGGACGCGGAGCTGGGTGAACGGCTCGGCCCAGACCCGCAGGGTGCCGGTGGCCCGTTGCTCGAGGAACACCAGCTTCCAGTTGTCGAACCGCACCGCGGTCAGGCCGCCGTCGTCGGAGACGTAGAAGAAGGAGTTGCGAGGGCTCTTCTCCTCCGTCCCGGTGAGGTAGCCGAGCTGGTCGTGCCCGTCGAGGTGGACCTTGTACGTCGTGCCCGACAGCTCGGCGCCGGCCTTGAGCTGGTCGGCGATGTCCGGCACACCGGCCGCCGCGAGCAGGGTCGGGAACCAGTCGTTGTGGCTCATGATGCCGTTGAGCACCCGGCCCGCCGGGACGTGCCCGGGCCAGCGCACCATCGCCGGCACCCGGTAGGCGCCCTCCCAGTTGGAGTTCTTCTCCCCGCGGAACGGCGTCATCCCGGCGTCGGGCCACGAGTTCATGTGCGGCCCGTTGTCGGTCGAGTACACGACGATCGTGTCGTCGGCGATCCCCAGGTCGTCGAGCAGGCCGAGGAGTCCGCCCACGACGGCGTCGTGGTCGATCATCGTGTCGTGGTACTCCGACTGCCACCGCCCCGCCTGCCCCTTGCTCTCGGGCTTGACGTGGGTCCGGAAGTGCATGTGGGTGGAGTTGAACCACAGGAAGAACGGCCTCTCGGACTCGACCTGTGTCCGCACGAACCGCCCGGCCGCCTCCGCGAACTCGTCGTCCACGGTCTCCATGCGCTTGCGCGTCAGCGGACCGGTGTCCTTGATCTCCTGGGTGCCGTCCTCGTTCGCCCACGAGTGGATCACCCCGCGGGGCCCGAACCGCTCCCGGAAGTGCGGGAACTCCTCGGGCTTGGGGTAGTCGTCGAGCTCGGGCTCCTCCTCGGCGTTCAGGTGGTAGAGGTTCCCGAAGAACTCGTCGAAGCCGTGGACGGTGGGCAGGTGCTCGTCGCGGTCCCCGAGGTGGTTCTTGCCGAACTGGCCGGTGGCGTAGCCGTGCGCCTTCAGCGCGGTCGCGATCGTCGGGTCGCCCGCCTGGAGCCCGACGGTCGCCCCCGGCATCCCGACCTTGGTCAGGCCGGTGCGGATGGGGTTCTGCCCGCAGATGAACGCCGCGCGACCCGCCGTGCAGCTCTGCTCGCCGTAGTAGTCGGTGAACCGCACGCCTTCCTCGGCGATGCGGTCGATGTTCGGGGTGCGGTAGCCCATCAGGCCGTCGCTGTAGCAGCTGAGGTTCGAGATGCCGATGTCGTCGCCCCAGATCACCACGATGTTCGGCTTGTCCTGCGGCATGCGTTCTCCTCGTCGGACGTTCCTGGTGGTGATCGGGATCGGCTCAGTGGCCCGGGCGCGTCGGGGGGCAGCGTGTACGCCGGGACCATCCAGCCCCGTTCGGCGGACAACTGCCACGCGACGTCGAACTCGTCGTACCCGTCGGGCTCGGCCAGCCGGAACGCGACGAGCGGGAGCTGCTCGTCCCCGGCGCCGATCAGCTCGAACCTCCCCGTGGCCTGCAGCTGCTCGGCGAGGATCCGTGCGTTCTCCTGCATGTTCTCCATGACGTAGCCGTAGCCGGCCCGTCCGTGGTGCCCGCCGGTCAGCCGCCGAGGATCCGGCGCTTCTGGTCGGCGAACTCCTGGTCGGTCAGCACGCCCGCGGTCCGCAGCTCCCCGAGCTGCCGGAGCTGGTCGAGGACGTCCCCGCCACCGCCCCCGCCCCCGGCGGGAGGGGGCGGCGGGGCGTACTGCGGCGGAGGAGCCTGCTCGTACTGCGGCGGCGGGGCCTCCGCGGCCCACCGTCCGGCCTGCCGGCGCGACACACGGTTCGAGACCGCGGTCGCCGTCCCGGCCACCATCGCCGTACGGGCGAGTCCTCGGAGGAGTCCTGGCATGTCGTCCACCCCTGTCAGGTGTAGGAGGGCGCGTCGGTCACGGCATCGAGCGAGGCGAGCACGGCGTCGACGGGGACCCGGCCCCCGGCCACGAGCTGCGCCCCGCTGCGGTGGAACGCGGCGGCCAGGGGGGCGGCCCACACGTTCTCGTAGACGAGCACCGCGGCGGAGGTCCCCGGCGCGAGCACGGCTCCCGCCTCCCGGAGGTCGTCGTCGCCGAGGAGCCCCGAGGACGCCCCGTGGAACTCGCGCAGGTCGAGGTCCCCGTCGCCGTCGAGGTCGGCGATCTCGACACCCGCGACCGCGCCGTCCTGGCCCTTCGTCACGAAGGCCAGGTCGAGGATGCGGATCAGTCCGCGATCGACGAGGTCCAGCAGCAGCGGCATCCCTTCGCCGGTCATCGTCCCGGGCGGGAACTCGACGACGAGGTAATCGATGGGGCCGGTGTCCGGTCCTGGTGCGGTCATGGTCTCGGTCCTTCGGGTCGTGGTCACCGGACGAGGCGATGACGCGGTCAGACGCGGACGGTGTGGACCGGACCGCCGTCGGTGCGGGGGCTCGTGTCCGGGGGGTCGGTCGGGTCCACCGGATCCGGCGGGTCCGACGAGTCGGGGACCACGACCGGGTCGTCCGGCTCGTCCGGCTCGTCCGCGCGGTGCTTCGCCTCCTCGGGCGACGCCGCGCCGATGAGGTGGTCGACCCACTTCGCGTTCGGGTCGCAGTCGACGAGCACGGCCTTGACCAGCAGCGTGGCCGGGATGGCGAGCAGGGCGCCGAGGGGCCCGAGGACCCACGCCCAGAACAGCAGCGCGACGAACGTGATGGTGGTCGACAGCCCGACGGCGTCGCCGGTGAACATCGGCTGGATCAGCGACTGGACGACGGCGTTGAGGACGATGTAGACGACCAGCACCGTGACCATCATCTGCCAGCCGCCGACCAAGAGGCCGAGGACAGCCGGCGGGATGACGCCGATGATGAACCCGATGTTCGGGATGAAGTTGGTGATGAAGGAGAGCAGCCCCCAGAGCACCACCAGGGGGACGCCGATGATGGCGAGGGCGACGCTGTCGAGCACCGCGACGACCAGCCCGAAGACTGCGGTGACCACCAGGTACCGGCGCGTGCCGGACGTGAAGCCCTGCAGGGCGCCGACCATGTGGGGGCGGTCGGCGCCGATGGCCGCGATCCGGCGGCCCGCCCCGCTCGCCTCCGCGATGAGGAACAGCAGCAGCGCGAGGATGAACACGATGCTCGTGAGCGCCCCGCTGAGGTCCGAGAGGATCCCGCCGATCACGCCCACGACCTTGCCGACGTCCGCGGAGCCGGCCGTGGCCCGGGCCTGGGACGGGTCGAAGCCGAGCGACTGGAGCGAGGTGGTGATCGAGCCCGTGAGCTGCTGGATGCGCCCCGAGTACTGGGGCACCAGCCCGATGAGCTGACCCACCGAGGCGAACAGCACGGCGACCAGGCCCACGATGACCGCGAAGATGATCACGATCATGGCCAGGACCGTGATCCAGACGGGCAGGCCCTTGCGGCGCAGCCACGACTGCACGGGGCTGACCGCGATGACGACGACCAGCGCCAGCAGGATCGGCGAGATCAGCCACGCGGCCTGCTGGAGCCCGGCGATGGTGATCACCGTGGCGGCGGCGCCGAGCAGGAGCATCAGGCCGCGGGGCATGCCCTGCGCGGCGCGGGCGACGTAACCGGTGCTCGCCGCGGGGGCACCGGTTGCTGCGGTCGTGGTCGACATGGACAGGACGGTAGGAACGCCAGGGCATTCCGGTCTCACCCGCGCGGGGTGAGCCACCGCGGGCGCCGTCCGACCTAACCTCCCGGCACCGGAGCGCCACCCGACGAACGCAGGAGGAGGCCGTGGCCGCCATGGTCGGACGCACCGCCCCACCGCCGACGGAATCGGGCGAGCGCCTCGCCGGCAGGGTCCGGTCCGCGGTCTACGGCACGATCATCGCGATGTCGGTGCTCGCCTACCTCGGCGACCACGAACCGGGCCCGTGGGTGACGGCGGTGACCGTCGGCGGCACCGGCATCGTCATCTTCCTGGCCGAGGCCTACGCGGAGGTGGTGGGTCAGGCCTTCTCCGGGGCCGCGGCTCCCTCGGCGCACGAGATCCGCGTCGCGCTGCGGCGGACCTGCTGGGCCGCCGTGCCCGGACTCGCGGCCGGGATCGTGCTGCTGGTGACGGCGCTGCTGCGCTTCCCCGTCGCCACGCGCATCGACATCACCCTGTGGATCGGGGTCGGCACACTCGCCGTGTGCAGCATCCTCGCCGGGCGTGCCGCCCGACGGCGCCCGGCGGTCCGGGTGGCCTGGACCCTCGGCTCGGTGGTCGTGGGGTCGGTCATCGTCCTGCTCAAGGCCGCACTGCACTGAGGCACCGTGACGCTGCCCGTCCCTCCCCCCGCCGACGCCCCGGGCACCCGGGAGCGGATCCGCCGGACCCGCGAGCGCTTCGAGGCGTCGACCGCCGGACGCCTGCAGCGCCGCGTCGTCGAGGTCCAGCTGACCAAGCAGGCACTGATCCTGGCCGCGATGGCGCTGATGCTGGTGATCCCCGCGCTCGTCACGCTCGCCGCGGTCCTGCCCCTGGGCCGGGACGACGGCGCCGTGGGCGGCTTCGCCCTGCGTCTCGGGCTGACACCCGGGGCGACGCACGACCTGCAGCAGCTCTTCCCCAGCCGCACGACCGTGCGCAACGCCTCGACCTGGATCGGGGCCACGCTGACCGTCGTCCTCACCGTGCGCTGGCCAATGGCGCTGCAGCGCGCCTACGAGCTCGTCTGGGGTCTCCCCCGCGGCGGGCTGCGCTCGATGGGCCGGCCCCTGCTGTGGCTCGCCGGCGCCGTCGCGGTGGTCCTCGTCGCCGCTCTCGTCGACCCGCTGCTCTCCGGTGTGGCCTGGCTCGTCGCCCTGCTGGCCCTGGGCACGCCGCTGGCCGTCGGGTGGGCGTGGTGGACGCAGTACCTGCTGCTCGGGGGCCGGGTCGGGTGGCGGCCCCTGCTGCCGGGCGCCGTCGTCACCGGGATCGGGCTCGTGGGGCTGCGGCTCGGCGCGGACATCGTGCTCTCGCCCGCGATCACGCTGCACTACCGCGAGTACGGGCCCCTCGGGATCGTCTTCGTCATGCTCTCGTGGTTCGTCGCGTTCAGCGTCGTGATGCTGGGCGGCGCCCTCGTGGGCCACCTGCTGGTGGTGGCCCGGACGGTCACGCCGGCGGCGTCCGCCCCTGACGGGTCTGGCCCCGACGCACCGCCTCGAGCACCGAGCGTCCCAGCAGCCCCAGCACCAGCAGGTTCCCCACCATCTGGATCGTCACCAGGACCCGGGCCGGACCGGTGACGGGGGCGATGTCCCCGAAGCCGACCGTGGCGAAGACCGTCATCGTGAAGTAGAGGCCGTCGGTGTGGGTCAGCGTCTCGGAGAACGCGCCGGGCCGGGCCGTCTCCAGCCGCACGTAGATCGACGCGAAGATCAGCAGGTACAGCGGGATCGCGCTGGCGAAGGCCTCGACCGCCCGCAGGACGGGGTGCCGGGCGCGGACGATCGCCCGGAGCTGCCAGACGATCAGCACGCCCAGCAGGACGAGGCCGCCGATGAAGAGGACCAGCGCCCCGCTCTCGGCCTCCCCGCGCAGCGGCAGCGCGTAGTAGACGACGACGAGCACGACCACGGTCGCGATCGACCGGACGATGCTCAGCGCGACCCGGCGGCGGGACGGCGACTCGGGGCTCACGTCGAGGGCCCGGCGGACGGGGCCGCCGGCGTGGGTGCCGGGACCGGGGTGAGCCGGAGCCCGACGACGTAGGCGACGGCCACCGCGACGATGACCACGGGCATGAGCACGAGTCCGTTCTCCGCGAGCAGCAGGGTGGCGAGCAGGACCGACGTGAGCGGCAGCCGCAGCATGACCGTGCACATCGCCCCGATCCCCATCGCCGCGCCGGCCAGCGGCGAGAGACCTGGCAGCGCGGCGAGCGCGAGACCGCCGGCCGCGCCCAGGAACATCGCGGGGAAGACGGGGCCACCGCGGAACGCGACCAGGGACAGGCAGTAGGCCAGGCCCTTGGCGACCAGGAGGGCCACCACCACGGCGACGGGCAGCGTGGCGCCCGTCTGCAGCAGCGGCCCGATGGTGTCCTGCCCGGAGAAGAGGACCTCGGTCACCCCGCGGCCGGTGAGCAGGGCGTAGGCGCCCGCGAGGAGCCCGATGGCCAGGCCGGCCACCGGCACCGCGAGCAGCGGCCGGCGCTCCACGGGGCCCCGCAGCCGCCCGCCGGCGCGGCGGATCGCGGTGCCCGCCACTCCGGCGGCGAGGCCGATCAGCACCGCCCAGACGAACTCGGCGAGCGTCGGGCTGCCCGCCGGGGGCAGGCCGGGAATGGCCAGCGAGGCGGCGCCGAGGCCGGTCCAGGAGTCCAGGCCCACGAAGATGATCGTCCCGACGCCGGCCGCGAGCAGGCCCGGGACGAGCACGAGCCCCAGGGTCGCGCCGGCCAGCCCGGCCGCCTCCATCAGCAGGAACGCCCCGAGCAGCGGCGAGCCGAACAGCGTGCTGATCGCCGCGAAGGCGCCCGCCGAGGCGACCACCGCGAGGACCCGCGGGGCGGGGTCGCGCCGCGCGAGCCGGACGGCGAGGGCAGCGAGCCCACCCCCGAGAGCGATCAGCGGCGCCTCCGGGCCGATCACCGCGCCCGCGGCCAGCGAGACGAGCGCGGCCAGCACGACGCCCGGGAGCTCACGGGGCGACGGGAAGGACCCGGTCTGGAACCCGTCGATCGGCACGTGTCCCCCGTGGCCCGGCATCCGGTGGACGACGAGCGCGACGAGGACGCCGGCGAGCACCAGCCACGGCACCGGCCACCAGGCGGGCGCGCCGTCCAGGCCCAGGGCCCGGGGCAGGTCCTCGTAGAGCGACCGGTGGGCCAGGCCGATGAGGACGATGAACCCGTAGGAGGCCGCGGCCACCGGCACGCCGAGGCCGGCGGCCACGAGCAGCAGGACGAGGTACCCGCGCTCCCGCACCACCGCGGCCGCTTCGAGCGGCGCCGCGGGCGGTGACGGGGTGGTGGCCGGGGTGCGGGCCGGGGTGCCGGCGTCGGCGCGGTCTCCCATGCTCCTCATCGTGGCGCCGCGACGTGCGGCGTCCCTCGCCCGTCGCTGGTGATCGCGTGGGGCGCCGGGACCGATCGGCGGGTCGCGGCCCACGCCGTCGCGAACAGGACGACGCGCGCGCCCAGGTAGATGGCGACCAGCAGCCCGAGGACCGGCCCGAAGACGAGTCCGGCCGGGGAGCCGGTGACCCAGCCGAGGTACACGGCCCCGCCCTGCTCGATGACCTCGAAGCCAGTGGCGGCCAGCAGGGCGGGCCGGACCGCGCGGCGCAGCGGGAGTCGTTCGCGCGGGAGCCGGGCGATTGCCCAGAGCAGCACCACCAGGTTCGCGACGAACGAGACCCCCAGCACCACCGTCGCCGCGGCGGCCGTCCGGGCCCAGCCCGCCCCCTCCGGGCCGGCCACCGTGGCGCTGACGGTCTGGCCCAGCACGACGAGCCCGAGCGAGACGGCCAGCACCAGGCCCAAGCCGATCAGCGCCGCGGCGTCGGAGATCGCGCCGGCGAGGTACGGCGGTCCCGCGGTGCGCTGCCCCCACTGGGCGGACAGGGCCTCGCGCACGCGGTACATCCAGGCGAGCCCCGTGTAGCCGGCGAGCAGCAGGCCCAGGAGCCCGACGGTCTCCCGCTGCCGGATCGCCTCCGTCACGATCTGGTCCACCGTGGCGGCGAGCCCCGGCCCCACCGCGGCGGTGACGGACCGTCGGAGCTCGGCCAGCAGCTCCGGGTCGCCGAGCAGCACGGACCCGGCCACGGCGAACCCGATCATCAGCATCGGCACGAGCGCGACCACGCTGAAGTACGTGACCGCGGCCGCGTAGTGGTCACCGTGGCGCTCGGTGTACCGCCACGCGGCCCGTACGAGGTGGTCGACCCAGCGCGGCCTGGGCGTCCTACGCCTCCGGGGCCGGCGCGCCGCGGCGGTTGGTGGCCAGCGCGAAGATCACGGCGACGTCCACGGCGATGATGATGACCGACCAGATCGGGTAGGCCGCGATGAACACCAGGTTGGCGATCGCGCTCAGACCCGCCAGCACGATCCCGACCGCGCGGGCCCAGACCTGCCCCGCCATCACCCCGAACCCGGCCGCCAGGATCAGCACCCCGAGCAACAGGTGCGTCCAGCCCCAGGAGCTGAACGACAGCGACAGGACCACGCCCTCCTCGCCCACCAGGAAGTAGGTGGGGCTGAACAGGGCCACGAGCCCCTCGATGAGCTGGAAGACCCCCAGCAGGATCATCATGATCCCGGCGAAGCGGATCCAGCCGGTCCAGTCGTCGGTGTCGGACCCGTATCCCGCGGGTTCCTGCAGGTACGCGGCCTGCGCCCCGAAGGTGGGGGTGCGGCCCTTCTTGCGCAGCCCGTCCGTGTCGGTCACGTCGTCCTCCTCGTCCGGCCCCCGCGTCGCGGGGGCGAGGTGCCACTCTCGCCGCACGGGCGCCGGTCCACGTCACCCCCGCGAGGTGACTCCCGCGCCCGCTCATCCGGCGCGGGCGAGGCGGGGTCGTCGATCCCCGGGCGAGGCTCGTCCGATGGTCGAGACGGCGTCGCGGGTGTCCGGTGCCGACATCGACCGGATGACCGACCGGCTCTACGTCGAGGGCCGGCGCAAGCAGTCGGCCTTCTGGGTGCTGCTGACCCTGGCCGCCGTCATCGCCGGCTCCGGCGTCGTCGAGGACTCCGACGCCACGGTCATCGGGGCGATGATCGTCGCCCCGCTCATGACCCCCATCCTCGGCACGGCGCTCGCCGTCGTGCTGGCCGACCGGGCGCGGATCGTCCGCGGCGTCACCACGGTCCTGCTCGGCGCCGCGCTCGTGGTGGTCCTCGGCTACCTGCTCGGGCTCCTCGTGCCGGAGCCGGTCGTCGCCGCCACGAACTCCCAGGTCGCCTCGCGGGTCAGCCCCGACCTCATCGACCTGGTCGGCGCCCTGGCGACCGGGCTGGTGGGCGCCTTCGCCCTGGTCCGCACGGACATCTCGGACACGCTGCCCGGCGTCGCCATCGCCATCTCGCTCGTCCCACCCCTCGCGGTGGTCGGGCTGACGCTCGAGTCCGGCGAGCCCGGCCAGGCCCTCGGCGCCCTGCTGCTGTTCGCCTCGAACGTCGCCGCCATCGTGGCCACCGGCGCTGCACTGCTCACGGCCTACCGGCTCCGCGCGGTCGCCGAGGACGACGGCCGCCCCGTCGGCCGGCTCGGGCGGGGGACGGTGGCCGTCGTGGCCGGCTTCGTGGTGCTCGTCGCCGTGCCGCTCGGGGTGGGCAGCTACCAGGTGTTCACCGACAGCACCACGCTCGCGGGCGTGCGCCCCGTCGCCGAGCGGTGGGCGACCGCGGGCTCCTGGCAGGTCGTGGACGTCTCGGACACCGCGGACGGGGTCCGGGTCGAGGTCCTCGGCCCGCCCCCGGGCCCCGACGTCGCGCTGCTGCGCCAGGAGCTCGACCGCGCCGGGTACGGCGACGTCGCGGTGCAGGTCGCCCTGGTGTTCGGCGGCACCCGGGAGCTGCCCGCCGGGACGTGACCCGACGGCCCTCACCCCGCGCAGGTGACGCGCCGCGGCGCCACGGGGGGCACGGTGCGGCGAGGCGACGACCCGGGGAGGGCCCGTGATCATCTGGTACTACCTGCGCTACATCGCCCGGCACGCGCACGACCTGCCGTGGGTGCACCTCGTGATCGGCCTGGTCGGCAACCTGTTCTTCGTCCTCGGCAGCATCATGTTCCTCTACCCGGCGTCGACCCGGCTCGGCACGTGGTTCTTCATCATCGCCTCGTGGGGCCTGCTGATCGGCGTGCTCGGGGAGATCGCCACCCGCTACGAGGCGCGCCGGCGGGTCGCCGCCGCGGCGGCGTCGGCGCCCCCGGCGTGACGTCACCCCGCGGGGATGAGGACCGGCGGCGGGGGCGCACCGAGAGTCGGTCTGCCGCCCACCACCGGGTCCCGGTGCTCGCGGGGCGGAACGACGCGAGAGGAAGACCGATGGCGACGCTCACGGCCTGGAAGTTCCCGTCCACGATGGGTGCGGACGACGCGCTCGCGACGCTGGAACGGCTCCAGAAGGAGGAGCTGATCACCCTGCTCGACGCGGCCGTCGTGACCTGGCCCGAGGACCGCAAGCGACCGAAGACCCGGCAGCTGCACAGCCTCGTCGGCGGCGGCGCCCTCGGGGGCAGCTTCTGGGGCATGCTCTTCGGGCTGATCTTCTTCGTGCCGCTGCTCGGCCTCGTCATCGGTGCGGCGGCGGGTGCCGCGGCCGGGTCGGTGAGCGACGTCGGGATCGACGACGACTTCATCAGGGACGTGCGGGAGAAGGTCACGCCGGGCTCGTCGGCGCTCTTCGCGCTGACGTCCAACGCGGTGACGGACAAGGTCGTCGAGGCCTTCCGCGGCAGCCACGCGGAGCTGCTGCACACCAACCTCTCGAGCGACCAGGAGGCGCAGCTGCGCGAGGTCTTCGGCGACGTCGACGAGCCCGAGCGGGCCGGCGCCACGATGTGAGACGTCCTGCCGGAGCCCCCGTCCGCCGATGCGGACGGGGGCTCCGGCGCGTGCAGGGTCGGTCAGGGCTGGTGCGGGCCCTCGCCGGCGTCGCCCGGGGTCTGGCGCAGGGAGACCACCTGCAGGCCGAGCGACTGGATGCGGCTGAGCAGGCCGTGCACCTCGTCCTCGTCGCGCGCCCGCCCGGAGATCACGGTCTCCGCGGGCACGTCCTCGACGTCCATCCCCGGGAACGCGGCCCGGACCCGCTCGGAGAGGCGACCACTGACCCGGATCTCGAAGCGTCCCGACACGACCGTCCTCCTCGCCCGGGAGGCGGCCCCGACGGTCACCCACCGGGTCCGAGCCTGCTCTCCGCGACCGGTCCGGTCCCTCATCCCGTCCAGGTGAACGGCCAGGTGCACGGGCGGACCCTCAGAGGAGCAGCCCGCGCTCGTGCGCCCGGGACACCGCCTCGCGACGCGTCGAGACCCCGAGCTTGGCGTAGATCGACCGGATCTGCGTCTTCACGGTGTTGACCGAGACGATCAGCTCCTCGGCCATCGCCGGGGCGTTGAGCAGCGACGGCAGCAGCGCGAGCACCACCATCTCCCGCTCGCTCAGCGGCGTGGCGTCCGCGGGTCCCGCCGCGCAGGCGGCCGCGACGCGCGCGTCGTACGGCGTGGACGTCACGAGCCGGGCCGGCAGCGCCGCGCGGGCGCGCGGCCCGGCGTCCCCGAAGGGCCGCACCAGGTCGAGGCCTTGCGCGCGTCCGAGGGCCGCGGTCAGCGCGACGTGCCCGGCGCGGTCGTCGCCGTCGGACAGCGCCGCCTCGGCGTCGAGGAGGTCGAGCTCGACGAGCCGGCGGCCCCGGCACCCGGCGGCCCGCAGCGGGGCGGCCAGCGTGCGCGCCGCCGCGGGACGACCGGCGGCCACCTCGGCCCAGGCGCGCATCAGGACGACGTCCGCGGTCTCCCCGAGCCGTCCCGCGAGCCAGGCGAGCACCTCGGCGGCGGCGCCGTGGTCGCCCAGGCGCAGGGCCGTGCGGTGCTCGAGCGCGGCCAGGGAGCTCGCCAGCCCCGGCGGCAGCGGGGCCGCGCCGAGGGCGTGGCGGGCCGCGCGCGCCTCGGCGAGGCCGGCCGTCCTCTCGTCGCGCCCTCCCCCGTCGCCCCGCGCGGTGCCGTGCACGACGTGCAGGGCGTAGAGGGCCTCGGGCGCGGTCCCGGGCGCCGGCGGGTCCCCGCCGCCGAGCGCCTCGGCGCACCGCGCCCGGGCGCTCCCGGCGTCGCCGCGCAGGAGATCGGCGTAGGCGGCCAGCGCCGCGGCGCGGGCGGTCCACCCCGACCGGCCGCGTCCGGCCCGCGTGGCCACGGCCCGCGCCTCGTCCGCGGTGGCGATCACGGCCCGCAGGTCGCCCTCGCCGCACAGGGCGGCTGCGCGCAACGTCAGCGCCGCCACCTCCAGCGCGGCGAAGCCGTGCCGCCGGGCCAGCGTCGTCGCCCGCCCGGTCTCCTCGAGCGCCCCGGCTCCGTCGCCGCCGAGCAGCGCCGCCGCGCGCCCGGCGTGCAGGAGGGCCGCCAGCTCCGGGTCCACCGGTTCCCCCGGGTGCGTCCCGGCCGGACTCGGGGTCGGCACACCGCGCCCGGCCGCCAGCAGCTCGGTGCCGGCGCGCAGCGCCGCGAGCGACCGGTCCGGCCGCGCCGGCCACGCGTCGCGCGCCCGCGCCAGCTCCGTCGCGGCGGCGTCGACGTCGCCGGACTCGAGGTCGGCGAGGGCGGCGGTCAGCGCCAGGCGGGGGTCCGCCCGCCGTGCGGGCAGGCCGACGACGGCGAGGGCGTGGCGCACGAGCGGGACGTCGCCGTCGAGCAGGAGCGGGACCCCGGCCCGGCGGAGGATCGCCGCGCTCAGCACCGAGTCGCCCGCCCGCTCGGCGTGGCGCAGCGCGTGCGCGGTCTCGCTCCGCGCCGTCCACCAGCGCGCCGCGACCGCGTGCAGGGCGCGATGGCGCGCCGGCCGGTGCCGCTCGAGGTCCGCCGCCAGGTGGGCGCGCAGGAGGCCGTGGAGGCGGTACTCCGCCGGCCCGACCCGCTCGACCATCGCCCCGGCGTGGACCAGCTCCTCGAGCGCGTGGCCCACGTCGGCGCGCCCGGTGAGCGCGGCGGCGAGCGCCACGGGCAGGTGCCCGCACACGCTCAGCTCCTGCAACAGGGTGCGGGCGGCGTCCGGCAGCGGCTCGAGCACCTCGGCGTCGAGGTAGTCGACGACGGAGCGCTCCTCGCCCGTGAAGTGCCCGACGGCGTCCGGGTCGGCGCGGCCCCGCAGCGCGAGGGCGGCCAGTCGCAGTCCGGCCGCCCAGCCCTCGGTCCGGTGGTGCACGACGGCCAGGTCGTCGGGGGCGAGGCGGACGTCCGACGCCTCGAGCAGGGCGCCCGCCTCCGCGGGGGTGAGGCGCAGCCGGTCGGCGCCCAGCTCGACGAGCCGGCCCTCCAGGCGCAGCCGGGGCAGGCCGAGCGGCGGCTCCGAGCGCGCGGTGACCACCAGCTGCACCCCCGCCGGGCTCCGGCGCACCAGGCGGGCGAGGACCCCGGTGCCCGCCCGGGAGCCCGCCAGGGCGTCGACGTCGTCGAGGACCAGGCGGACGGCGGGACGCAGGGTGTCGAGCACGTCGAGGACCTCGTCGGTGAGGTCCTCGCCGTCGCCGCCGGGCCCCGCGTCGAGCCGGGCCAGCAGGCGCTCCGGAACCCCGCCGGGCGGGATCGCGCCGACGGCGGCCACGGCCGCGAGCACCGCCGCCCACAGCCGCCGGGGGTCGGTGTCGTCCGGGTCGAGGTCGACCCACGCGGTCCGCCGGTGCGGGTCGTGGCGCGCCCACTGCGCGACGAGCGTCGTCTTGCCCGTCCCCGCGGGCGCGATCACGGCCACGAGTGTCCCGGCGGCGGCGTCCTCCCCCGGCCTCGCGAGCCGGTCACGCGGCACCGACCAGGGCGGGAGCTCGGGCACCGCGATCTTGCGCGCGGGGATGCGGACCATGGCGGGCACGGTCCCGCCCGGCGGGACGAGACGGCGTCCTCCGCCGGGGATGAGGTGGCCCCCGGGCGGAGCCGGAGCCGCCCGGCTCACCGGAGCAGGCCCTGCTCGTGCGCGGTCAGGACGGCCTCGCGGCGCGTGCTGACGCCGAGCTTGCCGTAGATCGCGCGGACGTGGCTCTTGATGGTGTTGATCGAGACGTCGAGGTCCTCGGCGATCTCGTCGAGGCTCTCCAGCGACGGCAGCCGGGTGAGCACGTCGTGCTCGCGGGAGCTGAGGCCGGACGGGGCCGGCGCGCCGCCGGCCCGCGCGGCGAGGGTCCGGGCGACGAACGCGGCCCGGTCCCCGCCCCCGACCAGCTGGTCGACGAGCAGGGCGCGCACGGCGTCGCCGGCGTGGACGAAGGGCCGCCGGGCGTCGAGGGGCAGGGCGTGGTCGAGCGCGGTGCGCAGGGCGCGGCGGGCGCCGGGGCGGTCACGGCGGGCCAGGCGCCCGCGGGTCTCCAGGAGCCAGGCCTCGACGAGGGTCGGCGCGGGACCCGGGGGCAGGCCGCCCGGCAGCAGCGGGGCCACCGCGTGCCGCATCGCGTGGTCGTCCCCGGCCCCGGCGGCGGTCCGGGCCCGGACGAGGTGCAGCTCCGGGCACCCCGGGCGGCGCGACGCCAGCCAGCCCGCGACGCTCGCGCCGGCGGCCGGGTGGCCGAGCAAGGAGGCGGCGTCGTGCTCCAGGAGCGCCGCGGTGATCTCCACGGCGGCCGGGGCCCGGACGCCGCCGAGCTCCGCGCGCGCCGCCTGCAGCGCGAGCAGGCCCGCCTCGCGGTCGGCGCCGTCCACCAGCGCGCCCCCGGCGGCGGTGCGCAGCGCGAAGCGCAGGGCCGGGGGCAGCGCCGCGTCCGCGGCCGTCGTCGCGCCGGCCAGGATGCCGAGGGCGGCGTCGGGGTCGGCGCGCAGCACCGCGACGTGCGCGGCGACCGCCCGGGCCACCGCGGTCCAGGGCGTGTCCTCCTCGCCCGTCACGCCGTCGAGCGCGGCGGCCGCGTCCACGGCGGCTCCGGCGACGTCGCCGACCGACCACCGGGCGGCCGCGAGCAGGCACCGCGCCTGCCGCTCGAGGGCGCCGAGCCCGTGGCGCGCCGCGAGCCCGAGGCCGCGCTCCAGCTCCCCGACGGCCGCGCGCCCGTCATCGCGGACCACGCCGATCGTCCCGCGGCCGAGGTGGACCAGGGCCGCGAGGGCCGGGTCCGCGGCCGCGTCGGCCTCCTCGGGGCACGCACCGGTGCCGCCGCGCAGGCCGACCAGGCGCTCGGTGGCGGTGCGGAACGCGAGGGCGTCGGCCCCGCGCGGTGCCGCCCGCCGAGCCCGGCGCAGGGCCGCCCGCACCTCTGTGGGCCTCCCCTGCCGGGCGTGGACGTGGGCGACGGTCGCGCCCGCCCAAGGCTCGGCGCCGGCGTCGGCGTCCAGCGCGGCCGCCGCCCGGTCCAGCGCGTCGAGCTCGCCGACGCCCACGAGCCGCGGCGCCCAGCGGCCCAGCAGGTCGGCGAGGAACCCGGCGTCGCCGGCCCACCGCGCGTGGGCGAGCGCCTCCACGGGCCGGCCCTGCGCGGACCACCAGTCCGCGGCGCGCCGGTGCGTCCGGGCCACCAGCTCCGGACCGTGCCGGCCAAGATCGGCGACGAGGTGCGAGCGCAGGAGCTCGGCCACCCGGTACTCCGCCCCCGGGGCGCCGGTGCCGGTGACGAGGCCTGTGCTGCGCACGAGGTCGTCCAGCACGTCGGCGGCGTCGTCGCGACCGGCGAGCTCGACGGCGAGACCCGCCGGCAGGGCCCGCGCGACGCTCACGCGGCGCAGGGTCTCCCGCTGCTCCGGCGCGAGGCCGGTGAGCACCTCGTCGACCAGGTAGTCGGCCACCGGGCGTTCGTCGCCGGAGAACTCGGCGAGGAAGCGGTCCGGGTCGGGGTGTCCGCGCAGCGACACCGCCGCGAGCCGCAGGCCCGCGACCCAGCCGCCGGTGCGCTCGTGCAGGGCGTCGACCTGGGGCGGCGTGAGCCGCAGCCCCGCCCGGCCCAGCAGCGCCGCCGCCTCCGGCCGGGTGAACAGCAGCTGCTCGGTGCGGACCTCGCGGAGCCGCTCCTGGAGACGCAGCCGGGGCAGCGGCAGGGGCGGGTCGCGGCGGCCGGAGAGCACGAGCCGGAGGCCGGGAGGCGGGCCGCGCACGAGCATCTCCAGCCCGTGCCGGGCGGCGGGACGGTCGAGGTGCTGGACGTCGTCGAGGACGAGCCGGACCCCGTCGGGCAGGGCCGCGAGCCCCTCGAGCAGCTCGCCCACGAAGTCCAGCTCGACCGTCGCCCGGGAGACCACGAGGCGGTGGAGCCGGCTCGACGGCGGCACCCCCGGCAGCGCCGTCAGGGCGGCCAGCACGGCGGCCCACAGCCGCCGCGGGTCGGTGTCCTCCGGTTCGAGGCGCACCCACGCGGTCGGCGGGCCCCGCGTGGACGCGACCCACGCGGCGAGCAGCGAGGTCTTCCCGGAACCGGGCGGGGCGCAGACCAGCGTCAGCGCCGCGTCGGTGCCGCGCTCCAGCGCGGCCTCCAGCCCGGGCCGGCGGATGTGCTCGGGCGGCACCGGCGGCGGCGTCACCTTCGACGGGGGGACGTGGAACATGACCCTCCCGCCGTGGTGTCGACGCGGCTGTCCCCGATCATGCTGTACCTGAACAGCGAGGACTACTGTCCGTCACGGTACTGGGCCTCCGCGACGAGCACCAGCGGGCATTCCGCCCGCGCGGCTCGCCCGTTCGCGCCGCCCAGGGCGCGGATTGCCCCGGGAATGACCCTCGACGGATGAGGGACGCCGGCGGGCGCGCCCCCACGCTCGGGCGATGACGGACCGCCGCCGCTGGGAGTTCCGGGTCGAACCCGCCGTGCCCGCGGCTGCGCGCGACGCCTTCTGCGACATGGTGCTCGAGGACGCCCCGGCCGGGACGGTCCTGCGCGGCGACGTCGTCGACGACGCCCACCTGCACGGCGTCCTCGAGCAGCTCCGCGCCCTCGGGCTGACGGTCGTCTCGGCCCGGCCGGACGGCTGGCCGACCCGTCCCTGACCCCGGGCCGCCACCGTGCCGCGAGAGCGCGGAGGCCGCCGTGGGAGGCTGGGGAGCGTGCAGAAGGGTGCGAACGACTGGGTCCACGTCCGGATGAAGCGACGGGACCTGCAGCTGCCGCACGTGGCGCCGCTGGTCGCCTACGCCGACCAGGTGGCCGCGGCCTACGAGCTGTCCCCCGGGGACGTCCCCTACCCCGACCCCGGCCACGGGGGCACCGAGGCCGAGGTGCTGTTCGTGTTCTCCCATCCGGCCCGGGTCTCGGAGAGCTCGCTCGACGGGTCGGGCCTGCTCTCGCTGGAGAACCAGGACGACGCCTCGGCGGTGTGCTTCGACCACTGCGTGCGCGTCGGGCTCGCCTTCGACCGGATCATGCTCTGGAACGCCGTGCCGGCGCCGCTGCCCAAGGGCACCAGTCAGCCGACGTCGCCCCACGTGCGCAAGGGCGCGGCGTGGCTCCCGGGCCTGGTCGAGCTCCTCCCCCGCCTCCAGGTGATCGCGCTGCTCGGCACGGTCGCCCGTGACGCGTGGGCGCTGACCTGCGGCGACTCCGGACTCTCCACCGTCGTGGGCCCGAGCCCCGGTGCACGGGGTCTCAAGAGCAAGGGCGCGCCCGAGCGTCTCGCCGAGGTGTTCGACGAGGTCGCCGCCGCCGTGGGCAAGGCCCACACCTCCTAGCCCACCTCCTGGTCGACGAGATCGGGGGCGTGCCGCGCGGCCCGCACGGGCAGCCCGGCCCGGTGACCGAGACACGTCCCCTCGCCCTCGTACTCCGTCGCCGCCCTCGGGCGCCCGGTCGAGGTGGCCTGCCTCAACGTCGGCATCGGGCGGGCGGCGCGTTCGCCGACTCCGACCTCGACGAGCACCTGCGCGTCGTCGCGGTCAACGTCACCGGGCTGGTGCACCTCGCCAAGCGGGTGACCGACGCGATGCTGGCGCAGGGCCGGGCCGCATCCTCGTCACGTCGTCGATCTCGGCGACCACCCCGACGCCCTACGAGACCGTCTACGGGCCGAGCAAGGCGTTCGGGTTCGCGTTCGCCCAGTCGCTGCGCGAGGAGGTGCGCCACGCAGGGCTCACCGTGACCGCGCTGCTGCCCGGCGCCACCGACTCGGAGTTCCTTCCACCACCGGGCGGGCATGGGCGACACGCCGTACGGCGACAACAGCTGGAAGAACGACCGCGTCCTGGTCGCCCGCCAGGGCATCGACGCCCTGTTCGCCGGCGACGACCAGGTGGTCGGGGGCGACGAGGCGACCCGGCAGCAGGCCGCCGACAACCGCGCGACCCCCGAGACGGTCAAGGCCGCCCGGCACGCCGAGGGCGCCCGCCCGCCGGGAGCGTTCAGCCGAGGGTGAACGGGTCGCGGGTGCCGCCGGAGAGCTCCACCCACACCGCCTTCGTCTCCAGGTAGGCGTCCACCGCGTCGACCCCGTTCTCGCGGCCGAGCCCGGAGTCGCCGAAGCCCCCGAACGGGACGCTGGGCGCGACGACGCGGTAGGCGTTGATCCAGATCGTCCCCGCCCTGATCCGCGCGGCGACGCGGTGTGCGCGGTGCACGTCCTTCGTCCAGACCGCGCCGGCGAGCCCGTAGGGCGTGTCGTTGGCGAGCTTCACCGCCTCGTCCTCGTCGGTGAACGTCACCGCCGCCAGGACGGGCCCGAACACCTCCTCGCGGAACACGGTGTCGGTCGGGCGCACCGAGAGCACCGTGGGCTGGACGAAGTAGCCGCCCAGCGACTCCTCCGACGCGCCGCCGTAGGCGATGGTCGCGCCCTCGTCGCGGGCGGTGGCGAGGTAGCCCAGCACCTTCTCGTACTGCGGGCCGTTGGCCACCGGCCCCATCTCGGTGTCGGCGGCGAACGGGTCACCGAGCTTGATCTGCGAGGCGCGCTCGGCCACCAGGCGCACGAGCTCGTCGTGGACGTCGGCGTGCACCACCAGCCGGGAGCCGGCCATGCACGTCTGCCCCGTCGCGGCGAAGACGCCGGCGACGAGGCCGTTGGCCGCGGCCTGCAGGTCGGCGTCGGCGAACACGACCTGCGGCGACTTGCCGCCCAGCTCCAGGGTGGCGGCGTGGAGGTTCTGCGCGGCCGCCGCGGCGACCTTGCGCCCGGTGGCCGTCGAGCCGGTGAACGCCACCTTGTCGACCCCGGGGTGCGCGGCGAGGTGCGCGCCGACCGCCCCGTCGCCGGAGGTGACGACGTTGACCACGCCCGCGGGGAAGCCGGCCTGCCCGATCAGCTCGGCGAACCCGAGCGTCGAGGAGGGCGCGTGCTCCGACGGCTTGATCACCACCGTGCAGCCGGCGGCCAGCGCCGGGGCGACCTTCCAGCTCATCAGCAGCAGCGGGGAGTTCCACGGCGTGATGGCGGCGACGACCCCGACGGGCTCGCGGCGGGTGTAGACGAGGTAGTTCGGGTTCGGGCTGGGGATCTGGCGGCCCTCGATCTTGTCGGCCAGCCCCGCGTAGTAGTGGTACCAGCCGCCCAGGCCCTGGAGCTGCCCCAGCATCTCCCGGTAGAGCTTGCCCGAGTCGTTGACCTCGAGGCGGGCCAGCCGGTCGGCGTTCGCGGTGATGAGGTCGGCCAGCCGGCGCAGGCAGGCCGCGCGGGCGAACCCCGTCATCGCCCCCCACTCGCCGTCGAGGGCGGCCCGGGCGGCGGCGACGGCCGCGTCGACGTCCTCGGGCCCGCCGTCGGGGATCTCGGCCCAGGGCTGCCCGGTGTAGGGGTTCTCGGAGGCGAAGGTCCGTCCCGAGATCGCACCGGTCGGTGTGCCACCGACCAGCATGGACAGCTGTTCGAGGGCCATGGTCCGCATCCTGCCCGCGCGGTGCGGATGGGGCCAGGGTCGCACCGGGTACGCCCCACCATGCCCTCACCACGACCGCTCGCCCTCGTCACCGGCGCCTCGCGCGGCATCGGCCTCGAGCTCGCGCACGAGTTCGCCCGCCACGGCCACGACCTCGTCGTCAACGCCGAGGACCAGCTCGTCGAGGAGGCCGCCCACACCCTGCGCACGGAGCACGACGTCGAGGTCGTCGCCGTCCAGGCCGACCTCGCCACCGAGGACGGGGTGCGGCACCTCTACGACGCCCTCCCCCGGCCCGTCGACGCCGCCGCGCTCAACGCGGGCGTCGGGCAGGGCGGCAACTTCCTCGACGCCCCCGTCGCCGACCAGCTGCGGCTGATCGACATCAACGTCCGCGGGACCACGCACCTCGCGTACCTGGTGCTCTCGGACATGACCGCGCGCGGGCGCGGCGGGCTGCTGCTGACCTCGTCGATCGCGTCGACGATGCCCGGCCCGGGCCAGCCGGTGTACAACGCCTCGAAGTCGTTCGTGCAGTCGCTCGCGGAGGCCCTCGCCGAGGAGACCCGCGGCACCGGCGTCACCGTCACCTCGCTGATGCCCGGCCCCACCAACACCGACTTCTTCCGGCGCGCCGGGCTCGAGGGCACGCTGCTGGCCCGCTCGGCGGTCGACGACCCCGCGAAGGTCGCGGCCCAGGGCTACGCCGCCCTCGCCGCCGGGCGCACGGCCGTGGTCGGCGGCTCGTCGTGGGTGAAGGCCCAGGCGGCGGTCAACGGCCTGCTGCCCGACCAGGTCAAGGCGGTGGCGCACCGCGTCTTCACCGCGGTGTCCCCCCGCTGACGCGGCGCCGCCGCACCCGAGCATGATCGCGGTGTGGCCGGTGTCGACGAAGTCCTGCGGCGGAACCTCCTCGAGGTGTTCGGCGAGCGCGACGGCGACCGGCGGCGGGCCGCCATGGCCACGGTGCTGGGCGCCGACGTGCTGTTCCACGACCCCGAGGGGTCCGTCCGGGGCCGCGACGCGGTCGACGCCAAGGTCGCCGCGCTGCTGGCCGACGCGCCCGGCTTCGTCTTCCGCCTCACCGGGCCGGTGCGGGTGTCCGGCGACCTCGGGGTGCTGACCTGGAGCTTCGGCCCCGAGGACGGCACGCCGGTGGTCACCGGCACCGACATCGCCCTGGTCGACGACGGGCTGATCGTCCGGCTGCACACGCTGCTCGACGAGCCCGGCGCCGGGCCCGCCTGACGCGCACGCCAACCCTCACGCCGTGGGGGCGCCGACCTCCAGACGCGTGACGATGACGATCGCGTCGCGCAGCAGCACGGTCACCGGGGTGCCGTCCACCACGGCCGCGAGCTGCGCCCGGGCGTCCGGGTCGAGGTCGACGGCCAGGCCCACGCGCCGGTGCAGCACCGGCGAGGGGCCGGACTCCAGCGCCACGTCGACCTCGACCGTGGCCTGCGGCAGGCCGAAGCGCTGCAGGAACGTGCGCACCGACATCGCGGTGCACGACGACAGCGCGGCGGCCAGCAGCCCGAACGACGTCGCGCCCTCGGGCGCCCCGTCGCCCGCGGGGACGAGGCAGTCCAGGGCGTGCCCGTTGATGTCGAGCGACACCACGCGACCGTCACCGTCCGGGAGGCGACCCCGGGCCCACGCCGCCGGCGCGTCCATGGCGATCAGCCTGCCACGCCGGCCGGACCGGGCCCCCTCACGCCGTGCGGTCCTGCCGGTCGCGGGCCAGGTGCTCACGACGTTCCTGCTCGCTCTCGCCGCCCCACACCCCGTAGGGCTCGGCGACGCGGCGGGCCCACTCGCGGCAGGGTTCGCGGACCGCGCACCCCGCGCAGATCCGCGCCGCCGCGGCGACGCGTTCGCTGCGACGGGGGTCGCGCTCGCCGTCGGGGTGGAAGAACACCTCGGAGTTCATGCCGCGGCACGCGGCGTGGCGCTGCCAGTCCCAGTGGTCGGTGATCGCCCACGGCAGCCGGGAGACATCAGCCATTGATGCTCACCTCCTACCGACCGTCGTACACCCTGCCGCGGCCGGCCGGAGTGAGATCCCCGTCTCGGTCGGTCGTGCGCTACCGACCGGGTACTCAGGCCGCCGCCGCGGCCTCCGCCGGGGCCGTCCCGCGCCGTGCGGCGGGGCGCCGGCCGCCCACCGCGTCGGCCAGCGCGCGGGTCCAGCTGAACGGCCGCCAGTCGTCCAGCGGCGTCTCGAGCCGGTCGGTGAGGGCGAGCAGCGCAGCCGGGTTGTGGGTGAGCCCGCAGTGGCTGCCGCCGGGGACGACGACGTTCTCGCAGAGCTCGGCCTCGTCCTGCCGGCAGCCGTCGCCGTGCAGCAGGCCGTCCCACGGCGAGTACAGGGCGACCGACCGCACCGGCACCGGCTGCCGGATGAGGTCGAGGATCTCGTCGGTGTCGGCCGAGAAGCCCCAGGTCCGCTGCGCGGCGCGGAACGCCCCGGTCACGCGGTTGATCTCGGCCTCGGGGCGCCACGGCGAGCCGAGGCAGACGATGCGCTCGACGGCGTCGGGGCGCAGGTGCGCCAGCCAGCGGGCCATGAGCCCGCCCAGGCTCCAGCCGACGACCGCGACCGGGCGGCCGTGGCGGGCGTGGATCGCGTCGAACCGCTCGACGAGCCCGTCGAGGATGTCGTCGGTGAACCCGCGGTTGAGCCCGAGGGTCCACCGGTGGGTGTGGAAGCCGCGGCGCCGCAGGTGGGTGCGCAGCGCCGCGCACGTCACGTCGCTGGTCATGAAGCCGGGCAGCACGAGCACGGGCTGGCCGTCGCCACGGTCGCCCTCCGGCAGGACGTGGCGCACGGCGTGCCAGGCGGCCACCTCGAGCCAGGCCCGCCCGAGATCGGTGGCGGTGAGCCACCAGGGAGGGAAGGGGAGGGACGTGACCGCCTGTGTCGGGTCGGCGTCCGGGAGACGACGCATCGGCGTCGGTGTGGGTGCGCTCACGGCGACCACCTCCTCGCCCGGTGCCGCCACGACGCGGCCCGGTCTACGCCGTTGGTACCCGGTCGTTCCCCCGGACACGCGTCACCCCCGTGGCGCCGCGCCTCGATCGAGTCAGACGCGCCCGGTCAGAAGTAGGCGCGGGTCACGAGGTCGGCGACGCACGCCGGCTTGGTCTCGCCCTCGACCTCGATCGTCACGCGCGTGACCAGCTGGACGCCGTCGTCGCCGACGTCGGTGGCGTCGACGAGGGTGGAGCGCGCCCGCACCCGTGTGCCCGAGCGCACCGCGGACGGGAAGCGGACGCGCTCGAGCCCGTAGTTCAGCCCCATCTTCGTGCCCTCGACCCGCCGCAGCCCGTCGAGCAGCAGCGGGACGAGCGAGAGCGTGAGGAAGCCGTGCGCGACCGTGGCGCCGTAGGGCCCGGTGGCCGCCCGCTCGGGGTCGACGTGGATCCACTGGTGGTCGCCGGTGACGTCGGCGAACCCGTCGATGCGGTCCTGGCCGATCTCGACCCACTCCCCCGGCCCGAGCTCGCGCCCCAGCGACCCGACGAGCTCCTCGCGTCCGTGGAAGGTCTCCATGGGACGGAGTTCTACACGGGTGCGCGCCTCAGAGCCGCGCCGCGCGCACCGCGTCGACGAGCGAGGTGGGCGCGCGGCCCAGGAGGTTCTCCAGCGCGGGGCTGTCGGTCTCCAGCTCGCCGCGTGCGGTCGAGAGCTCCAGCCCGGTGACGAACTCCGCCGTGGCGTCGTCCGTGCCCGCGCCGCGCAGGGCCTCGGTGAACTCCTCGGGCGACAGGTCGCGGTACACGACCTTCGTGCCGGTGACCTCGGAGACCGTCTCGGCCAGCTCGGCCATGGTGAAGGCCGGCCCGCCGAGCTCCCAGTAGCCCTGCTGGTCGGCGATGTCGCCGGTGAGCAGCGCGACCGCGGCCTCGGCGAAGTCCGCGCGGGTGGCCGCCGAGACGCGGCCCTCGCCGGCGGCGCCCACGATCTCGCCGTCGGCCAGGTACTCGTCGAGGCGCCCGGTGTAGTTCTCGACGTACCAGCCGTTGCGGGCCACCGCGAACGGCAGGCCCGAGGCCTGCAGGACGTCCTCGGTGGCCGCGTGCTCGGGCGCGAGGGCGTTCTCGGTCTCGTCGGCGTGCAGGATGCTCGTGTAGACGACCATGCCGACGTCGGCCGCGTCGGCGGCCCGGATGACGTTGCCGTGCTGCTCGACGCGCCGGCCCGGCGTCGGGCTGGAGACGAGCAGCAGGCGCTCGATGCCCTCCAGGGCCGGGCCGAGGGTGTCGGGGCGGTCGTAGTCGGCCTCGCGCACGCCGACACCGAGGGCGGCGAGGTCGTCGGCCTTGCCCGGGTCGCGGACCAGGGCGAAGACGTTCCGGGCCGGGACGCCGTGGCGCAGCAGGGCGTCGACCGCGAGCCGGCCGAGGTGGCCGGTCGCTCCGGTGACGGCGTAGGTCGGCGTGGGCAGGACGGGCGGCTCGGTCATGGTCGCCAGTGTGCCCACGCGGGCCGGGCCCCAGACGTGGGCCTCCTCGATCACGATCCCGGGTGACGCGGCGGGCACGATGGTGGTGATGGGCGTTGGCACCGGGGGCGGACTCGCCACCTACCGCGAGGTGCTGCGCCTCCCCGGGCTCGCTCCGCTGTCGGTCGTCGGGTTCGCCGCGCGGCTGCCGGTCACCGCCACGGGCGTCGTCCTCACGCTGCACGTGGCGATCGCGCTCGACCGCGGGTTCGCCGCGGCGGGGCTGGTCGGCGGCGCGGTGACCGCCGGGGTCGCGCTCGGCGCGCCGCTGGTGGGACGGCTGATCGACCGCCACGGGCTGCGCCCGGTCCTCGCGCTGTGCGGGACGGTGCAGGCCGCGTTCTGGGCCGTGGTGCCGCTGCTCGGCGTCACCGCGCTGGTGCCCACCGCGTTCGTCGCCGGGCTGCTCGCCCCGCCGGCGTTCTCGGTGGTGCGCCAGTCGCTGGCCGCGTCGGTGCCCGCGGCGCAGCGGCGGCCCGCGTTCGCCCTGGACGCGATGTCCACCGAGGTCGCCTACGCGGTGGGCCCGGCGCTGGGCACGCTGGTGGTGCTCACCCTGCCCGGGCGCGGACCGTGGCTCGTGGGCGCGGCGTCCGTGGCCGCCACCGGGGCCCTGTTCTGGCTCGACCCGCCGGTGCGCGCCGCGGGCACCCGGCCCGGCGAGGAGCCCGCCCCGGCGCTGCGATCGTGGCTGCGGGGGCCGATGCTCGCCGCGCTGGGCGCCACGAGCGCGGCGATCCTGGTGCTGACCGCCACCGAGCTCTCCGTGGTCGCCGCGCTCACCGATCGGGGCGAGACCGCCTGGTTCGCCGTCGCCAACACCGTCTGGTGCGCGGCGTCGCTGCTCGGCGGGTGGATCTACGGCGCAGCGGGGCGCCCGCCCCCGACCGCGGTGCTGCTCGCGCTGCTCGCGGTCGGCTCGCTCCCGGTGGCCCTGGGCGGGCCGTGGTGGGCGGTGACCCTGCTGCTCGTGCCCGCCGGCGCGTTCTGCGCCCCGGCGCTGGCGGCGGCCGCCGAGACCGTGGGCCGCCTCGCCCCCGACGCCGCCCGGGGCGTGGCCACCGGGCTGCACGGCTCGGCGCTCATGCTCGGCGCCACGGTCGCGTCGCCGCTGGCGGGCGTGCTGATCGACGCGGTCGCCCCCGGCGCCGCCATCGCCGCGGCGAGCGCCCTCGCCCTCGCCGTCGCGCTCCTCGCCGCGTGGGCGACGCGCGTGCGGGGACGGTGAGGCGCGCGGGGTCCGGGGCAAGCGAAGGTCACCTCGACTGCGCGCCAGGCAGACGAGGCGTCCCTCGCTGCTCGCGACCTCGCCCGCTGCGTACCCGGGTCCGCGCAGCGAAGGGCACCCCGACTGCACTCCACGCACCCGAGGCGTCCTTCGCTGCCCCCCGCCGCCGACCCGGTGACGCGGTCAGCCCTGACTGGTTACGGTGCCGGGGCAGTCACCCCACGAGAGGAACCGATCATGGATCTCCAGGGCGTCTCGGCCCTCGTCACCGGCGGCGCGTCCGGCCTCGGGCTGGCCACCGCGCGGGCGATCACCGCGGCCGGCGGGCGGGTGGTGGTCGCCGACCTGCCCTCGTCGAACGGCAAGGAGGTCGCCGCCGACCTCGGCGGCGAGTTCGTCGCCGCCGACGTCACCGACGCCGACGCCCTGGGCGCCGCGGTCGCCGCCGCCGAAGCGGCCGGGCCCTTCCGCGCGCTCGTGCACTGCGCCGGCATCGGCAGCCTCACCCGGGTGGTCGAGAAGAACGGCGACCCCGGCGACATGGAGGCCTTCGAGCGGGTCGTGCGCGTCAACCTCTTCGGCTCGTTCAACGCCCTGCGCCTCGCCGGCGCGGCGATCGCGCGCACCGAGCCCGTCGACGGCGAGCGCGGCGCGATGATCATGACGGCGTCCGTGGCCGCGTTCGAGGGCCAGATCGGGCAGATGGCCTACACGGCGTCGAAGGGCGGCGTCGTGTCGATGACGCTCTGCGCGGCGCGCGACCTCGCGTCGAAGCTGGTGCGCGTCAACACCATCGCGCCCGGGCTGTTCGACACCCCGCTCTTCGCGACGCTCTCGGAGGACGTGCGCAAGGCCCTCGGCGACTCGGTGCCCCACCCGCGCCGCCTCGGCGACCCCGCCGAGTACGGGCAGATGGCCGTCGCGATGCTGCAGAACCCGATGCTCAACGGCGAGACGATCCGTCTCGACGGCGCGATCCGGATGCCGCCGCGATGAGCGCGCCGGAGGGCGACGAGACGGTCCTGCGCACCGAGCGCGAGGGCACGACGCTGGTCATCACCATCGACCGCCCGCGCGCCCGGAACGCGGTGAACCTGGCCGTGGCCCAGGGCATCGCGGCCGCGCTCGACGAGCTCGACGGCGACGACGCGCTGGTCACCGGCATCCTCACCGGCGCCGGCGGGTTCTTCAGCGCGGGCATGGACCTCAAGGCCTTCCTGCGCGGCGAGCGCCCGCACGTCGAGGGCCGCGGGTTCGCCGGCATCACCGCCGGCCCGCCCGCGAAGCCGCTGATCGCCGCGGTCGAGGGCCCGGCGCTGGCGGGCGGCTGCGAGCTGGCGCTCTCGTGCGACCTCGTCGTGGCCTCGGAGGAGGCGAGCTTCGGCATCCCGGAGGTCAAGCGGGGGCTCGCCGCGGCCGCGGGCGGCCTGATGCGCCTGCCCGCGCGCATCCCGCGCACGATCGCGATGGAGCTCGCGCTCACCGGCGACCCGATGAGCGCCGCCGACGCGCACCGGTGGGGCCTGGTCAACCGGCTCACCGCCCCCGGCGGCGCGCTGGACGGGGCCCGCGAGCTGGCCGCCCGGATCGGGGCCAACGGCCCGCTGGCCGTGCGGGCGAGCAAGCAGGTGATCGTCGCCTCGCCCGACTGGAGCGCGGCGGAGATGTGGGAGCGGCAGGGCGAGATCCTGGGCCCCGTGCTCTCCAGCGAGGACGCCCGCGAGGGCGCGGCGGCCTTCGCCGAGAAGCGCGCGGCGGTCTGGAAGGGACGCTAGGTGCGCCGCCGCGTGAGCGCGTAGCTCGTGGCGTCGGCGCGGTTCCGCGCCCCGATCTTGCCGTAGAGGTTGGCGACGTGGCGCTCGACGGTGTGGACGCTGAGGGCGAGGGCGCGGGCGATCTCCTTGTTGCTGGCGCCTCCGGCGAGCAGGTCGAGCACCTCGGCCTCCCGGCGGGTCAGCCCGTCGTCGGGGGCCACCTCCGGCGCAGGGGTCGGGACGGCGTCCGCGCCGGCGCGCTGCTCGGCACGCCGCAGACCCCGGAGCGACGCGTCGATGAACAGGGGCGCCTGCCAGTGCTGGTGCACGCGCAGCGCGGCGGCGAAGTGCCCGGAGGCGTCGGCGTGCCGTCCCGTCGCGGCCGCGGTGAGCCCGAGGTAGTGGTCGACCGCGCCCCACCAGCCGACGACCCCGAGGAACGCGATGCGCCCGCGGTACGGGACGAGCAGGTCGTACAGGGTCGAGCAGTGCTCCGGGTGCTCCAGGCACGCCGCGGTCTCGGCGAGGATCGCGATGCTGGCGAGCCACAGGGAGTCCCGCGGGATCGCGCCGCAGCGCCCCTCGAGCAGGCTGTCGAGGGCGGCGAGCGCCTCGGACCGTCGGCCGGTGTCGGCGAGCAGGAGCGCGAGCTGGCAGCGGAAGGTCACCAGCACCGGCCAGCGGGCGGCCTGCTCCCGGACGGCGTCCTCGGCCTCCGCGGTACGGCCGGCCTGCCGGAGGAGCGTGAAGCGCTGCCCGGTGGCGTAGACGACGGTCGGCTGGATCCCGAGTCGGCGACCCTCGGTCTCGGCCCGGTCGATCTCCGCGAGGGCCTCGTCGACACGACCCTGCATCGTCGTGCGCACCCCCCGGAACACCTGCAGGTACCAGCGGACCAGGGGCCGGCCGCTGCGGTCGGCCAGGGCGGCGAGCCCGTCGATCTCCGCCTCGGCCCGCACGATGTCGAGCTGCAGGCAGTCGGGGACCAGGACCCGCCGGGCCCCGAGCTCGAGCGCCTCGTCCTCGAGGTGCCGCGCGAGGTCGAGGACCTCCCGGCCGACGGCGAGGCGTTCCTCGAAGCCGTCGGGCCCGCGCATGACGAACTGCTGCGCGGCCAGGGCCCCGGCCAGGCAGCGGGGGTCGTCGAGGGCCCGGGCGTCCTGGGCCGCCTGGCGCGCCAGGGTGCGGGCGCGCTCGAGGCCTGGGCCCCAGTACAGCTCGGTGGCCAACCGCGCCCGCAGGGCGACGTCCAGGGCGCCGGCCGGGTCGTCGGGCAGCCGGGCCAGGGTCCGCTCGATCAGCTGCACCAGGCCGACGTCGACGGTGCCCGCGGAGACGACCATCTCCCCGAGCCCGAGCGCGGCGGCCGCCATGGCGGGCGCCGAGCCCCGGCGCGCCGCGACCGCCCAGGCCTCCTCGAAGGATCGCCGGGCCTCCTGGAGGTGCCCTGCGCGGCCGGCCGACCGGCCCAGCTTGACCAGGAGATCGGTGCGCGCGGGTTCCCCGGCGTCGACGAGGGCCAGTGCTCGTCGGCACCAGTCGGCGGCGATCCCGTCGGCCGCCGTCGCCGCCGCGTGGTCGGCCGCCCGTTCCGCGAGGGTCCGCGCGCGGACCCGGGCCTCGGGTGAGTCGGCGGCCTGCACGGCGTGGTGGGCGATCGCGACGGCGTAGGCGGGCTCGTCGTCGAAGCGGGCCAGCGCCGCGAGCGCCGCCCGGTGCAGGACGACCCGTGCAGCGGGGTCGATGTGCTGGTAGAGCGCCTGCTGGACCAGGACGTGGTCGAAGCGGTAGAAGGCCGTCCCCGTCCCCGGGCCCGAGATGAGCCCGCTGCCGACCGCCGGGGCGAGCGTCGCCGCGACGTCGTCGACGGTCGTCCCCCGCATGCCGGCGAGCAGGGAGGGGACGACCTCGCGGCCGAGGACGGCGGCCTGGGCCAGCGCCTCCTGGGTGACCTCGGGCAGCCGCCCGACGCGGATGCGGATGGCGGCGTCGACGGTCGTGGGCACGGCGTCGAGCCCTCCGTCCAGACGCAGGACCTCGCCGAGGAAGAAGGGGTTGCCCCCGGTCCGGTCGTGGAGCAGGTCGACGTCGACGCCCGCGTCGGTGGAGGCCCGGACGAAGGTCGCGGTCTGGTCCCGGGTCAGGCCGGTGAGCCGCACCAGGTCGGCGGACGCCTCCCCGGCCAGCGCGAACAGCGGGTGGTCGCCGGAGACCTCGCCGTCGCGGTAGGTGCCCAAGCACAGCAGGGGGTGGTCGACGGCGGCGCCGAGGACGAAGCGCAGCAGCGCCAGCGACGCCTCGTCGGCCCGGTGGAGGTCGTCGAACACGAGCACCGCGGGACGCGTCGACGCCGCGTCGGTCAGCGCCTCGGTGACGCTGTCGAACAGGCGGAAGCGGTCGCTGTCGGGCGAGGCCCCGGTGAGGGCCTGCAGCGCCGGCGCCCAGTCGCCCTCGGTTCGCTTGGACAGTGACCGGAGCAGCCGGATCCACGGCCAGAACGGGGGCGCGCCCTCGGTCTCGGCGCAGCGTCCCCAGGCGGCCACGGACCCGGAGCACCGCGCGTGCTCCACGGCGACGCGCGCGAGGGAGCTCTTGCCCACCCCGGGCTCACCCGTGATCAGCACGAACCGACCCCGGCCGGCACCCGACTCGTCGACGTGCTGCCGCAGACGCTCCGCTTCCCGCTCGCGCCCGACGAGCGACCCACCCCCCACCACCGTCCCGACCCTAGGGCTCGGGCGGTGGTGAACGACCACGTCGCTACATGGTTTCCGGGATGTCGCCCTCCCCCGCCGCTCGGCGAGGCTTCTCCCGAGCGGAGCGGTGCCACCGAGGGGAGACGGCGATGAGCAACCAGGTCGTGGTGACCGGCGCGAACGGCTGGATCGGCGGCCACGCGTGCCGCGTGCTGCACCGGCTCGGGTGGGAGGTCGTCGGCGTCTCCCGGACGCCGGAGCAGGCGCGCGACCAGCACCCGCAGTGGCGCTGGATCGGGGTCGGGGACGAGCTCGAGCAGGCCGTCACCGAGGCCGGCCGGGTGCTGAACCTCGCCGGGCGGAACGCCTTCGAGCAGCCCTGGACGACGGAGTTCGTCGACGCCATGCGCTCGAGCCGCATCGGGACGACGGAGCGGATCGTGGACGCGCTGGCCCGGACGGGGGTCGCGGACCCCGTGCTGGTCAGCGCGAGCGGTTACCCCGTCTGCGGGGACGGCGGCGAGCAGGAGCTCGACGAGGACCTGCCCGCCAGCCGCGAGCTCGTCCTCGGCGACATCGACGCCGAGTGGGAGGCCGTGGCCGCCCGCGCCGCCGGGGGGCCGGCGCGGGTGGCCATCATGCGGATCGGGCTGGTCCTCGGAGGGGACGGCGGAGGCTTCCCCGTGCTGCGACAGCCCTTCGACGCCGGCCACGGGGTGGTGCTCGGCAGCGGCCGGCAGTGGCTGCCCTGGATCCACCTCAGCGACGTCGTCGGGCTGCTCGTCGAGGCGCTCACCGACCCCGCCTACCGCGGGGTCGTCAACGCCGTGGCCCCGCAGCCCGCACGGCACGCCGAGCTGGCCCGGGCGATCGGCGAGGCGCTCGGCGTCCCGTGGCAGGACCAGGTCCCCGCGGACCGCGTCGCCGAGGCCCTCGGCGGGGCCAGCGAGCTGCTCCTGCACAGCCACCGCCTCGTGCCCCGGCGGGCGCTCGCCCACGGCTTCGACTTCGCCCATCCCGAGATCACCGGCGCCGTCCGGGACATCGTCGCCGCCTGATCACCCACCGAACGACACCACGGAGGAGTACGGAGATGCGTCTGGACGGGAAGATCGCCCTCGTCACCGGCGGGGAGAGCGGGATCGGTCGCGCGTCCGCGACCGCCATGGTCGACGAGGGCGCGAAGGTCCACCTCGTCGGGCTCGACGGGGACGGGCTGGAGCAGGCCGCGGTCGAGCTCGGCGAGCAGCGTGCGAGCTGGACGGTCGCGGACGTCACCGACGAGGACGCGGTGCGCGACGCGATCGGGGCGGCGGTCGAGCGGTACGGCCGCCTCGACGTCGTCTTCAGCAACGCCGGCAACACCGGGGCGGTCGCGCCCCTCGAGGACTACCCCTCGGACGAGTTCGCCCGCACGCTGCAGGTGCACGCGCTGGGCGCCTTCCACGTGGTCAAGCACGCGAGCCCGCACCTCGGCGAGGGCGCCAGCGTGATCATCACCTCCAGCGTCGTCGGGCTCATGGGCTTCGCCGGGATCAGCGGGTACATCGCGGCCAAGCACGCCCAGGTCGGGGTGATGCGGGCGGCCGCGAAGGAGCTCGCCCCGCGGCGCATCCGCGTCAACTCCCTGCACCCGGGACCGACGTCGACGGCGTTCCAGGACAGCATCGAGATGCGCGCGACCGGCGCGTCCCAGCAGGACGCCGCGGCCGCCTTCGACGAGCTGATCCCCCTGCACCGCCACGCGACGCCCGCGGAGATCGCCCGGACCGTGCTCTACCTGGCCTCGGACGACAGCGCCTTCATGACCGGCGCGACCGTCGCCGTCGACGGCGGCCTCACCATCTGAGAGGTGCGCTTCGCGCATGTGTGCACTTCTCGGTGCTCCAGCACCGAGAAGTGCTCACGTGCCGAAGGCACCTACACGGTCTCCTCGCCGTACATCTCGCCCAGCGGGTCCTGGATGAACTCGATGCGGGCGCCGTCGGGGTCGCGCGTGTAGATCGAGACGTCGGACTCGAGCATGTACTCGATCCCGCGCTCGTCGAGGCGGCTCTTGATCCCGTACCACTGGGTGCCCGGCACCGAGATCGCGAGGTGGTGCAGCCCGCCGCGCACCTCGTCGTACGGGCCGGGGTCGACGCCGGGCAGGTCGAAGAACGCCAGGCAGTTGCCGTTGCCGACGTCGAAGAAGAAGTGCGTCGAGCCCGCGAGGTCGCGGTTCTCGAACAGCACGGTGACCGGGAAGCCGGCCACGTTCTGGTACCACTCCACGGTGGTGCGCACGTCGCGGCAGATCAGCGCCGTGTGGTGGATGCCCTTGCCGGTCGACGGCGGGCGGTGCTCCCGGGAGAACAGGAACTCCTCGCGGATCCGGTCGCGCTCGGCGGTCAGCCGCTCGCGCTCCTCGTCGCTGATCAACGATGACTTGTCCGCGCTCACGGGAGTCACCGTAGCCACGCGCGGGCGACCCGTCGCCCCCACGTCAGCGCAGGTCGTGCACGGCGAGCGTCCCCGCGTCGCGCTCGGCCTTGCCGCCGGCGTGGTCGGCGCCGTCGGTGAGGTCGCCGAGCAGGCGGTAGGTCATGCTGCGCGGCCGCAGGCCCAGCGTCTCGGCGGCCTCGTCGTCCAGGCGCTCGACGAGCGTCTTGGTGACCAGCTGCTGGCCGCCCGTGGCCACCTGCTCGACGCGCGCGCACTCGTTGACCTCGTCGCCCAGCGCCGTGACCTCCAGCCGGCCGCCGGTGACGACCTGCCCGATGAACAGGTCGGCGCCCCAGTGCGCGCCCACGTTCATGCGGCAGTCCTCCGGGCGCAGCTCGACCCCGGTGTCGGCGAGGTCGGCGATCACGCCCGCGATCGCGTCCGCCAGCTCCTGCACCGTGCGCAGCGCGGCGAGCGCCGCGGCCGCGTCGGAGCCGTGGGTCTCGCGCAGGAAGTAGGCGCTGGCCCCGTCGCCGGCGTGCTTGCCGACGATGCCGCCGTGGCGCGCGACGAGGGCGTCGAACGCGGTGGTGACTCCGCGGATCAGCTCGAAGTAGACGGGCGTGGGCAGGCGCCGCGACAGCGGGCCCGAGCCGTCGATGTCGGCGAAGAGCACCGCGGCCGGGCGCTGGGCCGGCGCCGACAGGTCGGCCATGCGCGTGAACATCTCCTCGTCGCCCTCGGAGACGAGCGCGAGGACGCGGGCCGGCAGCAGCGGGGCGTAGACCAGCACCGCGCCCATCGGCGACCCGTCGGGGTGGCGCAGCGCGACCCCGAGCAGGCCCACCGCGCGTCGGCGGGCGCCGACCTGCAGGTCGAGCGCGAGGACCCACAGCGGCGTCGTCTCCGGGTCGGCGAGGCGGGGGTGCAGCTCGGCGCGCAGGGTCTCGACCGAGCCGGCCGTGAGCAGCTCGCGCCACACCGGGCGCTCGAGCACCTCGTCGACGTGGTGTCCGAGGCCGACGTCGGTGTCGGCGTCGGCCCCGGCGAGCAGCAGCATCTGCTCGGACACCCACGCCAGCCGGCCGTCGGCGTCGACCACCTGGGCCGCGGCCCGGCTCTCCGCCAGCGCGGTCAGCACGTCGCCCAGCGGGCCGTCGGCGTCTCCCCCCACGGCGCCGGACCCTACGGGGGCACTGGGCCGCACGGCGGATCAGGACGCGGGTGGGTGGCGGCCCAGGGCACGGCGGTGATCCGCGTCGTGGACGAGGACGTCGAGCAGTTCGGCGATGTGGTGGTCGCGCGCCCGGGACAGGACGTGGCGCCCGGCGCGGCGCTGGGTGACGAGGCCGGCGAGCCGCAGCTTGGCCAGGTGCTGCGAGATCGCGGGGCGCGTGGCGCCGAGGCGCGCGGCCAGCGTGGAGACGTCCAGCTCGGCGCCGCAGAGCAGCCAGAGCATGCGCAGGCGAGTGGGGTCGGCGAGCATCCGCAGCCCCTCGACCGCGACGTCGACGTTCGCGTCGGACGGGAGGCGCGACCAGTCCCCGTCCCCTCTGACGTCGTCGTGTGCGCACACGCTTACGTATTGTGCCACCATGGGTGGACGTGGCCGAATGGCCGCACGCACGACGGCGCCCGGCCCCGGTGGAGGACCACCCGAGATGAGCAGACCGTTCGAGCAGACGCACGCCCGTGCCGCGTCGCGCGGGGCGCACGGCCGTGACCTGACCACCCGCCTGCCCGTGCGCGCCTGCGGCCACGACGGCACCGGCAGCGAGCACGCGGCGCTGGTGGCCGAGGTCCTCGCCCTGCACGACGCCCTCGTCGCCGCGCCGTCCCTCGAACCGGGCCCGCACACCGACGACCTGTTCACCCGCCTGGTCGCCCTGGCCGTCGCACGGCGCCCGGCGGCGGTGGTGGCCGCGGTGCTCGCCGACCCGCGGGTGCGCGAGCGCCTGCCCGACCTGCGGGCCCGCTGCGCGGCGGGCGAGTACGCGCTCGAGCGGTGCTGGGCCCGCCGGGTGCTCGCGGCGGACGATCCCGCGTCCGCGCTCGCGGGGTTCCCTTACCTGCAGAACTACCGGGACCTCACCCGCATGGAGTTCCACGCGGTCGCCGGGCACGCGCCGGCCCCGCCGCGGCGGGCGCTGTTCGTCGGCTCCGGGCCGCTGCCGCTCTCGGCGCTGCTGCTCGCGCGCCACGGCGTCGCGGTGGACGCCGTCGACGTCGACCCCGAGGCCGTCGCCCTGGGCGGCGCGCTCGCCCGCGCGCTCGGCGACGACGTCGCGGTGACCGAGGGCGACGTGCTCGGGCTCGGCGACCTGGGCGGCTACGACCTCGTCTGCCTCGCCGCGCTGGTCGGCCTGGCGCCCGAGGACAAGGCGGCGGCGCTGGCGCACGTCCGCGCCCGGATGCGGCCCGGCGCGATGGTGCTCGCCCGCAGCGCCCACTCGCTGCGCACCCTGCTCTACCCGGTGCTCGAGGTCGGCGGGAGCGGGGACGCCGGCCTCGGCGGGCTCGACCCCGTCGCCGTCCTGCACCCGCACACCGACGTCGTCAACTCGGTGGTGCTCGCCCGCGTCCCGGGCTGAGGAGGCACGCTGTGCCGGTGCCCGCCCCGCGCACCCGCCCGCACCCCGTCGCCGTCACCGCCGTGCTGCTGCTCGTCGCGATGATCGCCGCGCTCCTCTGGCGCTCGGACGAGTCCGGGACGGGCGCCCGCGACGTCGGCAGCGTCTCGGACCTCCCGGTCGCCGCGGCGCCCGGCACCGCGTGCGCTCCGTCGATCACCAACCCGGGCGGGCGCAACAACTACCGCGCGGACGCCCCGTACGACGTGCCCCTGGGCCGCGGCCTGGTGATCACCGGCGTCGTGCGGGACACGGCGTGCCGACCGCTGCCCGGCGTCCCGGTGCAGGTGTGGTTGCAGACCGCGGGGGGCAGCGAGCGCGAGAACCGCACCACGGTGCTCACCGGCCCCGACGGGCGCTACCGCGTGGACAGCGACCCGGCGGTGGCACAGTTCGGCGAGCCCAACGTGCACGTCGCCCACGATGTCGACGACCCCTGGCGCTCGGTGTTCCTGCGCAACGTGATCGACAGCGCCGACACCCTCGCCGTCGTCGACCTGACGCTGGTGCCACGCTCGTGAGCCTCGTGCGCGTGCTCGTCGGGGTGGCGGCGCTCGGGGCCGTCGCGCTGGTCGGCCTCGCCCTCGCGGGCCCCCACCTGGCCGGCGCCCCGGTGCTGCTGGTCGTGTCGACGGTGGCCGCCTGCCTCGCGGTGGCGGCGCTCGCGGTCCAGCCGTGGCTCACGCGGCGCCGGGTCGGGGTGCACGTGCGGGTCGGCGCGATCGTCGCGGTGCTCGTCGTCCTGCACGTCGTCGCGCTGCTCGTCGAGGACCCCGACGACGCCCTCTACTCGATGTCGCCCGACGGCCCGACGCGGGCGCGGATGGCGCTGATCGCCACGCTGCTGCTGGGCGTCGTCACGCTGCTCGGGGTGCTGCGCCGCCGGCTGCGGTGGTCGCCGGCGACGTGGCGGTTCGTGCACGGCAGCCTCGCCGCGCTCGTCGTCGTCCTCGGCGTCGGGCACGCGCTGCTCATCCAGGGCGCCCTCGACGGGTGGGGCACGCCGGTGCTGCTCGTGCTCGGCGGCCTCGGCGCCGTGGGCGCGGTGGTGCGCCTGGTCCGGGTCCTGCGCGCCCCTCCCCCGGCGGGTGACGCGACCCCGCCCGATGGTGGGCGCGTCCGGTCGGGCGGCGGGCTGCGCGGCTAGCGTCGCCGCGGTGGAGCCCACGCCGATCTTCGCCGCCCTCGTCGCCCCGCCGGCGCGGGGCACGGCCCATGACGGCGCCCGGGACGGCCAGGGCGCGCAGCGGCGCACGGTCACCGAGATCCTCCGGGCGTTGCACGCGGAGGACCGGGACGTGGCGGCCCCGGTGACGACGGGCCGCGTCGGCCACGTCCCCGGCGTCCTGAGCTTCCGGCCCTCCTCGCGCGTCTGAACGGACGCCCGGGTCCCGCGGAGGATCCGCGTGACGCCCGGTCGCGGTTAGGGTCCGGACCGTGAGCGCGCCGCCCCGTCCGTTCCGACGTCTCGCGATCGTCAACCGCGGCGAGCCCGCGATGCGCCTGATCAACGCCGTCCGGGAGTGGAACGCCGAGCACGAGGGCGTGCTCCCGGAGATCCGCACCATCGCGGTGCACACCGCGGTCGACCGCCACGCGATGGCGGTGCGCGAGGCCGACGAGGCCGTGCTCATCGGGCCCGACGACCCCGACGACATGGGCCCCGTGCCCTACCTCGACCTCGCCGAGCTCGAGCGCGCGCTGGTCGCGGTCCGCGCCGACGCCGTGTGGCCGGGCTGGGGGTTCGTCTCCGAGCGCGCCGAGTTCGCCGAGCTGTGCGAGCGCCTGGGCATCACGTTCGTCGGGCCGGGCTCGGCGACGATGCGCCGGCTCGGTGACAAGATCGAGTCCAAGCGCATCGCCGAGGGCGTGGGCGTGCCGATGGCCCCGTGGAGCGGCGGCCCGGTGGCCGACACCGAGGCCGCGCGCACGGCGGCCGAGAAGATCGGCTTCCCGCTCATGGTCAAGGCCACCGCGGGCGGCGGGGGGCGCGGCATCCGCTTCGTGGCCCGTCCCGAGGACCTCGACGACGCCTTCACGCGCGCGTCGGCCGAGGGGTCGCGCACCGCCGGTGACGGCACGGTCTTCCTCGAGGGCGCGGTGCGCGGCGGGCGCCACGTCGAGGTGCAGGTGGTGGCCGACGAGCACGGCGGCGTCGTCACCCTGGGCGTGCGCGACTGCAGCGTGCAGCGGCGCAACCAGAAGGTCCTCGAGGAGTCGGCGTCCACCGCGCTCGACGTCGAGCGCGACCGGCTGCTGCGCCGCAGCGCCGCCGACCTCGCCCGCGCCGCCGGGTACGTCAACGCCGGCACGGTCGAGTTCCTCTACGACCCCGCCCAGGACGTCCTGTCGTTCATGGAGGTCAACACCCGGCTGCAGGTCGAGCACCCGGTGACCGAGGCCGTCACCGGCGTCGACGTGGTCAAGCTCCAGCTGCACGTGGCCATGGGCGGGACGCTGGACGAGGTCCTGGGCCCCGAGGTGATGGCCGACCCCATCGCACCACCGGCCTCCGGGCACGCCATCGAGGCCCGGCTCACCGCCGAGGACCCCGAGCGCGGGTTCGCCCCGGCGCCCGGCGCGATCCGCCACCTGGTGCTGCCCGCCGGCCCGGGCATCCGCGTCGACACCGGCGTGGCCGCCGGGGACGTCATCCCGCCGCAGTACGACTCGATGATCGCCAAGGTGATCGCCTGGGGCCGCACGCGCGACGAGGCCCGCGCGCGCCTGTCCCGCGCGATCCGGCAGACCGCCGTGGTCGTCGAGGGCGGCACCACCAACAAGGCGTTCCTGCTCGACCTGCTCACCCGCCCCGAGGTCGCCCACGGCACCGCGGACACCACGTGGCTCGACACGATGATGGCCGACGGCTACACCCCGCCGCGCCGGGTCGACGTCGCGCTGCTGGCCGCCGCCGTCGAGGCCCACGAGGCGCACGAGTTCCGGCAGCAGGGGCGGCTGTTCCTCTCCGCCGAGCGCGGCCGTCCCGAGGTCGGGCACGAGGTCTGGCACCAGGTCGACGTCCGCGTCGTCGGCGAGTCCTACCGCCTGCGCGTGGCCCGGACGCAGCCGTCGCACTACCGGGTGGTGCTCGACGGCGACACCGGCGTGGACGTGGTGGTCGAGCGCTCCGGCCGCTTCGAGCGTCGCCTCACGGTCGGCGGGCACACCTTCGGCGTGCTCTCGGTGACCCAGGGCTCGGACTACCTCGTCGAGGTCGACGGGGCCGTGCACCGCATCGCCGGCGGCGAGGCCGGGCTCGTGCGCGCGCCCGCGCCGGCCATGGTCGTGGCCGTGCCCGTCTCCCCCGGCGACACCGTCAGCGAGGGCGACACGGTCGCCGTCGTGGAGAGCATGAAGCTGGAGACCGCACTGCGGGCGCCGGTGTCCGGGCGGGTCGCCGAGGTGCTGGTGGACGCCAACACCCAGGTCGAGGGCGGCACCCGGCTGGTGCGCCTCGAGCCCGACGTCGACGACCCCGCCGCGGGCGGTGGCGGCGCCCGCGTGAGCCTCGCGCCCCTGGTGGCGGGGCCCGCGGCCGAGGCCCGCGACGCCCACACGCGGGCCCGCGAGGCGCTGGCGGGGCTGCGCGCGCTGGTGCTGGGCTACGACGTCGACGAGCGCGAGACGCACCCGCTGCTCGAGGCCCTGGACCGGGCGCGCGAGGAGCTGCCGCCCGAGGACCCGGACATCCTCGACGACGAGATCGGCATCCTGCGCATCGTCGCCGACCTCGCCGCGCTCTCGCGCAACCGGCGCCTCGAGGGCGGTGTCGAGGTCGACGACACCGCCGTGGACGAGGAGGCGGTGCGCAACCCGCAGGAGTACCTGCACGCCTACCTGCGCTCGCGGGATCCCGACGCCGAGGTGCTGCCCGAGTCGTTCCTGCTCAAGCTGCGCCGGGCGCTGGCGCACTACGGGGTCACCGACCTCACCGGCAGCCCGGAGGTGCTCGGCCCGGCGCTCTACCGGATGTTCCTGGCGCACCGGCGCTCCGGCGCCCACCAGCCCGTCGTCGCGGCCCTGCTGCGCGCCCGGCTGCACCACACCGGCCTGCCCGACCACGAGGGCGCGGCGTTCCGCGCCGTGCTGGACCACCTCGTCGCCGCCACCCAGGTGCGCCAGCCGCAGATCGGCGACCTCGCCCGGCAGGTGCGCTTCCGCTGCTTCGACGCGCCGCTGATCGAGTCCGAGCGCGCCCGGGTGCAGGACCGGGTGCGCGCCGAGCTCGACGACCTCTCCGACGACCCCGCCGCCCGCGCGGCGCAGATCGACGAGATCGTCGCGTCGGGCGAGCCGATCCTCGGGGTGTTCGCCGAGCGCCACCACGCGGTGATGCTCGAGGTGATGACCCGGCGGTACTACGGGCTCATCCGCGACCTCGGCGACGTGCGGGTCGACCAGCACGACGGGCGCCCCCTGCTCACCGCCCGCTACCGCCACGACGACCACTCCTACGTCGTCGTCGCCACGGTGGCCACGGTCGACGAGCCCGAGGGCGCGACCACCGCCCCGGACACGGTGTCGACCGACCTGCACCGGCTCGTCGGGTCGCTGCCTGCGGGCGACACGGTGCTCATCGACCTCTACGTCACGTCCCCGCGGGGCTCCGAGGCGCCCGACGGGCCCGACGACCGCGCGGAGAGGATCCGCGAGGCGATCGGCACGGTCCCGGCCGCGGTCGGCCGCGTGACCGTCGGCGTCCGCGGGACCATCGACGAGGGCAGCGGGACCACGAGCTGGTTCACGTTCCGCCGCGCCGACGACGGTTCGGCGCGCGAGGACCGCACCCTGCGCGGCCTGCACCCCATGGTCGCCGAGCGGCTCGGCCTCTGGCGGCTGCGCGACTTCGAGCTCACCCGCCTGCCGTCGGCCACCGACGTCCACCTGTTCGACGCCCGCGGCCGCAACGTCCCCGAGGACCGCCGGCTGATCGTCACCGGCGACGTCCGCGACCTCACCGTCCTGCGCGACGACACCGGGCGCATCCGGGCCCTGCCGCAGGTGGAGGCCGTGCTCGACGCCGCGCTCGACAGCCTGCGCTCCGCCCGGGCCGCCGACGCCGACCTGGGCCGGCTGGCCTGGAACCGCGTGCTGCTCTACGTGTGGCCGGTGGTCGAGGTGCCGCTGACCGAGCTCGACGGCATCGTGCGCACCCTCGCCCCGCGCACCGAGAGCCTGGGGATCGAGCAGGTCATGGTGCGGTTCCGGACGCCCGACGGCACCGGGCCCGGCACCCGGGAGTGGGTGCTGCGGATGAGCCGCCCGCCGGGTGCGGGGCTGACCCTGCGGGTCACCGAGTGGCCGAGCCACCCGATGGGCGAGCTCGACGCCTACACGCAGAAGGTGATCAAGGCGGCCCGCCGTGGCGCGCTGTACCCCTACGAGCTGGTCTCGCTGGTCACCCGCAACCCCGACCCGGACGGCGACCCGGGCACGTTCACCGAGTACGACCTCGACCCGACCGACCTGCGCCCGGTGCCGGTCGACCGCGCGCCCGGGTCGAACACCGCCAACATCGTGCTCGGCATGGTCACCACCACCACGCGGCGCCAGCCCGAGGGCCTGACCCGCGTCGTGCTGCTGGGCGACCCGACGCGCGCGCTGGGGGCCATCGCGGAGCCCGAGTGCCGCCGGGTGCTCGCCGCGATCGACCTCGCCCGCGAGCACCGGGTGCCCGTCGAGTGGTACGCGGTGTCGGCCGGCGCCAAGATCGCCATGGACTCCGGCACCGAGAACATGGACTGGATCTCCCGGGTCCTGCGGGCGATCATCCTGTTCACCCAGGACGGCGGGGAGATCAACGTCGTCGTCACCGGCATCAACGTCGGCGCCCAGCCCTACTGGAACGCCGAGTCCACGATGCTGATGCACACCCGCGGCATCCTCGTGATGACCCCGGACTCGGCGATGGTGCTCACCGGCAAGCAGTCGCTCGACTACTCCGGCGGGGTGTCGGCCGAGGACAACTACGGCATCGGCGGCTACGACCGGATCATGGGCCCGAACGGCGAGGCCCAGTACTGGGCGCCGGACCTCTCGGGCGCCGTCGACCTGCTGCTCGAGCACTACGCCCACACCTACGTCGTGCCCGGCGAGCGCTTCCCCCGGCCGGCACCGACGAGCGACCCGGTCGACCGCGACGTGCGCGACGCCCCGCACCACGGCGACGGGTTCACCCGCGTCGGCGAGATCTTCGACCCCGCCGTCAACGCCGAGCGCAAGAAGCCCTTCGACATCCGCTCGCTCATGCGGGGCGTCGCCGACACCGACCACCCCACCCTCGAGCGCTGGGCCGACATGCAGGCCGCCGAGTCGGTCGTCGTGCTCGACGCGCACCTGGGCGGGCACCCCGTCGAGCTCATCGGCATCGAGTCGAAGCCCTTGCCCCGCCACGGCCCGCCGCCGGTCGACGGCCCGTCGCAGTGGACGGCGGGCACGCTGTTCCCGCGCTCGTCGAAGAAGACCGCGCGGGCGATCAACGCCGCGAGCGGCAACCGGCCGGTGGTCGTGCTGGCCAACCTCTCGGGCTTCGACGGCTCACCGGAGTCGCTGCGCGGCATCCAGCTGGAGTACGGCGCGGAGATCGGCCGGGCGGTGGTCAACTTCGACGGCCCGATCGTGTTCTGCGTCGTCTCGCGGTACCACGGCGGCGCCTTCGTCGTGTTCTCCGGGACGCTCAACGACGGCATGGAGGTGGCCGCCGTCGAGGGCTCCTACGCCTCGGTGATCGGCGGCGCCCCGGCGGCCGCGGTCGTGTTCGCCGGCGAGGTCGCGAAGCGCACGGCCGCGGACCCGCGCGTCGCCGACCTCGAGAGCCGCATCGGCGAGGGCCTCGAGCGCGGCGAGGACGTCGCCGAGCTGCGCGAGGAGCTGGTCGCGGTGCGCCCCGGGGTGCGTTCGGAGAAGCTCGGCGAGATCGCCGACGAGTTCGACACGCAGCACTCCATCGCCCGCGCGCAGGAGATGGGGTCGGTGCACGCGATCGTCCCGCCCGCCCGGCTGCGTCCCTACCTCGTCGACGCCGTGCGGCGCGGGATGGAGCGCACGCTGTCCGGGTCGGGGTCGACTCCGGAGGTCTCGCCGCCCTCGTCGCCGGGCTGATCGTCGTCGCGCCGGGGCGCGGGCAGCTCGAGGTCGAGCTGGTCGTCCCCGGCGCGCTGGGGACGGCGGTAGTGGCTGACCACCCACCCCGTCTCGCGCGCGTGCCCGTGGACGAAGGCCATGGCGTGCTAGCGCACCTCGAAGCCCAGGCCGCGGCTGACGGCGCTCTCGCGGGCGCAGGCCAGCACGCGCGCGAGGTCGGGGTCGTCGGCCCGCTCCCCCGCCGCGACGACGACCGTGAGCGGGGCCGCCGCGCCCGCACCGCCGATCACCGCGTGCAGCCGGCAGCTCAGGGTGGCCGCGGCGACGCGCCCCGGCCCCTCCGGCACCGTGACCACGACCTCCGCGGGACCGTCCGGCAGCCCGGCCTCGGGCGTGATGGCGGGATCGGGGCTAATGACGGTCACGGGTCCTCCTCGGGCGCCGGGGCGCCGGGTGGTGTGACGGGCGACGACGGCGTCGACCCGTGAATCAGACATTGGTACCCCGGACGGGGCCTGTCCACGCCCCCCGCCGCGCCGAGACCAGCTCGTTGCACACGGACGGTCACCGTTGACCGTTGCCGTCCGGGGCCGGGAGGGTGCCGGACGTGACCGACGACAGCCCGGAGATCGACTACGCAGAGATCGACTACTCGGTGACCGACGGCGTGGCCACGGTCGTGCTCGACCGCGAGGCGCGCATGAACGCCTTCACCGGCCGGATGTGCGACGAGCTCGTGGCGGCGTGCGACGCGATCGACGCCGACGACGCGGTCCGCGCGCTCGTGGTCACCGGGCGCGGGCGCGCGTTCTGCGCGGGGGCGGACCTGGGCGAGGGCGGCAGCACGTTCGACGACCGCGGCCGCGACAAGGCCGCGCGCTACGGCGAGGTCGGCGGGGTTGGGCGTGACCGCGGCGGCGTGGTGGCCCTGCGCTTCGCCGCCCTGCAGGTGCCCGTGATCGGGGCGATCAACGGCCCGGCGGTGGGCGTCGGCGCGACGATGACGCTGCCGATGGACGTGCGCCTCGCCGGCGCGTCGGCCCGCTTCGGGTTCGTCTTCGCCCGCCGGGGCATCGTGCCCGAGGCCGCGTCGAGCTGGTTCCTGCCGCGCGTCGTGGGCATCGCGCGGGCGATGGAGTGGGCGATGACCGGGCGGGTGTTCGACGCCCGCGAGGCCCTCGAGGGCGGCCTGGTCTCGCGCGTGCTGCCCGACGAGGACCTGCTCGACGCCGCGTACACGCTCGCCCGCGAGGTCGCCGAGAACACCTCGGCGGTGTCGGTGGCGGCGACCCGGAAGATGATGTGGTCGATGCTCTCGGCGTCGTCGCCGTGGGAGGCGCACGCGCTGGACTCGCGGGCGGTGGTCGAGCTCGGCCGCGACGCCGACGCCGCGGAGGGCGTCACGGCGTTCCTCGAGAAGCGGGCGCCGGCGTTCCCGCTGCGCCGCACCCGCGACCACACCGACCTCGTGCCGGCGTGGCCGGCGCGGCCGTGAGGGTCACCCGGCGGTCGGGGCGCTCGCCCGGTCGTCCGCGACGCCGCGCGTGCGGAGCATCGCCCACCCGACGAACACGGCGGCGGCGACGGTGAGCACGCCGCCCGCGATCGTGACGGCCTCGCGGAACTCGACGACCTGCGACGCGCTCCACGGCTGGGTCGCGATCGTGCCGGTGAACACCGCCGCGAGGACGGTGCCCGCCACCGCGAGGCCCGCACCGGAGGAGACCTCGGTGGCGGTGTCGACGAGCGCCGCCCCGATCGACGTCCGGTTCTCCGGGAGCCCGCGCAGGACGTTCACCGCGGCGACGACGCCGGAGATCCGCAGCCCGGCGGCCACGAGTACGAGGGCGACCGCCACGCCCGCGTAGCCGTGGGTGCCGAACACCGTGTAGACGCCGAGCCCGACGACGATGGCCACCGCGCCGGACCAGGCGGCCCGCCCGAAGCCGACCCGCGCGACGTAGGGGTGGACGAACGGACCGGCGGCGAGGAGCACCACGACCTGCGGCAGCATCCCGAGCGCCGCCGCGGCCGGCGACCAGCCCCACTCCAGCTGCAGCTGCAGGGTCACGACGTAGCCGAGGCCGGCGGTCGCCAGCCCGGCGGCGGCCTTGTAGGCCAGCCCGCCCGAGACCAGGGGCCGGGCGACGAGCGCGAGGTCGAGCAACGGGCGGCGCGCCGTCCGCTCGCGCCGGACGAACCCGATCGCGCCGACGACCGCGGCCCCGGTGGCCGCCCAGGGCGCCCACGACCCGGCGCCCCGGTCGACGAACAGGGTGGGGGCGACGAGGGCGAGCACGATCGTCGCGGTGCCCAGCGCCGCGCCGAGCACCTCCACGGGGTCGCGGTGGAGGTCGTCGTCGCGGTCGGCGGCGATGCCCCGGCGCACGCCGACGATCGCGAGCACGGCGATCGGCACGTTGACCAGCAGCAGGACCTGCCACGGGGCGACGGCGAGGACGAGGCCGCCCGCCGTCGGCCCGACGGCGAGCCCGACGAGGCCCACCGTCGAGATGAGCGTGGTCGCGCGGACGCGCAGGCCGTCGTCGGCGAACAGCCGGAAGGCCAGCGCGATCGACCCCGGCGTGGTCATCGCGGCCGCGACGCCCATGACGGCCCGGACGGCGATGAGCTCCGCCGCGGTCGTGACGAACGCGGTGGCCAGGCTCGCGGAGCCCAGCAGCACGAGCCCGGCGAGCATGACCCGTCGGCGGCCGAACCGGTCCGCGACGGCGCCGAACACGAGCATCGACCCGCCGAACACCACCCCGTACGCGCCGGTCACCCACTGCAGCGCGACGGTCGAGGCCTCGAGGTCGCGGCCGATGGTGGGCAGCGCGACGGTGAGGACCGAGGTGTCGAGCATCTCGACGAGGAACACCGCGGAGAGCCCGGACAGGGCGACCCAGGCCTCGCGCAGGGAGGTGGGGTGGTCGGTGGTGGACACGAACGCCGTTCTACGGACGAACGCTGTTCCCGTCAAGCTAGGGTGGTGCGGTGAACCCGCGCGAGCGTCGGGAGGCGCGCCACCGGCCACCGAGCCCGGCCGACGTCGATACCCGGCCGCGTCGGACGACCCCGATCACCGTCGACCGGGTCGTCGACGCCGCGCTGGAGCTCGTCGCCACCGAGGGGTACGAGGCCCTGACGATGCGGCGGGTGGCCACCGCGCTCGACACCGGCCCCGCCTCGCTCTACGCGCACGTGGTCAACAAGGCCGACCTCGACGAGCTGCTCATCGGGCGGCTCTGCGCCGCGCTGGTGCTGCCCGAGCCCGATCCCGCGACGTGGCGGGAGCAGATCTGCGGGGTGTGCGCCCAGCTCCGCGACCGGTACCTGGCGTATCCGGGGATCTCGCGCGCCGCGCTGGCGATGGTCCCCACCGACCTCGAGATCGTGCGCGTCAACGAGGGGATGCTGGCGATCCTGCTCGCCGGCGGCGTCGCCCCGCAGGTCGCGGCGTGGGCCATCGACGCCCTCCTGCTCTACGTGTCGGCCTACTGCCTCGAGCTCGCGATCGCGCGGCAGCGGTCGACGCACGAGGACGCCGCCTGGGTGCTCGACCGCGTCGAGCTGCACCGCCGACTCTCCGCCCTGCCCGCCGGGACGTTCCCGCACACCACACGCCACGCCGCCGAGCTCACGGCCGGCGAGGGCCACGACCGGTTCGACTTCACGCTCGGGCTGCTGGTCGACGGGCTCGACCGGCGCTGACGTACCGGCGTGTCAGGCGGGCAGGGGCTCGGGCAGCTGCACGCTGCCGACCAGGGCCTCGAGCGCCGCGGGGTCACCGGTGAGGACGAGCGAGCCGTCCGCCTGGGCGTCGGCCACCGACACCCCCTGGTAGACGATCCCGGCGAGCAGGGTCGGCGAGCAGCGCACGGTGGCGGCCGCGCCCGGCAGCTCGCCGCGCTCGATCTCGAGCGCGCCGTGGGCGAGGTGCACGCGGAACGGCTGGTCGTCGAGCACGAGCTGCAGCGTCACGTCGGCGTCCGCCGCCCGCTCGGGGGCGAACATCGTGCGCAGCGACAGGATGAAGGAGTCGACCTTGATGCCGTCGGACTCGGGCAGCGAGCGCGCGGCCCAGCGCCCGAGCGACTGAAGCACGGGCTCGAGCTCCTGCCCCCACTCGGTGAGCTCGTAGACCGCGGAGGCCGCGGGCGGGGGCAGGCGCCGACGGCGCAGGACGCCCGCGTCCTCCAGCTCACGCAGACGCTGGGACAGGACGTTGGGGCTGGCGTGCGGGAGGCCCGTGCGCAGGTCGGTGAACCGCTTCGGCCCCAGCACCAGCTCGCGCACCACCAGCAGCGCCCAGCGCTCGCCGACCAGGTCGAGCGCGTGGGCCGCACCGCAGCCGTCGAAGTAGTCCCGTCGTGCAGCCATACCGGCACGTTACCACCGGATACGTCTTCCGACCTTCCGAGTAGCAGAGTAGGACCATCACGATCCGTGCTCGGCCGACACCACCCCGTGCTTCCACGCCCACGCGATGAGCCGCGGCCGGTCGGGCAGGCCGAGCTTGTCGAGCACCCGCCCGAGGTGGGTCTTCACCGTCGTCTCCCCCAGGTGCAGGCGCGCCGCGACCTCGGCGTTCGAGAGCCCGCGCGCGACCTCGGCGAGCACCTCACCCTCGCGGGCGGTCAGCGCGGCGAGCGCGGGCGGCGGCGCGGGCCGCGGGCGACCGCGGGCGACGGCGGCGACCACCCGCGGCACCACCGACGGGTCGAGCGCGCCCTGCCCGGCGGCGACCCGGCGCACGGCGTCGAGCATCTGCTCAGGCGGTGCGGTCTTGAGCAGGAAGCCGGCCACCCCGGCGCGCAGGGCGGCCTCGAGGATCTGGTCCTCGTCGAGCGTGGTCAGCACGAGCACGCGCGCGGGCGAGCCGGCCTCGGCGAGGGCCCGGGCGGCCCCGATGCCGTCGAGCCCGGGCATGCGCACGTCCATGAGGACGACGTCGGCGCGGCTGGAGAGCGCCACGCTGACCGCCGTCCGGCCGTCGCCCGCCTCGCCGGCCACGACGAGGTCGGGCTCGCCGGAGAGCAGCATCCGCAGCCCCGCGCGCACGAGCAGCTCGTCGTCGGCGAGGACGACGCGGACGGGGGCGGTCACGGGGCGGTCGCCGGCTCGGTGGAGCGGGCCGGGGCGGGCAGCGGGGTCGCCGGCAGCTCGGCGTGCACGCGGAATCCTCCTCCCTCGCGCGGTCCGGCCTCCAGCGTGCCGCCGACGAGCACCGCCCGCTCGCGCAGGTGGAGCAGGCCGTGGCCGCCGGGGTCGTCGGCGTCGCGGGCGGACGTCGGCGCCGGGCCGCGGCCCCGGTCGAGCACGGAGAGGCCGACGGACTCGCGCCCGTGGACCACCACGACCTCGGCCTCGGCGACGCCCGCGTGGCGCAGGACGTTGGTCAGGGCCTCGGCCGCGATCCGGTAGGCCGACGTGTCGGTGGCGGGCGCGAGGGCGCGCGCCTCGCCCTCGCGGCGCACGGTGACGGCCAGCCCGACGCGGCCGAGCTCGGCGACGAGGTCGTCGAGGCGGTCGAGCGACGGGGGCGGGTCGAGCGTCCCCGACCCGTCGGTGTCGGTGCGCAGGGCGCCGACGACGCGGCGCAGCTCGTCGACCGAGCGCCGCCCGAGCTCCTCGACCGAGCGCAGCACCTCGCCCTCCTCGGTGTCCTGCAGGCGCCGACGGACCACACCGACCTGCAGGGTCATCACGCTGACCGTGTGCGCGACGGCGTCGTGGAGCTCGCGGGAGAGCCGGCCGCGCTCCTCGGCGACGGCGAGGCGCCCGCTGCGCTCGCGCTCGGCGGCCAGGGCGGCGGCGAGGTCGCGCAGCTCCGCGCCGCGCCGGGCCTCGCGGCGCAGCAGCCAGCCGACCAGCCACGCCCCGCCCATCGTCGCGGCGAAGAAGACGAACTCGAACAGGGACTCCCCGTCGACGACGATCGAGGCCGCCGCGCTCAGGGCCGCAAGCGCCGCGCCGAGGGCGCTCCACCGCGTGCGCAGGTGCCGCGCCCCGTACGCGATCAGCACCATCATCGTGACCAGCGCGGTGCCGCCGATGCCCGGCGAGTCGGGGACGAGGAAGACCTGCACCGGGAAGCTGATCACCGCGGCCACCACGCCGAGGGCCGGCACGAAGGGCGCGACGCCCGCCCCGGCGATCAGCAGCGCCATGGGCAGCAGCACCGGCCCGAGCGCCTGGTCGCGGTAGGTCAGCGCCTCGACCAGGCACGCAGCCGTGACCAGGCCGGCGCCCGCGAGGGCCACCAGGAGCCGGACGGCGATCGGGCGCACCGCGCGGACCCTAGGCGGCCACGGCGCCCCGGGGGTCCTCCCACGGGAGGACCCGGGGTGGACCGGCGGAGGACCAGGACGGGCCGCAGACACGATCCGTGATCGTAGTGGCGCTCCATAACCTTCCGTCATCGCTCAGACGGAGCAACGACGAGCACGAGGAGCCACGATGAGCATCACCTCCGACCCCACCACCGTCATCGCCACCGCGCACCGCGCCACCGACGCCGGCGAGCAGGGCGCCCCGGCGATCACCCGCACCGCCGCCGGCCTCGCCCTGATCGCGTTCCCGGTGTTGTTCACGGCCGGGATCGCGACGTCCCCGCCACAGGCGTCCGACGCGACGACGGACTACGTGGCGAGCCTCGGCGCGGACCCGGCGCTCACCGGGCTCTCGGCCGGCCTCCTGCACTACTCGTGGGTGGCCTTCGCGCTCGGCGTCCTCGCGACGATCGGGCTGGTCCGGGGCCGGCGCGGCCGGGTGTTCGTGCCCGTCGCGGCGATCCTCGCGTCCCTCTCGGCGATCCAGCTCTCCGGGCTGCTGCTCAGCGACTGGTTCACCGGCGCCGTCGCCCGCGCCCTGCCCCTCGACGCGGCCGCGGCGCTGACCGAGGGCGTCTGGGGCGACCCGTGGGTGACGAGCTGGCAGCTCACCGGGCAGTTCGTGGGCTTCGTCGGCATCCCGCTGGTGATCGCCGCCCTCGCCCGGGCCGGCGTCGTGAGCTGGTGGCTCCTGGCCGCCCCGGTCGTCGGCTTCGCCGGCTTCTTCGTGCCGCTGCCCGGCGCGATCCTGGTCGGGATGTTCGTCAGCTCCGCGCCGATGATCCTCGTCGGCGTCCGGCTGCTCCAGCGCGCCTCGGCCCGCGTCCGCCGCGAGGAGGTCGCCGCCGCCTGACGCCCGCCCCTGGACGAACGAACGGCGAGTTCGCTGCACCGGAAGCAGCGAACTCGCCGTTCGTTCGTCTCGTGGGCGCGCTCGCGGCTCAGGTGCCGGGCGCGATGAAGAACTCGAGGGCGATGTTGTCGGGGTCGCGGAACGACACCCCGGAGCCGTAGTGCGCCTTCTTGATGCCGCCGTGGCTGATGCCCAACTCGTCGAGACGGTCACGCCACTGCTCGAGCTCGGCGGTGCCGTTCAGCCCGAAGCTGATGTGGTCGACGCCCGTGCGGTGCTCGTCGGCGGGGTCGCCCGACTCGCGGCCCTGGTGGGTGTGCAGCCCGAAGAGGTTCCCGCCGTCGAGCGCGAACACCGTGTGGTGGAACTGGCCGCCCTCCTCGTCCTCGTCGAGCACGGGGTCGGCGCCGAAGAGGCGGCTGTACCACTGGGTGCTGCGCTCGAGGTCGGACACGGTGATCGCGATGTGCTGGAGGCCGGGGAAGGCCATGGAGGGGGCTCCTTTGCCCTGGGGGGTGTCGGTCACTCGCGGTGCTGCCACTGCGGGGCGCGCTTGGCCAGGAAGGCCGACATGCCCTCCTGGGCGTCGCACGTCATCGCGTTGGTCGCCATCGTGTCGCTCATCTGCTCGTAGGCCGCGTCCTCGGGCAGGTCCACCTGGCGGTAGAACGCCTCCTTGCCGATGCGCAGCGTCACCGCGCTCGCGTCGGCGACCTTCTCCGCGAGCGCGCGCACGGTGGTGTCGAGCTCGTCGGCGGGGACGACCTGGTTGACCAGCCCCCACTCGGCGGCCGTGGCCGCGCCGATGGTCTCGCCGGTGAGCAGGAGCTGCATCGCGCGCTTGCGCCCGATCGCCCGCGTCACCGCCACCATCGGCGTGGAGCAGAACAGCCCGATCTTCACCCCGGGCGTCCCGAACACCGCGTTCTCGGCGGCGACGGCCAGGTCGCAGGTGGCGACGAGCTGGCAGCCGGCGGCGACGGCCACGCCCTGCACCGCCGCGATGACGGGCTGGGGCACGCGGTGCACCAGGGTCATCAGCTCGGTGCAGACGGCGAAGACCTCGCGCTCCTCGTCGAGCGTGCGGTCGACCATCTCGGAGAGGTCGTGGCCGGCCGAGAACGCCGGGCCCTCGGCGCGCAGCACGATCACGCGCACCCCGTCGCGTCCGGACACGTCGGTGAGCGCGGCGTGCAGCTCGCGCATCGTGGCCACCGACAGGGCGTTGCGCCGGCGGGGATTGGCCAGCGTGAGCACCGCGGTCGCGCCCTCGACCTCGATCCGCACGGCCGCGGGCGCGGGCTCGACGGGGGTGGCGGACGGGGCACTCACGGTCATGGACCCAGTCCACCATCCCCGGCAGCCGCGGGCCAGGCCGCGGGCGGAGCGGGGACGGTCAGGCCAGCGCCCGGCCGCGCGACGGTCCCGTGCCGTCGCCCTCGGCGCCGTCGCGGTCGAAGCGCATCCAGATCTCGCGGCGCTCCTCGTGGGTGCGCGCGGAGTCCATGGCCGCGAGCCGGCGGCGCTGGTCGTCATCGGACGCGCCCTGGGCGTGGGCCCGGGCGGCCTCGGCCATCGCCGCGTCGGCGTCGGCCTCGGCGCGCGTCGAGGGCCGGGGCTGGCGGTGCGCGTCCTCGGGCTCCTCGTCGTCGGCGCCGCGCTCCTGGCGGTAGGGGTTGTCGTCGGGGAGCTTCGAGGCGAACCGCCCGTAGGCGCCGGTGAACAGCAGCACGAGCCCCGCGCCGATCGAGAAGAAGACGTTGGGCAGGCGGAACGCCAGCAGGTTGTACGCGGTGCCGATCAGCGCGAGGTTGACGAACGCCGAGACCAGGAACGCCACCCCGATCACCACCATGACGGTGGACGAGAGCCGCCCGCCCCGGATCGCCGCGACGACGAGGACCACCGCGGTGACCAGGGAGATCGTCGACAGCGCCCCGTTGGTCGACAGGCCGGCGACCGGCGCGCCCTCGGTGTCGAAGAACGAGAGCCCGCCGACGAAGCCGAGCACGCCGAACGCGGCGATGACGACGGCGACCACGATCGCGCCGACGCGGTGCACCCACATCACCTTGTGGTCGGGGTGCAGGGCGCTGGCCACCCGCGATCGGTCCTGCTGGTCGTCCTGCTGCTCGCTCATCGCTGCCCCTCCGCCTCGCGCTCGGCCTCGCGGCGGGCCTCGGCGCCGGTCTCGCCGACGTAGCCGAGGTCGCGGCCGGCGGCGCGGCCGACGAACGTGTCGGTGTCGCCCGTACCGGTCACCGCGCCCTGGTCGCCCTCGTGCTCGGGGTGCTCGCCGCCGGCCACGCGGGACGCGGCCGTGCGGGGGTCGTGCCCGGCGTCGGACTCCGAGGGATCGGAGGTGGGCGAGGGCCCGACGGGTCCCCGCTCCCCGGTCAGACGGGCCCGCCAGCGGGCGAGGGTGTCGGCGAGGGACATGGCGGGGGCTCCCGGGGGAAGTCGGGTGTGACCCCGGGGCATAGGCGCGCCACCGGCGACCGAAACGTCACGTCCCGGCCTCGGCCCCGCGTCGGCGGCCTCACCAGGGCAGGGCGGCCCGCGTCCCGTCGTCGAGGTAGGCCGGGTTGAGCCACGGCGGCAGCGCGGTGGGCACCTCGACGTCGACCCGCTCGCCGCGGAAGGCGACGGCGGCCCGGGGCCCGTCGACGACGACCTCGACGTGCTCGAGGTTCCGCGGCTCGCCCGGGTCGTGGCCCAGCGCGGCGGCGGCGAACCCGCGCAGGAGCGCGGAGTGGGAGGCGACCAGGGTGACCGCCGCGGCGTCGGCGGTGTCGAGGGCCCGGATGCCGGCCCAGGCGCGGTAGGCGATGACCTGCGGGGGCTCGAAGTGCAGGCCGACGAGGTCCATCCACCGGTCGATGGGCCCGCCGAGGCGGGAGGCGGCGCCGTAGTCGGTGTCGAAGCGGTCGTATGCACGCACCCAGTCGGGGGTCGGCGCGCCGTTCGGGGAGTAGCGCAGCCGGTGCGCCGCCACCCCCGACGACTCGCGGGCCGCGCCCTCGTGGAGGAACTGCAGGCTGTCGAAGCGCCCGTCGGGCCGGGGCTCGCCCAGCGCGAGGTCGTCGCGGCGCTCGGCGAGCACGTCGCGCAGCATCCGCGCCGTCGCCGTGGCGCGTGCCGTGGGGGCGTGCACCAGGTCGACGCGGGCGCCCGCGGGCAGCTCGGCGGCCAGCGCGTCGCCCTTGGCGCGGCACTGGTCCTCGCCGTGCTCGGTGAGCCCGACGTCGTCGAAGTAGCCGTGCGTCTCGCCGTGACGGATCAGCAGCACCCGGCTCATGCCGCCCACCCTGACCTGATCACCGAGTCGCGTGCACGGCGGGTTCCGCAGCGGCGAACGACGCGAGCTCGAGGTCGGCGGGCGTGCGCGCGCCGGCGAGGGCGAGCGTGAGGTCGAGCTCGGCGAGGACGTCGCGGGTCACCTGGGCGACGCCGGCCGCCCCGGCCAGCGCGAGCCCGTACGCGAACGGCCGGCCGAGGCACACCGCGCGGGCCCCGAGCGCCAGCGCGCGGGCGACGTCGGCGCCGCTGCGCACCCCGGAGTCGAGCAGGACCGGGACGCGGTCGCCGACGGCGTCGACGACGCCGGGCAGCGCGTCGAGGCTCGCCACCGATCCGTCGACCTGGCGGCCGCCGTGGTTGCTGACCAGCACCCCGTCCACCCCGGCGTCGAGCGCGCGGCGGGCGTCGCCGGCGTGCAGGACGCCCTTGAGCACGACCGGCAGGCGGGTGCGCGAGCGCACGGTGGCGATGTCGTCCCAGCTCAGGGTGGGCCGGGAGTAGACGCGCAGGAACGTCTCGACCGCGGCGCGCGGCAGCGGCGAGCGCAGGTTGTCGACGAAGCGGCCGGGGTGGTGGCGGCTGATCTCGACCAGCGTGCGCACCGCCGCGGGCGTCGGGCGGGGGGTCGGGCGCGGCGGGCCCGCGGCCGTCTCGCGGGTGAGCCGGGCGAACACGGGGTCCGAGGTGTACTGCGCGATGCCCAGGCCGCGGGCGAAGGGCAGGTGCCCGAGGTCGAGGTCGCGCGGACGCCAGCCCAGCATCGTCGTGTCGAGGGTGACGACGACGGCGCCGGCCCCGGCGGCCTCGGCGCGGGCGAGGAAGCTGTCGACGAGGTCGTCGGAGGTCGACCAGTAGAGCTGGAACCACCAGCCGGCGGTCGCGTACGGCGCGATCTGCTCCATGGGGTGGCCGGCCTGGTTGGAGACGATCATCGGGACCCCGGCCTGCCCGGCGCCGTGGGCGACGGCGAGGTCGGCCTGGGCGGAGACGAGGTCGAGCGCCCCGATCGGCGCGAGCAGCACGGGGGCGTCGAGGCGCCGGCCGAACAGCTCGACCGAGGTGTCGCGCTCCCCCACCCCGCGCAGCACCCGCGGCACGACCTGGTGGCGGCCGAAGGCGTCGCGGTTGGCGCGCACGCTCTCCTCGCAGCCCGCGCCGCCGGCGACGTAGGCCCAGGCCTTGCGGGACATCACCCGGCGCGCGCGGCGCTCGAGCTCGGGGAACGCGGTGGGCACGACCGGGCGCCGCCCCGTGATGCCGCCCCGGTAGACCTCGTCCTGCCGCACCCGTCCGCTCTGGCTCACGGGCGCCATCCTCGTGCAAGCGTGGCGGCCACGCTTGCACTCAACGTCAGGAAATCCGCATCCTCGGCGGACACGGGTCGTCGGGAGGAGCACGGTGAGCGCAGCGGCAGGGGCCATCGGGGGGACGACGGCGGCGGCGCTGGAGGCGACGGTCCGCGGCTACATGGACGCCTGCACCGCGGGCGACGCCGACGCGATCGCCGCCCACCTCACGGACGACGCCCGGCACTACTTCCCGCCCGACATGTACGACGGACCCTGGGTCGGCGGGCGGGTCATCGCCGAGCGCTGGGCGACGGCGGTGCGCGAGCGCGGCTCGTCGTGGACCGTGGACGCGATCGTCGTCGACGAGCCGCGCCGGCAGGCGGCGTGCGAGTGGACCCACCACAAGGGCTCGCTGGGCGTGATCCTGCGCGGGGCGGAGTGGTACGAGTTCGACGGCGACGGGTTCATCAGCGAGATCCGCGCCTACTACGCCTCGCCCCAGGCGCCCGACCACGCCCGCCTCGAGCTCGGCGGCTTCGACTACGCGGGCCGGGGCTACCCGCACGCGCAGCGGTGATCGTGGGGGCTTTCCTGGCGTTGAACGCCAGCGTGGCCGCCACGCTGGCACGTCAGGCGACCACCAGGAGAGCCTCGATCGTCGCGAGGACCGTCGGCCAGGTGGGGTGGGTCGGGTCGACGAGGGTGAAGTGGTCGCCCTCGACCTCCACGAACTCCGCGTCGTCCCCCGCCGCCCGGGCCAGCTCGACGTAGCGGCGGCTGATCCCGATCGGCACCCGGTCGTCGGCGGGCGCGTGCACCGCGCGCACCGGGACCCCGAGCGGCAGCCGGGCCGCCGGGTCGGCCTCGGCGTAGCGCTCCGGGAACGCGTCGGGCTTCCCGCCGACGAGGTCGGGCACCGCCGTCCCGCCCACGCCGTCTCGCGCGACGTCGGCCAGCGTCAGCACCCCGGCCAGCGACACGACGCCGGCCACCGGCACCCGCGACGCCACCCACGTCGCCAGGTGCCCGCCCGCCGAATGCCCCACGACGACGCACGGCGCCTCGACCAGGGCCACCGCCGCGGCGACGTCGTCCAGCGTCGCCGGCCACGGGGCCTGCCCCACCCGGCGGTACTCGACGTTCCAGACCGTGAACCCGCGGGCCTGCAGGTCCGCCGCCACCGGCGCGATGTGGTCCAGCCCGACCCGGGCCCGCCAGAACCCGCCGTGCAGCAGCACCACCGTCCCGGCACCGGAGCCCGGGGAGACCTCGACGAACTGCGCCGGGTCGTCCCCGTACGCCCGGCGTTCAGCGCACACGCAACATCGCGTCCAGCTCCACGGCGAAGCCCCGGGGCAGCGCCCGCACCCCGATCGCCGTGCGCGCGTGCTCCCCGCGCGCCCCGAACACCGCCGCCAGCAGGTCCGACGCCCCGTCCACGACGGCCGGCTGGTCGGTGAACTCGTCGGTGCACGTGACGTAGCCGCGCAGCACGAGGACCTGGGCGACGCGGTCGAGCGAGCCCAGCGCGTCGCGCGCCTGCGCGAGCAGGTTCAGCGCGCACGCCCGCGCCGCGGCGTAGCCGTCCGCCACCGCGAGGTCCGCGCCGAGCCGCCCGACGTGCCCGTCCGCACCCTGCCCGGCGAGGTGGAGCACGTCGCCGGCCAGCGACCAGCCGCGGTAGTGCCCGGCCGGCTGTCGCAGCGGCGGGAGGGTGAGCCCCAGCTCCTCGAGCCGCTGGTCAGGACCGGTCACGGCGACCACACCCGCCGGCGCGCCGGCTCCTCGGCGGGCAGCCCGAGCGCCCGGGCGACACGGGCGACGGAGCCCGCGGGGTCGGTCACCTCGAACAGCTCCGCCGCCATCCCCGCCGCCCGCGCCCCGTCGAGGTTGGCCGCGAGGTCGTCGACGAACAGGCAGCGCCCCGGGTCCTCCCCGAGCGCCCGCGCCGCCACCCGGAACGCCTCGGGCGCCGGCTTGAGCACGCCGAGCTTGGCCGCCTCGAGCACCCCGTCGAAGCGCGCCACCGCCGGGAACCGCGCCGGCCAGTCGTCGCCGAACCAGTGCGCCATGTCGTTGGTGAACGCCACGACCCGCACCCGCCCGGCCAGCCGCGCGATCAGCCCGAGCACCTCGTTGCGGACGTACGAGCAGTCGCGCCACAGCGCCCCGATGTCGATGTCCGGGCGCCGCGCCGCGAGCTTCGCCCAGTACTCCCGCTCCTGGACCTCGCCCCGCTCGACCGCCCGGTAGTCGGGGTCCGGGCCGGTCGGGCCGGCCGGGAAGCCGGGCACCGCGGTCGACTCGAACAGCGTCGGGATGACGACGCCGCCCATGTCGAGCAGCAGCGTCCCTCCCCCGCCGCGGGTGCGGCGCAGCGCCTGGCGACGCCGCGCCCGCACCGGGTCGACCGGCGCCGGCGCCGGCCGCCCCTCGGGCGAGGGCGAGCACGACGTCACGCGGGCTCCAGCACGGTCACCACGCCCGAGCTCCCGTCCACCCGCACCCGCTGCCCCGTGCGCAGGGTTGCGACGGCGTTGCCCGTGCCGACGACCGCGGGCATCCCGTACTCGCGGCAGACGATCGCCGTGTGGCTCATGATCCCGCCGACGTCGGACACCGTGGCGGCCACACGGGCGAACACCGGCGCCCACGCCGGCGAGGTGGCCGGACACACCAGCACGTCGCCGGGCTGGACCTCGGTGAGCTGCGACGGGTGCGTCACCACGCGCACCGGGCCCTCCACCACGCCGGGCGAGCCCGCGGTGCCGCGCAGCACGCCGTCCTCGGTGTCGGTGCGCAACCACTCGGAGACCGTCGAGGTGGTGATGCCCCAGAGCATCACCGTGAACGGCTCGTCGATGGTCGTCGGCGGCGGCCCGAGCGCCGGCGGCGGCTCCCACGCCCGCAGCGCCGTGTAGATCTCCCGGCGCCGCGCGATGATCGGGCGCCAGTAGTCGGCCCCGCGCGGCCGCGAGCCCACCGACCAGCCGGCGACACAGTCGTAGATCGCCTCGGCGACCTCGTAGCGGCGCAGGAAGAACATGTCCTCCGGCTCGTCGAACTCGCCCATCGTGGCCAGCGCGCGCGAGAGCTCGTGGGACTTCGCCCAGAACGTCGCCCACATCCAGTGCTCGATGTAGAGCACGTGCTCCTCGATGTAGACGAACACCTGCCGCGCCAGCGCGACCGTCTCGTCGAACGTCGCGCGGTCGGCCTCGTCGAGCAGCTCGCGGTAGCCCGCGGTGATCCGGTCGCGCTCGGCGAGGACCTCCTCGGTCGGCCGGTCGATCGAGCTGCCGTCGGCGAGGCGGCGCAGGTACTCGCGGACCGAGGCCAGCGGGATGTTCGGGTCGTCGGCCCAGGTCGGGTACGTGTGGTAGCCGCCGGGGTGCCCCGGGTCGGTGTTGATGAGGAACCACGGGTCGGCGGTGCGCTCCCAGTCGGCGAGCCACTCGGCGCCGGCCGGGTCCTCGCGCAGGGCCGCGAACAGGGTGCGGGCGTCCTCGTCGCCCGCGATCCGGTCCGCGATCCCGAGCCGCTGCGCCTCCTTGGCGAGCCGCTTGAGCTCGTCGTCGGGGCGGTACAGCTCGACGCGCAGCCCGCCGACCATCCGCGAGATGGACTGGTCGGAGATGTCGGGGAACGCCTGGCGACACATCCCGAAGAACGTCAGGTAGGCGGCGTAGCCGATGTTGAGCAGCTCGAAGTGGTACTGGTACGTCTCGTACATCGTGAGCACGAGCCGGTCGAAGTCCCGGATCATGCGGAACCCGGCCGAGTGCCCGGTGTGCGCGTAGACGGTCTCCTCGGGCTCGAGGTCGGGCAGCGGGTCGAAGCGGATCGCGCGGATCTCCTCGAGCTTCGCCATGACCTTGCCGCGCCACTCGTCGTAGATCGCGTCCCAGCGCTCGTAGTAGTGGCCGGCCCGCTTCCCGAACTCCTCGGCGCGCGCCGCGATGTCCTCGGGCGGCGCGGGCACCGGGGTCACGTAGAGCCGGCCGTTGACGATGCGCTGGTCCACGCCGAACGCGGGGGGCATCGCGAACACGCGGGTGTTGAACGCCCCGAGCGCCTGCCACCAGCACTCGCACTGGATCTCGTCGTAGGGGTGCAGGACGTCGGGGTGGTGCAGGCGGTCGGCGAACCAGAAGCGCTGCTCGTCGAGCTCGCGGCGCTCGGGCCCGAACAAGTGGTACCAGTCGTACATCGACTCCCAGCCCTCGGCGCCCTCCGGGGTCGGCACGTCGAACGGGCTCGGGAAACGGTCAGCCGCCATGGTCGGCGTCCTCTCGGGAGGAGCGGGTGAGGGTGGCGAGGACGGCGGACAGCGCCGAGCCCACGCCGGGCGCGGGGGCCGCCGAGCGGGGCGCGCGGCCGCTCCACACCGTCTCGGGTCGGGTCTGGAGCAGGTGGACCGCGTCCGGGCCCCCGGGCTCGGCGACGGCGAACTCGCCGTCCTGGGGCACGCCCGCGTCCCGCTCGATGCGGCGGGCCACGGCGAGCAGCGCGGCGAGCTCCGCGTCGTCGAGGCACGGACGCTCGCGGTCGTCGGGCGCGACGTCGGCGACGACCGTGCCCGGCCCGTCCTCGGTGCGCGTCAGCCGCGTCGCCTTGTCGGCGATCTCGCGGCGCACGACCTCGCCGCTGATCTTGTCGATGACGAAGCGGTCGGGGGTGACCTCGCCCGACACCAGCGGCTCCCCCAGGCCCCAGACGGCCTCGCAGACCACGGTGGAGCGGTCGCCGTTGGCGGGGTTGAGGGTCATGAACACCCCGGCCGCCCGCGCGGGGACCATCTCCTGGACGACGACGGCCATGGCACCGGCTCCCGCGCCGCCGACCGCCGCGCTCTGGCGGTAAGAGATCGCCCGCGCGGTGTAGAGGCTCGCCCAGCAGCGCGCCACGGCGTCCGCCACCGGGTCGGGTCCGCGCAGCTCGAGGTAGGTGTCGTGCTCTCCGGCGAACGACGCGCCGGCGGCGTCCTCGCCCACCGCCGACGACCGCACGGCCACCCGGGTGTCCGGGCCGACGCGCGTCGCGTAGGCCTCGCGCACCGCGTCGAGCACGGGGCTCGACCGCGCGGTCTCCAGCAGCGTCGCCCGCGCGCGGTCCGCGGCCTGCTCGAGGACGTCGAGCGGGGTGTCCGGGTCCAGCCCGCGCAGCGGGGCCTCGACGTCGACCCCGTCGCCCAGCGCCGCGGCGAACGCCGCCGTCGAGACGACGAATCCGGCGGGGACGCGGCCCCCGAGGGCGACCAGGCGGTGCAGGCCGGCGCCCTTGCCGCCGACCACCGCACTGTCGGCCGCGGCGGGGTCGTCCAGCCCTATCACCCAGGGCCCGCTCACGGCCCGTCCCACCCGGCGACGAGCGCGACCACCGCCGCGTCCACGCAGCTGCGCCCGGTGACCGCGGCCGCGGCCTCGTCGGTCGCGACGAGCACGGTCGTCCCCGTGCCGGCGTCGAGCAGGTCGACCGCGACGCGGCGCTGCTCGCTGCCGGGCTCCCGGACGATCACCATGCGCAGGCCGCCGAGCCCGTCGACCTCGCGCTCGGACCAGACCCGTCCGACGACCTCGCCGAGGATCATGACTCGATCGCCCGGGCGAGCCGGTCGGCGCTCCCGTTCTCCAGCAGGCCGACCGACACCCCGTGCGGCTTCGGGTAGACCTGGGCGGCGCGCAGCTCGCCGTACTGCTCGACGGCGGCCGAGCCGGCGTTGACGGCCTGGCGGACGGCGGCGAGCGAGCCGCGCACGGCGACGGCCAGGTAGCCGCTGGACACCCGGTCGATGGTCACGGTCTCGACGTCGGCGGTCTTCATCATCGCCTCGATCCCGGCCGCGAGCGCCACCACGCCGCGCGTCTCCAGGATCCCGATGGCGCCCGAACCCCGTTCCGTCATCGGGCCAGCTCCGCTTTGCTCCGTGTCCCTGCGGCCACGTCAGCTCCCCACCATCGTCAGGTCGCCGGCGAGCGCCTGGACCGGCGTGCACGGGCTCGCGAACACGATCGACTTCACGGCGCGCCCGGAGACCGCGCGGGCGACCTCCTCGCCGACCTCGACGGCCTCCTCCACCGTCGCGAGGTCGCCGGTCACCGCCACCGCGACGAGCCCGCCACCGAGGCGCACCGCTCCGCGGACCTCCACCTCCGTCGCCTTGACCATGGCGTCGACCGCGTCGAAGACGGGCACGAACCCCTCGGCCTCGATGAACCCCACTGCTCTGGCCACCAGTTCTCCCTAGTCCGAGTCGGATCCCCACCACACGACCGCCGCCCCCGTGCCCCAGACCGGGCCGTAGGCCAGGACCTCGCCGGGCCGGTCGACCGCCCCGGCCCCGTCGAGGAACGCGAACGCGCGGAACTGGCTGTCGGCCTGCGCCTCCTCGCCGAAGCGGGGACTCATCGCGAGGACCTCCGTCCGGTCGCCGGCGCGGATCGCGTCGAGGACCTTGCGGTTCCAGCGGTCGTGGACGTCGGGGACGCGGTCCTCGGCCGGGGCGATCCAGCGCCCGGTCAGCCCGGACGACAGGCCGCTGACCGCGACCACCCCGAGCCGGCGGCCCAGCTCGCCCGCCGCCCGCACCCCGGCGGCGGCGACCGCGCCCATCGCCGACGGGTCGGCGTAGAGGTTGCACGAGACCATCGCCCAGCGGCCGTGGTCGCCGGGGTCGAGCAGGCGGGACGCGACGATCGTGCCCGTGTCGACGGGGAAGCCCTCGTAGAGCGTGCGGCGGGCCTGCATCCCGGCGGCGTCGATCTGGTCGGCCCAGCGGTGGGCGAGCTCGGTGTCGACGGTGAGGTCGTGGTCGAGGCGGCCGAAGTCGTAGCGGTACCAGTTCTCGTCGGTCCGCCGCCCGCGCAGCCGCGCGTCGCACTGGACCTGGTGCCCGAGGACGGTGAACCACTGGGTGGAGAGCAGGAGCACGGTGTCTACGCCCGCGGCGCGCAGCCGGTCGCCGACGGTGCGGGTGGCCGTCGCCAGCTCCGCCCAGCTGGGCGCCGGGTCGCCGGCCAGCAGGTGCGGCATCGCGGGCACGAGGGCCGCCGGGACGGTCACGGGACCCACTCGATGACCGCGTTGCCGGTGGCGATCACGGTGCCGTAGGCCAGGACGTCGCCGGCGATCGCGGGCCAGCCCATGGCCGCGAGCAGCCAGGTGAGGCTGCCGGCCTTGGTCTCGGACGACGTCGCCTCGATGTGCTTCGGCACGGCCTCCTTGAGCCGGGAAGTCGGACCCTCGCGGATCGTCTGCAGCAGCTCCATGTCGCCGGCGTACTGCTGATGGTTGAACGGGCGCTCGACGCTCATGTCCTCGGGCAGGTCGGGCTCGGTGTCCCAGTGCAGGTGCGACAGCGAGTTCGACCCCAGCAGGACCGCGCGGCGGCCGGTGCGCTCGATCGCGCGCCGGGTCGCGGCGCCGAGCGTCTCCATCTCGGCCAGCGAGGCGTCGGAGTAGTAGTACGGGTTGTTGTTGGCCGAGAGCGAGACGACCGGCAGGTCCCAAGCGGGGTTCGCCAGGTGCAGCGCGCCGATCGTCGCGTAGTCGACGCGCACGCCCTCCTCGCGCAGGGCGCTGGTCACGAGGCCCGCGTTCTCGCCCTCCTCGACGATCGCCTCGGCGAGCTCGACGTCGGTGTCGAAGTCGTAGTGGTAGCGGAACAGGTGCGGGAAGATCGGCTCGACCGAGACGCCGCGCGGGTTCGGCACGCAGTTGACGTGGTGGCCGACCATGGTGATCCAGTGCGGCGCGTGCACCACGAGCACGTCGGGGCGGTGGGCGCGCAGGCGGCGGCGCAGCTCCTCGTAGCCCCAGCGCAGCACCTCCCACCCGCCGGTCGAGCGCGGCTCGTTCTGGGGCGGGTTCTCCGCGTACACCAGGTGCGGCGGGTGCGGGGCGAGGTAGCCGGCGACGATCCCGCCCCGCCTCTCGGTGCCCGTCGACGGGCCCGACGCCGGCCGCACGGCGGAGGCGGGGGGGACCTCCGCCGCGCGGCGGGCCCCGGACCGGCTGCTGCCGGCCGGGACGTGGAAGACGCGGGCCATGGCCGCGGACGCTAGGGCGGCGACCACGGGCGACCCAGGGTCCTGTCCCGCAGGGCTGGACACCGCCGCGCGCGCTCCCGAGACTCAGCCGATGGTGTCGGCGGTCGGCAAGGCGGCCGCACTGCTGCGCGCCTTCGACCCGGGCGTCGACGTGCTCTCCACCCGGGCGCTCGCCGCCCGCACCGGCATCGCCCGCTCGACCGTCCACGTCCTCGCCGCGACCCTGGCCGCCGAGGGACTCCTGGAGACCGTCCCCGGACGCGGGTGGCGGCTCGGGCCGCTGCTGGTCGGCCTCGCCGGCCAGATCATCGAGCGCACCGGCCTGGTCGCCGCCGTGGAGGGCTCCCTCGGGGGCCTGCTGCGGGCCGCCGGCCAGGAGGTCCACGTCGGGCAGCTCGTCGGTGGGTGGCTCGTCTACCTCCACCGCGAGGCCGGCCCGATCCGGGCGCCGATGGACAACCGCGTCGGGCTGCGCGCCCCGGCCTGGCGCGGCGGCTGCGGGAAGGCGGCGCTGTCGCGGCTGGAACCCGCGGAGGTCGACGAGCGGGTCGCGCGGCTGTGCCGCGACGAGGACGTGCCCGCCCCGGACCCCGCGGCGCTCGCCGACGAGCTCGCCGTCGGCCGCGAGGCGGGGTACGTCGTGTCGTCGTCGTTCCAGGCCGGCCGCACGTCGGTGGCCGCGGCGGTCGTCGACGGCGACGGCCGGCCCCTCGGCGGGCTCTCGGTCGCCGGCCCGACGACGCTGTTCCCCCGGGCGGTGCTGGCCCGGACCGCGCAGGACGTGGTCGCCGCCGCCGACCGGGCCCGTCTCGCCGTCTGCGGGCCCGCGGCGCCGTCGGGCACGGTGCCGCGCCCCCGCCGCGGTCCCCCGGCGCGGTCCCACGGAGCGGAACGCGGTGGTTCCACCACGGTGACCGGCGGTGCACAGTGAGGTCATGAGTGCGCCCGCGAAGGTCCCCGCCGCGATCGTCGGCCCGGGCAACATCGGCACCGACCTGCTGGCCAAGCTCGCGCGCAGCGCGCGGATCGAGGTCACGGCGATGGTCGGGGTGGTCGAGTCCGAGGGGCTCGACCGGGCGCGCGCGATGGGCGTGCCGGCGTCGTCCGAGGGGGTCGACTGGCTGCTCGCGCAGCCGACGCTGCCGCGCATCGTCTTCGAGGCCACCTCGGCGAAGGCGCACGCCGCCAACGCCCCGCGCTACGCCGAGGCCGGCATCCGGGCCGTCGACCTGACGCCCGCGCACCTCGGGCCGATGGTGTGCCCGGCGGTGAACATGCCCGACCACCTCGACGCCCCGAACGTCAACATGATCACCTGCGGGGGCCAGGCGACGATCCCGATCGTCGCCGCGGTCTCGCGCGTCGCGCCGGTGGCCTACGCCGAGATCGTCGCCTCGGCCGCCTCGCGCTCGGCCGGGCCGGGCACGCGCGCGAACATCGACGAGTTCACCCAGACCACCGCGCGGGCGGTCGAGGAGGTCGGCGGCGCCGAGCGCGGCAAGGCGATCATCATCCTCAACCCCGTCGAGCCGCCGATGATCATGCGGGACACGGTGTTCTGCTCGCTGCCCCCGGACGCCGACACCGACGCGGTGGCGGCCTCGGTGCACGCGATGGTCGAGCGCGTCCAGCAGTACGTCCCGGGCTACGCGATGCGCGCCGAACCGCAGTTCGACCCGCCGGACGCCAAGTGGGGCGGCAACGGCCGGGTGGCCGTGTTCCTGGAGGTCAAGGGCAACGGCGACTTCCTGCCCGAGTACGCCGGCAACCTCGACATCATGACCGCCGCGGCGGCGCAGGTCGGCGAGCTCGTGGCGGCGGACATGACGGAGGTGGCGGCGTGAGCAGGCCCGAAATTCGCCACGACGTCCGCATCACCGACACCACCCTGCGCGACGGCTCCCACGCCCAGGCCCACCAGTTCACCGTCGAGCAGGTCCGCGACACGGTGCGCGCGCTGGACCGCGCCGGGGTCGAGGTCATCGAGGTCACCCACGGCGACGGCCTCGGCGGCTCGAGCTTCAACTACGGCTTCTCCCACACCAGCGAGCTCGAGCTCATCGCCGCCGCCCGCGAGGAGGCCACCCAGGCCCGCATCGCGGTGCTGCTCGTCCCGGGCATCGGCACGGTCGAGGACCTGCGCCGCGCCCGCGACGCCGGCGCCGACATCGTCCGCGTCGCCACCCACTGCACCGAGGCCGACGTCAGCCCCCAGCACTTCGGGGTCGCCCGTGACCTGGGCATGGAGACCGTCGGCTTCCTGATGATGGCCCACCGGACCTCGCCCGAGGACCTCGCCAAGCAGGCCCGGATCATGGTCGACGCCGGCTGCCAGTGCCCGTACGTCACCGACTCGGCGGGCGCGCTGCTCATGCACGACGCCCGCGCGCGGTTCGAGGCGCTGCTCGCCGAGGTCGGCGACGACGCCTGGGTCGGCTACCACGGCCACCAGAACCTCTCGCTCGGCGTCGCAAACTCGGTGATCGCCGCCGAGGTCGGCGTCAAGGAGATCGACGGCTCGCTCTGCGCCCTGGGCGCCGGGTCCGGCAACTCCCCCACCGAGGTCATCGCCGCCGTCTTCGACCGCATGGGCATCAGCACCGGCCTCGACGTCACCGCCCTGCTCGACGCCGCCGAGGACGTGGTGCGCCCCTACCTGCACCGCTGGCCCAAGATGGACCGCAACGCCATCACCCAGGGCTGGGCCGGCGTCTACTCGAGCTTCCTGCTCCACGCCGAGCACGCCGGCGAGCGCTACAAGGTCCCCGTCCCCGACATCCTGCGCCGCTGCGGCGAGCTCGGCCTCGTCGGCGGCCAGGAGGACATGATCATCGACATCGCGCTCGAGCTCGCCCGCGAGCGGGAGCAGGGCTGAGCGTGCCGGTCCTCGAGGTCCACCTCGTCGAGGGCGACCACGCCCCCGCCGCCGTCGCCCGCCTGCTCGAAGCCGCGAGCCGGCGCTACGCCGAGGTGCTGGAGTCGCCGGTCGAGCGCATCCGGGCCTACGCGACGCTGCACCCGCGCGAGCACTGGGCGGTGGGCGGCGCGACCGGGGGCGCTCCCGCCCCGTACTTCACCGCGATCGTCCTGGAGGGCCGGCCGACCGAGCAGCGTCACCGTCTCCTCGCCGAGCTGACCGACCTGCTCGTCGACGTCCTCGGCGCGACCCGGTCGCGGGTGCGCGGGCGGATCATCCAGGTCCCGCCCGACGACTGGGCCATCGGCGGCGTGCCCGCCTCGGCGGCACGCCGGGACGAGATCGCCGCACGCCGGGGATGACCGGCCGTGCCGCCCCCGCGCGCACTCGACCGCGGCCGCGAGGCCTTCGGTCGCCGCCGTTGGCAGGACGCCTACACCGACCTGTCGCAGGCCGACCGCGAGGACGGCCTCGGTACCGCAGACCTCGAGCGGCTGGCCACCGCCGCGTACCTGACCGGGCGCGACGGTGAGTGCGAGGCGCTCCGGGAACGCGCCCACCACGCGGGCCTGCGGGGCGGCGAGGAGGTCGCGGCCGCCCGCTGCGCGTTCTGGCTCGGCTTCGGCCTGCTGCTGCGCGGCGAGGAGATCCGGGCCGGGGGGTGGCTGGGTCGCGCGCGACGGCTGCTGGACGAGGGCCGGCACGACTGCCCCGAGCAGGGCTACCTGCTGGTGCCGGTGGCCATCGCGCAGCTGGGCGCGGGTGATCCCGCGGCGGCGCACGCCATCTACGAGCGGGTCGGCGCGATCGGCGAGCGCTTCGGCGACCCGGACCTGACCGCCTTCGCACGGCTCGGGCGGGGCGAGGCGCAGGCCGCGGCGGGCCGGTCCTCCGAGGCCGCGGCGTTGTTCGACGAGGTGATGGTCGCCGCCACCGCGGGCGAGCTGTCGCCCGTCGTCGCCGGCATCGCCTACTGCGCGGTCATCCAGGCCTGCCAGGAGATCCTCGACCTCCGGCGGGCCCGGGCGTGGACCTCGGCGCTGACCCAGTGGTGCGCCGCCCAGCCCGACCTGGTCCCCTTCCGGGGCCAGTGCCTGGTCCACCGGGCCGAGATCCTGGTGCTCCAGGGCGCCTGGTCGGAGGCGGCCGCAGCGGCCGGTCAGGCCTGCGAGCGCCTCGCCGCCCCGGCGGGACCCTCCGAGGCCGCGGCGCCCGGGCACCCGGCGGCGGGCGGGGCGTTCTACCAGGTCGCCGAGCTGCATCGGCTGCACGGCCGGGTCGCCGAGGCGGAAGCGGCCTATCGCGAGTGCTCCCGGTGGGGCCGCCAGCCCCAGCCCGGGCTGGCGCTGCTGCGCCTCGCGCAGGGCCGGGGAGACGTGGCGGCCGCGGCGTTGCGGCGGGCGCTCGCTGAGGCGCCCGCCCCCGACCGGTCCGCGCTGCTGTCCGCCCTCGTCGAGGTCCTCCTGGCGACCGGTGACACGCCGGCGGCCCGCGCCGCGGCGGACGAGCTGGCCGTGCTCGCCGCACGGTCGGACGTCGAGCTGCTGCGGGCGATGACGGCCCAGGCGTCGGGCGCCGTCCTGCGCGCGGAGGGTCGACCGGTGGATGCGCTGACCACCCTGCGCACGGCCTGGCGGGGGTGGCAGGAGCTCGGCGTCCCCCACCACGCGGCCCGGGTCCGCGTCCTCCTCGCGATGACGTGCCGGGACCTCGGTGACGACGACGCCGCGGAGATGGAGCTCGACGCCGCCCGACGGGTGTTCGCCGCGCTCGGTGCCGCGCCCGACCTCGCCCGGGTGGCCGCGCTCACCCGTGCCGCCGACCCGGTGGGCGGCCTCACCGAGCGCGAGGTGCAGGTGCTGCGCCTCGTGGCCACCGGCCGGACCAACCGGGTCATCGCCGCGGACCTGGTCCTCAGCGAGAAGACCGTCGCCCGCCACCTCGCCAACATCTTCGCCAAGGTCGGCGTGTCCTCCCGCGCGGCGGCCACGGCCTACGCCTACGAGCAGGGGCTCGTGTAGCCCGCTGCACAGGACGACCCACGCGCCCTCCACGCGACCTGCACATCCCGCCCGATGCGGCGTGGTGCCCCTCGTTCCTACCGTCGTGGAGTCCCGAGCCGCCCGCGTCGAGGTGAGGCACCGATGTCACCCACACCCACCGCCCTGAGCACGACCCCGCACGACGAGGTCGCGGACCGGCTCCGCTCCTGCCTGCGCGGCGCGCTGCTCCGCCCGGGCGACGAGGGTTACGGAGACGCGACGCTGCTCTGGAACGGGATGATCGCCAAGACGCCGGCCCTCGTCGTGCGGCCCACCGGGACCGCCGACGTGGTCGCCGCGGTCGACGCCGCCCGCGAGCACGGCCTCCCGCTCTCGGTCCGGGGCGGAGGCCACCACATCGCCGGCACCGCGCTCGTCGCCGGCGGGCTCACCCTCGACATGTCGGCGCTGCGCGGGATCGACGTCGACCCGGTCGCCCGGACGGTGACGGTGCAGCCCGGCTGCGTGCTCGGCGAGGTCGACCGCGAGACCCAGCTGCACGGACTCGCGACCCCGCTCGGCTTCATCTCGGAGGTCGGGGTGGCGGGACTGACGCTCGGCGGCGGCCTGGGCTACCTGAGCCGGCGGTTCGGGTGGACGGTGGACAACCTCCTCGAGGTCGAGGTCGTCACCGCGGACGGCGGGGTCCGGCGCGCGAGCCGGGACGAGTCGCCCGACCTGTTCTGGGCGATCCGCGGCGCCGGCGCGAACCTCGGCGTGGTCACCTCGTTCACGTTCCGGCTGCACGAGGTCGGTCCGGTCGTCCACGGCGGCCTGGTCCTGTGGCCGTTCGAGCGGGCCGACGAGATCCTCGCCGCGTACCGGACGATCGCCGCCGGGGCACCCCGGGAGCTCAGCGTCTGGATGCTGATGCTGCACGCGCCGCCCGCACCGTTCGTCCCCGAGCGGTGGCACGGCCGCAAGGTCTGCGCCATGGCCGTCTGCCACAGCGGCGCGCCCGAGGACGCCGACGCGGCGCTCGCCCCGATCCGGGCGCTGCCCGACCCGGTCGTCGACCTGATCGGGCCCATGCCCTACACCGAGGTGCAGTCCTACCTCGACGACGGCGAGCCGAAGGGCCACCACTACTACTGGAAGAACGAGTTCGTGGCCGAGCTGTCCGACGAGCTGCTCGCGACGACGCGGGACCTATTCGCGCAGTGCCCGATCCCGGAGGCCGAGATCGGCTTCCTCCACCTCGGCGGAGCCATCGGCGACCACGCCGAGGACGACGGCGCCGTCGGCAACCGCGACGCCCGCTTCGTCTTCGCCATCACCGGCATGTGGGAGCCGGGGCACCCGGGCGCCGACGGGTTCCCGGGGTGGGTGCGCGACGGGTGGCAGCGGATCCGGCCGTTCTCGACCGGCGGCAACTACGTCAACTTCCAGACCGCCGACGAGGGCGACGAGAGGGTGCGGGCGACCTACGGGTCCCGGTACGACCGTCTGGCCCGCATCAAGGCGACCCACGACCCGGACAACCTGTTCCGGTCCAACCGCAACGTCGAGGTCCGTCGCGACCCGTGACGTCCATGCCTTGTGCGGCATATTCCTCGTAGGGCATGCTCGACGGCGTGACCACCGAGCCCGCCGCCGGGGCGTGGACGGCCCTGGCGGACCCGCACCGCCGGGCCGTGCTCGCCCTGCTCCGGGAGCGGCCCCGGGCCGTCGGCGAGCTCGTCGACGCCCTGGCCCTCAGCCAGCCCAGCACGTCCAAGCACCTCCGCGTGCTGCGCGAGGCGGGTCTGGTGCGCGTGCGGGCCGACGCCCAGCGCCGGGTCTACGAGGTCGACCCGGCCCCGCTGGCGGCCCTCGACGCCTGGCTCGCGCCCTACCGGCGGATGTGGTCGGACAGCCTCGACGCCCTCGCCCGGCGCCTCGAGGACACCGCGACCCGAGAGGACCCCGCATGAGCCCCACCGGCACGTACCTCGAGATCGACGGCCGCCCGGCCCTGCGCTTCGAGCGCCGCCTGCCCCACCCCCCGGCCCGCGTCTGGACGATGATCACCGATCCGGACGAGCTGGCGGGTTGGTTCCCCGCGCGGGTGCACCTGGACGCCTGGGAGGTCGGCGGGACCCTGCGCTTCACCTTCGACGGCGAGGAGGGCGAGTCCACCGGTCGCGTCCTGGCCGTCGAGCCGGTCCGCCGCCTCGCGTTCGAGTGGGAGGGCGACGAGCTGGTGTTCGAGCTCGCCGGCACCGACGACGGCACGCTGCTGACGTTCACCACGCTGCTCGCCGCGCGCGACACCGCCGCCCGCAACGCGGCCGGGTGGGACGTCTGCCTCGACGCCCTCGCCGGCACCGCCGACGCGCCGTCGACCGGTCGCACGCCCGCCTGGGAGGAGCGCTACGAGGGCTACGTCGCCGCGGGCGTGCCCTCGGGTGCGGCGATCCCGGGCTGACCGGACACACTGCGGCACGTGACCGACCCCCTCGCCGCCCTCGACGCCGGCCTCGAGGTGGCCGACGTCGACCTCACCACGGCCGACGCGGAGCGGGTGCGCGAGCGGCTGGACCGCGGGCACGGGGCGCCGTGGGTGCTGCGCCGCTGCGTGCTCGACGAGCTCGACCTCTCCGGCGTCGACCTCACCGGCGCGACGCTCGACCGCGTGCGGGCGGCGGACGTGCGGCTGCGCGGCGCGGTGCTCGACGGGGTGCGCGTCGACGGGGGCTCGCTGGCCGGCGCCGACCTGCTCGACGCCGACCTCACCGACGCCGCGTTCACCGGCGTCGACCTCTCGCGCGCCCGGCTCGTCGGCGCGCACCTCACCGACACCGCGTTCCGCGACTGCCGCATGGTCGGCGCCGACCTCTCGGGCCTGCGCGACCTCGCGGTCACGTTCACCGTCGACGGCTGCTCGCTCGCGCTGGCCCGCCTCGCCGACGCCCACCTGCGGGGCTGGCGGCTCGACCGCGTCGACCTCTCCGACGCCGACCTCTCGGGCGCCGACCTGCGCGACGTCGTGCTCACCGACAGCAAGCTGCGCGGCACCGACCTGAGGCACGCCCGCCTCACCGGCGCCGACCTGCGCGGGGCCGACCTCGGCGAGATCACCCCCGAGACACCGGCGGTGCTGCGCGGCGCGATCGTCTCCGCCGAGCAGGCCGCCGACGTGTGCCGCGCGCTGGGGCTGCAGGTGGTCTCTAGGTGAGCCGGTCCCCGCGGCGCAGGACGTCGGCGGGCTCGCACGCCCGGTCCCCCACGAGCAGTCGCCGCGGCCGGACCCACGCGTCGGCGGTGGCGACGAGCGGGCCCTCGTCGTCCCGGTCGACCTCGCCGGAGACGTGGCCGGCCGACGACCGTCCGGTGGCGGTCGCGCGGAGGACGCCGATCTCGTCCGCTCCTCGCCTCGTCCGGGGCGTCCCCCACGGGGAGGGGTAGGGCCCGTAGTCGCAGGCGCGCACGAAGGCGAGCACCTCCTCGGCCGGCGCCGACCACGGCACCCGGCCGTCGTGCGGCACGCCCCGGCCGTAGTAGCGGCGGGCGCCGAGGTCCTGCGGGCGTCGCGGCACGGCGTCGGCCCCGGCGTCGAGGTGGCCCAGGAGGCGGTCGACGAGCTCCTGCCCGCGGGCGATGCAGCGGACCGAGACGGTGAGCCCCGTGTCGTCCGGGGTGATCGGGAAGCGGACCTCCTCGACGATGTCGCCGGTGTCGATCCCGGGCTCCATCCAGTGCAGCGTGACGCCGTGCTCCTCGTGGCCGAGGGCCACCGCCCAGCTCGGCGCGTTGAGCCCCGCGACCTCGGGCAGCGGGCCGGGGTGCAGGTTGAACGCGCCGACCCGGGGCGCGCCGAGGACCTCGGAGCACACGAGGTGCAGGGAGTGGACGTTGAGCAGCACGTCGACACCCCGCGCGCGCAGCTCGTCCGCGAGGTCGGGGTCGCGGACGCGCGCGGCGGGCAACGTCGGCACCCCGAGCTGGGCGGCCGTCGACGCGACGGTCACCCCGGCGCCCTCGGCGGGGCCCGCGGTCAGGACGACGCCCACGTGGTGCCCGCTACGCACGACGCGCTGCAGCGTCCGCACCCCCGCGGCCTCCTCGGCGACGAGTGCGACCTCCACCGGCGCCACCCCCTTCCCGACATGGGTACCAGGAGGGGATGAACGGTCAGGAACAGGGCACCGGGCTCCGCCAGACTGGCGGCGTGCGCGGACCCCTCGCCCTCCTCGCCGGCGTGCTCGTGGTGGCGGCCCTGGCCCTGGTCGCGGGCCTGTGGTTGTTCCAGCGCCAGCTGGTCTACCTGCCCTCCCCCGGCCCCGTCCCGCCGGCCGCGACGGCGCTCGCCGGCGCCGAGGACGTCGTGCTGACCACCGCCGACGGCCTCGCGCTCGGCGCCTGGTTCGTCCCGGCGCAGGGGCCGCGGCGGGACGTCACGGTGCTGGTCGCGAACGGCAACGCCGGCGACCGGTCGCTGCGCGCGCCCCTCGCCGCGGCGCTGCGCGCGCAGGGCCTGGACGTCCTGCTGTTCGACTACCGCGGGTTCGGCGGCAACCCGGGGAGCCCCAGCGAGGAGGGGCTGATCGCGGACGCCCGCGCGGCCCGGGACCACCTCGTCCGGGAGCGCGGCGTCGCGCCGGAGCGCCTGCTGTACCTGGGCGAGAGCCTCGGCGGGGCGGTCGTGGCCCGGCTCGCCACCGAGGCACCGGCCGGCGGGATGGTGCTGCGCTCACCGTTCGTCGACCTGCCGTCCATCGGCGAGCGGCTCTACCCCTACCTGCCGGTGCGGTGGTTGCTCGCGGACCGCTTCCCCGTCGCCGAGCCCGTCGCCCGGGCCGGGGTGCCCACCACCGTGGTGCTCGGGGAGGCCGACGGCCTCATCCCGCCGGACCAGAGCCGGGCGGTGGCGCGGGCGGCGGGCGGCGAGGTCGTCGCGGTGCCGGGCGCGGACCACAACGACGCCGCGCTGGGGCACGGGTCGGCTGTCGTCGACGCGGTGGTCCGGCGGGCGGAGGCGCTGGGCTGAGGTGTGCGTGCTTGCCCGTGTCAGGGCACGGGCAAGCACGCACGAGAGCGCAGCTCAAAGTCCCCGCCGCGCCCCCATGTCCAGCGCCAGCGTCGAGCCGGTGAGCGCCGCGGCCTCGGGGTCCAGGAGGGTCGCGACGGCCCAGCCGACCTGGTCGGGGGTCACGAGCGCGCCGAGCGGGGACTCGGCGCGGCGCTCGGCGAGGATCTCCTCGACGTCGACGCCGCGGGCGCTCGCCCGGTCGGCCGACAGGCGGCGGAGGCGCTCGGTGTCGGCGGGGCCGGGCGCGACGAGGTGCGCGGTGATCCCGCGCGGGCCGTAGTGGTCGGCGAGCTGGCGCACGAGGTTGGTCAGCGCCGCGTTGGTGACGCCGGCGCCCGGGACGTGCGGGGAGGGCTCGGCGCCGTAGTGCCCGCCGAGCGCGACGAGCCGTGAGCCCTCGCCCAGCCAGGGGTCGGCGGCGCGGACCAGGCGCAGCATCCCGCCGACCTTGAGCGCCACCGCCGCGCCCAGCGCCGCCGGGTCCACGGTGTCCAGCGGGCCGACGGCGGGGAGCCCGGCCGCCTGCACCACCATGCGCACCGGCCCGCCCCACGCCGCGAGCGCCTCGGCGATCGCCGGGCCCGCGCCGTCCTCGGCGATGTCGGCGGTGCAGGTCAACACGCCGCCGTCGTCGGCCGGGAGCGCGGCGAGCGCTTCGGTGGACCGCGCCACGGCCAGCACCGGCACCCCGCGCCCGCGCAGCCGGCGGACGATCGCGCCGCCCAGGGCGCCGGTGGCCCCGACGACGACGGCGAGCGGCTCGGCGGTGACGGGGCCCGTCATGCCGCCACCGCCAGGCTCAGCAGGTCGCGGGCCTGCGCGAACGCCGCGCCCGGGTCCTCGAGGTCCACCCACACCGTCGTCAGCCCCGCCGCCCGGGCGCCGGCGACGTTGGCCGGCATGTCGTCGAGGAACACCACGTCGGCGGGATCGGGGTCGCCCAGCGCGGAGAGCGCGCGTGCGTAGGCCCCCGGGTCGGGCTTGAGCACACCGGCGGACGAGAGGTCCACCAGCGGGTCGAACAGCGAGAACAGCGGGTGCCGGGTCAGGTCGGCGTCCTCGTGGAAGGCGGCGAGGTCGTTGGTCAGGGCGGCCACCGTGCGGCCGTCCGCGGCGGCGTCCCGCATCAGCGCGCGGGCCTCGGGCCGCACGAGCCCGTCCGTGCCGAGGGCGTCCTCGTCGTAGAGCAGCGACATCAGCGCCGGGATGCCCGTGCTGCCGCCCGTGAGGGCGCCGAGGGCGGCGGCGCGCTCGGCCCAGTACGCGCGCTCGGCGAGCGTGCCCGCCAGCGCCATCTCCCACCGGGGATCGGGCAGCGGGCCGAGGTGGCCGCGCCGATCGGTCTCCCCCGCCAGCTCGGGACGTCGCCGTCCCAGCAGCGCCATCATCTCGTGGCCCGAGCGCAGCACCACTCCACCGATGTCGAGCAGCAGCACCTGATCCACGGCGGCGACCCTAGGCACCCCCCGCCCGGCGCACCCAGCGGTCCGTTCGGGGGCGCGCAACGTTCGCGGGGGCGGAACGTGTTGCTTGCATCACAAGCTTGATCGGATGAACGGTGACCTGGCGCTCATCGTCGAGGAGGAACCAGATGGCCAACGTGGTGCCGGTGGACGAGTTCGCCACGGGCGAGTGGTACCCGGGGTACAAGCCGGAGCACTTCGACATGCCCTGGATCGTCGACGCGGCCAGCCCTTTCAAGCCCGGCGACGAGCAGGGCTTCTGGTTCCTCGACTTCCACTGGTCGCGCGGCCTGACGCCCCTCGCGGCCACGCTGTGGAGCGGTGACGGCTACTGCTGGGGCACCCAGCACGCCGCCGAGTCGCTGCCCCTGCCGCCCGGGCGCGGTGTGTCCGCGCGGTTCGCCGGCACCCACCTCTACGGCTCGGCCCTGCCCGAGACCGACCCGAACGAGATCGGGGCGCGCGCCAACCGCATCGCGACCAACCTCCCGCACTTCCTGCAGAACTACCGCAGCATCTGGGAGGGCGGGCGCGACGAGCTCGAGGCCACCTGGCAGTACTTCCGCGGTGTCGACTTCGCGGGCACGCCGGACCTCACGGACCTGCTGACCAAGGGCCGCCGCTACCACAAACGGGCCATGGAGATCCACTTCGGCGTCATGTACCCGATGCTCGCCAACTTCCTGGGCTTCTACGGGGCCTGCGCCGACATGGGGATCAACCCCAACGAGATCGGCAAGTTCCTCCAGGGCGAGGACACCAAGATCATGGAGACCGACCGCGGGCTCGCCCGGCTCGCGGCGCGGGCCCGCGCGGCGGGCCTGGAGCAGGTCTTCGAGACGAACGAGCCGCACACGCTGCGCGCCGCCCTGGGCCGCGAGCCGGGCGCCGGGACCTGGCTCACCGAGTTCGACGACTTCCTCCAGGTCTACGGCTGGCGGGCCGAGGCCACGTGCGACGTCGGCGTGCCGAGCTGGATCGAGGACAACACGATCCCGCTCGGGCTGATCAAGACCTTCCTCAAGAAAGAGGGCGAGCACGACTTCGAGGCCGCGGCCCGCAACGCGATGGCCGAGCGCGAGGAGGCCATCGAGAACGCGCGCGCCGGCCTCACGCGGGAGGAGCAGGCCGTCTTCGACGCGGGCCTGCAGTCCAACCTGGAGGCGAACTTCCCCTGGTGGCAGGACGACCACAACTACTACATCGACCTCAAGGTCATGCTCCCGCTGCGGTGGGGCTGCCAGGAGCTCGCGCGGCGCCAGGGCGCCGACCACCAGGACGACATGCTCTACCTGTTCTGGCCGGAGCTCATGGACGTCGTCCAGGGCCGCAAGCCCTTCGAGGGCGAGCTGAAGAGCCTGGTCGCCGAGCGCCGCCAGTACTTCGACCACTGGCACGCCAAGCGCGCCGAGATGCCGAAGGTGCTCGGGACGATCCCGGAGGCCGTCGAGGACCCGATCCTCATCGAGATCTTCGGGCTCAACCCGGGGTCGATCCGGGCCGTGCAGAACCCGGACGCCGCCAAGCAGACGGTGATGCAGGGGGTCCCCGCCGCCAAGGGCACCGCGCGCGGCATCGCCCGCGTGCTGCAGTCCTCCGACGAGATGCACCGCCTCGAGCCTGGCTCGATCCTCGTCTGCGAGTCGACCTCGCCGAGCTGGACGCCGGTCTTCGGCAAGATCGCCGGGGCGGCCTGCGACGGCGGCGGCATGCTCTCGCACGCGGCCATCGTCGGGCGCGAGTACGGCGTCCCCACGGTGACCGCACTCGGCGTCGCCACCCTCTCCATCGCCGACGGCGACGAGATCGAGGTCGACGGCAACACCGGCACCGTCACGATCCTCACGAAGGCCACCACCACCCGTGCGGACCCCGCCGGCGCCCCTGCGGGTGTCGCCGGGTGACCGCCGCCCCGGAGGCATCCATGACCACCCCCGGACCCGAGGACACGGCCGTCCACAGCTGCGAGGCCGTGGTCTGGCTCGACGAGGTCGACCCCGAGCGGGCGATCCGCGCCGGCGGCTCGAAGATGGGGCGCCTCGCCGAGCTGCTGGCCTCCGGGGTGCAGGTCCCGCAGGGGTTCGCCGTGACCGTCGACGCCTACGCGCGGCACTGCCGCGAGTCAGGGCTCGACGAGCGCATCGACGCCGTCGTCGCGCGCCTCGGCGGGGCGCCGGACGACGCGGCGGTGGAGGCGGCGTCGGCGGAGATCCGCGCGATGTTCCGCGAGACGCCGGTCTCCGAGCACCTCACGGGGCGGCTCACCGAGGCCTACGAGGAGCTGTGCCTGCGGTGCGTCGACGTCAACGTGCCGGTGGCGGTGCGCTCGTCGGCCACCGGCGAGGACGCCGCCGACGCCTCGTTCGCCGGCATCTTCGACACCTACCTCGGGGTCTCGGGCGTCGAGCGCGTGCTCGACGCCGTGCGCAACTGCTGGGGCTCGCTGTTCACCGGGCGCGCGCTGGCCTACCGCCTGCGCAAGGGCATCAGCCACCACGCGATGCCGATCGCCGTCGGGGTCATCGAGCTCATCCACGCCCGGGCGTCCGGGGTGGCGTTCTCGGTGCACCCGGTGACCGGGAAGACCGACCGCATCGTCATCGAGACCAGCTGGGGCTGGGGCGAGGCGATCGTGCAGGGCCTCGTCGACCCCGACCACGTGGAGGTCGGCAAGTCCGACGGCCGCGTGCTCAAGTACGACGTCGCGCACAAGCGGATCGTCTCGGCGTTCGACTTCGCGGTCGGCGCGGTCACCGAGATCGACATGCCGGCCAAGCTCGCCGACCGGCAGGTCCTCGACACCGAGCAGGTCGGGGCGATCGCGTCGGCGGTGCGGTCGATCGAGGACCACTACGGCCACCCGGTGGACGTCGAGTGGGTGATCAGCCGGCACCGGCGTCCGGGCGACCCCGTGTGCATCGTGCAGACCCGCCCGGTGACGGTGACCGCCGCGCCCGAGGATGCGGCGCCGGCGGCCTACGACCCGGTGGCCCTCGCCCAGAAGTACCTGTTCTCCGGCCGGCCCATCCCCGGGCGGTAGGCGCCGGTGTGACCCCCGGCCGCCCAGGCGTGAACGCCCGGGCGGCGGGGGAACACGCCCTCCGTCGTGCACGACCGGACGGAGGACACCATCAGCTCGTCGCCAGAGACCACCACCGGTACCCGACGGCGCGGCCTGCGCGGGCCCGCCGCGGCCGCCGTCGTCGCGAGCGCGTTCCTCGTCACGATGCTCGGGGCGACCCTGCCGACGCCGCTCTACCCGATCTACGAGCGCGAGCTCGGGTTCGGCGGGGTGATGGTCACGGTGGTCTTCGCGGCGTACGCGGTGGGCGTCATGGCGGCGCTGCTGCTGTTCGGGCGGCTCTCCGACCAGGTGGGGCGCCGCGCGGTGCTGCTGCCCGGCCTCGTGATCGCCGCGGTCTCGAGCGCCGTGTTCCTGATCCCCGACAGCACCACCGCGCTGTTCGTGGGCCGGGTGCTGTCCGGGCTGTCGGCCGGCATCTTCACCGGCACGGCCACCGCGGCCCTGGTCGACCTGGCGCCGGAGGGCCGCCAGGACCGCTACAGCCTGCTCGGCGCCTGCGTGAACATGCTGGGGCTGGGCCTGGGGCCGGTGGTCGCGGGAGCGCTCGCCGAGTACGCCCCGGCGCCGCTCGACCTGCCCTACCTCGTGCACATCGCGATGGTGCTCGTCGCCGGCGTGGCCGTCTGGATGATCGCCGAACCCATCGACGTCCCCGAGGGCCCGGTGCGCTGGCGCCCCCAGACGGTGTCCGTGCCGGCCGAGGTCCGCGGGGTGTTCGTGCGCGCCGCCATCGCCGGGTTCGCGGGCTTCGCCGTGCTCGGGCTCTTCACCGCCGTCTCCCCCGCCTTCCTCACGCAGGTGCTCGGGGAGCCCGACCACCTCGTCACCGGCCTCGTCGTGTTCACCCTGCTCGGGGCCTCGACGGTCGGACAGGTCGCGTCGTCGCGGGTCGGTCTCCGCCCGGCCCTGCTCACCGGCTGCGCCATCCTCGTGGCCGGCGCCCTCGTCGTGGGCGCCGGCATCGCGCTGGCGACGCTGTGGGTGCTCGTCGCCGGGGCCGTGGTGGCCGGGATCGGGCAGGGCATGAGCTTCCGCGCCGGCCTCGGGGCCGTGAACGCCGGCAGCCCGCCCGAGCGGCGGAGCGAGGTGGCGTCGAGCTTCCTCCTCGTCCTCTACGTCGGCATCTCGCTGCCGGTGATCGGCGAGGGCGTCGCGTCGGCGGCGTTCGGCCTGGTCACCGCGGGCGTCGTGTTCGCCGGGATCGTCGCGCTGCTGGCGCTGGTCGCCTTCGTCAGCCTGCTGCGGCAGCGCCCAGTCGCCGCGTGATCACCTCCGCGGTGTCGGTGACGAGGCTCGTGTAGCGGCGCAGGGTCGCCGCGGCCGCCCGGTCGACGGGCACCGCGACGCTCACCGCGGCCACCGCCTCGCCCGCGCCGTCGCGGACCAGCGCGCCCACCGACACCACGCCCAGCCGGCTCTCCTCGCGGTTGTCGGCCCAGCCCCGCGCGGCGATCTCGCGAAGCCGCCGGCGCAGGGTCGCCGGGTCGGCGATGGAGTGCGGGGTCGGGCGCTCCGGGGTCCAGGACGCCAGCCGCGCGTCGAGCTCCTCGGAGGGCAGCGCGGCGAGCAGCACCTTGCCGGTGCTCGTCGTCGTCGCCGGCAGCCGCATCCCGACGCGGGCGAAGATCCGCAGGGTGTGCGGGCTCTCCAGCCGCTCGACGTACACGGAGTCGAGCCCGTCGAGCACCGCGAGCTGCACGGTCTCGCCCGTGGCGTGGCGCAGGCCGGCCATGGCGGGCATCGCCGCCTCGTGCAGGCCGACGTGCGGGGCGACGCTGGCGCCGAGCTCGTGCACCGCGAGCCCCAGCCGGTAGGTGCCCGCGGGACCGCGCTCGAGCAGGCGCTCATCGGCGAGCGTGGCCAGGAGCCGGTGCACCGTGCTGGTGCCCAGGCCCAGCCGGCGGGCCAGCTCGGCCACCCCGAGCTCCCGGTCGACGATCGAGAACTCCTTGAGCAGGCGCGCGGCGTTGCGCACCGAGCCCAGCTCCCAGCTCGGCCGTCCCGCCACGGTGGGGGACGCTAGCCGGGGATCGGCGGCGCCGGGACCTCGAACGCGTTGAGCAGCGCCGACGTCGCCAGGTACATGCCGACGAGGTGGACCAGGTCGAGCACCCCGTCGCGGCCGAAGGCGTCCTGCGCCGCCGCGTAGGTCGCGTCCGCCACGCGGTGGGTGCGCACGAGCTCGTCGGCGAAGCGGTGTGCGGCGAGCTCGTCGGGCGCGAAGCCCGCGGTGTCCCCCGCGCGCAGCCCGGCGATGACGGTCTCGGAGAGGCCCACCGTCCGGGCCACCGCGACGTGGGCGTAGATCTCGTAGTCGGCCTGCCACGCCACCCCGACCGTGAGGATGACGACCTCGCGGATCGGCGCGGACAGCGACGAGCCGCGCTGGTCGGTCTGCACCCAGCGGTTGAACGCCCGCCCGGGCGCGGGGCGCAGCGCGAAGGCGTTGAACGGCCCGATCAGCCCGCCCTGGTCGTCGGTGGGCGCGAACCCGGAGCGCTCGGCCCAGCGCGCGGAGCGCTCCAGGATCTCGTCGCGGGCCGCGCGCTGGTCCTCGTCGAGGTCGAGGGACTCGTTGCGTGGCAGGCGCCCGCCCCAGTCGGCGGCGTCGGCGGCAGGGGTGATCGTCACCGGACCGACGCTAGCTCCCGGCGGACCGCGAGCGAGAGCCCCGCCGCCACGACGCACAGCGCGCCGGCCGACCACCAGGCACCGTCGTAGGTGCCGGTGACGTCCCGGATCACGCCGGCGCCGACCGCCGCGATCGCCGACCCGATCTGGTGGGCGGCGAACACCCAGCCGAAGACGATGGGCGCGCGGGACCCGAAGCGCTCGCGGCACAGTGCCACCGTCGGCGGCACCGTGGCGACCCAGTCGAGGCCGTAGAAGATGATGAACGCCCAGAGCGGCGGCGCCGCGGTCGGCGCGAGCAGGAACGGCAGGAAGGCCAGGGACGCGCCGCGCAGGACGTAGTAGGCGGCGAGCAGCTTGCGCGGGTCGACGCGGTCGGTGAAGTACCCCGAGGCGATGGTGCCGGCGACGTCGAACACCCCGACCACCGCCAGCAGCCCGGCGGCGGTGGTGGCGGGCATGCCGTGCTCGTGGGCGGCGGGCACGAAGTGGGTGTTGAGCAGGCCGACGGTGGTCGCCCCGCAGATCGCGAAACCGCCCGCGAGCAGCCAGAACGTGCCCGTGCGCGACGCGTCGCGCAGCACGGTGAGCGTGCGGCGCGCGGCTCCGCCCGTCAGCACCTCCTCGGGCTGCTCCTCGGCCGGGTCGGCGCCGTAGGCCACCGTCCCGACGTCGGACGGGCGGTCGCGCAGGAGCAGCAGCACCAGCGGCACCACCAGCAGCGCGCCGGCGGCGATCACCAGCGACGCCGCGCGCCAGCCCACCGAGCCCGCGAGCGAGGCCATCAGCGGCAGGAAGACGAGCCCGCCCGCGGCCTGGGCGGCGGTGAGCACGCCGGAGACGAGCCCGCGGCGGCGCACGAACCACCGGCCCGTCACCGTGGCGACGAACGCCAGCGCCATCGACCCCGTGCCCACCCCGACGAGCACGCCCCACAGCAGGACGAGCTGCCAGACCTCGCTCATGAACACGGTCAGCCCGCTGCCCGCGGCCACGAGCAGCAGCGCGATCGACACCACCCGGCGCATCCCGAAGCGCTCCATGAGCGCGGCGGCGAAGGGCGACACGACGCCGTAGAGCAGGAGGTTCAGCGACACCGCCGACGAGATCGTCGCGGTCGACCAGCCGAACTCGGCGTGCAGGGGGTCGATGAACACCCCGGGCGCCGACCGGAAGCCCGACGCCCCGAGCAGGGTCACGAACGCCGTCGCGGCCACCGCCCACGGCCAGGCGGAGGTACGGAGACGGGTCGGGCTCACCGGGGCGGTCTCGGTCACGGAGGTCGATCCTGCGGGGTCCGGGCCCCGCGGACCAGTGGCCCGAACGCCACTCCGTGCAAGAATCCGGCCATGCCCGGCCCCCGCCACGTCATCGCCGTCCTCGCCCTGCCCGAGGTCATCGGCTTCGACCTGCAGATCCCGCCCCAGGTCTTCGGGTCCGCCGAGGCCGGCGGGCGGCCGCTCTACGACGTGCGCGTCTGCGGGTTCGACGAGCGCGTGCCGACCACGGCCGGCTTCTCGCTCCTGCTCGAGCACGGCCCCGAGACGCTCGCCGCCGCGGACACGGTCATCGTCCCGGGCACCCGCTACGCCCCGGCCCGCCGCGACGGCGTGCTGCCCCCGGACGTGCAGGCGGCGCTCGACGCGGTGCCGGCCCACGCCCGCTGGCTGTCGATCTGCACGGGGGCGTTCGTGCTCGCCGCCGCCGGGCGCCTCGCGGGGCGCCGGGCGACCACCCACTGGGCCCACGCCGACGAGCTGCGCCGCCTGCACCCGGAGCTCGAGGTCGACGAGTCCGTGCTCTTCGTCGACGACGGCGACGTCGCGACCTCCGCGGGCCTCGCCGCCGGCCTCGACCTCTGCCTGCACGTGCTGCGCCGCGACCACGGCGCCGAGGTGGCCAACGCCGTCGCCCGCCACCTCGTCGTGGCCCCGTGGCGCGACGGCGGGCAGGCGCAGTTCATCGACCGGCCCCTGCCCGCCGACCGCGAGGGTTCGACGAGCGCGGTGCGGACCTGGGCGCTGGAGCACCTCGACGCGGACCTCGACGTCGCCGGGCTCGCGGCGCGGGCGGCGATGAGCGTGCGGACCTTCACCCGGCGCTTCCGCGCGGAGACGGGCACCTCGCCGCACGCGTGGCTGGTCGCCCAGCGCGTCGCCCGCGCCCGCCGCCTGCTCGAGGGCAGCGACCTGCCCGTCGACCGGGTGGCCGCGGCCGCGGGCCTCGGCACCGCGGCGTCGCTGCGCGCCCACCTCGCCGAGGACGTCGGCCTGTCCCCGCTGGCCTACCGGCGGCGCTTCCGGCGTCCGTACACCCCTGTACGGTAGGGCGTCCGTACAGTACTGTACGGACGCATGGCGACCGAGAAACGGCAGCTCACGGCCCACGACTGGGCCGCGGCGGCGCTGACGGCGATGGGCCGGGGCGGAGCGGCGGCCGTGGCCGTCGAGCCCCTGTCCAAGGTCCTCGGCGCCACCCGCGGCAGCTTCTACTGGCACTTCTCCTCGCGCGGCGACCTCGTGCGGGCCGCGCTCGCGCTGTGGGAGCGGCGCGAGACCGAGGACGTCATCGCCTGGGTCGAGGCCGTCGACGGGCCGCGCGAGCGCCTCCGGACGCTGCTGCTCGGGGCCCTGCGGCGGACCTCCGGACCCTCGGCCGAGGTCGAGCTCGCGCTGCAGGCCAGCGTCGACGACCCGGACGTCGCCGAGGCGCTGGCCCGGGTCACCGCCCGGCGGCTGGAGTACCTCGCCGCGCAGTTCGCCGCGCTGGGCCACGACGACGCGGACGCCCGCGAGCGCGCGGTCATGGCCTACAGCGCCTTCCTCGGCCACACCCAGCTGGTGCACGCGACCCCGTCGCTCGCTCCCTCCGGCGACGACCTGGCCGGGTACGCCGACCGCTGGATCGCCCGGCTCACCGAGGACGCGCCCGTCCCGGCCGTGGGGGGTGCCCGGTGAGCACCACCGTGGGGCGCGCGCTGCAGGTCGTCGCCCTCGGGCACGCGGCCGTCGGCACCTGGCTCTACCGCGACGTCCTCGCCGAGGTCGGGCGCGACGTCCGGACGCGGGGCCCGGGCGCCCTCCGGGGCGCCGTCCCCGACCGCGGCGACCGCGCGACGGCCTTCTGGTTCCTCGTCGCGGCTCCCGCGCTGTGGACCGTCGGGCGCACGCTGACCCCGGGCGACCGGGTCGGCGGCGGCGTCCTCGCCCTCACCGGCGTCGCCGGCAGCGTGCTCATGCCGGGCGGCTGGCCCGCCGTCGCCGTCCTCGGCACGTGGGCGGCGCTCGCCCCCACCCGTCCGGAGGAGGCGCCGTGACCCCGGTGACCGAGCACGTGGGCGTCGCGGTCGCCCCCGCCGGGGTCCTGGAGCGCAGCTCGCTGGACCACCCCGCCTACCTCGACCACTACGCGCTCCCCACCGACCCGGGCCCCTGGACCGCCGAGCAGTGGGCGCGGGTGATGTTCTCCGACGTCGGGGGCGCCCGCGCGCAGGCGATCTGGCGGACGCTGATGCTGCGGATCGACCCGCGGCCGTCCCCGGACCGCGTCGCCGGGTGGCGCCTCGACGCCGTCGGCGACGACTGGGTCCGCCTGCACGCGGAGTCCTGGTGGGGCCGCGCCCAGCTGATCGTCCGCCACGGCGACGGCGCCCTGGCGCTGACGACGGTCATGGCGTACGACCACCCGGCCGCCCGGGTGATCTGGGGCGCCGCGTCCGCGGTGCACCGCCGGGTGGTCCCCGGGCTGCTCCTCGGCACGCGACGGACCCTCGAGCGCCGGCGCGTCTGAGGTCCCATCCCGCGGAGCGGGACAACGCTCTTCTCCGGGGGCGGGCGGCTCCCTAGCGTCGGGGTCACCGCCACACGCCCCGGAGGGCCGCATGCTGACCGCCGAGCAGAACGAGGAACTCACCGCCGTCGAGGCCGGCACGCCGATGGGCGAGGTGCTGCGCTGCTACTGGTACCCGGTGGCGTTCACCCGCGAGCTCGAGGAGTTCCCAGTCAAGCGCGTCGAGCTGCTCGGCGACTTCTTCGCGCTGTGGCGCTCGCCGTCCGGGAAGTACGGGATCATCCCGGAGCCCTGCCCGCACCGGAAGGCGTCGATGGCCTACGGCGTCGTCGAGGGCGACGGGCTGCGCTGCCCGTACCACGGCTGGAAGTTCGACACCGACGGCGCGTGCACCGACCAGCCGGCGGAGAAGGACAACACCAACTTCCAGGAGCGGGTGCGCGCCACGGCCGGGAAGGTCGAGGAGCTCGGCGGGCTCGTGTGGGCCTACGTCGGGCCCGACCCCGCCCCGCTGCTCCCCCGCTTCGACGTCTACGTCATGGACGGCTACCGCGACATCGGCTGGGCCGACATCCCCTGCAACTACGTGCAGGTCATGGAGAACGCCGTCGACCCGCATCACGTCGAGCACCTGCACGGGCGCTACTTCGAGTTCATCGGCAACCACGAGGGCTTCGTCGCGCCGGCGTCGTTCGGCAAGAAGCACCAGCGCATCGGCTTCGACGCCTTCGCGTGGGGCATCATCAAGCGCCGCGTACTCGCCGGGGCGTCGGAGGACAACGACGACTGGAAGGTCGGCCACCCGCTCGTCTTCCCGTACAACATGCGCGTCGGCGGCGGCGGCATCCACCAGATGCAGATCCGCGTGCCGATCAACCGCACCACCACGCGGTTCATGCTCTACACCGTGCACGCCCCCGAGGGGTACGAGCCGGTGGCGCAGCAGGCGATCCCCGACTACGAGATCCCGGTGTTCGACGGCCGCGGCAACCACGTCGTCGACTACGTCGAGGGCCAGGACATCATGGCCTGGGTGACCCAGGGGCCGATCACCGACCGCACCACCGAGCACCTCGGCCGCTCGGACATCGGCGTGGCGCTGCTGCGCAAGATGTTCCGCCAGGCGATGCAGGCCGTCGCCAAGGGCGAGGACCCGCTGGGCACGATCCGCGAGCCGCACGAGCGCATCGACCTGCCCTGCGAGAAGGACAAGTTCCACGCCGGCGCCGCGGAGTTCGCGCTGGACTTCTGCGCCATGGGCTCCACGCGCTACTCCCCCGAGCTGGAGACCATCCGCACGGTCCACATCTCCGCCGCCGAACGGGCCGCCGCGGACAAGGACGCCGGGCGCTCGCCGTTCACGCCCGAGGGCGGCATCGGCACCGCCACCCTCGCGCCCGGCACGGACGCCCAGGTGGACTCGGGACTGATCCCCCGGTGACGGTGCCCGACGGCTCGCCCGGGGCGAAGATCGACCGGCGCTTCGCCGCCGACGTCGAGGCCCACCGCCGCGACGCGCCGCGGTTCTGCCCGTCGTGCGCGCGGGACCTGGGACTCGCCAACGAGTTCTGGGAGGGCGACCAGCGACGCTTCTACTGCTGGTGCGCCTCGTGCGACTGGACGGGCGAGGTCACGACGACGGGCAGCACCGCGATCGGCCACGAACCCGGGCATTAGTCGCGCCGAGGAGGTCCGGTCGTCAGCGCTCCTGCGTCGCGCTGCCCACCGACCTCCGGCGCGCTCCGGGGGGTCGCCGTGGTCTCACTGATCGACAGCGATGTTCCAGCCGGTGAGGGTGCCGCGGTCGACGGCCACGTCGTCGACGACCTCGAGCGTCCACGGCCCGGAGGTCGACTGCCCGACCAGCGAGGCCAGCGGGCCGCCCTGCCGGCTGTCGAGGTTGATCTGCAGGTTGGGCTGCGACCGGTTGCACGAGTCGCTGTCGGCGATCACCGCGGAGGCGCCCTGCGGCGAGCGCAGGGTGACGACGAGGTCGCACGTGTAGGTGTGGTTGATCGACACGCCGACCCGGATCGCGGACGCCGTGCCGGAGCCGTCGAGGGTGAGCGTGTCGGTGACGCCGGTGGGGGTGTCGTCGGGGATCGACACCGAGCGCGAGGACGTGGCGGTCACCGTGCCGCCACTGCCCAGCCCGATGACGAGCACGACCGCGACGACCAGCACCACCACGAGCGCGACGCCGCCGAGGATCCAGGGCAGCGCCTTGTTCTTCTTGGGCGGCTGGCCGTAGCCGCCGTACCCGGGCTGGCCGTACTGCGGCCCGTAGCCCTGCTGGCCGTACTGGGGCTGGCCGTAGCCCGGCTGGCCGTACCCCGGTTGGCCGTAGCCCTGCTGCCCGTAGGGCTGCTCCTGGTACCCCGAGCCCCCGTAGTACGGCTGCGCGCCGGACTGCCCGTACCCGGGCTGGCCGTAGCCCTGCTGCGGTCCCGTGCCGCCGTAGTACGGCTGCGGCCCGGACTGGCCGTACTGCCCCTGCTGCCCGTACTGGCCCTGCTGCTGCCCGCCCCACGCCGAGGGGTCGGCCTGCGGGCCGTACTGGGTGGGCTGGGCGCCGAAGGGCTCGTTGCGCTGGGGGTCCTCGGACCCGGAACCACCGAAGGGGGAGGACACGCGCGGCAGCATACGTTCCGGTGCCGACGCCCACGCCCCACCCCGACACACCCGGCGATGGGCCGTCCGGGTGACGTGCGCGGCGACGGCGTCGCGGATCGGGCGAACCGGACGGGCCGGGGCGGGTCACTCCCGGGCGTGGGCGCGCAGGCGCTCCGACCACGACATCGCGCGCGCGGGCTCGCCGACGTCGGCGTAGGTCACGCCGTCGATCTCGCGGACCGGGTGGACCCGCAGGACGTGCTGCGGGGAGGTGTCGCACGCGCCGGTGTCGAGGTCGAACCGGTACCAGTGCCAGGGACACACGAGGACCCGGTCCTCGCGCACCCAGCCCTCCTCGAGCGGCCCGCCGTTGTGCGGGCACCGCGCGTCGACCACCCGGAGGCCGTCGGACAGCGCGAGCACGACGAAGCGCCGGCCGTCGTCGGTCGTGACGACGCCCGGCCCGTCGACGCGCACGAGGCTCACCTCTGACCCGACGCCCTCAACGCGGCGAGCGACTCACCCCCGACGAACCAGTGCTCGGGCTCGCACTCGGTGACGACGACCCGCACGTTCCCCGCGGGCGCCCCGACCGCCCGCGAGACGGCGGCGGTCACCTCCTCCCCCAGCGCGGCGAGCTGCTCGGGGCTGCGGCCCCGGGCGAGGGTGATCTGCACGAGCGGCACGTTCGGCCTCCGTTGCTATGTGAGTGATCTTTGGGCCCATAGGCCCAAAGATCGCTCACGTACAGGCGAGCTCGACCGTCCCGAGGCGGTCGATCGAGACGGTGACGACGTCGCCGGGGGCGACGGGGGTCGCGGCGGTGAGGCCGCCGGACAGGACGACCTCGCCGGCGGCCAGGCCCTCGCCCGACGCCGCGAGGCGGCGCACCAGCCAGGCGACGGCGGCCGCGGGGTGGCCCAGCGACGCCGCGCCCGAGGCCGTGGCCACGAGCCGGCCGTTCTTCTCCAGCAGCACGCCGACCAGCCGCACGTCGATCCCCGCCGGCGGCACCGGGGTGCCGACGACGAAGCGGGCGGCCGAGGTGTTGTCGGCGACGACGTCGGCCATCGTGAAGCGGTAGTCGCGGAACCGGGAGTCGAGGATCTCGATGCCCACCGCGAGCCCCGACGTCGCGGACAGCACGTCCGCAGCCGTGACGTACTCGCCGGCGAGGTCGCGGCCCAGCACGAAGACGATCTCGGGCTCGGCGCGGGGCTGGATCAGCTCGCCGGTGCGCAGCGGCACGCCCAGGTCCAGCGCGCCGGTGCCGCGCAGGAACCCGCACACCGGGTCGGACACCCCGACCTGGGCCTGCTTGGCCCGCGAGGTCACGCCCAGCTTCCAGCCCACCCGGGGCCCCGCCTGCTCGCGCAGCACGCGCTGCACGGCGTAGCCGGTCTCGAGGTCGAGGTCGGAGACGTCGTCGGTGAGCGGCTCGATCGCGGTCCGCTCGGTGACGGCCTTCGTCAGCCGCGCCGCCAGCTCCTGCACGTCGGCCATCAGGACTCCTCCACGCGGATCGTCACCGGACCGAGCCGGTCGAACTCGGCCCGGAACACGTCGCCCGCGGCCAGCGGCACGGCCGCGTGCAGGGCACCGGTCATGATCAGGTGGCCGGGCTCGAGCGCCACCCCGACCTCGCCGAGCACGTTGGCCAGCCAGGCGACGACGGCCAGCGGGTCGCCGAGCGCGGCCGCGCCGGCCCCGGTGTCGACCAGCTCGCCGTTGCGCGTGAACGTCATCCCGATCAGCCGGGTGTCGAGCCCGGGGAGCGGGACCAGCCGCGACGACACCGCGACGGCGCCGTTGGAGGCCATGTCGGCGACGGTGTCGGCGAGCTTGATGCGCCAGTCGGCGATGCGGGAGTCGACGATCTCCATGGCCGCCGCGACCCCGGCCACCGCGGGCGCGACGTCGGTCGGCGTGACGCCCGGGCCCTGCAGCCGGGACCCGAGGACGAACACGATCTCGGCCTCGACCTTGGGCGCGATGAAGCGGGACAGCGGGATGGCGTCGCCGTCCCGGTACACCGTCGACGCGAGCACGGGGCCGTAGTCCGGGGTGTCGATGCCTATCATCTTCTGCATCGCCGCCGACGTGACGCCGACCTTGTGCCCCACCACGCGGTCGCCGTCGGCGAGCAGCAGCGGCACCAGCTCCTGCTGGATCGCGTAGCCGTCGGCCATGTCCAGCTCGGGCTCGGCGTCGGTGAAGGGCGCGATCGGCACGCGGGTGCGGCGCGCCTCGTACAGCGCGCGCGCCTTGTCGGCGGCGTCGGTGACGGGCACTCAGCTCTCCTTCTCGAGCAGGGGGGACTCCTCGGACCAGCCCAGGCGTCGGGACACGGCCTCGCCGGCCTCGACGACGGTGCGCGCGAGGCGCTTGCGGTGCATGGCCTTGAACCGGGTCACCGGGGCGCCGATCCCGATGGCGGCGACGACGGCGCCGCGCACGTCGCGGATGGGCGCGGCGAGCGACGCGATCCCGATCTCGCGCTCGTCGACGGCGTCGGCCCAGCCGCGGGCGCGCACGGTCACCAGCGCCCGGCGCAGCTCGTCGGGGTCGGTGAGCGTGTGCGGGGTGTGGCGGTGCAGCGCAGCGGTGGCGAGGAAGCGCTCGCGCACCGGCTCGGGCGCGAAGGCCAGGAGCACCTTGCCCGAGCTGGTGCAGTGCACGGGCACCCGGCGGCCGGTCTCGGTGAACAGGCGCAGCGCGTGACTGGACTCGAGCCGGTCGACGTAGACGACGTCGTGCCCGTCGAGCATCCCGACCTGCGCGGACTCCCCCGTCTCCTCCCTCAGGTGGGCGAGCACGGAACCGGCCGCGGCGTGCAGGTCCATGTGGACGCGCACCGCCTCGCCCAGCTCGAACACCACGAGGCCCAGCCGGTAGCCGCCCGTGCCCGGGTCCTGCTCGACGAGGCCCTCCGCGGCCAGCGTGGTCAACAGCCGGTGCACCGCGCTCTTGCCCAGGCCCAGGCGCCGGGCGAGCTCCGAGACCCCCAGCGACTCCTCGCGGGTGAGGAACGCCTTGAGCAGCCGCGCGGCGTTGGTGACCGTCTGCAGCGGCGCATCGCTCACGCCGGCTCCCGGGTGAAGGCCTCGAGCAGCACCTTGCGCACCCCGTCCGGGTCGGGCGTCGCGCCGGGGCGCAGCGAGGCGTCCACGGCCTCGCCGACGGCCGCGTCGTGGGGGCGGATCGCGCGGGCGAGCAGCACCTGGGCGCGCGGCAGGCCCGCGACCGCCGCGCCCTCCATCTCGTCGACCAGCGCCTCGCGGCCGCGGGCCCGGTCGCGCAGGCGCTCGAAGTCGCGCGCCACGGCGGAGTGCGCGCTGGCCAGCCCCGAGCCGACGTGGCCCGCGTGGTGCGGCGTCAGACCGGAGCCGGGCTGGGTGACCACGTGGTAGACGGTCGTCGCGATCCCCAGCGCGCCCCGGACCTTCTCCGACGCCGGCCCCTCGGACTCGTCGATCAGTCCCAGCGCCGGGACGACCACGGGGTCGTAGAACCGCACGGTCCACTCGAGGCCCTCGAGCGCGCCCGTGAGCTCGACCTCCTGGCCCCGCGGCGGCCCGAGGGACTCGGTGGTGGCGAGGACGTGCAGGTTGCGCGCGCCGACCGCGGCGACGGTGAACCGGCCCGCCGCCAGCAGCGGCAGCCGGCCCTGCACCGCGGGCGGGAAGGTGGACGCCTGCTTGAGGTACGCGCCGTGGATCCCCTCGACGTAGCCGGCGACCGCGCGGCGCATCGCCTCCGGGTCCGCCACGCCCACCACCTCCGTCAACCCCCCACGTTCCGCACATCGGAACGGCTGTCCTTCCTTGCGGAACGCTAGGGCGGTTAGCGTCGTCCCGTCAAGGAAGCCCGGCCTGCTCGAGAGGGAGACGCCGCATGGGGATCCTGCGCCTGGCCCACGTCGACGTCCGCACGCCCGACCTGGACCTGTCGGCCGCCTACTACACCGAGGTGATGGGTCTCCAGCAGGTGGCGCGCACCGACGACACCGTCTACCTCAAGTGCTGGGACGAGGAGGACCACCACTCGCTGCGGATGCGCTACAACCCGCGGACGGGCCTGGACTCCTTCACCTTCCGCGTCGAGCAGGAGGACGACCTCGCCGAGTTCGAGAAGAAGGTCGAGGCCTACGGCTGCCCGACGCAGCGGGTCAGCCGCGGTGGCGCGGTCGGCCAGGGCGAGTCGATCCGTTTCGAGGTCCCGTCCGGCCAGATCATGGAGCTGGTCTGGGACATCGAGAAGACCGGCAACATGCTGGGCAAGCACAACCCCTCGCCGATCCCGCCGCCCGACCTCCCGGGCATCGCCCCGCCGCGGATGGACCACATGCTGGTCAACGCGGAGGAGGTCGCCGAGGCCGGGAGCTTCTTCATCGACGTGCTCGGTATGCGGATGACCGAGCAGGTGCTCGACGGCAACGGCCACCAGCTCGGCGTGTGGCTCGCGGGCAACACGCACTCGCCCCACGACATCGCCATCGTCAACGGCCCGAACGGCGCGCTGCACCACTGGGCGTACTGGCTCGACGACTGGGACCACGTGCGCAAGGCCGCCGACACGCTCGCCTACAACGGCGTGCAGATCGACCAGGGCCCGACGCGCCACGGCGTCACGCGCGGCAACACCATCTACTTCTTCGACCCGCTCGGCATCCGCAACGAGGTCTTCACCGGCGGCTACTGGGTCGACCCCGACACCGAGATCCTCACCTGGACCGAGGACAACTTCGGCAAGGGCCTCTTCTACTACGAGAACGTCATCAGCCAGCGGTTCCTGCGGATGCACACGTAAGGGGACTCGGACATCGTGGCCACCACCTCCGACCGGATCATCCGGCTGCAGCACGTCGAGGTCCGGGTCCCCGACCTGGAGCTCGCGACCGCCTACTACACCGAGGTCCTGGGCCTCATCGAGACCGCGCGCGACGAGCGCGACGGGGCTCCGCGGGTGTTCCTCAAGTGCTGGGACGAGCGCGAGCACCACTCGGTGATCCTGCGCGAGGCCCCCACCTACGGCCTCGACCACATGTCGTTCAAGCTCAACGAGGCGAGCGACCTCGACCACTTCACCGCGAAGCTCGAGGCCGCCGGCGTGCCGGTCAAGCGCTACGCCCTCCGCGAGCTCGGGCCGGGCTGGGGCGAGGCGATCCGCTTCGACTCCCCGTCGGGCCACCTCGTCGAGCTGACCCACGGCACCGAGCGCATCGGCAACATGCTGCCGAAGACGAACCCGCCGCCCCGGCCGCAGGACCTCATCGGGATCGCTCCCCCGCGCCTGGACCACCTGTTCGTCATGGCCGAGGACGTCGAGGCGTTCACCGCGTTCTTCTGCGAGCTGCTCGAGTTCCGGCTCACCGAGCAGATCCTCGCCAACGACGGCCACCAGCTCGCGACGTTCCTCGAGCACTCGCACACCCCGCACGACATCGCCGTCATCACCGGTCCGAACGGGGCGCTGCACCACTTCGCGTTCTGGCTCGACGACTGGAACGGCATCCGCGACGCGGCGGACACGCTGGCGTACCACGGGGTGAACATCGACGTGGCGCCCACGCGGCACGGCGTCACCCGCGGGTACACCACGTACTTCTTCGACCCGGCGGGCAACCGCAACGAGCTCTTCACCGGCGGCTACTGGGTCGACCCCGACTTCGAGCCGATCACCTGGACCGAGGAGGAGATGGGGCGGGCCATCTTCTACTACCACCGCCAGGTCAACGAGCGCTTCTTCACGGTCCACTCATGACCGGCGTCGACGACCGCACCGACCCCCGGGCGGTCCACCGCTACGAGGCCCCGGACTACCTGTCGCGCTACCGCGCGCGCCGCGGCGGCGCGAAGGACCCGGAGTCGGACCGGGCGAGCGCGGCGGCCGCGCCGGCCGCGCCGGAGGCGCCGCCCGAAGGGGACGGCCTGCCGCTCTACCTGCGCCGCTTTCGCGACCGGGGCTCGGCGCCCGGCGGCGGGGCGGCCACCGTCGAGTACGAGGGCAAGCACTTCAGCCCGGCGCTGGCCGAGGCCAGCCGGGGCAAGGAGATCGCCGCACCGGTCGAGCGGCGCGCGTCGGAGAAGATCGTCTGCGAGATCTCGATCATCCGGCACGGCATCACCCAGGGCTACTCCACCGACGCCGGCCTGACGCCGATGGGCGGCTGGCAGGCCCACCGGCGCGGCCACGAGCTGGCGCGGCGGTTCGACGCCGGAGACCGCGTGCGGCTGGTCTGCGCCGACACCAACCGCGCGCGCCAGACCGCCGACCAGCTCTACCGCGGGGTGACCGACGGGCTGGAGATGTGGGGCATCGACGCCGAGATCACCGAGAAGGAGCCGATCGGAGAGCTGCGCAACTTCGGGGTCTGGACCCCGGACGGCCTGCGCGACGTCACCTCGGCGTTCCGCCAGTACCAGGCGACCAACGAGACCCTCGAGCGCCTCGCCGTCGGCGACCGGCCGCGCTGGCTCGTCGAGATCGACCGCTTCTACCGCACGCAGCTGGGCGGGGCGGACCCGATCCAGGAGTGGCTGACGGTCCCGATGATGTACTTCGAGCCGCCGGCGATGTGCGTGCGGCGGTTCTGGCGCGGGTTCCACCGGTTGATCACCGAGTCGACGCAGCCCGACGGCTCGATCAGCCACCGCCGGATCCTCGCCGCGACCCACTCCGGGCCGATGCGCGCGTTCGCCACCTGGGCGCACGGCTACGACCCGGGCGAGCCGCTGAACACCGAGGAGATCCGCGTGAAGGTGCGCGAGGGCGCCCGGAGCGCCTTCGTCTCCTACCGCAACCGCGTCACCGAGGTGAACGTCCCACCGCCCGACGAGTTCCCGCAGTGGGAGGCCTGAGCCGTGAGCGTGCTGTCCCTCCCCCCGCTCGAGCTCGGCCCCGGCGGCCCGCCCGAGGACGACTCGCCGCTGCGGTCGGTCTCCACCGCCGTCGCGGTGCTCGACTGCTTCGCCGACGAGGCCGAGCTCGGCGCGACGCGCGTCGCCGCGCGCCTGGGCATCGCCAAGAGCACGGCGTGCCGGATGCTCGCCGCGCTGGCCACCGGCGGGCTGCTCGAGCGCACCGGCTCCGGCCGCTACCGGCTGGGCCTGCGCCTGTTCGAGTACGGCCAGCTCGCGGTCGACCGGCTGATGCTGCGCGACGTGGCCCTGCCCGCGATGGGCGAGCTGCGCGAACTGCTCCGCGAGACCGTGCAGCTCGGCGTCGTGGTGGGCACCGACGTGCTCTACGTCGAGCGCACCGAGGCCGCCGGGATGAACGTGCGCTTCCGCAGCGAGCACCGCCGCAACCCGGCGCACTCGTCGAGCACGGGGCGCGTCCTCGCCGCCGCGGACCCGGCGCTGGTCACGGCGATCCTCGAGCGCGGCCTGCGCCGGTACACGCCGTTCACGGTGGTCGACCCGCTGCGCTACCGGCAGATCCTCGCCCAGACCCGCGAGCAGGGCTACGCGACCTCGCGCGAGGAGTTCGAGCCCGGCTGGTCGTCGCTCGCGGCGCCGATCGCGCTGACCCGCAGCGGGCGTCCCCACCCGGTGGCGGCGCTGTCGGTCGTCGGCGTGACCTCGCGGGTGCTCGGCCCGCGCAAGCCGGCGGTCGTCCAGGGGCTGCGGCGCGCCGCGGCCCGCATCTCGGCGGACCTGGAGCGCGCCCGCAGCTGATCCGGATCTACTTCGGGTCGAGCACGAACACCGGGATCTCGCGGCTCGTGTTCGCCTGGTACTCGGCGTACGACGGGAACACCGCGACGGCGCGCTCCCACCACCGCGCCCGCTCGTCGCCGGAGACCTCGCGGGCGACGAAGGTGCCGGTCTCGGTGCCGTCCTGGAGCGTGACCTCCGGGTTCGCCTTGATGTTCGCGTACCAGACGGGGTTCTCGGGCGCCCCGCCCTTGGACGCGACGACGGCGTAGCTCCCGTCGTGCTCCACCCGCATCACCGGGGTGTAGCGGAGCTTGCCGCTCTTCGCCCCGCGCAGCGTCAGCAGGACGACCGGGGCGCCGCGGACCTCGACGCCCTCCGTGGTCCCGTTCTGCACGATCTTCTCGGTCTGCTCCCGGACCCAGCCGGTCGGGCTGGCCTCCACCTGGTTCTCCGTCACGTCGGCCGCAACCCCCGTTCCCGCGTCGTTGTTCCGCGGCCCGGGTAGCCACGGGATCGTGCCTGCGACCGACCCCGCACCCGAGACGCGCCCCGACGAGGACGCCCCCGACCCCGCGCGGTGGCGGGCGCTCGCCGTCTGCATGCTCGCCGGCGTCATGATCTTCGTCGACGTGAGCATCGTGAACGTCGCGCTGCCCTCGTTCCGCACCGGTCTCGGCGCGGGCCCGGCCGACCTGTCCTGGATCGTCGCCGGCTACACGCTGACGTTCGGGCTCGCGCTGGTCCCCGCCGGGCGCCTCGGTGACGCGCGGGGCCGCAAGCGCGTGCTCGTCGCGGGCCTGGTGCTCTTCGCGCTCGCGAGCCTCGCCGCCGGGCTGGCGCAGAGCCCGCTGTGGCTCGTGGTCGCCCGCCTGGTGCAGGGCGTCGCGGGCGGGCTGGTGAACCCGCAGCTCCTCGGGCTCATCCAGCAGATGTTCCGCGGCCGCGAGCGGGGCACCGCGTTCGGCGTCTTCGGGGCGGTCAACGCCTCCTCGACCGCCGTCGGTCCCCTCCTGGGCGGCCTGATCATCCAGCTCGGCGGTCCGGCTGAGGGCTGGCGCTGGGTCTTCCTCGTCAACCTGCCCCTCGCGGCCATCGCGCTGGTGCTGGCCCCGCGCCTGCTGCCTGCCGACCCCGACCGGGCGCAGCGGTCGCGCGCCTCGCTGGACCCCGTCGGCGCCGTGCTCCTGGGCCTCGCGGTGTTCGGCGTCCTGCTGCCCGTCGTGCTCGCCGAGCGGGACCCCGCGAGCGCGCCCTGGTGGACCGCGGCCGTCGGCGTCGTCGTCGCCGTGGGCTTCGTCGCCTGGGAGCGCCGCTACGCCCGCGGCGGACGCGAGCCGCTGGTCAACGAGCGGGTGCTGCGCAGCCCCGGCTACGTCCTCGGCACCGGCCTCGGCACGCTCTACATGGCGGGGTCGACGGCGATCTTCTTCGTGCTCACGGTCTACCTGCAGCAGGGGCTCGGCTACTCCCCGCTGCTCGCCGGGCTCGCGACCATGCCCTACGCGGTCGGGTCGGCGGTGGCCGCGGCGTGGGGCGGGCGGATCGTGGTCCGCGTCGGGCGCCCGCTCGTGGTGGCGGGCACGCTCGTCATGGCCGCCGGGATCGCGGCCACCCTCGTGGTCGTCCGGCTGCGCACCGACCCCTCGACGGGCCTGTTCACCGCCCTCCCGCTGCTCGTCGCGGGGATCGGGAGCGGCCTGGTGATCACCCCGAACCAGGCGCTGACCCTGCAGGACGTGCCCGTCGACCAGGGCGGCACCGCGGGCGGGATGCAGCAGACGTCGCAGCGCATCGGGTCCTCGATCGGCATCGCCCTGGTCGCCACCGTGTTCTTCGCGGCCCTGTCCGCCTCCGGCGAGCAGTACGGGACGGCGCTGGCCGCGGGCCTGCTCGTCGTCCTCGCCTGCGTGCTCGCGGCCTTCGCCCTCGGACTCGTCGACGTCGTGCGCCGCCGCCGCACCCGGCCGGACGTCACCCCCGCGGCCCTCGGCTCGGGGATCGCGTCGGGCACGGGCACCGACCCGGGGCCCGACGACGCCGAGGTCCACGCGCACGCCGTCCACGGGCACGCCCACCCCCACTGAGGCCCTCCCCGGGCCGTTCGGCTGGCGGGAACAGGGTGGTGCCGACCACCCGGGGGCGCTCCTAGCGTCGGGGCCATGCAGCGCAGCACCGACCGCGTCCTGACGACCCACGTCGGCAGCCTCGCCCGCCCCGAGCCCCTGCTGGACACCATGCGGGAGAAGGAGCACGGCCGGCCCTACGACCACGACCTCTTCGCCCGGCAGGTGACCGAGGCCGTCGCCGACGTCGTCGCCCGGCAGCGCGAGGCGGGGATCGACGTCGTCACCGACGGCGAGATGGGCAAGGTCAGCTTCGCGACCTACATCCAGCGCCGGCTCGACGGCTTCGCCCCCGACTCGGGCGAGCGCCTGCTCCCGCCGTCCTGGCAGGTCGAGATCGACGCCTTCCCCGACTACTACGAGGGCTACCTCGGCAAGTACACGAAGACCGTCGCGCCGATGCAGAGCATCGCCTGCGTCGGGCCGGTCCGCTACACCGGCCACGACGAGCTGCAGACCGACATCGCGAACCTGCACAAGGCCCTCGCCGGGGTCAGCGGCGTCGCCGAGGCGTTCATGCCCTCCACCTCGCCCCGCGGGTTCGGGCGCAACGAGTACTACGCCACCGAGCGCGAGTACTACGAGGCCGTCGGCGAGGCGCTGCGCGAGGAGTACCTGGCGATCGTCGACGCCGGGCTGCTGCTGCAGGTCGACGACCCGTGGCTCATCGAGATCCTCTCGGACCCGACCCTCGACGCCGCCGAGCGCGACCGCACCGCGCGCGAGCACGCCGAGATCGTCAACCACTCCCTGCGCGGCATCCCGACCGACCGCATCCGGCTGCACACCTGCTACGGCCTCAACCACGGCCCGCGCATCCACGACATCGGGATGGGCGAGGTCGCGCCGTACATGCTCGGCATCCAGGCGGGCGCGTACTCGTTCGAGGTCGCCAACCCGCGGCACATGCACGAGTGGAGGATCTGGGAGGACCTCCCGCTGCCCGACGGCGCGGTGCTGATCCCCGGCCTGCTCGGGCACGCCCAGAACTACGTGGAGCACCCGGAGCTGATCGCCGACATGATCGGCTGGTACGCCTCCTGCGTCGGGCGCGAGAACGTGGTCGCGGGTGCGGACTGCGGGTTCTCGTCGCGGGCGAGCTACTCCCCCGAGGTGCACCCGAGCGTGGTGTGGGAGAAGTTCCGGGCGCTCTCGCAGGGTGCGGCGATCGCTACCCAGCGGCTCTGGACCTGAGCGAACGGGAAAGGGGAGACGGGGCGAGCCACATCCCCCCGGAGCGGCTCTGGAGCCCCGCCTCCCCTTCCCGTCGCGCGCCCGGCCGCAGGGGGCCAGGGCGAGCGAGGACGCCGGAGCGACGACCCCCCGACCATCCCCCGACGACCGCCGTCCCGCCCTCGGCCGGAAGCTTCGCCGATCAACCAGTGCGGCCACATCAGCAGAAATGACTAGGCCGCCCGGCGGCCGCCTCGACGGCTGGACGCCGCGCCCGGGCGCCGCCTAGCGTCCCGGGACATGCCAGGTCGGCAGTCCGGATGACGACCCCGCCGGGTGCCGGCGACCCGGACGTCTGGCGCGCCGCCGACGCCGCGGTGCTGGCCCGGTGCTGGGAGCGGGCGTGCCGGACGGGCGCGCTGACCGTGGTGGTCACCGGCGACGCCGGCGCGGGCAAGTCCCGTCTCGTGCGGGGTCTCGCGGCGCGCGCCGAGGCCGAGGGCGGCGTGGTGGTGTCCGGCGCGGCCGTGGACGTCGGCGAGCAGCTCCCGCTCTGGCCCGTCGCGAACGGGCTGCGCCGCCTGCTGCGCGCCCCCGACGACGCCCGGCCCGCCGCCCGGGCCGCCCGCGCGGTCCTGGAGCAGGGCCGCACCGAGCTGGCCCCGCTGCTCGAGCCCGGGCCCGCCGCGCCGGTGCCGTCGGGCGGGCACCTGCTCGAGCTCGTGCGCCGCGTGCTCGTGGAGCTGGCCGCCGCCGCGCCGGTGCTCGTCGTCGTCGACGACCTGCACTGGGCCGACCGCACCACCCGCGAGCTGCTCGTCTCGCTGGTCGCCCACCTCGCCGACGAGCCCGTGCTCGTGGCGGCCACCGCCCGCTCCGACGCCCTCGACTCCACGCACCCGCTGCGCCGGATGCTGCCGGAGCTGGCGCGCGACCGGGCCGTGCGGACCCTGGCGCTGTCCCCGCTGCCCCGCGACACCGTCGAGGCCGTCGTCCGGAGCGAGGGCGGCGACGACGACCTCGCCGCCCTGGTCTGGGACCGCTCCGGGGGCAACGCGTTCATCGTCGCCGAGACCCTCGCCGCGGTGTCCGAGGGCGCCGACGACGGCCTGTCCCCCGGCCTGCGCGGGCTGGTGCTCGGCCGCCTCGCCGGGCTCTCGCGCCTCGCGCAGACCATCGTGGCCGCACTGTCGCTGGGCGAGGAACCGGTGACCCACCGGCTGCTGGCCGAGGTCGTGGGGGCCGGCGAGGAGGACTTCCTCACCGCGCTGCGCGAGGCCCGGGAGGCGGCGATGGTCCTCGTCGACGCCCCGTGCGAGGCCTACACGCTGCGCCACGGGCTGATGCGCGACGTCGTCGCGGGCGAGCTGATGCCCGGGGAGCGCCGCGGCCTGCACCGCCGCTACGCCCTCGCCCTCGAGACGGCGCTCGGGGACGGCGGCGGCGGGGCGGACACCCCCGACCCCGCGATCACGCTGCGCTGGGCCCACCACTGGGCGCGGGCCGACGACCCGGAGCGGGCGCTGCCCGCGGTGGTGCACGCCGCCGACGTCGCCGAGCGGATGCACGAGTTCGGCACGGCGCACCGGCACTGGATGGCCGCCCTGGACCTCTCGGCGCAGCGCGCGGCACCGTCCGCCGGTCTGCTGCCGGGCCGCGCGGCCCGCGCGCTGCCCCCCGCCGACCGCGACGCGGGCGTGCTGCTGCGCCACGCCGCCGACACCGCCCAGCTCGCCGGCGAGTACGACGCGGCGGTGACGCTCCTGCGCCGGCTGGTGCCCGACCCCGCCCGCGCCAGCGCCGGCGAGCTGCCCGCGGTCGTGCGGCTGGGCCGCTCGCTGCTCGACGCCGGGCGCACCGCCGACGCGGTGGCCGTGCTGCACGACGCCGGGCGCACCGCGGGGCGGGCCGGGAACGACCCGTCGCTGGCCTCGGTGCACGCCGCGTACGCGGAGGCGCTGCTGATCACCGGGGACGTCACCGGCGCCCGGCAGGAGGCCGAGCGCGCGCTGGCGGTGTCCCGCGCCGGCGGCGAGCTGGCCGAGCAGGCGCCGATGCTCGCGACGCTGGGGTTCGCGCTGGCGTACCTCGAGAACCCCGACGCCGGGCTCGCGGCCGTCGCCGAGGGCCTCATGATCGCCGAGCGCAGCGGGGACCCGGCGGCGGTCGGCCGGGCGTACCAGGCGTGGGCGGACCTGCTCTCCGGGCCGCTGGGCGAGCTGCACGAGGGCATCGAGATCGCCCGCCAGGGGGTGGCGCGGATGCGCGACCTCGGGCTCGCGCGGTCGGTCGGGGTGCGCCTGCTGGCCACGGCGGCCAACGGCCTGTTCCGGCTCGGGCGCTGGTCGGAGGCCTCCGACGCCGTCGACGAGGCCTGGGCGCTGCGGCCCACGGGCGCCGACGCCCTCGAGGTCCGCCTCGCCCGCTGCCGCCTGCAGGTGGGACGCGGCGAGTTCGCCGAGGCCGACGAGGACCTGCGCGCGGTCGACCTCCTCGCCCTCGACGGCACCGGCGAGGACGCGCCGCCGGCGGGTGCCGCTGACGACGCCGACGACCCCGACGCCGCCGTCGCTCCCCGCCGGGGCACGGTCGCCTCGCGCTACCGGGTCCCGCTGCTGACGCTGCGCTCGGGCATCGAGATGTGGCGCGGCCGCCCGGACGTGGCGCGCGATCTCGTCGCCCGCGGCCTCGACGTCGCCGAGCACACCCCGGACGACGTCTTCCTCGTCGCCCCGCTGGTGTGGCACGGGCTGCGCGCCGAGGCCGAGGCCGTCGCCCACGGCATGACCGCCGACCGTGCGGCCCTGGAGCGCCTCGGCCGGCACGTCGCCCACCTCGAGGGCCGCGTGCCGCACACCGTCCCGGCGCTGCGGCGCACCGTGCTCGCCTACGTCCAGATGTGCCACGCCGAGGCCGGGCGGGCGGCGGGCGCCCCCGACCCGGCGGCGTGGGGGAAGGTCGCCGAGACCTGGAGCGGGCTGCTGCACCCCTACCCCGCCGCCTACGCCCTGCTGCGGCGCGCCGACGCGCTGCTGGTCACCGGGGCGCGGCACGGGGACGCGGCGCGGGTGCTGCGCGCGGCGGCCGAGACCGCCACGGCCATGGGCGCCCGCCCGTTCCTCGACGAGATCTCCGCGCTGGCCCGTCGCGCGCGCATCGACATCGCCCACGCCGGCGACGCGGTCGTCACCGGCGGCACGGCCACCGCGGCCCGGGGCGCCGCCGAGCGCCGGGCCCCCGAGCTCGCCGGCCTCACGCCGCGCGAGCACGAGATCCTCGCCGTCATGGCCGAGGGCCTGTCCAACCGCCAGATCGCCCAGCGCCTCTACATCAGCGAGCGCACCGTCGCCGTGCACGTCTCGCGCGTGCTCACCAAGACCGGCACCCGCTCGCGCACCCAGGCCGCCGCCCTCCTCCAGCGCGTCCGCGCCCGACCCACCCGCCCCGACCGACCACGAGGTGACCGTGTCCGAGAGCCCTGAGGAGAACCTCGCCGCGCTGGCGAAGCTCGCCGAGCCCCGCCCGGACGACGTGCCCGAGGTGATCGACCGCCTCGCGCGCATCGCCGAGCGGGCCGCCGTGCTGGCGCCCCGGGGCCACGACGACGGCATCGCGTGCTTCACCCGGCTCTACCACCAGATCACCGTCGACGTCCTCGGCGGCTTCCGCGCGGGCGAGCTGTTCTCCTGCCCCGGCGACTTCATCATCGAGCTGGACATCGCCTTCGCCCGCCGCTACCTCGACGCCCTCGCCGCCCAGACCACCCGGTCGGCCCCGGAGTGCTGGCGGCTGCTGTTCGACCGCCGCCAGGACGAGGACACCGTGCCATGGCGCTTCGCAGCCGCCGGGGTCAACGCGCACGTCAACTTCGACCTCGCCTTCGCCCTGCTCGACGTCTGGGAGCGCCACCGGGTGCCGCTGGGCACCCCCGCCCAGCAGTACGCCGACTACCTCGCGATCAACACGATCTTCGAGCGCAACATGGACGAGCTCTGCAACGACTTCGACGCCCCGTGGTCGGACGTCCTCGGCGACGGCTCGGTCTTCGACCGGGCGGGCAACGTGCTCGCCGACATCCTCGTCACCGGCACCCGCGACCTCGCCTGGACCTTCGCCGAACGGATGTGGCGCCACCGCGGGCGCCCCGACTACCGCGTGGTGCCCGCGAGCACCCTCGACCACCTCACCGCCGGCCTCGCGCGCACCCTCATCTGATCTTTGCGCTCCGCGCTCGTGAGTGCTTGCCCGTGCCGGGGCACGGACAAGCGCTCACACCTCGCCGCGAGTGGCTAGCCTCGGCGCCGTGCCCCGCGTCGCGCCCCCGCTCCCGCCGCGCGACGGGCTCGACCCCGCCCGGGTCCGGATGCCCGACGACGGGCCGTGGGCGACGCTGCGCGACCACCTCGTCGACCGCCTGCCGGTGCCCCCGGAGCGGGTCGACGCGATGCTCGCCGAGGGGCGCATCGTCGACCACGACGGCCCGCTCGCCCCCGACGCCGCGTTCGTGCCGAAGGCGGTGGTGTGGTTCCACCGCGACCTGCCCGACGAGGCGCTCGTCCCCTTCGCCCCGGAGGTCGTGCACCGGGACGACGAGATCGTCGTCGTCGACAAGCCGCACTTCCTCGCCACCATCCCGCGGGGGCGCCACGTGCGCGAGACCCTGCTGGTCCGGCTGCGCCACGGCCTCGGGCTGCCGGCCCTGAGCCCGGCGCACCGCCTCGACCGGGTCACCGCCGGCCTCGTGCTGTTCGTCGTCGACCCCGCCCGGCGCGGCGCGTACCAGAACCTGTTCCGGGACCGGCGCGTCGAGAAGGTCTACGAGGCCGTCGCCCCGCACGACCCGGACCTCGCCCTGCCGCGGGTGGTTCGCAGCCGCATCACCAAGGAGCGCGGGGTGCTCACCGCGCAGGAGGTGCCCGGCGAGCCGAACGCCGAGACGCTCGTCGAGCTGATCGAGGCCCGGGACGGGCTCGCCCGCTACCGGCTCACCCCGCGGACCGGGCGAACCCACCAGCTGCGGGTGCACATGACCTCGCTGGGCCTCCCCCTGCTCGGCGACCCCTTCTACCCGCGGGTGCGCGACGTCCCGCTCGACGACTTCCGCGCGCCGCTGCAGCTGCTCGCGCGCGAGCTGGCGTTCCCCGACCCGCGCACCGGCGAGGTGCGGCGCTTCACCAGCCGGCGCACCCTGCAGGCGTGGGACGACCCGGAGGGATGGGCGGCCGGGCCAGAGTCAGGATCAACACCGTGACCGAGCCCGACATCGACACCGACCCCCTCATCGTCTCGGCGCTGCTCGACGAGCACACCCAGGCCGAGCTCGACGCCCAGCGCCAGCGGCTCTTCCCGTCGCGGCGCCTCGTCGTCGGGGCGCACCTGACGCTGTTCCACGCCCTGCCCGGGGCACGCGCGGACGAGGTCGTCGCGGCGCTGGACGAGCTCGCCGCGCGCCCGCCGATCGAGGCCCGGGTCCGGGCGCCGTTCGCGCTCGGGCGCGGGGTCGCCTACCGGATCGAGGCGCCGGGGCTCGACACCGTGCACGCCGCGGTCGCCCGGCGCTTCGCCGGCGACCTGACCCGCCAGGACGGCCGGCGGCCCCACCACCACGTCACCGTGCAGAACAAGGTCGACCCCGAGACCGCGAAGGCGACGCTCGCCGAGCTCGTCGCGTCGCACTCCCCCTACGCCGCGACGGTGGTCGGGCTGGCGCTGTGGCGCTACCGCGGCGGCCCGTGGGAGGCGGTGCGGGAGTTCCCGTTCCGCGGCGAGGGCTGATCGCGGGGCTCAGCCGGGGCAGGATGGCGCGGTGCCGACGCTGCCCTCCCTCGACGTCCCGGTGATCGCCGCGCCGATGGCCGGGGGTCCCTCGACCCCCGCACTCGTGGCCGCCGCGGGCGGGGCCGGCGGGATGGGTTTCCTCGCCGGCGGCTACCTGTCCGCCGAGGCGCTCGCGGCGCAGATCGACGACCTCGCCGCCCGCAGCGGGCGGCCGTACGGGGTCAACCTCTTCCTGCCCGGCCCGCCCGATCCCGACCCGCCGGCCCGCGAGGCGGCGGTCGCGGCCTACGCCGCGCGGCTCACGCCCGAGGCCGTGCGGTACGGGGTCGAGCTCGGGGCGCCGCGGGCCGACGACGACGCGGTGGACGAGAAGATCGCGGTGCTGGCGCGGCACCGGCCCGCCGTGGTGTCGGTGACGTTCGCGCTGCCCTCGGCGGCGCGCTACGCGGCGCTGCGGGAGACCGGGGCGGCGCTCGTCGCCACGGTGACGTCGGTCGACGAGGCCCTGGCCGCCCAGGAGCAGGGCTTCGACGGCCTGTGGGTGCAGGGCGCCGAGGCGGGCGGTCACCGCGGCGTGCACCACGACGCGGGCGGCGACGCCGAGGAGGGCGCGGTGCCCCTCGCCGAGCTGCTCCCGATCGTGCGCGCGACCACGGACCTGCCGCTGGTCGCGGCCGGGGGGCTGATGGACGGCGCCGATGTCGCCCGGGTCGTCGCGGCCGGCGCGGTGGCGGCGGGGCTGGGGACGGCGTTCCTGTGCTGCCCCGAGGCGGGCACGTCGGCGACGCACCGGGCGGCGCTGCAGGCGGACCGGGCACGGGAGACGGTGGTGACGCGGGCGTTCACGGGACGTCCCGCGCGGGCTCTGGCCAACCGCTTCACCGCGGCGTACTCGGCGGACGCGCCGCCCTGCTATCCGGAGCTGCACCACCTGACGCGCCCGGTGCGGGCCGCCGCGTCGGGCGCGGGCGACCCGGAGGCACTGCACCTCTGGGCGGGGACGGGCCACCGGCGGGCCACCGGGGAGCCGGCGGGCGAGCTCGTCGCGCGGCTGGGACGGAACGCCTGATCCCGAACCGGCCCCGGACACACGACACGCCCGTCCCCTCGCGAGGGGACGGGCGCGCGGTGTTCGGGGATGACGTCGCACCCGGCGCGGCCCCGTGGGGACGGGGTTCCGGCCGGGCCGACGGGCTAGAAGTAGGTCTTGCGACCGCCCACACCACGGCCGACGGCGCCGAGAAGGGTGAGGACCAGACCGACGACAGCGAGGATGATGCCGATGGTGGTGATGATGCTGATCTTGAGCAACACCCCGACGATGATCAAGATGACGCCGAGAACGATCAAGGAGACTCCTCTGTCGATGGCCGACCATACGGCCGGGCCTGCCAACTACCCCAGCGCATGACTCAGGACACTCCGCATTCGGAGCATCTTTGGGTCGTGCACTCGCGCCACACCGTGTACGCCGGGCGCACACTTCGTGTGGAGGAGGAAGACGTTACTGCGCCCGCGGGCGACCGCTTCGCATTCGATCGGGCAATATTTTCGCGCGTCGCGGTCGCCCTCGTCCTCGACGCCCGCGACCGGGTCCTGGTGCTGCGCACCCACCGCCACGTCGCCGACCGCGACGGCTGGGAGCTCCCCGGCGGCGTCGTCGAGCCCGGCGAGGACCCGGTGGTCGCCGCGTCGCGGGAAGCGGCGGAGGAGACCGGGTGGCGCCCCGACGGCCCCGGCCGCACGCTGCTCGCGTTCGAGCCGCTGCCCGGGTCGGCGGAGGCCCCGATGTCGGTGCACGTGTGGACCGGCGCGGTGCCCGGCGACCTGCCCCTCGACCCCCTCGAGCCCGGCCGCGCCGCGTGGATCCCGTTCGCTGAGGCCGTCCGCCTGGCCCTCGCCGGCGAGATGCTCGGCGCCGGGTCGCTCGTCGGCGTCCTCGCGCTGCACGCCGAGCGCACCCGCTGAGCCCGCCACCCCGCGAACGAACGGCGCTCCCGCTGCATCCGAAGCAGCGAGAGCGCCGTTCGTTCCTCGCGGGGTGCGGCCGGACGGCTCAGTCCGCCTGGACCGTCAGGCCCCAGCCGGTGAGCGCGCCCTGGTCGATGCTGACCGAGTCGACGACCTGCAGGCGCCACTCGCCCCCGGCCTCCTCGCCCGTGAACGCGGCGAGCGGGCTGCCGGGCGCGCTGCTGTCGAGGTTGATCGCCAGGTTCGGCGCCGAGCGGCTGCAGTCCGCTGGGTCCGCCACCGTGACCTGCGTGCCCTGCGGCGAGATCAGCCGGACGGTGAGGTCGCAGGTGTAGGGGTGGGTGATCGTGGCCTCGAGGTGCACGTTCTGCACCGCGCCGGACCCGTCGAGCACGACCCCGTCGGCGACCCCGGTGGTGCTGGCGTCGGGGACGGCGACGCGGTCGGTGGACACCCCGATGAGCGTCCCGCCGCCCGAGAGCAGCAGGAAGGCGGCGACGACGCCCGCGACGAGGACGACCGCGACGCCGCCCACGAGCCAGCCGATCCAGCCCCGCTTCTTCGGCGCGGGCGGGGGCGTCCCGTAGCCGGCGTAGGGCAGCGCGCCGGTCGGCGGCTGGCCGGGCGGCCCGTAACCCGGCGCGCCGTACGGGGCCAGCCCGTAGGGAGCCGGTCCCGGCGGGTACCCGGGCTGGTGACCGGGTGGGTACGCCGTCGGCCCGGTCGGAGCCGGGGCTTGGCCGAACACCGCGGTGCTCCGGTCGGACTCGGGGACCTGGCCCACGACGGCGGTGGGGCGCGACGAGGCGTCGCCGGCGGCGGAGGGCGAGGTGTCGGTGCTCATGGCGGTCTCCCGGGGCGGTGACGGGGGCGGGACGATCAGTGGGCGAGGGGCTCGCCGACCCTGATGAGACGCACAGTAATCAAGACCTCGGCACCAAGCCCAGTCCTTCACTCGATCAGCTCAACAACGACTCCACACCGTGAGTGACCCGTGTCGCCCACCACGAAAAGCTTTGACGTCCTACTATTTGCCCCAGGCGCCGACACGGACTGCGAGGAACGATGACGGACGAGCTGTACGTCCCGACCCACCCGATCCGCTTCGTCACCGCGGCGAGCCTGTTCGACGGGCACGACGCGGCGATCAACATCATGCGGCGGATCCTCCAGCGCCAGGGCGCGGAGGTGATCCACCTCGGGCACAACCGGTCGGTCGACGAGGTGGTCACGGCCGCGATCCAGGAGGACGCCCACGGCGTCGCGATCAGCTCCTACCAGGGCGGGCACGTCGAGTACTTCTCGTACCTGGTCGACCTGCTGCGCGAGCGCGGGGCCGGGCACGTGAAGGTCTACGGCGGCGGCGGGGGCGTGATCGTCCAGGAGGAGATCGACCGGCTGCACGCCCACGGCGTCGCCCACATCTTCTCCCCCACCGACGGCCAGCGCCTGGGCCTGCCCGGGATGATCAACACGATGATCCGGGCCTGCGACGTCGACCTCGGCGCGCAGCCGCCCTCGAGCTGGGACGGGGTCTTCACCGGCGAGCCCGCCACGCTGGCCCGCGCCCTGAGCGTCGCCGAGTCCGGCGCCCTGCCCGACGAGGTCCGCGAACGTGCCACGAGCGCGCTCGACGGGCGCACCGTGCCCGTCCTCGGCATCACCGGCACCGGCGGCTCGGGCAAGTCCTCGCTGACCGACGAGCTGGTGCGCCGCTTCCGCCTCGACCAGGAGGACAAGCTCCGCATCGCGGTGCTCGCCGTCGACCCCACCCGCCGCAAGGGCGGCGGGGCACTGCTCGGCGACCGCATCCGCATGAACGCCCTCGGCGGCCCGCAGATCTACTTCCGCTCGATGGCCTCGCGCGGCAGCGGCGGGACGCTGCCCGAGCACCTGGGCGACGCGATCGCGCTGCTGCGCGCCTCGGGCGTCGACCTCGTCATCGTCGAGACGCCCGGCATCGGGCAGGGCGACGCCGGCATCGTCGACCACGTCGACGCCTCGCTCTACGTCATGACGCCCGAGTTCGGGGCGGCGTCGCAGCTCGAGAAGATCGACATGCTCGACTTCGCCGACGTCGTGGCGATCAACAAGTTCGAGCGCCGCGGTGCCGACGACGCCCGCCGCGACGTCGCCCGCCAGCTCGTGCGCAACCGCGACGCGTTCGGCGCCTCGTGGGAGGACATGCCGGTCTACGGCACCAGCGCCGCGACGTTCCACGACGACGGGGTCACCGCGCTCTACGGGCACCTGCGCGCCCTGCTCGCCGAGCACGGCATGTCGGTCGGCGAGGGCCGTCTGACGATCCCGGAGACCAAGACCTCCACCGAGTACGCGGCCGCGATCCCGCCGGAGCGCGCCCGTTACCTCGCTGACGTCGCCGGCACCGTCCGCGGCTACCACGAGCGCACCGAGGCGATGGTCGCCGCGGCCCGCCGCCGCGCGGCCCTGCGCACCGCCGCCGAGGCGCTGGGCGACCGCGACGCCGGCGAGCTGCCCGCGGTGCTCGCCGAGGCCGAGCGCGACCTGCCCGGCGAGGCGGCGGCACTGCTCGACGCGTGGCCGGCGACGGTCGAGGACTACGCCGGCGACGAGATGGTCGTGCACGTGCGCGACAAGGAGCTGCGCACCCAGCTCACGCGCGAGACGCTCTCGGGCAGCAAGGTCCACCGCGTCGCGCTGCCCCCGTTCACCGCCGACGACGAGGTCCTGCGCTTCCTGCGCCGCGAGAACCTGCCCGGGCACTTCCCGTTCACCGCCGGGGTGTTCGCGTTCAAGCGCGAGGGCGAGGACCCGGCGCGCATGTTCGCCGGCGAGGGCGACGCGTTCCGCACCAACCGCCGTTTCCACTACCTGTCGCAGGACTCGCCGGCCAAGCGCCTCTCGACCGCGTTCGACTCGGTGACGCTCTACGGCCACGACCCGGCGACCCCGCCCGACGTCTACGGCAAGGTCGGCACCTCGGGGGTGTCGATCGCGTCGCTGGACGACATGGAGGTGCTCTACTCCGGGTTCGACCTGACCTCGCCGACGACGTCGGTGTCGATGACCATCAACGGCCCGGCACCGGCGATGCTCGCGTTCTTCCTCAACGCCGCGGTCGACCAGCAGGTGGACGCGTTCACCGAGCGGGAGGGCCGGGAGCCGGGCGAGGACGAGCGCGCGGAGCTCGCCGAGCACGCCTACCAGAACGTCCGCGGCACGGTGCAGGCCGACATCCTCAAGGAGGACCAGGGCCAGAACACCTGCATCTTCTCCACCGAGTTCTCGCTGCGGATGATGGCCGACATCCAGGAGTGGTTCATCGCGCACAAGGTGCGGAACTTCTACTCGGTGTCGATCTCCGGCTACCACATCGCCGAGGCCGGGGCGAACCCCATCTCGCAGCTCGCGTTCACGCTGTCCAACGGTTTCACCTACGTCGAGTCGTACCTCGCGCGCGGCATGGACATCGACGACTTCGCGCCCAACCTGTCGTTCTTCTTCTCCAACGGCATGGACGCCGAGTACTCCGTGATCGGGCGCGTGGCCCGGCGCATCTGGGCCGTCGCGATGCGCGAGCGCTACGGCGCGAACGAGCGCAGCCAGAAGCTGAAGTACCACGTGCAGACCTCGGGCCGGTCGCTGCACGCGCAGGAGATGAACTTCAACGACATCCGCACGACGCTGCAGGCGCTGTGCGCGCTCTACGACAACGCGAACTCCCTGCACACCAACGCCTACGACGAGGCCGTCACGACCCCGTCGCAGGAGTCGGTGCGTCGCGCGCTGGCCATCCAGCTGATCATCAACCGGGAGTGGGGCCTCTCGATGAACGAGAACCCGCTGCAGGGCTCGTTCGTCATCGACGAGCTCACCGACCTCGTCGAGGAGGCCGTGCTCAAGGAGTTCGACTCGATCGCGGAGCGCGGCGGCGTGCTGGGCGCGATGGAGACCGGCTACCAGCGCGGCAAGATCCAGGACGAGTCGATGCTCTACGAGTCGCGCAAGCACGACGGCTCGCTGCCGCTCGTCGGCGTCAACACGTTCCTGCCGCCCGAGGACGCCGAGCAGGAGGCCCCGGAGCTCGAGCTCTCCCGCGGCACCGAGGACGAGAAGCAGGGTCAGCTGCAGCGCGTCTCCGACTTCCAGGCGCGCCACGCCGACTCCGCCCCCGAGGCGCTGCGGCGCCTGCAGGACGCCGCCACCTCGGGCGGCAACGTCTTCGCCGAGCTGATGTCCGCGGCGCGCGTCTGCACCCTGGGCCAGCTCACCGACGCGTTCTTCGAGGTGGGCGGGCAGTACCGGCGCTCGATGTAGGTGCGCTCCGCGCACGTGAGCAGTTCTCGGTGCTGCAGCACCATGTGATGTCTCAGCACATCTAGGACAGATCTGTCTCAGCACATCGGAGACAGGTTGGTGGTCCGCTGGTAGCGGACGCTGCGGTCGAGGGTAAGGCTGGCGGCGACGGTGTCATCGACGAGAGCGGTGACGCGGTCGCCTTGCCAGAACACCTCGGCGGTGGCGCCGGCGTGGCGTCGGCCCAGGCCGATGGAGGCGGTGCTGAACCGGATCACGCCGGTGGCCGAGACGGTGCGGGTGAGGTGCCCGGCCACCCGGGGTGCGGGGCCGGCGGGTTGGGCGCGGTCGGTGGCGTGGAACCGCTGCTCGGGGGTGTCGCCGTCAAGGGCTTGGTGGCGGCGGTGGTTGTAGCCGTGGCGGTAGGTCTCGAGCAGGGCCTGCAGCTCGGTCAGGGTGCGCGGGGTGGGTCGGGCGGCGAGCCAGCGTTGCAGGGTCTGGTGGGCGCGTTCGTTCTTCCCGCAGGTCTGCGGGTGTCCGATCGAGGACACGATGGTGGTGATCCCCCGCCGGGCCAGGCCTCGTTCCATCTCGACCAGGGGCCACTGGCGGCGGCGCCCGGAGAAGGCGGTGCCGTTGTCGGAGAGCACGCAGGCCGGGTGCCCGTAGCGCTCGAAGCCGGCGGTCAGCGCCTGCCAGACCGCGTCGCTGTTCTCGCTGACCGCGGCGTGGCAGGCGATGTCGAGGCGGGAGTGGTCGTCGATGATCTGCACGACCGTGACGCGGGTGGCATCGGCGAGCAGGGTGGTGGTGCCGTCGACCTGCCAGACCGCGTTGGGGGCGGGGTGCACGAACCGCCGCCCCCGGTGAGGCCGTTTCTGCGGCTGCGGGGTGATCTGACCGCGCTGGATCAGGATGCGGTGGATCGTGGCCCGCGACGGGACCTCCGCCAGCTCCAGCACCGGGCCGCCGGCGGGGTGGACACCGCTGCGGGTGTGGTCGAGCAACCGCCAGCGGATCGACACCGCGCCGTGGTCCCAACCCTGATCGGCGAGCTCCTTGCGGGCCCGCACCACCGCCTCGCCCACGTGCGCCGGTGTGCTCGTCGGGCGGGTGCGCGGCGCCCGCGAGCGCGGCGCCAGTCCGGCGCTGCCCTGCTCCCGGAACCGGGCGAGCTTGAGGTAGAAGACCGACCGGGTCACGCCCGCCTCGCGGCAGACCCGGGTGACGTTGATCTTCTCCCCGGCAGCGGCCAACGCGACCGCGGCCACCAGCGCTGGATCCATCTCGAACCCTGTCCTGCCCACACCCGAGCAGGCTGGTCACCAACGTGACCAACCCACCCGCGGGGCATGCTCAGTGTCCGCGATGTGCTGAGACAACAACTGTCCGGGAAGTCCTGAGCACAGACACGGTGCTGCAGCACCAAGAACTGCTCACGTGCCGGAGGCACCTTCAGAGCTGGGCGAGCGCCTCCTCGAGGGCGGTGGTGAAGCGGTCCACGCCCTCCTCCCCGCCGAGCACCCCGGTGTCGGCGCGGACGCCGAGCCGCACCTGCCCGGCGTAGCTGAGGATCGACACGCCGAGGGCCAGGCGCGCCGAGCAGGGCACCCAGAACAGGACGTCGCGCACCCGGACGCCGGCGATCCGCAGCGGCGCGAGCGGGCCCGGCACGTTGGAGATGATCACGGACGTGCTCGTCGCGTAGCGGCCGATGAGGCCCTGGCTGGCGGACGGGGGACCGAAGCCCGAGGCGACGATGCCCGCGAAGGAGGCCAGCGCCTGGTTGGTCCGCTTGATCGTCTGCATCGACGCGCGCAGCCGCTCGATGCGGCGGCCCCGGTCGGCCTCGTCGGTGGGCAGCGGCGGGAGCACCAGCCCGAACTCGTTGCCCAGCTCGTCGGAGATCGGCTGGTCGAGCGGCCGCAGGTTGGTCGGCATCACCGCGCGCAGCCGGGGCACGTCCCCGCCGTCGGGGGCCAGGTACGCGCGCAGGGCCTCGGCGATCGCGGCGCACAGGACGTCGTTGATGCTCGCCCCGTGCTCCTTGCCGGCCGCCTTCACCGTCTCCAGCGGGACGCGGGAGGTCCAGCGGGCGGACTTCGCCGTGCCGAGACGTCCGTGCAGGACGGTGTCGGCGTCGCGGGGCGGGCGGGCCAGCATGGCCGCCGACGAGCGGATGGCGCGCCCGGTCGCCGCGAGCTCGCCCGCGCCCTCGTCGGTGCCCGCCGCGCGGACCTTGCCGGCGAAGTCACGGCCACGGTCGCCCAGCTCGCGCAGCAGCAGGCGCCAGTCGTGGGCGGGGCGCGCCCGACGCGGCGGCTGCGCGTAGGCGGCCGGGGTGCCCTCGGCGGCGGGGTCGTCGGACAGCGCGTGGAAGAGGTGGTTGAGCGCGACGCCGTCGCCGAGCCCGTGGTGGATGCTGAGCAGCAGGGCCGTGCCCGGCTCCCCGGTCCCGCCGTCGGCGGTGCCGCGGTAGCCCTGCAGGACGTGGAGCGACCACCACGGCCGGTCGTGGGGCAGCGGCGTCGCCATCAGGCGGCCCACGTGGCGGCTCAGGACGGCGTCGTCGCCGGGCTCCTCGATCGCGACGACGCGGACGTGCTCGTCGAGGTCGGGGTCGGCGTCGGTCCACCGGACCGGACCGAGCTGGGAGGCGTTCCACACGGGACGCTGGCGCAGGCCCGGGTAGGTCGCCACCCAGCGCTCCCGCACGCGTTCGCGCAGCACCTCGACGTCCACGGCGTCCTCGCAGAACAGGACTCCATGGACGATCATGCGGTTGGTGGGCTGCTCGAGCTGCAGCCAGGCGGTGTCGACGCCCGACGCCCAACGATCCACGGGTGTGCCTCCGGTCTCCGAGAATTACCGGTACCGACGGTATCGGACTCCTGCTGGTGGCACGCTGGGGGCATGAACGTCGTCGACGACGAGGGCACCCGCGTCTCGCTCCCCGCGTCCGTCAGCCGGGTGGTGAGCCTCGTCCCCTCGCTCACCGAGGCCGTCGGGGTCACCGCCCCCGGGCTCCTGGTGGGGGCCACGGACTGGTGCACGCACCCCGACGACCTCGACGAGCACGGGGTCACGCGGGTGCGGGGCACGAAGAATCCCGACGTGGACGCGATCGTGGCGCTGGCCCCCGACCTGGTGCTCGCCAACGCCGAGGAGAACAAGCCCGCCGAGCTCGACCGGCTGCGCGAGTCCGGCCTCGCCGTGTACGTCACCGACATCCGCGACGTCGACGGGGCCCTGCGCTCGCTGGAGCGCATGCTCGCCGCGTGCGGCCTCGAGCGGCCGGCGTGGATCGACGGGGCCCGCGCCGCGTGGGACGCGCTGGCGCTGCCCGACGCGCCGCGCCGCGCGGTGGTGCCGATCTGGCGCAAGCCGTGGATGGCGGTCGGCTCCGACACCTTCACCGGCGCGGTCCTCGCCCGTCTCGGGGTGGAGAACGTGCTCGACGACTCCCCCGAGCGCTACCCCCGCTTCGACCCCGCCGAGCTCCCCGCACACGACCTCGTGGTGCTGCCCGACGAGCCCTACCGCTTCACCGCCGACGACGGGCCCGAGAGCTTCGCCGCGCCCGCCGCGCTGGTCAGCGGGCGGCTGCTCACCTGGTACGGCCCGAGCCTGCTCGAGGCCGCGCGGGTGCTGCCCGCCGAGCTCGCGGCGGCCGGGGAGGCGACGCCGGCGGCGCGGTGAGGACCGGCCAGCCGTCAGGCCTCGGCCGCCGCCCGGCGGACCTCGTCGTGCGAGCCCTCGACCTCGATGCGCGCGAGCGCGCCCGCGAGCCGGCCGATCTTCTCGGGGCCACCGCCGTAGCGCCCGAGGTCCTCCGCGGTCTCGCCGAGTCCCAGGGCTGCCGCGGCGCGCAGGGCGCGGGCGTCGGCGAACGGGGCGATCTCGGGCCAGAGCACCTGGACCTCGCGCAGGAACACGTCGACGGCGGCGTCGTCGACCCCGGGCAGGTCGGTGAGGAACCGGCGCTCGGCCTCCGGGTCCTGGCCGGCCTCGTCGCGCAGGCGCCGCAGGTCGCCGCCCCAGGAGTCGCTCACCGCGGCGGCGAGCGCGATCAACGTCCCGGCGTCGTCGGAGGCGCTGTCGTCGCCGTCGTCGCGGTCGAAGCCCTCCACCGCGGCACCGAGCTCCTTCGCGACGTCCTGCGCGGACGCCGCGGCGAGGTCGGACGCGGTGTGCCAGCGGTTGGTGACCTCGTGCGCGGCGCGGGCTGGCCCCGCGGCCTCACCGCGCGGCGCGACGAGCACGGCGGCCACGAGGAGACCGAACAGGCTGGCGGGGTTGTTCGTGCGCCCGAGCCCGATCTCCTCGGCGAACCCCCGGCCCTCGCGCTCGAGCGCCGCGCGGGCCGTCGCCTTCTGCTCCTCGGCGAGCGTGTCGTCCATGCCGGGGGCCTACCCGGACCGAGGGCCCGCCCGAAACCTCAGGTCGTGGTGACGCCGCCGTCGACGGTGAGCGTCGTGCCGGTGACGTAGGACCCGGCGTCGGAGACGAGGAAGACCAGCGCGGCCGCGAGCTCCTCGGGATCGCCGATCCGCCCCGCCAGCACGCGCGGCATCATCTTCTCGAGGTAGCCCTCGTGGTAGCTGTCGGTCATCTCCGAGGTGAAGAAGCCGGGCGCCAGCGCGTTGACGCGGATGCCCTTGCGCGGCGTCCACTGCTGGGCCAGGTCGCGGGTCAGGCCGATCAGCCCGGCCTTCGACGCCGAGTACGCGGCCTGGGGCAGGCCCGCGGTGGTCAGCGCAAGGATGCTGGACACGTTGACGATCACGCTGCCGGGCGCCATGTGGGGCGCGGCGGCCTGGGCCATCCAGTAGCAGCCGTTGAGGTTGACGTCGATGACCTGCCGGAACTGCTCCGGGGTCTCCTTCGTCGCGGGCACGGCGGTGCCGACCCCGGCGTTGTTGACCAGCACGTCGACGCGCCCGAACTCGGCGACCGCGGCGTCGACCAGGGCGCGGCAGTCGTCGGGGGACGCGACGTCGGTGGCGACGGTGACCACCCGGCGGCCCCGCTCCTCGACGGCCTTGCGGGTCTCCTCGAGCTTCTCGATGCGGCGGGCGCCGAGCACGACGTCGGCGCCGGCCTCGGCCAGCGCGGTGGCGAAGACGACGCCGAGCCCGGAGGAGGCGCCGGTGACGACGGCGACGCGGTCGTCGAGCCGGAAGCGATCGAGGATGCCCATGGTCTCGGGACCGTAGGGCACGCACGCACTCCTAGGCTCGTCCGGTGATCGGCAGGTGAACGGGGTGCTGGAGGGGTTCCTCGTCATCGGCGTCGTCGTGGCCGTCGGGATCGTCGTCGGGCGGATGGGCCTGCTCCCGGACGCGGCGACCGAGACGCTCTCGCGCACCGCGTTCTTCGTTGCCTCGCCGGCGCTGCTGTTCGTCACGCTGCTGCGGGCGGACGTCGCGCGGGTGCTCTCGACGGGCCTCGTGGTCACCGCGCTGTCGGCGATCACGGTGTGCGCGCTGTACGTGCCGGTGGGGATGCTGCGCGGGCGCCCGCGCGGCGAGACCGTCGTGGGCTCGATGGCCAGCGGCTACCTCAACGCCGGCAACCTCGGGCTGCCGATCGCCACCTACGCCCTGGGCAGCGCGGCCGAGATCGCCCCGGCGCTGATCTTCCAGCTCGCGGTGCTCACGCCGACCTACACGACGCTGCTCGACGTCGTCGCCGCGCGGCGCCGGGGTGAGCGGGCCGGGCTCGGGGGCGCCCTGCTCGCGCCGCTGCGCAACCCGCTGCTGCTCGCGACCGCGGCGGGGCTGGGGTGCAACGTCGCCGGCGTGCGCCCGCCGGAGGGGGTGCTCGAGCCGCTGGAGCTGCTGGCCGACCTCGCGGTGCCGGCGATGCTGCTGGCGTTCGGGCTGTCGCTCGCGCACGCCCAGCGCCCGGGCCGCGACGACGACCCGGTCTGCCTGGGCGCGGTGATCGTGCTCAAGAACCTGGTGCACCCGCTGCTGGCGCTGGGGCTGGGCGTGGCGTTCGGGCTGGGCGGGCCAGCGCTGCTCACCGTGGTCGTGAGCGCCGCGCTGCCCACCGCGCAGAACGTCTTCGGCTACGCGGTGCGCTTCGACACCGGCGTCCCGCTGGCTCGCGACGCGGCGCTGCTGACGACGCTGCTCAGCGTCCCGGTGCTGCTCGTGGCGGCCCTGTGACGGCCGTCCGGATCACATCGGCGCGGCCGGACGCATGAGCGACATCGGTGCTCTCGCGCGTCGCGTTCTTCGTCGCCACGCCCGCGCTGCTGTGCCGGCAACCTGGGCCTGCCGATCGCGGTGTACGCGCTGTCGAGCCCCGCCGACGTCGCGCCGGCGCTGATCTTCCAGCTGGCGATCCTCACGCCGGTGTTCCCCACGATCCTCGACGTCCAGTGCGCGCGGTCGAACGGCGAGCGCCCGTCCTACGCCTGGACGCTGAGCGCGCCGCTGCGCAACCCGCTCGCGATCGCGACGACGCTCGGCGTCCTCGTCGCGCTCCTGGGCGTCGAGCTGCCCGAACCCGTGAGCGCGCCGATCGAGATGATCGGCGACTTCGCCGTGCCCGCGATGCTGCTCGCGTTCGGCGTCTCGCTGGTGTCCGCCCACCGGCCCCGGCCGCGACGAGGACCCCGTCGTCCTCGGGGCGGTGGTGCTGCTGAAGAACGTCGTGCAGCCGGCGCTGGCGCTCGGGCTGGCGCTGCTGTTGGGGATCGACGGCGACGAGCTGGTCGCGGTGGCCGTCATGGCCGCGCTGCCGACGGCGCAGAACGTCTTCGGCTACGCCGTGCGCTTCGGGACCGGGACGAGCCTCGCCCGCGACAGCGCGCTGGTCTCGACCGTCGTCAGCGTCCCGGTCCTGCTGGGGGTGTTAACGCTGGCACCGGCCCTCACGTGAGCGATCTCTGGGCCTATAGCCCCAAAGATCGCTCACGTGGGGTCAGGCCGCGGCCAGGGCCCGGACCGCCTCCTGGCGACGGACGCGCACCTCGAGGCCGCCGGAGAGGGCGAGGACCGCGAGGCCGACGACGGCGAGCACGGAGCCCACGATCGCGGGCGCGAGGTAGCCCAGGCCCGCGGCGATGACCATCCCGCCCAGCCAGGCGCCCAGCGAGTTCGCGATGTTCGACGCCGACTGGATCGCCGCCGACGCCATGGTCGGCGCCTCGCCCACGAGGTCGAGGATGCGCGTCTGGATCGCCGGGCCCAGGGCCAGCGAGAACATGCCCGCCCCGAACAGCGAGAGCACCGCGAGCACCGGGTGCTGCACCGTGACGGTGAAGCTGACGAGTACCACGGCCAGCGCGACGAGGCACGTGTACAGGGTGGCCAGCGGGGCCCGGTCGGCCGCGCGCCCGCCGAGCAGCGAGCCCGCGGTCATGCCCAGCCCGACCACCGCGAGCAGCACGGTGACGGTCGCCGCCGAGAACCCGCCGACCTCGGTGAGCATCGGGGTGACGTAGCTGTAGCAGGCGAACATGGCGCCGAAGCCGAAGACCACCGCGAGCAGCGAGAGCACGACCTGCGGGTGGCGCAGCGTCGCGACCTCGGTGCGCAGGGCGCCCGGCCCGGTCGCGGTGGGCTCGGCGGCGGGGACGAACGCGGCGACGGCGGCCAGGGCGACGACGCCGATCACGCCGACCAGCGCGAACGTCGCCCGCCAGCCGGCGGCCTGCCCGAGCAGCGTGGCCAGCGGGACGCCGACGACGTTGGCGACGGTGAGGCCGAGGAACACGCGCGAGACGGCCGTGGCGCGCCGCTGCCGGCCCACCATGGCCGCCGCGGTGACCGAGGCGAGGCCGAAGAAGGCGCCGTGCGGCAGGCCGGTGAGGAAGCGGACGACGAGCAGCGAGGTCATGCCCGGGGCGAGCGCCGACGCGACGTTGCCGGCCGCGAACACGGCCATGAGCGCCATGAGCACCAGGCGCCGCGGCAGCTTCACCGTGGCGACGGCGAGCAGCGGCGCGCCGACGACGACGCCCGCGGCGTAGGCGGAGACGAGGTGGCCGGCGCCGCTGACGGTGACGCCGAGGTCACCGGCGACCTGCGGCAGCAGGCCCATGATCACGAACTCGGTGGTGCCGATGCCGAAGGTGCCCAGGGCGAGGGCGAGCAGGGCCAGAGGCACGGGGAGCTCCTCGGGGAGACGGGCTTTCGGGGACGCCCTCCACGCTGCGTCGCCTGCGCCCATAAGTCGAAGAAGGTCACCGCGAAAGCGCATAAGCTGAACTGATGCCGACGTTGCGCCAGCTCGAGTACTTCCTCGCCGTCGCCGACGAGGGCTCGTTCACGCGGGCCGCGGACCGGCTGTTCGTCACCCAGCCCGGCCTCTCGCAGCAGATCGCCACCCTGGAGAAGGAGCTCGGCGGGGCGGTGTTCAGCCGCCTGCCGCGTGCGGTGGCTCTCACCCCGACCGGCCGCGCGCTCCTCCCCCACGCCCGCGCGGCCGTCACCGCCGCCGAGCGCGGCAGCGCCGCGGCCCGCGCCGCCACCGGCTCCGAGGGCGGCGAGCTGCGCATCGGCTGCGTCTACTCGGTGAGCCTCGGGCTCCTGCCCGGCGTGCTGCGCCGCTGGCGGGCCGAGAACCCGGACGTCACCGTGCGGCTCTACGAGCACCGCCACGGCGACACGCTCGCCACCGCGGTCACCGAGGGCCAGGCCGACGTCGGGGTCGGGCCCGTGCCGGCGCAGTGGCGCGGGCGCCAGCGCAGCCTCGGCCACGAGGAGATGGTGGTGCTGCTGCCGCCCAACCTCGGCGCCGACGACGTCATGGCCCCCGTCGGCGGGGAGATCGCGCTGAGCCGCCTCGAGCACGTGCCGTGGGTGCAGTACGCGCCCGACCACGCCCTGGCCGACGTGCTGGTCGACGCCTGCCGCCAGGTCGGCTACCGCCCGCGCGTGGCCGTGCGCACCGAGCAGACCGCGGTCGCCCCGCTGCTCACCGCCGCCGGGATCGGGCCGTCACTGGTGCCCGCGGCGATCGTCCCGCCGGTGTTCGCGGGCACGATCGCCCGGCCCGTCCCCCGCGTCGAGCGCGAGCTCGCCGCCTACACGGGCTCCACGCCCGACGCGCTGACCAACCGCTTCCTGGGCCTCGTCGCCCGGGCCGCGGTGCTGGTGCCCGAGCATGTGTCCTCGGCGCTGGCGCGCTCGTGAGCGCTTGCCCGTGCCGGGGCACGGACGAGCACGCACACCCCCTCAGCCGGCCGCGGGGGTGAGCAGCGGCGTGCGGCGGTAGAGGTCGACCGAGACCACGGCGAGCCAGACCCACGCCAGCACGACACCGACCCAGAACCCGAGCACGACGGCCGGGCTCGACGAACCGCTCGCGATGCCCGCGAACGCGAGCAGGAACAGCACCCCGGTGGCGCGCGAGAACCCGGCCATGCCGGCGCGGCCCTCGTGGGCGTACCGCTGCGCGATCACCCAGGTGCCCGCGACGAGAAAGAGGAAGCCGAGCCCGCCGAGCACCAGGTGACCGATCCCGCCGACCGTCACGACGGCCGGCGGGCCCTCCGGGGTCCCGGGCGGGTAGCCGTTCATCGGGTCGGCGACGAACACCCCGGCCCCGACGAGGCCCACCCCGTACCCGGCGACGAGCCGCGGGCCCCACGTCCTGCCGGGCCCGTCCCCGAGCACCCGCAGGGCGCGACCCATCCCGACCGCCGCGGCCACGGTCATCAGCCCGGACAGCACGAGGTTCGCGATCTGGATCCAGCCCCAGGGACCCGCGGCGAGCAGGCTCAGGTCGTGGCGGGCGAGGTCGAAGCCGTCGCGGGTGAGGGCCTGCACGAGGCCGACGACGACGTAGAACGGCCCGGCCAGCACGCCGTAGCCCAGCAGCGAGCGCGTGATCGCGGCGTGCCGGTCGGCGTCGCCGCGCCCGACCAGCGGGCTGCCCGAGGGGCCGGTCGGGCGGGTGGAGCCGGTCATCGCGATCGTCCTCGGGGTCGGTGGCAGGGGGCCGGACGGTACTGGTCCTGGTACCGTACCGTCCAGTTCGAGGAGGTGGCGCGTGACCGCGGGGAAGCACGCCGTGATCGTCCGGGCGGCCACCGAGCTGTTCCTCCGGCAGGGCTTCCGGGCCACCAGCACCGAGCAGATCGCCGCGGCCGCCGCGGTGTCCAAGCAGACCGTCTACACCCGCTTCGGCGACAAGGAGAGCCTGTTCCGCGAGGTCGTGCTCGCGGTCGCCCCCACCGCCGAGGCGTTCGCGGCGGACCTGACGTCCTCGCTGGTCGACGCCGTCACGGCCGACGAGGTCGAGGCAGTGCTGCGCGCGGTGGCCCGGCGCTACCTCGCCGCGGTGATGGACCCGCAGGTCCTGGCGCTGCGCCGGCTGGTCATCGGCGAGGCCGCGCGGTTCCCGGAGGTGGCGGCTGCGTACTACGCGCGGTCGCCGGCGATGGTGCTGGCCGCCCTCGCCCGCGAGTTCGGCCGGCTCGCCGAGCGCGGGCTGGTCACCCTCGACGACCCGCGACGGGCCGCCGACGACTTCGCGTTCCTGCTCCTGGGCCGCCCCCTGGACCACGGGATGTTCCACGCCACGCCGGAGATCGACATCGCCGAGGCCGCCGACCACGCGGTCGACGTCTTCCTCGCGGCCCATCGCGTCGGGCTGTGAGTGCTCGTCCGTGCTATGACACGGGGTAAGAGGAGCACGCCGAGAGGGAGACCGGAGGTCCAAGGACGTGGATCAGCGCCCCACCGCAGCCGTCGTCGGGGGCGGGACGATGGGCGCGGGGATCGCCCACGTCCTGCTCGCCGCCGGCTCCCCCGTCACCCTGGTCGAGGCCGACGAGTCCCGCGGCGACGCGGCGCGTGCGGCCGTCGTCACCAGCCTCGACGGGGCCGCACAGCGCGGGAAGCTCCCCGAGGGCACCACGCGCGACGACCTGCTCGCGCGCCTGACGCTGTCGACCACTGTCGAGGAGCTGCCGGCCGACACCGCGCTGGTGGTCGAGGCGGTGCCCGAGCGCGTCGACGTCAAGCAGGCCGTGCTCGGCGGCGCCGCCCGCGCCTGCCCCGAGGCGGTGCTCGCGTCCAACACCTCGTCGCTCTCGATCGGCGCGATCGCCGCCGACCTGCCCGGCGAGCGCGTCATCGGCATGCACTTCTTCAACCCGGTGCCCGCGCAGAAGCTCGTCGAGCTCGTCGTCCACCCCGGCACCTCGGAGGCGACGACCGAGGCCACCCGCGAATGGGTCGAGGCGCTGGGCAAGACCGCGATCGTCGTCAACGACGCGCCCGGCTTCGCCACCTCGCGTCTCGGGCTCACCGTGGGGCTCGAGGCGATCCGCATGGTCGAGGAGGGCGTCGCGAGCCCCGAGGACATCGACACCGGCATGCAGCTCGGCTACCGCTGGCCGATGGGCCCGCTGCGCCTCACCGACGTCGTCGGGCTCGACGTGCGCCTGGCCATCGCCGAGCACCTCACGAACGAGCTCGGGCCGCGCTTCACCCCGCCGCAGCTGCTGCGCGACAAGGTCGAGCGCGGCGAGCTCGGGCAGAAGTCCGGGCGCGGCTTCTACGACTGGAGCTGACCGTGGACCTGGGGCTCACCGGGCACGTCGCGATCGTCACCGGCGGCTCGCGCGGCATCGGCCTGGCCTGTGCATGCGGCCTCGCGGCCGAGGGCGCGCACGTCGTGCTGGTCGCCCGCGACGCCGCGGCGCTCGAGACCGCGGCCGGGCAGGTGCGGGCGGCGGGACCCGCGTCGACGGTGCTGCCGCTGGTCGCCGACACCACCGACGACGCGGCCGTGCGGGCGATGGTCGCGCGGGTCGTCGACGAGCTGGGCGGCGTGGACGTGCTGGTCAACGCCGCGGCGCCGCCCGCCGGCGGAGGTCCCGTGCCGGCGCTGGCCGAGCTGACCGACGCCGCGGTGCTCGACGCCGTCGACACCAAGGTGCTCGGCTACCTGCGCACCGCCCGCGCCGTCGCCCCGCACATGAGCGCACGGGGCGCCGGGCGCATCGTCAACATCTCGGGCCTCAACGCCCGGCGCACCGGCTCGATCGCGGGGACCGTGCGCAACGTCGGCGTCGCGGCGCTGACCGCGAACCTCGCCGACGAGCTCGGCCCGTCCGGGGTCGGCGTCGTCGTCGTGCACCCGGGCTACACCGACACCGAGCGCACCCCGGGCATGGTCGCCGAGCGCATGGCGGCGACCGGGCTCCCGGAGGCCGAGGTCCGCGCGGAGCTGGCGCAGGGCACCAGCCTGCGCCGGATTCCCACCGCGCAGGAGGTGGCCGACGTCGTCGTCTTCCTCGCCTCGCCCCGGGCGGTCGCGGTGACCGGGGACGCCGTGGTCGCCGGCGGCGGCGAGCGGGGCGTCGTGCACTACTAGTCGCGCCAGGGGGATCCGCACGTCAGCGCTCCTGCGTCGCGCTGCCCCGCGATCCCGGCGCGGAACTACCCCTACACGCACGAACCGGCGCCCCCGATGGGGACGCCGGCTCGTATCTGGGAGGAAGTGTCAGCTCGGGACCCGCACGGGCCCGGTCGTCCCACCATCCGCTGAGATGCGCTCATCGGCGTGGAGACTGGTATCGATCAGCTCCCGTGCGCGGTACGGCGCCGGGTCGACCGGGTCCTCGTGATGTTGTGCGGGGTGTTCCCTGCGTCCAATCCATCACCTCGATCCCGGTCGGAAACCTTCGGTCGTGACTGCAGCGCGATCAGCCCTCAGCTCGTGTGATCAGCACCACAACGACACCTCTGAACATACTCGCGCCGCCCGCACGGTCAAGGCCCTCCACGCTCCAGCTGCTGGAGCAAACGCTTGCGTTCGACGCCGGGTCCCCCACCCGAGGGATGACCCGCGGACGTCACCACGCGGTGGCAGGGCACGAGCAGGCTGACCGGGTTGCGGGCGTTCGCGGTGCCGACGGCCTGGGCCGCGCGGGGCTTGTCGATCGCCGCCGCGAGCGCCCCGTAGGTCGTCACCGCGCCGTACGGGACGTCCTGCAACGCGGCGAAGACGGCGCGCGCGAACGGCGTCCCGGGAGGGTCGACGGGCAGCGAGAACGTGCGGCGCGTGCCGGCGAAGTACTCGTCCAGCTCGCCGGCCAGGTCGTCCAGCGCGGCGCAGGCGCCGTCGTCGGGCGTGCCGAACGCCGGATCGGGACCGCGTTCCCGCTGGTCGTGGACGTGCACGCCGACCACGGCGCCCGCCTCGTCGTCCCAGGTCAGGGTCAGCGGCCCGATCGGGCTGTCGACGACGCGGAACCGGCGGGAGGAGACCGTCACGCGTCCCTCTCTACCCGCGGGAGTAGCCGCGGCATGTGCGTGCCATCGGAGTCCGCCTTCGGACCCCTACGTGAGCGATCTTCTCGGCGATAGCCGCGAACATCGCTCACATGGACCTAGCCGAACAGGTCCACCAGCTCCGACGCGCACAGCCCGAAGAACAGCAGCGCCGAGCCGATGAGCAGGGTCGTCGAGAGCCACCCGTTGCGCCACTCGCGCGGCGTCCGGCGCCCGCCCAGCAACCACAGCAGCGTCACGGCGAGGAACGGCATGAAGAACGCCCCGAGCGCGCCGTAGGCCACCACGAGCGCGAACGGGCGCCCGAGGAACAGCAGCGCCATCGGCGGGAACGTCAGCCACAACAGGTAGGCGCGGTACGGGGTGCTGCGGTGGGCGTCGTCGGAGAGCTGGCCGGCGGCGGCCAGCTCCTCGGGCGTGGTGGCGACGGCCTCGCGGCGGGTGCGGACGAAGTCGGTGACCAGCAGGCTCACGCCCTGCCACACCCCGAGCAGCGACGAGAACGACGTCGCGAAGAAGCCGACGAGGAACAGCGTCGCGATCACCGGCCCGAAGCGCTGGGCGAGGATCGCGTCGAGGTCGAGCAGGCCGCGGTCGCTCTCGACCAGCGCGATGTTCGCCGTGTACAGCAGCTCCGCGCCGACCACGAGCATGGCGGCGACGAAGATCCCGGTGGTGATGTAGGCGACGCGGTTGTCCAGGCGCATCACCCGCATCCATGAGCTGTCGCGCCAGCCCTTGGCGTTCACCCAGTACCCGTACGCGGCCATGGTCACCGTGCCGCCGACGCCGCCGACCAGGCCCAGCGTGTAGATCCCCGAGCCCGTCGGCAGCGTCGGCAGCAGCCCCGCCAGCATCGCCGGGACGTCCGGCACCACGAGGATCGCGAGACCCACCACGACGACGAACATGACGCCGACCAGCACCGTCATGATCTTCTCGAAGAACCGGTACGAGCCGAACCACACGAGCACCAGCCCGAGCAGCCCGCACGGGATGCCCCAGGCGGGGATCGAGCCGCCGAACATCGCCGCCAGCGGCAGCGCCGACGACGTCATGGCCGTCGCGCCGTAGACGAAGCCCCAGATCACGACGTAGACGACGAAGTACACCGTCGTCCACGGCCCGAGCGAGCGCCAGCCCGCGAAGATCGTCGAGCCGGTGGCGAGGTGCCAGCGTCCCGTCGCCTCGGCCAGCGCGACCTTGACGACGACGCCGAGCACCACCGCCCACAGCAGCGTGTAGCCGTACTCGGAGCCGGCGACGAGCGTGGCGACGAGGTCGCCGGCGCCGACGCCCGTGGCTGCGACGACGATGCCCGGGCCGACGATGCTCCAGCGGCGCCGCGGCTCCTGCGTGTCCGTGGTCCCGACGTCCTGCGTCCCCCGATCGGTCATGTCGGGCAGTCCACCAGCTCGCCGGGGCGTCTCGCTACGACCTCGCCCGCGCCACCGCCTCGGCCGGCGTCCCGCGCCACGCCGGGCCGTGTCCGGGCAGGAGGACGGCGGCGTCGAGGGCCGCGAGGGTGTCGAGCGCGGCCTCGGCCCGGGCCGTGTCGTGGTCGAAGAACGCCGGGAGGCGCTGGGGGCCGGTGCGGGCGGTGGTCGGGTGGCCGGTGGCCAGCGCGTCGCCGCTGACGAGCACGCCGGCGCCGGGGAGCAGGTAGGCGGTGTGGCCGCTCGTGTGCCCGGGGGTGGCGACGGGGACGGGGGCGCCGGGGAGGTCGAGGGGCGGGTCCGGGAGGGCGGTGGCCGTCGGCACGCTCACCGACCGCAGGGCCCCGAGCCGCGCGATCGTCGCCGCCCAGGCGAGCACCCGCGGGCGCCAGGCCTGGCGGGCGACGTCGGCGGGCGTGGCCTGCTCGAGGAACTCGCGACGGGCGTGGCGGGCCTCGGTCTCCCCGGTGAGCACCGGGAACCCGTGGCGCGCGGCCAGCGGCGCGAGGCCCCCGATGTGGTCGACGTGGGCGTGGGTGACGAGCGCGGCGACGACGTCGCCCGGCGCCCGCCCGATCGCGGCGAGCGAGGCCTCGACCGCCGCGGCGTCCGCGGGGTAGCCGCCGTCGATCAGGGTCACGGCGTGGCCGTCGTCGACGAGCACCCAGTTCACGGCGGCGGCGCGCACCAGGTGCACGTCGTCGGCGACCTGCTCGACCCTCACCGCGCCCGCACCCCCACCTGCTCGGCGAGGAACGCGGCGACGGCGGGGCGGGTCGCCTGGGCGCCCGGGCTGCCGAACGGGTAGTCGAAGACGTGGTCGGCGTGCGGCACCTCGAGGAGCCTGCCGGGCACGCCGGCGTCGCGCAGCGCCCGGTCGTAGGCGAGCACGAGGTCGGGGAAGACGAAGTGGTCGGCCGACCCGAGCACCAGCAGCGTCGGCGGCAGGTCGGGGCGCACGAGGTCGGCCGGGGAGCCCGCGCGCACGGCCGCGTCGTGCTCGGCCGCCGCCCCGCCGAGCACCGCGTCCTGCAGCGACCGGTCGATCCGGCGCAGGTCGGTGACCGGGTAGTACGCCACGACCGCCCGCGGGCGCGGCACGTCGTACTCGCCGGCGAGCACCCCGGCCGCGGAGCTCAGGGCGAGGGTCGCGCCCGCGGACTGGCCGGCGAGCACGAGGCGCTGCGGGTCGAGGTCCTCCTCGGCGGCGTGCGCGACGGCCCACGCCATCGCCGCGGCGACGTCCCGGCGCTGGCCCTCCCCCACCGGCGCGGGCGGCGGGAGGCGGTACTCGACGGAGACCACCGCGAACCCCCGGTCGGCGAGCCAGCGGTTGAGCGCGGTGCGGTCGTCGCGCTCCCCGCGGACCCAGCTGCCGCCGTGCACCCAGACGACGACGGGGTGCGGCCCGGGGCCCGCGGGGCGGTAGAGGTCGAGGGACAGGGGCCGGCCGAGCTCGTCGACGCCGTACTGCTCCGTGCGGTCGGGGTGCCCGTCGGGCTGGCCGACGACGGTGAGGGCCTGCCACCAGTCGACGGACGCGCCCTCGGCACCCGCGACCCGGCCCTGGCCGACCAGCACGCCGGCGAGGGCGACCGTCGCGGCCAGCGCGAGCGCGCCGAGGACCCCGCCGACCCGGGGTGACCCGGCGCCCCACGCCAGCGCGCCGAGCCCGACGCCGACGAGGGCCGCGAGCGCGGCGTGCAGCGGGTACTGGCCGGTGACGAAGGAGCCGAGGAACCCGAGCACCGGCAGGCGCGGGGCGTAGGTCCCGATCGCGACGACGAGCAGGGTGCCGATCCACACCACGGCCACGACACGGACCAGCCAGACCAGCACAGGCGGCTCAGTACCCGATGTTCGTGATGCGGTCGGCCGCGATGGTGAGGATCACGCGCACCTGGTCCGGTCCGCCGAACGCCGGGTACGGGCGACCCAGGTAGCGCTGCGAGAGCGCGTCGATGTGGGCGTCGCCGCCCTCGGTCGTCCGGTCGATCACGCGGCCCCGGACGCCGAAGTAGCGAGCCGGCCGGTCGGGGTCGGCGACGTTGAGCGCGACGCGGGGGTCGCGGGCGATGTTGCGGACCTTCTGGTGGCTCTCGACGGTGTTGATCAGGATGTGGTCGCCGTCGGTGTCGACCCACGTCTGCGTCATCTGCGGCGAGCCGTCGGGCATCAGGGTGCTGATGAAGCAGGGCGCGGGGCGGCGCAGGAGTGCGGTGAGATCGTCGGGGAGCGTCACGGGGTCCTCTGGTCGGGGCGGGTGGATCGAGGACGGCGTACCCCGGGGCCGGCGGCCTGACCGTGATCGTGGGGGATTTCCTGGCCCTATCGGCGTGCTGTGTTGGATCGCCAGCGTGGCCCCCAGGCTGGCACAACCCGTGCGCCGTGAACGGTCAGCCGAAGGCGGCGGGGACGCGGCGGCCGGGCGGGGCGACGAGTACGCGGCGCACGGCCACGGCCAGGACCGCCACGAGGGCCACCAGGGCCGCGACGACCACGGCGAAGGGCGGGCCCATCACCACGATCGCGGCGAGCGCCCAGACCACGGACGCCGCGTAGGGCAGCGCTCCGGGGCCCCGGGCCACCACGGCGGCGGCGATCGCGCCGGTGACCAGCAGCACGAGCGCGCCCAGCACCGTCGCCACGCCGCCCGTGCCCGGGGCGCCGAGGAACGTGCCGGTGGTGGCCGCGCCGACGACGGTGGCCACGCTCACCCAGCCCGCGTAGAGGCCGACGGGGCCGTGGAGCAGCAGGCGGTCGGCGACTCCCGAGGCCGGCAGGCGCGTGAGCTGCGCCAGCGCGGCGGCCAGCACCACGAGCAGCGCGACGATGATCACCTGGGCCAGTACCACCGCCTGCGCCGAGAACGCGAGGATCCAGCCCGCGTTGAACACCGTCGACGCCACCAGCCACCACCCCGTCGCCCGGTGCACCGCCCGCCCGGGCTGGCCGGGCAGCACCTGGCGCACCGCGAGCAGCAGGATCGCGGCGTAGATCGGGCCCCAGATCGAGAACGCGGCCGGCGCGGGCATGACCACGGTGGTGTTCTCCTGCGCCACCTGGCCCACCGACAGGCCCAGCGCCCCCGACCCGCCGAGCCCGCCCACGACGATCTGCAGCACCGCGCCCAGCAGGAGCGCGACCGACCGGACGTGGTCGGCGGCGGTGGGCCTCGTGGTGGGCGCGGACACGGTCGCGGTCATCGTTCTCCTCCATCATCGAACCTCTCGACGGTCGAGATTACCCCGGACGCGGCTAGGCTGCACGGTGTGACCGACGGTGACCGGGAGGCGCGTGAGCACCTCGTCGACCTGCTCCAGGCCTACGCCGACGAGGCCGGGCGGCTCGGGCAGGCGTTCGCCGCGGGGCAGGGGCTGCACCGCACCGACGCCCAGGCCCTGCTCGCCGTGCTGCGCGCCGAGCGGGCGGGCGCCGCGCTGACCCCGGGGCGGCTCGGCGAGGAGGTCGGGCTGTCCTCCGGCGCCACGACCGCGGCCGTCGACCGGCTCGAGCGCCTCGGCCACCTGCACCGCGTCCGCGACGACGTCGACCGGCGCCGCGTCACGCTGCACCACGACCCCGCGGGTGCCGACGTCGGGCGCGCCTGGTTCGGCCCGCTCGCCGCGCGCCTCGACGCCGTCGTCGCCGACTACTCCCCCGACCAGCTGGCCCTCGTGACCCGGTTCCTCACCGACGTGGTCGACGCCGTCGCCCGGCACCGCGCGGACATGGGCGTCCCCGCGGCGGTCGAGGGAGGCCGGCCCTGAGCTCCCCGGTCGTCGCCGCCCGGGCGCGCCTCGCGGTGGCGGTCGTCGCGGTCCTCGCCGTCCTCGCGCTGGTGATCACGCTGATCGTGCTGCTCGCCGACAGCGGCCCGAGCGCCCGGCCGCGCTGCACGATCACCGCGCCGCCCGACTCCCCCGGGCTGCCCGCGACCTGGACGCTGTCCCCCGAGCAGGCCGACAGCGCCGCGACGATCGTCGGCGTCGGGCGGCGCCTCGGCGTCCCCGACCGCGCGGTGACGATCGCCCTGGCCACCGCGATCCAGGAGTCGGGACTGGTCAACCTCGACTACGGCGACCGCGACTCCCTCGGCCTGTTCCAGCAGCGCCCGAGCCAGGGCTGGGGCACCGAGGACGAGATCCTCGACCCCGTCGCCAGCACCACCGCCTTCTACGAGGGCCTGCTGCAGATCCCGGGCTGGCCCTCCATGGACGTCACCGTCGCCGCGCAGGCCGTGCAGCGCAGCGGCTTCCCCGAGGCCTACGCCGACCACGAGCCCGAGGCCCGCCTCATGGCCGTGTCGCTGCTCGGGCAGGCGCCCGGGTCGTGGACCTGTGCCGACCTGCCCGCGACCGCGCCGGAGGACGCGTCGGCGGCGCCGGTCGCGGCGCTCGCGAGCAGCGAGCTCGGCACCACGCGCCTTTCGGGCGAGCAGCCGGCCGAGCAGGGGTGGGCCATCGCCACCTGGCTCGTGGCGCACGGCGAGCGCCTGTCGCTCGAGAGCGTCACCTACGACGGGCAGACCTGGACGGTGGCCTCGGGGGCGTGGGCCACCACGGGCCCCGCCGACGGGCGCCTGTCCCTGCGGCGGATCGGCCAGCCCGGCTAGCGCAGAGCCAGCAGCGTCGCGGCGCCCGCGAGCGCCAGCACGGCGAGCACCACGAGCGTGATGCCGAGGACCCGGATCGCCGACCAGGGGTTGCGCTCGCCGGCTCCGGGGCCGGTGTCGGGCACGTCCTGGGGGCGGGTCGCCGCCACGCGACCGCCACCGCCCGCGCCGGCCCCGGTGCCGCCGGAGTCCCCCGACGCCCGCTGGCCGGGCACCACCGCGGTGCGCGCGGTGGGGTCGGCCGCCGCGAAGCGCCGCAGGTCGTTCGCCAGCTCGCGGGCGTCGTGGTGGCGCATCGCCGGCTCCATCGCCAGCGCCCGCAGCACCACGGCGTCGAGGTCGGGCGAGAGGTCCCGCACGATCTCCCGCGGCGGGACGGGCAGCTCGCGCAGCCGCTGCGAGGCGACCTCGACCGAGCTCGGCCCGCGGAAAGGCGGCTGTCCCGTGAGCAGCTCGTAGAGCGTGCAGCCCACGGCGTAGAGGTCGGAGCGCCCGTCGAGCGGCTCGCAGCGCACCTGCTCGGGCGAGAGGTAGGCCGCAGTGCCCATGACCACCCCGGTGCCCGTGAACCCCTCGACGTCCGCGACGCGGGCGATGCCGAAGTCCATGAGCTTCACCGGGCCGTCGTGGCAGCGCATGATGTTGCCCGGGTTGACGTCGCGGTGCACGATCCCGCGGTCGTGGGCCGCGGCGAGCGCCTCACACACCGGCACCAGCACCGCCGCTGCCTCGCCCGGGTCGAGCCGGCCCCGCGCCTGGAGCTCCTGGCGCAGCGTGCGACCGTCGACGCACTCCATGACGACGAAGACCTCGCCGCTGTCGCCGCCGGCGAACCCGACGTCGTGCACGGCGACGACCGACGGGTGGTCGATCGACGCCGCCGCCCGGGCCTCGTCGCGCAGGCGCCCGCCGAACTCGGCGTCGCCGCGGTGCTCGGCGGGCAGCAGCTTGACCGCCACCGTGCGGCCCAGCTCGAGGTCGACCGCACGGTGGACCTCGGCCATGCCGCCGCGGCCGATCAGCTCGCGCAGCTCGTAGCGGTCCTTGAGGACGCGGGACTGGCCGCGCGCCTGGTGCGGAGCACTCACAGCCGGCGGGTGCGGTTGGCGTCGCCGCCCCCGAGCAGGGCGTCGAACAGGTACCGGTGGTCGACCATCGCCTGGCGCATGTCCTCGGTGTCCGGGGAGCCGTCCTCGAGCTCGGTGGCCGTGCGGTGGGCCGAGCGGTAGCGCTCGACGAGGTCCGGGTGGTCCACCGAGATCATCTTGGCGCGCTCCTCGAAGCGCTCGGTGGGGTAGCCGCGCTCGCGCATCACCTGCTGGACCAGCAGGTCCGCGTCCCGCAGCCCCGTCGAGGGCTGCTCGACGAACGCCGACTGCGCCGAGTCCCACGCCTGGCCGAACCGGTCGCGCTCGGAGCCCTCGAGCTCGCGGACCTCGATCTCGCGGCGTCGCTTGAGCCGCGCACGCAGCTCGCGCTCGCCGTCGCGCTGGCCGTACTCGCCGACCACGCGCTCGTACTCGTCGCCGAACTGGCTGCGCAGCGCCGCCCGCCGTGACCGGGACCGGCTGCGGGCGATGACCACCAGCACGACCCCGAGCACCAGCACCACGGCGGCGACCACGACGATGATCAGGACCGGATCCATGCACCCCTCCGCGCGCCCGTACGGCTTCCCGGGCGATCATCCCACCAGGTGCCCCGCGAACCCCGGCCCCGAGCACCGTCCGGGTGAAGAGTCGCCGAACGGTTCGGCTCGCTACTCCGCGTGCTCAGCCCGCCACGACCATCCAGCCGAGCACGGGCGTCGACTGCAGCAGCACCAGCACGCACATGCCCGCCAGGAACACGAGGCTCCACACCAGCACCTTGCGGAAGATCTCCCCCTCGCGCCCGCTCATCGCCACCGCCGACGCCGCGATGGCCAGGTTCTGGGGCGAGACCATCTTGCCGAGCACGCCCCCGGAGCTGTTGGCCGCGGCCAGCAGGATCGGGTCGAGACCCGCGCCCCGCGCGGCCGTGACCTGCAGCGAGCCGAACAGCGAGTTGGCCGAGGTGTCCGAGCCCGTCACCGCGACGCCGAGCCAGCCCAGCACCGGGGAGAGCACCGCGAAGAAGGCCCCGGTGCCCGCGAGCAGGCCGCCGAGGGTCAGCGTCTGCCCCGAGGTGTTCATGACGTAGGCCAGCGCCAGGACCGCCATCACGGTGACGATCGCCGTGCGCAGCTGCACGAGCACGCGCCCGTAGGCCGCGACGGCCACCGCAGGCCGCACGCGCAGGACCAGCGCCGTGAGGATCCCGGCGAAGAGCAGGATCGTGCCCGCGGACTCCAGCCAGTTCAGCGTGAACGCCTGCGTCGACACCGGCTTGCCGGCCTCGGTCACGACGTTCAGCCCCGGCCAGTTGAACTTCGTCGTCGTGGCGCCCAGGGCGTCGTCGATGAACGGGATCTGCTGGAGGGAGAACAGCAGGATGATGATCAGGTAGGGCGCGTAGGCGAGGACCACGTCGCGGCGGCTGTCCCGCGTGTGGTCGTCGTGGTCGGAGCCCGTCGGGGCGTCGGTGGACGAGGCGCCACCGGACCCGCCGTCTCCCCCGCCGCCGGAGGACACGCTCACCGTCTCCCGGGTGTCCTGCGGCGCGTCCGCCGGGACCTCCGCGCGGCGCGGCGGCCGGATGCGCACGAGCAGCACCACCGCGCCCGCCGAGAGCAGCGCCGCGACGATGTCGGTGAGCGCGAGCGAGATGAAGTTGGACGTCACGTACTGCGCGACACCGAAGACCAGCCCGGCGACGAGCGCCACCGGCCAGGTCTCCCGCAGGCCCCGGGCCCCGTCGACGAGGAAGACGAGGACGAACGGCACGAACACCGCGAGGATCGGGGTCTGGCGCCCGACCATCGCCCCGAGGGCCTCCTCGGGCAGCCCGGTGACCTGCGCCAGCGTGGTGATCGGCACGGCGATGGCCCCGAACGCGACGGGCGCCGTGTTGGCCACCAGCGCCACCACCGCGGCCTTGAGCGGGCTGAACCGCAGGGCGATGAGCATGACCGTGCAGATCGCCACCGGGGTGCCGAAGCCCGCGAGTGCCTCGAGCAGCGCGCCGAAGCAGAAGGCGATGATCACGGCCTGGACCCGCTGGTCGTCCGAGACCGACCCGAACGACCGCCGCAGCACGTCGAACTGCCCGGTCGAGACGGTCATCTGGTAGATCCAGAGCGCGTTGATCACGATCCAGAGGATCGGGAAGAAGCCGAACACTGCGCCCTCGGTGCCGGCGAGCAACGCCTGGGAGACCGGCATGCCGTAGGCCAGGATCGCGACGAGCAGCGCCACGGCGAGGCCGACCAGCGCGGCCAGCCAGGCCCGGACCCGCAGGCCCCCGAGCAGCACGAACAGCGTCAGCAACGGGAGCACGGCCACGAGCGAGCTCAGGGCCAGCGACCCGCCGAGCGGGGTGTCGTTCTGGACGTACACGTGCCACCTCCCCCTGCGCGGCCGCGGCGTCGCGCGTTGGTGGCGCAGCGTGCCCGGTTCGTGCCCCGCTGTCGACACGAACGGCGGTCTCACCCCGGTCAAGTCTCGATGACACGCCTGGCGGTCGCGCTGCGCGAGGGGCACCCTGCTCTGCGTGACGACGACGCCCACCGCCGACACCGGGCCCTCGACCGATCGGCGCTTCTTCGGTCACCCGCTCGCGCTCGGCAGCCTGTTCTCGGTCGAGCTCTGGGAGCGCTTCTCGTTCTACGGGATGCAGACCGTCATGGCGTACTACCTGTACTACGCCGCGACCGAGGGCGGCCTGGGCTTCCCGAAGGCCTCCGCCACGAGCGTCATCGGCGCCTACGGCGGCCTCGTGTACCTCGCGGCCGTCGTGGGCGCGTGGGTCGCCGACCGGCTGCTCGGGGCCGAGCGCACGCTCTTCTTCTCCGCGATCGCGGTCATGGCGGGGCACGTCGCGCTCGCGGTGCTGCCGGGGATCACCGGCGTCGCGGTCGGGCTCGTCCTGGTCGCCCTGGGCAGCGGCGGGGTGAAGACCTCGGCCACGACGGTGGTCGGCTCGCTCTACGCCCGTGACGACCCGCGCGTCGACGCCGGCTTCTCGATCTTCTACATGGGCGTCAACATCGGCGCGCTCGTCGGTCCGCTGCTCACGGGCCTCACCCAGGACCTCGTGGGCTTCCACTGGGCCTTCGGCCTCGCGGCGGCCGGCATGGCGCTCGGCCTGGTGATCTACACGCTGGGGCGCCGGAGCCTGCCGTCGAGCGCCGCGGTCGTGCCCGACCCCCTCCCGCCCGGGGCCTGGGTGCGGCCCCTCGTCGGCGCGGTCGCCGTCGTGGTGCTCGTCGCCGTCGGCTTCCTGACCGGCGTCCTGTCCGCCGCGACGCTCTCGACGAGCGTGGCGATCGTCGTCGCGGTGATCGCGGTGGTGATCTTCGCGATCATGCTGACGAGCCCCAAGACCGACGGCGACGAGCGCAGCCGCGTGCGCGCCTTCATCCCGTTGTGGCTGGGCAGCGTGGTGTTCTGGTCGCTGTTCCAGCAGCAGTTCACCGTCGTCGAGCTGTACTCCGACGAGCGGCTGGACCGGAACCTGTTCGGCTGGGAGATGCCGGTCAACTGGGTGAACTCGATCGAGCCGTTCTGGGTGATCGTCCTCGCGCCGGTGTTCGCGGTGCTGTGGACGAAGCTGGGCCAGCGGGCGCCCTCCACCCCGGCCAAGTTCGCCATCGGCGCGGGCGGCATGGGCCTCGCGTTCCTGCTGTTCCTGCCCTGGGCCGGCGGCGTCGGCAACACGACCCCGGTGCTCGCGGTCGTCCTGATCCTGCTGGTCTTCGCGCTGGCCGAGCTCAACCTCTCGCCGGTCGGGCTCTCCCTGTCGACCCGCATCGGGCCGGCCGCGTTCCGCAACCTCACCGTCGCGCTGTTCTACCTGTCGATCTCGCTCGGCTCGGCGCTCTCCGGCACGCTCGCGGGCTTCTATGCCCCCGAGCACGAGGCCGCCTACTTCGGCATCACCGGCGCCGCGGCGATCGTGCTGGGCCTCGTCCTGGTCGCGCTCACGCCGTTGATCCGGCGGGCGATGCGGGGCGTGCGCTGACGGGCCCGCCCGCTCCTCTCGACACCGACGAGTTTGTCCTGCAAACTCGTCAGCACGCAAGACCAGCCTGAGGAGCAGACCATGGCCGCCTCCACGCACGACCCCGACCACGCCCTGTCGCCGGAGGACTCGCTGGCGCTCATCGACGCCCAGCGCCGCACCACCCAGCGCCGGCTGCGCCCGCACCCGCTCGCGCTCTTCCTGCCCTGGGGCCTCGTCTACGTGGTCGCGTTCGGCGCCGTCTGGCTCACCCTCGGCCCCGGCCTGCTGCCCGCGCCGGCCACCGTCGTGGTCGTCGCCCTGGCCGTCGTCGGGGCCGTGGCCACGATGCTGACCGCGCTGGTCCGCAGCCACCACGGGGTGGAGGGGCCGACGCGGCGGGTCGCCACCCGCTACGGCGGGAGCTGGGCGCTCGCCTTCGCGACCCTGGGCGTCGTCAACTCCCAGCTGATCGGGCTCGGCGTCGCGCCGACGACGATCTCGCTGATCTGGTCGAGCTCCGCGCTGATCGTCGTCGGGCTGCTCACCCTCGCCGGCGGGCTGCTGTGGCCGGGCAGCGGCCAGTACGTGCTGGGCGTGTGGATCCTGGTCTCCGCCGCGCTGAGCATCATCGTCGGCTACCCCACCAATTTCCTCGTCCTGTCCCTCGCCGGCGGGGGCGGCTTCGTCGTGCTCGCCCTGGTGGCGTGGGCGCGCGGGCGGCAGACGTGAGCACCGAGCAGCGCGACGACCCCGCCGCGACGCTGCCCGAGCTCGACCCCGTCATCCACGCGCAGGCGCGGCTGCGGGTGACGGTGGCGCTGGCCGCGCTCGCGACCGACGACCGCATCACCTTCCCCCGGCTCCAGCAGCTGCTCGAGATGACCGCCGGCAACCTCTCGACCCACCTGCGCAAGCTCGAGGACGCCGGGTACGTGACGGTCACGAAGGCCCACCAGGGCCGCACGCCGGTGACGTGGGTGGCGCTCACCGGCGCCGGCCGGCGGGCGTTCGAGGACTACGCCGCCGCCCTGCGCGGGATGCTCGGCTGATGGGCGCCGACACCGTCGCCGAAGCGTTCGCCGAGCACCGCGCCCACCTGCTGGCCGTCGGCTACCGGCTCACCGCGTCGCGTGCCGACGCCGAGGACGCCGTCCAGGACGCGTGGCTGCGCTGGGACCGCCTGGGCCCCGCGGGCCGGGCGGAGGTCCGCGACGTCCGGGCCTGGCTGACGACCACCGTCGCGCGCCTGTGCCTGGACCAGGTGCGCTCGGCGCCGGCGCGCCGCGAGCGCTACGTCGGCCCGTGGCTGCCCGAGCCGCTGGTGACCACCGGCGCCGACGACGTGCTCGACGCCGTCGTCGCGGCCGCCGACGTGCGGATGGCGACGATGCTCGTGCTCGAGCGCCTCACGCCCGACCAGCGGGTGGCCGTCGTGCTGCACGACGCCCTCGGGCTCCGGTTCGACGAGGTCGCCGCGGTGCTCGACTGTCCCACGGGCACGGTGCGCCAGCACGCGCTGCGGGCCCGGCGGAAGGTGCGCCGGGCGGCGGCGGACGGCGAGCTGCCCGCCCCGGTGCCGGAGCCCGAGCAGCGCCGGGTGCTCGACGCCGTCGTCGCCGCCCTGGCCGCCGCCGACGTGCCGGCCCTGGTCGCCCTGCTGCACCCCGACGCCGCGCTGCGCACCGACGGCGGCGGGATCGTCAAGGCCGCCCGGCGGGTCGTCGTGGGCGCGGACAAGATCGCGCGCTTCCTCGTCGCGCTCGTCCAGGAGGCCGGGCCGGAGATGCTGGCCGGGGCCCGGCCGGTGCTCGTCAACGGCGAGGCGGGCCTGCTCGTGCCCGCAGATCCGACAGGGCCGGCCCCGATCGTCGTCGTCCTGACCGTCGACGGGGACCGGGCGCGGGCGGTGCACGCGGTCATGACGCCGGAGAAGCTCAGCCCGGGGACGGCACCGACCTGACGGCCGCCGGCACCTCGCACGACGCCGCGAAGCCCTGGGCGCGCACGCCGAGGGCGGCGTTGGCGCGGGCGCGCTGGTTCTCGACGGCCACGAGGTGGGTGAGCTCGACGAGGCCGGCGTGCCCGAGGCGGGCGTCGAGGTCGGCGACCTGCTCGTCGGTGACCGCGACCGGCTGGGCGCTCATCGCGTCGGCGTAGGCCATGACGGCGCGCTCGTCGTCGTCGAAGCCGGGGTCGTCGGGCGCGCCGTCGGCGGCGGCGCGGCGCAGGTGGTCGGCGTCGAGGCCGCGGCGGATCCAGAGCATCTCGCCGAAGTCGACGCACCACGAGCAGCCGACGCGGGTGGCCGTGCGGTAGACGGCGAGGTCACGCAGCCGCGCCGGCAGCACCGTCGCGGCGCGCTCGATCAGCGACTCGCCGATCGCCGAGCTCCAGAACAGGCCGGGGTGGTGGCGCAGGGCGGCGAAGGGCTCGGGGACGTCGCCGAAGCGCTTGGCGGCGTACCGGTAGGCGAGCCGGCCGAGGAGACCGGCGTCGCGCGGGGCGACGAGCGGGATGCGGGCCATGGGGAGGACCTCCGGGGTGGGCCGTGGTGGGCCGTGGCGGGCGGACACCGGGAGGACGGCGGAGCGGCGCGGAACGTGACACCGTGAGCGCCATGGAGGCCGATGACTTCGCCGACGTCCTGTCCTCGGTGCGCGAGTTCGTCCGCGACGAGGTGGTGCCCCGCGAGGACGACATCGAGGCCGCCGACGAGGTGCCCGAGAAGCTGCGCGAGCAGTGCAAGGCGATGGGCCTCTACGGCTTCGCGATCCCCGAGGAGTTCGGCGGGATCGGCCTGTCGATGGCGCAGGAGGTCGAGCTCGCGATGGAGCTCGGCTGGACCACGCCGTCGCTGCGCTCGCTCTTCGGCACCAACAACGGCATCGCCGGGCAGGTGCTGCTCACCGGCGGCACGCGCGAGCAGCAGGAACAGTGGCTGCCGCGCCTGGCGACGGGCGAGGTCGTCGCGTCGTTCGCGCTCACCGAGCCCGACGCCGGCTCGGACCCCTCGTCGCTGACCACGAAGGCGGTGCGGGACGGCGAGGGGTGGGTGATCACCGGGGCCAAGCGCTGGATCACCAACGCCCCGCTCGCGGACGTCCTCATGGTCTTCGCGCGCACCGACCCGGACGCGGCACCCGCCAAGGGCATCTCCGCGTTCCTCGTCCCCACGTCCGCGGCCGGGGTCTCGTTCTCCGAGCACGACGCGAAGATGGGCCAGCGCGGCTCGTGGACCTGCGAGGTCTACCTCGACGACGTCCGGGTGCCGGCGGCGAACCTGGTCGGGGGCGAGCAGGGCCTGCACCGCGGGTTCGTCACCGCCATGCGCTGCCTCGCGCACGGCCGGTTGCACATCGCCGCCCTCTGCACGGGCATGGCCGCGCGCCTGGTGCACGAGATGACCGCGTTCGCCACCGATCGCGAGCAGGGCGGGCACCGGATCGCGGCCTACCAGCTCGTCCAGGGGCTCGTGGCCGACGCCGTGACCGACTGGCACGCCGGCCGGGCCCTGGTCCGCGAGGCGGCGCGGGCCTACGACGACGGATCGGACACCACGCTGGGCCCGTCGACGGCCAAGTACTTCTGCTCCGAGGCGGTGGGTCGCGTGGCCGACCGCGCGGTGCAGGTGCACGGCGGCGCGGGCTACATGCGCGGCGTGCCCGTCGAGCGGATGTACCGCGACGCCCGCCTCTTCCGGATCTACGAGGGCACCAGCCAGATCCAGCAGGTGATCATCGCCCGCGGGGTGCTGGGAGCCGCCGCCCGCCCGTGAGCGATGCTGCGGGCATGGCGCTCGACGGCGGAATCCTCGCGAGCCTTGCCCGGCCCGGGGCGCGGGTCGCGCTTGCCGACGGCTGCGGCAGCCCGCGCGCGGCCTACCCCGCGCTCTCGGCCCTGGCCCGCGAGCGCGGCGACCTGCGGCTGCTCACCGGCTGGCTGCCCGGCCCCGTCGACGGGCTCGACCTCGACGCCTTCGCCGACGCCCGCACGGTGATGCCCGGCTGGGGCCTGCGCCGCGCCGCCGAGGCCGGGCACGTCCGCCCGGTGCCCGCGCGGCTCTCGGCCGTCCCCGCGCTGGTCGCCGGGCCGCTGCGCCCGGACCTCCTGGTCCTCGCCGCGGCGCCCGGTCCGGTCGGCCCCGTCCTGGGCGCCGAGGCCTCCTGGGTGCGGGCGGTGATCGACCTCGGGGTGCCGCTGGCCGTCGTCCTCGACCCCGAGCTGCCGCGCGCCACGGCCGGGCCGCCGTTGCCCGACGCGCAGGTGTTCGTGCTCGGCGAGGCCCCGGGCGGCCCGCACGTCCACACCGCGGGCGCCCCGAGCGCCGCGCACGAGGCCATCGGGCGCCACGTCGCCGCCCTGCTCACCGACGGGGTGCGGCTGCAGTGGGCGCCGGGCCAGCTCGGGGCCGCGGTGGTGGACGGGGTGCGCGCGGCCGGGGTGCGGGTGCACGCCGACTCCGGGCTGCTCGGCGACGGCGTCGTCGCCCTCGACCGGGCCGGGCTGCTGCTCTCGGACCCCGTGGCCACCTACCTCGTCGGGAGCCCGGAGCTCTACGCCTGGGCCGACGAGCGCGGGCGCGCCGGGCACCCGGTGGTGCACCGGATCGAGCACACCCACGACCCCTCGCGTCTGTCCGCGGACCCGCCGCTGGTGTCGGTGAACACCGCGGTGGAGATCGACCTCGACGGCCAGGTCAACGTGGAGGGCACCCGGACGGCGCTGGTCGGGGGCATCGGCGGGCACCCCGACTACGCGGCGGCGGCCACCCGGTCCGTCCGCGGCCTCTCGGTGATCGCGCTGGCCGCGGAGCACCGCGGCCGGTCGACGCGCGTCGATCGGCTCTCGCGGCCGGTGACCACCGCGTCCCACGACGTCGACGTCGTCGTCACCGAGCACGGGCCCGCCGACCTGCGCGGCCTCGACCGCGCCGAACGGCGCCACGCCCTGGACCGGATCTTCCCGGGCTGAGGTTCCCGCCCCCTCGGGCGCGTGGGCCGACCTAGGGTGGGTAGGCCTGGACAGGGCCCGGACACGGCCCGTCCACCTCGCCGACTCCCGGAGGACACCCCATGGCCGACGGCACCGCCACGACCACCCCGAGCCGCGCGCACCTCGCCGCCGTGCCCGCCGACACGCCCACCCGCACCCCGGCCCTGCCGGGGGAGGCCGAGCTGCAGCCCGAGGACGCGCCCAGCCTGCTGGCCGCGCTCGACGCCGGCGACGAGGCGGCCGTGCACGCCTGGGTGCGGGCGCACACCCCGGAGACCACCAGCCTGCTGTTCTACGGGCTCTACCTCGGCGTCGGGATCGCGGGGCTCCTGGAGTGGCCCGCCGTGGTGCTGGGCATCGTCGGCCAGCTGATCGTCGACCGCCGGTTCGGCGGTGTCGAGGCGCTGGCCGCCGAGCTGCGTGCCCGTGTGGAGGGCGCGCCCGCGCGCGCCTGACCCGGGGCCGGACTCAGGAACGGACGAGGCGGGCGATGGCCGCGGAGGCCTCCTGGACCTTCTCGGCCGCCTCGTCGTCGCCGGCCTTCGCGGCGTCGACCACGCAGCTGCCCATGTGCTCCTCGAGCAGGCCGAGCGCGACGTTCTGCAGCGCGTGGGTCGCGGCCGAGACCTGCGTGAGCACGTCGATGCAGTACTTGTCGTCCTCGATCATCTTCGCGATGCCGCGGACCTGGCCCTCGATCCGGCGCAGGCGCCGCAGGTGGTCGTCCTTGTTGCCCGCGTAGCCGTTCATGACCCTCCTGGCGCCCGGATGCGCGTCCAGGCTACCCGGCCGACGACCGCGTCCCGAGGCGTTCGCGCACGGCGCCGGCGGCCGAGTCGACGACCTGGCGGGCGCGGTCGTAGCCCGGGGGCTGGCTGGTCATCACCGCGACCACCCAGCGCCCGCCGACCACGCCGATGGAGTGGACCTCGGCGCGCGAGCCGATGCAGCACATCCAGCCCTGCTTGACCGGCGAGCCGGACCCGTCGAGGAAGCCGTAGCCCTGGTCGAAGCCGTCGCCGGCGACCGGCGACGCCTGGCCCATCGACCCGAGCACGACGTCGCGGTCGGGCGCGGGCAGGTCGACCTGCACGTGGCGCAGCACCGTCACCATGTCGCGCGCCGAGCTCTGCACCTCGCCCCACTGCGACGGGTCCTCGGGGGTGGTCGTGTCCTCGAGCCCGAGCGAGGTGGACACCCGGGTGATCGCGTTGGGCCCGTCGTACTGGGTCCACAGCGCGTTCATCGCCGGGTCGCTGCTGGCGCTGAGCGCGGCGTGGACCAGGCGCAGGTCGCGGGCGCCGAGGGTCAGCTCGCCGTCGCGCTGGCGCTGGAGCATGTCGACCACGAGCAGGAGCTTGGCCAGTGACGCGGTGTCGAAGCGCTCGTCCCCGGCGGTCCCGGGCGAGAGCTCGCCGGTGGCGATGTCGGCCACGGCGACGCCGACGTCGACGCCCCGGCCGGCCGCGTCCTCGGCGGCCGAGACGGCGGCGGCGAGGTCGACGGGCAGGGCGCCGGGGGCGGTGGGCGGGGCGACCGTCTCGGTGTCGTCGAGGGGCGAGATGTCGGGGACGCTCGTGGCCAGGAGCCCGGACGACCCGTTGAGCGTGTCGACGGTGACCAGCGTGCCGGCCACGACCGCGCCCACCAGGGCGGCGCCGAGCCCGCGCGGCAGGCCGCGGCCGCGGGCGCGGCGCCGCCGGGTGGGGCGGGGCGCGGCCGGGGTGGCGCGAGGTGCGGCGGTCCGGGGAGCCGGCTCCGGGGTGGGGCGGCGGCGGGGCGTGACGGGTTCGGCCGGGGCGGCGCGGTCCGGGGCGGGGCCGTCCGGGGCGACGGGCGGCGCGACGGGACGGCGGGGCGCGGGGGCCGGGCGCTCGACGGGCGGCTCGTGCCGGGGCGGGGCGGCGGGCGGCGCGGCGAAGGCCGCGGGCACCGGCGGCGGTCCGGCGTGCCGCGGCGCGGCCGGCGGGGCCATCGGTCGGGCGGGCGGGGGCGCGACCGGACGCGACGGAGCGGCGACCGCACCCGCCCCGACCAGCTCGCGGACCGCGTGCCGGGGCGCCGGCGCGGTCAGCAGACCCGCAGGCGGAGGCCCCGCCGGCGCGCGGTGGCGCGCCGGGGCGGGCCCGCCGGTGCCGGTGGGACGGGAGCGCGGTGGTGCCCCGTCCGGAGCCGGCCGCGGCGGCGGCCGGTGGATGGTCACGAAACAATCACACCACTTCGCCCCGCGTGACCGAGCGCCCACCCGCCGTTCCGGTCACCCCGGTTTGACAGTCATACCCCCCAGGGGTAGCAAGGCGGACGAGGACAGGAGGACCCGATGAGTGCACCGCCCGCCCCGGCACCCGACGCGTCGCGCGTCGAGCTGGTGATCAGCGGGATGACGTGTGCGTCGTGCGCGTCCCGCATCGAGCGGCGTCTCAACAAGCTCGAGGGCGTCACCGCCGGGGTCAACTACGCGACGGGCAACGCCCGGGTGGAGCACGCGCCGTCGGTGTCGGTCGACGACCTGGTCGCCACCGTCGAGAAGCTCGGCTACGGTGCCGCACCGCCCGCCCCGCCGCGCCCGGAGACGGGCTCTTCCGCCCCGTCCGGCCGCCCGGACGCGGGCGAGGCCGACGTGCTGCGCCGGCGGCTGCTCGTCAGCGTGGCGCTCACGCTGCCCGTGGTGGTGCTGGCCATGGTCCCGGCCTGGCAGTTCACGAACTGGCAGTGGCTCTCGGCCATCCTCGCCGCGCCCGTGGTGGTGTGGGGCGGGCAGGACTTCCACCGGGCCGCGTGGACGAACCTGCGCCACGGCGCGGCGACGATGGACACGCTGGTCTCGGTGGGCACGCTCGCCGCGCTCGGCTGGTCCTTCTACGCCCTGTTCCTCGGCGGCGCCGGGATGCCGGGCATGACCCACGGCCTCTCGCTCACCGCGGCCGGCGGCACCGACGCGATCTACCTGGAGGCCGCGTCGGCGGTGACGGCCTTCGTGCTGGCCGGGCGCTGGTTCGAGGCGCGTGCCAAGCGCCGGGCCGGCGACGCGCTGCGCGCCCTGCTCGACCTCGGCGCCAAGGACGTCGCCGTGCGCCGCGACGGGCGCGAGGAGCGCGTCCCGGTCGACCGTCTGGGCGTCGGCGACGAGTTCGTCGTGCGCCCCGGCGAGACCCTGGCCACCGACGGCGTCGTCGTCGAGGGCCGCTCGGCGGTGGACGCGAGCGCGATGACCGGAGAGTCGGTGCCCGTCGAGGTAGCCCCGGGCGACCGCGTCAGCGGCGGCACGGTCGCGGTCGGCGGCCGGCTGGTCGTGCGCGCCACCGCGGTCGGCGCCGACACCCGCCTGGCCCGCATCGCCCGCCGCGTCGAGGAGGCCCAGCACGGCAAGGCGGCGGTCCAGCGCCTCGCCGACCGGGTGTCCGCGGTGTTCGTGCCGATCGTCATCACGCTCGCGGTCGGGACGCTCGCGGTGTGGCTGCTGCTCGGCGCCGCGCCCTCGGTGGCGTTCACGGCGGCGGTGGCCGTCCTCATCATCGCCTGCCCCTGCGCGCTCGGGCTGGCCACGCCGACGGCGCTCATGGTGGGCACCGGGCGCGGCGCGCAGCTCGGCATCCTGCTGCGCGGACCCGAGGTGCTCGAGTCCACCCGCCGCGTCGACACCGTCGTGCTCGACAAGACCGGCACCGTGACCACCGGCGCGATGGGCCTGGTCGACGTCGTCACCCTCGACGGGGTCGACGAGGGCGACCTGCTGCGCCGCGCCGGCGGCCTCGAGGACGCGCTGGCCCACCCCGTCGCCCGGGCCGTCGCCGACGCCGCCCGCGCGCGGCTGCGTGACCAGGGCAGCGACCTGCCCGCCGCCGTCGACGTCGCCGCCCGCGACGGGCTCGGCGTCACCGGCACCGTCGAGGGGCGGGCCGTCGTCGTCGGGCGCGCGCGCCTGCTCACCGAGAGCGGGGTGGCGACGGACGATCTCGCCGACGTCCTCGCCCGCGTCGAGGCCGGCGGGTCGACCCCGGTGGCCGTCGCCTGGGCCGGGGCGGACGGCGTGCTGCGCGCCCGCGGGGTGCTCGCCGTCGCCGACACGGTGCGCGAGACCTCCGCCGAGGCGGTCGCGGCGCTGCACGCGATGGGCCTGCGCACGGTCCTGCTCACCGGTGATCACGAGACCGTCGCCCGGGCGGTGGCCGACGAGGTCGGCATCGCCACGGTGATCGCGGGCGTGCTGCCCGAGGAGAAGGCCGACGAGGTCGCGCGCCTGCAGGCCGCGGGCGCCGTCGTCGCGATGGTCGGCGACGGGGTCAACGACGCCGCCGCCCTCGCCCGCGCCGACCTCGGGCTGGCCATGGGCACCGGGTCCGACGCCGCGATCGAGGCGGGCGACCTGACCCTGGTCCGCGGCGACCTGCGGATGGTCCCCGACGCGCTGCGCCTGGCCCGCCGCACGCTGGCGACGATCAAGGGCAACCTGTTCTGGGCCTTCGCCTACAACGTCGCCGCGCTCCCCCTGGCGGCGCTCGGCCTGCTCAACCCGGTGATCGCCGGCGCCGCGATGGCGTTCTCCAGCGTGTTCGTCGTCGCCAACAGCCTGCGGCTGCGCCGGTTCACGCCCCGGGCCCGCTGACCGTGCGCCCGGCGTTCGGCACGGTCTTCGACGTCGAGGGCGTCTACCTCAACACCCCGTCGATCGGGGTCCCGCCGCGGCCGGTGGTCGAGGCGGTGGGCGCGGCCGTGGCCTCCTGGGGCCGGGCGGAGAGCTCGCCGCCGGAGTTCGACGCCTCCGTGGCGACCGCCCGCGAGGCGTTCGCGGCGCTGGTCGGGGTGCCGGCGTCCGCGGTGACGATCGGGACGGCGGTCTCGGGCCTGCTCGGGCTCGTGGCGGCGTCCCTGCCGCCGGGCGCGCGCGTGCTCACCGCCGGGCGGGAGTTCACCAGCGTCACCTTCCCCTTCGCCGCCGCCGGGCACGACGTCGTCGAGGTGCCGCTGGCCGCGCTGCCCGAGCACGTGGGCACGGCCGACGTGGTGGCGGTGAGCGTCGTGCAGTCCGCGGACGGGGCGCAGGTCGACCTCGCCGCGCTGCGGGCCGCTGTCGGGCCGGACACGCTCGTGGTCCTGGACGCCACCCAGTCCCTCGGCTGGCTGCCCGCCGACCTCGCCTGGGCCGACGCCGTGGTCGCCGCCGGGTACAAGTGGCTGCTCTCGCCCCGCGGCGCGGCGTGGATGGCGCTGTCGGACCGGCTGGCCGCGCGCACCGCGCCCGTGCAGTCGGGCTGGTACGCGGGCGGCTGGGACGCGATCTACGGGCTGCCGCTGCGCCTGCACGACGACGCCCGGCGCTTCGACCTCTCCCCCGTCTGGCTCGCCCAGGTCGGCGCCGCGGCGGCCCTGCCCTGGATCGCGGACCTCGACGCCGCCGCCGTCCGCGACCACGCCGTCGGGCTGGCGGACCGCGTGCGCGCGGGCCTCGGGATGCCGCCGGGCGGGTCGGCGATCGTGTCCGTGCGCCGCGAGGGCGCCGCCGACCGGCTCGCCGTGGCGGGCATCCGGGCGGCGGTGCGCGACGGTGCCGCACGCCTGGGCTTCCATCTGCACAACACCGCGTCCGACGCCGACGCCGCCCTCGAGGCGCTGGGCTGAATCAGCCGGGGTGCTGCTGCGGGGCGATGACCCCACAGTGGGGGCAGTCCTCGGTGCGGAAGCGGGTCGGCGAGGCGGCGCGGGGCCGCGGGCGCAGGAGCACCGCGGAGAGCACCGCGCCGGTCACGAGGAGGCCCGCGCAGATCGTCATCGCCGTGCGGAAGCCCGCGCTGAAGGCGACGGGGTCGTCGTAGTCCTGCCCGGAGATGCCCGCCACCGCCGGGATGAGCGCCACCGCGAGCAGGCCCGCCGCGCGGGCGATGGCGTTGTTGACCCCGGACGCGATGCCGGCGTGACGGTCGTCGGCGGCGTCGAGGACGGTCGCGGTGAGCGGGGCGACGGTGCCGGCGAGCCCCAGCCCGAACAGCGTCACCGGCGGCAGCACGTCGACGAGGTACGACGCGCCGGGCCCGATCCGGCCGAGCCAGAGCATCGCGGTGGCGGCGAGCAGGAGCCCGACCGTCATCGGCCAGCGCGGCCCGATCCGCTGGGCCAGGCGCCCGGAGCGGGCCGAGAGCAGCAGCATGATCACCGTGATCGGGAGCATCGCCGTCCCGGCCGCCAGCGGGCTGAACCCGGCCGAGACCTGCAGCTGCAGCACGACGAGCACGAAGTGCACCCCGAGCGCCCCGTAGACGAGCAGGGTGACGATGTTGGCGCCGGTGAACCGGGCGCTGGCGAAGAGCTCGCCGGGCACCAGCGGGGAGCGCGAGCGCCGTTCGACCACGACGAAGGCGACGAGCGCGAGCACACCGACCACCCCGCTGCCCCAGACCGCGAGTGTCCCGCCGTCCTCGCCGACCGCGGTCAGCGCCCACGTCAGCGCCCCGAGACCGGCGACGGCGAGCACGGTGCCGGGGACGTCGAGGTGGTGGGCGGCCTCGGGGTCGCGGGACTCGGGCACGTGGCGCAGGGCCACCACCAGCACGATCGCCGCGAGCGGGAGGTTGATGAGGAAGACCGCTCGCCACGTCCACTCGACCAGCCAGCCGCCGAGGAACGGGCCGATCGCCCCGGCGACGCCGCCGAGCCCGGACCACGCCCCGATGGCGGCGGCCCGGTCGCTGCCGTGGAACGACGCCGAGATCAGCGCCAGGCTCCCCGGCGTCAGCAGCGCCCCGCCGACGCCCTGCAGCGCGCGCCCGGCGATGAGGAACTCCACGGACGGCGCCAGGCCGCACAGCGCCGAGGCGACCGCGAACCACACCACCCCGATGCAGAAGATCCGCCGCCGGCCGAAGCGGTCGCCCAGCGAGCCGCCGAGCAGGATCAGCCCGGCGAGGGTGAGCGTGTAGCCGTTCACCGTCCACTGCAGCGCCGAGAAGCTGGCGTCGAACTCGTCGCCGATGCGCTCGAGGGCGACGTTGACCACCGTCGAGTCGAGCAGGGCGAGCCCCGACCCGAGCACCGTGGTCAGCAGGATCCAGCGGCCGCGCGCGGAGCCCATCCGGATGTCCTCGATGGCCCCCGGGGTCTCCGTCACCGGCTCAGCATGACCACCTCACGGGCGGGTGACGAGATCCGGGGGAAGCGATCCGCCGTGGAGTCGGACCCGGACACCAGGTCCCGCCCGGCTACCGTGCCCCCATCGTGACGACCGTGCTCTCCCCGCTCCGCGAGCTCACCACGGGCCAGACCCAGGCCACCCTGGTGATCCTCGCCGGGCTCGTCGCGCTCGTGGTGGTCGGCGTCCACGGCACGTGGCGACTCGCTCGCAACGTCGTGACGATCGCCCACGAGGGCGGGCACGCCCTGGTCGCGGTGTGCTCGGGGCGCACGCTGACCCGGATCCTGCTGCACTCCGACACCTCGGGCGTGACCGTGTCGAAGGGCCGCCGCGACGGGCCGGGCATGGTCGCGACGGCGGCGGCCGGCTACGCGACGCCGCCGCTGCTGGGGATCGGCGCGGCCGTCCTCGTCGCCGCCGACGAGATCTCGATCATGCTCGGGATCGCCGTCGTGCTGCTGCTCGCCACCCTGATCCTGGTGCGCAACGCCTACGGCGTGCTGTCGGTGGTGCTCACCGGCGCGGTGTTCGTGGTGGTCGCGGCCTACGGCTCGGCCAACGTGCAGTACGGGTTCGCGTGCTTCGTGACGTGGTTCCTCATCGTCGGCGGCCTGCGCACGGTGCTCGAGGTGCAGCGCAAGCGCTCCCGGCGCCGCGCGCCCGACTCCGACGCCGACCAGCTCGAGCGCCTCACCGGCGTGCCCGGCGGCATCTGGGTGGCGCTGTTCGCGCTGCTCGGGGTGTTCTCGCTGCTGGGCGCCGGGCGCCTGCTGGTGGTGTGGCCGCCCGTCTGACGTGCGTGATCTTCTGAGCTGTAGCTCAGGAGATCACGCACGGAGGAGGCAGTCGGCGCACTTCCCGCCGCCGTCCACGCGGTAGTAGAGGCAGCAGGTGCGGCGGGCGAAGCCGAGCCCGCTGGGGTGCAGGGGGTCGGGGACGAAGGTCCCGAGCCCGGCGAACGCCTCGTGGGCGAGGACGCCCCGCGCGAGGGTGAGCGCGCCGGCGTGCAGGTCGGGCCGCGCCTCCCCCAGCACGCGCACCGCCCCCGCCAGCGCCGACGCGGCGTTGCCCCACAGGAGGCGCGCCGACACCGACGCCCGCGCCCGGACGCCCGCGACCAGGGGCGCCACGTGCTCGCGCGCCAGGACGTCGGCCAGCGCCGCCGCGACGTCGTCCGGGGCGGCGGCCGTGACGTCGGTGCCCGCGAGCTGCGCGGGGTCGGCCCACAGCGGCAGCGGTCCGCCCGCCCAGGGCCGCGCGTGCAGCACCGACGACGTCGCGAGGTCCGGCAGCACGCCCAGCGCCGCCGACGCCAGCAGCACCGACACCGACCGCGACGCCACCGACTGCGCGAGCAGCGACGCCGCGACCCGCCGGCCCGCGCCCAGCCCGTCGGCGACCTCCTCCAGCCGCTGCCCCAGCGGGTCGGGTCCCTCGGCCGGGACCGCGAACAGGGCGGCCAGCGGGCGCCACGACGGGTCGGCGGCCTCGGCCTCGCGGGTCGACACGGCGAAGAACCCGCCGACGGCGTCGACCGCGGTAAGGACCGCGCGTACCCGGGCGGCGTCGACGGCGACACCGGCGGACGGGCTAGTCACGTCGCCCCCTCGGCCGGTCGCGCTCGCACCCACAGCCACGCATGCTGGCCATCATGACCGTCGCGAGCACGCGCGGCCGGGGCACAGGCCGTCCCCGACCCGCCCGGTTCTCCTTCTGGGTCGACCGCACGGGCACCCTCGGACCGGTCCTCCTGCGCTACGACCTGCGGGGCCGCGGGGTCCGGCGCGGGGCCCGTCTCGGGGTCGACGGCCGGTGGCACGCCAGCACGCAGCCGGACTCGCTGCGGTGGCTGGGCGCCGGGGCGGGCGGCGCCGAGGTGATCGACATCGACGGGGCCCGCGAGGTGGCCCGTCAGCTCGGCTTCCCCGACGTCGACGTCACCGACGAGAGGGTCCTGCCCTGACGCTCCCGACAGGGACGGACACGCAGGGCAACGGGCCCCGCGGGACGGGGTGGTCGGCCCTCCGCCGTTCGGGGCCTCTCCGTTAGGTTCGTCGCCATGCTCGACTCCGGCGTCCGCATCGCCGCCGCCTTCCTGCCCGTGGGCATCCCGGTCCTCGTGGGCCTCGTGGTGGCCGTGGTGCGTCGGCGCGCGCTGCCGGCGGTCTCGTTGCCGGCGATCGTGGGCCTGCTGCTGCAGCTGATCGTCGTGCTGGTCAGCACGTTCCTGGTCGCCGCGGCGTCCTTCAACGGGCTCGGGCTGGCACCGGCGAGCTTCCTGACCCTGACCAGCGTCCTGGGCTTCGGGGTGATCGTCCTCCAGGTGGTGTCCTGGACCCTGCTGCTCGTCGCCCTGTTCCGGCGCCTCCCCGCCCGCAGCGGCGACCGCACGCCCACCGGGCGCCACGCCCTGCTCGACGAGCAGGGCGAGCAGGTGATCGCCGAGGAGGGCACGACCCTCCTGCCGGTCGGCGCCGCCGCGGCCGGCGCGGGTGCGGGGGCCGGCCTGGGGGCCGCCGCCGCGACCGGCTCCGACGCCCCGGTCGCGCCGTCCGGGGAGCCGTCGCCCGAGCAGGCGGCGGTCACCGAGACCTTCGCCGCGGAGCCGGCGCCGGAGGGGCCCCAGGAGCCCGAGCCCGACGACGACCTCGACCGCGAGGAGCCCCCGGCCGTCACGGCCGAGTCGCTCGACGAGGCCGCGGAGACCGAGGACGAGGCGCACGGGGACGTGGCGGAGACCGCAGCGACGCCGGAGACGCCGGAGACGCCGGAGACGCCGGAGACGCCGCAGACGCTGGGCACCGACCCCGACGAGCCGGTGACGACCACGCTCACGGCGACCGACGAGCCCACCGCGGACGACCCCGTGGACGAGGACGCGGACGACGCGGTGGACGAGGACGAGGTCCCGGCCGCCGACGACGTTCTGGACGCCGACCCGGACCTCGAGACCGGCCCGGACGACGGCGACCCCGCCGACCCCGCCGACCCCGACAGCGCGATCCCCGAGGAGGACGTCGAGGACGTCGAGGACGACGCCGTCGTCACCGACACGCTCCCGGCGACGGACGACGCCGCGACCTCGAGCACCGCGACGCCGGACCCCACCCCCACGCCGTCCGCCGGTCACCCCTGGTTCGACCCGGCCGGCGAGCCCGAGGACGGCGAGGCCGAGCCCACCCGCGCCGGGTCCACCGAGGGCCGCTGACCCGACCGCACGCGCAGCGAAGGACGCCTCGCCTGCGTCGCAGGCAGCGGAGGCGTCCTTCGCTGCTCACCCGCCGACCGGCACCCCGGCCCGCTCGAGGTCCAGCAGCGCCCGCTTGCGCTCCACGCCGCCGGCGTAGCCGGTGAGCGACCCGCTCGCCCCGACCACGCGGTGGCAGGGCACGACGATGCTGATCGGGTTGCGCCCGTTCGCCAGGCCCACCGCGCGCGAGGCCGCGGGCGCGCCGATCCACGCCGCCAGCTCGCCGTAGGTCCACGTCTGCCCGTACGGGATCTCCCGCAGCGCCGCCCACACCCGCTGCTGGAACGCGGTGCCCCGCAGGTCCAGCGGCACGTCGAACGCCGTCCGCTCCCCCGCGAAGTACGCCGCGAGCTGCTCGCGGACCGCGGGCAGGGCCGCGTCGTCCCGCTCCCCGAGCGTCCCCGGCGCCGGCCCGCGGCGGTGCTCGGGCAGGTAGAGCCCGGTCAGCACGCCGTCGTCGGCGCGCAGGGTCAGCGGGCCGAGGGGGCTGTCCGCGAGCGCGTGGGTCGTCGTCACCCCGGCCATCTCACACGACGAGCGCCAGCACGAGCACCGCCAGCCCGGCGGGCACGTCGAGCGCGACGCACGCCTCGGCCATCGACGGCGAGACCTGGTCGCGGTGGCGGCGCAGGTGCCACAGGTCCCAGGCGCCGTGGCCGACGAGGGTCAGGGCCGCGAGGACCAGGCCGCCGCCCGGGGCGATCGCGAGCGCCACGAGGACGAGCACGCCGTAGAGCACGAGGCCCGCGGTCTGCCGGGCCGCACGCCCTCGGAGCACCGGCGCGCGCGCTCAGCGTCTCCTGACGACGCCGGCGGGCGGGTCGCAGGCCCGCTCGTGGTCGGCGTGCTCGAGCGCCTCGATCTGCAGGGTGCTGTGCTCGAGCCCGAAGCGCTCGCGCAGCAGGTGGGTGGCGCGGTCGAGCACGCCGTGGGGCCCGCAGTCGGCGGTGGCGCAGCCCGCGTCGGAGATGACGAGGTGCGCCGACACCGCGGGGCTGCGGTCGTTGATGGCCCAGACGTGCAGGTCGTGGACCTCGGCGACGCCGTCGACGTCGAGCAGGGTGGTGTGGACGTCGTCGACGTCGATGCCGGCGGGGGCGCCCTCGAGCAGGACGTGCCCGGTCTCGCGCAGCAGCGCGACCGTGCGCGGCAGGAGGATCGCGACGATCACCAGCGAGGCGACGGTGTCGGCGTAGGCCCAGCCGGTGGTCAGCGTGACCACCGCCGCGGCCAACACGGCGACCGAGCCCAGCGCGTCCCCGAGCACGTGCAGGGCGGCGCCGCGCACGTTCATCCCGCCGCTGCCGCGCTGGAGCACCGCGAGCGCGAGGACGTTGCCGACGAGTCCGACCACGCCGTAGAGCAGCAGGCCGCCGCCGGGCACCGCGGTGGGCGCGGCGAGGCGCTCGACGGCCTCGACGGCGACCCAGACGGTGACGCCGAGGAGCAGGACGGCGTTGAGCCCGGCGCCGAGCACCTCGGCGCGCCCGAGCCCGAAGGTGCGCCGCCGGCTCGGGGGCCGGACGGCCAGCGCGGAGGCGACCAGGGCCGTGCCCAGGGCGACGACGTCGGTGCCGACGTGGCCGAGGTCGGCGAGCAGGGCCAGTGAGCCGGTGAGCACCGCGCCCACCGCGCCGACGACCAGGACGACCGCCGTGACGCCGAGCGCGAGCCCGAGCCGGCGACGGTCGTCGCGCCCGGCGTGACCCCCGTGTCCGTGACCGTGTCCCACGCCCCGGACCATACATGCGTACATCTGCATGTGCGGGTCAGGATCATCACTCCGGGCCGGCGCCTAGAGTGTGCCGGTGGCCGTGAACCCCTGGCTCGCCGTCACCGGCGGCACCGCAGGCCCCGGCTACGCCGCACGCTTCGCCGCCCTCGAGGCCGCGGGCGAGGACCTGCACGGCGAGGCGCGCCGGGTGCACGCCCTGCTCGGCGGCCGGCCGTCGCGGGTGCTCGACGCGGGCTGCGGCACCGGGCGTGTCGGGATCCACCTCGCGCACCTCGGGCACCACGTCGTCGGCGCCGACCTCGACGCCTCGATGCTCGGCGAGGCCCGCGCCGCGGCGCCGGAGCTCGACTGGCGCCTGGTCGACCTCGCCGACCCCGGGGCCCTGCGCCTCGACCACCCGCTCGACGCCGTCGTCGCGGCCGGCAACCTCTGGCCGCTGCTGACGCCCGGCACGCACGCCGGGGTCGTCGCGGGGCTCGCCGGGCACCTGCGTCCCGGCGGCCTGCTCGTCGCGGGCTTCGGCCTCGACGACGAGCACGTGCCGTTCACGCTGCCCGGCGACGTCGCCTTCCCCGGGCTCGACGACTACGACGCGGCGTGCGCCGCCGCCGGCCTCGTCCTCGTCGCGCGCACCGCCGACTGGGCGGGCGAGGAGCCGTACGCGGGCGGCGGCTACGCCGTCAGCGTGCACGTGAGAGAGGAGGCACCCTGATGGCCGTCGACCCCCGCGGGCGCGACCTGAAGACGTTCCTGGCCGACGACCCCGGCGGACCGGTGGTCATGCTCAACCTGCTGCGCTTCCGGCCCGACGCCGAGGGCGGGTACGCGGCGGCCCGCGACGCCTACACCGCCTACCTCGCGCACTTCCGCCGGTACGCCGAGCCCCGCGGCGCGGAGATCCTGTACCTCGGCGACGGCAGCACCGCGCTCGTGGCCGAGGAGGGCCAGGCCTGGGACGCGGTGCTGGTCGTGCGCTACCCGAGCCGCCGGGCGTTCAGCGACATGGTCGCCGACCCCGCCTACCAGCAGGGCACGCACCTGCGCTCCGGCGCGCTCACCGAGGCCGTCCTGCAGGCGACGACGCCCTGGACCCCGCCGGCGCCCGCGACCGGGACGCCCACCGCGTGAACGACACCGACTTCCGCGTCCTGCTCGCGGTCCTCGTCGTCGCCCTGGCCGTCACGGCCCTGGCGCGCCGGTACGCGCTGTCGGCCCCGCTGCTGCTCGTGGTCGTGGGGCTCGGGGCGTCCTACGTGCCCGGCGTCCCGATCGTGCCCCTGGAGCCCGACCTCGTCCTGTTCCTCGTCCTCCCGCCGCTGCTGTACTCCGCGGCGCTGGAGAGCTCGACGCTGCGCCTGCGGGAGAACCTCAAGCGGATCAGCCAGCTCGCGGTCGGGCTCGTCCTGTTCTCCACCGCGGTGGTGGGGGTCGCCGCGTGGCTGCTGCTGCCCGAACTGCCGTTGGCCAGCGCGCTCGTGCTCGGCGCCGTCGTCGCGCCGCCCGACGCCGTCGCGGCCGCGTCGATCGGGCGGCGGCTGGGACTCCCCCGACGGATCATGACGATCCTCGAGGGCGAGAGCCTGCTCAACGACGCCACCGCACTGACCCTGTTCCGGGTGCTGCTCGCCGCCGCGATGACCACGACGGTCGGCGCCGGCACGACGATCCTGTCCGGGCTCGAGGAGTTCGCCCTGGCCGCGGTCGGCGGGGTGCTCATCGGCGGGGCCGCGGGCTGGCTGCTGCACCGGGCCCGCCTGCGCCTGGCCGACGGCGCGCTCGAGAGCTCCGTCGGCCTGCTGGTGCCGTTCGCGATCTACCTGCTCGCCGAGGAGCTGCACACCTCCGGCGTGCTCGCGGTGGTCATCTCCGGGCTCTACCTCGGCCACAAGGCCGACGAGGCCGGCTACGCCACGCGCCTGCAGGAGCAGGCGGTGTGGAAGGCGCTGGACACCCTGCTCGAGGCGCTGGTCTTCGCGCTGATCGGCCTGCAGCTGCGGGTCGTCGTGGACGGCCTCGGCGACGACGCGACGCGGATCCTGCTCGTCTCGCTCGCCCTGCTCGGCGTCACCATCCTGGCCCGCTTCGTCTTCGTCTTCCCGACGATCTACCTCCCGCGCCTCCTGCCCCGGGTGCGGGCACGGGGGCCCGCCCTGCCCTGGCGCGGACCGTTCGTCATCTCGTGGGCCGGCATGCGGGGCGTGGTGACGCTCGCCGCCGCGTTCGCGATCCCCGCCGCCGGGCCGGACAGCCCGGGGATGCCGGGACAGAGCGTCGTGCTGTTCGCCGCCTTCGTCATCACCGTCGGGACCCTGCTGGTGCAGGGCCTGACGCTGCCCGTGCTCATCCGCCGGCTGCACATCCGGGACCAGGGCGGGCACGGCGACGTCCTCGACGAGGCCGCGGTGAAGCAGGCCGCCGCCGAGGCCGCCCTCGCGCGCCTCGACGAGCTCTCCGACGAGACCACCCCGGAGACGGTCACCGAGCAGCTGCGCGCCTGGGCGCAGCACCGTGCGAACAGCCCGTGGGAACGCCTCGGACGGTCCGACGACGAGCTCGGCGAGGCCCCGTCGCTCGCGTTCGTCCGCCTGCGCCGGGCGATGCTCCACGCGGAGCGCCAGACGTTCGCGCGCTTCCGCGAGATGCGCCGCATCGACGAGGGCGTGATGCGCGAGATGCTCCGCGAGCTGGACCACGAGGAGGCCATGCTCGACCGGTAGGCGTCACACGGTCCTGGTGACCTCCTGGAACTCGAGGTTCACGCCGGCCTGGGCGAAGTTGGGCAGGTCGCCGACGGCGGCCTCGCCCTCCGCGGACGACAGCGCGGCCTGGGCCGCCTCCCGGGTGTCCCAGTCGAGCACCGCGACCAGCGCATGGGCCGGGCGCGTGCCGTCGGGGGTCTCGCTCACGCCCCAGGAGAACGACCGCAGGTCCGGCAGCTTCGCGACCAGCGGGGCGTGCACGTCGCGGTAGTGCGCGACGAACGCGTCGTGGTCGGTGGGGTGGGCATAGGTGGCGGTGAGTCGGTACGTCATCGGACCTCCCGGGGGGCGGGACAGCGGCACGCGCATCGTCCTCCCGTGGGGCGCCGGCGCCGAGGGCCGGCACCCGTTCGGCCCTCGCCGGTCACGCGCCGGGGTCGCCCGTCACGACCGGGTTCCGCGTGCTGGCCGCCACCTCGCCCGGCGAGGTGTCGGGGACGAACAGCCGCCAGTTCCCGCGGCGTCGAGACCACCCGAGCAGCACCGGCCCGGGACCGTCGGTCTCGGTGCGATCTTGCCCCTATGTCGCCGGGAGCGCCTACCGTGACCTCGTGGACGACGCCACGTCACCGCGTACCGAGGTGGTCGACGTCCCGGGTGCGCGGCTGCACACGGAGGTCCGGGGCGCCGGGCCGCTCCTGTTGCTGGTGGTCGGCGGCAACGGCGATCCCACGATCTTCGAACCCCTCGCCGCGCTGCTCGCGGAGCGCTGGACCGTCCTGACCTGGGTGCGGCGCGGCTTCGTGCGCAGCCCGGTGGCGGAGGGCCCGGCGGGACAGGTCGCCGAGGACAAGGTCGGCGCCGACGTCGACGACGCGGTCGCCCTGATCGAGCGCCACGGCGGCCCGGCGGCGGTGCTCGGCTCGAGCTCCGGGGCGATCGTCGCCCTCGAGCTGCTGGTCCGGCGGCCGGACCTCGTCCGCACGGTCGTCGCGCACGAGCCGCCGCTGTTCCCCCTCCTCGACGACGCCGCGCGCTGGCGGGAGCGCTTCGCGGACGTCCACGCGCTCTACCGGCGCGAGGGCGTGGTGCCCGCGATGGCCGCGTTCGGCGAGGTGGTCGGCATGGGGCGCCGGCCGGAGCCGTCGCCGGAGGCGGTGCCGCCGGCGTTCGCGGCGATGTACGAACGCTGGCCGGCCAACACCACCTTCTGGTTCGACCACGAGTACGGGCCGTACCCCGAGCACGAGATCGACCTCGCAGCCCTGCGCCGTCACGCCGACCGCCTCGTGCTGGCCGTGGGCCACACCTCGAGAGCAGAAGACCAGATGCCGAGCCGTCCCAACGCCGTGCTGGCCGAGCGCCTCGGGGTCGCGGTCACGGAGATGCCCGGCGCGCACATCGGCTACCTGGAGGATCCGCCCGGCTTCGCCGCGGCGCTGGAGGACGCGCTCAGACCTCGGTCTTGAGGATGCAGATGGCCAGGTGGGCGTCCTCGACGCTGCTGCGGGCGGCCTCGCTGATCCCGGGGTCGGCGCCGGCGGCCGCCTTCGCGCTGTCCGCGGCCTGCTCGAGCTCGATGACGGCGTCCCGCGTGCCCTCGTCCGGCGTGGACCCGGCCTTCCCGGCCTTGGCGTCGAACTCGCGGACGACCGCGAGGGTGACCACGGAGGCGCCCTGGTCGTCCTCCACCGCGCGGAGGCACGTGGTGATGCGCCCCCGGACGTCGTCGAGCCGGGACCTGAGGTCGGTGGTGGCGAGCATGGGGGCCTCCCGTGGTGGTGGTGGTGGTCGCGTCGGGACCATTCACCTCGGGACGTGACGCTCCCGACAGGGCGGGAAGTGCGTACGTCAGGGCCGGCGGAGTGCCGGCGCGGGGAGCAGGCCCAGCACCTGGGCGCGCTGGACCGCGGCCAGCCGGTCGGTGACGTCGAGCTTCGCGTAGACGCGCTGCAGGTGCTTCTGCACCGTCCGCTCCCCCACGGCCAGGCGCCGGGCGATCGCGCGCGCCGTGCCGCCGGACGCGAGGAGGTCGAGCACGGCGCTCTCGCGCGGGGTCAGCCCGACCTCGCAGGCGGTGGCCACCGCGTGCGTGCCGGTCCGGGCCGACCAGCGCGCGTGGGCGCTGATCTGGCGGTCGAGGCCCTCGAACACCCGCTGCAGGCGCCTCATGGCCGCGATCTCCTCAGGTGAGTACGGGTCGACCCGCCCGACGAGGAACGACCGGTTCGTGCTCGGCCCCAGGCAGACGGGCAGCGACACCTGCATGACGACGTCGCTGCCGATCACGTCGTCGCACGCGGCGCGCCACCGCTCGTGCACCCGCAGGTCCGCGAACTGCGCGGGCACGTCGCGCACCTGCATCACGTCCGGCCGGCCGGTGGCGAGGTAGTAGCGCAGCAGCGGGTGCTCCCGTGGGGCGCGCTCCCGGCCCCAGCGCAGGACGTCGTCGAAGCGGTCGGTGTAGAGGTCCGGCGGCCACGCCTCCTGGCCGAGCGGGCTCGACGGCGCCCGGCCGTAGAACGCGGCGGCCGGCGCGTCGAACGATCGCGCGAGCAAGGGCAGGATCTGCTGGACGGGCCAGTCGGTCAGTGGCCGCCCGAGGAGGTCGGCGACGAGCTCCAGCCACTCGCCGTCCCCCCGGGCTGTTCCCATGGCCGACCCCGTCGCCGCCGAGCGCTCGCCCGCGAGCGTCCACCCACGGCGACCGCGACGGAACGCCGGCTCACCCGGCTGGCCGCCGCCGTCACCCCTCCGGCGCAGTCTCCCGAACACGCACCTCGACCGGCATCGCCAGCAGGGCGTCCAGGACCCGGCGCTGGCGGCGCAGCGGCAGGCGCGCGAAGAACAGCAGGTCCAGGGGATACCAGAGCCCCACCCAGGCGATGACGAGGAAGACGCCGTTGCCGAGCAGGTTCTGGAAGAACTCCGGGACGTCGGGGGCGAGGAAGTCGGTCGAGAACAGCAGGCCGATGAGGAACAGCGGCAGGCCCGGGCGCAGCGAGGCCCAGCCCTGGCGGTGCAGCACCGCGGCCTCGCGCTCGGTGCCCTCGAGGCGCCGGCGGCACCAGCGCCGCAGCGTCGTGGCCAGCAGGGCCTCGGTCGCCGCCCGGTCCGGCCCGACCCCGGCGGCGGGCAGCGTGACCACGACCCGGTCGCCCCGCCCGACCCGCCGGCGGGTCAGCAGCTCGTCGAGCACCTCGTCCGCGCCCGGCACCGTCCGCGCGTCGTCGTCCTCCAGCAGCAGCGCGGGGTCGACGGCGACGAGGTCGCCGGGGCGGCGCAGGTGCACCACCACCGGCGTCCCGCTCACAGGGCCCACCTCCGGTCGGTGGTGAACGCGACGACGACAGACCGCTCGTGCCCGAGGGCGACCAGCCGCTCGTGCAGGGCCGCGCGCACCGCGTCGCAGTCGGCCACCGTGGCCACCGCCGACTTCTCCCCCACCACGTAGTCCACCTCCACGTCGACGCGGCCCCCGACCTTCGAGGCCCGCAGGAACGACTCCGCGAGCCCGAACTGCTCGCGCACGGCCCCCACCGCCGCCTCGAGCTCCGCCCGCGTCTCCGGCGGCGGGGACATCGCCAGGATCTCCCGCATCCCCCCGCCGATCAGCTTCGCGGGCACCCGCAGGAAGAGCAGCGAGACGAGGACGACCATCCCCGGGTCGACGTAGGCGGCGATGTCCGGCCGTCCCACCGCCACGAGCACGGCGGCGATGACGAAGCCGACGAGCACCCCCACCGAGAGCAGCGTGTCGCCCACCCACTCGGCCGCCTCGGCGCGCACCAGGTCCGACCGCCCGCCGCGGCGCATGAAGAGGGTGACGACGACGCCGCCGGCGGTGGCGATGACGGCGTAGAGGAGGGCCCACCCCGTCGCGACCTCGCGCCCGCCCGCGAACAGGTCCGTCACCCCGCCCACGACGGCGTAGACGCAGAGCGCGCCGAGGGCGAAGGCCTTGACGACCACGGTCACCGGCTCCCACACCTCGCGGCCCCAGGGGTATCGCTCGTCCGCCCCCCGGCGCGAGGTGCGCAGCGCGAGGACGGCGAGCACCGAGAGCCCGATGCTCGCGAAGGAGTAGAGCCCGTCGAACACGATCATCGACGAGCCGCTGAGCACTCCCCACACCGACGACAGCACCGCGAAGGCGGCGGACGCCCACACCGACAGGAGCAGCAGGCGCCGGTCGCGGACGTCGGACTCGTCGAGCTCGCCTGGCCCGTCGGACTCCACGCGATGATCGTGACGGTCGCGGGCGCCCGCGTCGAGAGCGTCGATCACCCAGAGGATTGTCATTCCGCGACACGGACCGCAGACTCGACTCAGTCCTCACCCGTCCGGCCGCACCGGGCGACGATCTCGTCGCGATCCGTGACCACCAGGAGTTCGCCCCATGACGGTGACCGCCCCTCCCGAGACCACGCCGGCCCCGTCCCGGACGGGCGAGGCTGGGGCACGGGCCCTCGCGGTCGCGCGCCGGCGGCCCGTGACGGCGGTGACCCTGCTGCTGCTCGTCGTCGCCGGCGTCGCCACCGGGGCGTTCTGGAGCCCCGTCGCCGACCGGACGTGGGGCGACGCGATCGCCCACGGCGTCCCCTCGATCGCCGCGGGCCACCCCTGGACAGTGCTCACCGGCGCACTCGTCAGCGCGCACCCGGCCGGCGCGTGGGTCGGTCTGCTCCTCGTCGCGCTCGGGGTCGGCTGGGGCGAGGGGCGCCTCGGGTCGCGGCGCACCGCGGTGCTGCTCGTCGCCGGCCAGGTCGCCGCGGTCGCGGTGACGATCGCCCTGGTCGCGGCGCTCGCGGCCACCGGGTGGGCCTGGGCGGTCGGCGTCGCGGCCTCCCTCGGCGGCGGGATCTCGCCGGGCGTGCTCGCGGTGGTGGCCGTCGCCTCGGCCACGCTCGCCGCGCCCTGGCGGCTGCGGCTGCGCCTGGTGCTCGTCGGCGTCGCCGCCGTGGGGCTGCTGTTCCTCGGCCACCTCGCCGACGTCGAGCACGTGCTCGTCCTGGCCGTCGCGCTCCCCCTCGGGCGCCGGATCGCCCGCGCCGGCGAGGTCCCTTCTGGCCGCCCGGGTCGCCGCGAGTGGCGCCTGGTCGCCGCGGCCGGGCTCCTCGTCATCGCCGTGATCCGGGTGCTGACGCTGGTGGTCCCGGTCGTCGGACCGCTCGGCGACACCGCGTCGGACTCCACCGTCACCGAGACCGTGATCTCCGCCGTGGTCTCGCTGCTGCTGGCCGAGGGCCTGCGCCGCGGGCGCCGGATCGCCTGGGTCCTGGGGCTCTGCCTCGGCGCGCTGTACACGCTGCTGGGACTGTTCGTGATCGGCGCGGTCGTGTTCGCGCAGATCACCGACCAGATGGACCAGATCGAGCTCGTCGGACTCGCGGTGTTCGTGCCCAACGCGGTGCTGTGGTCGGCGCTGCTGGTGTGGCTGGTGGCGGGCCGGCACGCCTTCGCGGTGCCGTCGCGGCGGCGCCTGCGCCGTCGGGAGAACGGCGCCCGCACCGGCCCCGAGGTCGCCCGCGACGCACTGCACCGCCACGGCGGGTCGACCCTGTCCTGGATGACGACCTGGCCGGAGAACCGCTACCTGACCCACGGCACCGCCGACGGGATCACCGCGTTCCGCGTGCACGCCGGCGTCGCGGTGGCCCTCGGCGACCCGATCGTCGCGCCGGCCGACCGCGCCGCCGCGCTCGAGGACTTCCGCGCGATGGCCGAGCGCGCCGGCTGGGTGCCGTGCCTGTTCTCCGCCACCGCCGAGCTCGCCGAGCAGGCGCGGGCCGACGGGTGGCGCACGCTGCAGGTCGCCGAGGACACGCTCATCGACCTCGACGGCCTGGAGTTCAAGGGCAAGCCCTGGCAGAACGTCCGCAGCGCCTTCAACCGCGCGGGCAAGGCCGGGATCACCCACCGCATGGTGCGCCTCGAGGAGGAACCGCGCGCCGTCGTCGCGCAGGTGCGGGCGATCTCCGAGGAGTGGGTGGGCGACAAGGGCCTGCCCGAGATGGGCTTCACGCTCGGCGGCGTCGAGGAGGCCCTCGACCCGGAGGTCCGCACCGGGCTCGCCGTCGACGCCGAGGGCACGATCCACGGCGTCACGTCGTGGCTGCCGGTGTACGGGCCGGGCGGGGCGGGGGGTCCCGAGGTCGTCGGCTGGACCCTCGACGTCATGCGCCGGCGCCAGGACGGGTTCCGCGCCGTCGTCGAGTACCTCATCGCCTCGGCGTGCCTGACCTTCCAGGAGGAGGGAGCGCGGTTCCTGTCGCTGTCGGGCGCACCGCTCGCGCGCACCGAGGAGGCCGAGGACGCGGCGAGCCACGACGTGCTCGACCGCGTGCTCGACCGGATGGGCGCCCTGCTCGAGCCGTACTACGGCTTCCGCTCGCTACACCAGTTCAAGGCGAAGTTCCAGCCGCGCTACGCGCCGATGTACCTCGTGCACCGCGACGAGGCCGACCTCCCGCGCGTCGGGCTGGGCATCGGGCGGGCCTACCTGCCCGACGCCGGCGTGCGGGACCTCGTGGCGCTCGTCCGGAAGTGATTAGGGTCGTGCCCATGGCGGACGACGAGACCCTGCAGACGATCCACACGCTGGTCGAGGAGGAGCACCGGCTGCGCGCCCACGGCGAGAAGATCGACGAGGACGACCGCGCCCGCCTGCGCTCGATCGAGGAGCGGCTCGACCAGTGCTGGGACGTGCTGCGCCGCCGCCGCGCGGGCCGCGACTTCGGCGGCGACCCGGGCCAGGCGACCGAGAAGCAGGTGCACGACTACCTGCAGTGATCAGCAGGCCGGGGACACCGGCACCTCGGTGACGAGGACCCGCGCGGATCGCCGCTGCTGCACGGCCGTCAACCGGTCGACGCCCTCGAACTCGTTGCACAGCAGGAACAGGTGCCGGCCCTCGGGACCCCCGAGGACGCAGGAGAAGCAGGGCAGGTCGGTCTCGATCCGGTGGGTGATCTCCCCGCCGTCCAGCACCCGCACGCAGGCTCCTGCCGGGGAGCCGGGGTCGCCCGTGTACGCGACGGTGTCGGCGGTCTGCGTCCAGATCCCGCCCTCGGCGTCGATGACGATGCCGTCGGGCCCGAGCCCCTCGGCCCACACGCGGCGTCCGCTCAGGCTTCCGTCCTCGCCGATGTCGAAGGCGGACAGGCGCCCGGCGAAGGACTCGGCGACGACGAGGGTGGAGCCGTCGGGGGTCACGACCATGCCGTTCGGGAACTCGATGTCGCCCGCGACCCGGCGCGAGGACCCGTCGGGCGCGACGAGGTCGATCCACCCGGGTTCCGGCGCACCCCCGCCGACGAAGTCGAAGTCGGCGCCGTCGACGTACACGTGACCGCGCGGGTCGACGACGATCTCGTTGGCGCCCTGGTCCCGGATGACCACGGCGCCGCCGGGATCGTGGCGGGTGATCTCGTCGCCGGTGGTGAGCAGGGTGCCGTCGGGCAGCCAGTCGATCGACCAGCCCATCCGGCGCGGTCCGGGTGCCATGACCTCGGCCGTGCCGTCGAGGTCGACCGCGACGACCTCGCCGGCGCCCCAGTGCGCGAACCAGAGCCGCCCGTCGTGCCACCGGGCGGACTCGACCATCACGAGGCCGGAGAGCAGGTTGCGTGCGGGGGGCAGGTCGACGATGCCGGGGGTCACGGTGGTGCTCCTCGTGTGGCGGTCGCCGCGCAGCTCGCGGGGACTCGCCCCACCACGAGCGGGACCCGCCGGATCGACCCGAGGTCGGTGGTGACCCGCGTCACGTCAGGTGGGGACGCGTGGTCGTCCGCCGAGCCGGGGTCTCTGGTCGGGGTCGATCCAGGGCGGCGGGGTGAACCAGGGCAGTCCGTCGATCATGTCGACGACCCAGTGGTCGTGGTGGATGACGAGGTGGTGGTGCTGGCAGAGCAGCACCATGTTGTGCAGCTCGGTGTCGCCGCCGTCGAGCCAGTGGTGGATGTGGTGGGCGTGGCAGCGCCGTGGTGGTCGGGTGCAGCCAGGGAAGGCGCAGCCGCCGTCTCTGATGTTGAGGGCGCGGCGGATGGCGTCGGTGGCGGTGCGCGCCAGGCGCCCCACGTCGAGGGGCTCGGACTTGGAGCCCAGGACCATGGGGATGATCTCGGCGTCGCACGCCCACCGGCGGACGGTGGCGGCGTCGGCGAGGTGCCCGGAATCGAGGGTGCCGTGACCGACCGCGGCCTGGAGCCACCGGTGGTCCATCGTGATGGTCAACAGGGGCCGCCCCATCGACCGCGGCGCCCGGCGCCGCAGCGCTACCCGCGGCTCGGGCGTGCGCGGTGCGGGGATCAGCGCGTCCTCGACCTCCGGCTCGGAGCCGGCGGCCTCGGGCTGCGACTCGCTGATGTCGTCGTCGGCGAGGATGCCGCCAGCCCCTTGCGCGCCGAGCACGAACTCGACCAGCGCCCCCGCCTGTCGATTCCCCAGCGACCGGTCGTCGTCCGGGTCCGCAGGGGTCGATGCGGCGTCGAACCCCTCGCGGACGATCTCGGCGTTCACCGCCCCGCGGAACGTGGCGGTCATCCGCAACGTCCCGTCGCGCCGCGAGGACATCAGCAGCTCGTCGTCGCGCTCCTCCCGCGGATCCGGCGCCGCGCCGTCGGGGTCGGCGTAGGCCAGCGCCCGCGCCGCGACCCGCACCAGCGCGTCCGGGGAGAGCCGGGTCGCGGCCTCGGCCAAGCTCGCCTCGGTCTCCGCCCACACCGCCGGGTCGAGGCCGTCGACCTTGTCGAGGCGGCTCATGGTCCGCCGGATCACCGCCACATGCCCCGGCCCGATCTCCCCGCCCGCGTAGACGGTGGCCGTCGCCGGCAGCCGCGGCGGCAGCGGCTCCCCCGAGAGCGCGAGCTGGGGCACGAGGTCGGCGGCCTCGTCGACCAGCCGATCCGCGTCGCGCCGGTTCAACCGCCCCAGCTCTTGCACCAGGCGTTCGGTGAACCGGTCACCGGTCTGCCGCGCGACCCCCAACCGCTGCAGGTCGGCGACGTCCTCGAGCAACCGGTACTGAGCGGCGCGCAGCGCGGTGATGCCGTCGCGGAACCGGTCGAGCGCCTCCCGCTCGGCCTGCCCGACAGCCCCACCTTCGCTCATGTGTTCGAAGATAAACCAGACCCCCGACAGTCCCGGGCCGACGCGGACGGGGGTCGGCGGCGGTCTCGACGCGATCTTGACGCTATGTCCCGATCACGCCGGCCCCGAGCCTCAGCCCGCCGCCACGCCCGCGGGCACGGGCGGCGCCGGGAAGCCCCCGACGGCCTGCTCGAAGGCGTGGGCGACGCGCAGGCACGTGGCGTCGTCGAAGCGCCGGCCGACGATCATCATCCCGACCGGCAGGCCGTCGACGGGGGCGGTCGGCACCGACGTCGCGGGGTGCCCGGTCACGTCGGTGGGCGCGGTGTTGACGATCATCTCCAGCGCGCGGGCGACGCCCTCGGCGACCGGCGTCCCCTCCCCCACCAGGGTGGTCGGCAGGATCGGCACGGTGGGCATGACCAGCACGTCGTGGTCGGCGAGCGCCGCGTCGTAGGCCGCGCGGGCGGCGGGCACGAGGTTGCGGGCCATGGCGTAGTGGCGCCCGTGCTCGGTGGTCAGGGTGTGGCGGCCGGCCATCGTCACCATCTTCACCGGGTCGGAGAAGAGGTGGCCGCGCTGGGCGCGCAGCCGCCCGTAGTGCGCGATGAGGTCGGGGTCGTAGAGCCCCTCCCAGTTCATCCCGTAGCCGTTGCCCTCGATCATCTGCGCGACCACGCCGTCGGTGGCCACCACCGTCCACACGTCGAAGGCGTGACGGTGCCAGGGCAGCGACACCTCCTCGACGGCGAGGCCCGCGCCGGCGAGCACGTCGAGCGCCGACCGGACGCTGGCGTCGACGCCGGGCACCGACAGGCCCTCGTGCCCGAAGCCCTCGGTGACGACCCCGACGCGCAGCCCCTGCGCCCCGCGGGCGATCTCGGCCAGGTAGTCCACGGGCGCGACGGCGTCGGGCTGGCGGGGGTCGAGCCCGTCCGGACCGGCGAGGATCCCCAGCGCCAGGGCCGCGTCGGCGACCGTGCGCGCCATCGGGCCGAGGTGGTCGATCGTCGCCTCGATGGGGAAGGCGCCGGTGTAGGGCACGAGGCCGTGGGTGGGCTTGTGGCCGACGATCCCGCTCATCGCGGCGGGCATGCGGATCGATCCGCCCTGGTCGCCGCCGGTGGCGAGGTCGACCTCGCCGGCCGCGAGCAGCGCCGCGCTGCCGCTGGACGAGCCGCCGGTGGTGCGCGTCGGGTCCCACGGGTTGCGCACGGGGCCGGTGTGCGAGGTGTGGCTGGCGCCCGAGAAGCAGAGGTCCTCGCACACCGCCTTGCCCGTGATCGTCGCCCCGGCCTCGAGCAGGCGCGTCACCACCGTCGCGTCGCGCGCCGGGACGTACCCGTCGACGAGCCGCGACCCGTTGCCCATCGGGACGCCGGCGACCGCGGTGTTGTCCTTGATCGCCACCGTCCGGCCCGCGAGCGGGCCCTCGGGCGCGCCCTCGACGTGGCACCGCGCGTACCAGGCGCCCCAGCGGTTCTCGCCGTCCGCCGGCCAGGACCACTCGCGCCGCGGGGCGACGGGCGCCTGCGCGGCCCACAGCTCCTCGACGCGGTCGTAGGCGCCGAACGAGCCCTCGACGAGCGGGGCGAACGCCGCGAGGCCGGCCTCGTCGAGGCCGAGGCGGTCGCGCTCGGCCAGGGCGGCGAGCTCGTCCGGGGTGGGTGGCGTGACGGGCACGGTGGTCTCCTCACGGACCGCGGGGGTGACGGGCGGCACCACCGTAGGGACCGGCGGCCGGTCCGTGGGTCACGAGCGCGTGACGACCCGGCGCATCAGGGGGCCGGTCGCGCGCTCGACGAGCGAGGTCGCGACCAGCAGGAGCAACGGCCAGTAGCCGAGGCCGGGGGCGACGAGCGTGGTCACGAAGACCACGAGGAGCAGCAGGGCCGTGGCGCCCGACCCGGAGAGCAGCGCCTGCGCCCGCTCGTCGCGGGGCCGCGAGCGCGCGACGAGCACCGTCGTGACCGTGAGCACCGTGCTGCTGGCCAGCAGCGCCGCCACGTAGAAGCGCAGCGTGAAGGGGTCCTCGGGGAAGGCGCCGACCATCTCGGTCGGGAACGGCAGCACGACGACCGTGAACAACCAGACCGTGTTGACCCAGACGATGCCGGGCGAGACGCGGGGCGCGTCGTCGAAGACGCGGTGGTGCGCGACCCAGAACCGGGCGATGACCACGAAGCTCAGGACGAAGCTGCCGATCGGCGCGAGGTTCTCGGTGACGATCGTCAGCCCGGAGCCGGTCGGCTCCGACGCCTCGGGGACGAGCTCGGCCAGCGGCAGGATCAGCAGGGTCAGGGCGATCGCCACGACGCCGTCGCTGAACGCGAGCAGCCGCTCGGCCCCGAGCCACCAGCGCTCCCGGTCCGGCGCGCTCACAGGATCCCGGCGACGTGCTGGGTCTCGTTGACCGAGCTGACCCGCCGCGTGCCCGAGCGCGAGACGAGCACCCGCGACACCGAGGTGTGGTGCAGCGGGAAGGTCAGCGGACGCTCGAGGCCGAGCACGACCGACAGGTAGGTGTTGACGACGCCCGCGTGGCAGACGACCACAGCGGTCGCCCGCGGCTCCTGCCGGGCGGCCACCGCGTCGAGGGCGTCGACCACCCGCGCCGTGAAGGCCGGTCCGTCGACGTAGGCGGGGAACCGGCCGGCCTTGATGCTCTTCCAGTCCTCGTCGTCCTCGTCGCGCTCGTGAACCGGCTGGTAGCTCGCCCGTCCCCGGTCGAACTCGCACAGGTCCTCGACGGCCACGGGCTCGGCGACGCCAAGCAGGCGCACCGCCGGTGCCGCGGTCTCGCGCGACCGGCGCATCGTCGAGGTGACGATCTCGGCGACGTCGTCGCGCTCGGGCGCCGCGGCGAGCCAGGCGGCGAACCGGTCGGCCTGCTCGCGGCCGCGGTCGGACAGCGCGGGGTCCGCGCCGCCGCCCGCGTCCGGGGCGCCGGGCAGCACAGTGGCCGCGAGCGGCTCGCCGTGGCGGACGAGCACCAGTTGCGTCACGCGTCGGGCACCACGTCACCGTGACCCGCGTCGCGCAGCCCGGCGCGGATCGCCTCGGCGTTCCGGTCCATCTCGGCGGGGTCGGGGTCGGTGTCGGCCCGGGAGAAGTCGAACGCCTCGGCGCCCCACATCGGGTGCACGTGGACGTGGAGGTGCGGCACCTCGTGGCCGGCGATCATCAACGCCACGCGCGGGGGCGACCAGGTGGTGCGGATCACCGTCCCGACGGCCTGGGCGACGGTCATGACGTGCCCGAGCAGCTGCGGGGAGGCGTCGACCCACTGGTCGACCTCCTCCCGCGGGACCACCAGGACGTGTCCCGGCCCGAGCGGGTTGATCGACAGGAACGCCACCACCTGGTCGTCCGACCAGACGAAACGTCCCGGGATCTCGCCGTTGATGATCTTGGTGAACACGGTCGCCACGCCGGGGATGGTAGCGAGGCCTCCCGTCGGCTCCTCGGTGCTGTCGGTCGCGCCCCGTATCCTCGACGTGCGCACCGGGCACTCCTCGTCTCGTGCCTGACCACCCCGCACCCCTCGGAGGAAGCCCGATGCAGCCCTGGCCCGGCACGTCCTATCCCCTGGGGGCGACCTACGACGGGGCCGGGACGAACTTCGCGCTGTTCAGCGAGGTCGCGCAGAGCGTCACGCTGTGCCTGTTCGACGCGGACGGCACCGAGACCTGCGTCCCCCTCCCCGAGCGCGACGGGTTCGTCTGGCACGGCTACCTGCCGGGCGTCGTGCCCGGCCAGCGCTACGGCTACCGCATCGACGGGCCGCACGACCCGGCGCAGGGGCTGCGCTGCAACCCGGCGAAGCTCCTCATCGACCCATACGCCAAGGCGATCGACGGCAGCCTGGGGTCCACCTACGCCTGGGACGAGTCGCTGTTCGGGTACCGGTTCGACGCCCCCGACGAGGTCAACGACGCCGACTCGGCGGCCCACGTGCCGAAGGCCGTGGTGATCAACCCGTTCTTCGACTGGCACGACGACCGGCCGCCGCACACGCCGTACCACGAGACCGTGATCTACGAGGCCCACGTCAAGGGCCTGACCACGCTGCACCCCGAGGTCCCGGAGCAGATGCAGGGCACCTACTCCGGTGTCGCGCACCCGGCGGTCATCGCGCACCTGCAGCGGCTGGGCATCACGGCCATCGAGCTCATGCCGGTGCACCAGTTCGTGCACGACGACGCACTCGTGCAGCGCGGTCTGCGCAACTACTGGGGCTACAACACGATCGCCTTCTTCTCCCCGCACTACGGCTACGCCTCGGTGGGCATCACGGGCAACCCGGCGCCCGGCGCGCACGTGCAGGAGTTCAAGGCGATGGTGCGCGACCTGCACGCCGCGGGCATCGAGGTGATCCTCGACGTCGTCTACAACCACACCGCCGAGGGCAACCACCTGGGCCCGACGCTGTCCATGCGCGGCATCGACAACCAGTCGTACTACCGCCTCGTCGAGGACCAGCCGCAGTACTACATGGACTACACGGGCACCGGGAACTCGCTCAACGTCCGGCAGCCCCACACCTTGCAGCTGATCATGGACTCGCTGCGCTACTGGGTCACCGAGATGCACGTCGACGGCTTCCGGTTCGACCTCGCCTCCACGCTGGCCCGCGAGTTCTACGACGTCGACCGGCTGTCCACGTTCTTCGACCTCGTCCAGCAGGACCCGGTGATCTCGCAGGTCAAGCTCATCGCCGAGCCGTGGGACGTCGGCCCCGGCGGCTACCAGGTGGGCAACTTCCCGCCCGGATGGACCGAGTGGAACGGCAAGTACCGCGACACCGTCCGCGACTTCTGGCGCGGCACCCCGGGCACGATGGGCGAGTTCGCCGCGCGGCTCACCGGGTCGTCGGACCTCTACCAGGACGACGGCCGGCGGCCCTACGCCTCGATCAACTTCGTCACCGCGCACGACGGCTTCACGCTCAACGACCTCGTCTCGTACAACGAGAAGCACAACGAGGCCAACGGCGAGGGCGGCCAGGACGGCGCCGACGACAACAACTCGTGGAACCACGGCGTCGAGGGCCCCACCGACGACGCCGAGGTGCTCGAGCTGCGCCACCGCCAGCGGCGCAACTTCCTCACCACCCTGTTCCTCTCGCAGGGCGTGCCGATGCTGCTGCACGGCGACGAGATGGGCCGCACCCAGTACGGCAACAACAACGGCTACTGCCAGGACTCGGAGATCTCCTGGATGGAGTGGTCGCCCGAGAAGGCCGACTCCGAGCTGATGGACTTCACCTCCTCGCTCTCCGAGCTGCGCGCCTCCCACCCGGTGTTCCGCCGCCGGCGCTTCTTCAACGGCCGGCCCATCCGCCCGGCCCTGGGCGCACAGGGCACGGAGGTCCAGCGCGACATCGCCTGGTTCGCCGCGTCGGGCGAGGAGATGACCGACCAGGACTGGGAGTCCAGCGACGCCGGCGTGCTGACCGTGTTCCTCAACGGCGACGGCATCCTCGAGAGCGACCCGCGGGGCCAGCGCGTCGTCGACGACACGTTCCTGCTGATCTTCAACGCCCACCACGAGGACTGCGAGGTCACCCTGCCCGGCAAGGGTCACCCGCACCGCTGGGGCACGGTGCTCGACACCGCCACGGGCCACGTCGTGGTGGGCACGGCGCGCACCACGCAGACGTGGAACACCCCGGCCCTGCCCGAGGACCTCGACGACCACGTGGGCGGCGACGTCCTCACCGTCCCGTCCCGCTCGATGCTGCTGCTGCAGCGCACGGACCGGGCGGCATGAGCATCCCCACCTCCACCTACCGGCTCCAGCTCTCCCCCGACCAGCCGTTCGCCGCGGCCCGCGAGCTCGTCGGCTACCTCGACGCCCTCGGGGTGGGGACGCTGTACTGCTCGCCGATCCTGCAGGCCGCGCCCGGCTCCACCCACGGCTACGACGTCGTCGACCCCACCCACGCCAACGACGAGCTCGGCGGCGAGGCGGCCCGGCGCGACCTCGTGGCCACGCTGCGCGCCGCCGGGCTCGGCGTGCTCGTCGACCTCGTGCCCAACCACATGGGCGTGGCGGTGCCCGCGGCCAACCCGTCGTGGTGGTCGCTGCTGCGCGAGGGCCCGGACTCGCCGTACGCCGCCTGGTACGACGCCGACCTCTCGCAGCCGCTGCTGATCCCGGTCCTGGGCTCCCCCGAGGACGTCGAGGCGCTCACGCTCTCCGACGACCGCGACGAGCTGCACTACTACGAGCACCGCTACCCCGTCGCCCCCGGCACGGGCGACGAGGGCAGCGCGCAGGAGGTGCACGAGCGCCAGCACTACCGGCTCGTGCACTGGCGGCGCGGCAACACCGAGCTCACGTACCGGCGCTTCTTCGACGTCTCCGACCTCGCCGCGGTCCGCGTCGACGACCCGGAGATCTTCGACGCCACCCACGCCGAGGTGCTGCGCTGGCGCGCGGCGGGCCAGCTCGACGGCCTGCGCATCGACCACCCCGACGGCCTCACCGCGCCGGGGGCGTACCTGCGGCGGCTGCGCGCGGCGCTGGGTGACGACGCGTGGCTGCTGGTCGAGAAGATCCTCGGTCCGGACGAGGCGCTGCCCCTGTCCTGGCCGGTGGACGGCACGACGGGCTACGAGGCGCTGCGCGAGGTGCAGGGCCTGTTCGTCGACCCGCGCGGCGAGGCGCTCGTCGACGCCGTCGCCGCCGAGCACACCGGGGTGCGCGAGGGCCTGTCCACCGTCGAGCACACGGCGCGGCGGCTGGTCACCGACGAGATCCTCGTGGCCGAGATGCGCCGGATCGCCAACCTGGTGCCCGGGGGCGGCGACGACGAGAAGGTCCGCGACGCCGTCGCCGAGCTGCTCAGCTCGTTCCCGGTCTACCGCTCCTACCTCCCCGAGGGGCGCGCGGCGCTCGACCGCGCGGTGGACACGGCGTCCACGGCGCGCCCGGAGCTCGCGGACACCGTCCGCACGATCCACGCGGCCATGATCGCCGAGCCCGACGGCCACCTGGCGCGCCGCGTCGAGCAGACCAGCGGCATGGTCACGGCCAAGGGCGTCGAGGACACCACGTTCTACCGGTGGAACCGCTTCGTCGCGCTCAACGAGGTCGGCGGGGCGCCCGACCGCTTCGGGGTGTCGCCGGCGGAGTTCCACGCCAAGGCGGCGGCCCGCGACGCGGCCACCCCGGCCACGATGTCGACGCTGTCCACCCACGACACCAAGCGCTCCGAGGACGTCCGGGCCCGCCTGGCCGTGCTCAGCGAGCTCACCGCCGAGTGGGGCGCGTTCCTGCGCACCGCGGCGGCGCGGCATCCCCTGCCGTCGCCGTCGCTCGAGCTCCTGGCGTGGCAGTCGGTGCTCGGGGCGTGGCCGATCACCGAGGAGCGCCTCGCGGGCTACCTGACCAAGGCGTCCAAGGAGGCCAAGCTCGTCACCGCGCACGTCGACGCGGTACCCGAGGTCGACGAGGCGATCGCGGCGTGGCCGGGCCAGGTGCTCGCCCACGCCGAGGCCGTCGCGGAGATCGAGGCGTTCGTCGCGCAGATCGACGCGCACGGGCGGGCCAACGCGCTGGGCCAGAAGCTGCTGCAGCTCGCGGGGCCGGGCGTGCCGGACGTCTACCAGGGCACCGAGTGCTACGAGTACTCGCTGGTCGACCCCGACAACCGCCGGCCCGTCGACTTCGCCCTGCGCCGCCGGCTGCTCGAGCGCCTCGACAGTGGCTGGGTGCCGGAGTTCGACGGGGACGACGACGACCGCGCGGCCACGAAGCTCGCCGTGGTGTCCGCGGCGCTGCGGCTGCGGCGCTTCCGCCCGGAGCTGTTCACCGGGTACGCGCCGCTGCCGGCGTCCGGGCCGGCGGCCGACCACGCCGTGGCCTTCGCCCGCGGGGGTGCGGCCGGTCGCGAGCGCCTCGTCGCCGTGGCCACCCGGCTGCCCGTCGGGCTGCGGGCCGCCGGCGGCTGGGGCGACACCTCGCTGCCCCTGCCCGGCGGCGCCGACGACTGGACCGACGTGGTCACCGGGCGTCCCGTCGAGGGCGGCGCCCCGCTGCTCACCGCCGTGCTCGACCTCTACCCGGTCGCGCTCCTCGTCCGTCCTGCTTGAGTCCCGGCATGGCCGACGTCACGGAGAGCCGCCCCCGGTGGCACGGCGCCCTCGAGCGCATCGCCCAGGCCCGCCGGGGCGACGCGAGCGAGTCGCTCGCCGCCGTGTTCGTCCTCGTCGCGACGGTGCTCGCCCTGGTGTGGGCGAACTCCCCGTGGAGCGACACCTACGACGCCTTCTGGCACACGCGGCTCGCGATCTCCGTCGGCGACGTGGGCATCGACCTCGACCTGCAGCACTGGGTCAACGACGGGCTGATGGCGCTGTTCTTCTTCGTCATCGGCCTGGAGGTCAAGCGCGAGTTCGCGATGGGCGAGCTGCGGGACCGGTCCAAGGCCGTGGTCCCGCTCGCGGCGGCCCTCGCCGGGCTCGCCCTGCCCGCGGTCCTGTTCCTCCTGCTCAACCCCGGCGGCGAGCAGGCGTCGGCGTGGGGCGTCGTGATCTCCACCGACACCGCGTTCCTGCTCGGGGCCCTCGCCGTGGTCGGGCCACGCCGGGCCGAGCGCCTGCGGATCTTCCTGCTGACCCTCGCCGTCGCCGACGACGTCGGCGCGCTGGCGATCATCGCGCTGGTCTACACCGACGAGCTGCGCGTGCTGCCCCTGGTCATCGCCGGGGTCGGACTGCTCGCCGTGTTCCAGCTGCGGCGCCTGCAGGTCTGGCGCGGCGGCGCCTACCTGCTGATCTCCGTGATCACCTGGGTGGCGTTCTACGCGTCCGGCGTGCACGCGACGCTCGCCGGGGTGCTCATCGCGCTGCTGCTGCCCGTCTACCCCCCACGCCGGCACGAGGTCGAGCGGGCGGCCGAGCTGACGCGGGCGTTCCGCCAGTCGCCCAACCCCGAGTACGCCCGCTCCGCCCGGCTCGGCCTGGAACGCGCGGTGTCGGTCAACGAGCGCCTCATGCGCCTCTGGCAGCCCTACACCGCGTTCATCATCGTGCCGGTGTTCGCGCTGGCCAACGCGGGCGTCCCGCTGACGGCCGAGACGCTGCAGGCAGCCGCGACCTCGCCGCTGACCTGGGGCGTCGTGCTCGGCCTCGTCGTCGGCAAGTTCGTCGGCATCAGCGGGGCGACGGCGGTGATGGCGCGGCTGCGCCCGGGCAGCATCGCGCCCGGTCTGACGGCGACCCAGGTCGGCGGCGGCGCGGCGCTCTCGGGCATCGGGTTCACGATCTCGCTGTTCATCGTCGACCTGGCCCTCCCCGACCCGCTCCTCGCCGACGAGGCGCGCGTGGGCGTGCTCGCCGCGTCCGTGATCGCGCTCGGGCTCGGCGCGCTGGTGTTCCGGGTCGGCGCACGCCTGCGTCCCGAGCCCTTCGACGTGTCCTCGGTGCTCCTGCGCACGGTCGACCCGCGCCGCGACCACATCCGCGGGCCGGTCGACGCGCCGCTGACGATCGTCGAGTACGGCGACTTCGAGTGCCCGTTCTGCAGCAAGGCCACCGGCTCCACCCGCGAGGTGCGGGCGTACTTCGGCAACGAGGTGCGCTACGTGTTCCGCCACTTCCCGCTCGAGGACGTCCACCCCAACGCCCGCCTCGCCGCCGAGGTCGCGGAGGCCGCGTCCGAGCAGGGCCGGTTCTGGGACGTGCACGACACGTTCTTCGCCCACAGCGACGCCCTCGACCGCGAGAGCCTGCTGGGCTACTGCGCCGACCTCGGCCTCGACGTCGACCGGCTCGAGGACGACCTGCGCGACGGCGAGGTCACCCGCCGCGTCACCGACGACCAGATCGACGCCCGCGGCAGCGAGCTGCCCGGCACCCCCACCTTCTTCCTCGGCATCCGCGGCTCGCGCCCCCGGCGCCACCTCGGCCCCTACGACGCGAAGACGCTCATCGCCGCGCTCGAGCAGATGCGCGAGCGGATGCGCGAGGCCCCGTAGCCGATCACGGACGGGGCGGGCGCGCCTCGGGGTTGATGGTTGGCTGCTGCCCCGTCGCGTGGTCGGCGGCGCGCCGGGCCTCGACCGGGTCGGTGCGCCCGCGGCCGGCGAGCGGGAGCGCCGGGCGCCGCCGCGCCGCCCGCCGCTGGATCAGCGACGCGACGACGAGGGCGGTCGCGAGCAGCGGCACCACGAGCGTCCACCAGGTGCCGCCGCGGAACGACGCGTTGGCGACGGCGTGCGCCACGGCCACCGGGAAGCAGACGTAGGCGCTCCAGTGCACGACCAGCCACGCGCGCTTCGAGAGGTACCGCCGCAGGCTGCTGGAGATCACCACCGCGAGGAGCAGGTCCAGCGCGACCGCGCCGAGCCCCACCGGCCACGGGTTGAACGACGCCGTCCCGGGGACGACGAGGTGGTACCAGCGCAGCGGCAGGTAGGGCGTGACCAGCACCGCCACGACGTGCAGCGCCACGAAGACCACGGTGATCAGCGCGAGGTTGCGGTGCAGCGCCACCACCACGAACCGCGGCAGGGCCTGGGTCGCGGCGCGGCTCAACGTGGTGTTGTGCAGTGCGCCGAGGGCCAGCACGACGCTGAGCAGCAGGAGGGCGACGAGCCCGAGGGCCCGCGAGACGTTCCAGAGCTCGATCACCAGCGGTACTCGGCCGTGGTCACCCGGGGCACGTCCGCCGCCGTCGACGACGCCGAGATGCCCGCGTGCAGCGCCACCACCAGCACGGCGGCCGCCACCGTGATCCACGCGGTCAGCTCGACGATCGTGCGCTTGTTCTGCTCGTGCGCGACGGCCTTCGCGCTGCGCGGACCCGACACCCTCGACCTCCCGCCTCGACTTCCCCCAGGATGACCGATCGCGGAGTGTGGTCGGCGGGAGGCCGTCAGCCGACCGGTGCGAGCACCCAGCTCCGGAGCACCTCGAGGCCCAGCATGCGCGACGGCCCCTGGGGCTCCGGCCCGATCACCTGAGCCAGCGCCGGGCCGAGCTTCTCGGCGAAGAAGCGGTCGGCGTGCTCCTTCGACGTCCAGACGGTGATGATGCGCAGCTCCCCGTCCGCGGTCCGCCCGCACCAGCGCGCCTCGAGCCCCGCGGGCTCGCCGGTCCGCGCGATCACCGCGTCGAACTGCTCGACGGTCGTCAGCGGCGGCGTCGCCACCCCGATCCACTCCATGTCGTCCTCCTCGTCCCCGCGGCCCGGATCGGCCGCACGGACGACGCTAGGGAGCCGCGCCCCCGCGGCCATCCGCAGGACCACGGAGGCGGCTACGTACCTCCCACCCGGCGATCTGGCTCCGCGACGTGAACCCGAGCTTGGTGAGGATGTGCTGGACGTGGGTCTCGGCCGTGCGCTCCGAGATGCCGAGCCGGGACGCGATCCGCCGGTTCGTCAGCCCGTCGGCGACCAGCGCGGCCACCTCGGCCTCCCGCGAGGTCAGGTCGTGGCGCGGGTCGGGCCGCAGCCGCTCGACCAGCGCCGCCGTGCGGTCGACGTACGCGGCCATGCCGAGGGCGCGGGCGAGCCGGTCGGCGTCGACCGCGGCGGCGGCGGCGCGCTCGCGGTCCCCCGGCTCGCCGCGCTCGTGCAGGGCGACCGCGAGGTGGTACCGCGCCTCGGCGACGAAGCCGGGCGCGCCGGCCCGCTCCGCGGCGTCCACCGCCGCGGTGAGGTCGTCGACGGCCGCGTCGGGGCGGCCGAGGTCGAGGGCTCCGCGCCCGAGCGCCAGCTCGACCGGGCCCAGGAAGAAGACCCCGCTGCCGGCGGCGTACCCGCCGCGGAACGGCTCGAGGTGCTCGAGCAGGACGGCGAGGTCGTCGCGGAGGCCGAGCTCGCCGCAGATCGCGGCCGCCGAGGCCCGGGCGGACAGCACGAAGAAGACCGGCAGCGACCACGAGGCGACCGGGCCGGCCTGCTGGTACGACGCCGCGGCCTCGTCCCGTCGCCCTGCGGCCAGGAACAGGGCCGCGTGGGCGATCCGGAACTGCGTCCGGAACCGCGGGGGCGGATCGAAGACCGCGGCGAGGAACCGCTGCGCCTCCGGCCGGACCCCGACGTGGCGGGACAGGGCGGTGTGGAGGCCGAAGAACGCCCCGGTCGCGGGAGCGGGCTCCACCGGGCGCATGCGCTCGAACCCGCGCCCGGCCGCGGCCGCCGCCTCCTCGTACCGGCCCTGCGCCTGCGCGACGCAGGCGCCCACCCGGTCGAGGTGCCAGGCCGGGACCGGCCCGCCCACCCCCTCGGTGGCCACCCGGAGGACGGCGAGCTCGTCGGCCGCGTCGCGCAGGCGCCCCTGCTCGACCAGTGTGTCGATCCGCCAGAGCTCGCCCCACATCGCGCTGCGCGCGCTGCCGGTCCGGCGACCGAGAGTGATCATCTCGGTGGCGAGGTCCGCGCGCTCCCCGCGGCCGGGAGGACCGGGGCAGGCCTCGTGCCGGGCGCGCAGCGCGGCCGAGAGCGCGCCGTCGTCGCCGCTGTCCCGGGCCAGGGCCAGGGCCTGCGCGCTCAGCGCGGTGACGCGCTCCTGGTCGCCCGCGTAGAAGGCCAGCTGGCTGCGCGAGGCGAGCAGGCGGGCGTGCAGGGCGTCGTGCTCCCCGACGGCCGGCCCCGCGAGCGCCTCCTCGACGAGCGCGGTGGCGACGGCGTTCACCGCCGCGTCGGGCACCGCCTCGAGCACCAGCGCGGCCTCGGCCAGCAGGTCCGGGCGGCCCGCGATCCGCGCGGCCTCGCCGGCCCGGGACGCGGCCTCCACCGCGGCGCCCACCTCCCCCGCCGCGCCCAGGGCCCGGCCGAGCGCCGCGGCCAGGGCGCTCCGCTCGCCCGCCGGCAGCACGTCGGGATCGATCGCGAGGGCCACCCGGTAGAGCCGGGCGCCCTCCTCGGGCGCGCCGCGGGCGACGGCGTCGGCGGCCGCGCGGGCGGTCCACGCGCGGGCCCGGGCCGCCTCCCCGTGGGGCGCGAGCTCGCGCCAGTGCCGGGCGATGTCCGCGAGGTGCTCGGCGAGGTCCCCGGCCGCCCGGGCCTCGATCGCCTCGGCGACCGCACGGTGCCGCGCGACCCGCTCGTCGGTGGACAGCGAGGCCTCGACCGCGTCGCGGGTCAGCGCGTGGACGAAGCGGTGGTCGCCCGGCCCCGTCTCGTCGACGAGCCCGTGGGCCCGCACCTCGTCGAGCCACCCCACGCACGCCGCGGGTGGCTCGCCGAGCGCCGCGGCGATCAGCCCGAGCGAGAAGTCCCGCCCGACGACCGCGGCGGCCTGCACGAGGCGCCGCGCGCCGGGTCCGAGCCGGTCGAGCCGGGCGGTGACCACCTCGAGCACGGAGCGGGGCGGTCGGTCGGGGCGCCAGGAGCCGTCGGCCATCGCCCGCGCGACCTCGCGGACGAACAGGGGGTTCCCGCAGGTGACGTCGAGGAGCCGGCGCGCGGTCGCGTCGTCCGCGGCGTCGCCCAGCTGGGCGCGCACCTCGCCGAGGTCGAAGCCGTGCAGGTCGACGCGCTCGGCACCCGGCGCGCCCGCGAGCTCGGGCAGCACCCGCGGCAGCGGGCTCCCCGGGTCGGCGTCCCGATAGGCGGCGAGCAGGAGCACCCGGAGCCCGCCGAGGGCCGGGGCGACGTGGCGCAGGACGTCGAGCGACGGCTCGTCGCCGCGGTGGACGTCGTCGACGACGACGAGGAGCCCGTCCCGCGCCCCGGCCGTCCCCAGGGCGGCGAGCACGTCCTCCACCACGCGGAAGCGCTCCTCGGGCGCCGACCCGTCGCCTCCCAGCACGCCGACGTCCGCGCCGAGGCCGCGCAGCACCTGGCGCCAGGGCCAGAACGCCGGCGCCCCCTCGGCCTCGGCGCACCGCCCCCACGCGACCGCCACCCCGCGCGCCAGCGCCCGGCCGGCGAGCTCCTGGGCGAGCCGCGTCTTGCCGATCCCCGGCTCCCCCGCGCACAGCACCAACCCGCCCGTCCCGGCGCGCGCGGCGTCGAGCCGGGCCTCGAGCAGCGCGAGCTCCCAGCGCCGGCCGACCAGCACCGCGCTCGCGGTGCCCGGCGCCGTGGTCACCCGGCGCAGCATCCCGCACGCCGCCGGGCCGGGCCAGGTCCCGCGCTCAGCGAGGGCACAGGAAACGCGACCATCCTGGGCGCCGCCCACCCCCCGCGCGACCCCCGGAGCGTCGATGACCACCCCGTCCGGACCGCACGACCACGACGCCGGCCTGCGCGCCGACCTGCCGCGGCTGCTCGGTCGGCGCCGGGCCCTCGCACTCCTCGGCGGTGCGGGCCTCGCCGGCCTGGCCGCCGCCTGCGCGCCCCCCGACCGTCCCGGGCGGGGCGAGGCGGGCGGGCCCGGTGGGGCCGTCGAGTCCGGGTCGCCCGGCGAGATCCCCCAGGAGACCGCCGGCCCGTTCCCCGGCGACGGCAGCAACGGGCCGAACGTGCTGCAGGAGGCGGGCGTGGTCCGTCGCGACATCCGCCCGAGCTTCGGCGCGCTGACCGGCGTCGCCGAGGGCGCTCCGCTCACCCTCGACCTCACGGTGACCTCGGCGGCCGGCGTCGCCCTGCCCGGCGCCGCGGTGTACGTGTGGCACTGCGACCGCTCGGGCGCCTACTCGCTCTACGACGTCGCCGACCAGAATTACCTGCGCGGCGTCCAGGTCGCCGACAGGGACGGCCGGGTGACGTTCACCAGCATCTTCCCGGCCGCCTACGCGGGACGCTGGCCGCACGTGCACTTCGAGGTCTACCCGGACCTCGCGCGGGCGACCGGCGGCGACGCCGCGATCACCACCTCGCAGCTCGCGTTCCCCGAGTCGGTGTGCCGGCAGGTGTACGCGCTGTCCGGCTACGAGGACAGCACCGGCAACCTCGACGACGTCACGCTGACCGACGACACCGTGTTCGCCGACGGCGTGGACAGCCAGCTTGCACGGATGGGCGGCGACCCGGCCACCGGCCTGGTCGCCGCGCTGACGGTACCCGTGGTGTGACCGGTCAGCGGTCGAGCAGCGTCGCGTCCGCCGGCGAGAGCCGGTCGGTGATCGTGTTCTTCTGGTGCCAGTAGGGGTAGAGCAGCGGCGTCGCCGAGACCTCGTCGAGGCGGGCGACCTCGTCGTCGGTGAGCGCGAGCTCGGCGGCCGCCAGGTTGTCGGTGAGCTGCTCCTCGGTGCGGGCCCCGATGACCAGCGAGGTCACGCCGGGCTTGCGCAGCAGCCAGGCGTTGGCCACCTGCGCGACCGAGACGCCGTGGGCGTCGGCCACCTCCGCGGCGACCTCGATGATGTCGTAGAGCCGCTCGCGGTCGTGGACCGGCGGCTCGGACCACTCGCCGAGGTGGCGCGAGGTCTCCGGGTCGTCCTGGCCGCGGCGGAACTTGCCCGAGAGCAGGCCGCCCGCGATCGGGCTCCACACGAGGATGCCGAGGCCCTGGTCGACCGACACCGGGACCAGCTCGTTCTCGGCCTCGCGGGCCTGCAGCGTGTAGTGGATCTGCTGGGAGACGAAGCGCTGGTACTCCCCGCGCTCGGACACCCCGAGTGCCTTCATGATGTGCCAGGCCGAGTAGTTCGAGCACCCGATGTAGCGGATCTTGCCCTTGCTGACGAGGGTGTCGAGCGCCTCGAGCGTCTCCTCCAGCGGCGTCACGCCGTCCCAGCCGTGGAGCTGGTAGAGGTCGATGTGCTGCACGTCGAGGCGGCGGAGGCTGTCCTCGACGCTCTTGACGATGTGCTGGCGCGAGGCGCCGCCGTCGTTGGGCCCGTCGCCCAACGGGAAGCGGCACTTGGTGGCGAGGAACAGGTCGTCGCGGTGGTTCTTGGTGGCCTGCCCGACGATCTCCTCGGACACGCCCGCCGAGTACATGTCGGCGGTGTCGACGAGGTTGACGCCGTGGTCGACGCACAGGTCGATCTGGCGCGTGGCGCCCTCGACGTCGGTGGCGCCGAGCTTCTCGAACCCGCCCCTGCCACCGAACGTCATCGTGCCCATGGTCATCGTCGAGACCTTCAGTCCCGACCGTCCGAGCGTGCGGTACTCCATGCCGGACGGTTGCCCCCGGCCGGGCGGGGCGGAACGTGAGATGAGCGAAGGGCCCCTTCGCTCGGTCTACTCGAGCGACGGGGCCCTTCGGTCAGTACGCGGAGCCACCGTCAGTCGCGCACCGCCAGGTCGGGGCGCACCGCGAGCAGGAGACCCAGGACGCCGTAGCCGACGACGAAGTGCCCGCCGGCGATGACCGAACCGACCGCCGGGCCGAGCAGCGCCATCGCGGGCAGCGCGACGAAGATCCAGGTCTCGGCGACCACGGGCCACGCCCGCAGGGCGCCGCGCCAGCGGCCGGCGACGGCGACCTTCACGCCCAGGATCGCCATGCCCAGCATCGACAGCGGCCAGAACGGGTCGAGGGCGGTCGCCGCGGCGCTCCACTCGCCGCCCATCGAGGGCAGGGTCAGCAGCGACTGGACGGTGGCGACGGCCAGGACCACCGACTCCACGACGATCACGGCGCGGGCCAGGCGCGAGGTGCCCGTGGCCCGCGTCCGCCACATGGCGGCGAGCAGGCAGAACACGCCGAGCTGGAAGAACACCCCGGACAGATCGATCACGAAGCGGCCGGACCCGGTCTCCTCGCCGCCGTAGAGCATGAACGGGACGGCGTAGGCGGTGGCGCCGACGGCGAGACCGGCACCGAGCAGCCGCAGCCGCCCGGTCCCGGCGCGGGCCCCCGGGCTCCCGGAGCCGGGCGACACCACCGCGGAGGTGACCGGGGCGTCGGTGCGGGCACGGGCGGGCGTGGTGCGGACGGTCGTCATGGCGGGCTCCCGGGAGAAGCGGTCGGTGCTGAAGCGGTCGGTGCTGAAGCGGTCGGTGCTGAAGTGGTCGGCGATGAGGCGGTCGGCCTGGGGCATGGCGAGGACTCTGCGCGGCCGGCGGTCCTGCCCGGCAGGGCCGCGCGCCCCGCGCCGGTCCCGACGTCGTCCCGACCACCCGGGACACGGATCGGGACCAGGAGGGGACGCCGACGCGGGGACACCGACCGCCCGACCTGCAACGATCGTCCGCGTGCGATCCACGGCCGAGCGCCCCGCGAGCGCCCCGGTGCCGGTGATCGGGCACGGGTCCCCCGAGCACTCCGGGTCCTCGGCCGGCCCGGACACCGGCCGCCGCCGCGACGTCGCGCTGGCCCTCGCCGCACTCGCCGGGCTGGCGGTCGCCGCCGTCGTCGTCGCGCTCGAGGTGCGCCACCGCGACGTCGTCGTCGCGGTCGGCGAGAGCGGCGGGATCGCCGACATCCTCCCCGGCCTCGTCCTGCTGTTCTCGGGGCTGCTCGTGCTCCGGGGCGCCGACCGCCGGGGCCGGCCGGTCGGGCGGGTCCTCGCCGTCGCCGGGGCGGGCTGGCTCGCGACGGCGCTCGCCCAGGGCTGGCTCGTCGAGGCGGTCGCGGTCAGCCCCGGCCTGCCGGGCGCCTCCTTCGCGTACGCGGTCGGCGCGCGCTACGGCTCCTTCCTGCTGCTCGCGCTGCCGCTGGCGCTGCTGCTGTTCCCCGACGGCCGGCCGCCGCGGGGCCGGGTCGGCCGCCCGCTCGCGGTCGCGAGCCTGGCGGGCACCGCGCTGCTGCCGGTCAGCCTGCTGTTCGTGCCCGCGGCGGTCGTCGTGGCCCGCGCCGGGGGCGTGCTCTCGCCCGTCGAGTCGGCGCTCGACCTCGACCCGCACCCGATCGCGCTGCCGTTCTGGCCGGTCGTGCTCGACGTCGCGTTCGCGCTCGTGCCGCTGGGCATGGTCGTGCCGTTCGCCGTGATCGCGGTCCGCTATCGGCGGGCGACGGGGCGGCGGCGCCTGCAGTTGCGCTGGCTCGTCTGGGCCGGCCTGGTCGACCTGATCGTCATCGGCGTCGGTCTCCTGCTCGCCGAGCCGTGGCCGACGGTCGCCCTGCTCGTCGCGATCACGGTCACCTGCGGCGCGATCGTCACCGCGGTGGTCCGCGAACGCCTCTACGAGATCGACCGGCTGCTGCCCACGACGCTGGTCGCGGTCGCGCTGGCGCTGCTGGTGCTCGCGGTGGACGGGGTCGTGCTGCTGGTCGCCGGCGCGGCCTTCGACGACCGCGACTCGGCACTGGTCGCGGTGGCCGTCGTCGCGGTGCTCTACACCCCGCTGCGCTCCCGGCTCTGGCGCGCGGCGCGGCGGCTGACCCGCGGGTCGCGCGACGACCCGTACGCCGCCGTCGCCACCCTCGCCGGGCGGCTGGAGACCGCGGTGGCGCCCGGCGAGCAGCTCGCGGCCCTGGCGCGCTCGGTGGCCGAGGCGTTCAAGCTGCCGTACGTGCGCGTCGAGATCGACCGCGCCGACGGGGCGCGGGCCGTCGTCGAGCACGGGCACACCGACAGCCCCACCGTGGAGCTCCCGATCCGCTACCGCGAGGAGTCGATCGGACGGGTCGTGGTGGCCGAGGGGCGCCGGCTCTCCGAATCCGACCAGCGGCTGCTCGGCGACCTGCTGCGCCAGGCCGCCGGGGCCGCGCGGGCCGGCGCGCTCTCGGCGTCGCTGCAGAGCGCCCGCGAGGGTCTCGTCACCGCCCGCGAGGAGGAGCGGCGGCGCCTGCGCCGCGACCTGCACGACAGCCTCGGCCCCGGGCTGGGCGCCGTGACCCTGCGCATCGAGACCGCCCGGGGCCTCGCGGCCCGCGACCCCGGGCGCGCCGACGCGGTGCTCGAGCAGGCCGTCGCCGACGTCGGCGCGCTGCTCACCGACGTCCGCCGCCTCGTGCACGACCTGCGCCCGCCCGCGCTCGACGAGCTCGGCCTGCTCGGCGCGCTGCGCACCCTGGCCCGGCGGCTGTCGACCGAGGAGCTGGTGATCGCCGTCGACGGCGAGCCCGGCGAGCTCAGCGCGGCCGTCGAGGTCGCCGCGTTCCGGATCGCGTCCGAGGCCCTCACCAACGTCGTGCGCCACGCCACCGCGAGCTGCGCCGAGGTCACCCTGGAGCGCGGCGAGGACCGGCTGGTCGTCACCGTCGCCGACGACGGCCGCGGGATCGGCGCGGACGTCGTCGCCGGGGTGGGCAGGCTGTCGCTGCGCGAGCGCGCGGCCGAGCTCGGGGGGCGCACCACCGTCACCTGCCCGCCCGGCGGGGGCACGGTGGTCAGCGCCGACCTGCCGTGCGCCGTGACACCGAGGGAAGGGGACGCGTGATCCGGGTGGTGCTCGCCGACGACCACCCCGTCTACCTGGACGGGCTGGCCGGGCTGCTCGCGACGGTGGAAGAGGTCGAGGTGGTGCGCACGGCCACCGACGGCGCCGCCGCCGTCGAGACCGTGGCCACGCTGCGCCCCGACGTCGTCGTCATGGACGTGCGGATGCCGGTGCTCGACGGGATCGCCGCCACCCGGCGCATCGTCGACGCCGACCCGGGCGTCGGCGTGGTCGTCCTGACCATGAGCGAGGAGGACGAGACGCTCTTCGCCGCCCTGCGCGCCGGGGCCCGGGGCTACCTGCTCAAGGGCGCCACGAAGGCCGAGATCGTGCGCGCCGTGACCGCGGTCGCCGAGGGCGACGCGATCTTCGGGCCGGCGCTGGCGCGGCGGGTCGGCGAGTTCCTCGCGCCGCGCGCCGCCACCGTCGACGTCTTCCCCGAGCTGACCTCCCGCGAGCGCGAGGTGCTCGACCTCGTCGCCGCGGGCCGCGCCAACCCGCAAATCGCCTCGGCGCTCTTCCTCTCCCCCAAGACCGTGCGCAACGTGGTGTCGGCGATCTTCACGAAGCTGCACGTGGCCGACCGCGCCGAGGCGATCGTCCGGGCCCGCGAAGCCGGGCTCGGCCGGGGCGGCTAGGCCGGCTCAGGTCCCGTCGGGCATCGACAGCGCCAGCACCCGCGCCGCCGCGCTCCCCGGCTGCGTCCGCAGGTCCGCCGCGGCGCCGCGCCCCCGCGCCCGCTGCAGGGCCTCGAGGACCAGGCCGACGCCGGCGCTCGCGAGGTGCCCGACGGCGCGCAGGTCCAGCACCACCCGCGCGCTGGCCGCCACGGCCTCGAGCAGGGCCTCGCGGCAGCCGGACACCGCGACGAGGTCGAGGTCGCCGCGGACGACGAGCCGCCGGGTGCCGGCGTCGTCCTCGACAGTGAAGGTGGCCGGCGTACCCGCAGGGGGTGGCGGCTCCACGGCGTCCGGGACCTCGTCACCGCTGTCCGCGGCCGGCGGCTCGGGGTCCTCCTCGGGTCCCCCGGCCTGCTCCGGCACGAGCAGGAAGCGCACGCGCGTCCCGCCGTCGGGCTGCGAGATCACCTCGGTCTCGTCGGTGAGCTCGCGCACGAGCGTGAGGCCGCGGCCGCGGTAGCCGGGGTCCGCGGGCACCGGCCGCCAGGTGCCGTGGTCGCGCACGACGACCTCGACGGTGCCGTCGTCGCAGCGCGCGACGCGCACGTCGACGACGCCGTCCTCGTCGTCGCGGTAGGCGTGCTCGACGGCGTTGGTGGCCGACTCGCCCAGCGCGAGCTGCAGGTCGTCGAGGGCCACGTCGGGCAGGGCCGAGGTCCGGGCCCACGCCGCGACCCGCCGGCGCATGGCGCCCAGCGACTCGGGGCGGGCCGGCAGGTGCAGCTCCAGCGGGGCCGGCAGCAGCCGGGCGACGACGAGCGCGACGTCGTCGGTGCGGGAGCCGAGCTCGTCGAGCAGCATCGTGGCCAGCGGCTCCGGCCCGTCCTCCCGGTGCCGTTCGACGGCGTCGGCGAGGCGGGCGAGCCCCTCGTCGAGGGACTCGCCGCGGCGCTCGACGAGCCCGTCGGTGTAGAGCAGCAGGGTCGCCCCCGGCTCGAGCTGGGCGACGGCCTCGCCGTGGCCGCGCCGGTCGGGCGGCAGGCCGAGCAGGGGGCCGTGCCCAGCGGGGTCGTCGAGGTAGCGCACGGGCGAGCCGTCGGCCGCGACGAGCAGCGCGGGCAGGTGCCCGGCGCGCGCCCACCGCAGCTCGCCGCGGTGCGGGTCGAGGACCAGGCACATCGCGGTCGACGCGCGGGCGCCCGGGATGCGCGCGGTCAGCCCGTCGAGCAGCCCGAGCGCCGCGGCCGGGCCGTGCCCGGCGAGGAGGTAGCCGCTCAGCGCCGTGCGCAGCTGGCCCATCACCGCCGCGGCGGCCGTGCCCTGCCCGACGACGTCGCCGACGGCCACCGCGACGCGCTGGTCGTCGAGCTGCACGACGTCGTACCAGTCGCCGCCGGCCTGGGTGCCGGTCGCGCCGGGCAGGTAGCGCACGGCCAGGCCGAGGCGGTCGATGTCGGGCAGCGCCTGGGGCAGGAGGCTGCGCTGCAGGGTGTCGGCGATCTGGTGCTCGGCGCGGTAGAGCCGCGCCCGGTCCAGCGCCATCCCGCACGGCTCGGCCAGCGCCATGAGCGTGTTGCGCTCGGTGCGCGAGATGCGGGCGCGGTCGAGCAGCCCGACGCCGATGGCCCCGACGGTGGTGCCCGCGGCGACCAGCGGCAGCGCCATCGCCCCGCGCACGCCCGCCTCGCGCAGCACCCCCACCACGGCGGGGTCGACGTCGTCGGCACGCTCGCGCCCGTCGGCGCCCTCGCCGAGCAGGTCCCCGTCGGTGCCGCCGAGCAGCCACAGCGGCTCGCCCCCGCCGACCGCGGCGCTCACCAGCGTCGGCGGCTCCCGCCCCGGCTCGGCCGACGGGGCGTCGTTGTTGCGCGCCGCGAGCGGGACCAGCGACCCGTCCCGGGGCTCGTACTCGAACACCGCGACGCGCGCGGAGCGCCCGAACAGGGCCTGGAGGTGCTCGACGGTCACCTCGGCCACCTCGACCGGCGTGGCGGCGGCGGAGAGCTCGGTGGTCGCGCGCTGCAGCAGCGCCAGCCGGTCGGCGGTGGCCCGCTCCTCGGCCAGCAGCAGAGCGTTGTCCAGGGCGAGGGCGGCGCGGTCGGCGACCTCGCCCACCAGCGCCCGGTCCTCGTCGGTCCAGCCCGGCGCGTCGGCGTGCCGGCGCAGCGACAGCACCGCCACCGGACGGTCGCGGACCAGCAGCGGCAGCGCGAGCGTTCCGTCGACCATGACCTCGGCCCGGCACGCGACGGCCTCGCGTTCCTCGGCGAGGACCGTGTCCGAGGTCGCCGCCGACGTCCCGCGGGTGGCCGACGGCGAGTTCGCCGGCGGCGTCCCGGGTCCCGCGCCCGGGGCGGAGCCCGTCGACGGGACGGCGACGCGGCCCCCGCCGATCCGCTCCTCGTCGTCGACGGAGCGCACGGTGGCGTGCTCCGCGAGCCCGACGTCGACGAGCAGGTGGACGAGGCGCTCGAGGCGGTCGACCACCTCGGGCTCGCCGTCGAGCTCGGCGCCCACACGGGCGAGCAGGCGCTGGCGGTCGGCCTCGAGCGCGCGGGCGTTGACGTCCACGCAGCTGCCGACCCAGCCCGACACACCGTCCTCGCCGGGCAGCGGCACGGCGTGCTCGACGACCCGGCGGTGGGCGCCGTCGGCGCGCCGCAGGCGGAACTCGACCTCCCAGCCCTCCCCGGCCGCCATCGCCGCGCCGGTGACCTCCCGGTAGCGGTCGCGGTCGTCGGGGTGCAGGGCGTCCTGCCAGCCGTCGCCGTGCTCGTCGGCCTCCTCGCGGCCGGTGAACCGCCGCCAGCCGGCGTTGTGGAACACCCGACCGCCGTCGGGGTCGGCCGCCCAGATCATCGCCGGCGCGAGGTCGGCCATGGCCGTGAACCGGTCCTCGGCGCGGCGCCGTGCCCGCCCGAGCTGCAGGTGGGCCTCGACGCGCGCCCGCAGCTCGGGGGCGGTGAACGGCTTGACGAGGTAGTCGTCGGCCTGGGCGGCGAGGCCCTCGACGGCGGCCTCCTGGCCGGCGCGCGCCGAGAGCAGCAGCACCGGCACCCGCGCGGTGCGGTCGTCGGCGCGCAGCGCGGCGAGCAGGGACAGGCCGTCGCGTCGCGGCATCATCACGTCGGAGACGACCAGCTCCGGCGGGTCCGCGAGCGCGCTCCGGAGGGCGTCCTCGCCGTCGGCGACGAGGCGGACGTGGTGGCGCGGCCGGAGCAGGCGCTCCAGGTACGCCCGCATGTCGGCGTTGTCGTCGGCCACCAGGATCCGTCCGCCCGCGGGGCCGGGCGCCGCCGCCGCGGTGATCACGTCGGCGGTGGTGTCGCTCGGCGACGGGGTCGGCGGACCGTCGTCCGGGGGCTCGGTGTCGGGCAGCCAGCGCAGCGCCTCGGCCACGAACGACTCGGCGTCCGGCGAGGGCGGCGGCGGGACGTCGGAGGTCCGGTCGGGGTCCTCCGTGTCGTCCACGATCCGCTCGGCGGGCAGGTGCGCGCGGCCGAACGGGATGGTGACGGTCATGGTCGTGCCGACGTCGGGCGTGCTCTCCGCGCGGATCTCGCCGCCGTGCAGCGCGACCAGCTCGCGGACCAGGGCCAGGCCGATGCCGCTGCCCTCCCCCGAGCGCGCCGGGGTGCCCGCGACGCGGTGGAAGCGCTCGAACAGCCGCGGCAGCTCCTCGGCGGGCACGCCGACGCCGGTGTCGATCACCTGCAGCACCGCGGCGTCCTCGCGCGCCCCGACGCGGACCTCGATGCGGCCCTCGACGGTGAACTTCAGCGCGTTCGAGAGCAGGTTGAGGACGACCTTCTCCCACGCATCGCGGTCGAGCAGCACCGGGCGGGACACCGCCGGGGTGTCGACGACGTACTCGAGCCCGGCGCGGTCCATCGCCGAGCGGAACACCCCCGCCAGCTCGCCCGTCGCCGCCCCGAACTCGGTCGACACGTACCGGGGCTCGAGCCGGCCGGCCTGCAGGCGCGAGAAGTCGAGCAGGCTGTTGACCAGCCGGCCGAGCCGCTGCCCGTTGCGGTGCACCACCTCGAGCTCGGCGCGCCAGCGCTCGGGGTCGATCTCGTCGGCCGCCCGCAGGTCCTCGACCGGGCCCATGATCAGCGTCAGCGGGGTGCGGAACTCGTGGCTGACGTTGGAGAAGAAGTCGGTCTTCGCCCGGTCGAGCTCGGCCAGCGCCTCGGCGCGGCGGCGCTCGGCCTCGTAGCTGCCGGCCCGCGCGAGGCCCGCGGCGATCTGCCCGCCGACCAGCTGGAGGAAGCTCGAGAGCCGGTCGTCGAGGGGCCGGTGGGGGTTCGCGCCGACGACGAGGACGCCGGCGGTGCCGGGCCCGGAGGCGCCGTCCGGGCCCTGTCCGGGTGCGGCGGGCAGGGGCACGAGCACGGCCTGCGAGGGCGGGTGCTCCCACGCGCCGACCGGCACGTCGGGCCCGCAGCGCGCCGCGAGGTCGTCCACCACCGTGGTGGTCCCGCCCGCGGCCCGATCCAGCGGCCAGGGGCCGTCGCCCGGCGCGATCACCTCGGGGGCCGTGGCCGAGCCCGGCTCGGCGCCCGCGCTGGCCGCGAGGCGGGCGGTGCCGTCGTCCTCGTCGAGCAGGTAGACCAGGCCGAACGGCACGTCGCGGTCGTTCTCGCGCAGCACGCGCTCCGCGGCCCCGAGGACGTCGGCCTGGGTGCGGGCGGTGGCCATGGCGGTGGCGAGGTCGCGCAGCGTGGCCATCCGCCGGTCGCCGACGACGCGGTCGGTGTTCTCGGTGACCACGCAGAGCATCCCGCGCACGACGCCCTCGTCGTCGGCGAGCGGGCTGTAGGAGAACGTGTGGTACGTCTCCTCGGCGTAGCCGCTGCGCTCGAGGAACAGCAGCAGGTCCTCGTCCCAGGTGGCCACCCCGGTCTCGAGCACGGAGTCGATGCGGGGCCCGATGTCGGCCCAGATCTCCGACCACATGACGCGCGCGGGCTTGCCCAGCGCCCACGGGTGCTTGGACTGCAGCGTGTCGCGCCAGTAGGCGTCGTTGTAGAACACGGTGAGCTCGGGGCCCCACGCCATCCACATGGAGAAGCGCGTGGTCAGGAGCGTGCGCACGGTGGTGCGCAGCGGGGTGGGCCAGGCGTCCGGCGCCCCGACCGGCGTGGTCGCCCAGTCGACCTGCGCCATGTCCGCGCCGACCCGGCCGCCCCCGCTGAAGAGGGCACCCGCGTCGGGGGTGGTTCCCGTGCTCATGTCACCGCCTCGCGCACGTGTCGGGCCCGGTCGTCCTGCCGTCGTGGTGTGACGGCCCGGGCCCCGGCGCCCATCATCCCGGCCGACGGGTAGGCATGCGCGACCGACCCGTCGGGAAGGATGCGCGGGTGGCACACGAGTTCGCGGTGTGGGCCCCCGACCGCACGTCGGTCGGCCTGGTCCTGGACGGCCGTACCGAGGCGATGACCCCTGCTTCGGACCCGGACGCGGACGGGTGGTGGTCACTCACCGTCGACGACGCCGGCCCCGGCACCGACTACGCGTTCTCCCTCGACGGGGGCGACCCGCTGCCCGATCCGCGATCACGCTGGCAGCCCCACGGTGTGCACGCTCCGTCCCGCGTCGTCGAGGTGGAGCCCTCCCCCGCCGACGCCGCCTGGACGGGCCGGTCGCTGCCGGGCGCGGTGGTCTACGAGATGCACGTCGGCACGTTCACCCCCGGCGGCACGTTCGCCGCCGCCGAGGAGCGGCTCGACCACCTCGTGGAGCTCGGCGTCGACTTCGTCGAGGTCCTGCCGGTCAACGCCTTCGACGGCACGCGGGGCTGGGGCTACGACGGCGTCCTCTGGTACGCGGTCACCGAGAACTACGGCGGGCCGGCGGCGTTCCGCCGGTTCGTCGACGCCTGCCACGCCCGCGGCCTGGGCGTCGTGCTCGACGTCGTCTACAACCACCTCGGGCCGTCCGGGGCCTACCTCGACCGGTTCGGGCCCTACTTCTTCGGCGAGAACGTCTGGGGCCCGTCGCTCAACCTCGACGGCCCCGGCTCGGACACCGTGCGGTCCTACATCCTCGAGAACGTCACGATGTGGCTGCGCGACTTCGGCGTCGACGCCCTGCGCCTCGACGCCGTCCACGCCCTGCGCGACGCCCGCGCGGTCCACCTGCTCGAGGAGATGTCCCAGCACGTGGCCACTCTGTCGGCGCACCTGCGCCGCCCGCTGACCCTCATCGCCGAGTCCGACCTCAACGACCCGCGGCTGATCACCCCGCGGGAGGCGAACGGCTACGGGCTCGACGCGCAGTGGTGCGACGACATCCACCACGCCCTGCACTCCACGCTCACCGGCGAGACCCAGGGCTACTACGGGGACTTCGGGGAGCCGGCGACGCTGGCCGGGGTGCTGCGCCAGCCGTTCCACCACGCCGGGACGTGGTCGTCGTTCCGGGGGCGCACCCACGGGCGCCCGGTCGACGTCCTCACGACGCCGGGCCACCGGTTCCTGGCCTACCTGCAGGACCACGACCAGGTGGGCAACCGGGCCGCGGGCGACCGGCTGTCGGCGTCGGTCTCCCCCGGCCTGCTCGCCTGCGGCGCCGCGCTGGTGTTCTGCTCGCCGTACACGCCGATGCTGTTCATGGGCGAGGAGTGGGGCGCCCGCACGCCCTGGGCGTTCTTCGTCGGGTTCGAGGACCCGGCGCTGCAGGACGCGGTGCGCGAGGGCCGGCGCGGCGAGTTCGCCGAGCACGGTTGGGGCGCCTCCGACGTCCCCGACCCGACGGCGCTGTCGACGTTCGAGGACTCGCGGCTGGACTGGACCGAGCCCGAGCGCGAGCCCCACGCCTGGCTGCTCGGTGTGCACCGCGAGCTGATCGCCCTGCGCCGCGCTCACCCGGAGCTCGTCGACCCCCACCTCGACCGGGTCCGGGTGGACCTCGACGCCGAGGCGCGCACGCTCGTCGTGCACCGGGGGACGCTGCGGCTGGCGGTGAACCTGGGCGCGTCGCCGGTGACCCTGCCCGTCGCCGCCCGCGAGGTGCTCTACGCCCCGTCCGGCGTGGACACCGCGACCGACTCCCTGACCCTGCCCGCGGAGTCCTTCGCCCTGGTACGTGCGTGATCTTCTGAGCTGTAGCTCAGAAGATCACGCACGTAGGCCGGTCAGAGCAGGGGCACGAACGACACCGCCATGAGCGTCTCGGTGCGCCCGTCGCGCCGGACGCGCACGAGGTCTCCGTGGCGTCCGTGGCCCACGGGCCCGACGAGCACCCCGTCGTCGGTGAGCTGCTCGACCAAGGCGGGCGGCACCTCGCCCTCGGCCATGGCGGCCACGGCGATCGCGTCGAACGGGGCGCGGTCCGGGGCACCCCGCCGGCCGTCGCCGTGCCGGACCTCGACGTCGTGCCCGGTGGCCCCGAGCGCGGCGCGGGCCCCGGCGGCCAGCGAGGGGTGGTACTCGATCGTGATCACCTCGCGGGCCAGCCGCGACAGCACCGCCGCCGCGTACCCGCTGCCCGCGCCCACCTCGAGGACGCGCTCGGTGCCACGCAGCCCGAGGGCCTCGGCCGTCGCGGCGACGATGAACGGCGCCGAGATCGTCTGCCCGCACGCGATCGGGAGTGGCCTCCGGCCGTAGGCCTGCCGGGCGCGGTGGGCGGGGACGAAGCGGTGCCGCGGGACCGCCGCCATCGCGGCGAGGACGCGCTCGTCGGTGATCCCCTGTTGCCGGAGGTCGGCGATCATCGCGCGGCGCCGTCGCTCGTGGTCGGTGCGCACCTCACACCGCACCCGGCCGGAGGCGCTCCAGCTCCTCGGCGACCTCGGCGGCGGGCAGCGGCAGGACGGTCGGCGGCAGGACGACGGGGCTGCCGAGGCGGCCCGCCTGGGTCCGGGCGACGCGGGCGCGCGCCGGGGTGGCGCGGGAGAGGACGGCCTCGGGGTCGCGAACGCCGATGACGAGCATCCCGCCGCCCCGCCCGGCCAGGACGTCGATCGCCCCGACCTCCGACCAGGGCAGGAAGCCGGCGGCGACGATCGACCCGCCGTCGTCGACGCCCTCGCGGGTGACGACCAGCAGCGGGCGGCCCCGCACCAGGCGCAGCACCGCCCGCACCGCGCCGACGGCGAAGAACACGACGAGCACGGCGCCGAGCACCAAGCTCGCCGTGCCGCCCGCCAGCAGCAGCCACACCCCGGCGGCGATGCCGACCAGCCCGGTGGCCAGCGCGACCACGGCCGGGGTCTGCGGCGCGCGGATCTCCAGACGGTCCGGCTCGCGGGTGACGGCGGGGCTCACGGACACCACCTCCGGTGCTCGGCGCGCAGGTCACGGTCGGCGACGACGACCAGCCCGAGCGCGCGGCCCCGGGCGACGGCGCGCTCGGTGACGGCGGGGTCGGCGACCCCGGACGGCAGCCACGCCGCCCCGCCCCCGGCCGCGGCGACCTCGTCGAGCACCGCGTCCCACGCCGCCGGCGCCCGGAACACGACGGCGAGGTCGGGGGCGGGCACGTCGCTGAGCAGCGGCGCGCAGAGCCGGCCGAGCGTCTCGACGACGTGCGGGTTCACGAGGTCGACGGTCCAGGCCGTGCGGTCGAGCAGGTAGGCCGCCATGCGGAAGCTGGGCCGGTTGAAGCGGTCGGACACGCCGAGCACCGCGACGCGCCGCACCCGGGTCAGCAGCGCGCCGACCGCGGCGTCGTCGAGCAGGTCGGCCTCCACGCCCCCAGTCTCCCGCAGCATCTCAGGCTTGCGGTGCACCCGGCCGTGGCCAAGGGTCGGGCGGTGGCCACCGTCGACCTGCCCGTCCCCCGCACCCGTGCGCAGGACCCTCCGCGCCCCGAGGACGCCCTCGTCCGGGCGCTCGCGGACCGCGTCGACGGCGAGGTGCGCTTCGACGCCGGCTCGCGCGCCGCCTACGCCGTCGACGCGTCGAACTACCGCCAGGTCCCCATCGGCGTCGTCGTCCCGCGCACCATCGACGCCGGCGTCGCGGCGCTGGCCGTGTGCCGGGAGCACGACGTCCCGGTGCTCTCGCGCGGGGGCGGGACGAGCCTCGCCGGGCAGTGCTGCAACGCCGCGGTGGTGATCGACTGGTCGAAGTACTGCACCCGCGTCGTCGCGGTCGACGAGGACGCCCGCACGTGCGTCGTCGAGCCCGGCATCAAGCTCGACGACCTCAACGCCGCCCTGCCCGGCCGCCTGATCTACGGCCCGAAGCCCGCGACGCACGTCAGCTGCACGCTCGGCGGGATGATCGGCAACAACTCCTGCGGCTCCACGGCGCAGGTGTTCGGCAAGGTGGCCGACAACGTCCGGCGCCTCGAGGTGCTCACCTACGACGGCCTGCGGATGTGGGTCGGGCCGACGTCCGAGGACGAGTACGCGGCGATCCAGTCCGCGGGCGGGCGGCGCGCCGAGATCTACCGGGGCCTGCGGGCGATCGCGGAGGACCACGCCGCGCTGGTCGCCGAGCGCTTCCCCGACATCCCCCGGCGCGTCTCGGGCTACAACCTCGACGACCTGGTGCCCGGCTCCGCGTTCGACCTCGCGCGCGCGCTGGTGGGCTCGGAGTCGACGCTCGTGACGGTGCTGCACGCCGAGCTGGACCTCGTCACCGAGGCCGCCGAGACCGCCCTGGTGGTGCTCGGGTTCGACGACGTCGTGGCCGCCGCGCGGGCCGTGCCGGCGATCCTCCCGCACGAGCCGCACTTCCTGGAGTCGATCGACCGCGTCATCGTCGAGTTCGAGCGGGCCAAGGGCGTGCACCAGCGGGCGATGGGCGCGATGCCCGCGGGCCACAGCTGGCTCATGGTCCAGATCCGCGACGACGACCCCGAGCGGGTCGCGGAGCGCGCCCGGGCGCTGGCCGCGGAGCTGGAGGGCACCTGCTCGATCCTCACGGTCACCGACCCCGCCGAGCAGGCCGAGCTGTTCGGCATCCGCGAGTCGGCGCTGGCCGTCTCGGCCCGCGACCCGCGCACGGGCCAGGACAACTACGAGGGCTGGGAGGACGCGGCGCTGCCGACCGACCGGCTCGCCGACTACCTGGCCGAGTGGGTGGCGCTGCTCGAGGAGTACGGCTTCACCGGCGGCACCGCGATCTACGGGCACTTCGGCCACGGCTGCATCCACACGCGCATCCCCTTCGACCTGGGCTCGGTCGCCGGGATCGCGGCCTACCGGTCGTTCATGGAGCGCTCGGCGGACCTGTGCGTGACCCACGGCGGGTCGCTGTCGGGCGAGCACGGCGACGGGCAGTCGCGCGGCGAGCTGCTCGAGCGGATGTTCGGCCCGGAGCTGGTGGCTGCCTTCGAGTCGGTGAAGGCGCTGTTCGACCCGCGCAACCGGATGAACCCCGGCAAGATCGTCCACCCCTACCGCCTCGACGAGCACCTGCACGTCGGCGCCGACTACGCGCCCGCCGAACCGGCGTCCGCGTTCGCCTACCCGTCCGACGACGGGCGGTTCACGCGCGCGATCGAGCGCTGCATCGGGGTCGGGCGCTGCCGGCGCACCGACGGGGACGTCATGTGCCCCTCGTACCGGGTCACCGGCGAGGAGCACCACTCGACCCGCGGCCGCGCCCGGCTGCTCTGGGAGATGCTGCGCGGGCACGAGGACTCGCCGATCCGCGACGGCTGGCGCTCCACCGAGGTCCGCGACGCCCTCGACCTGTGCCTGGCGTGCAAGGGCTGCCTGTCCGACTGCCCGGTCAACGTCGACATGGCGACGTACAAGGCCGAGTTCCTGCACCACCACTACGAGGGCAGGCAGCACCGCCGCCCCCGTTCGCACGTCTCCATGGGCTGGCTGCCGGCCCTGGCCCGCGTCGCGTCACCGCTGGCGCCGCTGGTCAACCGGCTCACGGCGTCGCGGCTCTCGGGGCTGCTCAAGCGCGCCGGCGGCATCGACACGCGCCGCAGCATCCCGGCGTTCGCGACGCCCCGGTTCTCGCACTGGTACCGGGCCCGCGGTCCGCGGGGCGCCGGCGGGCGCGGCGAGGTCCTGCTCTGGCCCGACACGTTCACCGAGTTCCTCCACCCGCGCGCCGGCGCCGACGCGGTGCGCGTGCTCGAGGCGGCGGGGTTCACGGTGCGGCTGCCCGAGCAGGAGCTGTGCTGCGGGCTGACGTGGGTGACGACGGGCCAGCTCGACGTTGCGAAGCGGGTGCTGGGGCGCACCCTCGACGCGCTGGCCCCGGCCGTCGGCGACGGCATGCCGATCGTCGGCCTCGAACCGAGCTGCACCGCGGTGCTCACCGACGACGCGGTCAACCTGCTGCCCGGCCCGCGGGCGGACGCGATCGCCGCGGCGACGACGACCCTGGGCGGCCTCTTGGCCGAGCGCGCGCCGGACTGGGCGCCGCCGGGGCTCGCGGGCCGCGAGGTGATGGTCCAGCAGCACTGCCACCAGCACGCCACCGGCGGCTACGGGGCGGAGACCGCCGTGCTGCGCCGGGCGGGCGCCGAGGTGGAGGTGCTCGACTCCGGCTGCTGCGGGCTCGCCGGCAACTTCGGGTTCGAGCAGGGGCACTACGAGGTGTCCGTGGCCTGCGGCGAGCAGGTGCTGCTCCCCCGGGTGCGGGCGGCGTCGGCGGACACCGCGGTGATCGCCGACGGGTTCTCCTGCCGCACCCAGATCGACCAGCTCACCGAGCGGCGGGGTGACCACCTCGCCTCGCTCCTCGCCGAGGGCCTCCCGCCGGAGCCCCTCCCCTGGCCCACGTGAGCGATCTTTGGGCTTATACGCCCAAAGATCGCTCACGTGAGGGCGGCGCGCAGACGATCGAGGGCCTCGGCGAGCACGGGGCGGGCCATGGCGAGGTTGAGGCGCATGCCGCCGCGCCCGGCCTCGCCGCACGCGGCGCCGTCGGTCATCACCACGCCGGCCTCGCGGGTGAAGAACGTCGACGGCGGCTCGTCGAGCCCCAGCCCGCGCGCGTCCAGCCACGCCAGGTACGTGCCGTCCGGGACGGTGACGTCGACCCCGGGCAGGTCGGCCTCCGCCAGCAGCGCGCGGTTGCCGTCGAGGTAGGCGAGCACCTCGTCGAGCCAGCCCCGGGCGTCCCGGTAGGCCGCGGTCGACGCCAGCACCCCCGGGGTCGCGGTGCCGTGCTCGGCGAGGTAGCCGGTCGCCTCCCAGTGCGCGACGTCGGCATCGTTCGACAGGATCACCTGCCCGCACTTGAGCCCCGGGGTGTTCCAGGCCTTCGACGCCGACGTCGCGGTCACCGTGTGCCCCGCCGCCCCCGAGGTCGCCGCGTACGGGCGGTGCCGCGCTCCCCCGAACGTCAGCGGGGCGTGGATCTCGTCGCTGAACACCCTCGCGCCGTGGCGCTCGACGACCTCGGTGACCGCCGTGAGCTCGGCGTCGTCGAACACGCGGCCCGTCGGGTTGTGCGGGTTCGTCAGCACGAGCAGCCCGGCCCCGTCGGCGAACGCCCGGTCGATCCCGTCGAGGTCGAGGACGAACCGCCCGCCGTCCCGGACCATCGGGACCTGGACGAGCTCACGGTCGACCATGGCCGGCACGGTCAGGAACGGCATGTAGGCCGGGGTCGGCAGCACGATCGCGCTGCCCGGCCGGCTGAAGTGCCGGACGGTCGCGGTGAACGCGGTGAGGACGTCGGGCACGGGGCGGATGCGCGCGGGGTCGGGCGCCCAGCCCAGGCGCTCGCCCCAGAACTCCGCGCACGCCGCGGCCATGTCGGCCACCCAGCCGTCGGGCAGGTAGCCGAGGCGCGAGCCGTCCGCGGCCGCCCGCACCGCCTCGGCCACCGCGTCGGCCACGGGGTAGTCCATCTCGGCGACGAACGCACCGATGAGCCCGCGCCCGTGGGACTCGCCCGGCGTCGACCACTTCCAGCTGCCGCCGGCCCGCATGTGCTCGGCGGTGAGGGCGTCGAAGCGGTGCTGCGTCGTCGTCACGCCCGCGATCGTCGCACCGCGTCTAACGGCTGTCTTCGCCGATCTTGTGCACGCGCAGCAGGTTGGTCTTGCCCACCTGCCCGGGCGGCGAGCCCGAGACGATGACCACCAGCTCGCCCGCGGCGAAGCGCCCGATCTCCAGCAGCGACGCGTCGACCTGGCGGATCATCGCGTCGGTGGTCTCGGCCCACGGCACGAGGAACGTCTCGACGCCCCAGCTCAGCGCGAGCTGGCTGCGCACCTCGGGGATCGGTGTGAACGCCAGCACCGGGAGCCGCGTGTGCAGCCGCGCGAGCCGGCGCACCGTGTCGCCGGTGCGCGTGAACGCCACCAGCGCGCGGGCGTTGAGCCGCTCGCCGATGTCGCGGGCGGCGGTGGTGACGACCCCGCGCTGCGTGCGCGGCACGTGCTGGATCGGCGGCACCGACGCCGGCCCGACCTCGACCGCGGCGACGATGCGCGCCATCGTCTGCACCGTCTCGATCGGGTAGGAGCCGACGCTGGTCTCGCCCGAGAGCATCACCGCGTCGGCGCCGTCGAGCACCGCGTTGGCGACGTCGGAGGCCTCGGCCCGCGTCGGCCGGAAGTTGTGGATCATCGACTCGAGCATCTGCGTCGCGACGACCACCGGCTTGGCGTTCTCCCGCGCGATCTGCACCGCGCGCTTCTGCACCAGCGGCACGTCCTCGAGCGCCAGCTCCACGCCGAGGTCGCCGCGCGCGACCATGATCGCGTCGAACGCCAGGACGATCGCCTCGAGCGCGTCGACGGCCTCCGGCTTCTCCAGCTTCGCGATCACCGGGAGCCGCGCGCCGTACTCGTCCATGATCTTGTGCACCAGCTCGGCGTCGGCCGGCGAGCGCACGAACGACAGCGCGATGACGTCGACGCGCAGCCCGAGCGCGAAGCGCAGGTCGGCCTCGTCCTTGTCGCTCATCGCGGGCACGGACACCGCGGTGTGGGGCAGCGAGATGCCCTTGTTGTCGGAGACGCGCCCGCCCTCGACCACGCGGCAGACGACGTCGCGGCCCTCGACGGCGGTGACCTCGAGGGCGACGTTCCCGTCGTCGACCAGCAGCGACTCGCCCGCGCGGGCGTCGTCGGCGAGGCCGGCGTAGGTGGTGGAGACCCGGTCGTGGGTGCCCTCGACGTCCTCGGTCGTGATCCGCACGGTCTCACCCGTGGCCCACATCTGGGGCCCGTCGGCGAACCTCCCGAGCCGGATCTTCGGCCCCTGGAGGTCGGCGAGGATGCCCACCGCGCGGCCCTCGCTGTCGGCCGCCTCGCGCACCAGGCGGTAGATCCGCTCGTGCTCGGCGTGGGTGCCGTGGCTGAAGTTGAGGCGCGCGACGTCCATGCCCGCGCGGACGAGGTCGCGGATGGCCTCGGGCGACGACGTCGCCGGCCCCAGCGTGCAGACGATCTTGGCTCGACGGCTCACGGCCCTCATCGTATCCCCTGTCTGCACCGATCCAGCACCAGCTCGGCGCTCCGGACCGCTCCCGTGACGCGCGCGGGCTACGGTTCGGGGTGTGAGCCAGGCCAGGTTGCTCGAGGAGCCCGCGGACGACGACGGCGACGACGCCGCCGCGTCCGGGACGGGCGGCGCCGTGCTCCTGTCCGGGCGCAAACGCTGGCAGGTGCCGGCCGCCCTCGAGATCGCCACCGCCCTCGCGTGGCGGCTGCTGCTCCTGGGCGCGGCCGTCCTGGTGGTCATCTACGTGCTGGGCCTGCTCGGGGCCGTCGTGTTCCCTGTGGTCCTGGCACTGATCGCGGCGTCGCTGCTCGCCCCGTCCGCGCACGCGCTCTCGCGCTTCAAGTGGCTGCCCCACGGCATCGCCACCGCCATCGTCATCGTCGGCGGGGTCGCGATCGTCGGCGGCGTATTCTACGGCGTCGGACTGGCCTTCGTGTCCGGCCTGCCCGAGCTGTCGTCGCAGCTGCTCGCCAGCGTCGCCGGCATCCAGCAGTGGCTGCGCACCGGCCCGCTCGGGCTCAACAACGAGCAGTTCACCGAGGTGGGCAACCAGCTCTTCGCCTACCTGCAGTCGAGCCAGGCGACGCTCGCCCAGAGCGCCCTCGGCGCCGTCAGCACCGTCGGCGAGGTGCTCACCGAGCTGCTGCTGGCCCTGTTCACGCTGATCTTCTTCGTCTACAACGGCGGCCAGGTGTGGCGGTTCGTCCTCCAGGCGATCCCGCGGCAGGCCCGCGACCGCAGCGACATCGCCGGGCGGCGCGCGTTCGCGTCGCTGGTCGGCTACACCCGCGCGACGATCCTCGTCGCCGCCGCCGACGCGATCACGGCGGGCGTCGGGCTCTGGCTGATCGGCATCCCGCTGCCCGTGCCGCTGGCCGCGCTCATCTTCTTCGGCGCGTTCGTCCCCACCCTCGGGGCCGTCGTCTCCGGGGTCGTCGCCGTGCTGGTCGGCCTGGTCAGCGGCGGCATCACCGACGCCCTGCTCGTCGTCCTGCTGCTCGTGCTGGTGCAGAACCTCGAGGGCTACATCCTCCAGCCCCTGCTGCTCGGCCGGTCGATCAAGCTCCACCCGCTCGCCGTGGTGCTGCCCATCGCCTGCGGCCTGGTGCTCGCCGGCATCGCCGGCGCCCTGCTCGCCGTCCCGCTCGTCACGGTGATCGACGCCGGCGTCCGCTCGCTCAACCGGGCCTCGGACGGCCACGGTCTCGACCCCGAGACCGTCGACGCCCTCGACCCCCGCTCCGCCCGGCCCGACTGGCACGTCGGCGAGCAGCCACCCCGCAGCTTCGTGGCCCGCGCCGTCGACGCCGTCCGCAGCCGCACCTCCTCGGCCTGACGGAGGCCTGAGGCACTAGCCCGCCGACGTCACCCGGTACACGTCGTAGACGCCCTCGACGTTGCGGACGGCCTTGAGCACGTGGCCCAGGTGCTTCGGGTCGCCCATCTCGAAGGAGAACCGGCTGACCGCCACGCGGTCGCGCGAGGTCGTCACCGACGCCGACAGGATGTTGACCTTCTCGTCGGCCAGCACCTTGGTGATGTCGGAGAGCAGGCGGTGCCGGTCGAGGGCCTCGGCCTGGATCGCGACGAGGAACAGCGCGCTCGACGACGACGCCCAGTGCACGGTGACCAGGCGCTCGGGCTCGCTGCGCAGCTCGTCGGCGTTGGTGCAGTCGGTGCGGTGCACGCTGACGCCGCCGCCGCGGGTGACGAAGCCGAGGATGCCGTCGCCGGGCACCGGCGTGCAGCAGCGCGCCAGCTTGATCCACACGTCGGTCGAGTCGCCGCCGTCGGCCATGTCGTCGATGACGACGCCGACGTCCCCGGTGCCCCGACGGCGTTGGACCGTCGACGGGGTGGCCCGGTCGGCGAGCTCCTCCTCGTTCTGCTCGACGCCGCCGAGCAGCGCCACCAGGCGCTGGACGACGTGGCGGGCGGAGACGTGGTGCTCGCCGACGGCGGCGTAGAGCGCGGAGATGTCCTGGTAGTGCAGCTCGTGGGCCAGCGCGCCCATCGAGTCGGCCGAGACCAGGCGCTGCAGGGGCAGGCCGGTGCGCCGCGCCTCGCGGGTGATGGCCTCCTTGCCGCCCTCGATCGCCTCCTCGCGACGCTCCTTGGCGAACCACTGCTTGATCTTCTGCTTGGCGCGCGGCGAGGCGACGAAGGCGAGCCAGTCGCGCGACGGCCCGGCGCTCTCGGCCTTCGACGTGAAGATCTCGACGACCTCGCCGTTCTCGAGCTCGCGCTCGAGGGCCACCAGCCGGCCGTTGACCCGGCTGCCGATGCACTTGTTGCCGACCTCGGTGTGCACCGCGTAGGCGAAGTCGACCGGTGTCGAGCCGCTGGGCAGCGTGATGACGTCGCCCTTGGGCGTGAACACGAAGATCTCGCGGGTGGCGAGGTCGTAGCGCAGGGACTCGAGGAACTCGCCGGGGTCCGCGGCCTCGCGCTGCCAGTCGAGCAGCTGGCGCATCCAGGCCATCTCGTCGAGCTCGAGCGTCCCGTCGCCGCCGCCGACCGAGCCCGGGGAGCTCTTGTGCCCGCCCTTGGTCTCCTTGTAGCGCCAGTGCGCCGCGATGCCGTACTCGGCGGTGCGGTGCATCTCGTGGGTACGGATCTGCACCTCGAGCGGCTGCCCGTCCGGCCCGATCACCGTGGTGTGCAGCGACTGGTACACCCCGAAGCGGGGCTGGGCGATGTAGTCCTTGAACCGCCCGGGCATCGGCTGCCACAGCGCGTGGACCATGCCCATCGCCGCGTAGCAGTCGCGCACGTCCTCGACGAGCACCCGCACGCCCACCAGGTCGTGGATGTCGTCGAAGTCCTTCCCCTTGACGATCATCTTCTGGTAGATCGAGTAGTAGTGCTTCGGGCGCCCGAGCACCTCGGCCTTCACCCGCGCCTCGGTGAGCTGGCCCGACACCTCGTCGATCACCGAGCGCAGGTAGGTGTCGCGGCTGGGCGCGCGGTCGGCGACCAGGCGGACGATCTCGTCGTAGCGCTTGGGGTGCAGGATCGCGAACGCGAGGTCCTCGAGCTCCCACTTGACCGTCGACATCCCCAGGCGGTGGGCCAGCGGCGCGAGCACCTCGAGGGTCTCGCGGGCCTTCTTGGCCTGCTTCTCCGGCTTCAGGAAGCGCATCGTGCGCATGTTGTGCAGCCGGTCGGCGAGCTTGATGACCAGCACGCGCGGGTCGCGCGCCATGGCGACGACCATCTTGCGGATCGTCTCGGCCTCGGCCGCGGCGCCCAGCTGGACCTTGTCGAGCTTGGTGACGCCGTCGACCAGGTGGGAGACCTCGGCCCCGAAGTCGGCCGAGAGCTTCTCCAGCGAGTACGCGGTGTCCTCGACGGTGTCGTGCAGGAGGGCGGCGACCAGCGTCGTGGTGTCCATCCCCAGCTCGCCGAGGATGGTGGCGACGGCCAGCGGGTGGGTGATGTAGGGGTCGCCGCTCTTGCGCATCTGGCCGTCGTGCGACCGCTCCGCGATGTCGTAGGCGCGCTGCAGCGTGGCCATGTCGGCCGACGGGTGCAGCTCGCGGTGGACCGCGGCCAGCGGCTCGAGCACGGGCTTGACGACCCCGGAGCGCTGCGCGGTGATCCGGCGGGCGATGCGGGCCCGGACGCGACGCGTGGCCGACGGCGGGCGCGTGGGGCTGACCGGCGGGGCCGGCGAGAGCCCGGCGGCGTGGAGGACGGCCTCCTCGCGCGCCGACTCACTGGCCGACCCGTCGGCGTCCGCGGTACCCGGCTCGGGAGCGATCGGCGTGCCGGTGGCGTCGACGTCCTGGCTCACGCGTCGTCCCTCCCTCCGGACGAAACGGCCAGGGCCCCGATCCGGTACGGGAGCCCGGCGCGTCCGGAATCCATCCAGGATATCTCCGCGGGGTCGAGGTGTCCGGTCGGTCGGGGTCCGATCGGGTCACTGGTCGCCCGCCGTCGGTACGCGTGGGTGACGCCGCGCCACCCGGACCGGTGATGCGTCCGCGCGCGCCGGGCGGTCGGTCGGCCGTCGCCCGCGGTGCGGGGAGCGGACGAGCGGTCGGGCGGGGTGGGGTCCCGGGTGGGTCCCGGGCGGGCGCTCAGCGCGCGAGCAGCGCGTGCACCGTGTGGCCGTCGAGGCGGGAGCGGCCGGCGAGCGCGGGCAGCTCGAGCACGACGGCGACCGCGGCGACCGTGGCGCCCGCGCCCTCGACCAGCGCGCAGGCGGCGGCCGCGGTGCCGCCGGTGGCTAGGACGTCGTCGACGAGCAGTGCCCGGGTGCCGGGCCGCAGGACGTCGTGGGGCAGCTCGAGGACCGCCGAGCCGTACTCCAGCTCGTACGACTCGCGGGCGGCGACCGCGGGCAGCTTGCCCTCCTTGCGCACCGCGACGACGCCCAGACCCAGCGACTGGGCCACCGCGGCGCCGAGCAGGAAGCCGCGCGCCTCGATGCCGACCACGACGTCGGCGCCCCCGTCGCGGGCGGGCGCGCCCAGCAGCCGGGTGGTGGCGGCGAGCCCGGCGCCGTCGGCGAGCAGCGCGGTGAGGTCCCAGAAGCGGATGCCCGGGGTCGGGAAGTCGGGGACCTCGCGCAGGAGGCCCGCGACCACGTCGAGGTCGTCGGCCGCGGGGGCGGCGCTCACGGGTGGCTCACCGGCGGCGCTTGCCCGACGGCCGGGCGACCTTGCCCGAGGGGCGGGCGCCCGGACGCGGCGCGGTCGATCGGGCGCCGGCCCGGCCCGCACCGGCCGCCGCGACCTCGCGGGTGTCGAGGACGTCGGTGGCAGGGCCCGGGGCGCCGTCGCCGGCGGGCTCGCCGTCGCCCGGGGTGCGGCGGGCGGCCTTGGCGCGCCGGGTGCGGACCTTCTCGGCCTGCGCGGCCCAGCGCCGGTCGCGCATCGCGAGGTCGACGACGATCGGCGTCGCGAGCAGCACCGACGACGCGGCGCCGATGATCGTGCCCACGAGCTGGACCAGCGCGAGGTCGCCCAGGACGCCGACGCCGAGCAGCACGACGCCGACGACGAACAGCCCGATCAGCGGGAGCGCGGCGATCAGGGAGGTGTTCAGCGAGCGCATGAGGGTCTGGTTGACCGCGAGGTTCGCGGCCTCGGCGTACGTCCGCCGCGTGAGCCCGAGCAGGCCGCGGGTGTTCTCGCGGACCTTGTCGAACACGACGACCGTGTCGTAGAGGGAGAACCCGAGGATGGTCAGCAGGCCGATCACGGTCGCCGGCGACACCTCGAAGCCGACCAGCGAGTACACGCCGGCGGTGATGATGATGTCGTTGGCCAGGGCGATCAGCGCCGCGTAGGCCATGCGCCGCTCGAAGTAGAACGACAGGTAGACGGTGACGAGCACGAGGAACACCGCGAGCGCCACGAGCGCCTGCTGGGTGATCTCGCCGCCCCAGCTCGCGCTGACCGCGCTGTCGGAGATCGCGTTCGGGTCCGGGGCGCCGCTGGTGCCCAGCGGCTGGAACCGGTCGAACAGCGCCTGGCGCAGCGCCACGACCTGCGCGACGTCGAGGCGCTCGGACCGGATGATGATCGTCGCCGTGCCGCCCTGGCCGGCGCTCTGCACCGACGTCGCGGGGAAGCCCACCGTCTCGGCGTAGACCTGCTCGACCTGTTGCGACGAGACCGTCCCGGCCGCCCCGGCCGCGGGCATCTGGACGCTGGTGCCGCCCTCGAAGTCGATGCCGAAGTTGAAGCCCCGGATGACCATCGACAGGATGCAGATCGCGAGGACGACGCCGAAGATCGCGTACCAGGTGCGCGAGCGGCCGACGATGTCGAGCCCCCCGTTGCCCCGGTAGAGCATGTCGAGGCGGCCGGACTTCATCTGCCGGCGAGGCCCGCCCTCGTCGTCGGGGTCGCCCGGCCCGTCGGCGAGGTCGGAGCCGTCGGCCCCGTCCGCGGACGCGTCGGCACTCTCCAGGGAGTCGAGCTCGTCGTCGGCACGGTCGTCGAGGCGGTCCTCGGCGCGGCGGCGGCCGTTGCCGCGGGACCCGGTGGGGCGGCTCATCGCGCACCTCCACGGCCCGCGCGGCTGCGCGCGCCCGCCGGACGGTCACCGGCGCCGGTGCGCACCGGCCGGCCCCCGCCGGCGCGTGGCGGTCCCGAGCCGGTGGAGCGGGGCGCGTGGCGCACCACCTCGCCGAGACCCGACCAGGCCGGGCTGGAGAACAGGCGCGAGTTCGACGCGAGCGCCAGCAGCGGGTGGGTCACCAGGAACACCACGATGAGGTCGAGGACGGTGGACATGCCCAGGGTGAACGCGAAGCCCTTCACCTGGCCGACGGCCAGCGCGTAGAGCACCACCGCGGCGAGGAAGCTGACCGCGTCGCCGGAGAGGATCGTGCGCCGCGCCCGGATCCACCCGCGTGGCACCGCCGAGCGGAAGCTGCGGCCCTCGCGGACCTCGTCCTTGATCCGTTCGAAGAAGATGACGAACGAGTCCGCCGTGATGCCGATGGCGACGATGAAGCCGGCGACCCCGGCGAGGTCGAGCGTGAACCCGATCCCGCGCCCGAGCAGCACCAGCACGGCGTAGACGACGAGCCCCGAGAGGATCAGCGACAGGATCGTCAGCACCCCGAGGGCGCGGTAGTAGAACAGCGAGTAGACGAACACCAGGATCAGCCCGACGATCCCGGCGATCAGCCCGGCCTGCAGGGACGCGAGCCCGAGCGTGGCCGACACCGTCTGGGCCTCGGAGGTGTCGAACGACAGCGGCAGCGAGCCGTAGCGCAGCACGTTGGCGAAGTCGGTGGCCGAGGCCTGGTTGAAGTTGCCGGAGATCTGCGCGTTGCCGTCGAGCAGCGGCTGGACGATGCGCAGCGCGGAGACCACCTGGGAGTCGAGCACCACGGCGTTCGACTTGTTGACGTTGGCGCTCGTGTAGTCGGCCCAGACGCCCGCGGCCTCCGACTTGTACGCCAGGTTGATCACCCACCCGACGCCCTGCGGGTTCGGGTTGGGGGTGGCGCTCGCGACGTCGGTGCCCGAGAGGATCGCGGGGCCGAGCAGGTACTTCTCGGTGCCTTCGCGGTTGCAGGCCACCAGCGGCCGCGCCGGGTCGTCGTAGCCGCGCAGCGGGTCCTCGACGGCGCAGTCGAGCGCCAGCGCGGCCTGCTCCTGGACCGCCGGGTCCTCGCTCTGGCGCAGCGCCTTGGCCTCGCTGATGGCCTGGGCGAGGCGCGGGTCGGCGGACGTGCCGGGGTCGGCCCCACCGCCCGGGGGCGGCGTGGGCACCGGCGGCTGGGCCGGACCGATCGGGGCGCTCTGGCCCGCCGGCGCCGAGCCCGGGGTGCCCGCCCCGCTCGGTCCGCCCGGCGTGGGTGCGGCGGCGCCGGGCTGGCCGGGCGCCCCCGGCTGGCCGGCCTGCGGGTTCGCCGGGATGGGCCCGCCGAGGACGGGCCGGAAGTACAGCCGCGCGGTCTGGCCGAGCGAGCGCGCCTGGTCGCCCTCCTGACCGGGCACGGTGATGACGAGGTTGCTGCCGTCCTGGACCACCTCGGCGCCGCTGACGCCCAGCCCGTTGACGCGCTGGTCGATGATCTGGCGCGCCAGGTTGAGCTGGTCGGGCGTGGGCGCCGCACCGGTCTCGGTGCGGGCCGTCAGCGTGACCCGCGTACCGCCCTGGAGGTCGATGCCGAGCTTGGGCGTGGGCGACCCGTTCCCGGTGAGGAACACCAGGCCGTAGAGCACCGCCACGATCACCACGAAGGCGGCGAGGTAGCGCCCTGGCCGGAAGCGCACGGTCGGAGGGGCCACGCTGCGTTGCTCCAGATGCTCGGGTGTTCAGCCGGGGAGGGGCTCGCCGCGAGGGTAGGCGCCGCGTGCGACGCCCCCGGCGGCGCCCCGCCCCGGGTCGCTCAGGACCGGCGCGGCGAGGACACGTTGTCCGTCGTGTCCGCCGGGGTGTCCTTGGTGTCCGTCTCGACGGTGCCCGGGGCCTCGACCACGGGGGTCGACTCGGTGGGCACCGACGACTCGGGCAGGGCGTCGAGGTCCTCGAGGTCCTCGGGGTCCACCACCGCCTCCTCGGCCACGAGCTTCTCGCGCACGGCGGCGCGGAGCCACGTGGTGACGACCTCGGGGGCGATCTCCACGTCGATGGTGCGCTCGTCGTCGACGTCGACCACGGTGCCGCTGATGCCCGAGGTCATGACGACGACGTCGCCCACGGCGAGGGTGCTCTGGATGCCCTGCTGCTGCTGCTCCTGCTTCTTGCGCTGACGGCTGGACATGAACACCAGGCCGATCATGAACAGGATGAGCAGGGGGAAGATCAGGTCCATGGTTCTCCGTTCACCGGGCGGGCGAGGAGTCGTGGCCCGCGCGTGTCCGATTCCGAGTCTGCCAGCTCAACCGAAGAGTGCGCCCTGGCCCCGCTCGTCGTCGGGTGCCCCTCCCCCGGGTGACGGCGGCTCCTCCCCCAGGTGGCGCCACGCCGCGGGGGTCGCGACGCGTCCGCGGGGCGTGCGGGCGAGCATCCCGGCGCGCACGAGGTAGGGCTCGCAGACCTCCTCGACGGTGCCCGGCTCCTCCCCCACCGCCACCGCGAGCGTCGACACCCCGACGGGCCCGCCGCCGAAGCTGCGCACGAGCGCGCCCAGGACGGCGCGGTCGAGCCGGTCGAGCCCCAGCTCGTCGACGTCGTAGACGGCCAGCGCCGCCCGCGCGACGTCCCGGGTGACCGTGCCGTCGGCGCGGACCTCGGCGTAGTCGCGCACCCGGCGCAGCAGGCGGTTGGCGATGCGGGGCGTGCCGCGCGAGCGCCCGGCGATCTCGCGGGCGCCGTCCGGACGCAGCACGACGTCGAGGATGCGGGCGCTGCGCACGAGCACCTGCTCGAGGTCGGACGGCTCGTAGAACTCCATGTGGGCGGTGAAGCCGAACCGGTCGCGCAGGGGGCCGGTGAGCGCGCCGGCCCGCGTCGTCGCCCCGACCAGCGTGAACGGGGCGACGTCGAGCGGGATCGACGTGGCGCCGGGGCCCTTGCCGACCACGACGTCGACCCGGAAGTCCTCCATCGCGAGGTAGAGCATCTCCTCCGCCGGGCGGGCCGTGCGGTGGATCTCGTCGATGAACAGCACGTCGCCCTCGACGAGGTTGGACAGCATCGCCGCGAGGTCGCCCGCGCGCTCCAGGGCCGGGCCCGAGGTGATGCGCACGGCGCTGCCGAGCTCGGCCCCGATGATCATGGCGAGGCTGGTCTTGCCCAGGCCCGGGGGCCCGGAGAGCAGGACGTGGTCCGGCGGGCGGCCGCGGCGCAGCGCGCCCTGGAGCACGAGGTCGAGCTGCTCGCGCACCCGGTGCTGGCCGATGAACTCGTCGAGGCGGGCGGGGCGCAGCTTGTTCTCGACGTCGCCCTCACCGTCCGCCGCCGTGTTCGCCAGCGCGGAGGCCAGGCTCGCCTCGAGGTCGTGCTCGCTCATCGGCCCGGCCCGAGCCGGGTGAGCGCCGCGCGCAGGACCGCGGAGGAGTCGGACGAGCCCGACGAGTCGCCGAGCACCTCGTCCACCGCCTTCTCCGCCGGCTTGGCCGCGAAGCCGAGGCCGACCAGCGCCTCGACCACCTGGTCGCGCAGCGTGCCCGCGGCCACCGGCGACGCGAGGAGCTCGTCGTCCCCGGCGGGCGGGGCGGGGGCCACCTTGTCGCGCAGCTCGACCACCAGCCGCTCGGCGCCCTTGCGCCCGATGCCCGGCACGCTCATCAGCGTCGTGAGGTTGCCGTCGGCCAGCGCGACCGAGAGCGACTGCGGGTCGAGCACCGCGAGCGTCGCCAGCGCGACGCGCGGCCCCACCCCGGAGACCGTCTGCAACAGCAGGAACATCTCGCGCTCGGCGGCGTCGGCGAAGCCGAAGAGCGTCAGGGAGTCCTCGCGGACCACCAGCGCGGTGTCGAGCCGCGCCGGCTGGCCGCGGCGCAGCCGGGCGAGCGTCGACGGGGTGGCCTGCACGGCCAGCCCCACGCCCCCGACCTCGACCACCGCGTGGTCGAGCCCCAGGGACAGGACCTCCCCCCGCACCGACGAGATCACCGCACGACCCTCCCGACCGTCCTGACGAACACGCGTTCGAAGGCTACCGGCCACCCCCGACGCTCCCGGGGACCGCCGCGCCTGCTCACCCGGTCAGGAACTCGGTGAAGTATTCGGTGAGCACCGGGCCCAGCACCGCCGGGGTGACGAGGTGCCCCTGGCCCGGCAGCGTCCGGCGCCGTGCGCCCGGGACGGTCGCGGCCAGGGCGTCGACCGCGGCGCGCACCCACGCCGGGCTCGCCCCGCCGTCGAGGGCGAGCAGCGGGACGGCGAGGTCCGCGAGCCGGTCGGCGGGCAGCACGTCCCGGGCGACCAGCGCGACGTCGTACGGCAGCGCCGGGGCCATGGCGACGGTCCGCGCCCAGAACGGCGTGGTCCGCAGGCGCGCGACCGGGGCGGGCGCGGCGGCCGGGAAGCCGTCGAGGAACGCGGCCGCGGCGTCGTCGGGGCGCCCGGCGCGCAGGGCGGCCATGGTCGCGGCGGCGAGCTCGCGGCGAGGGACGGGGTCGTCGCCGTCGAGCGGCCACGGCGCCTCGTGCGCCACCACCCGCGACGCGGGCACGCCCCGCACCAGCGCCTCGAGGACGAGCACGGCGCCCGCGGAGTGCCCGTAGTGCCCGGGCGCGCCGCCGGCGTGCGTGGTGACGGCGGCGAGGTCGGCGACCTCGACGGCCACCAGCGCGTCGCCGTCGGGACCCGCGGGGTCCCGCGACGGGTCGGGCACCCCGCCGCTGTCGCCGCGCCCGCGCCGGTCCCAGACGTGCACGGTCGCGCGGTCGGCCAGGGCCCGCGCGAGCAGCCGGACGCTCGCCCGGTCCTGCAGCGCGCCCGTGGTGAGCACGAGCGGCGGACCCTCGCCCACCGTCTCGACCGCGATCCGCGTGCCGTCGGCCGAGGCGACGTGGGTGGTCGTCACCGCGCCCGGCGCGCCGCGGCGAGGCGGGCGCGGTGGTGCTTGGTGACCTCGGCGGCGCGGGCCTCGGCCTCGGCCATGCGCGCGAGCATCGGGGCGCGCCAGCAGTGGCACACCGCCAGCGCGAGCGCGTCGGCGGCGTCGGCGGGGCGCGGCGCGGCGCCGAGGGCGAGCAGCCGGGTGACCATCGTCGTCACCTGCTCCTTGTCCGCCCGCCCCGAGCCGGTGACCGCGGCCTTGACCTCGCTCGGCGTGTGGAACGCGACGGGCAGCCCCGCCCGCCCGGCGACCAGGGCGACGACCCCGCTGACCTGGGCGGTGCCCATCACCGTGCGCACGTTGTGCTGGGCGAACACCCGCTCCACGGCGACGACGTCGGGGCGGTGCTCGGCGATCCACGCCTCGACCGCGTCGGCGACGGCGCCGAGGCGCTGGGCGATCTCGGCGTCCGACGGGGTGCGGACCACGTCGACGGCGACCGCGCGCACCGAGCGCCCGCCGCCGCCCTCGACGACGCCCAGGCCGCAGCGCGTCAGCCCGGGGTCCACGCCCAGCACCCGCATGGACCGCGACGCTACGGGGCGCCGGCCCGCGGGCCCGTCCTCGTCCCCCGCGCCCGGCGTGTCCCCGTGTCATCCGGAGTGATCGGGAGTGATCGGGCGTGATCGACCGCGCGTGGCCGACCCGGCATGCTGGCCGCGCACCCCCGGGCACCGTCGCCCGTCCCGCGCCCCGCGAGGAGGAACGACCCGTGAGCAGCCCGACCGAGGAGCCCCGCCCGCCCTTCCCGCCGTTCGACGAGGAGTCGGCGCGCGCGAAGGTCCTGGCCGCCGAGAAGGGGTGGAACACCCGCGACCCGGAGAAGGTCGCCCTGGCCTACACCGTCGACACGGTGTGGCGGAACCGCGACGAGTGGGTCTCCGGGCGCGACGAGGTCGTCGACTTCCTGACCCGCAAGTGGGAGCGCGAGCACGACTACGCGCTGCGCAAGGCGTTGTGGACCTACAGCGGGCACCGCATCGCGGTGCGCTTCCAGTACGAGTGCCGCGACGCCGACGGGCAGTGGTGGCGCTGCTACGGCAACGAGAACTGGGAGTTCGCCCCGAACGGGCTCATGGCCCGGCGCGAGGCGAGCATCAACGACCTGCGCATCGACGAGGCCGACCGGCGGATCCACGGGCCGCGCGCCGAGGGCGACGACAGCGAGATCCCGATCTGACGCTCCCCCGTCCGCCGCGCCGGGAGGGTTCGTCCGGCCCAGCGTCCGGGCATCCGGCCCCGCCATCCGGGCGAGGCGAGGGGAGCGGGCGATGGGTGGACGGACAGGTGTGGGGTGGCGACGCGGCCGGGTCGGCCTGGCCGCGTCCGGCGTGCTGCTGGTGGCCCTGGCGGGCTGCTCGTCGGACCCGGCCCCGCCCGACGAGCCGCTGAGCTACCTCGAGTTCGCGGCCGAGGGTCCGAGCGGTCCCGTGGTCGGCGCCTACGTCCTGCAGGGCGAGCTGCCGGGCAACGAGATGCGCTCGTTCGACACCCTGCCGTTCCGCGACGAGGTGCCCGCCCCCGGCGAGGTCGCCCCGAAGATGCGGATCTCGGTGGCCGACGCGCCGGAGGGCTCGCGGCTGACGTGCCGCATCTCGCTCGACGGGCGGGTGCTGGTCGAGAACACCGCCAGCGTGCCCGGCCCGGACGTCGAGTGCGTCGCGCCGCCGACGAGCACGGGCTGAGGTGCCGGGGTCAGGGCCGCGGGCCGGGGTCGTCGTGCCGGAACGTCACGCTGACCCGCGGGCCGGCGCCGGGCCACTTGGGCACCGTGTGCTGCCAGTCGTGCTGGCAGCGCCCGCCCATGACCAGCAGGTCGCCGCCGGCGACGGTCAGCCGCCGCGACGGGCCGCCGCCGAGGGGGCGCAGGCCGAAGCGCCGCGGGGCGCCGAGGGAGACGATCGCGACGATCGGCGCCTCGTGGGTGTACCGGACGCGGTCGCCGTGCCAGGCCACCGAGTCGTCGCCGTGCCGGTAGAGGTTGGCGGACACCCGGTCGAAGCGCACGCCGTAGCGCGCGGACAGGGCCGCGGCCACGGCCGGCGCCGGACCGGGCGCCTCGTCGACGCGCCAGCCGCAGGTCAGCCGCGGCTCCATGACCTCCTGGTCGTACATCCGGCGCCGCCGCTGGTCCCACGGCGCCTGCGCGACGATCGCGTCGAACCACGCGTCGGCGCCGGCGATCCAGGCGGGGGCGAGGTCGACCCACGACCGGTCGTCCAGGACGATGCGGCGCGGGACGACGGCCGGGTCCACGGCGGGGTCGGCGGCGGGGTCGGCGCCGCCCCCGAAGAGCGAGGGCGTCCAGGCGGCGGTCATCCCGACCAGTAGAACACGTGTTCGAGTCGAGGTGTGAGTGCTTTCCCGTGTCAGGACACGGGCAAGCGCTCACGAGCCCGGAGGGCAAAGTGACCAGCAAGCACATCGTCGTCCAGGGACGCGTCCAGGGCGTCAACTTCCGGTCCGCCGCGGAGGACGCCGCGAACGACCTCGGGGTCGCGGGGTGGGTGCGCAACCGCGACGACGGCACCGTCGAGATGCTCGTCGAGGGCGACGACGCCGCCGTCGACCGCATGGTGGAGTGGGCCCGCCAGGGACCCTCGTCCGCCGCGGTGACCGGCGTCGACGTCACCGACACCGAGCCCCAGGGGCTGGAGTCGTTCGAGCAGGCATGAGGCTCACCGCCCCGCAGGTCCGGGGCTTCCGCCTGCGCCGCCAGCACGTCGCCGGCCGCGACGGCGCCGACCCGGTGGCGATCGCCCGTCGCCTCGTCGGCGTCCAGGCCCAGGTCCCGTCGGCGGCGGCGCAGGCGGTGGCCGTGCGCACGGCTACCGGCACGGCCGGCGACGGGACGGTCGACGCGGCCCTGGCCACGGGCGCGCTGCTCCGCACCTGGTCGGTGCGCGGCACGCTGCACCTGCTGGCCGCCGACCAGGCGCCCGCGGTGCTCGCGCTGCTCGCCTCGGCGCGGTCGTGGGACAAGGGCTCCTGGCAGCGCGAGTTCGCCACGGCCGCCCAGATGGACGCGCTCGCCGCGGGGGCCGCCGAGGTGCTCGCCGACGCCGTGCTCACCCGCGAGGAGCTCACCGCCGCGCTGGTCGCGCACACCCGCGAGCCCGGGCTCGCCGAGGCGCTGGGCTCGGGGTGGGGCGCGGTGCTCAAGCCCCTGGCCTGGCAGGGCCTGCTCTGCCACGGCCCGCCGGCGGGGCCGCGCGTGACCTTCACCAGCCCGCGCGTCGCCGTCCCCGGCTGGCCCGGCCTGCCCGACCCCGACGAGGCCGCCCGCACGGTCGTCCCCGCCTTCCTCGCCGCGCACGGCCCCGCGACCCCGGCCGCGTTCGACGCCTGGCTCCTGCGCGGCGCGACGCCGAAGGCCCGGCTGCGGCGCTGGTTCGCCGGGCTCGTCGCCGACGGGACGCTCACCGAGGTCGACGTCGACGGCGAGACCCGCCACGCCCGCACCGCCGACCTCAACGACCTCGCCGCCGCCGCGCCGCCCGGGCCCCGCCTGCTCGGCCCGTTCGACCCCTACGTGCTCGGCGCCGGCACCGGCGACCCCGACCTCGTGCCACCCGCGCACCGGAAGGAGGTCAGCCGCGCCGCCGGGTGGATCGCGCCGGTGGTGCTGGAGGCCGGGCGCGTCGTGGGCACCTGGAGCGCCGACGACGACCGGCTGGCGGTCACCCCGTTCGAGGCGCCGCTCCCCGACCTGGAGGACGAGCGGGCGGTCTGGAGCCGCGTGCTGGGGCGGGCGCTCACGCTCCCGGGATGACGCCGCCGCGCCCGTCGCGCACGAGGAGCGTGACGACGAGCCCCGCGTGGTCGGTCGCCGGCAGGCGCCGGGTGGCCAGCTCCACCGGCGTCGCCGGCCCGGAGACCAGCACGTGGTCGATGGCCGCGAACGGCGGCAGGACGGTGTCGGCCGGCCAGGTGCCGCGCAGGCCGTCGCCGAGCGCGGCGCCCGCGTCGCGCCAGGCCCCGGGGGCCAGCAGGGAGCGCAGGGGCCGGTGGTCGAGGGTGGCGTTGAGGTCGCCGATCACCAGCCGCGGCGGGTCGGTCGCCGCCGCCGGGCCGGGGAGGTCGGCGATCTCCTGCGCCCAGCCCGCCGAGTCGTCGCGGAACACCGGCGCCGACGGGTGGGCCACCACCACGTCCACCGGTCCCGACGGCGCCAGCACCCGGCCGGTGACCGGCGGGAGCTCCGCAGGACGCAGCACGAGGCCCGACGGCGCGAGCGGGTGGCGGCTGACGAGCGCCGTGCCGCCCGCCCCGTCGCGGGCCCGCGAGACGGTGAACGGCAGCTCCGCGCGCAGGCCCGCGGCGACCAGGCGCTGCTCGGCGTCGGGGGTCAGCTCCTGCAGCCCGAGGACGTCCACCCGCCGCTCGCGCGCCAGGGCGACGACCGCCGCCGGGTCCCCGCGCCCGAACTGCAGGTTGACCGTGGCCACGACCACCGGCGCGCTGCCCGCCCCCGCCGCCACGGCGGGGTCGCCGTCGCCCACCGCGCGCGGCAGGACCAGCCCGGCGAGCACCAGGCCCGCGACGAGCGCCACCGCCGCCGTCGCCCAGCGCCGCAGGACCGCCGCCAGCACCGCGAGGAGCAGCGCGGCGCCCGCCGCGAGCGGGGTGAGCGCGAGCAGGGCGAACGCGGCCGGCGACCACGGCGGCGCCCACCACCAGAACGGCACCCACAGCGCCGCGACCAGCGCGCCGAGCCCGAGGAGAGCGCCCGCCGCCCGGCGCCTCACCCCGGGGCCAGGCGCTCGAGGCGCAGCAGCTCCACGCCCACGGCGTCGACGAGCCGTCCCGTGTCCTCGTAGCCGGCGCGGCGGTAGAGCCGCAGGTTCTCCTCGCTGCGCGCCCCGCTGACCAGCCAGGTGACGTCGCCCGCGGCCAGCTCGGCGTGCGCGCGCTCCATCAGCGCGCGCCCGATGCCGTGGCCCTGCGCGTCGGGCGCCACCGAGAAGCGCGCCAGCTCCGCGCACCCGCTGCCCGTGCCGACGCCGGCGCCCCGCAGGCGCACCGACCCGACCAACCGCGGCCCGATCCACGCCCCGAACCCCCGTACCGCGGGGTCCTGGAGGTCGGCCACGAGCTGCGCGACCGTCTCGCGCAGCGGCGGGATCTCGGTGGTGCCGTAGCGGCGCGCCTCGGACAGGTACGCCGCGAACTGCACGGTCAGCGCCTCGCCGGCGTCGTCGGCGCTGAGGGCGGCGACGACGCACGGGGCCGGCGGCACGGGCGTCAGCCGACCTCGGCCATGACCTCGTCGGAGGCGTCGAAGTTGGCGTAGACGTTCTGGACGTCGTCGGAGTCCTCGAGCGCGTCGATGATCCGCAGGACCTTGCGGGCGCCGTCGGCGTCCACCTCGACGTTCATCGACGGGACGAACGAGACCTCGGCCGAGTCGTAGTCGATGCCCCCGTCCTGCAGCGAGGTGCGCACCGGCACGAGGTCGGTGGCCTCGCACAGCACCTCGAAGCTCTCGCCGAGGTCGTTGACCTCCTCGGCGCCGGCCTCGAGCACCGCGAGCAGCAGGTCGTCCTCGGCGAGGTCGCCCGAGGACTGCTCCTTGGGGACGATGACGACGCCCTTGCGGTTGAACAGGTACGCCACCGAGCCCGGGTCGGCCATCGCGCCGCCGTTGCGGTTCATCGCCGTGCGGACCTCGCCCGCGGCGCGGTTCTTGTTGTCGGTGAGGCACTCGACGAGCACCGCGACGCCGCCCGGGGCGTAGCCCTCGTAGGTGATCGCCTGGTAGTCGGCCCCGCCGGCCTCGGCGCCCGACCCGCGCTTGACGGCGCGGTCGATGTTGTCGTTGGGCACCGACGTCTTCTTCGCCTTCTGGATGGCGTCGTAGAGCGTCGGGTTGGCGGACGGGTCGCCGCCGCCCGTGCGGGCGGCCACCTCGATGTTCTTGATCAGCTTGGCGAACATCTTGCCGCGCTTCGCGTCGACCACGGCCTTCTTGTGCTTCGTGGTCGCCCACTTGGAGTGGCCGCTCATGGTCTCCCGCCCTTCGGTCTCGCAGCGGTCCACCTTACCGAGAGCCCCCGGCGCGTGCGGGGACGGTACGGTGCTCCCGACGGCTGAGTCCCGTATCGATACCCAGGAGTGGCATGGACGGCACGGCACGCGAGCGCACCCACCAGTGGTCCGACCCCCGGACGCTCGCCGCCGCGGCGACCGGGCAGGACGGCCTGTCGTTCCTGCGGGCCATGGCGGACGGGACGTTGCCGCCGCCCCCGATCATGACGCTGGTGGGCGCCGGGGTGGAGTCGGTCGAGCACGGGCGCGTCGTGTTCGCCCTCGAGCCCGCCGAGTACCACTACAACCCGATCGGCTCGGTCCACGGCGGCATCTACGCGACGCTGCTCGACTCGGCGGCCGGGTGCGCGGTGCACAGCACCCTGGAGGCGGGGGTCGGCTACACGAGCCTCGACCTGTCGGTGAAGTTCCTGCGCCGCCTCACCGCCGACTCCGGCACCAGCCGCGCCACCGGCTACGTCGTGCACGCGGGGCGCACGACCGCCCTGGCCCGCGCCGAGCTCGTCGACGGCGCCGGGCGGCTGGTCGCCGAGGCCACCTCGAGCTGCCTGATCCTGCGCGGCTGAGGGCGGCCGGCCACGGGGGCCGGGAGGCCGACGTCACAGGGGCTGTGGTGGAGTCCGTGGGGACCCGGGCCCGGACACCGTCTCTCGAGAGGCCGCCATGCCTGCGCACCGCCGCGTGATGCACGCCCTGGTCGCCACGGCGACCGCCGCGCTCCTCGCGGCCTGCGGGCAGGCGGCCATCGGCCCCGCGCCCGCCGGCCCCCCGGACCCGGACCGCACGGCGTCGGCCCAGCCCGGCGACGGGCCCGCGCCCGCCGGCGCCGCCACCGAGGGCCTCGTCGAGACGCCCGTGACGGTGCCGCCGGGGATGGGCGCCGAGCCGCTGGACGTCCCGCGCAAGGCGCTCGTGCCCGCGGGCTGGTCGCTGGCGGTGTGGGCCCGGGTGGACGGTGCGCGCCTCGCGGCCTTCGCCCCCGACGGCGCCCTGCTCGTGTCCCGCCCGGGCGCGGGCGAGGTCGTGCGCCTCGTCGCCGGGCCGGGCGGACCGACCTCGACGACGCTGGTCAGCGGCCTGACCCAGCCCCACGGCCTGGCGTTCTCCGGCGACACGCTCTACGTCGCGGAGAGCGACGCGGTGCGCTCCTACCCCTACGAGGGCGGCACGCTCGGCACCCCGACGGCCGTGGTCGAGGACCTGCCCGACGCCCGCAGCCCCGACCTGCGCGGGGCCTACGCGCACGCGCTCAAGAGCGTGGCCGTCGGGCCCGACGGCTCGGTGTACGTGTCGGTGGGCTCCACCGCCAACGTCTCCCCCGCCGACCGCGAGTCGACCCCGCAGCGCGCGGCGATCCTGCGGGTGCCGCCGGGCGGCGGGCCCGCGGAGCCCTTCGCCCGCGGCGTGCGCAACGGCACCGGCCTGGCCGTCGCCCCGGACGGCGCGGTGTGGACCGCGGTGAACAACCGCGACAACATCCCGTTCCCCTACGACCGCCCCTACGGCGAGGACGACGGCTCCGCCCGCGGGCGCGTCGTCCCCGACTACGTCGACGACCACCCGCCGGAGGAGCTCGCCCGCCTCTACCCGGGCCGCGACCTGGGCTGGCCGTACTGCAACCCGGACCCGGACGTGCAGCCCGGCGTGCCCGACAGCGCCCTCGACCCGTCGGACCCGCCGTTCGTGGCCGACGCCGAGACCAACGCCGACGGCCGGGCGCTCGACTGCCGTGCGCTGACCCCGATCGAGCAGACGATGGGCGCGCACTCGGCGCCGCTGGGCCTGGCCTTCGGCGCGCAGCTGCCCGCGCCCTACGGCCAGGGCGCCCTCGTCGGCGTCCACGGCTCGTGGAACCGGCAGACGCCGCGGGCGCCCGAAGTGTCGTTCTACTCGTGGCAGAACGGGGGCCTCGGCGGCCAGCGCACGCTCGTCGGCGGCTTCCAGGCGCCCGACGGGTCGCGCTGGGGCCGGCCGGTCGCGGCGGTACCCGGCCCGGACGGGGCCGTCTACATCACCGACGACGGGGCCGGCGCGGTCTACCGGCTCGCGCCGCCCGGTCGGTAGCACCCAACCGTTTTGACGGTCGGCGTGCCGGGCAGGTGGACGGCGTACCGACTTCTCGGAGGGGACCCATGAGCGACGACCAGATCACCGTCACCCGCACCGTCGAGGCCAAGCCGGAGAAGATCTTCTCCCTGCTCGCCACCCCGGCCCGGCACCACGAGTTCGACGGCGCCGGCATGCTCCAGGGGGTCGAGGGCAACGGCGCGGTCTCCGGCGTCGGCGACCAGTTCGTCATGAACATGCGCAACGACGCCCTCGGCGACTACCAGATGCTCAACACCGTCACCACCTACGAGCAGGACCGCGAGATCGCTTGGGCGCCGCAGCTGCACCCGCTCGACGGCTACACCGACAAGCTCGGCGACGTCCAGGGCAAGGGCCACACCTGGACCTGGAAGCTCGAGCCGGCGGACAACGGCACCGAGGTCACCCAGGTCTACGACTGGAGCCGCGTCGAGGACGAGCAGTTCCGGGGCTTCTTCCCGCTGGTCACCGAGGACCAGATGGCGCAGACGATCGACAAGGTCGCCGACGCCGCGTCCTAGCCTTCCCGGGCTCGGGGGGCCGGACGGGCTCCCGGGCCGGGCGTGGTGCGCATCCGGTCCTCCGCGGCGAGGCGGTGACCGTCCGCGCACTCCGCCACCAGCGCGACCGGCGCCCCGCAGCCGTCGTGGCGCACCACGACGGGCGGGCCGCCGGGGCCGGGCCGGTGGCGGTCGCCCCAGGTCATGAGCGCGAGCAGCACCGGGCGCAGCTCGAGGCAGGCGGCGGTCGGGCGGTACTCGCGACGCGAGCGCCGGCCGGGCTCGCGGTACTCGACGGTCTCGACCAGGCCCGCCTCGGCGAGCACGGCCAGGCGCCGGGAGAGCACGGTGCGGGCGATGCCCAGGTGCGCGACGAGGTCGTCGAAGCGCCGGACGCCGTGGAGCAGGTCGCGCACCACCAGCACCGTCCACGGCTCGCCCAGCACCGCCATCGTCCGCGCGATCGAGCACGTGCCGCTGTCGAGCTCGCGCCAGGGCAGCTCCGACGCGCTCACGGCGCGCCGACCTCGTGCACCAGCTCGATCGCGCGCGCGAGGGTCTCGAGCCGCGCACCGAGGTCGGCGCCCGCGGGGTAGAGCCGCACGGTGGTGATGCCGGCGTCGCGCCAGGCGGCGAGCCGCTCGCGCACCCCGTCCTCGGTGCCGATCAGGGTGGTCGCGGCGACCATCGCGCGCGGGACCGCGGCCGCGGCGTCGTCGCGCCGGCCCGCCTGCCACAGCGCCCGGACCTCGGCCGCGACGTCGGCGAAGCCCTGGCGGGCGTAGGCGTCGTGGTAGAAGTTCCGGCTCGCCGAGCCCATGCCGCCGAGACTGAACGCGAGCCCGGCGCGGCGCTCGTCGAGCATCGCGTCGAGGTCGGCGGGGTCGTCGGCGAAGGCGACCTCGGCGCCCTGGCACAGGTCGAGGTCGGCGAGCGTCCGCCCGCCCGCCGCCGCGCCCTCGGCCATCGGCTCCAGCGACGTCGCGGCGCCCTCGGGGACGAAGCTCGTGCCCAGCCAGCCGTCGGCCACCTCGCCGGTGAGCCGGAGCATGCGCGGCGAGAGGGTCGCGAGGTAGATCGGGACGCGCTCGTCCGCCGCCACCGAGACCCGCATCGGGCGCGCCTCGCCGCCGGGCAGCGGCAGCACGACGTGGCGGCCCTCGTAGCGCACCTTCTCCCCCGCCATGACCGCCCGGACGACCTCGACGGTCTCGCGCATGCGGCCCAGGGGGTGGGCGAACGGCACGCCGTGCAGGCCCTCGAGGACCTGCGGCCCGGAGCTGCCGAGGCCGAGCAGGAAGCGGCCCTGCGACATCTCCTGCAGCGTCAGCGCGGTCTGGGCGATGAGGGCGGGCGAGCGCGTGCCGACCTGCACCACGCCCGAGCCGAGCAGCAGCCGCTCGGTGCGCGCCGCGAGGTAGCCGAGCGGCGACGGCGCGTCGGAGCCCCAGGCCTCGGCCACCCAGCACACGTCGAGGCCGAGGCGCTCGGCCTCGACGACGAAGTCGACCGTCTCGCCCCAGGGCGCTCCCGAGGCCTCGATGGTGGTCGCGGTGCGCATCAGCTCTGCTTCACGACTCCGCGCGCTCCTTGATCCCGGCGAGCGTGCGCTCGATGCCCTGCTGGAACTCGCGCAGCCGGTGGGCGACGATGCGCTCCTCCTTGTCGGGCATCCGCTCGATGACCTCGGTCAGGTTCGACGGGCCGGGGCCGAGCTGCGCCCACTGCCGCAGCTCGGTGCCGCCCTCGGTGGGCGTGAGCGTGAAGCGCCAGCGCGCGGACGGGTTCGCGGGGTCCATGACCGCCCAGCCGAAGGCCCGCTCCTCGTCGCACTCGACGATCTCCGAGACGGTCTCCCACTCCCCTCCCTGCGGGTGGGCGTTGCGGCCGCGGAAGCGGTGGCCGACCGCCGGCGGGGTGCCGTCCGCGGGGCCCTCGGGGGCCGGCAGCCACTGCGCCTCCTGCAGCTCGTCGGAGGTCTCGGCGACGAGCTCGATGTCGCGGACCAGCGGCCACACCCGGTCGGGGGGCGCGGCGACGTGGACGGCGGCCTCGACGGTGGGGCGGTCGGCGTAGCGCACGACCCGGCACCCTAGCCGGGGCTGGGTGCGCCCGCGAGACCCAGAGCGCGCACGCGCTGCAGGAACAGGTCGTGCAGGCGGGCGTCGCCGGTCTGCTCGGGGTGGAACGCCGTCGCCATCACCGCGCCCTGGCGCACGGCGACGACCTTGCCCGACGCCGGCCCCCGCACCGAGCCCGGCACGCGCGCCAGCACCTCGACCCCGCGACCCACCGACTCGACCCACGGGGCGCGGATGAACACCGCGCGCACCGGGCCCCCGTGCACGCCGGTGACCGCGAGGTCGGCCTCGAACGACTGCACCTGCCGGCCGAACGCGTTGCGGCGCACGGTGATGTCGAGGGCGCCGAGCTGGTGCTGGTCGGGACGCGCGTCGACGGCCTCGCGCGCCAGCAGGATCATGCCCGCGCACGACCCGAACGCCGGCATGCCCGCGCGCAGGCGCTCGCGCAGCGGCTCGAGCAGCTCGACGGCCTCGAGCAGTTTCGACAGCGTCGTCGACTCGCCGCCGGGCAGCACGAGCCCGGCGACCTCGGCCAGCTCGGACGGGCGGCGCACCGGGCGGGCGTCGGCGCCGCAGGCGCGCAGGGCGTCGAGGTGCTCGGGGACGTTGCCCTGCAGGGCCAGGACGCCGACGGGTGCGCTCACGTCTCCAGTGTAGGAACCGCGGCCGGGGCCGCCGGGGGCGTGGTGACGGCTCACGCGGCGGCGCTGCGCAGGTCGGCGAGGTGGGCGTCGGCGGTGTCGGGGTCAGTGTCGGGGTCGAGGTGGGGGTCGAGGTGGGGGTCGCGTTCCCAGGGTGGTGGTTCGAGCTCGGGTGAGCGGACCCACCAGCGGTGCCCGGACGGGGAGGTCCACAGGACCACCGGGGTCTGTCCGCCGTCGGGGTCGGGGGCGAGGGCGGCGGTCCAGTCGCCGAGGGTCTTGATGCGGTGGTGGCGCCGGCAGCAGGGCCGCAGGTTGCCCTCGCGGGTGCGGCCCGCGCCGCCGCGGCCGTCAGGGTGGCCGTGGTCGTAGGGCACGACATGGTCCAGATCGCAGCGCGCGGCGGGCATCCGGCACCCCGGGGCCGCGCAGGTCAGGTCGCGGGAGCGCACGAGCTCCTGCATCGCCGCGGGTGGCCGGTAGCGGTGGGCGTCGAGGTGGGTGGCGGTGCCGGTGACCGGGTCGGTGAGCAGCCGCCGCCACGTGGCGTCGGGGTCGGCGGCCAGCCGGCGGGCCAGCACCGCGGGGATCGGGCCGTGGCCCTCGAGCTCCGCGGGCCGCTGCGAGAGCCCGGCCAGCACGTCCCACCCGATCGTCACCCGCACCTCGGTGCGCACCGGCGAGACGGCCCCGTCGCGCAACCCGCGCTGCGGGTCGCGCCCGGGCGCCGGAGTGCCGGCCTGGTCCGCGCTGGACTCTTCGGCGGGGTCCTCGGCGGCGTCGCCGGCGGGGTTGGTCGAGTTGGTCTCGCTGTCCTGGGCCCTGCAGCAGCAGCCGTCACCGCAGTCGCCGGCGACGCGGGCGGTGGCGCTGTCGAGGATGGCGTCGCGGGCCACGTCCAAGCGCTTCTGCCCCAGGGTCCGCACCTCGCCCTCCGGGGGGTCACCCGCCGCCCGGGCCAGCGCGTCGACCACCGCGAACACCCCGCGGGCCTGATCGGCGGGCATCCGCATCTGGATGACCCCGGTCGCGCCGTCGTCGTCCGACCAGTACCGCAACTCCCGACCGCGGCGCGCCTGCTCCGGGCGGCGGCGCACCGCGTCCGGGTCGATCCGCGCCAACAGCCGGCGCACCGTCTCCCGCAGCTGCGTCGGGGTGCGGTCCCGCGGCGGCCGCGACCACAACGCCGCGTCCAGCGCCCGCGCGGTCTCCGCCGAGCACTGCTCGGTCTGCTCGATCACCACCCGCGCGTGCGACAGCGAGATCCGGCCCGCCTCCAGCGCCGCCAACGTGCCCGGCAGCCGCTCGAGCAGCAACGCCGCCTGGTGGATCCGCACCTCGCCGGTGCGCGGCGCGACCCGGGCCAGGGCGGCGACCTCCATCGCCACCTCCTGCGCGGCCAGCTCCCCGCGCCCCTCCCCGCGCACCCGGCCCTGCCGGGCCTGCAGGTACTCCGCGGTCTCCCGGTAGAGCCGCGCGCTCGCCCACGCGACCAGCGCCTCCCACCCGGCCAGCCGCTCCGCGGCGTCGAACCCCTGGTCGTCGACCAGATCGACCGGCTCCGAACCCTCCAGCGCGGCGGCCAGCTCCGGGCCCGGCAGCCACTGCGACCACGACAGCGCAGCAGGCGCGACCGGCGCCGCCTCCGCCCACCAGCTGTCGAACGTGTGTTCGATACTACCAGCCCGACAAGGCCCTGAACAGCAGGTTCATCGCCTCACCCCTCGAGCCCCGCCCCCAGCCCCGCGATCACATCCGCCCCGTACCCCGCCGCCAGCAGCGGCGCCCGGACGTCGCGTTCGAGGTCCGGCAGGTACCCCGCGAGCACGTCGGCGGGGCCGTCGATCTCCACCCACCCCAGCGCCGCCGGCAGCAGCACCGTCGTCGCCCGCCCCAGCACCTCCTCGTGCCCCGGGGTCCGCAACCGCACCGGCGCGCCCACGTTCGACAGGACCGTCGCGGTCTCGACCCCCAACCGCGCCGTCCCCGCCGCCCGCCACCGTTCGAGCGCGAAGTACGGGCCCGCGGTCAGGACGGTGCGGGTCACGCCGTCCTCGACGTCCACGGCCAGCCCCGGCCGGAACTCCGGGCGGGGCGCGGGGTCCCACTCGGCGAGCAGCAGGTCGACGTTGGCCTCCTGCTCCCCGCGCGGCACGGCTGAGCCGTCCTCCATGCGCCAGGGCATCGCGTGCTGCACGACGTCGGAGGTCTGCTCGATCTCGTAGACCAGCGTGTCCGGGCCGAAGCTGTGCAGCGTCCCGCCCGGCACGTAGATCGTCTCCCCCGCCCGCACCGGCAGCCGGCGCATCACCGCGTCGAAGTCGCCGGCCAGCAGCGCCGCGCGCAGCCGGTCGGCGTCGACGCCGGGGCGGGTGCCGCACAGCGCCGTGGCGCCCGGCGCCGCCTCGAGCACGTGCCACGCCTCGGTCTTGCCGGTGGCCGTGCCCTCGAGGCGCTGGGCCGTGGCGTCGTCGGCGTGGAGGTGGACCGGCAGCATCCCGGCGGCGTCGATGTACTTCGTCAGCACCGGGAACGCGTCGCCGCGCCAGCCGCGCCCGACGAGCTCGTCGGGGTGCTCCAGGGTCAGGTAGTGCAGCGACGTCCCCGCCCACGGGCCCGCGGCGACCACCGACGCCATGCCCTCGACGTCGCTGACCTCCCACGTCTCGGCCACGCGGCCCTCGGGCAGGCCCTCACGGCCCAGGCGCTCGGCGATCGCCCGCCCACCGAACACGTGGCTCGCGACCGGCGCCGTGAGGTGCAGGGGCGCCCAGGTGGTCACAGGATCGGGATCCCGCCCGTGACCGCGATGCGCGCGCCGGAGACGTAGCTGGCCTCGTCGGAGGCGAGCATGACGTACACGGGCGCGAGCTCGGCCGGCTGGCCCGCACGGCCCAGCGGGGTCTCCTGGCCGAAGACCTCGACGTCCTCCGCGGGCATCGTGGCCGGGATCAGCGGGGTCCAGATCGGGCCGGGCGCCACGCTGTTGGCGCGGATGCCGCGCTCGCCGTACTGGCGGGCCAGGGCCGCGGTGAAGTTCGCGATGCCCGCCTTCGTGGCGTCGTAGGCGATGAGCCCGGGCGGCGGGTTGTCGGAGTTCACCGACGTCGTGTTGATGATCGACCCGCCCGGCCCCATGTGCGGCAGCGCCGCCTTCGTGACGTGGAAGAGCGCGTCGAGGTTCACCGCGATCGTGCGGTCCCACTCCTCGTCGGGCACGTCCTCGAGGCTGGGCCGCACCATCTGGAACGCGGCGTTGTTGACCAGCACGTCGATGCGCCCGAACTCCTCGACGGTGCGGGCGACGAGGTCGCGGCACGCCTGGGGGTCGCTGAGGTCGCCGGGGACCCGCAGCGCGCGCCGCCCGGCCTCGGTGACGAGGCGCTCGACGTCCTTGCCGTCGGCCTCCTCGACGGGCAGGTGACCGAACGCGACGTCGGCCCCCTCGCGGGCGAACGCGATCGCGACGGCCCGCCCGATGCCGCTGTCGCCGCCGGTGAGCAGCGCGACCTTGCCCTCGAGGCGGCCGGAGCCGCGGTAGCTGTCCTCGCCGCAGTCGGCCGGCGGGGTCATCTGCGCCTCGAAGCCGGGGTGCTCCTGCTGGTGCCCGCTCACGGGGCCTCCTCTGGTGCTCGGGTGCGGAACACCAGGGGGTCACCGATCCCCGGCCCGACTATCCCCCCGAGCCGCCCGGGTCGCCGTAGCGGGCGCGGTACTCGCCGAGGTGCTGGGAGGCGCACATGCGCTCCTCCTGCTGGCCCTGGGCCTGGGCCATGCACTCGTCGAGGGTCAGGCCCTCGCCGAACGTGCCGATGCCGAGCAGGCCCGGCACCACGAGCCAGGCGCCGACGATCAGCCCGACCAGCCCGAGCACGAAGCCGCCCAGGGACGCGGCGCCGTTGCGCTGCGGGTCGTGGAACGCGCGGCGCGCCCCGACGAAGCCGACGACCAGCGCGACGAGGCCGAGCCCGACGCCCGGCCAGCCGAGCCAGCACGTGCCCACGGCGAGGATGCCGGCGGCCAGCGCGACCGTGCCCAGTCCCCCGCGACGCTCGCGGTCGCGCGTCTCGACACCCGCTCGGGAGGCTCTGGTCATGGCAGGGATCGTGCCACCGGCCGCTACTCGGCGGCGCCCGGGTAGCGCTGGTTGAACTCGGTGAGGTGCTGGGACTTGCACATGTGCATCTCGCGGGCCGTCGTCGACTGCGCCATGCACTGGTCGAGGGTCAGCCCGTCGCCGAAGCCGCCGGTGCCGAACAGCGTCGGCCACACGATCACGGCGCCGACGACCAGCCCCACCAGCCCGGCGACGAGGCCGCCGAGCGAGGCGGCGCCGTCCGTGGCGAGGTTGCGGAACGCCCGGCGCGCGCCGAGGTAGCCGGCGACGACCGCGGGCAGGCCGAGCACGACGCCCGCCCACCCGGTCCAGCACGTGGCCGCGGCGAGCAGCCCGAGCACCAGCGCGGGCGTGCCCATGCCGTTGCGCTGGGCGGGCTCCTCGACGAGCTCGGGCTCCCGCGCGGCCCGTGGCCGGGCGGGGCCGACGGCGCGCATCGTCTCGGTGTCGGCCTCGTCCGGCGTGGTCATCGGTCGGTGTCCCGTCACCAGCCGCGGGTCGCGAGGCGCTCGTGGTCGGGCATGTCCGCGGTGGTGCGCCCGACCATGGCCTCCCCGAGGCCCGCCGACACCTTGGCGATGACGTCCGGGTCGTCGTGGAAGGTCGTGGCCCGCACGATCGCCTCCGCGCGCCGGGCCGGGTCGCCCGACTTGAAGATGCCCGAGCCCACGAACACGCCCTCGGCGCCGAGCTGCATCATCATCGCGGCGTCGGCGGGGGTCGCGATGCCGCCGGCGGTGAACAGCACCACGGGCAGGCGGCCGGACTCGGCCACCTCCTGCACCAGCGCCACCGGCGCGCGCAGCTCCTTGGCCGCGGCGTAGAGCTCCTGCGGGTCCATCCGCGACAGCGCGCGGATCTCCGAGCGGATCGCGCGCATGTGCCGCGTCGCCTCGACGACGTTGCCCGTGCCGGCCTCGCCCTTCGAGCGGATCATCGCCGCGCCCTCGCCGAGGCGGCGCAGGGCCTCGCCGAGGTTGGTCGCCCCGCAGACGAAGGGGACGGTGAACGCCCACTTGTCGATGTGGTGCGCCTCGTCGGCCGGGGTGAGCACCTCGGACTCGTCGACGTAGTCGACGCCGAGCGACTGCAGCACCTGGGCCTCGACGAAGTGGCCGATGCGGGCCTTGGCCATCACCGGGATGGAGACGGCGTCGACGATGCCGCGCACCATGTCCGGGTCGGACATGCGGGCCACGCCGCCGTCGGCGCGGATGTCGGCGGGCACGCGCTCGAGGGCCATGACGGCGACGGCGCCGGCGTCCTCGGCGATCCTCGCCTGCTCCGGCGTGACCACGTCCATGATCACGCCGCCCTTGAGCATGTCGGCGAGGCCGCGCTTGACCCCTCCGGTGCCGGTGGTGGTGGCGGACTCGGTCACGGTGATCCTCCGAACGGGACGACGACGTCGTCGCCCGATGGTACGGACGTGCGGCGGGCCCGGCCCGTGACGTCGTGCACGGCCGGGGTCTAGTGGATCGCCAGCGGGACCGGGCCGGGCTCGAGGGCCGACGGGTCGGCGAGCAGGCCCGGGAGCTGGTGGGGGTGCACGACGTCGAGGGTCACGGCCAGCTCGGCGGGGGTCCACCAGCGGTGCCCGCGCACCGTGCGCGCCTCGTGCTCGGTGAAGCCGCTGGTGTCGATGTCGCCGGTCGGCACGGCGACGGCGTGGAAGAGCTCGCGGCCGGCATAGGTCACGCCGTCGGCCTCGAAGACGACCTCGCGCACCCACAGCGGCCCCCGGACCTGCGCGGGGTCGACGGCCAGCCCGGTCTCCTCGGCGAGGGTGCGGGCGGCCGCGACCCGTGGCTCCTCCCCCGGTGCGACGCCGCCGCCCGGGGCGAACCAGAACGTCTCGGCGGGACGGGCGGGGTCGACGCCCTCGAAGAGCAGCACCCGCCCGTCGCCGTCGACGACGACCACGCGCACCGCGTCCTGCGCCGCCCCCAGCGCGGCGGGGAAGCCGGGCAGGGCGTCGGGGCCGGGCTCGGCGATCTCGAAGTAGCGGGGCATCGGGGCGCTGCCCGCGAGGTGCAGCCAGCGCACCATCCGGCGCCCGCGCAGCGCCCGGGTGTCGCGCACCGCGTCGTTGTGGACGCGGCGGGCCACCGAGACGCGGGCGTGGGCGTCGGCGAGCTCGGCGGCGAGGTCGGCGGGCAGCGCCGCGGTGTCGAGGCGGGCGAGCACGCGGGTCAGATCGTTCTCGGCGGCCTCGCGCTCGGCGTCGAGCACGCCGTCGCCGGCGGAGCGCGTCGCCCCCACCGCGCGGGCCGCCGTGCGCAGGGCGCGGCGGTCGGCGTCGTCGAGCGCGACCGGGCCGGCCGTCGCGGCGATCGCCCGGACGACGGCGGCGCGCCGGTCCAGCACGGCCGCGAGGCCCGCGGCCGCGGCGTCGGTGCGCACGTGCAGGCGGTCGAGGCGGCGGGCCCGCGCCACCAGCACGCCGGCGGTCACGGCGACGAGCAGCAGGACGACGACGGCGACGAGCACCACCAGCACACCGCCGGCCCCGAGGAGGGTCACGGCGAGGACGGTAGTTCGCCGCCCGCGCCCGGCGGCGCCGGGGCACCGGCCTGCTCCACCTGGTCGCGCCGCCCGGGGCGGACACCCCGCGGGTCGGCGGCGACGGCCACCTCGTAGACCCGCAGCACCGCCGCCGCGACCACCGACCAGTCGAACGCCGCGACGCGGGCCCGCCCGGCGGCGCGCAGGGCGTCGCGGCGGGCGGGGTCGTCGAGCAGGGCACCGATCGCGGCCCCCCAGGCCGGCGCGTCCCCGGACGGCACGGCGACCCCGGCCGGTGGGTCCCCGAGCACGCGGCGGAACGCGTCGATGTCGCTGGCCACCACCGGGGCGCCCGCGGCCATGCCCTCGGCCAGCACGACGCCGAAGCTCTCCCCGCCGGAGTTCGGGGTGGCCAGCAGGTCGATCGACGCCAGCACCGAGGCCTTCGTCGGCCCGTCGACGGCGCCGAGCAGCTCGATCCGGTCGGCGAGCACCGGGCCCGCCTCGCGGCGCAGCTCGTCGGCGTCCCCCCGGCCGACGACGAGCAGGCGCAGGTCGGGGCGCCGCTCGGCGAGCGGGCGCAGCGCCTCGAGCAGCAGGGGCATGCCCTTGCGGGGCTCGGTGTAGCGCCCGACGAAGCCGACGGTCGCCCCGTCGCCGTGGTGGGGGTGCCCCGGCAGCGGCGCGGCGTCGGCGAAGGCCGCGACGTCGACGCCGTTGGGGATCTCGACGGCGTCCCCGCCGAGGTGCTCGACGTAGACCTGGCGCGCCAGCGGCGAGACCGCGATGCGCGCGGTGACCCGCTCGAGCATCGGGCGCAGGAGGGGCTCGAAGAAGGTCATGGTCCGCGAGCGCGGCGTGGAGGTGTGGAACGTGGCCACCACCGGGCCCTCGGCCACCACGAGCGCGAGCATCGACAGGCTCGGCGCCGTGGGCTCGTGGACGTGCAGGACGTCGAACCCGCCCTCGTGCAGCCACCGCCGCACCCGCGCGAGCGAGACCGGCCCGAACGTCAGCCGGGCAACCGAGCCGTTGTAGGGGATGCCGACCGCGCGCCCCGCCCGCGTCACGAAGTCGGGGACCGGGGTGTCGTCGCCCGCGGGCGCGAGGACGTCGACGTGGTGGCCGAGACCGGTCAGGGCCCGCGCCAGGTCGAGGACGTGGGCCTGGACCCCGCCGGCCACGTCCAGCGAGTAAGGACACACGATCCCGATGCGCATGGCGGGGGCGAGCGTACTGGGCGGGGTGTGAGTGCTCGCCCGTGCCGGGGCACGGGCGAGCACTCACGAGCGCGAAGCGCCGACTCACTGCGGGGCGAGCATCTCCTCCAGCTCCTTGCCCTTGGTCTCCTGCACGTACTTGCTCACGAACAGGAAGGACAGGAGGGCGAAGAGCGCGTACAGCCCGTAGGCCAGCGTCAGGCCGACGTCGGCGAGGGACTGGAACGTGACCGTGATGAGGAAGTTCGCGATCCACTGCGCGGCGGCGGCCACGGACAGCGCGGCGGCACGCAGCCAGTTCGGGAACATCTCACCGAGCAGCACCCAGACCACCGGTCCCCACGAGACCGCGAACGCGACCACGTAGAGGTTCGCCGCGACCAGCGCGATCGGGCCCCAGGGGCCGGGCAGGCTCGGCTCCTCGGAGCCGTCCGCGCCGACGGTGACGATGGCCTGCGAGAACGCGATCGCCATGATCCCCAGCGTCACGACCATGCCGGCCGACCCGCCGAGCAGCATCGGCTTCCGGCCGACCCGGTCGACGATGAGGATGGCGACGACCGTCGCGAGCACGTTGACCAGCGAGTTGATGACCGACGCGAGGAACGAGTCGCTCTCGGAGAACCCGACGGCCTGCCACAGCGTCGTCGAGTAGTAGAAGATCACGTTGATGCCGACGAACTGCTGGAAGACCGACAGCAGGATGCCGACCCAGACGATCGGGCGCAGGCCCGCCGCGTGCCCGCGCAGGTCGCGCAGGCTGGGCTTCTCCTCGCGCTCCAGCGTCACCGCGATCTCGCGGACCTTGGCCTGGACCGAGTCGACCGGCTGTCCCAGGACCTGCGCGAGGACCCGGCCCGCCTCCTCCATCCTCCCCTTGGCCACGAGGTAGCGCGGCGACTCCGGGATGCGCAGGGCGAGGATCGCGTAGATCGCCGACGGGATGATGCCGACGAGGAACATCCAGCGCCACGCCTCGAGGCCCAGCCAGAACGTGTTCGCCGCGCCGCCGGCGACGCCCGCGAGCAGGGCGTCGGAGAGCAGGGCGACGAAGATGCCGAGCACGATGGCCATCTGCTGCAGCGACGCGAGCCGGCCGCGGATGTGGGCGGGCGCGATCTCGGCGATGTAGGCGGGGGCGATCACCGAGGCGATGCCGATGCCGACGCCGGCGAGGATGCGCCAGATGATGAGGTCCCAGACGGCGAACGCCAGACCGGACCCGATCGAGCTGATCGCGAACAGCGCGGCCGCGATGAGCATGACCCGGACGCGGCCGTAGCGGTCGGCGGCGGGGCCGGCGAACCACGCGCCGACGGCCGACCCGAGCAGGGCGCAGGCCACCGCGAAGCCGGACAGCAGCGGGCTGTCCTGGAGGCCGAACTGGTCGTTGAGGGCGTCGACGGCACCGTTGATGACGCTGGAGTCGAAGCCGAAGAGGAAGCCGCCGACGGCGGCGACGATGGAGATGAGGATCGCCTTGGCGGTCGTCTTCTCCCGTGAGCCGGGCGTACCCGGCCCGGTTGCTGGACTGGTCATCGGTCACTCCCCGGGACGGCGCTGTCGTACTTCGTGCGGGCGAGGTCGGCGGCGCCGACCATCCCTGATTCCCAACCCAGCTCCGCGAGCCGCACCTCCGCCACGGGCCGGTGCCCCCGGCCCGTGAGGTTGGCGCGGAACACGTTCTCCACCCGCTCGCGCAGCACCTCGCCCGCGGCGGACACCCCCCCGCCGATGACGAACAGCGACGGGTCGAGCACGGCCGCGAGCTGGGCGAGGCCCAGCCCGATCCATCGACCGATCTCGTCGAAGCAGTGCAGGGCGCCCACGTCGCCCTCCTGGGCGTTCGCGGTCACCATCTCCCCGGTGATCGCCTCCGGGTCCCCGCCGGCCGCGGCCAGCAGGCCCGACGCGAACGCCGGCGAGTGCCGGGCGATCTCCCGGGCCTCGGTGACCAGCGCCCGGCCGGAGCCGTACTGCTCCCAGCAGCCCTGCAGGCCGCAGCCGCAGCGCCGCCCGTAGGGCACCATCGTCACGTGGCCGATCTCGGCGGCCACGCCGTACCCGCCGCGCAGCAGCCGGCCGTTGGTGACCAGGCCGCCGCCGATGCCGGTGCCGACGGTGATGGCCACCAGGTCGTCGTGGTCGCGCCCGGCGCCGAACCGCGACTCGGCCCACGCCACCGCGTTGGCGTCGTTCTCGACCACCACCGGGAGCCCGAGCCGCGACGTCAGCTCGCCCCCGAGGTCCTCGTCGCGCCACGCGAGGTTGGGCGCGAACATGACCTTGGCCCGGCCCGCGTCCACGAACCCCGCGGCGCCGATGCCGACGGCCACGACCCGGTGGGCGACCTGCAGCTCGCGCACCGCGTCGCCGATGGCCTCGAGCACCATGGCCGTGTCGGTGGCGGGCGTCTCGCGGCGGGTCGAGGCGATGAGCTTGCCGTCCTCGTCGACGACGCCGGCGCCGATCTTGGTGCCGCCGACGTCCACGCCGACGGTCAGGTCGCTCATGACTTGGTCACCAGTTCACCCCGCCCGAGCGCGGCGAGGTCGATCTCGCCCATGTCGGTGACGACGACGTCGGCCCCCTCGGCGGCGAGCGCGTCGACGTCGTCGGCCCGCGAGACCCCGAGCGCGGAGAAGCCGCCGGCCTTCGCCGCCTGGATGCCGTTGACGGCGTCCTCGGCCACGAACGCGGCCGAGGGCTCGACGCCGAGCTCGCTCGCGGCCGTCAGGAAGATCTCCGGGTGCGGCTTGCCCTGGGCGAAGTCGCGGCCGGAGACGTCGACGTCGAAGACCTGGTGCAGGTTGCCGGTGCCGCCGAAGCGGGTCAGGTCGATCTTCTCGAGGAACATCCTGGCGTTCTTCGACGAGGACGCGGCCGCGACCGGGATGCCCGCGTCGCGGACGGCCAGCACGAAGCGCACGGCGTCGTCGTAGGCCGAGAACCGGCCCTCCGAGATCAGCCGGATGATCATCTCCTGCTTGTGCTCGCCGTACTCCTGCACGCGCCGGTCGATGTCGGGCACGCCGAAGTACTCGAGCGCCGCGGTGGCGCCGGCCTTGCGCGGCTTGCCCGACATGCGCTCGTGGTAGACCGCCGAGGTGAACTTCTCCGGCGAGTAGCTCGTCTGGCCGGCGATGTCGGCCCAGGGGCCCTCCATGAGCTCGCGCAGCGACTCGCGCCACGCCTCCTCGTGCGGGGAGTCGACCAGGACACCGTCCACGTCGAAGATCGCTCCGGTGAAGCCGCTCATGCGCCGTTCCCTCCGTGGTCGTGGCCCTGCGATCCGTCGTGGGCACCCTCGGGCCCGGCCGTGCCGCCGGCCGTGCCGCCGGCCGTGACCGCGTCCGCGGACCGGCGGGCGCCGGACGGCACGATCCGGCCGGTGCGGTCCAGCGGCACGGTCCACTCCTGGCCGGCGCCGAGCTCGCGGACCTCGTCGGCGAGCCCGATGCGCACCGGGTGGCTGAAGCCCTCGGACTGCACGGCGACGGTCAGCTCGCCGCCGGAGACCGAGACGCGCAGCGTCGTGCCCTGGAACACCAGCGAGAGCGCGAGCCCGTCGAGGCGCAGGGTCAGCCGCGGCGCGAAGGTGAGCACGCCGTCGCGGGCACCGGCGCCGAGGTAGGCCCGCTGCAGGAGGTCGAGGGTCCCCGACATGACCCCCATGTGGATGCCCTCCTTGGTGGTGCCGCCCTGCACGTCGCCGATGTCGGACTCGACGGCGACGAGGAAGCGCTCCCAGGAGCTCTCGGGGTCGATGCCGGCGAGCACCGCGGCGTGCGCGACGAGCGAGAGCGTCGACCCGTGCGAGGTCCGCCGGTCGTAGTAGGCGATGGTGCGCCGCGCGAGCTCCTCGTCCTGGGCGATCTCGTCGTAGCCCAGCCGGGAGAAGATCTCCCGTAGCTCGTCGTCGCCGAACAGGAAGAACAGCATGACCGCGTCCGCCTGCTTGGCGAGCTTGTAGCGGTCGGGGTCCTCGCCCTCGGCCTTGAGGATGCGGTCCATCCGCTGGATGTTCGTGTGCTTGGCCCGGTAGCCGTCCCAGTCGAGCTCGTCGAGGGCCTCGTAGCCCTCGAACTGCGTGATCACCGGGTGCCCGTCGTCGTCGCGGTGCGTCGGCACCACCATCGAGGTGCACATCTCCGACCAGCGCGCGATCTCGTCGTCGGTGATGCCGAGGCGGCTGCGCAGGGCGCGGCGGCGGCTCTTGGGCAGCAGCGCGAGCACCTTGGGCGCGGTCGAGCAGATCCACGCCACCATGACGTTGGTGTAGGCGTTGTTGCGCAGCCCGCCCTCGGTGGCGCCGGGGTAGCGCTCGTGGAACTCGTCGGGCCCCATCACGCCGTGGATCTCCCAGCGGCCCGTGTTCGGGTTCTTGTGCGCGATCGAGGCCCAGAACCGGGCGATCTCGAGCATGAGCTCGGCGCCGTAGTCGCGCAGGAACTCCAGGTCGTCGGTGGCCTGGTAGTACTGCCAGACGTTGTAGAAGATCGCGGCGTTGACGTGGCGCTGGTTGTGCGAGTGGTCGGGGTCCCACTGGCCCGAGAGCGGGTTGAGGTGGACGACCTGCGTCTCCTCCGTGCCGTCGCTGCCCGACTGCCAGGGGAACATCGCGCCCTTGTAGCCCGCCTCCTCGGCCGCCGCGCGGGCCTCGGCGAGACGCCGGTAGCGGTACATCAGCAGGCCCCGGGTGATCTCGGGGAGCCGGTAGTTGAGGAATGGGTAGACATAGAGCTCGTCCCAGAACACGTGCCCGCGGTAGGCCTCGCCGTTGAGCCCGCGGGCCGGGACGCCGGCGTCGTGGCGGGCGGTGTGGCGCGAGCAGACCTGCAGGACGTGCGCCATGTGGAAGCGCAGCAGCAGCTGGATCTGCGGCTCGTGGGGCACCTCGAGGTCGCAGACGTCCCAGTACTCGTCCCAGGCGTCGACGTGCTCGGCGAGGCAGCCGGCGAAGTCCGGGTACCGCTCCACGTGCCGGCCGGCGGCGGTGAGCGTCTCGGTGATCGCGTTGTCGTGGCTGGTGAAGAACGCGACGATCTTCTCGACCCGCACGGTCTCGCCCTCGGTGATGTCGAGGTCGAGCACCTGCTGCACGTAGTCGTTCATCTGGTGGAGCGTGCGGGCCGGCTCGACCTGCTCCCAGCCGCGACCCCGGCCCCGGTAGACCCGCGTGCGGGCGGCCTCGGAGACGTAGAGGTTCGACTGCCGCGTGCGGACCTTGAGCGCGATGATCTCGGGCCCGAACGTCCGCGGGGTGACGGGGTCGAGGTGGCGGCCCTCGAGGTCGCGGTAGCGCGCCACCATGTCGTTGTCGACGCGGCCGTCGATCGCGGAGACGATCCCGACCCGGCCCGACCAGTTCTCTGCGGTGAGCGTCCACTCCATCGCGGCCTGGTGGCTGTGCGCCATGGAGACGAAGCGGCGGCTGCGCAGCGTCGTCTCGCGGCCCTGGCGGTCGCGGAAGCGGAACTCGCGGCCCACGGTCGCGGTGCGGATGTCGTAGGTGTGGCGGTACTCGAGCACCTCGACGTTGTCGAGGCGGACCGCGTCCTCGCCCTCGATGCGCACCTTGAGGACCAGCCAGTTCGGCAGGTTGACCAGGTCCTCGTTGAGCACCGGGCGCCCGCCGAGGATGGTCGTCTCGCGGTTGTAGGCGCCGTGGGCGTAGGTGCCGGCGTAGTGCGTCGGCGCGTCAGTGTCCTCCCACTCCGCGGCACCGCGGGTGCAGAAGTAGCCGTTGCCGGTGCTGGTCAGCGCCTCGCGCAGGCCCTCGTCGTCGGGCTCGAAGCCGCTCCAGACGAGGGTGGTGCCGTCGGCGACGGCGCCGCCGGGCAGCGCCTCGGGCGTCGCCGGGGCGGTGGCGCCGCCGGTCGTGGTGCTGGGGGTCTGGTCTTCGGTCGTCGTCGTCACGGACGTCTCCGTACTGCGGGAGCGGGCGGCGGGGTCGTCGGACTCATGCGGTCAGCGCGCCAGGGCGTCGAGGAAGCGGCCGACCTCGTCGACGGTGGCCAGGACCGCCGTCGCCGAGGTCTCCCGGTCGGGCGCGTCCGCCGGGTCGATCACGAGGATGCCCAGCCCGGGCTCCCGGTGATCACCGTCCCGTCCGCGCGTGGCGAGGGCGCGGAAGGCGTCCTCGTCGGTGATGTCGTCGCCGAGGTAGATCGGGACGGTGGGCCGGCCGTCGGGGCCGGGGCGGTCGAGGTCGAGCACCCCGACGAGGTGCTCGACGGCCTTGCCCTTGTTCCAGTCGATCTTCGGCTGGATCTCGTGGACGAACTTGCCCGGCGTCACCCGCAGCTGCCCGGTGTGCTCGCCGAGGACGGCCTCGACCAGCTCCGCGACCCGGGGCCGGTCGGCGTCGGCGACGTGGCGGTCGTGCAGGGCGACCGAGGCGTGCTTGGGCTCCACCTGCGTGCCCTCGATCTCCGCGGCGCCCGTGCGCACCCGCTCGGTGACCTCGGCGACGAGGTCCTCCCAGCCGCGGGAGGCCTCGTGCTCGATGACCCCCCGGGCGGGGTCGTGGATGTCGAAGCCGTGGCTGCCGGCGATGACGAGGTCGTCGAGGCCCATCAGCTCGGCGACGACCGTGCGGTCGCGCCCCGAGACGACGCACACCGGGCAGCGGGCGGCCAGCGCGCGCACGATCTCGCGCATCTCCGGGGTCATGATCGCGTCCTCGGGTCGCGGCACGATCGGGCTGAGCACGCCGTCGTAGTCGAGGAACACCGCCGGACGTCGTCCCCGCAGCCTCTCGGACACCTCGGGGGCGTCGAGCGCGTGCGGCAACCGGTCCGCCGGAGCGGTCGGGGGGACGGTCACCAGGGCCTCCGCGGAGATCGGGCTGCATCGTCGGGGCGCCGCGTCATGTGATGCGAGCCACAGGCTAGGTCCGCGCGCACACGCCGTCAACGGATGAACACAGCGCCGTGATCTTGGCGGACGGGTGGCCCGCGCGCCAGGTGGGCGGCACCAGTCCGTGGCGACGGGGCCGGAACGCCGCGGGCGCTGGACCGAGCGGGTGCGCGGGGGTGCGCGGACGGGGGCCTGCGGGGTCCTACAGCGTGACCGCGCACCGCTCGAGCGCGAGCGCGAGCGCCCCGAGGACGGGCGCGTGCTCGGCGAGCTCGGCGGTGACGACCTCGGCGGTGCGCGTGGTGCCGGGCACCGCGGCGGCCGCGAGCGCCGCGTGCAGCGGATCGAGCAGCAGCGCGCCCGCGTGTGCGAGCTCGCCGCCGACCACGATGCGCCGCGGCGTGAGCACCGTGGCGAGCCCGGCGATCGCCACCCCCACGTGGTGCCCGGTGTCGGCGAGCACGCGGCGCGCCGGAGCGTCTCCCTCGTGGGCGCGGGCCACGACGTCGGCGATCGTCAGCGGGGTACCGAGCAGCGGCTCGAGCACCGCGATGACCGTGCGGGCCGAGACCACCGTCTCGAGGCACCCGCGGTGCCCGCAGCGGCAGACGGCGGCGAAGCGGTCGCCGGGATCGACGGCCACGTGGCCGATCTCGCCGGCGGTGCCGTCCGGGCCGCGGTAGAGGCGTCCGCCCAGCACCAGGCCCGCTCCGACACCGTCGGAGAGCTTGAGGAACAGGCCGTCGTCCACCCCGCGCAGCGCGCCCCAGCGCTGCTCGGCGAGCGTCCCGAGCGTGGCGTCGTTGTCCACCCAGCTGGGCACGCCGAGGTGCTCGGCGACCCGCCCGGCGACCGGCACGCCGACCCACCCGGGCAGCACCCCCGACGCGCCGACGGCCCCGGTGGCGAGGTCCAGCGGGGCGGGCAGGCCGACCACCGCTCCGCGCAGCGCGGCCCGCCGCGTGCCGGTCCGGTGGAGCACCTCGTCGAGCAGGCGCGAGGCGGTGGCGAGCCCGTCGGCCACGCCGTGGGCGTCGGGCAGGTCGGCGCGGACCTCGGCCGTCTCCGGCGGCGCGGGGTGCCCGGAGGCGCCGGCGGCGTCGGCGACGTCGGCCAGGGCGACGCGGACGTGGCGGTGGCCGAAGTCGATCCCGGCGACCACGCCGGTACGGCGAACGAGGCGCACGGCCCGCACGCGGCGCCCGGCGCGCACCTCGTCGACCGCCTCCACCCGGGCGGCCGCGGCGAGGTCGCGGACGATGTTGGACACGGTCGCGGGCGCGAGGCCCGTGACCGCGGCGATCTCCGCCTGGGTGGGCGCGCCCCCGCCGCGCACCGCCTCCAGCACCCGCCGGCGGTTGGCGTCGCGCAGCCCGGCGGGCGACCCGGGCCGCGACACCGTGTTCACGCGATGAACTCTAGCGCGCCCGCGTGTGCTCTGCGTCACGTCATGGGGCGTTCATCGGCGCCGACGGGCGTCGGGGCCTCAGTCCTCGTCGATCCAGATGCGCTGGAGCATGTGCCAGTCGGTGGGGTGCTCGGCGATGTCGGCGGCGAAGTGGTCGGCGATCCGCTGGGTCGCTGCCGGCACCGCGGCGCGGTCGGGCACCGGGACCGGCGGGTGGATGCGGAACCCCCACCCCTCCCCCGCGACCGGGTCGTCGGTGAACCACAGCCCCACGGGCAACAGGGCCGCGCCGGTGGTCGCCGCGAGCGACGCCGGGCCGGGGGGCATCGAGGCCCGCCCGCCGAAGAACGTCACGGGCACCCCGTGCGCCGACAGGTCCCGGTCGGCCACGAGGCACACCACCCGCCCCGCGCGCAGCGCCCGCAGCAGCCCGCGCACCGGGTGCTCGCCGCCGGTCATCGGCAGGATCTCGAAGCCCAGTGACTCGCGGTAGGCCACGAAGCGCTCGTAGAGCGACTCGGGCCGCAGCCGCTCGGCCACCGTCGTGAAGCGTCCCGAATGCGCGACGAGCCAGAGCCCGGCGATGTCCCAGTTCCCGGAGTGGGGCAGCGCCACGACCGCCCCGCGCCCGCTCGCGAGCGCCGCGTCGAGGTGCTCCTGGCCCTCGACCAGCGGGTCCAGGCGGCGGGCCAGCTCCGCGTGGTCCATCCCAGGCAGCCGGAACGCCTCGCGCCAGTAGCGCGCGTAGGAGCGCAGGCCGGCGGCGGTCAGCGCGTCGAGCTCGGCCTCGTCGGCGTCGGGGCGGACGCGGGCGAGGTTGGCGCGCAGGCGCCGCGTGCCGCGCCCGCCGCGCCGGGCGGCGAGGTCGGCGCCGTGGGCGAAGGCCCACCGCGCCACCCGTTCCGGGAGCGCGCGCACGACCCGCCAGCCCGCCGCGTAGCCCAGGGCGGCGGCCCGCTCGCCGGGCGACGAGGCGCCCTCGGTGACCGGGGCGGGGGTCACCACGTCCGTCACGCCGAGGCCCCCGGTCCGTCGGTGGGCCGCTCGACAGTCTGGTCGGCGGACGCCCGCCCCGGCGTGTGCCCGGTGGCCGCGCCGTACTGCTCGCGCGCGCTGTGCCACACCGCCACGACCCGCTGCCCGACCGTGATCACCGAGCCGACCGCGAGCAACCCCAGCGCGATGTCCAGGGCGTACGGCACGCCGAGCCCGACGAGGCCGACGCCCAGCAGCCCGAGGATCAGCCGCTCCGCGCGCTCGACGAGCCCGCCGTCGGCGCGCAGCCCGGCCTCGCCCGCGCGCGCTTTGATGTAGGAGATCAGCTGGCCGGTGACCAGGCACGTCAGCGCCAGCCCGACCAGCAGCCAGAGCTCCCGCTCGGCCGCCCACCACGTGATGCCGGCGAACACCGCGCCGTCGACGAGCCGGTCGCACACCGAGTCGAGCACCCCGCCGAACGGGCTCTTCACCCCCCGCGCGCGGGCCATGGCGCCGTCGACGACGTCGAGCATGGCCAGCACCGCGACGACGATGGCCCCCGCGACGAGGTGGTCGGTGGGGATCAGCCACAGCGCGGCACCGGTGGAGAGCGCGGTGCCGGTCACCGTGACCGCGTCGGGGTGCACGCCGCGGCGCACCAGCCACGCCGCGGCGGGCTCGACGCCGCCCTTGAGGGCGGCGCGGGCCCACTCGTTGATCACGCCGCGTCCCCCGCCCCGGGAGCCGGCCACGCCGCCGCCAGGCTCGCGCGGGTCTCGGCCAGCAGCTGTGGGATGACCTTGGTCTGCCCGATCACCGTGATGAAGTTGGCGTCGCCGCCCCAGCGGGGCACGACGTGCTGGTGCAGGTGGTCGGCCAGCGACCCGCCGGCCACGTGCCCGAGGTTGATGCCGACGTTGTAGCCGTGCGGGGACGCGACCGCGCGCAGCGCCCGCACCGCCTGCTGCGTCACCGCCATCAGCTCGGCGGACTCCTCGGTGTCGAGCTCGTCGAGCCCGGCGACGTGCCGGTAGGGCACGACCATGAGGTGGCCCGGGTTGTACGGGTGCAGGTTGAGCACCGCGTAGACCCGGGTCCCGCGGTGCAGCACCAGACCCTCGTCGTCGCCGAGCGTCGGGATGCGGCACAGGGGGCAGCCGCCGCCGTCGACCTGGCCGGTGCCGGTCTCCCCCGCGATGTAGGCCATGCGGTGCGGCGCCCACAGCCGGCGGAACCCGTCGGGCGTTCCGGCGCCCCACAGCTCGTCGAGCTCGCCCGGGTGGTCGGCCTGCTCCGCCATCAGGGCGCGAACAGGTCCGCGTCGGGCGAGGCGTTCTCCCGGCGCCGCACCCAGTCGACCAGCGCCGTGACGGCGTCGTCCACCGGCACCCCGTTGCGCTGCGACCCGTCCCGGAAGCGGAACGACACGGCGCCGGCGTCGGCGTCCTTGCCGCCCGCGAGCATCAGGAACGGCACCTTCTGCAGGGTGTGGTTGCGGATCTTCTTCTGCATGCGGTCGTCGGAGTCGTCGACGTCGACCCGCAGGCCGTGGCCCCGCAGCCGCGCGGCGATGTCGCGCACGTAGTCGGCCTGGTCGCCCGAGACGGGGATGCCCACCACCTGCACCGGCGCGAGCCAGGCCGGGAACGCGCCGGCGTAGTGCTCGGTGAGCACGCCGAAGAAGCGCTCGATCGACCCGAACAGCGCGCGGTGGATCATCACGGGCCGCTGCCGCGAGCCGTCGGCCGCCGTGTACTCCAGGTCGAAGCGGTCCGGGAGCATGAGGTCGACCTGGATGGTCGACATCTGCCAGGTGCGCCCGATGGCGTCCTTGGCCTGCACCGAGATCTTCGGCGCGTAGAACGCGGCGCCGCCCGGGTCGAGCACGAGGTCGAGCCCGGCGCCCTCGGCCACCTCGCGCAGGACCTCGGTGGCCTCGTCCCACGCCTCGTCCGACCCGATCGACTTCTCGGGGTTGCGGGTGGAGAGCTCCAGGTAGAAGTCGTCGAGGCCGTAGTCGCGCAGCAGGTCGAGCACGAACTGCAGCAGCGAGCGGATCTCGTCGCGCATCTGCTCGCGCGTGCAGTAGATGTGCGCGTCGTCCTGGGTGAAGCCCCGCGCCCGGGTCAGGCCGTGCACCACGCCCGACTTCTCGTACCGGTAGACCGTGCCGAACTCGAACAGGCGCAGCGGCAGCTCGCGGTAGGACCGCCCGCGCGCCCGGTAGATCAGGTTGTGCATCGGGCAGTTCATCGGCTTGAGGTAGTAGTCGATCCCCTGGCGCTTGACCTCGCCGTCCTCGCCGTACTCGGCGTCGAGGTGCATCGCCGGGAACATGCCCTCGCGGTACCAGTCGAGGTGACCCGAGGTCTGGAACAGGTCGCCCTTGGTGGCGTGCGGGGTGTTGACGAACTCGTAGCCGGCCTCGGCGTGGCGCTGGCGGCTGTAGTCCTCCAGCTCCTTGCGGATGATCCCGCCCTTGGGGTGGAACACCGCGAGCCCGGAGCCGATCTCGTCCGGGAAGCTGAACAGGTCGAGCTCGCTGCCCAGGCGGCGGTGGTCGCGGCGCTCGGCCTCGGCGACCCGCTCCAGGTAGGCGTCCTGGGCCTCCTGGCTCTCCCACGCCGTGCCGTAGATGCGCTGGAGCTGGGCGTTGCGCTGGTCGCCGCGCCAGTAGGCCGCGGCCGAGCGCAGGACCTTGAACGCCGGGATGTAGCCGGTGGTCGGGATGTGCGGGCCGCGGCAGAGGTCGCCCCACACCCGCTCGCCGGTGTGGGCGTGGACGTTGTCGTACGCCGTGAGGTCGCCGGCGCCGACCTCCATGATCTCGGAGTCGTCGTCCGCGGTGGTGCCCTTGAGGTCCACCAGCTCGAGCTTGAACGGCTCGCCGGCCAGCTCCTCGCGGGCGGCGTCCAGCGAGGCGTACTCGCGGCGCACGAAGCGCTGCTTCCCCTTGACGATCTTGCGCATCGCCTTCTCGAGGGCCTCGAGGTCCTCGGGGGTGAACGGCCGGTCGACGGCGAAGTCGTAGTAGAAGCCGTCGGTGACCGGCGGGCCGATGCCGAGCTTGGCCTCGGGGAAGAGCTGCTGCACCGCCTGGGCCAGCACGTGCGCCGCCGAGTGGCGGATCACGGCGCGGCCGTCGTCGGTGTCGGCGGGGACCGGCGCGACGTCGACGTCCTCGTCCGGCGTCCACGCCAGGTCCTTGAGCACGCCGTCGGGGGCGCGCACGACGACGACCGCCTGCGGGCCGGACGACGGCAGCCCCGCGTCGCGGACCGCCTGCCCCGCGGTGGTGCCCGCCGTCACCCGCACGCTGTCGGCGACGGTGGGGAGGGGCAAGGGCGGCGAGGACACGGGTGGACTCCGGGATCGCGGGCGGTGGTCGCACCGAGCCTATCGAGCGTTCGCGAGTGCCGGATCCGGCCGGGCCGCCGCGTCCTCGGCCCCGGGCCCCCGCACGCCGCGGCCCACGACCGTCTCCAGGAACGCCGCGATCGCCCGCACCGCGGCGAGCGTGCGGGCGGTGGGCACGAGGTCGAAGCCGTGCTGGGCGTGCGCGAGCTCGGCGTGCACCACCGGGGCGTGCGACACCGCCCGCAGCCGCGCGACGAAGGCGGCGCTCTGGGCGGGCACGACGATCGCGTCGCCGGTGCCGTGCAGCACCATGAACGGCGGGGCGCCGGGGTGCACGCGTGCCGCCGGTGACGCGGCGACGTAGGGGTGGGCGTCCTCGTCCAGCGCCGTGGGCATCATCGTCTCGGCCAGCAGCTCGTCGAGCGTGCCGCTGCCGTCGTCGCTGGTCAGGTCGTAGATCCCGTAGAGGCAGACCGCGGCGGCCACCGAGGTGTCGACGTCGGCGAACCCGGGCTGCCACGCGCCGGGGGTCAGCGCCGCCAGCGCCGCGAGGTGGGCGCCGGACGAGCCGCCGGTGATCGCGATGCGGTCCGGGTCGCCGCCGTGCTCGCCGATGTGGGCGCGGGTCCAGGCCAGCGCCCGCTTGACGTCGACGATCTGCGCCGGCCAGCGCTCGGCGGGGCCCAGGCGGTAGTCGACGCTGACGCACACCCAGCCGCGGCCCACCATCGCCGCCATCAGCGGGTGCGCGTCCGCGGCCTTGCTGCCCGACGACCAGGCGCCGCCGTGGATCTGCAGCAGCACGGGCGCGCGCGCGTCGCGGGGCAGGGCGGGGTGGCGCCAGACGTCGAGCACGTTGGCGGGGTCCGGCCCGTACGCGACGTCGCGGGCCGTCGCGTAGCGGCGGCGGGCGAGCACCGCGCGCAGGATCCGGCGCAGGACCCGGCCCCGAGCGGGCAGCTCCAGGGGCCCGAGCTCGGCGCGCAGGGCGTCGGTGAGCCCCTCGGCGTCGGCGCGGGCGCGGCGGTCGAGCCCCAGCAGCACGGCCACCGCGACGGCCGTCGCGCCGAGCCCGACGCGGCCGGCCGGGTGGCGCCAGGCCCCGCGGCCCGCCGCGTCCGCCGCGGCCGCGCCGGCGAGCAGGGCGGTGGCGCGCGGGACCTCGGTGGCCGTGGCGGACAGCAGGCTGCCGAGCAGGGCGGCCGGCCAGCGCCGCGTCACCGGCCGCAGGCCCGAGGCGGCCACCAGCACCGACAGCCCGCCCACCACCAGCGCGGGCCCCGCCCCCGGCGCCCGCAGCGCCGCGAGCAGGGCACGTGGGATCCGCACCCCGTCATCATCTCTCCTGCGGTGACCCGGCCGCGCGGTCCCGGGGCCGGTGAGTCGCCTCCACCCCCGGCGCCGTCGGTTCCTGCCACACTGGACGCCGTGAGCGACGGGCTGTGCGAGGCGGCGGAGGACGCGCCCCGGCCCCATCCGTGGGCCGCGGTGCCGGCGACCGCGCGCGAGCGTCTCGAGGCCGTCGTCCTCGACGCGGGCGACGAGATCATCAAGACGGTGCGCGCCGAGGTCGCCGAGTACGCGCTGTCGATGGACGGCGAGTTCGGCCGCCGCCTGCGCCTGGGCGTGTCGGTGGCCCTCGACCAGTTCCTCGACCTGCTCGGCACCGACGCGGCGCTGCCCGACACCCGGGTCTACTTCGAGCTCGGGCGCGTTGAGCACCGCCACGGCCGGACCATGGACGCGCTGCAGAGCGCCTACCGCATCGGCTCGCGGGTGCTCTGGCGGCGCATCGCGGCGTCGGGCGACGACCACGGCCTCGAGCCCGACGCGATCTTCCGGCTCGCCGAGGCCCTCTTCGCCTACATCGAGCAGCTCGCCGCCGCCTCGGTGTCGGGCTACGCCTACGAGCAGTCGCTGGCCGCCGGCTCACGCCAGGCCCGCCAGCACGCGCTGGTCGAGCGCCTGTGCCGGGCACCCGCGCCCGAGGCCGCGGAGTTCGAGGCGCTGGCGCGGGAGGCCGGCTGGCCGGTGCCGAAGTCCGTGGCCGCCCTCGTGCTGGCCGAGGAGTCGCTGGGCACCGTGTGCCGGCGCCTGCCCCCCGATGTCGCGGCGTCCGTGGTCGACCGCGTCGGCGTCCTGTTCGTGCCCGACCCCGACGGGCCGGGACGCGCCGACGCGCTCGCCGACGCACTGCGCGGCACCGACGGGCTCCTGGGGCCGACCGTCGCGCCCGACCAGGTCACGCGCACCGTCACCCGCGCGCGGGCGGCGTGGGCGCTGCACCTCGAGGGCCAGCTGCCGGGCGAGGGCCTCGTGCGCAGCGAGGACCACCTGCTCGTGCTCCTCCTGCACGCCGACGTCACGCTCACCGCCGACCTCGTGGCCCAGCGGCTCGAGCCCCTGCGGCGCATGACCGCCGCCGCCCGCGACCGCGCGGTGACGACGCTGACGGCCTGGCTCGACGCGCACGGCGACGTGGGCGAGGCTGCCACGCGCCTGCACGTGCACCCGCAGACGGTCCGCTACCGCCTCGCGCGGCTCAAGGAGGCGTTCGCCGGGGTGCTCGACGACCCCGTCGGGCGCCTCGAGGTCGCCCTCGCGCTGCGTGCCGGGGGTGCGGCCGCGACGCTCGCGGAGAGCTGAGCTCTTCCGGACACCCGGCGCGCCTCCTCCGGTCGGCGTAGGTTCGTCCTCCTCGACGAGACGCCGCCCCGGTCCCCGGCGACGCCTGCACCACGGAGGCGTCCGGCCCGGTCGGCCGGCGCTCCCCCACCCGGACCTCCCGCCCCCTCCCGGGGACCCGAGTTCTCTCGCCGGTGTCGACGGCCCGCGCCGGTTCCGGCGCGGCCGGTGCGGTGGTCGGAGGACACGTGGCGGGGCTCGAGGTCGGGATCAAGAACCTCAGCAAGTCGTTCGGCAAGGCCAACATCTGGAACGACGTCACCCTGACGCTGCCCGCCGGGGAGATCTCGGCGCTGCTCGGGCCGTCCGGGACGGGCAAGTCGGTGCTGCTCAAGTCCATCATCGGGCTGCTCAAGCCGGAGAAGGGCTCGATCTTCATCCAGGACACCGACCTGGTGCGGTGCTCGGAGTCGAAGCTCTACGAGATCCGCAAGCTCTTCGGGGTGCTCTTCCAGGACGGCGCGCTGTTCGGGTCGATGAACCTGCAGGACAACATCGCCTTCCCGCTGCGCGAGCACACCCGCAAGGGCGAGAAGGAGATCCGCGACATCGTCATGGAGAAGCTCGAGCTGGTGGGGCTGTCCGGCGCGGAGGACAAGCTGCCGGGCGAGATCTCCGGCGGCATGAAGAAGCGCGCCGGGCTCGCGCGGGCGCTGGTGCTCGACCCCGAGATCATCCAACGACTCCTCGGAGTCCGCCGAGCCGCCCTTCTTCTTCAGCTCGGCCATCTCGGCCTCCATCTGGCCGGAGTCCTTCTCCTCGCTCATCCCGATCGGCCCGATCCGCCGGCCCTGCAGGAACTGCTGCACCGCCGGCTCCTCCGAGGTCAGCAGCACCTCGCGCGGGCCGAACATGATGAGGTTGCGGCGGAACAGCATCCCGATGTTGTCGGGCATCGAGCGCGCCGTGCCCAGGTGGTGGGTCACCACGAGGATGGTGGCGTCGAGCTGGGTGTTGAGGTCGACCAGGAGCTGGTTGAGGTACGCGGTGCGCACCGGGTCGAGCCCGGAGTCGGGCTCGTCGACCACATCGACCCGCAGATCGACCCCACCGAAGGGCTCGGCGACCGCCCCGCGGTGCAGCGCCGCAAGGACCGGGTGATGCAGGTGCTGCACACGCTGCCGGAGAAGGCGCAGACCGCGATCCTCGAGTCGCTGACCGCCGACGACATGGAGCGCTACGGCATCTCGAAGGACCAGGACCGCACCGAGCTGATCGAGATCACCCGCGACCGGCCGCCGGAAGATGCCGACCCGTTCGGGAACCGGGCGATGAGCGAGAGCGACACCGGGTCGATGACCGAGGCGAGCCCGTCGGACGACGGCGCGGCCGGCTCCGAGGACCCCGACGGCGACCCGGCGGCCCGCGCGGCGCCCCCCGCGCCGCCGGAGAGCGACGACCCCCTCATCGGCGTGCCGGCCGACGACTACGCCGGCGGCACGGTCGTGCTGCCGCAGGCCGGAGAGCACACGAACGACCGGGACTCGTCGGAGGAGTCCTCGGAGGACTCCGGGGGTTCAGCGCCCGCCGAGGAACCGGCGCCGACCGAAGACTTCGCGCCGACGGACGAGGTCGCCGGGACGGACGACCCTCCCGGCGACCTGCCCGCGTCGGCGGGGCGTTTCCGGCGCGTGCTGCACCGGATGGCGCACTGAGGTCAGGCAGCCGCGGGCGCCACGGCGCCCTGGGTGCCCACGCTCTCGGCGCGGCGGCGACCGAAGGGCAGGGCGCGCAGGCGGCGCTTGCTCAGCGTCTTGTGGCCGCCGGGGAACGACAGGCGCGCGATCTTGGCGAGCACGCCGCCGTACTGCTTCCACATGGGGCCGGCGTGGTAGGGCAGGCCGTAGCGGCGGCACAGGTCCCGGATCTCCGGGGCGATCGTGCGGTAGCGCCGCGAGGGCATGTCCGGGAAGAGGTGGTGCTCGATCTGGTGCGACAGGTTCCCGGTCATGATGTGCAGCAGGACCGAGCCCTCGATGTTCGCCGAGCCCAGCATCTGCCGCACGTACCACTCGGCCTGCGACTCGTTGTCGAGCCGCTCCTCGGAGAAGGTCTCGACCTCCACGGGGAAGTGGCCGCAGAAGATCACGGCGTGCGACCAGATGTTGCGGACCAGGTTGGCCACCAGTCCACCCACCGCGGCGGGGACGAACGAGGGGCCCGACAGCGCCGGGAACACCACGAAGTCCTTGAGCGCCTGCTTGCCGGCCTTGCGCCCCATCGCCTTGAGCTCGGGGAGCTTGTCCTTCCACGTCTTCTCGCCGCGCTGGATCTCGTCCAGTTCGAGGTCGAAGGCCGCGATACCCCACTCGAAGATCATGGCGAGGCCGGCGTTGGTGACGGTCTGGACCAGGTACAGCGGGTGCCACGGCTGGTCGGGGTCGACCCGCAGCACGTTGTAGCCGATGTCGCGGTCCTTGCCGTGCACGTTGGTGTAGGTGTGGTGCAGGTAGTTGTGCGTCTGCTGCCAGCTCTTGGCCGTCGACACGTGGTCCCACTCCCACGTGGTGGAGTGGATCTCCGGGTCGCGCATCCAGTCCCACTGCCCGTGCAGGACGTTGTGCCCGATCTCCATGTTCTCGAGGATCTTGGCCAGCGCGAGCGACGCGGTGCCGGCGACGAAGGCCGGGGGGAACAGCGCGCCGAGCAGCAGGACGCGTCCCGCCGCCTCGAGGCCGCGCTGCGTGCGGATGACACGGCGGATGTAGCGCGCGTCGTCGTCGCCCAGCGAGGACATGACGCGCTCGCGGATCGCCTGCAGCTCGGTGCCGAGCCGGTCGATGTCCGCGGCGGTCAGGTGCTCGGTCGACGGCGTGATGTGGGCCGTGCTGGCGCCCGGGCGTCCGGGGCCGGTCGGCGTCTTCGCCTCGTTGATGCGGGTGATGTGCTCGGGGATGGTGACGTCGAGTGCGGTCACGGGGCCTCCTGGAGAGTCAGGGAGCGGCGCGAGCGCCCGTCGGGCCCGCTGCTGATCTCCCTCGACGGTAGGCAGGTCGTGCGCGACGGGCTACGCGCCCAGCGAGGAGTCGACGACCGAATCTGTTGCATGACCACAAGTCTCGGGGGCGTTCCCCCAGGTGCTCAGCAGTGTGCGAGCAGGTCCGTGACCTCGGCCACCGACGACGGGTGGCGCGGTGCGTTGCGGGTCACCGGGTCGGCCAGGGCCGTGCGCGCCAGCGCCTCGTGCTGGGCCGGCCCGGCGCCCAGGTCGGCGAGCCCGACCCGCGTCCCGACCTGCTCGAGCAGGTCGGAGAGCGCGTCGGGCAGCGCGGCCGCGGACGTCAGGCCCGTGGCCTCGGCGGCGCGCCCCCATCCCGCGGGCTCCGCGTCGAGCGACCAGCCGACGACCTCGGGCAGCACCGCGGCCAGCGCCAGCCCGTGCACCGCGCCGGTGTGCAGGCTCAGGGCGTGCGCGAGCCCGTGCACCAGGCCGAGGCCGCTGCGCGTGAGCGCCTGCCCGGCGAGGTGCGCGGCGACGAGCATCTCGGCCCGCGCGCGGGCATCGCCACCGTCCGCGACGGCGGTCGGCAGCCACGCCCAGGCGCGCCGGACGGCCTCGGCGGCGAAGGCCTCGGACACGGGGTCGCGCCCCCGCGAGGCCAGCGACTCGATGCCGTGCACCAGGGCGTCGACGCCGGTGGTCGCGGTCGGCCGGGCGGGCAGGCCGTGGGTGAGCTCGGGGTCGAGCACCGCGACCCGGGGCACGACGCTGACGTCGCCGCAGTAGACCTTCTGCCGGGTCGTCGGGTCCTCGAGCACGCCGAACCCGTTGGTCTCCGCCCCCGTGCCCGCCGTGGTGGGCACGGCGACGACCGGCAGCCCGGCCCCCGGCGCGGCGCCGGCGCCGTCGGCCCGGGCGCCCGGGGTGGGCGCGAGCAGGGCGATGCCCTTGGCCGCGTCCAGGCTGGACCCGCCCCCGACGGCGAGCACGGCGTCGACGCCCAGCGCGTAGGCCTGCGCGGCGGCGTCCTCGACGAGCGCGACCGACGGGTTGCCGGTGACGGCGTCGTAGACCTCGACGGCGAGCCCGGCCGCGCCGACGGGGGCGGCGACCGCGTCGACCACCCCCGCCGCGCGCAGCCCGGCGTCGGTCACCACGAGCACCCGCCGCACGCCGAGCCCGGCGAGGTGGCCGGGGATGCGGGCCACCGCGCCGGGCCCGCAGTCGACCACCGGGCCGGGCCCGGACAGGAAGGTGCCGGCCGCGACCCCGGCGCAGGGGGACGTCGTCACGGGTCTCGCGGCGTTCGTCCCGGTCACGGCTCCTCCTGGTGCAGCGTCTGTGGGGCCCGCCGGTCAGGCGAGCACGGCGCCCAGCCCGGGAGCGTCGGGCACCACGAGCATGCCGTCGGGGTCGGGGCGCAGGGGCTCGGCCAGCAGGAAGTCGCGCCGCTCGGGCGTCCAGCCGCCGGCCGGGTCGTCGGGGAACTCCAGGTACGGGCCGGCGCCGACCCCCGCCGCCACGTGCAGGTTCGCGAGCAGGCCGAGGCCGTTGGTCCAGGTGTGCGGAGTGAAGCGGCGGTGGCGCGCACGGACGGCCTCGGCGAGCTGGCGGGCGCGCGTCATGCCCAGCGCGAGCACCACGTCGGCCTGGTACACGTCCAGCGCGTCGGCCTCGACGAGCGCGAGCGTCTGCGGCAGCGAGTCGAGCATCTCCCCCGCCGCGATCCGCAGCCCCGGGTTGTCGGCGCGCAGCAGGCGGTGGCCCTCGGCGTCGGCGTAGGGCAGCGGTTCCTCGACCCACGCGACGTCGTACTCGGCGAGGCGGCGCACGACCCGGCGGACGTCGGCGAGCTCGAGGGGCTCGGTGACGTCGCCGGGCATCCGCCAGGCCTGGTTGAGATCGACCATGACGTCCAGGCGGTCGCCGACGGCCCCGCGCACCGCGGCGACGGCGGCGACGCCCTGGTCGAGCCGGCGCGGGTGCGCGCGGATCTTCACCGCGCGGATGCCCTCGTCGAGCAGCCGGTGGGCGTCCTCGGCACGGCGGGCGGGCGGCTGCTCGGAGCACCAGGAGGCGTAGACGGGCAGGCGGTCGGTGACCCCGCCGAACAACGTGGCCACGGGCAGGCCGGCGACCTGCCCGACGACGTCCCACAGCGCGGCCTCGAGCGGCCAGAACCGGCCGGCGTGGAAGCCGACGGACTCGATGCGGCGCACCTGCAGCTCGGTGGCCAGCGGGTCGCTGCCGAGGAACAGCTCGCGGTACGCGTCGAAGCCCGCCATGGTGTCGCCCGAGCCGACGCCGACCACGCCCTCGTCGGTCTCGACGCGCACGACCACGGCCTCGAAGCGGGTCCGGGGCTCCGGGTCCCACGCCGCGTGACACGGCGGGTCGAGCACCGTCTCGCGGTGCTCGAGCCGGATGTCGGTGATCTTCACGGGCCGCCTGTCGCCGGGGTCGGACGGCGAGAGTGCAGCGCGGGGTGCGGGCGTGGGCAACAATCCGTGCGGTGAGCGCAAACCCGCTGGTGGGCACGGCCCTGCTCGGCGTCCACCTGGCCGCGGTGTGGTTCTGCGCGGGCCTGGTCTGGGTCGTCCAGCTGCTGGTCTACCCGGGATTCGCGGCCCTCGTCGGATCCCTGGGGACCGGTCCCGACTGGGCGACCGTCCACGCGCGCCACACGCGGCTCATGGGCCTGCTCGTCACCGGGCCCTGGGCGCTGCAGGGGCTGACCTGCGCGGTGCTGCTGGTGTGGCGCCCGCCCGGGGTGCCGCTGGTGGCGGCGCTGGCGGCCGGGGTGTGCGGGGCGGTGACGGTGGTCGTCACCGTCGCGGTCTCGGTGCCGTGCCACCAGCGCCTGGCGCACGGCTGGGACCCGGCGGTGCACGCCCGGCTGGTGCGCACCAACTGGTGGCGCACGGCGGCGTGGACGCTCGGTGGCGGGGTGGCGCTGGCGATGCTGCTGCTGGCGTCGTGAGACGCCCGCGATCGGCCGGGCTGCTCCGCGACACCGAGCTGCTCGACGCGCTGGCCTCGCCCGAGGCTCGCCCGGCCGGGCTCGGGGTGGTCCGGCTGGCCGAGCTCACCGCGCGCGGGCCGAGCCAGGTGTCGCGGGCGCTCGCGGCGCTGGAGGACGAGGGGCTCGTCGAGCGCGACCCGGCGAGCCGGCGCTACGCGCTGGGCTGGCGTCTCTACGCGCTCGCGGTCCGCACCACCGAGGCGCGCCTGGTGGGCACGGCGGGGCCCGCCCTCATCGCCCTGGCCGCCCGGACCGGCGAGAACGCCCACCTCTGCCGCCTGCACGGGACCCGCGTGGCGACGGTGCTCACCGCCGAGCCCGGGGGCCGCGCGCGGCTGCGCTTCGACGTCGACGACGTCCCGGCCGCGACCACCTCGACCGGCCGGGTGCTGCTCAGCGAGCGCGACCCGGGCGACGCGCGGGCCGCCGGCGCCGACCCGGGGGTGCTGGCGCGCGTGCGCCGGGCCGGGCACGCGGTGGTGGACGGCGAGTTCGACCCCGCGCTGGCGGGCGCCGCCGCCCCGGTGCGCGGGCCCCACGGCGGGATCGTCGCCGCGCTGACCGTGTCGGGGCCCGCGACGCGCCTCCGTCCGCGCCTCGCCGACCACGCCGCCGCGACCGCCGCCACCGCGGCCGACCTCTCGGCGGCGCTGGCGTCCCCTACGTGAGCGATCTTTGGCCCTATAGCCCCAAGGATCGCTCACGTACGGGGCAGGGACCAGACGACCAGGCCGACGAGGGCGAGGGCGCCGCCGAGGACGCAGACGCCCGTCCACCCGGCCGCCGGGTAGACCACCGACGTGGCCGCCGACGCGAGCGTGCCGCCCAGGAACGCCGAGGTCATGAATGCCGTGGTCACACGGCTGCGCGCCTGCGGGGCCAGCGCGTAGATGACGCTCTGGTGGCTGATCTGCAGGCTCTGCTGCGCGAGGTCCAGCACGACGACGCCGGCGATCAGCGCCACGAGCGACGCCCCGCCGAGCCCGAGCAGCCCCCAGCTACCCGCGAGCACGAGCAGCCCGAGGGTGACGACGAGCCGGCCGTGCCCGCGGTCGGCGAGCTTGCCGGCCAGCGGCGCGGCGGCCGCCCCGGCGAGGCCCGCGAGCCCGAAGAGCCCGATCACCGCGGGGCCGTAGCCGTACGGCGGGGCGGAGAGCAGGAAGTCGACCGCGGTCCACAGGATCGTGAAGCAGCCCATGCCCACCGCGGCCAGCGCCATCCGGCGCCGCAGCTCGGGCTCGCGGCGCACCAGCCCCAGCACCGAGCGCAGCAGCCGCGGGTAGCTCGACGACTCCGTGGGCGCGACCACCGGCAGCCCCACCCGGACGACCACCGCGAGCAGCACCATCACCCCGGCCGCGACCCCGAACACCCAGCGCCAACCACCGGCCTCGGCCACGAACCCGGCGACGGTGCGGGCGCCGAGGATGCCGACGAGCAGCCCGCTCATCACCGTGCCCACGACCTGCCCGCGCTCGTGGTCGCCGGCCAGCGACGCGGCCAGCGGCACCGCGATCTGCGCGACCGCCGAGGTCACGCCGACCAGCGCCACCGCGCCCGCGAGCAGCCCGAACCCGGGCGCCGCCGCCGCCAGCGCGAGCACCACGGCCGACGCCAGCAGCAGCACCGTGACGAGGCGGCGGCGCTCGAGCAGGTCGCCGAGCGGGACGAGCAGCGCCAGCGACGCCGCGTAGCCGATCTGCGAGGCGGTGACGAGCAGGCCCGCGGTGCCGTCGCCGACGCCGAACGCCTGGCCGATCGTGTGCAGCAGCGGCTGGGCGTAGTAGATGTTCGCGACCGCCGCCCCGCACACCACCGCGAGCAGCAGCGTCCGGGCGCGCCCGATACCGGAGGCAGGCGCGGCCGGGTCGGTCGAGGTCTCGGCGGTCACCGTCCGACGGTGCCCGCGCCACCCGGGCCCGCACGCGCGGTCGAGACCGATCCCACCGTCGCCTGCCCGGTTTGTGCGCACTTTCCGCCTTCATGGAGGCGGAGAGTGCTCACGTGGGGAGGCGGCGGCGCGGGAGCCCGGCGCGGCTCGGGTCCAGCAGCTCCTCGCCGTCCGCGACGGTCACGGTCGCCGGCCCCACCCGCAGCGTCCCCGAGCCCAGCGCCGCGCACCGCACCCCGGCGCGGCCCCGCAGCGCGGCGTGCGCGCCCGGGGCGAGCGCCACGTCCAGCCACGCGCAGGGCGCCGCCGGCCGGCCGCCGCCCAGGCGCACCGGCCCGTCGCCGGAGTCGAGCGCGAACTCCCGGCCCCGCAGCGCCTCGACGTCCAGCCCGCGGGTGACGATCGTGCGGCGCGCCGCGGCCGGGTCGACGGGCGGGACGCCGAGCTCCGCGGCGACGGCCTCGAGCGCCTCCACCGCGAGCACCGTCACCGCCGCCTCCCGGTGCGCGGCATGGCCGGCGTAGCGGTCGCCGACCACCCCGTACCCCGCCCGGACCTCGATCGCCGACGGCGTGTGCGTCGCCACCGGTGCGGGACCGTCGGCGGGACGCCCGTCCCAGGCGTGGCCGGGGGAGACCACGAAACCCACGATCTCGATCCCGATCACCCCGCCCAGGCTAGGCGCGCTCCACACTGGGCCGGTGCGGCTGGGCGTCTCCGGGGCGGTGGTCGACGGGGCGTGGTGCCCCGGCGACGTCGCGGTCGACGACGGGCGGGTCACCGACGTCGGCCTCCCGCCCGCGCGCGGCGACCTGGTCGCGGTGCCCGGGCTCGTCGACCTCCTCTGCCACGGCTACGCGGGCGTCGACCTCGCGAGCGCGGACGCCGACGGGATCGCCGCCCTGCGCACCGCGGTCGCCCGCGACGGCACCACGGCCCTCTGCCCCTCGCTGCTCACCGACGACCCCGATCGCACGGTCGCCGCGCTGGGCCGGCTGGACACGGCCCGCCGTACCGGGCACGCGGGCGCCCACCTCCTCGGCGCCCACCTCGAGGGCCCGTTCCTCGCCCCCACCCGCCTCGGCACCCACCCGCCCGCGCACCGCCGCGACCCGGACCCCGCCCTGCTCGCCCGCCTGCTCGACGCCGGCCGGGTCGACGTCGTCACCCTGGCCCCCGAGCTCCCCGGCGCCGACGCGCTCGTCGCCACGCTCCGTGCGCGCGGCGTCGTCGTCTCCGCCGGCCACAGCGACGCCGACGCGGCCGCCGCGCACGCCGCCGTCGACCGCGGCGTCACCGCGGTCACCCACCTGCACAACGCCATGAGCGGCCTGGACCACCGCGCGCCGGGCCTCGCCGCCGTCGCCCTCACCCGCCCCGAGGTGGTCGCGACCGTGATCGGCGACGGCCACCACGTCGCGGTCGAGATGCTGCGCCTGCTCGCCGCCGCGGCGCCCGGACGGTGGGCCCTGGTCACCGACGCGACCGCGGCCGCCGGGATGCCCGACGGCCCGTACCGCCTGGCCGGGGTCCCGGTGACCCTGGCCGACGGGGCGGTGCGCAACGCCGACGGCGGCCTGGCCGGGGCCGCGGCACCGCTGCTCCGGGGCGTGCGGACCGCGGTGGACGCGGGCGTCGGGCTCGTCACGGCGGTCGGGGCCGCGACCGCGGTGCCGGCGCGCCTGCTCGGCCGGCCCGACCTCGGCCGGCTGCGTCCCGGCGGCCCGGCCGACGTGGTCCTCCTGGACGCCGACCTCACCGTCACCCGGGTGCTGGTCGGCGGCCGGCCGGTGGGAGGTGAGTGACGCTCCGGCGTCGGTCGCCACATCCCTTTTCTCACGATGGTGTAACGAAATGCGATCTGTGTACGGTATGCCGCATGTGCCCCGTTCCGAACGGGTGACGGGCACGCCGATCGGGGCGCGACGCAGGGCGAGGTGACGTGGCAACCAGGCAGGACGTGCGGGACGGGCCGTCGCCCCTCCACACCCCCAGGTCGTCGCTCACCTTCGGGCCCAACCCGGCGCCCACCCCGGCCCCGGCGCGCCGCTCGCACGACCCCGACTCCCCCACGATCCGGCTGCGCGCCCACCGGCCGACGGCGCCGCGCACCCCGGCCAAGCGCGCCCCGGCCACCGCCGTCACCACCGCGACCGTGCTGGTGCCCGCGCACGACGAGGAGGTCGGGATCGCGGCGACGATCGAGGGCCTGCTCGCGCAGGAGTCCCCGGACTGGCTGCGGATCGCCGGCATCGTGGTCGTCGCCAACAACTGCTCCGACCGCACCGCCGAGATCGCGCGCCGCTACCCCGTCACGGTCCTCGAGATGGAGCGCAACCCGGACAAGAAGGCCGGCGCGCTCAACCACGGCTGGCGCGAGGTCTGCCGCGGCACCGAGGCCGCCGACCTCGTCCTGACCATGGACGCCGACACCGTCCTGCAGCCCGACACCGTCGCCGCGATGGCCGCCGAGCTGCGCGGCAACGCCGTCCTCGGCGCGGTCTGCGCGCGGTACTGGGCGACGGCGGGCCGCGGGCTGGTGTGGCGGCTGCAGCGCCTCGAGTACGCCCGGTACGACGACCTGCGCGACCTTCGCGGCTGGCGCGTCTCGGTGGCCAGCGGTGCCGCCGCGATGTACCGGGCCGGCGCGCTCGAGCAGGTCGCCGCGGCCCGCGAGGCCGGCGAGCCCTGGGACGGCGCGTCGCTCATCGAGGACTACGCGCTGACCCTGGAGCTCAAGGCCCGCGGCTGGCGCGTCGCCGCCGCCCGGCACGCCCACGTCCACACCACGCCGCCCGCCACGTTCCGCGAACTCTGGCAGCAGCGCCTGCGCTGGGGCCGCGGCGGCATGGACGAGGTGCTCAAGCGCGGCTGGTCGACCGCCACGCGCACCGACTGCCTGTCCTACCTGCTCTTCGCGTTCAGCGTGTTCTTCCGCGTGCTGTTCCTCGCGATGCTCACGCTGATGATCGTCTACGAGGTCCCGTTCCGGTACGCGCTGTACGGCCTGATCCCGTTGTGGGTGATGTGGCTGGAGCGGGTGACGTCGATGTGGCGGGTGCCCGACCGGGGCTGGCGCGACGTCGTGCTGGTCGCGGTCCTGCTGGTGGAGGACGTCTACGGCTTCTTCCTGGAGTTGTGCGCGGTGGTCGCGTCCTGGCGGTGTCTGAACGCCCGCCGCCAGGCCTGGTGACGAGATCGAGAGGGGACGGAGCGCAGGGATGTACGGCGAGCACTCGATGTACCTCACGAGCGTGGTCGGCGGCGGGAGCACCGGCCTCGCGCTGGCCGCGACCACGGGCATCAACACGATGGCCGCGATGTTGATGGCGGTGACGGTGCTGTTCACGGTGATGTTGCTCGTGCGGATCGTGCGCCGCGGCGCCCGCCTCCGTCGCTGAGCCGCGTGTCCTTCGACGACCGGCGTCGCAACGTCCGCTCGCTGATCTTCTTCCTCGTGGCCCTGCTGGCCACCGTCGTGGCGTCGTTCGCCGGCTCCTTCGCCGGCGCCGCCGGCCGCGCCGACGGTCCGGCCCCGGTGGCCGGGCCGCGCTACACCCCCACCGCGGCCGACCTGGCCCTGCCGCCGACGCCCGGCCCCGCGCGCGGTCCCCGCATCGCCCTGACGTTCGACGACGGCCCGTCGCCGCAGCTCACGCCGTACATCCTCGACGTGCTGGCCGCCAAGCGGGTGCCCGCCACCTTCTTCCTGCAGGGCGACCACTCGGCGGCGAACCCGGACCTCGTGCGGCGCCTGCACGCCGAGGGCCACGTCGTCGCCAACCACGCCTGGGACCACCCCTGGTTCCCGGACCTGACGCCCCAGGAGGCCGAGGTCGAGATCGAGCGCACGAACCAGGTGCTCACCGAGATCACCGGCGCGCGGCCCACGCTCTTCCGCTACCCCTTCGGCCAGCCCTCCCCCGCGGGCGACGCGGCGCTGGCCCGGCTGGGCATGTCGGGCGGGGTGCACTGGAAGTGGTCGTCGAACCGGCCCGGCGACTTCCAGTGCCCGGGCGCCGACGCGCTCGTCGACTACGTCCTGACCGAGGCCGTCGACCAGGCGATGATCCTGCTCCACGACGCCGGCGACGTGGTGGGCTGCCCGCCCGCCCAGCTCGACTACCTGCCGCGCGCCATCGACGCCCTGCGCGCCCGCGGCGCCACCTTCGGCGTCGTCGCGCCGGCCGCGGCCCCGTCGCCGGTGAACGCGGGATCGCGCGCCGCCGTGGTCGCCCGGTGACGGCCCGAGTGAGGGCGGTCCTCGTGCTGCTCGCCGCCCTCCTGCTGGCCGCGGGCTGCTCGCGGGCCCCGGCGGCCGAGCCGGTCGCGCTCGCCGGGCCCGGCGGCGGCCCCGACCCCGTGTTCGGCGACCGGCTCGTCGCCGACGCCGTCCCCGACCCGCTCGGCCCCGACGGCCCGACCGGCGCCCGGGCGTGGACGAGCGCGATCCAGGCCCCGCACCGCCAGACCGACCGCGACGTCGGCGCCGCCGGCATCGCCCACGGACTGATGGCGCTCGCCGCGGCGACGCCCGACCCGGCGGTGCGGGCGCGCCACCTCGCCGGGGCCCGCGCCGCCGGCGACTTCCTCGTCGGGGCCGCGCGCGGCGGCCGGGTCCCCGACTACGTCGACGCCGACGGCCCGGCGGCGCGCGCCTACACCTCGTTCGACGACGGCGCGGCGGGGATCGCCGAGGTCCTCTGGCGCCTCGGCGACGTCACCGGCGACGACCGCTACCGCGCCGCGTCCCGGGCGGCGATCGGCTGGGTGGTCGGCCGCGCCGAGGGCGTCGACGGCGTGGCGTGCCCGCGGATGTGCCGCTGGGCGTGGGTCGACGACGGCGGCGCGGGCCCGCCCTCGTACCGGCACGGGATGGGCGAGGGCCAGGCCGGCATCGTCTACGCGCTGAGCGTGCTGGCCGAGCGCTCGGGCGACCCGGTGCTGGCCGCGCACGCCGCGGGCGGCGCGGCGTACCTCTCCAGCCGCCTCGACGCCGACGGCGGCCTTCCCGAGCGCGCCGACGAGCCCCGCCGCAACACCGGCTTCCTGTCCGGCACCGCGGGCGCGGCCTTCGCGTTCCTGCGGATGTACCAGGCCACGGGCGACGAGCGGTGGCGCCGCGACGCGGAGTCCGCGCTCGGCTTCCTCGACCGCACCGCCCAGCCCGCCGGGCGCGGCCTGACCTGGCCGATCCTGCTCGGCGCGGGCCCCGACCCGCTGACCCCGGACAACACGAACCGCGCGACGGGCATGGAGGAGGGCGCGGCGGGCATCGGCTGGGTGTCGCTGCAGGCGCACGCGATGCTCGGCGGCGAGCGCCACCTCGAGCGGGCGCGCGCCGCGGGCCGCTGGCTCGTCGACGTCGCCCTCGACGAGCCGATCGGGCGCGCATGGGCCGAGTACGAGGGCAGCCGTACGGTGCACACCGCCACCAACAGCGGGGCGGCGGGCACCGGCTGGTTCCTCGACACGCTCGGCCGCGTCACCGGCGAGGAGGAGTTCTCCGCTGCCGCCCTCGACGCCCGGGCGTGGCTGCTCGCCGTCGCGACGCCCGAGCACCGTTTCGGCGCGACCCGCCAGGGCGGCACGTGGACGCTCGGCGGCGAGCCGTCGTGGCACTGGGGCTCCGCGGGCGTCATCGCGTTCCTCGCGCGGATGCAGGGCGGGCCGGTCGACAGCCCCGCCATGCAGGAGGTCCTCGTGCCGTTGGAGCAGCAGGCGGGCGGGTAGCGCTCCGGGAAATACTTCCCGAACGGGCACGGCCGGGGACGCTTCCCCCACGGTTGACTCGGAGTCACCGGCGGACGTGCGCCGGGTGACCTCGACCCCCGCGGAGGTGTGGTGAGCGCTCCCCTGACCTGGCCGCGCCTCGCGGGGCTGGGCACGCTCGGCCTGCTGCTGCTCGTGTGGATCGCGTCCGGCTCCTTCGTGCTAGGGCTGCTCGTCGTCGTCCTCGTCGCCGGCACCGCCGGTCTGGCGTGGGTGTTCGTCGGCTGGAGCGGCCGCCCGTCGCGCGGGACCGCGGACCCGTCGGCCGTGCTCGGCGCCCTGCCGACCACCGACCTCACCCCGCCGTCGACCGGAGCCCGGGTCCGGCGGACGCTGCGCCGCCTGCTCGGCCGCCCCTGGGTGCAGGGCGACGGCCTGGTCCGCGCGGCCGCCCGGCGCCTCGCGTCCGAGGAGTCGCTGGTGTGGACCCCGCGCGGGCAGCGCGTCGCCGCCCCGCACCTGTGGGTCGAGCTCAACCCCGACGACCTCGCCGACGTCGCCGCCCGCTGGCCGCTCGAGGTGCTCGCCGACGAGCTGCTCGGCGGCTACCTCGAGCACGCCCGTGACTCCGGCGCGCGCCGCACGGCCGAGCGCACGTTCCTGCACCTGCTGGCGGGCCGCGACGTCCCCGTCGGCCGCGTGGTCGTCACCGCCGCGTTCTCGCGGCCGCCGTCCGACCCGGTGGTGACGGCGTCGGCGACCGAGCCGACCCCGTCGTCGCTGGCCCCTCCTGAAGCAGTACGCCAGGCGCCGCACGCCCTGCACGTGCGCGGCCCGGCACGACCGGGGGCAGCCGGTCGGCCGGGGCCCGTTCCGCCACCACCTCGGCCGGCTCCGGCGCGGGGGCCGGCCGGGGTACCCCGGGACTTCGTCGGGGGGTCCCGGGGTAGCAGTGGCGGAGATGCTGGTGCCGGTGGCGGCACCGCGGTGGTCGAAAGGCCGACGACGCTCGCCCGGACGCTGAGGCGCTTCACCCCGAGGACGGCACCGGTGCGCGGCGTATCGTGGCGTCGCCCGGCGGACCGCCCCCGGGACGGGAGCGGCTGACGCAGCTCCCGGCAGCCGCCCCGGGAGGTGACGTGACGCGACCCGCCGCCCGTCCGGCCCGTCCGGCGGCGCGCCCGTTGTCGCGTCCCGGGGGGCCGAACCTGCCGGCCGGTGGCCTCGCCGTGCTCGACGTCCGTTCCGAGCGCACGCAGTCGGTGCCGTGGGGCGACCGCATCACGATCGGCCGCGGCGACCGCGGCGCGGGCGTCGCCCGCCACGTGGCCGTCCCCGACGACCGCGTGTCCCGGCTCGCAGCCGAGATCGAGGTGCGCGACGACGCCTACCTGATCATCAACCGGCAGCGGCACGGCGGCCTGCTGACCCTGTTCGTGCCCGGGGTGCCGGGCAAGGACCGCATCCGCGTCGGCAACGGGCTCCTGGTCCGCGACGACCGCTCCTCGCTGGGCCTGTGGTTCCCGGACGGCCAGGAGCTGACGCTGGCGCTGCTGCGCTTCGCCCCCGTGGCGGGCGCGGGCGCCGGAACGAGCGGCGACCTCGCCGAGCGCACGGTCGACACCTCGCTGCCCACCGCGGAGACGTGGTGGTCGGTGCTGGTCGCCGCCTGCGGGCCGACGATCATCGCGGCCGCCACGGCCGGGCCCGGGAGCACGCCGCGCGACGTCCACGGCGACGCCGACCAGATCGCCGAGTGGCACCGCGCCGAGGGCCGTCCCGCGCCCAGCCCGAAGACCCAGAGCGAGGCGTTCCGGCACGCGCAGCGCTGGCTGCGGGGCCTGCGGCTCAACGACAAGACCCGCGGCTGGCGCGTCGCGGTCGTCGAGCAGGTCATCCACCTGCGGCTCGTCACGCTCGACGACGTCCGGCTGCTGTTCCCGAGCCAGGTGCCGGCCTCGGTCGCTACTCGCTGAGGTCGCGCTCCGGCAGGGCGCCGAGCAGCGCGAAGGCCTCGAGGTGGGGCGTCACGTCGCCGCGCACCGTCCACGCGCGCAGCTGGGCCGTGGAGCGGCGCGTGACCAGCGCGCGGGCGAGGTCGAAGTCCGAGGCCCGCAGCTCGACCGCCGCGTCGGCCGGGTCGCCCGCCGAGCCCCAGGACCATGTCTCGCCCACGAGGGCGATCGGCGGGAGCGCCGGGTCCAGGCGCGCGGCGAAGCGGCCGGCGAACCGGTCGCGCATCGCGGCCATCGCCGGCGTGTCCCGCCCGCCGGGCTCCCCCAGGGCGCCGCGGAGGTCCTGCTCGTGGATCACCACGTCGCCGAGCGGGCGCGTCCCGTGCTCGGCCATCCACGCCCGCAGGGGCTCGGCGACCTCCTGCCACTCGGCCACCAGGGCGTCGACGTCCCGGTCGCGCCGGGCCTCGACCTGCCGCTGCGTCCAGGTGGCGTGGTGGTCGTCCGGTTCGTCGCCCGCGAGCACGTCGGCGCCGAGGCCCACCATGTGCGACAGGAGGTCACGCACCGTCCATTCCGGGCAGGCGGGCACGGTGGTCGCCGCCCGTGCGGCCGGCAGGCCCGTCACCAGGGCGATCACCCGTTGCTGGGCACGGGTCCACTCCGCGATCTCGTCCACGGGCGCGAAGCGTGCCACCCTGGCGACGGCTGGGTGGCGAAGCACTGCGTTGAGGGGCTAGAACCAACCGAACGTCCGGTGGTCCGGAACGGACGACCGCTCAGCGGGAGAGGGCGCGCCACAACGAGTTGTGTATCACTTGGTTGTGTCACAGTAGATGGATGTCACGCGAGGGGGACGCGACGAACACGGAAATTGGTCCGGGCACGCCCGAGGTCATCAGTCGAGCCCCGGGCTACCTCGCCCGGCGGCTGCACCAGGCGTACACGGCGGCGTGGAGCCGCCGGGTGGACCCGGTGCTCACCGGGCCGCAGTACGCGGTGCTGGCGACGGTCGAGGCCCATCCCCGCCTCGACCAGGGGTCGCTGGCGCACACCGTGGCCCTCGACCGCTCCACCATGGCCGACGTCTGCCGGCGTCTCGAGGAGCGGGGCCTCATCGAGCGCACGCAGGCACCGGCCGACGGCCGCCGCAAGCTGCTCGGGCTCACCGACGAGGGCCGCACGGCGCTCGCCCGCGTGCACGCGCGGGTCAGCGCGCTCGAGGACGAGCTCATGGCCGAGCACGCGGCGTGCGCCGAGCGGCTGATCGCCGACCTCGACGCCCTCTCCCGCCGGTGGGAGACCGTCGCGACGGGCCCGCCGGCCTGAGCTCGGGTCAGGCCGCGGGGGCGGCCGGGTCGGGAGCCTCGGTGGCCGTGGTCGCCGCCTGGCGCTGGGCCCGCATGAGCAGCAGTCCCACGCCGACCACCACCGTCGCCGCCAGCGCCACCGTGAAGATCGCCCAGGGGACGAACGCGCCCGAGGCCAGGGCGAAGAGGAAGAAGTACACGGTGATCAGCCCGTAGATCACGGCCTGCGCGCGGTACAGGATGCGGTTGCGATCGGTGTCGCGCGGCGGCCACGGGAAGCCCGACATGGCGAGCACGGTACGCGGCGCGCCCGGTCACGCCGCCGCGGGCGCCGGGATGCGCTCGGCGTCGGCCTCGACGTCCGGGACGGTGGCCGGGGCGGCGGCCGTCACCGGGACGCGGTCGAAGGCGACCAGGGCGAGGGCGGCCAGGACGGCGAACACCACCGCGCCGGCGGTGGCCGCGGCCCCGAGCCCCGTGGTGAACGCCGACTCCACGGCGTCGAGCACGGCGGGCGGGGGGCCGGCGGCCACCGCCTCGGTGAGCCCCGTCCGGGCCGCCTCCGCGAGGGGGGTCGGCGTCCCGGGCGGGAGCACGAGGGAACCGCGGTAGACGGCGGTGGCGAGGCTGCCCAGCGTCGCGACGCCGAGCGCGATCCCCAGCTCACCGCTGGTCTCGGACAGCGCGCCGGCCGAGCCGGCCTTCTCCTCGGGCACGGAGCCGACGAGCAGGTCGGTGCCCAGCGCGACCGGCAGCGCGATGCCGACGCTGGCGAGCAGGAACCCGCCGAGCAGGACCACGGTCCCGCCGCCCGCCCCGGCGCCCAGCAGCCCGACGACCGCCAGCCCCATGGCACCGATCACCAGCCCGGCGGCCATCACGCGCGCGGGGCGGATCGTGCGCACGAGGCGCGGGGCGAGCAGCGACGCGACGACCATCGCCGCCTGCAGCGGGGCGAGCACCAGGCCGACGGTGAGCACCGAGAGCCCGGCGACGAGCTGCAGCCAGAGCGTGAGCAGCAGGAACGTTCCGGCCATGACGACCCCGCCACCGAGCCCGATGGCCAGCGCCCCGGCCGGCGCGCGGTGGCGGAACAGGCTGAGGTCGAGCAGCGGGTCGTCCAGGTGGAGCTGGCGGCGCACGAAGAGCACGCCGATGCCGAGGCCCAGGGCCAGCGCGGCGACCCCGCCGGGGTGCACGCCGTCGGCCGCGAGCGCCTTGAGCCCGTGCACCACGGGCAGCACGGCGCCGAGCGACAGCGCGACGCTGGCGAGGTCGAGGCGACCGGCGCCGGTGTCGCGCGACTCGGGCAGCAGCACCGGCCCGAGCACGAGCAGCAGCACCATCACCGGCACGCCCATGAGGAAGGCCGCGCCCCACCAGAACGTCTCGAGCAGCACGCCGCCGACCAGCGGGCCGACGGTCATCCCACCCATGAAACAGCTCATCCAGATGGAGATCGCCGTCCCGCGGGCCCGCGGGTCGGGGAACATCGTGCGGATGAGGCCCAGCGTCGAGGGCATCAGCGTGGCGCCGGCGACGCCGAGCAGCGCGCGGGTCGCGATGAGCATCCCGGCGCTGGTGGAGAACGCCGCGGCGATCGACGCCACGCCGAACGCTGCGCCGCCGATCAGCAGCAGGCGGCGGCGTCCGATGCGGTCGCCGAGCGTGCCCATCGTGACGAGGAAGCCCGCGATCATGAAGCCGTAGACGTCCATGGCCCACAGCTGGGCCGTCGGGCCCAGGCCGAGGTCGGCGGACAGGGCCGGCAGCGCCAGGTAGAGCACGCTCATGTCGAGCGAGAGCAGCAGCGTCGGCAGCGCCAGCACGGCGAGCCCGATCCACGCGCGACGTTCCGAGGTCACGGTCGGTGCCATCACGGCCTCCTCCGGAGTGGGTTGACCCGTGACGCTAGCAGGATCGGTATCTACCAACAACAATGCAGTATTGTTTTCGTACTCATTGCCCTCGGTACCGTCTCCCCGACCCGCCGCCGTCCCCGGGAGTGCCGTGCCGCCGACGCCCGCCGTCGACCACCTCGTCGTCGCCACCACCGACCTCGCCCACGGCGTGCCGGCCCTCGCCGAGCAGCTCGGCGTCCCGCTCGCCGAGGGCGGCCGCCACGTCGCGTTCGGGACCCACAACGCGCTGCTCGCCCTCGGCGGCAGCACCTACCTCGAGCTCATCGCCGTCGACCCGGACGCGCCGCCGCCGGGACGGCCGCGCTGGTTCGGCCTCGACACCGACGCCGTGCGGTCCCGCCTCGCGGACGGCCCGCGGCTGCTGCACTGGGTCGCCCGCCCGACGGCCCTGCCGCCCGACCTGGACGACCACGGCGAGCGCCTGCGCCTGCGTCGCGGCGACCTGGCGTGGGCGGTGACGGTGCCGGCCGACGGGTCGCTGCCCGGCGACGGGAGCGGCCTCGTGCCGACGCTCATCGCGTGGGACGGCGCGCACCCCACCGACACCCTCCCCGACGCCGGCGTGCGCCTCGAGCGGCTGGTGTTCGCCGGTCCGCACGCCCCCGAGCTGCGCCGCCGCCTCGCCGGGCTCGGCCTCGCAGGGTGCGTCACCGTCGCCGACGGGCCTCCGGTGCTGCGCGCGGAGCTGCGCACGCCCCACGGTGCGGTGGTGCTGGACGGTGGGTGAGGCCGGTGCGGGTCAGTGCTCCTCGTGCTCGGGCGGCACGATGTCGGCGGCCGCCACCTCGGGCAGCGGCGGGCCGTCGGTGTTGCGGCGCGGCTGCCGTCGGTTGGCCTCGTTCGCGAGCCATCGGGCGACGTCGACGAGCTTGAGGTTGGTGCTCTGCGACGACTCGACGAGCAGCCGGAACGCCTCGGACTCGTCCACCCCGAAGCGCTCCATGAGGATGCCCTTGGCCTGCCCGATGACGTCGCGGCTGTCGACGGCCTTGCCGAGGTGCTCGGCCTGCTCGCTGCCGTGCAGGAGCACCGCCGCCTGCACGCCGAACAGACCGGCCGTGACGCGCGCGTCGCGGTCGAAGACGTGGGGCTCGGGGGCGTAGAGGTTCAGTGCGGCCCGCATCCGCCCGCCGCTCGCGAGCTGGATGGAGAGCATCGACCGGTAGCCCGAGTCCACCGCCGCCGGCGCGAACCGCGGCCACCGCTCCGCGTCGGGCCCGGCGAGGTCCTCGGCCATGACGACACCGTCGTCGGCGGGCTCCTCGAGCGCCGTGATGCAGGGCCCCTCGTGCAGCTCGCCCTGCAGGCGGTCGAGCTCGGAGATGTCGCGGCTGGTGGGGTTGTGGGAGCCGACGACGCCGTCCTCGGCCACCGAGATGCCGCCGGCCGTCGCGCCGGGCACCGTCTCGACCGCCGCCACGACGATCTCCGAGAGCGTCTGCTGCAGGTCCCGGATGCTGTGCTGTTCCAGCAGCTGCTGCGCGGCTCTGCGCAGCGCCACGACGAGCTGCTCGGACTGGCCCGGGTGCAACGCAGTCATCCCCCACTTCGCGGTCGCGACGAGACGCGAGGGCGGCACCGTGCGGACGTCCCGCGCCGTCGGCCGTCGGACGCGCGCGCTCACCCGCGCCCGGAGCACGGGCGGGGAGCCACAGCGGACGGACCGGACGAGCGCAGAGCCTCCGCGGGCCGCACCCCGATCACGAAGCGGCCGTCTGTTCGACCGCGGCGCGCAGAGCCTACCCAGCCCGTTCTCGACGGCCACCCGGGACACGGGACTGGCCGCCGAGGCGTGGTCGTTGGTCGGGGTCGATCCACGGCGGTGGTGTGAACCAGGGCAGTCCGTCGATCATGTCGATGACCCAGTGGTCGTGGTGGACGACGAGGTGGTGGTGCTGGCAGAGCAGCACCATGTTGTTCAGGTCGGTGTCGCCGCCGTCGAGCCAGTGGTGGATGTGGTGGGCGTGGCAGCGCCGGGGTGGTCGGGTGCAGCCGGGGAAAGCGCAGCCGCCGTCTCTGAGGTTCAGCGCGCGGCGGATGGCGTCGGTGGCGGTGCGCGCCAGGCGCCCCACGTCGAGGGGCTCGGACTTGGAGCCCAGGACGATGGGGATGATCTCGGCGTCGCACGCCCACCGGCGGACGGTGGCGGCGTCGGCGAGGTGCCCGGAGTCGAGGGTGCCGTGGCCGATGGCGGCCTGGAGCCAGCGGTGGTCCATGGTGATGTTCAGGAGCGGGCGCCCCATCGAGCGGGGCGGCTGCCGGCGTCGGAGCGCTGCCGGCGGCTCGGGCGTGCGCGGCGCGGGGATCAGCGCGTCCTCGACCTCCGGCTTTGATCCCGCGGACTCGGGCTGAGGCTCGCTGGAGTCTGCGGTGGTGTCGTCGTCGGCCAGGATGCCGCCAGCACTTTGCGCGCCGAGCACGAACTCGACCAGCGCCCCGGCCTGCCGGTTGCCCAGCGTCCGGTCGTCGTCCGGACCGGCCGGGGTGGAGGCGGCGTCGAAGCCCTCGCGGACGATCTCGGCGTTCACCGTCCCGCGGAAGGTCGCGGTCATCCGCAACGTCCCGTCACGCCGCGAAGAGATCAGCAGCTCGTCGTCGCGCTCCTCCCGCGGATCCGGCGCCGCCCCATCCGGGTCCAGATGCGCGAGCACCCGCGCCGCCGCCCGAGCCAGCGCGTCGGGCGAGAGCTCGGTCGCGTCCTGGGCCAGCGTCGCCTCCGCCCACACCCAGTCCGCGGGATCGAGTCCATCGACCTTGTCCAGCCGCGCCATGGTCCGCCGGATCACCGCCACATGCCCCGGCCCGATCTCGCCCGCCGCGTAAACCGTCGCCGTGCACGGCAGCCGCGCCGGCAGCGGCTCCCCCGACAACGCGAGCTGCGGGACCAAGTCGGCGGTCTCGTCGACCAACCGGTCCGCGTCACGCCGGTTGAGCCGCCCCAGGTCCTCGAGCAGGCGTTCGGTGAACCGGTCACCGGTCTGGCGCGCGACGCCCAGGCGCTGCAGGTCGGCGACGTCCTCGAGCAACCGGTACTGAGCGGCGTGCAGCGCGGTGATGCCGTCCCGGACCCGGTCGAGCGCCTCCCGCTCGACCTGCCCGACAACCCCACCTTCGCTCATGTGTTCGAAGATAGACCCGACCCCCGACAGTCCCGCCCACCAGCGAGAACCGCCTCGCCACCGTCGTCCGTGCCCTCCTCCGACGCCCGCGCGCTGGCGGAGATGGCGCCGGCCGAGCACCTGCCCGACCGGTGGCGGCACGTCCAGTCGGTCGCGCGGGAGGCCGTGGCGGCCACGTGTGGCGGCCTCTAGCCGACGCGGCGGAGCACCTCGTCCAGGTCGCGGAGCAGCTTGCCGACCCGCCCGCCGCCGGCCGGCGCCGCCGGGAAGCGCACGAGGACGGCGACGACCTCGGCGGGACAGCGCTCCCGGGCCCGCGCGAGGTGCTCGACCGCGACGTCCTCGTCACCCCCCGCCGCGAGCTCGGCCGCCCGCGCGGCGTGGGCGGGGGCCCCGAGGACGTGCTTGACCTGGTGGGCGTCGGCCAGGGGGTGCAGGTACGCGGCGGAGGCCGCGGCCATCGCCGCCCGTGCGGCGTGCTCGGCCGCCTCGTCGTCGGTCTCCCCCGCGGCCCGCAGGGCGGCCCACGCCGTGTCGCGCAGCGCCTTCCCGCGTCGCCCACCGCGGGCGAAGGCCCACGCGGCGTCGATCGCATCCCGCGGACGGGGGTCAGCGGGGTGCGCGCTCGCGTAGAGGCCCAGGACGGTGCCGGCGCAGCCCGCGGCGAACCCGGTGACCGCGCGGAGGTCGTCCGTGTTCAGGAGGACCTCGCCGGTCTCCGCCACGGGCGCCGTCCTATCAGCCGGCGTCGTCGTGGTCGAGGGAGGACGACACCCGGCGGTGCGCGTCGGCCTGGGCGAGCAGGGTCCGGGCCTTCTGCTCCACCGCCTCGACGGCGTCGGCGCCGGCGGCCCAGCGCCCCGCCCGCGCGGGTTCGTACTCGTGGTGAACCGCCTGCCGGTCCATCGGTCGAGTGTGCGCCTGGCGGGTTCAGGTGCGCGAGGCCTGAATGATGGCGGAGAAGACGCCGGCGCTGACCTCGTTGGTGGCGGTGACGGTGACGGCGACGAGCCCGGCCTCCTCCAGCTCAATGCGGTAGGCGCTCTGGCGCAGAACGTCGGTCATGCCCCGACCGATGCGGCCGCCTCCGAGACGGTGGCCGCGTCGGCCTGGTCGTCGGCGACGAGGTCGGAGACACCGATCCGTCCTCCCGGCCGCAGCACCCGAGCTATCTCGGCGAACACCGCGGGCTTGTCCGCCGACGGGTTGATCACGCAGTTGGAGATGACCACGTGCACTGAGGCGTCGGGCAGCGGGATGGCCTCGATGTACCCGCGGAGGACCTCGACGTTGGTCGCGCCGGCTTCGGCGGCGTGCCGGCGGGCGAGGTCGAGCATCTCGTCGGTCAGGTCCAGCCCGTAGGCGAACCCGTCGGGACCGACGCGGCGGGCGGAGAGCAGCACGTCCAGCCCGGAGTCGGACCCGAGGTCGAGCACGGTCTCCCCGGCGACGAGCTCGGCGACCGCGAGCGGGTTGCCGCAGCCCAGGCTGGCCGGCGCGGACCTGGCCGGCCGCAGCCGCGTAGCGGGTGCGGACCCGCTCGCGCGCCGCAGCGACCCATCCAAGTGATCGGTGGTCATGCCACGCATCCGCAGCCCGACGCGGTCTTGGCCTCGGTGGCGGTCACTCCGGGCTCGGTGGCCTGCTCTTCGTGCGAGCAGCACGCGGTGACCCCGCAGCACGTGGAGGCCTCGTTGGTTTCGACGCTCGCCGCGCTGGTGCCCTGGTCGGGCATGGTGGTGATGATTCCGTTGGTGCCGAAGTCGGGGGAGTCCTCCTTGACGGTGTAGACCTCCCACGGCTCCTGGCCGGGGCCCTGGACCCAGACCTTGTCCTGGCGGGCGTAGCAGCAGGTGGTGTCGTCCTCGACCTGCGTGAACAGCCCGAGCTGGTCGAGCCGCTCGGTGGCGTCGTTGACCTCGTCGGTGGACTCGACCTCGACCCCGAGGTGGTCCATCACCGTCGGCCGGTCCGCCTCGCCCTCCAACAGGACCAGCTTCAACGGCGGCTCAGCCACCGCGAAGTTGGCGTAGCCGGGGCGCCGCTTGGCCGGCTCCACCCCGAACAGAGAGCTGTAGAAGCGGATCGAGCCCTCCAGGTCGGAGACCCGCAGGGCGAGCTGCACACGGGACATGGATGTCCTCCTCGAACTCCTCCGACGCCTGCTTCGATGTCGGTCGAACCAGAGGTTGCACTCTGGTTCGACGCATGTCAAGGTAGATGCATGTCGAAGCAGGGTGACGAGGAGCGGGTGCTGGCCCAGCTCGCCGAGGTCGTGGGGTGCTGCGAGCCGCTGGTCCGTGAGCCCCTCACGGCGCAGCAGTCGATCGAGCTGTCGCGGGTGTTCAAGGCGATGGGCGACCCGGTGCGGCTGCGGCTGCTCTCGCTGATCGCCTCCCACGTCGGCGGCGAGGCGTGCGTCTGCGACCTGACCGACGTGTTCGACCTGTCCGGCCCCACGATCAGCCACCACCTCAAGGTGCTGCGCGAGGCCGGGTTGATCACCGGCGAGCGGCGCGGGACCTGGGTCTACTACCGGGTACGTCCCGAGCTGCTCGCCACGGTCTCTGCGGTACTCGTGCCCGCCGGACGCGAGGCCCTGCCGGTGGTCGAGGCGTGAGCACGGAGAACCTGACCTCGAACGACCCGGGCGAGGCTGGCGTCGTCGCGAAGCTCTCCACCCTCGACCGGTTCCTGCCGATTTGGATTCTCGCCGCGATGATCGTCGGCCTGCTGGCCGGCCGGCTGATCCCCGGGCTCGGCGAGGCCCTGGGCGCGGTCGCCATCGACGGGGTCTCGCTCCCGATCGCCCTCGGGCTGCTGATCATGATGTACCCGGTGCTGGCGAAGGTCCGTTACGACCGCCTCGACACCGTCACCGGCGACAAGCGGCTGCTGGTGTCGTCGCTGGTGCTGAACTGGGTCATCGGGCCGGCGCTGATGTTCGCCCTGGCCTGGCTGCTGCTGCCGGACCTGCCCGAGTACCGCACCGGTCTGATCGTCGTCGGGCTCGCCCGCTGCATCGCGATGGTCATCATCTGGAACGACCTCGCCTGCGGCGACCGCGAAGCCGCCGCCGTGCTCGTCGCCCTCAACAGCGTGTTCCAGGTGATCGCGTTCGGTGCCCTGGGCTGGTTCTACCTCGCGGTCCTGCCCGGCTGGCTCGGGCTGCCGACGGCCGGGCTCGACGTGTCGGCCTGGGCCATCGTCCGCTCGGTACTGATCTTCCTCGGCATCCCGCTGCTCGCCGGCTACCTCACCCGCCGCTTCGGGGAACGCGCCCGCGGCCGCGACTGGTACGAGACCCGCTTCCTGCCCCGCATCGGACCGTTCGCGCTCTACGGACTGCTGTTCACCATCGTCATCCTCTTCGCCCTCCAGGGCGACGCCATCACCAACCGGCCCCTCGACGTCGTCCGGATCGCCGTGCCGCTGCTGATCTACTTCGCGCTGATGTGGGCTGGCTCCTACGCCCTCGGCCGTGCCGTCGGACTGGGCTACGAGCGCACCACCACGCTCGCGTTCACCGCCGCCGGCAACAACTTCGAGCTCGCCATCGCCGTCGCCATCGCGACCTGGGGCGCCACCAGCGGCCAAGCCCTCGCCGGCGTCGTCGGCCCGCTCATCGAGGTCCCGGTGCTGGTCGCCCTGGTCTACGTGTCCCTCTGGCTCCGCCGCCGGCTCGTCCCCGCCACCGATCCCGCGCTCGACCAGGAGGCCCGCCGTGCCTGAGCTACCTGAGGTGCTGTTCGTCTGCGTGCACAACGCCGGCCGCTCGCAGATGGCCGCCGCCCTGCTCGACCACCACTCCGCCGGCTCCGTCCGCGTCCGCTCCGCCGGCTCCGCGCCCGCCGACACGATCAACCCCGCGGTCCGGCAGGTGATGGACGAGCTCGGGATCGACCTCTCCGACGAGGTCCCGACCAAGCTCACGACCGAGGACGTCGACACCGCCGACGTCGTCATCACCATGGGGTGCGGCGACGCCTGCCCCGTCTTCGCCGGCAAGCGCTACCTCGACTGGCAGCTCGCCGACCCGGCGGGCAAGGGCGTCGACGACGTCCGCCCCATCCGCGACGACATAGACGTCCGCGTGCGCGCGCTGCTCAGCGAACTCACCCGAGCCGCGCACCCGGCCCTTCCTCTCTGACGCTCGCACCGCTGATGGCCAACGGGGCGGACGAGTTACCCGGCGGGCATGCGCGCCGCGAGGGTGGGCTGCCCCGGCCCGGTGAGTTCGTCGACGGCGTCGGCGCGGCCGGCGATCGCCATCAACAGCGGCTCAGCCGGGCCTTCGACCGCAGGCCCCTTCCCGGTGGACCAGTCCACGTCGGTGGCGACGAGACGGAGACCCTTGATCCTCGAGGACGCCCGGATCGGTGGCGCGATCGTCGCGAAGGGCAGGGCCGCGGCGAGTCGAGCCCGAGGCACCTCGCGGGGCGCCCCGAGGGCCCGGCGGATGTCCTGATGGTGGATCAGGCCGTCGACCAGCCCGATCCGTCCCCCGAACCGCGCGGTCAGCCCGGCCGGCCGGAGGTGGCCCTCCAACTCGGCGAGCAGCTCGTCCGGAGTGAGCGACCGGTACTGGTCGACGCCGACCTGGTTGGCCCGGTCGGGATCGAACCGGCCCGCCGCGAAGCGCCCGACCAGCCCGACCGGCCCGAGGTCGTCATAACTGATGATGTGGGCGACGACGTCACGGACGCTCCACTGCGTACACAGCGTGGGTGCGTCCCACCGCTCGGGCGGAAGCCCACCCAGGAACTCGGCCAGCTCGGTGCGGTCGTCGCGGGCCAGACGCCTCGGGTCCTGGTCGGTCACGACGGGCCCTCTCCGGTCTCGGCGGCGACCATCCGGGAGTAGGCAGCGAGCAGCGCGACCCAGCCGCCGCCGCCGTGCTCGATGGCACCGTGGACGCCTTCGCCCCCGACGAGGCGCTCGAAGTGGCGGTGCTCGACCTCCACGGTGGTCTGCTCGGGCCCGTCGGCGTGGAACCGCACCTCGATCTCGCTGGCGTGCGACGGGTCGGGGTCGAACTGCCAGTCGCCACCGATCTGCCAGGTGAACACCACCCGCTCCGGGGGCTCCCAGGCCAGGACCCGGCCCCAGTCGCACTCGCTGCCGTCCACGCCGCGCTCGAACCACCGGCCGCCCTCGGCGGGTTCGAGGATCACGTCGGCGACCTCGGCCTGACCGATGTGGTACTGCCGGGGCCACCACGCCCCGAAGGAGCCGGTGAACAGCGCGAAGGCGCGGTCACGGCTGATGTTCACGGTGGTCTTGCCCTCGATCGCCGGGATCGGCGTGGTCATGGCTGCTCCTTCGAGGAGTGATCGCGGTGGTCGGTGCCGTGGCCGTCGGTCTCGTCGGCGACGGCTTGCTCGGCGAACTTGTGGAAGTCGGCGAGCGCGTGCTCCCAGACGCCGTCGAGCCAGCTCCGCAGCGCGGCGACACCCTGCGGGTCGAGCCGGTAGATGCGCCGGGTGCCTTCAGCGTGGGCGACGACCAGGCCGCCGTCCTTGAGCGCCTTCAGGTGCTGGGAAACCGCCGGGCGGCTGATCGGGAGTTGCTCGGCCAGCTCGCCGACCGAGCAGGGCCGACGCGCCAGCGTCTCGAAGATCGCGCGGCGCATCGGGTCGCCCAGCAACCCCAGCCCGGCATCTCGGTAAGCTGACACGAACGGTAAGTCTAGGGCGACCGAAGGGGCGTGCGGTACCGCTCAGGCACGAAAAAACCCCTGGCCGACGGCTCTGGTGAGCCTGTGACCAGGGGCTTTGCTGAGTGGGCGATACTGGGATCGAACCAGTGACCTCTTCGGTGTGAAGCCTGACCGGCCATGGGGCCGACCGCCGCCAAGGACCGCTGGGAGGGCCTGATCTGCGTCTTCGTACTGGCCAGCGCCAGGAGGCAGCGCACCGGGCTGAGCGGCGAGTTCCCGTGATGTTCCTGGATCGCCACCTGCGTCACGCCCAACAGTCTGACCTTGACTCGATCTTTGACAAAACTATCGGCCGCCACACCTACCTCGTCAGCTGGGAACCACTGCCGTCCGCGGCAAGGGCGCTCTGAATCACCCAACGTGCCCGTTCCGTCCGAGGTGTTACGAATTCGAATTACACACTCTGTTTTGGGGCAGGTGTTGATCGGCAATTGGCGGCTTCGAGCTCGGCGGGTGGCACGTCGCCGCGGAGCCGCGCCCTCGAGCGACCAGCTGGCCGCGTCCGCGAATGCCGCTGTATCGAGCTGCCCGGATGGACAAAGCACGGAACTCGGAGCGACGCGGCAGACAGGTAGACGGGTTGGAAAGCTTCGCCGTGCATGGCCTGTTGGGCTCTAGCCGCCCTGCGGTCGAGCCGTGCAAAGTGCCACGACTTCAGCCCGGCGCCTGCCTTGCCTACAGGTCCCCACTGCTTCCCGCATAGGCCGCCTCTCTCGTCGCGATGGCGGGGTCCAGGGTGGGCGAAGCCCATCGCGGAGCGACGCGGAGGCGCCCTTGACGCCGACGGCGCGACGTGGATGCTCACCGGCCGAGGGAGTAGCGCCAGCCTCCAGCCTCAAACTACTCCGAAGCGCACCTTGGTACGGCGGTAGGCAAGCGGGCGTTAGGAGGAGCGAGTTCGCGCAACGTCGGACAAGTCACGCAACCACCGCAAGGAAAATAGGCAATTCGACGTCGACCCCAAGCAACGCTGATGCTGCGGTCGCCAAATACCTCCACTGTCGTCTATGCCATCCGAAAGGCGCACGGCGTTAGCGGTGAGGCCTTGCCAGCACGCCTCGAGAGGCGCGCCAGAGCGTATGCTCCCGCGAAATACTTTCCTCGGCTTCGTCTATGAACCGAGGCCAGTCAAACTCAGAGACTCGTTCGGCCTCAGACCTCACGGATCGCAACTCGTGCGCGGTGATGGAATAGGCACGTGAGAGCTGGCCGTACTGCCTGGTCTGTGCCCACGATGCGGCCCCTCCTACGATCGCCGCAATAATCCCCAACAGATCAAAGTCAATTGCACCAGAGACGCGTAAAGCCGCAGCGACCAAACCTATGAATTCTAGACATATTGTCAGCACCAGAAAAGCGATCCGGCGACGCTCGTTAGACTGTGCTTTGCCCGTGTACCAGTTCTGCTGATCTATGAGTCGACAGGTTAGATAACGATTCTTTCGGCCTTCATAGGACTCGGAGCGAAGCGTACGCAGCGATGGAGGAATGTCCTGACCCGCACCATCGGTCGGAACGGGAACGTACTCCATGTCTTGCCCGACCGCTCGCAGTTGCGACCGAAATTCGCTCTCAGCTTCGTCCTGCCCCATAGTCGGATCAAAGGGATCGCCGCCCGAAGCGTAGCGCCACGTGAGGGTTTTCACAGACTCTGCGATGGCCCGGCCTTCGTACCACTTCTTCTCAGGCACAAGCGCGAGAATAAGGACCTCGGCAGTGAGGGCCACGACAAATGATACGAGCGCCAGCCAGCTCAACACATCAATCGTGTCAATATGCCAACTGACGGCGCCCCCCAAAGCCGCGGCGATGAGCGCACCGAGCCGAATTCCAACCAGGCTCATGTAGAGTCTCTGCCCGTCGGCTGAGGCGCGCTCCGCTGAAGCGAACATTGCAGGGAACTCGAGACCGTCGACATCTGTCGCCACCGACGCATCGTACCGGCCAGTCAAGTACCGCGGACGGTGTGCGTGCCGGCTATCTTCTGTGCAACTAGCCCCGGCGCGTCGAGCGACGTAGTGAGGGCCCGCCTGGCGTCGCCCACCAAATTCGAATTACGGGCGCCATTTCACGCGGTCCGTTTCGAGCCGCACATCGACGCCTTGATACTGCTGCATAACCCGCCAACAATACTTTGCATCGCGCCTGGGGCCAGGGAAAGAGCGAGCCTCGCGGCGAAGCCAACCCTAGGACCCATTGCGATCCTGCACAGCACTACCCTCCGTCCCCCCCGCACCGATACACGGACTACCCCCGATCAAGACTGAGCCGTCGCTCAGCGACGCCTACGGCTGCTCACCTCCACAAGCGTGCGGCGGCTCGACCAACTCTCAGAGTAACTGGCCGTGCACGTTCGGTGACGGCTGCGCCGTCCGAGAAGATCATCCGTCGTACCGAAGCCCCGAACACTACGTACACGCCGCGCCAATTTTGCCGACGGGACCTCCGAATCCTTGCAATCGATCGGGCTTCTGGCAGAGTGCGATGCGGCCGCGTGGTGCCGGCCGCCGCGCAGGTCCGTCAACAAGGGGGAGAGACGGGTGCCAATTTCATGGGCAATCACCGATCTAACCACAAACGAGGTCGCAGAGTGCATCCAAGAAAGTGACGCCGTCCTAGTACCCATCGGGGCGGTGGAACAACACGGGCCTTCCTGTCCGGTCGGCACAGACATGATTCTGGCTCAGTATATCGCTCCACGTGTCGCTGAAGCGGCCAACATTCTCTATGGTCCGGTGCTCCCGGTTGGAGATTCTCTAGTATTCACATCGTTCCCAGGAACGATCGCACTCAGACCGTCAACGCTCTTTGCCGCGACGGTAGACTATGTGACCTCTCTCCACAGAGCTGGATTTCGTAGGTTCTTGATGCTGGGTACCCACTGGGACAATCACTTCCCAGTGGCTGCGGCAATGTCAGAACTGGCCGATTCTCTGCCAGAGATGCGCTTCGCCATAAAGGACTTCTGGGAGTTCTCACTAGTTCAGAAGATAATGCAGGAGGAATTCGATGAGGCTGGCGGACATGCCGACGCTGCGGACGTTGCAATGTTACTTGCCATCGACCAGTCATATGTTCGGCAAGAGCTCTTAACCGCCGAGTTTCCTCCCGTGAAATACCAAGTCGGCCGGACCCTTCTCCGACAGTTTATGACGGAGTCGGGCGTAATAGGGTCAGATCAACGTAAGGCGACCGTTGAGGCTGGCGAGCGACTAATTGAGGCCGTGATCGATGGCTATCTCGCAGTCATCGAGGACTTGCGCCATTAGTTGGCGGATATGGTGGGATGCAGCAGGAGAGCACTGTCACAGGACGAACGAACTCGCACAACTTGCTGGGTGGTGTCGGGGCGTCGTCAGAGTTCCCTACATCAACAGCAGAGTCAGTGCGTTAATTCGATCACCGAGAATCCCGGAGCTGAATCGCAGCCATTCTGAAGATTGCATCTCACATACTCGGCGCGTCGGCGCACAAGGATGCATATCAGTTTTCAGCAACCAGCCAACCGGAACTGGCGACTCGCTCTGCTATCGCTCGATCTAGGTTCGCCACCACCTGTGTGTAACGCGACCGCGACATCCGCCCGATAAGGAGCGCCGCTAGTGTCGTGATCTCCGAGTCGCCACACTTATTGAAGACGTCCAACAAGTGTTCGATTCTCATGCCCTCGACGATCCGCCGCCCGAGCGCATTGTCGTAGTATGAGATTACACTGAATGCATACGCGACGTTCTTCAGCGACTCCTCCACCTCGAGGAGTCGAAGTAGTAAGCGCTCGTCGATCTTCTTCAGGAGGCTCGCGCCTGGGCGATTGTCCGCAACTGTCAACTTACCGCACATTACCGGTCGTGAGTACGAGAACGCTTTGATGCAGATGGAGCTGTTCGCAAGCAGGTTTTGCTCACTTGCAGGCGAACTGACTGCCGTTATGGTTTGTTCGTCGATTCCGCCCGCTCCTAATCGACGGACAACGTCCTGCTGGTATCTGTCGAACTGATCGAAAGGTGTGATGTACGGGCACTCAATGATCGGACCCGCCGAGCTCTGTTGGGTATCCTGACTATTCGCATGGACCAAGGTCTTCCCACGTTTGACAGAGTCACCCGAGACAAACCACATCGGAGCGAGCAGATGAACAATTGGGACTATACTGTCTTGGCTGTTGAACATCGAGATGAGACGCTCCGACGAGACTAGCATTCGGTTCATCAGCTCAGTGGAAAGCCGGAAGTTCTGCCACTCGAAGTTGATGAAGATCTCTGTCAGCCGAACAAGGTCGTCTTGTTCCATCATGAGGTCGAAGATGGCGTCGATGGTTTCCGGGCTCGTGCTGATTGTCGACGCCACATCGGTGCGATTACAGATATGTCGCGAGATCACATCAATGGAATGTGGACGAAACTGCAAGTAGAGTCGTACCATGTTCTCTACAACTCGTCCCCTGACTGCACAGCGCGACAAAATCTCATCTCGCACGAGTGCCTGAACTCCGTGCACTTGCTGAAGGGTATCGGAGTAAGCGATCCCGACCGCTCGATGCGGTAACCCGACGAGGCCCCACTGCTCCTCGATTTCTCCGTCGCGCACAAGGTTGGCGATCGTATCCTCGGCTATCGCGAGGCCAACTCTACCCTGATCGGACCCGCCCGTCAGAAAAGAGCGTTCGATATGAACATCGTACAGCGACCACGTGGCGATCGCGGACAAGGCGAGTAAGCCAGCCGCACCATACTTTTGCCGTACATTCTCCAGCCTGCCAAGGACATACTTTCGAATCCCAGCCTTCGAGTCGAGTGTGGCCTGGACGGAGCTCGAAGTGTCTTTATCGCTCGCATGTACATCTTCCAGCATGCCCAACAGGCAGAAGTTGAGGTGGTGGAGATTGTGGTTGCACAGGTCAACCAGATAGGAAGTAGTCGGCAACTTGCCCCGATCGATCTGATGCGTATCGCTGAACGACGTGATAATTCGATCGGCAACATCAGAGCTAGACACAATCGTCCGGAGCGACGGTTGCTGCAGCGCCCACGCCACTGGGCTCTCGTCCAACATCGCATAGTACTTCGGAATATCCCGCACGAGGCTCAGCAGTATCTTCACTGAGGGCGACGTCCGTCGCAATTGTCGGACGACGGCACTAACTTCATTGAATGCGAAGTGAACATTATCTATTAAGAGATAGAAGCTTTCGGACACACTCAACACGCTAGTGAACTCGGAGTTCAGCTCCGCAATGCCGGCGTTGTCAGTGCGGCGAAGCTGACCCACGTCGAGGTAATAGCTTTGTGTATTGGAGTGATCTACCAGTACTGACGCGATTTCCTTGATGAGGGTGGTCTTACCTGAAGCAGATGGACCAACAAGGACGTGCAGCTTGTCGCTATCAAGACTGGCTATGATCTTGCGAGCCAGCTCTGGCCTGCGAGCTAGCGGCTTATCGCTCGGTGGATTGGGAAAGTCGTTCCAGGCTGGAATGCCAAACCGAACGTCGATAATTTCCGAGGATACGCCGGCGAAGTCGGATACTTTGGTTAGGTACCGAGTTGTCAGTGACGAGGGGAGAGGGTCAGGGCCCGCACCACGAATTCCAACTATCAACTGCTGCAGCGATTCGTAGCTATCTAGACTGGAACGGAAGTCAACCCAAGTCAGCCTAGTTAGGAAACCTGGCATCCGCGGTACGTCGGCTGGGTCAGGAGCTCCCGGCAGCAGAACCGGGACCACCCGAACATCCTCATTCCTTGCCCGACGGTCGAGGGAGTAGCGAATTTCCTCATTCGCCCACGGGCCGACGCCATCGGCGCCGAGGAATGCCACCACAACAGAGCACCGACTTAATGCTCGCTCGATCGACTCTTGCCACGGCTCGCCTGGTATAAGGTTCCGTCTGTCCCACCACGGCTCGATGCCGTTATCGATCAATCGCCGGGCCAAAATGCCCACGGCATCTCTGTCGGCCGAACTGTACGATAAGAACACGGCGTGCTCGCTCATGATCTCACTTCTCCGGAAGCTTCACTAGCAGCTAGAGATACTTGAAGGTTGTCGCCCCGACGAAGCGGATGCTCTTCGACAAACGACCCGAGATTCTTGGCTATCTCCACTCGCCCATAGTCATCTTTAAGGATCACATTTTCGTGGGGTGCAACGTCGCCGAACGTTCGGCTGACCCGCACCTCGAGTTCGTTGTCGTCTGGGAGCCGTACTCGAGCGGTGGTTCCTTCGATTGCGCCCATCTTATCCCATGCCTCGTGCAGAATATTGAGGTGGACTGATCCAAATCTATTGATTTGTATTACAGTAGCCATCAGTCGGTCGCCATCGACGAGCGCCTCGTCGTATGGAGCAGGTGCAAGCGATGTCGCCTGCAACTCTTCTCCGAAGTCCTCAATAGGTACTCCGTTGGCAAGATGCGCGGCTGCGGGCACGAAGACATCTCGCCCGTGAAATATGGGCGATACGGGGAGGCGCATATAGCTAGGGTTCGTGATCTGATGAACCCTTACGGTTCCGCCGAGTATGCGTGAGGCAGGAACCAGAACACCGTTATCAGGGCCAATCAGGTAGTCGCCTCGGTTGACCTGGCAAATGATCCCTCGTCGGTCTGTGCCGACGCCTGGATCGCAGATGCAAACGTGGCATCCCACGGGCAGATATCGCGCGGTTTCCAGAGTACGCGCAGCGGCCGTTATGTCGAACTCCGGGAGGCCATGCATAAGATGGATTAGCCGCACCTCGGGGGCGATTGAGTAGGCGGTCGCCTCCATGATCCCAACCCCCTGTGATTGCACGCCAAAGTCACTTGACAGGCTGATGATGGTCATTTGCTCTCCTGTCTAGCAGGACGGTGCCTTTCCGGGCGGCAGTTTCTCTGGGATTTCGTTGGCGTACATCATGGAGTCAGGCTAGAATCACGCCGGCATGTCAGTCTACGCTCGTCGGAGGGCCCTCCAGGGTCGTTGGCCTTTGGGGGTCCGCACCAGCCAGGCTTACACAGCGCCGCAGGGAGCGTGAGGCTGTCGCGCGCGCAACGACGTCGTCCGGAGGAACCGTGGCAAACAAGCAGCCGGCATCGGGAATCTCGTGCCGCCGAGTAACCACTATTCCTGAGTTTGTAGAGGCTATTCGTATCCGGGTTGACGTCTTTATAATAGAGCAGCACTGTCCGCCTGGCTGGGAACCGGACCCCGAGGACCGGAATGCGGATCACTTTATTGCACTCGTCGACGACGTCGTGGTGGCGACGGCACGACTTCGTCGGGACAGACCCGGCTCCAGGAAGATCGAACGTATGGCGGTGCGTGGCAAGAACCGTGGGTGCGGAGTTGGCGCAGAATTGACTAAGCACGTTATCCAGTCTGTGCGAGACGATGGTTGTCATAGACTATGGCTGCAAGCACAGGTGCAGGCAAGCGGCTTCTATCAACGTCTTGGCTTCCGCGCGATCTCCGGCGAGTACGATTTCCATGGCTTGAACATCCCGCATACTACGATGGAGTACCACCCATTGAAAGCCTGATAGCTTGGAAATCGTGCGCGCTGGCTAACGTCGGCTCACTGAAGTGAGTGAACGATGCCTCTTCGGCGTGGACATCGTCACCGAAGGCAGTAGATCATCCGCTCGCGCCATACACGTCGCGCTAGGCGAGGACGTCATCCGGTCCGTCACGCACGTTGCCGAAGGCACACTCATCAAGGTCTCCGCTCACTGGGCTGGTCTTGCCCTTCCAGGTTATCGCCGCCTCGTACCTTTGACGTTACTGATCGTCTAGACTGCCAAGCAGCGCGATCAGTCCACTGCGCTCGGAAGACTCAGAGGGGCGTCGGCGGGCCTGGGGGTTGGGGCCGTCCCGGCCTCAACCGCGCTCGCTCTCACCTCGGCCGTAGAGGCTCGCCACCAGGAGGTAGGGCGTTCCCTCGTGCCCGTTCTTGGGCCGCGCGGCTCCACCTGTCCTGCGGTGGGGTGAAGGCTTGACACGTCTAGCGCTGCTCGACGGCTGTGGCCGGGCGTGCCCGCGCCGGCCGCCGGGCCGGAGGCAGGAGGCGAGCCGGCTGCGGCGCCGCCCGATCCCGGCCCGTGAGGGCCGGCTTGAAGACGTACAGAAAGTCCTCACAACGCGGGGTTCTCCCCGGCGCGCGAACGACTAATCCCCTGCCGCGCGGGGCGAGCAAGATCACGTATAGACTGCTGTCGTGGCCGAAGATCATGAATTGCCTGCCGAGACTCCGGCGAGTTCTAGCGGGGACGGCGGAGCGATTGAAACCAGCCCAACGCCTGAAGCGACGCCGACTGCACCCGCAACACGATCGAAGTCTCGCCGCGCTCGCGTTCCGCGCTCGTTCCCTGCGTCGTCCTTCTTCGAAGCACTGGCATTAGCCGAGGCTATTCAAAAGCACGCAGCTGGCCAAAGAGTTCGGCGCCTTACTCTCTTTGAGAGGATGGGCCGCTCTGCTGATAGCGGTGCGAGCCGGCAGCTAGTCACCAACTCGAATCAGTACGGCATTACTCGGGGGAGCTATACCGCAGAGTGGATCGAGCTAACCGACGAGGGTCGCGCGGCGTCCAGCGACGACACCCCAGCGCGGACCGCCCTCGCTGCACAGCTACTTCTCGCTATCACACGGATCGACCCATTCAATTCGCTCTACGAGCAATTCAAGGACAATCGAGTCCCTAGCCCTGCGGTACTGCAAGATCACGCGGTCGAGCAAGGTACGGCAAGGGAGGTGGCTGGCGAATGCGTAGAGACATTCCTTGCCAACTGCCGAGACCTTGGGCTAGTCCGCACCTATGCGGGTGCCGAGCGAATGCTAACAATTGAACACGTCGTAGACGAAGCTGGGGAGGATGTCCGAGATTCCGAGACTGGTGATCTGGTAGCCGATGAGGACCCCGGACAGGCGTTCAAGTCTGCGCCCATTCATGGCCCGGCGGTCTCGCGGAGCTGGCCTGACTCACCAATCGACATGTCTGATGTGTGTTTCTTGGTGTCGCCCATTGGGGCCGAAGGCTCCGAGCAACGAGAACACGCCAACCTCGTCTTGGGTTCGCTGCTCGAGCCAGCACTCACGTCTCTCGGGCTGAGGTTGGTGCGAGCCGACCAAATTAGCAAACCAGGCATGATTACCGGGCAAGTTATCGAGCACATTGTCAAGGCACCCTTAGTCATCGCTGACCTCTCGTATAGCAACCCCAATGTCTACTACGAGTTAGCACTTCGTCATGCCTGCAGGAAGCCGGCCGTCCAGGTAATTCGATCCTCGGATCGTTTGCCGTTCGATGTTGGTCAATTCCGAACGGTGACAATCGACATGACAAGCATTTTCACGTTGGTGCCGCAGATTGATAGTTATCGCGCCGAGATCGCGCGGCAATGTCGACTCGCTCTGGACGAGGATGGCCCAGCGGAGAGCCCACTCTCCCTGTTCTATCCCGGGTTTTGGGACCAGTATGCTCGCTAGCCAGCTGGCGGCGCCGTACGTAACCACTGCATGCTGCGGCGACCTCAGCCTCGTGAAGGATGGGCGAGATTCGGCTGTTGCGGACTGTCGTCGAGCGCTACAGTTCTAGCCGTGCCCTCTTTCGCCGATGCGCGTGCACTCGCCGAACTGACGCTCGGGGAGCATCTGCCCGATCGGTGGCGACATGTACAGTCGGTAGCGAGGGAAGCGCTCCGGATTGCCGACATCGGCGATATCAGCCGCGACGCTCTGACTCAGTCGGCGGTCTTGCACGATATCGGGTACTCGCCAATCGTGGCCCGCGTGGGTTTCCACCCACTCGACGGCGCGCGTTTCCTCGCTGCACATCAGTACGGTGAGCGTGTCGCCAGCTTGGTCGCCCATCACTCAAGCGCAATAACGGAGGCTGGCCTCCGCGACGTTGCTGGCCTGGACGCCTTCGAGGATGAGGCGAGCCCCACGCGTGATGCTCTCTGGTACTGCGACGCGGTCACCGGTCCTCAGGGGGAACGACTGAGTCCTGATGAGCGGTGGACGGAGATAAGGACTCGCTACGGCGCGGGCCACGTCGTTGCTCAGTTCCTCGAAATCGCGGAGCCGGTCTTGCGGGCTGCGGTGGCGCGCACGCGCGCTCGGATGGACGCGGCGGGAGTCCCTCAGTCGACGTGAGGTGCCTGTTGTGCGAGGCCGTGTTGGACGCGCCGGCGCATAGTCGGGTGCATGTCGAGCTGGTCGATGTCGGCAGGCTCGATCCAGCACACGCGTCGACTCTCGTCGCTGGTCGCGAGTTCGCCGCCAGTTGCTCGGGCTCGGAGGCACAGCGAGTACTCCTGGCGGACCTCGCCGTCGTCGTAGGCGATGACGTGGCGAGGATCGGAGTAGACGCCGACGATACCGGTGACCTCGACCTCGAGTCCGGTCTCCTCGCGGGTCTCGCGGACACCGGCCTGGCTGACCGACTCGCCGAGCTCCTGCCCGCCACCGGGCAGCGCCCACAGGCCGTTGTCGGTGCGCTGGATGAGCAGGATCCGGCCCTGGTCGTCGAGTACGACCACGGCGACGGCGACGACGAGGCTGTTGGCGGCCGGTGCCGTCGGGTCGTCGTAGTAGTCGGTCTTGCCCACGTCACCAGAACTACCACTTCGGCGCCTTCGCGGCCTCCCACACGGTGTCGAAGCTCTGCGCGTAGGTCTCGAACATCAGCCCGGCCGAGAGCCGGCGCAGGTGCATGGCCGGGGCGTGCGGCGCTGGGGCGCCGTAAACGTGCGGGTTGACGATCATTTCGTCGTCGTAGCGGTAGATTGAGTTGTAGAGCGTCGTGCCGTGGCACCTGATGTCAACACCGGACGCGTCGGCAATGCGCCCGAAGAACGCAAGCGCGTTGCGAATCTTCGCCGAGATCGCGTTGCGGCCGATGCCCTCGTCGGTGCTGCGTCGCATCACCTCGCGGCTGTTCGGGTCGCCGAACAACAGGCGGACCCGGCCGCCGTCCGCACCCTTCTCCCGCAGCGCGGGTAGCAACGCCGGGTTCTCGGTAAGGAACATGCCGACGTACACGAGGATGTCCACGCGCGAGGTGGCGTCGCTGAGCAGCCGGTCCCACAGCTCGCGCGGCACGGCGTTGCGGCTCGGGTAGACCTTGACGACCTCGGAGCCCGAGACCTCGTCGATCTTCTGGTCCGAGTGGGCCGACGGCCAGAGGTACGACTCGGCCTCGGCCAGCATCTGCGCGACCGTGCGTCGATGACGGGGGTAAGGGACGCGGTCCTGAGTGATCCAACGCTCGACGGTCTTGGGGTCGACGCTGGTCCGCTCGGCGACGTCGTCGAGTGTCACTCCGCCGCGGTGCAGCGCGTCGCGTAGCCGTTCATTCGCCACGACCGACACCCTTCGTAGGGACGTCTAGGACGTCCAAGGCTCTCAAGGACGTCCGTAGAAGTCCAGCCGTGTGGTGTGGTCGTCCCGTCGGTTTCCGGAGTCTTCGTGGTGCCCCAAGCCCGGGGCCATCGCGGAAGTCCTCGGAGGACGACATGGCAATGATCAAGGTGGACACCTCGGACACGAAGTTCAGCGTGGGGGTGGAGCCGCGCCCGAAGAACGACATGGAGGGGCGCCAGCGCACCGACCGCATGACCGGCACGCCGCTGTTCGTCACGCAGCTGATCAAGCTGGACGACGACGGAGCGGAGATCATCGCGGTGACCACGCCCGGAGCCCCGGACGTCGGGCAGGGCGCGGAGGTGCGCCCGGTCAAGCTCATCGCGATCCCGTGGCAGCAGGGTCAGCGCTCCGGGGTGGCGTTCAAGGCCGACGCCATCGAGCACGTCCCCGCCACCACTCAGGGCATCGCCTCGGCCGCGCCCGCGCCGTCGAAGGGCTCAGGGTCGTGACCGCCGCCCGCAGCGAGGCCGTGTGGCACAGGCTCAACGAGAGCCACGCCGACGGGACCGAGTGCGTGATGTGCGAGCGCTCGTTCGGCTGGCCCGAACTCCCCGCGCAGTTCCAGCCCGACCCGGTGCCCGGCATCCGCACGGGGCCGGCGGGCATCGCAGGCGTCCCGGTCGGGTGCTCGCACACCGGCTCGCAGGTCTTCGCCTGCGTCGGCATCTGTTCGGCCTTGGCCTACCCGGACTGATCCGGGGGTCGGGGCTGGCTTCCCTGCAGCCCCGACCCCCATCTCCCGCTCGACTTCCCGCGTCTCGTCGTCTCGGCCGGGCTCCGCGTCGGCCCTTCTCCTTCGGAGTGATCTGTCATGGCTCGCAACACCACCGGCCGCCCGGCGACCCGCCCAATCGTGCGCCGCGCCCGCACCGACTCCTTCGAGATCATCAGCAACCCGATCACCCACCCCGCCGCCCGCGTGATCGGGCTGCTGATCCGGCTCCGCGCCGAGATCACCACCCTGATGCTGACCTTCGCCGTCCTCGCGGTCCTCTACTCCTGGCTGCCGCCGGCCGCCGCATCCGCCGTCATCGCCATCACCGTCGCCGCGATCCTCGCCGTCCCCGCACTCCGCGGGTTCGTCTCCCGACGCGGCTCGGCGGTCATGACCCGCCACCGGCTGCGTCAGGTCCTCGTCGAACGCCGCTGCTTGAACTTCTCCCGTCACGCGCCGCTGTTCCTTTGGTCGCACCCGACCGAGGTCGGCGAGACGTTGTGGCTGTTCCTGCGTGCCGGTATCTCGCCCTCGGACGTCGAAGGCGAGACGGAGTGGATCGCCTCGGGCTGCTTCGCCCGCGACGCCCGCGTCACCCCCGTGCGGCGCATGACCGCTCTGCTACGGGTCGAGGTCATCCGCCGCGACCCGCTCGCCACCGAGCTGATCGCCTCCGAGCTGGACGACTGGACCGCCACCACCGGCGCGCCTCCCCCGCCCGGTGCCGTCGTCGTCCCACCCAAGCCCGGCAACCAGCACTGGTCTGGCACCGACGAGCGCGCCAGAACAGCTCCGATGCCGGCTCCTCGGTCGACGCTCGACGACGACGTCCCCGTGGTCATCGACCACCAGGACGCCAACGTCGACAAGCCGCGGAACCGGCCGGTCGTGCCTGACCGCGGTGGGGACTGGTCGGACTATGTCTGAGCTCACCACCGAGCCCGGCCCCGTGCGGTTCGGGACCCTGCTGCGGTCCTGGGCCGAGGCCGTGCGCACCCCCGCCGGCGTCTGCGACCAGGCGCCCGAGCCGGCAGGGCTGTCGATCTGGGACCCGATCCACCTCGGCACCGACGAGCACGGCCGACCCGTGCGGGTCACCCTGGTCTACCGCAACGCCCTGCTGGCCGGCGAGCCCGGCGCCGGAAAGTCGGTCGGGCTGAACCTGCCGGTCGGGCACGCGGCACTGTCGACCGACTGCGACCTGTGGCTCTTCGACGGCAAGCTGGTCGAACTCGGCCTGTGGCGCACCGCCGCGGAGCGGTTCGTCGGCCCTGACCTCAGCGACGCCATCACCGCGTTGGAAGAGCTGCAGGCCGAGATGGGCCGACGGTACGACCTGCTCGACGCCGATCGCCGCCGAAAGATCACGCCTGAGGATGCCGCCCACGGTGTCTGGCCGGTCGTGGCCGTGTTCGATGAACTCGCCTACTACTTGGCCACGGTCGGCACCAAGCGCGAACAGGAACGCTTCGCCGTGCTCGTACGCGACCTCGTGGCTCGAGGCCGCGCCGCCGGCATCATCGTCATCGCCGCGACCCAACGCCCCAGCTCGGACATCATCCCCACCAGCCTGCGGGACCTGTTCGGTTACCGCTGGGCGTTCCGCTGCACCACCGACTCGTCCTCGGACATCGTGCTCGGCGCCGGCTGGGCCACCCGAGGCCACACCGCCGCCGCCATCGCCCCCGAGGACAAGGGCGTCGGACTGCTGCTCGCCGAGGGTGGCGAACCGAAGCGGATCAAGTCCGCCTACCTGTCCGACGAGCAGGTCTACGCCCTCGCCGACACCGCCACCCACCTCCGGAGCCCGTCGTGAGCGCCACGGCCCGCCGCCAGGACGTCGGACTCAGCGATGTCCCCGTGGACCGGGTGACCCGGCTGTGTGCGGAGAACGTGGCGCCGGTCATGGACGCGGCCGCGGTTGTACTGGTGTTCCGCTTGACCATCGGCCCCCACCGCACGATCGAGGTCATCCTGTCGCCCGACGAGGCCGACCTGCTCGGACGTGACCTGCGAGCGAATGCCCTCTACCTCGCCAGCCGCGACTCCTCGGTGGAGACGTCGCGCTCGGACCGGCGATGACCGCCCGTACCGCCGGGACTGCAGGGACCACCGGTTCCACCGTCGATGAGCTCGGCGCGCGCCGGCTGGCGAAAGCTGCCCGCTCGGCGTCTCTCGACGAGCTCGCGCGCTCGCTCCGGGGCGACCATGACGCGTGGCTGGGTCACGTTGGCGGTGCCGCCGGCTGCTCCCACCCGATCCGCCTCGCCGGCCTGATCCACCACGTCGAAGCCGCCACCGGACGGATCACCGCCGAGCGGCACACCGCCGAGATGCCCGACGGGGTGCTCTACACCCCGTGCGGCAACCGCCGGGCTTCGGTCTGTCCCGGCTGTGCGGAGACTTATCGCGCCGACACCTTCCAGCTGGTGACCGCCGGTCTCGTCGGCGGCAAGGGTGTCCCCGTCGCCGTCGGCGAGCACCCGTGCGTGTTCCTCACTGTCACCGCACCGTCCTTCGGTCCGGTTCACTCGCATCACACCGACCGCGCTGGTCGCGCCCGCCCGTGCCGACCGCGCCGGCAGCTCGAGCACTGCGCCCACGGGCTGCCGCTGGCGTGCTTCGAACGTCACGACGAGCACGCGGCCGACGTCGGGCGTCCGCTGTGCCTGGACTGTTACGACTACCCGGCCCAGGCCGTGTGGAACCTGCAGTCCGGGGAGCTGTGGCGCCGCACCATGATCGCTGCCCGGCGGGCGCTCAAGGCACTCGCCAAGCGGTACAGGACGAAACTGCGCCTGTCGTACACCAAGGTCGCCGAGTTCCAGCATCGCGGCGCGGTGCACTTCCACGCCCTGGTCCGTCTCGACGGGCTCGACCCCCACGACCTTGACGCGGTGCTCCCGCCTGACCCCCGCGTCGGAGCGAACCACCTCGCCACGATCCTGCGGGAAGCTATCGAGGACACCGCGTTCACCACCGCCCCACACCCGGCCCGCGCGCAGGGCTGGTCGATTGCCTGGGGCAAACAGGTCGACCCCCGACCCGTCCGGCTCTCACGCCTGGACCTCGACGACGCCGGGGAGATCACCACCCTCGCGGTCGCCGGCTACCTCGCCAAGTACGCCACCAAGGCCACCGAACTCGCCGGCCACGCGTCGACCCGGCTCCGGCCGGACACCGTCCGCGAGCACGCGCGTCTCGACACGCACCCCGGCCGCCAGGTCGACGTGTGTTGGTACCTCGGCACCCGCCCCGGGACCGCCGACGCCAATAAGTGGGCCGCCGGCTGGGGCCGCCTCCAGCGCTGGGCGCACATGCTCGGCTTCGGCGGCCACTTCTCCACCCGCAGCCGCCGCTACTCCACCACCCTCGGCGCCCTACGGCAGGCCCGCCGCGACTGGCGCCGGCAGCACGCGCCCCGCCCAGACGAGGACGACGAGCTGGCCGACGAGGACACCACCGAGGTCATCGTCTCCTCGCTGGCCTTCGCCGGGATCGGCTGGCATACCAGCGCTGACGCCCTACTGGCCAACACCTCCGCGGCCAACGCGCGAGCCAGGCGACGCGCCGCCCGCGACGAACTGGACTCGATCACTGCCTGACCACGGAGAAGGAGAAAGGCCGATGCAGGGCGACGAACTACTGAGGAAGCTGGCCGATCGGTCCGACGATCCGGTCTCGCTGAAAGACATCCCGGCGACGCAGGTCTATACCGTGCGGCAGGTCTCGGCCGCGCTCGGGCTCAACCTCGGGATCACCTACGAGCTGATCCGCAGAGGCGAGATTCCCGCGAAGCGGCTGGGCCGGCGGTGGCTCGTGCCGCGTGAGGCCTTCCACGCGTGGCTGGCCGAGGTGTCGGCGGTGGCCTCGTGAGCGTCCACCGCACACCGGAAGGCGCCTACCGCGCCAAGTGGCGTGACCCGTCCGGCCGCCAGCGCTCCAAGAACTTCGGCACCAAGCGCGAGGCCAAGTCGTTCCTTGCCGAGCAGGAGACGGCCAAGTCACGCGGTCAGTACGTCGACCCGCAGGCCGGCAAGGAGCGCTTCGCGGTCCACGCCCACGCTTGGCTCGACAGCCGAGGCACGGAGGCGACGACACGAGCGCGCGACGAATCGATCATGCGCACGCACGTTCTGCCGCGGTGGGGCGGCTGGCAGCTCGCGAAGATCGATCACCTGTCGGTCCAGAGCTGGGTGACACAGCTCGGGTCACGCCGCTCCCCCGCCACCGTCGCTGAAGCGTTCCGGCTGACCTCGTCGGTGCTGCGGTCCGCGGTGCGCAACCGGCTGATCGCCTTCAACCCTTGCGAGGAGGTACGGCTCCCGAAGCGACGGAAGCAGGACCACGACGACCGCGTGATCTCGAAGCAGGACCTGAGCGAGCTACTGCTGCCCGCCGTACCGGAGCGCTACCGCGCATTCGTCGCCACGGCGGCGTGGGCCGGCCTTCGATGGGGCGAGACCGCTGGCCTCCGCGCGGACGCGCTGGACCTCGACCATCGCCGGCTCCGGGTCATCCGGGTCGTGGTGGAGGTGAGCGGGAGCACGGCGTTCAAGCCCTTCCCGAAGTCCGCCGCCGGTCGTCGCACGGTGCCGCTACCGGCGTGGCTCACCACGATGATCGGCGACCACATCGCGCGGTTCGGCCTCGGGGATCACGGCCTGGTCTTCCCGAACGCCGTCGGCAAGCCTCTGCGTCGGACGCTGTTCCGGTCGCGGGTCTGGCGCCCGGCCCTGGTCCGGGCGGGTCTGCTCGGGGAGGTCGCGGAGACCGACGGCCACAAGTTCGAGGGCCGGTGGGCCGACGAGGACGGCGAGCCCGTCGCCCAGGTCTGCGGTTCATACGACGAGGCGGTCAAGGTCGTCGCCCGAGAGGCCGGGACCGGGCTCCGGTTCCACGACCTGCGCCACTCCTACGCCACCTGGCTCGTCGACGACGGCGTCCCGCCGAACATGGTCCAGCGGGTCATGGGCCACGAGAACGTGACCACCACGCTGCAGCTCTACACGCGGCGCACCGAGCACCACGATCGCATCCTCGACGCCCTCGGTGGCGGGCCTGCGCTGGCTCGGGAGGACGACGAGGACGGGCCCGACGATGACGACGAGGACGGTCCGGCGGGCTCCCTCGCCGTGGTCCGGTGAGGGCCGATGTTCCCGAAGTGTTCCCGCTGAAACGGCGAAGGCCCGACCCCAAGGTTCGGGATCGGGCCTTTGACCTGCGGTGGGCGATACTGGGATCGAACCAGTGACCTCTTCGGTGTGAACGAAGCGCTCTCCCCCTGAGCTAATCGCCCGCAGCACTCACGAGCCTAGACCATCAACCCAGCGGGCTCTGCAGCCAGGTCCAGTGCCCCAGGCCCACGAGCTCGGCCACGAGGTACGGCGCCCCGAGCAGCCACAACGTCAGCAACACGATGGCGCACGTCAGCAGACCGAGCAGGGCCTTGACCACGACGCTCTGCCGCCCGACCCACGCCATCCAGCGGTCGTAGTGCCGCCGCGCGAAGTGCAGGACCCGCCCGGCCCAGGTGAACTCAGTGGCCAGGATGCCCAGGCCGGCGAAGACGATCAGCCAGCCGGGGCCCGGGTACGGGATGGCGATGATGCCGGCGACGAGGACGAGGCCGCCGACCACGCCGATCGCGATGCGCCACACCAGGTTGGCGCGGGGGTTGCCGCGCACCCGCGCGCGGACGTGCCGCAGCCGGGTGCGCAGGGTCCGGTGCCGGGGCGCGGGCTCGACGGGGGTGGCCCCGGTCGCGGCGGGAGTGGGCTGCTCGGCGGTCGCGGTCGACGGCTCGGCCGGTTCGCTCAACGTCCCACCTGTCCACTGGCGACGACTCGGGTCGGCGAGGCGGGCGCGGTGCGCCCGGGCTCGAGCGACACCGCGTACCCCGCGAGCGGGGCGGCCTCAGCGGCCGAGGGTACGGAACGGACGGAGGGCGCCTGCTCGGTGACGTCGAACGTGCCCAGCGGCCGGGGCGTCGCGTCGGCGATCCCCCACAGCACGTAGACCTCCTCGGCGCCGTTGGCCCCCAGGCCGGTGGTGAGGACGCGGGGCCCGGAGCCGTCGTCGACGACCACCCCGACGAGCGCGCCCTGCGGGTCGGCCAGCGTCGCGTGGACGACGCCGGGCGTGCCGGCGTCGCGCAGCACGTCCACGACGACGGCGTCGCGCTGGGCCTGCGCCGCGGCGGCGTCGCGCTCGCTGCGCAGCGACTGGGTGGCCACGGCCAGGCCGCCCACCGCGGCGAGGACGACCACGGCGGCCGCGACGGCCAGCCATCGGGTCGCGCGCCGGCGGCGCAGGGGCACCACGCTGGCGTGCCGCGGCGAGCCACCGGACGCAGGAACAGGCGCGGAGGCCTCCCGCTCGTCGTCCCGCGTCCGTCGTGGCGACGAGGACCAGATCGTCGGCGGGACCTCGCCGGACACGGGGACGTCGTCGTCCTCGTCCTCCGCCGCCGAGTCCGCCGCCTCCTGCGCCACCGCGTCGAGCAGTCGCGCGCGCAGCGCGGGCGGCGGGGCCGCGGGCTCGAGGGCCTCGGCGATCCCGCCGAACGTCTCGAGGGTCTCGTCGACCGTCTGCCGGCACCGCTCGCAGGTCGCCAGGTGCGCGGCGAAGTCCGCCTCGTCCTCGGCGTCGAGCGCGTGCAGCGCCCAGCCCACGGCGAGGGCGTCGTGGTCGTCGGTGTGGTCCGCGGTGGCCTGCGGGACGGCGTCGTCGCTCATCGGCCCTCCCCCTCGTCCACCTCGACGTGCGGGCCGAGCAGGGTCCGCAGCTTGCGGGTCCCGGTGAACATCCGGGACTTGACGGTGCCCAGCGGCACGCCGACGAGGCTGGCGACCTCGCGCTGGGTGTAACCGCCGAAGTAGGCCAGGGCCAGCGCCTCGCGCTGCTCGGCGGGAAGCGAGGCGAGGGCCTCGCGGACCTTGCCCGCCACGACGGCCCCGAGGGCCGCCTGGTCGGCGCCCGGCCCCGGCGGCACGTTCCACTCCTCGCCGTCCTCGCTGGGCGCGACGGTGCGGCGGCGCCGGGTCGCCTCGCGGCGCACAGCGTCGACGGCGCGGTGGTGGACGAGCGTCAGCAACCAGCTCGACACGGCCCCGCGGGCCGGGTCGAAACGCTGCGGGTCACGCCACACCACGAGGAACGCCTCCTGCACCACGTCCTCCGCCAAGGACTCGTCGACGCAGATGCGACGGGCCAGGGAGTAGGAGGGGCGTCCGTACCGGTCGTAGAGCTGCGCGAGGGCATCCGCGCTTCGCTCCCCGATCTGTTCGAGCAATGTGACGTCGCTCACCCCACCACCCCGGGCGTCGTCACGCTGCGGAGCCACCTTGGGGACCCCTCGCGACGTGTCCGACACTGCTCGAGCCTCTCGTCGGGTGTGTGTGTCCGGGCCAGATGTCGGCCAGGCTAGTGCTCCTGGGGCAACGAGCGGCGCTCGCCCGGGGTGGGTGGTTCGTTACGGAACCGAACCGGGTAGGTCCCCTCTCGGGTGCCCGTGCGGTGTGATGCATGCGTGAGCCGGGTGAACCGCCGTCACAGGCTCGTCCGCCAGTCGTTTCCCCCGACGACAGCAGCGTGCGAAAGGCAGCCTCATGCTCAACGATCACACGACGATCCGCTCCACGGCGGTCTTCGACCTCGTCGGCCCGCCGAACCCGCCCGTGCCCGTCCAGGTCGAGATGCGCTACGACACCCGCGACCCGTACGCCGTGCAGGCGGCGTTCCGGACCGGTCGCGCCGGGTGGGTGGAGTGGGTGTTCTCCCGCGATCTGCTCACCGAGGGGCTCCTCGCCCCCGCCGGCGCCGGTGACGTCCGCATCCGGCCGGCCGAGCACGACGCCGAGTCCGTGGAGATCGAGCTCAGCTCGCCCTCGGGCCACGCGACGTTCCGGGCCACGAGCCGGGAGGTCTCCGACTTCCTGACCCGTACCCACGAGATCGTCGCGCCCGGTTCGGAGGACGACTGGCTCGACCTCGAGCACGCCCTCGGACTGCTGCTGTCGAGCGATCCGAGCTGACGCGCACCCCCCCCCGCGAGGAGTGGGGGGCGCGCGATGCAGTACTGTTTCTTTCGTCGGCAACGGCGGGTCGGACCCACGGAACCCGCCGGCCACACGCGGACGTAGCGCAGTTGGTAGCGCATCACCTTGCCAAGGTGAGGGTCGCGGGTTCGAGTCCCGTCGTCCGCTCGAGGAGGCTCCTCGGCGTCGTCCCAAGGTGAGCCGGACGACCTCCGGATGCCTGGCGCAGTGGCCGAGTGGCTTAGGCAAGGGCCTGCAAAGCCCTGTACGCGGGTTCGATTCCCGCCTGCGCCTCGGGCGATTAGCTCAGTGGGAGAGCACTACCTTGACACGGTAGGGGTCACTGGTTCAATCCCAGTATCGCCCACCACGAAGGCCCTGGTCACGACCCCGCAAGGGGTCCCCGACCGGGGCCTTTCGGTGTTTCCGGGCCGAATGGTCAGCGAGAAGTCAGCGGGGCTCGTCATACCGGCTCCCGAATGCGCGCGGCCTTCACCGAGAGCCGGGGCGGTCACTGCGCACCGACCACGGTCGGGGCCGGCGCTGGCGCGACGGCGTAGGACCCGACCGGCCTCCAGTGGCCAGGGGCTCCGCCCTGGACCAGAGCACCGACCCCAGGAGAGCGCCGCCGAGGGAGACCCGTAGCCGGCCGTTGTCCGTTGTTGGACGGATCGCGACGTGTCAGTCACGGTGGGGTGGTCAGCCCCGGCCCGGACCCCGCCGCCCGCTGTGTCAACGCAGCTGCGACGGAAGGTGGACCGATGGACACGTCCGACGGCTACGAGTTCACCTGGCACGAGGACGACGAGCTCCACCAGGCCGAGGGCCGGGTTGCGGTGCGACTCGGTATCAGCATCGAGCAGGCCGTGCACACCATCCACCGCCGGGCGCAGGCGTCGGCGCTCACCCGGGCGGAGATCGCCACCCAGATGCTCGACGAAGCGCCCAGACCAACACGTTGAGCGCGCCTGCCCGAATCCCGCCGTGCCGGGTACGTGCAGCCCCGTCGCTCGGGGCCAGCCCCCGCACGGATCGTCGGGGCTCTGTACGGTGACGGTCACAGCGGTCGACGTGACGGGCGCTGACCGGACGCGGAGCGCTCCGCTCGGCACGAGCGCTCCCGGTGGTCCCGTTGTTCATGCGCGTCCCGACCGGCCTCCGGGTGGCGGGCAGAACGCAGCCATGGCGCTTCGGCTCTGCTCGGCGCAACCGCCTCGTCGAGGTGCTGTGTTCGTCCCCGCCGCGAAGTACGAGGTGGGACCCCCATGGACCCCCGTCAGAACGACCAGCTCCTCATCGCCCTGCGCCACGCCTCCCGCGAACTCGCCCAGCGCCGCAGCATCCGCGACCTGGAGCAAACGCTGCAGGAGATCGTGACCTCCGCTGTCCACACCGTCCCCGGAGTGGACGCGGGCAGCATCTCCATCACCGAGCACGGGCGCATCGAGACCCGCCACCCCACCAGCGAGGTCATCCGCAAGCTCGACGAGACCCAGAGCGAGCTGCGCCAGGGCCCCTGCATCGAGGCGATCGAGGACCCGCCCGAGAGCGGGATCGTCGTCGCCCAGGACTTCGCCGGCACCGACGCCGAGCTCTGGCCACGGTTCGCGCCGCGCGCGGTGGACGCCGGCTTCCGGGCCCTGCTCTCCACGCAGCTGTCCACCAACGGCGGACCCCGGGCGGCGCTGAACCTCTACTCCCACGCCCCGGACGCGTTCGACGAGCACAGCCGCACGATGGCCGGGCTGTTCGGGGTCCAGGCGGCGTTGCTGCTCTACGGCGCCGGCCAGGCCACGCACCTGCAGAAGGCGGTGGACAGCCGCGACCTGATCGGGCAGGCCAAGGGCATCCTCATGGAGCGCTTCAGCATCGACGGCGAGGCCGCATTCCAGATGCTCGTCCGCACCTCCCAGGACACCAACATGAAGCTCACCGCCGTCGCGTCGTGGCTCACCACCCAGAGGCCCGGCTCGACCGGGACCGGCACCAACCCCGAGAGTCTCGGCTGAGAGGCTCCCGACCAAGGTCGGCCAGACGCGAGGCGGCCTCGATCGGTCTCCCGGCGACGCGGCAGTGTGCGGCGCAACGCGTGATCGTTCGCCGTCTCGCGCGAGGACTTCCGCGCGCTCCTCGTACACCTGTTCGATGGACACCGGTGAACCGGCGGTGCACCGTGCGTCCCCATGCGGACGATCAGGACGTGGCGTGCACTCCGCCGACAGGGACGCGGACTGAGCCTCTGGGCCGTCGCTCGCGGGTGGTCCTGAGCGCCAGCGAAAAGTCATCGAGCGGGACATCAGCCGGTGCCCGTGAGCATCACGCGATGACACGGACGGAACGCTTCAAGGTCGACGACGACGCGGCCTTCGAGATGCTCGTGCGCTCGTCGCAGGACACCGGCACGAAGCTCACCGCCGTCGCCCAGTAGCTCACGACCGGCGTCGCCGCGGACCAGGCGACCGACGAGCCCTGGAGCCCGTGATCCCTCGGGGGTTCCGACGAGGGTGGTTTCGCAGGACGACGAACGCGGGCAGTCGCACGTCACCAGGCTGTGTGCTGGGACCGGTCGGGGCGGTGTGCCGGACGCACGCCGTAGGTCCGGTTCAGAAGCGCAGCCGGACGGCGGGGCTCCGTTCGTCAGCGGCCCCGCCGCCGGCGACGGAGCTTCGTTCGTTCGGGAGGTGCTCGTGGACCCGGAAGCGACGCGTCGGGACGTGGCCGATGAGGGCGGCGACCCGGCCTGCTGGATGCACCGCGTGTGCCAGGAGTGCGGGCGCCTCGCCGACGAGGACCCGCCGACGCGCTGCCCCTCGTGCGGCGCCGCCCTCGAGGCGCTCTGAGGACGACCTCACGGCTTCCTCAGCGTTCTCTCCGAACACGGGCGGCGACACCGCCTAAGATCACCCGACGTGACGATCGACGTCCCCCTCCCCCGCTCGGGCGACGTGCCGCGGCGACCGCGCTCGACCCGCTCCTCACGCATGGTCGCCCCCGGCACGCTCCGGGTGCTGCGCATGCTGGCCGCGCACCCCGAGGGCGTCGACCTCGCCGCGCTCGGCGGGCACCTCGGCCGCACCGACACCGGCGTGCTCCCCGTCCTGCAGCGCCTCGTGCGCGACGGCCACGTCGAGCACCGCGACGGCGGGACCTACCGCCTGCGCCCCGGCCCGAGCTGGGGTGGCATCCCCGCCGCGGGCACCGCCCCGCGGCGCGAGCTGCCGGCGATGCTCTCCGACGCGGTCACCGAGCTCTACCGGCGCACCCGCGCCTGGGCCTACCTCATCGAGTGGGCCGACGACGACCAGATCGACCTCGTCGACATCCGCGGCCACCAGGGCCTCGGCAACATCCCCGAGCTGCCCGCCCGCGTGCCGCCGACCATGGCCCACGCCCTCGCCGTCAGCAAGGTCCTCGTCGCCCACGCCCCGGGCCGCCGCGCGCGCCTCGACCCGTCGCGCTGGACGGCCTATACGCCCGCGACGATCACCTCACCCGACGCGTACGACCTCGAGCTCGCCCGCATCCGCCGCGACGGCTACGCGCTGGACCGCGAGGAGTTCGCCGCCGGCTTCTCCTGCGTCTGCGCGCCCATCGCCGATCCGGGCGGCCGGGTGGGCGCCGCCATCGCGATCACGCTGCCGGCGCCGCGGTTCCGCGTCGAGCTCGACCGGCTGGTCGCCGACGTCACCGACGTCGCCCGCGTCGCGCACCGGCAGTGGTACCGCTAGCCGGTCAGCTCTCGTCGTACTCGTCCGCCGCCTCGTTGCGCTGCTGGGCGATCTCCAGCGCGTGCTCCGCGGTCTCCTTGTCGGGGTAGGGACCGAGCCGGTCGGCCGCACGGCAGCCGTCCCAGGGCTCGACCCGGTGGTGCTTGAGGCAGAAGTACCACTCGTTCTCGTGGGCCACGGACCCATGCTGGCACGGTGATGCGTCCCGATCACGCCTCGCCCTCGGCGAGCCCCAGGACGGTGAGGCCCAGCGCCCGCCAGGACGCCGCGAGCCGGGGACGTCCCTCGAGCACCGCGAGCACCGTGTACCGGTCGCGCACGTGCCCGTCGAAGAGGCCGAGCGCCACGGCGGCCTCGCCGCGCCGCGTCCCGGGCGGGCGCAGGAGCAGGGCGTCGAGCGCGACGGGCACGTGGCGCGCGAGCCACGACGCCACCGCCGTCCGCTCCTCCTCGGGGCGCGCGGACAGGGCGACGACCCGGTGCCCGGCGGCCGCGAGGGCGTCCACCACGGTGACGGCGGCGGGGACGGGGAGCTCCTCCGGGTGGTCCGGGTCGGGCGGCTCGCGCTGGGTGAGGACGCCCTCGACCACGACCAGCACCGCCGGCGGCGTCCCGGGCACCGGCCGGTACGGCGCGCCGCCCGTCGACCCCAGCCGCGGTGGCGGGGCGAGCGGGGCCGGGCGGCCCGTTGCAGGGTCGAGGAAGCGCGCCTGCAGGTCGCGCAGCGTCTCCTCCCCCACGCGCTCCGGGCCGGTGCGGGCGGCGTCGCGGCGCACGCACTCCTCGAGGTCCGCGACGACGTCCTCGACGTGCCACGTCGCGCCGCACGCCTCGGCGAGCGCGAGCCAGCGCCGCGCGACGCCGGCGCGCAGGTTGGTGGCGTCGACGACGACGTCGACGCCGTCGAGCAGGGTGCTGCGCACGAGGCGCCACTCCGCCGCGGTGATCCGGCGCTCCACGGCGTCGACGGGCGCCGAGTAGCCGGGGTCGGCCATGCTGCGGCGCAGGTCGTCGCGGTTGACCCGCAGGATCGAGCCCGGCCGCCGCGACGCGACCAGGGCCCGCGCCCAGGTGGTCTTCCCCGAGGCCGGGAGGCCGCGGACGAGGTGCAGGGTCGGCACCTCAGGCGTGGGCCGCCGGGCGGGGACGGGTGGCGGCGAGTACGAGGTCGGCGACGAGCTCGGGGTCGTCGCCCATCGGGACGTGCCCGCAGCCGGGCAGGACGTAGACCGCGGCGTCGGGCAGCGCGCGGCGCAGCCGTCCGGACTGCCAGCGCGGCAGCAGGAAGTCGCGCGCGCCCCACCCGACGACGGTGGGGACCGCGGCGCGCGCGGGGATCGTCCAGCTACCGAGGTTCGCGAGCATCGTCGCGAACGAGGAGCGCGGGTGGCTCAGGCCCTGGAGGTCGTCGGCGATCTGCGCGGGGTCGATGCGCGAGGGGTGCGCGAGCAGCAGGCCGACCAGCGCGCTGCGCAGCACGGGCGTGCCGAGCATCGCCTGCAGCCGCGCCGACGGGACCAGCGTCAGCACCGCGTGCGCCCCGCCGAGCACCCCGCGGGCCCACAGCCGCTCTGCGGTCGACCAGAACCCGGCCGGTGACAGCGCGGTCGCCGAGCGCACGGTGCCGCGGGCGGCGAGCTCGAGGGCGACGAGGCCGCCGAGCGAGTTGCCGACGACGTGCGGGCGATCGAGACCCTGGGTGGCGCAGAACGCCTCGACCGCGTCGGCGATGGGGCCGATGTCGCCGCGGTACTCGGGCGGCAGGTCGGGCGACTCCCCGTGGTCGGGCAGGTCGACCGCCCAGACCTCGCGCTCCCGGGCGAGCAGCGGCGCGACGTGGTCCCAGCCCTGGCGCCGGTGGGTGATCCCGTGCAGGAGCAGCACGGGCTCGCCGGAGCCGGTGCGGGTGTGGGCGAGGTCCACGCGTCCTCCTCGGGTGCGGGGCGGGTGCGGGGCGGGGTGCGTCAGGCGCGGGGGTGGACGACGACCTTGCCGGTGACGCGCCGCTCGGCCAGCTCGCCGACGGCGGAGGACGCCTCGGCCAGCGGGTAGGTGGCGCTGATCGGCGGGGCGAGCCGGCCGCTCGCGATGTCGTCGAGCATCGCGTCCCACTGCCGGCGCATGAAGCCGGGGCGCTTCGAGGCGTAGGCGCCCCAGCCGGCGCCGACGACGGCGATGTTGTTGAGCAGCAGCCGGTTGACCTTGACGGTGGGGATCTCGCCGGCGGTGAAGCCGACGACGGCCAGGCGCCCGTCGTCGCCGAGGCTGCGCAGCGAGTCGGTGAACCGGTCGCCGCCGACCGGGTCGACGACGACGTCGACCCCGCGGCCGCCGGTGAGCTCCTTCGCGGCGTCCTTGAAGCCCTCGACCGGGATCCAGTGGTCGGCGCCGGCGGCGGTGGCCACCTCGCCCTTGCCCTCCGAGGACACGACCGCGATCACGGTCGCCCCGCGCGCCTTCGCGAACTGGATGCAGGCGATGCCGACCCCGCCGGCGGCGCCGTGCACGAGCACGGTCTCCCCCGCCGCCAGGTGCGAGCGCGTCTCGAGCACGAAGTGCGCCGTCAGGTAGTTCATGGGCAGCCCGGCGCCGATGTCGAACGACACCGCGTCCGGCAGCGGGAACACGGTCTCGGTGTGCGACGCGACGGTCGGGGCGAAGCCGCCGATCACGGGCAGCGCGGCGACGCGGTCGCCCGCGGAGAACCCCGAGTCGGCGGGTGCCTCGCGCACCGTGCCCGCGACCTCGTTGCCGAGGACGAAGGGCAGCTCGGGCTTCATCTGGTACTCGCCGCGGGACAGCAGCAGGTCGGGGAAGACGACGCCGGCCGCCTCCACGTCGATGAGCACCTGGTCGTCGCCGGCCTTCGGCTCCTCGACCTCGCCGACCTCGAGCGCGCCCGGCCCGTCGAGCCGGACGACCTGTACCGCGCGCACCGCGACCTCCTCGCCGGGGACCACCAACCGTCAGACGTGACGGTTCTACAGGAGCCGGGCGCTCAGGAGAACCGGTGGACGACCGTGCGCGTGACCGCCCCGCCCTCGAGGTCGGCGGTGTCGGTCACCTCGTAGGTGCCCAGCGCGGTGCACCGCTTCCGCGGGAAGTACTCGCGGCCCGGGTCGCCGACGATCACGTCGACCCCCGCGGCCACGGCCTCGTCGCAGAAGCGCTCGACGTGGCGAGCCATCGGCTGCTCGTAGAAGGCGTCGCCGGCCAGCACGACGTCGACGTCGAGCTCGACCGCGCCGTCAAGCACGTCCCCGACCACGTCGACCGCGACGCCGTTCGCGGCCGCGTTGAGGCCGACGGCCGTGCGGGCGCGGGCGTCGGTGTCCGAGGCCACCACCGCGGTGGCGCCGGCGAGCGCCGCGGCGATGGCCACGAGCCCGGAGCCCGTCGCGAGGTCGAGCACCCGACGCCCGCGGACCAGCTCCGGGTGGTCGAGGACGTGGCGGGCCAGCGCCTGGCCACCCACCCAGGCGAACGCCCAGAACGGCGGTGCCTCCTCGTCGAGCGCCGACCACGCGCGGTGGATGTCGTCGGCGAGCAGGAGGGTGATCTCCGGGACCAACGGGGGATGGCCGGGCGCCGTCCAGTCACGGATTCCGTCACCGGCGGTCACGACGCGCTCCGGAAAGTGACGCGGCAGGAGGGCAGCGCGCGAGCGGGAGCGTCCCTACGCTGGACGCCGCCCCCACCGGGGCGCGACCGCAGCGTCGCCGCGAGCCGTCCGAGGAGGTCCTCATGACCGTCACGCCCACGGGGCCGACCGCCGAGGACGCCGTGCTGCTCTACGTCGGCGGCCCGCTGGACGGCCGGGTCGAGGTTCGCGAGGCCCGCCACGGCGCGCCCCTGCCGGTGGTCACCCACACGCACCTCCACGACGGCCCGAAGGTCGTCCACGTCTACGACCTGCACCCGCTCACCCCCGCCGCCGGCGTCTACCACCTGCGGCTCAGCGAGGTGCCGGCCGATCAGTCGCCCGCGGCGAGGTAGCTCAGTCCGCACAGCGTGCCCCACGCCGCGGCCACCCCGGCCGCCTTGGTCCGGGCCGTCGCGTCCGGCAGGGACGTCCCCAGCACCACGAGGTCGACGAGGTCCGCGCCGACGCGCACGGCGATCGCGGTGCGCAGCGCCTTGCCCGACGGGGCGAGGGCCATGGCGAGGCCGGAGGCGAGGTCGCGCCCGCCGAGCGCGCGCACCCCGATCGCGGTGGCCGTGGGCAGGGGCGCGCCCTCGGCCTGGAGCGCGGTGGGCTTGGTGAAGAGCTCGGGACGGGCGATGATCGCCACGCTGTACCCGGCGGTGGCCACGCCGAGCAGGCGGGGGATCCACGTCAGGTCACGTGAGCGGGAGGGAGCCATGACGGCCTGTACCCGGCGGTGATCGGATCGATCCGCGCGATGATTCGGGCGCCCGCGCGCCGTCACACGGGGGACCGCGCCACCCGCCGCCCTGGAGGCCCCCGATGACCGACGTCTCCCCCCGCACCGTCACCACCGGCACGCTCGCCGTCCCCGGCGCCCGCCTGCACCACGAGGTCCGCGGCCAGGGCCCGCTCGTCGTCCTGTTCGGGACCCCGATGGGCGCCGACGCCTTCGCCGGGCTGGCCGACCTCCTCGCCGTCGACCACACCGTGCTCACGTCCGACCCGCGCGGCACGGGGCGCAGTCCGGTGGACGACCGCGACGTGTCCCCGACGCTGTCGACGCGCGCCGACGACGTCGCCCGGCTCGTCCGCCACGTCGACCCCGACGGCGCACGGGGGCCGGTGACGCTCCTCGGGTCGAGCGGCGGCGCGGTCACCGCGCTCGCGGTCGCCCAGGAGCACCCCGACCTGGTGGACACCGTCGTCGCGCACGAGCCCCCGCTGGTCGAGCTGCTCCCCGACCGCGCCGAGCGGCACGCCGGCGAGGACGTCGTGATCGAGCGCTGGTTCGCCGGCGACCACCTCGGGTCGTGGCGCGCGTTCCTGGCCAACGCGGACATCGCGATGCCCGACGAGGTCGTCGCGGCGGTGTTCGGCGGCGAGCCCGATGCGGCCGCCCGGGCCGACGGCGACTACCAGAACGGGCGCCTCATGCGCCCGACGACGCACTTCCGGCCGGACCTCGAGGCGCTGCGCGACGGGCGGCCGCGGATCGTCGTGGGCATCGGCGAGGACTCCGCGGGTCAGCTCTGCGACCGGGCGTCGCGGGCGCTCGCGGACGGGCTCGGGGTCGCGCCGGTGCTGTTCCCCGGCGACCACATCGGGTTCGCCGGCGACCCCGCCGCCTTCGCCCCGGTGCTGCGGACGGTGCTGCCCGGCCGGTGAGGGGCGGCGGTCAGGAGACCGGGTCGCCGCCCGCGGGCAGGTGCAGGAGCAGGCGCAGGACGCGGCTGTAGAGGTCGCCGGACACCGCTTCCTCACCGAGGACGCGGCGCAGGCGGATGAGCCCGTGGTAGAGCGCCGCGGCGGCGATGACGACCTCGTCGTCGCGCACGGCCGCGCGCACGGCGGGGTCGACGTCGTCCCAGGAGCGGGCGAGCTCGTCGGTCGCGACCTGGGCCAGGCGCACCTCGTGCTCGGCGAGGCGGCCGGCGAACTCGGGGTGGCGCACCGCGTAGAGCCACACCTCGGCGTCGAGGAGAGCCTCCTCGCGCGAGTCGGCCACGTCGGTGACGAGGCGGTCGAGCGCGGCGAACGTCTCCTGCGGGTCGCCGCCCACCAGCGCCGCCTTGTGGTCGACGGCGGCCGAGGTCTGGTCCTCGACCAGCGCGGTGAACAGGGCTTCCTTGCTGGCGAAGTGCACGTAGACCGAGCCCACCGACACCCCGGCGGTACGCGCGATCTCCTCCACCGACGCCGGGCCGTAGCCACGCGCGGCGAACACCCGGCGCGCGGCGACGAGCAGCGCCTCGCGGGTGCGGGCCTTGGTGGCGGCGCGCCGACCGACGGGCGTCACGCGGTCCCCTCCCCTTCGCCGCAACGGAGCAGTGACCGTCCGTGCGGTGACGGATCGTAACCTGCCGGGGGCGCGGGCCGGGCGCCACCGGCGGGACGGGCGCGCGCGGGACAATGGCGGGGATGACCACCTCCACCGCCCTGCTCGCCCGCCCGGGCGCCGACGCCGACGAGCTCTACGAGGGGTTCGCGGAGTGGGCCGCCGAGCGGGGCCTGGACCTCTACCCGGCCCAGTCCGAGGCGCTCATCGAGCTGGTCTCGGGATCCAACGTCATCCTCTCGACGCCGACGGGGTCGGGGAAGTCGCTGGTGGCGCTCGGGGCCCACGTCGCCGCGCTCTCGGCGGGCCGGCGCACCGTGTACACGGCGCCGATCAAGGCGCTGGTCTCGGAGAAGTTCTTCGCCCTCGGCGCCCAGCTCGGCTACGAGCAGGTCGGCATGCTCACCGGCGACGCCGCGGTGAACCCCGAGGCGCCGGTCATCTGCTGCACCGCCGAGGTGCTGGCCAACTGGGCGCTGCGCGAGGGGGCGAGCGCGAACGTCGGCCAGGTCGTCATCGACGAGTTCCACTTCTACGCCGACCCCGAGCGCGGCTGGGCCTGGCAGGTGCCGCTGCTCGAGCTGCCGCAGGCCCAGTTCCTGCTCATGTCCGCGACCCTGGGCGACGTCTCGTTCTTCGCCGAGGACCTCACCCGGCGCACCGGGCGCGAGACCGCGGTCGTGGCCCACACCGAGCGGCCCGTCCCGCTGTCGTTCCGCTACGCCCGCACCCCGCTGCACGAGACGATCACCGAGCTGCTCGCCGGCCAGCAGGCGCCCGTCTACGTCGTGCACACCACGCAGGCCGCCGCCATCGAGCAGGCCCAGGCGCTGATGAGCCTCAACGTGAGCAGCAAGGCCGAGAAGGAGCAGATCGCCGAGCTCATCGGCGCGTTCCGCTTCAGCGCCGGCTTCGGCCGGACGCTCTCGCGGCTGGTGCGCCACGGCATCGGCGTGCACCACGCCGGGATGCTGCCCAAGTACCGCCGGCTCGTGGAGACGCTCGCCCAGGCGGGCCTGCTCAAGCTCATCTGCGGCACCGACACCCTCGGGGTCGGCATCAACGTCCCGATCCGCACGGTGCTGTTCACCGCGCTGACCAAGTTCGACGGCCAGCGCGTGCGCCACCTGCGCGCCCGCGAGTTCCACCAGGTCGCCGGCCGGGCGGGGCGCGCCGGGCACGACACCGCGGGCTACGTCGTCGCCCAGGCCCCCGAGCACGAGGTGGAGAACGCCAAGCGTCTCGCGAAGGCGGGCGACGACGTCAAGAAGCAGCGCCGGGTGGTGCGGACCAAGCCGCCCGAGGGTTTCGTGTCCTGGTCGGAGAAGACGCTCGAGCGCCTCATCGACGCCCAGCCCGAGGCGCTGACCAGCCAGTTCCGGGTGTCGACGGCGATGCTGCTGCAGGTCGCCCAGCGCGAGCAGCCCTTCTTCGCCGCGATGCGCCACCTGCTCGAGGACAACCACGCCGACCGGCCGACCCAGCGGAAGCTGATCCTGCGCGCCATCGCGCTCTACCGCGGGCTGCTCGAGGCCGACGTCGTCGAGCGCGTCGAGACCGTCGCCGGCCCCGACGTGCGGCTGGTCGACGACCTCCAGGTCGACTTCGCCCTCAACCAGCCGCTCTCGCCGTTCGCGCTGGCGGCGTTCGACCTGGTCGACAAGGAGTCGCCGACCTACGCCCTCGACCTCGTGTCCGTGGTCGAGGCGACGCTCGACGACCCCAAGCAGGTGCTGCGCGCCCAGGAGCACAAGGCCCGCGGCGAGGCCGTGCAGGCGATGAAGGCCGAGGGCATCGAGTACGAGGAGCGCATGGAGCTCCTCGAGGACGTGACCTGGCCGAAGCCGCTCGCCGAGCTCCTCGGCGCGGCCTACGAGTCCTACCGGTCGGGCCACCCGTGGGTCGCCGACCACGAGCTCGCCCCGAAGTCCGTGGTCCGCGACCTCTACGAGCGCGCGATGACCTTCACCGAGTACGTCTCGTACTACGGGATCGCCCGCTCCGAGGGCCTGGTCCTGCGCTACCTCACCGACGCCTACCGCGCGCTGCGCCAGACCGTGCCCGAGGCCGCGCGCACCGAGGACCTCGACGACCTCGTCGCCTGGCTCGGCGAGCTCGTGCGCCAGACCGACTCGTCGCTGCTCGACGAGTGGGAGAACCTCGCCAACCCCACCGAGCTCGACGCCGCGGGCACCGACGCGCGCCCCGTGGACCAGGGCCCGCCGCCGGTCACCCGCAACGAGCGCGCCTTCCGCGTGCTCGTGCGCAACGAGATGTTCCGCCGCGTCGAGCTGTTCGCCCGCCGCTCCCCCGCGGACCTCGCGGACCTGTCCGACGACGGTCCGGACCTCGAGACCTGGGCCGATGCGATGGAGGCCTACTTCGGCGAGTACCCGACCCTCGGCGCCGGCCCCGACGCCCGCGGGCCGGCGTTCTTCCGGGTCACCGTGGACGGGCGCACCTGGCACGTGCGCCAGGTCCTCGACGACCCCGAGGGCGACCACGACTGGGCCATCAGCGCCGACGTCGACCTCGACGCCTCCGACGAGCTGGGCGCGGCCGCGGTGCACGTGACGGCGATCGGTCCGATGGCGACGACGTAGAGGTCACCGCCACCACGGCGCGCTGGTGTCGGCCTCGCGGGCCCGGCGCCGCGCGGCGTGCAGGCGCTTGTCGGCCGCGGCGTCGGCGAGCGCCTGGGCGTGCGCGAACACCACGTTGCTGATCCCGACCAGCGCGGTCGCCACCAGCGCGTGCCGACGTTCGCGGAGCCCGTGGTTCGCCACCACGCCCCGCACCGCCCGCCACATCCGCCCGCGCAGATCGGCGAGGACGGCATCGCGTGCGGCGTGCGGGCGCAGCCGGACCTCGACCTCCGGGTCGGCCTGACCGTGCCTCCGGGTGACGTGCCCCGCGGCCTCCAGCCGGCGCACCAGCTTCGCCGCCGCGCTGCGCGTGAGGCCGAGCCGCGTGCCGATGCGGTTGCTCGTCACGGCACCGTGGCGACGGCACAGCTCCAGGCACAGCAGCTCGGCGTGCGAGAGCCCCAGCCGGCGCGCGACCTCGTCGCGGTACCACTGCAGGGTCGGCCCGAGGTCGTCGAGCAGCAGCCTCACCAGCTCGTCGGTCGCGGCGTCGAGCTCGGCCTCGACCTCGTCACGGTCCACGCCGAGCAGCGTCGCGAACCCCGCCGCACCGCGGGGCCGGATTCGCCGAGGTCGCCCCGTGTCCTTAGGACACGGGTCGCGAGTCGGCCCGCCGGGTCCGGCGCGCGGGCCAGCCGCGCGCCGAGGACGAACCGTGTCCTCAGGACACGGCTCGCAGGACGCTTGCCGGGTCCGGCGGCAGCCGCCCGGCACGCCCGGCGGGGCCGGCACCGCCGGAGACGACCCGTGTCCTCGGGACACGGGTCGTCTCCGACGACTCACGGGTCCGGCAGCGGCCACTCGGCCCGACCGTCATTGCTCAGGACGAACCGTGTCCTCAGGACACGGGTCGCCAGACGACTTACCCGGGTCCGGCGGCCGGCCGCCCGGCGCGGCCGGCGCCGATTAACGACCCGTGTCCTCAGGACACGGGTCGCGAGACGACCTGCTCGGGGTCCGGCGGCTCACGCGCCGACGAGCAGGCCCTCCTCGTCGCGGGGGCGGGCGCGGACGGCGCCCGGCGGAGTGCCGACGACGCGGCGGAAGGCGCGGCTGAACGCCGCCTCGGAGCGGTAGCCCAGCGACGCGGCGACGGCGGCGACGGTGGTGTCGCCGGCGCGCAGGCGGTCGTGGGCGACGAGCATCCGCCAGCGGGTCACGTAGGTCATCACCGGCTCGCCGACCAGCGCGGTGAAGCGCGCGGCGAAGGTCGAGCGCGACAGGGCCAGCTCGTGCGCGAGGCCGGCGACCGACCAGTCGCGGGCCGGGTCGGCGTGGACGAGGGCCAGCGCGCGGCCGATGTCGGGGTCGGCGAGGGCGCCGAGCCAGCCGGTGCGCGCAGCGGGGTCGTGCGCGAGCCAGGCGCGCAGCATCTGGACGACGAGGACGTCGGCGAGGCGGGTGATCACGGCCTCGCCGCCGGGCTGGGTCTCCTCCACCTCGAGCGCGATGAGGCGCAGCGTGTCCTGCAGGCGCGCGGTCAGCGGCGACACGGGCACGTGGACGATGTCGGGCATCATCGCCACGAGCCGCTCGGCCATCGGGTGCTCGAGGCGCACGGCCCCGCAGACGGTGGTCGTCAGCGCACCCCCACCGCCGTGGCGGATCGAGGCGAAGCGGTCGCCGTGCCAGGTGTGCGGGATGGACCGGACGTCCGGAGCACGGGAGTCCTCCGCGTCCCGCAGCACGTGGCCCTCGCCGCGGGGCACCAGCACGACGTCCGCCGGCGCGAGGGTGACGACCTCGTCGCCGACCTCGAACCGCGCGCTCCCCGACGTCACGACGTGGAACCACAGGCAGCCGGGCGTCGCGGGCAGCGCCATCCCCCACGGCGCCCGCAGCTCGGCGCGGCAGTAGAAGGTCCCGTTCATCCGCAGGACGTGCAGCGCCTCGCCGACGGCGTCGGAGGGCGTCCACGGAGGCTCGGTCGGCATCGGCCCAGCATCCGTCATGACCGGACGATCGGGCAAGGAAACCGGCGCTTCGACGATGGTCCGTCCAGCCCGACGCCTCGAGGCTGGACGCACCGACCCAGCCAGGAGGCACACCATGATCACTGTTCTCGGAGCCAGCGGGAACACCGGCGGGCGGGTCGTCCGCCGGCTGCAGGAGACCGGCGAGACCGTCCGCGCCGTCGGGCGGGACGCCACCCGCCTGGCCGAGGCGGCCGCGCACGGCGCCGAGCCGCACGTCGCCGACATCGCCGACCGCGCCGCGCTCACGACGGCGCTGCGCGGGGCCGACGCCGCCTACGTCCTCATGCCCCTCGACCTCGCCGCGCCCGGCTACCGCGCCCAGCAGGAGCGGGTGGGCACGGCCATCGCGACCGCGCTCGCCGACGCCGGCGTGCCGCGAGTGGTGGCGTTGAGCTCGCTCGGGGCGGAGCGGGCGCGCGGCACCGGGTTCCTCGAGACCCTCCACGAGCAGGAGCAGCGCCTCGCCGCCCTCGACGCCCGGGTGCTGTTCCTGCGGCCGGGGCTGTTCTTCGAGTCGTTCCTGCCCGCGCTGGACGCGGTGCTGGCCACCGGCGTCCACCACGACACGATCGACTACGACGTCGCGCTGCCCATGGTCGCGACCGCCGACGTGGGCGACGCCGCAGCGGACGCGCTGCGCGACCCCGACGCGGAGGGGGTCCGCGAGCTGCTCGGGCCCGAGGACCTCACGGTCCCCGAGGCGATCGCCCGCCTCGGCGCCGCGCTCGGGCAGCCGGGCCTGCGCTACGAGCGCCCGCCGGCGGAGGTCATGCGCGCCGTGCTGGTCGAGGTCGGCCTGCCCCCGGACCTCGCCGACGAGAACCTCGCGATGAACGTGGCGTTCAACGCGGGCACGGTGCGGGCCCTCACCGGCCGCGGCCCGGCCACGAGCACCCCGACGACGATCGAGCGGTGGGCGGCGGCCCTACCGCTTGCGCGTGCGGCCCAGTGACGGCGGCGGGACGACCGGGCCGAGGTCGCCGTCCGGGGCCTCGTCGAGGTCGAGGATCACCGGCGCGTGGTCCGACGGGCCGGTGCCCTTGCGGGCCTGGCGGTCGACCCACACCGCCGCCCGGCGCTGCGCCACCGGCTCGCCGACGAGCACGAGGTCGATGCGCATGCCGCGGTCCTGGTGGAAGGCACCGCCGCGGTAGTCCCAGTAGGTGAACGCGCGCTCCTCGGGCCAGCGGTCGCGCACCACGTCGTGCAGCCCGACCTTCTGCAGGGCGGCGAGGGCCTCGCGCTCGGGCGGGGTGACGTGGGTGGACTCGGCGAAGGCCTCGACGGAGTAGACGTCGGCGTCGGCGGGGGCGATGTTGAAGTCGCCGGCCACCACCGCCGCGTCGGGGCCCGCCGCCTCCACCCGCTCGCGCAGGGCGGCGAGCCACTCGAGCTTGTAGGCGTAGTGCGGGTCGGCGGGGTCGCGGCCGTTGGGGACGTAGACCGACGTGACGCGCAGGCCCCCGCAGGTCGCGGTGACCGCGCGCGCCTCCTGGTGCGGGTAGCCGGGCCCCCCGGGCAGGCCCTCGGTGACGTCGTCGAGCCCGACGCGGGAGAGCACCGCGACGCCGTTCCAGCGGCCCTCGCCGTGGTGCGCGACGGCGTAGCCGCGCTCGGCCAGCGGGGCCGCGAAGGTCTCGGCGAACGCCTCGTCGGAGAGCTTGGTCTCCTGCAGACAGACCACGTCGGGCGCGCGGTCGTCGAGCCAGCCCAGCAGCCGCGGCTCGCGGGCCTTGGCCGAGTTCACGTTCCACGTCGCCAGTCGCACGCCCGCCACGCTAGCCGTACTAGCGTCTGCCCCATGTCCGTGCCCGGATCCGTCACCGACGAGGACCGGCTGCGTCGCATCGAGCAGATCACCGATACGACGCTGTCGCACCTCGACGTCGGGGATCTGCTCACCGAGTTGCTGGACCGGGTGCGGATCCTGCTCGGCGCCGACACCGCCGCCGTCCTCCTCCTGGACCCCTCGGGGACCTACCTCGTGGCCACCGCGGCCCGCGGGATCGAGGAGGAGGTGCGCCAGGGCGTGCGCATCCCGGTCGGCAAGGGCTTCGCGGGGCGCATCGCGGCTGAGCGCCGCCCCGTGTTCATCGACGACGTGGACCACTCCAACGTCCTCAACCCGATCCTGCGCGAGAAGGACATCCGCTCGCTGCTCGGCGTGCCCCTCATCGCCGAGGGCGGGGTCCTGGGCGTCCTGCACGTCGGCACCCTGTCCTCGCGGAAGTTCACCCAGGACGACGCGGAGCTGTTGCAGATGGTCGCCGACCGCGTCGCGCTGGTGACCCGCACCCACCTCTCCGATCTCGACCGCGCCGCCGCCTCGGCGCTGCAGCGCAGCCTCATGCCCGGGCAGCTGCCCAAGGTGAACGGGGTCGAGTTCGCGGCGCGCTACGTGCCTGGCGAGGCCGGCGGGCTGGGCGGCGACTGGTACGACGTGTTCTCCCTGCCCTCGGGCCGCCTGGGCGTCGTCATCGGCGACGTGGTCGGCCGCGGGCTGCAGGCCGCGGTGATCATGGGGCGGCTGCGCAGCGCCCTGCGCGCCTTCGCGCTCGAGGAGGACGACCCGGCCGAGGTGCTCGAGCGCCTCGACGGCAACGTCCAGCACTTCGAGGACGGCGTGATGGCCACGGTCCTCTACGCGATCTTCGAGCCGTCGCTGGACCGCGTCTCGCTGTCCACGGCGGGCCACCTGCCGCCGATCCTCGGCCGCCCCGGCGAGCGGTCGGCGCTGGTCAACGTGCCCGTCGACCTGCCGGTCGGGGTCTCGGTGGGCCCGCCGCGCCGCACCACGGTGATCGACCTCCCGCCCGAGGCGCTGTTCTTCCTCTACACCGACGGCCTCGTCGAGCGCCGGGGCCAGTCGCTCGACACCGGCCTCGACCTGCTGTGCGACGCCGTCCGGCCCGGCACCGACTCCGACGCCGTCTGCACGTCCGTGCTGCACCAGATGATCGGCCCGACGGCGGTGGGCGACGACGTGGCGATGCTCGTGGCGCGCCGACGCGAGGGCTCGGCGATGGTGCCGCTGAACATCGTCGTGCCCGCCGTCCCGCGCACGCTCTCCGACATCCGGGCGACCGTGCGGCGCTGGCTGCAGGCGGTGGGCGCGCCGCCCGAGGTCGCGGCGGACGTGTTGGTGGCCGCGGGCGAGGCGTGCGCCAACGTGGTCGAGCACGCGTACGGACCGGCGGGTGGCACGCTGACGGTGCAGATGGAGCTCGAGGGCACGACGGTGGTGACGAACGTGCGGGACAACGGACGGTGGCGCCCGGCCCGGGGGGACGACCCGGGACGGGGCACCGCGCTGATCCGGTCGTGCAGCGACGAGATGGACGTGATCGCCGGGGTGGGTGGCACGACGGTCACCTTCCGCCGGCACGTGACGGGGGCGCCGCAGTGACCACCGCGACCGTCGTCGTGCGACCCGAGGACGCCTGCGTGCGCATCGGGATCAGCGGCGAGATCGACCTCGACAACGCCGACACGGTCGAGGAGCAGCTCGCCGCGGCGATCCCCAACGAGACCACCGCGGTCGTGCTCGAGCTGGGGACGCTGGAGTACCTCGACAGCGCGGGCCTGCGGGTGCTGTTCGCCCTCGCCGCCCGCCTCGAGGTCCTGCAGATCGCGATGCGGGTGCACGTGCCCCAGGGGTCGCCGGCGCGGCGGGTGCTCCAGCTCTCCGGGTTCGAGGGCGTCGCCGCCCTCGAGGGCTGACCGCCACCCCTGCTCGGCCTGCTACCCCTGCTCGGCCTTGCGCCGCACGGTGTCGAGCGTCTGCTCCATGCCCCGGCGGTTCGCGGCCGGCACGTCCCACGCCCGGGCGCGCCCGACGACGTTGGCGATCGGGCTGCGACGGTCCTGCCAGAACTGCTCGAGGCGGGTGCCCGAGCCCTCCGGGACCAGGCGGAAGCCCCACCGGGCCACCGACTGCCCGAGCAGCTCGACGTCCCAGCTGATCGCCCGCTGCGGCTCGTACTCGGCGATCGTGCCCTTGGTGGACCAGCGCATCGGGCCCTTGCGGTTGTGCCCCTTGAACTGCGCGCCCGGCGCCGGGCCGGTGGCGCCGCCGAGCCAGTCGACGCGGTGGCACTCCGGCGAGATCGCCCCGATGCGCGCGGGGTCGCCGACGAGGTCCCACACCCGGTCCGGCGGGGCGTCGACGGTGCGGGTGACGACGATGTCGTCGGCCATGGGGCGTCCTCCGGTGCTGCGGATGATCTGGGAGCAGGCGCACGATAGGGGTCGGCGTGGGTGGCCGCTCGGTTATCGTGAACGATGCAGAGCGGCAGCACCCCGGTGCTCCGCGCCGTCCGCCCGCCGCAGCGTCGCGCCGGTGCCCCGCCTCTCGACCACCCCGGGGGTCCCCGCCGTGACGCTCGAGCTCGACGACCTGCGCGTGCGCAGCCTGGGTGAGTGCCGCTACGACTCCCCGTTCGCGGAGATGCTGGCGACCAAGCGCACCTCGCCCCACTACGTGCACGAGGACGACCGCGTCCTCGTCGACGACACCGTGTCCGTGCTGCTCTCCCGCGGCGTGCCGCTCGAGCAGCTGCCGAGCCTCGAGGCCGCCGGGCCCCGGCGGAAGATCTACTTCGACCCGGACGCGACCAGCGTCGGCATCGTGACCTGCGGCGGCCTGTGCCCGGGTCTCAACGACGTCATCCGCGGCCTCGTCCAGGAGCTCACCGAGCACTACCGCGTCGCGCACATCTACGGCTTCCGCAACGGCTACGCGGGCCTGACGTCCCAGCACCGCGAGCGGGTCGTCGAGCTCGACCTGCGGTCCGTCGCCGACATCAACAACGACGGCGGCACGATCCTCGGCAGCTCGCGCGGCGACCAGGACCCCGAGGAGATGGTCGACACGCTCGTCGACCTCGGCATCGACGTGCTGTTCGTCATCGGCGGCGACGGCAGCATGCGCGGCGCCATGGGCATCACCAAGGAGATCGACGCGCGCGGCCTCGACATCGCCGTCATCGGGGTGCCCAAGACGATCGACAACGACCTGCCCTACACCGACCAGAGCTTCGGCTTCCAGACGGCGTTCGCGCAGGCGACCGAGTTCATCGCCTCCGTGTTCATAGAGTCCCAGGCGGCCGAGAACGGCGTCGGCATCGTCAAGCTCATGGGCCGGCACTCGGGTTTCATCGCCTGCTACGCGGCCCTGTCGAACAACGACGCCGACTTCGTGCTCATCCCCGAGGTGCCGTTCGTGCTCGACGGCCCCAACGGCGTGCTGCGCCGCGTCGAGGACCACGTACGCCGGCACGGCCAGGTGGTCGTCGTGGTGGCCGAGGGCGCCGGCCAGGAGCTGCTCGAGCAGGAGGGCCAGACCACCGACGCGTCGGGCAACACCAAGCTCGGCGACATCGGCATCTACCTCAAGGACAAGCTCACCGAGCACCTCACCGAGGTCGGCCTGCCGCCCACGATCCGCTACCTCGACCCGAGCTACGCCATCCGCAGCGTGCCGGCGAACGCCTACGACAGCGTCTACTGCGTGCGCCTCGCCCACGCCGCCGTGCACGCCGGGATGGCCGGGCGCACCGAGACCGTCGTCGTCCGCTGGCGGCGCCGGTTCGTGCACATCCCGATGGAGCTCATCACCGCGCACCGCAACCAGGTCGACCCGGACGGCGACCTGTGGATGTCGGTCATCGAGGCCACGGGCCAGCCGATGACGTTCGGGGCCTAGTTGACCTTGACGAGGTCCACGACGAAGACCAGGTGCGCGTTCGCCGGGATCACCGGCGGCACGCCGCGGTCGCCGTAGCCCTGGTGCGGCGGGACGACGAGGATGCGCCGCCCGCCCTCGCGCATGCCGGAGATGCCGAGCTTGAAGCCGTCGATGACGCCGTTCAGCGGGAACTCGACGGGGGCGCCGCCGCGACCCCAGGAGGAGTCGAACTCGCCGCCGTCGGAGACCCGGATGCCCTGGTACTGGACCTGCACGGTGTCGCGGGGGCCGGCCTCGGCGCCGCCGCCCACCACCAGGTCGGTGATGTCGAGGTCGTTCGGCAGGGTGTCGGGGGTGACCGACGCGCCGGGGGCGCGGGTCAGGTCGTCGGTGTTGTCCACGGTGACCGCCATGACCCGACCCTACGGGCGCCCGGGAGCCGCCTCGTCAGGGCCCGCGGGGACGGCGGCGGCCAGCTCCTCGTCCTCGCGGGGGTCGTGGTCGCGGCCGAGCGCGAGGCCGACGGCGGAGAGCACGCAGGCCAGCGCGACGTAGCCCGCGGCGGCGGCCCAGCCGTAGCCCGCCTGCAGCGAGGTCAGCAGCAGCGGGGCCAGCGCGCCGCCGAGGACCCCGGCCAGGGTGTAGCCCAGCGAGGAGCCCGTGGAGCGCAGGCGCGGGGAGAACTGCTCGGTGATGAACGCGGCCTGCGGCCCGTACGCCGCCGCGTGCAGGACGAGGCCGACCACGACGCCGAGCACGAGCAACCCGAACGAGCCCGAGTCGATCGCCGGGAAGAGCACGAACACCCACACCCCGGCGAGCAGGACGGCGACCGTCGAGACCAGCCGCCGGTTGACCCGGTCGGAGAGCGCACCGAAGGCCGGGATGAGCCCGAGCTGCAGCGCCGAGCCCATGAGCACGGCCGCAAGCACCGCGGCGCGCTCGAAGCCCGCGGTGCGGGTGGCGTAGCTCAGGACGTAGACGGTCAGCAGCGAGTAGGCGACGTCGGGGCCGAGGCGCGAGAGGATCGCGGCGATCAGCCCGCGGGGCTGGGTGCGCAGCACCTCGCGGATCGGGGTGTCCGACGTCGACCCCGACTCCTGGAGCGCCCGGAACACCGGGGTGTCCTCGAGCGTCAGCCGGATCCACAGGCCGAAGGCGACGAGCAGCGCCGAGAGCAGGAACGCCAGCCGCCAGCCCCACGACAGGAGCTGGTCCTGCGTCAGCGTCGCCGCGAGGACCGCGAAGACGCCGTTGGCGAGCAGGTTGCCCGCGGGCGGGCCGATCTGCGCGGCCGACGACCAGAAGCCGCGCCGCCGGGCGTCGCCGAACTCGCCGGAGAGCAGCACCGCGCTCCCCCACTCACCCCCGACGCCGACGCCCTGCCCGAAGCGCAGCAGCACCAGCACGATCGGCGCGGTGACCCCGATCGTCGCGTAGGTGGGCAGCAGCCCGATGAGGACGGTGGCGACGCCGATGAGCATGAGCGTGGTGACGAGCACCCGCTTGCGGCCCAGCGTGTCCCCGAGCCGCCCGAACACGAACCCGCCGATGGGCCGCGACACGTAGCCCACCGCGAAGGTGCCGAACGCGAGCAGGAGCCCGGTCAGTGGGTCCGAGCCGGGGAAGAACAGCTGCGGGAACACGAGCGCCGACGCCGTGCCGTAGACGGCGAAGTCGTAGTACTCCAGCGACGTCCCCGACAGCGACGCGACGAACGCCTTGCCCCTGGCTGCCATGTGAGTGATGTTCCCGGCTGAGGCCGTGAATATCACTCACGAGGCCGAAGGCCCAACACCGAGCGGGCCTTGGCGCCGACGGTCTCGCGCACCCCGTTCGCGATGATCGACAGGGCGTCCGTGTCGTGCAGCTGCGAGCGGGCCGTGTTGAGGGCCTGCTGCAGGGTCACGTGCGGCGGCACGAGCGGGATGTCCTTGTCGACCTTCGCGTCGACGACGAACGGGCGGTCGGCGGCGAACGCCCGGTCCCAGGTCTCCCCGATCGCCGCCCGGTCGGTCAGCGTCGCCCCGCCGAGACCGAGCAGCGCCGCCCAGTCCGCGTAGGGCACGTCGGGCAGCGACTGCGACTGCGGGTCGGGCGCCTCGCCGAGCATCCCGCGGGTCTCCCACGAGACGAAGGACAGGTCGTCGTTGGTCAGCACCAGCACGACGAAGCGGGGGTCGGCCCACTGCTGCCAGTAGCGCTGCACGGTGATCAGCTCGTTGACGCCGTTCATCTGCATCGCGCCGTCGCCGACCAGGGCGACGACGGGCCGGTCGGGGTGCGCGTTCTTGGCCGCGATCGCGTACGGCATGGCGCCGCCCATCGACAGCAGCGTCCCCGACAGCGACCCGCGCTGGCCCGGGCGCAGCGTCAGGTCGCGGGCGTACCAGGACGTCGCGGTGCCGCAGTCGACGGCGATCAGCGCGTCGCCGGGGAGCCGGTCGGAGAGCTCGCGGACGACCAGCTCCGGGTTGAGCGACGTGGTGTGGGCGTGGGCGCGCTGGCGGGAGTAGTCGTGCCAGGACCGGGTCCAGCGCTCGACGTGGGCGCGCCACGAGGTGTCGGTGCGGGCGCGCAGCCGGGGCAGCAGCGCGGAGAGGGTGGCCGCGGCGTCGCCGGTGAGGTTGACCTCGGTCTCGTAGCGGATCCCGCACCGGGAGCCGTCGACGTCGATCTGGACGGCGCGGGCCTGGCCGGGCGCCGGGAGGTACTCGGTGTAGGGCATGGTCGAGCCGACGATCAGCAGCGTGTCGCACTCGCGCATGAGGTGCCACGAGGCCGTGGTGCCGAGCAGGCCGATCGCGCCGGTGTTCCAGGGCGAGCGGTCGTCGACCACGCCCTTGCCGAGCAGGGCGGTGGCCACGCCGGCGCCGAGCGCGTTCGCGATCTCGGTGAGCTCGGTCGTGGCGCCCAGCGCGCCCGCGCCGGCGAGGATCGCGACCTTCTCCCCCGCGTTGAGCACCTCGGCCGCGGCGTCCAGCGCGGGCTCCGGGGGCGCGCCGATCATGGACGAGGGCACCGCCGAGGTGTGGTAGTAGCCGTGGGCGTCCGGCGGGTCGACGACGGCGTCCTGTTCGAGCACGTCCGACGGCAGGATGATCACCGAGACCGTGCGGTCGGCCAGCGCGCTGCGGCACGCGCGGTCGACGACGTGCCGCACCTGGCTGGGGTCCTTGACCTCGGCGAGGTAGCCCGCGACGTCGGAGAACAGCGCGACGAGGTCGACCTCCTGGTAGTAGCCGCCACCCTGCGCGGTCTGGGCGGTGTTGCCGAGCAGCGCGACGACGGGCTGGTGGTCGAGCTTGGCGTCGTAGAGGCCGTTGAGGGCGTGGATCGCGCCCGGGCCGCCGGTGACCGCGCAGCAGCCGATGGGCGACCCGCCGTACTTCACGTCCGCGCAGGCGGCGAACGCGGCGGTCTCCTCGTGCCGGACCTGCACGAACTCGGCGTCGTGGCGCTCGGGCATCGCGGTGAAGATGCCGCCGACGCCGTCGCCGGGGTAGCCGTAGAAGCGGTGGACACCCCAGGCGGCGAGACGGTCGAGGACGTGCGCGGCGACGTTCTTGGGTGCACTCACGCCCCCGGACTACCCGCGCGAGCCGCTACATGTCCAGCGGCGGCAGCGGGCGCAGCGGGCCGGCGAGGGGCTCGGGCGGCGTGCCCTCGGGGCCGAACGGCGATCCGCCCAGCTCTTCGCGGTGGTGCGGCTCGAGCCAGGCCGAGGGCTCGGGGCCCAGCGGGACGATCCGCGTCGGGTTGATCGACGTGTGCACCTGGTAGTAGTGCCGCTTGATGTGGTCGAAGTCGACCGTGTCCCCGAACCCGGGGGTCTGGTAGAGGTCGCGGGCGTAGGGCCAAAGATTGCCGAACTCGGCGAGCTTCTGCCGGTTGCACTTGAAGTGGCCGTGGTAAACGGCGTCGAAGCGCGCCAGCGTGGTGAACAGCCGGATGTCGGCCTCGGTGATGTGGTCGCCGACCAGGTAGCGCCGGTCCGCCAGCCGCTCGTCGAGCTCGTCGAGGCGGGCGAACAGCGCGGTGTAGGCCGTCTCGTAGGCGTTCTGGGTCGTCGCGAAGCCGGTCTTGTAGACGCCGTTGTTGACGTCGTGGAACACGCCCTCGTTGACGGCGTCGATCTCCTCGCGCAGCTCGGGCGGGTAGAGCGACGGGGCGCCCGGGCGCTGGTGCTTGGCCCACTCGATCCCCAGGTCGACGGTGATCTGCGGGTAGTCGTTGGTGACGAGCAGCCCGGTGGACTCCTCGACGATCGCGGGCACGCTCACCCCGTTCTCGGTGCCCTCCTCCGGGTCGCGGGCGAGGTAGGCCTCCTCGAGGTAGCGGTACCCGAGCACCGGGTCCTTCCCGTCCTCGTCGAGCGCGAACCGCCAGGAGCGCTCGTCCTGGATCGGGTCGACGATGGCCATCGAGATCGCGTCCTCGAGCCCCATCAGCCGGCGCACGATGATCGAGCGGTGCGCCCACGGGCAGGCCAGCGACACGACGAGGCGGTAGCGGCCGGGCTCGGCGGGCCAGTCCTGCTCGCCGGTCGGCTCGGCCACGATCCGGTCGGTGAAGCGCGGGCCGCGACGGCGGAACGAGCCACTGCTGTCGGTGGGGGTGCTCACGCAGGGCTGGGTGCCCTCGGAGGAGCCCGCCGCAACGTGACGAGTGCGGGACGATCGGCGCAGCACCGGTCGATCCGACGCCCGATCGTCCGGCGTTCCGCCCGCGTGACCGACGGGGACGGGCCGGCTCGACGCCCTGGTGACCGGGCCCGCACGGGGCCCACCACCGACAGGAGCACCCGATGTCCCGCACCGTGAGTGCCAACATCACCCTCTCGCTCGACGGCTACGCGGCCGGGCCGGGCGGGGACATGTCCTGGCTGATCGAGACCGCCCTGCACGAGCAGTGCGCCTCCGGCTTCGCCGGCTGGTACCGCGGCGTCGACACCGTCCTGCTCGGCCGCACGAACTACGAGGGCTTCCACGGCTACTGGCCCGCGGTGGCCGACGACCCCGCCGCCGACGCGCGCAGCCGGGACTTCTCGCGATGGTTCGACGCCGTCGAGAAGGTCGTGGTCTCCCGCACGCTGTCCACGGCCGACTGGGCGAACAGCCGCGTGACCGACGACCTCGAGGGCACGGTCCGCGCGCTGCGCACCACGGCGGGCCAGGGCATCGCGGTGCTGTCGAGCGTCAGCGTCATCCGTGCGCTGCTCGCCGCCGACCTGGTCGACGAGCTCCGCATCACCCGCGTGCCGGCGATCCTCGGCGCGGGGCTACCGCTGTTCGACGGCCCGCTGCCACGGTCGACCTGGACGCTGGAGTCGGTGGCGACGATCCCCACCGGCGCCACCGTCTCGACGCTGCGGCGCCGGTGAGGAGGACGACGATGGCGAAGATCGTGCTGTACATGTTCATGTCCCTCGACGGGTTCATCGCGGGGCCGGACGACGGCCCGGGCCAGGGGCTGGGGGTCGGCGGCGAGCGGCTGCACGACTTCCTGACGTTCGACGGTCCCGAGGACGACCCCGACCATCCCTCGTCCGCCCGCTCGAGCGACGAGGTCGGGACCGCGGTCATGGCGGAGGCGATGACCACCGGCGCGGTGCTCACCGGCCGGCGCACCTTCGAGCTCGCCGGGCAGTGGGGCGGCGACCACCACGACGGCGTGCCGATCGTCGTGCTCACCCGCTCGGCGCCCGCGGAGCCGCCGCTCGGCCACGCCCGCTACGTCACCGACGTCCGCGAGGCCGCGGCGCAGGCGAAGGCGGCCGCCGGCGACCGGGACGTCCTGCTCCACGGCGCCGAGGCGGCCCGGGCGTGCCTGCGGGCCGGGGTGCTCGACGAGATGGCGCTGCAGGTGGTGCCGGTGCTGCTCGGGGCGGGGCGGCGGCTGTTCGACGACCTGCCCGCCGAACGCGTCGAGCTCGAGCTGCTCCGCGCGCTCGACGGTCCCGGGATGGTGCACCTGCGCTACCGGGTGCTCGGGGCGGGTGAGCGGTGATGGCCCTGCGCCTGGACATGACCGTGTCCCTCGACGGCTTCGTCGCGGGGCCGGACGACTCCCCGCACGACCCGCTCGGTGTCGGCGGGTTCCGCCTGTTCGACTGGCTCGACCGCCGCCTCGACCCCGGCCCCGCCGGCGAGGTGTACGCCGAGGCGATGGCCACCCGCGCCGTGCTCTCCGGCCGCCGGACCTACGAGCACGCGGGGCGCTGGGGCGGCGACCACCACGACGGCGTCCCGATCGTCGTCCTGACCCACGCGGTGCCCGACGAGCCGCCGCCCGGCAGCGTCGTCTACGCCACCGACGTCCGCGACGCCGCGGCGCGCGCCCGGGCGGCGGCCGGGGACGGCGACGTCGTCGTGATGGGGGCGGGCGCGGGGCAGGCCCTGCTGGCCGCCGGGGAGCTCGACGAGATCGAGCTGCACGTCGTGCCGGTGCTGCTCGGGCAGGGGCGGCGGCTGTTCGGCGACCTGCCGGGCCACGTCGAGCTCGAGCTCGTGCGCCGCCTGGGCAGCCCGCCGACCGAGGACCTCCACCGCCGGGCCACGCACCTGCGCTACCGGGTGCGCACCCGACCGGACCCGGCTGTCGATTCCGGCGCGGCGTCCGCGACGTCATGATGAGGGCCCCGACCGCGGGGCCCCGGAGCCCGAGGAGAGAGACGATGGGCCAGTACCTGATCCTGATCTACACCGACGAGGCGTCCTGGGCGGCGATCGGTGAGCAGGAGTCCGGCGCGGTCACCGCCGCGCACCAGCGGTTCGGGCAGCAGCACGGCGCGGTGCTGCGCGGCGGCGGGTGGCTGCACCCGACCGCGGCCGCCACCACGCTGCGCCGCCCCGACGGCCGGGAGCGCGACGACCTCGCGGCCGGGGAGGACGCGCTGGTCACCGACGGGCCGTACGTGGAGACGAAGGAGGCGCTCGGCGGCTACTACCTGATCGAGGTGCCCGACCTGGACACCGCGCTCCGGGTCGCGCGGGACGTCCCCGAGCCCTTCGGCGGCGTGGAGGTCCGCCCGCTGCGCCCGTCGGTGCAGGAGTACCAGGGGACGTGATCCACCCTGCCCGGGCCGTCGCCGACGCGCACCGTCGCGAGTGGGCCACCGTGCTCGCCGCGACGGTGCGCGTCACGCGCGACCTGGACCTCGCCGAGGAGTGCGTCCAGGAGGCCTACGCGCAGGCCCTGGAGGCGTGGCGCGACGGTGTCCCGGCGCGGCCCGGCGCCTGGCTGACCACGGCGGCGCGGCGCCGGGCCCTCGACGCCCACCGCCGGGCCGAGGTCGCGCAGCGGGCGCTGCCCCTGCTGGTCGTCGACGAGGTCGCCCCCGAGCCGTGGGGCGCCCCGCCCGACGACGTCCTCGCGCTCCTGTTCACCTGCTGCCACCCGGCGCTGACCGCCGAGGCCCGGGTGGCGCTGACGCTGCGCCTGCTCGGCGGCCTCTCGACCCCCGAGATCGCGCGGGCGTTCCTCGTCACCGAACCCACGATGGCCGCCCGGCTCACCCGCGCGAAGAAGAAGATCGCCGCCGCCGGGGTGCCGTTCCGCGTGCCCCCGCCCGACGAGGTGCCGCGGCGGCTCGGCGGGGTGCTCGCCGTGGTGCACCTCGTGCTCACCACCGGGCACACGGCCCCGACCGGCGCGGCGCTCGTGCGCGACGACCTGCTCGACCGCGCCCACGACCTCGCCCGCCTGCTGCGCTCGCGCTTCCCCGACGACCCCGAGGTCGCCGGGCTGCTCGCGCTGGTCCTGCTCACCGACGCCCGGCGGGCCACACGGGTCGACGCCGACGGCGGCCTCGTCCTGCTCGCCGACCAGGACCGCGCGCGGTGGGACGCGGCGATGATCGAGGAGGGGCGCGCGCTGGTCCGCGGCGCGTTGGGAGCCCGCCCGGTCGCCCGCTACGCGGTGCTCGCCGCCGTCGCCGCCGTCCACGCGGAGGCGCCGAGCCTCGAGGACACCGACTGGCCCGAGATCGTCGGGCTCTACGACGTCGTCCTCGCCCGGTGGCCCTCGCCGGTGGTGGCGCTCAACCGGGCGGTCGCGGTGGGGTTCGCCGACGGCCCCGACGCGGGCCTGGCGGCGCTCGACGGGCTCGCCGACGAGCCCCGCCTCGCCGGGTACGGCTACCTCGCCGCCGCCCGCGGGGAACTGCTGCGCCGCGCCGGCCGGCACCGCGAGGCCCGGGAGGCCATCGAGGAGGCGGTGCTGCTCACCGCCAACGACGTCGAGCGCGAGCTGCTGGCGGGGCGCCTGGCCGCGCTCGGGTGAGAGCATCCGCGGGTGACCAAGGGCGTCCAGGACCTCATGGTCGCGGTGGAGCGCACCCGCGACCAGTTCGTCGCCGCCGTCCGGGGCGGGGACCTCGAGCGCGCGATGGAGCTGGTCACCGACGACGTCGCGCTGGCGACGCTGCCGGCGGGCACCGGGGCGCGCGGGGCCGGGGAGCTGCGCCGCCACCTCGCCGACGACGTCCTCCCCCACCATCCCGCCGACCTCGCGACGCGCCGGGTCTCGCGCACCGGCGACCGCTGGCGCGTGGTCGACGAGGAGCTCGTGTCGTTCACCCACGACCGCGAGCTGCCGTGGCTGCTGCCCGGCGTCGCGGCGACCGGGCGGTACGTCGAGGTGCTCGCGATCTCGGTGGTGACGGTGCGCAAGCTGCGGGTCGCCGAGCACCGCACGCTCTGGGACCACCACGGTCTCCTCGCCCAGCTGACGTGAGACGCGCCCGCCCGGGGTGTCGCGCGCGGCGATCGGGGGCACAATCCAGCGGCGTCCCCACCGTCGCGGACCCATCACCCGGGCACGTCGACAGGGAGGCCGCCGATGAGCGAGAGCGAGAACGGACAGCGGACCGCGCGGGCCGACCGTGTCTCCACCGAGGGCACCGTCGCGTCCGAGTCCGAGCACTCCGCGCTGCGTGCCGACATCCGCCGGCTCTCGACGCTGCTCGGGCGCACGGTGGCCGCGCAGCACGGCGACGACGTGCTGGACCTCGTCGAGAAGGTCCGCCACCTCGTGCGCCAGACGCCCGAGCGCGGTGACACCGAGATCCGCGACCTGCTCGGCGAGCTCGACCCCGGCACCGCGGCGGTGCTCGGCCGGGCGTTCGCGACGTACTTCCACCTGGCGAACCTGGCCGACCAGCTGCACCGCTCCCGCGAGCGGGCCACCGTGCACGACGAGGGCCGCGGGCCCCTGCACGAGCTCGCCGATCGGCTCGTCACCGACGCCGACCCCGACGAGCTCTCGACCGCGCTATCCCGCCTCGAGCTCAAGCCGGTGTTCACCGCGCACCCCACCGAGGCGCAGCGCCAGTCGGTGCTGGGCAAGCTGCGCGGCATCGCCGACGTCCTGGCCCAGGACCTGCCCGACGAGCTCGCCGACGCCCGCCTGCACCGCTTCGTCGACCTCATCTGGCAGACCGACGAGATCCGCCCGGAGCGCCCGACGGTGCTCGACGAGGCGCGCTCGGTGGCCTACTACCTCGAGCAGCTCGGGCGCCACGCCGTCCCCGAGGTGCTCACCGAGCTCGACGAGCAGCTCGGCCGGGTGGGCCTGTCTCTGCCCGAGGGCTCTCGCCCGCTCGTGCTGGGCTGCTGGGTCGGCGGCGACCGCGACGGCAACCCCAACGTCACCGCCGAGCTCACGCTCGAGACGATGCGGATCTACGGCGAGCGCGGCGTGCGCATCCAGTCCGACCTGCTCGAGGGCCTCGTGCAGGAGCTGTCGGTGTCGACGCGGCTGGTCGGCGTCAGCGAGGACCTGCGGCGCAGCCTGGCCCGTGACCGCCGGGCGCTGCCCGAGGTCTACGACCGCTTCGTGCGGCTCAACGCCGAGGAGCCCTACCGGCTCAAGTGCTCGTACGTGCACGCGCGGCTGCAGAACACCGCCCGCCGCTACGCCGAGGGCACCCCACACCGCCCGGGCCGCGACTACCTCGGCGCCGACGAATACCTGCGCGACCTCGAGGTCATGGACGCCTCCCTGCGCTCCCACCAGGGCGAGCGGATCGCCGACGGGGGTCTGCGCGACGTCATGCGCAGCGCGAACGCCGTCGGGCTGCACCTGGCGAGCGTCGACGTCCGGGAGCACACGAACTTCCACCACACCGCCCTGGCGTCCCTGTTCGACCGCGTCGGCGAGCTGGACACCCCCTACGCCGACCTCGACAACGCCGGGCGCGCGGAGGTGCTCTCGAAGGAGCTGGCGGGACGCCGGGCGCTGACCCCGCGCCGCAACTGGGAGCACATCGGGGACGACAGCTTCCGCGAGACCCTCGAGGTCTTCGACTGCATCCGCACGGTGCAGGAGACCTACGGCGAGGACGCCCTGCACACCTACGTCATCTCCATGGCGCAGAACGTCGACGACATCCTCGCCGTCGCCGTGCTGGCCCGGGAGGCGGGGCTGGTCGAGATCACGGGCGGCCGGGACGGCGCGGTGGAGGCCGTGGCGTCGCTCGACATCGTGCCGCTGTTCGAGACCGCGACGGAGCTGAAGATCTCCGGCGACCTGCTCGACGGGATGCTGTCGGACCCGTCGTACCGCGCGCTCGTCGCGGCCCGGGGCGACGTCCAGGAGATGATGCTGGGCTACTCCGACTCCAACAAGGGCGCCGGGCTGACCACGTCGCAGTGGTCGATCCACCAGGCCCAGCGCCAGCTGCGCGACGTCGCGGCGAAGCACGGGGTGCGGCTGCGCCTGTTCCACGGCCGCGGCGGCTCGGTGGGGCGCGGGGGCGGGCCGGCGGGCGAGGCGATCGCGGCCCAGCCCCACGGCGTCGTCGACGCCTGCATGAAGGTCACCGAGCAGGGCGAGGTCATCTCCGACAAGTACTCGCTGCCCACCCTCGCCGAGGACAACCTCGAGATCATGCTCTCGGCGGTGCTCGACGCGACGCTGCTGCACCAGACCTCGCGGGTGGAGGCGGCGACGCTCAAGCGCTGGGACGAGGCGATGGACGTCATCTCCGACGCCGCGCAGGAGGCCTACACCAAGCTCGTCGAGCACGAGGGGCTGCCGAACTTCTTCACCCAGGCCACCCCGGTCGACGAGCTGTCGATGCTCAACGTCGGCTCGCGTCCCGGCAAGCGTCCCGGCGCCAGCGGGCAGGCGTCGCTGGACGACCTGCGCGCGATCCCGTGGGTGTTCGGCTGGACCCAGACCCGCATGATCGTGCCGGGCTGGTTCGGGCTGGGCAGCGGGCTCGCCGCGGCGCACGAGGCGGGGTACTCCGAGGTCCTCGACGAGATGCGCGACTGGGCGTTCTTCGCCAACCTCATCTCCAACGTCGAGATGACGCTGGCCAAGACCGACATGCGCATCGCCGGCTTCTACGTCTCCGAGCTCGTCGACCCCGAGCTGCAGGAGGTCTTCGAGATCATCAAGGACGAGCACCGGGTCACCGAGCACGAGGTCCTCAAGCTCACGCCGGGCCAGGAGCTGCTCGGCGGCAACCCGCTGCTGCGCCGCACCCTCGACATCCGCGAGGGCTACCTCGAGCCCCTGCACCACCTGCAGATCCACGCCCTGGCGCAGCGCCGCGCCGTCGAGGACCCGGACCCCGACCTGCAGCGCGCCCTGCTGCTGACGGTCAACGGCATCTCGGCGGGCATGCGCAACACGGGTTAGAGGGTGTCCTCGGCGAGCACCGCCTCGCACACCCCGGCCAGCACCAGCGCGGCGTCGCGCACCCCGCGCGAGGACGCGGGGTGGGCGGCGCGGGCGCGCCAGACGGCGAGCTGGTCCTGGGCGGCGCGGCGGACCTCGGCGGCGGGCGCGTCGTCCGCGAAGCCGAGGCGGGCGCGCGGGGCGCCGGCGGCGGCGAGTCGTTCGGCGTCCTCCTGCTCGCGGGCGGGCAGCACGACGGCGCGTCGGCGCAGGGCGTCGGCGAGGTCGGCCTCGGCCACCTCGCGGGCCCCGGCGAGCCGGGTGCGCTCGGCCTCGTAGAGCACGCGGCGCGACCAGCCCGGCCCGCCGGCGCCCGTGCGGGCAAGGGCCTCGAGGCCGTCGAGGGCCCGGCGGGCGCGCACGGTGCCGGGTTCGGTGCCGGCGCCGTCGTCGAGGGCGCGCGCGAGGGCGTCGAGGCGCTCGGCGACCGGCGGCGGGCGGTCGAGCCCGGCGAGCAGGTCCCGCACGGCGAGCAGGAGCCCCGCGGGGGCGAAGGACTCCTCGCCTGCGTCGGGCGCAGCCGGGGTGACCTTCGCTGCGCCCACCGCGAGCGTGCCCGTCGGGGCGAAGGACTCCTCGCCTGCGTCGGACGCAGCGGGGGTGACCTTCGCTGCCCCCACCGCCGCGTTCACCGCCGCGCCCGCGAGCACCACGGGACCCGTGACGGGGTCGGGGTCGGCGTCGGGCAGCGGGATCGCGCCCTCGATGGTGGTGCCCGCGCCCGGGGCCGAGCGCAGGACGACCGTGCCGCCGACCGCGGCGACGCGCGTGGTCACGTTGCGCACGCCCTTGCCCCCGCCGGCGGCGGCGGGGTCGGGGGTGAAGCCGGGGCCCTCGTCGCGCACGGTGAACCGCAGCGCCCCCGCCGCCTCGGTCAGCGTCACCGTGATGCGGGCGCCCGGCGCGTGCTTGCGGGCGTTGTTCACCGACTCCAGGCAGCAGAAGTACACGGCGGACTCGACGTCGGCGCCGTAGCGGCGCCCGGGCGGCACGCCGCCGGCGTCGAGGGTGACCGTGGAGTCGCCGCCGGTCAGCTCCTGGCGCAGGGTCTCGACGACGCCGCGGTCGGCCAGGGTCGCCGACGAGACGCCCGTCGCCGTCTCGGCGAGCACCGCCTCGGCGGTGTCGACCTGCTCGGCGAGCTGCTCGAGACGCTCGCGGGCGGCGTCGAGCTTGCCCGCCGCCACCTGGTGCTCGACGAGCCCCAGCGACAGGCGCAGCGAGACGAGGTGGTGCTGGGCGCCGTCGTGCAGGTTGCGCTCGATGGCCCGGCGCTCGCCGTCGGACTCGGCGACGGCCTCCCGCCGCGACGTCGCGATCTGCTCGCCGTGCGCGACGGCCGCGCGCAGCTGGCGCTCGAGCTCGATCTCGACGCGGTGGGCCTGGAGCACGGCGCCGAGGCTGTCGGCGACGTCGGCGAGCAGCTGGTGGCGCTCGCTGCCCCCGGCCACGGCCTCGGCGTCCACCGACAGGGCCCCGATCTCCTCGGCGCCGTGGCGCACCGGGAACGTCACGAGCTCGCCCTCGGCGCCGGCGTCGTCGCGCCGCCAGCGGTAGGTCCGCGGCCGCAGCCCCGGGCGGCGCGCCGCGAGCTGGACGGTGCGGGCCCCGAGGTGGCGCCCGACGGCCTCCGGCAGGCGGTCGAGCTCGGTGCCGGCGGCGGCGGTGCGGGAGAGCTCGGCGACCTCGAGCAGCACCCGGTAGGGCGTGGGGCGCCGTCCGTGCAGCAGCCGCTCGACGACGCGGTCGACCCGGGCGGACACCGCGAGGTACACCGCGGCCCCGCCGACCGCCCCGACCACCCATCCCAGCGGGCCGCTGCCGGCGAGCGCGGCGAGCAGCGCGACGGTGCCGCCGACGGCCACCACCACGACGACGGCGACGAGCGCCCGGTGCAGGTGGTCGGCCGACGCCCGCAGCCGCGGGCGGTAGGCCGCCAGCACGGCGAGGGCCAGCGCGGCGGCGGAGAAGCGCGCGAACCAGAACAGCAGCGCGGTCGGCTCGCCGCCGCCGCCGCCGTGGCGCGCGGTGGGGTCGTCGAGGGTCAGGCCCGGCTGCCCGAGCGCGGCCATCACCGCGGTCAGCAGGGCGAGCACGGTCGCCGAGACGAGCACCCCGGTGAGCACGGTGGCGAGCAGCCGCGCCTGGTCGCGGCGCTCGGGAGTGGCGCCGGCGCGCAGGTGCCGCGACACCCCGAGCGCGCCCACCAGCGGCACCCCGAAGCCGAAGAACACCACGCAGCTCACCGTGTGCGGCAGCAGCGCGGTGCCGACGCCCGCGGCGAACAGCGCGACCCCGGCGAGCCCCACCAGCAGCCGCTGGCCGCCGCGGGCCGCGGCGACGCCGGCCGGGAACAGCAGCAGCGCCCCGACGTAGGCGGCGCTGGCGATGCCGTGGAGCAGGATCTGGTGCAGCTCGCCGATCTCGAGCCCGGACCCGCGCCGGACCACCAGCGTCGCCGCGTGCGCCTGCAGGTTGAACGCGCCCGCCGACCCGATCATCGCGAGGACCAGCAGGCGGACCGTCCACGTGCGCCCGCCGCGGCGCCACAGGACGACCGCGACCACCAGGTTGACCGCGCTCGCCACGTAGTCGAGCACGGCCTGGCCCGCGGGCTCGCCGAGCTCGCCGGCCTCGACGATCCCCGACGACCACGTGCCGCCCGCCGCGGCGGCGTCCTCGACCACCGCACCCAGCGCGGGGATGTTCGCCGCGAGCGCGACGACCGCGCCGAGCACGAGCCACATCAGGGTCAGCAGGCCGCACGCGCCGAGGGCCACCCACCACGCCACCACCCAGCCGCGTCCCCCGCCGGGCCGGGTCGCGACGCGGGTGCCGGACGGGGCCGTCGGGGCGGCGGCCGCCGCGAGGGTCCCGGTCACGGGGCACCGCCCGGGTCGAGCACCACCGGGCGCAGCCGGTCGGGCAGCCAGGCGCGCAGCTCGAGGAGCCCGCCGCGGTCGACGACGTCGAGGCCCCCGCCGAGTGCGGCGAGCCGGTCGAGGTCGTCGGCGAGCGCGTCGCGCAGCCAGGCGGCGTCGCCCTCGGGGTCGCCGTCCTCGACGCGCACCTCGACGACGTCGCCGTGGCGGTCGAGGTGGGCCTCGAGCGGGCGGCGGCCCGCGTGGGCGGCGAGCAGGGAGATCGCGGACGCGGCCGCGTAGTAGAGCCCCGACTCGATCTCCCAGGGCAGCCGGTCGGACAGCCGGCCCGAGAGGTGCACGCGCCGCGGCAGGTCGGCGGCGACCTCCTCGAGCGCCGCGCGCGGCCCCTGCTCGCGCAGCACCGCGGGGTGCACGCCGCGGGCGATGACCCGGAAGCGGTCGATGAGCTCGCTGAGGCGGTCGCGGGCCTCCTCGACGTGGTGGCGCGCCATGTCCGCGGCGCCCTCGGGGTCGTCCTCGGCGTCCTCCAGCGCCTCGCCGGCGTCGGTGACCGCGAGGCGGAACGCCGCGAGCCGCTCGGTGGTCGCCCCGCGCAGCTCGGTGGCCAGGCGCCGGCGCTCGACCTCCCGGGCCACCTCGAGGCGCCGGCGCGACGCGGCGGTCTCGGTGGCAAGCTCGTCGACCCGGCGCACACGGGCGGCGAGCTCGGCGCCGCGCGCCACGCCCTGCAGCAGCAGGTGCGCCCCGCCGGCGACGTCGCGCACGAGCCGGCGGTCGGCCGCGGTGACCGGGCGCCCGGCCTTGCCGACCGTCAGCACCGCGCGCAGGCGCTCCCCGGCGAGCACCGGCACGGCGTGGTCGATCCCGGGCCGGGCCAGCAGCGCCGCCAGCGACGGCACCCGCTCCCCCGCGCCCTCGCCCGGCGGGAACACGGCCTCGGCCACGAGGTCGTCGCCGACCGCCAGCCACACGCCCGCGGTCTCGGCGGCCGTGCCCTCGCCCAGCACCCGGGCCAGGCCGGGCAGGGCGTCGGCCAGCGAGCCCTCGCGGACCCGGGCGGCGGTGTCGGCGAGCACCGCGTAGGGCGTGGTCGCGGGCCGCGGGACGAGGCGCCGGGCCAGGCCGTCGACGCCCGGCCCCGCCGCGCGGGCCGCCGCCACCGCGACGGCCGCGGCCACGAACGGGCCGACCACCGCCGCCAGCGCGGGGCCGGTGAGCAGGGCCCACACGCTCGCGACCGCCAGCAGGACGACGGCGACGAGCACGCCCAGCAGCCCGGCGCGTACCGGCCAGGTGACGCGGGAGGGGGCCCGCCACGCGGCGCCGGCGTCGCTCATCGGCTCAGGCGTCGCTGCGCTGCGAGCGCAGGTAGGTCAGCACGGCGAGCACCCGGCGGTGGTGCGCCGAGGTGTCGGCCTGCAGCCCGAGCTTGTCGAAGATGTTGGCGACGTGCTTCTCCACCGCCTTCGCGCTGACGAAGAGCGTGGAGGCGATGCCGTTGTTGGAGCGGCCCTCGGCCATCAGCTTGAGCACGTCGCGCTCGCGCTCCGACAGCGTCGACACCAGGTCCTTCTTGTCGCCGCGCGGCCGCTCGACGAGGCGCTTGGCCAGCTCGGGCTCGATGACGATCTCGCCGTCGGCGATGCGGGTCAGGGTGTCCGAGAGCACCTCGACGCTGCCGACCTTCTCCTTGAGCCGGTAGCCGATGCTGTCGGTGCCGATCTCGAGGATGCGCATGAGGTAGTGCGACTCGGCGTAGTGCGAGAGGAACAGCAGCCCCATGTCCGGGTGCGCGGCCCGCAGCCGCTCGGCGGTGACGAGCCCGCCGTCGGGCTCGGGCGGCATGCGGATGTCGAGCAGGGCGACGTCGGCGGGCACGGTCGAGAGCACCGCCACCAGCGGGTCGCCGCCCGCCTCGACGGCGACGACCTCGTGGCCCGCCGCCTCGAGCAGCATCACCAGGCCCTGCCGGAACAGGGCACCGTCCTCGGCCACGGCTACGCGCACGGGAACCTCGCGGTGATCGTGGCGGTCCCGTCCCCGGGGCCACCGACCTCGACCGTCCCGCCCAGGGGCTCGGCCTCGTCGCACACGGTGCCGCGCAGGCCGGGGTCGATCCCGGCGAGCACGAGCACCAGGTGGTCGTCCTCCACGCGCACGCCGACGTCGACGGGGTCGTCGCGGGCCGCCGCGAGGCAGGCGGCCGCGGCGAAGTACGCCGCGCCCTCCGCCGCGGTGCCGCAGCGCGTGTCCACGGCGTCGACGCGGGCGCGGGCGCCGGTGGCGGCCACCAGCTCGCGCAGCGCCGGGCCGAGCCCCGCCTCCTCGAGCAGGGACGGGTAGATCGCGCCGGCCACCTCGCGCAGCTCCTGCAGGGCGGCGGCGATCTCGTCGGCGCAGTCGTCGAGCCCGCGGCGCCAGGCGTCGGCGCCGTCCGCGGCCGGGACCTCGGCCCGCAGCACGCCCAGGCGCAGCGACAGGGCGGACAGGCGCAGGGCCGGCCCGTCGTGCAGGGCCCGTTCGAGCCCGCGGCGTCGCCGCCACACCGCCTGCGCGCGACGGCCGTGCTCGCCACCCAGCGTCATCGCTGCAGCCTCGTTCCTCGCGCGGGCCCCGGGACAGGGGGTGTGCCCTCGTCGTGGGAGGGGCGGGCCCCCGATCCCGCGGCACCGTCGAACACGCCTCGTGTCCAACCGGACCCCCAAAGTGGTGTGACGCCGCCGACCCGTCGCCCAGCGACGGTGCGGAAGGTTACTATCCGTCAGATTGCCGGAGGAGGGGTCGTGACGTACAGCCTCGGGGTCGATCTCGGCACGACGTTCGTGGCCGCGGCGATCTCCCGGGACGGCCACCGGGTCGAGATGGTGTCCCTCGGCGACCGGACCGTCACGGAGCCGGCGCTCGTGCTGCGCCGCTCCGACGGCTCGCTGGCGGTGGGCGACGCCGCGGCCCGGCAGGCGGGCAGCCGGCCCGCCGACGTCGCCTGGGGGGTCAAGCGGCGTCTCGGCGACCCGACCCCGGTGGTGCTCGGGGGGGCGTCACGGCCGGCCGGCGAGCTGCTCGCGGCCATGCTCCGCGACGTCCTCTCCCGCATCGCCGACGAGGAGGGCGGCCCGCCGGAACGGGTCGTGCTCACCCACCCCGCGAACTGGGGGCCCTACCGGCGCGGGCTGTTCGAGGACGTCGCCGTGCTCGCCGGGCTCGAGGACCCGCCGATGCTCACCGAGCCCGAGGCGGCCGGGGTGCACTTCGCGCTCACCCGCGGGCTGGCCGACGGCGAGCTGCTCGGGGTCTACGACCTCGGCGGCGGCACCTTCGACGCCGCCGTGCTGCGCGGCCGCGCCGCCGGGGTGGAGATCCTCGGCGTGCCCGAGGGGATGGAGCACCTCGGCGGCGTCGACTTCGACGAGGCCGTCCTCGACCGCGTCGACCAGGCCTGCGGCGGCGCGGTCAGCGAGCTCGACCCGCACGACGCCCGGGCCCGCGCGGCCGTGGCCCGGGTGCGGCAGGACTGCGTCGTGGCCAAGGAGACGCTGTCGGTCGACGACCAGGCGAGCATCTCGGTGCTCCTGCCCACGCGGCAGGAGGAGGTGACGGTGACGCGCGCGGAGTTCGAGGCCATGGTCCGCACGCCGATCGACTCCACGGTGGCGGCGCTGCGCCGCGCGCTGGAGTCCGCGGGGGTGCGCCCGGACGCGCTGTCGGCCGTGCTCCTGGTGGGCGGCTCCTCGCGGATCCCGCTGGTCGGTCGCATGGTCGGCGAGGCCCTGGGCTGCCGCACCGTGGTCGACAGCCACCCCAAGCACGCCGTCGCCCTGGGCGCCGCGGTGGTCGCGGGCGGGCTGGGGACCGGTGGGGGCGTCCCGGCGGGCGGCGCCGGCCTCGTCGGCGCGGGCGGCTCGGGCGCGCCGAGCGCCCCGGGGGCCGCGGCCGGCGCCGGGGCGGCGGGCGCCGGGAGCCGTCCGCCCTCGGGCGCCGTCGCGACCTGGGCGCCGACGAACCCCCAGGGCGCCCCGGTGGCCACGGCCGCGCCGCGCTGGGCCGACGTGGGGCCGGACGTGGGGCCGGACGCCCCGCCCCCCACCGTCGTGCACTCCCCCGACCCGGTCGCCGCCACCCGCGCGCTGCCCGTGGACGGCGTGAGCAGCAGCCCCTGGTTGCCGCGCCCCACCCCGCCGACCGGCGCCGACGAGGGCGCGATCCCGGCGCGGGCCCGGGCGGGCGGGCCGGGGGGTCCCGGCGGTCCCGGCGGTCCCGGCGGTCCCGGCGGACCGGGTGGACCCCGAGGCCCGGGCGGACCCGGACCGGGCGGCCCGGGTGGACCCGGCGGGCCCCGGGGCCCGGGCGGCGGTCCGGGTGGTCCCGGCGGCCCGCGCGGACCGGGTGGTCCCGGTGGACCCGCAGCACCCCGGGGTCCCGGTGGTCCCGGCTACGGCGGCCCCGGCCGCCCGGCCCCGGGCGGACGCCCGCCCGGCGGGCCGGGCGCTCCCGGTCGCCCGCCGGACCCGCGCGTCGCGCCCGGTCGCCCCGCGCCCCAGCAGCCCCCGCGCAGCCCCGCCGCCGAGCCGCCCGTCGGCGAGAACCGGCCCGCCCGCCCCGCCGCCCCGGTGGGCCGTAAGGCCCCGGCCCTCGCGGAGCCCGACGACGGCGCCGCCCGTGGCCGGCGCACCCAGACCGTGGTGCTCACGGTGATGGCCGCGCTCATCGTCGCCGCGGTCACCGTCGTCCTGCTGTTCCTCTTCGGGGTGATCGGCCCGCCTCCGGAGCCGACCGACGGCGAGGCGCCCGCGGAGAGCGCCCCGCAGGGGCTCGTGCTCCCCGGCTGAGCGGTGTCCGTGACGTGCGGGGTGGGGTTCTCCCCCGCTGCGGGGTGGGGTCGGCCGGAGGGCCGGCACCAGGGTGCGGCGGCCCTCGTCGGACGACTCTCGTGGACACCACCAGCACGAGATCCAGGAGCCCGCCATGACCGCCACGATCGCCCCCGCCGCCCCCGCCATCAGCCGTCGCGACCGCGCCGTGCTCGCCGCGGTCGCCGCCGGGCGGGCCGCGGTCCGGGCCGGGGCCCTCGTGATCGACGGCCGCTTCAGCGCCGACCAGTTCGCGCTCGCCCGCCTCGCCCGCGCGGGGCTGCTCACCGCCGGCTCCGGCGCCGCCCGCCTCACCCCGGCCGGCGACCACGCCCTGCACGCCGCCTGACCCGTCCCTGTTCCGCCCCACCGCGACACCCGCCCGGGAGCCCATCGTGACCAGCCCGCTCGACCGCCTCGGCACCGCGGCCTCCTCCGGCGCGCGCTGCGTGTTCCTCTCCCCGCACCTCGACGACGCCGTGCTGTCCTGCGGCGCGCTGATGCGCTCGCTCGCCCCGCGGTCGGAGATCCACGTGGTCACGGTGTTCACCGAGATCAGCGAGGGCCCCCACACCCGCGCCGCGCGCTCGTTCCTGCGCCAGTGCGCCCACGCCGACGCGGACGCCCTGTTCGCCGCCCGCCGCGACGAGGACCGCGCCGTGCTGGACGGCATGGGCGTCACGCACGAGCACGTCGGCCTGGCCGACGCCCTGTTCCGGCGCCGCACGGTGCCGGGCGTCGTCGCGCGGCTGGGCCGGGTGCTCCCCGAGGTCGACCACCGCTACCCGACGTTCCGCTACGACATCGCCCGCGGCCGGGTCTCGCGCGGCGACCGGTCGCTGGTCGGCGACCTCGCCGCCCGCCTCGCGCCGCGCCTCGAGGGCGCCGACCTGGTCTTCGCGCCCCTGGGCGTCGGGCGCCACGTCGACCACCTGCTGACCCGCACCCTCGGCGGCGTGCACCCCGACCGGGTCGTCTACTACTCGGACTTCCCCTACGACCAGGTCCACCCCCGCGACGAGGCGTTCGTCCGCACGCAGGGGCTGCAGGCGTGGCGCCACGACGAGGGCATCGTCGAGAAGGCCGCGCTCATCCGCGGCTACGGCACGCAGGCCGACGCGCTCTTCCCCTCCGGGGTCATCCCCGCCGCGCCGGAGACCTACTTCGCCTCCTGAGCCTCGCTCTCGTCGTCCGTCGAGCGGCGCCGCCGCGTGGTCACCGCCGTGACCGCGCGCCGCAGCGCGCGGTCCGCGGCCGTCAGCGGCAGGCGCTCGGTGAACAGCGCCTCGTAGGGCATCGGCACCGCCCCGAAGCTCGTCTTGAACCGCTCGACGCCCGAGCCCGGCGCCGACTCCCCCATGTGGAACCAGTCGCGCCCGGCCGCGCAGGCGGACTCGATCGCCAGCGACTGCAACAGGTGCCCGGCGTTGGTCTCCGCGCCGAGGCGCACGTCCATCGCCGCGAGCCAGCCGAAGCTGTGCGGCCCGTGCTCGAGCACCACCAGCACCGACACCGGCTCGCCGGCCCGGTGCGCCGTCCACACGCGCACCATGTCGCCCAGGCCGCGCACGACCCGTGCGAGGTGCCCGGGCCGGTCCTGGAGACGGGCGTGCGCCCGGGCGATGGGCAGCGGGCGTCCCATGTCGGCGGCCCAGCGGTCGATCGACTGCCGGTAGAGGTCGGCGAACACCGCGACCGCGGGCAGCGCGTGCGACCCCGCGTACTCCGCGACGTCGAGCCCCGAGGCGCCGGCCTTCTTGATCCAGCGCCGCGCCTGCTTGCGGTAGCGCTTGGCCCACACGTGGTCGAAGCCGCCGTCGAGCGCGAGGCTCTGCGAGAGGTACGGGACGCGCTGCACGGGGACGCCGAGCCCGTCGGCGGCCGAGGTCCAGGACGGCCCGGTCATCGGCATCGGCACGACGCCGGTGCGCACCACCGGGCGGCGCACGAGGTCGGCGAGCACGATCGCGGCGTCGGCCTCGGTGACCGGCCCTTCGGTGCTCAGCGCGCCGCCGTAGACCCAGCCGTAGGGCCACGAGTCCTCGGCGACGCGGACCCCCGCCACCTGGCGCCCCGCCAGCGGGAGCACCAGCGCGCGCCCGTCGGGCAGCTCGTAGAGCCGGCTGGCGTCGACGCGCCCGCGGGTCGCGGCGAGGCAGTCCGCCCACTGGGGTGACTGGCTGGGCACCGCGTGCGGGTCGGCCGCGAACGCCGTGGCCCACACCGCGCGCGGTGCCGGACTGGTGACGCGCACCCCGGCCAGCTCGCGGGCCACGGCCCGGGTCACGGCGTGCCCCCGCCGGCGGCCGGGATCGCGCTGACGGGGGTGGCGGGCACGGCGGACCCTGTCGACTCCGCCGACGCGGCGGGCGCGGGCCGGGCCGCCCGGTGGACCCAGAAGCTGTTGTAGGGCGTGCGCTTGTCGAGGAACGTCCAGCCGTCGCGCTCGAGGCGGGCGATGATGCTCGTCTCGACGAAGTCCTCGACCAGCAGCAGCACCTCGCGCGCGCCGGCGAGCGCCGCGGAGGCCCCGGCCAGCACGGCCGCCTCGTGGCCCTCGACGTCGATCTTGAGGACGAGCACGTCGGAGGCGTCGGCGCCCGTGGCCGCCAGCTCGGCGTCGAGCGTGCTCACCGTGACCCGCTCGTGCACGCTGCCCTCGACCAGCGCGTGGTCGAGACCGCTGCCGCCGGGCTCGGTGGGGTCGAACTGCAGCTCGGCCTCGGTCACCGACCCGTCACCGAGGGCCACCGGACGCAGCTCGACGAGGTCGCCGATGCCGTTGGCCTCGACGTTGGCCGCCACCATCCGCTGCGACGAGCTGGCCGGCTCGAACGCCAGGATGCGCAGGTCGCCCGCGTCGCGCAGCCGGTTGGCGACGGCCACCGAGTAGGTGCCGACGTCGGCGCCCACGTCGCAGAACACGACCCGGCGGCCGGCGAGCAGCCGCTCGCGGGTCAGGGCCAGCAGGTGGTCGAGGTCGTCGCGCTCGAAGGCGGGCGAGACGCACGCGGCGTCGATGGTGCCCGGGCGCAGGTGGAACTCGCCGAACACCGTCGTCACGTGGTCCAGGCGCAGCCAGCCGGTCGGGAGGATCGGGCGCCCGGCCGCGCGGCACAGCGAGTAGATGACCTCGTAGAGGAACATCCGCAGCCGCGGGCTCCGCACGTCGCGCCACAGGCCGACCGTCTTGGCCAGGACGTAGCGGCGCACGAACCGGCGACGGGCGCGGTCGCTGAACCCGAAGCGGGAACGCTGGGCGGGGATCGAGGCGGGTTCGGACACGGCGGGACCTCTCGGTGCGGGGACGGGCAGGTCAGCGGGTCGGGCAGCGGAGCCGGCGAGCACGTCGGTGAGCACCGCGAGCTCGGCCTGCGCGAGGGCGTCCCAGTCGAAGGCGCGGGCGAACTCGCGACCCCGCGCGCCGGCAGCGGCGAGGGTGTCGAGGGCGTCGGCACCGGTGAGCAGGTCGACCAGGCGCGCGGCCAGCGCGTCGCCGTCGAAGGCGGGGACGGTCCACCCGACGCCGTCCGGGATCACCTCGCGCAGGCACGGGATGTCGAACGCGAGCACGGGGGTGGCGGCGGCGAGGGCCTCGAGCGCGACGAGCCCGAACGTCTCGTGGCGCGAGGGCACGACGACGAGGCGGGCGTCGGCGAGCAGCGCGACCTTGTCCGCGCCCGAGCACCAGCCGACGAAGCGGATGCGCTCGCCGACCCCGAGGCGCTCGGCGAAGCGGCGCACCCGCGGCTCCTCGGGGCCGCCGCCGGCGATGACGAGGTCGCCCTCGACCTCGCCGCACACCGCCGCCCAGGCGGTGAGCAGCAGGTCGAGGCCCTTGCCCTGGAGCTCGAGGCGGCCGAGGAAGACGACGTCGCGGCCCACGCGCGCCGGCGGCGCGAAGAGCGCGGGCTCGATGCCGTTGCCGACGACGTCGACGCGGGCGTCGGGGTTCATGGCGCGCAGCCGCTCGGCGGTGCCCTCGGAGACGGCGATGAGGCGGTCGTGGCTGCGGACCCCCGCGCGCTCGACCCAGTGCACGGGCACCCGGTACTGGCGGGCCTTGTCGCGGGCGTGCAGCCACTGCACCAGGCCCACGGTCGGGCGCCCGGTCCAGCGCGGGGCGGCCATGCTGGAGAAGGGGGCGAAGAAGTCCTCGATCACGACGTCGGCGTCCCCGCGGTGCCGCCGTACCGCCAGCGGCAGGCCGGCGACGTAGCCGAGCAGCCGCGTCAGGCGGTTGCCGCCGCGGCGCACCCCGATCTCGGGGCCGACCGGGACGTAGCGGACCCCGTCGAGCTCGGCGTCCCGGGCTCCGGGGAACGTCGTGGTCAGCACCGTCACCCGGTGCCCGGCCGCGGCGAGGCGGCGGTCGATCTCGTGGGTGCGGCGGGACCCGCCGCCGGCGCCCGGCTGCTGCGGGTGCTCGAACCCCAGGTGCAGGACGTGCACGGCTACCTCGCCTCCCCGGTACGGATGTGCTCGGCGTACTCGGCCACGCTGACGTCGCGCGGGTCGCCGAAGAGGTCGTCCTCGAACGCGAAGAGCAGGGCGGACAGCCCGCACGCGCGGGCGTAGCGGGTGGCCTGCTCCATCTGCGCCGACAGGTCGTCGGACTCGGGGTCGCCGCCGGTGTTCGGGGCGCCGGCGCTGCCCGGGTTCTCCCCCAGTGCGCCGAGCCCGGCGTGGGACGCGACCGCCAGGGTCCAGCGCGACGCCGACCAGGAGGCGACGTCGACCTCGGGCGCGGGCTCGGGCACCTGGTCGGCGTCGTCGGGGGCGCACAGGTCCTGGGGCGGATCGAGCCGGCGGGCGTCGACCGCGGTGGCGTCGTCGAGCCCGGTGACGTCCACCAGCAGCGGGCCGGGCGCCTCGGCGAGCGCGGGCAGCTGCGTCGGGTAGTCGAGGCCGGCGGCGAGGCTGCCGTCGCGGTCGCCGGTGCCGTCGAGGTGGTTCTCGACGGCGAGCGCCAGGTCGGCGGGCAGCACCCCACGCCCGGCCAGCGGGAGGTGGACCTCGCCGCGGAACCCGAGGGCGCGCAGCGTGTCGACCTGCCAGCGGGCGGCGCCGGCGATCGCGCCGGAGTACCAGTCGAACCAGCGGCGCACGCCGTCGGCGCCCAGGGGGCGGTCGTCGTAGGTCGGCGAGCCGGGCGTCCAGCCGGGCAGCGGCGAGACCGCGGCGCCCTCGGCCAGCCCGACACCGGACTGCGCGGCGTCGTCGAACGCCCAGTAGGGGTTGTCGGCGCCGGCCGTCGGCTCGACCGTCGGGTAGCCGAGCTCGCCGTTGTCGCCGGTGCCGACGCGGACGGCGGCGAACCCGTCGAGGGGCCAGGTACGCGCCACGGCGCTGAGGTACTCCGCCGTGGCCGCGCGGGCGGCGGCGCTGAAGGCGAGGTTGGGCACGCGGTCGGGGCCCGGGCGCCCGTACTGGTCGCGGTAGGCCGCGCCCGGCGCCGCGGTGACCCACGGGGGCGCGTCCTGCAGGCCCACGCTGAGCACGACGCCGATCCCGGCGGCGCGGCAGCGCTCGATGCCCGCGGTCGTGGCGTCGCGGTAGGCGGCGTCGACGACGCCCGGCGCCGGGGCGAAGCGGGCCCACTCGACGCTGACCTGCGCCAGCGTCACCCCGGCCTCGGCCAGCGCCGGCACCCGCGCGGCGTCGCACGAGGAGCCGAGCACGCCGAAGCGCAGCGGGCCGGCGGGGGCGGGGCGCCCGGCCGCGGTGAGGGAGACGATCACGAGGACCACCGCCGCGAGCGCGAGGCCCGAGAGCAGGAGCACCACACCGCGGCGTCCATACAGCTCACCGGCCACCGTGGCCGCCGGCGTGGTCCGGGTCGGTGCCGGCGTTCTCCGCCGCGCCGCGCTCCAGGGCGTCGCCGTCGAGCGCCCACAGCACGGTGGCGCCGTTGCTCGGCCCGTCGACGCGGAAGACCGGCGTGGCGTTGGCCTCGAGCCACTCCAGCAGCACGGGCGCGGCGTAGTCGTAGCCCTGGCTCGTCGGCAGGCTCTGGGTCAGGACGTAGCCCGCGCCGGCGTCGCGCAGCTCGCGGGGGTTGACCCACACCCCGTACTGCGGGTCGCCCGCGAACATCCACTCGGCGGTCGCGTTGGTCACGCCGACCTTGGCGTCGGGCGGCAGGCTCTCCGCGGCCCAGGCCTGGAACTGCTGGTAGCCGTTGTCGGTGGTCAGCTCGGCGCGGGCGCCCAGCGCGATCGTGCAGACCAGGAACACGGCGGCGGCGACGGCGATGGGGCGGCGCAGGCGCGGGCGGCGCTCGCGCAGCTCCACGGCGGCGATCGCGACGGCGGTGACGCTGGCGATCATGATGCCGTAGCCGTACTGCTCCTCGAAGGTGCCGAAGGCGGCGGTGTAGAGGCCGAACAGGCCCATGAACAGGGCGGTGAGCCCGATGAGGCGCCGCTCCGGGCGCTTGCTGAGCACGACCAGCACGCCGGCCACGGGGCAGAGCACCAGCAGCAGGTAGCTGGTGCCGTACTGGCCGACCTGGGCGATGAGCCGCCCCACGAGGCTCGGGGCGTTGGGGGCGTTGAAGCCGGTGGTCTGGCTGGCGCCGAACATCCGCGAGAGCCCGTCGAGCTTCGCGAGCACCCAGCCGTCGAGGTTGCCGGTGGCGGCGAGGAAGAGCAGGTAGGAGGCGTAGGGCGTGATCGTGGCGCCGAGCACGAGCAGCGCCTCGCGGCCGGCCAGCGTGCGGCGCCACCAGATCGCGGCGACCACGGGGACCAGGACGTAGACCGCGAAGACGTCCTTGGTCAGCAGCGCGAAGCCCAGCAGTGCGCCGGCCGTGACCGGCGCCAGCGTCCGGGAGGCCCGCGAGCCGCCGGCGCTGAGGTGGTGCACGAGCACGAGCAGGCCGGCGAGCACGGCGGTGGTGCCGAGGGTCTCGAGGAAGACGCGACTGTTGTTGCGGAGCACGAAGGGCTCGAAGATCAGGACGGCGGCGGCGATGAAGGCGGCGGGCCGGCCGGCGGTGCGCTGCACCAGCAGGAAGCCGAGCACCACCGAGATCGCGCCGAAGCCGACGGTCATCCAGCGCAGGTCGAACACCAGGCTCGCCGGGTCGTAGTCGCCCAGCCCGAACAACGCGATGACTGCACCCTCGACGAGGAACATCCCGGGCGGGTGGAGGAAGAACGGGCCGTCCGGGAGGTTCGGCAGCTCCCCGCGGGCGACGGCCCGGCCGAGGTCGCCGTAGACCATCTCGTCGACCCAGAGCTCGAAGCCGCTCTGCACCCCGATCGCGCGGACCCCGAAGGCGAGGAGGCCGATCACGACCAGGGGCAGGGCCGCGGTGAGCAGCGCCCGCGGGTCCCGGCGCCCGACGCCCCCGGCCCGGACCCGCTCGAGCAGCGGGAGGGCGGCGGTGGGGGCGTCGAGGGAGCCGGGGGCACCAGGGGCACCGGGAGCCCCGGGGGCACGGCCCTCGGGGGGAGTCCGGAGGGCCGGGGCGGCGAGCTTGGAGGTCCGGGGAGCCGGGCCGCGCGCGGCGCTCACGCCCTGCTGTTGCGCAGCGTGGTTCATGCCGACCCCTCGGAGACGCCCTCACCCGAACGAGCGAGCTTCTGGCGCACGATCACACCAGCGACGACCACCGAGAGCAACCACGCAAGCGGGTGGGAGTGCAGCAGACCGAGGACCACGGTGGCCAGCAGGGCCGCGCCGACCTCGATCGCGGTGGCCTTCAGCGTGCCGGTGAGCAGGGGCCGGGCGGCCAGGATCATCACCGCGGCGGCGGCCAGGGCGCCGAGCGCCCCGCCGACGGCCATGCCGGTGACGGCGCCGCAGGCCCAGCCCCCGAGCAGCCCGCCCATGAGCAGGACCGCGGCCAGCGCCAGGGCCGGCCGGTTGCGGCGGTGCTCCCGCGCCGCGGAGAGGACGGTGGCGAGGACGGTGAGCACCGCGAAGCCCAGCCCGGAGAGGGCCAGCCAGGGCAGGAGCACCAGGGCGTCGGCGTAGCGGGCGGGCAGCACGACCATGACGAAGGCGGCCGGCGCGGTGGCGAGCACCGCGGTCACCGGCAGGACGATCCGGCGGAACGCGGCCAGGGCGGGTCGCAGGATCGCGGCGGCCTCGGCCCGGCCGACGCCGCGCAGCAGCGGGAAGGTGACGAGCACGGTGCCGCCGGCGACGTAGATCGGCGCCTTGGCCAGCGTGGCCAGCGCCTGGAAGCCCGCCTCCATCGGCGTGCCGGAGCCGAGGGCGGCCACCAGGACCACGTCGGACCCGACCACCGAGGCCACCACCAGCTGCACCAGCGCGATGTCGCCCGTCTCGGCCCAGCGGGCCTTCTCGGTGAGCACCCGGGGGCGCCAGGTCAGGTCGCGGCGGATCGTCGCCGTGCCGGCCACGAGCAGCACCGCGACGACGCCGGCGACGAAGCCGTGGATCGCGCCGGGGGCGCCGGCGCCGACGAGGACCGCGGCGACCGAGAAGCCCAGCCGGCCCGCGACCTGGGCGACCATCGCCATCACGTAGCGGCGGAAGCGCAGCTCGCCCTGCAGGAAGCCCAGCACCGGGGCGACCAGGAACATCCCGGCCGAGGCCACCGCCACCGCGACGACCAGCGGGGCGGGGGCGAAGCCCGCGGCCACCACGCCGGTCACCAGGGCGGCGAGGACGCCGGCGCCGGCGGTCAGCAGCACGGCGAAGGCCATGCCCTGGCGGCGGGTCTCGGTGCCCGCGCCGTGGGCGCGCACCGTGTGCACCAGCGGCAGCGGGACCAGCGCGCCGGCGACGATGCCGGCGATCCCGACGAGCATCTGGGCGGCGGCGTAGGCGCTGTACTCGGCGGGGGCGAGCAGGTGGGCCATGAGGACCGTGCAGGCGTAGCTGAGGACGCCGACCGCGGCGGAGCACGCGGAGAGCACCACGCTGTGGCGCGTGACGTCCCGGTCCTCCACCGCCGTGGCGGTCTCCTGGGGGGCGGGGCGCTCCTGCGTCGTGGTGGTCATCACCGGTCTCCGTCCTGCGGGTCTCGTGCCCTGTCCGTGCTGGTCATGACCCTGCCGCCGGGCGGTGATCGATCCGAGGGGGTGCGCCCTCGCCCCCGCGGAGCACGCCCCCCTCCTCGGGTGGGGAGAACCCCACCCCGGCTCGTCGGACCGCGTCAGACCGCGACCGCCTGCGGCGCCGCCTGCGCGCGCACCGGGCCGGCGAGCAGGTCGCGGCGCTCGGCGATCCGGAGCTCGACGGCCGTGGCGCCGAGGCGGGCGACCACCGCGGTGGCGTCGACCTCGTCGCAGCCGACGAGCAGCACGGCGACCTCGTCGCCCACGGCCACCACCTGGTCGGTGCTGCGGACGCCGGCGCGCACGGCCTCGACGGTGACCCCGCGCAGGCGGGCGACCGTGGCGAGGTCGGTGCGGGCACTGCGGGCCTGGTCGTGGCCGGCCCCGTCCATCTCGGCCAGCACGACGCCGGCGAGGAGCTCGGCGCTGCGGTCCCAGGAGAACGAGGCGGCCCAGCGGCGGCAGGCGTCCTCGACGGCGACGGCGTGGCGGTCGTCGGCGAGCTCGGTCAGCGTGGTCACCAGGGCGTCGGCGAGCTCGGCGACGGACGGCACGAGGCGGCCGGTGACGCCGTCGACGACCGAGTCGCGGATGCCGGCGGCGTCGAGGGCGACGGTCGGCAGGCCGTGGGCGGCGGCCTCGATGACCGAGCAGCCCCAGCCCTCGGCGTCCGAGGTCGAGGTGGTCAGCCAGGCGCGGCCGAGGATCTCGTCGCGGACGGCGTCGGGCTGGTAGCCGTGCAGCGTCACGATGTCACCGAGCCCCAGCTCGGCGACGAGGGCCTCGAGGGCGGGGCGCTCGGGGCCGTCGCCGACCACGTCGACGCGCAGGCGCGGGACGCGGCGGGCGACCTCGGCGACCTGGCGGAGCAGCACGTCCACGCGCTTGTGGGGCACGAGGCGGGTGACGACGGCGATCGTCGGGTCGACGTCGCGGGGGCTGGTCGGCACGACCGGGGCGGCCGCGCCGTTGGGGACGATCGCGATGGGACCGGCGAAGCCGAGGCGGCGGCGCAGCTCCAGGCGGGTGGACGGCGAGACCGCGGCGATGCGGCGGGCGCCGTGCACCCGGCGGGCGACGGTGCCCTCGAGGAAGCGGCCGACGGCGGCGACGGGGGCGGAGAAGCGGGTGGCGAACTGGTCCTGGTGCACGTGGTGCACGACACCGACCACCGGGACGCCGCGGGGCACGAAGGCCGGGGCGAAGAAGGGGATGCCGTTCTGGCAGTCGACGATGGCGTCGAACTCGCCGCCGCGCCGGGCCAGGCGGGCCGCGACGTGGGCGTAGAGGGAGAGCTCGCCGCCAGCGCGCTCGATCTCGATGCCGTCGATGACCTCGCGGGCGGCCAGGCCCTCGGGGCGGGCGCAGAACCAGGTGACGCGGACGCCGGCGGCGACCCAGCGCTTGGCGATGCGGTGCATGTACTGCTCGGCGCCGCCGGCCTGCGGGTGGCGCACGTCGCGCCAGTTCAGGACGAGGACGTGGCGGCCGACGAGACGGTCGGTGAGGGGGGTGGCGGTGGTGGTCATCTCGGTCTCCCTGGTGTCTCGCGGCCTGCTGACCTGCAAGAACGAGGATGCCGCCGGAGACTGGCGTGACCGAGGGGGTGCGCCCTGCACCCGGGGGGACCACTCCCCCGTCCTCGGGGTGGGGAGAACCCCACCCCGACCGTTCCGCGTCAGTCGCCCACGGCGTAGCGGGTGAGGGTGTCGTCTTCGGCATTGAGGACCCAGAGCTCGTCGCCCACCGCCCGCATCTGCACCACGCCCTTGCCCGCGCCGATGATTGGTTCCTCCTCAGGGTTGCCCTGGGCGAGGGAGTAGTGGCGAATCAGATCAGCACGTTCATCCGAGATCCAGTAGGAATTCTTCCGGAACTCGGCATACCACTGGTAGTTCTCCAGTGTCCTCAAGGGGGTGCTCGAGGCACTGACGACGAACTCACCCTCATCGACCGTGGTGTACGAGACGTCAGAAGGATTCTCTCGCCTGCTAATGAGGACGTAGATCGAACCCTCGACGACCTGCAACGTGTAGGCGCCGTTTACCGGCAACGGGTTCCCGGACACCTGCCCGGTTGAGGTCGAGATGGAAACCACCTGCGATGGAGTCGTCGTCACTGTATAGACGTACTCCTCGCCGATCGCCAACGCTGTTGGCCCACCGGCCACAGGGATGTGGGAGACGGCCGATGTGGCGACGTCGATACGCGTGACCGTGTCAGGCAGCAACCCGGTGACCCACACGGAACCGCCGCCCGCTTCGATTGCTGTAACTTCCCCGCCGGGAAGTGGGATCACGGTTTGCACTCCGGTCGCAGCGTCGACTCTCAAGATGTCCCCCGAGTAGTGGACGACAAACGCGGCGCCGCGGTCAGCGGCCACAAGGGTGGGGTCCCCGCCAATCCGAAACGTCTCTGTTGCGCCGGTCGTAACGTCGACGCGGAGCAAATTTCCGTCGTTGTCGTTGCTGTTGCGTGCGGTGTCGATTATCCAGGCGATGCCCCCGAACTCATCGAAGTTCGACGGCTGGACGCCGGCCGCGATCGGAGTACCCACGATCTCGCCGGCTCGACTGCCACGCGGCCAAGCCAAGACCGTCACGAGGACGAGCAGCACGACCACGGCTACCGCCCCGCCGAGCAACCACCAGCGACGCGGTGCCGCTCCGACCGCAGCGACCTCTCCCTGTTCGTACGGGTCGTTCGGCGCACTCCCCACAGGTTGCACCTCTTCGGGGGTAAGCAAGCCTCCACCAGCCGCTCCGAGCCGCGAGTCCCGCGGCCCGACGCTCGGCTGGCTGGGAGCCGACATCCGGGTCGTCTCCCCCTCCCGGATTATCGAGCCCCCTGCTGGACGTTCACCGTCGTTGACGCGCTGGTTCTCATCGGGCCCTACTCCGCGACTTGCCTCGCTCTGCCCGTAGGACGAAGCCTGCAAGGCGGCAGCGCCCACGCCGCTGGAGCTGGCATAACGGTGAGCGGGATCCTTCGCCATCGCCATCGCCACCACCGCGTCGAGCGCCCGCGGAAGGTCCCGGCGTGCCGCGGTGGGCTTCGGCACTGGCTGCATGAGGTGCGCATACATGCGGCCGACGAAGCCCTCACCTGACGAGAAGGGTGGGGAACCCGTCAACGCCTCATACAGCACGCACCCAAGTGCGTAGGTGTCGGCCCGGCCGTCGACGTTGACGCCCTCGAATTGCTCGGGGGCCATGTAGTCCGCAGTTCCGAGCACCACACCTGTCGCCGTGATGGACTCGATGCCATTGATGACCTTGCTCAGGCCGAAGTCGGTCAAGTAGGCCCGGGTGTCGGCCCCTGATCCGACCAGCATGATGTTCGACGGCTTGACGTCACGGTGGACCAGGCCGCGGGCGTGCGCCGCGTCGAGCGCTTCCCCGACCTGCTCGACCATGCGGGCCGCTTGCAGGGGCGGGAGCGCGCCGTGGCGGGAGAGCGCCGCGCCGAGGTCGAAGCCGTCGAGGTAGCGCATGACCACGTACAGTCGGCCGTCGTCCTCGCCGGCGTCGTACACCGGGACGATGTTGGGGTGGTCGAGCGACGCCGCCAGCTGCGCCTCGCGGAGGAACCGCGCCCGGAACTCATCGTCCTCGGCGAGGGTGTCGCGCACGACCTTGACCGCGACGGGCCGGCCGAGAGTCACCTGGTGGCCGAGGTGGACCGTGCCCATCCCACCCTGGCCGAGTTGCCGGTCGATGCGGACGCCGCCGATAACCGCGCCGCTCGCCAGTCTCGTCACGCTGCCCCCAGTCGCATCACGCAGAGACATCGCGACCGGCCGTCTGCCGCCACAACGAACTCCCAACGGGGGAACGATAGGTCATGACGACTACCCAGCGCCACGAGGCGGTCGGGTAAGACGCGTCAGGCTCCGCGGAGCGCGAGGACGGCGCGGAAGCTCGGGATGCCGTCGCGGATCGGGTGGAAGGTGGAGCGGGCGTCGTCGGTCCAGGTCACGGGCACCTCGACGATGTCCGCCCCGACCTGCTGCACCCGGCGCAGGAGCTCGACGTCGAAGGCGAACCCGTCGAGGTGGCACTCGCGGACGGCGGCCTCGGCGACCTCGCGGGCGAAGAACTTGAAGCCGCACTGCGAGTCGTGCACGCCGGGAACCACCGAGCGGCTCAGGGCGCGGAAGGCGGCGCCGCCGAGGCGGCGGGCCAGGGGCTGGGCCTCGGCGAAGCGGGCGCCCGGGGCGTGGCGGGACGCGATGACCGCGCCGGCGCCGCTCTGCAGGTGGAACATCGCGGCGGTCAGCGTCTCGACCGGGGTGGAGAGGTCGGCGTCGAAGAACCCGACGAATCGCGCGGAGCTGGTGGACAGGCCCCGGCGGACCGCGGCGCCCTTGCCGGCGCGGGTGCAGCCGATGACCTCGATCGGCACCGTGTCGCCGAGGCGGGCCGCGGCGGCGCGGACGACGCCGGCGGTGTCGTCGACGCTGCCGTTGTCGACCACGACGATGCGGGAGTCCCAGGGCTGCGCGGCGAGGAAGGCGACGGTGGCCTCCAGGGTCCGCGGCAGCCGGGCGGCCTCGTTGTAGGCGGGGATGATGACCTCGAGGTCCGCGGCGGGCCGGCGCGTGGAGACACGGACCGACGGCAGCGCGCCCTGCGCGGGCACGGTGATCGGGGTGGTGGGCGCGGTCGCGGTGTCGACGGTCATGGCTGGCTCCTCGGGTGTCCCGGTCTCGTCCGGTGATGGAGTCAGCGTCGCCGTGCGGCGGCCCGCGGCCGATGGTGTGCGCCCTCGCCCCCGCGGGGTGGTCCCTGCTTCCCGGGTGGGGTTCTCCCCCTCCCCCCGCGCACGACGACGGGGGCCCTCCGTCGTGGAGGACCCCCGTCGTCGCGTTCACCTCATCGAGAGCCTGTTCCGACTTCGGTGACGAAACCCGCGCCCCAGCGCGGGATCCGCCACCGAAGTCACGAGCACGTGGTGCGGGACTACGAGCGGCCGCCCCGCAGGACGCGGCTCGCCGTCCGGAGCCCGAAGCGGATGGTCGCGTCGGTCGCGCGGACCGGGAGGAGCAGGGTCGAGGTCAGGAGCCCCGACGTCGCCCCGGCCGGGCCGGAGTCAACCCGCTCGGTGTCGGCCCGCTCGGTGTCGGACCGCTCGGGACGCGGGGCCGCGTCCCGGCGCGGCGGCGCCGGCGCCCATCCCTGCCGGCCCTCCGGGCCCGGCGCACCCTGCGGCCCAGGAGCGCCCTGCGGTCCGGGCGGACCGGCGGGACCGGGCTCACCCTGAGGCCCCGGGGGGCCCTGCGGGCCGGCCGGGCCGGGCTCGCCCTGCGGGCCCTGCTCGCCGCGCGGACCGGGCACGCCCTGCGGGCCGGGGGCACCCTGCTCGCCGGTCAGGCCCTGTTCGCCGGGCGCACCCTGCTCGCCGTGCTCGCCCCGCAGGCCCTGCTCGCCCTGCTCCCCCGGCAGACCCTGCTCGCCCTGGAGACCCTGCGCGCCCTGGAGACCCTGCTCGCCGGGAGCGCCCTGCTGACCGGGGAACCCGTGGACACCCTGCCCGCCCTGCGGGCCCCGGAGACCCTGCTCGCCGCGGTCGCCCTGCTCGCCGCGGAGACCCTGATCGCCCTGCAGACCCTGATCGCCCTGCAGACCCTGATCGCCCTGCAGACCCTGATCGCCCTGCAGACCCTGATCGCCCTGCAGACCCTGATCGCCCTGCAGACCCTGATCGCCCTGCAGACCCTGATCGCCCTGCAGACCCTGATCGCCCTGCAGACCCTGATCGCCCTGCAGACCCTGATCGCCCTGCAGACCCTGATCGCCCTGCAGACCCTGATCGCCCTGCAGACCCTGATCGCCCTGCAGACCCTGATCGCCCTGCAGACCCTGATCGCCCTGCAGACCCTGATCGCCCTGCAAGCCCTGATCGCCCTGCAAGCCCTGATCGCCCTGCAAGCCCTGATCGCCCTGCAAGCCCTGATCGCCCTGCAAGCCCTGATCGCCCTGCAAGCCCTGATCGCCCTGCAAGCCCTGATCGCCCTGCAAGCCCTGGTCGCCCTGCAAGCCCTGGTCGCCCTGCAAGCCCTGGTCGCCCTGCAAGCCCTGGTCGCCCTGCAAGCCCTGGTCGCCCTGCAAGCCCTGGTCGCCCTGGTCGCCGGTCGGCCCCTTGTCGCCGGTCGGTCCCTTCTCCCCGGGCGGGCCCTGCGGGCCCTGGCGACCCTGGGGCTCGTCGTCACCGGCGCCGCCCGAGGCGCGCCGGCCGGTGGTCCCGGTGGTCCCGGTCGTCCCGGTGGTCCCGGTGGTCCGGCGGGACTCCGTCGTCCGGGGCTCGGACGTCCGGCGGGTCTCGGTCGTCCGACGCCGCTCGGGGGTCTTCTCGGAGGTCTTCTCGGAGCCCTTCTCGGACGTCTTCCGGGCGGCCGGGCGGGACTCCGTGGTGGCGCGGCGGGGCTGGGTCCTCGCTCCCGCCTCGGAGCCGTTCGCGGCGAGGTCGGGGGCCTCGTCCACGGCGTCGTCGCGTCGATCGGTGGTGTTCGTGCGTCCTGGCTGCGCCAAGGGTCCTCCCGGTGGATCGGTGTCGGTCGTCCCCGGCTCGGTGCGACCGCGTCGCGGCGCCGGGACGGCGGCCACGACGCGCGCAGGCGCGGGGGCGGTGGAGGTGGAGGTGGAGGGCGGGGACCGGGCCCGTCGTCGATGTCGGGCCGGACCCCTGACTCGAGTCCGCCCTGCTCACGACGGTAGGCGCAGCCCCCGTCGGCGACCAGCGGCGGCGGCATGACGAGACCCACGAGGCGTCGAGGGTTCGAGGGGCTGCCCCGCCGCCGGTCGCCGCATCCCGCACTCGTCCCTGCCCCGCCCGGCGCTCCGCGCGACGCGAGGGCGCCCGCGGCCGTTTGGCCCGGGTGACGCGGCGGGAACCGCGCCTCGGTGGCCGACACGATGATCGCCCCGCCCACCCCGGGCTGTCCGAAGCGCATGGTGTTCGGCCCGTGCGGCGGGGTGCGCAGCGCCGGCACCTGCGAGCTCGACGACCGGCTGCCCTGCCCCTGGTGCGACCCCGGCGATCCGGTCGGGCTGCGCGCGTGGCCCGATCCGCCGCCCGCCCCCGTCCCGGTGCGCGTGCCCGCCGTGCTCACCGACCTCAGCGTCCCGCCCTACGACCTGGCGGCCCTGCGCGAGGCCCTCGCCCTGCTCACCCCGGTGTCCGACGCCCTGCTGGTCGGCGAGCACCACCACCGCCCCGACTTCCCGCCGACGATGCTGGCGGCCGAGATCCTCGCCGCCGGCGGCGATCCGTGGATCACGCTGACCTGCCGCGACCGCAACGGCGTCGTGCTCGAGCAGGAGGTGGCCGGGCTCGCGGCGCTCGGCGCGGGCGGGGTGCTGTGCGTGACCGGCGACGGGCGCGGGCAGGACGTTCGCCCCGAGGTGACGCAGGTCTTCGACCTCGACAGCACCCGCCTCACCCACCTGGTCGCGGCGGGCGGGCTCCCCGCCGCCGTGGCCGTCGCCCCAGCCGCCCCGCCCGCCGACCTGCGGCCCGCCGCGCTCGCGCAGAAGCAGCGGGCGGGCGCGTCGCTGGCCGTCGCCAACCACGTCGGCTCGCCCGACGAGCTGGCCGCGTTCCTCGCTGCCGCGCGCGACGCCGGCGCCGACCTGCCGGTCATCGCCGGCGTCGCCGTCTACACCGACGAGCGCTCCGCGGCCGTGCTCGCCGCCTTCCCCGGCCTCGCGCTCGATGCCCGGGCCGTGGCCGCGGTGCTCGCCGCCGACGACCCGCGCGAGGCCGGGATCGCCGCGGCGGTCGCCGAGGCCGAGGCGCTGCTCGCCGTGCCGGGGGTGGTGGGCGTGAACCTGTCGGGCCTGGCCTCCGCCGACGGCTGGCGCGCCGGCGCCGAGATCAAGGCCGAGATCGCCGCCCGACTCGTGAGGACCCGCCCGTGAGCACCGAGGAACCCGCCCCCGACACCGCCATGGAGGCCGAGTTCGACACGGTGGCGGCCTGGACCGAGCAGGCGATCGCCGACCTCGGCCACGATCACGCCGTTCCCGCGGCCTGCCGGGGCAGCGGCTCGCCCGGCGACCTCGCCTGGCTGGCCCGCGGGCTCGACCTGCGCGGCGACGCGCGTTTCCTCGACGCCGGCGCGGGCCTGGGCGGGCCGGCGGCGTGGCTCGTCGACCACCTCGAGGGCCGGTGGACCGGCCGGCCGCTGCTGACCGAGCCGATGGTGCACGCCGCGCGCTCGGCGCGCCGGCTCTTCGGCTTCCCCACCGTCGCCGCGGTGTCCGAGGCGCTCCCGCTGCCGAGCGGCAGCGTCGACGTCGCCTGGTCGCTCGGCGTCCTGTGCGTCACGCCCTCGCGCCCGCGGATGCTCGGCGAGCTGCGCCGGGTGCTCGTCGCCGGCGGGCGGCTGGGCCTGCTGGTCCTCGAGCAGGGCGACCGGCCGCTGCCCGAGCAGCCCGAGGGCAACGACTTCCCCACCCACGACGCGCTGGCCGTCCAGCTCGCCGACGCCGGGTTCCGCGTCGACGACGAGGTCGACGCCGCCCGCCTGCCCGGGTCGCCGGCGGGGTGGGACGAGCGCGCCGACCGTGTCGCCGAGCACGTGCGCCGCCACCACGGCGACCACCCGGCGCACCGCCAGGCCGACGAGCAGGGCCGCATCATGGGGCGGCTGATGGGCGAACGCCTGGTCACGACGCAGCTGATGCTCGCCACCGCCGTGTGAGCGGGGGCACCCGTCGGGGCCGCTCGCCCGCCGGGCGGACCGGAAGTGGTGCCCGTGCGCCCGGCGGCACGCCCGGACGAGCGACACCCGGCCGGGCGCACCACCCGTCGCGGGGGCGCACCGGTCCGGCGCGGCCGGGCGCGGCGCGCCCGCCCGGACCGCCCGCGCCCGGTCTACTGGACCGGTGCCGGCGGCCCCGCCCGGCCCGGGAGGAGAACGACGTGACCTACGACGCGGTCAGTGCCTACACGGTGCTGTTCGGCGACGGCGAGGCCCCGGCGCGCGTGACCGTGCACGGCTCGGCCGAGGAGGCCTGGGACACGCTGGACCTCCTGGTCCGCGGCCGGTCCCGCCGTTGGCGCGCCCGGGCGGGCACGGTCGACGAGGGCCGGGTCACCGAGCTCGCCGAGCGGTGGCGCCGCGCCGACCCGGGACGCCGCTACTGGCAGGTCTCGCCCCACCGCCTGCGCGTCACCGTGCCGGCCATCGCCGACCAGCGGACGTTGCGCCCCGCCTGACCCAGGTGTGCGCGCGAGGCCGCTAGGCCAAAGCGCGGTCGGTCGGGCCGATCGGGCGCGGGAGGACCTCGCGGCCGGTGAGGTGGTGGTCGACCCCGGCCGCCGCCGACCGGCCCTCGGCGATCGCCCACACGATCAGCGACTGGCCACGGCCGGCGTCGCCGGCGACGAACACCCCGGGCACCGTGCTCGCGAAGTCGGCGTCGCGGCGCACGTTGCCCCGCTCGTCGTACTCGACGCCGAGGCTGTCGAGCAGCCCTTCCTTCTGCGGGCCGAGGAAGCCCATCGCGAGGAAGACCAGGTCGGCGGGCAGCTCCCGCGAGCTGCCCTCGACCGGCTGGAACCGCCCGTCGACGCGCTCGACGTCCACCAGCCGCAGCGCGCGGAGGTTGCCCTGCTCGTCGCCCAGGAACTCCTCGGTGTTGACCGAGAACAGGCGCTCGCCGCCCTCCTCGTGCGCCGAGGACACCCGGAAGACCATCGGGTAGGTCGGCCACGGGTTGGTGTCCGGGCGCTCCGAGGGCGGCACCGGCATGATCTCGAGCTGCGTCACCGACGCCGCCCCTTGCCGGTGCGCGGTGCCCACGCAGTCCGCGCCGGTGTCGCCGCCGCCGATGACGACGACGTGCTTGCCCTCGGCGTCGATGAACGAGCGCTCGTAGTCGCCCTGCTGGACCTTGTTCGACGGCGGCAGGTACTCCATCGCCTGGTGGACGCCCTGGAGGTCCCGCCCGGTGATGGGCAGGTCGCGCCAGGACGTGGCCCCGACGGCGAGCACGACCGCGTCGAACTCCGCGCGCAGCTTCTCGACGGTGTGGTCGGTCTCGGCCGGACCGCCCACCTCGACGCCCGCGAGGAACCGCGTGCCCTCGGCGACCATCTGCTCGAGGCGGCGGTCGAGGCGCTTCTTCTCCATCTTGAACTCGGGGATCCCGTAGCGCAGGAGCCCGCCGATGCGGTCGGCCCGCTCGTAGACGGTGACGTCGTGGCCCGCGCGCGTGAGCTGCTGGGCGGCGGCCAGGCCGGCGGGCCCGGAGCCGATCACCGCGACCGACTTCCCGGTCTTGGTCTCCGGCGGCTGGGGCTTGACGAAGCCCTCGTCCCAGGCCCGGTCGATGATCTCGATCTCGACCTGCTTGATCGTGACCGGGTCCGAGTTGATGCCCAGCACGCACGCCGACTCGCACGGCGCCGGGCACAGCGTCCCGGTGAACTCCGGGAAGTTGTTGGTGGCGTGCAGCCGCTCGATGGCCTCGGCCCAGTCGTCGCGCCAGACCAGGTCGTTCCACTCGGGGATCATGTTCCCGAGCGGGCAGCCCTGGTGGCAGAACGGGATGCCGCAGTCCATGCAGCGCCCGGCCTGCTTGCGCAGCGTGGTCGGGTTGAGCTCCTCGTAGACCTCGTGCCAGTCGCGGATGCGGATGTCGACGGGCCGGCGCCGCGGGAGCTCGCGGCCGGTGGTGAGGAATCCCCGGGGGTCAGCCACGAGCAGCCTCCATGATCGCTTCGTTGACGTCGCGGCCGTCGCGCTCGGCGTCGGCGGTGGCCTCGAGGACCCGCTTGAAGTCGGTCGGCATCACCTTGGTGAAGCGCGCCGCGGCGGCGTCCCAGTCGGTGAGCAGGTCGTGCGCCACCGCGGAGTCCGTGGCCGCGTAGTGCTTCTCCACCAGCGAGCGCAGGTCCTCGAGGTCGTCGGCGTCCAGCACCTCGAGCTCGACCATCTGGTGGTTGACCCGGCCCTCGGTCAGGTCGAGCACGTAGGCGATGCCGCCCGACATGCCGGCCGCGAAGTTGCGGCCGATCGGGCCGAGGATCACCGCGCGCCCGCCGGTCATGTACTCGCAGCCGTGGTCGCCGACGCCCTCGACGACCGCGATGGCGCCGGAGTTGCGCACGCAGAAGCGCTCGCCGACCTTGCCGCGCAGGTACGCCTCGCCGGCGGTGGCGCCGTAGAGGATGACGTTGCCGGCGACGATGTTCTGCTCGGCGACGAACGGCGCCTGCGGGTGCGGGCGCACCGAGAGCCGCCCGCCCGAGAGGCCCTTGCCGAAGTAGTCGTTGGTGTCGCCGATCAGCCGCATCGTCACGCCGCGCGGCAGGAAGGCGCCGAACGACTGCCCGCCCGAGCCGGTGAACGTGATGTCGATGGTGTCGTCGGGCAGGCCGTCGCCGCCCCAGCGCCGGGTCACCTCGGAGCCGAGCATCGTGCCGACGGTGCGGTTGACGTTGCGCACCGGCAGCTCCAGGCGCACCGGCGTGCCGTCGGCGATCGCGCCCTCGGCGAGCTGGATCAGCGTGTGGTCCAGCGCCTTCTCCAGGCCGTGGTCCTGGGGCACCGCCTGGTGCAGCACGGTGGCGTCCGGGATGTCCGTGGGGCGGTGCAGGATCGGCGAGAGGTCGAGGCCCTCGGCCTTCCAGTGCGACTCGGCGGCCCGGGTGTCGAGCACCTCGGTGCGCCCGATGGCCTCCTCGATCGACCGGAAGCCCAGCGCCGCCAGGTGCTCGCGCACCTCCTGGGCGACGAACTCCATGAACGCCACGACGTACTCGGCCTTGCCGTCGAACTTCGCCCGCAGCACCGGGTTCTGGGTCGCGACGCCGACCGGACAGGTGTCGAGGTGGCAGACGCGCATCATGATGCAGCCCGACACCACCAGCGGCGCCGTCGCGAAGCCGAACTCCTCGGCGCCCAGCAGCGCGGCGATGACGACGTCGCGGCCGGTCTTGAGCTGGCCGTCGGTCTGCACGACGATCCGGTCGCGCAGGCCGTTGGCCAGCAGCGTCTGCTGGGTCTCGGCGAGCCCGAGCTCCCAGGGACCGCCCGCGTGCTTGATCGAGCTCAGCGGCGAGGCGCCGGTGCCGCCGTCGTGCCCGGAGATCAGGACGACGTCGGCGTGCGCCTTCGACACCCCCGCCGCGACCGTGCCGACGCCGACCTGCGAGACGAGCTTGACGTGGATGCGCGCCCGCGGGTTGGCGTTCTTGAGGTCGTGGATGAGCTGGGCGATGTCCTCGATCGAGTAGATGTCGTGGTGCGGCGGCGGCGAGATGAGGCCGACCCCGGGCGTGGAGAACCGGGTCTTCGCGATCCACGGGTAGACCTTGTGCCCGGGCAGCTGGCCGCCCTCGCCGGGCTTGGCGCCCTGCGCGATCTTGATCTGGATGTCGTCGGCGTTGACGAGGTACTCGCTGGTGACGCCGAAGCGCCCCGACGCGACCTGCTTGACCGCCGAGCGCCGCGAGTCGCCGTTGGCGTCGCGGGTGAAGCGGTCCGGGTCCTCGCCGCCCTCGCCGGTGTTGGAGCGCCCGCCGAGGCGGTTCATGGCGATGGCCAGCACCTCGTGCATCTCCTGCGAGATCGACCCGTAGGAGATGGCACCGGTGTTGAAGCGCTTGACGATCTCGCCGACCGGCTCGACCTCGTCGATCGGGATCGCGGAGCGCTCGGACTCCTTGAACCCGAACAGCCCCCGCAGCGTCATCAGCCGCGAGCTCTGCTCGTCGACCGCGCGGGTGTACTCCTTGAACGTGTCGTAGTTCTGGGTGCGCGTGGAGTGCTGCAGCTTGAACACCGTGTGCGGGTTGAACACGTGCAGCTCGCCCTCGCGGCGCCACTGGTACTCGCCGCCGACCGCGAGCTCGCGGTGGTCCGGGCGGACGCCGTCCGCGGGCCAGGCCTGGCGGTGGCGGATCGCGACCTCCTCGGCGAGGACGTCGTAGCCGACCCCGCCCAGGCGCGACGTGGTGCCGGCGAAGCAGTCCTCGACCACCTCGGTGCCCAGGCCGATCGCCTCGAAGATCTGCGCGCCGACGTAGGACGCGACCGTGGAGACGCCCATCTTGCTCATCACCTTGCGCACGCCCTTGGCCAGCGCCTCGACCACGTTGCGGGTCGCGGTGCCGGAGGTGACGCCGGTGATGACGCCGCGGTCGATGAGGTCGTCGACCGAGTCGAGCGCGAGGTAGGGGTTCACCGCGCTGGCGCCGTAGCCCAGCAGCAGCGCGACGTGGTGGGTCTCGCGGACGTCGCCGGACTCGACGATCAGGTCGACCCGGGTGCGGGTCTTCTCGCGCACGAGGTGGTGGTGCACCGCGCCGGTGAGCAGCAGCGACGGGATCGGCGCGTGCTCGGCGTCCGAGTGGCGGTCGGTCAGGATGATCACGCGGGCGCCGTCGGTGACGGCCCGCGAGACCTCCTCGCGGATCTCGCCCAGGCGGGCGCGCAGCGCGTCCCCGCCGCCGCCGACGTCGTAGAGCCCCGAGACGAGGTACGGCGCGAAGCCGGGCATGTCGCCGTCGTCGTTGATGCCGGCGATCTGCGCGAGCTCGTCGTCGTCGAGCACCGGCAGCGGCAGCACGACGCGCCGGCTCGACGCGGGCGAGGCGTCGAGCAGGTTGGTCTCGCTCCCGAGCTGCACCTGCAGCGAGGTGACGAGCTCCTCGCGGTAGGCGTCCAGCGGCGGGTTGGTGACCTGGGCGAAGAGCTGGATGAAGTAGTCGAAGAGCAGCCGGCTGCGCGACGAGAACGGCGCCAGCGGCGCGTCGTTGCCCATCGAGCCGGTGGCCTCGGCGCCGCCCTGGGCCATCGGCCGCAGCAGCAGCGAGATCTCCTCGCCGGTGTAGCCGAAGGTCTGCTGGCGGCGCACCAGCACCTGGCGGTCGAACCGGTCGCGGTGGCGCGACGGCAGGTCGGCGAGCTCGACCATCCCGGCGTGCAGCCACTCGTCGTAGGGGTGCTCGGCGGCGAGCTCGCCCTTGATCTCGTCGTCGTCGACGATGCGGCGCCCGACGGTGTCGACGAGGAACATGCGGCCGGGCTCGAGGCGGCCCTTGCGCACGATCGTCGTGGGGTCGATCTCGAGGACGCCGACCTCGGAGCCGAGCACGACCAGGCCGTCCTCGGTGACCCAGTAGCGGGCGGGGCGCAAGCCGTTGCGGTCGAGCACCGCGCCGATCACCGAGCCGTCGGTGAACGCGGCGAGCGCCGGGCCGTCCCAGGCCTCCATCAGCGTGGAGTGGTAGCGGTAGAACGCGCGGCGGGCCGGGTCCATCTCGGCGTGGTTCTCCCACGCCTCCGGGATCATCATCAGCACCGCGTGCGGCAGCGTCCGCCCGCCCAGGTGCAGCAGCTCGAGCACCTCGTCGAACGTGGCCGAGTCGCTGGCGTCGGGGGTGACGATCGGGAAGAGCCGGTCGATCTCGGCCTCGCCGAACGCGCCGGTGGCGAGCATCGACTCGCGCGCGGCCATCCAGTTGCGGTTGCCGCGCAGCGTGTTGATCTCGCCGTTGTGGGCGAGGTAGCGGTACGGGTGCGCGAGGCTCCACGCCGGGAAGGTGTTGGTGGAGAACCGGCTGTGCACCAGCGCGAGCGAGCTGGTGGTGCGCTCGTCGGCGAGGTCGGCGAAGAACGGCTCGAGCTGCTCCTCGGCGAGCATGCCCTTGTAGACGACGGTGCGCCCGGACAGGCTCGGGAAGTAGGTCTCGACGCCGGCGGCGCGCGCCTCGTGCTCGACGCGCTTGCGCAGCGCGAAGGCCCGGCGCTCGAGGGTCAGGACGATGCCGGCGTCGTCGTCGCCCGCGTTGGGGGTGTCGACGACCTCGTCGACGTGCGGCGGCAGGCCCACGAACAGCTGGCGGAAGCGCGGCATGACGGCGCGGGCGGTGGGGCCGATGCCGGCGGAGTCGGGGTCGACGGGCAGCTCGCGCCAGGCCAGGACCTCGAGGCCCTCCTCGGCGGCGACGCGCGCGACGATCACCTCGACGTCCGCCGGGTCGGCGTCCGCGGGCAGGAAGGCGTTGCCGACGGCGTAGCGGCCGGCGGGCGGCAGCTCGACGCCGGCCTCGGCCAGCAGCGGCCGGTAGAGGCCGTCGGGGACCTGGATGAGGATGCCGGCGCCGTCGCCGGTTTCGGGCTCGGCGCCGCGGGCACCCCGGTGTTCGAGGTTGATGAGCGCCGTGAGACCCCGGCTGACCGTGCGGTGGTCGCGGCGGCCGGCGATGTCGGCCACGAACGCGACGCCACAGGCGTCGTGCTCGTACGCGGGGTCGTACAGGCCCTCGCTGCGGCGGTGTGCCACGTGCGCCCTCCGATCGTGCGTCCGTGCAGGTGATGGTCGCCGGGGACCGGCGTGGTGGTCGTGCTGCGGGGAGCGTGGCGCTCGTCCCGGGACGGCCCGGCGCACCGGTCGGGGTGGACGACCGGAGGGGCAATCTGACGTTAACCTCCGCGACCCGGCGTGCGCACCGGGTGGACGCGTCCGAAAGAGTGCTGATCGCCACGTGGGGACAACCGGCCGACCGGGCCCCCGAACGACGCCGAACGGCTCAGCGTCTGGAGGGGCCGCCCGTGTCGGCGCGGCGATCGTCGTAGGGATCGCGCCCGGGCAGCCCGGCCGGGCTCCACCGGGTCGATCTCCGCTGCGCTCCGTCTCCCGACACGCTGACAGTCTGCCCGGCGACACACCGTGAGGCCAAGAGGCGTTACCCGGCGGTACGTGGGACGGGCGTGTGGCTGCCGCCCTCCGGGCGCCGCCTCAGTGGTGGAACGAGGGGTGCCCGCGGGCCGCCGGCATGGGCGCGTCGAGCTGGTCGAGGTAGGCCGTCTCGGTGGCGATGTCGGCGAGGAGACGGTCCGCGAGGTCGCCGGACAGGCCGTCGCGCACCACGATCCGCTGCACGGTGCGGTCGGACAGGTCGTCGGGCAGCGGGTAGGCCGGCACCAGCCAGCCCTTCATCCGCAGCCGGTCGGACAGGTGGTGCAGCGTCCAGTTCTGCGTGTGGCCGGGACGCAGGCGCCAGGCGAACACCGGGATGTCCGAGCCGTCGTTCCACAGCTCGAAGGCCCCGAGGGCCGCGACGCCCCGCGCGAGGTACTGCGCCACGGCCTGCGAGGTGCGCTGGACCGCGGTGTACCCGGCCCGCCCGAGCCGCAGGAACAGGTAGTACTGCAGCAGCACCTGCGCCCCGGGCCGCGAGAAGTTCAGCGCGAACGTCGGCATGCTGCCGCCGAGGTAGCTGACCTCGAAGACCAGGTCCTCGGGCAGCCACCGGCGCTCGCGCCACACGACCCAGCCCACCCCGGGGTAGACGAGGCCGTACTTGTGGCCCGACGTGCTGATCGAGTGCACGCGCTCGAGGCCGAAGTCCCAGCGCAGGTCGGGCTGCAGGAACGGGGCGACCATCGCGCCGGACGCGCCGTCGACGTGGATCGGGACGTCGAGGCCGGTGTCGGCCTGGATGCGGTCGAGGGCGGCGGCGATCTCCTCGACCGGCTCGTACACGCCGGTGTAGGTGACGCCCATGATCGCGACGACGCCGATGGTGTTCTCGTCGACGTGGCGCGCGAGGTCGTGGCCGTCGAGCACCGGGTGTTCCTCGGTGATCGGGACGCACCGCGGCTCGACGTCGAAGTAGTTGCAGAACTTCTCCCAGCAGACCTGCACCGCCGAGCTCATGACGAGGTTCGGCCGCTCGGTCGACGCTGCCGCGGCGCGCCGGGCGTGCTGCCAGCGCCGCTTGAACGCGAGCCCGCCGAGCATGCAGGCCTCGGACGAGCCGGTGGTCGACGTGCCGATGGCCGCGCCGGGGTCCGGGGCGTGCCAGAGGTCGGCGAGGATCCGCCAGCACCGCTCCTCGATCGCGGCGGTGCTCGGGTACTCGTCCTTGTCGATCATGTTCTTGTCGGCGGACTCGGCGTAGAGCCGGTCGGCGTGGTCGTCCATCCACGTCCCCACGAACGTGGCGAGGTTGAGGCGGGCGTTGCCGTCGAGCATCGTCTCGTCGTGGACGATCTGGTACGCCGTGGCCGGCAGCATCTCCTCGTCGGCCAGCCGCTCCCGCCGCAGGCCGGGCCGCTCGGCCGGACGGGAGAAGATCGGGCGCAGCTCGTCGCGGTCTCCGCGCTCGTCCGGGCTCGTCACGGCGGCGACGGTAGCGCCACGAATCGGCGAGGTGTTCCCGCGCCGCCACGGGGTAACCGGGAGCATCGAACGCGTGTTCGACACCTCGACCACCCCGACGACCGAGGAGCCCCCCGGTGACCGACCCCCAGGGCACGCCCGACCCCCACGCCGTGAAGACGCCCGGCGACGACTCCCCCGCCGCGAAGGACAACAGCAACTGGGTCACCGGCGACGAGCCGATGACCGGGCCGCAGGCCAGCTACCTCGAGACCCTCGCCCACCAGGCCGGCGAGGAGCCGCCCTCCGGGCTCACCAAGGCCCAGGCCTCCGACGAGATCGAGCGCCTGCAGGGCTCGGTGACGCCGTCGAGCGGGGACGGCGAGGGCGGCGGGACCCCGGACCTGTCGCGCCAGGAGCGCCCGACCACCGAATGGGTCACCGGCGACGAGCCGATGACCGGGCCCCAGGCCAGCTACCTCGAGACCCTCGCCCAGCAGGCCGGCGAGGAGCCGCCGACCGGGCTGAACAAGTCGCAGGCCTCGCGCGCGATCGACGAGCTGAGGGACAAGGCGAGCCACCCGCGGACCGCAGCGGAGCCGGGTCGGACGCAGTGAGACTGGTCTGGCCGGAGCCCGCGGACGGCGAGCTCGACCGCGACGCCCTCGCCGAGCTCTACGCCCACGACGAGGGCTGCGTCCGCGTCAACTTCGTGGCCAGCGCGGACGGGGCGGTCGCGGTCGAGGGCGTGTCCGGGGGGCTCGAGGCGCCCGGGGACAAGCAGGTCTTCGGGCTCCTGCGCGAGCTCGCCGACGTGGTGCTGGTCGGCGCGGGCACCGTGCGCGCCGAGGGCTACCGCGGGGCGCGCACCTCGCCCGAGCGCGAGGCCCGCCGGCGGGCGCGGGGACGGGCGGCCGTGCCCCCGATCGCGGTCGTCAGCACGCGCGGCGACCTCGACCCCGGTGCCGGCCTGTTCACCGACACGACGGTGGCCCCGCTCGTGCTCACCACGGCCGTCGCCGCCGACGGGGCCCGGCGCGCCCTGGCCGCCACCGGCGCCGAGGTCATCGCCGTCAGCGGGGACGACCCCGGGGCCACCCACCCCGACGCGGTGCTGGCGGCGCTCGCGGAGCGCGGGCTCACCCGTGTGCTCTGCGAGGGCGGGCCCGCGCTCTTCGGGGCGCTGCTGGCCGCCGGCCGGGTGGACGAGCTGTGCCTGAGCCTCGCGCCCCAGCTGGTCGGCGGGGACGCCGGGCGGATCGTCACGGGCGCGCACATCGACGGGCCGCGTCGGCTCGGGCTGGCCTCGGTTCTCGCCCACGACGACGGGCTCCTGCTGCGCTACCGGACGGCCGATCGCTGAGATCCGGACCACTTCCGTGGTCTTTTCGGGTGACAGACCATGACGACTCGCCGCCCCGCGTGTCCCACGGGTACCGCTTCGGCAACCGGGCCGATCCGGTGGACGCCCGTCGCGGCGTCAACCACCCGCCACGCGCACAGGAGCGCCCCATGACGCAGAGCCCCAGCACCGGCACCGAGGCCTCGACCGGAGGGACCCCGTCGACGAGCGGGCGGACCGGGGGCAACAACACCCCGGCCCGCCTGGCCGACGACACGGGCCAGGGCAAGACCACCATCGCCTCCGGCGTGGTGCAGAAGATCGCCGGCATCGCCGCCCGCGACGTCTCGGGCGTCTACTCCATGGGCGGCGGCGTCTCCCGCGCCTTCGGCGCGATCCGCGAGCGCATCCCCGGCGGCACCGGCACCTCGCAGGCCGCGGGCGTGCAGGTCGAGGTCGGCGAGAAGCAGGCCGCGATCGACCTCGACATCGTCGTCGAGTACGGCGCCGGCATCGTCGAGCTGGCCCGCGCGGTGCGCCGCAACGTCATCGCCGCCGTCGAGCAGATGACCGGCCTCGAGGTCATCGAGGTCAACATCGCCGTCAACGACATCCACATGCCGGGCGACGACAACAACGACGACGACCAGACGCCGTCGCAGCCCTCGACCCGCGTCGAGTGAGCACGCCCCGTCCCCCCGGCGCGGCGTTCGCGGCCGGCACGCCGGAGGCCCCGGGCCTCGGCCCGCTGCCGGTGCGGGTCGCCGAGGCGCTGCTCGCCCACCCGGCGGTCGCCGCCCTGTCCGGCGGGCCGTACGGCACCGTCGCGAGCTACCTGCCCGGCCGCCGGCTCACCGGCGTCGCGCTGGGCGGCCCGGACGAGCCGGCGCGGATCGCGGTCGTGCTGCGGTACGGCGCGCCGGTCGAGGCGACCGCCGCCGAGCTGCGGCGGATCGTCGCCGCGGCCTCCGGGGCCCGCCGGGTCGACGTGCTGGTCACGGACCTGGAGATGCCGGAGACGCCGGAGATGCCGCCGTGAGCGGCCCCGCACCCGACGGGGTCACCGACCCGCGGGCGGCGCTGCGGGCCTTCGTCCGCACGCACCACCCGGACGTCGGGGGCGACCCGGTCGCCTTCCGCGAGGGCCTGTCGGAGCTCCGGGCGGCGCTGGGCCCGGCCGCGGGCCCGCCCGGCGGGATCGCCCCGGACGACCCCCGGCTCGACGCGCCGGTGGTCGGCGTGAGCGACCGCCGCCTGGCCCGCCTCGGGCGGCTGGGCCGACGGATCGCCCGCCGGTACGACCCGCGCCGCGGGTCCGCCCGCGTGCAGTAGGACCCCGCTCCCCGACGGAGCGGGACGCGAACGATCGTGGAGGTAGTGGTCATGAGCGCCACCCGTGCCGGCCTGTTCGTCGGCCTCATCCTGGGCGTGGCGGCCGCCGCCGGCGGCCTCCAGGGCTTCTTCATCGCCCTCGTCCTGGGCGTCCTGGGCTTCGTCGTGGGCCGCGTGCTCGACGGCGAGCTCGACGTCAACCAGTTCGTCGGGCGCGGCCGCGACCGATGAGCACCGTGCCCCTGACCGAGCGGACGTCGCCGATGGCCTCGACGTCCCCCGCGGTCCCCGACGACACCGACGACGAGGCGGCCGAGCGCGGCCGCCTCGACGTCGCGCTGTCCGTGGTCCGCAAGATCGCGGAGTACGCCGCGGACCACACCGCGGGCACCGTGCGCACCCAGCGCCGCCTCGCGGGGCTGGACCTGGGCGAGCACGGGGCCAGCGCCAAGGTCTCGGGGTACGGCGAGCAGGTCGACGTGCGCCTCGAGGTGCCGCTGGCCTACCCGGCCCGCATCACCGAGAGCGCCGCCGCGGTGCGCGACCACGTCCGCGAGCGCGTCCAGGCCCTCACGCCCTACCGGGTGCGCTCGCTCGACCTGAGCGTCTCCGCGCTCACCGACCCCAGTTCCCGGAGGGACTAGCGCCGTGCGCCTGCTCCTGCGCGTCCTCGCGCCGCTGCTCGGCCTCGTGCTGGCCGTGGTCGGCCTCGCGATCGTGGTCGAGACGGTGACGCTCTGGGTCGCGCCCGACTCGAGCCCGCTCGTCGTGCCGTGGCCCGCGTGGCAGGCGGCCGCCGAGGGCCTGACCTGGCAGTCCGGGGCCGTGCGCGGCACCGCGATCGCCGTCGGCGTCGTCGGGCTGTTCGTGCTGGTGCTCGGGCTCGTCGCCCGCCGCCACGACGTCTACCTGGCCGACCCGGTCCCCGAGGTCACGGTCACCACGTCGCCGCGCTCGCTCGCCCGCGCCGTGGGCCACGAGGTGCGCTCGCACTCCGACGTCGTCTCGGCGTCCGTCGTCGCGTCGGCCAAGAAGATCACCGTCAAGGCCTCCACCCTCGACCCCGCCGAGGCCGTCCGCGAGGACGTCCGCGCCCGCGTCGACACGATGCTCGTGCGCCTGCCGCTCGCGCGGCGCCCGCGGGTCTCCGTCTCGGTCACCACCACCCAGGGGGTCAAGTGAGCCGCCGCTCCCGTGCCGCCGTCGCCCGTTCCGCGGGCGGCGACCGCACGCTGACCACGATCCTCGGGCTCGTCCTCGTCGCCGCCGCCGTCCTCGCCCTGCTCGTCGGCTACGGCGTGTTCGGCGATTTCCGCGCCCAGCGCCCGCTCATCGACCCGATCGCGGTGCAGTGGGCCGCCGGCCACGCCGGCGCGACGCGCTGGATCGCCATCGGGATCGGCGTCGTGCTCTTCGTCGTCGGGCTCTGGTGGACGCTGCGCTCGCTGCGTCCCGAGCCGCGCCCCGACGTGTCGCTCTCGGAGGTCCCCGGCGAGCGCCTGACCGTCGAGCACGCCGCGATCTGCGACGCCGTGCGCCACGACGCCGAGACCATCGAGGGCGTCAGCCGCGCCCGCGTGCGCCTGGTCGGCACGCCGATGCGCCCGGCGCTGCGGATCGCCCTGACCATGGTCGAGGGCAGCGACGTCCGCGACGTGTGGGCCGAGCTCGACGGCCGGGTGCTGGCCCGGGCCCGCGAGGCGTTCTCGGTCTCGGCGCTGCCCACGGCCGTGCGCCTGGAGCTCGACGCCTCTTCGGCACCGACGCCGGCGCGGGTGGAGTGATCAGCGGGCGGTGAGCACCTCGGCCAGGTCGAAGCGCACCGGGCGTTCGAGCTGGGCGAACGTGCACGACGCCGGGTCGCGGTCCGGGCGCCAGCGCTTGAACTGCGCGGTGTGCCGGAAGCGCACGCCCTCCATGTGGTCGTACTTGACCTCGACGACGCGCTCGGGGCGCAGCGGCACGAACGACAGGTCCTTCTGCGCGTTCCAGCGGCTGTGCTCGGCCTCGCGGGGCGTGCGGGTGCCCTCCTCCTGCGCCGCCCAGGCCCACGGGTGCCCCTCGAACGACGTGACCAGCGGCTGGAGCTCGGCGAAGAGCTCCTTGCGCTTCGCCATCGGGAACGCGCCGATGACGCCGATGCTCTGCAGCGCCCCGTCCTCGGTGTGCAGGCCGAGCAGCAGCGAGCCCACGGCGTCGGGCCCCGACTTGTGCACCCGGTAGCCCGCGACGACGCAGTCCGCGGTGCGCTCGTGCTTGATCTTGCTCATGACCCGCTTGTCGGGCTGGTAGGTCAGGTCGGCCTTCTTCGCGATGAGGCCGTCCAGGCCCGCGCCCTCGAACTGCTCGAACCAGCCCCGGGCGGTGTCGAGGTCCTCGGTCATCGGTGTGAGGTGCACGTCGGGGCGCTCGAGGCCGCCGACGACCTCGGCCAGGCGCTCGCGGCGCTCGCTGAAGGGCCGGCCGGTGAGGTCGTCGTCGCCGAGCGCGAGCAGGTCGAACGCGACGAAGTGGGCCGGGGTCTCGACGGCCAGTTTGCGCACCCGCGACGCCGCCGGGTGCACGCGCTGCAGCAGCGCCTCGAAGTCCAGGCCGGTGCCCTCGGCGTCGACGACGACGATCTCCCCGTCGACCACGCAGCGCGGCGGCAGCGCGGTCGCGAACGCCTCGACCAGCTCCGGGAAGTACCGCGTCATCGGCTTCTCGTTGCGGCTGCCGATCTCGACCTCGTCGCCGTCGCGGAAGATCACCGAGCGGAAGCCGTCCCACTTGGGCTCGTAGCGTTGCCCGGCGGGGATCTCCGCCACGGCCTTGGCCAGCATCGGGGCGACGGGCGGCATCACGGGCAGGTCCACGCGCGCATCATGCCGCGCGGGCGCACGATGGCGCTCCGTCCCGCCCCCTCACGCCGGGCACGCCCCCGCGTTCGTCAGACTCCCCCGGTCCGCCGATCCCCCGACACCCTGACGAGGAGCGCTGCGTGCCCCGATCCGTGCGGGCGGCCGTCGTCCTCGTGCTCGGCGCCGCGCTGCTGCTCGCCGGGTGCGCGGTGGGGCCCTCGCTGCGGCCGCCGATCGCGACGCGCGTCGACGGGCCGGTGCTGCCGGCCCCGGCCCCGGAGACCGGGGTGCCCGGCCCCGCGCCGTCGCTGCTGCCGCCGTGGGTGCCCGTGCCGACGGCGCCGGTGGGGTTCGCCGACTGCACCGGCGAGCTGCGCGCGACCTACGGCGACGAGCTCCTCGGCGGCCGCGACGTGCGCTTCGGCTGCCAGAGCGTGCCCGTCGGGGGGCGCGGCGGGTCGTCGCGCGCCGAGGTCGGCGTGGTGCAGGTGACCGTCGGGCCGCTGCCGCCCGGCGGGCCCGTGCCCGTGGCCGTGGTCGGCGAGGCCGGCGGCCCGACCGGCGGCGAGCGCGCGGCCCGCCTCGCCGCGACCGTGCCCGAGGCGCTGCTGGTCGGCACGGCGTTCTACGGCGTCGACCTGCGCGGCACGGGCAACTCCGAGCCCGTCGACTGCATCACGCCCACCACCCGCGAGGCGCTCGTCGACGCCGACCCGCTGGCCGCCGACCCGGTCGCGCTCGGCCCGTTGCGCGACGCGGCCGCGACGGCGGCGCGGACGTGCACCCAGGTGCTCGAGACCGCCCTCACCGACTACCGCACGGAGGTCGACGCCGACGACCTCGAGGAGGTCCGCACGGCGCTCGGCGCGGAGCGCCTGCACGTCGTCGGGGTCGGCGACGGCGCGGGGGTGCTGGCCGCGTGGTCGCGGCGCCACCCGTCGTCGGTGGGGCGCACGGTGCTCGACGGTGTCGCCGACCCGAGCGCCACGTTCTCCCAGCGCGCCCGCGAGCGCGCCACCGCCGCCCGCGAGGCGCTCACCGCGTTCGCCGCCGACTGCTCGGCCCGCCCGGACTGCCCGCTCGGGCCCGACCCGGCCGGGGCGCTCACCGGCATCCTCACCAACCTGCGCGCGGCGCCCCTGCCCGGCCCGCTCGGGCGGGCGATCACCGACGGGACGGCGACGCAGGTGATCGTCCGCGGGCTCGGCGAGCCGGCCCGGTGGCGCGACCTCGCGGCCGCCGTGGCCTCGGCGGGCGAGGGCGACCCCGCCGGCCTGCTCCGGCTGCTCGCGCCCTCCGAGGCCGACGGCGGGGGCTTCGACGCCGGCGTGCTGCTGGCCTGCAACGACAGCTCCGAGCGCCCGACCCTCGACCAGGTCGCGGTCGACGCCGGGCAGGCCCGGGCCGCCGACCCGCTGTTCGGCGCGTACTTCGCCCACGAGGCGCTGCTGTGCGGGTCGTGGCCGGTGCCCGTGGAGACCCCGGCGCCCGGCGCCGTCGTCGGGCCGCCGCCGCTGGTGGTGGGCACGCGCGGCGACCCCGTGACGCCGCTGGCCGGCTCCGAGCGGGCGGCCACCCAGCTCGGCTCGGCGAGCCTGGTCACCTGGCTCGGCGCGGGGCACGGCGCGTACCCCGCGACGCCGTGCGTCCGCGACGCCGTGGGCGGCTACCTGCGCGACGGCACCCTCCCGCCGCAGGGCCTCGTCTGCCCGCCGTGATCGTTCCCCGACCCCGCGACCCGTAGCCTGCGCGCCGTGCCGCTCCCCCGTCTCGTCGACACCGCGCTCGACCGGTTGGTCGTCCCCGGCTGGTCCCGCCTGGGCTACGTCGCGCGGAGCGCCGGGTGGCGCGCCCTGCCGGCGGTGGACGGGCGCACGGTGATCGTCACCGGAGCGTCCGGCGGGCTCGGCGCCGCGACGGCGCTCGGGCTGGCCGGGCTGGGCGCGCGCGTGGAGATGGTCGTGCGCGACCGCGGGCGCGGCGAGCAGGCCCGTGACGCCGTGCTCGCCGAGCACCCCGGCGCGAGCGTCGAGGTCGCGGTCTGCGACGTGTCGTCGCTGGCCGACGTGCGCCGCTACGCCGCCGAGGTCCGCGACCGCGAGGCCGCGGTGCACGGCCTGGTGCACAACGCCGGCGTCCTGCCCGCCGAGCGCACCGAGACCGCCGAGGGCCACGAGCTGACGTTCGCCACCCACGTCCTCGGGCCGTTCCTGCTCACCCGCGAGCTGCGCCCGGTGCTGCGCGCCGGGTCGGGGCCGACCACGCCGTCGCGGGTGGTGCTCGTCTCCTCGGGCGGCATGTACACCACCCCGCTGCGCCTCGAGGACCCCGAGTCGCGCACCGGGACGTTCTCCGGCGGGGCCGCGTACGCCCGCACGAAGCGGATGCAGGTGGTGCTCGCGGAGCTGCTCGCCGACGACCTGGCCGGCGACGGCGTCGTCGTGCACAGCATGCACCCGGGCTGGGCCGACACCCCCGGCGTCGCGAGCTCGCTGCCCGGTTTCCACCGCCTCACGGGACCGCTGCTGCGCACGCCCGCGCAGGGCGCGGACACCGTCGTCTGGCTGCAGGCGGCCGCCGAGCCGGGCCACAGCACGGGGCTGTTCTGGCACGACCGCGCCCCGCGCCCGACCCACCGCCTGCGCCGCGGGGACGAGACACCGCAGGCCCGCGCGGCGCTGTGGACGCTGTGCGTGGACGCTGTGGCGTCATGAGCGACTCCCGACCCACCTGGAAGCGCCGTGGCCTCGACGAGGTGCGCACCGAGGCCCCGGTGGCCGCGGCCGTGCTCACCCCTGCGCGCCGCGAGCTGCAGGCGACGGCGCGGGCGTTCGCGATGGAGGAGGTCCTGCCCGTCGCCGACGAGCTCGATCCGCGGCGCGAGGACATCCCCGCCGACCTGCTCGCGCGCATGGCCGAGCTCGGGTACTTCGGGCTGCTCGTCGACACCGACCACGGCGGGCAGGGCCTCGGGGTGTTCGAGTACTGCCTGGTGTCCGAGGAGCTCGCCCGCGCCTGGATGAGCGTCGGCAGCATCATCGCCCGCGGCAACGGCACCGGGTGCGCCACGCCGGACCCCGACCGGCGCGCCGAGCTGCTGCGCGCCAGCGCCGCGGGCCGCTGGATCGGCGCGATCGCGTTCTCCGAGCCCCACGCCGGTTCGGACCTGGCCGGCGTCGAGTGCACCGCGCGGCGCGAGGGGGACGGCTGGGTCGTCGACGGCACGAAGCGCTGGGTCGGCCACGCGCTGGCCGCCGACTTCCTGCACCTGCTCGCGCGCACCCGCCCGCCACGCGAGGGCGAGAGCCGCTCCGACGGGCTCGAGCTGTTCGGAGTCCCCAAGGAGCGCGGGAGCTTCCCCGACGGCGTCACGGGCGCGCCCATCGACAAGATCGGCTACTTCGGGCTGACGACCTGGGAGCTGCAGCTCGAGGGGCTGCGCCTGCCCGCCGACGCGCTGCAGGACACCGGCCAGGACGAGGGGCAGGGCTTCAAGGACAGCCTTCGGTGGCTCGGCACCGCCCGGGTCCAGACGGCGGCGCGGGCCGTCGGCCTGGCCCGGGGCGCGCTCGAGGACGCGGTGGCCTACAGCCGGCGGCGCGAGCAGTTCGGGCACCCGATCGCCGACCAGCAGGCGCTGCGGCACAAGCTCGCCGACATGGCCGCATCCGTCGACGCCGCGCGCACGCTGTGGTGGCACGCGGCCTGGCTGCTCGACGAGGGCCTGCCCGGCGGGGACGTCGCCGCCTCGTCGGCCAAGCTCTTCGCGTCGGAGACCGCCGAGCGGGTCACGAGCGACGCCCTGCAGGTGTTCGGCGGCAACGGCTACACCACCGAGCACTCGGTGGAGCGCTACTGGCGCGACGCCCGCCTGACGACGATCTTCGAGGGCACCTCGGAGATCCAGCGCAAGATCATCTCGGACGATCTCCTGCGTTGAGGTGGAGATCCGTCCCCCGGACGCCCACCCCGCCGTTCACCCACGTGGCCGCGCCCCGACGGCGCCGACCCCGGCCGTTCACCCGCACGTCGCGCCGGACCCACCGTTCGCGCCGTCGGGCGTCGACCTCGCGGTACCGGGCGACCACCGTGGGCATGCCCGCCGAACGCGACCCGAGGTGACCGCACGGTCTCTATGGGTACGAAGGGCGCGGGGAACGAGCCGGGGCGGGGGACGGACATGACGGATGCGGTGGAGTTCGCGCGGGCGGTGCACCCGGCGCGGGCGGGCGAGGCCAAGCGGATGCGCGACGAGGCCCGCGAATGGCTGGCCGGGCTGGAGCTGGACCAGGACGCGCGCGAGCGCGTGCTGATCGCGGTGTCCGAAGCCGTGGAGAACGCGGTCGAGCACGCCTACCCGGAGGGCCACGTCGAGGGCACGGTCGAGCTGACGCTGTGGTGCGAGGCGGACGCCGTCAACGTGCGGGTCACCGACAACGGGACCTGGGCGGAAGAGGGCTCGGAGCCCGCCGCGTACGGCTCGCACGCGCCCCGGGGGCGGGGCATCGTGCTGATGCAGCGCAGCGTGGACAGCGTCGCCATCCGGCACACCCAGGCCGGGACGACCGTGGCGCTGCGGCAGCTGCGGGTGCCGGAGAGCTGACTCAACCCGGCGCGACCGCCAGGCCGGCGAGGACCTGGTCGAAGAAGCCGAGCAGCTCGGTGCGCAGGGCGGCGTGCTGCTCCGGCGGCGCCCCGCCGAGCAGCTGGCCGGCGCTGGAGAGCATGCCGAGCACGACCGTCGGGTGCGACACCCCCGGTGAGCGGGCGAGGTAGCCCTCGCGCGCCAGGCCGTCGAGGATGCGGGCGATGAACGCGTAGCCGTAGTCGGCCTCGCACTCCCGCCAGCGTTCCCAGCCCAGCGCCAGCGGGCCATCGCGGAACACGATGCGTCCGTAGGCGGGCTCGGTGCAGGCGTCGAGGAACGTGGTCAGGGCCGCGCGGGCGCCGGCGAGGTGGTCGGGCGCGGTGTCCAGCGCCGCGCCGAGGCGCGCGTGGACCTCGGCCTCCCGCGCGGAGAACACGGCCTCGAACAGCGCCGCCTTGCCGGTGAAGTGGTGGTAGACGGCGCCCTTGGTCATGCCCGCGACGGCGGCGACGTCGTCGATGGACGTGCCGGCGAAGCCCCGCTCGGCGAAGAGCGCCGTGGCCGCCTCGACCAGCCCGGACCGCGTCGCGGCCGTGGCCTCGGCGCGGGGGGACGTCACTCGGGGCACCTGCGCAGGGTAGGTGACCGGGCGCCCGGGTCAGGCGCCGCTGGGGAGGAAGGCGGGGAAGGCGGCGGTGACCGCGGCGGGGCTGGGGGCCGGGATGCGCGGCGCGGGCACCGCCGCCGCGGGGTGCGCCCAGGGCGGGGCGTACCCGCGGTAGGCGCCCGGGGGCGGGTAGCCCCACGGGGTCCAGGTGTAGGCGTCGCCGACCGCGCCGCGCAGGACCGCGACGGCCGCGTGGTGGGCGGCGTGGGCCCAGTAGCCGTCCAGCTCGGCGAGGTCGCCCAGCCCGGCGGGGGCCTGGAGACGCGGGGCGGCGGGGTGCGCGGCGGGCATGTGCTGCATGCCCTCTCGGACGGTGCGGGAGGGCCGTGGGGTTCCCGTTTCCGTCTGGCGTTTCGTTGAGAGAGGGTCGTCCTTGATCGTCCGGGACTGTCGGGGGTCGGGGATAGCGTCCGTGACGTGACCATCGCCGAGGACGCGCCGGGGCCGTCGGCCGCGCTCCTGGACGCGGTCGACCCGGCCGCGCTGGCGGGCGCGGAGGTGGTCGAGTTCGCGCGGCGGTGCGCCCGCGAGCGCAACCAGGCCACCGCCCGGTTCCTCACCGCGCTGCACGAGGCCGGCCGGGCCGAGGAGGGCCGGCGGGCGCGGCGGTCGGTGCTCGACGAGTTCTCGGGCGACGAGGCCGCCGCGGCGCTGGGCTGGTCGCGGGCCATGGCCTCGCGCTGGCTCGACCTGGCCGACGACCTGCTCCTGCGCCTCCCCGAGGTCCACGCCGCGATGCGCGGGGGCGACCTGGACGACACCAAGGCGCGGGTGTTCAGCGACTGGACGCGCGACCTGTGCGACGACCACGCCCACCACGTCTGCACCGAGGTGCTGCCCGAGGCGCCGCGGCTGCCCTTGGGGGCGCTGATCGAGCGCGTCCAGCAGGTCGCCGCGGCCATCGACCCCGACTGGGCCGCGCGCCGCGAGCAGGCCGCACAGCGCCGGGCGCGGGTGGTGGCCTCGCGCAACCCGTCGGGCACGGCCAACCTCGGTGGCTACGACCTGCCGGTCGACCGCACGGTGCTCGGCATGGCGCGGCTCGAGGCCCTGGCCGCGACCCTGCGCCGCCGGGGCGTGCGGGTGCGCATCGAGAACCTGCGCGCCGAGGTCCTCATGACCCTGCTCGACGGCTCCGCCGCCGGGCTCGACGACGACGCCCTGCTCGACCTCCTGGTCGAGGCGCTGGGCCCCGGCGAGGAGCCCGGGCCGTCGGACGAGCCGGGGCCCGACGACTCCGGCCCCGACGACTCCGGCCCGGACACCGAACCGACCCCGCACGAGCCTCCGGACGACCCCGACGACGAGCCGCCCACCGAGCCGCCCCGGTCGGCCGGGGTGCGGACGGGGACGGTGGAGGTCCGGGTGCGGCTCACCACCGCGCTCGGGCTCGACGACCTGCCCGCGACCATCCCCGGCTGGGGCACCGTGCTCGCCGGCACCGCCCGCTCGCTGCTCGACCAGCACCGCGACGGCGAGTGGCGCGTCGTCCTCACCGACGACCAGGGTCGGCTCCAGCACCTCCTGCTCGCCCGCCGCCGCCCCCGACCACCCGGCCCCCGCCGGCGCGAGCGGCGGGGGCGGCGAGGTCCCGCGATCGTCGAGCTCCAGGTCCCGACGACGCTGCCGGCCGCCCTGGTGCCCGACGACCACGGCTTCTGGGGTCCGCTGCTGCACGAGTTGCAGGCGCGCCTCGGCGACCTCGGCCACGCGGCGCCCGACGCGCCCGACCACGGCGTCGACCCCGACGCCGCGCGGCACCGGAGACCCTCGGCCGAGGTCGACCGCTGGGTCCGCGTCCGCGACCGGCGCTGCGTCGCGCCCTCCTGTCGGCGCCCCGCCCACGCCGCGGACCTCGACCACACCGTCGACCACGCCCTCGGCGGACCGACGCTCACCGGCAACCTCGGGGCCTGGTGCCGGCACCACCACCGCGCGAAGCACCACGGCGGTTGGCGGGTCGAGCAGCCCGCGCCGGGCCACTTCCTCGTCACCACGCGGGCCGGCGCCGTCTACGAGGTCCGGCCCGCCCGCATCCTCGAGCCGCTGCCCGCGCCGCGCCCGGCCCCGACGCCGCGGCCCCTGCCGGCGCACGAGCGCGACGGCCCGGACGCGTACACCGATCCCCTCGACGACCCGGCCCGCGGACTCCGCGGACGCGCGCCGGGAGGAGCCGGCCGAGCGCACCCCGGACGCGCCCGCGCCTCCGCCCAGCTCGCCTCGATGCGCCGCGACCGCAGCACCCCGCCCAGTGAGGCAGCCACGCCCGGCCTCTTCCCGGACCCGCCCTTCTGAGGGGCGACCGCTACAGCAGCACGTCGTCCACGTGCACGAGCACCGCGACCGGCTCCAGCCCGGTCTGGGCGCGGATGCCTTCCTCCACCGTCGCCCGGATCCGAGCGCCCAGCGCCACGAGGTCGTGGCCGAAGTCGGCGGCGAGGGTGATCGCGACGACGGTCGACCCCCCGACGACGCCGGCGGTGACCTCGGGGCTGTCCTCGAGACTCGTCTCCGGGCCGTCGCCCGCCGCGATCACGTGGGTCAGCGCCACCCGCACGCCCGGCACGCGGGACGCGAGGTGCCGCGCGAGCGCCACGACCACCCGCCCGCTGATGCGCGTCCGGCCCCGGGGCCCCTCGATGCGGCCGTACTCGGGGTCGGCGGCGATGCCGCGGATGCTGCGCATGGCCTCGTCCAGCAGCCCGGCCGGGGCCTGTGGCCGGTGCGACGACACGGCGCGCACCGGCGCCCACAGCCGGTCGAACTCGGCGAGGGCCGCCTGGCAGTACGGGCAGTCGCGTTGGTGCTCGTCGAGGCGGTCGGTGGCCCCGCCGGCGACCTGGTCGACGAGGGCGGCGGTGTCCCGTCCGCAGGGCAGCCGGCCCTGGGCCACCGCGTCGGGAGTGCGCTCCTGGGTCATGTCCAGTCCTTCATCTCCGCCATCAGCGTGGCACGGGCCCGGGCCAGGCGGCCCCGGACCGTCGCCTCCGTCGTCTTCGTGACCGCCGCAGCCTGCCGGTACGACAGGCCCTCGAGCTGCACCAGCACCAGCGGCACCCGCTGCTCCTCGGGCAGGGCGCTGATCGCCGCCAGCCCGGCCTGCAGCTCCTCCCCCGCCAGCACCCGCCGTTCCGGGCCGGGGACCCGCGGGTGGTCCGCGTCCTCGATCTGCCGGTACGGCCGCTGCGCCCGCCGGTGGTTGAGGCATCGGTTGACCACCACCCGGTACAGCCAGGTCGTGAACGCCGACGTGCCCCCGAAGCCCGCGAGCGCCGTCCAGAGCTGGATGACGACCTCCTGCGCGACGTCGTCGGCGTCGGCGGGGCTGCCGAGCAGGCGCAGGGCGATGCGGTAGATCCGGTCGCGGTGGCGGCGGACCAGCTCCTCGTAGGCACGCCGGTCGCCGTCGCGGGCCCGGCCGACCAGCCAGCGATCGGCCTCGTCGTCCGTCCCCGCGGGGCTCGGGTCCGGGCCGTGTCCTCGACCCGTGCTGTTCACCGCCGCAGCCTCCCACGTTCGGTCGTGCACGACCGTTTCGGCATCGGTGCAGGTGGGGGACGTCGCACGGCGCTGTCACCCCATCGAGGTGACCGTCGCCACACCCTAACGCCGACGATCCCCCCGACCCGGGCCGAGGACCGGACGGACACCCGTCCGTGACACCACCGACGGGCGAGCGCGCGGCGCGGGACGGGCGCGCCTAGCGTCGGCGCCCGTGGATGCCGCACCTCCTCGTCGCGTCCCGGTGACTGACCCGGTGCCCGGCGTCCCCGGACCGGCCGTCCCCGCCGGCCACGTCGAGCCCTGCCCGCGGCGGGTGCGGGCGCGCCTCGACGGGCGGGTCGTCCTCGACACGACCGAGGCGCGCTACCTCTGGGAGCACCCCTGGTACCCGCGCTGGACGATCCCCGCGGCCGACGTCGACCCCGCGGTCCTCGTCGAGGACCCCGCGACCCGACCCGACCCGCACGGCACCGTGCGCGACGTCGCCCTGCGCACCGCGGACGGTGACCGCCCCGCCGGGCGGCGCTACGTCGACGGCCCGCTGGGCGGCACCGTCGCGTTCACCTGGACCGCGCTCGACGCCTGGTTCGAGGAGGACGAGCAGGTCCACGGGCATCCCCGCAGCCCCTACGTGCGGGTCGACGCGCTGCGCTCGCGGCGCCGGGTGCGGGTGGAGCTGGACGGGATCGTGCTCGCCGAGTCCGACGCCCCCGTGCTGCTGTTCGAGACCGGGCTCCCGACCCGCGCCTACCTCGACCCGACGGCGGTCGACCCCACCGTCCTGGAGCCCTCGGACACCGTCACCGCCTGCCCCTACAAGGGCGTGACCAGCCGGTACTGGTCGGTGCGCACGCCCGCGGGCCGGTACGACGACCTCGCCTGGACCTACGACCAACCCGCCCCGGCCGTGGCCCGCATCGCCGGGCTGGTGGCCTTCTACGACGAGCGGGTGGACGTCGTCGTCGACGGGGTGGCCCGGCCCCGCCCGCGCACGCACCTGGCCTGAGCGCGGCACCACGTGCTCCGGACGCCCCGGCTCGACGGTGGTCGCTGAACTTCCTCGTGCGCGAGGACGGCCGGGTCCGGGGGACGCAGACGCTCGCGGCGGACGACTTCGCCGTCGTCCGCGAGGTGCGCACCGGCTCCTGGCTCACCCGCGGCCCAGGGACGGGGCCTGGGCACCGAGATGCGCCACGCGGTGATCGCCCTCGCGTTCGACCACCTCGGCGCCCGCGCCGCGCGGAGCTCGGCCTTCACCGACAACCGGGCGTCGCTGCGGATCTCGGAGCGGCTCGGGTACCTCCCCGACGGCGTCGAGCACCACGCGCGCGTGGCCGCCCGGCCGTGGTGCACCGGTTCCGCCTGGACCCGCACGCCTGGCGCCGGCCTCCGTGGACGCTCGAGGTGCACGGCCTCGCGCTGTGCCGCGAGCTCCTCGGCGCCTGATCAGCCGCGCCGCGTCCCGCCGGCCCAGCGCTGTCCACGCGACACGCCGGGGACGACGACCCCAACGGGGTGATCGTGCGGCGGAGGTGTCGCGGTGCACCGGCCCGCGGGGTAGACCGGTCGGACCGACGCCGACGGGGGGATCGATGTCGTACGCCGCGCCGACCGCGCGCGAGACCGCGCGCCGTCGGTCCTCCCTGCGCGCGGCCGCCTCGGTGGTCACCACGGGGCTGTGCGTGGGCGTGATGCTCGTGCTCCTGGAGACCGCGGTCACCGAGCCGGAGACGCGCCGCGGCGGGTCGGGCAGCGCGCCCGGGGTCGTCGACCTGCCCTACGGCGGCCAGCTCGACCGTCCCGACCCCGGCGACGTCATCGAGCCGGGCGGCCTCATGGGGCTCGGCCTCCTGACGCTGGGCCTGCTCAACGGCCTCGTGTTCGCGGGCGCGGCCGGGCTGGACGGGGTGCGCGGGCCGTCGGCCGCCGAGACCCGCCGGCGGCTGCGCGCCCGCTCGGCCCGCGGCGCCGTGCCCGGCGGGCGGCGCGAGGTCGCGCGCACCGTCGCCACGCCCGCCGCGGCCCCGGCCGCCTCGGACGGTCCCGCCGTCGTCGACGTCCCCGCCCGCCGCAGCGCGCCCGGTCGCCCGGCGCTGGGGACGACCTACGCGGTCATCCCGTCCCCGCGCGCGCCGGAGCCCGACCGCCGCCCCGACCCCGAGCCCCCCGTCCCGGAGCAGCGGACCCCGGAGCCCGCGCCCGAGCAGCCCGCACCCGCCGAGCCGACCCGCGCCCCGTCGCCCCGGCGTCCCTCGCCCGTCCCCCGCGACGGCGGCGACGGCGCGCCGATCCCGGCGACCCGCCGCGGCACGGGGCCGTGGGGCTGGCGCCCCGCGCGCCCCGACCCGGTGCCGTGGCGCAACCCGCTGCCGGCCATGGCCGGGGCGAGCTGACGACCAGGCTCACGCCAGGGCGTCCTCGATCGTGCTGGTGAAGGCCGCGAACACCGGCCCTGACGGCGGCAGCACCTGGGTGACGAGCACGGCCGCCAGGTCGTGGTCGGGCCACGAGTACCAGAGCGTGCCCAGCCCGCCGGCCCAGCCGTAGCGGCGGCCGACCGCGGTCTCGACGACGCCGACCCCGTGGCCCCAGCCGCCGCCGTCGAGGAACGCGGCGGCCGCCGGGGCGGCCCGCTGGGTCGGGGTGAGCCTGTCGGTGGTCATCGCGGCGACCGCGTCGGCGGTGAGGACCCCGCCGCCGCCGTCGAGCAACGCGCCGGCGAAGCGCAGCATGTCCTCGGCGGTCCCGACCAGGCCGCTGCGGCCGTCGGGGAACGCCGGCGGCGTCAGCCACCGGCTGTCGGCGACGCCGTCGAACAGCGCGAGGGGCCCGTCTTCGCCGCGCACGAACGACGGCACGAGGCGGTCGGGGGCGCCGACGACGAAGCCGGTGTCGCGCATCCCGAGCGGGGCAAGCACCAGCTCGGCGAGGACGTCGCCCAGCGGTCGTCCCGCGGCGCGCGCGACCAGCACCCCGAGCACGGCGAACGACAGCTCGTAGCGCCAGGCGCGGCCGGGCTGGTCGAGGAGCGGCAGGCTCCCCAGCCCCACGAGCCACTCGTCGGGCGGGGGCGGGCCGTGCGGGTCGGGTGGACCGAACCCGAGACCGAGCGCGGCCGCCCGCTCGAGCGTCGGGCACGGGCCCTCGACGACGAAGCCGAACCCCAGCCGCATCGTCAGCAGGTCCTCGACGGTGACGGGCCGCTCCGCGGCGACGGTCGCGCCGGGGTCGTCGGGATCCGCGTCGAGCCGGCGCAGCACGCGGCGGTCGGCGAGCTCGGGCAGCAGGCGGTCGACGGGCTCGTCGAGGGCGAGCGCCCCGTCGGCGACCAGCCGCAGCGCGCACGCCGCGACCAGCGGTTTCGTGTTCGAGCTGAGCCGCACCACGGCGTCCGGGCGCAGCGGATCACCAGCGTCGGGGGTGGTGGCGCCGCGGGCCGCCAGCGACGTCCTGCCGCGGTACCGGACGCCGACCACCGCGCCGGGCACCTGTTCGTCGGGACCCTCCCCGACCAGGCCGGCGATCCCGTCGAGGACCTCCTCGGCGTCCAGCGCGATCTCCCCGTCAGCCGTGGAGTCCGCCGCCCGCGGGCCCCACGGGGCTGGGCTCGGGGCGGACGCCGCCGCCCCCGCCCGAGCCGTCGGGGCCGTCGTCGGGGTCGGGGCCGGTGGGCGTGCGGGCTGCGCCGCCGGCGATCCAGATGCCGACCTCGGTCCCCCGCTCGCGCTGCTCGCCGGCGGGCGGCTCCTGGTCGTCCACGTGGCCGCGCCCGGCGCCCGTGTGCACCGCGTTGCGGCCCACCGCCAGCATCCCGGCGTCCAGGGCCTTGTCGTGCGCCTCCGCGGCGGGCAGCCCCACCAGCTCGGGGACGGTGGCCACGTCGCCGGACCCCTCCTCGGCGTCGGGCGTGCGCGTGTCGTCGGTCTGCATCGTCGCCTCCTCCGGCATGCCGGTCATGCACTCTGCGTACCCATCCTGCCGGGCCCCCGATGCTGCGTCGGGCATCACCCCGGGGCCGACCCGGGCTCGAGGTCCGACCCGAGCCCGGTCCCCAGCCCCGACTCGGGCCCCGACACCAGCCCCGCCTCCACGCCTTCCAGCCAGCTCCGCACCAGGTCACACGCCCCGTCGACGTCGGCGGCCACCCCGACCGCGCGGGTGGGGCCCGCGAGGTCGTCGGCGGCGGTCAGCCGGACCCGCAGCGCGCCCTCGTCGGCCCAGACGGTCAGGAGCATGACCGCCCCCGGGCGCCCGGCGGTCACGCGAGCACCGAGACGACGAGGTAGCCGTTGATCGCGATGACGACCCCGGCCAGCACCCCCGCGACGGCGGTGACGGCGGGCCGGGTGACCAGCTCGCCCACCACGTCGCGGCGGCGCCCGAGCAGCAGCACCGGGACCAGGGCGAACGGGATGCCGAACGAGAGCACGACCTGCGAGACGAGCAGGACCGAGGTCGGGGAGGCCCCCAGGCCGAGCAGCAGCACCGCCGGGGCGAGGGTGACGGCGCGGCGCACCCACAGCGGCACCCGGCGGCGCAGGAAGCCGTCCATGATGACCTGGCCCGCGTACGTGCCGACCCCGGACGAGACGAGCCCCGAGAGCAGCAGCGCGACGGCGAACGCCCCGGCGGCCAGCGGCCCGGCGAGGTCCGCGAGCCCGGCGTGCACGCCCTCGAGGCTGTCGGGGGCGACGACGCCGGGCCGGAAGAACACCGTCGCGGCGACCACCAGCATCACCGCGTTGAGCACCCCGGCGGCGCCCATGCCCAGCCCGAGGTCGCAGCGCTGCGCCCGCAGCGCGGCCCGGACCCCGCCCGCGCGGCGGCGGACGTCGCGGGTGAGGTCGGAGTGCAGGTAGATGACGTGCGGCATGACCGTCGCGCCGAGGATGCCGGTGGCCAGCACGACGCTGTCGACGCCGGCAAGGCCCGGCACGAGCCCGCCGGCGACGAGCGCGGGATCGGGGTCGGTCTGCCCCAGCGTCGTCAGCAGGCAGACGAGGATGCCGCCGAACAGGGCGACGACGAGCAGCTCGAAGCGCCGCGGGTGGCGCTGGTGCACGGCGAGCAGGGCGCACGCGACGCCGCCGACGACGAGCCCGCCGGGCAGCAGGGGCACCCCGAACAGCAGGTTCAGCGCGATCGCCCCGCCCACCACCTCGGCGAGGTCGGTGGCGACGGCGACCGCCTCCGCCTGCACCCACAGCAGCCGGGACACCGGGCGCGGGTAGTGCTCGCGGCACAGCTGCGGGAGGTTGCGGCCCGTCGCCACCCCGAGCTTCGCGGAGAGGAACTGGACGAGCACGGCCATGAGGTTCGCGGCCACGATCACCCAGAGCAGCAGCATCCCGTGGGACGCGCCGGCGACGGTGTTGGTGGCGAAGTTGCCCGGGTCCACGTAGGCGGTGGCCGCCACGACCGCGGGGCCGAGCAGGGGCAGCAGGCGCCGCAGGCGACCCGGCGCGCGCGCCGGCGTCGACGGAGCCGGCGCGGCCTGCACGCGCGGTCCGGACGCGACGGACGGTGGTGCGACGGTCATCGGGTCTCCGGTCGGGGCGGGGCGGATCGCGGAGGGCGGAGCGGGCCCGCGACGAGCGGCCCGGACCCCGGTCGGGGTCCGGACCGCTCGAGGGCGGGGAGCCGTCTCAGTTGCCGGTCGGGCCCCACTGCCCGGGCGGGGTCTCGAGCTCCATCTCGGCGGTCGCCTGGACGAGCTCCATGAGCTCGGCGTCCAGGCCGGGGCCGAACTCCTCCGGGCGCTCGACGGCGATCTCCAGCGGCACGCCCTCGGGGGACTGCTCGGTGGAGAGCTCCGTGCCGTCCTTCGACGGCGACGGGCCGTTGAACACCTTGGCGGCCTCGTTGAGCTGGTCGAGGCTGTAGGTGTACTGCTTGCTCTGCAGCCCCTGCTCCAGCAGCGTCGCGACCTCGGGGTAGCGCTCCGCGTTGGTCTTCGGGATCGGCAGGAGCTTGTTCCACTCCACGCCCAGGGCCTCGAGCGCCTTCGCGTACGCGTTCTCGTGGGCCTGGTCGCGGACGATCAGGTAGGCGATCGTCGAGCGGGCCGTCTTGTTGGCGGTCATCTCGTAGAGCCGGCACTTCTGCAGGCGGCCGGTCGACTCGAGCATGAGGTTGTAGAGCAGGTTCAGCGGCAGGTTGCCGCTGTCGTAGACGTACTTGCCGCTCCACGGGTCACCCTGCGCGTCCACCGGCAGCGCGCCCTGGGCGCCGACGAGCCAGTGGTGGATGTTGCCGCCCGAGAGCGCGATCGACAGCGGCGTCGCGCCGCCCTCGGCGGGCTCGTCGAGGTGCGTGGGGTTGCCCTGGTAGCGCGGCGACCCGTCGACGAGGCGGGCGATCGTCGTGGCGATGAGCTCGACGTGGCCGATCTCCTCGGTGCCCACGCCGTAGAGCAGGTCGCGGAAGGGCTTGGCGGTCGCGCCGCGGAAGTTGAAGCTCTGGAACAGGTACTGCATCATCGTGCGCATCTCGCCGAACTGACCGCCCAGCCCCTCCTGCAGGGCGTTGGCGGCGGCCGGGTCCGGCTCGTCCGGGACGATCTCGTTCTGCAGGCGCTGCACGTGGAAGAACACGGGGGCGGTCCCCTCCTGGGTCGGTGACGGCCGATCGCGTGGGGATGGGGCGACGCATCGCCGGCACCCGTGACCGGTGTGCGACCCAGCGTCGGACCCGTCCGTCCCCCGGCCGTTCGTCGCGGCGTCCCCGGCGGCGTCCCGGATGCGTCGCCGTCCGCGTCACGGCCGCGTCACCTCCGCGTCACCGCGGCGTCCCCGACCCGGCGACGCCAGGCGTTTCCGACGATCTCCGTCGGGCACCCCGTCCTGTCCGTGGCCCCTCACCGCGGTCGCGCGTCGAGCCCACGAGCGCGCCGTCCGTCTCGACCTCTCCAGAGACCCACGCCGGTCGTCCACCCCGGGAGCGACCGTGCGGGAACGGCGACGATGACGCTCGACCTGCCGGCACCCACCGCGGCGCAGCTCTACCTCGTGGGACGGTTCGCCTGCCGGGTCGGCGACGCCGACCTGCGGCTGACGCCCACCGCCGAGCGCGTGCTCGCCTTCCTCGCCCTGGCGCGGCGCCCCGTGCGGCGCCACCAGCTCGCGGGCACGCTCTGGCCCGACGTCACCGACCGGCAGGCGCTCGCCCGGCTGCGGTCCGCGCTGTGGAAGGTGCCCGCCGCGCACCGGGCCTCGCTCGTCGAGGCCGACACCACCACCGTCGCGCTGCACGCCACCGCCACCGTCGACCTCTACGACCTCGACACCACCGGCCCCGACGACGACGGGGCCGGAGCGCCGATCCCGCGCGGGGAGCTGCTGCCCGGGTGGTGCGAGGAGTGGGTGCTCGTCGAGCGCGAGCGCCACCGGCAGCTGCGCCTGCACGCCCTCGAGGCCCGCAGCGCCCGGGCCTGCGCGCTCGGCCACCACCTCGAGGCGCTGGAGGCAGGCCTCGAGGCGGTGGCCCAGGAGCCGCTGCGCGAGAGCGCGCACCGCCGCGTCATCGAGGTGCACCTCGCCGAGGGCAACGCGGCCGAGGCCCTCGGCCAGTACGAGACGTTCCGCCGGCTCCTGCGCGCCGAGCTCGGCCTCGCGCCGTCGGACACGATGCGCGCGCTGGTCCGCCCGTTGCTGGGACGCCCGGCCGACTGACGCGCCGCACCGGCCCCGGCACCGCGGCTATGGTGTGGATCACAGCGAGGTGCGACGATCTCCGTCGGGTCGACACGACGGCGGGGAGCGGTGCATGGCGGACACGGACGCGGGCTCCTCGGCGTGGCACCAGCGCGCGCTTGCCGAGATCGTCCGGTGGTCGTGGCTGAAGGACCTCACCGACCGCACCACCGCCGTCGTCGACCCCGTCTACGACCGCTTCCGCAGCAACCCGGTCCTCGAGCTGATGCACGGCGGGCGCTGGCTCGGGCACTCCCTGCACCCCGCGCTGTCCGACCTCCCCATCGGCCTGTGGTCGGCGACGCTGCTGCTCGACGCGGCCGGGCAGGACGTGCCGCAGGCCGGCTCGCGCCTCGACCCGTCCTCGACGCTGAGCGCCGCGGGGCTCGCGGCCGCCGCCGCGACCGCGGCCACCGGCGTCGCCGACTGGAGCGTCAGCGACGCGGAGGACCGCCGCGCCGGGCTCTTCCACGGCCTGCTCAACGGCGCGGGCACCCTCCTGCAGGGCGCCTCCCTGGCCGCCCGCCTCTCCGGCCACCGGCCCACCGGCCGGGCGCTCGGCGCGGCGAGCCTCACCGTCACGGTCGCCGCCGCCTACCTCGGCGGGCACCTCGTGCAGGGCCGCGCGGTGATGGTCAACCGCGTGGCGACGCACACCGGGCCGCAGCGCTGGGTCCGCGCGGTGGCCGAGGACGACCTGCCCGTCGGCGCCACGACGGGCGTCGAGGTCGAGGGCCGGCGGGTGCTGCTGCACCGCACCGACGGCGAGGTGCTCGCCCTCGACGACGTGTGCAGCCACGCGGGCGCGCTGCTGCACCGCGGCGAGGTGCGCGACTGCACCGTGGTCTGCCCGCTGCACTTCTCGGTGTTCGACCTGCGCGACGGCCGCATCGTGCGCGGGCCGGCGCACCACCCGCAGCCCGTGCTCCCGGCCCGGGTGCGCAACGGATTCATCGAGGTCCGCGGCTCCGCACCCCGATCGCGACGCTCGTCGAACTGAGAGGAACCCACCAATGGCCTGGGAAGCGGTCGCCGACACCGACCAGCTCGACGAGGGCGACATGATGCTCTGCCACCTGGGCGGCCAGCCCATCTGCGTCGTCCGCCTCTACGAGGACGAGGCGGTGGCCGTGCACAACACCTGCACCCACCAGCAGCAGCCGCTCAACGAGGGCTACCTCCAGGAGGACGACTCCCTCATCTGCCCGGCGCACAACTCCCGCTTCGACCTGCACACCGGGGTCCCCACGGGCGTCCCGGCCGTCGACCCGATCCCGACCTACGCCTGCAAGATCGAGGACGGCGCGATCTGGGTCGACTTCGAGCAGCAGACCAACGACGCCGCCATCCCGCACAAGCCCTACTACTAACCTTCCCCGGGGTGGTCCTCCGCCTGCCCTCCACGGGTCCCGAGCCCCTCCCGCCCGACCACGCCCTGGACGCCGTCGTGGGGTACGCCCGGGCGCGGCGCTGGGTGCGCATGCGCTCCCCCGGCGATGCCGAGGGCCGGTGGGTCCAGGTGCCCGCGTTCGGGTGGGCGCGGTTCGACGCCCGGCCCGCGGGCACCGGCCTCGACGCCGACGTCCTGCTCGCCGAGGGCCTGCACGGACGCCTCGACCACGACTCGTGGCACGCCGTGCACGACACCCTCGCCGGGCTCGCACCGCTGGCGGACGCGCTGGTGGCCCGCGCCGGGGGCCGCGCGCTGTGGGACCTGCCCGACGGCGAGCTCTCGGTGCTCGACGAGCCCGGGACGGTGGGCGCGCACCTGCGCCGCCTCGGCCAGGAGGCCGGGCCGCGCCCCGCCCACGTCCTCGCCGCCCTGCACCACCGCCACCCCGGCCTCGTCCCGCACCTCACCCGCACCACCCGGCGCGCGCTGCTGCCCCACCTCGAGGAGGGCGACAGCGGCGTCGAGGCCGTGGTCCGCCGGGAGCTGCGGGCCAACGCGGACGCGTTCGCCGAGCTCGAGGAAGCGGTGGCCGCGGCGACCGGCCTGCGCCCGACCCGGCTGCGGCTGCACGACGTCCTGTTGTGGCTGTCGACGACCCTGCGGCTGGACCACGCGACCGCGGCGGGCCGGCGGCTCAGAGAGGCGGCGGACCCGGACTGACGGACCCGGCCTGCGCCAGGCCGGCGTAGGTCTCCCGCAGCTCGCGCTTGAGGATCTTGCCCGACGGGTTCTTCGGCAGCTCGTCCACGAGCAGGACGTACTTCGGGCTCTTGAACCCCGCCAGCCGCTCCCGGGCGTGGGCCACCAGCTCCGCGGCGTCGACCTCGGCGCCGCCGCGCAGGACCACCGCGGCGGCGACCGCCTCGATCCACTCCGGGTGCGCCACCCCGAACACGGCGACCTCGCTGACCGCGGGGTGGGAGTAGAGCGCGTCCTCCACCTCGCGGCTCGCGACGTTCTCGCCGCCGGTGATGATGATGTCCTTCTTGCGGTCCACGATCGTGAGGTAGCCCTCGGCGTCCATCACCCCGAGGTCGCCGCTGTGGAACCAGCCGTTCCGGAACACCTCGGCGGTCGCCTCCGGCTTGCCCCAGTACCCCCGCATGGCGTGGGGCGTCCGGTGCACGATCTCGCCGACCTGGCCCACCGGCACCGGGCGGTCGTCCTCGTCGTGCAGGCGGGTCTCGACGTTGAGGCTCGCGCGCCCGGCCGTGCCCGCCTTCGCGATCTGCTCCTCGGGGAACAGCACGGTGGCGTTGGGGGCGAGCTCGGTCTGGCCGTAGTAGTTGAACAGGCGGACGTCGGGCAGGCGCCGGCCCAGCTCCTCGAGGACCGGGACCGGCATGATCGCCGCGCCGTAGTAGCCCTTGCGCAGCGACGACAGGTCGTGGCGGTCGAACGCCGGCGAGCGCAGCAGGCGGATCCACACCGTCGGCGGGCAGAACATCTTCGTGATCCGCTCGGCCTCGACGGTGCGCAGGATCGTCTCCGGGTCCGCGGCCTCCACGACCACGCTGGTCGCGCCGAGGTAGACGTCGGGCGTCAGGAAGTCGTGCAGCGCCGCGCAGTGGTAGAGCGGCAGGGCGTGCAGCTCGACGTCGTCGCGGTGGTACTCGCCGTCGACGATGTCGCTGACGTACTGCGCGATGAGGTTGCGGTTGGTCATGATCGCGCCCTTGGGCGCCGACGTGGTGCCGCTGGTGTAGAGCAGCTGGACGGGGTCGTCGTCGCCGATCTCGACGTCCGGCGGGGTGGCGTCCTCGTGCTCCAGGAGCCGGTCGAACGACGTCCAGCCCGGGCTCCGGCCGATGACCACCCCCAGCGCGACCGGCCACTCGGCGGCCCCGAACGTCTCGACCAGCGCGTCCTCGACGATCGCCGCGCTCGCCCCGCTGTCCTCGAGGACGTAGCGGACCTCGGACGCGACGAAGTTGTGGTTGACCGGCACCGAGATGGCCCCGAGCCGCGCGAGGGCGAAGTAGGCGACGACGAACGCGTAGGAGTTGTGCGCGTGGATCGCCACCCGCTGGTTCCGGGCGACCCCGCGCTCGGCCAGCGCGCTCGCGACCCGGTTGGCATCCGCGTCGAGCTCGGCGAACGTCCGGCGGGTGTCGCGGTGGACCACCGCGAGCTTGCCGGGGTACTTGATCGCGGTCCGCGCCAGCAGCGAGCCGATCGTCTGCCGCCGCGCCCGCGCGACGTCCGCGGAGTACGGCGGCAGGTACCGGTCGAGGTCGTCCATCCGCTGCTCCTCCGGGTCGGGCGATCATCAGACCGCCGACGCGTCGCGGGGGCAAGGTCAACGCTCGAGCACGTCCGGGAAGCCGAAGGCCGCGGCCAGCGCGGGCTCGTGGAACTTGACCACCCGGGAGACGCCGGTGGCGGTGGCGGCCAGGACGACGACGCCGTCGGCGCGGAGCACCCCCCCGGCGTCCCGGTGGTACACCACCGCCGCCGGCTGGCCGTTGGCCGTGGTCGGGAGCATCCGCCAGTCGCCCGCCGTGCCGAGAACGTACACCTCGAGCGCGTGGAGGCACCGCGCCCGGCCCGAGGTCCAGTCGCGGAACGGCGTCGCCTCCAGCGTGGCGTCGGCGCGCAGCACCTCTTCGAGCAGGCGGGCGTCGGAGCGCTCGAAGGCCGCGATGTAGCCGTCGAGCAGCGCCCGCGCCCGGGGATCGGTCGGCGCGAGGAGGTCCCCGGACGTCGGCTCCCGCTCCCCCAGCCGGGCGCGGGCGCGCTGCAGCCCGCTCTTGACCGCCGCGGTGGTGGTGTCGAGGAACTCCGCGGTCTCGGTGGCGGAGAACGCCAGCACGTCGCGCAGGAGGAGGATCGCGCGCTGGCGGGCGGGCAGGTGCTGCAGCCCGGCGACGAGCGCGAGCCGCAGCGACTCGCGCTCGACCACCACCGCGGCCGGGTCGTCGGCGGGCGGGGTGACCCACGTGTCCGGCAGCGGCTCCAGCCACGCGACCTCGTCCGGCGTGTCGGGGCCCGCCAGACCCGAGGGCAGCACCCGGACCGGCCGCCGCGCCAGCGCCGTCAGGCAGACGTTGGTGGCGATGCGGTGGAGCCAGGACCGGGTCGAGGCCCGGCCCTCGAACCCGGCGTACGCGCGCCACGCCCGCAGGTAGGTCTCCTGCACCAGGTCCTCGGCGTCGTGCGCCGAGCCGACCATGCGGTAGCAGTGCGCCAGCAGCTCCCGGCGGAACCGCCCGGTCTCGGCGGTGAACCGCTCCTCGTCCGGCGCGGCCGGCCGGTGGGCTGTCACGGGACGAGGCTCTCAGGGCAGGAGGGCGAGCTTGCCGGTGGTGGCCCGGGCGGCCAGCTCCCCGAGCGCCTTCGCCCCGTCGGCGAGGTCGTACGTGGTGGGCCGGCCGGGGGCCACCACACCGGCGGCGACGAGCCGGGCGAGCTCCCCCATGACCATGCCGAAGATCTGCGGCGCGGCCTGGATCAGCACCCCGAGGTTGAAGCCGACGACCTGGACCTGGTGCCGGTACACCAGTTCCCGGTTGGTGACCGCGGCGTCGCCGCCCGCCACACCGTAGACCACGACCCGGCCGGTGACCCGCTTCGCTGCGGCCAGGCTCGCGCCGAACGTGGCGCCGCCCGCCGACTCGAGCACGACGTCGACGCCGGCGCCGGCGGTCAGCGCGAGCACCTCGGCCGCGACGTCGCCGGCGTGCGAGTCCAGGACGTGGTCGGCGCCCAGGGCCCGCACGGTGGGGTGCTTGGCCGGCGCCGCGGTGGCGATCACCGTCGCCCCGAGGTGCTTCGCCGCCGTGACCGCGGCCTGGCCGGTGGCGCCCGCGGCGGCGTGCACGAGGACGGTCTGCCCCGCCGTGAGGGCGCCCAGCGGCCCGAGCGCGGCCAGCGCGGTCGGCCAGTTCACGACGAGGCCCAGCGCCTCCTGCTCCGTCCAACCGGGCGGCACCGGCATCGCCGCGGCCGCGGGCAGCACCACGTACTCGGCGAAGGCCCCGTCCCCGACGCCGACGACGCGGGCGCCCGGCTCCGGGCCGGTCACCCCGTCACCGACCGCCACGACCTCGCCCGCGGCCTCGAACCCCGCCAGGTACGGCGGGCGCGGGCCGTCCCCGAACGTGCCGTGGGCCCTCGAGAGGTCGGCGAAGTTGACGCCGGCCGCGGCGACGCGGACCAGGACCTCCCCCGGCCCGGGGCCCGGCACCGGGGCATCGGTGATCAGCCGCATGTCCTGCGGTCCGTCGAGGGACGTCTGCTGCAGCGCGCGCATGGTCGCGGGACTCATCGGCGGTGGCCTCTCGGGATCGGCGTGAGCCGGCCCGTCGCGGGCCGCGCCTCTCCCGTGCAGACTCGCGTCGACCGCGAAAGGAATCGGTCCCCCGGACCACCTCGAGGAGCGACGTGTGGACGAGAGCGACTACCTCGAGCACGACGGGCTCGGCCTGGCCCGCCTGGTGGCCGCGGGCGAGGTGACCGCCGGCGAGCTCCTCGACGCCGCACGCCACCGGGCGCGGGCCGTCGACCCCGGCATCAACGCGATCTGCACCTGGCTGGACGACCACGCCGACGAGCGGGCCGGGGGGACGCTGACCGGCCCGTTCGCCGGCGTGCCGTTCCTGCTCAAGGACCTGCACCAGCACCTGGCGGGACAACCCACCGCCGACGGGTGCCGTGCGCTCGTCGGCCGGAGGGCCGACGCCACGAGCACCGTGGTGCAACGCTGGCTGGACGCCGGGCTGGTGGTCTTCGGCAAGACGAACACGCCGGAGTTCGGGGCCAAGGGCATCACCGAGCCGGCGGCCTTCGGGCCCACCCGCAACCCCTGGGACCGCGACCGGACACCGGGAGGCTCGTCGGGCGGGTCCGCGGCGGCGGTCGCCGCCGGGATCGTGCCGGTGGCGGCGGCCAGCGACGGCGGAGGCTCCATCCGCATCCCGGCCGCGTGCACCGGTCTCGTCGGGCTGAAGCCCGGCCGCGGACTGGTGCCGTTCGGGCCGCAGGACAGCGAGCCGCTGGACGGCCTGGCGACCCACGGCGTCGTGTCCCGCAGCGTCCGCGACACCGCGGCGATGCTGGACGCGGTGATCGGCGCCGACGCCATGAGTGCGTACGCGTCGGCCGCTCCCGACCGGTCGCTGCTCGGGCAGCTCGACGAGGCCCCCGGGCCGTTGCGCATCGGCTACACGACGCACTGCGCCCTGCGGGACCAGCCGCACCCCGAAGCCGTCCTCGCCGTCGAGCGCGCCGCGCAGCTGCTCACCGAGCTCGGACACCGTGTGGAGGAGGTGGCGCCGCCCCACGACGACCGGCAGCTGGGGCGGGACTTCCTGACCATCTGGTTCGTCCACCAGGCGATCGAGGTCGACCAGGTCGCGCGGGAGACCGGAGCGGGCGACGACGGCTTCGAGCTGGACACCCGCATGATGGCCGCCCTGGGGCGGTCGTTCTCGGCGATCGAGCTCCAGGAGGCCCAGGAGCGCCGGCGCGACTACGTCGCGGCGCTCGGCGCCCTCCACGCCGAGTACGACCTGTTGCTGACGCCGACCCTCGGGGAGCCACCGATCCGCATCGGTGCGCTCGACACGCCGCCGGCGTTGCGGGCGGTCACCGCGGCCCTGCTGCGCACGCGGACCGCCGGGCTGCTCCGGCGCACGGGGATCGTGGACCAGGTCGTGGAGCGCAACCTGGCGTGGGTGCCCTACACCCAGCTGGCGAACATCACGGGCCGGCCCGCCATCAACCTGCCGCTGCACCGGACCGCCGAGGGCCTGCCGATGGGGGTGCAGTTCGTCGGGCGTCTGCGCAGCGAGGGCCTGCTGCTGCGCCTGGCCCGCCAGCTCGAGGACGCCGCCCCCTGGGATCGGTGCTGGCAGGTCCCGTCCGCGGTGTAGGGACGGGCGGCGGTTGACGCGTCAGTCGGCCGACTTGCCGAGGGTGTCCGGCCGGGACTTCGACGGCTGCACCCGCTTCGGCTCGCCCGGCATCTTGGGGTACTCGGGCGGGTAGGGCAGGTCGCCGAGGTCGTGGTCGCGCTGGTCGCGCTCGACCCACTCCAGCGCCGTCTCGAGGCCCCCGGGGTCGTCGTGCAGCCCGGCGTGGGCGTCGCCGCGCTCGGCGAGCACGCCCGCGGCGGTGAGCACGTCGAAGTCGTCGGGGTCGACGGCGGGCAGGTCCTCCCAGCGCAACGGCATCGACACCGTCGCGCGCGGGGTGCCGCGCACCGACCACGCCGAGGCGATCGTGCGGTCGCGGGCGGCCTGGTTGTAGTCGAGGAAGACGCGCTCGCCGCGCTCCTCCTTCCACCAGTCCACGGTGGCCTCGCTGGGGATGCGCCGGCAGACCTCGCGGGCCAGTGCGATCACCGCGCGCCGGACGCCCACGAAGTCCCAGTCGGGGCGCACCGGCACCATCACGTGGATCCCGCGCCCGCCCGAGGTCTTGGGCCACCCCTGCAGGCCGGCGTCGCCGAGCACCTCGCGCAGCACGCCCGCGACGCGGACGGCGTCGGCGAAATCGGTGCCCGGCTGGGGGTCGAGGTCGATGCGCAGCTCGTCGGGCTGGTCGACCTGCCCGCGGCGCACGGGCCAGGGGTGGAAGTCGAAGGTGCCGAGGTTCGCCGCCCAGACCGGCACGGCCGTGCGCGTCGGGCAGATCTCCTCGGCGGCCCGGCCGCTGGGGAAGCGCACCTCGACGGTCTCGAGCCACTCGGGAGCGCCCTTGGGCACGCGCTTCTGGTAGAAGAACTCGCCCGTCACCCCGTCGACGAAGCGCTTGAGGTGCGTCGGGCGCTCGAAGAGCACGCCGAGCAGCGGCTCGCGCACCGCGACGTAGTGCTCCACGACCTGGCGCTTGGTGATGCCGCGGTCGGGGAAGTAGATCTTGTCCGGATTGCTGACCCGCACGGCGAGGCCGTCGACGTCGATCTCCTCGGCCGGGGTCTTCGCCACGCGCGCAGCCTAGTCACTCCCGGGCGACTACCTCCCCGTCGATGACCACGCTCTCGTCGGCGGTGCGCAGACGGTCGGCCAGCGCCTGCAGCTCGCCGCGCATGCGGGCGAGGTCGGAGGGCTCGAGGCCCGTCTCGGCCTGGACGCGGCGCTGGACGGCCATGGCCGGCTCCCGCAGCGCCTCGCCCTCGGCGGTGCAGGCCACCTCGACGGTGCGCTCGTCCTCGGGGCGGCGGCGACGCACGACCCGCCCGCGCTCCTCGAGGCGCTGCAGCAGCGGCGAGAGGGTGCCGCTGTCCAGGTGCAGCTCGCGGCACAGCCGCCCCATCGTCACGGGTCCGTGCTCCCAGAGCACCAGCAGCGCCACGTACTGGCTGTACGTCAGTCCGAGGGGCGCGAGCCCGCGCCGGTAGGACGCCGCGATGGCACGCGAGGCGTCGTGCAGCGCGAAGCACAACTGCGCGTCGAGCGTCGTGCACGCCGAGGTGTCCGTCGTCATGCCCTACAGGGTAGGCCCGACCTGTCCGTTCGCGGGTTACCGTGGGGCGATGACCATGTTCGACGGCCCTCGCGACCGCCACCCGGGGGATGTTCCCGGGCCGCCGGGGCGCTTCGGCGACGACCTGGTGGGCCTCGACCCCGACGACCCCGAGGCCCGCGCCTTCGCCGCGCACCTCGACCGCATGGAGCGCGTCAGCCCCTCGTCGTTCACCGTCGAGGGCCAGCTCGCGGGTGTCCGCGACTTCGCCGAGTCGGCCAACCGGGCGGACGGCACCCGTCGGGTGGCCGCCGTCCTGCTGGTCGCCCTCGTGCTGCTGGGCACCGGGTACGTGATCTTCGAGGCCCTCGAGGTCGTGCTCGCCACCCTGTTCTGAGGCCCTGTCCTGACGCTCCGACCGCACCCCGCGGGACGTATTAGCCTGGGTGCATGAGCAGTGACGCCTCGATCGGCACCCCCAAGGTCAGCAAGTCGGACGCCGAGTGGCGCGAGCAGCTGAGCCCCGAGGAGTACGCGGTGCTGCGCCAGGCGGGCACCGAGCGGCCCTTCACCGGCGAGTACGACGAGGTCTTCACCGAGGGCGTCTACTCGTGCCGCGCCTGCGGGGCCGAGCTCTTCCGCTCCGACACCAAGTTCGCGTCGCACTGCGGCTGGCCGTCGTTCTACGCGCCGTCGGCGGACGACAACGTCATCCTGCGCGAGGACCGCGCGATGGGCATGACCCGCGTCGAGGTGCTGTGCGCCACCTGCCACTCGCACCTGGGCCACGTCTTCAGCGGCGAGGGCTACGGCACCCCGACCGACCAGCGGTACTGCATGAACTCGGTCAGCCTGCGCCTCGAGCCCACCTCCTGACCGGACCGCGCTGGTCCGTCCGGACCAGCGCGGACCCCCGGCCCGCCGCAATCGGCCGCGACGCCGGTGTCCGTCACCACCCCTGGCGGGCACGCGGCGGCACGGCCGTTAGCGTCGGGAGACGGCCAGCCGCCTCCGCGCCAGGAGACCGCGAGGAGAGAGGACGATGCCGTCGATGGCCCACCCCATCCGCCACGGGTCCACCAACGACCACCCGGGCCGCCCGCACCCGCTCGCGGCACGCCTGCCGCGCTTCGACGAGACGGTCCAGTACGACGTCGTCCGCGACAGCCTCATGCCCGAGGAGCAGATCGACGGGGTGTACGCCAGCGACAGCGCGATCGCGCTGTGCGGGATCACCAACCGCCGCGTCATCCTGCTGGACACCGCGTTCCCGGGCGGCCGCGCAGCGCTGATCACCGCGCCGTACAGCCGGATCACCACGGTCGCCTACGTGTCGACCGAGGACGACCCGATCTTCTCCCGCACGGTGGCCATCCAGATCGGCCGCACGTTCTACGAGGTGACGTGCCGCGGTGAGGAGCAGGCCGCGGAGATCCACGACCTCATCACCTGGCACCTCATCGACTGAGGGCGCGCACCCCGCCCGCGGCGGCGGCGAGCTCGTCGACGCCCGCGGCGGCGATGCCGCGCTCGCTCGCGACACGGACGACGTCGGCGACCAGCGCGGGCCAGGTGCAGACGACGGCGTCGACCTCGCGGCCCATCAGCTCGCCGATGCGCGCCGCGATCCGGGTGCTGACGTCACCGGTGGCGCCGAGCAGCGTGCGGTCCACGACGTGGATGTCGACGACGCCCGGCGCGTGCTCGGCGAGCAGCCGGCGCGCCGCCTGGACGTGGGCGGCCGCGACGTGCAGGAAGCCGACGGTCGCCACGCCCGGAATGTGCCCCATCACGCGGTGTGAGGCAAGACCCTGATCAGGGCAGCGCGGTGGCCAGCTGTCCCGGCGAGACGCGCGGTCCGGTGAAGAACGGGACCTCCTCGCGGACGTGGCGCCGGGCGTCGGTGGCGCGCAGGTCGCGCATCAGGTCGACGATGCGGTCGAGCTCGTCGGCCTCGAAGGCGAGGATCCACTCGTAGTCGCCCAGCGCGAACGCCGGGACGGTGTTGGCGCGCACGTCGGCGTAGCCGCGGGCGGCCTTGCCGTGCTCGGCGAGCATCCCGCGGCGCTCCTCGTCGGGCAGCAGGTACCACTCGTAGGAGCGGACGAACGGGTAGAGGCAGAGGTAGCCCTTGGGCTCCTCCCCCGCGATGAACGCCGGCACGTGGCTCTTGTTGAACTCGGCGGGCCGGTGCAGCGCCGAGGCCGACCACACCGGCGTCGACGCGCGACCCAGCGCCGTGCGCCGCAGCGCCGAGTAGGTGGCCTGCAGCGACTCGATGTCCGGCGCGTGGGTCCAGACCATCCAGTCGGCGTCGGCGCGCAGGCCGGCGAGGTCGTAGACGCCGCGCACGACGACGCCCTTGCCCTCCGCCTGCTCCAGGACGCCGGCGAACTCCTCGCCGAGCGCGGCGCGGTCGTCGGGCAGACGCGCGGGGTCGGTGCGGAACACCGACCACATCGCGTAGCGGACGGTCGAGTTCAGCTCGTCGTAGTTCAGCCTGGCCACGTCCCCATGGTGCCAGGCGATCCGGGGGACTACAGACTCTCCGCGGTGCTCGACACCCCGGGGATGCGGTCGGCGCGGAACGCCTCGACGAAGCGGCGGTGGTCGTCGCGCACGACCGCGGCGTAGGAGCGGCCGAAGTCGACGAGGTCGGCGACGAACGCGTCCTCCCGGTCGCCCACCACGGCGAGGATCCCGTCCTCGACCTGCCGCTCGACCAGCCCCTGCTCGGCGTCGGCGTCGGACACGCAGTGCGCGCGGGCGGTGGCCCGGCCCAGGTGGTGCAGGACGTCGCGCAGCTCGCGGGGCTCGGTGAGGTCGTCCCAGTCGAGGTCGTTCTCGTAGGGCGAGAGCTCGTTGACCACGAAGCCGACGCCGCGGAACTCCGTCCAGCCGAGCAGCCGGTCGGCGTGCGCCTGCAGTGCCCGGCGCGACAGGGCGGTGCGGTGGCCGTGGTGGAGGAACCACGACGCGACCTCGGCGTCGTCCACCGCGCGGCTCGGCGCCGCACGCACCGCCTGCTTCATCGACAGGACGATGTCGTTGTCGAGCGCCTCGGTCGGGCCCTCGATGAGCACGTTGTAGGCGGGCAGCCCGGCGCTGCCGATGCCGAAGCCGCTGCGGCCCACGACGTCGTGCACGGTGTAGGCGACGTCCGCCCAGCGCTTGCCGGGCGGGATCGTGTCGAGGTAGGCGGCGTAGGCGGCGAGGACCTCGTCGCGCTCGTCGTCGTCGAGGCGGCGCACGCCCGGCCCGCCACGGAAGACGCGGTCCTCCCCCTCGATCTCGGTGAGGGCGTCGAGCAGGGCGCGGCGGCTGCTCTCGCGCGAGCGCTGGAGGGCCTGGCGGATGGGGCCGTCGACGGTGCGTCGGGTCAGCGCGACGTCCCGCTCGGCGGTGCCGCCGGAGAACGACCGCACGGCCTCGAGGTAGGCGCGCAGGAAGGCGGTGTTGAGCGCGTCGATGTCGGCGTCGGAGAACGCCTTGGACCACCCCAGCAGCGCCACGCTGGCCACGAGCCGGCGCAGGTCCCAGGTCCAGGGTGCGACGTAGGCCTCGTCGAAGTCGTTGACGTCGAACACCAGCACGCCGTCGCCGTCGAGGTAGGTGCCGAAGTTCTCGGCGTGCAGGTCGCCCTGGATCCACACGCGGCGCGTGGGCGCGTCGACCCACGGGTCGTCGAGCCGGGCGACGTCCGCGTAGAACAGCGGCGCGCTGCCCCGGTAGAACGCGAAGGGCTCGGCGGCCATCTTGCGGAACTTGGCGCGGAACGCCGCGGGGGCGGCGGCCACGAGGTCGGCGAAGGCGTCCACGAGCACGTCCACGATGAACCCGGTGCGCGCCTCGTCGTCCCGGGCCCCGAGGGCGCCGGCCAGATCGTCCATGGCGCCCATCCTGGCCTGCTGATCAGCGGGGCGTCGATGCGGCGAGGTGGGCGGCGATCCGTTGGGCCGCCGCGTCGGCGGTGGCGAGGCAGGCCGGTACGCCGACGCCGTGCAGCGCCGCGCCGGCGACCGCGAGCCCGGGCAGGCCGGCGACGCCGTCCTCGATCGCCGCGACGCGCTCGACGTGCCCGACGCCGTACTGCGGCAGCCCGCCGGGCCAGCGCACGACCGCGGTCTCGGCGGGCACGACGTCGATGCCGGTGAGCGCGGCGAGGTCGTCGCGGGCGGCGCTGACGAGGTCGTCGTCGTCGCGGCGCAGGGCGGCGATCGAGGCGGGGTCGCCGTGCCGGCCGACCGAGAGGCGCAGGACGGCGGTGTCGTCGGGGTCGTCGCCGGACGGCGCCAGGTGCGGCCACTTCTCGGAGCTGAAGGTGGCGGCCTTGATCGTCCAGGGCAGGCCGTCGGGGCGCCGCTCCCCCGCTCCGACGAGCACGCCCGAGCGCCCGGCCAGCGGCGCCGCGGCCTCGGCGGGCAGCGCGAGCAGCACGAGCGCCGAGGAGGCGAGCTCGATCTCGCCCGCCGCCGACGCCGCCGCGGGCGCGTGGCCGGCGAGCAGGCGGCGCACGGCGGGCGGAGGCACGGCGAGCACGACGGCGTCGGCCTCGACGTGGCCCGCGACGTCGGACCCCGCGTCGGTGACGTCGGCCCGCCAGCCGGTGGCGGTGCGGGTGAGCGCGGTGACCGTGCGACCGAGGCGCAGCTCGGCGCGCGCGGCGAGGGCGAGGGTGGACGGGAGGTCGGCGAGGCCGCCGCGGAGGGTGCCGAAGACGGGGGCGGTGACGGGCGGCGCCGCCTCCGCGGGCGGGGCCGGCAGGCACGAGCGCGCGGCGGCGAGCAGCGAGCGGGGGTCGGCGTCGAGGGCCGCGGCGAGGGCCGGGACGGTGGCGCGCACCCCGAGCGCGTCGGCGCGGCCCGCGTAGACGCCGCCGAGCAGGGGGTCGACGAGGCGGTCGGCGACCTCGTCGCCCAGGCGCGCGCGCACCAGCGCGCCCACCGCGACGTCGCCGCCGGGCTCCCACGGGCCGGGCCGGTCCTCGCGCAGCGCGGCCAGCCCGGCGGGCGAGAGCGCGCCGGCGGCGGCGTCCGGGTCGCCGGGCACGCCCATGACCGTGCGCGGGGGCAGCGGCACCGTGCGCCCCCCGACGCGCAGCGCGGACGCCGCGGCGCCGGGGTGCACGAGCTGGTCGCCCAGCCCCAGCTCGGCGATGCGGGCGGCGGCCTCGGGCCGGCGGGCGAGGAAGGCCTCGGCGCCGGTGTCGACGCGCCGCCCACCCAGCTCGATCGCGGCGATCTTGCCGCCGAGCGACCGCGCGGCCTCGACGACGACGATGTCGGCGTCGGGTCCGAGCAGTGTGCGCAGGCGGTGGGCCGCGGCGAGCCCGGACACCCCGCCGCCGACGACGAGGACGCGGGTCACGGGGCGGGGACGTCCGCGGCGTGCACCAGCTCGACGACCCGGGCGAGCACGTCGGGGTCGGTCTCGGGCAGCACGCCGTGGCCGAGGTTGAACACGTGGCCCTCGGCGGCCTCACCCTCGGCCAGGATGCGCCGGACCTCGCGCTCGACGACGTCGCGCCCGGCGAAGAGCAGCGCCGGGTCGAGGTTGCCCTGCAGGGCCTTGCCGGGCCCGACGCGCGCGGCGGCGACGTCGAGCGGCACCCGCCAGTCGACGCCCACCACGTCGGCGCCCGCCTCGCCCATGGCGCCGAGGAGCTCGCCGGTGCCCACGCCGAAGTGGATGCGGGGCAGCCCGGTGTCGGCGAGCCCCTGGAGCACCCGCGTCGAGTGGGGCAGGACCAGGTCGCGGTAGTCGCGCTCGGACAGCGCGCCGGCCCAGGAGTCGAACAGCTGCACCGCGTCGACGCCGGCGTCGACCTGGGCGCGCAGGAAGGTCAGCGTGGTGTCGGCGAGCGTCGAGCACAGCGCGTGCCAGGTGTCGGGCTCGGCGTGCATGAGCGCCTTGGTGCGCTCGTGGTTGCGGCTCGGCCCGCCCTCGACGAGGTAGGAGGCGAGCGTGAAGGGTGCGCCGGCGAAGCCGATGAGCGGGGTGTCGCCCAGCTCGCGCACCAGCAGGCGCACCGCCTCGGCGACCGGCGCCACGCCCTCGGCGTCCAGCGCGGGCAGGGCGGCGACGTCGGCGGCGCTGCGCACCGGGTGCTCCACCACGGGGCCCGTGCCCGCGACGATGTCGACGCCGACGCCGGCGGCCTTGAGCGGCACGACGATGTCGGAGAAGAGGATGGCCGCGTCGACGCCGTAGCGGCGGACCGGCTGCAGCGTGATCTCGCACGCGAGCTCGGGGGTCAGGCAGGCCTCGAGCATCCCGGTGCCCTTGCGGAGCTCGCGGTACTCGGGCAGCGAGCGCCCGGCCTGGCGCATGAACCACACCGGACGGCGCGACGGGCGCTCCCGCCGCGTCGCGGCGAGGAACGGGGCGTCGGGGAGGTGGCGGCGCACGCCGGTGTCGGTGGCCGTGCCCGCGATCCCGCTGCTCATAGTGGCTCCATCGTCCCACGGTCCCGAGGTCGTCCGCCGCGCCGGCGGCCCGTGGCGGGTGGGACACGAGGGAACCGGGGGACGCGCGGGACCCCTCGGCGTGGGAGGTGCCGGAAAGAACCCGTTCGGCCTACTGTCGTCGAGGTGACGGCGCCCACCACCCACCCCGAGACGTTCCGGCGCGCGGTGGACTCCCTGAGCGAACTGCGCACCCGTCCGGAGATCGAGCTGCGCACGATGCGCCCGCCGCAACGGCTGGCGCCGTACTCCGCGGCCTGGAGCGCCGAGGTGCTCGCGGGGGCCCCGGCCCCCGGCACCGCCGAGGTGGACGACGCCGAGGTCGTGGTCACCGGGCGCCTCGTGCTGCTGCACGACCCCGAGGGCCAGGACGCCTGGGACGGCACGCTGCGGGTGGTCACCTTCGTCCGCGCCGAGCTCGACCCCGAGCACGCCGGCGACCCGATGCTCCCCGAGGTGGCCTGGTCGTGGCTGACCGGCGCCCTGGAGGACTCCGGGGCGTCCTGGACCGCACTGGGCGGCACCGTGACCCAGACCGCCTCCGTGCGCTTCGGCGACATCAGCGGCCCGACCCACGCCACGGATCTCGAGCTGCGCGCGTCGTGGACGCCCACCGAGGACGTCCTCACGACGCACGGCGTGGCGTTCGCGGGTGTCCTCGCGATCGCGGCGGGCCTTCCGCCCGAGGGCGTGACGACGCTCGGTGCTCGTCGCGCCGGCCGTTCCGGCTGACATTCTCCCGGTACCACCGGTATCGCCCGATACAATTTCCGCAGGTCATTCGCCCTCGTTCCCGCGCGTCGATCGGATGCAGAGGCTGACGTCCGATCAGCCCGATCGGGCTGCGTCCGTCACGGGGTGCCGTTGGGTCGTTGGTTGCAGCGCGCTTGGGACGGTCGGCTCCACCTGGACACGATCCGTAGCTCCGGTTACACCGAGTGTCACCGCGAGACGAAACCGCGCGGTCTGTCCACTCCAAAGGGTGACCGTGATCGCGTAACAGGCGAAACTCCACCGAACGAAGTTGGCCCTGCTGCTCTCGTTAACTCGCCCGGGGGGATATGTTCTCTCGCACGCACTTCCTCGTCCGATCGGCGGCGCGGTCGAACGGTCGAGGGTCAGGGTGCGCATTGTCGGGGGGCAAGACCGACTACTGGGAGGTACTCGACGTGGCAACCGTGGGCCCAGGCATGGCCCTTCGCGGCGTCGCGAGCGGCCTGCTGCCGCCGGCCATGGTCCCGCATCCGCGGGAAGAGATGTTCAGTGTGCTGGTGGTCGACGACCACCCGCTGTTGCGCGAAGCGATCGCGCAGCGGCTCTCCTCGATGGGCGCGGGCACCGTCCACGAGGCGGCCTCGATCTCGGAGGCCCGGACCCGGGCACTGGCCAGCGGGCCGTGTGACCTCGCGATCCTCGACCTGGGGCTGCCGGACGGCAGCGGTCTGGACCTGATCGCGGAGCTCCGCGCGCAGGGCTGGAACAGGGTGGTGGTGCTGGCGGCGTCCGACGACCCGTCGGCGGTGCGTGCGGCCTTCCAGGCCGGTGCGCAGGCCTACCTGCTCAAGTCGGCCTCGCCGGGCATCGTCACCGACGGCGTGCGCCGTGTGCTCGAGGGCGGCCTCTACGCCGACCCCTCGGTCGCACCGCTGCTCGCGGCGGGCACTCGCGTGCCCGCCACGGACAACACGCCACGCGAGCTCTCCGCCCGCGAGGTCGAGGTGCTGCAGTTGGTCGCCGACGGCCGCTCCAACAAGGAGATCGGCGAGGCCCTGAGCCTCTCGGCGCTGACGGTCAAGAGCCACCTCTCCCGCATCGGGCGCAAGCTCGGGACGGGCGACCGGGCACAGATGGTCGCGCTGGCCATGCGGGCCGGCGTCATCCGCTGAGCGCGACGGCGCAGGGGACGACCCGACGGTCGGCCCCGGCCGGTCGACCCGTGGGCCCCGCCGGCATCGCCGGCGGGGCCCGCGGGCGTCGCCCCATGACCTGCCCCGTGGCCTGCCACGTGACCCACCCGGTGGGGAGCGCGCCGTGACGGGCGCGAACGGGCAGACTGTCGCGGCAGTGGACGCCCAGCACCCCGACGAGCACGAGCACCCCGAGGACGACCCGACGGTCGTCGATCTCCTGGTGCCCGCCGACGGGGTCCCGCCCCTGGTCACCGACGGCGACGCCCTGCAGGAGGCCGCCACGCGGCTGGCCGCGGGCACCGGACCGGTCGCCGTCGACGCCGAGCGCGCGTCTGGCTACCGCTACTCGGCCCGGGCCTACCTGGTGCAGCTGCGCCGCGAGGGCGCGGGCACCGTCCTCGTCGACCCCATCGCCTGCGGCGGCGACCTCACCGTGCTCGACCACGCCCTGCGCGGGGTCGAGTGGGTGCTGCACGCCGCGTCGCAGGACCTCGCGTGCCTCGCCGAGGTGGGCATGCGTCCCGACTCCCTCTTCGACACCGAGCTCGCCGGGCGCCTCGTCGGCTACCCGCGCGTCGGGCTCGGCCCGCTCACCGAGCACCTCCTGGGCGTGCGGCTGCAGAAGGGCCACGGCGCCGCCGACTGGTCACGGCGCCCGTTGCCCGCCGAGTGGCTCACCTACGCCGCCCTCGACGTCGAGCTCCTCGTGGAGCTGCGCGACGAGGTCGCCGCCGACCTCGAGCGCCAGGGCAAGACCGGCTGGGCGCTGCAGGAGTTCGAGGCCGTGCGCCTCGCCCCGCCCCCGCCGCCGCGTGTCGAGCCGTGGCGCCGCACCTCCGGGCTGCACAAGGTGCGCCGGCCCGGCGCGCTGGCGGTCGTCCGCGAGCTGTGGGAGTCCCGCGACGCGCTCGCGTCCTCCCGCGACATCGCCCCGGGTCGCCTGCTGCCCGACGCGGCCATCGTCGACGCCGCCCTGCGCGAACCGGCGCACCGCGACGACCTCGTCGCCATGCCCGTCTTCCGCGGGCGCGCGCAGCGGCGCCTGGCCGACCGGTGGTGGTCGGCGATCGAGCGCGCGCGCGGGCTGACCCGGGAGCGCTGGCCCGCGACGGCCGCGGCGCCCGACGGCCCGCCGCCCGCGCACCGCTGGAGCGACAAGGACCCGGCCGCCGCCGCGCGCCTCGCCGCGGCCCGTGCCGGGCTGGCGGAGCTCTCCGAGCGTACGGGGACCCCGGTCGAGAACCTCGTGACGCCCGACCTCGTGCGCCGCGTGTGCTGGACGCCGCCCGAGGACCGCAGCCCCGAAGGCGTGGCCGCGGCGCTCGCCGCGCTCGGCGCCCGCCCGTGGCAGGCCGAGCTCGCCGCACCGCTGCTGGCCGACGCGCTCGACGCGCAGCCCGCGGCGCCCGCTCCGGCCGAAGGCGCTCAGACCCCCGACGCCGCCGGGTCCTGAGCCCCGACCCGCACCGGCAGGGTGACGGTCACGGCCAGTCCCCCGCCCTCGACGGGCTCGGCGGCCACCCGGCCCGCGTGCGCCCGGGCGACGGCGCGCACGATCGACAGGCCCAGCCCCGTCCCGCTGCCCGTGCGCCCGGCGCCGCGGCGGAAGGGCTCGAAGAGCTCGGCGACCATCGCGGGCGCGACGACCGGCCCGGACGACGCCACGTGCAGCACCGCGTGGCCGTCGTCGGTCGCGGTGCGCACCACGAGCCACCCGCCCTCGACGTTGTGCCGCACGGCGTTCTCGACGAGGTTGCCCGCCACGCGCCCGAGCAGCGCCGCGTCGCCCGCGACCGGGGCGGGCGCGAGGTCGGTGGTCACCCGCAGGCCGCGGTCGCGGGCCTCGGCCCGCACGGCGTCCAGCGCGCCGGGCACGGTCTCGGCGAGATCGACGGGCTCGCGGGGCACGACCTCGGTGGCCTCGGTGCGCGCGAGGAGCAGCAGGCCCGCGACGAGGTGCTCGGCGCGCCGCGTCGCCTCGCGGACGACCTCGGCCATGCGCCGCAGCTCGGCGGGGTCCGCGTCCGGGTCGGCGAGGGTCACGTCCACCTCGGTGCGCATCACCGCCAGCGGGGTGCGCAGCTCGTGGCTCGCGTTGGCGACGAAGCGGGTCTGCGCGTCGAACGCCGACTGCAGGCGGTCGAGCATCGCGTCGAACGTGGCCGCGAGCTCGGCGACCTCGTCACGCGGCCCGGTGACGCCGATGCGGGCGTCGAGCGACTCGGCCGACAGGCGCCGGGCGGTGGCCGTCACCTCGTGCAGCGGGCGCAGGACGCGGCGCACCAGCACCCACGACACCAGCGCGGCCGCCACCACGACCATCGCGAACGCGACCGAACCGACCCGCAGCACCTCGACCCGCGCCGACTTGCCCAGCGCGTCGGCCAGCTCGCCGGCCGGCACGCGCACGCCGTCGACGAGCACGGGGGTGTCCGGCGGCAACTGCGGCACCGACGCGGCGACCTCGCCGACGAGCATCCAGCCCAGCCACACCAGCGTCACGGCCACCACCGCGACGAGGCCCGTGGCCAGCAGCGTCAGGCGGACGCGCAGGCCGGGGCCCCGGCGCTGGGCGGGCGCGCTGACGGGGTCGGCGGGGGGCACGCGCCGACGCTACGGGGCGCCCGGCGACCGCCGGGTGAAGCCCCCGGACCCCTCAGACCCGGGCGGGCGCCTCGGCGGGGACGCGGTAGCCCGAGCCCACGACGGTGTCGATGATCCCGGGGTCGCCGAGCTTCTTCCGCAGGGTCATGACCGTGACCCGCACCGTGGTGGTGAACGGGTCGGCGTTCTCGTCCCACACGCGCTCGAGCAGCTCCTCCGAGCTGACCACGGCGCCGCCGGCGGCCATGAGCACCTCGAGCACCCCGAACTCCTTGCGGGTGAGCTCGAGCGGCGCGCCGGCGCGGGTGACCGTGCGCTTCGCCGGGTCGAGCACGATGTCGCCCGCGCGCAGCACCGGCGGCACCGCCGGGGTCGCGCGCCGGCCCAGGGCCCGGACGCGGGCGACGAGCTCGGGGAAGTCGAACGGCTTGGGCAGGTAGTCGTCCGCGCCGAGCGCCAGGCCCTCCACCTTGTCGCGCAGCGTCCCGCTGGCGGTCAGCATGATCACGCGGGTGACGTCGCCGACGATCTCGGCGCACAGGTCGTCCCCGTGGCGTCCCGGCAGGTCGCGGTCGAGCACGACGACGTCGTAGCGCGTCACGCCGACCTTCTCGCTGCCCTCGTCGCCGTCGTACGCCACGTCGACGGCCATGCCCTCACGGCGCAGGCCGCGGGCCAGGGCGTCGGCCAGCGGCTGCTCGTCCTCCACGATCAGTACTCGCACGCCTCCACGGTGCCACAGCGCACCTGAGCAGCCGCTGAGAAGATCCGGTGGGACCTCAGCGCGCGAGGGTGTCGGCGGTGTCGGCGCCCGCCACGGGCACCTCGGTGGCGTCCCGCCCGGAGACCCACTCGGTGATCCGGCGGGCGACGTCGGCGTCGGTGAGGCCCGCGGCGGCCAGCACCTGGCCGCGCGAGGCGTGGGCGAGGAACTCCTGGTCGAGCCCGAGGCGCCGCACCGGCACGTCGATGCCGGCCACGGAGAGCGCCTCGGCCACCGCGGAGCCGACGCCGCCGTGGCGCCCGCCGTCCTCGACGGTGACGACGAGGTGGTGCCCGCCCGCGAGGTCGAGCAGCGCGTCGGGCACGGGCTGCACCCAGCGCGGGTCGACGACGGTGACGCCGATGCCCTGGGCGGCGAGCCGCTCGGCGGCCTGGACCCCGAGCTCGCCGAACGCGCCGACGGTCACGAGCAGCACGTCGGGCATCCCGGGCTCGGGCAGGCGGTCGACGGCGGTGGGCCGCGGCGCCGCGAGTGAGGGGCGGCCGGGCTCGGCGAGCACGTCGACGCGCCCGGGGCCCTCGGCGGGCCCGAGCGTGCGCAGCGCGGGCACCGAGGCGGGCACCGCGCCCTTCGACCAGCGCAGCGCGGTCGGGCCGTCCTCGATGCCGACGGCCTCGCGCAGCTCGTCGCGCAGGGTCACCGCGTCGCGGGGCGCGGCGACGCGCAGGCCGGGGACGATGCCGAGCACCGAGAGGTCCCACATGCCGTTGTGGCTGGCGCCGTCGCTGCCGGTGACCCCGGCGCGGTCGAGCACCACGGTGACCGGGGCCCGGTGCAGCGCCACGTCCATGAGCAGCTGGTCGAACGCGCGGTTGAGGAACGTCGAGTAGATCGCGACGACCGGGTGCAGGCCGCCCTGGGCGAGCCCGGCGGCCGAGGTCATCGCGTGCTGCTCGGCGATGCCGACGTCGAACAGGCGCTCCGGGTAGGCGAGGCCGAACGGCGTCAGCCCCGTCGGGCCCTGCATGGCGGCGGTGATCGCGACGATGTCGGAGCGCTCGCGGCCCAGTTCGAGCATCGTCTCGGTGAACACGGCGGTCCAGTCGCGCGCCGTGGGGCCGACGGGCACGCCGGTCTCGGGGTCGAGCACGCCGGTGGAGTGCATGAGGTCGGCCTCGTCGGCCTCGGCCGGCGCGAAGCCCCGGCCCTTGGCGGTCACCGCGTGCACCACGACGGGCCCGCCGAAGTCGCGGGCGCGCCGCAGGGCGTGCTCCATCTCCGCGACGTCGTGGCCGTCGACCGGCCCGAGGTACTTCAGCCCGAGGTCGGCGAACAGCGGCTGCGGGCTCAGCGCGTCCTTCACGCCGGCCTTGGCCGCGTGCATCGCCGAGTAGAGCGTCGGCCCGATGACCGGCAGGCCCTGCAGCGCCCGCTTGCCGTGCTCGAGCGCCTGCTCGTAGCGGGGCAGCAGGCGCAGCGAGGTGAGCTTGCGCGACAGCCCGCCGATGGTCGGCGAGTACGAGCGCCCGTTGTCGTTGACGACGATCACCACCGGCCGGTCGGGCGCGGCCGCGATGTTGTTCAGCGCCTCCCAACTCATGCCGCCGGTGAGGGCGCCGTCGCCGACGACCGCCACGACCGAGCGGTCGCGCCCGGTCAGCGCGTCGGCCTTGGCCAGCCCGTCGGCCCACGACAGGGCGGTGGAGGCGTGGGAGTTCTCCACCAGGTCGTGCTCGCTCTCGGCCCGGCTCGGGTAGCCCGACAGCCCGCCGGCCTGGCGGAGCCCGCCGAACTCCCCGGCCCGGCCGGTGAGGATCTTGTGGACGTAGCTCTGGTGCCCGGTGTCGAACAGCAGCGCGTCCCGGGGCGAGTCGAACACCCGGTGCAGCGCGAGCGTCAGCTCCACCACACCGAGGTTCGGCCCCAGGTGCCCGCCGGTGCGGCAGACCCGGTCGACGAGGAACGCGCGGATCTCCGTGGCGAGGGCGACGACCTCGTCCGCGTCGAGACCGCGCAGGTCCGCGGGGGTGCGGACACGGTCGAGCAACGTCACCTCGGTCACCTCGGTTCCGCCGACGAACAGAACGGCTCCGCCAGTCTACGGACGTCCGGTTCGTCCGCAGCGCGCGTCAGAGCCGGGGGCGGCGGGCCACGTAGACGACGGCCGGCGGGATGTTCGCCCACACGGTGCGGCTGACCACGACCTCCTCGAACGAGGCCTCGAGGTTGCGCTGCACCTGCCGCGCGGTCGGGAAGACGCGGACCCACGCGTGCGCGAGCTGCGTCACCGCCCCGCCCGGCGCCGCGAGGCGGGCCAGCTTCTCGTAGATCGAGCGGCCCCGGCTCGGCGCCGTGAGCAGCCACGGGAGCCCCGACACGGTGAGGTCGGCGCGCACGCCCTCCTCGAGCAGGCGATCGACCACGGCGTTCGCGTCGTCGCAGATCACCTCGACCTTGGGCTGGCGCTCGGCGAGGACGGCGGCCATGCGCGGGTTGAACTCGACCGCGATGTGGCGGCCGCGGCCCCCCAGGCGCTCCTGGATGACGTCGGTCACCTGGCCCGTGCCGGCGCCGAGGTCGAGCACCACCGGGTCACCGGTCTCGGGCAGCGGCGCCGCCGCCTGGCGGCACAGGGGCGCGGCGCTGGGGACCAGCGACGCGACCGTCATGGGGTCTCGGAGGAACTCGCGGGTGAAAGCCTGGATCTCGGTCACGGTGACTCGTCGGCTCCGGTGAGAGAGGTGGTCTCCGGCACGGGCTGCGGTCTCGACCCGGTCGCCGGCGCGGGGACGAGCGCTGCGCCCGCGGCCACGACGGAGGCGAGGAGCGCACGCGCCACCTCGCCGACCATCGCGTCGTCGGGCGAGAACTCGGGGTGGTGCAGGCCCGGACCCGCGCCCGGGGTGGTCCCGGTCGCGGCCGTGCCCACGAACAGCATCAACGACGGCAGCACGTCACCGTAGTGGGAGAAGTCGTCGGCGCCACAGGATCGGAACGTGGTGTCGAGCACCAATCCGGTCGGCCGGTCCTCCCGGCGCCGTCCCCCGAGGGCCGTCGCCACCGTGCGCGCCAGCGCCTCGTCGTTGACCACCGCCGGCTCGTTGGGGACGACCTCGAGCGTCGCGGTGCACCCGTAGGCGGCAGCGGTGCCCTCCACGACGTCGCGCACGGCGGCGAGCAGCGCGTCGCGGTCGGCGTCCAGGGCGCGCACGGTGCCGCGCGCCGAGGCCGTCTCCGGGACGATGTTGGGCGCCGAGCCCGCCTGCACCTGCCCGATGGTGATGACGCCCGCGGTCATCGGGTCGACCCGGCGGGAGACGATGTGGTGCACCGCGGCGACGATCTGCGCGATCGCGAGCACCGGGTCGCGGGTGCGGTGGGGGTAGCCGCCGTGGCCCCCGCGCCCGTGCACCTCGATCTCGATCTCGTCGGCCGAGGCGTTGACCGGCCCGCCGCGCACCGAGACCGTGCCGCGCGGCAGCTCGGGCTGGACGTGCACGCCGAGCACCGCACCGACGTGGTGGGCCTTGAACGCGGGGTCGGCGACGACGTCGGCGGCGCCCGACGGGGCCTTCTCCTCGCGGGGCTGGAGCACCGCGAGCACCGGCGCGGGCAGGCCGTCGGCGCCGGCGCGGGCCACCGCGCGCACCACGGCGACCAGGGCCGCGACGTGCACGTCGTGCCCGCAGACGTGCGCGGCCGGCCCCGTGGCGCTGAACGGCAGCCCGGTGCGCTCCACCACCGGCAGCGCGTCGAGCTCCGCGCGCACCGCGACGGCGGGCACACCGTCGGCCGCCGGCGGGCCGAGGCGCAGCAGCGCGCCCGTGCCGGCCACCGGCTCGGGCGCCGCGCCCGCGGGCAGGACGTCGGCCAGGGCCGCCAGGACGAGGTCGCGGCTGTCGCCCTCGTCGCCGGAGAGACGCGGGTCGCGGTGCAGCGCGTGCCGCACCGCGACCGCCGCGTCGAGCTCGGCCTCCAGCGCGGCGGACAGCCCGTCGAGGAGCGCGGGGTCCGGCCGGCTCACGCCGGCATCCGCCCGTACACCCGGCGTGCGTTGTCGGTACCGATCATGGTGGCCACCCGTTCGGCGTCGGCGGGCGCGAGCTCGTCGGTCGCGCAGAGGTGCTCCAATAGACCACCCAGCGCCGACCGGAAGCGCAGGGCCCCCAGCAGGTGCAGCTCCGGCAGCCCGAAGGCGTCCGAGGAGTAGAGCACCTTGCCGTAGGGCGCCAGCTCGAGCAGCTCGGCGACGATCGTGGCCGCCCGCGCCCCGATGTAGGGCACCGCGAGGCCCACGTCGACGTGCACCACCGCGAACGCCTGGGCGAGCCAGGCGGCCTCGCGGTGGTACGGGTAGCAGTGCAGCAGCATCAGGGGCACGCCCAGGGGCTCGACGAGGCGCGCGAGGCCGACGAGCAGCGCGGGGTTGGCGCGGTGCAGGTCCTCGTCGGGGTCGCCGAAGCCGGTGTGCAGCTGCAGCGGCAGGCCGGTGTCCAGGCCCGTCCAGAGCCCGTGGCGCAGCAGCACCGTGTCGCGCAGCGGCTCGCCGGTCGCGGCGCGGCGGCGCAGCCACCCGTCGGCGGCGCGGGCCACCTCCGCGGGCTCCGGGCGGGTCGGGTCGACGTCGAGGCCCGCGCGGTAGGCCAGGACGCTCTTGCAGGCCACGGGCAGGGGGTCCCCGTCGGGGTCGGTGCGTCGGGCGACGGCCGCGCGCAGCGCCTCGCCGTAGCCCGCGGCGTCGACCCCGGCGTCGGCGACGGCCTCGGCCACCGCCTCCAGGCGCACGACCTCGCCCACCGGCGCCCCGGCCGCCGTCCCGAGCGCGGAGGGGCTGAGCAGGCCGTCCGTGGCGAACCCGTGGTCGACGAACAGGGCACCCACCCCGGCCCCGCCCAGGAAGCGCCGGGTGACCTCGTCGGGCCCGAGCTCGGCGCGCCGGGCGAGGTAGTCGTCGGCGGGGACGTGGGCGGGCAGGTCCAGCGCGGGCGCGCACCAGCGGCGCACCGAGAAGCCGAGCGCGGAGTCGAAGCAGCTCGTGCCCTTCGCCGGCCCGGACCCCTCGGTGAGCAGCGCCTCGAACCCCGCCCGGTCCAGCGGACCGTCGACGACGCTGTGGCAGTGGTGGTCGACGAGCCGGACGCCGTCGAGGAAGCTCACGGGGCCCGCCGGCACCAGTCCCGCACTGACCAGGCTCCCGCTCACCGGTGACCCCTTCGACGCCGCCGGGTTCTGTCTACCGGAGCGCCTCACCCCCTGAGCAGGGTTGCGACGCACTCGACGTGGTGGGTCATCGGGAACGCGTCGAACGCGCGCAGACCCGCGAGGGCGTAGCCGTGCTCCCCCAACGCCGCGACGTCGCGGGCCAGGGCGGCCGGGTCGCAGGCCACGAGCACGATCCGCGCCGCGCCCTGCTCGCCCAGCTCGCCGGCGAGGTGGCGTCCCAGGCCCTTGCGCGGCGGGTCGGCGACGATCACCGCGGGCGGGCCGGGGAGGCCGCCCATGACCTTCTCGACGCGACCCCGCACGACCTGGACGGCGGGCAGGTCGGCGAGGCACTCCCCCGCCGCCCGGGTGGCCGCCGGGTCGCTCTCGACGAGCACCACGCGGCCGGTGGGTCCGACGCGCTCGGCCAGTGGGGCGGCGATGAGCCCGGCGCCGCCGTAGAGGTCCCAGGCGCAGGCGCCCTCGGCCAGCTCGCCCGCGCCCTCCAGCACGGCGTCGACCACGGCGTCCGCGGCGTGCGGGTGGACCTGCCAGAACGCCTCGGCGGGGAGGTCGAAGGAGCGGCCGGCGGCGCGCTCGTGGGCGGTCCCGCTGCCGATCTCGGGGTGCCGGACGCCCTCGAACAGCTCGGCGGCGTGCACCTCGCCGTGGTCGTCGCGGACGACCTCGACCTCGGCGGTGGGGGTCCACGTGCGCTCCAGGACGGGCAGCAGCGCGCCGGGCACGGCGATCGGGCAGTCGCCCACCGGCAGGACCTCGTGGCTGCGGTGCGCCCGCAGGCCCGGGCGCCCGTCGTCGGTGACCGCCATCCGCATCCGGGTGCGCCAGCCCACGTAGCCGCCGGGCAGCTCCTCGACGGTGACGTCGCGCTCGATCCCGGCCAGGCGGGCGAGCTGCTCGGTGATCACCGCGGCCTTGAGCGCCCGCTGTGCGGCCGGCGTGGCGTGCTGCCAGTCGCAGCCCCCGCAGCCGCCGGGCCCCGCCCACGGGCAGGGCGGCGCGACGCGGTCGGGCGAGGCGGTGAGCACGCCGACGGCGTCGGCGCGGCAGAAGGACCCGCCGCCGTCCTCGGTGACCACCGCCCGCACCCGCTCGCCGGGCAGGGCGTGGCGCACGAACACGACCCGGCCCTCGGAGCGGGCCACGCAGTGCCCGCCGTGGGCGACGGGGCCGACGTCGACCTCGAGGAGCCGGTCCGTCCAGTCGAGGGTCTCGTGCGGGGCCGTCATCGCGGCCGCGCCGGGGTGCGCGACGTCGGCGCGGGCGCCGCGGCGGGGTTGGGCGGCGGGGCCGGGGCGGCCGAGCTCGGGGCACCGGGCGGCGCCTCGTAGCCACGGCGCGCCGAGCCCGGGGCGCCGGGCGGGCGGCGCATGGCGGCCCGCTTCGAGGACTCCAGCTGCCACGGCACGCTGACCACCATCACCCCCGGCTGGAACAGCAGCCGGCCCTTGAGGCGCAGGGCGCTCTGGTTGTGCAGGAGCTGCTCCCACCAGCGGCCGAGCACGTACTCGGGGATGAAGACGGTGACCACGTCCCGGGGGTTGTCGGTCCGGATCCGCTTGACGTACTGCAGGATCGGCTTGGTGATCTCACGGTAGGGCGACTCGACGACCTTGAGCGGCACCGGGAGGTCGCGCTTCTCCCACTCGGCCACCAGCGCGCGGGTGTCGCCGTCGTCGACGTTGACCGTCAGCGCCTCGAGGACGTCCGGACGGGTCGCGCGGGCGTAGGCCACGGCACGCAGCGTGGGCATGTGCAGCCGGGAGACGAGCACGACCGCGTGGTTGCGGCTGGGCAGCGTGCTGCTCATGACCTCCGGGGCCGCGATCTCGGCGCTGATCCGGTCGTAGTGGCGCCGGATCGACAGCATCATGAGGAACGCCAGGCCCCCGGCGAGGATCGCGATCCAGGCGCCCACCAGGAACTTGGTGACCAGCACCACGAGCAGCACCGTGCCGGTCATGGCCGTGCCGAAGCCGCTGATCCACCGCGAGCGCCGCAGGCGGGCCTGCTCGCCGGCGTCGGGCTCGGTGCGCAACAGGCGTGACCAGTGCCGCACCATCCCGGTCTGGCTCAGCGTGAACGAGACGAACACGCCGACGGTGTAGAGCGGGATCAGCGCGGTGACCTCGGCCCCGAAGCCGATGACCAGCACGATCGCGAAGAACGACAGGAACACGATCCCGTTGGAGAACGCGAGCCGGTCGCCGCGGGTGTGCAGCTGGCGGGGCAGGTAGCGGTCCTGGGCCAGGATCGAGCCGAGCACCGGGAAGCCGTTGAAGGCCGTGTTGGCGGCGAGCACGAGGATCAGGGCGGTCGAGATCGTCAGCGCCCAGAAGCCGGGCGGGAAGCCGTCGAACACCGTGCGGGCGAGCTGCGCGATCAGCGTCTCCTGCCGGTACCCGGGCGGGGCGCCGACGAGCTGCTCGGCGGGCCGCTCGGCCATCACGACGCCCGACGCGCGGGCCAGCGCGATCATCCCGGAGAACAGGAACACGGCGATGAGCCCGAGCAGCGCCAGCGTCGAGGCCGCGTTGCGGGACTTCGGCTTGCGGAACGCCGGCACCCCGTTGCTGATGGCCTCGACGCCGGTGAGCGCCGCGCAGCCCTGGGTGAACGAGCGGAGCACGAGGAAGATCAGCGCGAACTGCGACAGGTCGTCGGTGGAGTCGCCGCCGCCCTCGGGCAGGAGCCCGAACCCGGCGCTGGGGGCGACGAGGGCGTCGCCGGTGGCCAGCCGGATCAGGCCCACGACGATCATGCCGACCGCGCAGACGATGAAGCAGTAGACGGGGACGGCGAAGGTGATGCCCGACTCGCGCACCCCGCGGAGGTTGATCGCCGTGAGCAGCAGGATCGCCGCGACGGCGAAGAGCACCTTGTGGTCGCCGACCAGCGGCACGAGCGCACCGAGGTTGTCCGCCGCCGAGGAGACCGACACGGCGACGGTGAGCGTGTAGTCGACGAGCAGCGCGCTGGCCACCGTGAGGCCGGCGTACTTGCCGAGGTTGACGGTCGCGATCTCGTAGTCGCCGCCGCCCGAGGGATAGGCGTGCACGTTCTGGCGGTAGCTGACGATCACCGTGCCCAGCACGACGATGACGGCGACGCCCACCCACGGGGACAGCGCGTAGGCGCCGAGCCCCGCCAGCGACAGGGTGATCAGCACCTCCTGCGGGGCGTACGCCACCGACGACAGGGCGTCCGAGGCGAACACGGGCAGGGCGATGCGCTTGCGCATCAGGGTGCCTTGCAGCTCGTCACTGCGGAACGGCAGACCGAGCACGAGGCGCTTGGTCGCCGTGGCGAGCTTGGGCACGACACGAAGCGTAGGCCCTGCACGCCGGAGCGGAGCGCGGTCAGGTCCCGCGGGCGCTACGGTGCCCACCGCTTGCCGAGAGCCGAGGAGGCGTGGTGCACATCGTCGTGATGGGCTGCGGGCGCGTGGGGTCCTCCCTCGCCCTGGCCCTCGAGCGGCTCGGCCACGACGTGGCCGTGGTCGACCGCGACCCGCAGGCGTTCCGCCGCCTCGGCAGCGACTTCCACGGCCAGGAGGTCGTGGGCACCGGGTTCGACCGCGAGGTGCTCACCGCCGCGGGCATCCACCGCGCCGAGGCGTTCGCCGCCGTGTCCTCCGGTGACAACTCCAACATCATCGCCGCGCGCGTCGCCCGCGAGACCTTCGGCGTCTCCCACGTCGTCGCCCGCATCTACGACGCCAAGCGCGCCGCGGTCTACGAGCGGCTCGGCATCCCCACCGTGGCCACGGTGCCGTGGACCACCGACCGCTTCCTGCGGATGCTGCTGCCCGACGGCGTGGCCACCGCCTGGCGCGACCCCTCGGGCACGGTCGCGATCATGCAGGTGCACTTCCACGAGGACTGGGCGGGCCGCCCCGTCACCGAGCTCGAGGAGGCCACCGGCAGCCGGGTGGCGTTCATCGTGCGGTTCGGCACGGGCCTGCTGACCACGCCCGACACGGTGCTGCAGGCCGAGGACGTCGTGTACACGGCCGCCGTGAGCGGCACGGTCGCCGCGGTCACGGCCGCCGCGGCCGCCTCGCCGGAGAAGGAGTAGCCCCGATGCGCGTGACCGTGGCCGGGGCCGGGGCGGTGGGCCGCTCGATCGCCGCCGAGCTCGTCGAGGCCGACCACGAGGTGATGCTCATCGAGCGCGACCTCGCCCAGGTCGAGCCCGAGGCCGTGCCGCAGGCCGAGTGGGTGCACGCCGACGCCTGCGAGCTCGCCTCGCTCGAGGAGGCGCGCGTGCAGGGCTGTGACGTGGTCATCGCCGCCACCGGCGACGACAAGGTCAACCTCGTGGTCTCGCTGCTGGCCAAGACCGAGTTCGCCGTGCGCCGCGTCGTCGCCCGCGTCAACGACCCGCGCAACGAGTGGCTCTTCACCGACGCGTGGGGCGTCGACGTGGCCGTGTCCACCCCGCGCATGCTCGCCGCGATGGTCGAGGAGGCCGTCACCGTCGGCGACCTCGTGCGCCTGCTGACGCTGCGCCAGGGCACCGCGAACCTCGTCGAGGTCACGCTGCCCGCCAACACCCCGCTCGCGGGCCGGGCCGTGCGCGACGTGCCCCTGCCGCGCGAGGCGGCGCTGGTGGCGATCCTGCGCGGCGGGCGGGTCATCGTCCCGCAGGCCGACGACCCCCTCGAGCCCGGCGACGAGCTGATGTTCGTCGCGGGCGAGGACGTCGAGGAGGAGATCCAGCGCGTCCTCAAGGGCGACCCGGACTGACCGTCACGCCGCGCGCCGCCGGCGGGGCACCGGGGCCGCCTCCTGGCGGCTGCGCCGGATGGCCCACACGGTGACCGCGGCGGCGAGGGCGGCCAGCGGCACGCCCATCGCGATGCGGACCCAGCCCAGCCAGGTGTCGGCGTACTGGGAGTCGTAGAGCCAGCGCTGCACCACGAACCGCGCGCCGAACACGAGCACCCAGGCCAGGGACGCCAGGTCGTAGGCGCGCACCACGCGCCGGTCGCGGCGCCAGTCCTGGCCCTCGCCGTTGACCAGGTGCCAGATCACCCCGACCAGCGGGCGCCGGACGAGCACCGAGAGCAGGAAGACCCCTCCGTAGACGAGGCTCGTCCAGATCCCGAGCAGGAAGAAGCCCTTGGCCTCGCCCGTGCGCCAGGCCACGAAGGCGCAGACCGCGACGCCCAGCAGCCCAGAGAGCGCCGGCTGCACCGCCTCGCCGCGCACGAGCCGCCAGCCCGCCACGGCCAGGGCGGAGGCGACCGCCGCGATGATCGAGATCACCAGGTTGCCGGCGATGGCCTGGGCGACCACGAACACGATCACCGGCACGCCCGACGCGATGATCCCCGACACGCCGCCCATCTGCTCCAGCAGCGTGGGGGTGCGGGGCTCCTCGGGCTCGTCCTCGGTCCCGTCCTCGGCCTCGTCGACGTCGTCGAGCTCGTCCTCGTCGTCGACCTCGTCCGCGGGCTCTGCCCCGCGCCGGTGCGGGGCGAACCGCTCGGTGGGCGGGTCGGCGCGGGCGATCTCGACCGGGCCGGTCGGGGGGTCGTCCGGCTCGCCGTGCCGGGCGCGGCGGCCCGCGGGCGGCGGTGTTGCGGAGCGCGTCTCGGGTCGGATGGCGGACTCCTGACGGGACGGCGGGCGGGGCCGCGACGGCCGGCGGCCGGTGCCCGCCACGGTACGACCCGGCCCGCGGCGGGGATCCGCCGGTGACCGGGCCGCGGGGTCAGTGCGCCCGCTGCAGCTCGTAGTACGGGTTGTAGATCACCTTGCGGCCGTCGCGGACGGCGACGCGCCCGCTGGCCCGCACGGTGCGTCCCGGCTCGATGCCCGGGATCCGGCGCCGGCCGAGCCACACGAGGGTGACGCCGTCGGTGCCGTCGAAGAGCTCGGCCTCGAGCGTGGCCACCGAGCCCCGCGGACAGATCTCCACCGACCGCAGGCGGCCCTTGACCGTGACGGCCTCGCCGGTGGCGGAGTCGCACGCCCGGTCGCAGCCCGAGCGGGCGGCCTCGGCGGACAGGTCGTCGGCGTCGAGGTCGCCGACGTCGGAGGTGAGGCGACGGACCATGCGACGCAGGAACCCGGTCTCGGCACTCATCGTTCGCTCCCGTACCCACTCCGCGGAGGGCACCCCGAACGGGCACCCTCGGCCGCGGACACCTGAAGGGTAAACGAGTTGCGCCCCGCCGGTATGCCCCGTCGCGAGTCCGTCAGCTGCGTCCCGGCGACGTCCCGGCCCCGGCGCGCTGGGGCAGCATCATCGGGATCACGGGACCCTCGGGCTTGGTGATCTGGCGGGGCTTGGTCGGCATCGACTCGACCAGCGAGTCGGCGAACTCGTCGGGCACGTCGTCGGGCACCACCAGGGGCAGCAGCGAGCGCACCGGCAGCGGGTCCGAGGAGCGCGACACGACCGTGCCGCGGATCATCTCGCGCAGCAGCCCGTGCAGCTTGAGCGCGTGCTGGACCTGGCCGGTGCCGACCCCGCGCAGCATCCAGCGGGGTCCCTCGACGCCGATGACGCGGGCGACGGTGTTGCCGTTGCGCGCCACCAGCTCGCGGCCCCACTCGCCGCGGTCGCGCCGGATCGTGGCGCCCTCGGAGGCGAGCTGGGCGGCGAGCTCCTCGACCAGCTCGGTCCAGAGCCCGCCGGTGCGGGGCGCGGCGAAGGCGCTGACGGTCAGCCGGCCCTCGGGGACCAGCGCGTGCACCGCGCGCAGCGGGCCCGACGGGTCCGGCTCGGCCTTGAGGCGGGCGCCGCGCGGGACCGGCAGCTGCACCGACCCGAGGTCGAGGCGCAGCCGGCCGTCGCGGGGCGCGTCGTCGGCGTCCCACGGGCCCTGGCGCTGGTGGTGCCGGCGCCCCGCGGGGTCGGCGGCCACCGACACCTGCGTGACGCGACCGGTGCGGCGGTGTCGTCCGCCATTGGGCTCCGGGCTCACCGGGGTCCTCCTTCGCTGGGGTCGGGGGACACGGTCGGCGCGACCCCCGTCGAGCCGAAGCCGCCCGCACCCCGGGCCGAGGGGGCGTGGGCGGCGAGGGCCTCGAGGTCGGCGACGCCGTCGAGGACGTGGAACACGGTCTCCTCGACCCGCTGCACCACGAGCTGGGCGACGCGGTCGCCCCGGCGGACCGTCACCGGCCGGACCGGGTCGTGGTTGATCAGGCAGACCATGACCTCGCCGCGGTAGCCGGCGTCGACGGTGCCGGGCGCGTTGAGCAGGCCGAGGCCCTCGCGGGCCGCGAGGCCCGAGCGCGGGACGACGAAGGCCGCGTAGCCCTCGGGGAGGACCAGCGCCACGCCGGTGCCCACCAGGGCCCGCTCGCCGGGGGCGAGGGTGACGTCACGGGCGGCCGCGAGGTCGGCGCCGGCGTCGCCGGGACGCGCCCGGGCGGGCACCGGCAGCCCGGGGTCGAGGCGGACGAGGTCGACCTGCAGCACGGCGGGCGAGACTACTCTGGGTGTCGTGAGCACCTCGCCACCCTCACCGGGATCCGACGCGGGCCCTGTTCCGGGGGCTCCGGCATCGGCGCACGCGGAGCGTCTCGCGGTGCCGTGGTGGTGGTGGCCGCCGGCCGCGCTGGTGGCCGTACTGCTCGCCGCCGAGCTGCACATGGGGTACCCGGGTGTGCGCTCGTGGCTGCCGTACGTGCTGCTGCTGCCGCTGGCCGCGGCCGTGCTGCTGTGGCTGGGCCGGGTGCGCGTCGGTGTCGCGCCGGGTGCCGACGGCGCGCGGGAGCTGCGCGCCGGTGAGGCGCACCTCCCGGTGTCGTGCATCGGGCGCATCGACGTCGTGCGCGGCGAGGCCAAGCGCCAGGCGCTGGGCCCGCAGCTCGACCCCGAGGCGTTCGTCCTGCACCGGCCCTGGGTGGGGCCGGTCGTCCGGATCGAGGTCGTCGACCCGGACGACCCCACTCCCTACTGGGTCGTCTCCACCCGTCGTCCGGAGGACCTGGTCGCCTCACTCCGATAGTCACCTGGGTGACCATCGGAGCGCGACGGCGCCGGGTAGGTCAGTGCGACGAAGGAGCGCTGACCTACCCAAGCCTTGGAGCGACCGTTAAGCGGCGCAGTCGCGGCAGATGAACATCCCGCCGCGCTGGTCCGCCAAGCGGCTCCGGTGGTGCACCAGGAAGCAGCTGCCGCACGTGAACTCGTCAGCCTGCTTCGGCAGTACGCGGACCGTCAGTTCCTCGCCGGAGAGGTCGGCCCCGGGGAGCTCGAAGCTCTCGGCGGTGTCGGTCTCGTCGACGTCGACGGCGGCGGACTGCGCTTCGTTGCGCCGGGCCTTGAGCTCCTCGAGGGAGTCCTCGCCCATCTCGTCGGTCTCGTTGCGGCGCGGGGCGTCGTAGTCGGTCGCCATGCGGTTTCCCACCCTCGGTCTTGCCCGGTTCCTGCCGGTTCCCATCTCTGTCGTGCGGCAGCACAACGCGGGACGGCGACCGTTTGTGCCTGACCGGGAAAGTGACCCGGATCTCACAAGGGGGTCTCCCCCGGCACGGACGATGCAGACGTCCGCGCGGCTGCGGAGCGGCGGGAGGGTAACCCACTCCAGGGGCGCGGGACAGCCACCCCACGCCCACTACCCTGTGTCCGGACCCGCGGCGGCGGGTCCGTGGCGGGAGGGGCGTCTGTGGTCGGCACGTCGGGCGGCACCGGCAGGACGGGTACGTCGCGGGTCAGGGAGGTCTACCGCCGGCGCAACCTCGTGCCCGCCACGGTGCTGATCGCCGTGCTCGCCGTGGCCAGCATCGTCACGTGGACCGTGGTGTTCACCAACTCCACCGCCGACTCGGTCACGTCCTGCAACGCCTCCCCCGTCGCCGGCGCCGGGACCGCGCAGTCGACCGACGCGCTCGACGACCAGGCCGCCGCCGCGCCCGGCGAGGTGCGGGTGCACGTCCTCAACGGCGCGGGCCAGCGCGGCCAGGCGCAGCTGGCGGCGGCCGAGCTGGGCGAGCTGGGCATCGCCGAGGCGGCGCCGCCCGACAACGACCCGCTCTACCCCGCGCAGGACCTCTCCTGCGTCGGCCAGATCCGCTACGGCCCGACGGGCGCCGCGGCGGCCCGGACGGTGAGCCTCGTGCTGCCGTGCGCCGAACTGGTGGCCGACCAGCGCGCCGGCGCCGAGGTCGACCTGGCACTCGGCGACGACTTCCGCGACATCGCCCCGCCCCAGCCCGTCACGGACGCCCTGCGCGCCCTGGCCCGCCAGACGGCCACCGACGGCTCGGGCACGCCGGCCCCGGTGCCCGACGCCCAGACGCTGACCCAGCTGCGCGCCGTCGACTGCAGCACCTAGATCTCGCCCGCGCCCTCACCCACCAGCAGCGCCGTCAGCGCCGGCGCCAGGGCGGGCGGGGCGACGAGGGTCGCGGTGGCACCCAGACCGTCGGGGTCGGCGCCGGGCAGGCGGACCACGGCGCCGGCCTCCTCGGCGATGAGCCCGCCCGCGGCGACGTCCCACGCCTGCAGGCCGTGCTCCCAGAACCCGTCGAGCCAGCCCGCGGCGACCGCGCAGAGGTCGAGCGACGCGCACCCGAGGCGCCGCACGTCCCCGACGCGCGCCGCGATCCGCGCCAGCACGGCGGCCTGGCGGCCCCGGCGCGCGGGGTCGTAGTTCAGGCCGGTGCCGACCACGGCCAGGGCGAGGTCGTCGAGCGCCGAGACCCGCAGCGGCACCCCGTCGCGGTGCGCCCCGTGGCCCCGCGCGGCGCGCCACACCCGGCCCGACACGGGCTCGACGACCGCGCCGGCGACGGTCCGGCCGTCCACCTCGGCGGCCACCGAGACCGAGAACCAGGGCAGTCCGTGCAGGTAGTTGACGGTGCCGTCGATGGGGTCGACCACCCAGCGGACCTGCCCGGGCGCCGGCGTGCCCCGGGTGCCGCCCTCCTCGCCGAGCACGAGGTCGTCGGGCCGGGCCGCGGCGAGGCGCTCGCGCACGAGGGCCTCGCAGGCGTGGTCGCCCTCGGTGACGACGTCGGTCGCCGAACTCTTGGTGTCCAGCCGCTCGGCGTGCACGGCCCGCTCGCGCACCTCCAGGGCGAGGGCGGCGGTCTCGCGGGCGACCGCCTCGGCGAGGTCAGCGAGGTCGCGTGGGCGGTCCGTCGTGCGGTCCATCCCGGCATCCGACCACAGCTCGGAATCGATCCCGTTACCCCCTTGCGGCCCCTCCCTCACCTGCCCGCGGCCGTGAGGTGCGACGGACCGTGCTCGCGCTCGTTACAATGGACGGGAGCCGAGGCGGTACACCCGGGATGACCGGGACCTTCGCGTGCCACTTTCCGGGGTGGCTCCGCGGCGGTCCGGCCCTGTCGTCCCCGGCAACCGTGCAGCCGTACGTCACGAAAGGTCGTCTGTGGCAGCCGCAAAGTCCGCAACCCAGCGCCGCGTCACCGACGCCGCCGACACCGACGCGACCGCCGCCGGCGGCCCGGTCGGTGTGGTGACCGCCTCGCCCGAGGCGACCGAGGCGCCGGCCCCTGCGAAGAAGGCCGCCACCCGCTCGGCCAAGGGCACGAAGAAGGCCGCCCCCGCGAAGGGCGCCAAGGGCAAGGCCGCCACCAAGGGTGAGGCCCCCGAGGGTGGCGAGGAGGTCGAGGCCGCCGACGGTCCCGAGGGCGCCGACCTCGAGGGCCTCGACGGCCCCGAGCTCGAGGCCGCGGGCACCGAGGAGCTCTCCGAGGAGGTCGTGGTCCTCGGCGCCGAGGTGGTCGAGGCCACCGAGGTCGAGACCGAGGAGCCCACCGAGGAGGACAAGAAGTCGGGCGACTTCGTCTGGGACGAGGAGGAGTCCGAGGCGCTGCGCCAGGCGCGCAAGGACGCCGAGCTCACCGCCTCGGCCGACTCGGTCCGCGCCTACCTCAAGCAGATCGGCAAGGTGGCGCTGCTCAACGCCGAGGAGGAGGTCGAGCTCGCCAAGCGCATCGAGGCCGGGCTCTACGCCTCCGAGCGGCTGCGCAAGGTCGCCGAGGCCGGGCAGGACCTCGCGACGCAGATGCGGCGCGACCTCCGCTGGATCGTCCGCGACGGCGAGCGCGCCAAGTCCCACCTGCTCGAGGCGAACCTCCGCCTCGTCGTCTCGCTGGCCAAGCGCTACACCGGCCGCGGCATGGCGTTCCTGGACCTCATCCAGGAGGGCAACCTCGGCCTGATCCGTGCGGTCGAGAAGTTCGACTACACCAAGGGCTACAAGTTCTCGACCTACGCGACGTGGTGGATCCGCCAGGCCATCACCCGCGCGATGGCCGACCAGGCGCGCACCATCCGCATCCCGGTGCACATGGTCGAGGTCATCAACAAGCTCGGCCGCATCCAGCGCGAGCTGCTCCAGGACCTGGGCCGCGAGCCCACGCCCGAGGAGCTCGCCAAGGAGATGGACATCACCCCGGACAAGGTGCTGGAGATCCAGCAGTACGCCCGGGAGCCCATCAGCCTCGACCAGACGATCGGCGACGAGGGCGACTCCCAGCTCGGTGACTTCATCGAGGACTCCGAGGCGGTCGTGGCCGTCGACGCCGTCTCGTTCACGCTGCTGCAGGACCAGCTGCAGTCGGTGCTGGCGACGCTGTCCGAGCGCGAGGCCGGCGTGGTCCGCCTGCGCTTCGGCCTCACCGACGGCCAGCCGCGCACCCTCGACGAGATCGGCCAGGTCTACGGCGTGACGCGCGAGCGCATCCGCCAGATCGAGTCGAAGACGATGTCGAAGCTGCGCCACCCCTCGCGCTCCCAGGTCCTGCGCGACTACCTGGACTAGAGCCCGGCAAGACGAGAAGCCCCCGAGCTGCGGCTCGGGGGCCTTCGTCGTCTCGGGACCCGTGTCCTCGGGACACGTGTTCGAGGGTCTCCGAGGTCCGCCCTCCCGGCCGATTGCCCCTGCTCGCGGCGTCCTCCAGCATGTCGCCACGCGAGGCGGGGGGTGCGATGACGACGTCCTCGTCAGCGGCGCCGCGGTTGTGGGCAAGACCAGCCTCGTCGAGGCGTTCCTGGCCGCCCGCCCGGCGCGCGGCCGCGTGCTGCGCGGTGCCTGCGAACCGCTCTCCACGCCCGGCCGCTGGCCCCGCTGGCCGACCTCGCGGAACCGGGCACCCGGCTCGCCGCGCTGCTCGAAGCCGCCGCCGACCCCGTGCTGCTCCACCGCGCAGTCGGCGGTGGAGCGGGCGGTGCTGCACGAACCGCCGCTGCTCGGGGTCCTGCCCGACGGCGAGCAGATCGGCACCGGGATCACGGCCCTGGTCGCCGACGGGATGGTCGGGGCGGACCCCCGGTGGCCATGGATCTCTTCTTCCGCTCCGTGATGACCGATGCCGAGCGCGACGGCATCGCGCCCGGGCTCCTCGCACGGCTCCTGACCAACGGGGAGGTCTTCTTCGGCGGCGAGCTGGCCCTCGTGGCCGGCTACGAGCCCGATCCGGGGCGCCTGCGCGCGACTGGCGTCGAGGTGACCGTGGCCGTCGGACGGGACCACCCGGAGCGCTACCTGGTCCGGGGCGCCGTGTGGCTCGCCGACCAGCTGGGCGTGGAGCTCCGCGCGGTGTCGGGCGCCCACGTCCCGGGCCTGGACCGTCCAACGGTGCTCGCCGAGGAGCTGCGCGCCCTGCTCGACGCCCCGGGCTCCTCCGCGTCCGGCCGCGATCATGGGACCGTCCGGACGATGGCCGAGCGGGTGCGCGGTTCCTAGACTCCGGCGGTGACCACCGCCGGTGTCAACCGCTCCCCGCAGGGCGGGCTCGCCGAGGTCCTGGACCTGATCCTCGACAAGGGCCTCGTCATCGACGCCTTCGTGAAGGTGTCGGTGGTCGGCGTCGAGCTGATCACCATCGACGCCCGCATCGTCGTGGCCAGCGTCGACACCTACCTGCGCTTCGCCGAGGCCACCAACCGTCTGGACCTGCACGAGAAGGGCGGCAAGGGCCTCTCCGAGCTGCCCGGGCACATGACTGAGCAGGTCATGGAGGGCGGCGCCAAGGGCATCACCAAGGGCGTCCTCGACGCGGGCCACGAGATGTGGCGCGAGGTGCGGGAGGAGCGGCGAGAGCGCAAGCAGCAGCGCCGGGGCTGACCGTCGCGCCGGCGGCCGGCCTGGGATGCTGGCGGCGTGCAGCCCGATCCCGACGGTCTCCCCGACGACCTGCCCGGCCCGGACCCCGCCGAGGTCCACCGGCGGTCGACGGCGATCGTCCTGGGGATGGACGCGGGCGACCTCGACGCGGTCGGCGCGCTGCTGGGCGAGCTGGCGGGGCCGGAGGAGTTCGCCGCCCAGGTGGTGAGCCTGGCGAGCCTCGCGCGCCTGCTGCTCGACGAGCGCGAGGACACCGCGCCGGGCGCGGACGAGGCGCGGGCCGCGGTGCTGCACGAGCTCGCCGGGGTGCTCACGGCGGCCGAGGGAGGCTGACCCGGGCGGTGGGCGCGGAACGCGTCGGGCAGGATCGGGGGGTGAGTGCCGCGAGGGAGCCGACCGCCGAGCCGACCGCCGCCGAGGACGCCGCGCTGGCCCGCGAGCTGGCCGACGCCACCGGCGCGCTGCTGCTCGAGCTCCGCGACGGCACCGGCCCGGGCCGCGATCGGGAGTACCGCGGAGACGCCGAGGCGCACGACTTCCTCGTCCGCGCGCTGCACCGCCACCGGCCCACCGACGTCGTGCTCTCCGAGGAGGGCATCCAGGACCCGGTGCCGCGGCGCGGGGCGCACCGGCTCTGGATCGTCGACCCGCTCGACGGCTCCAGCGGCTACGGCCGGGGCGGCGACGAGTGGGGCGTGCACGTCGCCCTCGTCGTCGACGGGGCGCTCGTCGCCGGCGCGGTGGCGCTGCCGGCCCGCGGCGAGCTGGCCGACTCCGAGACCGTCACCCCGCTGCCCGACACCCCCGTCGACCCCGAGCGCGGGCTGACGGTGACGGTGAGCCGCTCGCGGCCGCCCGTGGAGCTGCGCCGGCTCGCGGCCGCCTTCCCGGTGCGCACCCGCGCGATGTCCGCCGCGGGCGTGAAGACCCTGGCCGTGGTCGACGGCACCGTCGACGCCTACCTGCACTCGGGGGGCCAGTACGAGTGGGACAACGCCGCCCCCGCGGCCGTCGCCGTCGGCGCGGGCCTGCGGGTGACGCGCCTGGACGGGCGCCCCCTGCCCTTCGGCGCGGACGACCCGTACTCGCCCGACCTGCTCATCGCCCGGCCCGCCGTGCACCAGGCGATCCTCGACGTGCTGGTGCCCGCGTAGCTCAGTACCGCCAGCGCCAGGCGGCGAGCACGTCCTCGGTCTCGCGCTCGGCGGCCCAGGCGGAGTCGGCCCGGCGCACCGCGAGGAAGGCGCCGAGGCGCTCGGCGCCGAGCGCGTCGGTGAGCCGCGGGCACCCCACCAGCGCGGCCTCCTGCTCGGCCGCGGTGGACGGCAGGGGCGCGATGCCCGCAGCCGCACGCTGCTCCTGGGTCCAGGTGCCCGGGTCCTCGGCGTGGGGCGCGGGCGGCTCGAGCCCCTCCTCGACGCCCGCGACGCCGGCGGTGAGCAGGGCGGTGAGCGCGAGGTAGGGGTTGGCCGACGCGTCGGAGACCTTGAGCTCGACGTTGGCGTGGTCGGCGCCCAGCAGCGCGGAGCCCGCCACGTAGCGCAGCGGGGCCTCGCGGTTCTCGACGCCCCAGAACCCGTAGGCGCCGGCGAAGAAGCCGGGGCGCAGCCGGGCGAGCGACCCGATCGACGGGGCGGTGACCGCCGCGAGCGCCGGCAGATCGCGCAGCAGACCCGCGATGTACGCGGCGCCCGCGGGGTCGTCCGGGCCGTCGAGGCCGCCGGCGAGCAGGTTGCGGCCGTCGCGCCACAGCGAGGTGTGCGCGTGCCAGCCGTTGCCCGCGAGCGCCAGCGAGGGCAGCGGGGCGAAGCTCACCCGCAGCCCGTGGCGCGCGGCGGCCGCGAGCACGGTCTGGCGGGCCAGCAGCTGCTCGTCGGCGGCCCGCACGGGGTCGGACGCGCCGAGGGAGAGCTCGACCTGCCCGGGCCCGTACTCGGCGTGCAGCTGGCCGATGCGCAGCCCGTTGGCCTCCGCGTCGCGCAGGACATCGGTGACGAAGCCGTCGATCTCGAGCAGCGCGTGCGGGCTGTACGCGGGGCCGCGGTAGGCGGGCACGATCGACCCGTCGGGCGTCGCGGCGCAGACGGCGAACTCCATCTCGTAGCCCACCAGCGCCGTGTAGCCGCGGTCGGCGAGCGACGCGACGGTGCCGGCCAGCAGCGAGCGCTGGTCCCACGGCCAGGGCGACCCGTCGACGGCGACCTGGGTGCCCGGCGCCCACGCGAGGCCCGGCTGACCGGCCAGCGGCGTGAGGCGGTCGAGGTCGGGCACGAGGCGCACGTCGCCCGAGGGCGTCTCCCGCCCCGGCGCCCCGTACTGGATGCCGTCGTTGGTGTCGAAGACGGCGAAGACGGTGCTGACGCCGATCCCGGTCTCGGCCACCTGCGGCAACGTCGCGACGGGGACCGTGCGCGAGCGCGGGATGCCGTTGTTGTCCGCCCACGCCACGGTGACGCCGGCGACGCCCTCGCCCCGCAGCCGCTCGACGAGCTCGGCGGCCCGCTCCCCCGTGTCGCCCACTGCGCTCTCCCGTCCACCGCCGTGCTCCGAGGGCCACAGGCTAGTGCGGGCCCCCGACGACGCCGCCGGAACCGCCGACCACTCGTCGCTCGAGATCGACTCTCGATCGGGTGGCAGGGGCCGGTACCCAGAAACGAGCGGTCGTCCACCACCGATGAGCGGTTCGTGACGGACGACAAAGCGGCGCGTGAACACGAGCGGTCGCCGACGCGTTCTGCCATTGTGGAGAAGCGACGGTCGTTCGACCGGAGCTCGCGGGCCCGGACTCCTCGAGTCCGAGGCCTCGACGGAGGGAGATGACGATGCCCGGCACCCTGACCCGGCCAGAACTCACCGCCTCGGACCGATGCGACCGCTGCGGCGCAGCGGCCAAGGTCCGTGCCGTACTGCCCTCCGGTGGAGAACTCCTCTTCTGCGGGCACCACGCCCGGGCCCACGAGGCCAAGCTGAAGGAGCTGTCGGTGGACGTCCAGCCCGGTGAGAGCGCATGACGGCCGACTGACCAGCGGCAACACAGCAGGACCACAGACCACACAGATCGAGACCCCAGCGGGCGAGGACCACCACGGTCCTCGCCCGTCGGCGTTCCCGGGGTCGGCGCCGGCGACGCCGGACCCGGTCGCCGCTCCCCGCGACGGTCGTCGGCCGGGCCGCGGCGGTGATCACCCGGTGATCGTCGCGCGCCCTGTCGACCCGGCCGGGCGTGCGCTCCGCGGGCCCGGCGCCGACCCCCCGACCCGCGGCGGCCGTCACCCGCGTCGGTGACGCCGCGGTGAACCACGTGTCGGCGATGTGTCGGACCGCGACGATCGCGACAGCGCCCGATCACCACCGTGTGTGATGTGCACCACCCCGTCATCGCGCGGACACGCAGCGTAGGACGATCACCGCCAGGACCGCAGCGTCGCGATCCGCTCCTCGATCTGTTCCAGGCTCGCCATCGGCGTCGCCGGCCCCCCGCAGTGCTTGCGGAGGTCGCCGTGGATCGCGCCGTGGGGCTTGCCGGTGCGGTGGTGGTGGGCGGCCACGAGCGCGTTGAGCTCGCGGCGCAGGTCCTTGAGGCGCTCGGCGACCCCGACGTCGCGCCGGAACTCCCGCGCCGGCGCGGGCAGCCCCTCCGAGACGGCCGTCGCCGCCGCGCCCGCCTCCGGGCGGGTGGCCGCCTGGTCGAGCTGCTCGCTCTGGCGGCGCCGCAGCAGCGCCCGCACCTGGTCGGGCTCGAGGAGCCCGGGCAGGCCCAGGTAGTCCTGCTCGTCGGCCGAGCCCGCGCCCGCGGCGGTGCCGAACGAGGACCCGTCGTAGATCAGCTGGTCGAGCTCGGCCTCCGCCGAGAGCGCCTCGAACGCCTTCTCCTGCTCGCCCGGCTCGTCCTCGGTGCGGTTGGCCTGCGCGAGGAGGTCGTCCTCCCAGCCCTCCTTCGGCCGGTGCGGCTCGCCGAGGACGTGGTCGCGCTGCACCTCGAGCTCGCTGGCCAGCGTGAGCAGCGACGGCACGCTGGGCAGGAACACGCTCGCGGTCTCGCCGGGGCGCCGCGAGCGCACGAAGCGGCCGACGGCCTGGGCGAAGAACAGCGGGGTCGACGCGCTGGTGGCGTAGACGCCGACGGCCAGGCGCGGGACGTCGACGCCCTCGGAGACCATGCGCACGGCGACCAGCCAGCGGTCGCCGGTGCGGGAGAACTCCGCGATGCGCCCGGACGCCTTCGGGTCGTCGGAGAGCACGACCACGGGCTCCTCGCCGGAGATGCGCCGCAGCAGCGTGGCGTAGGCCTTCGCGGTGGTGTGGTCGGTGGCGATGACCAGCCCGCCGGCGTCGGGCACGCCACCCGCGCGGAGCTGCGTCAGGCGGGTGTCGGCGGCCTGGAGCACCGCGGGCATCCACTCGCCCTTGGGGTCGAGCGCGGTCTTCCAGGCGCGGGCGTTGTGCTCGGCGGTCAGGGGCTCACCGAGCCGGGCGGTCATCTCCTCGCCCGCGCTGGTGCGCCAGCTGGCCTGGCCCGAGTACGCCAGGAACACCACGGGCCGCACGACACCGTCGGCCAGCGCGTCGGCGTAGCCGTAGGAGTGGTCGGCGCGCGAGCGCAGCACGCCCGCGGCGTCGGGCTCGTAGGTGATGAACGGGATCGGGCTGTCGTCCGAGCGGAACGGCGTGCCGGTGAGGGCGAGCCGACGGGTGGCGCCGGCGAACGCTTCGCGGGTCGCCTCGCCCCACGACTTGGCGTCGCCGGCGTGGTGGATCTCGTCGAAGACCACGAGGGTGCGCCGGCCCTCGGTGCGGTTCATGTGCAGCACCGGGTGCGCCGCGACCTGCGCGTACGTCACGGCCACGCCGCGGAAGTCGGTGGACGTGCGGCCGACCGCGTTGGAGAACTCGGGGTCGAGCGCGATGCCCGCCGCCCGGGCGGCCTCGGCCCACTGGTGCTTGAGGTGCTCGGTGGGACAGACGATCGTCACCGTGTCGACGCTGCGGTCACCCAGCAGCTCGGCCGCGACCCGCAGCGCGAACGTCGTCTTCCCCGCGCCGGGCGTGGCGACGGCCAGGAAGTCGCGGGGCCGTTCGGCGAGGTAGCGGGTGAGCGCGCGGCGCTGCCACTGGCGCAGCGGCCGCGTCTCGGCTCCCGTGCTGGTGCCCGTGCGGGTCGGGCCGTCGGTCGCTCGGGTGGTCAAGGGCCCTCCGGGGCGGGACGTGATCTCGGGGGTAGACCAGCGGTCGGCCGCTACTCCCCGTCGTCACCGCCACGGGGGATCTTGTTGAAGATCTCCTTGCACTTCGGGCACACCGGGGAGCCCGGCTTGGGCGAGCGGGTGACCGGGAACGTCTCGCCGCACAGCGCCACCACCATCGTCCCGGTGACCGCCGATTCGGCGACCTTGTTCTTCCGGACGTAGTGGAACATCTTCGGGTCGTCGTCGCCCGTGCGGTCGGTCCCCTCGGGGCGGGTGTCGGGGAGCACGGTCGTCTGGCTCATGGCTCCCATGATGCCCCACGCCCCCGACGGTGGACCCACACCGGGCACCCCCGCGAATCCTCCGAAACGGCACCCACGCCCTCGGGGCGGCTGTCACGGTGTCCCCACCTGACCCCCGTCGAGAGGAGCGCGCAGTGACGTACCCGGCCCGCGCCCTGCGCCCAGCCCCCTGGCGGGCGCTCGTGCCCGAGCACGCGGGCGAGGTCACGACGACGCTGGCGCCGGTCCGGGCCGGGCGGGTGCCGGTCCGGCCCGTTCCGGCCGACGAGCTGCCCGACGTCCCGGCGCCGTGGTCGGAGGCCGTGCGGGTCTTCGTCGGCGAGCACCGCACGCGCCTGCTGCGCCTCGGCCTGCACCTCGTGGTCGCCGCGCTGCCGCTGCTCGCGATCTCGGCGCACGTGTTCGGGGTCGCCCCGATGCACCTCACCGCCGGCGTGGTCGTGGTCCCGCTGACGCTGGTCGTGCTGCTCCTGGGCCTGTTCGCGCCCGTGCCCGAGGACCGGCTGGTGGTCGCGGGCGTGGTCTGGGGCGTGCTCGCGACGCTGGTGTACGACGCGGTGCGCCTCGACACCGTCTACCTCCTCGGCCTGTGGGGCGACTTCATCCCCACCGTCGGCACGTGGATCGTCGACGTCGACGCGGGCTCCTCGGCCGTCGGCGCGATCGTCGGCTACCTCTGGCGCTACGTCGGCGACGGCGGCGGCATCGGCGTCGCCTTCTTCGTGCTGGTCGCGGCCACCGGGCTGCGGCGGTGGGGGCAGCGGGCGACGGTCGCCGCCGCGGTGGTGTTCGCGGTCTTCCCGATCTGGACGGGCCTCGTCGCCACCGTGGCCATCGCCCCGCGCGGCGAGCAGCAGATGTTCCCCCTCACGGTCACCACGGTCAGCCTCTCGCTGCTCGGCCACCTCGTGTTCGGCCTCGTGCTGGGGCTGGGGTGCGCCCGCTGCGGGCGTCTCGAGGAGTACTGGCCCTGGACGCCGCTGCTCGACCTGCGGCGCGGTCCCCGCGTGACCGACGTGGCGGTGTCGGGGGCCCCGGCCGCGCGCCCGGTGGTCGACGAGGCCTGGGGCCCGCCCGCGCTCGTCACCGCGGGCGGGGACGACCCGGAGATCACCGAGATCCGCGTCGAGCGGCCGGTCCGGGCGCGGCCGCTCCGGCGCGGTGCGGGCCCGTCCGGACCCCTGTCCGGCCCGGTCCGGGTCGTCGACGCCCGGTCGGGCCCGCTGCCCGTCACCGGCACCCCGTCCGGTCTCCTGCCGGTCACCGGCCCGCGGTCGGGGCCGCTCCCCGTGCGCGACCCCCGCTCCGGACCCGTGCCCGTGGCGGCGCCGGCTCGGGCGCCCGGGCCCGTGGGCGTGCGGGTCACCGGGCCGGCGTCGGGGCCGGTGGCCGTGCCGGTCTCGGGCCCCGTGCCGGTCTCCGGGGCCTGGGCGCGCCGCGTCCCGCCCGGTGCGGCCGACCCCTGGCTCGGCCCGGACCGTCGCCGGCCCACGAGTTCCGCCAAAGCGCACCCGGGCGGACCGGCGCGGAGCTAGCGTCCGCGCTGCGGGTGGTGGTCACGGGACGGAGGACGATGGACGGGTGGGATCGGGGGCGTTCTCCCTGGTCACGGGGTCGCGCGGGGGCGCGTGGGCCGGCGCCCGCGACCCCGGAGAGCCCCTGGGCGGCGCTCGACCGGCGGCGTGACACCGGCCCCCGTCGCTTCCCGCTGCTCGTGCTCGCGGTCGTCGCCGCGGCGGTCCTGCTCGTCGGGGTGGCCGTGGGCGGGGGCACGCCGCTGATCTCCCACGGCGGGCTGGTGTCGGTCGCGGACGGCGACGACGCCGACTCCGGATCCGATGATCCCGACGACTCCGGGTCGGACGACGGAGATTCCGGCGGCGGGCAGGACGACCAGCAGGACGGCGGCGAGGACGAGTTCCCCGGCCGCGACGAGATCGGGCGGGCGGGCGCCGACGAGTACGTGGACATCACCGACGTCGACCGCATCAGCAGCCGCGGCGAGGGCGGCGACTTCTCCGGGGGCAGCTACAGCGTCCGGTGCGCCCTGAGCGACCACAAGAACTCCGACAACCCGATCATCGCGCCCGGCGTGCGCAACGGCGCCCAGCACACCCACGACTACGCCGGCAACGAGAGCACCAACTTCGCCTCCGAGGAGGAGACGCTCGAGGAGTCGTCCACCACCTGCACGAACGGCGACCGCTCCCCCATCTTCTGGCCGGTCCTGCGCGACCTGCGCGGCGTCGGCCCCGACGTGGGCGTCGACGGCGGCAGCCTCGACGGCAACGTGGGCTCGTTCGTCGCGCCGGACACCATCGACATCACGTTCCACGGGCACGGCAGCCGGCGGACGCAGGCGATGCCGCCGAACATGGTGCTGGTCACGGGGTCGGCCAAGGCCGGCACCGACGACGGCGAGGGCGCCAACGCGAAGTACAGCTGCTCCGGCTCGGGCCGCCTCACCGACCAGTACCCGATCTGCCCCGAGGGCTCGTCGCTGATGCGGGTGTTCGACTTCCCCAGCTGCTGGAACGGCGAGGACCTCGACTCCGAGGACCACACCACGCACATCGTCTACCCCGACGAGGACGGCGAGTGCGACGACGACGCCGTCCCGGTGCCCGCGCTGCGGATCACCGTGGGCTACCAGGACCCGCCGCCGGGCCGGCTGTTCGCCATCGACAGCTTCCCCGAGCAGCAGCACGACCCGATCACCGACCACACGCTGCTCGAGTACCTGTCGTCGGAGCGCCGGGCGCAGGAGGGCGTCGAGTGCATCAACGCCGCGCGCCGCTGCGTGCAGGGCCGCGCGGACGACGCCGCCGCCTCGGGGTCCACCGACGACGCCGATCGGGTGCCGCGCTCCCAGAGTTTCGCCCACGTCCTGGCCACGCACGGCAAGCACGGCGCCCGCGGCGGCAAGCACGGTGCCGCCCACGGAGACCGCGCCACGTCGCACCCGGCCGCGCCCGCGCCCACGGCGCCCTGCGCCGGCACGCCGCCGGCGCTGCTCACCGCGCCGGGCTGGGCGCCGCCGCCGGCACGGCGCGAGCACGCGATGACCAGTGGCGCCCCGGCCCTGGTCTGCTGCTGCTGAGCGGGCGGGGCGTCAGCCCTCGCTGCCGGTGCGGGGCACGTCGGCGTCCACGGTCCGCGGCGGCTCGTGGTCGGACGAGTCCTGCTGCGCCTGACGCGGCCGCTCGGTGGGACCGACGTGGGGGCTGCGGCCCTCGAGCACCTCGGCGGCCTCGATGATCCGGGCCTCCGACACGGCGCCGAGCTGGGTGCTGCCCTGGCGGTGGCGGTTCTTCTTCTCGGCCTTCTTCGCCGGGCGGTCGTTGGCGATGAGCACCGCGACCCACGGCAGCGGCACCGACAGCACGATGAACGCCACCGCCACCAGCGGCCACTGGAAGCCGATGCCGAACACGCCGGCGAGCAGGAGGCACGGGATGCGGCACGCCATGATCAGCGAGTAGCGCTTCTTCCGGGCCGCGAACTCCTCGTCGTACGAGACCTGGGCCTCGGTGATCAGGATGGGCCCGTCGTCGTCGTGACGTCGGTTCACGCTCGTCGCCTCCTCGGCACCCGCCGTTCCGTCCACGGGTGCCCTCGGCCTCCAGACTCAACCCTGGACGCCCGGAGCGCCACCGGAGGGGTCAGGAGCTCGCCGCCTGCTTGGCCGCCTTCTTCTGGGCCTGCTTGAACTCGCGCACCTCGCCGAGGGTCACCGGGTCGACGACGTCGGCGATCGAGCGCCGCGAGCCGTCGTCGCCGTAGGCGCCGGCCGCCTCGCGCCAGCCCTCGGGGCGCACCCCGCACTGCTTGCCCAGCAGCGCGGTGAAGATCTGCGCCTTCTGCTTGCCGAAGCCGGGCAGCGACTGCAGGTTCGCCAGCACCTCGCGCCCGCTCGCCGCGTCGACCCACAGCCGCTCGGCCTCGCCGCCCCACTCGGCGACGAGCAGCCGGCACATCGCCTGCACCCGCTCCGCCATCGAGCGCGGGTAGCGGTGCAGGGCGGGCGGGCCGGTGAACGCGGCCACGAGCGCCTCGGTGTCGTACTCCGCGAGCTTCGACGCGGTCAGGGGCCCGACGCGCTCGGCGAGCAGCGCGGGCGAGGCGAAGGCGCGCTCCATCGGGAACTGCTGGTCGAGCAGCATGCCGATGAGCAGCGCCAGCGGGTTGGCGCTCAGCACCGCGTCGGCGTCGGCGTCCTGCGCCAGGGTCAGGTCGGGCACGCCGGTCAGCCTGGCAGATCGTGCGTCAGCACGGCGAACCTGAAGTCGTCGCCGCGGGGCTCGCCGACACCCTCCTCGCCGTACGGGAACGGCCGGGTCTCGCCGGTGCGCGTGTAGCCGCGGCGCTCGTACCAGGCGATCAGCTCGGGGCGCCGGTCGATCACGCACATCTCCATGACCCGCGCGCCCCGGTCGCGGGCGTGGTCCTCCGCGGCGCGCAGCAGCGCCGTCCCCACGCCGCCCTGCTGCACCCCGGGCCGGACGGCGAACAGGCCGAACGAGGCGGTGTCGCCGCCCGCGGGCAGCGTCACCGCGGCGCAGCCGAGCAGGTCGCCCGCGACGAGGATCGTGATCGACGGGTCGGCGACGTCCGCGGCGAGCAGGGCGCGCGTGGTGCGCGGACCGTCGATGAGGTCGGCCTCCGAGGTCCAGCCCTCGCGGCCGGACGGGCCGCGGTAGGCGGAGTGGACGAGGGCGAGCAGGGAGTCCACGTCGGCGGCCTCGGCGACGCGGATCGTCAGCGGAGCGGTCATCGCGCGCGAGTCTGCCCGGTTACTGGCCCGTATCGCTCGCTGAGCGAGGGATACGAGCCAGTAACCGCTCAGGCGCGGGCGACGACGGGCACCCCGCGCGCCCACAGGCCGATGCCGCGCCGGCGTATCGCGGCCGCCACGTGCACGGTCACCGCGGGGTGGCGCAGCAGCGCGCGCAGGACGTGGCGCGAGGTGGCCGGGCGGCGCCGTCCGCGCAGGGTCGCGACGAACGCCGTCGCGCCCTCGCGGCGCAGCACCACCGTCGCGGCGAGCGTCTCGCCCGGCTCCGGCACGCGCATGCGGTACTCGCCGTCGACCGCGAAGAACGGCGAGACGTAGAAGTCCTTGTCCACCCGCGCCCGGCCCGCTTCGGGGTCCTCGGACACGTCGAGCAGGTAGTGGTGCCGCCCGCCGTAGGTGTTGTGGACCTCGGCGACGACCGCGACGAGCGTCCCGGCGGCGTCGCGGCACCAGTAGAGCGTCAGCGGGTTGAACACGTACCCGAGCACGCGGGCGTGCGCGAGCATCAGCACCCGGGCCGGGCGGGCCACGCCCCGCGACGCCAGGAACACGTCGAGGTTCTCGCGCAGCGAGAGCGCGGGGTCGCCGAGGTGGTCCGCGGCGCGGAAACGGGCGAACGGGCGCAGCGGCGCGGGCAGGCGCGGCAGGTCGTCGAGGTCCACCAGCCACAGGTAGAGCCGGTGGGCGAAGGCGTGGTCGATCCGTTCGAGGCGGCGGTGGCCGACCTCGGCCTCGTAGAGCCAGGCCGTCACCACGTCACGCCCAGCGCGGCCGCGGCCCGGACCCCCGAGGCGCAGCCGTCCTCGTGGAAGCCCCAGCCGTGGTACGCGCCGGCGAACGCCAGCCGGTCGTCGCCGAGCCCCGGCAGCCGCTGCTGCGCGGCCACCGACTCCGGCGTGTACTCGGGGTGCTCGTAGTCCATGCGCGCGATGACCGTCGCCGGGTCCACGCGGTCGGTGGCGTTGAGGGTCACGACGTACGTCTCCGGCCCCCGCCCAGAAGGATCTCGGGGAAGCCGCATCAACCGCGTCATGTCGTAGCTGACCAGCACCCGGGACTCCCCCGGCACGCGCAGCAGGTTCCACGACGCCCGCGCGCCCGCCGCGCGGGGCAGCACCGAGGTGTCGGTGTGCAGCCAGGTCTCGTTCTGCGAATAGCGGAACGCGCCGAGCACGTCGACCTGCTCGCGGGTCGGCGCGGCCAGCAGGCGCAGCGCCTCGGGGGCGTGGGTGGCGACCACCGCGCGGTCGAAGCGGCGCTCGACGTCGGCGTCGTCGCGGACGACCACCTCGTCGCCGTCGCGCGCCACCGCCCGCACCGGCGTCGACACCTCGACGGCCGTCAGGCCCTTGGCCGCACGCTCGACGTAGGTGCGCGAGCCCCCGACCACCGTGCGCCAGCGGTGCGACCCGCCGACCGCGAGCAGCCCGTGGTTGGCCAGGAACGTGAACAGGTAGCGCGCCGGATAGCGCCGCGAGAGCTCCGGGCCCGATGACCAGACGGCCGAGACCACGGGCACGGCGAAGGTGTCGACGAAGAACCGCGAGTAGCCGCCGGCGTCGAGGAACGCGCCGAAGGTGACGTCGTCGTCCAGCGTCGAGGTCCCGTCGACCACGGCGCGCGCCTCGCGGTGGAAGCGCAGGACCTCGCCGAGCATCCGCAGGTAGCGCGGGTTCGCGAGGTTGCGCGGTTGCGCGAACAGCCCCCGCACCCCGCGCGCGCCGGCGTACTCCAGCCCCGACGCCTCGTCGCGGACGCTCATGCTCATCTCGGAGTCCTGCGTCGCGACCCCGAGCTCGGCGAAGAGCCGCAGCAGGTTCGGGTAGGTGACGTCGTTGTGGACGATGAAGCCGGAGTCCACGGCGACGGTGTCGAGCTCGTGGGTGTGGGCGTGCCCGCCGAGGCGGTCCTCGGCCTCGAACAGCGTCACGTCGTAGCGGCGCTGCAGCAGGTACGCCGCCGTCAGCCCCGAGACCCCCGCACCGACGACCGCGACCCGTTCCCGCACGCCCCGACTCCTGCCCGGACCGCTACGGGTCCTCCAGGGGGACCGCCAGTCCGTCGGGGTCCCCTGCTGCCATGGCCTTCGCCACGGACTCCGGGAACGGTTCGAGGCCGAGGGCCCCGAGGGCGAAGCGTGTGACCAGGTCGTGCCACGCGGCGGCTCGGCGCAGCATCGTGTGGCCGTCGCCGAGCACCTCGAAGCGCGCGACGCGGTCGGACACCGTCGCCACCTGCCCCGCGAACCACCGCGAGGCCGCCGGGCTGGTCATCCGCTCGCGGTCGCCGTGCGCGATGAGCACGGTCTGCCCGGCGAGGTGGGCCCACGGCTCGCCGCGCTCGAGCCACGGCGCCAGCCCGGCCACGCCCACCACGCCCTCGTCGCCGCCGACGCGCAGGGCCGCGCGCCCGCCCATCGAGTGCCCGACGAGCACGACGGGGACGTCGCCGTGGCGGCGACGCAGGTCCGCCAGGGCCCAGCGCGCGTCCTGCACCGGGTCGAGGTCGGGCGCGTTCCAGCCGCGGTAGCGGTAGCGCAGCAGGGCGGTGTCGACCCCGCGGCGCGCGCCGGCCGCCGCCACCGCGCGGGCGAACGGCACCATGCGCAGGTACGGCAGGCGCAGGCCGTCCGCGGCCTCGTGCCCGTCGGGGCGCCCGCCGTGCAGCACGACGACGGCGCCGCTGACGGGCCGTCGTGCGGCGGGGCGGACACGGTCGAGACGCGGCAGGGTCACGGGGCCATCCTGCGGCCACCGGCCCTGATCAGCGCGCGAGCGCCGGGACGCCGCCGCGGCCGGCCAGGGCGAGGACCAACTCGCCGGCCCCGGCCTCGACCGGCTCCCCGCGGCCGTGGGCCCAGTCCACGTCGCTCGCGCGCAGCGCGAGACCCGTGGTGTCGACCCCGAAGAGGGAGTGGCCGTCGGTGCCGACGACCTGGTCGAGCACCGTCCGCACCGCCGCGTCCGCGCCGACCCGGCCGAGCCCCAGCGGCACCGTCACGTCCAGCCCGTGGACGACGACGTGGGACAGCGAGCCGGCCATGCCGCCACCCGGCTGCGCGAAGGTCGCCATGGTGTCGCTGCGCAGGTCGGCGAGCAGGGCCTCCGGCGGGAGCGCCGCGTCCACGTCCGCGAGACGGTCGGAGGTCCGCGTGAAGTCGTACCCGTCCGCGGCCAGCTCGGCGCCGAAGCGGTCGGCCGGGTACCGCGCGGCCATCGTGAGGTGCGCGACGACGTGGGCGACCGTCCAGCCGGCGCACAACGAGTCGGCCGCCCACCGGTCGGCGTCGAGCGGGGCCAGCGCGTCGGCCAGGGCCGCGAACTCCCCCGCGACCAGGGTCTCGAGCGTGCTCATGATCGGTCTCCGTCCTGCAGCATCTGGGTGAGCCGGACCTGGTTGCCCGACGGGTCGCGGAACCCGGCGTCGAGCCCGTAGGGCCGCGGCTCGGGGTGCTCGGTGAACTCGACGCCCCGGGCGCGCAGCGCCGCGTGGTCGCGCCACACGTCGTCGGTCGCCAGGAAGATCGCCCCACCGAGACCCTGGGCCGTGACGGCGCGGATGAGGTCCGCCTGCTCGCGGGTCACCGCCGGCGGCTCCGGGATGGCCATGAGGACGAGCTCGGGCCCCGCTCCGCCCGGAGGCCCCACGGTCAGCCAGCGGAAGCCCCCCAGCTCGGGGAACGTCGCGTCGGCGCGCAGCTCGAACCCGACCTGGCCGGTCCAGAAGTCGCAGGCGGTCTGCTGGTCGTGGACCCAGACGTTGACGCGGTGGACGGCGATCACGCCCCCGAGACTAGGAAGCGGCCGGCGCCGGGTCTTCTCCAGAACTCCGGTGCTGCGGCCGGCCGTGGGCCCGCACGACGCACCCCGGCACCACGGCGTGGGCGTGGGCCGGCGGGAAGGCCGCGCGGTACGCCGTCGGCGTGCGGCCCAGGACCCGGTGGAAGCTCGCGGTGAAGCTGCCGACGCTGCTCAGGCCCACCTCGGCGCAGATCCGGGCCACCGAGTGGTCGGTGTGGCGCAGCAGGGCCGCGGCGCGCTCCAGCCGGCGCGTCAGCAGGTAGGCGTGGGGGGTCACCCCGAACACCGTGGCGAACCGGTCGCTGAAGTGCGCGGGGCTCAGCCCGGCGGCCCGCGCGAGGTCGGCGACCGTCAAGGGCTCGGCGTAGGACCGGTCGGCGAGGTCCCGCGCGCGCAGCAGGTGGCGCTCGACCGGGTGGGAGGTCGGCGCGGGCACCCCGCCATCCTGGCCCGACGGGCCGTCCGGCGTCACCGCCGCCGAACCGTTCGCCGCCTCCCGGCGAACGCCGTCGCGCCCCACCGCCCGCCGGAAGGACGACCCTGATGAAGGCCGGAGACACCGCCCCCGACTTCGAGCTCGCCGACGACACCGGCGGCCCGCGCTCGCTGGCGGGCCTGCTCGCCGACGGCCCGGTGGTGCTGTTCTTCTACCCGCTGGCCTCCTCGGGCGGCTGCACCCAGGAGAGCTGCCACTTCCGCGACCTCGCCGGCGAGTTCGCCGCGGTCGGCGCCCAGCGCGTCGGCATCAGCGCGGACTCGGTCGACAAGCAGCACACCTTCTCCTCGGCGAACGGGTTCGACTACCCGCTGCTGTCCGACCCGGGCGGCGTCGTGGCCAAGCAGTTCGGCGCGAAGCGCTCGTGGCTGCCGGCGCTGCCGGTCAAGCGCAAGACGTTCGTCATCGACACCGACCGCACGGTGCTCGGGGTGATCGGCAGCGAGATGAAGTTCGACCAGCACGCCGACGACGCGCTCGCCCTGCTGCGCGCCCGCCAGGGCGCCTGAGCACCCGTCCGGGCCGCGCCGGGTCAGGTGGCGCGGGCCGGGCGGCTGCCCGGGGGCAGCGGCAGGAACCCGGAGGTGCGGCGGACGTACTCGTCGTAGCCGGGACGCCCCGACATCGCGCGCTCGGTGAGCTCCTTGCCCGTCACCGACACCAGCAGGTAGGTCATCAGCAGCGGCCCGACGGCGCCCACCAGCGCCAGCGGGTGGCCCGCGGACACGACGAAGACGCCCCACCAGACGCAGGCGTCGCCGAAGTAGTTCGGGTGCCGCGTGTACCGCCAGAGCCCCGAGTCCAGGACCGTCCCCTTGTTCGCGGGGTCCGCCTTGAACGCGGCGAGCTGCGCGTCGCCGACGGCCTCGAACGCGAACCCGACGAGCCAGAGCACGGCGCCGGCGACCACGAGCGGCAGCACCGTCGCGTCCCGCACCATCGCGGCGAGCACCGGCAGCGACACGACGAGCATGACGCCGGCCTGCGGCAGGTAGACCCTGCGCACGACGTACGCCGTCACCGCGCCCGGCGGGTGGTCGTCGCCGAGCATCGCGGCGTAGCGCGGGTCCTCGCCCTTCCCGCGGTTGCGTCGCCCGATGTAGATCGCCAGGCGCAGCCCCCACACGGCGACGAGGGCGAGCACGGTCACGCGGACCACGTCGTCGCCGACGCCGAGCACGCCCGTCACGACGAAGGCCACCCCGGCGACCGCGACGAACCCCAGCCCCCAGGCGACGTCGACGACGCTGTGCTGCCCGACGGCCCGCGCCACCGCGAGGGTGACGCCGAAGACCGCCACGACCGTGACGACCGCGGCGCCGACCAGGACGCCGAGGGTCGCGAGGTCGAACGCCGGGGTCACGGGGCCGGGGTGGCCACGGCGGTGGTCGCGCGCGACGGCACCGACCAGGCGTCCCGGGTGACGGGCATGCCGCTGCGGCCGCGGTCGGTGGGGCGGGCGAGGAGGATCTGGTCGACGCCCATGCGGTTCTCCTCGAACGCGAGCGCGGCGCCGGCGAGGTAGAGCCGCCACATCCGCGCCCCGCGCTCGCCGACCAGTCCGGCGGCCTCGTCGAAGCGCTCCTCGAGGGCGGCGAGCCAGGCGCGGATGGTCGGCACGTAGTGCTCGCGCATCACGTGCACGTCGCGGATCTCGAGGCCCGTGCGCCCCAGGTGGTTCAGGGTGTCGCCGACCGGGCGCATGACCATGTCCGGGGTCACGTAGGTCTCGATGAACGCCCCGCCCCCGGGCGCGGTCGCCCCGCGCGACATCTGCTGGACCAGCGCCCGCCCGCCCGGACGCAGGGCGCCGTGCAGCGTCGCGGCGAACACCGGGTAGTGCTCCTCGCCGACGTGCTCGCCCATCTCGACCGCACTGACGGCGTCGAACGGGCCGTCGGCGGCGGTGATGCGCTCGGCGACGTCGCGGTAGTCGAGCAGGTCGACCTGCACCTGCCCGGCGAGACCCTCGGCACGGATGCGGGCGTTGACGTGGTCGCGCTGCTCGCGGGAGATCGTCACGGCGCGCACCCGGGCGCCGTGCTCGCGGGCGGCGTGCACGGCGAGCGAGCCCCAGCCGCAACCGATGTCGAGCAGGCGCCGGCCGGGCGCGAGCTCGAGCTTGCGGCAGATCAGCTCGAGCTTGTCGTGCTGGGCCTGCGCGAGCGTGCTCTGTTCGGAGGTCCAGTAGCCCGAGGAGTAGGCCATCGAGTCGTCGAGCAGCAGCGCGTAGAACGCGTTGCCGGCGTCGTAGTGGTGGGCGATGACGTCGCGGTCGCGGCGACGGCTGTGCCGCCGGCCCCGGACCTTGATCGTCTCGGGGGGCGCCGCCGGCTTCGGCCCGACCAGCCCGAGGCGCAGCGCCTGGACCGCGAGGCCGGGCACCTCGCCCGCGCGGGGGCGGCGCGGCGCGATCGTCCCGCTGCGCACCAGCGCCCACATGGCCCCGAGCCCCTCGGCGAGGTCGCCGTCGACGTCGAGGTCCCCGGACACGTAGGCGTGCGCCAGGCCCATCTCGCCCGGCTGCCACAGCAGCCGCCGCAGCGCGCGGCGCGAGCGCAGGACGACCGTCGGCACCCCCGGACCCGGCGCCGCCCCGGCCTCGCTGCCGTCCCACGCCCGGATCCGCACCGGCAGCGGGCCGTCGAGGAACGCCCCCACCGCGCCCGCCACCCGTGCCGCCGCTCCTGCGCCCATGTGCACTCCCTCGTCGCCGTCTCGCTCGGTGATCGATCGAGGACGCGTTGCGGTTCACCACCCGTGCAAACGGGGTGTAGCGCTGGTACGTCCGGGTGCTGGCTCGCGGTGGTGCGAGCGATCCGTGTACGGAACGTGCTCGGATCCCCGATGTGGTGGGGGTGGGGGTCAACGACGTCCTGATCGTGGGGGAACCCGTGGCCTACGGGACGGGGTTCATCGCGCTGCTGCTGGTGCTGCTCTCGCGCTACCTCAGCAATTACCCGATCACCCTGGCCCACGAGGGCGGCCACATGCTGGCGCTCTTCGTCACGCTGCGCGGCAACCTCGGCTGGACCATGGACGACAACGCCGACGGGGCGACCAGGCCACGCCGGGGTGGCCTGTGGCTCTTCACCCTCGCGGTCTTCTTCGTGGGATACGCGGCCCCGCCGTTGCTGGGCCTGGCCGCCGCGGCGCTGATCGCCGTCGGCAACCCCTTCGCCGTCCTGATGATCGCGATCGTCCTGTCCGTCCTGGCGGTGGCCCGCTCGCGGAACGGTCTCGCGTTCCTCGTCCCGGCGCTGATCGTCGTCGGCTTCGGGTGGGCGCTCATCGGGGGGTCGGTCGCCGTGCAGGCGGCGTTGGCCGTCGGGCTCGCCTGGCTGCTCCTGCTCGGCGGCCTGGTCGATGCCGTGCGTCTGCTCCAGGCGCCGTCGTCGGACGGAGCCCAGCTGGCCAGGCGGACGCTGATCCCGAACGTCGTCTGGTCGCTCGCGTGGGTCTTCCTCGCCGTCACCACCCTCATCGTCGGCGGTCAGCTGCTCCTGCGCCCCGGCTACACGATCGGCTAGGGGACTCCACGCATGCGGGCGACCGCCGCGGCCGACATGATCCGGGGCATGGCGCGTCAGGACCTGCTCCGGCGGATCTCCCAGGCCCACGACCGGCGACGGTCGGGCCGCGGCATCCGGCTGTGGCGCAAGCTCGCGATCTGGGTGCTCTACCCCCGCCGCGACCGGGGCTTCTGGTACGGCTTCGCCATCGACGTCCTGTGGCCGGTGCTCATGGCCGTCGCGCGCTGGGACTTCCGCGGCGGGCGCCAGGTGCCGACGACGGGCGGGGCGCTGCTCGCGGTCAACCACCTCTCGCACGTCGACCCGATCGTGCTCGTGTCCTACGTGGTGGCCCAGGGTCGCGTGCCCCGCTTCCTGGCCATGAAGGAGCTGTGGGGCATGACGGTGGTCGGCGCGCCCCTGCGCGGCGGCCGGCACATCCCCGTCGACCGGCGCGCCTCCGGCGTCGAGGCCTACCGGGCCGCGGTGGAGGCGGTGCGCCGCGGCGAGGTCGTCGTCCTGTACCCCGAGGGCGGGTTCGCCGAGCACTCCGACGGCTGGCCCCGCGCCGCCCGCAGCGGCGTCGCGCGCATCGCGCTCGAGACCGGGGCGCCCGTCATCCCCGTCGCCCAGTGGGGCTCGAACCACCTGCTGCCCCCGTCGGCGTCACGGCCCACCCTCGTCCCGCGCGCGACGCTGCGGGTGCTCGCCGGCCCGCCGGTCGCCCTGGACGACCTGCGCGCGGGCCGCATCGGGCGCCGGGCGCTGCAGGAGGCCACCGACCGCATCATGGGCCGGATCACCGAGCAGCTCGCCGTGCTGCGCGGCGAGGAACCCCCAGCGCGTCCCGAGCCCCGCGACGGCGCCGAGCAGCCCGCCGTCGGCTGAGCCGCCCCCGAGAACGAGCGAAGGGCACCACCGCTCGGGAGAACCGACCGATGGTGCCCTTCGCTCGAAACGGGCGTGACGTGCCTACCCGTTGACCTGCTTCTGCATCTCGTCGACCACCGTCGGGTCCACGAGGGTGCTGGTGTCGCCCAGCTCCTCGCCCTCGGCGATGTTCTTGAGCAGCCGGCGCATGATCTTGCCCGACCGGGTCTTCGGCAGGTCGTGCGCGAAGATCACCGTCGCGGGCCGGGCCAGCTTGCCGATCGACTGGGCCACCTGCTCGCGCAGGGCCTGCTCCAGCTCCTCGGTGCCCTGCTTGTCGCCCCGGAGCGAGACGAACGCGATGATCGCCTGGCCCGTGTCGTCGTCCTTGCGGGCGGCGACGGCGGCCTCGGCGACGTCGGCGTGCTCCAGCAGCGCGCTCTCCACCTCGAAGGTCGAGAGCCGGTGGCCGGAGACGTTGACGACGTCGTCGATGCGACCCATCAGCTGGATGTCGCCGTCCTTGTCGTACTTGGCCCCGTCACCGGCGAAGTACGCGTCGGAGTACTTGGACCAGTACGTCTCGCGGAACCGCTCGTCGTCGTTGTACAGCGTCCGCATCATGCCGGGCCACGGCGCCTTGAGGACGAGGTTGCCGGTCTGCTCGACCTCGAGGACGTTGCCCTCGTCGTCGCGCACCTCCGGGCGCACGCCCGGGAACGGCTGCTGGGCCGACCCCGGCTTCAGGGTGGTGATGCCGGGCAGCGGCGTGATGAGGATGTGCCCGGTCTCGGTCTGCCACCACGTGTCCATGATCGGCGCCTTGCCGCCGCCGACGTGGTCGCGGTACCACTCCCACACGTCGGGATTGATGGGCTCACCGACGCTGCCGAGGATCTTGATCGACGACAGGTCGTGGCCCTCGAGGTACGACTCGCCCGCCTTCATGTGCGACTTGATCGCCGTCGGCGAGGTGTAGAGGATCGTCACCCCGTACTTGTCGATGATCCGCCACCAGACGTCCTTGTCCGGGTAGCCGGGGACGCCCTCGAACAGGATCGAGGTGCAGCCGTTGGCCAAGGGGCCGTACGTGATGTAGCTGTGCCCGGTGATCCAGCCGATGTCGGCGGCGCACCAGTAGACCGAGTCGTCCTTGACGTCGAACACCAGGTTGTGGGTGGTCGCCGTGCCGACGAGGTAGCCGCCGGTGGTGTGCACGACGCCCTTGGGCTTGCCCGTCGAGCCCGAGGTGTAGAGGAGGAACAGCAGGTCCTCGGACTCCATCGGCTCGCACGGGCAGCTCTCGGCGTCCCCGGACTCGTCGCTGACGAGGTCGTCCAGGTAGACGTCGCGGTCGCCCATCGGGATGTCGGCGCCGGAGCGCTTGACCACGACGACCTTCTCGACCGTGGTGGGCCCGGCGTCGAGCCCCTCGTCGGCGTTGGTCTTCTGCGCGCCGGCCTTGCCGCCGCGCATCGCCTCGTCCTGGGTGATGAGGACCTTGCACTCGAGGTCGTTGCAGCGCTCGGCCACGGCCTTGCCGCTGAAGCCGCCGAAGACCACGGTGTGCGGGGCGCCGAGACGCGCGCAGGCCAGCATGGCCACCACGGCCTCGGGGATCATCTGCATGTAGATGCCGACCGGTACGCCCTTGCCGACCCCGAGCTTCTTGAGCCCGTTGGCCAGCTTGACGACCTGCTCCTGGAGCTGCGCGAACGTGATGTCGCGGGCCTCGGAGGAGTCGGGGCCGTCGTCGGGGACGACGTGCAGCGCGACCTTGTCGCCCTTGCCGTTCTCGACGTGGCGGTCGACGCAGTTGTAACAGGCGTTGAGCTTGCCGCCCCCGAACCACTTCGCGTAGGGCAGGTTCCACTCGAGGACGGTGTCGTACGGCTCGAACCAGCTGATCTTGTCCTTGGCCTGCTCGTCCCAGAACGTCTCGAGGTCCTGGTCCTTCATCTCCGGCCGGGCGTTCGCCGTCTTCGACAGCTCGGGGTCCGGCGAGTACGTCTTCCCCTCCTGGCTGGTGGTCGTCGACTGCTCCGACATCCGCGTGTGCCTCCCGGTCGTCGTCCGCACACCGGCGGGCGCCACAGGACCGCCGGTGCCACTGCTGTTGTGCGCAGCGTCACGCACATCCCCGTCTGCGGCAACGGTGCGATCGGAGGGGCCGGGACCGGGTGGCGGAGATCGTCGCCACCTGCGGGTGTGACGATCTCCCCTGTGCCCGACCTCACCGACCCGGACCGTGTCCACGTCGACGGGGTCGACGTGCGTAGTGCCCGAATGTGGCGTGGCTTACGCCTCGCCATGATCCGCGGGGGCTTCACCGTCGACGGGGTCGCGGCGCTGCTGGGTCCCGGCGCCCGCGCGGCGCTGGACCGCGGGGAGACGACACCGGCGCGCCGCGCGGTCCGCGCCGCCGGGGACGCGGGCACGCTGGTGCGCCTGTTCCTGCTCGGTGACGCGCTGCCCCGCGCCGAGGTGGCCGCCGCGCTCGACCCCGTCGACCTCGACGAGGCGGTGACTGCGGGGCTGCTGCGGACCGAGGACGGGCAGGTCGCCGCCGCCCTGGACCTGCGTCCCCACGCCGACGCCGGCCTCCCCGACGCGCCGCCGTGGTGGGTGCTGTCGGACCTGGAGGTGGCGCCCGGGGGCCGGACCGCTGACCGGGAGCACGTGCTGGGCACCGGGGCGGCGTCGATGTCGCTGGCCCGGGCGATGGTGCGCCGGCCCGTGGACACCCTGCTCGACGTGGGCACCGGGTGCGGGGTGCAGGTCCTGCACGCCTCGGGCCACGCACGGTCGCTGACCGCCACCGACGTCTCGGAGCGCGCGCTGGCGATGGCGCGGGTGACGTTCGCGCTCTCCGGGGCGGAGGTCGCGTGCCTCGCCGGATCGTGGCTCGAGCCGGTCGCGGGCCGCCGGTTCGACCAGATCGTCAGCAACCCGCCGTTCGTGCCGGGCCCGCCGCAGGTCGAGCACGTCTACCGCGACGCCGGGCTGGGCGGCGACGGCGCGAGCGCGCTGCTCGTCGGCCGGCTGCCCGGGTACCTGGCCGAGGGCGGCGTGGCCCAGCTGCTCGCGTCGTGGTTGATCGCCTCGGAGGACTGGACCGAGCGCCCCCGCACCTGGCTCGCGCAGGCCGCGGCGGCGGCCACCCCGGGCGGGCTGGACGCCTGGGTGGTGCAGCGCGACGTCGCCGATCCGGCCCTGCACGTCGGCACGTGGTTGCGCGACGCGGGCGTCGACCCCGCCTCGCCGCAGGGCACGGAGCTCTCGGAGCGGTGGCTGGACTGGCTCGCGGGGGCCGGGGTGGGCGCGATCGGCTTCGGCTTCGTCACGCTGCGGCGCACGGCCCCGGACGTCGCGGGGACGGTGGTCTGCGAGGACCTGCGCCAGTCCCACGACGACCCGCTCGGCCCCGAGATCGAGGCGTGGCTCGACCGCACCGCCTGGCTGGCCGACCGGCCCGGCGACGCCCTGCTCGACGAGCGGCTGCTCGTGCCCGAGACGGTCGCCCTCGAGCGCGGGCTGGTGTCCACCGACGAGGGGTGGTCCCCGGTCGCGGCGACGCTGGTGCGCCTCGACGGCCCGCCGTGGCGCCACGACGTCGACGAGCTGGGCGTCGCCCTGCTCGCGGGCTGCCGAGGCCACCTGCCCCTGCGCGACCTCCTCGACCTGCTCGCGCTGGCCCACGGGCGCGACGCCGCCGAGCTCGCCCGCGCCGCGCTGCCCGTCGTCCGGGACCTCGTGCGCCACGGGATGCTGACGGCCCGGTGAGGGGGCGGCGCGGTGAGGGGGGCGGCCCGGTGAGGGGGGCGGCCCGGTGAGAGCCGTCGTGAGCCGCGTGTCGTGGGCGCGGGTGGTGGTCGACGACGCGGTGGTCGGCGAGCTCACCGAGCCCGGGCTGCTCGTCCTGCTCGGCGTGCACCGCGACGACGGGCCCGAGGCGCCCGCGGCGATGGCGCGCAAGCTGCACGAGCTGCGGCTGCTGCGCGACGAGCGCTCGTGCGCCGAGACGGGCGCGGGCCTGCTGGTGGTCAGCCAGTTCACGCTCTACGGCGACACCCGCAAGGGCCGGCGGCCGTCGTGGTCGGCGGCCGCGCCGCCCGCGGCGGCCCGCGACGCCGTGGACGCCGTCGTGGCCGCGCTGCGGGGCCGCGGGGCGAGCGTCGCGGAGGGCGAGTTCGGGGCCGACATGCGGGTCGAGTCAGCGAACGACGGACCGTTCACGGTGCTTGTCGAGGTGTAGCCGAACGGTTGTCGGACGGTGGCGCGCGCCATGCGTCGTGCGCGCCACACCGGGCATCCCCCTGTTGTATCCCAGGCCGGGAACGAACGCCGCCCTCGACGCGTTCGACCAGATGACGCGGCGCCCCAGCATCTCAGCGCCGCGCAGGGAGGAAGCAATGACGGCGACACTCGCACCGCAGACCGGCCCCGACGCGGCCGTTCCCTCGGAGAGCGACCTCGACGCCCAGGGCCCTGCAGCGGACCTCGTCCGCGTCTACCTCAACGGTATCGGAAAGACCGCGCTGCTGACGGCCGCCGACGAGGTGGAGCTCGCCAAGCGCATCGAGGCGGGCGTGTACGCGGCGCACCTGCTCGAGTCCGAGGACGTCGACGGCCAGCGCGCCACCGACCTGCGGGCCGTGGTCCGCGACGGCCGGCGGGCGCGCGCACACCTGCTCGAGGCCAACCTGCGCCTGGTCGTCTCGCTGGCCAAGCGCTACACCGGCCGCGGCATGCCGCTGCTGGACCTGATCCAGGAGGGCAACCTCGGCCTGATCCGCGCGGTCGAGAAGTTCGACTACGCGAAGGGCTTCAAGTTCTCGACCTACGCCACGTGGTGGATCCGCCAGGCGATCACCCGCGGCATGGCCGACCAGGCCCGCACCATCCGCCTGCCCGTCCACCTGGTCGAGCAGGTCAACAAGCTGGCCCGCATCAAGCGTGACCTGCACCAGACCCTCGGCCGCGAGGCCACGCACGAGGAGCTGGCCGAGGAGTCGGGCATCGCGGTCGAGAAGGTCGCCGACCTGCTCGACCACAGCCGCGACCCGGTGAGCCTGGACATGCCGGTCGGGTCCGAGGAGGAGGCCCCGCTCGGGGACTTCATCGAGGACGCCGAGGCCACCGACGCCGAGTCGACGGTCATCTCGGGCCTGCTCCACGACGACATGCGCCGCGTCATCGCGACGCTGGACGAGCGCGAGCAGAACGTCATCCGGCTGCGCTACGGCCTCGACGACGGCCAGCCGCGCACGCTCGACCAGATCGGCCGGCAGTTCGGGCTCTCCCGCGAGCGGGTGCGCCAGATCGAGCGCGAGGTCATGGTCAAGCTCCGCGACGGCGACCGCGCCCGCCGGCTGAAGGACTACGCGGCCAGCTGACCCGGCCGGCCCCGCGAGGGGCCGACCGGGCGTTCGGGGACGCACCGTGACGGGATCGGTCCGGTGCGTTCCGCCCGAACTCCGCATTGACGGTGACTCGCCGGTAACGGCAGGCCGACCAGCACGGGCCGGGTGTGACTCCACTCACGTGGAGTCCTCCGGCCCGGCCACAGACCACGTGACGGACCCGCGATCCGGGTGCCCGTCGGCGACGGGAGACCGGGACGGTCGGGGGCCGGCCCGGTCTTCCGGCATTTTCTCCCCCTCGGCTGATCGGGCCTCAGGCCACGACGCCCGTGAGCACCACCGGGCGCTCCCCCAGCGGCGCCTCGAGCGCCGCCTCCAGCGGCGGATAGATCAGCTCCCGCGTGCACGGTCCCGGGCCGGTGCTGAACTGCACCACGCGCAGCACGACCCGCTCGGGTCCCTGCTCGACGACCTCCAGCCGTGCGTCCGTGCACCCCCCGCCGCGCCCGTAGGCCCCGACCGTCCGGTCGTCGCGCGTCCACACCAGCGGCGCCAGCCCCGCGGGCAGCGCCGACGCGTCCACCCGCGCGGCCGGCAGGGCCGTGGCCCCGGCGGGCGGGGTCGCCACCAGCGGGTCGGGCGTCGTGGGCACCGGTCGCGTACCCCCCGAGTCCGGCGGTGCCGCCGTCGGCAGGGTGGAGGACTCGGGCAGCGGCGCCTCCTCCCCCGGCCCGCCGCAGCCCGCGGCCAGCAGGACCCCACCGGTCAGCGCGGCCGCGAGCAGGACCGGGCGCAGGGCGCCGCGGACGAGCGCGAGCGCCGCGCGGGCCGACGCCGAGGGGGTGCTCATGGTCCGGGAAACGGTAGGGCGCGCCGGGGCGTCACGCCGCCCCGGCGCGGTCACTCCTTCGAGGTGCACTGCGTGCACGTGAGCACCTCTCGGTGCTCCGGCACCGAGAAGTGCTCACCTGCGCGGCAGCGCACCCGGTCAGCGCAGACGGCGCGGACCGCCGTCGCGGGGGCCCGGCGGCGGGCCGAGCACCACGGTCACGCCGGTGGCGTGCGCGCCCCGCTCGGCGGCGAGCACCGGGTCGAGCACGAGCGAGCGGATCTCCGGCACCGCGTCGGCGAGCACGCCGATGCGCAGCACCAGGTCCTCGAGCGCGGGCAGGTCCGCCCGGCGGGCGCCGCGGTAGCCGTCGAGCAGCGGCGCCGCGCGGGGCGCGCGGACCAGCGTCGCGGCGTCCATCGTCGACAGCGGTGTGGCGCGGTAGGCGCGGTCGCCGAGCAGCTCCCCCACCACACCGGCCAGGCCGAACGAGATCAGCGAGCCGAACGACGGGTCATCGCGGACCTCGACGACGCACGGGATGCCGGGCGGCGCCTGGACCTGCACGTACACCTCGTCGGAGCCCGACAGCTCGACGAGCTGGTGGTAGGCCGTGGCGATGGCCTGGGCCTCGGTGAGCCCGACGTGCACCCCGCGCAGGTCGGAGCGGTGCCGCCAGCGCCGGTCGGCGGTCTTGAGCACCACCGCGCCGCCCAGCTCGCGGGCCACGGCGTTGGCGTCCTCGGCCGAGCGCACCCGGCGGAACGGCGCCACCACCACCCCGACGCAGCGCAGCAGCGCGTCGGCCTGCTCGTCGGTGAGCAGCGTGCGCGGGCTCGGCGCGATCTCGGCGACGAGCGCGCGGGCGGCCTCGACGTCGACGCCCTCGGGCACGACGAACGCGCCGACGGGCCGCGAGCGCCACTGCGTGTAGCGCACGGCCCGGGCCAGCGCGAGGACCGCGCGCTCCGGGCTCGGGTAGGACGGGATGCTGCCCCGCTGGGGCCCGCCGCCGTCGCCGTCGGAGACCTCGAGCACCTCGGGCACGCCCTCCGAGGCCAGGAACGTCGACACCACCGGCTTCTCGGCGCCGCGCACGGCGGCGGCGAGCGCGCGCGCGTGGTCCGTCGGGTCGGTCGTGATCGCCGGGACGAACACGACGACGAGCGCGTCGCACTGGTCGTCGGCGAGCAGGTCGGCCACGGCGGCGTGCAGAACGTCGGCCCCGGCGGACGTACCGAGGTCGACGGGGTCGCGGGCCAGGAAGAGCCCCTGCGCGAGCACGACGTCCGCGGCGAGCACGCCCAGGGCCGTCGAGTTGCCGACGATGCCCACGCGCGGGCCCGGCGGCAGCGGCTGGTGGGCCAGCAGCTGGGCGGCGTCGAACAGCTCGTCGACCGAGTCGACCCGGATGACCCCGGACTGGTCGAACACCGCCCCGACCGCGGCGTCGTCGATCGGCTGGGCGGCGGCCGCCAGTCCCGGCGCGGCGGCGACGTGGCGGCCGCTCTTGACCGCCACCACCGGCTTGCGCCGCGCCAGGCGCCGGGCGAGCCGGGCGAACTTGCGTGGGTTGCCGAACGACTCGAGGTAGAGCAGCACGACGTCGGTGTCGGGATCGGTGTCCCAGTACTGGAGCAGGTCGTTGCCCGACAGGTCGGCGCGGTTGCCGGCCGAGACGAACGTCGACAGCCCGAGGCGGCGCTCGGCGGCCGCCGCGAGGATCTGGATGCCCAGCGCCCCGGACTGGCTGAAGAACCCCACGCGGCCGGGCGGGGGCAGGGTCGGGGCCAGCGAGGCGTTGAGCGACACCGCGGCGGCCCGGTTGACGACGCCGAGCGCGCTGGGCCCCACCACGCGCATCCCGTTGGCCCGGGCCGTGGTGACGAGCTCGCGCTGCGCCGCCAGCCCCGTCGGCCCGGTCTCGCCGAACCCGGAGGTGATGACGACGAGCCCGCGCACCCCCTTCTCGAGGCAGGCGTCGAACACCCCGGGCACCTCGTCGGGCGGCACCGCCAGCACCGCGAGGTCGACGTCGTCGGGGATGTCGGTGACCGTCGGGTAGGCGCGCACGCCGCGCACCGACCGGGCCTCGGGGTGCACCGGGTAGACGGGGCCGGTGAACCCGCCGCGCAGCAGGTTCGCGAGCACGACCTGGCCGATCTTGTTCTCGTCCGGCGAGGCGCCCACGACGGCCACCGACCGCGGGGCGAGGACTCCTGCGACGCTGCGGGCCTCGGAGCGCTGCTCGCGGGCGAGCTGCACCTCGCGGGACTTCGACGTCGAGGCGACGTCGAACTCCAGGTGCAGCGTCGAGCCCTCGAGCGCCCGGCTGACCTCGAAGCCCGCGTCGCGGAACACGCGCACCATCTGGTGGTTCTCGGTGAGCACCTCGGCGACGAAGCGCGTCAGCCCGCACTCGCGGGCGGCGGCCGCGAGGTGCTCGAGCAGGATGGAGCCCAGCCCGCGGCCCTGGTGGTCGTCGCGCACGACGAACGCCACCTCGGCGGCCCCGGTCTGCGCGAGCCGCACGTAGCGGCCGATCGCGATGATCTCCCGGCCGAGCCAGAGCACGAGGGCGACGCGGTCGTGGTGGTCGACCTCGACGAAGTTCTTGAGGTCGCGCTCGGGGATGCGCGGGTAGGGGCTGAAGTAGCGGAAGTAGCGCGTCCGGTCCGAGAGCCGCGCGTGGAAGGCCACCACGTCGTCGGCGTCGTCGGCCGAGATGGGGCGCAGGTGCGCGGTCGCCCCGTCGGAGGCGACGACGTCGGCCTCCCAGTGGGCCGGGTAGGGAGCGCCGGGGATCGCCCGGACCTCAGCGGTCGTGGCGTCGGGGTCCGCCGTGTCGGTCATTCCTCGCCCTCGGTGGGGGTCAGTCGCGGGTGTCCGCGGGGTCGAGGCCGTGCAGCGGGAAGACCGCGCGGCGGGTCTCGAGCAGGAAGGGGTCGACCTCGACCTCGGTGAAGCCGCCCCACCGCTCGAAGTCGGTCGGGGCCTCCTCGGTCATCGACGTGGGCAGCGGGCGGCGGGACTTGGTCGACGCGTACGACGTCCAGTCCGCGGGGAGCGGGCGGGCCGGGTCGACGTCACGGTCGAGCACGGTGGCGAGCAGGTGGGTCCAGGACCGGGGTACCGCGCGGTAGAGCCCGTAACCGCCCCCGCCGAGGGCGAGCCACTTGCCGTCGCTGTACTCGGCCGCGAGCCGGCGCAGGTGCCGGTAGATCGCGCGGTGCCCGTCGACCGAGAGCGACAGGTCGGCCAGCGGGTCCTCGTGGTGGGTGTCGACGCCGCACTGGGTGACGAGGATCTGCGGCCGGAAGGCGCCCAACAGCGACGGGACCACGGCGTGGAAGGCGCGCTGCCAGCCGGCGTCGCGGGTGCCCGGCGGCAGCGCCAGGTTCACCGCCGTGCCCGAGGCCGTGCCGCCACCGAGCTCGGAGGGGAAGCCGGTGCCCGGCCACAGCGTGCGCGGGTGCTGGTGCATCGAGATCGTCAGCACGCGGTCGTCGTCGTAGAACGCGGCCTGCACCCCGTCGCCGTGGTGGACGTCGGTGTCGAGGTAGGCGATGCGCTCGTAGCCGTGGTCGAGCAGCCACGAGATCGCCACGGCGCAGTCGTTGTAGACGCAGAAGCCCCAGGCGTGGTCGGCCATCGCGTGGTGCAGCCCGCCGGCGATGTTCACGGCCCGGTCGGCGCGGCCCTCGGCGATCTCGCGGGCCGCGACGATCGACGCCCCGGTGGCCAGGGCGCTGGCCTCGTGCATGCCCGGGAAGATCGGGTTGTCCGACGTCCCGAGCTGGTGGGCGATGTCGTCGCCGTGCTCCGGGGCGGCGCGCACCGCGTCGAGGTAGCTGGCGACGTGGACCCTGCGCAGCTCCTCGTCGGGGGCCATCGTCGGGGTCAGCAGGTCGACGCCCTCGAGCACCCCGAGCGAGCGCGCGAGGCGCATCGTGAGGTCGAGGCGCACCGGGTGCAGGGGGTGGGACTCGGAGAGCTTGTAGCCGAGCAGGCTCTCGTCCCACACCACGGCCACGCGGGCCGGATCGATCGTCGGCGCCCCGGAGCTGGTCACGGGGCGACGGTACCGGGACCGGTCTCGACGGCTCGTCCTGTGCCGCACCAGTGCGACCAGCTCCCGACGTAGAGCGCGGCGGGGTCGTCGGACGGGCGCAGGCCCGCGTGCTCGAGCCCGAGCACGAGCATCGCCGCGCTCACCCCGGAGCCGCAGTAGGCCCCGACCGCCCCGGCACCCTCGACCAGCGGGCCCAGCGCCGCGGCGGCGTCCTCGGGCGCCCGCCAGCGGCCGTCGTCGCCGAGCAGCGACGCGGCCGGCAGGTTCGCCGCCCCCGGCACGTGGCCCGCGACCGGGTCGATCGGCTCGGTCTCGCCACGGAAGCGCGCGGCCGCCCGCCCGTCGAGCAGGACGCCCTCGGACGCGTCCGCGACGCCGGCGGCCGCCTCCGCGGTGAGGACGGGCATCCGCCCCGCGTCGACCCGCAGCCGGCCGGGGCGGCGCACGCCCTCGCCGCCCGCGACGACCTCGCCGCCCGCCGCGGTCCAGGCGGGCCACCCGCCGTCGAGCACCGCGACCCGGTCGGCGCGCACCCCGGCCCAGCGCAGCACCCACCAGGCGCGCGCGGCGGCCATGCCGTCGCCGCCGTCGTAGACGACGATCTCGGAGTCCGGCCCGGCGCCCGCGCGCTGCAGCGTCTCCTCGACGACGTCGGGGTCGGGCAGCGGGTGGCGGCCGGCCGGTCCGGGCGGCCCGGCGAGCTCGGTGTCGAGGTCGACGTACACCGCCCCCGGCACGTGCCCCGCGTCGTGCTCGACCAGACCGGGCGGGTCCTCGCGCGCCGCGGCCTTGCGCTCCTTGGCCGTCTTCGGCGGCGGGCGCAGCGTCCACCGCACGTCGAGGACCACGGGGCGTCCCTCGTCCCGGGTGAGGGCCTCGCGGAGCCAGTCGACCCCCACGACCGGAGTGGGCAGGGGACCCGGTGACGTCGGTGTGGTGGTCATTCCGCGATCGTGCCCTGCCACAGGGCGTCACCGCCGCCCGGTGTCGACGGGCTCGGTAGCATGGAGCAGCGGAAAGGGGTGGACATGAACGACCTCATCGACACCACCGAGATGTACCTCCGGACGATCTACGAGCTCGAGGAGGAAGGGGTCGTCCCCCTGCGAGCCCGCATCGCCGAGCGTCTGGAGCAGAGCGGCCCCACCGTGAGCCAGACCGTCGCCCGGATGGAGCGCGACGGCCTCGTGCACGTGGCGGGCGACCGCCACCTCGAACTCACGCCCGGCGGACGCGCCAAGGCGGTGGCCGTGATGCGCAAGCACCGCCTCGCCGAGCTGCTGCTGGTCAACGTCATCGGGCTCGAGTGGGAGCACGTCCACGTCGAGGCGTGCCGCTGGGAGCACGTGATGAGCGACGCGGTCGAGCGCAAGCTGTTCACCCTGCTCGGCGAGCCCTCGGTGTCCCCCTACGGCAACCCGATCCCCGGTCTCGACGCGCTGCGCAGCGGCACCGAGATCGACGGCGAGATCACCGCCCCGATGCGCACGCCCACGCCCGACGACGCCGGGCTCGTGCGTCTCGACGAGTTCGCCCGCAGCGGCGGCGGCAAGGTCGAGGTGCGCCGCATCGCCGAGCACATCCAGCTCAACGAGCCGCTCATGGCGCACCTCAAGAGCGCCGGCGTGCTGCCCGGCAGCGACGTCGACGTCGTCGCCATCCCGCGCTTCGGCGACGCCGTCGGCGTGGGGCACCAGGGCAACCAGGCCGAGGTCGACCCGCTCGTGGCCCACGCGGTGCTGGTGCGCGCGCAGTAGCGGATCCGCCCTTGGCACACTGGCCGCCATGACGCTGGTGGTCACGGGCGGGGCAGGGTACGTCGGCAGTGTGTGCGCGCGGCACCTGCTCGACGCCGGGCACGACGTGGTGGCGATCGACGACCTCACCACCGGGCACCGCGACGCCGTGCCCGAGGGCGCCCGGCTCGTGGTGGGCGACGTCGCCGAGGTCGCCGACGAGGTGCTGGGCTCCGGGGACGTCGACGGGGTGGTGCACTGCGCGGCCCGCTCGCTGGTCGGCGAGTCGACCGAGCAGCCGGCGAAGTACTGGCACGGCAACGTCGTCACCACGGTCGCGCTGCTCGACGCCCTGCGCCGCCACGGCGTGCCGCGCCTGGTGTTCTCGTCCAGCGCCGCCACCTACGGCGAGCCGGAGTCGTCGCCGATCTCCGAGGACGCCCCGACCCGGCCGACCAACACCTACGGCGCCACCAAGCTGGCCGTCGACCTGGCGATCGCCAACTACGCGGCCGCCTCGGGCGGTGCGTTCGGGGCGGTGAGCCTGCGCTACTTCAACGTCGCGGGCGCGCACGGCACCCTCTCCGGCAGTGACGACGCGACCGGTGTCCCGGCCCTGGGCGAGCGGCACACCGTCGAGACCCACCTCATCCCGCTGGTGCTCCAGGTGGCCCTCGGGCAGCGCGAGGAGATCGCGGTCTACGGCGACGACTGGCCGACCCCGGACGGCACGTGCGTCCGCGACTACATCCACATCGACGACCTCGCCGAGGCCCACCTGCTCGCCCTCGACCTGCTGGCCCGCGGCGAGGCATCCGCCGTCGGGCACCTCGTGTGCAACCTCGGCAACGGCCACGGCTTCTCGGTGCTCGAGGTGATCGAGGCGTGCCGCCGCGTCACCGGGCACCCGATCCCGGCGCGCACCGCGCCCCGCCGCGCCGGCGACCCGGGCGTGCTCGTGGCCTCCTCCGCCCGCGCCCGGGACCTCCTGGGCTGGAAGCCGACCCACACCGACCTCGACGGCATCGTGGCCGACGCCTGGGCGTTCGCCCGGTCGCGCGCCTGAGGCACCCCCTCACCCGGCACCCAGACGTGCCGCCGACTCAGCGGCCGCGTCGCGCACGACCTCCCGCACCGCCGCCGGGCCCGCACCGGTGGTGAGCAGGGCGCTGACCAGCCCGGACAGCCGGTGGGCGGGGTCGGCGTCGCGGGCGCGCTCGAGGGCGACGCCGACGAGCGCGGACCCGCCGCGCACGAGCAGCGCGCACGCGAGCAGCACCGCGGGCTCGGCGACCTCGGGGGCGGGCAGCGCGCGCACCAGCAGCGTCCACAGCCGCTCCGCGGAAGACGCCAGCGCCTCGTCGTCGTCGACCGACCAGCCGAGCACGGTGTCGCGCACCAGCGGGTCGCACAGCGCCACCGCGACCTGCGCCAGCTCCGCGTCGCCGAGCACCCGGCCCGCCGCCACCTCGCGGCGCGCCGCGACCACGGCGTCGAGGTCGCGGCGGGCCGCCGCGGGACCGCCCAGCTCGCGGTCGAGCACGGCGGCCCGTCCCTCGGCGTCGATGCGCGCCCGCAGCCGCGGGTCGGGGGCGGCGGGCGCGAGCGAGGCCTCCAGCTCGTCGCGGGAGCCGTAGGTGACGTGCCCGAGCCAGGCCGAGGCGGCGGCCACCGGGGAGTCGTCGGTGGCCGCGACCTCGCCGCGGCAGTCGCACGGCGGGTAGCACCGCCACGTCGCGCCGGCAGCGACGCGCGGCACCCACAGCCGGCTGGGCACCGCCACGCCGTCGGCGGTGAAGACGTCGCGCACGGCGTCGGCGACGTCGGGGCGCGGGGGCGCGACGGGGTCCGGCTCCCCCGGCTCGGCGACCACGATCGCCGTGACCTCCTCGGGGCCGGTGGGCACCAACCGGTCGGCGCACGCCGCCACCACGGTGACGACGTCGTCGGGCGGCGGCAGGTCCGCGCGCGCCACGACGCCCAGGCGGCGCCGCCGGCCCGTGCCGTGGACCGCGACCAGCACGAGCGACTCGGCGGGCCGGAAGCCGAGCAGGTGGGGCACGGCGGCGACGAGCTCGCCGGGCTCGTGCAGGCGCAGCCGCAGGGGCTGCTCGGGGACGGGGGCGAGGGGGCGGTGGTCGGTGCTCACACGGGTTCCGACGCGGGCGGGGTCCCGGCGGATCCCGCGGGTCCGCGGGCCTGTGGACAACTCGTCACGAGCCCGTCACCGGAGATCGGCTTGCCCCGGGTCCCGCGCGACGGCGAGGGTGGGCCCGTGCACCCGGTGGATCCCCCGAGCGAGGCCCCGCACGACGCGCGCCCCGAGCCCCCACGCCACGACTACGACCTGCTGGTCATCGGCTCGGGCCCCGGCGGGCAGAAGGCGGCGATCGCCGCGGCGAAGCTCGGCCGCCGGGTCGCCGTCGTCGAGCGCCGCGGCATGATCGGCGGCGTCTGCACGCAGACCGGCACGATCCCGTCGAAGACGCTGCGCGAGGCCGTCCTCTACCTCACCGGCTACGCCATGCGCGGGCTCTACGGCGAGAGCTACCGGGTCAAGCAGGACATCACCGTCCAGGACCTGCTCGCGCGCACCCACTTCGTCATCGGGCGCGAGGAGGAGGTCATCCGCGCGCAGCTGCAGCGCAACCGGGTCGACCTGCTCTCCGGCGCCGCCCGCTTCGTCGACGAGCACACCCTCGAGGTGCGCGGTGACCGGCGCGGGGAGCACCAGCACGTCACCGCCGAGAACATCGTGGTCGCCACCGGCACGCGGCCGGCGCGCCCGCCGGAGGTGGAGTTCGACGACCGTCGCGTCGTCGACTCCGACGGCATCCTCGCGATGGAGAACATCCCGGCGAGCATGGTCGTCGTCGGCGCCGGGGTGATCGGCATCGAGTACGCCTCGATGTTCGCCGCTCTCGGCACGCGCGTGACGGTCGTCGAGCGGCGCCCGACGATGCTCGACTTCTGCGACGCCGAGGTCGTCGAGTCGCTGAAGTTCCACCTGCGCGACCTCGCGGTCACCTTCCGCTTCGGCGAGGAGGTCGCCGGCGTCTCGGTCTCCGAGCGCGGCACCGTGACGACGCTGGCGTCGGGCAAGAAGATCCCCGCCGAGACCGTCATGTACTCCGCGGGGCGCCAGGGCGTCACCGAGGAGCTGGCCGTGGAACGCGCGGGGCTCGAGACCGACGCGCGCGGCCGGCTCAAGGTCGACGACCAGTTCCGCACCGCCGTGCCCCACATCTTCGCCGTCGGCGACGTCATCGGCTTCCCCGCGCTGGCGGCGACGTCGATGGAGCAGGGCCGGCAGGCGGCGTACCACGCGTTCGGCGAGCCGGTGCACTCCATGGCCGAGGTGGCGCCGTTCGGGATCTACACGATCCCCGAGGTCAGCTACTGCGGCGCCACGGAGGCCGAGCTCACCGAGGCGGCGGTGCCCTACGAGGTCGGCATCTCGCGCTACCGCGAGCTCGCGCGCGGCCAGATCGTCGGCGACGACTACGGCATGCTCAAGCTGCTGGTCTCGCCCGACACCCACGCGCTGCTCGGGGTGCACGTCTTCGGGACGTCGGCCACCGAGCTCGTGCACATCGGGCAGGCGATCATGGGCTGCGGCGGCACCGTCGACTACCTCGTCGACGCCGTCCTGAACTACCCGACGCTCTCCGAGGCCTACAAGGTCGCGGCCCTCGACGCGACGAACAAGATCCGTGCTCTCGAACAGTTCGCCTGAGCCCGGCTGGGCGCGCGAGCAGTTCGCGCTGCCCCGCGCGCCCGACGAGGGCGACGCGGTCTACCTCGCCGGCAACTCCCTCGGCGCCCAGCCCCACGCGGCCCGGCGGGCGCTGCTCTCGGCGGTCGACGAGCAGTGGGCGGCGGTCGGCGTCGCCGGCTGGGAGGACTGCGGGTGGTGGGAGGCGCCTCGGCGGCTCGGGGACCGGATCGCCCCGCTGGTCGGGGCGGCGGCCGGGCAGGTCGTCGTCGGCGACTCGACGTCGGTGCAGCTCTTCGGCCTGCTCGTCGCCGCCGCGCGCCTGCGCCCCGACCGCACGGTGCTGCTCTCCGACGCCGGCCACTTCCCCACCGACCGCTACCTCGCGATCTCGGTGGCGCGGCTGACGCGGCTGACCCTGGAGACCGCGTCGCCGGCCGCCATGGCCCCCGACGGGCGCACCGCGGTGGTGGCCGTGCCCGCGGTGGACTTCCGCACCGGGGAGCGCTGGGACCTCGGCGCGATCGTGGCGCGGGCGCACGAGGCCGGGGCGGTGGTGGTGGCCGACCTGTCGCACGCCGCCGGCGTGGTGCCGGTGGAGCTCGACGCGCTCGGCGTGGACCTCGCCGTCGGCTGCACGTACAAGTACCTCAACGGCGGCCCGGGCGCGCCGGCGTTCGCCTACGTCGCCGAGCGCCACCACGACGTCCTCGACCCTCCGCTGACGGGCTGGACGGGGCACGCCGACCCGTTCGCGATGACCGAGGCGTGGACGCCGGCGCCGGGTGTCGGGCGCCTGCGGGTGGGCACGCCGCCGATGCTCGGGCTGCTCGCGCTCGACGGGGCGCTCGACGTGTTCGACGGGGTGGACCTGGCCGGCGTCCACGCGGCGTCGCTGGCCCTGGGCGACGCGTTCCTGGCCGACCTGCCGGCGGGCGTCGAGGTGGTGACGCCCCGGGAGCAGGCGCGTCGCGGCGGGCACGTGGCGGTGCGGGTCGGCGACGCCCAGGGGTTGTGCGCGGCGCTGGCCCGGCGCGGCGTGGTGGTCGACGCCCGCCCTCCGGACCTGCTGCGCTTCGGCTTCGCGGCGCCCTACGTCACGCTGGGCGACGCCCGCACCGCGGCCCGCGAGCTCGCGGCCCTGCTGGGCTGAACGGACGCAGGCCACATGTCAGCGGAGTGGCGCCGCAGACGTTGAGTGTCTGCAGCGCCACTCCGCTGACAAGAGCGACTGCTCCGTTCAGCTCCCGGTCGGGAAGCGCAGGATCGCGCCGACGCCGTCCTGCAGCGACGTCCCGCCGCCCAGGACCTGCACGTCGCCCCCGAGTGCGCCGACGGCGCGCAGCAGCACCTGCTCGGCGGGGCGGGCGACGGGCTCGGTGTCGGAGATCTGCGTGAGGTTCGCCGGGTCGGTGGAGATCGCCTCCGGCGACGAGCCGACGTAGAGCTCGCCCGGCACCTCCTGGCCGTCGACCAGCAGCAGCGTGTCCACCGCGCCGGTGCGGGCGGCCTCGAGCACCGGCTCGAGACCCTCGACGGCGTTGGCGTGCCCCTTGCCCTCCTGGAACCGCTCGCGCACGCGGGTCTCGCGCTCGGTCGCGAGCGTCCCGGCGACGGTGAGCAGCTCGCTCTCCAGCGCGTCCTCCGAGGCACCGGCGGCGCGGCTGCCGGCCTCGATCTCGCGGGTGATCTCGGCGAGGTCGCCCGGCAGCTCCTGGCGGACGGCCGAGCGGCCCTGGATCTCGCCGGCCAGGGCGATCACCTCGGGCCGGAACTGCTTGACCGCGCTGCGGATGCCCGCCACCACGGCGTCGGCGTTCTCGTACGACGCCATCTCGTGGCGGTTCTGGCGCGTGCGGTTGCCGAGGCCGCCGCCGCGCGCCTTGTGCACGGTCTCGAGCGCCTGGCCCTTGATCGTCTCCTCGGAGAGCTCGCGCGCGCCCTCGGCGTTGTCGGCGATCACCTGGTAGAGGTCGCCGCCGGTCTGGTCGACCACCGCGAGCAGCACGCGCACCGAGCCGGTCTGGCTGCGGTAGTAGCGGCCGAGCTCGGGCAGCGGCGACCACACCGCGAGGTCGCCGGCCGCGTCGAGGGCCTCGACCTCGTCGTCGAAGAGGATGCCGTCGGCGGACGCCACGAGCACCCGCCCGACCTCGGTGATCGAGCCGGCGCGGTCGCCACCGAGCTCCTCGTCGAGGGGGGCGAGCGTCTTGTCGTCCGCGCCCTGCTGCTGCAGCTGGTGCTGCAGCTCCCGCCAGCGCAGGGCGACCTGCTTGGCGGAGTTCTCGCCGGCCTGCACGGCCTCCAGGTAGACCGTCGCGAACGGCCCCGGCCGCTCGAAGATCTCACGGGTGCGCGACAGGTCCATCCGGTGTTCCTCCTGCTCCACCCCGCCATCGTTTGCAGCGGGGAACGTCTGATGCGTCCAGCGCATACCCTCTCGCCCCGCCCGGGATGCCTGGCGGGCGGGTGGGCGGTCCCCCGGCGGCGGCGGGCGGGACACGGGCGAATCCGACGACCCTCGCACCCGGCCTGCCCGCCGGCCCCCGGGGTGCTCTGATCGGGTCCCCCACCCCGAACCACCGGAGGTCCTCCGTGCAGCACGACGCGGTCCTGGCCGAGACGATCGGCATCCGTGGCCACGGCGACGACGCGATCGAGGCGTACACCGCGCGCCCGATGGACGCCGCGCCCCGTGGCGGCGTGATCGTCATCCACCACATGCCCGGCTACGACGCCGCCACCAAGGAGATCACCCGGCGGTTCGCGACGATGGGTCACCACGCGATCTGCCCCAACCTCTACACGCGCGAGGCCCCGGGCGCCGACCCCGACGACGCGGCGGCCACCGCCCGCGCGCAGGGCGGGGTGCCCGACGAGCGGTTCGTCGGCGACGCCGCCGGTGCCGCGCGCTGGCTGCGCTCCCTGCCGACATCGAACGGGCGCGTCGCCACCATCGGCTTCTGCTCCGGCGGGCGCCAGTCCGTGCTCGCGGGCATCGAGGTCGACGTCCAGGCGGCGATCGACTGCTACGGCGCCTTCGTCGTCGGCACCCCGCCCGAGGGCTTCCCGCTGAAGGTCGGGCCGCTGGACGACCGGATCGGCGAGCTGCGGGCCCCGCTGCTGGGCCTGTTCGGCAACGACGACTCCTACCCCTCCCCCGCGCAGGTCGACGAGCTGGAGAAGCTGCTCCAGGAGCACGGCAAGACCTACGAGTTCCACCGCTACGACGACGCCGGCCACGCCTTCTTCTCCGTCGACCGCCCGAGCTACCGCGTCGCCGCCGCCGTCGACGGCTGGCAGCGCATCCGCGACTTCCTCGCGCGCCACCTCGCCACCCAGGGGGCCTGACCGTGTGCACCTACAGCACCGAGAAGGTCGCCCTCGCCGCCTCGAGCGGCAAGGGACCCGACGGCTGGTTCCCGCTCGAGACCGCGACCGTCTACTACGACCACCCCGTCCACGCTCCGGACGAGCACACGGTGAACATCGACTTCCTCAACCCCGGGCGCGGTCCCGGCGCCCGGGTCGCCGTGGAGCTGAGCCTCGACGCCGCCCGCGAGCTGCTCGCCGCCCTCGCCGTCACCGTGGAACGCGCCGCCGACCACTGACTCGACCACCCGCTCCCCCAGCACCTTGCATCGGCGACAGTCACGATATATCGTTGACGTGTCGCGAACGAACCAAGAAGGAGGAGCGACATGAAGAATGATGCACCCGGCGAAGGCTGGGACACACAGGACGACCGGGGCGGCCACCGGCCCCACGGCCACGGCCCGCACGGGCACGACCCCCGCCGCCACGGTGGGTTCGCCCGGGCCGCGTTCGGCGAGATGGTGGGCGGTCCCCGCGGCCGCTTCCGGCGCGGTGGCGGCGGAGGACGCGGCGGCCCGTTCGGGCGGCCCGGCGGTCCGGGCGGGTTCGGCTTCGGCCCCGGGGGCTTCGGCCCCGGCGGGCCGGGCGGGCCCCGCGGCGGACACCGCGGCCGGCGCTCGCGCGGCGACGTCCGCACCGCGGTGCTGGCGCTGCTCGCGCAGGAGCCGATGCACGGCTACCAGATCATCCAGGAGATCGCGGAGCGATCCGGCGGCTCCTGGCGCCCCAGCCCGGGGTCGGTCTACCCGACGATCTCGCAGCTGGAGGACGAGGGCCTGGTGCGCACCGAGAAGGCCGACGGCCGCTCGGTGATCCACCTGACCGACACCGGTCGCACGCACGTCGACGAGCGCCGCGAGGAGCTCGACGCCGTGTGGAGCACCGCGGCGGCCGAGGACGGCTTCGCGTCCCTGCGCGAGGCGGGCCGCGGGCTCGCGGGCGCGGTGGCGCAGGTCGCCCAGGTCGGGCGCGACGAGCAGGTGGCCGAAGCGGTCCGCCTGCTCGACGACACCCGCCGCAAGCTCTACCTGCTGCTGGCGGGCGAGCCCACCCAGGGTCCGCAGGACCCGACCGACGCGTCGGGCGACGACGCCACGGCCGGGTGACCCGGCCCGGCGTCACGCGCCGGCAACACGGTCGTGATCGTCCGTCACACCACGGCCCTAGGCTTCCCGTCCCGCTGATCGGCGGGACGGAGCCGACGACCGAGGAGGCCACGGACCGGCCGTGTTGCTGCGCCGCCCGCCGTCGGGACCACCCTCGCCCGGACCCGTCCTGCGGGACGTGCCGGGCGAGGAGTGGACCCTGCAGTACCGCACGCTGCACGGGTACCGCCGGGCGTTTCGCATGGCGGGCTCGGGTCCGGTCCTGCTGCTGATCCACGGCATCGGCGACGACTCGTCGACGTGGCGGCCGCTGCTCGACGACCTCGCCCGCGACCACACCGTGCTCGCCCCCGACCTGCTCGGCCACGGCGGCTCGGACAAGCCGCGCGGCGACTACTCGGTGGCCGCCTACGCGAACGGCATGCGCGACCTGCTCGGCGTGCTCGACATCGAGCGCGTGACGCTCGTCGGGCACTCGCTGGGCGGTGGTGTGGCGATGCAGTTCGCCTACCAGTACCCCGAGCGCACCGAGCGGATCGTGCTCATCGGCGCCGGCGGGGTCTCGCAGTCGGTGAGCCCGGCCCTGCGTGCGGCGTCCCTGCCGGGCGCGCAGCTCGTCCTCGGGATGCTCGGGCTGCCGGGCATGCGCGCGCAGACCGAGGCGGTCGTGTGGGCGCTGACCCGCCTCGACCACCCCCTGGGCCGCGACGCCGAGGACCTCGTCCGCGTCGTCGACGCCCTGCCCGACGCCACCAGCCGCAGCGCCTTCCTGCGCACGCTGCGCGCGGTGGTCGACTGGCGCGGCCAGGTCGTCACGATGCTCGACCGCTGCTACCTCACGGCCGGCATGCCGACCCTGCTCCTGTGGGGCGCCGACGACATGATCGTCCCCGTCGGGCACGCGCAGCTCGCGCACGAGGCCATGCCCGGCAGCCGCCTCGAGGTGTTCGGGGGCGCCGGGCACTTCCCGTTCCACAGCCACCCGCGCGAGGTCCTGCTGGCCCTGCGGACCTTCCTCACCGACACCGCGCCGGCGCACTGGAGCGCGGCCGAGTGGCGGGACCTGCTGCGCCGCGGGCGGGATTCCGGTCCCCGCGCGACCCGCCCCGGCGATGGGTGAGGATGGCGGGCGTGAGCTCCCCCGCGGCCGACACGACCTCCCCCGACGACCCCCACCTCTGGCTCGAGGACGTCACCGGCGACGAGGCGCTGGCCTGGGTCCGGGAGCGCAACGCCGAGTCCCTCGACGTGCTGACCGGCGGCGAGCGCTTCGCGGAGCTGCGCGACGAGCTGCGCGCCGTGCTGGACGCGGACGACCGCATCCCCTACGTGCGCCGCCGGGGCGACCGGCTCTACAACTTCTGGCAGGACGCCGAGCACCCCCGGGGCCTCTGGCGGCGCACGACCCTGGACAGCTACCGCTCCGGCGACCCCGACTGGGAGCTGCTGCTCGACGTCGACGCGCTGGCCACCGACGAGGACGAGAACTGGGTGTGGTCCGGCGCGGGGGTGCGCTGGCCCGACCACGACCGCGCGCTCGTGCAGCTCTCGCGCGGCGGGGCGGACGCGACGGTCGTGCGTGAGTACGACCTGGGCCGTCTCGAGTGGGTGCCCGACGGCTTCTCGCTGCCGGAGGCCAAGAGCCGGATCGGCTGGATCGACGACGACACCGTCTTCGTCGGCACCGACCTGGGGCCCGGCTCGCTCACCACGTCCGGCTACCCGCGGGTCATGCGCCGCTGGAAGCGCGGGCAGCCCGTCGCCGAGGCCGAGGTCGTGTTCGAGGCCGCGGAGACCGACGTGTCGGCCTTCGCCGCCCACGACCACACCGAGGGCTGGGAGCGCGACTTCGTCGGCCGCAGCCCCGACTTCCACACCACCGAGGAGTACCTGCTGCGCCCGGACGGGACGCAGGTGCTCCTCGACGTTCCCGCCGACGCCGACACCGACGTGCACCGCGAGTGGCTCCTGGTCCGGACGCGCTCGCCGTGGACGCTCGGCGGGACCGAGCACCCGGCCGGCGCCCTGCTGTGCTTCGACCTCGACGACTACCTCGCGGGCGACCGCACCGCGCGCGTGCTCTTCGCCCCCACCCCGAGCCGCTCGCTGAGCTACCACGCCTGGACGCGCCACCACCTGCTCCTCGCGGTGCTCACCGACGTCGTGACGCGCCTCGAGGTGCTCACGCCCGGGCGCGACTGGGCGCGCCGGGAGCTGCCGGCCGGCCCCGACCTGGGCTCGGTCGACGTGGTCGGCGTCGATCCCGACAACGGCGACGAGTACTTCCTCGACACCGACGGCTACACGCAGCCCTCGACGTTCCTGCGCGGCGAGCTGGGGCTCGCGGAGGACCCGGAGCCCGAGGTGCTGCGCACCGCGCCCGCGCGCTTCGACGCGGCGGGGCTCGAGGTCCGCCAGTTCTTCGCGACCTCCGACGACGGCACCCGCGTTCCGTACTTCGTCGTCGGGCGGCCGTCCGACACCCCGGGCCCGACGCTGATGACCGGCTACGGCGGCTTCGAGATCGCCCTGACGCCGGGCTACAGCGGGATCGTCGGTCGCGGCTGGCTCGCCCGCGGTGGCACGTACGTCGTGGCCAACATCCGCGGCGGCGGCGAGTACGGGCCGACGTGGCACACCGCCGCGCTCGGCGAGCACCGCCACCGCGCCTACGAGGACTTCGCGGCCGTCGCTCGGGACCTGGTCACGCGCGGGATCACCACGGCCCCGCAGCTCGCGATCCACGGCGGCAGCAACGGCGGGCTGCTCATGGGCGTGATGCTCACGCGCTACCCCGAGCTGTTCGGCGCGATCGTGGTGATGGTGCCGCTGTTCGACATGCGCCGGTTCCACCTGCTGCTGGCCGGGGCGTCGTGGATGGCCGAGTACGGCGACCCCGACGTGCCCGAGCAGTGGGCCTGGATCGCGCAGTACTCGCCGTACCAGAACCTGTCGGCCGACGCGTCCTACCCGCCGGTGCTGGTCACGACCTCGACCCGCGACGACCGCGTCCACCCCGCCCACGCCCGCAAGGCCGTCGCGCGCCTGCGGGAGCAGGGCCACCGCGTCGAGTACTACGAGAACATCGAGGGCGGCCACGGCGGCGCCGCCGACAACGCCCAGCGCGCGTTCCAATGGGCGCTGGTGTTCGAGTTCTGCTGGCGGCAGGTGGGGTGACCCGGCAGCGAAGGACATCCGTCGCACCAGCGGCCGTTAGTCTCTTCGCGGACTCGATCAGCGTGTCTGCGGGAAGCGGGGGCGACGGTGGCGGGCGAGAGCTTCGGGCCGTACGAGCTGATGTCGCTCGTCGGCCGGGGCGGCATGGGTGAGGTCTACCGGGCGGCCGACACTCGGAAGAACCGGGCGCTCGTCGCCCTCAAGCGACTGCCTCCCGGATTGGTCGACGACCCGGACACCCGCCGTCGGTTCCTGCGTGAAGCGGAGCTCGCCGCGCAACTGCGTGAACCTCACGTCATCCCGATCCACAACTACGGGGTGATCGAGGGACAGCCGTATCTCGACATGCGTCTGGTCGACGGTGTCGATCTCGCCAGCCACCTGCGGACCACTGGGAGCTTGGAGCCCGCCCGTGCCACCGACCTGATCGGCCAGGTCGCCGCTGCGCTCGACGCCGCGCACCGTGAGGGCCTGGTCCACCGCGACGTCAAGCCACAGAACGTCGTGCTCAACGATCCGGGCGCGGGCACCGATTTCGTCTACCTGATCGACTTCGGCATCGCGGCCATCGTCCAGTCCTCCCGTCTGAGCTCCTCCGTGGTGGCGGGGACCACCGCGTACATGGCCCCGGAACGCTTCGCCGGGGAGGGCGATCACCGCGTCGACGTCTACGCCCTCGGGTGCATGTTCTACGAGTTGCTCGTCGGCCGCCCGCCGTTCGGTGGCGATCTCATGCAGATGATGTGGGCGCACACCTACACGGCGCCGCCGCGGCCGAGCGACTATGTGCCACGCCTCCCGCCAGCGGTCGACGACGTGATCGCGGCGGCCCTGGCCAAGGCCGCCGAGGAGCGGTACGCCAGCGCTGGAGCCCTCGCGTCGGCCGCTCGAGACGCCGTGAGCGGCCTCGTCCCCCGACCGACGGGAAGAGCTGAGCCGCGCCCGTCGCTCGGGACGCGGGGGGTCGCGGAGTCCCATCGCCCGACGGAGTCCTCGACGGATTCATGGGATCGCTCGCAGGACGCCGCCGCGAGGACGGTGATCGGCGGGGGCACAGCGGCACCCCCGCCCACCGAGAGCGAGCCGCCCTCGTCCCGCCTGGGGACCTGGATCGCCGTGGGGATCATCATCCTGATCCTCGTGGCACTCGTGGCGGCGTTCTCCTACGTCGTCGCTCTCCAACAACAGAGATCGCAGGGACTCGCGGTCACGCGCACCGCCGTCGCGGAGAGTGCCGGTCCCGGGCTCGCACACCCGAATTGACGGTGTCGTCGACGAGCCCGAGCGTGCTCACCACAGGTCGCGGCTGTACCAGTGGTGGGCGTAGGGGTTCTCGTTGTACGGCTCGGTCTCGACGAACCCCTCGCTCGTGTACAGCGAGCGCGCCTCGAGCAGGTCGTCGGCGGTGTCGAGCACGAGCCGGCGCAGCCCCGCTTCGCGGGCCAGGTCGGTCAGGTGCGCGAGCAGCTGTCGTCCCAGCCCCTGTCCGCGCACCTCCGGGTCGACCCACATGCGCTTGATCTCCCCCGCGCCCGGCGGGACGTCGCCGCCCTCGTAGCGCAGCCCGCCGCACCCGACGACGTGGTCGCCCTGCCGGGCGATGACGAAGATGCCCGACGGCGGGACGAGGGCGAGGGGGTCGTCGGCGAGGAACTCCTCGGTCCACTGCGGCTCGGGCGCCTTGTCGGGCCAGCGTCGCGCGAGCTCCGCAGCGTAGGCGCGCAGGGCGGCGAGGCCGTCGGACGAGTCGGGGCGCACGGACGCCAGGGCGATCTCCACGCCCCCATCCTGCCGACCCGCTACCCCTTCCAGTCCACCAGCTGCACGATCACGCGGTTGGGGTCGCGGACCTGGAACGCGCGCTCGCCCCACGGCTCGGCCGTCAACGGCATCGTGATCGCCACGCCCTCACCCTCGAGGCGGGCCAGCTCGCCCTCGAGGTCGTCGACCTCGAACGCGAGGATCAGCCCGGCCGCGTGCTCGTCGCGCTGGTCGGCGGGCAGGGTCGCCAGACCGGTGCGCAGGAACACCACCGACATGCCGGCGTCGGGACGCGTGAGCGAGGCGAAGCCGTCGGCGGCCATGGCGTGGGAGAAGCCGAAGTGCTCGACCAGGAAGGCCGCGGAGGCCTCCGGGTCGGTGACGTTCATCGAGACGGCGGACGCGGTGACCTTCACGAGACCCTCTTTCTCCGTACGACGTACACCATACGTTGTACACCAACATCTGGGACCCTGGCGGCGATGACCACCGACCCCGCCCGCACGCTGGCGCTCCTGTGGCGCGAGCCCGCCCCGGCACGTCCTCGCGGACCCCGCCGCGGGCTCGACGTCGACGCGGTGGTCGCCGCCGCGACGGCCCTGCTGGACGCCGCCGGGGCCGAGGCGCTGACCATGCGCCGGCTCGCCGCCGAGCTGGGCGTCGCGCCGATGACGCTCTACACCTACGTCCCGGGCCGCGAGGACCTGCTCGACCTCGCCCTCGACGCCGCCTACGCCGCCATGCCGCGCGCCGACACCGCGGGCCGGCCATGGCGCGAGCGGCTGACCGCGGTCGCCGAGGAGAACCGCGCCCTGCACCGCGCCCACCCCTGGACCGCGCGCGCCGACCCCGCCCGTCCCGTGCTCGGACCGGGCGAGACGGCGAAGTACGAGCACGAGCTGGCCGCCTGCGACGACCTCGCCGAGCTCGCGGGCCTCGACGACGTCGACCGCGACGCCGCGCTGACCTTCCTGCTCGACTTCTGCCGGGCCGCCGCGCGCGCCGAGCAGGACACGGGGCCGGAGGACGACCCGCAGGCGTGGTGGTCCGCGCGGGCGCCGGTGCTCGCCCGGGTGCTGGACCCCGAGCGGTTCCCCCGCGCCGTGCGGGTCGGCGCGGCGGCCGGGGCCGCCGCGGGCGCCGCCCGCGACCCGGACCGGGCGTGGCGCTTCGGCCTCGCGCGGGTGCTCGACGGGCTCGGGGCGCTGGTCAGCTCAGGACGTGCCGGTCCCGCCCCGCGCCGATCCCCATGAGGGCGGTGGGCACGACGAGCACGGTCATGACGATCAGCGGCACGGTCCAGCCGTCGGTGAGGTCGTGCAGCGCGCCGAGGCCGAACGGCCCGATCGCGGCGAGGGTGTAGCCGATGCCCTGCGCCATGGCCGAGAGCTCGGCGGTGTGCGCGGTGTCGGGCGAGCGCAGGGTGATCAGCAGCAGCCCGAGCGCGATGTTCGAGCCCTGGGCGACGCCGACCAGCACCATCCACAGCGCGGGCAGCGTGCCGGGCGCGACGATCAGCCCCAGGTAGCCGAGGACGTAGAACACGCAGGTCGCGGTGACCAGCGCGCTCTGGCTGGGCCGGCGCATCGCCAGCGACGGCATCGTCGCCGAGAACACGAGCCCCACGATCCCGGCCAGCGACAGCAGCAGCCCGGCCTCGGCGGGGCTGCGGCCGGCGTCGACGTAGATCGTCGGGATCCACGCCGACGTCGCGTAGAACTGCAGTGACTGCAAGCCCATGAACAGCGTGACCTGCCAGGCCAGCCGGTCGCGCAGCAGACCGCGGCGCATCGCCGCGGCCTCCCCTACCGGCTGCGACGGCACCGTGCGGTGGCGCGCTCGGGGCGCCCAGACCAGCAGCGTCGCCAGCGCGAGCAGCCCCCAGAGCCCCAGCGTGTACTGCCAGTCGAGGCCGGTGACGCGCTGCAGGGGCACGGTGATCGCCGCGGCGAGCGCCCCGCCGCCGGTCAGCACCATCGAGTAGGCGCCGGTCATGGCGCCCGTGCGGTGCGGGAAGTCGCGCTTGACCAGCGTCGGCAGGCTGACGTTGCCCACCGCGATCGCCGTCCCGACGAGCACGCTGCCGACGAGGATGACCGCCAGCGCGTCCACCAGGCGCAGCGCGATCCCCGCCGCGAGCACCACCAGCGCGGCCACGAGGAGGCGTTCGAGGCCCCACCGGCGCGCCAGGCGCGGCGCGATCGGCGCGAGCAGGCCGAAGCAGAGCACGGGGAGGCTGGTCAGCAGACCGGCCACGCCGCTCGAGACGCCCAGGTCGTCGCGCGCCTGGTCGACCAGCGGCGCGACGCCGACCACCGGCGGGCGCAGGTTCGCCGCCAGCAGCAGCACCGCGAACGCGGAGAGGGCGCCGCCGCGGCGCACCGTCGTCGCGGTCGGGGCGCTCACGCCCAACGCCGCGCGACCTCGTCCGCGGCGGCCCGGCCCTGCTCGCGGCCCGCGCGCGCGGACTCCGGCATCGTCGCGGGGTCGAGGACGTTGGTGCCGAACGCGGCCAGCGACGTCTCGTCGGCGAGGACCGCGACCGCGTCCGTGTCCGGGTGGCTCTCCTGCCGGTGCTCGATCTCCTGGGCCACCGACCGGAACGGCCCGCCGGCCGGGGGGTCGAGCGGGGCGACGACGAGCACGCGGTCGGCCCGGCCCAGGATCTCGAACCCGTCGTCGTCGGCGCGCGCCACGTGCACGATCGACGCGACGCCGCCGTCGATGTAGCGCCGCTTGCCGGCCGTCATCGGCGGCCACACGCCGGGCACGGCGCAGCTGGCGGCCACCGCGTCGACGAGGTCGACCCGGGCGTCGCGGGTGAAGACCGCGAGCTCGCCGGTCCCGGCGTCGACCGCGGTGATCCGCAGGTCGGTCTTGGGCCACTCCTTCACCGGCAGCCGGGCGTCGATGATCGCGCGCCGCTCGGCCTCGGGCGGCGTGTCCGCGGCGAGGGCCCAGGCGCCCAGCCGGGCGCGCATCTCCCCCGCGTCGGCCGCCCCGTCCATCGCGGCGGCGAGCTCGGCGCCGAGGGCCTCCATGTCCAGCGTGGCCGGCGGCCCGGTGGTGCCGGCCGCCTCGCCGGAGCGGTGCTCGGCGTGCACGGCCTCGAGGTCGACGCCCGTGGCCAGGAGTGTCCCGACGACCGAGCCGGCGGAGGTACCGACGATGCGGTCGGCGAGCCCGAGGTCGACACCGCCCTCGGCGAGCCCGACGAGGACGCCCACCTCCCAGGCGATGCCGGCGAGCCCACCTCCTCCGAGGACGAGGGCGCGGACGGGCGGGGCGGGAGCGTCGGCGGTCACGGCGACACCCTGCCCCCGCGGCGCCCGTTCCGCACGGGCGGTGCCTCCGAGATCACGCCGAGGGCAGGTGGACGCGCAGGTCGATCAGCCGGGTCGTCCGCGCAGCGTCCCGGTCGTCGTCGGTGTCGTCGTCGGTGACGAGCAGGACGCGCAGGGCGCCGTCGGGGTCCCGGCCGAGCACGGTCATGCCCTCGACGTCGCCGAGCAGCGGGTTGGTCTGCGGCTGCTGCGCGGTGGCGCCGAGGGAGGGGCAGGCGGCGAGGTCGGCGAGCGGGGTGCGCGCCACGGGTGCCGGGCCGCCGTCGGCGCCCAGCGCCGGCACCGCGGTGACGTCGGCGGCGCCGTGGGGGTCGGCGAGGGCGAGGTGGGCGGTGTCGCCGACGCCGGGGGTGTGGGTCCGCTCGACCACGAGCAGCCGGCCGTCGCCGGTCGCGGCGAGGTCGGCGACGTCGAGCCCGGCCTCCGGCCGGTAGGCGTACTGGGGACCTGGCGCGGACCCGATCCAGGTCGGGAAGCGGCGCAGGCCGGGGTCGTCACCGACGAGCAGCCCCGCCATCGCGCCGATCACCTGCGGTCCGAGGACGGCGACACCGTCGAGCGTGCCGTCGCGCCGGGCCAGGCCGGGCGGGACGTCGAGGCGCTCGACCACCCGGCCCCCGGCGAAGCGGCGCACCGCCGGCTCGGTCCCCGACGCGACCAGGCGGGTGCCGTCGCCGTCGACGGCCAGCGCCTCGGCGTCGAGGGGATCCCCGGCCTCGTCGGCCAGGTCCACCGCGGCCGTCGGCTCCCGGGTGCGCGGGTCGAGGCCGAACAGCACGGAGCGGTCGCTCAGCGCGAGCAGCGTCCCGTCCCGGTCGACCGCCAGCCCGGACAGCCCGGCGGTCGGCCGCACCCGCCGCGCCCCGATCCCGGCCCCGTCGAGCACGTCGGAGAAGCCGGTGATGTCCACGGCCGGCGAGCACGGGACCGGGGGCGACGTGGCGCCCGGGGCCCCGGCGCACCCGACGAGCACGGTCAGCAGGACCGCGAGGACGACCGCGCGCCCGCCAGTGATCGAAGTACCGATACGGACACTCAACGTCTGCGAAGCCACTTCGCTGACACTCAGCCGTCCCGACGCGACTCCGCCGCGGCGACGCGTTCGACGACCTCGAGCACGCTGTCGGGGTTGAGCGACATCGAGTCGATGCCCTGCTCGACGAGGAACTCCGCGAGGTCCGGGTGGTCGCTCGGGCCCTGGCCACAGATGCCGACGTAGCGCCCCTTCGCGTGGGCCGTCTCCAGCAGCATGGTGATCATCTTCTTGACCGCTGGGCTGCGCTCGTCGAACAGGTGCGTCAGGCGGTCGTCGTCGCGCCCGATGCCCAGCACCAGCTGGGTCAGGTCGTTCGACCCGATCGAGAAGCCGTCGAAGCGCTCGGCGAACTCGTCGGCCTGCAGGACGTTCGACGGGATCTCGGCCATCACGTAGACCTGCAGGTCGTCGCGGCCGCGCTCCAGCCCGTTCTCGGCCATGACCTCCAGGACGCGGTCGGCCTCCTCCGGCGTGCGGCAGAAGGGGACCATGACGATGACGTTGGTGAAGCCCATCCGCAGCCGCACCCGCTCGAGGGCGCGGCACTCCAGCGCGAAGGCCTCGCGGTAGTCGTCGCTGTAGTAGCGCGACGCCCCGCGCCAGCCCAGCATCGGGTTCTCCTCGTCGGGCTCGAACTGCGTCCCGCCGATGAGCCCGGCGTACTCGTTGGTCTTGAAGTCCGAGAGCCGCACGACGACCGGCTCGGGGTACTGCGACGCCGCGATCGTCGCGATGCCGCGCGCGAGGTGGTCGACGAAGTACTCGCCCTTGTCCTCCCAGCCCGCGGTCAGCTCCTCGATCTGGGCCTTCGCGTCCGCGTCCTGCACGTCGTCGAGGTGCAGCAGCGCCAGCGGGTGGGCCTGGATCACGTTGTTGACCAGGTACTCCATGCGCGCGAGCCCGATGCCGTGCGCGGGCAGGCGCCACCACTGCATCGCGGCGGCCGGGCTGCCGATGTTCATCATCACGCGCGTCGTCGTCTGCGGGACCGCCTCGAGGTCCAGCTCGCGCTCGGAGAACGCGAGGATGCCGTCGTAGACGTGGCCCTCGTCGCCCTCGACGCAGGACAGCGTCACCTCGCGGCCCTCGGCGAGGAGCTCCGTGGCGTTCTGCGTGCCCACGACGGCCGGGACGCCGAGCTCGCGGCTGACGATGGCGGCGTGGGAGGTGCGCCCGCCCCGGTCGGTGACGATGCCGGCGGCCCGCTTCATGATCGGCACCCAGTCGGGGTCGGTCATGGTCGTGACCAGCACGCGGCCGTCGACGAACTGGTCGGCCTGCTCCGCGGACTCGATCACCTGGACCTCGCCGGCGGCCACCGCCTGCCCGATCGCGAGCCCGGAGACCAGCAGCTCGCCGGTCTCGTCGAGACTGAACGTCGAGAGCGTGCCGGCGCCGGCGCGCGACTGCACGGTCTCGGGGCGGGCCTGGACGACGAACAGCTCGCCGGTGCGACCGTCCTTGGCCCACTCGACGTCCATCGGGCGGTCGTAGTGGCGCTCGATCACCGCGCCCCAGCGGGCGAGCGCGAGGACCTCGTCGTCGTCGAGGACCAGCGCGCGCCGTTCCTCGTCGGTGGTGTCGACGTTGATGGTCGGCTCGGGGCCTTCATCGGTGTAGATCCGCTTCTTCTCCTTCGCGCCGACCGTGCGCGCGAGGATCGGGACGAGGTCCTCGTCGTCGAGGAAGGGCTTGTAGACCGTCCACTGGTCGGGGGTGACCTCGCCGCCGACGACGTTCTCGCCCAGGCCCCAAGCGCCGTTGATGATCGCGGTGTCGGGGAAGCCGGTGTCGGTGTCGATGGTGAACATGACGCCGGCGGACGCCAGGTCGGAGCGCACCATCTTCTGCACGCCGATCGAGAGCGCGACGTCGTGGTGGTCGAAGCCCTGCTCGACGCGGTAGCTGATGGCGCGGTCGGTGAACAGCGAGGCGTAGCAGTCCTTGCACGCCGCGAGCAGCGCGTCGGCGCCGACGACGTTGAGGTAGGTGTCCTGCTGGCCGGCGAAACTGGCGTCGGGGAGGTCCTCGGCGGTGGCGCTGCTGCGCACCGCGACGTCGACGTCGGTGGTGTCGTAGCGCTTGCCGAGCTCCTCGTAGGCCGACCGGATCGCCTCGGCGGTCGACTCCGGGAACTCGGCGCGGTCGAACAGGCCCCGGACCTCGCTGCCCGCGGACGCCAGCTCCCGGCTGCCGTCGGCCAGCTCCCCGAGGATGCGCCGGATCTCCTCGTCCAGCCCGTTGGCCTCGACGAAGGAGCGGAACGCCGCGGCCGTGGTCGCGAACCCGCCGGACACCCGGATGCCCTGACCCGCGAGGTTGGCGATCATCTCGCCGAGCGAGGCGTTCTTGCCGCCCACCTCCTCGACGTCGCCGGACCCCACCGTCTCCAGCCACCGGACCTCGTCCGCCACCGTGTTCCTCCTCCATCGGGGCACCGGCGCTCCGCCGCCCTCGCGACGGTGGCGCGCGGCCGACCGCTCGGCGGAGTCCCCCGTGCGACCACCGGGGGAAACGCCGGAGCGGTTCAGGGGGACGGCATATGGACCAGGCGCGCGCCGAGCCGGTCGATCTCGGCCTCGGGGTCGCCGGTGAGCCCCGTGTGCACCGGGCCGGGCTGCAGGACGGTGCTGCGCGGGGCGGTCAACCACCGGAAGCGCTCGCCGGGCGAGAGCACGCCGGCCGGTCCCTCGCCGTGCACGGCCCGCTCCCACGCGTCCAGGACGCCGGCCAGGGCCTCGAGGTCCGCGGCGGGGTCGAGGGCGCGCACGCGCTCGGGGTCGAGGTGCGTGCGGACGGCGAGGTACTCGCGGTGGCGGCAGTGCAGCAGGACGCCGACGTTGACCAGCTCGCCGCGCTCGATGTCGGGCACCACGCGCAGCAGCGCGTACTCGAAGGTGTCCCTGTCCGCGGCCCCGGTCATCGCGGCACCCACGCCTCGCGGGCGTCGAGCCGGGCCAGCAGGTGCTCGACGTAGGCGTCGCGGGGCGCGTCGTCGAGCCACCCGTCCGGCACCAGCGCCGCGACCTCGGTGAGCATCGCCCGGTCGACCCGCCCGGCCAGCTCGGCGTCGGCCTGCGCGCGGGCGGTCGCGGCGGGGGCGAGCACGTGGCCGGCCGCGTCGTAGGGCCGGGCGACGACGGCCTGCGCGCGGGCCCAGGAGTGGTGGAAGTACAGGCAGGCCCCGTGGTCGATGAGCCACAGGTCGCGGTGCCAGCGCAGCAGGTTCGGGTTGCGCCAGGAGCGATCGACGTTCTCGACGAACGCGTCGAACCACAGCACCCGCGACGCCTCGAGCGGGTCGACGGCGTGGGCGACGGGGTCGAACCCGATGGCGCCGGGCAGGAAGTCCAGCCCGAGGTTGTCCCCGCCACTGCGGGCCAGGAGCTCCTGGACCTCCCAGTCGGGCTCCGAACGGGCGATGACGGGGTCGAGCTCGAGCACCACCAGCTCGGGCACCCGCAGACCGAGGCGCCGGCCGATCTCGCCGGCGACGATCTCCGCGACGAGCGCCTTCGGGCCCTGCCCGGCGCCCGTGAACTTGGCGACGTAGGTGCCCAGGTCGTCGGCCTCGACGAGTCCGGGCAGCGAGCCGCCCTCGCGCAGCGGGGTCACGTACCGGGTGGCGGTGACCCGGCGCAGTGCTGGCACGCGCCCATCCTGCCGGGCGCTCAGTGCCCGGCGGGCTCGACCCCGTGCTCGGCCCGGGGCGCGACCCCGATGCGGCGCAGCAGGAACAGGCACGCCACGGCGATGTCGTTCCAGTCCGTCTCGTCCTCGGCGCGCGACCAGTCGATCTTCTCGCGCAGGGCCCGCGCCGTGGGCAGCACCTTGGACAGGTCGCAGGCGTGCTCGTTGAGCGCCGCGAGCTTGCCGATGATCAGGTCGGTGGCGTCGACCACCGGCATCTTCACCGACAGGACCTCCTGCTCGCCGGCCCGCGCGAGCAGCGCCTCGTCGACGGGGATGCCGGCGAGGCGGAAGAGGATGTCGACCTGCGCGCCGTCGCTGTAGACCTTGAACAGCCAGTCCTCGGGCGGCTGCCGCACGTCGAGCCCGGCGTCGGCCAGGACCTCCTCGGCCCGCCCGGCCTCGGCCTCGGCGACGACGAAGTCGACGTCGTTCTCCGGCTCCGGCCCACCCAGCGCCCACCCCGCGTAACCCCCGGCCAGGGCGAACCCGACCCCGCCGGTGCGCAGGGCGACCGCGACGCGCTTGAGCGCCTCGCGGCGTCCCGCGCCGTCGGGCGGGTGCTCGGCAGCGGGGATCTCGCTCACCCCGAGGGCACTACCCGCGTTGATCGAGAGCGAACCGGGGCACCCTGCCCGCCGTGCGACTGGGGACCTGGAACGTGCTGCACGGCGCCGCGACGGCCACCGGCCCGGCCGACGTCGAGGGCTTCGCCGACGCGGTCGGCGGGCTCGACGTCGACGTGCTCGGCCTGCAGGAGGTGGACCGGGCCCAGCCGCGCTCGGAGGGCGCGGACCTCGCGGCGGTCGCCGCCCGAGCGATGGGCGCGGTCGCGCACCGCTTCGCGCCCACGCTGCACGGCATGCCCGGCGACTGGGTGCCGGCCCCGGACCCGGTCGGCGAGGCCACCGGCGAGACCGGGGACCCGCCGCCGGGCAGCACGCCCGCCTACGGCATCGCGCTGCTGTCGCGGCTGCCGGTGATCGACTGGCGGGTGCTGCCGCTGCCGCGCCTGCCGCGCCGGGTCCCGCTGCTGGTCGGCGCCCCGCGCCACCTCGTGTGGGTGCAGGACGAGCCCCGCACGGCCGTGGCCGCCCGCGTCGCCGGACCGCACGGGCCGGTCACCGTGGTGACCACGCACCTCTCGTTCATCCCCGGCTGGAACCTCGTGCAGCTGCGCCACCTCGCCCGCGCCGTGCGGGGCGACGGTCCCGTCGTGGTCACCGGCGACCTCAACCTCGGGGCGCGCCGGGCACGCGTCGCCAGCGGGCTGCACGGTCTCGTGACCGGGCAGACCTTCCCCGCCGAGGCCCCGCGCCGGCAGATCGACCACCTGCTCGGGCGGGGCGTCGTCGCGTCGGCGCCGCGGGTGCACCACCCGCCGCTCTCGGACCACCGCGCGCTCTCGGCGACCGTGGTGCCCGAGGGCTGAGGGGCGTCGCCCCGGCACGAGGGGCGCCCGCACCCCTGGGGGGTGGGGCGCCCCTCGCGGGGGCCGGGGAGCGGGTCTTGACCGGCTAGCTGCAGCCGCTGGTGGAGCCGCAGCCCTCGCAGACGTAGCAGGAGCCGGCGGGGCGCATCTTGGTGCCGCAGGTCAGGCACAGCGGCGCGTCGGCCGCCTTGCCCTGCTGCAGCTCCAGCAGCTCGGTGGAGCTGCCGACCGACACGTCGGCCCGGCGCTCGCGCGGCGACCCGGTCTTCTCGGCCGGCGACACGTCCACCGAGGTGCGCAGCGACTCGACGTCGACCGCCTCGGCCGCGGGCGGCGCGGCCGCCCCGGTGGCGTAGTCGGTGGCCGCGACCTGCGCCGAGCGCTCGTCCGCGGAGAAGATGCCCAGCTGGGCGCGCTTCTCGTAGGGCAGGTGGTCGAGCGCGATGCGGCGGAACAGGTAGTCGACGACGCTGGTGGCCATGCGGACGTCCGGGTCGTCGGTCATGCCGGCCGGCTCGAAGCGCATGTTGACGAACTTGGAGACGTAGGTCTCCAGCGGCACGCCGTACTGCAGCGCGATCGAGATGGCCATCGAGAACGCGTCCATGACGCCGGCCAGGGTGGAGCCCTGCTTCGACATCTTGACGAAGATCTCGCCGAGGCCGTCGTCCGGGTACGAGCCCGCGGTCATGTAGCCCTCGGCACCGGCCACGGCGAACGACACCGTCTCGCTCGGGCGCTTCTTCGGCAGCCGCCGGCGCACCGGGCGGTGGTCGGCCGCGGCGACCTCCTTGGTGGCGGTCGACTCGGAGCTCTTGCTCCCGGACTTGCCGCTCGAGAGCGGCTGGCCGACCTTGCAGTTGTCGCGGTAGATCGCGAGCGCCTTGAGCCCCAGCTTCCAGGACTCGAAGTAGATCTCCTGGATGTCGGCCACCGTCGCCTGCTCGGGCATGTTGACCGTCTTGGAGATGGCGCCGGAGATGAACGGCTGCACCGCGGCCATCATCCGCACGTGGCCCATCGGCGCGATCGAGCGCTGGCCCATCGCGCAGTCGAACACCTCGTAGTGCTCGGGGCGCAGACCCGGCGCGTCGACGACGTGGCCGTGCTCGGCGATGTACTCGACGATGGCCTCGTTGGTCTCGGCCGGGTAGCCGAGCGCGTCGAGGGCCCGCGGGACGGTCTGGTTGACGATCTGCATCGAGCCGCCGCCGACCAGCTTCTTGAACTTGACCAGCGAGAAGTCCGGCTCCACCCCCGTGGTGTCGCAGTCCATCATGAAGCCGATGGTGCCGGTGGGGGCGAGGACGCTGGCCTGGGCGTTGCGCCAGCCGTCGCGCCCGCCGATCTCGAGCCCGCGCTGCCACTCCTGGGTGGCGGCGTCGCGGATGCGGGCGTCCTCCCGGTGCAGCGTGCGGATCGCGTCGTTGCCGGCCGCGTGCTTGCGCATGACCCGGCGGTGCGCGTCCGCGTTGCGGGCGTAGCCCTCGTACGGGCCGACGGCGCCGGCGAGCTCCGCGGAGCGCCGGTAGGCGGCGCCCGTCATCAGCGAGGTGATCGACGCGGCGAGCGCCCGGCCGCCCTCGGAGTCGTACGCGTGGCCGGTGGCCATGAGCAGCGCGCCGAGGTTGGCGTAGCCGATGCCCAGCTGGCGGAAGGCGCGCGTGGTGTCGCCGATGGCCTCGGTGGGGAAGTCGGCGAAGCAGATCGAGATGTCCATCGCCGTGATGACGAGCTCGACCGAGCGCACGAAGTCGTCGACGCGGAAGCCGCCGTCGTCGTCGAGGAACTTCATGAGGTTCAGCGACGCGAGGTTGCAGCTCGAGTTGTCCAGGTGCAGGTACTCCGAGCACGGGTTGGACGCGGTGATGCGCCCCGACTCGGGCGAGGTGTGCCAGTCGTTGATGGTGTCGTCGTACTGCAGGCCCGGGTCGGCGCACTCCCAGGCGGCCTCGGCCATCTCGCGGAACAGCGACTTGGCGTCGACGGTGTCGATGACCTCGCCGGTGGTGCGCGAGCGCAGCCCGAACTCGGCGCCCGACTGCACCGCGCGCATGAACTCGTCGGAGACCCGGACCGAGTTGTTGGCGTTCTGGTACTGCACCGACGTGATGTCCGACCCGCCGAGGTCCATGTCGAACCCGGCGTCGCGCAGCACGCGAATCTTGCGCTCCTCGTCGCGCTTGGTGGCGACGAAGGCGGCGACGTCGGGGTGGTCGACGTCGAGGACGACCATCTTGGCCGCCCGGCGCGTGGCGCCGCCGGACTTGATGGTGCCGGCGGAGGCGTCGGCGCCGCGCATGAACGACACCGGGCCCGACGCCGTGCCGCCCGAGGAGAGCAGCTCCTTCGACGAGCGGATGCGCGAGAGGTTGAGGCCGGCGCCGGAGCCGCCCTTGAAGATCAGCCCCTCCTCGCGGTACCAGTTGAGGATCGACTCCATCGTGTCGTCGACCGACAGGATGAAGCAGGCGCTGACCTGCTGCGGCGAGCTCGTGCCGACGTTGAACCACACCGGCGAGTTGAAGCTGAAGTACTGGTGCAACAGCATCCAGGTGAGCTCGTGGGAGAACACCTCGGCGTCGCCGGGGGTGGCGAAGTAGCCGTGCCGGCTGCCCGCCTCGGTGTAGGTGCCCACCACCCGGTCGATCAGCTGGCGCAAGCTCGACTCGCGGGCGTCGGTGCCCAGCGCGCCGCGGAAGTACTTGCTGGTGACGATGTTGACGGCGTTGAGCGACCACGACTGCGGGAACTCGACGCCACGCTGCTCGAAGTTGACCGAGCCGTCGCGCCAGTTCGTCATCACCACGTCACGGCGTTCCCACACGACCTCGTCGTAGGGGTGGACCCCCGCGGTGGTGTGGACACGCTCGATGGTCAGGCCTCGCCGCGACGCGGCGGAGCCCGACTCCTCGGACGTGGTGCCGACGGTCTCCGTCATCGGTGTCATCCCTCTGTTCGTCGTTCCGTGACGGTGCGGCGACGCTTCCCCACGCTCCGACCCGCCACGATGCTTCCCCGACCGCTAGTCCACGGCCCCTGCTCCGGTGGTGCCTCCCGCATCCTCGCCCCGACCCCCGACAGCGTCGGCCCGCGTCGTGCGCAGGTCGGCGATCTCGGCCTCGAAGTCGGCCACCGACGAGAAGTTGCGGTAGACGCTGGCGAACCGCAGGTACGCCACCTCGTCGAGCTCGCGCAGCGGACCGAGGATCGCCATCCCGACCTCCTGGCTGGGCACCTCGGCGGTGCCGCCGGAGCGGACGCTCTCCTCGACCCGGTGGGCGAGCTGCGCCAGGGCGTCGGTGTCGACCGGACGTCCCTGGCAGGCCCGCGCCACGCCGCGCACGACCTTGTCGCGGCTGAACGGCTCGGTGACCCCGCTGCGCTTGACCACGGCGAGCACCGGCTCCTCGACCGTGGTGAAGCGCTTCCCGCACGACGAGCAGGACCGGCGTCGCCGGATGGCCTGCCCCTCGTCGGCCTCGCGCGAGTCGACGACGCGGGAGTCGGCGCACCGGCAGAACGGACACCGCACGCCGACCACCTCCTCCCTCGCGGTGGACCCCGCCGGAGTTGTCCCCACCCCCGGGCCCGCGGCCCGCTTCCGGGCCGCCCACTGGGGACGGACCTGGGGATCGCGGGCCCGGATCCGTGGATCGGAGGCCTCCGGCGGTGGATCACCGCCGTCGTCCGGTGGAGGAACCTGTGGAGGAACCGCCCACCGTGTGCACAAGCTGTGGACTAACTACATCCATGTAACCACAAGATGTTGGGGTGGACGCTAGCGACGCGGCGACACGCGATGCAACTCCACAGCCGGGGGTCGCGGGGCGGGGCGCCGAGCGGCCGCCGCGTCCGGGTCAGCGGCCGGGCGACGGGGACAGCGGGGCGGACGGTGCCCGAGTGGGTGGCACGGCGGGGCGGACGGCCCGCGGACGGGGCGAGCGGCGGGCGGACGGGCGAGGCGCGGGGGGCGAAGGCGCCCCGGGGTGCGTGGCACGCAGTCGAGGCGTCCTTCGCTCCCAGAGGGCGCAGCGACGCGTGGCGACGCCGGGCGGACGTCGGAGATCACGGATCCGGTGACGAGGACCGCGAGGTGCGGCGGATCGTCACCGGGTCGGCGAGCTCCGGCGACCGCCCGGCCCCGGGCCGATCGGGCTCGACCCGCCTCACCCCGCCGCCGCCGGGGCCGGGACGACGAGGGGGCGACCGGCCGCGACGGCCGAGGCGCCCGCGCCCTCGAGGCCGTTGAGCTCCCGGATGCGCACGACGACCGCGTCGGCGTCGGCGCCCGGGGCGACGCGGACCGCGACGTCGGAGAGCGACTCGCCCGCCCCCACGACCGCGACGCTGGTGCCGGCCGGGACCGGTGCGGAGCTTCCGTCCGCGCCGCCCGCCGGGGACGCGAGGGCGATGAGCACCCCGAGCAGGACCCCCAGCAGGACGCCGAGCACCGCGCCCGCGACGACCCGGCGCCGGCGCAGCACGGCGGCGGGCACCGCGACCGGGCGCACGGCAGCGCCACCCGCACCGCGGCCCAGACCGCCGCCGGCCACCCGCGGGCGCACGGCGGGCAGGGCCGCCGGGCTACGGCGTCCGGCCGGGCGCACCGGCCCCCACACGTCGGCCGGCCGGGTCGGCCGCGTCCCCGCGGGTCGCGTCCGCAGGCCCCGTCCGGCAGACCCGCCCCCGCGCGGCACCGCGACGTCCTCGACCTCGCCGATGCCCTCGACGTCGCAGTGACCCTGACCGGTCGTCCCCACGCCCATGTCGACCTCCTCGCGTCGCACACGCGTTCGATCGAACGCGTGTGCGATGTCTAGCATCGACCCCCGACAACGTCGACGAATCGACCGGCGTGTCGTTCGAACACGTGTTTGATCCCGTCGGTCCTCGGCGCTAGCTTCGCCGCAAGACCCCCGCTCACGGGCGGGCATGTCCCGGCGCGCGCCGGGACACCGAGGACACGACGTCGGAAGGACACGGTCATGGCACGCACGCCCCAGGGCCCCCGAGGCCCCGCGGATCCCGGGGCTCCGTCCGACGTGGCCGAGGCGGTGGCGCCGGTGACACCCGCACGGGTGCACCCCTTCCCCGAGCCGGCCGACGCGGACGCCTCGCCCGGACTGACGCCGCGGCAGCGCAAGGTGCTCGAGGTCATCCGCGACCACGTCGAGCGCCACGGCTACCCGCCGAGCGTCCGCGAGATCGGCGACGCCGTCGGCCTGACGTCGACGTCGTCGGTGGCGCACCAGATGCGCACGCTGGAGAAGAAGGGCTACCTGCGCCGCGACCCCAACCGCCCGCGCGCCCTCGACGTCCGCCTCCCCGAGGAGCTCGAGGGCATCGGCGACGGCTCCGACCACACGGCGGAGATCCGCGCCGACCGCCCGGCGCCCACCTTCGTCCCCGTCGTCGGCCGCATCGCCGCCGGCGGGCCGATCCTCGCCGAGCAGGCCGTGGAGGACGTCTTCCCGCTGCCCCGCGAGCTCGTCGGCGAGGGGTCGCTGTTCCTGCTGCGGGTCGCGGGCGACTCGATGGTCGACGCCGCCATCACCGACGGCGACTGGGTGGTCGTGCGCCAGCAGCCGGTGGCCGACAACGGCGAGATCGTCGCGGCGATGATCGACGGCGAGGCGACGGTCAAGACGTTCAAGCGCAAGGACGGCCGGGTGTGGCTGCTCCCCCACAACCCGGACTACGAGCCCATCCCCGGTGAGGACGCCACCGTGCTCGGCAAGGTCGTGGCGGTGCTGCGCCGGCTCTGAGGCCGGCTCCGACGGGGCCGCGCCACGGGACGACGCACCCCGGCGCCCACGACGATCCCGGCCCCGACCAGCACGGCGAGCAGCACCGCGAACCGGCAGACCCGCCCGGCCCCGCCGTGTGCGGCCAGCAGCCCGGCGCCGACCACGAGGGGCGTCAGCAGCACCCCCAGCGCGCGGTGCAGGGCGGCGTCGGGCGACGCCCCAGTCCGGTCGTGGTGCGCCATGCCCCGAGCCTCGCCCCGCACCATGCGCGATCCCCGAAGTCAGCCTCTGTCCAGGACGGAGGCTCACTCCACCGACGGCTCCGCCGCGGCCCGGCGCAGGTGCTCGGCGAGGTCGTCGACCCCGGGGTCCGGCCGGGCACCGTGGCGCAGCGCGAGCGTGCGCCGGGCGAACGGCTCGTCGAGCGCGCACACAGGCCACGGGTGGATCGACGACGTGGCGCGGCACCACCGCGAGCCCGACGCCGGCGGCGGTGAGGTCCACGACCGTGCGCAGGTCGACCGCGCCGGCCCCGGTAGCGGGCGACGGGGGCGTGCTCGCCGAGGATGGCCTCGAGGGTGAGCGCGAGCGGCCCGCCGGGTTCGAGCCCGACCAGCGGGTGCTCGGCGACCTCGCGCCACGTCATCGCCGAGCGGCCCGCGGGCACCCCGCCCGCCGGGCCGACGACGACGAGCGAGTCGTCGATGAGGCGGTCCTCCGGCGCCGGGGGCGAGCACGCCGCGCCGCGCCGACGAACGCACGCGTACCGTGCAGGTCATCTGATGACCTGAGGAGAAGAAGTTGCGTGCGATCCGGCGAGGTGGGCTGGTGGAGCAGGTGATCGACGCCCTCACGGCGCCCGTCACGAGCGGCGAGTGGCCCCCGGGTCACCGCCTGCCCTCAGTGGCCGAGCTCGCCGGCGAGCTCGAGGTCGGGCGCTCCACGGTGCGCGAGGCGGTGCAGGCCCTGGCCCACCGCGGCCTGCTCGAGGTGGCGCAGGGCCGGGGCACGTTCGTCGCGGACCCCGGGACCGACGCCTGGGCGCTGCGCCTCGAGCGGTCACGGGCCCGCGACGTCTACGAGGCGCGGCGCGGCCCCGAGATCGAGGCGGCCCGGCTGGCGGCGTCCCGGCGCACCGACGACGACCTCGCCGCGATCGAGGACGCGGCCGCCGCGCGGCGGGCGGCGCGCACCCGCGGCGCGGTCGGCGAGTGGGCGGCCGCCGACCTCGCGCTGCACCGCGCCGTGGTGGCCGCGACCCACAACCCCGTGCTGCTGCGGGTGTTCGACGCCCTCGCCGACGGGGTGCACGACACGTTCACCCACCAGAGCGCCGACCCGGACTCGGGCGTCGACACCGACGACGAGCACGAGGCGCTCGTCGCCGCCGTCGCCTGCGGCGACCCGGACGCCGCCGCGGACGCCACGCGCGCCTACCTCGACGCGTGCGAGGCGGAGCTGCGCGAGCTGCTCGGGGACCGCGCGTGAGCGGGCGGCGCCGGGCGATGGCGCTCGCCGTCGAGCACGGGGTGGACGACCTCTACCAGGGGGCGGTCCCGGCACTCGTGCCCGCGCTCGTCGCCGTGCGCGGGTGGGACCTCACCCGGGCCGGCGGGATCGTGCTGGCCGCGACCGTGCTGTCGTCGGTGGCGCAGCCGGTGTTCGGGGTGCTCGCCGACCGCCGGCGCGTCCCCGGTCTGCGGGTGATCGGGATGCTCACCGCCGCGGTCGGCGTCGGCGCCGTCGGCCTCGTCGACTCGTACGCGGCGACCTGGGCCGCGGTGCTGCTCTCCGGCCTCGGCGTCGCGGCCTACCACCCCGAGGCGGCGCGGGCCGTGCACCTCACGGGCACCGGTGACCGCGGCATGGGGTGGTTCACCGTCGGCGGGCTCGCCGGGTTCGCGGCCGGCCCGGCGCTCGTCGGCGTCGTCGTCGGCGGGCTGGGGCTGACCGCGACCCCGCTGCTCGCGCTGCCCGCGGTGGGCGCCGCCGTCGTCGCCCTCGTGCCCCGGCGGCGACCCGGCCCGGCGGTCGCCGCCGACGCGGCGCCGTCCCGCGAGGTCAGCGGCACCGACGACTGGCGACGCTTCGGGTGGCTCACCGGTGTCGTCGTCACCCGCTCGGTGCTCTTCTACGGGCTGAGCACGTTCCTCGCCGTGCACCTGGCGATCCGTTTCGGGTTCGGGCCCGCGCTCGCCGCGACGACGCTCGGGGTGTTCACCGGCAGCGGCGCGGTGGCGACGATCGCGAGCAGCGCGCTCACCCGCCGGTTCGGGCGGACGGCGGTGCTGCGCGGCTCCTACGTCGCGGCACTCCCGCTGCTCGCCGCGACGCTGCTCGCGCCGTCCCCGGTGACCGCGCTCGTGGCGACGGCGGCGCTCGGGGCGGCGCTGGGCGTGCCCGTCCCGGTGCACACGACGCTCGGGCAGGCCTACCTCCCGCACCACCTGGGCTTCGCGGCGGCGATCACCCTCGGGCTCGCGGTGAGCGCCGGTGGCCTGGCGTCGCCGGCGCTCGGGGCGCTCGCCGACCAGGCGGGCACGACCGTCGCCTTGGCCGTCCTGCTCGTGTGTCCCGTGCTCGCGGGGCTGCTCGCCCTCGCGCTCGTGGACCCGCCGACGGCCCCGGACGACGCGCGAACGGGGAGTTCGCGCGCGTAGAAGCAGCAATTCAGAGGAGCACGCCGATAGGCCGTTCGCTGCGGGAGGTCAGGGACGCCGGCGCCGCGCCAGCGCCACGACGGCGCCGACGAGCACCACGCCCGCGACCACGGCGCCGAGGGTGAGCAGCGGGCCCGGGAGGCCGGACTCGGCACGGTCGGCACGGTCGGCACCCTCGGCGGGGGCCGGCGCCGCGACCGGGCCCGCCGGGGTCCCGCCGACCAGGCCCACGGCGTTCGGCACCACGCGCACGGCGGCCGGCTCGCTGCCGACCGGGGTCTCGCCGGCCGAGAGCAGGCTCCCGTCCGGGGTGAACGCGATGGCCTCGCCCTGGGTCTCGCCGGGCAGCGGCACGCGCACCGGCGGGCCGGCCAGCGCGGCGACGACGTCCTCGGCGCGCGCCGTCCCGCCCGGCGCGGCGTAGAGCCAGGCGTCGGTGTAGGTCCGCAGGGCGACGACCCGCCCGTCGGCGGAGATCGCGCCGCCGGTGAAGGTGCCGGCCCCGACGCTGGTCAGGGCCTCGCCGGGCACCAGGACCTCGCCGGCCCGGCGCAGCGGGCGCGGCTCGAGCGCCGGCTCCTCCCCCGCCGGCTCGTCGGCGACGTACACGCCGCTGCGCCCGCCCAGGTCCTTGGTGACGATCACCGGGCGGTCGTCGCCCGGCATCAGCAGCGACTCGGCGTCGTGGGCGCCGTCGGGGTAGGCGAGGCGCGTGATCACCTCGCCGCCGTCGGGGTCGATGCGCAGCACCGCCACCGACGAGCGCCGGCGCGCGTTGTCGCCGGTGTCCGCCAGCCACAGGGTGTCGTCGGCGCTGCGGGCGAGGTCCTCGACGTCGCGCCCGTCGATCGGCACCGCGCGCAGCCCGACCGCGGCGCAGTCGGCGTCGAGGCGGAAGACCGTGCTCGGGTTGCCGCTGTCGTTGACCACCTGCAGGCCCTCGGGGCCGTCGACCAGTCCCGAGACCTCGGCGAGCCGCGGGTCGTCGAGCGTGCAGCGCACCTGCGGGTCGGCGGACGCGGGCACCGGGACACCCAGCCCGACCACGACCAGCAGGACGAGCGCCGCCAGCCGGTTCAGGACACGGAGGCGGGGTCGACCGCCGACCGCCGCATCGAGGCCGCGAGCTCCTCGGAGACCCGCGCGTGCAGCACGGTGCCGTCCTCGGTGTGCCGCTCGCCGAGCACCTCGCCCTCGCCGTGGGCCCGCGCCACGAGCGCGCCCTCGGTGTAGGGCAGCACGACCTCGAGCTCGACGTCGGGGTGCGGGAGCTCCTCGGCCAGGCGCGCCCGCAGCCGGTCGAGGCCCTCGCCGGTGCGCGCGGACACGAACACCGCGCCGGGCAGGGCCGCGCGCAGCTGCGCGATCGCCATGGGCTCGGCGGCGTCGACCTTGTTCACGACGAGCAGCTCCGGCGGCGCCGGCGTGTCGAGCCCGGCGAGCACCTCGCGCACCGCCGCGATCTGGTCCTGGGCCGCCGGGTCGGCGCCGTCGACGACGTGGACGAGCAGGTCGGCGCCGCCCACCTCCTCGAGCGTCGAGCGGAAGGCGTCGACGAGCTGGTGGGGCAGGTGGCGCACGAAGCCGACGGTGTCGGTCAGCGTGACCTCGCGCCCGTCGCCGGTCTCCCAGCGCCGCGTCGTCGGGTCCAGCGTCGCGAACAGCGCGTCCTGGACCAGGACGCCGGCGTCGGTGATGGCGTTGAGGATGCTGGACTTGCCGGCGTTGGTGTAGCCGGCGATCGCGGCCGACGGCACCGACCGCGCCTGCCGGCGTCCGCGCTTGGTGTCGCGGATCGTCGACATGGCCTCGATCTCGCGCCGGAGCTTCGCGATGCGCCGGTGGATGCGCCGGCGGTCGGTCTCGAGCTTGGTCTCGCCGGGACCACGGGTCCCGACCCCGCCGCCCCCGGAGCCGCCGGCGCCGCCGCCCTGGCGGGACAGCGACTCGCCCCAGCCGCGCAGGCGGGGCAGGAAGTAGCGCAGCTGGGCGAGCTCGACCTGGGCCTTGCCCTCCTTGGAGCGCGCGTGCTGGGCGAAGATGTCGAGGATCAGCGCGGTGCGGTCGATGACCTTGACCTTGAGCTTCTCCTCGAGCTGACGGAGCTGCCCGGGCGAGAGCTCGCCGTCGGCGATGACGGTGTCGGCGCCGGTGGCCTGCACGGTCTCGCGCAGCTCGGCGACCTTGCCCGAGCCGACGAACGTGGCGGGATCGGGATTCTGGCGGCGCTGGACGAGGCCGTCGAGCACCTCGGAGCCCGCGGTCTCGGCGAGGCGGGCCAGCTCGACGAGCGACGCGTCGGCCTCGCGCGCGGTGCCCTGGGTCCACACCCCGATGAGCACGACGCGCTCGAGGCGCAGCTGGCGGTACTCGACCTCGGTGACGTCGGTGAGCTCGGTGGACGCGCCGGTGAGTCCCGGGACGCGCCGGAGCGACGAGCGCTCCTCGAGGTCGAGGGCGCCTCCGGTGGGCTCGTCGCGACCGGGCTCGGCGTCGGCGTCGGGCTCGATGTCGGGCTCGATCGCGAAGCCGTCGGCGTCGAGCCGGATGTCGCTGCTGCGGTCACGACGACGGTGCGCCGGGGCGAACGCCGGCGGGGTCGTGGAACGGGGTTCGTGCGCTGCGGGTCCTGTCATGTTGCTCTCCATGGTCCCACGAGCAGCAACGGGGAAACCACCGCGAGACGGGGGGCTCAGAGCGCGACGGGCACGGGCGCGCCCCAGGTGCCCCGGGCGACGAGCTCGGCGGGGCCGGTGAGCGTGGTGGTGGCCCCGTCGACGCCGACCACCAGCGTGCCGCCCGGCGTGTGGACGGTGACCGCGCCCGTCCCCCGGCCCGCGGCCGCCAGCGCGGCGACCGCGCCCGCGACGGTCCCGGTGCCGCACGAGCGGGTCTCGCCCGACCCGCGCTCGTGCACCCGCAGGGTCACGGCCCCGTCGTGCAGCGGCGTGAGCACCTCGACGTTGACCCCGTGCGGGAAGAGCGAGGCGTCGTACGTGGGCGGGGGCGCGAGGTCGAAGGCGTCGAGGGGGCGGGTGGTGACGCACGCGAGGTGCGGGTTGCCGACGTCCACCGCGACGCCCTCGAGCTCCACGCCGGCGACGTGCGTCGTCGAGCCCGGCCCGAGCACGGCCGGGCCCATGTCGACGGTGACGGGGCCGGTGTGGTCGACGGTGACCCAACGGGTGCCGGCGCGGGTGGCGACGGGGTGGGTGCCGGGGGCGACGAGGCCCGCGCCGACGAGGTGGCGGGCGAACACCCGGATCCCGTTGCCGCACATCTCGGCCAGCGAGCCGTCGGCGTTGCGGTAGTCCATGAACCAGGTCGCCGCCGAGGCGTCGATCCCCGCGGCGAGGGCGACCGGCGTGTCGGTGCGCGCCACGCGCAGCACCCCGTCGGCCCCGATGCCCCGCCGGCGGTGGCACAGCGCGCGCACCAGCGCCCCGTCGTCCGCGTCGAGCTCGATCTCGCCGTCGGGGTCGGGCAGCACGACGAAGTCGTTCTCGGTGCCGTGGCCCTTGACGAACTCCACGGGCCCACTCTATCGCCGAGCCGAACACTGCGTGATCTGCAGAACAGCACGCTCGGCAAAGATGCACGGACTGCAAGTTCAGGCGTAGCGTCGTCGCCGTGACCACGGGACTGCGCGAGCGCAAGAAGCTGCGGACCCGGCACGCCCTGGGCGCGGCCGCGCTGGAGCTGGCGGTCCGCCACGGCCTCGACGGGGTCACCGTCGAGCAGATCGCCGAGGCCGCCGACGTCTCCCCGCGGACGTTCTTCAACTACTTCTCCTCCAAGGAGGAGGCCGTCGTGGCCGCCGACGTCGAGCGTGCCCGCGCCACGGCCGAGCGCCTCGCCGCCCGCCCCGCCGACGAGCCGGTGCTCGTCTCGGTGCGCGCCGTCGTGCGCGAGATGGTCGAGGGCGCCGACGCCCGGGCGCGAGACTGGGTCCGCCAGGTGCGCCTCGTGCGCGCCAACCCGGCGCTGGTCCCCCACCAGCTCGCCGCGTACGCCGCGATGGAGCAGCAGTTCGCGGCCGTGATCGCCGAGCGGACCGGCCTCGCCGCCGACGACCTCTACCCCGCGCTCACCGCCGCCGCGGTCATGTCCGCCACGCGCACCGCGACCACCCGCTGGCTGGCCTCCGACGGCGCCACCGACCTGGTCGCCTGGCTCGACGAGGCCCTCGACCTGCTCGAGACCGGTCTCGGCCGCCCGCCCGCGCCGCCCCCCTGACGCCCGCCCGCACCCCGCGCCCCCACCCCTGCTCTCCCCCGGAGCCGTCCGCCGTGTCCGCACCCGCCCCCACCGCCGCGCCGGCCACCCGCTACGTGCTGGTCGCCCTGTCGGGCCTGCTCATGGCCCTGTTCGTGGCCATCCTGTCCTCGACGATCGTGTCGAACGCCCTGCCCCGGATCCTCGCCGACCTCGGCGGGACGCAGGCCCAGTACACGTGGGTGGTCACCGCGTCGCTGCTGGCGATGACGGCGTCGACCCCGATCTGGGGCAAGCTCGCCGACCTCTTCTCCAAGAAGCTGCTCGTGCAGCTCGCCATCGGGCTCTTCGTCGTCGGCTCGATGCTCTGCGGGCTCACGACGAGCACCGCCGAGCTCATCGGCTTCCGCGTGATCCAGGGCCTCGGCATGGGCGGGCTCATGGCGCTGGCCCAGGTCGTGATCGCCGCGATCATTCCGCCGCGCGAGCGCGGGCGGTACTCCGGCTACCTCGGCGCGATCATGGCGGTCGCCACCGTCGGCGGGCCGCTGATCGGCGGCGTCATCGTCGACTCCATCGGCTGGCGCTGGTGCTTCTACGTCACCGTCCCGATCGCCGTCGTCGCGCTGGTCGTCCTGCAGCGCACGCTGACCGTGCCGACGGTCAAGCGCGAGGTGCACATCGACTACCTCGGCGCGGTCCTCATCGCCGCCGGCGTCTCCGCGATCCTGATCTGGACCTCGCTGGCCGGCCACCAGTTCGCCTGGGGCTCGTGGACCTCGCTGGCCTGGGTCGGGGGCGGCGCCGTCGCCCTCGTGCTGGCCGTGGTCGTCGAGTCGCGGGTGCGCGAGCCGATCGTGCCGCTGCACCTGTTCCGCAACCCCACCGTCGCCCTGGCCACGGTGGCCGGGCTCTTCGTCGGCGTCGCGATGTTCGGCTCGACGGTGTTCCTCAGCCAGTTCTTCCAGCTCGCCCGCGGCGCGTCGGCGACCGAGGCCGGCCTGCTGACCCTGCCCATGATCGCCGGACTGTTCCTCGCCTCGACGGTCGTCGGCCAGCTGATCACCCGCTACGGCCGGTGGAAGCCCTACCTCGTCGGCGGCGGCGTCCTGCTGACCGCGGGGCTGCTCGGCGAGGGCCTCGTCGTCAGCTCGACGGTGCCCTACCCCCTGCTCGCGGTGTTCATGGCGATGGTCGGCGTGGGCGTCGGCGCCACGCAGCAGAACCTCGTGCTCGCGGTGCAGAACCAGGTCGCGATGAGCGAGATGGGCGCGGCCAGCTCCACCGTCGCGTTCTTCCGCTCGCTGGGCGGCGCCGCCGGTGTGGCCGCGCTCGGCGCGCTGCTGAGCACCCAGGTCACGAGCTCGATCAGCGACGGCCTGTCCCGCCTCGGCATCCCGGCCTCGGCCACCTCGTCGTCCGGTGGCCGGATCCCGGACCTCGCCGCGCTGCCCGCCCCGGTCCGCACGGTGATCGAGACCGCCTACGGCGACTCCATCGCCACCCTGTTCCTCGTGGCCGCGCCGCTGGCGCTGATCGCCCTCGTCGCGATCGTGTTCCTGCGCGAGGTCCCGCTGCGCCACACCATCGACCTCGAGGACGAGCAGCCCGCGCTGCCGGACGCCGGGACCGCTCCGGCCACCGCGCCCGTGCGCCGCCCCGCCCTCGCGGGCACCGTCCGCCACGGCGGCCGGCCCGCACCCGGTGCCGTGCTGACCCTGGTCGACGCCGGCGGACGCCAGCTCGGCCGCACGGTCGCCGACGACCAGGGGCGCTACACGGTGCCCGCGACGGCGCCGGGGCAGCCGCACCTGCTGGTGGTGCAGTGGCGGGGGACGCCGCACGTCGAGGCGCTCGGCGGGGCCACCGGCCCGCAGTACCGGGACGTGGTGCTCACGGACGCGGCCCTCGATGCCGGCCGCCACACCCGCCGGGCCGGTCAGCCGGTCGCCGGCTCCTGAGGCTCGTCACCCCACGCCGCGAGCACGGTCGCGACGAGGTCCGGGGCGGCGGCGTCGAGCCAGTGGACGCGGTCGTCACGGCGGAACCAGGAGCGCTGCCGGCGCACCAGCCGCCGCGTGGCCACCACGGTGCGCCGCCGGGCCTCGTCGAGGTCGATCGCGCCGTCGAGGTGCTCGAGCACCTCGCGGTAGCCCACCGCCCGCGACGCCGTCGCGCCGCCGCGCAGGCCCCGGGCGGCGAGCGCCCGCACCTCGTCGACCAGGCCCGCCGCGAGCATCGCGTCGACCCGGGTCTCGATGCGCGCGTCGAGCACGGCGGTGTCGCGGTCCAGGCCGACGAGCAGGGCGTCGTGGCGGGGCGCGCCGGGGCGGGGCAGGCTCGCCGCGAACGACTGCCCGGTGAGCTCGACGACCTCGAGCGCCCGGACGATCCGCCGCCCGTTGCTGGCGAGGATGTCGCGGGCGGCGTCCGGGTCGCGGTCGGCGAGGCGGGCGTGCAGCGCGGCGGGACCGGCGACCGCGAGCTCGGCGTCGAGCCGGGCGCGCAGGGCGGGGTCGGTGCCCGGGAACCGCAGGTCGTCGAGCACCGCCTGCACGTAGAGCCCGGAGCCCCCGACCACCAGCGGCACCCGGCCTCCCGCCCGGGCCGCGTCCACCGCGGCGCGGGCGTCGCGCTGGTAGGCGGCCACGGTGGCGGTCTCGGTGACGTCGAGGACGTCGAGCAGGTGGTGGGGCACGCCGCGGCGCGCGTCGGGCGGCAGCTTCGCGGTGCCGATGTCCATCCCGCGGTAGAGCTGCATGGCGTCGGCGTTGACGACCTCCGCGCCCGGACCCCGTGCCGCCAGCGCCTCCGCGAGGTCGAGCGCCAGGTCGGACTTGCCGGTCGCGGTGGGGCCGACGAGGGCGATCGGACGGGTCACGATCAGCGCCCCCACACCGCCACGTGGTAGGCCACCCCGAAGGGCGCCGACGTGTGCTCCAGCCGCGCCGACGACGGGCGGGGCACCGCACCCGCCAGCACCTGCCACGGCACGCGGCCGCCCGCCAGCAGCGCGTCGGCCAGGCCTGCGTCGAGACCCGCGAGCACGTCCGCGTCCCCGGTGGCGAGGGCAGCCGCGACGGCGCGGTCCCAGCCGGCGGCGCGCTCGTCGAAGGCGCCCGGGGCGCGGGGGGTGTGGGTGGCGGCGCCGTCGCCCAGCACGAGCAGCACCGCGTCCTCGCCGGCCGCCAGCTCCGCCCCCACCCGGCGCGCCTCGGCGGGCGGGGTGTCGGCGGGCAGGACGTGGGCCTCGATCCGCACCCGTTCGCCCGCCGCGCCGGCCTGGGCCCGCAGCCAGCCGGCGACGAGCACGGGCAGGGCGAGCTCGCGGTCGGGCGCGGCCGAGGGGTCGGCGTCCGGGCCCAGGGCGACCCGCACGTCGGCGCCGAAGCCCGCGAACGTGCCGCAGGCGTCCGACCGGTGGTGCGACGCGACCGGCCCGGCGCCCACCGCGACCCACCGGTCGCCCGCCATCGCGAGCCGCGCCGCGACGTCGCGGCACGCCACGCGCAGGGCGGTGGTCTCCGCGGCGGCCGCGCCCGCGAGCTCGGGCACCAGCAGGGGCGGGTGGGGCACCACCGCCGCCGTCGCGATCACTGCACCGAGGCTAACCGGAGGTGTGGGCGCCTGCCGTCGCCCGTGGGGAGTTCCTCCGCGCGCGTCCCACCTGCTTGAATGCCCGCACCGGAGGAGCGGGAGGTGTCGGGGCCGATGTCCGACGAACAGGCTCCGGCCGGGGTGGACGAGGCCGACCGGGTGGTGCCCGCCCCGCCGGCACCACTGGCCGAGCCGGTCGCGACCGAGCCCGCACCCGCGCCCGAGCCGCCGGCCACGATCCCCTCCGTCGCGTCGGCCGCCACCGACCCGGCGCGCTGGGGCCGGGTCGACGAGGACGGCACCGTCTACGTCCGCACCGCCGACGGCGAGCGCAGCGTCGGCTCGTGGCAGGCCGGCGACCCGCAGGAGGGGCTCGCGCACTACGCCGTGCGTTTCGACGACCTGCGCACCGAGGTCGACCTGCTCGTGCGGCGCCTCGCCACCGGCCGCGGCGACGCCCGCGCCACCCTGCGCAGCGCCACCGCCCTGCGCGAGCGCCTCGTCGACGCCGCCGTCGTCGGCGACCTCGTCGGGCTCGCCGCCCGCCTCGACGCCGTCGTGGTCGCCGCGGAGCGGGCCGAGGACGCCGAGCGCACCGCCCGCGCGGGGGCCCGCGACGACGCGGTGGCCCGCAAGGAGGCCCTCATCGCCGAGGCCGAGGCGCTGGCCGAGGAGACCACCCGCTGGAAGCACGCCGGCGACCGCTTCTCGACCATGATCGAGGAGTGGAAGGCGGTCAAGGGCATCGACCGCAAGACCGACGACGCGCTGTGGAAGCGCTTCTCCCGCGCCCGCGAGACCTTCGCCCGCCGCCGCGGAGCCCACTTCGCCGAGCTCGACCGCGCCCGTTCCGCGGCCAAGACCCGCAAGGAGGAGCTGGTCGCCGAGGCCGAGGCGCTGACCGACTCCACCGACTGGGGTCCCACCGCCGGGCGCTACAAGGAGCTCATGGCCGAGTGGAAGGCCGCCGGGCGCACGAGCAAGGACGCCGACGACGCGCTGTGGGCGCGCTTCCGCGGCGCGCAGGACACGTTCTTCTCGCGGCGCTCGGAGACCTTCTCGGCGCGCGACGCCGAGTTCGAGGGCAACGCGCAGGCCAAGGAGGCGCTGCTCGCCGAGGCCGCGCGCATCGACCTCGCCGACGTCGACGCGGCCCGGGCGGCGCTGCGCGACGTGCAGGAGCGCTGGGACGCCCTCGGCAAGGTGCCGCGCGAGCGCGTGCGGGAGTTCTCGGCGCGCCTCAAGGAGGTCGAGGACCGGGTGCGGGCGGCGGTGGACCGCCGCTGGCAGGCCGTCGACCCCGAGACCGAGGCCCGGGTCGCCCAGTTCCGCGCGCGCGTCGAGGGCTTCGAGGCCCAGGCGGCCAAGGCCGAGGCCGCGGGCGACCACCGCCGCGCCCAGGAGGCCGAGCGCCAGGCCGCGCAGTGGCGCGAGTGGCTCGCGGCGGCGGAGCAGGCCACGCGCTAGCTGCGCGAGAAGGCGTAGCCCGCCCAGCGGGCCGCGAGCACGATCATCGCGAGCAGGGCGAGGAAGAGCCCGGCGCCCGGGCCGTCGCCCGCCGAGGTGTTCTGCGACCACACGGCCCACAGCCCGGTCACCGACGTGACCGCGCACCCCGCGGCCGTGACGAACACCGCTGGCCAGCGGCCCGTGAGCAGGGCGACGGCCGTGCCGACCACCCCGAAGACCACGGCGAGCGAGCCGAAGAGCCGGGGCAGCCCGGTGACGCCGGGGCGGCCGAGGACGACCTCCCAGCCCGAGGCGCCCAGCCCCGTCCAGGGCAGGACGGCGGCCAGCAGCAGGACGAGCACGGCCACGGCCGCGACGAGCGCGCCGGGACCGAAGTCGACGCGGGCGCCGGCCCCGGGCGGGCGCGTGTCGTGGTCCACACCGCCGGGGGTGTGCGGATCGGTCACGGCGAAACCTCCTGCAGGGTGGCCGAGCAGCCGGGCGCGGCGGCGGGCGCCGGGGCCGGCGGGCCGAGCGTCGGCAGCCCGAGCCCGGTGGTGCGCGGCGTCGTCGGGCGCTGCCCGGCGGCGTGGGCGTCGCCGGCGCGGGTGCGGCGGTGGGTCAGGACGTCGCCGTCGGCGACGACGTGGTGCGGGGCGCCGTAGGTCGCGCGCACGGTGACGACATCACCGGGCCGGATGTCCTCCGTGGTCCCCGCCGGTGTGAAGTGCACGAGGCGACCGTCGCGGGCCCGCCCGCTCATGCGCCGCGTCGCGGTGTCCTTGCGGCCCTCACCGGTGGAGACGACCAGCTCGAGCTCGCGGCCGACCTGCTCCCGGTTGAGCTCCAGCGAGATCTCCTCCTGGAGCGCGGTGAGCCGGTCGTAGCGCTCCTGGACCACGGCCTTGGGCACCTGGTCGGGCAGCGTCGCCGCCGGCGTGCCCGGGCGCGGCGAGTACTGGAACGTGAACGCCTGCGAGAACCGGGACGCCGCGACGACGTCGAGCGTCCCCTGGAAGTCCTCCTCGGTCTCGCCGGGGAAGCCGACGATGATGTCGGTGGTCAGCGCCGCCTCGGGCATCGCGGCGCGCACCTCGTCGACGATGTCGAGGTAGCGCCGCGCGCGGTACGAGCGGCGCATGGCCTTGAGCACCCGGTCCGAGCCCGACTGCAGCGGCATGTGCAGCTGCGGGCAGACGTTCGGGGTCTCGGCCATGGTCGTGATGACGTCGGTGGTGAAGTCGCGGGGGTGCGGGCTGGTGAAGCGCACCCGCTCGAGACCCTCGATGTCCCCGCAGGCGCGCAGCAGGTCGGCGAACGCGGTGCGCCCGCTGACCCGGTCGTCGAACGAGACCCCGTAGGCGTTGACGTTCTGGCCCAGCAGCGTCACCTCGAGCACGCCCTCGGCGACCAGCGCCTCGACCTCGGCGAGGATCTCCCCCGGCCGCCGGTCGACCTCCTTGCCGCGCAGCGAGGGGACGATGCAGAAGGTGCAGGTGTTGTTGCAGCCCACCGAGATCGACACCCAGCCGGCGTAGGCGGACTCGCGGCGCGCGGGCAGGTGCGACGGGAACGTCTCGAGCGCCTCGAGGATCTCGACCTGGGCCTCGCCGTTGTGCCGGGCGCGCTCGAGCAGCGCGGGCAGCGACCCGGTGTTGTGGGTGCCGAACACGACGTCCACCCACGGGGCGCGCCGGACCACCGTCTCGCGGTCCTTCTGCGCCAGGCACCCGCCGACCGCGATCTGCATCCCCGGACGCTCGGCCTTCGCCGGCGCGAGGCGCCCGAGCTGGCCGTAGAGCTTGTTGTCGGCGTTCTCGCGCACCGCGCAGGTGTTGAACACGACGAGGTCGGCGCCGTCGACGTCGGGGGTGTGCTCGTAGCCCGCCTCCTCGAGCACCCCGGCCAGGCGCTCGGAGTCGTGCACGTTCATCTGGCACCCATGGGTGCGGATGTGGAAGCGGGGGCGGCGGGCACCCCGATCGGTCGAGCTCCGCTGCGCTACGTCTCCTGCGGTCATCGAGCCCCAGGGTAGGCGCCCGGGGTGTCACGATGCCGGGCGTGGTGGTCTCCCGGCGCACGCTGCTCGGCGGCGCCCTGGCGCTGGCCGGGGCGGGCGTCGTGGGCTGTGGCGGGCCGGGCGCCGGGGAGGCGCCCGTCGTCGTGGCCACCGGCGGCCCGCAGGGCGTCTACCGGCGCCTCGGCGACGCCCTGGCCGCGCTGTGGGCCGCCGACCCCGGCGTCGCCACGGGCGTGCTGGCCACCGAGGGCTCGGTCGACAACGTCGGCATGCTCGTCTCCGGGCGCGCCCGCGTCGCGTTCTGCGCCGCCGACGTCGCGGTCGACGGGGCGGTCGACGGCGCCCGCCCCCGGCACCCGCTGCAGGCCCTGGCGCGCGTGCACGACGACGCGATCCACGTCGTGGTGCCCGCGGAGTCGCCGGTCCGCCGCCTCGCCGACCTCGCCGGGCGTCGCGTCTCGGTGGGCGCCCGCAACTCCGGGGTGCTGGTCATCGCCCCGCGCCTGCTCGCCACGGTGGGCCTGACCGCCGAGCGGGACCTGCGCGCGGTGATGCTCGGGCTCGCCGACTCGGTGGCCGCCCTCGAGCGCGACGAGATCGACGCCTTCTTCTGGTCCGGCGGCGTCCCCACCGTGGGCGTCGACCAGCTCGCCCACACCCGTCCCGTGCGCCTGCTCGACCTCGGCGAGGAGACCGTGCGGCTGCGCAGCCTCTACCCCGTCTACGACGTCACCACGGTGCCCGCCGGCACCTACGGGCTCACCGACCCCGTCAGCACCGCGTCGGTGCGCAACGTCCTGCTGGTCACCGCGGACATGGCACCCGCACTGGCCGAGTCGTTGACCCGGGTGATGCTCGAGGGCCGCGAGACCCTCGCCGCCGCCGACCCCGCGGGCCGCGTCATCGACCCGCGCTCGGCGATCGGGACGCAGCCCGTCGCGCTGCACCCCGGCGCGGTCGCGGCCTACCGGACGTCCAAGGGGCTCTGAACCCCGGTCCGCTCGTCGGGCGCCGCGCCCGCCGCCGCGTCCGCGCGCTCCCCCTCGGCCTCGTGCAGGGTCGCCGGCGGCAGCCGCAGCACCACGCGCAGCCCGCCGTCCTCGGGCAGCTGCAGGAGCAGCTCGCCGCCCGCCCGCTCCGCCGAGCGCGCCGCGATCGCGAGCCCGAGGCCCGTGCCGTCGTGGCCGTCGCCGTGCCGCGACGGCGAGCGCCAGAACCGGTCGGTGGCCCGCTCCAGCTCGGCGGGGTCGAGGCCGCGGCCGTGGTCGCGCACCGCGATCTCCACCCACCCCTCGACGCGGGCGGTCGAGAGCTCGACCTCGGTGCCCGGCGGGGCGTACTTCACGGCGTTGTCCAGGACCGCGTCCAGCACGGCCTCCACCGCGTCGACGTCCGAGCGCGCGACGAGACCGCCCGGCCCGCGGCGGCGCAGGTGCAGGCCCTCGTGCTCGACGAGCACGCCCCAGGCGTCGACGCGCTCGTCGATCACCGGGTCGACCGGCATCGGCACCGGGTGCGGGCGGCGTCCCTCGGCCCGGGCGAGCGCGAGCAGGGCGTCGAGGACCGCGGCGAGGCGGTCGGTCTCCTCCAGCGCGGCGCCGTGCTCCTCGCGCAGGTCGTCGTCCACCCGGGCGTCGGGCGCCGCCATCGCCGCCGCGACGTTGTGCAGGCGCAGCCGCAGGGCGGTCAGCGGGTTGCGCAGCTGGTGGCCCGCGTCGGCGACGAACGACCGCTGCGACTCCAGCGCGTGGGTCACCCCCGCGGCCATCTGGTCGAAGTGGCGGCTCAGGCGCCGCAGCTCCGGCGGGCCCCGGCCGTCGCCGACGGGGCGGGGCGCCCGTCCGGCGCGCACCGCGGCCGCCACCTGCGCGGTGCCCGCGTCGAGGCTCTCCACCGGGGCGAGGATCCACCGCACCAGCGGCAGCGCGAGCGCCGCGGCGCCGCCGAGGGCCACGAGCCCGGCGAGCGCGAGCACGCCCCACGCGCGCAGCGTCTCGGCGTGCGCGGGCGCGGTCGGCGAGACGGTCACCGCGGCCCCGCGGACCTCGCCGCCGACCAGCACGGGCTCGGCGAGCAGCAGCGGGTCGCGGTCCCAGGGCCACACGGTGCCCGGCGGCTCCGAGCGCTGGCCCGCGAGGGCGAGCTGCACCCGGCGCTGGGTCGCGTCGGGCACGTCCGGGCGCGACGCCGCGAGCACCCGGCCGTCGCGGTCGAGCACGACGGCGGCGATGCCGTAGAGCTCGTCGTAGCGCCCGAGCTCCGCAGCGAGCGCGCCCGGGTCGTCGTCGCTGACCGCCCGCTGCGCCAGTGCCGCGAAGCGCGTGGTGTCGCCCAGGCGGTCGGCGAACAGCCGCGACGTCGCCGCGGACGCCGACGCCGCGGCCAGCGGCACGCCGAGCCCGAGGACCAGCAGCCCGGCCAGGACCGAGAACACGACGAGCAGCCGGGTCCGCACCCCGTCACGCCCCGTCGTGGCGGGTGGGCACCAGCCGGTAGCCGACGCCGCGGACCGTGGCCACCATGCCGGGCCGGCCGAGCTTCGTGCGCAGCGTGGCGACGTGGACGTCGAGCGTGCGGTCGGCGCCGGGCCAGCGGCGGCCCCACACCTCGGCCACCAGCCGGTCGCGCGTGCACACCGCGCCGTCCGCGTCGGCGAGCAGCGCGAGGACGGCGAACTCCTTGCGGGAGAGCGCCACGGCCGCCCCGTCGACGGTGACGACGTGGCGGGCGCGGTCGAGCACGACGTCGTCGCCCACCGTCGTCACCGGGTCCGGGACGGCGTGCGGCCCGGTCGCCCCGCGGCGGCGGCGCACGGCGTGGATGCGGGCGACGAGCTCGCCGACGTCGTAGGGCTTGACCAGGTAGTCGTCGGCGCCGTGGTGCAGCCCGGCGATGCGCTCGTCGACGCGGCCGCGGGCGCTGACGACGATCACCGGGACGTCGCCGGCCTCGCGGATGCGGCGACAGACCTCCAGCCCGTCGATGTCGGGCAGTCCGAGGTCGAGCAGCACGACGTCCGCCCCGGCCAGGCGGGGCAGCACCGCGAGGCCGTGGCTGACCCGGTCGACCTGGATCTCGTGGCGGGCCAGCGCGGCGTGCAGGGCCGCGGCGACGCGGTCGTCGTCCTCCACCACGAGCACCCGCACGCCGATCACCTCCCGCCCCCGCCGGGGCGAACCCTAAGTCTTCCTCAAGAGCGTGGACGCCCGGTGACCACGCTGGCACCTTCCGCAGCACCGGGATCGGCGGACGAGCGGAGGACCGGCGGACATGAGCAACGAGACCGTGGGGGCGGGAGCGCCCCCGATGGTGCGCATGGCCGGGGTGGACAAGCACTTCGGCGACCTGCACGTGCTGCGCGACATCGACCTCGAGGTCGCGCGCGGCGAGGTCGTGGTGGTGCTCGGGCCCTCGGGCTCGGGCAAGTCGACGCTGTGCCGGGCGATCAACCGCCTCGAACCGATCGACAGCGGCACCGTGGAGATCGACGGCGTCGCGCTGCCCGCGGAGGGCAAGGACCTCGCGAAGCTGCGCGCCGACGTGGGCATGGTGTTCCAGCAGTTCAACCTGTTCGCGCACCTGACGATCCTCGACAACGTCGTGCTCGCGCCGACGCGGGTGCGCGGGGTGCCGAAGGCCGAGGCGCAGGAGCGGGCGCGCGCCCTGCTCGACCGGGTCGGCATCGGTGAGCAGTCGCAGAAGTACCCCGCGCAGCTCTCGGGCGGCCAGCAGCAGCGCGTGGCCATCGCCCGCGCGCTGGCGATGGAGCCCAAGGTGATGCTGTTCGACGAGCCCACCTCGGCGCTCGACCCGGAGATGGTCGGCGAGGTCATCGACGTCATGGCGGGCCTCGCGAAGGACGGCATGACGATGGTCGTGGTGACCCACGAGATGGGCTTCGCCCGCCGTGCCGCGCACCGCGTGGTGTTCATGGCCGACGGCGAGATCGTCGAGGACACGACGCCCGACAGCTTCTTCTCCCGACCCGCCACCGAACGGGCCCGCGACTTCCTCGGCAAGATCCTCACCCACTAGATCGGAGAGCCGCATGAGACGCGTCGTCTCTGTCCGGACCCTCGGCGTCCTCCTCGCGGTCGTCGCGCTGGCCTTCGGCGCCGCCTGCGGCCGCGAGGGCAGCCCCGGCGGCCAGCCCGTGGCCGGCGTGCCGGTCGCCCAGAACGTGCAGGTGCCCGGCTCCCCGACGTTCACCGCGATGCAGCAGCGCGGCCGCCTGGTGCTCGGCGTGAAGAACGACCAGCCGGGCCTCGGCATCCAGGACCCGACCACCGGGCAGTACACCGGCTTCGACATCGAGATCGGCCGCATGGTCGCCGCCGGCCTGGGCTTCGGTCCCGAGCAGATCGACTACCGGGTCATCCCGTCGGCCGCCCGCGAGGACGCGATCTCCCGCGGCGACGTCGACCTCTACGTCGGCACCTACACGATCAACGACGCCCGCAAGCAGCGCGTGGGCTTCGCCGGCCCGTACTTCGTCGCCGGCCAGGACCTGCTCGTCCGCGCCGACGACACGACGATCACCGGTCCGCAGACCCTGCAGGGCAAGCGGGTCTGCTCGGCCACCGGGTCGACGCCGATCCAGCGGGTGCGCCAGCAGAACCTGACCCAGAACGTGGTCGAGTTCCAGAACTACTCGCAGTGCGTCGACGCGCTGCGCGGCGGCCAGGTCGACGCCGTGACCACGGACAACGCGATCCTGCAGGGCTACGCGGCCCAGACCCCCGACCAGCTCAAGGTCGTCGGCCAGACCTTCTCGGAGGAGCCCTACGGCATCGGTATGAACCGTGACGACGCCGCCCTGCGCAACAAGGTCGACGACCTGCTCCAGGCCGCTGAGAACGACGGCACCTGGACGCGGCTCTACAACGAGACGCTGGGCCGCTCGGGCACCCCGGCGCCCCAGCCCCCGCCCATCGAGCGCTACTAGGCGTTTGCGCTTCGCGCTCGTGAGCGCCTTCCCGTGCCAGGGCACGGGAAGGCGCTCACGGGCCGACGGAGGAGGCACCCGTTGGACGTCCTGTTCGGCAACCTCGGCGAGTTCCTGACCCGCTTCGGCGGCACCATCGGGCTGTTCGTGGTCTCGGCGATCGCCTCGCTGATCCTCGGCACCCTCCTCGCGGCGATGCGCGTCAGCCCGGTGCCCGCGATGCGCGCGACCGGCACGGCCTACGTGACCCTGCTGCGCAACACCCCGCTGACCCTCGTGCTGTTCTTCTTCGCTCTCGGGTTCACCAAGCTCTTCTTCTACCTGCCGTTCTTCCTGCTGGCCGTCATCGGGCTCTCGCTCTACACCGCCGCGTTCGTGTGCGAGACCGTGCGCGGCGGCATCAGCACCGTGTCCGAGGGCCAGGCCGAGGCCGCCCGCGCGCTCGGGCTCGGCTTCACCCAGACCCTCACGCTCGTCGTGCTGCCCCAGGCGGTGCGCTCGGTCATGCCGCCGCTGACCAGCGTGCAGATCGCGCTGCTCAAGAACACGACCGTCGCGGCCGGCTTCTCGGTCTTCGAGGCCGGCGGGTTCTACCGCGCGGTCAACGAGCGGGGCGGCTCGACGCTGGTCGCCCTCCTGTGGGTCGCGCTGGGCTTCATCGTGCTCGTCATCCCCCTCACGGTGCTGCAGCGCCGGCTCGAGAAGCGCTGGAGCGTGACGCGATGAGCGCCCCGACCGCGGTCCTCTTCGACGTCCCCGGGCCGCGCGCGCGGGCCCGCAACACCCTGGCCGGCGCCGTCACGCTCGCCGTCGTCCTGGCGCTGGTCGCGGTGCTCGTCTGGCGCCTCGCGGCCACCGGGCAGCTCGACGCCCGGGTGTGGACCTGGATCCTCTACGAGAACGTGCAGCTGGCGATCCTCGACGGGCTGTGGAACACGCTGCGGGCCTTCGGCGTCGGCGCGGTCCTGGCGCTGGTGCTCGGCGCGCTGCTCGCACTGGGCCGGCTCTCGGACCACCGCTTCCTGCGGTCGGTGTCGAGCGGGGTCGTCGAGCTCTTCCGGGCCGTGCCGCTGGTCGTGCTGATGTTCCTCTTCTACTACGGCCTGCCCTCGGCCGGCGTGAACGTCTCGACGTTCACGGCCGTGGTGCTGGGGCTGATGCTCTACAACGGCGCGGTCCTCGCCGAGATCTTCCGGGCCGGCGTGCTGGCGGTGCCGCGGGGGCAGTCCGAGGCCGCCTACGCGCTCGGGATGCGCAAGTCCGGCGTCATGCGGTTCGTGCTGCTCCCCCAGGCCGTGCGCTCCATGCTGCCCTCGATCGTCAGCCAGCTCGTGGTCCTGCTCAAGGACACCGCGCTCGGGTTCCTCATCACGTACCCCGAGCTGCTGTTCCAGGCCCAGTACCTGGGCTCGAACGCCACGCTGAACTCGCCGCTGATCCCGGTGGCGCTCGTCGTCGCGGCGATCTACATCGGCCTGTGCCTGCTGCTCTCGGCCATCGCGTCCTGGCTCGAGCGGCGCTCGCGGCGCAACCCGGCTGTCATCGCGGTCGCGATCGAGCGGCCCGACGGGACGTGACGGGCGGGACGATCCGGCCGGCGCGCCCCGACGAGCTCGAGACCCTCCGGGCGATCGAGGTCGCGGCCGGCGCGCCGTTCCGCGACCTCGGGATGGACCCGATCGCCGACGACACCCCGCCCTCGACGGTCGTGCTCGACGGTGCGCTCGACCGCGGTGGCCTGTGGGTGCTGGAGACCGACGGGCACCCGGCCGCCTACCTCATGGACGACGTGGTCGACGGCGACGCCCACCTCGAGCAGGTGTCGGTGCACCCGCGCTGGGCGCGCCGCGGCCTCGGCCGTCGGCTCGTCGAGGACCTGGTCCAGCGCGCCACCGCCGCGGACCGGGAGGCGGTCACCCTGACCACGTTCGTCGACGTGCCGTGGAACGGGCCGTACTACGCGCGGCTGGGGTTCCGCCCCCTGACCGACGACGAGCTCGGGCCCGGCCTGCGGGCGGTCCGCCGCGCCGAGATCGCGCGCGGGCTGGACCGGTGGCCGCGGGTCGCGATGCGCCGGGACCTGTAGCCCCGGGTCTGCCGATCGGCAGATGTTCGCCGCTGCTCCGGTTCCTAGCGTCTCCGACCATGACCAGCACCCTCTCCGAGCACCCGAACGTCACCGCCACGCGGACGGCGTTCGCCGCCGCCCAGCGGGGCGAGATCGAGCCGTTCGACGCGATGCTCCCCGCCGACTTCGTCATGATCAACCACGACAACGGCGCCGCCGACCTGCACGAGATCGTCGGCAAGGACGCCTTCTTCGCCTTCTACGGGGCGTGGCTCACGTTCTTCGGCGGCACCTTCGCCCAGGAGGTGGTCGGGCTCTACGGGGACGAGGACCGCGTGGTGATGCTGGTCCACGAGACCGGCCGCCGGGGCGACGCCGTCTTCGACAACCAGGCGGTCTACGTGATCGCGATGCGGGACGGGCAGTGGGCGCGCCTGGAGATCTACGACCGCGACCGCGCCGCCAACGAGCGGTTCTGGGCGGCCGTCGGCGGGCCGGAGGCGCTGCACGCCGCCGGCTGACCCGCGGACGAACGTCGGCCCGGGAACCGCCGCTGCGGACCCGGGCCGACGGGGACGACGGGGGCGCTCAGGCCTGGGCGCCGCCGCGCTGCTCGATGTGCTCGATCTCGTCCGCGGGCAGGGCCGAGCCGTTGTCGGGCCCGGGGTCGTCGAGCGAGCGGGCGCCGGTGGCGCCGCGCTGCTCCAGCTCCTGCCGCTTGAAGATCTTCTTGCCGAGCCACACCAGCGGGTCGTACTTGCGGTCGACGACGCGCTCCTTCATGGGGATCAGCGCGTTGTCGGTGATCTTGATGTGCTCGGGGCAGACCTCGGTGCAGCACTTGGTGATGTTGCAGTAGCCGAGGCCGTGCTCCTCCTGCGCGTCCTCCTTGCGGTTGCGCACGTCGAGCGGGTGCATGTCCAGCTCGGCGATCCGCATGAGGTAGCGGGGGCCCGCGAAGGCCTCCTTGTTCTCCTCGTGGTCACGCACCACGTGGCAGACGTTCTGGCAGAGGAAGCACTCGATGCACTTGCGGAACTCCTGCGGCCGGTCGACGTCGACCTGCGCCATCCGGTACTCGCCGGGCGCGAGGTCCTCCGGCGGCGCGAACGCCGGGACCTCGCGGGCCTTCTGGTAGTTGAAGTCGACGTCGGTGACGAGGTCGCGGATCACCGGGAAGGTCCGGATCGGCGCGACCGTGATCGTCTCGTCCTCGGTGAACGTCGACATCCGCGTCATGCACATCAGCCGCGGGCGGCCGTTGACCTCCGCGCTGCACGACCCGCACTTGCCGGCCTTGCAGTTCCAGCGCACCGCCATGTCCCCGGCCTGGGTGGCCTGGAGCCGGTGCATGATGTCGAGGACGACCTCGCCCTCCTCGACGTCGACGCGGTAGTCGACGAAGTCGCCACCGGTGGCGTCGCCGCGCCAGACCTTGAACTCCGCCTGGTAGCCCATGCCTACGCTCCCCCTCCGGTGATCTCGCCGCCCGGGTCGCCGCCCGAGTCCTCGGTGCCGCGGGACTGCCGCGGCGGCGCGTCCGAGCGGTGCCCGCCGAGCTCGTCGCCCGTGTAGTACTTCTTCAGCTCGTCGAGCTCGAAGAGGTCGAACAGGTCCGAGCGCATGGCCGGCTGGCCCTGGTGCTCGAGCTTCACCTCGTCGTCGCGCAGCGAGAGGACGAGCAGCTCCTGGCGCCAGCTCTCGTCCATCGTCGGGTAGTCGTCGCGGGTGTGGCCGCCCCGGCTCTCCTGCCGCTCGAGCGCGGCCTTCGCGATGCACTCGCTGACCATGAGCATGTTGCGCAGGTCGAGCGCGAGGTGCCATCCCGGGTTGTAGGCCCGGCGCCCGTCGACCGCGACCCGCGGGATCCGGTCCTTGAGCTCGTGGAGCTTCTTGAGCGCCAGCTCCATCTCGTCGGCCTTGCGGATGATGCCGACGAGGTCGTTCATCGTCTGCTGCAGTTCCTGGTGCACCGTGTAGGCGTTCTCGCCACCCGAGTTGACGATCGGGCGCTCGACGTCCTCGCGGGCCGAGGTGACCGACGCGTCGCTCACCGCCGGCTGCTCGGTGAGCCCGTCCAGGTACGCCGAGGCCCCGGCCCCGGCGCGGCAGCCGAACACCAGCAGATCGGACAGCGAGTTGCCGCCGAGCCGGTTGGAGCCGTGCATGCCGCCCGCGACCTCGCCCGCGGCGAAGAGCCCGGGCACCGCCGAGGCGGCCGTGTCGGGCTCGACCTCGACGCCGCCCATCACGTAGTGGCAGGTCGGCCCGACCTCCATGGGCCCCGCGGTGATGTCGACGTCCGCCAGCTCCTTGAACTGGTGGTACATCGACGGCAGCCGCCGGGTGATCTCGGCGGCCGGCATGCGGCTGGAGACGTCGAGGTAGACGCCGCCGGCCGGGGAGCCGCGGCCCTCCTTGACCTCGTTGTTGATCGCGCGGGCGACCTCGTCGCGCGGCAGCAGCTCCGGCGGGCGGCGGTTGTTGTCCGCGTCGGTGTACCAGCGGTCGCCCTCGTCCTCGCTGGTGGCGTACTGCTCGCGGAACACCTCGGGGATGTAGTTGAACATGAAGCGCTCGCCCTCGGAGTTCTTGAGGACGCCGCCGTCACCCCGGACCGACTCGGTCACGAGGATGCCCTTGACGCTGGGCGGCCAGACCATCCCCGTGGGGTGGAACTGGACGAACTCCATGTTCAGCAGCTTCGCGCCGGCGCGCAGAGCCAGCGCGTGGCCGTCGCCGGTGTACTCCCAGGAGTTGCTGGTGACCTTGAACGACTTGCCGACCCCGCCCGTGGCCAGGACGACCGCCGCGGAGTGGAAGCACACCAGCTCGCCGGTGGGACGGCGGTAGCCGAACGCCCCGGCGATGCGGTCGCCGTCCTTGAGCAGCTCGGTGATCGTGTACTCGTGGAAGACCGCGAGGTCGGACTCGTAGTCGCCGGTGCGGGCGAAGTCCTCCTGCTGCAGCGAGACGATCTTCTGCTGCAGGGTGCGGATGAGCTCGAGGCCGGTGCGGTCGCCGACGTGGGCCAGCCGCGGGAACTGGTGCCCGCCGAAGTTGCGCTGGCTGATCTTGCCCTCGGGCGTGCGGTCGAACAGCGCACCGTAGGTCTCCAACTCCCACACCCGCTGCGGCGCCTCCTTGGCGTGCAGCTCGGCCATGCGCCAGTTGTTGAGGAACTTCCCCCCGCGCATGGTGTCGCGGAAGTGGACCTCCCAGTTGTCGTTCGGGTTCGCGTTGCCCATCGACGCCGCGATGCCGCCCTCGGCCATGACCGTGTGGGCCTTGCCGAACAGCGACTTGCAGATGATCGCGACGCGCTTGCCCCGCAGCCGGGCCTCGATGGCCGCCCGCAGCCCCGCCCCGCCGGCCCCGATGACGAGGACGTCGTAGGTGTGGTGGGTGACGGGGGCCTCCGACGTTGTGCCCGCCTCGTCGGTGACGGCGTCGTGCGCCATCGTCCCCTCGGCCGGGGACATCCCCTCGGCGTTGTCCTCCGGGCTCGTCACGGCCGGCTCCTCTCCGCGGTCCCCGCGCTCGCCGGCCATCAGTTCACGATCCGCAGGTCGGAGATCGTGCCGCTGGCCACGAGCATGATGTAGAAGTCGGTGAGGATCAGCGTGCCGATGGTCAGCCAGGCGAACTGCATGTGCCGGGTGTTCAGTTTCGAGAGCGTCGTCCAGATTCTGTACCGCACCGGGTGCTTCGAGAAGTGCTTGAGCCGTCCGCCGGTGATGTGGCGGCACGAGTGGCACGACAGCGTGTAGAGCCACAGCCCGATGACGTTGACCAGCAGGATCAGCGTGCCCAGGCCGATCCCGAACGACGTCACCTCGGTGACCGGGTCGGTGCTCTGGAACGCGAGCACCATGTCGTAGGTGTTGATGACCGAGATCAGGAACGCGACGTAGAAGAAGTAGCGGTGCGCGTTCTGCAGGATCAGCGGGAAGCGCGTCTCCCCCGAGTAGGTGGAGTGCGGCTCGGCCACCGCGCACGCGGGCGGCGACGCCCAGAACGCCCGGTAGTAGGACTTCCGGTAGTAGTAGCAGGTCACGCGGAAGCCGAGGAGGAACGGCAGCCCGATGATCGCCAGCGGGATCCACACCGGGAACGGCGGCAGGAGCTGCCCGAAGTGGCTCGCCCCCGGGACGCACGACTCCGAGAGGCACGGCGAGTAGAACGGCGAGAGGTAGTGGTACTCGGCGACGTAGTACGCCGAGCCCCAGAACGAGCGGATCGTCGCGTAGACGACGAACGTGGCGAGCCCCAGCGCGTTGACCAGCGGCGGCAGCCACCAGCGGTCCTTGCGCAGGGTGCGCTGTCGGATGTCGGGGCGACCCGGCGCCGGCGGCCGGTACGTCCCGGAGTCGTGTGTGGTGGTCACGGCACCCCGGTCCTCGTCTGCGGTGACGGCGCCTTCGCCGGGGTCACGGCCGCCCGTCCGGAGAACGGTGCGGCGGCCGACGCGGGACCCGGCAGGTCACGCCCTGTGGTGCGCCGCACACTACGACGCGTCAAACGTCCATGTCGCCCGGGTCACGGGGTGGCGGGGCGTGACGATGGCCACGTCGGGTGATCCACCGCGCTCACTCGTGGTCGGCGGCCTCGAGCAGCCCGTCGAGCGCCCCGTCGTCGGCGTCGCCGCCGTCCGGCGCCGGGCGCTCGGCGAGCGCCTCGCGGACCACACCGTAGGCGACTCCGCCGTCGTAGCCCTTGCGCGCGAGCATCCCCACGAGGCGCCGTGCGGCGACCGCGTCGTCGTAGCGGGCGAGCGAGGGCAGCCGGCGGTCGACCAGTGCGCGGGCGCGCACCCACTCGTCGTCGCGGCCGATCTCGTCGATCGCCGTGGTGGCCGTCTCGCGGTCGACGCCCTTGCGGTGCAGCTCGCCGGCCAGGGCACGCTTGCCGAGGCCCTGGTGGCGGTGCCGCGAGGACACCCACTGCTCGGCGAACGCCGCGTCGTCGACGAGCCCGACCGCGACCAGCCGGTCGAGCACGCGCGCGGCCACTTCGTCGTCGACGTCCTTGCGCGCGAGCGCGTCGGACAGCTCGGACCGGGACCGGGCGCGCGTGGTGAGCATGTTCAGGCAGATGGTGCGCGCCACCGACTCGGGGTCGGCGTCGGGCACCGGTTCGGTGTCGCCCGGGTCGGGCGGCTCGGGAGCGCGCCCCCGCGACGACCGGCGCCGCCAACCCCTCTCGCCGAAGCCCACCCGACTCAGAAGTCGACGGGCGCCGCGGCGGGCGCCTCGGCGTCGAGCTTCGCCCCGATGCCGAGCTTCTCCTTGATGCGCTTCTCGATCTCGTCGGCGACGTCGGGGTTCTCGCGCAGGAACTTGCGGGCGTTCTCCTTGCCCTGTCCCAGCTGGTCGCCCTCGTACGTGTACCAGGCGCCCGACTTGCGCACGATCGCCTGCTCGACGCCCATGTCGATCAGCGAGCCCTCCTTGGAGATGCCGCTGCCGTAGATCATGTCGAACTCGGCCTGCTTGAACGGCGGGGCGACCTTGTTCTTCACGACCTTGACGCGCGTGCGGTTGCCCACCGCGTCGGCGCCGTCCTTGAGCGTCTCGATGCGGCGGATGTCGAGCCGGACCGAGGCGTAGAACTTCAGCGCCTTGCCACCCGTGGTGGTCTCCGGCGAGCCGAACATGACGCCGACCTTCTCGCGCAGCTGGTTGATGAAGATCGCCGTGGTGCCCGAGGCGTGGAGCGCACCGGTGATCTTGCGCAGCGCCTGGCTCATGAGGCGGGCCTGCAGGCCGACGTGGCTGTCGCCCATGTCGCCCTCGATCTCGGCGCGCGGCACGAGGGCGGCCACCGAGTCGACCACGATGACGTCCAGCGCGTTCGAGCGGATCAGCATGTCCATGATCTCGAGCGCCTGCTCACCGGTGTCGGGCTGCGAGACCAGCAGCGCGTCGGTGTCGACCCCGAGGGCCTTGGCGTACTCCGGGTCCAGCGCGTGCTCGGCGTCGATGAACGCCGCGATGCCGCCCTGGGCCTGGGCGTTGGCCACCGCGTGCAGCGTGACCGTCGTCTTGCCCGAGGACTCCGGGCCGTAGATCTCGACCACGCGCCCGCGGGGCAGCCCGCCGACGCCGAGCGCCACGTCGAGGGCGATCGACCCGGTCGGGATGACGTTGACCGGCGCCCGGCCGTCGTCGCCCAGACGCATGATCGAGCCCTTGCCGAACTGCTTGTCGATCTGCGCGAGCGCGAGCTCCAGCGCCTTGTCGCGATCCGGTGCCTGTGCCATGGGGTGCCACCTCGGAGTCAGGGGTCGACTTTCTGGCGCCGACGCTAGGCGGGGGGTCCGACAACGGTCGTGCCGGACCGGCCGCCCTGTGGAGGAACGGAACGGTTGTGGACGGACGGTGGCGACGCTGACGCCGCACAGCGACCGTACGGAGCAGGGTAGACGAACACGTGTTCGATCCCGAGCCCCGGTCGCCGACCGGCGTGTCGGGTCGGCCGGCGTCTGCTCAGCGCCGTTCCGCGGGGACCTCGAACTCGGTGCACACCGCGCGCCACACCTCGCGGGGCTCCTCACCGTCCTCGAGGGCCTGCTCGACGGTGCGCCCGCCCAGCGCGCCGAAGACGTGGTCGCGGGCGATCGAGCCGGCGCGCACGGCACCGAACTCGTCGTCCATGAGCCGGCGGAAGTGGGTCAGCCGCACGGGCGCCACGATAACCTCGGGGCGTGGACGTCCTGGCCGCCACCGCGCTCGGTCCCGCCGGCGGCACGATCGGCACGATCGTCGCACTCCTCGGGCTGGTCGCGGCGCTCGTCGTGCTGCTGCGCTGGTGGTTCCGGAACCGGGACCGCTGAAGCCCCACCCCGCGTCAGCCGAGGAGCCCGGTCGCGCCCTTGACCGCGAGGTAGAGCCCGACCCCGCCGACGAGCAGCGCCACGAGCAGGCGCGCGTGCCGCCGTCCCCACGCGTGCACGCCCCGGACGACCTCGTCCGTGCGGTCGGGGCGCAGCACCACGAGGACGAGCGCGGCCAGCGGGAGCGCGAAGCGCAGCAGGGCGTAGACCAGCACCTGCGCCGAGCCGCCGAGCGCGCTCGGGTGCGTCTGCAGGATCGCGACCAGGGCGGCGAGGTAGTAGAGCCCGGGCAGGTTCGTGGCGACGCCCGCGGCGGCGACCAGGGGCACCGTGGGCGCGCGGAGCCGGCGGTCGAGGGCGGCGGGCAGCACGGTGCTCCCCGCCGCCCGGGTCCGGCGCCGCCGCGGCTCCCGCCCCGCGAGGCGCAGCCCCGCCCACACGATCGCGACGACCCCCAGGACGAGGTCGAGGACGAGGCGCCCGGCGGTGGCCTCGCTGCTCCGGGAGCTCGCGTGCAGCCAGGTCACCACGGCGACGCCGACGCCGAGGGTCACCGCGAGGCCCGCACCGATGTAGGTCAGCAGCAGGCGGCGGGGCTGCTCGCTGAGCAGCAGGGCGTAGACGATCGCCAGCGGCACGCCCCGGACGGCGCCGAGCAGGCCGAGGGCGAGCGCCTCCGGGCTCACACCCCGTCCTCGACCACCGGTCCGAGGTGCACGGCGACGAGCAGCTCGCCGACGAACGTCGCGGTCAGCGTCCCGTCGGCCGGGGCACCGCCGCCGTCCGGCCGCGTGCGCACCGGCCACGTGACCTCCGCGCCGACCGTCTGCCGACCGGTCACGTCGCGGGCCACCCCGGTGGCGAGCAGGAGGGCCGGGTCGTCGCCGGACGGCGCGAACGGGGCCTCGACCTCCACCGTCACCTCCGCGAGCAGCGCGCGCAGGGCGTCGACGTCGCCGTCGGTCCAGGCCCGTTCGAAGCGCAGCGCGGCGAGGAACGTGCCGGCCTCCGCGCGGCCGCGGCGGCGCAGGTCGCGCAGGAACGCCACGTCCCGGTTGCCCTTCGACGCCGCCCCGAGCAGGCCCGTCGACAGGGAGCGCGCCAGCTCCAGCACGCGGACCAGCACCTGGCGGTAGCCGCTGTCCGGGCCGAGCGCGCCCGTCTCGAGCAGCCGGTCGATGCGCGCGACGGCGGCCAGCTCCTGGTACAGCGAGAGGTTGCCGGCGAGCTCGTCGCGGCGGTCGGCGATGTCGAGCGTGGTGCGCGGCTCGTCGTCGCGGCGGCGGGGGTTGATCTGCACGACCCACAGCTCGTCGGGGTCGTCGTCGAGCAGCGGGGCGATCGGCGGGTTCTGCGAGAACAGGCCGTCCCAGTAGGCGCCGCCCTCGACGTGCACGGCGCGGAACAGGGTCGGGATGGCCGCCGAGGCGAGCACGGTGTCGGCGGTGATCCGGTCGCGGCGGCTGTCGAACGCGCGGAAGGCGCCGCTGCGCACGTCGACGGCGCCGAGCACGAGCCGCGGGTGGCGCGCGTCGGTGTCGACGGTGAGCGCGTCGAAGTCGACGTGGCGCTCGAGGAGCCGGCGGAACTCGGCGCGGCCGTCGAACGGCGGGGGCACCAGGTAGGGGTTCAGCGGCGGGGCGAGGCCGAGGCTCTGCGCGACGCCGGCCCCGACGAGCACCGCGTTGCCCAGGCGCTCGACCGGCGAGCGGGCCGCGTTGTCCTCCCAGAACGCCTCGAGGCGCGCCGGGATCTCCTCGGGCCGCTTCTCCCTCAGCGCGGTCCAGACCAGCAGCGCGTTGATCGCCCCGCCGGAGGTGCCGCTGACGGCCACCACCTCGCGGGCGTCGAGAGCCCCGTCGCGCTGCCAGCGCTCGAGGACCCCGGCCGTGAACGCCGAGTGGCTGCCGCCGCCCTGGCAGGCGAGCGCGATCCGCATCCGATCACGCTAGGGACGAATCCGGCATGCGGGAAGGGTCTCCGGCAGGTCGCTGTCGGGGGTGCAGGGCACCATGGGAGCCGTGGATGTCCTCGACCGCTTCTCCCCCGCGACGCGCGACTGGTTCACCGGCGCGTTCGCGGGCGCCACGCCGGCGCAGGAGGGCGCGTGGGAGGCGGTCGCCGACGGCCAGCACGCGCTGGTCGTCGCCCCCACCGGGTCGGGCAAGACGCTGGCGGCGTTCCTCTGGGCGCTCGACCGGCTGGCCACCACGCCGCCGCCCGAGCAGGCCACGCGCCGCTGCCGGGTCCTCTACGTCTCGCCGATGAAGGCGCTGACCGTCGACGTGCAGCGCAACCTGCGCTCGCCGCTCACGGGGCTGCGCCAGGCCGCGGTCCGCCTCGGCCTGCCCGAGCCGGACGTCACCGTCGGGTCGCGCACCGGCGACACCCCCGCCGACGAGCGCCGCAGCTTCAACCGCACGCCGCCGGACATCCTCGTCACCACGCCCGAGTCGCTGTTCCTGCTGCTGACGTCGGCGGCGCGCGAGTCGCTGCGCGGGGTCGACACCGTGATCGTCGACGAGGTGCACGCCGTCCTCGCGTCGAAGCGCGGGGCGCACCTCGCGCTGAGCCTCGAGCGCCTCGACGCGCTGCTCGACGCGCCGGCCCAGCGCATCGGGCTCTCGGCCACGGTGCGCCCGATCGACGAGGTGTCGGCGTTCCTGGGCGGCGGGCGCCCGGTGCGGGTCGTGGCGCCGGGCTCGAGCAAGTCGGTGCAGGTCCGCGTCGAGGTGCCGGTCGAGGACATGGCTGCGCTCGACGGCGGCGGCAACGGCGCGGGGCCGGGCGTCGAGGAGGAGGTCGAGGGCTCGGCGGCCGGGGCGGCCCAGCGGGCGTCGATCTGGCCGGCGGTGCAGGAGCGCGTGCTCGACCTCGTCGGCGAGCACCGCTCGACCATCGTGTTCGCCAACTCCCGGCGGCTCGCCGAGCGGCTCACCGCGCGCATCAACGAGCTGGCCACCGAGCGGGCGCACGCCGCGGCGGAGGGGGCGCCGGTCGAGCTGGACGACCCGGACGACCGTCCGGAGCCGACGGACGACGAGGCCGACGAGCTCGCCCCGGTGATCGGCCCCTACCCCGCCGAGGCGGTGGGCCAGTCCGGGGTCGCCGAGCCGGCCGAGGTGATCGTCGCCCGCGCCCACCACGGCTCGATGAGCCGCACCCAGCGCACGCTGGTGGAGGAGGCGCTGAGGTCCGGGCAGCTCCCGTGCGTCGTCGCCACCTCGAGCCTCGAGCTCGGCATCGACATGGGCGCGGTCGACCTCGTCGTGCAGGTCGAGGCGCCGCCGTCGGTGGCCAGCGGGCTGCAGCGCGTCGGGCGCGCGGGCCACCAGGTGGGCGCCGTCAGCGAGGGCGTGGTGTTCCCCAAGTACCGCGGCGACCTCGTCTCGTGCGCCGTGGTGGCCGAGCGCATGGCCGGCGGCCTGATCGAGGCGATGCACTACCCGCGCAACCCGCTGGACGTGCTGGCCCAGCACGTCGTGGCCATGACGGCGATGGACGCGTGGTCGGTCGCCGACCTGACCGCGCTCGTGCGCCGGGCCGCCCCGTTCGCGGGGCTGCCCGACTCCGCGCTCGGCGCGGTGCTCGACATGCTCGCCGGGCGCTACCCCAGCGACGACTTCGGCGAGCTGCGCCCGCGCATCACCTGGGACCGCGTCACCGACCAGCTGGCCGGGCGCCCCGGCGCCCAGCGCCTGGCGGTCACCAGCGGCGGCACGATCCCCGACCGCGGGCTCTACACGGTAGTCACGCCCGGCTCCGGCGAGGGCGGCACCGGGGGCTCGCGGGTGGGCGAGCTCGACGAGGAGATGGTCTACGAGTCCCGCGTCGGTGACACCTTCCTGCTCGGCTCCACCAGCTGGCGGGTCCTCGACATCACTCGCGACCGCGTCGTCGCCGAGCCCGCGCCCGGGGTGCCCGCGCGCATGCCGTTCTGGAAGGGCGACGCGCCGGGCCGCCCGCTCGAGCTCGGGCGGGCGCTGGGCGCGTTCGTGCGCGAGGTCGCCGCGGCCGACGACGAGGCGGCCCAGGCGCGTACCGCGGCCGCCGGGCTCGACACCAACGCCTCGGTCAACCTGCTCGCCTACCTGCGCGAGCAGAAGGAGTCCACGCGCCACGTCCCCAGCGACCGCACGATCGTCGTCGAGCGCTTCCGCGACGAGCTGGGCGACTGGCGCCTCGTCGTGCACTCGCCCTTCGGCGCGCAGGTCAACGCGCCGTGGGCCCTGGCGATCGCCGCCCGGTTCCGCGAGACCCGGGGCCTGGAGGTGTCGGCGGCCAGCGCCGACGACGGCATCGTGCTGCGCCTGCCCGACGCCCTCGACGACGCGGGCGAGGAGATCATGCCCACCGCCGAGGACGTGCTGCTCGACCCCGACGAGGTCGAACAGGTGGTCACCGCCGAGGTCAGCAACTCCGCGTTGTTCGCCGCCCGGTTCCGCGAGTGCGCGGCGCGCTCGCTGCTGCTGCCGCGGCGCGACCCGACGCGGCGCACGCCGCTGTGGCAGCAGCGCCAGAAGGCCGCCCAGCTGCTCAGCGTGGCCAGCCGGTTCGAGCAGTTCCCGGTGGTGCTCGAGACGATGCGCGAGGTCCTGCAGGACGTCTACGACGTCCCCGGGCTCGCGGCGCTGATGCGCGACGTGCGCTCGCGCGCGGTGCAGGTGGTCGACGTGGCCACCGCCAGCGCGTCGCCGTTCGCGCGCACCCTGATGTTCGGCTACGTCGGGATGTTCCTCTACGAGCTCGACGCGCCGCTGGCCGAGCGCCGGGCCGCCGCGCTCTCGCTCGACTCCACGCTGCTCGCCGAGCTGCTGGGCTCCGAGGCGATCCGCGAGCTGCTCGACGCCGAGGTCCTCGCCGAGATCGAGGGCCAGCTCCAGCGCACCGACCCCGAGCGCCACGTGCGCGACATGGAGGGCACCGCCGACCTGCTGCGCTTCGTCGGCGACCTGACCACCGCGGAGGCCGCGGCCCGGGGCGTGCGCGAGGAGTGGCTCGCCGAGCTCGAGGCCGCGCGCCGCGCGATCCGCGTGCGCGTCGCCGGCGAGGAGCGCTGGATCGCCATCGAGGACGCCGGACGCTTCCGCGACGCCCTCGGCGCGGGCCTGCCGGTCGGGGTGCCCGAGGCGTTCACCGAGCCCGTGGCCGACCCGCTGGGTGACCTGCTCGCCCGCTTCGCCCGCACCCGAGGGCCCTTCCCCGTCCTCGCCGCGGCGCACCGCTTCGGGCTCGGCGTCGCCGTCGTCGGCGGCGTGCTCGACCGGCTCGTGTCCTCGGGGCGCCTCGTGCGCGGCGAGCTGCGGCCCGACGGGTCCCCGCCCCTGCCCGGGGTGCCCGCCGACCTGCCCGCCGGCGGGCAGGACGTCTGCGACGCCGAGGTCCTGCGCCGGCTGCGCCGGGGCTCGCTGGCCCGCCTGCGCGCCGAGGTCGAGCCCGTCGAGCCGGCGGCGCTGGGGCGCTTCCTGCCGGCCTGGCACGGGGTGGCAGGCGGCACGCAGCGCAGCGGAGCTGCCGCGCGGAACGCGAATCACGGTCGAATCCGCCGCGCGCCGGGCCCCGACGACGTGCTCGGCGTGGTCGAGCAGCTCGCGGGCGCGCCCATCCCCGCCAGCGCGCTCGAGAGCCTCGTGCTCCCGGCGCGCCTGCCCGGCTACTCCCCCGCCCTGCTCGACGAGCTCACCAGCGCCGGCGAGGTCACCTGGACCGGCTGCGGCACGCTCGCCGGCGGCGACGGCTGGCTGGCCATGGCGCCCACCGACCTCGCAGACCTCCTGCTGCCCGACCCGGAGCCCGACCTCGTCGACACCCCGCTGCACCGGGCGCTGCTCACCACGCTCGAGGCGGGCGGCGCGCTGTTCTTCCGCCAGCTCGGCGAGCGCACCCACGCCGCGCTGCGCGAGGACGGCGCGACCGAGACGTCCCGGGAGATCAACCTGCCCGACGACGCCACGCTCGTCGCGGCGCTGTGGGACCTCGTGTGGGCCGGGCTCGCCACCAACGACACGCTCGCCCCGGTCCGCGCGCTGGTCACCGGCGGTGGGTCCCGGGGCTCCGGCGGCTCGCGGGGCGGTGCGCACCGGCAGCGCCGCACGCCCTCGCGGGGGCGCTACGCCCGCCTCGGGCGCGCGCCGATGCCCTCGCGCACCGGCCCGCCCACGGCCGCCGGGCGCTGGTCGGGGGTGCCGGCGCGCGAGACCGACGCCACCCGCCGCGCGCAGGCCCGCACCGAGTCGTTCCTCGAGCGCCACGGCGTGCTCACCCGCGGCGCGCTGGACACCGAGCGCGCCACCGGCGGGTTCTCGGGCATCTACCCGGTGCTGCGGGCGATGGAGGAGTCCGGCCGGGCCCGGCGCGGGTACGTCATCGAGGGCCTGGGCGCGGCGCAGTTCGCGGTGCCCGGGGCCATCGACCGGCTCCGGGCCGAGTCGCGTCCCGAGGACACCGGCGGCGGGGTGAAGGCCCTGGTCCTCGCGGCCACCGACCCCGCCCAGCCCTGGGGCGCCGCGCTGGACTTCCCGCCGACGGTCGGCCAGGACGGCGGCACCAGCGCCCACCGCCCGGGCCGCAAGGCCGGCGCGCTCGTCGTGCTCGCCGACGGCGAGCCGGCGATCTACGTCGAGCGCGGCGGCAAGTCGCTGCTGAGCTTCACCACCGACCACGACGTCCTCACCGCCGCCGCGTCCGCGCTGGCCACCGCCGTGCGCGAGGGCTGGCTGGGCAGCATCGCGGTGGAGAAGGCCGACGGCTCGGGCGCGCTCGACGGCGTCCTCGGCGAGGTCCTCACCGGCGCCGGCTTCCGCCACAGCCCGAAGGGGCTGCGCCTGCGGGCGTGAGAGCCGGGCCCCGACACGCGGTCCGGGCGGGGGCACGGCAGGCTGGGCGTCGACACGAGCACCGGACGAGCAGGGAGTGGCCTTGGCGCTGGCGTGCCCCACGTGCGAGCAGACCGCGGCCGAGTACCTCGGCATGGCCGACGACGGCCGCAACATGATGCGCTGCACGAGCTGCGGCCACGAGTGGGTCCTCGGCGCCAAGCCGGTCTCGCCGCGGGCGGCCAGCCAGCTCACGCGCACGCGCAGCACGAGCCGGACCGCTCCTCCCCGGACCACCCCGGGCCGGGCGGCCGCCGGCTCCACGGCGACGCGCTCGGCGGGCCGGACCGCGGGCACCCGGGGCCCGGTGGCGCCGCGGCGCGCCCTCGAGGACGTCGAGAGCGCACGGCGCCGGTTCACGGCGACGGCGGACGCGGTGACCCCGGAGCGCTGGCGGGTGATCGAGGGGCTGCGCCGCGAGTTCCTCCGGGACTTCCCCCACCCCGAGGAGGAGGCCGGGCGCTACCGCGACGTCTACCGGCAGGCCTTCGAGGCCGACAACCTGCCGTACGTCCAGCCGACGGCGCTGAAGGACTTCGCCAACAGCAAGGTCGTCGCCCGGCCCGGCAACATGAGCCGGTTCAACGACGAGTGGAAGAACCTGGGCAACCAGCGGGCGGCCGAGGCCTTCCGCGGCGTCGTCGAGCACCTGCTGCGCGGCGAGGACCCGCCCGCGCCGGAGGACCGGCTCACCGAGCTGATCACCTCCGACGAGCCGCCGGCGATGCCCGGGTTCCGCGAGGCGATGCTCACCCGGGTGCTCTGCGTCGCCGAGCCGGAGCACTTCCTGCCGATCCTGATCTACACCAGCCCGGCCGGCGGCAAGCGCGAGATCGCGCGCCGGGTCTTCGGCCTCGAGCTGCCGGCGCCCGAGACGACGTCGCAGACCATCGGGCGGCTCGCCTACTGGAGCAACGACCTGCTCGTCGAGCTCATCGGCGACCGGTTCGTCGACCTCGACCACGCCCGTGCGTTCCTGTGGTGGGTCAAGGACCATCCCGACCTGGAGTGACGTCGGCCAGCTTCGACTTCCGCCGCCCGTAGACCAGGTAGAACACGAGCCCGATCACGAACCAGACCGCGAAGCGCAGCCACGTCACGGGGTCGAGGAACGTGATCAACCAGAGCGAGAAGACCACCCCGATGATCGGGACCACGGGCATGCCGGGCGTCCGGAACGATCGCGGCAGGTCGGGACGCCGGTAGCGCAGGACGACCACGGCGATGCACACGACGACGAAGGCCAGCAGGATGCCGATGTTCGTCAGCTCGGCGGCCTCGCCGATGGGCAGGAAGCCCGCGATGAGGGCGGCGGCGACGCCGAGCACCCAGGTGATGCGGTTGGGCACCCGGTGCTTCTCGCTGGTCTTCGAGAACCACGGCGGCAGCAGGCCGTCGCGGCTCATCGCGTAGCCGACGCGGGTCGCGCCCATGAGGAACGTGAACAGCACGGTGAGGATGCCGAGGATGGCGCCGACCGCGACGATCAGGCCCACCAGCGGGAGCCCGACGTCGGCGAAGGCCTGCGAGAACGCCGCCTCGCTGTCGATCTGCGTGTAGTCGACCATCCCGGTGAGCACGAGGCAGGCCATCACGTAGAGCACCATCGAGATCGCCAGTGAGTAGAGGATCGCCTTGGGCATGTGCTTCTGGGAGTCCTGCGACTCCTCGGCGGCGGTGCTCATCGCGTCGTAGCCGAACACCGCGAAGAAGACGGTCGCGGCCCCGGTGAACACCCCGGCGAGCCCGAACGGGGCGAACGGGCTGTAGTTGCCGGTGTCGATGGAGAAGGCGCCGACGACCACGACCAGCAGAACGACGGCGACCTTGAAGTAGACGAGCGCGGTCTCGGCGCGCGCGGCGTTGCGCATGCCGCGGTTGAGCACGAACGCGATGAGCAGGCACAGCAGCATCGCGAACAGGTCCACCTTGTGCGTTCCGGGCGGCACCCCGTCGGACTCGGTCCCCGGCGCGCCGAGCATCCACTCGGGCAACGACAGGCCGAGGAAGCCGAGCAGGTCGTTGAAGTAGCCCGAGATGCCGATCGCGACGACGGCCACGATCGCCGTGTACTCGAGCAGCAGGTCCCAGCCGATCAGCCAGCCGACGAGCTCGCCGAGCACCACGTAGCCGTAGGTGTACGCGGACCCGGCCCGCGGGATGAGCCCGGCGAACTCGGCGTACGAGAACGCCGCCGCCGCGCTCGCGATCCCCGCCACGAGGAACGACAGCACCACCGCCGGCCCGGCGGTCTCGTTGGCCACCTGCCCGGCGAGCGAGAAGATGCCGGCGCCGATGATGCCGCCGACGCCGATCGCGGTGAGCTGGCGCAGGGTCAGCGTCTTCGCCAAGCCGGAGCCCGTCGTGCCGTGCCCCTCGTCGATCTCCTCGACGGGCTTGCGCCGGAAGAGGGCCGCGAGCCCCGAGCGGGGCGACGTGGACGTCATGCGCCCATCCTCGGACAGCCAGACGCGGATTTCACATCCGCTAGTCGGTCCCGGAGATCCAGCCCAGCCGGGTGGAGAGGTCCTCGGCGGCCGCGCGCAGGTCGGGGACGATGGCCCGGGCCCGGCGGCGCGGCAACCGGTAGGACGGGCCGGCGGCGCTGAGCGCCGCGACGACGTCGCCGCCCTGCCCCCACACCGGCACGGCCACGGCGTGCAGGCCGACCTCGAGCTCCTCGAACGAGCGGGCGTGGCCCTCGTCGACCACCCGGGCGAGCTCGGTCCGCAGCGCGCCGGCCTCGGTGATCGTCGCGTCGGTGTAGCGGGGCAGGCGCCGGCGCAGGAACGCGCGGCGCTCGGCGTCGCCCATGTAGGCGAGCAGGACCTTGCCGGCCGACGTGGCGTGTAGCGGGGTCCGCCGCCCGACCCAGTTGCGCGTCGTCACCGACGAGGTGCCGAACTCCTGGGCGACGTTGATGGCCGCCTCGCCGTCGTGGACCGCGAGGTTGACGGTCTCGCCGACCTCCTCCGCGAGCTGCTGGCACGTCGGCTGGCCGAGGCGGGCGAGGTCCATCCGCCCGGTGGCCGACGCCGCGAGCCGCACGACGCCGAAGCCCAGCGAGATGCGCCCGCGGTCGCCCTGCTGCTCGAGCATCCCGCGTCGCGCCAGCGCCGCGACCAGGCGCGACGCCGTCGACTTGTGCACCCCGAGCTCCTCGGCGAGCTCGGTGATGCCGACCTCGCCGCGCGCGGCGACCACCTCGAGCGCCGTCACGGCCCGGTCGACCGAGCGGACGAGGGCGGGTTCGCGGGAGCCGGTGCCGGTGCCGTCGGTGCTGCCGTCACCGTCGCCGTCGCTGCGCGCCATCGCCCGGCATCCTCCCCGTCGCCGCGGCCCCGTCCCGGCAGCGGGGTCAGCCGCACCGCCCGGGTTGCGGAGCGCGCAACCCTAACGCGCTCAGCGCGTCTGGCGCTGCTCCCGGGTCGGGACGCCGTTCGGGCCGCCGAGGTCCACCGCGTAGGTGCCGACGCCGACGGCGAGGGCGTCGAGCATCCGGTCGAGGGCGACGCGGTCGATGTTGGCGGTGGTGTCGCAGGCCTGGTGGTAGCAGCGGTCGTAGGCCACCCCGGCCTGCCCGCCCCAGAGGGCGGCCTCCTCCGGGGTCTTGATGTCCTCGGCCCCGGTGAAGAACCCGCCGGCCGGGATGCCCGCCCGGATGAACGGCCCGTAGTCGGAGCGGCCGTCGAAGTCGGTCCCGCGTGGCTGAACCCCGGTGGCCGCCAGCGCGGCCGCCAGCGTGCGCTCGATGCCGTCCGAGCCCCCGGGCCCGGGCGGGGCGCCCTGGCGGTCGGAGTCGTCGCCGTCGTAGACGAGGTAGGCCGCGTTGGGCGAGGCGAGCATGTCGGAGTTGATGAGCACCGCGATGTCGCGGCGTGCCTCGGGCGACAGGCCGGCCACGTAGGCCGTCGACCCGAGCAGCCCGACCTCCTCGGCGCCCCACCAGGCGAAGCGCACGGCGTTCGTCACCGGCGGGGCGCCACCGAGACGCATCGCCAGCTCGAGCTGGGCGGACGACCCGGAGCCGTTGTCGTTGATCCCCGGGCCCGCGGCCACCGAGTCGAGGTGAGCGCCGCTCATGACGACCTCGTCGGGACGCCCGGTCGTGGTCTGGGCGATGACGTTGCGCGTGGTGATCGTGGCCGAGCGCGTGGCCAGCGTCAGGGTGGCCGGCGTCCCCGCCCGCGCGAGCAGCGCGTCGAAGTCGGCCTGCACCAGCCCGCCGGTGGGCAGGCGGCCCTCGGCCACCGACCCGAGGGTCCCGCCCAGGGGGCCGGGCGCGTTGTTGCCGACCAGCACCGCGGCGGCCCCGACGTCGGCCGCGACCTGCTGCTTCTGCGTGAACGTGCAGGCGCCGCGGCGCACGAGCACCACGGCGCCGCGGGCGGGCAGGTTCGTGTAGTCGGTGGCCTCGCAGCCCGGGGTCGGGTCGCCCGGCGCGTCCGGGGCCACGACCAGGGGCGCGGTGACCCCACCGGGCGGGGTGGCCGGCGAGTAGGTCAGCGCGGTGACCACCGGCCCCGGGGCGCCACCGAGGACCAGCGTCTGGGCGTCGACCGCGAAGGTGTCGAACGGGAAGCTCGGCGTCTCGACCGTGAAGCCGGCGCGGCGCAACTCCCCCGCGACGTACTCGACGCTCGCGTCGTAGCCCGGCTGCCCGGAGGCGCGGTTGGCGCCGTTCGCGTCGGCGATCCGCTGCAGCTCCTCCAGCCGCGCGAACGCCGCGTCGCCGGTGACCTGCTCGGCCAGCCGCCGCGCCAGCCCCGGGTCGGCGCCGGGTGGCGCCGCGACGGGCGACGGCGCCGGCGGAGCTCCTTGCGCGCCGCCGCAGCCCGCGAGCACGAGGAACCCGGCGACGGCGAGGGCCACGAGGACCCGGGCGTCCCGGCGAGACGTGATCATGCTCACGGACGGTAGCTGATCGACCGTGACGAACAGCGCCGGACCTCCCCCGTCGCCGCCCCGTCCGGTTACAGTTGGTTGGCACAGACAACGAACTGCCGAGCCCGAGGAGTGTGCGTGCCGCACGCCGGTGTCCCCACGGCCCGGCAGGCCGCACCCCGCCCGGCCCTCGTCGTCGCGGTCCTGTCCTCGGTCGGCCTCGTCGCGTCGCTGTGCATGACGCTCGTCGTGCCCGTGATCCCCCAGCTGCCCCGGCTGCTCGACACGTCCACGGCCACGGCGTCCTGGGTCATCACCGCGACGCTGCTCGCGGGCGCGGTGGCGACGCCGATCGCCGGGCGCCTCGGCGACATGGTCGGCAAGCGCCGCGTCCTGCTCGCGACGATGGGGCTGCTCGTCGCCGGGTCGGTGCTGTGCGCCGTGACGAACGCGCTGCTGCCGGTGCTCGTCGGGCGCGCGCTGCAGGGCGTCGCGGTGAGCGCGGTGCCGCTGGGCATCAGCCTCATGCGCGACACGCTGCCGGTCGCCCGCCTGGGCTCGGGCATCGCCCTGATGAGCGCGACGCTCGGGATCGGCGGCGGCCTGGGCCTGCCCCTGTCGGCCGTGATCGTCGAGCTCGCCGACTGGCACGCCCTGTTCTGGGTCGCCGGCGGGCTGGGGCTCGCGGGCCTCGTGCTCGTCGGGCTCGTGATCCCCGAGTCGACCACCCGCTCCGGCGGGGGCTTCGACGGCGTCGGGGCGGTGGGCCTGTCCGTCGGCCTCATCGGCCTGCTGCTCGCCGTGTCCAAGGGCAGCGAGTGGGGCTGGACCAGCGCCGCGACCCTCGGCTCCGCGGGCGTCGCGGTGGTGGCGCTGCTCGCGTGGGGCGCCTACGAGCTGCGCACCACCGACCCGCTGGTCGACCTGCGGCTCAACGCCCGCCGCGCGGTGCTGCTGCCCAACCTGATCTCCATCCCGGTGGGCGTCGCCATGTTCACCGGCATGGTCGTGTTCCCGCAGCTGCTCTCCGCGCCGCTCGCCTCCGGGCACGGGCTCGGCCTGAGCCTGCTGATGGCCGGGCTCACGCTGGCGCCCAACGGCCTGGTCATGATGCTGATGTCGCCGGTGACGGCCCGGATCTCGGCGAAGGCCGGGCCGCGGACGTCGCTGCGTGTGGGCCTCGTGGTCATCGCGGTGGCCTACGCCGGGGGCACCGTGCTGCTCAGCGCGGCCTGGCAGATCGCCGTCGTCATCTCGGTGATCGGCGCCGGCGTCGCCCTGGCCTACGGCGCCCTGCCCGCGCTGATCATGCGGGCGGTGCCCACCACCCGCACGGCCGCGGCCAACGGCCTCAACACCCTCATGCGCTCGATCGGCACCTCGTCCGCCTCCGCGCTGGCCGCGGTGGTGCTCTCCGCGTCGACGGTGCCGGTCGAGGGCACGCTCGTGCCCTCGCTCGCGGCGCTGCGCACCACGCTGCTCGTCGCGGCGGGCTGCGCCGTCCTCGCGCTGCTGGTCAGCCTGTGGGTGCCGTCGCTGCCGGAGTCGGACGGCGAGGAGGGGGAGGTCGAGGAGGTCGACGAGCCCGGGCCCGCCCTGCTCCGGGGCCGGGTGCTGCACGACCACGGCGCCCCGGCGGCCGGCGCGCGGGTGACCCTCGTCGACCTCGACGGCCGCCAGCTGTCGGTGAGCCCCGTCGATCCCGACGGCGCGTTCGCCGCCGACCCCGGCGCGCGCCGGCCCGTCCTGCTGATCGCCGGCCTCGCGGGCGCCCAGCCGGCCGCGGTGCACGTCGTCCCCGGCCAGGACACGCTCGACCGCCCCGTGGTGCTCCTGCCCACCGAGCGCTGACTCCTCCTCGTTTGCGCCCCCGCGCGGACGTGGCACCCCTCACGCGCACCGAGCGACGAGGGACGGAGGGGCGATGTCCGCCGACGACACCACGGTGGTGGCCGTGCGACAGGCCATCTCGGCGCTGCGGGCGGGCACGGTGACCCGGACGCCCGACGCCGACGACCTCGCGCTGCTGGGCGCCGAGGCCCGGGCGCTCGTGGAGCAGCTCGTCGACGTGCTCCAGAGCGTCGACCGCGCGACGACCGACCCGCGCGACCCCCACACCCGCGACCTCAGCGCCCTGCGCGAACGCCTCGCCACGGCGCTCGCGCCCGTCGACGTCGCCGGCGACCCCCGCGACCGCGTCACCCACCACGCCCCCGCCGCCCCGGCCGGACAGTCGGGCCGGCCCGACGACTGATCGGCCGCGACCGAGCGGCCGCGACGGCCGGTGTGCGGGACGATGGTGGGGTGCCGGAGGGTGACACCGTCTTCCTCGCCGGCCGGCGCCTCCACGACGCGCTGGCCGGTCAGGAGCTGACGCGCGGGGAGCTGCGGCACCCGCGGCTCGTGCAGCACGACCTGGCGGGGCGCACGGTGCTGGAGGTCGTCAGCGTCGGCAAGCACCTGTTCACCCGCTTCGACGACGGCACCAGCCTGCACAGCCACTTCCGGATGGACGGCTCGTGGCACCTGTACCGCCCGGGGCGACCATGGCGCGGGGCGGACCACCAGGTGCGCGCGATCCTCGAGGTCCCCGAGCGGGTCGCCGTCGGCTTCCGCCTCCACGACCTCGACCTGCTGCCCACCGAGCGCGAGGACACCTGGGTCGGGCACCTCGGCCCCGACCTCCTCGGCGGTGGCTGGGGCCCCGACGACGCCGCCGAGGTGGAGCGCCGCCTGCGTGCCGAGCCCGAACGCGAGCTGGGGACCGCGCTGCTCGACCAGCGCGTGGCCTGTGGCGTCGGCAACCTCTACAAGGCCGAGATCTGCTTCCTGCTCGGCGTCTCGCCCTGGACGCCGGTGGGCGACCTGACGGACCAGCAGGTCCACGACACCGTCGCGTGGGCCCGCAAGCTGCTGGAACGCAACGCCTGGCGCCCCGAGCAGTCGACCACCGGCGACCTCGGCGAGGGCGCCCAGCACTGGGTGTTCGAGCGCACCGGGCGCGCCTGCCGGCGCTGCCGCGACGTGGTGCGCACCGCGGGGCAGGCAGAGACACAGCACGCCGATAGGGGGTCGCCCGACCGCGAGGACCGCCTCGCCTACTTCTGCCCCACCTGCCAGCCCGGTCCCCACCCGCCCCTGGCGCGCCGCGGCGGCCGCCGGCCCCAGCAGCAGACGGGGCGGCGCTCGCGCTACGGCTGACGGCCGTTCTTCGCCACACTGCCTCGATGGACCCGGTGCCGCCCGGCCGCGAGCACGAGACGGCCGTGCTCGTCTCCGCGCTGGACGACGCGTGCGCGGGCCACGGCGGCGCCGTTCTGGTGGCCGGTGAGGCGGGGATCGGGAAGTCGACGCTGCTCGGGGCGCTGCTCGACGCGGCGGAACGCCGGGGGGTGCCCGCCCTGCTCGGCCGGGCGAGCGCCGACCTCGGCACCCCGGCCTTCTGGCCCTGGACCCGCCTGCTCGGCAGCCCGGCCGCCCGCGGGCGGGGCCTCGACCCGGCGGTGCTCGACCTCGGGGCCGTGCCGGAGACCACCGACGCCCGCGCCCGGTTCCGGGCGGTCGCCGACGCCGCCGACGCCCTCGCCGCGGCCGCCGGGGACGGGCTCGTCGTGGCCGTCGAGGACGTGCACGCCGCCGACGACGCGTCGCTGGCCCTCCTGCGGCACGTGGCGCGGGAGGTGGTCGCACCCCGCGGACCGGCGCTGCTGCTCGTCGCCACGACCCGCGAGCCCGTCCCGGACGGGCTCGACGCGGAGGTGCCGACCGTCCTGCACCTCGGCCGGCTCGGGCGCGACACCGTCCGCGAGCTGCTGCGACGGCGCGACGGCGCCGACCCCGACGACGCCGCGGTCGACGTGCTCCTGCGGGTCAGCGCCGGCCATCCCCTGCACCTGCGCGAGCTGCTGCGCGCCGCCGACGTCCGGGAGCCCGCGGTGGCCCCGCTCGTGCAGCGCCGGGTCGCGGCGCTCACCGGGGCGGCCCGGGAGCTCGTCGCGACGGCCGCCGTGGCCGGCGACGAGGTGGAGCGGGACCTCCTCACCGGGCACGGGGACACCGCCCTCGCCGAGGTGCTCGCGACGGGACTGCTCGCCGAGGACCCGCGGGACGCGGGGCGGGTGCGGTGGTCGCACGCGCTGGTGCGCGCCGCGTGCCGTGACGCCCTTCCCGCCGCGCGGCGCCTGGCCGAGCACCGGCGGCTCGCCGACGCCCTGCCCACCACCCGGGCGGGCGAGGTGGCGGGCCACCGCCTCGCCGCGGCCGACACCCCCGCCGGGCGCGCCGCGGCCGCGGCGGCGTGCCGGGTCGCGGCGGAGGCGGCGGCCGCGCGCCGGGCGCCCGATGAGGCCGCCGACTGGTACCGGCGGGCCGTGGGGGTCACCGACGACCCGGTCGCCCGCGCCGAGGTGCGGCTCGCGCGGGCCGAGGCGCTCCTGCGCGCGGACCGCGTCGTGGACGCCCTCGACGAGGCGGGCGGGGTCCTCGACGTCGCCGAGGCCGAGCACCGCCCGGACCTCGCCGCGGCGGCGGCCGTCGTCGTGCGCGGCATCGGCCCCGACGTGACCGCGAGCCGGATCGGCGGCCTGGTGCGGCGCGCCCGCACGCTGCTCGGGGCGGAGGACTCGGCGCGGCACGCCCGCGTGCTGGCCCAGGAGGCGATGGTCGTGGCGGCGGGCGGGCGGCTCGCGGAGGCCACCGAGGTCTCGGCGCGAGCGCTGGCCATGGCCGACCGGCACGAGGACGACCCCGGCGGCGTCGACGCCGTGCTGCACGCCCTGCACGCGCGCCACGAGGTGTGCGGCGGGCCGGAGCTCGTCGCCGAGCGCCTCGCGGTCGGCCGCCGGACCATCGCGCTGGGCGAGGCCGCGGGCCGGCCGGAGGCCCTGGTCTGGGGCCACGTCTGGCGCATCGAGGACGCCTTCGAGCTCGGCGCCGTGGACGTCGTGGACGCGGCCACCGAGGCCCTCGGCGCGGTCGCCGACCAGGTCGGCGGCACCCTCGCCCGCTGGCACGAGCTGCGGGCACGGGCGGCGCGCGCGCACCTCGTGGGCCGGTTCGACGACGCCTTCGCCCTGGCCCGGCGCTTCCGCGATCTCGGTCGGCGCAGCCAGGACCCGATGGCCGACGCGATGTACGAGGGCTTCGTCGGGCTCCTGCACCGCGATCTGGGGACGCTCGCGGCGTGGCGGCCCGACCAGGAGATGATCGCGCGCAGCCGGAGCCTGCCGATCTTCTGGGCGACCGGCGGCGTCGCCTTCCTGCACCGCGGGGACGAGGAGTTCGCCCGCACGCTGTACGACGAGCTCCGCCCGCTGCTGTTCGCCGTGCCGCACGGGGCCCGGTGGCGGGCCCTGGTGTGCTGCGGGAGCGAGCTGGCCGCCGCGTTCGGCGACAGCGAGGTGCTACGGGTCGCCCTCGACGACATGCGGCCGCACACCGCGCTGCGCTGCGACAGCTCCACCGGCTGCCCCGGACCGGTGGCCCGCTTCGCCGCCGTCGCCGCCGGGCACCTCGACGAGCGGGACGAGGCCGTCCGGCTCGCCGACCAGGCCGTGACGTCGGACCGGCGTCTCGGGGCGATGCCGGGCCTGGCGCGCTCCGGCCTGGAGCTGGGCCGGGCGCTGGCGCTGCGGGGCGGCACCGGCGATCGGGACCGGGCGCGCGGCGTCCTCGAGGAGTCGCTGCGCACCGCCCGGCGCCTGGCGCTTCGCCCCACCGAGCGGGAGGCCTCCGCCCTGCTCGCCGAGCTCACCGGCCTGGGCCCGGGCGCCGGCGCCCTGACCGCCCGCGAGCGCGAGACCGTCGCCCTGGTGGCCACCGGGCTCGCGAACCGCGACGTCGCCGCCCGGCTGGTGATCAGCGAGCGGACCGTCGAGAGCCACGTCCGCAACGCCCTCGCGAAGCTCGGCCTGCAGAACCGCACGCAGCTCGCGGCGTGGGCCGCGGACGCGCGTCCCTGAGTGCTGCGTACCGACATCTCCGTACCAGCACGGAGGTCTGCGCGCGCGGTCCCGACCAGGCTCTTCAGGTGCATCGCCACCCCCTCCGAGAGGACGTGAACGCCGTGTTCGCCCGTTTCCAGACCATGCGCCCGGTGCCCGGCACCGACGACTCCGAAGCCGCCCGCCGCGAGCTCTCCGACATCCTGCGCCGCCACGCCGGCTACAGCGGCGCGTACTACCTCGTCTCCGGCCCGTCCGCGTTGCGGGCCCTCGTGACCCTCTGGTCCACCGAGGAGGACGCCCGCCTGTCCTCGGAGCGGACGCGCGCCGCGTCGGGCGGCGGTCCCCGACCGGTGACGATCGAGGAGGACGCGATCTACGAGGTGACCGACGACGAGGCCGGGGCCGCGGACGCCGCCGCGCCGGACGTCGCCGACGTCGTGGTGTTCGACGGGCCGCTGACGGACGCGGCCCGGGCCGCCACCGACCGGTTCCACCGCGGACGGATCCTGCCCGCGGTGCGGGCGCTGCCCGGGACGGTGCGGCTGCTGGTGCTCTGGGACCGCCTGGCCCGGTCGATGCGCGTGCTGCACCTGGCGAACGACCCCGCGACCCTCGACGCGGTGCCCCCGGCCGTGAACGCCCTGGTGCTCGAGGAGGACGAGGACCCGGCCCTGCTGTCGCCGCCCGATCGCAGCGACCGGTGGGAGGTCGCGGCCGCCGACGTGCCGGCGGGGATGGTCCGGCCGTGACGTCCGCCGTCGGGACCGGCCCCGGGTGGGGCCGGTCCCGTCGAGGTCGCGCGAGGACCGTCGGATCGGGTTCGCACGACACAGCACCTCGACCCACCTGACCTACGGGTGCATCCGCGCGCCCTTCACGATCTTGTCGACCGCGTTGCGCGGGCCGTGGACGGCGATCCCGACGAGGTCGAGGTCGTCGCGCGCCACCTTGGCGACGGCGGCGCGGTTGTCGGCGTCGTTCCCGGTGGCGAAGAGGTCGCCGGTGAACACCGCGATCCGCAGCCCCCGTCCGAGGGCCCGCCCGTGCGCGGCGCGCAGGCCGCCGGCGTCGCCCGCGAAGACCATCACCGGCTGCCCGAGCATCGGCAGGTAGGCGGTGCCGTCCGCGTCGGCGTAGGGCTCGCCGACCAGCTCGGGGGTCGCGGCGGTGATGCCGCTGACGAGGAACGCGGTGACGTTGAGGGCCTGCCAGCCGGCCAGGTCGTCCCGCAGCACCACGGCGATCTTGGTCTCGAATGCGCTGCTCACGTCCACGAGCGTCGCCGGGCGGGGCCGCCGCGGTCTTGTACGTTCCTGGCATGGAGGGCGGCCCCCGCGAGGAGGTGCGCGCCTGGCGTCCCGCGGTGCCGGGGATCACCGAGGTGTTCCACGCACGGTTCACCGAGCACGCCTACCCGTCGCACACCCACGACGCGTGGACGCTGCTCCTCGTCGAGGCCGGCGCGGTGCGCTACGACCTCGACCGCCACGAGCACGGAGCCCTGCCCACGTAGGTGACGCTGCTCCCGCCGCACGTGGCCCACGACGGGCGCTCGGCGCGGCCCGGTGGGTTCCAGATGAGAGGAGCACGCCGATAGGGGGTCGTCTACCTCGACGACGCCGCCCTGGGCCCGCGGGAGCTGACCGGCCGCGCCGTCGACACCCCGGCCCTCGACGACCCCGTGCTGCGGCGCCGCGTCGACCAGCTGCACCGGGTGCTCGACCACGCCGGCGAGGAGCTGGCGGCGCAGAGCCGGCTGGCGTTCATCACCGAGCGGCTGGCGGCGCACCTCGGGGACGAGCACCGCCCCGGTCCGCCGCGCGACCGCGGGCTCGCCCATCGGCTGCGGGACCTCCTCGACGCCCGCCTGCCCGGGGCCGTGGGGCTCGACGAGGCCGCCTGCGTGCTCCACGCCCACCCCACGCACCTCGTGCGGGCGTTCAGCGCCGAGTTCGGGCTGCCGCCCCACCGCTACGTCACCGGCCGACGGGTCGACGTCGCGCGACGGCTCGTGCTCGGCGGCATGCCCGCGGCCGAGGTGGCGGGCGCGGCGGGCTTCCACGACCAGTCGCACCTGACCCGGCACTTCCGCCGCGTCACCGGCACGACACCGGGTCGCTTCGCGAGCAGCGGCCGGGCCTCGACGGACTGAGGGACCCCACACGCACCGAGGCCGCCCGCCCCCAGCGGGGACGGGCGGCCTCGGGTCGACCGGTCGGCGGACCTCAGTACTGGCGCGGGGCCTGCTGCTGGGTCGGTTGCTGCTGCGGCGGCGCCGGCTGCGCCTGGGGCTGGGCCTGCGGCTGGGCCGCCTGCCCCGCCGGGATCTGCGTGCTGCCCTGACCCATGGAGGCCCGGATCTGGTCGAGGCGGCTCTTGCCCGCGAAGTCGCGGGTGGACTGCTCCACCTCGAGCATGCGGCCCTGCACGCTGTTCTGCGCGAGCTCCGCCTGCCCGAGCGCCGTGGAGTAGCGCCGCTCGATCTTGTCGCGCACCTCGTCGAGCGACGGGGTGTTGCCCGGCGCCGCGACCTCGCTCATCGAGCGCAGCGACGCGGAGACCTGCTCCTGCATCTTGGCCTGCTCGAGCTGGCTGAGGAGCTTGGTGCGCTCAGCGATCTTGGTCTGGAGGACCTGCGCGTTGCGCTCCACCGCCTGCTTGGCCTGCTGGGCCGCGCCGATCGACTGGTCGTGCAGCGTCTTGAGGTCCTCGATGTTCTGCTCCGCGGTGACCAGCTGCGACGCGAACTGCTCGGCGCTCTGCTCGTAGCGCCGGGCCGACTCCTCGTCGCCCTTGGAGCGCGCGTCGTCGGACATCACCAGCGCCTGGCGCGCCGAGGCCTGCAGCTTCTCGATGTCGGCCAGCTGCCGGTTCAGCTTCATCTCCAGCTGCCGCTGGTTGCCGATCACCGACGCGGCCTGCTGCGACAGCGCCTGGTGCTGGCGCTGCGCGTCCTCGATGGCCTGCTGGATCTGCACCTTCGGGTCCGCGTGCTCATCGATCTTCGAAGAGAACGCGGCCAGGAAGTACCGCCAGGCCTTGACGAAGGGGTTGGCCATCTGCTCCCGCCCAACTCGTGACGTCGATACGGCTCAGGCGGCGACGACCGCGCCTGGTCTCGCCGTCCATGGTCTCACCTCCCCGCGGAGGCTTCCACCGACCCGCCGATCAGGCTGATCACGCCGATCACGCGGCGGCGCGCACCACCGGGCCGGAGCCCACGCCGCCGGCCGGGACCGACGGGACGGTGACCAGACCGACGAGGCGCACGGGGGTGGCGGCCTCGACCGGCGCCACGACCTCCTCGCCGTCGTCGTGGACCGGGGCGCCCTCGGGCTCGGGCAGCGCGACCGTGCGCGGCGCGGCCGGCTCGGCGGGCTCCGGCGGCGTCGGGAGGGTCGCGGACATGCTCGCCGACGCGCCGGCGCCGTCGCCCGCGGCGGACGGCGTGGTGTCCGGCTCGAAGGCCTCCTCGACGGCCGAGCGCAGCGCGTCGTCCACGTCGGGCCCGCCGGGCTCGACGCCGAAGCGGCGGGCGACCGCCACCCCGGCCGGGACCGGGCGCGGCACCGGGCGCATCTCGTCGGCGACCTCGTCGAGCAGCTCGGACAGCGGCAGGGCCAGCGCCTCGCAGATGGCGGCGAGCAGCTCGCTGGACGGCTCCTTGCGACCCCGCTCGACCTCCGAGAGGTAGCCGAGGCTGACCCGGGCCTCCCGCGAGACGTCGCGCAGCGTGCGGCGCCGCGCGGTCCGGGCACGGCGGATCGTCCCGCCGATGGCCTCGCGCAACAGCAGCGACATGCCACACCTCCCAGCACCGGTCGTGGGTCCCCACCTGGGCGACGCCCTGGACCGGGCGTCGACGACCGTGTCCGTCCACCGTACCGACGTCGATCGATCGGCGACGGCGACGCGGACCCCGTCCCGTTCGCCGACGGTGAACGAGCCCCACGAGATCCGGCTGCGGGGATCCGGCCCGGTTCAGGCCGCCGTGGCGCGCGCCCGGGCGCGCAGGCGCAGGGCCCGCACCAGGTAGTCGGCGCCGGTGACGACCGTGACCACGACCGCGGCGACCATCAGCACGCCCACCCCGGGCCGGAAGAAGTAGGGCAGCGGCATGATCGCGAGGCCCAGGGCGAGGGTCTGCAGCGCCGTCTTGATCTTGCCGCCGCGGCTGGCGGGGATGACCCCGTGGCGCAGCACCCAGAACCGCAGCAGGGTCACCCCCAGCTCGCGGGCGGCGATGGTGAGGGTGATCCACCACGCCAGCTCGCCGAGCATCGACAGCCCCACCAGCGCGGCGCCGGTGAGCGCCTTGTCCGCGATGGGGTCGGCGATCTTGCCGAAGTCGGTGACCAGCCCCCAGCGGCGCGCGAGGTCGCCGTCGAAGGTGTCGGTGAGCGACGCGATCGCGAACACGGCGAAGGCCGCCCACCGCCACACGGGGCTCTGCCCGGAGTCGACGAACAGCACGACGAGGAAGACGGGGACGAGCACGAGCCGCACGACGGTCAGCCCGTTGGCCACGTTGACCAGCGGGACGGGCGCCACCACGGCCCCGGGCCCGGTGGCCGGACCGGGGGACGCCGGGCCGGCCGGGCGGCCGGGGGTGGTCACCACGCTCCCGCGCCGACCGGCGTCGCGCCGACGTGCTGCCCGTCGGCGGCGTCGGCCCCGGTGTCGTCGACCACCGCGAGCGCCTCGACCACGAGGTCGACGCCCTCGGCGTCGACGACGCGCCCGGTGACCAACACGCCCGGCGCCAGACCCTCGAGCAGGTCGTCGTCGCCGACGAGACGGCACTCGCCGTCGACCTCGGGGCCCTGGTGCGCGGCACGGCCGACCCAGTGCCCGTCCTCGGCCTCGTCGTCGGCGTCCTCGCCCCGTTCGACCAGCACCTCGACGGTGGTGCCCACCCGCCGGGCAGCGCGGTCCTCCGCGACGTGCTCGGCGAGGCGGGTGATGCGCTCGACGCGGGCGGCGATCTCGGCGGTGTCGACCTTGTCGGGCAGGTCGAGGGCCTCGGTGCCGTCCTCGTCGGAGTAGCCGAACACCCCGACGGCGTCGAGCTCGGCCTCGGCGAGGAAGGCCTCGAGCTCGGCCAGGTCGTCCTCGGTCTCGCCCGGGAAGCCGACGATGACGTTGGAGCGGATGCCGGCCTCGGGGTCGAGGGCGCGGATCTCGCGGCAGAGCGCCAGGAACGTCTCGCGGGACCCGAAGCGCCGCATCCGGCGCAGCACCGGGGCGCTGGCGTGCTGGAACGACAGGTCGAAGTACGAGGCGACGCGCGGCGTGGCGGCGATGGCGCGCAGCAGCGGCGGGCGGACCTCGGCCGGCTGCAGGTAGGAGACGCGGACCCGGCGCATCCCGGGCACCGCGGCCAGCTCGCCCAGCAGGCGCTCGAGCGCGCCGCCGGCGGCCCCACGGGCGTCGATGTCCTTGCCGTACGACGTGGAGTTCTCGCTGACCAGCAGCACCTCGGCCACACCGTGGTCGGCGAGCCAGGCGGCCTCGGCGACGACGTCCCGCGGGTCGCGCGAGACGAAGGCCCCGCGGAAGGACGGGATCGCGCAGAAGCTGCAGCGCCGGTCGCACCCCGAGGCGAGCTTCAGCGGCGCCACCGGGGCGTCGTCGAGCCGCTGCCGGGGCACCTCGGGCAGCCACTCGTGGCCGGGGATGCTGCCGCGCTCGACGGCCTCGGGGCGCTTCACCGGGCTGATCGGCAGCAGCGTGCGGCGGTCGGTGGGCGTGTGCGACGCCAGCGGCCGCCCGGCCAGGACGTCGTCGAGGCGGGACGGCAGGTCGCCGTAGTGGTCGAAGCCGAGCACCGCGGCCGCCTCGGGCAGGGCCTCGGCCAGCTCGGCGCCGTAGCGCTCGGCCATGCAGCCCACCGCGACGACCTTGGCTCCGCCGGGGGAGCCGCCGCCCGCGGCGAGGACGGCGTCGACCGAGTCCTTCTTCGCCTGCTCGACGAACGTGCAGGTGTTGACGACGACGACGTCGGCGTCCCCCTCCGCCCCGTCCGCCGAGGCGGCGACGTCCCAGCCCTCGGCGGCGAGCCGTCCGGCCAGCTCCTCCGAGTCCACGTCGTTGCGGGCACACCCCAGGGTCACCAGGGCGACCTTCGGGTGCTCGCGGGAGCGGGGGGAACGGTCTACCACTCGCCCAGCGTATCGCCCGGGGCCTGGCCTACCCTCCGCTCCCGTGAGCGTCCGGTGCAGCCTCCCGTGAGCTACGCGCCCGAGACCGCGGCGCCCGTGCTGCTGCGGCGTGCGCGGACGGCGGACGTCCGCGGCATCAAGTCCCTGGTCGACTCGTTCGCCGACGACAACATCCTGCTGCGCAAGCCCCTGGTGACCCTGTACGAGACCGTCCAGGAGTTCCGGGTCGCGGTGCGCGGGCGCGACGTCGTGGGCTGCGGGGCCCTCCACGTGCTGTGGGAGGACCTCGCCGAGATCCGCACGATCGCCGTCGACCCCCGGATGCGGGGCGCGGGCGTCGGGCACGGCCTCGTGCACGAGCTGCTCGCCCAGGCCCGCGCGCTGGGCCTGCGCAGCGTCTTCGTGCTGACGTTCGAGGTGTCGTTCTTCACCCGGCACGGCTTCCGCGAGATCGAGGGCTCGCCGGTGACGCCCGAGGTCTACGCCGAGATGATGCAGTCGGCCGACGAGGGCGTCGCGGAGTTCCTCGACCTCGCGTACGTGAAGCCGAACACGCTCGGCAACACCCGCATGCTGCTGGACCTCTAGAGCAGGGCCGCGGCGAGGCCGAAGACCAGCGCGTTGTTGACGGCGTGGGCGATCACGCCCGGCCACACCAACCCGGCCGGGCCGTCGCCCGCCTCCCCCACCACGTCGAACCCGCCGGTGGCGCTGAGCACCGTGCGGAAACCGGTCCGGACGATCGGCTGGTCGTCCACCAGCAGCACCCGGATGCCCACGCGCGCATCGTGCCAGGACGCGCGGGTAACCGACCCGGTGTCCGAACAGACCACCGTCCTGCACGCCGACCGCCCCACCGACCGTCCCGACCGCGAGGCGTCCCGCGTCACCGTCGCCGTCACCGGCGCGACCGGCACCGTCGGCAGCGGCCTGGTGCCGCTGCTGGTCGACGACGCCCGCGTCGACGGCGTCGTCGGGGTGTCCCGGCACCCCGACAGCGGCTCCGGCGTCGACCGCCGCGCTGAGCACCGCCGCGGTGACGTCCGCGACCCCGACAGCCTCGCGACGGCGTTCCGCGGCGCCGACGTCGTCGTGCACCTCGCGTACGACATCACCGGCACCATCAACCCCGGCTCGGTGCACACCGTGAACGCCGAGGGCGCCCGCGGCGCCTTCCGCGCCGCGGTCGCCGCCGGCGCGCGCCGGTTCGTCTACGCCTCGTCCCTGGCCGCCTACGGCTTCTCCGACCGCAACCCGATCGGCATCCCCGAGAGCCACCCGCTCGGCGTCGACGACCCGTTCTTCTACGCCCGCGACAAGGCGCGCAGCGAGCAGCTGCTGGCCGAGGAGTCCGCGCACCACCCCGAGGTCGAGGTGCACGTGGTCCGCCCGAGCGGGGTCGTCGGGCCCGACCTCGAGGGCGCCAAGCTGCCCCTGCCCGGCCCGCTCGCCGCCCTCGGCCGCCGCCTGGTCGCCGCGGCCACGACGTACGCCCGCCTGGGGCTGCCGCTGGCCGTGCCGGCCTTCCCGCTCCAGCTCGTCCACCACGACGACGTCGGCGCGGCGCTGCTGCGGTGCGCGCTCGGCGACGGCCCGCCCGGGCCCTACAACGTCGCCGGCGACGGCGTGGTGACCCTCGCCCAGCTCGCGCGCGAGCTCGGGGCCCCGCGTGCTGGAGCTGCCCGCCGAGGTGGCCGAGGTGCCCTCGCGCGCGGCGATGACGCTGCCCCTGCCCCTGCCGCTGCAGTGGGTCGCGGCGACGACCTACCCAGCGATCATGGACACCACCCGCGCCAAGGAGGAGCTGGGCTGGCGGCCCCGCTTCACGGGCCTCGGGGCGTGGCGGGACACGGTGCGCTGACCTCACCCGGTGGCCGCCAGCAGGCGCGCCCAGCCGGGCTGTTGCTCGGCGCCGTAGTGGTGCCCGACCCCCGCCGGCGCGCCGACGGCGCCGAGCAGGTCGACCGACGTCTGCACGAACGAGACCACCGGCAGCCACGGCACCGGCACGGGGCGGTCCGGCGGCGCGACGAGCAGGCGCGGTGACCAGATCGCGGCCGGGTCGGTCGGGTGCGCGAGCACCTCGACCGGCCCGTCGGCCGCGACCGGCGCGGTCGGGGTGTCCGCCGGCGGCCCGACCCAGAACGCGCCGTCGGCCTGGTCGGGGTGCCGCGCCCACGCCTGCGCGCCGGCGAGCGCGCCCAGGCTCTCGCCGTGGAGCAGCACCCGTGACCCGGGCGGGCGTGCCCGGGCGACCGCCGCCAGCAGGGCCCCGGTCGTGGCGACGGCCTCGTCGCGGGCGGTCAGGTACGACACCCAGCTGGGAGCGTCGTCGTAGGCCAGCGCCACCGTCGCCACGTCGCCCCCGGTGGCCGCCTCGAGCGAGGCGAGCGACGCGGGGTCGACCCAGCCCGAGCCCGTCGGCACCACGACCACGAGGGTCCGCCGCGCGAGGCCGCCGAACGCCGCGAGCGCGCGCACCGCGGCGTCGGCCCGCCCCGCCGGCGTCCCCGGGCCGAGTCCGGCGGCGACGTGCACGGGGCGCACGGCGGGCGTCACGACCTCGGCAGGAGGGGACGGCCGGGACGGCGGCGAGGCCCCGGCGGGCACCACCGCCGCGGTCACCGCCAGCGCGAGCACCACGCCCCCGGCGGTGACCACACGCCGGCCGCGCCCGCCCCGACCGGCCACCAGGACGATCACCGTCGCGGCCACCACCATCGGCACCCAGCCCACGGGCGGCATGCCCAGCGCGACGCGGTGGGCGTCCTGCCCCCCGAGCGTCACCGCCACCCACGCGGCCGTGGCGACGACCAGCACCGGCCCCGGCGGCGCACCCCGCCACGCCCGGCCCGCCCACCAGCCCAGGCCCGCGAGCACCATCGACTCGGCGAGCTGGGTGACCAGGCCCCGCGGCAGCACGGGCGGGGCGGTGGACACCGCCAGCAGCAGCGCGGCGGGCACCGGGCGCCCGCTCACGCCGCCTCCCGTGCGAACGGGCCGTGCTCGACCACCGGGACGCTCCAGCCCTGCCGCCACGAGTTGGCGGCGACCGCGAGGTCGGCGACACCGGCCAGGACCCGGCAGGGCCCGGGGTGTGCCCCGGCGTCGCACGCGGCGACGAGGTCGTCGGCCAGCCGGCGGTCGAGGGCCGCGCGCGCCCAGGGCCCGAGGGTCCCGCCGCGGGCGGCGGCGTGGCGCAGCAGGTCGTAGCCGAGGTCGTGCGCCCGGCACGCGTCGTCGAACGCCGGCGGCAGCGGGACCGGCGACGAGCACGACCCCGCCGGGTCGAGGAGCCTGCCGCCGACCCGCGCGACCCGGTGCCGGGCGAGGAACGTGGCGGGCAGGGTCGCCTCGGCCCGGTCGGGGCCGGTGAGTTCCGCGACCGCGCGGGCCGACCCCGGGTCCTCGGGGCCGTGCTGGGCGACGGTGGGCCGCCCGGCCCCGCTGAGCAGCAGGATCGCGGCGACGGTGCCCGTCAGGGCGGCGAGGACGCGGCGGCGCCCGTCGGTGCTGGTCACGGGCCGGAACGCTCGCGGCCGGGGGCGTCGCCGGGCGTCGTGCCGCGGAGCCGTCGTCGTCGCGCACCCCGGGAGGTGCCGCGGGCCCCGCGTCGTACCCCGGGGGGAGGCCCCACCCGGGACCGTGGAGTGACGACACGGGGCCCACCGGCTCCTAACCTCCGGTGCCATGGCTGCGCGCGCGACGACCCGGTGGTCGCTGACGGGGCGGATCGCCCTGGCCGGCGTCCTGCTCGCGATCGCCTGGCCGACGTCGCTCGCCGAGCTGGCCGTCAGCCCCGCGACGGCCCTGCCCGTCGCCCTCGTCGCGTGCCTGCCCGTGCTCGTCGCCCCCGAGCACCCGCTGCGCGCCTGGGCGGCCTCGGCCCTCGGCGGCGTCCTCGTGGCGCTGGTCGTCGGGCCCGCGCCGGGGCACGCGCTCGGCGTCCAGGCCGTGTACCTCGTGGTCCTCGGCGGCCTCACCGCGCTCGTGGCGCTGCGCTGCGCGCCGTGGGCGGTGGCCGTGGCGGCGGTGAGCCCGGCGCTCGTGGTCGCGGCCGCCACGCGGTCCACGGAGGGCGTGGCGCTCGCGTTCTTCTGGACCCTGGTGCTGCTCGCGGTGGCCTCGCTGGTGCGCCGCGTGCTCGCCCAGCGGCGCGAGATCGCCGTGGTCGAGGAGCGGCGCGCCGACGAGGAGTCGCGCCGCGCCGTGCTGCAGGAGCGGGCGCGGGTCGCCCGCGACCTGCACGACGTGGTCGCGCACGCCATGTCGATGGTGGCGGTGCGCGCCGAGACCGCCCGCTACCGGCTGCCGGAGGTCGGCGAGACCGCCGCCGGCGAGTTCGCCGCGATCGGCGACGCCGCGCGCCAGGCGCTGACCGAGCTGCGCGGGGTGCTCGACGTCCTGCGCGCCGACGACCGCCCGGACGCCGCGCTCGCGCCCCAGCCGACCGCGGCCGACGTGGACGGCCTCCTCGCCGCCACCGCCGCGGCGGGCGTCGACCTCGCCGTGACCCGCACCGGCGAGGGCCCCGTCGGCCCGGCGACGGCGGTGTCGCTGTACCGGATCCTCGCCGAGGCGCTGGCCAACGCCTCGCGGCACGCGGCGGGCGCCCCGGTGACCGTGGCGCTCGACCACGCCGGCGACGCCGTGCACGTCCGCGTCGCCAACGGGCCCGGCCGCGACGCCGCAGGCCCCGGCTCGGGCCTGGGGCTGCCGGGCATGCGCGACCGCGCGGCGGCCGTGGGCGGCGAGCTGACCGCCGGGCCCGACGGCCCCGACGGCACCGGCGGCTTCGTCGTGGAGGCCCGCCTGCCGGCCGGGCGGGCGGCGGGTGTGCCCGCGTGACGCGGGTGCTCGTCGTCGACGACCAGGCCATGGTCCGGGAGGGCTTCGGGGCGCTGCTGGCCGCCCAGCCCGGGATCGAGGTCGTCGGGCAGGCCGCCGACGGCGAGGAGGCGGTCGCCGCCGCCGCGCGGCTGGGCCCGGACGTGGTGCTCATGGACGTGCGGATGCCGCGGCTCGACGGGCTCGCCGCCGCCCGGCGCATCCTCGCCCGCGACGCGGGTGTCCGGGTGCTGATGCTGACCACGTTCGACGTCGACGACTACGTCTACGAGGCCCTGCGCGCCGGGGCCAGCGGCTTCCTGCTCAAGGACGCGCCGGCCGAGGAGCTCGTGCGCGCGGTGCACGTCGTCGCCGGCGGCGAGGCCCTGCTCGCGCCGTCGGTCACGCGGCGGCTCATCGCCGAGTTCGCCACGCGCTCGGTGCCCGCCCGCGCCGTGTCCCGCCGGGTCGACGTGCTCACCGCCCGCGAGCGCGAGGTGCTGGTGCTCGTGGCCCGCGGCCTGTCCAACACCGAGATCGCCGGGCACCTCGTGCTCGCCGAGCAGACCGTGAAGACCCACGTCGGGCACATCCTGGCCAAGCTCGACCTGCGCGACCGCGTCCAGGCGGTCGTCCTCGCCTACGAGACGGGGCTGGTCACGGCGGCCCGCACCGACCCCTGATCAGGCCGGCTCGTCCGCGCTCGCGCTGTCGGTCGGCGGCGGCACGGGCGAGTCCGGGTCCGCGGCCGGTGCGGGCGCCGGCTCGCCCCGCAGCGACGCGAGCAGGTGGGCCAGCTCGTCGGGCTTGAACAGCACGTCGCGGGCCTTCGAGCCCTCCGACGGGCCGACGACGCCCCGGCTCTCGAGCAGGTCCATGAGCCGGCCGGCCTTCGCGAACCCGACGCGCAGCTTGCGCTGCAGCATCGACGTCGACCCGAACTGGCTGGTGACGATGAGCTCGGCCGCGGCGACCAGCAGCTCGAGGTCGTCGCCGATGTCGGCGTCGATCTCCTTCTTCTCGGCGGCGGCCTCGGTGGTGACCGTGTCGTCGTAGTCGGGCTCGGCCTGCTCCTTGCAGTGCTCGACGACCGCCGAGATCTCCTCGTCGGCGATGTAGGCGCCCTGCAGGCGGTTGGTCTTGCCCGCGCCCATGGGCAGGAAGAGCGCGTCGCCCATGCCGATGAGCTTCTCGGCGCCGGGCTGGTCGAGGATGACGCGGCTGTCGGTGAGCGAGCTGGTGGCGAACGCGAGCCGCGACGGCACGTTGGTCTTGATGAGGCCGGTGACGACGTCGACCGACGGGCGCTGGGTCGCGAGCACCAGGTGGATGCCGGCGGCCCGGGCCTTCTGGGTGATGCGGACGATGGCGTCCTCGACGTCGCGGGGGGCGGTCATCATGAGGTCGGCGAGCTCGTCGACGATCGCGAGGATGTACGGGTACGGGCGGTAGACGCGCTCGCTGCCGAGCGGCGCGGTGATCTCCCCCGAGCGCACCTTCCGGTTGAAGTCGTCGATGTGGCGCACGCGGTTGGCCTGCATGTCCGCATAGCGCTGCTCCATCTCCTCGACCAGCCAGGCCAGCGCCGTGGCCGCCTTCTTCGGCGAGGTGATGATCGGCGTGATGAGGTGCGGGATGCCCTCGTAGGGCGTCAGCTCGACCATCTTCGGGTCGATGAGGATCATCCGGACCTCGTCCGGCGTGGCCCGGGTCAGCAGCGAGACCAGCATCGAGTTGACGAAGCTCGACTTGCCGGAGCCGGTGGAGCCCGCGACCAGCAGGTGGGGCATCTTCGCGAGGTTGGCCGTGACCATCCGGCCCTCGATGTCCTTGCCCAGCCCGATGACCATGGGGTGGGTCTCGGCGCGCGCGGTCGTCGAGTTCAGGACGTCGGCGAGGCGCACCATCTCGCGGTCGGTGTTGGGCACCTCGATGCCCACCGCCGACTTGCCGGGGATCGGCGCGAGCAGCAGCACGCGGTCGGTCGCCGCCGCGTAGGCGAGGTTGCGGTGCAGCGCGGTGATCTTCTCGACCTTCACGCCGTGGCCGAGCTCGACCTCGTAGCGCGTGACCGTCGGGCCGCGGGTGAAGCCGGTGACCTGGGCGTCGACCTTGAACTGCTCGAGGACGCCGGTGATCGCCTCGATCATCGCGTCGTTCGCGGCGCTGCGGGCCTTCGGCGGGTCCCCGGGGGTCAGCAGGTCGGTCGGCGGCAGGTGGTAATCGGTCTCGACGTCGATCTCCCGGTGGGAGCTGAACGACGTCGCGGCGTGCGGGTCGGTCTCGGTCTCCTCGGGCGCCGCGACGGGCGGCGCCGGCGGCGCGGCGGCCTTCCGGGCGCGGGCGGCCGGCGCGGCCGCGGGCGGTGCGGCCGGCGCGGCGGGCGGGGTGACCGGCCACCCCTCGGGCGGGGTGGTCAGGTCGGGCACGGCCGCGGCGCCGCGCTCGCGGTGGCGCGCCGGGTGGGCGGCGGCGTCGGCCTCGGCGTCGGTCGCGTCGGTGCCGTCGGTGGCGTCGGCCTTGCGCCGGCCGCGGCCGCGCGGGATGGCGGTGGTCGGGGCCGTGCCGTCGGGGTCGTCGTCCTCGGGAGCGCGCTCCCCGTCGTAGTCGACGTCCTCCGGCCCGCCCCACTCGTCGTCGGGGTGCTCGCCGGTGACCAGGGCGCGCAGCCGCACGCCGACCTCGCGCACCGGGGTGCCGGTCAGCACGAGCAGCCCGTAGAGCCCGACCAGGACGAGCACGATGCCGGCGATCCAGGTGGTGACCCCGCGCGCCAGTGGGTCGGCGACGACCGCGCCGAGCACGCCCCCGCCGGCGCGGCGGGCGTCGAGGTCGCGGGGCCCACCCACGACGAGGTGCCAGACGGCGAGGACGGCGAGGCCGAGCAGCAGGCCGCCGACCACCGAGCGCGGGCGGGTCTCGGGCACCGGGTCGGTGCGCAGGAGGATCACCGCGACGCCGACCAGCACCACGGGCAGGACCAGCGCGGCCGCCCCGATCAGCGTGCGCAGGCCGACGTCGAGGCCGGTGCCGACGGGGCCGCCCGCGCCCCACCACACCCCGGCCGCGGTGAGCACCGCGAGCACGACGAGCGCCAGCGCCACGCCGTCGCGGCGGTGGGCGGCGTCGACGTCGCGGGCGCGCCCGAGGGTGCGGACCAGCGAGCCGAGGCCCCGCGCGGTGAGCACCCAGCCGCCGCGCAGCGCCCGGACGATCGGGCCCGGCCCGCTGCGGCGCGCCGGCGCGCGGCCGGCCGTCCTCCGGCCGCCGGAGCGTCCCTTCGCCGGGCGCCGCTGCTGGGGCGACCGGGTCGTGGTCTCGGACGCGGCCGCCCGGGAGCGCGGCGTCCGGCCACCCGTGATCGGGCGGCTGCGCGACGCGCGCTTGTCTGGTGTCTCGGTCCGCCCGGCCATGGGGTCACGGTAGCCCTGACGCCCCACGCGCCCCGGTAGCCACACGCGTCCCCGACAGGGTGTCTCCTGCCGCCGCGGTGTGCTCAGCGCTGCCCTCAGCGCTGCCCTCAGCCCCGCCCGCGTCCGGCCAGCTCGTCGTGCCACACCGCGGTCTTCGTGCAGTACTGCGGCGCGACCACGACGTCGCGCTCCGCGAGCAGCTGCTCGAAGCCCGCCACGGTGGCCGCCACCTCCGGCGGCTCGCAGCGCGTCGAGAGCTCGACCAGCTCGCGCCCGCTGGGGAAGCGGAAGTGCTCGAGGTCGGCGCGCCGCAGGCCCGGGGCCGCCGCACCGATCTTGACCCGGCGGACCACCAGCGGCCCGTGCACCGCCAGCTCGCTGAGCCGGGCGTCGTCCACGGGCTCGCTCCCGCCGCCGCACGCCCAGGAGCACTGGGTGGCCGAGAGCAGGTCCCGCGCCTTCGCCGAGCCGGCGATCACCGCCGCGGCCAGCGCGGCGTCGATCTCGCGGCGCACCTCGATGTCCTGCCACACGCCGCCGGGGACGACGTCGTACTCGACGCGCGCGCCCCGGGGGACGAACTGCTCCCGGACGGTGCCCGCGCGCCGCGCCGACACCGCGAGGTCGAAGCGACCCCGGGCGCGACGACGCAGGCGGACCTCCACGCCGGCGCGGAGCAGATCCAGGACCTCCGTGTCGAGCAGGTAGGTCTGGCGCACGCTCCAGGTCGGCGCGCGCCGGCCCGTCAGCGCCTCGGCCGCCGCACCCGCCGGCGGCGCGAGCAGCGCCTTGAGCTCGACGCTGTCCGCATGGGTACCGACCGTGGCGAGCCACGCGAGCGCCTCGGCCGATCCGAACCTGCCCAACCCCGATCGACCTCCCACCGGGCGGGGGCCGCACCCCGTCAGCGGCCTCGCCCACCCGGACCATAACCACGCCCTCGTGATCCAGGACACCTCGTCGGCCGGAACCTGGCCTGTCGGGCAGGGGTGCCGCGCACACCGGGTCCCCGCCGCCCTTTCCGGAGACCGGCACACGATCTCGACGATCACTCTGCGTGGTTCCTGCAGGCGAGATGGGTGACGGACGGGTGACCGGCGAGATCGACCCACGCCGACCCCGTCCGGCCCCTTGCCGCGGTCCGATCGGCTCCCTAGGGTCCCCTGTGGCTCAGCACACACCGTTCGACGGCCGATGACGGCCGGTCAACGTCGAGAACCGTGTGTCCTGCCGCCCAGCGGCCGACATCGTCGGCCCGACGGTCGAGAGACCCGTGGCGGCACCCCTGCGCGGAGCCGCCGTGTCCCTCGACGACACACGGCCAGGAGGAGCGCATGGGAGCACCCCGTCACGCCCCTGGCTCGACGACCGCCGACGCGCCCCGACCGGCGACGGGCCTGCGCCCGGTGCCGGCGTGCGGTCGGCGGACACGACTCCGGGGCGGCACGCCGCCGCGGGCAGGAAGGACACCATGAGGAGGTACGTCGGATGACGTCCACAGACGATCGAGCTGATCAGCTCCACGCCGCGGGCCTGGACGGGCAGAACCGGACCGCGCTGGGCCGGATGCTCGGCACCGGGAACGTCGGTCACGCCGAGGTGGGGGACGACGGCATCATGCGTGCCACGATCCGCATCCCGGAGGACGAGCTGGTCTTCGACCCGAGCATCGTGGTCTTCCCCCACGGCGGCGAGGTCGAGCTGACGCTCATCAACGATGACAAGAACACCCACTGCGCGGTGCTGCCGCACAACGGGGACCCGAAGATCATCTGGCTGGTGAACCACTCCAAGGGCACCGCCCGCCTGAGCCTGGGCGGACCCGGCACCTACTGGTACGGGTCGACGACCGGCAACGACGAGGGGCGCGGCCTGACCGCCGCCCTCGTCTTCGGTGGCGAGGTACCCGACTCGGCCAAGATCGACCGTCCCCCGCAGCCGCGTCCGTAAGGGAGCAGACATGACCGACTACGTCGACGCCGGCGAGGCCGTCGCCTTCCGGACCCTCAGCAACGTCAAGGGCCAGGCCCCGGCCATCCGGAACGTGGACTACGAGCGCATCCAGAACGCGCGCTCGGAGCCCGAGAACTGGATGACCTACTACGGCACCTACGACGGCCAGCGCCACAGCGCGCTGGACCAGATCAACAAGGACACCGTCAAGCGCCTCTCGCCGGCGTGGGTGTTCCAGGCCGGCTCGACCGGTATGCACTCGGGCGCCTCGACCTACTCGTTCGAGGCCTCCCCGCTCGTGGTCGACGGCGTCATGTTCGTGTCCGGCCCCGACGGCAAGGTCTGGGCGATCGACCCGACCACCGGCGAGGAGCTGTGGCGCTACAAGCACGCCTCCCCGTTCGACGTCTCGCTGTGCTGCGGCAACGTCAACCGCGGCGTGGCCGTGGGCCACGGCAAGGTGTACCTGTACACGCTCAACGCGCACCTCATCGCCCTGGACGCGCAGTCCGGCGAGCTGGTGTTCGACACGGTCAACGGTGACGTGCGCGCCGGCGAGAGCGGATCGGTCGCGCCCCTGCTCGTCAAGGACATGGTCGTCGTCGGCAGCGCCGGCGGCGAGTTCGGCCTCCGCGGCCACATGGACGCGTTCGACGCCGAGACCGGCGAGCGCCGCTGGCGCTGCTACACGGTGCCGAAGCCGGGCGAGCCCGGCTCGGAGACCTGGGGCGACGAGGCCGGCGAGGCGTGGCAGCGCGGCGGCGCGAACTGCTGGGTCACCGCTACGTACGACCCGGAGCTCGAGCTGCTGTTCCAGGGCACCGGCAACCCGGCGCCCGACTTCGACGGCGACGTCCGCCCGGGCGACAACCTCTACACCGACAGCGTCGTCGCGGTGGACGTGAACACCGGCACGATCCAGTGGCACTACCAGTTCACGCCGCACGACCTGTGGGACTACGACTCCACGATGGAGAACCTGCTGTTCGAGGGTCCGGACGGGCGCAAGCTGCTCGCCCACGCGGACAAGAACGGCTACTTCTTCGTGCTCGACCGCACCAACGGCGAGCTGGTCCGGGTCTTCCCCTTCGTCGACCGCATCACGTGGGGCGAGATCACGCCCGACGGCAAGGTCACGCCGAAGGTGTACCCGGACGAGGAAGGCGTCCCCGTGCACTTCTGGCCGGGGCCGGCCGGGGGCAAGGAATGGACGCACATGTCCTACAACCCCGCGACCGGGCTGATCTACGTGCCCGTCCAGGAGGTCGGGGCGACGGCGACCCGCCGGCGCCGCGAGTTCCGGGAGAGCATCCCCTACTGGGGCGCCGGTGTGGCCGTCGACCTCGACGACCACTACGGCTTCGTGGCCGCCATCGACCCGCTCACGGGCGAGGAGAAGTGGCGCTGGAACAGCGAGTACCCGATGTGCGCGTCGACGCTGACCACGGCGGGCGGACTCGTGTTCCAGGGCACGCCCACGGGTGAGCTCGTCGCCCTGGACGCCGACACCGGCGAGAAGCTCTGGTCGTTCCAGTGCGGCAGCGGGCACCACAGCAGCCCTTCGACCTTCTCGGTCGACGGCCGTCAGTACGTCGCCGTGCCGACCGGCTGGGGCGGCTGGGTCGAGGGCTTCCTGCCCGGCCTGCTCGGTGCGTCCGCCGGTGACGCGCTGTTCTGCTTCGCCCTGCCCGAGTAAGACCCCCCACAGACCCACGCCGGAGGACCGGCAGGAAGGAGGTGTCGCATGGACACCCGTATCGAGTGGGAGACGCCCGCGTTCGAGGAGATCGGTGTCGCCCCTGAGGTGACGATGTACGTCGCCCAGATGGACGACTGACCGACAGCACGTTCGCGAGGGGGCGCCGGACGGTCACCGTCCGGCGCCCCTTCGCGGTCCCGCTCCCCGGCCCCCGGAGATCCTGCAGGAGATCGCATGCCCGTCGAGCAGACAGAGGCGCCCCCCGAGGCCGTGCGCTGGCTCTGCGAAATGTGTGGGTTCATCTATGATCCCGAGGAGGGCGATCCCGACAGCGGCATCCCGCCGGGCACCCCCTTCGAGGACATCCCGGACGACTGGATGTGCCCGATCTGCGGAGCCGAGAAGTCGGACTTCCGGGCGTTGGAACCGGGTGAGTTCCCGGAGATGTGAGGTTGCAGCAAGAATGATCACCGGGTACGGCCACTTCGTCCAGCTCGCGGAATCGCTGCAGTGGGACGAGACCACGATCGACCTGACCGCCGACATCGAGTCCTGGCCGAAGCTCGAGCAGGAGGAGCACGACCAGGTCCTCGGGCTGCTCGCCGGGTTCTGCATCGGCGAGACGTCCGTCGCCACCCACCTCACGTCGTTCCACGCCGCGGCCACCACCGACGACCGCATGGCGGACGTCCTCCAGGCCCAGGCCCGCGACGAGGCCCGCCACGCCCGCTTCTTCGACCGGGTGGTGCGGGACGTGGCCGGCGTCCCCGGCGACAACATGACCCAGCGCGTCGACGCCCTGCGCGACCGCGTGAGCCCGGACCTCGTCGAGCTGTTCGAGGAGCGTCTGCCCGCGATGGCTTCCGAGGTCGCCGCCGACCACGACCAGCTCACCGCCGGTGTCGGGCTCTACCACATGATCCTCGAGGGCGTGGTGCTCACGGCGGGCCAGCACGCGCTGCTCGAGACGCTCAAGGGCTGCTCGGTCTCCATGCCCGGCACGCACAAGGGAATGGAGCTGGTGCTGCGCGACGAGCGCTGGCACATCGGTTTCGGGTCCCGCGTGATCCAGAGCGCCGACGTCGTCGACGAGCAGATCCAGGAACTGCTCACCGAGGGCGTCAAGGCGGCCCAGGCGTGGGGCGACCTCATCTCGGCCGACGACATCGCGAAGGTGGAGCACCTCCACGGGCGTCGGCTCAAGTCCGTCGGGATCAAGTTCTGGTGATCCCGTTCCCGCTGATGCGGACATCGCGCAGCGGGTAGGTTGATCGAATCGACGAGAGGAGGTGGCAACAATGGAGTCGCTGTCCATCTGGGAGACCCCGGAGTTCGAGGAGTTCGGTGTCGCCCCCGAGGTGACCATGTACGTCGCCCAGCTCGACGACTGACGAGTGACCGCGAGGGGCGCTCGGGGTCATCCCGGCGCCCCTCGCGCTCGTTCGGCCACCAGGATCCACCAGGGAGGTCCACGCGATGTGGCTGCGGGTGCTCGGCGCCGGCGCGGGCGGTGGCTTCCCCCAGTGGAACTGCGGGTGCCCGGGCTGCCGCGCCGTCCGTGACGGCTCCCGGCCGGCCACCCCGCGCACGCAGTCGTCCGTGGCCGTCAGCGCCGACCGGACGACGTGGTTCCTCCTCAACGCCTCCCCCGACCTGCGGGCGCAGATCGACGCCTGCCGCGACCTCTGGCCGCGGTCCGGGAGGGACAGCCCGATCGCCGCGGTGCTGCTCACCGACGCCGAGCTCGACCACACGATGGGCCTGCTCCTGCTGCGCGAGGGCCCGGGCGTCACGCTGCACGCCACCGACGCCTCGTTCGCCACGCTGACCGACGGCACCGGGTTCCTGCCCACGCTGGAGCGCTACACGCAGGTGGAGCGCCACCGGGTGGTGCCCGGCGAGACGGTCGCCCTCGGCGAGCGGCTGAGCTACCGCGCGTTCGACGTGCCGACCGTGAAGAAGGCGCGGTTCGGGGGCGGGGTGGAGGACGAGGGCCGCGTGGTCGGCTACCGGCTCACCGACACCGCGACCGGCCGCAGCGCGGTCTACCTGCCCGGCGTCCAGGAGGTCACGCCCGCGGTCCACGAGGAGCTCGCGGGCGCCGACGTCGTGCTCGTCGACGGCACCACGTGGACCGACGACGAGATGATCCGCCTCGGCCTCGCGTCCAAGACCGCCCGCGACATGGGCCACCTGGCCGTCGACGGCCCCGACGGGAGCCTCGCGGTGCTGTCCGGCCTGCGGGCCGAGCGCCGGATCTACGTGCACATCAACAACACGAACCCGATGCTGCTCGAGGACTCCCCCGAGCACGCCGCCGTCACCGCCCTCGGGGTGGAGATCGGCGTCGACGGGCTCGAGGTGGAGGTCTGAGGAGCGCATGACCAGCACAGTCAGCGGGACGCGTCCGGCGAACGGCACGGGCAACGGCGCCGGCACGGCCGTCGGCCCCGAGGCCCTCGTCGAGCGCCTGCGGTCCCAGGCGAACCGGTACCACAGCGAGCACGACTTCCACGTCCGCATGAACGCCGGCGAGCTCTCCCCCGAGCAGATCCGGGGCTGGGTGGCCAACCGCTTCTGCTATCAGGAGGCGATCCCCCGCAAGGACGCCGCGATCCTGCTCAACTGCCCCGACCGCGAGGTCCGGCAGCGCTGGATCCGGCGCATCACCGACCACGACGGCACCGTGACCGAGACGGGCACCACCGAGGGCGGCATCGAGGCCTGGCTGCGGCTCGGCGAGGCCTGCGGGCTCGAGCGCGCCGAGATCGAGGACGGGCGGCACATCGTGCCGGGCGTGCGCTTCGCGGTCGAGGCCTACGTGACCTTCGCGCGGACCCGCCCGTGGGTGGAGGCCGTCGCGTCCTCGCTCACCGAGCTGTTCGCGCCGGGCCTCATGGCCGAGCGCCTCGCGGCGTTCGAGGAGCACTACACCTGGATCGACCGCGACGGGCTGGACTACTTCCGTCGCCGCCTGCACCAGGCGCCGCGCGACTCGGAGCACGCGTTGGAGATCGTGGAGGAGCGCTGCCGGACCGCCGAGCAGCAGGACGCCGCCGTCGCCGCGCTGGCGTTCAAGAACGACGTCCTCTGGAGCATGATGGACGCGATCGATCGCGCGTACCCGGCGTGACCAGCACCGTTCCGCGCACCGGGCGGCCGCACCTCGCCCGGTTCGTCAAGATGCGCGAGGACCGGTCTCGCGGGCGGCACGTGCTGCTCGGTCCCGAGACCGTCGTCGTGCTCAACCCCACTGGCGCCGACATCCTCGAGCTGTGCGACGGCCACCGCAGCGTGGCCGACATCGTTGACGAGCTCGGCCGCCGCTACGACCGCGTCGTCGACGACGAGGTGACGCAGTTCCTCGCGCGCCTCGCCTCGCGACGCTGGGTGGAGATCTCCGATGCCACGAACCCCGATGACTGACGGACCGCTCGGCATCCTGGCCGAGCTGACCCACGCCTGCCCCCTGGCCTGCTCGTACTGCTCGAACCCGCTGGAGCTGACCAAGCGCTCCGACGAGCTGGGCACCGACGACTGGCGCCGCGTCCTCGACCAGGCCGCCGAACTGGGCGTGCTCCAGTGCCACCTCTCGGGCGGCGAACCGCTGCTGCGCCGCGACGTGGTCGACCTCGTCGCCCACGCGAGCGGCCTCGGGATGTACACCAACCTCGTCACCAGCGCGATCGGCCTCTCCCGACCGCGCGCGGAGGCGCTGCGCGAGGCCGGGCTCGACCACGTGCAGGTCAGCATCCAGGCCGACGAGGCCGTGCTCTCCGACCGCCTGGCCGGCATCTCGTCGTTCGACAAGAAGATCGAGGCCGCCCGGCTGGTCAAGGAGCTGGGCTGGCCGCTGACGCTCAACGTCGTGCTGCACCGGCAGAACATCGACCGGATCGAGGCGATCCTCGGCTGGGTCTCCGAGCTGGGGGCCGACCGCGTCGAGCTGGCCAACACCCAGTACTACGGCTGGGCCCTGGCCAACCGCGCCGCGCTCCTGCCGAGCCGCGAGCAGCTCGAGCGGGCGGAGACCGTCACGCGCGCGGCCCGCGAGCGGCTGCGCGGGCAGACCGACGTCATCTACGTCATCCCCGACTACTACAGCCAGTACCCCAAGCCGTGCATGGGCGGCTGGGGCTCCCGGCAGCTCGTCGTCGGGCCCGAGGGCGACGCGTGGCCGTGCCTCGCCGCCCACGAGCTCCCGCTGCCGCGGGCGAGCGTGCGCGAGCACGACCTCGCGTGGATCTGGGAGTCGTCGCCCCTGTTCTCGGCGTTCCGCGGCACCGACTGGATGCCCGACCCGTGCGCGAGCTGCGACCGGCGCGAGGTCGACCTCGGCGGGTGCCGCTGCCAGGCGTTCCAGCTCACCGGGGACATGCACCGCACCGACCCGGTGTGCGTGCTCTCCCCCGACCGCCACCTCATCGACGAGGCCGTGGCCGCCGCGAACGACCCCGACGCCCCCGCCTCTCCGGGCCCGGCCCGGGAGCCGGTGCTCGTGCCGATGCCGGCCCTGGTGTCCCGGCCCCACCGCGCCGACTGAGCCCTCGGGTCGGCGATGACCTGCGGTTTCGTCGAGCTACACCGCGTCACTGCCCATCGTCAACCCGTTGCGCACGGCCGTGTTCCCGATCACCATCGACGGGCGATCACCCGGTCGTGAAGCAGCTGAGGGGGCGGATACGTGATCCCGATCATCGAGTTCGTACTGGGCATCGCGGTGCTGGTGTACAGCGCCGAGAAGCTCATCGGCTACCTGGTCGGGGTCGCGAGCCGGTGGGCGATCTCCCTGTTCCTCATCGCTGTGGTCTTCACCGGCATCGAGTTCGACGACCTCGCGTTCGGCATCGTGCTCAACCTCGAGGACCTCAGCGAGGTCGCCCTCGGCACGGTCGTCGGCACCACGATCGCGATGACCGGGATCGTGCTCGCCGTCGCCGCGCTGATCGCGCCGAGCCCGGTGGACGTGCCGAAGAGCTACCTCGTCCTGTTCGTGGCCGCGCCGGTGGTGATGTACGCGCTGGCGCTCACGGGCGCGCTGACGGTCCTCGCCGGCGTCGGCCTGCTCGTGCTGTTCGTGGCGTTCGTCGGCTGGGTGGCCTACCGCGAGTACTCCGCGCGGCGCCCGGTGTGGCGCAACGCCGAGCTCTACGAGCAGCTCGAGAAGGCCGGGGTCGGGGCCGGCGGCACGGGCACGGCGACGCTGGTCCGCGGCGGCGGCGGCGGGGACGGCAGCGGCGGCGCGGGCGGGGACGCACCGGCCGGCGGCGGCACCGGCACCGGCACCGCGGGCGGGCACCGGAGCTTCGACCTGCCGGACGACCTGCGCGTCGACCAGGGCTTCCTCAAGGCCCGGCAGCTCTCGGCCGGGGGCAGCATCGCCCTCGCCGTGCTCGCGCTCATCGGGCTCGTGGTCGGCGCCGTCGTCGCCGGAGCGGGTACCGAGGGGATCATCGACGAGTTCGCCATCGAGGGCACGGTCTTCGGCGTCACGATCGCGACGCTGGCCCTGTCGCTCGAGGACATCTTCCTCACCGCGGAGCCCGCCCGCCGGGGCGCACCGGAGATCGGCATCGCGAACGTCGTCGGCAGCGTCGTCTTCTCGGCCACCGGCAAGCTCGGGATCATCCTGCTCGTCGGCGGGGCGATCACCGTCGACGACGACGTCCTGTCCTGGCACATGCCGGTGCTGCTCGTGATGACGGTGCTCGCCGCGATCTTCCTCGCCACCGGGCGGCTGCGCCGCTGGCACGGCGCCGTCCTGCTCGGCCTCTACGTCGCCTACTTCGCCGTGAGCCTGCTGGCCTTCGGCGAGGTCCCGGTCGACGACTGAGCCCGGCTCGACCCGCTGACCCGACCCGACCTGACCACAGGGGGCGATCTCGCCGTGTTGACGAAGGACCGGGTCGGGGCGGGGCTCGCGATCGCGGCTGCCGTCCTCGGGCTGGTGCTGGTGTTCAGCTTCCCGCAGGGCGGTGACGACGACGACGATGACGCCGCCCCCGCCACACCGCCGGTGGGCCAGGTCGTCCCGGCGCCCGGGCAGGTGGCCCCGGCGCCCGGCGGCCAGATCCAGCCCGCGCCCGGCGGGCAGGTCGAGCAGCCGGCGGCCCCGCCGCAGGGTGACGCCGACGGGGACGACGGTGACGGGGACGACGACGACTGACCAGGCTCGCCGCCTCCCCGGTCAGGACGCGTCCGACCAGTCGTGGTCGGGGATGGCGGCGCGCTCGGCGGGCAGCTCGAGGTAGTGGTCGAGGGCCGCGAGCAGCAGGGCCGGGTCGGTGTCGAGCCCGGCGGTGGGGAGCACGAGCACCCGCGGCGCGCCGGGACGGGCCGCCGTGCCCCCGGCGAGCCGGTCGTGGAGCCGCGACGCCGGCCACGGCGGGCGCAGCCCCGCGACGTCGAGTGCGATCCTCCGTGGGCGCCCGGTCGGGTCCTCGACGCCGTGTGACCGCACCGCCCGGACGGTCCCCCACGGGATCTCGAGGCGCACGCGACCGGCCCGGACGACGACGGCGTCCGCCGTCAGGGCCATCGAGCGGTGCGCGAGGCTCCGGGCGAGCAGCACGCCCGCGACCGCGCCGACCACGACGACGCCGCCGGCACCCTCGGCGACCGTCGCCGCCGACCCCGACCGCACGCCGTCGAGCGTGGTGCCCGCCGCCCAGAGCACCACGCCGAGCGCGCCCAGCCCGCCCGCCGACGAGCGCCAGGCGTCGTGGCGGGCGACGAGCGCCCAGCGCGGCGTGCCCGCCCCGGCCGCGGCGAGGTCGACCAGGCGCGGCCCGACCCCGCGCGGCGCCGGGAGGCAGGCGACGCCGATGGCGCCCGCGACCACGCCGGCGCCCACCAGCAGCGCGGCGCCGGAGAACGTCGCCTCGCCGCCCACGGCGCGCAGCACGCCCACGAGCCCCGCGACCACGAGTCCGGCCGTGAGCAGCCCGCAGAGCACCGCGACCCGCGGGCGGCTCACCGGACGCCGGCCAGCAGGAGCACGGCCGTGGTCACGCCCGCGCCCACGACGAGCCCGGCCGCGACCTGGGCGAACGTGTGCGCGCGGAGCACGATCCGGGCCCAGCCGACCACCGGCACCGCCAGCCAGCTCAGCGCCCACCACGGGCCGCCGAGCAGGGTGAGCACCGACGCGGCGGCTGCGACCACCGCGGTGTGGAAGCTGACCTTCCACACCAGCGTGATGGCCGTGGCGACCGCGACGGTGACGAGCACCGCGACCTGCAGCGCCGTGATCTCCCGCGGCGCGCCGGCCACGAGCAGCACCACCACCCCGGTGGCCACCGACAGGGCCGCGAGGCCCAGCGGCACCGCCCGCTGCTCGCGCTCGCGCAGGTGGTGGTCGGTGTAGCGGCCGGCGCGCACCCCACGGTCGACGATGAACGCCGGGATCACCACGGTGAACAGCATCCCCACCAGCGACCACGCCACCCCGGCCGGGCCGACGGCCAACGCGCCGACCACCGGGTAGAGCACCGCCAGCAGCAGGGTCGGCGACGTCGCCGTCGTGACGAGGCGGGCGGCGTGCACCTAGACCGGCAGCACCGTCGGCACGATCATCGGGCGGCGCCGGTAGGTCTCGCCGACCCACTTGCCGACGACCCGCCGGACCGCCTGCGCGATGCGGTGGGTGTCGACGATGCCCTCGGCCTCGGTGCGCGAGAGCTCCATCTCCACCAGGGCGACGACGTCCTCGAGCGCCTTGGGGTCGTCGGAGAAGCCCCGCCCGGAGATGCGCGGCGGCGCGACCGCCCGGCCGGTGGCCGCCTCGACGGCGACGGTGATGGCGATGAAGCCGCCCTCGCCGAGCACGAGACGGTCCGAGAGCGTGGACTCGCCGACGTCGCCGACCTGGTTGCCGTCGACGTAGACGTGGCCGACCTCGACGCGGCCGACGATCGACGCGTGCTTGTCGACGACGTCGACGACGACCCCGTCCTCGGCGATCACCACGTTCTGCACGCCGGTGCGCCGCGCGATCTCGGCGTTGGCGCGCAGGTGGCGCCACTCGCCGTGCACGGGCATGACGTTGCGCGGGCGCAGCGCGTTGTAGAGGAACATCAGCTCGCCGGCGCTCGCGTGGCCCGAGACGTGGACCTTGGCGACCCCGGAGTGCACGACGTCGGCACCGAGCCGCGTCAGCCCGTTGATCACCGCGAACACCGCGGTCTCGTTGCCGGGGATCAGGCTCGAGAGCAGGACGACGGTGTCGCCCGGGGTGATCGTGATCTGGCGGTGCTCGCCGCGCGCCATGCGCCCGAGCGCCGAGAGCGGCTCGCCCTGCGACCCCGTCGAGACGAGCACGACGTCGCGCTCGGGCATCGAGAGGGCGTCGTCGAGGTCGACGAGCAGGCCCTCGGGCACGCGCAGCAGGCCGAGGTCGGTCGCGATGCCCATGTTGCGCACCATCGAGCGGCCGGTGAAGCACACCTTGCGGCCGTGCTTCTCGGCGGCGTCGAGAATCTGCTGGACGCGGTGCACGTGGCTGGCGAAGCACGCGACGATCAGCCGGGTCGGGGCGTCGCGGAAGACGTTGTCGATCACCGGGGCGATGTCGCGCTCCGGGGTGACGAAGCCCGGGACCTCGGCGTTGGTGGAGTCGACCAGCAGCAGGTCGACGCCCTCGTCGCCGAGGCGCGAGAAGCCGGCCAGGTCGGTCAGGCGCCCGTCGAGGGGCAGCTGGTCGAGCTTGATGTCGCCGGTGTGCAGCACGGTGCCGCCCGGCGTGCGCACGGCGACGGCCAGCGCGTCGGGGATCGAGTGGTTGACCGCGAAGAACTCGCAGTCGAACGAGCCGTGGTGGGCGCGCTGGCCCTCGTGGACCTCGAGCAGGTGCGGCGTGAGGCGGTGCTCCCGGCACTTGGCGGCCACCAGCGCGAGCGTGAACCGCGAGCCGACCACCAGCAGGTCCGGACGCTGGCGCAGCAGGAACGGCACGGCGCCGATGTGGTCCTCGTGCCCGTGGGTGAGCACCAGGGCGTCGACGTCGTCGAGGCGGTCCTCGACGGCCCGGAAGTCGGGCAGGATCAGGTCGACGCCGGGCGAGTCCTCGGACGGGAACAGCACGCCGCAGTCGACGATCAGCAGCCGGCCGCCGTACTCGAGCACGGTCATGTTCCGGCCGATCTCGCCGATGCCGCCCAGCGCGACGACGCGCAGCGCCCCCTCGGGCAGCGGCGGCGGCGTGCCCTCGGAGCCCGGCACCGACGCGGTCGGGACGCCGGAGCCGCGGGCGCACTCGTGCTCGACGGCCGGGCTGCCGGAGGGCGCCGAGGGTGCCGGCGGCGTCGACGGTGCTGACGACGGGGTCGCCGGGCCGCCGCCTCCGCGCGACGGGTCGGGGCGGCGGGCGGTCGAGCGGCTCATCGCTTGGTCCCCGGGTGGAGACGCGGCAGGCGGGTGGTGATCGGTTCCTCCTGGTACGGGCAGCCGGGCGAGGTGCCGCCCGGCGGTGCTGGGTCTACAGACCGCGGTCGAGCGCCATCACCGCGGCAACGTCGGCGGGCTCGCCCTCGGGGTGCACGACGCACTCGTCGCGGCCCGCCGCGTGCAGCAGCAGCTCACCCGGCTCCCCCGTGAGGATGACCGTCCGCGGGCCCGAACGCACGGCCGTCTCGGTGCCGTCCGGGCGCCGCAGCGTCACGGCCACCGGGCTGGAGCGGTAGGTGAGCCGCCCGAGCAGGCCGGCCATGCGCCACAGCACGCGGTCGCGGGCCTCGTCGGGCGGCCGCGGCGACCAGCCGGACTGGGCGCGGCGCACGTCCTCGTGGTGGATGAAGTACTCCTGGACGTCGACGGCGCGCAGCGGCGGCAGCGCCAGCGGGCTCCAGAACGGGGGGCCGGTGCGCAGCGTGCCCACCAGCTCACCGAAGTCGCCGCCCGCCACCTGGTCCTGCACGCGCTGCGTCCAGCCCGCCAGCGGCGGGATGAGGATGCCGGGCGCCGCGTCGAGCCGGCGCTCGCGGACGATCAGGTGGGCGACCAGGTCGCGCGTCGACCAGTCCCCGCACAGCGTGGGCTCGTCCGGGCCCAGGCGCAGGAACAGGTCGGCGAGATCGCGACGCTCGGCGTCGGCGATCTGTGCGGCAGTCATGGGGTCTCCCTACCCGCACGCCGTCGGGCACACCCCTCGGGGGTGCGCCCAGGTGGATCAGCCCTCGGCGACGAAGGGGCTGGACGCGACCTCGGAGCCGCCGGGCAGCTCCGAGATCACGAAATCGGCGAAGACGTTGGGCACCTCGACCTGGAGCACCTTGAGGCAGGCGATCGCGAGGTCGCGGATCTCGACGTCGGCGTGCTCGCTGGCGCGCATGGCGATGAAGTGCCGCCAGGCCCGGTAGTTGCCCGTCACCACGATGCGCGTCTCGGTGGCGTTGGGCAGCACCGCGCGCGCGGCCTGGCGGGCCTGCTTGCGGCGCAGCGTGCGGTTGGGCTCGTCGGCGAAGCGCTCCTCGAGGCCCGCCAGCAGCTTCTCGTACGAGGCCAGCGCGGCGGCGCCCGCCTCGGCGAAGAGCTGGTGCAGCTCCGGGTCCTCCGCGATGACCGCCGGCTCCACCATCGCCGCGTCCCGCTCGGGGACGTAGCGCTGGGAGAGCTGGGAGTAGGAGAAGTGCCGGTGCCGGATGAGCTCGTGGGTGAGGCTGCGCGACATGCCGGTGAGGTAGAAGCTGACCGTGCCGTGCTCGAGCACCGACAGGTGACCGACCTCGAGGATGTGCTGCAGGTAGCCCGCGTTGGTGGCCGTCGCCGGGTTCGGCTTGGTCCAGGACTGGTAGCAGGCCCGGCCGGCGAACTCAGCGAGCGCCTGCCCACCGTCGGCGTCGGTCTCCCACGGCACCCCGGGCGGCGCGAAGAACTCCGTCTTGGCGATCAGCGTCACCTGCGGCGTCACGGTTTCCGGCACCGGGCCACGGTACGACACGCCCCCGACGGCGTTCGCCGACAGCTGATGATGTCGAATTGGTGGCACGAAGCGCCGTCGTGGTGTCACAGTGGTGTCATGGACCTGACACCGTACGTCTCCGCCCTGCGCGACGACCTCGCCGCGGCCGCCGCGGTCGGCGACGAGGCGACCTCCCGGGCGGGCACCTCGCTCGCCGCCGCCCTCGAGCCGGCCGTTCGCCTGGCGATGATGAACGCCCTCTCCGACCTGGCCGGCGAGGTCACCGAGGCCCTCGGCGACCGCTCGGTCTCCCTGCGGCTCTCCGGCCGCGAGGTCAAGGTGGTCGTCGATCGCGAGCCCACGTCCGACGACGGCGGTTTCTTCGCCGGCCCGGCGTCCTCGCCGTTCGCGGGTGCCCCGGCGGGCGGCGCGGGCGGGCCGCACCGCTCCACGCCGCCGCCCCCGCCCGGACCCGGCTTCCCGGGGGGCGGCGAGGGACCCTGGGGCGCCTTCGGCGGCGGGCAGGGCTTCGGTGGCCGCGGCGGCCCCGACGTCGGCGACATCTCGCGGATGACGCTGCGCCTCGTCGACCAGATCAAGGGCCAGGCCGAGCGCGCGGCCGCGGCCCAGGGCATGTCGCTGAACTCCTGGATCGGCCAGGCCGTCCAGGGGGCGCTGCGCCAGCACGGCGGGCGCGGTGGCTGGGGCGGCTGGGCCTCCGGCGGCGACGCCGGCCCGGACACCGGCGACACCGGTGGGACCGGCGGGAGCTGGGACTCGGGCTGGGACGCGGGCCGCGCGGCCCGTGACGGTGGCTCGTCCACCGGCCCCACGACCCCGACCGACAGCACCCCGGGCACCGACAAGCCCGGCACCGACGAGACCGGCACCGCCAAGCCGGGCGACGACGGCCCCGACGGCGGCGGCGTCGACGGCTGGGTCCGGGGATGACCGCCCCGGGACGCGAGGTCACCGGCACGGGCGCGGGCCCGGCCACCCTCGACCTCGCGCTCGACGCGGGCTCGGTGCGCGTGCACCTGGCGGAACAGGCAGCCGACATCACCGACACCACCACCGTCCGGGCGCGCGTCGAACTCGACCCCGACGCGCCGCCCGGGTGGCTGCAGGGTCTGCAGGGGCTGGTCGGGCTCGCCGGGATGTCCGGCCTGCTCGGCCTCCTCGGCGGCAGCGAGCGGGGCGCGTCGTCGCCCGAGGAGCGCGCGGAGGCCGCCGTCGCGGCCACCACGCTCGACTGGGACGCCGACGCCCGCCGCCTCACCGTCCGCGGGCCGGGGGACCTCGCCCTGCGCGGGGTGCCGCTGGCGATCACCGTCCGCGCCCCCGAGGGCAGCGAGGTGACCGTGCGGGCCGGCGCCGCCCGGGTCGTCGTCGAGGGCTCGGCGGCCGAGGTCGCGGTGCGCGGTACCGGCGAGGTCACGCTCGACGAGGTCACGCGCCGCGCCGACCTGCGCTGCGGCGCCGGCGAGGTGCACGTCCGGACCCTGGGCGGGCGGCTGACCCTGAAGGGCGGCGCGGGCGGGGTGCGCCTCGACCGCGTGCTCGCGCCCGTCGAGATCACCACCGGCGCCGGGCGCATCCGGCTCGGCGAGGTGCGCGCCGACGTGGCGGTGCGCGCCGCCGCGGGCGACGTCGAGGTCGCCGACGCCGTCTCCGGGGACCTCGAGATCGGTACCGGGGTCGGCACGGTCTGGGTCGGCGTCCACCCGGGCGTCGACGCGCGGGTGGAGCTGCGCACCGCCGTGGGCCGCGTGCACAGCGAGCTGCCGGTGCACGAGAGCCGGCCCGCCGGAGACGCCACCGAGGGCACCGGCGACCGGCCGCTGCACGTGCGGGCCCGCACCGGCGCGGGCGACGTCACCGTCGCCCCGGCGCGCCCGCGGCCGGCCCTCAGTCCTTGAGCGCACCCGCTCCGGGCAGCCCCGCCGCGACCTCTGCGACGAGGCCCCGGAACCAGGTGTGCGCGGGGTCCGTGTCGTGCACCGGGTGCCACCACAGCGCCTCGAGCAGGGGCCCGACGTCGAACGGCGCGGCCAGCACCCGCACGCCGGGGTCGGGGCCCAGCCGCGCGGCGAGCCGGGCCTGGACCAGGGCCACGCGCTCGGTGCCGGCGACGAGCTCGGGCACCGGCAGGAAGGACTCGACGACCACCTGGGCGCGCGGCTCGATGCCGAGGGTGCGCAGCTGGAGGTTGGCGGGGGTGAACGCGGTCGGCCGGTGGTAGATCGTCACCCACGGCAGCGCGGCGAGGTCGTCGAGCGTGACGGCCTCGCCGACCCGCGTGTTGCCCGTCGCCGCGAGCACCACCCAGCGGTCCTCGTAGAGGTCGAGGTAGGGCATCTCGTCGATGAACCCGTGCGGCATGACCATCCCGTCGACCGGGCGCAGGCGCTCCGCCGCGCCGACCACGTCGTCGGGGCTGTGCGGGCGCAGCACCAGCCGGGCGCAGGGCGCGCGGGCGGCCATGGCGGCGGCGAGCGGGACGCCGAGCACGCTCGTCGCGTAGTCGGAGACGAGCAGGGTGAACTCGCGCGCGGTCGAGACGGGGTCGAAGTCGGGCGCCGCGGAGAAGACCTCCTCGATCCCGCCGACCGCCCGCTCGGTGCGCTCCACCAGCCGCAGCGCCAGCGGCGTGAGCTCGTAGCGGTTCCCGACACGCACCAGCAGGTCGTCGCCGAAGTGGCGGCGCAGCCGGGCCAGCGCGGCGGACACGGCCGGCTGGGAGAGCCCGAGCGCGGCGGCCGCGCGCGTCACGTTCCGCTCGGTGAGCAGCGCCCGCAGCGAGAGCAGCAGGTTGAGGTCCAGGTTGACGAGCCGGACCGGTCGCCGCACCCCGCCCGCGCCCTCGCTCATGCCGTAGGGATACCGGATGCGCCGCGCCGGTGCTCGCCCATCACCCCCGCCGATGCCGGTCATCAGCGGTTCGGCCTTCCGGCTCCCCCACCCGCGCCCCCATCGTGGTCGGCGAGCCCATCGACGACGTCGCGGAGGACCGGATGGTCGGGATCAGACTGGGCACGTTCTCGGGCGGGGACGGCCGCCGGTTCGCGGGCCTGGTGACCGACGGCGACACCGTCGTCGACCTCACCGACACGGGTGTCGTCGACGGGCCGGTGACGACCCGGGCGCTGCTCGCCGACTGGGACCGCGTCCTGCCGCAGCTGGACGCCCTGGCCGACCGGCCCGGCACCCCGTTGGACCAGCTCGCGGTGCACGCGCCGCTGGAGCCGGGCCAGATCCTCCAGTCCGGCGCGAACTACCGCACGCACGTCATCGACCTCGCCGCCGCCCACCACGCCGAGCGCGGCACCCGGCCCGACGCCGAGATCCGGGCCGAGGTCGCGGAGATGATGGACCGCCGGGCCGCCGACGGGACGCCGTACCTGTTCGTGGGCCTGCCGTCGGCCGTCACCGGGCCCTACGACGACGTCGTCATCCCCTCCTGGACCACGCAGTTCGACTGGGAGCTCGAGCTGGCCGCGGTCATCGGTCGCGAGGCGTTCCGCGTCGACCGCGAGCACGCCCTCGACCACGTCGCGGGCTACACGATCGCCAACGACCTCACCGCCCGCGACCAGGTGTTCCGCCGCGACATGCCCGAGATCGGCACCGACTGGTTCCGCGCCAAGAACGGCCCCGGGTTCACCCCGCTGGGTCCGTGGCTGGTGCCCGCCCGCGACGTCGACCCGTCGGACCTGCGGATCACGCTGCGCCTGGACGTCGCCGTCATGCAGGACGAGACCACGAAGGACATGCTCTTCGACGTCGCCAGCCTCGTGGCCGCGGCCTCGGAGATCACGCCACTGCGCCCCGGCGACGTCGTGCTCACCGGCAGCCCCGCCGGCAACGGCATGGCCCACGGCCGCCTGCTGCGCGACGGCGACGTCATGCACGGGACGATCACCGGCCTCGGCGCCCAGCAGACCCGCGTGGTGGCCGAGCGGTGAGCGCCCCCGTCACCGACACCACCGCGCTCCGGGCCGCCGGCTTCGACCCCGCGAAGCCCGAGGACGCGATCGCCGCCGTCGCCGCCCGCGTGTCCCGCTGGGGCCGCTGGGGTGCCGACGACGTGCTCGGCTCGCTCAACCTGCTCACCGCCGCCAAGCGCCTCGAGGGCGCGGCGTGCGTGCGGCGCGGGGTGGCGTTCTCGCTGTCGCAGCCGTTCGACGCCGAGGGCCCGCAGCGCGGTTGGCGCCGGCGGACCAACCCCGTGCACACCATGCTCGACACCGGCCGCGAGGCCCTCGACGGCGAGTTCCCGCACGGCCTCGGCGGCGCCGACGACGTGATCGCGATGCCGCTGCAGTGCTCGACGCAGTGGGACGGGCTGGGCCACATCTTCGACCACGGCCGGGCCTGGAACGGCCGCGCCGCCGCCGACGTCGTGACCAGCGCGGGCGACCGCGTCACCGGCATCGAGACCGCCGCCGCGCACCTCGCCGGGCGCGGGGTGCTGCTGGACGTCGGCCGGGTGCTCGGCGACGAGCGCGGCGAGCTGCCCGACGCGTACCCGATCACCGCCGACGACCTCGAGGCCACGCACGCCGCGCACGGCGTCGCGGTCGGCGAGGGCGACCTCGTCTGCGTGCGCACCGGGCAGTACGCCCGCACCCGCCGCGAGGGCTGGGGCGGCTACGCCGGCGGGCCCGCACCCGGGCTCTCGTTCACCACCGCCGACTGGCTGCACGACACCGGCATCGCCGCGGTCGCCACGGACACGTGGGGCGTCGAGGTGCGGCCCAACGAGTTCGACGACGCGTTCCAGCCGCTGCACCAGATCGCCATCCCGCACCTGGGCCTGTTCCTCGGTGAGATGTGGGACCTCGACGCGCTCGCCGACGACTGCGCCGCCGACCACATTCACGACTTCTTCCTCACCGCCGCCCCGCTGCGCATCACCGGCGCCGTCGGCTCGCCGGTCAACCCCATCGCCGTCAAGTAGGAGAGCTGATGCCCGCCGTGCAGGACGTCCTGGTCGTCGGCGGTGGTGCCGCCGGCTGCGCCACCGCCATGCTGCTCGCCCGCGCCGGGGTCGCCGTCGACCTCGTGGAGATCAAGCCCGACGTCACGAGCGTCGGCTCAGGCCTCACGCTGCAGGGCAACGCCCTGCGCGTCCTGCGCGACCTCGGTGTCTACGACGAGGTCCTGGCCGCGGGGTACGCCTTCGACGTCACGGGTCTCCGCGCCCCCGACGGCACGGTCCTCGTGGAGATGCGCGACGTCCGCATGGGCGGCGACGACCTCCCGGCGACGGTGGGCGTGCCGCGGCCCGAGCTCGCGCGGCTGCTGCTCGACCGCGCCGTCGCCGACGGGGTGAAGGTCCGCCTTGCGACCACGGTCACCAGCGTCTCCCCCGACGGCGATGTCGCGTTCTCCGACGGCTCGTCGGGCCTCTACGACCTCGTGGTGGGCGCCGACGGCGTGCGGTCCCGGGTCCGCGAGCTCGCCGGCATCCCGGCCGCCGTCGACCCCGTCGGCATGGGCATCTGGCGGGTGCTCACGACGCGCCCGGAGAGCATCGAGCGCACCGACCTCACCTACGGAGGCGCCGCCTACATCGCCGGCTACTGCCCCACCGGCGAGGACAGCATCTACGCCTACCTGGTCGAGGACGCCCAGGACCGCACCGGCCTCTCCCCCGAGGAGCAGCTGGCCACGATGCGTGCGCTGGCCGGGCAGTACGGCGGACCGTGGGTCGACATCCGCGAGCGGATGGCCGACGGCGCCCCCACCAACTACACCCACTTCGAGTCGCACGTCGTCGCGGCGCCGTGGCATCGCGGGCGTCTCGTGCTCGCCGGGGACGCCGCGCACTCCTGCCCGCCCACCCTGGCCCAGGGCTGCGCACAGGCCCTCGAGGACGCCACGGTGCTCGCCGACGAGCTGCTGGCCGCCGACGACGTCGAGACCGCACTGACCGCCTACGTCGAGCGCCGCCTGCCGCGCGCCCGCACCGTCGTCGACGGCTCCGTGCAGCTCGCGCGGTGGCTGCTGACCCACGAGCCGCCGCCGCAGGCCGGTGGCACCGCCGACGTGCCCGGCCTCCTGGGCCGCACCGCCGCCCTCCTGACCCAGCGCCCCTGAGGAGCCAGAGCCATGGACCGCCTGATCACCCACCTGCGGCACGTCGACCTCGCCGTGCCCGACTTCGACACCCAGCTCGCCTTCTACACCGACCTCTGGAAGCTGTCCCCGGAGACCACCGACACCGGCATCGCGTTCCTCGCCGCCGAGGGCTCGCCGGAGCAGTACCAGGTGCGGCTGCGCGCCGACGCCGAGAAGCGCGTCGACCTCATCGCGTTCGGCGCCGAGACGGCCGCCGACGTCGACGCCCTGGCCGAGAAGCTGGGGCGCGAGGGCGTCACGCTCGTCAGCACCCCCGACAAGCTGCAGACCCCCGGCGGCGGCTACGGCTTCCGGTTCTTCGACCTCGAGGGCCGCACGATCGAGGTGTCCTCCGACGTCGCGGTGCGCGCGCACCGCAAGATCGAGGAGGGCGAGTCGGTGCCGGTGAAGCTCTCCCACGTCGTCATCAACTCCACGCAGCCCGAGGCGCTGCTGGCCTGGTACGACCGCCACCTCGACTTCAAGCTCTCCGACACGCTCACCTCCCCGCACATGGGCGAGATGATGTACTTCCTGCGCTGCAACCCCCAGCACCACTCGCTGGCCATCGCGCGCTGCCCGCACGTGTCGCTGCACCACGCGTCGTTCGAGATGCGCGGCATCGACGAGTACATGCGCGGCACCGGCCGGCTGCTGCGCGCCGGCGTCGAGAAGGTGTGGGGCCCGGGCCGGCACATGGCCGGGAACAACACGTTCTCCTACTTCCTCGACCCCCAGGGCAACACCGTCGAGTACACGACGGAGCTGGAGTGCCTCGACGAGGACACCTGGCACCCGAGCCTGCACGACATCAGCGACCCGATGGTCTCCGACCAGTGGGGCACCGCGAACCCGATGAGCGAGTTCGTCGCCAAGAAGTCGTTCAACGACCCCGACCGCGGCGTCTTCGTCGCGCCCCCGGTGTGAGAGGTGGCCGTCTGATGCGTCTCGCGACCGTCGCCACCGACGACGGGCCCCGCGTCGGCCTCGTCGAGGGCGACCCCGGTGACGAGCGGGTGCACCTGCTCGACCGGCCGGTGACCCTGCTCGAGCTGCTGCGCGCGGGCGACCTGACCGCGGCCGGGCGCGACGCGCGGCGCGCCCGGCCGCTCCCCCTCGCCGACGTCCGCCTGCTCGCCCCGCTGGAGCCGCCGACCGTGCGGGACTTCGTGGCGTTCGAGGAGCACGTCGAGGGCATGCGGAACCTCGCCGGCCTCCCCGAGGCCTGGTACGACGCGCCCACGTTCTACTTCTCCAACCCCTACGCGACGCTCGGGCCCGCCGACGACGTCCCCGTGCCGCCGGGCTGCGCCGTGCTCGACTTCGAGCTCGAGGTGGCCGCGGTGATCGGGCGGACCGGGCGCGACGTCGCCCCGGGGGAGGGGTGGGCCCACGTCGCGGGGCTGACGATCCTCAACGACTGGTCGGCCCGCGACGTGCAGGCCCGCGAGATGCAGGTCGGCCTGGGCCCGGCGAAGGGCAAGGACACCGCGACGACGCTCGGGCCCTGGCTCGTGACGGCCGACGCGTTCTCCCCGGACGCCGAGGGCTTCCTCGACCTGGCGCTCACCGCGGCGGTCAACGGGCGCGTGGTGGGCGAGGACCTGCTGTCGAACATGGGCTGGCCCTTCGGCGACCTCGTGGCCTACGCCTCGCGCGGCACCGAGGTGCGTCCCGGCGACGTCCTGGGCTCCGGGACCTGCGGGCACGGCGGCTGTCTGGGCGAGCTGTGGGGCCGCGGGACCTCGCGCGAGGACCTGCCGCCGCTGGCCCCGGGCGACGTCGTGGCCCTGGAGGTCGAGGGCATCGGCACGCTCGCGAGCCGCATCGTCGCCGGTGTGGCGCCCGTCGCGATCCCCGGCGCCCGCCCGCGCCCCCGCACCCGTCCGCACCACCGGGAGCACGCATGATCGACCCCGCCGACCCGACCGTCGACGTCCACGCCCACGTCCTGGTCCCCGCGGCCGAGGGCCTGGTCGCCGAGGAGCCCGCGCTCGCCGCGGCCCGCGCCGACGAGGCCCGGGCGGCGGGCCCGGCGTCGTCGCGGGTCAACCGCGAGCAGATCGGGGGGCTGGGACCGGCCCTGACGTCGGTGGACGCCCGGCTGGCGGCGATGGACGCGGCCGGGATGGACGTCCAGCTGGTCAGCCCCATGCCGATCCACCACGCGTGGGCAGAGCGCGACCTCGCGGCCCGATACGCGGCGGCGGTGAACGACGGCGTGCTCGCGCACTGCGCCGCGGCTCCCGGGCGGCTGGTCGGGCTCGGCACCGCGCCCCTGCAGCACCCCGACCTCGCCGTCGACGTCCTGCGCGCCGCGGTGGGCGCGGGCCTGCGCGGGGTCGAGGTGTCGACGTACGTCACGGGCCCCGACGGCGTGCGCCGCGAGCTCGACGACCCGGCGCTGGCGGCGTTCTGGGCGGCGGCCTCGGAGCTCGAGGCGGTCGTGTTCGTCCACCCGTGGGGCTGCACGCTCGGCGAGCGTCTCGACGTCGGCTACCTGTCGAACGCCGTGGGCAACCCCGTCGAGACCACGGTGGCGCTCTCCCGGCTCGTCGCGTCCGGGGTGCTCGACGCCTCCCCGGGCGCCCGGGTGCTGGCCGCGCACGGCGGCGGGTTCTTCCCGTACGGCACGGCGCGCCAGGACCACGCCTGGCACGCCCGCCCCGGCGACCGCGCGGCCGCCGCCCCGCCGAGCACCGCGCTGCGGCGGCTGTGGTTCGACGCGCTGGTGTACACGCCCGAGGCGCTGCGCCACCTCGTGGCCGTCGCCGGCGCCGACCGCGTCGCGATCGGCACCGACTACCCCTTCGACATGGGTGTCACCGACCCGCTCGACCGCCTCGACGCTGCGGGCCTCGACCCCGCGGAGGCCACCGCGATCCGCTCCGGCGCCGCCGCGTCCCTGCTCGCCCCCGCCCGGACGTCAGCACCCTGAGGCCGCACGACTCCGGTCACCACCGGAGCGCGCCGGAGATCGCACGCCAGCGCGACGCAGGAGCGCTGACGCGCGGATCTCCTTGGCGCGACAGACTAGTCGGAGCGCGCTCCGGTGAGGGTGGCGCCGAGGACGTCGTGGTTGAGCTGGGCGATCGTCGCCAGCGGGATGCCCTTCGGGCACACCTCGTGGCACGCCCCGACGTTGGTGCAGCCGCCGAAGTCCAGCTCGTCCTGCCGCGTGAGCATGTTGACCGCGCGGCTCTGACGCTCCGGCTGCCCCTGCGGGAGCAGGCCCAGGTGGGTCACCTTGGCCGCGGTGAACAGCATCGAGCTGCCGTTGGGGCAGGCCGCGACGCAGGCGCCGCACCCGATGCAGGTCGCCGCGTCGAACGCGTCGTCGGCGGAGACCTTGTCCACCGGGATCGCGTGCGCCTCGGGCGCCGAGCCGGTGTTGACCGAGATGTAGCCGCCCGACTTGATGATCTCGTCGAGCGCGCTGCGGTCGACGACGAGGTCCTTGACCACCGGGAACGCCCGGGCCCGCCAGGGCTCGATGTCGATCGTGTCGCCGTCGTTGAAGTGCCGCATGTGCAGCTGGCACGTCGTCGTGTACTGCTGCGGCCCGTGGGCGTTGCCGTTGATGACCATGCCGCACGACCCGCAGATGCCCTCACGGCAGTCGTGGTCGAACGACACCGGGTCCTTGCCGTCGATGACGAGCTTCTCGTTGAGCACGTCGAGCATCTCGAGGAAGGACATGTCGGGCTCGACGTCGTCGAGGGTGTACTTCTGCATCTTGCCCTTGGCCTCGGGCGAGGCCTGCCGCCAGATGCGCAGGGTGAGCTTCACGTGTGACTCCGCTACTTGTAGCTGCGCTGGGTCGGGTGCACGTAGGAGAACTCGAGGTCCTCCTTGTGCAGTACCGGCCGCTGGTTGTCGCCGGCGTACTCCCACGCCGCGACGTACGAGAAGTTCTCGTCGTCGCGCTGCGCCTCGCCGTCCTCGGTCTGGTGCTCGACGCGGAAGTGCCCGCCGCAGGACTCCTCGCGGTGCAGCGCGTCGAGGCACATGAGCTCCGCGAGCTCGATGAAGTCCGCGACCCGGTTGGCCTTCTCGAGCGACTGGTTGAACCCGTCACCGGTGCCGACGATCTTCACGTCGCGCCAGAACTCGGCGCGCAGCGAGGGGATCCGGTCGAGCGCCTTCTCCAGGCCCTCCTTGCTCCGGGCCATGCCGCACTGGTCCCACACGAGCTGGCCCAGCTCGCGGTGGAACGAGTCGACGGTGCGGTGGCCGTTGGCGGACAGGAGCTTGTCGAGCCGCGCGCGCGACGCCTCGACGGCCTCCTGGACGGCCGGGTGGTCCTCCGGGACCTCGTCGAACGGGCCGGCGGCCAGGTAGTCGGCCACGGTGGTGGGCAGCACGAAGTAGCCGTCGGAGAGGCCCTGCATCAGCGCCGAGGCGCCGAGGCGGTTGGCACCGTGGTCGGAGAAGTTGGCCTCCCCGCCCACGAACAGGCCCGGGATCGTCGAGCGCAGGTCGTAGTCGACCCACAGCCCGCCCATCGTGTAGTGGATGGCCGGGTAGATGCGCATCGGGACCTCGTACGGGTCGTCCCCGGTGATGCGCTCGTACATCTCGAACAGGTTGCCGTACTTGGCCTCGACCGCCGGGCGGCCGAGACGCTCGATGGCGGCCGAGAAGTCCAGGTACACGCCCAGTCCGCCGGGGCCGACGCCGTGCCCGGCGTCGCACATGTTCTTGGCGGCACGGGAGGCGATGTCGCGCGGCACCAGGTTGCCGAACGCCGGGTACTGGCGCTCCAGGTAGTAGTCGCGCTCGTCCTCGGGGATGTCGTTCGGGTTCCGGTCGTCGCCGCGCTCCTTGGGCACCCACACGCGCCCGTCGTTGCGCAGCGACTCCGACATCAGGGTCAGCTTCGACTGGTACTCGCCGCTGACCGGGATGCAGGTCGGGTGGATCTGGGTGTAGCAGGGGTTGGCGAACAGCGCGCCGCGCTTGTGCGCCCGCCAGGCGGCCGTGACGTTGGAGCCCTTGGCGTTGGTCGAGAGGTAGTAGACGTTGCCGTAGCCGCCCGAGCACAGGATGACGACGTCGGCGAGGTGCGTGTCGAGCCGCCCGGTGAACAGGTCGCGCGTGACGATTCCGCGCGCCTTCCCGTCCACGACGATGAGGTCGAGCATCTCGGTGCGCGGGTGGACCTCGACGGTGCCGGCGTGCACCTGGCGCTCGAGAGCCTGGTAGGCGCCCAGCAGCAGCTGCTGGCCCGTCTGCCCGCGGGCGTAGAAGGTGCGCGAGACCTGCGTCCCGCCGAACGAGCGCGTGTCGAGCAGGCCCGAGTACTCGCGGGCGAAGGGCACGCCCTGCGCGACGCACTGGTCGATGATGTTGAGGCTGACCTCGGCCAGGCGGTGCACGTTCGACTCGCGCGAGCGGAAGTCGCCGCCCTTGACCGTGTCGTAGAACAGCCGGTGCACCGAGTCGCCGTCGTAGCGGTAGTTCTTGGCGGCGTTGATGCCGCCCTGCGCGGCGATCGAGTGCGCGCGCCGGGGGCTGTCCTGGTAGCAGAACGACTTGACGTGGTAGCCGGCCTCGCCGAGCGTGGCCGCGGCCGCACCACCGGCCAGGCCGGTGCCCACGACGATGACGCTCATCTTGCGGCGGTTGGCCGGGTTGACCAGCTTCGCCGAGAACTTGCGGTCGGCCCACCGGTCGGCGATGGGGCTGTCCGGGGCGCGCGTGTCGGCGATGGGGTCGCCGAGGACGTAACGTCCCTCGCCCTGGACGGCGGTGGGCTCTTGCTGCAGTTCAGACATGGTCACCTCACCAGACCGGTCATCACGGCCAGCGGGACGATCGCGAAACCGATCGTGATCACTGCCGCCACGACGAAGGCCAGAGTCTTGAGCGCGTTCTGCTTCATGGCGCTGTTGGCGCCGAAGGTCTGGATGGCCGACCAGAGGCCGTGCCGGATGTGGAAGCCCAGCGCGACGACCGCCAGGATGTAGAAGAGCGAGACGTACCAGCGGTCGAAGCTCGCGACGAGCTTCATGTAGGCGCTGGCGTCACCGGGCAGCGGGTTCACCGAGCCGGTCGTCAGGTCGAGGATGTGCCAGACGACGAACAGGGCGATGATCACCCCGCCCCAGCGCATCGTGCGGGCGGCGTAGCTGCCCTCCCAGCGCTGGCGGTGCTGGTAGCCCACCGGTCGGGCCTTCTTCGCCTTGTACCAGAGCGAGAAGGCCGCCCACATGTGCAGCACGAGGCTGGACAGCAGCACGACGCGCACGATCCACAGGACGCCCTCGTAACCGACGATCGCCTCGCCGATCTCGCGCAGGTGCTGGGCGTACGTGTCGAAGGACTCGATCCCGAAGAAGACCTTCAGGTTGCCGAGCATGTGGGCGGTGACGTAGAGCAGGAAGATGACCCCGGTGACGGCGATGACCGACTTCTTGCCGACCGAGGTGCCCCACGTCCTCGAGACGATGTTGCGCTGCGGGGTGATGACCACGTGAGAACGGTAAGTCGAGGACCCGCTGAGCGCTAATGCATGCAAGACGGGGATGGCATAGCTTCGAGCTATGGCGATGACCATCAAACAGCTCAGCTATTTCCTCGCTGTGGTGGACACCGGCCGGTTCACGCAGGCAGCGGCCCTGTGCCGGATCGCGCAGCCGACCTTGAGCAAGCAGATCCGGACGCTCGAGGAGGACCTCGGCGAGACCTTGCTCACGCGCGGTCACGACAACGTCACACCGACGGCGGCCGGTGAGGCGCTCCTGCCGCTGGCGCGCCGGATCGTCGCCGACTCCGAGACGGCACGGCTGGAGATCGCCGAGCTCGCCGGGCTGCGCCGCGGGCGGCTGCGACTCGGGGCCACCCCGAGCCTGTGCGTCAGCGTGGTGGCCGACGTGCTCGAGGTGTTCCACGGCCGCTACCCCGGCATCGCCCTGCAGATCGCCGAGGGCGGCTCGCAGGACCTCGTCGCCGACCTCCAGCGTGGCCAGCTCGACCTCGCGCTGGTGATCGACCGCGGCGAGACGGTGCGCGACCTCGCGCTGACGCCGGTGCTGCGCGAGGAGCTCGTCGTGGTCGCGGCGCGGGGGTGGCCGGACCTCGGCGACCACATCGGCGTCGCCGAGCTCGCCGCGCACCCGCTGGTGGTCAACCGCCCCGGCTACGAGCTGCGCGAGGTGACGCTCGCGGCGTGCGCCGCGGCCGGCGTGACGCCGCGGATCGCCGTGGAGGGCGGGGAGATGGACGCGGTGCTGCGCATGGTCGAGCGCGGGCTGGGCGTGGCGATCGTGCCCAGCCTCGTGCTCGCCGGGCACCCGACGCTGCGGGCGACCCGCCTCGACGGCGGGGCCTGGAGCCACCGGACGATCTCGCTGGCCCACCGCACCGACGTCGCCCCCACCCGCGCCGCCCAGGCGTTCCGCGAGGACCTCCTGAGCGTGCTGGCCCGCACCTCCCGCACGGGGCACCTGCCCCCGGGCGTGCGCTACGTCCACCCCCCGACCTTGACCGCCTGAGCCAGCGCCGTGGCGTGGTCGCCCGGGCCCTCGACGACGACGCCCGCCAGGCCGAGCCACGCCGCCATGGCCGCCAGCTCGGCGGCCAGCTCGGCCGCGACGCGGGCCTCGTCGGGGCCGTCCGGCACGTCCTCGGCGTACGCCCCGGGCACGCGCAGCACGCCGGCGACCCGGTCGGCCTTGAGGTCGACCCGCGCCACGAGCCGCCCGTCGAGCAGGAACGGGAAGACGTAGTAGCCGTGGGTGCGCTTCTCGGCGGGCGTGTAGATGCCGATGCGGTAGTGGAAGGCGAACAGCCGCAGGGTGCGGGCGCGGAACCAGATCAGCGGGTCGAACGGCGCCAGCAGCGCGCGGCCCGTGACGCGCCGGGGCAGCCGCGCGCCGGGCGCGAGGTAGGCGGGCGCCGTCCAGCCCTCCACGGCCACCGGCTCCAGCTCGCCGGCGTCGACGAGCTCGGCCACCGCGGCCTGCGACTCCGCGGGCGGCAGGCGGTGGTAGTCGCGCAGGTCGGGCTCGGTGGCGACGCCCAGCGCCGTCGCGGCCCGGCCCACCAGCGTCCGCATCGCCTCGTCGCGCGCCGGCTCGCGGGCGAGCACCTCGGGCGGCAGCACGCGCTCGGGCAGCTCGTACGCGCGCCGGAAGCCGCGGCGCGTGCCGGTGGTGAGCTCGCCGGTGGCGAAGAGGTGCTCGCACGCCACCTTGACGTCCGAGCGCGTCCACCAGCCGCCGTGGGCGCGGGCGCGCCGGTCGCCGCCGTCGCCGAGGACCCGCTCGATCTCCGAGGCCTCGAGCGGGCCGTGCGCCGCGATCGCCTCCTGCACGGCGTCGAGGACGTCGGGGCGGTGGTCGAGCGCGTTGCCGAGCCAGCGGTTGCCACGGGCGGCGTTGTCGCGCATGCGCCAGCGGAACAGCGGCCAGTCCTCCACCGGCAGCAGGCTCGCCTCGTGCACCCAGTACTCGACCATCGTGCGGCGCCGGCGCTCCGCGGCCGTGCGGGGCCAGGCGAGCGCGTCGAGGGCGTCACGGTCGTAGCCGCCGAGGCGGGAGAACACCGGCGTGTAGTGCGCGCGCACGGCGACGTTGACCGAGTCGAGCTGGAGCAGCCCGAGCCGGCGCACGGTGGCCGCGAGCGTGGCGCGCGCGGGCGGCCCGCGGCGGGCGGGGCCGGCGAGGCCCTGGGCCGCGACGGCGGCCCGGCGCGCCTGGGCCGCGGACATCGTCTCCACGCTGCGCATGATGCCGCAGCCCCCCGACAGCGCCGGGTGCCACGGGGGGAAGAAACGGGGCCACACGGGCGTTGACCAGGGTAAACAGCATGAGGAGGACCCATGGTCGGGGACCGTGTGGAGATCGTCGTCGACGCCGGGGGCGCGACGCGGACGTGGGAGGTCGAGGCCACGAAGGCCGGACGGCGCGTGGACGTCGCGCACGGCCGGGGCGTGGTGGAGGTCAGCGAGGTGACGCGCGGCGGGACGCCGGTGCGCACCGCGCGGTTCATGTCGTCCCGGGTGCTGGCGCTCGTCGAGCACCCGGCCCGGCAGGTGCGGCTCGCCGACGACGAGCCGCCGGCGCTGCCGTTGCCTCGCCCGGCCTGATCCACCCCGCGTGACCGGGCGGGCGCGGACGGCGACCGTGCTGGTCAGCGGCGGCGCCGGGCACCAGGATCTCCCCCGTGGCCCCCGTGACCGACATGATCGCCGCCGCGCGGCGCCCCGCCGACGCCGTCCTCGAGCACGTCGGGCCGGGGTCGCAGATCGTCGTCAACGGGTACAACGGGGAGCCGCAGACGGTGATCGACGCCCTCGAGGCGGCCGGCGACCGGCTGACCGACGTCCGCCTCCACGAGATGCTCGCGCCCCGGACACGGCCGTCGATCGAGGGCAGGATCCCGGGCCTGCGCCACGTCTCGTGGTTCCTGTCCCCCGCGACGCGCGAGGCGTTCCACGCCGGGCACTGCGACCTAGTGCCCAACAACTTCAGCGACGTGCCGCGCCTGCTGCGCCGCTCGGTGCGCCCAGACCTGGTCGTCGCGTCCGTGTCGCCGCCCGACCGCCACGGCTACTTCTCGCTGGGCACCGTGGCCACCCACACCGCGGCGTTCATCGGTGAGCTCCCGTTCTTCGTCGAGGTCAACGCGCAGATGCCGCGCACCTACGGCGGCAACCAGCTCCACATCAGCGACATCGTCGGCTGGTGCGAGGCCGATCGGCCCCTCGTCCTGGCGCCGCCTCCCGTGCCCACCGCGCGCGACCGCACGATCGCCGAGCTCGTCGCCGACCGCATCCCGGACGGCGCCACCCTCCAGGCCGGCATCGGCGCGGTCCCGGACATGGTGCTCGCCGCCCTCGGCGACCACCGCGAGCTGGGCGTGCACAGCGAGGTGTTCGGCACCGGCTTCGTCGATCTCGTGGACCGGGGCGTCGTCACCGGCACCCGGAAGGCCACGCACCGCGGAAAGATCATCACCACGTCGGCGATGGGCGACGCGTCCCTCCACGACTTCGTCGCCGACAACCCCGGGGTCGAGTTCCACCCCGTGGACTACACCAACGACCCGTGGAACATCGCCCGCGAACCGCTGTTCCGCGCGGTAAACGCGGCCCTCGAGGTCGACTTCCTCGGGCAGTGCGCCGCGGAGTCGCTGGGCAGTCAGTACTTCTCGTCGTCCGGCGGCCAGCCGGACTTCGCGCGCGGGGCGATCATGTCCGAGCACGGCGCGGCGTTCATCTGCCTGCACTCGGCCACCCACGACGACACGGTGTCGCGGATCGTGCCGCAGCTGCACCCGGGCGCCGCGGTGACGACGTTCAAGAACATCGTCGACCACGTCGTCACCGAGTACGGGGTCGCCGAGCTGCGCGGCGCGACGATCGCCGAGCGCACGAGCCGCCTCATCGCGATCGCGCACCCGGACTTCCGCGACGACCTGACCGCGCAGGGCCGGGCGATGGGGTACCTGTGAGCATCCCGCTGAGCGACGAGGACCGCGCGATCCTCGACCTCGAGTGCGCCACGGTCGTCGGGCACGTGCTGCACATGGCCGTGCTCGACGGTCCTGCGGTGACGGCCGCGGAGATGCGCGAACGGCTCGCGGACCGCCTGCCCGCCGCGCCCGAGCTGCGCTACCGCCTCGCCGGCACGCCCGCGCTCCCCACCTGGGTCCCCGACGAAGAGCTGGACCTCGACGAGCACGTGGTCGACGCCCCCGGCGGGCCCCGGGACCACGGGGCGCTGTGCGCGCTGGTGGCCGACCGGTTCGCCCGGCACCTCCCCCGCGACCGGCCCCTCTGGGCCATCGACGTGGCGCCGCTGGCCGCCGGCGGCACGGCCCTGCTGTGGCGGGTCCACCACGCCCTCGCCGACGGCGCCACGATGACCCGCCTGTCGCACACGGTGCTCTACGACGAGGGCCCGGCCGACGAGGCGGGCCGGCCCGCCACCGGCCCGTCGGTGTCCCCGCCCGCCACCGTCGAGGCCGACCACCGGCGGCGCCGCGAGCACCTGCTGGGCGTCATCCGGCGCGAGTTCACCGTGGGGCCGTCCCGCTCGCCCTTCGACGGCGCGATCTCCACCCGGCGGGCCGTCGCGTTCCTCGACGTCGACCTCCCCGCCCTGCACGCCGCCGCGCACGCCGTCGGGGCGACCGTCAACGACGCGTTCCTCGCCGTGCTGGCGGGCGGGCTGCGGCGCTGGGTCGACCACCACGCCGGGGCGGTGACGGACCTGCGGGTGCGCGTCCCCGTGAGCCTGCCCCGCGAGGACCCGTCGGCGGGCAACCGGGACTCGGCGTTCGACCTGCCGCTGCCGGTGCACGTCACCGACCCCGTCGAGCGCCTGCGCGCGGTCCACGACCTGACGACCTGCCGCAAGGACGCGCGCGACGCGGCGCTGCTGGACGACCTCCTGCACCGCGTCGCGGAGGTCTCGCCGCCGCTGCGGCACGTCTGCGACCGGCTGCGGTCCACCGCCCGGGCGTTCACGGTCAGCGTCTCCAACGTCCCCGGCCCCCGCTCCCCCGTCGCGGTGCTGGGCCGTCGCGCCCGCGCGACCTGGCCGCTGGCCGAGATCGGCGCCCACCACGCGCTGCGGATCACGGCGGCGTCGATGGTCGACGTGCTCTCGTTCGGGGTGTGCGTCGACCCGGGCCTGGTCCCCGACGTCGACGTGCTCGCCGACGGCCTGCGCGCCGAGGCGGACCTGCTGGTGGCGACGACGCGCTAGACGAGCCCGGCGAGCCGCTGCGCCACCTCGCGGTAGCGGCTGACGGCCACGAGGTGGATGCCGTCGACCCCGGCGTCGCGCAGCGCCAGCGCGTGCTCGCACGCCGCGTCCACACCGGCGGTGTCGTCCTCGCCGAGGGCCTCGACGAGACCGTCGGGGAGGTCGAGGTCCATGCCCTCCGCGACCCCGCGGGCCATCCGCGGCCCGGTGGGCACGAGGACGCCGGCGCGCACGGGCACGGCCAGGTTGGCGTGGCGCTCGCGCCAGGCGGTGACCGCGGGCAGCGAGAACGTCGGCGCCAGCCACACGACGTCGGCGTCGCGCTTCCAGCGCGGGAGGTCGCGGCCCGGGGCGGCGACGACGCCGACGCGCAGGGTGGCCTCGTGCTCCTCGGCCAGCGCGCGGGCCTCGCGCAGCATCGCGCCCACGGTCAGCGGGCCGTCCTCCGCGTCCTCCTCCGGCCGGTCGCCGCGCAGCAGCAGCACCTCGTGCACCCCGAGGGCCAGCAGCCCGAGCAGGTCGCGGCGCAGGCCCAGGGTGTTGCGGTCGCGGGCGTTGAGGACGGCGACGGTCTCGGCGTCGCGCCGGCGCACCTCGGCGGCGACCACCAGCCCGGCGACCGCCGCGCGCGCCGTGGCGTTGTCGGGCACCAGGAAACGGGCGGCCACCGGCGCCAGCGCGTCGAGCTGGCGGGCGACCGGCGCGAGGTCCGGGCGGTGCGGGACGTCGAGCTCGGCGGTGATGTCGAGCGTCACGACACCTCGGCGAGCGCGCCGGTGTCGACGTCGTAGACGAACCCGCGCACGGCGTCGGTGTGGGTCAGGAACGGGCTGGAACGCACGGCGGCGAGGGAGTCGCGGACGTCCTGCTCGGTGTCGGCGAACGTGCCGGGCGCCCAGCTGGGCCGCTGGCCGGTGTCGGCCTCGAGCTCGGCGACGAAGTCGTCGTCGGTGAAGGTCGCCATGCCGCACTTCGTGTGGTGGACGAGCACGACCTCGCGGGTCGCGAGCTTGCGCTGGCTGACCGCGAGGGAGCGCAGGACGTCGTCGGTGACGACGCCGCCGGCGTTGCGGATGACGTGGGCCTCGCCCTCGCCGAGGCCCAGGACGCGGTAGACGTCGAGGCGGGCGTCCATGCAGGCCACGACCGCGACGCCGCGCGAGGGCGGTCCGGGCAGGCCGGCCCGGTCGAAGCCCTGCGCGTAGGTCGCGTTCGCCGCCAGCATCTCGTCGGTCGCAGTCATGTGCCCTCCGTGGTGGTCCTGCCGGGCCGGTACCCCCTGTGACGGTGCGGCGCGCGGTGACGGTGGTCTCTAGGCTCCGGAGCATGGCGCTCGCCTCCGTCCGGCCCGCGGTCCCCGACGACGCGGGCGCGATCGCCCGCGTCCAGCGGGCCGTGTGGACCTCGGCCTACGCCGACCTGCTGCCGCCCGGCGCGGTGGAGGGCTTCGACGACGACGCGGTGGCCCGCGGCTGGGCGGGCGCGATCGCGGCCGGCGCGGTGTGGGTGGCCACCGAGGGCGACGCGCTCGTCGGCTTCTGCGCGGCGGGGCCGGCGTCGGCCGAGGACCTGGCCGACGCGGGCGGCGCGGTGCCCGAGGACGCCGCCACCGTGGCGGCGGTGGCCGCGCTGCTGGTGGAGCCGCGGTGGGGCCGGCGGGGTCACGCCGGGCGGCTGGTGGTCGAGACGGCGGCGGCGCTGCGGGCCGCGGGCGCCGCGCGGGGCGTCGCCTGGGTGCCCGAGCGCGACACGGCCTCGCGGCGCTTCTGGGAGCGCGCCGGGTGGGAGCCCGACGGCACCGTCCGCACCCTCGACGCCGGCGGGCGGCCGCTGCGCGAGATCCGCGTGGCGGGCGACCTCGACCTGGAGTTCGCGCCCGAGCCCTCGCTGGGCGACCTGGACCTGCCGCTGCTGTCCTGACTAGTCCAGGTCCAGCAGGGCGTCGAGGCCGACGGTCACACCGGGGTGGTCGGCGACGCCGCGCACCGCGAGCAGCACGCCGGGCATGAACGAGCTGCGGTGCAGGGAGTCGTGGCGGATCGTCAGCGTCTCGCCCTCGGAGCCCAGGAGCACCTCCTGGTGCGCCACGAGCCCCGCCATCCGCACCGCGTGCACCGGCACGCCGTCGACACGGGCGCCGCGGGCGCCGTCGGGGTCGTGGGTGGTCGCGTCCGGCCCCGGCCCCACCCCGGCCGCGGCGCGGGCCTCGGCCACCAGCTGCGCGGTGCGCGTCGCCGTGCCCGAGGGGGCGTCGAGCTTGCGGGGGTGGTGCAGCTCGACGATCTCGACGGAGTCGTAGAACCGCGCGGCCTGGGCGGCGAAGCGCATCATCAGCACCGCGCCGATCCCGAAGTTGGGGACGACCAGCACCGCCTGGTCGGGCTGCAGGCGCCCGCGGACGTCGTCGAGGAGGTCCTCCCCCACCCCGCTCGTGCCGACGACGACGTGCCGGCCGGCGTCGACACACCAGCGCAGGTTGTCCGCCACCGCCGAGGGGTGCGTGAAGTCGACGACGACGTCCGCGGCGCGCAGGGCCTCGCGGTCGTCGCCGACGTCCACCCGGGCCACGAGCTCGAGGTCGTCCGCGGCCTCGACCGCGCCGCAGGCCTCGGAGCCCATGCGGCCCTGGGCGCCCAGCACGCCGACCCTGGTCACCGTCGAGCTCACTCCACCATCTCCCGCACCTCGCCCGGCAGCTCGTCGGGGTCACCGTAGGGACCGACGACCGCGGCCGCGCGGGGCCCCGTGAGCAGCTCGGACGCCAGCGCCGCGACGTCCTGCGCGCCGACGCCGTCGATGCGCTCGAGGGTGCCGGCGAGGTCGCCGGCCTGCTCGAGGCCGCCGTGGTCGAGCTCGCGGCGACCGAGGCGCGTCATGCGCGCCGAGGTCTCCTCGAGCCCCAGCACCAGCTCGCCGCGCAGCTGCCCGCGGGCACGGGCCAGCTCGGCGTCGGTGATGCCGTGGGCGGCGAGGTCGCCGAGCTCGTCGCGCACCACCGCGGCCGCGGCGCCGAGGCGCTCGGGCGCGCAGCCGACGTACACCGCGAGCGTGCCCGCGTCGGTGTAGCCGGTGGTCGACGAGTACACGGAGTACGCCAGGCCCCGCTGCTCGCGGACCTGCTGGAACAGCCGCGAGCTCATGCCCCCGCCGAGCACGGTCGAGAGCACCTGCAATGCCGCCCAGCGGGAGTCGGCGCGGCGCAGCGACGGCACGCCGAGCATGAGGTGGGCCTGCTCGGTGTCCTCGTCGCGCACCGCGAGCCGGTCGGCGGGCACGGCCGGGACGTCGCCGGCGATGCGGTGCCAGGGCTCCGGGGCGCCCGACGCCCGCGACCCGTAGGCCGCCGCGACCGCGTCGAGCACCTCGGCGTGCGCCACGTTGCCCGCCACCGCCAGCACCGAGCGGTTCGGGACGTAGTGGCGGTCGTGGAAGTCCGCGAGCCGGTCGCGGGTCATCCCCACCACCGACTCCTCGGTGCCGATCACCGGCAGGCCGAGCGGGTGCGCGCCGAACAGCAGCGCGTCGAAGTCGTCGGCCAGCAGGTCCTCGGGGTCCTCGTCGCGTCCCGCGATCTCGGAGAGCACCACGTCGCGCTCGAGCTCGACGTCCGCCGCGGCCATGACCGCGTCGAGGACGACGTCGCCGAGCACGTCGACCGCGAGCGCCATGTCGCGGTCGAGCACGTGGGCGTAGAAGCAGGTGTGCTCCTTGCCCGTGAACGCGTTGAGGTCGCCGCCGACGGCGTCGATCTCCTCGGCGATCGCGCGCGCCGAGCGCCGCCGCGTGCCCTTGAACAGCAGGTGCTCGAGGAAGTGCGCGGCGCCGTGCGTGCCAGCGCCCACGCCGGGCTCGTCGCGCGAGCCGACCTCGACCCAGAGCCCGACCGACGCCGAGCGGGCGCCGGCGACGTGCTCGGTGATCACCCGGAGGCCCCCGGGCAGCACGGTGCGTGCCACGCCGGGGGCCGGGTGCTCGGTGGCTCCCGCGAGGGAAGCGTCGAGAGCCGTCACTCCTGCGACGCGCCCCCGATGGCCCCGGTGACGGCACCGCTGGCGGCGGGGGCCGTCGCGGCGTCGTCGGCGGCCGGGGCGTCCGACGCGGCAGCGGTGCCACCGTCGCCGTTGGAGGCCGCCGCGGCGTCCTCCTCCTTGACGGGGATCAGGCTGATCTTGCCGCGGTTGTCGATGTCGGTGATCTCGACCCGCATCTTGTCGCCGACGTTGGCGACGTCCTCGACCTTGCCGATGCGCTTCCCGCCGCCGAGCTTCGAGATGTGCACCAGGCCGTCGCGACCGGGCAGCAGCGAGACGAACGCCCCGAACGCGGCGGTCTTGACCACCGTGCCCAGGAACCGCTCGCCGATCTTCGGCAGCTGCGGGTTGGCGATGGCGTTGATCCGGTCGATCGCGGCCTGGGCGCTCGGCCCGTCGGCCGCACCGACGTAGATCGTGCCGTCGTCCTCGATGGAGATGTCGGCGCCGGTCTCCTCGGTGATCGAGTTGATCATCTTGCCCTTCGGGCCGATGACCTCGCCGATCTTGTCGACCGGCACCTTCACCGTGGTGATGCGCGGGGCGAACTCGCTCATCTCGTCCGGGGCGTCGATGGCCTCGGCCATGACGTCGAGGATCGCGAGGCGGGCGCCCTTGGCCTGCGTGAGCGCCTTGCCCAGCACCTCCGACGGGATGCCGTCGAGCTTGGTGTCGAGCTGCAGCGCGGTCACGAAGTCCTTCGTGCCGGCGACCTTGAAGTCCATGTCACCGAACGCGTCCTCGGCGCCGAGGATGTCGGTCAGCGCGACGAACTTCTGCTCGCCGTCGACCTCGCCCGAGACCAGGCCCATGGCGATGCCCGCGACGGGCGCCTTGAGCGGCACACCGGCGTTGAGCAGCGACATCGTCGAGGCGCAGACCGAGCCCATCGACGTGGAGCCGTTGGAGCCCAGCGCCTCGGAGACCTGCCGGATCGCGTAGGGGAACTCCTCGCGGGTGGGCAGCACCGGCACGAGCGCCCGCTCGGCGAGCGCGCCGTGGCCGATCTCGCGGCGCTTGGGCGAGCCCACGCGGCCGGTCTCGCCGGTGGAGAACGGCGGGAAGTTGTAGTGGTGCATGTACCGCTTGGTGGTCTCCGGGCCGAGCGAGTCGATGTTCTGCTCGAGCCGGAGCATGTTCAGCGTGGTGACGCCCAGGATCTGGGTCTCGCCGCGCTCGAACAGCGCCGAGCCGTGCGCCCGCGGGATGACCTCGACCTCGGCGGCCAGCGGCCGGATGTCGGTGGTGCCGCGGCCGTCGATGCGGAAGCCGTCGGAGAGGATGCGGCGCCGGACCGTCGCCTTGGTCAGCGACCGGAACGCCTCGCCGATCTCCTTCTCGCGACCCTCGAACTTGGGCCCGAGCTCGGAGAGCAGGCGGTCCTTGATGGCGTCCTGCGCCTCGTCGCGGTCCTGCTTGCCGGCGATCGACATGGTCGCGTCGAGGTCGGAGCCGACCGCGCTCTCGACCGCGGAGTACACGTCGTCCTGGTACGCCGGGAACGTCGGGTAGTCCTTCGTCACCGTGCCGGTGGCGACGTAGAGCTCCTTCTGCGCCTCGCACAGGGTGCGGATGAACGGCTTGGCCGCCTCCATGCCCTGGGCGACGATCTCCTCGGTGGGCGCCTGCGCGCCGGCACCGATGAGGCCGATGGCGCGGTCGGTGGCCTCGGCCTCGACCATGGCGATCGCGACGTCACCGCCGTCGGCGGTCACCGAGCCAGCGATCACCATGTCGAACACGGCGTCGTGGAGCTGCTCCCAGGTCGGGAACGCGACCCACTGGCCGTTGATCAGCGCGACGCGGGTGGCGCCGATGGGGCCGTCGAAGGGCAGCCCGGAGATCTGGGTGGACGCCGACGCGGCGTTGATCGCCAGGACGTCGTAGGGGTCCTTGGGGTCGAGGCTCTGGACCGTGATGACGACCTGGACCTCGTTGCGCAGGTTGCCGACGAAGGTCGGGCGCAGCGGCCGGTCGATGAGCCGGCAGGTGAGGATCGCGTCGGTCGACGGACGACCCTCGCGGCGGAAGAACGAGCCGGGGATCCGGCCCGCGGCGTACATGCGCTCCTCGACGTCCACCGTCAGCGGGAAGAAGTCGAAGTTGTCCTTCGGCCGCTTGGAGGCGGTCGTGGCGGACAGGAGCATGGTGTCGTCGTCCAGGTAGGCGACGACGGCACCGGCCGCCTGGCGGGCCAATCGGCCCGTCTCGAAGCGGACGGTGCGGGTGCCGTAGGCACCGTTGTCCAGGACCGCGGTGGTCTCGTGGACGCCCGAGTCGGTCTCGGTCATGAAGGGTCTCCTCTGCAGGGCCCCTACCGCATCCCGTCCGCGGTGCTCCCCGCGACGCGGCCGGCGAGCGAGCGGTCTTCGATCGAAGCGCCCGGACTCCCCGCCGGTGCGGGGTGTGTCCGGGAGCCACTACCGAGGACCGGCCGACGCGCGGGCGTCCGGGGTGCGCGGGCGGTGACGGCGGGGCCGTTCTGTGGTGCGCACGCCACCGCGCCGGCCGGCGTGACTGCCGGTCGGCGCGGGGCGGGCGCGGGGTTCAGCGAGGCCTCGTCAGCGCCGCAGCCCCAGCCGCTCGATGAGCGAGCGGTAGCGGGCCACGTCCACGGAGGCCACGTACTTCAGCAGACGACGGCGGCGGCCGACCAGCAGCAGCAGCCCGCGTCGCGAGTGGTGGTCGTGCTTGTGCATCTTGAGGTGCTCGGTGAGCCGCACGATGCGCTGCGTCAGCAGCGCGACCTGCGCCTCGGGCGATCCGGTGTCGGTCTGGTGCACGCCGTACTCGGCGAGCGTGGCCGACTTCTGCTCGGTGGTCAGTGCCACGGGGGTGGTGCTCCTGTCTGTTCTACGGTGCCGTGTCGACCGGCGATGCGGGGACGGTGTGCCCGTCACGGGCATCGCGTGTCCACGGGGGTCGGGCCGTGGTCGGACCACGACGGGACCACCCGCCGCCCGGCCACCACGGACCGCAGCCAGGCGTGTCGAGTTCCAGTGTACCGACGGGCCCGACAGCCCGGTCAGCGGCCCGCGGCCCGGCGTAGCAGGCTGGCCAGCGAGGGGAACCCGCCGTCGAGGGTGTCGGCGGCCCGGGCCAGCTCGTCCGGGCCGGCGGCGGTGCGCAGCAGCTCGTAGGAACGGTCGTCGTCGGGCGGGCGGCGCCGGGCGAGCGGGACCTCGGCGCGGGGCTCGGCGGCGCGCACCTCGGCGAGCAGGGCGACCACGGCGGCGCGGTCGCCGGTGGCGTGACCGACCCGCTCCTCGAGCATGACCAGGCGCCCCCACACCGCCGGCGTCCCGATCTTCACCCGCCGTCCGCTCATCAGCTGCGAGAGCATCGGCGGGCTGACACCGAGCGTGTCCGCGAGGACCGTCTGCGACACCCCGAGCGCGGCCAGCAGGCGGCGCAGCCGGTCGCCCAGGGGCTCGCCGTAGAAGCGACGCTGCAGCTCCCGGTTGCGGCGCACCGCGTCGGCCTCCACGCACCCCTCCCACCACGGGATCTCCACCCGGCGGCGATGGTGGCACCCGGCGCGCGGCGGTGGGGGCGGTTCGGCGCGACTGCCGCCGGACGGCCGGTGCTCAGAGCTCCAGGACCTCGCGGGTGCGCGCCACGTCGCGGTCCATCTGGTGGATCAGCTCGTCGACCGAGTCGAAGCGGTCCATCCCGCGCAGGCGGTCGACGAAGTCGAGCGCGACCCGCGCGCCGTAGAGGTCCTCGTCCGTGTCCAGGACGAACGCCTCGACGGTGCGGACACGCCCGGAGAACGTCGGGTTGGTGCCCACCGAGACCGCGGACGGGCGGGCCCGGCCCTGGTGGTGGAACCAGCACGCGTACACCCCGTCGGTGGGGATGGCGGCGTGCTCGCCGCAGTCGACGTTGGCGGTCGGGTAGCCGAGCTCGCGCCCGCGCTGATCGCCGCGGACCACCACGCCCTCGAGGCGGTGGGGCCGGCCCAGGGCCTCGGCCGCGGCGCGGACGTCGCCGGCGCTGATGCAGGCGCGCACGTAGGTCGACGAGAACGTCACGGTCGAGCCGCCGGCCGCGGCCCCGAAGGGCTCGGTGACGAGGTCGACGCCCTCGGCGGCGAAGCCGAAGCGCTGGCCGAGGCGCTCGAGCTCGGCGACGTCACCAGCGGCGCGGTAGCCGAACGTGAAGTTGCGCCCGACGACGACCATCGCCGCGTGCAGCCGGTCGACGAGCAGCTCGTGGACGAACTCGTCGGGCGGCACCCGCGCGAGCTCGATGGTGAACGGCAGCACCCAGAAGGCGTCGACGCCGAGCTCGGCGACCAGCTCGGCCCGGCGGGTCAGCGAGGTCAGCCGCACCGGGTGGGTGCCGGGGCGCAGCACCGACGCCGGGTGCGGGTCGAACGTGATGAGCACCGTCGGCAGGCCCAGCTCGCGGCCGTGCGCGACCGCCCGCGCGATCAGCTGCTGGTGGCCGCGGTGGACACCGTCGAACACGCCGATCGTCACGACGCACCGACCCCAGCCCGACGGCACCCCGTCGAGTCCCCGCCAGCGTTGCACGCGGCGAGCCTACGGGCGGTGACCCGGGCCCTGCTGATCAGGCGGGCGCGATCAGGCGGGCGCGAGGACCAGCACCGGGCGGGCGGCGCCGCGGTCGTCGGCGACCAGTCCCACCACGTGCCCGTCGGGCCCGAACACGCCCACCGTGCCCCCGGCGCCCGCCGCGGTCAGGGGCCGGCCGTGGGAGAGGTCGGCGGCCTCGTCGGCGTCGGCGTCGCGGCGCGGGAACGCGGTGGCGACGGCGTCGTCGAGGTCGAGCGACAGCGCCGCGCGCCCGTGCTCCTCCTCCTCGGCGGCGAGCGCCTCGACCGTGCGGGCGTGCGCCAGCGTGAACGGGCCGACCCGCGTGCGGCGCAGCGCCGTGAGGTGCCCGCCGACGCCGAGCCCGGCGCCGAGGTCGCGGGCCAGGGCGCGCACGTAGGTCCCCGACGAGCAGTCGACGAGGACGTCGAGGTCGCGGTACGGCCCCTCGGCGCGCTCCGCGAGGACGTCGAAGCGCCCGACGGTGACCGGGCGGGCCTCGAGCCGGACCTCCTCCCCCGCCCGGGCGCGCTCGTAGGCGCGGCGGCCGTCGACCTTGATCGCCGAGACGCTGCTCGGGACCTGCGCGATCTCGCCCGTGAGCGCCGCGATGCCGGCGGCGACCGCGTCCGGCGCGAGGTGCGCGGTGTCGACCGGCTCGCCGAGCGGCTCCCCTTCGGCGTCGTCGGTGCTGGTGGCGAGCCCCAGGCGGATGGTGGCGAGGTAGCTCTTCGTGTCGAGCGCGAGGTGCCCGAGCAGCTTCGTCGCCCGTTCGACCCCGAGCACCAGCACCCCGGTGGCCATCGGGTCGAGCGTGCCGGCGTGCCCGACCTTGCGCGTGCCCACCAGCCGGCGGGCCCGCCCGACGACGTCGTGCGACGTCCACCCGGCGGGCTTGTCCACCACCAGCAGCCCCGGCGGCGGGGGCTCCCGCCGCTCACGCTGCTGTCGACCCTCGCGACGCTGACCGGACACGGCGGGCATCATGCCCGCCGCCACAGGTCGTGACCCGGCCGCCCGCGTCCGGAGCAGGCATCCTGGGGGCGTGACCACCCCGACCCGCACCGACGTCCTCGTCGTGGGCGCCGGCCCCGCCGGGTCGGCCGCCGCGGCGTGGGCCGCCGACGCCGGCCACGACGTGCTCCTCGCCGACGCCGCGGTCTTCCCGCGCGACAAGGCCTGCGGTGACGGGCTGACCCCGCGCGCCATCGGCGAGCTCGAGCACCTGGGCCTCGGCGAGTGGGTGCGCGGGCGGGGCACGAACCGCGGGCTGCGCGCCGCGGGGTTCGGGCAGCTGCTGGAGCTGCCGTGGCCCGGGGGCTCGCTGCCCGCGTACGGCGGGGCGGTGGCGCGCACCGAGCTCGACGCCCGCATCCGCACCGCGGCCCTCGAGCGGGGCGCGCAGCCGCTGGAGGGCGCCCGCGCGGTGGACGTCGTGCGCGACGGCGACCGGGTCACCGGCGTGGTGTTCGCCGTCGGCGAGGAGACCACCACCGTCGTGTGCCGCCGGCTCGTCGTCGCCGACGGGGCGCGCTCGCCCCTGGGCCGCGTGCTCGGGCGCGAGTGGCACCGCGACACCGCGTACGGCGTGGCCGCGCGCGGCTACGTGCGCTCCGGGCGACACGACGACGAGTGGATCTCGTCGCACCTCGAGCTGCGCGGCACCGACGACGACGTGCTCTCGGGCTACGGGTGGGTGTTCCCGCTGCACGACGGCAACGTCAACATCGGCGTCGGCACCCTGGCCACCGAGGCCCGGCCCGCGAACGTGCGGCTGCGCTCGCTGATCGCGCACTACGCGGAGCAGCGCCGCGAGGACTGGCGGCTCGAGGGCGAGGTGCACGACGTCGCCTCCGCCCTGCTGCCGATGGGCGGCGCCGTCTCCGGCGTGGCCGGACGCAATTGGGCGCTGGTCGGCGACGCCGCCGGGCTCGTGAACCCGCTCAACGGCGAGGGCATCGACTACGGCCTCGAGAGCGGGCGGACCATCGCGGCCCTGCTCGCCACCGACGACGACCTCACCCTCGCCTGGCCCGCCACCCTGCGGTCGCACTACGGCTCGGCGTTCTCGATCGCCCGGCGCCTGGCCAAGCTGCTGACGATGCCGCGCCTGCTGCCCCTGGCCGGGCCGGTGGGCATGCGCTCGCGGGCCCTGATGACGGTGGCGCTGCGCGTCATGGGCAACCTCGTCACCGAGGAGGACGCCGACGTCGTCGCCCGCGCGTGGAGGCTCGCCGGGCGCGCGTCGCTGGGGCGCGACGAGCTGCCCCCGTTCCCCGCCGCCGACCTGCGCACGGCGGGCTGAGGCGCTCACCGCAGCGTCCTCATCGCAGGGTCCGCGCGTCGGGCGGCCGGCGGGCGCGGGGCACCGCGATCACCGGCTCGGGCGGGTGGGGCACGTCGTCGGGACCGTGGCGCCAGACCGTCGCCACCGCGAGCCACGGGGCGCTGCCCGGCGGCCCGGCGTAGGGCACGCCGAGGTGGCCCGTCGTCGTCGCGGCGACCGGGTCGCCGCCCCACACGAGCACGAGGTGGCGCAGGCGGGAGGGGTCGTCGCCCGCCCCGGGCGCGAGAACGGGCCACCAGAACTGGCCGGTCTGGTGCTCGACGGGCGGCTCGTAGCTCGCGGCGTTCTCCTCGGCCGCGAGGCGCCGGACGTCGCTCTCGGCCTCCCAGCGCGTGCCCGACCACGCGGGCACCCCGGCGTCGGCCTTCATGAGCAGTACGCGCAGGCCGGCGGCGCGCAGCACGAGCGCCTGCTGCACCGACGTGATCGCCACCCCGCGCGCGGCCCAGGTGTCGTCGTCGGCGCGCAGGAGCAGCGTGCGGATGTTCTCCGACGCCGTGATGCCCAGCGACGTCGCGGTGTCGCCCGCGACCACGGGGTCGTGGCGGTCGACGTTGCGCTCCCACACCCCGGCCACCGTGCGTTCCACGAGCTCGATCAGCCCCGTGGCCCGCAGCGCCACGAGGACGTCCTCGAGCCACGCCGTCACCTGCGCGTCGAACTCCACACCGATGATGGGAGCACCGACCCCCGACAACGCCGGCCTGCGCGTCGCCCCGCCCGGGATCATGATCGCTCCCGGTGCTCCGGGGAGCCCGCTCAGCGAGCACGGAGGAGCACCCGGAGCGATCACTGCGCGCCCGGGCCTCGCGAGGGGCACATTCGGCAGGCGCCGGCCCCGTTGATCATGCGCAGCGTGCCCCTCGCGCCCGTGATCGCTCCCGGTGCTCCGTGAAGCCCGCCCAGCGAGCCGGGAGGAGCACCCGGAGCGATCACCACGCGCCCGAGCCCCGCGAGGGGCACACCAGGCAGGTCGAGGACCTGTCGATCATGCGCAGCGTGCCCCTCGCGCCCGTGATCGCTCCCGCTGCTCCGGGAAGCCCGCCCAGCGAGGCCGAAGGAGCACCCGGAGCGATCACCAGGCGCTCGGCACCCCGCCTACGTCCCCGTCACCGCCCAGCTCTCGCCCCGCACCCGCAGCCCCACCGCCACGGCGCGCGCGGCGATGAAGAGCGACAGCCCCGCCCAGATGCCGACGAGCCCCCAGTCGAGGACGAGGGACAACCAGATCATCGGGAGGAACGCGCCGAGCGCCGAGCCGACCGTGATCCGCCGCAGGTAGGCGGCGTCGCCGGCACCGAGCAGCACCCCGTCGAGCGCGAACACGTAGGCCGCGAGCGGCTGCAGCGCCACGAAGAACCACCACGCCTGCGGCACGACGTCGCGCACGGCGGGGTCGGGCGTGAACACCCCCGGCAGCACGCCCGCCGTCGCCGCGAACACCACACCGGCGACGCACCCGAGCACCAGGCCGTAGCGCGTGACCCGCCCGCTGACCCGGCGCGCCGTGCCCACCGCGGCCGCGCCCAGCGCCGCCCCGACCAGCGACTGCGCGGCGATGGCCAGCGCGTCGAGCACCGTGACCATGAAGACCCAGAGCTGCAGCACGATCTGGTGGGCGGCCACCGACGGCGCGCCGAAGCGCGCCGCCACCGCGGTCGCCGACAGGAAGCACGCCTGGAACGCCGCGCTGCGCAGGAGCAGGTCGCGCCCGAGCCCGAACTGGGCCCGCATGTCCGCGGTCACCGGCCGCAGCGCGACCCGCTCCCGCCCGAGCGCGACGAGGAACAGCACCCCGACCACCACCTGGGCGCCCACGTTCGCCCACGCCGAGCCCTCGAGACCCAGCGCCGGCACCGGCCCCGCGCCGTACACCAGCACCGGGCACGCGATCGCCGACAGCCCGTTTCCCGCGAGCACGACGACGATGGGGCGGCGGGTGTCCTGCACCCCGCGCATCCAGCCGTGGCCCGCGAGCGCGACGAGGATCCCGGGCGCGCCCCACACCGCGATCCGCAGCCAGCCCGTCGCGGCGTCGGCGACCGCTCCCCCGCCGCCCAGCAGCGCGGCGATCCACGGGGCCGCGAGCCAGCCCGCCAGCACCACGACGGCCCCGACGAGCAGGGCGATCCACGTCGCGGCGACGCCCTCGGCGACGGCGGCGGGGCGGTCGCCCGCGCCGTGGTGGCGGGCGGCGCGGGCCGTGGTGCCGTAGGCGAGGAACGTGCCCAGGCTCGCGACCTGCGCGAGCACGACCCCGCCCACCGCGAGGCCCGCCAGCGGCACGGCGCCGAGGTGCCCGACGACGGCGGTGTCGACCAGCAGGTAGAGCGGCTCGGCGACGAGGACGACGAGCGCGGAGGAGGCCAGCGCGAGCACCCGGCGTGGACCCGGGTCGAGCGCTGCGTCCCGGGCGGTCATCCCAGCAACGGCGCGTCCGCGAGCGCGCGGCGGACGCGGTTGAGGATCTCCGGGGCGTCGCCGTCGAGCGTGAACCCCGACGCCACGCGGTGCCCGCCCCCGCCCAGGGCCGAGGCCGCGGCGGCGACGTCGATGTGGCCCTTAGAGCGCATCGAGGCGGTCCAGCGGTGCTCGCCGACCTGCTTGAGGACGACGGCGGCCTCGGCCTCGGCGGTGGTGCGCAGGACGTCGATGACGCTCTCGACCTCCTCCTGCCGGCCGCCGCTGACGAGGTCGCGGCGGATCAGCGCGTGCACGAGGCCCAGGCCCCGCGCCTCGTCGACCTCCAGGGTCGCCGTGGCCAGCACCGCCGACAGCATCGCCAACCACGAGAACGGGTGGGTGTCGAGCAGGGGACGCGTCACGGCCTCGGCGTCGACACCGGCGACGAGCAGGCGCGCCGCCATGGCGTGGGTGTCGGGCGACGCGGCGCGGAAGTTGCGGGTGTCGGTGACGAGCCCGGCGTAGAGGCACCGCGCGGTCGGCAGGTCGACCGACGCCCCCATCGCGTCGAGCAGGTGCAGCACCATCACGGCGGTGGCCTCGGCGCGCGGGTCGACGTAGTAGTGGGTGCCGAAGCCCGCGTTGGACACGTGGTGGTCGATGACCAGCGTCGTCCCGGCCGTGGTCGCCCGGTCGGCGAGCGGGCCGAGGCGGTCGACGCTGCCGGTGTCGAGGACGACGAGCAGCTCCGGCGCGGGCACGACGCGGTCGGCGGGCACCACGAGGCCGTCGACGTCGAGGTCGCGCAACGACTCCGCCGGGCGCTCGGGCGCGCCGAACGACACCTGGACCTCGGCGCCCCGGCGGTGCAGCGCGAGGCCCAGCGCCAGGGCGCTGCCCAGCGCGTCGGCGTCGGGGTTGACGTGGGCGAGCAGGACGACCTGCCGCGCGGCGGTCAGCAGGCCGACCGCCTCGGCGAGGTCGACCGGCCGGCTCGTCCCGTCCACCATGGCCGGTGCGCTCCCCTCGTCCGCGCGCCCTCCGCGGGCGCCCGCGTGACCGTACGGAGGCGGCGTCAGCCCGTCGACCGTGCCCCGGGCAGGTCGGAGCCGGACCCGAGGTCGGCGGGCTCGTCCCCCACCGGCAGGTCCTCGTCGTCGTCCTCGCGGGGCTTGCGGTACGGGTCGGCCTCGCCGGCGTAGGTCGCGCCGACCGCGAGCGCCTCGACCTCGGCGTCGGCCTGGCGGGCGCCCTCGAGCAGCTCGTCGAGACGCTTGGCACCCTCGGGCACCGCGTCCGGGACGAACTCCAGGGTCGGCGTGAAGCGGACCCCGGTGTGGCGGCCGACGGCGCTGCGCACCACGCCCTTGGCGCTGGCCAGCGCGGCCGCGGAGCCGGTGCGCTCGGGCTCGCCGCCGTAGACGGTGTAGAAGACGGTGGCCTCGCGCAGGTCGGGCGTCACGCGGGCGTCGGTGATCGTCACCATCGCCAGGCGCGGGTCCTTGACCTCGTGCTCGAGGGTCGAGGCGACGATCTGGGAGATCCGCTTGGCGAGCCTGCGGGCCCGTGGCGCGTCGACCATGGCGAACGCTCCTTCTGGGAGTGGGGACTAGTCGTCGTGCGGGCCCAGCCAGCGGGTCCGCGCCGAGAGCACCTGGAACTCGGGGTGGGCGGCGACGACGCGCTCGCACTGGTCGAGCACCTCGCCGACGTGCGCGGCGTCGGCCGCGACCGCCGCCACCCCGAGGAGGGCGCGCCGGTGCAGGTCGAGGTGGCCGGCCTCGGCGACCGCCACCCCGTACCGCTTGAGCTCGGCCACGACGGGACGGACGACCGAGCGCTTCTGCTTGATCGAGCCGACCTCACCGCCGAGCAGCAGGTCGAGCTCCAGGGCACCGACGTACACGGGGCATCCGGTCCGGGGAGGAGGGTGCCTCGGGGCGGCCGGACCGACCGCCCCGAGGCATCACGCACTACTCGCGGGGCTTCTCCCGCATCTCGTAGGTCATGATCTTGTCCTCGACCTTGATGTCGTTGAACGACCCGAGCGTCAGACCGCACTCGTAGCCGTCGCGGACCTCGGTCGCGTCGTCCTTGAACCGCTTGAGCGAGTTCACCGTGAGGCTCTCCGCGACCACCGCACCGTCGCGGACCAGGCGGGCCTTGGCGTTGCGGCGGATGATCCCCTCGGTGACCAGGCAACCGGCGATCGCGCCGACACGCGAGGAGCGGAAGACCTCGCGCACCTCCGCGGTGCCGAGCTCCACCTCCTCGTAGATCGGCTTGAGCTTGCCCTTGAGGGCCTGCTCGATCTCGTCGATGGCCTGGTAGATCACCGAGTAGTAGCGGATGTCGATGCCCTCGCGGGTGGCCAGCTCCGTGGCCTTGCCCTCGGCCCGGACGTTGAAGCCCAGGACGATGACGTCGGAGGCGATCGCGAGGTTGATGTCGCCCTCGGTGATCGCACCGACGCCGCGGTGCAGCACCCGCAGCTGGACCTCCTCGCCCACGTCGATCTTCATGAGCGCGTCCTCGAGAGCCTCGACGGTTCCCGAGTTGTCGCCCTTGATGATCAGGTTGAGCTCGTTGGTCTCCTTCAGCGCGGCGTCGAGGTCCTCGAGGCTGACGCGCTTGCGGCGGCTCGCCAGCTGCGCGTTGCGCTCGCGGGCGCGGCGGCGGTCGGCGATCTGCCGGGCCACGCGATCCTCGTCGACGACGAGGAACGTGTCGCCCGCGCCGGGCACCGACGTGAAGCCGATGACCTGCACCGGACGGGAGGGCAGGGCCTCCTTCACGTCCTCGCCGAACTCGTCGAGCATCCGTCGGACGCGGCCCGACGCGTCGCCGGCGACGACCGAGTCGCCGACGTGCAGCGTGCCGCGCTGCACCAGCACCGTGGCCACGGGACCGCGGCCGCGGTCGAGGTGCGCCTCGATCGCGACACCCTGGGCCTCCATGTCCGGGTTGGCCCGGAGGTCCAGCGAGGCGTCCGCGGTGAGCAGGACGGCCTCGAGCAGCCCGTCGATGTTGATGTTCTGGCGGGCCGAGATGTCGACGAACATCGTGTCGCCGCCGAACTCCTCGGCCACCAGCCCGTACTCGGTGAGCTGCTGCCGGATCTTGGCCGGGTTGGCGCCCTCCTTGTCGATCTTGTTGACCGCCACCACGATCGGCACGTCGGCCGCCTGCGCGTGGTTGATCGCCTCGATCGTCTGGGGCATGACGCCGTCGTCGGCCGCGACCACGATCACCGCGATGTCCGTGGACTTCGCGCCTCGGGCACGCATGGCGGTGAACGCCTCGTGACCCGGGGTGTCGATGAAGGTGATCTTGCGCTCGACGCCCTCGAGCTCGGTGTCGACCTGGTAGGCGCCGATGTGCTGGGTGATGCCGCCGGCCTCGGCCTCGGCCACCTTCGTCTTGCGGATGGTGTCCAGCAGGCGCGTCTTGCCGTGGTCGACGTGACCCATGACCGTGACGACCGGCGGACGGGCCTCGAGGTCTTCGTCGCCACCGTCGTCGGAGCCGTAGGTGAGCGAGAACGACTCCAGGAGCTCGCGGTCCTCCTCCTCGGGGGAGACGACCTGCACCTGGTAGTTCATCTCGCCGCCGAGCAGCTCGAGGATGTCGTCGGAGACCGACTGGGTCGCCGTGACCATCTCGCCGAGGTGGAACAGGACCTGCACGAGCGACGCCGGGTTGGCGTCGATCTTCTCGGCGAAGTCGGTGAGCGAGGCACCGCGCGGCAGGCGGACGACCTCACCACGGCCCTTCGGCAGGCGGACGCCGCCGACCGAGGGGGCCTGCATGTTGTCGAACTCCTGGCGCTTCTGCCGCTTCGACTTGCGGCCACGACGCACCGGGCCACCGGCGCGCCCGAAGGCACCCGCGGCACCGCCGCCACGACCACGGCCACCGGGGCCGCCGGGACGGCCACCGCCGCCACGGAAACCGCCGCCACCCGCGGGGGCGCCGCCCCCACCGGGGCCGCCACCGCCGCCGGGACGGAACCCACCGGGGGCTCCGCGACCGCCACCGGGTCCACCGGGGCCGCCACGACCCGCACCGGGACCACCGCGACCGGCGCCGGGGCCACCGGGGCCACCGGGGCCACCGCGTCCGGGCGGACCGGCCGGGCGGGCCGGCATCATGCCGGGGTTCGGGCGCGGGGGCATGTTGCCCGGGGTCGCGCTGCCGCCGCCGGGACGCGGCGGACGGTCGGCCGCGGCCGCGGGACGCTCGCCGTCACGCGGCGGGCGCGGGGCGGGGGCGTCGCCGTCACGCGGCGGGCGCGGGCCCTGACCCGGCGCCTGGCCGGGCTGCTGCGGGCGCTGCGGACGCGGCGGGGCGCCGGAGCCGACACCGAACGGGTTGTTGCCGACCCGCGGCGACTTCGGGCCGGGCTTCGGCGCCTGCGGGCGCGGCGGCACCGTGGAGGTGTCGCCACCCTGCGGGCCGGCCTGGCCGTCCTGGGCCGCGGCCGGGCGCTGCTGCTGGCGCGAGCCGTCGCGGCCGTCGCGGTTGCCCATGCGCTGGTCGCCGCCACGCTCGGCGGGACGGTCGCCACCCGGGCGCGGGATGCCACCGGGGCGCGGGCGGTCGCCGCCCGGACGGGGACGGTCTCCTGCGGGCGCCTGGCCACCGTCGGTGGACGGAGCCGCGGGGGCCTCCGGCGCCGCCGCGGACGCCGCCGCGGGCTGGGCCTCGGGCTCGGCCGCGGGCTGCTGGCCCGGGGACGCGGGACGGGGTCCGGGACGCGGGGCGCCGCCGTTGCCGCCGCCGGCGGGCTGGTCGGGACGGGGACCGGGGGCCGCGTCGGGGCGCGGGGCGCCACCGGACGAGCCACCGGCCGACGGGCCGGGTCGGGGCGCACCGCCGCCGGGCCGCGGCCCGGGGGACGCGCCGGGGCGCGGCCGGCGGCCGCTGCCGCCGTTGCCGCCGCCGGACATGGAGTCGCGCAGCTTGCGCGCGACGGGGGCCTCCACCGTCGAGGACGCCGACTTGACGAACTCGCCGAGGGACTCCAGCTGTGTGAGTACCTGCTTGCTGGTGACGCCGAGCTCCTTCGCGAGCTCGTGCACCCGGGCCTTGCCTGCCACTGATCTCCTCATCCTCGAGGTCAGCGGGGGGCCCGCGACCTCGTCTCCTACGCCTGCGCCTTCATCGTGAGGGCTTCACGGCTGGCTCATGGGGGTCGACCTGCTTCCTGGTACCAGCGCGACGGTCGTCGCGCCTGTGTCGCGACCCGGTGGGCGGGGCGACGGATCCCGGGTCGAGCAGTGCGCGCAGCGCACCGGTGTCCAACGGCCCCGGGACACGCAGCGCCCGGGGGAAGGCCGACCGGCGCTCCGCACGGTGGAGGCAGTCCGCCTCGGGGTGCACCCACGCACCACGACCGGGCAACCGACGCCGCGGGTCGGGATCGACGACCCCGTCCACAGCCACCACTCGCAGGAGTTCCGACGCCGAGGCCCGCGAACGACAGCCGATGCAGGTGCGCACCGGTCCGGGAACGTCACTGCGACGATCGCGATCCGACGCCACCCCACGACCGGGCTCGCGGGTTCGGGCCACCGGTCACTCTACCGCGCCACTCGACGACTGCTCGACCCCGCCACCGGGGACCTCGACCGGTCCGGACGGATCACCGGAACGGCCCTGGACACCGGCGTCGTCGGTGGACCCCTCGTCGGCGAGCTCGTCGTCGGCGGGCGGCGGCTCCGCGTCCGAGCGGATGTCGATGCGCCAGCCCGTGAGCCGGGCGGCGAGGCGGGCGTTCTGCCCCTCCTTGCCGATGGCCAGCGACAGCTGGAAGTCCGGCACGACGACCCGTGCGGCGCGGGCGCGGGCGTCGACGACGGTCACCGAGACGACCTTCGACGGCGAGAGGGCGTTGCCGACGTAGGTGGCCGGGTCCTCCGCCCAGTCGATGATGTCGATCTTCTCGCCGTTGAGCTCGCTCATCACGCCGCGGACGCGCGCACCCATCGGGCCGATGCACGCGCCCTTCGCGCCGAGCCCGGGGACCAGGGACCGCACGGCGATCTTGGAGCGGTGCCCGGCCTCGCGCGCCACGTTGACGATCTCGACGTGGCCCGCGGCGATCTCGGGCACCTCGAAGGCGAACAGGCGGCGCACGAGGTTCGGGTGGGTGCGCGAGAGCGTCACCGACACGCCACGCGGGCCCCGGTTGACGCCGACGACGTAGCAGCGCAGGCGCGCGCCGTGCTCGTAGCGCTCGCCGGGCACCTGCTCGGCCGCGGGCAGCACGCCCTCGATCGAGCCGATCTCCACGACCACCACGCCGCGGGCGTTGGCTCGGGCGTCGCGCTGGACGACGCCTGCGACGACCTCGCCCTCCTTGGCGGAGAACTCCCCGTACGTGCGCTCGTGCTCGGCGTCGCGCAGGCGCTGGACGACGACCTGGCGCGCGGTCGACGCCGCGATCCGCCCGAAGCCGTCGGGGGTGTCGTCGTACTCGCCGAGCACCTCGCCGTCGTCGCCGGTCTCGGGCACGAGGACCGCGACCGTCCCGCTCTTGCGGTCGACCTCGACGCGCGCCTTCGGGTTCTCGCCGCCGTTCTGCCGGTACGCGGTGAGCAGGGCGGTCTCGATCGCGGACAGCACGGTCTCGAACGGGATCTCCTTGTCCCGCTCGATGGCGCGCAGCGCGGCGATGTCGACCTTCACGACCGTTCCTCCTGTCCGTGCGCGTCCGTCCCGCCGGTGGCCTCGGCGACGAGCGCCTCGACCTCGGAGGTGGGCGCCGGCTTGAACTCGACCTCGACCACGGCCAGCCGGACGTCGTCCAGCGGGAGCCGGTGCAGCACCGGCCCGCGGGGGGTGCCCTCCGCGAGCGTCACGGTCCCCCCGTCCCCGGCCCCGGTGTCGGCACCGTCGCTGACCGGGCCGACGCGCGCGGTGAGCGCGGAGCCGTCGGTGCGCGTGACGGCCACCCGGCGCAGCCACGCCCGCCGCCAGTGGTGCGGGCGGGTGAGCGGTCGGTCGGTGCCCGGGGTGGACACCTCGAGGGTGTACTCGCCGCCGGGCAGCGGGCTCCCGTCCTCCTCGGCCGCGTCGAGCACCGCCGAGAGCGCGCGGCTCACACCGGCGACGGCGTCGAGGTCCGGGCCGGGGGCGGGCGGGTCGTGCGGGCCGGGGACGTCGGCGGTGTCCACCACGACGCGCACCACCTGGCGTCGCCCGGCCGGGCGCACCTCGAGGTCGTCCAGCACGAAGCCGGCCTTCTCCACGACCTCGACGACGGTCGGGCGCAGCCGCGCGGCAGTCTGGTCACGACTGTCGCCGGCGGGCGCGGGGGGCGTCCCTCGGGACAACGGGGCTCCTCACGAGCGGGCCCGCCGGGGCGGCGACGTCGCGGGGCGACGAGCGCGCCGGGGGCGGGCCGAGATCATCGGGTGGGCGCGGACGCGCAGTGGTCCAGCCTAGCGCTCGCCCCGGCGCGGCCCCCTCGCGCGGGCGACGCCGCCGCGGGGCCCGGCTGGCACACTGGCCCCCCGTGGTCGCCGTGGACACCGCCGCGCCCGGAGCCGGCCCGCCGACGGGCACGCCCCGGCGCACGGTGCTGCGCACCACGGCCGCGCTGGCCGCGCTCGGCGGTCTCGCGGGGCTCGCCGCCGGCGGGTGCGCCCGCCCGCCGGAGGGCCCCGACGAGCTCGAGGCCCCGCTCGCCGCGGCCCGCTCCGACGTGGCCGTCGCCACGGCGGCCGTCGCCGCCTCCCCCGACCTCGCCACCCGCCTGACTCCGCTGGCCGACGCCCGCCGGGCGCACGCGGACGCGCTCGCCGCCGAGGTCCGGCGCGCCCGCCCCGACCGGGCGCCCGCCGTCGACGCCCCCGCGACGGCCCCGGAGCGCCCCGCCAGCGCCGCGGCCGCGGTCACCGCGCTGAAGACCTCGCTGGGCGCCGCCCGGGACGCCGCGGGCGCGCTGGCGCTCACCACCGAGCCCCACCGCTGCGGACTGCTGACCTCCGTCGCCGCGAGCTGCGCCGGCCAGGTGACGGTGCTCGGGTGACCTCTCCTCTCGACGACGACGACCTCGAGGACGCGATGCTCGCCGCGCTCGCCACCGAGCACGCCGCGATCTGGGTCTACGGGCTGGTCTCGGCGTTCCTGCCCGCGACGGCCACCGCCGCCGTCACCGCCGCCTCGCTGGCCCACCGCGAGCGCCGGGACGCGGTGGTCGCGCTGCTGGCGCGCACCGGGGTCACCGCGCCGCCCGCCGCCGCGGCCTACCGCCCGCCCGCGCCGGTGACCGACGCCGCCTCGGCCGCGGGGCTCGCCGTGGTGGCCGAGGACGACGTCGCCGCCGCGTGGCGCGCGGTGGCCGAGCGCACGAGCGCGCCCGAGGACGCCGAGCTGCGCCGCCTCGCGCTGGACGCGGTGACGGTCGCGGCCACCACCGGGGTGGCGTGGCGCCGCCTCGCCGGCCGGACCCCGCTCGTCCCGCCGTTCCCGGGGGACGGTTCGGGCGTCTGAGCCCGGAGGTCAGCGCAGCGCGAGCGCCGCGCGGGAGATGCGGTCGAGCGCGTCGCCGTCGGTGAAGTCCTCGTCGATGCCGTCGGCCTCGGCGACCATGACCCGGTCGCCGAGCTGCGCCGACGCGTAGCCCTGGCCCGAGAGCGCGGGCGGGGCGCCGGGGTAGCCGCGCTGCTCGCGCAGCAGGTCGGAGATGTTCCCGGTGCCGTTGCTGTCGACCACCGAGCGGAAGGCGCCGGCCGTGGTCGTGTCGGGCATCTGGACGGTGGCGATGGCCACGACGACCTCCTGCCCGTCCGCGACCCCGGACCACAGGGAGCGGTCGAGGTGCAGGCAGCCGCGCTCGCGCAGGAAGGCCTGCGCCTGGCCGTAGGCGTGGCCCTCGCAGGACGCGTCGTAGGTGACGACCTGGCGGGTGAAGGTGACGCCGTCCACGGTGCGCGTGGCGCTCGGGTCGGGGTCCGGCTCGCCGCCGCCGGTGGCCGCGCGGCCGACGAGGATCGCCAGGGCGAGGGCCACGAGGAAGGCGGCGACGGCGGCGACGGTCAGGCCCCGCCAGCCCCACACCCAGTCGGGCAGCGAGCCGCCGTAGCGGCTGCGGGCCACGCGAGCGGCGCGGCCGGCGCGCCCGGGGCCGGCGAGCAGCCCGATGGCCCGGCCGGACGGCGGGCCCGACGACTCGGGGGCGGTGGACGGCAGGCGTCCCGTGCGGGGCAGGGACCCGTGGCGTGACCCCGAGGTGTCGGCGGGGCCGTCGTCCGGCACCGGCACGGGGGCGGTCTCGGGCGCGGCGCCCGCGTGCACCGCGGGCGTCTCGGGGTCGAGGAAGCCGGCCTCGGCGAGCCGGGCGGCGTCGGGCACGTGCTCGGCGAGGCGGAAGGCGACCAGCAGCCGGCGCAGGTCCTCGACGTCGATCACCCGGAACGAGCCGACCGGCGCGACGAGCGCGGCGCGGGTGTCGTCGGGGCCGTCCCCGGCACCGCCGTCGTCCCGGGTGCCGAGCACCCGGCGCGGCGCCACGCAGGACGGCTCGGGCAGCAGGAGCAGGCGGTCGAGCTCCTCGGCGACGGAGACGGCGGTCGGTCCCGGCGCACCGCGGCCGACCCCGGTGGGCGGGGTGTCCAGACGCCCGCCGCCCGCGGCGACCGACTCGCGGGCGGCCTCGCGCTCGCTCGCGGACAGCGGGGCGAGACCGAGCACGCCGTCGGGACGCACCACCACGGCGTCGAGCACGCCGTCGGCGCCACCGGGCAGCGCCACGACGACACCGGGAACGCGCGCCTCGGCCGCCGCGGCGTCCAGGAGCGCGCGCAGCCGCGAGACCCGCTCCGGAGCGATACCGAGACGGGGATCGGGGGCCAGGACCAGCATCCGATCCTCCACGTTCTCCGGACTTGGACCGCGCTCAACGTAGCCGAGCGGGTCACGTTCCGATCACGACCCCCGCCCGGCGGGGCTGTACCGATGGTCGAGCTCCGCTGCGCTGCGTCTCCCTACCGCGACAGGCGGCGGCGCTCGCCCGTCCGCGCCACGATCGGCACCGCCACCCGCGCGAGGCCGGGCAGCGCCGCCGAGGTGCGCTGCAGCGCCGCCCGCCACGAGGGCAGGGTCCGCATCGCGCGCCGCGACCCGATCATGCCCATGGCGGCGTCCACCACCTCGTCGATCGAGAGCAGCCGGGTCCCGGTGAACAGGAGGGCCGCGCTCGGCCGGTGGGCGACGGCGCTGACCAGCGAGGTGTCGACGACGTCGGGGCACAGCGCGCGCACCCGGATGGGGCGGCGCGCGGAGGCCAGCTCGATGTCGAGGGCCTGGGAGTAGCTCAGCGCGGCGGCCTTGCTCGCCCCGTAGAGGGCGAAGCCCGGCGTCGGCCCGAGGCCCGAGAGCGAGACGACGTTGAGGACGTCGCCGCGGCGCATGACGTCCACGGCCGCGCGGCTGCCGTGCACGACGCCGAGGGTGTTCACCTCGAAGGTCGTGGTGACCTCGTCGTCGCGGGCCTCCCAGGCCGGCGCCGTCGAGAGCACGCCGGCGTTGTTGACCCACACCCGGACGTCGCCGAGCGCGGCCGCGGCCAGGGCCACCGCCCGGTGGGCGGACGGGTCGCGCACGTCGAGGGGCATCGCGGTGGCGGGGCCGTCGAGGGTCTCGGCGGTCGCCTGCGCGGCGTCCCCGTCGACGTCGGTGACGACGACGTGGTGGCCGCGGGCCGAGAGCGCCGCGGCGAGGCCCGCGCCGATCCCGCGACCCGCACCGGTCACGACGGCGACGGAGAGGTGTCCCTGGCGGGGTTCGGGCTGCACGGCGGCATTCTGGCCCCTCGCCGCGCGCGCTCCCCGCCTACCCTCGGTCGGCGTGTACAGCGAGGAGATCCAGGTCCGCACCGGCGACCGCGAGACGGTCCGCGACATCACCGGGGAGTGCTCCCGGTTCGTGGAGGAGGCGGGCACCGCCGACGGGCTGCTGCACGTGTTCGTCCCGCACGCCACGGCCGGGGTGGCGATCATCGAGACCGGCGCCGGCAGCGACGGCGACCTGCTCACCCAGCTGCGCGAGCTGCTGCCCGCCGACGACCGCTGGTCGCACCGCCACGGCTCCCCCGGCCACGGCCGCGACCACGTGCTGCCCGCCCTCGTCGCCCCGTCGATGTCGGTGCCGGTGCTCGGCGGGCGCCTGGCGCTGGGGACCTGGCAGTCGGTGTGCCTCGTCGACACGAACACCGACAACCCCACCCGCAAGGTGCGCCTGAGCCTGCTCACCTAGTCGGGTCAGTCGCAGATCTCCGCGAGCCCCTCGGGACTCGTCGCGTGGTCCAGGGCCAGGGCCGCGGCCCCGAGCAGGGCGCCGTCGTCGCCGTGCCGCGCGTCGAGCACGGGCACCGGCCGGTCACGGCGGAAGGCCATGAGCGCGCCGGTGTAGGCCTCGTCGAACCCCGGCGACGCGCGCAGCCCGCGGGCCAGCCCGCCGAGCACGACGACGTCGGGGTCGTGGACGTGCACCACGCCGGCGATGCCCCGCGCCAGGCACGCGGCCACCCCGCGGACGGCCTCGACGGCGCGCGCCTCCCCGCCCGCGGCGCGGGCGAGGACGGCGTCACCGTAGGAGCGGGGGTCGGCGGGCGGGTCGTCGCCGAGCCGGCGGGCCAGCGCGCGGCCGTCGACGTCGGAGCCCCAGCAGCCCGTCGCGCCGCACACGCAGCGCCGGGCGGGGTCGCCGAACGGCAGGTGCCCGTACTCCCCCGCCGCCCCGCGCGCGCCGAGGTGCGGGTACCCGTCGAGCAGCAGCGCCCCGCCGAGGCCGACCTCGACGATGAGGTGGACGGCCGTGTGCGCGCCCGCCGCCGCCCCCGTGCGCGCCTCGGCGACGCCGGCGAGCGTGGCGTCGTTGCCCACGCGCAGCGGCACCGGGCCCAGCGCGGCCGCGACCGACGCGAGGTCGACGGCGTCCCAGGCCAGCTCGCCGGCGCTGACCAGGCCCTCGATCGACACGGGCGCCGGCGCGGCGAGCCCGACGGCCACGACGCGGTGCCCCGCGGCGACCCGGGCCACGGCCTCGCGCAGGGCGGCGGCGACCTGCTCGGGCTCGCGGTCGTGCCGGGCGCCGACGACCCCGGTGACCTCGCCGTCGAGACCCGCGAGCCCCACCCGCCAGTCCTCGTGGCGCACGTCCACCGCGACCACCCGCGGGCCGTCGGGGCAGGGTCCCAGGCAGGTGGTGGGACGCCCGCGCCCCTGGACCGGCGCGCGGCGCTCGGTGATCCAGCCGGCGTCGCGCAGGCGCGTCACCGTCTCGGTGACCGACGCGCTCGACAGCCCGAGACGGCGCCCGAGCTCGACCCGGGTCAGCCCGGGCGTGCGCCGGACCTCGCCGAGCACCTCCGCCTTCGTGCGCCAGCGGTCGACCCGGGCGCGACCGGGCTCACGCCCCGTCCCCGTTGACGCCGTCATGGGTCTGATTATGCTCGGAGACCGAGGATATTGTCGAGACGCAGGAGAGGACCTACCGTGACGCTGCACCCCGCGGTGCTCGAACGTCCGGTGGCCGGAGCCTTCACGGGCGTGCTGCTGGACATGGACGGCACGCTGGTGGACTCCGACGCCGCCGTCGAGCGCTCCTGGCGCTCCTGGGCCGGCCGCTGGGGCGCCGACCCGGACGCGGTGCTCGCCGTCATGACCGGGCACCCCGCCGACGCCACGGTCCGCCGGGTCCGCCCCGACCTCGACGAGACCACGATCGCCGCCGCCGCCCGCGACCACCTCGAGCACGAGTACACCGACCTCGCGGACGTCGTCGCCGCACCCGGGGCGCGCGAGCTCATCGCGCACCTCGAGGCCACGTTCACGCCCTGGGCCGTCGTCACCAGCGCCGACACCCGTCTCGCCCGCGCCCGGCTCGCGGCCGCGGGCCTGGAGTTCCCCGTGCTCGTGCCGCGCGACATGGTCGCCGCGGGCAAGCCGGACCCCGAGGGCTACCTCACCGCCGCCGACCTGCTCGGCGTCCGACCGGCCGACTGCCTCGTCGTCGAGGACTCGGCCGTCGGGGTCGCCGCCGGCCGGGCTGCGGGCGCGACCGTTGCCGGCCTGCGCGGCGTCGAGGCCGACGTCGCCATCGGCTCCCTGCACGACGTCGTGGACCTGATCGCCCAGGAGGTGACCGCGTGACCGCCACCGAGACGTCCACCGCGCTCGCGGAGCAGCGCCCCAGCCGTCGATCCCGCGTCCCCGTCGGCGTCAGCCTCGCCGCGCTCGCCCTCGGCGGGCTCGCGATCGGCACCACCGAGTTCGCCAGCATGGGCGTGCTGCCCGGCTTCGCCTCCGATCTCGGCGTCTCGGTGCCCACCGCCGGCATCGCGATCAGCGCCTACGCGCTCGGCGTGGTCGTGGGCGCCCCGCTGATCACGCTCGTCGGGGCCCGCTGGCCGCGCAAGCAGATGGTGCTCGTGCTGGCCGTCGCCCTCGTCGTCTTCAACGCCCTGTCGGCCGTGGCGCCGTCGTTCGTGCCCTTCGTGGGCCTGCGCTTCCTGTCGGGCCTGCCGCACGGGGCGTACTTCGGGGCGGCCGCCGTCCTCGGGTCCGCGCTGGTGCCCCCGGCGAAGCGGGCGCGGGCGCTGGCGACCGTGATGCTCGGGCTGACGATCGCCAACATCGTCGGCGTGCCCGCGGCCACCTGGCTGGGCGAGACGTTCGGCTGGCGCAGCGCCTACTGGGCCGTGACGCTCGTCGCGCTGGTCACGGTGCTCGCGGTCGTCACCCTCGTGCCGAACGCCCGCGAGGCCGGCGGCGGCAGCATCCGTGGCGAGCTCACCGCCCTCTACCGCCCGCAGGTGTGGCTGACCCTCGGCGTCATCGCCGCCGGCTTCGGCGGCCTGTTCGCGGTGTACAGCTACATCAACCCGATCCTCACCAACCAGGCCGGCGTCTCGCCCACGACCGTCCCGCTGATGCTCGGCGCCCTCGGCGTCGGCATGACGATCGGCAACGTCGCGGGCGGACGCTTCGCCGAGCGCGCGCCGCGGCTGACCATCGCGCTCGCGCTGGTGGCCTACGCCGGCGTGCTCGTGGCGTTCGTCTTCGCCGCGCACGACGCGATCGCCGCGTCGGTCGGGCTCTTCGCGCTCGGGTTCGTGGGCCTGTCGGCCGGGCCGGCGCTGATGGGGCGGCTCATCGACTTCGCCGCCGAGGGCCCGTCGCTGGCCGCCGCCAGCTTCCACTCGGCGTTCAACGTGGCCAACGCGGTGGGCGCCGCGCTCGGCGGGGTCGTGCTCGCCTCGGGCCTGGGCTACGACGCCCCGGCCGCCGTGGGCGCCGCGCTGCCGCTGCTGGGGCTCGGGATCCTCGCGGTGTCGGTGGGCATGGAGCGCCGGGCCGCGCGCGCCTGACCCCGGCGGCCGGCGTCAGGCCCGGCCGGTGAGCTCCGCGACCACGTCGTCGACCGGCACCTCGCGCCGCACGCCCGAGGCCCGGTCGGTGACCTCGACGACCCCGTTCGCCAGGCCCCGCCCCACCGTGAGCGTGGTCGGCATGCCCAGCAGCTCGGCGTCGGCGAACTTCACGCCGGGCGAGGCCTTGCGGTCGTCGAGCAGCACCTCGAGACCCTCGGCGGCGAGGCCGTCGGCGATCGCCCCGGCCGCCTCGGCCTGGGCCGGGTCCTTGCCGGCGATGACGAGGTGCACCGCGTACGGCGCGACCTCCGCCGGCCACACCAGGCCCTTGGAGTCGGCGTGCTGCTCGGCGATCGCCGCGACGGCGCGGGTGACGCCGACGCCGTAGGACCCCATCGTGATCGTGGTCGGCTTGCCGTCCGCGCCCTGCACGGACAGCCCGAGCGCCTCGGCGTACTTGCGGCCGAGCTGGAAGATGTGGCCCATCTCGATGCCGCGCGCGGCGACCAGCGGGCCGCCGCCGTCGGGCGAGGGGTCGCCCTCGCGGACCTCGGCGGCCTCGATGGTGCCGTCGGGGGTGAAGTCGCGGCCGGCGACGAGGTCGACGACGTGGCGGCCGTGCTCGTCGGCGCCGGTGACCCAGGCGGTGCCGGTGACGACGCGGGGGTCGACGAGGTAGCGCACGCCGTTCTTCGCGAGCCCGACCGGCCCGATGTAGCCCTTGGTGAGGTAGGGGTTCGCGGCGAAGTCGGCGTCCTCGAGCAGCGCGACCTCGGCGGGCGACACGGCGGCCTCGAGGCGCTTCATGTCCACCTCGCGGTCGCCCGGCACGCCGACGCCGAGCAGCGTCCACTCCGAGGTCCCGGGCAGGCGCGTCTTGACCATGACGTTCTTCAGGGTGTCCGCGGCGGTGAACTCGCGGCCCAGGCCGAGACCGTTGACGTGGGCGACGAGCGTGTCGATGGTCGGCGTGTCCGGGGTGTCGTACACGACCGCCTCGGGCTTGTCGGTGATCGACTGCTCCGGCGGCGCGGGCGTGGTGACGGCCTCGACGTTGGCGGCGTAGCCCGTCGCCGGGGCCCGCACGTAGGTGTCCTCACCGGCCTCGCACGGGGCGAGGAACTCCTCCGACGCCGAGCCGCCCATCGCCCCGGACATGGCGGACACGATCTGCACGTCGAGCCCCAGGCGGGCGAAGATGCGCAGGTAGGCCTCGCGGTGCGCGTCGTAGGACGCCTGCAGCCCCTCGTCGGACAGGTCGAACGAGTACGAGTCCTTCATCGTGAACTCGCGCCCGCGCAGGATGCCCGCGCGCGGGCGCTCCTCGTCGCGGTACTTGGTCTGGACCTGGTAGAGCGTCACCGGGAAGTCGCGGTAGGAGCTGGTCTCCCCCTTGACCATGAGGGTGAACATCTCCTCGTGCGTGGGCCCGAGCAGGTAGTCGGCCTTCTTGCGGTCCTTGAGACGGAAGAGCGCGTCGCCGTACTCGGTCCAGCGGCCGGTCGCCTCGTAGGGCTCCTTCGGCAGCAGCGCGGGGAAGTGCACCTCCTGGCCGCCGATGGCGTCCATCTCCTCGCGGATGACCGTCTCGATGCGGGCGAGCACCTTCATCCCCAGCGGTAGCCACGAGTAGATGCCGGGCGCCACGCGGCGGACGTAGCCGGCGCGCGCGAGCAGCTTGTGACTGACCACCTCGGCGTCGGCCGGGTCCTCGCGCAGCGTGCGCAGGAACAATCCCGACATGCGCGTGACGCCTCGTGCCATGGACCGAGCGTAACGACGCGGCGGAAGCCGGTTGCCCGCGGACTGCCGCCTTCGTCGACCGCAGCGAACGGGCGGTTCGCTGCCTCTGTGCGCGCGGAGTCCGCGTTCGCGCGGGCGGCCAGGGGGTGATCGCTCCGGGTGCTCCGTCGGACCCGCTCAACGGGCTCCCCGGAGCAGCGGGAGCGATCATGCTCAGCGCAGGAGCACGACGTCCGGGGACGGCGCGGCGGCGAGCACCTCGCGCGGGGCGGGGCCGCCGGGCGGGAGGACGACGCCGCGCAGCACCGGCGCCGACACCGCGTCGCCCGGCACGGCGACGAGGGCGACCTCGGCGGGCACGGCCGGCCCCGCCGCGATTGCGGGGACGACGAGGAGCTTCTGGGGCAGGCCGGCGTCGCGCACGAGCCCGGCAAGACGATCGCTCGTCCTGGCGATCTCCTCGGGCGGCAGGGGCCCGGGGGCGTCGAGGGCGAGGCCCACGTCGGGCTCGCGCAGCAGCCGCTCCCAGGGGTCGATCGCCTCGCCGACGCCGGTGGGACCGGTCGCCACGGCGAGCAGCAGCACCTGGCGGTGGGCGCGGGTCACCGCGAGGCGCTGCCAGGCGGCGCCCGCGTCGGCGACGGCGTCGTGCACCGGCAGCTCGAGGGCCGGCAGGACCCCGCGGTCGGTGGTGGTGAACGGGGTGGCCGTCGCGTCGAGGCGGTCGGCGGTCTCCTCGGGCGTCGCGACGGGGTCGACGCGCATCACGACGACCCGCTGCCCCGGGGCGATGGTCGTCCCCCCGCGGGGCAGCTCAGGACGCGGCGCGTCGGGGGCGGGGGCGGCGGCCGCGACGACCGGGGTCGACGCCGGGACGGGGTCGGGGGCGACGGCGCCACCCAGTGCGGTGACCAGCGAGAGCGCCAGCGCCACGAGGCGCGGCAGGATCCACACCGCGGCCACGGCGAGCAGGGCCACCAGGAACACCGACAGGACCCGGCGGCGCCGGCGCTTGCGGTCCGCCGCGGCGGCCTCGCGGGCGGCGGCCTCGCGCGCCGCGGCGTCCCGCGCCAGCGCGGGCGGGACGGTCTCGGCGCCGGGCAGCGTGCTCACCCGGTCCTGGTCGTCGACCACGGGCTCGTGGGCGAGCGGGATCAGGGTCGTGTCGTCGGACCCGGCCCGCTCTTCCTGCTCGCGGCGCTCGCGTTCCTCGCGCTCGCGGCGAGCCTGCTCCTGGCGCGCGGCGACCCGGCGCTCCTGCTCCGCGCGCTGGCGTTCCCGGCGCTCGCGGTCCTCGCGCTGCTGCTCCTCGCGCTCCCGCTGGAGGCGGTCGACGCGCTCGCGCTCGGCCTGCTCGGCGCGCTCGCGCTCCTCGCGCTCGGTCTGTTCGGCGCGCTCACGCTCGGCCTGCTCGGCGCGTTCCCGCTCGGCCTGCTCGGCCCGTTCCCGCTCGGCCTGCTCCGCGCGCTCGCGCTCCGCCTGCTCCGCACGCTCCCGCTCCGCCTGCTCCGCACGTTCCCGTTCGGCCTGCCCCGCCCGCTCCCGCTCACTGCGCTCACTGCGCTCCCGCTCCGCACGCTCCGCCTGCTCGCGCTCCGCGTGCTCCTGCGCCGCCCGCTCGCGGTCCCGGCGCGCCGTGTCCCCCGCGTCGTCGGCGTCCTCGGGATCCGTGCGCGGTCCGGGCGCGACGGTCACCTCGTCCGGCCCGCCCCAGACGTCGGTGCCGGCCCCGGCGTCGTCGCGACGCCACCACCGGGTGCCAGCCACCACGAGGCCACCTCCCCTCCCGCCGCCGAGGCGTCACACGGCCTCCCACGGCGCGCGGGCTCACGGTAGGTGGGCGCCGGGCGAGATCCGGCGTGCCGCGCCCCGACACGCGGAAGGTCCTGGCCGAAACACCAGCACCACCCGCACCACCCGCCCCAGGGTCAGGCCAGCCCGAGCACCGCCAGCGCCGTGCGCGCGGCGACGCCGCCCTCGTCCTCGGCGACCGCGAGGGCGCCGGGGACGTCGAGGTCGTCGAGCAGGCGCGCGAGCACGGCGTCCGCGCCCGCGTCCGCTCCCCCGGGACGCGCGGCCGCGCCGTAGAGGCGCTCGAGGCGGGCGGCGGCCTGGTCGAGGGCGCCGGGCACGACGTCCCAGGCGCGGGCCCAGGGCCGGTCGAGCAGCAGCAGGCGCACGGCGGCGGCCGGGTGGTTCTCGAGCAGCTCGCCGACGAGCAGCAGGTTGCCCGCCGACTTCGCCATCTTCTGCCCGTCGATGCGCACCGTCCCGACGTGCAGCCGGGCGCGGGCGAACGGGCGCACCTGCGTGACGGCCTCGACCATGGCGGCCTGGTGGGTGTGGTGCGGGTGGCGCAGGTCGGCGCCGCCGATGTGCAGGTCCACCGCCGGCCCGAGCACCGTGAGCGCCATCGCGGCGCACTCCGCGTGCCAGCCCGGGCGCCCGTCACCCCACGGGCTCGGCCAGGCCGCCTCCCCCGGCGTCGCGGGCCGCCAGACCAGGGCGTCGTCGGGGTCGTCGGCGTCCGGCCAGGGGGCCTCGGACGACGTCTCGTCGGGGTCGGCGGGCACCGGCGGGGCCGCGACCTGCCCGGCGCGGAAGAGCACCGCCCCGTCGCGCTCATAGGCCGCGCCCCGCTCGAGCAGCGCGGCGGCGAGGGCGACGACGCCGTCGACGTGGTTGTGGGCGCGCGGTTCGTGGGTCGGCGCGCGCACCCCGAGGGCGGCCATGTCGTGGTCGAAGCGGAACTGGCCGACCGCGGCGAAGCTGTCGAACCGCGCCCCGGCCCGCTCGGCGGCGGCGTCGAGGACGTCGTCGACGTCGGTGACGTTGCGGCAGCTGACGAGCTCGACCCCGACGCGGCGCAGCACCCGCGACGCGACGTCGGCCCACACGAACGTCGCCGCGTGGCCGAGGTGGGTGGTGTCGTAGGGCGTGATGCCGCAGACGTAGGCCCGCCCGCGCCCGACGAGCGGCAGCGGGGCGCCGGCGAGGCGCAGGGTGGCGCTCACGGGCGCCGCCGTCCCGAGCGACCGGCGCGGCGCCACTGCACCATGCGCCCGAGCCCCGGGATCGCGAGCAGCAGCACCCCGGCGATCGCCGCGAACAGCAGCCAGATGCCCAGCGGCAGCGTCCCCTCCATGCCGAGGAACTGCACGCGGGCGGGGTCGAGGTTCTGCAGGATGAACACGAGCAGGAACACCAGGACGACCGCGCCGAGGATCAGCCCGATCCAGGCGCCGCCCACCTTGGTGCGTCCCGGCGACACCCGTGCCCGCGGGCGGGAGGCGGCCGCGCCGTCGGGGACGGTGACCGGCTCGGAGGGCGGGGTGCGCGCCGCCCGGACCGCGTCGGGGCGGACCGCCGCCGTCCCCGGCGTCGTGGGCCCGTCGGCGGGCGACGGGGCGCCGTACTGCTCGCTCATGGTGGTCATCCTCGCGCGTCGCGGGCTGCAGCGTGAGTCCCGGCCGGTCACGCCATGCCGGGACTCAGCGCGCCACCGCGACCGTGACGCCCCGCCCGCGCTGCTTGGGCGTCACGAGCACCCCCTCGCCCACCTCGCGGGCCGCCAGCACGGCGGCGGCCTCGGCGACGCTGCCCGTGCCGGTCAGGCGGCGCACGACGGCCGAGGGGTGCGGGACGTCGACGGCGTCGAGCACCGCGGCGGGGTAGGTCCGCAGAGCTCGGCCCGCGGCGAGGGCGAGCACCGCCGGCTCGGCCGCACGCCGGTCGATGGTGGCCACGACGTCGAACCCGGCGAGCCCGAGCGCGTCGACGGCCTCGCGCAGGTGCGCGAGCGGGGTGCCCGGCTCGATCCCGACGCCGAGGACCAGCATCTACGGGGTGGTCAGGGCGTCGAGGACGTCGCCGACGTGGTCCTGGATCGAGAGGTGCCCGACGCCGGGCAGGCGGTGGATCCGGGCGGTCCCCGGCGGCAGGCGCGACGCGATGTCCTCCGCGTGGTGCATCGGCACCATCCCGTCGTCCTCCCCCTGGAAGATCTCGACGGGCGTGGCGACCGCCGACCACTGGAGGTGCCACGGGCCCGCCCAGAGGCGGTACTCGTCCATCACGCCCGCGGGGCCCTGGCGCAGCGCCTCGACGAAGAAGGTCATCTCCTCGCCGGCGGGGCGGCGGGCGAGGAACTCCCGGTCCGGCGCCGAGAGCTCGGACGAGACCTGGTCGACCGCGGACGAGGGCGCGAGCTGCGTCGCCCACTTCTGGAACCGCAGCAGCAGCGCCTCGCGGTGGGGGTGCTCCTCGACGAGCCGGACCGCGTCGAGGTCCGACGGCGCGAGCCCCTCCTTCGCGCCGGGCCGGTCGTCGATCGGGCCGGCGCCGGCCATCAGCGCGGTCCCGGTGATCCGCGTCCCGCACCCGGCGGCGCAGGAGAGGGCGAAGGGCCCGCCGGCGGAGTAGCCGACCGTCGCGAAGCGGTCGACGCCGAGCACGTCGGCCAGCGCGAGCACCTCGCCCGCGTAGCCCGCGATCGTCCGGTCCGGCAGCGGGTCGGAGCCACCGATGCCGCCGCGGTCGGGGCAGATCACGCGCAGGCCGCGCTCGCGCGCCGGGGCGTCGGTGAACTCCTTGCCCAGCCGGCTGTCGGGCGTGCCGTGGAAGAGGAACACCGGGGCACCGTCGGGGTCGCCGTGCTCGGTGAGGGCGACGGTGCGGCCCTCGACGGTGACGTGGCGATCGGTGACGTGGCGATCTGTCACGAGGCCCTCCGATCCGTGACGTGGCTCGCGACGTGGCGCAGCCATCGTGCGACACCGCCGGGCCGGCCGGCGGGGTGGGTGTGCAGGTAGGACGCGTGGACGCCGCCGGCGACGAACCCCTCGGGCTCCGCGCCGTCCCAGCGCCACGCGGCGTCGGCGCCGGCGCGCGGGACGGCGACCGTGCGGTGGAACTCGTGGCCCGTGACCGTCTCGCCGGCCGCGGCGAACGGGGAGTCCGCGCAGGCGGTGGCGGTGCGGTAGCCCAGCGACAGCCGCGGTCCCATCGCGGCGTCGGCGTCGAGCACCCCGCACATCGGGGCGCCGTCCAGCGAGCGCGACAGGTAGAGCAGCCCGCCGCACTCGGCGTGCACGGGCGCGCCGGACGCGGCGAAGGCCCGCACGGCCGCGCGCAGCGGGGCGTTCGCGCTGAGGGCCTCGGCGTGCTCCTCGGGGAACCCGCCGGGCAGGACGAGGCCCGCGGTGCCCGTCGGGAGCGCCTCGTCGCGCACGGGGTCGACGGTGACGACGCGCGCCCCGCCGGCGGCGAGCAGCTCGGCGTGCTCGGGGTAGCCGAACGTGAACGCCGACCCGCCCGCGACCGCGACGACCGGCTCGCCGGTCACGGGCGCGCCGATCTCCGCGGCGGGGTCCCAGGCGGTCGCGGGCGTCGGCGGGGCCGAGCGGGCGAGCGCCGCGACGGCGTCGAGGTCGACGTGCTCGGTGACCAGCGCGGCCATGGCGTCGACGGCGGCGCGCGCCGCGCCCCCGTGCTCGGCGGCGGTGACGAGGCCCAGGTGCCGCGAGGGCACCGCCAGCTCCGCGCGGCGCGGCAGCACGCCGAGCACCGGCAGGCCGACCTCGGCGCACGCCGCGCGCAGGACCTCTTCGTGGCGGTTCGTCCCGACCCGGTTGAGGATCACCCCGCCCAGGCGCAGGCGGGGGTCGAAGTCCCGGAAGCCGGCCAGCAGCGCGGCGACCGAGCGGGACTGGCCGCGGGCGTCGACGACGAGCACCACCGGCGCGTCGAGCATGCGGGCGACGTGCGCGGTGGAGCCGTCGCTGTCGGGGTCGGTGCCGCTACGCCCGTCGAACAGCCCCATGACGCCCTCGACCACGGCCAGCTCCGCGCCGCGGGCGCCGTGCACGACGAGCCCGGGCAGCGTCGCGGGGTCGACGAGGACGGGGTCGAGGTTGCGGCCGGGACGCCCGGCGGCCAGCGCGTGGTAGCCGGGGTCGACGTAGTCGGGGCCGACCTTGAACGGCGCGACCGCGGTGCCCCGGGCGGCGAGGGCGCCGAGCAGGCCCGTGGTCACGGTGGTCTTGCCGCTGCCCGAGGAGGGCGCGGCGATCACCACACGAGCCGGGAGGATCACCACTCGATGCCCTTCTGCCCCTTCTGCCCCGCGTCCATCGGGTGCTTGATCTTGGTCATCTCCGTGACGAGGTCCGCCGCGTCGACCAGCGCCTCCGGGGCGTCCCGGCCGGTGACCACGACGTGCTGGTGGCCCGGCCGGTCACGCAGCACCGCGACCACCTCGTCGACGTCGACCCAGCCCCACTTCAGCGGGTAGGTGAACTCGTCGAGCACGTAGAAGTCGTGCGCCGACGCCTCGAGCCGGCGCCGGATCTCCGCCCAGCCCTCCCGCGCGGCCGCCGCGTGGTCCTCCTCGGACCCCTGCTTGCGCGACCACGACCAGCCCTCGCCCATCTTGTGCCACTCGACCGGCCCGCCCTGGCCGGTGTCGCGGTGGACGTCGCCGAGGGCGCGCAGCGCGGTCTCCTCGCCCACCCGCCACTTCGCCGACTTCACGAACTGGAACACGGCGATCGACGATCCGGCGGTCCACTGGCGCAGCGCCAGCCCGAACGCGGCGGTCGACTTGCCCTTGTTGACGCCGGTGTGCACGACGAGCAGCGGCCGGCGCCGGCGCTGGCGCGTCGTCAGCCCGTCCTGCGGCACCGTCGCGGGGACCCCCTGCGGCACTGGTCTGCTCCTTCCGTATGTGAGCGATCTTTGGGCCCATAGGCCCAAAGATCGCTCACGAGGCGCGGAACTGCTCCACGACGCCGGCCACCGACTCGCCGGTCAGGTCGTCGAGGGTGACAACGGTGCCGCCGGCCGTGCCGGCCACGCGACCGGCGAGCCCGAGGCGCACGGGCCCCGACTCGCAGTCGACGACGACCGTGCTCATGCTCGCGCCCCGCCCGGCCGCGCCCGCGTCGCGCGCGAGCCCCCGGGCCGCGTCGAGCGCCGCGTCGAGCCCACCGGACGCCGTCGCCCGCCCGTCGGTGAGCACCACGAGCAGCCCGCGGCGGCGCGGGTCGCGGGTGCGCTCGGTGCGCAGGACCGCCCGCGCCGTGCGCAGGCCGTCCGCGAGCGGGGTGCGCCCGCCGGTGCGCAGGTCGTGCAGGCGGGCGTGGGCGGCGTGCACCGAGGTGGTCGGCGGCAGGGCCACGGTCGCCGAGGTCCCGCGGAACGTCACCACGCCCACGCGGTCCCGGCGCTGGTAGGCGTCGCGCAGCAGCGCCGCGACGGCCCCGGTCACCGCGCTCATCCGCTTCCGCGCGGCCATGGACCCCGACGCGTCGACGCAGAACAGCACGAGGTTGCCCTCGCGGCCCTCGCGCACCGCGTGGCGCAGGTCGGCGCGCTCGACCTGGCGCCCGGCACCCCGTCCCACCGCGGCGAGCACGGTGGCGGGCACGTGCAGCGTCAGTGTCTCCTGGGCCTCGCGGGCCTCGGGCACCGTCCGCACGGTGCGGCCCTGGCGTCCGCGGGCCCGCGAGCGGCGGCCGGGCGCGCCCTCGCCGGTGCCGCGGACCTCGAACCGCCGCGCCCGCAGCCGCGTGGACGCCGGCGCGCCGACCGGTACCCCGGCGGGCTCGGGGTCCTCGCGGGTGGGGCTCGAGGAGTCGCCGTCGCCGTTCGAGGGCGGCGGGGGTGGCGGCGCCGGCGGCGCGTCGCCCGCCGGGGGTGGGGCGCCGCCGCCACCGCCGGGGCCGCCGCCGTCGGGTCCGGGATCGTCGGGGCCGCCGTCGTCCGGTCCCTCGCCGTCAGGACCGCCCTCCGGCGGCTCGGGCGGCTCCGGCTCCTCGGCCGCCGCCTCGTCCGCCCGCTCCATGGCCTGGTCGAGCTCGTCGTCGCCGAGGTGCGGCTCGTCGAACGGGTCGCGGCGGCGCCGGTGAGGCAGGGCGAGGCGGGCGGCGGCGCGCACGTCGTCGGCGTCCACCGCGTCCGCCCCGCGCCACGCGGCGTGCGCGACGGCGGTGCGGGCGAGGACGACGTCGGCGCGCATCCCGTCGACCTGCACCTCGGCGCACAGCGCGGAGATGCGGACGAGCTCGGCGTCGGGCAGCGCCACCGCCGCCAGCCGGGCGCGGGCGTCGACGAGGCGGGCGCGCAGGGCGTCCTCGTCGGCGGCGAACCGGGCGGCGAACCCCCCGGGGTCGGCGTCGTGGGCCAGGCGGCGCCGCACGACCTCGGTGCGCAGGGCGACGTCGCGCGAGGCGGCGACGTGCACGGTGAGCCCGAAGCGGTCGAGCAGCTGGGGCCGCAGCTCGCCCTCCTCCGGGTTCATCGTGCCGACCAGCAGGAACGCCGCGGGGTGGGTCAGCGAGACGCCGTCGCGCTCGACGTGGGCGCGGCCCGTGGCGGCGGCGTCGAGGAGGAGGTCGACGAGGTGGTCGTGGAGCAGGTTGACCTCGTCGACGTAGAGCACGCCCCGGTGCGCGGCCGCGAGCAGCCCGGGACGCACGGCGGTGCGGCCGTGGGCGAGGACCTCCTCGAGGTCCAGCGACCCGGTGACCCGGTCCTCCGAGGCACCGACCGGCAGCTCCACGAGCCGCACCGGGCGCCGCTCGCGAGGCGCGCCGGCGGGGAACGGTCCGTCGGGGCTGTGCTCGCCGGCGTCGACGTCGGCCGAGAAGCGGTCACCGGCGACGACCTCGACCGGCGGCAGCAGCGTGGCCAGCGCCCGCACGATCGTCGTCTTCGCCGTGCCCTTCTCCCCGCGCACCAGCACCCCGCCGATGCCCGGGTCGACCGCGGTGAGCATGAGGGCCAGACGCAGGTCCTCGTGGCCGACCACGGCCGAGAACGGGAAGGGCAACGGGGGTCCTCAGGGGCGTCGGAGCGGGGTCGGCCGACCCTAACCCACGACATCTGAGCGATCGCTGAGATGAAGGTGACCACGGCGCGGGACCCGGACCGGGGGCATGTGGTCCGGGTCCCGCCACCGTCTCGCCGGACCGGCCTGCCCGCCGGTCCGCACGTCCATGTGCGTGATCTTCTGAGCTATGGCTCAGAAGATCACTCACGTGAGGTGAGCCGCCAGCACGTCGCTCACCGCGGCGATGCGCACGTAGTAGCCGGGGCGGCCGGCGCGGGCGCAGCCGTCGCCGAACGACGTCACCCCGATCAGCTTCCCGGCGGCCACCAGCGGGCCGCCCGAGTCGCCCTGGCACGAGTCGACGCCGCCGCTGTCGAAGCCCGCGCAGGTCAGGCGGCGGGCGTCGAAGGTCTGGTCGCCCGCGCGGCAGTAGTCGTCGCCGCGCATCGGCACGGTCGCGGTGAGCAGGAAGCGCGAGGGCGCCGCGGTCTCCGCCGTCGCGCCCCAGCCGTAGACCTGGGCCGCGCGCCCGTCGGCGTAGAGCGCCTCGTCGCCCGGCCGGGCCAGCGGCAGCGGCGTGCGGGTGCTCGGCGTCGCGAGCGTCAGCACCGCGAGGTCGGTGCCCCGCCCGACGCCCTCGAACTCGGGGCTGACCCACGCCGAGGCCACCGCCGAGGTCTCCCCCGCGGTCGACTGCTTGTCGTCGCGTCCGGCCACCACCTTGACCTGCGGCGCGGTCGTCGTCGCCATGCAGTGCGCCGCGGTGACGACCTTGGTCGGCGTGACGAGGGTGCCGCCGCAGAACTGGAAGCCGGCGGCGTCGGTGAGGAACACCGCCCAGGGGTGCTCGTCGGTCGACGTGCGCGCCCCGCCGACGACGCGGACGCCGGCGTCGACGACCAGGCCCGATGTCGTGTCGGCGTCCGTCCCGGGGTCGTCGTCGGGCGTCGTGGCCTCGGTCGCCCAGGCACCCGCCGCTCCGGCCAGCGTGAGCAGCAGCGCCACCCCGGCGAGCACGAGGGTCCGTACGAGCACCGTCAGCCCGCCGCGCACGCCGTTCGTCATCCGCCCCGCCCCTCCGCCGTTCTGGACCGTTCGGCGCTCTGTTGAGGACCGTTCGGCCCAGCGGTCGTTCGCCGGGAGAGACGACAGCAGTCGCCGGGAGCCCGGACAAGGCGAGGAGGGGAAGGTTCGCTCCGCCGAGCGACGGTGAACGGTCGATTTTCGTCGACAAACGTCACCATGGAGTGGCCGGAGCGCGACGAGCGGTCAATGACCACCGACGAGCGGTCGATCTTTGACCGCTCGTCGCGACCGTTCACCGCGGATTACCGTGGACCCGTGCCCCACCACGACCTCGTCATCATCGGCACCGGCTCGGGCAACACGATCCCGGACGACCGATTCGCCGACCTCGACGTCGCGATCGTCGAGCACGGGGTCTTCGGCGGCACCTGCCTCAACGTGGGCTGCATCCCGACGAAGATGTACGTCTACGCCGCCGACGTCGCCCAGACCATCCGTCGGGCCGGCATCTACGGCGTGGACGCCACGATCGACAAGGTCCGCTGGGCCGACATCCGCGACCGGGTGTTCGGGCGCATCGACCCGATCGCCGCCGGCGGGCAGCGCTACCGCGAGCACGGGCTGCCCAACACCACGGTCTACCTCGGGCACGCCGCCTTCACCGGCGACCGCACGCTGCGCGTGACCCCCACCGACGGTGGCGCGCCCACCACCATCACCGCCGACCGCGTCGTCGTCGCCGCCGGCGCCCGCCCGTCGATCCCGGACAGCATCGGTGACAGCGGGGTGCCGTTCCACACCAGCGACGACGTCATGCGCCTCGACGAGGTGCCCCGGCGCCTCACGATCGTCGGCGGCGGCTACATCGCCGCCGAGTTCGCCCACGTGTTCTCCGCGCTGGGCTCCGAGGTCACCGTCGCCACCCGCGGCACGGCGCTGCTGCGCGAGCAGGACGAGGAGATCTCCGCACGCTTCACCGCGCTGGCCCAGCAGCGCTGGAACGTGCTGCTCGACGCCGCGCCCACCGCCCCGGCCGAGCAGCGCGAGGACGGCACCGTGGTGCTGCACTGCCGCCACGGCGCCATCGAGGGCGACGCCCTGCTCGTGGCCACCGGGCGCATCCCCAACGCCGACCTGCTCGACGCCGCCGCAGGCGGGCTCGACCTGCACCCCGACGGGCGCATCGTCGTCGACGAGCAGCAGCGCACCACCGCGCCGGGCGTGTGGGCGCTGGGCGACATCAGCTCGGAGTTCCAGCTCAAGCACGTCGCCAACCACGAGGCCTCGATCGTGCGGCACAACCTGCTGCACCCCGACGACCCGCGGTCGGTGAACAACGCCCACGTCCCGGCCGCGGTGTTCACCGACCCGCAGATCGCCGCGATCGGCCTGCGCGAGCAGGACTGCCGCGACCGCGGCATCCCCTACGTCACCAAGACCCAGAACTACGGCGACGTCGCCTTCGGCTGGGCCATGGAGGACACCACCGGCGTCGTCAAGCTGATCGCCCGCCCCGACGGCACCCTGCTCGGCGCCCACATGATGGGCCCGGAGGCCTCGACCCTGATCCAGCCGCTGATCCAGGCCATCACCTTCGGCCTCGACGCGCGCACCATGGCCGAGAAGCAGTACTGGATCCACCCGGCGCTGCCCGAGGTCATCGAGAACGCCCTGCTCGGCCTCCCGCTCGGCCCCGAGGCCTGAGGCTCACTCCGTCCGGCGGAACCGCCACACCGCGAGCCCGAGCAGCAACACGCACGACGCGACCGTGATGAGGATCTGCAGGGCGATCGGCACCGGCCACGTCCCCCAGACGATGCCCGGGTCGAAGCGCGCGCGGGTGGCGGCGTCGACGTCGAGGTGGTCGAAGACCACCGAGCGCAGCGGTTCGACGGCGTAGGTCATCGGGTTGACGTGGGTGAGCACGGCGAGCCACGTCGGCAGGCCCGAGAGCGGGAACAGCGCCCCGGACAGGAACATCAGCGGTGTGATCACCAGCTGCACGAGCGGCATCGCCGACTGCACCTGGCGCACCCGCGCCGCCAGCACCAGGCCCAGGGCCGTGATCATCAGGCCCATGAGGAAGATCAGGCCGATCATCGCCAGCAGCATCAGCGGGTCGTAGGGCACGCCCACCAGCCCGGCCAGCGCGAGCAGCACCAGGCACTGCAGCGTCGCGACGGTGGCGCCGCCCAGCGCCTTGCCGACGAGGATCGACGCCGTCGAGACGGGCGCCACGAGCATCTCGCGCAGGAACCCGAACTCGCGGTCCCAGACGATCGAGATGCCGGCGAAGGCGGCGGTGAACAGCACCGAGATGGCCATGACCCCGGGGAACAGGAACGTCGTGAACGCGACGGAGCCGGTGCCCGCGCCGGTGCCGAGCAGCGAGCCCAGCCCGCTGCCCAGCACGAACAGGAACAGCAGCGGCTGGGCCAGCGACGACAGGATGCGCGCCCGGTCCTTGACGAACCGGATCATCTCCCGCTGCCACACCACCGCGGCCGCGCGGGCCTCGGTGGCGAGGCTGCTCTCGGGGACGCGGACCGCCTCGGTCCGCAGGCCCGACATCTCCTCGGTGGTCATCAGCGTCCCCTCATCCGGGCGGCCATCGGGTGCATGCTCGCGCCCGCGCCGGCCTCCGCGTCGCGGATCGTCGTGCCGGTGTGGGCCAGGAAGACGTCGTCGAGGCTGGGCCGGGTGACGGTCACCGACCGGATCCCCACGCCGAGCCGGGCGAACAGACGGGGCACGAAGCCGGCGCCGTCGGGCACGCGCAGCGTCACCGCGCCCTCGCGCACCGCCCCCTCGAGGCCGAACTCGGAGCGCAGCGCCTGCAGCGCGGCCTCGTCGTCGTCGGTGGTGATCGTGACGCGGTCCGCCCCGACCTGCGCCTTCAGCGCGTCCGGGGTGTCGAGCGCGACGATCCGGCCCTCGTTCATGATCGCGATCCGGTCGCAGTGCTCGGCCTCGTCCATGTAGTGGGTGGTGACGAAGACCGTGATCTCCTCATGTCCAAGATCTTTGGGGTTACGGTGGAGCTCCGCGAGGTAGGCCCAGATCGAGCTGCGCGTCTGCGGGTCGAGCCCGATCGTCGGCTCGTCGAGGAAGAGCACCTGCGGCGAGTGCAGGAGGCCGCGCGCGATCTCGAGGCGCCGCCGCATCCCGCCGGAGTACGTCGTGACGGGGTCGGCCCGGCGCTCCCAGAGCCCGACGGTGCGCAGCACCTCCTCGCGCCGCGCGGGAGCGCGCCGGCGGTCGACGCCGTAGAGCTCCTGGTGGAAGCGCAGGTTCTGCTCACCCGACATGGGCCCGTCGAGCGTCGGGTCCTGGAACACCAGCCCGATGCGCCGGCGCACGGCGGCCCGGTCGCGCACGGCGTCGAGGCCGACCACGCGCGCCTCCCCCGCGGTCGGCGCCACCAGCGTGCACAGGATGTTGATCGTCGTCGACTTCCCGGCCCCGTTCGGGCCGAGGAAGCCGAAGGTCTCGCCGCGCGCGACCTCGAGGTCGATGCCGCGCACCGCCTCGACCTCGCCGTAGCGCTTCACCAGGCCGCGGACCGCGACCGCCGGTGTGTCGTCCATGATCCCTCCCTAACAGCGTTAGGGACGGTACCCTCACGCTGTTAGAGACGGCAAGGAGGACCCATGGCGCTGACCCGCGACGCCGTCGTCGACGCCGCGGTCGACCTGCTCGGCGAGGTGGGTCTGGAGGGGCTGTCGCTGCGCCGCCTCGCCCGCGAGCTCGGCGTCAGCGCCCCGACGCTCTACTGGCACGTCGCCGACAAGCGCACGTTGCTCGACCACGTCGCCGACCGCCTGCTCGCCGACCAGTGGCGCGCGCCGGGCCCGGCCGAGGGCCAGCCGTGGTGGGAGTGGCTGCACGCGCGCGCCATGGCCCAGTACCGGGCGCTGGTCGCCCACCGCGACGCGGCGCTCGTGGTGGCCGGCAACCGCCCCACCGAGGAGTCGATGCCGGCGGTGGAGTCCACGCTGGGCGTGCTCGTCGTCGCGGGCGGGCTGAGCCACCGCGACGCGTTCTGGACGCTGCTCTCGATCGGGCACTTCGTCATCGGCTCGGCGCTGGAGTACCACGCCGAGCACGACCGGGCGCGGGCCGGGACGCCGCCGGCGCACGGCGGCCACGACCCCACGACCCACCCGCACCTCGCCGCGCTCGCTGCGGAGCTCGGCGGCGCGTCGGGCGAGGCGCACGAGGACGTCGTGCGCCACGGGCTCGACCTCATGATCGCCGGTCTGCGGGCCCGGCGGGGCTGAGCCGCTCAGTCGCGGCGCGGCTCGTCCTCGCGCTGGCGCTGCTCGGTGCCCGGGACCGACGGGAGGTCCGAGCGCGCCTGCTCGGCGTCGGCGCCCTCCTCGGCCTGCCGCTCCCGGTCCTCGGTGCCGGGCAGTGACGTGGCGTGGTCCTTCCCGGCGGCCCGCGTGCGGCGCTCCGTGCCCGCGATGGAGCCGGCGGCCGAGGGGTCGCTGTCCGCGGCCTCCTCCTCCGCTCGCTCCTGCGCGACGGTCTCGGGGAGCGACGGCGCGGGGCGCTCGCCCTCGTCTGAGCGGTCGTGCTCGGCCATGTGGGGCTCCCTCGCGACGAGGACGTCGGCAACCTCGGCCACGTCACCGTCGAGGTGCGGGGCACCCGGCGTCAAGCCACCGGACGGCGTCAGGCCCCCGCGGGGAGCCCGAGGGTCGTCGCGGCGGCGTCCGCGACGCGGTCGAGGAAGCCCTCGCGGTCGCGCACGACGTTCTGGTACTGCCCGAACACCTCGAACCCGACGGTGCCGAAGAGCTGGGTCCACGCGGCCACCGCCGGCACCGCCAGCGCCGGCGGGAGGCCGGGCAGGACGTCGCCCTCGAGCACATCGGGGGGACCACCACCGGCCGGGGCCGCGCCGTGCTCGGCGACGATCGCGACCAGCACCATCGCGACCCGCCCCGCGGCCGGGATCGTCTCGGCGGGCGCGGCGTAGCCCGGCACCGGCGAGCCGTACACCAGCGCGTACTCGGCGGGGTGCTCGAGCGCCCAGGCCCGCACCGCCCGCCACACCGCGCGCCACTGCACTCTGGGCGGCGCCTCGGGGTCGCGGGCGGCCTCGGCGCGCTCCCCCACCGCGTCGTAGGCCTCGACGATCAGCCGCGTCAGCAGCTCGTCGCGGCTGGCGACGTAGCGGTAGACCGCCGAGGACACCATGCCGACCTCGCGCGCCACCGAGCGCAGCGACAGCGCCGCCGCGCCCTGCTCGGCGAGCTGGCGGCGGGCCTCGTCGAGGATCGCGCGGGTGGTCTCGGCGCGGACGCGGGCGCGGGTTCCGGGGGGCACACGCGCATCGTGTCACGTTTCCGAGAGCAGTGCTCTTGACGGGCAGCCGTCGAAGGTGAACAGTGCTCCTTGTCGAGAGCAGTGCTCACACCCCCGGAGGACACCATGGCCACCGCCCACTACCGCGCCCCCGGCCGCTTCACCCGCACCGTGATGAACCCCCTGGTCGCCGGCCTGACCCGGCTCGGCCTCCCACTGGCCGGGTCGGCGGTGCTCGGGGTCCGCGGCCGCACCAGCGGCGAGGTGCGTACGACACCGGTCAACCCGTTGGACCTCGACGGGCAGCGCTACCTCGTCGCGGCCCGCGGTCACACCCAGTGGGTGCGCAACCTGCGCGTCGCCGGCGAGGCCGAGCTCACCGTCGGCCGGCGCGCCGAGACCGTGCGGGCGGTCGAGCTCCCCGACGCCGAGAAGGCGCCCGTGCTGCGCGCCTACCTGCGCGCCTGGGCCTGGGAGGTGGGGGCGTTCTTCGAGGGCGTCGACGCCGACGCGAGCGACGCGGAGCTGGCCGCGATCGCCCCGCGCCACCCGGTGTTCGCGATCAGCGGCAGGTGAGGGGGTCCGGATCTCCCTCGCCCCGGGGTATCCTGGGGACGACCCGGCCCGGGGCTGAGCCCCGGACGTCGCCTCTGGGACGAGTGAAGGGATGTGCGCCCCTCGGCGCGATCCGTGCCGGGCGTACCCCGCCTCGTCCGGCCCGCTCCCGGGTCCTCGTGACGGTCTACCGAGAGGTAGCCCGCAATGTCCGACAAGTCGCCGCGCCAGAGCGCGAGCAAGAAGTCCGACAAGACCCTCAAGGAGAAGCGGGCCGTCAAGAAGGCCAAGAAGGACGGGTCGGACGACGGCGCGACCTTCCCGACACGCAGCAAGGGTGGCGCACTGTGAGAGCCGGACCGAAGACCGAGCCGACCCCCAACCGGGTGACCGACGCCCACGAGTCCGCGCTCGTCGCGCACCAGGCCGACCAGCGGGTCGCCGCGCGCGTCGTCGCGTCGCGCTCGACCGGCGTCGAGGACTGCGCGGAGCTGCTGGGCATGCTGGGCCTCGCCAAGGCCGTCGGCCTGCCCGTGGTCGACCCGCCGCCGCGGCGCTGATCACACGCTGACCGGCCGCCGGTCGCGGTCCTGCCGCCCGGCGGGGCCGCGGCTATCGTGCCGCCATGTCCGGTGATCGCGAGCACGAGCTGGTCCTGTTCGGCGCCACGAGCTTCGTCGGGGAGCTCACCGCCGCCTACCTGGCGCGGCACGCCCCCGCGGGCACCCGCATCGCGCTGGCGGGCCGGTCCCGCGAGCGGCTGGAGAAGGTCCGCGACCGCCTGCCGGCCCCCGGCGGCGACTGGCCGCTGATCGTGGCCGACACCGGCGACGACGACGCGCTGGCCCGCATGGCCGCGTCGACCACCGCGCTCGTCACCACCGTCGGTCCCTACGCCAAGTACGGGCTGCCCGTGGTCGCGGCGTGCGCGCAGGCCGGTACCCACTACGCCGACCTCACCGGCGAGGTCCAGTTCGCCCGCGAGGCCATCGACCGCTACGACGTCCCGGCGCGCGAGAGCGGCGCGCGGATCGTGCACTCCTGTGGCTACGACTCCATCCCGTCCGACCTCGCGGTGCTCCTGCTGCACAGCCGCGTGCAGGCGGACGGCGAGGGCGAGCTCGAGGACGTCACCACCGTCGCCCGCATGCGCGGCGGGGTCTCGGGCGGCACGATCGACTCGATGCGCGGCCTGGCCGACGGCGCGCGGGCGGACCGCGCGGTGTTCAAGCTCATGCGCGACCCCTACGGCCTGAGCCCCGAGCGCGACGCGGAGCCCGACACCCGCCAGCCCAGCGACAACCCGGCGCCGCACCAGGTCGACGGCCGCTGGGTGGCGCCGTTCGTCATGGCGTCCTACAACACCCGCATCGTGCGCCGGTCCAACGCCATCGCGGGCTACGCCTACGGCAAGGGGCTGCGCTACGGCGAGGTCATGGGCGTGGGCAGCGGGCCGGTCGGCGCCGTGACCGCCGGCGCGGTGACCGCCGGGCTCGGGGCCATGCTGGGCGGGTTCGCCACGCCCGGCGTGCGCCAGGTGCTCGACCGCGTGCTGCCCAAGCCCGGCGAGGGCCCGAGCGAGAAGACGCGCGAGAACGGCTGGTTCCGCCACGACGTCGACGCGACGACCACCACCGGCGCCCGCTACACCGCCCGCGTCTCGGGCTCGGGCGACCCGGGCTACGCCGCGACCGCGGTCATGCTCGGCGAGAGCGGGCTGTGCCTGGCCCTCGACGGTGAGCGCCTGCCCGAGCGTGCCGGCTCGCTGACCCCCGCCACGGCGATGGGCCCGGCGCTGCTCGAGCGCCTGCGCAACGCCGGCCACGTCTACGACGTCGCGCGGGCCTGACCGGCGGGGGGTATCACCGGCAGCCCCGCCGGCGCGCCCTCACGGATCAGCCGCTCGAGCGCGTCGGTGTCGAGGTGGGTCTCGATGAGGTCGCCGAGCAGGTCGAGCTGGGCGTCGCGCACCGCGGCGAAGGAGGTGTCGGGCGCCGGGGTGAAGTCGCGCCCGGCGGCCGTCGCGGCGCGGGCGAGCAGGCGGCGGCGGAACGCGTCGTTCTCGAGCAGCCCGTGCGCGTGCGTGCCCAGCACGTGCCCGGCGTCGACGCCCTCGGGCGCGCCGTCGGCCAGCGTCACCAACGGTCGCGCTCCCTCGCGCAGCTCGCGCCCGTGGTGGATCTCGTAGAACGCCACCGGCTCGCCCAGCGCGGTCCCGGCCGGCGTGCCGAGGTGCTTGGCGACGTCGAAGGTCACCTCGACGTCGAGCAGGCCCAGCCCGTCGACCGTGCCCGGCGTGGTCTCGACGCCGTGCGGGTCGTGGATGCGCCGCCCGAGCATCTGGTAGCCGCCGCAGACCCCGAGCACCGGGCGCCCGGCACGGGCGTGGGCGACGACGGCGTCGGCGAGGCCCTGCGCGCGCAGCCACGCCAGGTCGGCGACGGTGGCCTTGGATCCGGGGAGCACGACGAGGTCGGCGTCGGCGAGGCGTGACGGCTCGGTGACCCAGCGGACCGCGACCCCGGGCTCCGAGCTCAGCGCGTCGACGTCGGTGCCGTTGGACACCCGCGGCAGGCGCACCACCGCGACCCGCAGCCAGTCCCGCCCCCGCGGCACGCCCGGCCGGCCCACCACGCCGTCGGCGACGTGGCCCAGCGAGTCCTCCGCGTCGAGCCACAGCTCGGGGCTCCAGGGCAGGACGCCGAGCGTCGGGCGGCCGGTCAGACCGTGGAGCTGCTCGAGGCCGGGGGCGAGCAGGGCGGGGTCGCCGCGGAACTTGTTGACGACCCAGCCCGCGATCAGCGCCTGGTCGGCGGGCTCGAGCACGGCGAGCGTGCCGAACAGGTGCGCCAGCACCCCGCCCCGGTCGATGTCGCCGACGACGATCACCGGCAGGTCGGCGGCGCGCGCGAGGCCCATGTTGGCGATGTCGGTGGCGCGCAGGTTGATCTCGGCGGGCGAGCCGGCGCCCTCGCAGACCACGACGTCGTGGTCGGCGCGCAGGTCGGCGAGGGTCTCGACGACCACCTCCAGCAGCGCGGCCTTGCGCTCCCGGTAGCTCGCCGCCGACACGGTCCCGTCGACGACGCCGCGCACCACCACCTGCGAGCTGCGGTCGCTGCCCGGCTTGAGCAGCACGGGGTTGAACCGCACGCTGGGCGCCAGCCCGCACGCGGCGGCCTGCAGCGCCTGCGCGCGCCCGATCTCGCCGCCGTCGGCGCACACGACGCTGTTGTTGCTCATGTTCTGCGCCTTGAACGGCGCGACGTCGACCCCGCGGCGGTGCAGCCAGCGGCAGATGCCGGCGACGAGGACGCTCTTGCCGGCGTCCGAGGTGGTGCCCGCGACGAGCAGCGCGCCCCTCACCAGTCGGGCAGGCCGGCGAGACCCGGCAGGCCGTCGAGGGACTCCTGGTTCTTCCGGGCGCGGTAGTCCCGCAGCCACTCCGGGCTGTGCCGCTCGGACCACGAGTCGAGCAGCTCGCGGTCGCTCTCCAGCGTCATGCGCGGGACGGCGTAGCCGCAGGCGTCGGCGACGCGGGTGACGTCGACGGTGACCACCCCCCGGGCCTCCGTGCGCCGCGCCGCCAGCCCCATGGCGAACGGCTCGAGCGCGGCGTCGAACCCCGGCTCCCCGTGGGTGACCACGCGCCCGCGCCCGTGCAGCCGCACCACGTTGGGCGTGCCGTCGAACGAGCAGAACATGACGCACACGCGCCCGTTCTCGCGCAGGTGGGCGATGGTCTCGACGCCGCTCGCGGTCATGTCGACGTAGGCGAAGGTGTGGTCGTCGAGCACGCCGAACGTGCCGCGCAGGCCCTTGGGCGAGACGTTGACCAGCCCGTCGCCGGACAGCGGGGCGGTGCCCACGAAGAACACCGGCTGCCGGCCGATCCAGCGTGCCAGCCGGGGCTCGATGCGCTCGTAGACCTTGGCCACGTCCGGCAATCTCGCACGGCGGGCGGGGAGCCCGCACCGACGTTCACGTCACGCCGAGCTCGAGGTCGACCAGCACGCCCGCCGCGTCGTCGTCGACGTCCTTCGGGATCGCCGAGAGGTCACGCGCGGCGGCCCCCGTGAGCAGACGCAGGCGGTGGATGCGCCCCGTGGTCGCGAGGCCGTCGAGCGGGTCGACCACCAGCTCCCCGCGCAGCCGCACGGGGCCCGCGACGGGGCGCGGGGCGTCCCACAGGGCCCGGAACCCATCGCCGGCGAGCTCGACGGGTCCGTCGGCGTGCCGGACCGCCTCGGCCTCGACGACGTCCGACCATCCCGCCGGGCGGGGGCCGGCAGGGACCCGCTCGACGAAGCGCAGGCGCCACGTCCGCACCTGGCGGATCGAGGCGAGCGGGCAGGCGCGGGCCCGGATCAGGGCGGCGGGCAGCAGGATCGGCAGCGAGCGCACGGCTCAGCGGTGCCGGTTGGGCCGGCGGGCGAGGTCGGTGAGCTCGGGGCGCTCGACGACGGTGACGCCCGCGTCGGCCAGGCGCGCGGCGCCCGAGGGGACCCCGACGAACGTCGGCGGCTCGCGCCAGGCCATGACGACGCGGCCGATCCCGGCGTCGAGGATGTGCTGCGCGCAGGTGACCGGCCGCGACGCCCGCTGGCCGCAGGGCTCCAGCGAGGTGTAGATCGTGGCGCCGGGCAGGCGCGGGTCTCCCGCGTCGACGTCGCGCAGCGCGGCCTCCTCGGCGTGGTCGAGGACGTGGTCGCGGCGGCTGTAGCCGGTGGCGAGCACGGTGCCGTCGTCGGCGACGACCACGCAGCCCACGGAGAACGCCGACGGCGAGGGCGGGCAGCGCTCGGCGAGCGTGCACGCCTCGGCGAGCCAGCGCTCGTCGGCGTCGCCGAGCCGGTAGCGCAGCAGCACGTCCCCGCCGACCCGGCGCGTCTCCACGAGGTGGGCGTGGCCCGGTGCGCCGGTGAACCGGGGGCCCGCGCCGACCAGCCGCGGCGCGACGGCGAGCTGGAGCTCGTCGACGGCGCCGGCGGCGAGGAAGTCGCGGTGCACGGCCGCGCCGCCCTCGACCATGAGGCGCACGACGCCGTGCTCGGCGAGGCGCCCGAGCACCTCGTCGGGCGTGCCGTGCAGGACCACGGTGTCGGCCAGCTCGCGGCCCTCGGCGAACACCCGCGCGTGCGGGTCGAGCGCGCCGGCGGCGAGCACGACGCGCAGCGGCGAGGGGCCGAGGCCGCGGGCGACGCGGTCGGCGCGGCGTTGCGGGGAGCGCACGAGCAGTCGGGGGTCGTCGGCACGCACGGTGCCCGCGCCGACGAGGATCGCGTCGACGCCCGCCCGCTCGGCGTCGACGCGGTCGAGGTCGGCGGGCCCGGAGAGCACGAGACGCACGGGCGTGTCGTCATCGAGGAACCCGTCGATCGACACCGCGGCCGACGCGAGCACGTGCGGGCGCTTCACCGCAGCGATCCGACGGAGCGGCGACACGGACGTTGAGTGTCAGCGGAGCCGCTCCGCTGACACTGGGCCACGGTCACGGCAGGGTCAGGATCTCGCTGCCGGTGTCGGTGACGAGGATGGTGTGCTCGAACTGGGCGGTGTGGGACTTGTCCTTCGTCGTCACCGTCCACCCGTCGTCCCAGACGTCGTAGTCGATCGTCCCGCGCGTGATCATCGGCTCGATCGTGAACGTCATCCCCGGCTCCAGCACCTCGTGCCGCGACGGGTCGTCGTAGTGCACGACCACGAGGCCGGAGTGGAACGCGCGGCCGATGCCGTGGCCGGTGAAGTCGCGGACGACGCCGTAGCCGAAGCGGTTGGCGTACGCGGTGATCACCCGGCCGACGACGTTGAGCTCGCGCCCCGGCTTGACCGCGCGGATCGCCCGCATCGTGGCCTCGTGGGTGCGCTCGACGAGCAGGCGGTCCTCCTCGTCGACCTCGCCGGCGAGGAACGTCGCGTTGGTGTCGCCGTGGACGCCGCCGATGAACGCGGTGACGTCGATGTTGACGATGTCCCCGTCCTCGATGACCGTCGAGTCGGGGATGCCGTGGCAGATGACCTCGTTGATCGAGGTGCAGCACGACTTCGGGAAGCCGCGGTACCCGAGCGTCGACGGGTAGGCGTCGTGGTCGACGAGGAACTCGTGCACCACGCGGTCGACCTCGTCGGTGGTGGTGCCCGGTCGCACGGCCTCGCCGCCGGCCTGCAGCGCCTGCGCCGCGATCCGGCTGGCGACCCGCATCCCCTCGATGACCTCGGGCGGCTGCACCCAGGGGTCGGTGCTGCGTGCCGGCGCGGGCTTGCCGACGTACTCGGGACGGGAGATCTGCGGAGGCACCGGGCGCAGCGGGGTCTGCTGCCCGGACCGCAGCGGGGCGCGGACCGGCATGACCCCAGCGTAGGCGCAGCACCGCCACCGTGCCGCCACCGTGCCGCCGACGGATCCCCGGCGCGCGGCACCCACTCGGAGCAGCCGCCGGACCCACCCCGCCACACGTTCCGGTGACGAGGGCGGCCGCCTGCTCGCCACCGAGCGTGATCACGCGGAGGGTGGCCCCGGTCGGCGCGCCGCGTGGGGACGGCGCGCTCGGCGCTTGCGTGGGGGGTTCCGTCGTGGAGAGAAGAGTCGTCGTGGCCGTCGTCAACGGTCTCGCGGCCGGGGCCCTGGCGGTCTCCGGTGCCGCGGCGGCGCAGGCCGCGCCGCCCGTCCCCACGGCCGACCCGCCCGGGCCGCCGTGCGGACCCGGTGTCCCCGGGCCGCCCGGACTGCCGGTCGGCGGCCCCAGTGTGGTGGTCGACGCGACGACCCGGCCCGCGCCGATCACCGACCTCGGCTGAGCGCCCAGCGTCACCCGGACGGGTCCGCGAAGATCAGCGGGAGACGCGGCGGCGGGCCGACGCGGCGACGAGGTGCGCCACCGCCCGCCAGCCCAGCACGAGGACGCCCAGCGCGACGGTGGCGACCACCGCGAACGACAGCGGGAGCCGCCCGGTGACCAGCGCCCGCAGCGCGAGCCCGACCACCACCGCGCCCGCCCACACGAGCAGGCCCGAGCGCCAGGCGACGGGGTCGCGCCAGGCCCGCGCGACGAGCACGCCGACCACGGCCCCGGCCGCGAACGGTGCGGCGGTGACGAGCGTGCCGGCGACGTCCTCGGCGTGGCTGGCGCGTCCGATCGCGGCGAACGCCAGGACCGCGATGAGGTCGAGGAGCAGCAGGGCGGGCCGGCGCATCAGAACAAGACCGTCGCGAAAGAGCCGACCTGCTCGAAGCCGATGCGCTCGTAGGCGCGCCGGGCCGGGGTGTTGAAGGCGTTGACGTAGAGGCTCGCCACCCGCCGGGCGCGCACGAGGTGGGCGACGACCGCGGCGGTGCCGGCCTGGCCGAGCCCGCGTCCCCGCCACTCCGGGTGCACCCACACGCCCTGGATCTGGCCCACGCGCGACGACAGCGCGCCGATCTCGGCCTTGAACACGACCTCGCCCTGCTCGAAGCGCACGAACGCGCGCCCGGCGCCGATCAGCTCGGCCACCCGCGCGCGGTACCCGGCGCCGCCGTCACCGAGGCGGGGGTCGACGCCGACCTCCTCGAGGAACATCGCGATGGCCGCGGGCAGGTAGCGCTCGAGCTCGTCGGGGCGGGTCTGGCGCACCGCCGGGTCGGGCTCGATCGCGGGCGCCGCCGCGGTGGCCATCAGCGGCTGGTCGGGACGCACCTCGCGCGCGGCGTCCCAGTGCTCGGCGAGCTCCTCCCACAGCGGCAGCACCAGCTCGCGGCGCCCGACCAGCGACGAGCACGAGCGCCGCTGCCGGCGGGCGCGCTCGGCGAAGTGGCGCACCTCGGCGCGGTCGCCCCGCAGGGGCACGAGGTTGGCCCCGGAGAAGCACAGACCGTCGAGGCGACCGCCCACGCCCCACAGCTCGCCGCCGAGGCGCCAGGGCTCGACACCGACCGTCTCGACCCGGGACGCCACCATGCAGGTGGCCACCGGATCGGCGTCGAGGGCGCTCCGCACCTTCGACCGGTCCCGGTCGTCGAGCAGCCGCGCACCGGCGGTACGGAGCACGGTCCCAGCGTGCCACGTCCGGGTCGGGATCGGGCAGCCGAGTCGCCCGAGTGGATCGAGGGCTACACCAGTGCCGGCCGCTCCCACGGGCGCCCGAGGACGTGGTGGTCGAGGAACGCCCACACGGTGCGGTACCAGAGCTTCGCGTCGCCCGGCTTGAGCACCCAGTGGTTCTCGTCGGGGTAGTACAGGAACTGCGACTCCACCCCGCAGCGCTGCAGGTCGTACCAGAGCCGCAGGCCCTCGCCGATCGGCACGCGGTAGTCCTTGTCGCCGTGGATCACCAGCATCGGCGTGCGGATCGCGCGCACGTGCCGGTGCGGCGAGTGCGCGTCGTAGCGCTCGCGCTCGGAGAGCGGGTCGCCCCACTCGCGGCGCCAGTGGAACGACGCGTCGGTGGTGCCGACGAAGCCGTCGAGGTGCCAGATGCTGGCGTGCGTGACGATCGCGGCGAAGCGGTCGGTGTGCCCGGCGATCCAGTTGGCCATGTAGCCGCCGAACGACCCGCCCATGGCCGCGACCCGCGTGGCGTCGACGTCGTCGCGGGCGAGCGCCGCGTCGGTGGTGGTCATGAGGTCGGTGTAGGGCAGCTCGCCCCAGGCGCCGGTGGCCGGGTCGAGGAACTCCTGGCCGTAGCCGGTGGACAGCCGCGGGTCGGGCAGCAGCACCGCCCAGCCCCGCGCCGCCATCAGCCACGGGTTCCAGCGCCACGACCAGGCGTTCCAGCTCGACAGCGGGCCGCCGTGGATCCAGAGCACGAGCGGGGCGGGTGACGACGCCGACGCGCCGCCGGGCAGCACCAGCCACGAGCGCAGCGCCGTGCCGTCGGCCGCCGTGGCGTGGACCTCGGTGAGCGTGCCGGGCAGCGGGTCGATCATCGTGACCCCGCGCAGCGCGGTGGGCTCCTGATCGGCGGCCTCGGGGTCGAGGCGCACCGGCGTCGGCGGGGCGTCCACCGCCGAGCGCAGCGCGTAGAGCGCCGACCCGTCGGGGGCCGCGACGACGTCGGTGTAGGCGCCGGACGCCGTGAGCCGCGTGACGGTGCCGTCGGTGATCGACACCCGCAGCACCGGCGCGTGCCCGAGCTCGTCGACCACGACGTGGACGACGTCGCCGCCGGGTGCGCCGGTGACCCCGCGGACCTGCCACTGCTCGGCGGGGAGGACGTCGATCTCGGTGCCGTCCTCCAGCGAGCGCGCCCGCAGCGTGTGCGCCATGCCGCGCCCGGGGCGGGGGTGGCGCTCGCGCACCCACAGCAGCCAGCGCCCGTCCGGGGTGATCGTCGGGGCCTCGTGGTCGGCGCCCGGCTCGTCGCCGACGACGACGCGGCCGGCGTCGGTGTGCAGCTCGAGACGTCGGCGCCACGACGCGGGGTCGGCGGGGTCGGGGACGTCGACGACCACCGCGACCGTGCGCCCGTCGGGGCTGATGGCCGAGCCGCCGAAGCGCTCGCCCTCTCCCGGCGCGAGGTGCTCGGGCTCGCCGAGGACGGCGTCCGGATCGGCGGGGTCCGGCGGCGCGCAGCGCTGCAGGTGCGCCTGCCCCGGACCGAGGTCGTGGTCCCAGAAGCGCACCGGGAAGTGGGTGTGCAGGCGCGCCGACACCCCGGCGGACTCGCGGGCCTCGCGCTGCTCCTCGGCGTCGCCGACCACCGGCTTCGGGGTCACGAGCGTGACCGTCCCGGCGTCGCGGGCGACGGCGAATCCGCTGACCCCGCCCGGGCGCTCGGCCACCGGGCGGGCCTCGCCGCCGGCGGCCGGGAGCAGCCACAGTGCGGCGCGGTCCTCGGTCGGCTTCTCCGCGGTGGGGTCGGCGCGGCGCGAGGTGAACAGCAGATCGCCGCCCGGGGTGAACGCCGCCGACGACTCCCCCGCCGACGAGCGCGTCAGCCGCCGCGGTGCCCGCTCCCCCGCCGGGTCGAGCTCCCAGAGCGCCGTCCCGTAGGACTTCGCGTCGGCGGCGAGCTCGGACACGGTGGTGACCAGGCGCGTGCCGTCCGGCGAGAGCGCCAGCCCGGCGCAGCGGCGGGTGGCGGCGAAGGCGTCGAGGTCGTCGAACGTGCTCACGCCGCACATCCGATCACGAAGCGCGACTCCGCCGCACGAGAGCATCGGAGCGCTCCGTGCTCGGGCCGACCTGTCCGGACGAGGAGGACCGCGCGCCGTCACTCGGAACCTCCACGACGAGCCGATTCTCCGAGCGCTTCTGGGGCGCCGACACGCAACCCAGCCGCGGGCGGCCCCCTCGCGAGGAGGCTCCCCACCGCCAACAGGCACGACAGCGCCCGCCGCTGGAGCGGGCGCCCAACGGGTGCCGCCAGCAGGCGCCGCCAGCACGCAGTCGGGACAGACGTCCGCGACGCCCGCAACAGGCACCGGCAGCACGCGGTCGGCCGGGCGGACGGTCGTGTTGACCGGCCCCGCGTCGCTGGTGGGCTCCTCCGGGTCGACGCGAGACGGCTCGCCGTCCGCTGACCCGGACCCGGCAGGTCCGGGCACGAACTCATCGGCCCCGACGTCTCCGCCCAGGTCGGCGAGGTACTCGGCCGCCGGCCCGGCGAGGTCGACGCCGCGACGAGCGGAGGCGAGGTCGACGAGCCGCCGCTCCAGCTCGGCGATCACGTCGGGACCGTGGCCGGCGCGGGTCAGCTGCTCGACGCCCTCGATGAGTGCGTAGAGCTGCTCGGCGTCCAGCGTCCCGACCAGCACGGCGTCGGCGGCGAGGGGCAGGCGGTCGGCCAGGGTGGCGGCGAGCGCCTGCCGGAGGGCGAGCGGCGGCAGGCCGGCGGACCCGCCGTTGACCTCGCACTCGTCCCCGTCCATGCCCCCGACGGTAGGACCGACCCCCGACAGTGCCGGAGGACGCGAAGCCGTGATCAGGTCACGAAGAGGGCACGATGCGCCCGGCAGCTCCGTCGTGGGGAGCCCGCACCGCGGACCGTGAGCGCTCGTCCGTGCCCCAGCACGGGAAGGCGCGCACGAGCGCGGAGCGCAAAGCTCAGCTGACGGTCACCGTGGGGGCGCCGCCGGCGTGGCCGCCCGAGAGCTCCTCGCCCGCGGCCTCGGCCTCGTCGGCCAGGCGCATGGCCTCCTCGATGAGGGTCTCGACGATCTGGGCCTCGGGCACGGTCTTGATGACCTCGCCCTTGACGAAGATCTGGCCCTTGCCGTTGCCCGACGCCACGCCGAGATCGGCGTCGCGCGCCTCGCCCGGGCCGTTGACGACGCAGCCCATGACGGCCACGCGCAGCGGCACCTCCATGCCCTCGAGCCCGGCGGTGACCTCGTCGGCGAGCTTGTAGACGTCCACCTGCGCGCGGCCGCACGACGGGCAGGAGACGATCTCGAGCTTGCGCGGGCGGAGGTTCATCGACTCGAGGATCGAGAGCCCGACGCGGACCTCCTCGATCGGCGGGGCCGAGAGCGAGACGCGGATCGTGTCGCCGATCCCGCGGGAGAGCAGCGCCCCGAACGCGGTGGCCGACTTGATCGTCCCCTGGAACGTCGGCCCGGCCTCGGTCACGCCGAGGTGCAGCGGGTAGTAGCACTGCTCGGCGAGCAGCTCGTACGCGCGCACCATCGTCACCGGGTCGTGGTGCTTGACCGAAATCTTGATGTCGTGGAAGTCGTGCTCGGCGAAGAGCGAGGCCTCCCACAGCGCCGACTCGACCAGCGCCTCGGGCGTGGCCTTGCCGTACTTGGCGAGGATGCCGGGCTCGAGCGACCCCGCGTTGACCCCGATGCGGATCGGGGTGCCCGCGTCCTTGGCGGCGCGCGCGATCTCGCCGACCTTGTCGTCGAACTTCTTGATGTTGCCCGGGTTGACGCGCACGGCGGCGCAGCCGGCGTCGATCGCGGCGAACACGTACTTCGGCTGGAAGTGGATGTCGGCGATCACCGGGATGTTCGACTTCTTCGCGATCGCCGGCAGCGCCTCGGCGTCGTCGGCGCTCGGCACCGCGACGCGCACGATGTCGCAGCCGGCGGCGGTCAGCTCGGCGATCTGCTGCAGCGTCGCGTTGACGTCGCTGGTCAGCGTGGTGGTCATCGACTGCACCGAGACCGGGTGGTCGCTGCCGACCCCGACCCCGCCGACGTCGAGCTGGCGGGTCTTGCGGCGCGGCGCGAGCACGGCAGGCGCTTCGGGCAGACCCAGATCGACGGTCATCTCACTCCTCGACGACGCGGATTCGTCGCTTCCCAGTCTGCCCCAGCGCCACCGACCCCGCCGGTGGCCCTGGACACCCGCGGATCCTCCAAGGCGATCACCGAGCCGCCGCTCGTTCCTCGCGCCGTCTCGCCGTCGCCGGAGGAAGAGCTGGCTACAGGGGCAGGCGGATGGGGTTGACGATGTCGGCGACGATCACGAGCAGCCCGTAACCCATGATCAGCACGGCGAAGCCGACACCGATCGGCATGAGCCGCGCGAGGTCGACCGGGCCGGGGTCGGGGCGGCCGCGCAGGCGGGCGATCCGCTTCTTGATCGCCTCCCAAGCCGCGGGCAGCACGTGGCCGCCGTCCAGCGGCAGGATCGGCAGCAGGTTGAGCAGGAACAGCGAGAGGTTCACCGCGGCGAGCAGGTTGAGGAACGTCGCGACCTCCTCGAGCACCGCCTGGTCGCGCTCGAGCACCTGGCCGCCGAGCACCGAGACGCCCACGACGCTGACCGGACCCTCGGCGTCCCGCTCCTCCCCGAGGAACACCGCGCCGAACAGGCCGGGGATCTTCTCCGGCAGCCGGGTGATCGCGTGCGCGGTGCGCTCGAGCATGTAGCCGCCCGCGGCGACCACGGCGCCGGCGTCCTGGCGCTCGAGCGGCCGGATCGGCTCGATGCCCAGGAAGGAGGCGGTGACGTAGCGCTGCTCGGTCGGCGAGGCGCCCTCGGGCGGCGGGCTGAGGTCCTGGACCTGGTTGTCGATGAGCGTCGGGGTGAGCGGGACCTGCACGACGCCGGCCGGGGTCTGCCGCTCGACGATCACCTGGACGGTGCCGCGGGCGCCCCGGATGGCCTCCACGAGCGGCGCCCACTCCGTGTACGGCCGGCCGTCGAAGCTGACGATGCGATCGCCGGGCCGGAACCCGGCCTCCGCGGCCGGGGTCGGCGCGGCGCCCGGCGGGCACTGCGCCGCCTGCGCCTGCGAGGCCGGCAGGACGCAGGCGCTCACCCGCTGGACCACCGGCTGCGGCGTCGGCACGCCGATGGCCATGAGCACGATGGCGAACAGGGCGATCGCCAGCACCAGGTTCATGAACGGCCCGGCGAGCATGACGATGATCCGCTTCCACGGCTTGCGGGTCCAGAACTGCCGGTCCTCGTCGCCGGGCTCGAAGTCGCGCACGGAGTCGGCGCGGACGTCGTCGACCATCCCCTGGAACGGCCCGGAGCGGCGGCTGCGCCCGATCGTCTCGCCCGGCGCGGGCGGCACCATGCCGATCATGCGGATGAAGCCGCCGAGCGGCACGGCCTTCACCCCGAAGCGGGTCTCGCCGATCTTGCGCGAGAGCACCGTCGGCCCGAACCCGACCATGAACTCGGGCACGCGGATGCCGAAGCGGCGTGCCGCGGTGAAGTGGCCGAGCTCGTGCCACGCGATCGAGAGCAGCAGACCGAGTGCGAAGAGCACGATCCCCAGGACGAGCATCACGGGCGACGACGGTAGCCCCGGCACCGGTGTGCCCCGTGTGCGGCCCCGGGACCCGCGGTCAGCCCGCGGCCACGCCCCGCAGCCGCTTCCCCGCCGCCTGGCGCGCCCACGCCTCCGCGGCGTGCACGTCGTCGACGTCGCGCGGGTCGGCCGCCCACTGCTGCGCGTCGTCGAGCACGGCCGCGAGCGTCCCGTCGATCCCGGTCCACGCGCACCGCCCGGCCAGGAACGCCGCGACGGCCTCCTCGTTGGCGGCGTTGAACACGGCCGGCAGGCAGCCGCCGGCGCTGCCCGCGGCGCGGGCGAGGTCGAGCGCGGGGAAGGTCACCGTGTCGACGGGCTCGAACGTCCAGCTCGTCGGGTCGGTGAACGTCTCGGGGCGCCCGGCGCCGGCCAGGCGGTCCGGCCACGCCAGCGCCAGGGCGATCGGCACGTGCATGTCGGGCGGGCTGATCTGCGCGATCGTCGCGCCGTCGGTGAACGTCACCATCGAGTGGATCATCGACTGCGGGTGGACGGTGACGTCGATGCGCTCGTAGGGGACGCCGAAGAGCAGGTGCGCCTCGATGAGCTCCAGGCCCTTGTTGACCAGCGTCGACGAGTTCAGCGTCACCACGGGGCCCATCGCCCACGTGGGGTGCGCCAGGGCGTCGGAGACGGTGACGCCGGCGAGGTCGGCGCGCGTGCGCCCGCGGAACGGGCCGCCCGAGGCCGTGAGCACGAGGCGCGCGACCTCCTCGGGCCGGCCCCCGCGCAGGCACTGCGCCAGCGCCGAGTGCTCCGAGTCGACGGGCACGATCTGGCCCGGCGTCGCGGCGCGCGTGACGAGCGGGCCCCCGGCGACCAGCGACTCCTTGTTCGCCAGCGCCAGCGTCGAGCCGGCGGCGAGCGCGGCGAGGGTGGGGGCGAGGCCGCGCGAGCCGTCCATCGCGTTGAGCACGAGGTCGGCGCAGGCCCCGGCGAGCTCGGCCGCGGCCTGCTCGCCGACGAGCACCTCGACGTGCGGGCCGAGGCGCCCGCGCAGGTCCTGCGCCGCGGCGGGCTCGGCGACGGCCACCGTCGTCACCCCGAACTCGACGGCCTGCTGCGCGAGCAGGTCGGGGCGCCCGCCGCCCGCGGCGAGGCCGGTGACCACGAAGCGCTCCGGGTGGGCGCGCACGAGGTCGAGGGCCTGCGTGCCGATCGAGCCCGTCGACCCGAGCAGGACGAGCCGGCGCTGGTCGGGGGGCCCGGTGGGTGTGCTCATCGCGGCTCATCATCACGGGCGCGCGCCACTCGCGGTAGGTTGGGCGCGCCCGTCCGACCGCGAATCCCAGGAGTCCCTCGTGGCCTCGAACAGCCCCGCCAAGCGGCGACACGACGGCGGTGTCGCGCACCGCGACGACGCCGGTGTGGTGGTCAACGGCGTGTCGTCCGACGACGAGCCCTCGGTCGAGTGGGGCTGGCACGGGCACTACCCGAAGGTCGCGCGCCTGTCCGGGTTCCTCGTCGCGGCGATCCTGCTGGTCATGCTCTGGGGCAACCACGTGGGCGCCCAGGAGGACATCTGGCTCGTGGTCCTGGCCGTGGGCTTCTTCTGCCTGTCGCTCGGCGCGATCATCCGCTCGCGGACGTCCTGGCGGCGGTGAGCGCCCCGCCCGCCGCTCCCGCGGAGCGCCGTGAGCAGACCTCCGGGCTGCGGGCCTGGCTGCTCGACGGCCTCGCCGACCGCAGCGCCCAGCACTCCGGGCCCCACGCCCGCCCGGCCCCCGAGCACGAGGGCAAGCCGTGGTGGCGCGTCATGTGCCTCACCGGCGTCGACTACTTCTCGACGCTGGGCTACCAGCCGGCGGTCGCGGTCGTCGCCGCCGGCGTCGTCTCGCCGATCGCCACGCTCGTCCTCGTCGTCCTCACCCTCGGCGGCGCCCTGCCGATCTACCGGCGGGTCGCGCGCGAGAGCCCCCACGGCGAGGGCTCGGTGGCCATGCTCGAGCGGCTGCTGTCCTACTGGTGGTCGAAGCTGCTGGTGCTGGTGCTGCTGGGCTTTGCGGTCACCGACTTCCTCATCACCATCACGCTGTCCACCGCCGACGCCACCGCGCACATCGTCGAGAACCCGCTGGTGGGGACGGCGCTGCACGGGTGGGAGGTGCCGCTGACCGTCGGGCTGGTGCTGCTGCTCGGCGTCGTGTTCCTCATGGGGTTCGCCGAGGCCATCGGCATCGCCGTGGTCGTCGTCGGCGTGTTCCTGCTGCTCAACCTCGTCGTCGTCGGCGGCGCGCTCTACCGCGTGTTCACCGAGCCCGCGCTCATCACCGACTGGGGCGACGCGCTGCTGACCCAGCACGGCAGCCCGCTCGTGGTCGTGGCCATCGCCCTCGTCGTCTTCCCCAAGCTCGCGCTGGGCCTGTCCGGCTTCGAGACCGGCGTCGCGGTCATGCCGCTGGTGCGCGGCGCGGAGGGCGACACCCACCGGGACCCGGCCGGGCGCATCGCCGGGGCGCGCAAGCTGCTCACCACCGCCGCGCTGATCATGAGCGGGTTCCTCGTCACGTCGAGCTTCGTCACCACGCTGCTCATCCCGCTCGAGCAGTTCGGGCCCGACGGCCAGGCCAACGGGCGCGCGCTGGCCTACCTCGCGCACGAGCAGTTCGGCGAGGTCCTCGGCACCGTCTACGACCTCTCGACCATCACGATCCTGTGGTTCGCCGGCGCCTCGGCGATGGCGGGGCTGCTCAACCTCGTCCCGCGCTACCTGCCGCGCTACGGCATGGCGCCGAACTGGGCGCGCGCGGTGCGCCCGATGGTGCTGGTGTTCACGGCGCTGGGCATCGCCATCACGATCATCTTCAAGGCGGACGTCGACGCGCAGAGCGGCGCCTACGCCACCGGCGTGCTGGTGCTGATCACGTCGGCCTCGATCGCGGTGACGCTCTCCGCGCGGGCGAAGGGCCAGCGCGCGGCGACCGTCGGCTTCGGCGTCATCGCGCTGGTCTTCCTCTACACCACCGTCGCGAACATGATCGAGCGCCCGGAGGGCCTCAAGATCGGCCTGCTGTTCGTGCTGGCGATCTTCGTGGTGTCGTTCGCGTCGCGGGCCCTGCGCAGCACCGAGCTGCGGATCAGCGCGGTGCACCTCGACAAGACCGCGCGCCGGATCATCCGCGAGGCCCACGAGGAGGACCCCGAGGCGACGATCCGGCTGGTGGCCAACGAGCCCAACCGGCGCGACAAGCGCGAGTACGAGGAGAAGGAGCTCGAGGAGCGCCTCGACCACCACATCCCGTCCGGCGACGTCGTGATCTTCGTCGAGATCACCGTCGACGACCCGTCGAACTTCGAGTCCGAGCTGCACGTCCTGGGCGAGGAGCGCCACGGCTACCGCATCCTGCGGGCGCGGTCGGCGACGGTGCCCAACGCCATCGCCGCGCTGCTGCTGCACCTGCGCGACGTCACCGGCCGCGTGCCGCACGTCTACTTCGAGTGGGACGAGGGCAGCCCGGCCACCAACATCGCCCGCTACCTGCTCTTCGGGGTCGGCGAGGTCGCGCCGGTGACGCGCGAGGTGCTCCGCGAGGCCGAGCCCGACCGCGACCGCCGCCCGGCCGTCCACGTCGGCTGACCCCACGTGCGTGATCTTCTGAGCTATAGCTCAGAAGATCACGCACGTACTACACGGGCGACGCGGGGATCTCGCCCTGGACCTCCTTGGCCGCCTTGCGGGCGGCGACGAGCACCGCGTCCCACACCGGCGAGAAGGGCGGGGCGTAGGAGAGGTCCATGAAGGTCATCTCCTCCACCGTCATCCCGTTCCAGATCGCCGTCGCGAACACGTCGATGCGCTTGCCCGAGCCGGTGCGCCCGACGATCTGGGCGCCGAGCAGCCGGCCCGTGCGCTGCTCGGCGAGCACCTTGACCGTCATCTGCTCGGCCCCCGGCCAGTAGCCGGCCGTGGTCGTCGACTCGACGGTGGCGGTGACGTAGCCGAAGCCGACGGCGTCGGCCTCGGTCTCGCCCAGGCCGGTGACCCCGATCTCGAGGTCGCACACCTTGCTGATCGCGGTACCGATGATCCCGGGGAAGGCGCCGTAGCCGCCCGCGATGTTCGTCCCGATGATGCGGCCGTGCTTGTTGGCGTGGGTGCCCAGCGGGATGTGCACGTTGTGGCCCGAGAGGCGGTGGTGGGTCTCGACGCAGTCGCCACCCGCCCACACGTGGGGCGCGGCCCGCATCCGCGCGTCGGTGACGATGCCGCCCGACGGCCCGATCGTCAGGCCGGCGTCGGCGGCCAGCTGGGCGTTCGGCTTGACCCCCAGCCCGATGATCACGATGTCCGCGGGCAGCACCGTGTCGCCGGCGCGCACCGCGCGCACGCGCCCGTCCTCGCCGACGTCGAAGCCCTCCACCGCGGTGCCGGTGAGCACGGACATCCCCATGCCCTCCATGGCCTCCCGGATGATCGCACCCATGTCCGGGTCGACCTGCGTGAACGGCTCGGTGGCCCGCTCGACGACCGTCGTGTCGAGCCCGCGCACGACCATCGCCTCGGCCATCTCGACGCCGATGTAGCCCGCGCCGACCACCACCGCCCGGCGGCGGTCGCCGTCGGCGAGGTCCTTGACGATCTCCTCGCCCTGCTCCAGCGACTGCACGCCGAAGATGCCCTGCGCGTCGGCACCCTCCAGCGGCGGCACCGTCGGCACCGCGCCGGTGGCGATGACGAGCTCGTCGAAGCCGAGGTCGTAGGTGTCGCCGTCGTCGACGCCGCGGACGCTCACCGTCCGGTTCTCCAGGTCGATGGCCGTCGCGTCGGTGCGCATCCGCACGTCGATCCCGGCCTCGCGGTGCTGCTCCGGGGTCCGCGCGATGAGCTGGTCCCCGTCGGCGACGTGCCCGGAGATCCAGTACGGGATCCCGCAGGCGGAGTACGACGTGTAGTGGCCGCGCTCGAGGACGACGACCTCGATCTCCCCCTCCGCGGAGTGCCGCAGGGCGGTGGAGGCCGCGGACATCCCGGTCGCGTCGCCGCCGATGACGACCATCCGCTTGCTCATGGGGCTCCGTTCGGATCGGGGAGGTGCCGTCCGCAGGGGTAGGTTCTCGGGCCGTGGCCGGGAGCGACGCTGCGGAGATCGAGGTGGACGGCCGGACCGTACGGCTGACCAACCCGGGCAGGGTGTACTTCTCGGCGCGGGGAGAAACCAAACTGGACCTCGCCCAGTACTACCTGTCGGTCGCCGACGGCATCGTGCGGGCGCTGCGCGACCGGCCCTGCATGATGCACCGCTTCCCGTCGGGCGTCGACGGCGAGAAGGTGCACCAGAAGCGCCTGCCCAAGGGCGCGCCGGACTGGGTGCCGACGGTGCGCGTGCACTTCCCCCGCTACAACCGCACCGCCGACGAGCTGTGCGTCGCCTCGATCGCCGACGTCGTCTGGGCGGTGCAGATGTCGACCGTCGAGTTCCACCCGTGGAACACCCGGGCCGCCGACGTCGAGACCCCCGACGAGTGGCGCATCGACCTCGACCCGATGCCCGGCGTCGAGTTCCCGACGATCCGGCGGGTGGCGGGCGTCGTGCACGAGGTCCTCGACGAGCTCGGCGCCGTCGGCTTCCCCAAGACCTCGGGCGGCAAGGGCCTGCACGTCTACGTCCGCATCCGCCCCGAGCACTCGTTCGGCGAGGTGCGCCGGGCCGCGCTGGCCTTCTCCCGCGAGGTCGAGCGCCGCGCCGGCGGCCTGGTGTCGACGGCGTGGTGGCGCAAGGACCGCGCGCCGGACACCGTGTTCCTCGACTGGAACCAGAACACCCGCGACCACACCATCGCCTCGGCGTACTCGGTGCGCGGCACCCCGGAGGCGCGCGTCTCGGCCCCGGTGCGCTGGGACGAGATCGACGACGCCGAGCCCGGCGACTTCACGATCGCGACCATGCCGGCGCGCTACGCGGAGGTCGGCGAGCTGCACGCGGCGATCGACGACGAGGTGTTCGACCTCAACGCACTGATCGCGTGGGCCGACCGCGACGACGGCGTCCCGGACGAGGCCCCGGAGGTGTGAGCGCTTGCCCGTGCCCCGGCACGGGCGGGCACGCACGGGACCGGAGGTCAAAAGCGGATGCCGTTCCAGGGCACGCTCGGAGCGGCGAACAGGCGCGCGAGCCGCCCCGCGGCGCCGGGGGTCAGCTCCTCCAGGCGCCCGGCGCGGGCGAGCACCCGCGGGTCGACCCCGCCCAGGTACACCGACGCGAGCTCCGGGGCGTCGAGGGCGACGTCGGCGTCGTCCCGTGTCGCGGCGACCGCCGGGCTGACGGGGTCGGACGTGTCGAGGGCCCACGTGCCGTGCGCGAACCCGCCGGGGTCGTGCACGCGCAGCACGACCCGGTCGGTCACCGGGTAGCGGCGGGCCGTCAGCGCCGCGGGGACGTCGAGGACCCGCAGCCAGAGCATCTCCCGGCTCGTGCCCGCGGTCACGGTCCGCGGGTCGGCGAGCAGCCACGGCAGCGGCTCGTCGACCGACGCGTCGGCCCAGCTCACGGTGTCGACGAGGTCGAGCGAGGCCAGGTGGCGCCAGAGCTCGCGGTAGGACTCGGGTGTCGTGGTCTGCAGGTCGAGCACGGCGATCTCGGCGGTGCCGGTCTGCCCCCAGCCCCGCGCGACGCGGTAGACGACGTACCCGCCGGGGCGCCCGGTCGCGTCCGACCAGAGCACGGCGTGGCGGCCGCGGTCGGGCACCATGCCGGCGAAGCCCACCTCGCCGGTCAGCAGCGGCGACCACGACCCCTCGGTGCGGTCCATCGACCCGGGGTGCCGACGCCGGGCGCGGTCGGCCACCGGCGCCGCGGCCGGCCCGAGCGTCGCGACGTCGAGGGTGCGCAGGCGCCCCGTGGGCGCCGGGTCGCGGAACGTCGCGAGGCGGGTGTCGAGCGAGAGCGAGCGCGTCCAGGTGGCCAGCCCGAAGCCGAACCGCTCGTAGAGCGCGCCCTGCGTCGAGGTCAGCGCCGCGACCGGGGTCCCGTCGCGGGCCGCCTCGGCGAGGTCGTCGGTCAGCACCGCGCGCAGCAGCCCGCGCCGGCGGTGCGTCGACCGGACGCCGATGGAGCTGACGGCGTCGACGCCCACCTCGCCGCCGGGCACCGCCATCCGCACGTCCCACGAGCGCAGGGTGGCCACGGGTGCCGGGTCGGCGGTCTCGTACACCCCGCGCAGCCGCTGCCCCGCGAACGCCGCGCCTGCGCGGGCCAGGTCGCCCGGGTCCATGCGCGGGCCCAGGAACGCCGCCTGCACCGCGCGCGTCCACGTCACCGTGTCGGCGTCCGCGGCGCCCTCGACCACGTGCGGGACGAGGCGACGGACCTCGTGGCCGCGCGGCCCGGGGCTCACGGCCGGGCGGTGGCGGCGAGCTGCCCGCAGGCCGCGGCGATCTCGCGCCCGCGGGTGTCGCGGACCGTGCACGCCACGCCGCCGTCGCGCACCCGGCGGACGAACTCCGCCTGCACCGGCGCGGGGCTCGCGTCCCACTTGCTGCCCGGCGTCGGGTTGAGCGGGATGAGGTTGACGTGCACCAGCCGGCCCAGGTGCCGGTGCGCCAGCTTGGCGAGCAGGTCGGCGCGCCACGGCTGGTCGTTCACGTCGCGGATCAGCGCGTACTCGATCGAGATGCGGCGCCCGGTGACGTCGGCGTAGTGGCGGGCGGCGGCGAACACGTCGGCCACCGGCCAGCGCTGGTTGACCGGGACGAGGTTGTCGCGCAGCTCGTCGTCCGGCGTGTGCAGCGACACCGCGAGCGTGACCTGCAGGCCCTCGTCGGCGAGGCGGTGGATCGCCGGCACGAGCCCGACCGTCGACACCGTCACCGAGCGCTGCGAGAGCCCCAGCCCGGCGGGCGGCGCGTCGCAGAGGCGGTGCACGGCGTCGACGACGCGCCGGTAGTTGGCCAGCGGCTCGCCCATGCCCATGAACACGACGTTGGACAGGCGCCGCAGGTCCGGGCCCAGCCCGCCGTCGCGGACGACGGCGGCCGCCGACCGGACCTGCTCGACGATCTCGGCCGTCGACAGGTTGCGCTCGAGGCCGCCCTGCCCGGTGGCGCAGAACGGGCACGCCATCCCGCAGCCGGCCTGGCTGGAGATGCAGACGGTGGCGCGGTCCGGGTAGCCCATGAGCACGCTCTCGATGAGCACGCCGTCGTTCGCGCGCCACAGCGTCTTGCGGGTGGTGCCGCCGTCGCACTCGACGACCGACGTGGGGGCGAGCAGCTCGGGGAACAGCGCGGGGCCGACCGCGTCGCGGGCCGCGGCGGGCAGGTCGGTCATCGTCGCCGGGTCGCTCTCGAGGCGGCTGAAGTAGTGCCGCGAGAGCTGGTCGGCGCGGAAGGCGGGCAGGCCCAGCTCGGCGACCGCGGCACGGCGGGCGTCGGTGTCGATGTCGGCGAGGTGGCGCGCCGGGCGCGTGCGCCGGGTGCCCGCCGGCGACAGGGACAGCACCGGGAGCGGGGCGGGCTCGGTGGCGGGCTCGCTCACCGCGACCGGTCCCGCAGCATCTCGACCAGGCCGACGCGGTCGGCCGCGGACAGCAGCACGAGGACCCCGGCGAGGATGCCCAGCAGGCCCTGGGTGACGAAGCCGCCGCCGAGCATGGTGGTCAGCAGCGCGGACAGCAGGCCCTCGGCGACGAGCGCGAACCCGAGCCACCGGCTCGGCTGCTGGCCCGTCACCCGGCTGAGCAGCACGAACGCCGCCCCGGTGAGCACGAGCGCGAGCCCGGGCAGGAACGCCGACGAGCTGAGCAGGCCGAGCACGAGCGACGCGAGGACCACCAGCGCGATCACCCCGCCGGCGAGGCGCAGCAGCTCGGTGGAGCGGGTCGTGTCGAACAGCCGCGGGCCGCGGCGGCGGTTCTCGACCCCGATGACGATGGCGACCGCGATGCCGATCGCGAGCACGAGCGTGCCCGCGCCGCCCGCGCCGAGCCCGAGCGTGCCCACCGCGAGCCACACGAGCCCGGCCCCGAGCTCGACGAGCACGGGGTCGACGCGCACGGCGCGGCCCGTGCGCCCCCGGCGGGGCGGCGGGCCACCGCGGCCACCACCGGGGCCGCCACCGGCACCGCCGAAGCCACCGGGACCACGCCCGGGGCCATGGGGCCCCGACGGCGGGCGGGGAGGGGGATACGACACGACGTCCACGGTAACCCGGTCGGCGGGGTGGCCCAGCGCACGGCCCCCGGCTCAGCGGCCCCCTTCCCGCAAGCCGGGAGCGGCCGCCCGGCGGGCCTGCGCCAGCCACTGCACCGTCGGCTCGACCTGGTTGAACGTGTAGAGGTGCAGCTGCGCGAGCTCGCACCGGCCGGCCGCCACGTGGGCCGCGAGCGCGCCGACCAGCGCGTCGGGCCGGTGGCGCCCAGGGCGCAGCAGCGCCCCGGCCGTCGTGCGGTGCGAGCGGGCGAACCGCACCGCGTCGGCGACGCCGATGCGGACGCTGATCCGCAGCAGCCGCGCGGTGTCGACCACGCCGGGCACGCCGACGACGACCGGCAGCCCGATCCCCCGCCGGCGGGCCTCGCCGGCGAACGCGCACACGAGATCGGCGTCGAAGCACAGCTGCGTGACGGTCAGGTCGGCGTGGGCCGCCTTGGCCGCCAGGTCCGCCCACAGCACGTCGGTGCCGATGCGGTGGTGGCCGTCGGGGTACGACGGCACGCCCACCCGGGCCGGCCGCCGCCCGAGGTCCTCGACGGCCCGCAGCAGGGCGAGCCCGTCCGGGAACGCCCCGGCCGGCTCGCGGGCGTCGCCGCCGACGACGAACACCTCGGCGACGCCGGCGGCCGCGAGCCGGTCGAGGACCTCGGCCAGCTCGCCCCGGTCGCGCAGGCTCCGGGCCGCGAGGTGGGGCACGGCGGCGAACCCGCGGGCCGCGAGCGCCTCGGCCGTGGCGACGGTGGCCCCGACGCCCCGGCTCGGCGACGCGGTGACGGCCACCGTCGCCCCGGCGGGCAGGTCGGCGGCGGCCTCGAGCACCCCCGCGGTCGGCGCCACCTCGAAGCGCGGCCGGTCGAGCAGCGCGGCGACCGCCCGGCGGGCGTCGGGCCCGTCCGGGACGGCCGCTCCCCCGGCTCCGTCCACGTCCCGCTCAGCCCTTCGGGGTCTGCTTGCGGGGGTCGACGAACGGCTTCTCCACCACGACGCCGTCGCGCACGTCGTCGAGGGTCGCGATGACGAGCTCGGTGCCCAGCGGCGTCGACGGCGTCGCGACCATCGCCAGGCCGATGTTGCGCTCGAGCCGCGGGGACCAGCAGGCGCTGGTCACCGACCCGACGAGCTGCCCCGCGGGATCGCGCACCGCGAACGGCTCGATCATCGACCCGTCGTTGAACGACCCCAGCGGCGCGCCGCCGATCTCGAGCCCGACCAGCGAGCGCGTCAGCCCCCGCGCCTTGGCGCGGATCAGCGCGTCCTTGCCCACGAAGTCGGCCTCCTGGTCGAGGTCGACCATCCACGTGTAGTCGTAGCCGACCTCGAGCGGGTTGGTGTCGAGCGTGATGTCGCAGCCGTAGGCGAGCATGCCGCCCTCGATGCGGCGGATGTGGCACGGGCCGATCGGGCGCAGGCCGTGCGGCCGGCCCGCCTCCCACACCCGGTCCCACAGCCGGCCCGCGTCCCGGGTCGCGTGGTGCAGGTAGATCTCGTACCCGATCTCCGCGCTGTACCCGGTGCGGCTGACCACGACGTCCATGCCGTCCAGGACGGCGTGGCGCAGGTGGTAGTAGGGCATCTCGGCGACGTCGGCGCCGAACAGGTCGGTGACCAGCGCCTTCGCCTTCGGCCCCTGGACCTGCACCGGGGCGACGTCGATCTCCCGGACCCGCACGTCCCAGCCGCCGGCGTGCGCCAGGCCCGTGGCCCAAAGCCCGACGTCGGAGTCGGCGAGGGAGAGCCAGAAGCGGTCCTCGTCGATGCGCAGGAGGACCGGGTCGTTGATGATCCCGCCGTCGGGCGCGGTGACGAACACGTACTTGCACTGGCCGACGGCGCACTTGGTCAGGTCGCGGGGCACGAGCGTGTTCGTGAACGCGAAGGCGTCGGTGCCGGTGATCTCGATCTGGCGCTCCACCCCCACGTCCCAGAGGGTCACGCCCTCGAGCAGCGCCCAGTACTCGGCGACCGGGTCGCCGTAGTGGCGGGGGTGGTAGGTGTGGTTGTAGACGCTGTACATCGCCACGCCGTGCGCCCGGGACTTCCAGAAGTAGGGCGACTTGCGCAGGCGCGGGTACAGCAGCATCGCCGGGTCGGTGACCGTCGCGGGGGGCGGCTCCGGCGCGATGTCGAGCGCGCCCGGGTGGGGCAGGACGTCCGTCATCGGTACTCCAGTCCTTCGTGCGTCCGGGGCACCTCCGCTGAACCGCTCGGACGATGTTGCGTTCAACGCAACGGGTTGTCGCTGACGCAACGAGTTTGCGACCGTGAGCGACATCACGTCAAGGGGTTCGCGAGGACTGATATATCCCGGTGCGCGCTCAGGGCCGCACGAGGCCGACGGGCTCGCGGCGGGTGTGGACGCGGTAGGCCACGGAGAGCGCGAGGCCCGGGGTGTCCCCGATCGCGCGGGCGGCGACGGCGGGCGTGAACTCGATGCGCAGGACGTCGGCGAGGGTCGCGCGGTCCGGGAAGCGCCACTGGGTGTCGACGCGCCGCACCGCGAAGCCCTTGCGGGCGAAGAAGCGCTCGGCGCCCGCGGGGTCGTAGCGCGGCGCGGACGCGCGCATCCACGCGCCGTAGGAGTGCCGGGTGGCGTCGAGGTCGACGATCACGAGCACCCCGCCGGGGCGCAGGACCCGCGACGCCTCGGCCAGGCCGGGCTCGCAGCCGGGCCCGAAGAAGTAGGCGGTGCGGGCGTGCACGACGTCGGCGGCGTCGTCGGGCAGCGGGAGGGCGGCGGCGCTGCCCTGCTCGACGTGCACCCCGTCCACGCCGGCGACGCGCTCGCGGGCGCGGGCGACCAGCGGGGCGTGCGGCTCGACGCCGACCACCGAGCGGGCGCGCTCGGCGAAGCGCGGCAGGTGGTAGCCGTCGCCGCAGCCGACGTCCAGGACGTCGGCGCCGTCGTGCGGGGCCAGCGCGCACACCACGTCCCACAGCGCGCCGGTCGCGTCCTGCGCCTCGTTCTCCCGTTCGTAGACCTCGGGCCAGCGCCAGATGTTCGGGGACTCGACGACGTCCCTGCTGCGGAACCGCGTCAAGGCACCGGGACCAGGACGAGCAGCAGGAGCCACGCCACCGGCGCCGAGGTGACCAGCGAGTCCAGGCGCTCCATGAGCCCGCCGTGCCCGGGCAGCACCGAGCCCATGTCCTTGATGCCGAGATCCCGCTTGATCAAGGACTCGACGAGGTCACCGGTGACGGCGGTGCCGACGAGCAGCGGGCCGACGATGAGGCCGTACCACCAGCGGTCGCCGAGCAGCAGCGCGATCGACAGGCAGGCGCCCGCCGAGCCGAACAGCAGCGAGCCGGCGAAGCCCTCCCACGACTTCTTCGGGCTGACCTTCGGCGCCATCGGGTGCTTGCCGAACAGCGCACCCAGCGCGTAGCCGCCGGTGTCGGAGCAGATGACGACGATGAGGAACGTCAGCACCCGCTGCGCGCCGTCGGCGGGCACCACGAGCATGGTGCCGAACGCCATGCACAGCGGGATCCAGCACAGCACCAGCATCGAGGCGCCGACGTCGCGGACGAACCCGCCGGCCCCCAGCCGCATGCGCCACAGGAAGCAGCCGAGCACCGTGACCATCAGCCCGCCGAGGATGCCCTCGGTGCCGAACGGCCAGGCCAGCCAGATCATCGCCTGACCGCCCACGAGCACCGGCACGCGGGAGAGCCGGATGCCGGCGGCCCGGTGCAGCGCGCCGAACAGTTCCCAGGTGCCGATCACGGCGCACACCGCGAGGACGCCGATCCACGCCCACCGGACGGTGAGCAGCGCGACCAGGACCACGCCGCCCATCGCGAGACCGACGCCGATCGCGACGGGCAGGTTGCGGCCCGCCCGCGAGGAGCGGGGCTTCTCGGCGGGCTCGGCCGGTTCGGCGGGCTCGGCCGGGACCCGGGTGTCGTCGACGCCCTCGGTGCGCGCCGGGTCCGCGTCCCGCGACGGCGCGGGGTCGGGCGAGGCCGGGGTGGGCCGTCGGGGCGCGGAGGGGGGCATGGGACCGGTGACCTCAGACCTCGAGGAGCTCGGCTTCCTTGTTCTTGACGAGGTCGTCGACCTGCGCGACGTAGCGCGCGGTGACGCTCTCGAGCTCCTTCTCGGCCCGCGACTCCTCGTCCTCGCCGGCCTCACCGTCCTTGACGATGCGCTGCAGCTCGGTCATCGCGGTGCGGCGCACGCTGCGGATCGAGACCTTGGCGTCCTCGCCCTTGCTGCGCGCGACCTTGACCATGTCCTTGCGGCGCTCCTCGGAGAGCTGCGGGAACACGACGCGGATGATCTGGCCGTCGTTGCTGGGGTTGACGCCCAGGTCGGAGTCGCGGATGGCGCGCTCCATGGTCTGGAGCTGGCTGGCGTCGTACGGCTTGATGACGGCCATGCGCGCCTCGGGGACCTGCACCGACGCGAGCTGGTTGAGCGGCGTCCACGAGCCGTAGTACTCGACCTGGATGCGGTTGAACATCGCCGGGCTGGCCCGCCCGGTGCGCACGCCGCCCAGGTCGTCCTTGGCGACGCTGACGGCCTTCTCCATCTTCTCCTCGGCGTCGAGGAGCGTCTCGTCGATCATGTGTGGGCTCTCCTCAGGGGCCGGAGGGGGTGGTGACCAGCGTCCCGATCCTCTCACCCCGCACCGCACGGGCGATGTTCCCCTCGACCAACAGGTTGAACACCATGATCGGCATGTTGTTGTCCATGCAGAGGCTGAACGCGGTGGCGTCGGCGACCTTGAGGCCCTTCTCCAGCACCTCGCGGTGGGAGATCTCGTGGAACATCGCCGCCGACGGGTCGAGCTTCGGGTCGGCGGTGAAGACGCCGTCGACGCCCTTGGCCATGAGCACGATCTCGCACTCGATCTCCAGCGCCCGCTGCGCGGCCGTGGTGTCGGTGGAGAAGTAGGGCATGCCGACCCCGGCACCGAAGATGACCACGCGGCCCTTCTCGAGGTGGCGCATGGCACGGCGCGGGATGTACGACTCGGCGACCTGGCCCATGGTGATGGCGGTCTGCACGCGGGTGTCGATGTGGTGCTCGCGCTCGAGGAAGTCCTGCAGCGCGAGGCAGTTCATGACGGTGCCGAGCATGCCCATGTAGTCGGCACGCTGGCGCTGCATGCCGTAGCGGTGCAGCTCCTCGCCACGGAAGAAGTTGCCGCCGCCGATGACGACGGCGATCTGGACGCCGGTGCGCACGACGTCGGCGATCTGGCGGGCGACGGTCTGGACGACGACCGGGTCGACGCCCACGGCGCCCCCGCCGAACATCTCGCCGCCGAGCTTGAGCAGGACCCGTCGGTGACCGGAACGGGCGTCGGGACCGGCGTCCGACACCGTCTGGGGACTGGCCACGCTCTCCTCCACGGGGTTCTCGGCGCGCCGATCGCGACGCCGGCACCCGGTGCTCCCGGGTGCCGGCGCCGCGGCGGGCTCAGGGCTGGCCGACCTCGAAGCGCGCGAAGGAGCGGACTCCGACGCCCGCCTCCTCCAGCACCTTGCCGACCGTCTTCTTGTCCACGGCCACCGAGTCCTGCTCGAGGAGCACGGTGTCCTTGTAGTAGCCGTTGAGCCGACCCTCGACGATCTTCTCGAGGATCTTCTCGGGCTTGCCCTCCTCGCGGGCGGTGGCCTCGGCGATGCGGCGCTCGTTCTCCACCACCTCGCTCGGGACCTCGTCGCGGGTGGTGTAGAGCGGGCGGGCCGCCGCGACCTGCATCGCGGCACCGCGCGCCGCGTCGGCCGCGTCGTCGCCGTCACCGTCGTAGGCGACGACCACGCCGATGGCCGGCGGGAGGTCCGAGGACCGGCGGTGCAGGTAGGTGGCGGTCGGCCCGTCGAGCACCGCGACGCGGCGCAGCTCGAGCTTCTCGCCGATGCGGGCCGAAAGCTCCTGCACCTTGTCGTCCACCGTGCCCTGGCCGAGGCTCGCGGCCTTGAGGGACTCGAGGTCCTTCGTGCCGTTCGCCAGGGCCGCGCCGAGGATGTCGTCGGCGAGCGCCACGAAGTCGGCGTTCTTGGCGACGAAGTCGGTCTCCGAGTTGAGCTCGATGATCGCTCCGTCACGGGCGGCCACCACGCCGTTGGCGGTGGTGCGGCCGGCCCGCTTGCCGACGTCCTTGGCGCCCTTGATGCGCAGCGCCTCGACCGCCTGGTCCATGTCGCCCTCGGCCTGCTCGAGGGCCTTCTTGCAGTCCATCATCCCGGAACCGGTCAGGTCCCGGAGCTTCTTCACGTCCGCTGCGGTGTAGTTCGCCATGTGAGGCTCTCGTCCGTCCTCGTCGTCGTGTGTCGGTCGCCGGCGGGGACCGTCAGCCGGCCCCGCCGGACGGGGTGTTGCCGTTGACCTGGCCGGCCTCCGGCGACGCGGCGATGGCGTTGTCGTCCACCTCGGAGTCCTCGGTGGCGACGCCCTCGGTGCGCTCCGGGCGGCTGGTCGGCGTGGTGTCGTCGCCGATGGCGTCCGCGGTCGCCTCGGCCTCGGGCGAGGCCACCGGCGAGTCACCGGGCGCGTCGACCGCGCTGCTGGTGCTGCCCTGGTCGAGCCCGGTCGGCGCGGACGCGCCGTCGCCGCCGGAGGCCATGAGCTCCTGCTCCCACTCGGCCAGCGGCTCGTCCTCGCCGCGCTCGCCGCCACCGTCGCGCTGGCCGCGGGCCTGGAGGCCGTCGGCGCACGCCTGGGCGACCACGCGGGTCAGCAGCGCCGCCGAGCGGATGGCGTCGTCGTTGCCCGGGATCGGGTAGTCGACCTCGTCGGGGTCGCAGTTGGTGTCGAGGATGGCGACGACCGGGATGTTGAGCTTCCGGGCCTCACCGACCGCGATGTGCTCCTTCTTGGTGTCGACCACCCACACCGCGCTGGGCACGCGGCCCATGTCGCGGATGCCGCCGAGCGTCTTCTCGAGCTTGTCGTGCTCGCGGGTGAGCATGAGGATCTCCTTCTTGGTGCGACCCTCGAAGCCCCCGCTCTGCTCCATGGCCTCCAGCTCCTTGAGGCGCTGGAGGCGCTTGTGCACGGTCTGGAAGTTGGTGAGCATGCCGCCCAGCCAGCGCTGGTTGACGAAGGGCATGCCGACCCGGCGCGCCTGCTCGTCGATGGCCTCCTGGGCCTGCTTCTTCGTGCCGACGAACAGCACCGTGCCGCCGTGGGCGACGGTCTGCTTGACGAACTCGTAGGCGCGATCGACGTAGGACAGCGTCTGCTGCAGGTCGATGATGTAGATGCCGTTGCGCTCGGTGAAGATGAAGCGGCGCATCTTGGGGTTCCAGCGGCGGGTCTGGTGTCCGAAGTGGACACCCGAGTCCAGCAGCTGGCGCATCGTGACGACGGCCATGCGGTGGAACTACCTCTCTCGGCGGCCCGGTGCTCGAGACCAGGCCTGGCGGTTGTCGCGACGGTCCCGGTCGGGCCGTCGCCCTGGTGCCCTCGTGGCCGATCCGGAACCCGCTCGGCGGGACCGCCCGGATGCGGCTCCGGCAGCGCCTGACCTGCGGACGCTTGAGAAGACACGCGAAGTCGGCCCGCACTCCCCCTCGAGGACGAGGAGACGACGGACCGCTGGTCAGGAGTGTACGCCGACCCCACCTCCACCCTCCCCGCCGCCCTCGCCCCGCCGCCGTGGTCCCTGTCGTGGCACACGGGGTGTGCCAGCCTGGCGGCCACGCTGGCGTTGAACGCCAGGAAATCCCCCACCTCGCCCGAGGAGGGAGCCGATGGCGGGGTCACTGCGTCGAACCCCGTGTGACGACTCGTCCGCCCCCCCGCGTGCTGGTGCTGGCCGTGCTGGTGCTGGTGCCGCTCGTCCTCGCCCCCGGGCCCCCGCCCGCCGCCGCCGCGTCCGGTCCGCCCCTCGTGGTGCCGGTCGGGGCCTACGCGTGGCCGCTGGCCGGCGTCGACGGGACCGCGGCCCCGGAACGCGCCGGCGCGGTGGGCACGGCGACCCGGCTGTTCGACCCGCCGCCGCACTACTACGGCCGCGGTCACCGCGGCGTCGACCTGGCCGGGCACCCGGGGCTGACGGTGCTCGCCGCGGGCGGGGGAACGGTCGTGTTCGCCGCGCGGCTGGCGGGCCGGGGCGTCGTGTCGGTGGAGCACGACGCCGGGCTGCGCACGACCTACGAGCCCGTCACCGTCGCCGTGGCCCCGGGCGCGGTGGTCCGTCGCGGGGACCCGCTCGGCGCCCTCGAGCCCGGGCACCGCGGCTGCCCGGTCGCGGCGTGCCTGCACTGGGGCCTGCGCCAGCCGTCCCCGGACCCGGCGGCGGGCGCGCTCGAGTACCTCGACCCGCTCCTGCTGCTCGGCCTCGGGCCGGTGCGGCTCCTGCCGACCGACCCGTGAGCCGGGTCAGGCGTGCTGGAGCTCGGCGAGCCGGGCCCGCAGGCGCATCACCGCGCGGGTGTGCAGCTGGCAGACCCGCGACTCGGTCACCCCGAGCACCCGGCCGATCTCGGCGAGCGTGAGGTTCTCGAAGTAGTAGAGCCCGACGACCGTCCGGTCGCGCTCGGCGAGCTGGCCGACCGCCTCGGCGAGCAGCCGGCGGGTCTCCTGGTCCTCCATCGCCGCGAGCGGGTCCTCGGCGCCCGTGTCGGGCAGCGAGTCGACCAGCGACGGCGCCGCCCCCTCGGCGGGCGCCGAGCTCCCGCCGCGCCCGGCGGCGACGAGCTCGTCGAGCGCGGCGACGCTCGTCATGGCGATCTGCCCGAAGGTGGCGCGCAGGTCCTCGGTGGAGGTGTCCAGCTCGGCGGCGAGCTCGGAGTCGCTGCACGAGCGCTGCTCGCGGCTCTCGAGGCGCTCGATCGCCCGCTCGATCTCGCGGGCGCGGGAGCGCACGGAACGCGGCACCCAGTCCTGCGAGCGCAGCTCGTCGAGGATCGCGCCGCGGATGCGCTGCATCGCGTAGACCTCGAACTTGCGGCCGCGGTCGGGTTCGTAGCGCTCGATGGCGTCGACCAGGCCGAAGATCCCGCACTGGATGAGGTCGGCGACGTCGACGTGCGCGGGCAGCCCGGTGCCGACGCGGCCGGCGACGTACTTGACCAGCGGCGCGTAGTGCAGCACCAGCCGGTCCTTCGTCGACTTGCGCGGGTCGTCGGTGTAGCGGGCCCAGAGCTCGGCGATGCCGGCCTCGACCAGCGCCTCCTCGTCGGCCGCGCCGGGCGCAACGGCGCCGAGCGTGGCCGGGCCGCTGTGGGCGGGACGCGGGCCGTCGGGCCGGTCGTCGCGGGTGGGCGCGGGCGCCGGCACGGGGGCCAGCGCGTTCGCGCCGTCGGTGGGCGCCGGGGACGGCGCGGGCCGGCGGGGGCTGCCACCGCCCCCGGAGGTGCGCGACGCGGCCTGCGCCGCGCGGACGGCGGCGTCGGCGTCGAGCCCGGGCAGAGCCGGCAGGGGCCCCGTCGGCGGGGCGTCGGTGGCGGCAGTGCTGGCGGCACCGGTCGCGGCACTGGCGGCGGCGATCGCGGCGGCCAGCGTGGCCACCGCCGAGCCGTCGCGGCCCGCGTCAGGCGCGGGGGTGGGCGGTGTCATGGATGGCCCTCAGGCGCTCGGCGGACACGTGGGTGTAGAGCTGGGTCGTCGCCGGTGACGCGTGACCCAACAGCTCCTGGACGCTCCTCAGATCCGCTCCCCCCTCGAGCAGGTGTGTGGCCGCCGAGTGCCGGAGGCCGTGCGGCGCGATGTCGGGTGCCCCCGGGACCGCGCCGGCCGCGTCGTGCACGACCGTCCGCGCGATCCGCGGGTCGAGACGCCCGCCGCGGGCGCCCAGCAGCAGGGCCGGTGGTGAGGTGGGGACGGCGAGGTGCGGGCGGCCGTCGCGACGCCAGGCGTCGAGGGCCGCGGCCGCGGGCGTGCCGTAGACGACCGTGCGCTGCTTGTCGCCCTTGCCCAGGACGCGCAGCGTGCGCCGGGCGTCGTCGACGTCGTCGACGTCGAGCCCGCACAGCTCGGAGACCCGCACGCCGGTGGCGTAGAGCAGCTCGAGCAGCAGGTGGTCGCGCAGCGCCACGGGGTCGCCCTCGGCGGCGCCGGTGGCCGCCGCGGACAGCGCCGCCGCGGCCTGGTCCGCGCGCAGCACCTCGGGCAGCCGGCGGTGGGCGCGCGGCGACGCGAGGCGCGCGCCCGCATCGGTGGGGGCGCGCCCGGTGCGGGCCGTCCACGCCGTGAAGGTGCGTGCCGCGGCCGCGCGCCGGGCCATCGAGGTCCGGCTCGCCCCGCGGGCCAGGCCCGCCGCGAGCCACGAGCGCAGGACGGCGAGGTCGAGGTCCGCCAGGTCGACCGCGGCGTCGGCGCCGGCTCCGGCGCTCTCGGGGTCCCGCAGGTGCCCGAGCAGCGAGGTGACGTCGCCGAGGTAGGCGCGCACGGTGTGCGGCGAGAGGGCCCGCTCGTAGCGCAGGTGCATCGCGAAGGCGTCGAGGTGCGCGGCGGCGGTGGCCGGGGCGGACGCGGGCGTCTCCGCGGCCGATCGGCGGCGCGGCGCGGGGACCGCGGCGGGCCGGTCACGGCGCGTGGCGTCCCCGACGGGTGCATCGGTGGCGGTCGGGCCGCTCGCGGCGTCCGTCTCGGTGAACGCGGAGCGTGACGACGTGACCGGGTCGAAGGGGAACTCACGAGAGGCCCCTCGACCGGGTGACCGGGACGGCCCGGGCAGGCGTCCACGCGAGTCGTCGGGAGAGAACGTGCCGGTCATCGCGGTGAAGAGTCTCGATCAGGACGCGGCGGGTCAAGCACCGCCACGGCCCGTGCGGTGACCGTGTGCCACCGGCGAGGAGCGGTCCCGTTCGTCGCGCTCTGCAACCGCTCGTCGCGCTCTGCCTGTTCACTCGGGTCGACGCCGCCACCGGTCACCCTCCCGGTCGACGAGACCGCAGGCCTGGAGATCACTCAAGTGAGTGGCGATGTGGGCCGGGTCGACGCCGCTGTCGTGGGCCAGACGTACGGCTGTGCGCGCCGCGTGGAGGGGAAGGGCCTCGTGCACACGGAGGGCCGCCGGGTCAAGCCCGTCCGTCGGACGCGTCGGGGTCCCCGGTGGAGTCGCGAGCCCGTCCCCCACTCGACTCACGCGCTCGGCGACGTGCGCCGGGCGCCCCACGACCGACACCTCGGGCCGCTGGGCGAGCTCGTGGCAGCCCACCGAGAGCGCGGACGTGACGGGCCCGGGCACCACCATCACCGAGCGGCCGAGGGCCTCGGCCACGAGCGCGGTGCGCATCGCCCCCGAGCGCGCGGCCGCCTCGACGACCAGCGTGCCGGCGGTGAGCGCGGCGACCAGCCGGTTGCGGACCAGGAAGCGGTGCCGCGCCGGGGTCGTCCCCGGCGGGTACTCGGTGACCACCAGCCCCCGGCGGGCGAGGTGGTCGAGCAGCGTGGCGTGGCTGGGCGGGTAGGCCCGGTCGATGCCGCAGGCCAGCACGGCCACCGTGCGCCCCTCGACCGCGAGGGCGCCACGGTGCGCGGCCCCGTCGACGCCGAGCGCCGCGCCCGACACCACCGTCTTGCCGCGGTCGGCGAGGTCGGCGCCCCAGTCGCGCGCCACCCACAGGCCGTACTCGCTCGCCGCCCGTGCGCCCACCATCCCGACCCAGTCGACCGGCGCCCCGGTGAGGCGCAGCGGCCCGCGCGCCCACAGGGCCAGCGGCTCCGCGAGGCCGTCGCGTGCCGAGGCGCCCTCGAGCCCCGGGGCGCCGTCGACCCCCGCGGCGATGCCCAGGCCCGCGAGGGCGAGCGCCGGCCACTCGGGGTCCTCGGGGACGACCAGGCGCCCGCCGCGGGCCGTGAGCAGGGCCAGGTCGGCCTCGGCGCGGTCGGTGGCGCGGCGAGCCGCGGTCTCGGCTGCCACGGCCGGCGGGATCGCGCCCGGCCCGTGGAGGGCGCCCTCGCGGACCCTGCACGCCGCCGCCACCGGCCCGATCTCCGCCACCAGCGCGGCCAGGGCGGGGGCGGGCGGCTCGGCGACCCGCGAGAGGTAGGCGCGGGCGAGCAGCACGTCGCGGGCGACCACCGACCCGGCGTCCGGCACCGCCGCCGCGCTCACGCCACGTCCTCGTCGTCGGCGGCGCCGTCGCCGGCCCCGGTGAACCCCTTGAACCGGACGGCCTCGACGAGGTCGCAGCGTTCGGGGCCCGCCGCCCCGCGCAGGTCGGCGAGCGTCCACGCGACCACGAGGGTAGTAACCTAGCCGACGTGACCCGGAGTGACGCCGCGCGCGCGGCGGTCTACCTGCGCATCTCGAGCGACCGGACCGGCGACGAGCTCGGAGTCACTCGCCAGAGGGAGGACGTCCAGAGCCTCATCGACGGCCGCGGCTGGTCCCTCGCCGGGGAGTACGTCGACAACGACACCAGCGCCGCGGGCAAGCGGCGCCGGCCAGCGTTCGAGGCGCTGCTAGGTGTCGTCCGCGCCAAACAGGTCGACATCGTGGTGGCGTGGGCGCTCGACCGGCTGGCGCGTACCGCCCGGGACCGCCTCGCACTCATCGATGCGTGCCGCGACGCCGGGGTGATGATCGCGCTCGCCCGGGGCTCCGACATCGACCCGACCACGCCCGCGGGCCGGCTGACGGCTGGTGTGCTCGGCGAGGTCGCTCAGCACGAGATCGACGCGAAGTCCGACCGTCAGCGACGAGCCGCGGTCCAGGCCGCGCAGCAGGGTCGGCGCATCGGCGGACGACGCCCGTTCGGTTACGGCGACGACGGCATGACGGTGCGGGACGACGAGGCGGCTGCGGTCCGCCGCGGCTACCAGGACCTGTTCGAAGGCGTCCCGCTAGCCCGCATCGCCCGTGACTGGAACGCCCAGGGCTTCCGCACCGGACAGCGCTCCTACCGGGCTCGCACCCGCGGTGAGCCCACCACGTGGCGGGCAGACGCCGTGCGGCGAGTGCTGTCGAATCCGCGCAACGCCGGCATCCGCGCGCACCTGGGCGAGGAGGTCGGCCCCGCCCTGTGGCCGGCGCTGGTCGACGTCGAGACCTTCCGCGCTGCCTGTGCGGTGCTGGCCGACCCCGGACGCAACACTGGCGGCATGGGGCGCGCCCATCGCCAACTGCTCACGGGCATCGGCCTGTGCGGGGTCTGCGGCGCAACGGTGCACGGCGGCGGCGCGAGCCACGGGAAGCCCGTATACCGGTGCACCGTCAGCAGCCACCTGAGCCGACTCCGGGACCCGGTCGACGACTTCGTGACGCGAGTGATCGTCGGCCGCCTCGGACGCGCCGACGCCGTCGACCTCCTGGTCGATCACGACAGACCCGACGCCGGGGCACTGCGCGACGAGGCCGCCATGCTGCGAGCTCGACTCGACAGCCTCGCCACCGAGTTCGCCGACGGGGAGCTCACCGCCTCGCAGCTCCGCACCGCCACCGAGCGGCTCCGGGCGCGCCTCGCCGAGGTCCAGACCGCCCAGGCGGAAGCCGGCCGTGCGTCCATCCTGTCCCCGCTCGTGGCCGCCGACGATGTTGCGGCGGCGTGGGACGCTCTCGACGTCGACCGACGACGAGCAGTCATCGACGCCCTGGTCGTGGTTCGGCTGCACCCGCCAGGACGCGGGACCCGCATCTTCCGGCCCGAGACCGTCGAGATAGTGGGCAAGCCGCAGCCCGGCGACGACACGCGTCCTTAGTGCCGCGCCACCGACGACGTCGTTAATGCTACGGTGATGTAGCACAACAGAACATGATCGCTATCGGGAAAGCCATTCCGTAAGACCGTGGGCCAGGCGCCGCAGCGGCGGGAACTGAGGATTCCGAGAACGACCGCGTGATCGTGGGCCAGGCGCCCTAGGCGGGTCGAGCGTGAACCCCTGGCCCGTTCGTGCCTGGGGATCGCCTCCCCGTAGCGCCGATCCGCAGGCACCTCGTCACCACGAGGTCCGCCATGACCACCTCGCTGACGCCTGAGCAGCGAACAGCCCGCGCACGACTCGCCGCGCGCAGCAGACACAACCCCGATGCCGACCTGTCGTCGGAGCGCCGCGAGCTCCGCGCGGCGTCCCTCGAGGCGCACGTCCGCCGAGTCGTCGACCAGCTCCCACCGCTCACTGACGCGCAGCGCGACCGGATCGCGACTCTTCTGCGCCCGCAGCGTTCGGTGGCCAACGGGTGAGCGCCCCGAGACGAGAAGGCCGGCCAGATGCCCCCACCCGGCCGGCGCTTCCCACCAGTTCCCCACTTCACCCGACCAGCCCCGAGAAGAGCGCCAGTCCCCCGAATCGTACCGCGCAGGACGGCGGCCCGGTTGTTGTGGTGCTGGCCCGGGATGTGTTTCCGCCTTCGTGTGGCCGGTCGCAGTGGGGGCTCCCCGTCGGCTGCCCGTTCTGTTCGGTGCCCGGGGTCGTCAGCATTCACCTTCACCGTGTGAGGGAGCCGCACGGCAACATCCGGCGCGCGCACTGCGGCCGCGGCCGATATGCGATCGAGGTTCAGCCGGGGTGGTGGGCGACGTGATCGACCGCCCCGACGATGACCTTCCCCCCGTCGACCACCTCGTCACCGTGTACGACCTCTGCGGGCCGTTCCTGACGTGCGGGCCCGTCCCCGAGGCGTTCACCCCCGAGCACCTCGCCCTCGTGCCCGGGTCGCAGCCATGGCTCGCTAGCGTCGTCCGCGCCGCGCTCGCCCGCTGGGCCGAAGAGCAAGGCATCGGGGCACCCGTCCCGCGCGCGTTCGTTGAAGCGTCCAGTGACATCGCGGCGCACGGCATCATCCCCGGCGTCCGCGCCTGGGGCGAGACACCGGAGAGCGGCGTGTTCCGTCGCATGCGAGCCGCGCGGGACCTCGAGCAGCAGAGCCGAGCGTCGTGACGGTGCTCGACTTCGGGCGCGACTACCCCGGCCCCGAGGACGACGGGCCCGACTCGTGGGCGCCGATCGACCTCGGCCCCTACCTCCGCGGCGAGATCACGCCCGCCCAGCCGTCCGTCGGGCTCGCTCGCCGCGACGGGCTACGACTGCTCTACCCCGGCAAGGAGCACGCCGTCATCGGCGAGATGGAGTCCGGCAAATCCTGGGTCGCCCTCGCCAGCACCGCCACCGAGCTCGTCGCCGGCCAACACGTCGTGTACCTGCACTTCGAGGAAGCCGACCCCGGCGACACCATCGACCGACTGCGCGCGCTCGGCGTCCCGCCGGCCGACATGCTCGCCAGACTCAGGTTCGTCGGCCCCGAGCGCAGGGTCAGCCCCGATGCGCTCGCTGCGCTGCTCGACCCGGTCCCATCGCTGGTGATCCTCGACGGGGTCAACGAGGCCATGAGCCTGCACGGCTGGCCGATCCGCGAGGAAGACGGCGCCGCCCTGTTCCGCCGGCACCTCGTCAAGCCCTGCACCCGTGTCGGAGCGGCCGTCCTGTCGGCCGACCACGTCCCGAAAGACCCCGAGCGCCGCAACCGTGGCGCGATCGGCTCGGTGCATAAGGCCAACGGCCTGTCCGGGACCTGCATCCTGCTCGAGAACGCCGAGCCGTTCGGCCGAGGCCAGCGCGGACGGTCACATGTGTTCGTCACCAAGGACCGACCCGGCACCCTGCGTCGACACGGCCGCGCGTCGGCGATGGTCGGCAAGACGTTCCTGGGTGAGCTGACCGTCGACGACACCCAGCAGCGGAGCCCCGACCTCGAGCTCAGGTTCTGGCCACCAGCCGACCACGACGCCGCGGACGAACACGGCGACGGCGGCCCGACGAGCGCCGACCTCCTGCTCGAGGTACTCGCCGCGGTCCCTGACCGGACCGTCGCATCGGAGCGCCGGCTGTTCGCCGAAGCGCGCAAGGCCGGCCTCAGCCTCCGCGAGAAGACGATCCGAGACGCCGTAGAGGACCTGATCGCGCAGGGCCGCGTCGTCGAGATCGAGGGCAAGCGGAAGGCCCGCGGCTACCGAGCAGTGACCGCTGCCAGTGATGACGACTCGACTGCTGCCCGGACTGCTGCCGTGACTGCGGCCCCCTTAGAGGGGGGCCGTGGGCCGCAGTCACCGGCGACCGCGGCCGGCCGCAGTGGGCCGCAGTGGGCCGCAGTCGAAGAGCACGACGGTACGGACCCCCGTCCAGACCCCGAAGAGAAGGAACCCACCCGATGAACCGAACCCTGCTCAACACCCCGCCCGGCTCCGAGCTCGGCCGCGCCCTCGCCGCCATCCCCGAGGTCGACGGCCTCCGTGCTGCTCTCGCGCGCGTCCGGGCCCAGCGCTTCGCCGCCGTCGACTCCGACGGGGAGAAGGAGCGGCGCTCCCTCATCGCGAACATCGCCGACGAGATCGCCAGCGGCAAGGACTACCCGGCCGACGCCGGCGCCCGCATGGCCGAGGTCCAGGCCCAGATCGCCGCCGCCCGCGCGGCCAACGACGTCCGCTCCGCCGTCGAGAACCGCCTGACCTCCATGCTCGAGCAGGCCATCGACGACGACCGGGACCTCGCGCTCGACGTCATCCGCGCCGGCGTCGGCGAGGTCCTCGACGAGGCCCGCACCCTCGACAGACACCTCGGCTCAGCCGAGACCGCCGACCAGGCCATCACCGCCGGCGGCAAGGCCGTCACCGCCTGGGGCCGGCTCGGAGAGCTCGTCGACCGCTACCTCGCGCTGCGGCGCGCCCACCTCGAGGTCGTCCGACCCGACGGCCACGGTGACGCCGAGTGGGCCCGCCTCGTCCGCGAGCAGGGCGAGGTCCGCCACCGCGACACCCTCTGGGCCGGCCGCACCCCGCCTTGGCCCCACGTCGAGCTGCACCCCGAGGACGGCCCCACCCGGGACCGCGCCGGCCTGCGGTGGCTCGCGACGGCCCTCCCCGACAGCGACGCCCACGTGTGGTGCCCCGACCTCGCGCAGATGCGTGCCGCCGACGAGGAGCAGGTCGAGCGCCGCACCGCGCCTGCCGACGCCCCTGACTTCGCCATGACCGCGACCGCCTCCATCGCCTGAGGAGCACACCCGTGACCGATCACCTCACCGTCGCCGTCAACCGCCTGGCCGCCGAGCACGGCGCCGACCCGGCCGCTCTGCTCGACTCCACAGCGTTCACCGCCGCCGCCGGCGCCATCGCGACCGACGCCGGCGACTACGACCGCCAGCTCGGCGCCGCCATCAGCACCGCGGTCCGCGACCGGCCCCGCCTCGCTGCGGCCAGCCGGTCCGGTGCGACCACGGCGACCGGCCGCGACGAGTACGCCCGCCGCCACCCGCGCACCAGGAGTGACGGCCAGGGCGGCACAGACGGCGCCGGCCAGCCTGAGCGCGGCACCATCGCCGCCGGCCGTGACCTCTACCGCCAGCAGCACCCCGGCACGCAGCGCCGCACCGACCGCGCCAGCCGGACGAGCGAGTGGGGCACGCAGTCGTGAGCGTGGCCCGCGGGCGCGAGCTCTACCAGCAGCGGCACCAGCGCCAGCAGCACGACGAGGGCAGCGTGCGCCACCTCGACGACGGCCAGCTCGAGTACCGAGCCGACCACGACCGCGACCTCAACACGCGACGGGCAGCGCGCCAGGAGCTCGAGCGGCGCCACGACCCGACCGGACGACAGGCCGAGGCCGACGCCACCGAGCAGCGCTACCGCGTCCTGCGCGACCACATCGCAGCCGGCCACACCACCGCGCACGGCGAGCGCGGGTAGGTCGCGCCCTGAGCAGGACGTCAACGTCACCCCACCGCCCACTCCTTGGGGGCGGGAGCCGCGGGGAGCGATGGTCGGGAGCGCGTCAGGTCCGCGCACAGATCGACCAGCGTCCGAGCGGTACGCCGACCACCCGTCCTCAGCCACGGGTGGCCGGCGTGCCGCGCCACTTCTCGCACATGAGTTCGTGCAACATCGCGAAGAAACTATTGCAAGAAATCGCAGAAAGAAATGCAAACAAATTCGCAGAGAATATTCGGGCGTGCGGATCGTCGCGCGACCTGCGCGTGGCCCTGCGGGGCCGGCGGGGGCAGGGAGCCCCTCCCGACCCCGGCCCCGCGCCCGCTGGTCACTGCGGAATCCGATCCGCCTGACCTGAATCGCACCGAACACCAGGAGGTGAGCCCGTGGCCGGCACCGAGCAGCGCCACCCCGCGCCCAAGGGCCTGCACGCCAGCGGGCGCCGGCTGTGGCGCAGCATCGCCGATCAGTGGCAGCTCGACGAGCACGAGTCGGCGATCCTGCGGGAGGCCGCCCGCACCGTCGACCTGATCGACCAGCTGCACGAGCTGGCCCAGGCCGACGGGCTGGTCATCGTCGGTGGCCGCGGCGGGCAGGTGTCGCACCCGGCGCTGGCCGAGGCCCGACAGCAGCGCGTGGTCCTGGCCCGCCTGCTCGCGGTGCTGCGCGTGCCCACCGGCGACGAGGACGACCCCGCGGCAGGCCGCCGGCCCCAGCGCCGCGCCGGCGCCCGCGGCACCTACGGCATCCAGGGCGTGGCCCGGTGAGGCGCCGCGACGCTCGCGCTGGGGGTCCCGCTGCCCTGTTGGCGATGCCCGACGAGCTCCTCGTCCACGACTGGCGGGCGTGGCCGCCGGAACACGACCCGCCGGCGGGCTGGTCCTTCGGCGACCAGGAGTGGCTCCGCGTCGCCGGCTTCCCCTCGTGGCGCCGAGCTCGCCGCGCGTGGCTGCTCGAGCACGCTCCCGGCGTTTCCCACCGTGACGTGGTCGCTGAGCAGCGGCGCCGCTTCCCCATCGTCCACCCGGTCTAGTATTCTTGCTGCTCAGAGGCGGTGCGGAGCCAGGCGCTCTCACCTCTCGCGGTACCACGGATCACAGGGCCAGGCGCCTCGTCCCGTGTCGGCAACGACATGACGAGTGCGACGGCGAGGTGACCCTGTGGCTGGCCCTGGTGGGCGTCAGGTGGCGCAGGTCAGCGCGCGCGTAACGCCAGACACGAGCGGGTTCGCCCGCGAGCTCAAGCGCGAGCTGGACGCGTTCGAGCGCGGTGCCCGCGTCGATGTCGAGATCGGCGCGGACCTCAAGCAGCTCCAGGCCGAGCTCGCCGCCAGCCTGCGCCGCATCAGCCGCGAGGCCGTAGACGTCAACGTTGGCGCTGACACCGCCCGGGCCTCCGGCGAGACCGAGCGTTTCGTCAGGGCCACCGACGGCCGGCGCATCCGCTTCGACGTCGGCGCCGACACCAGCAAGGCACTCGCCGAGGCCCGCGCTGCGGCTGCCCGCATCAGCCGCCAGCGGGCCACGATCAAGGTCGACGTGGATCGTCGAGGCGTGGGCGGCGGCCTGGACGCCGTCACCACCACCTTCAAGGGCTTGTTCTCGGCGGGCTCACGGCTGCCGGGCCTGCTCGGGTCCATCGCGGGCGGCCTCGCCGGCGCGGCGGAGTCCGGCGGGAAGCTCGGCTCCGCTCTCGGCGAGACCGTAGGCACCATCGGCGGCTTCACCTCGATGCTCGGTAGAGCGGGTGGCCCGATCGGCGCGGTGATCGCCGTCATCGTGGGCGCGGCGACGGCGCTCGTCGGTATGGGCGCCCAGCTCGCCTCGATGCTCGTCGTGGCGGGCGCGGTCACCGCAGTCGTGGGCGCCCTCGGGGCTGCGGTCTCGGGGCTGCCGGCGCTGCTGTTCGGCGTCGCGGGCGCCGGCGCCGCCGTGGCCCTGGGCTTCGACGGGATCAAGAAGGCTGCCGAGGCCGCCAAGCCTGGCCTGGACAACCTCCGCCGCGCGGTCTCCGACACCTTCCAGCGCGAGCTCACGCCCGTGTTCCGCGACCTGGGCCAGCGCGTCCTTCCGCAGCTGACTACGGGCTTCCAGGGTGTCGCCATCTCGGTCTCGGGGATGATCCGCGAGCTGCTCGGGGTGTTCACCTCCGCCGAGGGCATCCGGCAGCTCAACGTGGTGTTGGGCAACACCCGCGTCTTCCTCGACACGCTGACGCCCGGCCTGAAGAGCCTGGTGTCCGGTCTCCTCGAGGCCGCTCAGACCACGGGCGCGTTCCGCATCCTCGGCGAGATCGTCGGGGGCGTCGCCGAGCGCATCGGCAACCTGTTCCGGAAGTTCTCCGAGGGCGGCGAGTCCTCCTTGATGACTCGGGCGCTTGAGCAGCTCCGCGACGTGACCTTCTCGGTCATCGGCGTCATCTCGACGCTGATCCTCAAGGCCACCGAGTTCTTCACCAACGCCGGGCCCGGCCTCAAGGAGTTCTTCGACTCGATCAACAACACCCTTCAGGAGATCGACTTCGGCAGCCTCGGGCAGTCGTTCGGCCGGTTCGCGGCGTCCGTTGGTCGGTTCATCGACAAGGTGCCGCCCCGGGTCTGGCAGATGATCGCCGACTCGGTCCGCGACCTCTCCCTGAAGTTCGAGGAGTTGTCCAACGACCCGGCCATGCAGCAGTTCTTCACGCTGCTGCTCACCATGATCCCGATGGTCATCGACGGGTTCACGCTGTTGCTCGGCGCGGTCCGCGCGGTGGTCAACTTCTTCAAGACAGCGTTCCTGACGATCGCGTCGACCGTGTACAGCGCCTGCGCCGGCATCCTCCGCGCGCTCGCTGCCGTGATCGACTTCATTCCCGGGGTGCCGGACTCGGTGGGCGAGTCCATGCGGAACACGGCGGCCGCGTTCGACGGGCTGTCCATGGCCATCGACAACGAGCTCGCACAGAGCACCGCCGCCCTGGCCGCCGGCGTGCCCGGGATGAAGGCCGCCGGTACCGCGGTCGGGTCGGGCGCTGTCGATGGCACTCGCGGCGGTCTGGTGCCGCTGCCAGGTGCTGCTGGTGACGCTGCCCGTCGAGGTGCCGCGGACATCACCGGTCAGCGCGGAGCGTGGGAAGCCGCTGGGCGCGGTGCGGGCGCTGGCGCGGCCGACGGAGTGAAGAACGGCGCCGCCCCGATCCCGCAGCACGCCGGCGATGCCGCCCGGCAGGGCCAGGCCTCGGTCGAGGGCACCCGTCCCGGTTGGTCGGCTGCCGGCTCGATGCTCATCGCGGGCATGGCGTCCGCCATCACCGGTGGCTTGTCCATGGTTGTCGCCGCGGCGGTCGCCGTCGCCACCGCCGCCATCAGAGCGGTCAAGGGCGCCCTCGGGATCAAGTCGCCGTCGAAGGTGTTCGACCGCGAGATTGGCCAGCAGGCGATCGCCGGCCTCGTCCAGGGACTCAACGCCGGCGCCGGCGATGTCCGCGCGTCCATGCAGCTCCTCGCCCGCGACGTCATCCGCCAGGGCGACATCCTCGCTCGCGACCAGCGGTTCCTTCGCGTCGGCGAGTCCATCGGCGGGCAGATCGCCGCCGGCATCCAGGCGCCTGTGCAGGATTCGCTCTCGGGGCTCCGCCCTTCGTACGCGTCAGGAGCTGCGGTCTACGCGCCCGCTCGAGCCGCGGCGACTGCAGCAGTCGGGGACCCCACGGCGACAGGGCCAGCTACTGCACGTGGGCATGCTTCGCCGCCCAGTGAGATCGGTGCTGCCGTTGAGCGGGCGATGACCGGACTGCAGTGGCGGGTGGACCTGGACCCGGAGGGACTTGCGCGCATCACGGCACGCGGGCGACGTCGCCTCGATCGCCGCTAGTTCTCCTCGCGGGCCAGCCCCTCGAGCATGACCCCCACGACCCCGTCGATGTTCCGGTCGATGAGTTCGGGCGGCAGTGTCGACAGGACAGCCGCCAACATGAGAGCACCGGTCACGCGCTGGTCGTCGTCGAGCTCGAGGAACTTCGGTGCGGCCTCACCGAGGTCGTCGGTCGCCCGGATCGTGTGCACCACGTTCCGAACGCGCTCGGCGATGCTGACGAACTCCGCGCGGCTGTGTGGCATTTACTCAGGCTCCTCGCGTGGCTGTGGGTGTGGCGGCGTCAGCCCGCCGTGACGATCTGGATGATGCCCAAGGTCGCCGCGACGATGATCGCCGTCACGGCGACGATCATGTTCCACCGGGTCAGGCGCAGGGCCGCCCGGGTCAATCGCTCAGCCGCGCGGCGCTGCTCCTCGGCGTAGATGTCAGGCAGACGCGCTACCGGGTCCTCGCCGGGAATGTGCCACCGCTTCGCCTCTTCGAGCTCGTCATCGGACAGCTCATGCAGGCGCCCGACCGTGACCGTCCCGGTGACATCGGTCCCGGGGCGGCGACGCACGGTCCTCCCACGGCTCACGACGGTTCCTCCGGGTGTCGCGGTGCATCTGCTAGTTCCCTAGCGAACGGTGGCTGGTCGGCGCCGCGCTGCTCGAGGTCCTGCAGCTGAGCGTCGAGCTCCTCAAGGTCCCAGCGGTACTGCCCGCCGACTGTGCGTCGAGTTGGGGTGATGAGGCCAGCTGCAACCCAGCGGCCGAGGGTGCTGCGGTCCACGCCAACGTGGCGGGCGGCTTCTCCGGTCGACAGCAACCGTCTCTCCTCGGGCACGGGCGCATGTTGGCAGCGCAGTTGACACGATCCCACCTCTTGCCCTACTTGCACCAGTTTCCCTCGATGTGCCACTCTCGTGTCGCCCCGGATGCATCAGTTGCACCGGTGATCGAGAGGAACTGACCTGCCATGCTTCGCACACTGCCCGTCGCCGCCGAGTCACTCGGCTTCGTCTCCGCCGGCCAGCCCGAGCCTCTGATGCGCTGGGACGACCAGGGCGGCCGCCGCGTCCTCACCGAGCACCAGGAGAAGGACGACGCCGGCGACTTCCTGTGGACCTGCTACCTCATGCCCACCCTCGCCGAGCGCCCGGAGGTGCTGCAGGTCCGCGTCCCGGCCCGCCAGCAGCCCGTGCTAACCCAGTTCGGCCCCGTCGCGGTCGACGGCCTCGAGGTCAACGTCCGCGTCGGCAAGGACGGCAAGCTCGCCCAGTACTGGCAGGCAGCCGCCGTCCGCGACGCCGGCGGCAAGCAGCAGCGCCACGACCAGCACAAGCCCGAGGGGCAGGCGGCGTGAGCGCCCCCGCCACGGTGGTCGAGCCGATCACGCGTAACCCTCGCGTCGTCGTGCGAGACGTAGCGGCCATGGACACCACGGCCCACGACCTGCTCGTCCTGGACTGCCCGCACTGGTGCACGCGGCCCAGCAACCACGGACTCCTGACCGGCACCACCGCGCGGCGCATCCACCTCGGCCGCACCACTGACGGGCGCGAGGTCGAGCAGCACGAGGTCCGTCACGCCGACGGGTCCCTCACCCGCGGTCCCCTGCAGGTCATCGCGACCGAACAGCCCGACCCGGCCGCCTGAGCCTGCCCCACCACCACTCGGGCCCGGCCGCGCTTCCCCTGCGGCCGGGCCCGACGTGTCTCCGGAGGTCCCCGTGTCCCTGCTGTCCCGCCGGCGCCCGTCGGCCCGATCCGAGCTCTTGGCCCAGCGCGAGCGCACCACCGGCTACCGCCCCGCCTGGCGCGCCGTGTGCGAGGGCGTCGGGCTGGTGCACTCCGTCGACGTCGCCGCCGGCACCACCGTCCTCGTGCCCAAGCTCGTCGACGTCAGCTCCGACCCCGAGCCCGTCCTCACCGTCGAGCTGCTGCCCGGCCAGCTCGCCGAGGACCTCGCCGCCCAGGCCCACCGCATCGCGCCGGCCTTGGGCGCCGTGTGCGCCACCGTCGAGCCCTACGGCCTGCGCTGGGCCCGCGTCCGGCTGTCGATGGCCGATCCGCTCGCCGACGCCTTCCACGCGCAGCTCGCACCCGTCACCGGCGCGGCGACCCGGCTCATCCTGGGCCGGGCCGAGGACGGCGAGACCATCGCCCACGCCCTCGCCGAGTCCGCGCACCTCCTCGTGCAAGGCCAGAACGGGTCCGGGAAGTCCCGCTTCACCTACGGGCTGCTCGCCCAGTGCGCCCACGCCCCCGACGTCCTCGTGACCGGCTCCGACATCACAGGCCTGCTGCTCGGTGGTCCCTGGGACGGCACACGGCACCGCGACCACCAGGCGGCCGGCACCGCCGACCTCGACGCCCACGCCGCCGCGCTCGAGGGCCTCGTGGCCGAGATGGACCGCCGGCTCTCGACCATGCCCCGCGGCGTCGACAAGCTTGACCCCACCGCCGCCGTGCCGCTCCTGCTCGTCGTGCTCGAGGAGTTCCCCGGGCTGCTGCGCGCCGCCGGATCCCTGCCCAAGCCCGGCAAGGGCGAGCGGCCGGTCCTGGACCGCATCAAGTCCGCCACGCTGCGGCTGCTCTCCGAGGGCCGCAAGGTGGCCGTCCGGGTCCTGATGCTCGCCCAGCGCGCCGAGGCCGAGGCCACCGGCGGAGGCTACGCCCGCGAGCAGTTCGCCCTCGTCGTGTCTTTCCGCGTCCCCGCCGACTCGCTGGTGATGGGCCACGGCGACGACGCCCGCGAGCTCGGCGCCGCACACCGCACCGCCGCCCCCGGCATCGCCGTCGTCTCCGCGCCCGGCCGGCCGCTGTGTCGCATGCGGGCCCCGTGGTTCGGCGAGTACGTCGAGTACGTCGATGCCGTCGGGCCCGCCGCCGAGCTCGACCGCCCGCCGCTGCACTTGGTCGACGACGACCACCAGGGCGACGCCGGGACCGCCGCATGACCGCCGCTGTGCTGTGGACCGTTGCTGGTGGACTCGCGTTCCTGGCCGTGCCGTGCGCCCGGCGCTGGACGCCGGCCGTCGTGCTGCTCGCGATCGCCGGGGCGCTGTTCCTGGTCCTCGCCGTCATCCACGGCCTCGCCGATGCCTGAGCCGCAGCGCGTAGACCTCGCCGAGTACGTCGCGGCGGTCGTCGCCGCCCTCCCACCACTCACGCCGGCGCAGCGCGACCGCCTGGCGTGGCTCCTGCGGCCCCAGCCGCACACCCCGGCCCCCGGCCCCTCCTCCCCGGTCGCGTCGGCGGGCACCGCCTCGCACGGGTTGTCGGCCGGGGCAAGGCCCCACCCGGCCCCAGGGCCCCCGCACGTGCCTACCCAACGCGACCGCAGGGCCTTGCCGCGGCCGGCGTTCCGTGCGACCCGTGAGGCGTCGTCGTGAGCGGGGAGGAGGGGCGCCCCTCCCACCCCCCGGGAGCGAGGCCCCCCGCGGAGCGGCCGCCGGAGGCTCCCCTCGGTCCCCCTGGCTGTCCGGACGGCTGGCGTGTGACCAACGTGCCCGACGGCGTGTTCCGTGTCGTGCCCGAGGCAGCAGCGGCGCGCGGCGCGAGCGGGTCGGAGACAGGAGCGCGGCGCCGCGCGCGCGGCGCCGTAGGCGCCGCCGCGCCCCCGCCCACCGGGCCCCTTGGTAACTACGCAGACAGCCCTTCCACCGGTGTCGAGCTGACCGACCGGGACGACGACGAGACCGCCGCCCGCGTGCGCCGCGGCGAACGGTGGGCGTTGCTCGAGCGGGCCCGCCCCGTCACCTCCCTGTCGCGGCTGCGGAAGTGCCGGCGCACGACGATCACCGGCACCGGTGGCCCGACGCTGCGGGTGTCCGGCACCCGGGGCGCCGGCTACGCGGGCCTCGCCACCTGCGGCAGCGTGTGGGCCTGCCCCTGCTGCGCCGCGAAGATCGCTTCCGCCCGGGCCTCCGAGCTCGCCGACGTCATCGCAGCCGTGCACCGGGCCGGCGGGTCCGCGTACCTCGTCACGTACACGATGCGCCACCACCAGGGACAGCGGCTCCGCGACCTGTGGGACGCCGTTTCCGCTGCCTGGGGCGCCGTGACGTCCGGCAGGGCGTGGGTGCAGGACCAGGCCGGCATGCTCGGCTGGGCCCGCGTCGTCGAGGTCACCCACTCCCCCCGGTCCGGGTGGCACGTCCACGTGCACGCTCTCCTGGCCTGGGACCACGAGGTCGACGATCTCGCTGCGCAGCGAATCGCCTACCGCGGCTGGCGCCGTTGGGACGCCGCCCTCCGTAGACGTGACCTTGACTCCACCCCCGTTCACGGGGTCGACGCACGCCGCGTCCGCGTTGGCGCCGAGGGGCTCGGCGACTACTTCACCAAGGCCGCCCGCGAGGTGACCTCGTCCTACGCCAAGGACTCCCGCGGCGGCCGGTCACCGCTCGCGATCCTCCGCGACGCCACGGAGACCTACCGCGTGGAGGACGTGGCGTTGCTGTGGGAGTGGGAGAAGGCCAGCCACGGCCGCCGGCAGCTCACCTGGTCCACGTCGGAGCGCATGGACCTGCGCCGCTTCGCCGGCCTCGCCCGCGAGCAGTCAGACGAGGAGATCGCTGCCGAGGACCAGGGCGGAAACGAGCTGATCGCCCTTCCCTCCGACACCTGGGACGCCCTGTGCTCGTCCGGCACCGCGCCGCTGCTGCTCGACATCGCCGAGGTCGGCGGGATGCCCGTGGTCACCGCGTGGCTGGACCTCGCGGAGCTCGACTGGTCGACAGCGAAGGAGCATCAGCGGCCGGACCATCCACCGCCGCGGCTACCGCGTCTCACCACAGAGGCCCGCGCCGCGCTGGGAGCCGCCCGCGGCCCGATGGAGCGACGCTGGCGCGCCGGACTTGCAGCGGCGAGGTGTGCCGCAACGTCTGCTAGACGTCATTCCTCGCGACGCGCAGCGCCCGGTCGGCGCCGCGTGCGGTCATGGTGCCGGTGCGCAGCTGGCTCTCGAGGATCGCGGTGGCGTCGCGCGGCAGGCGCCCCCGACGGCGCAGCTCGGGCCCGGGCACCTCGGCATTGGTGCGCCAGCCCGCGTCGCGCCACCGCTCGCGCGCCGCGGCCCGGGCCGCCAGCACCCGGGTGCGCACGGTCGCCGTGTCCTCGGGGAGCGGCTCGAGGTCCTCGGTCGGCCCGCCCGCCCACGACAGTGCCTCGACCCCCTGCAGCGAGACCCGCAGGTCGACGCGGTCGAGCATCGGGCCCGACAGCCGCTGGGTGTAGCGGCGCTTCTCGAGGCTCGAGCACTGGCAGTCGGTGGGCCGCGGCGGCGCGCAGGGACAGGGGTTGGCGGCCATGACGAGCTGGAAGCGCGCGGGGTAGCGCACGACGCCGTCGGTGCGCGCGAGCCGGACCTCGCCCTCCTCGAGCGGCGTGCGCAGCATCTCGAGCACGTGCGGGCCGAACTCGTAGATCTCGTCGAGGAACAGGACGCCGCGGTGGGCCAGCGACACCGCGCCCGGCCGCGCCAGCCCGCTGCCGCCGCCGACCAGGGCCGCGGAGGACACCGAGTGGTGCGGGGCGACGAACGGCGGGGACGCGGGCAGCGCCTCCTGCGGGTCCAGCGCGCCGGCCAGCGAGCGCACCGCGGCCACCTGCAGGGCGGAGTCGACGTCGAGATCGGGGAGCAGGCCGGTCATGCGGCGCGCCAGCATCGTCTTGCCCGACCCCGGCGGGCCGAGCATCAGCAGGTGGTGCCCGCCCGCGGCGGCCACCTCGACCGCGCGACGGGCGTCCTTCTGCCCCACCACGTCGGCGAGGTCCTCCCGCGGCCCACGGGCGACGGGGCGTGCCCGCGGCCGCACCGCCAGCAGGCGCCGGTGGTCGCCGCGCAGCCAGGCGAGCACGTCGGACAGGTGCTCCGCGCCGAGCACCTCGAGCCCCTCGACGAGACCCGCCTCGACCGCGGCGGCCGCCGGGACGATCGCCCGCTCGACCCCGAGACGCCGGGCCGCGAGCAGTGCCGGCAGGACGCCCCGGACCCCGCGGACCCGCCCGTCGAGGGCCAGCTCCCCCACGAGCACCACCCCGCGCAGCGCCGCGGCGGGCACCTCCCGGGCCGCGGCGAGCACGGAGCACGCCAGCGCCATGTCGTAGCCGCTGCCCTGCTTGGGCAGCGTGGCCGGGGACAGCGCGAGGGTGATGCGGCGCGCGGGCCACGTCTCCCCCGAGTTGACCACCGCGGCGCGCACCCGGTCGCGTGACTCGGCCAGCGCCGCGTCCGGCAGCCCCACCAGCGACACCCCGGGCAGGCCCTGGCCGATGTCGGCCTCGATCTCGACGACCTCGCCGTCGACCCCGCGCAGCCCGATCGACCACGCACACGAGAGCGCCACCTCAGAACGCCCCCTCGTAGTGCTCGACCCGTGGCGCGGCCCCGCCGACCAGCAGCACGGCCAGGACGTCGAAGCGCACCTCGGCGAAGCCGCTGTCGCCGGCGGCGTGCCGGGCGGCGAGCCAGCGCTGGGCCAGCCGGCGGATGCGGGCGGCCTTCTGCCCGGTGACCGCCTCCGCGGGCAGGCCGTAGCCCGTGCCGGAGCGGGTCTTCACCTCGGCGACGACGAGGCGCCCGCCGTCGGCGGCGACGAGGTCGAGCTCGCCCTCGCGGCAGCGCCAGTTGCGGTCGAGCACCACCAGGCCGCGGTCGGCGAGGAACGCGGCGGCCACGTCCTCGCCGCGCTGCCCCAGCGCGCGGCGGTCGGGCGTCCCGCGCGGACTGCTCCCGTGGTCGTGCGTGGTGGCCATGCCCGGCCCCCTCGTCCTCCCCGGGCCGTGGACCCGGGCCGGCCGGGCGGTCCGGCGGCAGGACCGAGCCTGCGGCGCGGAGCCCGGCGGGCGGGAGCACCGCCTCGCGGCCTGGGGACAACCGGAGGGGGTGTGGACGGAGCCCGGCCGGGCCGAGCCGGATCAGCGTCCGTGCGGCCGAGCGTCAGCCGCTGAAGGGCCCCTCGTCCAGGCGCAGGTCGGGCTTGTCGAGCTCCTCGACGTTGACGTCCTTGAACGTCACCACCCGCACGTTCTTGACGAAGCGCGCCGGCCGGTACATGTCCCACACCCAGGCGTCGGACATCGTGACCTCGAAGTAGACCTCGCCGTCGGCGTTGCGGACCTTCACGTCCACCGAGTTGGCCAGGTAGAAGCGGCGCTCGGTCTCCACCACGTAGGAGAACTGCGCGACGATGTCGCGGTACTCGCGGTAGAGCGAGAGCTCCATGTCGGTCTCGTACTTCTCGAGATCCTCCGCGCTCATCGCGGCTCTCCCCCCTCCGGCGCAGCGTCGATGTCGTCCGGGTCGCCGGCGAGCTCGTCGGCCTCGTCGGCACCCGCTCCCACCAGGTCGACCGTCGTCACCGCCCCATTGTGTCGCACGCCGTCCGCGGTGCCGTCCTGGTCCCGGCCCCGCGCGGCGGCGGCCACGTTGACGAAGCTGAACCGGTGGTCGTCGCTCGGCCCGTGCTCCGCCAGCGCTGCGCTGTGCGTCGGCGTGCAGTAGCCCTTGTGGACGTCGAACCCGTACTCCGGACGCTTCTTGTGGAGCGCGGTCATCAGGTGGTCCCGGGTGGTCTTGGCCAGCACGGACGCCGCGGCGACGCACGCCGCCGCGAGGTCGCCCTTGGGGACCGCGAGCGCCGGGACACCGAACCCGGACACCGGGAAGCCGTCGGTGAGCACGTAGCCGGGCCGCACGTCGAGGCGCGCCACGGCCCGGCGCATCCCGTCGATGTTGGCCACGTGCACGCCGCGCCGGTCGACCTCGGGCGGGTCGACGAGCACGACGTGCCAGTCGAGGGCACGCCGGCGGATGAGGGAGGCGAAGCGCTCGCGCTCGTCGGGGGTGAGCAGCTTGGAGTCGGTCAGGCCCTCGAACCGCTTGGCGTCACCGGGGCGCAGGATGCACGCGGCGACCGCCAGCGGGCCGGCGCACGCGCCGCGTCCCGCCTCGTCGACGCCGGCGACCGGCCCCAGACCGTGGCGCTCGAGGGCCGACTGCAGCGCCCAGCTCTCGGTGCTGCGGCGGACGATCGCGCGTGGCGGCTGGATCCCCGTGCGCGGAGGCAGCGCGACGCGGCGCCGGGGACCCCGCAGGCCGGCCACGCGGCGACGACCCGCGTCGTGTCCCGCCGTCACCGGTCCGGATCGCCGGGGGACGGCGGCGGGGCGGGACCGCCCTCGGCCGCGACGGGACCGTCGACGCCGCCGTGCAGGGAGCGGCGCCAGCGCCGCGACAGCACCACGAGCGGGAGCGCGCCGACCACCCCGGCGGCCAGCGGCGCCCCCGTCTGCCAGGTCGGGGCACCGATCGCGGCGACGCGGGCCTGCGGGTCGGTGTCCGGCACGCCGCTCCAGCGGCCGACGGGCAGCACGATGACGCGGGCCTTGCCGATGACGTCGGTGACCGAGATCGGGCCGTGGACGCGGGCGTCGGCGGAGTTGTTGCGGTTGTCGCCCATGACCCAGAGCTGGCCGTCGGGGACCCGCACCGGCGGGAAGTCGTCCTGCGTCGTGCGGTCCAGGTCGGGCTGGTAGTAGATGTACGGCTCGGTCAGCGGCTGGCCGTCGACCGTCACCCGGTTCTGCGGGTCGCAGCAGGCCACCGTCTGGCCGCCCACCGCGATGACGCGCTTGACGAAGTCCTTCTCGTCCGGCGGCGCGAGGCCCACCAGCGACAGCCCGCCCTGCAGGCCGCGGATCAGCACGTTGTCCGAGCGCTGGCTGTCGGAGACCTCGCCGTTGTCGCCCCACGCGGGCGGGCCGCGGAAGACCACGACGTCGCCCGGCGCCGGGTCCGAGAAGCGGTAGGTGACCTTGTCGACCGCCACGCGGTCGTTCGCGCAGCCGCTGCAGCCGTGCAGCGTGCGCTCCATCGACGCGGACGGGATGACGTAGATGCGCGCGAGGAAGGTCTGGATGACGAACGTCAGGACGACCGCGACGACGATGAGCAGCGGGAGCTCGCGCCAGAAGGAGCCCTTCCGCTTGGCCTTGCCGCCCTTCTTGCCGCCGCTCTTGGCCGCGGCGCGGCGGCCGGCGCGGCCGGTGGGCTCGGCCTCGTCGTCGCCCTCGTCGGGGTCGACGTCGTCGTCGCGGTCCTCGAGGCCGTCGTCGTCGCGGCCCGGACCGGTGCCCGCCCGCCGGTGACGGCCCGGGCCGACGCCCGCGCCCCCGGTCCGGGTGGAGCCGGTGGTCGTGGCGCCGTCGCGGGTCGTGCGCGGGCGCGACGCGAAGCCGTCGGACCCGGCCAGCCCGCCGTCGGGGGCGGGCGCGGGCGTCGCGGAGGTCGGCTCCGCCGGGTCGTCCGCACCGGCGGCGGCCGCGGGGCGCGGGCCGGGGCTCGGCGACGGGGCCGCCGGGCGGGGCGCGCCGTTCCCGGGGGCCGTGGAGGGCACGCCGGGGCGGGCGGGCGCGGAGCCCGGCGCGCCGCCGTCGGGCCGCGGGACGCCGAAGGGCGGCGGGGCGGGGGCCGCGCCCCAGGGCGGACCGGGAGGGCCGGCCGGGCCGCCGGGACCCCCGGCAGGGGAACCGCCGAAGGGGCCCGGGCCGTGGGGCCCGGCACCGTTGGGGCCGGCACCGTTCGGGCCCGCGCCCAGAGGACCCGCACCGTTCGGTGCGGCACCGTTGCGACCCGGACCGAGAGGACCTCCAGCGAGAGGGCTCGGACCAGGCCCACGCTGACCGGCACCGTTCGGACCCGCCGGGGACGGACCGCTGCCGTAGGACCCGAACGACCCACCACCGAGAGCAGGCCCCGCACCCCACGGCGGCGACCCGGGACCCGGGGCGCCGGGGCGCCCGTCGTCGAGGGGGTCGCCGTAGGCGTCCGGACCGGGCGCGGGGGTGACCTCGTACCGGTCGGAACCGCTCCAGCCCGAGGCGCCGTAGGGCGCGTGCATCCCGTTGCCGTCACCCCGTGACGGCGGGGCGACCACGTCCCCGTAGGGATCGTCGTGGTCCGGCTCGTCGTCCGGGCGGGCGTGCGACGGAGCGCGACCCCCGTAGCCGGCGGACCCGTACGCGCCGGGCGCGTCGTGGCGGGTCGTCCCGCCCGGGCCGGTGGTCCGGAACGGGGGGACGGAGGGCTCCTGGGGGCGCACGCGACTCAGGTTAGGAGACCGGGGCGGCAGGCTCAGGAGGCCGGCGTGGTCTCGCGCTTCTCGCGAATCTTCGCGGCCTTGCCGCGCAGATCACGGAGGTAGTACAGCTTCGCCCGGCGGACGTCACCGCGGGTGACGACCTCGATGTGGTCGATGTTGGGCGTGTGCACCGGGAAGGTGCGCTCCACCCCGACGCCGAAGGAGACCTTGCGGACGGTGAACGTCTCGCGCAGCCCGCCGCCGTGCCGACGGATCACGACACCCTGGAAGACCTGTACACGGGAGCGTGAACCCTCGATCACCCGGACGTGCACCTTCACGGTGTCCCCGGCGCGGAAGTCGGGGATGTCGGAGCGCAGCGACTTGGCGTCGAGCTCGTCCAGGGCGTTCATCGTCAGCGTCCTCGCGGTCTCACGGGCTCGGCGCCGGAACCCGCGGGGCGGGCGTCCTGCGCGGCCGAGGGGGGTCGGTTCTCGGGCACGGGGCGGCTCTCAGCGGCCCTGATCGGGCCGTGCGCCGTCCGCGGCAACCTCCCCAGTCTGCCACGCCGCCGCGCCCGCACGTCCGGCCGGGTCGTACCCGCACGCGGCGAGCACCTCGCGGTCCCGCGCGTCGAGCGCCGCGTCGCCGTCGCGGGCGAGCAGCGCGTCGAGCAGGTCGGGGCGCACGGCCGCGGTGCGCTCGAGCGAGCGGTCCCGGCGCCAGCGCGCGACCGCCCCGTGGTCGCCGCCGCGCAGGACCGGGGGCACGTCGTGCCCCCGCCAGCTCTCCGGCCGCGTGTAGGCGGGGGCCTCCAGGAGCCCGGCCGTCCCCTCGGCGAAGCTGTCGAGCTCGGCCGACGCGGGGTTGCCGAGCACGCCGGGCACGAGCCGCGAGACGGCCTCGACGACGACGAGCGCCGCGACCTCACCGCCCGCGAGCACGTAGTCGCCGAGCGAGACCTCCTCGACGGGCATGCGCTGCGCCGCGTCGGCGAGCACGCGGGCGTCGATGCCCTCGTAGCGCCCGCAGGCGATCACCAGCCAGGGCTCGACGGCCCAGTCCGCGGCCCGCCGCTGGGTCAGCGGCGGCCCCGCCGGGGTGGGCACGAGCAGCCGGGGCACGCCGTCCCCCGAGCCCGTGACCTCGTCGAGCGCCGCGCCCCACACCGGCGCGGTCATGAGCATCCCCGGGCCGCCGCCGTACGGCGCGTCGTCGACGGCCTGGTGCACGCCGGTGGCCCACCGGCGCAGGTCGTGCACCCGGACGTCGAGCCGCCCGGCCCGGCGCGCGCGCCCGACGAGCGCCTCGTCGAGCGGGGCGAGGTAGCCGGGGAAGATCGTGACGACGTCGATGCGCATCGGGCACGATCCTGCCCCGGGCGGACGCACGAGGAGGTCGCAGGGTGGCGCAGTTCCTGTCCTACCCGCAGCAGTGGCGCCTGCTCGCGCCGCTGGGGCTGGCGCTCGTGCTGTGCACGCTGATCGGGCTCGAGCGCGAGCTCGCCGCCAAGAGCGCCGGGCTGCGCACGCACACGCTGGTCGGCGTCGGCTCGGCCGCCTTCATGCTGATCTCGAAGTACGGCTTCGACGACCTGCTCTCCTCCCCCGACATCGACCTGGACCCCTCGCGGGTCGCGGCCCAGATCGTCTCCGGGATCGGGTTCATCGGCGGCGGTCTGATCTTCGTGCGGCGCGACGCCGTCCGCGGCCTGACGACGGCGGCGACGGTCTGGGCGGCGGCCGCGGTGGGCACCGCGTGCGGCGCGGGCCTGCCGCTGCTCGCGGTGGCGGGCACGGCCGTGCACTACCTCGTGACCCGCGGCTACCGGCCGCTGGCGCGGCTGATCACGCGCTCGTCGACCGTGCCCCGCGACCTGCACCTCTCCTACGCCGACGGGCGCGGGGTGCTGCGCGCGGTGCTGTCGATCTGCACCGAGCGGGGGTTCTCGGTGGCGGGGATGCACGTCGACCGCGAGGACTCCACCGACGGCGTCGAGGGCACCACCCGCGTCGCCTCCGTGACCCTGTCGCTCGCGGGGCGGGGCTCGCTCGCACCGTTGTCCGGCGAGCTCTCCGAGCTCCCGGGCGTGCTCGCCGTCGGGGTGCCGACCGAGGAGGAGTGAGGCTCAGACCTCGAGCAGACCCTCGGGCGGGTCGAGGACGACGCGCCCGCCGGCGACGTCGACCTCGGGGACGATCGCGGCGACGAAGGGCACCAGCACCTCGCCGCCCGGCGTGGTGACCGAGAGCAGCTCGCCCCCCGCGCCGTGGATCACCGCGCTGACCGTGCCCACGGCGGTGCCGTCGAGGAGCACCGCGGCGAGGCCCTCGAGCTGGTGGTCGTGGAACTCGTCGGGGTCCTCGGGGACCTCGTCGAGCGCCGGGGCCGTGAGCTCCGCGGTGCGCAGCGCGTCGGCGCCCTCGCGGTCGGCGACCTCCTCGACCGTCACCAGCAGGCGGTCACCGTGGCGGCGGGCACCGGTGACCGTCAGGGACGACGGCGTGCGGCCCCGCACCGAGAGCACGACGCCCGGCGCGAACCGGGTCTCGACGTGGTCGGTGCGGGGCTCGACGACGAGCTCGCCGCGCAGGCCGTGCGAGCGCACGACGCGCCCGACGACCCGCTCGTCGGCGGCGGGGTCCATGCTGATCAGCGGTCGGTGTCGACCACGTCGACGCGCACGCCGCGCCCGCCGATGCCGCCCACGACGGTGCGCAGGGCGGTGGCGGTGCGCCCGTTGCGGCCGATCACCTTGCCGAGGTCGTCGGGGTGGACCCGGACCTCGAGGGTGCGACCGCGACGGTTGGTCACGAGATCGACCGCGACGTCGTCGGGGTGCGCGACGATCCCGCGCACGAGGTGCTCGAGCGCCTCGGCGAGCTCGCTCACTCCGCGGAGCCGGAAACCTTGGCCAGCTCCTCGTTGAAGCGGGCCTGCTTGTCGACCTTCTGGGGCTGCGGCTTGAGCTTGCCCTCGGCACCCGGCAGGCCCTTGAACTTCTGCCAGTCGCCGGTGATCTTGAGCAGGCTGTGCACCGGCTCGGTGGGGATGGCGCCGACCCCGAGCCAGTACTGCGCGCGCTCCGAGTCGATCTTGATGTCGCTCGGCTCGCTCTTCGGGTGGTACTCACCGATCTGCTCGATGACCCGGCCGTCGCGGCGGTTCTTGGCGTCCGCGACGACGACGCGGTAGTGCGGCTCGCGGATCTTGCCCATGCGGGCCAGCTTGATCTTGACAGCCACTGCTCTGAGTGCTCCTCGGTCGATGGTGCTCGGGGCCGCCCGGCCGGGGAGGGATCCCCGGGGACGGCGTGCCCGCTCGTGCGCGATCGCGACCCCACGCCCCGGGGACCGGGGGTGGTCACGACAACCCGACGAATTGTGCCAGACGGCTCCTCAGGCGAACGGCGCGAGGGTGACGCCGGCGGCGCGGAGGGCCTCGGCGACGCGGCGGGCGGTGTCGACCGCGCCCGGGGAGTCGCCGTGCAGGCACAGGGACGCGGCCGCGGTGGGGATCACGGTGCCGTCGACCGCGACGATCTCGCCGTCGGCGGCCAGGCGGCGGGCGCGCTCGACCACGGCGTCGGCGTCGGGCAGCAGGGCGCCGGGCTCGCGGCGCGGGACGAGGGTGCCCTCGGGCGTGTAGCCGCGGTCGCCGAAGGCCTCGGCGTGCGTCGCCAGCCCGGCCTCGTCCGCCCGGGCGAGGAACGTCGACCCGGGCAGCCCCAGGACCGGCAGGCGCGCCTCCCGCGCCGCCGCGACCACCGCCGCGGCCTGGGCGTCGTGGTGGACCACCGCGTTGTAGAGCGCGCCGTGCGGCTTGAGGTAGGCGACCTCCCCGCCGGCCGCGCGCGCGAACTCCCGCAGCGCGCCGACCTGGTAGAGCAGGTCGGCGGTGAGCTCCTCGGGGTCGACGTCCACGAACCGGCGCCCGAAGCCCGCGAGGTCGCGGTAGGACACCTGGGCGCCGATGCGCACGCCCCGCTCGACGGCGCGCGCGCAGACCCGGCGCATCGTGGCCGGGTCGCCGGCGTGGAACCCGCAGGCCACGTTCGCCGAGGTGACGACGTCGAGCAGGGCGTCGTCGTCGGTCAGCGCCCAGATGCCGAAGCCCTCGGCGAGGTCGGCGTTGAGGTCGAGCGTCGCGGTCACCCCCCGCAGCCTAGGACCCGCCGTTCCCCTTGACCTCGAGCGTGATCGAGGGCGCACGCTGGCCCCATGAGCGACCCGCGGCCGGTGACGGTCGAGCCCGCCCCGCCGGTCGACGCCGAGCCGCCGGTGCGCACCGGGCTGCTGCTCGGGGTGCTGCTGATCGCGGTGACGGTCGCGGTGCTCGCCAACAGCATGGTGCTGGTCCTCGTGCCCGAGATCGGGCGCGCCTTCGCGGCGTCGCCCGCGGGCCTGGCCTGGGTGGTGACGGCGTTCTCGCTGACGTTCGCGGTCGCCACCCCGCTCTACGGGCGCATCGCCGACGTCTTCGGCGTGCGCCGGGTGTTCGCCGTGGGCCTGGCGATCTTCATCGTCGGCTCGCTGGTCGCCGGGCTCGCCCCCGAGCTCGGCTGGCACCTCGTCGGCCGCGTGCTGCAGGGCGCCGGCAGCGCCGCGGTGCCCGCGCTGGGCTCGGTCGCGGTGGCGCGGTCGCTCCCGCCGGGACGCCGCGGGTTCGGGTTCGGCGTGGTGGGCACGGGCGTCGGCGCGGGGCAGGCACTCGGGCCGCCGCTCGCGGGACTCGTCGCCGAGGCCTTCGGCTGGCGCTGGCCGTTCCTCGGTGCGGCGCTGCTCGTGGCCCCGCTGCTGGTGCTCGCGCCCCGGGCACTGCCCGACGGCCGTCCGGACTCCCCCGGGTCGTGGAGCGCCGTCGACCTCGTGGGCGGCGTGCTGCTCGGCGGGGCGGTGGGCCTCGGTCTCTTCGGGCTCACGCGCGCCCAGCAGACCGGCTTCGGCGGGCCGACGTCGTGGGGCGCGGTGCTCGCGGCGCTCGCCCTCGCGGGCGCGTTCACCTGGCGCATCCGCCGCACGCCGCGCCCGTTCGCGCCGCCGTCGCTGCTGGTCCACGGGCCCTTCGTGACGACGGTGGCCGTCGGCTTCCTCGCGATGTTCGGCTACCTCGGCTCGATCCTGCTGGTGCCCCTGCTGGTCGCCACCGTCAACGGGCTCGGGGTCGGCCAGGTGGGTCTCGTCCTGCTCCCCGGCGCCGTCGCCGTCGCCGTGCTCTCGTCGTTCGCCGGGCGCCTGTCCGACCGGCTGGGACCCCGGCGGCTCGTCGGCGGGGGCCTGGGCGTCCTCGCGCTCGCGGTGCTCACGCTCTCGACGCTGGCCGGCGGGTCGGCCGTGGCCCTCGGCGCGGTGACGTTCGCGCTCGGCGTCGGGCTCGCGACGATCACCTCGCCGCTGATCAACGCCGTGGCGACGGCGGTGCCCGAGGAGCACGCCGGCGTCGGCCTCGGGCTCTACCAGGGCGCGTTCTTCCTCGGCGGCGGGACGGGCGCGGCCGTGCTCGGGACGGTGCTCGCCGCGCGGTCGGCGAGCGGGGCCGGCTCGTGGAACCCGCTGCACGACGGGCCGGGCGCCGCGTTCTCCGACGCCCTGCTGGTGATCGCGGGGGTGCTGGTGCTCGCCCTGCTGCTCTCCCGGCGGCTGCCCGCCCGCACCTGACGGATCACGCCAGCCGCGTGCCCGCCCGCAGCACGGCTGTCGGCGCCCGCAGGACCTCGGGGTCGGCGCGCGGGTCGCCGTCGACGACGAGGAGGTCGGCCGGCGCGCCGTGGGCGAGCCCGGGGCGGCGCAACCAGGCGCGGGCGTCGTCGCACGCCGCGGCCAGCGCCCGGGCCGGCCCGAGGCCCACGCGCGCCAGCGCCACGACCTCGTCGACGATCCGCCCGTGGACGATGCCGCCCCCGGCGTCGGTGCCGGCGAAGACGGGCACGCCCGCCTCGATCGCGGCCGAGATCGTCAGGGGCGCGCGGGCGTAGAGCTCGCGCATGTGGGTGCCGTAGCGCGGGAACTTCCCGCCGGCCGCGTCGGCGAACTCCGGGAAGTTCTCGACGTTGATCAGCGTCGGCACCAGCACCGTGCCGCGCTCGACCATCATCGCGATCGTCGCGTCGGTGAGGCCGGTGCCGTGCTCGATGCCGTCGATCCCCGCCCCGATCAGCCCGGGCAGCGCGTCCTCGCCGAACACGTGCGCGGTGACGCGGGCGCCCTCGGCGTGCGCGGCGTCGATGGCCGCGCGCAGGACGTCGTCGGGCCACAGCGGCGCGAGGTCGCCCTCGCCGCGGTCGATCCAGTCGCCGACGAGCTTCACCCACGGGTTGGCGCGCGCCTGCTCCGCGACGGCGGCGGGCAGCTCGTCGGGCTCGAGGTCGATCGGGAGGTCCCGGATGTAGCGCCGGGGCCGCGCGAGGTGCCGCCCGGCGCGGACGATCTCGGGCATCCGCGGGTCGTCGTCGAGCGGGCGGGTGTCGACGGGGCTGCCGCAGTCGCGCACCAGCAGCGCGCCGGCCTCCGCGTCGGTGTGTCCCTGCTCGCGGGCGGTCTCCAGGTCGACTGCGCCGTCGGGGCCGATCCCGACGTGGCAGTGCGCGTCCACCAGGCCCGGCAGGATCCACGCGCCGTCGACGACGGTGTCGGCGTCCGGCACCGGCTCGAGGCTGATCCGGCCCTCCGGGGTGACCCACAGCTCGCCGGCGTGCTCGCCCTCGGCGGTGCCGTCGAGCAGGACGCCGCGCAGGTGCAGGGCCGGGCGGGGGGTCGGCGACATGCCGCGCAGGGTAGCCAGGCCGCCCGCGCGGCTGCCTACGCTCCGGGCGTGAGCGAGCCCCCGACCGTCGACGACGTCCACGCGCTGGCGCTCGCGATGCCGCACGTGACCGTGGTGGAGGGGCCGAAGGGCAACGCCGTCTACCAGGTGGGCGGCAAGTCGTTCGTCTTCTTCCGCACGCCGCGACCCGACGCCCGCGATCCGGACACCGGCGAGAAGTACACGGACGTGATCATGTTCTGGGTCGGGTCGGAGGAGGACAAGGACGCGCTGGTGCACGACCCGTCGACGCCGTTCTTCACGACGCCGCACTTCGACGGGCACCTCTCGGTGCTCCTGCGGGCGGCCCACCTCGACCAGGTGTCCCGCGAGGAGCTGGCCGAGATCGTGCAGGACGCGTGGCTCGCGCGGGCCTCGGAGCGCCGGCGCACCCGCTGGCTCGCCGAGCACTCCTGACTACTTGCGCTTCTTCTTGTTGCCCTTCTTCGGGCTGCGCGTTCCCCCGCCACCGTTCCCGCCGGCCCCGTTGCCCGCGCCGCTCGCGGTACCGGGGAACAGGGAGGCCGGGTCGAAGCCCGCCGGGAGCTCGTTCATGTTGGCCAGCGCCGGCGGGAGCTGGTTGAGCCCCGGGGTCTGGTAGCTGCCCACCGAGCGCTCGCCGCGGTCGGTGCTGGTCTCCGCGGCGATGCCCGCGATCGCCGGCATCTGCTTCGGGCCCTTGCGGCCCTTGACGGCCTTCGCCGCCTGGCGCTTGCCCTTGCGCCCGCCGCCCATGCCCGGCAGACCGAACTGGCCGGCCATGTTCTTCATCATCTTGCGGGCCTCGAAGAACCGCTCGACGAGCTGGTTGACGTCGGTGACGCCCACCCCCGAGCCGTTGGCGATGCGCAGGCGCCGCGAGCCGTTGATGATCTTCGGGTCGGCCCGCTCGGCGGGCGTCATGCCGCGGATGATGGCCTGCACGCGGTCGAGGTGCTTCTCGTCGAGCCCCGCGAGCTGGTCCTTCATCTGGTTCGCGCCGGGCAGCATGCCCAGCACGTTGGCGATCGGGCCCATCTTGCGGACGGCCATCATCTGCTCGAGGAAGTCCTCGAGCGTGAGCTCGCCGCTGCCCATCTTGGCCGCGGCGGCCTCGGCCTGGCCCTCCTCGAAGGCCTGCTCGGCCTGCTCGATGAGGGTGAGGACGTCGCCCATCCCGAGGATGCGCGAGGCCATCCGGTCGGGGTGGAAGACGTCGAACTCGTCGAGCTTCTCGCCGTTGGAGGCGAAGAGGATGGGCTGGCCGGTGACCTCGCGGACCGACAGCGCGGCGCCACCGCGGGCGTCGCCGTCGAGCTTGGTGAGCACCACGCCGGAGAAGCCGACGCCGTCGCGGAAGGCCTCGGCGGTGAGGACGGCGTCCTGGCCGACCATGGCGTCGAGGACGAACAGCGTCTCGTCGGGCGAGACGGCGTCGCGGATGTCCGCGGCCTGGCGCATCAGCTCCTCGTCGACGCCGAGGCGGCCGGCGGTGTCGACGACGAGCACGTCGTACTGGCGGCTGCGCGCGTCGGCGACGGCGCGGCGGGCGACGTCCACGGGGTCGCCGACGCCGTTGCCGGGCTCGGGCGCGAAGACCTCGACCCCGGCGCGCTCGCCGACGATCTGGAGCTGGGTGACCGCGTTCGGGCGCTGCAGGTCGCAGGCCGCGAGCATCGGGGTGTGGCCCTGGCCCTTGAGCCAGTGCGCCAGCTTGCCCGCCAGCGTCGTCTTGCCGGAGCCCTGGAGGCCGGCGAGCATGATCACCGTCGGGGCGGTCTTCGCGAAGCGCAGCCGTCGGGTCTCGCCGCCGAGGATGCCGACGAGCTCCTCGTTGACGATCTTGACGACCTGCTGCGCGGGGTTCAGCGCCTCGGAGACCTCGGCGCCGCGCGCCCGCTCCTTGACCTGCTTGACGAAGGCCCGCACGACCGGCAGCGCGACGTCGGCCTCGAGCAGCGCGATGCGGATCTCGCGGCACGTGGTGTCGATGTCGGTCTCGGACAGCCGGCCCTTGCCGCGCAGGTCGGACAGGACCGACGTGAGACGGTCGGACAGGGTGTCGAACACGGTGGTCACTCCCGGGTAGCGCGCGCCGAGGTCCCGGAGGACCTGCGGGGACTTGGCTCCAGCTTAACCGCCGGGCCGGGGCCGCCTCACGGTGCGGGCGGGGTGTGGCCGCTCGTCGCCGCCCCGAGCACCGCGTCCTCCACGGCCCGGCGCCGGTCGGGCCCGAGGCCCGCGTGCTCCGCGGTCTCCAGGCAGAAGGCGTCGAGCACCGAGCTGCCCAGCGTCGACACCCGCGCCCAGCGCACGTCGAGGCCTTGGCCCTCGAGCGCGGCGGCGACGCGGTACAGCAGGCCGATGCGGTTGCTCGTGCGCAGCTCGAGGACGACCGCGCCCGTGGCCTCGTCGTCGAACCAGACCACCCGGCTCGGCGCGGGCGCGGGGCCCGGCCGGTCGTAGTCGCGCTCCTTGGCCGCGAGCCGCGCGGGCAGGTCCAGCGAGCCGCGCAGCACGCGCACCAGGTCCTCGCGCAGCAGCGACGCCTCGGGCAGGCGTCCGAAGCGCGGCGACACCGAGAACGCGTCGACGGCGACCCCGTCGTGCTCGCCGAGATCGGCGGTGTGGACCTGCAGCGAGTGCAGCGCCAGCACGCCCGCGGCGCGGGAGAGCAGGCCGGGACGGTCGGGCGCGGCGACGGTCATCGTGATGGTGGTCAGCTCGCCCTCGCCGGAGATCGAGACCTCCGGCTGCCCGCTGTCGGCCACGCGGCGGGCGAGGTCGACGGCGTCCTCGGACAGCGGCGACGGCCCGGGCACCGGCCCGCCGGACATCACCACGCGGCAGCGGCGCACCAGGTCGCCCATGAGCGTCGCGCGCCAGGGCGTCCACACGCCCGGCCCGGTGCCCAGCGAGTCGGCCTCGGCCAGCGCGTGCAGCAGTTCGAGCAGCACCGGGTCGGCGCCGAGGGTCTCGACGACGCGCTCGACGGTCGCCGGGTCCTCGGGGTCGCGGCGCGACGCGGTGTGCGGCAGCAGCAGGTGGTGGCGCACCATCGCCGCGAGCGTCTCGACGTCCGCGGGCCACAGCCCCAGGCGGCGCCCGATGTGGCGGGCCAGGCGCTCGCCGACCTCGGAGTGGTCCTCGTCGCGGCCCTTGCCGATGTCGTGCACGAGCGCGCCGAGCAGCAGCAGGTCCGGCCGCGAGACGCGGGTCGTCAGCTCCGCGGCGCGGCGCGTCACCTCGACGAGGTGGCGGTCGACGGTCCACACGTGCTGGCGGTCGCGCGGGGGCAGGTCGCGCACCGCGCCCCACTCGGGGAACAGGCGCCCCCACAGGCCGGTGCGGTCGAGCGCCTCGACGACGTCGACCATCCCGTCGCCCGCCCCGAGCAGGGCGAGCAGCTCCGAGAGGGCCGCCCGCGGCCAGGGCTCGCGCAGCTCCGGGGCGGCGTCGGCCAGGCGGTGCAGGGTGCTCGCGCCGATCGGCAGGCCCGTGCGGGCGGCGGTGGCGGCGAGGCGCAGCACCAGGGCCGGCTCGCGCGTCACCTGCGCGTCGCGGGCGAGCACCACCTCCCCGGCGTGCTCGACCACCCCGTCGTCCAGCGGCCGGCGCGCGGGCGTGCGGCGCAGCGCGGCCAGGCCCCGGCGCGGGAGCGCGTTGCGCGCCGAGCGCAGGGCGGTGTCGGTGGCGAAGACGACGGTGCGCGCGGCGCCCGAGAGCGCGCGGGCGAGGTCGAAGCGGTCGGTCACGCCGAGGTCGGCGGCCGCCGCGGCGACCACCTCGTGGGCGTCCTCGGCCTGCAGGACGTCGCGCGCCCGGCCGGCGCGGCGGTGCAGCTCGACCCTCAGGTCGAGCATCAGCCGGCGCGCGTCCTGGACGTCGACGGTGGGGCGGTCCACCAGCTGCGCCGCGGCGAGCGCGTCGAGCAGCTGGATGTCGCGCAGGCCCCCGTGGCCGTTCTTGAGGTCGGGCTCGATGCGGTGAGCGACCTCCCCCGAGCGGGACCACCGCGTCCGGGTGGCGTCGACGAGGTCGTCGAAGCGCCCGCGGATGCCGGCCCGCCAGGCCTGGCGGGCGGTGGCGGCCAGGCGCTCGGTCAGCTCCGGGTCGCCCGCGATGTGCCGGGCCTCGAGCAGGCCCAGCGCCACCCGCAGGTCGGTGGTGGCCACCTCGATGGCCTCGCCCACGGTGCGCACGGAGTGGTCGAGCCCGATCCCGGCGTCCCACAGCGGGTACCAGAGGGCGTCGGCGACCTGGCTGATCCGCTCGCGGTCGTCGCGGCGGCCGCGCCCGTCGTGCACGAGCACGAGGTCGAGGTCCGAGTACGGCGCCAGCTCCTGGCGGCCCAGGGCGCCCACCGCGATCAGCGCCGAGCCCTCCCCCACCCCGACCGCGGCCGCTCGCGTCGAGAGCCAGAAGTCGTGCAGCTCCACCAGGGCCTCGCGCAGGGCCGCCGGTCCCAGCCGCCGGGCCCCGGGCGGCGGGTCGAGCAGGGCGGCGCGGGCCCGCACGAGGTCGACGGCGTCGCCGTTGGTGGTGCCCCGCTCGTCGTCGAGGCTCGACGGCACCCCGTTCCCCGTCGCCCCGCTGCGCTGCGCGTCCGTGGCCATCCCTGTGTCCTCTCCACACGTGCGCCCGTGGTGAGACGACGGCGCCGGGCCCCTGGGGGACCCGGCGCCGTCGTCGTGGATGGCGGTTACAGGGCGTCGACCCCGCGCTCGCCGGTGCGCACGCGCACCACGGTCTCGACCGGGGTCACCCAGACCTTCCCGTCACCGATCTTGCCGGTGCGGGCGGTCTCGGTGATCGCGTCGACGACCTTCTCGGCCGTGCTGTCGTCGGTGACGACCTCGATGCGGACCTTGGGGACGAAGTCCACGGAGTACTCCGCACCCCGGTAGACCTCGGTGTGGCCCTTCTGGCGGCCGTAGCCCTGGACCTCGCTGACGGTCATGCCCAGCACACCGAGCTGCTCCAGGGCGCCCTTGACGTCCTCCAGCACGAACGGCTTGATGATCGCGGTCACCATCTTCACGGCGTCGAGCCCTCCCTCGGGGTCGCAGGGGCGCGGTCACCGGCGGTCGAGTGCTCGAACATCGAGCCGCTCGAGCCACCGATGCGCAGACCGGAGTAGTCGTACCCGGACTCGGCGTGCTGCGACTCGTCGATGCCGGTGCTCTCGTCCTCGTCAGAGACTCGCAGGCCGACCGTCGCCTTGACCACCACGGCGATGATCGAGGTGACCACGAAGGAGTAGATGAGGACCGCGAGCGCGGCGACGAGCTGGATGATCAGCTGGCTGAAGCCGCCGCCGTAGAACAGGCCGTCGGCGCTGGAGGAGTTCAGCGACGAGGTGGCGAAGAAGCCCAGCGAGATCGTGCCCCAGAGCCCACCCACGAGGTGGACGGCGACCACGTCGAGCGAGTCGTCGAAGCCGAGGCGGAACTTCAGCGAGACCGCCGCGGCGCAGAGCGCACCGGCGATGATGCCGATCGCCATGGCCCCGAGCGGGTTGACGAACGCACAGGCCGGGGTGATCGCGACCAGGCCGGCGATGGCCCCGGAGGCCGCGCCGAGCGTGGTGGGCTTGCCGTCACGGACCTGCTCGACGATCAGCCAGCCGATGACGGCGGCCGAGGTGGCGAGCATGGTGTTGGTGAACGCGATGGCGGCGTTGACGTTCGCGCCCAGGGCCGAGCCGGCGTTGAAGCCGAACCAGCCGAACCACAGCAGCGCCGCACCGAGCAGGACGAACGGCAGGCTGTGCGGACGGCCCGGGTCACGGGGCCAGCCGCGGCGCTTGCCGACGATCAGCGCGACCGCGAGGCCCGCGGCACCGGCGTTGATGTGCACCGCGGTGCCACCGGCGAAGTCCAGCACCGAGCCGTCCTCGGCGATCAGGCCACCGAGGGTGTTGGCGATCCAGCCGCCGGTCTCCGCGGTGCTCCCGTCGAACGAGAACACCCAGTGGGCGACCGGGAAGTAGACGATGGTCACCCAGAGGCCGACGAACAGCGTCCAGCCCCAGAACTTGACGCGGTCGGGCAGCGCGCCCGAGATGAGCGCCGGCGTGATGACGGCGAACATCAGCTGGAACATCGCGAAGGCCCAGATCGGGATCGTGTCCGGCGCGGTGCCGATCAGCGTCGGCGCGTCGGCGCTCCCCATGCCGCCCATGCCCAGGAACTCGAAGTTCCCGACGAGGCCGCCGAAGGCGTCGTTGCCGAACGCGAGCGAGAAGCCGTAGAGGCACCACAGCACCCCGACGATCGCCAGGCACATGAAGTTCATCATGAGCATGTTCAGAACACTGCGAGAGCGGACCATGCCGCCGTAGAAGAAGGCCAGTCCGGGGGTCATCAGCATCACCAGCGCAGCGCTGGCGAGGACCCACGCGGTACTACCTGCGTTGAGTTCTGGCACGTCGGCTCGTCCCTCCTGCTCCTGTCGTGCTCACTGCGAGAGAAGGATGGGTACGGCGTGTTTCACGCAGCTGCGCTGCTCGTTTCGCCGCAGTTAACAGGGCCTCGAGCGATGTGACGTTCGTGTTTCCCGGGCGGACATCCCGGGCCGACGCCCCTCGGGACGAGACGCAGGTCATGACACTGCGCGATCACCACGGTCCGATCGGAGGACACCCTCTCACGCGCCGCCTGCCTCCCGGGACGGGGTGAGCACCAGGCAGAAGGGGTTGCCGTCGGGGTCGAGGAAGACGCGGAAGGTCTCGCCCGGCTGGTGGGCGCTCTTCGTCGCCCCGGCCTCGAGGACGGCGGCCTCGCCGGCGTCGAGATCGTCCACCTCGAGGTCGAGGTGGAACTGCAGGGCGCCGTCCTCGGGCCAGGCGGGCGCCGTGCGCTGAGGCGCGAGCTGGAACGCCAGGGACGGGCCGCCGCCGCCGTCGAGCTCGACCCAGTCGTGGTCGGTCTCGGACTCGGCGATCGGGAGCCCGACCAGCGCCGAGTAGAAGCGCGCGAGCGCCATCGGCTCCGGGGTGTCGAGGACGGTCAGCTGCAGGCGAGCGATGCCGGACATGGCGCGCAGGATAGGAGCGCACCCCGACAGCGACGGCTCAGCGCAGCAGCGCGTCCACGAAGGCGCCGGGCTCGAAGGGGGCGAGGTCGTCGGGCCCCTCGCCCAGGCCGACGAGCTTCACCGGCACCCCCAGCTCGCGCTGGACCTGGAACACGATGCCGCCCTTGGCCGTGCCGTCGAGCTTGGTGAGCACGACGCCGGTCACGTCGACGACCTCGCGGAACACCCGCGCCTGGGTCAGCCCGTTCTGGCCGGTCGTGGCGTCGAGGACCAGCAGCACCTCGTCCACCTCGGCCTGGCGCTCGACCACCCGCTTGACCTTGCCGAGCTCGTCCATCAGCCCGGTCTTGGTGTGCAGGCGTCCCGCGGTGTCCAGCAGGACGGCGTCGACGCCCGCCTCGGTGCCGCGGCGCACGGCGTCGAAGGCGACGCTCGCGGGGTCGGCGCCCTCCTTGCCGCGCACGGTCTCGGCGCCGGCGCGCTCGCCCCAGGTCGCGAGCTGCTCGGCCGCGGCGGCGCGGAACGTGTCGGCGGCACCGAGGAGCACGACGTGGCCCCCGGCGACGAGGACGCGGGCGAGCTTGCCGGTGGTGGTGGTCTTGCCAGTGCCGTTGACGCCGGCGACGAGGACCACCGCGGGCCGCCCGTCGTGGGCCAGCGCCCGCACCGAGCGCTCCATGTCCGGCCCGAGCTGCTCGACCAGCACCTCGCGCAGCAGCTCGCGGGCCTGCTCGGGCGTGCGGACCCCGCGGGACGCGATGCGCTCGCGGAGCTTGCCGACGATCTCCTGGGTCGTCGCCGAGCCGAGGTCGGCCAGGAGCAGGGTGTCCTCGACCTCCTCCCACGAGTCCTCGTCGAGGTCGCCGGCGCCGAGCAGACCGAGCAGGCCCTGCCCGAGCGTCGACCGCGATCGACCGAGCCGCCCGCGCAGGCGCTCGAGGCGACCCTCGGCGGGCGCGATCTCCTCGGTGGGCGCGCCGGGGGCGACGGGGGCGACGGGCGTCGCGGTGGTGTCCGTGATGTCGGTGGTGGGGGCCGGGGCGGCGGGGGGTGCCTCGACCTCGGGCTCGACGGGCGGGGCCGCGGGGGTGGTGGGTGCAGTGGCGGCGGGGGGTGCCTCGACAACCTCGGTGGCGGCCTCGGGCGGCGCGGTGGCCTGCGGGCCGGCGACCTCGGGCTCGTCGTCGGTGTCCGGGGGGGTGGTGGGTGCCGCGGGGGCGGTGGGCGCGGCGTCGACCGGGGGGCTGGTCGGCTCAGGGGCCGGTGGCGTCAGGGTCGAGGCGCCGCCCGCGCTGAAGTTGAAGGCGCCGCCGGCCTGGTAGGTGCCCTTGGTCGGCTTGACGGGCTCCTGCTCCTGCTCGGCGAGCGAGACCCGCCGACGCCGGCGCAGGTAGAGCCCGATCCCCAGGATGATCAGCAGGACGACGACGATCGCCGCCACCACGATCGCCGCGACGACGCCGGGCGGCAGCGTCCCGGTCCCGACCCGCGCGGCGAGCGCGACGTCGGCCGTGACGGGGTCGAGCGGGGAGGTCAGCGAGGTCGGGGACGACACCGCGCCAGTCTCGCAGCCGGGCCCCGCGGGGGCGCGCGGTCGGGGGTGCGGCGCCGACCCGGAGATCAGCAGGGCGAAAAGCACCGCGGAAGGGCTCCGGGAGGTGCCTCCCGGCCTGGTGATCTCTGCGACCCGCCCGGCCCCGAGATCAGGAGCGCACCGTGCACCCCGGACGCCTCCGGGAGGTGGCTGAGGTGCTCGTGATCTCCGGCGCGGGAGCAAGAGGGCGCGCGGTCGGGGGTGCGGCGTCGACGTGGAGATCAGCAGGGCGAAACGCACCGCGGAAAGGCTCCGGGAGGTGCTTTTCGGCCTGGTGATCTCTGCGACCCGCCCGGCCCCGAGATCAGGAGCGCACCGTGCACCCCGGACGCCTCCCGGAGGTGGCTGAGGTGCTCGTGATCTCCGGCGCGGTCAGCCGAGCAGCACGGCCGCGACGACGAGCAGCGCCGCCACCAGGGCGACGCCCCCGGCGAGCAACAGCGCGACGCACAGGGAGAACCCGGCGGTGCGCTGGCGCGACGGCCCGAGCGCGCCGGCGAGGCGGGGCAGGGCGGGCGCGCGGTAGAAGACCTCGACGGTGTTGCCCGAGGCGACGGGCACCGCGTCGGCGACGTGGCCCCAGGACCGGCGGCCCCCGACGCCCTCGACCTCGATCTCGACGAGGTGGCGGCCCGGCGGCAGGTCGATCGGCGTGCGCCCCCAGGCGAAGCGCAGCGGCAGGCCGTCGACGCTGACCGCGACCTTCCGCGACGCGAGGTGCGGGGTCAGCCGGCAGTGGGAGCTGTCGATGACGAGGCGGCCGGGGGCGGGCTGCGGCGCGGGCGCGAGGGCCCGCAGCGGCACGAGCGGGCCCGACGGCGCGCCACCGTCGCGGCGGGCGTGGCGGCCGGTGCGCGGGCCACCGGCGGGGGCGGCGTGGGCCGGACCGGGTTGCACCGCCGTCATGTCCGCTCCCCCTCCGCGTTCCTCGCCCTACCGCGCACGGTAGAGGCGCCGAGTGCGCGCCGGGAGGCCACGACAGCGTCGACCTCGACCCCCGATGTGGTCCGCCCTGGACACTCAGAGCAACGTAGCAGCACGCTCGGTGATCACGTTGAGGTGGTGCCCGCGAGCGGTCCGGGGGCGTCGGCGCCGCGCAGGCGCTGGGAGATCACCGCGGTGATGCCGTCGCCGCGCATGCTCACGCCGTAGAGCGCATCGGCGATCTCCATGGTCGGCTTCTGGTGCGTGATGATCACGAGCTGGGAGCTGCGCCGCAGGTCGGACAGCAGGCCGATGAGGCGCCGGAGGTTGGCGTCGTCGAGCGCGGCCTCGACCTCGTCCATGACGTAGAACGGCGACGGGCGGGCCCGGAAGATCGCCACCAGCATCGCCACGGCCGTCAGCGACTTCTCGCCGCCCGAGAGCAGCGAGAGCCGCTTGACCTTCTTGCCCGGCGGCCGGGCCTCGACGTCGACACCGGTGGCCAACAGGTCGTCGGGGTCGGTGAGCACCAGGCGCCCGTCGCCGCCCGGGAAGAGCACGGGGAAGACGGCCTCGAACTCGCGGGCCACGTCGGCGAAGGCGGACGCGAAGACCTCGAGGATGGTGGCGTCGACCTGCGAGACGACCTCGAGGAGGTCCTTGCGGCTGTTGCGCACGTCCTCGAGCTGGGTGGAGAGGAAGCGGTAGCGCTCCTCCAGCGCCGCGTACTCCTCCAGCGCCAGCGGGTTGACCTTGCCGAGCGTGCCCAGCTCCTTCTCGGCGCGGGCGGCCCGGCGCTGCTGGACGGCGCGGTCGAAGGGCTCCGGCGGGGGCATGACGACCTGCTCGCCACGCTCGCGCGCGGCCTCGACCTCGGCGACCTCCCCGGCGGGCGGCGGGATCGGGACGTCGGGCCCGTACTCGGTGACCAGGTCGTCGAGCCCGATGCCGAAGCGCTCGCCGATGCCCGCCTCCATCTGCTGCAGCCGGGTGCGCTGCTCGGCGCGCACCACCTCGTCGCGGTGCACCGCGTCGGTGAGCCGCTCGAGGCTCGCCTGCAGCTCGCGCTGCCGCTCACGCGCCGTGTCCAGCTCGCCCGCGCGCGCGATGCGCACCGCCGCCGCCGCGTCGCGGGCCGCCGCGGCGCGGGCCAGGGAGTGCTCGAGGCGGGCCAACGCGTCGCGGCCGTGGCGGACGGCCTCCTCGGCCAGCGCGGCGGACCGCGCCCGGGCCCGCGCCCGCTCCTGCGCCCGGGCGCGCTGCTCGCGCTCACCGGCGGCCCGCCGCCGCAGGCCCTCGGCGCGGCCGGCGACCGCGCGCAGGCGCTCCTCGGCCGTGCGCAGCGCGAGGCGGGCGTCGACCTCGGCGGAACGGGCGGCACCGAGCGCGGCGGCCGCGGCGTCGCGGGCGGCGGCGTGCTCGTCGGTGTCCTCGCCCGCGGCCCCGTGGGAGGAGTCGGCGGCCTCGTCCTGAGCCATGGCGAGCCGCTCGGTGAGCTCGTCGAGCTCGGCGCGGCGCTCGTCGCGGGTGTTCTCCACGGCGGCGCGGCGCTCGGTGAGCCGCTGGGCCTCGGCCTCCGCGGCCCGCACCGCCTCGCCGAGGCGCCCGAGGCGGCGGGCGGAGTCGGCGCGCGCGGCGTCGTCGGCGGCACGCCGGGCGTCGGCGGCGCGGCGGGCCTCGGCGTCGGCGCGCCGGCGGTCGTCGCGGACCTGGCGGGCGACGCCGACCTCGGCGCGCGCCGCGGACTCGGCCTCGCGCGCGGTCTCCAGCGCGGCGTGGGCCTCGTGCAGGTGGCGCTCGGCGGCGGCCAGCCGGTCGCCGGCCTCGTCGGCGGCGGCCTGCATCTCGAGCAGGTTCTGCCCCGACGGGCCACCGACCGCCCAGTCGGCCCCGAGGAGGTCGCCGGCGCGGGTGACCGCGCGCAGGTGCGGGTGGCCCGCGACGACGGCGCGCGCGGCGGCCAGGTCCTCGACCACCACGGTGCCGGCGAGGACCCGCGCCACCGCGCCGGCCAGCTCGTCCGGGGCCGCGACGAGGTCGACGGCCCAGCGCGCGCCGTCCGGGGCCTCGCCCGGCGCCCCAGCGGGCACCGACGCCCCGCCCACCAGCAGCCCCGCCCGCCCGCCCTCGGTGGCGTGCAGCGTCTCGACCGCGTCGGCCGCGGCGTCCGACCCGGTGACGGCCACCGCGTCCGCGGCCGGACCGAGCGCGGCGGCGACCGCGTCCTCGTGGCCCGGCGTCACGCGCAGCAGCGCCGCGACCGACCCGAGCACGCCCGGCACGCGGTCGGCGGCGGCCAGCAGGGCCCCGGCGCCGTCGCGGCGGGTGAGCCCCAGGGCCAGCGCGTCGGTGCGGGCCTTCCAGTGCGCGCGGTCGCGCTCGGCGTCGCGGTGGGCCGCCCCGGCGGCGTCGACGGCGGCGCGGGCGGCCTCGTGGCGCTCGACCGCGGCGTCGAGGGCGGCCTCGGGGTCGGGCGCGTCGGGGTCGTCCGGATCGAGCTGAGCCGCCAGCCCGGCGTCGTCCGCGGCGGCAACGGGCGCGGGCTCGGCGTCCTCGAGCGCCGCCAGCTCCTCGCGGGCCACGGTCGCGCGCTCTTGGGCCGCGGTGAGCGAGCCCGCGATCTGCTCGAGCTCCTCGGTGGACGCCGCGAGGCGCCCGCGCAACGTCTCGACCTGCCCGGCCAGGCGCGCCACGCCCTCGCGCCGGTCGGCCGCCGCCCGCGTGGCCGCGGCGAGCCGGCGCTCGGCGGTGGTCAGCGCGTCCTCGGCGGTCTCGCGCTGCTCGCCGTGCCCCTCGAGGGTGGCGCGGGCCTCGGCGACCTCCGCCTCCAGCGCCGCCTCCTGCCCGGCGGCCTCGTCGGCGCGGCGCTCGAGCTCGTCGGGGTCGGGGCCGGCGGGCGCCTCCTCCGCGGTGGCCACGTGCCGGTGGCGCTCGACGGCCAGCGCCGTGGTGCCGCGCAGGCGCTCCTGCAGCGCGGAGAGCCGGAACCAGCCCTCCTGGGCCCGCGTGTGCGCCGGCGTCGCGGCCTCGACCGCGGCCTCCAGCGCCGCGACCCGGGCGGCGACCTCGGCCAGCGCCCGCTCGGTCTCGTCGCGACGGCGGCGCGCGGCGTCCTCGTCGGCCTGGTCGCGCTCGATGGTGCCGCGCAGCGTCACCAGCTCGTCGGCGGCGAGGCGCAGGCGGGCGTCGCGCAGGTCGGCCTGGATGGTCTGGGCCCGGCGGGCGATCTCGGCCTGGCGGCCCAGCGGCTTGAGCTGGCGGCGCAGCTCGGTGGTGAGGTCGGACAGGCGCGTGAGGTTGGCCTGCATCGCCTCGAGCTTGCGCAGCGCCTTCTCCTTGCGCTTGCGGTGCTTGAGGACGCCGGCCGCCTCCTCGATGAACGCCCGCCGCTCCTCGGGCCGCGACTGCAGGATCGCGTCGAGCTGGCCCTGGCCGACGAGCACGTGCAGCTCGCGCCCGATGCCGGAGTCCGACAGCAGCTCCTGCACGTCGAGCAGCCGGCAGCTGCTGCCGTTGATCTCGTACTCGCCGGCGCCGGACCGGAACACCCGCCGCGTGATCGACACCTCGGCGTAGTCGACCGGCAGGGCGCCGTCGGCGTTGTCGATGGTCAGCGTGACCTCGGCGCGCCCCAGCGGCGCCCGCCCCGCCGTGCCGGCGAAGATGACGTCCTCCATCTTGCCGCCGCGCAGCGCCTTGGCGCCCTGCTCGCCCAGCACCCAGCTGATGGCGTCGACGACGTTGGACTTGCCCGAGCCGTTGGGGCCGACCACGCACGTGATGCCGGGCTCGAAGCGCAGCGTCGTGGACGAGGCGAAGGACTTGAAGCCCTTGAGGGTCAGGCTCTTCAGGTGCACGCGGACGTCCCTCCCCCCGCCGGTGCGCCCGACGCTACCCGGGAGCCCCGACAGGGTGATCGACCGGCCGAAACCCCGACGTCGCCGCCGTCACGCGCCGTTTGCGGCCCACGGCGAGCGGTGACCCGGACCGCATGGCAACCGCAACGCACTACCTCGAGATCAACGCCCCGGCTGCCCAGTGCTACCAGTGGTGGCGTCCGCTGACCAACCTGCCGCAGATTATGGACGACGTGACCTCGGTCGAGCCCAAGGACGGCTCCGCGGACGTGACGCACTGGGTCGTCGACGGCCCGCTCGGCAAGCAGATCGAGTGGGACGCGAAGATCATCGACGAGGAGACCGACCGGAAGATCGCGTGGAAGTCGCTCGAGGAGAGCAACAACCACGTCGACACCGGGGGCGCGGTGCGCTTCGACCCGCACGGTGACAGCACCGGGGTCGAGGTCAGCCTCCACGTGAACACCCCCGGCGGCGCGATCGGCGACCTGGGCGCCAAGCTCTTCGCCGACCCGCAGAAGAAGATCGAGAAGGCCCTCGAGGAGTTCAAGCAGCTCATGGAGTCCTCGAACCAGCGCGTCTGACGCGCACCCGCGCACGTCACGGGCCCCGCACCGCTGAAGGTGGTGCGGGGCCCGACGTGTGTCCGGGACGTGCCCGCCGCGGCTAGCCTGGGTCGATGAGCGAGCCGGACCCGCCCGTGAGTGGGTACACCGACGAGGGCGTCCCGACGTTCGAGCACGTCCGGGAGACCATCGAGCGGCGGTCGGCCACCGCCGCCGGGTACGAGGAGCTCGTCGCCGACAGCCCCGCGGGCCAGGAGCGGGCCGAGCGCGAGGCGGAGCACGAGAGCGCCGCGCGCGACAAGCTCGAGGAGATCCGCCGCTCGGTGCGCGGCGAGGGCTGACCGGCTACCGGACGCCGACGAGCAGGGCCGCCGAGGTGCGGTCGTGCACGCCGAGGGCCGCGTAGGCGTTCTCGAGGTGCTTGCCCACCGTCCGCCGGCTGATGCCCAGCTCGTGGGCGATCGCGGAGTCGGTGGCGCCCCGGGCCACGCCGGCGACCACCGTCCGCTCCCGGGCGGTCAGCCGGCGCGGCGGCGTCCCCCGGGTCACGCGCCACAGGGCGTCGGTGAGGTGCGGGCGCACGAGGTCGAGCAGGGCCAGGTCGCGGTCGGTGAACTCCGGCCCCGCCCGGTGGAGCGCCACGCGCGCCTCGGCGCCCGCCCGGTCCACGACGAGCGTCACCCGGTGGTCCCGGCCGACCCCGGCCGCAGCTCCGGGCGGCCAGGACAGCGCGCGGCCGTCGAAACCCGTCGCCGCGAGCCCGTCGCCGCCGACGAGGGCCGCCAGCCCGGGCCACACGGCGTCGCCCAGGTCGTCCGCCCCGCGCACGACCGCCGCGGCCGCCACGAGGTCGAGGGCCGCGGACAGGACGGGCTCGGCGGTCATGGACCACGCTCCGTGGGCGGGTGACCGAGTGTCGACCTGCGTGCCGGTGCCCGCCAGGGCCCGCCGGGCCTACGTCACCCGTCCGGCCTACGGAGCCCTCCGTATCGATCACGGATACGTGACACGACTTCACTGGTCGCACCGCCGTCCGTATCCCGGCCCCAGGAGGCCCGCCATGCCCCGCATGATGCTCGACTGCCGTGAGATGCCGAGCGAGAGTGGCTGTTCGCTGACCCTGACGGGCGAGGAGGACGAGGTCGTCGAGGCCGGGGCCGCCCACGCCGTCGCGGTCCACGGGCACACCGACGGCGAGGAGCTCCGCGCCGGGCTGCGGGCCGGGCTGCGGGCCGCCCCGCAGGCGACCGGGCCGGGCGCGTTCGTGCAGCTCATCGAGTTCCAGACCCAGCAGTACGACCAGATGGACGCCCTCATCGACAGCTGGAAGGACGAGATCGGCACCGACCGGACCGCGGAGTGGATGGTCATGGGCCGCGACCGCGACCGGGCCGGCACGTACATGGAGGTCGTCGAGTTCCCGAGCGCGGAGGCCGCCCAGCGCAACTCCGAGAGCCCGGTCACCACGGCCTTCGCCGGCAAGATGATGGCCCTCTGCGACGGGCCGGTCACCTTCCACAACCTCGAGGTCGTGCGCGCCGAGACGCCCTAGCTGATATGGAGGGCACTTCTGTCAAGTGGGCAGGGGTGATGGGCCCTCGATGCGGTGCATCGTGGCTGGTCAGGGCGTTGTGGGTCCGGCGGGGCCGGGTGGGGTGGAGGCGTGCCGGCTCGACGCGCGGTCAGGCTGATATGCGCGGGTTGGTTACCGCATGACCGGGTGTTCGTCGGGAGCGTTCCGCGGATCTAGGGGCGAGCGTCGCCCTGCTCGATGAGGGTCGGGCGGAGCTGCTCATAGCTAACTCGCGGGTCGCTCCTCGCGCTGCCTGCATCCGCACCCGGCACCCGCCGGGGCTTGTGGGGGCGGCCGCGTGTCAGGCGGCCGCGTGATGCTGGTGCTCGTCGAGCACCGCGAGGCTCCAGCACCAGCCGGCGAGCTCGCGGGCCACGGCCACCACCGACACCGTCGGGCGCTTGCGGCGCTGCTCGAGACGGCACCAGCGTTGGTGTAGGCGGCGGTTGCCGGCCTCGGCGCGCGCCCGCACCGCGGCGGGCTGACCGTCGGCGCGCCGGGCCCGTTCCCGGCTGGGGCGCAGCGGGCGACGGTGATGCCAGGCGGCTTCGACCAGCAACCGGCGGGCGTGCGCGTTGCCGGTCTTGGTGATCCCGCCCTGGACCCGCCGAGCTCCCGAGGAGAACTCCGAGGGCACCAGCCCGAGGTAGGAACCGATGGTCGAGCCGGTGAAGCGGTGCCAGTCGGCGACCTCGACGCAGAGCCCGACCGCGGTCAGCGTGGAGACCCCGCGCAAGCAGCGCAGCCGTCCCACCGGCCCGGCCAGCGACGTCGTCTGGGCCATCTCCTCGATCGCGGTGTCGAGCCGGTCGCGGCGGGCGTGCACGCTGAACACCGCATCGAGGGCTTCGTCGAAGGCCAGCTGCACCCCGCGCCGGTCGAAGCGCTGGCGGCGCAACCAGTCGGTGTGCTCGCCGGTCCACGCGCTGCGGTCCCACACGATGCCCTGGCGCAGCAGCAGCTTGGAGAGCCGATGCCGGGCACGCATCAGGTCTCCCCGCGCGTCTTCACGGGCCCGCACCAGATCCCGGGCGGCTTCCTCGGCCTCGCTGGGGACCCGCACCGCGGGCAGTTCCCCGATGCGCAGCAGCCGCGCCAGGCGCTCAGCGTCCCGACGATCGGTCTTGACCTTGTCCCCGGCCGGACGCTCGAGCTTCGAGGGCGCGACCACCTCGCAACGGACCCCGGCCGCGGCCAACGCCCGCGCGAGTCCGAAACCGGTCGGCCCGGCCTCATAGGTCACCGCCACCGGCCCCGGCAGCGCGAGAACCCAGGCCACGATCGCGGCGGTCTGCGGCGCCACCCGCTGGGTGCGGATCTCGCACGCCTCGTCATCGATCGCGCACCCCACGACCGAACGAGCATGAACGTCCAGACCCACCCACGTACGCTCTGCCAACACCCGGCGCCTCCCGTAATTGCGGCACCGTCACCGAGTGCGACGGCGACCCGCGCCAACTTACGAGCGAGGCGCCGGGCCTCCATACGGTCTAGGGGTGGCGCCGCCGCGGCCGGGGCTGGCACGTCGGGCACCAGTACGACGAGCGGTTCATGAACGGCGCGCGCCGCACGGGCGTCCCGCAGCGCGGGCAGGGCCGGTCCTCCTGCCCGTAGACCGCCAGCGCGCGGTCGAAGTAGCCCGAGTCACCGTGGACGTCGACGTAGAGGGCGTCGAACGAGGTGCCGCCGGCCGCCAGCGCCTCGTCCATGACCTCGCGCGCCGCCGTGAGCAGCCGCCGTCCCTCGGGCCGGGTCAGCGTCGCGGTGGGCCGCTCGTAGTGCAGCTTCGCCCGCCACAGCGACTCGTCCGCGTAGATGTTGCCGATCCCCGAGACCAGCGTCTGGTCGAGCAGCGCGCGCTTGAGGCCGGTGCGCCGCCGGCGCAGCCCGCCGACCGCGGCCTCGGCGTCGAACACCGGATCCATGGGGTCGCGCCCGATGTGGGCGACGGGCACGGGTAGCGCGTCGGCGCCGGTCACGTCGGTGACGGTCAGGCCGCCGAACGTGCGCTGGTCGACGAACCGCAGCTCGTCGCGGCCCCTATCGGCGTGCTCCTCTGATGGATCGAACCGCACGCGGATCCGCAGGTGCTTCTCGTCGGGACGGTCGGCGGGCTGGACGAGCAGCTGGCCGCTCATGCCGAGGTGGGCCAGGAGGGCGGCCTCGGGGGCGTCGTCCCCCAGCTCCACCCACAAGTACTTGCCCCGGCGCCGCACGGCGCGCAGGCGCTGCCCGGTGAGGCGCTCGACCAGCTCGGCCCCGCCACCGGCCTGGCGGCGCACGGAGCGGGGGTGGAGGACCTCGACGTCGCGGACCCGGCGCCCGGTCACGTGGTCGGCGAGACCCCGGCGGACGACCTCGACCTCGGGGAGCTCAGGCATCGCCCGAGCCCGACTCCCCCTCCAGGTACTGGTACGCCGAGCGCGCGGCCTTCTGCTCGGCCTCCTTCTTGGTGCGCCCGATCCCGGTGCCGCGCTCGACGCCCGCGACGACGACCGTCGCCGTGAACTCCTTGAGGTGGTCCGGGCCCTGCTCGGTCATCCGGTACTCCGGCACGCCGAGGTCGCGGGCGGCGGTGAGCTCCTGGAGGCTGGTCTTCCAGTCCAGGCCCGCGCCCAGCAGCGGCGCGGTGCGCAGCAGCTCGCCGAACAGGCGCTCGACGACGGTGCGCGAGGTCTCGATGCCGTGCTGGAGGTGCACCGCGCCGAGCACCGCCTCGACGGCGTCGCCGAGGATGCTCGGCTTGTCGCGACCGCCGGTGAGCTCCTCGCCGCGCCCGAGGTAGAGGCGCTGGCCGAGGTCGAGCTCGCGGGCCACGCCGGCCAGCGCGTGCATGTTGACCACGCTCGCGCGCAGCTTGGCCAGCTGCCCCTCGGGCAGGTCGGGGTGCTCGCGGTAGAGCCGCTCGGTGACGACGACGCCCAGCACCGAGTCGCCCAGGAACTCCAGGCGCTCGTTGGTGGGCAGCCCGCCGTGCTCGTAGGCGTAGGAGCGGTGCGTCAGGGCGAGCTCGACCAGGTCGGCGTCGAGATCGACCCCCAAGACCTCACCGAGAGTCGGCTCGGACGGGGGCTGCTCCACCGGCTCCGCGCTCATGGACGTCACGTCGCCGTGCGCGGCCTCAGGCCGGGGTGACGGCCCGGCGGCCGTTGTACTGGCCGCAGTGCGGGCAGGCCACGTGCGGCGGCTTCGGCTGCGCGCAGGCCTTGTTCGGGCACGCCATGAGCTGCGGCACCGACGCCTTCCACTGCGAGCGGCGGGCGTGGGTGTTGGCGCGGGACATCCGGCGCTTCGGGACAGCCACGGTGGTTCAGTCTCCCTACGGGCGTGCTCTATCGACTAGTTCTCGGTGCGGCCGGCGCCGCCGTACTTCTCCTGCAGCGCGGCCCAGCGAGGGTCAATCTTCTCATGCGCCTCTCCGGCGGGGACGAAGGCCCAGGCGTCGGGGTCCGGGGACACCACGCCGGGGCAGTCCTCGCGGCAGAGCGGGGTCACCGGCAGCTCGAGCAGGACCGCGTCGCGCACCGCCGGCTCCAGGTCGATGCGCTCGTCGACGATGCGGCTGACCTCGTCGGCGTCGGCCGTCTCGTCGGTGACCGAGGACGGGTAGGCGTAGAGCTCGGTGAGGTCGACGCCGACGTGCTCGGTGAACTGCTCGAGGCAGCGCGAGCACTCCCCCGTGACGTCGGTGTCGACGGTGCCGGAGGCCAGGACGCCCTCCATCACCGACTCGAGGCGCAGGTCGAGCTCGATCGGCTCGCCCACGGGCACGCCGATCATCTCGAGGCCGAAGCCCTCGGGCGCCGGCACGTCGCGGCGCAGCGTCTTCATCTGGCCCGGACGGCGCAGCAGCTCGCGCGCGACGTCGACGACCCAGGGACTGTGCGCGTCCACGGTGGGGTTCGGGTGCTTCTCAGCGCCTGTCATTCGGCCTGTCATCTCGCTGATCGATCAGGGGGAGCCGCACGCCGCGGCCCGACGGATCAGTCTACGCGAGCGGGATCAGGCCCCGAGACGCTCGCCCAGCCGCTCGCCCCAGCGCCGCCAGCCCTCGCGGGGCTCGTCGCGCACCTCGGGGTCGTCCTCGGGGCGCTCGCGCGGCGGGCCGCCGGCCACGGGGCTCCCCGGTGCGCTCATGCGCAGCTGGTGGCGGTGGCGCCCGACGGTGTCGAGCACCGACTCGAGGGTCTCGGAGAAGTCGGCGAGGGTGCCGTCGACGTAGTGGTCGCACTCGGCGCGGCGGCGGTCGGCCTCGTCGGTGGCGGCGTCGACGATCCGCTCGCCCTCGGCGTGCGCCGCGCGGGTGACCTCGTGGGCGTCGACGAGGCGCGCCTGCTCGGCCCGCCCCTCGGCCACCGAGCGCTCGTAGTCCTGCCGCCCGGCCTCGGCCATGCGCTGGGCCTCGGCGTCGGCGCGCTCGGTGAGCTCGGCGTACTCGCGACGGCCGCGACCGACGGTGCGCTCCGCCTCGTGCTCGGCCTCGGCGATCATCTGCTGGGCCTGCTCGCGGGCCTCGGCCAACATCCGGTCGGCCTCCGCGCGGGCCTCCGCGCGTGCCTGCTCGGCCTCCGCGGTCGCGTCGGCCACGAGCTTGTCGCGGTGGTCGAGCACGTCCTGGGCGTCGTCCAGCTCGCCCGGCAGGGCCTCGCGGACGTCGTCGAGCAGCTCGAGGACGTCTCCGCGGGGCACGACGCAGCTGGTCGTCATGGGCAGCCCGCGCGCCTCCTCGCAGAGGGTCACGAGCTCGTCGAGCGCCTCGAACACGCGGTACACGCCGTGGAGTGTGCCGCCGACACGCGCGGTGGTCCGGGATTCACCCCGATGCCCGGCGTGTCGGGACTCCTCAGCCCAGGCGCTCGAGCAGGCGGCGGTGCACCTCGGGGTGCAGGAACGCCGAGACGTCCCCGCCGCCGCGCGCGACCTCCTTGACCAGCGAGCTCGAGACGAACGAGTGGGCCGGGTCGGTGATGAGGAAGACCGAGTCGACGCCGGTCTGGTGGCGGTTCATCTGGGCCATCGGCTCCTCGAAGCCGAAGTCGGTGGACGAGCGCAGGCCCTTGATCAGCGTCGCGGCGCCGATCGCGGTGCAGTAGTCGACGACGAGGCCCTCGAACGCGTCGGTGCGCACGTTGTCGACGCCCGCCAGCGCCGTCGCGAGCAGGTCGCGGCGCTCGTCGACGGTGAACAGGCCCTGCTTGGCGGGGTTGACCGCCACCGCCACGACGACCTCCTCGAAGAGCGCCGCGGCGCGGGTCACCACGTCGACGTGGCCGAGGGTGACGGGGTCGAACGAGCCGGGGCAGACCGCGATCGCCATGGCCGGGGATCATCGCAGAGGTGGACGCGGACCTGCTGCGCGCCGACGTCGCGGCGCTCTACCCGCAGTACGGGCTGCGCGTGGCCCACGCTGGGACGGTGCTCGTCGGGCCCACCGACGAGGAGCTCCTCGAGCTGGCCGCGGTGGTGGCCGAGCCGGGCGGGGTGGTCGAGCCCGGACGCGAGAGCGAGCTGCTCGGGTGGCCTGTCGACGAGGGCGACGCTGCCGCGCGCCGCTTCCTGGAGGGGGCCTGGCGGCTACGCGAGGCCCCGACGGCGGTGCGCTGGCGGGCGCCGCTCGCGGTGATCGACGGCGGGCGGGCCCTGGGCCTCGCGGTGCTCTCCCACGACCACCACGACCCGGCGGGCACCGTGCGCACCTCCTCGTGGCTCGCCCGCGCCGAGCAGGGACGCGGGCTCGGGCGCCGGGTGCGGCTGATGCTGCTGGAGCTGGCGTTCGGCCACCTCGGGGCGGTGCGCGCGGTGACAGCCGCGGCCGAGGGCAACGCCGCCTCCCTGCGGGTGTCCCAGCGCTGCGGCTACCGCGAGACCCACCGCGGGCCCGGCCCCGAAGGCGTGGTCGAGGTGCACCTCGCCGTGACCCCGGCGGCGTGGCGACGCCGGCGCCTGCCCGACGTCGACGTGGACGGCGTGGACGCCTTCCGGGCGGCGGTCGGGGGCTGACGCTGGGCCGTCCGGTCCCGTTTCCCCAGGTCATCGCAGGGCCGATCCTCAGGAGGTCACCGAGGAGGCACCCATGCCGGCAGGAACACCCGAGCGCCGTCGTCGTCGCGCACCCGACCCGTCGCCGTCCGAGGAGGCCCCCGACGCCGGCGCGCCCCGCGGCCGGCCCTCGGGGGACGCGGCGTCCCGGCCCGACGTCTACCTCGACGTCCCCAAGCTCGAGGTCGAGCACATCGGCCTGGAGGTGGAGGACCTGCGGGCGCACGTGTCGCTGCAGGCCGAGGTGCTCGACCTGGTCAAGCTCAACGTCGGCGTCGACGTCCAGCTGGGTCGCGTCGCCCTCGAGATCGACGGGGTGCAGGCCGAGGCGACGCTGAAGGTCCGCCTCGACGAGGTCGCGGGGATCATCGACCGGGTCCTGACCACCATCGACCGCAACCCCCAGATCCTCGAGACCCTCGCCCGCACGGCGCAGACCGCGGTGCAGGACGTGGGCGCGGGCGTGGGCGACGCGGTGGGCTCGGTGGGGCGCGCGGCCGGTGACGCGGTCGGCGAGGTCGCCGGGCAGGCCGGTGGGGCCGTCGAGCAGCTCACCGACGGGGCCGGGAACGCCGTCGGCGAGATCGCCGACAAGGCTGGCGAGGCGGTCGGCGAGGTCACCGACAAGGCCGGCGACGCGGCCGGCGACGTGACGGACGCGGTCGGCGACGCGACCGGCACGGGTGACGGCTCCGACACCTCGGACGACGAGCCCGACGCGACCGAGGATCCGGCACCGGCCGAGGTCCCGCAGCCCCGGCGCGGCCGCTCGCCGTCCACCCCGCGGCCCCGTCCCGCCCGCCGGGCGACCGGGTGAGCGAGGACCGGGCGCCGGACATCGAGGTCCGCAGCACGGTGCGGGCGCGCCGACTGCACTTCGAGGAGGTGCCCGACGTCCGCGTCGACCTGACGGGCGACCAGGGCGACGCCTCGATGTCCGGGAGCGAGCGGGAGAACCTCCCCGACCGCGTGCAGCCGCACGTGACCTACACCGACGTCCGCATCGACCACGCGATCCTGTCCTGGCTCGAGCAGCCCGAGGAGTGACCGCCCGGGCGGCCGGCGTGCACCGGCCGCCCGGGGCGCGTCAGCTGCCGGACTCGCTCGAGCGGCGACGGCGCGTGCCCGCCGGGCGTGCGCCGTCCTCCTCGCCGCCGGTCTCGGGGCGGCGCGCCGAGCGCGGCGCCCGCGGACGGGCCGGCGCGTCCGCAACGCCTCCGCCGGTCGAGCGGCGGCGCCGCGTGCCCGCGCCCCGGCCCGGCTGGGCGTCGGGGGTGTCCTCGGGGCGCTTCGAGCGCCGTGACGGGGCGTCCTGGGCCTCCTGGCCGTCCGACGACTCGCCCTGGCGGTGCCGACGGAGGCCGAACCGCTCGGCGAGACCGTGCTTCTCCTCGCCCCCGCCGTCCTGCTCGCCGGACTGCTCCTCCGACTGCTCCGCGGCCTCGTCGACGTCGACGCCCTCGTCGGCGTGGTCGTCGGTCTCCTCGACGTCGGCCTCGTCGTCGGTCTCCTCGACGTCCTCGGCCTCGTCGTCGGTCTCCTCGACGTCGGCCTCGTCGTCGGTCTCCTCGACGTCCTCGGCCTCGTCGTCGGTCTCCTCGACGTCCTCGTCCTCGTCCTCGACCTCGGCCTCGGCCTCGTCGTCGGTCACCTCGACGTCCTCGCCCTCGACCTCGGCCTCGTCGTCGGTGTCCTCGACGTCCTCGTCGGAGGCCTCGTCGCCCTCGGACTCCAGGTCGGCCTCGTCGTCGGTCTCCTCGACGTCCTCGTCGGAGGCCTCGTCGCCCTCGGCCTCCAGGTCGGCCTCGTCGTCGGTCTCCTCGACGTCCTCGGCTTCCAGGTCGGCGTCGTCCTCGGCCAGGTCGTCCTCGGCCAGGTCGTCCTCGGCCAGCTCCTCGTCCTGCTCCACGAGGTCGTCGGTGTCGGTGTCGGTGTCGGCGTCCTCGGTCGTGATGTCGATCCGCAGGGTCTTGCCGCCGATGACGACGGAGCCGTGCAGGTCGACCGATTCGATGTCCATGGGTGTGGTGGTCCTTCCGGGGTCCGGACACCGCTGTCCGGTCGGTCGCGGGTCCGGGGCCGGGGGCTCGACCCGCCGCGCGGGAGCCGGGCATTCCCGCACCTCCGGGCCCCGACGCGGTGCCGTCGGCGCGTCGAGACAAGTGGCTCCGTGCGGTCCAGACGGTGCGTCCCGGCACCGCGCGGCGGTGCGCCACGGGGCCGCGCGGGACGCCGCCGTCCGCCGCTCAAACCCGTCAGGTCGTGAACGCGGTGACCGTGACCCCGTCCGGCCCGGTCCGCATGGCCGACCGGTAGACGACCGCGCCGTCGGGGTTCGCGACGCGCTGCTGCGACCCGTCGGCGGGCAGTCCCGACGCCGCGAACCACGGGCCGGCGGCGTCCGCGGGGAGCCGCACCGCGAGCGCGACGCGGGTGTCGATGCCGTTCTGCACCTCGAGCCGGGTCACCGACGCCGCGGCCGGCAGCGGCGCCAGCGCCGCGAAGCGCAGCGCCCGCGCGACCCGCTCCGGGGTCGCCTCGATGGCCCCGCCCCGGTCCTCGCGGGGCGCCTCCCCGACCGTGCACCCCGCGACGACGAACAGCGCCAGCACGAGCGCCGCCGCCCACCTCACGGCGCCACCGCGAGGTGCAGCGTCGTCTCCCCGTAGCTGCGCGGCTCCTCGGGCTCGAGGCCGTCGGGCCACGCCGGCGCGGGCGACCGGGCGTCGCGCTCGACGACGACGAGCGCACCGGGGCGCGTCCACCGCGGCAGGAGCGCGACCACGTCGTCGACCGGGTCGGCGTAGGGCGGGTCGGCGAACACCAGGTCGACCGGGCTCGGCGTCCGCCGCAGGAACGCCAGCACCGCCGAGCGCCGCACGAGCGCGCCGCGCACGCCCGCCGTCCCGATGTTGGCCTGGATCACCGCGCACGCCCGCGGATCGCGCTCGACGAGCACCGCCGTGGACGCGCCGCGCGACAGCGCCTCGATCCCGAGCGCGCCGGAGCCGGCGTAGAGGTCGAGCACCTCCGCGTCCTCGAGCGCCCCGCGGGCCTCCAGCGCCGAGAACAACGCCTCCCGCACCCGGTCCGACGTCGGGCGCGTCCCCGTCGAGGGCACGGCGATCCGCCGGCCGCCGGCGACGCCGCCGATAATTCTCGTCACGACCGCGGGAGGCTACGGATCCGCGCCGGTGGGGCTGGCACAGCGCGAGGAACGAGCGCTGGGGCAGCCCAACCGTGGCGCGACTAACCGAGCACGACCACCAGGTCGCCGCCCTCCACCTGCTGGACGGCGTTGATCGCCAGCCGCTCGACCGTGCCGGCCTGCGGCGCGGTGATCGCGGCCTCCATCTTCATCGCCTCGATGGTCGCGACGGTGTCCCCGGCGTCGACGCTGTCGCCCTCGGCGACCTGCAGCGTCACCACGCCCGCGAACGGCGCGGGGACGTGGCCGGGCTCGCTGCGGTCGGCCTTCTCCGCGACCTTGACGTCGGTGGTGATCGACCGGTCGCGCACCTGCACCGGCCGCAGCTGCCCGTTGAGCGACATCAGCACGGTGCGCATGCCGCGCTCGTCCGGCTCGGCGACGGCCTCGAGCTCGATGAGCAGCTGCACGCCGGTGTCGATGTCGACGGCGTACTCGCGCTCGGATTCCAGGCCGTAGAAGAACTCCTGGCTGCGCAGCACCGACGTGTCGCCGTAGGAGCGGCGGTGCTCGCGGAAGTCCTTCGTCGGGCCGGGGAAGAGCAGCGCGTTGAGCGTCGCGGCGCGGTCGGCCTCGAGGCCCTTGCGGTCGTCGTCGGTGAGGTCGGTGATGCCCGGACGCTCGGCGCGGCCCTCGAGCGCCTTCGTGCGCAGCGGCTCGGGCCAGCCCCCCGGCGGGTCGCCCAGCTCGCCGCGCAGGAACCCGATCACCGAGTCGGGGATGTCGTAGCGGCGCGGATCGGCCTCGAACGCGGCCGGGTCGACGCCGGCGCCGACGAAGTGCAGCGCGAGGTCGCCGACGACCTTCGACGACGGCGTGACCTTCACCAGGTGCCCGAGCATGCGGTCGGCGGCGGCGTAGGCGTCCTCGATCTGCTCGAACCGGTCGCCCAGGCCCAGCGCCACCGCCTGCGTGCGCAGGTTCGACAGCTGCCCGCCGGGGATCTCGTGGTGGTAGACGCGACCGGTGGGCGAGGTCAGGCCGGCCTCGAACGGCGCGTAGACCTTGCGCACGACCTCCCAGTACGGCTCGAGCGCGTTGACGGCGTCGAGCGACAGGCCCGTCTCCCGCGCGGAGTGGTCGGTGGCCGCGACCAGCGCCGAGAGCGACGGCTGCGAGGTCGTGCCGGCCATCGAGGCGACGGCGGCGTCGACGGCGTCCACCCCGGCGTCGATCGCGGCCGTCAGCGTGGCCAGCTGGCCGCCCGCGGTGTCGTGGGTGTGCAGGTGCACGGGCAGGTCGAAGCGCTCGCGCAGCGCCGTGACCAGCGTCCGGGCCGCCGGCGGGCGCAGCAGGCCCGCCATGTCCTTGATCGCCAGGATGTGCGCCCCGGCCTCGACGATCTGCTCGGCGAGCCCCAGGTAGTAGTCGAGCGTGTAGAGCTTCTCGCCCGGGTCCGACAGGTCGCCCGTGTAGCAGAGGGCGACCTCGGCGACGGCCCCGCCGGACTGGCGCACGGCGTCGATCGCGGGACGCATCTGGCTGATGTCGTTGAGCGCGTCGAAGATCCGGAAGATGTCGATGCCGGTCCGGGCCGCCTCGGCGACGAACGCGTCGGTGACCTCGGTCGGGTAGGGCGTGTAGCCGACGGTGTTGCGCCCGCGCAGCAGCATCTGCAGGCAGAGGTTCGGCACGGCCTCGCGCAGCCCGGCGAGCCGCTCCCACGGGTCCTCGGCGAGGAAGCGCAGCGCGACGTCGTAGGTCGCGCCGCCCCAGCACTCGAGCGAGAGCAGTTCCGGGACGGTGCGCGCCACGTGCGGGGCGATGCCGAGCAGATCGCGGGTGCGCACACGGGTCGCGAGCAGCGACTGGTGGGCGTCGCGGAACGTCGTGTCGGTGACCGGCACCGTGGTCTGCGCCCGCAGCCACGACGCGAAGCCCTCGGGACCGAGCTCGGCGAGCCGCTGGCGCGATCCGTCGGGCGGCGCGACCGTGAGGTCGACGTCCGGGAGCTTCTCGCGCGGGTCGGCCAGCTGCGGGGCCTCGCCGTGCGGCTTGTTGACGGTGACGTCGGCGAGGTAGCTCATCAGCCGGGTGCCGCGGTCGGCGGGCGCCCGCGCGGCCAGGAGCTCGGGGTGCTCGGCGATGAACGACGTGGTGACCCGGCCCTCGCGGAAGTCCGGCTCGTCGAGCAGGGCCATGAGGAACGGGATGTTGGTGGCCACGCCGCGCACGCGGAACTCGGCGAGCGCGCGGCGCGCCCGGCGCACGGCGGTCTCGAAGGTGCGGCCGCGGCACGTGACCTTGACCAGCAGCGAGTCGAAGTGGGCGCTGATCTCGGCGCCCGCGTAGGCGGTGCCGCCGTCGAGACGGACGCCCGAGCCCGAGGCCGAGCGGTACGCCGAGATCATCCCGATGTCGGGGCGGAACTCGTTGGCGGGGTCCTCGGTGGTGATGCGGCACTGGACGGCGAACCCGTGCAGGGCCACCGACTCCTGCGAGAGCTCGAGGTCGGCCAGCGTGGCGCCGGCGGCGATGCGCATCTGGGCGGCCACGAGGTCGACGTCGGCGACCTCCTCGGTGACCGTGTGCTCCACCTGGATGCGCGGGTTCATCTCGATGAAGTGGTGCTGCCCGTCGGCGTCGAGCAGGAACTCGACGGTGCCCGCGTTGACGTAGCCGATCTTCTCGGCGAACGAGACGGCGTCCGCGCAGATCCTCATCCGCAGCTCGGGCGACAGGTGCGGCGCGGGGGCGATCTCCACGACCTTCTGGTGACGTCGCTGCACCGAGCAGTCGCGCTCGAAGAGGTGCATCACGTGGCCCTCGCCGTCGGCGAGGATCTGCACCTCGATGTGCCGCGGGTCGATCACGGCCTGCTCGAGGATCACCGTCGGGTCGCCGAAGGCCGAGCCCGCCTCGTTCATCGCCGCCTGCAGCGCGTCGCGCAGCGCGTGCTCCTCCTGCACCAGGCGCATGCCGCGCCCGCCGCCGCCGGCGACCGCCTTGACGAACAGCGGGAACGTCATCTCGGCCGCCGAGGCGAGCAGGGTGTCGAGGTCGTCGGACGGGTCGCTGGAGTCGAGCACCGGGACGCCGGCCTCGCGGGCCGCGGCCACGGCGCGGTGCTTGTTGCCGGCCATCGCGAGCACCCGCGGGGGCGGGCCGATGAACGTGATGCCCGCGTCCTGGCAGGCGGTCGCCAGGCCCGGGTTCTCCGACAGGAAGCCGTAGCCGGGGTAGACGGCGTCGGCGCCGGAGCGCCGCGCGGCGTCGATGATCGCCTCGATCGACAGGTACGCGCGGACGGGGTGGCCGACCTCGCCGATCTGGTAGGCCTCGTCGGCCTTGAGCCGGTGCTCGGAGTTGCGGTCCTCGTGCGGGAAGACGGCCACCGTCTGCGCACCGAGCTCGTACGCGGCCCGGAAGGCCCGGATGGCGATCTCGCCGCGGTTGGCCACGAGCACCTTGCGGAACATCCTCGGAATCCTCCTGACGAGCACGACCGCCGCGCGGGATGGAGCACGCTATCGCGTCGGTGCGGTATCAAGGACTGAAGCAACTGCCCGGGGAGGACACCGTGGACCGACCGAGACGCTCCGCCGCGCCCTGGCTGTTCGGCCTCGCGGTCCTGCTCGGGCTGCTCTCGCCGGTCATCTTCCTCGCGGTGTGGGTGGCCGCCGGCGACGTCGAGGGCTTCGGCGTCGCGCTGCTCGCCGCCGTGGCCGACCTCGTCGCGGCCGCGGTCGCCGCGGTGGTCGCCACCGTCCTCGCGATCCGCCGGGGCGTCACCCGCGTCCGCACGGTCGTGCACGGCCACGCCCAGGGGCGCGCCGGGCGCATGGCCGAGCACGACAGCGCGCGCTGGCACCTCGCCCGCCGGCGCTTCGCCGACCTGCAGGCCGAGTACGCCGCGTTCGAGGCCGACCGGCACGCCGTCGCCGCGCGCCCGGCCCTCGCCGACGTCACGGTCCCCGCCACCGCGCGCTTCGTGCAGGCGATGGGCGACGCCGAGTTCCTCGCCACCGAGGCCGAGCCGGCCGGTCCGCGCCGGGCGGAGTTCAGCGTCGCCGTCGACCGAGCCGTCGAGGCGTGGGAGAGCGCCCAGCGCGTGGCCGAGGGGCTCGCGCAAGCTCGGCGCGAGGCCGCCGGGACCGCGCCCCCGGTACACGAGACCCGCGCCGTCGACCCCGCTCCCCCGCGGGTCGCGCCGCCCGGCTCGGAGTACACCCAGGCCGCCGAGGCCGTCCGTCGCGCCGCCGCCCGCGGGGCCCGCGATCTGCGCGACCGCCTGCGCACGTAGCCCTTTCCGCAGCGAACGGCCTATCGGCGTGCTCCCCTGAACTCGCTGCTTCTACGCGCGCGAAGTCCCCGTCGATCACCGCACTGCGTCCGCGAAGGCTCCCGGCGCCTCGACGAGCACGTAGTGCCCCGCGCCCGGCACGACGACGACGCGCCGGTCCGGGCGCAGCGCGGTGACGGTCTCGGCCGCGAGGTCCGGCGCGCCGCCCGCGACGACGAGCACCGGCATCGCCAGCGGGCGGGGGTCGGCGCGGTTCGCCGCCGCGTCGCGGTCCAGCGCGCGGTAGCGGCCCATCGCCGCGTCGAGGCGCCCGGACGGGGTGTACGCGGCGACGGCCTCGTCGAGCGGGAACGCCGGCGTCCCGGTGAAGCCCGCGAGGAACGCGCGGAGCCGGGGTCGCTCGGCGCGCTCCACGGTCCCCGGCGGCGCGTCGCCGAAGGCGCGCAGGTGCGGCGGGCCGCGCTCGGCCAGCCCGTAGCCCGGCACCCCGCCGCCCGAGAGCACCAGGCGCCCGACCTGCCCGGGGCGCGCGCGGGCCCAGGCGACCGCCGTCATCGCGCCGAGATCGTGGCCGACGACGGTCGCGGGCGGCAGGCGCAGGGCCACCGCGAGCGCGGCGAGGTCGCCCGCGAGGTCGCGCGTCGCGTAGGCGTCGGTCCCGGGCGGGGCGAGGCCCGAGCACCCGGCGCCGCGCAGGTCCGGCACGACGACGCGGTGGTTGGCGGCGAGATCGGTGGCGACGGCGCGCCAGGTCGCGGCGGTCTCGGGGAACCCGTGCAGGAGCACCACGACCGGCGCTGTCGGCGGTCCCGCCAGCGTCACGTGCAGCCGGACGCCGGGGACGTCGACGGCCTGCACCGATCCACCGGGCACGGCCGGCGCGCAGGAATCCGGGAGGGACACACCAGGGGCGCAGCCCGCGATCAGCGCCAGGACCACGGCCCCGAGCAGGGCGGACGTCCTCGCGACGAGGCGACCGGGGATCACGCTGCCCAGGATGACCCGCCGCCGCGAATCCGACCGATCGCCCCGGTGTCGGTGTTTGCCGTCACCCTCATCGGGCACCCGACGAGGACAGACCTGGTGAGTGGGAGCTGGGGAGCCTCCGCACACCGCATGGTCCGGGCCCGCCGTTCGGGGCGGCGGGCCCGGACCCCTCTACCTCAGGTCGGGGATCGCCCTCAGGCGAGGCGCCGGATCGTGTTCAGGTCGTCCATGCGCCGCTCGACGTTCGAGATCTTCACGTCGGAGCCGGTCTGCGGGGCCTCGATCATCTTGCCGCCGCCGATGTAGATGCCGACGTGGCTGACCGGGCTGTTGAAGAAGATGAGGTCGCCGGGCTGCATGCTGTCGGCGTCGACCGCCTGGCCCTCGGTCGCCTGCGCCCGCGAGGTGCGGGGCAGCTCGATGCCGGCGTGCTCGAACGCCCACTGCGTGAGGCCGGAGCAGTCGAAGCCGTCGGGGGTCGTGCCGCCCCAGACGTAGGGCACGCCGAGCTGGCTGCGCGCCGCGGCGATGGCCTGCGCGGCGACCGACGAGCCGGCCGACGACGGGGCCGCCTCGCCCTGGCTGTCCGACGACGCCGACAAGCGCTCGCTCTGGCGCTGCTGGTCCTGCTCGGCGGTGCGCGCGGCGGCCGCCCGCGAGTCGGGCGAGTCGTGCTTGATCGACGAGGTGCCGCTCGACGCCTGCGACACGACCGGGAGCACCGAGGACGTGGCGGCGTCGAGGGCCGGGGCGGCGGGCGCGAGGGCGAGGTTCGCCGACGCGAGCTGCGGAGAGATCGCGGTCTCGCCGGTGGCCGGCGGCGGCGCGTCGTCGCCGAGCAGCCCGTGCGTGGCCAGCCCGCCGGCGGTCGCGACGGCGCCGAGGGCGGCCAGCGACAGCCCGGCGGTGCGCGCGGCGCGGCCCAGGGGGTGCGACCCGGTCTGCTCGCCGTGGCCCCCGGAGCGGCCGGCCGGACGACCGTGCGCCGAACGCGCCCGCAGGTCGGCGGGCAGGACGCCCATCGAGCCGGTCGACGCGTCGTCGGGGGCACGGTGACGCCCGCCGGGGCGGGAGGTCGGGACCTGCGTCGGGACCGGGTCGATCTCGGGCAGCACAGCGGTCATGCGGTTCTCCTCGTCCGCCGGGCAGCGCACGTCGGAACCCGGGAGGCCGCTGGGGACGGCTCCGGGGTCCGCGGACGGCGTCGCCGCTGGGGAGCTGCGGCGCGACGTCGGTCACCCGCCCCGTCCTGGGAGGACTCGCGCTCCGGGGAGGCCGCCGGACGGGGAACCGGACGGAGCGGCCGAGCGCGCCGCCGGGCTGATGCTCGGCGACCACCAGAACGTAACCGATCCGTGACCAGACGGCGCCACGCCACACCGTCACAGCGCGCTCGCCGGTCGTCGCACCGCGCTCATCGGCAGACAGGCCGCACCCTGTGCCGCTCGTCGTGCCACTGACCCGAACCGGTGACGACGAGCGGCCTCGTTCACCCCCGGTCGCCGGAGTGCGGCCGTCCGGGGTGGGTCCGTCCGGGTGTCACAGCCGGTCGAGGAACGCCGCCGAGGCCTCGTCGACCACCGAGCGCACGAGCCCGGCGAGACCCGGGTGACGGGCGAGCGTGGGGTCGGCGCCGACCACCTCGCGGGCCTCGTCACGGGCCTCCGCGACGAGGTCGGCGTGCTTGAGCACCGAGAGCATGTGCAGCCCCGAGCGGCGCCCCGACTGCTGAGCGCCGAGGACGTCGCCCTCGTCACGGACCTCGAGGTCGAGCCGCGACACCTCGAAGCCGTCGGGCGTCGCGGCGAGGCGCTCGAGCCGCGCGAGCGCCGGCGAGCCCTCGGCGGCCTCGGTGACGAACAGGCAGGAGGACGCCGCCGATCCGCGCCCGACCCGACCGCGCAGCTGGTGCAGCTGCGAGACCCCGAAGCGGTCGGCGTCCATGATGATCATCATCGTGGCGTTGGGGACGTCGACGCCGACCTCGATCACCGTGGTCGCCACCAGCACGTCCACCTTGCCCTCGCCGAACGCCCGCATCACCGCGTCCTTCTCGTCGGTGGGCATCCGGCCGTGCAGGATCTCCAGCCGCAGCCCGGCGAGCGGCCCCTCGGCGAGCATCGGCCCGACCTCGGCCACCGCGAGCGGCGGGCGCGCCTCCGCCTCCGGGCCCTCGCCCTCGGTGTCGCGCTCGGGGTCGAGCAGGTCGCCGGCCGGCGGCGGGGCCTCCTCCTCCCCCGGCTCGCCGCCCTCCTCACCGATCCGCGGGCAGACGACGTACACCTGGTGGCCGGCGGCGACCTCCTCGTGCACCCGCTCCCACGCCCGGTCGAGCCAGCGGGGCCGCACGCCCGCCGGCACCGCGACGGTGGCGATGGGCTGGCGGCCCGCGGGCAGCTCGGTGAGCTCGGAGGTGTCGAGGTCGCCGTAGAGCGTGAGGGCGACCGTGCGCGGGATCGGCGTCGCGGTCATGACGAGCACGTGCGGCGTGGTGTCGCCCGGCCGCGAGCGCAGCTCGTCGCGCTGGTGCACCCCGAAGCGGTGCTGCTCGTCGACGACGACGAGCCCGAGGTCGGCGAAGCCCACGCCCTGCTGGATCACCGCGTGGGTGCCGACGACGATGCCGGCGGCCCCCGACTGGGCGTCGAGCAGCGCCTCGCGGCGGGCCTTGGCGCCCAGCGACCCGGTGAGCAGCGTGATGCGCGTGGCGCCCGCGGGGTCCGCGTCCAGCTCGCCCGCCCGGCCCAGCGACCCGAGCATCGCCCGCAGCGAGCGCGCGTGCTGGGACGCCAGCACCTCGGTCGGCGCGAGCAGCACCGCCTGCCGGCCGGCGTCGACGACCTGCAGCATCGCCCGCAGGGCCACGATCGTCTTGCCCGAGCCGACGTCGCCCTGCAGCAGGCGGTTGAGCGGCTCGCCACCCGCCAGCGCGGTGGACAGCGACTCGCCCACCTCGCGCTGGGACGCGGTGAGGGCGAACGGCAGCCGTGCGTCGAACGCCGCGGCGAGCCCGTCGTCGCGGCGCGGGCACAGCGGCGCCGGCCGGGTGGTCGCGCTCGCCCGCCGGCCGGCCATGGCGAGCTGCAGGCCGAACGCCTCGTCCCACACGAGACGGCGGCGGGCGGCCTTCTGCTCGTCCCAGGTGTCGGGCAGGTGCACGCGGCGCAGCGCGTCGCCCAGCGACGCCAGGCCGTGGCTGGCGCGCAGCACCTCGGGCAGAGGGTCCTCGGGGTCGTCGAGCACGTCGAGCACCTGGCGCACGGCCATCATCACCGACCAGGAGCGCAGCTTCTTGGTGGCCGGGTAGATGGGGATGAGGCCCGGCAGGTCGGCGCTGACGCCCGCGCCCAGCACGATGAACTCCGGGGCGGCGAGCTGCCACTTGTCGCGGTAGCGGCTCAGGTCCCCCGAGAACAGCGCCTTCGTGCCCGGCTGGAGGTCGCGCTCGCGGTAGGGCTGGTTGAAGAACGTGCACGTGAAGCGCTGGGCGCCCACCGAGATCGTGGCCTCGGTGATGTGGCCCTTGCGCTGGCGCATGCGCCGGCCGGTGACCGCGTCCACCGTGCCGAGCAGCGTGACGTGCTCGCCGGGACGGAACCGCTGGTCCTCGCGCTCGGAGGCGTGGGTCACGGTCGCGTGCGCGATGTACTTGCGCGGGTAGTGGCGCAGCAGGTCGCCCACCGTGTGCAGCTCGAGCTGGCGGGCGAGGGGCTTGGCGGTCTTGTCGCCCAGCGCCGTGAGCAGCGACGTCTCCATGCCGACCACGTCCCCGAGGATGTCACCCCGGACCGACAGCGGCCGCCGGTGACCCGCCCCGCGATCGTCCGGCGACCCCGCCACCCGGCCCGGCGCGCGTCCTCGGTTACGCTGGTCGGGATGCGCACCGCCGGTTGGCGGGTCGCGCGTGCGGAAATCGTCAGCGTGTCGAGGAGTTCAGCCGTGAGTGCCGTGTGTGACGTGTGCGCGAAGGGCCCGGGTTTCGGGAAGTCGGTGTCGCACTCGCACGTGCGCACGAACCGCCGCTGGAACCCGAACGTGCAGACCGTGCACGCCCGCCTGGGCAACGGCAACCGCCAGCGGATGAACGTGTGCACGTCCTGCCTCAAGGCCGGCAAGGTCGCCCGCTGACCTCGCGTCAGCACCCTTAGCCCCACCCAGCGCGCAGTCGTCCTGGACGGCCGCGCGTTCGGCGTCTCCGGTTCCCTCAGGCGGACTCGAGCAGGTCGTCGAACTCGCCGTCCTTGGCGCCGAGGACGAACGCCGTCATCTCCGCGCGCGTGTAGACGAGCACGGGCCCCTCGCGGTGCCCGGAGTTCCGCACGGCCACCCCGCCGTCGGGCAGCGGCGCGACCTCCACACCCTCCACACCTGCGCTCTGCGGGTCGCGGTGACTGCTCTCGCGCCAGGTCAGACCGGCCGTGTCGACGTGCGGCACCTCGGGCACGAGCCCTCCCCCGGAACGTGCACCGGCTCTCGGTCGGTGCATGTGCTCTTGCATCGGCAATCTACGTGGGCGAGTATCGGGGCCGTCGCGAACGTCGGGCGGAGCGACGAACGGAGGTCGGCGTGAGCCAGCCGGGTCACCCGCGGTCAGCGGGGCGGGCTCCCGCGCCGCTGCGTGTGGCCTCCCAACGGCTCACCGATGAGGAGGCGCGCGCCGCCGCGCCCGCCGCCCCGACCGGTCCGATGCCGAGCGTGCCGCCCCGGGCCGCCGACCCCGGGGGCCCGTACCGCGGCGCGGTCGCGGCACCCCCCGCGCCCGTCATCGCCCGGCCCGCCCTGCCCGTCGTCGCCCCGGTCCCGCGGCGGCGGATGAGCGACCTGTGGCGCCTGGTGTTCGCGCGCCGCCGCGCCGGGCGCCACCGCCCGGAGACCACGCCCCCGCAGGGCTGGAGCATGTTCGCTCCGCAGCGCCGGCGTCCCCCGGGCCGGCGCTGGGGCCGGCGCTGAGCCGGTCCGGGGCCTAGGGCAGGCGCCAGTCGATCGGGTCGTCGCCGAGCTCGGTCAGGTGCTCGTCCACGCGGCTGAACGGCCGCGATCCGAAGAACCCGCGGTCGGCCGACATCGGGCTCGGGTGCGCCGACTCGACGGTGGGCACGTCCTCGCCGAGCAGCGGCTTCACCGTCTGCGCGTCGCGCCCCCACAACACCGCCACCAGCGGCTGGTCGAGACGGGCGACGAGGGCCTCCACCGCGGCCTCGGTGACCTTCTCCCACCCCTTCGCGCGGTGCGATCCGGGCGCGCCGGGCTCGACGGTGAGCACCCTGTTGAGCAGCAGGACGCCGTTGGCCGCCCAGGGCGAGAGGTCGCCGCTGGTGGGCGGCGGGTGCCCGAGGTCGCTCGCGTACTCGCGGAAGATGTTCTGCAGGCTCTTGGGCAGCGGGCGCACGTCGGGCGCCACCGAGAACGACAGGCCCACCGCGTGCCCCGGCGTCGGGTAGGGGTCCTGCCCCATCACCAGCACGCGCACCTGGTCGAAGGGCTGCTGGAACGCGCGCAGCACGTTCGCGCCCGCCGGCAGGTACTTCCGCCCGGCCGCCACCTCGGAGCGCAGGAAGTCGCCCATGGCGCCGATGGTGTCCTCGACCGGGGCGAGCGCCTCGGCCCACCCGGCCTCGACGGTCTCTGCGAGGGGACGGGCCACGCTGGTGCCTCCGTGGGTCGGGTCGGGCGGTCGGCCGACGCTAGCGCCCGACCGTGGGCGTGCCGTGGCCACCCGGGGCCGCAGCCGTGATCACCAGCTGGCGGGCGAAGCAGATGCTGGCCGGGGCGTCGCGGTAGACGCCGAACCCCGGCATCCCGGCGTAGCCCCGGGCCTCGTAGAACGCGATCGCCTCGGGCTGCGCGCTGCCCGTCTCGAGCACCATCCGCCGGCACCCGGCCGCCCGGGCCGTGCGCTCCAGCTCCGCGAGCACGGCGGTCGCCAGCCCCTGGCGCCGGCGGGCGGGGTCGACCCACATGCGCTTGATCTCGGCGTCGCCCGGGCGCAGCACGCCGCGGTCGGCGTCGGCGATCGTCGCGTCGTCGTGCCGTCGCCACCCCCCGCAGCACACCGGCCCGGAGCCCGGCGGGCTCCCGAGCACGAAGATCCCGCGCGGCGGCGCGAACTCGGCGGGGTCGACGGGCGTGGCGTCGGCGCCGCCGTAGCGCTCGACGTAGAAGGCCTGGACGGCGTCGACGAAGCGCACGCTCTCCGGGTCGTCGTAGGCGGCGACGCGGAACGACACCGCCCGATCCGAGCGAAGGGCCCCTCCGCTCGACTGTTCCGAGCGAACGGGCCCTTCGGTCGGCACGGGCGCGGTCAGTCGATCAGCTCGTACGCCGGGAGGGTGAGGAACTCGACGTAGTCGTCGGCGAGCGCCACCGACTCGAACACGTCGCGCGCGTCCTGCCAGCGGCCCTTCTCGAAGGTCTCCTCGCCGACGGCGTCCTTGATCTTCTCGAGCTCCTCGCCGATCACCTGGCGGACGAGCTCGGGCGTCACCTTCTGCCCGTCCTCGAGCGCGATGTCGTTGTGGATCCACTGCCAGATCTGCGAGCGCGAGATCTCGGCGGTGGCGGCGTCCTCCATCATGTTGAAGATGCCGGCCGCGCCGGTGCCCGAGAGCCAGGACTGGATGTACTGCAGGCCCACCGAGACGTCGTTGCGCAGGCCCGCCTCGGTGATGTCGCCCGGCGTCGAGGCCACGTCGAGCAGCTCCGCGGCGCCGACGCGCACGTCCTCACGAGTCTTCTCGAGCTGGTTGGGGCGGTCACCGAGGACCCTGGTGAACTCCTCCTCGCAGATCTCCACCAGGTCGGGGTGCGCCACCCACGAGCCGTCGTAGCCGTCGCCGGCCTCGCGGGCCTTGTCCTCGTGGACCTTGGCCATGGCCTTCTCGTTGGCCTCGGGGTCCTTGCGCGAGGGGATGAACGCGGCCATGCCGCCGATCGCGAACGCGCCGCGCTTGTGGCAGGTGCGCACGAGCAGCTCGGAGTAGGCGCGCATGAACGGCACGGTCATGCCGACCGAGTTGCGGTCGGGCAGGACGAAGTCGCGGCCCTGCTCGCGGAAGTTCTTGATCACCGAGAACAGGTAGTCCCACCGCCCGGCGTTGAGGCCCGACGCGTGGTCGCGCAGCTCGTAGAGGATCTCCTCCATCTCGAACGCCGCGGTGATCGTCTCGATGAGCACCGTCGCCCGGACGGTGCCCTGCGGGACGCCGAGCAGGTCCTGCGCCTTGGTGAACACGTCGTTCCAGAGCCGCGCCTCGAGGTGCGACTCCATCTTCGGCAGGTAGTAGTACGGCCCGCTGCCGCGGTCGACCAGCTTCTTCGCGTTGTGGAAGAAGTAGAGGCCGAAGTCGACGAGTCCGCCGGCGATCTTCTCGCCGTCGACGGTGATGTGCTTCTCGTCGAGGTGCCACCCGCGGGGACGCAGCACGACGGTCGGCTGGGCGTCGGCCGTGACCTCGTAGTGCTTGCCCTCGGGGCTGTCGAAGGTCAGCTTGCCGTCGCCGGACTGGGCGTCGATGAGGTTGACCTGCCCCGAGATCACCAGCTCCCAGGTGGGCGCGTGGGAGTCCTCGAAGTCGGCGAGCCACACCTTCGCGCCCGAGTTCAGCGCGTTGATCGTCATCTTGCGGTCGGTGGGACCGGTCATCTCGACGCGGCGGTCGCGCAGGTCGGCGGGCGCCTCGGCGACGGTCCAGTCGCCGTCGCGGACCTCCTGGGTCTCGGGCAGGAAGTCCAGCGTGCCGGTGCGCGCGATCTCGGCGCGGCGCTCGCGGCGGCGCTCCAGGAGCTGGAGGCGCGTCGGCTGCGCGTGCCGGTGCAGCTCGGCGAGGAACGCCAGCGCGTCGTCGGTGAGCACCTCCTCCTGGCGTTCGACGGTGTAACCCGACACCTCGACACCGGTGGCCATGGTTGAACGCTCCTTCACGACGGGACGGTGTTGCTTGGCTCTTTTCTACATCACGGAAGTTGACTTCCGCAATGCGGAATGATGGAGTGATCGCGTCCGTGACCCTCGTCATGGGCGTACCCGGGGAGGAGGGGCCCGATGCCGTCGGTGCAGTCGCTGACCCGCGCACTCGACCTGCTCGACCACCTGGCCGACGCCGGGGGCCGCGCGACGCTCTCCGAGCTCGCCGCCGCCTCCGGCCTGCCCGCTGCGAGCGTCCACCGGCTGCTCGCCACCCTCGTCGCCCAGGGCCACGTGCGCCGCGAGGCCGGCCGCCGCTACGCGCTGGGCCCGCGGCTGGTGCGCCTCGGCGACGTCGCGGGCCAGGTGCTCGGCGAGGGCGTCGGGCCGGTGCTGCGCGAGCTGGTCGCGGTCACCGGCGAGTCGGCCAACCTCGCGGGCCTCGACGGCGACGCCGCGGTGTACCTCGCACAGGCCGCGTCGCCGCACCCGATGCGCATGTTCACCGAGATCGGGCGCCGCGTGCCGCTGCACGCCACCGGGGTCGGCAAGGCGCTGCTCGCGGCCATGGCGCCGGACGCCGCCGACGCCCTCGTCGCGCGCACCGGCATGCCCGCCCGCACCCCGGCCACCCTCACCGACCCCGCGGCGCTGCGCGAGGAGCTCGCCGCCGCGCGCGGACGGGGCTGGGTGCTCGACGAGGGCGAGCAGGAGGTCGGCGTGCGCTGCGTCGCGGCGCCGGTGCCGGGCGCGCCGACGCCGTGCGCGGTGTCGGTGTCCGGGCCCGCGGCGCGGTTCTCGCCCGCCGAGGCCGAGCGCGCCGGGCCCGCCGTCGTGGCCGCCGCCGCCCGCCTGGGCCTGGAGCTGGCGGGGCTGCCCGACGACGATCCGAGCGAAGGGCCCCTTCGCTCGACTGTTCTGAGCGACGGTGCCCTTCGCTCGGAACGGGGCGCACGGTGACCCCGCCGATCGCCGTCTGCTGGGACGTGGACGGCACGCTGCTGCGCGCCGGGCGCGTCGGGGGGTCGGTCCTGCGCGCCGCGTTCGCCGAGGTCACCGGCCTGGACGCGCCCGAGGGCGTCGTCATGGGCGGGCTCACCGACCGCCTCGTGGCCGACGCCTACCGGGACCTGCTGCCGCGCGAGGCCGCCGCGGCGCTGCACGCCCGCGGCGACGAGTACGGGGTGTCCTTCGCCGCCGCCGTCACCCGGGCCTGGGCCGGGCGGGACGCGGAGCTGGCCGCCGTCACCGCCCCCCTGCCCGGAGTGCCCGAGACCGTCGCCGCGCTCGCGGCCGAGCCGGAGGTGACCCAGGTCGTGGTCACCGGCAACGTGCGGGCGGGCGCCGAGGCCAAGCTGCGGGCCGCCGGGCTCGCCGACCCGGACGGGCCGCTCGACCTCGACCGCGGCGCCTACGGCCACCTCGGCGGTCCCCGCTCGACCCTCGTGCACGCGGCCCGCGCCGCCCTCGAGGCCCACCACGACGCCCCCGTGGTCCTGGTGGTCGTGGGCGACACCCCGCGCGACGTCGAGGCCGCGCACGCCGCCGGCGCGATCGCCGTCGGCGTCGCCACCGGCGCCGCGAGCGTCGACGATCTGCACGCCTCCGGTGCCGAGCACGTGTTCGGCGACCTGTCCGACCCGCGCCGTCTGGTGGCGGTGGTCCGTGGCACGCGCGAGGATTGGTCGCACACCACCCGAGGAGGCTCGTGATGCCCGAGCGCACGATGGAGACCCCCCACGGTGGCACCGGGAACGACGCCCCCGAGGCCGCGACCCCGGCCGCGGACGTGGGACCGCAGCTGGCCCGGGCCTTCCGCGATGTCCTGCCCGCGGACCTGGTGATCACCGACGAGGTCGGCCGCCGCAGTTACGAGTGCGACGGGCTCACCGGCTTCCGCCAGGTCCCGGTCCTGGTCGTGCTGCCGCGCACCGCCGAGGAGGTCGCCGCCTGCGTGCGGATCTGCGCCCGCCACGGCGTGCCGTTCGTCGCGCGCGGCGCGGGCACGGGCCTGTCCGGCGGGGCGATGCCCGTCGCCGACGGCGTGGTGATCTCGCTGCAGAAGCTGCGGCGCATCCTCGAGATCGACGTGGAGAACCGGCGCGCGGTGCTCGAGCCCGGCGTCTACAACCTCGAGATCTCCAAGGCCGCCGCGCCCTGCGGCCTCTACTACGCCCCCGACCCGTCCAGCCAGCAGGTCTGCACCATCGGCGGCAACGTCGCGGAGAACTCCGGCGGCGCCCACTGCCTGAAGTACGGCTTCACCACCAACCACGTGCTGGAGATGGAGGTCGTGCTCGCCGACGGGTCGGTGGTCACGCTCGGCGGCCCCACCGGCGAGCAGGCCGGCCCCGACCTGCGCGGGCTGTTCATCGGCTCCGAGGGCACGCTGGGCGTCTGCACCCGCGTCACCGTGCGGCTGCTGCAGACCCCGGAGACGGTGCGCACGGTCCTCGCCGACTTCCCCTCGGTGGAGGCGGCCGGCGACACCGTCGGCGACATCGTCGACGAGGCGATCATCCCCGCCGCGGTCGAGATGATGGACTCGCTGGCGATGGAGGCCTCCGAGGCCGCGACCGGCGCCGGGCTCACCGTCGACGCCCCCGCCGCCCTGATCATCGAGCTGGACGGGCCCGCCGACGAGGTCGAGGCCGAGTTCGAGCAGCTCACGGCCATCTGCACGCGCCACGGCGCCACGCGCCAGCACGTGCCCCAGGCGGCCGAGGAGCGCCAGAAGGTGTGGAAGGGCCGCAAGGCCGCCTTCGCCGCCGTCGGCCGGATCAGCCCCGACTACATCGTCCAGGACGGCGTGGTGCCGCGGACCCGGCTGGCCGAGGTGCTCGCCCGCATCGCGGACATGGGCCGCGACGCCGGGCTGCGCGTCGCCAACGTCTTCCACGCGGGCGACGGCAACCTGCACCCGCTGGTGCTCTACTCGGAGGCGGCCGGCGAGCACCACGCGGCCGAGAAGCTCTCCACCGACATCGCCGAGCTGTGCGTCGAGCTGGGCGGGTCGCTCTCGGGCGAGCACGGCATCGGCACCGACAAGGCGTGCTCGATGCCGAAGATGTTCTCCGAGGACGACCTCAACGTCATGCACCGCGTGCGGCTCGCCTTCGACCCGGACTCCCGCTGCAACCCCGGCAAGCTCTTCCCGACGCCCCGGCTCTGCGGCGAGCGCCCGGGCAAGTACAGCCCCCATCCCCTCGAGGAAGCGGGAGTGATCGAGCGCCTGTGACCACCACCGTCACGCCGACCACCGTCGACGAGGTCCGTGCCGCCGTCCTCGACCGCCCCGGCACCCTCCGCATCGCCGGCGCGGGCACCGCCCACGACTGGGCGGGCACGCCGGAGCCCGTCGACACGGTGCTCGACACCGCCGGACTCGCCGGGATCGTCACCCACAACCCCGGCGACATGACCGTCGAGGTCGGGGCCGGCACGCCGCTGCGCGACCTGCAGGCCGAGCTCGCCCCGCACCACCAGCGCGTGGCCGTCGACCCCGCGCGCACCGCCGACGGCGCCACCGTCGGCGGGCTGTTCGCCACGGCCGACGCCGGCCCGCGCGCGCTGCAGTACGGCTCGCTGCGCGACCTCGTCATCGGCGCGACGCTCGTGCTCGCCGACGGCACCGTGGCGCACTCGGGCGGCCACGTCATCAAGAACGTCGCCGGCTACGACCTCACCAAGCTCCTGCACGGCGCCCACGGGACGCTCGGCGTGCTCGTCCGGCTCGTGCTGCGCCTGCACCCCGCGCCGGAGGCGGCGATCACCGTCGCGGTGCCGTGCGCGCGGGCGGCGATGGCCGACGTGGCCCGCCGCGTCGCCGACAGCCCCGTCGAGCCCGTCGCGGTCGAGTGGCTCGCCGACGACCACGGCGGCCGGCTGCTCGTGATGATCGAGGGCTCGACGGCGGGCGCGGCCTCGCGCGCCGAGCGCCTCGTCGGGATCGTCGGCGACGGCGCCGCGGTGCTCCCCGACGACGACGCCGCGGCCGCCTGGGAGACGCACGCCGCCACCGTGCGCCGGCGCGCCGACGACCGGGCGGTGCTCCGCTGCGGCGTGACGCCCTCGGAGCTCACCGACGTCCTCGACGCGCTCGGCGAGGTGGCCGCCCTGAGCGACGTCACCGCGTCGCCGCGCACCGGCGTCGCCACCGTCGGGCTGCCCGCGGACGCCGACGTCGTGGCCGAGGCGCACCGGCAGGTCGCCGCGGCCGGCGGCACGTCGTCGCTGCGCCAGCGGCCTCCCGGCGCGACCCTGCCCGCCTTCGGGCCGGCACCGACCTCGGCGGCGCTGCTGCGCGCCGTCGCCACGTCCCTCGACCCCGACCAGCGCTTCGGCCGCGGGCGCCTCGCCCCGTGGATCCCGGCGCCCCAGCCGAGCGGAGTCAGCGCATGACCATCCACCCGACCGCCGGTCCCTCCCCCGACTTCTCCTCCGAGCGCGGCGAGAAGGCCGCCCCGGAGCGCGCCGACGTCCTCGGCGGCGAGTTCGGCTCGTTCGACGACCACCACCCGCCGGCGCAGGAGCTGCTCGACGACTGCGTGCACTGTGGCTTCTGCCTGCCGACGTGCCCCACCTACGCGCTGTGGGGCGAGGAGATGGACTCCCCGCGCGGGCGCATCTACCTCATGGAGATGGCGGAGAAGGGCGAGATCCCGCTCGAGGGCTCGTTCACCACGCACATGGACCGCTGTCTGGGCTGCATGGCCTGCGTGACGGCCTGCCCGTCGGGCGTGCAGTACGACCGGCTGCTCGAGGCCACCCGCCCGCAGATCGAGCGGAACGTGGTGCGGTCGCGGTCGGACCGCTGGTTCCGCGAGGCGATCTTCACGCTGTTCCCCTACAAGCGCCGCCTGCGCGCGGCGTCGATCGGCGGCGCGCTGTACCAGAAGCTGCGGCCGAAGAGCATGGACCGGCTGCTGGCGAGGGTCCCGGAGCGGTTCGCCCGGCTCGTGGCGATGGAGTCGCTGCTGCCGCCGGTGAGCGTGCGCCAGGCGTTCCGGCGGATGCCCGAGCGCACCCCGGCCGTCGGCGAGCGCCGGGGCCGGGTCGGGCTGCTCACCGGGTGCGTGCAGGACGTCTTCTTCCACCCGGTCAACGAGGCCACCGCCCGCGTGCTCGCCGCCGAGGGCTGGGACGTCATCGCGCCGCGCGAGCAGGCGTGCTGCGGGGCGCTGGGACTGCACGCGGGCCGCGAGGCCGAGGCGATCGAGCGGGCGAAGAAGCTCATCGCGGTGTTCGAGCGCGCCGGGGTCGACACGATCGCCACCAACGTCGCCGGCTGCGGGTCGTCGATGAAGGAGTACGGCGAGCTGCTGGCCGACGACCCGGAGTGGGCGGAGCGCGCGTCGGCGTTCGCGGCGAAGGTCCGCGACATCTCCGAGGTCGTCGACGCGACGCTCGCCGACGCCCGCGCGCGCCGGCACCCCATCGAGGCGAAGGTCGTCTACCACGACGCCTGCCACCTGGGGCACGCGCAGAAGATCCGCACGGAGCCGCGCCGGGTGCTGCGCGCGATCCCGGGCGTCGAGCTGGTCGAGCTGCCCGAGGCCGAGATCTGCTGCGGGTCGGCGGGGATCTACAACATGCTCCAGCCCGAGGCCGCGGGCGACCTCGGGCGGCGCAAGGCCGACAACATCCGCGGGACCGGGGCCGACGTGCTGGTCACGGCCAACCCGGGGTGCCTGCTGCAGATCCGCAAGTACCTCGACGGCGAGCTGCCGATGCTGCACCCGATCCAGCTGATCGACGCCTCGATCCGCGGCGTCCGCCCGCCGGAGATGGGCTGACCGTCCTACGTGCGTGATCTTCTGAGCTATCGCTCAGAAGATCACGCACGTACTAGCGCCAGTGCAGGTAGCCGGGGTCGCCGGAGCCGCCCCAGCGGTCGGCGTCGACGGTGACCGAGCCCGTGCCGGCGCGGACCTCGCCGCACACCACCCAGTCGGCCGGCACGTCCTGTTCGCGCGGGAAGGTCGCGACCAGCGCGTGGTCCTCGCCACCCGTGAGCGCCCAGCCCAGCGCGTCGCCGCCGAGCGCCGAGGCCACGTCGCGGAGCTTGTCGGCCACGGGCACCAGGCGCGAGGACAGGTCGACGTGCACCCGCGACGCCGCGGCCACGTGCCCGAGGTCGGCGAGCAGTCCGTCCGAGGTGTCGATCATCGACGTGGCGCCCGCGCGCGCGGCCACGGGTCCCGCGCGCCACGGCGGGCGGGGCGTGCGGTGTGCGGCCACCATCGCCACCGGCGAGCGGAATCCCCGGCGCAGCACGGCCATGCCCGCCGCCGACCACCCCAGCTGCCCGCAGACGGCCACCACGTCCCCGGGGCGCGCGCCGGAGCGCGTCACCGGCGCCCGGCCCTCCAGATCCCCGAGCGCCGTGATCGAGACCACCAGGGTGTCGGCGGACACGGTGTCGCCCCCGACGACGCCGACGCCGGCGTCCGCCGCGGCGTCCCACACGCCGGCCGCGAGGCCGTCGAGCACGTCGGCGCTCGTGTCGCCGGGGCACGCGAGCGAGAGCAGCAGCGCCGTCGGCACCGCGCCCATCGCCGCGACGTCGGCGAGGTTCGCGGCCACCGCCTTGCGGCCCACCTGCTCGGGCGCCGACCAGTCGAGGCGGAAGTGCACGCCCTGGACCAGCGTGTCCACGGTCGCGACGACCCGGCCGTCGGGCGCCGCGACCACCGCCGCGTCGTCGCCCGGGCCCAGCAGCGTCTGCTCGGGCTGGAAGCGGTCGCCGGTCAGACGGTCGATCACGCCGAACTCGCCGAGCTCCGCCGCGGTCCCGGCGTCGGCCGGCGTCGCGCGGTCCGGTCCGCCGCCGGGCGCGCCGGTGCCCCGGCGGGCCCGACCCCCGGCGCCCCCGGTCCGTCCGTGTCCCCCGCGCCCGTTCGCCGTCCGGCTCACCCCTCGACTCCCTGCGGTACCTTGCCTGCTGCGCCGTGCCGGTGCCCCCGACCGGCCCCCGTCCCCGAGGAGGCACATCCGTGGTCCAGGCCTACATCCTGATCCAGACCGAGGTGGGTCGTGCCGCCGCGGTCGCCTCGGAGGTGGCCGGGATCGACGGGGTCACCCGGGCTCAGGACGTCACCGGACCCTACGACGTCATCGTTGCCGCCGAGGCCGACGACGTGGAGTCGCTCGGTCGCACGGTCGTGAACGCCGTGCAGAAGGTCCCGGGCATCACCCGGACGCTCACCTGCCCCGTCGTGTCCGCCGACTGAGCGGTGCCTCCCACCCGGGGGCTCGGGGTGGCGCGCCGGCTGCCCCGCGCCCTGGTCGGGATCGCCCTCGCGCTGCCCGTGCTGATCGTGGCCGGCGTGCTGGTCGCCTCCGCGGTGCTCGTGCGCGACCCCGTGCCCGACGCCGACACCGTCCGCCTGCACGTCGCCGCCGTGCCGGTGCCCGCCGCGGCCAGCGCCGACTGCTCGCGGCTGCTCTCCGGGCTGCCCGGCGAGATCCCCACCGAGCGCGGCCTGATGCCCCGGCGCGTGCTCGCCGACCCGGTCCCCGCGGCCACGCTCGCGTGGGGCGGCGAGGACGGCGCGGCGCCGATCGTGCTGCGCTGCGGCCTGCCGCGCCCCGTCGAGCTCGCCCCCGGCGCGTCCACGCTCGACGCGGCGGGCGTCGACTGGGTCGCCGTGGAGGACGGCGTGCCGGGCAGCACGACGTGGGTGACCGTCGACCGCGCCGTGTACGTGGGGCTGACGATCCCCGACGACGTGGGCACCGGCCCGGTGCAGGACGTCTCGCGCGGGGTGAAGATCGCGCTGGTCAGCCGCCCCGCCGGCTGAGCGCGGTCTCGACCAGCGTCTCCACCAGCACCGGGTACTCGATGCCCGCCGTGGCCCACATGCGCGGGTAGAGCGACGTCGACGTGAACCCCGGCATGGTGTTCAGCTCGTTGACCAGCAGCCGTCCGTCGCCGGTGAGGAAGAAGTCGACGCGCGCCAGGCCCTCGACGTCCATCACCCGGAACACCTCGACCGCGGTGCGGCGCACCATCTCGGCCACGTCGTCGTCGAGCTTGGCGGGCACGTCGAGCTCGCAGGCGTCGTCGAGGTACTTGGTGTCGAAGTCGTACCAGCCGGCGTCCCCGCCGACGACGCGGACCTCGGCCGGCACGCTCGCCTCGACGCGCCCGTCGGGGTGCTCGAGGACCCCGCACTCGATCTCGCGCCCGACGATCGCGGCCTCGACGAGCACCTTCGGGTCCTCGGCGCGGGCGGTGGCGACGGCCGCGGCGAGCCCGGACCAGTCGGTGACGCGGCTGATGCCCACCGACGACCCGGCGCGCGCGGGCTTGACGAACACCGGCAGCCCGAGGCGCTCCCTCTCCGCGTCGGTGAGGGTGTCGCGGTCGGGGCGCAGCACCGCGTGGTCGCCGACGGGGACGCCCGCGTCGCGCAGCAGGCGCTTGGTGACGTCCTTGTCCATCGACGCGGCGCTGGAGCAGACCCCGGCGCCGACGTAGGGCACGCCGGCCATCTCGAGCAGGCCCTGCACCGTGCCGTCCTCCCCGCCGGGGCCGTGCAGCACGGGCACGACGACGTCGACGCGACCCAGCGAGGTGCCGTCGTCGAGGGCGATCAGCTCACGGCGCGTGGGGTCGGCGGGCAGCGCCACCGGGCGCCCGGAGGTGACCTCGGGCAGCTCGCGGCCGTGCAGGCGCAGGACCTCGGGGTCCGTCGGGCCGAGCACCCACTCGCCGGCGGGCGTGATCGCGACGGGCAGCACGTCGTAGCGCGCCGGGTCGAGGTGGGCGAGCACGCTGCCCGCGGAGAGACAGGAGATCTTGTGCTCGCTGCTGCGTCCCCCGAAGAGGACGACGACGCGGGGGCGATCCGGCTCAGCCTGGCCCGTCATGGCGGCGGAGCCTACGCGGCGCTACAGCGCGGTCCGCACCGCGTACAGCTCCGGGAAGAAGGACAGGTCGAGCACGCGGCGCAGGAACGACGCCCCGGTCGTCCCACCGGTGCCGGTGCGGAAGCCGATGGTCCGCTCGACCGTCTTGAGGTGGCGGAAGCGCCAGAGCTGCAGGTTGTCCTCGATGTCGACGAGCTCCTCGCAGACCTCGTAGACGTCCCAGTTGCGCTGCGGGTCGTCGTAGATCGTGCGGAACACCTCGACCAGCCGCGGATCCTCGCGGTGGGGCTCGCGCACGTCCCGCGCGAGCACGTCGGCGGGCACGTCGTGGCCGCGGCGGGCGAGCAGGCGCAGGAACTCGTCGTAGAGGCTGCGCCGGTCGAGCGCGGCGGTGAGCACCGCCCGGGCGTCCGGGTCGTCGCCGAACACGTCGAGCATCGCCGGGTCCTTGGCGCCGAGCAGGAACTCGACGGCGCGGTACTGGTAGCTCTGGAACCCCGACGACGAGCCGAGGAACCCGCGGAAGCGCTGGTACTCCGACGGCGTCAGCGTCGCGAGCACCGACCACTGCTCGATGAGCTGCTTCTGCACCTGCTTCACGCGCGCCAGGCGCTTCTGGGCGAGCGCGACGTCGTCGCCCGCGAGGTCGTCGCACGCGCCCGTCAGCTCGTGGAGGGCGAGCTTGAGCCACAGCTCGGAGGTCTGGTGCTGGATGATGAACAGCAGCTCGTCGTGCGCCTCGGGGCGCGAGAGCGGGGTCTGCGCCGCGAGCAGCTCGTCCAGGTGCAGGTACCGCCCGTAGGTCAGGTGTTCGGGCACGGCGCCGATCCTCGTCGCCCGACGGCCCCGGGCGCGACCCCCGTGAGCACCCGGGTGAGCACCGCCAGCGCCTCGTCGAGCTCGTCGCCGCCCGGGCCGGCCCAGCCGACGAGCACGCCGTGCGCGCGGGGCCCGGCGGGGTCGAGGTGGTGGGCGCCGAGCGGGCCGAGGTGCACGCCCGCCGCCGCCGCGCCGTCCACCACCGCCTGCTCGGCGTCGCGGTCGGGCAGGTCGACGACGAGGTGCGCGCCCGCCCGGTCGCCGCGCACCCGGTGGCCCGCGGCGGTGACGGCGTCGACCACCCGGACCCGGCGGGCGGCGAGCTCGCGGCGCAGCCGCGCGAGGTGGCGGGCCAGCGCGCCGTCGGCGTGCAGGGCGGCGACGATGTGCTGGCCGGCGGGCGCGGGCCGCACGCCCGTGGCCCGGCGGCGCGCGAGCACCCGGTCGCGCCAGGCCGGCGGGGCGACCATCCAGCCGGCGCCGAGGCTCGGGGTCAGCACCTTGCTCGCAGTGCCGAGGTGCACGGTGACGTCGGGCGCGAGGCCGGCGAGCAGGGGCAGCGGCGCGACGTCGTAGCGCAGCTCGCCGTCGTAGTCGTCCTCGACGAGCAGCAGGCCCTCGTCGCGGGCGCGGGCGACGAGGGCGGCGCGGCGGGCCACCGGCAGGCGGGCGCCGAGCGGGTACTGGTGCGCGGGCGTGAGGTAGACGGCGTCGACCCCGGCGGGGACGTCGTCGACGCGCAGGCCCTCGTCGTCGACGCCGACCCCGACCACGTCGGCCCCGGCGTCGCGCAGCACCGCGACCGCGCGCAGGTAGCCGGGGTCCTCGACCGCGACGCGCGGCGGGTGCCCGTGGTGCGCGGCGAGCAGGGCGACGAGCTCGGCGAAGCCGTCGGTGGTGCCGGCGGTGGCGAGGACGTCGCCGGGCGCGGCGGCGAGGCCGCGGTGGTGCAGCAGCAGGCGCGCGACGGCGTCGCGGTAGGCGGGCACCCCGGCGTGCTCGGGGCGCGCTGCGGGCTCGAGGTCGCCCGCGCGCCGCCAGGCCCGGCGCCACGCCCGCCGGTCGAGCACCGCGGTGCACGGGGCCCCGGGCCGCAGGTCGACGCCCGTACGTGCGTGATCTTCTCGGCGACAGCCGGGAAGATCACGCATGTAGGAGGTCGCCAGCACGTACGTGCCGGCCCCGCGGCGGGGGCCGAGCCAGCCCTCGGCGACGAGCTGGTCGTAGGCGGCCGCGGTCACCGTGCGGCTGACGCCCAGCTCCTCGGCCAGGGCGCGGGTGGACGGCACGCGGTGGCCGACGCGCAGGACCCCGCGGGCGGCGGCGTCGCGCAGCCCGTCGGCCAGCTGCACCGCGAGCGGGGCCGCCCCGGCGCGGTCGAGCGGGAGCACGAGCTCCGGCGGCAGCCCACGCACGGTGGCCTCCTCGAGTCGCGCGGAAGTGGCCGTTCGAGGATGCCACTCGGCGCCCGACCATGGTGACCGTGACGCTCTCCCCCACCGAACGCTCGCAGGTCCGCCGCCACCGCGACCGCCAGCGCACCGACCGCGCCGAGCTCCACGCGGTGCTCGACGAGGCCCTGGTCGCCCACCTCGGGCGCGTGGTCGACGGCGAGCCCGTCGTGCTCCCGACCCTGCACGCCCGCGTCGGCGAGACGCTCTACCTGCACGGCTCCAGCGGCGCGGCGAGCCTGCGCGGCGACGAGCCGGTGTGCGTGACCGTGACGCTCGTCGACGGGCTCGTCTACGCCCGCCGCTGGTTCACCCAGTCCGCGAACTACCGCAGCGCCGTGGTCCGCGGGCACGCCCGGCCGGTGACCGACCCCGACGAGGCGCTGGTCGCCCTGCGCGCCCTGGTCACCCAGGTCGCCCCCGGACAGGAGGACCACGCCGACCCGCCGAGCCGCAAGGAGCTCGCTGCGACCGGGATGGTCGCCGTCGACCTCACCGAGGCCAGCGTCAAGACGCGCAGCGGACCGCCCGGAGACGGCGACGCCGTCGCGGCCGGCGACCACCGCTGGGCGGGCGTCGTGGGCCTCGAGATGCGGGTGACGGGCGTGACGACGTGCCCGGCGCTCCCCGCGGACACCCCGGTGCCCGCGCACGTGCCGACGGGGTGAGCGTCAGGCCATCGCGGCGGCGCGGCCCGGCCCGGTGCGCGGGGCGGGCGTCGCGGCCGGCGCCGGGGCGATGCGGCGGCGCAGCTGCACCGTGGTGCCGTCGTCGTCGGACAGCACCGCGGTGGCGTGCATGAGCTCACGCATCAGCGGCAGCCCGCGGCCCCGCCAGCCGGGGCCGCTGCTGGGCCGCCACGCACCCTCGTCGAGGACGGTGACGACCAGGTCGCGGCCGGTGAGCAACGGGTGGGACACCACGGCCCACAGCGTCATGAGCCCGGGCGCGCCGCGCTCGACGTAGGCGTGGTCGACGACGTTGGCCAAGGCCTCGTACACCGCGAGCGCGAGGTCGTCGGCGGTGTCGGCGTCGGTGAGCGGACCGACCCAGCTCCGGAAGCGCCGGCGCATCATCGCGGCGTCCTCGGTGGTCGAGAGCGCACAGAGCTCCAGCGGCGCCACGGCGGTGCGTGGCTCCGTCCGGGGGCCCAAGCGCTGCAGCACGTCCATCGCGGCCAGTGTTCCCGGGGTCGGGGGCGGCAAACGTCGACGCACCGGGTCGAGTCACGGGGCCCTACTCGACCTTGAGCTCCCGGTTGATCAGCTCCTCGCCGACCTCCTTGGCCGACACCTCCCCGGCGCACACCCGCCGGACCGCGTCGACGATCGGGGTGTCGACGTCGTGGCGGCGGGCGAGCTCGGCGATCGCGTCGCAGGACTTGACGCCCTCGGCGACCTGGCCGTGGTTGGCCTCCTCGGCCTCGGCCACCGTGAGGCCGCGGCCGAGGGCCTCGCCGAAGCGCCGGTTGCGCGACAGCGGCGAGGAGCAGGTGGCCACGAGGTCGCCCATGCCGGCGAGGCCCGCGAGCGTGAGGTGCTCGGCGCCCAGGGCCACGGCCAGGCGCGAGATCTCCGCCAGCCCGCGGGTGATCAGCGAGGCCGCGGTGTTGTCGCCGTAGCCCAGCCCCGCAGCCGTCCCGCAGGCGAGCGCGATGACGTTCTTGCACGCCCCGCCGAGCTCGCAGCCGATGACGTCGGTGTTGGTGTAGGGCTTGAAGTAGCCGGTGGAGCAGGCGTGCTGGACGGCGACCGCGCGGTCGTGGTCGGGGCAGGCGACGACGGTGGCGGTGGGCTGCTCCGCGGCGATCTCGCCCGCGAGGTTGGGGCCCGACACGACCGCCACGCGCCCCGCCTCGGCGCCGGTGACCTCGTAGATCACCTCGCTCATGCGCAGCAGCGTGCCGCGCTCGACCCCCTTGGCGAGGCTGACCAGCGTCACGCCGTCGGGCAGGTGCGGGCGCCAGTTCTCGAGGTTCTCCCGCAGCCGCTGGGCGGGCAGCGCCAGCACGACGGCCTCGGCGCCCTCGAGCGCCTCGTCGGCGTCGGCGGTGGCGACGAGGTCCGTCGGCAGCGCCACGTCGGGCAGGTACTCGTGGTTGCGGTGATCGCGGACCACGGCGTCGGCGACCTCGGCGCGGCGGGCCCACAGGGTGACGGGCGTGCCGGCGTCGGCGAGCACCTTGGCGAACGTGGTGCCCCACGACCCGGCGCCCAGCACCGCGACCCGGCGCAGCGGGGCCACGCCGTTCCCGGCGCTCACTCGCTGCCCCGCGCGCCGCGCGTCGGGGCGGGCACCGGCTCGCCGCGGACCTCGCCGAGCAGCTCCCGCACGGCGGTCATCATCCGCTCGGTGGCCTCGCGCAGCGCCGACACCTCCGCCATCCGCTCACGGCCGGGCTCGGCCTGGGCCACGCGGGCCCGCAGGTCGTCCATCGGGATCGGGTCGCCCGCCTTCACGGTGATCATGGTGCGCCGCGACGGCCGGAACCGGCGGCGGTAGTGGTCGTAGACCGACAGCGTGCCCCAGTGCACGACGGGGATGACGGGCACGCCCTCGCGCTGCAGCGCCAGCCGCGCCGCGCCCGAGCGGGCGGCCATCGGCCACCCCGCCTCGTCGCGGGTGATCGTGCCCTCCGGGTAGATGACGACGACCCCGTCGTCGTCGAACGACGCGCGCGCGGCCTCGAGGCTCGCCCCGGCGTCGGCCGAGCCCCGGCTCACCGGGATCTGGCGGCTCCCGCTCAGCACCCGCCCGAACACCGGCACCTTCCACAGCGACGCCTTCGCGAGGAACCGCGGCACCCGCTTCGCCCGGTGCACGAACACCGCCGTGTAGACCGGGTCGAGGTAGGAGACGTGGTTGCACACCAGCAGCGCGGGGCCCTTGGCGGGGACCTGGTCGAGCCCCTCCATCCGGCGCTTCGCGAGCAACCAGGTCAGCGGGTAGAAGGTCGCGGCGGCCAGGGCGACCGCCCACCCGCCCTTCTCGCGCACCCGTGCCACCGGCACGCCCACCTCCGCGTCCGTCAGGTCGTGCGGGTCCGGAAGGACCCGTCGCCGCGCAGTCTCTCCCGCAGCGGTTGGGCCGGTCCAGCGAGACCGGTCACCCCGGCGGGTCGGGCCCGCCCCGGTGTCGGCGCCAAGGGGCAGACTGAGGCCGTGCCCGATCCGGTCGACCTCGTGGTGCCGGTCAAGGAGCTGCGCCGGGCGAAGTCCCGCCTCGCCCCGGCCGTCGCCGGCCTCCCCGGTGACGACGCCGACCGGGAGCACGCCCACCGCGCGCTGGCCCTCGCCCTGGCCCGCGACACACTGCGCGCGGCCCGCGCCGCCGGGCTAGCCGGCCGCCTCGTCGTCGTCACCGCCGAGCCGGCCGAGCGGCTGGCGGGGGCGGGGGCGCCGTGGGAGACGGTGCGCGACCCCGGCGGCGGGCTCAACGCCGCGATCCGGGCCGGCGCCGCGCACCTGCGGCGCGCCGGCGCCCGGCGCGCGGTCGCCGCGCTGCAGGCCGACCTCCCCGCGCTGCGTCCCGACGAGCTCGACGACGCGCTCTCCCGCGCCGCGGCCGCGTTCGCCGACGGCGCCCCGGCCGCGTTCGTCGCCGACCACGCCGGCACCGGGACCACGCTGCTGGTCACCGCGCCCGGCCGGTCCCCGCGGCCGCGCTTCGGGCCCGGGTCGGCCGGGGCCCACGCGCTGGCCGGGGCGGTGGCGCTCGACGGCGACTGGCCCGGCCTGCGCGGCGACGTCGACACCGTCGACGACCTGGCCCGCGCCCGGGCGCTCGGCGTCGGGCCCGAGACCGATGCGTGGTGCGGCCGGGTCACGGCGCCCGCCGCCGTCGGCGCACCCTGCGGGCCGCGGTGAGCCCGGATCGACCACGGAGCGGCCCCGGGACCGGGTGTCGGGCCGGTATCGCCGCGGTGAACGCGCCGGCCTCGCGCGAGGGCCGGGTCGCGCTCCCTCGCGGCCTGCGCCCGCCTCCGGCACGATCGGCGGGCGTGAGCACCTCGTCCTCCACCGGTAGCGCCACCGGCACCGCCACGACCGACGGGTCCGCCGGCACCGACGCGACCATCGAGGACGGGGAGGCCACCGAGGTCCCCGGCGCCGACGACGCGGGGCCCGTCGGCCCCCGCCCGCCCGCGGCGGCCGACCAGCACAGCCGCGGCGTCCGCGGGCGCACGCCGGGCGCCCCCGCGGCGCCGACCGCGCAGGCCACCGGCGACCTGCCCGCCGACCGGTACGACAGCCGCGAGCTGTCGTGGCTGGAGTTCAACGCGCGCGTGCTGGCGCTGGCCGAGGACACCAGCCAGCCGCTGCTCGAGCGGGCGAAGTTCCTGTCGATCTTCGCGTCGAACCTCGACGAGTTCTACATGGTGCGCGTCGCCGGGCTGAAGCGCCGCGACCAGGCCGGCCTCGCGGTGCGCGGCGCCGACGGGCTCACGCCGCGCGAGCAGCTGGGCCGCATCGCCGAGCGCACCCAGGAGCTGGCGCACAAGCACGCCCGCGTGTTCCGCGACGAGGTGGCCCCGGCCCTCGAGGACGCCGGCGTGCACGTCATCGACTGGTCCCAGGTCACCGAGGCCGCGCGCCCCCGGCTCTCGGAGTGGTTCGCGCGCCAGGTGTTCCCGGTGCTCACGCCGCTGGCCGTCGACCCCGCGCACCCCTTCCCCTACATCTCCAACCGCTCGCTGAACCTCGCGGTCGCCGTGCACGACCCCGAGACGGGCACCGAGCACTTCGCGCGGGTCAAGGTCCCGAACAACGTGCCGCGCCTGGTGCGCGTCGGGCGCGACCCCGAGGAGGACGGCGGCTCCGACCGCGAGGCGTGGTTCCTGCCGATCGAGGACCTCATCGCCGAGAACCTCGACCAGCTCTTCGAGGGCATGCGCGTCACCGAGCACCACGTGTTCCGGGTGACGCGCAACGCCGACCTCGAGGTCGAGGAGGACCGCGACGAGGACCTCCTGCAGGCCCTCGAGCGGGAGCTGGCCCGCCGCCGCTTCGGCCCGCCGGTGCGCCTCGAGGTCACCGACACGATGAGCGAGCACATGCTCGAGCTGCTGCTGCGCGAGCTCGACGTCGACCCGCACGACGTCGTGCAGGTGCCGGGGCGCCTCGACCTCTCCGCGCTCATGGAGCTCATGGCGCTCAACCGCCCGGACCTCAAGGACCCGGTGTTCGTGCCGGCCAAGCACCCGGCGTTCAGCGAGGGCGAGACGCCGCGCAGCGTCTTCGCGACCCTGCGCGAGGGCGACGTGCTCGTGCACCACCCCTACGACTCGTTCTCCACGAGCGTCCACCGCTTCATCGAGCAGGCCGCGTCGGACCCGAAGGTGCTCGCGATCAAGCAGACGCTCTACCGCACCTCGGGCGACTCGCCCATCGTGGAGTCGCTGATCGACGCGGCCGAGGCGGGCAAGCAGGTCGTCGCCGTCGTGGAGATCAAGGCCCGCTTCGACGAGCGCGCCAACATCGGGTGGGCGCGCGCCCTGGAGCGGGCGGGCGTGCACGTCGTCTACGGCCTCGTCGGCCTCAAGACCCACTGCAAGGCCGTGCTCGTCGTGCGCCAGGAGGGCTCGACGATCAAGCGGTACTGCCACCTGGGCACCGGCAACTACAACCCGAAGACCGCGCGGCTCTACGAGGACATCGGCGTGTTCACCGCCGACGAGACCGTCGCCGCCGACCTCACCGACCTGTTCAACGTGCTCACGGGCTACGCGCGCCGCACGTCGTACCGCAAGCTGCTGGTGGCCCCGTACGGGCTGCGGCGCGGCGTCGTCGAGCGGATCGACGGCGAGCGCGAGCGGGCCGAGCGCGGCGAGCCGTCGGGAATCCGGATCAAAGTCAACGGGCTGGTCGACGAGCAGGTGATCGACGCACTGTACCGGGCGTCGGCGGCCGGGGTGTCGATCGACCTCGTCGTGCGCGGCGTGTGCTCGCTGCGGGCGGGGGTGCCGGGGCTCTCGGAGAACATCCGGGTGCGCTCGATCCTCGGGCGCTTCCTGGAGCACTCGCGGATCTTCCACTTCGTGGGGGCCGACGAGCACTGGATCGGCAGTGCCGACATGATGCACCGCAACCTCGACCGCCGGGTCGAGGCGCTCGTGCCCGTCACCGACCCGCGCCTGACCGCGCAGCTGGACCAGATCCTCGACTCCACCACCGCCCCGTCGACCCGGTCCTGGGTGCTGCAGCCCGACGGGTCGTGGGACCCCTGGCCCGTGGCGTCCGGCGAGGACCACCAGGGCCTCGCGGTGTCCGACCACCAGGTGCAGCTGCTGCGGCGCCGCCAGGACCAGTGACCCCGCCGCCCCCGACGACGACTCACGACGCCCGAGCGGAGCCCGAGCCGATGACGATCCACGCCGCCGGGGCCGTCCTGTGGCGCCCGACCACCGCCGACCCGTCCGGGGTCGAGGTGGCGGTGGTCCACCGCCCGCACCACCGGGACTGGAGCCTGCCCAAGGGCAAGGTCGACCCCGGCGAGACGCGGGTCGACGCCGCGGTGCGCGAGCTGGCCGAGGAGACGGGCTTCGCCGCCGTCCTCGGCCGGCACCTGCGCTCGGTGCACTACCGGATCGGGGCCGAGGACAAGATCGTCGACTTCTGGGCGGCGCGCGCCGGCGACGGCGCCTTCACCCCCGGCGACGAGACCGACGAGCTGCTCTGGGTCTCCCCCACCGAGGCCGCCGAGCTCGTGTCGTACTCGTCGGACCGCGAGGTCCTCGAGGCGTTCACCGCGCGCCCGCCCGCGCTGCGGACCCTGCTGCTCGTGCGCCACGCGCTGGCCGGCCGGCGCTCGGAGTGGGCGGGTCCCGACGGCGAGCGCCCGCTGGTCGAGGAGGGCCGGGCGCAGGCGCAGAAGCTGGCGGCGCTGTTCTCGCGCTTCGGCGTCGGCGCGCTGTACGCGGTGCCCAAGACCCGCTGCCGGGAGACGCTCGCGCCGTACGCCGAAGCCGCGGGCCTGCCCGTGCACGAGGTCGCCGAGCTCGGCGACGGCACGGTGGAGCGCGACGACGAGACGGCGCGCGCCACGCTGGAGCGGCTCGCGGCGGACGGGGCCACCGCCGCGGTGTGCGCGCAGGGCGACGGCATCCCGCACCTCGTGCGCGCCCTGGCCCAGGCGGCGGAGAAGGCCGGCGACGCGCCCGCCTCGGACCGCGACCTCGCCGACCCGCCGTGCCGCAAGGGCAGCGCGTGGGTGCTGTCGTTCGACACCGACGGGACGCTCGCCGCGGCGGACTACCACCGCGACGCCGCCTTCTGAAGGTGCACTGCGTGCTCGTGAGCACTTCTCGGTGCTGCAGCACCAAGAAGTGCTCACGTGCGCGTCAGCGCACCTTCTCCGCCTGGAACGTGTCCTCGTCGGCGCCGCGGCGCCAGTAGCCCGAGATCGACAGCCGCTCGCGGTCGAGGCCGCGCTCGTCGAGAAGGTGGCGGCGCAGGGCCTTCACGTCGCCGGTCTCGCCGTGGACGAACGCGTGCACGGTGCCCGCCGGCCAGTCGGCCGCCTCCACCGCAGCGACGAGGTCCTCGCCGGCGTCGCGGTGCAGCCAGCGCAGGGACAGGTCGGCGTCGGTGGCGAGCGCCATCTCGTCGTCCGGGCCGTCGACCTGCACGTACGCGTGGACGGGCACGCCGGGGGCGATCCGCTCGAGCGCCGCGGTGATGGCGGGCAGGGCGGCCTCGTCGCCGACGAGGACGTGCGCGTCGGCCTCGGTCGACGGGCTGTACGCGCCGCCCGGCCCCATGAAGACCAGCACGTCGCCGGGCTCGGCGGCGAGCGCCCACGGGCCCGCGACCCCGCGGTCGCCGTGCACCACGAAGTCGATCGCCATCTCGCCGGCGGCGTGGTCGAGCGAGCGGACCGTGTACGTGCGCACGATCGGCCACGCCTCGCGCGGCATCGACGCGCGGATCGCCCTGACGTCGAACGGCGTCGGGTACTCCACGCCGGGGCGCGGGAACGCGAGCTTGACGTACTTGTCGGTGAAGCCGTTGTCGGCGACGCCCTCGAGCCCGGGGCCGCCGAGCACCACGCGCACCAGGTGCGGCGTCAGCCGCTCGGTGCGCAGCACCTGCAGGCGGTGACCCGGCCCGCCCTTGGATCGCGGGGCGGGGGCCTGGGTCTCGGGAGCAGCCATGGGCACGACCCTACCCCCGACGCTTAGGGCAGCCTAAGTTCAGAGTCGCGAGGCCACACGGACCAGGTCGGCCAGGGCCCGCGACCGGCTCCGGGGCGGCCACGCCAGCAGGGTGGTCACCCGGGGCGCGTCGACCAGGGGCACCGCGACGATGCCGCCGGGCAGGCCGCCGCGGACGGAGTCCGGCAGCACCGCCACCGCACGCCCGAGCGCGACGAGCTGCTGGAGCTGGGCGCTGTCGTGCACCTGCGGGCCCTCGCCCGGGGGGAACCCGCCGTCGGGCCTGGGCCAGCGCGGCAGCGCCAGGTCGACGACGTCGGCCAGGCGCAGCTCGGTGCGGTCGGCCAGCGGGTGCCCGGTCGGGACGAACAGGGCCTGGCCCTCCTCGGTGAGCTCCTCGGTGTCGTAGCCGTCGGTGGCGTCGAAGGGGCGGTGCAGCAGGGCCACGTCGGCGCGGCCGTCGCGCAGCACCCGCTCCTGCTCGCCGGGCCCGCACAGCGTCACGTCGACCTCGACCGACCCCGGCTCCGCGGCGTACGCGTCGAGCAGCTTCGCGAGGAGCTCCTGCGACGCCCCGGCCTTCGCCACCAGCGCGAGCACCGGGCGCTCGCCGGCGGCCCGCCGGGTCCGGCGCTCCGCGGCGTCGACGGCGTCGAGCGCGGTCCGGCCCTCGGCGAGCAGCACCGCGCCGGCGTCCGTGAGGGCCACCGCGCGGGTGGTGCGGTCGAACAGCGGGGCACCGAGCCGGCGCTCCAGCGTCCGGATCGCGCGCGAGAGCGGGGGCTGGGCGATCCCGAGCCGCTCGGCTGCGCGCCCGAAGTGCAGCTCCTCGGCCACCGCGACGAAGTAGCGCAGCTCCCGGGTCTCCACCCCGTCATTCATACCCGCCGGGTATCACCGCGCGCCGAGATGGTCTTGGACCGGCGACGGGACCGGGACGAGCATCGAGGACATGAGCGAGAAGACCACCGCCCTGGTCACCGGGGCGAACAAGGGCATCGGCTACGAGATCGCGGCGGGCCTCGGCGCCCTCGGCCTGCGGGTCGGCGTCGGTGCGCGCGACGAGCAGCGGCGCGAGGACGCCGTCGAGAAGCTGCGGGCCGCGGGCGTCGACGCGTTCGGGGTGCCGCTCGACGTCAGCGACGACGCGAGCGTCGCCGCGGCGGCGGCCTCCCTCGACCGGCTCGACGTGCTCGTCAACAACGCCGGCATCACCGGCGGGACGCCGCAGGACCCGACGACCGTCGACCTCGACCTCCTGCGCACGGTCCTGGAGACCAACGTCTTCGGGGTCATCCGCACGACGAACGCGCTGCTGCCGCTGCTGCGCCGCTCCCCGGCGCCGCGGATCGTCAACCTGTCCTCGAGCGTCGGCTCCCTCGCCCGGCAGGTCGCCGGCCAGGCCGGCCCGGTCGCGATCGGCTACTCGCCGTCCAAGACCTACCTGAACGCCGTGACGCTGCAGTACGTCCGCGAGCTGGAGGGCACGAACATCAAGATCAACCTGGCGTGCCCCGGCTACGTCGCGACCGACCTCAACGGCCACCGCGGCCACCGCACCCCGCAGGAGGGCGCCGCGACGGCGATCCGCCTGGCCACGCTCCCCGACGACGGCCCGACCGGCGGCTTCTTCGACGACGCCGGCCCGATCCCCTGGTGACGCGGCCCTGGTGGAGACTCAGACGGTCGTCGGCTTGTGCGCCGGCCGCGTCGCCTCGTAGGCCGTGATGTCCTCTTCGTGGCGCAGCGTCAGGTCGACGTCGTCGAGGCCCTCGAGCAGGCGCCAGCGGCTGTACTCGTCGACCGTGAACGACACGACCACGTCGTCCGCGGTGATCGTGCAGGCCTGCAGGTCGACGGTGAGCTCCAGGCCCGGGCGCTCCTCGATCTTCTTCCAGAGCAGCTCGACGTCGGACTGCGCGACGGTCGCGGCCAGCAGGCCCGCCTTCGACGCGTTCCCCTTGAAGATCTCGCCGAAGCGCGACGAGACGACGACGCGGAAGCCGAAGTCCATCAGCGCCCAGACGGCGTGCTCGCGCGACGAGCCGGTACCGAAGTCCGAGCCGGCGACGAGCACGCTGCCGCGCGAGTAGGGCTCGGTGTTGAGGACGAAGTCCGGGTCCGACCGCCAGGAGGCGAACAGCCCGTCCTCGAAGCCCGTGCGCGTCACGCGCTTGAGGTAGACGGCCGGGATGATCTGGTCGGTGTCGACGTTCGACACGCGCAGCGGCGTGCCGATGCCGGTGTGGGTGGTGAAGGCGTCCACTTCGGGCTCCTCAGGCGAACTGCAGCGTGGTGGGCGTGAGGTCCTCGGGCGACGAGAGCGTGCCGCGCACCGCGGTGGCCGCGGCGACCAGCGGCGACACGAGGTGCGTGCGCCCGCCCTTGCCCTGACGGCCCTCGAAGTTGCGGTTGGACGTCGACGCGCACCGCTGGCCGGGGGCGAGCTGGTCGGGGTTCATGCCCAGGCACATCGAGCAGCCCGCGGAGCGCCATTCGGCACCGGCCTCGGTGAACACCGCGTCCAGGCCCTCGGACTCGGCCTGCGCCTTGACCTTCATCGAGCCGGGCACGACGAGCATCTGCACGTCGTCGGCGACGTGGTGGCCCTTGAGGACATCGGCGGCGGCGCGCAGGTCCTCGATGCGGGCGTTGGTGCACGAGCCGAGGAACACCACGTCGACCGCGATGTCGCGCAGCTTCGTGCCGGGCTCCAGCGCCATGTACTGCAGCGCCTTGCGCGTCGCCGCCGCGTCGTCGTCGTCCATCGTCGCGGGGTCCGGCACGCTGTCGGCCAGCGGCAGCCCCTGGCCGGGGTTGGTGCCCCAGGTGACGAACGGGGTCAGCGCGTCCGCGTCGATGTGCACGACGGCGTCGAACTCGGCGTCGTCGTCGGTGCGCAGCTCGCGCCAGGCCTCGACCGCGGCGTCCCACTGCTCGCCCTGCGGGGCGTGCGGGCGGCCCTGGAGGTACTCGAACGTCGTCTCGTCCGGCGCGACCATGCCGGCGCGCCCGCCCGCCTCGATCGACATGTTGCACATCGTCATGCGGGCTTCCATCGACATGTCCCGCACGGCCTCGCCGCGGTACTCGAGCACGTAGCCCGCGCCGCCGCCGGTGCCGATCTGCGCGATCACCGCGAGGATGACGTCCTTGCTGGTGACGCCGGGGCGCAGGGTGCCGGAGATCTCGATCGCCATGGTCTTGAACGGGCGCAGCGGCAGCGTCTGGGTGGCGAGCACGTGCTCGACCTCGGACGTGCCGATGCCGAACGCCAGCGCGCCGAACGCACCGTGGGTGGAGGTGTGCGAGTCGCCGCAGACCACCGTGGTGCCCGGCTGCGTCAGCCCCAGCTCCGGGCCGATCATGTGGACGATGCCCTGGTTCGCGTCGCCCATTGGGTAGAGCTTGACGCCGAACTCCTCGACGTTGCGGCGCAGCGTCTCGACCTGCGTGCGGGAGACCTCGTCGGCGATGGGCGCGAGGATGTCCAGCGTCGGGACGTTGTGGTCCTCGGTGGCGATCGTGAGGTCGGGGCGGCGCACGGGGCGACCGGCGAGACGCAGCCCGTCGAACGCCTGGGGGCTGGTGACCTCGTGGACGAGGTGGAGGTCGATGTAGAGGAGGTCGGGCTCGCCGTTGTTGCTGCCCTCACCGCGCCGCACCACGTGCTGGTCCCAGACCTTCTCTGCGAGCGTCTGTCCCACGTCTCCGCCTCTTTCTCACATCTTGGGACTACTGTGTCGTCCTGTGGGACAGGGTAGCGGTATCGGCGTGCTCGACAAGGCGGTGGTCGTCCTGCGGGCCACGGCGGCGGCGCCGTGCGCCCTGGGCGAGCTGTGCGAGCGCACCGGGCTGCCCCGCGCCACCGCGCACCGCCTCGCCGTCGGGCTCGAGGCGCACCGGCTGCTCGCCCGCGACGCCGACGGCCGCTGGCGCCCCGGCCCCGCGCTCGGCGAGCTCGCCCACGGTCACGGCGACCCCCTCCTGATCGCCGCCGAGGAGGTGCTGCCCGGGCTGCGCGACCTCACCGGCGAGAGCGTCCAGCTCTACCGCCGCGACGACGTGGACCCCGCGGCCCGCGTGTGCGTCGCCGCCGCCGAGCCGGTCAGCGGGCTGCGCGACACCGTCCCCGTGGGCGTGCGCGTGTCGATGGCCGCGGGGTCCGGGGCCAAGGTGCTCGCCGCGTGGTCGCCGCTGCCCTCGGCGTTCACCGACCTCGTGCTCGACGAGGTCCGCCGCCGCGGCTGGGCCCAGAGCGTCGCCGAGCGCGAGGCCGGCGTCGCCAGCGTCTCGGCCCCGGTCCGCTCCCCCGACGGGGCGGTCGTGGCCGCGGTGTCGGTGTCCGGCCCGGTCGACCGCCTCGGGCACCGGCCCGGCGCCCGGTGGGCCGAGTCCCTCCTGGCGGCCGCTCGGAACCTCGAGGTCCGCCTCGCCGCCGTGTGAGCCCGGGGCACGCTCCGTCGCCGGTCGACGACGAACCGTGACGAGCGCGCGCCCCGTCCCGTGACCCGCCGGCGGCAGGCTCAGCGAGGTGCGCGCCGTCCCGGACATCCCCTCCCCCCGCCCGAGCCTCGAGGACCTGCGCGGGCTCTCCGACGACCTTGACGTCCTCGTCCGGGCCGTGCGCGACCTCGTCGCCCTGCAGGACGAGATCGACGCGGGACTGGGCCGGCGTGAGGGTGTCCGGTCGGCCGTGGTGCTCCGTCCCGGGGAGGCGGAACGGGAGCGTGACCCGGGCGCGGTCGCCTGAACCCGTCGGCCCGGTCGTGCGAGCACCTCCGCCCTCAGCGGTCGGTCAGCACGGCGACCTCGCCCTGCTCCCGAAATCCACCGACGTCCGGTGGCGGTCGCCCCTCCCCAGCGGCGGGCGCGTACAGTCGCCGCTACCCCGTTCGAGTGAGACCCGGAACACCACCGCCTGCTCCGGGCCGGGAGAGAGGAGACCGCCCGTGCGCATCGGAGAGCAGGTCCGCGTGCTGACCGTCGAGCCGATCGTCGACCCCGTGCCCGACGGCGACTTCCCCGACCGCCCGGCGGAGGTGCGCCCGCCCGCGCCGCGGCCGACGCCGCGGTCGGGCCGGGCCACCACCCCGCGGCCGGCGCGGCGGCCCGTCCCCGGGCGCTGATGACCGGGGCGCCCGACCTGGCGATCCCGGTCGTCGGGTGGCGCCTGTGGTTGCTGGACGCCGACGACGACGGCCCGGCGCTGACCGCACCCCGGGCGATGACGCCGTGGCCGGCCCGGGTGGCGACCACGGCGGCCTGCCGGGCGGGTTGCGGACGTCCGCCGTCGTGGGGGTGCCGGTGCGGCCTCTACGCCACGGCGCAGCTCGACCACCTCCTGACCGACGTCGTCACCGCGGGCGCGGTCCTCGGCGCCACGGCGCTGTGGGGTCGCGTGGTCGAGGCGACCGAGGGCTGGCGCGCCGAACGGGGCTATCCGCTGGTCCTCTTCGCGCCGACCGTCGACCGGCGCGACCGCGGAGAGGTGCTCCACGTCGCGCTCCCGCGGCTGACCCCCGGGCGGGACGACGATCAGGCCTCGCCCGCGACACCCGACGAGGGTGCCCTCCGGGCGCTGGCCCGGCGCTACGCGATCCCGGTGCACACCGTGCCCAGCCTGCCGCCGTACCACGCGCCGACGATGGCCGGCCCCGCGGCGACGCTGCGGGACGAGGCGGCGCGGGGGCTCGCCGCGCGGCGACTCGGGGACGGGGCGGCCCGGCTCCGGTTCGACCGGGCCGTCGAGGGCCTGCTGGCCGTGCTGGACCAGCGGCGGTCGACCGCCTAGCCGCCGACCTAGCCGCGTCGCTCGCGGACCGGGCCGGACGGCAGCGGGGCCGCCGTCCCCGGACGCCGCCAGTGCCACAGCGCCATCGGCACCGCGCTCACCAGGATCAGCACCAGGCCGTGCCCGACGGGGCCCAGCGCGGCCAGCGTCATGCCGAGCACGACACCGGCGACGAGGGCGACGACCGACCACCAGTACGAGCGGCGATCGGTCTCACGGCGTCCGCGGCGCACGAGCCGTCGATCGGTCAGCTCGAGGTGTCGCTCGATGTCCCGCAGGATCTGCTGCTCACGGTCGTCGAGCACGAGGGCCTCCTCGGCGTGGAGCGGCCGACGACCACGTGGTGGTGTGCGGGCCGATCGAACGTGTCACCGGAGAGGTTCCCCTGCTCAGGACGCCGAAACGCCGCGCCCGGCTCGGCGGTCGGTGACGTGCGGTCACCGGATCGTGTCGCGAGGTGAGCGGCGCCCGCCGCGGGTTCAGGCCCGGATCGCGGCGATCGCGCTGATGATCGCCAGGACGACGAGGATCGCCGCGACGACCCGGTTGAGCCAGCGCACCGCGATCACCCGGGCCAGGCGGTTGCCGCCGTACACCGCGAGGACCGACACGGCCCACAGCGCGAGGAGCGCGCCGATCCCGACGGCGACCGGGTCGTCGTACCGGGCGGCCAGCGTCGCGATGATGATCTGGGTCGGGTCGCCGAGCTCGGAGAGCAGGGTGACGCCGAAGGCGGTCGCCACCACCCGCCAGCGCGTCCGCGGGGGCGCGTCGAGGTCCAGGTCGTCGTCGTCGTCCCCGCGCAGGACCAGCACCGCCCCGACCAGGAAGATCACGGCGAGCACGATCTCGAGCGGCCGCTCGGGCAGCAGTGCCACCAGGCTCCCGGCCAGGAGCGCCAGGCCCACGTGCAGGACGAAGGCGGCGCACACGCCGAGCAGCACGAGCCGCGCCGGGAAGCGCGCGCCGAGGACGAGCGTCGCGAGCGCGCTGGTGTCGGCCACCTCGGCGAGCGCGACGATCCCGAACACGATGGCGGCGACGACCACGGGGAAGGGCTACTCCTCACGTGCGGTGGGGCACAACCGCCCCGGAGACGACGAACGCCCTGCACCGGGGTGCAGGGCGTCGGTCGGGATGTAGCCCCGAGGGGATTCGAACCCCCGCTACCGCCTTGAGAGGGCGGCGTCCTAGGCCGCTAGACGACGGGGCCCTAGGAGAACGGCGATGACCCTAGACGAGGGCCGAGCACCGCTCGCAGCTGGGGTACCAGGACTCGAACCTAGAACAACTGAACCAGAATCAGCCGTGTTGCCAATTACACCATACCCCATGGCGATCACCGTGCGTGACTGATCGTCCCGCCCGCTGATGGTCCCAGTCTAGGACATCCGCGCGACCGCGTTCGACACCCCCCGGGGCGCTGCGATGACGCACGTCAGGGCGCGCCGGGTACCCCCGGTAGCCTGGGCGAGTTGGGCAACCGTACGACCAGGAAGATCGAGACGTGAGTTCTCCGCCGTCCCCGGCACGTGAGGTCAGCGAGCCCGTGTTCGCTCCCCTGCCCGCGAACGTGGACCTGCCCGCCGTCGAGCGCGAGGTCCTCGCCCGCTGGTCCGAGCGCGACGTGTTCCGGCGCAGCCTGGAGCGCACCGCCGACGGCGAGCCGTGGATCTTCTACGAGGGCCCGCCGACGGCCAACGGCCAGCCCGGCACCCACCACGTCGAGGCCCGGGCGTTCAAGGACCTCTTCCCGCGGTTCCGGACGATGCGCGGCTACCACGTGCCGCGCCGCGCCGGCTGGGACTGCCACGGCCTGCCGGTCGAGCTCGCCGTCGAGAAGGAGCTCGGCTTCACGGGCAAGGCCGACATCGAGAAGTACGGCATCGCCGAGTTCAACGCGAAGTGCCGCGAGTCCGCGCTGCGCAACGTCTCGGCCTTCGCCGCGATGACCGAGCGCATGGGCTACTGGGTCGACCTCGACGAGGCCTACCTGACCATGGCCCCGCGCTACGTCGAGAGCGTGTGGTGGTCGCTCAAGAAGATCTTCGACGACGGCCTGCTCGTCGAGGACCACCGCGTCACGCCCTACTGCCCGCGCGACGAGACGCCGCTGTCGGACCACGAGGTCGCGCTCGGCTACGAGGACGACGTCGACCCCTCGGTCTACGTCCGCTTCCCGCTCACCGACGGGCCCTGGGCCGGCGCCGACCTGCTGGTGTGGACGACGACGCCCTGGACGCTGCCGTCGAACACCGCCGTCGCCGTCGCCCGCGACATCGTCTACGTCCGCGCGACCACCGTCGACGGCGACGACCTGGTCGTCGCCGAGGACCTCCTGGGCGTGCTCGGCGCCGGCGACCACGCCGCCACCGTCACCGACCGCGCCACCGGCGCCGACCTGCTCGGCAGCCACTACCGCCGCCCGCTGGACCTCCTCGCCGACGAGCTCTTCGGTGACGCGCACCGCGTCGTGCACGGCGACCACGTCACCACCGACGCCGGCACCGGCCTGGTGCACATGGCGCCCGCCTTCGGTGCGGAGGACCACCTCGTGGCCAAGGCCGAGGGCCTCGAGATGGTCAACCCGATCGGCCCCGACGGGCACTTCCTGCCCGACGTGCCCCTGGTCGGCGGCATGTTCTTCAAGGGCGCCGACCCCACGCTGGTCGAGGAGCTGCGCGCCCGCGGCGTGCTGTGGCGCTCCGAGTCCTACGAGCACTCGTATCCGCACTGCTGGCGCTGCCACACCCCGTTGATCTACTACGCGCTCCCCTCCTGGTTCATCCGCACCACCGAGGTCCGCGACCGGCTGGTCGAGGAGAACGAGCGGACGAACTGGTACCCGCCGCACATCAAGCACGGTCGCTACGGCGCGTGGCTCGAGAACAACGTCGACTGGGCGCTCTCGCGCAACCGCTACTGGGGCACGCCGTTGCCGATCTGGCGCAACGACGCGGACCCGTCGGAGATGGTGTGCGTCGGGTCGCTGGCCGAGCTGGGTCGCTGGGCGGGCGAGGACCTCTCCGCGCTCGACCCGCACCGCCCCTTCGTCGACGACGTCGTGTTCCCGGCGCCCAGCGGCACCGGCACGATGCGCCGCGTCACCGACGTCATCGACGTCTGGTACGACTCCGGCGCGATGCCGTTCGCCCAGTGGGGCGCGCCGCACCACCACGAGGCCGACTTCTCCCACGCCTACCCCGCGCAGTACATCTGCGAGGCCATCGACCAGACCCGCGGCTGGTTCTACTCGCTCATGGCCGTCGGCACGCTGGTGTTCGACCGGTCGTCCTACGAGAACGTCGTGTGCCTGGGCCTGCTGCTCGACGAGCAGGGCCGCAAGATGTCCAAGCACCTGGGCAACGTGCTCGACCCGTTCGAGCTCTTCGAGTCCCACGGCGCGGACGCGGTGCGCTGGCTGATGCTGGCCCAGGGCTCGCCGTGGGTCGACCGGCGCGTCGGGCACGACACGCTGCGCGAGATCGTCCGCAAGGTCCTGCTGACCTACTGGAACACCGCGTCGTTCCTGGTCACCTACGCGAACGCGTCGGGGTGGCGCCCTTCGGGTGAGCCGACGACAAGTGCCCACCCGATGGACCGCTGGGTGCTCGGCGAGCTGGCCGGCTGCGTCCGCGAGGTCACGCGCGCTCTCGAGGACTTCGACTCCTCGAGCGCGGGACGCGCGATCACGTCGTTCGTCGACGGCCTGTCCAACTGGTACGTCCGCCGCTCGCGGCGCCGCTTCTGGCACGGCGAGCCCGAGGCGCTGGCGACGCTGCACACCTGCGTCGAGACCCTCTCGCGGCTCATGGCGCCGTTCACCCCGTTCACCAGCGACTACCTGTGGACGCTGCTCCAGGGTGACGTCGTCGCGGACGCCCCCGACTCGGTGCACCTCACCGACTGGCCGGCGCTCGACGAGGCCGCGATCGACGCCGGGCTCGCCGAGCGCATGGCGCTGGTGCGCCGGGTCGTCGAGCTCGGGCGCGCCACCCGCGCCGCCAGCGGGGTCCGCACCCGCCAGCCGCTCGCCCGGGCCGTCGTGGCCGCCCGCGGGTTCGGCGACCTCGAGGAGCCGCTGCTCGCCGAGATCGCCGAGGAGCTCAACGTCGCCCGCGTCGAGGCGGCCGGTTCCGACCTCGTCGAGGTCACCGTGAAGCCGAACTTCCGGGCCCTGGGCAAGCGCTTCGGCAAGCAGACCCCGGTCGTCGCCGAGGCCGTGAAGACCACGACGGCGGCCCCGGTCGACGGCGAGCTCACCGTGGTCGTCGACGGCGCCGAGGTCACGCTCGCCGGCGACGAGATCCTGGTGTCGGAGAGCCCGCGCGAGGGCTGGGCGGTGCGGTCCGAGGGCGGCCTGTCGGTCGGCCTCGACACCGAGCTCACCGACGACCTGCGCGCGGCGGGGCTCGCCCGCGACGTCGTGCGCGTCGTGCAGGAGGCGCGCAAGACCCGGGGCCTCGAGGTCTCCGACCGCATCGCGCTGACCTGGACCGCCGAGCGCACCGACGTCGCCGAGGCGGTGCGCACCCACGCGGGCACCATCGCCGAGGAGGTCCTCGCGGTCTCGATGACCGAGGGCACGGTGAACGGGGACGCGGCGGCGCGCTCCGACGACCTGTCCCTGGCCGTCGCGATCACCCCGGCGGTCGGCTGACGGTCGGTTCGACCTCCGCCGTCCCGCCGAGCCCCTCGCGCAGACCGAACACCGCGAGCAGGCTCAGCGGGCGATCACGCCGGTCTCGAAGCCGCCGCCGAGGAACTCGACGCGGAACGGGCCGACCTGGGTGTCGGTGAACGTCGCCGGGTCGCACAGCCACGCCCACACCGCGGCACGCGGGGCCGGGACGGTGAAGCGGTGCACGTGGGTGTGCGGCCGCCACCCGGGAGGCAGGGGCTGGCCGGGTCCCGCGAGGTCGACGTCCACGTCGCCGAGTACCCCGCCGCGGACGACGGGCGTGGGACCGGCGTCTCACCGGCGGCTGAACCTTCTCACCCGATCGGCCGAACGCTGACGGCGTCGGGGGACGGCAGCGGGTCCAGCGGTTCCGCGGCGAGCAAGGAGACGGCGATGGGGCGACGGACGCGGCTGGGCCGGTGGGCGGGGACCACCGCGCTGGCGCTCGTGACCACGGCGATGGGCGTCACCGGCATCGCCGCGGCGGCCTCGCTGCCCTCGGCGGCGCCGGCCCCGGACCGTCTCCCCGCACCGACGGCGCCGCAGGAGAACGGTCTGCTGCGCGTCGCGCACCTGTCGCCGTCGACCGGCGCGGTGGACATGTACGCCGAGGGCCCGGGCCTGCCGGCGACCCGCGTGGCGTCGGCGGTGTCGTACCGCGGGCTGACCTCCTACCTCCCGGCCGCGCCCGGGACCTACACGCTCTCGGCCCGGCCCGCGGGGGCGTCCGCCACCAGCGTGCCGGCCCTGACCACCACGGTCGCGGTGACGCCGGGCTCCGCGCAGACCGCCGCGTTCGTCGACGTGGGCCCGAACTCGACCCCGCAGGCCGAGGTCATCGCCGACCGCACGACCGCCCCGCCGCCCGGCTCCGCGCTCGTGCGCGTGATCACGGCCGCGGCGGGCGTCGGAGCGGTGGACGTCGTGGCGCAGGGCGGCGGCCCGCTGGCAGACGACGTGTTCTACGGCGCCACGTCCGATTACGCCACCGTCGACGCCCGCGTCTGGACCATGGACATCACCACCAGCTCCGGGCAGTCCACGCAGGTCACGGTGCCGGTGGCCAGCCGCTCGGTCAGCTCGGTGATCGTCAGCCGCGACCCGCAGGGCGCCCTGGCCGTCACGGCCGTGCCCGACGCGGCGTCGGCCACGCCGGCCGCGGAGGCACCGGCGGCACCGGCAGCACCGGCCGCGAGCGCGCCGGCCACCTCCGCCCCCACCGCGCCGTCCTCCCCGCGCCGCACGCCGACGGGCGGGGTGCCCGCCGGCTTCGGCGGTCTGGTCGCGGCGGACGCGCCGGCGATCCCGGCGGCGCGCCCGATGCCCGTCGTCGCCGTCCCCACCGGGCCCCGTGACGCCGTCCGCCCGACCGGGCTCGTCGTCCCGGCCGCGGACGTGGACGCCGGCCGCCTGCTCGACCTGGGCGTCGACGGTGCGGGCGCCCTGCAGGCCCCGCCCGGGCCGCAGGACGTGGGCTGGTTCGCCGGGGGCGCGGTGCCCGGCGAGGCGGGCCCGTCGGTGCTCGTCGGGCACGTCGACTCGTGGCGCGGCCCGGGGGTGTTCTGGCGGCTGCGCGACCTGCGTGCCGGGGACGCCGTCGACGTCCCGCGCAGCGACGGCACCGTCGCCCACTTCGTCGTCGACGCCGTCGAGCGCTTCGACAAGGACGCCTTCCCCTCCGAGCGGGTCTACGGCCCGACCGCCGGCCCCTCGCTGCGCCTGGTCACCTGCGGCGGGGCGTTCGACCGCAGCACCCGGTCCTACGTGGACAACGTCGTCGTCTTCGCGTCACCACGTTGACTCTGTGTGTTCGACGGGAGGATGATCTCGGCGAATCCCACCCGGACGAGCACAGAGCGTAACGAGGAGAACCCGATGCGCAGCAACCTCTTCGCCCCGGAGAACCAGGAGCAGGAGTCGGCGCAGCCGGGCCTACGGCTGCAGAACTCCAAGATGCTCAAGGTCGAGCTCAACGGCGAGTGCATGGCGCGCCAGGGCTCGATGGTGGCGTTCCAGGGCCAGGTGCACTTCGAGGCCCAGGGCTCGGGCGGCATCGGCAAGTTCATCAAGCAGCAGCTCACGGGCGAGGGCGTGCCGCTGATGAAGGTCTCGGGCCGCGGCGACGTCTTCCTCGCCGACGCCGCGTCCGACGTGCACCTCATCGACCTCGAGGGGCCCCACGACGCCCTGACCATCAACGGCAAGAACGTCCTGGCGTTCGAGCCGTCGCTGTCCTACGACATCCAGATGGTGCAGGGCGCCGGGATGATGTCGGGCGCCGGCCTGTTCAACTGCGTGTTCTCCGGCCAGGGCCGCCTGGCGATCACCTGCAAGGGCACGCCGGTCGTGCTCAACGTCGACCAGCCGACCTTCGCCGACCCGCAGGCCGCCATCGCCTGGTCGGCGGGCCTGCAGGTCGGCGTGCACCGCGCCGACCAGCTCGGCCTCGGCACGCTGCTGGGCCGCACCACCGGCGAGGCGTTCACGATGGGCTTCGCCGGCCGCGGCTTCGTCATCGTCCAGCCCTCCGAGGAGGTGCCGGTCAGCGGCGTCGCCGGCCAGGGCAGCGGGCAGCAGGCCGGGCAGAGCGGCGTCGGCGGGGTGCTGGGCAGCTTCCTGCGGTAGGGCGGCTCAGCCCCCGAGCAGGCGCCGGACGCGCTCGGGGCCGGCGGCGAGCAGCAGCGTGGGCAGGCGCGGGCCGGTGTCCGCGCCCACGAGCAGCCGGTAGACGACCACGAAGAAGCGGCGCTGCGCGGCCTTGAGCTCGTCGGTGGGCTTGACGTCCAGCGGCAGGCCCGCCTGCTTCTTGGGCACGCCGTAGACCAGCGTCGTGAGTCCGTCGAGCGACCAGTCGTCGGTGAGGTGGTCGCGCAGCATCGCGACGGCCTCGCGGTCCTGCTCGTCGAGGGACGCGAGCAGGGCCGCGTCGGGCTCGTCGCGCAAGCGGGTGTGCGCCTCGTCGGGCATGTACGACGCGACCCAGTGCGCGGCCTTGTCCAGCCGGGGGCGGGCGCCCTCGGGCGTGGCGTCGAGCCCGGCGAGGATGCGCTCGAGCTGCGCGGGGTCGCCCGCGGTGATGTCGACGACCGACGCGAGCGTCCGGTACGCCACCGGCTGCGCGGTGCGCGGCAGGTCGCCCTCGGCGGTGGTGACCGCGCGGACGTGCCCGGTGGTCTCGACGGCCCCCGCTGTGCCGGCGGTGACCTTGCGCTCCAGGGCGTCCCACTCGTCGTAGAGCCGGTGGAGCTCCTGGTCGAACGCGACCTTGATCGCCTGGTTGGGCCGCCGGCGGGCGAACAGCCAGCGCAGCACCGGCACCTCGAGGATCTCCAGCGCGTCGCCCGGCGTCGGCACCGCGCCCTTCGAGCTCGACATCTTCGCCTGCCCGGTGATCCCGACGAACGCGTACATCGGGCCGATCGGGGCCTCGCCGCCGAACACCTCGTCGACGATCAGCCCGCCCACCTGGTACGACGAGCCCGGCGAGGAGTGGTCGACGCCCGAGGGCTCGAAGTGCACGCCCTCGTAGGCCCAGCGCATGGGCCAGTCGACCTTCCACACGAGCTTGCCGCGGGTGAACTCGCGCAGCAGCACGGTCTCGGACGCCCCGCACGCGCACGTGTAGGTCATCTCGGTGGTGTCGTCGTCGTAGGCGGTGATCGTGGTGTCGTCGCGCCCGCACGCGCTGCAGTAGGGCTTGAAGGGGTAGTACTCCCGGCCCGACGCCCCGTCCTCGTCGTCGCTGTCGGGGGCGTCCTTCTTCTTCGTGCGGAAGCGCCCGAGGATGCCGTCGATCCGCGCCCGCTCGCGCATGGCCAGCAGCACCTGGTCGCGGTAGGCGCCCCCGGTGTATCGCTCGGTCTGGTTGACCCCGCGGTGGGGCACGCCGAGGTCGGCGAGCGCCGCGATCATGGGCGCCTTGAAGTGCTCGGCCCAGTTCGCGAACGGGCTGCCCATCGGCGCGGGCACCGCGGACAGCGGCTTGCCGATGTGCTCTTCCCACGCCGGGTCGATGCCGGCGGGGACGCGGCGGAAGCGGTCGTAGTCGTCCCAGGAGATCAGGTGCTCGACGTCGTGGCCGCGGCGGCGGATCTCGTCGGCGACCAGGTGCGGGGTCATGACCTCGCGCAGGTTGCCGAGGTGGATCGGCCCGGACGGGGAGAGCCCCGAGGCGCACACGATGCGCGGGGACCCGCGGCGGGCGGCGGCCTCGATCACCTCGTCGGCCATCCGCGACACCCAGTCCGGCTCCGGTGCCCCGGCCGTCTCCACCACCAGCGTCCGTCCCTCCTGATCGATCACGACCAGGGTACGGGGCGGCGCCGGGTCTATCGGGCGCGGACCGGGTTGGTCAGCGTCCCGATGCCCTCGACGGTGACGCTGACCTGCTGGCCGCTGCTCATCGGCCCGACGCCGGCCGGGGTGCCGGTGAGGATGACGTCGCCGGGCAGCAGCGTCATCACCCGCGAGATGTAGGCGATGAGCTCGTCGACCGGGTGCAGGAGCAGGTGGGTGCGCGACTGCTGGCGCACCTCGCCGTCGAGCTCGGTGCGGATCGCGAGGTCACCGGGGTCGACGGACGTCTCGATCCACGGGCCCAGGGGGCAGAACGAGTCGTAGCCCTTGGCGCGGGTCCACTGGCCGTCGGCCTGCTGCAGGTCGCGGGCGGTGACGTCGTTGGCGACGGTGTAGCCGAGCACGACGTCGCGGGCGCGGGCCTCGGGGACGTCGCGGCACGGGAGGCCGATGACGACGGCGAGCTCGCCCTCGTAGTCGACGCGCCGGGAGTCCGGCGGCATCTGGATCGGCAGGCCCGGCCCGATGACCGTGGTCGAGGGCTTCATGAAGATCAGGGGCGCCGGCGGGGCCTCGCCGCCCATCTCGCTGACGTGGTCGGCGTAGTTCTTGCCGATGCACACCACCTTGGTGGGCAGGATCGGCGCGAGCAGCCGGACGTCGGCGAGCGGCCAGGTGCGGCCGGTGAAGGTGGGGTCGCCGAAGGGGTGCTCGGCGATCTCGGCGCAGACGTCCCCGCCGTCGGGCTCGCCGCCCGCGGTGGTGGGCGACTGCAGGGCGGCGAACGACACGCCCTCGGCGTGGGCGATCCGGGCGAGGCGCACGGCCGCGGACCCTATCCCGCGCCCGCGCTCACGGCGCGCCCGCGGCCACCGGTTCCTGCTCGTCGACCCACTCCCTTCAGCGGGCGTGTTGTGCCAGCGTGGGGGCCACGCTGGCGTTCAACGCCAGCAAATCCCCCACGATCATCGACGCGCTCCGGGGGCGTCCGCGCCCGGCGCGCGCTCCACCACGCCATCGTCCCCAGCAGCGCCAACCCGAGGACCGCCAGCGCGAACGGGAAGGCGCGGTCGAACATCGTCCGGTCCGAGGTGTCCGGCGCGGTGAGGCCGAGGACGACGAAGTACGCCGCCACCACGATCCCGCACGCGAGCTCCACCGCGGCCACGACCCACGCCCACCGGCGCGGGCTCATGGTCGTGGTGGGGATACTGGCGTTGAACGCCAGCGTGGCCGCCACGCTGGCACCGGCTCGCCGCGCCTACGCCGGGGTGCGGGTGCCCGCGGCCGAGGAGACGAGGGCGGCGAGGCGGTCGCCCACGGCGTGGGTGCCGCCCGGGCTGCCGTGGTCGCGGGTGGCCAGGTCGAAGGCCACCGCGGCCTCGACGCGGCGCGCGAGCTCGGGCTCACCGAGGTGGTCGAGCAGCAGCGCCACCGACAGGATGGCGGCCGTGGGGTCGGCGATGCCCTTGCCCGCGATGTCCGGCGCCGACCCGTGGACCGGCTCGAACATGCTCGGGTTGGCGCGCGAGACGTCCAGGTTGCCCGACGCCGCGAGCCCGATGCCCCCGGTGACCGCCGCCGCGAGGTCGGTGAGGATGTCGCCGAACAGGTTGTCGGTGACGATCACGTCGTAGCGCGACGGGTCGGTGACCATGTGGATGGTCGTCGCGTCGACGTGCTGGTAGTCGACGGCGACCTCGGGGTGCTCGAGCGAGACCTCCTCCACCACGCGCGACCACAGCGAGCCGGCGTGGGTCAGGACGTTCGTCTTGTGCACCAGCGTCAGCTTGCGCCGCGGGCGGTTCGACGCGCGCGTGAACGCGTCGCGCACCACGCGCTCGACGCCGAACGCCGTGTTGATGCTGACCTCGGTGGCGATCTCCTGCGGCGTGTCCTTGCGCAGCAGGCCGCCGGTGCCCGCGTAGGGCCCCTCGGTGCCCTCGCGCACGACGACGAGGTCGATCTCCGGGTTCGCCGACAGCGGCCCGCGCACGCCCGGGTAGAGCCGCGCCGGACGCAGGTTGACGTGGTGGTCGAGCTCGAAGCGCAGGCGCAGCAGTAAGCCGCGCTCGAGGATCCCGCTGGGGACCGACGGGTCGCCGACCGCACCGAGCAGGATCGCGTCCTGCTCGCGCAGCTCCGAGAGCACCGACTCCGGCAGCAGCTCGCCGGTGGAGTGCCACCGCGCCGCGCCGAGGTCGTACTGGGTCGTCTCCACCGAGGGGGCGACCTCGTCGAGCACCTTCAGCGCCTCGCCGACGACCTCGGGACCGATGCCGTCGCCGGGCACCACCGCGAGTCGCATCCGCAACAACCTCCACGAGCGGGTCGCCCCGCGACGGGGTGACCGGGGCCGACCCGCGGAGACTACTAGGCGTGTCGGTCGATCACGGAACCGGATCGCCGCATCGAGCGAATTCGGTCTCGTCCGGGGTTCGTGCGCCCGGCGGGGTTTGGGCTCGGCCCGCTCCCCCGCCGGGAGCAACCCCGCTAGCCGAAGGAGATCAACCGCGTCGTCCGCGCACCGAGCGACCGGCCGATCGGCTCGAGGACCTCGCTCGCGACCGGCTGGTCGACGCGCAGCAGCATGATCGACGAGGAGCGATCGCGCAGCTGCGAGAGCTGGGCGGCCTCGATGTTGACGTCGGACTCGCCGAGCATCGTCCCGACGGTGCCCATCGCGCCCGGGCGGTCGGAGTACTCGAACAGCAGCACGTGGCCCTCGGCGCGCAGGTCGAAGCTGCGCCCGTTGATCTCGACGAGCTTCTCGACCTCGTCGGCGCCGGTCAGGGTGCCCGACACCGTCACGGCGTCGCCGCCGTCGCGCACCGCCCGCAGCGTGACCATGCTGCGGTGGTTGGGGCTCTCGCTGGCCGTCTCCACGGAGACGCGGACGCCGCGCTCCTCGGCCAGGGCCGGGGCGTTGACGAAGGTGACGGGCTCGTCGACGACCTCGCCGAACACCCCGCGCAGCGCCGCGAGCGAGAGCACCGAGACGTCCTCGTGCGCCAGCTCGCCGCGCACCTGCACCTGCAGCTCGCCAGGGGCGCCGACGAGGTCGGAGAGCAGGGTGCCGAGCTTCTGCGTGATGCCCAGCCACGGCCGGACCTCCTCGCCGACCGCGCCGCCCGAGACGTTGACGGCGTCGGGGACGAAGTCGCCGCGCAGGCCCGCGAGCACGGAGTGCGCGACGTCGGTGCCGGCGCGGTCCTGGGCCTCGGCGGTGGAGGCACCGAGGTGCGGGGTCACGGTGACCTGCGGCAGCTCGAACAGCGGCGAGGACGTCGTCGGCTCGGTGACGTAGACGTCGATGCCCGCGCCGGCGACGTGGCCCGTGCGCACGGCCTCGGCCAGCGCGTCCTCGTCGACGAGCCCGCCGCGCGCGGCGTTGACGATGATGACGCCCGGCTTGGTCTTGGCCAGCGCCTCCTTGCCGATGAGGCCCTGGGTCTCCGGGGTCTTCGGCAGGTGGATGGTCATCATGTCGCTGCGGCGCAGCAGCTCGTCGAGCTCGACGAGCTCGATGCCCAGCTGGGTGGCGCGGCTCTGCGGCAGATAGGGGTCGTAGGCGATGACGTGCGTGCCGAACGCGGCGATGCGTGCGGCGAACAGCTGCCCGATCTTGCCCAGGCCGATGACGCCGACGGTCTTGCCCTGGATCTCGACGCCGTTGAGCTTGCTGCGCTCCCAGCGGCCCGCGCGCAGGCTCGCGTCCGCGGCGGGGATGTGGCGCGCGGTGGCCAGCAGCAGCGCGATGGCGTGCTCGGCGGCGGAGACGATGTTCGAGGTCGGCGCGTTGACGACCATGACGCCCGCGGCCGTGGCGGCGGGCACGTCGACGTTGTCGAGGCCCACGCCCGCGCGGCCGACGACCGTCAGCTGCTTGGCGGCGCCGAAGACCTCGGCGTCGACCTGCGTGGCCGAGCGGACCAGCAGGGCGTCGGCGGTCGCGACGGCCTCGAGCAGCGCGGCGCGGTCGGTGCCGTCGACGGTGCGGATCTCGACCTCGTCGCCGAACACCTCCAGCGTCGACGGCGCGAGCTTCTCGGCCATCAGGACGACGGGCAAGCTGGCGGCGGTGGTCACGTGTGATCGCTCCCGGGGGTCGGCGGTGGGTCCACACGCCGACGAGCCCTGCACTACCGATGTCACACGCCGACGTGCTCGCGGGTCATCGTGCCCGCATCACGGCGACCGTACCGACCGGTCGTGAACCGATTCACACGGCCGAGAGCGCCCGGTGCGCCCTTCGTGCCGGACGAACGAACGGCGCTTTCGCTGCTTCTGATGCGACGAAAGCGCCGTTCGTTCGTTCAGGCACTACTTCCGGACGGCTCAGTTGGTCGGGCGCGCCATCCACGGCATGAGGCCGCGGAGCTTGGCCCCGACCTGCTCGATCTGGTGGGCCTTGCCCTCGTCCTCGAGCTTGGTGAAGTTCGGGCGGCCGTTGTCGTCCTCGGCCACCCACTCGCGGGCGAAGGTGCCGTCCTGGATCTCGCCCAGGATCTTGCGCATCTCGTCCTTGACCGCCGAGTTGACGATGCGCGGGCCGCGGGTGAGGTCGCCGTACTCGGCGGTGTCGCTGATCGAGTACCGCTGGCCCCAGATGCCGTTCTCGTACATGAGGTCGACGATGAGCTTGAGCTCGTGGAGGCACTCGAAGTAGGCGATCTCGGGCTGGTAGCCGGCCTCGACCAGCGTCTCGAACCCGGCCTGGACCAGCGCCGACGTGCCGCCGCAGAGCACGGCCTGCTCGCCGAAGAGGTCGGTCTCGGTCTCCTCGGTGAAGGTCGTCTTGATGACGCCCGCCCGCGCGCCGCCGATCGCCGCGGCGTAGGACAGCGCGAGCGCCTGGGCCCCGCCCGTCGCGTCCTGCTCGACGGCGATCAGGCACGGCACGCCCTTGCCGTCGACGAACTGGCGGCGCACCAGGTGCCCCGGGCCCTTCGGCGCGACCATGGCCACGTCGATGTCCTTGGGCGGCTGGATGAGGTCGTACCGGATGTTGAACCCGTGCCCGAAGAAGATCGCGTCGCCCGAGTTCAGGTTGGGCGCGATGTCGTCGGCGTAGATGAACCGCTGGCGGGTGTCCGGCGCCAGGATCATGATCACGTCGGCCTCGGCGGACGCCTCGGCCGGCGTGACGACGCGCAGCCCCTCCTCCTGGGCGGAGGCACGGCTCTTCGACGACTCCGGCAGGCCGACCCGCACGTCGACGCCCGAGTCACGCAGCGACAGCGCGTGCGCGTGCCCCTGGCTGCCGTAGCCGATGACGGCGACCTTGCGCCCCTGGATGATCGAGAGGTCGGCGTCGTCGTCGTAAAAGACCTCGGCGTTGCCGGTGGTCGGGGCACTCATGATCTGGGACTACTTCCTTCCGGGACTGATGACGGGGCAATCTAGCGGTGGTGCGCGGCGATGGAGCGCGGCCCGCGGGCCAGCGCCACCATCCCCGACTGCACGACCTCGCGGACGCCGTAGGGCTCGAGCATGCGGCGCAGGGCGGCGAGCTTGTCCTCGGTGCCCGTGGCCTCGACCGTGACCGCCTCGGGCGAGACGTCGACGACCTTGGCGCGGAACATCTGGGTGACCTCGAGGACCTGCGAGCGCACGGTCGCGTCGACGCGCACCTTCATCATCACGAGCTCGCGCTGCACCGACGAGGTCGGCTCCAGCTCGACGATCTTGATGACGTGCACGAGCTTGTTGAGCTGCTTCGTGACCTGCTCGAGGGGGAACTCGTCGACGGTCACGCAGATCGTCATGCGCGAGATCCCCTCCTCCTCGGTGGGGCCCACGGCGAGCGACTGGATGTTGTAGCCGCGGCGGGAGAACAGGCCCGAGATGCGGGCCAGGACGCCGGGCTTGTCCTCGACGAGGACCGACAGCGTGTGCGTCGTCATGCGACCGGCCCCTCGCCGTCGACGGGGTGGTCCGCGCGCGAGACCTCGTCGGCCTGGACGGCCTCGGGGTCGTCGAACAGCGGGCGGATGTGGCGCGCGGCCATGATCTGGTCGTTGCCCGTGCCGGCGGCGACCATCGGCCACACCTGCGCGTCCGCGCCGACCGTGAAGTCGATGACCACCGGGCGGTCGTCGATCGCCATGGCCTCACGGATCACGCGATCGACGTCGTCACGCGACTCGCAGCGCAGCCCGACGCACCCGAGGGCCTCGGCGAGCAGCACGAAGTCGGGCACGCGGTGCTTGTGCGTGCCGAGCTCGGTGTTGGAGTAGCGCTCCTCGTAGAACAGGGTCTGCCACTGGCGGACCATGCCGAGGTTGCCGTTGTTGATGACCGCGACCTTGATCGGGATGCCCTCGATCGCGCAGGTGGCGAGCTCCTGGTTGGTCATCTGGAAGCAGCCGTCGCCGTCGATGCACCACACCGTGGTGTCGGGCATACCGACCTTGGCGCCCATCGCCGCGGGCACGCCGTAGCCCATCGTCCCGGCGCCGCCGGAGTTGAGCCACGTGCGCGGCTTCTCGTAGCGGATGAACTGGGCGGCCCACATCTGGTGCTGCCCGACGCCCGCGGAGTAGATGGCGTCCGGGCCGGCGATGGCACCGATGCGCTCGATGACGTACTCGGGCGACAGCGTCCCGTCGGCGGGGTGGTCGTAGCCCAGCGGGAACGTGGTGCGCCACCGCTCGAGCTGCTCCCACCAGGGAGCGAGCGCCTCCTGGCGGTCGTCCCGGCCGCCGGCGGTGCGCAGCGCGGTGGTCAGCTCGGTGATCACCTCGCGGGCGTCGCCCACGATCGGCACGTCGGCCGTGCGGTTCTTGCCGATCTCGGCCGGGTCGACGTCGGCGTGGACGACCTTGGCGTCCGGGGCGAACGTCGACAGGTCGCCGGTGACGCGGTCGTCGAACCGCGCCCCGAGGGCGATGAGCAGGTCGGCCTTCTGCATCGCCGCCACGGCGGCGACGGTGCCGTGCATGCCGGGCATCCCCAGGTTCTGGCGGTGGCCATCGGGGAACGCGCCGCGGGCCATGAGGGTGGTGACCACGGGCGCGCCGGTCTCGTCGGCGAGGTCGAGGAGCTCGGTGGAGGCCTCGGCCTTGATCACACCGCCGCCGACGTAGAGGACGGGACGACGCGCCTCGCCGATCAGGCGGGCGGCCTCCCGGATCTGCTTGGAGTGGGGCCGGGTCGTGGGCCGGTAGCCCGGCAGCTGGGTCTCGACCGGCCAGCGGAAGGTGGTGGCGGCCTGCAGGACGTCCTTGGGCAGGTCGACGAGCACCGGCCCGGGACGCCCGGTCGAGGCGATGTGGAACGCCTCGGTGATCGCCCGCGGGATGTCCGCCGGGTCGGTCACCAGCATGTTGTGCTTGGTGATCGGCAGCGTGATGCCGCAGATGTCGGCTTCCTGGAACGCGTCGGTGCCGATGAGCTTGCGCCCGACCTGCCCCGTGATCGCGACGACCGGCACCGAGTCGAGCATCGCGTCCGCCAGCGGCGTGACGAGGTTGGTGGCGCCGGGGCCGGACGTGGCGATGCAGACGCCGACCCGGCCCGTGGCCTGCGCGTACCCGGTGGCCGCGTGGCCCGCGCCCTGCTCGTGGCGCACGAGGATGTGGCGCACGAGCGTCGAGTCGAACAGCGGGTCGTAGGCCGGGAGGATCGCGCCGCCCGGGATGCCGAACACGACCTCGCACCCGACGGCCTCGAGCGAGCGCACCAGCGACTGCGCGCCGGTCGCGGGCTCGGGGTCGACGTGGGTCGGGCGGGGGGCGTCCGGGTGCAGCGGGGCCTGCAGGGCGGTGTCCTGCTGCTCGCTGGGGACGCCGGAGCGCGGCGCGGGGCGCCGCGAGCCGTTCGCCGCGGTGCCCGGGGTGCCGGGGGGCGCGGTGGGTCTGGCTGTGGTCATCGGGTGTGTGCCTCGAGAGGTCGATTCCGGGTGCTGGGTGAGCGAGAGCAGGAGCCGAACATGAAAAAGCCCCCACCGCCTCGAGGGCGGGGAGGGCAGGCGCGTCAGCAGGTACTCAGGGCGGGTGCGGTGGATCGCGACCCGTCAGGCGCTGACGCGCCCCGGGAGTACGAGAATTCGACGCTGGATCACGAGCCCGAGAGTAGGCGTGGCCTCCAGGTGGCGTCAAACCGCCCCCCGTTCTCCGGAGTGGCACCATCGACCCGGTGACGAGCGAGGAGACGGTGGCGGCCGGAGCAGCACCCACGGCGAGCCCCGCGACCTTCCGGGCCGTGCCCCTGCCCGCGCTGGTCGCGGTGGGGTTCGTGGCCGTCGGCATCTCCCCCATCGCGTTCCAGGGCGGGCCGTGGTTCCTGCTCTTCCTCGTGCCCCTGGCGCTCGCGTGGTGGCTGGTGCGCACGCGCACGGTCGTGGACACCGACGCGCTGCGCGTCGTGTCGGCGGTCGGGTCGCGCCGGCTGCCGTGGGGCGAGGTGGCGACGCTGCGGGTCGCCTCACGCGGCTGGGTGCGGGCGGTGCGCACCGGCGAGGGCGAGCAGGCGCTGACCGGTGTCCGGGCCCGCGACCTCGGCCGGGTGGCGCAGGCCAGCGGCGGGCGGATCACGATGCCCACGCCCGAGGAGGTCGCCGCGGCCCGCGAGCACGAGCGTGAGCTCGAGGCCACGCGGATGCGGGTGGCGCGGCTGCGGGAGCGCGAGGCCGAGGTCGAGGCCGAGGTCGAGGCCGAGGTCGAGGCCGAGGCCGAGGCCGAGGCCGAGGTCGAGGTCGAGGTCGAGGCCGAGGCCGAGGCGACGAGCGACGACGCGGACGTCGACCCACCGGCCGATGAGAGTGGCGCTACGGACACTGATCGTCAGCGGCGCCACTCCGCTGACACTCAGGACGGCGACGGCGAGGCGCGCGCGTAGCCTCGCGGTCACCCACCACTGATCGTCTCCTGCGAGGTCACCCGTGCCGCCGTTGCGCTCGCGCGTCACCACCCAGGGTCGCAACGCCGCCGGGGCGCGAGCCCTCTGGCGCGCCACCGGCCTGACCGACTCCGACTTCGGCAAGCCGCTGGTCGCGATCGCCAACTCCTACACCCAGTTCGTGCCGGGGCACGTGCACCTCAAGGAGATGGGCGAGCTCGTCGCGGGCGCGGTGCGCGAGGCCGGCGGCATCGCGCGTGAGTTCCACACCATCGCCGTCGACGACGGCATCGCGATGGGCCACGGCGGGATGCTGCACTCGCTGCCGTCGCGCGAGGTGATCGCCGACGCGGTCGAGCACATGGTGCAGGGCCACGCGGTGGACGCGCTGGTGTGCATCTCGAACTGCGACAAGATCACGCCGGGCATGCTCAACGCCGCGCTGCGGCTGAACATCCCGACGGTCTTCGTGTCCGGCGGGCCCATGGAGGCCGGCAAGGCCGTGGTCGTCGACGGCGTCGCGCAGGCGCCGACCGACCTCATCACCGCGATCTCCGCGTCGGCGTCGTCGCAGGTCAGCGACGAGGGCCTGACCGAGGTCGAGCGCTCGGCGTGCCCGACGTGCGGGTCGTGCTCGGGGATGTTCACGGCGAACTCGATGAACTGCCTCACCGAGGCGCTGGGCCTCTCGCTGCCCGGCAACGGGTCGACGCTGGCCACGCACGCCGCCCGCCGCGAGCTGTTCCTCGACGCCGGGCGCACCGTCGTCGACCTGGCCCGGCGGTGGTACGCCGACGACGACGAGTCGGTGCTGCCGCGGAACGTCGCGTCGCGGCACGCCTTCGAGAACGCGATGGCGCTCGACGTCGCCATGGGCGGCTCGACGAACACGGTGCTGCACATCCTCGCCGCCGCCCACGAGGCCGACCTGGGGTTCACGCTCGCCGACATCGACGCGGTCAGCCGCCGGGTGCCGTGCCTGTCGAAGGTCGCGCCCAACTCCAGCCACCACATGGAGGACGTGCACCGCGCCGGCGGCATCCCCGCGATCCTCGGCGAGCTCGACCGTGGCGGGCTGCTGCACCGTGACGTGCACGCCGTCCACGCCCCGTCGCTCCAGGCGTGGCTGGGCACCTGGGACATCCGCGGCACCGCGCCGTCGGACGAGGCCGTCGAGCTCTTCCACGCCGCGCCGGGCGGTGTCCGCACCGTCGAGCCGTTCTCGACGACCAACCGCTGGTCCTCGCTGGACACCAACGGCGCGGACGGCGTCATCCACGACGTCGCGCACGCGTTCTCCGCCGACGGCGGGCTCGCCGTGCTGCGCGGCAACCTCTCCCCCGACGGCGCGGTGATCAAGAGCGCCGGGCTGCCCGAGGACGGGCGGCACTTCCGGGGTCCGGCGCGCGTCGTCGAGAGCCAGGAGGAGGCCGTCTCGGTGATCCTCGGCAAGCAGGTACAGCCCGGCGACGTGCTGGTCGTGCGCTACGAGGGCCCCGCCGGCGGGCCCGGCATGCAGGAGATGCTGCACCCCACCGCGTTCCTCAAGGGTGCGGGCCTCGGCGCGGTGTGCGCGCTGGTCACCGACGGGCGCTTCTCGGGCGGCTCGAGCGGGATCTCGGTCGGCCACATCTCCCCCGAGGCCGCCGCCGGCGGGGTGATCGCCCTGGTGCAGGACGGCGACGAGATCCTCCTCGACGTCGACGCTCGGCGCATCGAGGTGCTCGTCGACGACGACGTGCTCGCCGAGCGCCGCGCCAAGATGGAGGCCTCGGAGCGCCCGTGGCAGCCGGCCGTCGAGCGCCACCGGCACCTCACGAGCGCCCTGCGCGCCTACGCGAAGCTCGTGACCTCCGGCGCGACGGGGGCCGTGCGGAGCGTTTGACCTCCGGTCTCGTGCGTGGGTGTCCGTGCTGGAGCACGGACACCCACTCACACCCAGGGTGGACGCCGGTGCGACGCCGCCCGCAGGGCGTCGGCGATCCGGCGGCACTCGTCGCGCGTGAGCGCCACGGTGTGCCGCCCCAGCGCCAGCACCGCGAACGGGTCGCCGTCCTCGACCTGCACGCACACGATCTCCTCGCCCGCCCCGGTGGTCACGTTCGTCCACGCCCTCATCGCCTGCTCCTCCGTCGTCGTCCGCCGCTCTCGGTTCTACATACTTGCGTGTTGTCCCGCAAGTAAGTGTCGCGATACCGTGGTGCCGTGGACACGGGGACGACGAGCGAGCGCACGGCGTCCCGTCCCCGCCGCACCCAGGAGGAGCGCCGCGCCCACACCGAGGCGGCGCTGCTCGCGGCCGCCGCCGACCTCGTCGTCGAGGCCGGGGTGTCCGCGCTGACCCTCGCCCGGGTCGGCGAGCGCGCGGGCTACAGCCGCGGGATCGTCACCCACCACTTCGGCTCCAAGCAGGCCCTGCTCGAGGCGCTCGCGCGCAGCGCCCAGGCCGGCTTCGTCGCGGGCCTCGAGGACGTGCCGGCGGGGCTCGAGCACCTGCTGCGACTGGTCGCCGGCTACGTCCGGGCGCTCGCGGGCGCCGGCGTGGCCAGCCGCGCGTTCCTGCTGCTCTGGGCCACGGCGCCCACCTCGCCCGAGCTCGCGCCGATCTTCGCCGAGCGGGACGAGCGCTTCCGCGCCGACCTGCACGCCGACGTCGCGCAGGGCGTGGCCGACGGCGCGGTGCGCGCGGACGTCGACCCGCACGCCGTCGCCGTCGCGGTGCTCGGGCAGCTCCGCGGGATCAGCATGCAGCACCAGCTCGCGCCGGAGTCCGTGGACACGGAGCTCCTGGGCGCCCTGGTCGCGGACACCTGGCGGCGGGCGCTGGAGACCGTCTAGTAGCCCTCGGTCACGAGGTTCGGCGGGTCCTCGCCGCGGGCGACGGCCTCGAGCTGGGTGCGCACGACGCGGTAGGCGCGCTCGAGGTGCCCGGGGACGCTGCCGCCGACGTGCGGGGTGATCAGCAGGTTCGGCGCGCTCCACAGCGGGTGGTCGGCGGGCAGGGGCTCGGGGTCGACGACGTCGACGACCGCGCGCAGGCGCTCGGCGCGCAGCTCGGCGATCAGGGCGTCGGTGTCGACCACGGGCCCCCGCGCGGCGTTGACCAGCAGGGCGCCGTCGGGCATCGCGGCGAGGAAGTCGGCGTCCACCATCCCGCGCGTCTCGTCGGTGAGCGGGATGAGAAGGACGACGACGTCGTGCTCCCCGAGCAGGTCGGGCAGCTCCGAGGTCGCGTGCACCCCCTCGCGGGCCCGGCGCCCGACGCGCGTGATGGTCGCGACGTCGAAGGTCTCGAGGCGGCGCGCTGTCTGCTCGGCGAGGTCGCCCGCGCCGACGAGCAGGACGCGCTTGCCGGTGAGCGTGTCGGTGATGTGCTGGTCCCAGCGGCCCTCGTCCTGCGCGCGGACGAACGGCGGGATCTCGCGCAGCACGGCCAGCGTCGCGGCCAGCACCCACTCGGCGGTGACGCCGCCGTGCGCGCCCTGGCAGTCCGAGAGCCCCACGCCCTCGGGGAGCCGGCCGACCCACATCTCCGCGCCCGCCGACAGCAGCTGCACGAGGCGCAGCCGCGGGCAGCGCTCGACCAGCTCCAGCGCGTCGGTCGTCGTCAGGAAGCCGGGGATCAGGACCTCGGCCCGGTCGGCGGCGTCGGGCAGGGCGTCGGCCTGCTCGTCGTAGCGGACGAGCTCGAGGCCCTCGATCCCGGCGAGCGCCTGCTCGCCCTCGTCGTGCGGCACCAGGACGGTCACCGGTTCGCTGCTCACGGTCCGCGGACGCTAGTCCACCCGTCTCACGGCCGGCACAGCCGCGGGCGCCTACTGTGTCGAGCCGTGGCGGGACCGTGGCGGACGAGGGCGATCCTCGCGGCGCTGCTCACGCTCGCGGCGCTGCTCGCCGGGTGCGCGCAGTTCCCCGACGCCGGGCAGCAGCCGTGGCGCGAGCGCCCCGACCTCGGCGCCGAGCGTGCCCCGCAGCCCCGGCTGCCCGAGACCGGCGAGCCGACGCCCGCCCCGAACTCCGGCGGGCCCTCGGTGCCCCCGCCGTGCGTCGACCCGGATCCGCAGGTCGTGGCGACGTGCCTCGCCCCGCTGTCGGCCGTCGTCACCCTGCCCGGCGGGCAGGCGGCGCTGGTGGCCGAGCGCACCACGGGGCGCATCCTGCGGATCACGCCCGAGGAGCCGCCGGAGACCGTGGCCACCGTGCCGGTCGACGCCGCGGGCGACGGCGGGTTGACCGGGCTCGTGCTCTCCCCGTCCTACGCGGAGGACCAGCTCCTCTACGTCTACGCCACCACCGCCGGCGGCAACGCGGTCATGCGCATCGCGCCGGGCGACGTGCCCAAGACGGTGCTCGGCGGCATCCCACGCGGCGGGTCGGGCAACCGCGGCGCCGTGGGCGTGGAGCCCGACGGCACGCTGCTGGTGGCCACGGGCGACGGCGGCAACGCCACGGCGGCGGCCTCCCCCACCTCGCTGGCGGGCAAGCTGCTGCGCATCGACCCCTTCGGGCGGCCCGCGCCGGGCACGCCGGACCCGGCGTCGCCGGTGGTCGGCAGCGGCCTGCACGCGCCCGGGGACGTCTGCGCCGACCCGGCGTCGGGCGTCAGCTGGGTCACCGACCGCGCCGGGGCCCGCGACGTCCTGCTGGCCGTGCGGCCCGGGGTCGCGCCGGGTCCGGAGGCGACGTCGGCCCCGGCCTGGACGTGGCCCGAGCGCCCCGGGGTCGCCGGGTGCGCGGCGTTGCCGGGCACGCTCGTCGTCGGGCTCGAGGGCTCGGCGGCCATGTTCGTGCTGCGCCCCACGCCGCAGGGCTCGTTCGTCGGCACGCCCCAGGCGGTGCTGGCGGGCACCTACGGGCGGATCACCGCCGCGGACGTCGCCTCCGACGGGCTCATCTGGTTCACCACCGCCAACAAGGACGGCGGGGGGACGGTGACGCCCACCGACGACCGCGTCGTGCGCATCCGCCCGCCCTCGGGCGGCGCGAGCGGGGCGGATTAGGCGCGCTCTCCCGCGAGTGATCGAAGTACCGATACGGACCACTCAACGTCAGCGAAGCCACTTCGCTGACACTCCCGGGACACACCGCGGCCCCGTCCCTCCGCCTCGGGGGTGGGGAGGAAACGGGGCCGCGGGCCTGTCCTGATCTGGGGAGCGGATCAGGAGAAGGAGAGCATGCTGGAACCGCCCTCGACCGCGTCGTCGATCGACTGGGCGCCGGCGCCGGTCTCGTCGTGGACCTGGCCCGAGACCTCGTTCACCGCGCCGGAGATCTCCTGCTCGGTGTCGGTGGCCTGGCTCCCGACCGGCACGCCCGCGGCGTTCGCGTGCGTCTGCAGGTCCGAGGTCAGCGCCGAGGTGATGCGGTTGACGTCGTGCTGGACCGCGGAGGCGTGGCCTCCGACGAACTCCTCGCCACCCTTGACCGTGGTGGGCGCCTCGGTCTCGGGGAGCTCCTGGGCGCTCTCGACGGTGCCGGACGCGACGTCCTCGAGCGTGTTCGCGGTGTTGTCGAAGCTCGGCGCCTCGTCGGCGAACGCGAACGACGCGGTCCCGCCGGTGAGGGCGAGCGCCGCCGCAGCGGTCAGCGCACCGCGGCCGGCGATCCTGCCGACCGTGCTGACCTGACGGGCACGGTGTGCACCCATGCGGGTTCCTCCTGTACTTCGTGTGCGTCGGGGGGATGCGCGGACGGCGGCACCGGATCGTGCGCTCGGTGACGCCCCGCTCAGGAACGGCTACTCGCCGCTCCCTGAATCCCCCAACGGGAGGAACCCGGATGGGTTACGGGGAGGTCTCGAAAAAAGATGTTGGTCGCGGGCAACCGGTCAGCGACACCGCTCCAGCACCAGCTCCTGGACGCGTGCGGCGTCCGCCTGCCCCCGGGTCGCCTTCATCACCGCGCCCACGATCGCGCCCGCCGCCTTGGTCTTGCCCGCCTTGATCTTCTCGGCGACGGCGGGCTGCGCGGCCAGCGCCTCGTCCACCGCGGCGGTGAGCGCGCTCTCGTCGCTCACCACGGCGAGACCCCGGCCGGCCACGACCTCGTCGGGCTCGCCCTCGCCCGCGAGGACGCCGTCGACCACCTGGCGGGCGAGCTTGTTGGTCAGCGTGCCGTCGGCCACGAGCGCGATGACCCGGGCGACCTGCGCCGGGGTGATCGCGAGCTCGGAGAGGGCGACGCCGGCGGTGTTGGCCTGCTGGGACAGGTAGGACACCCACCACGAGCGCGCGGCCTCGGGCGGCGCGCCGGCGTCAGCGGTGTCGGCCACGAGGTCGAGGGCCTCGGCGTTGACGAGGTCGCGCAGCTCCTCGTCGGACAGCCCCCACTCGGTCTGGATGCGCGCCCGGCGCTCCCAGGGCCGCTCGGGCAGGCCCGCGCGCAGGGTCTCGACCCAGTCGCGCGAGGGCTCCAGCGGCGGCAGGTCGGGCTCGGGGAAGAAGCGGTAGTCGGCGAAGGTCTCCTTCGGCCGGCCCGGCGAGGTCGTGCCCGACTGCTCGTCGAAGTGCCGGGTCTCCTGGCGGATCGTGCCGCCGGAGAGCAGCACGCCGGCATGGCGGCCCATCTCGTAGCGCACCGCGCGCTCCACCGAGCGCAGCGAGTTGACGTTCTTGGTCTCGGTGCGCGTGCCGAACGTCGTGGTGCCCTTCGGCATCAGCGACACGTTGGCGTCGCAGCGCATCGAGCCCTGGTCCATGCGGACGTCGGAGACGCCGAGGCCGCGCAGCACGTCGCGCAGCGCCGTGACGTAGGCGCGCGCCACCTCGGGGGCGCGCACCCCGGCACCCAGGATCGGGCGCGTCACGATCTCGATGAGCGGCACGCCGGAGCGGTTGTAGTCCAGCAGCGAGTAGTCCGCGCCGTGGATGCGTCCGGTGGCCCCACCGACGTGCAGCGACTTGCCGGTGTCCTCCTCCATGTGCGCGCGCTCGATCTCCACGCGCCACGTGGTGCCGTCGTCGAGCGGCACGTCGAGGTACCCGTCGAAGACGATCGGGTCCTCGTACTGGGAGATCTGGAAGTTCTTCGGCATGTCCGGGTAGAAGTAGTTCTTCCGGGCGAACCCGGACCGCTCGCGCACCCGGCAGTTCAGCGCCAGGCCGATGGTGATCGCCGACGCGACCGCCGCCCCGTTGACCCGCGGCAGCGCGCCGGGCAGGCCCAGGCAGACCGGGCAGACGTTCGTGTTGGGCTCGGCGCCGAACGCGTTGGCGCAGCCGCAGAACATCTTGGTCGCGGTGTTGAGCTCCACGTGCACCTCGAGACCCATCACCGGGTCGAACTGCTCGCAGACCTCCTCGACGGTGTAGGGCGCCGCTTCGACGGTGGCGGTCATCGCGTCGCCTCCAGGGCACGCAGTTCCGGGATGCGCGGGCCGGTGGGCTCCCCGCGCGCGGTCTCGTAGGCGGCGGCCACGCGGTAGGCGCGGTCGTCGGCGAGCGCGGGCGCCATCACCTGCAGGCCGACGGGCAGGCCGTCGTCGGCGGAGGTCCCGCACGGCACCGAGAGCGCCGCGTTGCCCGCGAGGTTGGTCGGGATCGTGCAGAGGTCGGCGAGGTACATCGCCAGCGGGTCGTCGGCGCGCTCGCCGATCGGGAACGCCGTGGTGGGCGTGGTCGGCGACACGAGCACGTCGCAGGTCTCGAACGCGGCGGTGAAGTCGCGGACGATCAGCGTGCGCGCGCGCTGCGCCTTGCCGTAGAGGGCGTCGTACGAGCCGGCGGACAGGGCGTGCGTGCCGATCATGATGCGGCGCTTCACCTCGGCCCCGAACCCGACCTCGCGGGTCAGCGACATGACGTCGTCGGTCGACCGGGTCCCGTCGTCGCCGACGCGCAGCCCGTAGCGCATGGCGTCGAAGCGGGCGAGGTTGCTCGACGCCTCGCTGGGCGCGATGAGGTAGTACGCCGGCAGGGCGTAGGAGAACGAGGGGCAGGACACCTCGACGACGTCCGCGCCCAGCTCGCCCAGCACCCGCACGGCGTCGGTGAACGCGGCCGACACGCCGGGCTGGTAGCCCTCGCCGGCGAACTGGCTCACGACGCCCACGCGCACGCCCGCCAGGTCGCCGCGGGCGCCGGCCAGCGCGGCCTCGACCACCGGCGGCAGCGGAGCGTCCACCGAGGTCTGGTCGTTGCGGTCGTGCCCGCCGATCACCTCGTGCAGCAGGGCGGCGTCGAGCACCGACCGCGCGCACGGCCCGATCTGGTCCAGCGACGACGAGAACGCCACGAGGCCGTAGCGGGAGACCGTGCCGTAGGTCGGCTTGACCCCGACCGTGCCGGTGACCGCGCCGGGCTGGCGGATCGAGCCGCCGGTGTCCGAGCCGAGCGCCAGGGGCGCCTCGCCGGCGGCGACGGCGGCGGACGAGCCGCCGCCGGAACCGCCGGGGATGCGCGTGAGGTCCCAGGGGTTGCGGCTGGGCCCGAACGCGGAGTTCTCGGTCGAGCTGCCCATGGCGAACTCGTCGAGGTTGGTCTTGCCCAGCGGCACCAGGCCCGCGGCCCGCAGCCGGGCCACGACCGTCGCGTCGTACGGCGGGCGCCAGCCCTCGAGGATGCGGGACCCGCAGGTGGTCGGCATGTCCGTCGTGGTCATGTTGTCCTTGACCGCGATCGGCACCCCGGCCAGCGGTGACACGGGCCCGCCGTCGGCGATCGCCCGGTCGGCCGCCTCGGCCGCGGCCAGCGCGCCGTCGGCGTCGACGTGCAGGAACGCGTGGACCCCGTCGGGGCCGCCGTCCCCGTCGACGGCCTCGATGCGCTCGAGGTGGGCCCGGGTGACCTCCACCGAGGACACCTCACGGGCGTGCAGGCGACGCGCCAGCTCGGCGGCGTCGAGGGAGAGCAGCTCGTTCACAGCTCCTCCCCCAGGATCCGCGGCACGCGGAAGCGCCCCTCCTCGGCGGACGGGGCGCCGGCGAGGGCGGCCTCCCGTGGCAGCGAGGGCTCGACCGCGTCGGGGCGCAGGACGTTGGTCTGCGGCACCACCTGGGCGGTCGGCGGGACGTCGTCCGGGATGTCCCCCACCGCCGAGACCGTGTCGACGATGGCATCGATCTGTCGCGAGAACGTGTCCAGCTCGTCGTCGGTGACCGCGAGTCGGGCCAGTCGGGCGAGGTGGGCGACGTCGTCGCGCGTGATGTCGGACATGTCCCTCCGGGGTCGGCGTGGGCCGCGCACGTCCAGTCTAGGACCGCGGCGAGACGGGCCTCGACGAGGTTTGCGGGCGTGATCGACGCTCGCCCCGTCGGGGTCGGCCTGGGAGGATGCGCGGACCCGACGGCGGGGTACCTCGGTGCGGCCGCCGTGGCGCCGCGGGCGGGGTATCGGGTGTCCGGGACGTCGAGGAGGGTCGTGACCTACCTGCTGCGCGTGGTGCTGCCCGATCGGCCCGGCACCCTCGGAGCGCTCGCCTCCGCCCTCGGCGCCGAGGGCGCGGACATCCTCTCGGTGGACGTCGTCGAGCGCGGCGGCGGGTCCGCGGTCGACGACCTCGTCGTCGACATGCCCAGCTCGCGGCCGCCGGACGTGCTCATCACCGCCGCCGAGTCGGTCACCGGCGTGGTCGTCGAGTCGGTGCGCCCGTTCGCCGGCGCGCTGGACACCACCCGCGAGCTCGAGCTGGTCGAGGCGGTCGCCGCGCACCCCGAGCGGGGGGTCGCGCTGCTCACCGAGGGCGTGCCGGGGCTCTTCCGGTCGGCCTGGGCGCTGGTCACCGAGGCGACCGGACAGGGCCCCCGGGTGCGCCGCGTCGCCTCCAGCGCGGCCGCCCCCGAGACCGAGGCCGCCGAGCTGCGCTGGCTGCCGCTGTCCAAGGCCACCGTGCTCGACCCGACCGGCGGTCACGGCGTGCCCGAGGCGTGGACCGACCTGGACACCGAGCTCGCCGCCGCCCCGCTGGGGCGCCCGGAGCGGGCGCTGGTGGTCGGCCGCCCGGGCGGACCCGCCTTCCGGCCCTCCGAGCTCGCCCGCCTGTCGCACCTCGCCGGGATCGTGGCCACGATCGTCGGGTAGCTACCGCCGGTGCTCGGCGCGGGACCCGGGCCAGCGGCCCGAGGTGAACAGCCCGCCGGTGCGCGACCCCGAGCGGCGGCGCTCGTAGCGGCCCGCGACGTCCTTGCCCTGCGCGTAGCGCACGAGCTCCTCGTTGCCCGTGGCCAGCCACGTGCCGTCCGGGCCCTTGAGGGTGTCCTCGAAGCCGATGCGGGTGTCGAGGTTGTTGCGCTTGGCGTACTCGAGCACCGGCCAGGTGCCGCCCTCCTCGCCGTGCAGGAGGATCGGCGCGGGCACCGGCCCGAGGGCCTTGAGGATCCGCACGGCCTCGGCCACCGCCGTGTCCGGATCGGTGACCGTGACCTCGGCCAGCACCCGGACCGTGCCGCGCGGCAGGCCGGCCTGCTTGAGCTGCACGGCGTCGCCGGTGGTCCAGACGCCGAGCTCGACACCGATGCCGACCGCGTCGAGGGCCGCGCAGACGCCCTGCCACCCGCGCTCGTGGACGTTGACCGCCGCGACGTCCGGGCGTGCGTGCTTGGGCAGCTTGCCCCACTGCGCGATGAGCTCGGTGCGCTTGAAGGGGTCGGGCTCGACCCAGCGCGCGGTGGTGACACCGATCTCGAGCTCGGGGGCCTCGCGGCGGATCGTGCCGACGACCGTGCCGATCACGCCGGGGGCGAGGCTCTCCTGCCCGTCGCGGTCGCGCGGGTGCACGTGGAGGCTCTGGACACCGAGCGCGGCGACCGCGCGCGCGTCACGCGCCAGGTGGCGCGGGCTCATGGGGACGGCGGGGTACACGTCGGCGGGCCGGGCGCCGTTGGGGCAACACTGCAGCACCGCCGCGACCCTCCCTCCGCCTCCGGACATCCACCGGGTGTGTCCAGCTTCAACCAACCGGGCGACGAGGGCAACGTCTACCGAGCGGCGTCCGGGTCCTCGCCGCGACGCCACCCGGACGGTCGCACGCGCGTCACCCGACGGTGTGAGTGTGCCCGACCTCGGGCCGCGGCGTCGGCGGGGCTCTCAGGCGTCCTCCGCAGCGGGCGGCTCGGGCGGGGCGAGCGCGGAGCCCGCGGCGGCCTCGGGACCCTGCTCGAGGAGCACCCGGAAACCGTCCTCGTCGAGCACGGGCACGCCCGCCGCCACGGCCTTGTCGTACTTGGAGCCCGGCTCGTCGCCGACCACGAGGAACGCCGTCTTCTTCGACACCGACCCGGCCGCGCGCCCGCCGCGCGCGAGGATCGCCTCCTTGGCCTCGTCGCGCGACAGGGTGGGCAGCGACCCCGTGACCACCACCGAGAGCCCCTCGAGCGTGCGGGGCACCGACTCGTCGACCTCCTCGACCAGCTGCACGCCCGCGGCGCGCCACTTCTCCACCACCTCGCGGTGCCAGTCGACGGAGAACCACTCGCGCACCGCGTGCGCGATGGTGGGCCCGACCCCGTCGACGGCGGCCAGCTCCTCCTCGCTCGCGGCGTCGATGGCGTCGATCGACCGGAAGTGGCGCGCCAGGGCCTGGGCCGCCGTGGGCCCGACGTGGCGGATCGACAGGCCGACCAGCACCTTCCACAGCGGGCGCTGCTTCGCGGTGTCGAGGTTGCCCAGCAGCTTCTGGCCGTTGGCCGAGACGTTGCCCGCCTTGGTGCGGAAGAGGTCGACCCGGATCAGGTCGTCCTCGGTGAGCGCGAAGACGTCGCCCTCGTCGTGCACCACGCCGGCGTCGAGCAGCGCGGTGGCCGCCTCGTAGCCCAGGACCTCGATGTCGAAGGCGCCGCGGCCGGCGACGTGGAACAGGCGCTCGCGCAGCTGCGCGGGGCAGGAGCGGGCGTTGGGGCAGCGCAGATCCTTGTCGCCCTCGCGCATCTGGCGCAGCTCGGTGCCGCACTCGGGACAGTGGGTGGGCATGACGAACGCGCGCTCGTCGCCCGTGCGCGCCTCGACGACGGGCCCGAGCACCTCGGGGATGACGTCGCCCGCCTTGCGGATGATCACCCGGTCGCCGATGAGCACGCCCTTGCGCTCGACCTCGCCCGCGTTGTGCAGCGTCGCGAGCGACACCGTGGAGCCCGCGACCAGCACCGGGTCCATCTCCGCGAACGGGGTGACCCGGCCCGTGCGGCCGACGTTGACGCTGATGTTGCGCAGCGTCGTGGTGGCCTCCTCGGGCGGGTACTTGTAGGCGATCGCCCACCGCGGGGCGCGCGAGGTGGAGCCGAGCCGGCGCTGGAGCGCGACGTCGTCGACCTTGACCACCACGCCGTCGATGTCGTGCTCGACGTCGTGCCGGTGCTCGCCCCAGTACTGCGTGTGCGCGATGACCTCGTCGACGCCGTGGCGCACCACCGTGTGCGTGGAGACCGGCAGACCCCACGCCTGCAGCGCGGCGTACGCCTCGGACTGCCGGGCCGGGGTGAAGCCCCGTCGCTTGCCGAGACCGTGGCAGATCAGCCGGAGCTTGCGCGAGGCGGTGACGCGCGGGTCCTTCTGCCGCAGCGAACCGGCCGCGGAGTTGCGCGGGTTGGCGAAGGGCTGCTTGCCGGCGGCCACGAGCCCGGCGTTGAGCTCGTCGAAGTCGGCGAGGCGGAAGAAGACCTCGCCGCGGACCTCCATCAGCTCGGGCACCGGGAACTCCTCGGTGCCCGTCAGCTCGGTGGGCACGCCCTCGAGCGTGCGCATGTTGAGCGTGACGTCCTCACCGGTGCGGCCGTCGCCGCGGGTCAGCGCGCGCGTGAGGTGGCCGTTCTCGTAGAGCAGGTTCACCGCCAGCCCGTCGATCTTGAGCTCGCAGAGGTAGCGCAGCTCCTCGGAGGGATAGTCGAGCTCGCGCTGCACGCGCAGCACCCACTCGCGCAGCTCCTCGGGCTCGAAGGCGTTGTCGAGCGAGAGCATGCGCTCGAGGTGGTCGACCGCGACGAAGTCGGTGGAGAACCCGCCCCCGACCCGCTGCGTGGGCGACGCGGGCGTGACGAGCGACGGGTGGCGCTCCTCGAGGCCCTGCAGCTCGCCGAACAGCTCGTCGAACTCGCCGTCGGTGACGATCGGGGCGTCGAGCACGTAGTAGCGGAACTGGTGGTCCGCCACGACCTCGGACAGCTCGCGGTGCCGCTGCGCGGCCTCCGCGGGCACATCACCCGTCGCGATCGGTGCGGTCTCGCTGGTCACGGCGCCGAGATTAGCCCGGCCCCCCGACAGCGAACCCTCAACTCACCCGGCCCAGGTGCCTCCCGACCGACGCCACGAACCCCGCCGCGATGCCCGCGTAGGAGCTGTCGGTGATGCCGCCGACGTGCGGGGTGACCACCACGTGCTGCGCCAGCAGCTCGTCGTCGGGGTCGATCGGCTCGACCCACGTGACGTCCAGGCCCGCTCCGGCCACGCGCCCGGCGCGCAGCGCGTCGAGCAGCGCGTCGCGGTCGACGACGGGGCCGCGGGCGACGTTGACGACGTACCCCGCGGGCCCGAGGGCAGCGAGCGCGGCGGCGCCGACCAGCCCGCGCGTCCGCTCGGTCAGCGGGCAGCACACGACGAGGTCGTCGCAGCGGGCGAGCGCGCCGGGCAGGTCGTCGGCGTGGTGGAAGTGGGCGTCGTCGAGCAGTGCGGCGGCCCGCGGCGTCTCCGCGCGGGGCCGGCGGCCGATGCCGACCGGGACGGCGCCGAACGCGCGCAGGCGCCCGATCACCTCGGCGCCGATGTCGCCCACGCCCAGCACGCCCACCGTGCGCCCCGCGAGCGTCGTGCCCATCGGCTCGCCGACCAGGCGCCGCGCGACGTTCGCCCGGGCCGCCTCGAACCGGCGCAGGAGCGCCAGCAGGTGCAGCAGCGCGATCTCGGCCACCGCGACGGCGTTGCCGGACTCCGCGCCGGAGACGTTGTCGACCGGGATGCCGCGCTCGGCCGCCGCCGCGACGTCCACCCCGGACAGCCCGACCCCGAACTGCTGGATCATCCGCGGCGACGTGGCGTCCATGAGCGCCCCGGAGATCGCGCTGCCCATCGGGCACAGGACGTCGACGCCGTCGAGACCCCCGGCGGGCACCTCGACCGGGACGTCGACGATCTCCACCCCGGACCACCCGGCCTCGTCGAACGCCGTGGCCAGGGCTCCGCGCAGGGCGGCGAACCCGCCGCCCACCAGTCCGATCCGCACCTGAATAGTGGATCAGGACGCGCCGCGTCCCCAGCTCGCGGGTGGGTCGGCGAAGGCGCGCGCGAGCTCGACGGTGGTGCTCGTCGCCCGGCGCGCCCAGGCCGGGCCGGCGCCCGCGAGCCCGCAGGCCGGGGTGACGACGGCGCGGTCGGCGAGGCGGGCGCGGTCGAAGCCGAGGCGGTCGGCGAGGTCGAGCGCGGGACGGGCGAGGTCGTGGAGCTCCGGGCGGGTGGCCGGCTCGGTCGACGGAACGATCCCCAGCCACAGCTCGACCCCGGACTCCCACAGCTCGCCGAGGGCGTCGAGCACATCGGCCGGGGCGTCCGCGCCCCCCAGCGCGCCCAGGTCCACCGCGACCGCGTCCGCCCCGGCCGCGCCGAACAGGGCCAGGGGCGGGGTCGGGTGGCAGCAGTGGATCGCGACCGCGACGGCCCCGGCGCCCCGGGCGGCGCTGACGAGGTCGGCGAGCAGGGCGCGGGCCTCGGACGCGGGGACGGTGCGGACCGTGCCGTAGCCCGACGGCGTCCGCAGCGAGCCGGCGAGCACGGCCGGCAGGGAGGGCTCGTCGATCTGCACGACCACCGGCGCCCCGGTGCGCCGGGCGAGCTCGGCGACGTGGGTGCGCAGGCCCTCGGCGAGGCTCTCGGCGAACTCGGCCACCGCGCCGCGGTCGGTGAGCACCCGGTGCCCCGAGCGCAGCTCGACGCCCGCGGTGAGTGTCCACGGGCCCACGACCTGGCACTTCACGGCGGGCGGGGTCGCGCCGGACTCCCCCAGCGCCTCGTCGAGGGCGTCGAGGTCGCGGGCCAGCAGCTCCTGCGCGCGCCGGTGGTCGCCGCCCGGGCGGCGGGCGACGCGGTAGCCCGAGGGCCACTCCTCGACCGCGATGTCGACGAGCAGCGCCGCCCCCCGCCCGAGGATGTCCGCGCCGAGACCGCGGGCGGGCAGCTCGGGCACGTAGGGCATGCCGGGGAGCTCGCCGACGACCGTCCGCGCCGCCTCCTGGCGGTCGGTGCCGGGCCACGAGCCCAGACCGGTCGCGCGATCGCCGGGCTGCGCCGGGCGCTCGCGGTCGGCGGCGGACGTCGTGTCGGTTGGGGCGGTCGTCTCGCTCACGTCGTCAGGATCCACCCGCGACGCGTCGGCGCGCCGCGCGGCCCCGGTGGTCAGCCTCGGTGGTCAGCCCCGGTGGTCAGCCCCGGTGGTCAGCCCTCGTCGTCCTGCACGAGGTGCTCGGTCTCGCTCGCCCCGCCGATGGGCAGGACGTCCTCCGGGTTCGGCTGGTTCGGCTCCGCGGGCTCGCCGCGCAACGGAGCGGCGTCGGGGACGACGGTCGCGGGGTCGGTGTCGCGCTGCTCGGACATCGTGGTGGCCTCCCTGGGACGGTGACCCAGGGGGTTACCCGCGTCACAGCCCACCGGACCCCGACTGGATCGATGCGGCCCGCCGCGGTGGCAGCATGGGTCGGCGATGGAGGTGCTGGCGGAGCAGGAGTGGCGGGCGCGGGCCGACGCCCACGCTGCGCGGGCCGACGCGCTCACCGCCGGGCACCGGGCACGCCGGGCGCGCGGCGAGGCCCACCCCGTCGAGGACTTCCTCTACACCTACTACCCGACCCGGCCCACCCGGCTGCGCCGCTGGCACCCGGGCGCGGGCGTGGTGCTCGCCGACGCCGGCGAGCGCGCCGGGTGGCGGCACTACACCGCCGACGGGGCGGGCGTGCGCGTCGACCACGAGGCGTTGCTGTGCGAGCGGGCGGGCAGCGTCGACTTCGTCGCGGGCCTGCTGCGGGCCACCGCCGCCCGCGCGCCGCACCTCGGCTGCTTCGGCCTGCACGAGTGGGCGATGGTCCACCGCGACGACCACACCCGGCACGCGGTGCCGCTGCGCCTCGGCCCGGCGGGCACCGACGCGGTGGTCGAGTCGCACCGCATCCGCTGCTCGCACTACGACGCGTACCGCTTCTTCACCCCGTCCGCGGCGCCGCGCAACACGCTGCGGCCCACCCGCGAGCGGCAGGTCGAGCTCGAGCAGCCCGGGTGCCTGCACGCCGGGATGGACCTCTACAAGTGGGCGGACAAGCTCGGCCCGCTCGTGCCGGGCGCCCTGCTGCTCGACGCCTTCGTCCTCGCCCGCGACATCCGCGAGCTCGACATGCGCGCGTCGCCCTACGACCTGGCCGATCTCGGCTACGCCCCCGTCGCGATCGAGACGCCCGAGGGCAAGGCCGCCTACGTCGAGGCCCAGCGCGCCTTCGCCACCCGGGGCGCGGGGCTGCGCGAGCGCCTGCTCGCGGTGCTCGACGGCGTGCCGGCCCCGGTGGCGACGGGGCCCTGAGCGCCGCGGCATAGACGCTCGGGCGCCGACGTTGTCGACAATGACATCCAAGAGCGTCGACGAGAGGAACCCGTGGCCCGCATCGACGTCCGCCCGGTCGTGAAGCTGCGCTCGACCGCCGGGACCGGCACGACCTACGTGACCCGCAAGAACCGGCGCAACGACCCCGACCGGCTCGTGCTGAGCAAGTACGACCCCCGGGTGCGCCGCCACGTCGACTTCCGCGAGGAGCGGTAGTCGTCGTCACGGGGTGACACCGAGCAACGAGGAGGAGCCGGGATGAAGATCCGCACATCGCTCAGGGCGCTCAAGCAGAAGCCGGGATCGAGCGTCGTCCGCCGGCACGGTCAGGTGCTGGTGATCAACAAGAAGAACCCCGGATGGAAGGCCCGTCAGGGCTGATCGGGGTCGGTGACCCGCAGCAGCAGGGCGATCAGCGCGTCCGCGTGCAGGTGCCCGCCGCTGCGGGGCCGCACCCCCCGGCCCTCGTCGTCCGCGCGCAGCTCGTCGGCGACGCGCTCGAGCGCGCGGACGAGCGGGTCGGAGAGCTCGGGCGGCACCTCACCGACGAGCTCGAGCGACCCGTCGTCGTGCCGCTGGGTACTGAGGTGTCCGAGCGCCTCGCGCAGCACGGAACGCGGCTCGCCGGCCACCAGTTCGCTCATGTGTTCGATCCTAGAACCGACCCCTGACGGTTCCGCCACGGCTCGGGCGCTGGGTACCGTCCTCCGAGAGCCCGCGGCGCCGGATCGAGCCGCCGCGCGGGTCGCCACGAGGGACGGTGGGTCGTGGGCGTCTGGGACATCGCGGCGCTGCCCGAGCGGGAGCAGTTCGGCTACTGGCGCGAGGTCATCTGCCAGGCCTTCGTGCCGCTCACGCCCCACCGCACGCTGGACGAGGAGGGCTTCGCCGCGAAGGTCGAGACCCGTCGCCTCGCGGGGATGAACCGGGCCCGCCTGCGGTCCCGCCCGCAGCGCACCGACCACGGCCCGCGCGAGGTGGCGCGGACCGACGGTGCGTACTACTTCGTCAACCTCCAGCTCGCGGGCCGCTGCATCACCACCGTCGAGGACCGCACCACCGTCGTCCGGCGCGGCGAGATCGTCGTCGTCGACACGGCCGAGCCCTACTTCTTCCACCTCGACCGGCCCTGGCAGATGCTCTCCTTCCGGGTGCCGCACGCCGCCCTCGACGCCGTCCTGCGCGGACGGCGGCCGGACCTCGGCCGGCCCGTGCCCGCGATCGGGGCCGGCGCGGCGGTGCGCGCCCTGATGCCCGCCCTCTGGTCGCTCGACGACGCCACCCCCGGTGCCGCCGAGCTCGTCGACTCCTTCGCCACCGCCGTCGCCGCGACCACCACGAGGAGGAGCACCGACACCGCGCACCCCGGCGTCACCCGCGCCGCCGTCCTCGCCCACGTCGAGCGCCACCTCGGCGACCGCGACCTCACCGTCGCGGGCGTCTGCCGGCGCTTCGCGATCTCCCCGCGGACGCTGCACAACCTGTTCGCCGACGCGGACACGTCGTTCGCCGCGACGGTGCGGAACCTCCGTCTCGAGCGGGCCGCGGCGGCGCTGGCGGATCCGGGCACCGCGGCGACCGTGCTCGAGATCGCCGCCGCGCACGGCTTCGACGACCCCACGGCCTTCAGCCGCGCGTTCCGCCGCCGCTTCGGCGTCTCACCGCGGGAGACACGCCCCTGAGGGTCCGTGCACGAACGGCACGGCACCGCTGCACGCACGGCCGAGACGGCGACCTCCCGCGGGCCCAGGCTGGAGACCCCGCACCCGAGGAGTCCCCCATGGCCGTGTCGTTCCTGCTGAGCCCCGAGCAAGAGCAGCTCAAGGCCGCGGCGCGCGGCTTCGCCGCGGAGCACCTGCGCGGCCTCGCCGCCGCCGTGCGCGCCGAGCCGGACCCGCTGACCCGGGCGATGCTGGCCCGCCCGGTGATCGAGAAGGCGGTCGGGTTGGGCTTCCTCAAGGGCCTCGTCCCGGCACCGTTCGGCGGCTCGGCGTCCAGCGGCGTCGACGCGGCGATCTTCATCGAGGAGTGGGCGGTGCACAGCCCCGACCTCACGATCTCCCTGGCCGGCCCGCTCATCGCGCTCGCGCCCGTCTACGAGGCCGGGACGCCGGAGCAGGTCCAGCGCTTCGTCGCGCCGTTCCTCGCCGACTCCGGCGCGCCGCTGGCGGCGATGGCCTTCAGCGAGCCCGAGGGCAGCGCCAACTTCGACGCACCCACCGGAACGCGCACGACCGCGACGCCCGACGGCGACGACTACGTCATCAACGGCCGCAAGGCCTGGGCGTCCCACCTCTCGGGCTGGGACGGCGACGGCCCCGACCTCATGACCATCGTCTGCCGGGCCCCGGGCGGCGTCTCGCTGATCGTGGCCGAGCGCGAGCACCTGGCCGGGCACGTCGAGGTCGAGGAGCACTACGACCTGCCGGGCCTGCGCGGATGCCTGACGTCCCGGGTCCGCCTGCACGACGTGCGCGTACCGCGCGCGAACCTCCTCGGCAGCGAAGGACAGGGCGTCGCCCTGACCCGCAACGCCTTCCTGCCCAGCGGCGCGTCCATCGGCATCTTCGCCGTCGCCGCGATGCGCGGGGCCTTCGACATCGCCCTGCGCTTCGCGACCACCGAGACCCGCGGCGGCGCCGTCCCGATCATCGACCACCAGGCGGTGTCCGACGTCCTCGCCGACGCCAAGGGGAAGATCGAGGCCGTCCGCCTCCTGACCTGGCGCGCGCTCGACGCCGTCATGTCCCAGCACCCCGCGGCGCCCGAGCTGGCGCTGCACGCGAAGGTCTTCGGCTCCGAGACGGGCGTGGAGGTGCTCAACGACCTGGTCAAGCTGGTCGGGGTGACCGCGTACGACGAGGCGTTCCCGATCGTCGAGTACCTCCACGAGGCGCTCGCCTACCCGGTGATCGAGGGCAGCAACATCGGCGTGCGCCGTCGTCAGCTCCAGGACCTCCTGCGCACGCCGGGCTACGACCCGCTCGCCGCGTCCGGGATGGGCTAGCCGATCTCGTCAGCGGAGGTGGACGCTGTAGGGCACGTAGCTGAAGCCGAACGGGGTCGGGCTGGGCTCGCGGCGCAGCACGTGCAGGCAGTCGGCGCAGCGCGCGACGAGGCACCAGCCGGTCACCTCGAGCAGCGGGTAGCCCTGCACCGCCGTGCTCCCGCACGACGGGCACGTCTCGTCGAGGTCGGTCCGGGTGACGGCGAGCTCCGGCTCCTCGGGCCGGCCGAACAGCATCGTCACGAGCCGTCCTCCGTCGTCGAGCTGCGTCGCGCGGCGTCGCTCCGCAGCACCTCCGTCGCCTCGCGGTCCACGGTCAGCTCGTCGGGCCCCTCGTCGACGTCGCCCAGGATCACCACGCCGTAGTCGACGCGGGCACCCTCGAGCGTCACGAAGCCGTCGCGCACATCGCGCAGGACCGCCTCCGGGTCCCGGGCGAACGCCGCTCCCCAGCCCCCGGCCCCCGGCGTGCGCACGCGCAGGAGCGTCCCCGGGGTGGCGGCGATGTCGGCGTTCCCGGAGTGCCACCGTCCCTCGTACGGCGCCGCGGCCGCCCCCGAGTCGGCGAAGTACCCGCCCAGCGGGCGGACGTCCTCGTCGGACGAGCGCAGCCAGCGTGCGGCGTCGGAGCCCCCGTCCGGCTCCCCGATCCAGGCCCCGCCGGGGCGCCCGGCACCCCCGCCGTCGGCACCCCAGGGAAGGATCCGCAGGTGCAGGAGCATCGGGTAGACGTCGGCCTCACCGACGAGCATCCGGTCGTACACGACGCCCACACCGCCGCGGTGCGCGCCGGGCCCGGCGGTGTCGGCGACGAACTCCTTGCGCAGGACGACGATGGGGTGGTCCTCCTCGATCGACTCGATCGACATGTCCATGAGGTTCTGCTGGCTCATCGACACGAAGTTCTCGCCGTCGCCCTCCGCGGACGCCCCGAAGCCCCCGAGCGCCAGCATCGGCGCGACGAACAGCTTGCGCCCCGACCCGGTGGGGTCCTCCAGCACGACCGGGATCGACTGGGTCGCCGCGGCGAGGCGTTCCGCGACGCCGTCGCCCGCGTTGCGCCGGGGCCCGGACGGCGGGGCCGCGGTGCTGCCGGTCATCAACAGGCCCATGTTCGACCCGTAGTGCCCGCCGAAGCCGGACCCCGGCGGAGCACCGGAGATGATCGCCTTGGTGACGGCGTTGAACACCGCCTCGGCCGCGTCGAAGTACATCGTCGTCGCCGCCGGCGGCCGCGCGGTGATGAACGTGCCCTCGGGCGCGACCACGGTGATGCACCGGAACGCCCCGGCGTTGTTCGGGTTGTGCGGGTCGCAGAGGAACTTCAGGGCGGTGTAGACGCCGTTCGCGGCGTCGAACACCGAGCAGTTCACCGACGACGCCGCCTCCCGCGTCGAGCCCGAGAAGTCGACCTCGACCTCGTCGCCGCGCTTGCGGACGGTCGTGCGCACGACGTAGGGCGTGTCGTGGAACGCGTCGGCGTCGATGCCGTCCTCGCCGACGAAATCGCCGTCGGGCAGCGCGCGCAGGCCCTCGCGCATCGAGCGGTCGGCGTAGTCGAGCGTGTAGGCCATCGCGTCGTGCACGGTGTCGACGCCGTGGGTCTCCGCCAGGGCGTGCAGGCGCTCCTCGGCGAACGCGCAGGCACTGTGCATGGCCTGCAGGTCGGCGATCATGTTGTCGGGCAGCCGGGAGTTGTCGAAGTACAGGTTGAAGCCCGGCGTCCACGGACGGTCGTCCTTGTAGACGGGCACGCCCGCGATGACGACGCCCTCCTCGAACAGCGACCGCTTGCGCGTCGAGTAGCCGCCCGCGGTGACCCCGCCCATGTCCATCAGGTGCGCCTTGACCGCCACCCCGCCGATGAGCCGGTCGCCGACGAAGACGGGCTTGTAGAACCCGTTGTCGTAGACGTGGTTGCCGCCCTTGAACGGGTTGTTGATCGCGATCATGTCGCCGGGGCGCAGGTTCTCGACGCCGTACTCCCAGAGCAGGTTGCGCACCATGAACGGCATGACGCCGGAGAAGTGCGCGAGGCTCTCGTTCATCGCGACGACGTCGTGCGCGAGACCGCGCTCGAGGTCCTCGGGGCCGATCAGCGTCACGCAGAAGTCGAACGCGTCGCGGATGATCGGCGAGAAGCTCGACCGCAGGATGATCCGGCCGGCCTGGCGCACGGTGGCGAAGAAGGCGCTGCGGATGATCTCGAGCGCGACCTGGTCGCTCATGCCCGCCCCCAGGTGATGATCATGTGACCGGTCCCGTCGACGGTCAGCACGTCGCCCGCCTCGAGCACCGTCGTCGCCGTCGGCTGGACGACCAGCGCCGGGCCCTCCACCCTCGCCCCCGCCGCGAGCCCGTCGCGCGCCAGCACCGGGACCTCCTGCCACCGACCGTCGAGGTGCACGCGCGCGCTCCGGGGCGCGGCGACACCGTCGACCACCGCCGGCGACGGCGGATCGGGCGTCCCGAGCTCGACGGTCGCGGTGACCCGGGCCATCGTCGCCTTCACGTCCGCGCGCGGGACGGCGTAGCCCCAGGTGCGGCGGTGGGTGGCGTCGAAGTTGGTGCGCAGCTCGTCGATGGCGGCGTCGTCGAGGGGGCGCTCGGGCACCGGGACGCCGTTGGTCTCCCAGGTCTGGCCCTGGTAGCGGCCGTCGAGCCAGCGGGTGTATCGGATGTCCCGCTCGCTGTATCCGGCCTCCGGCGCCGCAGCTCCGCTGCGCTGCGTGCGGCCCAGCGTCCGCGCCGCGTCGTCGCGCAGGCGCGTGTAGGCCGCCTCCAGCTCGTCCGGCGCGAGCGCGCCCAGGGCCCGGACGACCGGCTCGCCGACGTCCATGCGCAGGTCGGCGAGAGCGAGCCCGTAGGCGCTGAGCTCCCCGGGCTGCGGGGGGACGACGACCGACTCGCTGCCCAGCGCCCGCCCGATCCGCGCGCCGAAGACCGGGCCCGCCGAGCCGTAGACGTAGAGCCCGAACCGGCGCGGGTCGATGCCGTTGTAGACCGACACCTCGCGGGCCGCCTCGACCATCGCGGCGGTCGCGATGTCCAGGACGGCCCGGGCGGCGGACTCGGTGCTCAGGTCCGTGGCCTGCGCGATCGGCCCGAACGCCACGCGCGCCGCGTCGGTGTCGAAGGTCGACGCCCCGCCCATGAACCGCGCCGGGTCGAGGATGCCCAGGACGGCCAGCGCGTCGGTCACCGTGGGCTCGGTGCCGCCGCGCCCGTAGCAGGCCGGGCCGGGGACCGCGCCCGCGCTGCGCGGGCCGACCCGCAGCGCCCCGCGCCGGTCGACCCAGGCCAGCGAGCCGCCGCCCGCGCCGATCGAGTGCACGGCCATCGCCGGCAGCGCGATGATCACGTCGTGCTCGATCTCGAGCTCGGTGGTCACGACGGGTTCCCCGCCGACCACGACCGCGCAGTCCGCGCTCGTCCCGCCGATGTCGAGCGTGATGAGGTCCGGCGCCCCGAGGTGCTGCCCGCCCCGTTGGGCGCCCGTGACGCCCCCGGTCGGCCCGGACTGCAGCGTGTACGCCGGACGCTCGCGGGCGGTGCCCACCGGGAGCACGCCGCCGTTGGACTGCATCACCATGAGCGGTCCGGTGTAGCCGGCCTCGGCGAGGCGGCGCTCGGCGCGGTCGAGGTAGCGCTGCACCGGCGGCCCGACGTAGGTGTTGACCACGGCCGTCGAGAAGCGCGGGTACTCCTTGAAGCACGGGTGGACGCCGGTCGACGTCCAGACCGGCACCTCGGCCAGCTCGGCGGCGATCGACGCCGCGCGCCGTTCGTGCTTGTCGTCGGCGTAGGCGTTGAGGAAGCAGACCAGGATCGCCTCGACCCCGCGCCCGACGAGGAACCGGACCTCGTCGGCCAGCGCCTCCTCGTCCAGCGGGACGACCTCGCGCCCGGTGCGGTCGATCCGCCCGGGCACCGTGCGGCGCAGCCAGCGCGGACAGAACGGCTCGCGGGCGTCGCCGAACGCCCGCTGCCAGCGCGGGTTGAACTGGTCGCCGCTGGGGCGCTGTCCCCGGCCCATCGCCAGGACGTCGCGGAACCCCTCGGTCGTGATCACCCCGATCGTCGCGCCGGTGCGCGTGAGCACGGCGTTGAGCCCGACCGTGCAGCCGTGCAGGACCAGCGAGATCTCCGCCATCGGGATCCCGAGCACCTCGATGCCGGCGAGGAACCCCTCGGACTGGTCGTGGGGGGTGGTCGGCACCTTGCACGTCGTCACCGCGCCGGTGACCTCGTCCACCGCCACGCAGTCGGTGAAGGTCCCCCCGACATCGATCCCGACCCGGTACACCAGGGCGCCCCCTCCGTCGACGAGTGACCTGGCACACAGAGTCGTCCGGACGGCGCGGCTACGCTATGGCTCCCTGACCAACGGGGACGGGGGTCGGTGGTGCCGGCGACGCACGCGGAGTGGATGACGGCGGCCGCGGACATCCTGCGCGCGCTCAACGCCGACGAACCCCGCGAGGCCCTGCTGAGCCGGATCGCCCGGCACACCTGCGCGCTCGTGCGCACCGACTCGTGCTCGGTGATGCTGCTCGACGACACCGGCGAGCGTCTCGTGCTGACGGCCGGTCACGCCCTCACCGAGCGCTACCGCCGGGACCTCGAGCAGCAGGCCCCGCTGCTGGTGCACCCCAGCGGGCGCGAGTCCGACCTGCCCGCGGCCCGGGCCGTCCGCGAGCGACGCACCGTCGTGCTCCGCGACGTGGGCGCCACCGACGCCACCTGGCCGTGGCGCGAGCTCGCCCTGACCGAGGGCATCCGCTCCCTGCTCGCCGTGCCGCTGGGCGGACTCGACGGCCGGGAGCTGGCCGGCGTGCTCGTCGGCTACACCGGGCACGTGCGCGACCTCGCGCCGGACGAGCTCGCCGCCGCCGAGCTGATGGCCCAGTACGCGGGAACGGTCCTGCGCACCGCGGAGCTGCGCGCCGCGGAGCAGGCCACCATCGCGCGCCTGGAGCGGGCCGAGCAGCAGGACCGCGAGCTGATGCGGCTGCTGCTCGACGACGCCGGGCTCGACGGCGTCCTCGACGCCCTCGCCGCCGCGCTCGACGCGTCGGTGACCCTGGAGACCCCCGAGGGCTCCCTCCTCGGCCGGGCGGGCCCGGAGATGGCCGGGGTGCCCCCGGTGGCGCGGTCCCGGGCGCTGCGCCGGACGCTGGCCGCCGCGGACGGTCACCGGACGATGGTGCAGGCGCCGCTCGGCGGGTCGGCGTGGGCCTGGGTGGCCCCGATCGCCGTCGCCGGCGTGCTCGCCGCGCGTCTCTGGGTGGCTCGGGCCGACGGCTGGGCCGAGCGACCGGTGATCGAGCGCTTCTCGCTGCTCGTCGCGCTGGAGATGCTCCGGCGCCGTCAGGCCGTCGAGACCGAGCTGCGGCTCACGCGCGACCTGGCGGTGGAGCTGGTCAGCGGCACCGGCGACGAGCGCAGCCTGCTCGACCGCTCCGACGCCCTGCACCACGACCTGCGCCGCCCGCACACCGTCGTGCTGGCCCCCACCGGCACCGCCCCCGTGCTCGGCGGGTCACCCCTGGTCGGCGAGCACGAGGGCGCCCTGATCGTCCTGGTCCCGGAGGCCGATCGGGCGCGGCTCGCGGCGGCGTTCGCCGGGGTCCACGGTCCGGTGGTGATCGGTCCGACGGTGACCGCCACCGACGGCTATCCGCCGGCCTGGCGGGTGGTCCGCACGGCCCACGCGCTGGCCGCCGAGGCCGGGACGACCGGCGTGCTCGACCTCGACGACCTCGGCGTCGCCGCGCTCCTGCTCGAGACCGGCACCCCCGACGGGCTGCGCCGACTGGCCGCCCACCGGCTGGGCGCCCTCGAGGAGCACGACCGCGCCCGGGGCACCGACCTCGTCGCGACCCTGCGGGTCTGGGTGCGCAGCGGGTGCTCCACCGCCGACACCGCCCGCACGCTGCACGTGCACCCGCACACGATCAGCTACCGCCTGCGCCGCGTCGCCGAGCTCGCCGGCACCGACCCCCGCCGTCAGGAGGGCCTGTTCGAGCTCCAGGTGGCGCTCATGGTGCGCGCGGTCCAGGTCTGCGCGGCCCGGCCATGACCGAGCGCGGGCAGCCGCAGCTCGTCCCGATGCGCAGCGTGTGGGGCACGGTCTCGTCCATGACCGGGCCGCCGCGCCCGTCGACGCGGCGGATGAGCTGCTCCACCGCGGTCTGGGCCATGACGCGCCGGCCCAGCGTGACGGTCGTCAGCTCGGCCAGCATCGAGGCGCCGGGGAAGACGCCGTCGATGCCGGTGACGGCGACGTCCTCGGGCACCCGCAGGTCGTGCTCGCGCAGTGTCCCGATGACCCCGGAGGCGATGGCGTCGGACCCGCAGGCGATCGCGCGCGGGACATCACCCGCGTCGACGAGGTGCTGCGCGACCCGCCGTCCGCCCTCGGCGTTGAGGAACGCGGTGAACCGCCGGTGGGCGGGCAGCGGGACCCCGAGCTCGGCGGCGGTGGCGACGAACGTGCGGGCCCGTTCGGCCGACGATGACGAGCTCTGCGACCCGGTGACGATGGCGAGATCGGTGTACCCGTGGCCGAGCAGGTGGCGCAGGATGTCGGAGGACAGCGCCGTCTCGTCCACGCCGATGAAGTCGGCCCGCAGCCCCGGGATGCGGCGGCTGACCTGCACGAACGGCATCTCGGCGCGCCGCAGCACGCGGATGGCGTCGCCGTCGTCGGTGTGCAGCGAGGTCAGGACCATCCCGTCCACCCGGCGGGCGATCATCGTCCGGACCACGGTGTCCAGCGTCGGCGAGCTCTCCTGGGAGTGGGCGACGAAGACCTCGTAGCCCTGGGCGCGGGCGATGTCGATCGTCCCGGCCGAGAACTCCGAGTAGAACGGGTTGCTGATGTCGGTCAGCACCAGCCCGAGCACCCGGGAGGGCTCCGGCTCGGCCGACCGCTCGTAGCGGTCGAGGGGGTGCCCGAGCTCCGCGGCCGTCGCGAGCACGCGGGCCCGCATCTCCGCCGAGACGCCGGGCTTCCCGTTGAGCGCGTAGGAGACGGTCGCCGCCGACACCCCCGCGCGGCGGGCGACGTCGGCGGCGGACACGCGCAGCGCGCGGATGCCCTGGCGGGGCCGCGCGTCACCGGTCACCCCGTGCAGCCTGCCGTCAGAAGCCGACCGCGTCACGACCCTTGAGCCCGAGGACGGCCCGCGCCTCGTCGGGGGTGGCGATCTCGAGGCCGAGGGCGTCGAGGATGTCGCACACGCGCGTCACCTGCTGGGCGTTGCTCTCGGCGAGCCGGCCCGGCCCGATCCACAGCGAGTCCTCGAGGCCGACGCGGACGTGCGAGCCCGCCGCGGCGCCGATCGAGGCCAGCGGCATCTGGTGGCGGCCGGCGCCCAGGACCGACCATTCGTGGCTCTCGCCGAACAGGCGGTTCGCGGTCCGGCGCAGGTGCATGAGGTCCTCGGGGTGCGGCCCGATCCCGCCGAGCAGCCCCATCACGGTCTGGACGAACAGCGGGCCCTCCGTCAGCCCCCGGTCCCGGAAGTGCGCGAGGTTGTAGAGGTGCGAGGTGTCGTAGCACTCGAACTCGAAACGGGTGCCGCCCGCCCGCCCGATCTCGAGCACGGTCTCGATGTCGGCGAAGGTGTTCTTGAAGACGAGGTCCCGGCTCTTCTCCAGGTGCTCGCGCTCCCACGCGTGCTCGAACTCGGTGAACCGGCCCAGCATCGGGTAGAGGCCGAGGTTCATCGACCCCATGTTCAGCGAGGCGAGCTCGGGCGCGAACTCCCGCGCCGGCCGCATCCGCTCCTCCACCGTCATGTGCGGGGAGCCGCCGGTGGTCAGGTTGACCACGGCGTCGGTGTGGCGCTTGAGCTCGTCGAGGATCGGCACGAAGTGGGCCGGGTCCTGGGACGGGCGGCCGTCGCGCGGGTCGCGGGCGTGCAGGTGGACGACCGCCGCCCCCGCCTCCGCGGCACCGAGAGCGGCCTCCGCGATCTCCGCGGGCGTGACCGGCAGGTACTTCGACATCGACGGCGTGTGGATCGCGCCGGTCACGGCACAGGTGATGATCACTTTCCGCGGTGCGGGCACGGCGACCGCCTTCGACCTCGAGGCGCTGGGGCCGCCTCAGCGTCGGCCCCTCCTCGACCGTTAAGCAACGTTAAGCCGGCACGTCGCAGCGGGGAGGGCCATCCGGACGCCATGGGTCGGATTGCCCGACTTAACGTTGCTTAAGTCCGGTCCGACCAGCGAGAGTCGGCCTCGTTGTGACCTGAGTAACACCTCGCAGCCGCTCGGCCGGCACCGCACCACCACCCGCCGGCCTCCTCCTCGCGACCCGCCCGCCGGGCGTCGGTCGAGCACGCCAGCACCCGGAGGTGCCCATGAAGCCTGCGCCGTTCGAGTACACGGCACCGCGGGATCTCGACGAGGCACTCGACCTCCTCGGCGAGCACGGCGACGACGCGCGGGTGCTGGCGGGCGGGCAGAGCCTCGTGCGGATGATGAACGCCCGGCAGGTCAGCCCGGCCGTGCTGGTCGACATCAACCGGGTGCCGGGGCTCGACACGCTCGGCCTCTACGGCGAGAACGGTTCGTCCACGCTGCGACTGGGCGCCACGGTCCGCCAGCGCACCAGCGAGCTCTCCCGCGAGGTCGCCGCGCACGCCCCGCTGCTGGCCGAGGCCGGCGCGCAGGTCGCCCACGCCCCGGTGCGCGCCCGCGGCACGGTCGTGGGCAGCGTCGCCTTCGCCGACCCGTCCGCCGAGCTGCCGACTGCCCTGCTCGCGCTCGACGGCCTCGTCAAGGTCCGCAGCCGCGCCGCCGAGCGCACCGTCGCCGCGGCCGACTTCTTCACCGGACCGTTCCGCACGTCGCTCGCCCCCGACGAGATGGTGGTGGCGATCGACGTGCCCGCCGCGGCCGGCCGGACCGCGAGCGCCTTCGTCGAGCTCACCCGCCGCACCGGTGACCTGCCGGTCTGCGGCGCAGCCGCCGTCGTCGGCCTCGGTGACGACGGGCGGATCGCGCACGTGCGGGTCGCGCTCTGCGGCGCCGACGACCGCCCCGTGCGCGTGCCCGCCGTCGAGACCGCGGTCCTCGGGGCCGACGACCCCGCCGCGTTCAGCGAGGCCGCGGCGGGCGCCGCCGACGGCCTCGACCCGATCCCCAGCTGCCACGGGTCGGCCGACTTCCGCCGACACCTCGCGCGCGTGCTGACCGCCCGCGCCCTGCGCACCGCGTTCGCCCGTGCGACCTCGCCGAAGGAGACGACCGATGCCTGACAAGGTCCGCGTCCGGATCACCGTGAACGGCGCCCGCCACGACCTCCTCGTGGAGCCCCGCACCCTGCTGGCCGACCTGCTGCGCAACGAGCTGGCCCTCGCGGGCACGCACCTCGGGTGCGAGCAGGGCGTCTGCGGCGCGTGCACCGTGATCGTCGACGACGTCGCCACCCGGTCCTGCCTGGTGTTCGCGGCGCAGCTCGACGGCTCGTCCGTGCGCACCGTGGAGTCGCTGGCCGGGGCCGACGGCACCCTGCACCCGATCCAGCGGGCGTTCACCCAGGAGCACGGCCTGCAGTGCGGCTTCTGCACCCCCGGGATGCTCATGGCCGCCTGTGAGCTGCTCGAACGCGTCCCCCATCCCGGGCGCGAGGACGTCGAGGAGTCGATGGGCGGCAACCTGTGCCGCTGCACCGGCTACCAGAACATCGTGCGGTCGGTGAGCGCCGCCGGACGGCTGATGGCCGAGCAGACCAGCAGCGAGCAGAGCGGGGTCCGCGCATGAGCACCGTCGAACGGCCTGTCACCGAGACCCGCCGCTGGGTCGGGCAGAGCGTGCCCCGCAAGGAGGACCCGAAGCTGCTCACCGGGCGCGCCGGCTTCGTCGGTGACGTCGTCCTGCCCGGGATGCTGCACGGCGCGGTCCTGCGCAGCCCGCACGCCCACGCCCGCATCGTCTCGATCGACACCTCCGAGGCCGAGGCGCTGCCCGGCGTGGTCGTGGTGCTGACGGGCGCGACGGCCGCCGAGCACGTCGACCCGATGCCGGCGTTCTGTGCCGAGCCGGTGGAGCAGCGCGCGATCGCCGTCGAGCGCGTGCGGTACCCGGGCGAGGCCGTCGCCGCCGTCGCGGCCACCGACCGCTACACCGCCGAGGACGCCTGCGCCCGCATCCGCGTGGAGTACGAGCTGCTCCCCGCGCTGGTCGACCCGGTCGCGGCGATGGACCCGTCGGCAACGCGGGTGCACGAGACGCTGGACTCGAACGTCGTCTTCCACCGCAGCCTGGACTGGGGCGAGGTGGACGCCGACCTGGCCCGCGCGCACACGATCGTCCGGTCGAGCGCGCGCTGGCACCGGATGGGCGCGCACCCCATCGAGACGGCCGGGGCGGTGGCGTCCTGGGACCCGTTCGGCCAGTCGATGACGGTGTACTCCAACAGCAACTTCATCAACTTCCTGCCCTGGGCGTTCGCCGGGATCCTGCGGGTGTCGACGAACCGGCTGCGGATGATCCCGTGCGCGGTGGGCGGCAGCTTCGGCAGCAAGCACCTCATCACCAAGGTCATCTCGATCACCGGGGCGCTCAGCAAGGCCTGCGGGCGGCCCGTGCAGTACCTCGAGGACCGCGCCGACAACGTCGCCGCGAACGACAACGTCGGTTGCGACCGGATCTACGACGCCGAGCTGGCGCTGGCCGAGGACGGCGAGATGCTCGGCCTGGTGCTGCGGATCATCGACGACTACGGCGCCTACTTCCAGTTCGCCCACGGCCAGCACGGCAACGCGGTGGCCCAGCCCGTCGGCCCGTACCGGATCGGCAGCGTGCGCTACGACGTCTCGTGCGTGCTGACCAACAAGGTCCAGCAGGGCTTCTTCCGCGGCGCGGGCGCCGACCCGGGCAACTTCATCCTGGAGCGCCTGGTCGACAAGGCCGCCCTGGAGATGGGCATCGACCGCGTCGAGCTCCGCCGGCGCAACTTCATCCAGCCCGACCAGTTCCCGTACAAGATCCCGACGGGCAACGTCTACGACAGCGGCGACTACGAGGCCGTCCTCGACCGGGCGCTGGCGATCGCCGGGCTCGACGACTGGCGCGCCGAGCAGGAGCGGCTGCGCGCCGAGGGCCGCTACCTGGGCATCGGCCTCGCGACCTGCCAGGAGCGCTCGGGCTACAACGCCTCGGAGTGGTGGTTCCTCTACGGCGACGAGGCGCCGCTGCCGGCGACCAGCACCCCGGAGAGCTGCAAGATCGACGTCGACGCGATGGGCGGCGTCCGCGCCACCATCGGCTGCCCGCTGTGGGGCAACAGCCCCGAGACCGTCGTGGGCCAGGTCGTCGCCGAGGAGTTCGGCATCGACCCGTCCGAGGTCATGGTCACCTACGCCGACTCCACGAGCGGCGCGATCTCGGCCGGACCGGGCGGCAGCCGCGTCACGATCATGCTCTCGGGCGCGACCCGCGGGGCCGCGCGGACCGTCAAGGACAAGATGATCCGGGTCGCGGCGAGCGCCATGGAGATGGACCCCGAGGACGTCGAGTGCGTCGACGGCGTCTTCCGCGCGAAGGGCGTGCCGGGCACGTCGATGACCATGGCCGAGGTCGGGATGCGGGCCCACCTGTTCAACGACGGCACGAGCGAGGCCGAGAGCAGCGGGCTCGTCGCGGTGCACACCTACGACCACCCGTACTTCACGCCCCCGACGGCCGACCGCAGCGACCTGGGCGCCTTCTACCCGATGGTCTCCCACGCCTGCCACATCCCGATCGTCGAGGTCGACCCGGAGACCGGCGAGGTGAAGCTGCGCGCCTACTACGTCGTCAACGACTGCGGCACCGTCATGAACCCGGCCCTGGTCGAGGGGCAGGTCGTCGGCGGCATCGTGCAGGGCATCGGCGCGGCGCTGATGGAGGAGTACAGCTACGGCGCCGAGGACGGGACCCTGCAGACCCCGACGCTGCGGGAGTACCTGCTGCCGAGCATGCACGAGGTCCCCGAGATCGTGCTCGAGCACCTGGAGACGCCCTCGCCGTTCACCACCTACGGCGTGAAGGGCGCCGGCGAGGGCGGCCGGCTGGTGGCCCCGACGGCGATCGCCAGCGCCGTCGACGACGCGCTGCGCCCCCTCGGGGTGTGGGTGGACGAGCTGCCCATGACGCCCGAGCGCGTGGTGAACATGATCGCCGACGCCCGGGAACACCGGCGGTGAGCGTGGCCGACCCGGAACGCGGGCCGGCCGCGTTCCGCAGCCCCGAGGACGTCCTCGCCGCGCTGGCCCTGCCCTCGCGCGGCCAGGTGTACTCGCTCTCGGTCCCGCGCTTCCCGGGCATGCCGCTGTTCGGGTCCCACCCGCCGTTCCAGGTGAACATGGCCCGCACCCCGGACGGGCTGCGCGCCGACGGGGCGCAGCCGTGGGGGCCGTGCAACGACGTGGGGCTCGGCTACATGGCCGAGCTCGTCAGCGCCACCTCGCACAGCGGCGCCCACGTCGACGCCCTCGCCCACATGACGATCGGCGAGGACGACCACTGGTACGGCGGCGCCACCGCCCGCGAGCACCTCGGCGACCGCGGCCCGCGCCACGGCGACGCCGCGAAGCTGCCGCCGTTCATCACCCGCGGCGTCCTGCTCGACGTCCCGGCGTACCGCGGGGTGGACGCGCTGCCCCGCTCCTCGCCCGTCGACGCCATAGAGCTGGCGGCGGTCGCCGAGCACCAGGGGGTGGAGGTCCGCGCGGGCGACGTCGTGCTCGTCCGCACCGGCTACCTCGGGTCCTGGCCCGACACCGAGGCGATGGCGCGCCACGCCACCGCTGGGCCCGACATCTCGTCGGCCCGCTGGATGCTCGACCGCGGCGTCGTCGCCGCGGGCAGCGACACCGAGACCTTCGAGGTCCAGCCCGCCCCCGACCTCGGGGACCCGGCCAACCCGCAGCCCGTCCACACGCTCCTGCTGATCGAGAACGCGATCTACCTCTTCGAGTCGATCTACCTCGAGGAGCTCGCCCGCGACGGGGTCCACGAGTTCCTCTTCGTGGCGCTCCCGCTCAAGATCCAGGGTGCGACCGGCTCGATGCTGGACCCGGTGGCGATCGTCTGATCGTCGTCGTTCAGCGGCGGGCGAGCCGGCGCGCGCCGCCGGTGGTGGCGGCGGCGAGCCCGTAGTGCTCGAACACCGCGGGCTCGTCCTCGGCGGCGAGCTCCCCGTCGGTGTCGATCGACGGGGCGTGCTTGGCCAGGTCCTTGCCCACGGTGACCCGCACGTGGTCGGGCGACACGGTGGCGCCGGCCAGCGGCACGAACGCCAGGCGCCGGCGCCCGATCATGCCGACGACGACGGTGGCGAACGCCGGCTGGTCGGACTGGGTGTCGACGTAGACCGCCTCCATGTCGCCGATCTTGCCGCCGGCGGGGTCGACGACGGCCTTGCCCTGCCAGTCGCGGATGTTCTCGGCCTCGAAGCCCATGGGGCCGGACCCTAGCGGCGCGGCGAGGAGAGGATGCGCACGGCGAGCGCCTCGGTGACGGCGAGTCGGGGCGTGTTCTGCCGGGCCCGTTCGACGATCTGCCGCGGCGAGAGGCCCATCTCGGCGTACAGCCGGACGATCTTCTCCTGCGCGGGGGTCCACGAAGGGCGGGCCTGGCGTGTCGGACGTGTCGCGCGGGGTCGGCGCGGGGCGGGGACGTGCGGGACGGTCTCGGGCACGGTCCCGAGGCCGGTGTTCTTGGTGGCGAACTCGCCCGCGGCGGCGCGCGCCGCGATCTCGTCGGGCTCGGCGACGCGGAAGGCGTCGCCGCTCTTGTTGACGGCCACCGCGGTGACGGTCGGGCCCCGGCGGTACGCGGCCTGGCAGGCCGGGGCGGTGCAGTAGGTGTATCCCAGGTCGGCGCGCTCCGCCGCGATCTCGCTTCCGCACCCGATGCAGGTGGTGCTCATGCTGACGCCGATTCTACTCCTGACGCTAGACGCGCTGGCGGGCGCAGAGATCACCAGGTCGATAGGCACGCGGAGCGGGCGACCCGAGGTGCCTTTCGGCCTGCTGATCACCGGGGCGGGCGCTCCATCGAGATCAAGAGCACCTCGTGCACCTCGTCGGGCCCGCGCGGGTGGACCAGGTACTCCTGATCACCCAGGTCAGCGCGAGGTGGCGGCGATCGTCGCGCTGCCCAGGACGACGTCGCCGTCGACGTCCGGGCGGTAGAAGACCGCGGCCTGACCGGGGGCGACGCCGCGCAGGGGCTCCCCGAGCGCGACCTCGACCCCGTCACCCACCACCCGGACCGTCGCCGGCGCGAGGCCGCCGTGGGCGCGCACCTGGACGACGCAGTCCAGGGCCTCGCGCGGGGGGTCGACGAGCCAGACGGGAGAGGTGCCCGTGAGGCCGGTGACGTCGAGCTCCTCGACCGGGCCGACCCGCACGGTGCGGCTGACCGGCTCGAGCCCGAGCACGTAGCGCGGCCGCCCGTCGGGGGCGGGCCGGCGCAGCCCGAGGCCGTGGCGCTGGCCGACGGTGAACTCCTGGACGCCGCGGTGGGCGCCGACGACCGCGCCGGACGGGTCGACCATCACGCCCGGGGCCTCGTCGATCCGGTCGGCGAGGAAGCCGCGGGTGTCGCCGGAGGGGATGAAGCAGATGTCGTGGCTGTCGGGCTTGTCGGCGACGACGAGCCCGCGGGCGGCGGCCTCGGCGCGCACCTCGCCCTTGGGGCTGTCGCCGAGCGGGAACACCGCGCCCGCGAGCTGGTCGGGGCGCAGCACGCCGAGGACGTAGGACTGGTCCTTGTCGGGGTCCACCGCGCGCCGCAGGACGCCGTCCGCGAGGCGCGCGTAGTGCCCCGTCCCCACGGCGTCGAAGCCCAGGGCCCGGGCGCGCTCGAGCACCGCCGAGAACTTGATCTTCTCGTTGCACCGCAGACACGGGTTGGGCGTGCGCCCGGCCGCGTACTCGGCGACGAAGGGCTCGACGACGTCGTCGCGGAACCGGGCGGCGAGGTCCCAGACGTAGAACGGGATGTCGAGGACGTCGGCGCAGCGCCGGGCGTCGCGGGAGTCCTCGACCGAGCAACAGCCGCGCGCACCCTCGCGCATCGTCGCGGGCTTGGCCGCCAGCGCAAGGTGCACGCCGGTGACCTCGTGCCCGGCGTCGCGCAGCCGCGCCGCCGCCACCGCCGAGTCGACCCCGCCGCTCATCGCGGCCAGGACCCTCACGGTGCGCTCCGCGCACGTGAGCACTTCTCGGTGCTGGAGCACCAAGAGGTGCTCACATGCCGAAGGCACCTCACGACCGCGCCAGCGCATCCCCGGCGCGGCGGGCGCGCTCGACGACGGGGCCGATCGCCTCGACGACGGCGTCGACGTCGGCCGGCGTGGAGTTGTGGCCCAGCGAGAAGCGCAGGGAGCCGCGGGCGAGGTCCTCGTCGAGGCCCATGGCCAGCAGGACGTGGCTGGGGCGGGCGACGCCGGCGGTGCACGCCGAGCCCGTGGAGCACTCGATCCCCCGGGCGTCGAGCAGCATCAGCAGGCTGTCGCCCTCGCAGCCGGGGAAGGACAGGTGAGCGTTGCCGGGCAGGCGCTCGCCGGGCGCGTCGAGCGGGACGCCGTTGAGGCGCGCGTCGGGCACCTCGGCGACGACGCGGGCCACGAGGTCGTCGCGCAGGGCGCTCAGGGTGGCGGTGCGCCGGTCGACGTCGGTGACGGCGGCGCGCACGGCCGTCGCGAGGCTCATGGTGCCGGGGACGTCGAGGGTCCCCGAGCGCACGTCGCGCTCCTGGCCGCCGCCGTGCAGCAGCGGGGTGCACGTGGCGTCGCGGCGCAGCAGCAGCGCGCCCGCACCGACGGGGCCGCCGAGCTTGTGCCCGGTGAGCGAGAGGGCGTCGACCCCGCTCGCGGCGAAGTCGACGGGCACGGCGCCGACGGCCTGGACCGCGTCGGTGTGGAACGGGACGCCGAACGCGTGGGCGACCTCGGCGAGCGCGCGCACGTCGTTCACCGTGCCCACCTCGTTGTTGGCCCACATCACGCTGACGACGGCGACCTCGTCGACGTGGGCGGCGAGCGCCGCGCGCAGGACCTCGGGGTCGACGCGGCCACAGGGGTCGACGGGCAGGACGTCGAGCTGCGCGCCCTCGTGCTCGGCGAGCCACTCCCCGGCGTCGAGCACGGCGTGGTGCTCGGCGGCGGACACGACGACGCGGGTGCGGCGGGGGTCCGCGGCCCGGCGGGCCCAGTAGAGGCCCTTGACCGCGAGGTTGTCGGCCTCGGTGCCGCCCGTGGCCAGCACGACCTCGGACGGCAGGGCCCCGACGGCCGCGGCGATGGTCTCGCGGGACTCCTCGATGGCCCGGCGCGCCCGGCGCCCGGCCGAGTGCAGCGACGACGCGTTGCCGACGCGCCCGAGCGCGTCGGTGAGGGTGGCCGCCGCCTCCGGCAGCATCGGCGTGGTCGCCGCGTGGTCGAGGTAGGTCATCGACCGTCGAGCGTAATCCCCTCGTGCACGATCGGCTGCCCCCGAGGGGTGCCGGGCACGGACCGTGAACGAGCGAAGGGCCCCTCCGCTCGGATCACCCGAGCGGAGGGGCCCTTCGGTCAGGACGGCGGCGCGCCTACGAGCTGCGCTTGCCGACCTCCTCGGTCAGCTGCGGGCTGATCGAGAACAGGTCGCCCACGACGCCGAAGTCGGCGATCTCGAAGATCGGGGCCTCGGGGTCCTTGTTGACCGCGACGATCGTCTTCGAGGTCTGCATGCCGGCACGGTGCTGGATCGCGCCGGAGATGCCGAGCGCGATGTACAGCTGCGGCGAGACGGTCTTGCCGGTCTGCCCGACCTGGAACTGGTTCGGGTAGTAGCCGGAGTCGACCGCGGCGCGCGAGGCACCGACCGCGGCGTGCAGCGAGTCCGCGAGGGTCTCGACGACGTTGAAGTTCTCCGCCGAGCCCACGCCGCGGCCACCGGCCACGACGACGTTGGCCTCGGTGAGCTCCGGGCGGTCGCCGCCGACGATCGGCGCCCGGTTGGACACCTTCGCCGACTTCGCCTCGTCGATCGCCGGGAGGTCGACCGTCTCCTGCGTGCCCGCGCCCGCGTGCTCCTCGATCTCGATGGAGCCGGAGCGCCACGAGATCACCGCGGTGTCCGTGGTGGCGCGGGCCTGCACGGTGAACGCGCCCCCGAAGATCGAGTGGGTGCCCTCGCGCTGGCCGTCGATGTCGACGACGTCGTTGAGCCAGCCGGAGTTGGTGCGCACCGCCAGGCGGCCGGCGACCTCGCGGCCGTCGGCGCCCGCCGGGATGAGCACCGCGGTGGGCGAGACGCGCTCGACCAGCACCGCGAGGGCGTCGACCTGCGGGGTCGACAGGTAGTTCACCGCGTCGTCGGACTCGGCGACGTAGATCTTCTCGGCGCCGTGCGCACCCAGGCCCTCGGCGACCTTCGTCGCCGTGCCCGGCGTGCCGACGACGACGGCCGACGGCTCGCCCAGGCGGCGGGCCGCCGTGAGCATCTCGTAGGTGTTCTTCTTGATCTCCCCGTCGACGTGGTCGACGAGGACCAGGACCTCAGGCATTCCTCTCCCTCCAAGTCGGAGCGGCCTCCGCGGCGCTGGCGCGCCGCGTGTGCCGTCCGACGTCGGGTCGCGTAGACGGCTTGATCAGATGAGCTTCTGGCCGACGAGGAACTCGGCGATCTTCGCGCCGCCGTCGCCCTCGTCCTCGACCTTCTGGCCACCGGACTTCGGCGGGCGCGGGGCGAAGGAGTCGACCTGCACGAGCGAGCCGGCGAGGCCGACCTCGTTCGCCTCCAGGCCGAGGTCGGAGATGCCGATCTTGTTCACCGGCTTCTTCTTCGCGGCCATGATCCCCTTGAACGAGGGGTAGCGCGGCTCGTTGATCTTCTCGGCGACGCTGACGACCGCCGGCAGCGACGCGGCGAGGTCGGACGTGCCCTCGTCGGTCTCGCGCTTCACGGTGACGGTGCCGCCGTCGACGGCCATCTCGTTGGCGTGCGTGAGCGACGGCCAGCCGAGCACCTCGCCGAGCATGCCGGCCATGGCGCCGCTGCGGCCGTCGGTGGCCTCGTTGCCGGCCAGCACGAGCTGGACGTCGTCGACGGTGCCGATCGCCTTGGCCAGGATCTTGGCGGTGGTCACCGCGTCCGAGCCGTGGATGGCCTCGTCGTTGACGTGCACCGCGTTGTCGGCGCCCATGGAGAGCGCCTTGCGGATCGCGTCGGTGGCGCGGTCCGGGCCGACGGTGAGGACCGTGATGGTCGCGTCGCCGGCCTCCTTGATCTTGAGCGCCTCCTCGACGGCGCGCTCGTTGATCTCGTCCAGGACGGCGTCGGACGACGCGCGGTCGAGGGTCTTGTCCGCGTCGGAGAGCGTGCGCTCCGACCAGGTGTCAGGCACCTGCTTGATCAGCACGACGATGTTCATGGGCCTGCTGCGACCTCCTGTGCTCGCTTCGCGGACCGCGATTACCGATCAGTAGCTTACTCGTCGGTAACCTGCCTTCTGTCCCGACTCTCCCACGCTCCGCGCCCGAGAGCACGGTGGCGTATCCCTCGCATGTTACCGAGGAGTAGGGTGTAGCGCCCTACTCGCGGGTAACAACAGGGTGTCCGAAAGGGGCGATACCGTGGGGCGACACGGGGCGGATACGCCCGCCCCGAGCACCCCAGGAGACGTCGTGCCCGGCTTGTTCTCGAAGGTCCAGCAGTTCCTGCGCAGCCCGCAGGGACGCAAGTACACCGACCAGGCGAAGCGCTACGCCTCGGACCCCAAGAACCGCGAGAAGGCGCAGGGCATGCTCAACAAGTTCCGCGGCAAGGGCGGCGGCGCCGGCGGCGGCCACCGCTAGTCGCGCTCCGGCCCGGTACGGGGGGACCGGGCCGGGCCGGCCTCACGTGAGGTAGTCGCCCATCCGCCGGAAGTAGTCGCCGGCCACGTGCTCGGCGCCGTCCGCGTCCAGCACGCGCTGCAGCACGAGCCCGTGCTGCCCGCCCCGCCAGGCCTCCGGCCCCGCGACGACGATGACGCCGCGGCCCTCGCGGGCGAACACCCGCCCGACCGTCCCGCCGCAGCGCTCCCGCGACACCGACGCCTCGAGCACGCGCAGGCGCTCGCCCTCGTGCAGGCACCAGGCGTTGGGGTAGGGCCCGGTCTGGGCGCGCACGAGGTTGACGAGGTCCCGCGCGGACCTGTCCCAGTGGATCCGGTTGTCCGGGTCCGCGCGCTTGTGGAAGAACGACGCGTGCTCCGGGTCCTGGCGCAGCCAGTCGTGCGGGCCGTGCTCGATGCGGTCGAAGGCGTCGAGCGACAGCTCCCCGAACAGCCCGACCGTGCGGTGGAACAGGTCCTCGGTGGTGTCGGTGGGCGTCACCGGCACGGTCCGCTGGGTGATGATGTCGCCGCGGTCGAGGTCGGCGTCCATCCAGTGCGCGGTGATCCCGACCTGGCTCTCGCCGTTGATCAGCGCCCAGTTGAGCGGGGAGAAGCCCGCGTACTTCGGCAACAGCGAGTCGTGGGTGTTGACGGTGCCGCGGGTGGGCGCGCCGAACACCTCGGGGCTGATCCAGGTGCGCCAGTTGCAGGCGAGCCCGATCTCCGCGTCCGCCTCCTTGATCGCGCGCACCAGCTCGTCGTCGACGGCCTTCTCGCGGTAGAGGACGGGGATGCCGTGCTCGCGGGCGAGGTCGCCCATCGACTCCTCGAAGATCGCCGGTGCCCACTCCCCCTCCTCGGGGTGGCTGACGGTCAGCACCACCTCGTGGCGGGACTCGAGCAGCGCGGCCAGCAGCCGCGCGCCCCACTTCTGGTAGCCGAACAGGACGACGCGCATCGTTCCTCCTAGACGCGGGGCAGGACGGTCTCGAGGTAGCTCTGCACGGCCTCGCCCTGCTTGTAGTGGCTGCAGTAGTAGTTCGGCAGCGGGAACAGCCGGCCCTCGCGCACGGCCCGGACCTGCTGGAACGCGGGCTGGGCGAGCAGGGTCTGGGTGTTGGCGTCGACGCCGCCGCGGGTGTCGGCGAGGTGCAGGACGACGTCGCAGTCGTCGAGCTGGGTGGCCTGCTCGTAGGACAACCGGCCGCCCGCGCCGGTCTTCCCCGCCGCGAACTGACCGAACGGGAACCCCGAGTCAGCCAGCACCACGCCGCTCCAGGACGTCGGGTAGTCGGAGAAGAACACCCCGCCCGAGCTGCCGCGCACCAGCGCCCACTTCGTGCGCGCGAGCGTGGCGGCGTACTGCTGGCGGATGCGGGCGGCGTGCTGGTCGTACGAGGTCTTGAGCTGCTCGCCCTGCGGCAGCCGGTTGACCGCGTCGGCGGTGCGCAGCGCGCGCTCGCCCCAGCTGCCGGGGTTCGCCGCGGCGGGCAGCAGCAGGGTCGGCGCGATGCCCGAGAGCTGCGCGCCGAGGTCGGCGGGCAGCGACGGCACGAGGGTGCCGAGGATGAGGTCGGGGGTCTGCGCGGCGATCGCCTCGAAGTTCAGCGCGGTGGGGCTGCCGACCTTGGGGATGCCGTCGTAGACCTGCTGGTACTCCGGGAGCACGCCGCCGAGGGTCGCCTCGGCGGTGCCCGACGGGGTCACGCCGACGTCGAGCAGGGCGTAGGTCGTGTAGAAGTCCGTGCAGACGATCCGCTGCGGGTTCGCGGGGATCTGGACGGGGCCGCCCGCGCCCTGGACGGTGCGCGTGGCGCCGCCCCCACCGCCGCCCGACTCCCCGCCGCCCCCGCAGGCGGCGAGCGCGAGCGTGGCGGCCACGCCCCCGGCGCCGGCGAGGAAGCCGCGGCGGGACAGGCCGGGTGGGACGTGCGGTGCCATCAGGGGGTCTCCTCCGGGGTGGGGGGCGTGGTCTCGGTGAGCAGGTCGCCGACCCGCTCGACGGCGCCCGGTCGCAGCAGCCCGTGGTGGGTGGCGGCGACCGTGACGAAGCGCGCGGAGGCGGGGAGCACCGGCGTCCAGCGCCGGCGCGCGTCGGCGAGGCGGTGAGGCTCTCGCACGCCGTCCGGGACGGCGACGACCATGGTGACCGATACGTCCGGATCGTCCAGCGGCGCGGGCTCGTGGGCGGCGAGGGTGGCGGCGGCGTGGCGCACGTGGCGCAGCGCGCCCGCCAGCACCGGCGGCGGGAAGAGCCCGGCGAGGCCGGGGTCCTGCTCGACCAGGGCCGTGAGCTCCGCCTCCGACCCGGGTGCGGGCAGCCCGAGGGCCTCGGCGAGGAACGCGACGGGGTCGATCGCGCCGCCCGTGCCCGCGCCCTCGCCGGGCCAGGCGTCGAGCAGGGTCAGCGAGGCGACCGTCTCCCCCGCGTGGATCAGTCGGCGCGCCACGGCGTGCGCCACGACCCCGCCGAACGACCAGCCGGCGAGGTCGTAGGGGCCGTGCGGGACGACCTCGCGCAGGCGGGCGAGCTGGTCGGCGGCGACGTCGTCGAGCGTGTCGGGCGCGAACCCGGGGTCGGCGAGCTCGCGCCCGGGCAGCGCCCACACCGCCCGGCCGGGGACCGCGCCGGTCAGCGCCGTGTACGGGTGGACGACGCCGCCGGCGCCGGGGAACAGCACCAGCGGGCGGCCCTCGGCGCGGCGCAGGGGCACGGGCGCGGCGGGGTCGCCGCCGCTCGCGGCGCCGTCGTCCAGGGCGGCGACGTCAGCGACGGTCGGGTGCCGCATGAGGTCGGCGACCGGCACCGTCAGGTCGAGGCGCTCGGCCAGCCGGGTGCGCAGCACCGCGAGCAGCAGCGAGTGCCCGCCGAGGTCGGCGAAGGCGGTGTCGACGCCCACCCGGTCGGCCTCGACGTCGAGGACCTCGGCGAACACGGCCGCCACCGCGCGCTCGGCGTCGGTGCGCGGCGCGGTCCCGCCCCCGGTGTCGCCCGCGGGCGCGGGCAGGGCGGCCCGGTCGACCTTGCCGGTGGGCAGCACGGGGACGGCGTCGAGGGCCACGAGCTCCGACGGGACGAGGTGGGCGGGCAGCGTGTCGTCGAGGTGCCGGCGGACGGCGTCGAGGTCCCCGTCGGCTTCGGGGACGACCCACGCGACGAGCCGCGTACCGCCCGGGCCGGGCCGGGTGTCGACGACGGCGCGGTCCACGCCGGGCGCGGCCGAGACCGCGGCGGCGACCTCGCCGAGCTCGATGCGGAAGCCGCGGACCTTGACCTGGTCGTCGGCGCGCCCGAGGTAGTCGAGGCGGCCGTCGGGCAGGCGGCGGACGACGTCGCCGGTGCGGTACATGCGCGTGCCGGGCCGGCCGGAGGGGTCGGCGACGAAGCGCTCGGCGGTGAGCGCGGGCCGGGCGTGGTAGCCGCGCGCCAGGCCCTCGCCCGCGAGGTAGAGCTCGCCGACCGCGCCCGGCGGCACCGGGCGCAGCGCGGCGTCGAGGACGTGGGCGCGGGTGTTCGGGTCGGGCACGCCGATCGGGACGCGGCCGGTGGCGCCGCTCTGCGGATCGGTCTCGCCGAGCGTGGAGTTCACGGCCACCTCGGTGGGGCCGTAGGCGTTGAAGACCCGCAGCCGGGCCGCCCAGCGCTCGACGATCGCCGGCGGGACGGCCTCGGTGCCCACCAGCATCACCGCGCCGTCGGGCAGCTCGGCGTCCGGCGGCAGGGCCGCGACCAGCGACGGCGGCAGGATCATCACGTCGCCGCGGCCGAACCCGCGCTCGGCGAGGAACGTCGTCAGCACCGGGTCGGCCACGCGCACCCGCGGCGGGGCCACCACGAGCGTCGCGCCGGTGAGCAACGACATCGTCAGCTCCCAGAACGCGACGTCGAAGCTGACCGAGGCGAACTGCAGCACCTTCGCGTCGGCGGTGACGCCGAGCCGGTCGACCGCCGTGGCCACCAGCGAGGGCGCCACGCGGTGGGGCAGCACGACGCCCTTGGGGCGCCCGGTGGAGCCGGACGTGTAGATGACGTAGGCGGCGTCGTCGGGGGTGAGCGGAGGGGTCGGCGGGGCCGGGGCGTCGGGCAGGGTGGCGACGTCGAGGCGCTCGACGCCCGCGACGTCGGGGACGTCGGTGTCCGCGGTGGTCAGCACGACGCGGGCTCCGGAGTCCGCGAGCATGAACTCGAGGCGGCCCGCCGGGTAGTCGGGGTCCAGGGGCAGGTAGGCGGCGCCGGCGGTGAGCACGGCGACCAGGCCGGCGACCAGCGTCGACGTCCGGGGCAGCGCGACCCCGACGACGTCGCCGCGCCCGATCCCGCGGGCGTGCAGGGCGGCGGCGACCCGCCCGGCGTCGGCCGCGAGCTCGGCGTACGTGCGGGTCTGCGTCTCTCCCGTCGCCGGGTCCTCGGCCACCACGGCGGGCGCGTCCGGGTGGGCGGCGACGGCCTCGGCGAACGCGGCGGGCCAGGAGTGGTCGGGGACGTCGACGGCGGTGTCGTTCCACCGCTCGAGGACGAGGCGGCGCTCGGCGTCGGCGAGCAGGTCGAGGCGCGCGAGCGGGGTGTCCGGGGCGTCGGCGATCGCGGTGAGCAGGCGGGCCAGCCGCCCGGCCCACGCCGCGGCGGCGTCGTCGTCGAGGGCGTCGGGGCGGTGGGCGAGGTGCAGGGCCGGCACGTTGCCGGCACCGAGGGCGGCGACGAGCACCAGCGGGTAGTGCGTCGCGTCCCGCCCCGCGACGTGCTCGACGGTGATGCCGGGGGGCCCGGCCTCGTGGACGGCGTCGCGGTCCACGGGGTAGTTCTCGACCACGAGCAGGGTGTCGACGAGGTCGTCCACGCCGATCGCGCGCTGGATCGCGGCGAGCCCGACGTGGGTGACGTCGAGCAGCGCGGCCTGTTCGGCGCCGACGCGGGTGAGCAGGTCGGCGAGGGTCTCGGCGGGGCGCTCAGTGATCCGCACCGGCACGGTGTTGATGAAGAGCCCGACGGCGTCCTGCGCCTCGCCCGACCCGCGGCCGGACACCGTCTGGCCGAACACGGCGTCGGGGCTGCCGGCGGCGCGCCCGACGAGGACGCCCCAGGCGGCCTGGAGCACGGTGGCGACGGTGACGCCGAGGCGGCGCGCGGTGGCGGCGATCCGGGCGGCGACGTCGTCGTCCAGCGGGACCGGGGTGCGGTGCGGGATGACGGTCTCGCCCGCGTCGGGGGTCTCGACGGCCCGCGTCGGTGCGGTGACCCCGGCGAGGGCTTCGCGCCAGGCCGCGAGGTCGGCGTCGGGGTCGCGGGCGGCGAGCATGGCGAGGTGGTCGCGGTAGGGCGGCGGGTCGGGGAGCTCGCGTCCCTCCCAGGTCGCGAGCAGCTCGCGCAGCACGATCGGCATCGACCAGCCGTCGATGGCGACGTGGTGGAAGGTCAGCACGAGGCGGTGGCGGTCGTCGGTGCGGCGCACGAGCACGGCGCGCAGCAGCGGGCCGGTCGCGACGTCGAAGACGCGCGTGCGCTCGGCGTCGGCGACCGTGTCCGGGTCGCCGTCGCTGGTCGTGAACGGCACGGCGAGGTGGCCCAGCACCACGCCGACGGGGCGGCCGTCGGGGCCGTCGGGGTAGACGGTGCGCAGCGCGTCGTGCCGGTCGGCGACGGTCTGGAGGGCCGCGTGGAGGGCGTCGGCGTCGACGGGTCCGGCGAGGTCGACGAGCAGCTGGATGCTGTAGACGTCGCCGCCGGCCTCGGCGCCGAGGCGGGCGAGGAACAGCAGGCCCTCGGCCAGCGGGCTCGGGGGCACGACGTCGACGACGCCGTCCCGTCCGGCGGCGACGGCACGGCGCACGTCGTCGGGGACCGCGGGGCTCGTCGGTGCGGCCGGGCCGGTGTCCGGGTCCGTGTCCGCGACCTCGGCGAGCGCCGCGATCGTCCGTCGCTCGAAGACCTGGCGGGGCGTGATGACGAGGCCGGCCGCGCGGGCCCGCCCGACCAGGGCGATGGCGAGGATGCTGTCGCCGCCGAGGGCGAAGAAGTCGTCGTCGGCGCCGACCTCCTGCTCGAGCACCGCAGCGAGGGCGCCGGCGAGGGCCTCCTCGACCGGACCCGACGGGGCGCGGCCCGCGGTGGCCGCGACCTCGGGCTCGGGGAGCGCGCGGGTGTCGACCTTGCCGTTGGGGGTGGTCGGCAGGGCGTCGATCACCGTGACGACCGACGGCACCATGTACTCGGGCAGCCGCGCGGCCACGGCGTCGCGGACGGCGGTGGGCTCCGGGGCCGCGCCGGTCGCGGGCACGACCCAGGCGAGCAGGCGCGCGGGGGCACCGTCGGCGCCGGGGCGGACGGCGGCGGCGGCTCGGGCGACGCCGTCGGCGGCCTGCAGCGCGGCGGTGACCTCGCCGAGCTCGATGCGGAAGCCGCGGACCTTGACCTGGTCGTCGGCGCGCCCGAGGGGGTGCAGGTCGCCGTGCTCGTCGCGGCGGGCGAGATCGCCGGTGCGGTACATGCGGGCGCCGGGCTCGTCGAACAGGGACCCGAAGGGGTCGGCGACGAAGCGCTCGGCGGTCAGGTCCGGGCGGGCGTGGTAGCCGCGGGCGAGGCCGGCGCCGGCGATCCAGAGCTCGCCGACCACACCGTCGGGCACGAGGCGCAGGGCTCCGTCGAGCACGTACGCGCGCTCCCCCCCGAGGGGCGTCCCGACCCCACGTGCGTGATCTTCTGAGCTATAGCTCAGAAGATCACGCACGTAGGAGGCGGTGGACCAGATCGTCGTCTCGGTGGGGCCGTAGACGTTGTGCACCTCGGCGGCGGAGGCGGCGAGCAGTTCGCCCAGCGCCGGGGGCAGGGCCTCGCCGCCCACGAGGACGCGGACGCCGGCGAGCGTGGCGGCGGGGTCGACCCGCTCGTCGGCGAGCAGCGCCTGCCACAGCGTCGGGGTCGACTGCACCACGGTCCGCCCCGGCGCCGCCGAGATGAGCGCGGCGAGCCCGACCGGGTCGAGCACCTCGTCGCGGCGCGCCAGCACCACCTCGGCGCCGGCGAGCAGGGGCAGCCAGAGCTCGAGCGCGGCGATGTCGAACGACACCGTCGTCACGGCCACCCACCGGTCGTCGGCGGTGAGCCCGAGCCGGGCGTCCATGGCGCCGAGGAACGCGTCGAGGGCGCCGGCGGGGACCACGACGCCCTTCGGTCGCCCGGTGGAGCCGGAGGTGTGGATGACGTAGGTGGTCTCGTCGCCGGTCGGGCCGTCGGGCTCGGCGTCGGCGGGGCCGTCGGCCTGCGGATCGACCACGGTGACGTCGCCGGGCAGCGACCCGGGCGCGCCGACCACGGCCACCGGGGCGGCGTCGTCGAGGACCTGGGCGATGCGCGAGGCCGGGTAGGCGGGGTCGAGCGGGACGTACGCCGCCCCGGTGCGCAGCACCGCGAGCAGCGCGACGACGAGGTCGGGCGAGCGCTCGACCGCCACGCCCACCAGCGCGCCGGGCGCCGCGCCCGCGACGCGCAACGAGCCGGCCAGCGCGGCCGACCGGTCCTGGAGCTCGCGGCGGGTCAGCGTCTCCTCGCCGCATCGGACGGCGACGGCGTCGGGGGCCTCGGCGGCGACGGCCGCGAGGCGCACCGGGAGCGGGCGCCCGTCGCGGATCGCCGGCGGTCCCTGGGCCGCGGCGAGCAGGGCGGCGCGCCGGTCGTCGTCGAGCAGGTCGAGGCGGGCGAGCGGGCGGTCGGGGTCGTCGACGAGGACGTCGAGCACGCCCACGAGGCGCGCGAGCAAGGCGTCGGCGTCGTCGGCGGGCACGACGCCGACGCGGTGGTTGAGCTGCAGCGTCAGACCATCGGGGCCCGGGGTGGCGACGAGGCTCGCCGGGTAGTGCGGGGCGTCGATGCTGCGCACGCCGGTGACGTGCAGGCCGTCGGGCAGCGCGGCGTCGACCGCGCAGGGGTCGAGCGGGTAGTTCTCGACCACGAGCAGGGTGTCGAACAGCTCGCCCAGCCCGACCGCGCGCTGGATCGCGGGCAGCCCGGCGTCCTGGTGCTCGAGCAGCGCGGCCTGCTCGTCCTGGGTGCGCGTGACCAGGCCGGCGAGGGTGTCGGCGGGGTGGGCGCGCACGCGCACCGGGACGGTGGCGATGTAGAGGCCGACGGCGGTCTCGATGCCGTCGACGTCCGCGGAACGCCCGGACACGGTCTGGCCGAGGACGATGTCGTCGCGGCCGGTGGCGTGGCCGAGCACGAGCGCCCAGGCGACCTGCAGCACCGACGAGAGCGTGACCCCGCGGGTGCGGGCGAGGGCCGCGAGGGCGTCGGACCGCTCGCGGTCGAGGACGCGGGTGCGGGCGGCCGTCGGGCCGGGGTCGGCGGTCGCGGGGGCGAGGCGGGTGGGGGCGTCGAGGTCGGCGAGGGCGTCGCGCCAGGCGGCGACGTCGGCGTCGTGGTCGCGGGCGGCGAGGCGGTGCAGGTGGGCGCGGTGCGCGAGCGCGGGCGGGAGGCCGGCGCGCTCGAGCAGGGTCGCGGGGTCGTCGACGCCGGTGCGCCGGGCGACGGACCAGAGGGTGAAGAGCTCGCGCACCACGATCGGGAGCGACCAGCCGTCGAGGACGGCGTGGTGGCTGACCAGGTGCAGGGTGACCGCGCCGTCGTCGCCTCGGTGGACGTCGAGCCGCACCAACCCACGTGCGTGATCTTCTGAGCTATAGCTCAGAAGATCACGCACGTAGGACGGCACCAGGGTCACCGGGCGGCCGGAGGAGACGGTCGGGAAGGTCTCGCGCAGGGCGTCGTGGCGCGCCGTGAGGGCGGCGAAAGCGCGGTGCAGGGCGGCCTCGGCCGCCGCGTCGACCGAGCCGGCGAGGTCGACCTCCAGCCGCACGGCGTAGACGTCGCGCTCGAGCGTCGGCTCCCCCGCCCCCTCGAACCGCGAGGTGAACAGGATCCCCTCGGCCAGCGGCGCCGGGGCCACGACGTCGTCGATCCCGCCGGGCGCCCGCGCGGCGAGCGCGTCGACGTCGTCCTGGGTCAGCGCGACGGTCGGGAAGTCCGACGGCGTGTGCCCGCCGACCGCGTCCCGGGCCGCCGCGAGCTCGCGGCAGGCGTCGGCGAAGGCGTCGGCGAGCGCAGTGACGTCCTCGTCGGTCAGCACCCCGTCGGGCCACGACCACCGCGCCACCAGGTGCGGCCCGTCGGCGCGGTCCTCGGTACGCGCGTTGATCTCCAGCGCGTGCGCGGCGGGCATCGAGGCGTCGCCCCCGCCGCTCATCGCCGGGGCCTCGGGGGCGGGCGCCCAGTCGCCGCCGGTGCCTGCGGCGGTGCGGCCGAGGTAGTTGACCAGAAGCTCCGGGCCGGTCCCGAGGTCGACGTCGAGCACGTCGCGCAACAGCCCGAACCCCAGCCCGTCGCCGGGCGTCGCGCGCAGGGCCTCCTTGGCCGCCTTGAGCACGCGATCCGGGGCGGCGTCGGGCGCGGGCAGGGGCACGCGCACCGGGTGGGTCGCGGTGAACCAGCCGACGGTGCGCGTGAGGTCGGGCTCGCCGGGCACGGCGCCGGGCTCGCGACCGTGGCGCTCGCGGTCGAGCACCAGGTCCGCCCCAGGTCCAGAGCGAGCCCCCGACCACCGCGCCACCGCCAGCGACAGCGCCGCCACGACGACGTCGTCCACCCCGCCGTGCACCGCGGCGGGCAGCGCGCCCAGCAGCACCTCGGTGACCTCGGGCCCCACCTCGACGTGGTGGTGCCGCGTGGTGGCGACGGTGTCGCGCGCGGGGTCGAGGGCCCGGCGCCCGATCGGCGCCCGGTCGCCGGCCAGCACCGCGCGCCACGCGTCGACCTCGTCCCGGCGGGCGTCGGCCGTCGCGACCAGCGCCTCCGCCCACGCCCGGAAGGAGGTCCCGGGCTCGAGCGCGCGGCCCTCCGCGGCGGCGGCGAGGTCGCCGGCGAGGATCGGCCACGACACCCCGTCGACGACGAGGTGGTGCACGGCGAGCACGAGGCGGTCGCCGGACCACGACGCGGCGACCATCCGGCCGGCGTGCGGGTCGAGGCGCTCGGCCGTGGCCGCGCCGTCCCCATCGCCGGTCACCACGACGTCCTCGGCGCGCACCGACCCCGCCGCCGGCACCTCCAGCGCCCCGTCGGCGACCCGTGCGCGCAGCAGGTCGTGGGTGTCGAGCACCGCCTGCAGCGCGGGTCGCGGGTCGGTCCCGGACGGCACGGCCAGCACCACCCGCTGGTGGTAGGTGCGGATCGGCCCCGGGCGGGCGAGCAGCCAGCGCTGGATCGGGGTCAGCGCCACGCGCCCGGTGCCGTCGACGGGCGCGATCGCCGGGCGCCCGCCGGCCGGCACCGCGACCGCCGCCAGCCCCGCCGCCGTGCGCGCCTCGAAGATCTGCCGCGGCGTGATCGTCCAGCCCGCGCGCCGCGCCCGCGACACGAGCTGGATCGAGACGATGCTGTCGCCGCCGAGGGCGAAGAAGTCGTCCTCGACCCCGACCTCCTGGAGCCCCAGCACCTCGGCCACGACGGCCGTCAGGGCCTGCTCGGCCTCGCTCTCCGGACCACGCCCGCCCGCGCCCGCGGAGCGCTCGGGGGCCGGCAGCCGGTCGCGGTCGATCTTGTTGTTGACCGTGAGCGGGAACGCGTCGAGCACGACGACGTCGCCCGGGACCATGTGCTCGGGCAGCGCCGCGGCCGCCCGGGCCCGCAGGTCCGCCGGGTCAGGGGTGCCGGCGCCCGGCGTCACGTACGCCACCAGCCGCGCCGACGGCCCGTCGCGCCGCACCACGGCGACGGCCTGGCCGACGGACGGGTCGGCGGCGAGCACGCTCGACACCTCGCCGAGCTCCACCCGGAACCCGCGCAGCGACACCTGGTCGTCCGCGCGCCCGAGGTACTCGAGCTGCTCGGGCCACGGGTCCGGGGCGCCGTCGCGGGTGGTCGCGCGGCGGCGGCGCACGAGGTCGCCGGTGCGGTACATGCGCGCGCCGGGCTCGCCGAACAGGGGTCCGAAGGGGTCGGCGACGAAGCGCTCGGCGGTGAGGTCGGGGCGCCCGCGGTAGCCGCGCGCCAGCCCGGCACCGGCGAGGTAGAGCTCGCCGACGACGCCGGGCGCGACCGGGCGCAGCCGGCGGTCGAGCACGTAGGCGCGCCCGTTGACGTCGGGCACGCCGATCGGCGCGGCGTGGTGCGTGGCGACGGCCTCGGCGCCGGCGCGCCCCGACAGGTCGCCGAACGTCGCGTTGACGGTGACCTCGGTGGGCCCGTACGCGTTGACCAGCGTCCGCCCCGGCGCCCACCGCGCGACCAGCTCGGGCGGCACCGCCTCGGTGCCCACGAGCAGGGTCATGTCCTCGGGCAGCGCGACCTCGGGCGGCAGCGCCCCCGACACCGACGGCGGCAGCGCGGCGTGGGTGACGCCGTGGCGCACGAGGTACGCGACGAGCTCGGCGTCGGGCGCGCGGAGCTCCGTGGGCACCACGACGAGCATGCCGCCGACGCACAGCGCCATCGACATCTCGAACACCGCGAGGTCGAAGCTCACCGATGCGAAGTGCGAGACCCGCGACGTCGGCGCGACGCCGAGCGTGTGCCGGGCGGTGGCGACGAGGTCGGCGACCCCGGTGTGGGGCACGACCACGCCCTTGGGCCGGCCCGTCGACCCCGACGTGTAGACGAGGTACGCGGCGTCGAGGGGGTGGGGTGCGGGGAGGGCGCGGGTCTCGTCCCCGGGCACGACGTCCGGCGACAGGCGCGGGACGTCCACGGTCAGCTCGTCCCCGCCGACCAGGGCCACCGGGTCGGCGTCGTCGATCATGAAGGCGAGCCGGTCGGGCGGGTAGTCGGGGTCGAGCGCCAGGAACGCCGCGCCCGCGCGCAGCACGGCCACGAGCGCGACGAACAGCTCCGCCGACCGCGGCAGCGACACCGCGACCACGCGGTCCGGCCCGGCGCCGGCCTCGACCAGGGCGCGGGCCAGCCGCCCGGACCGCTGGTCCAGCTCACCCCACGTCAGCCGCTCGTCGCCGTGCACGAGCGCGGCAGCGTCGGGCCCGGCGGCGTCGAGCGCGACGTCGAACATCGCCAGCCAGGTGCGCGGCGCGACCTCGAGGCGCGTGTCGTTGAGCTCGACGACGAGGTGGTGGCGCTCGGCGTCGTCGAGGACGTCGAGGTCGTCCACGGTGCGGTCCGGGTCGGCGACCACGGCGCGCAGCACGCGCTCGACGCGCGCGAGCAGGGTGCGGGCGTCGGCGTCGCCGATCTGCTCGGGACGGTGGACGAGGCGCAGCCGCGCCGGCTCGTCGCCGTGGGCGGGCAGCGCGACGATGCTGACCGGGTAGTGGGTGGCGTCGCGGATGCCGACGTGGTCGACGCCGAGGTCGGGCGCGAGGCGGGCCAGCGCGGACGGGTCGAGGCCGACGTTCTCGACGACGAGCAGCGTGTCGAACAGCTCGCCGATCCCCGCCCGGCGCTGGATCTCCGCGAGCCCGGCCTGGTGGTCGGGCCAGCGCGCGGCCTGCTCGTCCTGGACGCGGTCGAGGAGCTCGCCGACGGTCTCCTGCCGACGGAGACGCACCCGTACCGGGACCGTGTTGACGAACAGCCCGAGGATCGCCTCGACCCCCGCGACCTCGGGCGGGCGCCCGGACACGGTGGTGCCGAAGACGACGTCGTCGCGGCCCGTCAGGCGCGCGAGCACGACGCCCCACACCACCGACAGCACGGTGGCGGTGGTGACGCCGCGGTCGCGGGCGAGTGCGGCGAGCCCGTCGCCGAGCTGGTCGTCGAGGGCGGTCTCGACCGTGGCGGGCAGGTCGGTGGGTACGCCCTCCTCGGCGCTCGGGGCAGGTGCCAGGCGGGTGGGTTCGTCGAGGCCGGCGAGGTCGTCGGCGAAGCGCTGGGCCATCGCCGCGGTGTCCTGCGCGCCGAGCCACTCGAGGTAGCCGCGATACGGCACCGCGTCGCCCGCGGGCTCCCGGCCCTCGGCGTGGTCGAGCAGCTCGGTGACCAGCGGGCCGAGCGACCACCCGTCGACCACGAGGTGGTGCAGCGTGATCGCCAGGCGCCACCGGCCGTCCGGGCGCCGGACCAGCACCGCGCGCACCAGCGGCGGCCGCCCGAGGGCGAACGGGCGGACGCGCTCGGCCTCGCACGCCCGCTCGACCTCCGCGTCGTCGGCGGCGTCGGTCTCGGTCCACGGCGTGCTCGCGGCCTCGGGGACGACGGCCACGGGGCTGCCGCGCTTGCGGTCGCGGATCGCCGAGCGCAGCACGTCGTGACGCGCGAGCACGGCGTCGAGGGCGTCGCGCAGGCGCTCGGGGCGCGGGCCGTGGCCGTCGAGCTGCAGCTGGATCGTGTAGGGGTCGACGCCGGCCGACCCCTCGTCGCCCGCGGCCCAGCGCGCGAGGAAGAGCAGGCCCTCCTGCAGCGGCGAGAGCGGCAGGACGTCGGCGACCGCCGAGCGATCGTCGCGGGTGGAGGTCACGGGGCGCTCCACTCGGCGTCCAGATCCTCGAGCTCGTCGTCGTCGAGGGCGACGAGCGGGGCGGACGAGCCCGCGCCGTTCGATGCCGCGGGGGCCGCCTCCTGCGTCTTCTCCGCGACCTCGGCCAGCGCGGCCGGCGTGCGGCGGGTGAACACGTCGCGGGCGGCGATGGCCCAGCCAACGGCGCGGGCGCGGCCGACGACGCGGATGGAGGCGATGCTGTCGCCGCCGAGGGCGAAGAAGTCGGCGTCGGCACCGATGGCGGGGACGTCGAGCACCTCGCCGAACACCGCGGCGAGCGCGCGCTCGGCTTCGGTCTCGGGCGCGCGGCCGGCACCGGCCGGGGCGCCGGCGACCTCGGGCTCCGGCAGCGCCTTGGCGTCGATCTTGCCGTTGGGCGTGGTCGGGAAGGCGTCGAGGACGGTGACCGCCACGGGCACCATGTGCTCGGGCAGCCGTTCGGCGACCGCGGCGCGCACGGCCGCGGGGTCCAGGTCGGTGTCGGAGCCGTCGCTCGCCACCACGTAGCCGAGCAGGCGCGCCGGGGCGTCCCCCGCGCCGGGGCGCACCACCGCGGTGGCCGCGGCGACACCGTCGGCGGCCTCGAGCGCGGCGGTGACGTCGCCCAGCTCGATGCGGAAGCCGCGCACCTTGACCTGCTGGTCGACCCGGCCGAGGTAGTGCAGGGTGCCGTCGCGGTCGCGGCGGGCGAGGTCGCCGGTGCGGTACATCCGCGTGCCGGGCGGGCCGAAGGGGTCGGCGACGAAGCGCTCGGCGGTGAGGTCGCCGCGGGCGTGGTAGCCGCGCGTCACCCCCGCGCCGGCGAGGTGGAGCTCGCCGACCACGCCGTCGGGCACCGGCCGCAGCCCGGCGTCGAGCACGTACGCGCGCTCGCCGGGGAGCGGGGTCCCGATCCCATGTGAGCGAACTTCGGGGCTATAGGCCCCAAGATCGCTCACGTGGGCGGCCGTCGACCAGATCGTCGTCTCGGTGGGGCCGTAGACGTTGGTGACCTCGGCGGCCACGGCCGCCAGGCGCTGCCCCAGGGCGGCCGGGAGCGCCTCGCCGCCCACGAGCACGCGCACCCCGGCGAGGGTCGCGGCGAGGTCGACGCCCTCGTCGGACGCCAGCGCCTGCCACAGCGTCGGCGTCGCCTGCACCACCGACGCGCCCGCCGCCAGGGCCGCGAGCCGCGGCGGGTCGAGCACCTCCTCGCGGCGGGCGAGCACGACCTCGGCGCCGGAGACCAGCGGCAGCCACAGCTCCAGCGCGGCGATGTCGAACGACACCGTCGTCACCGCCACCCACCGGTCCCCCGGGCCCAGCGCGAGCCGGTCGGCCATGCCGGCGAGGAACGCGTCCAGCGCGGCTGCGGGCACCACGACACCCTTCGGGCGGCCCGTCGAGCCCGACGTGTAGATCGTGTAGACGGCCTCGTCGCCGACCGGGCCGCCCTCCAGCGCCCCGGAACCGTGACCCGCGTCGGGCGCCACCACCGCCACGTCGCCCGCGTCGAACCCCGCCTCCGCGACGACCGCGACCGGCGTCGCGTCGGTGAGCACCTGGTGCGTGCGCGCTGCGGGGTGGTCGGGGTCCAGCGGGAGGTACGCCGCGCCGGTCGCCAGCACCGCGAGCAGCGCCGTGACCAGCTCCGGGCCGCGCGGCAGGGCCACGCCGACCAGCGCTCCCGGGCCCGCGCCGGCCTTCTCCAGCGCGACAGCGAGGGCGCCGGCGCGCTCCACGAGCTCGGCGTAGGTGGTCACGGAGTCGCCGCAGCGCACGGCCACCGCGTCCGGCCGCTCGGCGGCGACCGCCGCGACGCGCGCGGGCAGCGGGCGCCCGTCGGGGGTGACGCGCGGCCCGACGCCCGCCGCGACGAGGCGGTCGCGCTCGGCGGCGTCGGTCACCGGCAGGGTGTCGACGACCCGGTCGGGCTCGGCCGCGAGCGCGCCGAGCAGCCGCAGCCAGCGGTCGACGAGCGCCTGCGCGGTGGCGGCGTCGTAGAGGTCGAGGGCGTGCTCGACGAACCCGTCCAGTCCGTCGGCGCCGCGGGTCTCGGTGAGGTCGACGGTCAGGTCGAACTTGGCCGTCCCGGTCTCGCGCAGCTCCAGCGTCGCGTCGAGGCCGGGCATCTCCGGGCCGCCGGCGCGCACCTCGCGGTAGGACAGCATGACCTGGAACAGCGGATGGCGGGCCAGCGCGCGGCCCGGGTCGAGCGCCTGCACGACGCGATCGAAGGGCACGTCGGCGTGCGCGACGGCGTCGAGGTCGACCTCGCGGACCCGGGCGAGCAGCTCGCGGCCGGTGGGGTGCCCGCCGGTGTCGACGCGCAGGACGACGTTGTTGACGAAGAGTCCGACCAGGGGGTCCAGGGCCGGGTCGGTGCGGCCGGTGACGGGACTGCCGACGGCGACGTCGGTGCCCGCCCCGAGCCCGGTCAGCAGGGCGGCGAAGGCGGCGTGCAGCACCATGAACGTGCTGGTCCCGGTCGCGCGGGCCACCGTGCGCACGCCGCGGTGCAGGGTCGCGTCCACGGTGAACCGCAGGACCCCGCCGGCGCCCGACGGCTCGGCGGGCCGCGGTCGGTCGGCCGGCAGCGCGATCTCCTCGGGCAGCCCGGCGAGCTGCTCGCGCCACCACGCCAGCTGTGCGCCGGCCCGCGAGGCGGCGTCGTCGGGCGCGCCGAGGCGCTCGGCGTCCCACACGGTGTGGTCGGCGTACTGGATCGCCAGCTCCGGGCGCTCCGGCGCGCGGCCCTCGCGGCGGGCGGCGTAGGCGGTGGCGAGGTCGTCGGCGAGTGTGGTCAGCGACCACTCGTCGGCGGCGAGGTGGTGCACGACGAGTACGAGGACGTATTCGGCGCCGGCCTCGATCAGCGTCGCGGCGACCGGGATCGTCGTGGCGACGTCGACCACGGTGCGGGCAGCGTCGTCGATCGCGGCCTCGAGGTCGTCGGGGTGCCCCGCCTGCGTCCAGGGGACCTCCGGGTCGGGCACCACGTGCTGGCGCGCGACGCCGTCGTCGTCCTCGACGGGCACGGTGCGCAGCGCCTCGTGCCGGGCGACGAGGTCGCCGACCGCGGCGCGCAGCGCGCCGGCGTCGAGCTCGCCGCGCAGGCGCAGCACGGCGGGGATGTTGTAGGTCGCCGACGGCCCGTGCAGGCGGTGCAGGAACCACAGCCGCTGCTGGGCGGGCGAGAGCGGGGGCTCGGTCGCGCGGTCGGCACGCGGCGCGAGCGGCGGGTCGTCGGGGGTGGCGGCCCCGGACGCGTCGAGGCGCGCGGCGAGGGCCGCAGGCGTCGGGGCGTCGAAGACGTCGCGGACGGTCAGGGTGCCGCCGACCCGGTCGGCGGCGCGGGCGACGAGCCGGGTCGCGAGCAGCGAGTGCCCGCCGAGGGCGAAGAAGTCGTCGTCGGGGTCGACGGTATCGAGGCCCAGGACCTCGGCGGTGATGGCGCAGAGCGCTTCCTCCACCGGCCCGGCGGGGGCGCGCCGGGCCGTCGCGGCGGCGGGGTCGGGCGCGGGCAGGCGGGCCTTGTCGACCTTGCCGTTGGCGGTCAGCGGGAACGCGTCGACCACGACGACGGCCGAGGGCAGCAGGTGCTCGGGCAGCGTGTCGGCGAGGCGCGCGCGGACGTCGGCGGTGGTGGGCTGGGCACCGTCCGCGGGCACGACGTGCGCGACCAGGCGGTCGGTGGACAGAGACACCACGGAGCGCGCGATGCCGTCGAGGGCGTCGAGCGCGGCCTCGACCTCGCCGGGCTCGACGCGGTGGCCCCGGACCTTGACCTGGTCGTCGGCGCGTCCGACGTAGTGCAGGACGCCGTCGCGGTCGCGGCGTACGAGGTCGCCCGTGCGGTACATGCGCTCGCCCGGCGCGCCCGCGGGGTCGGCGACGAAGCGCGCGGCGGTGAGCGACGGGCGGCCGAGGTAGCCGCGCGCGAGCCCGGCGCCGGCGATGTAGAGCTCGCCGACCACGCCGTCGGGGACGTCCTGCAGGGCCCGGTCGAGCACCCGCGTCCGCGTCCCGGTGATCGCCGTCCCGATCGGCGGCGCCCCATGTGAGCGATCTTTGGGGCTGTAGGCCCAAAGATCACTCACGTGGGAGGCCGTCGACCACACCGTCGTCTCGGTCGGGCCGTAGAGGTTGGTGACGTCGGCGCCGGCGGCGACGAGGTTCGCGGCCAGCGACGCGGGCAGGGCCTCGCCGCCGACGAGCGCGGTAACGCCGGCCAGCGCGTCCGGCGCGACGTCGGCGAGCGCGCGCCAGAGCGTCGGCGTCGCCTGCACCGTGAGCCCGGCCTGCGAGCGCAGCACGTCGGCGAGCGCGGCGGGGTCCTGCACGGTGCGCCGTGGCGCGACCACCACCGTGGCGCCGGCGAGCACCGGCACCAGCAGCTCGAGCGCCGCGATGTCGAAGCCCACGGTGGTGACGGCGACGAGCGTGCGCCCCGGCGCCAGCCCGGTGCGCGCGTGCATGTCGAGCAGGAACGTGCGCAGCGCCGCGCGGGGCACGACCACGCCCTTGGGGCGCCCGGTCGACCCGGAGGTGTGGATCACGTGCGCCGCGTGGGCGTCGTCGACCGGAGGCAGCACCGGGGCCTCGGCCGGCAGGTCCGCCAGCGCCGCGGCGAGATCCAGGGTCACGACCCCGGGCAGCGCGTCGCGGGTCTCGGCGCTCACCAGCGCGAGCGCCGGCACCGCGTCCTCGACGACGAGCGCCAGGCGCGCCGCCGGGGCGTCGGTGTCCAGCGGCAGCCAGCCCGCGCCTGCGTGCACCGCGGCGAGGATCGCGACGACGAGGTCGGGCGTGCGGGGCAGCGCGATCGCCACGAGCGACCCGGGTCCCGCGCCCTCGGCGCGCAGCCGGGCGGCGAGGCCCCGCGCGCGGCGGTCGAGCTCGCCGTGTGTCAGGCCGGTGCCGTCGGGCGCGGTGACCGCGAGGCGGTCGGGGTGCTCGCGCGCGGCCCGGCCGAGCAGCGTGCTCAGGTCGCCTGCGGGCAGCGCGGAGACCGGCGCGCCCGTGCCCGCCGCCCGCGCCGCCGCGCGCTCGTCCTCGTCGAGCAGCGCCACCGCGCCCAGCGGCCGGTCGGGCGGCGTGTGCGCGAGCGTGCCCAGCAGCGCGGCGAGGCGGCGGCGGTGGCCCTCGACCTCGTCGGCGTCGTACGTCGCGGGGTTGGCGTCGACGTCGAGCACCAGGCTGCCGTCGGGCTGGCGCTGCACGTTCACCGCGAGGTCGTGCACGGGACCGCCGGCGACCGGCCGCGCGGTGCCGACGGTCTCGGCGCCGAAGCGCAGCTTGTCGGCGAACGGCTTGACGTTCACCCACGGGCCCACGAGGGCCGCCTCGCCCCGGGTGCCGCCGGCGGCGTCGAGGCGCAGGTCGCGGCGCAGGTCCTCGAAGCGGCGGTGCTGGTGGTCGCGCACGGCGGCGAGCTCCGCGGCCACCTCGGCGACCAGCTCGCCCACCGTCGTGGCCGGCGTCGGCCCGAGGCGCAGCGGCACGATGTTGACCAGCATCCCGGGCGTGCGGGCGGCGGTCCGCATCCCGCGCCCGAGGCGGCCCATCATCGGCACGCCGAGCACGACGTCGGGCGCGCCGGACAGCCGGTGCAGGTACAGCGCGACCGCGGCCAGCACGAGCTCGGGCCAGCGCCCGCCGCCGGCCGTCGCCGCGGTCTCCATCTCCTCGACCGCGGCGGCGGGCAGCGTGGCGCCGCGGCGCAGGAACGTCGACGACGAGCGCGTCGACCCGCGTCCCAGCGTCGCGGGCTCGGGCGGGCCGGGGAACCGCTGCGCCCAGAACGCGCGGTCGTCCTCGCGCGTCGCGTCCCGGGCCTGCGCGTCCGCCGCGACGAGCTCCTCGAGCGTGCCCGCCCGCGACGCCGGCGCCGCGTCGACGGCCAGGCGCGCGGCGTAGAGCGCGGCCACCCGGCGCGCGACGAGCGAGAAGCCGTACGCGTCCATGACGACGTGGTGATAGCTGTGGAACCACACGTGGTGGTCCTCGCCCAGGCGCAGCACGGCCTGGGCGAACAGCGGCCCGCGGTCGAGGTCCACCGGCTCGGCCAGCGCCCGGTCCATCCACGCCCGGGCCGCGGCCTCGGGGTCCGCCTCACCGCGGAGGTCCACGCGCTGCACGCTCCACGCGGCGCGCTCCCCCGGCGGCACGACGGTCTGGCGCGGCTCGCCGTCGACGCTGGTGAAGCGCACGTGCAGCGCCTCGGTCTCCTCGACCGCGTCCCGGATCGCCGCGACGAGCACGTCGGCGGCCAGCGGCCCGACGAGGTCGAGGCGCTCACCGGTGTTGTAGATCGGGTTGGCCGGGTCGAGGTGCTGGGCGAACCAGATACCTTCCTGCGCTCCGGTCAGGGGCAGATCGCGCGCAGCGGCCACGCCCACCTCCTCGCCGTCGTGGATCACCCGGGCCGCCGCGAGTTTGGCAAGCCTAACCTGCGCAAAGCAAGCCGATCCGGGCGCGACGAAGACCACGTGTCGTGTCCGGGGCGGTACTCCCCGCTGTCGTCCGTGCCGCTCCGGATGGTATGGATAGCCTCACCTACGGACCGAGGGGAGCAGGGGTTGCTGGCGTCCCGGCTCGTGATCGATCTGTCGCCCCTGCGCTCCAGCCGGGCCTTCCGGCTGGTGTTCGCGGCGCGCGTCGTCTCCCTCTTCGGCATCTCGCTGACGACGGTGGGCGTGCCGTGGCAGGTCTTCGACATGACGCGGTCGTCGCTGCAGGTCAGCGTGGCCGCCGCGGTGGTCGGCACGACGACGTTCGCGGGCACGCTCGCGGGTGGCGTCATCGCCGACCGCTTCGACCGGCGCACGGTCATCCTCGTCTCGCGCGGCGGCGCGACGCTGGTGTTCGCCGCGCTCGCGGTGAACGCGGCGCTGCCGACGCCCCAGCTGTGGCTGATCTACCTCCTGGTCGGGATCAACGGCGCGACCGCGGTGAGCCAGAGCGCGCTGATGGCCGTGACGCCCGCGATCGTGCCCCGCGAGCAGCTCGCCGCGGCGGGCGCGCTGGTCGCCCTGTCCACCCAGATCGGCGCGGTCGTGGGGCCCTCGGTCGCCGGCCTGCTCATCGCCGGACCGGGCCTCGCGGTCAACTTCGGACTCTGCGCGCTCGGCTCGCTGGTCACCACCACCCTGCTGTTCTTCCTGCCCCCGCTGCCGCCGCAGGGCGCGCCGACCGCCCGCCCGCTGCAGTCGATCGCCGAGGGCGCGACGTTCGTCGCCAAGCACCCGGTGGTGCGCGGGGTGCTGCTCATCGACGTCGCCGCCATGGTGTTCGCGCTGCCCTACGTGCTGTTCCCGCAGCTGGCCATCGAGGTGTTCGAGGCCGGGCCCCAGGCCGCCGGCCTGCTCTACACCGCGCCCGCCGTCGGGGCGATGATCGCCGCCCTGACCAGCGGCTGGACCTCGCAGGTGCACCACTCCGGGCGCGTGCTCGTGGTCGCGGTGCTGCTCTACGGCGCGGCCATCGCCGCCGTCGGGCTCGCCGGGTCGCTGCCCCTGGCGCTGGCGTTCCTCGCCGTCGCCGGGGCGTGCGACATGGTCTCGGAGGTGCTGCGACGCGCCCTGCTCGCGCACTGCACCCCCGACCACCTGCAGGGACGCGTGTCGAGCGTGTGGCTCGCGCAGGCGACCGTCGGACCCTCGGCGGGCGGCGTCGAGGCCGGCGTCGCCTCGCGACTGCTGGGTCCCGGCCCCGCGATCACCGCGGGCGGCGCGATCTGCGTGGTCGCGACGGCCGCCCTCGCCGCCGCGCTCCCCCCGCTGCGCCGCGTCAGCCTGCGCGCCGACGAGTGGGCCGCGCCGCCGACCGGCGTCCCCGAGCGCTCACCACTGGAGCCCGAGGCGGAGATCGAGGGTGCGGTCGACGACGCGGTCGAGGGCGCCCTGGCGGGCGCGGACACCGAGCGCGCCGAGGGCGACGACCCCGGGCGTCGCTGAGCGCGCCCGCGCGCGGGGCAGCGAAGGTCACCCCGACTGCGTCACGCGCACCCGAAGCGTCCTTCGCTGCGCGAGCAACCGCCGAGCCGTGCCCCGGCGCGACGCCGCGAAGGTGACCCTCGCTGCGTCCAGCGCCGTCGAGGTGACCTTCGCTCCCGGCTGCGGCAGTCCGGGGCACCGGTCCACGTCGAAGGGACTCGACCGCGCCCGACGCATCGGCTTCAATATGACTCATGCACATCGAGGGCGGAAGGGCCCTGAACGTCGTCGGCGCCTGGGCGCTGAGCGTCGCCGACGCGGTGCGCGAGGCGGCGGAGCGATCGACCGGCATGGGCGGCGCCGGCCCGGCGGCGCTGGTCGCCGTCGCCGCCGAGCCGGGCATGAGCGTCGAGACCCTGCGCCGGGCCCTCGGGCTGACCCACCCCGGCGCGGTGCGGCTGGTCGACCGCCTCGAGGAGCGCGGGTGGGTCGAACGGGGCCCCGGTGGTGGACGGACCGTGGCCCTGCGACCCACCGCCGCCGGTGTCACGGCGCGGGACGCGCTCCTCGCGGCCCGGCACGAGGCGCTCGCGGCGCAGCTCGAGCGGCTGGGCCCCGATCGGGAACGGCTCGCCGCGGCGATCGAGCCCCTGCTGCTCGACCAGGCGGCGGACGCGGGCGAGCTGCGCCGCCTCTGCCGGCTCTGCGACCGGGCGGCGTGCGAGCCCTGTCCACCCTGGACCCACCTCGAGCCCGACGCGGTCGATGGGTAGCCCGGCGGGACTCCTGGGGCTCGTCGCCGCCCTGTCCTACGGCGTCGGGGACTTCGTCGGCGGGGCGCTCTCGCGGCGTCTGCCCGCGCTGACCCTCCTCGTCCTCGGCCAGGGCGCGGCCCTGCTCGTCCTCCTCCCGGCGAGCACCCTCGTCGCCGGCACGCCTGGTGCGGCCGCGCTGGCGTGGGGCGCGGGCGCCGGGGTGGCCGGCGCCGCGGGGAGCTACTGCTTCCTGCGCGGCTTCGCCACCGGGCGGCTCGGGGTCGTCACCCCGACCGCCTCGGTCACCGCCGCCGGGCTCCCCGTGCTCGTCGACCTCCTGCGCGGCGTGGCGGTCTCCCGGCCCGCCGCGATCGGGATCGTGCTGGCCCTCGTCGCCGTCGTGCTCGTCGGCCTCCCCGAACCACGTCGGACTGGAGACCACCTTCCCCCGGGTCCGAGCCGCCGCGGCGTGGGCTGGGGCCTCGGCGCCGGCGCCGCCCACGCGGTCATGTACGTCCTGCTGGGCGAGGCGCCGACCGGGAGCGGGCTCTGGCCGGCGGTCGCGCTGTTCGTCGTCATCGTGGGCGTCGCCCTCGCCGCCGCATGGTTGCGCGGCGCCCGGCTCCGGCTGTCCCCCCGGCAGGTGCCCGCCGTCCTCACCGTCGGCGCGCTCTCCGCGGCGGGCACCGTGGCCTACCTGCTCGCCGCCGGTGCCGGCAGCGTCGGGGTCGCCGCGGTGACCACCGAGCTCTCGCCCGTCGTCACCGCGGTGCTGGCCCGTGTGCTCCTCGCCGAGCCCCTCCCGGCGCTGCGCACGCTCGGGCTCGCCCTCGCCGTCGTCGCCGGCGTCCTCATCGGGAGCGGCTGACCGGGACCAGCCGCGCCTCAGTCCTCGCCCGGCGCGTGGTGGTCGTGGTTGACGACGCCACGGCGCCAGTACCCGTCGACGTCGAGGTGCCGTGAGCAGACGTCCGGGCGCGCCCGCAGCATGCGGCGCACCGGGCGCAGGGCGCCGGCCTCCCCCGCGACCCACACGAACCCGCGTCCCGGGGGCAGCGTCATCGCCGCGAGCGCGTCGTGCAGCAGCGCGGCCTCGCCGGCCGGGGCCCCGTCGCGGTGCAGCCAGTGCACGGTGACGTCGGCGGCCGACGCGAGCTCCTGCTCCTCCGCGGCGTCCGCGATCTCGCAGAACACCTCGGCGCGCGCGCCGGCGGGCAGCTCGGCGAGCCAGCGGCCGATGGCCGGCAGCGCGGTCTCGTCGCCGGCCAGCACGTACCAGTCGAGGGTGTCGTCGACGACCTCGGAGCCGCGCGGGCCCAGCACGCCGACCTTGAGCCCGGGCCGCGCGGCCGCGGCCCAGGCGCCCGCGAGACCGCCGGCGTGCACGACCATGTCGAGGTCGAGCTCGCCGGCCGCGCGGTCGAGGCGGCGCACGGTGTAGTCGCGGTAGGTGCGCGGCGTCCCGGGCGGGGGCGGCACGAGCCCGTGCTCGCCGACCGTCGGCATCACGGGCAGCTCGTCGCCGCCGGTGGGGAAGAAGACCTTGACGTGGTCGGTGGCCGCCGCGCCCGGCAGCTCGGCGAAGTCGCCCGACAGCGTCACCCGGGCCATGCGCGGGGTCAGGCGCTGGACACGCACGACCTCGGCCAGGCGGGGTCGCAGCCCGTGGAGCATGCGGGAGACGGGCGCGGGTGCCCCGTCGATCCACCGCTGCACCGGGGCGGGGGCGGTCACCGCGACCCCTCCTGCGCCTCGACGAGGCTGCGCGGCCGCAGGTCGGTCCAGTGCGTCTCGACGTACTCGACGCAGGCCTGGCGGCTCTCGCCCTCGGGGGCCTCCCCGAGGACGGCGCGCCAGCCGTCCGGGACGTCGGCGAACACGGGCCACAGGCTGTGCTGGCCCTCGTCGTTGACGAGCACGAGGAAACGGCCGTCCTCGTCGTCGAAGGGGTTGGTCACGTCGTCGCTCCCCGCTCCTCGTCGTGCAGCAGGCGGGCCCAGGCATCGAGCGTGGGCGTCTCGGCCAGGTCGATGAAGCTCAGCTCGGTGCCGCCGGCCCGCCAGGACTCGACCAGGCTCATCAGCCGGATCGAGTCGAGGCCGCGGTCGAGCAGGTCGTCGTGGTCGCCGATGGCCTCCGGCGACTCCTCGAGGGCCTGCGCGACGTCGGCGCGCATGCGCTCGAGGTCGACGGCGGCGGCCGGGTCTGCGTCCGGGCTGGACACGGGACGTCCCTTCGTCGACGGCAGCACGGTAGCTGAGGCTATCCTAAGATTCCGGACGGAGCAGTGGCACGGGCCACGATCGGGTCACGGGCGGCTGGCCGCCACCGGGTCCTCCGCCCTCGCGGCCTCGCGCCGCCGCCGGCGCGTCTCCCGCCCCGCGGGGACGATCATCGGGGTGCCGGTCTGGGGGTCGGGCACGACCTCGCAGGTGATGCCGAAGACGTCCCGCACCAGCGCGGCGTCGACGATCTCCCCGGGCGGGCCCTGCGCGAGGATCGTGCCCTCGCGCATGGCGATCAGGTGCGTGGCGTAGCGGCAGGCCTGGTTGAGGTCGTGCAGCACCGCGACCAGCGTGCGCTCCCCGCCGGCGTGCAGGTCGGCGCACAGGTCGAGCACGTCGAGCTGGAAGGCGATGTCGAGGAACGTCGTCGGCTCGTCGAGCAGCAGCAGCGGGGTCTGCTGCGCGAGCACCATCGCGATCCACACGCGCTGGCGCTGGCCGCCCGAGAGCTGGGCGACGTCGCGCTCGGCCAGGTCGGCGACCCCGGTGGCGGCCATCGCCTCGCGCACGGCCTCCTCGTCGGCCACCGACCACTGCCGCAGCAGCGACTGGTGCGGGTAGCGGCCGCGGGCGACGAGGTCGAGCACCGTGATGCCGTCGGGCGCCGTGGGGCTCTGGGGCAGCAGCGCGACGCGCCGCGCGACCTCCTTGGGCCCGTAGGCGGTGATGGGGCGCTCGTCGAGGGTCACGGTCCCCGCCGCCGGCCTGATCATGCGGGCGAGCCCGCGCAGCAGCGTCGACTTGCCGCAGGCGTTGGGTCCGACGATCACGGTGAACGAGCCGTCCGGGATCGCGACGTCGAGCTCGCGGATGACCGTCCGCTGCTCGTAGGCGAGCGTCAGCCCCTCCGCGCGCAGACGATGGGTCACCTCCCTGCCCTCCATTCCCTGGCGAGTAGCCACACGAGGTAGAGCCCGCCGACGGCCGCGGTCATGGTGCCCGCGGGGAACTGGGTCGGCGCGGCCAGGCGCTGGCCGAGCACGTCGCCGGCCAGCAGCAGCACCGCGCCGAGTAGCCCGGCGGCCAGCACGCCGGGCCCGGTGGTGCCCGTGATCCGGCGCGCGAGCTGCGGCGCCGCCAGCGCGACGAACGCGACGGGCCCGACGGCCGCGGTGGCCACGCCGACCAGCGCGACGCCGACGAGCAGCGTCGTGATGCGCGTTCGCTCGACCGCCACGCCCAGGCCGCGCGCGACGTCGTCACCCATCCCGAGCAGGTCGAGGCGCCGGCTGCCCGCCGCCGCGATCGGCACGAGCACCGCCAGCGCGATCGCCACGGCGACCACCTGCGTCCAGCCGCGTCCGTTGAGCGTGCCGACGAGCCAGCTCTGCGCGGCGACCGCGGTGGACAGGTCGGTGCGCAGGATGAGGAAGTTGTTGAAAGCGGCGAGCACGGCGTTGACGCCGATGCCGACCAGCACGAGGCGGTAGCCGCCGACCGCGCCGCCGAGCAGCGCCTGCACCACCACCGCGGTGACGAGCGTGCCGGCGATCGCGCCGATCGTGGTGCCCGCGGCCCCGCCGCCGAGCAGCACGATCGCGATGAGCGCCCCGGACGCCGCGCCGGTGGTGAAGCCGAGCAGGTCGGGGCTCGCGAGGTTGTTGCGGGCCAGCGACTGGAACACCGCGCCGCCCACCCCGAGCGCCGCCCCGAGCACGAGGGCGAGCACCACGCGCGGCGCGCGCAGGCCCAGCACCACGTACTCCTGGGCGCGCGAGCCGCTCCCGGTCAGCGCGCCGATCACCTGACCGACCGAGAGCTGGTAGTCGCCGAGGGTCATGGCCAGCGCGCCGAGCACGACGGCGGCGACGAGCAGGGCGACGGTGGCCGTCACGGCCCGGGTGCGCACGCGCACCGACACGCGCTCGGTGCGCACCACGGGCCCGGTGGGCAGGGTCCGGTCCTCTGGGGGTGCGCTCACAGCGCCACCACCCGGCGCCGGCGGGCGATGGCGAGGAAGACGGGCGCGCCGACGAACGCCGTCACCACCCCGACCTCGAGCTCGGCGGGGATCGCGACCACGCGCCCGAGGATGTCCGCGCACACCACGAGCAGCCCGCCGAGCGCCATCGACCAGGGCATCACCCACCGCTGGTCGGGACCGGTGACGACGCGCGCGAGGTGCGGCACGGCGAGTCCGACGAACGCGACCGGCCCGCACGCCGCGGTGGCGCCGCCGCAGAGCAGCACGATCCCGAGGCCGGTCAGCGCGCGGATGCGCCCGACGCGGACGCCGAGCGCCCGGGCGGTCTCCTCCCCCAGCGCCAGCGCGTTGAGCGCCCGCGCGAGGCCGAGGGCGAGCAGGATCCCGACGACCAGGAACGGCAGCACCTGCACCAGCGCCTGCGGGTCGCGGCCGGTCAGCGAGCCGACCCGCCACACCCGGTACTGGTCGAAGGTCGTGGCGTCCACGAGCACGACGGCGTAGATGACGCCCTGCAGCGAGGCGCCGACCGCGGTGCCGGCCAGCGCGAGGCGGGCGGGCGTGGCGCCGCTGCGCCCGGTGGCCCCGAGCAGGTAGACGAGCACGGCGACCACGGCCGCGCCGACCAGCGAGAACCACACGTAGCCGTTGAGCGTGGTGATCCCGAACAGCATGATCCCGCCGACGATCGCCGCCGACGCGCCCCAGTTGATGCCCAGGACGCCGGGGTCGGCGAGCGGGTTGCGGGTCAGCGCCTGCATCAGCGCCCCGGCCGCGCCGAGCGCGACGCCCACCGCGAGACCCAGCAGGGTCCGGGGCAGGCGCTGCTCGAGCACGATCACCGCGTCGGTGTCGGTGGGCGACGCGGGCCCGTAGCGCAGCGCGTCGAGCACGACGCCGGGCGCGATCCCGCGGCTGCCCACCATGAGGCTCGCGACCACGGCGAGCGCCAGCAGCACCAGCGCGACGACGAGGCCGCCGGCACGGATGCCGGTGGGCCGGGTCCGGGGCGCGCGCTCCTCGGGGCGGGTGGCGGTGGCCGTCACGCCGGCGCCTCCACGGTGCTCGCCTCCATCGCCTCGAGCGCCTGCGCGGTGGACGTCACGACGCCGCAGCGCTGCGCGGTCCACGTCATGGCCTGCTCGTGGTGGTTTCGGGAGAAGTCGGCGACGGCGTCGGCGACCAGGAACGGCTGCACGTCGCGCATGAAGGCCTCCACCGCGGTCACCATGCAGCCGATGTGGGCGTAGATGCCGGTGATCAGCAGCTGGTCGCGGCCCCACCCGTCGAGGAGCCCGGCGAGCGGGCTGCGCTGGAACGCGCTGTAGCGCCACTTGGTCAGCACCTCGTCGCCGGGCTCGGGGGTGAGCTCGTCGACGATCGCCACCACGCCCGGGTCCTCGGCGTAGGCCGCCGCGGGTCCCCGGCCCCAGAAGTCGTCGAGCAGGCCGCGCTCCGCGGGCGGCTGCTCGCCGGGCTGGGCGGTGTAGACGACGGGCACGCCGAGCGCCCGCGCTCGCGCCGCCAGGGTGGCGATGTGCGCGGTGAGCACGCTGACCGGCTCGTCGGTGCGCGAGAACGGCGCGAGGAAGTAGCGCTGCATGTCGTGCACGAGCAGCACCGCCCGGCGCGGGTCGGGCGACCAGTCGGGCCGGCTCGCGGGCAGCTCGTGCGCCCGCGGCATCGGGTAGGGCGCGATCGACGGCAGGCTCACGGGGTCCCCTCTGCGGTCAGGTGCTGGGCCAGCGCCGTGCGCAGCGCGCGCCGGCTGGTCTTGCCCACGCCGGTCACCGGGAACGCCGCGACGACCTCGACGGTGTCGGGGATCTTGTAGGCGGCGACGCCGCGGTCGCGGACGAACCGGCGCAGCGCGGTGCCCGTGGGCGCCTCGCGCTCGGCCACCGGGACCACGAAGGCGTGCGTGCGCTCGCCGAGGAACTCGTCCGGGACGCCGACGATCGCGGCGTCGACGACGTCGGGGTGCGCGAGCAGGTGGTTCTCCACCTCCTCGGCGGCGATCTTCTCGCCGCCGCGGTTGATCTGCTCCTTGAGCCGCCCGGAGACGACGACGTCGCCGCGGGAGGTGATCCGCACGAGGTCGCCGGTGCGGTAGAAGCCGTCGGCGGTGAACGCGGACGCGTTGTGGTCCTCGGCGCGGTAGTAGCCGCGGATCGTGTACGGCCCGCGGGTGAGCAGCGCGCCGACCTCGCCGGGCGCGACCTCGCGCTCTTGCGCGTCGTCGGGGTCGACCACGCGGATCTCGTCGTCCGGGGAGATCGGGCGGCCCTGGGTCTCGCGCACCACGTCCTCGGGGTCGTCGAGGCGGGTGTAGTTGACCAGCCCCTCGGCCATGCCGAACACCTGCTGCAGGCGCGCCCCGAGCGCGGGCTGGATCTTCCGTGCCAGCTCCGGGGCGCACTTGGCCCCGCCGACCTGCAGCACCTCGAGGCTGGAGAGGTCCCGCTCGGTGCGGGCGGCGGCCTGGACCCACATCGCGGCGAGCGGCGGCACCACCGCGGCCAGGGTCACGCGCTCGGCCTCGATCAGCCGGAAGCACGTGTCGGGGTCGGGCGACGGGGCGAGCACCGCGGTGCCGCCGGCGTGCACCACCCCGAGCAGCCCGGGCGAGCTCATCGTGAAGTTGTGCGCCGCGGGCAGGGTCGCGAGGTACACCGTCGCCGGCGACAGCCCGCAGATCTCCGCGCTGGCCCGGACGCTGTAGAGGTAGTCGTCGTGGGTCCGCGGGATCAGCTTGGGCAGGCCCGTCGTCCCGCCCGAGAGCTGCAGGAACGCCACCGACGCGGGGTCGGCGTCGTCGCCGGGCAGGGTGTCGGGCGGGGTGCGGCGCAGCGCCGAGAGCGTCACGGCGCCGGCGGGGAGCTCGGTGTCGGCGGACGCGGCGACCACGACGCGGCGCACGGTGGGCACCTCGGCCGCGATCTGCGCGGCCGCGGCGGCGTGGTCGAAGCGGTCGTGGCGCCCGACGGTGACGATCGCGCGCGCCTCGGCGTGCTCGGCGAAGTAGCGGATCTCGCTGGCGCGGTGCGCGGGCAGCGCGAACACCGGCAGCGCCCCGAGCCGGAACAGCGCGAAGACGACCTCGAGGTACTCGGGGACGTTCGGCAGCCACACGACGACGCGGTCGTTGGGCGCCACGCCCTGCTCGGCGAGCCCGGCGGCCAGCCCGCGGGCGCGGGCGTCGAGCTCGGCGTAGGTCCAGCGCTGGTCGCCCGACGGGCCGGTGCCGACGACGGCCGTGCGTCCGCCGTACAGGGCGACGGCCCTGTCGAGCAGGTCGGGGTGAGTCTGCCCCGTCCAGTAGCCGGCGGCGCGGTAGCGCTCCGCGACCTCGGGCGGGTAGGGCACGACGCCCTCGGCCACCGGGCGCGGGTCCCGGGTCACGGCGCTCGTCACGGCACTCGTCACGGCGTGGCCTCCAGCCCCAGCGCCGCGAGCAGTGTGCGGAACTTCGCGCTGGTCTCGGCCAGCTCCGCCTCCGGCCGGGACCCCTCGACGATCCCCGCCCCGGCGTAGACGCGCGCCGCGCGCCCGGACACCTCGGCGCAGCGGATCGCGATGGCCCACTCGCCGTCACCGTCGGCATCGCACCAGCCGACGAGCCCGGCGTAGAAGCCGCGCGGGAACTCCTCGAGCTCGCCGATCGCCTCGCGCGCGGCCTCGGTCGGCTCGCCGCACACCGCGGGCGTGGGGTGCAGGGCCTCGGCGAGCTCCAGCGAGCTCGGCGCGTCCTCGAGCAGCCGGCCCTCGATGCGGGTGGCGAGGTGCCAGAGCGCCGCCGTGCGCGTCAGCGACGGCGCCGCCGGCACCTCGAGCGACGTGCAGTACGGCGCCAGGCGCTCGGCCACCCGCTCGACGACCAGGGCGTGCTCGCGCAGGTCCTTGGCCGAGTCCGCGAGGGCCTCGCCGCGGCGGGCGTCCTCGTCGGGGTCGGGGCTGCGCGGGGCCGTGCCCGCCAGCGGCTGGGACACGACGGCGTCGCCGCGGCGGGCGAGCAGCAGCTCGGGACTCGCGCCCAGCAGGGTGCGCGCCACGTACCCGCCGCGCTCGGCCGCCTCGGCGGGGTCGGCGACGTCGGCGGCGAAGGCGTAGCCCGAGGGGTTGCGGGCGGCGAGCCGCTCGAGCACGGCGGCGACGTCGAGCGGCTCGGGCGCGGTCATCGTCGCCGCGCGGGCCAGCACCACCTTCTGCAGACGCCCCTGCGCGATCATGTCCAGCGCGCGCTGCACCGCCGCCGCGTACTGCGGGGGCGGCGGCTCGGCGCGGAAGTCCCAGCGGGTGCCGACCGCCGCGGGCGCCGAGGGCGGCGCGGTCAGCGGCGGGGCGGGCGGCGCGTCGGAGGCGTCCCGGGCGATCGTCGGGGTGCGGTGCACGTGCGCGGGCACCACGAGGCGCGCCTCCCCCGGCGCGAACCCGACCGCGCCCACCACCAGCGGGTCCGGGTGCCCGGCGGCCCGCTCGGCGGCGAGCGTCGCGGCGGCCGTGGCCCCGACCGCGCCCGGTGCGGCGTCCGGGACGCGGGTGCGCACGCCGGCGGTCCGCAGCGTCACCTCGCGCGTCGAGAAGAGGAACGCGCCCGGGCCGGAACCCGGGCCGGGCGGGACGTCGACCGAGACGTCGGGGGACGACTCCTCCCGCGGGGGCTCGAGCTCCGGGCCGGCGCTGGTCGGGGTGCGGGTCATCGGGGTCCTCTCACGGTGCGTGCCGATCGGTGTGGTCGGGACGTGCGTGGACGGGATGTGGTGCCGGTTCTGGTGGGAGGACGGCGGTCAGGGCCCGAGCGAGGCGCCCCCGTCGACGTAGACGGTCTGCAGCGTCACGTGCCGGGCGGCGTCGGAGGCGAGGAAAGCGACCACCTCGGCCACGTCCTCGGGCGCGGCGACCCGGCCCAGCGGGATGCCCGTCTTGAACGTCTCCGACGACCCGCGCACCAGGGCGGCGTGGTCGGCGGGCAGGTCGCCCATGGCGTCGAGCATCGCGGTGTCGGTCGAGCCCGGGCACACGACGTTGGCGCGCACCCCCTGCCCGGCCAGCTCGAGGCCCAGACAGCGGGTCAGCGCGACGGCGGCGGCCTTCGACGCGGCGTAGGCGGCCATGCCGACGCGGGGCACGCCGGCGGCGTTGGAGGCGACCGTGACCACCGACCCCCCGCCGCGTTCGGCCAGGCGCGCGCCGACCGCGCGGCAGGCGTGCATGACGCCGGTGGTGTTGACGTCGAAGCACCGGCGCCAGTCGGCGTCGTCGACCTCGGTGACGCGCCCGACGTGCAGCACCCCGGCCACGTTGGCCAGCGTCGTCAGCGGCCCGAGCGCGTCCTCGGCCGCCGCGACGGCCTTCTCCACCGCGCCGGCGTCGGTGACGTCGGCGGGCACCGCCACCGCGTCCCCGCCGCGGGCGCGCAGGTCCGCGGCCAGCGACTCGACGGCGTCGGCGTCGCGGTCGAGCAGCGCCACCGGCGCGCCCGCGTCCACGAGCCGGCGGCACACCGCCGCCCCGATGCCCCCGGCGGCCCCGGTGACCAGCGCAGGTCCCGTCACGGCGTCACCACCCCCGGGTCCCCCCACCCTGGGCCCAGCGTCGCCGGCTCGCCCGGTCCGTCGTGGTCGACGGCCAGCTCCGGGGCGGGCCGGCGGTGCCCCAGCACCGAGTCGAGGATCTCCCCGGCGCGCACCGCGGTGGTCGACAGCAGCGTCGAGCTGATGCCGTGGGTGTGCTCGGTGGGCCCCTGCAGGTAGACGCCCGCGCGGAGCGGCTCCACGGTGTGCAGGCGGTAGTCGCGCTCGACCAGCAGCTCGCCGTCCTGCGCCCGCCGGCACCACGCGCCGACGTCGCCGAGCAGCCCGCTCGGGTCGATCGGCCGGTAGCCGGTGGCGTAGACGACGATGTCGGAGCTGATCGTCCGCGTCTGCCCGGTGGGCAGGAACTGGATGTCGACCTCGACGTCGGGGCCGTCGGCGCCCGGGCCCGGACCGTCGCCGTCGGTGTCGGGCTCGGGGGCGCGCACCGCCGACACGCGGCAGGCCCCGTGGACGTGCAGCCGCTGCCGGCCCTGGACCTTCTCCTGGTACTCGCGCTGGTAGAGGTCCCCGATCAGCTCCGGGTCGACCACCGAGTAGTTCGTGTTGGCGTGGTAGTCCATGAGCATCTGCTTGACCTCGCCGGGCGCGGCGAAGAAGTGGTCCACGGCCTCAGGGTCGAAGATCCTGTTGGCGAACGACGTGTCGTCGGCCGGGCTGTAGCCGTAGCGCGAGAACACGGAGTGCACCTCCGCGGCGTCCTCGCGGTCGTGCAGGTAGGCGGTCGCCTCCGCCGCGCTCTGCCCCGCGCCGACGACGACGAAGCGCCGGCTGCGCTCCGCGGCGGGCACGAGGTCGGCCAGCCGCGGCAGCAGCTCGCTGTTGTGCCAGACGCGGTGCCCGCGCTGCACGCCCGGCGGCAACCACGGCACGAGGCCGGTGGCGAGCACCAGGTCGCGGGTGCGCACGACCCGCGTGGCGGCCTCGTCGCCGCGCGCGTCGCGCAGGACGACGTCGAGCTGGTCGACCTCGCCGTCGGGACCGGTGACGGGGTGCACCGCGACCGCCCGCGTCCCGTAGGACACGAGGTGGCGGACGTCGGCCGCGCACCACTCGAGGTAGTCGTGGAACTCGATCCGCGACGGGAACATCGTCTTCGTGTTGATGAAGTCGGCGAGCCGCCCCTGGCCCTGCAGGTAGCCGAGGAACGAGCGCGGGCTCGTGGGGTCCCGCATCGTCACCAGGTCCTTGAGGAACGACACCTGCATGGTCGCGCCCTCGAGCAGCATGCCGCGGTGCCACCCGAACGCGGCCTGCTGCTCGACGAACGCCGCGCGCAGGCGCTCGGTGTCGGGCGACCGCTCGTTGTGCTCCTGCACGGCCAGCGCCAGGGCGAGGTTCGACGGGCCGAACCCGACGCCGAGGACGTCGACGACGTCCACGGGCTCGGAGCTCGTCGGGCTCGTGCTGTCGGGACCGGAGTGCCCCGGCTCGCGAGTCATCGTTCTCCTCGGACGTCGGCGTGATCGTTCCTGACCGTTAGGGCACCCTAACCTAAGCCGAGGGCCGCGGCGAGGACGATGTCGGCCCGCCCACATCGGACCGTCATCGCCCGGCCACGAGGCGTCGTCGACCCGACCTCTGGAGAGCTGTGATCGCGATCACCCGTCGGCTAGCGTGCGGGGGTCCCGACCACCGGGCCGCGCCGACCACTCGTCGGTGACGACGAAGGAGCGACGACATGACGGACCCCGCGACCGACGCGCCCGGCCCGGTCTTCCGGCTCATCTACAGCAGCCACCTGCGCATCCCCGCGCACGAGCGCAAGGCGGAGCTGGGCGCGATCTTCAGCACGGCGCGCTCCAAGAACACGAAGGCGGGCGTCACCGGGGCCCTACTGGTGTGGCACGACCACGTCGTCCAGGCGCTGGAGGGCGACGAGACCGTGGTCCGCGACCTCTACGCGACGATCTACGAGGACGTGCGCCACGAGCGGGTCAGGATCCTCGAGGCCACGACGGTGCCCGAGCGCGTGTTCGGCCGGTGGTCGATGGCGCGGGTGTCCGACGACGAGGACCAGCCCGACATCCCCCTGCTCATGAACCGCGACAAGGGCGGCATCTCCCCCGCCGCGCCGCGCCCCACCACCCCCGAGCAGGACGAGGTCATCGCGACCATGCGTGAGTACGCTCGCGCCTCCGCGCAGCCCGCCTGAGCCCCGGGGTGCCCCGACCTCGCCGGGAGTGAGTGCCCTGATCCTCGCCGACGCCCTCGCCGGGGTCGCCGGCCCCGTCCTGCACCCCGGCGACGACGGCTACGCCGCCGAGCTCGCGGGCTTCGACCTCGCGGTCCCCCAGCACCCGGCCGTCGTGGTGGGCGCGACGGGCGCCGCCGACGTCGTCGCGGGCGTCCGCGCGGCGCGCGCCGCGGGCCTCGCGGTCGGGGTGCAGGCCACGGGCCACGGCATCACGGTCCCCGCCGACGACGCCCTGCTGCTGACCACCCGACGGGCCGCCGGGGTGCGCGTCGACCCCGTCGGCCGCACCGCGTGGATCGCGGCCGGTGCGGTGTGGACCTCGGTGCTGCACGAGGCCGCGCCGTACGGGCTGGCCCCGCTGGCGGGGTCCGCGCCGGCGGTCGGGGCCGTGTCGTACACGCTCGGCGGCGGGCTCGGGGTGCTCGGGCGGCGCTACGGCTGGTCCGCCGACCACGTCCGGCGCCTCGACGTCGTCACCGCCGACGGCGAGCTGCGCGTGGTCACCGCCGAGAGCCACCCCGACCTGTTCTGGGCGCTGCGCGGCGGCGGGGGCAACGTCGGGGTGGTCACCGCGATGCAGGTCGGGCTGGTCGAGCTCGCCGAGCTGTACGGCGGCGGGCTGTTCTTCCCGGGCGAGGCGGCCGGCGACGTCCTCACCGCCCTGCTCGCGGTCGCGCCGCAGGCCCCGGACGAGGTCAGCCTCTCGGTGGCGCTGATGACGTTCCCCGACCTCCCGGTCGTCCCGCCGGCGCTGCGCGGCCGGTTCTGCGCGCACGTGCGCGTCACCTCGTGCGGAGAGCCTGCGACGTGCGAGGACGTCATCGCGCCGGTGCGCCGGGCCGCGACCCCGCGGCTCGACACCGTGCGGACCATGCCCGTCACCGCCGTCGGCACGATCCACAACGACCCCGCGACGCCGCGGGCCACCAACAGCCGCTCGCTCGTGCTCCACCGCCTCGACGCGGGCACGGTCGAGGCGCTGGTGCGCCACGCCGGACCCCGCAACGCCTTCGTCGTGGAGCTGCGGTTCCTCGGGGGCGCGCTCGCCCGCGAGCCGGCGGTGCCCAACGCGGTCGGGCACCGCGGGGGCGCCGCCACCGTCTACACCGCCGCCTACCCCCACCCCACCGGGCCGACGGAGGCCGACGCGGCCGCGGAGCAGGCGCTGCTCGACGAGCTGGCGCCGTGGAGCGACGGCGGCGCGCTGGTGAACTTCCTCGCCGGGCCGCGCGTGCGCCCCGCCGACGTGCGCGCGGGCTACGAGGACGACCGTTGGGAGCGGCTCGTCGAGATCAAGACCGCGTGGGACCCGGACAACGTGTTCCGGATCAACCACAACGTCCCGCCGCGGAGCCCGTGAGGGAAGGCGTCACCGCCGCTCCCCGAGTCCGTGGTCGCGGGCGAGCAGCGCCGCCTCGGTCCGGCTGGCGACGCCGAGCTTGGTGAAGATCGTCGAGAGGTTGTTGGTGACGGTCTTCGCGGCGAGGCCGAGCCGCGCCGCGATCGTCGCCGTCGCCACCCCGGTGGCGAGCATGTCGAGGATCTGGCGCTCGCGGGCCGTGAGCGCAGCGAACGGCGCGGTCGGGTCCGGGGCGGCGAGCGCCCGGTGCGCCACGCCCGACCCGAGGAAGGTCGCGCCCGCGGCGACGGCGTGGATGGCCCGGACGATCTGCTGGCGCGAGTCGCCCTTGAGCACGTAGCCGGACGCCCCGGCGTCGAGCGCCGCGCGCACGGACGCGTCGTCGTCGAGCATCGTCAGCACCAGGACGCCGACCCCGGGCGCCTCGGCGCGCACCCGGCGGGTCGCCTCCACGCCGTCGATGCCGCCGGGCATGTGCAGGTCGACGACGAGGACGTCGGGGCGACCGCCCACGACGGCGCGGACCGCCTGGTCGCCGCTCGCGGCGGTGGCGACCACCTCGATGCCCTCGACCGCCCCGAGCAGCGCGGCCAGCCCGTCGCGGATCACGGGGTGGTCGTCGGCGAGGACGACCCGCACCGCCGCCGTCACGCCGCCACCCGCGCCAGCGGCAGCCGGGCCTCGACCCGCCCGCCGGTCGGTGTCGGCGCCGCGCACAGGAGGCCGCCGAGCTCCTCGGCGCGCTCGCGCATCGACGCGAGCCCCACGCCGGCGGTCCAGCCGGCACCGTCGCCCGGTCCGTCGTCGCGCACGCCGACGACGAGCTCGCCGTCCGTGCACCGGATGTCGACCTCGGCGCGGGTGGCCCGTGCGTGCCGGGCGACGTTCGTCAGCGCCTCGACGAGGATGCGGTAGGCGGCCACCTCCACGGCGGCGGGCAGCTCGCCGACCTCGCCGTCCGCGTCCTGCACCAGCGCGAACGCCAGCGGGGCCGGGTCGCCGCGCGTCAGGCGCTGCGCGTGCCGCCGGACGGCCTCGACCAGCCCGAGCTCGTGCAGCGCCGACGGGTGCAGCTCGTTGATCAGGCGCCGGACGTCGGCGAGCGCCCCGGTCACACCGCTGCGGATGTCCTCGCCGAGCTCCGCGATGCGGGTGCGGTCGTCGGCGTCCGCGAGCGTGACCACGGTGTCGGCCTGGAACGCGACGCCCGTGAGCACCGAGGCGAGCCCGTCGTGCAGGTCCCGGCGCAGGCGGCGCCGTTCCTCCTCGCGGGCGGCCACGATCTCCTGGCGCGAGCGCTGCACCGCCGCCGACAAGGTGTCGGCGTGCAGGGCCACGCCGATCGGCAGCGCCATGAGCTCGAGCACCGCCCGGTCGGACGGGTCGAGGCGCGCCTGCCCGGAGCGGACACCGACCCGCAGCTCCCCCACGGTGCGCCCGGCGTGGCGCAGGGGGAAGACCTCGACGAGCGCGGGCCGCGCGCCCGCCTCCCCGGCGGGCTCGCCGTCGACCGCGAGCGCGGCCCACGGGAGCCGCAGCGCCTGGCAGACGGCCGGGAGCACGTCGCGGGGACGGTCCGCGCCGGTCGCCAGGTGCTCGGTCACGGACGCCACGGCGCGCACCGGGTCGCTGCGGTCGCCGTAGAACAGGGTGTCGACGCGGCGCTGGAGACGCACACGGAATGGGTTGAACGCCGCGGCGACGACGACGGTGGCGGCGACGGACGAGGCCAGGCCGTCGGCCGGCCCGAGCAGCCGGGTGACGACCTCCACGACCGCGACGTACGTCGCGACCAGGGCGGCGGTGAGGACGAGGTAGGTGACCGCGCGCGACCAGAGCAGGCGGATGTCGAGCAGGCGGTAGCGCAGGACCGCGATCGTGATGGCGACCGGGACGAGCGCGACGGCGAGCGTGGAGATCACCGGGAAGCCGGTGCCGGGGGCGGCGACGGACCAGACCGCCCGCGTCCCGGCGATGACGACCACCACGACCACCGCGGCGAGCAGGGGCCAGAGCACCTGCTGACGGGTGCGCTCGTCGCCGCGCCGGTAGCGCACGACGAGCGTGACGACGCCCGCGAGGTAGGTCGCCGCGAGCACGGCGTTCGTGATCGCGGCCGGCACGCCGACGTCGACGCCCCGGATCGCCAGCACCGACCACGCCGGCGCCACCTGGCCCGGCGCGAACCCCGCGACGGGCGCCAGCGGGTAGGGGTCGGCGCTGAACGCGAGCACCTGGGCCACGCCGTTGGCGACCACGGGCACGAGCAGCCACCGCGCCCGGCCCGGGAGCCGCCCGTCCGGGAAGACCAGCAGCGCCAGCGGCAGGAACAGCCCGACCGCCCACGGCCACGCCGCCGAGTAGACGGTCGCCGTCCACGTCACCGCCCGCGGGTCCCCGGCGACGATCGCGCGGGCCAGCCAGGGCGTGACGGCGGCGGTCGCGGTCTGCGCGACGGCCACCCCGAGCAGTAGCCAGCCGAGCGCGTTGCGGGGGCGGTAGGCGGCGATCAGCCCGCCGCACAGGGCGCAGACCGTGCCGATCGTGGCGTTGCTGATCAGGAAGCTGTCGCGCGCCGCGGCGAACGACAGGCCCGTGACGAGCACGCCCACCACGGTGATCAGCGCCTCGGCGACCCCCAGGGCGGCGAGCGCGGCCGCGAGCCACGGGCGGACCGTCCGCGCACCCCCCTCGTGGGACATGCGCCCATCCTGGGACCCCACCCCGGTCCGTGTCTGCGGACGAAACGCCCGGTCGCGGCGGGTGTTTCCTCCCGGACGCCCCGGGCGGACCGGGGGGCGTCCGTCCCTGCCGGCCGGGACGTCACGGCACCCACGCTCGGCGTCGATCCGTCCACCGACACCGAAGGGGTCCACCGTGACCGACACCCTCCCCCGCACCGGCGCCACCGTCCGGCCCGCCGGCATCGCGACCGCCCTGGCCGGCGCCGTCGTCGTCGTCCTCGGGACCGTCGGGGCGGTCGCGCCCGACGCCGTCGGCGCCGCCTGGTTCGCCACCGTCGTGCCCGCCGCGCTGCTCTTCGCCGCAGGTCTCGTGGGGCTGCGCCGCCTCGCCGTCGCCGTGGGCGCCTCGGGGCTCGTCACCGTCGCGCTGGCGGTCGCCGCCGCCGCGATGACGCTCTTCGGGCTGGCCCACGCCTACGCCCTGGTCGACGAGGACACCGCGATCCTGCTGTTCAGCGTCTTCATGGTGCTCGCCGCCGTGGGCCTGATCGTCGCCGCGGTCGGCATGGTCCGCGGCCCCGCCGCCCTGCCGCGGTGGGCCACCCTCGCCGCCGGGGCCTGGCCCCTCGCGACCATCCCCGCCGGCGCGGCCCTCGGCGACCTCCCGCACTTCGGCGCCATCGCCGTCTGGGGCGTCACCTGGGTCGTCCTGGGCGCGACCCTGATCCGCACGGGATCGAACCGGTGAGCACCAGCGGCCCGACCAGGGACCTCAGCCGCCCATCTGGGTCTTCATGTGGTCGATGACGTCGTTGTGCTCCTTCGCGGGGCTGAAGAGGATCACCTCGGCGTCCCGGCCGACCCGCACGGAGTGGCCGGGGGGCCAGTAGAAGAGCTCGCCCTCCTCGGGGGACTCCTCGGTGCCGTCCACGTAGGTCACCGTGACCTGCCCCTCCAGCATGTAGCCCCAGTGCGGGGCGTGGCAGCTGTCGCCGGGCAGGCCGGCGAGCAGGGGGGCGATGTCGGTGCCCGCCCCCAGCGAGAAGTACTCGCCGGCGATGGTGCCGTAGCCGGAGGCCTCGCCGAAGTCCTGGCGCTGCCGTGCCACGGCCCCCGGCACGTCGATGGACGCCGCCATGTCCTCTTTCCTGATCTTCATGCTGTGCCCCTCCGTGTCGCGAGACCGGCCGACCCGGTCTCGACCGGACCGAGGCTGCGCGACCGCCCTTGCAAGGCGCGGACAGCTCATCGGTGACTCTTCGGTCATCCGGTCCGGATGCGGCACACTCGTTCGATGGAGTTCCGGGTCCTCGGAGCCCTCGAGATCGTCACCGAGGGCCACGTCCTGCCCCTGGGCGGCCCGAAACCGCGTCTCCTGCTCGCGGTCCTGCTGGCCCGGCGGGGTCAGGTGGTCTCCACCGACCGCCTCGTCGACGTGCTGTGGGCCGACGACGCCCCGGCGACGGCGGTGCCGACGCTCCAGACACACCTCTCGCGCCTGCGCCGGCTCCTGGAGACGGGCCCGGACGGGCCCGGCCTGGAGAACCGCCCGCCCGGCTACCGGCTCGCGGTCCCCGCCTCCGCCGTCGACGCCGACCGGTTCGAGGCCGGGGTCGACGACGCCCGCGGGCTCCTCTCCCGGGATCCCCCGGCAGCCCGACGCGCGGTGGACGCCGCGCTGGCCGAGTGGTCCGGGTCCGCCTTCGCCGAGTTCGCCGACCTCGACGTGGTCCGCGCCGAAGCCGGACGCCTCGAGGAGCTGCGCCTCGTCGCCCACGAGCTGGCGGTCGACGCCCGGCTCGCCTGCGGCGGCCACCGCGAGGTCGTCGGCGAGCTGGAGGGGCTCGTGGACGAGCACCCGCTCCGCGAACGCCTCTGGTCGCAGCTGATGCTGGCCCTCTACCGGTCCGGTCGCCCGGCCGAGGCACTGCGGCGGGCGCAGCAGTTGCGGCGCCTGTTGCGGGAGGAGCTCGGGCTGGGCCCGACGGCCGAGGTCCGCGCCCTGGAGAACGACATCCTGACGGAGGACCCGGGGCTCGACCGGCCGCCCCCGCCGGTCCGCGCGAGCGCGGGGGCGCGGGTCGACCTCGACGCGCTGGTGGGTCGGACGGAGGACATCGACGTCGTCCGCGCCCAGCTCGCCCGGAGCCGGCTCGTGACGCTCACCGGGCCCGGCGGGGTCGGCAAGACGCGACTCGCGCACGAGCTCGTCCCCGAGCTCGCGCCGCAGGCTCCGGACGGGGTCCGGTGGATCGAGCTCGCCGCCGTGCGCTGGCCCGAGGCCGCGATCGCGGCGCTCGCGAACGAGCTCGACCTCCAACGACGTCCCGAGCGGTCCCTCGAGGACTCGATCGTCGAGGCCCTGCGGCACCGGGGGCTCGTCCTCCTGCTCGACAACTGCGAGCACGTGCTCGAGGCCGTGGCCCCGCTCGTCTCCCGCATCCTGCGGTGGTGCCCGGACGTCCGGATCCTCGCCACCAGCCGCGAACCGCTCGGGCTCCCCGGGGAGGCGACCTACGCCCTGGCCCCGCTCGCGGTGCCGGCGTCCGCCGCCGCACCCATCGGCGAAGTGCGGTCGTCCCCGGCGGTGGCGCTCTTCGCCGCCCGGGCGACCGCCGCGCGCCACGACTTCGCGCTCGACGCGAGGTCGTCGGCCGCGACGGCGGAGATCTGCATCCGGCTCGACGGGCTGCCCCTCGCGCTCGAGCTGGCCGCCGCCCGCGTCCGCTCGATGACCGTCGCCGAGATCGTCGAACGTCTCGACGAACGGTTCCGGCTGCTCGCGGGCCGCCACACCCCGCACACCCGTCGTCGCGACCTGCTCGACGTCGTCGACTGGTCCCACGGCCTGCTCGATCCCGCGGAGCAGGCCCTGTTCGCGCGCCTGTCCGTGTTCGCCGGCGGCTTCACCCTGCGCCGGGCCGAGGACGTGTGCAGTGAGCGCGGTCTCCACCGCGCGGACGTCGCGGCCCTGCTCTCCGCGCTGGTCGACAAGTCGATGGTGGTCGCACGCGAGGTCGAGGACGAGACACGCTTCCGTCTCCTGCAGACCCTGCGGGCGTTCGCCCGGACACAGCTGGACGCCCGCCCCGAGGCCGAGGCGATCCGGCTGGCCCACGCCCGCGCCTCCCTCGACGCGGCGCGCGCCGCTCACGGCGAGCTCGGCGGGCCCCGGGAGCGACGCTGGATCCAGGCGATCGACCGCGAGATGGACGACCTCCGCGAGGCGTTCGCCACGAGCCTCGCGCTCGGCGAGCTGGACGTCGCGCTCGAGCTCGTGACCTCGGTGCGGGAGTTCGCCTTCCGCACCATCCGCTACGAGGTCTGCCGCTGGGCCGAGGCGGTCGCGAGCGTGCCGGAGGCGGACGGTCGGCCGCTGTTCCCGATCGTGCTGGGGATGGTCGCCTACGGCCGCTTCGTGCGCGGTGAGCTGACCGGGGCCGTCGTCGCCGGCCGCCAGGCCGTGGAGAGCGCGGCGCGTCTGGGCGTCCCGACCACCGGGCTCGCCGAGCGGGCGTTGGGGAACGCCCTGTTCTACCGCGGCGAGACCGAGGCCGCGCTCGCGGCGATGGACCGCATGGTCGACGTCGCGGAGCTCTCCCGGGACGCCGGCCTCACCGCGCACGGCTTCTACATGCGCTCGGTGGCGGCGACCAGCCTCGGGGACGTCACCGAGGCCCGGCGCCTCGCCGACCTCTCGTGCGCCGCGGCGGAACGCAGTGGCGCGCCGACCGCCCGCGCGCAGGCCGCGTACGCCACCGGTCTCGCCTGGGAGCGCGAGGACCCGGACCGGGCGCTCCGTCTCCTGCAGGAGAGCACGCGCCTGGCCGAGAGCGCCGGCAACCGCTGGCTACGGGCCTTCGTCCGGACCGAGGAGCTCTCGCTCCGCGCGGCGCGAGGCGACCTCGCCGCCGCCGTCGCCGGGTACCCCGACGTCGTCGAGACCTGGTTCCGGGGCGGGGACTGGGCCAACCAGTGGCTGTCGCTCCGCCACCTCTTCACGATCTTCACCCACCTCGGCCGCGACGAGGCCGCCGCGGTCCTGCACGGGGCGATCGACGCCGCCGGCGCGACCACCGCGCTCCCGTTCGCGCCCGCCGAGGCCGAGCGCGTCGTCGCCACCGTCGACACCCTGCGCAACCGGTGCGGGACCGCGGAGTTCGATCGGGCGGTGGCGCGGGGACGGACCCTGCGCGACGAGGAGGTGGTCCAGCTGACGCTGGAGACCCTCGCCGTCCTCGCCGGGTCGGCGCGGCGCACCCCTCCTCCGCGATGATCGACCCGTGACCCACGGCGACGATGACCACCGCGCCCGTCTGCCGCTCACCGGCGAGCGCACGGTGCCCGGGCTGGACGTGGAGAACTACTGGTTCCGGCGCCACGAGGCGGTCTACCTGGCCCTGGCGCCGGGGTGCGCGGACGCGGTGGTGCTCGACGCCGGGGTCGGCGAGGGCTACGGCGCGGCGCTGCTCGCCCGGTCCGCCCGCCGGGTCGTCGGCCTCGAGCTGGACCCGGCGGTGGCCGCGCACGTCGGCGCCCGCTACCCGTCGGTGTCGACGGTGCGCGCGGACCTGCAGGCCTTCCCGGTCGCCGACGGCAGCGTCGACGCGGTGGTGAACCTGCAGGTCATCGAGCACCTGTGGGACCAGCCCGGCTTCCTCGCCGAGTGCGCGCGCGTGCTGCGCCCCGGCGGGCGCCTGCACTGCGCCACGCCCAACCGGCTCACCTTCTCCCCCGGCGCCGGGCCGGACGACCGCCCGCTCAACCCGTTCCACACCCGCGAGCTGACGGGCGCCGAGCTCGCGGCCCTCGTCGCCGACGCCGGGCTGGCGGTGGAGTCGCTCGCGGGGCTGCACCACGGTCCGGGGCTGCGCGAGCTCGACGCGCGCCACGGCGGCTCGGTGATCGAGGCGCAGATCGCGCTGGCCCTGTCCGGGCAGGCGTGGCCCGATCAGCTCGCGGCGGACGTCGCCGGCGTGACGGCCGGCGACTTCGTGCTGCGCGACGACGACCTCGACGCCTCGCTGGACCTGCTGGTCACCGCGGTGCCGCCGGCGTGACGTCGGTGTGGACGAAGTCGTCGCCCTTGAAGAGCAACGGCTCGCCGGTGTCCGTCGCCAGGGCGTAGGCGAAGCAGTCGCCGTAGTTCAGCTTCGCCTGGTGACCGCTGCCGCGACCGAAGTCGCGGTAGGCCTGGCGGGCGATCCGTGCCTGGCGCTCAGTGAGGGGCTCGACGGCGATGCGCATGATCTCCAGGTAGCGGTCCAGCTGGCGGCTCAGGACCGGGTCGCGGGCTCCGTCGACGACGATGCTCGCCTCGAGATAGGTCGCCGCCGACAGGCGCGCGCTGGTCGCAGCGATGATCGCCTCGTCGTACCGGTGCGCGTCGGTCTCCTGGCGGATGATCGCCACCAGCGCCGAGGAGTCGACGATCACCGCGGCAGCCCCGTCTCGTCGTCGTAGAGGAACGCGGTGGGGTCGACGTCGGGGTCGTACGGCCCGAGGCGGCGGGCCATGTCCTGCGCGATCGCACGCCCGGCAGCGAGCCGTGCCGCATCGACGCCCTCGCGCAGCCGCAGGCGCTCCAGCCGCTCGCGCACGGCGACCGTGACGGCCTCGGTGAGGCTCTCGCCGGTGAGGGACGCGAGCTCGCGGGCGAGGTCGTGGGTCTGCTCGTTCTTGATGTTCAGGCTCATCGGGCCTCCAGGGTGGAAAGTCCACGGTACCGCGGTGGAACAGAGGGCGTGGGACACTCGGCCGTTCGTGGGGGCCGACGAGAGGGGCCTGCTTGTCGAGGGAACCGGTGGGCACGTTCTGCCTGGTACTGCACTCGCACCTGCCCTGGTTGCTGCGTCACGGCACCTGGCCGGTGGGCGAGGACTGGCTGTACCAGGCGTGGGCGCACTCGTACCTGCCACTCGTCGAGGTCCTCGAGCGCCTGGCCGCGCGGGGGCAGCGCGACGTCCTCACCCTCGGCGTGACGCCGGTGCTCGCCGCGCAGCTCGACCACCCCACGGCGCTGCGCGCGTTCCACACCTGGCTGGCGGACTGGCAGCTGCGCGCGCACGAGGCGCACCGTCACGACCCGGCGCTCGCGACCCGCGAGCACCGCGCGGCGGGGCACGCCCTCGAGGTCTTCGAGCGCGACTGGCGCCACGGGGCGTCGCCGGTGCTGCGGCGGCTGGTCGACGGCGACGTGATCGAGCTGCTCGGCGGCCCCGCGACCCACCCGTTCGCGCCGCTGCTGCCGGGGCGCGTGCGCCGCTTCCTGCTCGACGCGGGGCTGCGCGACACCGCCCGCCGGCTCGGGGCGCGGCCCGGCGGCATCTGGGCCCCGGAGTGCGGCTACGCGCCCGGGCTCGAGCAGGACTACGCGGCGGCGGGGGTCGAGCGCTTCCTCGTCGACGGCCCGGCGCTGCGCGGCGACACGGCGGCGGCGCACCCGGTCGACGGCACCGACGTCGTCGCCTTCGCCCGCGACCTCGACGTCACCTACCGGGTCTGGTCGCCGCGCGCGGGCTACCCCGGCGGTCCGGACTACCGCGACTTCCACACCTTCGACCACGCCACCGGACTCAAACCCGCGCGCGTCACGGGGCGGCGCGTGGCCCCGGGCGACAAGAAGCCCTGGGAGCCCGGGCGCGCGGCGGCGGCCGTCGCCCGGGACGCGGCGGACTTCGTCGGGGTGGTGCGGGCCCGGCTGGAGGAGCTGCGCGCGCGCCGCGGACGTCCCGGGCTGGTCGTGTCGGCGTTCGACACCGAGCTGTTCGGGCACTGGTGGCACGAGGGGCCGGCGTGGCTCGAGGCGGTGCTCGGCGCGCTGCCCGACGCCGGGGTGCGGGTGACGACCCTGCGCGGCGCGGTCGAGGCCGGGCACGTCGAGGAGCCCGTGGTGCTGCCGGCGTCGTCGTGGGGGTCGGGCAAGGACTGGCGGGTGTGGGACGGGCTCGCGGTGCGCGACCTGGTGGCCGACAACGCCGACGTGGCCCGCCGCCTGCTCGCCGCCGTCGACGGGGCCGGGCGCTCGGCGGGGCGCGACGGCACCCTCGACGTCCTGGCCACCCAGGCCGCCCTGGCCCTGTCCAGCGACTGGGCGTTCATGGTCACCAAGGACTCCGCCGCGCACTACGCCCGGCGCCGCGCCGCCGAGCACCGCGACCGGGTCCGCGAGCTGACCGACCTCCTGCCCGCCGGCCGGCACGACCTCGCGGCGTCCCGGGCGCGCGCGTTCGCCGCCCAGGACGACGTGTTCGGGCTCCTCGACGCCCGCGCGCTCCGGGCCCGCGCCCCCGGCGACCGGCGTCACACCGCCCCGAGCTACTCCGGAGTAGGGTCGCTCGCCTGAATGTGCCAGCGTGGCGGCCACGCTTGGCGAAATCCAACACAGCACGCCGATAGGGCCAGGAAAGCCACCTCGATCAAGGCGGGGAGGGACCGCGCGTGCGGGTGCTGATGCTGTCGTGGGAGTACCCGCCCGTGGTCGTCGGCGGCCTGGGACGCCACGTCCACGCGCTCTCGGTCGCGCTCGCCGACGCCGGGCACGACGTCGTCGTCGTCGCCCGCCACCCCGCCGGCACCGACGCCGAGACGCACCCGACGACGCTCGAGCACGTCGAGGGCGTCCGCGTCCTGCGCGTCGCCGAGGACCCCCCGCACCTGGAGTTCGTCCGCGATCTCGTCGCGTGGACCCTCGGGCTCGGGCACGCGATGCTCCGCGCGGCCGCGGCGCTGCTGCGCGACTGGACACCCGACGTCGTCCACGCCCACGACTGGCTCGTCGCCCACGGCGCGATCGGGCTCGCCGACCTGACCGGCGCCCCGCTCGTCGCGACGATCCACGCCACCGAGGCCGGGCGGCACGGCGGCTGGCTCTCCCAGCCGCTCAACCAGCAGGTGCACTCCGTGGAGTGGTGGCTCGCACGCCGCGCGGACGCCGTCGTCACGTGCTCGCAGGCGATGCGCGCCGAGGTGTCCGGGCTCTTCGACCTCGAACCCGACGCCGTCACCGTCGTCCACAACGGCATCGACCCGACCGGCTGGGCAGGCGGCACGAAGCGCAGCGGAGCTGCTGCGACGAAGGCCGGACACAGCCCCCGGGCCGAGCCGGGCGGCCCCCCGACCCTGCTCTACCTCGGCCGCCTCGAGTGGGAGAAGGGCGTGCACGACCTCGTCGCCGCACTCCCGGCGATCCGCCGCGCGCACCCCGGGACGCGGCTGCTCGTCGCCGGCACCGGGTCGTGCAGCGACTGGCTCGCCGAGCGGGCCCGCGCGGCGCGGGTGCGGCGCTCGGTGCGGCTGCTCGGGCACGTCGACGACGACACCCTGCGCGACCTGCTCGCCTCCGCCGACGCCGCGGTGCTGCCCAGCCGCTACGAGCCGTTCGGGATCACCGCGCTCGAGGCGGCGGCCGCCGGTGCGCCGCTGGTCGCGTCACGCGCCGGGGGCCTCGGGGAGGTCGTGGTCGACGGCGTGACGGGCCTGTCCTTCGCGCCCGGCGACGTGCCGGGCCTCGCCGCCGCCGTCGTGCGCTGCCTCGACGACCCGGAGGCCGCGCGCACCCGCGCCGACGCCGCCCGGGCCCGGCTGGACACCGACTTCGCCTGGCCCGCCATCGCCGCCGAGACCGCCGCGCTCTACGGCGCCGTGCGCCCCGGCCCCCCGCTGCCCCTCGGCCGCCCCAAGATCCCGACGGGCAACATCTTCGGCACGTGAGCGATCTCTGGGCCCATAGGCCCAAGGATCGCTCACGTGGGGCGGCCCGCCGGCTCCCCCGCCGACGTCCCCGGCGCGCCTCCCGGTCCCACGGCCTGGTTCGCCGCCAGCGCCGTCTTCCGCGCGATGTCGGCGAGCGCCTCGCGCTGCGCCGCCGCGGCCTCCCAGTCGGCCATGCGGTCGCGCACCACGCGCGCCGGCGCGCCGACGGCCACCGCGTGGTCGGGGACGTCGCCGCGCACCACCGCGTGCGCCCCCAGCACGCAGCCCCGGCCCACGCGGGCGCCGCGCAGCACCGTCACCTTGGTCCCGATCCACGTCTCCGGCCCGATGCGCACCGGCGACTTGACGATCCCCTGGTCCTTGATCGGCACCGTCACGTCCGCGTAGCGGTGGTCGAAGTCGCAGACGTAGATCCAGTCCGAGAGCAGCGTCGCCTCGCCGAACTCGATGTCGAGGTAGCAGTTGATCGTGTTCTCGTTGCCGAACACCGACTTGTCCCCGATGCGCAGCGAGCCCTCGTGGCAGCGCACGCGGGTGTTGTCGCCGATGTGCACGAACCGCCCGATCTCCAGGCGCCCGAACCCCTCGCGCGCCTCGAGCGACACGCCCTTGCCCAGGAAGACGAGACCGCGCAGCACGATGTGCGGCTGGCGGACCCGGACCTTGAGCATCCGCCAGTAGCGCACCAGGTAGAACGGCGTCCACGCCCGGTGACGCACGATCCAGCGCAGCGACGCCCACGTGACCAGTCGCGGCTGGCGCGGGTCCGACCTCACGGTGGGAGACCCTACGATCGGCGCGGACATGTCCCGCCCGCGGGCAGGGTAGCCACGCGCATGACCGAGCCCGAGCACAGTGACGAGGTCCCCGAGTCGCCCGACCTGGGTGCGAGCATCCAGCTGGAGTCCGGCGAGACCCTCGACGGGAATCCCGGCACCGACGGCCTCGACGCCCTCTACGTCGCCCCGAACCGGCCGTTCGGCCTCGACGACCCCGACACCACCGTGGCGGGGCAGCGCGAGGGCGACACCCTCGACGACCGGCTGGCCCGCGAGATCCCCGACGACACCGAGAGCGCCGCGGCGGCGCCCGGTCCCGAGCTCTCGGAGGGCGAGATCGGCTCCGAGGCCGGGCAGGGCCGCTCCGGACGCCTGACCGCCGCCGAGCCCGACCCCGACCAGTTCGCGGGCCGCTCCCTCGCCGCCCAGGACGTCGGCATCTCGGGTGGGGTCGCCTCCGCCGAGGAGGCGGCGATGCACGACATCCCCGAAGACGAGATCCTCGACATCGACGACCCCGAGCACGCGGTCGGCATCGACCCCGGCGAGCGGCTCGAGGGCCCCGAGGTGCGGCTGCGCGACGAGGACGTCGACCCGGCGAGCGGGACCACCGCGACCTGAACGACCCCGGACGCACCGCGGGCCCGGCCGATCGGCCGGGCCCGCGGCGTCTCGCCGTCAGATCGTCACGCGGCGTCGGCGTGCTCCCGACAGGTGTTGACCTGCGGGCGCGCCTCCAGGCGCTCGTCGTCGATGTCCTTGCCGCACACGGCGCACCGGCCCCACGAGCCGTCGTCGAGACGGGCGAGGGCCTGGTCGATCTCCGCGCGTTGGCGCTCGCTCTCGTCGGCGAGGCCCTGGCGCTCCATCGTCTCCTCGACCTCGGAGCCGTAGTCGCCGGGGTGCTGCCCCATCGCGCCCTCCTGCTGGACCGAGGTCTCGGGCATGTGCTCCCGGTTCCACGAGGCCAGCTCCGTCAGGCGGTCACGCTCCTCGGTGAGCACGCGGCGGGCCTTGTCGGCATCCATGCGGTCGTTTCCTCCTCAGGGGGTCAGAGGTCGGCGGGTACCCCGTCACCGACCGCCTCGCACACGAACGCCTCCGGCCCCGTCGCGAGCCGCGCGAGCACGACGGTGGCCTCGGCGTCCCCGCGCAGGCGCAGCCGGGGCCGCAGCACGGCGGGGTCCACGTCGAGCCCGCGCACGAGGATCTCGAGGCGCCCGACGCCCCGCGCGGCGAGGGTTCGGCGCAACGTCTTCTCGCCGTAGCGCCCGTGCTCGAGCACCCGGAACGCCCGCACGCCCGGCGGGCGCGTGTCGCCGCTGAGGTAGGCGAGGTGCTCGTCGAGGCGCCACAGCCCGTGCCGCGCGCCGTACTGGCGCACGAGCCCGGCGCGCACCACCGCGCCGTCGGGGTCGACGATCCACTCGCCCACCGGGGCGACGGGGCACTGCTCGTCCTCGTCGTCGGTGACGGTCCAGGGGGCGGCGCGCGAGGAGAGCACGGTGGCCCGGCGCCGGGTGGTCGCGAGGCCCGCCGACCACAGCGCCGCCTCCCGCACCCGCCCGTCGAGGCTCACGAGCTCGACCTCGGACGCCCACGGCACGACCGACCAGTCGAGCCCCGGCGCCGTCGACACGACGAGATCGTGGGGGCTTTCCTGGCGTTGAACGCCAGCGTGGCCCCCACGCTGAGACGTGCCAGCCGGAGGAGACACGCCCGCCGCGGCGGCCAGGGCGTCGAGTGGAGGGGCGAAGTCGCCGGGGCGCCAGGTGCGCCGCCCGGAAGCGGTGCGCCGGGCCGGGTCGGCCACGAGCACCGTGTCCCGGGTGACCGGCACCAGGGCGTCGGCGCGCACCAGCGCCACGCCCGGCACGTTCACGCGCGCCATCGCCAGGCGCACCGGGTCGAGGTCGGAGCCGACGACCCGGCGGGCCACCCCCTGCAGCGCGTGCAGCTCCGCCCCGACCGAGCACGTCACGTCGTGCACGTCGCGCCCCGCGAGCCGGGCCGCGCGGTGCGCCGCGACCGGCGCGGCCGTGGCCTGCTCGGCCGCCTCGGCGGTCAGCAGCCACCCGTCGGGGACCCGCCCGCGCGCCCGCTCCTGCGACAGCGCCGTCTCGAGCACCGGCGCGGCCCGGTCGCCCAGCCGCGCCCGCAGCGTCGACACCGCGCGCAGCCGGTCCCCGCCCACCAGCGCCGCCGCCCCCGCGACGGCGTCGCGCCCGGCCGGCGAGGCCAGGAACGCGACGTCGTCGAGGGTGAAGGCGTAGGGCACTACACGCGCAGGGGTTCCGCGGGCCGCACCCCGGTGACCAGCGCGTTGTAGAACAGCGACCGCGGGACGACCCTGGAGAGCACCCGCCCGTCCAGCCACGACAGCCGCTGCCAGGTGCGGTACGCGAACATCGCCCAGCCCATCCCCAGCTTCTCGGGCGGCACCGCGGCCTCGAAGGTGCGCACGGGCCAGCCGAACAGCGCCGCCGAGAGCTCCTCGGTGACCACCCGGACGTCGACCGCGCCCGCGGCGTGCGCGTAGCGCTCCAGGCGGTCGGGGTCGAACACGTGCTGGTCGACCACCGACTCCAGCGCCGCCGCGCGCGACGACTCGTCGAGCTCGGCCTGCGGGCGCAGCCACGCCGCGGGCGCGAAGCGCGTCGTCGCCCACCACGTCGCCTGCCCGAGCTTGCGGGCGTAGAGGTCACCGAGCCGCGTCGGCTCGCCCGCGAAGACGAACCGCCCGCCGGGCTTGAGCACCCGCAGGATCTCGCGGAACGCCGCGTCGAGGTCCGGGATGTGGTGCAGCACCGCGTGCCCGACGACCAGGTCGACCGACGCGTCGGGCACCGGGATCGTCTCGGCGTCGGCCACGCGGCCCTCGACGTCCAGGCCGAGCGCCGACGCGTTGCGCGTCGCCACCTCGACCATGCCCGGCGAGAGGTCGGTGACCGTGCCGCGCCGCGCGATGCCGCCCTGCATGAGGTTGAGGAGGAAGAACCCGGTGCCGCACCCCAGCTCGAGGGCGTGGTCGAAGGTCTCGGAGCCCGGGACGATCCCGCGGAAGCGGTCGACGGCGAAGGTCGTGCAGCGCTCGTCGAACGAGATCGACCACTTCTCGTCGTAGGTCGCCGACTCCCAGTCGTGGTACAGGACGTTGGCGAGCTTGGGGTCGTCGCGGGCGGCGTCCACTTCCGCCTGTGTCGGGCTCATCAGCGCCCCAGGAACTGGGCCTTGCCGGGCCCGTTCTCGGCGAACGAGCGCATGCCGATCGTCTGGTCCTCGGTGCCGAACAGCGCGGCGAACATCTCGCTCTCCAGGTTCAGGCCGGTGCGCAGGTCGGTGTCGAGGCCGCGGTCGATCGCGGCCTTGGCCGCGGCGATGGCGCGCGTCGGGCCGTTGACGAACTGCGACGCCCAGGCGTGCGCGCGGGTGTAGACGTCGTCGGGGGCGACGACCTCGTCGACCATCCCGAGCGCCAGCGCCTCCTCGGCCTTGTACATCCGGCCGGTGAAGATCACGTCCTTGGCCTTCGACGGCCCGATCAGCCGCGCGAGCCGCTGCGTGCCGCCGCCGCCGGGGATGATCCCGAGCAGGATCTCGGGCTGGCCGACCTTGGCGTTGTCGCCGGCGATGCGGCGGTCGCAGGACAGGGCCAGCTCGAAGCCGCCGCCGAGGGCGTAGCCGGTGATCGCGGCGACGACCGGCTTGGGGATCGTCGAGACCGCGCCGAAGCCGAACGACAGCTCGTGGGCGCGCTCGGCCATCTGGGAGTAGGTGAGGTCGGCCATCTCCTTGACGTCTGCGCCGGCGGCCAGCACCTTCTCGCCGCCGTAGACGACGACCGCCCGGACGTCGGTGCGTCCCGCGGCCTCGGCCGAGATCTCGGCCAGCTCCAGGTTGAGCTGCCGGTTCACCGCATTCATCGGGGGCCGGTCCAGGCGGATCGTGCCCACGCCGCCGTCCACCTCGAGCCGCACGAACTCCGTCACCGACGGTCCTCCTGGAATCTCTCGGGGATCGATCGGGCGCGACCCTATCGCCGGAACGCGGTGAAGCGACGCCGCCGGCTCGTGAGCTCCAGCGGCTGCCCGAACGTCGCCGACAGGTTCTCCGAGGTCATCACGTCGTCGAGCAGGCCCTGCGCGACCACCCGGCCCTCGCGCATCAGCATCGCGTGGCTGCAGTTGGGCGGGATCTCCTCGACGTGGTGGGTCACCATCACCGTCGCCGGGCCGTCGGGGTCGGCGGCCAGCTCGGAGAGCAGCTCGACGAGGTCCTCGCGGGCGCCGAGGTCGAGCCCGGCGGCCGGTTCGTCGAGCAGCAGCAGCTCGGGATCGGTCATCAGCGCGCGGGCGAGCAGCACCCGCTGGCGCTCGCCGGTCGAGAGCGTGCCGTAGGGCCGCCGCGCGAACCCGGCGACGCCCATCATGTCCATGAGCAGCGTGGCGCGGTGGTCGTCCTCGGGTTCGTAGCGCTCCCGCCAGGTGCCGAGGACGCCGTAGCCTGCGCTGCGCACCACGTCGTGCGCGGCCTCGTCCGGCGGCACGCGCCCGGCGAGGCTGGCGCTGGCCAGCCCGATCCGCGGCCGCAGCTCGAACACGTCCACGCGCCCGAGCCGCTCGCCGAGCAGGTCGACGGTGCCGGTGGTCGGGTGCATCTCGGCGGCCGCGAGGCGCAGCAGCGTGGTCTTGCCGGCTCCGTTGGGCCCGAGCACGACCCAGCGCTCGTCGAGCTCGACGTTCCAGTCAAGGGCGGCGAGCAGGTCGGACCCGCCGCGGCGCACGCCCACGCCGGCCATGCGGATGACGGTGTCGGCGTCGCTCGGGTCGGTCGCCGGGGAGGTCACGGCCGCCATCCTGACGGATCGCCGCTCACCGCGGGGCGACGGCCCGCCGCGGATCGGGCACGATGCGCGCCGATGCCCCCGACCCCACCCGCCCCTCCCGACGCACGCGGCGCGCACCTCGACGGCGACGTCCTGCGCGTCGCGGTCCCGGCCGCGCCCAGCGCCGAGGCCGTGGACCTGTGCCTGCTCGGCACGGGTGACGAACGCCGCGTCGCGCTCCGTCGCGGCGCCGACGGGTGGTGGCACGGCGAGACGACGGGGATCGCGCCCGGCACCCCGTACGGCCTGCGGGTCCACGGGCCCTGGGCGCCGGGGCGCGGCGTGCGCACCAACCCCGCGAAGCTGCTGCTCGATCCCTGGGCGCGGCGCGTCGAGGGCAGCGTGACCTCGCTCGCCGACGCCCGCCCGTTCGCCGGCGACGACCCGTTCTCGGCCCGTCCCAGCGACCGGGACTCCGCGGGCGTCGTGCCCCACGGCCTGGTCACGGCCCCGCTCGGGCCGGCGGCGGGGGCACGCCCGGCGGTGCCGTGGGCGGACACGGTGATCTACGAGACCCACGTCCGCGACCTCACGATGCGCCACCCCGACGTCCCCGAGCACCTGCGCGGCACCTACGCCGGCCTCGCCCACCCCGCGGTCGTCGACCACCTCGTGCGCCTCGGGGTCACGACCCTCGAGCTGCTGCCGGTCTTCGCCAACCAGGCCGAGCCCTCGCTGCTCGCCCGCGGGCGCGGCAACCACTGGGGCTACTCGACGCTCGCCTACCTCGCCCCGCACCCGCGGTACGCCTCCACGCCGGGCCGCGAGGTCGAGGAGGTGCGGGCCACGGTCGCGGCGCTGCACGCGGCGGGGCTCGAGGTCGTGCTCGACGTCGTGTTCAACCACACCTGCGAGGGCGGCGCCGACGGCCCGTCGCTGTCGTGGCGCGGGCTCGACGCGGCCGGCTGGTACGCGCTCGACTCCCGGGGCCGCGACGTCGACCTCACCGGCTGCGGGAACACGCTCGACCCCGCGTCGCCGCTGGTCCGGGCCCTGGTGGTCGACTCCCTGCGGTACTGGGTGACGACGATGGGCGTCGACGGCTTCCGCTTCGACCTCGCCTCGACCCTCGGCCGCCCGCGCGGCGGGGCGTTCGACGCGGCCGCGCCGCTGCTCACCGACATCGCAGGAGACCCCGTACTCTCGACCGTCAAGCTCATCGCCGAGCCGTGGGACGCCACCGGCGAGGGCTACCGCGTCGGCGGGTTCGGGCCGGCGTGGGCGGAGTGGAACGGGCGCTTCCGCGACGGCGTGCGCGACTTCTGGCGGGGCCACGGGCCGCTCTCGGAGATCGTGACGCGGGTGGCGGGGTCGTCGGACCTCTACTGGCCCGCGCGCACCCCGGCGGCGTCGGTCAACTTCGTCACCGCCCACGACGGCTTCACCCTCGCCGACCTCGTGTCCTACGAGCGCAAGCACAACGACGCCAACGGCGAGCGGGGCCGCGACGGCACCGACGACAACCGCTCCGCCAACCACGGCGTCGAGGGGCCGACGTCCGACGCCGACGTGCTGGCGCTGCGGGCCCGGCAGGCGCGCAACCTGCTCGCGACACTGCTCCTCTCGGCGGGCACCCCGATGCTGCTCGGCGGCGACGAGCTGGGCCACACGCAGCACGGCAACAACAACGTGTACTCGCTGGACGACGAGACCTCCTGGCGGTCCTGGACGGCGCTGTCGAAGCCGGACCTCGTCGACTTCGTCGCCCGCGCGCTCGCCCTGCGCCGCGCGACGCCGGCCCTGCGGCGCACCGACTTCTTCTACGGGCGCGCCGACACCGACCCCGACGGCGCCGCCCCGGACATCGCCTGGCTGCACCCCGACGCGCGCGAGCTGACCGAGCCCGACTTCCACCACCACCGCCGGACGCTCGTGGTGCGGATCGACGGCGCGCCGTCCCTGCTGCTCGTGCTGCACGCGGGGTCTTCGGCGGTGGACGTGGTGCTCCCCGACGCCTACGGCGACGCCGCCTGGGTCCCGGTGCTCGACGCCGGTACGCCGACCGGGGCCCCCGACCCCGCGGACAAGCTCCCGGCGGGCGAGGTGCTCACCGTCCCGGCCCACACGGCGCTGGTGCTGCGGGCGGTGCCGGGGGTCTGAGGGGACTTCGGTGGCGGGAACCGCGCTGAGCGCGGGATTCGTCACCGAAGTCCGGCGCGGCCCGCGAGGCAGCGCCGGAGCGCCCGGACGAAGCCGTCGGGATCCTCGTGCAGCTCGTACCAGTGGGTGCGCAGGACGACCCAGCCGGCGGCGGCCAGCGCCGACTGACGCGGACCGTCGCGGAGGAACGCGCGTAGGTCGCGGTGGTACGCCCAGCCGTCGATCTCCACGACGACGCGCTCGGCCTCGAACACCAGGTCACCCAGGACGCGGCCGAACCCCGGCAGGATGATCTCGGCGTTGGCGCGCCACCCGGTGAGGCCGGCTCGACGCACCAGGCGGTGGGCCCGCCGCTCCGCCTCCGAGCGGGCGGCGCCGTCGGCGAGCGCCAGCAGGCGGGCCGCGAGTGCGGCACCGTGGCGCCCCGGCCGCCGTGCGTGGGCGCGGTGCAGGGCAGCCAGATCGACCCGCTTCCGCAGGAGCGCGCGGTCGACGAGGCGCGCGCCCTCGTCGAGACCGAGGGACACCGCGCCGTCGAGGACGCTCACCTCCCGGGTGGTGACGGCGAGACCCCGCAACCGGGTGCGGTCGGCGGCGTCGACCGTGCGGCGGGTCAGGCGGACGCCGTCGCGCGGGCGGGGCTGGTGCGGACGGTCGACCGCCACCTCGACGAGGCCCGGGGCGGTGTCGAGGAAGCCCCACCACCAGGCGGCCGAGCGCCCTACGAGGACCGCGTCCTCGCCGAGCGACAGCATCGCCGCCCAGGTGCGCGAGGCCGGGGTCTCGTCGTGCTCGGCGACCTGGAAGACGCGCGGCCCCGCCGGCCACCACGCGTGCGACGCGACCCGGCGCCGGACCGCGTCGTCGCTCAGGCCCGCCGCACGGGCCTGGTCGAGCGAGATGACGCCGTGCTGGTGGCGGATGCGTCGACGGAGGAGGGCCAGCTGTGGAGTGCTCACGCCTGGTTCGACGCAGCGACACCGTGCCCGGCTCCGTCTCGGTGGCGATCCCCGCGCTGAGCGCGGGTCTCGCCACCGAGGTCGGCTACGCCGGCAGCACCACGCGCCCCAGTTCCGCCGGCGCGGCGAGGAGGTCGTGGCGCGGCAGGACGCGCACGGTGTAGCCCAGGACCCCGGCGTGGGGCAGGGCGACGACGGCCTCGAAGCGGTGCGAGCCCTCGTGCCCCGCGCCGATCGAGGTCATCGGCTGCACGGTCGACTCGGTGAGCTCGTCGGCGTCGTCCGCCCGGCCCACGACGGCCTGCACCAGCACCTCGTCCGGGTCGAGGCCCCCGAGCACGACCTCGGCGCGCACGGTCATCGGCGCGCCGAGCACCGGGGTGTCCGCGCCGCCCGAGGCGTCGACCTCGGCGACGGTCACCGACGACCACGCCGCGTCGAGGCGGGCGCGGTAGGAGGCCAGCTCCTTGGCGCCCGCGAAGCCGTCGGCCACCACGCGCGTCGCCGAGCGGGCCGCCGGGGCGTACCACTGCTCGACGTAGTCGGTGACCATCCGCGTCGCCTGCACCTTGGGCGAGAGCGTCGCGAGGGTGTGGCGCACGAGGGCGGTCCAGCGGTCGGGGACGCCGTCGGTGCCGCGGTCGTAGAACAGCGGCGAGACCTGCGTCGCGAGCAGGTCGTAGAGCGCGTTGGCCTCGATGTCGTCGCGGCGGTCGGGGTCGTCGACGCCGTCGGCGGTCGGGATCGCCCAGCCGTTGCGGCCGTCGTAGAGCTCGTCCCACCAGCCGTCGCGCACCGACAGGTTCAGCCCGCCGTTGAGCGCCGACTTCATGCCCGAGGTGCCGCACGCCTCGAGCGGACGCAACGGGTTGTTCAGCCAGACGTCGCAGCCCCAGTAGAGGTAGCGGGCCATCGACATGTCGTAGTCGGGCAGGAAGACGATGCGGTGGCGCACGGCGGGGTCGTCGGCGAAGCGGACCATCTGCTGGATGAGGCGCTTGCCCTGCTCGTCGGCGGGGTGCGACTTGCCCGCGATCACCAGCTGCAGCGGGCGCTCGGGGTCGAGCAGCATGGCCTTGAGCCGCTCGGGGTCGCGCAGCATGAGCGTGAGGCGCTTGTAGGTCGGGACGCGGCGGGCGAAGCCGATGGTGAGCACGTCGGGGTCGAAGACGCGCTCGGTCCACGCGAGCTCCGGCTCGGACGCCCCGCGCTGCAGCCACGACGCGCGCACCCGCCGGCGGACCTCCTCGACCAGGCGCCGCCGCAGCGTCCCGCGCATCTCCCAGAGCAGCGCGTCCGAGACGCCGAAGAGCTCCGGGCCCCCGCCGGACGCGCCGGCGGTCAGCCCGGCCATCTCGCGGGCGGTCCAGGTGGGGCCGTGGACGCCGTTGGTCACCGCGCCGATCGGCACCTCGGGGGCGTCGAAGCCGCCCCAGAGCTGCTGGAACATCCCGCGCGACACCTCGCCGTGCAGCTGCGAGACGCCGTTGGAGCGCTGGGCGAGGCGCAGGCCCATGTGGGCCATGTTGAACATGTCGCCCGCCGGCTCGCGGCCCAGCGCGAGGACCCGCGAGGGCTCGATGCCCGGCAGCATGTCGGCGGTGAAGTAGTGCTCGACGAGCCCGACGGGGAAGCGGTCGATGCCCGCGGGCACCGGGGTGTGGGTGGTGAAGACGGTGCCGGCGCGGACCGTCGTCAGCGCCTGGTCGAAGTCCAGGCCGGCGTCGTCGACGAGCTCGCGGATGCGCTCGAGGCCCAGGAAGCCGGCGTGGCCCTCGTTGGTGTGGAACACCGCGGGCGCCGGGTGGCCGGTCGCCCGGCAGAACGCGCGGACGGCCCGCACCCCGCCGATCCCGACGAGGATCTCCTGGCGGATGCGGTGCTCGGCGTCGCCGCCGTAGAGCCGGTCGGTGATCTGCCGCAGGTCGGCGTCGTTCTCCTCGATGTCCGTGTCCAGCATCAGCAGCGGCACGCGCCCGACCGACGCCTGCCACACCCGGGCGCGCAGCGTCCGGCCCTCGGGCATCGCGACCCCGACCAGCAGGGGCTCGCCCGACGCGTCCGACAGCAGGTGCAGCGGCAGGCCCTGGGGGTCGAGCGCCGGGTACTGCTCCTGCTGCCAGCCGTCGAGCGAGAGCGACTGCCGGAAGTAGCCGGAGCGGTAGAGCAGCCCCACCGCGATCAGCGGGACGCCGAGGTCGCTCGCGGCCTTGAGGTGGTCGCCGGCGAGGATGCCCAGGCCCCCCGAGTAGTTCGGCAGCACCTCGCTGACCCCGAACTCCATCGAGAAGTAGCCGATCGCCGCGGGCACCTCGGCAGCCCCCTCGGGATTTCTGGGCAGCCCCTGGTACCAGCGTGGCTCGGACAGGTAGGTGTGCAGTTCCTCCGCGCGCTCGCGCACGCGCCCGACGAAGCCCTCGTCCTCGGCGAGCTCGGCGAGGCGCTGCGGACGGACCTCGCCGAGCAGCCGCACGGGGTCCCCGTCGCACGAGCGCCAGACGGCCTCGTCGACGGTCGCGAACAGGTCCTGGGTGGGGCCGTGCCACGTCCACCGCAGGTTCGTGGCGAGCTCCTGGAGCGGCGCGAGGGCGGCCGGGAGCTGGGCGCGGACGGAGAAGCGACGCAGAGCCTTCACGCGCCGGGAGACTACGGCGCGACCCCCGACGCGCCGTGCGGGCCCACCTGGACTGGATCGATCCCCCGACTACGCTGCGTCGCGTGAGCGCGCTGGGGAGATGGTGGCGGTCCGGACGGCGGTCGAGCGGTGCGGAGGGGGTCGGCCGAGCGGGTGAGGACGGTCCCCGCGACCGCACCGGCGAGCAGCCCGCGGTCGGTTCCGACGGCGCCAGCGCGCCCGCCTTCGCCCCCGCCCCCGCCGCGCAGGAGGAGCACGCCGAGGCCGTGACTGGCCCGGCCTCGGGGTCCTGGCGACGCCGCCGGCGCGGCTGGGGCCCGGCCGAGGAGGTCGAGGTCGGTCCCCCGCCGCCGCCCGACGCGCGTCCCCACGGGCCCACGACCGGCGAGTTCCCGGTCCCCGGCCGCGGCACCGGGACCCCGGCCCGCGGCATCCCGATGCCCTCGTCGGTCGCGCCGTCGGGGCCGTTCGCCTCCCCCGACCCCGCCGACCACCCGCCGTCGGGCCCCCTGCCGGCCGCCGGCACGACGCCGGGGTCGGACGCCGACCTGACGCCCCCGCACGGCTTCCGGGCCGTCGGCGCGGACATGCCCGGCCTCGACGCCTCCCGCCCGCCGGCGCCGTCCCTGCCGCCCTGGCGCCGTCCCGCGACCCCGCCGTGGGGGCTCGCCACCGGCCGCACCTCGTCGACCCCCGGACGACCCTCCGCATCGAACCCGCCGGTCACGGGTAGGGGACGCGACATGAGTGAGCCGTCGGACCGCGATCCTGACCAGGCGCCCGGCCCGGACACCGCGCAGGGACCGACGCCCCCGGCCAGCGACCCCTCCTGGTTCGCGCCGCGCACCCCCTACGCCCCGGTCTCCTCCCCCGTGACGCCGGCCGAGCCCGGGGACACGTCCGCCTCCGAGAGCGTGGCCGAGACCGCCGCGCAGTCCGGCCCGGGCTGGCGCGCCGCCGCGGCCGGTGCGGCCGGGCTCGGCGCCGCGGGCGTCGCCGCCGGCACCGCCGCCGACTTCGGGGACGCCGACGACGCCCCCGGCGAGACGGCCCCGAGCCGCGCCGCCGGGTCGATCCAGCCCTCGCCGACCGTGTCCTCGGGACACGGCTCGGCGTCCGAGACGGCCCCACCGTCGGTTCCCGGCGGGCGCGCCGCCGCGGCCGGCGCCGCCGGGCTGGGCGTCGCGGGCGACGTCGCCGGTGCCGACGACGAGGACGCCCCCGCCGCGGAGCCGGCCGCCGTGCCCGGCCCGGTCGAGCCGTCGCCGACCGTGTCCACGGGACACGGCTCCGCGACCCCGCGCTACGGCACCGTCTCCGACGACGACCCGCTCGGCGTCGGACCGATCACCGTGCACCCCGACGACCACGTCCACAGCCTCGCGCCGGACACTGCGCGTGACGAGGTGCCCGCCGTCGACTCCGGCCCCGCGACCATCCGCTCCGCCGGCGCGGCGCCCGGCGACGTCACCGACGTCGACCCCGACGGCGCCGACGTCCCGGGCGAGGAGCCCGCCGGCGCGCCGGCCACCGACGCCGACGCGATCGACGCCGCGACCACCACGACCGCCCCCACCACGACGGCCGAGCGCCCCCGCGCCACGCCGACGGTCTCCACCGACACGGCCTCGATCGACCGCCACCGCGTCGCCCAGGGCCGCATCGGGATCGACGAGGTCACGCCCGAGATCTCGGGCGGGCGGTTCCCGTCCAAGGCCGTGGTCGGCGAGGTCGTGCCGGTCGAGGCGACGGTCTGGCGTGAGGGCCACGACGCCGTCGCGGCGACGCTCGTCTGGCAGCGCTGCTCGACCGCGGGCCACGCGCACGTCGCCGACGTCGTGATCCCCTGCGGCGACGAGGCGCCGCGCAGCACGCGGATGGTGCCGACGGGCCCGCTGACCGACCGCTTCGCCGGCCAGGTCGTGCCCGACGCCGAGGGTCTGTGGAGCTTCCGGGTCGACGCCTGGGGCGACCCGTGGGCGACCTGGCGGCACGCCGTCGAGGTCAAGACCCGCGCGGGCCAGGGCGCCGCCGAGCTGTCCAACGACCTCGAGACCGGGGCGCGGCTGCTCGAGCGCGCCGCCGACGGCATCGAGCAGCGCCTGCGCGACACCCCGCCGGCCGGCAGCGACGAGTCGGGCACCGTCGACCATCCACGCCAAGCCGATTCGACCCCTGCCGCTCCTTCGTCGCGTCAGGCGTCGACGGCGGCGTGGGGGCGCACGGGCGGCATCGCCATGCCCCCGGTGCTCGAGCTCGCCCGCACGCTGACCCGGGCCGCCGAGGACCTCCGCGCGAGCGAGCGCGACCTGCCCGACCGCCTGGCCCGCGCGCTCTCGGAGCCGGTGCACCGGACGATGACCGAGCACCCGGTGCGCGAGCTGGTCACCGAGGGCGAGACCCACCACGTGTTCGTGGAGCGGCCGCTCGCGCTGGCCGGCGCCTGGTACGAGTTCTTCCCCCGCTCGACGGGCGGCTGGGACGCCGAGGGCCGCCCGGTGCACGGGACGTTCGCCACCGCGACCCGCGAGCTGGACCGCGCCGCGGCCATGGGCTTCGACGTCGCCTACCTGCCGCCGATCCACCCGGTGGGCACGGTCAACCGCAAGGGGCCGAACAACACGCTCACCCCGGGTCCCGACGACGTCGGCTCGCCGTGGGCGATCGGCTCGGCCGCGGGCGGGCACGACGCGATCGACCCGGAGCTCGGCACGATCGAGGACTTCGACGCCTTCGTCGCCCACGCCCAGGAGCTGGGCCTCGAGGTCGCCCTGGACCTCGCGCTGCAGTGCGCCCCCGACCACCCGTGGGCCACCGAGCACCCGGAGTGGTTCACGATCCGCCCCGACGGGACCATCGCCTACGCCGAGAACCCGCCGAAGCGCTACCAGGACATCTACCCGGTCAACTTCGACACCGACCCCGACGGCATCTACGCCGAGGTCCTGCGCATCGTCCTGTACTGGATGGAGCACGGGGTCCGGATCTTCCGGGTGGACAACCCGCACACCAAGCCGCCGGACTTCTGGGCCTGGCTGATCGCCGAGGTCCACCGCCGCGACCCCGGCGTCGTGTTCCTGGCCGAGGCGTTCACCCGCCCGGCGCGGCTGTTCGGGCTGGCCAAGGCCGGCTTCAGCCAGTCCTACACGTACTTCACGTGGCGGACCGGTCGCGACGAGCTGCGCGAGTTCTTCGAGATGCACCGCGACCGGCTCGACGAGTGCCGCCCGAACTGCTTCGTCAACACCCCGGACATCCTCCACGAGTCGCTGCAGGAGGGCGGTCCGGGCATGTTCGCGATCCGGGCCTCGCTGGCCGCGACGCTGGCGCCGAGCTGGGGCGTGTACTCGGGCTTCGAGCTCTTCGAGCACCAGGCCGTGCGCCCGGGCAGCGAGGAGTACCTCGACTCGGAGAAGTACCAGCTGCGGCCGCGGGACTTCGCCGGCGCGCTCGCCGAGGGCCGCAGCCTCGAGCCGTGGATCACGCGCCTCAACCAGCTGCGCAAGGACCACCCGGCCCTGCGCCAGCTGCGCACCCTGCGCTTCCACGACACCGACAACGAGGCGCTGCTGGCGTACTCGAAGACCGACCCGCTGTCCGGCGACACGGTGCTGTGCGTGGTGACGCTCAACCCGTTCGGCATCGAGGAGGGCACGCTGCACCTCGACATGGCCGCGCTGGGCCTCGAGCGCCACGACCGCTTCGGGGCGTTCGACGAGGTCAGCGGCCAGACCTTCGAGTGGGGCGAGACCAACTACGTGCGCCTCGAGCCGTGGCGCGACGTCGCGCACGTCATCTCGGTGCTGCGGAGGTAGGGCCGGGAGGGTCGTCCGGGCACGATCCGGGCGCCCCGGGCGTTGGCACGGGTGAACACTCTGGAGGTCAGAAGTGCGCATCCTCGTCGCCCTCGCGGTCTACCTGACCGTCGAGGTCACCGTGCTGGTCCTGGTCGGCCAGGCCGTCGGGTTCTGGGGCCTGGTCGGGATCCTGGCGCTGTCCGCCGTCGTGGGCGCCTGGGCCATCAAGCGCCAGGGCCGCCGGTCGATGACCGCGCTGGTCGAGGCCGCGCAGCGGGGCCGCCCGGCCGAGGCCGAGGTCGCCGACGGCATGTACGTCGCGCTGGCCGGGGTCCTGCTGGTCACGCCGGGCCTGCTGTCGACGCTCGCCGCGCTCGTCCTGCTCGTGCCGCCGGTGCGCCGGGCGCTCGCCCGCCGCGCCGCCGACCGGGCCGTGCGCGCCGGCAGCGCCCGCCACGGCCCGGCCGTGACGGTGGTGGGTGCGGGCAGCGCCGGGCCGGCTGCCCGGGGCACGCGGGAGTTCCGCGGGACCGTCGTCGAGGGGCACGTGCTCGACAGCCGAGACGCCACCTGAGCAGGGCGCCGGGGCGTGCGGCGGCGCCGGGGCCCCGACCACTAGCGTGACGGGTGATGAACGAGGGAGTCAGCGACGGTGCACCCACCAGCACCGCCGCCACCGGGGAGAACGTCGTCGCCCGCGAGCACGTCCGGGACCGCACCGAGGACAACGGCGGCCAGGCGGTCGAGGAACCCAGCGCCGCCGACTTCCGGCACGCACGGACGCTCCCGGTCGACGGCAGCTGGTACAAGCGCGCCGTCTTCTACGAGGTGCTCGTGCGGGCCTTCGCGGACTCCAACCGTGACGGCTTCGGCGACCTGCGCGGGCTCACCGACAAGCTCGACTACCTGGCGTGGCTCGGGGTCGACTGCCTCTGGCTGCCCCCGTTCTACGACTCGCCCCTGCGCGACGGCGGCTACGACATCCGCGACTACCGCAAGGTGCTCACCGAGTTCGGCACGGTGGCCGACTTCGTCGAGTTCCTCGACCAGGCGCACGCGCGCGGCATCCGCGTGATCACCGACCTCGTCATGAACCACACGTCGGACCAGCACTACTGGTTCCAGGAGTCGCGCCGCGACCCCGACGGGCCGTACGGCGACTTCTACGTCTGGTCCGACGAGGACACCCGCTGGTCCGAGGCGCGCATCATCTTCGTGGACACCGAGTCGTCGAACTGGACCTACGACTCGGTGCGCGGCCAGTTCTACTGGCACCGCTTCTTCTCCCACCAGCCGGACCTGAACTTCGACAACCCGGCCGTGTGCGAGGCGATGATCGACGCGCTGCGCTTCTGGCTGGACCTGGGCATCGACGGCTTCCGCCTGGATGCCGTGCCGTACCTCTACGAGCGTGACGGCACCAACGGCGAGAACCTCCCCGAGACCCACCAGTTCCTCAAGCGGGTGCGCAAGGTCGTCGACGACGAGTACCCCGGGCGCGTGCTGCTCGCCGAGGCGAACCAGTGGCCGTCGGACGTCGTCGAGTACTTCGGCGACGCCGAGGTCGGCGGCGACGAGTGCCACATGGCGTTCCACTTCCCGCTGATGCCGCGCATCTTCATGGCGGTCCGCCGGGAGTCCCGCTTCCCGATCTCGGAGATCCTCGCGCAGACGCCGGAGATCCCAGTGAACGCGCAGTGGGGAATCTTCCTGCGCAACCACGACGAGCTCACGCTCGAGATGGTCACCGACGACGAGCGCGACTACATGTACTCGGAGTACGCCAAGGACCCGCGGATGAAGGCCAACATCGGCATCCGCCGGCGCCTGGCCCCGCTGCTCGACAACGACCGCAACCAGCTCGAGCTGTTCACCGCCCTGCTCCTGAGCCTGCCCGGCAGCCCCGTCCTCTACTACGGGGACGAGATCGGGATGGGCGACAACATCTGGCTGGGCGACCGCGACGGTGTCCGCAGCCCGATGCAGTGGACGCCCGACCGCAACGCCGGCTTCTCCACCTGCGACCCGGGCCGGCTCAACCTGCCGGTGATCATGGACCCGGTGTACGGCTACCAGGCCGTCAACGTCGAGGCGCAGTCCAACTCGACGGCGAGCCTGCTGCACTGGAACCGGCGCATGATCGACATCCGCAAGCAGCACCCGGCGTTCGCGCTCGGCTCGTTCCACGAGCTCGGCGGCTCGAACCCGAGCGTCCTGGCCTACGTCCGCGAGCACACCGACGACGACGGCAACCAGGACACCGTGCTGTGCGTGAACAACATGTCGCGCTTCCCCCAGCCGGTGGAGCTCGACCTCATCGCGTGGAAGGACTTCGTGCCCACGGAGCTCACGGGGGGTGTGCCGTTCCCGGCGATCGGGGAACTGCCGTACCTGCTGACCCTGCCCGGTCACGGTTTCTACTGGTTCTCGATCCATCCGGCGGAGGAGCGTTGATGCCCGCCACGAGCCCGCCCGACGGGTCGCCCGATCCGCTCGGCGGCCTGCACGACGCCCTGCTCGCGTGGCTGCCCGGCCAGCGCTGGTTCCCCGCCAAGGGTCGCGAGATCGCCGGCCTGCGCACGGTGTCGCACGCGGTGATCTCCAGCCCGGACGAGACGCCCACCGTCGAGCACGCGGTGATCGCCGTGGCGTTCACCGACGCGGACGCCGAGGAGCGCTACCAGCTGGTCCTCGGGGCGCAGCACCAGCCGCCCGGCGACCTCGAGCACGCGGTGATCGGCCGGCGCGGCGACGACGTGGTCTACGACGGCCTGGCCGACGGGCGCATCAGCCGCCTGTTCCTCGCGCTGATCACCGAGGACGCGACGCGCGGCCCGCTGCGCTTCGTCGCCGAGCCGGGCTCCGAGGCGCCGATCGTGGGTCCCGGTCGCCCGCTGCTGGGCGAGCAGTCCAACAGCTCGGTGATCTACGGCGAGCGCGCGATCCTCAAGCTCTTCCGCCGCGCCACCACGGGTCTCAACCCCGACCTCGAGCTGCACCGCGCCCTGCGTCGCGAGGGCAGCGGCGAGGTCGCGCCCCTGCTCGGGGCGATCGAGGGCGAGCTGGACGGCGAGCCGATGACGGTCGCCATGCTGCAGAGCTACGCGTCCAACTCGGCCGACGGCTGGTCGATGGCCCTGACGAGCGTGCGCGACCTGCTTGCCGAGGCCGACCTGCGCGCCGACGAGGTCGGCGGCGACTTCGCCGGCGAGGCCCACCGCATCGGCAAGACCGTCGGTGCGGTGCACCTCGAGCTGGCCCGCGCGCTGGGCACCCGCCCGCTCGACGAGGCCGCCGCCCGCGACGTCGAGGACTGGATGCTCGAGCGCCTCGACCGCGCCGCCGCGGCCGTCGACGGCGTCGCCGAGCAGCGCGAGGCCATCGCCGGCGTGCTGCGCGGGCTCACGGCGGCCGGGCCGTCGACGCTGCAGCGCATCCACGGCGACCTGCACCTGGGCCAGGAGCTGCGCACGCCCACGGGCTGGCTGGTCATCGACTTCGAGGGCGAGCCGTCGAAGTCGCTGGCCGACCGCGTGCGGCCCGACTCCCCCATGCGCGACGTCGCGGCCATGCTGCGCTCGTTCGACTACGCCGCGTTCCACCAGCTCGCGGAGTGGGAACAGTCCGCCGACGAGCCCGATCCGCAGCTCGAGCGCCGCGCGCAGGAGTGGGCCGACCGCAACCGGTCGGCCTTCTGCGACGGCTACGCCGAGGTCACCGGGACCGATCCCCGGGAGAACCCCGAGCTGCTGCGGGCGTACGAGCTGGACAAGGCGGTGTACGAGGTGCTGTACGAGACCCGCAACCGACCCGGCTGGGTGGCGATCCCGCTGCGGTCGATGCGCCGGCTGCTGACCCCGGTGGGGCGGGCCGAGCGGTGACCCGGGCGCGCACCCACTCCCCCGCGCCCTCGGACCTCGACGTCCACCTCCTCGTGGAGGGCTCGCACCGCGACCCCCACGGCGTCCTCGGCCCGCACCGCGACCCCGACTCCACCGGCACCGTCGTCGTCCGCGCGCTGCGCCCGGGCGCCGACGCCGTGGACGTCGTCGTCGACGAGGGCCCCACGGCCGGGCGCTACCCGCTGGCCGAGGTGCACGCGGCGGGCGTCTTCGCCGCCGGCGTGCCCGGCCCGCTGCCCCGCTACCGGCTCGCCACCCGCTACACCGACGGCGCCACGGGCGAGACCGTCGAGGTCGTGGCCGACGACCCGTACCGCTTCTCGCCGGTCCTCGGGCCGGTCGACCTGCACCTCATCGGCGAGGGCCGCCACGAGCGGCTCTGGGACGCCCTGGGCGCGCACCACCGCAGCTGGCCGACCCCGTCCGGCGCCGTCGAGGGCACGTCCTTCGCCGTCTGGGCGCCGCACGCGCGCGGCGTGCGGGTGATCGGCGACTGGGACACCGAGCACGGCAGCTGGGAGGGCACGGCGACGCCGATGCGCTCGCTCGGCTCGGGCGTCTGGGAGATCTTCCTGCCCGGCGTCGCCCCCGGCACGCGCTACCGGTTCCGCATCCTCACCCCCGATGGCCAGTGGCTCGACAAGGCCGACCCGATGGCCTACGCCTCGGACCTCCCGCCCGCGCCCGCGTCGGTCGTCACCACCTCGACCCACGAGTGGGCCGACCAGGAGTGGATGGCGCGCCGCGACGCCTCGGCGGCGTCCGGCGGCCTGCACGCCGAGCCGATGAGCATCTACGAGCTGCACGTCGGCTCGTGGCGCCAGGGGCTCAACTACCGCGAGCTGGCCGACGAGCTGGCCGAGTACCTCACCGAGACGGGCTTCACCCACGTCGAGCTGCTGCCCGTCGCCGAGCACCCGTTCGGCGGCTCGTGGGGCTACCAGGTCAGCTCGTACTACGCGCCGTCCTCGCGCTTCGGCACGCCCGACGACTTCCGCTGGTTCGTCGACCGCCTGCACCAGGCCGGCATCGGCGTGCTCGTCGACTGGGTGCCGGCGCACTTCCCCAAGGACTCGTGGGCGCTGGCGCGGTTCGACGGCACGCCCTGCTACGAGCACGGCGACCCGCGCCGCGGCGAGCAGCTCGACTGGGGCACGCTCGTGTTCGACTTCGGGCGCTCGCAGGTCCGCAACTTCCTCGTCGCCAACGCGCTGTACTGGCTCGACGAGTTCCACGTCGACGGCCTGCGCGTGGACGCCGTCGCGTCGATGCTCTACCTCGACTACTCGCGCACCGAGTGGACGCCCAACCGCTACGGCGGCCGCGAGAACCTCGAGGCGGTGTCGTTCCTCCAGGAGGTCAACGCCACCGTCTACAAGAACCACCCGAGCGCGGTGACCATCGCCGAGGAGTCGACGGCGTGGCCCGGCGTCACGCGTCCGACGCACCTCGGCGGCCTGGGCTTCGGGTTCAAGTGGAACATGGGCTGGATGCACGACACGCTCGACTACGTCGGGCGCGACCCCGTGCACCGCGGCTACCACCACAACCAGATGACGTTCTCGATGACGTACGCGTACAGCGAGAACTACGTCCTGCCGCTGTCGCACGACGAGGTCGTCCACGGCAAGGGCTCGCTGTGGACGCGCCAGCCCGGCGACGACGACCGGCGCGCGGCCGGGGTGCGTGCCCTGTTCGGCTACATGTGGGCGCACCCGGGCAAGCAGCTGATCTTCATGGGCGGCGAGTTCGGGCAGGTCCGCGAGTGGTCCGAGGAGCGCTCGCTGGACTGGGAGCTGCTCGACGACCCGCGCCACGGCGGTCTGCGCCGGCTGGTCGGCGACCTCAACGCCGCCTACCGGTCGCTGCCCGCGATGTGGCAGCTGGACTTCGACCCGGCCGGCTTCTCGTGGATCGACGCCAACGATGCGGGCGGCAACGTCCTGTCGTTCCTGCGCCACGACCGTGCCGGGAACGCCGTGGCGTGCCTGGTCAACTTCGCCGGGGTCGAGCACCCGAATTACCGCGTCGGCCTGCCGGTCACCGGGCGGTGGCGCGAGGTCGTCAACACCGACGCGGAGGTCTACGGCGGGCGCGGTGTCGGCAACTACGGCGCCGTCATCGCCACCTCGACCCCCTGGCACGGCCGTCCGGCCTCGGCCGAGGTGACCCTGCCGGCGTCCGGGGTGCTGTGGCTGCGTCTCGACGACGCGGACGCTCGACCGGATGCTGTCGAACGCACCGCGCGAGGGTGATCGCGCGGGCATGATGGCGCCCGTGCGGGGATCGCTCGGGCGAGCACTGGTCGTGACGCTGGCCGTGCTCGCGGTGATGCTGACGTCGGCGTGCGCGTTCCCGGTCTCCGGGCGCGCGGTCGCCGGGCCGGAGGTCACCGCGGGCATCGACCCGTCGTTCGTCGAGGGCACCGACGGCGGCGAGGAGGACCGTCTCGCCGCCGCGGTGCTGCGCGACCTCGAGGGCTTCTGGGGCCAGGCGTACCCCCCGCTGGCCGGCGGGCAGGCGTTCCCGCCACTCAAGGGCTACTTCTCGGTCGACCCGTCGCAGCGGAGCGGGGCCGCCGCCGTCCCCTGCCTGCCCGACCCGCAGGACATCGACGGCACGGCGTTCTACTGCCCGCGCGCCGACATCATCGCCTGGGACCGCGGGTCGCTGCTGCCGCAGCTGCGCCGCGGCTTCGGCGACGCGGCCGTGGTGGTCGTCCTGTCGCACGAGTTCGGCCACAGCGTGCAGAGCCGCCTCGACCGCGACGGGGCGCTCGGCGCGGCGCCGACGATCCTGCTCGAGGCCCAGGCCGACTGCTACGCGGGCGTGTTCCTGCGCCGAGTGCGCGACGGCGCCCTGCCCGACCTGCGCACCGGCGCCGACGGCATCGACGGCGCGATGGGCGCGCTCATCACCTTCCGCGACCCCGTGGGCACCTCGCCGCGCAACGCCGACGCCCACGGCAACGCGTTCGACCGCGTCTCGTCGTTCCAGGACGGCTTCGACGGCGAGGCGCGCACGTGCGCGTCGATGGGCCGCGAGCGGGTGTTCACCCAGCAGTCGTTCCGCTCGGCGGCCGACGAGAGCTCCGGGGGCAACCTGGGCCTCGACGAGCTGATCACCGCGATGTCGCCCGACCTCGACCGCTGGTTCGGCGACGAGGTGCGCCGCCGCGGCGGGGCGTGGGCGGCGCCGGCCACCGAGCGCGGGCAGGCGACGTGCCCGGGTACGGGCGGGGCGATCCAGGGTCCGGTGGCGTGGTGCGCGGATCCCTCCGCGGTGCGCATCGAGACCGGCGGCCCCCTCGCGGCCGACCACGCCCGCATCGGCGACTTCGCCACGGGCACCCTGCTGGCGTCCCGCTACGGCTCCGCGGCCCTCGCCGCCCTCGGGCGCCCGACCACCGGGGCCGAGGGCGGCCGCGCCGCGCTGTGCCTCGCGGGCGCCTACAGCGCGGCCGTGGGCACGGCCGAGAGCTCGTTCGGCCTGTCCCCGGGCGACCTGGACGAGTCGGTGACGATGCTGCTCGACGAGGACACGGCCTCGCGCGGCACCGACGGCGTCGCCGCCGCGGGCACGGGCTACGAGCGCATCCGCGTCTTCCGCGCCGGCATCACCGGCGGCGCGGACGCCTGCCTGCGCGGTGTCTGAGTGTCAGCGGAGCGGCTCCGCTGACGTTGAGTGTCCGTATCTCCACTCCGTCGCCGGCGTGACCGGCTAGTAGAGCGCGCGCGCGAGGGCCCGGCGGGCGGTGGTGACGCGCTCGTCCTCGGTGCCGAAGAGCTCGAAGAGCCCGACGAGGTGGGTGCGGGCGCGGTCGCGGTCGTCGCCGGCGGTGCGGGCGACGGTGCGCACGAGGCGGTCGAAGGCCTCGCCGATCTGCTGCGTGGCCACCTCGGCGTCGGCGGCCGCGATCTGCGCGTCGACGTCGTCGGGCGCCGCGTCCGCGCGGGCGATGGCCGACGGGTCGGCCGACGCGGCGCGCGCGAGGAACTTGACCTGCGCCAGCGCGGCCTGCGCCTCGGCGTTCGCCGGCTCCGCGGCCAGGATCTGCTCGTAGGCCGCCTGGGCGCCGGCGTAGTCGCCCTGCTCGAGGGCGTCCTCGGCCGCGATGAACCGCGGGTCCTCGGGCTCCTCTGCGGGCGCCTCGACCTCGCCGCCCCCGCGCGCCTCGGCCGCGGCGATGCCCGGCATCTGCTCGCGCAGCGCGTCGAGCAGCTGGGCGATCCACTGCCGCAGCTGCGGCTCGGGCTGCGCACCCTGGAACGAGGTCACCGGCTGACCACCCGCGACGACGATCACCATGGGGATCGACTGCACCTGGAACGCCTGCGAGATGCGCGGGTTGGCGTCGACGTCGATCTTCGCGAGCACCCACGCCCCGCCACCCTCGGCGGCGAGCTTCTCGAGCACCGGCGAGAGCTGCTTGCACGGCCCGCACCACTCGGCCCACAGGTCGACGACGACCGGCACGTCCATCGACCGGTCGATGACGTCGGCCTGGAACGACGCCTCGGTGACGTCGAGGACGGTGACCGGGGCGCCGGCACCGTCGCCGGGCGGGCCACCGGCAGGAGCCGGGGAGGACGGGGACGAGGCGGGCGACGAGGGCCGGGCCTCGGCGCGCGCCTTGAGGCCGGACAGGTCCACCGCCCCGGCCATCGCCGAGGACAGGGCAGCGGCCTGGGCCGCCTGGCGTGAATCGGGACGTGCCACGGAGACGAGTCTGCCACCTCCGGAGAGGGCGGGCTCTCAGCCCCGCAGGCGCTCCTCCACGCGGGCGACCTTGGCCTCGATCTGGCCGGTGTGGCCCGGGCGGATGTCGGCCTTGAGCACGAGCGAGACGCGTGAGCCGTAGCGCCCGGCCGCCTCGGTGGCGCGGCGCACCACGTCCATGACCTCGTCCCACTCGCCCTCGACCGAGGTGAACATCGACGAGGTCTCGTGCGGCAGGCCGGACTCGCGCACGACGCGGACGGCGGCGGCGACGGCCTCGGAGACCGACCCGTCCTCCCCCGCCGACCCGTCCACGCCGACGCCGGACGGGGCCACGCTGAAGGCGACGATCACACCCACCAGCCTGCCACGCGCGGGTCGCGCGGGGTCGCCGCTGCTAGGTTCGCCCACGTCATGACCACGTCCGCCCCCCTGCCCTTCGACCCGATCGCCCGCGCGGCGTCGCTGTGGGGCGAGCGCATCGGCGAGCCGCGCACGATGGCCGCGGTCACGAGCGTCATGCGCGTCCAGCAGATCCTCCAGCAGGCGGTGGACGCCGCCCTGCGCCCGCACGGGCTGACGTTCGCGCGCTACGAGGCGCTGGTGCTGCTGCGGTTCTCGCGGGCCGGGTCGCTGCCGATGCGGATCATGGGCGAGCGGCTGCAGCTGCACCCCACGTCGATCACCAACATCGTCGACCGCCTGCAGGGCTCCGGGCTCGTGGCCCGCCGCCCGCACCCCACCGACGGGCGCACGACGCTCGTGGAGATCACCGACGCCGGCCGGGAGCTGTGCGCGGCGGCCACCGCGTCGGTGACGGCGGTCGACTTCGGGCTGGTCGGGCTCGACGACGAGCAGGTCGAGGCCCTGACGGGTCTGCTCGCCCGCGTGCGTCACGCCGCGGGCGACTTCGCCTGAACCCTGCTCAGGGCGCCGCCGGCGAGGTGGCGGACCTCGTCGACGTGGTCGAGGCCCTCGCCCCGGTGGGCCAGCAGGACGACGGTCCGTCCGGTCGCCGCGTCGAGGAGGTCGGCGACGAGCGCCCGCGCGGTCGCCGGGTCCAGGCCCTCGGTGGGCTCGTCGAGCACCAGCACCGCCGGGTCGACGAGCAGCGCCCGGGCCGCGGCGAGGCGGCGGCGCTCGCCCCCGGAGACCGCGCCGGCGTCGAGCCAGGTGTCGAGGCCCGCGGGCAGTCCGTCGAACCAGGCGCCGAGGCGCACCCGGCGCAGCACCGCGACCAGCTCGGCGTCGGTGGCGTCCGGGGCCGCGAACCGCAGGTCCTCGCGCAGCGTGGTGGCGAAGACGTGGTCGTGCTCGCCGACCAGCGCCACCGACCGCCGCCACACGTCGCCCGGGAGCGCGGCGGCGTCGACGCCGTCGAGGGTCACCCGCCCGGCGCGCGGGTCGAGCAGGCGCAGCAGCACGGCGGCGAGGGTCGACTTGCCCGACCCCGAGGCGCCGGTGATCCCGAGGCGGGCTCCGGCAGGCAGGTCGAGGTCGAGGCCGCGCAGGGCGGGATCGGCAGCCCAGCCCGCGACGACGCCGTGCAGCCGCAGGTCGGGGCGGGGGCCGGGCCGGCGGTCGGTCGGGTGCGCGGGCTCCGCGACGGGCGGGGTGGGCGCCGCGAGGGCGGCGAGGCGGGCGCGCGCCCGGCGCCCGCGCACGAACGCGCCGGCGGCCGCGGGCAGGGCGAGCACGGTCTCGCCGAGCGCGAGGGGCGCGAGCACGGCGACGGCGGCGAGCTCGGGCGACGCGCTGCCCGGCGCGGCGAGCGCGGCGGCCACGACGGCGGCGCCGAGGCCGAGCTGGGCCAGTGCGGCGGCGAGCGCCCCGCCGGCGGCGTCACGGCGGCGGGCACGGGCGAGGTCGGCGGCGCGCGCCCGGGGCACGGCGCGCAGGGCGTCGGGGCCGCGGGCGGCGAGCTCGTCGCGGGCGGCGTGGGTCTCGACGACGGCCGCGCGCAGCCCGTCGGTGCCCCGCTCGAGCGCCGGCGCGGTCCGTCGGGCGGCGACGGCCGCGACCAGGGGCGCACCGACGGCGGCGACGAGCAGGCCGGGCGCGACCGCGCTCGCCACCGCCGGGCTCGCGAGCGCCGCGGCGGCGAGCAGCAGCGGGAGGGCGAGTGCGGCGACGACCAGGGGCAGCACCCCGCGCACGAGGCCGTCGAGGCGCACGTCGACGTCGTCGACCACCCGCGCGAGCAGGTGGCCCCGCCGCCCGGCGACCGCGCCGGGCACGCGCCGTGCGAGGTCGGCGACGACCCGCCGGCGCCAGCGCACGACCCGCGCCAGCCCGTCGGCGTGCGCCGCGAGCCGCTCGAGGTAGCGCAGCAGAGGGCGCGCGACGGCGAACGCGCGCACGGCGACGACCGCGATCGACAGCGTGAGCACGGGCGGCTGCGCCGCGGCGCGCGCGATGAGCCACGCCGCCGACGCCGTGAGCGCGACACCCGCCAGCGCCGCGCCGACCCCGAGCACCATCGCGGCGGGCAGGCCGCGCCAGGCTCGTGGTGTCGCAGCGAAGGTCACCTCGCGTGCGCGGGACGCAGGCGAGGTGACCTTCGCACCAGCGCGCGTGCCGCCGGCGGGAGCAGCGAGGGTCACCTTCGCTGCCTCCGACGCAGGCGAGGTGACCTTCGCTGCGTCCCCGCCCACCTCCACCACCCGGTCGGCGCCGGCGCGCAGGGCCTCGCGGTGCGCCACGGCCACGACGAGCGCGCCCGCGCGGGCCAGGTCACGCAGCTCGCGCACCACGGCCCGCTCGGCGTCGGCGTCGAGGTGCGAGGTGGGCTCGTCGAGCAGGACGACGGCGCCGGCGGGGTCGGCGAGCGCGTCGCCGAGCACGCGGGCCAGGGCGAGGCGCCGCCGCTGGCCGGCCGAGAGGGTCGAGCCGGCCTCGCCCAGCGGGGCGTCGGGGTCGAGGTCGAGGCCCAGGCGCCGCAGCACCGCCGGTGACGCGCCGCCGAGCGCCTCGCCCACGGTCGCGGCGTGCGGGAGCTGCGGGTCCTGGCCGAGCACGACGACCCGCCCGGCCACCTCGACGGTGCCCCGGGCGTCGGCGGCCTCGTCGAGCGTGCCCGCCAGCACCCGCAGCAGCGTGGTCTTGCCCGCGCCCGACGGGCCGGCGACGACCAGCAGCTCGCCGCCCGCGGCGTCGAGCGCCGCCAGCGACGGGGTGGCGTCGCGCCGGCCGGGGTGCCGCACCGTCAGGTCCCGCACGCGCAGGCGGGCCGGGCCCGGCGCCGCGGTCCGCGCCACGCGACCGACCACGGCGCGACCGAGCAGCGCGTCCCGCTCGTCGAGCACGGCGGTCGCGCGGGCGGTGTCGTGGAAGCGCGCGCCCGCCTCGCGGACCGGCCGGTGCGCCTCGCCGGCGAGCAGGATCGCGACGAGGGCCGGGAAGAGGGTCATCGAACCCTCGACCAGCCGCACCCCAGCGCTGACCGCGACGAGGCCGACCGAGAGCGTCCCGAGCAGCTCCAGCGCCGTCGAGGACAGGAACGCCACCCGCAGCACGCGCGCCGACGCCTGCCGGTGCCGCTCGCCGAGCTCCCCCACGCTCGCGACCGCCCGCTCACCGCGCCCGAACAGCCGCAGGGTGGCGAGCCCGGTGACGGTGTCGAGGAAGTGGCCGGCCAGACGCTCCCCCGCCGCCCACTCGCGCCGCGCGCGGGCCTGCGCCGCCCAGCCGAGCAGCGCCGCGAACACGGGCACCAGCGGCAGGGTCACCGCGACGACCGCCGCCGACGCGGGATCCGTCACGGCGAGCACCACCAGCACCGCCGGCGGCAGCACCACCGCCAGCACGAGCGCGGGCAGCGTCGCCGTGAACCACCCGCGCAGCGCGTCGACCCCGTGCCCGGCGAGCCCGACGATCTCCGGGGCGTCGTCGTGGGCAAGACGGTCGAGCAGGCGCTCCCGCTCACGCTCGACCACCTGCTCGCCGGTGCGCGCGGCCAGCCACGGCTCCGCCCACGCGAGCAGCGCCCGCCCGACGACGACCGCCGCGAGTACCGCGATCGCCCCGCGCGGGACCTCGCCGGGCCCCGTCACCAGCGCCGTCACCACCGTCGCGGCGGCCAGCGCGACCGCCACCGTGCCCACCGCCTGCGCGACGCCGACGAGCACCAGCCCCGTCACGCCCGGCCAGGCGCCGCGAGCGAGGCTCACGAGCCGGGGATCCACCGGGCCCCTCACGTCGCCACCCGCTCACTCGCCACCCGCCGCCGGAACACCCAGTACGAGAAGGCCTGGTAGGCCACCACGCCGGGCAGCACGAGCACCGCGGCGAGGGTGATCAGCCGCAGCGCGCCCGGGGACGCGGCCGCCCCGGCGATCGTCAGCGACGCCGCGGGGTCGAGCGTGCTCGGCAGGACCACGGGCAGGTGCGCGGCGAGCACGGCCACCACGGCGCCGGCCACGGCGAGCGACGCCGCCGCGAACGCCAGCACCTCGCGGCGCGCGGCCACGAGCACCGCGACGACGGCCACCGCGACCAGCCCGAGCGGCGCCACGACCGCCACGAGCACCGCGACCGGGACGAGCGCGACCAGCGCCGCCCGCCGCGCACGGCCCCGCAGCGGACCCGTGGTCCGCAGGCCCAGGAACGCCGCCCCCTGCACCAGGGCCACCGCCACGCCCAGGGCCGCCCCGAGCAGCGCAGGCCCGCCGACGAGCGGGGCCAGCGAGCGCCCGAGCCCGGAGCCCACGACCTCGCCGTCGGGGCCCAGCGCGAGCCCGGTCGCGAGGACGCCGAGCACCGCGCCCCACAGGGCGGCGACCGCCAGTGACGAGGCGGCGAGCACGGCGTCGCAGCCCGCGCGCCAGCGGGCGGTGCCGCCCTTGCCGCGGAACTCCAGGGCCACCCCGCGGGCGGCGAGCGCCAGCAGGACCAGCACGAAGGGCAGGTAGAGCCCGCTCATCAGCGCGGCGTACCAGTCGGGGAACGCCGCGAACGTCACGCCGACGGCGGCCACGAGCCAGACCTCGTTGCCGTCCCACACGGGGCCGATGGTCGTGACGCCGGCGCCGCGCTCGTGGTCGTCGCGACCCAGGACGCCCGCGAGCACGCCGACGCCGAAGTCGAATCCTTCGAGCACGAAGAACAGCACCCAGCAGGTGACCGCCAGGGCGAACCAGAGGGTGGGCAGGTCCATGACGGGCTCCCCTAGTAGGACGGGACGAGGACGCGCTCGGCCTCGTCCGCGTCGTCGGCCGGTGCGGGGTCGTCGCCCGCCGTGCGCGCCACCCGCAGCACCAGGCGCACCCAGACCACGGCCAGCACGCCGTAGACCAGCGCGAACCCGGCCAACGAGGCGGTGAGCTCCCCGGCGGTCAGGCCCGGCGAGACGCCGTCGGCGGTGCGGAACAGGCCGAACACGAGCCAGGGCTGGCGGGCGCTCTCGGTGAACAGCCACCCCGCGGTGGCGGCGATCGCGGGCAGCACCGGGACCGTCCAGAGTCCGCGCAGCAGCCACCGGTCGACGACGTGCGCTGGGGCGAGGGCACGCCCCTTCCGCGTCCGCCACAGCACCCATGCACCGACGGCCGCCGCCAGCACCCCGAAGCCGATCATGAGCCGGAAGCTCCAGTAGGCGACGGGCACCACGGGCACGTACTCGCCCGGGCCGAACTGCGCGACGTACTGCGCCTGGAGGTCGTCGATGCCCTGCACGGTCGCCGTCGGGTCACCCTTGACGAGGAACGACAGCAGCCACGGCACGTCGAGGGAGAAGAACGGCTCCTTCTGCCCCGGCGCGCCCACCGCGAACAGCGAGAACGGCGCCCCGGACTGCGTGGCGTACAGCGCCTCGGCGGCGGCCATCTTCATCGGCTGCACCGAGGTGATGACCTTGCCCAGCGCGTCGCCGGTCAGCGCGACCGCGGTGCCGGCGACGAGCGTCGTCCACGCCCCCGTGCGGGCGAGCAGGCGCCAGCGGCCGTCCGCGTCGCCGCCGGGAGCACGCCACGCCCGGAAGGCCCCGATCGCCAACAGGAGCGCCCCGCCGCCGGCGAACGCGCCGGCGACGGTGTGCGGGAAGGCGGCGAGCACGACGGGGTTGGTCAGCAGGTCGGTGAAGTCGCCGAGGCGTGCCCGGCCGGTGGCCGGGTCGAGCGTGTACGCCACCGGGTTCTGCATGAACGCGTTGGCGGCGAGGATGACATAGGCGGAGATCAGCGTGCCGACGGCGACGACCCAGATCGTCGCGAGGTGCAGCGCGGACCGCAGCCGCCCGGCCCCGAACCACCACAGGCCCAGGAACGTGGCCTCGAGGAAGAACGCGAGCATCCCCTCGACGGCCAGGGTGGGCCCGAAGACGTCGCCGTAGAAGCGGGCGAACGCCGACCACGAGAGCCCGAACTGGAACTCCTGGACGAGCCCGGTGACGATCCCGACCGCGAAGGTGATCATCAGCAGCTTGCCCGCGACGAGCGTCAGCCGCTGCCACCGGACGTCGCCGGTGCGGTGGTGTCGTGTCTGCAGCACCGCCGTCAGCGTCGCCAGGCTGATCGACAGCGGGACGAACAGGTAGTGGTACACGGTCACGACGGCGAACTGCAGTCGGGACAGCTCCAGGGCGGTCATCGTCGACCTCCTACCTACGACACGACGTCGTATCTACGACTCAGCGTAGTACGACGGCTTGCGTTGGCAAGGGGATCCTTGGCTAGGATGTGTGACGTGGCCTTGGGTGAGCTGGAGCGCGCGGTGATGGCGCGTCTGTGGGCCGCTCCCGGCCCGTTGACCGTCCGGGAGGTGCACGACCAGCTCGAGCGCGAGCTGGCGTACACGACGGTGATGACCGTGCTGGGCCGTCTGGCCAAGAAGGGCGTGGTCCGCCAGGAGCGCGACGGCAAGGCCTACCGCTACGCGGCGGCCGCCACGCGCGAGCAGATGGCCGCCGAGCTGATGCTCGACGCGCTCGGCGACGTCGGCGAGGACCGCACGGCGGCGCTGGTGGCGTTCGTCGACCGCGTCGGCCCCGAGGAGGCGGCCGCCCTGCGCGCGGCGCTGCGCACGGGCCGCAGCGAGGTCCCGGCGCCCCGCGCGGGCGGTGACGACCGGGGCGCCACGGCCCCCGAGTCGTGATCTCGGCCGCACCGGGCCCAGACTGACCCACCATGGCCTCGGTGTGGCTGGCCGTGCTGGCCCTCGCGCTGGCCGGCCCCGTCCCCTCGGGGCTCGCCCGCGCCCGCTGGCCCCAGCGCGTGCCGCGCGCCGCGATCGTCCTGTGGCAGGCGATCGCCGTCGCCGCCGTGCTCGCGGCCGTCGGCAGCGCGCTCGCCGCCCCCGAGGAGCTGCTGCGCGCGCTCGGCCCCGAGGACCGCCAGGGCCTGCCGATGGTGGTCGCCGTCGTCGTCGCCGCCACCCTCGCCGGGCTGATCGTGGTACGGCTGTTCGGGGTGCTCGGCCTGCTCGCCGTGCGCACCCGCCGGCGTCGCGCGCGCCACCGCGACATGGTCGACCTTCTCGACCGCGCGGAGAGCAGCGCCCGGCTCGGGCCCCCGGGCGCGCGGGCCGTGCTGCGGGTGCTCGACGGGGCCGTGCCCTTCGCCTACTGCGTGCCCGGTCGCGCCCCGCGGGTGGTGATCACCGAGGCCGCCCTCGACACGCTCGACCACGACGAGCTGCGCGCCGTCCTGGCCCACGAGCAGGCCCACCTCGACGCCCGTCACGACCTCGTCCGCGAGGGCTTCGTCGCCCTGCACCAGGCCTTCCCCGTGCTCGTCCGCAGCCGCCAGGCCCGCGACGTCGTCGGGCTGCTGCTGGAGATGCTGGCCGACGACGCCGCCCGTCACCGCTGCTCCGACGAGGCCATGGCGGGCGCGCTGGAGGCGTTCGTGCCCGCCGGCGACACCGAGATCCTCGCCCGCCTCGAGCGCGTGCGCGCCCGCCGGTGCGGCGGCCGGGCGCTGGCGACCGGGACCTACCTCGCCGCCGCGGCGGTGGTCGTCGTGCCGACCGTCGCCGTCGTCATCCCCTGGCTCGCGGTGGCCCTGCCCGCCGCGGGCGTGCTGCGGTAGGGGTCAGGCACGCACCGACGCGACGACCTCGTCCGCGGCCGCGTAGGGGTCCAGCTCGCCGGCGACGACCCGCCCGGCGAGCTCGCCCAGCGCCGCGCCGCCGGAGAGCTCGCGGATGCGGGCGCGCAGATCGGCCAGCGCGATGGCCTCGATCTCGGCGCGCGCCCGGCGCCGGGGTCCCTCGCCGAGGCGGTCGTGGTCGGCCATCCAGGCGCGGTGGTCGTCGAGGGCGGCGACGAGGTCCTCGATCCCGGTGCCCGCGGACGCGACCGTGCGCACCACCGGCGGGCGCCACGACGGCCCGCCCACCTCGCGCCGGTTGAGCGACATCATGTGCTGCAGCTCGCGCACGGTGGCGTCGGCGCCGTCGCGGTCGGCCTTGTTCACCGCGAACACGTCGGCCACCTCGAGGATCCCCGCCTTGGCCGCCTGCACCCCGTCGCCCATCCCCGGGGCCAGGAGCACCACCGTCGTGTCGGCCAGGGCGACGACCTCGACCTCCGACTGGCCCACCCCGACCGTCTCGACGAGGACGACGTCACACCCGGCGGCGTCGAGCACCCGCAGCGCTTGGGGCGTCGCCGCGGCGAGCCCGCCGAGGTGCCCGCGCGTGGCCATGGAGCGGATGAACACGCCGGGGTCGGTGGCGTGCTCGCCCATCCGCACGCGGTCGCCGAGCAGGGCGCCGCCGGAGAACGGGGAGCTGGGGTCGACGGCGAGGACGCCGACGCGGCGCCCGTCGGCGCGCAGGGCCGTGACCAGCGCGGACGTGGTGGTCGACTTGCCGACCCCCGGCGAGCCGGTGAGGCCCACCACCCGGGCGCGGCCGGTGTGCGGGGCGAGCGCGGCGGCCAGCTCGCGGAGCCGGGGGCTGCCGTCCTCCACCAGCGAGATCAACCGCCCCACGGCCCGGGGCACACCCTCGCGCGCGTCGGCGACCAACCGGTCCAGGTCCACGGCCGGTCACGCTACCCATCGGGCGATGGTGCTCTCCGTCACTGACCAGGCAGAGCGATTCAGACGGTTAAGGTGCCCGCCATGGCATCCGACGACCTGGCCGCCAGCGGGATCACCACGATCGACCACGTGGGGATCGCCGTTCCCGACCTCGACGCCGCGATCACCTGGTACGCGGACAACCTCGGGCTCGTGGCCACGCACCAGGAGACGAACGACGAGCAGGGCGTGCGCGAGGCGATGCTGCACGCCCCCGGTGACGATGCGGGCCCCGCGGTCCAGCTGCTCGCGCCGTTGAACGAGTCCTCGACCATCGCCAAGTTCATCGACCGCAACGGCCCCGGCCTGCAGCAGGTGGCCTACCGCGTCACCGATGTCGAGGCGAGCGCCGAGGCGCTGCGCAGCAAGGGCCTGCGGATGCTCTACGACGCCCCGCGCCGCGGCACCGCCGGCTCGCGGGTCAACTTCGTGCACCCCAAGGACGCCGGTGGCGTGCTGGTCGAGCTCGTCGAGCCCGCCGCCGCCCACGAGTAACGGCCCCCACACCCGTCCCGGTCCCCGTGGCCATTACCCGTCGGTAGCCTCGCGCCACCGCACCACACCCGGAGGCAAGAACGTGCAGGACATCCGCGACGCCATCCTCGCCGACGACCCCGCCGCCCTCGCCGGTCTCTCGGTCCCCGAGTCGTACAAGGGCATCACCGTCCACGCCGACGAGGCCGACATGTTCGAGGGGATGGCCTCGCGGGAGAAGGACCCCCGCAAGTCGCTGCACCTCGACGACGTCCCCACCCCGGAACTCGCCCCCGGTGAGGCCCTGGTCGCGGTGATGGCCAGCGCGATCAACTACAACACCGTCTGGACCTCGATCTTCGAACCGGTGTCGACGTTCAGCTTCCTCAAGCGCTACGGGCGGACCTCGCCGCTGGCCAAGCGCCACGACCTGCCCTACCACGTGGTCGGCTCCGACCTGTCCGGCGTCGTGCTCTCCACCGGCCAGGGCGTGCACAACTGGAAGCCCGGCGACAAGGTGGTCGCGCACTGCCTGTCGGTGGAGCTCGAGGCCCCCGACGGTCACGACGACACGATGATGGATCCCGAGCAGCGCATCTGGGGCTTCGAGACCAACTTCGGCGGGCTCGCCGAGCTGGCCGTCGTCAAGACCAACCAGCTCATGCCCAAGCCGGCGCACCTGACCTGGGAGGAGGCCGCCTCCCCGGGCCTGGTCAACTCGACGGCCTACCGCCAGCTGGTCAGCCGCAACGGCGCCAACATGACCCAGGGCGACGTCGTGCTGATCTGGGGCGCCTCGGGCGGCCTGGGCTCGTACGCCACCCAGTTCGCGCTCAACGGCGGCGCCACCCCGGTGTGCGTGGTCTCCAGCCCCGAGAAGGCGGAGATCTGCCGCAAGATGGGCGCCGAGCTGATCATCGACCGCTCCGCCGAGGGCTACAAGTTCTGGTCCGACCCCGAGACCCAGGACCCGCGGGAGTGGAAGCGCTTCGGCCAGCGGATCCGCGAGCTCACTGGCGGTGACGACCCCGACATCGTCTTCGAGCACCCGGGCCGCGAGACCTTCGGCGCCAGCGTCTACGTCGCCAAGCGCGGCGGCACGATCGTGACCTGCGCCTCGACCTCGGGCTTCATGCACCAGTACGACAACCGCTACCTGTGGATGAACCTCAAGCGGATCATCGGGTCGCACTTCGCGAACTACAAGGAGGCGTACCTGGCCAACCGGCTGGTCGCCCAGGGCGCGATCCACCCGACCGTCTCGCGCGTCTACCCGCTGCACGAGACCGGCGAGGCCGCCAACGACGTGCACCACAACAGCCACCAGGGCAAGGTCGGCGTGCTCGCGCTGTCCCCCGAGGAGGGCCTCGGCGTCACCGACACCGAGAAGCGCGAGCAGCACCTCGAGGCCATCAACCGCTTCCGTGGTGTGTGAGGACGCGTGAGCAGATCGGCCTCACCCGTCCGTGGAGCGCCTCCGGCGGCGCCGGTACCGTGACGCGCATGCCCTCCGACGAGCACGAACTGTTGCCGCTGGGGACCGGCTTCGACGTCGTGCGGCGCGGTTACGACCGCGGACAGGTCGAGGAGCACCTCGACCGCGTCGAGGCCGACCTGCGCATCCTCACGGCCGATCGTGACGCCGCCGTGGCCCAGGCCGCCGAGCTCGCGCGCGCCCTCGACCACCACCGCGCGCACGTCGAGGACCTGCGCGCGCAGGTCGACCGGCTCTCGGCGCCGCCGGACACCATGGAGGGCCTCTCCGAGCGGCTGCAGCGCATGCTGCGGCTGGCCCAGGACGAGGCTCGGGCGATGCGCGAGGAGGCCGCCGGGGCCGCGCAGCGCGTCCGGGACGACGCCGACGCGTACGCGCGCCACGTGCGCGACACCGCCGACGAGCACGCCCGGCGCACCACGGCGGACGCGGACGAGCAGGCCCGCGGCACGCTCGGCGAGGCCGACGAGCGGGCCCGCCGCACGGTCGGGCACGCCGAGGACCAGGCGCGCGCCACGCTCGACGAGGCCCGGCGCCAGGCCCGCGACATCCACGAGCGCGCCGAGGCCGAGGCCCAGGAGGCCCGCCACCGCTACGACGGGGGGCTGGCGGACAACGAGCGCCGGCGCCGCGCCATGGAGGAGGAGCACCGCGCGCTCATGGACGGGGCGCGCGCCGAGGCCACGCGCCTGCGCCAGGACGCCGAGCAGGAGCGCGACCGTCTCGACGCCGAGGGCCGCGCGAGCCGCGAGCAGGTCGAGAAGGACTTCGCCGTGGCCATGTCGGCGCGCCGCCGCGAGGCGATGCGCCAGCTCGAGGCCGACGAGCAGGCCTCGCGCGAGCGGGCCGAGAAGCACGTGCACGAGGCGGCCGAGGAGGCCCGCCGACGGCTGCGCGAGGCGGACGCCGAGGTCGCCGAGATGCGCCGCCTGCGCGACCGGGTGGGCCAGCAGCTGACCACCCTGCGCGCGGCACTCGGCAGCCTGCCCACCGTCGAGGCCTTCCCCGACGAGCCGGGCGCCACCGACGGCCGGCCGACGCTCTCGGGCGCGCACCCCGCGCCGACCCTGCCCACCCCGCCGTCGGGCGCCACGGCCGTCAACGATCCCACCAACGGGAACGGGAGCGCCCAGGGCGAGTCGAGCGAGCTCGGCGGGGCCTCGGCCCCGGAGCAGCGCAGCGCCGCCTCCCGCTAGGGCCGCAAGGCCTCAGCGCTTCGCGCGCTGCCAGCACCGGGTGTGCCAGTGCCGGCGCTCCACGGTCCCTTCCGGCTCGTCCGCCGGCCACGCCACCACGTGCGGCGTCGCCGGCGGGATCTCCTGGTCACACCCAGGGCACCGGTAGGACTTGGTCGCCGCCGTCCCGCTGATCGAGCGCACGACCCAGCCGTCCTCCTCGCGCACCCACCCGCCCCGCAGCGGCGGAGGATCCGCGGCGGGACGGGCGGGCCGGCGGGGCGGCCGTCGGGGCACTCCCTACTTCTTCTGGTAGTCCCGGAAGCCCTGGCCCGTCTTGCGGCCCAGGCGCCCGGCGGTCACCAGGTGCTCCAGCAGCGGCGCCGGCGCGAAGCCGGGCACGCGGAACTCCTGGTAGAGCGAGCGCTCGATGGCCAGCGACACGTCGAGCCCGACGACGTCGAGCAGCGCGAACGGCCCCATGGGCAGCCCGCAGCCGTTCTTCATGGCCGAGTCGATGTCGTCGGCGTTGGCGTAGTTCGCCTCGAGCATCGCCGTCGCGTCGTTGAGGTACGGGAACAGCAGCGCGTTGACGATGAAGCCCGCGCGGTCGCCGCAGAGCACCGGGTGCTTGCCGATCCTGGCCGTGACGGCCCGGACGGTGGCGGTGACGTCCGGCGAGGTCGTGATCGGGCTGACGATCTCGACGAGCTTCATCACCGACGCCGGGTTGAAGAAGTGCATGCCGATGACGTCGTCGGGGCGCTGCGTCGCCGCCGCGCACTCGACCACCGGCAGGGACGACGTGGTGGTGGCGAGGATCGCGCCCGGCTTGCAGACGTCGTCCAGCGCGCCGAACACGGCCTGCTTGACCTCGAGGTCCTCGGCGACGGCCTCGACCACGAGGTCGCAGGCGGCCAGGTCGTCGAACGACGTCGTGGGGCGGACGCGCGCGAGTGTCTCGTCGCGGACTTCCTCGGTCAGCTTGCCCTTGACCACGGCCTTCTCGAGCGACTTGCGGATGCCCGCGACGACGCCCTCGCCCTTGGCCTCGGTGCGCGCGCGGACGACGACGTCGTGGCCGGACTTGGCGAAGACCTCGGCGATGCCCGTGGCCATCGTGCCGGTGCCGACGACGCCGACGGTCTGCACCGGGCGCTGGCCGGCGGCCTCCTGGCCGGGCGGCGGCGGGGTCAGCGCGTCCGCCACGACCTCGGGCGAACCCGGGGCGGCGTAGGTGTAGAAGCCACGCCCCGACTTCCGGCCGAGCAGCCCCGCGGTGATCATCTGCTTGAGGATCGGGGCCGGCGCGTGGCGCTGGTTGCGCGACTGCCGGTACATCGTGTCGAGGATCTCGTAGGCCGTGTCGAGGCCGATGAGGTCCATGAGCGCCAGCGGGCCCATGGGGTAGCCGCAGCCGAAGCGCATGGCGGCGTCGAGGTCCTCGCGCCCGGCGTAGTGGGACTCGAACATCCCCACGGCCTGGTTGAGGTAGGTGAAGAGCAGGTTGTTGGCGATGAAGCCGGCGCGGTCGCCGCACACCACCGGGCTCTTGCCCAGACGGACGGCCAGCTCGGTCACCTCGGAGAGCACCTCGGGGTCGGTGACCACCGTGCGCACCACCTCGACCAGCGCCTGCACCGGGGCCGGGTTGAAGAAGTGCATGCCGACGACCTGCGCCGGGCGCTCGGTGCGCACCGACAGCTCGGTGATCGACAGCGACGAGGTGTTCGAGGCGAAGATCGTCTCCGGGCCGCAGACCTTGTCCAGGGCCGCGAACACCTCGGCTTTGAGGTCCAGGCGCTCGGGCACGGCCTCGACCACGAGGTCGGCGTCGGCGAGGTCGTCGAGCTGGGTGCTCACCCGCACGCGCGAGAGCAGGGCCTCGCGGTCGTCGGCGGCCAGCTTGGAGCGGTCGACGGCCCGCTGGGTCGAGGCCTCGATGGTCTCGCGGCCCCGGGTCACCGCGGGGTCGTCCACCTCGATGGCGACCACCTCGATGCCCGCGCGGGCGAACACCTCGACGATGCCCGCCCCCATGGTGCCGAGACCGACCACTCCCACCCGGGCGAATTCGCGAGCCACGTCCGAGACCTTCCTGCCGACGACCGTTGACCGGGACGGCCGGCGCGTGCCGCCCGTCCCGGGCCGCGATCCTGCCACGTGCGGCGACGTCTCACCCGGGCCCGACCGACCGGGTTGTACCGGTCGGTAACTTGACCGTTCCCGAAAGCCCTACCGCTGGCCGTAGATGACGCTGACCAGCTTGCCGAGCACCTTGACCACCCAGCCGGGGCGGTCGAACGTCATGACGTTGACGCTGCGGAAGCGGCGCTCGGAGATCGCCAGGGGGCGGGTGAACTCGCGCAGCCCGTCGACGCCGTGGATGCGGCCGAACCCGGAGTCGCCGACGCCGCCGAAGGGCAGCGACGGGATGCCCGCGAACGCGATGACGCCGTTGACCGACACCATGCCGCAGCGCAGCCGGCGTGCGACCTCGTGGCCGCGGGCCTTGGCGAACACCGCCGCGCCGAGCCCGTAGCGCGAGGCGTTGGCGCGCTCGACGGCCTCGTCGAGGTCGCGGACGCGGTTGACGACGACCGTCGGGCCGAAGGTCTCGTCGGTGACCGCGGAGCTGTCCTCGGGCACGTCGGCGAGCACCACCGGGTCGACGTAGGGCGCGCGCACCGAGCCGCGGCCGCCGACGACGGCGCGCCCACCCCGGTCGAGCGCGTCGTCGATCTGCCCCGAGATGACGTCGATCTGTGAGGGCATGGTGATCGGGCCGTACTGGGCGTCGGGCTCGCCGCCGGGGCGCACCTGGGCGGCGCGGGAGGCGACCTTGTCGAGCAGCTCCTCGGCCACGGCGTCGACCACGTAGACGCGCTCGACGCCGACGCAGGTCTGGCCGGCGTTGGACATCGAGCCCCAGACCACGGCGGCCGCGGCGTCGTCGAGGTCGGCGTCGGCGTCCACGAGCAGCGCGTCCTTGCCGCCGCACTCGACGAGCACCGGGGTGAGCGACTCGGCGCAGGTGGCCATGACCTTCTTGGCCGTCGCCGTGGAGCCGGTGAACGCGACCTTGTCGACGCCCGCGCGGCACAGCGCGCCGCCGGTCTCGCCCTCGCCGGTGACGACCTGGAACACGGCGTCCTCGCCGACCGCCTCGGCGAAGGTGTCGGCCAGCCAGGTCCCGACGCCCGGCGTGAGCTCGCTGGGCTTGAAGACGACGGTGTTGCCGGCGGCGAGCGCGTAGGCGATCGAGCCCATCGGCGTGAACACCGGGTAGTTCCAGGGCCCGAGCACCCCGACGACGCCCACCGGCGGGTACTCGACCGTCGCCTTGTGGTTGATCATCAGCAGGCCCGCCGCGGCGTTGCGCGGCCCGAGGACGCGCTTGGCGTTCTTCGCGGCCCAGTGCAGGTGGTCGAGGGCGAGGATGCCCTCGATGCGTGCGTCGTCCATCGGCTTGCCGGTCTCGCGGCTGACCACGGCGGCGAGCTCGTCGCGGCGCGAGTCGAGCAGGCGTCGCCACGCCCCGAGCTTGCTCGCGCGCCCGTCGAACCCGAGGTCGACCCACCAGCGCGCCGCCCGGCGCGCCCGCTCCACGACGGCCTCGACCTGCTCGGGGCTGTGGCGCGGGTACGAGGCGATGGCCTGTCCGCTGCGGGGGTCGAGGGAGTCGAAGGTGTCCTGCTGGCCTGGCTGCGATGCCGCGGGCACCGACACCTCGTCGCGGGTGCTCGTCATACGCGGAGGCTACGGGTCGGTAGCCGTCAGGCGCGACTGTCCGTCCACGTCAGCGGAGTGGCTCCGCTGACATTCAGTGTCCGTAACTCCACTCCGATCACCCGAGAGCGGCGCGGATGCACTCGGCGGTGGCGTCCAGGCTCGGGCGCGCCGGGCGGGTCCAGGCGGCCAGGAGGCGCAGGCCGTCGCCGCGCCGGCGCGGGATGACGTGCAGGTGCACGTGCCACACCGTCTGCCACGCCACCGCCCCGTCGGCGAGCAGCAGGTTCACCCCGTCGGCGAGGCCCGCCGCCCGCAGGCCGTCCCCCACCCGCCGCGCGAGCGACCACACCGCGGCCCCGTCGACGTCCTCGACGTCGGTCAGCCCCGCCGCGTGCGCCTTCGGCACGACGAGCACGTGGCCGGGCGTCACGGGCTGGAGGTCGAGGAACGCCACCGCCCGGTCGCTCTCGGCCACCACGCTCGCGTCTCCCCGGCCGGCGACGATGCGGCAGAACACGCACTCGCCGTCGACCTCGGCGGGCAGGTGCTCGCGCAACCGTCCCCGGCCCAGACGCCGCGCCAGCGCGCGCGAGAGACGGCCGCCCACGACGTCAGAAGAGCCGGAACTCGTCGACCTCGGCGCCGCGCAGGGCGTCGTAGTCGAGCGTGACGCACCGGATGCCGCGGTCGGTGGCCAGCACCCGGGCCTGCGGCTTGATCTGCTGCGCGGCGAACACCCCCGCCACCGGCGTGAGCAGCGGGTCGCGGTTGAGCAGCTCGAGGTAGCGGGTCAGCTGCTCGACGCCGTCGATCTCCCCGCGTCGCTTGATCTCCACCGCGACCGAGCGCCCGGCGTCGTCGCGGCACAGCAGGTCGACCGGCCCGATCGCCGTCGGGTACTCGCGGCGCACCAGCGACCACCCCGCCCCCAGCGTGGTGACGTGCGCGGCGAGCAGCTCCTGCAGGTGCGCCTCGACACCGTCCTTGACCAGGCCCGGGTCGACGCCGAGCTCGTGCGACGAGTCGTGCTGGATCTCCTCGAGCGTGATCGTCAGCGTCTCGTCGGCCTTGTTCTTCACCGTCCACACGCCGGGGGTCTCGGTGAGCCAGCACGGCGGGCTCATCCAGTTCAGCGGCTTGTAGGCGCGGTCGTCGGCGTGGACGCTGACCGACCCGTCCGCCTTCACCAGCAGCAGGCGCAGCGCGCTGGGCAGGTGGGCGGTGAGGCGGCCGTCGTAGTCGACCGTGCACCGGGCGATGACGAGACGCACGGGCCGAACACTAGGAGACCGCTCCGGTGGATCATCCCGGGGTGTGGAACCGCCCGTGACGACCAGCAGCCGCGAGATCTACGCCAACCCGTGGATGACGCTGCGCGAGGACACGTTCCGGCGCCCGGACGGCGGCGAGGGCGTCTACGGCGTGGTCGACAAGCCGGACTACGCGCTGGTCGTGCCCCTCGACGGGGACCGCCTGGGCCTGGTCGAGCAGTACCGCTACCCCCTGGGCCTGCGCCGCTGGGAGTTCCCGCAGGGCACCGCGCCCGACCGCGCCGCCCTGCCCCCGGACGAGCTCGCCGCCCGCGAGCTGCGCGAGGAGACGGGCCTGCGCGCCGGCACCCTGACCTACCTCGGCCTGATCGACGTCGCGCCCGGCCTGTCCTCCCAGCGCGGGCGCGCGTTCCTCGCCACCGACCTTACCGCCGGCGAGCCCGCCCGCGAGGACACCGAGGCCGACATGCGCTTCGCGTGGGTCACGCGGGCCGAGTTCGAGCGCCGAGCCCGCGCCGGCGAGGTCACCGACGCCCAGTCCCTCGCTGCGTGGACGCTCTTCCTGCTGCACTCGTCGTAGGGAGGGCGTGGAACCCGTGAGCACGGGCACAGTGGGGACATGGCGTTGGTGCGGTTCGGTCCCCTGGCGGTGCCCTCACCCGGCGAGGTGGCCGGCTGGGTCGGCGAGGTCGTCGACGTCGGGGTCCGGCTGCCCGGGCGGGTCGACGCCCTGCTCGACGAGGTGACGCGGCTGGTCGGCGTGCTGGGCACGCTCGCCGACCGCGTCGACGGCCTGGTCGTGCGGGCCGACGGGATCGTCGAGCGCGTGGACGGCGTGATGGAGCGCGTCGACGGCGTCATCGGCTCCGCCCGCACGATCACCACGGGCGCGGAGGAGGTCGTCGGCGACGCCCGCAAGATCACGACCGGGGCCGACGAGGTCGTCGCGTCCGCGCGCGGCATCACCGACGGCGCCTCCGAGGTGGTCGAGTCGGCGCGGCGCATCACCAGCGGCGCGGACGAGGTGGTCACCTCGGCCCGCTCGATCACCAGCGGTGCCGACGAGGTCGTCACCTCCGCCCGCTCGATCACCAGCGGCGCGAGCGAGGTCGTCGAGTCCGCCCGCACGATCACCTCGGGCGCCGAGGGCGTCGTCGGCGACGCCCGGCAGATCACCGAGGGTGCGCGCGGGATCGTCGACGGCGCCGGGGAGACGAGCCGGTCGGCGCAGGAGCTGCTCGACCTCTACAAGCCCATGCTCGAGCGCGGCGCGCCGCTGGCGGGTCGCTTCATCGACGAGCTCAGCCCCGAGGAGGTCGACGCGGCCATCAAGCTCGTCGACCAGATGCCGCAGTTCACCGAGCACATGGTCACCGACATCATGCCGATCCTCGCGACCCTCGACCGCGTCGGACCGGACCTCCACGAGCTGCTCGACGTCACCAAGGACCTGCGCCAGGCCATCGACGGCATCCCCGGCTTCGGCTTCCTCAAGCGCCGTGGCGCGCGGGACGACGACGAGGAGTAGGCCTCAGGACCCCGCGGCCGTGCGCACGATCGCGGCCACGTCCCGCGGGCGCGACACCGCCGCGGAGTGCCCGGCGTCGAGGTGCACGACCGTCCCGGCGCGCTGCGCCATCCCCTCCTGGGCGAACGACGGGATGGCCGCGTCCCGGTCGCAGACGACGTAGGTGCTCGGGATGTCGTGCCAGGCGGCGCGGGTCAGGGGCGTCTCGGTGGCGGCCCGGCTGAGCAGGCCCAGGCGCCCGGCCGCCGCCGCCGCGGTCGCGGGGTCCAGGTCGTTGTAGAACACCTCCTCGGGCGTGCGCGCGACGACGTGCCGCTCGTGCACCTCCCACCACGGCGGCGGCGTGCCCCCGGCGGCCGCCAGCAGCGACTCGCCGGCGTCGAGCATGAAGGCGCACAGGTAGACGAGGTGCGTCACCGGTGGCCCGGCCGCCTCGGAGACCGGCAGCCCGCCGTAGGAGTGCGCGACCACGACGACGGGGGCGTCGATGCCCGCCAGCGCCTCGCGGACCGTGTCGGCGTCGTCCTGCAGACCGCCGAGCTCGTCCGGGCCGCCGGTGCAGCTGGGCAGGTCGACGGTGCGGACGTCGTACTCCGCCAGCTCCGCGCGCAGCGGGTCCCAGAACCACGAGCCGTGCCAGGCGCCGTGGACCAGCAGCAGGGTGGGGCGCGTCATCGCGGGACCTCCGGGCTCGGGGGGTGTCGCGGTGATCGTGTCGGGCGTCACGCCAAGTAGGGCCGTCGTTGCCGGTGAGCGGAAGTCAGCTCACGACCACCGCCTGCGTCTGCGTCGTCCGCGCGACGAGGCGGCCCCGGTCGTCGGTGACGTCGGTCTGCACGACGACCTGCGTGCGCCCGGCGTGCACGGGGCGCGCGGTGGCGCGGACCTCGCCGCCGGCGACCGCGCGCAGCAGGTGGGTGCCCGACTGCGTGGTCGCCGTGCGCGCCCCGGGCGGCAGCCCGAGGTACGCGCAGACGGCGCCGGCGGTGTCGGCGAGCGTCATCAGCGCGCCGCCGTGCAGCAGCCCGCCCGCGGTGGTGTGCGCGTCGGACCACGGCAGCACCGCGACGGTCTCGTCGGCGCCGGCCGCCTCGAGGCGGATGCCGAGCCCGGCGGCGAAGGGCATGGACGCGATCAGGTCCTCGTTCACGGCGCCAGCCTCGCCGCGGCGCGTGCTGATCGTCCATGACCCACGAGGTCATCGACCCGGCTACCGCGCTGAGGTCACCGTTCTCCTCGTCAGCACGACCACCCCGAGGAGGACCCCATGAGCACCACCACCACGACTCTCGTCGACCGCTACCTCGCTGCCTGGAACGCCACCGACCCCGCCGCCCGCCGCGAGGCGATCGCCGCGGTGTTCGCCCCCGACGCCCGCTACGTCGACCCGATGGCCGACGTGTCGGGCCACGACGGCGTCGACGCGCTGATCGCCGGCGCGCAGGCCCGGTTCGCGGGCCTGGTCTTCACACCCGGCGAGGTGCAGGACGCCCACCACGACGTCTTGCGGTTCACCTGGCACCTCGCCCCGGAGGGTGCCGTGGAGCCCGTGGTGATCGGGTTCGACGTCGCGGAGATCGCCGAGGACGGCCGCCTGCGGCGCGTCCACGGCTTCCTGGACCGGGTGCCGGGCTGAGGGCCGGCCTGGTCAGCTCCCCGCGACCGGCGTCGGCGACCCCGTCGCCGCGTCGAGGCCGTGCACCTCGCGGATCACGTCGACGAACTCGCCCATGATCCCGGTGAGCGAGTACGTCTTCGGCGTGACGACGCGGTGCACGCCGAGGCGCTGCAGCTGCTCGGCGTCGTCGGGCGGGATGATCCCGCCGACGACGACCGGGATGTCCTCGGCGCCGGCGCGGGCCAGCCCGTCGAGCACGGCGGGCACGACCTCGAGGTGCGAGCCCGAGAGCACCGACAGGCCCACCACGTGCACGCCCTCCTGCACGGCGGCCGCGACGATCTCGGCCGGCGTGAGGCGGATGCCCTGGTAGATCACCTCGAAGCCGGCGTCGCGGGCGCGCACGGCGATCTGCTCGGCGCCGTTGGAGTGCCCGTCGAGGCCCGGCTTGCCGACGAGCATGCGCAGCGACGCCGTGCCCATCTCCTCGGCGGTGGCCCGGACCCGGGCCCGGATGGCGGCGAGGTCCTCGGGCGCCTCGCCCGAGCCCGACGTCGCGGCCGACACCCCGGTGGGCGCCCGGTACGAGCCGAACACGTCGCGCAGGGCCGCGGACCACTCGCCGGTGGTGACGCCGGCGCGGGCGCAGGCGAGCGTGGCCTCCATGAGGTTCTCGTCGGTGGTCGCCGCCTCGCGCAGCCGGGCCAGCGCGGCGTCGGCGGCCTCCTGGTCGCGCGACGACCGCCACTCCTGCACCGCGCGGGCGGCCTCCTCCTCCACCGACTTCTCGACGGTGAAGATGGCGTCGGCGCCCTCGGCCTGCAGCGGGCTGGGCTCGGTGGAGGTGAACTTGTTGACCCCGACGACCGTGTCCTCGCCCGACTCGAGCCGCATCCGGCGCTGGGCCAGCGACGACACCAGCTGTGACTTCATGTAGCCGGAGTCGACGGCGGGCACGGCGCCGCCCATCTCGGCGACCTTGGCCATCTCGGCGCGGGCGCCCTCGACGATCGACGCCGTCTTGGCCTCCATGACGTGCGAGCCGGCGAAGACGTCGTCGTGGTCGAGCAGGTCGGTCTCGTAGGCCAGCACCTGCTGCATGCGCAGCGCCCACTGCTGGTCCCACGGCCGCGGCAGGCCCAGCGCCTCGTTCCACGCCGGCAGCTGCACCGCGCGGGCGCGGGCGTCGCGGGACAGCGTCACCGCGAGCATCTCCAGCACGATGCGCTGGACGTTGTTCTCCGGCTGGGCCTCGGTGAGCCCCAGCGAGTTGACCTGCACGCCGTAGCGGAACCGGCGCAGCTTCGCGTCCTCGACGCCGTAGCGCTCGCGGCAGAGCTCGTCCCAGAGCTGCGCGAACGCCCGCAGCTTCGCGATCTCCTCGATGAAGTGCAGGCCCGCGTTGACGAAGAACGAGATGCGCCCGACGACCTCGGCGAAGCGCTCCGGGGGCACCTGGCCCGAGTCGCGCACCGCGTCGAGCACGGCGATGGCCGTCGACAGCGTGTAGGCGACCTCCTGCGTCGGCGTCGCCCCGGCCTCCTGCAGGTGGTAGCTGCAGATGTTGATCGGGTTCCACTTGGGGACGTTGGTGTACGTCCACGCGATCATGTCGGTGATCAGCCGGACGCTCGGTCCGGGCGGGAACGCGTAGGTCCCCCGCGACAGGTACTCCTTGACGATGTCGTTCTGCGTGGTGCCCGCGAGCTTCGCGCGGTCGGCCCCGTGCTCGTCGGCGACGGTGACGTAGAGCGCGAGCATCCACATCGCCGTCGCGTTGATCGTCATCGACGTGTTGGCGTCGTTCAGGGGGATGCCGTCGAACAGGGCGCGCATGTCCCCGATGTGCGACACCGGGACGCCGACCTTGCCCACCTCGCCCTTGGCGAGCTCGTGGTCGGGGTCGTAGCCGGTCTGCGTCGGCAGGTCGAAGGCCACCGACAGGCCGGTCTGGCCCTTCTCCAGGTTCCGCCGGTACAGCTCGTTCGACGCGCGCGCCGACGAGTGGCCGGCGTACGTCCGCATGACCCAGGGTCGATCCCGGGCGTCGTCGCTGGGGTAGGGCACGAGTGAGACCTCCGCGTCGTCGTCACCCGGGGGTGGCTGACCCGGGGAATCTACCGGCGGGTCACGACGCGGGGCACCGCAGCGTGACGCACGTCGGATGCCGTCGCCCACAGGATCGGTCAGGATGGGGGCGACGCGGGGACGAGGAGGCCGACATGGTCGGGTCGATCGGCGAGCTCCTCATGGCGATCGCCTTCGTGGTGCTCATCGTCGGGCTGCTCCGCTACACGTTCGGCCGGGGCCCACAGGGCGCGGTGCCCGACGAGCACGGCGACCTGGGCCTGCTCGAGACCGTGGCCGTGGTGCCGACGCGCGAGGCCGCCGACGTGCTCGTGGCCAAGCTCGCGCGGGAGAAGGTGCGCGTGACGGTCAGCCGGGGCGAGGCCGGCTGGCGGCTGCTGGCGTTCCCCACCGACGCCGACGACGCGCGTGTGGTGCTGCGCAGCTCGTGATGGGCAGCACCTGAGCGATCCGGGACACACCCCTCCGGGTGGCGCCGACGCGGCGTGCTCGGAAGACTCCTCCCCGCGCGGTCGACACCCGGTGCCGCCGGTCTGATCTTCTCGGCCGACGGGGTCCGGTTCCCGCGGCCCGAGGTCCCTGCGGAGGACCCGCTCATGTCTGTCCGTCCCCCTGCCCGGCACCACCGCCCGGGTTCCCCACGTCTCGAAGTGCGGGCACGCGGCGCCGAGCCCCCACCCCGCGACGGCCGCGTCGTCGTCCACGGCTGGCCGGTGCTCGTCGTCGTCCACGACGCGCGCGGCGACTGGCACCTGCTCGCCGACCATCCCGAGCTGTGCGCGGCCCTCCCGACCGACGCCGGTCCCGGCGTGGGCCTCGGCGACCTCGCCCGCCGCGACCCGCGCCTCGCCGAGCTCGAGGGCCTGCCGCGCGGCTGGATCGCCACGCGGGCCACCCCGGCGCAGGGCTGGACGCGCCGGCCCGGCTGAGCCTCGCGGGCGTACCGGACTCCCGGCACCGGGTAGGCCGTTCCCCGGCCACCCCGTCGACCCCCCGGGAGGCACACCCGTGTCCTCGTCCACCGTCCCGTCCCGCACCGCCCCGCGCCTGCGCGTCGGCGACACGCTGCGCGTCGCGCTCGGCGTGCTCGCGCCCACCGTCGCCCAGGGCGCCATCGCCCGCCGCCCGCGGGCCATGGCGCTGGCCGAGCGGTTCGACCTCGACGGGCAGGCGGTGCGGACCGTCCAGGACCTGCACCGCCGCCACGGGGACGGCCCCGTCCAGCTGGCGATCCCGGGGCGGCGGCTCGCGCTCGTGCTGGGCGGGGACGACGTGCACCAGGTGCTCGGGGGCTCGCCGGAGCCGTTCGCCCTGGCCACGCGCGAGAAGCAGGGCGCGCTGGACCAGTTCCAGCCGCACGGCGTGCTCGTCTCCCACGGGCGCGAGCGCGAGGCCCGCCGCGCGCTGAACGAGACCGTCCTGGACACGCCGCACCCGGTGCACCGCCTCGCGGGCGACCTGGTGACGACGGTCCGGGAGGAGGCGCGGGCGGTCGCCGAGCGCGCGGGCGCCACGGGCCGGCTGGACTGGGACGGCTTTTCCGCGGGCTGGCGCCGGGTGGTCCGCCGGGTCGTCCTCGGCGACGCCGCCGCCGACGACGAGGGCCTGCAGGACGACCTCGACACCCTGCGGTACCGCGCGAACTGGTCGTACTTCCTGCCCAACAGCCGCAGCCGCCGCGACCGCCTGCGCCGCCGCCTCGCGGCCTACGTCGAGCGCGCCGAGCCCGGCAGCCTGGCGGGCCTGCTCGCCGAGGCGGCGCCGGCGCAGGACGGCGGCGTGGACCCCGTCGACCAGATCCCGCAGTGGCTCTTCGCCTTCGACCCCGCGGGCATGGCCGCGATCCGGGCCCTCGCCCTGCTCACCGTCGACCGCGAGGAGGGGGACCGGGCCCGTGCCGAGCTCCGGGACGTCGACCTCGACACCCCGCAGGAGCTGCGCCGACTGCGCGCCGCGGTGCTCGAGTCGGTGCGGCTGTGGCCGACGACGCCGATGATCCTGCGCGAGACCACCCGCGACACCGAGCTCGCCGGGACGCGGCTCCCCGCGGGCACCGCCGTCCTGGTCTACGCGCCGTTCTTCCACCGCGACGCCGACGACCTCGACGTCGCCCACCGCTTCACCCCGGACCTGTGGACCGGCGAGGGCCCCGTCGGTGACGCGCGGACCGCCTGGCCGCTCGTGCCGTTCAGCGAGGGGCCGGGCGTGTGCCCGGGGCAGAACCTCGTGCTGCTGAGCACGAGCACCTTCCTGGCCACGCTGCTCGAGCACCACGACTACGCGCTGGAGCACCCGCGGGCGCTCGACCCCGACGCCGTGCCGGGCGTGATCAGCCCGTTCGCCGTGCGGTTCCGGACGACGAGCCGGTAGGCCTCAGCGGACCGGGGGCGCCACGATCCGGCGGATGTCGCCGCCGAGGGCGGCCAGGTTCTCGACGAACAGCGGGTAGCCGCGGTCGATGTGCGCGACGTCCCACACCTCGGTGTCGCCGTCGGCGCACAGCCCGGCCAGCACCAGCCCCGCGCCCGCGCGGATGTCCGAGGCCCAGACCGGAGCCGACGACAGCCGTCGCACCCCGCGCACGACGGCGTGGTGGCCGTCGGTGCGGGCGTCGGCGCCGAGGCGCACCATCTCCTCGACGAAGCGGAAGCGGCCCTCGAACACGTTCTCGGTGATCATCGACGTGCCCTCGGAGACCGCCGACAGCGCGATGGCCATGGGTTGCAGGTCGGTGGCGAAGCCCGGGTAGGGCAGCGTCACCCAGTCCACCGAGCGGGGGCGCCCGGCCATGACCACGCGGAAGCCGTCGTCGCGGGCCTCCACCTCGGCACCGGCCTGGCGCAGCCGGTCGAGCACGAGGTCGAGGTGGTGCGGGTCGACGCCGCGCACGGTGACGTCGCCGCCGGCCATCGCGGCCGCGAAGCCCCAGGTGGCGCCGACGATGCGGTCGCCGATCACGCGGTGCGTGGTGGGCGCGAGCGGGGCGCCGCCGTGCACGGTCAGCGTCGAGGTGCCGCCGCCCTCGATCTTGGCGCCCATCTGCTGGAGCATCGTCACGAGGTCGACGATCTCGGGCTCGCGGGCGGCGTTGTCGATCACCGTGGTGCCCTCGGCGAACACCGCGGCCATGAGGATGTTCTCGGTGGCGCCGACGCTCGGGAAGTCCAGCCAGATCTGGGCGCCGCGCAGCATCTCGGCGCCCGCGACCACGCAGCCGTGGGAGATCTCGCTCGTCGCCCCCAGCAGGCGCAGGCCCGCCTGGTGCATGTCGAGCGGGCGCGAGCCGATCGCGTCGCCGCCGGGCAGGGGCACCACCGCGTGCCGGCAACGGGCGACCAGCGGGCCCAGCACGCAGACCGAGGCCCGCAGCCGCGACACCGAGCGGTAGTCGGCCTCGGAGGTCAGCTCGGCCGGCACGTCGATCGTCACCGTGTCGCCGGCGACGGCCACCTCGCAGCCGAGGCTGCGCAGGACGTCGGCCATCAGCGGCACGTCGAGGATCTCGGGACAGTTCGTGATGACGGTCCGGCCCTCGGCGAGCAGCGCCGCCGCCATCAGCTTGAGCACGCTGTTCTTGGCGCCGACCACGTCGACGGCCCCGGTCAGCGGGCCCGAGCCACGCACCACGAAGTGCTCGTTCATCGCGCAGTGACGCTACCCGTCGACGCGCAGCACCCCGTCGGCGGAACCCCCGGCCGCCTACAGTGGGGGCCGTGGCCGTTCACCTGACCCGGATCTACACGCGCACCGGCGACGACGGGACCACGGGCCTGTCGGACTTCTCGCGCGTGCCCAAGACCGACCCGCGGCTCGGGGCCTACGCCGACTCCGAGGAGGCCAACGCGGCCATCGGCGTCGTGCTGTCGGTCGGCGCGCCGCCGGAGGCGATCGTCGCCCCGCTGAACCAGATCCAAAACGATCTCTTCGACGTCGGCGCCGACCTCGCCACGCCGATCGTGGAGAACCCGGAGTACCCGCCGCTGCGCGTCACCGAGCGCCAGATCGAGCGGCTCGAGGGCTGGTGCGACACGTTCAACGAGGACCTGCCGAAGCTCGACTCGTTCATCCTGCCCGGCGGCACGCCCGCGGCCGCCTACCTCAACATCGCGCGCGTCGTCACCCGCCGCGCGGAGCGCAGCACCTGGGCCGTCATCGCCGCCGACCCGGACCGCACCAGCCGCCTGCCCGCGCACTACCTCAACCGGCTCTCCGACCTGCTGTTCATCCTCGGCCGTGTCGCCAACCCCGGCGGCGACGTGCTGTGGGTGCCCGGCGGCCCGGAGGAGCAGCGGGACGCGTAGCGGGCGCTCAGCCGAACGCCCGGCCCTCCCCGCGGTAGGTGGGCACGGTCTCGACGACCCGGTCGCCCGCGACGAGGTGGTACGCGCTGAGGTGCTCGGCGAGCTCGCCGGCCTTCGCGTGGCGCATCCACACCCGGTCGCCGATCCCCGGCAGCTCCCGCCCCCGCAGCGGTGTCTGCACCTCCCCCGCGCCCTCGATCCCCGTCAGCGACAGCCCGGCGGGGTGGTGGGGCGCGGGCAGGCGTGACGCCGCGGCGGGCCCGGACGCCACCCAGCCGCCGCCGGCCAGCGTCACCGTCCGGGCGTCGGGCCGGCGCACCACCGGCAGCGCGTACAGCACGGCGGGCCGCGGGTGCATCCGCGTGTAGCCGTCGAAGAGCGTCGAGCCGATCAGCGCCGAGCCGGCGGCGATCTCGGTGACCGACGTGTCCGCGCGCGTCGTCTCGACGCTGCCGCTGCCGCCGCCGTTGACGAGCTCCAGGTCGGCGACCGCCCGCACGGCCCGCACCGCCGCCGCGCGACGGCCCGCGAGCTCGGCCGCGGAGCGCCGCTGCACCCAGCGCACCGCCGCGTCGCGCACCCGCGAGCCCGTCGCGTCCGGCACCCCGGCGATCTGCCCCTCGTAGGCCATCAGCCCCACCAGCCGCACCCCGGGACGGGCGACGACGGCGCGGGCGAGCCGGCCCGCGTCGCCCGCGGTGTGCACCGGCGAGCGCCACGCCCCGACGTGCACCCCCGGGAGCGGGCGCCACGCCGCGTCCAGCTCCAGGCACACCCGCAGCTCGGGGTGCCCGGGCCCGAGCACGGCCTCGAGGAGGTCCAGGTGCTCCGTCGAGTCGATCATGAGTGTCACCGCGGCGCGGGCGCGCTCGTCGCCGGCCAGAGCCCGCAGGGCAGCCCGGTCGACGCTCGGGTAGCCGACGAGGACGTCGTCGCTCGTGCCCTGCTCGACGTGCCACAGGGCCTCGGGCAGCGCGTAGCACAGGAGCCCCGCGACCCCGTCCCGCGCGAGCGCACGGAAGATCAGCGCCCGGCAGCGCACCGACTTCGTCGCCAGCCGCACCGGGCGCCCGGCCGCGCGAGCGAGCAGGTCGTCGAGGTTCGCGTCGAAGGCGTCGAGGTCGACCACGCCGAAGGGCGGGTCGAGGTGCGCCGTCGCCCGGTCCCAGGGGCTCGTCACGGGTCCACCCTGGCACCGCGCCGGGCTACGGTGCGGGGGTGGCTCGCGGCGGCACCTGGCGCAACTGGTCCGGCACCGTCACCGCCGCCCCGTCCCGCGTGCACCGCCCCCGCACGGTCGACGACGTCGTCGCGGCCGTCCGGGAGGCCGCCGCCGAGGGCGCGCGGCTGCGCCCCCGCGGCAGCGGGCACTCCTTCACCCCGCTGGCCGCCACCGACGGGCACGCGGTCGACCTGGGCGGGTTCGCCGGGCTCGAGGCCGTCGACACCACGACCCGGCGCGTGCGGGTGCGCGCCGGTACCACGCTGCGCGCGCTCGACCGGGCCCTCGACGCCCACGGGCTGGCCATGGCCAACCTCGGCGACATCGACGCCCAGACGATCTCGGGCGCCGTCGCCACCGGCACCCACGGCACCGGTGCGCGCCTGGGCGGTCTCGCCACCCAGGTCACCGCGCTGGACCTGGTGCTCGCCGACGGCTCCCCCGTGCACTGCTCGGCCGCCGAGGAGCCCGACCTCTTCGCCGCCGCGCGCGTGGGCCTCGGCGCGCTGGGCGTCGTCACCCACGTGACCCTGCAGTGCGTGCCGGCCTTCGTGCTGCGCGCGATCGAGCGGCCCGAGCCCCTCGACGACGTCGTCGCCGACGTCGACCGGGCCGCCGACGAGGCCGACCACTATGAGTTCTACTGGTTCCCCTACGGCGCGCGGGCGCTGGTCAAGCGCAACGACCGCGTGGCCCCGGACGCCGCGCCCCCGCCGCTGTCGCCGCTGCGGCGCTTCGTCGAGTACGACCTGGTGGAGAACGCCGCGTTCGGGGCGCTCTGCCGCATCGGGCGCGCGGCGCCGTCGGTCGCGCCGGCCCTCGGGCGGCTGGCGTCGTCGGTGCTCTCGCCGCGCGAGTACGGCGACCGCTCGCACCGCGTGTTCACCACCCGCCGGCGCGTGCGCTTCGTCGAGTCGGAGTGGGCCCTGCCCCGCGAGCGGCTGGGCGAGGTGCTCGCCGAGCTGCGCGCCGCCGTCCTGCGCCTGGAGCACCCCGTGCTCTTCCCGGTCGAGGTGCGGGTCGCCGCCGCCGACGACGTGTGGCTCTCCACCGCGCACGGCCGCGACACCGCCTACGTCGCCGTGCACCAGTACGTCGGCGCGCCCCGCCAGGAGTGGTTCGGGGCGGTCGGCGCGATCGCCGCCGCCGCGGGCGGGCGCCCGCACTGGGGCAAGGAGCACCACCTCGACGCCGCGGCCCTGCGCGAGCGCTACCCGTGCTTCGACGCGTTCCGCCGCGTGCGCCGCGACGTCGACCCGAGTGGCCTCTTCACCAACGCCCACCTCGACCACGTCCTGGGGCCGGTCTGATCGTTGCGCTCCCCGCCCCGGTCCTCCACGGTGGGACCGTGGCCCGCAACCTGACGTCCTGGGCGGTGACCGCCGACGACGTCCCGCCCGCCATGGCCCGGTTCATCCGGCACCAGGGCACGACGCGCGGGCTGGACCGCGACCCGCTGGCCGACGTGACGCACGGCCTGCGTGTCGACGAGGAGACGATGGCCCGGCGGCCGGTCGGCCCGCGCTCGGAGCGGCACACCACCGAGATGCTGCTGACGCCGGAGCTGCTGATCATCTCCTACCGCCAGGGCGTCGACGACGCCGTGGAGCACGTCAGCCCCGAGGCCCGGGTCACGTTCCACCGGCTGGACCAGGTCGAGGTCGCCACGCCCACCGTCGGGCTGGCGAAGCGGGCGCCCGGGGCCGCGCCGACGCCGCCGCAGAGCGTCGTGTCGGTGACGAGCACGCCCCTGGGCGGCGCCCGGCGCGCCACGCGCCACGTCGCGGCGGGCATCGGCCCCGAGGTCACGCGCTTCCGGGCCGCGCTGAAGGACGCCGTCGAGCGCGCCCGACCCGCCTGAGGAGTGCGCCCCCTACGCTCCGCCCCGTGGCCGAACGATCAGTGACCTCCCGGGCCGTCACGGTCCACCAGCTCCCGCCCCACACCGCGGCCCTCGTCCGCGAGCAGGGCGCGGTGGTCGGCCTGTTCCGCGACCCGCTGCCCGAGGTGACGCACGGCCTGCGCAGCGACGAGGACACGACGAAGAAGCGGCTCTTCGGCGGAGCGCGCACGACCCGGCGCACGATCGAGATGCTGCTGACGCCGGAGCTGCTGATCGTGGCCTACCGCGACGGCGACGACGCCGAGGTCGACCCCGCGGCCCAGGTCGGCTTCCACCGTCTCCACCAGCTCGAGTTCTCGATGCTGCCCTCCGAGCTCATGGACCGGGCGCGCAGCGCGGGCGTGCAGGTCCCGGACGACGTGCTGCCGCTGACCAGCACGCCGGTCGGCGGCCACACCCGGGGATCGCGCACGGTGCCGATGGACGGCGGGCCGGACGCCGCGCGCTTCCGGGAGGCCCTGTTCGCGGCCGTCGAGCGCTCGCGCCGCGGCGCCTGAGCTCACCCCGTGGCCGCGGCGCCCCCGGCCCGGACCTGACCGACGAAGAACCGGACCGACGCGGGGTCCGCGCGAACCGAGAAGTCCATCGCGTCCACGTTCTCCCGCACCGGCAGCACCCGCACGCCCGGCGCGGCGGGTTCGAACTCGACGCGCACGGTGCCCCGCGCGATCTCCGCGACGCGGACCACGGCGGCCAGCGGGAAGTGCATGCGCCCGGAGTGCCCGCCGCCGAAGGTGACGGCCTCGGTGGTGGCGCAGAGCAGGCCGCCGTCGGTGGTGTGGGGCTCGGTGATCACCGCATCGAGGACGGCGAGGATCGTGCTGTCCGCGGGCTCGGCGGCGCAGGCCTCGACGAGGCGGGCCTTCCCGCGGAACCGCTCGGCGTCCTTCGGCGCGAGCCCCTCGAGCGCGCGGTGAAGATCGTCGCGCGGGGGCAGCGCCGGGGCCGGGCGACGGGAGAACAGCCCCATCAGCTGGCCTGCCGGTAGCCCGTCGACCGGCCGGGCGGGGTGGACTCCAGCCAGGAGGAGAAGCCGGTCAGCGCGTCGGCGCCGATCGCGAGCTCCCAGGTGCGGCCGCGGTCGCGGCACGTCAGGACCGTCGACCCGGCGGGGTGCATCTCGCCGGCCACGGGGCTGCGACGGTCGATGATCTCGAGGCGGGTGCGGTCGAGTGCGACGTTGGCGCCCGAGCTCAGCCCGCTGATGCGGTACCAGCGGAACTCGTCGCCGCGGTAGCGCCCGAGGCCCGAGTGCCAGCCGCGCAGGTCCTCCTGGGGCCGCGCCTCGCGCAGCGCCACGTCGACACCGCCGCGGCGCAGGACGCGGATGCGCCGCAGGACCAGCAGGGCGACGACGAGCAGCACCGCGAGCACGACGATGGCCGTCAGTTCGACGATCATCGTGGTGCCCACCGGTGCTGCTCGCCGTCCCTCAGCGGTCCGGTGATTCGCCGGCTGCCCGCAGGCGAGCCCGTGCGCGTGCGGCGGCGGCCGCGGTGTCGTCCACGTCGTCGCCCCCGCCCTCGGCGCGCTGGAGCGCGTCGCGGGCGGCGGCCACGTCGATCTCGGAGGCCATCTCGGCCACCTCGGCGAGGATGGTCACCGACTCCGCGGTGACCGAGAGGAACCCGCCGAAGACCGCGGCGTGGAACGGCTCGCCGTCGGTCGGGTCGATGCGGACCACGCCGGCCTCGTCGAGGGCGGCGATGACCGGCTCGTGGCCGGGCAGCAGACCGATGTCGCCCTCCACCGTGCGGGCGGAGACGAAGTTCGCCTGACCCGCCCACAGGCGCTTCTCCACGCCGACGATGGCGACCTCCATCTCCGCCATCAGCTGTACTTCTTGATGTTCGCCTCGACGTCGTCGAGGTCGCCGACCATCGCGAAGGCCTGCTCCGGGGCGTTGTCGTACTCGCCCTTGGTGATCTTGTCGAAGGCCTCGACGGTGTCCTTGACGTCGACGAAGGAGCCCTCTTCACCGGTGAACTGCTCGGCGGCGTACATGTTCTGGCCGAGGAAGCGCTCGATGCGCCGGGCGCGGGCGACGGTGAGGCGGTCCTCCTCGGAGAGCTCGTCGATGCCGAGGATCGCGATGATGTCCTGCAGGTCGTTGTAGCGCTGCAGGATCCGGATGACCTCGCGGGCGACCCGGTAGTGGTCCTCGCCGACGAACTGCGCGTCGAGGACCGACGAGGTCGAGGTCAGCGGGTCCACGGCCGGGAAGATGCCCTTGGCGAACACCGACCGGGAGAGCTCGGTGGTGGCGTCGAGGTGGGCGAACGTCGTGGCCGGCGCCGGGTCGGTGTAGTCGTCCGCGGGCACGTAGATCGCCTGCATCGAGGTGATCGAGTGGCCTCGGGTCGAGGTGATCCGCTCCTGCAGCTCGCCCATCTCGTCGGCCAGGGTCGGCTGGTAGCCCACCGCCGAGGGCATGCGGCCCAGGAGCGTCGAGACCTCCTGGCCGGCCTGCGTGAACCGGAAGATGTTGTCGATGAACAGGAGGACGTCGACCTCGGCGACGTCGCGGAAGTACTCGGCCATGGTCAACGCCGACAGGGCGACGCGCATGCGGGTGCCCGGCGGCTCGTCCATCTGACCGAAGACCAGGGCGGTGTCCTTGAGGACGTCCGCCTCGGCGAGCTCCACCCAGAGGTCGTTGCCCTCACGGGTGCGCTCCCCGACGCCGGCGAACACCGAGGTGCCACCGAAGTTGCGGGCGATGCGGGTGATCATCTCCTGGATGAGCACGGTCTTGCCGACGCCGGCGCCGCCGAACAGGCCGATCTTGCCGCCCTGGACGTAGGGGGTGAGCAGGTCGACGACCTTGAGCCCGGTCCAGAGGACCTCGGTCTTGCCCTCGAGCTGGTCGAACGGCGGCGGGTCCCGGTGGATGCCCCAGTGCTCGGCGTCGTCGGCCTGGCCGGGGGCGTCCATGCACTCGCCGAGGGCGTTGAACAGGTGCCCCTTGACCGCGTCGCCGACCGGCACCGAGATGGCCGCGCCGGTGTCCTGGACCTCGGTCCCGCGGACGGCGCCCTCGGTGGGCTGCATGGCGATGGTGCGCACCTGGTTGTCACCGAGGTGCTGGGCGACCTCGAGGGTCAGCTTCGTGGTCTTGCCGTTGAGCTCGAGGTCGAACGTCAGGGCGTTGAAGAGGTCGGGCACCTCGCCGCGCGGGAACTCCACGTCGACGACGGGCCCGAGGATGCGGGTGATGCGGCCGACGGAGCCCGAGGAGTTGTTCTCGGTCCCCTCGGCCGTGGCGGTGGACTGGGTCATCGTCACTCCCCTACTGGGCCAGCGCGTCGGAGCCGCTGACGATCTCGCTGATCTCCTGCGTGATCTGGGCCTGACGTGCCTGGTTGGATTGGCGGGTCAGGTTGTCGACCAGGTCGTTGGCGTTGTCGGTCGCGGCCTTCATGGCCCGCTGCCGGGCGGCCGACTCGGACGCGGCGGCGTCGAGCAGCGCCGCGAAGACGCGGGCGCGGATGTACTTCGGCATGAGGCGGTCGAACAGGACCTCGGGCTCGGGCTCGAAGGCGTACTCGGCCTGGCGCTCCTCGCCCTGGCCGCTCCCGGACCCGCCCGACTCGCCGTCGGAGTCCGACGACTCCTCGGACTCGTCGTCGAGCTGCAGGGGCGCGATCTGGACGGGCTTCACCGTCTGGCTGGCCAGCGAGGTGAACTCGGTGAACACCACGTGCAGCTCGTCGACGCCGGACAGGCCCTCGGCGTCTTCCGGCGGGACGAAGCTCGAGCCCGAGGAGGAGCCCTGGGACTCCTCCCCCGAGTCGTCGTCCGACGGGCGCTGGACGTTCTCCTCGCCGCCGGCGAGGAAGCACGCGGTCATCGTGTCGGCGGCGTGGCAGGCGTTGGCGTAGTCCGGCACCTCGGAGAAGCCGGTCCAGGACCCCGCGATCTCCTGACCGCGGAACCGGAAGTACGTCTCGCCCTTGCCGCCGATGACGAACAGCACCGGCTCCTTGCCGCCGTCGCGGACCTCGCGCATGACGCGCTCGGCCTCGCGCATCACGCCGGCGTTGTAGCCGCCGGCGAGGCCCCGGTCGCTGGTGACGACGAGGATGCCGACGCGTGCGGGCTCCTCGCGCGCCACCAGCAGCGGGTGGTCGCTGGCCCCGGCCTTGGCGGCCGTGGTCAGCACGTGGGTGAACTCGTCGGAGTAGGGCCGCGCCGCCTCGACACGCCGCTGGGCCTTCGAGATGCGCGAGGCCGCGACCATCTCCATCGCCTTGGTGATCTGGGCGATGTTCTTGGTCGACTTGATGCGCCGCCGGAGGACGCGCAGGGATGCAGCCACCGGCGCGCCTAGCTCTGCGAACCCGAGGACGAGCTCTGCGACGAGTCCTCGGAGGAGGAGTCGTCCGAGCTGTCGGAACTCTCGGTGCTGTCCGAGCCGTCGTTCGAGCCGTTCGACGAGTTCTGCGACGAGTCGTCGGAGGACTGCGAGTCCGCGTTCTCCGCGTCGTCCGAGGACTCCTCGTCCGACTCCTCCGACGAGCCGAGCTCTCCGGTGCCACCGTCGTCGGTGACCCCGGAGCCGTCGTTGGTGGAGAACTGGCCCTTGAACTCGGAGACGGCCTTGTTCAGCCGCTCCTCGGTCTCGTCGGAGAGCTGGCCCGAGTCGCGGATCTCCGAGAGCGCGCCGCCGTCGCGGCGGACGTGCTCGAGGAACTCGGTCTCGAACCGGCTGACGTCCTCGACCGGCACCGAGTCGAGGTGACCACGGGTGCCGAGGAAGATCGAGACGACCTCCTCCTCGACCGGGTACGGCTCGCCCTGGCCCTGCTTGAGCAGCTCCATGAGGCGGGCACCGCGGTCGAGCTGCGCCTGCGAGGTCGGGTCGAGGTCGGAGCCGAAGGCCGCGAACGACTCCAGCTCGCGGTACTGGGCGAGGTCGACGCGCAAGCGGCCGGCGACCGACTTCATCGCCTTGACCTGGGCGTCACCACCGACCCGCGACACCGAGTTGCCGACGTTCAGCGCGGGCCGCTGGCCCTGGTTGAACAGGTCGGACTCGAGGAAGCACTGCCCGTCGGTGATCGAGATGACGTTCGTCGGGATGTACGCCGCGATGTCGTTGTCCTTGGTCTCCACGATGGGCAGACCGGTCAGCGAACCGGCACCCAGGTCGTCGGAGAGCTTGGCGCAACGCTCGAGCAGGCGGCTGTGCAGGTAGAAGACGTCGCCCGGGTAGGCCTCGCGGCCCGGCGGGCGCCGCAGGAGCAGCGAGATGGCGCGGTAGGCCTCCGCGTGCTTCGACAGGTCGTCGAAGACGATGAGGCAGTGCTTGCCCTGGTACATCCAGTGCTGGGCCATGGCCGAGCCGGCGTACGGGGCGATGTACTTGAAGCCGGCCGGGTCGGAGGCGGGCGCCGCGACGATCGTCGTGTACTCGAGCGCCCCGGCTTCCTCCAGCGACTGGCGGACACCGGCGATCGTGGTGCCCTTCTGGCCGATCGCGACGTAGACGCAGCGGACCTGCTGCTCCGGGTCGCCGGTCTCCCAGGCCTCGCGCTGATTGATGATCGTGTCCGTGCAGACCGCGGTCTTGCCGGTCTTGCGGTCACCGATGATCAGCTGGCGCTGCCCGCGGCCGATCGGGGTGTTGGCGTCGATCGCCTTGATCCCGGTCTGCAGCGGCTGCTTGACGGCCTGGCGCTGCACGACGGAGGCGGCCTGGAGCTCCAGGACGCGCTCCTCCTCGGACTCGATCTCGCCGAGGCCGTCGATCGGCTTGCCCAGCGGGTCGACGACGCGGCCGAGGAACCCGTCCCCGACCGGGACACCGAGGACGCGGCCGGTGCGCGTGACCTGCTGCCCCTCCTCGATGGTCTCGTAGTCACCCAGGATGACGACGCCGATCTCGCGCTCGTCGAGGTTCTGGGCCAGGCCCAGCACGCCCCCGGGGAACTCGAGGAGCTCGTTGGTCATGGTCGAGGGCAGGCCCTCGACGTAGGCGATCCCGTCACCCGTCGAGGTGACGATGCCGACCTCCTGACGGGTGGAGTCCGCCGAGTACGAGGACACGTAGTCCTCGATGGCACTGCGGACCTCGTCGGAGGAGATGGTCAACTCGGCCATGGCTTCCGCTCTCGCTAGACGATAGGGGTGTCGTGTGGGGGGTGTGCTCAGCCCAGCCGGCGGCCGAGCTCGTCCAGCCGCCCGGCCACGCTGCCGTCGATGACCTCGTCGCCGACCTGGATCACCAGACCACCGACCAGTGTGGGGTCGACGTCCAGGTGCAGGGTGATGTCGCGTCGGTAGATGCGGGCCAGGGCCCCGGACAGGCGGTCCTGCTGCTCGGAGCTCAGGGCGGTCGCGGAGCGCACCGTCGCCACCGACCGCTCGCGCCGCTCGGCGGCGAGCTCGGCCAGGCGCTCGAGGCCCTGGGCGACGCTGCGACCCACGGGGTGGGCCACGAGCTGGGCGGCGAGCTTGCGGGTGGTGGACTCGGCCCGGTCGGCGAGCAGCCGGTCGAGCACCTGCTGCTTGCCGTCGGCGTCGGCCGTGGGGTCGGACAGGAGCCGCTCGAGGTCGGGCTCGCCACCCACGATGCGGCCGAGCCGGAACAGCTCGTCCTCGACGGCGTCGAGCCGGCCGTCGCGCTCCGCGGCGACGAGCAGCGCCTCGCGGGCGACCGTGCGCAGCCCGGTGACGAGATCGTCGGGACGCGACCACGACGACGAGGCCGCCGTGCGGACGATGTCGGCCGTGGTGGAGGTGACCTGCTGGCCGAACAGCCGGTCGGCCAGGCCCCCGCGGTCCTCGCTCGACCGCGACGAGTCCGCCAGCGTCCGCCGCAGCTCCGCCTCGCGGCCGAGGAGGTCGGCGACCGCGTCGAGCTGGTCGGCCGTGGTCGTGAGGTCACCCGAGTCCGCCTGCTGCGTCGACTCGGAGAGCCGGCGCCGGACGGACTCCAGCGCGTCGCGGCTGGCCGCGTGGAAGTCGGCGAGGAGACCCGCCGTCGAGGCGCTCACGACGGTGCTCCGTTCCCCTGGGTGGACGTGGTGGACGGCCCGGAACGGCCGGCCGTGCCGAACGCCGCGGACGTGGCGGCGTCGGCGGCCCCGTCACCGGAGTCGCCCGAGGCACTCGACGAACCGCTCGAGGAACCACTCGAGGATCCGCCCGACGAGCCGCTCGACGAACCGCCCATGGCCTCGAGCTCGTCGAGGAAGCGGTCGACGGAGGCGCCCTTGCTGGACTCGTCGGACAGCGACGACTCCACGATGCGGCGCGCCAGCTCCACCGACCGGCGGCCGGTCTCGGCGCGCAGGTCGGACACGGTGCGCGACCGCGAGGCCTCGACCGTCTGCCGCCCCTGGGCGACGATGCGGTCCGCCTCCTCGCGGGCACGGCGGTCCATGTCCTGCCCGATGCGCTCGGCGTCGGCGCGGGCGTCATCCCGGATGCGCGCGGTCTCGCCGTCGACGCCCGCCAGCCGCTGGCGGCTGCGGGCGAGCTCCGCCTTGGCGTCGGCCTCCATGGCCTCGGCCTTCGCGATGCCCGACTCGATCTGCTTCTTCGTGTCGTCGTGCGACGTGACGAAGCTCGGCCACGCGTACCTGTAGAGGACGTAGACGAGCAGCGCGAAGGCCACCAGACCGACGATGATCTCCACGACGTGCGGCAGCGTCGCGTACGGGTGCCCCGCCGGCTGTGAGGCCAGCAGCTCGGTCGCGCTCATCGGTTCACCTCCCGTCCCTGCGGTGTCGACCGGTCAGGGGGAATCAGATGGCGAACGCGAGGACCAGACCGATGATGGCGAGCGCCTCGGAGAGGGCGAAGCCGATGAAGGCGATCGTCTGCAGCTGGCCACGGGCCTCGGGCTGGCGGGCGACACCGTTGATGAACGCCGCGAAGACAATGCCGACACCGATACCGGGGCCGACGGCCGAGAGGCCGTAACCGACCATGTTGAGGCTGCCCTGAACCATGAGGGGTTCCTTTCCTGCGGGATCGCGGGGTGATCGTGGGGTGATCGGGAAGGACGCGGAGCGGTCGGGCCGACTAGTGCTCGTCGGCCAGCGACGCACCGATGTACGACGCGGTGAGGATGGTGAAGATGTAGGCCTGCACCACCTGGATGAAGACCTCGAAGAACGTCATGACGATCGCGAAGAGGAACGCGAACGGCGACAGGATGTTGAGCACCAGCGAGTCGGCGAGCGTGAGCATGTACTCGCCGCCGAAGATGAACACCAGCAGCAGCAGGTGGCCGGCGAGCATGTTGCCGAACAACCGGAGCGAGAGCGTGACCGGCCGCAGGATGAAGTTCGAGATGAACTCGATCGGGGTCAGCACGATCCGGACCGCCCACGGCACCCCCGGCGGCCAGGTCTGCAGCTTGATGTAGCCGCCGAACCCCTGCTTGCGGATGCCGACGTAGTTGTAGATCAGCCAGGTGACGATGGCCAGCGCGTACGCCATGCCCGGGTGCGAGAACGACGGGAACTGGATGAAGGGGAAGATGCCGAAGACGTTGTTCACCAGGATGAAGGCGAACAGCGCCACGAGGTACGGCACGTACCGCCGGAAATCGGGCCCGATGTTGTCGCGCGCGATCTGGTCGCGCACGAGTCCCTGGAACTTCTCGGCGGCGAACTGCAGCCGTCCCGGAACGATCTTCGGGTTCTTCGTGGCCAGCGCGTAGAACGCGTACACGACGACCGCGGCGAAGATGAACTGGAGCGCGACCTTGTCGAACCACTCGAGGACGGGGACGCCCTCGAAGATCGGCGGGATGTTGAAGTCCTCGACACCGGGGGCCTTGAAGCCCTCGGCCGGCATCTCGGGCGGTACCGGGGCACCCGGGGGCGGCGGCACCTGCGTCCACGACGACGAGATCACCCGTGCTGCTCCTTCCGGTCCTCCGGGCCGGCGGGACCACCGGGGCGAGGGAGTGGGTCGGGGGGGACGTAAAGGTATCGGATGTAGATCAAGGCGAAGGACGCGGCCCCGCCGAGCAACAGCCCGACCAGGAGAAACCACCGTGTACCCAGCAGGGCGTCCAGACCCGCTCCCCCCAGGCCGAACACCAGGAACCCGGTGATCAGGTGGGAGAGGATCGTCCACGCCTCCGCGGGCGAGCCGGGTCCGGACCCCGTCGGTGGAGTGCGTCCCGCGTCACCGCGGAGGCTGTCCTGCGCCATCGCGGCGCACCATATCAGCACGTTCGTCGTAGTCCACTACGGGACGTCGGAGGAGCCTGGATCGATTCCGTACCGCCATTCGCCCCGACGGGCGAGGCAGGTGCCTCAGACGGCGATCGTCGGGCTGCGCATCCGCGCGAACGCGATGACCTCGCCGGTGATGAAGGCGATCGCCGTCGGGCCGAGGGCCAGCGCGGCGATGCGGGTGTCGACGAGGCCGAGGCCGCCCAGCACCAGGAAGATCACCAGCAGCACGCCCAGCTTGGCCAGCATGCTGACCATGGCGGCGGCCATGACGACCATCGGGTCCGCGGCCGCGGTCCAGCGCATCACGAGCGGGCCCAGCGAGCAGACGGCGACGACCACCACCGCGCCGACGACCGCGGCGACCACCCCGGTGACGCCGGCGAGGAGCCCGGCCACCACGGCGGCGAGCACCGCGACCACCACCGCGGCCCACAGCCCGCCACGCAGCATGACGCGGCTGGCGTCGAGGATCTGGGCGGTGGTCGCCGGGCTGTTCGGGGGCGAGAGCGGGCCGCCGGTGGGGGCCGGCTGGTCGGGGTCGGGGCTGGTCATCGCTGTTCGGGACTCCGGTGCGGGGTGAGGGGGTGAGGGGGGCGGGTCAGGTCCGGGAGCGCAGGCGGGGCACGGCCGAGGCGAGCACGGCCACGAGCAGGCCGACGGTGACCATCCAGACCACCAGGAACGCGTTGTCGACCAGCGCCAGCGCCACCGCCCCGAAGGACAGCACCCCGGCCCACAGGTAGATCAGCAGCACGGCGCGGCGCTGGGAGTGCCCGATCTCGAGCAGCCGGTGGTGCAGGTGCATCTTGTCGGGCGCGAACGGGCTCGTGCCCGCGCGGGTCCGCCGGACGACCGCGAGCAGCAGGTCGAGCAGCGGGACGAACACCACCGCGGCGACCACGATCAGCGGCGTGACCAGGGCCAGCGCGCCCGTGGCCCCGGTGGTCGAGTAGTTGGTGCGCCCCGAGGCGGTGGTGGTGGCCGCGGCCAGGGTCAGCCCGATGAACATGGAGCCGGAGTCGCCCATGAACAGGCGCGCCGGCTGGAAGTTGTGGGGCAGGAAGCCGGCGCACGCCCCGGCGAGCACCGCGGCGATGAGCGCGGGCGGGTAGGCGTTGACGTCGCCGTTCTGCTGGCCGAGCAGCCCGAGCGCGAACGCGCAGGTGGCGGTGGCCGCGATCGTGCCGATGCCGGCGGCGAGCCCGTCGAGGCCGTCGACGAAGTTCATCGCGTTGACCAGCAGGACGCACAGGAACACGGTGATGAGCACGCCCTGGTCCTGGCCGAGCAGCAACAGCGAGCCGGTGCTGCCGGCTGACCCGCCCCAGGGCAGGTACACGGCCGTCCACTGCACGCCCATGAGCACGAGCACCCCGGCCGCGGTGGCCTGGCCGGCCAGCTTGGTCAGCGCGTCGAGGCCGAAGCGGTCGTCGAGCGCCCCCACCACCACGATCACCCCGCCCGCGACGAGCACCGCCACCGTCTCGGTGGAGTAGTCGAACGCGCGGCGCAGGACGGGCAGCTGGCTGGCCACGAACACCCCGCCGAGCACGCCGAGGTAGATCGCGACGCCGCCGAGGCGCGGGATCGGGATGGTGTGCACGTCGCGGCCCCGCGGGACGGCGATCGCGCCGATCCGCAGGGCCAGGCGGCGGATCAGGCCGGTGAGCAGGTAGGTCACGACCGCCGCGGACAGCCCGACCAGCAGGTACTCCCGGATCGGGAGCCCCATCGGGGCGAAGTCCGGTGACGGGCCCACGAGGGGCGAGGGTAGACCCGCTGGTGTCTAGCGGGGGTACGCGGGGAACCGCGACACGAGCTTGCCCACGTCCTCGCGCACGTCGGCGAGGGTCTGCTTGCCGCCCTCGGTGGCCTCGTCGGCCGTCACCGCGCCGGCGATGAGCCGCGCGACCTCGCCCATCTCGGACTCGGTCATGCCCTGCGTGGTGATCGACGGCGAGCCGACGCGGATGCCCGAGGCCGTCATCGGCGGCTGCGGGTCGTACGGGATCGCGTTCTTGTTCAGCGTGATCCCGGCCAGGCCGCTGCGGGCCTCGGCCTCCTTGCCGGTGACGCCGAGCGGCTGCAGGTCGAGCAGCGCCAGGTGGGTGTCGGTGCCGCCCGAGATCGCGCGCATGCCGTGCGACTCGAGCGCCGAGGTCAGGGCCTGGGCGTTGGCGATGACCTGGCGCGCGTAGCGCCGGTAGTCCTCGGTGGCCGCCTCGGCGAGCGCGACGGCCTTGCCGGCCACCGCGTGCATGAGCGGGCCGCCCTGCAGGAACGGGAAGACGGCCTTGTCCAGCGCCTTCGCGTGCTCGGCCTTCGAGACGAGCATGCCGCCGCGCGGGCCGCGCAGGACCTTGTGCGTGGTGAACGTGACGACGTCGGCGTGGGGCACCGGGCTGGGGATCGCCTGGCCGGCGACGAGGCCGATGAAGTGCGCGGCGTCGACCCAGAGGATCGCGCCCACCTCGTCGGCGATCGCGCGGAACTTCTCGAAGTCGATCAGGCGGGGGTAGGCCGTGGCGCCGGCGACGATCATCTTCGGCCGGTGCTCGAGCGCGAGGTCGCGCACCTGGTCGTAGTCGATGAGCCCGTCGTCCTCGCGCACCGTGTAGGGCACCGGCTCGAACCACTTGCCCGAGAAGCTGACCTTCGCGCCGTGGGTGAGGTGCCCGCCGTGCGGCAGCGACATCGCCAGCACCTTGTCACCGGGCCGGCAGAACGCCGCGTACACCGCGAGGTTCGCGTTGGCGCCCGAGTGCGGCTGCAGGTTGGCGTGCTCGGCGCCGAACAGGGCCTTGGCCCGCTCGATGCCGATCTCCTCGGCGCGGTCGACGACCTCGCAGCCGCCGTAGTAACGCCGGCCGGGGTAGCCCTCGGCGTACTTGTTCGACAGCGTCGAGCCGAGCGCGGCGAGCACCGCCGGGCTGGTGAGGTTCTCGCTCGCGATGAGCTGCAGCCCGCCGCGCAGGCGCTCGAGCTCGTCGTCGACGACCTGGGCGATCTCGGGGTCGACCGCCTGCAGCGCGTCGAAGTCCGGGCCCCAGAAGTGCTGCGCGTCGGATGCCATGACGCCTCACGTTACCGGCCATTCACGCAGGTGTGAGCGCCCCTGGTAGCTGGGTCACAGTCCCCGGTTCACAGGGTGACCGGCGCGCCCACGACCTCGGAGACCCGCTCGGAGCTCACGGCGCCCTCGCGGCGCAGGCGGGGGGCCTCCCCGGTGAGGTCGACGATCGTCGAGGCCACGCCCGTCGCGCACACCCCGCCGTCGAGGTAGACCTCGACCGTCTCCCCCAGCTGCTCGCGGGCCTCCTCCACGGTGGTCGCCGGGGCCTGCCCGGAGACGTTCGCGCTGCTCACGGCCATGGGGCCGACGTCGCGCAGCAGCTCGAGGGCCACCGGGTGCAGGGGCATGCGCAGCATCACGGTGCCGCGGGTGCGCCCCAGGTCCCAGGCGAGGCTCGGGGCGTGCGGCAGGACGATCGACAGCCCGCCGGGCCAGAACGCCTCGACGAGGTCGCGCGCGACGGGCGGGACGGTGCCGACCAGGCCGTCGATCGTCGACCAGCTCCCGACGAGCACGGGGACGGGCATGTCGGGCCCGCGCTGCTTGGCCGCCAGCAGCGCGGCCACCGCCCGGCCGTCGAACGCGTCGGCGCCGATGCCGTAGAGCGTGTCGGTGGGGACGACCACCAGCCGCCCGGCGCGCACCGCGGCCGCGGCGGCGGCCAGGCCGGTGGGACGGGTCGCGGGGTCCTCGCAGTCGTACACGGCGCTCACGGCGCGCCAGCCTAGGTCCGCCGGGCCGTGGCGACGCGCGGGCGTCCGGTGAGGTCGGGGTGCGTGGCGACGTCGGCGAACCCGGCGGCGGCGAGCACCTCGCGCACGGCGTCCGGGTGGGAGTCGTCGTGCTCGATCGCCACCGCTCCCCGGGGCCGCAGCAGGCGGTGGGCCAGGGCCGCGACCGGGCGCACGACCGCGAGGCCGTCGGCGCCCGCGAACACCGCGCCGTGGGGGTCGGCCCGCACCTCGGGCGGCACCGGGGCGTCCTCGGGCACGTAAGGCGGGTTGCAGGTCACGAGGTCCACGGCGCCGGTGAGGTCCGCGAGCACGCCGGGGACGGTCACGTCGGCCTCGTGCAGCACGACGCGCGAGCCCGCGAGGTTGCGGCGGGTCCAGGTCAGCGCGCCGGGGTCGACCTCGACGGCGTGCACGACCGCGTCGGGCCGCTCGTGGGCGAGCGCCAGGGCCAGGGCGCCGGTGCCGGTGCAGAGGTCGACGGCCACGGGCGCGGGGGTGGACCGGACGAGCTCGAGCGCGCGCACCAGCAGCGTCTCGGTCTCGGGGCGCGGCACGAACACCCCGGGGCCGACGGCCACCTCGACCGGGCCGAGCACCGCGGTGCCGAGCAGGTGCTGCAGGGGCTCGCGCGCCGCCCGGCGGGTGACCAGGGCGTCGACCGTCCGACCCTGCTCCGCGTCGGGGGCGTCGGCGAGCAGCAGGCGCCCGCGCGGCACGCCGAGCACGTGGGCCACGAGCAGCTCGGCGTCGACGCGGGGCGAGGCGACGCCGGCCCCGGCCAGGCGGGCGGCGGCGTCGGCGACCAGCCCGCGCACCGTCACGACTCCTCGGCGGCCCGGCTCATCCGCTCGGAGCGGTCGGCGGCGCGCAGGGCATCGAGCACCCCGTCGAGGTCGCCGTCGAGCACCCGGTCGAGGTCGTGGGACTTGTAGCCGATCCGGTGGTCGGAGATCCGGTTCTCGGGATAGTTGTAGGTGCGCACGCGCTCCGAGCGGTCGACCGTGCGGACCTGGCTGCGCCGGTCGGCCGACGCCTGCGCCTGCTCGGCCTCGTCGGCGATGGCCTGCAGCCGCGAGCGCAGCACCTCCATGGCGCGCGCCTTGTTCTGCAGCTGCGAGCGCTCGTTCTGGCACGACACCACGACGCCGGTGGGCAGGTGCGTGATCCGGACGGCCGAGTCGGTGGTGTTGACGCCCTGGCCGCCCTTGCCCGAGGACCGGAAGACGTCGACGCGCAGGTCCTTCTCGTCGATCTCGACGGCCGCGGTGGCGCCGACCTCGGGGTAGACGAGCACCCCCGCGGCCGAGGTGTGGATGCGCCCCTGCGACTCGGTGACCGGCACGCGCTGCACGCGGTGCACGCCGCCCTCGTACTTCAGCCACGCCCAGACGCCCTCGGCGGCGTCGCCGGGCGCGGTCACGGTGACCGTGACGTCCTTGTAGCCGCCGAGGTCGGACTCGGTGGCCGAGAGGACGTCGACCTTCCAGCCGCGGCGCTCGGCGTAGCGGGAGTACATGCGCAGCAGGTCGCCGGCGAACAGCGCGGACTCCTCGCCGCCCTCCCCCGACTTGACCTCGACCACCACGTCGTCGGCGTCCTGGGGGTCGCGCGGCACGAGGTGCTCGGACAGCCGGGCGCGCAGGACCTCGACGCGGGCGGCCAGGTCGTCGGCCTCGGCGGCGAAGCTGGCGTCCTCGCGCGCGATCTCGCGGGCGTCGGCGAGGTCGGCCTCGGCGGCGCGGAGCTCGCCGACGGTGGCGACCACCGGCGAGAGCGCGGCGTAGCGCCGGCCCAGGGAGCGTGCGAGCCCGGCGTCGGCGTGCACGTCGGGGTCGGCCAGGCGTGCCTCCAGCCCCGCGTGCTCCTCGAGCAGCGCGGTGACGCCGGGCGACGTCGTCATCGACGCGTCGCCGGCGGGTGCCTGCTGGGCCATCCTCGACCTCCCTCCTGCTCACCGGACCCCGTCACGCAGAACGCCCGCCGCCCCGCGCGCGTGCAGCGCGGGGGCGACGGGCGTCGCGGGGACTACTTCTTGGCCGGGGTGCGCTTCCCGTAGCGGGCCTCGAACCGGGCCACACGACCGCCGGAGTCCATGATCCGCTGCTTGCCCGTGTAGAACGGGTGGCACGCGGAGCAGATCTCGACGGTGATGTTGTCGCTGCCCGGCTTGGCGCTGCGGGTGGTGAACGAGTTGCCGCAGCCGCAGAGCACCTGGGTCTCGTGGTAATCGGGGTGGATGCCGCTCTTCACGGTGGGTCCTCTCGTCGTGGTCGCCGGGTCCCCGTGTGGTGTCTCGAGGTGAACCGGAACCGGATGTGCGGGCCATTCTCTCAGGACCGCCCGCTGGTCTGCTCAACCACCTCACCGGCAAGGTTGTTCCCGGCGGCGGGCACCCGCAGGCGGTCGGCGCGGGCGGTGACCTGCAGGTCGAGCGCCGCCGCCGCGGCCCCGTCGAGCAGCCATCGGTACTCGTTCTTCAGCCGCGCGCCGTCCCCGGCGAAGAGCCCCGCGCGGTAGGGGTAGACGCCCACGGTGGGCTCGGTGCCGGGCGCGCCGGTGGCGATCGCGTGGTCGAGGTCCCGGTTGGCACGGCGCAGCGCGGCGAGCAGCCGGCGCGCGGCCGCGGCGGGGTCGGGCAGCTCCCGCCCGGCCGCGAGCTGCAGGGCGACGTGCAGCTGGCGGTCGCCGGCGGCGTCCTCGTACGACACGAGACGGTGGCTCTCGACGGCCCCGAGCAGCTCCGGGTCGGCGGCGACCGCGTCGCGCACGCCGTCGGGCGGCACGACCGCGCCGTTGTGGTCCACCGACTGGTCGCTGCGCCCGTACTGCAGCAGCAGCGGCAGGTCGAGCACCCGCTCGTCGAGCACCTCCTGCAGGCCGAAGCGGCGCAGCACCGGCACCACGTCGCGCATCCGCAGCACGTGGCCGCGGTCGTGGATGTTGTAGCGGATGCGCGGGTCGATGTTCTGCGGGCGCGTGACGGTGACGAGCAGCTCGCCTGCGTCGTTCTCCTCGACGAGGTAGGCGTACGGGTTGTACTGGAAGATGTTGGGCAGCACGCCGTACTCGTCCTGCCTGGTCAGGGCGGTGGCGAGCGCCGGGTCGGCGGCGATCGCGCGGCGCAGCGCGATCGTGAACTCGGTCTCGACCGCGATGCTGATCTCCAGGTCGCTGGCCCCGTAGGCGCCGACGACCTTCCGCGCCCGGCGCAGCACGTGGTCCCGCATCCCCTCGCTGATCCCCTCGCCGCCGAAGGCGCAGACGACGTCGTAGCGCGACCAGTCGAGGCGGTCGTCGTCCAGCAGCCCCTTGAGGAAGGGCGGGTAGCTGGTGATCACGTAGGTGTAGCCGGGGCCGAACTCGCGCAGGGTGTCGAGGATCTTGTCGCGGTCGGGGCCGGTCGACTTGATCGTCGAGACGCGGGTCAGGGCGGCGGTGACGTTCATGCCGGTGGCCCAGGCGCCGAGCGAGAACGCGTTGATGACGAACACGGGGCGGTCGCCGGTGGCGTGGCGCAGGAAGCCGACGCGCAGCAGCTCGCGCGAGGCCCGGCGCTCGACGGGCCCGCGGACCCAGCTCGTCGGGGTGCCCGAGGAGCCCGAGGACTCGTCGACGACGACCCCGCGCCGCGGCAGGCGCCCGTCGACGCACCGCTCGGGGATCGACCAGCGGGCGATGTAGCTGCTCTTGTCCGTCTCGGGGAGCGCGGCGAAGTCGGGCGCCGAGGCACCCCGCTCGGCCAGGAACTGCCCGTAGGCGGGGACGCGCCGGGCCGTGCGCAGGGCGGTGCGCTGGGCGCGGCGGCGGCCGAGCCACCAGCGCAGGCGTTCGAAGCCGGGGGCGAGCAGCAGGGCGTGGGTGCGCGGGAAGCGCCCGAGCAGGTCGACGACCAGCTCCTGGACCCACCAGAGCAGCTTCACGACGCCACCGCCGCGGTCTCGTCGCCCAGCAGCATCGCGTCGAGCTCCCGGCGGTGCGCCGGCGGCGGGACGTCGCTGGTGCCGTAGCGGAAGAGCATCCAGGCCATCCGGCCGCCGGACTCGTCGACGCCGGTGCGCGCGGCGAACGCGGCGTGGGAGCGGGGGTTGGTGATGACGGTGCCGAACGGGTGCAGGTGCACACCGTGGCGGGTGAAGGCGAGCCAGACCCGCAGGAAGCAGCGGCCGGCCGCGACGTGGTCGGCGGGGCCGTCGAAGGGGCCGGTGAGCCAGCCCAGCTCGCGCACCCCGCGCATCGTGTCGAGGTAGACCCGGCGGAACAGCCGCCCGATCACGGGCAGGTCCCACAGCCAGCGGTGGCGCATCGCGATCCGTAGCAGGGGGCCGGGGATCAGCATGGTCTCGGCCGAGAGCCCGTCGCCGGTGGCGGCCGCCTGCCGCCGCGACGTGCGCAGCCAGGTGAGGATCTCCGCGTGGACGGCGTCGTCGCGCAGGTCGTCGAAGAGCGTCTCCTGGTTGACCCGGATCAGGTCGTCGACCAGCGGCTGCTCCGCCGTGCGCCCGAACTCCTGGCCGGCGGCGGCCGCGATCGCGGCGACCTCGGTGAGGACGGCGGGGTCGACGAGCCGGCGGTCGTAGGGGCGGCGCGAGGTCCGGCGGCGGCGGAAGGCCTCGAGCTGCTCGACCGCCGCAGCGGTGACCGGGACGGCGTCGAGCTCGACGGTGCCGAGCAGGTGGTGGCGCTGCGGCGAGGCGAAGTCCATGTCGACGAGGCGCAGGGACTCGGCGACGGCCCAGCCGTGGCCGGCGGCGACCGTCGCCAGGGACTCGAGGAACACCCCGGCGCACACGTGGGCGAACGGGATGCCGAAGCTCTCGGCGGGCAGGCCGCGGTCGAGGTCGTAGAAGACCTGCGCGCGGCGCTCGTCGAGCACCCGGACCGCGATCGGCTGGGAGTTGTGGGGCGAGGGGTACCGGCGCACCTCGTCGAGGAGCACCAGCCAGGGACCGGGGAGCTCGGGGGCTGTCATGCGGCTCAGCCTCGCCGCGACCCCCGCCCCCGGGCCGCCGTGGAACTACTCAACCTCGCCGCCCGGAACGAACGAACGGCGCTCTCGCTGCTTCGGAAGCAGCGAGAGCGCCGTTCGTTCTCGCGGGGTGTGCGGAGACGGCTCAGCCTCCGCAGGCGTCCGGCCTAGTCGTCGTCCTTGCCGGGCGTCGTCTTGGCCACCTGCATGAGGAACTCGATGTTGGTCCGCGACTTGCGCAGGCGGTCGAGGACCAGCTCGATGGCCTGCTGCGAGTCCAGCGCGGCCAGCACGCGACGCAGGCGGTGGGTCACCGCCATCTCGTCCGGCGAGAGCAGCAGCTCCTCCTTGCGCGTCCCCGACGGGTCGGGGTCGATCGCGGGGAAGATGCGCTTGTCGGCGAGCTTGCGGTCGAGCTTGAGCTCGGCGTTGCCGGTGCCCTTGAACTCCTCGAAGATCACCGTGTCCATCGTCGACCCGGTCTCGACCAGGGCCGTCGCGAAGATGGTGAGCGAGCCGCCGTCCTCGATGTTGCGGGCGGCGCCGAGGAAGCGCTTCGGCGGGTAGAGCGCCGTCGAGTCGACACCACCGGACAGGATGCGCCCGGACGCGGGGGCCGCGAGGTTGTAGGCGCGGCCCAGGCGGGTGATCGAGTCGAGCAGGACCACCACGTCCTGGCCCATCTCGACCAGGCGCTTGGCCCGCTCGATGGCCAGCTCCGAGAGCGAGGTGTGGTCCGACGGCGGCCGGTCGAAGGTCGAGGCGATGACCTCGCCCTTCACCGAGCGCTGCATGTCGGTGACCTCCTCCGGCCGCTCGTCGACGAGCACGACCATGAGGTGGACCTCGGGGTTGTTCGTGGTGATCGCGTTGGCGATCGCCTGCAGCACCATCGTCTTGCCGGCCTTCGGCGGCGAGACGATCAGCGCGCGCTGGCCCTTGCCGACCGGCATGACCAGGTCGATGACGCGCGTGGTGAGCAGGTGCGACTCGGTCTCGAGGCGCAGCCGCTCGTTGGGGTAGAGCGGCGTGAGCTTGGTGAACTCCGGGCGCTTGCGCGCCTGCTCGGGGTCCAGCCCGTTGATCGAGTCGATGCGCACCAGCGGGTTGAACTTCTGGCGGTTCTGCTCGCCCTCGCGCTGCTGGCGCACCTGACCGGTGACGGCGTCGCCGCGACGCAGGCCGTGCTTGCGCACGAGCGACATCGACACGTAGACGTCGTTCGGCCCGGACGCGTAGCCCGAGGTGCGGACGAACGCGTAGTTGTCGAGCACGTCGAGGATGCCGGCGACCGGGATGAGCACGTCGTCGTCGCGGACCTCGGGCTCGGGACCGCTGCCGGGTCCGCGCTCGGTGCGCTCGCCCCGGTCGTTGCGGTTGCGCCGGCGGTCACGGAAGCGCCGACCGCGCCGGCGGCCACCGCCGTCCTCGTCATCGTCGTCGTCGTCGCGCTGCTGGTTGGTCTGCTGCTGGCCACCCTGCTGCTGGCCGCCGCCCTGGGGCTGGCCGCCGCGCTGCTGGTCGCCGCGCTGCTGGTCGCGCTGGCCATCACGCTGGCCGTCGCGCTGACCATCGCGCTGACCATCGCGCTGCTGGTCACGACCGCCCTGGTCGCGGCCGCCCTGCTGCTGGCCCTGGCCGTTCTGGTCGGGCCGGCTCTGCTGGCGGTCGCGCTCGCGCTGGCGACGGGACGACCCGCCGCCCTGCTCGCCGCCCTGCTCGCCGCCCTGCTGACCCCCGTCGGGACCGGCGTCCGGCGTGGTGTCGGTGCGCTCGGTGGTGGGCGCGCTCGACGTCGAGCTGGTGGCGTCGGTGGCCTCGCCGTCGGCGGCGGCCGCGGGCCGCTCGCTCCCGGTCTGCGGGGCGTCGGCGCCGGGGCCGGCGTCGCGGCGAGCGCCCCGACGACCACGACGGGTCGAGGTGGGCGCGTCGTCCGAGCCGGCGCCGTCGGCGCTGCCGGTCGACGCCGCGGCGGCGGACGGCTCGGTCGACGCGGTGGCTCCAGGGGCCTCGGGGGCCTCGATCGCGGCGGCCGCCGCGGACTCGGCGCCCGGCAGGGCGTCGGTGGCCGCGGTGACCTCGGTGACCTCGGCGGGCGCGGGGCCGGCGGGGGCGGCGGGCGCCTCCTCGGCGGTGGGCGCGGGCGGCGGGCCCGACGCGGAGGTGGCACGGCGGCGGCCGCCGCGGCGGCGCGCGGGCGCCCCGTCGGCGGGCGCGGCGGCGGCAGCGGTGTCGGAGCCCGCGGCCGGGGCCTCGACGGGCTCCGGGGTCGGGTCGGCAGCGGCCGAGGCACCGTCGTCGCCCAGCGGGAGCTGGTCGCCGGAGCCGGACTGCCGCTTCTTGATCTCCGAGATGAGGTCGTTGCGCCGCATCCCGGTGGTGTCGCTGACGCCGAGCGAGGTCGCGAGATCGCGGAGCTCGGCGAGCACCATGCCGGAAACACCTCCCCGCCGGCGCCGCTCGGGCGCGGACGCCCCCGACGAATCGGTGGTGGCGTCGGTGGAGATGACGTCGGTTTCGGTCACGCAGGTCCTTCCTGACCGGTCCGGGGACCACCCGGGCCAGCGGGCGTGTCCGCCCCAGACGGGGCGGGACTGCTCACGGGTCGGTGCTGGCCGGACGAGCCGAAGACGGTCGGCTCCGGGCGGCACGGCCCGCGGTGTGCAGCGATCATGACGTGTCCGCCCGCCGGGACGACCCGACGGATGAGGGAGAGAAATGGCCCCGAACGATGGCGGGACCTGGCACCGACGCGTACACGCGTGGTCGCTGTGCCCGCCAATGTAGACCCCGCCGTGGGGAGCAGCAACAACCACCCCCTGCCCCGCGCGTCAGGCGTTCTCGACGCGCGCACCCTCGGTGTCCACGGCCAGCGACCGCACGGTGAAGCCGGTGGTGTCGAGATCGTCGGGGAGGCGCCCGTCCAGCGTCAGCGCCAGCACGGTGGGCCCGGCACCGGAGACCACCGCGGCGACGCCGGCCGCGCGCAGGTGGTCGACGACGGCCGCGGTCTCCGGGTAAGCCGGACGCCGGTAGGGCTGGTGCAGGCGGTCCTCGGTCGCCTCGAGCAGCAGCTCGGGCGCCGTGGTCAGCGCGTGCACCATCAGCGCGGACCGGGCGGCGGTGAAGGCCGCGTCGGCGTGCGGGACGCGGTCGGGCAGCAGGCCACGGGTGGCCTCGGTGGAGCTCGAGCGCTCGGACACCAGCGCCACCGGCCGCAGCGCGGGGTGCGGCGTCAGGTGCGCGGCGCGCCACGCGCCCTCGTGGCCCCAGCTCACGACGAGGCCGCCGAACAGGCATGCCGCGACGTTGTCGGCGTGCCCGTCGAAGCCCGCGGCCAGGTCGAGCAGCGCGTCGTCGTCGAGCGGGTGCGTGGCCGCGAGGAGGCCCTGCGCCGCGACGATCCCCGCGACGGCCGCGGCCGCCGACGAACCGAGGCCCCGGCTGTGCGGGATGACGTTGTGGCAGCGCAGGCGCAGGGACACCCGCGGCGCCCCCGCGCGGTCGAACGTGGCGTGCGCGGCCCGCAGCACCAGGTGGCGCTCGTCGCGGGGCACGCGCCCGGCACCCTCACCGTGGACGTCCACGCGGCACGGCGGGCCGTCGCCGACGGCGAGCTCGACGTCGTCGTGGAGCCCCAGGGCGAGCCCGAGGGTGTCGAACCCGGGCCCGAGGTTGGCCGACGTCGCCGGCACCCGCACGCGCACGGCCGCCCCCGCCGGCACCGCCGGCCCCTGCGCGACCTGCGGCCCGGCGCTCAGCGCAGGCCCAGGGCGTCGGCCACGGCGTCCACGCGCGGCGGGAGCACGACGGGCTCGGCGGCGTCGGCGAGCGCGGTGGCCGGGTCCTTGAGCCCGTGCCCGGTCACCGTGCAGACGATCAGCTGGCCGGTGTCGAGGCGCCCGGCGCGTGCCTTGGCCAGCAGGCCGGCGACCGACGCCGCCGAGGCCGGCTCGACGAACACGCCCTCGCGGGCGGCCAGCAGGCGGTAGGCCTCGAGGATCGCGTCGTCGTCGACCGCGGTGATCTCGCCGCCGGACTCGTCGCGCGCGGCGATCGCGCCGTCCCACGAGGCCGGCGAGCCGATGCGGATGGCGGTGGCCAGCGTCTCGGGGTCGGCCACGGGCGCACCGTGCACCAGCGGAGCGGCGCCCGCGGCCTGCACGCCCAGCATCCGTGGGGTGCCGGCCACGACGCCGTCGCCGGCGTACTCGGTGTAGCCGCGCCAGTAGGCGGTGATGTTGCCGGCGTTGCCGACGGGCAGGGCGTGCACGTCGGGGGCGCGTCCCAGCTGGTCGCAGATCTCGAACGCCGCGGTCTTCTGGCCCTCGATACGCGCCGGGTTCACCGAGTTGACCAGGGCGATCGGGTACTGCTCGGCGGCGCGGCGGGCCAGCTCGAGGCACATGTCGAAGTTGCCCTCGAGCTGCAGGATGCGCGCGCCGTGCACGGTGGCCTGGGCGAGCTTGCCCAGCGCGATCTTGCCCTGGGGCACGAGGACGGCGCAAGTCATGCCCGCGCGGGTGGCGTAGGCCGCGGCCGACGCCGAGGTGTTGCCCGTCGACGCGCAGATGACGGCCTGCGCGCCGCCGGCGAGCGCCTCGGTCATGGCCACGGTCATGCCGCGGTCCTTGAACGAGCCCGTCGGGTTGGCACCCTCGATCTTGAGGTGCACCTCGCACCCGGTGAGCTCGGCGAGGTGCGGCGCGGGCAGCAGCGGCGTGCCGCCCTCGCGCAGCGTGACGACCTCCCAGCCGGGCTGCACGCGGGGCATGCGGTCGCGGTACGCGGGGATGATGCCCGGCCACTCGACGCGCGCGCCGAGCGACGGCGCCGGCACGACGCCCGTCACGAGACACCGCCCAGTTCGGTCACCGGCCGGCCCAGGCCCTCGACCCGCAGCACGCCGGCGACGCCCTGCACCGCGTCGAGGCCGGTCAGCGCGTCGACCGTGGCCGCGAGGGCGGCGTCGGGGGCGGAGTGGGTCACGATCACCAGTGTGGCGTCCCGGGAGCCCCGCGCGCCATCGCCCTCGTCACCCACGCGCTCGTCCTCGCCGCCCCGGCCGCCGCGGCTGTCCTCCGTGGTCCGGCTCCGCTCCGCTGCGCGGCCCTCCTGGCGCACGGTCGCGATGCTCACCCCGTGCTCGGCGAACAGGCCCGCGACCTGGGCGAGCACGCCCGCGCGGTCCGCGACGTCGAGGGCCACGTGGTAGCGGGTGCGGGTGTCGCCCATCGCGACGATCGGCAGGTCGGCGTGCGCCGAGTCGCGCGGGCCCCGGCCGCCGATGACGCGGTTGCGCGCGGCGGCGACGAGGTCGCCCAGCACGGCCGACGCCGTCTCCGGTCCCCCGGCGCCCTGCCCGTAGAACATCAGCTGTCCGGCGGCCGCGGCCTCGATGAACACCGCGTTGTAGGCGCCCGAGACCGAGGCCAGCGGGTGCGAGCGCGGGATCATCGCCGGGTGCACGCGGGCGCTGACGGCGCCGTCCACCTGCTCGCAGATGGCCAGCAGCTTCACCGTGCAGCCCAGCGCCTTCGCGGCGGCGATGTCGGCGGCCGTGACGTCGCGGATGCCCTCGCGGTGCACGTCGTCGGCGGTCACGCGGGTGTGGAAGGCGAGGCTCGCGAGGATCGCCGCCTTGGACGCGGCGTCGTAGCCGTCGACGTCGGCGGTGGGGTCGGCCTCGGCGTAGCCCAGGCGCCCGGCCTCCTCGAGGGCCTCGGCGTAGTTCGCGCCCGAGGAGGCCATCGCGGAGAGGATGAAGTTGGTGGTGCCGTTGACGATGCCCGCCACGCGCAGGATGCGGTCGCCGGCGAGGGACTGCTGGATCGGGCGCAGGATCGGGATCGCGCCGGCCACCGAGGCCTCGTAGTAGAGGTCGGCGCCCGACTCGTCGGCCGCCGCGGCGAGCGCCGCGCCGTCCTCGGCCAGCAGCGCCTTGTTCGCCGACACCACCGACTTGCCGTTCTTCAGCGCGGTGAGCAGCAGCCCGCGCACCGGCTCGATGCCCCCGACCAGCTCGACCACCACGTCGACGTCGTCGCGGGTCACGAGGCCCGCGGCGTCGGTGGTCAGCAGGTCGGTGGGCACGTCGGGGTGGCGCTGCGGGCGGCGCACGGCCACCCCCACCAGGTCCAGCGGCGCGCCGATGCGCGCGGCGAGCTCGTCGGCCTGCTCGGTGAGCAGCCGCACCACCTGGCTGCCGACGACGCCGCAGCCCAGGAGCGCGACGCGGATCCGCCGCGCGTCGTGAACGGTCATGCTCACCCCACCTCCAGCCGCGCCAGGTCGTCGAGGGTCTCGCGTCGCAGCACCGGGCGCGACGTGCCGTCGGCCACGGCGACGACGGCCGGACGCGGGACCTTGTTGTACGCGCTCGCCATGGCGTAGCAGTAGGCCCCGGTCGCGGCGACGGCCACGAGGTCGCCGGGCGCGAGGTCGGCGGGCAGCCAGCAGTCGCGGACCACCACGTCACCGGACTCGCAGTGCTTGCCGACCACCCGCGAGCGCACGGCCGGCGCGGAGCCCGCCGACCGCGAGACCAGCCGGCAGTCGTAGTGCGCGTCGTAGAGCGCCGTGCGGATGTTGTCGCTCATGCCGCCGTCGACGCTGACGTAGCGCCGGCGCGCACCGCCGCCCAGCTCGACGTCCTTGACCGTGCCGACCTCGTAGAGCGTCACGGTGCCCGGGCCGACGATGGCCCGCCCGGGCTCGACGGCGATCCGCGGCGGCGCCAGGCCCACCCGGGCGGACTCCCGCTCGACGATCGCGCGCAGCTCCCCGGCCATCCACGCGGGCGAGCGGGGCTGGTCGGCGGTGGTGTAGGCGATGCCCATGCCGCCGCCGAGGTCGACGGTGCCCAGCGCGTCGTCGACGGCGTCGCCGTGCTCGTCGCGGAGCTCGGCGAGCAGCCCGATGACGCGGCGCGCGGCCAGCTCGAAGCCGTCGGCGTCGAAGATCTGGGAGCCGATGTGGCTGTGCAGGCCCACGAGGTGCAGGCCCGACGACTTGACCACGCGCCGCACGGCTTCCGCGGCGTCGCCCGCGGCCAGCGAGAAGCCGAACTTCTGGTCCTCGTGCGCCGTGGCGATGAACTCGTGGGTGTGCGCCTCCACGCCGACCGTCACGCGGACCATGACGTCGGCGCGGACGTCGCGCGCCCGGGCGATCTCGTCGAGGCGCGCGATCTCGACGTAGGAGTCGACGACGATCGCCCCGACCCCGGCGTCGAGCGCAGCCGCGAGCTCGTGGCGACTCTTGTTGTTGCCGTGCACGGCGATCCGCTCGGGCGGGAAGCCGCCGCGCAGGGCCGTGAGCAGCTCGCCCTCGGTGCAGACGTCGAGGCCGAGGCCCTCCTCGGCGACCCAGCGGGCGGTCTCGGCAGTGAGGAACGCCTTGGCCGCGTAGTGCACGAGCGCCGGGTCGCCGTAGGCGGCGGCGTGCTCGGCGCACCGGGAGCGGAAGTCCGCCTCGTCGACGACGAACAGCGCGGTGCCGTACTGCTCGGCGAGCGTGGCGACGTCGATGCCGGCGAGGCGCACCACGCCGTCGTCGCCGCGGGCGGCGTGCCGCGGCCACACGGCCGTCGGCAGCGCGTCGAGGGTGCTGCCCTCGGGCGGGGACCCGCCGTCCTCGTGCTGCGGGATGACGTCGGCATGGCGGGGCCCGGCGGGGTGGGCGCGGGTCATCAGGTCAGCTCCGTCGAGGTCGTCACATGCGCTCGGGCGCGCTCACGCCGAGCAGGCCCAGGCCGTTGGCGAGCACCTGACGGGCCGCGGAGCACAGCGCGAGGCGGGCCGTGTGGATTCCCGCGGGCTCCTCGTCGCCCTGGGGCAGCACGCGGCAGGTGTCGTAGAAGCGGTGGTAGGTGCCCGCGAGCTCCTCGAGGTAGCGCGCGACGCGGTGCGGCTCGCGCAGCGCCGCGGCCGAGGACAGCACGCGCGGGAACTCCCCGAGCGTGCGGATGAGGTCGCCCTCGCGCGGGTGGGTCAGCAGCGCGAGGTCCGGGTCGTCGGCCGTGACGCCGAGGTCGGCGGCGTTGCGGGCCAGCGACGCGAGCCGGGCGTGCGCGTACTGCACGTAGAACACGGGGTTCTCGTTGGTGCGGCTCGAGATCAGGTCGAGGTCGATGTCGAGCACCTGGTCGACCGACGAGCGCGCCAGCGTGTAGCGCGCCGCGTCCACGCCGACCGCGTCGACGAGGTCCTCGAGCGTGATGATCGTGCCCGCCCGCTTGGACATCTTCACCGGCTCGCCGTCGCGGATGAGGTTGACCAGCTGGCCGATGAGCACCTCGACGGTGTCCGGGGAGTCGCCGAACGCGGCCGCGACCGCCTTGAGGCGGTGGATGTAGCCGTGGTGGTCGGCGCCCAGCATGTAGATCGCCAGGTCAGCGCCCCGGGCCCGCTTTTCGCGGTAGTAGGCGATGTCGCCGGCGATGTAGGCGGGGCGGCCGTCGGACTTGATGACGACGCGGTCCTTGTCGTCGCCGTGGTCGGTGGAGCGCAGCCACCAGGCGCCGTCGGCGAAGTAGAGGGCGTCGTCGTCCTTGAGCTTCTGCACCGACGCCTCGACCGCCCCCGAGCTGTGCAGGGCCTGCTCGGAGGACCAGACGTCGAAGTGCGTGCCGAACGACTCGAGCGACGCCCGCATCTCGTCGAGCATCACCTCGACACCGAGCCGCTTGAACGCCGCCAGCTGCTCGTCCTCGGGCTGGGCGAGCACGTCCTCGTCGGCCTCGACGACCTTCTGCGCGATCTCGGCGACGTACGCCCCGCCGTACCCGTTCTCGGGCACCGGGCGCCCCTGCGCGGCGGCGATGAGCGACTCGGCGAACCGGTCGATCTGCGCGCCCGCGTCGTTGACGTAGTACTCGCGGGTCACCGAGGCGCCCTGCGCGGCGAGGACCCGGCCCAGCGCGTCGCCGACCGCGGCCCAGCGCGTCCCGCCCAGGTGGATGGGGCCGGTCGGGTTGGCCGAGACGAACTCCAGGTTGATCGCCTGGCCGGTGAGCGCGTCGGTGTGGCCGTAGTGCTCGCCGCGCGCGAGGACGTCGGACACGATCCCGGCCTGCGCGTCGGCGGCGAGGCGCAGGTTGAGGAACCCGGGCCCCGCGACCTCGGCGGTGGCGATGGCGTCGGTGCCCTCGAGCTTGGTGGCGAGCCAGCCGGCGAGCTCCGCCGGCGCGACCCCCGCCTTCTTGGCCGAGCGCAGCGCCAGGTTGGTGGCGTAGTCGCCGTGCTCGGGGTTGCGCGGGCGCTCCACCGTGACCGTCTCCGGCAGCACCGCCGTGTCGAGGCCACGCTCGGTGAGCACGTCGACGGCGACGGCGTGCAGGAGGTCGGCCAGGGCAGCGGGGGTCACCCCACGATTCTAGGGACCGGCCTCACGGGCTCCTGACGCTCGGTGCTCGTCACCGGGGGTGCACACCCGTCACCGAGGGCTCACCGACTGCTCCGTAGACTCGGGCGCATGGCTAGTGGTGGGTCCGGCCGTCCGTCGGGGTCGCGTCCGGGGTCCCGGTCCTCCGCGGGCTCCTCGCGTCCGGGACGGGACGGCGGGCAGCGCGGCGACGGCCGAGGCGGCAACCGGGGCGGCGTCCGCGGTGAGGGCCGCGGCAACGCCCGCCCGACCGGCGGCCAGCGCACCACCCAGCGCTCCGGCGGGAAGCGCGGCCCGAACCCCGTCACGCGCGGCAAGCGTCCCGCCGCCGGCACCCGCCGCCAGGTGCCCTGGATGCTCATCAGTGCGGTCACCGTGGTGGTGCTGCTCGCGATCGGGGTCATCGGCTTCGCGCTGATGCGCGAGGGCGAGGTCAGCGCCTGGCGCCCGAGCGACGACAACCGCGACCCCTCGCTCGCCATCCCCGACATCGTCACCGGGCAGTACGCCGCGCAGCAGCACGTCACCGCCGAGCAGCGCGTGGCCTACGACCGCTCGCCGCCGTTCGGCGGCCCGCACGACGCGTACTGGGCGGCCTGCAACGGCGTCGTCTACCCGACCCCGGTGCGCAGCGAGAACATGGTGCACGCCCTCGAGCACGGCGCGGTGTGGATCGCCTACGACCCCGCGCGCGTCAGCGGCCCGGCGCTGCAGGGCCTCGCCGCGAAGGTGCAGGGCCAGGACTACACGATGATGTCGCCGTACCCGGGGCTCGACCAGCCGGTCGCGCTGCAGTCGTGGAACCACGAGCTCAAGCTCGCCGACCCGGCCGACCCGCGCGTCGACCAGTTCATCTCCTCGCTGCGCCAGAACCAGTACACCTACCCCGAGGTCGGGGCGAGCTGTGACGCCCTCGGCCCGGGCTACTTCGACCCCGACAACCCGCCGCCGTTCGACCCGTCGCCCGCCCCGCCGGACGCGGTGACGATGGACGGCCGCGGCGCCGCCGCGGGCAACGGCGGATGAGCGCGCCCGCCGACACCCCCGCCGCCGAGCGCGACGTGACCGACACGCCCCCGCCCGTCGACGACGGCGGTGGCGAGGACGGTGGAGACGGCGGCGGCTCCGGCGGGTGGTGGTCGGCGAGCCCGGCATGGGCGAAGGCGTTCCTCGTGGGCGGGCTCGCGCTGGTGCTCGTGCTCGCCGGCGTGATCGGCGGCATCGCGCTGGGGCGCTCGACCGCCGAGACGTACGGGCCCGCCGAGGACTCGATCGACGTCGGGTTCCTGCAGGACATGGTCACCCACCACGGCCAGGCCGTGGAGATGGCGGTGTGGGCGCGCACGAACACCGCCGATCCGCAGGTGCGGCAGATCGCCTTCGACATCGAGTCCACCCAGACCTCGCAGGTGGGGCGGATGGAGGGCTGGCTGACGTTGTGGGGCCAGTCGCTGACCCCGCCGTCGGGGCAGTTCATGGGCTGGATGGGCATGCCCACCGCGACCATGCCCGGCATGGCCACCCCGGAGGACCTCGCCGGGATGCGCGCGGCCACCGGCCGGGACCTCGACGTGGTGTTTCTGCAGCTCATGCTGCGCCACCACCAGGGCGGGCTGCCGATGATGCAGGCGGCGGAGGGCGAGGCGTCGGTGCCCGCGGTGCGCGCGCTGGCGGCGAGCATGGTCGCCTCGCAGTCGTCCGAGGCCCAGACGATGACCCAGATGCTCGCCGAGCGCGGCGCCGCTCCCCTGCCGGCCCCGGACGCCCACGCCGGCATGCACGGGATGAACTGACTACTCCCCCAGGCGCGCCCGCACCTCGCCCTCGGCGACCGCCAGCGGGGTCGCGTCGGCCTCGCGGCGCATCGCGTCGAGCCGCTCGCCCGCCTCTGGGCGGCTCCACTCCCGCGCGAACGCCCCGGACAGGATGTCCTCGTGCATCACGCGGGCGAACCGCTGCGCCAGCTCGCCGCCCTCGTCGAGCGCCGCGAGCGCCCGCAGCTGGCCGTACTGCGACGTCCGCGAGTGCAGGCCGAGCTGGCCGAACAGCCCGTCGCGCGCCATGTGCGCCAGCACCTCGGCCGGCTCGGCGGAGAGGTAGAGCTCGTTGAGCACCGCCTCCTCGGTGAACCCCGCGCCGACCGCGACGCGGTGCGCCGTGCGCAGGATGTCGAGGATCGCCGGCCAGACGGCCTGCTCGCTGAACAGGTCGAGCGCCGCCTCCTCGCGGGCGCTGGAGACGATCGCGCCCCCGAGGGTGCCCCCGATGGCCCGGGCGAGCGCGAGCGTCGTGTCCCACGCGTGGCCGGTGGCGTCGCGCTCGACGGACACGAAGCACGGGAACCCGTGCCGGTCGACGTAGCGGTCACGCACCGCCGCGCCGATCATGCGCGGCGCGACCATGACGACGTCGACGCCCTCGGGCACCTCGAGGAGGCCGAAGTGCCAGTTGTAGCCGCTGGCCACGACGAGGGCGTCCCCCGCGCGCAGGCCCGGGGCGACCTCGTCGCGCACCAGGTCCGGCTGCACCTCGTCGGGCACGAGCAGCAACGCGATGTCGGCGGTCGCCGCGGCCTCGGCGATCGGGCGGACGTCGAACCCCTGCTCGCGGGCCACGATGGCGTACTCGTCGTCGCGGTTGCCGATCAGCGGGGTGAACCCCGAGTCGCGGAGGTTCGCGGCCTGCGCCGCCCCCTGGTTGCCGGCGCCGAGCACCGCGACGGTGCGTCCGGACAGGGCGGCGAGGTCCGCCGTGTCGATACTGCGGTCGTGGTGGATCTCTGCGTGAGCCATGGCCCGAGCGTCGGTGCCCGGGCCGCCGTGCGCTAGTCTCGATCCCGGTCCGCCCCCGTAGCTCAGGGGATAGAGCACCGCCCTCCGGAGGCGGTGGCGCAGGTTCGAATCCTGCCGGGGGCACCACGCGCTGACCAGCACAAACGTCGCGAGCTCGTTATCGGTTCGAGTCCGCGTGACACGGGTCGTGACATGAGCGGCTCCTACCGTCCGTGTCATGCCACCTCGGAAGCGCAGGCAGCGGGGCCACATCGGGCAGCTGCCAAGCGGCGCGTACCGCGTCCGCGTCTACGCCGGCACCGACGCCCTGACCGGCCGTCCGCGCCAGCTGTGCGAGACAGTCCCGACCTACGCCGAGGCCACGAAGGCTCTGACGCGGCTCCAGGGTCAGGTCGACGAGGACACCCATCCGAAGTCGGACATCACGGTCGGGCAGGCCGTCGAGCGGTGGCTCGAGGTCGTCGTCCTAGAGGACACCACCCGCGAGCGCTACGACGACCTCATCCGCCTGTACGTGCTTCCGACGTTCGGCACGATGCCCGCCGGCCGCGTGGATGCCGAGCTCCTCGAGCGCTTCTACGCGCGCCTGCACCGTTGTCGCCTTCTCTCCTGCAACGGCAAGCCGCGGGGCGGGCACGTGTGCCGACCACTCAGCTCCAGCACCACGCGCAAGGTGCACTACATCATCCGCGGCGCCCTCGACCGGGCCGTGCGGTGGCGACACCTCGGCGTGAATAAGGCGGCCATGGCCGAAGCACCCGCTCCACGCAGTACCGAGCCCGACCCGCCCAGCGCGGACGAGGCGGCACGGCTTCTGAATGCGGCCTGGAGCGACCCTGAGTGGGGCCTACTCCTGTGGCTCACCATGCTCACCGGTCCGCGCCGAGGCGAGGTCTCGGCCCTGCGCTGGCGGCACATCGACTTCGAGCGCGGGCTGTTGTGGGTGCACCAGGCCAACGTGCAGACGAAGGCCGGGCTCAAGGAGAAGAGCACCAAGACCAACCAGCGCCGCAAGGTCGCCCTCGACGAGCACACCGTCGAGCTCTTGCAGACACACCGCGAGCGGTGGCGCGAGCGCTGTGCGCAGCTCGGCGTTCCCCTGAGCCTCGACGCATTCGTCTTCTCCCCCGCGCCCGACGGGTGCACGCCCTACCTCCCGCGGGCGATCACCCAGCGCTACCGCCGCCTTGCCCTGCGCCTGAAGCTGCGCAGCACTCGGCTGCACTCACTGCGGCACTACTCAGCCACCGAGCTCGTCGCCGCCGGCGTCGACATCCGCACGGTTGCCGGCCGCCTCGGGCATGGGAGTGGGGGCGCCACCACGCTCAAGGTCTACGCTGCGTGGGTCGACGAAGCCGATCGACGAGCGGCTACGACGATGGCCACCGTCCTCCCCCGTCCTGCTCCGCAGCCCATAGTCCGACGCAGCCCGTACGAGGACATCGCAGAGGGGCTGCGCGAGCAGATGCGCACCGGAGTGCTCAAGGTTGGAGACGAGCTCCCGACGGTCGCACAAGTCGCCGTTGCGAATACGGTCGCCGTCGGTACTGCGCACCGCGCTCTCGCCGTGCTGAAGACCGAAGGGCTTGTCAGCGTGACACGCGGCCGACGAGCAGTAGTTGTCGGTGCAGAGCCAGACGCCTCGCAGCAGTAAGCGGGGAAGATAGTTCGGCGCCGCTACCGCCTGGAGCACTAGCTGATATGGAGGGCACTTCTGTCAAGTGGGCAGGGGTGATGGGCCCTCGATGCGGTGCATCGTGGCTGGTCAGGGCGTTGTGGGTCCGGCGGGGCCGGGTGGGGTGGAGGCGTCCCGGCTCGACGCGCGGTCAGGCTGATATGCGCGGGTTGGTTACCGCATGACCGGGTGTTCGTCGGGAGCGTTCCGCGGATCTAGGGGCGAGCGTCGCCCTGCTCGATGAGGGTCGGGCGGAGCTGCTCATAGCTAACTCGCGGGTCGCTCCTCGCGCTGCCTGCATCCGCACCCGGCACCCGCCGGGGCTTGTGGGGGCGGCCGCGTGTCAGGCGGCCGCGTGATGCTGGTGCTCGTCGAGCACCGCGAGGCTCCAGCACCAGCCGGCGAGCTCGCGGGCCACGGCCACCACCGACACCGTCGGGCGCTTGCGGCGCTGCTCGAGACGGCACCAGCGTTGGTGTAGGCGGCGGTTGCCGGCCTCGGCGCGCGCCCGCACCGCGGCGGGCTGACCGTCGGCGCGCCGGGCCCGTTCCCGGCTGGGGCGCAGCGGGCGACGGTGATGCCAGGCGGCTTCGACCAGCAACCGGCGGGCGTGCGCGTTGCCGGTCTTGGTGATCCCGCCCTGGACCCGCCGAGCTCCCGAGGAGAACTCCGAGGGCACCAGCCCGAGGTAGGAACCGATGGTCGAGCCGGTGAAGCGGTGCCAGTCGGCGACCTCGACGCAGAGCCCGACCGCGGTCAGCGTGGAGACCCCGCGCAAGCAGCGCAGCCGTCCCACCGGCCCGGCCAGCGACGTCGTCTGGGCCATCTCCTCGATCGCGGTGTCGAGCCGGTCGCGGCGGGCGTGCACGCTGAACACCGCATCGAGGGCTTCGTCGAAGGCCAGCTGCACCCCGCGCCGGTCGAAGCGCTGGCGGCGCAACCAGTCGGTGTGCTCGCCGGTCCACGCGCTGCGGTCCCACACGATGCCCTGGCGCAGCAGCAGCTTGGAGAGCCGATGCCGGGCACGCATCAGGTCTCCCCGCGCGTCTTCACGGGCCCGCACCAGATCCCGGGCGGCTTCCTCGGCCTCGCTGGGGACCCGCACCGCGGGCAGTTCCCCGATGCGCAGCAGCCGCGCCAGGCGCTCGGCGTCCCGACGATCGGTCTTGACCTTGTCCCCGGCCGGACGCTCGAGCTTCGAGGGCGCGACCACCTCGCAGCGGACCCCGGCCGCGGCCAACGCCCGCGCGAGTCCGAAACCGGTCGGCCCGGCCTCATAGGTCACCGCCACCGGCCCCGGCAGCGCGAGAACCCAGGCCACGATCGCGGCGGTCTGCGGCGCCACCCGCTGGGTGCGGATCTCGCACGCCTCGTCATCGATCGCGCACCCCACGACCGAACGAGCATGAACGTCCAGACCCACCCACGTACGCTCTGCCAACACCCGGCGCCTCCCGTAATTGCGGCACCGTCACCGAGTGCGACGGCGACCCGCGCCAACTTACGAGCGAGGCGCCGGGCCTCCATACGGTCTAGGACCGCCGAGCATGCGTTCATCGACCTCCGCGCACCCTTCACCGTACCGAGCAAGGAGGCTTCGCTGTCGCTTGACCCCCAGCGCGCTTCGAACAAGCGTTCGGCCGTTGGGCGCGCCCACCCGACCGGCCCCCGATCCCGCACGATCTGCCATCGGAGATGGCGACTTGGTATTTACCATTGAATCGGAGCACCAGCACGGCAGTGGCTAGGTAGGTCGAGAACACGGGAAGGAGGGTCAGTGCCGAGAGAAGGCGCGAACGACGTACGCAAAATTTTATGCATCGATGGCGGGGGCATTAAAGGAGTCTTTCCAGCGGCCTTCCTCGCCGCACTCGAAGAGAATCTGGAAGCACCCATTGGCCGGTACTTTGATCTCATCGTCGGCACATCGACCGGCGGCATCCTGAGCCTTGGCCTCGGCCTGGACTACTCAGCTCGAGAGCTTCTTGACTTCTACATTGACGATGGTGCGGCGATCTTTCCTCCGCGCAAGCGGATTGCGCGAATACGGCAGCTTCGCCGACCTCTGTACGACCCGGGTCCTTTGAAGTCTGCATTGGTGGACGTCTTCGGCGAGAGAAAGCTCGGCGAGTGCCGCACACGAGTCGTGGTGCCCTCGTTGAATCTGGAGACGGGCGAAGTGCACGTCTACAAGACGTCGCACCATCCCAGGCTCGTGATGGACTACAAGAAGAGAGTGGTCGACGTCGCGCTCGCAACCGCGGCGGCCCCAACGTACTTCCCCGCTCATGAGGATGACGTGGGCGCCCCACTCGTCGATGGTGGCACCTGGGCGAACAATCCAGCCGGAGCCGCCGTAGTGGAGGCGCTCGGAGTCCTTGAGTGGCCGCCAAGGCAGCTGCGAGTTCTCAGTATCGGATGTACTAGCGAGCCTTTCGACGGCAAACCAAGAGTTCGCCGTCGGTCCGGCGCTACACATTGGATTCGCCATCTCACAGCGACCTTCATGGCTGGCCAATCGTCAGCGTCCATCGGGACGGCACAGCTGCTGGCTGGCCACGAGAATGTCCATCGTGTGAATCCGATCGTGCCACCCGCTAGATACCGACTCGACAACGTTGGAGGAATCGAGGGTCTGCGCGGACTTGGATACTCTGAGGCACGCAAGGCCGCGCCCACCCTTGACTATATGTTCAAGGACCTAGCCGACCGATTCCTTCCCTATCACCGCCTGGAGACTTAGAACTTGCACGAAACGGAGCGGTTCGACGCGTTTCTATCGCAGCGCGTGAACCTGAGCCAGAGCCGTATTAATAGGCTGGACGCCCATGTAGAGGCAGTCTCCAACTTCTTCAGTCGAGGTAATGGTGAGTTCGGCTCTCGGTTTGTTCAGGTCGTACCGCAAGGCTCTTACGCCCATGGCACCATCATCAATCCCGTATCAGCCAACGACGAGTTCGACGCGGACATCCTAGTCGAAGTTGAGGAGAACCTCGACTGGTCTGCTGCCGACTATGTACAGAAGCTGTACGAGGACTTTCGAGGAAGTGGAGTGTATAGGGATAAGGTTCATCGACGTTCGCGCTGTGTGCTCGTTGACTACGCGAATGAATTCCATCTCGATGCTGTCCCATTTGTTCGGCGAGTGGCTGGCGCATATATCACCCATCGGCACGAGGATCGCTTCGAGCTTACAGATCCAGAAGCGTTCAATGAATGGCTGGATGAGAAGAACCGGGAGGCGAACGGGAATCTCGTCAAAGCGCTACGGCTCCTCAAGTACCTCCGCGACTTCAAAAATAGGTTCGATATCAAGTCGGTCCTCTTGACGATTCTCGTCGGAGAGAGGGTAAGTCCTGTTGATCAATTGGTTGAGCCTGGCTGCTACGACGACGTACCGTCAACGCTGCGGAAACTCTGCTTGTCCCTAGATGACTATCTTCAGCAGAACGCTCAGAAGCCTCACATAGCCGATCCAGGTTGCCCGACTGAGTCGTATGATCACCGGCTCACGCATGAAAAGTATGCAAACTTCCGAGATCGATTCCACTTCTACGCAGAGAAGATCGATAAGGCGTACGCCGAAGAAGATCCAGTACGTAGCCTTAGCCAATGGACTGAAATCTTTGGAGAGGATTTCCGACAGGTTGATGTAACCGTGGAGCTGTCACAGAAGACGGCGCTCACCGCTGCTACTGAGAGAACCGAACAGCAGATCGATCGCGACTTCGGGTTTCCGATACGGATTGACCGGAACCTCGCCTTCAAAATTCGAGGACGAGTCGTGCCGCGCACCGGCTTCCGGAACTACATCCTGAGCAGGCAAGGCAACAAGGTACTGAAACACATGGACATCGACTTCTTTGTCGAGAAGTGCGACGTCCCCAAGCCGTACGACCTGTACTGGAAAGTCGTCAACCGGGGCGAAGAGGCCCAGGACGCGTCTTCCTTGAGAGGGGAGATCATCCAAGACGCGGGGCTCGAGAGGAAGAGAGAGTCGACTCTCTATCGCGGTCGGCACTACGTCGAGGCGTTCGTCGTCAAAGGCGGTTTCTGCGTAGCTAGAGACCGTCAATCAGTGATCATCCAGTAGGGACGTATCGTTTTGTCCAGCTCTATAGGCGGGCGGCGGCGCAGAGGCGCGCTGTGCGCGTGCCCTCGGCGCGCTGCCCGCGTTGCTGTTGTCGTCGGGCTGAGCGCGCACACTGACACGCATGCAGGGACGGGGACGCGACAAGACGTGGCCGCCCGCTGGCGTCCCCCGTGCACCCGCTCTGGTGAGCTCGATGACGCAGTTCGTGTCTGACGGGCTCGGAGCGACCCGGTCCCCCGAGCTGGCAGGCTCCTGGTTGGCGCTTCGGTGGCTCGGCGCCCCGGACGGCGAGTCTTCCGGGGCTCCGCTGACCGGCATGCAGGGCTGGCCCTCGGGGGAGCGAGCGCTCGTCGAGGCGGTGATCGCGAGCGAGCTTGCGAGCGGCGCTCCCTACCCCGACGCATCGTGGTGGAGAGACGTCGCGCCAGACCTACCGGCACCGCTGAGCGCGGCCTGGTGGGCAGCGCGCCGTTCGGTTCCGGCCAATCGGCACTTCGCCCACGGTGTGTCCGTCGCCCTACTCTGGGCGGCGGGTGACGACCAGATCGAGCCTCTGCGGCTGGCCCCGGTGCATTTCGGCGACGGCACGCTCGTCCCTGCGCAGACGCGGGAGCTGTGCGCCCAGCGCGTCAGAGAGCTCTGGACGCGGCACGCTACTGGCGGGCCTGCCTAGGCCGCGGCAACGCGGCACGCCGACCGTCAGAGCTCGGCCGGCTCGTCCAGCTCCAGCGCACCGTCGTCGTCCACCTCGGGCTCGTCGAGGTCCTCGACCTCTTCGGCTGACACCTCGTCGTCCGCGCTCCAGCGTGCGAGTTCGTCGGCGCGCTCGTCTTGCTCGTGCTGCTCCTCCATGGCCTGCCGATTGCGCAGCTCGGCAAGGGCCTCCATGGCCCGAGTGCCGACGCCCTCGGTCTCGTCGCTGGGCGGGGTGCGCACGGTGTCCTCGTCGACGGTCGGCCACTCGGCAGCGGACTCCCGCACGTCGGGCACCCCGGTCTCCCCGACCTGGTCGGCGTCCGCACTGCCGTCGTCCTCCCCCGCACGCTCGGCTTCCTCGGTCGCACCGGAGTCGGCCTGGCTAGCGTCCTCGCGTCCGCCGACGGGGCCCTCCTCGACTTCGAGGTCGGTGATCGTGCGGTGGGGATCGTCCTCGAGGCGAGCAGAACGGTCGGCGGCGAGCCACTCGTCGGCGGTGACGGCGGGTTCCGGCTGGTCAGAGGCGTGGTGGTCGGCGAGCCAGGCACGTGAGGCTTCGGCGTTCGCTCGCGTGGCCGCGGTCTCGGCCCGCCAGAGGCCGTAGGCCTGAGCGGCCACATCCAGCTTGTCGACCTGGCCTGCGAGCGTCTCCGCGAGGGTGTCGGCATGGCTGACCTCCCGGGAGAGCTGGTCGCGCTGCTCCGGCTCGCTCGCGACGTCGTGGTCAGCTCGGCGGAGCTCGGCGGTCTCCCGGGCTCGGTCCTGGGCCTGGCGGGTGCCGGCGAGCATGTTGTCGACGTAGGCCGGCCCCCACAGCTGCTCCCGCTCCCATGCGCGCACGCGGCTGCGGTGGGCCGCGGGCGAGAGCTCGAGGACGTCACGGTCGTAGTCGGGCAGTCCCGCGGCCCGATGGGCAGCGCGGTAGGCGGCGTGGGCCTCGACGTGCCCTTGAGGTGGCGCACCCCCGAGGATGGCAACCGAGTCGAGGCGTTGGTGCCGTGAGTGGGAGGACTGGTCACGCTCGTCGTCGGCGACCCCGTGGAGCTCTCGGTGCCCCGCGATGAGGCCGGCGCGCGCCGTCCACTCCCTGCGGGCCTGCTCATCCTCAGGTACCGGGCCGAGGGTCTCGAGCGCCCACGCGGACGGCTCGGCAGCGAGTCGGCCGCCGAGCTCCGCGGTCCTGTCGTCCGCGGCCTGAGCAAGGGCGGTGAGGTAGGGCGTCCACACCTCGTCGACACCACGAGGAATGCGGTCGATCCACGACGTGCTCGTCGGCGTGAAGGTGTTCTCGGCTTCGATGCGTCCGCGTACGACGTCGCTGACTCGGCGGGCGCCATCGAGCGGCCGGTCCGCGATCGCGTCGTGGAGAACCTGAGCGGGGTCCTGCCCGGCGAGCTCAGCCTGCCGCAGGACGCGGGTCAGTCCGGCCGTGCCGTCCTCGGCGGCGATGCGCGTGCGGTCGACGGGCCCGAGGACATCGAGGGCGACGAGCCGGTCCAGGAGGTGGTTCGTCCGCAGCAGCGCAGCGAGGTGGGCGGCGTCGGCGAACCGCTCCGCAAGCGCCTGCACCGAGCGTGACTCGCGGGCGGACTCCTCCTGCGCGGCAAGAGCGGAGCGGTGGGCAGCGTCGCGAGCCTCTCGCGTGTCCAAGATGCCGCCGAGAACAGCCCGGGGGTCACGGTGGACCTCGTCCGCGGGTGTGCCCTGCGCAGGATCGTCAGGTCTGGCGACCGTGGCGACGTGCGCGGTGTTGGCGTCCCGGCCACGGGACAGGGCGGTGTACGCGGAGTTCAGACTGGTCCGATCGGTGAGCACGGCGTGGCTGGTGTCGACTGTTGCGCCCTCCACCGCGTGCACGGTCGAGGCGTAGCCCAGCGTCACGTCCGCGGCGACGTACGACGCCGGCAGCACCATCCGCTCGCCCGCACCCGGTGCGTCGTCGCCACGGCCCAGCAGCGGCATCCCGGCCGAGATGACGCCGACTTCGAGACTGCCGTCGTCGCGGACCCCGGTGACGCGATAGCGCTCCCGGTTGATCGGACCGCGCCGGTTGCCCTCGAAGCCCGCGAGGTCCCAAGCGATGCGGCGGGCTTCGACGACATCACCGATGCCGGCGGTCGTGCCGTCGCGCAGCGCCACTCCACACTCGCGCACATGTCCGAGGCGCACGAGCTCGTCGCGCAGGGAGGACGAGACTCGCTCTGCCTGCTCGTTGGTGTCCACGATCAACAGCGATCGACGCCCCGCGAGTGTGTCGGCCAGCCATCCTCTGGCGGCCGAGGCCTCGGCGTCGGCAAGGTGGCCGGCGTCGAGCAGCCGGCCCTGCCGGTGGTACTCGGAAACGACCGCCGGGTCGCCCGCGCGCAGCCGAAGCGAGGCGTCCCGCTCCCAGTCCTGGGTGAACCGCCGCGCCTCGGCGAGTTCGTAGCGGGCTCCGGCGTCGGCCACGAGCTCCATCCCGCCGGCGGCCCCGACCGCGGCGAGCTGCCGCGGGTCCCCGACGAGCAGCATCTTGGCCCCGGCCGCGTCCACGTACCGGTGCACCTCGGCGAGCGCGGCGGTGTCGGCCATCGAGGACTCGTCGACCACGACCACATCACCGCGACGCAGTTGCCAACCCTCGTCGCCGTCGAGCGGGACGCGCCCGGTGGTACAGAGGCGCTGCTGCGCAGCCAGCCACCGAGCGGTGTTCGCCGCGGTGAGGCCCTCTGCGGAGAGGATGTCGGTGGCGACCTGAGAGGTCGCCAGCCCGAACACGCGACGGTCGGGTCCACTCTGCGCGCGATGAGCAGGGTCGGACCACGCTCGCGCAGAGGCGCCGACCACGAAGCTCTTGCCGGTGCCCGCGGGCCCGATCACGGTCTCCAGGCGGGCACCGGAGGTCAGGACCCCAGTGACCGCGGCCGCCTGGTCGACGCCGAGCTCGATCCCCTCCTCGCGGAGCCGGGCGAGGAACGCCGCGGCCTGGCCGGAGGTGAGCGCGGTCCCGTTGCGAGGCACGGTGGCAGCACGGAGCCGGTTCTCACTGCGCAGGTGCCCACGGGTCACATACGCCGGGCCCGCCGGCGCCGCGTAGGTCGACGCACCGTCTGCTCGGCGGATCGCGTCGGGCTCGAGGCCGACGCCGGGCAGGTCCTGGTCGACCTGCTCGACGAGCTCCAGGGCCTGGTCGGCCAGCCGGTGCAACAGCTCGGCGACCTCGGCCCCGTCCGCGACTCCTAGATGGTCGGGCAGCCGGGCGTTGATCTCCCGCATCACCTCGGCGTGGGTGAAGCTCGCCCTCTTGGCTTGCACTGCCTCCAGCGCGTCGTCGATCACCTCGCTCGCTGACCATTGCTCAGGCGCAGCGCGCTCACCGGCAGCCTCGGCGCGGGCGGTGTGCGCGATGCCAGCCAGCCCGCCGGCGACGTCAGCACGCAGCTCGGCGTCGACTCGGTCGAGGAACTCCGCCCGGGTCTCGCCCTCGTGGGACTTGGCTGCGCGGGTCGCCAAGGTGGCCTGCCGCTTGATGCGGTCCCGCTCTACGCCGGTGGCCTCGCGACCACGGGAGCGCTCGAACTCCTCGATCAGCTCCGCCGCCCGGCCGCTGATCTTGTGCGAGCGCGAGGAGAACAGGTCGCGGGTCTCGGGGGTGACGACGGTGACCTCGCGAGCCAGTCCGTCGGGACGCATTGTCAGTCGGACCCCGAGGTCGCGGGCCAGCGCTTCGTCGGCCGTCCTCTCCCCGACCGCGGCCGCCGCCGGCTTGAGGCGGTGGATCGCGCGGGAATCGAGTGTGCGCCACACGCCGTCGGCGCCCTCGGCGCGGTTGATCACGGCGTTGTGGATGTGCAGCTGCGGGTCGCGGTCGCGGGAGTCGTGCTGGAAGAACGACGCGACGGTCCACTCGTGCGCGTCGACCCACCGCCCGGCTGCGCCGCCGTGGTGCCCGGCCCGACCGTAGCCGGCCTTGTCCTGCAGGTGGGACAGAGCGGCGTCGTTGCCGCGCCAGATCGACTGCTCCACCGTCTCGCGCATGCTTGTCCATTCGGCGGCCTCCTCCTCCAGACCGGCCGCGCGGGCCTTGACCTCCTCGGCCTCGAACGCCGCGTGGAGCAGTGTCACGCTCTTCTGAACGCTGAACGTGACATCCAGGAAGGCCACGTTGTGCCGGGCAGCCTTGCCCGCTTCGACGCGCAGTTCATCGCGGCGTTCAGCCGTGGCGTGCGGCTCCCTTTCGAGGGCTTCGGCGTACAACTCGTGCTCGGACTTGTACGCCCGGCCCGCGTGGCCCAGAGTCGCCGACTCCGCGAGCTCGTTCCATCGGGACGGGTCGCGGAAGCCCTCGGCCCGCGGATCGAGGAAGCGTGAGTAGAGCGCGTGCATGTCCTGGGCGTCGACCTCACCCTGCAGGCCGAGCTTTTCCGCGCCGGCGCCCCACCACCGTCCCGGCGGCTCTCCTTCGGCGACCGCCCCGGTGTAGTAGTTCTCGCGCCCGGCCGCCACTTCCTTCAACAGGTAGTCCGGGTCGTAGCCCGTGGCGACGCTCAGCACTCGGACAACCCCTCGATGATCACTCGAGGTCGGAGAGGAAGATCATCTGTCTGACGTGGCGCACTGCCGCGTCTTCCGGGTCGGCCGGAGGCCGGCCCGCACCTGAGGATCGTGATGCCTCGGTGTGCGGCTCTTGATCTTTCCCTTGATCTTTTCGTCTCTGGGTCCTGTTGCTCGTGTCGTGTCGTCTGTTCGGCGTAGTGATCGGTGTCGGGAAGTGGTCGTGCTCTTGTCTCTTGTTCTTGTCCTGGTTCTTGGTCCTGGTCGGTGCTCGTTGTCGTCGTGATCGCTCGGTTCGTGGTCATGGGTGGGCCTCGTCGGTGGTCTCTGTGGCGTCTTGCTCGCTGCTGTTGATCAGGTGCAGGGGCAGTGGTTGGTCGCGCACTGCCTTGAGCGCGGCGGCGGCGGTGCCGCGCGAGACGCCGGCGGCGGACTCGAGCTCGGTGACGGTGGGCCAGGCGCCGTGGCGCTGCGCGTGCCGCGACGCGGCCGCCTCGGCCCGGTCACGGGCCGGTGACGGCGCCGCACGCGGCACCGGACCGGTGACCGGGGCGGCGTCGAAGCCGTCCGGCCGAGCGGGCTCGCCGCCCGTGTCGGGGCGCGGCTGAACAGCGCCGGGCAGTGCCTCGGGCTGAACGTCGAACGAAGTGAACAGCGCGCCCTGAACGGGGCCGCGCTGAACGGACGCTGGACCGAACTCGGGGTCGGGAGCGGGGTCCGCGACCGCCAGGAGGTAGAGCAGGTGCGCGACGACGGCGGCGGCGATGGCGGGCCACGCACCGACCCCGAACCGCAGCGCCGGTGAGACGTCGACGGTGGGGCCGCCGGCGAGGTAGGCGGCCTGGGCGAGCCCGGAGAGGCCGGCGGCGGTGACCACGACGGCCCACGCGTAGCGGGCCGCGGGCCCGGTGAGGCGGGCGGTGGCGGCATAGGCGACGAGGGCGAGGCCGTCGGTGATCAGCGGGTAGAGCCACGCGATCCCGGCGGGGACGCGGGCGGCGACGGCGACCTCAAAGAGCCCGTGAGCGGTGGCCACGGCGGCGCCGAGGGCGACGGCGAGCCCGGGCAGCCAGATCACGGCCCGCCCCACCGACATCGGTCGGGTCCTGGTAGGTCCGGGGTGTGGGTGCTCGGTCACCAGCGGGTCCGGTCGCTCGGGTCGCTGTGCCCGTCGAGCGCGTCCCGGAGGCGCGGGCCCGGCTGCTGCGGGTCCGGCTGCGGGGCCTGCTCGGGTTCGGGTGCGGGCTCATCTCGAGCGCCGGCCCACCACCACGCGATCAAGTGGGCAGCGTCGACCCCGGGGACGGGCACGGCGCCTTGCGGTGTGGTGTTCCAGCCGGCGCGGGTCTGGTGGCGTTCGCGTGAGCACGACCCGACTGCGGTGCGCAGGCGGCGGATGACGCCGGGGCGTTGGCGGTCGTGCCAGTCCCCGGCGAGCTGCACCGAGGCGCCGCGGCCTTGGTAGGCGGCGCGCCAGGCGTGCATGAGCCAGAGGAGTTCCTCGACCGCGTCGGGGTGCCACAGCCAGCACTCGGGCAGCACCGCGACGCCGTCGGGGTAGCGCAGGAACACCGCGTGCAGCCAGTCGGTGAGTTCGGTGAGCAGCTGCCGGGTGGCCTCCGATTCGGTCGGTGCGGTGAGCCACGACGGCGCGACGGTGGGGCCCGGGCGGGCGGGCATGGCGGAGACGGCGTCGGCGAGCTGGGCGACGGTGCGGGCGAGGTCGTCGACCCGGTCGGGCACCGCGACCAGGGCCTCGAGGTGGCGGCGCATGCCGTCGACCTCCCGGGCGAGCCCGGCGAGAGCCTCGACCCGCGCGAACCCCTCGTCGTCGCCGGGCTGCTGGGGCGGCCGGCGGGTCACCGCCCCTCCCCCGCGCCGCCTGCGCCGGTCTCGTCCGACTCGGCCGCGTGAATGGCCGTTGCGCCGGTATCGGCAGTGGCGTGGTCGTCCTGGTGCCAACGGGTGAGCTGCTCGCGACGCTGTTCGGCCTCCTGCTCGCCGTCGATGTGGGCGACCTGCTGGGCCTGCAGGTCGGCGAGGCGTTGGCGCAGCCGTGGGAGGTCGTCGGGGTGGGAGGTGTCGGCGGCCTTGGCCGGGTCGGCGCGGGCGGTGACCCAGGCGTCGACCGACGGCCAGCTCCGACCCTCGTAGTCCACGTAGCGCTCGTCCTCCTCGACAGCCGCTTCCTCGGCTTCCTCGGCTTGGCGGCGGTCGAGGGCGTCGGGCTGGTCGGGCAGCGGGGCCAGCTCGCTGAGGGCGAGCAGGCGCTGGTACTCGGCCCAGGCGACCGGGTCGTGGTCGTGGGCGCGGTCGGAGAGCACCGCCTGCTCGCCGGCGTCGTCGAGGGCGTCCTCGACCTCGGTCCGGGGGCGCCGCACCCAACCCGGCGCCAGCGCGTTGTTCTGCTCGAGCCAGGCGGTGCGGGCGGCGGCTTCGTCGTCGGAGGCGGGCTCGCGCCAGTTGGGGTCGCCGTACTCGGCGCCCGGGTTGTAGGCCCAGCTGGACGCCGAGGTCTCGTCGGGACGGCTGTCGAGGTAGGCCTCGTGCCGGTCCGCCGCCCACCCCGTGGGCGGCCCGTCGGCGAGGCGGCCGTCGAGCCGGACGATCTCGCCGGTCTCGGGGTCGGTGTAGACGTCGGTGTCGGGGTCGTAGCCAGCGACGTCGACCCCGGCGCCCTGGGCGAGGCTCTGCGCGCGGTCCGCGCGCTGCTCCACCGTCAGCACGGTCTCGCCAAGATCAGCCCGCTCGCGCCCACGGGTCTGGGCAGGCACCGGGGCGATGTCGTCGGTGAAGCTCGCGCGGATGAACGCACGCCGAAGAGGCGTCTCGTTCATCAGCATCTCCTGGAGCTGCCGCTCGTCGAGCTGCTGCTCGTCGCTGCCCTGCCCGAGGACGGCGGGTGCCCGCTGCAGGGGCACCTCGTCGCCCACACGGTCGGCGGGCGGGGAGACCGCGGGCCGCAGAGCGGCGTCGAGCTGCCGGCGCCACGTGGCGGCCTCGGCGGCGAGGGCGCGGTCGTCGTCCTCGCGGACCAGCCCGATGTAGCCGGCGACCTGCGCCGGGAGGCTGTCCGCCGGCTGGCCCACCGCGCGGCGTTCGGCTTCGTCCCGGGTGGCGTCGAGGTCGCGCAGGGCGCCGACGCGGTCGGCGGGGCTGCCGGTACGAGCGATCTCGTCGCAGTACTTGGCGCGCGCGAGCAACTCCCGGTCGCTGAGCTGGCCGGGCGGCACGGTCGGGTCCCGGGTCGGCCGCGCCAGCTCAGCCGCGACCTCGTTGTCGTGGGCCGCGACGGCAGGGGCGTTCTCGTCGTGGGTTCGATCGGTCATCGGAAGCTCCTCGTGAACGCTTCGCTCGCGTCGACACCGGTGAGGGCGGCGCGGTAGCGGTCGTGGTCGAAGGCGGGCCCGGCTGCGATGGCGCCCTGGTCGGCGCGCTCGAGCTGGACGGCGCCGCGGCTCACCGCCGCCACCCCTCATCGCTTGCGGCACCGCGGTCCTGGGACTGGTGGACGGCGCCGATCACCGGGTCGACGACGGCATCGACGTCGATGACCAGCGGCGCGCCGGCGCTCGAACCCGGCCGACGTTCCGCCGGGGTGGGGCGGCGGGGCCGGGCGACGCGTCGCCGCAGCGCCGCGACGCCGACATCGGCCCATGCGCGGGTCCGCTGCCAGCGGCCGCGCCAGCCGACCGCGGGCTGCTGACCCTGCCCACGCTGTGCGCGGACGTCGGCGCGGGTCCAGGCCATGCGCGCCCGCCCGATCACCGGGGCGATCCCGCGCCGGTAGACCACGACCTTCCCGGCCGGGAGGTTCGCGATCTGCGCCGGCGCCAGCACCGGCACCTTCCGCACCGTCCGGCTCGCGACCCGACCGTGCAGGTCAGTGGTCGTGATCCGCTCGTCGCGTTCCCCGGCCAGGGTCGACCAGAAGTGCAGGTCGGCCTGATCGCGGGTACCGCCGAACAACACGACCGACCCGGTGTTGTTCAGGATCGTGGCGGTCTTGTGCTCCCCATAGCGGGCCAGGAGCTGGGCGCGGGACTGGAACGGGGCGATGATCGTGACCCCGCGCCCGCCCATGTCCGCGGTCCAGTTCTCCAACGGCACCGGCGAGATCAGCGCCGCCTCGTCGAGGGCGAGCAGCAGCGGCGGGTCCAGCCGCCCCGACGGCTTCTGCACCGCCAGCCGGCGGGCCTCACGGGCGATGTGGCCGGTCAGCGCGCAGACCAGGGGGCCGGTGTCGGCTTCCTCGGCGCCGAGCAGGAACACCGTCGCCTTCGCCTCGAGCAGCTCCTCCACATCGAAGCCGCGTCCCGACGCGGCCGCGGCCGCCGACGGGTGGTTGAGCCACCCCAGCGCCGGCATGATCGAGTTGGTGATGCTGGTGCGGGTGCGGTCGTTCGTGGTGACGAACTGCTCCGCGGCCTTGTCGAAGGTCTCCACCTGACTGCGGCGCAGCAGAGCCGGCACCTCACGGGCGGCGCGGTCGTTGTCGGCCACCCACCCGAGCACGTCGCGCATCGACCCGCCGCCGAGCGCGGCGGCGTGAAGCAGCGCCGCCAGCACCCGGCGGGCCTGCGCGTCCCACCGCTCCGCATCCCCCGACGCCGCCCGGGAAGTCGCGGAGACCATGTCGGTGGCCCGCTCCATCGCGGTCACCGGGTCGCTGCAGCCGGTCAGCGGGTCGAAGCTGATCGTCGAGTGCAGCCCGCCGAGCCCGACCGGATTGAACACGAACACCGGCCCGCGGTTCTTCTGCCGGATCGGAGCACATAGCTCGAGCAGGTCGGTCCGCGTGGAGGTCACCACCGCCGCGCCGGGGGCGTCGAGGACGCGGCCGGCGAGCCAGCCGGTCTTGCCGGTGCGCGGCCCACCGAAGACCAGGGTCACGTCCTCAATCGAGGACCACACCCGCTGCAGCCCGACCCGGCACAGCTCCACCCCCACCGCCGAGGTCGGCGTCGCCCACCCCTCCCGGCGCACCAACGACGGAAGCGAAGGACGGACCGTGGAGGCACGGCGACGGGTCGCGACCGTCCCGGCATGACGAGCGATGTCGATCGTGGAGGCGACGCCGGCGCGACGCCGCGACCGCGCCGACCAGCGGGACACGATCGCCCGGCTACGCGACCAGCGGTGCCACCCCATCAGTGCCAGCACGCCGATCCCGACCAGCAGGACCGGCCACGACAGCGCCTGCAGCAACGTCACCGCTGGCAACGCTGCGAGCGCCCCACAGACGAGCGCCGGCCGGATCGCCCGGCGGGCCAAGGAGATCGCGGTCGCGGCCACCAGCAGCACCAGGATCACGAACGTCGCGATCACCGTGACCACCCATTCGCGCCGGCATCGCCGGTGTCGGCTGCGTCGGTGAGCCAGTAGCCCCCGCCGCGGCGACCGAGCTGGAAGCTCACGCCGTCGCCGAGCATCCGGCGGGCCCATCCCTGGGCCGCCTCGTCGGTCATCGGCTCGTCGGTGCGGCCCACCAGCACGGCGTCGACGAACAGCGCCCACGTCACCGGGCCGCCGACCGGCACGTCGCCCAGCCGCAACCCCAGCACCGACAGTGCGACGTCGGCGCGCACCAGCTCCGTGCCGAGCAGCAGCGGTGCCGTCTGCCCCAGCGCGATCGCGGGCACCGACGGCCTGCCACCTCTACTCCTGGACATCGGGACCTCCCTCCGTCTCGCGGCTCCACGCCTCCAGCGCGGAAGCCCGCCGTGCGCAGTCGGCGATGTGGCCGGTCTCGCGGTCATCCGGGTGCGAGGCGAACGGGCCGGTGTCACGCACCCGCCCGCGGCACGTCGTGCACGTCCACACCGCCGACCCGGGACCGCTGGGCTCGCGGGACGGCGCTGGGGGGCGGTGCTCGACCAGCCAGTCCCACGCCGCCTCGGCTCGCGTCGCGCCCTCGAAGGCCGCGGGCAGCTCCAACGCCTTGCCGACGTCGTCCCAGCTGCGCCCGGCACCCCTGGCACGCAGCGCCCACTCCCGCAACTGGCCCGCGGCGACGTCGAACACCAGGCGCCCCGCGCGCACCCCGGCCAGCGGGTCATCCAGCACAGGACGCAACAGCTCGTGGAACCCCTCGATCGGCTCCCGGCGCTCGATCGCGTCGAACGCGGTGACCGCCACCCCTCGGACGAGCTCGCGGGTCCTCGACGCCGCCTGCTCCCGCCGGCTCGCCTCCAGGGCGCTCACCGACGATCACCAGAGACCGACGCGTCGAGCTCGCCACGACGGCGTGAGACCCAACGGGCGACGGTGCGCACGCTCACGCCGCACTCGCGAGCGACCTCGAGGTGCGAGCACCCGTTCTCGAGCAGCACCAGCCAGCGCGGTCTGCGACCCGTGCCCATCCCCCGCGCCGTGCGCAGCCGACGACGTTCCTGCTCGGTGAGCCCGCCGGCGATCCCGTGCGGCAACCGCTCCAACGCGTCGGCAAGGCACCGCTCGCGCACCGGGCACCGCCGACACACCGCCTTCGCCGCCGCGATCTGGACCTTGATCACCGGCTCGTTCGAGGGCTCCGGGAAGAACAGCTCCGGGTCCACGGAGCGGCACGCCGCCTTCGCCCGCCAGTTCCGCAGCGCGCCCTGGTCGAGCTCGGGCGCGCTCACCGGGGGCCACCTTCGACGGCGGCGCTCTGCGTACCGGCCAACGCAGGCGTCGTCGCCTGGTCCACCGCGGACATGAACGCGGAAATCGCGCCCGGCAGGCCCTGCCCCACCGGCGTGCCGATGAACAGCACCAGCGCGATCAGGGAGAACACCACGGCGCCGGCGGCCGACCTCGTCTTGGCGCAGATGAAGGCACCGAGGACAGCGCCGAGGATCAACAGCCCGACGCTGCCCATCACCGACCAGCTCCCTGGGACGCGGTCGTCCAGTCGGCCGCGTCAACCACCGAGCCCGTGGAGATCGATGCCGCCGTCATGGCCTCGAGCGCCTGGGCAGGGACGATGAGCCGGCCACGAATGCGGACTGCCGGGAACTGGCCCGCTCGGATGGCCCGGTAGAGCGTCACGGGGGCGGCACCGAGGATGCGGGCGGCCTGAGCCACGCTGTAGAAGCGCGGAGCCGCGACGTCGTTACCCGTCGCCACACCCAACACCTCCCCCGACCTCCGCAGCCCGGAGCGTCGGCAGCGCCGCGAGGCCCGAATCGGACCCTGCAGCCCATTCCGCAGCGATGGCCCGGTTGACGTACCAGCGGTTGCCGATGCGGCGAGCAGGGAGGACATGTGGGATGAGCCGGCGAATTCGTTGGCAGTTGGTGCTCGCCGATCCGTTCTTCCCGACCTCGCCGAACCACAGTCGTGCAACTTCCTCCACGGTGATCAGCAATCCGCCGTCACCATCATCGACAGCCCCGGGTGACCTTTCACGTCGTTCCACGATCGCTCCCGCCCTCACGTCCCTTGTGTTGCAGCTCGGTGAGCCGCTACCTCCTGACGTGATGAACGGTGCTTGGCACACCTGTCGCATCGCGACGCCTCGCGCGTCGCTTCTCGAACGTCGTTGTCTAACTCTGTTGCGTCCGTGTCTCGTCTCGTCGTACTATGAAGATCCTCGCTCGCCGACATGGAGCGCCTACATGGCCGAACCCGTTGTTCTGCGCGACCTTCTCCGCGAAAATCATTGGCAGAAGTACCAAACGTTCCAGCGCGAGTACGACAAAGCCGCGGCGAGCATCGACAGCTCATTGGTGGGCACGGCGCCGAGTCGTGCGCAGCTGCACCGTTGGCAGTGCGGTGAACTGAAGGGCCTGCCGCATCCCCAGCACTGCGAGGTGCTCGAGGCCATGTTCCCGGGTCGCAAGGCGGCCGAGATGTTCGTCCCCGCGCAGCGCAGTCCGCCACCCAGCACCGCCGATCTCGCGGCCGCCGTCGGGGATGGCCTCGACGGCGTGGCCCCGGTGCCGTCACCGTGGTCGACGCCAGTACGTCGCGAGGCGCGGCCAGCAGGGTCTCTGCCGGCCAACACACTTCGAGGCCCCGCTGAGGACCAAGCCGAGTCGCTGGCGAGGTCGCTCCAACTACTCGGCAAGCGCCTGCGCATCGGCGACGAGGAGGTCGCGGAGTTGGCGCTCCTCGCAGGACACCTCGTCGACCTCGAGCTGGAGTGCACGATCGACATCGAGCCGGACGGGTGGTCCGCGATCACCTACCGCTTCGAGCTCCTCAACCTGACCGACGCACCGATCAAGCGCCTGCTCCGAGAACAGTGGTTCGAGAACACTGAGGGAGTTCGCATCGAACCCCACTCCGATGGCGATCGCCGAGTTACGGTTCAACGACTGCACGACATCGGCAACATGACGAAGTTTGCCTGTGTACTGTCGCCGCCGATCGAGCCGGGTGCAGTAGGGACGGTGTCGTACACCTCGCGAGGTGGTCGCTTTCTGCACGATCACTATTGGCAGCAGTCCACACCACGAAACACTCGACACCTCACCTTGACGATTCGTCACCGCGGCGTGGAGATGTTGGTGGGATGCACGGCGGTGGAAGACCAGCCGGATGGTTCGCAGGTCTCGGCGATCGATGACCTCTTTTGCGTCGAGGACGATAACGGTGCGCTCATCACACTGACGCGCGACTACCTGCAGCCAGGGCAATCGGTGACGATTCGCTGGGAGGTCGCGCGTGGAGGATCGTGACCGCTTGGAACGCCTCGTTCGCGGGTGGCACGACCTCGAGAAGAAGGCCGGCTCGATCGCGGTCATCGACTTCGACTGCGCGCCCGACGTCGTCGGGGATGTCGTTCAGGATAGGTTCGAGGTCCTCGACCGTCTCGTGGCATTGCGGTCCACGACCGACGACCCGGACATCAGCACCGTCCTCGACGCCCACCTCTCCTGCCTTCGGGCGCTGCTCGGCGAACGACTGGACCTGCCCGAATACATCGAGCTCACCCAGGGTTCGCCCACTGAAGGGTGGACGCCCGACTACGTCATTGCGGTCGGCGACCTCGCACGCCGCGCTCTCGCGGACGTCGACGTCGCGTGGGACGAGCACACACGAACTGCTTTCGACGCCTTAAGCCCCACCGTACCGGCGGGAGACGCCGGGGACGTCATCCGCGACTACGCCCGCGAATATCAGGGGCAGGTCAGGAGCCTGACGGGAGCAGAGACCACCTTCGACCTTGACGTGGAGACGGTGGAGCTCGACGCGTACTGGTCCTACTGGCTCGACGGCGAGGGCCGAAGCGCGCGCCTGCGGATCAACCAACGGAATGCGTCCTTCACCCAGGTCGACGCCTACCGATTCGCGCTCCACGAGGTGCTGGGGCACGCGCTGCAATACGCCAACCTCACCGACGTCTCTTGCCGCGCTGAGACGCCCTGGCCCCGGCAGCTGGCCATCCACTGCCCGCACCAGACCCTCTTCGAGGGCCTGGCGCAGGTCCTTCCTCTCGTGGCGAGCCCTGATGATCCCCTCGTACGGGCACGGACCCGGCTCGACCACTACGTGCAGCTCGTCAACGCGGAGCTGCACCTCATGGTCAACGCCGGTGCCAGCGCGTCGGTGTGCCGTGACCACGCGCTGTCGAGACTGCCGTTCTGGCAGGCGATCGACGTCGCGTCCGCCCTACGCGATCGGTCGCTCGATCCTCAGCTGCGCTCGTACCTGTGGGCGTACCCGGCCGGTATTGACTGGTTCCTCAACCTGCACGATCACGGCGGTAGCCTCTTCACGGAGGTTCTGCATGCCGGTTACCAGCGACCGCTTGTCCCGCGCGAGCTCGAGCAGCTCTGGCCCGCCGGACCGCGGATCGGCGGGAACGCCTGACCTGTTCGTCTACGGCACCCTCGCACTCGACGACGTGGTGCGGACCCTGATCGACCGCGTCCCGGCGAGCGAGCAGACCAGTGCTCCCGGGTGGCGGGCAGCGCGGCTGCCGGACCTGCCGTACCCGGGTCTCGTCCGCGATCCCGAAGCAGAGGCGACGGGTCGGGTGTACATCGACCTCAGCGAAGCCGAGTGGAATGTCCTCGACGCCTTCGAGGACCCGACCTACTCCGTCGAGGTCGTGCGCCTGCGAGCGGGACGATCGAGCCTCGCCTACGTCTGGCCGGACGAGGTGCTGCTCGACAGCTGGTCGACCGGCTCGCTGGAGGGCGCCGACATGCAGGCGTACCTCGACCGTTGCGCCCGATGGCGGGCTCGGTGGGAGGCTCGCAGCCACAGCGGCTGAGCTGCTTCACCCGCTCGCGCGACTTGTCGGTGTCGTCTCCCAGTCGATGTCGGTGGTGCTTCCTACCGTTCCGATGTGCCCGAGGACTCGCCGCAGGAGGACACCCGCCCGCTGACGGTGCTCGAGCGGCTCATTCGGGCCGGCATCGAGGAGGAACGGGCTCGCGCATGGATTGCTTCGGGCGGAGCGCGCGTCGATGGCGAGCCCGTGACGGACGTCGACTTCCCTGCTGCGCCTCCTCGTCGCGTCGTCCTCTACCCCGCATGACCACCGACGCCTTCTCGTTCTCCGCGCGCTTCAGCGGTCGGTGCTGACGTCAGCATGCCGAGGAAGTGGTCGAGACCGACGCGGGCGTAGATGTCCTTGGCGTCCTCTTCAGGCTCACCGATGAGCACCCGGGCGTGGGGCAGGGCAGAGACGAGACGGTCTAGGCAGGCAAGCCCAGCCTCGTCGTGATCGGGGACGATGACAACGTCGGCGCCCTCGAGAAGCCGGGCAAGGGTTTCGACGGGCGGGCTGCCGGCGCCGCCGGCCCAGGTGGTCGCGTAGACCCCGTGGAGGGCGTCGCAGGAGGACTCGCTCTCGCAGAGCACGACCGTTTCGCCGGCGGCCGCCGCCATGCGGACCTCGTCCTCGCGGTAGAGGGGCAGGTCAGCTTCGCGTGTGCCGAGCAGGCCGGGGACCCACTCCCCTCGCGTGTTCCGCGACTCCCACCGCATGGTCTTGGTGCCATCGGGTCGTCGAAGCCGCTGCTTCGCGTGGTCGGGGCCGTAGAGGTGCCAGGCCTCGTGGCGGTAGCCGGCCGTCTCCAGGTGGGCGCCGGCCTTGAGCTCCGGCCATTCCCGGCGCAGCCCGCGGAGGTGGACGTAACGGCTGGGGGTGATGCGAGGAGGCCGTTGCAGGTGGTTGGGCCGCAGCCCTAGGGCGCGCAGGACGGCGGTGACCGAGCAGCCGGCGTGGCAGTGGAGCCAAGCACCGCGATCGTCGTCGCGACGGCCGATCGCCAGGGCAGCGGAGTGCAGTCCAGTGTGTCCATGCGCAGGGCACTGCCACTTGCGGCCGGCACGACGACAACCCATCGCCGCGAGCACCTCGGCGAGCCAGTGTTCGGGCGAGGACGTCGGGATGCCGGGGCTGCTGCATTGACTGGGGACGCGCGGTGTCGATCTCGTTGTGGTGCGGGCCTCGGTGTCGGTCATGACGTTCTCCTCGGACTTGTCGGGAGGGTTCCCGCTCGAGCGATGCGCGATCCGGGTGCGGTGCAGGTCGGGGCTCGGAGTGGTGGGTGGAGGCGCGCTGTTTGCCTCCACCGCCCAGCGGGCGCGCTGCGGGCCGCGGAGGCTCGCGGTCCAGGGGGCCGGACGCAGTCCGGTCGCGCAGCGACGCGCAGCGCCCTTGACCGCGAGGGCGGCCCGATCAAGCTCCGCCGGGCCCCGACAGGGACGAGGCAGCGCCGCGCAGCGGCTCCGCCGCCGGCCCGGAGGGCTGCTCGGCCCAGGCGGCCTTGAGCCCCTCACCGACACCGACATGGCTACGGACGAACTCGGCGACGGCAAGCGCCTCGAACGCGGCGGCGGCGGTCGAGTCCCAGGGCGCCAGATCGGCGAGCTCCTCGCCAGCGACCGGGTCGCCGTCGAGGGCGGCGGCGAACAGCCGCTCGACGTAGCCCCGTGGCGGCGCCGCCGTGTCGTCCGTCGAGTCGCGATGCGTGCTGGTCGTCGGTGTGAGGTCGGGTGAGAGCTCGTGGTCGTGGCGCATACCGGTTCGAAGGTCGGGGCCGGTTCCGGGTTCCCGGACCGCCCGGACCTGTGGACAGGGACCTCCGAAGCGGCGCCCTCGTCCCGAGGGCGCCGCCCGACGGGTCAGAGTGGGAACCGCAGACCTCGCGCTACGGCGGCCGCGCCCATGGCGGCGCGGGCGCGGGCTCGGCGGGACTTGAGGGTGCCCTCGGCGACCTCGAGGCGGGAGGCGGCCGCACCGATGTCGAGGCCCTGCATGTCAACGAGCTCGACGGCAGCGCGCTGCTCGGGAGTCAGCACCGCCAGCAAGTCGTCGAGGACCGCGGTCGCCTCTATCTGTTCGATCGTTCCAGGGGCATCGGAAGGACCGTCAAGAGCGCGCCGCATCTCGGTGGCGACCTGTGTCGGGTCGCCGTACAGCTCGGTCGGGCGGGACCGGGCCCGGCGGGTCGCGTCAAGGGCGGCGTTGTGCGCGATGCGGTAGAGCCAGGTGCCGACGGCAGCGTCCCCGCGGAAGGTGTCGGCCTTCGTCGCCACCTTGATCCAAGCGTTCTGCACCGCGTCGTCGACGTCCCCGCGCGCGCCCAGCACGCGACGGGCCGCGCCGACCATGACGTCGTGGTGTCGGGTGGCCAGCACCGCGAGGGCGGCTCGGTCGCCGTGCTCGGCGTAGGCGGTCAGCAGCTCGCGGTCTTCTCGTTCGTCGTCGACGGAAGCGGCTACGCACCCCGGGGTCGACGTCGCCGTCCTTCCGGGGCCAGGCAGGTCGAGCGGCCGACCTGGCGTGTCAGCGTCAGTCGCTTCTCGCCAGGTGGGGTCCGTGGTCGGCGTCGGAACGCTTCCCTGCAGTGCGGGCTCCACGTCGTCGGGGCGGAGAAGCGGCACCGGGGGCGCGGTCGGGGCGGTGAGGAGGCGTGCGCAGTGGGTCCAGACCTCGGCCAGGCGCCGGGCGGCGACGCGGTCGCAGATCTGCCAGAGGACCGGGCCGACGCGCACCCAGACGTGCGCGGGCACGATCTGGCCACTGATCTCGCGGCGGGGCTGGTAACCGACGCTGGACGCGGGCGCGGTGCCGTAGCGCAGCAACAGGGTCGGCGGATAGGTGCCGGGCTCGATACCCAGCCAGGTCAGCGACGCGGTCCAGGTCAGCTGCTGGCGCTCGGCGAGCGCGAGCCCGTCGGTGAACGACCGGGCGAGCCCCGCTGCGGCCTCGCTGGTCGTGACGTAGGTCAGGGTGTCGCCCGCGCGGACGCCGACCTGCTGGGACGGCGTGCCGTAGTGGTGGGCGAATGCTTCGGTGGTGAGCTGTCCGGCCACGCGGGTGGTGACCGAGCGGATGACCGAGGTGTGCGAGCTGTGGTCGACGGACACGTGAGCCTCCCGGGCCAAGGGCCGGGGCTGGTGGGCCCCGGGGCGATGGGTGGAGGCGCTTGCTGCCTCCACCGCCCGAAGGGCGCCGACCGGGCCGCCGAGGCTCGCGGTCAAGGGCCGGACGCAGTCCGGTCGCGCAGCGACGCGAAGCGCCCTTGACCGGGAGAGCGGCCCGATCAAGCTCGCCGGGGCCCACCAGACCGCGCCGCGCAGCGGCGTCCATCAGGGCCGAAGGCCCCCGGCCGCCCGGCCTTGAGGTGCATCGGCCGGCTCGAGACCGCCACAACTGTGCGCGGTGTTGACGCGGCGAGAACGTGATCTACCGAGCCTTCGAAGGTCGCCGCCGCAGGTGGGTTGCACGAGGTCCCGGCCGCGCGGGCATGAGCTGCACCTGTCGACTGCATCTACCGCTACAGCGCGGCGTAGGGACGTTGCGCTACGCCGATTCCGCAGTGACGTCGGTCGGTACCAGATCGTGGCGGACGCGCAGGAAGCGCGTGGCGTGGCGCCATCGGCCCTGTTCGAAGGCGGTGTCGGCTTCGATCTCGACAACGAGTTCAGGCGCGACCTGAACGTAGTCGATCTCCTCGCCGGGAATCTGGCCGAACCGGCTTGCCGGAAGCCGCGACGGCCATGGGTGGCCATTCGACACGCGACGCAGCAGCGGCGCCAACTGCGCCCACGCCGCCGGCTCAAGAGGTCCGGTGCGTCCGGCGACGCGCAGCCGGCCCCGCTCGAAGCGCCCGAGGACGAGGCCGCCGGGTTGCTCCAGGCTGCCCAGGACCCCGCCAACGACGGCGTCGGCCGTGCGCCGAGCCTTGAGCTTCTGCCACCCGCGGACGCCGGGTCGGTATCGCTGGTCACGCTTCTTCGCCACGACCCCCTCGACACCAGATGGCTGATCACGGAGCCACGCGCTTGCCGCCTCGCGGTCGTGAGTCATGGGCATAAGTCCCAAGCCTGGCCGCCGCTCGTCGAGCAGCGCTTCGAGGTATCGGCGGCGTTCGTCGTAGGGCTGCGGCCGGAGGTCCTGCCCGCCCTGGCTCAAGACGTCGAACACGATCATCACAGCCGGTGCCTGGCGGGCGAGCTGGGCGACGCGGCCGGCGCCGGCGCGCAATCGGTGCTGGAGCGCGGCGAAATCGACCCCGCCGGCGACAGGGCCGACCAGCTCACCGTCGAGTACGACACCGTTCGGCAACGCCCGGCCTGCCGCGATGACCTCGGGGAAGTAGCGGTCGAGAGGCTTCCGGCGGCGCGAGTCGAGCCGCACGTCGCCGAACTCCGAGACCGCCAGCAGCGCGCGGAACCCGTCGAGTTTGGGCTCATAAGCCCAGCGACCGGCCATGGGCAGCCACTCGCACGAACGCGAGAGCATCACCGCGACCTTCTCCACCGCCGCAGTCTCACCGCGCGCCGCCTTGCGCGCTCCCCTGGCCCGCGACGCGACCACCAACAGGCGACTCCCCAGTCAGCCAAGGGATGTCGGACCCGGCGCGTAGAACACGGTCGATGCGCACCCCGTCAACCGTCGCGGCAGCTCGTGGAACCCACGGCCCAGGCTGTGCCATGGTGGTCGCGCCGTGCTCCCCCGCGGCCGACGGCTGACGTCCGTTCGAAGGGAGCACCTGCCATGGCGACCCACCGCGATCTGCAACGCCGCGCCCAGCGCGAAGCCGAGGCAGCCCAGATGGTCGCGGCAGCGGAGAGCGTGCGCGTCCGGGGTCCCGGCGGCTACGCCGGCCTCGATGAGGCCTCCGCCGCCGCCTTGTCCGAGCTGCTCGAGGTCCTCGCCGAGACGTGGCGCGACAAGCCCCACGCTCCCCGCGTCTGGGAGGCCGGCGCGCGCGTCGCGGCCCGGGTGCTCGGGCCAGACCACGACCCCGCCCCCAGATTTCGCGGCCCGCTACCCGCGGGCTACGAGAACCCACACCTGCGACGAGGCCTCCTCGACGGCTGAAGGCCCGGCGGCGGTCCATCCGGTCAACGACGGCTTTCGCTGACTAGCTGGTGCCGGCGGGTACCAACTCGCTCAGCAGTTCGCGGACGCGCTGGTCGATGTCGTCGCGGATGGGGCGGACGTCGTCGACGCCCTTGCCCGCAGGGTCGGTGAGTTCCCAGTCGAGGTAGCGCTTGCCGGGGAAGATCGGGCAGGCGTCGCCGCAGCCCATGGTGATGACGACGTCGGCGGCTTCGACGACGTCGGTGGTGAGCGGCTTGGGGAACTCGCGGGAGAGGTCGAGGCCGAGTTCGCCCATGACCTCGCGGACGGCGGGGTTGATCTCGTTGGCCGGGGTGGAGCCGGCGGAGCGGACGTGGACCGTGCCCTGGGCGTGGTGGTCGAGGAGGGCGGCGGCCATCTGGGATCGGCCGGCGTTGTGCACGCAGACGAACAGGACCTCGGGGACGTCGGACACCAGTGCTCCCTGGGCTTGGGCGGCGGCGGTCAGCCGCTCGCGGGCGAACCGCTCGGACAGGACGGTCAGGTGGGTCGTGCCCTTCGCGGTAGTGGAGAGCAGCTCGTGGGATTCCACGAGGCAGGCCGCGACGGTCTCGGGGGAGAACACCCCGGGCGAAGCGCTCGGCGAGCACCTCGGCGGTGTGGGCGAGGTGGTGGTCGGTGGAGAGCAGGCTCAACGCCTCGAGGTCGCGCCGTGGCGGCACGACGGGACTCGCCGGGCTGGCTGGGCCGGTGGTGGGGTCGGGGTGGACGGCGTCATTGCTCATCCGCGTGCTCCTGATCCGGTGGGCTCCACGACCCCGGTGCGGGGCGGGAAGAGTCGGCGCCGCAGCCACAGCGACACGTAGACCAGGGCGACCAGGACCGGCACCTCGATCAGCGGGCCGACGACCCCGGCGAGGGCCTGGCCGCTGGTTGCACCCCAGGTAGCGATGGCGACCGCGATGGCGAGCTCGAAGTTGTTGCCGGCGGCGGTGAACGCGAGCGTGGTGGTGCGCTCGTAGCCGAGACCCACCGCGCGGCCCAGGGCGTAGGAGCCGGCCCACATCAGCGCGAAGTAGATCAGGAGCGGCAGTGCGATCCGGACGACGTCGAGGGGGCGGCTGGTGATGGCGTCGCCCTGGAGGGCGAAGAGGATGACGATGGTGAACAGCAGCCCGTAGAGCGCGAACGGCCCGATGCGCGGCAGGAACCGGGTCTCGTACCAGTCGCGGCCGCGGGCGCGCTCGCCGAGCCGGCGGGTGAGGTAGCCGGCGAGCAGCGGGATGCCGAGGAAGATCAGCACCGAGCGGACGATGGCCCAGGCGGATACGTCGAGCCCGGCCATGGGGAGCCCGAGCCAGCCGGGCAGCACGGCGAGGTAGAACCAGCCCAGGGCACCGAAGGCGACCACCTGGAACACGGAGTTGAGCGCGACGAGGACGGCGGCGGCTTCGCGGTCGCCGCAGGCGAGGTCGTTCCAGATGATGACCATGGCGATGCAGCGGGCGAGCCCGACGACGATCAGCCCGGTGCGGTACTCGGGCAGGTCCGGGAGCAGCAACCATGCCAGGGCGAACATCAGCGCCGGCCCGATGACCCAGTTCAGCACCAGCGACGACACCAGCAGCCGGCGGTCGCCGGTGACGGTGTTGAGGCGGTCGTAGCGGACCTTGGCCAGCACCGGGTACATCATGATCAGCAGGCCGAGGGCGATCGGGAGCGAGACCCCGTCGATCGCGACCGCCCCGAGGACCTCGCCGAGCCCGGGGATGAGCCGGCCCGCGAGGAGTCCGACGACCATCGCGGCGAGAATCCAGACGGGCAGGAACCGGTCGAGGGTGGAGAGCCTGGCGACGACGCCGGCCTCTGAGGGGTCGTTCGAGGTCAGGTTCTCGGTGCTCACGCGTCGACCACCGGGAGGGCCTCGCGGTCGGCGGGCTTCGTGGCTGGCAAGTCCTCGGTGGTCGCCGGTACGAGCACGGCGGAGACGGTCGCTAGCAGCTCGGGGCGCACCCGGTAGTACACCCAGGTGCCGCGGCGCTCGCCGGTGATGAGCCCGGCCTCGCGCAGCACCTTGAGGTGGTGGCTGATCGTCGGCCCGGACAGGTCGAACACGTCAGTCAGGTCGCAGACACACGCCTCGCCGCCGACGTGGGAGGCGATCAGCGAGAGCAGCCGCAGCCGCACCGGGTCGCCCATCGCCTTGAACACCCGCGACAGCTCGATCGACTGCTGCGCCGTGAGGGGCTCACGGACCAGCGGCTCGCAGCACCCCACGACCTCGGCGAGCTGGGCCAGCACCCGCTCCTCGTCACCCTGCTTCGACATGCATCTACCTTGACATGCGTCGAACCAGAGTGCAACCTCTGGTTCGACCGACATCGAAGCAGGCGTCGGAGGAGTTCGAGGAGGACATCCATGTCCCGTGTGCAGCTCGCCCTGCGGGTCTCCGACCTGGAGGGCTCGATCCGCTTCTACAGCTCTCTGTTCGGGGTGGAGCCGGCCAAGCGGCGCCCCGGCTACGCCAACTTCGCGGTGGCTGAGCCGCCGTTGAAGCTGGTCCTGTTGGAGGGCGAGGCGGACCGGCCGACGGTGATGGACCACCTCGGGGTCGAGGTCGAGTCCACCGACGAGGTCAACGACGCCACCGAGCGCCTCTCGACCCTGGGCCTGTTCACGCAGGTCGAGGACGACACCACCTGTTGCTACGCCCGCCAGGACAAGGTGTGGGTCCAGGGGCCGGGCCACGAGCCGTGGGAGGTCTACACCGTCAAGGAGGACTCCCCCGACTTCGGCACCAACGGGATCATCACGACCATGCCCGACCAGGGCGCCAGCGCGGCGAGCGTCGAAACCAACGAGGCCTCCACGTGCTGCGGGGTCACCGCGTGCTGCTCGCACGACGAGGCTGCAACGGAGCCCGGAGTGACCGTCACCGAGGCCAAGACCTCTGCCGGCTGCGGGTGCATCGCGTGACCACCGATCACGCGGACGGGTCGGCCGTGGCGCGCGAGCGGGTCCGCACCTGCTACGCCACCGCGGCCGGCCAGGTCCGCGCCGGCCAGACCCCAAGCTGCTCCGAAGCCGACCCTGCCGGCATGTGCGGGGACGCCTACGACCCCGCTCAGCTCGCCCACGCCGGGGCCGCCGGCGCGGCCAGTCTGGGCTGCGGGAACCCGCTGGCGGTCGCCGAGCTCGTCGCCGGGGAGACCGTGCTCGACCTCGGGTCCGGCGCCGGGCTGGACGTGCTGCTCTCGGCCCGCCGGGTCGGGCCCGACGGGTTCGCCTACGGGCTGGACATGACCGACGAGATGCTCGACCTCGCCCGCCAGCACGCCGCCGAGGCCGGGGCCACCAACGTCGAGTTCCTGCGCGGGCATATCGAAGCCATCCCGTTATCCGACGCCTCAGTGGACGTCGTCATCTCCAACTGCGTGATCAACCTGTCGGCGGACAAGCCGGCCGTGTTCGCCGAGATCGCCCGCGTCCTGCGACCCGGCGGGCGGCTCGGGGTCTCCGACCTCGTCGCCGACGACCGGGCCGACGCGGCCACCGTCGTTGAAGCGGCCACATCGGTCGGGGCGATCACCGGCGTTCTGCGCCAGAGCGCCTACCGCGCCGAGCTGGAGGAAGCCGGGCTCACCGCGGTCGCCGTCACCGCCACCCGTGAGGTCGCCGCCGGCGTCTTCTCCGCCATCATCCGGGCCTCGCGCCCCTGGACCAGCCCCGCGCACACTTCACCGATGGACCGGCAGGCGGTTCACCAGGAGCTCAAACGCGCGGGCGGCTTTCCACGACCTGCACGCGCAAGCCACGCCTGCCGGCTTGAAGCGCCGCTCGCACGGCACCCGGTGGGACAACCAGCAACTGCTGTTCCACATGCTGCTCGGATACCTGATCATCCGGGCTCTCGGGAACCTCGTCAGGCTACGGCGAGGGGGGATGCGGAGCGGCGAGCGAGTGCACTGATGACGGGGTAGGCGGTGGCGAGGCCGATCACGACGCCAATCTGCATAAGGAACACGAAGCTGGCCTCGGTGATCGGGGGCATCAGTGAACCAAGGTGCAGGACGACCATCCATCCGACCATGCCGATGTCGAACGCGAGAATCGTGATCGCGGCGACGACCGCGGCCCGGCCTGGGGTGGTCGGGGTGGGAAGCTGAGCGGTCGCCGCAGCGCGGGAGCGGTACTCGAAGCCGAACAGCAACATCAGGGCGAGGACGGCGATGACCGCGATCATCGCCCACATGTCGAGCCCCGCGATGGTCCAACCAGTGAATGCGACGAGGGGCACCCCGATGACATGGGCGATCGCGGAGGCGGCGCCGCCGGGCAGCCCGTAGGTCAGGGAGGGGGCGCTCGCGCTTGTGTCGGCTCTACGTCCGGCGTCGGCGGCCGGACGTCCCCACCGAACGTAAGCCCAAAGCGCGATCGGGCCGAGGTAAAGCGCAGTGACCGGCCAGACGATCTCCATCGCCCGCGACGACTGGCGGCGCCCCCGCAAGAAGACGTCGATGAGGATCGCCGCGGCCGAGAGCACGGCGAGGACCAGGAAAGTCCACGCCAACGGCGTCACCCACGACGGGAGGTTCTGACCCATGACCATCATGTCCACGATGTCTCCAGTGTTGGCTCAGGCCCGACCGAACACCCGCTGGAAACCAACGGGCACGGGCAGCGGGCTGCAGGCAGGGAGGTCAGTCGTTGCGGAAGTCGTAGCTGGCTGGCGGGGTGACGGGCGTGTTGATCGGGCCATAAACCAGCGCGATCTGCTGGCGCTCACCCAGTGGGAGGGCGGCGGGGTTGCCGGGGAACTCCACGCCGTTGACGAAGGTACGCAGGCTGGTGCCCGGGCCCACGGTCAGAGCCCCGAGGCGGGTCGCGTCGAGGGCGACGTTCCACTCGTTGAACAGCTGCCCGAGGACGTACAGCCCGTTCGGGTCCGGGGACTCAACGTGCACCAGCCCGGTGTCGTCGTGGGTGTGCAGCGCTGACATCCCTCCGCTCGAGGAGTCCACACCGAGGTCGGCGGGCACCGGCACCGGTTGCCCGGCGACGATGACGTCGAGGTGGGCATGAAAGTGTCGGGCCATGGCGTTCATGTCGCTGAACGGCAGGCCCGCCGCGCGCATCCCCGGTGCCGGGTCGGAGGGGGCCGGCCAGGGCGGGAGCGTCATGGCGCCATAACCGTTCACCAGCGGTGCCGACGCGGACGGGGCTCTGGGTGGTGGTGTCGAACCCGGGGACGCGACCAGAAGGAGCAGGACACCGGCCGCGACCAGCAGGGCACCGAGCGCGATCCCGCCAGGCACGAGGAGCCGCCGCCGTTGGGCCTGACGCTGCTCGGTCGGACGCTGCTCGGCCTGGCGCTCGCGTCCAGCTCCCCGCCGAGGGTGTCTGGTCACCTTGGCCATCGACGAGTGCTCCTGAACGCAGCGACCGGCGAAGAGACGGGTGGTGGTGGCGTGCTCACGACGATCGGGCGGTGAGGTCCTCGCGGCGCTGCAAGTACTCCTCCCGGGTCAGACGGCCACTGGCGTACTCGCGGCCCACGACCTCGAGAGCGTCCGCAGACTGGCCGGCTTGAGGGGCACGCAACTGGCGGGCCAGCCACACGATGCCGAGCACGAGCAGGGCCAGCAGGGCCAGCCCCAGCAGGCCGCCGACGACCGCACCCACGATCCCCATGGCCCCGCAGGCCCCTATGCCGCCCATCATCATGCCGCCCATCAGCACGGTCACCCTTCTGCCGGTGCTTGTCGTACGACCACACCTGCCGAACAACTAGGCGTCGATAGTACATACGTACCTAGTACGTTGTGCGCTGCAGCGAGAGGAGCGCGATGCGCGAGAGCGAGGACAGCGCCACCGACGACCCGGGCGAGCGGGTCGAGCTGGAGCGGGCTCTGGGCGTCCTGGGGCCACTGGAGGCTCGGATCATGTGCGCGGTGTGGACCGGCGTGGTGACGCCACCGTTCACCGTGCACGACGTGCATGACGGGATGGCCGAGCTCGCATACACCACGGTGCTGACCACGATGCGCCGGCTGGTCGACAAGGGGCTGCTCGACGCGGCCGCCGCGGTCGGGCGACGCTCGCACCACTACCGCGCCCGCGGCGACCCGGCGGCGTTCCTGGCCGCCCAGAGCGACCGAGAGGCCACGGCGGTCCTTGAGCGCTACGGTGACGCGGCGCTGGCCGCGTTCGCTCAGCGCCTCGAGGCGCTTAACCCGCGGCAGCGTGAGGCTCTTGCGCGGCTGCGGAGCTCCTCGTGACCCGGCCGAGGTGGCTCGGTCCACCCGCGAACTGTTCCTCGGGTCGCCAGGCACTCGCGCCTCTCCCGGCGGCGTCGGCGCTCGCTTCGTCGACTGTGACGAGCGTGACCGTGCTGGGGTGGCTATGCCGGCCACGTCGATGATGTTCGTTTGCTCTGCGTTGTCGCCGTGGGCGTGTTCGACGAGCAGCGCAGCCGCGGCGGGTGCCCTGCTCGTCGTCGCGGTCGGACTGCGGGCAGGCTGGCTGGGCCTCGCCACGGCCCGCGCGGTCCGGGCTCTCGCTCTAGCGCCGACACCGCTGGCGCTGGCCCGAGCCGCCCGCCGCTGCACGACCACACGCATCAGCTGTCTGAACAGCCGTGAGCGGGTGGCGTTCTGTGCTGGCCTGTATCGTCCCCGGATCTACGTCTCGCTCGGACTGGTGGCTACCCTCGCCGGCGACGAGCTCGTCGCGGTGCTCGCCCACGAGAACGCCCACGCACGGCGACGGGACCCGCTGCGCGGCCTGCTGATGCGGGCGTGCGCCGACGTAGCCTTCTTCGCTCCCCTGCTGCGCTGGTGCCAGCACCGACGCCATCTGCGCGCGGAACTGGCCGCCGACCGCGCCGCGGTCGAGCACACCAGCGCTCCCGCCCTCGCCGGGGCCCTGCTGCGCCTCGCCGACTCCTCTCCCGCGGAGACGCCGGCCGGTGCAGCAACCTTCGGTGCCGCCGCTGCGGTGCTCGAGCGCCGGATCGCTGCCCTGACCGCTGCCACCCCCGCACCTCGCCAACCACTACCGACCCACGCCGGAATCATCAGCATCGCCGGTCTGATCGCGGTCGGTGCCGTTGTCGCGTGCCTGCCCGCCCTGGTGGCCATGCTCGGCTAAGTAGCGCCCGCACCAGCCAAGTCGCGACGACGCACACCGGGTCTCACCGGCCGGTCGCCGAGTGCTTCAGCGCGCTCGCCGACCTGCTCGGTGGGTATCCGCCCGTGTTCGGTGTTCTGGCGGCCGTCGCTGCGCTGGCGGCGGTCCTGGCGTTCGGCACCGTCTTGCAGCGTCGAGACCGATCCGCTCAGATCGTCGACCGCTGACTCGGAGAGGCGCAGTGGAGTACGAGGCCCGAGCCTGTCGATCGAGGTCGTCATGACCGATGCTCCCCGTCGGGTCGGCATGCGCGACGTGTTCGCTGAGCCCGGGTACCGGCGACTGTGGTCGGCGAGGACGGCGTCGCAGGGGGGCGACGTGTTCGCCACGGTGGCGTTGTCCCTGCTGGTCTTCGACCTGACCGGCTCGCCGCTGGGCGTCAGCGCGGTGGTGTTCGCAGAGATCGTGCCGGTACTGCTGCTCGCACCGGTCGCGGGCACAGTCGTCGATCGGTTGCCGCGGGTGCCCGTGATGATCGTCGCGGACCTCTGGCGTGCCGTCCTCGCCGTCTCGCTGGTCTTCCTCGCTGACCAGCCGGCTGCGATCTACGTGATCGCGTTCGGGCTGTCGGGGGGTGCGGTGGTGTTCAACCCTGCCGCCAGCAGCGCGATACCCGCGCTGGTGCGGGAGGACGAACTCGTCGCCGCAAACAGCGGCATCTGGACCGCAGCTGTGCTGAGCCAGATCGCGCTCGCCCCTGTTGCCGGTGCCCTCTATGCCGCAGTCGGCGCTGGCCCGGCGTTCGGAATCAACGCCGCCAGCTTCGTGCTCAGCGCTGCGTTGTTGGCCGGTCTAGGGCTTCCCGCGTCCGTGGTGTCGACGCGGCGGCAGGGGTTCTTCGCGGACGCCCTGGCAGGGGCTCGCCTACTCGTCGGCGACCGGTTGCTGCGCGCGCTCGGTGCCGGACAGCTCCTGGCCGCGCTGTCAGCCGGTGCTACCAGCGCCTTGCTCGTTGTCCTCGTCCGCGACCACCTGCAGTTGGCGCCGAGCGGGTACGGACTCTTGCTCGGCGCCATCGGTGTGGGTGCTGTCCTCGGACCGATCGCGCTGACACGCCTGGTGGCCGACCCACGCCGGCCGGCGTTCGTGTTCGGCCCCTTCGTGGTGCGTGGGCTGGTGGACCTCGTGCTCGCGACGTTCACAGCACTTCCGGTCGCGCTCGCCGCCCTGGCCATCTACGGCCTCGGCACCTCCACCGGCACCGTGACGTTCAACTCGCTGTTGCAGGCCCACACGCCCGAGGAAGCCCGCGGACGCATCTTCGCCAGCTTCGACCTGTTCTGGCAGCTCGGGCGCCTCGTGTCGCTTCTCGTCGGCGGCGTGCTCGCCGCCGCGCTGGGTATCAGCGCCGTGTACTACCTCGGGGGCGCGCTTCTGCTACTCGCCGCCGGCATCGGCTATCGAGGAAGTCGTGCGGCCCCTCGCGGCGGTTCAAGTGCGTCAGCTCGCGAATGACGAGCGCCTCCGGGTGAGAGATCAGCCGGCTCACCCAGGGTGAGCTGACGGCGGTGGAGCTCGAAGTGCTGGTCATCCGGGGGCCCGGAGCACGGATGTTGACCGTGGGGCGTTGCGTGAGGGCCGCGGTGCGATCTCCCCGTACAGGAACAGGACGACCACCGAGGAGGCGAGGGCGCTCCCCCGCAGGCCGAGCACCGTTTGGAGAGGTCGAGCAGGACGGCGCCGGTGAGTACGCGTCGCTTGCTGGCCGTTGCGGCGCCCGTGTCGGCCACGGAAACATGGTGACGGCTGGGGGTGCTGCATCCTCGCCACGGTGCCGACCTCGAGCGGCGCCCACCACCGAGTCCCTCCACAGCAGCGGGCGCGTCGGCGGCACCGGCTGTGTTCACCCTGAGCCGATCACCGTGGCACTCGCCGCGAGGGTCACCGCCATCGCAACGGTGCGTGCGGCGTTGATGGAGGCGAAGCGGTCGAGGACGGCGCCGGTGTGCGTGGGGTCGAGGTCGCCGTGCCGTAGCGACAGCAGCGTCGGGGCGGCTCGGCCTGTGGCTGCGAGGTGGCCGAGTGTGCCGAAGACCGCGACGAGGAGAGCTGTCTTGGTCGCTCGGGTCTGTTCGCGGCGCAGGCCGCTGATCGCTGCAACGAGGGTGGTTGCGGCTGCCCCGAGCCCGAGTGGGGGGTACCAGCGCAGGCCGTTGTGGAGGTCGGCGGCGCGTACGTACTCGGCGTAGGCGACGGAGCCGATCTTCCGGCGGGCGGGAAGCTGCTTGAACGCCTGGTCGGCGGTGGCCCCGGTGGCCAGGGCGTTGGCGACGACGGCGGCGACAGGCAGCAGGTTCTTGTTGGTCCTCACGGGCGCTCCTCATACGTAGCAACACAACCTATAGTAAGCACGTGTAGGCGGAGGAGAAGGCGGTTGGCGTGCTCATCGCTGCGGTGCTCAACGAGCAAGACGGGACGGTGTTCGGGGTCCCGGTTCCGGACAGTCGGCCGGTCTTCCTTGCCATCGTCGGTGTGCACATCGCCGCCGGGCTCGTGGCGGTCCTCGCTGGCGCGGCTGCCGCGCTGACCCGCAAGCGTCGCGGTGTTCACCCGGTTGGCGGGCGGACCTACCTGATCGCGCTCGGGGTCGTCGCGACCACGGCCGCAGCACTCGTGGTCCTGCGCTGGCCGTACAACCTCCACCTGTTCGTGCTCGGTGCTCTCGCAGCCGGAACGGCGGGCTACGGGTGGCGGGCCAGGCGAGCGGCGCTGCGCGGTCGCCCCCGCTGGCGACGCGGCCACGTCGTGGGCATGGGCAGCTCGTATGTGCTCATGCTGACCGCGTTCTACGTCGACAACGGCCCGCGCCTGCCGGTGTGGGACCTGCTCCCGCCGCTCCTGTTCTGGGTGCTGCCCACCGCGATCGGCGCGCCGATCATCGTGTGGGCGCTCGCTCGCCACAAACTCCTCGGAGGCGAGCGCGCCGGGCGTGCGCCGACCACGCGACCATCCCCGACGACGGCAGGCGGATCAGGCTGACCACGACGCCGGCCAGCACGGCAGGCCCGAGGTCCGCCACGCTCAGCGTCGGACCGGCGGCGACCCAGAGGACGAGTAGTCCCAGCATCACCGCATCGGCCGCTGCGGTTCCCCAGGCAGCGAGCTCGGCGTGAGCGAGGGCGGAGCCGGGGGGCAACTCGCGAAGGGCCCAGCGGAAGGGGAACCCCACGGCAACAGCCGCGGGGATCACCGCCGCGAGCACCACGCCCAGCAGAGGTAGCGCCCACCACGGCCCGGCCAAGCGACCGTGGAGCATCGGCGCCCCTCCCGCGACGAAGGTGATGCACCAGCCGGCCGCCGCCAGGGGGCCCGACGCCAGCACCGCCCGGCCGACCCACTGGGCCCGCGCGGACGCCTCCTCCGAGACGAATCCGGCCGCTACCACCTCGGGATCCCCGAACTCGGCGACCGCGGCCCGGGCTGCCGCCCACCGTGGTCGATCGGCGTCCGCCCCGCCCTGGTCCCCGAGGCCGGCGAGGTGGTGCTCGGTGGCCTCGAGCAGGCCGTCCCGCAGCTCGACCAGGACATCAGCACGCCACCGCGCCGGCCCGACCAGGCCGCCCGCGGCCCGCCCGAGCCACTCGGCCAGCACTGTCTCGTCCCTGGACGTGTCGGACCCGTCCGGGGTCATGACGTCGCCGGCCACGCTTGGCCGTGGGCCCCATCGCTGCGCCCCGGGGAGCCGCCGAGCAGGGCTGCGACCGCGGTGGAGAACTCCTGCCAGCGGGTGCGCTCCTCCCGCAACGACCGGCGTCCGGCGGCGGTCAGGGCATAGGTACGCCGAGCCCGACCGCCCACGGTCGACCAAGCGCTGGTCACGAGCCCGGCTCGCTCCAAACGACGCAGAGCTGGATAGACAGTGCCGGTCGGCAGGTCGAACACGCCGCTACTGCCAGCACGCAGCGCCTCGATCACCGCGTAACCGTGGCGGGGCCCCGAGGCCAGCGTGGACAGCAGCAGCGCATCGAGGTGCCCCTTCAGTGCCTCGGCCCGCATAGGTAGCAAGGCTACCTCTCATCGGCTAGCAGCAGTCAGCTTCCACCCACGACCTCCTTGTCCGAGGCTGCCGGGACGAGCTCGGCCAGCAAGCCCCGTCTCCTTCTCGATGACCGACCCGCGGGGGTAGAGCGTGCGCAGACCCTCGCTCAACGAGTACGACAGCGCCGACCCGTGCGTCTGTCCCGGGAACAGGCGCGAGGTGAGTTCCAGGGACGGGTAGTCGCGGAGTCGCAGTAGCTGCGCCATGCGGGTCATCGACCCGACGACATCCACAGCGGCCACGAAGGGATCGGCGAGCTCCGCCTCACCCGCACCCGAGGAAGACCCTCGCCGCCAGGTCGTCGTGGGTCGCGGCATGGGCGGCCTCCATGGTGAAGAGCAGGTCTTCGCATCCGCTCAGGGCCGGACTGCCGGCCAGGTAGCGGTCGTATGCCCCGGGCCGGGAGAACAGGGCGAAGCCGACGAAGTGACCGCCTCCGGAGAAGCCCACGAGCCCGTGGTCGTCGGCGAACCGGAACTCGGCCGCCAGCTGCGGGCGCAGCTCGTCGACGAGGAACGACAGCAGAGCGTCGGCGCCGCCCCCGAGCGAATCGCCGGCCAGGGCTGCTTCCATGAAGGTGCCACCAGGGCCCGCGTTGACCCATCTCGACGTGGCGTAGAAGTCGTGGGTCCGCCGCGCGGAGAACTCGGCGTGGTCGCTCTCCTCGGGGGCGCCGACACCGACGACGATGAGCTCGCGGACCTCCTGCGTCGTGTGGAGCCAGTTCATGAGGCCGACCGCGAGCAGGAAGCTCAGGGACGCGTCCGTCACCCAGAGGACGGGATAGCTGCGGTCACCCTCGTCGTACGACGGGGGGAGCGCGATGTGGACGTCGTGCGGCCAGGGCACGCCGGTCCCCTGCGCCCGCCTGGTGGGCAGAACTCGATACGTGTGCCGAGACGCAGACACGAGGACCTCCTGCCGGTGCCGACGCGTGCGGTCAGCCTTGCCCATCCCCACGGCGAAGGTCGCGATCCCGCGCGGCGTGGTCGGGGCTGGCGATGATGCGGTCCAAGGTCTCCCGGAGGTCCGCGACACGGTCGACCCCGACGATGGTCTCGAGCCATGTGTCGTAGTCGGCGATCACGCGCTCGCCGAGCTCGAGCGCGTCCCACCCGCGCTCGGTGAGCGCGACGCGCTTGGCACGACGGTCGTCCAGGTCCGGCTCGACGGTCAGGTAGCCGTGCGCGGCGAGGTGACGGATGAGCTCGCCGACCGCCTGCTTGGTCATCGCAGCCCGTTCCGCCAGGTCGCTGACGCGCGTGCCGTCGGGGTCGACACCCATGAACACCGGGGCGTGCGCCGCGCGGAGGTCGGTGAACCCGGCCCGTCGCAGGGCCGCGTCGAGCTCCGTGGAGAGACGCTGCCCGGCGGCGTTGAGCAGCGACCCGAGCGGCGTCGGGCGCCCTCGCAGCGGGTTGGTAAGGCGCTTGACCAATAGTCGCTCCCGTCCCTACTGTCGCCCTAGCAGTAAGGAACCTTATCAAGTGCGAGGGAGTGAGTGGCATGGCGTGGATGGATCGGGCCCGACGGCTCGGGGGGCTCCTGTGGGTGGCGGTGGGCGTGGTCTTCGGCGTGGGATGGGCCCAGATCGGTGGCGTGGTGCCGGGTCCGATCACCCAGGTGCTCGCGGCAGTGGTCCTCGGGCTCGCCGTGGTGGTGGTCGTCGACCACGTCCGCGGCGTTCCCTGGCTGCTCTGGGCGTCGGGATGGTTGGCGGCGGTGCTCCTCGCGGCGGCCTTCGGCGGGGCGGTGGCCGATCGGTTCGGCGTGTTCGGGCCTCCTGGCGCGGCCGGGGTGTCGTGGGGTCGGTGGGACGTGTTCGTCGCCTACACCCAGCAGCTGCTGCACGGTGTCCCGCTTCCGGTGGCCGCGGTGGTGGCCGTCGTCGCCACCGTCACCGAGGTCGTGCTGGCCGTCGGACTGCTGTCGGGGTGGCAGCGGCGCTGGGTCGCCAAGGCTGCCGCCGGGCTGCTCACGATCTACCTCCTGGCGATGGCATCCACCGTCGGCTGGGACGACGTGGCCCGCTACGCCCTCCCCATCGAGATCGGTGGGGCCCTCCTCGTCAGCGTCTGCCCCCCGCGACGAACCGCCCCTCGTCCTCGGGGTTCGGGTGTCGGGTCCATCGCCACATCGGCGGCCCGGACCACCTGACGAGGCCCGGTGCCCATCGAGGCCGAGCCGCGTAGGGCCGTCCGTGCGGCGCGGCCCGAAGATGTTCTGCGGCCCTTGTCGGTGAGGGGCGGGCCGATCAAGCTGCCGGGCGCAGAAAGGAACAGTGCCGCCGCAAGCGGCTCGATCTGTGTCGGCGAGTCCGGGGGCTCGTCGGGCCCACCGCGAACGCTGATCAGTCGGTAGGACCGACCAACCGGTACTCGACCCTTGCAGCCATCGCTACCAACGTATTTAATCGATAGTGCAATTAACGGACATGTTCGGTACGAGGGTCAGGAGTGCCGTGACCGCCGATCAGCTCAGCCTGACCTTCGCTGCGCTCGCCGACCCGACCCGGCGCGCGATCGTGACCCTGCTCGCCGACGGCGAGGCCACCGTCAACGAGGTCGCCGCCCGGTTCCCGATCAGCGTGCCGGCGATCTCCCGGCACCTCAAGGTCCTCGAAGGCGCCGGACTGATCACCCGCAGCCGCGAAGCCCAGTGGCGCCACAACCGCCTGCACACCGCGCCGTTCGACGACGCGATGGACTGGATGCAGGCCCGGACCCGAACCTGGCAGGCCCGCATGGACCGGCTCGAGGCGCACCTGCGTGTGCACCCCGACGACCCCGACGACTCTGGCGAGCAAGGAGCCCGCGATGACCGAGCAGACCCCCACCAAGACTGACCAGCACGTCCTGATCACCCGCGTGTTCGACGCCTCCCGCGAACGCGTCTTCCGGGCCTGGACCGACCCGGAGGCGCTGGCCGCCTGGTACGGCCCCGAACACATCGAGGTGCCCCTCGACCGCATCGAGATCGACCTGCGGGTCGGCGGCCGCTACCAACTCACCATGCTCGCCCCCGACGGCAGCGAGTTCACCGTCGGCTACGAGATCGTCGAGCTGGTCGAGCCTGAGCTGCTCGTGCTGCGCTCGGACCCCATGCCCCACATGGGCATGCCGGAGCCCAGCGTGCTGCAGGTCGAGTTCCACGATCACGGCACCAAGACCCGCATGACACTCAGCGACGGCCCCTACCCCACCCCCGGCCGGGCCGGCGCCGAGGCCGGCTGGACAGCCGCCGTCACCAAGCTCGCGGCCGCGCTCAACGACTGAACCCATACCTGAGACACTTGATCATCCGGCCCGAGAACCTCCTCCTCGCTCGAGGCAGCGGAACGACCGTCTCCGACCTGTTCGTCCCGGCACGCGGAATGCGAGGTCCCAGCGTGGCCGCCCGGCCGGTGAGGAGCCCTCGTCGATCAGCCGCTGTGGTCGGTAGCTGCGGCCTCGCTCACGGCCGGGGTCGGTTGACCGGCGCTGCGAGAGCAAGGGCCGAGGCCGTGGAGCACCGGCGTCGGTATCTCGTGCGACGCTGACGGCGTCGCCGCGCTTCCCCTGCGGACGGACGTTCTCTTCGTCCTGTCCAGGAGGTGCATGTGGTGGACCCAGCCGAGCTCCGTCGCCGAGAGCAGCGACGGCTCGAGGCCGAGCTGATGGTCGACGCCGCGGCGGTGGTGCGCGAGCGCGGGCCGGGCGGGTTCGCCGGCCTCGATCGACAGTCCGCGGACGCCGTGGGCGCGTTGCTCGAGGCCGTCGCCGAAGACTGGCGCGAGCGCCCGCGGTCGCCGCGGGTGTGGGAGCAGGCGGCCCGCGCCGCGCAGCGCCTGGTGCACGACCCGATCCGTAATCCGGCGCCGCACGTTTCGCGGGCCTCTACCCGCGAGCTACGAGAGCCCCGTGAGCCGCCGCGACGTCACCGACCACCCGCCCTAGCCCCGGCTGTTGTGCCAGCGGTGCCCTCGAGGAGCGGCGTCTCCTCGATCAGCGGCAGGAGGACCGGCTCCCAGCTCGTCGGGCTGGCGGTCGGGGCGCAACCCCGCCACGAGGAGTGCCGCAGGACCCCGTCGTCGGACCACGACCGGAAGCGGGCCTCGGCCACCAGCGTCGGCTGCGTCCACCGAGCGGCCCTCTGCTCCGGTACGGGACCGTCGAAGGGATTGTCGGCGATCTCGGCCTCGGTGAGCTGGACCGATAGCTGGTCCCGCTCGCTGTCGCGCAGGCCGGTGCCGACGTGGCCGATGTAGCGCAGCCGGCCCGAGGGCGTGGGGAGTCCGAGCAGGACCGCGCCCACGGCGCCAGCGTGGCGTCCGCGGCCCTCGGCCCAGCCGCCGATGACGGCCTCGGTCGCACGCCACAGCGGCGTCTTGATCCAGGCGTGCGAGCGGCCCGGCCGGTAGGGCGCGTCGCGGCGCTTGGCGACGATGCCCTCCATGCCGTGGCTCTCGGCTACCTCGAGCGCGGTCTGGGCGTCGAGTCCCTCCAGCGCCGGGGACACCACCAGGCCCCGATGTCCGTCGAGGCCGAGCCGTTCGAGCCGCGCCCGGCGCTCGAGGTAGGGCAGGTCGAGCAGCGCTTCGTCGTCGCAGCACAGCAGGTCGAAGGCCACGAACGTCGTTGGCGCCGTGTCGACGAGCTGCGGAGAAGGCTTCTGTACACCCATGCGCAACTGCAGCCGGTCGAAGCTCGGCCGCGCCGGTGCACCCGCCGACGGCGCCGAGAGCACCACGATCTCTCCGTCGAGCACGACCCGACGCGTCCCTGCCGCCGCCGCGAGCGCCCGCGCGACGTCGGGGTAGGAGCGTGACACTCGGCGACCAGCCCGCGAGACGAGGACGACGTCGTCGGGGTCCGGGCCTTCGACGTAGGCCAGGGCGCGCATGCCGTCCCACTTGAGCTCCAACGCCCACTCCGGCCCGGTCGGGACAGGTCCCGCCGTGGCGAGCATCGGTGCCACGCGCTCAAGCCCGCCGCCCGGCGGTGGGGCGGATGCAGAGCGGCCAGGCACGCATCCGGTCTACCAGCGCGTTCCCGCCGTTCGCTCGCGATCGTGGGGGGCGCCGCTGTGGAGGACGCCGTTGCTCAGGCACAGGTCGGTCCCGCGTGCGCGCCCCCGTGACGGTCCTCGACCGGCTGGTGGCCGCGGGTATCTCCGAGGACCGTGCCCGGACGTGGGTGGCATCCGGTGGCGTCCGCGTCGGCGGGGAGGTCGTGGTCGACCCGGCCCGGTCGGCACCTGCGCCGGCGAGGGTCACGCTTCACTCGTAGCGAGCTACGCGGGCATGCGTCCCGCGAGGGTGGGGAGCCCAGCTCCCGTGAGCTCGTCGAGCCCGTCCGTCCGTCCGGCCATGGCCATCAGGAGCGGTTCGGCCGGGCCCTCGACGGTGGGGCCTCTGCCCGTGGACCAGTCGACGTCCGTGGCGACCAGGCGTAGCCCGCGGATGCGGGAGAACGCTCGGATCGGCGGTGCGATCGTGGCGAAGGGCAGGGTGGCGGTGAGCCGCTCCCGGGGGACCTCCCGGTGCGCTCCCAGCGCGCGGCGGATGTCCTGGTGATGGATCAGCCCGTCGACCAGCCCGATCCGGCCACCGAACCGCGCGGTCAGGCCGGCGGGCCGCAGGTGGCCCTTCAGCTCGGCGAGCAGCTCGTCCGGAGTGAGCGACCGGTACTGGTCGACGCCGACCTGGTTGGCCCGGTCGGGGTTGAACCGGCCGGCCACGAACCGTCGCGCGAAGCCGACCGGTCCGAGGTCGTCGTAGCTGATGACGTGGGCGACGACATCGCGCACGGACCACTGGTCGCACAGCGTGGGCGCGTCCCATTGCTCGGACGCGAGCCCGGCGAGGAAGTCGGCCAGGTCGGCACGATCGTCCTGGGCGAAGCGCATCGGGTCCGGGTCGGTCACGAGGGGTTCGCTCCGGTCTCGTCGGTGACCATCTGGGAGTACGCGGCGAGCAGTGCGACCCAGCCACCACCGCCATGCTCAATGGCGCCGTGGACACCATCGCCGCCGACGAGGCGCTCGAAGTGGCGGTGCTCGACCTCCACGGTTGTCTGCTCGGGGCCGTCGGCGTGGAACCGGACCTCGATCTCGCTGGCGTGCGAGGGGTCGGGGTCGAACTGCCAGTCGCCGCCGATCTGCCAGGTGAACACCACCCGCTCCGAGGGCTCCCAGGCCAGCACCCGGCCCCAGTCGCACTCGCTGCCGTCGACCCCCCGCTCGAACCACCGCCCGCCCTCGTGGGGCTCGAGGATCACGTCGGCGACCTCGGACGATCCGATGTGGTACTGCCGCGGCCACCAGGCCCCGAAGGAGCCCGTGAACAGGGCGAACGCCCGCTCACGGCTGACGTTGACGGTGGTCTTGCCCTCGATCGCGGGGATCGGCGTGGTCATGGCTGCTCCTCGGTGGGGTGGTCCGCGGTGTCGTCGGTGACGGCCTGCTCGGCAAACTTGTGAAAGCCGGCCAGCGCGTGCTCCCAGACGCCGTCGAGCCACGACCGCAATGCGGCCACACCCTGCGGATTGAGGCGGTAGATGCGGCGCGTGCCGTCAGCGTGGCTCACGACCAGACCGCCGTACTTCAGCACCTTGAGGTGCTGGGAGACGGCCGGGCGGCTGATCGGGAGTTGCTCGGCCAGCTCGCCGACCGAGCTGGGCCGGCGCGCCAGCGTCTCGAAGATCGCACGGCGCATCGGGTCGCCCAGCAACCCCAGCCCGGCATCTCGGTAAGCTGACACGAACGGTAAGCTACGACGAACCGCTCAGGATGTCGATCCTTCGTAGGACACGGATGGACGACCAGCGCGAGCAAAGGAGGTCCGCGACGGGCGCTGGGCCACGAGCGCCGCGTGGGCGCGGACGCAGGCCGTACAGCGCAAGCGGGCTCCAGGAGAGTCGGTCACGCCGCCAGGAACGCCTCGGCAGTGAGCCAGACCCCGAAGGCGAAGAAGAGGACAGCAGCGCCGATCCGGATCACCTTCTCCGGCATCCTCCGCCCGAGCACCCGCCCCAAGATGATCGCGAGTGCGTCCGCAGCGACCATGCCGATCGTCGAGCCGAGCCAGACACCGGTGACACCGCCGCCGCCGGGGTACTGCGTGGCGAGGGTGATCGTGGCGAGCATGGTCTTGTCGCCGAGCTCGGCGAGGAAGAAGGCGATCGCGACCGCGAGGAACGCGGAGCGCGCGGTGGCGTCGCCCTTCTTCTCCTCGTCCTCGGAAAGTGCGTCGCCGCGCAAGGTCCAGAAGCCGAACCCCACGAAAGCGACGGCGGCGACCACCGAAATCCAGAACGTAGGAATGGCCGCCCCGAGTAGGTAGCCCACGCCCACGGAGAACGCGTGCGTCACGACCGTTGCGGCAGCGATGCCGAGCAGCACGGGCACCGCCCGGAAGCGGGTGGCGAAAGTCAGCGCCATCAACTGTGACTTGTCGCCCAGCTCCGCGACGAAGATGACGGCGAAGCTCAGGGCGGTGGCGGCGAGGAAGCTGGTCACGGGGTCGCTCTCTCGGTCGGTCGGACCGAGAGCTCAGGCTTCGGCCCGACTCTGTTGAACAGGTCGGCACCGAAGGTCTCGCCCGCCGCCGGTCACCTGCGGCCTCCGCGGCCGGACGCTCGAGCGTCAGTGTGTCGACCACGGTGTTGGGAGCTACTCCCCTTCGCTAGGCAGAATTTAGCACTCGCTCGACGACCTCTCGGCAATGCGTGGCAACACTCACGGCATTCACGGTCGACCAATTCTCGGTTTCGGCGCGCCGAAGTCGGAGTTTGGCCGGGCCGAGCACGGCCGCTCCTTCACCCACCGCGCAGGGACCGGCGCAGCGAAAGGAGACGCGGCAGCGCGATCGAGGCCGGGTCGAGCGGCTGGGATGTGGTGAACGGTGCTGGCACGAAGCCGATCAGCCGCCGGAAGCGGGGCGCTCAGAGCTCGTGAGCTCGTGATCCGGTGGGCGTCACGCTGCCCTGCACGGTGAGCCGGACGTCGCTGCCGACCTCGGGCGCGGCGTGCCCGGGGGTGCGGGCCAGCACGGTGTCGGGCAGCGGGTGCTCCCCGGACCCGGAGCGCACGCGCAGGCGCACCGTCGCATCGTGCCCGTAGAACGTGGCGTCGACGACGCGAGCGACCACCTCCCCCGGCGCTCCCCCGTTCGCCATCGGCTCGAGAACGATCTGCTCGGGGCGCACGAGCACCGTGGTGGGCCCGGGCTCCGGTCGCCCGGTGACCGGGTGGGTGCCGAGCACCGAGTCGGCGTGCCCGTCGCGGACCGTGGCCGGCAGCAGGACGGCGTCACCGACGAACGCGGCCACCTCGGCGTCGGCAGGCTGCCGGTAGAGCTCAGCCGGCGGCGCGACCTGCACGACCCGGCCCTCGCTCAGCACCGCGACGTGGCCGGCCATCGACAGCGCCTCACCCTGGTCGTGGGTGACCAGCACCGCGGTGGTCCCCGCGTGCTCGAGGGCCGCGGCCACCGCGCGGCGGGTGCTCTCGCGCAGCTCGGCGTCGAGAGCCGCGAACGGCTCGTCGAGCAACACCGCCCGCGGACCCGGCGCCAGGGCCCGGGCCAGCGCGACCCGCTGCTGCTGGCCGCCGGAGAGCTGGTGGGGGTAGCGGTCGGCGAGGCCGGACTCGAGGCCGACCAGCTCGAGCAGCTCATCGACGCGGTGGCGGGCGCGCCGGAGCCGCCGCGGCAGCCCGAAGCCCACGTTGCCCGCGACGTCCAGATGCGGGAAGAGGCTGCCCTCCTGGCTGACGTAGCCCACGCGTCGCCGCTCGGGCGGGAGATCGACGACCGGGCGGCCGTCGAGGGCGACGGTGCCGGCGTCCGGGGCCACGAAACCGGCGATGATCCGCAGCAGCGTGGTCTTCCCGCAGCCGGAGCGACCGAGCACCGCGGTCAGGCTGGCGGGGGCGACCTCGAGGTGGACGTCGTGGAGCACCCCGACCGGGCCGAAGGACTTCGAGACCCCGCCCACCTGGATCCCGGCCGGCGCGGCCCCGGTCACGACAGGCCCCCCGGGACTCCCCGGCGCGTCAGCAGCCAGGCCGCCGGCGCCGAGATCAGCACCATGAGCGCGGCGTAGGGCGCCGCCGCCCCGTAGGCCACGGCGTCGGCGTGGCCCCAGAACTGCGTGGCCAGCGTGTCGGTGCCGATCGGCGCCAGGAGCAGGGTGGCGGTCAGCTCGGTGACCACGGCGAGGAAGACCAGCGCGGACCCGGCGCCGAGGCCGCGGGCGACCAGCGGCAGCGTCACCCGCGCCATCACCGCGGCGGGGTGCACGCCCAGGGAGCGGGCGACGTCGTCGAGCTCGGGGGGCACCTGGGCGAGCGCCGACCGGATCGCCACCATCGCCCGCGGCAGGAACAGGATCGCGTAGGCGACCAGCAGCAGGGCGGTGGTCTGGTAGATCGCCGGGAGGGCCCGGACGGACACGGTGACCAGGGCGAGCGCGACAACGATGCCCGGCAGGGAGCTCCCCACCCAGCTGCTGCGCTCGACGAGGCGCCCGAACCGACCCGGCCGGCGCACCGCGACCCAGGCGATCGGGAGGGCGAGCAGCGTGGTCACGGCGGCGCCCCCGACCGCGATGCCCAGCGTGGTGACGGTGGCGAGCCCGAGCTCGGCGACCGGGAAGGCCGTCGAGGTCCCCTCGAGCAGCCACCGCCCGAGCGCGGCGAGCGGGACGCCCAGCGCCAGCGCCACCAGCGCCGCGAGGCCCAGGAGGGCGAGCGGGGTCGCCCGGCCCGCCGGCCGTGGCGGTCGGGGCCGTGCCGTCCCGGACCCGACCCGAGCGAGGCGGGTACGCCCGGCCAGGCGCAGCTCCCCCGCCAGCAGCACCAGGCAGAGCAGCACCAGCACGGCGGCGAGCAGGGTCGCGGCGGGCCCGGCGAAGGACGACTCGTAGGCGTCGTAGATGGCGGTGGTGAACGTCGGGAAGCGCAGCATCTGCAGGGCGCCGAACTCGGCGAGCAGGTGCAGCCCGACCAGCAGCGACCCGCCCAGTACGGCGGGGCGCAGCGCGGGCAGCACGGCGCGGCGGACCGCCTCGACCGGGCCGAGGCCCAGGGCGCGCGCCGACTCCTCGTGCACGGGGTCGAGCCCGCGCAGGGTGGCGGCCACCGGGAGGGCGACGAACGGGAAGTACGACAGCGTGGTGACGAGCACCGCGCCGGCGAAGCCCTCGACCGCGGAGGTCATCGACACCCAGGCGTAGCTGTTGACGAACGCCGGGACCGCGAGCGGGGCGGCGAGGAGCCCGACCCACACCGGCCGGCCCGGCACGGTCGTGCGCACGACCACCCAGGCCGCTGCCGTCCCGACCACCGCGCAGGCGGTCGTCGTGGCGACCACCAGGCCGACCGTGTTGAGCAGCAGCTCCCCGACGCGCGCCCGGAAGAGCAGGGCCACCGCCGCCCCCGGCTCGGCGCGTGCCGAGGCGACGACCACGAAGCCCAGCGGCACGAGCGTCAGGACCGCCACCGCGACCGCCGCGACGAGCCCCAGCGGCGGCCGGGTGCGGCGGGGAGCGGTCAGGGTCGGCACGCGCGCCCGGTCACAGCAGGCCGGCCTGCTGCATCATCTGCACGGTCCGCGGGCCGTCAAGGGAGTTCGGGTCGATCGGCGGCGCCCCCAGCTCGGCGATCGGGCGCAGGCGGGGGTTCGACGGCACCGCAGGATTGACCGTGTACTCCAGCGCGGTGCTGTTCGCGAGGACCCGCTGGCCGTCCGGTCCGTTGAGGTAGCGCACCAGCATCTGCGCCTCCGCCGGGGTGTCGCTGGAGCGCAGGACGCCGCCGCCGGATGTCGACACGAACGCCCCCGGGTCCTGCCCGCCGAAGTGGTGCAGCTCGGCGTTGGCGCTGTTGGCGCCGGCCTCCGCGCGGTCCTTGGACCAGTAGTAGTGGTAGATGATCCCGGCGGGGATCTCCCCCGCGTTCACCGCGCGCATGGTGGCGGTGTTGCTCTGGTAGAGGCGCCCGTTGTTCTTGAGGCCCTGCAGCCACTGCTGGGTCGCGGCCTCGCCCCGGGTGGCCGCCACCGCGCTGACGATGGCCTGGAAGTCGGCCCCGCCGGGCGGAAACCCGACGCGTCCCTGCCACTCGGGCCCCGCCAGGTCCATGATCGAGCGGGGCAGTTGGTCAGCGGGCAGCAGCGTGCGGTTGTAGACGAGCACGGTCGAGCGGGCGGCGATGCCGGCCCAGTCGCCCTGCGCGGACCGGAACTCCGGGGGGACCTGCCCCAGCGTCGCGGGCTCGAGCGGGGCGAACATCCCGCGGTCCGAGACCAGCGACATCGCCGGCGAGTTCTCGGTGATGAACACGTCCGCGGGCGAGGCCGCGCCCTCGGCCACGATCTGGTTGGCGAGCTCGCTGTCATCACCGTTGCGCATCTCCACGCGGACGCCCGTGCGCGCGGTGAAGTCCTGCACCCACTCCTGGGCCAGGTCCTCGTGCTGGGCGTTGTAGAGGGTCACCGTGACCGGCTCCGGGGGTGCCGACGACCCACACCCCGCGAGGAGCAGGACTCCCGCCACGACGCCGACGACAGCCCGGCTCACCCGCACGAACGCCTCCCTTGGCCACGAACGGGGTAAACCTAGCATTACCTACATCCACGGCCGGGAGCAGCAGATCGACGGACGAACGCCCCGGAACTGGACACGTGAGGCCAGCCTTCCCTACCTTTCCCGCCCGTGCAGCTGTACGTCTTCACGGTCGAGCCCGGTCTCGTGCGCGACGTCGTCGCCGCCGGGGCGGCGGGGATCGTGGTCGACTGGGAGAACCACGGCAAGGAACGCCGCCAGCAGGGCTGGGGCACGGAGATCAACCGGCACACGCCCCGCGACCTCGAGCGGGTGCGCGCCGCCACCGGCGGGCGCATCTTGTGCCGCATCAACGCCCACGGACCGTGGACCGCCGGCGAGGTGCGGGCCGCCGTCGCCCGCGGCGCCGACGAGATCCTGCTCCCGATGGTCCGGCGCCCCGAGGAGGTCGACCGGACCCTCGACCTCGTCGACGGGCGGTGCGGGCTGGGCATCCTCGTGGAGACCCGGGACGCCGTGGAGCGCGCCGCCGAGCTCGCGCGCCGCCCGCTCAGCCGGGTCTACCTCGGCCTCAACGACCTGCGCATCGACCGCGGCGCCACCGACCTGTTCACCCCGCTCGTCGACGGCACGGTCGACCGCGTGCGCGCCGCCGTCGACGTCCCGTTCGGGGTGGCCGGCCTGACACTGCCCGGGCTCGGCGCACCGATCCCCACCCGGCTCATCGGCGCCGAGCTCGTCCGGGTCGGCGCCGCCTTCACGTTCCTGCGCCGCTCGTTCCTCGCCGACCTCGCCGGCCGCGACCCCGCCGTCGAGGTCCCGCGGATGCACGCCGCGTCCACGGCGCTGCGGGCCCGGACCCCCGAGCAGGTGCGCGCCGACCGGGACGCCCTGCTGGCCGCCGTCGGCGGCGCGCCGGCCCCGCTGCAACCGGCGTGACCCGGGCCCTGGTCACCGGGGCGGGCGGCTTCGTCGGCCGCCACCTCGTCGCGCGGCTGCGGGCCGAGGGCTGGGACGTCGTGGCCACGACCCGCGGGGACGCGGACCTGGCCGACCCGGCGGCCGGGCGCGCCGCGGTCCGCGCCGCCGACCCCGACGTCGCGTTCTGCCTCGCCGCGGGGCGGGCGAAGGCGACCGCAGCCGAGCGGGCGGCGAGCACCGCCGTGAACACCACGCCCTGGCTGATCGACGCCCTGCCGCCGCGGTGCCGCACGGTGGTCCGCCTGGGCTCATCGACGGAGTACGGCGCCTCGGCGCAGCCGCTCGCCGAGGACGCCCCGCTCACCCCCCGCGGCTTCTTCGGCGCGACGAAGGCCGCCGGCTCGCTGCTCCTGCTCGCGGCCGCCGCCGAGCGCGGGGTCCGCGCGACGGTCCTGCGCGCGTTCCAGGTGTACGGCCCCGGCGACCACCCGACGCGCTTCGTGCCCACGGTGCTCACCGCCGCGGCCGAGGGCGCCACGGTCCCGCTCACCGCGCCGGGACGGCGACGGGATTGGATCTGGGTGGGCGACGTGGTCGACGCGTGCGTGCGCGCGGCGGCGGACGACGCGCTCCCGCCCGGCCAGGTGCTCAACCTCGGCACCGGCGTCCAGACCGCCAACGAGGAGCTGGTCGACCTCGCCGAGCAGGTCACCGGCCGCCCGATCGCGCGGGCGTCTGGCGCCCACCCGGGACGGTCCTGGGACACCGCGGACTGGGTCTGCGACCCGGCGCTGGCGCACCGCCTGCTCGGCTGGACCGCGGGCACGGGGCTCGCCGAGGGGCTCCGTCGCACCTGGGCGGCACGGTGAGCGCGGAGACCGACGTGGCGCCTCCCGTGGCGCCGCTCGCTACGGGCACCGTCGCCGTGATCGTGCCGGTGTACCGCAACGCCGCGACGCTGCCCGCCCTGCTCGCGCGGCTCGACGCCGCCCTCGCCGGGCGCACTTGGCGGCTGCGCCTCGTCGTCGACGCCTCGCCCGACGAGAGCGCGGACGTCGCCCGCGACCTCGCCGCCGCCGACCCGCGCGTGGCCGTCACCGTGCTCGAGCACAACGTCGGCCAGCACCGCGCCCTGGAGCACGGCCTCGACGACGAGGCCGACGCGGCGTCCTGGGTGTGCCTCGACGCCGACCTGCAGGACCCGCCCGAGGCCCTCCCCGCCCTGCTCGACGACCTCGGCGCGGGCGGCGCCGACGCGGTCTTCGCCGGGCGCCGCGGCGCCTACGAGGGCCGGCTGCGCCGGCTCACCGGCATGGCCCACCGGCGGGCGGTCGCCCTGCTCACCGGCCTGCCCGCCGACGCCGGGGCCTTCCTCGCGCTCGGCCCCCGCGGCCGCGACGCGGTGCTCGACGCCCGCGCGCCGAGCCTCGTCGCGGCCATCGGCGCCGCCCGCCTGGCGGTACGCAGCATCCCGGTCGCCCGGGCGCCGCGCGCCGAGGGCCGGTCGGCGTGGACCACGGCCGCCCGGTGGCGCCAGTCCCTGCGGACGCTGTGGTGGCTGCGTCCCGGCCGAGCGTCGGCGTGGTGGCTCGCCCCGGCCGTCGTCGCCCTGCTGCTGGGCGCGGTGATCGTCTTCGGGCGCGCGCACGGCCTCTGGTACGACGAGCTCTTCTCCGTCGAGGTCTCCCGCCGGCCGCTCGCCGAGATCCTCCGCGCGGCGTGGGAGGGCCGCGGGACCACCTGGTCCCTGCGCGACGTCCCGCCGTCGTACAACCTCCCGTGGTACGTGCTCGCCCACGCCTGGCTGGCGCTCGGGTGGCCCGACGCGGACTGGCCGCTGCGCCTGCTCTCCCTGCTCGCCGGGGCGGCCGGGGTCGCCGTGCTGACCCGGGCGGTGGCCCGGCTCGGCGGCTCCCGCCGGACCGCCCTGGTCGCGGGGCTGGCGGTGGCGGCCAACCCCCTGTTCCTCGCCTGGGTCACCGAGGCGCGGCCCTACGGCGTGGCCGTGCTGGCCGGGGCGGGCGCGGTGCTGGGGCTCGCGCGCTGGCTCGACCGGGCCCGCGGGGGGCTCACGCTGTTCGGGCTCGCCGGCGCGGCGACGGGGCTCGCCCACTGGTACGCCCTGCTCGTCGTCGCGGGCCTCGCCGTCGCCGGCGTCGTGCTCGCCCCCCGCCGGGCGCCGGCGCTCGCCGCGGTCGCGGTGCTCGCGGCGCTGCCGACCGCGGCCCTCGTGGAGCTGAACCTGCGGACCGTCGGCGACCGCAACGCCGCGCTGCTCTACGACACCGAGGGGCTGATGGCCCTGTTCGCAGCGTGGCAGTGGTCGGGCACCGACTACGGGACGGCGCTGGTCGTCGGCGTCCTCGGGATCGCCGGGCTGCTCCGGGGACCGCGACGGCTGCGGGTGGTGGCGGCCTGCTGGGTGGCGGTGCCGGTGGGCCTGCTGCTGGTGGCCGAGGAGGAGCTGCGCCCGGTCTACGAGCCCCGGTACCTGCTCGCCGCCCTCCTCGGGCTGGGGGTCCTCACGGCGTGCGGGGCCACCGGGGTCGTCGCGTCCCGCCGGGGCGTGACGCTGCTGTCGGTGCTGCTCGTCGCCGCCTCGCTGGCCGCCTCGACGACGCTGCTGTGGGTCACGCCGCGCGAGCGGGCCGACGACGTGGCGGCCCTCATCGCCGCCGCGCACCGGCCGGGCGACGTGCTGGTCGCGGGTGATCGCCAGTCGGCGCTCGGGCTCGAGCACTACACGCGCACGCGGTACCCGGCGATGGCCCCGGACCTGCGGGTGCCGCCCGTGTTCGCCGCCCCCGACGCGCCCGTCGTCTGGTACGTGCGGGTGCGGATCATCCGCGGCGAGACCGGTCCGGTCGATGGCGACGAGCTGCTCCTGCGCGCCGGGATGCGGGTCGAGGGGCAGTGGTTCCTGCGCGGCACCTGGACCTCCCTGGTGGTGCAGCGCTGGGTGCGCTGAGTTCAGCGGAACACGAGGCCGCGCAGCACGAGGAAGTTCACCGTCGTTCCGAGGCCCTGAGAGACCAGCCAGGCCGTCCCCACGACCCAGGGCGCCGCGACGACGGCGGGGAGCAGGGAGATCGCGAGCCCGTGGGTGACCACGACGACGACGAAGGTCGTGGCGTAGAGCACCGCGACCCACAGCGGCGCCCCCCGCACGCCGGGCGCCGCGAACGTCCATCGCCGGTGGAGCACCGCGACCAGGGCGGTGCCCACGACGTAGCTGAGGACCCGGGACGCGTGGACGTCGAGGCCGGCCCGGACGGCCACGAGGTGCAGGCCGAGGCTCAGCGGGAGCACGACGAGGCCCGTCGCCAGGAATCGCGCTCCGCCGCCGAGGAGGCCACGCACGCGGGCCGAGCCCACGTGGATGGGTCGTGGGGACGTCACCAGATCATGGTGCCGCAGCTCCGTCCCGAGCAGCAGGCGCGTCCGTCGCCCCGGCGAGCCGTGCCTTGTGTTGGGGGGTACTAGGACCTGCGGACAGTGGGCTGACCGCGACCACGGATCTAGCCTGGCGACGTGGGGGCCACACGCGTCGAGGACGTCCGGCGGCGAGCTGTGCGGCTCAGCACCTCGGCGGTGAACGACTACGCGCTCCAGGACCACCGAGGCCTCCAGGGACACTGAGCGCCATGACCCAACGCCTGGTGGCCATCCCGATCCTTCCGGTCCGGGACATGCCCGAAGCGTTGGAGTTCTGGTCGCGGCTTCCTCACCTGACGGTCGAGCAGTACGAGGGCGGCGGCTACGCCTTCGTGCGCCATCTCGACGCCGAAGTCATCCACCTGGACCACCGCCCGGGAATGGAGACGTCAGCCAACATGGCGGGCTGTTACCTGCACGTGCCAGGCATCGACGCGTTGCACGAGGCGCTCGCCTCAGCCGGAATGCCGGTATCGGACGTGCGGGACGAGCCGTGGGGCATGCGCGAGTTCACGCTGACCGACCCGAGCGGCAACGTCCTCCGCCTCGGGTGCGGCGACTGAGCGCAGAGGCCGGCTCAGCGCTCACCCTCACCAAGAGCACGCCACACCCACTCGTCGGGAGGAGTCCCGCGCGACCCGTCAGCGGTGCGATAGATCCGGCACGACATCCCGAAGTCGGTCCGTTCGACGGCGCCGGGCTCCACGTCCCGGCCATCGACACGAACGGTCGGAGAACCCAAGAAGGACTCTGCGACGGCCTGCTCCTCGTCGAGGATCTCGCGCTCGACGAGATGGTGGCTCGTCGTCGCGATCAGCGCCCGCAGGCGAGGAACGTACTCCTCGGCGTTGGGGCAGCCGTCGAAGTAGAGCAGCTCGATGTCCACGCCCCAGGATCACCGACGTCGGCGTCGCGCGCACAGGGTGCGAGCGCGACGGCGACGTCTTCCGTCCCGGCGCGGCCTGGTCGGCCTGATCTCTGTCCAGCCGACGGGGCCGGCCAAGGGCCGCAGCACGACCCAAGCGCCGCCGCCGAGGCTCTCGTGCCTCACGCTGGTGCTCGCGCTAGGGCGTCGTCGCCGACGGCGCCGAGGTCATGCAGGAGCGAGCCAGCACCGGGCAGTGGGATTGATATGGGATAGAGGCCTCACAACACGCAACCGGAACAAGCGTTCAGCGTCTCGGTCGGGTGAGGATGTCGGAGGCGGGTACTCCCGAGTGGGACGAGGGGGACGGTGTGGTGAGGACGCAGCGCGGCCGGATGGGGCTGCAGCACGGGCTCGACCGGGTGTGGAGGGCCCCGGTCGTGGTGGTGCTGGCGCTGCTGGCGCTGGTGGCCGGCTGCAGCACCGGTCCCGGCGGGTCCGCGGCGGCCGGTCCGCCGCCCGTGCCCCCCGTCGCGCTCGCCGCGTCGGTGGCCCCCGGGGCGGTCGACGTCGCGCCGGCCGAGCCCCTCGTGGTGTCCGCGGCCGGCGGGCGGCTGACCTCGGTCACCGTCACCCCGGCCGGCGGAGCCGCCCTCGCCGGCACGATCGACCCGTCGGGCACCCGCTGGACCAGCGCCGCCCTGGCCTACGGCACCGACTACCGCGTGCAGGCCGTCGGCGTCGACGAGCACGGCACCCCGGGCGCCCCGCTCGACCAGACCTTCAGCACCGTCGCCCCCGAGCAGACCCTCGAGGTCGCCAGCATCCGGCCCACCGACGGCCAGACCGTCGGCGTGGCCATGCCGATCTCGATCACCTTCGACGCGCCGGTCACCGACCGCGCCGCCGTCGAGCGCCGGGTCGCGGTGACCACCTCGGTGCCCACCGAGGGCTCGTTCCGCTGGATGTCCGACGAGCAGCTCAACTGGCGGCCCAAGGAGTACTGGAAGCCCGGCACGCAGGTCACGGTCGACGCGCGCCTCTTCGGGGTCGACAGCGGCGAGGGCCTCTACGGCGCCGAGGACACCGCGTTCTCGTTCACCGTCGGCCGCGACCAGCGCGCCCGCGGCGACGTCAACGCCCACACGCTCGTGCTCTACCAGGACGGCCAGGAGCTGCGCAGCATGCCGGCCTCGTACGGCCGCGACGTCTACCCCACGCAGTACGGCGTGCACGTCGCGTTCGAGAAGCACGAGATCAAGCGGATGCGCTCCGACACCTGGGGCGGGCCCGCCGAAGGCACACCAGGCTTCTACGACCAGAACCTGCCACTCGCCGTGCGCATCTCCAACAACGGCGAGTTCGTCCACGTCAATCCAGACACCGTCCGCCAGCAGGGCCGCAGCAACGTCTCGCACGGCTGCGTGAACCTGTCCCCGACCAACGGCCAGTTCTTCTTCAACTGGGTGCAGATGGGCGACCCAGTGGAGATCGTCGGCTCCAGCCGCCCACTGACCACCCGCGACGGGGACATCGCCGACTGGACAATCCCGTGGGAGGAGTACCGGCAGGGCTCGGCGCTCGCCGGCGGGGCTTGAGGGCAAGCGCGGCCGGGCCGAGCAGGACCTCGAGGGGGCAGAGCGCCGGAGACGGCTCCGGTAGCGGCCTGGCTGTGCGTCCTTGAGCGAGTAACGACAGCTCCGCGCTGACGGGCGCCTGACCCTGTAGCTCCCACCGGGACCAGGCGACGAGGACCGCTGCGGCCGCGGGGTGCGCCCGAGGTAGGTCAGTCGGACACCGACCCCGACCGTCGTCTCGGGGGAGGGACGACGGTCGGGGCCGGCTAGTCGATGATGACAGTTCCAACACTCTGACGAGGTAGGCGTGCCACTCCGCAACGCCGCCCGTTCAGCGACGAGCAGCGCCGCGCCGAACAGCCGCTGCCGACCTCAGGCCGTCGCCGACTGCGCCGGGGCCGGAGCTGGGCAGGCGGACTCGTGGGTCGCGTGCTCGGCTGCCTCCACCTGGAGCGTGCTGTGGCGCAGCGCGAACCGCTCCTCCAGGACCGCGGTCGCCGCGTCGAGCACGCCGTGCTCCCCGCAATCGGCGGTGGCGCAGCCGTCCTGGCCGATCACCAGGTGCGCCGAAACGGCTGGGTTGCGGTCGTTGATGGCCCAGACGTGCAGGTCGTGGACATCCTCGACGTCCGGGAGGCCGAGGAGCGCCGAGCGGACCTCCTCGACGTCGATCCCGGCCGGCGCGCCCTCGAGGAGCAGGTGCGAGGCCTCACGCAGCAGCGCGACGGTGCGCGGGACGAGGATCGCGACGATGACCAGAGAGGCCACCGTGTCGGCGTAGACCCAACCCGTCGTCAGGGTCACCGCGGCGGCGACCAGGACCGCCACCGAACCGAGCGCGTCCCCGAGGACGTGCAGCGCCGCGCCGCGAACGTTCATGTTGTCGGCGGCTCCGCGACTGAGCACCACCAGCGACACCAAGTTGCCGACCAGGCCCACCGCGCCGAACACCAGCAGGCCCAGTCCCGGCACGGGAGTGGGGTCGCCGAGGCGCTCGAACGCCTCGATCGCCACCCACACCGTGACCGCCAGGAGGGCGAGCGCGTTGAGCGCCGCACCGAGCACCTCGGCGCGACCGAGGCCGAAGGTGCGTCGCGCACTCGGCGGGCGCTGCGCCAGCCGGGCGGCGACCACGGCCGCGACCAGGGCGGCGACGTCGGTCACCTGGTGCCCCAGGTCGGCGAGCAGCGCGAGTGATCCGGTGACGACCGCGCCGATCGCCCCGCTGACGAGCACCGTGGCGGTGATCGCGAGCGCGATCGTCAGCTTGCGGCCGTCCGAGCCGCCGTGCCCGTGGCCGTGCCCATGACCATGTCCGTGCCCCATGACCCGGACGATACATGCACGTATGCGCATGGGTCTACGTGGGTCTTTGAGTTGGACGGCCATCTCAGTGTCCGACCAGCGTGAGAGCTCCGAGCGCTGCGGCGGCGGCCACGGCAGCGCCGATGTGCCAGTTCCGAAGCTCGCCGGTCCGGCGCTTGTCCCTCGCCATGCCGAGGCCGACCATCGCGGTGCGGAGCAGGACCCCCGCCACCAGCGCGAGCAGGATGGGCACGATCGTCTCCGGCAGCGGGCTCACGGACGCCACGATCACTCCGGCCACGGGCCCGAGAACGGCGATGACGAGCCACGGCACCATGCTCTGCCGCGCCTGCTTGAACAGCGCGGCGAGGGCGAGGCCCTCGCTGGCCGAGTGCACGAGCAGGGCCGCGATGACCGGCACCGACGGGGTCAGCGCGAGCGTCGCCCCCTCGATGACGCGATGGACCGTGAGCGCCGCCGCGGCTCCCACGCCTCCGAGAGCAGCGGGCTTGTCGGCCTCCACGGGACGGTGACGCCCGGTGGACGGCTCGTGGTCCGACGGCTCGTGGTCCGACGGCTCGTGGTCCGACGGCTCGTGGTCCGACGGCTCGTCATCGTGGCCGTGGCCGCAGCCGCCACGGGTGAACCAGGCGACGACGACGAAGCCGATCACCAGCGCGAGGGCCGGCATCCACAGCGGCGTGCCGGCCTCCTCGGAGTCGTGCCAGACGTCCGGGACGATGTCGGTCAACGCGCTGGCCAACATCATCGCCGAAGCCAGTGAGAGCCACAGCCCCATGCGGCTGGAGTAGCGACTGGCGAGCCACGCACCGAGCACGGTGGCCGCCGAGATCAGTGCGACGGCGCCGAACGGGCCGCCCTCCACCGGGTCGCTCTCGTACCAGTCGCTGGTCAGGAAGACCGTTGTCAGGACCGCGAGGGACCAGCAGCCGACGACCCAGCGATGGTGCTCGACGAGGCCGCGCGCGGCGGCCGGCAGGGGTACCCAGCCCTCTGTGGAGGCGGTGACGACCGTGGACCAGAACAAGGGGATCGCGACGAGGCAGGCCGCCACGCAATAGGCGCAGAGGGCGTCGTCGAGGAACAGGCTCTGGACGAGCGACCAGTGCGCGAGCACCGCGCCGGTGGAGACCGCGACGAGGAGCCCGACCCCGACCTGGCGTGAGAGCGCCACCCCGGCGGCGGCGATCGCGCCAATGGACGTGACGGCGGCGAAGCCGGCGATCCCGATCAGGGCGACGAAGTGGCTCCACGGACTCGTGGTGGCCGGTTCACAGACCGGACCGGCCGCCTCTCCGCATGACGGGACGAGATCGAACACCACCGCGTTCTCGGCGGCGCGCACCACCGAGACCAGAAGCCCGATGACGCCGCCGATCAGCAGCAGCCACGCGAATCCTCGGCGGTCCGGAGCGGGATCAGCCGGCGCCGAAGGCGGCTCGGGCGCAGCGAGGCCGCAGAGGTGACCGCTGGGGAAGGGGGCGGTGGCGACGCTGGCGACGGCGTCGAGGAAGCCGTGACCGCCGTGGCCCCGCTGTCGGGGAAGCGGAGCCGTGAGGGTCTCGTCAGGCCGCTGCTGAGGAGAAGCCGGGTGCAGGCGTGGCCGGAGCGTGACGACGCCCGCGGGGTCGGGCGGCCGAGGCGGCAATTGTTGTGCTCGGGCGTTCATCGAGGGGGCCTCTCAAGCGGAGGTGGGGAGCGTTGGGGCAGACCAGTCGTCGCTGGCCGAACAGTTCGCCCGCGGTCCGCGCCAGGCCGGTCTCGTTGGGACGAGAGGGGCTGTGGGTTCCGTGCGGCGAGGTCGACTAGCCAGTGATGACGGGCTGCGGCGGCCCCCGCCGCACCGCGTAGGCGACCCAGATGAGGGAGACGATCGCTCGCGCAGAGCTCGTGATGGTCGATCGTTGACCGAGGGGACGCTCTGGTGTGTCGGTGATCAGCAGCCGCAAGACGCGAGCGAGCCGCTGAACCGCCTCCACGCAAGCCACGAGTACGACATCGACGGCCGCCACGAGCAGGACCATCGTGACCGCGGCTACGACGTAGACGACGAGCAGACCGAACGGAGCGGCGGCGTGGGCAGGCGTCAGGTCCGAGGTCGTGCGGTCCCACACCTCGCCCGCGGCGTGGAGCGCCGGCTGTGCCAGGACCGTGGCGCTGGCCAGGAACGCGGCGACGCGGTGTTCGCGTCCGAAGCGGTGGAGCCGCAGCAGCCCGACCACGGCCGACACCGACCCGAGGGCGAGCACGTGGGCGACGTCAGCGCCGCCGACGAGGTCGAGGACGACCGAGGCGACGAAGGTGGCCACGGCGGCTGCGACCGCCGGCCACCGTGCTGCTCCCGAGCAGGTTCGAGGGCGAGTCGGCCGCATCGCTGCGTCCATCCTCGCCTCCCAGCTGCTGGTGCCTTCGGTTCTTCCGCGCGGGCCTGTCGCTCGTTCCTCGAGCGCCCGACCCGCCGTCGCGGTCCTACGTAGGGTCACCGACCTGTGTCAGATAGTAACGACGCGGTGAGGCGGCCCGTGAGGGGGCGTCAGGCGCCGCGGGCTGCGGCTTCCTGTGACGCGTTGACGACCTGGACCTTGTCGCCGTTCTGCAGCTCGTCGAAAGTCGCCTGAGCGTCGGGCATCTCCATGCGGATGCATCCGGCGGACGACCGACTCGGGTCGCCGCCGTGGAAGGCGATCCCGCCGTCGGCGAAGAACACCGAGTACGGCATCGGGGCCGGCTGACCCTCGCGGGTCGTCGACTCTCCGCTGACGTGGTCCGCCGCCTTGCGATAGACGCGGAACGAGTGCCCGACCGGAGTCGCCTGTCCTTCTCCACCCGAAGAGATCGTCATCGGCCCGCGCACGCCCTGGCCGTCGCGGATCAACCACGCGCGCTGCGACTCGAGGTCGACGCACGCCCGGGCGGACACCGAGCACGGCGTCCCCGGCACCACGGCCTCGCCGTGCGCCGCCTGCGCCGCCGGGCTCGACTCCGGGTTCGCGGGCGAGGCGCCGTCCGCCAGCGCCGGGACGGCGAGGCCGCCGACCGCCGACAGGATGCCGATCGAGACGCCGGCGGCAACCCACCACGACCTCTGTCGTCCTCGACCCGACCGAGGCGCCGTCGCGAAGCGGTGTCGACCGGTCGTGGATTCCCGCTTCTCGCTGATGGGTCCAACCTCCTCTTCGCGTGGAGGGCCGTGCCCTCCGCGTCCGTTGTCGTCCCTTCCATCGGCTCGAGCCCACACGTGATCGAGCCGCCGAGCGGGCGACGGTAACGGCGACGAGGACGCCGGATGGTCACCGGGTGCCTCCATTCGGTGGCGGCGGACCGCTGACGAAGCCGAGGCCGAACTCTTGACGACCGTGGTCTCATGCACGTATCTGCATATGTAAGGAGGACATCGTGGCGCTGGCGGCATTGCTGCTGTACGTGGTCGGACTCGCTGTGTGCTTCGGGGTGCAGAGCTGGCTGCACCGAGCCCGCACCGGTGGGGACACGGGCTTTCGCCGACCACCCCGCGAGCCTCGCTCCCCGGCGTGGTGGGGAGCGGTGTCGTTCGTGGCCGCACTCGTCCTGGGACTCGCCGGGCTCCTGCTCGGCGCCTTGGGGCTGGTGGACCCCCTGCTCCCGCTCGACCGCGTGTCGGCTGTGCCGTGGCTCGGTCTCGTCGTCGCACTGGCCGGCTTTGTCGGCACGGTCGGCGCGCAACAGGCGATGGGCCGCTCGTGGCGCATCGGGGTCGAGGCGACCGAGCGCACCGAGCTCGTCGAGTCCGGGATGTTCGGGTGGTCCCGCAACCCTGTGTTCCTGACGATGACGATCACGCTGATCGGATTGACCCTCGTGGTCCCGAACGTCGTGCAGCTCTCGGCGCTGGCCTGCCTCGCGATCGCTGTCGAGATCCAAGTCCGATGGGTCGAGGAGCCATACCTGCTAAGGACCCACGGCGCTGCCTACGCGCGGTACGCGTCGCGGGTCGGCCGCTTCGTCCCCGGCGTCGGACGACTTCCGCAGCGCGGGGCCAACACCCTGATGACGTCCTGAAACAGCCCGTGCAGATGAGGAGGTAGTCCGTCGTGCTGATGAACCGATTGGAGACCCTCGCGATCAACTCGCCGCCGCGACGGTGGCTGCAGCGGACCGAGGCCCGATGGCTCCGGAAGCTCGGAGGAACGCTCGAGGGCGCGCGGGCCCTCGAGATCGGCGCCGGGTCCGGGCACGGCACCCGCCTGATCCTCGACGTCTTCGGCGCGCAGCACGTCGATGCCGTCGACCTCGATCCCGCGATGGTCGCGCGCGCCCGGCGGACGCTGGCCGACCGCGGCCCCGCGGTGCGCGTCGAAGAGGGCAGCGCCACCGACCTACGGGCGGCCCTGGGCGAGGACGCCGCCGGTGACGCGAGCTACGACGCGGTCTTCGACTTCGCGATCATCCATCACGTCCCCGACTGGCGAGACGCCGTCGGCGAGGTCGCCCGGGTACTGAGGCCCGGGGGCCGCTTCTTCTTCGACGAGGTCACCGCGGCGGCCCTGGACACGCGGGTGTACCGGCGGTTGTTCGACCACCCCAGAGAAGACCGCTTCACCGCGGATCAGTTCGAGGACGAGCTCGCACGAGCCGGGCTCGACGTCGCCGGCCGTTCCCGCACCGTCCTGCGGGGCCACTACGTGCTCGGGGTGGCTACTCGCCTCGGGTGACGGAGCTTTCGGCGCGACGCCGGAGAACGACGAGGCACCACGCCGCGACGGCCGCGAGGACGGCGAAGCCGGCGGCGAGGGCGAGGAAGATCCAGGAGCCGCTGAGGACGGCGACCAGGACCCACACCGCGGCGAACGCCGAGCACGTCCACACCTGGAACACGTAGCGGCGCCTCTCGCTCGCACGGATACGGCCGCCCGACCCGTCCTGCGGTCCCGCCCCCGCTCCGGCCTGCTGCAACGCCCGGCGGCGCACCTCGGAAGACGCGGTCCGCGACCTCTGCCCGCGGTCCTGTCCCTCGTGGTCGTGCATCTGTGCTCTCCGTCCGTCGCCCACCACTCACCCCGTGGCCCGACCGCCGGCCGACAGCGCCTGCCTCGTACTGCATGCTCGGCTCCAGCTGCGCGCGAGCGCAGTGGCTGCGGGCGTCCCTGCTGACGGAGCGTGGGCGATGACCTCGACAGTCTGCACAGCTCCCCAGCACTGTTCACGCGCACGGCAGCACTGGGCAGGCCGTACGTGCCGTTCATGTCTGTGCTGCACGTTCAGGGCTCTCGCTGAGAGCGCGCCCGCTGAGCCCATCACGCAGAGTCAACCACAGGGCCCGGCGGCGGCGGACGAGAAGGACCAGGGCCAGGGCCAGGTAGAGCACTCCGAGACCGACGCGTTCGATCCCGGCCAGCTCGGCAGGAAGGGTCCAGGCCAGCACGAACTGGGCGAGGAACAGAGTGAGCAGCGCGTAGGCACCGCGACGTGACAGGTACCCGCCGATGACCAGGGCGATCGCGAACACCGATTGGGCAGCGGTGAGGAACAGCTCCTCGCGCTGCACGGGGTCGATCGGCAGCCCCGACAGCGAACCGGCCGAGATCGCGAAGATCAGAGGGATGACCCCGACCAGCAACGTCCACTGGTTGATCTTCGAGGAGATGAGGGCGCCGAGCGCGGCGGCACCGCGCAGCTTCCACGCCAGGATCAGCACGGCGATGAACTCGGGTGTCTCGGACGCGAGGGGAGCCACCCACTGCACGAGCAGGAACTGGCTGACTCCCAGCTCGGTGCCCGCCTCGACCAGGCTCTCGGCGAACGGTTCAGCCACGGCCAGGATCGCGGCGCCCGCGAAGACCAGCATGCCGACCGCCGCCCACCGACGCGTACGGGTGGGTCCCGCCGCGATCCGCGCTGCCGGTCCGACGAGCTCGCCGTCCTCGTCGTCATCATCGCCTCCGGCGTTGCGCACCCGCACGAGGTAGAGGGTGAAGATCGCGAAGAGGACCACGGTGTCGAGCAGGGTCAGCGAATCGCGCAGAGGGAAGGTCAACGCGTAGAGGCTGGCGACGGCCAGATACGCGACCTCGACGGTCTGCACGCCTTCGAGTCGCACTCGCCCGCGAGCAACGTCGGTCTCGTCTCTCGCGCGATCCACCCCGTCCGCGCGGCCCGAGCTGTCCCGGGTGCGGCGGGCGTGTCGGCGGTGCGCCGCGAGCGCGGCGAGCGCGACGACCGACCAGCCCACCCCGATGAGCAACCGGTTCGCTCCGGTCATGTTGGCGAGAGCCAGGGGCGCGTACTGCTCGGGGTCCTGGCCGGCCTTCCACGCGAAGACGGCGTCCACGGCGTACTCGGGAAGCACGGCGATCAAGGCCAGCAGCGCGAGGGCGAGCCCCTGACCGATGTCCCGCTCAATGAGTTCCGTGCCCCAGGACAGGAAGAAGGCCGCTCCCACGACGGCGGCTCCGAACGCGAGGACAGCCAGGCCAGCCGACAGCGGTACGCCGGAGAAGCGGAGGAACAGGCCGGGCACGGCTACCGCAACGGGCAGGGCGAGCGGCCAGTTGCGCCGTACGGTCGTCACGACGGTGCTCATCTCAATGGTCCTCGGGAAGGGCGCGCTCGGCGGCCGCGGAACCTCTCGCGCGTCCTGGCGGGCGGTCGACGGCGGATGCCCTAGTCGTGGATGTCGACGTGGACGCCTCGATCGGGGCCTTCGGCTTCGGGTCGGGTTCGGCGCGTGAACGAACCGTGTCGTCGGCCGACTGCCGGTCGTTGCGTAGAGCGGCCAGGACCAGTGCACCCGCCCCGAGGGTGATCAAAGTGTCGGGCAGGTTGAACGTGGGCCACCAACCGGTGTGGAGGTAGTCGATGACCGCCCCGTCGTCGGCTCGGTCGATCAGGTTCGACACGGCGCCGCCGAGGATCGCCACCAGCCCCAGCCGTGTCGCCCATGACGCTGTGGGCGCAACCCTCCAGGTGTAGATCGCGATCGCGGTGGAGACCACGGCGGTCGCGACCAGGAGGACCCCGTCGGGCAGACCGGCGCCCAGACTGAACGCGGCGCCGGTGTTGTAGGTCAGGCGAAGCTGCAGCAGCGCCAGATCGATGCGACCCCCGTCAGCGAGGGCTCGCTCTGCGGTGCGTCCCACCGCGACGCTGCCGGCGACGAGACCGACCACGGCCAGCGCCAGCCGTACCCGTGCTGGGCGGGAGCTGCTCACGCTCCGGCCTCCTGCGTCCCCGGCTCGAGGGGGCTGTCGGCAGCTAGGGCCCCTTCGCTGGCGTCCCCGAACGTGGGGCACAGGGCTACCGCGTTGCCGGTCGCTCCCAGCAGCGTCTCGGCCGCGACGAGCAGGTCGAGCAGTTCCGGGCGGGCGAGTGCGTAGAAGACCTGGCGACCCTGGGCGCGCCCGGTGACCAGCCCGCAGTCGCGCAGACAGGCAACGTGCGCCGACACCGTGGACTGCGCCGACCCCAGCTCAGCGACGAGGTCGGCCACCCGCGCCTCCCCCCGTGCCAGTCGCCGGACGATCGCCAGCCGGGTGCCGTCGGAAAGGCTGTGGAACAGCGCTACGGCCGGCGCGTCGGTCGACGCGGGACTCGACGCCGCGCATCCCCTCGTGCTATTCATCGCCATACGCCGATGATAACTGTCGCATGGCGATGATTGGAAGGGGTGGGCACGATGCTGATGAACCGGGCCGAGACCGCGCTGATCAACTCGCCACCGCGGCGGTGGCTGCAGCGCTACGAGGCCCGGACCCTGATCGCGCTGGGCGGTCGGGTGCCGGGAGGCCGCGTCGTCGAACTCGGGTGCGGGCAGGGCTGGGGCACGAAGCTGATCCTCGACCGCTTCGGGGCCGGCCGGGTCGACGCGGTCGACCTCGATCCGGCGATGGTCGCCCGTGCCCGGCGACGCCTGGCCCGCTACGGCGAGCGGGTGCAGGTGGCCGAAGGCAGCGCGACCGATGTGCGGACGGCGTTCGCTGCGCACGGCGGGCCGGACGAGGCCGGCGCCACAGGGAGCTACGAGGCGGTGTTCGACTTCGCGATCATCCATCACATCCCCGATTGGCGACCCGCCCTCGACGAGGTCGCTCGGCTGCTCGCGCCGGGTGGACGGTTCTTCTTCGACGAGGTGTGCGCCCCCGCCTTGGCGCGCTACTCCTACCGAACCCTGTTCGACCACCCCACCGAGGACCGCTTCAGCGCCGGCGAGTTCCTCGCCGAACTGCCCCGGCACGGGCTGGTCATCGACGACCGCTGGCGTACCTGGATCGGCAGCGACTACCTGGCCGGCGTCGCCACCCGAACCGAGACCTCCGAGGTCCGAGGAGCACGGCCATGATGGGGGGAGCTCGACTCGGGCACTTGATAGCGCCGCCTGCACCGCTCGGTGACCTCGCCGCCCAACCAACCCCCCGAGGACGCATCAGCTTCGACGCCGGTGTCCTCGGCGCGTTCGTCGGCTTCGCCCTGCTCGACGGAGTCGTTCGCGCGAGGATGCAACGGCGTCGCACCGGTGACAGCGGTGTTCGTCGCCCCGTCACCGTCGAGCAGTGGGCAGCACGGCTGAGCTTCGCGGCCGGCCTCCTCGCCACCGGCGTGGGCGGACCGGTCGTCGAACTCACTGGAGGTGCGCCGCTCGGGGCGCTCGACCGCACCGGGCTCCGACGTGTCGGCCTCGGGCTGGCACTGGTGGGGGTGACGGCCACCTCTGCGGCGCAACAGGCCATGGGCGACGCCTGGCGCACGACGGCGGCACCGGGTGAACGCACCGAGCTCGTCACCACCGGCCCCTACGGTCACATCCGCAATCCGATCTACGCATCGGTCATGGTCATGGCGGCCGGCCTCACTCTTGCGGTGCCCAACGCGATGTCGCTGGCCGGCCTGGGGTTGGTCGCCGTCGGGAGCCAGTGGCAGGTCCGGCGCATCGAGGAGCCCTACCTCCGGCGCACGCACCCGGACTCCTATCCGGCCTACGCCCGCCGTGTCGGCCGTTTCCACCCCCGACGCGCCACGCGAGGACTGGTGTTCGTCGAACCCCAGCTCTAGAGTTCGGCGAGGCGAACACGGCGGGCGGCCCGTCGACCGTCGACCGGTTCCGGCGCACCGAGGGAGCTCTGGAGTCGGCCTCGCGCAGGTCTCGGGCTACTCGTGACGGTGGAGCGGGTCAGGATGCCACGCAGGACCGAGCTCGGTGCGACGCCGGACGTGTCGGCGTCGACGCCCAGGCCGCCCTGGATGCGCCGACTGCTGCACCTCGGTCCTGCCTTCGTCGCCGCCATCGCGTACGTCGATCCCGGCAACTTCGCCACCAACTTCTCGGCCGGTTCGGAATACGGCTACCTGCTCCTGTGGGTGATCGTCGCGGCGAATCTCGTGGCGATGCTCATCCAGGCGCTGACCGCCAAGCTCGGCCTGGCCACCGGCCACAACCTCTGCGAGATCTCCCGCGAGCAGTTCCCCCGCCGCGTGGTGTGGGGACTGTGGGTGCAGGCCGAACTGGTGGCGATGGCTACCGACCTCGCCGAGGTCATCGGCGGCGCGATCGCCCTGAACCTGCTGTTCGGTCTGCCCCTACTGCACGGTGGAGTCATCACCGGCGCCGTGGCCTTCGTGTTGCTCGGCCTCCACACCCGCGGCTACCGCCGCTTCGAGGTCGCCGTGGGCGGACTGTTCGCGGTCATCGCCATCGGCTTCCTCGTCGACCTGTCGCGCGTGGACGTCGACGCACCCGCTGCCGTGGCCGGCCTGGTTCCCGGCTTCGCCGGAACCGAGAGCGTCTTGCTGGCCACCGGCATCCTCGGCGCCACCGTCATGCCCCACGTGATCTACCTGCACTCGGCTCTCACCCAGAGCCGTGTGCCTCTGCCCGAGGCGAGCCAGCGGGAACGGCTCCGTTACCAACGTGTCGACGTCGTCCTGGCCATGGGGCTCGCCGGGCTGGTCAACCTCTCCATGCTGCTCATCGCCGCGGCGTTGTTCCACGGCTCGACGACCCGCCCCGACACCTTGGAGGGCGTGTACGCCGGCCTCGCATCGATCGACCGGATCGCGGCGCTGGCCTTCGCGTTGGCACTGCTGGCCTCCGGCCTGGCCTCCTCCGGGGTCGGGACACTCGCCGGCCAGGTCGTCCTCCAGGGCTACCTGCGCCGACGCGTTCCCCTGTTGCTGCGCCGCGCACTCACCCTGACCCCCGCCCTCATCGTGTTGGCGGTCGGCGTCGACCCCACGCAGGCCCTCGTGCTCTCCCAGGTCGTGCTCTCGTTCGGTATCCCCTTCGCCCTCGTTCCGCTCATCCTGTTGACCCGCCGCAGCGACGTCATGGGTGAGCTGACCAATCGGCCCCTGACCACACTGGCCGGCGGCGTCGTCGCCGCCGTGATCATCGCTCTCAACCTCTTCCTCCTGGTGCAGTTGGCGGTGAGCGCCGTCGGCTGACTCGGGCGCACACGGGCGCCCGCCCCCTCTGCCTTCGCGGCGACGCCCTGCCGCTCACCCGACCGCCCCTTCACAGCAACATGCTTTAGCGTGTCGCTCCGTGGCGAACAGGACCTCTCGGACATCGGCCGCATCGACGCGCGCGACCGTCATCACCACCGTGCTCGTCGTGCTGGTCGTCGCGGTGATCGTGTCCCTGGTCCACGCGAACCGCAGCGAGGAACCCCAAGCGACGGCGACCGCCGAGGATGGCGGCGCCGTCCTCGGAGCTCCGGTGCCGGCAGCGCTGCTCATCCGCCCGGACAGCCACCGGCTCGGGCCGCCCGCGGGCGACCGCGTCCGCTTCGTCGAGTTCCTCGACTTCGAGTGCGAGGCGTGCCGCGCCGCGTACCCGAGCGTGGAGCGCCTCCGGGCCGAGTACGCCGGCCAGGTGGACTTCGTCGCCCGGTACTTCCCGCTGCCCGGACACGCGAACGCCGAGCCCGCCGCCCTCGCGGTCGAGGCCGCGGCGCGTCAGGGGCGGTACGAGCTGATGTACCAGACGATGTACGAGACGCAGGCGTCGTGGGGCGAGCAGCAGGTGTCGCAGGCACCGACGTTCCGCGGCTTCGCCGAGCGTCTCGGGCTGGACATGGCGGCCTACGACCGTGACGTCGCCGACCCCGCGGTCCGCGACCGCGTGCTGGCCGACCGCGACGACGGCATCAGCGTCGGCGTGCAGGGCACCCCGACCATCTTCATCAACGACCGGCCGGTGGAGGGCGACCGCACCTACCCCGCCCTGAAGGCAACCATCGACCAGGCGCTCGCAACGCCGTGAGGCACGTCCCCGGCGGGAGGACGCGACGGCTCTCGATCCTGTTGGCCGTGACGGTCACCGCGCTGCTGGTGGGGTGCGGTCAGGACCAGCGGCCCGGGACCTTCACGTTCACCTCGCCCGGCGGGCAGAGCCGCGTGTTCTACGACCCGCCCGTGACCCGCGGCCTCGTGCCGCCCATCGCCGGGGAGGACGTGCTCCGGCCCGGCGTCGACATCGGGACGGCCTCCTTCCCCGGGCAGGTCGTCGTGCTCAACATCTGGGGCTCCTGGTGCGGGCCGTGCCGCGCCGAGACTCCGGAGCTCGAGGCCGCCGCCCGGGCGACCGCGCCCCTGGGCGTCCAGTTTCTCGGGATCGACGTGCGGGACGACCGGGACGCCGCCGCCGACTTCCTGCGCGACCGGGGCGTGTCCTACCCCTCGATCTACGACCCGCCGGGACGGACCCTGCTCGCGCTCCGCGGCTTTCCCCGCAACGTCGTCCCGTCGACGATCGTCCTCGACCGCGAGGGCCGCGTGGCCGCGGTCTTCCTGACCGCGGTTCTGACGGCCGACATCGAGCCCACGATCCGCCGCATCGCCACAGAACCGAGGTCCCCGGCGGGAGGGGGCCCGTGAACCCCACCGACATCGCCCTCACCGGCCCGCTGCTCCTCGCGATCGTCGTGAGCATGGCCGCGGGGGCGGTCAGCTTCGCATCGCCGTGCGTCGTGCCCCTCGTCCCCGGCTACCTCGCCTACCTCGCCGGCCTGGTCGGAGCACAGCGCCCGCCGACCCCCAGCGATGGCGGGCCGAGCCCCTCGGAGGAGGCGAGCGGGCCTGCAACCGTGCTCACGGAACCTCGTCGCCGAGGTCGACTGCTGGCGGCCACGGCCCTGTTCGTCGCCGGCTTCACCGTCGTCTTCGCCATCGGGCTGGGAACGGTCGTCTGGCTCTCGGACGTGCTGTTGATCAACCAGGGTCTGCTGCAACGCATGGGCGGGGTCGTCACCGTCGCGATGGGCCTGGTGTTCCTCGGTCTGGTGCCCTCGCTCCAGCGCGACACCCGCCACATCCGGACACCGGACGCGGGACTCCTGGGCGCCCCGCTGCTCGGTGCCACGTTCGGGCTGGGCTGGACACCCTGCCTCGGACCGACCCTCACCGGCGTGATCGCCCTGGCGGCGGGGACGCCTTCCGGTGGCGCGTCGGTGCGCGGTCTGGTCCTGGTGCTCGCGTACTGCGCGGGGCTCGGGCTTCCGTTCCTCCTGCTCTCGCTGGGAACGGCCCGCACCGTGCGGGTGCAGGCGTGGCTCAGCGCCCACACCCGGAGACTGCAGCAGGCGGGCGGTGTCATGCTCGTGGTCGTGGGGCTCGCCCTGGTGACAGGCCTCTGGGGCGACTTCGTCGCCCTCCTCCGGGGCCCGGTCTCCGGGTTCACCACGGTGCTCTGACCGGAGCACAGCCCGCATCGCGCGAAGGGAAGCCGAGGACGTCATGACCGTCGCCCCCGAGCACACGGCGGCTCCGCCGGCCGTCCCGGTCACGGGGTCCCGTGGGACCGGACCGGTCCTCCTCGTCGCCGGTCTCGTCGGCGCCGCGGCTGCCCTCGTGCTGCTCGTCGAGAAGATCGCGCTGCTGGCGAAGCCGGACTACCTGCCGAGCTGCAGCATCGACGCGGTCCTGTCGTGCGGCTCGATCATGCGGACCGCGCAGTCGGAGGTCCTGGGCTTCCCCAACCCGATCATCGGCCTCGCCACCTTCCCCGTCGTCGCCGCCGTGGGAGCCCTGCTGCTGGGGCGGACGCCGTTGCCGACCTGGTGCTGGCTGGCGTTGCAGGGCGGGGTCACTGCCGCCGTCGCCTTCGTCGGCTGGCTGATCGTCCAGAGCGTCGCGGTCATCGGAGCGCTCTGCCCGTACTGCATGATGGTCTGGGCCGCCACGATCGCCGTGTTCTGGTTCGTCACCGCCGAGAACCTCGATCGCGGGCACCTCGTGGCGGGCCCGCCGGGACGGCTCGTCGCCCGTCGCCCGGGCGCGACAACCGTGGCGTCCTATGTCGTGGTGCTCGCTGTGGTGGTGGCGTCGTTCCCCGGGTGGTTCGCCGACCTGGTGGGCCTCTGACCGGTCAGGAGTCGACCACTGCCCGGTCCGGCGTGGTCTCGCCGAGCACGGCACCCACGAGCGCGCGACCAACCGGGGTCAGCCGGTACATGACGAGCTTGCCGTCACGGCGCGACGTCACCAGCCCCGCGGCACGCAGTACGCGCAGGTGGTGCGAGGCGAGGTTCTGCGCCTGGCCCACGACCCATGCCATGTCGCAGACGCACAGCTCGTCGCCGGCCAGCAGCGCCGCGCCGACCGCCAGGCGCGTGGGGTCGGCGAGCGCCTTCCCGAGTGTCGCGGCCGAGGTCAGGGCGTCGAGGTCCGGCAGGGACGTGCGGATGTCCTCGGCGTGCGGCAGGTCCAGGCACAGCAGGTCGCACTGCTCGTCCGCCGGAAGCGCGCTCTCGCTCACCGCCTCACCCTAACGTTCATTGGCACGAAGTAGGCGACCCTGTCGACCTGACACATCAACGGACGTTAGGGTGACGCTCCGCGAGACCCTGACCGAGCGGACGGAAGGAGCAGCCGTGTCCGACGCCTGCTGCGGCCCCGACGAGGCACCGGAGGTCGGTGCGGGTCACGACGAGGGTCCTGCGCGGCTGTGGCAGGTCCGCGAGCTGCAGGTCTCCCTCGCCGCCGCCGTACTGCTCGGCCTCGCGTGGCTCCTCGAGTGGGGTGGCGTCCCGGACATCGTGGTGACCGGACTCGAGCTGGTCGCCGCCGTCGTCGCCGGCTCGACGTTCGTGCCCGCCGCGCTACGGAACCTACGGCGCGGCCGGATCGGGGTCGGCACGTTGATGACGATCGCGGCGGTCGGTGCCGTCGCCCTCGGTCAGGTCGCCGAGGCGGCGCTGCTGGGCATCCTATTCTCGATCGCCGAGGGGCTGGAGCACTACGCGGTCACCCGCACCCGACGCGGACTGCGGGCGCTGCTCGGTCTGGTGCCGCCCACGGCGTCGGTGCTGCGCGAGGGGCAGGAGGTCACGGTCGCGCCCGACGACCTGGTCGTCGGCGACGTGCTCGTCCTGCGCCCCGGCGAGCGGGCGGCCACCGACGGCCGCATCCGTGCCGGCCGCACCAGCCTCGACACCTCAGCGATCACCGGAGAGTCGGTCCCCGTCGAGGCCGGTCCCGGTGACGACCTCTTCGCCGGCACCATCAATGGCGGCGGCGCGGTCGAGGTCGAGGTCACGGCCGCGGCATCGGACAGCTCGCTCGCGCGGATCGTGCACATCGTCGAGGAGGCCCAGGACCGCAAGGGCGCGGGCCAACGCCTCGCCGACCGGGTCGCCCGCCCGCTCGTGCCCGCGATCGTGGTCCTGGCGGTGCTCGTGGGCGCGGTCGGTGCGCTCCTCGGCGACCCGCTGCTCTGGCTCGAGCGCGCCCTCGTCGTTCTCGTCGCGGCCTCACCCTGCGCGCTGGCGATCTCCGTGCCGCTCACCGTGGTGGCCGCCATCGGGGCGTCGAGCCGCCACGGCGCCCTGGTGAAGGGCGGAGCCGCCCTCGAGGAGCTCGGTCGCGTCCGGGCCGTGGCGCTGGACAAGACCGGCACCCTCACCCGCAACGACCCCGAGGTCATCGACATCATCGGCGCGCCCGGCCACGAGCCGGGCGAGGTCCTCGCCGTCGCGGCCGCCCTCGAGGCCCGCAGCGAACACCCACTCGCACGGGCCGTCCTGTCCGCTGCGGCCGACCAACAAGCGGTCCAGAACTCCGCCGCCGACGACGTGACCGCGGTGCCGGGACACGGCCTGACCGGCACCCGGGACGGTGTCGGCCTCCGCCTCGGCAAGCCAGGCTGGGTCATGGCCGGTCCGCTGGCGGCTGACGTCGACCGTCTGCAGGGCGAGGGCGCGACCGTCGTGCTCGTCGAGAGCGGCGACGCCCTGCTGGGCGCGATCGCGGTCCGCGACGAGCTGCGCCCGGAGGCGCCCGAGGCCGTGCGCCGGCTCCACGACCTGGGCCTGTCGGTCGCGATGCTCACCGGCGACAACGGTCGTACGGCGGCAGCGTTGGCCGATCAGGCCGGCATCACCACGGTGCACGCCGACCTGCGGCCCGAGGACAAGGCCGCGCTGCTGCCGAGCATCGCGCCCGGCCGACGCATCGCCATGGTCGGCGACGGCGTCAACGACGCGCCCGCGCTGGCCACCGCCGACGTCGGCATCGCGATGGGCGCCATGGGCACCGACGTCGCCATCGAGACCGCCGACGTCGCCCTCATGGGCGAAGACCTCCGCCACCTCCCGCAGACCCTCGCCCACGCCCGCCGGGCGCGGTGGATCATGCTGCAGAACGTCGGACTCTCGCTGCTGATCATCGGCGTGCTGATCCCGCTCGCCGCGTTCGGCGTCCTCGGTCTGGCGACCGTCGTCGTGATCCACGAGGCCGCCGAGGTCCTGGTCATCCTCAACGCCGTCCGAGCCGCCCGGACCCGGCCTCTCCCTGGCCTCGTCGCCGCCCCGCCCAGCGTGGGACGCCACCACTTGACGGTCGAGGCGGCCCCGGAGCTCGAGGACTCCTGCTGCAGCCCGACGCCGTCCGCGTCCTCGACGCGACCCGATGGGGCGAGCGGCGTGGAGATCCGGCGGCTGGACACGTCGCCCCGCGCCACCGCCGATGCCGGCTGCGGAGACGGTTGCTCCTGCTGCGTCTCGGTGCCATCGACCAAGGCCGGCCACGCCGACGCGGTCGACGGCCGGCGCCCAGCGACATAGGCGCCGGGAGGGTGGCTTCTCGTGGCGGCTATTCGACGGACACTCAGACCGAGACCGCCACGAAGGGGCGAATCCGACGGACCTTTGTCGAGATCACCAGCACCCGACCTCGCAGGCGGTATCGTCCTCGTCGTGCTCGGCGGACCTGTAACGGTGGGCGAGCGGATAGCGGCACGGACCCTCCCACGGATCACGTCCTCGGTGCTCGCGCGGCGGTGGCCGTGACCTTCGACGTCGCCGCCGACGAGCGATCGCTCCACACCGCGAGCGTGGCGCCCAGCGACCCCGGCGCCACCACGGACCTCAAGACCTAATGCCGTTGCTCCCTTCGTACGCTTCGGGAAGCCTGGACGCGATTGCGGGCGTCGCCAGCTGGACTGCATCGGCCAACGAGGCGCCCGGCCTCACCTACCTGCAAGGCGCGATTCTGTTCGTCGGGGTGCCCATCATCGTTCTGTTCCTCATCGCCGTTCCCATCTACGCCCCTGTGTGGTGGCGCAGGCTGCGGCGCCGGGACACCGCTGGCCCTGATCGGACCGCCGCCCAACAGGACGTTTCCGAGCAGAACGAACCCGGGCAAGACGGCCCCGATCAAGAAGATCGAGATCGGGATATCGAGCACGATGCGAAGCAGAAACCGGACTCTTGAGAGCGACCGGTGATTCGAGGCGTCAGCATGGAAGACCTGTGGTGCGGGCCGTCATCTCACACCCCCTGATACGCGGATGCCACGTGAGACCGGTGACGGCCCGAACGGCGTCCGCGGGGCGGGCCCGGTGGTCCCGCGCGTTCGTCGTCATCCCTCCCATCGGCGCGCCCGGAGGAGTTCAGGGATCGCCGCGCACCTAGCCCGAAGCGAGGCCACTACGTGCTGCGAGGGCGGGGCGGAGAAGGTCATCCGCAGACACCGCCCCCGGGGCGGTGACGATCAGGTCGGCAGTGTGAACGCGTAGCCCTGGTCCTGCAGGCACGGCAGCAGCTGGCGCAGGGCCTCGACGGTCTGCTCGCGCGGTCCGCCGCCATCGTGGAAGAGGATGATCGCGCCGGGGTGCACCGACTGCTGCACGCTCGCGACGATCGCAGCGACACCGGGCCGACTCCAGTCGAGGGTGTCCACCGACCACCCGAGCGGGCGCATGCCGGTGCGCGCGGACACCTCATCGAGGGCCGGGGTCCACGCGCCCTCCGGGGCGCGGAAATAGTCAACCGACGCGGCCGGGTCGACCGCCGTGGCCAGCGAGGTGCGGCTGGTGTCCAGCTGGCGGCTCATGAGATCGGGGTCGTACATGCCGACGCCGGCGTCGTGGGTCATCGTGTGGTCGCAGAGCCGGTTCTTCCTGGCGGCCACGCGTTGCACGAGGTCGGGGTGGGCGGCCGCCTGGTTGCCGACCATGCAGAACGTCGCCGGCGCCTCGTACTGCGCCAGCAGCTCGAGCACCTGCGGCGTGTACTCGGGAGTGGGCCCGTCGTCGAAAGTGAGCGCCACCGTCGGCCGCTCGGTGGTCGTCGATGTGACTGTCAGCCGCGACGCCGTGATGGCCGGTCGGGCACCGCCGGGCACGCCCCGGGCGGGGGCGTCCTCGGCCTGCCGTCCCTGGAGCTCACCCGCGGCCGCGGCGATGGCAGGGTCCTGGCTCGTCGCGAGCACGGTCGGCGCCCGCACGTCGGACAGCACGACGGCCGCCACCCCGACGATCAGCCCGACCGTCGTGAGAAGACCAGCCCAGCGGTAGATGTAGGGCGGGCTCACGATCTGGCGCAGGATGACGCGTTGCCGAGGAGTGAGCACTCGTCACTTCCATCCCGTCAGTCACATGCGCCACACGAGCCGCCGCGACGGCCACCATAGAGGTCAGACGTAACGTGCCGCGAGTGACCCTCTAGCGCCGATCGAGTGAACGTCGGACGACAGGGGATCCGCCTCGGGAGGCGCCCGTGCGGGGAACTTGCCGCGGGTGAAGAAGCTGATCAACGACGCCGGGCGTCGTCCACGAGTCCCCGGTGGCGTCGCCCAGGTCACCCAGGGCGCCGCGGCTCAAAGGCCACGAAGTGCTCGCGCGCACCGCCGCCCGTCCCGGCCGCCGCGCACGTCAGCATCGCCATAGGAGTCATGGGAGCGATGCCGCCATCGAGACCGCGCACGTCGCCCTCATCGGGCGGCGGATCTGCGCCACCACCCGCAGAAACTCGCCCCGCCGACGCTCATCGATCCTCGGATGGCCCCGTACTCATCGAGCAACGTCGGACGGCGTACGACCGCGGGCGGACCACTTCTCCTCGATGCCGGCGAGACGCCAGATCGCGACCGCGACGAGCCAGGTCAGGACGAAGAGACCGACGATGACGAAACCCGCCGAACCCAGCTCGAACGAGCCGATCCAGGACAACGGGCCGGATTCAACGCCGAGCCGCTCGGCGAGCAGCCCCGCGAGCACGATCACTCCGACGACCAGGGCGACGACCACCGACAGCACGGTGACGGTGAGGTTGTAGAAGACCTTGCGGACGGGCTTCAGGAACGCCCAGCCGTAGGCGTGGGTCATGAAGATGCCGTCGGCGGTGTCGAACAGCGTCATCCCGGCGGCGAACAGCACCGGCAGCACGAGGATCGCGTACCAGGGCAACGTGAAGGCAGCTGTGCCGCCGGCGAGCACCAGGAGCGTCACCTGGGTCGCGGTGTCGAAGCCCAGGCCCATGAGCAGGCCCACCGGGTAGAGATGCCAGGGCTTGCTCACCCGCCGCGTCACCCGTCCCAGCAGCCGCGCGAGCAGGCCTCGGGACTCGAGATGGCGTTCGAGCTCGGCCTCGTCGAGCTCGCCGGCGCGCATGGTCCGGAACACCCGGGCGATACCCACCACGGCGACGAGATTGCTCAGCCCGATGAGGATGAGGAACCCACCCGCCACGATCGCTCCGACCAGTGCCAGGTGCTGCAACAGCAGCGAGTTCTCATCCTGCACGCTCCCCGCCATCGCGCGCACGCCGAGCGCCAGGAGAGCGGAGAGCCCGAAGACGACACTCGAGTGACCCAGGGAGAACCACAAGCCCGCTGCGACAGCTGGCCTGCCCTCACCGACGAGCTTGCGGGTCGTGTTGTCGACGACGGCGATGTGGTCCGCGTCGAACGCGTGCCGGACGCCGAGAAGGTAGGCGGTCGCGCCCAGGCCCACCGTGAACACCCCGGCGCTGCCCAGCGTCAAGTTCTGCGGGGCGACCGCCAGGACCAGCACGCCCCAACCGACCAGGTGCAGCAGGACGACGAAGCCGACCATGCCCACGATTGAGGCCCGGTCACGCCGGCTCCAGCCCGTCCAGAACCGTCGGGACGACCCGGGGTGTACTGCCGTCTCCGTCACGAGTCGTGAGCTTGCGCGAAATGGTGGCAGCTGCACAAGGTGGGCGATGAGGCTGGGGGCTTCGCTGGCGACTGCGAGCCCCGGAGTCGGTTCATGATGGGATGCCGCGTCGCCCGCTCGCAGAGGGAGGGACTCTGCGCGCGGCGTGACAAGCCGACCTCGCGGTGGGTCCGGGAAGAGGTGACGGTGCGCCGGAGCAGCCCGTCGGAGGCAAGCCCGACCCTCCGAACCAGCGGCGATGGATCGCCCCGTTGACGTTCTTCCATGACCGTCGCCATCTCGGCTGGTGCTTCCGCCGTGGCCCTCGCGGACCGCAGCGGGGCAGCTGAGGGCGGCGCCGCACCCCGGCATGCAGTAGCCCGGGCAGGACACGGAACGACGATCCGCGGAGAGCGCTTTGCACGTCACGGCGCCGACATCACTGAACCCCGTGTGGGGCCCGACCTGGGAGAAGAGGGCCCCCGGTAGCGTGCCGCTCGTGACCGGGTCTCCCGCGCGACCGACACGCGCTGTGAGCACCAGGTTCACCCTGGTCACGATCGGGGCACCGGTCGGTGGTGTCTTCGGGCACCTGGCGGGCGGCGGCACGTCGCCGACGTCGTTCCTCGCGGTTCTCGGTGTGCTTCTCCTCGGCGTGGCGACGACCGGCGGCGCGATCGGTGTATCCCGTCGGAGCCGCGGTTCTTGGCCGCCGTGGGTCGTCCTGTTGGCCGGCCAAGCGGCGATGGAGGCCGTCCTCCGCTTCCCCGGGTCGCCCTCCACCCTGCTCTCGTCGGGGTCCTCGGGCGTCCACATCCTCGCCGCCGTTGTCCTCACCGCGCTGCTGTTGGGCGGCGAGCGGGTGGCCGGCGACCTCCGCGATCTCCTCGACCGATGGGTGCCGCGAAGCTGGGCAGACCTGCCCCTCATCGAGTTCCTCGCCACCCCATCGTGCGAGGGCCCGCGCTCCCTCCCGCTCGGCCGCACCGAGCACCTCCCACGGACTCCTCGGGGGCCGCCGCACACCTGAGTGGCGGAGCATGCCGACCGCAGATCGGCCTGCTCGAAGGTCCTCGCGCCACCTGGTGCGGGGCCACGTCCCTGGTCGTCGAGAACCGCCGTCCGCGCGTCGATCCGCGCGAGCGGCCCCTTCCGAGAGGTCGATCCGTGCTGACCTGTCCGTGCTCCCCGCCCTGCCCACCGACCTCCGGCCGGAGGTGGCTCCGATGACGCCGGGCCTGACCCGCCGGCTACGGCGCCTCCTCCTGTTCGTGGTCGTCCCCGCCGTGATGCTCGGCGTGAACATCCCGCCCGCGTGGACCTGGGTCTCCGAGCTCCGACACCAGCGGTTGATCAACAGCCAGGAGTACAAGGAACAGTTCGGCAAGTGGGACGTCGTCGAGCTCCCCGATGACCAGAAGGTCAACGCGATCCACGCCGCCGTGCTCCCGACCGGCCGCATCCTCCTCGTCGCCGGGTCCGGCAACAAAGAGGACATGTTCAACGCGGGGACGTTCAAGAGCCTCGTGTACGACCCGGCGACGGGCCGCAGCCGCGTCATCCCGACGCCGTCGGACATGTTCTGCGCCGGACACACCTTCCTCGCCTCGGGCAACCTGCTCATCGCCGGCGGCACCCAGCGCTACGAGCGCCTCGACGGCGCGGTCACCAACGCGGCGGGCGGCGTGACCGTCAAGAACGAGAACCCCGACGCGCTGCCGCTGACCTTCCCCGCGGGCACCGAGTTCCGGTCGCCCGAGGGCCTCGTCTACCGCGCCTCGCACGAGTTCGTGGTGGAGCCCGCCACCAAGGTCACGACCAGTCGCGGAGCGACAGTCACGGCCAGCGAGACCACCGTGTTCGCCGAGGCGATCGAGCCTGGCCCGCGCTACGTCACCGAGGGACCACGCCAGTACCTCATCAACGGGATTCCGCCGGCCGAGGCCCGGAATGTCTACGCACTCGGCCAAGCCATGACCTTGAAGAAGCAGAACTACCAGGGCCTCGACGAGAGCTACGAGTTCAACCCGTACACCGAGACCTACGAGCGCGTCGGCGACATGGAGTTCAAGCGCTGGTACCCGACACTCACCGGTCTCGCGGACGGCGGCGTGCTGGCCATGTCCGGGCTGGACGGCACCGGCGAGGTTCTCAACGGGCAGAACGAGATCTACGACCCGGTGACTCGACAGTGGACCGAGCGCAAGGACCTCACGCAGTACTTCCCGACCTACCCCGCCGTCTTCCAGACCGCGCGAGAGAACGTGCTGTTCTACTCGGGGGCCAACTCCGGCTACGGCCCGGCCGAGCAGGGCCGTGCCCCCGGCTTCTGGAACCTGCGCACCAACATCCTCACCCCGGTGCCCGGCATGCGTGACCCCGACCTGCTGGAGACGGCGGGCTCCGCGTGGGCCGGGCCGGTGCAGGACCAGCGGATCGCCGTGGTCGGCGGCGGCGGGGTCGGCGAGAGCCCCCGCTCGAGCGCACGCATCGACACGATCGACCTGGACAGCCCGAACCCGACGTGGCAGCCGGGACCGATGCTGCCCGAGGGCACGCGCTACCCGAACCTCACGACGCTGCCCGACGACTCGATGCTGATCAGTAACGGGTCCCGCGACTACCGCGGCAAGGGCAACTCCGACAACCACAACGCCCGCCTCTATCGGCCGCAGACCAACACGCTGGACTACGCCGCCGACCCGCAGATCGGCAGGAACTACCATTCGGCGAGCATGCTGCTGCCCGACGGACGCGTGATGGTCGTGGGCTCCGACCCGCTCTTCAACGACACAGCGAACACGGTCCCGGGCACGTTCGAGCAGCGCATCGAGATCTACACGCCGCCCTACCTGTTCCGGGGTCCGCAGCCCGCGATCTCGGACGCCCCGCCGAAGGCCGGGCTCGGCGACACCATCACCGTCGGCACCCCGGACGCGGGACGCATCGTCAACGCCCGACTCATGGCGCCCATGACAGCCACCCATGTGACCGACGTCAACCAACGATCGATCGCCCTCGACATGACCAAGCGCGACGGTGCCGTGACCCTCACCGTGCCCGAGAACCGGGCCCTCGCCCCGCCCGGGCGTTACATGCTCTTCCTCCTCGACGATCGCGGCATCCCCTCGGCGGGCCGGTGGATCGAGGTCCCCGAGCCCGGATCGGATCGCGAGGCACGCCCGTGAGCAGGGGTTCGTTGGGGCACCGCCAGCGGCGGCGCGGCCGCCGGGGCAGTCGTGACTCGCCCGGTGGCACGACGGGCCGGTCCGCCGCAGGCCCGCGCGTGTCCGTCCGCAGGACCGCGCTACCGTGCGCCGATGGCGCTGCGACGGAGCGAGATCCGACCGTCGAGCCGTCGTTCGCGTTCGAGTACTCCACCGGCGCGGGTGGTCCTGGCGACCTCGGCGGCGGCGCTGCTCGCAGTGCTCGGGCACCTCGTCGGCAGCGGAAACGTCACGACGTCGTGCGCGCTCCTGCTCACCGCGCTGGGTGCGAGCGCCGTCACGACCACTGCGGCGGCATGGGTCGCTCATCGGACCCGCGGTTCCTCGGCCGCGCTCGCAATCCTGACCCTCAACCAGCTCGTCACCGAGGCGACCCTGTCGATCCCCGCCCATGACATGCCGGCCGCCCCACTGGCGGGCGCGCTCGTGCACGGCCTGGCGGTCGTCGCCGTCTTGGCCCTGCTGATGGGGACCACACGAACGTTCCGCCCGGTGGCGTTGGTCGTCCGACGATGGCTGCCGGCGTCGTTCTCCGTGGCACCCCCGTACCCGCCGACGCGCGCCGTGTCCGCTTGTGGGCACCGGCTCCTGGGCGACGGGCTCCTCGAAGGATTCGGACCGCGAGCTCCGCGCGGACCGCCGGCCCTGCACATCGCGCCGCCGCACCCCTGATCATCAGCCGGCGGCTCGTCCGTCCAGCCCATCGCGCCCGGCTGACGGCCTTCCGGGTCGGGACACGGATCCCTGCCCGCTCGCCGTGCGCCGACGCGCGCGCCGTCCTCACCACCTCTCGTGGTGCCAGGTCCCGGAGCCGAGCATGTCGACGAAGAAGAACATGAACGATCGTCGGGCCGCCAGCCGATCGCGGCGCGGGCGACGCCCTCCCGTCAAACGCTCCACGGCGGTCCGCGTGCCGTGGCTCGCTCTCGCCGCCGTGGCGGTGGTGGTGGTCCTGGCCGCGGGCATCGTCGTCTACGCGCTCGGACGTGACGCGGAGGTCTCGCCCTTCCGCGTGTCGCCAGACAACCCGGATCCGTCGAGGAACATCCCGGGCGTGGTCTCGGTCGACTACCAGAACCAGGTGCACGTGCGGCCGACCGATCGGGTCGCCTACGACCTGTCCCCGCCGTTCGGGGGCCCGCACGACGGGAACTGGGCGGCGTGCGACGGAGCGGTCTATCCGCGTCCCGTGAGGAGCGAGAACTTCGTCCATTCGCTCGAGCACGGAGCTGTCTGGATCGCCTACGACCCGCAGCGGGTGACCGGTGCCCCGCTGGACCAGCTCCGGCAGCGCGTGTCCGGGCAGACCTATCTCGCCCTCTCTCCGTACCCGGGACTGGATCGGGCCGTGTCGCTGCAGGCGTGGGGGCGCCAGCTGAAACTGGACGACCCGGCGGACCCACGGCTCGAGCAGTTCGTACGGGCGCTCCGGCAGAATCCCAACACCCACCCCGAGGTCGGCGCGAGCTGTGGCGCCTTGGGCCCGGACAGCTTCGACCCGACGAACCCGCCGCCCTTCGACCCCTCCCCGCCCGGTGCCGACGCGGTGCCGATGAACGCCCCCGCGCGAGATCAGAGCCCGGTGCCGGACACGGGAGGCCGCTGAGCAAACGTCCCGGTGCTCCAGCGGGCGACTCCGGTCCGGACGATTACGCTGAGCGCCATGTCGAGGCCGCTCGGTCGCCGGAGACCGGTGCGCGATGCGGCCCTCCCCCGTCTGCTCGCGGCCTCGATGCTCGCGGCGCTCCTCGCGGCAGGCGCTCATGTCGCCGCCGGCGGCGCGGTGCCGCGGACCGCCGAGGTCCTTCTAGGCTCCGTCGGGCTGGTCGGCGCGAGCGTGTGGCTCGCCTGCGAGATCGGGCGGCGCACGCGAGGCCTGTCGATGACTGGGGCACTGGTCGGTGCCGGCCAGGGCGGGCTGGAACTGCTGCTCTGGTGCAGCGGTCACGGCGTACGCGACCCCCTGCTCGCTGCCGGGCTCCACGCCGCTGCGGCCCTCGTGGTGGTCGTCCTGGCGCTCGGGACCGAGCGTGTCGCCGCAGACCTACGGGCCGCCGGGGCCCGGTCCCTACCCCTCCTGTGCTGGTCGAGGGGACCGGAGCCCGCAGTTCGCCGCGAACCGGTCACGGTGGCCGGACACGACGGCGACTCCACGGCCGGCTCGTGGTGGCCGAGGCTGTGCCCGGTGCGGGGGCCACCGCTCGCACTCTGAGCCCTCCCCCGGGTCCCGCGGGTTCTCCGCGGAGCCGGTCGGCACGCCAGACGACGGCCCCACTCCTCGAGGCCGTGTTCTGTGGGCATCGCAGCCCGCTTTTAACGACGCCCGGGCTCGAGCTCCGAGCCAGGTCTCCCGACGGTTCTCGTCGACAAGCCCTCCGGAGCCCATCCCGGCGTCGGCCCCACTCGCGAAGGAGAACGACGGTGGCCCCGTCACGACCACCGGCACCGGCGACCGCCCCTGCCGCGGCACGGCCAGCGGGCACCGCCGACACCCACGACCGACTGAGACTGGCGATCGACGGCATGTCCTGCGCGTCCTGCGCCGTGCGCATCGAGCGAGCCCTGACCGATCTCGACAACGTCGTGGCAGACGTCAACTACGCCTCGGAGCAGGCGCTGATCACGGCCCCCGGCGTGCCGATCGAGGATCTCGTGGTGGTCGTCGAGCGGCTGGGCTACGCGGCCACCGTGGTCGAGGGCCCGGCCCGGATGGGTGCACAGGGCGGCGACGCGAGGGCGCCGCAACCCGGCTTCCGGAGAGCGCAGTCGGGCACCCGCGGCCTGTTCTGGCGTCTGATCGTGGCCCTCGTGCTGTTCATGCTGTTGGCAGACCTGTCGATCGCGCTGACCCTGGCACCCGACCTGCGGTTCCCCGGGTGGCAGTGGGTGCTGGTGGGGCTCGCCGCACCGATCGCGTCCTGGTGTGCCTGGCCCTTCTACCGTCGGGCCTGGGCCGCCGCACGGCAGGGCACGAGCTCGATGGACACCCTCGTGTCCGTCGGGATCCTGGCAGCGACGGGCTGGTCGATCTTCGCCATGTTCGCGCACGGCGCGGACGGGGAGGGCGGCGACGGAATCTGGGGGCTGTTGTTCAGCCCCGGTGGATCGCTCTACCTCGACATCGCCGCAGGCGTCACGACCTTCGTCCTGGCCGGGCGCCTGTTCGAGGCCAAGGCGAAGCACGCCGCCGGACGCGCGCTCGGCACCCTGGCGACGCTCGGGGCGCGAGACGCCGTGATCGTCGACGATGACGGCGCGGAGACCCAGGTCCCGACGTCGGCGGTGGCGGTGGGCGATCGGGTCCTCGTGCGGCCCGGGCAGACGATCGCCGTGGACGGCGTCGTCGAGTCCGGCGCGGCTTCGATCGAGACCAGCGCCATGACCGGGGAGTCGATGCCCACCGACGTCGAGCCCGGCGACCGGGTGCTGGGCGGCACGGTCGCCCTGGGTGGCCGGCTCGTCGTGCGCTCCGACCGCGTCGGCGGCGACACCCAGCTCGCCCAGCTCCAAGCGCTGGTCGAGCGCGCCCAGCACGACAAGGCCGCGGTGCAGCGCCTGGCTGACCGGATCAGTGCGGTGTTCGTGCCGGTCGTCCTCGCCCTGGCCGTGCTCACGTTCCTCGGATGGCTCACGGCGGGCGGCGGACTCGAGGCCGCGGTGGCTCCCGCGCTCGCGGTCCTGATCATCGCCTGCCCTTGCGCGTTGGGCCTGGCCACCCCGACCGCACTCATGGTGGCGTCCGGGCGTGGCGCACAGCTCGGGATCTTCCTCAAGGGTCACCAGGCACTCGAGAACGCCCGGGTCGTCGACACCGTGGTCTGGGACAAGACCGGCACGGTGACCAGCGGCATCATGGCCGTGCAGGAGGTCGTGGTCGCGGCGGGCGAGGACCCGCTCCGTTGGCTGGGTCCGGCGGCCGCCGTCGAGCAGGCCTCCGAGCACCCGGTGGCCCGCGCCGTGGTCGCCCACGCCCGGACGACCGGCGCTCCGGTCTCCCAGGTCACCGAAGACTTCACCGCGCTCTCCGGACTCGGTGCCGGCGCGCGGGTGGACGGTCACACCGTGCTCGTCGGATCGGCCCGCCTGCATACCGAGCGCGGGACCCTCGTGCCGAGCGAGCTCGACCGCGCGCGAGAACGCGTCGAGGAGCTCGGAGCTACCAGCGTGCTGATCGCCGTCGACGGGCGAGCCGGGGCAGTCCTCGCGGTGGCTGACACCGTCCGGCCCAGTGCGCCCGCGGCGGTGGCCGCGCTGCGCCGTCTCGGGCTGCGCACGGTGCTCCTCACCGGCGACAACCGCGCCACAGCGACTGCTGTGGCGTCGGCGGTCGGGATCGACGAGGTCGTCGCCGACGTGCTCCCGGCTGACAAGGCCGCGGCGGTCCGTCGGCTGCGCGAGCAGGGCCGGTCGGTCGCCATGGTCGGCGACGGCGTGAACGACGCTCCCGCGCTGGCCGTCGCCGACCTCGGGCTGGCGCTGGTCACGGGCACCGACGTCGCCCTGGAGGCCGCGGACGTGATCCTGCTCCGTGACGACCTCGATGTCGTCCCGACAGCGATCCGGCTGGCTCGCGCCACCCTGGGCACCATCCGCGGCAACCTCGCATGGGCGTTCGGCTACAACGTCGCGGCCCTGCCGCTCGCCGCCGCGGGCCTGCTCAACCCGCTGATCGCCGGGGCAGCGATGGCCGCGTCGTCGCTGCTCGTGCTCACCAACAGCCTGCGGCTCCGCCGTATCGGCGGCGGCGCGGAGGCCTCGGCTGATTCGGCCCCCCACGCGTCGTCCTCGCGCTGGTCAGGAGATCCCGCGAACCCGGCCACAGAGAGAGGTGCCGTGCGATGAGCTCGGCCGCCACGCTGCCCCCCTTCACCGGCTGGCAGGCGCTCACGAGCTGGACCCTCCGTCCCGGCGCGGTCATCGTTCTGTTCGCTCTGCTGGCGCTCTACCTGCTGGGCGTGCGACGGCTCCGGCGTCGCGGCGACCCGTGGGCCACCCGGCGCATGGCTGCCTGGGTAGCCGGGCTCGCCACCATCGCCTTCGCCGAATCGTCGGCGGCCCAGGTGTACAGCGCCGCACTGTTCAGCGCGGGCGTCGTGCAGCACATGACGTTGCAGATGGTGGCGCCGGCCTTCCTCGTCCTCGCCGCTCCCATGACCCTGGCGCTGCGGACGCTGCCCCGCCGCCCTCGGCGAGCCCTGCTCGCCGTGGTGCACAGCCCACCCGTACGCGCGATCTCGCATCCCGTGGTGGCGTTCGGGTTCTCCGCGATCAGCCTCTTCGTCTTCTACTACACCCCGATCCTCGACCTCACGCTGCACCACCCGTGGTTCGACGCCCTGAGTCACGTCCACTTCGTCGCCGTCGGTTTCCTGTTCTACTGGGCGATCCTTGCGATCGACCCGGTACCCCACCGGCCGCCGTTCGCCCTCCGCTTCCTCCTGGTCGTGGGGATGGCGCCGATGCACGTCCTGGTCGGACTGCCGATCATGGTCAGCAACCGGATGTACGCCGGGGACTACTTCCTCGCCCTCGGTCGGAACACCCCCACAGAGATCCTCACGGATCTCAACACCGGGGGAGCGCTGCTCTGGGCGTTCGGTGACGTGTCCGCAATCGTGCTCATCGTTGGCTTCGTGACGGCGTGGAGCCGATCTGACGACCGCGAGGCCCGACGCCTGGACCGCGCCCTGGACCGCGTCCACGGCGCCGGGCCCACCATGACGCCCTGGTGGCTTGACACACCCAACCGTGACCACGGTGAACCCTCCCGGCGCGAGCCCGGCCTCCCGGCAAAGGCCTCGTCGACGGAGAACACCACCGGACGCGGAACGTGATTTCGCCCCTGCGGGCATCGCAGCGGCTCGGGCGGTAGCGCCGTCCATCGCTCTCGAGTGGATCCACGTCATCCTTGCTCGGCTCTCCAGCGCGTGCTCGTCGCTCCACAGTGCTGCTCGGGGCTCACCGGCTGTTCGGGTCGCACGATCGGTCGCCACCTGCGGTGAGGGGGCGCCACCCATGCCCCGGACCGCAGGACCCGCAACCCCGCGCTCGTTATCGGATGGTTATGGTTGCCAGCGTGATACGGGCGACCGGGGGCGTTTCGGTGGCGGGGCCCAGCCCTCGCTCCGGAGTGCGCTTGACGACCGTTTCCGCCTTGGCGGCCTTGCTGGCTGTAGCGGGCCATGTCGCTGGTGGCGGCGCGCTACCGACCACCTGCGGCGTCCTGATCACCGTGCTGGCCCTGGCGGTAGTCGCCACCGGCTCCGCGGCGTGGGCCGCCCAGCGCACCCGAGGGCCATGGGCGGCGCTCATCGCGCTGGCCGTCGGGCAACTCGGCACCGAAGCTCTGCTGTCCGTGCCAGTCGACGATCTCCCTGCAGCGCCCCTGCGCACGGCGATCGTGCACGCATTCGTGACTCTCGCTCTGGGCGTGATGCTTCTCGGAGCTGATCGCACCGTGAACGACCTCAACGCGGTAGTAGACCGTGTCCTACCGCGCTGGTGGCGCGTCCGAGAGTCGACGGCCCCCTTCGAGCGCTCGTGGCGCATCTCCGCGGCGCCGGCGCACCCGGTCGGCGGAGTCTTCTGCCGATCCCCGCGGTCTCTCCGCGGTCCTCCGACGCCGTGCTGAGTCCGTCTCTGCGGTACGACTTCGCCTCCTTGCCGACCTGGCTTCACCCCGAGAACTAGAGCCCGGAGCGGCTTCTCCCGGCGGTCCCCGTCGATCGGGACCGCTTCTCCGCGAGCAGCGGCATGCCTGACGGTCGCCTCCGTGACTTGAACGAGGCACACCGCGGTAGCGACACAGGAGGAGGCGCGGTTGCCGTGGTCTCGTCCGTCGACCCAGCGAAGGACCGATCGTGCCACGTCACAGCTCCCCCATGCCGTCATTCGTCGTCCCCGGCGCGCTTCGGCCGACCCACCGTGGACGGACCACGAACCCCATATCGACGGCCGATGGCCATTCCGAGAATGGCCGCCCCAAGAGACGTGGAGGAACCGTGCAGAGCGGATTTGCTCTCGCGGCCGTAGTCGTCGGCGCCGCATCGGTAGGCCTGCCAGATACGAGCACAATGACCGCCATGTCGAACGATCCGACGAGTACGACCCAGGGGGCCGCAGCTCTCACCGCAGCTCGGGCCACGGCCGCTTCGCCGGGCCCTGCAGTCGCGACGAGTCAAGTCCTCACCGTTCCCGCGCTCGACGGTCCGGAACGATTCGACGTCGGCGGAAGCATCCAGGCTCTGCGAAAAGCAGATGACCGGCGAACCGCCGAGCGGCGACGCGAGGGCCAGCGTCAAGATGCAACCGACGCCCAACAGGCCGTCCGTGGAGCGACCACCAGTGGTGATTTCGCCCGCCCGGTCGCGGGACGTGTGACGTCGAACTACGGCTCGCGCGGTGGGGGCACGCACTACGGGCTCGACGTCGCCAACCGAATCGGTACGCCTATTCGAGCCGCCGCGGCGGGAACGGTGATCAGCGCTGGTCCAGCGAGTGGATTCGGGATGTGGGTTCGGGTGCGCCACGATGACGGCACGATCACTGTCTACGGTCACATCAACAAGGCTTTCGTGGACGTCGGACAGGATGTCGGCGCCGGGGACCTGATCGCCGAGGTCGGCAACCGAGGCCGATCCACGGGGCCTCATCTGCACTTCGAGGCGCACAGCGCCGAGGGGAAGAAGCTCGACCCGGGTCGCTGGCTCGATCAGCGCGACGTCGGTTTCTGATCTAGCCCGCGCCGCCGCGATCCCGGGGGGCGCATCGGACCCGAAACCGAACAGCGGCCCCATGCCGTTGACCGGCAGCTCGCGAAGGCCGTCCGAATTCCGGAACGTCACGAAGAGGACCCACCGAATGACGAACGACCCCCGTCCCCCCGGTCGCGAGCCGCGTCCTCCAGATCGACGCTTGCCAAGCGGTGGCGACCGAGCCGGCGCAACGGGCACGTTCTCCGCGAAGCCGCCGCCAACCGCGACCTCCGCGTCACGACGCCGGACCGACGCACCCTCGACCTTGCGGTCGACGCCGTCCACTCCTACACGATCGATCGACTCACGCGTTCCCCACGACGACGAGGCGCGCCGTCCTGGGCGCCGTCGAACCTTGCTGGTCGCCGCGGCGCTGGCCGCGCTGCTCGCTGCCGGCACCATCGGCGGCGTCATCGGCGTTAGTAGTAGGTCCGACGATCAAGCGCCCCTGTTCTCCGCTACCGCAGAACCCGCTGCCACCCCGGTTGAAGCGGTCGCGCAGCGGGTGCTTCCGAGTGTCGTCCAACTCAAAGGTGGCTCCGGGGAGGGCTCAGGCGTCGTCCTGTCCGCCGACGGCTTGATCCTCACCAACGCCCATGTTCTCCAGGCCGGTCAGGTGCCGGAACCAGCGTTGGCGGACGAGTCTCGTCAGCCGTCAGGACCCGGAGGCTTCGTCGCGTTGTTCCAGAACGGCAATTCGGCCCCGGTCCGGGTGGTGGGCACCGACACAACGGCTGATCTAGCGGTCGTACGCGCCGAGAACGTCTCGGACCTCACGCCCATCCAGATCGGCGACTCCTCGGCGTTGCAGGTCGGACAGGATGTCGTCGCGGTCGGTTCGCCGCTGGGCCTGTCGGGCACGGTCACGACCGGCATCGTGAGTGCCCTCCAACGGCCTGTCGCCAGTGGCGGCGCTCAATCAGGCCAAGCGAGCGTCATCGATGCCGTGCAGACTGACGCTGCGATCAATCCCGGGAACTCCGGCGGGGCGTTGGTCGATATGCAAGGCCGCCTCATCGGTATCACCTCGGCGATCGCGACGTTGAGCTCTTCAGGGCCGAGAGCCCAGCAATCGGGTTCCATCGGGCTCGGCTTCGCCATCCCGATCAACCAAGCAGCGCGGATCGGCGAAGAGCTCGCCCGTACGGGCTCCGCGACCCAGGCCGTCCTCGGCGTCGGGGTTGCCGACGCGCAGCCCACCGGCGCACAGCTCAGTCAGGTGTCACCCGACGGACCGGCGCGGGCAGCCGGCATCGGGGAGGGCGACGTCGTCACCCGGCTGAACGATCGCGTGATCAACGACGCCAACAGCTTGGTCGCCGGAGTCCGCGCACAAGAGCCCGGGGCGGCGGTCACCCTGACCGTCGTGTCCGGCGGTGGCGTCCCACGTCAGGTCCCGGTGACCCTCGGCTCTGAACGCGCACCGTCGGGCTGACACCACCGACGGAGTAGCTGGCTACTCGGAGGGCGATCTCGACGCGTTCGGTGCGGCATCGGCGATTTGACCATGCCACGAGCCAGCTGCCGCAACGCTGCCGAGCGTCCTTGTCGCTCGATCCAGAAGGCAGCACCTGAGTCCAATCCTCGCGAGCCACCGATAGCCGGTGAACGTGGAACCGCCGTGCGGCCCGGTGCTGCACGCGCTCGAGGCTCGCGTTCGACCGCGGGGCCATCGAGGCGGTCGGCCAGCACACGGTCGTGCACCGCAGGGTCGGCGACGTCGCGGTCTCAGACCGCCATGTCCAGGCCGAGCCGCTCGGTGAAGCCGCGGAAGGCCGGCGACACCTGCTGCTCGCTCTCCCCGACGCCTGCGTCTCGTACAGGGGCCGGAGGACAAGACCGAGCTGGTCGCCGCATCGCTCCTGGTCGTCGGTCGCGATGATCGGCGACGGCGTCAACGAGGCCCGCTGGCCACTGCCGACGTCGGCATCGCTGTGGGCGCCATGGAGGACGTGGCCATCGAGACCCGCTGACGTCGCCCTCCTGGACGAGGACCTGCGTCACTTGCCCAGACCCTCGCGCACGCGCGGGCCCGCGCATCATGCTCCTGAGAGTCGGCCTCTCGCTGCAGATCATCGGGCCGCTCATCCCGCTCATCCCGCTCGCCGCGTTCGGCGTACTGAGGCTGGCCGCGGTCGTGGTGGTCCACGAGGCCGCGGAGGTCCTGGTCCTCCTCAACGCGGTCCGGGGCGCTCAAGCCACGACTTGCCCGGCCTCAACGCAGCACCGGCCGGTACTGCTCGCCTCCACGTCAGCCTCGAGGCCACCCCGAGCTCGAGGACCGCGTTGCGAGCACGGCCGTTCGTGTTGCGGGCCGGAGCCTTCGGACGCTGAGGACGACACGCGGACGGCACCGAGGTCCTCGTCGGACACCATCCACGAGTCGGGGACGCGCCGGAAGACTCGGCGGCGCGCAAGCCAGCACGACGAGCGGTAGCCCTGAGAAGTCTGTGTGGCGGAGGGAGCAGCCTCTGCTCCATACGGATGCTCGCACGGTCCGTTGAGCGACTCGTGCCGACCTGCGAGCGGTGTCCGATCCGAGGGATTCTCAGATGTGCCCTCTCCGGTAGGTCGTGTCCCTAGCGTCACTTCAGTCGGAGCCGGGCGGCGACGCTCCCCCTCTTGTCTGCCGTCGTCGGAGCTCCGCGGACTGACCCGTAGGACACCTGTGCCCGAACGCCGACCCCGGACGAGCTCCCCCGTCCCGACGCTGCGGGCACCGTTCAGGAGGTTTCCGTGCCCCGACGCGGACGACATCGCACAACACTCCCCAAGCGACTCCTCGCGATCGTGGCGGCGCTGCTGGTCACAGGCGGCGTGGTCACGGTCGCGGGTTCGGCCTTCGCCGACTCCGAGTCCGGTGGCTCGGGGCTCTTCAGCGCCCTGAGCAGCGACGAGGGCTCCGAAAGCGACGCCGACAGCGACTCCGGCGAAGGTTCCGACGATGGATCCGAGGACGGCCAGGACCAGGAGGGCTCCGGCGAGGAGCCCGATGAGAGCCGAGAAGGCTCCCAGGACGGCCAGGACGACCGGAGCGCGCAGGACGACCAAGAGGACGATCAGGACAGCCAGGGAGAGGAGGGCCAGGACCAGCGTCGAGACCAGGGCCAGAACGGTGGTCGAGACCGCGACGAGCGCGACGAGCAGGAGCGACGTCAGGACGCCCTGGTCGCCGCGGGGCAACGGGCGGACCCCGAGGACCCGTTCCCGGGCCGCGACCAGATCGCGCCAGCCGGCGAGGACGACTACGTCGACATCGCTGACGTGGAGGCCAACGGTGGCGAGTTCGGCGAGGGTGGCCAGTTCAACGGAGGCTCCTACACCGTCGACTGTGGCGTGAGCGACCACAACAACTCGGACAACTACATGGCCGCGCCGGGCAAGCGCAACGGCGCACAGCACGTCCACGACTACGTCGGCAACACCACCACCAACGCGAACTCCGACGAGGACTCCCTCGAGCAGGGCAGCACCTCGTGCGTCAACGGCGACCAGTCGACGTTCTTCTGGCCGGTGCTGCGCGACCTCAACGGCACCGGACCGGATGTCGGTGAAGACGGCGGCAGCCTCGACGGCAACGTCGGGTCGATCCTGCAGCCGCAGTCGGCGCAGCTGACCTTCCGCGGTCACGGCGACGAGCCCGTGCAACCGATGCCCACTCATCTCATGATCATCATGGGGAACGCCAAGGCCGGGGCCCAGAACGGCGACAACGTCAACGCCAAGTACACCTGCACCGGGCAGGAAGACAGGGTGACTGACAAGTACCCGGTCTGCGGCGAGGGCTCGAACCTCGTGCGCCTGCTCGACTACCCCAGCTGTTGGGACGGGCAGAACCTCGAGTCCGCCAACCTGCGGGACCACATGGCGTTCCCGGATGGCGACGGAAACTGCTCGAACGGGTTCACTGCGGTTCCCGCGCTGCGGATCACGCTGACCTACGACCAGCCCGAGGGCCGTGCCTTCTCGATCGACAGCTTCCCGAACGAGCAGCACGATCCGAGCACCGACCACTCCGACTTCGAGAACATGGCCAGCGAGGACCAGTCCCGACGCGGGGCGGACTGCATCAACAACAACGAGCAGTGCGCCAACATCCCCCGAGAGGGCTGACGCACTCCCTGCGCGCGAGCGAGCCGAGGGACCGTCCGCAGTGATCCACGCGGATCACTCCGGACGGTCCCTCGTGCAGGTCGAACGAACACCTGGTGAGCCGTGAAGTGGAGGCCCTGAGGCGGGTCAGCGCGTTCCGGCGTCGCGCGCAGGAGGCTCGCAGGCCTGCTCGTGATCGGAGTGCTCGACGGCCTCGATCTGCAGGGTGCTGTGCTCGAGGCCGAAGCGCTCGCGCAGCAGGGTCGTCGCGCGGTCGAGCACGCCGTGCTCGCCGCAATCGGCGGTCGCGCATCCGTCGTCGGAGATGACGAGGTGGGCCGAGGCTGCGGGACTCCGGTCATTGATGGCCCAGACGTGCAGGTCGTGCACCTCGGCGACGCCATCGACGTCGAGCAGGGTGGCGTGGACGTCGTCGACGTCGATGCCGGCGGGGGCACCCTCGAGCAAGACGTGTCCGGTCTCGCGCAGCAGCGACACGGTGCGCGGCAGGAGGATCGCGACGATCACCAACGAGGCGATGGTGTCGGCGTACGCCCAGCCCGTGGTCAGCGTGACTGCAGCGGCCGCGAGCACGGCGACCGATCCCAGGGCGTCGCCGAGTACGTGCAGCGCGGCGCCGCGGAGGTTCATCCCGCCGCTGCCTCGGGAGAGCACGGCGAGCGCGACGACGTTTCCGACGAGCCCGACGATGCCGTAGAGCAGCAGGCCGCCACCCGGGACCTCGGCAGGTGTGGCGAGACGCGCGACGGCCTCGATCGCGACCCACACCGTCACGCCCAGCAGCAGGACCGCATTGACCGCGGCACCCAGCACCTCGGCACGGCCCAGACCGAAGGTCCGGCGTCGGCTCGGGGGCCGCGCAGCAAGCGCAGAGGCGACCAGTGCCGTGGCCAGCGCGACGGCGTCCGTGCCGACGTGGCCGAGGTCGGCGAGCAGCGCCAACGACCCGGTGAGCACCGCGCCCACCGCGCCGACGACCAGCACGACGGCGGTGACGCCGAGCGCGAAGCCGAGCCGTCGGCGGTCGTCGTGACCAGCCTGCCCGTGTCCATGACCATGTCCGTGTCCCACGGCGCCAAGATACATGCACACATTCGCATGTATCAACGGGTCCGTGGTGTGGCTTCGCCGCCGCCCCGAGGCAGAGCGAGACGGAGCGCATCCGGCACCGCGGCCCCATCTGCGGAGGTTCCGTCGCTGCGTCGACTCAGCGGCGCCGGGCGCCGATGAGGTACTCCGTGATGCCGCCGGACACTGCCTCTCCCAGAGCCGCCGAGCCCGCCGACGAGGCGACCACGTCAAGGTCGGCGGGGTTGGTGATGAACAGCGGCTCGACAAGGGCTGCCGGCATCGCGCTGGGTTCGTCGATGTAGCCGGGAACGCGCGGACCCAGCAGGACGAGGTGGCCGCTGCTGGACTCTCCGCCGGCCGAGTCGTCGAGGACGCCGCGGTCGGCGGGCGGGCGGCCCAGTTCCGACAGGCGCGTCCGGATCGACGTCTGCAGCGACTGCGCGAGCGCGCGACTCCTCGGTGCCAGAGGTCGGTCGGGCTCGTACAGAGTCTCGGTGCCGCCGACGGCTGTGTCGGCGAAGGAGTTGAGGTGCACAGAGACGAGCGCATCGGCGCGAGCCAGATTGGCGCAGCGCACGCGCGCCTCGAGGTCCTCCTGGCTCGCGTCCGTCGTCAGCGCCCCGTCCTGCACGTCGCCAGGTTCGACGGGTGAGCCGAGTGCGTCGGTCGAGCGAGTGAGGACGACCGTGGTGCCGCGGTCACGCAGGCTGTCTGCCGCCGCCAGGGACACGGCCAGCGTCAGTTCCTTCTCGAGCACGGTCGCGCCGTTCGGCGTCCTTCCGCCGGCACCCGGGTCAGGACCTCCGTGCCCGGCATCGAGCACCACCGTCGCCGATCGCACACCGCCGCGGGCAGGCAGGGCGACGCACCCGTCGTCCGCGAACGCCAGCGGATCCAGCCGCACCGGGGCCGGCGCCGCCGCCACAGGCGTCTCGTCTCCTGGCCCTCGACCGACCGAAGGCCCATCTCGAGGCAGAAGCACGCCGAGCAGGAGGGAGGCGGCGCCGAGAGCGCCGACGACCGCCGCGCCGAGGGCTCGGCGAAGGCCGACGTCAAGGCCCTCCTGAGTCCTTCGAGCTCGGTGTCTCGCCGCTCGGCGCTGCGTCACCTCAGCGGCGGCGGGGAAGGCATCCGTCGCCGGCTCGTCCTGGTCCCGAAGAGGCTCCCGTGGGTGAAGGGTTTGCCCGTTCCCGCCGGAGAAAGCAGGCGAGGGCAGGGGGCGGTGGACACGTTCGTAGCTCACCGGATTGCGCTCCTCGGCGCTGATCGCCCTCGAGGGACGGCGCGCGTGCTGACGCGACGTGGCCGAGCACGACAGGAGCACGCGCAACGGCGACGGAGTGGAACCGGGACGTCAGGCCGGTCGCGGCGGCCCCCGGACACGGCGGCCGCCAGCTCGGCGTTGCGCCCGTAGCACCACAGGGCCCGCGGACAGGCACGCCACGCGGTCCAGCGAGGTGGGCCGAGTCGGATCTGCCCAGCAGCGGGGCAGCAACACGTCGAGCGCGGCCGAGGCGTCGTCGAGCAGGCGTCGGCCGCCCATCAGGAGCAGTCCGACCAGGGGACCGGCAGCGACGTGCACACACGCGGCCGCGAGCGGCCGGTCGAGCTCCCCTCCGTCGCAGACCAGCAGGGTCTCGACACCGAGCTGCCCGAGCCAGAGCAGGGCGAGCGCCTCCCAGCATCGCCGACGCAGGGCGTTACTCCACAGCGCGAGCCCGGTGGAGCCGGCCGCGATACCCAGCACGCTGAGCACCATCGGTGTGGCGGTCGACAGGTTCCCGGCGCCGGCCACGTGCCCGGCCGTGGCGGTAACCGCGGCCAATAGGGCGGCGGTCGCAGAGCGCAGGAACGGCCGACCGCGGGTCTCCCCCGTCGCCGCTCCGCTCGCCATGCGGCTGAGGGTAACGGGGAGGTCACGACAAGGCCGCCGAGGGCGAGGGCATCCAGCCGGGACTCCGCTCCACGTCGGCACGTGGTGTGCTGTGCACGAGCTGAGGTCCGGCGCGGTCCCACCGACCGCTGGCGAGTCCCGGACGAGAGTGAGGTGGACGTGACCGAGACGCCCGAGCAGCCCGAGCAGCCCGAGCAGCCCGAGCAGCCCGAGCAGCCCGAGCGGAGCCAGGCAGGATCTGGGCGCTGGACCGGTCCCCTGACGCTGCTCGCCATGCTGGTGATCGCCGGCGGCACCTACGCGGCGGCTCTCCTGGACAGCGGGAGCGAACCCGCGCCCTCGTCGCCGACCGCGCCGCCGCCCGTCTCGACGTCGGCGCCGGTCTCCGAGCCGGCCAGTCCGCGGCCAACGACCCAGCCGTGAGCATGCGGGCGCGCTCGCTCGGCTGATCGTCGGTGCCGAAGCGGAGCTGGTGCTTCCTGGTGTTCTCATCTTGAGCCTGCGGACCGACGGTGCTCGCTAGCGTGCGCGCCTGTGACAGCCTCCCGAGTGTCTCTGATGCGCGCCGTCGCGTTCGGGCTGCTCGCGGTCGTGTTCGGGCTCGCGGCGCACGAGCAGGCTGGCGGGACGGTTCTGGGGGGTGGCACGGCCGCGCTCGTGGCCGCGCTCGTCGTGCTGGGCACCGCGCTCGTCGGCGCCCTTCCGCCTCATGTCGCGCGCACGCCGACGGTCCTCGCCTCCGGGCAGCTCGCCCTGCATCTCAGCCTGTCCAGCTCGATGGGCACTGACCAGCCGCTCCACACGATGCACGCGCCGACGCCGCACGGGCCCGGAATGCTCCTGGCCCACCTCGCGGTGGCTGTCGTCCTCGCGGTCGGGATCGTGCACGCCGACCGGGCCGTGCTGCGGGTCTCGGACCTCTGGGTCCGCCGAGTCGCCGTGACCTGGTGGGCGAAGGTGTCGTCCTCCGCCGACATCGTGATCCCGGCCCCGGACAGGCCTCGGTCCACTGTCGGGTCGTCGCCCGCCGTCAAGCTCGGGCCCAGATTGCGCGCCGTCGACCGCCATCCGCGCCGGGGGCCCCCGTCGGGAGGTGATTCCCCGACGATGCCCCTTCGCGACAGAGGACCACCATGCCCGACACCCTGACGGCGCGCGCCGTCCTACGAGCTTCCCGACCGGTCGCGGTCCTCGCGGCCGTCCTCCTCACTCTGGCAACGCTGTTGTTCACCGCCGGCCCGGCCGCCGCCCACGACATCGTGAGCAGCAGCGATCCCGCGGACGGAGCGACCGTTTCCGCCCCGCCGACGCAGGTGTCGGTGACCTTCGACCAGACACCTCAGCCGGGCCTGAGCACCCTCACCGTTGTCGGGCCGGACGGCGCCCGCCGCGAGGCGGGACCGTCAACGGCGGCCGGCAACGTCCTCACGGTGCCGGTGGGCCCGCTGCCGGTGGCCGGCGTCTACGAGATCGGCTACCGCATCGTCTCCAGTGACGGGCACCCGACCAGTGGTTCGCTGTCGTTCACCCTGACCACCCCGTCGCCGGCGGGCACTGCGGGGCCGGCGGGCAGTCCGACGCCGGCTGACGCGGCCGCGGGTTCGGCGCACGGCGGCCACCAGTCCGCGCCTCCCTCGCCGGCCGCCGGGGCCGACCAGGACACGGGCAGCGGCAGCGTCCCGACGTGGGTGTTCGCCCTCGTCGCCGTCGTCGTCATCGCCGGGGCAGTCGCCCTCGTTCTCCGCCGACGAGTCTGACGGCCCGCGAGACCGATGCCCTCGCGCGTGAGCTCGGGCGGGAACCCGGCGGGCGAATGGGCTCGCGGAGCCGTCGTGGCGTAGGTGCGACGCCTCCACACGTCCGCGGGACGATGCCTTCGGTACCGTCGCGGCCGTGATCCGCCGGCACGGTCGCTCGCGGCGTCGCTCGCCGAGAGCGGTGTCGGCGATGCTCCTGGCTACGTGGACGGGACGCCTCGCCCTTCTCGTGGCCGCGCTCGGGCTGGTCCTCATGCACCACGTGGTGGGCGCCCACCAGCACACGACCGCCGATACCGGTGCCGTCGCCACGGGTCACGCCACTGCCGCGCCGGGTGGCACCTCGGCGTCCTCCATTCAGCGCGGCGCGACGGCTGACGGGCTCCCGCCGACGGCCCACGACGGAATCAGTCACGAGACCGCGACGGTGCCCGCAACGGGGTCGGCCAGCTCCGCGGCGCTGCTGCACGACCACACGGACAAGGGCGGTCACGATCACGCCAGCTCGCTGCTGCACATGTGCCTCGCGGCTCTGATCGGCGTTGCGGCACTGCTCGCGCTCGTCCTGGTCGCGGCCCTGGGCCGTCTTGAGAGCGCGACATCGGTTGGCGCACGTGTCGCCCCGGCGATCGTGCCGCGAGCTCCGCCGACCCCTACGCGGCTCGCGCAACTGCAGGTCCTCCGGCTGTAGGTCGGCCCACCGCCGGCACGGGCGCTCTCGCAGCGCGCCGTGCGGCGGCGCCGCGTCCTGTTCTTGGCGCCGACCTCGTTGCGCACCGGTCGGCGCTCAGCCGAAGGAGACCTCGTGCGTTCCCGTCTCATCGGCGGCGTCCTCGCCGCCTCCACCGCTGCCGTCCTGGCGGCGGGTTGCTCCGACTCCACGAACGCTCCCACAGCCGGAGCCCCTACTCCCGCACCGCCGGCATCGGCGACATCCGCATCCGCGCCGGCCTCGCCCGAGCACAACGCCGCGGACGTCGTGTTCGCCCAGGGGATGCTCCCCCACCACACCCAGGCCATCGCCATGTCCTCGCAGGCCTCGTCGCGAGCGGCGTCGCAGGAGGTGAAGGACCTCGCTGCTCGCATTGACCAGGAGCAGGGGCCGGAGGTCGAGCAGATGAACCAGATGCTGGACGCCTGGGCCGCGCCACGCCCCCAGCCCGGCTCCACCGCCATGCCGGGGATGCCAGGCATGCCCATGAGCGACATGCCCATGCCGGGAATGATGGGCGAGGCGCAGATGCAGCAGCTCGCGGCCCAGTCCGGCCCCGCGTTCGACCGCATGTTCCTGCAGATGATGATCGAGCACCACACCGGCGCCGTGCAGATGGCGCAGACCGAGCAGGTTCAGGGGCTGAACCCGCAGGCCAAGGAGCTCGCCGCCGCCGTCGTCGCTGATCAGCAGCGGGAGATCACCGAGATGCAGGCCCTGCTCACCAGGGTCTGACCGACCGTGCCCGTTCGCCCGCCCGTGCTCAGCGGGCGGGCGAACGGGCGACGTCAGGTGGTGGTGCTCGCGAAGCGGCGCAGGCGCAGGCTGTTGGCGACGACGAAGACCGACGAGAACGCCATGGCGGCCCCGGCGAGCATCGGGTTGAGCAGCCCGGCCGCGGCCAGGGGCAGCGCCGCGGTGTTGTAGGCGAACGCCCAGAACAGGTTGCCCTTGATCGTGGACAGCGTACGGCGGGAGAGCCGGATGGCGTCGACCGCGGCCCGCAGGTCGCCGCGCACCAGGGTGAGGTCGCTGGCCTCGATCGCCACGTCGGTGCCGGTGCCCATCGCCAGCCCCAAGTCGGCTCGTGCGAGCGCGGCGGCGTCGTTGACACCGTCGCCGACCATGGCCACGACCTTGCCCTCCGCCTGGAGGCGGGCGATGACCTCGTCCTTGTCGGCGGGCATGACCTCGGCGATAACCCGCTCCGGGTCGATCCCGACCTCCGACGCGATGGCGCGAGCGGCTGGCGCCGCATCCCCGGTGAGCAGTACCGGGGTCAGGCCAAGCGCCCGCAGGTCGCGCACGGCGTCGGCACTGCCCTCCTTGACGGTGTCGGCGACGGAGAGCAGGCCGCGCGCTGCGCCGTCCCACGCCACGGCCACGACGGTGTGTCCGTGCGCCTCGGCGTCCGACTTCGCCTCGGTGAGGTCGGCGGGGATCGCCACCGACCAGTCCTCGAGCAGGCGGAGCCGGCCGACGAGGACCGCGTGGCCGTCGACGGTGCCGTGCACCCCGAGGCCCTCGTCGTTGGCGAACTCCATGACGGCGGGGAGTGGCCGGTCCGAGCGGCCGCGGGCCGTCGTCGTGATGGCCCGGGCGATGGGGTGCTCCGAGGCGTCCTCGAGGGCACCGGCGAGCCGGAGGACGTCGTCGGCGTCCACCCCGGCGGCGGGGTGCACGTCGACCAGCGACATGCGGCCCTCGGTGATGGTGCCGGTCTTGTCGAGGACGACGGTGTCGACCCGACGCGTCGACTCGAGCACCTCGGGGCCCTTGATGAGGATGCCCAGTGCGGCGCCCCGGCCCGTCCCGACCATCAGCGCCATGGGTGTGGCCAGCCCCAGCGCGCAGGGGCACGCGATGATCAGGACCGCGACGGCTGCGGTGAAGGCGCCGGCCGCTCCGACCCCGGCGGTCAGCCAGAAGCCGAGCGTGGCGGCGGCGAGCAGGATGACGATCGGGACGAAGACGCCCGAGACACGGTCGGCGAGGCGCTGAACGGCGGCCTTGCCGGTCTGGGCGTCCTCGACCAGACGCGCCATCTGGGCCAGCTGCGTGTCCGCGCCGACCCGTGTCGCGCGGACGACGAGGCGGCCGCCGGCGTTCACGGTGGCGCCGATGACGGCGTCACCTCTGCCGACCTCGACGGGCACCGACTCCCCGGTGACCATGGAGGCGTCGACCGCGGAGCTGCCGTCCTCGACCTCGCCGTCGGTGGCGATCTTCTCCCCCGGCCGCACGACGAAGCGGTCCCCGACCTCCAGCTGCTCGACCGGGACCCGGTGCTCGACGCCGTCCCGCAGGACCGCGACGTCCTTGGCGCCGAGCTCCAGCAGGGCGCGCAGGGCGGCTCCGGCGCGGCGCTTGGCTCTGGCCTCGAACCAGCGGCCGGCCAGGATGAACGTGGTCACCCCGGCCGCGACCTCGAGGTAGATGTTGCCGGCGCCGTCGGTCGGTGCGATGGACAGCTCGAACGGGTGGGTCATCCCGGGCACGCCCGCGGTGCCGAGGAAGAGCGCGTAGAACGACCAGCCGAAGGCGGCAAGGGTGCCGAGCGAGATGAGCGTGTCCATGGTCGCGGTGCCGTGCCGAAGGTTGGCCCACGCGGCGCGGTGGAACGGCAGGGCACCCCACACGACCACCGGGGCGGCGAGCGCCAGCGAGGCCCACTGCCAGTAGGTGAACTGCACCGCCGACACCATGGCGAGGACCACCACGGGGACCGAGAGGACGAGCGAGACGAGCAGCCGGGTCCGCAGGCTGTCCGCCTCGCCGTCGCGGTTCTCGCCGGCCTCGCGGTCGCTGTCCTCCGTCGACGGTGGCGTCGGGACGGACGCCGTGTAGCCGGCCGACTCGACCGCGCCGATCAGGTCCTGGGCGGTCACGTCGGACGTGACGGCGACGCGCGCCTTCTCGGTGGCGAAGTTGACCGTGGCCTCGACCCCGTCGAGCTTGTTGAGCTTGCGCTCGATGCGGTTCGCGCACGACGCGCAGGTCATGCCGCTGAGGACGAGCTCGACCTCGTGCGCCGTTGCCGCGTCCTGCGCCATCGCGCGAGTGTTCTCGGTGACGGTGCTCATCCTGCGTGTCCTTCCTGGGCGGCCTCGGAGCTGTCGCCCTCGACGCTCGACAAACGGTGATCAGTGGCCATGCGGTGCGCTCGATTCGCTGTGTCCGCTCAGGGCGCTGACCGGCGTCCCCGGGTTGGACGCGGCGACGACGGTGAACTCGGCGGTGCGAACGACGCCCTGGTGGGCGAAGTCGAGGTAGAGCCTGTACGGCCCGGCCGAGGGCACCTCGGCGAGGAACTCGATCGCCGGTCCTGCTGGGGTGCGCCCGTCGCCGGGGCTGCCGGTGGGGTGCACGTGCAGGTAGGCGAGGTCGCCGGTCCGCAGGGCGACGAGGTGGCCGTACGCGGCGAGGTAGGGCTGCAGGTCGGTCACGGGCGCTCCGTTCCGCGAGACCGAGAGGGTCACGGGGCTCGCGGTGCCGGGGACGAGGGCGCCCGTCAGGGTCACCGTGTAGCCGTCCGCGGCGGTGGCCGTGGTGGACGGGGGCGGCAGGGGCACCGGGCGGAAGTCGCCGGCGACCGCGATGTCGCGTCCGAGGGTCATCGCCTCGCTGCGCCCGTCCGGCGCGAAGTCCGCGAAGACTCGGTGGTCCCCGGCGGCGAGGGCCGTCGTGGTGCGCCAGGTGCCGCCCGGGTCCATGACCGGGTGGAGGTGCTGGAAGCCGCTCTGGTCGCGTCGCACCAGGATCAGGTGCAGTGGCTTGTCGTGGGTCGGGGTGAACGCTGTCACCGGCGCACCGCCCGGACCCAGGACGCGGAAGGCCAGCTCGCCGGGGCTGCCGGCCTGCGTCGGCGCGGCGAGGACGTCGAGCGTGTAGCCGTCCTGGGAGACGGCGAGGCCGCTGGCGCCCGTTGCCGCGGTCGGGGCGCTGACGACGGCCGGCCCCTGTGCTGGTGCAGGGACGGGTGGCGGCGCCGCCGCGGGGACCGGCGTGGGTCCTGCGAACGCGGCGATGGTCGCCCCCGCGGCGAGCGCGAGCACGAGCGCGAGCGCGAAGCCGATGAGGCGGACGGCGGGGCGACCGAGCCGTGACCGCCGCGAGGGACGCGCCGAGGTTCGCCCTTCGAGGGGATCGGCGGGCCGGACCGCCCGGGGCTCCGCCCTCTCCGTGCTCGTGGCGCTCACGACGTCGCTCCCGAGCCCTCGAGCTGGTACCCGGCCTCCTCCACCGCGGCCCGGACCGCGGCGTCGTCGAGGGGGCTCTCCGAGGTGACGAGCACGCGACCGCTGGCGAGGTCGACGTCGACGTCCGACACGCCCGGCACCTCGCCGACCTCCTCGCGCACCGACGCGACGCAGTGGTCGCAGGTCATGCCGGTGACGGTGTAGGTGTTCGTCCGGCTCACGGGGTCGTCTCCGTTCTCGTCGACCGCTGCGCGGCGGCCGGGTGGATCGATGTGCGCCGGCGTCCAGGGGAAGCGGCCGGCGGTGCAGGGCAGCCGGGGAGGCGCGGACAGCGCCGCGCCTCGCTGAGGCGATCAGGACTTCACGAGTCGTGCGATCGCTGCGCTGGCTTCAGCGATCTTGTCGCTCGCCACGTCGCCGCCCTGGGCTGCCGCCTCGGCCACGCAGTGATTGAGGTGGTCGTCGAGCAGGCCGAGCGCGACGTTCTCGAGCGCGCTGGTGACGGCGGATACCTGGGTCAGGACGTCGATGCAGTACTTGTCCTCGTCGACCATCTTGGCGATCCCGCGCACCTGACCCTCGATGCGACGCAGCCGCTTCAGGTAGGCGTCCTTCTCCGCGGCGTATCCGTTCATCGCCCGCTCCTCTCGACGTGCTCGACGATACCCTCGGGGGGTAGTGTGTCAAGCGCGGCCGTCGGGAGCAACGCCTCGGCGGCGCCTCCCGCCGCGTATCCCCAGATCAGAGGCGTCTACGCCTCCTGGGAGCGCGGAGAGCTCCGCCCTCGACGAGCTCGAGACGCTTGCGTTCGATACCCCTACCCCCTATGTTCGCCGCATCGCGTATACCCCCTGGGGGTACGGTCGAGGTCGAGAGGAGGCCGCAGTGGATGAGCTCGTGCCGACCCTGGTGCTGCTGGCCGTCGGCGTCCTGCTGGTCGTCGGCGTGCGCGCCCTGGCGCGCGCCGTCAGCGTCGCACCGCCGCTCACGGGCGTGATGCCGCATGCCGGTGGCCTGCCGCCCGTCGAGCACCCGCTCTCGCGGTTCCACGTGCGCTGGTACGTCGTGACCATGGTCTTCCTGGCCTTCGACATGGAAATGATCTTCATGTACCCCTGGACCCTGGTCGTCGCCCGCATGGGTCCGTCGTCCGTGGTCGAGATGTTCGGTTTCCTCGCGCTCCTCATGGCCGGCGTGCTCTACGCCTGGCGCGAGGGGGCGCTCCGATGGACCTGAGACATGCGCTCCTCCGGATCGCGACCGGACGTCCCCACATCCTCGTCGTCGGCGCCGTCGGCACCGACCGCCTCCGAGCGCGCGTGGAGCAGGAGCTGGCCCGGCGTTGCTGGCCGATCGCGATCGCACCGGCGGACGCGAACGTCCTCGTCGTCGTCGGGTTGCCCGGCACGGAGCTCGAGTCGGTCATCGACGACGTGTGGCTCGGCGTGCCCGCTCCTCGCGCCCGGGTGCGGATCATGAGGGACGAGGACGTCGTCGGCGCGCTCGACGGCGCGATCGCGGTGTTGGGCGACCTCGCCGGGCAGCGCTCCCGAGCACCGAGGGACGGCGCGGCCGCGGGGCACTCCGGTGCCGCCCGTGCCGGGCGGGAGGACGAGGCGGGAAGCCACGCCGGACACGGCGGCGATGCCGGCTCCGACCCGGCCGAGGACGACACCGGCCACGGGGAGCACGGGGACCACGGCGGGGGGCATCACCACCACGGCGGCGGCATGGAGCTGCCCGGTGGGCTGGCGATGGCCGATCTGGGCGACGACCGCGACGGTCTCGCGCTCGACCGGCTGCACGTCGCACTGGGTCCCGTGCTGCCGGAGTGGCCGAGCGGGCTGGTCGTTGATGTGACCCTGCAGGGCGACGTCATCCAGGAGGCCGACTCGCGTTTCCTCGACGCCGACGATCACGAGGCCGACGACGTGCCCGACGCAGCTCGGGCCCTGACGTCGACGGCACGGGTCCTCGCCCTCGCCGGCTGGGCCGGCCCCGCCGCACGGGCTCGCGACCTACGGGACGCGGTGCTCTTCGGCGAGGACGAGGACCCCGCGCAGGTGCTCGGCGACCTGGACGCCCTGCGCAGGCGCGTCCACCGGTCGCGACTCCTGCGCTGGATGCTCAGGTCCTCCGGCGTCGGCGAGAGCGAGGTCATGGCCTCGCTCGACGACAAGCTGCTGTCCGCCCGGGCCGCCATCTCCGGGTCCGTCGCCGAGCCGACGGCCGTCGTCGACCTCCGCGCGCTGGACGCCAGGCTCGCCGGCGCGGAGTTCGCCGCGGCCCGGCTGATCATCGCGAGCGCCGACCCACGTCCTCGGCCGGCCCTGACGACACCGGCCGACCGGGAGGGCGCGTCGTGAGCGCCGCGCTCCCGACCGAGTGGGTGGTCCTGCTGCCGGTCGTCCTGCTCGCCGTCACCTACGTCGTGGTCGCGGCCGATGCGGTCGCGGCCGGGAGGGCGGCGGGACGCCCGGTGCCGTGGGCCGTCGCCGTCGCGACCCCGGGACGTGAGGCCGTCCGCCTCCTCATCGGACAGCGCCGTCGCGGTGTGGCCGGCGACGAGCTGCTACGCGGCGTGGGTGGCGCCGTCCTCCCGATCGCAGCACTGCTCGCTGCCGCGGTCCTCCCGCTCGGCTCCCGCCCCGTCGCCGATCTGTCCATCGGTGTCGTGTGGTTCAACGCGATGGAGGTCCTCGCGTGGGCCGCGGTCTGGCTGGTCGGGTGGGGCGCGAACAGCACCCTGTCGTTGATCGGCGGCTACCGGTTCGTGGCCCAGGGCCTGGCCTACGAGCTCCCGCACATGTTCGCGCTGATCACGGCAGCCGTCGGGGCGCAGAGCCTCCGCGTCGTCGATGTGGTCGACGCCCAGCAGGGGTTGTGGTTCGTCGTGATCATGCCGGTGGCGTTCGTGGCCTTCCTGCTGAGTGCGGCCGCGATGGCCTTCTGGGGCCCCTTCGACTCTCCGGTCGGCCGCGACGTCGCCGGCGGGGCGGCCGGAGAGCTCGCCGGGGTCGACCGCCTCGTGTTCACCGCCGGTCGGTGGCTGCTGCTGGTCGCCTCCGCGGCGATGGCGGTGCCCCTCTTCCTCGGCGGTGGGAACGGTCCCTGGCTGCCGGCCTGGGCCTGGGTGCTCGTGAAGACCCTCGCCGTGCTCGGGGCGCTCGTCGCCCTGCGACACCGGGTCCCGACGATCCGCATGGAGCGGTGGACCGAGTTCTCCTGGGTCGTCCTCGTTCCGGCGACGATCGCCCAGGCCCTCGTCGTCACCCTCATCGTCGTCGGCGAAGGGGGCATCTGACGATGACCACCACGCTGTTCGTGCTGCTCTCGGCCACGGCGGTCGTCGCGGGCGCGCTCGTCTTCCGTGTCGACTCCATGGCGCGCGCGACGTTCCTGCTGCTGGTGTCGTTCCTCGCCGTCGCCGGGCTCGTGCTGATGACCGGCTTGCACTACCTGGGCCTGGTCATCGTGCTCATGATGATCATTGAGATGGTCATCATGGCCGTCTTCATGATCATGTACATGATGAACCCGGCCGGGCTCATGCCCATGTCGATGTTCCACAACACCCGGGGGGCCGCGGCCATCTCGGCGGCCGTGTTCGTCGCCCTCACCTCCGGAGCGCTGCTGGTCGACTGGCCGCCGCGCGGCGGAGCCGCCGCCCCCGACCTGACGTTCGCGCTCGGGGAGGCCCTGATGAGCGGGCAGATGCTGACGATGATGACGCTCGGGGTGACCCTGTTCGCCACGATCGTCGCCACCGTCGTGCTGGCCGCCGGAAGGGGCCGGTACGACCGGCTCGGCGACGACCTCGACGCGCGGGCCTCCGACGACCGCGACCGAGGCGGTGTCGGGCGATGAACCTCCAGGCGTTCCTCGTGGTGGCGTCGGCGCTGCTGGCGGTCGGGCTGTTCGGCGCCCTGACCCAGCAATCGATCGTCATGCTCATGATGGGCCTCGAGCTGATGCTCAACGCCGTCATCCTGGCCGCGGCCGCGTTCTGGTACTTCCTGGCGCCCGGCGGTACCGAGGGCCAGGTCCTCATCGTCGTCGTGGTCACGGCGATGGCCATCGAGATGGCGGCCGGGTTCGCGGTCACGACGGCGATCTACCGCGCGAAGCGCATTGACATGACCGACGACGCGGCGGAGCTGCGGGGCTGACATGAGCGCTCTCCTCCTCGCCCTCCTCGCGATCCCCCTCGCCGGCGGTCTCGCCCTGCTGGTGGTCCGGCCACGTCGCGGCGCCGTCGCGGCGGGACTCGTCAGCGCCTCGGCGACGGTCGGGCTCGCCGTCGTGTCCGCGGTGCAGCGCCCCACCGCCCGCCTCCCCCTGTTCGACGGCATCGCCGCGGGCTTCGCCGTCGACGAGCTCTCGGCGGTCATGGTCGTGCTGGTCGCGGTCGCGCTGCTGGCGGTGCTGGCCTTCGCCGCGGGCGAGCCGTCGCTGGCGACAGGTCGCTTCGTCGGCCTCATGCTCGTCTTCGCGGGCGCCATGCTCGGCACCGTCACCGCGACGACCCTGCCTGCGCTCCTCGCGGCGTGGGAGGTGATGGGCGCGGTGAGCTGGGCGCTCATCGCGCACCACGTCCGCGACCGGGCTGCGGCCCTCGGCGCGACGACCGCGTTCCTCACCACCCGCACCGCCGATCTCGGTCTGTACCTCGCAGCCGGGGCGATGCTCGCCGGCGGAGCATCAACCCTCGCCCTCGACGCTCTGCCCACGGTGGCCGGCGGGTGGGGGGACCTCGCGGTCGCCGGCATCGTGGTCGCGGCCCTCGGCAAGTCCGCGCAGCTGCCCTTCAGCTTCTGGCTCTCGGGCGCCATGCACGGTCCGAGCCCCGTGTCCGCGCTCCTGCACTCCGCGACGATGGTCGCCGCCGGGGCCTACCTCCTCCTGCGGACGGCCCCGGCCCTCTCCGCGACCGGATGGGCCGCGACGCTCGTGGCCTGGGTCGGCGCCGGCACCGCTCTGTTGCTCGGACTCGTCGCCCTCGCGCAGGACGACCTCAAGCAGCTGCTCGCCGCCTCGACCTCGGCGCAGATCGGGTTCATGGTGCTCGCCGCGGGGGTCGGAGCGGTGCCCGGCGGCGTCCTCCAGACCGTCGCCCACGCCGCGACGAAGAGCCTGCTCTTCCTCGTGGCCGGCGCCTGGCTGGTGCGGATCGGCACGCGTCGTCTCGACGGTCTCCGCGGCGCGGCCCGGCGCCACCCGGTGCTCGGCGCGGCCTTCACCGTCGGCGCACTGGCTCTCGCCGGTGTACCGCCGACCGGGCTGTGGGTCAGCAAGGACGCCGTCCTCGCGGGGGCACTCACCGGTGGTCCCGCCCTCTACCTCGTCGGTCTGGCCGCCGGTCTCGCGTCGGCGGGCTACGCGGCGAAGGCCTTGTGGTTCGTCTGGCGCCCCACCCCGCCCGCCACCGAGGACGCCGCGGTCGGTCGTGGTGGCAGCCGGGTGCAAGGCGGGGTGGCGGTCGCGCTCGCCATCGCTGCCGCAGCTGCCGGTCTGCTCGCTCTGGGGCCGGGTGTGCTCCGGCCCGATCCCCCGCCGACCGGCCTCGAGCTGCTCGTCTCCGGTGCGGTCGCCGTCGTCGGCGTCGCCGTCACTTGGCGCGTGGCGGGACGGCTACCGGCGCCAGCCCTTCTCCGCTCGTGGCTGTGGCTCGAGCGGGTCGCTGTCGCGATCGTGGTCCGGCCGACCCTCCGGCTCGCCGCCACGCTGGCTCGGGTGGACGACGCCCTGCACCACCACATCGTGCTCGGTGCCGGCCGCGCCGGGATGCGGGCCGCCGGGACGGTCGACCGCCGGGTGGAACGTGGCCTGGACCGGGGCGTCGACGACCTCGCCGCCGGCGCTCGGGCGCTCGGACGTGCTGCCCGCCGGCCGCAGACCGGCCAGCTGCACCAGTACTACGCCCAGGCCGCCGTCGGGTTCGGCGTGCTGGCCGCCCTCACCGTCTTGCTGATCGGGGTGAGCTGATCGTGCTCTCGATCGTCGTGTTCCTGCCCGTCCTGGTCGCGCTCGCCCTCGCAGCGCTCCCGGCCTCCAGCGATCCGCGGCGCTACACGGTGCCGTGGGTGGTGACCGGGCTCGCGCAGCTCGCGCTGGTCACGGTCTTGTGGCTCCAGTTGCCCACCGTCGGCTACGGGTTCGTCGAACAGGTCGCCTGGATCCCGAGCGCGGGCATCTCGTACCACCTGGGTGTCGACGGGCTCTCGCTCCCCCTCGTGGCGATGACGGTCGTCGTGTTCACCGCCGCGGCGGTCTACTCGCTGCGCGAGGGTCGGCGTCCCAAGTCCTACGTGCTGCTGTTCCTCGCGCTCCAGACCGTGAGCGTCGGGGTCTTCGTCGCACTCGATCTGATCCTGTTCTTCCTCTTCTTCGACCTGTCGATCGTGTTCATGTACTTCGTCATCGCCGGTTGGGGTCACGGCGCACGTGCGCGCTCGGCGGCGCTGACGTTCTTCCTGTACACGTTCCTGGGCTCGCTCGCGCTGCTGCTCGGCTTCATCCTTCTCTACCTCGCCGCGACGCCCCACACCTTCGACATCCCGGCGCTCGCTGCGCAGAACCCGCTGGCCGCCGGAGGCCCGGTGGCCGGGGCGGCGTTGCTGGCCATCGGTCTCGGGCTCGCGGTGAAGACTCCGCTCGTCCCGTTCCACACCTGGTTGCCGCCGGCCCACACCGAGGCCCCGGCCGCAGGCTCGGCGGTGCTGGCCGGCGTGCTGCTCAAGATGGGGACCTACGGGTTCATCCGGATCGCGATGCCCCTGCTGCCGGCCTCGTGGCGACAGTTCGCCGAGGTAGTCGTGGTGCTGGGCGTGGTGTCGGTGATCTACGGCGCGGTCGTCGCGCTCGCCCAGACCGACCTCAAGCGGATGGTCGCCTACACCTCGGTGAACCACATGGGCTACATCCTGCTCGGCGTCGGCGCCGCCGGCCTGGTGGCTCAGAGCGACGCCCAGGCTCGACAGCTCGCAACGACCGGCGCCGTCACCCAGATGGTGTCGCACGGCTTGATCACCGGGGCGCTGTTCCTGCTGGCCGGGAGCCTGCACGACCGTGGCCGCACCTACGACATGAGTGCCTACGGCGGGCTGGCGGCTCGCACACCGCGGTTCGCCGGACTGTTCGCGGTCGCCGCGTTCGCCTCGCTGGGCCTGCCCGGCTTCTCCGGCTTCATCGCCGAGTTCCAGATCTTCACGGGTGCTCTGGCGGCGACGCCGATCGCGACCGCCGTCGCGGTCGTCGGCATCCTCGTCACCGCTGGTTTGTTCCTCCTCGCGCTCTCGCGGATGCTGCTCGGGGAGCTGCGCTACCCGGATGCTCCCGGCACACCGCGCGCGTTCCCGGACCTCCGTGCTCGCGAGCTCGCCGCGGTCGTGCCGCTGCTGCTGCTCGCCACGGTGATCGGGCTGGCGCCGCGTTTCCTCCTCGACGTCGTCGAGCCCGCCTCGCGCGTCGTCAACGAGCTGGTGGCCCGATGACCCCCGCACCGGCGCCGGCACCGTCACCGCGCCCGCACCGGGAGCAGCCATGGTGATGATGAACGAGGACCCCACGACGCTGGTTCCCGAGCTGGCGCTGCTCTTCGGGGCCGTACTCGCCCTGCTGGTGGGGACCTGGACGCCACGGCGTCGACAGGGTCGCGTCCGCGTGCTCGCGCTGGTCGCCGTCGGTGTCGGCCTGGTCGGCACGGTCGTCGCCGCCACGAAGCCGCCGAGCAGCACGTTCGACACCTACGTCCTCGACACGACGACTCACGCCGTGCGGGCGACCATCCTCGTCGCGGTCGCTCTGATCCTCTGGTTCTCGCGCGACGCGGTGGCGGCCCATCCGCGCGAGAGCGAGTTCACCGCGCTCGTCCTGCTCGGTGGCCTCGGAGCGGTCCTGATGGCCGGGGCCAGCGATCTGCTGTTGCTGTTCGCGGCGTTCCTGCTGGCGAGCGTCCCGCTCTACGCCCTGGCCGGATGGGCGAAGACGGGCGCCACCACCGAGGCCGCCCTGAAGTACTACCTCTCCGGCGCCTTCGCCGGGGTCACCATGATCAGCGGGACGACCCTGCTCTACGGAGCGACCGGCACGACCAGCTACGCCATGCTGCCCGAGGGACTGATGACCGGAGCAGCCATGCCGGCCGCGGTCGGCATCGTCGCCCTGCTGGCGGGCCTGGCCTTCAAGGCCGGCGCCGTCCCCGCCCACTTCTGGGTCCCCGACGTCACCGACGGCACACCGCCACCGGTCGCCGCGGTCCTGACGACGATCCCCAAGGTCGGGGCGCTCGCCGCGATGTGGCGGCTGCTCGCCACGGCGGTGCCGGAAGCGGTGGTGCCCTGGCCGCTGATCGTCGCGGTCCTGGCCGCGCTCAGCATGACCCTGGGCAATCTCGCCGCGTTCGCCCAGACCTCCGTCCTGCGGCTGCTGGCCTACTCCACGGTCTCCCAGGTCGGGTACCTGCTGGTCATCGTCGCCGTCGGGGCGCGGACGCCGGATGCCCTGCCCGCCCTGCTCTTCTACCTCGCCGCCTACGCCGTCACCAACGTCGGAGCCTTCGCCGTGGTCGCCGCTCACCCCGCGCGCACCATCGAGGACTTCCGGGGGCTCGGCCGCCGCCGCCCCCTGCTCGCCGTCGCGCTCGTCGTCTGCCTGCTCGGCCTGGTCGGGACCCCACCCACCGCCGTGTTCGTCGGCAAGCTCACCGCCTTCACGGCCGCCTTCGACGGTGGGATGGCCTGGCTCGCGGTCCTCGCCGCGGTCAACACCGTCGCGTCGCTCTTCTACTACCTGCGCTGGATCGCGCCGGCCTTCCGCGAGGCTTCCGACATAGAAGCCGTCCTCACGACCGGGGCTCGGAGCCAGTCGGACGCGGTCGTCGACGGCCACGGCGAGGCTCCGTGGGCCGCGAGCGCAGCCGTCGCCGCCGCGATCCTCTCGCTCGTCCTCGGTGTCGCGGCCGGGATCGTCCTGCCGCTGCTCAACGCTCCAGCCTGAAAGCTTCCGAACTGCCCCGCCCCCGACCCCTAACTCTCCCGCCGGGGCATGGCCGCTGTCCGCCTCGCGCAGTGGTTTCAGACCGTGCCAGGTCTATTGAGACCCGTCCTGGCTTCGTGGGGTCGCGGTGGGTGACCCATGCTGCTCTTCCTCCGCCCCGGCGCACGACTTCGCGACTACCCTCGATGCCGTTAACGCCCGGTCGGCAGATCCTGCCCCGCAAGAGCCACCGCCTCGGGCTCCTTGCGCAGGAGGAGATAAGCATATCGCTGGTCGAGATCGTTCTCGGGAACGAGAACCATGGCCACGGGCTGAAGCCCGATGTCGGCGACGGCGCTCCAGAACCCGTCCAGAGAGTAGGTAGTCATGTTCGATGAGTTGCGACTGTAGTTCCGACGGAAAGCGCGCGTCGTCAAAGATCCCCTGTCGTACTTGATCTGGACGAAGGCGAGCCCGCCGGGCCGCAACATCGCCAACGCGATACGCATCAACCGCATCCCGTACTCCGGGGTGGGCACGAGCTCGAGTACATAGAGGCAGACGAAGAGGTCGAGGCTCTCGCTCGGTATCCGCTCGTGGGCCGATTCCGGGTCCGCGAGGTCGACGACCATCTCTGTCACCGGCGTCTCGCACACGCTCTCCACGCGCCGAGCCGCCTCCATGGTGGACGCTGGGTTGACGTCCACCGCGATGAAGCTGTCGGCGCGCGGCGCGAACTGCACAGCGTTGGCCCCGCCTCCTACGCCCCACTCGAGTACTCGACCAAGGCTCGTACCAATGCCAACCATTGCCCCCATCCGGTCGAACAGAGACGCGTGCACCAAGCCGATTCTGCTGAACGTGTTGTCGTCGATGGCGCTCGCGCCGCACCAGTGCGAGTCGTCTTCCCAGGTCGGCGCACTCTGATCAGCCCAATACCGAGCTGCATCCGCGACAAGCCGCCGCTCACTGTGATGTAGCCCGACCGCAGTCAAGACGTGTTCTGCGACGTCGCGCGCTTGATCGCGGAGACGGTGGAAGCGCCCTCGCGCCCTCCGAAGGAGGCTTGCCCTCGGGTGAGCGCTCGCCCCGCCCCTGCGCCTTACGCCGTAGTCGAGGTCACTGCCGGGGAGGACGCGCTCGGCGTCAGCGGCGGCGGGGAGGTGGTGGGCGAGGTGTCGAGCGATGAAGCCCCGGGCGCCAGCGATCAGGACGCGTCGGTCGAAGGCTGCCTGGGTGGAGATCGAGCGGTCGCCGGCGTCGCGGGGTTGGGGAATCTTGGCGTACATAGCCTGCATGGCGGTTGTGCCTCACGGGAGTCGCCGGCGATCTGCCGGCGCGGATGGGTGGTCCCGTTGGGCTCGCTGGACCTGCTCGTGGGCGTCCGTCACGGTGTGGCACCGCCTGCTGAGGCAAGGCGTGGACGCGGAGCCCTCGATGGCCTTGGCGGCCTCGACAGCTCGACGCGACGGAGGTCGATCAGGCGGCGAGCAGAGGCAGCACGGGCGGCCCTCGTCGGCGGGCTTGCCGGGTGAACAGCAGGCGTTGCTCGCGGACCCTCGGCGCGGTGCGTGGGCAGCGAACCTGGCGGACGGGACCGCGTGGAGCCGGCGCCTGAACCAGCCCGCGAAGGAGCGGCAGCAGCCGCGGGGCGACGGAAGCGCACGCCGGCTCCAGGACGGCCACGGCGACCACCAGCATCGCCACCGCCACGTGCAACGAGAGCCCGGACAGCCCCTGGGGCCAGCCGTGCGAATGCGGCAGGAGCTCGGCCCCGGCGTGCGGGAGCTTGCCGAGCGCGTGGACGGCCGGTTGTCCGACCACGGCGAGGTTGATCGTGGCGAACAGTCCCGTGAACTGGGGCGACCAGCGCAGCCGACCTACCCCGACGATGGTCGCCGCCAGCGCGACGGCGAGTGTGTGCACGGGTGGCTCGTCGGCCAGGACATCGAAACTGACGGCCGCCAGGAGCACCAGCAACGAGGACGCCGTGCGAAGCCCGACGGAGACGCGAGAGTGCTCACGCGCGTTCGTCGCGTGACCGACCACGGCCTGACGGTAGCACCGGACGCGTGGTCAGCCACCCCGCGGTCCCGGCGGCATCGGCTCTGCGTCACTTCGGTGGGAGTTCGAAGACCCATATGGGGGTACAAATCTTCGGCGTGTTCTGAGACTCGATCAGCTGAGGAGTTGGAGTCACGCCCCACCAGCAGCAGCAGCACCCGCCGGAGCTGCGTGAGCGATCGGTGCGGATGGTCAAACTCGGGGTCGGGCCGGCGGAAACAGCGCGCGAGTGGTCCGCCACGCCGAGACCGACGCCGGATATTGGCACGGCACTACCAGCGCTGGTCCGATGAGCTCAAGCGCCTGCGGCGGGAGAACGCCGAGCTGCGTCGCGCGAACGACATCCTCAACGAGAAGTCAACCGGGCACGTCGGTGACAAAGAATCTCCGCAGGCAACAGGAGGTGCGCGAATGAGCTGGGCGACCAACGAGATTGGCGATACGGGGAGGTCAAGACCCGGGCTAGCCTTCGCAATGCCGGAACGATGGCGAGTCGGCACGCACGCTCGGTGGTGCCTACCCGAACGGGGCTAACGCGAGGGTGCTGCGGAGGCGCCGGCGACCCGGCGACGTCGCTGAAGTGCGCGTTGCCCAAGAGACGTCGTGCCCCGCGGCTTGAACACGTTGAGAACGGTGATCACGAGGAGCACGAGCAGGCCCACCGAGGGATGGAGCAGGTCCCCGCCCAGATGGGACACCTCGGCGTCTCCAAGACGCTGGGCGAGCTCGGCCTGGGCGCTGACGGTTGGCATGTGCAGGACGAGCACCAGGACGGAGACCCCGGTCAGGACCAGGGCGAAGATGACCCAGTAGTGCCGGAGCAGGCCCCACGGCGTGCCGAGGGACATGACGACGCCCGTGACGAACGCGGCGACGGCGAGCGGCACGATCACGAACCACCCCGTCAGCGCCATCCCCACCCATGCCGCCCGGACCACCTCGCCGTTCCCGGTGGTCGTCGCTGCGACGCCGAGCGCCAGGTACGCCAGGACCGCGCCGATCCAGCCCACCGACACCACCAGGTGCACGGTGAGCACGACCTTGCGAAGACGCCCGCTCACAGTGCCTGCGCAAGTCCGAGCGGGCGGCAACCGACGACTTCGACGGGCGTGAAGTCCTCGCGACCAACGCCGCCGAGGTGGCGCCCGGGGCCGTGCTCGCTGCCGCTCAGGGCCATGACGGCGATCGCCACCAGGACCAGGGCGACCGCGATGACGAGGGAAATCTTGACCCACCGCGGCAGCCCGGAGCTCTCGATCTCCTGCGGATCAGCCGGCTCCAGTCGATCACGTGGAGCTTCATCCATACCTTTACAATACACAGTGTATCGCTCGTAGCATAGTGCTCACGCCCTGAGCACGACGTAGCCTTCAGGACGTGCCAAGGCTGTGGAACGAGACGATCGAGGCGCATCGCCGGGACGTGCACGCCGCGGTCGTCGACGCTGCCTGGAGGCTGGTCTCCGAGAACGGGCTGCGCTCGGCCACCATGTCCAAGATCGCGGAGCAGGCGGGGATCGGGCGCGCCACGCTGTACAAGTACTTCCCCGACGTGGAGTCGATCCTGGTGGCCTGGCACCAGGAACAGGTCGGCAGCCATCTCGGGCACCTCGCCGGCCTGGCGCAGGGCGAGGGTTCGGCCCGCGACCGACTGCGTTGTGTCCTCGAGGCGTACGCGCTCATGAGCCACCGCAGCGGACAGCACGCCGCTGAGCTCGTGGCGCACCTGCACCGGGACGAGTCGGTCGCGCAGGCGCGAACGCAGGTGCTCGGCCTCCTGACATCACTGCTCGCCGAGGCGGCCGCGGCCGGCGAAACTCGAGGTGACGTCGACCCGGCCGAACTCGCCCTCTACTGCCTCCACGCTCTCTCGGCCGCCGGCCAACTCTCCGATGAGGCTGCCGTGCACCGGCTCGTCAACGTCGTCCTCGACGCCGCCGAGCCGCCGAGACTCAGCGAGCCCGCCGCGGCGACCCTCCCCCCGACGGAGCATTGACGACGTCGCCCGCTTGCGGCCGACTCCGGGTGTGGGAATGCGTGCTCGAGCCCGAGAGGAGGGCGCATGGTCGAGGCCACCACAGATGGCCGTGCGCAAGGCGGGTCGCCGGACGGGTCGAGGCCGTCGGCGTTCAGTGACCGCCGCGCGGTCAGCCAGGCCGCGGGCCTGCTGCTGGGAAGTTTCATCCTCGATGGAGTGGCCGGGGCGCTCCACGCCTCACCGCCCACGGGCGACGCCAACGACCTGCCCATCACGTTCGCCGGCATCGCGGCGTCCGGCGTCTGGCCGACGGCGCACGTCCTGCAGTTCGCCGCCTCGTTGATCTTCATTGCCGGGCTCCTGGTGCTCTACCGGGTCGCCGCTGGCCGCCAGCCGTCACTGTTGAACCGGCTCGGTACCGTGCTGACGATCCTGGCTGCCGCTGCCGGCGCGATCCAGTACGCCGTCGACGGCGTCGCTCTCAAGCACGCAGTCGATGCGTGGGCCGGTGCTCCGCCGAGCGGGAAGGCCGAAGCATTCCGCATCGCGGAACTCGCGCGCTGGCTTGAATGGGCGACCACGAGCTACGCCGCCCTGCTGCTCGGCGCAGCCCTCGTCCTGCTGGGCACCGCGATCATCCGCAGCCGCGTCCTCCCGAGCTGGTTCGGCTTACTGCTCGCGGTGTCCGGAGTGCTCGACCTCATCAGCGGCGTCCTCGTCGGCGAGCAGGGCTTCTCTCCCGCCGTGACGGCCATCTCTGCTCCCACAGCGATCTTGCTGCCCGTGGCCGGGATCGCGCTCGCTGTCATCGCATTCCGCCGGAGGCAGGCCGCCACTTGATTACTCCCGGGCCCTGGTCGACTCCGTAAGCTCGAAGGGCGAACGTCAGCGCCAAGGAAGCGAGCTCAGGCTCGCGACGAACGGCGCTCGAGGAAGACAGTGTCACGCCAGGCTCCGTGATGTTGGCCGATGCCTTCGCGGACGCCGAGGGTGCGGTAGCCGGCGGAGTGGTGCAGGGCGATGGCGGCTCGGTTTTCGGTGAAGATCGCGGCCTGGAGGGTCCAGAGGCCGGCGGCGTCGGGCGCGGTGACCTGGCGGTGGATCAGTGCGCGGCCGACGCCTCGCGCTCGGTGGTTCTCGTCGACGTACTCGCGCTCGGTGGTTCTCGTCGACGTACACCGAGGTCTCGGCGACGCCGGCGTAGACGGGTCGGGTCGGGTCGAGGTCGGGTTGGCCTCGGCCCAACTCGTGGAGTGTCGCCGCGGGGGCCCGAGAGCTGGAGCGGGCGCGCCAGACCTCCCACGACCTGCATGCCCGAGCGCCGGATGCGATGCCGTCGGCCGTGAGGTCAACAGCCCCGCTCGCGCCACGTGCGGACACCTGTGCCGAGCGACGCCGCCGCGAGGATCAGAGGCGAGAATCCTGATCGGGAGGAACCGGTCGAGCGCGGAGAGCTTCGCGACGACCCGGCCTCGCCAGGGTTTTGACGTCAGGTTCTCGTCGTGTCGGCGGGGTCCATATTCGGCGGCTCAGAGTCCGGCAGTGTCCGCGGCGCGGAGCCGGAGGTGCTCGACGTGGTCGCGGGCCTCGTCGAGCAGCTGGGCGACGTGGTCGTCGTAGAGCCGGTAGCTGATCGTCCTGCCGCTGCGGGTGCCGACGACCAGGCCGAGTTGCCGCAGGATGCGCAGCTGATGAGACACCGCCGACTGCTCCATCCCGACGGCCGCGGCGAGCTCACCGGCCGCGCAGGGACCGGCGGCTAGGTGCAGCAGGATGCGCAGCCGGCTCGGCGTACTCAACGCGTGCAGGGTCTCGGCGACGCGCTGGAGCTCGGCGGCGGTCGCCGGCCGCGTGGCGGGCGTGACCCCGTGACCCATGACCGGAGGGTACCCAGCGGCGGCCTCACCACTTGCTGAGGTGTGGAAGCGTGAACGCTTGAGATATTGTTCATGTGTGCATCAGCTCGACGTGACACCACCCGCCGCCGATGCCCGGCCGCGAGCCACCGGTTGCGCCCTCTCCCGCCCGCCCGCCCTCCGCACCCTCGTCGGACTGTCGGAGGCCCGGTGGGCGGGCGCGTCGGTGCTGCTCTTCGCGCTCGCGGTAGCCGCGGAGTTCCTAGGTGCGCCGACCTGGCTGAGGGCGCCGCTCTACATCGGCTGCTACGTCACCGGCGGGTGGGAGCCCGCGTGGTCCGGGCTGCAGGCGCTGCGCGAGCGCACGCTCGATGTCGACCTGCTGATGATCGTCGCCGCTCTCGGCGCCGCGGCCATCGGGCAGGTCCTCGACGGCGGCCTGCTCATCGTCATCTTCGCGACCTCCGGCGCCCTCGAGGCCTGGGCGACCGCGCGCACCGAGTCATCGGTGCGCGGCCTGCTCCAGCTCGCTCCGGACCGGGCCACCCGCGTGGACCCTACAACCGGGGACGAGGAGACCGTGGCAGTGCACGAGCTCGCCGTCGACGACCTCGTGGTCGTACGGCCCGGCGGGACGATCGGTGCCGACGCGGTGGTCGTCGAGGGCGCCAGCGAGGTCGACCAGGCAACGATCACCGGCGAGCCGCTGCCGGCCGCCAAGGCCTCCGGCGACGAGGTGTACGCCGGCACCCTCAACGGCAACGGCGCCCTACGGGTGCGGGTTGTTCGCGAATCCGGCGACTCGGTCATCTCCCGCATCGCCGAGCTCGTCGAGCAGGCCTCGGCCACCAAGGCCAGCACTCAACGGTGGATTGAGAAGATCGAGCAGCGCTACTCGGTCGGCGTCGTCGTGGCCACCGTGGTCATCTTCGGCGTCCCGGTGCTGCTCGGGGGGTCGCTCACCGACGCGCTCCTGCGCGCCATGACCTTCATGATCGTGGCATCGCCGTGCGCGGTGGTGCTCTCGACGATGCCGCCGTTGCTGGCTGCGATCGCCACCGCCGGGCGCCACGGCGTGCTGGTCAAGTCCGCGGAGGTGATGGAGCAGCTCGGGACGGTCACCTCGGTCGCGCTCGACAAGACCGGCACCCTGACCCGCGGACGCCCGGAGCTCACGGCCGTTCACGTCCTCGGTCCCGGCTGGGATGCCGACACGGCGCTTGCCGCGATCGCGGCGGCCGAGCACCCCAGCGAGCACCCGCTGGCCCGAGCCGTGGTCGCGGCCGCCCACGACCGCGGCCTCACCGTGCCCTCGGCAAGCGACTTCACCGCTTTGCCCGGACAGGGAGTGCGAGCCCGCGTCGGGGGCCGGGTGGTCGAGGTCGGGCGTCCCGGCGAGAATCCACCGCGGCAGGTCCGGGAGATCGAGGACGAGGGTGGCACGGCGGCCGTCGCCCGCTCCGACGGAGCAGAGATCGCCGTGCTCGCCGTGCACGACGCGCTGCGATCCGGCGCCGCGGACACCGTCTCCGCCCTCACAGCCCGCTCAGAGACCCCCCCGGCACTGCTGACCGGCGACAATCCCCGCACCGCCCGCCGCGTCGGCGACGCCGTCGGCATCGGCGACGTCCGCGCCAGTCTGCTGCCCGCCGACAAGGTCACTGAGATCGAGCGACGGCGCGCCTCGGGAGAGCGCGTGCTCGTCGTCGGCGACGGCGTCAACGACGCCCCCGCCCTGGCCGCCGCTGACGTCGGCGTCGCCATGGGCCACGGCGGCGCCGACCTCACCCTCAGCGCCGCCGACGTCGTGATCGTTCGCGACGACCTCATGACGCTGCCCGCCCTGCTCGACCTCGCCCGCCGCGCCCGGCGCGTGGTGATCGCCAACCTCGTCATCGCGGCCACGATCATTACCGGGCTCGTCGTCTGCGACCTCGTGGGGTATTTGCCTCTGCCACTCGGCGTCGCCGGACACGAGGGCTCGACGATCATCGTCGCCCTCAACGGCCTGCGTCTCTTGAGGTCGTCCACCTGGCGCAGGTACGCCGACCCCTGAACTCGGTCGACATCGGACACGACGCGCGGCCACGGCCCGTCCGCCCTCACCAGCGATGAGCCCCGGGCGAGGTACTCCTCGACCCGACGGTGATCGCCTCGGGGAGCGTGGCCGCGCCGTTGGCCGAGTCGATGGCGGGGATAGCCCGGGTTCGTGATGAACAGAGGTTCACGAGCGCAACGGGCATCGCAGCGAACCGGCCTCACGACGAGGTCCGGACGGAGCCCGGCGTGGCACGGTTTGTGGCACGAACTTCAGCGCACCGGGGACCTAGAGAGGCACGGTGGGGGAAGCTCAGATAGCTCCAGGACCAGGTAGAACGCCTGAGAGCACATGGTCGCCCGGCCTCCGGAGGCGGTGGCGCAGGTTCGAATCCTGCCGGGGGCACCATGTGATGTCTCAGGACATCCCGGACGCCCGGACCCACGTTGTGTGGGTTCGGGCGTTTGTCATTTCGGGGTCGGTGGGTGTCGGGGCTGGTAGTCGCGGGTGAGGTCGATCTCGAGCTCGCGGAGGAGTTCGCCGGTGGCGGCGTCGATGACGCGCACGTGGCGGTCCTGGGTGAGCAGTAGGACGTGGGTTCCGCTGTGGGGTCGGCCGATGCCGATGTGGCGCAGCCGGCCGGCGACGCGCAGGGTGACCGTCCCGGACTTGTCGATCTTGTCGGTGCGGACGCGGTGGTGGGTGTCGGTGGTGCGGTCGGCGCCGGGGGCGGCTTTGGGGCGGGCGGTGTAGGCGGTGGCCGGGGTGGCGCGGTGGGCGAGCGCGCGGTGTGGCCGCTGGTGGTTGTAGGTCTCGACGAAGCGGTGGAGCAGGGCTTGGAGCTCGACGATCGTCGCCGGTGGGTGGGGTTGTGCGCGCAGCCAGTTCTTCAGGGTCTGCTGGAAACGTTCGACCTTGCGCAGGTCGTGGGGTGCGACGGTCGGCTGTTCTTCTGGGTGATGCCGCGGCGGGCAAGTTCGTGCTCGAGAGCGGTGCGACCGCCGCGGCGCGAGGCCAGCCGGACGGTGTAGACCATGCCGTTGTCGGTCAGGGTCGAGGCCGGGAACCCGTGCGCAGCGGCCGCGGTGGCGAAGGTGGCGGCCACGATTCCGGCGGTGACTCGGTGGTGGGCGGTCACCCCCAGGGCGTAGCGGGAGTGGTCGTCGAGCCAGGTGATGATCTCGACGTCGGCGCCGCCGGCAAGGCGGTGGTGGGTGAAGTCGGACTGCCAGCACTCATTGGGGTAGGTGGCCTCGAAGCGCAGGTAGGACGACTTGGGGCGCTTGGCCGGGGTCGGCACGACCTGGCTGTGACGGGCCAGGATTCGGTGGACCGTGGCCCGCGAGATGGCCACGCCCTGGTGGTGGGCCAGGTGCCAGACGATGGTGTCCGGCCCGGCGTCCAGGCCCTGCCCGGCGAGGCGTTTGCGCAGCTCCAAGACCATCTCGATCGTCTCCGGCGGGGTGGCCCGCGGCGAGGTCTTCGGTCGCCGTGAGCGGGCCCGGAACGCCCCGTCACCCTCGGCGCGGTAGCGGGCGAGCAGCTCATAGACCCAGGACCGCGACACCCCGTACTCGCGCGCGACCTGCGCGACCGGCCGCTTCTCCACGACCACAGCAGTGATCACCAGACGCGCCTTGGACGACATGCACGAGCGTCCCGAGCCCGTCCGGGATCACCCGCGACATCTGTCCGGCATGTCGTGAGACACCTGTCCGGGATGTGTTGAGACACGACACTGCCGGGGGCACCACCACACGCTGACCAGCGGAAACGTCTTCGAGCCGTTACCGGTCTGAGGCCGCGTGGCACGGTTCGTGGCACGAAGCCTGCTTAACCTCCCCTCGTGGCACCCCGCATGAGGCGCAAGCGCGGCTCGTCTCCGAGCTCCCGAGTCGTTCGTTCCGGGTCACGGTCTCGGCCGGGACCGACCCGCTCACCGGCCGGCCACGGCAGCTGCGCGAGACGCACTCCACGTACCAGGACGCGGAGAAGGCGCTGACCCGGCTCCAGGGCCAGGTCGACGAGGACCGGCACCGAAGACGGACAGAAGGTTGATCAGTAGGGCGCGGCATCGCGCTGATCAGTGGCGTCGCGGCCCTCGTCGGTTACGTTGCCCTCGACGGGGTCTCGCCGGTCACCGTCGCCGCCATCACCGCCATCACCGCCATCACCGCCATCACCGCCATCACCGCCCTCACGGCCGGAGCGATCCTGGCGATGCTGGCCGACATGATGATCCCCGAGGCGTACGAGCGCGCGGCCTCTACACCGGCCTCATCACGACCGTCGGCTTCCTGACCGCCCTCACGCTCCACGTCACCGACGGGTGAGCGCCCTCGTCGCCGGCCCGAACGGAGCCCCGATTCTCACCCGCTGAGCCGGATGCAGCACTCCCCCGCCCGCGGCTCCAGGGTCGCGGCGACGGTGTCCGCCTGCAGCCCGTCGAGGAGCCCGCTGATTAGGGCGTGGTTGAGTCCGCAGACCAGTTGGGGCGCCGCGGCGGCGTGGGGGTGGAAGGGGCAGTTGCGCAGCGACAGCTCAGTCGGTCGCTCACGGCGTGGCTCGAAGCCGAGGGCGGTCAGCACGGCGCCGACGGCGGTGAGGGCGCGTTCGACCCCGAGACGCCCGGGCCGTGTCCGGTCACGTTCGGAGGTACCGAGCTCGCGGCCGCGGCGCCGGGCCACCGCCGCGACGCGTTCCCTGCGGGGGTCGGTGTCGTCGTCCGCCGTATCGTCGATGTCCAGTGCCTCGACGAGGATTCCGACGAGCAGGTCGGGGCAGCGCGACGGGATGCTGACGCGGACCGCGGTCTTGCCGGAGCGGTAGACCTTGGGCCGCCGGCCCACCCGCCGGACCGCGCCGGGCCCGGCGACCTCGACGTCGAGCAGCCCGACCTCGACCAGTTTGTCGAGGTGGAACGCGGCCAGCTTGCGGGAGATGCCCACCGCGGCCGCGGCCTGGTCGCGGGTCACCGGGTCGGCCGCGCCGCGGATGAACTCGTACATGCGCCGACGGGACTCGTCGCCGAGCGCGGCCACCGCCGCGACGGTCTGCGTCGTCGGCAGGTCGACGGACGCCGCTCGCGCGTCGGGCTCCACGCACCGCAGCCTACGGCCACCCCGCCCGAGGCGGCGATGAGGTAGCGCGAATGGGTGGAACAGGTTGTCTCGCTGGTCTCTTGACCCGAACACCACATAAGACCAATCTGTATTTCCTCAATGAGGTGGTATTGCAGGTCACACGGAGGTGAGTCCGGTGGTGAGCAGCGAGGCACCAGGACGTCGAACCCGGAGCGGGGCCGGCCCCCACGAGGCGACGGAGGGGGCAGCCGATCGCTTGGCGCAGGTGAAGCGCCCGGTCAGCGCGGCACTCGCGGGCCCGTACGGGCATCCCTGGCACCCGCTGCTCGTGACGGTGCCGATCGGGGCGTGGATCGCGAGCCTGGTGTTCGACCTCGCGTCCTTCGTGGTGCCGGGTGCGGGCTTCCTGGTGCAGGGCTCGCTGTGGGTGATCGCCCTGGGCGTGCTCGGGGCCCTCGTCGCGGCGCTGGCGGGCGGACTCGACCTGCTGGCGATCCCCCGGCGGACCCCGGCCTTCCGCGTGGCGCTGACTCACATGGTGCTCAACCTGGTGGTCGTCGCCCTGTACGTCGTCGGGTTCCTGTGGCGACGCGACCGCGGGACGATGGCGGGCACCGTCGGTGCCGGGCCGCTGGCGCTGTCGGTCCTCGCGGTGGCGCTGCTCGGGCTGTCGGGCTTCCTCGGCGGGAAGCTCGCGTTCCGCTTCGGTGTCCGCGTGGCCGACGAGAGCACCCAGGTGACCGGTTACCGGACGACCGGGACGAGGTGAGGCAGCGATGGTCACGGCGACGATCGCCCTTCTCGCTTGGGTACTCACGGCGCTCGGCGGGTTCGTGATGCTCGGCCGCTGGGTGGCGCGCGGCGGGGTGCGACAGCAGCGCACCGGTGCCTCGCGGCTGCCGGCGGGCGTCGTGTTCTCCCACCTCGCGCTCGCAGCCGCCGGCCTGGTGCTCTGGGTCCTCCATCTCCTCCTCGACGACCAGGTCCTCGGCTGGATCGCGCTCGCGCTCCTCGTCCCCGTCGCCGCCCTCGGCTTCGCGATGCTCGCCCGGTGGCGGCAGGTCCGTCGGGCTCCGGCCGTCGCGTCCACGGCCGCGGCCCGGCACGGGGCCGCACCCGGCTCGCCCTCGCCGTCCGGTGCGGGGCGGGGGGAAGAGACGCCGGCCGAGCGGCACCTGCCCGTCGCGGTGGTGGTCGCCCACGGGGTGCTGGCCGTCGCGACGGTGGTGCTGGTCCTGCTGGCGATGCTCGCCGCGGGCGGGAGCTGAGATTCGGTGAGAGGAGGCGGACGGAGATGACGGACGACGCGACGATGGTGGTCGTCGGTGCGGGCCTCGCCGGGGCGAAGGCCGTGGAGACCCTGCGCGCGGAGGGCTTCTCCGGTCGGGTGGTGCTCGTCGGCGCCGAGGACGAGCGACCCTACGAGCGGCCGCCGCTGTCGAAGGAGTACCTCCAGGGCCGGGCGACGCGGGAGAGCGTGTTCGTCCACCCGCCGGACTGGTACGCCGACCACGGCGTGGAGCTGCGCACGGGCGTCGCGGTTACGGGCCTCGACCGAGACGCCCACGAGGTCGTGCTGGCCGACGGCGACCGGATCGGCTACAGATCGATGCTGCTGGCGACCGGCTCGTCACCCCGGCTCCTCTCGGTGCCCGGCGCCGACCTCGAGGGCGTGCACCACCTCCGCACCCTGGCCGACAGCGACGGCATCGCCGCGGCGATCCGGGGTTCCGCGCCCACCGTGGTCATCGGCGGCGGCTGGATCGGCCTGGAGGTCACCGCCGCCGCACGGCTGGCCGACGTGCCCGTCACCGTGATCGAGTCCGCGCCGCTGCCGCTGCTGCGGGTGCTCGGCCCCGAGATGGCGCAGGTCTTCGCCGAGCTGCACCGTGAGCACGGCGTCGACCTGCGCTGCGGGGTCGAACTCGTCGAGGTCCTCGGCCGCGACGGGCACGTCACCGGCGTCCGGCTCGCCGAAGGCGCGGTGATCGACGCCGACACGGTGCTGGTCGGCATCGGCATCACCCCGAACACCGGCCTGGCCGAGGCCGCCGGCCTCGAGGTCGACGACGGCATCGTGGTCGACCAGCACCACCGCACCTCCGACCCGGCCGTCCACGCGGCCGGTGACGTCGCGAAGCTGTACCACCCCGCCTACGACTGGCACCTGCGCGTCGAGCACTGGGCCAACGCCCTGAACGGCGGCCCGTCCGCCGCCCGCGCGATGCTCGGTCACGGCACGGACCCACGACCGCCTGCCGTACTTCTTCACCGACCAGTACGACCTCGGCATGGAGTACACCGGGTACGCCGTGCAGGGCGAGTACGACGAGGTCGTCGTCCGCGGCGACACCGCGACCCGGGAGTTCGTGGCCTTCTGGCTCGCGGACGGTCAGGTGCGGGCCGGCATGAACGTCAACGTCTGGGACGTCACCGACGACATCAGCCGCCTCGTCCGCGCGGGCACACGCGTCGACCCCGCCCGGCTCGCCGACCCCGCGGTCCCGCTGGCGGAGGTACCGACGGCGGCCGCACCCTGACCCAGGGACGTTCGTCGTGAGGGGTGATGACCATGGTGTTCCGTATCGAGCCGCACGTCCGGCTGCAGGAGTGGGTGGCCGAGGAGCACGGCTTCTTCGCCGCGGAGGGACTCGAGTACGAGTTCGAGCCGGCCGGCTTCGCGGCTGGGAGCAGCAGCGTGGGCCGCCAGGACGACGCGCCGCCGGAGGTGCGCGCCGGCGCCCTGGAGGACATGGCCCAGGGGCGATGCGCCCAGGTGTCGTGCGCCTGCCACTGGGCGGTCAACGCCGCCGCCAGGGAGGACCACGGGAAGATGTACGGGGCGGCGTACTCCGTCTGCCCCGCGGGCATCTACGTCGCCTCGGGCCGGGACCTGCGGGAGCCGGGCGACCTGGCCGGGGTCGAGGTCGGCGTCGGCTACCACTCGGGCAGCCACTACTCGGCCTTGCAGGCGCTCGAGCCGTTCCTCCCGCGGGAGGACATCCGGCTGGGGTTCGTGGGTCGGCCCTTCGACCGGGTGCGTCTCCTGCTCGACGGGACACTGCCCGCGGTGAACGTGTGGGGCGCCGGCGCCTCCGTGCTCGAGCAGCGCGGGTACGTCAAGCTCGTCGACACCACGTTCGTCATGGGGTTCTTCGTCTCCTCGAGCGCACACCCGGCCGACGTGGAGCGGTACTTCAGCGCCCTGTTGCGAGCACAGCAGGAGATCGATCTCGAGCCGCAGCGCTACACGCATTACTGGGCGCGGGAGATGCCTGCGGACCTCGTCGAGCTCGTCGACGTGCGGCGCTTCGGGCCGGGCGAACAGATCGTGCCCCAGCCCTACACCCGCGCCATGTTCGAGCGGGCGCACGCCTGGATGCAGACCTGGGATCTCCTCGAAACGGCGACCGGCCCCGGCATCCGGTACGAGGACGCCGTCCTCCGGTAGGGAGCGGGACGCGGCCGCTAGGTCGCGACCAGCTCGACCACGACGGCGTCGTGGCGGTCCTGCGGGGGTCGTCGGGCGATCTCGAGGTGGAGCCCCCGCGCATCTTTGCCGCGATGCTGGGCGTCGCCCCGCCGAGTGGGCACGATGCCCACGACGCGGAGGAGGGACGATGAGTGCTTGGCGACGGTTGTCGGCGCTGCTGGCGGCGCTCGGGGTGTGCGTGGCGTGTGGCTCGCAGGGCGGCCCGCCCGCCGCACCGTCGGCCGCACCGCCAGGTTCCGGTCTATCCCTTCCCTCGGTCACCTCGACCTCGCCCTCGGCCTCCGCGAGCGCCGCGGGCGGGGTGCGCCCGGCCGGGGACTGGTTGACCTACCACGGCGATGCCGCCCGCAGCGGCTACGTCCCGAGCGGGCCCGATCCGCAGTCACCCGCGGTCGCCTGGCAAGCACGCCTGGACGGGAAGGTCTACGCCAGCCCAGTGATCAGCCGGGGGCTGGTCGTCGCGGCCACCGAGGGCGGCTCGCTGTACGGCCTGGAGGCCACCACCGGGGCGGTGCGGTGGCGGACGCACCTCGCCGACGCGCTGCCGGGTGACTCCCTGCCCTGCGGCAACATCGACCCGATCGGCATCACCGGCACCCCGGCGGTCGATCCGGCTACGGGGTCGGTCTACGCGGTCAGCACGGGGGCGGCACCGGGCGGAGGTGTTCAGCACGTGCTGTGGACCGTCGACGGCGTCAGCGGCGCCATCCAGGCCCAGCGCCCCGTCGATCCGGCCGGTGTCGATCCGGCGACTCACCTGCAGCGGGGGGCGTTGCTGCTCGCCGGCGGCACCGTCTACGTCGCCTACGGCGGCAACTACGGCGACTGCGGCCAATACCTGGGCCGGGTCGTGGGTGTTCCCGCGACAGGTCCCGGGCCGCTCACGGAGTTCGCGGTCCCCAGTACCCGCGAAGGCGGGATCTGGGCGCCGGCCGGTCCGGCCCTCCTGCCCGGCGGCGACGTACTGGTCACCACCGGCAACGGCGAGGCGCTGGGCGGCGTCTGGGATCACAGCGACTCGATCCTGCGGCTGAACCCGCAGCTGCAGCTACGCGACGGCTTCGCGCCGGCGGGCTGGGCCCAGGAGAACTCCGAGGACGCCGACCTCGGCTCGACCGGCCCGATCCTGCTGCCCGACGCCACGCGGGTGATCGCGGCGGGCAAGGGAGGCCACGTCTACCTGGCCGACACCGCCGCCCTCGGCGGGGTCGGCGGGCAGCGCGCCGAGCTCGACGACTGCGAGTCCTACGGAGGCGGCGCGGCAGCCCCCGTCACCGGCGGTGGCGTGGTCGCCTACGTGCCGTGCGCCAACGGGCTGCTGCAGGTGCGCGTGCCCACGCCCGACCAGCTGGTGCGGGGCTGGCAGGCCCCGAGCCAGATCACCGGCTCCCCGGTCGTGGTCGGCACCACGGTCTGGTCGTTGCAGCAGGACGGTGTGCTCGACGCCCTCGACGCCGGCACCGGCCAGATGCGAGCAACCGTGTCGGTGGGCGACGCGACGCGGTTCGCCACCCCGGCCGTGAGCGGTAACGCGCTCTACCTGCCGACCAACCGCGGCGTCACCGCCGTGCGCATCGCGCCCTGAGCCGGCCCGCGCGAGCACGCGCGGCCCACCCGAACGCGGATACGTCTACGTCTAGGGCATCCCCACGTCGTCATCCGGGGTTCTGACGGCGGTCGGGGCGGCGGGTTCATTGAAAGTCTGTTATCGGACCTGCTCGTGGGCCCCGTGGGACTCGAACCCACAACCAACGGATCAAAAGACTCCCGTTCCCTGCCTCACACAGCCTCGACCAGCGACTCTGTTCACAGTGCGGGCCTCACGGGACTACTCCACGCGCAACATTTGACACCGTTGTTCTCCGCGATCTGCTCCACGACAAGATCGTCGAATCCCCACCGGGAACCAGACGCTCATTCCGGCCTCTTGCGTCGCGGCGGGCTGGCCCACCGCTTCGACACGGCGAGGAGCTGCCTACTTGTGGGCAGCGTCGTACGCCTCGACGACGTTGTTCGGCAGGCGGCCGCGGTCGCTGACCGCCCAGCCGCTGCTCTTCGCCCAGTCCCGGATGGCCTTGAGTGCTTGCCGACCCCGGCCGCCAGCGCTCGAGGCGCCACCTCCCCCGCCGGAGGAGCTGCGTCGGCTGCTGGTGCCGGAACGCGTACGGCCACTAGTACGCCGGGCGGCAGCGACATACGGCGCGAAGACCTCGCGCAGCCTCTCAGCATGGTCGCTGCTGAGGTCCATCTCGTAGGTCACTCCGTCGAGCGCGTACTCCACGGTCTCGTCGGCCTCGGACTCGCCGTCCAGGTCATCGATCAGCGAAACGACCGTTCTCTGCGCCACAGGCGAGATCATCCACGCACCGACAGGAACGTCAAGTCGGTCACCCGAGGGTGCGCCCGGCGGCTCAACAGCGAGGACGAGGGGATGCCGATAAGCGTCGGGTCCGCAGATCCCCTCGACTGTTGGGAGCCGGTACGGCGCTTGACGACCTCGTCGAGCAGGCACACCGCTGTCGGGGCGCTCCGCAGTGGCGCCTCAGCCGCGGGGTCATCACGTCTCCATCTCCTCTCCCGGCGCCATCCAGGCAGGGCCACTCATCGCGGGAAAGGCGAGCGACCTCACGGTCTTCTGCGGTACCACGACCTCGATCGTGGTCCGAAGAACAAGCGGGGCTATCGGCGGCCTCCGCCGGACACAGTTCCTAGTTCCGCGGCAACCTCCGGTCTTTTCCTCGCGGACGAATGCTGTCCTCCAAAGCCTCCTCCCGCCGGCGCTTCCGCGCGGCTTCCAGCCCCAGCACGGTCAGCGCGTACACGGCCCCGAGAACCAACAGGAAGATCCCTGTTCTCGTGATGACCAGCTGGACGCCGCCGAGTCCGAGGTCCGCGGCGGACACCAAAGTCAGCAGACCCAGCGCGAACAGATAAAACAGGGTGACCAGCAGGGCGTTCAGCGAGGTCGTCACCGTTCGCTCGCCGTAGACCTCGCGGAGGAAGTCGTGTCCGAGCTGGCGCAGGAGCTGACCCACCACCAGGACGACGATGATGCCGATGACCACCGTCACGACATAGCTGGCTGTCGAGGCCGCCATCGGTCACCGCCCTCGCCGTGGTCCGGAGCGCCATGGGTCCAGCAGCGACAGTGCCGGGAAGTGCTCAGAGCGCGCGGTTACCTCATCGAACACCCCTACTGTCACCCCGCTCAACCGCAATGCGGCCGCGGCACTACGCCGCAGCCCCGGGATCGGTCGCCTCGCCGGCCCCGATCTCTCTCTCCCCCGGCGACCGTCCGGCGTCGCCGACTCGGGTTACCGCGGGCCACGGCGGCCTCATCGGCACCGCCCCCGACGCGGCCCGACCGCTCCGACCGGCGACACTGCGGGTGCCGTGCGACAGAAGGTAACTGTCCGTCGCGCTCCCTTCAGCAGTGTCGCTGGACGGGATGCGCGGGAAGCGCGGGAAGCGCGGGAAGCGCGGGAAGCGCGACGACGGTGTGTGGGTGCGCTTAAGGCCCTCAAGCGTGAAGGGCTCTTCTGGCTGCGCTGAGGCCTGAGCGATCCTGTAATGGAAGGTCAAGGTCGGCGAACCCCCAAGGAGCTGCAGGCGGGCGAGGGGGGCCATGTCGACTCCGACGACGGTGCCGAGCACTCCGACCATCGTGCCGGGACGGCTCGTGGGCGGTGCGTTCTGCTCCGGTGGGACGCGGCGGCAGCAGCTCCTGGCTGCTCGAAGTCGTTGGGGGAAGTCCACACGTGACGAACGAGGCCTGCCTGGAGCGTGGCTCCGGTTCGATCATCTGGCTCTGCGCGAGCGCTGAGGTTTGCGACGGGCACGGCGTGCGCAAGACACCATCACGGCCCAGATTCGCCGGGTGGCCGACCCGAGGAGGCGCTGATCCCGGCGGTGGTCGTGCGGGTGTGCGGGTTCTGGTGGTGCCGCGAGCTCAGCCTGGTACACGGGTTGATCGGCGCTGCCGACGCCGTGCCAGGCGCGGACGTGCACTCCGAGGTCGGTGAGGACCCGCACCGCGACGGCCTGGGCCACCCGCGGCGGCGCAGTGACCGCGGCGCCGCGGTCGAGAAGCGGCATCGCCCACTGTCGCCGCTGCCCGTGCAGCGCCAGCAACATCCAGCCCTCCGCCCGGCGACTCGCCGCGGCGCTTTGAACGGTGGGGGCGGTGAAGCCGTCGCCGCGACCGCTGGGCACCAGGACATATAGCACGTCCGTCGCGGCCAGCGCGTCATCGGTTCCCGATCGGCCTGCAGCAGGACCCACCATGGGGTTCGCCGCTGCCTGTCTGTGCAGCGTCGGCTCAACTGTCGTTGTCGACGGGGGGGCCGTCGCGATGGAGGCTGCAGGACAGGCATCCGACAGGGCGGGTTTCCGCGGTGTCGGTATTCCTGGCGCAGTGGTCCGTGTTCTACGCCTCGCGAACAACTGCACCGGTCGCCCCCCCAACCGAATGCGGACCCGCGAACACCGGGCCCATGACAGAGATGGACTGACGGCTCGCCTCGTCAACCGCCGTAACGAACTACTCTTACTGGCCACTCGAGGCAGTGAGTTCCCCGTCTCTCCCAACGAGGACAGTCGTCCTCGCGAAGATAGCAACACGCCGTGCCGAGTCGTTCGCGACGCGCCCCGCGGAGCGCGAGGGCTGCCGACCCCTGGGCCGTCAGAGCGAATGCCCGGTGCACCGTCCTTCGAGACGCGACACGCCGCGTGCGCCGAAATGTACGCCATGGCTAGCGACGTCGTCGGCCCGAACCGGATGGCTATGGCGTTCAGCTGCGGTTGGCTACGGCGATCTCGCTCTCGTGTCGGGCATAGAGCGCGACCATCGCGTCAGGGTCCGGCGGACCATCACCGCCCATGAGAGTGTAAATGTTCTCGACGAGCTGGATCGCCCCGGGCGTGGTGATCACAAGGATCTTGGCGGGCGTGTCGGCCGGGTTGTCGAAGCCATGTGGCACACCGCGTGGGATGAACACACACGATCCGGCCGGGCAGTCCCTGATCTTTCCATCGAGGGTGAATCTCACCGATCCGTCGAGGACGTAGAACGCCTCGTCGTAGACGCGGTGCACGTGCGGCGGTGGCCCGTCGAACGACGGCGGCAACGCGGACTCGAACATCGCGAAATCACCGCTCTGCCCGTATTCCACCTTCACGTTGATCCCCGGGCCGAACGACCGACCGCCGCCGGGCGCGAGGGCATGTGCTGACACCGCGACCTCCTCCTACAACTGAGCACGAACAGCTGCGATTAGGACGACGGGACGAGGCCCAACTGACCAAGGAAGCTCATGTTGTCCCAGATCATGTCGTGCTGGACGATCTTGCCGTTCTCTACTTGGGCAGCCTCCGTGGCCCCCAATTCAACCGACTTCTGGGTCGCTGGCAGTTCGCTGCCGTCGGGCATTGCGATGGGACCGCTATTCACACCGTGGAGGACGAACTCGCCGATGTACAGGTCACCGTCCTCGCAGTGGCGCCCGAGCGTTACCTGTCCGTCCGGGAAGGCGTTAAGCAAGCCCTGCATGTACGGCAAGATGTTGTCGCGCCCCTCGAACCTGCCATCGGGGGTAGTCAGCACGATGTCGTCACCGTATAAGGCGCAATATCCCTGCACATCGCCCTTGTTGTAGAGAGCGGTGCCTTCCTCAATCAACTCCGTAGGTGTAACCATGATTGTCTCCTGACATGTTCACGAATACTCGTCAGTTTTATTGCAGTTGCTACTTCAGCTCGAACAGAAGTCCGCGGACGTCGTTGGGGCCGTTGTTCGTCGCTGAATGATCCTCAGCTTCTCGCCATACCGTCTGACCTGTCCTCATGTCAGCGTCGAAGCTCTCTCCGGAGGGAGTATGGAAAGCAATAGTCCCGTCGTCGAGTGAATAGACCAAATAGTTGGAGTGGGAGTGTGGAGCTGAATTGTCCCCGGGTTTCATGTGGTATTGCAGCAAACGAACTTGGTCGTTTTCGAACAGCACGTTGTAGACGTCTGGTGCCACTTGTACCGCGTCCTGCGTCATCCAGCACCCCATTCGTCCGGGGGACCACCCGTCTGGCGACCACCTGTAACACCGAGAGTGGCAGGATTCCGTGCGGTGGGAGCAAAAGGCACCCTTCCGGCGTAGTATCGATCTTCCGGGATGAGCCCCACCGTGATCAGGCGGCTGTCGCCGCCGCTCTGATGCGGCGTGATGCGATCAGGCTGTGTCGCCTCCGCTAGGTCCCCACTACGCGGAAATCGAGTAGCGTAAACCGGACATACCGGCCGAAGCGGGGGCCAAATGGCCCGACCTCGTTCCCCACCTCGCTGCATGGTCGCCTCACACGCCGGGAGGACACTGCGAAAGAATGAGTCGTCGCCGCGTGACCGCCGCCGTCCTGCTCGTCGTCACCGCGGCATCAGCCGCGGCGCCGACCTGGCGCGCAGCCTGGCGGGGATGATCGGCACGGTCGGGATCGTCGATCGAACTGCGCTCGGGGGCGCCGCCCTCGACGCCGCAGTGGCGGCTGCCTATGGGCGCTACCAGGCCCACAAAGCGGAGCTCAAGGGCGAGCGGCAGGCAGAAGGCGACGCGCCTCGTCGGCCCGTGAGCGACGAGGCGCTGCCGCTGGCCTACCACCCCGACTCCCCCGATCTCCCCGTGGTCATGGTGGGGGTGTGGGACTCCGTCGGTGCCCTCGGTATCCCCAGCTACATCGGGCTGCCGGACCTGCTGGGGTCGCGCGAGCGATACGAATTCCTCGACGTGGTCCTCGACCCCCGCATCCCCCACGGGCGCCAAGCAGTCTCGCTGGACGAGATGCGTGGACCGTTTCGCCCCACCTTGTGGGACCAGACCGCCGCCGGCGCCGCGCAGGACATCGCGCAGGTCTGGTTCCCGGGCGATCACTGCGACGTCGGCGGCGGTCACCGCGACAGCCGGCTCAGCGACGGCGCGCTGCAGTCGATGATCGACCAGGCGCACGCCGCGGTCGGGCTGCCGTTCACCGGCCCGGCGCTCGCGCCCGACCCCATCAACGGGACGCTGCACGGGATGCGCCAAGGCTTCCTCGGCGCCCCTGAGGAAGCCGCGATGCAGCCCCGCCCCCGCGCCACACCACCGGTCGACGCCAGCGCCCCTACCCGACCGCGTCCACGCCTCGGCCTACCAGCGCCAACAGGCCACCGCCGCCAACCCGCCCGTCCAGCAGTACCGGCCCACCCGCACCCTCCACGTCGGCAACACCGCGCAGGTGATCGTCGAGGCGAACCGGAGCTGGAACGCCACCGGGCTCTACCTCGAGCCGGGCACCTACCGCTTCACCTCCACCGGCCGCTGGAGCACCCCGCTCGGCGGCGGCGGTCCCAGCGGAGCCGCTCGCTGGCCCATCGCGGGGGACGGCTTCTCCCGACTGGTCGACCTGGCCGAGCAAGGCCTACGCCAGGCGTTACACAACCCCGACGCCGAGCTCGTCGGCGCCCGGCGCGAAGCCGACGTGCCGTTGATGACCCTGATCGGCCTCGTCGCCAACGAAGTCACCGGCGGCGACGACCAGATCCTCGTGACCCAGAGCGGGGAACGGCTCAACGACGACAAGTTCGTCATCGGCAACGCCCTCGACCACACCGTCCACCGGGCCGGATACCTCTGGGCCTACGGCAACGACGCCTGGGGCTCCTATTTCAAATACCCAAGGGCAGGTCGACCTCACAGTGCAACGACTGTTGTGAAGCTGGCTGGCAATGCCCCCACCGAGCACGCCTTCGCCAAGATGGCTGTTCTCATCGTTCAGCGCTCATCCGACCGGGAGACGATCCGGTCGCGGCGGTAGACCAAAGGCACGATGTAACATAGAACCGAGTTATCGGACTCTTCGCCCGACTAGACCACGCTTGCATGCGATCGGATACAGGGGCAGCGAGGCCCGGAGTACAGCGCGGAGGATAAAGCGCCTCAAGGATTCGTGGTAGATGTTTTCTGCCCGACGCGGTAAGCTCCCCGGACCTCCGCTGCACGTAATCGCAGTCCGAGGCGTGTAGGTAGCGCGGTCTACAACGAGCGAGGTGGGGCTATGTCGGACGCGGATACCACGTTTCGCCTGATTTATCGCAGCCACAGCACGATTCCGAAAGAATCACGACAGACTGTTCTAGCCAATATCTTCGACGTCGCCCGGTCGAACAACAAGAAGGCTGGCATTACCGGCGCGCTCCTCGTGACAGACCACTGGTTCGCCCAGGCCCTCGAGGGTGACGAAGCCACGGTCACGGCGCTGTACCAGCGGATCAGCGAAGACACCCGACATGACCAGGTGGCGATCGTCGAGTCCGGCACCGTCGATGTGCGGGCGTTCTCCCGATGGTCGATGGCGCAGGTCTCTAAGAGCGGGCGCGCCGACATTCCACTCCACGACGTCGGCGGGCGCATCCACTCGGCAGCCGGCAGACCACTGACCGCCGGCGAATCCGCAATGCTCAAGCAGATGCGTAACGTCATCGGGGCCGACGCCGTCTGAGCGCCGCTGATCGGCGCCCAAGAGCGTATCGCAGCATCAGGGCGAGGTAGGCGCCGGTCTTGCTGCCGACGGCGTTCCGCGAGATGGTCCGACGCGACCATGCCGCCTGGCGTCCGTCGTCGGTCTTGCTGGTGGCGGGGACTCGTCCGAGGTCGCGGTCCTTTCATAACCGTCCGCCATCGCGCACTCGCAGCAACCAAGCCCTATGACATAGTCTGAACGGCCAACGAGTGACGGCCTTCGTCCGCGTGAACACCCATTGTTATCTTCAGGGGGCACGAGGCGCTCGCAGGAGGACTACTGGCCTGGGACTTGGAACCGCTCCGACATAGCGCAAACGGGCACGGCCTCTGGGTCGGTCACAAGGCTGGTGTCAGGGCAGGCTTAACGTCCAGACCCGGGGTGCCACGGCACCCCAGGGTCGACCTAGGGCGTGTCTCTCAAGTAGGTGAGCGTGGTCGGTCCACGATCAGCGGGTGGGTCGTGGACCGGTGCTCTCGGGTGCACCACCACGGCGCGACCGCGGCGAGGTTCCTCCGAGGCGCCCTCGAGCTACACAGGGGCGAGATCGAATGACAAGACCCCACGTCAGTCTGGGCGGCGGTGCGGCGTTCTCGGTAGCATGATTGAAGCGCCCCGGGTCTGGTGGAGGCTCTGAGGTGCCCCTGGTTGGGCGGAGTCGGGCCGCCGGAAGCTTCGTGGGAAGAGTTGAGGCGGCGGCGGTCGAGAGTGGCCCGGCCCGAAGCCCGCACCGCTGGAACATCTGATCCGTCGTTACGTGCTTACCGCGTGCATGCCAGGTTTGCTGGGCAGCAGTGGGCACGATAGGTGATCCGCTGAGCACCAGAGGCGACAGCGGGAAGCTCCCTACGCCGCCGCAGGCGTTTGTCACGTCGTGTGCCGCTGCGGCGCGCTGGTGGGCGGCATCCCGGACCTGATGCCGGAACGCGGGGCCTCGGCCTTCCAGCGCTGGAGGCGTGCTGGCTCACCTGGTCGTCGCACCCGGATGGTGGTCGTCGAGCCAGTCCTGGGAGGCGATGAGGGGCAGGAGTGCGCGCCACATCCCGCGGATTCGACCGGGGAGCTCATCGAGGGCGTCAGTGCGGTCGCAGATCATTCGGTGTCCGGTCACGGTGGCGACGATCGACTGGGCCATCCCGGGGATGTCGGTTCCGTCCCGCAGCAGCCCGGCCGCGGCCGCATCGCAGAGGTGGGTGGTGACGAACGCCTCGGCCTGCTGGTAGTGCTCGCGAGCCTGGTCGGAGGGGACGCCGGGGCCGTTGAGGAGCCGGATGGCGCCGTGCACGATCGGGTCGGTCAACATCAGGGTGAAGACCCCGTCGAAGGACGCGATGAGCGCTTGGAGCGGGTCCATCCCGCGCCCACGGACCTCGGCGGCCATCTCGGTCCACCGCTGCACGGTTTCCGCCACGAGCGCCTCGACGAGGGCCTGCTTGCTGGGGAAGTGGAAGTACAGCGCGCCCTTGGTGACCCCGCACGCCTCGAGGATCTCCCGCAGCGACGTGCCGTGGTAGCCGGTGGCGGCGAAGTGCTCGCCGGCGGCCTCCAGCAGGCCGTGGCGTGTGACCACCGCACGCCGCTGCTGCCCGCGAGTCCTGCGGGTTCGCCGTTGCTCTGTGGTGGTATCGGCGACGGGTGTGGCGTCGGCGTCCGGGCGCGAGCTCATCGTGATCCCTCCCCGGCTGGCCCGGCCGCGACGGTACCGCGTCGGTCAGGGCCGGTGGCGTCCTTGTATCCCGCGAAAACGCCCGGTATGTTCCTCGTTGCTCGCGGTCCGCGGGAGGGCGCGAAAGGGTCTAGCTCGTGACGAGACGGTCCGGCGCGTCACATCGCGCCGAACCGGCTCGGATCACCGGCCTCGCACCGTCGTCGTACCCCGGACCCCGGTGCGCCTCGGGTCCCGGAAGCAGCCTGCCTCGGGGGGCGAACGATCCAAGGGGTGCGTGTATGAGCCTGCTCGGCTTGAGGACCCTGGGCCTGCGGCCAGCCGTCCAGGCGCAGGGTTCAGCTCCGGCCTCCGCGCCGCCGGGTCGGGACCTCGCCGCGGACCTACGCGCCCGGGACCGTCTGGTCGAACTGCACGTGCTCGCCGAGCACGGCGATGCCGCCGCCGCCGCCGAGGCGCGGGAATGGCTGTCCGACGACCCCGACGCCCGGCGCATCTGGCACCAGGTCGACGCGCAGTGCCAGGAATTGCGGGCTGACGCAACGGATCGCGTGCGGCCTCGACCCAGAGGCGGTCCGCCGCGCGGACACGAACGACGCGACGTCGCGACGCCCGAGGGTTGACGGCCGCACCCCCGTACTCCGTGCCGGGCGAGGGGGGCCGCCCGGCACGGGCCCGTCGTTCACGGCACCGAGGAACCGGGCCGCCGGTGGTGCTGCACTGCTCGCGCGCGGGAGAGGCCCCGGGCCCGCCCACTTCCAGGGGAGAAAGGCATCGGGTCCATCGGTCTGGCTCGCGACGCGGCGACACCAGAAGCGCCTCGACCAACCTCAATGGTCGCAGCCGCAACCAGATCGGCTCCAGCGCATGGAGACGTCAACACGGAAAGCGGTTAGTGGAGATGGCCCGGCGCGGCCCCATCGGCAGGACGCCACACGCCAGCACCCCCCGTCGACCGCAACAGCGGGACCCGCGGGGAGGTCCGGTCGATCCAGGAGATCGACTGACGGAGTTAGTCGTCGACCTATGACCTAACGGTGATCTTCTTGGCCAGAGGGCGCAGTCGGAGACTGGATGCCCGGTGCACCGCTGCGGACGATCCGCACGGGCCCTGCACGAAGGAACGGGAGCCGAGAGGACGACGATCTCGAGGACCGTCGATCAGGGCCGACGCCCACGCCATTTCGTAGCTGAGACGGTCGCGAGTCCTCGGCTGGGCAGCGAGACGCGAACTCGTTGAGGCGGCCGTCGGCGAGCGCCGTGACGTCGGCCCATGATGTAGAGCGTCGCCCCCAAGATCACGTGAGAGAGGGTCCCCGCGGCTACGAGTAGCACGTCCGTCACCGTCCGTTCCCGGTCGTCGGTGCTGGTTCGCGCCGGTGTCGGTGCCGGGAACGCGCCCGTTACCCGCTGCCGCGAAGAGGGTTCAGCCGGGTGCATGCGCGCGGACCCGTCCGGGCGAACGTCAACCAAACGGCCCCCGACCCGCTCGCGCGGCACTCCGGAACAAATCGCGGCTCCATGACTCAGGTCAACACCGTCACCAAAGTACTTCCTCAACTGCATGGCCAGCCGCGCGTCATGACCTCTAGCGTCTCGTCAGCGAACAGGACGACCCGGGCACTGGCGCCGTGGGCCGGAGGTCGAGCCCGTCGGAGCTCTGTCACCGCCGAGCCGCGCGCACCGGCGTTCTTTTCCGAGGTCGTGGCCGAGGTCGTGGCCGGGAGCTCAACCGGGGTGTCGACCTGAGGCGCGCCGTGGACCCGATCGGGTTCTGCTGGGGGAGGGGCGGCACCGACTCCCTTGCGGCCCGGTTCTCCGCGCCACGGTCCTCCTCGGGCGTGATGCGCTCGAGGAACCGCAGCAGTTCGACCGGGAAGGGGAGGACGAGCGTCGAGTTCTTCTCGGCCGCCACCTCCACGACCGTCTCCAGGAGGCGGAGCTGCAGAGACGCCGGATGGTTCGACATCATCTCCGCGGCGTCGGAGAGCGCCGCCGCCGCCTGGCGTTCGCCGTCGGCGGTGATGACGCGGGCGCGACGTTCACGCTCGGCCTCGGCCTGGCGCGACATGGAACGCTTCATGGACTCGGGCAGCGAGACATCCTTGATCTCGACACGGTCAATGTGCAGGCCCCAGTCCATGACCGGGGTGTCGATCATCAACTCGAGGCCCTGGTTGAGCTTCTCCCGATTGCTGAGCAGGTCGTCGAGGTCGCTCTTCCCGATGATCGATCGCAGGGACGTCTGGGCGAGCTGCCCGACCGCGGACATGTAGTCCTGCACGTCCACCGCCACGCGGACGGGATCGACCACCCGGAAGTAGATGACCGCGTCGACCCGGACGGTGACGTTGTCGCGGGTGATCCCGTCCTGCGCCGGGACCGGGAGGGTCACGATCTGCATGTTGACCTTCGTCATCCGGTCCGCGAGCGGCCAGAGCAGGACGATCCCGGGCGCTCTCGTCGTGCCAGGCTCCACCCTGCCGAACCGGAACACGACTCCGCGCTCGTACTGCCGAACGATCCGCACGCTCGTCCCGACCAGCGTCGCGGCCACCACGAGAACGGCGATGCATAGCGCAATTGCAACGATCATTTCGCCACATCCCTCACCCGCGGGCCCGCCCCCGACCGAGCAGGGGGTCGCCACGAATAGGTATTGCAGGGACTGGGGATGATGGCCCTGCCCGAGCTCTCGGTCAACGCGGATCGGTGCGTGCGTCGTGGACGCCTCACCCGTCCCGAGGAGGAGGCGTGCAGCCGACCGGTCAGAGGACGACGTCCTCGTACCGGGCGCTCGCCGCGATGGTGGAGTCGAGCAGGTCCCAGGTCTGCATCCAGGCCTGCCACCGCTCGACATCTCGCGGGTGTAGTCCGGGCACGATGCGCCCGCCAGACCCGCAGCGCCGCACGTCGACGAGCTCGGCGAGGGTCGCGGGAATCTCCCGCGCTCAGTAGTGGGTATAGCACTGGGGCTCGAGGTCGATCTCCTGCTGGGCGTGCAGGAGGGCACGGAAGTACCGCTCGACGTCCTGGGGACCGGCGCTTGGCGACCGGAAGAAGCCCATGACGAACGTCGTATCGACGATCTTGGTGAACCCGCGCTGCTCCAGCACGTACGCACCGGCGCTCGAGACGTTCACCGCCGCCTGCCCGGCCTCGAGCAGGAGACGGACCCGGTCGAAGGGCAGGCCGACGAAGCCCAGCCGGATCGCGTCACGCGGGAGGAAGGGCTCGAGGGCCTGCAGGGCCGAAGTAGTGGTGGCCGACGCCCACCTCGACGCCGGCCAGGTCGCGGGGTGCCCGGTGTTGGCGGCCGGTACGGTGTCGTAGAAGCCGGTTATTGGTCGGCGCGCACCGCTTGGAGCGTCGTCGACGACCACCGCTTGCCTCGCCTCGAGCGGACCTCGGCGAGCTTGCTCAGCCGCCGCGCGCCCTTGCGCCAGCCCACGGCGGCGAGAAAACTGTCCGACCCGCCAACGGCCATCGGGAACGCCTGTCGACCACGGCGCCCGCGAGGACGTCGGTGCGGGGTCCCGCTCAACTAGGAGGAGGGACCGCTGTGGCTGAGAACGAGTTCGACCAAGCCATCGACTCCTACCGGCGGGCGCTCGGCGCTTTCGTCAAGGGCGACCCAACCTACGTCGCGGAGCTCTTCTCGCGCAGCGAGGACGTCACGCTCGCCAACCCTCTAGGACCGCCTCGCCGCGGGCGAGTCGACGTCGAGAAGGCCATCATGGAGGCGGCTGCCCACTTCACGGACGGCTCCGTCCACTGCGAAGAGATCTCGAGATACTCCACCCCCGAACTCGGCTACGTCGTCCAAATTGAGCGGAATGAGCTGCAGCTCGCCGGACACGAGGGCATGCGCCCCTCATCGCTGCGGGTGACCATGATCTTTCGACGCGAGGGCGACGCTTGGAGGGTCGCGCACCGCCACGCCGACCCGATCACGACTGCGCAGCCGATCCGGACCGTCTTCGACACTTGACCCGCGCTCGCTTTGCTCACCCGCGAGAATCTCCGGCGTCCCTCATAGCACCGCGAGCGCACCTCCACCTCGACCGTTGACAGCGCCCCGGCGATCAAGCTCGAGTGATGGCTCCAACTGGCGCCGCCCGCTCGCCGTTGGCTCATCGGACATGTCTACCCGCGCGGCTCGGGGATGTTCTCGTCGAGCGCCGTCGCAGGTTGCCGGTCGTGCACTCGCGGTGGTGCTGGAAACGGCACCGTGACCCGCCCCGCGCGGTAGCCGCCGGTCCCGGCATTCGATCGCCAGCGCGCGAGGCACTCCGACGCGCGACGCTCAGCAGTTCGAGGTAGAGCCGGTACGTGCACGAGGGCGTGGTTGCGGCACGGCTCGCCGCGGCCGGCTCTCGACGGGCAACGTCCTCGACGACCGCAACCGGAGGCCCGCGTCAGCTACCGCGACGGCGTCGCCACCGACGAGCTGATCACACGAGCTACGCCGCCCTGCTGCTGGGCGCGGCACTCGTTCTGCTGGGCATCGCCATCGCTCGCAGCCGGCTCCTTCCGGGCTGGTTGGGCGCACTGTTCGCGCTGTCCGGAGTGCTCGACCTCGTCAGCGGCGTCGTCGTCGGCGAGCAGGGCTTCTCGCCAGCCGCGACGGCCGTGTCGGCCCCCACAGTGATCCTGCTGCCCGCCGCAACGATCGCGCTCGCGGTCATCGCCTTCCGCCGAAGGCAGACCGACACCTAGTTCGCCCAGCCTCCCCCCGACGACAGGACCCGCGGACCACCCACGAAGGGACATCGCCAACCGGACGCTCCCGTTGCGGAGTACCGGCAGGGCTCAGCCCTTGCTGGCTTGAGGCAGGTCACCGCACGCCGGACGGACCGGCGGCTTGTCCGTTGCTGACACGAAGCCGGCCCCGGTCGTCGTCCGGGGGGAGGGACGACGTTCGGGGCCGGCGATCCGATGGGTGACACGTCGGAACGAGCTCGTAGCGTGGACCACGGCAACCCGCGCCGACGCGGCGGCAGGACGCCCCGGGCGTGAGGTAACGGCGCGAAGCGCTCTGGGCAGCACCGAGCCGGTGATGCGAACCCGTGGTGGGAGGGGCAGAAGCCCGTCTGAACCATCCGACGGAAAGAACGGTCTCGACGTTGGCCGAGCAGCCCGAGCAGCCGGACAGGCGAGCGCCGCGGAACTGGTCGAGGCGGCGACGGTGATCGCCATGCTGATCATCGCGGTCGGCACCTACGCGACCATTCTCCTCGCCGCGGGTGGAGTCGCCGAGAGCCGGCGCCCCCGCCTCCGTCGGTAACGACGTCGAACCCGGTCCCGCTGAGCTCGATGTCACCAGCGCCGCCTTGAGTACCCGAGGACCGCTGGTGATGGCCCAGTAGTGGCCGGCCCAGCCCGAGCCGAGCGCACAGCGGACTCGTCCTTCCAGCTGTCGGTCCCTGATGTCACCGAATCAGATATGGAGGTGACCGACGCAGACGTTGCGGCCCTCCCGGCGCGCAACGTGCGCGTGCCTCGTGACGAGTTCTCACTCGCGTGTCTCCGAGGGCTCCACGAGTCCCTCGCAGCCCCCAGTTCGCACCACGATTCGCACCACGATCTGCGATCTTCAGCCGCTAGAGGCGTCCCATCAGGCGCAGGGGGCGCCCCTCGTCGCGCCACCCCACAGGAGGCCGCTAAGCAGTGACCCCGAGCCGTGTGGCATAGAAGCCGATTATCAGGACGCGCTCAGCGGCCAGCCTCAGCTCTGGTCGTGGTCGCGGCCAGATCGCCGTCGACCGAGGCCCGTGGCTAAGCCCTGGCGCCGTCAGCTGGCTACCGGCGTGGCTGCGCAGGTGGCGGAGCTGGGTCGGAGCGCATGCGCTGCCGGACCAGTAGGTGCTGCGCCCAACGATCAGGCCCCGCAATACCGTAAGCGCCTGCATGCCGCGAAATGACCATCTCGGCCATCGCTATTAGCCGCAGCGTGCTCGGCGGGCTCCGCTCGGTCACTCGTTGCTCGAATCTTATCAGGGTAGTACCGTGCTCGCTTCTCGAGAGTCGCCTTCTGCGCTCGGACTGAGAGTAGCGGGATTTCGACAAGGGGATGGTCATGCCGCTCTACCTGTACCAGGCCGCCTACACGGCGGAGTCGCTGTCAGCGCAGATTAGGAACCCTCAGAACCGCATCGAGGCAGTGGCGCCGATCTACGAGTCCGCAGGAGCCCGGATCGTGGCGGCCGGGCATCCATTCGGCGAGTACGATGTGCTTGTGGTCTTCGAGGCGCCCGACGATGCGATTGCGGCTAGTCTAGCCCTCACCATTGGAGCGGGAGGCGCTATCAGCTCGGCGAAGACCACTCGTTTACTGAGTGGGGACGAGTGGGCCAGCTCCCTCCAGCAAGCACAAGGCGTAGCTTCGCAGTACAAGCCAGCGCGATAGCTGTTCCTACGCCCATACCCAGCCTACCGACGTCTATCGCCATCAACGCAGCGAGCCTGTGGGTCCGGCCCACGGCCGCCCTCGCCACGCTCACGCATAGGCAGGAAGCGCGGGACGGTGCGGCCCCCGACTCAGCTGTGGTCGAACGGGGGCGGACCGAGGATCTCGATCCCGCCGTGGCGTTCCCCCGAGACACGGATGCGGGCGAAGTCCACGGGTCCGGTCGCGGGACCGTCAGGGCTGATCGGTTCGCTGGCGCCCAGATAGAAGGCCTGAGCACAGCCGGGGGTGTGCAGACACAGCAGGCGCGCCCGCTCGGACAGGACGAGAAAGGCGTGCGGAACTCCGCGGGGAGCGACCGCGAGCCCACCCGCGGCCACCTGGTGGTCCTCGCCGTCCATGTGCACGAGGATCTCGCCGTCGAGGACGTACATCGTCTCGTCGGACTCGGGATGGCGGTGCAGCGGTGTCGTCTTGCCCTGCTCCATCTGGTCCTCGAACAGGAGGAAGGCGCCCCCGGTCTCCTCAGCGGTCGCCTTCCACGTGTGCACCCCGCCGCCGTAGAACCACCGCCGGTCCCCGTCCTCCACCGCCCGGATGATCGGAACGGGAGTGCTCGCCACCGCCATATCGTCCACCTGTCTCCACGACCCGAGCCTATATGGTACTCGCGTCCCACGATGAGAGTGCAGTACCATCAATGCGGTGTCAACCGCCTACGAAACTCACGGACGTCGGGCGCAAAAGCGTCGCACCCGCGAGGCACTGACCGCGGCGGCGCGAGAGCTCATCGCGACGGGAGACACCCCCACGGTCGAGGCGGCCGCCGCGGCAGCGGCCGTTTCGCGGACCACGGCCTACCGCTACTTCCCCAACCAACACGCACTGCTCGCAGCCGCCCACCCCGAGACCGTTGCGACATCACTGCTCCCACCCGAGCCGCCGGACGATCCCGCGCAGCGACTGGGGATGGTGGTCGCGGCGTTCACCCGGATCGTCCTCGACACCGAGGCCCAGCAGCGGACGATGCTGCGGCTCTCGCTGGAGGCCGATCCCCCCGAGCACACGGACCTCCCCCTGCGGCAGGGACGAGCCATCGGATGGATCGAGGAGGCCCTCGCGCCGCTGCACGGGCAGCTCCCCGAGAAGACCGTCCACCAGCTGGTCCTCGCGATCCGCAGTGCCACCGGCGTGGAGGCGCTGGTCTGGCTGACCGATGTCGCCGGGCTCGCGCGCGAGGACGCCATCGAGCTCATGGCCTGGACAGCCCAAGCGCTCCTGCGGGCGGCCATGACCGGATTCCCGCCAGCCGGGGCGAGGCCGTGAGGCACGAGTAGCTTGAGCCCGGCGGGCAGGAGAGCCGAGGGGGTGCCTAGCGACCCGCGCCCCGTCCGGCCCGCCAGGGGTGGGTCCGCACAGTGTCCACCCGGGACGACAGCACCAACGCCCGTGCGCCCGCTCAGCCTGGGGCTCCACCTACTCGCCGTCCGGGCCGGGCTCGACGTGCACCGGTCCCGGATCTTCAGCCACGTTGTCGGCGGCGGTCTGGTCACGGTGCTGAAGGCTGCTGGACGTCCGGCTACTCCGGTGTGTGCGCGCGCGACGGGCGGGTCATTGTGCCCCTACGCCACGACCTCCGTCGTCGTCACGCTCACCCCCGGGTCCTCGACACGGCCATCGACTTCCTGGTCCTGCACCGCGCCGTGGTCCGGCGACCCGAAGGGGTCACCGCGCCGGCCGCGACACCTCGGAGTCTCAGCCCAGTTCGCCCAGCAGGGCGGTGAGGGCGGCCTGCTCGGCGGCGGGATCGGGGGTGCTGGCCCGCGCCTGGGTGAGCACCTCGTCGATCCTGCCGTCGATGCGGGTCCAGGCCGCGTCGTCTCTGGCCTGGAGCCGGCCCTGCGCCTGGTCCCAGGCAGTCTCGAGATCGGTCGCGCGGTTCGTGGCGCCCGACTGATCGCCGGCGTTCACCTTGGGAGCATGTCCTGGGTGATGGTGCGGAAGGACGAGAGGTCACCGAGCGCGGCGTTGGGTCCCGACGCCACGGGCCGCCTGCCCGCCGGTGCCTGGGCACCGCCCGCACCGGCACTCGGCGCCGCCACGGGAGCGTCGGTCGCCGCACATCCCGTCGAGAACGACCAGTTGGTCATCGCTCTGCGCGCAGCTGCCCGTGGGTGGGCCGACCGTCTCACCATCCGCGACCTGGAAGAGACACTCGGCCAGATCGTGTCCGCCGCGGTCGACACCATCCCCTCGGTCGACGCCGGCAGCATCTCCATCAGCCAGCACGGGCGTGTCGAGACCCGCCACCCCACCAGCGAAGCGATCCGCGAGCTCGACGAGAAGCAGGGCCGGCTCTACGAGGGTCCGTGCATCAGCGCCCTCAACGATCCGCCGACAGCGGGGTCGTGGTGGGCCCAGGACCTCGCCGGCCCTGACGGCGAGCGGTGGCCGCGGTTCGCCCCTGAGGCGGTCGAGGCCGGGTACCGCGGGCTGATGTCGACCACGCTGTCCACCGACGGCGGCCTGCGTGCCGCACTGAACCTCTACTCAGCCGCGCCGAACGCGTTCAGCGAGCACTGCCGCACCATGGCCGGGCTGTTCGGCGTCCAGGCCACACTGCTGCTCTACGGCGCCAGCCAGGTCGCGCTCCTGCAGAAGGCCGTGGACAGCCGGGACCTGATCGCGCAGGCCAAGGGCATCCTCATGGAACGGTTCAAGGTCGACGACGAGGCCGCGTTCCAGATACTCGTGAAGTCTTCGCAGGAAACCAACGTGAAGCTCACCACGGTCGCCCACTGGCTCACCACCGACCGCTCCCCCGCGGCGTCGCCCGACGGCCACGCCGCATGACGCGCCCTGTGGACCGGAGCCTGGGTGAGATCCTCCTCGACGCGATGCAACGGCGCGGCCTGAACATCAAGCAGCTCGCCCGTCTCACCGCCGACCTCGACGATCCCGTCTCCGAGGGCACCGTCCACAACGTGATCAAGGGCCGGGTCACGCACGCTCGCTACGGCACGATCAGGCCGCTGTGCACCGCGTTGGACCTCGACTACAACTCGGTGCTCGCCGAGCTCCGCCGACCCGCCCACCGGGTCCGCGCCCTGCCCGAGGACGTCCACCACCTCACCGATGAGCAGTGGCGATCCCTGATCCAGATCGCCCAGCAGTTCCGCATCGCCAACGAAGGCCCTCAACGCACCAGCGACCAGGGCGATACCGGACCCCGTCCGGGCGCCCTGGCGGGCTGACCGCCGTCTCCAACCTCGACCGGCTGGTGCCGCTGCGGCCGGCCGACCGGGGATCTCCGCGCCCGACCGCGCCACACCGCTGACACCGGGTTCTCGCACGGCATCGACTGCGGTTCAGGAGACGGCGATCCCGCGGACGCGAGCGACGCGCTCGAACTCGGAACAGATCGGGCCCGACAGAGCCCCTACAGGGCGTCTTGTCGCCGTAGCCGTTGTTGCCGTGGATGGCGGACGACGCCCGGACGTCGATTCGTCGCCTGCTCGTCGGAGCTGAGACCCGAAGCGGCCGTCGGTGGTCGGCACCCGCGCGCTCACCGAGCGCCACGGTCGGGGCCGGACGGCCGAGGCTGCGGCACCCTCTCCACGCCGCCGAGGTACTGCTGGAGAACGGCCTCGGTGGCCGGGTCGATCTCCATCGGCCCGGGGTGCTCCCGCTTCAGCGGCGCGTGCAGCGCGATCTCGTCGTCCGGCTCCGGGATGACGTGCTCGGCAACGACCTCACCGACGGTGATGTCGGCGATGGCGGCGTGCGCCTGTTCCAGGACTGTCTCGACGTCGATCGACCCGTTGCCGGGCATCGGTCACCTCCGAGTGTGCGGGCTGCTGGTCGGACCAGAAGTCGGCACCGTGGTGGACCGTTCCGCGTACCTTGCCCGATCGGGCGCGACGTCAACACACCCCAGGCGGCATCCCGTGCATCAGGCCCTCGGCGGTCCGGGCTCAGTCGTGCCGGGCGGGCCCGTGCAGGTGTGGCCGGCCCCGACGCCTCACGCGCCGGCGTGCGGCGCCCACGGTCGAACTCAGCGCGCTTGACCTGCCTCGCGGCGAGAACCCGAGGCGTCGGCGTTGTCGAGGAGCCACTGGGCGACGGCAGTGAGCTCCATGTTGGTGTCCTGGGAGGACTTGACCAGCATCCGGAACGCGCCTTCGTCGTCGACCTTGAACCGCTCCCGGAGCAGACCCTTCGCCTGCCCGATCAGGTCGCGGCTGTCCACCGCGCGCTGCAGGTGGATCGCGGTGTCCACGCCGTAGAGCAGCACCGAAGCCTGGATGCCGAACAGCCCGGCCAGGGTCTGGGCGTGCTCGTCGAACGCGTCCGGGGTGGCCGAGTAGAGGTTCAAGGCGGCGCGGATGCCGCCGTCGACCGAGAGCTGGGTCGACATCAGCGCCCGGTAGCCCGCCTCGACGGCGTAGGGGGCGAACCGTGGCCACCGCTCGCTGTCGACGCCGCCCAGGTCCTGGGCGACGACGGTGCCGCTCTCCGGCGGGTCCTCGATCGCGGTGATGCAGGGACCCTCGCGCAGCTCGCTCTGCTTCTCGTCGAGCTTGCGGATCCTCTCGCTGGTCGGGTACCGGGTCTCGATGCGGTCGTGCTCGGTCATCGAGACGCTGCCGGCCTCCACGCCCGGGACGGTGGGTCGAGCGGCGGGGCAACGGCGGAAATCGTGAGCGAGCCCGATCGGGCGTGGTGGTCTGGCTGGAACGCACCGGCGCAGTGGTCCGAGCATGCGGGTCGGTGGCGGCGGGCCCGAGGCGGTCGACGGGAAGACGACGCGGTGCTGCGCGAACTCCGCGCCACCAACCCGGATAACACCAGCGAGAAGGCCGCCCTCGACGCGCTCCTCGCGCAGCTGGCATGACCAGGCGTACATCCCGCTCACACGGGACGGGGCGCAGGCTGGGGAGCATGAGAGATGCGCACCGGACGCGGCGGGGCGAGGGACGCCGGCGATGAGCCTCCTCGACGCCTCGTGGTGGATCGCGCTCCTCGGGGTGGCCGCCGTCCCGCTGGTGCTCTTCGTCGAGACCGGGCTCCTGGTCGGGTTCTTCCTGCCCGGGGACTCGTTGCTGTTCACCGCCGGGGTCCTCACCGCCACCGCGGTCGGCTCGCCAGCCCACCTGCCCCTGGCCGCGGTCCTCGTCGGCGCCCCGCTCGGGGCCGTCCTCGGAGCCCAGTGCGGCTGGTGGATCGGCCGCCGGGCCGGACCGGCGCTGCGTTCCCGGGACCGGTCCCCGCGAGTCCGCGGGGCCATGGACCGGGCGGACGGCTTCCTCCGGCGCTACGGCTACGGCAAGGCGATCGTCCTGGCCCGTTTCGTCCCGGTAGTCCGCACCGTGATCAACCCGGTGGCCGGGGCGCTGCGCGTGCCCACTGCGACGTTCACGCTCTGGCAGATCGTCGGCGGGGTCGTCTGGGCGGTCGGGCTGACCCTGGCCGGGCACCTGCTCGGAGCCTCGATCCCCGGTGTGGACCAGTACCTGCTGCCGATCATCGCAGTGATCGTGGTCGTGTCCCTGGTCCCGGTGGTCGTTGAGCTCGTCCGGGGTCACCGCCGCGTCGGGCGCGGTTCGTGACCGCGCTCGCGGTGGCGGGCACGCTGGTGCTGCTCGTGATCGCCCTGGTCGTGGGACAGACCCCCTGGGCACGCCGCCGTCCCGGTCGGGCGATCGCCCTTGCCGGCGGCATCGTCGTCGCGGTGCTGGCCGTGGCCGTCGGAGAGCTCGTCGACCAGGTGGTGGACCAAGACGGTCTGACCCGCCTCGACGGACCGGTGTGGGGATGGTTCGTGAGCCACCGCGATCCCGCCGAGACGACCCTGGCCACCGGGGTCAGCGACGCCGGCGCCACCGGGGTGGTCGCCACGCTGGCGATGCTCGTCGCGGTGGTGCTGTTCGTTCGGCGGCACCGGGCCGAGGCCGTGCTGATCGCCGTCGTGGTCGGGGGGTCGGCGATCCTCGTGGTGGGCGTCAAGGACCTCGTCGGGCGCCCCCGACCACCGGTCGCGTTGCGGCTGGCCGTCGAGACGAACGCGTCGTTCCCCTCCGGGCACGCACTGGTCGCGGCCGCGGTGCTCGGCGTCCTCGCCGTGCTCGCGGCACCCCGGCTCCGTGGTCCTCTCCGGGCCCTCGTCGCCGCCGGCACGGTCCTGATCGTCCTCGCGATCGGGCTCAGTCGCCTCTACCTGGCCGTCCACTGGGCCAGCGACGTCCTCACCGGCTGGTTGCTCGGCGTCCTGTGGCTCACCACCTGCCTCGTCGTGCACCGGGTGGTCGCGGTTCGGCAAGCCCATCCACGGCACGCCCACCTGCGGGAAAGTTCCCTCGACACCGACGTCTGAATGGCGGACGCCTCCCATCGAGGTCGAGCCCATCAGGGCACATCCACGCACCACCGGGGTCGACGCCCGGCGGGTGGTCATTCGCCCTCTGGCGGCGGGCCTCCACTGGGCGGGAGCTGGGCCTGCTCCAAGACGCATGCGGATGCTGCGAACTTACGAGCCCCGCCAACCGGAAGGACTCCGGCGCCCGCCATCGCCCTTGACCTCAACGATGCGCACTCAACACGAGGCGCACTCAAGTGGGCTCGGTCGACGAGGTCGCGCGATGCGCGGCGTAGACCTGCTCGGCGTAGTGGTCGAGGGCCTGTTCGCACTCGTGCAGCGTCGTCGCGGCCGCTCGGGCGTCGGGGAGCGCGAGGATGTCGCGCTTCTTGAGGTCCCGGTACCACCGCCGCAGCCGGTCGAGGCTCTGCTCCTCCTCCTCGAGCTCAGCGAACGTGTACTTCTGCTTGGCGATCTCTCTCGCGATCTCGTCGGTGAACTTGCCGCAGTCCGCGACGAACTCACGCCATTCGTCGACGCGCGCCGCCCGGAAGGAGTCCTCGACGAGGGCCCGAGCGGCCTCGTCCTGCGGTTCGACCCCGAACACGGCCACCGAGCCCTGTCCATCGGCGGCGAGCTCGGCGGCCCGCTCGAGCGCCCGACGGAAGGTGTCGGTCGCCGGGAGCGCCCAGGTGCCCTGCGACACCGGCACCGCTCCCGCCCGGCGGAGCTCCCGCCACACCGCCACGCGATGCCGGGAAGGCTGCGCCGGCACCTGCACCACGGCCAGCAGCCACTCGACCTCGCTCGTCACGACTGGAGGGTATCGAGGCGCACCCGGTGGATGTAGCAAGTGTTACTTTGCTCGACGTGACGGACCAGCGCGTCGATCGGCGAGGCCTGGCTCCGCTCTACCTGGCCGGCTTCACCACGGCGTTCGGCGCGCACGGTGTGGCCTCGGTGCTCGGTGCCGGCACCGACGACATCGGGCTGTCCCTGCTCGGCCTCGGTCTGGTCCTGGCGCTCTACGACGTGGCCGAGGTGATCCTCAAGCCCTTCTTCGGTGCCCTGAGCGACCGGATCGGGGCAAAGCCGGTGATCGTGGGCGGCCTCGTCGCGTTCTTCCTCGCGTCGCTGCTGGCACTCGTCGACGCGTCCCTGCTGGTGCTCGCCGTTGCCCGGTTCGGTCAGGGCGCCGCCGCCTCGGCCTTCTCCCCGGCGTCCTCGGCCGCGGTGGCCCGGCTGGCCGGCCCGGAGCGCCTCGGCCGGTACTTCGGACGGTACGGCGCCTGGAAGAGCGTCGGCTACGTGCTCGGCCCGCTCCTCGGCATCGGGCTGAACCACTGGCTCGGTATCCAGGCGGTCTACGTGGCCCTCGGCGCGCTCGCCGCCGCGGGAGGCCTCTGGGTGGCCATCGCGATGCCGACGCTGCCGGTCAAGCCCCGCCCCCGCTACACCCTCCTCGACCTGGTGCGGCAGACCACGGAGCGCGGGTTCCTCATCCCGACCCTCCTGCTGGCGACGACCACCGCGATCCTCGGCGTCGCCACAGGGTTCTTCCCCCTACTCGCCGTCCGCCTCGGCCTGCACCCCCTCGCCGGCGCCGCCGCCGTCGCGCTGCTCGCACTGACCTCGGCGGCCATGCAGCCCGTGGTCGGACGGCTGCGCGACCAGCGACGCATCACGATCAGCAGCGGGAGCGCCCTCGGGATGCTCGTCGCCACGGTCGGGCTCGTCGTCCTCGCGGTCCTGCCGAACGCGACCACCCTGTTCGCCGCCGCGGTGGCCTTCGGGATCACGGTCAGCACGGTCACCCCGCTGGCCTTCGCACACCTCGCCGCGTCCACCCCCGAAGAGCGAATGGGACGCACGATGGGCAACGCCGAGCTCGGCCGCGAGCTCGGGGACGCGGGAGGTCCGCTGCTCGTCGGCGGGGTCGCCGCCGCAACGACCCTGCCGGTGGCCCTCGTGGTCCTCGCCGGCGTCAGCGCCCTCTCCGGCGCCGTGGGCTGGCGTGGCCTCCGCAAGCATGCGGCACCGACCGCCCGTTGACCTCGACCACGACCGCAGCGCCAGCCGGGCCGGATCGGCAGCCTTGATCGTCGGCCGCGCTCGCTGTCACGCAGGCCGGTGCCGACGTGGCCGATGTAACGCAGCCGGCTCGACGGTGTGGTAAGTCTGAGCAGGACCGCTCCACGGCGCCGGCATGGCGGCCGCGGCCCTTCGCCCCGCCGCCGATTACCCGGTCTACCAGCGACCGGTCATGCTGAGCATGCCGCTCTCGGGCATCCTCGGCGAATACCCGACTGGACGCGACCACGCGCCCGCGCCGCAAACGGCTCGCGGACGAGTGCGCCGAGGCGCGGGTATATCGCGGTCCCGCGTCGCGGCGGTCCTCCGAGGACGAGCGCGAGACCCTGCTGGGCCTCGCCGTGGCCGAGGAGCGCCACACCGCTCGCTGGCAGGCCCTCCTCGGCCTCCTCTTCGGCGGGGTCGTCGGTTGACACCCGGGGTCTGTGCAGAACTGTTCGAGGGCTCCCGAACGGCTGAAGAAATCGTGAGCGCGCGATGAACCGCGAGGCCGCAGAGTACGAAAGCGGCTTATCTGTTGGTCCTCATAGTGGAGGCTCGTCATGGCCGTCAAAACCGGGGCAGCGACACGTACCCCGATCCAGCTCGCCACCGTTGTGGTCGCCGTCGTGTTCCTGCTCGTCGGGGTGCTCGGCTTCGTCCCCGGCATCACGACCGACTACGACCAGCTGTCGCTCCTCGGGCACATGTCCGGAGCGGCGCTGCTCGGGATCTTCAACGTGTCGGTGCTGCACAACGTGGTGCACCTGCTGTTCGGGGTCGTCGGCGTGCTCGCGGCCCGCACCCCCGGCGGCGCCCGCTCCTACCTGCTCATCGGGGGCGTCATCTACCTGGTGCTGTTCCTCTACGGGCTCCTCATCCCGATGGACGGGCCGGCCAACTTCGTCCCGGTGAACACCGCCGACAACTACCTGCACCTGGTCCTCGCGGTCGGCATGGTCGGCCTGGGTGTCGCGCTGGGCCGTCGGGCCACCGGCGTGTCCCGCGCGCACTGAACCACGACAGAGCCCGAAAGACCGGCGGGCTCGCCGCGTTCGCCCGGCCGGGAAAACCCCGGCCGGGCGAATGGCCTCGCGCGACGCCACCGAGCCGCCGGACCGCCGACCCCGCATCTCGGCGAGACCGCCGTGGCGACCCTCCACCCCACGGAGCATTGACGACGTCTCCCGCTTGCGGCGGACTTGAGTGCCGAGAGGCGTGCTCGAGCCCGACCACGAGGAGGCCGGATGGCCGAGGCCACCGCCAAGAGCCAGGCCGCCGGCCGGCCATCGGAAGCTCCAGACACGTCAGCGGTCGGCGGCCGACGAGCCCTGGGCCAGGCCGCCAGCCTGCTCATCGGAAGCTTCATCCTCGATGGAGTGGCCGGGGCGCTTCACGCATCGCCGCCCACAGGCGACGCCAACGATCTGCCCGCCATCTTCGTCGGTATCGCTGCGTCCGACGTCTGGCCCGCGGCGCACTTCCTGCAGTTCGCCGCCTCGCTGATCTTCATCGCCGGCCTTCTGGTGCTCTACCAGGCCGCCGCTGGTCGCCAGCCGTCGCTGGTGAACCGAGGCGGCAGCGTGCTGACGATCCTGGCTGCCGCTGCCGGCGCGATCCAGTACGCCGTCGACGGGGTCGCCCTCAAGCACGCGGTCGATGCCTGGGCCAGTGCTGCGCCACCAGAGAAGGCCGGAGCGTTCCGCGTCGCGGAACTCGCGCGCTGGCTCGAATGGGCGACGACGAGCTACGCCGCACTGCTGCTGGGCGCGGCACTCGTTCTGCTGGGCATCACCATCGCTCACAGCCACCTCCTCCCAGCCTGGCTGGGCGCACTGTTCGCGCTGTCCGGAGTGCTCGACCTCGTCAGCGGCGTCGTCGTCGGCGAGCAGGGCTTCTCGACAGCCGCGACGGCCGTCTCGGCCCCCACAGTGATCCTCCTGCCCGCCGCAACGATCGCGCTCGCCGTCATTGCCTTCCGTCGAAGGCGTGCCATCACGTAGTCGCTCACGGCCGAAGCGGCGCCCTCAGGTGCTCCGATGCGCGGATTTCCTCGCTCGCGAGGGCTGCGAGGGCAGCGGTCTCGACGCACCCAATCCCGATCTCGACGAGTCGAACCCCGCGCCGACGGTGACGATATGGCCGGGGAAAGAGCGAGCCCCGCCGACGACCGCGGCTGGGCGAGGTCGCGGGTGCTTGTCACGAGGTGCGGCCTAGTTGTACTGACCGGAGAGGTTGGTCAAGCGGGTGATCGGGGGTCGCCTGCCGATGGCGCTGTGGGGTCGGTGGTGGTTGTACTCGTGCAGCCAGCCCGGTAGTGCCTTCCGGCGCTGTGATCGGCCTTCGCATCACCAGCGCTCACCAGCACGAAACGTCCATGGCGGACCACACAGAGCACCCGAATCGACACCCGTCCGGTGTGGGTCGAGTTTCCGCTTGCACCGAGCAAGCCCCGACGACGCAAGCGATATCAAGCAGAACGCATAGACGCTCCATAGTCTGGCCACGCGGACCCGTCACTCACCCCGAGGTGCACAACACGCCTCGATCAAGATCCGTCAGCGCGCCCTATCGCGCCTCGTACCACTCATAGTCGAGGGACAGATCCTCGTGGACGACGCCCTTGCCGATGGCCTGTATGCGATTGAGCCAAGCGTAGCGTTCGTCGCCCGTCTCGAACCGGGGGGAGACGTAGATCGTTACCGGCGGATTCAGGCCGGTAGACATGTCAGCGCGACCGTAGTACTGGGCGAATATAACAGCGCCGTCGTCGGTACGAAAGGTCGCTCTGACGTCCAGCGTTGCGGTTCCCTCGGGCCCGACGATCAGCCAATCCCCGCTCATGGAACCGGACATCTCGCCGCTGAGCCGATCTCCTTTGAAACTGCCGCTCTCGACCTCGAAGATCACACGTGTACCAGCCGGCCCAGTGCCGACCTCGGTCGGGGGCCGCAATTGGATTCGCAGGCTGCAGAGCGGTACCAGCTCGAGTGTCATCGAACTCCTCCTCCTGTCGACTCACTGCCGTCAAGCGAGGGTCCCACCGGTGGACACCCCGGTCACTACGTACTAATCCGGATGCTTCTTGATTTTCTCGAGTGGGAGGCGTCGGAGGACGAAAGCGGGGCTGACTAGGACGGCCTGTAGTTGCGGCACCTACGGTGGGTGGCCGCGCCGACAGCTTTGGCGCCTGGCTCAGTCCGGTTGCGATCCGGGCTCTGCCTGCTCAGCCTCGGCGGGTGCGCGTGGCCGCCCGCCCCGCTGGGCCACCGCCACGCCGGTCAACCGAGCCGTTCACCGTCCAACGTTGTGCGTCAGAGACCGGCGTCATCGTCGTGGCGAGCCAGACGATCGCTCTAACCCCACGCCACCGCGTGGTCATCTCCGCACGTCGCCGAGACCACCGTCGCGATCGAACTCGACGGCGACGCGCGCACCGTCGCTAGGACCCTCCAGCCGGTCCGCAGCACCCAGGCGCAGCTGACCGAGGAACACCCATGCTTCCTAGAGGCGCGAATCGGTCCCGTCTAGACCGCCACGTCGACACCTGATGTCACCGACCTATCGCACAAGGTGACTTCAGCGAACGTCTTAATACTCGATACGAGTGGCAGGGGTCGGCGGAAGCGAGTGAAACTGTCACACTCGACGCTTCCCAAGACATGACCCGCGCCGTCGGAGCTCTACACTGTTCGGCCCATAGAACTCTCCTGATCGAGCTCGGACGCAGGTCCTGTCCCAGAGCGATCATGCGGAGACGTCATGTCGACAACAGTCAACCGTGTTTACCGGCTCAAGAGTCGACCCGAGGGCTCGCCGGTCGCAGACAACCTCGAGCTCGTCGAGGAGATCGTGCCCGACCCCGAGCCGGGTCAGGCGCTGGTACGCACCTGCTACCTGTCGGTGGACCCCACCACACGGGTGTGGATGAGCGACTACCGCGGCTACATGCCGCCTGTGCCGCTAGGCGAGGTCATGCGTGGGGTCGGCGTCGGTCAGGTGGAGAAGTCTCGTCGTGACGATCTGCCCGAGGGGGCCATCGTGCTCGGGTGGCCCGGTTGGCAGGAGTACTGCCTCACCAACGAGTCCAGCCTGGTCCCGCTCGAGTTCCCGTTCCTGCCCCTGCCCGACCCGTTACCCGCCCCGCCCTCGGCCTTCGCCGGTGTCCTCGGGCACACGGGGCTCACCGCTCACGTCGGGATAGACATCGGGAAGCCCCACCCCGGCGACACCGCCGTCGTCTCCGCCGCAGCCGGGGCTGTCGGGTCGATCGCCGGCCAACTCGCGAAGGCGGCCGGCGCGACCGTGGTGGGCATCGCCGGAGGCCACCAGAAGTGTCGCCACGTCGTCGACACGCTCGGCTTCGACCATTGCATCGATCGACACGCCCAGAGCTGGCGCGAGGACCTCGCCGCGGCCACGCCCGACGGCATCGACCTCGACTTCGAGAACGTGGGTGGCGAGATCATGGACGCCGTCCTCCTGCGCCTCAACGTCGGAGCCCGCGTCGTGCTGTGTGGCATGATCGCCGCCTACAACCGGTTCGGCTCAGTTGGCCAGCACGACATCATCCAGTTCGTCATGCAGAGAGCGAGCCTGCACGGCTTCCTCGTGCTGGATCATCTCGACCGCGTCGCGGAGGCGGGTGCCCACCTCGGCGAACTCATCGCCGCCGGCAAGCTGCACTACGACGAGACCATCGTCGACGGCCTCGAGAAGGCACCCGACGCTCTGTCGCAGATCCTCGACGGTGAGAATCTCGGCAAGATGATCGTTCGCGTTAGCGAAACTCTGTAGGCCGCACATCGACCTACGCGATCACGCCTCAGGCCCGCATGAAACCGGCCTTGTGGAGCCGCCACTCGCGGTTGAACCCGCGACGTGCGCATTACGAGTAAGTTCGTCTCCGCGAGCGGCATGATCAGTGAGTCCAACGGTGCACGTCGCCGACCTCACCGTGCGCACCGCGGCACACCAGGCGACTGCAGTTGAGGCCACGAAGGAGGCCATGCGGGCCTCCTCGCCGGGTCGTCGCTCTATCGGCGCGAGGCTCGGGCATCGACTGCCCGGGCCACATCGTCGGCAGCTCGCGGGGTTCTCGTCGGGCCACGGATCCAGCCACCCAGCCTTGTACGCACAACGGCCGATGACTCGGCCAGGTCGCGCCTGGCAGCCTGGGCCAACCCTCGTTCCCACGCTTGGAGCGCGAGATGAGAGACCTTGTGGTCTGCTGCGACGGCACCTGGCAGGACGCCACCGACCGCAGCAACGTCATCGAACTGTACAAACGACTCGACGTCGACCCGACCCAGAAGAAGTACTTAGCGGGCGTCGGCACCGGGGGGCTCATCGACCACCTCCGGGGCGGCATCGTCGGGTGGGGAATCGACCGCGACCTCCTCGAGGGTTACCGATTCCTCGTCGAGCAGTACAGGCCGGACGACAGCATCTCGCTCTTCGGGTTCAGTAGAGGCGCGTACCTGGCGCGCAGCCTCGCCGGAATGGTCGGCAGGATCGGGATCGTCGACCGGACCGCGCTCGACGGCGAGGCTCTCGAGGCGGCAGTGGCCGCGGCGTACGGGCGGTACAAGACGCACAAGGCCGAACTCAGAGCGGCACGGCGGACGGGACGGGACGCGCCTCCCGAACCCGCCGCCGACGACGTGCTGCCGCTGGCGTACGACCCCCGCTCCCCCGACGTCCCGGTGGTTTTCCTCGGCGTCTGGGACACAGTCGGCGCACTCGGCATCCCGAGCTATCTGGGGCTTCCGGACCTGCTGGGGTCGCGCGACCGCTACGAGTTCCTCGACGTGGTCCTCGATCCCCGGATCCCGGACGCCCGACACGCGGTGTCGCTGGACGAGATGCGCGGACCGTTCCGGCCCACGCTGTGGGACCAGTCCGCGGCCGGCATCGGGCAGGACATCACGCAGACCTGGTTCCCGGGCGACCACTGCGACGTCGGCGGCGGTCACGGCGACGACAGCGGGCTCAGCGACGGGGCACTAGAGTGGATGATCGAGCAGGCCCATGCCGCGGTCGGGCTGCCGTTCACCCCCGAAGTGATCAAGCCTGATCCGATCAACGGAACACTTCACGGAATGTGGCGAGGCCCCCTCGGCGCGCTCGCGGAGGCCGCGATGCAGCCCCGCCCCCGAGCCACGCCACCCGTCGACGCCGCGCGGCGACTACCCCACCTAGTCCACGCGTCCGCCTACGCGCGCCAACAGGCCACCGCCGCTGCCCCTCGGGAGAAGGTGTATCGCCCCACCCGCACCATGGGCGTCGGCGAGACCGCGGAGGTGGTGGTCGAGGCGGACCAGAGCTGGAGCGCCACAGGGCTCTACCTGGAACCCGGCACCTACCGCTTCACCGCCACCGGCCGCTGGGGCACTCCTCTCGGGGGCGGTGGGCCGAGCGGGGCAGCTGCCTGGCCGGTGCTGGGCGACGGCTTCGCTCGGGTGGTCGACCTGGTCGAGCAGGGGCTACGCCAGGTCGTCCGCAACCCCGACGCCGAGCTCGTCGGCGCCCGGCGCGAGGCAGACGCTCCCCTGATGGCCCTCGTCGGCCTCGTCGCCAACGAGCTCACCGACAGCAAGGGTGATGTCGTTGTAACGCAGGACGGTGAGCGCCTCAACGACGAGAAATTCGTCATCGGCGACTCCATGCAACGGACCGTCACACGGGCCGGTTACCTTTGGGCGTACGGCAACGACGCCTGGGGCTCCTACGGCAACAACCACGGACAGGTCGACCTCGCTGTGCAACGGCTCTAGGAACAGACGCCTCTAACTCGGCGACCTGAGCGGGCGACCGCGGACGACATGCCGACTTCCAGCGCCGGAGCTCCGGACACACCTCTGTTGAGTCAGCCCATGGCCCGACGCGCCAGCCGGGTGACCAACGCCGGGACAGCAAGCCCGAAAGCGGCAGGCTATTCACGAGTCAGACCGGCCGGCGCTTCCAGCAAGGACGCTAGATCAACTACCTCCCACGCCCGGAGAGCCATACAAGTTGAACCGCCCCGGCGTGTCCGGAGAGCTTGATGTGCCCCGGCTTGGCTGGAGTCGGGTTACTGGATGATCACGGTCCTCGCTGTCGAAAGGATCACCAGCCCCGTGCCGAAGAGGTATCCACCGGAGTTCCGCCGCAAGGTTCTCGACCTGGTCGCCGCCGGGCGCCGGGTCGCCCAGGTCGCCACCGATCTGGACATCAGCGAACAGACCATCTACGTCTGGCGCCGCCAGGAGCTCATCGACACCGGCCAGCTCCCCGGCACCACCAGCAGCGACAACGCCGAACTGGTTGCCGCGCGCAGGCGCATCGCCGAACTCGAGACCGAGGTCGCGATCCACCGCCGCGCCGCGGAGCTGCTCGGCGGGGTGATGGCCCCAAAAGGCGATACGAGGCGATCGCGGTGATGGCCTCGGAGAAGCTGCCTGTTCAACTGGCTTGCCGGCTCCTCGGGGTCGCCGAGTCCGGGTTCTACGAGTGGCGCACCCGCGCGCCCTCGGTGCGGTCGCTTCGCCACGCGTGGTTGACCGAGCAGATCCAGGCGGTGCACCAGGCCTCGTTCGGGACCTACGGCGCCCGCCGCGTGCACGCCGAACTACGGCTTGGGCTGGGCATCGCGGTCGGCCACGGCGCGGTGGAGCTGCTGATGCGCCGCGCCGGGCTCGCCGGCCTACCGGGGCGCAAGCGACGCCGCCCACTGCACGAGACCCCGTTCGCCGGCGACCTGGTCGACCGCCAGTTCGCCCGCGAGGGCCCCGACCAGCTGTGGGTCACCGACATCACCGAGCACCCCACCCGCGAGGGCAAGGTCTACTGCGCGGTCGTGCTCGACGTGCACTCCCGCCGCGTCGTGGGCTGGTCGATCGACTCCTCGCAGACCGCGGCACTGGCCACCAATGCGCTGAGCATGGCCATCACCAACCGCGCCCCACGGTCCGGGGAGGGCACGGTGATCCACTCCGATCACGGGGTGCAGTTCACCTCCTGGGCGTTCACCGTCGCGCCCAGGAGTCCGGGCTCGTCCCGTCGATGGGCTCGGTCGGGGACTGCTACGACAACGCCGTGATCGAGTCCTTCTGGGGTCGAGTGCAGACCGAGCTACTCAACCGGCGCCGCTGGAAGACCCGCATCGAGCTCGCCAACGCTCTGTTCGAGTACCTCGAGATGTTCCACAACCGCCGCCGACGACACAGCTCTCTGGGCATGCTCACGCCCATCGAGTACGAGAAGCTCCACGCCACCGCGACCGCGTGAACCAGTAACCCGACTCCGCCACACCCGGGGCACATCAGTGGCCGCTGGTGGTTGTAGGTCTCGACGAAGCGGTGGAGCAGGGCTTGGAGCTCGACGATCGTCGCCGGTGGGTGGGGTTGTGCGCGCAGCCAGTTCTTCAGGGTCTGCTGGAAACGTTCGACCTTGCGCAGGTCGTGGGGTGCGATGGTCGGCTGTTCTTCTGGGTGATGCCGCGGCGGGCAAGTTCGTGCTCGAGAGCGGTGCGACCGCCGCGGCGCGAGGCCAGCCGGACGGTGTAGACCATGCCGTTGTCGGTCAGGGTCGAGGCCGGGAACCCGTGCGCAGCGGCCGCGGTGGCGAAGGTGGCGGCCTGTTCCGGCGGTGACTCGGTGGTGGGCGGTCACCCCCAGGGCGTAGCGGGAGTGGTCGTCGAGCCAGGTGATGATCTCGACGTCGGCGCCGCCGGCAAGGCGGTGGTGGGTGAAGCCGGACTGCCAGCACTCATTGGGGTAGGTGGCCTCGAAGCGCAGGTAGGACGACTTGGGGCGCTTGGCCGGGGTCGGCACGACCTGGCTGTGACGGGCCAGGATTCGGTGGACCGTGGCCCGCGAGATGGCCACGCCCTGGTGGTGGGCCAGGTGCCAGACGATGGTGTCCGGCCCGGCGTCCAGGCCCTGCCCGGCGAGGCGTTTGTGCAGCTCCAAGACCATCTCGATCGTCTTCGGCGGGGTGGCCCGCGGCGAGGTCTTCGGTCGCCGTGAGCGGGCCCGGAACGCCCCGTCACCCTCGGCGCGGTAGCGGGCGAGCAGCTCATAGACCCAGGACCGCGACACCCCGTACTCGCGCACGACCTGCGCGACCGGCCGCTTCTCCACGACCACAGCAGTGATCACCAGACGCGCCTTGGACGACATGCACGAGCGTCCCGAGCCCGTCCGGGATCACCCGCGACATCTGTCCGGCATGTCGTGAGACACCTGTTCGGAATGTGTTGAGACACGACACTGCCGGGGGCACCAACTGCTGATCAGCGCGGACGTCATCGGGTCGTCGCAGCGTGGAGCGACCCGGACGCTTCCACCTGCTTCGCCCTGCGCGCCGTTGCCGGCTGCCTCGGGCACGGTAGCGGTGGCGCGACCATCTCGTGGTCGAGGCGACCCACCTCGAGGTCTGCCCGCCGTCGCGAGCGGATCGGGACCCGATCCCGCCCGCTGCGGCCGGTCGCGGGCGAGCCGGCCGCGGGAGGCCCAGGACGCGCTGGTCTCACCCGGTCGCCGCGGACCGGTGATGGCGTCCCCGCGCCGAGGACGCCACCACCACCGCGGGCGGCCTCAGCGCCGCGGGTCGGCCGGCTCGGACTGGCGGCGCCCGGAGCCGGTGGTCCCGGGCGCGCCGTCGGTCTCGTCGGTGGCCTCGATCTGCTCCTTGCGGACCTCGTCGGAGACCTGCTCCTGGTCGCGGTGGGTCTCGGTGTCCATCCGGACCCGCTCCTTGGCCACCGTCTCCTTGCCGACGACGGGCCGCTCCTCGTGCAGGACGACCTCGTGCTCCTCCTCGGAGATCGACGGGCCGTCGTGGGCCGCCGGCGCATTCTGTTCGGTGATGGGCTCGCGCTCGATGCGGACCTCCTCGCGCGAGACCGGCACCGTCTGGGTCACGTTCTCGGTGACCACGTACTTGCGCAGCCGCGCCCGGCCGCGCTCGCGGGTCTCGGTGCCGACGTGCAGCTCCTCCTCCGACCGGGTCATCGCCTGATCGGTGGTCGGGCCCGACGTGTCGTGCCCGACGGTGCCCTCGCGCCCGTCCCGGTCACCGGCGCCAGCCCGGCTCTCCTGCTCACGCCAGCCCGTGTCGCCGCCGGTCGGGGTGTCGTGGCTGCGCGCGGTCGCGGTGTCGCCGTCGTAGTCGACGCCGTAGTGGGTGAACAGCTGCCGCTCGTCGTCGACCGACAGCTCCTGGCCCGGGTCGTGGTGCGGGGCGCTCTGGACCTCGTCCTTGGTGTACGGGACCTGCAGGTGCCCGTCGTCGTACTGGGCGGTCGCGAGCGGGACCAGCGAGACGTGGCTGCCGAACAGCCCGGTCTTCACCGCCGCCCACTCGGGGCGCTGGGTCTCGTTGTCGAGGTAGACGGTCTCGACCTTGCCGAGCTTCTCCCCGTCGCCTCCGGTGACGGTGGCACCGGACATTTCTCGGGGATCTCTGAGGTTGACGGCCATGATCGGAACTCCTCCGGATCGAGCCCTTTCGCGCGCAGCACCTCCCGAACGATTCGAAGCGTGCCGAACGATTCGGGGCCTGCGGGCGGACGCGGGCGAAGCGTCGAGAGATGGTGAACACGCGGCTCGCCCGGTGCTGGACGAGGAGCAGCAAGATCTGTGTATTGCTGCCGCGACGACGAATGCGTTTCCGCCCGCGCTGCACCCAGGATGGCCAGGAATTCGGTCGGCGAATCCTGCGAACGCTGAGGCGTTCGGAGCAATTCGCGACCGCGATCGTCCAGCGTTCGGAGCAATTCCGTATCGGGTTCGACACGACGAGGGCCGGCAGGTCGTCGTGACCTGCCGGCCCTCGTGGCGGTCTGCCGTGCTCTGCCCCGGGCGGTGTCGATGAGTCGATCAGCGAGTGCGGAAGGCCTCCGTGGCTCCCGGGCGCGGCGCGGCACCGTCGGCGTACGGCTGCCCGGGCTGGGCGCCGGGCTGGGCGTACTGCTGGGTGTACTGCTGCGCCTCGGCCTGGGCACGCTGCTGACCGGCCTGCAGGTCGGCCTGCACCTGGTCGGACTGCTGCTGCGCGCGGCGGTAGCCCGAGTTGATCAGGTCGGCGGCGGCGTCGCGGCCACCGAGCCCGAAGGCCAGCGCCGAACCCAGCGCGACGGCGCCGATCAGGGCGATGAACGTGGCGTTGACGATCGTCTCGGCGATCCCGAGCTGGTTGAGGATCATGAACACGGCAATCGCCATGACCAGCGTCGGCGCCGCGGAGCGCGCCACCCGACCGGTGGGGGTGTCGCCCATGGTGCGGTGCACCAGACCACCGACGGCGCCGGCCACCGCCGCGGCCACCAGGAAGATCAGCAGCGCGGCGATGACGTTCGGCAGGTACGACAGCGCCAGGGTCAGGAACCCGGAGACGGCCGGGATGTTCAGGGTGCCGACCGCGGAGACGATCACGAAGACCATCAGCACGTACTGCACGACCAGCCCGACCAGCTGGGAGGGCTTGCCCTGCGGGGAGAACCGGGCGACGTACTCGCCGCCCTGACCATGGGTGAGCTTCTCGTCGACACGGACCTTGCGCAGCAGCCTGCTGATCCCGGATCGGATCAACCTGGCGATGATGTAACCGATGAGCAGGACGAGCAGGGCACCGATCACGTTGGGCACGTAGCTCAGAAAGGTGGTGAAGGCATTCTGCAGCGATTGCAGGATGTCGAAGCCGCCACTGGATGCGGGCATGACGCGGTTCCCCCCGGGGGTCCGATGAGCAGGATGGGTCGGGATACCGAGTCACGTCTCGGGACAAACCTGCACGTTCTGTCGCCGTCGGACGGCGGCCGGCGACACGGACCGGAAGTGACCGGCGTGACAGTCGGTCGCCTGCAGGAGAGTTCGTTCAACGCCGTCGACGAGAGGAGACAGCGAACCCCTCGTCGCCCGTCTCGCCGAGCACGGCGCGCAACGACTGGCGTGCGCCGCACTTCTTGCTGCGCAGGAGCGCCGCGTCGATCAGGCGGTGCGCTTGCCGGCAGTCGTCGACCTCGACGACGACGCGGTGGAACGGACGTCCCGAGAGGTAGACGACCACGGCCTCGGCGCCCCCGTGGACCCCCCACAGCTGGCGACGCTCGCCGATCCCCCACGACCCCACCCGAAGGCGTCCCGGCCACCACGAGCCGGGGCAGGGCAGCAACGGGCTCGAGGCCACCGCGTCGGCCCGCGACATCACCCTCGAGCCGACGACCCGCTCGAAGGGCACATCGAGGCTCCGCCGGCACGCGGCGGCCCGGTCGAGCCCCGTGAACCCCACCCTCAACCCGGTCTGCGTCACCTCGAGCTTGATCGGCATCGGCACCTCAGCTTCGTCCGGGAGCAGGCCGACCGGCCTGGCCCTTCGGCGCCACCCCGCGCTACTGGAGGCGAACAGATCGACACGCTGCCGCCACGGAGCACGGCGCAGTTACCGCCGCGAGGCCGTCACCACCCGAGTTCGTTCCGATGTCGGCGCCCGGCGCGTCAACCGGAGCAGCGCTGGACCCATCCGCCGGATCAGGAGGAGGACGGTCTCCCCTGCCGTGCGGCTCAACGGGCGACGACGCCGAGGAGGCTGTGCGGGTGGGGAACCCGCGGCCGAGCAGACCGGCCGGCGCGTGCGTTCTCCAAGATCTCCTCACCCCGACCGGAACCTCCGCCGGAGTACCGTCGGAGGGGCCGAGGGCGTCGGGTCACCGCGACGGGATCGCTCGATCCGGCGCCGGGCTCTGACGAGGAGGACCAATGATCGGATTCATCGTGGCCGGGCTGATCATCGGCGCGCTGGCGCGGCTGATCAAGCCGGGCAAGCAGAACCTCGGGATCCTCGCTACCCTGCTCCTCGGCCTCGTCGGCTCCGTCATCGGCGGGTCGATCGCGAGCTTCCTCGGGACCGGCGACATCTTCGAGCTCAACGTCCTCGGGTTCATCTTCGCGGTGATCGCCTCGGTGCTCCTCATCGGCGTCGCCGAGGGCCTGTCCGGGCGGCGACGCACCACCCGCACCTGATTCGGCGGAGCCCCCGCCGGACCCCTCCGCTGAAGTCGCTCGGCCTCGGGTTCGTGCTCTCGGCGGCGAACCCAAGAACCTGCTCATCACGGTCGGCGCGGCCGCCGCCGTCGCCCAGACCGGCACCTCCGCCAGCGGGCAGGCGGTGGCGCTCGCCGTCTTCGTGGTCCTCGGCACGGTCGGGCCGGGGCTGCCGCTGGCGATCTACGTCGTGCTCGGCGCCCGCTCGCGCGCGGTGCTCGAGGGGCTGCGCTCGTGGATGGCCACCCACAACTCCGCGATCATGGCGGTGCTCCTCGTCGTCATCGGCACGAAGCTCGGGGGCGACGGCATCGCGGGTCTCGCCGGGTGAGGCACCCGCTCTCACCCGCCTCGGATGAGGACCGTGGCGGGCGCCCCCCGAAAGCTGATCGTCATCACCAGGGGAGGCGATCGTCGTGCCCGGATCTCAGCCGAACATCCTCGTCATCTGCGGTGACGACATCGGCATCACCAACCTGTCCTGCTACAGCGACGGCCTCGTGGGCTACCGCACACCGAACATCGCGGCCGAGGGCATGCGGTTCACCGACTCCTACGGCGAGCAGAGCTGCACCGCCGGACGCGCCGCGTTCATCACCGGCCAGAGCGTCTACCGCACCGGCCGATCCGCATCTGGAGCCGGATCGGGCGGCGGCCGATCCTGTCCATCGGCAACTCGAACGGCGACCGGCCGATGATGGACTTCTCGGGCACGCCCGACGGCCCCGGCCTGCGCCTGCTCGTCCTGCACGACGACGCGGAGCGGGAGTTCGACTACACCGCCGGCGCCGAGGACGTCCTCGGCCGGGCCCGCGACCAGGGCTGGACCGTGGTCAGCATGGCGAACGACTGGACCACGGTGTTCGGCGCGCCGTGACCGCCGACGACGCGCTGCGGTGGGTGCCGCCGCAGACCTTCACGATGGGCTCCGACCGGCACTACCCGGAGGAGGCGCCGGCGCGCCCGGCCACGGTCGACGGCCTCTGGGTCGAGCGGCACCCGGTGACCAACGCCCAGTTCGCGCGGTTCGTCCGCGCCACCGGGTACCGCACGGTCGCCGAGCGCCCGCTCGACCCGGCCGACTATCCGGGCGCCCCGCCGGAGAACCTGCACCCCGGGTCGATGGTCTTCACCGGCACGCCCGGGCCCGTCGACCTGCGCCACCTCGCGCAGTGGTGGACGTGGACGCCCGGGGCGCACTGGCGTCGCCCCGAGGGGCCGGGGTCGTCGCTGGCGCAGCGCGCCGACCACCCCGTCGTCCACGTCGCGGCCGAGGACGCCGAGGCGTACGCCGCATGGGCCGGCCGGCGCCTGCCGACCGAGACCGAGTGGGAGGCCGCCGCCCGCGGCGGGCTCGACGGCGCCGACTACACGTGGGGCGACGACCCCCGCGACGGGATGGCGAACCACTGGCACGGCGCCTTCCCGTGGCGCGCCGACCCCGGGTACGGCAGGACCACCCCGGTCGGCCGGTTCCCGGCCAACGGCTACGACCTCGTCGACACGGCCGGCAACGTCTGGGAGTGGACGGCCGACCCCACGGCACCCACTGTGCCCGCCCACCGCGTCGTCAAGGGCGGCTCGTTCCTCTGCGCCGACGAGTACTGCCGCCGCTACCGGCCCGCGGCGCGGCGACCGCAGGCCGTCGACACCGGCATGAGCCACCTCGGCTTCCGCTGCGTCGTCACCGCCGCGGCGGGTGCTCCGTGACGCTCGGGGTCGTCTACGACGTCGACGGCGTCCTGCGGATCGCGCCCCTGCGGCGGCTGTGGGGCCGGTTGCTCGCCCTGCTCACCCGGGGCCCGCGGGACCGCCGGTCGCTGCTGGGCATGCAGCGGCTGCTGACGATGGCCGCCGACGACGCCGGCGCCGAGGTCTTCTTCCTGACCGCGCTGCCGCCGAGGCTCGCCGGCCCGCTGCTGCGCGCGCTGCACCACGACCACTACCCCGCGGGCACGGTGCTGACGGCCGGGCGGGGGCTCTTCTCCGGGTGGTTCGTGGGCGGGGGGCTGGCCCACAAGCGCGCCACGCTCGACCGGCTGGCCCGGAGCCGACCGGGGACGTCGTGGGTCCTCATCGGGGACGACGGGGGCCACGACCCGGTGCTGTTCGACGGATTCGCCCGCGACCACCCGGGGCGGGTGGTGGCGATCGCCCTGCGCCGGGTCTTCGATTCCGGCGATGCTGACGAGGAGCCCGCCGAGCCGCAGCCGGCCGACTGGCCCGCCACCGGTCCCCCGGTCGTCGACGCGCCGAACGGCGAGGAGCTGCTCCCCCGGCTCGGCGCCGCGCTGGGCCTCGACCCGGCGCGCGGCGAGCCGCGGACCGAGGACTGGTTCCTCACCGCCGACCAGCGCGGCAACCCGGCCACCCGCCTGCGGCCCTGGACCGAGGGCAACGCGGTGCGACTGCGCGTGCACGGCACCGCCTACTACGCCACCCTCGCGGAACGCCTGGCCCGGACCGGGGCCGGCGAGCAGGTGCTGTTCCTGGGCTGGCGCGGCGACGGCGACCAGCAGCTCGCGGACGGCGGACCGACCGTCTCCGCGGCGCTCGCGGCGGCGGCGCGACGCGGCGCCCGAGTGCGCGGGCTGCTGTGGCGCTCGCACCTGGAGGCGCTCGGCTACCACGTGGCCCCGAACCGCCGGCTCACCGCGGACCTCCTCGCGGCCGGCGGCGAGGTGCTGCTCGACCAGCGGATCCGGCCGCTCGGCAGCCACCACCAGAAGCTCGTCGTCATCCGCGACGACGCGACCGCGGACGACGACGTCGCCTACCTCGGCGGCATCGACCTCGTCCTCGGCGCCCGCGACGACGTCGTGCACCGGGGCGACCCGCAGTCGGCCGCGTCCGGCGACGAGTACACCCGCAGCCCGCGCCACGACGCCCAGCTCGAGCTGCGCGGGCCCGTCGTCCGGGACCTGCAGGAGGTCTTCGCCGAGCGCTGGCGCGACCCCGCACCGCTGGTCCGGCTGCCCTGGCACGTCGTCCCCGACCGCCTCCACCGCCTGCCGCGGACCGCCTCACCACTCGCGGAGCCCACCCCGGACCCGCCGCGGGCCGGGCGGTGCGCGGTGCAGGTCCTGCGCACCTACCCCCGTCGCCGGCCGCCCTACCCGTTCGCGCCCCGGGGCGAGCGCAGCATCGCCCGCGGCCTGATCAAGGCGCTGGGGCGGGCGCAGCGGCTGGTCTACGTCGAGGACCAGTACTTGTGGTCCGCCGACGTCGCGCGCGTGTTCGCCGCCGCCCTCCGGCGTGCCCCGCGGCTGCACCTGATCGCCGTCGTCCCCCGCCCCGACCACGACGACGGCGGGAGCCCCGCCGACGTGGGTCAGAGCGAGGCCATGGCCATGGTGCGCGGGGCCGGCGGCGACCGCGTGCAGGTCCTCGACGTCGAGAACGACGAGGGCCGCCCGGTCTACGTGCACGCGAAGATCTGCGTCGTGGACGACGTCTGGGCCACCGTCGGCAGCAACAACTTCAACACCCGATCCTGGACCCACGACTCCGAGCTGCTCGCCGCGATCCTCGACGACGAGCGCGACGGGCGCGCCCCCGCGGACCCGGGCGGGCTGGGCGACGGCGCCCGCGGGCTCGCCCGCCGTCTGCGCCTCGAGCTGATGACCGAGCACCTCGACCTCTCCGACGACGCCGAGCTGCTCGACCCCGACCACGCCGCGGCCGTCGTCCGCGCGCAGGCCGCTGCGCTGGACGCGTGGCACGCCGACGGCGCGCACGGCCCCCGCCCGCCCGGCCGCCTGCGCCGTCACGCCTTCGGGGAGGACCAGGTCCGGCTGACGCGGCGCCGGCGCTGGATCACCGGCCCCGCCTACCGGAGGGTGCTCGACCCCGACGGTCGCCCGTTGGGCGCGCGGCTGCGTCGCACCTACTGAGGCGCGGCAGCTGCTCCTCGCCTCCCGTTTGCCACGGTCGATGCGTCTTCAAGTATCACTGAGTAAGAACGACACCGCTGTCGCAACGTAGCGTGGTGATGTAACACTCGATCGGCCTAACGCATCTCTCTTTGTGGTTACTATCCGCGACATGGACCCCGCCGGGGTCCGCCAGCTGCCGGGACGACCACCGTCCTCGACCCAGCACTCATGGGGGCGTCTGCCACCCCCACCGGCTCCGCCGCGTCCACCCGGCGGGCCACGACGAGGCCCCGGAGCACGAACAGTGCTCTGCCGCCCGAGGAGTCTCGACCTTGCGCAAGCTCAGCACTCTGGCGACCCTGATGTTCGCCCTCCTGCTCGTGGGGATCGCCCCCGCCTCCGCCGCGGGGAACGATTACCCGTACAGCACCGCCGCGCCGGGCGTCTCCGATCCGTGGGGCATGACGGAGCGGCAGTGCACGTCGTTCGTGGCGTGGCGCTCGCACCAGAACGGTCAGGACATCCCCGGCAAGACCGGGGGGCGTGGGGCGTGGACGGCAGATCGCTGGGACGACAACGCAGCCCAGCTCCGCAAGAAGGTCGACCGCAGGGCCACGGTCGGCGGGTTCGCCCAGTGGAACGCCCACGAGCACGTCGGCTACACGTATCAGGGTCGGCAGTACTCGATGACGGCCGGCGACATGGGCCACATCGCCTACGTCGCGAGCGTGAACGCGGACGGCACCGTGACCCTGCAGGACTACAACTGGTTCGGGGGCTCCCGCGCGTACGGCACGAGGACCCTCCCGGCCACGGCGGTACCTCGCTACATCCACTGAGGTCAGGGCCTCAGCGGGCACGTCCCCGCGTCCGCGACGCGGTCCCGACGCTCCGCCCGCGCACCAGCGCGCGACTCAGCTCGCGGACGCGGGGGCGCGGGCCCGCGTCGGCCCGCTCCGACGCCACGCGTCGCCGCCCGCTCGCGGCGTGCGACGAGCCTGCGCTCGGGGAGTCGTCCCGGCCGCGGCGCAGCCTTGCGCGCACCCGGAGGGCGAGGTCGCGGGCCGTCTCCGGGGGCAGGAAGGCGAGGTACGTCGTCAGCATGAGCACGCTGAAGAAGCCGACCATCATCGACAGCTCGATGGACAGGTGGAGCGACACGCCGAGGGCGAGCACCCAGGGACGCAGCCTGCGGTTCCACACGAAGATCGCGATCGAGATCTCCAGCAGCAGGGTCCCGAAGGTCATGAGCTCGCTGAGGACGACGGAGTCGGAGAGGAATCCCGGCGTCGGGAGCCGGTGGACGTCGCTGATGCGCAGGGCGTACGACACGGCGGTCCCGTCCCGCCAGCGTTCACCCTGCAACTTCTCCCACACCGTGGAGAGGTAGATGACGCTGAGCTGGACCTGCATCAACCGCAGGACCCACGGTGCGCGGAGCGGGAACTCCCAGAACGTCTCACGTGCGCGCCGCCACCGGTCGAGCGACAGGGCCTCGCCGGCCGGGGAGAAGATGAAGTAGAAGGCCAGGGTCCGCAGCAGCATGTCGCCGGCGTTGAGGATGTAGGGATCGCGTCGAGCGAAGGACACCACCCCGACGAAGAGCACGATCGTCGCCAGCCGGGTCCGGAAGCCGATCGTGAGGCCCACCGCGCCGAGCAGCGTCGCCACCCACAGGCCGACGACCACCGGGGCGCTGGTGGAGACGCTCAACAGCGTCCAGTCGCCGATCCCGAGGTCCGGTACCGCGGGGACGACGCCGTCCGGGCCGAAGAACGTCAGCAGGGCCGGGACCTGCGACAGGGTCCACAGCGTCGCCACGAACCCGAACACGATCCGGACGACTGCGATGGTGGACGTGGGTTCGGGCCGGAACCAGAACGTGTTCCACGCTGCCCGCACCCGGTCCCGGGCCACCCTCATCGGGCGCTCACCGGCGCGGTGTAGAAGTCCTCGTCGACGAAGGGCCGCGCGTCGCGCCCGGAACCCGGCGGAAGGTTCTTCGACGTCCTGCGGATGAGCGTGATCCGGAGGGGCTCTCCCCCTTCGCGCCGGTCCTGGTCGACCACCCACTCGGCGTACGGCCGGCGGAGCGCGCGACCGTCCGATCGGGACAACCGCTCGCCGTACTTCCGCCAGCGGTACTGGTAGTAGGACGCCGGCCCGGTGCTGGTGGGTAGCGGACGGAGGGACACCGAGCCGTCGGCGCGCTCGATGCGAGCCAGGATGTAGACGCTCTGTGCCCGCGGGTTCGGGGAGAAGATCGACCAGCTCTGGTCCAGCCCGGTCGCGTTCAGGTAGGGCCGGGCGACGGTCACGAGGCCCTCCTTGATCGTCGAGTCCGGCATGTTCTGGACGAGGACCGCCCCGACGGTGAGGACGAGGAAGATCGTGATCATGAGGCGGCGTCGGGGTGGGACGTCACCGCTCCCGGTCGTTGCCGGCTCGTCGGACCGTGCCGGGTCCGCCGGTTCCACGTCCCTCTTCACATCCATGTGCTGGTCCACTTCGCTGTCCACCGGTGAGCCGACGGCTCGAGGGTTCCGCGCGCTCGACCGAGCTCGCGGAGGGCGACCACACGGCGAAATGGCTCCGACCCCTCGGTTCAAGAGGTCGGAGCCATCCCGCGGTCGGGCGGTGCCTACGCCACGTCGACCTCCGACTCGATCACTTCATCGGGGATGAGCGCCGGGTCCTCGTCGGAGTCCGATGCGGTCTCCTCGTCGGAGTCCGGAGCGGTCTCCTCGTCGTCGCTCGGTGCGGACGACTCCTCGTCGCTCGGTGCGGACGACTCCTCGTCGCTCGGGGTCGTGGACTCCTCGTCGCTCGGGGTCGTGGACTCCTCGTCGCTCGGGGTCGTCGACTCCTCGTCGCTCGGGGTCGTGGACTCCTCGTCGCTCGGCGTCGTCGACTCCTCGTCGCTCGGCGTCGTCGACTCCTCGTCGCTCGGCGTCGTCGACTCCTCGTCGCTCGGCGTCGTCGACTCCTCGACGCTAGGCGCCGTCGACTCGTCGGTCTCGGGCACGACGGGCTCGTCGGTGCTCGGCGCCGTCGACTCGTCGGTCTCGGGCACGACGGGCTCGTCGGTGCTCGGCGCCGTCGACTCGTCGGTCTCGGGCACGATCGGCTCGTCGGTCAACGGAGCGTCCGTGGACGGTGCTGTCCGCTGGGCCGCTGCCCTCCCCGCCGGGTAGTTGTCGTCCTCGACGGTGTTCTCGCCGCCGCCGGCGTCGATGGTGTCGTCACCTTCGCTGCCGGTGATGGTGTCGTTGCCGCCACCCGCGGTCAGGGTGTCGTCGCCGGGTCCGCCGGTGATGGTGTTGTTGCCCTCGCCGCCGTCGATGATGTCGTCGCCGTTCGACCCGGTGATGGTGTCGTTCCCGTCACCACCATTGATGATCTTGCCCGGGCTGGCGTTGGTGCAGTCGATGACGTCGTTCCCGGACGATCCGGTGATGACGTTGCCGACCTGGCTGACCTCGGCGTTGACGACGCAGGGGACGTAGGGGGCGCCGTCGGTGCCGTCGTCGGCGCCGTCGGTGTCCGTGCCGTCGTCGGCCCCGTCGGTGTCGGTGCCGTCGTCGTCCGCACCATCGGTGTCGGTGCCGTCGTCGGCCCCATCGGTGTCCGTGCCGTCGTCGTCAGCACCGTCGGTGCCGTCGGTGCCGTCGGTGTCCGTGCCGTCGTCGTCCGCACCATCGGTGCCGTCGTCGGCGCCGTCGGTGCCGTCGTCGGCCCCATCGGCGCCATCGGTCCCGTCGGTGCCGCCGTCGGTGCCGTCAGCGCCGCCGTCGGTGCCATCAGCCCCGCCATCAGCGGTGCCGTCAGCACCGCCGTCGGTGCCGTCAGCCCCGCCATCAGCCGTGCCATCAGCACCGCCGTCGGCGCCATCAGCGCCGCCGTCAGCGGTTCCGTCGGTGCCACCGTTGTCGGTGCCGCCGCCACCGTTGTCGGTGCCGCCGCCACCGTTGTCGGTGCCGCCGCCGTTGTCGGTGCCGCCGCCGTTGTCGGTGCCGCCGCCGTTGTCGGTGCCGCCGCCGTTGTCGGTGCCACCGCCGTTGTCGGTGCCACCGCCGTTGTCGGTGCCACCGCCGTTGTCGGTGCCACCGCCGTTGTCGGTGCCGCCACCGTTGTCGGTGCCGCCACCGTTGTCGGTGCCACCGCCGTTGTCGGTGCCACCGCCGTTGTCGGTGCCGCCACCGTTGTCGGTGCCGCCACCGTTGTCGGTGCCGCCACCGTTGCCGCCGCCGGGAGTGTCCTGGTCACCGTTGCTGCCGGACGGACGCGTGATCGTGTCGTTCGACGGGGTGACGAGGGCGAACTCGTCCATGGGCGTCGCCGACGGCGTGATGGTGTTGACGTCGTCCTCGGCGAGGTCCTCCCACGTGGCGCCCGAGAACTCGGCCGGGCCCTCGGTGCCCTCGTCGAGGGGGTTGCCGCAGTAGCAGCGCACCTGGGGCACGCCGTACTCGTCGACGAGGACCGCGGTGCCGGCCTGGAGCACGGCAGGGAACGGGGTGGCCACGCCACCGGCGAACCCGTGGTTGGTCACGGCCGTGTCCGCGCGGAGCGCGACCGGGGTGAGCCCGTCGAGGTAGGAACCGATGGTCTCGGGCGCGATCCTCTCGACCGCGGCGAAGGCGCCGGCCCGGTCCGGGTTGCCCTGCAGGAAGGTCGCCATCGCCGCGCTGTCGCAGGCGTTGCCGAGCGTTCCGCCGTACAGGCCGGGCGTGGCGCCGGAGACCGGGCCCCCCGTGCCGCGCGCCAGGACGACGGTGGGAGCACCGGAGGCCTGCGGGGTGAAGGGGTTCGCCCCCGCGGCGGCGGCCGGCTCGGCGCGCACGTCCACGAGTGGGGCCTGGGTCGCTGGTGGGGAGGCGGTGGCGATGGCCGTGCCGGCACCACCGAGGATCAGGCCGGCCGCCGCGAAGGTGGCGACCAGGGGTCTACGCATCAGATCTGTCCCTCATCGCCGACCGGGTCAGCGAATGGTCTTGCCGTGTCGTGTCGTGCTTGACGCTCGGTAGCGTGTGGCTTGCGCCAGAAGAGCGTCAAGCCGTGTCATCACTTGTGGCAAGCAGCAGTGGACACGGAGTAGGTGAACACACCGCGAGCGAGAGCCACCGATGAGCGACACCGATCCGCGGGCGAGACCCGACCGTGCGCTGCCCCTCCACGACCTGATCCAGGCGCGGATGCAGGAACGCGGCTGGTCCTACAGCGACCTGGAGCGGGCCGCGGGGCGGGCGCTGACCCGCGGGCGGTGGCAGCAGCTGGGGTCGGGGGCGCCGCTGCGCAAGTTCCCGGACCCGGGCTCGCTGACCGTCATCTCGCAGGTGCTCGAGGTCGACATCACGACCGTCGTCCTCGCCGCCGCGCAGAGTCTCGGGCTGGACGTCCGCCAGCAGGGCGCGGACCTGTCGAGCCTGCTCCCCGACCGCACCGAGCGCCTCTCGGACCGGATGCGCGAGGCCATCCTGGCCCTCGTCCGCGCCGCGGTGGCCGAGACCCTGGCCGAGGACGGCCTCGAGCCCGCACGCTCCGATGCCCTGCGGGGGCTGCGGCTGGAGTGGCCGAAGACCGCGGCGCCCTCCGGGCCACCACCGACCGAGGACTCCCCCGACGACGACTGAGCCGGGCTCAGGCCCGGAGCGCGTGCTCGGCGGCGTGCGGGCCGCGGCGCAGGACGTCGAGGACCTCGATCATGGCCCAGCAGTGGTCCTCGGCCGGGCTGTCGGCGTCGAGGTGCAGCGCCCACTCCGCCGTCGTCGTGTCCAGGACCGCCACGACGCCGTCGAGCGGCACGTAGGTCACCGTCAGCATCGACCGCAGACCCTCGACCAGCACGGCGGCGGCCGCCGGGCCGAGCCGTCCCGACCCGCCGGGACCCCCGGCCGACGAGACGCCACGGAGCCGACGCGCCGACCGGCGCGACGCACCCACGGCGGGCGGCCCGGGGGCGGCGGACCGGCGCGCGGCAGGTGTTTCCCACGCGTCGATACAGCAGGACCTCCCTCGAGCGCGAGCGAGTGAGTCGCACCCGGGGGCTAGGGGTGGGGTAGAAGCAAGTCGCAACTAAGAGTTGAGATTAGACCGGCCACCCGTCACCCGCAAGGGAACCTGGCGTCGACACGGAGTCGTCGAGGGCCCACGAGAACCTCTTTCGGACGCCGTCCGTCATCCCCTCGCGGATCTTCGGTCACGGTGGGTGCAACCCGGACACGCCGTCCGTCGTAAGGTGCACCCCCGTGGAGCAGAGCCTGGGCGCGATCGTCCGCGAGGCGATGCACCGGCGCGGGCTCAACATCAAGCAATTGGCCCGCCTCACCGCCGACCTCGACGACCCGGTCTCCGAGGGCACGATCCACAACGTGATCAAGGGGCGGGTCGCGCACCCGCGCTACGCCACGATCCGGCCGCTGTGCCTCGTCCTGGACCTCGACTACAACGCGGTGCTCGCCGAGCTCCGCCGGCCCGCCCACCAGGTCCGGACCCTGCCCGACGACTTCCACCACCTCACCGACGAGCAGTGGCGGTCGCTGGTCGACGTCGCCCGGCAGTTCCGCATCGCCAACGAGGGCCGTCAGCGGGCCGCCGAGCCCGGTCCGCCCCCGGTCCCGCCGGACGCCTGAGGTCGCGCGTCAGGAGCCGGTCGGCGCGGAGGTGCGGACCCGCGACCCCTCGGGGGCCGAGGCCAGCAGGCCGAGGCGATAGGCCCGGGCCACGGCGTGGGCGCGCTCGTGCACCCCCAGCTTCGTGAACAGCCGGCGCGCGAGCGACTTGACGGTGTTGTTGGAGAGATACAGTTCTCTCCCGATCTGCGCGTTGCTCATCCCTTCGCACATCCCGTCGAGCACCTGCATCTCGCGCCGCGAGATGCGCAGGCTGACCTGGACGCCCCGGTGCAGGACGACGGTGCCCAGGGAGCCCGAGCCGTCGAGCAGCGCGCCGTCCATCCGCCCGGCCTGCGGGCTCACCGCCCAGGCCCGGACCGTGGCGTGCAGGAGGGTCGCGGTGACGTCGGCGGACGCGTCCCACCGCAGGAACCCGCAGGCCCCGGTGGCCACGGCCACGCGGACGGTGGCGGGGTCGTCCCGCGCACCGACCACCACCACCGGCACGCCGGGACACGTCGCGAGGACCCGGTGCACGGTCTCGAGGTCCTCCGGCTCGGCGCGGCGCGTCCCGAGGACGGCCACCCGGCCGGGCTCCTCGGTGAGGCGGCGGACCAGGTCGTCGACGTTCTCCGCCATGACGACCCGGCGCACGCCGGGCACCGCGACGAGCATCTGCCCGATGTGGTGGCGCGCCCAGGGGCGGTCGTCGTGGACCACGCAGACGTGGCTCATCTCGTCGCGCCGCTGGGGACCCGGTCGTCGACCTCCGCGCCGCGGTCCTGCACGGCGAGGATCTTCGCCGCGACGAGACCCAGGCCGCAGCTCAGCACGCACCAGCAGGCGCAGCCGACGCCGATCCAGCTCGCGATCCCCATGGAGCCCCCTCGTCCGTCCCGTTGTCGAGTGATGACGCGTTTGATGAGGGCACCGGGGGCTGGGGCACCGAGTATCGAGCGCAGAATGTAAATAGGAATTGAGAGAGTACGGGGCGTGTTCGCCTCGTGGCAACCGGTGACGACGCCCAGTCGGCGTCCGGTCTCACCCGCCGTCGCGGGGCAGCAGCGCGTGGCGCAGACCGAGCAGGCCGTTGACCATGGACGACAGGTCCTCGGCGGTCATCGCGATCTCGCCGGCGTGGTCGGCGTTGTCGATCCGGAGCACCACGGCCGGTGTCTCCTCGCACCCGCCGGGGCAGGCGACGTGGCGCAGGCGCGCGACGACGGCGACCTCGTGCTGGTAGCCGGGGTGCCACTCCAGGACCTCGGCCCCGTGGTCGCCCTCGCCCGACCCGCCCTCCCCCGAGGCCTGGTGCCACCGGTGGCCCGAGGCGGTCGTGACGTCACGGAGCGGACCGGATCGACCGGCGGCCCACGGGCCGCCGCGGCCCTTCGCACTCGCCGTCATGTCCCACGCCCTCCGCCTGCGCGTCCGGCACGCTTCGTCAGTCCGCCTGCACGCTCTGTGTGGATCTCGACTCTGCGGACACCCGTGTTACCCGCGTCGCCCGATGGGGTGAGACGGGTGGTTCCACCGCGCGGCGGGAGCCACGCGACCCGCCGAGCCGCGCGCCGCCGCAGCGGTCCCCCTACGCTGGCACCCCGTCCGTCCCGTATCCCCTGCCGAGAGGAGCGAGCCCGTGGTGTTCGCCGACGACGACGATGCCCGCCTGCGCGAGTTCCTCAGCACGGGGCGGCGCTTCGCCGAGGCGACGACCGTCGAGCAGACGCTCCAGCTCATCATCACGGCCGCCGTCGACACGTCACCGGCGACGGACCTGGCCGGCGTCATGCTCCTCGAGGGCCCGGGCAAGATCACCTCGCCGGCCACCACCGACCACGTGGTCAACGAGCTCGACGAGGTGCAGGCCCAGCACGACGAGGGGCCGTGCGTGGAGTCCATCTACGACGAGGAGATCGTGCTCGTCCAGGACATGGGCGAGCACCTCGACCGCTGGCCGACCTTCGCCCGGCGCGCCCTCGACCTCGGCGTGCACAGCTCGCTGTCGTTCCAGCTCTACAGCCACCACAAGCGCGCCGGGTCGCTCAACCTGTTCAGCCACCACGCCCACGCGTTCGGCGACGAGGACCGCATCCTCGGGGCGCTGTTCGCCAACCAGGCGGGCCTCGCGCTGCTCGGGGCGCAGCGCGCCGCGCAGCTCGACCGCGCCGTGGCCTCGCGCGACGTCATCGGCACCGCCAAGGGCATCCTCATGGAGCGCTTCGGCCTCGACGACAACGAGGCGTTCCAGCGCCTCGTGCGCAGCTCGCAGGACACGAACATCAAGCTGGTCGACGTCGCCCGCTGGCTGGTCAGCGAGCAGGGCGCGGTGGACAAGCAACACGAGGGCTGACCCGCAGTGGACCCGCAGCGCCGACAGCACCTCGCGCGGCTGCGCCGCGTCCGCGACCGGATCGACCGCGAGTACGCACAGCCGCTCGACGTCGAGGCGCTGGCGCGCGGCGTGCACATGTCCGCCGGGTACCTCAGCCGGGAGTTCCGGCGCGCGTTCGGCGAGTCGCCGTACAGCTACCTCATGACCCGGCGCATCGAGCGCGCGATGGCGTTGCTGCGCCGCGGCGACCTCGGCGTCACCGAGGTCTGCTTCGCCGTGGGCTCCTCGTCGCTGGGCACGTTCAGCACCCGGTTCACCGAGCTGGTCGGGATGTCGCCGAGCGCCTACCGGCGGCAGGCCGTCTCGCCGGGCGCGGGGATGTCGCCGTGCGTGGCGAAGCAGGTGACACGACCGGTCAGGAATCGAGAAGCACGGACCGTGCCGCCGCGGCCAGCATGAGCGGCATGAGCGACACCGACCTCACCATCCACCAGGCCTTCCTCCCCCACGACGACCACGAGGCCTCGCTGGCCTTCTACCGCGACACGCTCGGGTTCGAGGTGCGCAACGACGTCGAGTACATGGGCATGCACTGGCTCACGGTCGGACCCCCGGAGCAGCCGGGGACGTCGATCGTCCTGCACCCGCCGGCGATCGACCCGGGGATCACCGACGACGAGCGCCGGACGATCACCGACATGATGGCCAAGGGCACGTTCGCGAGCATCAACCTGGCGACCACGAGCCTCGACAGCACCTTCGAGCGCCTGCAGGCCGGGGACGTCGACGTGGTGCAGGAGCCGACCGACCAGCCCTGGGGCATCCGCGACTGCGCGCTGCGCGACCCCGCGGGCAACATGATCCGCATCTTCGAGGTCAAGTGACCGCACGACCCGCAGGAACGGAGACCCGATGAGCACGGCCACGAGTGCCGGCACGTCCGCGACGGCGTCCGCCGCCGACGGACACGACCGCATCCGCGTCCACGGAGCCCGCGAGAACAACCTCAAGGACGTGAACGTCGAGCTGCCGAAGCGCCGGCTGACCGTGTTCACCGGCGTCTCGGGCTCGGGCAAGAGCTCGCTGGTGTTCGGCACGATCGCCGCCGAGTCCCAGCGGATGATCAACGAGACCTACAGCACCTTCGTGCAGGGCTTCATGCCCACGATGGACCGGCCCGACGTCGACGTCCTCGACGGCCTGACCACCGCGATCATCGTCGGCCAGGAGCGGATGGGCGGCGACGTCCGCTCCACCGTCGGCACCGCCACCGACACGGGCGCGATGCTGCGCATCCTGTTCAGCCGGCTCGGCGAGCCGCACGTCGGTGGTCCGCAGGCGTTCTCGTTCAACGTCGCGTCCATCAGCGGAGCAGGCGCCGTCACCCTCGAGAAGGGGGGCCGGGAGGTCAAGGAGCGCCGCGAGTTCAGCATCACCGGCGGCATGTGCCCGCGCTGCGAGGGCCGCGGCACGGCGTCGGACTTCGACCTCACCGCGCTGTACGACGCCAGCAAGTCGATCAACGAGGGCGCGATCACGATCCCCGGCATGAGCGTCGACGGCTGGTTCGGCCGCATCCTGCGCGGCACCGGGTTCTTCGACCCGGACAAGCCGATCGGGCAGTTCACCCGGCGCGAGCTGGACCACCTGCTCCACCAGGAGCCGACCAAGATCAAGGTCGAGGGCATCAACCTGACCTTCACCGGGCTGATCCTGCAGATCCAGAAGTCGATGCTGGGCAAGGACCGGGAGGCGATGCAGCCGCACATCCGCGCCTTCGTCGACCGCGCGGTCGTCTTCGCCACCTGCCCGGAGTGCGGCGGTACCCGCCTGTCCGAGGCGGCACGGTCGTCGAAGATTCGCGGCAAGCACATCGGCGAGGTCTCGGCGATGCAGATCAGCGACCTGGCCGCCTGGGTGCGGGAGCTCGAGGCCCCGTCGGTCGGACCGCTGCTGGAGTCGCTGACCGAGACGCTCGACTCGTTCGTCGAGATCGGGCTCGGCTACCTCTCGCTCGACCGGCCGGCGGGCACGCTCTCGGGCGGCGAGGCGCAGCGCACCAAGATGATCCGGCACCTCGGGTCGGCGCTCACCGACGTCACGTACGTCTTCGACGAGCCGACCATCGGGCTGCACCCGCACGACATCGACCGCATGAACACGCTGCTCCTGCGCCTGCGGGACAAGGGCAACACGGTCCTCGTCGTCGAGCACAAGCCGGAGACCATCGCGATCGCCGACCACGTCGTCGACCTCGGCCCGCGGGCGGGCACCGCGGGCGGCGAGATCGTCTACGAGGGCTCCCTCGACGGCCTGCGCGCCAGCGGCACGCTCACCGGCCGGCACCTCGACGACCGCGCGTCGCTCAAGACGACGGTGCGCACCCCTAACGGCGCGATGGAGATCCGCGGCGCGGACGCCCACAACCTGCGCGGGGTCGACGTCGACATCCCGCTGGGCGTGCTGGTGGCGGTCACCGGGGTGGCGGGCTCGGGCAAGAGCTCGCTGATCCACGGCTCGGTGGCGCGGCGCGACGGCGTCGTGGTGGTCGACCAGACGGCCATCAAGGGCTCGCGGCGCAGCAACCCGGCGACCTACACCGGGCTGCTCGAGCCGATCCGCAAGGCGTTCGCCAAGGCCAACGGGGTGAAGCCGGCCCTGTTCAGCGCGAACTCCGAGGGCGCCTGCCCCAACTGCAACGGCGCGGGCGTGATCTACACCGACCTCGGGATCATGGCGGGCATGTCCACGCTCTGCGAGGTGTGCGAGGGCAAGCGGTTCGAGGCGTCGGTGCTCGAGTACACCCTCGGCGGCAAGGACATCAGCGAGGTCCTGGCGATGCCGGTGGCCGAGGCCGTCGAGTTCTTCGGCGCCGGGGGCGCCCGGACGTCCGCGGCGCACAAGATTCTCGTGCGGCTCGCCGACGTCGGGCTCGGCTACCTCACGCTCGGCCAGCCGCTGACCACGCTGTCGGGCGGCGAGCGCCAGCGGCTCAAGCTGGCGACGCAGATGGGCGAGGAGGGCGGGGTCTACGTCCTGGACGAGCCGACCACGGGCCTGCACCTCGCCGACGTCGAGCAGCTGCTCGGGCTGCTGGACCGCCTCGTGGACGCCGGCAAGTCGGTGATCGTCATCGAGCACCACCAGGCGGTCATGGCGCACGCCGACTGGATCGTCGACCTCGGACCGGGGGCCGGCCACGACGGCGGCCGGATCGTCTTCGAGGGCACACCCGCCGACCTCGTCGCCGACCGGACCACGCTGACCGGTCAGCACCTCGCCGGCTACGTCGGGGCCTGAAACCGGACGGACCGGACAGGTGCGCGGGGGCGGCGTCACCCCTACCCTCGCCCCGTGGCACCCGGTGCGTGGCCGGTGGTCCTCGCCGACGAGACCACCGTCGAACTGCGGGCCGTGGCGCCCGCCGACGCCGAGCTGCTGGCCGACGGGTACCGGGAGCTCAGCCCGCACTCGGCCTACACCCGCTTCCACACGCTGTACGCCGAACTCTCCCCGGCCCAGCTCGCGTACTTCACGCGGGTGGACCACCACGACCACGAGGCGGTGGGCGCCCTGCTGCCCGACACGGGCGAGGGGCTCGGCATCGCGCGGTACGTGCGCGACGCCGACGACCCGACCCACGCCGAGCTGGCGATCACCGTCCTCGACCGGTGGCAGGGCCGGGGGCTGGGCCGCGTCCTGCTCGACGCCGTGGCCGACCGGGCCCGCGACGAGGGCATCACCTGCCTCACCGCCGAGGTGCTCAGCGAGAACCGGCCGATGCTCGGGCTCCTGCGCCGGGCGGGGCCCGTGACGCTCGACCGCGAGGGCGACACGACGATCGCGCACCTGGAACTCTGACCTCGGTGATCACCCAGTGCGCACTCCGATGGGCCATCAGGGTGACAAAGCCTGACTTGTGTCCCGGATTCTGTCACCTTGGGTGACCACCGCACGGAGGAGGACCCATGTCGCTCAGCACCCCGCTCCGGCCCGTGGCGGTCCCGACCGGCGCACACGAGCACACCTCGGCCTGCTGGTGGGACCACCTGGCGGGCCGCTGGGCCGGCGCGGCCCACCCGGAGCCGGCCGTGGCCCGCATCCCCGCACCCCGTGCCGCCGCCGAGGACCCGACGGCCTGACCGGGCGTCAGCGCGCGCCCGCGACCGGGCCGGACCCCTCCTGCGCGTGCAGGTGGTGGTCGGCGACGAGCGCCAGCACCCGGCGCGCCGCGTGCGGTGACGCGACGACGCCCGGGGGCACCGCCGCCCCGGCGCGGGCGTAGGCGCGGCCGGCGAGGTCCTCGAGGAGCTCGGTGACCGGGCCCTCGCGCGCCCCGGCGAGCCGCGCGAGGCCCCCGTCGCCATAGGTGCGCTCCGCGTACTCGGGGAACACCGCGGCAAGGAACAGCGCGCCGTCGCCGAGGCGGCGCCAGCCCCCGGCGCGCTGGTCCTCGGGCAGCGCGAGGACCACCTCCGCCAGGGCCGGCAGGTCCAGCTCGTCCCACCGGTGGCGCCGCAGGCCCTGCGGGTCGCGCCGCCACACGACACCGGAGGCCAGGCGCGCGTACGACGCGAGCAGCTCGGCGAGGAAGAGCCGGTGCGCCGGGTCGGCGGCGAAGGCCGCGAGCACCGGGCCGTCGAAGACCGGCACGCGGGAGCGCGGCGCGGTGCGGTCGTCGACGTGGGTGCGGCCGACGAGCGCCCCGGCGACGCGGTGCACCGCCGCGGCGAACACCAGGAACGGCGACACGTGGCGGAACCGTCCCGCCCGGTCGTGGTCGGCGCGCAGCACCGCGTCGGCCACCGGGGGCCGGTCGAGCAGGTCGAGCACCAGGACGGGGTGGCGCCGCAGCGCCGGGACCTGGTCGGGCCGGTCGCCACAGAGGGCCAGCAGGTCGGCGTCGGTCAGGTGCTCGCCGTAGCGGCGCGCCACGACCTCCCGGGTCTCGCGGTCGTCCACGGGACCATCATGCGACGGGTCAGCGCGTGCGGCGCATGCTCAGCGCGAGACCGACGTCCATCGCGCCGCGGAACAGGAAGCCGACGGCGACGAAGATCGCGATCGTGAACACCGCCGTCTCCGGCGAGAACAGGAACACCAGCGCCACGAGCAGGCTGAGCACGCCGAGGGCGATGTTCCAGCCGCGGTGCTCGCGCTGGCTCCCCGCGACGAGCAGGTCGTGCACGCCGGCGATGAGGAACCAGAGGAACAGCCCCCAGGCCAGCGCGGCGACGCCCACGCCGGGGAGGACGAGCACGACGAAGCCGGCCACGAGGGCGAGCACGCCGAACGCCGTGAGCCAGCCGCGTCCGGTGGACCCGGTCTCGGCGTGCCAGGCGACGACGATCTCGAGGGCACCCTGGATGACCAGACCGATCCCGAAGAAGACCGTCGCGGCCAGGATGGCGATGCCCTGGTTGAACAGCGCGATCACGCCGACCAGCAGCCCGAGGATCCCCGAGGCCAGGATCCAGCCCCACCCGCTCGACGCCCGGCGCACGCCGGGCCCACCCACCGCGCTCGTCATGCGTCGCTCCTCGTCGCCGTCCGTCGAGCAACATCGTTTCGCCGCGGTCCCCCCGTGTCGAGGGGGCACGCTTGACCGGTCTGCTGCGATACCCCTGTGGGCACGCCACTGCTCGACCCGGCCGTCGCGACGGACGCCCACGCCGCCGAGCGCCTCACCGGCGAGCCCGTCGTCTGGCTCGGCACGGTGGCGGCGGACGGGCGCCCGCACACCGTCCCGGTGTGGTTCACCTTCGACGACCCGGTGGTCACGGTGTTCAGCCGGCCGGACACGGCCAAGGTCGGGCACCTGCGCGCGCACGCCGAGGTCAGCGTCGCGCTCGACACCGCCGAGCAGGGCACGGACGTCGTCACCGGCGGTGGGCGTGCCGTCCTCGCGGACCTCGCGCACGTCGAGGACGCGCTGGACGCCTTCGGCCGCAAGTACGCGCCGCTGCTCGGCGACCAGCCGCTCGACGCCTGGCTCATGACGTTCTCGCAGCCGATCGTCGTGACCCTCGACCGCCTGGTCGTCTGGCGCAGTACCGCCGCCGGTCTCGAGTACCGGTCGCTACCGTCCGGCGGGTGATCGTCCCGACGCGCAGGGCCGTGCTGCTCGGCGGCCTCGGCGTCGCCGCCGCGCTCGCCGCCGGGTGCGCGGGCGCGCCGCCGGCCGCCGCTCCCCCGTCGCCGGCACCGGCACCGTCGCCGGCACCCGCGCCGGACCCGGGTCCCGCCCTGGCCGAGCTCGAACGACGCCAGGGCCGGCGGATCGCGCTGGTCGCGCTCGACACGGGCAGCGGGCGGGCGGTGCGGCACCGGGCCGACGAGCGCGTGCTGATGTGCTCGACGGCCAAGGTGCTGATCGTCGCCGCGGTGCTGCGCCGGCGGCTCGCCGAGCCGGGCCTGCTCGAGCGGACGATCCGCTACACCCGCGCCGACCTGCTGGAGTACGCGCCGGCGACGACCCCGCGGGTCGACGGCGGGATGACCGTCGCCGCGCTGTGCGAGGCGGCGATCGTCGTCAGCGACAACACCGCCGCGAACCTGCTCACCGGGCTGCTCGGCGGCCCGGCCGCGACGACGGCGTTCGTCCGCACCCTCGGCGACGGGGTGACGCGTCTCGACCGTCCCGAGCCCGCGCTCAACGAGACCGCGCCGGGCGACGAGCGCGACACCTCCACCGCGGCGGCGATGGCCGCGGATCTGCAGGCCCTCGTGCTCGGCGCCGCGCTCGACCCCGAGGGCCGCGACCTCCTCACCGGCTGGATGGTCGGCGCCACCACCGGCACGCAGCAGATCCGCGCGGGCCTGCCTGTGGGCTGGCGCGTCGGCGACAAGACCGGCTCGGGCGCGCAGGGCGAGAACCACGACGTCGCGGTGGCCTGGCCGCCGGGCCGGGCGCCGCTGGTGCTCGCCGTCTTCACGACGCCGGCGGACCCGGAGAGCACGAACGGGCGGGCGACCGTCGCCGAGGCCACGCGGATCGTCGCGGGCGCGCTGTAGCGGGTCACGGGTCGCCGAGCACCAGCTCCATGTGCGCGCTGTGCGGGTCGTCGGGGTAGTCGCCGAACGGCGGGCACGGGACGAAGCCGTGGCGCGCGTAGAGGCGCCGGGCCGGCGCGAAGTGGGCGGACGAGCCGGTCTCCAAGCTCAGGCGCCGGTAGCCCCGCCGGTGGGCCTCGGCGACGACGTGGACGACGAGCGCCGCGCCCACCCCGCGACCCTGGCGCGTCGACGCGGTGCGCATCGACTTGATCTCGCCGTGGGCCGGGTCGAGCTCGAGCAGGGCGCCGCAGCCCAGCAGGTCCGCGCCGTCCCACACCGTCCAGAACGTCACCTCGGGACGGCGCAGCCCGTCGAGATCGAGGGCGTGCGTGCTCTCCGGCGGCGACACCGCGCGCATCTCCGCGAGGTGCTCGCCCAGCAGGGCCGCGACCTCGGGACCGGTGAGGTCGTCGACGACGATCCTCACCGCAGCGGGGAGAGCGCCGGGCGCTTCGCCGTCCGCGCGTCGCCGGTGCTGCGGCCCTGCGCCCGCCGCTGCACCCACGGCCAGAGGTGCCCGCGCGCCCAGCGGACGTCCTCCGCGCGCCGTCGGCCCCAGGTGGTGGGCTCGGCGGGTGGCCACGGCGTGTGCCAGTCGACCTCCGGCGGCAGGCCGAGGACCTCGCAGGCCCGGGCGGCGACGCGGGCGTGCCCGCTCGCGTTGAGGTGCAGCCGGTCGTCGGTGCGGGCGCGCGGGTCCGCCAGCGGCGGCATCACCCAGAGGTCGGCGAGGTACGCGCCCTGGCGGTGCGCGATCTCGCGGATGTGGTCGTTCATCGCGGCCAGGCGCCGGCCGACGAGGTTGAGCAGCGGGCTCTCGCGGGTGTCGAACCCCGTGAACACGAGCACGTCCGCGCCCGTCGCCCGCAGGGTGGCCACGGCGCCCTCGAACCGCTCGGCCAGGGCGTCGAGGTCGGCGCCCGGGCGCAGCAGGTCGTTGCCGGCGGCGCAGATGCTCACGAGGTCCGGCGCCATCCGCACCGCCTCGGGCACCTGGGTGCGGACGATCGCGTCGAGCAGCAGCCCGCGGACCGCGAGGTTGGCGTACCGGAACCCCGCGTCCTCGCGCGCCAGCACGGCGGCGAGCCGGTCGGCCCAGCCGCGCTCCGTGCCCGTGTGCGGGTCGGGGTCGCCCACGCCCTCGGTGAAGCTGTCGCCCAGCGCCACGTAGCTGCGCCACGCCCCGCGCGGGGTGCGCTGGACCGGTGCGTCGAGTGCGGCCTCCCTCGTCACGGCGGTGATCCTCCCCCGCGGGTCCGACAGCCGTGTCGCGGCCCCGGGGTCAGCGGCCGCCGGCGACGTCGAGGACGCTTCCCGTGCAGTAGGACGCCTCGTCGGAGAGCAGCCACACCACGGCGGCCGCGACCTCGTCGGCGGTGCCGGCGCGCCCGACCGGCACCGACGGGGCGATGCGCGCGACGCGGTCGGGTGCCCGCCGGTCGCGTGCAGCCCGGTGTCGATGAGGCCGGGGCGCACCACGTTGACCCGCACGCCCTCGTCCGCGACCTCCTTCGCCAGGCCGGTGCCGAGGGTGTCCACGGCGGCCTTCGAGGCGGCGTAGTCGACGTACTCGCCGGGCGAGCCCAGCCGCGCCGCGGCCGACGACACGAGCACGATCGACCCGCCCGGAGCGCCGTGCGCGGTCGAGAGCCGGCGCACCGCCTCGCGACACGTGACGACGGCGCCGACGACGTTGACCGCGAGCAGGTCCGCGACGCGCTGCGCCGACATCGTGTCCACCCGCGCCCTCGGCACGACGACCCCGGCGTTGGCGACGACGCCCGCGAGCGGGCCCATCGCGTCCGCCGCGGCGAACGCCGCCTCGACGTCGGTCTCGACCGCGACGTCGGCGCGCACGGCCCGCGCGTCGACGCCGGCGTGGCGGGCCCGGGCCACGAGGTCGTCGGCGGCGGCCTCGTCGCTGCGGTAGGTCAGGCAGACGCTCCAGCCGGCGGCCGCGGCGCGGGTCACGACGGCGGCGCCGATGCCGCGGCTCCCGCCGGTGACGAGCACGACCGGGTTCACACCGTGAACCCGAGGGCCGAGTCGCGCCCGGCGGCACGCGCCGCGCGGTGCTCGACGATCGTCGTGTGCTCGGCGAGCGAGCGGCCCTGCCCCATCCCCGCGAGGACCGCCGCCTCGGCGCGCTCGACCTCCTCGGCGCCGGGCAGGGCCGCGCGCAGCTCGTCGGGCGTGGCCACGGCGAGGCCGTCGTCGTCACCCAGCACGACGTCGCCGGGCCGCACCCGCACCCCGCCGAGCGCGACCGGCGCCTCGTCGGACCCGCGCGGGTCGCGGGCGCTGCCCGACGCCGGCGTCGACCCGCGGGCGAACACCGGCAGGCCGAGCGCCCGCAGGCCCGCGACGTCGCGGCACCACCCGTCGACGACGAGGCCGGCGAGACCGCGGCGGCGGGCCTCGGCGGCGACGAGCTCGCCGGCCACCGCGCGGCCCCCGCGCGGGTTCACCACCACCAGCACCGACCCCGCCGGTGCCTCGCCGACCGCGGCCAGCACCGGCAGGTGGTCGTCCGGGGCGACGACGGTGACCGCCGGGCCGGCCATCCGCACGTCCGGCACGATCGCGCGGATCAGGGGGTCGGGCAGGCGCAGGGTCTTGTCGGCGTCGCACAGCGACGACGTCGCGAGGGCACGGACGCGGCCGAGCTCCTCGGGGGTGAGGGGTTCCACGGGCGCCATGGTGCTCGACGCCGGCGCGGGCGGCGACCATGCTCGGCGGCCGTGCCCCCGCCCGCTCCCGTGGTCCTCGAGGTCGCCGTCAACGGCGCCACCCCGCGCTCGGTCAACCCGCACGTCCCGCTCACCCCCGCGGAGGTGGCCGACACGATGCTGGCGTGCGTGGCCCGCGGGGCGAGCATCGTGCACGACCACCACGAGGCGATGTTCGTCGCCGACGGCGTGCACCCCGTCGAGCCCTACCTCGAGGCCTGGGCGCCGGTGCTCGCGGCGTACCCGGACGTGCTGGCCTACCCGACGATGGCGGCCGGGGCGCGCGGCATCCCGATCGAGCGGCGCTGGGCGCACGTCGAGGAGCTCGCGCGGCGCGGGACGGGCGGGCTCTCGCTGGTCGATCCGGGCTCGGTCAACGTGGGCCTGACCAGCGACGGCGTGGTCCCCGACGCGGCCGCGCCCGGCCCGTACGCCAACAGTTACGCCGACACCGAGCACATGTTCGCCCGCTGCGCGGTGCACGGCACCGGGCCCAGCATCTCGATCTTCGACCCGAGCTTCCTGCGCACGGCGCTGACCCTGCACCGCCACGGCCGCGTGCCGCCGGGAGCGATCGTCAAGCTGTACTTCGGCGGGGAGCTCGAGTTCGGGCTGCCGCCCACGGCCACCGCGCTCGAGGCCTACCTCGAGATGCTCGAGCCGTCAGGGCTGCCGTGGTCGGTCGCGGTGCTCGGCGGCGACGTCGTCGCGTGCGGGCTCGCCGAGACCGCGGTGCGGCGCGGGGGGCACCTGCGGGTGGGGCTCGAGGACTTCGCGGGGCCCTCGACGCCCACCAACACCGAGCTCGTCGAGGGGGCCGTGGCGCTGCTCGCGGACCTCGGGCGCCGGCCGGCGACACCCGCCGAGGCGCGGGCGGTCCTCGGGGTGCCCCGGCGTGGGTGATCCTCTCGTGGACCGCCTCCGGGCCGCGGGGTGCGTGTTCGCGGAGGACGAGGCGGCGCTGCTGGTCGAGGCCGGCGGGGACCTGGAGACGCTCGTCGCGCGCCGGGTGGCGGGCGAGCCGCTGGAGCAGGTCGTGGGGTGGGCGGCGTTCGCGGGGCTGCGGATCGCCGTCGCGCCGGGGGTGTTCGTGCCGCGGCGGCGCAGCGAGTTCCTGGTGGCGCAGGCGCTGGCGGTGCTCCCGGCGCACGCCGTCGTCGTCGACGTCTGCTGCGGCACCGGGGCGATCGGCGCCGCCCTGCTCGCGGCGCGGCCCGACGTCGTGCTGCACGCGGCCGACGACGACCCCGCCGCCGTGACGTGCGCCCGCGGGAACCTGCCGGGCGCCGCGGGGGTGCACCGCGGGGACCTGCTCGCGGCGCTGCCCCCGGACCTCGCCGGGCGGGTCGACGTCGTCGTCGCGAGCACGCCGTACGTGCCGACCGACGCCGTCGCCGCCATGCCGGCCGAGGCGCGCGAGCACGAGCCGCACGCGGCCCTCGACGGCGGGGGCGACGGGCTCGACGTGGTGCGCCGGCTGGCGGAGCAGGCGCCGGCGTGGTTGCGCCCGGGCGGGCACCTGCTCGTCGAGTGCGCGGAGCACCAGGCCGGGGCGGCGCGCGCGGCCCTGGCGGGCGCGGGCTTCGCGGCGGCGGTCGCCCGGGACGAGGAGCGGGACGCGACCGTGGTGAGCGGTAGGCGCGCACGACCGTGAGAGCGGAGATACGGACACTGAACGTCAGCGGAGCCGCTCCGCTGACACTCAGTCCTCCTTCTCGGCCGCGCGCTTGCGGCGCTTGCCCTCGTGCATCGCCTGCACGCGGGCCACGGGGATCGTGCGGCCCTCGGCCACGAGGTCCTCGGGGAGCGCCTGGGGCGCCGGGTGGACGGCCGGGTCGGCCCAGGGGTCCGGGCGGTCGGGGGCGGTGCGCACCGTGATCTCGGACGGGACCACGGTGTCGAGCTCGTCCCACGACACCGGGAACGACACCGGCAGGCCGGGGCGTACGCGCGGGCTGTACACCGACGCGATCGTGGAGCCCCCGGCGCGCGTGGGGTCGACGAACACCTTGCCGCCGCGATCGGCGCGGATGAACGCGGTGGTCGTGAGGTCGGGGCCGAGGCGCTCGGTGTGCACGGCGAGGGCGCGGGTGGCGCCGGCGACGTCCTCGTGCGTCGGCCCCGGGGCGAGCGGGACGAGCACGTGGACGCCCTTCGCCCCCGTGGTCTTCACGACGCCCTGCAGCCCGGCCTCGTCGAGCGCGCGGCGCACGAGGTGCGCGGCCGCGACCACGGCGTCGAACCCGGCGTCCTCGGGCGGGTCGAGGTCGAGCACCAGGTTCTCGGGGGTGTCCATCGTGTCCGCGTGCGTCAGCGTCGGGTGGTACTCGATGGCGCGCTGGTTGGCGAACCACAGCAGCGTCGGCCGGTCGTCGCACAGCGCGTAGGCGACCTCGCGGTGGGAGCTCTCGGCCCAGAACGACACCGTGCGCACGAAGTCCGGCGCGTACTTCGGCACGTTCTTCTGCATGAACGGCTTCTGCCCGCGCAGCGCGCGCACCACCGACAGCGGGCGGCCCGCGAGCGCGGGCAGCAGGCGCGGGGCCATGGCGTCGAGGTAGTCGACGAGCTCGCGCTTGGTCACCCCGGCCCCGGTGAACAGCTCCTGGTCGAGGTTGGTGAGCGCGACGCCGTCGCGCTCCTCACCGGTGCTCGCCACGGTGTGACCCTTCCGGGACGGACACCGCGGGGCAAGCCCGACACGGCCCCCGGGGGCCCCGGGGACGGTCACTCTCCGGATGGCAGAGTGCCGACCCGGCTCGGCATCAGGACGCCGTGATTCGCCCGGACAGACCACTCGTCCGTGGCGGTCGCCGTGCCGTTGAGAGGGAGGCGCCGCGACAGCGGCGTCCACCGTCGGGAGGAGCAGGGTGGGTCGGCACACGTGGATGGACGTCCGGTCCGGGGCGCGCGAGAGCGTGCAGCGGGCGGGACGGCGGCTCGGTAGGCGCGCGGCGGCCCTGGGGCTCGGGCTCGTGGCCCTCGGCGGGCTGGGGGGTGTCGGCGCGGTCGCCATGGCGGCCCCGGTCGCGGCCATGCCGTGCGAGGACACCGTCAAGGCCTGCGCCCGCCTCTCGACCAACGAGGCGTGGCTCTCCGACGGCAAGGGCACCATCCTGCGCGGTCCGGTGCGCATGAACCACGGCGCGCCCGGCCAGGAGACGCCGGTCGGCAAGTTCGCCGTGCAGCGCAAGGAGGAGGTCCACCTCTCCAAGGAGTACAACGACGCCCGCATGCCGTGGTCGGTCTTCTTCGACGGCAACGGCCGCGCGTTCCACGGGGGCGACCCGGCGCGCCAGTCCGCGGGCTGCGTGCGCATGGCCGACCCCGACGCCCAGGCGTTCTACAACGGCCTCGAGGTCTACGACCAGGTGCAGATCGTCCCCTGACCCGCTGTGAGCGATCTTTGGGCCTCTGGGCCCAAAGATCGCTCACATGCGGAGGCGCAGTGACCGCAGGCGGTTGAGGGCGGCGGCGACCTCGTGGCGGCGCGGGCGGGCGATGTCCTCGCTCCGCCCGTCGAGCAAGGCTTCGAGGCCGCGCCGGTCGAGCTCCGCGTCGAGCAGGTCGAGGCCCTCGGCCAGGGTGATCGTCCCGTCGAGGACGCCGTCGCCCAGCAGCGCCAGCGCCCGCCCGATGCCCGCGACCTGCGCGCGGTCGGTGATCTGCTCGACGGCGCCGAGGTCGATGTCGTCCTCGCCGAAGCTCAGCCGGTCGCGGCCCCGCGCGGTGACCCGGCGCTTGCCCTTGGCCGTCGGGTCCAGCGACGCCGGGTCGACGACGCGGGGCGTCACGGCCGGGAACCCGGTGTGCTCCACCGCGCGTGACGGCCCGGACGCCGCGATCTCGTGGGCGCGCGCGGTGACGTCCGACGCCCGGTAGGCGTCCATCATGATCACCGTGTCGGCGACGCCGAGGTAGTCGCCCGACCCGCCCATCACCAGCACCGTCGACACCCCGTGCTCGGCGTGCAGCGGGCGCACGCGCTCCACGAACGGCACGAGCGGCTCGGTGGCGATCAGCTGCTGCATCCGGGCGTCGCGGATCATCATGTTGGTCGCCGAGGTGTCTTCGTCGATGAGCAGGACGTCGGCGCCGGCCTCCACCGCCTCGACCGTCGACGCCGCCTGGCTCGTCGAGCCGGACGCGTTGGTGGTGGAGAAGTCGTCGGTCGGCTCGCCCGAGGGCAGGTGCGCGACGAACGCCGACACGTCGTCGTGGACCACCGCGCGCCCGTCCTCGGCCCGCAGCTTCACCGCGTCCGGGCGGGTCACGACCTGCTCGCGCCCGTCGCCGGGCACGTGGTCCCAGACGCCGGCCTCCAGCGCGCGCAGCAGCGTCGACTTGCCGTGGTAGCCGCCGCCGACGATCAGCGTGACGCCGTCGGGCACGCCGAGGCCGCCGACCTCCCCGGCGTTCGGCGCCGTGAGCGTCACCCGCAGCGAGTCCGGGCCCGCGAACGGCGTCGCCCCCTCGAGGGGGCGGTCGTCCACCCCGCTGCGCCGGGGCAGCACGGCGCCGTCGGCGACGAAACCCACGAGGCCCCGCGCGGCCAGCGCGCCGCGCAGCGCCACGGCGTCCTCGACGGTCTCGACGAACGCGCGCGCCGCCGCCTGGTCCACCGCGTCCCAGCGCAGCGTGTCCCGGGCCGCCGCGGGCAGTGTGTCGCCGAGCAGGCTCGCCGCCTCGCGACCGAGGATCCGGCGCTTCGGACCGGGGAACGGCACGCCCACCTCGACCACCACGACGCCGTCCGCGCGCACCGTGCCCGCGCTGCGCTCGAGCACCTCGGGCCCGCCCGCGTCGACGTGGACCGGCGAGCCCTCCAACGACCGCCGCAGCCCGCGCAGCAGGAACGACGCGAGCGCCCGGCGCCGGTCGGCGGTCGCGTACAGGTCGTCGGGGAGGCCGGCGTCGGACACCGTGAGCCGCACCCGGCTCGGCGGGGCGAACGGGTCGGCCTGCACGCGCAGGATCTCCAGCCCGGTGCCGGCGACCGACCACGCCCCCGACAACGACTTGTACCGGGCGTAACTCGCCCCGTCGAGGGAGCGCAGGGTGCCGGCGAGATCGTCGCGGGGAGCCATGGCCGGGGAGTGTGCCCGGACCGACGCGCGCTCGCGGACCCCCGCGTGCAGGACACGACCGTGTCCTCGCCATAGTAGAGGTGACTCGCATCGATGGGAACGCGCTCCAGGGGGCCGTCGTGATCGTTCTGGGCCTGTCCGGCCTACCGCACGCGCAGGAGCACCTGCTGCGCACGAACCCGGACCTCTCGCCGCTCGACCAACGCATCTGCCAGGGTCTCGACAGCGCCGCGGCTGTGGTCGTCGACGGGCGCCTCGTCGCCGCCGCGTCCGAGGAGCGCTTCACCGGGGAGAAGGGCACCGGGCGCCTGCCGGTGCACGCGATCGCCTGGTGCCTGGCCGAGGCGGGTGTCGCGGCCGACGACGTCGACCTCATCGCCCACGGCTTCGACTACGAGCGGCACCGCCGGGCCTTCCAGATCGCCGGGGCGCCCTTCGACGAGGTCTACGCGAGCGCGACGGTCGTCGACGGGCTCACCGAGCTGGGCTGGACGCGCGTCGCCGACCGCTTCCGCCCCGTGCGCCACCACGTCGCCCACGCCGAGTCCGCGCTCGTGCCGAGCGGCTTCGACCGCGCGCTGGTCGTGGTCAGCGACGGGATGGGCGAGACCGAGTCGCTCTCGGTGTTCCGCGCCGCCGACGGCGCTCTCGAGCGGCTGCACACCACGCCGATCAACGCGTCGCTCGGCATCCTGTACTCGATCGCGACCCGGTTCCTCGGGTTCCAGTTCAACAACGACGAGTACAAGGTCATGGGGCTCGCGCCCTACGGCGACCCGGAGCGCTTCCGGTCGGTGTTCGAGAAGCTCGCCCACGTCGACCACGACCGCGGCACCGTCGTGATCGACTGGCCCGCGGGTGCGCTCACCGAGGCCGAGCGGGGCTACCCCCACGCCCGCGCCTTCCTCGCCGAGGCCGCGTTCACCCCGCGCGTGCCCGACGGCGACATCCACCGCGACGAGGCCGACTTCGCGGCCGCGCTGCAGGAGCGCCTGACCGCCGTGCTCGTCGACCTCGTGGGGCACTGGCTGGAGCGCTCCGGCGAGACCCGGCTGTGCCTCGCGGGCGGCACGTTCCTCAACTGCAAGTCCAACCAGTCGGTCGCCGACCTGCCCGCGGTGGACGGGATGTTCGTGCAGCCCGCCTCCGGCGACGACGGCACGGCGCTGGGCGCGGCGTGGCACGTCGCGCGCACCGAGGGCGGCGGCCTGGCGCCGGTCACCGGCCCGTTCGACCCCTACCTCGGCGCGCGCTACTCCCCCGACGACGTCCGCGCGGCCCTCGACGCCCGCCCCGACCTGCGGTGGACGTACGTCGGCGAGACCGACGAGTACTACACGCGCGCGGCCGACGACATCGCCGCCGACCGGATCATCGCCTGGTTCGAGGGGCGGATGGAGTTCGGTCCGCGCGCGCTGGGGCACCGCTCGATCCTCGCCCGCCCCGACGGCGACCGGATCAAGGAGCGCATCAACGGCGCGGTGAAGTTCCGCGAGGCGTTCCGCCCGTTCGCCCCGGCCGTGCTCGACGAGGACGTCGACCGGCTGTTCGTCACGCGCGGCTTCGAGCCCGACCGCTACATGCTCTGCACCGCGCAGGTGCGCCCCGAGGCGCGCGCGGTGGTCGAGGGGATCGTGCACGCCGACGACTCGGCGCGGATCCAGACGGTGCGCGACGACCTCGCCCCCGAGTTCACCCGCCTGCTGCGCGAGGTCAAGGCGCGCACGGGCGCCGGCGTCGTCGTCAACACCTCGTTCAACGTCAAGGGCCAGCCGCTGATCATGGATCCCGGCACGGCGCTCGACACGTTCGCCGGGATCGCCCTCGACCGGCTGTACATCGAGGGCTACGTGGTGGAGGCGCAGGAGCGTGCCACCACGCCGGGGAGCGACGCGCCCGGCAGCCGCGGATGACGCGGGTCGTGCGGGACCGGGGACGCCGATGAGCACCATCCGTCCCCTCGCCCGGGAGGACCTGCCGGCGGTGGCCGCGCTCTACGAGCGGGTCCGGCGCACCGGGAACGACACGGCCCCCGCGGGCCTGGCGGACTACATCGCGCGCCTGTGCCTCGACGCCCCGTGGGTCGACCCGGAGATCCCGGCGCTGGTCAGCGAGGCGCGCGACGGGAGCATCATCGGGTTCCTCGGGTCGTACCCGCGGCGGGTGCGCCTCGACGGCCGGCTGCTGCGGGTGGGCTGCTCGGGCCAGCTCGCGGCCGACCCGTCGAACCCCGGGGTCGGCGCGCTGCTCGCGCGCACCTACATGCGCGGCCCCCAGGACCTGACCGTCACCGACGGCGCGACCGACCTCATGCGCCGGATCTGGCGCACGCTGCGCGGGCGGGTGCGCACCGCGCCCTCGTTCGGCTGGTACCGGGTGCTGCGCCCCACCTCCACGATCACCGCCCGGCTCGAGGACCGCGGCCGGCCGGTGCCGGGCCCGCTGCGCAGCGTCGGGGCGGGCGTCGACGCCCTCGCCCGCCGGATCCCGCGCGTGTCCTCCCGCCTGGCGCCCGCGATGCCCGAGGGCCTCACGTCCGAGCTGCTCACGGTCGACGCGCTGCTCGAGCAGATGGCGGACGCGCCGCGGCGCTGGCGCCTGCACCCGGACTACGACGCGGCGCACCTCGACGCGGTGTTCACCGAGCTCGAGGCGGTGGCGCCCGTGCGCGGGGAGGTCGTGCGCCGGCTCGTGCGCGGCGACGACGGGCGCGTGCGGGGCTGGTACGTGGCGTTCGCGCCGGCGGGCGGGATCATGCAGGTCCAGCAGCTCGCCGCCGTCGGCCCCGACCCGGGGCCCGTGCTCGACCACGTCATCGCCGACGCCGACGCCCGCGGTGCCGTGGCGGTCGCGGGGCGGCTCGAGGCGCCGCTCGCGGACGCGGTGCGGACGCGGCGCTGCCTGATCCGGTCGGCGTCGTGGGCGCTGGCCGACAGCGAGGACACCAGCCTCCTCGCGGCGCTCGACACCGAGGAATCACTGCTGACCCGGCTGGACGGCGAGTGGTGGATGGGCCACCACCTGCTGTACCGAGGAGGGGACACCACCACATGAGCCCGACCGTCTACTCGACGTGCCCGCAGTCCAAGGACGTGCCCGCGGGCGACTACCTGGCCGCGGTGGCGGCGACGGCCCGGTGGAGCGAGGAGGCCGGCTGCGCGGGGATGCTCGTCTACACCGACAACGGCATCGCCGACCCGTGGCTGGTCGCCCAGACCGCGATCGCCGCGACGGAGCGGCTCGCCCCGCTGGTGGCCGTCCAGCCGGTGTACATGCACCCGTACACGGCCGCGTCGATGGTGTCCTCGCTCGCCTACCTGCACGGGCGTGCGGTGCACCTGAACATGCTCGCCGGCGGGTTCCGCAACGACCTGCTCGCGCTCGGCGACGACACCGCCCACGACGACCGCTACACGCGCACCGTCGAGTACACGCGGATCCTCACCGCCCTGCTGCGCGGCGAGACCGTCACCCACCACGGGCGCTGGCACCACGTCGAGAACCTCAAGCTGGCCCCCGCCCTGCCGCCCGAGCTGATGCCCGAGCTGCTGATCTCGGGGTCGTCGCCCGCCGGGCGCGCCGCCGCGGAGGAGATCGGCGCGACCCCGATCCGCTACCCGGAGCCGTTGGGCGCCGAGACCGGCGAGGTGCCCACCGGCGGTGGGGTGCGCGTCGGGCTCATCGCCCGCGACGACGCCGACGAGGCGTGGCGCGTGGCCCACGAGCGCTTCCCTCCCGACCGCGGCGGGCAGGTCGCGCACGCCATGGCCATGCGCGTCTCGGACTCGCACTGGCACCACCAGCTGGCGACCCGCGCGAAGGCCCCGGCGGAGACGCCCGACCTCGGCGCCGAGCCCGACCCCTACTGGCTCGGGCCGTTCGAGAACTACAAGACGTTCTGCCCCTACCTCGTCGGCTCGCACGACCGCGTCGCCGCCGAGGTGGCCCGGCACCTCGAGCGCGGCACCGACGTGTTCGTGCTGGACATCCCGCCGGACCCCGAGGACCTCGCCCACGCCGGTGAGGTGTTCGCCCGCGCGAGCGCGGCGGCGCGGGCGTGAGGCCGGGCGTGCGGCACCTGCAGGACCTGCTCGCCGACTCGGCGCAGCGTCACGCCGACCTCCCCGCGCTCGTCGGCGGCGCCGCCGGGGACGAGGTGATGACCTACGCCGAGCTCGACGCCGCGGTCAACCGCGTCGCGCACGTGCTGCTCGCGCACGGGGTGCGCCACGGCGACCGCGTGTGTGTGCTGGCCGACAAGGCGCCGTGGACCATCGCCGCGCTGATCGGGACGCTGCGCGCCGGCGGGGCGTACGTGCCCGTCGACCCGGCCGGGCCCGCGTCGCGCGTGGCGCGGATCGTCGGCGCCGCCGAGCCCGCGGTGGTGCTCGTCGACGCGCCGTCGCGCCCGCTGCTCGACGCGGTGCTCGCCGAGATGCCGGGTGCGCCGCCGGTGGTGGGGTCGCTGGACGACGCGCCCGGCACGTTCACGCGCGCCGACCTGCTCGCCGCGCCGGACGGGGCGCCGGACGTGGCCCCCGCCGAGCTCGCGCACCTGCTGTTCACGTCGGGCTCCACGGGCGTGCCCAAGGGCGTGATGATCACCCACGACACGGTGCTCGCGTTCGTCGACTGGGCGGTGCGGCACTTCGGCACGCGCGCCGGCGACCGCGTGTCCGGGCACCCGCCGCTGCACTTCGACCTCTCGACGTTCGACATCTACGCGACGCTGTCGGCCGGCGCGGAGCTGCACCTGGTGCCCGGGTCGCTGGGCATCGACCCGCGCGGCACGGCGGCCTTCATCCGCGACCGCGCGCTGACCCAGTGGTTCTCGGTGCCCAGCGTGCTGACCTACCTGGCGCGCTTCGACGCCGTGGGCCAGGACGACTTCCCCGCGCTCGAGCGGCTGCTGTGGTGCGGGGAGGTGCTGCCGACGCCGGTGCTCGCGCACTGGATGCGCAAGCTGCCGCACGTGCGGTTCACCAACCTCTACGGCCCCACCGAGGCGACGATCGCGTCGTCGTTCTTCGACGTGCCCGAGGTGCCCGCCGACGAGACCGTCCCGGTGCCGATCGGTGTGCCGTGCGACGGCGAGCGCCTGCTGGTGCTCGAGGAGGGCCGCGAGGTGCCGCCCGGCGAGATCGGCGAGCTCTACATCGGCGGGGTGGGCCTGTCCCCGGGCTACTGGCGTGACCAGGAGAAGACCGACGCCGCCTTCGTCACCGGGCCCGACGGCGAGCGGATCTACCGCACCGGCGACCTCGCCCGCGTGGACGACGCCGGGATCGTGCACTTCCTCGGGCGCGCGGACTCGCAGGTCAAGAGCCGCGGCTACCGCATCGAGCTCGGCGAGATCGAGGCGGCGCTGGCCACGGTGCCCGGCATCCGCGAGTGCGCCGTGGTGGGCGTGGACACCGGCGGCTTCGAGGGCACGACGATCTGCGGCGCCTACTCGGTGGCCGAGGGCCACGTCCTGCCCCCGACGGACGTGCGCCGCGCCCTCGCCGACCTCGTCCCGCGCTACATGCTGCCCGCGCGCTGGGCGGAGCTCGAGGACCTGCCCCACAACGTCAACGGCAAGATCGATCGGCCGGCGCTGCGGGAGCGGTTCGCTCCCGCCGGCGCCGCGACAGGAGGACAGTGACCGTGCCCGACGCCCCACCCGGGAGCGTGATCGCGCAGTTGACGGATCTGGTCCGCGACCAGCTCGGCGTCGACGTGCCCTCGTCCGACACCGACCTCGTCGCGGCCGGACTGCTCGACTCGCTCGCGCTCGTGACGCTGATCGTCGGGATCGAGGACACCTTCGGGTGCCGGCTCCCGCTCGACGACTTCGACGTCGACCGCTTCCGCAGCGTCGAGGCGATGGCGGCGTTCCTCGCCGAGGCGGGGGTCACGGGATGAGCGCCCCGACCACGTCCCTCGCCGCGCTCGACGAGCACCTGGCCGCCGTCGTCGACGAGCTGAGCACGCCGCCGGCCGACCGGGACCCGGTGCTGTGGGCCGCGCACGAGGCCGCGCTGTGCGCGCGGGCGCTGATCGCCCTGCGCTCGGGCGGGTCGGAGGCGGACTGGGCGTCCGTCCTCGCGCCCGTGCGGGCGGCGATGACCGCGGTGTCCTACGCGCGCCGCGAGGCCGGGACGCAGCACGCCTCCTGAGCGGCTCGTAGGCTGCCGCGCGTGATCGTCGGCCTCACCCTCGTGGTGCTCGCGCTCGCGCTGGCGTGGGCGCTGTGGTGCGCGGTGTCCGCCGCGCTCGGCCAGGCCCCGACGGTCCGCCACCGCCTCGGCCTGCTGGTGCTCGAGGCCGTGGCGCTGGTGCAGGCGCTGGTCCTGGTCGTCGGGCTGTTCGTGGAGCCGGGGCGGTCGGCGGGCGCGGTGGTCGAGATCGTCGGCTACCTGATCGCGACGCTCGTGGCGCTGCCGATCGGCGCGGCCCTGGCCCACGGCGAGCGCACGCGCTACGGCTCGATCGTCCTGGCCGTCGCCGGGGTCACGCTGGCGGTGCTGTCGCTGCGCACCGGGCAGGTGTGGACGGTGACCCGTGCCTGAGACGCGCTCGCTGTCCGCCGGGCCGGGCCGGGTGCTGCTCGTGGTCTACGTCGTCTTCGTGATCTCGGCGGGGGCGCGGGCGCTCTACCAGATCGGGGTGCAGTTCGAGCGCGCGCCGGAGGCCTACCTGCTCTCGGCGTTCGCGGCGGCGGTCTACCTCGTGGCGGCGGTGGCCCTCGGGCGGGGCGCGCGGCGGGTGGCGCTGGCGGCCGTGGTGGTCGAGCTCGTCGGGGTGCTGGGCATCGGGACGCTGTCGCTGCTGCGGCCCGAGGACTTCCCCGACCCGACCGTGTGGTCGGACTTCGGTGTGGGCTACGGCTTCGTCCCCGTGGTCCTGCCGATCCTGGGGCTGCTCTGGATCCGCCGCGTCCCCGCGACGTGAGTGATCTTTGGGCCTATAGGCCCAAAGATCACTCACGTGTCAGCCCAGGCCGGTGCCCTCGACGCCGCGGCGCCAGTAGCCGTCGAGGTCGACCGCGGCGGTGGGCAGCAGCGCGCGCAGGCGCCGGCGCACCGGGCGCAGGGCGCCGGCCTCGGCGCCCATCCACGCGAACCCCTCGCCCGCCGGCGGCGTGAACGCGGCGACGGCGTCGTCGAGCAGCGTGGTCGTCCCCGGCGCCGCGCCGTCGCGACGGCGCCAGTCGACGGTCACGTGCGCCGGGACGTCCCCGAGGTACGCCTCCTCGGCGGCGTCGGCGACCTCGGCGACGACGTGCACGCGCGCCGTGGCCGGCAGCTGCCCGACCCAGCGCGCCAGCGCCGGCAGGGCGGTCTCGTCGCCGCCGAGCAGGTACCAGTCGCGGGGGTCGACGACCGCGCTCGACCGGGGCCCGAGCAGCCAGAGCGCGCCCCGCGGGTCCTCGATCCACGCCCCGGCGAGCCCGCCGCCGTGGCGCACGAGGTCGACGTCGACGGTGCCGGCCACCGGGTCGTGGCGGCGCAGCGTGTACTCCCGGTACGGCCGCGGCGCGCCGACCGGCGGGGCGACGAGGCCGCGCGCCGAGAACTCCGGCTCCGCCGGCTCCTGCCCCGGCGCGGTCGGGAAGAAGAGCTTGGCGTGGTCGGTGGGCCCGGCGACGACGAGGTCGGCGAGGTCGCCCGCGAGGCGCACGCGGCGCATCCGCGGCGTCGGGTCGGTGACGTCGACGACCTCGACCCGCCGCGCGTGGCGCGCCTGCTCGGGGTGCTCGACGTGCGAGACGACCGGGGCGTCGCGGACCACCATGGACCCACGCTAACCAGCGTCGAGGGTCAGGGGCGGACCCGGTACTGCAGGTGCACCCCGCCGCTGTCGAACCGGCGCTCGCCGACGAGCTCGAGGTCGAGGCGCACGCCCGCGGGCAGGAACGGCGTGCCGCCGCCGACGACGACGGGCGCGACGATCGGCCCGACCTCGTCGACCAGCCCGGCCGCCAGCGCCGTGGCGGCGAGGCCGGGGCCGTCGACGCCGAGGTCGCCGTCGCCCTCCTTCAGCTCCCGCACCTCGTCGGGGTCGAAGTCGCGGACGATGCGGGTGCGCGCGCTGGACACCTCGTCGAGGGTCCGCGAGTAGACGATCTTGTCGGCCGCCTGCCAGGTGCGGGCGAACTCCGCCATCTCGGGCGGCTCGTCCGGCAGCTCGTGGGCGGTCTCCCAGAAGACCATCGTCTCGTACATGCGCCGGCCGTAGAGGAACGTCTTCAGCGGGCGGGTGAGCTCCTCGAGGTAGCGGTGCAGCGCGATGTCCTCGGGCAGGCCCCACCCGAAGTCGCCGTCCGCATCCGCGGTGTAGCCGTCGAGCGAGGTCATCATGGAGTAGATCAGCCGGCCCATCGGCGCGCCTCCTGGTGGTTGCGTTCTGCAATCACCCCGGACCGTAGCAGTCCGTGCTAGACCACGGGGATGTTCTCCCAGCTCGTCGAGGCGGTCGGCGCGGAGCACGTCGTGGCGGGCGACGACCCGTCGGTCGCGGACCTCTGCGCCGACGAGGCGCTGGGCGTGCCCCCGGGCAAGCCGGCGTACGTCGTGTGTCCGGGCGACCGGGACGAGGTCGTGGCCGTGGTGCGTACCGCGCGGGCGGCAGGCGCGTCGGTGACGGCGCGCGGGGCGGGCACCGGCCTGTCCGGCGCCGCGACGCCCGACGACGGCGCGGTGCTCGTGGTGTTCGCGCGGATGGACCGGGTCCTCGAGATCGACCCGGTCGACGGCGTCGCGGTCGTGCAGCCGGGCGTGGCCCTCGAGGTGCTCGACGCCGCGGCCGGCGAGCACGGCCTGACCTACCCCGTGCACCCTGGCGAGCAGTCGGCGTCGCTCGGCGGCACCGTCGCCACCAACGCCGGCGGCATGCGCGCCGTGCGCTACGGCGTCACCCGCGCGCACGTGCTCGGGCTCGAGGCGGTGCTCGCCGACGGGTCCTTGGTGCGCACGGGCGGGCGGCTGGCGAAGCTCTCGACGGGCTACGACCTCACGCAGCTGCTCGTCGGCTCGGAGGGCACGCTCGCGCTGGTCACCGAGGTGGTCGTGCGGCTGCACCCCGCCCTGCCGGCCCGGGGCACGGTCCTGGCGCCGTTCTCGTCCGCCGAGGAGGTCACCGCCGCGGTCGGGCGGGTGGTCGGCGCCGGGCTAGCGCCGACGGTGTGCGAGTACCTCGACGGCCCGACCATGCGCGCGATCTGCACCAACGCCGGGCTCTCGCTGGGGCTGCCCGAGGAGCTCCTCGACGCCGACCACCTGCTGGTCGAGCTCGCCGGGCGCCGCCAGGAGCGGGTGGACGAGGACGCCGAGGAGCTCGCGGACGTCCTGTCCGCGCTCGGGGCGAGCGAGGTGTTCGACCTGCCCGCGGGCGCGGCGCGCCGGCTGGTCGAGGCGCGCGAGAAGGCGTTCTGGGCGGTCAAGGCGGCGGGCGCCGACGAGATCGTCGACCTCGTCGTGCCCCGCTCGGCGATGGCGGCGTTCCTGGCCCGCGCCCGGGCCGCCGGTGACGCGCACGACGCGCGGGTGCTGGGCTGCGGGCACGCGGGCGACGGCAACGTGCACCTCGCGGTGTTCCAGCCCGACCCCGAGCGGCTGGCGCAGACGCTGCACGACGTCTTCGCGGCCGGGATCGCGCTGGGCGGGGCCGTGTCCGGCGAGCACGGCGTGGGGCGGGCGAAGGCCCACCACCTGGCGGAGCTCGGCGATCCCGTGGCCCTGGACGTCCTGCGGCGCGTGCGGGCGGCGCTGGACCCGGAGGGGACACTCAACCCGGGGTGCTCGATCCGCTGATCCAGCGTCGCTAGGGTCGTCGTCGTGGCGGAGCTCGTCATCGCCCGCAACCCCGACCCGGGGTCGTCGCTCGGCTTCCTGCTCTGGCTGCCTCTCGGCGACGGGCTGCTGTTCCGCACGTCGGACACCTGGCCGCGCACCAAGGCCCTCTACTGCCACCCGGCGGAACCCGACGAGTGGCCGGCCGGGGACGACCTCGAGGTCGTCGAACGCGTCGGGCTGCGGTCGTGCGCGCGCCGCGGGGCCGCCATCGACGTCGTGCTCGACCGATCCCGGGAGAACCGGTCCCAGATCGTCTACACCCGCGGTCGCGGGCGGGACATGGTCTTCTGGCAGTCACCGCGCACCCGCAAGCAGGCCCGGCCACAGGTCCGCACGCCCACCGCCCGTGCCGTCGGCGCCGGTGGCGACGAGATCGAGATCGTCGTCGACGCCCACGAGCGCTACCCCTACCGGTTCGCGTCCCAACAGGTCCGGATCGTCCGACGTGCGCTTGCTGCGGGCGACTACGGCCTCGTCCTGGGAGACGCCCTGGTGGCCTCGGTCGAGCGCAAGTCGTTGCCCGACCTGATCTCGAGCGTCGCGAGCGGCCGACTGCGGTTCGCCCTCGGCGAGCTCGCCGCGCTTCCCCGCGCAGCCGTGGTCGTCGAGGACCGCTGGTCACAGGTGTTCGCGCAGCGCCACGTCCGTCCGGCCCAGGTGGCCGACTCCCTGGCCGAGCTCCAGGTCCGGTGGCCCGGCGTCCCGATCGTCTTCGCCGAGACCCGCCCGCTGGCCGAGGAGTGGACCTACCGCTTCCTCGCCGCCGCCCTGGCCTGGGCGCACGACGAGCACGTGATCGGCGCGCGACTCCCCGGCGCGACGTCCGAGCTCCCGGGCTCGACCGCGCCCTCGCCCCCGCCCTCGCCCTCGACCGCGGAAGTCCGGGCCTGGGCACGGGCCGCCGGCATCGACGTCCCCGAGCGCGGCCGGCTCCGCCCCGACGTGTGGACCCGCTACCGGGAGGCCCATCGCGACGCGACCGAGGGCGCCGACGACCGGCGGTGATCGTGGGGCCTTTGCTGGCGTTGGACGCCAGCGTGGCCCCCACGCTGGCTGTGAGGGTGAGAGCGCCGGTTCGCGGTGTGGTGGGCTGGTGGCGTTGGTGGTGGGCGTGACTCCCACGCTGGATGGCCCTCTGGGTGCCTTGGGTGTGACTTGTCCGTCTGCTGCCTTCGGCGCCGGCCCGGCCGGGAGCTGCTGGCCTGATCAGGAGCTTGACCGCCAGTAGGCGCTGGCGTGTCCCGTCACAGTCCTGCCGTGCTCTCCAGCCGGACCGGAACCCACGTCCCTCCCGGTCAAGGAGAACGCCGTTGTCCATGCTCGCAGACCTGGTCGACGTCGTCATCGGCGTCGACACCCACAAGCACACCCACACCGCCGCGGTGGTGCTGGCCTCGACCGGCGCGGTGCTGGCCGAGACCACCGTTGCCGCCGACCCGGACGGCTATCGGGAACTCGTCGAACTCGCCGACGCGCACGGCGGACTGCGGGCCTGGGCCCTGGAAGGCTCAGCCAGCTACGGCGCCGGGCTGGCCAACGAGCTCGGCGCCCGCGGGGAGCTGGTCGTCGAGCTTGACCGCCCGGCGCGCCCGCCACGACGAGGTGGGGCGAAGTCCGACCCGATCGACGCGGTCCGCGCCGCCCGCGACGCGTTGGCCCGCGCCCGACTCGCCGCTCCCCGCGGCGGCGCTGAACGCAACGCGCTGCAGATCCTGCTCGCCGCCCGCCGAGCCGCGGTCGCGGCCAGCACCGAGGCCCAGAACCAGCTTCACGCACTGGTCGTCACCGCCCCCGACAGGGTCCGGGCCCGATTCCGCGGGCAGGGCACCCGCACCATGCTCGCCACCGCGCTACGGCTGCGGCCCGCGCACACCGCCAGCCAGGTCGAGGTGTTCACCGCGCTGAGCACACTCAAGGCCATCGCCGGACGCGTGCGCGCTCTCGAGCAGGAAGCCGCCCAGCACGAGCGCGCGATCCGCGCCGTGGTCACTTCCTGGCGGCCTGACCTGCTCGAACTGAACCGCCCCGGCGTGTCCGGAGAGCTATGGGATTGAGTGCTCGGGCTCGGGTTGGGCGTGGTGTTGACGGTAGTGGGCGTGCTCGAGCTCGACGGGTGGGATGTCGCCGGCGGTGCTGTGTAGTCGGCGGTGGTTGAACCAGTCGACGTACTCGAGGGTGGCGATCTCGACTTGCTCGACGGTGCGCCAGGGCGCCCGCGGCTTGATCAGCTCGGTCTTGAACAGTCCGATGGTGGACTCGGCCAGCGCGTTGTCGTAGGCGTCGCCGACCGAGCCGACCGAGGGTGCGGCACCGGCCTCGGCGAGGCGTTCGGTGAAGGCGATCGAGGTGTACTGGGAGCCGGCGTCGGAGTGGTGCACCAGGCCTCCGAGCTCGGTGATGCCTTCCTGCCGGCGGGTCCAGACGGCTTGCTCGAGGGCGTCGAGCACGAGGCTGGTGCGCATCGTGGTGGCGGCGCGCCAGCCGAGGATGCGCCGGGAGTAGGCGTCGAGGACGAAGGCGACGTAGACCATCCCGGACCAGGTCGGGACGTAGGTGAAGTCCGCGACCCACAACCGGTCCGGTGCGGCCGGGTTGAAGCGCCGGCCCACCAGGTCGCGGGCTCGGGCTTGATCGCCGGGGATGGTGGTGCGGATCCGGCGGCCGCGGCGGACTCCGGCCAGGCCCTGGGCGCGCATCAGCCGCTCCACGGTGCAGCGGGCGACCGGGATGTCCTCGCGGTTGAGCTGGGCCCAGACCTTGCGGGCGCCATAGACGCCGTAGTTCTCGGCGTGCACCCGGGCCACCTCGACGCTCAGCTGCTCGTCGCGACATGCCTGGGCGGTGGGCTCGGCCGCAAGAGCCTTGCGGGCCTCGTAGTAGGTGGACGGGGCGATGGACACACCGAGCTCGCCGAGCACGGTGCAGATCGACTCGACGCCCCACCGCCGGCCCGCACTGCTGCGGGCGGCGTGCTCGTCAATGAACTTCACGAGCGTCGCGGTGGCCGGTCGATCTCGGCCGCGAAGAAAGCCGAGGCCGCCTTCAGGATGTCGTTGGCCCGCTTGAGCTCGGCGTTCTCCCGGCGCAGCCGCTTGAGCTCGTCAGACTCCTCGCTCGTCGCGCCTGGGCGCACACCACCGTCGATCTCAGCCTGACGGACCCACTTGCGCACCGTCTCCCCGGTGCCCACCCCGAGCTTCTCGGCGACCGCGTTCATCGCCGCCCACGGCGACTCGTAGTCCGCCCGAACCTCGGCGACCATGCGCACCGCCCGCTCCCGCAACTCCGGCGGATAGGGCGGCTGGGACCGACGTGTCATGACCAGATCTCCTCAGACGATCAGGTCTCCGGACACGCCGGGGCGGTTCACGACAGCGCTACCACCAGCCAACCCGCGACTACATCGACCGCCGCCGAAGCGAAGGCAAGACCGACCGCGAAATCCGACGCTGCCTCAAGCGCTACATCGCCCGACAGCTCTACCGACAGCTCGAAACCCGCCCCTCACGACCTTGACGCCCATAGGAGCGTCACAGGGGACGAGTCGGTCAGCTCTGGAGCGCCGGGCGGTCGGGGTGGTCGGCGCGCACGACGAGGTCGGCGACGGCCAGCGGGTCGACCTCGTCGGCGTAGCGGGCGTACGCCGGCAGCGTCCACGCCTCGTCGGGCGGGGTGCGGCGGGCGAGCACGGTGGCCGAGAGCGCGAGGTGCACGGTCAGCTCGGCGGGCAGGCCGCGGCCGAGCAGCAGGGGCCCGTCGACGACCACGACGCCGCCGGGCGGGAGGTCCACCCGCTCGGCGCGCGCCGCCCGGTCGACGGCGACGTCCCACAGGCGCGGCAGGACCCACCCGCTGCCGCCGGCGCCCAGCGGCGCGAGCACCTCGCGCACGAGCCCGCCGGCGTCGAGCCAGTCGTCGTAGAACGAGTCCGGGTCGGTGCGCCCCCGTTCGAGGCGCACCGACGCCGGACGCAAGAACTCCCACGCCGACACCCGCACGACCGGCCGCGAGCGCACGCGCAGCGGGTCGACCAGCGCGTCGGCGAGCACCTCCGGCCGTGCGGGCGGGGCCCCGTCGACGAGCACCCGCACGTACCCGGGCCCGGCCGCATCGACGGCAGCCACGATCTCGTCGGTCAGGGCCTCGGGCGTGAGCGGGCGGATCGGCATCCCACCCAGGATGCCGCGCCTCAGGCCTGCGCGGCCCCCCGGATCGTGTCCTGCCCCGCCTCGTCCTCGGAGGCGAAGTCGGCCTCGTCGGCCTCGGGCGGGCGGGGGTGCATGAGCACCAGCGCGCCCAGCGACACGAACGCGCAGATGATGATGTAGATCGAGATCCAGGTCGTCGAGCCGGTGCCGGCCAGGATCGCGGTGGCGATCAGCGGTGCCGGCCCGCCCGCGGTGACCGAGGCGAGCTGGTAGCCGAGGCCGGCACCGGTGTAGCGGATGCCGGTGCCGAAGCTCTCGGAGATCAGCGCCGCCTGGGGGCCGTACATCATGTCGTGGAAGATCAGACCGAGCACCATCCCCAGGAGGACGAGCCCGCCGGCGCGCGTGTTGAGCAGCGCGAAGTACGGGAACGCGTAGAGCCCCGTCAGCACCACCCCCGCGCCGTAGACGAGGCGGCGGCCGATCCGGTCGGAGAGCCATCCGAAGAACGGCACGCTGACGATGCCCAACGACCCGGCGATCGCGAGATAGCCCAGCATCTCGGTCTGCGGGAGCTTGAGCTGCTTCACGCCGTAGGTCAGGACGAACGAGGTGAAGATGTAGAAGGGCGCCTGCTCGGCGGTGCGGACGAACATCGCCTTGAGGACGTCGCGCCACTGCGTCTTCAGCGTGTCGACCAGCGGCATCTTGACGACCTTGCCCGCCGTCTTGATCTGGGCGAACGCCGGCGACTCGAGCACCGAGAGCCGGACCCACAGGCCGACGGCGATGAGCAGCACGCTGGCGATGAACGGGATGCGCCAGCCGAACGTCAGGAACGATGCGGTGTCGGAGAAGAGGTAGAGCACAACGGTGCCGGTGACCAGCCCGAGGGGGACGCCGGTCTGCGGCCAGGCGGCGAGCAGCCCGCGCTGGCGGCGGTGGCCCCACTCCATGGCCATGAGCACCGAGCCGCCCCACTCACCGCCGACGCCGATGCCCTGCACCACCCGCAGCACCGTCAGCAGGATCGGGGCCCACACACCGATCGTCTCGTAGCTGGGCAGGAAACCGATGAGCACGGTCGCGCCGCCCATCAGCAGGAGCGTTGCCACGAGGCTGTACTTGCGCCCGATCCGGTCGCCGAAGTGCCCGAAGATCGCCGCGCCGATCGGGCGCGCCGCGAAGCCCACGAACTGGAGGGAGAACGAGGCCAGCACACCGCCGACCGACGAGGTGCCAAAGAACAGCGGCCCGAAGACCAGCGCGGCCGCGGTGTTGTAGAGGAAGAAGTCGTACCACTCGATGGTGGTGCCGACCGTGCTCGCGACGACCGCGCGGCGCTTGAGCGCCCGACGGTTCGCTCCGGCGGGAAGGGTGCTCATGCCGGGCCATGCTCGCGATCACACCCACATGGGGCAATAGCTCACCTGCACCACACCCACTCGGCCGTTCAGATCACCGAGAAGCGATCGGTGAGCTCCTCCCCGTCGGTCCGCGAGATCACGCAGCTCACCTGGCGCGCCCCGGACACCGATCCCGCGGAGCGCGGGTCGTCGAACGCGGCCTCGCTCGGCACGATCGCGGTCATGCGCAGGTCCGCACGGTCGACGCCGCTCGAGGAGGGCACGAGCAGGTCGGAGTCGATGAACAGCGCGCAGAAGGCCCGGCCGAAGTCGCGCATCGCGGGCTCCCCGGGGTAGGCCACCGGGCGGCCCTGGTCGATCGGCGTCCGCGCCGCGACCACCTCGACGTCGTGGGGCGTGCCGCACTGCGCGTCGGCCGACGCCCCGAAGTTGCCCCCGGAGACGAGCTCCCCCCGGGCGCACTGGCCGTCGAAGAGCACGAACTGCTCCAGGTCCCCGCCGGCGCCGAACGTCAGCACGTCGGGCTGCGCGGCGAAGGGCCGGTAGCCGCCGAGCAGCGCCCCGACCAGCAGCAGCATGAGGGCGAGCACCACCGCGCCGGCCGCGAGCGCGACGGGCCGGCTCACCCGCGGCACCCCGGCGCCACGCGGCGCCCCGTCGGCGCTCAGTGCTCCTGCTCCACGCGCAGCGCCTGCTCCTCGACCGTGCCGGGCTCGCGGTCGATGGCGGCGACCTCGCCGACCGTGTCGTCGGCGGGCAGTCCCGTCGCCTCGGCGGCGCCGGGCGCGGACGAGAGGCCGAGCTGGACCTCGCGGCCGTCCTCGACGAGCTGCTCGTCGGCGGCGACCCCGTCGGCGCCCTCGGCGTCGAGCACCACACCGCCGCCGACCCCGTCGACGGCGTTCTCCGGGTCGTCGATCGACTCGTCGAGGTCGTCGATCGGCGTCGCGGACAGGGGCCGGTCGGGCGGTTCCTCGGCCGTCACGTCCGGCTGCTCCTGCGGGAGCCGGTAGTCGATGCTCGGGTCGGTGGTCTCCCACTCGCGGGTGCCGCCGAGCCGGACGTCGCGGCTGTAGCCCTCCGGGGCGTCCATGCCGTCCTCGAGGGGGTCCGCGCCCATGCGGTCCTCGTCCGTGATCACGGCCGGCTCGGTGTCCAGGCTCGTCATGTCGTTGTCCAGGACGGCTTCGCCCCGTTCGACGGACTCCTCGCTCACGCGCCCTCGCTCCTCGTGGGTGACCGGCGACGGACATCCTCCGCCGCGCGGGCCCCGTTCCCGCGGGCACCCCCACCCATGCGCCGCCCGGGACCGGGGCGGCGGGGCGGTCGGCGCCGCGAGGCGAGCGGCGGTGATCGAAGTGCCGATACGGACACTCAACGTCAGCGAAGCCACTTCGCTGACACTGGCCTACCCCCGGATCCGGGTGCCGGAGTCGCCCCACTCCTTGGCGCGGAGCTCGAACTTCTGGATCTTGCCGGTCGAGGTCTTCGGCAGCTCCTCGACGATCTCGACGTCGCGCGGGGCCTTGTAGCGCGCGATGGCGCCCTTGACGTGGTCGATGATCTCGCCCGGCTCGGCCGCCTTGCCCTGGCGCAGCACCACGAACGCCTTGGGCCGCTCGCCCCAGCGCTCGTCGGGCACCCCGACCACCGCGGCCTCGAGCACCGCCGGGTGCGAGAGCACCGCCTGCTCGACCTCGACGGTGGAGATGTTCTCGCCGCCGGAGATGACGACGTCCTTGGCGCGGTCACGCAGCTCGACGTAGCCGTCGGTGTGCATGACGCCGAGGTCGCCGGAGTGGTACCAGCCGCCCGCGAACGCCTTCGCCGTCGCGTCGGGGTCGCGGAAGTAGCCGGACATGACGTTGTTGCCGCGCATGACGATCTCGCCCATCGTCTGCCCGTCGGCGGGCACGTCCACGAGCTCGACCGACGACCAGTCGCTCGCGTCCTCGGCCAGGACCTCGACCACCCGCACCGGCTCGGCGATGAGCATCCCGACGCCCTGGCGGGACTGCAGCCGGGCGCGCTCGTGCTCCTCGAGCCCGCGCCAGTCCTCCTGCCACTGGCACACCGTGTACGGCCCGTAGGTCTCGGTCAGGCCGTAGACGTGGACGATGCGGAAGCCCATCTTCTCCATCTCGAGGATGGTGGTCGGGCTCGGCGGCGCCCCGGCGGTGGTCACCACCAGCGCGTAGTCCAGGGTCCGGGCCTCGGCCGCGTTCATGATCGTCGTGACGACGGTGGGTGCGCCGTTGAGGTGGGTGACCCGGTGCTCGCCGATGAGCGCCCAGATCGCGTCGCCGCGCACCTCGCGCAGGCAGACGTGGGTGCCGCCGATCGCGGTGATCGCCCAGGGCGTGCACCAGCCGTTGCAGTGGAACATCGGCAGCGTCCACAGGTAGACGCTCGCCGGGTCGTGGTACGAGTGCACGATCTCGCCCAGCGAGTTCAGGTACGCCCCGCGGTGGTGGTACTGCACGCCCTTGGGGCGCCCGGTGGTGCCGCTCGTGTAGTTGATGCTGATCGTCGAGCGCTCGTCCTCGACCTCCCACGGCAGATCCGCGTCCCCGTCGCCGCGGACGAGCAGGTCCTCCCAGCTCGCCCCGTCCGCGGTGGCGCCGGCGTCCGGGCCCTGCTCGTCGACCAGCGTGACGACCTCGCGCACCGTCTCCAGCGAGTCCGCCACCGGGTCGACGACGCTGCGCAGCGTCGAGTCGACCACCAGCACCGTCGCGCCCGAGTGGTCGAGGATGTAGCGCACCTCCTCGCTCGACAGCCGCGTGTTCACCGCGACCAGCACCGCCCCGCCCAGCGGCACCCCGAAGTGCGCGACGAGCATCTCCGGCACGTTCGGCAGCAGGCACGCCACCCGGTCGCCCGGCCCGACCCCGCTCGCGCGCAGCCCGCGGGCCAGGCGCTGGGCGGCGCGGGCGAACTCGGCGTACGTGTGCCGCGCGGTGCCGTGGACGATCGCGACCTTGTCCGGGTACACGTCCGCCGAACGGCGCAGGAACGCCAGCGGCGTGAGCGGGGTGATCCAGGTCTCGGGCGTGTCCACGCCCCGGATCATGTCGCGTCGTCGTGTGACGGGCCAGGGTCACGCGCGTAGTCGGGGCGCTCGTCGGAGCCGGGCGCGGTCGGCAGCCCCGCCGCCGCCCAGGCCCGGAAGCCTCCGGCGACGTCGGTGGCCCGGTGCAGGCCGAGGTCCTGCAGCGCGGCGGCCGCCAGCGAGGACGTGTAGCCCTCGGAGCACAGCACGATCCACTGCCGGTCGTGGTCGGTCGCCTCGGTGATGCGGGCGTCGGAGGTGGGGTCGAGGCGCCACTCGAGGTGGTTGCGCTCGATCACCAGCGCGCCGGGCACCGTGCCCTCGTCGAGGCGCTGCCAGCCCGGGCGGATGTCGACGAGCAGCGCCCCGTCGCCCACGGCCGCCGCGGCGTCGCGGGGGTCGAGGCGCTGCAGCCGGGCCCGCGCCCGGGCGAGCAGGTCGGCGACGGCGCTCACTCCGGCGCCTGCCCCGGGGCCACCAGCTCCGAACGCGTGCGGCGCAGCACGCCGGCCTCCACGCGGTAGTACGACATCGCCGACAGCGGCGGGGAGTAGGCGTGCACGCTCACCGCGGTCTCGACCGCCCGGTTGGTGACGTCGTGCACGTGGCCGAGGCCGAACGCGACGCTGCGGCCGGGGTCGAGCACGCGCCGGCGCAGGCCCGGCCCGCGGGCGTGCAGCTCCTCGGCCGGGCAGGTGCCGTCGTCGTCGCTGCCCGCGGTCCAGCGCCACTCGGTGAGCGCGCCGCGCACGACGGTCAGTGCGCCGATCGACCCGCCGTGGTCGTGCAGCTCGGCGCCCTGGTCGGTGGTCCAGGAGATGAGCCACACGTCGAGGTGATCGTCGGCGTGCAGCCGCCGCGACCAGCGGTGCACGGGGTCGACCTCGACGCCGTGGCGGCCGTCCTCGACCTCGGCCGCCACCTCGCGGGTGATCGCGGTGAGGTCGTCGAGGCTCGCGGGGGTCGGGCCGTCCTGCCAGCGGCGGCGGTCCGCGCGGCGGGTCCGGGGCCGGGCGAACGGGCCGGTCGGGGCGGGTCGTACAGGGGTGTCCACCAGGGTGGTCACGGTCGTCCTCCGGGTGCGGGCGTCCGCGCGCACACGTCACCGGGCGGGACGGGCCGGGAGGATGGGGTGCGACGCGCGGGCGAGGGGACGTCGCGGCCGGGCGGCACGCGACGGTCAGCTCGTCAGGCCCGGGTACACCACTGGTCGAACACGTGCGCGCGGCGGCTCTCCCAGAGGGGGCCGAGCAGGAAGTGGCGCACGGCGTCATTGGACCACGACGCCGGGGGTACGTCATCTCCGGGGCGGCCGATCACCCGTGCCCCACCTCGCGGCGGGGCGGGCTGTCGGGGTGCCGTCCTAACCTGGTGGCGGGAGACGGTGCCGCACCGCCCCGCAGACCACCACCACGTCCCGGAGGACACCACGGAGCGCACCACCGAGCGCACCCTCGGCCACACCCACGAGCACGGCGCCGACCGGGGCCGCGGCTGGGTCCGCCGTCTCGCCCGCGATTGCTGGCGTCACCGGGGCCTCACGGCCGCCGCGCTCACCGCCTCGGTGCTCGGCGTCAGCCTCGAGGCCGTCGGACCCCTGCTCATCGGCACGGCGGTCGACCGCGCCGTCGCCGGCTCCACCGCCGGGCTGAGCGTGCTCGTCGCCGCCATGGCGGTCATCGCCGTCGTCCGCTTCGGCGCGGCGTTCCTGCGCCGCTACCTGGGCGGGCGGCTCTCGCTCGGCGTCCAGCACGACCTGCGGCGCCGGGTCTTCGGCTCCGTGTCGCGCCTCGACGGCCCCAAGCAGGACGCGCTGCGCACCGGCCAGGTGGTCTCGCGCGCCAACTCCGACCTGCAGCAGGTCCAGGGCCTGCTCGGCATGGTCCCGCTCGTCGCGGGCACGCTCGGGCAGCTCGTCGTCTCGATCGCGATCATGCTGTGGCTCTCGCCGCTGCTCACGCTCGTCGCCTTCGTCGTCCTGCCGGCCGGGATCGTGTTCACCGGCCGCATGCGCCGCAAGCTCTTCCCCGCGACGTGGGCGGCCCAGCAGCGCGCCGCCGAGGTCGCCCAGAACGTCGAGGAGGCCGTCACCGGCGTCCGCGTCGTCAAGGGCTTCGGGCAGGAGGCCCACGAGACGGGCCGGCTGCGCGAGGCCGCCCGCCGCCTCTACGCCGAGCGCCTGCGGGCCGCGTGGCTGAACTCCCGCCTCACGCCCACGCTCTCCGCCCTGCCCACCGTCGGGCAGCTCGGGGTCTTCGCCCTCGGCGGCGCGATGGCCCTCAACGGCCAGATCACCCTGGGCGTGTTCGTCGCGTTCACCAGCTACATCGCCGCGCTCGTCGGCCCGGCGCGCCTGGTCGCGAGCCTCGTCGTCACCGGGCAGCTGGCCCGCGCCGGCGTCGAGCGGGTCTACGAGCTCATCGACTCCCAGCCCGAGATCGTCGACGCGCCGGGCGCCCGCGAGGTGCCCGACGGGCCCCTCGGCGTCGAGCTCGACGACGTGCGCTTCGGCTACGCCCGCAGCGAGCCGGTGCTCGACGGGCTGTCGCTGACGGTCGCGCCCGGCGAGACGATGGCGGTGGTCGGCACGGCCGGCTCGGGCAAGTCGACGATCTCGCTGCTCGCGCCCCGGTTCTACGACCTGCAGGGCGGGTCCCTGCGCCTCGGGCCGCCGGGCGACGCCGTCGACGTGCGCGACCTGCGCCTCGAGGCCCTGCGCCGGGCGGTGGGCGTGGTGTTCGAGGAGGCCTTCCTCTTCTCCGACACCGTGTTCGCCAACATCGCCTACGGCTCCCCCGACGCCACCGAGGCGCAGGTCCACGCCGCCGCGGAGGCCGCGCAGGCCGATGCGTTCATCCGCGAGCTCCCCGAGGGCTACGACACCCGCGTCGGCGAGCGCGGCCTGACCCTCTCGGGCGGCCAGCGCCAGCGCGTGGCCCTCGCCCGCGCCCTGCTCTACGACCCGCGGGTCCTGGTCCTCGACGACGCCACCTCCGCGGTCGACGCCACCACCGAGGCCGCGATCGGCGAGACCCTGCGCACGGTCACCGCGCAGCGCACGACGCTGGTCATCGCGCACCGGCGCTCCACGCTCACGCTCGCCGACCGCATCGCGGTGCTCGACGGCGGCCGCGTCGTCGACGTCGGCACCCGCGAGGAGCTCGAGGGCCGCTGCCGGCTGTTCCGCGAGCTGCTCGCCGGGCCGGCCGAGCGCATCGACGAGACCGGCTGGGTGCCCGAGGACGAGCCCGAGCCGGCCGACACCCCCGCCACCGCGGGGACGGCGATCACCCCGTCGCTGTGGCCCGACGCCCCGGCGCCCGACCGGCCGGCACCCCCGCCGGCGCCGGCCGTCGTCGCCGTCGGGTCGGAGGCCCTCGGCGGGGTCGACGGCACCGCCCCGCCCGAGATCCGCAAGGCGCTCGACCGGCTGCCGCCCGCCACCGAGGACCCGGACCTGCACGGCGAGGACCCCACGGCCCCGGACCCCGACTTCCGCCTCGGGCGGCTGCTGCGTCCCGTGCGCTGGGCCCTCGCGCTCGTCGTGCTGTGCGTCGCCCTCGACGCGGCGGCCACCGTGGCGTTCCCGTCGCTGGCCCGCCTGGCCGTCGACGGCGGCATCCAGGCCGGCTCGATCGACGTGCTCTGGCTCGCCGTCGGGCTGGGCGTCGGGGTGGTGGCGCTGGACTGGGTGGTGGTCGCCACCCAGACCGTGCTCACCGCCCGGGTGGGCGAGGGACGCCTGTTCCTGCTGCGCACCCGCAGCTTCGCCCACCTCCAGCGCCTGGGGCTCGACTTCTACGAGCGCGAGCTCGGCGGCCGGATCATGACCCGGATGACCACGGACGTCGACGCGCTGTCGTCGTTCCTGCAGACCGGGCTCGCGCAGGCGGTCGTCGCCGTGCTCACGATCATCGGTGTCGCGGTCGCGCTGCTGGTCACCGACCTCGAGCTGGCGCTCGTGTCGCTGGCCGTCATGCCGGTGCTCGTCGCGGCCACGGTGGTCTTTCGCCGGCTGTCGTCGGCGGCCTACGCCGAGGCCCGCGAGCGCATCAGCGTGGTCAACGCCGACCTGCAGGAGAACGTCGCGGGCCTGCGGGTCGCGCAGGCGCACACCCACGAGGGGCGGTCGGCGGCCACGTTCGCCGACAACAGCGACGCCTACCGCCGCGCCCGGCTGCGCGCACAGCGCCTGATCGCGACGTACTTCCCGTTCGCGGCGATGCTCTCCGACCTCGCGCAGGCGGCGGTGCTGGGCGTCGGGGCGGCGCGGGTGGCCACCGGCGGCCTCTCCCCCGGCGTGCTCGCGGCGTTCCTGCTCTACCTGGCGATGTTCTTCGGCCCGGTGCAGCAGCTCTCCCAGGTCTTCGACGGCTACCAGCAGGCGCGCATCGGCCTGCTGCGCATCGCCGAGCTGCTGCGCACCCCGACGTCGGTGCCGGAGCCCGCGCACCCCGTGGTGCTCGACGACCTGCGCGGCGAGGTCGAGCTGCGCGACGTCGAGTTCTCCTACGCGGGCGCCGAGACCCCGGCGCTGTCGGACTTCTCGCTGCACGTCCCGGCGGGGCAGACCGTGGCGCTCGTGGGCGCGACGGGCGCGGGCAAGTCGACGGTGGTCAAGCTCGTGGCGCGCTTCTACGACGTCACCGCGGGCACCGTGCTCGTGGACGGGGTCGACATCCGCGAGCACGACCTGCCGACCCTGCACCGGCGCCTCGGCGTCGTCCCGCAGGAGGCGCACCTGTTCGTCGGCGACGTCGCCTCCAACATCGCCTACGGCGACCCCGCGGCCACGCCGGCCCGCATCGAGCAGGCGGCTCGCGACGTCGGCGCCTACGAGATGATCGCGTCGCTGCCCGCGGGGTTCCGCCAGCCGGTGGGCGAGCGCGGCGGCGGCCTGTCGGCCGGTCAGCGCCAGCTCGTCGCGCTGGCCCGCGCGGAGCTGGTCGACCCGCGCCTGCTGCTGCTCGACGAGGCCACCGCGGCCCTGGACCCGGCCACCGAGACCGCGGTGCTGGCCGCGGGCGAGCGGCTGGCCGCGCCGCGCACCACGTTCGTCGTCGCGCACCGCCTGGCCACGGCCGCGCGGGCCGACCACGTCGTGGTGATCGACGGCGGGCGCATCCTCGAGGAGGGCACGCACGGCGAGCTGCTCGCCCGCGACGGCGCCTACGCCCGCCTGTGGCGCGCGGGGGCGGGGACGATCGACGAGGCGGTCGGCGAGGGCGCCCTGGCGGACGACGACGGCAGCACGGACGACCTCGCCCGGGTGAGCTGATCCGGACACGGAGCACCTTCTCGGGCGAAGTGTTCGTTCCTTCGAGGCCATCGGTTCGACTTCGTGACGCATCGGTGGATGCGCGAACCGATCGCTCGTGCACAACGGAAGGTCAGGCAGAAGGTCGGCGACGTCGCCGACCTCGCCCAGAGAGGCCCACCGTGAGCATTCCTCGCAGGCTCGCCGCCGTGATCGTGTCGGGGGCCGCCGCGCTGGCCCTGACCGGCATCACCGCCGGCACCGCCGTCGCCGCCGACCCCGTCGCCACCATCCCCGACCTCACCGGTCAGTCGACCTCGGTGCGGCTCGACTCCGGCTTCACCGACGCCCTCACCCAGCTCCAGGTCACCCCGGGCGTGACCGGTGACGCGACGTTGGCGGACGGGAGCGTCGAGTTCCCGATCACCGGCGGCAACGTCACCGTCTACGCGCCCGGCACCGTCAACCCCTACGTCCAGGGCCGCATCGAGCACGACGGCAGCGGACTGAGCCTGACCAAGGGCGACACCGAGGTCCGGCTCACGAACTTCGTCATCGACCCGGGCAACCCCGCGACGCTGAGCGGCAAGGTCAGTGCGGGCGGCCAGACCGTCGCCGAGTCCGCGGTGCTGTTCGACCTCGACGGCTCGACGCTGCAGCCGATCCAGACCGACGCCGCCGCGGGCACCGCCACGCTGACCGGCACCACCGTGCGCCTGTCCTCGACGGCGGCGACCGCGCTCAACCAGGCCTTCGGCACCGACGCCATCCAGGGCGGCCTGACCATCGGCGTCGCCACGATCGTCGTCAACCTGCCCGGCCAGATGTCCGAGATGCCCCAGGGCGGGGTCGAGACCGGGGGCGGCGCCACGAGCGGGCCGGACGCCGGGCTCGTCACCGCCGGCCTCGCCGCGCTGATCGCCGCGGGCGGAGTCGGCGTCTTCGCCGCGCGCCGTCGCTCCGCCGGCCGTCGGGGCTGACGTCCCGCACTCCCCCTGGTCACTGGCTCGTATCCCTCGCTCACCGAGGGATACGAGCCAGTAACCACCGAAACCCGCGAGGTGGCCCCGTGTCCCCGTCCCGACCCCGTGTCCGCGGGGTGCTCACCGCCCTCGCGGTGGTCCTGGCGGTGCTCGGCCTGGCGCTCGTCGGGGTCGGGGCGCTGGCCAGCACCGGGCCGCCCGCCCCGTCAGCCGCCGAGGCCGCGCCACCCGTGGCGACCACCGCGCCCACCGCCGCTCCCACCACCGCTCCCACCACGGCCCCCACCGCCGCCGCCGGCCCGCGCCAGGAGCCCGCGTCCGGCGCGCCCCCGGTGGCCCTCGACATCCCCGCGATCGGCGTCTCCGGACCCGTCGACTCCGTGGGCCTGGCGCCCGACGGCACCCTCGAGGTGCCGGCGCCGGGCCCGGGCTACGACCACGCCGCCTGGTACCGCGGGTCGCCGACGCCCGGGCGGGTCGGCCCCGCGGTGATCCTCGGGCACGTCGACTCCGCCGCCGCCGGGCCGTCGGTCTTCTACCGCCTCGGCGACCTGCGCCCCGGCGACCGGATCACCGTCACCCTGGCCGACCGCACCGCGCGCACGTTCGCCGTCGAGCGCAGCGAGCAGGTCGCCAAGGACGCGTTCCCGCGGCTCGAGGTCTACGGCGACACCCCCGGCCCGGAGCTGCGCCTCATCACGTGCGGCGGCGACTTCGACGACGCCGCGCGCTCCTACCGCGACAACACCGTGGTCTTCGCCCGCCTCCTCGCCTGACCCGCTGACCGGCCCCGATCGGCGCGGAGCCGGTACGGCCCGTGGACGAACGGGGACCCTGCAGGCGACGGAGGGTGCCCTCGAGGTCGGTACCAGCCGCATGGACCGGTGCAGTAGGCGACACGGCACCGACCACGGCCGGTGTCAAGCGCTAATCTGGACACTGCTCCCACCGGCACCGCGACGACTGATTGAGGCGATCCTGAGTCGTGTCGAGTAGTAGTTCGACCGCGCAGTTCGGACCCAACGAGTGGCTGGTCGACGAGATGTACCAGCGCTACCTCGCCGACCCCGACTCGGTCGACGCGGCCTGGCACGAGTTCTTCGCCGACTACGCCCCCGCCGACGGGGCCGACGCCGAGGCGACGGCGTCCTCCCCCGACGCCACGGACGGCAGCGGCAGCACCGCGCCTCCGGCGCCCGCTGACACCACCCCCGGCGCCACCGCGCCCGCGGCCGACACCCCGGCGGCCCCGACTGCCCCGTCGACGTCGTCCACCTCGTCGTCCTCGTCCGAGAGCACGTCCGGGAGCAACGGGCAGGCGCGCACGGACGGGTCGGGCAGCACGAGCAGCGGGTCGGCCGGCAACGGCAGCGCACCCTCGGGCAGCACCACCGGGACCGGCGGCACCGACAGCGCCGCCGCGTCCTCGGCGGCCACGGGTGCGGGACGCACGACGTCGTCGCGCACGGGCGAGGAGCCCCCGGCGAGCAAGCCGGCGGCGGGCACCACGAGCCCTGCCAAGTCCGCGCAGCCCGGCGCCGGTGACGCCGACGGCGAGACCACCCGTCCGCTGCGGGGCGCAGCCAACGCCATCGCGAAGAACATGACGGCGTCGCTGCAGCTGCCGACGGCCACGAGCGTGCGCGCCGTGCCGGCCAAGCTGCTGGCCGACAACCGCATCGTGATCAACAACCACCTGAAGCGCACGCGCGGCGGGAAGGTGTCGTTCACCCACCTGCTCGGCTACGCGATGGTCCGTGCCCTCGCGGACTTCCCGAACATGAACCGGCACTTCGGGGAGGACGACAAGGGCAAGCCCGCCGTCGTCGACCCGGGGCACGTCAACCTCGGCCTGGCGATGGACCTGCCGGGCAAGGACGGCTCGCGCACGCTGGTGGTCGTGGCCCTCAAGGGCACCGAGAACATGAACTTCGCCCAGTTCTGGGCCGCCTACGAGGACATGGTCCGCAAGGCGCGCACCAACAAGCTGACCGGCGAGGACTTCGCGGGCGTCACGATCTCGCTGACCAACCCCGGCACCATCGGCACCAACCACTCGGTGCCGCGCCTGACCGTCGGCCAGGGCACGATCGTCGGCGTCGGCGCGATGGAGTACCCCGCCGAGTTCCAGGGGGCGAGCGAGGAGAAGCTCGCCGACATGGGCATCAGCAAGATCATCACGCTGACGTCCACGTACGACCACCGCATCATCCAGGGTGCGGAGTCGGGCGACTTCCTGCGCCGCATCCACCACCTCGTCCTCGGCGAGGACGGGTTCTACGACGACATCTTCGCGGCGCTGCGCATCCCCTACGAGCCGATCCGCTGGCGCCAGGACCTGCCGTCGTCGCAGATCGACCGCACCGCGCGCATCATCGAGCTGATCGACGCGTACCGGACACGCGGCCACCTCATGGCCGACACCGACCCGCTGAGCCACCCGCAGCGCAAGCACCCCGACCTGGACATCGCGTCGCACGGGCTCACGCTGTGGGACCTCGACCGCGAGTTCCCCGTCGACGGCTTCGCCGGGCGCGGCTGCATGAAGCTGCGCGACGTCCTCGGTGTCCTGCGCGACTCGTACTGCCGCACCATCGGCGTCGAGTACATGCACATCCTCGACCCCTCCAAGCGGGCGTGGCTGCAGGAGCGCATCGAGAAGCCGCACGAGAGGGTGCCGGTCGCCGAGCAGAAGTACATCCTGTCCAAGCTCAACGCCGCCGAGGCGTTCGAGGCGTTCCTGCAGACCAAGTACGTCGGGCAGAAGCGCTTCTCGCTCGAGGGCGCCGAGACGGTGATCCCGCTGCTCGACGCCGTCCTCGACACGGCCGCGGCGCACGAGCTGGACGAGGTCGTCGTCGGCATGCCGCACCGCGGGCGGCTCAACGTCCTGGCGAACATCGTCGGCAAGCCGGTGTCGCAGATCTTCCGCGAGTTCGAGGGCAACCTCGACCCGGGCCAGGCGCACGGCTCCGGCGACGTGAAGTACCACCTGGGCGCCGAGGGCAAGTTCTTCCGCATGTTCGGGGACGGCGAGACCACGGTGTCGCTGACCAGCAACCCGTCGCACCTCGAGGCCGTCGACCCGGTCATGCAGGGCATCGCGCGGGCCAAGCAGGACATGCTCGACAAGGGCCCCGACGGCTTCACGGTGCTGCCGGTGGCCATGCACGGCGACGCCGCGTTCGCCGGCCAGGGCGTGGTGGCCGAGACACTGAACCTCGCGCTGCTGCGCGGCTACCGCACCGGCGGCACGGTGCACGTCGTCGTCAACAACCAGGTCGGCTTCACCACCGCGCCCGAGCACACGCGCTCGACGCACTACTGCACCGACGTCGCGAAGATGATCGACGCCCCGGTCTTCCACGTGAACGGCGACGACCCGGAGGCCTGCGTCTGGGTGGCGCGCCTCGCGGTCGAGTTCCGCGAGCGCTGGCACTCCGACGTCGTGATCGACATGATCTGCTACCGGCGCCGGGGCCACAACGAGGGCGACGACCCCTCGATGACCCAGCCGGAGATGTACGACGTCATCGACGCCAAGCGCTCGGTGCGCAAGACCTACACCGAGTCGCTGATCGGCCGCGGCGACATCTCGCTCGAGGAGGCCGAGCACGCGCTGCGCGACTACGGCAGCCAGCTCGAGCACGTGTTCAACGAGGTCCGCGAGCTGGAGAAGGCCGACCCGGCACCCAGCCCGTCGGTCGAGTACGAGCAGGCGGTGCCGAACTCCCTGCAGACCGCGGTGCCGCTCGAGGTCATCCAGCGCATCGCCCGCGCGCACGTCGACCTGCCCGAGGGCTTCGCGGTGCACCCACGCGTCAAGCCGGTGCTCGAGCGCCGCAGCAAGGCCGCGGCGGCCGACAGCGAGGAGGGCATCGACTGGGCCTACGCCGAGCTGCTGGCCTGGGGCTCGCTGCTCATCGACGGCAAGCTGGTGCGCCTGTCCGGCCAGGACTCGCGGCGCGGGACGTTCGTCCAGCGCCACTCGGTGGTGATCGACCGGCACACCGCCGAGGAGTACTACCCGCTGCGCAACCTGACCGCCGACCAGGGCAAGTTCATGCCCTACGACTCGGCGCTCTCGGAGTTCGCGGCCGTGGGCTTCGAGTACGGCTACTCGGTGGCCAACACCGACGCGCTGGTGCTGTGGGAGGCGCAGTTCGGCGACTTCGTCAACGGCGCGCAGTCGATCATCGACGAGTTCATCTCGTCCGGTGAGGCGAAGTGGGGCCAGACCTCGGACGTCGTGCTGCTGCTGCCGCACGGCCACGAGGGCCAGGGCCCCGACCACACCTCGGGGCGCATCGAGCGGTTCCTGACCCTGTGCGCCGAGGGCTCCATGACCGTCGCGGTGCCGTCGAGCCCGGCGAACTACTTCCACCTGCTGCGCCGGCACGCCACCGACGGCGTGCGCCGCCCGCTCATCGTCTTCACCCCGAAGTCGATGCTGCGGAACAAGGCGGCGGTCAGCCGGGTCGAGGACTTCACGTCGGGCGGCTACCGGCCGATCCTCGACGACCCGGCCTTCGCCGACGGCGGCACGGACGGCGTCACGCGGATCCTGCTCTGCACCGGCAAGATCTACTACGAGCTGGTCGCGGCGCGCGAGAAGGCGGGCCGCACGCACGACACCGCGATCGTGCGCATGGAGCAGCTCTACCCGCTGGCCACCGAGGAGCTGACCGCGGTCCTCGACCGGTACCCCAACGTCGGCCAGGACGTCCGGTGGGTGCAGGAGGAGCCGGCGAACCAGGGCGCCTGGCCGTTCCTGGGCCTGTGGCTGCCCGAGCGCATGAACGGACGTCTGCCCCACCTGCGCCGCGTCTCCCGACGCCGCATGGCCGCCCCGGCGGCCGGCGTCGCCAAGGTGCACGAGGTGGAGCAGAAGGCGCTCATCGCCGAGGCACTGTCCGACTGATGGCTGCGGACTGAGGTCGGGCATGTACTTCACCGACCGCGGCATCGAGGAGCTCGAGGACCGGCGGGGCGAGGAGGAGGTCAGCCTGGCCTGGCTGGCCGACCGCCTCCGCGCCTTCGTCGACGCCCACCCCGAGCACGCGGGCGCCGCCGACCGCTTCGCGACGTTCCTCGCGCGCGACGACAGCGACGACGACTAGCGCCCGTCAGCCGGCGTCGACCCGGTCGGACTCCTCGTACCGCAGCACCGGCAGCAACGACGGCTCGCCGACCGCGGGGTCGGCGGCGCAGGCGTCGACGGCGGCGTGCAGCGCCGCCTCATCGAGCCCCACGCCGAGGAAAACCAGCCGGGCGCCGGCGACGTCGACCGAGCGCGGCGCCGGCCGCACCCGGATCGCCGTCCCGACCGTCTGCACCACGAACGGCGCGGCGCCCGGGAACCGGACCACGCCCTTCGACCGGAACACGCCGGCCGGACCCGCCTCGAGGAACGCCGCGAACCGCGCCGGGTCGAGCGGGACGTCCCGTTGCACCGCGACGCTCTCCCCGGCGGGGTGGGCGTGCTCGGTGGGAGCGTCCTCGCGCAGCAGCACGTCGAACGACAGCTGGCCCGTCCGGGGCGGCCCGCGACGTGCCGGCGGGTCGACGAGCAGCGCCGGGTCGAGGGCCCCGCGGACCACCGGGAGCACCGGTCCGGGCGCAGCCGACCGCAGGGCGGCGACCAGCGGGGCGGGGTCGTCGACGCGGTCGACCTGGTTGAGGACCACGAGGTCGGCGAGGCGCACCGCGCCGTCGTGCTCGCCCTCCACGGCCCCCTCCACCGCACTGACCACCACCACGAGCCCGCCGTACGCCGCGTGCCGCGCCTCCCCCGCGATCGCGTCGAGCAGCAGGCGCACGAGCTCGCGGGGCTCGGCGAGGCCGCTGGCCTCCACCACGACGAGGTCGAGGCGCGCCCGTGGCGCGGTCAGGTCGGCGAGCAGCGCGGCGAGACCGTTGGCGTCGGTCGTGCAGCACAGGCACCCGTCGGCGAGCGAGCTCACGGCGCTGGCCTGCCCGGCGACGAGCATCGCGTCGATCCCGATCGCGCCGAAGTCGTTGACCACGACGCCGATGCGGACGCCGTCGGCGTGGCACAGCAGGTGGTTGACCAGCGTCGACTTGCCCGCCCCGAGGCCGCCGGCGACCAGCACGACCGGGACGCGACGGGGCACGCCGCGCGGAGCCCCGGTGGTCAGGCGATGCCCGCCGAGGCGAGCCAGTCGCGGGCGACCTGGGCGGGGTCGGGGCGGTCGGGGCCGGCGAGGCGGCGGTTGAGGTCGGTCAGCGTCGCCGTGTCGAGCCGCGAGGAGATCTGGTCGAGCGTGGCCGCCACGCGCGGGTCCGACGTCTTGGCCCGGTTGATCAGGGGCACGATGTTCTGCGCGGCGAAGTTGGACCGCGGGTCCTCGAGCACCACGAAGTCGTTGTCGGGGATCGAGGCGTCGGTGGTGAAGATGTCGGCGGCCTGGACGGTGCCGTCGCGCAGCGCGGCGATGCTCAGCGGCCCGCCCTCGTCGAGCGCCCGGAACTCCTTGAACGTGCAGCCGTAGAGCCGCTGCAGGCCCGGGACGCCGTAGGGGCGTTGCTGGAACTCGGGCGGCCCGCCGAAGCTGACGGTGCCGCAGAGCGGGGCGAGGTCCTGGATCGACCGCAGGTTGTTCTGCGTGGCGAACGCCCGGGTGACGACCACGGCGTCCTTGTTCTGCGCGGCGCTCTGCTGCAGGAGCTGCAGCTGCGGCGGCAGCGTGGTGGTGAGCTGCTGGTAGATCTGGTCCGACGCCGTCGCGGTGGCCTGTGGGTCGACGAACTGCAGCAGGTTGCCGGTGTAGTCGGGGACGAGGTCGATCTCGCCGCGCTGCAGCGCCGGGAAGTAGGTCTCGCGGCTGCCGATGCCGAAGCTGCGCTCGACGGCGACACCGCGGATCTCCAGCGCGGTCGCGTAGATCTCGGCCAGCAGGCGGTTCTCGGTGAAGTTGGCCGAGCCGATGCGGACCGTGCCCTGCGCCGAGGGGGCGACGGGCTGGGTGGCCAGCGGGTCGGAGTCGGCGCCGCAGCCGGCGAGGAACACGCCGACGACGGCCAGCGCCGCCAGCAGCAGTGCGCGCGGGGATCGGATCACGATCGGGCCTCTCTGGTGGTTCCTCGGGGGGTGGGGGTGTGCGGGGTGCGGCGGAGCCGCAGCCGGTCGGGTCCGGGGGTGACGAGGCGGCCGAGGCCCTGGAGGACGAGCTCGACGGCGATCGAGAGCACGGCGACGATCAGCGCGCCGCCGAGCATCTGGGGGAAGTCGCGCACGGCGAAGCCGTCGATGATGTAGCGCCCGAGGCCGCCGAGCCCGACGAAGGCGGCGATGGTGGCCGTCGCGATCACCTGCAGCGTGGCGAACCGGACGCCGCCGAGCACGAGCGGCACGGCGGCGGGCACCTCGACCTGCAGCAGGATCTGGTGCTCGCGCATGCCCATGCCCCGCGCGGCGTCGACCGCCCCCGGGTCGGCGCCGGCGACCCCCGCGTAGGCGCCGGCGAGCATCGGCGGGATCGCCAGCAGCACCAGCGCCAGCGTGGGTGCGAGCAGGCCGAGCCCCAGCAGCAGCACGAGCAGCACGAGCACGCCGAGCTCGGGCAGCGCGCGCAGGCCGTTGGCGGCGCCGACGACGGCGAGCCCGCCGCGGCGGGTGTGCCCGACGACCGCGCCGACCGGCAGCGCGATGACGGCCCCGATGGCGACGGCGAGCAGGGTGTAGCCGAGGTGCTCGAGCACGCGGGCGGGGATGCCGGTGCCGCCGCTCCACCGCCCGGGGGCGGCGAACCAGTCGAGGAGCTGGCCGACCACGGCTACACCCCCGTCCGGGCGCGCGACCAGGGCGTGAGCACGCGCCCGAGCCCCAGCCACAGCGCGTCGAAGAGGAACGCGAGCACCAGCGAGCCGACGATGCCGGCCGCGACCATCTCCGGGTAGTCCTGCTCGAAGCCCGAGGTCATCAGCGTGCCCAACGACTCGATGCCGACAAGCGCACCCACCGTGACCAGCGAGAACGCCGACACCGACGCCACCCGGAGCCCGGCGGTGAGCACGGGGACGGCGAGCGGGAGCTGGACGGCGAACAGGAGGCCGGCGGGCCGGTAGCCCATGGCGACGGCCGCGGTGGTGACCGTCGGCGCCACCGCGTCGAGGGCCTCGGCGACGCTGCGCACGAGCAGGGCCACCGTGTAGATCGTCAGCGTCACCCCGACGTTGATCGCGCTGAGGATGCCGGTGCCCAGGATGATCGGCATGACGACGATGAGGGCGAGCGACGGGATCGTGTACAGCGCGCCGGTCAGCGGCACCAGCACCCGCCGGGCGGCCGGCGAGCGGTGCGCCCACCACCCCACCGGCATCGCGAGCAGCAGCCCGGCCACCACGGGGACCACGGCCAGCGCGACGTGGGCGAGCACCAGCTGGTCGATGTCGTAGCCGAAGGCCCTCACCGGGCGGGTTCCCGTCCCGGGTCGCGGTCGACCAGGGCCAGCACGTCGTCGGCGGCGACCCCGCCCCGGTAGCGGCCGTCGGCGTCGACGGCGACACCGCACGGCGCCGGCGAGCTGAGCGCGGCGTCGAGGGCCCCGCGCAGCGTGCCCGCGCCCTCCTGCACCGCCCCGCTCGCGTCGGTGACGTACACCGAGCCGAGGTCGTGGCGCCCGCCGTCGGGGGCCAGCCAGGCGGCGGGGTGCGCGTCGCCGTCGAGCAGCACGGTCCACTCCCCCGGCGCGGCCCCGCCGTCGGCGCCGTCCCGCGTGGTGGGCAGGTCGACCAGCGCCAGGGACGCGGCGGGGACGAAGCCCAGCCGCCGGTAGCCGCGGTCGCGCCCGACGAACCCGGTGACGAACTCGTCCGCCGGGTGCGCGAGCAGCTCGTCGGGCGGCGCGAACTGGGCCAGGCGCCCGCCGACCCGCAGGACGGCCACTCGGTCGCCCAGGCGGATGGCCTCGTCGATGTCGTGGGTGACGAACAGGATGGTCTTGCCCAGCTCGGCCTGCAGCCGCAGCAGCTCGTCCTGCAGCTCGACGCGCACCACGGGGTCGACCGCGGAGAACGGCTCGTCCATGAGCAGCACCGGGGCGTCGCCGGCCAGCGCGCGGGCGACGCCGACGCGCTGCTGCTGCCCGCCCGAGAGCTGCGCGGGGTAGCGCTGCGCGAGCGCACCGTCGAGCCCGACCCGCTCGAGCAGCTCGGCCGCCCGCGCCCGCGCCTCGCGCCGCGACAGGCCCTGCAGCACGGGCACCGTGGCCACGTTGTCGAGCACGCGGCGGTGCGGGAAGAGTCCCGCCTGCTGGATGACGTAGCCGATGCCGCGGCGCAGCAGCGGCGGGTCGGCGTCGGCGACGTCGGCGCCCTGGAGGAGCACCGAGCCCGACGTCGGCTCGACCATGCGGTTGACCATCCGCAGCGACGTCGTCTTGCCGCAGCCCGAGGGGCCCACCAGCACGGTGATCTCGCCCTCGCGGGCGGTGAAGGACAGCGACTCCAGGGCCACCGTGCCGTCCGCGAACCGCTTGCCCACGTCCCGGAACTCGATCACGTGCCGCCCCCGGGTCCGCCGGTGGCACCCGTGTGGGCCACCGCGTCGTCGCGAGAATCTAGCCCCGCCCCCCGACGCCCGCGAGCGATCACGGGCCGGCCACACGCTCCGGTGTGACCCCGGTCTCAGCCGGCCGCGCGGTCCTGCGGGGTCAGCGGGCCGCGGCGCAGCACCTCGGTGAACGCCTCGGCGGGCATCGCGCGGGCGAACAGCCACCCCTGGAAGGCGTGGACGCCGAGGTCGCGCAGCACCGCGAACTGGTCGGCGTCCTCCACGCCCTCGGCCACGCAGGTCTGGCCGATGGCCGCGGTGAGCTCGACCACCGCGCGCGCCACCGCCCGGTCGGACTCGCCGGTGGCCACGCCGCGCACGAAGCCGCGGTCGAGCTTGACGATCTGGGCGGGCAGGCCGGTCAGGCGCGAGAGCGACGAGTAGCCGGTGCCGAAGTCGTCCACCGCGAAGCGCACGCCGGCGGCGATGAGCTCGTTCATCTCCCGCAGCGTGTGCGGCGGCAGGTCGGCCAGGCAGGTCTCGACGAGCTCGAGCACCAGCCGGTCCCAGGGCAGCCCGGACTCGGCGACGGTGGCGCGGACGACGGGCAGGAAGTCGGGGTCGCCGGGCAGCAGGCCCGCGAGGTTCACGGCCACCGACGGCGGGGTCCCGCCCGGGCGCGCGGCGGGCCAGGTCGCCGCCTCGCGCACCGCGGCGCGCAGCACCCACCGGTCGAGGTCGCCGAGCAGGTCGGCGGCCTCGGCCACGGGCAGGAACTTGTCGGGGAAGAGCAGGCCGTGCTCGGGGTGCTGCCAGCGCACCAGCGCCTCGGCGGTCTGCACCCGCCCGTCGGGGCCGACGACGGGCTGGAAGTGCAGCACCAGCTCGTCGTTGACCATCGCCTCGCGCAGCTGGGTCTCCATCCGCAGCGCCTCGTCGGCGCCGCGCATGATCGCCTCGTCGGCCAGCGCGAACCGGCCGTTGCCGCCGCTCTTGGCCTCGAACAGCGCGGCGTCGGCGAAGCGCATGAGGTCACCGGTGCCGGGGTGGGCCGGCGCGGGCTCGAGGCCCGCGAGCTCGGTGGCGCGCTCCCGGCGCAGGACCTGGGCGACGGGGTCGTCCGTGGGGTCGATGTCGGGCGCGGCGGGGTCGTCGAGGCGGTACGGGTCGGGCCGCGGCGCCTCCGGCACGGCCGCACCGATCCCGATGGTCGCGCCGACCGCGGCCCCGACCGTCGCCGAGATGCGCACGAGCTGGCCGTGCACCGGGATGGCGGTGCGCAGGATGCCGGCGACGGTGGCCGAGAGCGCGTCGAGGCCGCCGTGCAGGTCGACGTCGGCGCAGACGACGACGAACTCGTCGCCCGCGCTGCGCGAGGCGGCGCAGCCGGCGGGCAGCCGCTCGCGCAGGCGTTGCGCCAGCTCGACGAGCAGCTCGTCGCCGGCGTCGTGGCCCAGCGAGTCGTTGACCCGCTTGAAGTTGTCGATGTCGCAGAACAGGACGCCGGTGCGCCGCGCGGTGGGGCCGGCGAGCAGCCGGGACACCGTGGTGGTGAGCGCGCGGCGGTTGGGCAGGCCGGTCAGCTCGTCGTGCATGGCCTGGTGGCGCAGGCTCGCCTCGACCCGCCGCGCGTCGGTGACGTCGGTGAACACCACGAGGTGGGTGACGCCGCCGTCGTCGTGCACCGACACCGACACGTGCAGCTCGCACCACACGGCGGCGGCGTCCGCGCCGCCGGCGCCGCGCTCGCGGGTCCGCAGGGCGCGCGGGGTGCACGACCAGCTCACCGAGCCCGCCGAGCCGGCGGGGCGCGCCAGCAGCGGCGTCGCCGGGCCGGCGCCCGCGGCGGCCTCGGCGCCGAGGTCGAGCAGCTCGTCGGCGCGGCAGCCGCGCAGCGCCTCGGGGCCCTCGCCGAGCAGCCGGCACAGCGCCTGGTTGGCCTTGATGAGGCGCTCGTCGTCGTCGAAGAGCGCGATGCCGACCGGGGCGACGGCCAGCAGGTCGGTGAAGCGCTGGGTGGAGGCGCGCAGCCGCTCCTCGGCCTGGCGCCGCGCGGTGACGTCGGCGGCGGTGCCGAGCACGGAGCCGGACGCCGGGCCGGACGCCGGGCCGGGGGCCGGGTCGCCGTCCCCACGCCGTCCGGCGTTGATGTGCAGGATCCGCCCGCTGCCGTCGCCGAGGCGCACCTCGTCGTCCAGCGGCACCCCGTCGGCCAGCAGCGCGGCCCAGCGGCGGGCCAGGCCCGCGCGGTCGTCGGGGTGCACGGCGGCCAGGAGGTCCTCGGGCCGGCGCACGCCGCCGCGGTCGGCGCCGAGCAGCTCGGCGAGCACGGGCGAGAGGGACGCGGTGCCCGAGGCGAGGTCGACCTCCCAGTGCCCGAGGCCCGCGATGCGCTCCACGTCGGCCGCCGAGGGCGCCGAGGTCGCGGGCCGCCCGGCGGGCGTCACGGGCGCGGTCACGGACGCCACCGGCGCCACGGGGGTCTCCGGCACGAGGACGAGCACGGCGCCGCCGCTCGCCTCCGGCCACACCACCACGCGCACGGGCAACGGGGAGGCGCCCACGCGGCGCAGGCGGCCCGTGAGCAGGCCGTCGGGGCCGGGGTGGCCGAGGTCGGCCACCAGCTCGGTCAGCGGCCGCCCGAGCATGTGGCGCGGCTCCAGGCCGCCGGCCGGGTCGACGAGGCGGGCCACGGGCTCGCGGACCTCGACGAGACGGCCCTGGGCGTCGTGGCGCAGGGCCGCGCCGGGCGGCAGCGACACGGTGCCGACGGCACCCACGGGGCCCACGGCGTCGGGGTGCGGCTCGGCGGTCTCGGGGTCGACGGTGGTGGGCAGGGTCGCGCGCCCGGGACGGCGGGACGGCGCCGTGGCCCGGACGACGGCGAGGCCCCGAGGGCCCGGCGCCGGCGCGGCTCTGCTCACGGTCGTCTCCTCGCCCGCGGCCCGTCTCCGTCCCGTTGTGGAACGGACCGTCCGCGTCTGTCTCAGCAACGAAGGAGACCCGGTCCGGGTCCGGGGGGATCACCCCGTGGGGGGACCCCGCGCGGCGACCGTGACGTCGCACGCGTTCGGGAGCACACCCCGACCGGTGGACCTTGAGACCACCGACCGGTCGTCGCGCCGAAGCGGACGGCAGCCACGACGAACGGCGGGTGGCCCAGCGCCACTCGGCCGATGGGCCGCCGGGTCACCCACGTGCGGCTCAGCGGTGTACCGACGGTGCGAACGACGCTCCGTGAGCGGTCCGTGCCGCGCCGCGAGCGCCGCACCACCGCCGTTCGGTGGATCTCCTCTGCGCCGGGCGAGCGACGTCCAGCGGGTGCGCCCACGTCCATCGGCCGTGCACGATGGACGCGAGTGCCCGACCGGCACCGTGCACACACCCGCTGAGACGCGGGTCACCGGTGCTCGGCGGCCACCTCGGCGACGTGGCGGCGCACGACGCCCTCCTCCGACGCCGCGCGGGCGACGGCCTCGGCGACGGCGGGCGCGACGCGGGCGTCGAGCGCGCTGGGCACGATGTGGTCGCGCCCGAAGTCCTCGTCGCCCGCGGCGATCTCGGCGATCGCCTCGGCGGCGGCGAGCTTCATGGCCTCGGTGATGCGCCGGGCCGCGGCGTCGAGGGCGCCGGCGAAGACGCCCGGGAACGCCAGCACGTTGTTGATCTGGTTCGGGTAGTCGCTGCGCCCGGTGGCGACGACGGCGGCGTGCTTGCGCGCGACCTCGGGGTCGATCTCGGGGTCCGGGTTGGACAGCGCGAACACGATCGCGTCGTCGGCCATGGACGCGATCACCGTCTCGGGCACCGTCGAGCCGGACAGCCCGAGGAAGACGTCGGCGCCCTCGAGGGCCGCGGCGAGGTCGCCCCGCACCCCGCGGGGGTTGGTCTCCTCGGCCAGCGCGATCTTCTCGACGTTCATGCCGTCGCGGCCGGCGTGGATGACGCCCCGGGAGTCGAGCACGACGACGTCGTGGGCCCCCGCTGACATCAGGATCTTGGCGCAGGCCACCCCGGAGGCGCCCGCGCCGCTGACGACGACGCGCAGCGAGGCGAGGTCGCGTCCCAGGACGCGCACGGCGTTCTGCAGCGCGGCGAGCACGACGATCGCGGTGCCGTGCTGGTCGTCGTGCATGACCGGGCAGTCGAGCGCCTCGATCAGCCGGCGCTCGATCTCGAAGCAGCGGGGCGCGGCGATGTCCTCGAGGTTGACGGCGCCGAAGCTGGGCCGCAGGTGCACGAGGGTGTCGACGATCTCGTCGACGTCGGTGGTCTCGAGCACCAGGGGGATCGAGTCGAGGTCCGCGAACGCCTTGAACAGCGCCGACTTGCCCTCCATCACGGGCAGCGAGGCGCGCGGGCCGATGTCGCCGAGGCCGAGGACCGCGGTGCCGTCGGAGACGACGGCGACGAGGCGGTGGGTCCAGGTGTAGCGGGCGGTGAGCGCCTTGTCGTCGGCGATCGCCCGGCACACCTTGGCGACGCCGGGCGTGTAGGCGATGGCGAGGTCGCGGCGGCCGGCGAGCCCGACGGTGGGCGTCACCGACAGCTTGCCGGCCTCGTGCGCCGCGAAGACCTCCTCCTCGGTGATGTCCCGGCCGTCGAGGTGGGGCTGGTGGTCGGACGTGTCGTCGGGCGGGACGTCGCTCACGGGGACTCCAAGCGGGGTCGGGGGTCGCGATCCTGGCGTGCGGGCGGGGCCGTGCCCCGGTGGTCGCGCGGCGGCCGGCGCGTCCCGGCGAGGCCGTAGTGTCGGCGGCCGTGGAGGCGCGGGAGCTGGGGGTGCCCGGCGCGTGGCTGTTCAGCCCGCCGGTGTTCCCCGACGCGCGGGGCGCTTTCGCGGCGCCCTACCGGGCGGAGGTGTTCGCCGACGTGGTGGGGCACCCGCTGCATGTTGCGCAGGCCAACACGAGCGTATCCCGCCGCGGGGTCCTGCGCGGGGTGCACTTCGCCGACGTGCCGCCCGGCCAGGCCAAGTACGTGCAGTGCAGCGCCGGGGCCGTCCTCGACGTCGTCGTGGACCTCCGGGTCGGCTCGCCGACCTTCGGGGCCTGGGACGCCGTGCGCCTCGACGGCGACACGCTCCAGGCGGTCTACCTGGCCGAGGGCCTGGGGCACGCGTTCCTCGCCCTCGCCGACGGCAGCGTCACCACCTACCTGTGCTCGCGGGAGTACGTGCCCGCCGCCGAGCACGGCGTGTCGCCCCTCGACCCGGCGCTCGGGCTGCCGTGGTCGCGGTGGTGCGCGGCGGAGGACCTGGTGCTCTCGGACAAGGACGCCGCCGCCGCGACCCTCGCCGAGGCCCGCGACGCCGGGACGCTGCCCACGTGGGAGGCGTGCCTCGCCCGGCGGGAGCAGCTCCTGGCCGGCTCAGCGCGCCCGTAGCCGCCCGGGACGCGGCCACAGGCGCCACCGCACCGGGCCGAGCGCCTCGGCGGGTCCCAGGGTGCGCGAGTCGGTGGAGGCCGCGGGGGCGTCGCCCACCGCGAACCACCCGTCGTCGAGGGGCAGCGCCGCGCGCTTGACCGAGAGCTGCCCGGGCCGCGACGCCCACCGCACCAGGGCGAGCTCCCCGGGCCGCACCGGCGCGCCCGGCCGTGCGAGTACGACGTCGCCGTCGCGCAGCGTGGGGGCCATCGACCCGCCGCGCACGAGCACCCGCCGCGGCAGGCCGCCCACCAGGCCGATCACCCGCGTGACCAGCGGCTCCCGGGGTGTGCTCACCGGCGGCGCTCCACGTGTCGGCGGTTCCCCACAGGGGTACGGTCCCTGTCGTCGGAACGATCACCATTCCCCACCAGGAAGAGGGAGGCGAGATGGGACTGCTCTCGCGCGTCCTCCGTCCGCGACTCGAGGCCACCGCGCACTGCGACCTCCCGTGCGGCGTGTACGACCCGGCCCAGGCCCGGATCGAGGCCGAGTCGGTCAAGGCGATCCAGGAGAAGTACCAGGCCAACGAGGACCCGGCCTTCCGGGCCCGCGCCATCCAGATCAAGGAGGAGCGGGCGGACCTCGTCAAGCACCACCTCTGGGTGCTGTGGACGGACTACTTCAAGCCGCCGCACTTCGAGAAGTACCCGCAGCTCCACGAGCTGTTCAACAAGGCCACCAAGGCCGCCGGCGGCGGGGAGGGCGGCGCCAAGTCGTCCATGGACCCGCAGTCGGGCCAGCAGGTGCTCGACCACATCGCCGAGATCTCGGACATCTTCTGGGAGACCAAGAAGGGCTGAGTCCCGCGCGCACGGCACGAACGAACGGCGAGTTCGCTGCACCAGGAGCAGCGAACTCGCCGTTCGTGCGTCGAAAGCGGGTAGGAGGAGTGCCGTGACCACCGCCAGCCCCACCGGACGCGTGTACGTCCTGCGCCACGGCGAGACCGAGTGGTCCCGCGCCGGGCGCCACACGAGCCGCACCGACCTCCCGCTCACCGAGGCCGGTCGCGACGCGGCCCGCACCGCCGGGCGCCTGCTGGTCACCCTGCGCGGGGAGGACGCCACACCCCCGGTCGTGTGGACGAGTCCGCGGCGCCGGGCCACCGAGACCGCGCGCCTGGCCGGCCTCGAGCCCGACGCCGTCCTCGAGGACCTCGTGGAGTGGGACTACGGCGCCTACGAGGGTCGCACCACCCCGGAGATCCGCGAGGACGACCCGGGATGGACGGTGTGGACCCACGCCAGCCCCGGCGGGGAGACGGGGCCCGAGGTCGCCGAGCGCCTCGACCGCGTGCTGGCCGACGCCGAGCGCGAGCTCGCCGAGCACGACGTCGTGCTCGTCGGGCACGGGCACGCGGGCCGCGTGCTCATCGCCCGCTACCTGGGCCTCGACGCGTCGGCCGGCGTCGGCTTCGCCTTCGACGCGGCGTCGGTGACCGTGCTGGGCCACGAGCGCGGCGTGCCCCGCATCGACCTGCTCAACGCCCCCGGCGGCCTCGTCGAGCCGCCCCCGCCGCCGGCGGACCGCTAGACGGCGGGTGGGCGGGCGTCACTGCCCGGCCCACTCCCGGGCCGGGCGCGACACCAGGCCCGCCAGCACCGCCGCGGCGAACACCAGCACCGGCACGCCCCAGTCGGGGCGCCCGGAGGGCACGGCGGCGTAGAAGGCGCAGCCGATGGCGAGCAGCTGGGCGACCACCGACGGCCCGCGCGCGCCCCGGCGCCCGAGCAGCAGCGCGACCCCGGCCACGACGACGGCGACCGCGAGCAGGGCCACGAAGCCCCACACCGAGAACGTCAGGCCGGCGACGACCATGACCACGACGACGACCACGCCGACGACACCCTCCGCGAGCACGCCGAGGGCCGCGAGGCGCACGGGACGGGGCACCATCGGACCAGCGCTCACACCGGTCAGCCTAGGCGTCGCCACCCTCCGGGTCGGGGGGACGGTGGAGAGATCGGCGACATCCGGACCCCGCACCCCCCGGACGGAGGGGGCGGGCCGTCTACGGTGAGCGCCGTGCGCGCGCTGCTCGTGGCCAACCCGTCGGCCACCACGACGACGGCCGCCGGTCAGGACGTCATCGCGCACGCGCTCTCCAGCGAGATCAAGCTCGACGTCGTCCAGACCCGCTATCGCGGGCACGCCGCCGACCTCGCCGCCCGCGCCCGCGCCGAGGCCGTGGACCTCCTCGTCGTGCTCGGCGGCGACGGCACGGTGAACGAGGCCCTCAACGGGCTGCTCGCCGACGGGCCGGGCCACCACGTGCCGGCGCTGGGCGTCGTGCCCGGCGGCTCGGCCAACGTCTTCGCGCGCGCGCTCGGCGTGCCCCGCGAGCCGCTGGAGGCCACGCACACCCTGCTGGGCGCGATCGCCGAGGGCCGCTCGCGCACCGTCGGGCTGGGGCGCGCCGACGAGCGGTGGTTCAGCTTCAACGCCGGGCTCGGGTGGGACGCCGACGTCATCGCCTCCATGGAGCGGGCCCGCGGGCGCGGGCGCGAGGCCACGCCCACCCGCTACGTCGCCACCTCGATCCGCCGCTGGACGCGGGCGCGCGTCGACCCGCCCGACCTGACCGTCGAGATCCCCGGCCAGGAGCCCGTCAGCGGCGTGCGCCTGGCGCTGGTGTCCAACACCGACCCCTGGACCTACCTCGGCGGCCGCCCGGTGCGCACCAACCCGGGCTGCTCGTTCGACGGCGGCCTCGGCGTCTTCGCGCTGCGCCACCTCGGCCTGCCCACCGTCCTGCGCCTCGTGCACCAGGTGCTGCGCCGCGACGGGGCCACCGGGCTGCGCTCGGTGGTGCGCCACGACGACGTGCCCGCGCTGCGCATCACCTCGAGCGAGCCGGTGAACCTCCAGGTCGACGGCGACCACCTCGGACAGCGCAGCGACGTCGAGTTCGTCTCGGTCCCCGACGCGCTCCGGGTGGTCGCGTGAAGCGCCGGTGTGGTCGGGGCGCGTCTCCCCCGGGTCTCTGAATCGAGCCGTGCTGCTCACCCCTGACGACCGCTCGTCGCACGGTCCAGGACAGGTGGACGGTTCGTCGTGTCGGGATCGTCGCTCGTCGCAGCCGGACGGCCATGACGGTGCGCGCCATTCCACTCACCGACCGAGTTCGTCCGTCGAGCCGCTTGCCACTCGATCTCACTGGTCACGTCCTGCAGATTGAGTCGCATCCCCCGCGAATACCGGGAAGGACGCACGACCCGAGAGGGACGGGCAGTCCGGACCGGATGGGTCCGGCGTCCGAGAAGTGATCGGACGGCGGGCGGGAGGTCGACACCAGACCTCCGTGCCAGGTCGAGGGCCCGACGGAGGGCCCGCGACGAGGTCGACACGACGACGACCACGACGAGTGCGCGCCCCGAAGCGCACCCACCGAGGAGCTCAGCAATGGACTGGCGGAACGACGCTGCTTGCCGCGACGAAGACCCGGAACTGTTCTTCCCGGTCGGCACGAGTGGCCCCGCACTTTCCCAGATCGCGCGCGCCAAGAGCGTGTGCCGGCGTTGCCCGGCCATGACCGAGTGCCTCAAGTGGGCGCTCGAGTCGGGCCAGGACGCGGGCGTCTGGGGCGGAGCGAGCGAGGACGAGCGCCGCGCGCTCAAGCGTCGCGGCATCCCGGCCGAGGTGCACACCGGAGCCTGACCGACCGGGATCGAACGCTCGCTCCCCACGCGTCCGGTCCCGCCGGCACCGAGAGCTCGACCCGAGGGCCCCGGCCCCGTCCACGAGGACGGCGCCGGGGCCTTCGTGCGTGTGCGGGCACCGTCAGCGACCCCGGTGCTGCAGCGGCACGCCCAGCACCGCGCGCGTGCCGCCGTCCTCGCCGGGACGGATGCTCAGACTGCCCGCCAGCTCGGAGTCGACGAGGGTGCGGACGATCTGGAGGCCCAGCCCCGGGGCCCGCTCCAGCGAGAACGTCTCGGGCAGCCCGCGCCCGTCGTCGCGGACCTCCACCTCGAGCTGGGCGGCGGTGCGCCGGGCGGCGATGACCACGGAGCCCGACGACCGCTCGGCGAACCCGTGCTCGAGGGCGTTCGACACCAGCTCGGTGACCACCATGACCAGCGGCGTCGCCATCACGGCGGGCAGCACGCCGACCTCGCCCTCGCGGCGCATCGAGACGCGCCGGTCGGGGCGGGCCAGGTCGTTCATCATCGGCAGCACCCGGTCGAGGACCTCGTCGATGTCCACCCGCTCGTCCACCGACGCGGCCAGCGCCTCGTGCACCAGCGCGATCGAGGCCACCCGGCGCACCGACTCGGTCAGCGCCTCCTGGGCCTCGGCGTGCGGCGTGCGGCGGGCCTGCAGGCGCAGCAGCGCGGCGACGGTCTGCAGGTTGTTCTTCACGCGGTGGTGGATCTCGCGGATCGTGGCGTCCTTGCTCAGCAGCGCGCGGTCGCGCCGGCGCACCTCGGTGACGTCGCGGACCAGCACCAGGGCCCCGCTGGGCACCCCGCGGGGCCGCAGCGGCAGGGCGCGCAGCACCGCCGAGGCCCCGTGGCCCTCGAGCTCGGAGCGGGAGGACGGCGTGCCCGCCAGCGCGCCGCGCAGGTGCTCGGCCGCCTCGCCGGCCTCGAAGGCGTCGTCGGCGACCTCGCGGACCACGGTGGCGAGGTCGGCGCCCACCAGCTCCTCGGTGCGGCCCAGGCGGTGGAACGCCGAGGCGGCGTTGGGGCTCGCGTAGAGCACGCGCCCCGACGAGCTCAGGCGCACCAGCCCGTCGCCCACCCGGGGCGTCGACGAGCCCTCGTCGCGGCCGGCGGCGACCGGGAACGTCCCGTCGGCCACCATCTGGCACAGGTCGGTGGCGACGGCGAGGTACGAGACCTCGAGGGTGCTGGGCACGCGGGGCGCGGCGAGGTTGGTGTCGCGGCCGAGCACGGCGACGACCCCGGGGCCGTCCCCCGGCACGCGCACGGGCACCACCTCGCGGCGGACCGACCGTCCCCGGTGCCAGCGCGGCTGGTCCTCGCGGCGCATCGCCGCGTCCTCCAGGGCCCGTTCGAGCTGCGGGACCTGGCTCGCCGACGCCGTGCTGCCCACCATGTCCTCGGGGTGGGCGGTCGCCGTCGTCGTCGGGCGGGACTGCGCGACGCAGAGGAACCGCCGGTCGCGGCCCTCGCCCACGGGCACCCACAGGAGGAAGTCGGCGAACGACAGGTCGGCGAGCAGCTGCCACTCGGCGACCACCCGCTGCAGGTGGGCCACCGCGGCGCCGGTCAGCGCCGTGTTCGCCGCCAGCAGGTTCGACAGCGTCGACACCGGGCGGCCACGGTTCCCCACGGCGATCATCCAACCACCGCGCGGGTCGGCGCCTCCCGACGTGGGACGATGGCCCCATGTCGAAGCGCGCGCGCCAGAAGCGGGACCGCAAGAAGAAGGCCAGCAACCACGGCAAGCGCCCCAACTCCTGAGCGCCTGCCCCGCACGCACGAGGGCCCGCCCGCGGTGATCGCGGGCGGGCCCTCGTGCGTCGTGCGGGGCGTCAGCTGCGCCAGGACTCCACGCGCGTCTGGTTGACCTCGACGACGGTGCCGGACGGGCCGCGCTCGACGGTGACGTCGGCCTGCTCGAGCACCGTGTGGCGGATCTGCTCGCGCAGCCGCTGGTGCAGACCGGCGGGCGCGTGCTCCCCGCCGCAGCTGCGGCTCAGCAGCGTCTTGACCTTCTCCTCGAGCCCGTAGCGGGCCAGGCACGGGCCACACTCGTCGAGGTGGCGGCGCAGCTGGGCGTCGCGCTCGGCGTCGCACTCGTTGTCGAGCAGCAGCCAGACCTCGGCGAGGACCTCGGAGCAGTCGGTCTCGTGGGGCTCTCCGCAGCTCATCGCGCGGCCCCCTCTCCCGTCGTCACGCGGGCGCCGTTCTCGTCGCGCAGGAAGCCGCGCTCGCGGGCCGTGCCGGTGAGCGCCTCGCGGAGCTGGCGGCGGCCGCGGTGCAGCCGCGACATCACGGTGCCGATCGGCGTGCCCATGATGTCCGCGATCTCCTTGTAGGCGAAGCCCTCGACGTCGGCGAGGTACACCGCCATCCGGAAGTCGTCCGGCAGGGCCTGCAGCGCGTCGCGGATGTCGTTGTCCGGGAGGTTCTCCAGCGCCTCGGCCTCCGCGGACGGCAGCCCGGCCGAGCTGTGCTCACCGGCCTGGGCCAGCTGCCAGTCCTGGATCTCGTCCGTGGGCGACTGCTGGGGCTGGCGCTGCTTCTTGCGGTAGGTGTTGATGTAGGAGTTGGTGAGGATGCGGTACATCCACGCCTTGAGGTTGGTGCCGGGGGTGAACGAGGCGAACGAGGCGTACGCCTTGAGCACCGTCTCCTGGACCAGGTCCTCCGCGTCGGCGGGGTTGCGAGTCATCCGCAGGGCCGCCGCGTAGAGCTGGTCGACCATGGGCATGGCGTCGCGCTCGAACCGCTCGGCGCGCTGCTCGGGCGTCTCGGTGGCCAGGTCGACCTCGCCGGGCCGCCCGGCCTCGTCGTCGCGCTGGTCAGGTGTCGTCGCCCTCGCCGCGTCGGCCACGGGGCTCCCTTCGGGCCGCGCTCTCGGCGCGGTCGGGACGTCGGTGAATCCCGCGGAGACTACCCGCGTCGGGAACACCCCACCCCGCCCCGCGGACGACGTCACGCCGTCGAACGGCGCCGCGGCGGCCGGACGGGCCTCCGCCCTCGTCATCACTGCTGGCATGTCCGGGTCAACGCCGTCCCGGGGTGCGGGATTCCCCGCGACCTGCGGGGGCCCGGACTAGCCTCGCGCCCCGTGGCGCGACGAGCGGCGGCATCGACCCCGGCCCTGGCGGTGCTGGACGACGCCGGCGTCCCGTACGCCACGCACCCCTACACCGCGCCGGGCCGCGCCGCCTACGGCACCGAGGCAGCCGAAGCCCTGGGCCTCGACCCGCACCGGGTGCTCAAGACGCTGGTCGCCGAGGTCGACGGCACGCCGGTGCTCGCGATGGTGCCGGTGGCCGGGACGCTCGACCTCAAGGCGCTGGCGGCGGCGTGCGGCGGCAAGCGCGCCGTGATGGCGGACCCCGCGAAGGCCCAGCGCCTCACGGGATACGTCGTCGGCGGCATCGCCCCGCTGGGCGGGCGCCAGCCGCTCGCCGTCGTCGTCGACCTCTCGGTCGTCGAGCACGCGACCGTCTACTGCTCGGCCGGCCGTCGGGGGCTGCAGATGGAGCTGGCCCCCGACGACCTCGTCGCCGCCACCGGCGCCGAGCTGGCCGAGATCAGCTCCTGAAGAAGACCCGCAGGTCGGCGACGATCGCCTCCGGCACCTCCAGCACCGCGTAGTGCCCGCCGCGCTCGTGCCGGCTCCAGTGGACGATGTCAGTGTTGTCCCGCTCGGCGAACACCTTGATCGTCTGGAAGTCGTCGGCGAACACCTGGACGCCGGTACGTGCCGCGCTGACCTGCGGCTCGACCCCGCAGTGCGCCTCCTCGAAGTGGTAGCGCGCGGCCGCCGCCATGGTGTTCGTCAGCCAGTAGAGCGAGACCTGGGTGAGGATCTGCTCCTCGGTCACCAGGCTCGTGCCGTTGCCGAAGGAGGTGAACAGCTCGTTGTAGGCGAGCTGACCGACCGGCGAGTCGGCGAGCCCGACGGCGACGGTCTGCGGGCGCGAGCCGTTCATCTGGTTGTAGCCGCCGACCTGCTGGAACCACTGCATGTGCTCGAGCCCGGCGTAGTCCGACGGCTCGAGGCGCTCGAACTCGCTCGGGTCACCCGACGGGAAGCTGAACAGCTGCAGGACGTGCAGGCCGAGGAACCCGGGCGGGTCGAGGAGCCCGAGCTCGCGGGAGATCATCGCGCCGCCGTCGCTGCCGTGGGCGCCGTAGGTCTCGTAGCCGAGCCGGCGCATGAGCCTGTCGTACGTGCGCGCGACGCGGGCCATCGTCCAGCCACGGTCGGCCAGCGGCGTCGAGAAGCCGAACCCCGGCATCGACGGCACGACCACCGAGAACGCGTCCTCGGCCCGCCCGCCGTGCGCGACGGGGTCGGTGAGCGGCCCGATCAGGTCCAGGAACTCGGCGAACGACCCCGGGTAGGTGTGCAGCAGGAGCAGCGGCGTCGCGCCCGCCTCGACCGAGGGCACGTGCACGAAGTGGATCGTCTGGCCGTCGATCTCGGTGCGGTAGTTCGGCACGGCGTTCATCCGCGCCTCCTGGGCGCGCCAGTCGAACGTCGTGCGCCACTGCTCGACCATCGCGGCGAGGTAGTGGTTCGGGGTGCCGTAGTCCCAGTCGTCCCCGGGCGCCGGACGCGGCAGGCGGGTGCGGGCCAGCCGGTCGTCGAGGTCGTCGAGCTCGGCCTGCGGGACCTCGATGGTGAAGGGGGTGACGGTGTCGCTGCTCATGGGAGAACGGTAGGAACCAACCAGGCACGTTTCCTTCCTCGTTCTGCGCCAGGATTCGTCCCGTGCGCGACACCTCGGCCCGGATGCTGGCCCTCCTGTCCCTACTGCAGTCACGGCCCGACTGGCCGGGGCCGGAGCTCGCCGAGCGCCTGCGGGTGAGCACCCGGACCATCCGCCACGACGTCGCCCGGCTGCGCGAGCTCGGCTACCCCGTCGACGCCGAGACCGGGCGGACCGGCCACTACCGGCTCGGGGTGGGCGCCTCGCTCCCGCCGCTGCTGCTCGACGACGACGAGGCGGTGGCGATCGCCCTCGGCCTGCGCGCCGGCACGGGGCTGGCCGGGACCCGCGAGGCCGGCGACCGCGCGCTCGCCAAGCTCGACCGGGTCCTCCCGCACCGCCTGCGCCGGACCGTCGCCGCCCTCACGGCGGCCACCGACCGCGGGCCCGAGAACACCGGGTCCGACGCCCCCGACCCCGAGGTCGACCCCGCGGTGCTGCGCACGGTCGCCGAGGCGATCCGCGACCGGACGTCGCTGCGGGTCGGCGGCGTCGACGGGCCGGCGCGGCCGCTCGAGCCCTACCGCCTCGTGAGCTGGGAGCGTCGCTGGTACGTCGTGGTGCGCGATCCCCACGACGGGCGGTGGACCGTGCTCCGTGCCGACGGCCTGGAGCTGCGCACCCCGGCCGGGCCGCGCTACGCCCCGGTCGAGCCACCCGAGGACCTCACCGACCTCGTGCTGCGCGAGGTCGCGGCCACGGGGTGGTCGGTGCACGCGCGGATCGTGGTCGAGGCGCCGGCGGCCGAGGTGCTGGCGCGGATCAACCCCGCTGTCGGGGTGGTCGAGCCGCGGGACGCGCGGAGCTGCGTGCTCGTCACCGGCGCGGACAGCGTCGCGACCGTGGCCGCGTACATCGGCATGCTCGACCTTGACTTCCGCGTCGACGGGCCCCCCGAGCTGGTGGCGCAGCTGCGCACCTCGGGCGAGCGGTACCTGCGGGCGGTGGCGGGCGCCAGGTGAGCGCGGAGGTCACTCCACGGGCGGGAGCTCCCGGACCCCGGGGAAGAGCCCCTCGAGCCAGGCCCCGACGGCGTCGCGCACGGGACCCTTGGCCCGCAGCGAGTGGTCGCCGCGCACGGTGACGACCTCGCGGTGCTCACCGGCCGACGGGACCCCGAAGCGGTCGGCGTCGCCGGAGACCGCGAGCACCGGGATGCCGGCCGCGTCGACGGCGTCGATCTCGGGCCCGCGGTCGGGACGCGTGCCGTCCTTGCGGGCCGGGGCGAGCAGCGGGAACGCCAGCGTGAGCACCCCGACCGGGGGCGGCGCCGCCGTGATCGCCCCGCGGCACGCCACCCGCGCGCCCGACGACCGCCCGCCGTGGACCTGCGGGGTGTCCGGGAAGCGGTCGGTGAGCGCGGCGAGCACGCAGGCCCAGGACTCGTCGAGCTGGGCAGCCGGGGCGGGCGCCTTGCGGCCGGCCACCCGGTAGGGCTGGAGCACGCGCGCGACCGCGAGGGACAGCCCGTCGCCCGCCTCGCCCGCGGCGAGGAGGTCGGGCGCCTCGATGCCCCCGCCCGCGCCGTGCCCGAGCACCATCAGCCCGGAGCACAGCCCGGACCGGCGCAGCGCGACCCGGGCGGGGCCGTGGGGCGTCGGGACGTCGAGCTCGTCGACCTCCGTGGTCATCGGGTGATCACTGGGTGGCCGGCACGTCGGCATCCAGGTCGAGGTCGAGCCCGACCTGCTCGGGCTCGTCGTGGGTCTCCTCGAGCAGCTCCGGGCCGTGGTTCGCCACGTTGTTGACCTTGGTGGACACCTGGCGCAGCTCGAGCGACGTCAGCAGCTCCGGCGGCGGGGGCTCGAGCAGCCCGCTGGGGTCGTCGTTGTCGGGGTCGAGCCAGGCCTGCCAGCGCTCGGCGGGCAGCACCAGCGGCATCCGGTGGTGGATCGCGGTGAGCGGGCCGGCGGCGTCGACGGTGACCACGGTGGTGCTGATCAGGGGGGCGGTGCCCTGCGGCGCGTCCTTCGGCCGCCACGTCTCCCACAGCCCGGCGAAGGCGATCGAGCGCCCGCCCGGCAGCGTGATGAAGTACGGCACCTTGCGTCCGGCGGGCCCGTCGCGCTGCCACTCGAACCACCCGTCGGCCGGGAGCAGGCAGCGCCGCCCCTTCGCCGCGCGCCGGAAGGCGGGCTTGCTGGTCAGCGAGTCGGCCCGGGCGTTGATCATGCGGTTGCCGACCTTGGGGTCGTCGGCCCAGCCGGGCACCAGGCCCCAGCGCATGGCGCGCAGGCTGCGCTCGAGGCGCTGCGGGTCGGCCTTGCCCGCCGCGTCGCGCGGGTGCCGGTCGACCACCGCGAGCACCGTGGTGGTGGGCGCGACGTTGTGCTCGGGGCCGGGCCACGCCCCGTCGGTGGCGTCGAGGGCGTCGAACTCCTCGGCGAGGGTGGCCGGGTCCTTCGCCTGGCTGTAGCGGCCGCACATGGGGTCCATCCTGGCACCGGCCCCCGACAGCCGACGGCTCGCGAGAGGATGGGGGTCATGGAGCAGGCGTGGAGCGCACCGGTGGCGCACGGACCGGTCCGCGGCACGGTGTCGGTGCCCGGGTCGAAGTCGGTGACCAACCGGGCGCTGGTCCTCGCCGCGCTGGGCGCCGACGGGCGCACGCGCCACGTCCGCGGGGCCGCGCGCTCGCGCGACACTACGCTGATGGCCGGGGCGCTGGCCGCGCTCGGGGCGACGGTGACGACGTCCGACGGGCGCGCCGGCACCGTCGACCTGGCCATCACCGCCCCGGAGACCTTCCACGGCGGGCACGTCGACTGCGGGCTCGCGGGCACCGTCATGCGCTTCGTGCCGCCGCTGGCGGCCCTCGCCGACGGCCCCGTCGTCCTCGACGGCGACCCCCGCGCCCGCGAGCGCCCGATGGACGGCATCGTCGCCGGCCTGCGCGGTCTCGGCGTCGACGTCACCGGGGAGGCGCTGCCGCTGACCGTCGCGGGCGGGCCGCACCCGGCGGGCGGCGAGGTGACCGTCGACGCGTCGGCCTCGAGCCAGTTCGTGTCCGGGCTGCTGCTCTCGGGCGCCCGCTACGCCCGCGGCGTCACCGTCGCCCACGCCGGCGAGCGCGGGGTGCCGTCGCTGCCGCACGTCGCGATGACCGTGGCGATGCTGCGCGCGGCGGGGGTCACCGTCGACGAGGGCACCGACCGCTGGCACGTCGCCCCCGGCCCCGTCCGGGCGCCCGGGGTGCTCGACGTGGAACCGGACCTCTCCGGCGCCGCGGTGTACCTCGCCGCGGCGGTCGCCACGGGCGGCGAGGTCACGGTGGCGGGCTGGCCCGCGACCGACCTGCAGCCCGGGCGCACCGTGCTCCGCGTGCTCGAGGCCTTCGGCGCGCACGTCGAACTGAACGCCGACGGCCTCACCGTCCGCGGCCCCGACCGGCTCGCGGGCGTCGACGTCGACCTCACCGAGGTCAGCGAGCTCACCCCCACCGTCGCCGCGCTGGCCGCCCTCGCCGCGCGCGACGGGGCGCGCTCGCGGCTGCGCGGGGTCGGGCACATCCGGGGCCACGAGACCGACCGGCTCGCCGCCCTGGCCGCCGAGCTGGTCACGGTCGGGGCGCGCGTCACCGAGACCGACGACGGCCTGGAGATCGCGCCGGGGCCGCTGGGTGCGCCCACCCGGCCGTGGCGGGCGTACGCCGACCACCGCATGGCCACCGCCGGCGCGATCGTCGGGCTCGTGGTGCCCGGTGTCGCGATCGACGACGTCGCCGCCACCACCAAGACCCTCCCCGACTTCGCCGACGACTGGCCCGCGCTCGTCACGGCGCCGGTCGGGGCCTGAGGGGGCGGGCGGTGCCGAGCGGGTCACGGGGCGGCGGGCGCGGCGAGACGTCGCGGCTCGACGAGTCCGACGTCCGGGTGCGCCCGGGCCGGGGCACGCGCCCGCGCAGCAAGCGCCGCCCCGACCACGCCGACGCGACCGAGGGCATGGTCGTCGGCGTCGACCGCGGGCGGTGGACCTGCGCGCCGGACGCGGACCCCGACCTCCGGGTCACCGCCATGCGCGCCCGCGAGCTCGGGCGCACGCCCGTCGTCGTCGGCGACCGCGTGGGTCTGGTCGGGGACGTCTCCGGCGGCGAGGACGCGCTGGCACGCATCGTGCGGGTGTCCGAGCGCGCGAGCGTCCTGCGCCGCACCGCCGACGACACCGACCCCTACGAGCGGGTCGTCGTCGCCAACGCCTCGCACCTGATCATCGTCACCTCGCTCGCCGACCCGCTCCCCCGCACCGGGTTCGTCGACCGCGCGCTGGTCGCGGCCTACGCGGGCGGGCTGACGCCGGTGCTGTGCCTGACGAAGGCCGACCTCGCCGACCCGGAGCCGTTCGCCGCGCAGTACGCGGAACTTGACCTGCCTGTGGTCGTCACGCGCGCCGGGGACCCGGAGCAGGTCCGCCCGGTCGTCGACGGGCGGGTCACCGCGCTCGTCGGGCACTCCGGCGTCGGCAAGTCGACGCTGGTCAACCAGCTGGTGCCGGACGCCGACCGCGCGGTGGGCGTCGTGTCGGGCGTCGGCAAGGGGCGGCACACGTCGACCTCGGCGGTGGCCCTCGCGCTGCCCGACCACCGGGGCTGGGTGATCGACACGCCGGGCATCCGCTCGTTCGGCCTCGCCCACATCGCCCCCGACGACGTGGTGGCCGCGTTCGGCGACCTGGCCACGGCGATCGAGGACTGCCCCCGCGGGTGCTCGCACCTCGGACCGCCCGCGGACCCGGAGTGCGCCCTGGACGCCGAGGTCGCCGCCGGGCGGCTCCCGGAGGGGCGGCTGGAGGCGCTGCGCCGCGTGCTCACCGCGCTGCGCATCCCGGCGTGGGAGACCTGACGTAGACGCCCGGGCGGCCGGGTAGCACGGGAGGGTGGCGGACGAGGACGAGGACGGGAGCTCCGGTGAGGGCTCCGGGGGCGGCGAGTCGACGCTCACCGTCGTGCTGGCGCTCGCGGCGAACGCGCTGGTCGGGGTGCTCAAGCTGGTCGCGGGCCTGCTCACCGGGTCATCGGCGATGCTCGCCGAGGCCGCGCACTCCGTGGCCGACACGACCACCGAGGTCTTCCTGTTCACCGCCCTGCGCCGCTCGGGGCGGCGGGCCGACCGGCGCCACCCCTTCGGCTACGGCAAGGAGCGCTTCTTCTGGGCGATGATCGCCGCGGTGTCGGTGTTCGTCACCGGCGCGGCCTACTCGATCTACGAGGGCATCGCGACGATCGTCGAGCACCCGCGCGACCCCGCCGAGGAGCAGTACGCGTGGGTGGCCTACGCGGTGCTCGGGCTGTCGGCGCTGATCGAGGGCACGTCGTGGCAGCAGGCCGTGCGGCAGGTGTGGCGCGAGAAGCGCGAGCTGCGCCTCTCGCTGCGGAGCTATCTGCGGCTCTCCGACGACCCGACGGTCAAGAGCGTGCTGTTCGAGGACACCGCCGCGCTGGTGGGCCTGCTGTTCGCGCTGGCCGGTGTGGGCCTGCACCAGCTGACCGGGTCGTCGGTGTGGGACGGCATCGCCTCGGTCATGATCGGCGTGCTGCTGGGCTTCGTCGCCTACGCGCTGGGGCGCACGAACAAGAACCTGCTCATCGGGCGCTCGGCGGAACCGCGGGTGATGCACGCGGTGTTCGACCACCTCGCGGACGCCCCCGAGGTCGACACCGTGGTCGACCTGCAGTCGATGCTCACCGGGACCGACAGCGTGCTGCTGTGCGCGCGGGTCGACTTCGTCGACGACCTGACGGCGGCCGACCTCGAGCGCGCCTGCGTGCGCCTCGACGACGAGCTGCGCGAGCGCTTCACCGACCTCGACCAGATCTTCATCGAGCCGGTGCCGCGGTCCGACCCGGATCTGCGGGCCGCCGTGCTCGAGCGCTACGGGACGCTCCTGGCCACCTGGCAGCAGGAGCACGACCGGGCCCGGTCCCCGTCCCGCTCCGGGCGGTCGCCGGGCTGACGGCCGTCACGCGGGCGCGGGCACCGCGCCGAGCTGGACCAGCATGCCGTGGATGTCCTGGTGGTGGCGGTTGGCCACGAGCTTCCCGTCGCGCCACGTCTGCCACATCGTGGACCACATGGTGAACGAGCGGCCGGTGGCCGGGAGCGTGCCCGCGCCGGCGGACAGCGGGCCGGACTGCGTGCCGCGCCAGACGACCTCGAGGACGGCCGTGTCGCCGTCGGTGACCACCCGCTGGATCTCGCCGGTGACGTCCGGGACGCCGGTGCGCCAGTCCTGCAGGGCGCCGAGGATGCTGTCGGGGCCGTGCAGCGACCGGCCGGTGGCCGTCTCCTCGTAGACCGAATCGGGGGTCATCGTGGCGCGCAGGGCCTCCCAGTCCGCGCGGTTGAAGGCCTCGAGCCCGTCCCGGGCCTGCTGCTCGAGCGTCGTGTCGGTCATCTCCCCGCCTCCCTTTCTGTGCCGTGGGTCACCCAGGATGCGAGCCCCGGCGCGGAACGAGGAACCACCGAACGTCGCCATCTCACGGTTTCCGCTCCGCCGAGCGGGTGATGCCGACCGATGACGTGACGCACCGTCAGCTCCTCTCCCGGTGCACGACATCAGCACGGTGCGCCGTCGCCGCGATCATCCGCGCGTTGACGGCGTCGCTGCCGTCGGCGCGGGCCACGGCCTCGGCGTGGCTGCGGCCGTGGCGCTCGTGGCGCGCGACGAGCCGGGCGCGGCGGACGTCGTCGTCCGGCTCGAGGAACCACGCCTCGTCGAGCAGCGCCCGGATCCCGTCCCACGGCGGCTCGGCGAGCAGCAGGTAGTTGCCCTCGGTGACGAGCACCAGCGCCGTCGGCGGCACCTCGAGGGCGCCCGCGATCGGCTCCTCGATCTCGCGGCGGAACTCCGGCGCCCACACCGTGGCCTCCCGCGACCGGGCCCGCGCGAGGAAGGCGACGTAGCCGGCGGCGTCGAAGGTGTCCGGGGCGCCCTTGCGGTCGCGGCGCCCGAGGCGGTCGAGCACCGAGTTCGCGAGGTGCCAGCCGTCCATCCCCACCACGGCGACCTCGGGGCCGGCCAGCGACGCGGCCACCGTCGACTTGCCCGCGCCCGGCCCGCCGGCGACGCCGAGGACCCGGCGCCGGCCGTCGGCGCGGGCGGCCGCCAGGAGATGCGCGATGTCGGCGGTCATGACGCGCATGATCGCCCACCGGCGGGTACGCAGGAGGGTGCAGCTCCCCGTCCCCGCGCCCGGTCCGGCCGCCGCGGTCGCCTTCGTGCGTGAGCACCTCGCCGACCTCACCTGCGACACCGCGGCGGCGTCCGAGGCGATCCGGGGCGGGCAGACCGCTGCCGATGCGGCGCTCGCGTCCCTCGACGTCACCGGCTACGCGGGACGGCGCAACGAGGTGTGGCCGCCCGAGCGGCGCGGGGCGTCGAAGATGTCGCCGTACATCCGCTACAACCTCGTCGACCTGCCCACGCTGTGGGACCACGTCGCCGACGCCCCGTCCGACGACCGCCGCAAGTACCGCGACGAGCTGGCCTGGCAGGAGTTCACGCGCCACCTCTACGCGCGGTTCGGCCGCGACGGCGAGCCGGCGCTGCGCGAGGTGCTGCGCGCCGAGCCCCCGCGCCCGCCCGTGGTCTGGGACGAGCCGTGGCCGCGGGACATGGAGTGCATGGACACCACCGTCGGCGAGCTGCACACCGACGGCTGGCTGGTGAACCAGACGCGCATGTGGCTGGCGAGCCAGTGGACGGTGCGCGCGGGCGCGCGCTGGCGCGACGGCGAGGAGGAGTTCTTCACCCACCTCCTCGACGGCTCCCGTGCCGCGAACCGCCTCAACTGGCAGTGGACGACCGGCGCGGGCAACGGCAAGGCCTACGGGTTCTCGCGGTGGCAGGTCGAGAAGCGTGCCCCGGGCCTGTGCCGGCGCTGCGTGCTCCACGACGCGTGCCCGGTGCAGGGGTGGCCCGACGAGCAGCGCACGACGCGCGTGGCGGCCTCGGACCTGCTGCGCGCCGACCCCGACCCGTCGGTGACGGGCGGCCCGGAGGCGACCACCGTGGCGTCCGGCGACGGCGACGTCGAGGCGGTGTGGTTGACCGCGGAGTCGCTGGGCGACGCCGACCCCGCGCTCGCGGCGCACCCCGACGTGCCCGCGGTGTTCTGCTTCGACGAGCCGCTGCTGCGCCGGCTGATGCTGTCGGGCAAGCGGCTGGTGTTCCTCACCGAGACCCTGGCCGACCTCGCGACCCGGCGCCCCGTGGAGATCCGTCGCGGCCGGGTGCCCGACGAGCTGGCCGGGCGGCGCCTGGCCGTGACGTTCGCGCCGGTGCCGGGCTACCGGCGCCGCGCCGCCGCGCTCGAGCCCGCCGTGGTGCACCCGTGGCGCTGGCTCTTCCGCCCGCGCGCCGGGCGGATGCAGTCGTACACCGCGTGGCGCAAGGGGATGCCGGCGAATCCGGACGGCTGAGGCCCTCTCCCGGAGCGCCCCCCGTGTCGGTCGGGCGTGCGACGCTGCCCCGGGCGGGGCGTCCGGGAGGTCCCGCGAGGGGGTCGTGATGGCGCGGGAGCAGCAGCCGTGGCTGGACGTGCCGTTCGGGGAGAAGGACGAGGCCAAGGCCGCCGGCGCGCGGTGGGACTGGCGGGCGAAGCGCTGGTACGCCCCGCAGCCAGGGATGCCGGAGCTCGCCAGGTGGTTGCCGGGGCCGAGCACACCGGCGGAGGGGATACGGGCCGACGGGACGGAGGTCGAGCCCGCACCGGAGCCGGTCGCGGACGACTCCGGTCCGCCGCCGGTACCGGAGGAGGTCCGGCTCGCCGAGGCGCTGCGGGGCCTGACCGAGCCGAACGTGCTGGCCCGCCTCACCCGGCGGCGCCCGCCGTGGCGCGTCCTGCACTCGGTCCCGGTGGGCACCGGGCGGGGCGACATCGACCACGTCCTGCTCGGGCCGCCGGGCGTGGTCACCGTCAACACCGAGCACCACCCCGGGTGGGCGGTGCGCTTCGACGGCGATCAGCTCACCGTCGACCGGCGCCCGACCGACCACGTGCCGCGCGCCCGCGCCGAGGCCGAGCGCGCCGGCCGGCTCCTCGCCGCGGCCCGGGGCATCGGCGACGACGAGGCGCCTCCGGTCACCGCGGCGCTGGCGGTCATCGCCGCGTCCGTGGCGCCGGCGCCCGGCGGGCAGCACCCGCGCGGCGTCCTGGTCGCGACGCCCGCGAGCCTGCCGCGGCTGATCACCGCCCTGCCCGCCGTCCTCGACGACGCCGAGATCGACGAGCTGTACGCCGTGGCCCGGCGGCTCGGGACCTGGGTGCGGGACCTCTGAGCGCCGGGCCTCACGGCTCGTCGGGCCGGAGCGCTCTCCCCGCGTCCCGGGCGCCGGAGTCTCCCCGTCGAGCCCGCGCCCGTCGGGCCCCTGACACACTGCGCATACTAACGGCAACAGTGGGTCACGGGTGCGCCCGAGGACCGCGAAGGGGGAATCGTCGGTGCCAGACGAGGAGACCTCGAGCGACGGGCCGGCCGACGGTGGCGAGGTGGTCGCGTACGCCGAGGACGGTCGTGTCCTGCTGGCAGGCGATCCGTCCGCTGTCGACAAGTACATCCTCGAGCTGAAGCCCGAGAGGGAACTCGACCTGACGTCATACGCTTCCCTCGCCGCCGGTGTCGGCACCCTGGTGCGGGCGGACCCCGGCGGGGTGGCCAAGCGCTATGTCGAGCTCAGCGCTCAGCGGTGGAAGGGCCTCACCACCGATGCCGCGCCGGACCGCTTCACGACCGAGTTCCGGGAGATCACGAAGAGCCTCAAGACAGGCAAGATCGTCGCCAACCGGGCCGTCGACCCCAGGAAGGCCGCACTCGCGACACAGCCCGAGGTCCTCGTCGCCATGGCTGCGCTGCAGATGGCAATCCAGTCGGTGGCCGACGCCGTCGAGGACGTCGCGAAGAACGTCGACGACCTCAAGCGCATCGCGGAGACCACCGAGATCGGCAACCTTGCCGGCCTCTACCGAGTGCTCGCCAACGCCCGGGCACAGGTGGACAAGACCGGGACGATCTCGCGGACCACCTGGGAGTCGATCGCTACCCACGAGGTGACCGCCCAGCAGTCCGCCGACCGGCTCCGCGCCTACCTCCGCCGGGTCATCGACGACCTCCCCCTCGAGGACGACACCGGTGATCGGCTCGACGCTGCCCGCCGCCTCGCGAAGGAAGGCACTCTTCGTCGTTGCCTCAAGCTGCTGGTCCTCGCCGAGCAGTGCCGGCTGCTGTGGCGCTCGCTCAAGCTCGATGAGGTCCGTGCCGTCGAACCGGAGTCTCTCTACCCCGAGGCCGAGGCAGCGAAGGCCATGCTCGCGGAGAATGCGCACGCCGATCGTGAGCTCATCGGGTCGCTGCGCGAGGCGATCGGTCAGCTGACCCGTGTCACGGCTCTCGACGGGGTACGGCTCGTCGCCCGCTCCAGACTCCCCGCCGCCGGGGTCGATCTGCGCGCACAGGTCGACGAGTTCGCGGCCGCCCGAGCTCAGCAGCTCGACTCCTGGGCGCCGGGGAGCACTCCGGGTATCCGCGACGCGGCCCGCGAGGCGCAGATCGTGGCCGCGAAGGCCGCGGTGAAGGGCCGGCGAGCCGTCGGCGGCTGGGTCGCCGGACTCGGGAGCCGCATCCAAGGGGCACCCGATCCAGACGCCGAGGCCGGACCCTCGGCCACAGCCTCCTTGGATCAACCGAGACCCTGATGCTGAGGACGTCCGCCACCACGGCGCCGTCAGAGCCAGCTGCGGCGACGGGCCCGCCGATCGCACCCCATCGAGGCGCGCTGCGTACGCGCCTTGCAATCCCGACCGGACTGCAGTTCGTCGCTCGCGGAGCACGAGTGTCCTCGACGCCGCCGGGCGCGCGTCATCGTCAGAACGGCGGGTCGGGGTCCTGGTCGGTGGGTGTGGGTGGTGGTCGGGGCGGGGGTGCCGGGGGTCGGTCCCAGAGGGGGCCGTCGTCGGCGTAGCGGTCGGGTTCGGTGCTGGAGGGGACCGCCGGTGGTTGGGGGGCGGGCAGGGCGTCGGTGATGGCTTGGGGTGGGCGGGGGTAGGTGTGCCCGGTGGGGCTGGTCCAGGTGAACCAGCCCGGTCGGGGTTGGTGCAGGGTCCAGCCCTGGTCCTTGAGGTCGTGGTCGTGCCCGCACGCGGGCCCGAGGTTCCCGGGCACGGTGAGGCCGTGCTCGACCACGGGGCGGGTGTGGTCGATCTCGGCGGCCAGCGCGGGGACCCCGCAGGGCGGGAACACGCACGAGCGGTCGCGGATGGTGATCCAGCGGCGCAACGCCACCGACGGGAACCGCGCCAACGCCTCCCGCGAGCCGTGGTCGTCGGCGTCGTCGTTGGTGCGAGCGGTGCGGGCGGTGCGCCAGAGCTGGTGTTGGTGGTGCAGGTCGGTGAGCAGCCGTGTCCAGGCGGGGTGATCGGTGGGGCGGAGCTGGTCGAGCTGGGCTGCGGTGACGTGGAGCTCGATCACCGGGCGCGGCGCCCCCGGGATCGCCGGCTCGAGTGGGTTCGCGGTGGTGTGGGTGGGGCGGTGGCGGGTGAGCAGGGCGGCGACCAGGGCGCCGCTGTGGTCGGTGACCGCGACCCGCCACTCCGCGTCGCTGTAGGCGGCGGCGAGCTCGCGGGCGAGCCCGGCGGTGATGACACCCCAGCCGGGCAGCCGGGCGGGGCGGTCGTCGAGCTCGAGCAGCGTGCCCAGCCCGACCCGCAGCTCGAACCGCGACTGCCGCGTCGACCGCCGCCCCACCCCCGCCGCCGGGTCATCCGTCGGCGCCGGGTCGTCCGCCGCCGCCGGGTCCTCGGCTGGCGCCGGATCATCGGCCGAGCCCGGGTCGTCGGCCGGGGCCGGGTCGTCGAGCGTGGGCTCGTCGGGTGGGGTCGGGTCGTCGGGTGGTGCCTGGGCGGGGTCGGGGGTGCGGCGGGGTTGGGGGTCGTCGGGGTGGGCGGCGGCGAGGACCGCAGCCACGATCTCGGCGTCGGTGGCGCCGGCGCTGCGGGGGTGCAGCAGCGCGCAGATCACGTCGGCGCGGATGGTGTCGATCAACCCCGGATGCCCCGCCGCCTGCACCCGCGCCGCCAACGCGTTGACCCGCCGCACCGAACGCACCCCGGCAGCCAGCGGCAGGTCCAGCGCCGAGAGGTTCACCGTGCCCGCCTCCGTGCACCGCGCCCGCACCCGCCGCTGCCGCCGCGCCTGCCGGTACAGCTTCTCCGCCCACCCCGGGTCCAGGGCCTTAGCCAGCGCCTGCACCCGGTCGATCAACCGCGACGGGGTCAGCCCCGCCGCCTCGTCCACCAACCGGTCGATCACCTGCCCGGCGTGCTCGGACGACAGCGCGCTGGTCCAGCGCACCAGGATCGCCACCCGCGCCTCGTCGATCCCCCCGGCCCGCCACCGCTCCCCCAACCGCGGATACCGGGCCGCGCCGTCCGCGACATCCAACAACCGGGCCACCGCGGTACGCGACGCCGCCAGCACCGCCCGCAGCTCATCCCCCGCCGCCGGCACATCACGATCCGCGCGCCCACCCGGCGCGCCCGGATCCGCCAGCGCCGCCTCCCGCGCACACGCGTGGAACACGGCCTGCTGGTGGGCGAGCTGGCGGCGCTGCGCGGCCACCAGGCGCACCGTGTCGAACGGCGACACCCGCGCCGGATCCAGCCCCTCCAGCACGGCGGCCAGCGCGGCGCCGGCGGGGAGCTCCTCCACCCCCGCCGGCACCACCTGCCAACCATCCTCGAACACGTGTTCGAGTCTAGCGAGCACCCCCGACAACCACGGGCCGTTCGCTCAGACCTGCTGCACCCACGACACCACCAACACCGCCGATGCCAGCGCCACCAGCACCGCGACCGGCACGGCCCACCCCCGCCGGCGGACCCCCAGGAGGTGCTCGGTGCTGCGGGCGTGCAGCGTGACGAGCCCCCACCAGAGCAGGCCGAGGACCGCCACCACGAGCACCCACACCCCGGCGTGCACCGCCCACGCCCCGGCCAGGCTCGGTCCGCCCCAGGAGTCGCGGTGGGGCCCCGCGTCGACCAACCCGTAGAACGGCCCCCGCGCCGTCGCGATCACCGCCATGGCTGCGAGCCACCAGAAGAAGGCCCCGAGCAGAAGGCCGAGCACCGCGTGCACCGCGACCCGCGCGACGCCCACCCGACCACCGGACGCCGTCGACCCCGCGCCCAGCGCGTGCCGGCGCGCCACGAGGACCGCCTGCGTCGGCTCGCCGCCCACCAGCCGGCCCAGCTCGCCCAGCGACGCCGGCAGCAGCCCGAGGCCGGCCCCGACGTGGCGGCCCACCGCGCGCCACCGCCCGTCCGCCATGACGAGGACGGTAGGACGCGTGCCCGCCCGGCGAATCCCTCGACAGGCCCGGATCCGGTCTCCCCCGCAGGGGCTACATCAGCTCCAGCACGAACGGGAGCTCCTGCACGCCGTACCAGGCGAGCTCGTGGCCCTCGGCCTCCCCGAGGGCGAACTCGGCGTCGGGATCCCCCAGGTCGGCGGCGTCCACGGCCGCCACGGCCGCGCGCACCGCGTCGCCCGCCTCGGCGAGGTCCAGGTGGACGGCGGCCAGCCGCGCCATCGGGATCGGGCCGGCCACCCGCACCACGGCGTCGTCGAGGTCGGGGCGCAGGGTCACGTCCTCGACGTCCGCACTGACCACGGCCCGGCGCATCGGGGTCTCGGGATCCTCGGCGAGCTCGATCGACAGCAGGCGCAGCGAGGCCCGCGCCGCCTCGGTCATGGCGGCGTACTCGAGCTCCTCGTCGTCGCCCGCTGCGTACGACTCCCGCAGCCGCGGGGTCAGCGCGAACGCCGTGCCCGAGAGGGGCTGCAGCTGCTCGCTGTCGAGCAGCCGGCGCAGACCGGCCACGGTGGACGGGACGTAGATCCTCAACGCTCTCCTGTCTCGAGCTCGGCCCACCGCGCCGCCGTCGTCCGCAGGGCGACCTGCGCGACCTCGGCCTGCTTGCGGGGGTCCATGACGTTCCAGCCGGTGACGGCCCGGTCCTCGACGCCCGGGGCGTGCGCGGTGACCGCGATGCCGGCGTCGCGCAGCCGCCGCACCTCCAGGCTCGAGCGCCCGCCGATCAGCCCGCGCAGCCAGCCGTCGGTGGCGCCGACGGGGTCCGCCCACGGCCGCGGCGTCGTGCCCGACCGGGCCAGCGGCACGAGCACGAGGGCCTCGTCGACGCGGGGCAGGTCGGTGTCGAGCAGGAGGTCCGCCGACGTCGCCGAACAGACGCCGCCGTCGACGTAGCGCCGCCCGCCGATGCGCACCGGCGAGAACCAGGCCGGCACCGCGCACGACGCCGTCGCCGCCTCGGCCATCGACGCCGCCGGGGCGCCGGGACGGCCGAACGGCACGCGGGCGCCACTGTCGTAGTCCATGGCGACGATGCGCACCTGGGGGTGCTCGGGCCACGTCTCGCGGGCCCACTTCGTGGCCCAGCGGTGCAGGCCGGTGGTGTCGCCGCGGCCGGTGGGCAGCAGCGCCGCGCCGAACGCCAGCGGCGGGTAGCGCCGGGGGTGGCGCGCGATCCGGCGGAGCAGGCGCAGCGAGCCCGGGCCGACGCGAGGCACCGGGGGCAGCCCGCGCCGGGCCGTCGAGGCGGGCGCGCCGGCGGGCCGCGGCTTCGGCGGGGGCGGGTCCAGGAGGCTCTCGAGCATCTCCGACACCGGCACCCCGCTGGCCAGCGCCGCGGCGACCACCGAGCCCGCGGACGTCCCCACGAGCACCTCGGCGTCGCGCGCGTCGCGCCCCGTCGCCTGCTCCCAGGTCGACAGCGCGGCGACCATCCACGCGTAGCCCAGCGAGCCACCCGTCCCGAGCACCAGCCCGAAGTTCATGGTCGAGCTCCGCTCCGCTGCGTCTCCCGGTTCACCGCCACGACCCCTTCGGCACCGTCGCCACCAGCTCGGCCAGCGCCTCGGTGACGAGCTCGCCCAGCTCGTCGACGTCGGACATCGAGTCACGGTCGGCGTTGAACCCGTAGAACACACCGCCGTCGTACGACGTCAGCCCCACCGCCAGGGACTGCCCCTTCGCCAGCGGCACCACCGGGTACATCTCGAGCAGCTTCGCCCCCGCCGCGTACAGCGCGTGCTGCGGGCCCGGGACGTTCGACACGACGAGGTTGAACAGCCGGCGCGCGAACCCGTTGGCGGCCCGCGCCCCCAGCGCGTGCAGCGTCGGCGGCGCGAACCCGCCCACCCGCACCAGCGCGTTCGCCCCCACCGACTGCCCCGACTCCTTGTGCTCGCGCATCGCGTGCGCCACGTGGTGCATGCGCAGCACGGGGTTCGGCTCGCCGACGGGCAGGTCGACGAGGAACGAGGCGATCTGGTTGCCCAGCAGCCCCGCGCCCGCGATCGAGCCCGTGGTCTCGGCGTCGCCGCGCACCGACAGCGGCACCATCGCGCGCATCGTCGTGGTGGGCGAGACCGTCGCCCCGCGGCTGAGCAGCCAGTTGCGCAGCGCGCCGGACACCACGGCGAGCACGACGTCGTTGATCGTCCCGCCGTGCGCCCGGCGCACGGCCCGGTAGTCCTCGAGGTCGGTGCGGGCCGTCGCGAACCGGCGCTGGGTGGAGATCGGCACGTTGAGCGGGCTCACCGGCGCCGGCCGCACGGCCGCGCGCACCGCGGAGAACAGCCCGCCGGCCACGTCCGCGACCTTGGTGACGGTGTCGGCGGCGTCGCGCACCGCGTCGCGGGCGGCCTCGACGGCGTTGCCCGGGCGGGCGACCGCCTCGCCCATCGCGTCGTAGACCAGCCGCCACGACGTGGGCTCGCGCCGCGCGACCCAGGTGTCGTCCGGGGTGCGGCGCCCCGACGAGGTGTCGTCGAGCACCACCTGGCCGATGTCGATCGACGCGACGCCGTCGACCATCGCCTGGTGGGTCTTGGTCACGAGCGCCACCCGGCCCCCGGCCAGACCGTCGACCAGGTACATCTCCCACAGCGGCCGCGTGTGGTCCAGCGAGCGCGACATGAGGCGCGCGACGAGGTCGTTGAGCGATCGGTCGGTGCCCGGCGAGGGCAGCGCGGAGCGGCGCACGTGGTAGGTGACGTCGAAGTCGACGTCGTCGATCCACACCGGCCGCGCCATGCGCCCGGGCACCTCGCGGATCTTCTGGCGGTACCGCGGGACCAGGCCGATGCGGCTGGAGATGAGGTCGACGAGGCCGTCGTAGTCGAAGCCGGAGCGCGGCTTGCGGAAGATCGACACGCTCCCCACGTGCATCGGCGTCGTCGGTTGGTCCATGTAGAGGAAGGACGCATCCAGCGCCGACAGGCGGTCCGGCATGGGCGCGATCGTCGCACAGGGCCGGGCGGGCGGCCGGGGGTCGGCACCTCTGCCAGGCTGGAGGTGATGACGCCCTCACCCACCTCGTCGGACCCCGACCGGCCCGTCTCGCCGAAGGACGCCTTCGTCACGGTGTACGGGCGCAAGCCGGTGCTCGAGGCGCTGGGCGACCCGAGCCTGGTGGTCGACAAGGTGGTGCTGGCCGAGGGCGTCGACCGCGGCGCCGTGCGCACCTTCACCGAGGCCGCCCGGGCCCGCGGGCTCGAGCTGCAGCGGGCCTCGGCCCAGCGGGTCAAGGTGCTCGCCGGCAACGGGCGCCAGGACCAGGGCGTGCTCGCCGACGTCGTCGCCCCGCGCATGCGCCCGCTGGAGCACTTCCTCGCCGACCTGCCCGAGACGGCCGACGCGCGGGTGCTCGTGCTCGACGGGCTGACCAACCCCGCCAACGTCGGCATGATCCTGCGCTCGGCCACCGGGGCGGGGCTCGAGGGCGTGCTCCTGCCGCGCCGCGGCGCGCCGTCCATCGACCCGCTCGTGGTCAAGGCCTCCGCGGGCGTGGCGTTCCAGGCCCCGGTCCTGCGGTCGCGCACCGCCGCCGACGGCCTCGCCGCCCTCGCCGAGGCCGGGTTCGTGCTCTACGGGCTGGACGGGGCGGGCGACGCGTCGCTGTTCACCGCCGAGCTGCCCGGGCGCGTGGCCCTGGTGGTCGGCGGCGAGACCGACGGGCTCACCGACGACGTGCGCGCCGAGCTGCACGGCTCGCTGAGCATCCCTCTGGCCGCGGGCGTGGAGTCGCTCAACGCCGCCTGCGCGGCCACCGTCGCCTGCTTCGAGCTCGCCCGCCGCCGCGGCTGAGCCGGCCTCGCGGAACGCACCCCACCGGCGGCCGGGCGCGCCTACCGTGGCGCGCGTCGCCACGAGCCCGGTCCTCCCCCGGGCGCCGCCACCGACGGAGCGCCCGCGCGCGCCCCGTCCCGCAGCCCGGGAGGACCCCTGTGGTCGTCGTGCCGCCCGCCCCGTCGCTCGCCCCCGCCCGCGTCCGGCGCGTCGGCGACGTGCCCGTGCCGCGGGTCCGCCCGCTGGCCGACGTGCTCCCCCGGCATCCACGGCCCACGCCGCCACCGAGCGCCGACGCCCGCACCCGCCAGGCCCAGGACGAGCTCGACCGCGTGGCCGCCGCCCTGCGCCCGGTGGCGGCGCGCCTGCTCACCGCGGTGGCCGACGTGCTCGCCGGGCGCCGCCCGCCCGCGCACCTCGACGGGCTGCTCGCCCCCGCCGCGCTCGCGACGCTGGTCCGCGCGGCACCGCGGCCGGGCGCGCGACGGCCCGACGCGGCGTCCGCGCGCGGCGCCGCCCCCGGCGCGGGGCTGCGCGGGCTGCGGGTGTGCGCGGTCGACCGGCGCGCGGTGGAGGTCGCGGCCGTGGTGCACGGCCGCGACCGGGTGCGCGCCCTCGCCGCCCGCCTCGAGCGCGACGGCGACGGACCCGCCGACCCCGGGCGCTGGCGCCTCGTGGCGCTGTGCCCGGGGTGAGCGTCGGTGATCAGCCCGGCGTCCGGGGCGGCGCCCCGTGGCACTGCTTGTACTTGCGCCCCGACCCGCACGGGCAGGGCGAGTTGCGCGAGGGCGCCTCCGAGCGGCGGGCCTGGTTCGGGTTGGCGCGCGCCGCCCGCGTCACGGGCTGGTCGCCCGCGGCCGCGTGCCGGGAGGCGTGGCCGTCCTCGTCGGGACCCGTGTAGTCGAGCTGCTGCGGGCGCTGGCCGCCCAGCCCGGCGCCCCGGAAGGCGTTGGGCATGGCCTCCTGCCCGAGCTGCGAGAGCGCAGGCCCCGCGGCCGTGGGCGGCCCGCTGTCGGGCGCGGCGTGGGCACCCGCCCGCTGGCCGTTGCCCTGCCCGTTGCCCTGACCGTTGCCCCGGCGACCCTGGTCACCCGGACGCTGCGTGCCCCCACCGGGCCCGCGGCCCGGACGGCTCCGGCCCCCGCGCGCGGCGGAAGCGGCCGGGGCCTGGGGTGTGGCGGGTGCGGCCGGGGCCGCCGGCCCGGTCGGCGGCACGGTCGGGGTGCCGGGCGCGCGCTGCGGCACCGGGATCGCGCCGGTGGGCGCGGCGGCGATCCGCGGGTCGATCGGCAGCGGCGCGGCGCCCGCGGTGGTGCGGGTCTGGCCGGTGCGCGGGTCGGGCGTGTCCGGCGTGATGGCCGCCTGGACGCTGGTGTCCGTGGTCGGGTTGGCCCCCGGCACGGCGTCGACCGGCGCCTGCTCCTCGACGTGGATCGTCAGGTTGAACAGGAACGCGACGGACTCCTCGCGGATGCCCTCCATCATGGAGGTGAACATCTCGAAGCCCTCGCGCTTGTACTCGATCTTGGGATCGCGCTGGGCCATCGCACGCAGCCCGATGCCCTGCTTGAGGTAGTCCATCTCGTAGAGGTGCTCGCGCCACTTGCGGTCGAGCACCGACAGGACCACCTGGCGCTCCAGCTCGCGCATGCCGCCCTCGGGGGCGATGCGGTCGATCTCGTCCTCGCGGCGCGCGTAGGCGTCGAGCGCGTCGTTGGTGAGGACCTCGACGAGGAGGTCGCGGTCGATGTCGTCGTGCTCCTCGAGCAGGTCCTGCCACGAGGTGCCGACGGGGTAGAGCTGGCCCAGCCCGGTCCAGAGCTTCTCGAGGTCCCAGTCCTCGCTGTAGCCCTCGGAGGTGGCGCCGTCGACATAGGCCGTGACCACGTCGACGATCATGTTCTGGACCTGGTCGGAGAGGTTCTCGCCCTCGAGGACCCGGCGGCGCTCGGCGTAGACCACCGTGCGCTGCTGGTTCATCACCTCGTCGTACTCGAGGATGTCCTTGCGGGCCTCGAAGTTCTGCTGCTCGACCTGGGTCTGGGCGCTGCGGATCGCCCGCGAGACCATCTTGGCCTCGATCGGCATGTCCTCGGGCAGGTTGAAGCGGGTCATGATCGCCTCGACCATGGCGCCGTTGAACCGCCGCATCAGCTCGTCGCCCAGCGACAGGTAGAAGCGCGACTCGCCCGGGTCGCCCTGACGGCCGGAGCGGCCGCGCAGCTGGTTGTCGATGCGCCGCGACTCGTGGCGCTCGGTGCCCAGGACGTAGAGACCGCCGGACTCCTTGACGTCCTCGGCCTCTCGCTCGACCTCGTCCTTGACCTCGGCGAGCGTGTCGTCCCACGCCGCCTCGTACTCCTCGCGGGAGTCGACGGGATCGAGGCCCTTGGCGCGCAGGCGCTGGTCGGCGATGAAGTCGGGGTTGCCGCCGAGCACGATGTCGGTGCCGCGACCGGCCATGTTGGTGGCGACGGTGACCGACCCACGCCGCCCGGCCTCGGCGATGATCTGGGCTTCCTGCTCGTGGAACTTGGCGTTGAGCACCGAGTGCTCCACGCCGCGCTGGGTGAGCAGCTTGGCCAGGTACTCCGAGCGCTCGACGCTCGTGGTGCCGATCAGCACCGGCTGGCCGCGCTCGAAGTGCTCGGCGACGTCGTCGGCCACGGCCTCGAACTTCGCCGCCTCGGTCTTGTAGACCAGGTCGGGCTGGTCGAGGCGCTGCGGCGTGCGGTTGGTCGGGATGGTGACCACACCGAGCTTGTAGGTCTTCGAGAGCTCCGCCGCCTCGGTCTGGGCGGTACCGGTCATCCCGCAGAGCTTCTCGTACTGGCGGAAGTAGTTCTGCAGCGTGATCGTGGCCAGCGTCTGGTTCTCGGCCTTGATCTCGACGCCTTCCTTGGCCTCGATCGCCTGGTGCAGGCCCTCGTTGTAGCGCCGGCCCATCAGCACGCGGCCGGTGAACTCGTCGACGATGAGGACCTCGCCGTCGCGGACGATGTAGTCCTTGTCGCGGAGGAAGAGCTCCTTGACCTTGACGGCGTTGTTCAGGTAGCCGACGAGCGGGGTGTTGGCCGCCTCGTAGAGGTTCTCGATACCGAGCTGGTCCTCGATGAAGGACACGCCCTCCTCGGTGACACCGATCGTCTTCTTGCGCTCGTCGACCTCGTAGTGGACGTCCTTCGTCATCTTCGGGGCCAGGCGCGCGAACTCGGTGTACCAGCGGGCGCTCTGCTCGGCGGGCCCGGAGATGATCAGCGGCGTGCGGGCCTCGTCGATGAGGATCGAGTCGACCTCGTCGACGATCGCGAAGGCGTGGCCGCGCTGCACGCACTCGGCCTTCGACCAGGCCATGTTGTCGCGCAGGAAGTCGAAGCCGAACTCGTTGTTCGTGCCGTAGGTGATGTCGGCGCGGTACGCGGCGCGGCGCTGGTCGGACGGCATGCCCGAGTAGATGGCGCCGACCTCGAGCCCGAGGAAGCGGTGCACGCGGCCCATCCACTGCGAGTCGCGCTGCGCCAGGTAGTCGTTGACCGTGACGACGTGCACGCCCTCGCCGGCGATCGCGTTGAGGTACGCGGGCAACGTCGAGACCAGGGTCTTGCCCTCGCCGGTGCGCATCTCGGCGACGTTGCCCTCGTGCAGGGCAGCACCGCCCATGAGCTGCACCGGGTAGTGGAACTGGCCCAGCGTGCGGGACGCGGCCTCGCGGACCACGGCGAACGCCTCGGGCAGCAGGTCGTCCAGCGACTCGCCGTCGGCGTAGCGCTCGCGGAACTCCACGGTCTTGGCCTGCAGCTCGGCGTCGGTCAGCTCGGCGATCTCGTCGGCGAACGTGTCGACGTAGTCCGCGATCTTGCCGAGGCGCTTGACCGTGCGCGTCTCGCCGGCGCGCAGCAGTCGGTTCAGGACCACGCTGGTGACCTCGCTCGTGCAATCGGCGCCACGGGAACGGGCCGCCCCGGCGCGTGCCGGCACGGGCCCGACACCCATGGTAGGTGCTGCGGCGGCGGAGCCTCCGCGCGCGTGCGGGTGCACCCGACGGGGGGGCCGCCCGCACACCCGCCCGGGCCGGGGGCGGCCCGGGCGGGTGCGTGCGGCTCAGAGCGGCTCAGGGCCGCCCGGTGCGACTCAGACGAGGGCGATGACGCCGTAGTCGTAGCCGTGGCGCCGGTAGACCACGCTCGGCCGGCCGGACGCGGCGTCGGCGAACAGGAAGAAGTCGTGGCCGACGAGCTCCATCTGCGACAGGGCGTCGTCCACCGTCATGGGCACCGCGTGGTGCTCCTTGCGGCGCACGATCTGCCCCGGCCGGTGGCCGTCCTCCGCCGCTCCGTTCTCCGTGGTCCCGGTGTCGCTCCCGGTGCCGTTCCCCGCGGTCGGCGTGTCGTCGCCCGCCGGACGGGCTGACGGGACGTCGACCGGCCAGCCCCCCGGTATCTCGTGGACCGCCTCCTGGTCGTCGCGCTCGAGCAGCCCCGTCACCGCGCCCGTCGCGTCCACCTCGGTGAGCGCGCCCAGCGCGCGGGACACCGAGATCGGTACGCGCCGGCCGTGGCTCACACGGCGGCGGTCGTGGGCGCGGCGCAGACGGGCCTCGAGACGGGCCACGGCCTGGTCCAGCGCACAGTAGAAGTCCGCCGAGCAGCCCTCACCGCGCACGACCGGGCCGCGTCCGCGACCGGTGATCTCCACGCGCTGGCAGTTCTTGCTGCGGCGTGGGTTCGGCTCGTGGGAGAGCTGGACCTCCATCCGCACGATCTTGTGGTCGTAGCGCTCCAGGCGAGCGAGCTTCTCGGACGTGTGCTCGCGGAAGTGCTGCGGGACCTCGACGTTGCGTCCACAGAGAACGATCTCCACTGGCGACCTCCCGGTCGGGGGTGACGAAACGCGGTCGCGGCCCGGGGAGGAGTCGGTGTGCCCTCGGCCAGGACGGCGACCGCGTCTACTGCGACGTTCGCGCCTCCTGTCGTGCACCGAGTCAGGATGTGGTGCGTCACCGTAGTGTCGACCGGCCGCTCCGCGGAAGGTCCGATCTGCCCGATGCGCACCGCGGACGCCCGGTCGGCGGGTCACGCGACGTCGCGGCGTCCGCCCGGGTGACGTCGGGCGCCGAGAGTCGTCTCCACCCGGACGAGTGACCGTGCCGCGCGGCGGTCCGCGAGCGTGAGCACCACGACGACGTCCACCGGCCGGCCCGCCGCGGCCAGCCGCGCGGTGGCGGCCCGCGCCGTCGCGCCGGTGGTCAGCACGTCGTCGAGCAGCACCACCGCGCACCCCGGCGGCGGCAGCCCGCGCGGGCGCACGCGCAGGTGCCGGGCGAGGTTGTCGGCGCGCGCCGCGGCGTCGAGCCCGACCGAGTCGACGGCGCGCCGGCCCAGCGCGAGCGCGCGGGAGACGCAGGGCACCCCGTCGGCGGGGTCGGCACCGTCGGCACTGCCGGCCACCACCGCCCGGGCCAGGCGCAGCACGTGGTCACCGCCGCGGGCGCGCGCGGCGGCCGGCCGGGAGGGGGCGGGGACGATCGCGGCGGGCGGGACCGCGGCGGCGCGCAGGGCGCCCGCGACCTCCCGGGCCAGCGGCCGGGCGAGCTCGCGGCGCCCGCGCTCCTTGTAGGCGAGCACCACCGCCCGGGCGCTGCCGGCGTAGGGCGCCAGCGCGAGCACCGGCGGCAGCCCGGGCAGCTCGAGCAGCGCGGGCGCCCGCCAGCGGGCACGGCACCCCGCGCACCAGCGCTCACCGTCCCGCCCGCACCCGGCGCAGGGCGCGGGCAGCAGCAGGTCGGCGAGGGCGAGCAGGGCCCGGGACGGGTGCACCCGGTCAGCCTCGCGACCGGGCGCCCGCGCCGGCCAGCACCTCGTCCCGACCCTGGGGACGCATCCGGCCGATGGGGACGGCGTCCGGACCAACCCGGATATGCCCGAGCCCTATCCGGGGTAGGCGGGCACCGTGGCGGGGCCGAAGCCGGGCACCGCCTGCCACACGTCGCCCCCGGAGCCGCCGCTGCCGTCGCCGGCGAGCGGGAGGGTCCACGTGCCGCTCTGGTCGGCGACGACGAGGGGCCGGCCGGGACGGGCGGCGACGGCCGTGACCGGCGGGGTCAGGTTGGTGCTCGACAGCGACTCGAGGTCGAGCCCGTCCACCGACACGAGCGTCACCGGCCGGTCGGCGCGGTTGCCGACGGCGACGAGCTGGTCGGTGCGGGTCCAGCCGACGTCGAGCACCTGGTCGAGCGAGTCGGCGCGCAGCACGGCGATCGAGCCCAGCCGGACGCCGCCCGCGCCGTCGCGGGCGACCGCGGCCACCACCACCCGGCCCCCGGCGACGAGCGCGACCCGCGACCCGTCCGGCGAGATGCGCAGCGCCGACAGCGGGCCGGGCGCCCCCGGCGCGGTGCTGACCCCCACCGCGGCCAGGCCGGACGCGTCGACCGGCAGCGGCCGCACCGGGCCGCTCTGCCCCTGCCGGCCCGCGCGCACCACCGTGGTGCCGTCGACCACCGACCACACCTCGGACCCGTCGGGGGTCCAGGACGGGCGCGTGAGGGCGCGCCCCTCGATCCCGCTGGCCGCGAGCTCGGAGCCGGCCGGCCCGGTGAGCAGCCGGGCCCGCGGCGGCGCCGGCTCGCCGCTCGGCGCGCCGGCGGGCTGGTCCTCGGCCACCACCGCGACGTCGCCGCCGGGGCTCGCCGACGCGCACACGGCGCGGTAGGTGCCCCGCCCGGCCGGGCCGCCCGCCGGCTCGCCCGAGAGCAGCCGCAGGCGCCCCTGGTCGGCGACGAGCACCGGGACCTGGGACTCCGCGGGGCCGCCGACGACGGGGTCGACGGGCAGGTCGGGACGGCGCGCGATCTCGGGCGGCAACCCCGCGAGCGCCTCGGCCACGCCGACCTCGGGCGTCGCGGGGAACAGGGGCTGGCCGTCGAGCAGCAACCGCACGCGGGGCACCCCGATGCCGGCGAGCGTCAGCGACACCTGCAGGACGACCCCGCGGCGCCGGACGTCGTCGAGCGGGCCGGTGGCGGTCAGGTCCACCACCGCGGTGCCCTCCGGCGTGAGCCCCACGTCGGAGCGCAGGCCGGTGCCGGCGGGCAGCGCGCTCACCGCGGCCCCGGCGAGCGCCGCCGACGGGCCGGCGAGCAGGTACTGCAGGGTGCGCGTCGGCACGCTGCGCGACGGGCTCGTCGCAAGGTAGCGCGGGTCGGAGACGGGCTCGCCGCGCTGCGGGTCGAGGAACCACGTGCGCACCGGGCGGGTGTTCGCGCGCAGGTCCGAGCGCCGCACGATCGTGCCGGTGGGCAGGGTGGCGATGCGCCACTGGCCGTTCTGCTCGGTGAGGTCCACCTCGAACTCGATCGGTCGGGGATCGGCCTCGAAGACGCCCTCGGAGTTCAGGACGCCCAGCGCGGTGGCGCGGATGCGCACGGCGGCGCGGCCGACCCCGGCGGGCCGGTCGACGAAGACGGTGTCGACCTGGTCGGAGACGACGGTCGGGCGCGCGCCGTCGTCCCAGGTCCCGGCCGCGCCGGGCGTGAGGAACGCGCGGGCGGCCTGGTGGCGCTCGGCGGCCGCCCCGGACGCGAGGACCCAGCCGCGCACGGTCTCCAGCGGGCCCGCGTCGCGCGCCGGGCCGGGCGGGACGGTCGGCTCCGCGGCGTCGTACACGCGCCGCAGCACCGTCACCTCGGACGAGCCCGGCACCGACGCGCAGCCGGCACCGAGGGCCAGCACGAGCAGCAGGGGCAGGAGGGCGAGCGCACGCCGCCGCACCGAGCGCGTCACCGGACCACGCTCGAGCCCGGTCCCGGCGGGGGCGCGGGCGCCGGCAGCCCGTCGTCGTCGGCCGTCCCGGGCTCGGGGTCGGGCTCGGGGTCCATCGGGGGCAGCGCGGTGCCCGCGGTGGCCGCGGCGTCGTGGATCCCCGGCTCCGCGGCGGCCGGGGTGGCGGCGACCGGCAGCAGCGGCAGCGGGCTGGTGCGCAGGCGCTCGCCGTGGCGCAGCGGCAGCGTCAGCCGGAACACCGCGCCGCGGTCGACCTCGCCCCACGCCTGCAGCCAGCCGCCGTGCAGGCGGGCGTCCTCGAGGCTGATCGCGAGCCCGAGCCCGGTGCCCCCGCTGCGGCGCTGGCGCGACGGGTCGGCCCGCCAGAAGCGGTTGAACACGAGCCCCGCCTCGCCCGGCTTGAGGCCCACGCCGTGGTCGCGCACCACCACGGCCAGCGCGCCCTCGTCGGCGGCGAGGCGCACCTCGATCGGCCGCCCCTCGCCGTGGTCGATGGCGTTGGCCAGCAGGTTGCGCAGGATGCGCTCGACGCGCCGCGGGTCGATCTCGGCCAGGACCGGCTCGTCGCCGTCCTCGCCCAGGTCGAGCAGCAGCGGCGTCCCGGTGTCCTCGACGAGCGGGCGCACGGTCTCCGCGGCCCGCCGGACCAGCGCGCCCACGTCCACCTCCTCGAGGCCCAGCTCGGCCATGCCCGCGTCGAGGCGGCTGATCTCGAGCAGGTCGGCGAGCAGGCCCTCGAACCGGTCGAGCTGGTCGACGAGCAGCTGCGCCGCGCGCGACGCCGTGGTGTCGGTGGGGTCGACCTGGGCGTGCAGCACCTCGGCCGCCATCCGCACCGTGGTCAGCGGGGTGCGCAGCTCGTGGCTGACGTCGGAGGTGAAGCGCCGCTGCAGCGCGCCGAACTCCTCGAGCTGGCGGATCTGCGACTGGATGCTCGCGGCCATCTCGTTGTACGACTCGGCGAGCCGCGCGACCTCGTCGTCGCCGTGCACCGGCATGCGTTCGTCGAGGTGGCCGTCGGCGAAGCGTTCCGCGACGTCGGCGGCCTGGCGCACCGGCCGCACGACCTGGCGGGTGACCACCGACGAGATGCCGGCCAGCAGCACGAGCAGCACGCCCGCGGCCAGCACCAGCGTGCTCTGGACCAGCGCGAGCGTGCGCTGCTCGGCCGAGAGCGGGAAGAGCAGGTAGAGCTGCAGGTTGCGGCCGGCGGTGCGCACCGGCTGGCCGACCACCAGCGTGGGCACCGGCGCGGCCTGCGTGGACGAGGCGAGCGTCAGGTACTTCGTGGCCAGGAAGCCCTGCAGCACGGGCGCGCGCAGCTGCGGCGGGATGACCTCCGCCGGCCCGGCGCTGACCTCCACCGGCACCCCGCCCGGCACGGTCGGCAGCGCGCCCGGCCCGCCGCCGCCCACGGTGTCGGAGCCGGCGATGAGCACCGCGTCGAAGGCGCCCGCGTCGCTGACCGGGTCGCTGCCGCGGACCTCGCCGCCCTGTCCGCTGGTGGACAGGCGGTCGAGCACGTCGTCGAGCACGGCCTGGGCGCCGTCGCGGTCGGGGTCGACGCGGGCGAGGTCGCGCTCGAGGGCCTGGCGGGAGATGTCGGCCTGGATGAGGGCGGCCTGCTCCTTGCCCTGCACCAGGCGGTCGGCGATCTGGGTCTGCAGCACGAGGCCGAGCACGGCGACGACCACCACCGACATCGCCAGCGTCGAGAGCACCACGCGCAGCTGCATCGAGCGGCGCCACAGCACCCGGACCTGGCCGACCCGCTCGGCCAGGAAGCGCTCGAGCCGGCGACGCAGGGCGGTCAGCACGGTGTCCCACCGATCAGGGCGGGCCGGCCTTGTAGCCCACGCCGCGGACGGTCAGCACGACCTCGGGGTGCTCGGGGTCGATCTCGACCTTGGAGCGCAGGCGCTGGACGTGCACGTTGACCAGCCGGGTGTCGGCGGCGTGCCGGTAGCCCCAGACCTGCTCGAGCAGCACCTCGCGCGTGAAGACCTGGCGCGGCTTGCGGGCCAGGGCCACCAGCAGGTCGAACTCCAGCGGCGTGAGCGGGATGGTGCGCCCGCCGCGGCGCACCTGGTGGGCCGGGACGTCGATGGTGACGTCGCCGATCTGCATCTGCTCGGCCGGCTCGGTGGGGAACTGCCGCAGCCGCGCGCGGATGCGGGCCACCAGCTCCTTGGGCTTGAACGGCTTGACCACGTAGTCGTCGGCGCCCGACTCCAGCCCCAGCACCACGTCCACCGTGTCGGTCTTCGCGGTCAGCATGACCACGGGCACGCCGGACTCCGCCCGGATCGCCCGGCACACGTCGATGCCGTTCATGCCCGGGAGCATGAGGTCGAGCAGCACGAGGTCCGGCGAGCTCTCGCGCAGTGCGGGCAGCGCCCCCGTCCCGTCGCCGACGACCGTGGTCTCGAAGCCCTCGCCCTGGAGGACGATCGTCAACATCTCCGCGAGGGAGGCGTCGTCGTCCACCACGAGGATTCGCGTGCTCATGTCTCAATGGTGTCACTTCTCACCGACGATCCGGAGCCGACTTCGCGCGGGGAGGCCCTGGAGAGCCATTCCGCCACCATCGACTCCGCCGTCCGGGTGACCTCGGCGCGGTCTCCCTCGGTGCCGACGACCGCCCAGGGCGCGAGCCAGGCGCGGTCGACGAGCTGGTCGTAGACCTCCGCGCACCGGGCCTGCAGGGCCGCGTCGGCCTCGTAGCCGTCGGGAGTGCGGGTCGGGTCGGCGGCGGCGCGCTCGCGGACGCGCCGGGCGGCGAGCTCGCCCGGCACGCGGACCAGCACCTGCGCGTCGGGGGCCGGCACCCCGAGGCGCTCCAGCTCGAGCGCCTGTACCCAGGCCACGAACGGCCCGTCCACGTCCTCGCCGCGCCGAGCCGCGCCGTAGGCGGCGTTGGAGGCGACGTAGCGGTCGACGAGCACGAGGTCGTGGGTCGCGGCGGCCTGCCGCAGCTCCGCGGCCGCGCCGGCCCGGTCGAGCGCGAAGAGCACGGCCATGGCGTGCACCGAGTCGCGCAGGTCGCCGTGGGCGCCGTGCAGCGCCTCCCCCGCGAGCCCGGCGTGCACGTCGGCGTCGTAGCGCGGGAACGCCAGCACGGCGACACGCGCGCCCCGGCGTGTCGCGGCGTCGGCGAGGGCCGCGACCAGCGTCGCCTTGCCCGCGCCGTCGAGCCCCTCGACGGCCACCACCACGCCCACGAAGAGACCTTATGGCGGGCCCCCGGAACGAGCGAAGGGCCCCTTCGCTCGAGTAGATCGAGCGAAGGAGCCCTTCGGTCAGTTCCCACGCAGACGCACACGCTCACCACCGGAGCGCGGCGCAGGTCGGTCGGTAGCGCGAGGAACGAGCGCTGACGACCGGACCTGCTTGCCGCGACCGACTAGTAGCGGTAGTGCTCCGGCTTGTACGGGCCCTCGACGTCGACGCCGATGTACTCGGCCTGCTCCTTGGTGAGCTTGGTCAGCTCCGCGCCGAGCGCCTCGACGTGGACCTTCGCGACCTTCTCGTCCAGGTGCTTGGGCAGGCGGTAGACGCCGATCGGGTACTCGTCGGGCTTCGTGAAGATCTCGATCTGCGCGATGGTCTGGTTCGCGAACGAGTTCGACATGACGAAGCTCGGGTGCCCGGTGGCGTTGCCGAGGTTCAGCAGCCGGCCCTCGGACAGCAGGATGATCGAGTGGCCGTCGTCGAAGCGCCACTCGTCGACCTGCGGCTTGATGTTGATCCGCGTGGCGCCGGACTTCTCGAGCTTCTCGACCTGGATCTCGTTGTCGAAGTGCCCGATGTTGCCCAGGATCGCCTGGTGCTTCATCCGCTTCATGTGGTCGAGGGTGACGATGTCCTTGTTGCCGGTCGTCGTGATGACGATGTCGGCGGACTCGACGACGTTCTCGAGCGTGTTGACGTCGTAGCCCTCCATGAGCGCCTGGAGCGCGCAGATGGGGTCGGTCTCGGTGATGGTCACGCGGGCGCCCTGGCCCCGCAGCGACTCGGCCGAGCCCTTGCCGACGTCACCGAAGCCGCAGACGACGGCCTTCTTGCCCGAGAGCAGCACGTCGACGGCGCGGTTGATGCCGTCGATGAGCGAGTGGCGGCAGCCGTACTTGTTGTCGAACTTCGACTTGGTGACCGAGTCGTTCACGTTGATCGCCGGGAAGAGGAGCTTGTCCTCGTTGAAGAATTCGTACAGGCGGTGCACGCCCGTCGTGGTCTCCTCGGTGACGCCCTTGATGCCCGACGCGACCTTGGTCCAGTGCTGCGGGTCGTCCTCGAGGCTGCGGCGCAGCGTCGCCAGCACGACCTGGTACTCGGCGGGGTCGTCCATCTCGGTGGTGGGGACGACGCCGGCCTTCTCGAACTCGACGCCCTTGTGGACGAGCATCGTGGCGTCGCCGCCGTCGTCGAGGATCATGTTCGGGCCGCGGGTGTCGGCGTCCGCCCAGCGCATCATCTGCTCGGCGCACCACCAGTACTCCTCGAGCGTCTCGCCCTTCCAGGCGAAGCACGGGACGCCCTGGGGCTGCTCGACGGTGCCGTGGGGGCCGACGACGACCGCGGCGGCCGCGTGGTCCTGGGTCGAGAAGATGTTGCAGGAGGCCCAGCGGACCTCGGCGCCGAGCTCGACGAGGGTCTCGATGAGCACCGCGGTCTGCACCGTCATGTGCAGCGAGCCGGAGATCCGGGCGCCGTGGAGCGGCTTGGCCTCGGAGTACTCGCGGCGCAGGGTCATCAGACCCGGCATCTCGTGCTCGGCGAGACGGATCTCGCGGCGGCCGAAGTCGGCCTGGTCCAGGTCCGCGACGGCGAAGTCGATGCCGTTGCGGGTGTCGTGCTTGTCGTTGACGGTGCCTACAGCGTTCGTCATGACTCCCTCTGCTCGGTGATCAAGGACCGTGCGAACCGGACGGGTGCCTGAGGTCGCCGGGGGGGTGTCGCCGTCGCTCGCGGGTGCGGGAGGGAGGGCGGCAGGCCGGCGTCCGTCGGTCACCAGGACACGGTTCATCACCATCCGCAGGCGCCCTTGCGAAGGTTTACGGACCACCGCCGAGCGTGGCGGACGGGCCAAGGACCTCGGCCGTCCGTTGCAGCGCCACTCGACGGCTTCCGTTCGCACGTGTTGTGCGATCGATGCCGTGGACCAAGTCCAGCACAGGCCCCGGGGGCGGTCAACCGCGACGGGCCCCGACGTCAGACCGGTCACACGGCGCGCCGCGGTCCGTAGGATGCGTGATCGCAGCCACAGGAGACGCCGCCAGGAGGCCACGAACGTGCTCGGACAGATGCAGGACTACCCACTCGCCCTGCCGCACGTGTTCCACCGCGCCGAGCAGCTGTTCGCCCACAAGCCCATCGTCGGTGTGGGCGCGGGCGGCACGGTGCACCGCACCGACTACGCCGGCTGGGCCGACCGCGTGCGGCGCGTCGCCGCCGCGCTCGACGCCCTCGAGGTGTCGCCCGAGGGCCGGGTCGGCACCTTCTGCTGGAACAGCCCGGCGCACCTCGAGCTCTACTTCGCGGTCCCGTGCAGCGGTCGCGTGCTCCACACCCTCAACATCCGGCTGTTCACCGAGCAGCTGATCTACATCGCGAACCACGCGGAGGACGAGGTCGTCTTCGTCGACCGGTCGCTGTTCGGCCAGTTCTGGCCCTACATCGACCAGATGGGAGGAGTCCGCAAGGTCATCGTCATCGACGACGGCGCGGACGTGGAGATCCCCGACGACGAGCGCATCACCGACTACGACGCCCTGCTCGCCTCGGTGGAGCCCCACGCGGGCCGGTTCCACGTCGCGGACGAGAACCAGGCCGCGGCGATGTGCTACACGTCGGGCACCACCGGCAACCCCAAGGGCGTCGTCTACTCGCACCGCTCGACGGTGCTGCACTCGATCGCGGTGCTCATGGCCGACGTGGCCGGGATCGTCGAGCGCGACGTCCTGCTGCCGATCGTCCCGATGTTCCACGCCAACGCCTGGGGCACGCCGTACGCCGCGGTGTTCGCGGGCTCGTCGCTGGTGATGCCCGGCCCGAACATGACGCCGAAGGCCATCGCCGGCATCCTGCGCGACCACCACATCACGGTGACCGCGGGCGTGCCGACCATCTGGATGGGCGTGCTGCCCGAGCTCTCCGAGGGCGACCTGCCCGACCTGCGCCTGCTGCTCTGCGGCGGCTCCGCGGTGCCGAAGTCACTCTCCGAGGGCTGGCGGAAGAAGATCGGCCTGCCGATCACCCAGGCCTGGGGCATGACCGAGACCAGCCCCATCGCCACCACCGGGCTGCTGCGCAGCGTCCACGACGGCCTGTCCGACGAGGAGCTCGCGGACGTGCGCGCCACCGCGGGCACCCCGTCACCGCTGGTCGACCTGCGCATCTGCGAGCCCGACACCGGCGAGGTCCTGCCGTGGGACGGCGAGACCTCCGGCGAGCTGCAGGCCGCCGGCCCGTGGATCGCGGCGTCGTACTACCGCAACGAGGACGGCGGGAAGCAGTTCACCTCCGACGGCTGGCTCAAGACCGGCGACGTGGCGGTCATCGACCGGTACGGCTACGTCCGGCTCGTCGACCGCACCAAGGACCTCGTCAAGTCCGGCGGCGAGTGGATCTCCTCCGTGGACCTGGAGAACGAGATCATGGCGATGGAGGGGGTCGCCGAGGCCGCCGTCATCGCGATCCCCGACGAGAAGTGGTCGGAGCGCCCCCTGGCGTGCGTCGTGCCGAAGCAGGGCGTGGAGCTGACCAAGGAGGCGGTGCTCGAGCACATCGCGTCCCGCGTGGCCAAGTGGCAGGTGCCCGACGAGGTGTGGTTCATCGACGAGGTGCCCAAGACCTCGACCGGCAAGTTCTCGAAGAAGACCCTGCGCGAGAAGTACGCGCAGGCCTGAGCCCACCCCGCACACACGACAGGGCCCGCCCGGCACGTGCCGGGCGGGCCCTGTCGTGTCCGACGTGTCGCGCTTACTGGGGCTGGGTCGGCGGCGCCGACGGCCCGCCCGGGTTGGTCACCGACCGCTCCTCGCCGCGCTCGCGCTTGCCGAGCACGGAGTTCCGCCGCGAGTAGGCGAAGTAGATGACCACGCCCAGCACCATCCAGACGATGAACCGGATCCAGGTCTCGACGGTCAGGTTCAGCATCAGCCACAGGCAGCTGAGCACCGCGAGCGTGGCCACGACCGGCAGGGCCTTGACCGTGAAGCTCCGCTGCAGGTCGGGGCGGCGACGTCGCAGGTAGACCGTGCCGACCGAGACCAGGATGAAGGCGAACAGCGTCCCGATGTTGACCATCGACTCGAGCTCGTCGATCGGGAAGAAGCCGGCGAGCACGGCGCAGAGGCCGCCGATGATGATCGTGATCGTCACCGGGGTGCCCCGCGAGCCCGTCTGGGCGAGGTTCCGCGGGAGCAGCCCGTCGCGGCTCATCGCGTAGAACACCCGGCTCTGGCCGAGCATGAGCACCATGACCACGGTGGTCAGGCCGGCGAGGGCACCGATGGAGATGATCGTGGACGCCCAGTCCGCGCCGACGATCGTGAACGCCGTGGCCAGGGTGGCGCTCTCGTCGCTGCCGGGAGGCGTCGCCAGCTGGGTGTAGTTGACCATGCCCACCAGCACGAGCGAGACGGCGACGTAGAGCACGGTGACGACGCCGAGCGAGCCGAGGATGCCGCGGGGCAGGTCCTTCTGCGGGTTCTTCGTCTCCTCGGCGGTGGTGGACACCGCGTCGAAGCCGATGAACGCGAAGAAGACCAGCGAGGCGCCGGCCAGCAGGCCGTAGACGCCGAAGGTCGACCCCTCGCTGCCCGCGATCAGCGACAGCAGCGACGCGTCGGCACCGCCACCGCTCTCCTGCTCGCCCCCGGGCGGCGGGATGAACGGGGAGTAGTTCGCGGCCTTCACGTAGAAGAGCCCGACCACGATGACGAGCAGCACCACGAGCACCTTGATCGAGGTGATGATCGTCGAGACCCGGCTCGAGAGCTTGATCCCGAGCACGAGGACGACGGTGAGGCCGGCGATGACCAGGACGGCGCCCCAGTCGAACGTCACCGGTCCCAGCTCGAGGGACGCGGAGGTGCTGCTGCCGCCGAACAGCTCGCCCAGGTACTGCGCCCAGCTCTTGGAGACCACCGCGGCGCCGAGGGCGTACTCGAGGATGAGGTCCCAGCCGATGATCCAGGCGATGAACTCGCCGAACGTGGCGTAGGAGAACGTGTAGGCGCTGCCCGCCACCGGCACCGTCGAGGCGAACTCGGCGTAGCAGAGGCCCGCGAACCCGCAGGCGATGGCGGCGATGACGAAGGAGATCGCGATGGCCGGGCCGGTGATGTCACCGGCGACGCGCGCGGTGATGGTGAAGATGCCGGCGCCGATGAGCACCGCGACGCCGAAGACGGTGAGGTCGAAGGCACCGAGCTCGCGGCGGAGCTTGCTGCCGGGCTCGTCGGTGTCGGCGATGGACTGCTCCACCGACTTGGTCCGGAACAGCCCGCTCTGTGGCTGGGTCGACGTCATGGGCGTTCCTCCCGAGAATCCTGCGTCCGGGCCCGTCGAGTGATCGAGGGTGCGGCGGGACCTTACGCCCGCCAGACCGCCCGGGAGCACGGACACGGCTCGATCCGTGACGCCGTGTTCACCTCGTTGACCCGCTCGGGGGTCCAGTGGCGCCCGGTCAGCGGGACGCGGTGTCCGGGCGGGGGTCGAGGGCCTCGTCGATCGGGCCGCCGCCGGTGCGGTCGAGGTCGGGCTCGAGGTACACGAGGCGCGCCTCGGGCACCGCCTCGCGCAGCCGGGCCTCGGCGTGGTCGATGGCCTCGGCGATCGTCTCGGCCGGCAGCTGCGAGGACACCGCGATCTTCGCGGCGACCAGCAGCTCCTCGGGGCCGAGGTACTGGGTGCGCAGGTGGATGACCCGCTCCACCGGGCCGCCGACCAGCGACGAGGTGATCGTGTTCGCGGTGCGGGCGCTGACGCCCTCGCCGATCAGCAGGCTCTTGGTCTCGACGATCAGGATGACCGCGATGACCCCGAGCAGGACGCCGATGCAGATCGTGCCGATCGCGTCCCAGATCACCGCGCCGGTCAGCACGCTGAGCCCGACGCCGGCGAGGGCGAGGACCAGCCCGACGAGGGCCCCGAAGTCCTCGAGCAGGACGACCGGCAGCTCGGGGTTGACCGACGTCCGGATGAACCTCCACCACGACTGCTCGCCCTTGAGCTCCCGCGACTCCTTGACCGCGGTGCGGAAGCTGTAGGACTCCAGGCAGATCGCGACCACGAGGATGACCACGGCGACGATCGGGCTCGTGAGGTCGTCGGAGCCCGAGAGCTTGTGGATCCCCTCGTAGAGGGCGAACACCGAGCCGAGGCTGAAGATCAGCAGCGCGACGATGAACGAGTAGAAGAAGCGGTCGCGCCCGTAGCCGAAGGGGTGCTCGCTGTCGGCCTCGCGCCGCGCGCGCTTGCGGCCGAACAGCAAGAGGCCCTGGTTGCTCGTGTCGGCCACCGAGTGCACGCCCTCGGCCAGCATCGACGAGGAGCCCGTGATGGCGAAGCCGATGAACTTCGCGACGGCGATGCCGGCGTTGGCCGCGAGCGCGGCGACGATCGCCTTGCCGCCTCCTTCTGCGGACACGGGGCCTCCAGGGTCGACCGGGCGGGAAAAATGGTGCGCCGGTGAAGGTACCGGGCGCGGTCAGCCCGGGCCGAGGCCGTCGGCGGCGACGAAGGCGAGGGCCGGTCGCTCGACGGGGGCGACCGTCACCGGGCCGTCGCACGCCGGCATCCAGACGGCCGTGCCGCGGGAGACGACCTGCTCCTGCCCGCCGGCGCTGCGCAGACGCACCTTGCCCTCCACCGCGACCGCGATCCGGGGGCCCTCGACGCCGAGGTCGACCGGCTCCTCCCCGGCACTCTCTCCGCCGACACCGGTGTCGTCGAACGCGCACCGGGCCAGGCTGAAGTACTCGGACGGCGTGAACCGCGTGACCGGGCCCGTCCCCTCGCCGTGCAGCAGGGGCGCCCGGCCGGGCGTGAAGTCGAGGACGCGCAGCAGCTCGGGCACGTCGACGTGCTTGGGCGTCAGGCCGCAGCGCAGCACGTTGTCGGAGTTGGCCATGAGCTCGACGCCGCAGCCCGCCAGGTACGAGTGCGGGGAGCCCGCCGGCTGGTAGAGGCACTCCCCCGGCGCCAGCACCACGCGGTTGAGCAGCAGCGCGGCCAGCACGCCGGCGTCGCCCGGGTAGCGCTCGCCGAGGTCGAGCAGCGTGCGGGCCTCGGCGGTGAACTCGCCGCGGGCGCGCACGTGCGCCACGCAGCCCTCGAGCAGCGCGGGGACGAGCTCGTCGACCGCGCGCTGGGGCAGCGTGATCCAGGTGGTGAACACCGCGCGCAGGCCGTCCGCGTCGGGCTGGCCCGCGAGCAGCTCGGTGTGGTGGGCGAGGGCGCGCACGTCGAGCGCGCGCAGCAGCCGCACGGTCTCGTCGGCCGGCCGGAAGCCCGCGAGCGCGTGGAACTCGGTGAGCGCGCAGAGCAGCTCGGGCTTCGGCAGCGGGTCGGGGTAGTTGCGCTCGGAGGCCGTGCGCGGGATGCCTGCGGCCTCCTCGCGCGCCCACCCGGCCTCGGCCTGCTCGGCCGACGGGTGCGCCTGCAGGCTCAGGGGCTCCTCGGCGGCGAGCACCTTGAGCAGGTACGGCAGCTTGTCCGACCAGCGGGCGCTCCGCGCCGGGCCCAGCGCGCCCAGGGGGTCGGACGCCAGCACGTCGGCGAGGGTCCGCCCGCCGTCGTCGAACCGCGAGGGCTCGTCGCGGTGCGCGCCGAGCCAGAGCTCGGCCTGCGGGTGCGGCGACGGGACCTCCTCGCCCAGCAGGTCGGCGAGGTGCGTCCGCGAGCCCCACGTGTACGTGCGCACGCTGCCCTTGAGGACCTCCACGTGTGTGCCTCTCTCGCTGTCGGGCGGCTAGCCCGTGCGGACCCCCGGCACCCGGGCCCCGAGGGCCAGGCCGAGGTAGACCGCGGTGAAGTCGAGTCGGGTGGCCAGCACGGCCGCGCGGAGCGCGTCGGCGACCGGCCCCTCCCCGGACAGGTCCACGTCGTCGATCTCCAGCACGTCCGCACCCGGGTGTCGGGCGCCGACGTCGGCGACCAGCCGCCGCACCGCGAGGTCCTCGCGCACGGCCAACAGCACCAGCCGGGGCGGCGGGGCCGCCGGGGCCGGATCGTCGAAGGGGTCGGCGAAGATCGACGCCTCCCCCGCGTCCTCCCGCAGCCGGGCCAGCAGCGCCGGCTGCGCCGCCGCGGCCGCGGTGGTGGCGGCCTGCGCGACGACTCCCGCGTGGGTGGCCAGCACGGTCGCGCCGTAACCCGCCACCAGCCCCGCGACCGGGTCCGCGCCCCAGAGCAGCGGCGTGCGCTCGGCGAGCCGCAGCGCCAGGGTCTTGGCCGGGTTGACGAAGGCCTCGCCGCGGGGGCCGTCGCGCTCGGCCTCGGCGTCGAGGCGGTCGGCGAGCGCGTCGGGGTCGACGGCGAGCAGGTCCAGCGAGCGGGCCACCACCAGGCCGGTGGTGAGCACGGTCGCGGTGTCGAGCCCGTCGAGGTCCACGCCCGACACGCCGAGCGCCAGCCGCGGCACGACGGGCAGGGCGCGCCCGGCGCCGGCCGCGGCCGCCGGGCCCTCGGACGGCCCGGCGAGCACGACGTGGGCGCCGCGGCGCACGGCGCGGTGCACCGACTCGGCCACGTCCGCCTCGACCGGGTCGCCCTCGCGGCCGCGGTGGGAGGCGACGACGACGTCGAGCGGGCCCAGCCACGGCGGGGCGACGTCGGTGACGATCACCGGCAGCGGCGCCGAGGGCGTGAGCAGCGACGCCAGCAGGCGGCAGGCGGACTCGGTGGTGCCCGGGCGGGTCAGCAGGACCAGGGCGCGGGGGCGCAGGCCGGCCAGGTCGGCGGGCACGCCCGCGTCCTGGGCGGCCGCCCACGTGGTGCGCACCTGGGCGCCCGCGGTGGCCACCGCGCGCAGCGTGCCCTCACGGTCGGCGGCGATCAGGCGCGGCTCGTCGGAGAGCAGGGCGTCGTCGAGCACGGCCCTCACCCCCGCCGGTCGTCCGGCCCCGCCGTCTCCCCGGGGGGTCCCCCGCTCGCCTCGGACAGGAGGAGGACGGGGATGCCGTCGGTGACCGGGTAGCGCCGGTCGCACGCCGAGCAGGTCAGCGCCGCGGCCTCGGGGTCGTCGGGCGTCCCGGGGTGCAGCGTGCCGTGGTCGGGCGCGGGGCAGGCGAGGATCTCGAGCAGGTCGGGGTCCAGATCGAGCGGCATCGGGGGTCTCCTTCTCGATCCGGGTCAGCCACGCACGAGCGCGAGGACCTCGTCGCGCAGCGCGGCGACGGCGTCGTCGTCGGCGGCCTCGACGTTGAGCCGCAGCAGCGGCTCGGTGTTGGACGGCCGCAGGTTGAACCAGCTGCCGTCGGGCAGGGCGACGGTGAGCCCGTCGAGGTCGTCGGTGGTGACGCCCTCGCGCGAGCCGAACGTCTGCTCGACCTCGGCCATGGCCGCCTGCGCGTCCTGCACCGTCGAGTTGATCTCACCGGAGGCGGCGTAGCGGTCGTACTGCGCCATGAGCTCCGAGAGCGGCCTGTCCTGCTCCCCCAACGCGGCGAGCACGTGCAGCGCGGCGAGCATGCCCGAGTCGGCGTTCCAGAAGTCGCGGAAGTAGTAGTGCGCCGAGTGCTCGCCGCCGAAGACCGCGCCGGTCTCGGCCATGGTGGCCTTGATGAACGAGTGGCCCACCCGGCTGCGCCGCGGCGTGCCGCCCGCCTCGGTGATGATCTCGGGGACGGCGCGCGAGGTGATGAGGTTGTGGATCACCGTGGAGCCGGGGTGCTTGCCGAGCTCGCGGGTGGCGACCAGCGCGGTGATGGCGCTGGGGCTCACCGCGTCGCCCTTCTCGTCGACGAGGAACACGCGGTCGGCGTCGCCGTCGAAGGCCAGCCCCGCGTCGACGCGGCCCAGCGTGATGACCTTGCGCTGGAGGTCGCGCAGGTTGTCCGGGTCCAGCGGGTTGGCCTCGTGGTTGGGGAACGAGCCGTCGAGCTCGAAGAACAGGGGCTCGACCTCGATGGGCAGCGGGTCGAGCACCGCGGGCACCGTGTAGCCGGCCATGCCGTTGCCGGCGTCGACGACGATCGACAGGCGCCGGATACCCGACAGGTCGACCAGCGAGCGCAGGAAGGCGGCGTAGTCGTCGCGCATCTCGCGGTGGCTGACGCTGCCGCGCTCGCCCGCGGACGCGTCGGCGGCGGCCTCGCCGGGCCCGCGGTCGAGCAGCGCGGCGATCTCGTCGAGCCCGGAGTCCTGCCCCACGGGCGACGCGCCGGCGCGGCAGAGCTTGATGCCGTTGTAGGTGGCCGGGTTGTGGCTGGCCGTGAACATCGCGCCGGGCATCTCGAGCGCGCCGGAGGCGTAGTAGAGCATGTCGGTGCTGGCCAGGCCGATGTGCACGACGTCGACGCCGAGACCGGTGACGCCCTCGGCGAACGCGTCGGCGAGCTCCGGCGACGACTCGCGCATGTCGTGCGCGACCACCACGCCCTTGCCCCCGCCGAGCCCGGTGCCCTGGCCCGAGCGCTGCTCGTCGAGCAGGACGCGGGCGAACGCCGCGCCCACGTCGCGCACGAAGGCGGCGTCGAGCTGGGAGCCGACGAGACCGCGGATGTCGTAGGCCTTGATGACCTGGTCGATCACCTGGGCGCGGTCGGGAGCCGCCGCGGCGGACGAGGTGGCGGACGGTGTGCTGGACACCTCACCAGCCTATCGGCGCGGCACGACACCGGCGCCCGCCGGGCGCAGCCGTCCGCCGAACGGTGATCCCTGGCCGTGGGCGTGTGCCGGGCCCCTCGTCGTCAGGAGGACGCGGGGTCGGGCAGCACGCGCAGGTGGCCGCGGCGGCCCGTGGGCGCGCCCGCCATGCCGGCCGCCATGCCCGGCGGCGGCGGACCCGCCGGCATGGCCGGCGAGGACCCCGAGGACGCCGCCGCGGCGCCGGTCCCGGCCGTGATGCGCGTGCGGCTCTCGGGCGACGCGAGCGGGCGGTCGGCCCGCCCGGCCTCGCGGACGGCCTCGGCCAGGGCCGTGAGGTCGTCGGCCGACGGCTCGGCCGGGAAGTCGCCCTCGTAGCGCACGACCTCCCACCCCCGCGGCGCGGTGAGACGGACGGCGTGGCGCTCGCAGAGGTCGTAGGAGTGCGGCTCGGCGCTCGTGGCCAGCGGACCGACCACGGCGGTCGAGTCCGAATAGACATAGGTCAGGGTGGCCACGGCCGCGTGACCACACCCGGTCCGTGAGCACTTCCGCACTCCTCGCACGCCGCCGACGATAGCCCGGTCGGACGTGCCCGCCGCGCAGGCGCGCGCGGCGCGTCGGTCCTCGTCCGGGGGGCCCGCGTAGGCTCCGCGGGCGTGACCAGGAGCGCGAGCCGCCGGGGCGGCACCTCCGCGCCCCGGCCGCGCCGGCGTCGGCGCGACCGCCGCGGGCGCGGGCTGCGGATGCCGCTCTACCCCTCCGGCTCCCCCGCCGCCCGCACCCGCGCCGAGCGCTTCGACGCCCTCGTGCTCGAGGCGCTCGAGCCCATCGAGGAGCGCTGGGGCACCGAGCTCGCCGAGCTGGACGTGGCCGTCGACGACGTGCCCGAGGTGCCCGCCGCCACCGACGACCCGCCCGTGGACGACGACGCCGTGCTCGGCGACGGCGAGGTGCCGCTGGCGCGCCTCGTGCCCGCCGGCATGGACCGCCGCGGCGCCGTGACCCGGGCGCGGATCGTGCTCTACCGCCGCCCGCTCGAGGCGCGCGCGCTCGACGGCGAGGACCTCGCGGACCTGCTGCACGACGTGCTCGTCGAACAGGTCGCGGGATACCTCGGCGTCGAGCCCGACACGATCGCGGGCGACGAGGACTGAGCACCCGAGCGACCACGGGACGCGGACCTGCCTGGCGCGATCAGAAGGTGTGGTGGACGGCTTCCACGTTGTGGCCGTCGGGGTCGCGGAGGAACACGGCGTAGTAGCCGGGGTGGTACTCCGGGAAGATCCGCGGCGCGTGCAGCACCTCCGCCCCGTGCGCCCGGGCCGCCTCGTGCACGGCGTCGACGGCCGCGCGGTCCGGCGCGGCGAAGGCGACGTGCAGCTCCTGCGTCACGGGCTCGCCGGGCGCGAGCCAGAAGGCCGGGTGCCCGCCGGCGCCCAGGCCGACGACCTCGGGCGCGCCCGGCGGGCCGGTGGGGATGCGCAGGCCGACGGCCATGCCGAGCGGCGCGAACACCGCGGAGTAGAAGGCGACGGAGGTCTCGACGTCGCGACAGGGGAAACCGAGGTGGTCGAACACGTCGCCGAACCTAGGGCCTGACCCCGACAGCCCGGGACCGGGATCTAGTCGAGGCGTTTGCGCGAGGGCAGCGCCGAGATGGCCGTGAACAGCACGAGGGCCAGCTGCAGGAGCAGCAGGAGCAGGCGGGTGGTGTCGTCGCGCTCCACGACCACCGCGCCCCCGCCGGGTCCGACGCCCACGCCGACGAGGTGGCCCCAGGCCGGGACGACGGGGGCGGGCGCGCCGCCGACCGTCGCCGACCAGCCCGACTCCAGCTCCGCGGCCACGACGAGCAGGCGGCGGTCGGCGCCCGGGGACACGCGCACCGCGACGGTGGGCAGGTCCGAGGGCACCGGCGTCACGCCCGCGGCGCGCCGGGGCGCCGCGCGCGCCTCGGTGGCGTCGTCGGAGATCGGGGGCTCGAGCAGCACGGCGCCCGCGACCGGCAGGGCGACGCGCACCACGGGGCGCCCGTCGGAGACGGGCGGCGCGTCGCCGAGCAGCGGCCCGGCGGCCTGGCGCGCGACCCGCGCCGTCGCCTGGTCGGGCAGCACGACCGCGCCGGTGCCGGCCGTCGCGAGCTCGGCGACGCCGGCCTGCACGGTGGCGGGGTCGCCGGAGAGCAGGGCGCGCACGTCGCGCTGCAGGCGGGCGGGCGCGGCGCCGACGGGCGCGAAGTCGTCGTCGCCGTAGCGGGGCAGCCCGGGGCCGCCGCGCCGGGTCGTGTCGGCGTCGCGGGTGACCACGACGACGCCCGCCCCGCCCGTGGCCAGCTCGTTCGCCAGCGGGGCGGCCAGGGTCGGCGCGCGGGTGTCGGCCAGCGGGCCCGACCCGCCGGCCAGGACCGTGACCACCGCGAGCGTCGCCACGGCGACCGCCAGCACGGGCACGGCCACGCCGCGGGCCCGCTGCGCGCTGCGGTCGCGCTCGCCGGTGTCGCTGGGGCGCGGTCGCAGGCGCCGGGCCAGGCCCGACGCGCCCGCGCCCACCCGCTCGGCCGCGCCCGCGAGGCGCCCGGAGAAGCCCGCGCCGCCGAGGTCGAGCTCGGAGTCGCCGCGGCGCAGCGGGGCGCGGCCGGCGCGGTCCCGCCGGCCGAGCAGCTGGCCGAGCGGTTCGGTGCGGGCCGCGGCGACCTGGGCCAGCAGGCTCCACAGCGCCCCGGTGGTGGCGAGGGCGAGCGCCGGGCCGGTCCAGCCGGGGCGCGGGTCGCCGCCGGAGAGCGGTGACAGCGCGAACGACCCGACGACGCCGGCCGCCACGATGCCGAGCACCAGCAGCGCGAGCCCCGGGACCGCCGCGCGCCGCGGCGCGATGAGCGCGCCGCCGACCGCGACGGCGACCAGCACCAGGCCCGCCCAGGGCAGGGTGCCCGGGCCGCCGGGGTCGAGGGCGAGGATCTCCAGCGCGGCGACGAAGCGCTCGGGCACCGGGGCGCCGGTGCCGTGCAGCAGCACCTCGGGCGCGGTGAGCAGCACCGTCGGCCAGGGCAGGAGCAGCAGCACCGGCAGCACGACGATCACGGCCAGGGACATCGCCCGCCGCCCGGCGGCCCCCGGCGGCGCGGGGACCAGGACGAAGCCGACCACCACGACGACGAGCACCAGCGCGTGCACCAGCGGCGCGAAGGCGCTGACGACGCCCAGCGCGAGCGCCGTGCCGGCCGCGGTGCTCCACCACGAGCCGCGCCGGCCCGCCGTGCGCACGCCCCGCAGGACCGCGACGACGCCGGCGAGCACCAGTGGCAGCAGGACCGCCGCCACCACGCCGTCGAGCCGGCCCTGGGCCACGGCACCTGCGGTGACCCCGAGCAGGGCGTAGACCGCCCCGGCGAGCGCGCGCAGCACGCGGCCGACGCGCAGTTCGCGGGTGGCGAGGTAGGCGCTCAGCCCGGCCAGCGGCAGCGCAGCCACGAGCAGGATCGACACCGCGGCGGGCGGGCCGCCCAGGGGCACCGCGGGGCCGCCGAGCGCGCCGACCACCGCCAGCGCCGCCGGCGCCGGGGCACCCGTGCCGCCGGCCACGGGGTGCCAGGCGGCGAGGTAGGACGACCACAGCTCGCGCAGGCCCGGGACCTCGGCGATGCGCCCGCCGGCGAGGGAGAGCCCCAGCCGGGCCCGCTGCGTCGCGAGCGAGATGAGCGTCAGGCCGACGACGAGCAGCAGCGGCGGGGCGAGGAGCAGCTCGCGCGCGACCCGGCCGGCGGTGATGGGGACGACGACGACGCGCTCGCCCGCCGCGGTCGCGGGCTCGGCCGGCGCCCCGTCGGCGGTCCTGATGACCTCGGTGGCGTCGCCCTCCGGCGGCGCGGCACCCACGGCCTCGTCAGCGCCCTCCCCCACCCGCCCAGCCCGCGGCCCGGGCAGCGCGACGGCCAGCGACTCCCCCGGCCGGCGCAGGCCCGCCGTGCGGCGGGTGCGCCGCACCCCGGCCCCGGCGCCCGCGGGCAGGGCCTCGGGACCGACGGCCGCGCGCCGGCGCCGGGCCTCGTCCTCGGCGTCCTCGTCGGGCCGCGCGCCGCGCTCGGCCCACTCGGGCAGCCGGCCGAGCTCCAGCTCCTCGCGCAGGCGCCCGCGCACGAGCGAGGTCAGCCCGCCCCGCACGGCGTTGCGCAGCCGGGTCGTGCGGCTGGTCAGCAGGCCCCGCAGCTCGCGGGGCAGGGCGGTGGCGCCGGTGCTGCGCCGCTTGCGGGCGTCGGCGAGGTCGGCGACGCCCGGCCCGGAGCCCAGCACGCGGGTCAGGCCGGCGAGCTCGGCGCCGGCCGCGCGGGCCCGGCGCACCAGCAGCAGGCCCAGCGCGCGCAGCACCGCGAGCACCGGCAGGCGCAGCAGGCCGAGGACGAACGCCGGGGTCGAGCAGTTGGCGAGGAACGTCCGCAGCCCGTGGGCGCGGTCGGTGGCGCGGTAGCGGCGATCGACGCCGGCGGTGTCGAGCTCGCGGGCGCGGACCTGCAGCGCGCGGGCGTGGCGCAGGCGGGCCGAGGGCGCGCAGAGGACGAGGCCGCCGGCGCGGTTGACCCGCCAGCCGTAGTCGACGTCCTCGCGCAACAGGCCCAGCGCGGTGTCGTAGCCGCCGAGGGCGTCCCACTCGCGGCGCCGCACGAGCGAGCCCGCGGACCCGACGGCGAGCACCTCGGAGTTGGTGGCGAACTGGCCGAGGTCGAGCTCGTCGGCACCGATCCCGGTCTGCCGCGAGCCCGAGGCGTCGATCGACACGCCGGCCTCGACGACCAGGCGGGGCTCCTCCCAGTCGAGGCACAGCGGGCCGAGCACTGCGGCCGAGGGCGAGGCGTCGGCGACCGACAGCAGCACCTCGAGGCAGTCGGGCGCGGGCGCGGCGTCGTCGTGCAGGACCCAGAGCCACTCGCCGGCGTTCGCGCCCCAGCGCCGGTCGGCGTCGTCGACCGCGGTGTGCACCGCCTCGGCGAAGCCGGTGTCGCGGGGCATGCGCAGCACCACGTCGACCTGGTTGCTGGCCGCGAGCAGCGACCCGGTGCCGTCGATGGACCCGGTGTCGACCGCGATGACCCAGCGCGGGCGCTGTGTCAGGCGCGCGAGCGCCGCGAGGGTCTCCGGGAGCCAGGTGTCACCGTCGTGGCAGACCAGGACGCCGAGCACCGGCGCCACCGGGGACGTCACCGCCACGCGCCCGCCGTCCTTCCCCCTCGGGCAGCCGCCACCCCAGGGGCGCCCGCGCTCCGGTCAGGCGGCCGAGGGTAGTCGCCGGGCTCGCGCCGCCCGGCCGGGGTGTCAGACGACGCGGCGCTTGAGGCGCCGGCGCTCACGCTCGGAGAGCCCGCCCCAGATCCCGAAGCGCTCGTCGTGCCCGAGCGCGTACTCGAGGCACTCGGTGCGGACGTCGCAGCTGTTGCAGATCTGCTTGGCCTCCCGGGTGCTCCCGCCCTTCTCGGGGAAGAACGCCTCCGGGTCGGTCTGCGCGCACAGTGCGCGCTCCTGCCATTCCTGCTCGTCCTCGGTGATCATGGCCAGCTCCGAGAGGACGTCCCGCATTCCGTGTCCTCCGCTGCCCAGCACCACCGAACCACTTTCCGCACCGTGCACGACGCCTCCGCTCGCCTCAGACTCCCCCGGCCCCCACTGAGTGGACGAGGCGTCGGCCCCGCACCGACGTGTCATCGCGTAGGAATTACACCGGTGTCGTTCCATCCGGGTCAAGCCGGGGGACCCACCTGGCCGCATGTCGCGGCGGGCGGTCGTCACGTGCGGTGAGCGTCATGCGCTGTCCGTAGCAATCGGGCCCCGCCACCCTCTCGGGGCGCCGGGCGGTGCCTGCTCCGTCCGGAGGGACACACTGGGGGGCGTGGCTCCCCGCGTCTCCCGGTTGCGCTCGCCGGTCAGCCCCATCTTCCTCGTCCTCGTGGCGCTGGCCGTCGCGGGGGGCGCCCTGACGCTGGTCCCGGCGTCCGGGGCGATCATCGGCGGCACCGTCCTGCTCGTCCTGGCCGGGTGGGCCGTGTCGCTGTGCCTGCACGAGTTCTCCCACGCGCTGACCGCCGACCGCTGCGGCGACCACTCGGTGCGCGCGCTGGGCTACCTGACCCTCGACATCCGGCGCTACGCCAACATCGGGCTGACCCTGGTGCTGCCGCTGCTGTTCCTCCTGATCGGCGGGATCCCCCTGCCGGGCGGGGCCGTCTGGATCCAGCGGGCGTCGCTGCGCTCGCGGGCCGCGATCAGCGCCGTGTCGGCGGCCGGGCCGCTGGCCAACCTCGCGCTCGCCGCCGTCATCGGGATCGGGGTGGTGCTCACCACCCCGCCGCTGCCGCTGGCCGCCGCGCTGTCGTTCCTCGGCCTGATCCAGGTCCTGACGTTCGTGCTGAACCTGCTGCCGATCCCGGGCCTCGACGGCTGGGGCGTGATCGACCCGTACCTGCCCCGCACGACGCGGGCCAGCGCGGCGCGCATCGCGCCCTACGCGCCGTTCGTGGTGATCCTCGCCCTGTTCCTCTTCCGGCCCGCCGGCGAGCTGCTGGCCGAGGCGTCGGCGAGCCTGTACTCGCTCGTCGGCGGCGACCGCGACCTCGTCGTCCAGGGCAACATCCAGTTCGCCCGGCTGCTCGGGTGAGCGCGCGCGGGAGGACGATCGGGGGCATGAAGGTCACGGTCCTGGTCGGCGGCGTCGGCGGCGCCCGGTTCCTGCAGGGCGTCAAGGCCGCCGCCGGCCCCGGCGACGCGATCCGCGCGGTGGTCAACGTCGGCGACGACATCTGGCTGCACGGCCTGCGCGTGTGCCCCGACCTCGACACCTGCATGTACACGCTCGGCGAGGGCATCGACCCGGAGCGCGGCTGGGGCCGGGCCAAGGAGACCTGGTCGGTGCGCGAGGAGCTCGAGGCCTACGGCGCCGACCCGACGTGGTTCGGCCTGGGCGACCGGGACGTCGCCACCCATCTCGTGCGCACCCGGATGCTGCGCGCGGGCTTCCCGCTCTCGCAGGTCACCGCGGCGCTCTGCCGCCGCTGGGCGCCCGGGGTGGAGCTGATCCCGGCCAGCGACGACCGCATCGAGACCCACGTCGTCGTCGACGACCCCGACAGCGCCGACGACCCGCCCGCCCGCAAGGCGATCCACTTCCAGGAGTGGTGGGTGCGCCACCGCGCCGCGCTGCCCGCGCACGGGTTCGCCTCGGTGGGGCGCGACCAGGCCACGGCCTGCCCGGACGCGCTGGCCGCCGTGGCCGACGCCGACGTGGTGCTCGTGGCGCCGTCGAACCCCGTGGTCAGCGTGCACACGGTCGTCGACGTCCCCGGGATGCGGCCGGCGCTGTCCGCGGCGGCGGGCAAGGTCGTCGGGGTGTCGCCGATCGTCGGCGGGCAGGCCGTGCGCGGGATGGCCGAGGCGTGCCTGGCGGCCGTCGACGTGCCGGTCAGCGCGGAGGGCGTCGGCCGCTGGTACGGCGCGCGCTCCACCGGCGGCCTGCTGGACGGCTGGCTGGTGGCCCCGGGCGACGGCGCCGACGTGCCCGGCGTCGAGGTCCGCGAGGTGCCGCTCATGATGACCGACCCGGACACCACGGCGGCGATGGTGCGGGCGGCCTACGAGGTCGCGGGTGTCTGACCACGCCGCCGGCGGACTGACCCTCTGGGGCGTTCCGGGACTGCCCGAGTTCCGGCCCGGCGACGACCTCGCGGGCGCGCTCGCCGACGCCCTCGACGGCGCCCTCGCCGACGGGGACGTCGTGGTGGTCACGTCCAAGGTGCTGTCGAAGGTCGAGGGCCGCCTCGTGCGGGTGCCCGCCGACCCCGAGGCGCGCGACGCCGCCCGCCGCGCGCTGATCGACCGCGAGACCGTGCGTCTGCTGGCCACCAAGGGCCGCACCAAGATCGTCGCCAACCCGCTGGGGATCGTGCAGGCCGCGGCCGGGATCGACGCGTCGAACGTCGCCGGCGACGAGGTCGCGCTGCTCCCCGAGGACCCCGACGGCTCGGCGGCCGCCCTGCGCGCGGCGCTGCGGGACCGCCTCGGGGTCGACGTGGCCGTCGTCGTCACCGACACCATGGGCCGTACCTGGCGCACCGGGCAGACCGACGCCGCGATCGGCGCCGCGGGCCTCGAGGTCGTCCACGCCTACGGCGGCGCGGTGGACTCCCAGGGCAACGAGCTGGTGGTCACCGAGGTGGCCGTGGCCGACGAGGTGGCCGCGGCCGCCGACCTGGTCAAGGGCAAGCTCGGCGGCGTGCCGGTGGCCGTGGTGCGCGGGCTGCCGGCGGTGCTGCGCTCGGAGACCGGCCGCGGCGCCGACCTGGTCCGCCCGGTGGACGAGGACCTGTTCTGGCTGGGGACGGACGAGGCGCTCGCCCGGGGACGAGCGCAGGGCCGGCGCGAGGCCGTCCCGGCGCGGCGTTCGGTGCGGGCGTTCGCCGACACCCCCGTCGACCCCGACGCCCTGCGGCGCGCCGGCGCCGCCGCGCTCACCGCGCCCGCCCCGCACCACACCCGCCCGGTGCGCTTCGTGCACCTCGCCCGGCCAGACGTGCGCACCCGCCTGCTCGACGCGATGGCCGACGCGTGGCGCGCGGACCTGCGCGCCGACGGGCGGCCCGAGGACGAGGTCGCCCGGCGGGTGGCCCGCGGCGACCTGCTGCGCACCGCGCCCGAGGTCGTCCTGCCGTTCCTCGTGCTCGAGGGGGCCCACGCCTACCCCGACGCCCGGCGGGCGGCCGCCGAGCACACGATGTTCACCGTCGCCGGGGGCGCCGCGGTGCAGGGCCTGCTCGTCGCGCTGGCCGCCGAGGGGCTCGGGTCGTGCTGGGTGTCCTCGACGATCTTCGCCCGGGACGTCGTGCGCGACGTGCTCGCGCTGCCCGCCGACTGGGAGCCCCTCGGCGCCGTCGCGATCGGGCACCCCGCCGCCGCGGCGCCGCCGCGCAGCGAGCCGGCCGTCGACGATCGCTGGGTGGAGAGGTGACCGAGGAGCGCACCCTGGCGTCCACCACCCGCGCCGCCGTCTCGACCGCGGCGGTCCACGCCGACGCCCGCGCGGTCCTCGACCGCTGGCGCGGCGGGACCCGCGAGCTCGAGTCGGTGCGCCAGGCCGTGCTCGCCTACCTCGACGCCCGCCCCGACGCGTGCGCCCGCGCGTGCGCGCCCGGCCACCTCACCGCGTCGGCGCTCGTGCTCGACGCCGCGGGCGAGCACGCGCTGCTGACCCTGCACCCGCGGATCGGGAAGTGGGTGCAGCTCGGCGGCCACATCGAGCCCGACGACACCACGCTGGCCGGCGCGGCGCTGCGCGAGGCGGGCGAGGAGTCGGGGATCGCCGGCCTGGTCGTCGACCCCGAGCCGCTGCACGTCGACGTCCACGCCCTGACCTGCTCGCTGGGCGTGCCCACCCGCCACCTCGACGTGCGCTTCGTGGTCCGCGCGCCCGCCGGGGCGGTGGAGACGATCAGTGACGAGTCGCTGGACCTGCGCTGGTGGCCGCTGGCCGAGCTGCCGGACGACGTCGCCTTCGGGCGCGCCCTCGCGCCGGGCGCCTGAGCGCGCCGGACATCGCGGAGATGCTTCGGTTCCCGAAGCATCCCTCGCACCCGACGGACGTCAGGTCGTTCGGGCCCACGACCGACCCGGGCGCGCGTCAGTAGCTGCGGTAGTCCGTCGGCGCGAACCGCGGGCCGAAGCGGGGGCGGCGGAAGCCCGACGCCTCGATGTAGCGCACCGCCCGCTGGCGCTGGGGCGCGTAGCAGGCGAGGACCTCGAGCATCCCGTCGTCGTCGAGCTTGTGCCCCACCAGCGCCCAGCCGACCGTCGAGGGGATGTGGAAGTCGCCGACGCTGACCGCGTCCGGGTCGCCCCAGGCGCGCTGGGCGACCTCGGCCGCGGTCCACACGCCGATGCCGGGCACCTTCTGCAGCAGGGCGCGCCCGGCCTCGCCGCGCAGCTCCGCGGCCTTCTCGAGGCGGTGGGCGACGGTGGCGCACGCGAGGATCGCGCGGCGGCGGGACTGGTCGACGCCGGCGCGGTGCCACTCCCAGTCGGGGATCGCGCGGATCTGCCGGGGGGTCGGCGGCAGCTTCATCCCGGCCGGGACGGGACCCGGCGGGTCGTCGCCGAAGCGCCAGCACAGCTCGCGGAACGAGCGGCGGGCCTCGGTGCCCGTGACCTTCTGCTCGAGGATGGAGGGCAGGAGCACGTCCCACACCGTGCGCGTCGACCCGAGCCGCAGGCCGGGCATGCGCCGGCGCGTCTCGGCGACCAGCGGGTGGTGCCCGACGAACCCCTCGTCGTCGTCCTCCTCGCCGAGCAGCGCGGGCACCCCGTCGAGCACCCACCCCGCGCCCGGGCCCCAGGCGCGGGCGAGCACCACGCCGTCGCGACGCGACAGCGCGAGCGACGCCGGGCCGTCGGGGGTGTGGGTGGTGCGCCAGAGGACGCCGGCCCCGCCGGACGCGTCGGTCTCGGTGCGGAACGTCGGGTCGCCCTTGCCCCGGCGCAGCGGGGCGAGCAGGGCCCGGACGTCGAGCACGAAGGCGGGACGCCAGGTCCGCTCGGCCACCGGAGCGGGATACCTCGGAGGGTCCGGCTCCGCTGCGCTCCGCGTCCCGACCTCAGGCACCACCCGAGAATCGCAGACCGCCGTCGGGGACGACGAGTCCGGGCCAGATCCGGACGCCCGCCAGCAGCTCGCACGACGCCCCGATGGACGCGCGCTCGCCCACCACGGCGTCGCGCACCACGGTCTCGTCGCCGATCGTCGCGCCCGGCCCGATCACCGACCGCTCGACGAGCGCCCCGTCGCCGATCCGCGCGCCGTCCATGAGCACCGACCCCGAGACGCGGCTGCCCTCGCCGATCCGGACGTCGGCGCCCACGGTGGTGCCGTCGGTGAGCGACGCCGAGGCCGCGACCTCGGCGCCGGGCAGCAGCAGCGACGTCCCCACCGGCCCGGGCAGCGCCGCGGTGGGCGCCGCCCCCTGCACGAGGTCCGCGCTGCCCCGGACGAACGAGGCCGGCGTGCCGAGGTCGAGCCAGTACGACGACTCGACGTGGCCCTGCAGGCGCGAGCCGGCGGTGAGCAGGTCCGGGAAGGTCTCGCGCTCCACCGACACCGGGCGCCCGCCGGGGATCGTGTCGACGACCTCGCGGCGGAAGACGTAGCAGCCGGCGTTGACCTGGTCGGTGGGCGGCGCGGGCGTCTTCTCCAGGAAGGCGGTCACGCGGCCGTCGGCGTCGGTGGGCACGCAGCCGAACGCGGTGGGGTCGGGCACGCGGACGAGGTGCAGGGTCGCGTCGGCGCCGGCGGCCCGGTGCTCGCCGACGACGGCGCGGACGTCGACGCCCGAGAGGATGTCGCCGTTGAAGACGACGACCTCGTCGTACCCCGGGCCCAGGGCCTCGGCGGCGAAGCGGATGCCGCCGCCGGTGCCCAGCGGCTCGGGCTCCTCGCGGCACTCGAGCTCCAGGCCGTCGAGCCCCCGGGTGCCGCCCTCGACCAGGAACGCCTCGAACACCTCGGCGCGGTAGGCGGTGCCGAGCACGACGCGGCGGATACCGGCGGTGGCGATGCGGGAGAGCAGGTGCGCGAGGAACGGGACGCCGGCGGTCGGCAGCATCGGCTTCGGGGTGCCGAGCGTGAGCGGGCGCAACCGGCTGCCCTGCCCCCCGACCAGCACGACCGCCGCCGTCCGGGCCGGGTCGATCACCGGTGTGCCGCCCCCGCCGTCCCCTGCCTGCGCCACCATCAGACCCCCCTCGTCGATGACGAAACGTGACCGCGGGCGATAGTGTGGACCCTCCGGGACGCTCCTTCGGCCGTGGCCCGGGACAGACCCGCCCGTCGGGGGAACGAGCAGGAGGGTCGCCGTGGCCTCGAACGCGTGGGAGCGCGCTCAGGAGGCCATCGCGCACGCCCACCAGCGGGCCGCCGAGCGCGACGAGGACGTGGTCACCCCGGACAACGCGGTCTCCCCCTTCGACGCCTCGAGCACGGCGGTGCTGCCCGCCGCGATGACGTCGGGGCGCCACGGCGGCGACCCGGACCTCACCCAGCGCCTGCCCCAGAACGACGGCGGGCGCCGGCCGGGCAACGGGCAGGGACCCCACCGCAACGGCAACGGCCAGGGCGGGCGGCACGGGCGGCCTCCCGAGGACCCGGCCACCGTGCGGCTCGGCGCGCAGCAGGGGCCGAGCCACCCGGGCACCTCGCCGTTCCCCGCCAACCCGTTCCCCGGTGGGGGCAACCCCCGGCCGGCCGAGGACGGACGCGCCGACGACCACGAGGACGACGAGCCGCCGCGCCGGTCCTGGTGGCGCCGGCTCTTCGGGCGCTGACCGCGCCGCACCCCGTCAGGGCGCGGCCCGCACCCCCGTGCGCGCCCGCAGGCCCAGGCCCACGCGCAGCGCGACGCGCAGCGGGGCCCAGCGGGCGCCGCGGTAGCGGTCGGCGAGGAAGCGATACGCGCTGCGGTGGTGCTCGGCGAGCATCCGGCTCGAGGTGGGGGCGTCGCGCTCGGTGGCGTGCCCGCCGGTGTGCACCACCTCGGCGTCGGGGACGTAGACGTTGAGCCAGCCCGCGCGGCCCAGGCGGTCGCCGAGGTCGACGTCCTCGAAGTACATGAAGTAGCGCGGGTCGAAGCCGTCGACCGAGTCCCACGCCTCGCGCCGCAGCAGGACGCACGACCCCGAGAGCCAGCCCGCCGTGCGCTCGGCCACCGACCCGGCCTGGCGGTAGGAGCGCGTCCACGGGTTGGCGGGCCACACCGCGGCGAACACGGCGTGCCCCAGACCCCGCCCGAGCGAGGGCTGCAGGCGCGCGGAGGGGTAGACGTCGCCGCCGGTGCGGATGAGCGGTCCGAGGGCGCCCGCCCGGGGCCACCGGTCGGCGGCGGCGATCAGCGCGTCGAGCGCGCCGGGACCGCAGACGATGTCGGGGTTGGCGACGAGCACCCACCCCACGTCGGCCGGCAGGCCCGCCACGCCGCGGTTGGCGGCGGCGCCGTAGCCGACGTTCTCGCCGATGGTCAGCAGCTCGACCCGCTCGTCGGCGGCCGCGGCGGCCTCCGGGGCCCCGTCGACCGAGCCGTTGTCGGCGAGCACGACCCGGTAGGGCCGCGTCGTCGCCTTGTCCAGGGACGCGAGGAACTCGCCGAGGGCCTCGCCCGGCGAGTAGGTCACGCAGACGACGGCCAGTCCGGGTCCGTAGACGGGGTGCGCCACGGCCCGCATCCTGCCCGTTCAGTCGTCGTACTCGTCCACCAGCCCGCGGTACTCGGCCTCGAGCACGGCCACGGCGTCCGGGTCGCCGTGCCACGCCGCCTCCTCGAAGTACGGCAGGGCATCGTCCGGGCGCCCGTGGTCGAACAGGAAGCGCGCGACGTGGAACGCGGCGCCCGGCTCGCCGACCTCGTGGGCCCGGCGCAGCTGCTCCTCGGCGCCGGCGAGGTCGTCGTGGCGGTCGCGCAGGAACCAGCCGTAGTAGATGTGCGCGCACGCCCCGCCGCCGTCGGCCGCCCGGCGGTAGAGCTCGCCGGCCTCCTCCACCCGCTCGGCGGCGAGGCGGCAGTCGGCGAGCGCGACCAGCGTCGAGGGCTTCGCGTCGTCCAGGAGCCGCTCCGCGAGGTCGGTGGCGGTCGCGGGGTCGTCGAGCTCCTCGAGGTGCAGGGCGACGAGGTTGAGCGGCGCGAGGTCGTCGCCCGCGCGCACCGCGCGGTCGAGGACGTAGAGCGCCTCCTGGGTGCGGCCGCGGTCGCGCAGGAAGACGCCGTAGTCGTTCATCGCGCCGGGGTCGCCGCCGTCGAGGCCGACGAGGAACGCCTGCTCGGCACCCGCCTGGTCGCCCATCGCGGCGAGGGTCTCGCCGAGCAGGCCGGCGAGGTCCGCCCGGCGGTGGCCCAGGACCACCGGGGAGAGCACGTCGACGGCCTCGCGGCGCTCGCCGTGGTCGAGGTGCACGGTGGCGAGCAGCGACGGCGCCGAGGGCTCGCCGCTGGCGAACGCCCGGCGCAGCAGGGCGACCAGCTCCCGGTGGTGCTCGTCGAGGTCGGCGCCGGGCGTCCCGCGCCGCCGCCGGACCTCGTCGCAGAGGGGTTCGGCTCCCGACGCGGCACCGTCCGCCATCGCGCCAGCCTGTCAGGGCCGGGCGCGGACCTCCACCTACAGGCGCGGTCCGCGCGAGACGTCGTCGGGCGAGGGCAGGGTCAGCGGCCAGTAGCGCCAGTCGTCGGGCGACGCGCTCGACGTCGCCGCCGACGAGGCCGCACGACGCGCGGTGCGGCGCTTCTCGGCGCGCCACCGCTCGTCCCGGGCCACCCGGGCCGCCAGCCGGTGGCGTTCCCGTCCGGCGTCGATCACGAGCCACACGGCGACGAGGCCGAGCAACGCGAGGAGCACCGTCTCCACTGCCATGACCGTTCAACGCGCGACCCGGCGTGGGGGACACGCGAATCACACCGATGGGATTACGACCGTGGGCCAGTCAGCCCAGCAGGAGGTCAGGGTGGCGGGCGACGGCGGTGCGCAGGGCGTCCCGCCAGGCTGGTAGAGGAGCGAGGCCCGCCGCCCGCCACGAGGCGTCGGAGAGCACCGACCACGCGGGCCGCGGGGCCGGACGCGGGAAGGACGCCGTGTCGCAGGGACGGACGCGCTCCGGGTCGGCGCCCATCTCGGCGAACACCGCCCGCGCGAACCCGCACCAGGTGGTCGCTCCCCCGCCGGCGGCGTGCCGCGTGCCCGCCGGGGCCGACGAGCGGGCGAGGGCGACGAGGCCGTCGGCGAGGTCCGCGGTCCACGTCGGCGAGCCGTGCTGGTCGTCGACGACGTCGAGGGTGTCGCGCTCGCGGGCGAGCCGGGCCATGGTCCGGACGAAGTTCTGTCCCGTCGCGCCGTAGAGCCAGGCGGAGCGCACCACGTGGTGCGCGCCGGGCCGGGCGGCGCGCACCCGCTCCTCGCCGGCGAGCTTGCTGCGCGCGTAGACCCCGGTCGGGGCGACCGGGTCGTCCGGCTCGAGGGGCCGCCGCTCGCCCCCGGGCAGCGGACCGAGGACGTAGTCGGTGGAGACGTGGACCATCGCCGCGCCCACCTCGGCGCACGCGGCCGCGAGCAGCCCCGGCGCCTCGGCGTTGACCGCCCACGCGGCCGCCGCGGCGTCCTCGTCGGTCTCGGCGCGGTCGACGGCCGTGTACGCCGACGCGTTGATCAGCACCGCGGGGCCCTCGCCGGGCGCCGCCGCCCACGCGTGCACCGCCGCGCGCACCGCGTCCGCGTCCGTGACGTCCAGCGTCGCCCGGGGCTGGGCCCGCACGGAGTCGGTCGGCGGGACGTCGGGAGCGGCGAGCCGCGCCACCAGGTCCTGCCCCAGCGCGCCCCCTGCGCCGGTCACCATCCACCGCACTCGACCCCACCCCCGTCGATCACCCGGCGCGCAGTGTCCCACCGCCGCCGTCACGCCCCGCACCGTCGTGGGCGCCCGTGACCCCGGAGATGCCCAGGTCACGGGCAGGTCACTCACCCGGCGTGGCCGCGACGCGCCGACGGGCCGTCGGACGGGTGAGAAGCCCCGCGCGGGCCGGAGGCCGTCTAGCCTGCGACTCGAGGACGATCTCCCGAGTCGGCGGGTACTCCCCCGGGACGCGACGGCGCGCCCGGGATTCCGCCGAACCGCGGGACGGGATCGTGCGGAGACGAGGACGAGCGCGGGACACCGGGCCGGGCCCGGCGACCGGGAGACGGTCGGCGACCGACCCGACGGCGAGGGGAGGGGGGACCGGTGGACCTCGACGACCCCGACCGGGCCCGCCGCGACCCCGCCCGCCGCTACGGTCCCACCGCCGCCCGCCGCAGCCCGGGGCGCGCCGGCGGTCCGTCCGACGAGCGCGACGCCCGTGACGGGCGCGGCCGCGCCCCCGAGCCCGAGCGCGACGGGGCCGACCCGCGCCTGCGCCGCCGGGACCTCGCCGAACTGTCCGCCGTCCCGCCGGGCACGACGCGGCGCCGCGAGCCGCCGCCGGCGGACCGGCCCCGCCGCCCGCCCCGCGACCGCGACCGCGACCCGCGCGACCAGCGCGACCTCGACGACCCCCGCCCGCCCCGCCGCCCGGTCGATCGGGACCGGGACCGGGAGAGCGACCGGGTCCGGCCGCCCGCGGCGCCGCCCCGTCCCCCGCGCCCCCCGCGCCCGGTGCGCGTCGAGCCCGACGACGAGGGCCGCGGCCGCCGCAACGCCCGGCGCGGTGTGCGCCTGGCGATCACCGTGCTGTCCGTGCTCGTGTTCGCCGTCTCGGGCACGGCCTGGGCCGCGCTGTCGGGCAGCGTCGGCACGATGACCGGGGCGCTCGGCGAGGGCCCGGTGGGCGACGCCGCGGACGGGGCCACCGACATCCTGCTCGTCGGCGTCGACAGCCGCACCGACGCCCAGGGCCGCCCGCTGCCCGACGACGCCCTGCGCTCACTGGGGGCGAGCGCCGCGGACGGCGTCGTCAACACCGACACGATGATGCTGGTGCGGGTGCCCAACGACGGCAGCCGCGCGGTGGCGTTCTCGATCCCCCGCGACAGCTACGTCTCGATCCCGGGCGCGTTCCGGCGCGACAAGATCAATTCGGCGTACCCGGGCGCCAAGGCGGACGAGGCCAACCGCCTCGTGCAGTCCGGCGTCACCGACCCGCGCGAGGTCGACGTCCGCTCGTCCGACGCCGGGCGCCAGGAGCTGGTGCGCGCGGTCGCCGAGCTCACGGGCCTCACGGTCGACCACTACGCCGAGGTCAACCTCATGGGCTTCTACACGCTGACCAACGCCGTCGGCGGGGTCGACGTGTGCCTGCGCGACCCGGTCGACGACGACCTCTCCGGCGCGCACTTCCCGGCCGGGCCCCGCACGGTCGCCGGGCACGACGCGCTCGCCTTCGTCCGCCAGCGCCACGGCCTGCCCCAGGGCGACCTCGACCGCATCCGCCGCCAGCAGGCGTTCCTCGCCTCGCTGTCGCGCAAGGTGCTCTCCAGCGGCACCCTCGCCGACCCGATCACGCTCACGCGCCTGCTCGACGCCGTGCGGCAGTCGGTGGTGCTCGACGGCGACTGGGACCTGCTGCGCTTCGGCCGGCAGATGCAGGACGTCAGCGCCGGCGCGGTGGCGTTCCTGACGATCCCGACCAACGGCACGCGCAACGTCGACGGCCGCGGCGAGGTCCTCGACGTCGACCCCGCCGCCGTGGCGCAGTTCGTCACCGACGCCATCGGCCCCGAGGAGTCCGGGGGCGCCGACGAGGGGCCCGCGCCCGCGACGATCCCGGTCGACGTCCGCAACGCCTCGGGCACCGAGGGCGCCGCCGCCCGCGTGGTCGCGGTGCTCTCGGCGCAGGGCTACGCCCGGACGGTGGCGGGCAACGCCGAGGGCACCGCACCGCGCTCCGAGGTCTTCTTCGGCCCGGCGGGCGACGCGGCCGGCGCGCGGGTCGCGCGCAGCCTCGGGGACCTGCCGACCGGCTTCGACGCGACGATGCCCCCCAACACGGTGCGCGTCGTGCTGGCCGCCGACTACCGGGGCCCCGGCGCGGCCCCGCCCTCCTCCCCGTTCGGCGGCGGGGGCACGGGCACCGAGGGCGCGTCGACGTCCGCGGGCACCGAGGCGCCCGCCCCCGTGCCGCCGCCGCAACCGGCCATCACCGCCGAGGGCGTGCCCTGCGTCGCCTAGCCTGCGGGCCGATGACCGTCACCGACGCCCTCCTCGGCCCCCTGCTCGCCGCCGACCCCGCCCGACCCCTCATCACGTTCTACGACGACGCGACCGGTGAGCGCATCGAGCTCTCCGGCGCCACGTTCGGCAACTGGGTGGCCAAGACGGCCAACCTGCTGCGCGACGAGTGCGACGTCGAGCCCGGCACCCCGGTCGCCGTGCTGCTCCCGGCGCACTGGCAGACGGCGGCGGCGCTGTGCGCGCTGTGGTGGTGCGGTGCCGAGGCCGTCACCGACCCCGCGGGCGCCGACGTGGTGCTCGCCGCCGAGGACGCCCTGGAGCGGGCCGACGTGGCGGGCGCGGCGCTGGTCGTCGGCTTCTCGCTCGACGCCTTCGGGCGCGGGCTCGGGGACGCGCTGCCGGCCGGCGGCGTCGACTACGCGACCGAGGTCCGCGTGCACGGCGACCACTTCGACCCGCTCGCCCCCGTCCCCGACGACACGCCCGCCCTCGCCGGCGTGGCCGTCGGCGCCGTCGTGACCGGCGCGCGGGACCGGGCCGCCGCCCTGGGCCTCACCGCCGGCGACCGCGTGCTCTCCACCCTCGACTGGCCGCTGGCCACGACGGGCGGCCTGGTCGACGGCCTGCTCGCCGTGCTGGCCGCCGGCGCCTCGCTGGTGCACGTGCGCCACCCCGCGGGCGACCAGGAGCGCCGCGCGGCCACCGAGAAGGTCACCCGCGTCCTCGGCGGCCCGTCGTGAGCCTCGACCTGGTCACGACCCCGATCACTCCGGAGCTGGTGCGCGGCGCCCTCGAGCTGGAGCGCACCGAGCTCGGGCTGGCCCCGCACCGCCTGCCCGCCCGGGCCCGTGCCCAGGTGAATTCGATGGAGCACGCCGATAGGGGCCAGATCGCCATGGCCGAGGCCCAGCCCTCGGGGGTGCGGCTCGTGCTGCGGACGCGGGCGACGGTGGTCGAGCTGGACACGCTGCGCACGCGCGTCGGGTACCGCGACCTGCCGCTGCGGCCCGACGGGGTCTACGACCTGCTCGTCGACGGACGCCTCACCACGCGGGCGCGCGCGACGGGCGGGCGCGTCATGTACCTCGACCCGGCGACGGGGACGACGGAGACGCAGCCCGGCCCGGTCGGCACCGTCCGCTTCGACGGCCTCCCCGAGCGGGAGAAGGACCTCGAGGTGTGGCTGCCGCACACCGAGATCACCGAGCTGGTGGCGCTGCGCAGCGACGCCCCGGTCGCCGCGGCGCCGCCCGGCGACCGGCCGGTCTGGGTCCACCACGGCAGCTCGATCAGCCACGGGTCGAACGCCGCGAGCCCCGCCACCACGTGGCCCGCGCTGGCCGCGGCCGCCGGCGGCGTCGAGCTGGTGAACCTCGGCTTCGGCGGCAGCGCGATGATCGACCCGTTCGTCGCGCGGACGCTGCGGGACACGCCCGCCGACCTGGTCAGCGTCAAGCTCGGCATCAACGTCGTCAACGGCGACGTCATGCGCCGGCGCGCTCTCGGCCCCGCGGTGCACGGGTTCCTCGACACGATCCGCGAGGGACGCCCGACGGTGCCGCTGCTGGTGGTGTCGCCGATCCTCTGCCCGATCCACGAGGACACGCCGGGCCCGGGCGCGGTCGACCTCGACGACGACGGGGCGATGCGCTTCCGCGCCACCGGCGACCCGGCCGACGTCGCCGCGGGCCGGCTGACGCTGCGCGTCGTGCGCGAGGAGCTCGCCCGCGTCGTGGCCCAGCGCGCGGCCGACGACCCGCACCTCGCGTACCTCGACGGGCGCGCGCTCTACGGCGAGGCCGACGCCGAAGCGCTGCCGCTGCCCGACCGGCTGCACCCCGACGCCGCCACCCACGCGCTGATGGCCGAGCGCTTCGCCGCCCTGGCCTTCGGACCGGGCGGCGCGGGCTCTCAGCTCTGGGACGTCGGCGGCTGGCCCGGGTAGCCGCCCTGGCCGTACTCCTGGCCGTAGCCCTGCTGCGGGTAACCACCCTGCTGCGGGTAGCCGCCCTGCTGGCCGTAGCCCTGCTGCGGGTAGCCACCCTGCTGCGGGTAGCCGGCGCCGTAGCCCTGCTGGGGGTAACCGCCCTGGCCGTAGCCCTGCTGCGGGTAGCCGCCCTGCTGGGGGTAGCCCTGCGGGTAGCCGCCCTGCTGCGGGTAGCCGGCGCCGTAGCCCTGGTCGTAGCCGCCGCCGACCTGCGGGTAGCCGCCGCCCGCCATCACGTCCTGCTTCGGGTTCATGCCGTACTGGTTCGCGCCCGGGTGGCCGTCCTCCGCGTAGAAGACGATCAGGACGATCGAGCCGAACGGGATCAGCGAGAGCAGCTGGAACCAGCCGGACCGGCCGGTGTCGTGGAGCCGGCGCGCGCCGACCGCGAAGGTCGGCACGATCGTGCCGAGGATGTAGATGAAGGTCAGGCCGAAGATGCCGATCGACACCGCGAGCAGGACGTCGACGAGGATCACCGCGATGTAGAAGACGGCCCAGAACAGCGTGTACATCCAGTACTCGGTACGCCGGGCCCTCCCGTCGAAGTCGGCGTACTGCTTGAGCACCTTGAGGAACCACTGCATGGGGGAGGCCTCTCACGAGCGTCGTGGCCGGGGGCCGCTCTCCGCGACCCTCTCGCCGGTGCAGATTAGCCCCGACGGACGAGCGCCCGGGGCCCGGCGACCCCACGGACGACGACACCGGACCCGGCGGCTGCCGGATCCGGTGTCGGTCGTGTCGGGGTCGCGCGGCGGTCAGGCCTGGGGCATCGGGGGCTGGCCCTGGTAGCCCTGCTGCTGCGGGCCCTGCTGCGGGTAGCCGGCCTGCGGGTAGCCGGGCTGCTGCGAGTAGCCCTGCTGCGGGTAGCCACCCTGCTGCGGGTAGCCACCGGCCATGGCCTCCTGCTTGGGGTCCGGGCCGAAGCGGTTCGGGCCGCGGGTGCCCTCGATGCACATGAAGATCAGGACGATGAGCCCGCCGACGAACGGGATGAGGCCGAGCAGGACGAACCAGCCGGACTTGTCCTGGTCGTGGAAACGACGGACGGCCACCGCGATCGACGGGATGAGCACCGCGAGCGTGTAGATGCCGCCGAGCAGACCCAGTCCGGCCGAGAAGCCCGAGCCGGAGGACGTGAAGCTCGAGGTACCGATCAGCGCGTCGACCAGGCTCAGCACGACCAGCGCGATGAAGTTGAAGAGCGCGAACATCCAGTACTCGGTGCGCCGCGCACGCCCGTTGAAGTCGGCGTACTGCTTGAGCACCTTCAGGTACCACTGCATGGGGGACCTCTCACGGAGCGTCGTGGCTGGCCGCCCCTGTCGCGGCCTCTGTCGCCTGAGCAGACTAGCGCCACGCACGCTCCGTGAGCATTACTCCGGACGGGTTACTTCTTCAGGATGCTCCGGGCCATGACCATGCGCTGGATCTGGTTCGTGCCCTCGTAGATCTGCGTGATCTTGGCGTCGCGCATCATCCGCTCGACCGGGAAGTCGACCGTGTAGCCGGCGCCGCCGAAGAGCTGCACCGCGTCCGTGGTCACCTGCATCGCGGTGTCCGAGGCGAAGCACTTGGACGCCGAGGCGATGAGCCCCATGTTCTTCACGCCCCGCTCGGCCCGGGCGGCCGCGGCGTAGACGAGGTGGCGCGCGGCCTCGGTGTTCATGGCCATGTCGGCGAGCATGAACTGGACACCCTGGAAGTCGGCGACGGCCTTGCCGAACTGGTGGCGCTCGCGCACGTAGTCGACGGCGGCGTCGAGGGCGCCCTGGGCGATGCCGACGGCCTGCGCGCCGATGGTCGGGCGCGTGTGGTCCAGGGTGGCGAACGCGGTCTTGAGCCCCGTGCCCGGCGCCCCGATCATCCGGCGGCCGGGCACCCGGCAGTTCTCGAAGTAGATCTCGGTGGTCGGCGAGCCCTTGATGCCGAGCTTGTGCTCCTTCGGCCCCACCGAGAAGCCGGGGTCATCCTTGTGCACCACGAACGCCGAGATGCCGTTGGCGCCCTTGTCGGGGTCGGTCTTCGCCATGACCGTGTACCAGTCGGAGACGCCGCCGTTGGTGATCCAGGCCTTGGTGCCGTTGAGCACCCAGTCGTCACCGTCCTGCTGCGCCCGGGTGCGCATCGAGACGGTGTCCGAGCCGGCCTCGCGCTCCGAGAGCGCGTAGCTGATCATCGACTCGCCCGAGGCGATCGAGGGCAGGACCTCCTGCTTGAGCTCCTCGGAGCCCGACAGGATCACCGGCATCGAGCCGAGCTTGTTCACCGCGGGGATCAGCGAGGCCGACGCGTCGACGCGGGCGACCTCCTCGATCACCATGCAGGCGACGATCGAGTCCGCGCCCTCCCCGCCGTACTGCTCGGGGATGTGGATCGCGTGGAAGCCCGCCTGCGTCAGGGCCGTGCGCGCCTCGGTGGGGAACCGGGCCTGCTGGTCCACGTCGAACGCGTGGGGCGCGATCTCCTTCTCGGCGAGGGCGCGGATCGACTCGCGCAGCGCGTCGCGCTCCTCGCCGAGGCTGTACAGGTCGAAGTCCGGATCCACGACGGTCCCTCCACACACGGCTGCGTTGCGCCATCACGGTACTCGGACGTCCTACCGTTGTGGGGGTTCGCGGCCCCAGGGTCGGGTGTGGTCCCGACTACGCTCGGTCGGCGCCGACCTGACCCGCAGCTGACGCCACCGGCATCGGCGCGCGCCGGGCGAAGTCGGGCGCGTGCTCGGGCCGCAGACCGACGCCGATGAGGTAGGCGGGGACGATCGTCACCGCCGGGAACCTCTCGGCGAGGCGCGCCACGAACTTCGGCGGGCCGGCGCGCCGCCCCGCGAGGGTCGGCCGGACGAGCGCGCGGTGCATCAGCCGCTGCAGCGTCTGCACGGCGACGGTGGGCAGGAGACGGCGGCGCCGGACCCCGTCGAGCTCGTCCCCGGTCACGCGGGCGCCGCCGTCCTGGCGACGCCGCAGCGGCGCGGCCAGCAGCGTCGCGGCGGCGACGGCGTCCTGGACGGCGAGGTTGATGCCGACGCCGCCGATCGGCGACATGGCGTGGGCGGCGTCGCCGAGGCAGAGCAGCCCGTCGACGTGCCAGCGGCGCAGCCGGTCGAGCCGGACGTCGAGGTGCTTGACCTCGTCCATGCTCTCCAGCGCGTCGACGCGGTCGGCGAGGTCGGGGGCGAGCTCGGCGATGTCGGCGCGGAAGGCCTCGATGCCCCGCGCCCGCAGTCCGGCGTCGCCGCCCTTGGCCGCGATGTAGGCGATCTGGAAGTACCCCTCGCGCGGGATCACCACGGCCAGGCGGCCGCGGGCGATGCGCGGGGTGAGCGCCGCCGTCCGGTCCTCGGCGCGGCGCGGCAGGCGGAACCACCACGCGTCCATGGGACACGGGAAGTCGATCACCTCGAGCCCCGCGCCGGCCCGCGCGGCCGACCCGCGGCCGTCGCAGGCGACCACGAGGTCAGCGGCGATCTCGCCCTGCTCGCCGGCGGCGGTGCGGTAGGCCACGCCGGCGACCCGGCCGGCGTCGTCGCGGCGCAGGCCGACGACCTCGGTGCTCATCCGCAGCGTGAACGCGGGCTCCTCGACACCGGCGTCGGCGAGCAGGTCGAGCAGGTCCCACTGCGGGACCATCGCGATGTAGGGGTGGCGGACACGGCCGGCGAGGCGGCGCATGTCGCCGATCGGGAGCACGGTGCCCTCGTTGTCCACCGGGAACCCGACCCGGTCGATCCGGCTCTGCGGCAGGGCGTCGAACCGCTCCCCCAGCCCCAGCTCCTCGAGCAGGTCCAGCGTCGTCGGGTGGACGGTGTCGCCCCGGAAGTCGCGCAGGAAGTCCGCGTGCTTCTCCAGGACGGTGACCTCCACGCCGGCCCGGGCCAACAGCAGCCCCAGGACCATGCCCGCCGGGCCGCCACCGACCACGCAGCACGTCGTCCGCTCCATCGTCCCCACCTCCATCATCTCAACGTCTGTTGAATCCGAGTGTGCACCCGCCCCCGGCGGAAATCAACGGTCGTTGAGAAGTGGGTACGATCGGCGGTGTGGCGAGCACCGACAGCCCGGGCAACGGCCGCCGGGGACGCCGTCCGGGCGACTCCGGCACGCGCGAGGCGATCCTCGACGCGGCGCGCATTCGCTTCAGCGGCGAGGGCTTCCGGGGCGCGACGGTGCGCGCCATCGCGGGCGACGCCGGGGTCGACCCGGCGCTGGTCATGCACTACTTCGGCACCAAGCAGGCGCTGTTCGTGGCCGCGATGGAGTTCCCCGTGGACCCGGGGGTGCTCGTCCCCCACCTCCTCGGGCCCGGGGTGCACGGGCTGGGCGAGCGGCTGCTGCGCTTCCTGCTCGGGATCATCGACGAGCTCGGCGAGACGAACCCGATGCTCGGTCTCGTGCGCTCGGCGGTGACCCACCCCGACGCGGCCCGGATGATGCGCGAGTTCCTCGGCGAGGCGATCCTCGACCGCATCGCGGCGGCCATCGACGCCGACCGGCCGCGCCTGCGGGCGGACCTGTGCGCCTCGCAGATCGTCGGGATCCTCATGGCCCGCCAGATCCTGGCGCTGCCCGAGCTCGCCGCCGCCGACCGCGAGCTCCTCGTCGGCATCTACGGCCGGACGATCCAGCGCTACCTCACGGAGCCGTTGGACTCCTCCTGAGCGCGCGCGGCGAGCGCGGCGTCCTTCGCGGCGACGCTCTCGGCCAGCCCGGTCTGGAAGCGCTCCATCGCCCGCGCGAGCTCGGGGTCGGACGCGCCGAGGATCCGGACGGCGAGCAGCCCCGCGTTGCGCGCGCCGCCGATCGACACCGTGGCCACCGGCACCCCGGCGGGCATCTGCACGATCGAGAGCAGCGAGTCCATGCCGTCGAGGTGCGCGAGCGGCACCGGGACGCCGATCACCGGCAGGACCGTGGCCGACGCGACCATGCCCGGCAGGTGCGCCGCGCCCCCGGCGCCGGCGACGACGACGCGCACGCCCCGGCCCGCCGCCGACGCCGCCCAGTCGAGCATCGTGCGCGGCGTTCGGTGCGCGGAGAGCACGCGCGCCTCCCAGCCGACGCCGAACTCGTCGAGCGCCTGGGCGGCCGCACGCATGGTGGGCCAGTCGGAGTCGCTGCCCATGACGATGCCGACGGGCGGGTTGCTCATGAGTGGGGGTCCCATCCGTCGCTCCACACGCCGGTGGAGAGGTGGTCGGCGGCGAGGCGGGCGCGGCGGCGCACGTCGTCGAGGTCGTCGCCGCGCACGGTCACGTGCCCGACCTTGCGGCCCGGGCGCTCGGCCTTGCCGTAGAGGTGCACGCGCGCCTCGGGGAAACGGGCGAACGTGTGGTGCAGGCGCTCGTCGACCCGCATCGCCGGCACGGGGTCGCCGCCCAGCACGTTGGCCATCACCGTGACCGACGCGGTGGTCGCCGTGGCGCCGAGGGGGTAGTCGAGCACGGCCCGCAGGTGCTGCTCGAACTGCGAGGTCACCGAGCCCTCGATGGTCCAGTGCGCCGAGTTGTGCGGGCGCATGGCGAGCTCGTTGACGACGAGCCCGTCCGCGGTCTCGAACAGCTCCACCGCGAGCAGGCCGACCACCCCGAGCGCGTGCGCGATCCGCAGCGCGAGCTCCTCGGCCTCCTCGGCGCGGCCGGGGTCGAGGCCGGGCGCGGGGGCGAGCACCTCGGTGCAGATGCCGTGCTCCTGGACGGTCTCGACCACGGGCCAGACGGCGGCCTGCCCGAACGGCGAGCGCGCGAGGACGGCGGCGAGCTCGCGGCGCAGGGGCACCCGCTGCTCGACCATGAGCGGGGTGCCGGCGGCCAGCAGCTCGTCGACGGTCGTCCGGGCGGCGTCGGCGTCGTCCAGCACCCACACCCCGCGCCCGTCGTAGCCGCCGCGCACGGCCTTGAGCACCACGGGCCAGCCCTGCTCCGCGGCGAAGGCGGTGACGTCGTCGGGCGTCTCCACCGGCGCGAAGGGCGGCACCGGCTCGCCGAGCTCCGCGAGCCGCCGGCGCATGACGAGCTTGTCCTGCGCGTGGAGCAGGGCGTCGGGGCCGGGGTGCACGGTGTGGCCCTCGGCGAGCAGGGCGCGCAGGTGCTCGCCGGGCACGTGCTCGTGGTCGAAGGTGACGGCCTCGGCGCCGGCGGCGGCGCGGCGCAGGGCGTCGAGGTCGCGGTGATCGCCCAGCACGACGTCGGGGGCGACGAGCGCGGCGGGCTCGTCCGGGCCGGTCGCGAGGACCCGCAGCGACTGCCCGAGCGCCACGGCGGCCTGGTGGGTCATGCGTGCGAGCTGGCCCCCGCCGATCATGGTCACCACGGGCAGACCGGTGCGCTCGTCCACAGCCCGGGGACCGTACGCGCCCGGTCAGGCCCGCTGCGGCTCGGCGTCCTCGTCCGCCCCCGGCTCCTCGTCGCGCAGCCGCCCGAGCAGCGCGCAGGCCTCGTCGTGGGTCCGGGGCAGCGGCTCCACACGCACGGTCGGCGTCCCGACCATCCCTTCGGCGGCGGCCAGCCGGCGCTCGACGAGGCGGCGCAGCACCCCGGCGCGCTCGGTGAGGCCCTCGCGCGGGGCGAGCACGACCACGGTGCCGCGCCCGACGACGGCGATCGACTCGCCCGCGTCGAACACCACGCCCGCGGCCTCGCCGGCGATCGTCAGCGGCGCGACCCGCCGCCAGTCGCGCACGTCGAGGGCGAGCACCACGAGCGCCCGGTCGGCGCCCGCCTCGCGGCCGTGGGCGCGGGCGGCGCGGTAGACCTCGGCGAGGCGGGTGCGCAGGTAGCGGACGCTCGCGAGCCCCGAGAGCGGGTCGACCGCCGCGGTCTCGGCGAGGTCGCCGCAGGCCACGTCGGTCCAGGCGAGCGACACCGCGCGCAGCAGCCGCACCCCGTCGGGGCGCCGCACGGCGGCCGGACCCTCGGTGGGCGCGTCCACGACCCGGTCGGCGCCGGAGACGGCGGTGTTGAGCGCGGCGAGGTCGGTGAGCGTCTCGGCGAGCCCCACCCCCGCGCCCGCCCGCACGCCGGCCCAGCGCGCGAGGGCGCGCTCGACGGCCCGGTCGCGGGCCTCGTGCCCCCCGTGGCGGGCGGTGACCACGTCGCACACGGCGTCCACGGCCGGATCGGGCCACTCCGCGGCGGCGGTCCAGCCCAGCGCGCTGCTGCACGCGAACCACCGTTCCCGCAGCGCCGCGGCCCGCGCGGTGGCGCCCGGCCGCCCGACCAGGCGCGGCCGGCCCTCGGCCGCCGCGTCCGTCGCGCTGTCCGTCCTGCTGTCCGTCCTGCTGTCCGTCACGCCGTCCATCCCCCCGGCCCACCTCCGGTCCGCATCGTGCCCGTCGCGATGGGAGGCCTGGTCGCCTCCGGGCTGGAGACGCGCGGGGGCGTCATCCATGACGGTGACGGTCACCAGTTCGGCCGCACGGAGGCCGCCACACTCGGCCGGACGGGTGAAGGGGGTGGTCGGGGCGATGACGGCGGACGAGCACGGCCACCCCGGACCCGACCCGTCCCGTGGCGCCCCCGGGGGTGGCGGCCCCGGCGGGGACGACCCGCGCAGCGACGGCGAGCTCATCGCCCGCCTGCGCGGACGCGGCGCCGACCCCGACTCGACCGCCGCGTTCGCCACGCTCTACGCCCGCCACCACCAGGCGGCGCGCGCGCTGGCCCGCCAGCTCGCCCGCTCCCCCGCCGACGCCGACGACCTCGTCGCCGGCGCCTTCACGCGCATGCTCGAGGTGCTGCGCGCCGGGCGGGGACCCACCGAGGCGTTCCGCGCCTACCTGCTGACCTCGGTGCGCCACCTCGCCTACGACCGCACCCGCGCCGAGCGCCGCCTCGACCTCACCGACGACCTCACCGGCGTGCACGGCGTCGACCCCGACGGCACCGTCGTCCCCTTCACCGACCCGGCGCTCGCCGGACTCGAGCGCACCCTGGCCGCCCGCGCGTTCGCGACGCTGCCCGAGCGCTGGCAGGCGGTGCTCTGGCACCTCGAGGTCGAGGGCGACAGCCCGGCCGACATCGCCCCGCTGTTCGGGCTGACCCCGAACGCCGTGTCCGCGCTCGGCTACCGCGCCCGCGAGGGACTGCGGCAGGCCTACCTGCAGGAGCACCTCGCCGCGGGCTCCGGGCGCTGGGACCGGCGCCACCGCGACACCGGTGAGCGCCTCGGCGCCTACACCCGCGGGGGCCTCTCGCGCCGCGACGCGCAGCGGGTGGAGGCCCACCTCGCCGAGTGCGCCGAGTGCCGCGCGCTGGCCGACGAGCTGCGCGAGGTCAACTCCGGCATGGTCCGCGCGGTCGTGGCCCCGCTCGTGCTCGGCGCGGGGCTCATGGGCTACCTCGCCTCGCGCGGCGGCACGGGCACGTTCGCGCTGGACGCGACCACCGGCGAGCTGGCGGTCGCGGGCGGCGGCGCGCTGGGCGTGCTCGGGGCACTGACGGGGCTGGGCGGGATCACCGGCGTCACCGGCGCCGTGCGTCCCGCCGTCACCGGCCGCCTCGGACCCGTCGGCGTGGTCGGCCTCGCCGGCGCCGTCGGCCTGGGGGCGTTCGTGCTCGGCGACGCCCTGGAGCCGGCGCCGGTCCCGCTGCTCCCCCCGTCCGCCGCGCCGGCGCCCGGTGCGGCCCTGCCCGCCCCGCCGCCGCTGCTCGCGCTGCCGGCGCTGCCCCCGCTCGCCCTGCCCCCGCTCGTGCTGTCCGACCCGGCCCTCGACGTGCCGGGGCTGGGCGCTGCCGCGGGGACGGACGCGGGACGCGAGCAGGGCACCGGGGACGGCGACGCGTCGCGTCGCGGGGTCGCGACCCGGTCCGACGGCGAGCAGGACGGCGGCGGCGCGACGACCCGGGCCCGCACGGCCGCGAACCGCACCCCCGACCGCACCCCCGACCGTGCCGCCGCGCGGGAGGACCGGTCGGACCGCCGGGGTGCGCCCGACTGCGCCCTCACGGTGCGCCTGCCCGTCGTGGGCGCGGCCGGGGCGCTGTGCTCGACCGGCCCTCGCTGACCGGACCGCGTCACTACACTCCGACCCGATGACCGATCAGCGGGCACGCGCGCTGCCGCTCCCCCCGGCGCTGCGGGACCGCGCTGCGCGCCTGGCCGGGCGTCACGGCGAGTTCGTCAAGTTCGCGCTCGTCGGGGGGATCACGTTCGTCGTCGACACGGCCGTCTTCGTCGTCGCCAAGTCCACGGTGCTCGAGCCCAAGCCGGTCACGGCCAAGATCGTCGCGGTGCTCGTGGCCACGATCGTCGGCTACGTGCTCAACCGCGAGTGGTCGTTCCGCCTGCGCGGCGGCCGCGGTCGACCGCACGAGGCGCTGCTGTACTTCGCCGTCTCCGGGATCGCGATGGCCATCAACGCGGCGCCGCTGGGGTTCTCGCGCTACGTGCTCGACCTCGCCCAGCCCGCGGTCTCGTCGCTCACCGAGCACGTCGCCGACCTGGTGAGCGCGCAGGTGGTCGGGACCCTGCTCGCGATGGTCTTCCGGTGGTGGGCGTTCCGCCGCTGGGTCTTCCCCGACGAGGTCGGTCCGCTGCGCTGAGCCCGCGACCAGGGAGGACGCGACTCCGCCGCCCGGCGTGACCACGTCCCGGCCCGATCGGGGGAACCGGGTGCCCCGACCGAGCCGTTCGACTCCCTCGGGTGGCGTCGACCACGACCGCCGGTCTCCGAACGTGCACCGGTCGTCGCCCGAACGGGCGGAGAGAACCAAGGTTCTTGATACCTTCGGTACCGCCTGACCGGCCGGTCGGAAGGTCGGGACACACCGGACGCGGAGGAGGACCAGCTGTGCCCAGGATGCCCTGCCCGCACCGACCCGCTGCCCGAGCCGTCCCGACCCGGTCGGGTCCCGACGAGCTCGAGCACTGCGACGGGCTCATGGTGCTGGTCCTGGACCCCGTCACCGGGGCGGCCGACACCTACGGGCCCTACCCCGCGGGCCGGGCCCGCGCCGAGGCCGACGACCGGCGCCAGGAGCTCGACGCCGAGGACCTCACCGACGTGACCGTGGCGCTCGTGCGCCACCACCGACCCCGTCAATAGGACCCCTCAGGCGTCGTCGCGATCGGTCGAGGTCGACAGCGGCTCCCACCGCTCGAGGTCGTCCGCGATCCCGGTGAGGCGTGACCGGATCCCGGTCACCGCGTCGCGGCCCAGGGGCAGGCGCAGCGGCGCGTCCTCGGCCTCGAGGGCGCGCAGGATCGCGACCGCCGCCTTGTCGGGGTCGCCGGGCTGGGTGCCGTCGCCGCCGGTGACGAACGCGCGCGTCGGCCCGACGGTGTCCTCGTACTCGGGCATCGACGTCGAGAGCACCGCCGCGCCCGGGCGGAAGAGCTCGGTACGGAACGCGCCCGGCTCGACGACGAGGAACCGGACGTGCGGGCACTCCTGCGCCACGGTCTCGGTGAGGCCCTCGAGCGCGAACTTGGTGGCGCAGTAGACGCCGAAGCCGGGCACGGTCACCTGCCCGCCGACCGACGACATCTGCACGACGGCCCCGGAGCCCTGCGCGCGGAAGTGCGGCAGCGCGGCGCGGGTGAGCAGCGCCGGCCCCATCACGTGCAGGTCGAACAGGGCGCGCAGCTCGTCCTCGGTCGTCTCCTCGAGCGCGCCGACCTGCGTGCGCCCGGCGTTGTTGACCAGCACGTCGAGCCGGCCGTGGCGGGCGACGACGTCGTCCACCGCCGCGGTGAGCGCGTCGCCGGGCGCCGTGACGTCCAGGGCGAGGGGCTCGACGCGGCCGGGGTGGGCGTCGGCGAGCCCGGCGAGGGCCTCGGTGCGCCGGGCCGCGGCGACCACGGTGTCGCCGGCGGCGACGGCGGCCTCGGTGATCGCGCGGCCGAAGCCGCTCGAGGCGCCGGTGACGAGCCAGACACGGGGTGACGGGGAGCTCATGGGCCCAGCCTGGCGCGGGCCCCCGCTGGACGTCCAAGACCCGGCGCGATCACCATCGGCTATGGACGTCCACCTCCGCGACCTGCGCTACCTCGTCGCGGTCGCGCAGGAACGGCACGTGACGCGCGCGGCCGCCGCGCTGCACGTGTCGCAGCCCGCGCTGAGCAAGCAGCTGCGCGCCCTCGAGCGGCAGGTCGGCGCGGTGCTGCTGCGGCGCCTGCCGCACGGGGTGGAGCTGACGCCGGCGGGCGAGGCACTGTTGCCCCACGCCCGCGCGCTGCTCGAGCGCGCCGACGACGCCGCCCGGGACGTCGCGGCCGCGAGCCGGCACCTCGTGGTCGGGGTCAGCACCGGCGTCGGGCGGGGCCTGCTGCCCGCGGTGCGCTCGCGGGTGGCGGCGACCGGCGTCGACCCCCGCGTGCGGACCGTGCCGTGGGACGACCCGAGCGCGGGGCTCGCGGACGGCACCAGCGACGTCGCCGTGGCCTGGGCGCCGGTGCCGGGGCGGGTGGAGGTGCTGGAGCTCGCGCGGGAGCCGGTCGCGGTCGCCCTGCCGCCCGGGCACGCCCTCGCCGGGCGCGCCTCGGTGGCTTTCGCCGACGTCCGCGACGAGCCGTTCCTCGCCCTCCCGCCGAGCGCCGGGCCGCTGCGGGCGACGTGGCTGGCCGACGCCCACCGCGACGGGCGCCCGGCACGCGTGGGCGCCGAGGTCCGCACGGTGGAGGAGACCCACGAGGCCCTGCTCGACGGTCGCGGCGTGGTGCTCGTGGCGGTGGGCAACGCCCCGGCCCTGGCCCGCGACGGCGTCTCCGTGGTCGACGTCGACGACCTGCCGCCCGCGGTGCTCGTGCTGGCCCGGCGCGCGGACGACACCCGCCCCGCCGTGCGCGCCTACGTCGCGGCCTGCCGGGAGGTGCTCGCGGCGCGGCGGGCTTGACCGGTTCTCAGCGCGGCGTGCTGGGCAGCGGCCGGGCCGCGGCGACCGTGCGGTCGGTGCGGGGCACGGGCAGGAACACCGCGAAGGTGGCCGGGCGGGTGCGGGCGAGCTCGAGGCGCCCGCCGTCGGCCTCGACCAGCGCGCGGGCCAGCGCGAGCCCGACGCCCGTGGACGCCGCGCCGGAGACCCCGCGGTCGAACACGTGCGGGGCGAGGGCGGGCGGGACACCGTCGCCGTGGTCGCCGACCTCGACCACGATCGTGTCGTTGTCCGAGAGCCGGGCCGAGAGGGTCACCGTGCCCTTGCCGTGGCGCAGCGCGTTGTCGACCAGCACGCCGAGCGCCTCGCGCAGCCGGCCCGACGTGGCGCGCGCGACCAGCCCCTCGGGCGCGCGGACCCGCACCACCCGGCTCTCGGCGCGCAGCGGGTCGCGCCACTCGGCGGCGACGGCCTCCAGCTCGCCCGCGACCTCCACCGGCCCTGCCCCCGACGCGCGGGCCTCGCGCGCCGAGGCGAGCAGCTCGTCGAGGACCTGGGCCAGGCGCTCGGCCTGCTCCAGCGCGGCCGCGCCCTCGGCGGACACGTGCTCGTCGGGGTTGGCGGCCAGCTCGTCGAGGCGCAGCTGCAGCGCGGTCAGGCGGCTGCGCAGCTGGTGGGAGACGTCGCCGACGAGGTCGCGCTCGCGCTGGAGCAGCTCGGCGAGCGCGGTGGCCGAGGAGTCGAGCACGTCGGAGACGCGGTCGAGCTCGGGGATGCCGTGGCGGTGCGGCGCGGGCCGGAAGTCGCCGGCCCCGAGGCGCGCGGCCCGCCCGGCCACCTGCTGCAGCGGGTCGGCGAGGCGGCGCGCGGTCAGCGTCGCCACCACGGCCCCGACCGCCACCGACAGCAGCACCGCGGCCAGCACCAGCGCCGTCGCCTGCAGCTGGCGGGCCCGCATCTCCGCGGTCGGCTCGGCGAGCACCGCGGAGCCCGACAGCCCGAACGGCAGCGTCTCGCTCACCGTCGGCCCGGGCGCGAGGACGCCGAGCGTGCTCACCCCGCGGGGCGTGCGCACCACCAGCGACCCGCCCGGCGGGACCGCGATCCCGACGCCGGACAGGTCGATCGGGCGGTCGCCGGAGCCCTGCGAGTCAAGGGTGGCGACGACCTGCCGGAGCCGGGAGTTGATGTCCGCGCGCGTGAAGTCCTCGACCAGCCGCCACGTCGTCAGCGCCAGCGGGCCGCCCAGCACCGCCACCGTGATGGTGACGACGATGAGCGTGGAGATCAGGATCCGGCGGCGCACCCCGGGTCCTCAGGTGTTGAAGCGGAAGCCGACCCCGCGGACGGTGCTGATGCGCTTGCCGGTGCCGCCGCCCTCGTCGGCGAGCTTGCGGCGCAGCCACGACATGTGCATGTCGAGCGTCTTCGACGTCTTCATCTCGGGGTCGTTCCAGACCTCGCGCAGGATCTCCTCGCGCGAGACCACCTGGCCGGCGTGCGCCATGAGCACGCGCAGCAGCTCGAACTCCTTGTTGGCCAGCCCGATCTCGGCGCCGTCGACGGTCACCCGCCGCGCCGAGGGCTCCAGCCGCACCCCGGCCGCGTCGAGCACCTCGGGCGCCCGGCGGCGCAGCAGCGCCCGCACCCGGGCGAGCAGCTCGGCCAGCCGGAAGGGTTTGCCGACGTAGTCGTCCGCGCCGGCGTCGAGCCCGACGACGAAGTCGACCTCGTCGGTGCGGGCGGTGAGCATGAGGACCGGGAGGTCCGGCTGGTCGACCCGGACGCGCCGGCAGACCTCCAGCCCGTCCATCCCGGGCAGGCCCAGGTCGAGCACCATGAGGTCCGGCCCGGCCCCGCCCGCACGGGTCAGCGCCGCCGGCCCGTCGGCGACGACGTCGACCTCGTAGCCCTCGCGCTGCAGGGCGCGGGACAGGGGTCCGGCGATCGCCGCGTCGTCCTCGACGAGCAGCACCGTGGTCACGCAGCCAGCCTAGCCCGCACGCGGCAGCCGACTGGCACGATCGCCGACCATGAGCCCCGGGACCCCCGCGACCGGGCGCGCCGCCGACCTCGCGCTCGCCCTCGACCTCGCCGACGCCGCCGACGCCGTGACCCTGCCCCGCTTCCGCGCCGTCGACCTGCGCGTCGAGCGCAAGCCCGACCGCACGCCGGTGACCGACGCCGACACCGCGTGCGAGGACCGGCTGCGCGCCGTCCTCGCCACCGAGCGCCCCGACGACACCGTGCTCGGCGAGGAGCGCGGCGGCGAGCTCGGGGGCGGGCGGGTCTGGGTGATCGACCCGATCGACGGCACCAAGAACTTCTCCCGCGGCGTGCCCGTGTGGGCCACCCTCGTCGCGCTGGTCGAGGGCGGGCGCCCGGTGGTCGGCGTGGTCAGCGCCCCGGCGCTGGGCCGGCGCTGGTGGGCCGCGCAGGGCGGGGGCGCGTTCACCCGCGACCCCGCCCGTGGCGTCGACGCGGGGCCGATCGCGGTGTCGGGCGTCGCCGACCTCGCCGACGCCTACGCCTCGACCACCGACCTCGACAGCTGGCGCACCCTCGAGCGCCAGGACCGGTGGCTGGCGCTGACCCGCGCGTGCTGGGAGAGCCGCGCGTTCGGCGACTTCTGGCACCACTGCCTCGTCGCCGAGGGCGTGCTCGACGTCGCCGTGGAGCCCGAGGCCAACACCTGGGACCTCGCCGCGGCCCAGGTGCTCGTCGAGGAGGCCGGGGGCCGTCTCACCGACCTCTCCGGCGCCGCGCGGCCCGACGGCGGGGACTCGCTGACCACCAACGGGCAGCTGCACGACGCCGCGCTGGCCCTGGTGGGCACCGCCCGCGGATAGGTCGCTCACGCCGCCGCGCGGTCCCGGCGCCGGAGCACGTGGAAGGCGACCGCGTAGGCCACGGCCGCAGCGCGCGCAGCCGGGCGTCGCGCAGCGTCCCGATCAGCACGAGGGCCACCGGCAGGACCGCCACCATCGCGAACTGGCCGATCACCAGGACCGGCACGGCCCACGCGGACACGATCACGGACCGCGGCGGGCGGCGGGACGGGGTCTGCGGGCGAGCGGCGGGTGCCGGAGCGAGCAGTGGTCTCGCACGGACTTCACGCCCCCGCGAGCCGCGCCCACACCAGCCGCCCGAACAGCGAGAAGCACGCGACCGACTCGTCGTCGAACCGCGTCCACTCGAAGCGCCCACCGCCGTCGCACCAGAACACCTCCCAGCTGCCCTCACCGCCCTCGCCGCCGCCGGGCACGGCGCGCACGCACCACGCCCGGTCGGCCTCCGCGCCCACGCTGACCGCCGCGTCCGCCACCCCGGCCGCCTCCAGCCAGCCCGCCAGCTCCGCCGCCCGCACACGGGTTCCGACGCAGCCGGGCGGCGCACGGTTCCGTCCCACCCGGGAAGACGTCGGCTGGCACGATCACCGCCGTGACCGCCCCCGAGGTCTGCTTCGAGGACCTACCCGCCGGCCGGCGCATCGCGCTGGGCTCCGTGGTCGTCGACCGCGACGAGATGCTCGCCTTCAACCGCCGCTTCGACCCGCAGCCCTTCCACGTCGACGAGCAGGCCGCGCGGGACTCGCTGTTCGGCGGCCTGTGCGCGTCGGGGTGGTTCACCGCGTCGCTGTGGATGCGCTGCTACGTCGACGGGCTGCTGTCCCGGGCGGCGGCGCTGGGGTCGCCGGGCGGCGACGAGATCGCCTGGCCGGCGCCCGTGTTCCCGGGCGACCGGCTGGACGCGGCGCTGGAGATCGTCGCCGCGCGGGTGTCGGCGAGCCGGCCGAACCTGGGCCTGGTGACGCTCGTCGGCACGCTGACCCGCGGGGACGACGGGGCAGACCCCGTCACCGTCTACCGGGGCCGCTTCACCGGGATGTTCGGGCTGCGCGCGCCCGGCGGGACCGCCAGCGCCTGACCGGCCCGCCCGCGGGCACGGGCTCCGGGTCGTCGTCGAGGTCGTCCTCGTCGTCCGCGAGATCCTCGTCGAGGTCGTCCTCGAGGTCCTCGTCCGCGGGCCCGGCCGTCACCGCCCGACCGAGCCCGCCCCGGTCGGCGGCGACGCCCTCGACCATGGTCGCCAGGCGCTCGACGCGGCCGAGACCGGAGAACTCCCAGGGCTCCTCGGTGCCGACCGTCGCCACCACGAGCGTGCCCGAGCCCAGCGCGCGCTCGAACCCGGTGCACCGGGTGCGGACACCGGTGATCGTCGCGCCCGCGACGTCGACGCTCTCGCGCGCCAGCACGCCCTCGCGCACGAGCAGGCGGCGGTCGGTGACGACGAGGTGGGTGCAGCGCCAGCGCACCAGCGGCAGCACCGCGAGCCACGCGACGGCCAGCACCGCGAGCAGGACCAGCGCGAGCCGCAGCGCCGTGCGGGTGGCGTCGGAGGGCACCGTCGTCGCGAGCGCGGCCAGGAACGCCGCGAGGAACGCCGCGGCGGGCGGGACCAGCGCGGGCACCACGAGCATGCGCCAGTGCGGGCGGCGGTGGGCGAGGACGTGCTCGCCGCGACGCAGGACGGCGTCCGGATAGGCCACGCGCACCTCCTCGACCCGGCGGGTCGAGGCTAGCGACCCGCGGGCCGCACGTGGACCACGTCGCCCGCCGACACCACGGTCGTGTCGCCGCCGGCCTCGCGGACGGCGAGGCGCCCGTCGCGGTCGACGTCGACGGCGCGGCCCTCGAGGACCCGTCCACCGGGCAGGGTCACCGTCACCTCGCGCCCGAGCGTGGCGCAGCGGGCGCGGTAGTCGTCGACGAGACCCGCCGCGACCACGTCGCCGTACGCGGAGCGCCAGCGGTCGTCGAGGTCGGCGAGCGCCCGGAGCACGGCCACCAGCACCGTGTCCCGCCCGAGGTACCCGGCGCCCTCGGCGGCCAGCGAGGTGCCGCCGGCGGGGAGGTCGTCGACGGGCGTGGTGACGTTGAGCCCGATCCCGACCACCAGCGCGCGCTCGTCGCCCCCGCCGGACGCGACCTCGGCGAGCACGCCCGCGCCCTTGGCGCCCGCGTCGCCGAGCAGCAGGTCGTTGGGCCACTTCAGGGCGGCCGGGACCTCGCCCCCGGTGACCTCCCCGACCGCCTCGACCAGCGCCAGCCCGGCGAGCAGCGGTGCCCAGCCCCAGCGCTCGACGGCCACCTCGCGGGGGCGCAGCAGCACCGAGAACGTCAGGCCCTCGCCCGCGCGGTCGGACCACACCCGGTCGCGGCGGCCCCGCCCGGCGTCCTGGTGCTCGGCGACCAGGACGGTGCGGTCGGGGGCGGCGGCCGGGTCACCGGCCAGGGCGGCGAGGTCGGCGTTGGTCGAGCCGGTGCTCGTCACGACCTCCAGCGACGCCCAGGGGCCCGCCGGGGGTCCCAGGGTGCGTCGCAGGGCGTCTCGGTCCAGGGGTGCGGCCACGGGCGCGCACCGTAGTAGTGCGACTGATCACCTCGCCGCCGCGAACCGGGGCCGTGTCGGGGGCGGTCGCTAGGGTGCCGCCATGACCGCCGCGACGGAGCCGTTGCCGCAGCCGGACAGCTCGAAGGGTGGGGCCTCGGAGGAGCCGGACGTCCACACCTCGGCCGGCAAGCTGGCCGACTGGCACCGGCGTCAGGACGACGTCGTGCACGCCGGCAGCGAGCGTGCCGTCGAGCGCCAGCACGCCAAGGGCCGCAAGACGGCGCGCGAGCGCCTCGACCTGCTGCTCGACGAGGGCTCCTTCCTCGAGTTCGACGCCATGGCGCGCCACCGCTCGACCAACTTCGGGCTCGAGTCCAACCGCCCCTACGGCGACGGTGTGGTCACCGGCCAGGGCACGGTCGACGGGCGCCCGGTGTGCGTGTTCTCCCAGGACGCGACGGTGTTCGGCGGGGCGCTGGGTGAGGTCTACGGCGAGAAGATCGTCAAGGTCATGGACGTGGCCATGAAGATCGGGTGCCCGGTCGTCGGCATCAACGACGGCGGCGGCGCGCGCATCCAGGAGGGCGTGGTCGCGCTCGGCCTCTACGGCGAGATCTTCCGGCGCAACGTGCACGCCTCGGGCGTCGTCCCGCAGATTTCGCTGGTCATGGGCCCGGCGGCCGGCGGCGCGGTGTACTCCCCCGCGCTCACCGACTTCACGATCATGGTCGACGAGACGTCGTTCATGTTCATCACGGGCCCGGACGTCATCAAGACGGTCACCGGCGAGGACGTGGAGTTCGAGGCGCTCGGTGGCGCCCGCACCCACAACCAGACCTCGGGCAACGCGCACTACCTGGCCTCCGACGAGGAGGACGCGATCGCCTACGTGCAGGAGCTGCTGGGCTACCTGCCGTCGAACAACCTCACCGACCCGCCGCGCATCCCCGGCGAGGAGGAGACGGGCTCGGTGCCCGAGGGCATCGGCGAGGCCGACCTCGAGCTCGACAGCATCGTGCCCGACTCCCCCAACCAGCCCTACGACATGCGCGACGTCATCACGCGCGTGGTCGACGAGGGCGAGTTCCTCGAGGTCCAGCAGCTGTACGCGCCCAACATCGTCGTGGGCTACGGCCGCGTCGAGGGCCGGCCGGTGGGCATCGTGGCCAACCAGCCCACCCAGCTCGCGGGATGCCTCGACATCGGCGCCAGCGAGAAGGCCGCCCGCTTCGTGCGCACGTGCGACACGTTCAACGTCCCGGTGCTGACCTTCGTCGACGTGCCGGGGTTCCTGCCCGGCACCGACCAGGAGTACGACGGCATCATCCGGCGCGGCGCCAAGCTGATCTACGCCTACGCCGAGGCGACGGTCCCGCTGGTCACGGTCATCTGCCGCAAGGCCTACGGCGGCGCCTACGACGTCATGGGCTCCAAGCACCTCGGCGCCGACGTCAACATCGCCTGGCCCACCGCGCAGATCGCGGTCACCGGCGCGTCGGGCGCGGTGAGCATCCTGTACCGCAAGGAGCTGGCCCGGGTCGCCGACGAGGGCGGCGACGTCGAGGCCCGGCGCGCCGAGCTCCAGCAGGAGTACGAGGACACGCTGGCCAACCCCTACGTCGCCGCCGAGCGCGGGTACGTCGACGCCGTGGTCCCGCCGTCGCACACCCGCGGCTACGTCGCCCGCTCGCTGCGGATGCTCGAGACCAAGCGCGAGACGCTGCCGCCGCGCAAGCACGGGAACGTGCCCCTGTGAGCGCAGCGAACGAGGTGTGGCTGTGAGCGAGGACGAGGCACCGGCCCGCCCGCTCCTCCGCATCGTGCGCGGGGAGCCCGACGCCGCGGAGCTGGCGGCGCTCACCGTCGTGCTCGCGGCCGCGGGCGGTGGGGACGACGAGGCCCCGGAGCCCCCGCCGCCGTCCACGTGGTCGCGCCGCGTCGATCTCGTGCGCGGCCCCGTCCACCCCGCGCCCGGCGGCTGGCGCGCCTCGGCCCGCCCGCGCTGATGGCCCTGCTGCGCCGACGCCGTCGCACGCTCGTCGGGGGCGAGTCCTTCCGCGACGCGGACCACGCCCTCCTGCCGATCCCGCCCACCGGCGGGCTGGTCAGCGCCCAGCTGCGCAACGTCGAGGGCCGGCCGCTGCCCGGCGTGAGTGTGGCCGTCGTCGAGGCCGAGGGCCTGCGGCGGGTGGTCACCGAGTCGCCCACCGACCCGTTCGGCTTCTACACCGCGGCCGTGCCCAGCGGGTCCTACTCGCTGCGGGCCACCCTCGGTGGCTACCGCACCCTGACCCGCGACCTCGTCGTCGGCCGCGGCGACCACGCCGCCCTCGGCGCCCTGACCCTGTCCGCCGACCAGGGCAGCACCCGCCCCACGCCCGGCGAGTGGGTCATCGACGACGCCCACAGCCGGCTCGGGTTCGTGGCCCGCCACATCGCCCTGTCGCGGGTGTACGGCGAGTTCACGCGGTTCCGCGGGTCGATCGTCGTCGCCGAGGACCTCGAGGACTCCAGCATCGACGTCGTCATCGACGCCGCCAGCATCGAGACCCACAACGCCCAGCGCGACGCCCACCTGCGCTCCCAGGACTTCCTGGACGTCGACGACCACCCGCAGCTGCAGTTCTCCAGCACGCGGTTCGCGGTGCGCGCGGGCAACACCTGGACCATCGACGGCGACCTCACCATCCGCGGCCGCACCAACGACGTCCGCCTCGAGACCACCTACCTGGGCACCCAGACCTGGAACGGCACCCGGATCGGCGCGACGGCCACCACCTCGCTGCACCGGGAGCACTTCACGCTCAATTGGCAGCAGATGGTCGCCCGGGGCGTCCCGGTCGTCGGGTCGACGATCCAGATCCACCTCGACGTGCAGGCGGTGCTACAGCTCTGACGGCTCCGGCGTGACGAGCGTCGCCGTCCAGAGCTGCGCGAGCCAGGCGGCGTAGGCCTCGTCGGACCACCCGCGCCGACGGACGAGGGTGAGCCACAGCGACCCGTCGGTGGTGGCGAAGAGGACGTCGCGGCAGGTGTCCTCGGGCACGGCCAGCTGCCCGGTGACCTCCGCGGCCCGGGCGTGCTCGCCCATGGCCGCGAGGCGTTCCCGATCGATCTCGGCGAGGAACTCGGCGGCCCCGGGGTCACCGCCGGCGGCGCCCTGGATGGCGAGGCGCAGTCGGGCGGTCCGTCGCATGATCGCCGTGTTCACGGTGGCGAACCGCACCAACCGCGCGGCGAGGTCGGGCTCGGCGAAGACGGCCCGCAGCTCGGGCCGGTCCAGGAGGCGGAGGTCATCCTCGTCGCCGCCCACGGCGACGTCCCACGCCCGGCGCAGCACCGTGAGCTTGGTGCGGAACGCTGCGTAGACCGTCTCCACGGCGACCCCCGCCGCTCCGGCCACCTCGGCCATCGTCGTGGCGCCATAGCCCTTGTCCACGAACAACTCGAGCGCAGCGTCGAGGACACGACGGCGGTTCTCCTGCGCCTGCTGCCGCCGACGGGTGGAGTCGTAGCGCCTCTTGACGCCCTCGGACATCGGGTACAACCTCCTTGTATTCGATGAGTAAGAAATGTATCGGAAGTGGGGGCGATGGCGCGGACGGGCGAGGTCGAGGCATTCCTGGGCGAGATGCTGCCGCGACAGCGGGACGCCGAGGAGGCCCTGTGCCGCGGTGACGCCGACGCGCGGGGCGACACGTGGTCGCGGAACGACCCGGTCACCCTCTTCGGCGCCGCCGGAGGGCTCCGGCGCGGCTGGGACGAGGTGGACGAGACCTTCCACCGGCTCGCCGGGCGCTTCACGGGGAAGCACCTGCGCGAGTACGACCTCGAGCTCGTCGCCGCCGGGGCGTCCGGGGACCTGGCCTTCACCGTGGGGTTCGAGCACAAGACATTCGTCGTCGATGGCGAACCCGTCTCCTACACGCTCCGGGTCACCCACGTGTACAGGCGGGAGGACGGCGTCTGGCGCATCGTGCATCGCCACGGCGACCGCCCGACGGCGGAAGAGGCATCGCTGCCGGACTGAGCAGTCGACTCCCCGTGCTTGCATGAAGCAAGCCACCGTCCTACCGTGCTTGCTTCACGCAAGTCGATCGGACGAGGTGAGGACGATGGCGATGCCGGACGTGGTCTCGCGCGACGAGTGGCTGGCCGCGCGACGGGCGCTCCTGGAGCGCGAGAAGGAGCTGACGCGGGCGCGGGACGTGCTCAACGCCGACCGCCGGCGGCTGCCGATGGTGCGGGTCGAGGCGGACTACCGCTTCACCGGTCCGACCGGCGAGGTCGGGCTGCTCGACCTGTTCGGCGGTCACCGGCAGCTCGTGCTCCAGCACTTCATGTTCGACCCGGCGTGGGACGTGCCCTGTCACAGCTGCAGCGCGATGGCCGCCGACACGGGCGAGGGCGTGCGGGAGCACCTCGCACGCCGGGACACCGCGTTCGCCGCCGTGTCGCGGGCGCCGTTCCCGCGGCTCGCGGCCGTGGCCGAGGCCCGCGGCTGGACCTTCGCCTGGTACTCGTCTGCCGACAGCACCTTCAACCACGACTTCCACACGACGCTCGACGCGTCCGTCGCGCCCGTGAGCTACAACTTCCGCGGCGCCGACGAGCTGGTCGCCTCCGGCTTCGGCTGGATGCTCGACCACGTCGGCGAGCAGCCCGGGATCAGCGCGTTCGTGCGCGACGGCGACGACGTGTTCCACACCTACGCCGCGTACGGCCGCGGGGTCGAGGCGATGATGCACGGCTACCACCTGCTCGACCTCACCGCCCTGGGCCGGCAGGAGGACTGGGAGCAGCCGAAGGGGCGGGCGCCGGTGGCGCACGAGGCGGACCCGGGATTCCGGAGCTGACGGCCTTCCCCGAACGGCCCGTCGTTGTCGGGGGTGGGCGCTAGTGTCGACCCATGTTCGAACACGTGTTCGCATCGCTGCCGGAGGGTGTCGGCACGACCCCTCCGGGTGCGGCGCTGGGCGCGCTGCTCGAGCAGGTCGACCCCCGCACCGTGTCCCCGCACGACACCGTGGTGCTGGCGCGGGCGTGGCGCCGCCAGCTGTCCCACCACGAGGCCCGCTTCGCCCTCGCCGCCCGCGAAGCCGCCCTCGCCGACCCCGACCGGCCCGGCGGCCGCCGCGAAGGGATGGGCGAGTTCTCCGCCGATGAGTTGCGGGTGGTGCTGCACGAGTCCCGCACCCGGGTGGGGAAGCTGCTGGGGCAGGCCGACACCGCGATCGCCGCGATCCCGCAGCTGTGGGCGGCGTGGGACGCCGGGCGCATCGACACCGACCGCGTCCGCATCTGTGTCACCTGGACCTCGTCGCTGTCGGCCGAGCACGCCGCCCGGGTGGTGCGCGAGGTCCTACCCGACGCGCCACGGTTGACGTTGTCGGGGTTGATCGACCGCATCCAGCACCTCGCCCGCGGGCTCGACCCCGGGTGGGCGGCCCGGCTCTACGACAACGCACGGCGCCAGCGTCGGGTGCGGACGCGGCGCACCGAGGCCGGCACGCTCAACCTGTCCGCGCTGGATCTGCCCCTCGACGCCGGCTGCCGGTCGGCGGCGCACATCGACGCCATGGCCGTGCGCGCCAAAGCCCTCGGCCACCCGGGGCTGATCGACACCATCCGCACCGACATCCTGCTGGCGCTGCTGTCCCCGCGCGGGTCGGGCCAGGATGACGACTCCGTCATCGCCGCGGTCATCGCCGCCGCCGACCCCACCGACCCACCGGGCCGCCGGTCACCCCAGCACGTCGGCCGCACCCGACCCGCCCGAGAGCCTGCCGAAGACGACGGGGAGCCCGACGGGGAGCCGGCGCAGCGTGGTGGTGGTCCGCGGCGGTCGCGGATCGAGCTGCGGGTGGGTCTGCTGACGTTGTTGGGGCTCGACGAGAAGCCCGCGACCATGCCCGGCTACGGGGTGGTGCACAGCGTGCTGGCCCGCCAGTTCGCCCGCCAGCTCTGTTCGGCGCAGTGGCGGGTCGCGGTCACCGACGACCAGGGGTTGCCGGTGGCGGCGCTGCTGCTGCGCCGCCGCCCCCGCGGCTACGCCACCACCCCACCCGACCCACCCGACACCCCACCCGACACCCCTGCGGTCGGGCCGCGCCCGGTGCTCGAGCTCCACATCGACGAAGGCGCCCTGGACCGGCTCCGCCCCGCCGAGCACCCCGGCTGGACCGAGGTCATCGAAGAGCTCCAGGCGCAGTACGCCGCGTGGCGGTCCCCGGAACCTGACACCGCGGCCGAGGCCGCGCGCCGGCTGCCGCCCGAGGCCCTCACCCGCTGGATCCAGGTCCGCGACCGCACCTGCGTGTTCCCGCCGTGCCGGGCGTCGTCGGTGGCCGCCGACATCGACCACACCCGCGCCGCCACCACCGGCGGCCCCACCGCCGGGGCGAACCTCGGGGCGCTGTGCCGCCACGACCACCGCCTCAAGCACGAAGCCGGCTGGCACCTCGACCAGACCGCACCCGGCACCTTCACCTGGACCAGCCCCACCGGCCACACCTACCACCAGCACCCCCAGGCCGCGGCCCCCGACATCCCGCCGCCCGCGACCTTCCGGCCCCGCTCCAGCACCACACCCACCGAACTCGCCAGCGACGAACCCCTCTGGACCAACGACCCCTACCCCGACCCCGACACCACCCGCCCACCCGGACGCCACGGGCGACCCGACGACCCACCGTTCTGATGCGCGCCGAGGTCAGGGCGCCCGGCGGTTACGGTGGCGCCGTGCGAGGGGGCCGACGGTGACCGAGGGGTTCGACAGCGGCGTGCCCTCGCCCGCGCGGATGTACGACTACTACCTCGGCGGGAGGGACAACTTCGCCGCCGATCGCGAGGCGGCCGAGGCGGTGATCGCGAGTCACCCCGAGCAGCGGCAGCTCGCGCGCAACAACCGGGCGTTCCTCGTGCGCGCGGTCGAGCACCTCGCGGCGGCGGGGATCACGCAGTTCATCGACATCGGCACTGGCATCCCCACGTCGCCGACCGTGCACGAGGTAGCCCGCCGCACCCACCCGGACGCCCGCGTGGTGTACGTCGACGACGACCCCGTGGTGCTCGCCCACGCCCGGGCGCAGCTCGCCGACGACCCCGCGCTCGCCGTGGTGGACGCCGACATGCACGACCCGGACGTCATCACCGACCACCCCGACGTGGCACGGCTGATCGCCTTCGACCGCCCCGTCGCGGTCATGTTCGTCGCCGTCCTGCACTTCTCCGCCGGCGACGAGCCCCGGCGGATCGTCGAGCACTTCCGCCGCCGGATGGTCCCGGGCTCCTATCTGGTGCTCTCCGCCGGCAGCTCGGAGAACCTGTCCGACGGCGAGCTCGCCGAGATCCACGCCGCCTACGCCCGCACCCCGCGCGGCGGTCACCTGCGGTCCCGCTCGGAGATCGAGGCGCTGTTCGCGGGCTTCGCGCTCATCGAGCCGGGCGTGGTCGACGTCTGCCGCTGGCGCGGGTTCGAACGCCCGACGCACGTCTCGATCCTCGCGGGCGTGGCCCGCCGGACGGACGGCCCCGCGGCCGACGCACCGCTGCCGACGTAGGGTTCCGCCCCGTGCGTCTGGTCCTCGCGTCTGCGTCCCCGGCCCGTCTGGCGATCCTGCGGGGTGCCGGGGTGGAGCCCCTCGTCGAGGTGTCCGACGTCGACGAGGACGCCCTGCTCGCCGAGCTCGGCCCCGAGGCCTCGGCGGTCGACACCGTCACGGCGCTGGCGCTGGCCAAGGCGCGCACGGTCGCCGCCCGCGTCGCGGCGGTCGAGCCGGAGTGCGTGGTCGTCGGCGCCGACTCGATGCTGTTCCTGGACGGCGAGCTGGTGGGCAAGCCCGGCTCCGCCGACGTCGCCCGCGGGCGCTGGGACCAGATGGCCGGCAGCACCGCCGAGCTGTTCACCGGGCACGCGCTGGTGCGGGTCGGCGGCGGGGCGCCGGGCCAGGAGCTGGCCGGCCACGCCCGCACCGCCGTCACGTTCTCGCGGCCGACCACCGCCGAGCTCGAGGCCTACCTCGCGAGCGGGGAGCCGCTGTCCGTCGCCGGGGCGTTCACGCTCGACGGGCGGGGCGGCTGGTTCGTCGAGGGCATCGAGGGCGACCCGTCGAACGTCGTCGGCCTGAGCCTGCCCCTGACCCGCCGGCTGCTCGCCGAGATCGGCGTCGGTGTCGACGCGCTGTGGGCCGCCTCGGCGGGTCCGCGCACGGCGCCCGTCGGCTGAGCCCCGGCAGGCTGAGGCGCCGACCGTCAGGGCGCGGGCTCGAGGCGCAGCGAGCGCACCAGCGCGTCCGCGGCGTCGCCCTGCGCGTCGATGTCGGGCGCGGGACGTGCCACGGCCAGCACCGTCAGGGTGCGGCCGGTCGCCGCGAGGGTGCTGACGCGCACGAGCGCACCGTCGAGCCCGCCGCCCTCGACCCGCCGCACCGAGGTACGGGTGGGCAGGTCCGCGATCACCTCGGCGTTGTCGGTCAGCGACGCGGTCTCGGCGCCGGGGGCGAGCAGCTCGGCGTAGGCGTCGGCCAGCCGGCGCGCCTCAGCGGCGAGCGCCTCCTCCTGCGCGGGGTCGGGTGCGGCCGGGTCCGCGCGCGGCGGCACGCGGGCGGGGTCGGCCAGGCCCACGAGCACCACCGTGCCCTCGCCGCGCTGCAGCACCGTGGCGCCCGCGAAGCGCCCGGGCGGCACCTCGACGACGTCCTGCGACGGGACGACGCGCCAGCCCGGCAGCAGGGCCAGGGACGTGGACGACGCGGCGTCCGGCACGCGCTCCTCGCTCGGGGTGGCCGGGGCCGGCTCGGGCTCCTCCGCGGGACTCGACGACGGAGCCGGGGCATCGGACGGAGCGGCCGCCGGAGCGCCCGCCGACGACTCCCCGGCCAGGCGCAGCGCGGCCGCGCGGTCGGCGCCCACGGCACCGGCGAACACCGCGACGAGGCCGGCGAGCACCAGCACGATCGCGCACGCGGTCACCGACCGCCACCACCAAGGCTGCATCGGTCGCCGACCGTAGGCCGCGGTGCGGGGGCGACCCGCACCGGGGCGCGATCTCGGCCGTGGTCACGCGTGTGGTCATGGCCACGCCCAGGCCCGCGACGGGCCGGGGCCGAGTGCGAGAGAGTGACCCGGCCGGGCCGCCGTCCGGCCGCACCTAGACTGCCCCGACCGTCCCGGTTCAGCGAGGAATCCCCCAGGAGGTCAACCGATGGCCGCGTCCGCCCCGACGGGGTTCGACCCGCTGCACACCGTCCTGGTCGCGAACCGCGGCGAGATCGCGGTGCGGGTGGTGCGCGCGTGCACCGACGCGGGCCTGAAGAGCGTCGCGGTGTACGCGGATCCGGACCGGGACGCCCCGCACGTGCGGCTCGCGGACCAGGCGTTCGGGCTCGGCGGCGAGACCGCCGCGGACTCCTACCTCGACATCGAGAAGATCCTGCACGCGGCGCGGGAGACCAGCGCGAACGCCGTGCACCCGGGCTACGGGTTCCTCTCGGAGAACGCCGACTTCGCGCAGGCCGTCATCGACGCCGGCCTCATCTGGGTCGGGCCGTCGCCGCAGGCCATCCGCGACCTGGGCGACAAGGTCACCGCCCGCAAGATCGCCGAGCGCTCCGGCGCGCCGCTGGTGCCCGGCACGAAGGACCCGGTCGCCGACGCCGACGAGGTGATCGCGTTCGCCGACGAGCACGGCCTGCCGGTCGCGATCAAGGCGGCCTTCGGCGGCGGCGGGCGCGGCATGCGCGTGGCCCGCGAGCGCGACGAGATCGCCGAGATGTTCGACGCCGCGGTGCGCGAGGCCGTCTCGGCGTTCGGGCGCGGCGAGTCGTTCGTCGAGCGCTACCTCGACCGGCCCCGCCACGTCGAGGCGCAGGTCCTGGCCGACCAGCACGGCAACTGCATCGTCGTCGGCACCCGCGACTGCTCGCTGCAGCGGCGTCACCAGAAGCTGGTCGAGGAGGCGCCCGCGCCGTTCCTCACCGACGAGCAGCGCAAGCGCATCCACACCTCGGCCCGCGACATCTGCGTCGAGGCCGGCTACTCCGGCGCCGGCACCGTCGAGTTCCTCGTCGGCGAGGACGGCACGATCTCGTTCCTCGAGGTCAACACCCGCCTGCAGGTGGAGCACCCGGTCTCCGAGGAGACCAGCGGGCTCGACCTGGTGCTCGAGCAGTTCCGCATCGCGGCCGGCCAGCACCTGCGCTTCACGGAGGACCCCACCCCGCGCGGGCACGCGATCGAGTTCCGCATCAACGGCGAGGACGCCGGCCGCGGCTTCCTGCCCGCCCCGGGCACCGTCACCCGCTTCGTCGCCCCCGACGGGCCGGGCGTGCGCGTCGACTCCGGGGTCGAGACCGGCACCGTCATCGGCGGCCAGTTCGACTCGATGGTCGGCAAGCTGATCGTCACCGGCGAGGACCGCGAGCAGGCCATCGCCCGCTCGCGGCGCGCGCTGGCGGAGCTCGTCGTCGACGGCCTGCCGACGGTCATCCCGTTCCACCGGGCCGTGCTCGACGACCCCGCCTTCACCGCCCCGGACGGCGCCGAGTCGTTCACGGTGCACACGCGGTGGATCGAGACCGAGTTCGACAACCAGATCCCGCCGTACGAGGCCGCGCCGGCCGAGGACGACGAGGAGGAGGCCGCGCCGCGCCAGACCGTGGTCGTCGAGGTCGGCGGCAAGCGCCTCGAGGTCTCGCTGCCGGGCGACCTCGCCATCGGTGGCGGGGGTGGCGGCCGTGGTGCGGCGCCGAAGAAGAAGTCGCGCAAGCGCTCCGGCGGCGGGGCGAAGGTCTCCGGCGACGCGGTCACCGCGCCCATGCAGGGCACCGTGGTCAAGGTCGCGGTCTCCGAGGGCGACACGGTGTCGACCGGCGACCTCGTGGTCGTCGTCGAGGCCATGAAGATGGAGAACCCCGTCACCGCGCACAAGGACGGCGTCGTCACCGGGCTGACCCTGGAGGCGGGCGCGAGCGTCAACCAGGGCGCCGTGATCTGCGAGATCCCCGACGCGAGCTGAGCCCGCGCGCCGCGCATACTCGGAGGCGTGGCGGACGTGGGGGCGCACGAGCGGGAGCTGGCGATGGAGGCCCTCGACGCCCACCGCCGTGACGGGCGGCTGGAGCGCGGGGAGCACGCCAGCCGGTGCGCCGCAGCGTCCCGGGCGACGACGCGGGCCGAGCTGGAGGCGCTGTTCCGCGACCTGCCCGAACCGCACCCGGCCTACCCGTCCGCCGCCCGCGCCGTCCCCGCGCCGCGCCCCGAGCCGGTCGGGGCGCCGGCCGCGCCGGACCTGCCCGAGCTCGTCGGGCCGGCGGGCGCGGCGATCGCGCGGCACGCCGGGCTCATCTCGCTGCTGACCCCGGCCGTGGCCGCGGTGCTCTTCGCGCTGTCCGGCGGGCGGTTCCCGTGGGTCTTCGTGCTCGTCCCGGTCGTGCTGGCCACGGTGGCGTACATCTCCTACCGCCACCAGCAGTGACGGACGGACCCCGTCCCGGGGAATAGAAGGACCGGTCGGCGCGCTGGTCTGCAGGTCCGCCCGGGTGTCCGTCGACGTGCCCGGTTCACCTACGCGCGGAATCCGTTCGCCTGTCGGGGGTCGGTGTGATGCTCTGTCCACCACCCCGTGACCGACCCGGACGCCGCTGTGAGGGAGAACGATGACCGGCCCGACCCCCGCCGCCCCCGAGCGGCGGGACACCACGTCGGCACGCCCGATGGTGATCATCATGACGCTCGTCGTGTCGGCGTTCGTCATGATCCTCAACGAAACGATCCTGTCGGTCGCGCTGCCCCACCTCACGGGCGACCTCGGGGTCTCGGCCACGACGGTGCAGTGGCTCACCAGCGGCTTCCTGCTCACCATGGGCGTGGTCATCCCGACCACGGGGTTCATCCTGCAGCGGTTCACGCCCCGCCAGGTCTTCCTCGCGGCCATGACGCTGTTCAGCACCGGCACGCTCATCTGCGCGCTCTCCCCCGGCTTCCCGCTGCTGCTCGCCGGCCGCGTGGTGCAGGCGGGCGGCACCGCGGTGATGATCCCGCTGCTCATGACGTCGGTGATGCGCCTGATCCCCGCCGAGCGTCGCGGGGCCACCATGGGCACGATCTCGATCGTCATCGCCGTGGCGCCGGCCATCGGGCCCACCATCGGCGGCCTCATCCTCGCCTCGCTCGACTGGCGGTGGATGTTCTGGAGCGTGCTGCCGCTGTCGCTGGCCTCGCTCGCCGTCGGCTTCGTGATCTTCCGGGTCGCGAGCGAGACGCGGTCGACGCCGCTCGACCTGCTCTCGGTGGCGCTGTCCTTCGTCGGCTTCGGCGGCCTCGTCTACGGCCTGTCGACGCTCGGCCACGGCGGCGACGCCGTGCTCCCGCCGTGGGTGGCCCTGGTGATCGGGGCCGTCGCCCTCTTCGTGTTCGTCGCCCGCCAGCGGCAGCTCCAGCGCACCGAGTCGGCGCTGCTCGACCTGCGGCCGTTCAGCCACCGGCCCTTCGTCATCGCGATCATCCTGTCGGCGCTGCTGTTCATGTCGCTGCTGGGTGCCGGGGCGATCCTGCTGCCGATCTACCTGCAGAACGTCCTCGGGCTCAGCGCCGCGGTCACCGGCCTCGCCGTGCTCCCCGGCGGTCTGGTGCTCGGCTTCATGGGACGTCCCGTCGGCCGCCTGTTCGACCGCGTCGGTGCGCGCCCGCTCGTCATCCCGGGGGCCATCGGCCTCGCGGTGTCGATGTGGACGTTCGCCGCGCTCGGCCCGAACGCCTCGCTGTGGATGGCGATCGCCGCGCACATCCTGCTCATGGCCTCGCTCGGCCTCATGATGACGCCGCTGCTCACCGAAGGGCTCTCGGTGCTGCCCGAGCACCTGTACTCCCACGGCAGCGCGATCCTCACGACGCTGCAGCAGGTCGCCGGTGCGGCCGGCACCGCGGGCTTCGTGACCATCGCCGCGATCGGGTCGGCCTCGACCACCGGCACGCCGGACGCGAGCGGCCTGCGTCTCGCCTTCATGGCGGCCGGTGTCATCGGGCTGATCGCGGTCGGCGTCTCGTCCATGGTCCGGCGCAAGTCGGCCGCGGGCGACGCCGGCACGGGCGAGCAGCCGGCCGGCGAGCAGCCGGCCGACGAGGTCCGCAACACGCCGGTCGCCGGGCACTAGTCACACCAGGCCCGCCACCAGCGCGAGCGCGCCGACCGTCGTGACGGCGGTGCGCACGCGGTGGGCGCGGGTCCAGGGACGCTCGAAGGCCTCGCGGGCCCGGGCGACGTCGCCGGCGTCGTCCGGGTCCGCGCGGTCGAGGGCGTCGTTGCGGGGCAGGTGCACCACGACGGTCAGCACGATCGACGCCACCTGCAGCACGCCGCCGGCGACGGCGAGCGCCACGAGCACCGGCGGCGCACCGTCCAGGGGCACGAGCACCGCCGTCGCCACGCCGGCCAGGGGCGCGCCGAAGAACAGCAGCGCGAACCCGGGCCGCACGATGACGCGGTTGACCGTCTGCATCACGGTCACCAGCACCCGGTCGGGCAGGCCGGCGAGCGCTGGCATGATCGTCAGCGAGAACGCGAGGTAGACCCCCGCGAGCAGGGACGCGAGCGCGGCGGCGACGAGGTGCACCGCGAGGACCAGGACCGTCATGGACCCAGCTCACCGCGGCGGTCCACGCGGCACCATCGCCGCGCGTCCGCCGTCCCTGCCCGCCCGTCCGGGCGGTGAGCCTCAGCCGGTGCCGAGCGCCGCCAGGCGCGGGGCGCGCGGGTCGGGTGCGGCGACGCGGCGCTTGTCCGCCTCGACGTCGGTGTCGACGGTCTGCGACTCGCGCTCGGCCTGGACCCGCTCGATGTACGAGCGCACCTCGTACTCGCGCTGCTCGTCGGTCCAGCCCATCAGCTCGCCCATCTGCGCGCCGACCGCCGCCGCCGAGTCGACGCCGCGGTGGGCGTACTCGATGGAGATGCGGGTGCGGCGGGCGAGGACGTCGTCGAGGTGCAGGGCGCCCTCGTAGGCCACCGCGTACGCGATCTCCACGCGCAGGTAGTCGGGCGAGGCCTCCACCGGCTCGAGCAGCGACGGGTCGTCGTCGCACATGGCCAGCAGGCCGTGCAGCAGCGAGCCGTAGCGGTCGAGCAGGTGGCGCACGCGGTGCGGGTGCAGCCCGTGCTGCAGGCCCAGCTGCTCGGCCTGGTTCACCAGCGCGAAGTAGCCGTCGGCGCCGACCAGCGGCACCCGGTCGGTCACCGACGGGGCGACGCGGCTGGGGATGTCCTCGGCGGCGGCGTCGATCGCGTCGGCGGCCATGACCCGGTAGGTCGTGTACTTGCCGCCCGCGATGGCCACGAGGCCCGGCATCACGCGGGACACGGCGTGCTCGCGCGAGAGCTTCGAGGTCTCCTCGCTCTCGCCGGCCAGCAGCGGGCGCAGGCCCGCGTACACGCCCTCGATGTCGTCGTGGCTCAGCGGCGTGACCAGCACCGAGTTGACGTGCTCGAGCAGGTAGTCGAGGTCGGCGCGGGTGGCGGCGGGGTGGGCCAGGTCGAGGTTCCAGTCGGTGTCGGTGGTGCCGACGATCCAGTGGTTGCGCCACGGGATGATGAACAGGACCGACTTCTCGGTGCGCAGGATCATCCCGGTGTCCGACGGGATCTTGTCGCGGGCGACCAGGAAGTGCACGCCCTTGGACGCCTTGACCCGGAACCGGCCGCGGGTGCCGGCAGCGTGCTGCATCTGGTCGGTCCACACTCCGGTGCAGTTGACGACCACCGAGGCGCGCACGTCGGTCTCTTGGCCGGTCTCGACGTCGCGGACCCGGACGCCGGCGACGCGGTCGACCTCGTGGAGGAACTCGACGACCTGCGTCGACGTGCGGACCACGGCGCCGTACTGCGCGGCGGTGCGCCCCACCATCATCGTGTGGCGGGCGTCGTCGGCCTGGGCGTCGAAGTAGCGGATCGCCCCGACCAGCGCGCTGCGCTTGAGCGCCGGCGCCATGCGCAGGGCCCCGGAGCGGGTCAGCTGCTTCTGGTGGGGCAGCGAGCTCTTGCCGCCGATGGTGTCGTAGAGCGTGACGCCGGCGGTGACGTACGGACGCTCCCAGTGCTTGGTCAGCGGGTAGAGGAAGCTGACCGGCTTGATCAGGTGCGGGGCGAGGCGGGTCATGTTGAGCTCGCGCTCGCGCAGCGCCTCGCGGACCAGAGCGAAGTCCAGCTGCTCGAGGTAGCGCAGCCCGCCGTGGAACAGCTTCGACGACCGGCTCGACGTCCCCGACGCCAGGTCGCGCGCCTCGACGAGGGCCACCTTGAGCCCTCGGGTGGCCGCGTCCAGCGCCGCCCCGGTGCCGACGATGCCGCCGCCGACCACGACGACGTCGAAGTGCTCGTTGGCGAGCCGTTCCCACGACCGCGCCCGTGTGCCCGGACCGAGCCGCGCGGGCTCGGCGGCCGCGTCCAGCGCCTCGGCCTCCGCGGCGGTGCCGGCGTCGGGGTGCTCCGACGACCCGCTCCGGTCGCCCTGTGCGCCTCGTCCAGCCACGTGGGACCCCTCTCTCGGTGTTCCTCGGTCGAGGTGGCCCGGGGCCCGGCGTGGGCCGCGGCCGCGCGGGCCGAGAACGCTCTCGCCGCCCACGCTAACCCCCGGCACCACCCGGGGCACCGGACGCGCGGGACGCACCCCACCTCGTCTCGCCGCCGGGTGCCCCGGTCCGGCAGGGCCACGCTGATCGGCCGCGACCGTGGACACACCGTGAGCCGCGCCACTAGCGTCGGAGACTGATCACGTCCGACCCCGCCCCCGCGGGGCCGGCACACCGCAGGGCCGGGTCGCCGTCGACGGGAGTCCTCGTGAGCGCGTTGGGCATCATCTTCTCCGAGTTCCTCGGCACCGCTGTGCTGATCCTCTTCGGTGCCGGGGTCGTGGCGAACGTGCTGCTGACCCGCACCAACGCGGACGGCGACACGGCCTCCTGGGTCCTCATCACCCTCGGCTGGGGCTTCGCGGTGTTCGCCGGCGCGAGCATCGCCGACTACTCGGGCGGGGCGATCAACCCCGCCGTGACGCTGGGCAGCGCCATCGCCGGCGGGACGCCGTGGTCCGACGTGCCGTGGTACCTCATCGGCCAGTTCCTCGGCGCCTTCGTCGGGGCGGTCCTGGCCTGGCTGGTGTACAAGCTGCAGTTCGACGCCAGCGAGGACAACGCCGGCACCCTGAACATCTTCTCGACGAACCCGCCGATCAAGAAGCCGCTGTGGAACCTCGTCACCGAGGCGATCGCGACGTTCGCGCTCGTCCTGTTCCTGCTCGTCGCGCCGTACGGCGACAGTCCCGCCATCTACGCCGCGGCTGCCGCGATCGTCATGGGCATCGGCCAGTCGCTGGGTGGCCCGACCGGCTACGCCATCAACCCGGCCCGTGACCTCGGGCCCCGCATCGCCTACGCGATCCTGCCGATCCGCGGCAAGGGCCGTCCCGACTGGGGCTACTCCTGGGTGCCGGTGGTCGGCCCGCTGATCGGCGCCGCGCTCGCGGCCGCCGTCGCCGCGATCGCGCCCGTCAAGATGGGCTGACGCCCACCACTCGCCAGCTGTACGCACACCCGAGCCAGGGAGCCCCGCGCATGACCCAGTACGTCGCCGCGATCGACCAGGGCACGACCTCCACCCGGTGCATGATCTTCGACCACTCCGGTCAGGTCGTCGCGGTCGATCAGCTCGAGCACCAGCAGATCTTCCCGCGGGCCGGCTGGGTGGAGCACGACGCCAACGAGATCTGGACGAACACCCGCCAGGTCTGCGGCGGGGCGCTCGCCCGCGCCGACCTCGACGCCTCGTCGATCGCCGCGGTCGGCATCACCAACCAGCGCGAGACCACCGTCATCTGGGACCGCGCCACCGGCGAGCCGATCCACCACGCCATCGTCTGGCAGGACACCCGCACCCAGGCGATCTGCGACGAGCTCGGCGCCCTCGGTGGCGGGGCCGAGCGCTACCGCTCCCGCACGGGCCTGCCGCTGGCCACCTACTTCGCGGGCCCGAAGGCGCGCTGGATCCTCGACAACGTCGAGGGCGCGCGCGAGCGGGCGGAGCGCGGCGAGCTGGCGTTCGGGACCATGGACACCTGGGTGCTGTGGAACGCGACGGGCGGCGCCGAGGGCGGCCTGCACTACACCGACCCCACCAACGCCTCGCGCACGCTGCTGATGAACATCGACACCCTCGAGTGGGACCCCGAGCTCTGCGAGGAGATCGGCGTCCCGATGGCGATCCTGCCGGAGATCCGGTCGTCGTCGGAGCAGTACGGCACCATCCGGGCCCGCGGCACGTTCAGCGGCGTCCCCGTGTCCGGCATCCTGGGCGACCAGCAGGCGGCGACGTTCGGGCAGGCCTGCCTCGCGGTCGGCGAGGCCAAGAACACCTACGGCACCGGCAACTTCGTGCTGCTCAACACCGGCACCGAGAAGGTCGAGTCGAAGAACGGCCTGCTCACCACGGTCGGGTACAAGATCGGCGACGCGCCGCAGATCTACTGCCTCGAGGGCTCGATCGCGGTCACCGGCTCGCTGGTGCAGTGGATGCGCGACAACCTCGGGATCATCTCGTCGGCCCCGGAGATCGAGGAGCTCGCCAAGACGGTCGACGACAACGGTGGCGCCTACTTCGTCCCCGCGTTCTCCGGCCTGTTCGCCCCGCACTGGCGCTCCGACGCCCGCGGCGCGATCGTCGGCCTGACCCGCTACGTCAACAAGGGCCACCTGGCGCGCGCGGTGCTCGAGGCGACGGCGTTCCAGACCCGCGAGGTCATCGACGCCATGAACGCCGACTCGGGCGTGCCGCTGACGACCCTCAAGGTCGACGGCGGCATGGTCGGCAACGAGGTCCTCATGCAGTTCCAGGCCGACCTGCTCGGCGTCGAGGTCATCCGCCCGGTGGTCGCCGAGACCACCGCCCTCGGTGCCGCGTACGCCGCCGGCCTCGCCGTCGGGTTCTGGGACTCCGAGCAGGACATCCGCGACAACTGGGCCCAGGACAAGGTCTGGACGCCGCAGATGGACCCGACCCTGCGCGACGAGACCTACGCCCAGTGGAAGAAGGCGGTCACCCGCACGTTCGACTGGGCGTAGGTCGGGGGCTCAGTCCAGGTCGTCGTGCTGCATGAGGCGACGGCCTGCCTCGGTCACCGACCCCGAGAGGGACGGGTAGATCGAGAACGTGTGGGCGAGGTCGTCCACCGTGAGGTTGTTCTGCACAGCCATGGCGAGCGGCAGGATCAGCTCGCTGGCCACCGGGGCCACGACGACCCCGCCGATGACCACTCCGGTGGCCGGCCGGCAGAACACCTTCACGAAGCCCTCGCGGAGCCCGGACATCTTCGCCCGCGGATTGGTCCCCAGCGGGAGGATCACCTCGCGGGCGGAGAACTCACCGGACTCGACCTGCTGGTGCCCGATGCCCACGGTCGCGACCTCGGGGCGGGTGAACACCGCCGACGCGACCGTCTTGAGGCGCAGCGGCGCCACACCCTCCCCCAGCGCGTGCCACATCGCGATGCGGCCCTGCATGGCCGCCACCGAGGCCAGCGGGAGCAGCCCGGTGCAGTCGCCGGCGGCGTAGACGCCGGGCACGTCGGTGCGCGAGACCCGGTCGACGGTGATGTGACCGGAGTCGGTCAGGGTCAGGCCGATGTTCTCGGCGCCGAGGTCCGCGGTGTTCGGCACCGAGCCCACGGTCATCAGTGCGTGCGACCCCTCGACCTCGCGGCCGTCGGAGAGCGTCACCCGCACGCCGTCGGCGGTGGCGACGACCTTGTCGGCGCGCGAGCGCGGCTCGATGGTCACCCCGCGCTCGGTGAAGACCTCCTCCAGCGTCGCCGCCGCGTCGGGGTCCTCGTGCGGCAGCACGCGGTCGCGGCTGGAGATCAGCGTCACCGGCACGCCCAGCTCGGCGTACGCGGAGACGAACTCGGCGCCCGTCACGCCCGAGCCGATGACGACGAGGTGCTCGGGCAGCGCGTCGAGGTCGTAGATCTGGCGCCACGTGAGGATGCGCTTCCCGTCGGGCTGCGCGTCCGGCAGCACCCGGGGTGACGCGCCGGTCGCGATGAGGGCGACGTCGGCGGTGATCGTCTCGGTGGACCCGTCCGGGTAGGCGACGCACAGGTCGTGGGCGGCGCTGGAGCGGTCGCTCTCCTCGAACCACCCGCGGCCCGCCACGATGCGCACACCTTCGGCCTGCAGCTTCTCCCGCACGTCCGCGGACTGCGCGAGCGCCAGCCCGTGCACGCGGCCGTTGACGCGGGCCAGGTCGACGCGGGGGTCGTCGACGTCGACGCCCATCTCCGCGGTGCGCCGGAACCCGGCGCGCACACCGGCTGAGGCGATGAAGGTCTTGGACGGCACGCAGTCGTAGGCGACGCAGGTGCCGCCGAGGCTGTCCTGCTCGACGACGGTCACGTCCGCCTCGTGCTGGGCGGCGACGAGCGCCGCCTCGTACCCCGCCGGTCCCCCGCCGAGGATGACGATGCGGGTCATGTGGTGGTTCCCTCCTGTTACGTCACCCCCCATCGTCCCTGACGGGGATGACGGGCGCCCCTGTCCGTCCTGGCTACCCTGTCCGCCGTGCCGCTCTACGCCGCGTACGGATCCAACATGGACCCCGAGCAGATGATGCAACGTGCGCCCCACTCCCCCATGTCGGGGACGGGGTGGCTCGAGGGGTGGCGTCTGACCTTCGGCGGCGAGGACTACGGGCTCGAGGGCGCGCTCTCCACCGTCGTCGAGGACCCCGACTCCCGCGTCTTTGTCGTGCTCTACGACGTCAGCCCGCTCGACGTCGACCAGCTCGACCGGTGGGAGGGCGGCGAGCTCGGGATGCACAAGAAGCTGCGCCTGCGCATCCAGACCATGGACGGCCCGCAGCTCGCGTGGGTCTACGTGCTCGACGCCTACGAGGGCGGCCTGCCCTCCGCGCGTTACATCGGCGTTCTCTCCGACGCGGCCGAGGCCGCCGGGGCGCCCGACGACTACGTCCGCGCGCTCCGCGAGCGCCCCTGCCGCTCCGTCGGACCGGGACCGGGGCCGATCTCCGACCTCTGAGGGGACCCCGCCGCCGGTCCGCCCGGTCGGGGCTCAGCCGCTGTAACCCGCGCGGCGCAGGGCGTCGGCCATGGCGTCGTTGGTGGGGGCCGGGCGGCGGTCGCGGCTGCCGCGCTGGTCGCGGCCACCCTGGCCGCCCCCGCGCTGGTCGCGGCCGCCCTGGCCGCCGCCCCCGCGCTGGTCACGACCGCCCTGGCCGCCGCCGCGCGGACCCTGGCCGCGCTGGCCCTGGCCGCCCGGGCCGCCGGCGCCGGGACCCCGGCCGCCCGGACGTCCCTGACCGCGCCCGCGGCCACCCGTCTCGGCGGGCGCCGCCGCGGCGGGTGCCTGCTCGGAGGGTGCCGCCGGCGGAGCCTCGGCCGGCGCGGACGCGGCGGGCGCCGTGTCCTGCCCGCCGGTCGTCGCGGCCGCCGGACGCGCGGGGCCCCGGCCACCGCCGCCGCGGCCACCCCGGCCCCCGCGTCCCCGCCGGCCGCCGCCACCCTCGGCCGGCGTGCTCGGCGCGCCCTCGGCGGCCGGCGCGTCGCCCGTGGGCGCCGCGGCCGCGCCGGGACGTCCACGGCCACCGCGGCCCCGACCGCGCCCACCGCCGGGCCGGGCGGAGGGGGCGCCGGCGGTGTCGGCCGGCTCCTCCTCGTCGACGCGCAGCGTCAGCGAGATGCGCTTGCGCTCGACGTCCACGTCGAGCACCCGGACGCGCACGACGTCGCCGGGGCCGACGACCGCGCGGGGGTCGTCGACGAAGTCCTTCGACATCGCCGAGATGTGCACGAGCCCGTCCTGGTGGACGCCCACGTCGACGAACGCGCCGAAGGCGGCGACGTTGGTGACCTGGCCCTCGAGGACCATGCCCGGCGTCAGGTCGGTGATCTGCTCGACGCCCTCCGCGAACTCGGCGGTGGTGAACTCCGGACGCGGGTCGCGGCCCGGCTTGTCGAGCTCGCTGATGATGTCCAGCACGGTCGGGCGGCCGAAGCGCTCGTCGGTGAACGCCTCCGGGTCGAGGCCCGAGAGCAGCGGGGAGTTGCCGACGAGCCCGTCGACGTCGGTGCCGGTGGCCTCGACGATGCGGTGCACCACGGGGTACGACTCGGGGTGCACGCCCGAGCGGTCGAGCGGGTCGGCCGCGGCGGGGATGCGCAGGAAGCCCGCGCTCTGCTCGAAGGCCTTGGCGCCCAGGCGCGGCACGTCGCGCAGGGCGGTGCGCGACGGGAACGGGCCGTGCTCGTCGCGGTAGCCGACGATCGTGGTGGCCAGGCCCGCGCTGATGCCCGACACCCGGCGCAGCAGCGGCGCGGACGCGGTGTTCACATCGACGCCGACGGCGTTCACGCAATCCTCGACGACGGCGTCGAGCGAGCGGGACAGGGCGGTGCCGGCGATGTCGTGCTGGTACTGGCCGACGCCGATCGACTTGGGGTCGATCTTGACGAGCTCGGCCAGCGGGTCCTGCAGCCGGCGCGCGATCGACACCGCGCCGCGCAGGGACACGTCGAGCTCGGGCAGCTCGGCGGAGGCCTGCTCGGACGCGGAGTACACCGACGCGCCCGCCTCCGACACGACCGCCGGGGTGAGGCCCAGGTCGGGCTCGCGGGCGACGAGGTCGCGGACCAGCGCGTGCGTCTCGCGCGACGCGGTGCCGTTGCCGATGGCGACCAGCTCGACGCCGTGCTCGCGCGCCAGCTCGCCGAGGCGGGTGCGCGAGGCCTCCCACTGCCGGCGGGGCACGTGCGGGTAGATCGTGTCGGTGGCGACGACCTTGCCGGTGCCGTCGACCACGGCCACCTTCACGCCGGTGCGCAGGCCCGGGTCGAGGCCCATGGTGGGGCGGGCGCCGGCCGGCGCGGCGAGCAGGAGGTCGCGCAGGTTGCCCGCGAAGACGAGCACCGCGCCCTCCTCGGCGACCTCGCGCAGGCGCACCCGCAGGTCGACCACCAGGCGCGACAGGATGCGCGTGCGCCAGGCCCAGCGCACGGCCTCGGCGAGCCAGCGGTCGGCGGGGCGCCCGCGGTCGGCGACGCCCACGGCGGCGGCGATGCGCGCGAGGTAGACCTCGCCGATCGCGGACTCGTCGTCGTCGGCGGCCAGGGGGTCGAGCGTGAGGGCCAGGACCTCCTCGGCCTCGCCGCGCAGGACGGCGAGGATGCGGTGCGAGGGCAGCCGGGTGAACTTCTCGTCGAAGGCGCCGTAGTCGGAGAACTTGGCCGCCGCCGTGTCGCCCTCGCCGCCGCGGCCCTCGCGGTAGGTGGCCGTCAGGCGCCCGCGGCGCCACATCTGCTCGCGCAGCGCGCCGACGAGGTCGGCGTCCTCGGCCCATCGCTCGACGAGGATCGCGCGGGCGCCCTCGAGGGCGGCGTCGCGGTCGGGCACCCCGCGGTCCGGGTCGACGTACGCGCCGGCCGCGGTGCGCGGGATGTGCGTCGGGTCGGACACCAGGGAGTCGGCCAGGGGCTCCAGGCCGGACTCGCGGGCGATGGCCGCCTTGGTGCGCCGCTTGGGCTTGAACGGCAGGTAGACGTCCTCGAGCCGGCTCTTGGTCTCGGCGCCGAGGATGCGGGCCGCCAGCTCGCCGTCGAGCTTGCCCTGGGCGCGCACCGACTCGAGCACCGCCGTGCGGCGCTCCTCGAGCTCGCGCAGGTAGGTCAGGCGCTCCTCGAGCGTGCGCAGCTGCGCGTCGTCGAGGCCGCCGGTGGCCTCCTTGCGGTAGCGCGCGACGAACGGGACGGTGGCGCCGCCGTCGAGCAGCTCGACCGCCGCGGCCACCCGGCCCTCGCCGACCGCGAGCTCGTCGGCGATGCGGCGCGTGACCGGCGGGAGCACCGGGACCTCCCCCACGCCCGCGTCGGGGGTGGGCACACCAGTGGCGGTCACCGTCGCATCGCTCACGGCTGCCATCGTGCCCCACGGGCTGTTCGCCGTGCGACGTGGTTGGGCGCTGCTAACCCGCGAGCGCCGCCAGGGCCGCGTGCACGAGCGTCCGCACGCCGACCGGGAGGGCACGTTCGTCGAGGTCGAACGTGGGCTGGTGGATGTCGGACATCTCGCCCATCCCCGACCACACCCCGAGCCGGCCCATCGCGCCCGGCACGTGCTCGAGGTACCAGCCGAAGTCCTCGCCGCCGCTGGACTGCTCGGTGCCCACCGCCGCGCCCGGTCCCGCGGCGCGCTCGGCGGCGCACGCCAGCAGGTCGGCCGAGACCGCGTCGTTGACCACCGGCGGGACGCCGCGGCGGTGCTCGAGCACGTAGCCGACGCCGGTGGGCGCCAGCAGCGCGGTGACGAGCGAGCGCACCAGCGGCTCGAGCTCGTTCCACGTCGCGTGCTGGGCGGTGCGCAGCGTGCCGCCGAGGACGCCCTGCTGGGGCACCGCGTTGGCGGCGTGGCCGGCCTGCACCGTGCCCCACACGAGCACCGTGCCCGAGCGCGGGTCGACGCGGCGGGACAGCAGGTCGGGCAGCCCGGTGATCACCGTGCCCAGCGCGTGCACCAGGTCGGCGGTGAGGTGGGGGCGCGAGGTGTGCCCGCCCGGCGAGGTCAGGCGCAGCTCGAGCATGTCGCAGGCCGAGGTGATGGCCCCGGTGCGCGTGCCGACCTTGCCGACCTCGAGGCGCGGGTCGCAGTGCAGCGCGAAGATGCGGTCGACCCCGGCGAGGCCGTCGGCGGCGATGACGTCGAGGGCACCGCCGGGCTGGACCTCCTCGGCCGGCTGGAACACCAGCCGCACCCGCCCGGGCAGCGAGGGCGCCGACGCGAGGGCGAGGCCGGCGCCGAGCAGCATCGCGGTGTGCGCGTCGTGGCCGCACATGTGCGCGACGCCGGGCACCTGCGAGCTGTAGGACGCGTCGGTCTGCTCGGTGAGCGGCAGGGCGTCCATGTCCGCCCGCAGGGCGACGGTGCGGGGCCCCTCGCCGATGTCGCAGACGAGGCCGGTGCCGGGGAGCAGGCGGGGCTGCAGGCCGGCGGCGGCGAGGGTCTCGGCGCACAGCCGCGTGGTCTCGTGCTCGCGGCGGGCCAGCTCGGGGCGCGCGTGGACGGCGCGCCGCCAGGCGACCACGTCGCCCGCGTGGTCGGCGAGCCAGCGGTCGATCCACTCCGGGCCGTTGCCGGCGCCGAGGTCGGCCACGGGGGCCGGCGCGGGGCGAGGCTCCGCCAGAGTCATCGAACACACCTCCCGTGCCGAACCCGTCCCGGGCCCGACTGTCCGGACCAGCATGCCTGCGCCGGTCGGCGGTTGCGCCCGATCGGGGGCCGCTCGCGCCGAGGGGTCCCGACGAGGCTGTGTGCGGCGCACCGGTCGGATGACCCGGCCGACGAGCGGCCGGTCGGTGCAGGTCACCGGCGTGGCACACCGCTACTCGGCAGTCGCCCCCCGTCCGTCGCAGCGTCTGGGGACCGGGGTACCCCGGGGGCGGTCCGTCCAACGGTCGACGTTGCCATGATGGTCTCGTGACCCCCGCAGCCGCCGACTCCTCCGGCCCGCGCCGGATCGTCGGGCGCTACCGCCTCGAGCACGAGCTCGGCCGCGGCGCGATGGGCACGGTGTGGGCCGCGTACGACGAGGTGCTGCACCGCTCGGTCGCGGTCAAGGAGGTGCGGCTGTCGTCGGTGCCGGTGAACGAGCGGGCCATCGTCCGCGAGCGCACGCTGCGCGAGGCGCGGTCCACCGCGATGCTCAGCCACCCCAACGTCGTCACGCTCTACGACGTCGTCGAGGTGAACTCCGAGCCCTACGTCGTCATGGAGCTGCTGCCCTCGCGCAGCCTCGCCAGCTACATCGGCGACCGCGGCCAGCTCACCCAGCCCGAGGCCGCCGAGATCGGGTCCGCGGTCGCGTCGGCGCTGGCCACGGCGCACCGGGCCGGGATCACCCACCGCGACGTGAAGCCCGGCAACGTCCTCATCGGCGAGAACGGGCAGATCAAGCTCACCGACTTCGGCATCGCGCGCAACGCCGCCGAGCAGTCGATGACCCAGACCGGCACGGTGCTCGGGTCGCCGCCCTACATCGCGCCCGAGGTCGCCATGGGCCGCGCCGTGGGCCCGGCCGCCGACCTGTGGGGGCTCGGCGCGACGCTCTTCGCCTGCCTCGAAGGGCGCCCGCCCTACGACGCGGGCGACCCCGTCGGCACGGTCACCGAGGTCGTGCACGGCGAGGTGCCGGTGCCGCACGGGCGGGGCCCGGTGGTCGACGTCATCCGGGGCCTGATGGTCAAGGACCCGGCGCTGCGGATGCCGCTCGAGGCCGTGCGACGGCGGCTGCGCCCGCTGCTCTCCGACCCCGAGGGGCCGGTGCTGGCCGTGTCGACGGGCCCGCGCACCGCGGCCATCCGCATCCCGCCGCCCGGCGAGGACAGCGACCAGGCGGGGCTCCTGCCGGTCTCGTCGTCGCGGGGGCCCGCGGGGACGCTGGTCGACGGCTCCCCGGCCGCCACGCCCGAGGAGCCGCCGGCCACGGCAGCCTCGCCCCGGCCCCGCCCGCGCCCGTCCCCCCAGCGCCCCGACGACCCCGACGACCCCGACGCGCCGAGCGCGGAGACGCCGGTGGCCGGGTCCGGCGAGTCCGACGACTCCGCGGAGAAGGACGAGCCGGCGGCCGAGGCGGCCGAGGACGCGGCCGATGCGGATGAAGCGGCGGACGAGGGCTCCGAGCCGGCTGCGGCGGGTGCCGCGGTCGCCGCAGGGGTCGCCGTGGGCGCGGCGGCGGCGGCCGCGACCGGCGGCGACGAGGACGGCGCGGCGGACGAGAAGGACGAGGCGCCGGCCGCGGAGGCGGCCGAGGAGGCTCCCGAGACGCCCGCGGCCGAGGTGACGACCCCAGCCGCGCCACCGGAGGAGGACGCGGCACCAGCCGCGCCGACCCCGGTGGAGGCCGCCGAGGAGAGCGCCGAGGAGGACCCCGAGGCCACGCCTGCCGACCCGGCGGACGAGCCCACGGAGAAGGCGGCCGGGAAGTCCGCCGACGAGCCCGCTGCCGCGACGGACGAGGACGCGGAGAGCCCGGCCGAGGTCCCCGCCGCGGAGGAGACCACCCCGGCGACCTCGGGGGACGCGGCCGCGGACGAGACGCCGGAGAAGGTCCCCGACGCGGCGCCGGACACCCCGTCCGACGAGCCGACGGAGACCCCGGCCCCTGCCGCCGCGACCGCCCCGCCGGAGAAGCCCGCCCCGGAGCCGACGAAGACCCCCGCCGCCGACGGCGCCCCGCGCTCCGGCTCCCCGCGGCCCGCCGCCGCCCGCGTGCCCGCACCCACGGACGCCGAGACGACGATGGTCGGCCCGCGGGTGCCGCCGGGCGAGGAGGTCACGCGCACGGTGCGCCGCCCGCCGGCCCCGCCGCGGCGCACCCCCGGCCCGCCGGCGGCCGCCCGCTGGACCCCGCCGCGCGGCGCCCCGGCGCCCGGGTCGCCCGGCTGGCGTCCGGGGCCCCCGCGCCCCCCGACGACCGGCACGGGCACCGGGACCGGCACCGGGCAGCCGCTGGCCGTCGACCCCGGCCCGCTGCCGTTCACGCCGTCGGCCCGTCCGGCGGGGCCTCCGCGGCGCTCCCGATGGGTGCTCGCCGCGGTGGTGGCGCTGCTCGTGCTCGTCGCGGCGCTCGGGGCGATCGGGGCCTACGCGCTCACCCGCGCCCTGGCCGGCCAGCCCGCGACCTCGGCGTCGCTGACGGCCGCGGGACCCGAGGTCGCCGGCACCGTGCTCATCGCCCACGCCGACACCGACGAGCGCTACGCCGGCACCGGGCTCGGCTTCAGCGCCCTGGTGCCCGCCGACTGGCAGCAGTTCCGCCTCGAGCAGCCCGGCGGCGACGTCGCGGTGCGCTTCGTGTCCCCGGACGCGCAGCGGGAGCTGCGCATCGACCGGGTCACCGGGTTCTTCCCGTCGCAGCGCACCGCCGACTACGTCGCCCTGCTCGCCCGCCCCGCGAGTCTCGGCGTCGACGCCAGCGCGGTGGGGCCGGTCGAGGCGGTCGGGCCGGCGGCGCCGGGTGCCGAGCCGCCGCAGCAGACCGTCTACCGCACCACCTCCGGACCGACCGACGACCGCACCACGTGGACGCGGCTCGTGCCGTCCGGCACCGCCCTGTGGGTCGTGCGGCTGACCGCCGTGAGCACCGACGTGACGGGGGCGCCCGAGCAGTTCCGCGCCGTCGCCGACAGCTTCGCCGGACCCCCCGCCTAGGCTCCCGGCCGATGACCGAGATCGACTTCGAGCCCCCGCCCCTGCCGTCGCCCGAGGAGGCGGCGACCGAGCTCGCGCGCCGCACCGGCGCCCTGACCCACGACGTGGCCGTCGTGCTCGGCTCGGGCTGGGGCCCGGCGGCCGACGCGTTCGGGTCGCCGGTGGCCGAGGTGCCCGTCGCCGAGCTGCCCGGCTTCACCCCGCCGGGCGCGCCCGACCACGCCGGGACGGCGCGCTCGGTGGAGGTCGGCGGGCGCCGCGTGCTCGTGCTGCTGGGGCGCACGCACCTCTACGAGGGCCACGGGCCCACGCAGGTGGTGCACGCCGTACGGACGGCGTGCGCGGCCGGCGCGACGACGGTCGTGCTCACCAACGCCGCGGGCGGCATCGACCCGTCGTACGAGGTCGGGCAGCCGGTGCTCATCGCCGACCACCTCAACCTCACCGGGCGCTCGCCGCTGGTCGGGCCGGCGTTCGTCGACCTCACCGACGCCTACGACCCCGAGCTGCGCGCGCTGGCCCGCGCGATCGAGCCCGGCCTCGTCGAGGGCGTCTACGCGGGGCTGCCGGGCCCGCACTTCGAGACGCCCGCCGAGATCCGCATGCTCGCCGGGATGGGCGCCGACCTCGTGGGCATGTCCACGGTGCTCGAGACGATCGCCGTGCGGGCGGCCGGGGCGCGCGTCGCGGGGGTGGCCCTGGTCAGCAACCCCGCCGCGGGCACCACGGGCGCCCCGATCGACCACCTCGCGGTCATCGACGCGGTGCACGCGTCCGCGGCACGCACCGGCGAGCTGCTGCACCGGCTCGTCGCCGGGGTGCTGGAGCGGGCGTGACGCGCCTGCTCGTCGTCCACCACACCCCCTCGCCCGCGCTGCACGAGCTGCTCACCGCCGTCCTGGCGGGCGCGGGCACCGACGAGATCGAGGCGGACGTGGAGGTCGTGAGCCGCCCGGCGCTCACCGCGGGCCCCGCGGACGCGCTGGCGTGCGACGCCGTGGTGCTCGGGACGCCGGCGAACATCGGCACCATGTCGGGGGCGCTCAAGCACTTCTTCGACCAGGCCTACTACCCCTGCCTCGACCAGACGGTCGGCCGTCCGTTCGGGCTCTACGTGCACGGCGGGTCGGACACCGCGGGCGCGGTGCGCGACGTCCTGCGGATCACCGGCGCGCTCGGGTGGGAGCAGGCGGCCGCGGTCTGCGAGACCACCGGGGAGATCGGGAGCGCCGGGCGCGAGGCGGCGTGGGAGCTGGGCGCCACCGTCGCGCTCGCGGCGGTCGAGCGCGCGGGCATGTAGCGCGCGCCCGGGACGTTGCGCGGGCATGACGTCACGTGCCGTGCAGTACCGCCGCTTCGGCGGCCCCGAGGTCCTCGAGATCGTCGAGCGGGAGGACCCCGCGCCCGGTGAGGGCCAGGTCCGCCTGGCCGTGCGCGCCGCGCCGGTCAACCCGCTGGACTGGAAGCTGCGCAGCGGGGCGATGGCCTCGGCGGACGCGCCGCCCGAGCCGCGGGTCCCCGGCTTCGACGTCGCCGGCGTGGTCGAGGCGGTCGGCGACGGGGTCGTGGACCTCGCGGTCGGCGACGAGGTGCTGGGCAAGTCGGTCGGCGGCGCCTACGCGGAGAAGGCGCTCGCCCCCGTGCGGGCGCTGACCCGCAAGCCCGCCGAGGTGGCGTGGGAGGTCGCCGCGGCGCTGCCGACCGGCGTCGCCACCGCGGACCGCGTGCTGGGCCTGCTGGGCCTCGGCGCGGGCGACCACACCGGCACCACGCTGGTGGTGGACGGCGCGGCCGGCGCCGTCGGCATGATCACCGTGCAGCTCGCCGTCGCCCGCGGGGTGACCGTGATCGGCACGGCGAGCGAGGCCCACCAGGACGACGTGCGCGCCCTCGGCGCCATGCCCGTGGTCTACGGCGAGGGGCTCGCCGACCGCGTCCGCGCCGTGGCCCCGCAGGGCGTCGACCGCGCCGTCGACACCGCGGGCCAGGGCTCGCTGCGCGACCTCGTCGCGCTCACGGGCGCGCCCGAGAAGGTGCTGACGATCGCCGACTACGCGGGCGCGCAAGAGCTGGGCGTCACCTTCTCCTCCGGCGGCGACCCGGACGCCGAGACCCGGGCCCTCGCCGACGCCGTCGCGCTGTTGGCCGACGGCCGCCTGCGCGCCCCGGCCGTCGTCACCTACCCCCTCGAGGAGGCCGGCAAGGCCCAGGACGACAACCAGCACCGCCGCGTCGCCGGCAAGCTCGTGCTGGTCCCGTGAGCTACGTGAGTGAAGTTGTGGGCTATAGCCCACGATTTCACTCACGTAGCCGGAGGGCCGCGTCGTAGAGCGCGTTCTTCGAGACGCCGTGGGCGGCGGCGACGTCGCGCGCCGCGTCCCGCAGGCGCCGGCCGTCCGCCACGAGCCCGAGGACCTGCGCCGCGAGGTCCTCGGGCTCCGGCGTCACGGGCACGGCCGGGCCGAGCACGACCGTGACCTCGCCGAGCACGTCGCGCTCGTCCGCCCAGGCCGCGAGCTCCGCGAGCGACCCGCGCACGACCTCCTCGTGGGTCTTGGTCAGCTCGCGGCAGATCGCCCCCGGGCGCTCGCCGCCCAGCTCCTCGACCGCCACCGCCAGCAGCGACGCCAGCCGGCGCGGGGACTCGAAGAACACCGTGGTGCGCGGTTCGGTCGCCAGCGTGCGCAGCCAGGTCCGGCGCCGCCCGTCGGCACGCGGGGCGAAGCCCTCGAAGCAGAAGCGGTCGGTCGGCAGCCCGGACACGGCGAGCGCGGTGAGCACCGCCGACGGCCCGGGCAGGCAGCGCACGGCCAGGCCGGCGTCGACGCACGCCACGACGAGGCGGTAGCCGGGGTCGGACACCGAGGGCATGCCGCCGTCGGTGACCACGAGCACCGTCGACCCGTCGCGCACCGCCGCCACCAGGCCCGGGACCCGCGACGCCTCGACGTCCTCGTAGAAGCTCACGACCCGCCCGCCGACGGTCACGCCCAGCGCGCCGGCGAGCCGGGAGAGCCGGCGGGTGTCCTCCGCGGCGACGACGTCGGCCGTGGCGAGGGCGTCGCGCAGGCGCTGCGAGGCGTCGCCGGTGTCGCCCAGCGGCACCGCGGCCAGCAGGAGCACCCCGTCCGACCCCGTCCCCACCCCCGGAACCCTACGATCGGTGGTCGTGACGGCCACCAGCACCGTCGCGCGCCCCGCCCCACCGGCGGCCGCCGCGCGTCCCGCACCGCAGGACGCCCCGGCGATCGCGCAGCTCCTCGGCCGTCCGATGCCCACCGACCGCCTGCGCGGCTGGGTCGTCGCCCTGGTGCTCACCGTGGTCGGCGGCGTCGTGCGGTTCTGGGACCTCGGGTGGCCCACCGACCACGGCACCCCGATCTTCGACGAGAAGCACTACGTGCCCCAGGCGTGGCAGGTGCTGCGCAACGGCGGGTACGAGGACAACCCGGGCTACGAGCTGGTCGTCCACCCGCCGCTGGCCAAGCAGCTCATGGCCGCCGGGCAGTGGGTGTTCGGCTACGACCCCGTCGGTTGGCGCGCCGCGTCGGCGCTGGCCGGGACGCTGTGCATCCTCGCGATCGTCCGCGTCGCCCGGCGCCTGACCCGCTCGACGCTGCTCGGCGGCCTGGCCGGCGTGCTGCTCATCGCCGACGGCGTGAGCCACGTGTCCGCGCGCGTCGGGATGATCGACGTCTTCCCCGCCCTGTTCGTGCTGCTGGCGTTCGCCGCGCTGCTGGTCGACCGCGACGACGTCCGCGCGCGCCTGGCCACCGTCGTCGCCGAGGGCCGCATCGGCGACAGCGTCTGGGGGCCGCGGCTGGGCATCCGCTGGTGGCGCCTCGCGGCCGGCGCGTGCCTCGGGCTCTCGCTCGCCGCGAAGTGGTCGGGCCTGTACTACATCGCGTTCTTCGGCCTGCTGCTCGTCGGGTTCGACGCCGCCGCCCGCCGCGCGGCCGGGGTCGCGCGCCCGTTCGTCGGCACGCTGGTGCGCGACGTCGCCCCGGCCCTCTGGGCGTGCCTCGCGGTGCCCGTGCTGCTCTACGTCGCGAGCTGGCTGCCCTGGATCGCCAGCGAGACCGGCACCGACCGCCACGCCGTGGGCCAGCAGCTGTCCTCCGGCGGGTTGCTGCCCGACTGGCTGCGCGGGCTCGTCTACTACAGCACCAAGGTCCTCGAGTTCCACGCCACGCTCGACACCCCGCGCGGCTCGCCGCACCCGTGGGAGTCCAAGCCCTGGACCTGGCCGATGGGCCTGCGCCCGATGCTCTACTCCTACGAGTCGGGCGCCGGCGAGCTCGGCTGCGGCTCGTCGTCGTGCGTCTCGGCGGTGATGCTCATCGGGACGCCGGCGATGTGGTGGCTCGCGGTCCCGGCGCTGGGGTGGTCGGTGTGGCGCGTCGTCACGGCCTTCGACTGGCGCCACGCCGCCGTGCTCGTGGGCTACGGCGCGGGCTTCCTGCCGTGGTTCACCAACATCGACCGGCAGATGTACTTCTTCTACATGACGCCGGTGGCCCCGTTCCTCGTGCTGGCGATCGTGCTGGCGCTCGGGGAGTTCCTCGGGCGCCGCGAGCAGGGGCTCGAACGCCGCCGCACCGGCACGCTCGTGGTCGGCATCTACACGGGCCTGGTCGTGGCGAACTTCGTGTGGCTGTGGCCGATCCTCGTCGGCGCCTGGATCACCGCGGACCGCTGGAACGCCGAGCTGTGGCTGCCGTCCTGGCGCTGAACCGGGGATGCTCACCGGTGTGCCCCACGACCAGCACCTGATCCGGTACTCCGGCCGCGGCGACTTCTCCCCCGACGTCATCGCCCGGGCGTCCGGCAGCTCGGTGTTCACCACCGACGGCCGCGAGCTGCTCGACTTCACCTCCGGCCAGATGAGCGCGATCCTCGGGCCCTCCCACCCCGAGATCGTCGCGACCGTCCGCGACCAGGTCGCCCGGCTCGACCACCTGCACAGCGGCATGCTCAGCCCGCCGGTCCTCGAGCTGGCCGAGCGGCTGACCGCGACGCTGCCGGAGCCCCTGGACAAGGTCGTGTTCCTGACGACGGGCGCCGAGGCCAACGAGGCCGCGCTGCGCATGGCCAAGCTCATCACCGGTGGGTACGAGGTCGTGTCGTTCGCGCGGTCGTGGCACGGCATGACCCAGGCCGCGGCGAGCGCGACCTACGTCGCGGGCCGCACCGGCTACGGGCCGGCGGTCCCCGGCGGCGTCGCGCTGCCGGTGCCCGACCGCTTCCGCCCCGGCATCGTCGACGCCGACGGCGAGCTCGACTGGCGCCGCCAGCTCGACCTGGGCTTCGACCTCGTCGACGCCCAGTCGGTCGGCAGCCCCGCCGCGTGCCTCGTGGAGCCGATCCTGAGCTCGGGCGGGGTGGTCGACCTGCCGCCGGGCTACCTCGCGGCGCCGCGGGGTCGCGATCCTCGGCGAGGCCCTCGCGTCGGCGCCCGCCCGAGGAGCGCCCGGCCGAGGAGCGCCGGACGGCATCAGCGCCGGCGAGCCGTGACGACCCAGGTCGCCGACGCCAGCCCCACCCCGTCCGGGCCCTCGTGGGCCTCCAGGGTGGCGCGCAGCGCCGCGACCGCCCGCTCCCGCTCGCCGGGCGTCCGGCCGGCGAGCATCCAGCCGAGGAGCCCCAGGACGAACTCCTGCGCCTCCGCGGCGTCGCGTCCGTAGATCATCGGCGCGGTCCGGCCGTCGATCGCGACGTCGACGAAGCCGGCACCCGCGAGCAGGTCCCGCACGTGGTCGGGGTCGCTCAGCGAGAACGGGCCCGGGGTCCCGGGCGGCGGCGACGGGGGCGCCTGGCCGGCCAGGTCGCGGGCGAACGCGCCGATCCACTCGTTGCGCTCGGCGGGCTGCCAGGTGAGCAGGGTGAGCCGCCCGCCGGGGCGCAGGGCGCGGGCCAGGTTCGCGAAGGCCACGTCGGGGCGCCCGAAGAACATGGCACCGGTGCGGCTGATCACCGCGTCCAGCCCGGCCGTCGGGAACGGGTGGACCTGGGCGTCTGCCCGCGCGAACCGCGCGTTCGGCACGCCCTCGGCCGCCGCGAGGGTGCGGGCCAGGTCGATCATCCGCGAGGAGAAGTCGACCCCCAGGGCCTCCCCCGCCGGCGCCGCCCGGGCCGCGGCGCGGGTGGTCAGCCCGGTGCCGCACCCCACGTCCAGCACGCGGTCGTCAGGCCGGATCCCGGCCGCGGCGTGGAACGCCGGCTGGTGGTGCGCCAGCGCGGCGTCGAACCGCTCGGCGTGGGTCGCCCAGTAGCCACCCTCGGTGCCGTCCCAGGCCTCGGCCTGCGCGCGGTTGGTCGGGTCGACGGACGTCGTCACGGTGGTCATCGCGTTCTCCTGTACTCTCTTGGGGAGTATCAATGTCGTCCCAAGGGGAGTACGTGTCAAGCCCTCGCCTGACGAGCACGTCGTTCGCCGTCCTCGGGCTGCTCGCGGTGCGGTCCTGGAGCACCTACGAGCTGACCCAGCAGATGGACCGCAGCCTCGGGCGCATGTGGCCGCGCGCCGCGAGCAAGCTCTACGAGGAGCCGAAGAAGCTGGTCGCACTCGGCCTCGCGTCCGCCGCCACCGAGCCGGTCGGGCGCCGGCCGCGCACCGTCTACGCGATCACGGAGGAGGGCCGCGCCGCGCTCGCCACCTGGCTGGCCGAGCCCGGCGAGGGACCGGTCGTGGAGTTCGAGCAGCTGGTCAAGCTGAGCTTCGCCGAGCACGGCACGCGGGCGGACGCCCTGCGCACCGTCGCCGCCGCCCGCGCGTGGGCACGGGACCGCAACGTCGAGAACCTCGCCGCCGCGCGCGAGTACGCCGCCGGCGAGGGGCCGTACCAGGACCGCGCGGCCCAGGGGATGCTCGCCGGGGCGTTCTTCACCGACCTCTACGCCACGGTGGCGCGGTGGGCCGACTGGGCCGAGACGCAGATCGAGCGCTGGCCGGAGGATCCCGCCGAGGCCGTGGCCGACCCGGACGAACTGCGAGCCATCGCCCGACGGGCCGACTGGTGATCGCGGGAGAACACAGGGTGGAGCTGAGGGGAATCGAACCCCTGACCTACTCGATGCGAACGAGTCGCGCTACCAACTGCGCCACAGCCCCTGGTGCGACGCCACTCTAGCAACGTCGCGACCCGTCACCCGAGGGCGGGTCAGGCGCCCGCCGCCCGGCGGTAGCCGTAGCTGCGCTCGCCGTCGAGGTCGTGGAACGCCGGGTCGTCGTCGGTGTCGTCGACCAGCTCGAGGTCCTCGGGCACCTTCGGCGCGGGGGTGCGCGGGGCCGCCCAGCGCGGCGTCGCGTCGCGGTGGTCGACGCCGTAGCGGTCGTCGTCGAGGTCGTCGAGATCGTCGTCACGGAGGTCGTCCTCCTCGACGTCCGCGTCGATCCAGTCCTCGTCGCGCAGCGCGGCCATCCGCGCGTCGTGCTCGGCCTGGCGGGCCCGGCGGGCCTCCAGCGCGCGGCGCTCCCCGGACAGGCGCGCGGCCCGGCGGACGCGCACCTCCTCCTCGATGCGCGTCTGGCGGCGCAGGAAGACCAGGTAGCCGATCAGCACGACGTCGGCGACGGCGTGCAGCCACCACATCGCGCTCGACACGACCATCGCGGCCAGCGCCGAGAGCACCGCGACCGCGATCAGCCCGAGGGCCACGCGCTGGCGGAAGGCGTAGCGGGCGTGCGCCGCGGCCTCGGCGGCGTCCGGGTCGAAGCCACCGCGACCGGGGCGGTAGGGACGCAGCTCCCGGCCGACGGGCTCGTCGTCGCGGAGGTCGTCGGCGTCCTCGTAGTAGGCCTCGTCGTCGTCCTCGTCGTCGTCGTACTCGTCGTACTCGTCGTACTCGTCGTCGACCCGCTCGGCCTCGGGCGCGCGGCGCGGCAGGACCCGCTCGCGCCGGGGGCGCGGGGCCTCGCCGACCGCGACGACGCCGTCCGGCTCGTCCAGCTCGTCCAGCTCGTCCTCGTCGAGGTCGGCGTCGAGCTCGGCGTCGAGGTCGAGCTCGGCGTCGACGGCCTCGGGGGTCTCGTCGGCCCGCTCGGCCAGGGCCGTCGCGGTGCCGGCAGACACGGCCGTGGCGCCGCTCGGGGCTCCCGCCACCGCCGTGCGGTCGCCGCGCCCGTTCGTCGGGGTCGTGGTCACGGGGGCCTCCTCGATCAGGGGTGCTCCGGCCGTCCTCGGCAGCACACGTGCGCTCAGGTCCGCGTCCGCGTAGCGCGGGACCATCTGTCGGCGGCGGGCAACGACGGGGACGAGCACCACCAGCCACGCCAGGACCAGAGCCGCGAACACGACCGAGCTCGGCACCGCACACCTCCCACCCCGGGACGACCGCGACGCCCGGATCCGGTCGCCGCATGAGCCACGCTAGTCACACGAGCCCCGTGCGCCCCGCAGCCGCGACGGCGTGTCGTGCGCACGCGGTGACGAGATCCCTCCAGTAGGGGAACCCGTGGCCATCAGGTTTACGGGCCATAGCACTCGACCGGATGGTCTGCCACCCTCGACCTCTGGGCCATGTGGGTGGATGACTCACGCACGCTCGGCCCCTCCCGCCCGCAGCAGCCGCGCGACGAGGCCGTCGGGCAGGACGTCCTCCGTGGTCACGGCCAGGACGAGGTGGTCGCGCCAGTCGCCGTCGACCTCGAGGTAGCGGCGCAGCAGCCCCTCCTCGCGGAACCCGAGCTTGGCGAGCACCCGCCGGCTGCGCACGTTCTCGGGGCGCACCGTCGCCTCGATCCGGTGCAGGCCGACGCGGGCGAAGCAGTGGTCGACGGCCAGGGCGACGGCGGCGGTCGCCGCGCCGCCCCCGGCGACGTGCGCGCCGACCCAGTACCCGACGTAGGCCGAGAGCAGCGGCTCGCGCACGACGTTGCCGACGACGACCTGCCCCGCGAACTCGCCGTCGACGAGCAGCGCGAAGGGCAGCGCCTGGCCCGTGCGCCCCATCGAGCGCAGCGCGCTCCACCGCGCGGGCCACTCCGCGAGCGCGTTGCGGTCGGCCCACGGTCCGGGCAGCGTCGGCTCCCACGGCGCGAGGTGCTCCTCGTCGCGGCGGCGGATGCGCGCCCAGGCGGCGCCGTCGCGCAGGCGGATCGGGCGCAGCTCGACGACGCCGGCGGGGACGCGCAGCGCGCGGGTGCGCGCGGGCCAGCCCGGGTGCCGCCCGGTCGGCCGGGCCCCGCCCCAGGGGGAGCCGGACACGCGCGTCAGGTGCGCGGCGCGAGGAACGACACGCGCACCGCGGCGTCCATGCCCGCCTCGGTCGTGTCCTCGTCGAGCACGATCAGCGCGTTGGCCTCGGCCAGCGACGACAGCAGGTGGTCGCCCGAGTTGCCCAGCGGCTGGGCGAGGTAGTCGCCGGTGCGCCGGTCGCGCAGCAGGCGCCCGCGCACGTAGCTGCGGCGCCCGGCCGGCGAGCTGACCGGGGAGAGCAGGGACGCGGTGACCTCGCGCCGGTGCAGCTCCGGCTTGCCGAGGGTGAGGCGGATCAGCGGGCGCACGAGCACCTCGAACACCACGAGCGCCGACACCGGGTTCGCCGGCAGCAGGAACGTCGGGATCTCCTCGCGGCCGAGGCGCCCGAAGCCCTGCACGGACCCGGGGTGCATGGCCACGCGCGAGACGTCGACGGGCCCGAGCTGGGCGAGCGCGTCCTGGACGTCCTCCCCCACGCGCCCGCCGACGCCCCCGGCGAGCACGACGATCTCCGAGCGGGCCAGCGCCGACTCGACGGCCTCGCGCAGCGCCGTCGGCTCGGTGGACGTGATCGGCAGGCGCGTCACCTCGGCGCCCGCGTCGGCGGCGGCCGCGGCCAGCGCGTAGGAGTTGACGTCGGTGACCTGGCCGGTGCCCGGCGTGCGGTCCAGGTCGACGAGCTCGTCGCCGACGGCCATCACCGAGACGCGGGGGCGGGGGTGCACGAGCACCTTGGTGCGGCCCACGGCGGCGAGCAGCCCGACCTGCGCGGGCCCGACGGACGCGCCGCGGCGCACCGCGACGTCGCCGGGCGCCACGTCCTCGCCGACACGGCGCACCCAGGCCGCGGACGGGACGGGCGTCTTGACGGTCAGGCGCGCGCGGTGGCCGGTGCCCCGGCTGCCCGGGTCGTCGGCGGCGTCGGTGTGGTCGTGGGGGGCGACGGCGTCGGCGAGCGTGGGCAGCGGCGCGCCGGTGGCCACGCGCACCGCCTGGCCGGGCTGCAGCCGGTGCGCCTGCCGCGAGCCGACGGCGACCTCGCCGACCACCGGGAGCTCGACGGGCTCCTCGGCGGCGGCGCGGACGTCGACGCTGCGCACCGCGAAGCCGTCGACGGCGGCCTGGTCGAAGCCGGGCAGCGCCCGGTCGGCGACGACCTCCTCGGCGCACAGCAGCCCCTGCGCGGAGGAGATGTCCACCCGCACCGGCGCCGGGCGGACCGCGGCGTCGAGCACGCGACGCAGCTGGGCCTCGACCGTCCTCACCGCGATTCGCTCCACATGCTGGTCATCGTCCTACGCCGGGCGCGTCTCGGGAGGGACCGACGCGCCCGGGACCGTGGGTCGGCCCGGGACCGGTGACCGGGAAGATGGCCCGCATGTCCTCCTACGTCGACGCCGCCCTGGCCGCCCTGACCGAGCGGGACGCGCACCCGGCCGAGGTCGAGGCCTTCCGTCGCCGCCTCGAGCAGCTCGCCGAGCCGGACAGCGCCGTGGTGCCCGGCGACGCGCTGGAGCCGGTCCCCGACCTGCCGACGCTCGACGCCCTCGACGAGCCCTCGGACGCCGCGGCCCGCGACGCCCTCGACCGGCTCGCAGTGATCAAGCTCAACGGCGGGCTGGGCACGAGCATGGGCCTCGACGGGCCGAAGTCGCTACTGGAGATCAAGCCGGGCACGAGCTTCCTCGACGCCGTCGCCCGCCAGACCCTCGCGCTGCGCGAGCGGCACTCCGCGCGCCTGCCGCTGCTGCTCATGGACTCCGAGGGCACGCGCGGCCCGTCGCTGGAGGCGCTCCGACGCCACGAGGGCCTCGAGGACCCCGAGCTGCCCCTGGACTTCCTGCAGGGCTCCGAGCCCAAGCTGCGCGCCGACACGTGGGAGCCGGTGTCGTGGCCCGCCGACCCCCGCCTCGAGTGGTGCCCGCCCGGGCACGGTGACCTCTACACGGCGCTCGCCGCGTCCGGCGCGCTGGAGCGGCTGTTCGCGGCCGGGGTGCGGTGGGCGTTCGTGTCGAACTCCGACAACCTCGGCGCGATCCCCGACGTGCGCGTGGCGGCCTGGGTCGTCGCGCAGGAGGTGCCCTTCGCCCTCGAGGTGGCGCGCCGGACGGCGATGGACCGCAAGGGCGGGCACCTCGCCTCCCGCGACGGATCGCTGGTGCTGCGCGAGACCGCCCAGGTGCCCGAGGGCGACGACTCGTTCACCGACATCGAGCGCTTCAGCTGGTTCAACACCAACAACCTGTGGATCGACCTCGAGCACCTGCGGGCACTGCAGGCCGACGACGCCGCGGCGCCGTACCTGCCGTTGATCGTCAACCGGAAGACCGTCGACCCCACCGACAAGTCCTCGACGCCGGTGCTGCAGCTGGAGACCGCGATGGGCGCCGCGATCGGCTCGATCGACGGCGCCCGGGCGCTCGAGGTGCCGCGCACGCGCTTCGCGCCGGTGAAGACCACCGACGACCTGCTCGTCGCACGCTCGGACCTCTACGACCTCACCGACGACGGCCGCATGGTGCCGACGTGGTCCGGGGACGCGCCGGTGGTGAAGCTCGACGAGGCCTTCAAGATGCTCGGCGACTTCGAGCGCCGCTTCGCCGGCGGCGTCCCATCGCTGGCGGGCGCGTCGGCGCTGACCGTCGAGGGCGACGTGACCTTCGGCGCGCGCGTGACCGTGGAGGGCGAGGTCACCGTGCGCGGGCCCCGGCACGTCGAGGACGGCGAGGTGCTCGAGGGGTGAGGTCCAAGTCGGAGCTGCGCCGGTCGCTGCTGGCGGCGCGGCGGGAGCGCACCGGCGAGCAGCGCCGGGCCGACGCGGCGGCGCTGGCGGCGGGCCTGCCCGCGGTGCTCGAGGGGGTCCCCGACCCGGTCTGCCTCTTCGTCGCGGTCGGCGGCGAGCCCGGTGCCACGCCCGAGGGCGCGCTGCCGGTGCTCGACGCCGCCCTGGCCCTGGGCCGCCGGGTGCTCCTGCCCGTCACGGTCGGCGCCGCCCCGCTGGGCTGGGCGTCCTACACCGGCCGCGACGCCCTCGGCCCCGGCCCGCACGGGCTGCTCGAGCCGGTGGGTCCGCGCCTGGGCCCGGACGCCGTCGCCGACGTCGGGCTGATCGTGGTCCCGGCGCTGGCGGTCGACCACCGCGGCGTGCGCCTGGGGCGCGGCGGCGGGCACTACGACCGCACACTGCCCCTCGCCGGGCCGCACACCCGCCTCGTGGCCCTCGTGGACGACGACGGACTCGTCCCCGACCCCCTGCCGGTCGAGGCCCACGACGTCCCGGTGCACGCCGTCTGGCGCCCGGCGACGGGCCTGACCCCGCTCCCCCTCGCGGACTGACGCCCCGGATCGGGCGCAGTCCGACGTGATGGGCGGGATGGCGCACGGCGTGTGCCAGCGTGGCGGCCACGCTGGCGTTCAACGTCAGGGGAGCCCCCATCTCGATCGACCGGCGCGCCCGCTCGGCGGAACAGGCGTGACGCTCCCGGCGTTGGCACTCTCGCGTCGCGAGTGCCATCTACACTGCGCGCGGACATCACCGCCCCCACCACGGGGCGGACGACACCGGGAGTGGACGTGCCGACCTATCCCTACGCCTGCACCGCCTGCGATCACCGCTTCGAGCAGGTCCAGGCGTTCTCCGACCCTTCGCTGACCGAGTGCCCGGTGTGCGGCGGACGGCTGCGCAAGGTGTTCTCGTCGGTGGGGATCGTGTTCAAGGGCAGCGGCTTCTACCGGAACGACGCGCGGGCCGGCGCCAGTTCCTCGTCGGAGTCGTCGAGCTCGTCGGGCGAGTCGAAGGGCTCGTCGGACGGCGGGACGAAGACCGAGTCCGGGACCAAGAGCGAGTCCGGCACGAAGAGCGAGTCGGGCTCCACCGCGGCGTCCTCGGGATCGGGTACCTCGAGCTCGTCCGGGTCCTCGAGCTCCTCCGGATCGACCGGGTCGTCGGGCTCGTCCGCGAAGTCGGCCTGAGTCGCGAGGGGTGGTCCGGGACGCCGACCCCGAGCCGGCATCCCGGACCTCTCGGCGCCCACCCGCTCCCCAGCGGCCGGCACCGTTCCTCGCACCCTGTTTGACGGCCGAGCGGCCCAGAAGTTGCGGCATCTGCGCGACGTCACCCGGTCGGGTGACACGGGGCAGGTTTCGAGCGCAGGACCGCCGGTCAGAGCGGTCGACGCCGCGCCTTGCCGGCGGACCCCGACGTTCCCCGCGGCCCGCCCTCCTGGGCCGCCAGCAGCGGCGAGCGCGACAGCAGGAACACCCCGACCGTCAGCAGCACGGCTCCGGCGAACCCGCCGATGAGGGCGAAGCCCCCGTTGACCTCCTCGCCGAGCAGGGCGACGCCCCAGAACGACGCCAGCAGCGGGTTGCCCAGGATCAGGCCCGGCTGCGACGCGAGCAGGCGCCCGGCGCGCAGGGCGTGCTGCAGCGTGAGGAACGCCGCCGGCGCGACGGGGATCAGCAGGTAGCTCTGCCAGGTCAGCAGGACCGCGCCGAGTCCGCCCTCGGCCAGCGCCTCGGTCATCGCCTTGACGATCACGGCCACGAACCCCGAGCCGATGCCCGCGGCGATGCCGTACCACGCGGCCTGCCCGACAGGCCGGGAGCGCTGGGCGACCGAGGTGCAGAGTCCCAGGAGGCCCAGGGTCACGATCGTGCCCGGGACCCACACGAGCCACCCGGCGCCCAGGGCGTCGCCACCGCTGGGCTGCAGGCTCACGAGCAGGACGACCAGCCCGACCGACATGATCCCGACGGCGATCCACTCGCGGCGACGCAGCGCCCCGCCGAGCACGAACCAGCCCAGGAGCAGCGTGAACGGCAGCTCCATGACCAGCACGGGCTGGACGAGGGCGATCGACCCGAGACTCAGCGCGATCACCTGCAGGGTGAGGGCCACCGCGAAGACCGACGTGCCGACGAGCCAGGCCGGGCGCTGGACCATATCGCGCAACGTGCCGGCGCTGACCCCGCGGGCCCGGGCGCTGTCCTGCGCGGCCTTGCGCTGCAGGACGAGGGCCGTGGCGTTGCCGATGGTGGCCAGCAGCACGAGCACCACCGCCATGCCTGCGCCCGCCCCCGACCCTCTCGGTTCCCGACATCCGGCGATCTCCGGGCCGCAAACTACCGCTCACCGCGGCACCGGCGTCCCGCCGGTCCGTTGCCCGCGATCGGTGCCGTCCACACCGACCCGTTGCTGCTCTCGCCCTGTCCCCATCGTCCGGATGCGTCCACAGGGCCGCAGGCCGACCCGTGACCGGCCCGCCCGCGCCGCCCTAGCGTCATCGACGTGGGTGCAGACGAGCCGGGACGCGGGCCGAGGCGGCGGTGGCGTCTCCCGCCGCCGGGCTGGCGGCGGGTGGTGGCGCTGCGCCGGGCCGCGGCGGGGCTGCTGGTGCTCGTGGCCCTCGGGCTCCTGGCCGCGCCCGGGGTGGCGCCGGCCGGGACGCCGGTGCTCGTCGCGGCGCGCGACCTCGCGCCGGGGGTCGCCCTCGCGCCCGCCGACGTGGTGGTGCGCACGCTGCCCGCGGAGGCGGTGCCGGGCGGGGCGCTCGCCGACCCGGCGGGGGTCACCGGGCGTCAGGTGGTCGGCGGGGTGCGGGCCGGCGAGGCGCTGACCGACGTGCGGCTGCTCGGTCCCGCGGCGGCGGTCGCCGCGGCCGGGGTGCCCGACGCGGCCGGGGTGCCCGTGCGGCTCGCGGACGCGGGCGTGGCGGCGCTGCTCGCGCCCGGGGCGCGCGTCGACCTCGTGGGGGCGGCCGGGCCGGGCTCCGCGGTGGCGGCGACCGCGGACCCCGACCCGGTCGTGCTGGCGTCGGGCGCGGTCGTGCTCGCCGTGCTGCCCGCTCCCGACCGGACGGCCGGGTCCGGGCCCGTCGTGGTCGTCGCTCTGCCCGCGGGCCTCGCCGCGCGGGTGGCGACGGCCTCGCTGCGGGAGGAGGTCACCGTGACGCTGCGCTGAGCCGCGGGGGTGGGACCGTCAGGGTCGGTCGTGGTGGGGCGGGCGCTCGGCCTCGTACCGGCGGCGGGCGTCGTCGCGGCCGCCGCCGTCCTCGCCGGGCTCGCGCTCGTCGGCCGAGGTCACCGGGTCGTCGCCGAAGACCGCCGCGCGCCGGGCCGCCCGGCGCCGGGCCTCGTCCCGCTCGGCCTGCTCGTCGCGCCCGTCGGGCCGATCGGACCCGTCGGGCCCGGCGGTCAGTGCTCCTCCATCCCGGAGAGCTCGGCGATGACGTGCGAGATCAGCGGGGTGAGCGTCGCCATGCCGTCGCGCACGGCGGCGCGCGAGGACGCGAGGTTCACGACGAGGGTGCTGCCCGAGACGCCGACGAGCCCGCGGGAGAGGCCCGCGTCGACCGCGCCGGCGGCCAGGCCGGAGGCGCGGATGGCCTCGGCGATCCCGGGGATGGGGCGGTCGAGGACGCCGGTGGTGGCGTCGGCGGTGACGGCGCGCGGCGAGACGCCGGTGCCGCCGACGGTGACCACGAGGTCCACGCCGCCGATCACCGCGGTGTTGAGGGCGTTGCGGATCGCCACCGCCTCGCCCGGCACCACGATCGTGCCGTCCACGACCAGCCCGGCCTCCCCGAGGAGCTCGGTGACCAGCGGGCCGATCGTGTCCGAGGACTCGCCCCGGCTCACCCGGTCGTCGACGACGACGACGAGTGCCCGTCCCAACAACTCCTCCTCGCCGCCGTGCAGCGGCCGGTTCTCCATGCCGCCCAACGTAGTGGGGACGGGTCACCCTCCGTGCAGCGGAGCGGAGCTGCCCGTCCGCGCCGCCGGTGGCCCCGGTGGCTAGCGTGCGGAGCGTGCGCGTACTCCTCACGGGTGGGGCCGGGTTCATCGGCTCGCACATCGCCGACCTCCTCGCCGAGCGGGGCCACACGCCCGTGCTGCTCGACGCCCTGCTGCCCCAGGCGCACGCGGCCGGCAAGGCCCCGCCGTGGCTCGACCGCTACGAGCTCGTGCACGGCGACGTCCGCGACGCCGAGCTGCTCGACCGCCTGCTGCCGCAGGTCGACACCGTGTGCCACCAGGCGGCGATGGTCGGCCACGGCGTCGACCCGGACGACGCGCCGGGCTTCGTCGAGAACAACGACCTCGCCACCGCGGTGCTGCTGGCCGCGATGTACCGCTCGGGGCACCGCGAGCTGGTCATGGCGAGCTCGATGGTGGTTTACGGCGAGGGCCGCTACTCGTGCCCGGAGCACGGGGTCGTCCCGGCGCCCGCGCGCACGCAGGCCGACGTCGACGCCGGGCGCTACGACCTGCCCTGCCCGCACTGCGGCCGCGACCTCGCCGGCGAGCTGATCCCCGAGGACGCGCCGCTGGAGCCCCGCAGCACCTACGCCGCGACCAAGCTCGCGCAGGAGCACCTCGCGGTGGCGTGGGCGCGGGCGACCGGCGGGCGGGTGTGGGCGATGCGCTACCACAACGTCTACGGCCCGCGGATGCCCCAGAACACCCCGTACGCGGGCGTCGCGTCGATCTTCCGGTCGTCGCTGGAGCGCGGCGAGGCCCCGAGCGTCATGGAGGACGGGCGCCAGCGGCGCGACTTCGTGCACGTCACCGACGTGGCCGAGGCCAACGTCGCCGCCCTCGAGACGCCGGCTGCGGAAGCCCGCTGCGTCCCGCTCAACGTGTGCTCGGGCGAGGTGCGCACGATCGGCGACCTGGCCACGACGCTCGCCGAGGCCATGAGCGGGCCGGCGCCACAGGTCGTCGGGGGTGCCCGGCCCGGCGACGTCCGCCACGTCACCGCCGACCCCGCGCGCGCCACCGAGCTCCTCGGCTTCCGCGCGCGCACCCGCTTCGCCGAGGGCATCGCGGCCTTCGCCACCGACCCGCTGCGCGACGCCGTCGGCTGACGCCGACCGGAGCGAACGGGGAGTTCGTACGCCGAGAAGCAGTGAACGGCGGGTTCGTTGCGGGTGGGGTGCCCGCTACCAGACCGTCGCCAGCAGGCTGTTGACCGCGAGGGCGAGGGCGGCCTGGGCCAGCAGCCACCACCGCGCCGCGGGGCGGGGCAGGAGCACCGCCAGGGGCACGATCCAGAGCGCGAAGGGCAGCCAGATGCGCTCGACCTCGGACTTCGAGAGCCCCGAGACGTCGGCGACGAGGATCGCGGTCAGCGCCGCCCCGGCGAGGGCGAGCATGGCCAGGGGCACCGCGCGCGGGCGCCAGACGGCCCGGCGCAGCCCCGCGACGACGGCCGGCCCGAGCACGAGCACGACGGCCGCGAGGTCGGCCCACACCCAGTACTCGTAGGGCCGCAGCAGGCCGTACTCGAAGGGCTCGTAGTACCGGACCGTCACCTGCTCGTAGCCCTCGTACCACCAGAACCCCGCGGCGGCGAAGGCCGCGACGACCGCGCCCGCGCCCACGCCGCCGACGAGCAGCGGGACCACCCGCCGCGTCACCAGCGCCACCGCGATCGGCAGCAGGCCCGCGAGCACCAGGCCGTAGGACAGGAACAGCGACAGCCCGAGCACGAGGCCGCCGCCCAGGCAGAACGCGACGCCGCCGACCCCGCGGCGGACCGCCCCGAGCGCGAGCAGCGCCACGCCCCAGGCCAGCACCGCCGCGAACATCCCGTCCGCCGACACCCCGACCCACACCGCGCCGGGGAACAGGACCCCGAACGGCAGGTAGGTGCGCGCGACGTCGCGGTCGGTGAGGGCGGCGAGGGTCAGGCCGACGGCGACCACCGCCGAGGCGCCGACGGTGGCCGTGAGGGCACCGGCGTACTCGCCGCCGGGGAACCCGAGGCGGTCGAGCAGGACGTACACCAGCGTCGCCCCCGGCGGGTGCCCCGCCGAGTGCGTCACGAGGCTGTCCGGTGTCTGGCCCGCGATGCGGTCGGCGAAGGTCTGGAGGAAGACCGCGATGTCGGGCGTGCGCGGGATCTCGGCCAGGTACTCCGACGGGGTGGCCAGCCGCTCGGCGACCCCGACATACCACCCGTCGATCGTCGCCAGCGCGAACGTCCACGCCAGTGACGCGGCGTAGGCGACGACGAGCAGCGGGCCCCACCGCAGCCGCCGGGCGACCGCGGGCCCCCCGAGCGCCACGAGGAGCGCCACGAGGACGGCGGGCACGGTGCCCGGCCCCACGTGCGGGAGCCACGACGCCAGCAGCGGCGGCCACCCCACGAGCACCGGGACCCCGGCCTCGATCAACCTCCATCCGACCACGGACGACGCTGTGACCAGCAGGGCGGCGACCACCACCGCGACCAGGTCGCCTCGCAGGCGCAGGGGCCGGCGCGCCGGCGAGGCGGGCTCGTCGGCGGGCCCGGGGCGCCCCCGCAGCAGGCTGGTCACAACCGCGGGACGGTACGGCCGCGCGGTGACCCCGGCGTGAGGAGGGCCGCCCGGGGGGTCGCGGTCCCCCGGCCGGGGCGTCGGACGGGCGCCCGGAAGGACGACGCGCGTTCGGTTGCGGTCGTCCGACCCCACGCGGCGGGTTCACGTCCGACCTCATAGCGTGACCACGATGGAAGGTCGTGTGGACGTCGTGCTCCCGTGCCTCGACGAGGCGGAGGCGTTGCCGGGCGTCCTGGCCGCCCTGCCGGAGGGCTTCGACGCCGTCGTCTGCGACAACGGGTCCACCGACGGCACCCCCGACCTCGCCGAGCGCCTCGGCGCCCTCGTCGTGCACGAGACCCGCAAGGGCTACGGCGCCGCGGTGCACACGGGCCTGGAGGCCACGCGCACCGAGGTCGTCGCGGTGATCGACGCCGACGGCTCGCTCGACCCCGCCGAGATGCCGGCCATGGTGCGCCTGCTGCTCGACACCGACGCCGACCTCGTCGTCGGGCGCCGGGTGCCCCAGGCGCGCGGGGTGTGGCCGTGGCACGCCCGCGTGAGCAACCTCGTGCTCTCGGGGCTGATGCGCGCCCGCGGGGTCGGTGTGCGCGACATCGCCCCGATCCGCGTGGCCCGCCGGCAGGCGCTGCTCGACCTCGGCATCACCGACCGGGCCTTCGGCTACCCGCTCGAGCTGCTGATCCGGGCCGGGGCCGCGGGCTGGCGCATCCGCGAGGTCGACGTCGCCTACCGCCCGCGGGCCGGCGGGCGATCGAAGGTCTCGGGCTCGGTCAAGGGCACCGCCCGAGCCGTCCGCGACATGTCCGTCGCGATCGCGCGCACCCGTCCCGCGGCGGCAGCCGGCGGGACGGGGACACGCTGATGGGCGACGGGGTCGAACCGATCAGGACACCCCGTACGAACGGGTCTGCCATGCGGACCAGTGAGGCCCGCGCGAGGGTCGTCCTCGTGCTGGCGAAGGCCCCGGTCGCGGGCCGAGTCAAGACCCGGCTGATGCCGGTCGCGACGCCCGAGGGCGCCGCCGGCATCGCGGCCGCCGCCCTGCTCGACACGCTCGAGGCCGCCGCGGCCGTGCCCGGCGCCCGCGTGGTCGTCGCTCTCGAGGGCGACCCGCGCATCGCCGAGCGCGCCGACGAGATCGGTGACGCGCTCGCGGGCACCGTCGTCGTCCCGCAGCGGGGCCACACGCTGGGCGAGCGGATCACCGCCGCGCACGACGACGTCGCCGCCGCCTTCCCCGGCGCGGCGAGCGTACAGATCGGGATGGACACCCCGCAGGTCGACGCGGGGCTGCTCGCCGACGCGCTGCACCTCGTGGCCGACGGCGGGGCGGACGCCGCCCTCGGCCTCGCCCTCGACGGCGGCTGGTGGGCGCTCGCCCTGGCCGACCCCCGCGCCGCCGCGGTCATCGCCGCCGTCCCCACCTCCCGCGACGACACGGGCGCGCGCACCCTCGCGGCGCTGCGGGCCGGGCACCCCGGGCTCGACCCGGAGCGCGTGCTCGAGCTGCCGCCCCTGTCCGACGTGGACACCCCGGACGACGCCGTCACCGTCGCCGACCTCGTGCCCACCGGCCGCTTCGCCCGCGCCGTCGCGGACCAGCTCCTCGTCCCCCGGCCGAGCTCAGCTCCGCTCCTCCTCCCCGTTCCCGGAGGCCTCCCACGATGACCCCCATGACGTCGACACCACTGGCGTCCGCGATCCGGCACGCGTCGACGGAGCCGGCCGAGACCGGCGCGGTGTTCGACGCGGCCTTGGCGGGACGACGCCAGCGGCTGGTGCGCGGCGACGGCGTCGTGCTGCCCCTCGCGGTGCAGCGCTGGCACGACGACGCCGACACCGACGACGACTGGCTGCTCGCCCGCTGCGCCGGCGCGACGCTGGACCTGGGCTGCGGGCCCGGCCGCCTCGTCGTGGCGCTGGCCGACCGCGGGGTCCCCGCGCTCGGCGTCGACGTGTCGATCCAGGCCGTCCAGCGCTGCCTCGAGCGGGGCGCCGCCGTGCTGCACCGGGACGCGTTCGAGCGCCTGCCCGGCGAGGGCCGCTGGCAGCACGTCGTGCTGGCCGACGGCAACATCGGCATCGGCGGCGACCCGGTGTCGCTGCTGCGCCGCTGCCGGGCGCTGCTCGCGGACGGCGGCACGATCCTGCTCGAGCTCACGCCCGGCGCGGCCCTCTGGTGCGGCACCGCCTACCTGGAGAGCACCGACGCCGACGAGCCCGTCGACGGCCTCACGGTGCTCGAGGCCCTCGACGCCGGCCCGTGGTTCCCGTGGGCGGTGCTCGGCCCGCACGCGGTCGACGAGGTGGCCGCCGAGGCCGGCCTGGTGATCCGTGCCCGCGCCGAGGGCGACCGCTGCTTCGTGGAGCTCGCGCCGGCCTGAGCCCCGACGAGCTCAGCGGCCGCCGATCACCCGGCTGCCCAGGGTCACGGTGACCTGGCGCTGCCCGCCACCGGGCGACGCCAGCGTGAGGCTCGCGGTCTGTCCCGGCGCCCGGGACTGGATGGCCGCGACGAACGCGTTCGCGTCCTCGATCGGCCGGTCGTCGACGCGCACGACGACGTCCCCGGCGACGATGCCCGCGGTCTGGGCCGGCGAGCCCGGCTGCACGTCGGCCATCGCCGCGCCGCGCGGGGCCGCGTCGGCCACCCCGACGCCGATGACGGCCTGCGTGGCCCGCCCGGTGTCGACGAGCTCGGTGGCGAGGCGGCGCGCCTGGTTGATCGGGATCGCGAAGCCGAGGCCGATCGAGCCGGCCTCCTGACCCGCGCTGCCGGTGACGCTGGCGATCGCGGTGTTCACCCCGATCACCTCGCCCCGGCCGTTGACCAGGGGGCCGCCGGAGTTGCCGGGGTTGATCGCGGCGTCGGTCTGGATGGCGTCGAGGACGCTGCTCTGGCCGGCCCCCGAGCCGCCGGCCTCGACCGGGCGCTGCAGCGCGCTGACGATGCCGGTGGTCACCGTGCCGGACAGGCCCAGCGGCGACCCGACGGCGATGACGGTCTGCCCCTGGCGGAGCTGATCAGAGTTGCCGAGGCTCGCGGCCCGCAGGTCGTTCACCCCGCTCGCCCGCACCACGGCGATGTCGGCGGCCGGCGCCGTGCCGACCACCTGCACCGGCGCCGTGCGCCCGTCGGAGAACACGGCCTCGAGCCCGCCGCCCTGCCCGGCCTGGAGCACGTGGTTGTTGGTCATGATCAGCCCGTCGGCCGAGAGCACGATGCCCGAGCCCTCGCCCGCCGCCCCGCGGATCTGCACCGCGCTGGGCAGCACCGAGGCCGCGATCTGCTCGATGGACCCCGGCGCGGCCTCCGACGGTGCGGCGTCGGGCACCGGATCGTCGAGCGCCGTGCCCTGCGAGGAGCCCGACCCGCCCAGCCCGCCGATCCCGACGGCCGCGAGGGCGCCGCCGATGAGGCCCGCGACCAGCGCGAGCGCGACGAGGGCGAGGGTGCCGGGGCGCCGGCCGCGCTGCGCGATCGCCGGGCCGGGGGTGCCGCCGCCGCTCCAGCCGCCGCCCGGGTCGCGGGGGTAGCCGCCGGGGGGTGTCGACGGGCCGGCTGCCGTGCCGCCCCAGCCGTACCCGCCGTCGCCACCCGGGGGCGGACCGCCGTACCCCGCCGGACCGCCGGGGCCGCCGTAGCCGCCCGGGCCGCCCTCGCGGGTGGGCGGACCGCCCTGCGGCGGGGTCGCCGGGTAGGACGGGGCGCCGAACGCCGACGTCCCGCCCGGGCCGGGGGGCTGGCCGCCGAGACCGAAGGCCGGGGTCTGCTGCGGGCGGCCCGGGAAGCCGCCGCCGGGCGGCTGCTGGGGCTGGGACGGGGCCTGCTGTTGCGGGGACGGCGGCTGCGGCGTGACCGTCGTGGGCGCGCTGTACGGGGTCGCGCCCTCGGTGGCGCCCGCGCGCTCCGTGGTGGTCGTGTCGTACTCGCGGCCGGTGCCCTCGGCCCAGCGCACTCCCCCGGGACCGCCGGGTGCGGCTGGTCCGTTCGGCGCAGGTCCGTTCGGCCGGGACGAGGAGCCCCCGCCCGGGTCGGTGGCCGCGCGCGAGGACGCGCCCGCCCGCTCCGGGGCGGGCGCCGACGTCGATCCGGGCGGCGCGGCGGGCCCCGTCCCGGAGCCGTCCGGGGTGGCGGAGGCGGCGTCGTTCTCGCTCATGTCCCCCAGCCTCCCGCATCGCCTCCGCGCGCGCGCCGACAGGCGCCCCCGCCCGCCGGTGCGCCGACGGGGCAAGCTGGAGGGGTGGAGCGCCCCGTACCCGGCCCGTCGACGGCCGCCGCGCCGTCCGTGGCGGCGCCGACCGGCGTGCCGCCCGACGGCCCCACGGCCACCCCGTCGACCGGAGCAGTGCCCGGTGCGCCGACCGGTCGCGTCCCCGGCCCCGGATCGGCGCCCGCCGACGAGGAGCCCGCGCCGGGCCTGGTCCGCCACGTCCTGCAGGGCATCCCGCTGCGCCGCCGCGTCGGGATCCTCGTCTCGGTGGGCGGTGGGATCCTCGTCGCCCTCATCGCGGTCGCGGTGTACCTCACCGCGCAGCGCGCGCTCTACGACCAGCTCGACGAGAGCCTCGTGCAGCGCGCCACCGTCGCCGCGTCCGGCGACCTCGCCGATCCCGCCCTGCTGCTGCGGGTCAGCTCGGACGCGCTGGCGGCGGGCGAGGTGCGGGTGGCGATCGTGACCGCGAACGGCGAGTTCGTCACGCTCGCCGGCAACAGCCCGCCGCTGGGGGCGCCCGAGATCGCCGCGGCGCGCCGCGACCCGCCGACGTCGGTGCGCACGGGCATGGTCGACGGCGAGCTCCAGCGCGTCGTGGCCGTCTACGCCGGCGAGGGCCGGGCGCTGGTGCTGGCCCAGGAGCTCGACCCGACGCGCCAGACCCTGTCCAAGCTCGCCGTGGTCCTGCTGGTCACCGGCGCCTCGGGGGTGCTGCTCGCGGCGCTGACCGGCGTCGCGATCGCCCGGGCGGGCCTGCGCCCGGTGGAGCGGCTGATCTCGGCCACCGAGCGTGTCGCGCGCACCGGCGACCTGCGCCCCATCCCCGTCACCGGCGGTGACGAGATCGCCCGGCTGACCAGCAGCTTCAACGCCATGCTCGCCGCGCTGGCGTCGTCGATCGAGCGACAACGCCGCCTCGTCGCCGACGCCGGCCACGAGCTGCGCACGCCGCTGACCTCGCTGCGCACGAACCTCGAGCTGCTCGTGGCCTCGGAGCAGGCGTCGGGGCGGCCGGACGCGCCGCAGCTCTCCGACCAGGACCGGGCGGAGCTGCAGGCCGACCTGCGCGCGCAGGTCGACGAGCTGGCCAACCTCGTCGGCGACGTCGTCGAGCTCGCCCGCGACGACCCGCCCGAGGTGGCCGCCGAGCCCCTCGACCTCGCCGACGTCGTGGAGCGCGCCCTCGACCGCGCCCGGCGCCGCGGGGCCGCCGTCGACGTGGTGTTCGACGTCGACCTGGCCTCCTGCGACGTCACCGGCGACGCCAATGCCCTCGAGCGCGCGGTGCTCAACCTGCTCGACAACGCCGCGAAGTGGAGCCCGCCCGGCGGCCGGGTGCGGGTGACCCTGCGCGCGGGCGTCGCACCGGAGCGCCCGGGCACCGCGGTGCTGGAGGTGGCCGACGCCGGCCCGGGGATCGCCGACGAGGAGCTCGACCTGGTCTTCGAGCGCTTCTACCGGTCGCTGGACGCGCGGACGATGAGCGGCTCCGGGCTGGGGCTCTCGATCGTCGCCCAGGTCGCCGAGCGCCACCACGGCGGCGTGTCCGCCGGCCGCGCCCCCGAGGGCGGGGCGCTGCTGCGCTTCTGGATCCCCCGCACCTGAGTACGTGCGTGATCTTCTGAGCCATAGCTCAGAAGATCACGCACATGGGGATCAGGGCGGGGTCTCGCGCAGCACGTAGCCCACGCCGCGGACGGTGTGGATCAGCCGGACCTCGCCCTCGGCCTCGGTCTTGCGGCGCAGGTAGCCGACGTAGACCTCGAGGGCGTTGCCCGTGGTCGGGAAGTCGTAGCCCCAGACGTCCTCGAGGATGCGGCTGCGCGTGAGCACCCGGCGCGGGTTGGCCATGAACAGCTCGAGCAGCGAGAACTCGGTGCGCGTGAGGCTGATCGGGCGCTCGCCCCGGCGCACCTCGCGCGTGATCGGGTCCAGCGACAGGTCGGCGAAGCGCAGCGGCTCGGGGTCGGGCGCGCCGGTCTCGTCGGGCACCCGGCGCCGCAGCAGGGCGCGCAGCCGGGCCAGCAGCTCCTCGAGGGCGAAGGGCTTGGCCAGGTAGTCGTCGGCGCCGGCGTCGAGGCCCGCGACGCGGTCGGACACGGCCTCGCGCGCGGTGAGCACGAGCACCGGGATGTCGTCGCCCGCGTTGCGCAGGCGCCGGCACACCTCGAGCCCGTCGACGCGCGGCATCATGACGTCGAGCACGAGGGCGTCCGGACGCTGCCCCTCGATGGCCTCGAGGGCCTGCTGTCCGTCGGCGGCGAGCTCGACCTGGTAGCCGTTGAACGCCAGCGAGCGGCGCAGCGAGTCGCGCACCGCCCGGTCGTCGTCCGCGACGAGGATCCGCATGGGCCCAGTGTGGGGCCGCGGCCTGAGACCTCGCTGAGACCGCCGCCCGGCGAACGTCGAGGTCAGGGCCTCGACCGTCGATCGAGACCTGATCGACACCTCACGACACGCAACCGGTTCACGCTCCCGGCGTCTCGGTCGGGCGAGGATGGTACGGCAGAATGTCCCGTATCGGGGCGAGGGGGACGGTGTGGTGAGGACGCAGCGCGGCCGGTCGGGGCCGGGTGTGTGGCTCGATCGGGCGTGGAGTGCGCCGATCGTGGTGGTGCTGGCCCTGCTGGCCCTGGTGGCCGGGTGCAGCACCGGTCCCGGCGGTTCCTCGGCGGCCGGACCGCCGCCCGTGCCCCCGGTCGCGCTCGCCGCATCGGTGGGGCCGGGCGCGGTCGACGTCGCCCCGGCCGAGCCCCTCGTGGTGTCCGCGGCCGGCGGCCGGCTGACCTCGGTCACCGTCACCCCGGCCGGCGGTGCCGCCCTCGCCGGCACGGTCGACCCGTCGGGCACCCGCTGGACCAGCGCCGCCCTGGCCTACGGCACCGACTACCGCGTGCAGGCCGTCGGCGTCGACGAGCACGGCACCCCGGGCGCCCCGCTCGACCAGACCTTCAGCACCGTCGCCCCCGAGCAGACCCTCGAGGTCGCCAGCATCCGGCCCACCGACGGCCAGACCGTCGGCGTGGCCATGCCGATCTCGATCACCTTCGACGCGCCGGTCACCGACCGCGCCGCCGTCGAGCGCCGGGTCGCCGTGACCACCTCGGTGCCCACCGAGGGCTCGTTCCGCTGGATGTCCGACGAGCAGCTCAACTGGCGGCCCAAGGAGTACTGGAAGCCCGGCACGCAGGTCACGGTCGACGCGCGCCTCTTCGGGGTCGACAGCGGCGAGGGCCTCTACGGCGCCGAGGACACCGCGTTCTCGTTCACCGTCGGCCGCGACCAGCGCGCCCGCGGCGACGTCACCGCCCACACGCTCGTGCTGTACCAGGACGGCCAGGAGCTGCGCAGCATGCCGGCCTCGTACGGCCGCGACGTCTACCCCACGCAGTACGGCGTGCACGTCGCGTTCGAGAAGCACGAGGTCAAGCGGATGCGCTCCGACACGTGGGGTGGGCCCGCCGAGGGCCAGGCCGGCTTCTACGACGAGGACCTCCCGCTCGCCGTGCGCATCTCCAACAACGGCGAGTTCGTGCACGTCAACGCGGCGACGGTCCGCCAGCAGGGCCGCAGCAACGTCTCGCACGGCTGCGTGAACCTGTCCCCGACCAACGGCCAGTTCTTCTTCAACTGGGTGCAGATGGGCGACCCGGTGGAGATCGTCGGCTCGGGCCGCCCCCTGACCACCCGCGACGGGGACATCGCCGACTGGACGATCCCGTGGGAGGAGTACCGGCAGGGCTCGGCGCTGGCGTCGGCCTAGCGCCGATCCCTCAGGGGCGCGGCTGCGGCGGCCGGTCGATCCTGGCCGAGTCGGGGACCTCCCCGCCGAAGACGAGCGCCCCGCAGAGCCCGCGGCCCTCGTCGTTGCCCGTCGTGGAGCTGTACCAGTGGATCCCGGGCCCGTCGAGGTTCAGCCGGGCGCGGCCCTTCGAGTGGTTCACCAACCAGAGGATCTTGGCATCACCGTTGTTGGGCAGCACCGCGCAGTGGGTGTTCCTGTCGTCGTTGATCAGCGTGAGTTCGACGTCCCCGCCGTGCGGGAAGACGAGGATGCAGGGGTCCCAGACCAGCTCGTCCTCCGGGATCCGGACGGTGGCGCGCATGACGCCGTCGGATCCCTCCTCGGCGTAGCCGATGTTCCCGGTGCCGACCAGGCGCCCGAGCGCGGTCCTGTTCTGGCCGTCCAGGCCGGCGGCCGCCAACTCGGTGTCGCTGGCTCCGGCTCGCTCGTCGGCGGTGCTGGTCACGTCGACCTCCTCGGCGTTCGGCGTAGGAGCGGATTGTGCCGATCGGCCGAGACGTTGGGAAGGCCGCGCCGTGCGGTGCGGTCAGAACTCCGCGCGGACCAGGCCCAGGACCTCAGCGCGCCAGTCGGCGTAGGCCTTGCCGATGGCCTCGCGGCTGCCGGCCTGATCGGGGCTCGACGAGCGCTCGTCGTCCTCGCTGGTGAGCTTGGCGGCGATGTCGGTGGCGCTCCAGTCGGGGCCCGCGGTGCGCACGACCAGGTGCCCGGGCGCCCGCTCGGCGCGCAGGGCGTGGGCGAGCACGCGCATGAGCGCGGTGCGCGCCTGCTGGTCGTCGGGGGCGTCCACGTCGACGTTGGTCTGGCCACCGACGAGCACCACGGTCGCCGACTCGGCGAGGGTGGGCAGCACGGTCTCGGCGGCCCGGAAGCGCGAGAGCAGGCCCTCGGAGAGGAACTGCTCGACGCGCGAGACCAGGCTGCCGTGGCGCGGCGTCATGGCCACCGGCAGCTGCACGTAGGCGTCGAACGTCGTGTCGCGCACGACCTCGCCGAGCCGGTCGAGCGTGTCGACCACCGTGGTCTCCGCCCCCGTGGCCCGGATGGCCTCGGCCACCTCCGTCAGTCGCTCCCCGCCGCCGGTCACCAGCACGCTCGTCATGGCGCGTGACCTTAATGGGGCGAGCGGGGCTCCGGCAGGGACGATCGATCCAGCTCGGCTGTGTAGAGCGCCACCACGCGCCTCGCCGCGTCGGCCATCTCCGCGCGGAGCTCGTCGGGGCCCACCACCTCGACCGTCTCGGCGTAGCCCAGGAGCGCGGCCCGCGCGGCCAGCAGCGACCGGAACGGGGCGACGAGCACCTCGCGCCCGTCGGCCTCGACGCCCTCGTGCCGCCACGGGCCCGCGAGCTGGGCGAGGTGCACCCGGCGCAGCGTCGGCGCCCACGCCGGGTCGACACGCAGCCGCACCTCGACCTCGGCACTCGGCGTCTCCAGCCGGTCGCGCAGCTCGACCCAGACCTCGGCGAGGTCGCGCTCGTCGGGGCGGCGCGCGGGCACGCCCGTCGCGGCGACCTCGCGCACCCGGCTGACGCGGAACATCTTCGGGACCCCGCGGTGCGCGGCGACGAGGTACCAGGTGCCCGCCTTGCTGACGAGGCCGTACGGGTCGACGGTGCGCCACGGCGCCGTGGGCGCGTCCGCGGTGGCGTAGCGCAGGCGCACGCGCTCGTCGGCCACCAGCGCGGCGTCGAGCGCGCGGAGCGCGGGCAGGTCCTCGGGCGCCCGGCGCCAGCCCTGCTGCTCGACGAGCAGCCGGCGTCGGGCCCGGTCGACCCCGGGGCGCCGGGCCTCGGGCAGCGCCGCGAGCAGCTTGCGCGACGCCGAGGCCAGCGCCGGGCCCAGCGCACCGCCATCGGCCGACGAGCCGAGCGCGACGACGGCCCGGACCTCCTCGTCGGTCATGCCGGTGACGTCGGTGCGGTAGCCCTCGACGAGCACGACGCCCCCGCGGCGCCCGCGCTCGCAGTACACGGGCACGCCCGCGGCCGAGAGGGCCTCGACGTCGCGCGCCACGGTCCGCGTGGACACCTCGAGGCGCCGCGCGATCTCCGGCGCCGCCATCCGCCCGTGGGTCTGCAGCAGCAGGAGGGTGGCCAGCAGCCGGTCCGAGCGCACGCCGTCGAGGATGCCGCAGAATCAGGACAGCAGGTGTCCGGTATGGGGGCGCAGAGTCCTCCCCATGACCGCACCGGACCCCCGCCCCCTGCTCACCCGCGCGCTCGGCCAGGTCGGCGACCTCGTCGCCGCCACCCCGCCCGAGGCCCTCGACGCGCCGACCCCCTGCGACGACTGGGACGTCCGCACGCTGCTCGCGCACCTCGTCGGCGTCCACCGCCGCATCGCCCACGTCGGCGGCGGCGGGCTGTTCTCCGAGGTGTCGTCGATGCCCGACGTCGCCGCCGACCGCCTCGCCGCCGAGCTCGCCGCCGCCCGCGCCGACGTCGACCGCAGGTGGGGTCTCGACGGTTCCGACGCCCCGGTGCTCGACCGCGAGCTCACCGTGCCCTGGGGCACCATGCCCGGCCGGTTCGTCGGCTTCGGCTACGTCCAGGAGCTCACCGTGCACGCGTGGGACCTCGCCGCGGCCACCGGGCGCACCGCAGGGCTCGACGATGCGCTGGCCGCGGCCGTGGAGGACACCGCGCACCGCGTGCTGCCGGCCGAGCCCCGCGGCGGCCCGATCCCCTTCGGCCCGCCCGTGCCCGCCGCGCCGGACGCCGCGCCCACCGCCCGGCTGGTCGCGTGGCTGGGCCGCGACCCGGCGTTCGCGGCGGGGACGCTCGCCGACCGATGAGTCCGGCGCCCGCGGGGCGTCCCACCCCGGACACACCGATCCAGGGAGACGCCCCATGGCCCAGCCCGTCGTCCACTTCGAGATCACCGGTCGCGACCCGGAGGCCCTGCGGCGCTGGTGCGCAGGGCTCTTCGGGTGGGAGTTCGAGGTGCCCAGCCGGGTGGCCGAGGGCATCTCCGACCCGGACGCGTACGGCTTCACCACGCCGGACGCGGGAGGGCCCGGCATCCCCGGCGGCGTCGGTGGCGGACCGGGCCACACGCCCGGGACGGTCTTCTACGTCGCCGTCGACGACGTCGAGGCCGCCCTCGATCGCGCCGAGGCGCTCGGGGGCCGGCGGGTGTTCGGCCCGGCCGCGGCGCCGTCGGGCCTCGTCGTCGGCCACGTCGAGGACCCCGAGGGCAACCGGATCGGCCTCGCCGCCCTGCCCGGGTGACGCCCGGCGACCCGTCGCGATCCGTTCCGGGCACGTACTATCGGTGACGGGCGGGCAGCGAGCGGAGGGCGAGGTGGGGGCCGTGACGAGGTCGACGACGCACGGCGGCACCCCCCGCGGCCGAGTCAGCCCGGACCCGCCGCCCGACCTCGTGGCCGCGCCGGGCTACGGCGCTCGGCGGCTCTACCAGGCCTACCTCGCGGCGTGGAACCGTCATGTCGACGCGGTGCTCACCGGGCCGCAGTTCGCGGTGCTCTCCGCCGTCCGCGCCTACCCCGACGCCGACCAGACCGCGCTGGCGTCCGCCGTCGCCCTCGACACCTCGACGATGGCCGACGTCTGCCGCCGCATGGAGCGCCGGGGCCTCATCAGCCGCCACGCCGCGCCGCACGACGCGCGGGCGAAGGTCCTCACGCTCACCGACGACGGCGTCGCGGCGCTGGCCGAGACCAACCGCCGGGCCCGTGCCCTCGACGACGCCCTGCTCGCCGGCTGCCCGTCCGAGCAGCGCCCGCACCTCGCGGCGCTGCTCAACGACCTCGGCGCGCAGTGGGAGGGCATCGCGGACCGCGACGCGATCTGAGCGCCGCACCCCTCGCGAGCGACCCAACCGGCTCCTCCCGACGGAGCATCCGTCGGTCACGGCCGCGTTTCGGGACCCGTCGAACTATTGCGTCCTCGGATAGTACGTGCTCGGATATTCCTCACGGAGCGATCCAGCACACACCGGGAGGCGGCCAGATGGCGAGCCAGTCGTTCGAGGTCACCATCGTCGGCGGGGGCCTGGGCGGGCTCTGCGCGGCGCTGTCCCTGCGCCAGCGCGGCCTGCGGGTCACCGTGGTCGAGGCCGCCCCCGAGCTCGGCGAGATCGGCGCGGGCATCCAGACCGCCCCCAATGCGAGCCGCATCCTCATCGGGCTCGGGCTGCGCGCCCAGCTCGAGGCGATCCGCACCCAGCCCGAGGACCAGGTCCGCCGGCGCTGGGCCGACGGCAGCATCATCGCCCAGCTGCCCCTGGGCCAGCGCGTGATCGACCAGTACGGCGCCCCCTACTGGCACTACCACCGCGCCGACCTGCACCGCGTGCTGCTCGACGCCTGCTCGGACCCCGAGCTCCCGGGCCCCGTGGTCGCGCTCGCGACCGGCGCGAAGGTCGTCGAGCTCGACCGCCGCGACCCCGCGCGCCCGGTGGCCGTCGCCGAGGACGGGCGCCGCTTCGCCGGCGACGTGTTGGTCGGCGCCGACGGCATCCGCTCGGCCGTGCGGGACCTCGCGGGCTTCGAGGACTCGCTGGTCTTCTCCGGCGAGATGGCCTACCGCGCGCTGATCCCCGGCGAGCTCGTCGCCGCCGACCCGGCCACGCGCTTCCTCGTCGACCGCTACCACTCCACGATCTGGTACGGCCCCGACAAGCACCTCGTGCACTACATCCTGCGGAACGGCCAGTACCTCAACGTCGTCGCGATCGTCCCCTGCTCGGAGACGATCGAGCGCGACTGGAGCGGCCCGGCGACCCCCGACCAGCTCGCGGCCGACTTCGCCGACTGGGACGACCGGGTGCCGGCGATGCTGTCGAAGGCCAAGCCGGAGGACGTCTCGCTCTGGGCGATGTACCGGCGCCGTCGCGACCCCGTCTGGGTCGACGGCCGCGTCGCCCTGCTCGGCGACGCGTGCCACGCGATGCTGCCCTACCAGGCCCAGGGCGCGTCCCAGGCGATGGAGGACGCCGCGGTGCTGGCCGAGGAGCTGGGCCGCGTGACGCGCGACGGCATCGACGGCGCCCTCGTGCGCTACGTCGACCGCCGCGCCAAGCACGCGGGGATGGTCCAGGACGCCTCGCTGCAGAACATGGCCTTCTACCACCTGCCCGACGGCCCCGAGCAGCGCGAGCGCGACGAGAAGCTGCGCCGCTTCGACGGCGAGTCCGACGTCTCCTACGACTGGTTGTGGAACGGCAGCCCGCTGCAGGACCACGACACCGAGTCCATCCACTACCAGTTCGCCCGCTGATGCGCGGACGGCCCGACCTCACCACCCGCGACGGGAGCGAACCCATGCGCACCGGAGACCAGATCGTCCAGGACCTGCCCTGGCGATGGGGCGTCCAAGGAAAGATCTTCCTCATCGGCGGCCTCGGCTACATGTTCGACGCCTGGGACGTCGCCCTCAACGGCTTCCTCACCCCGCTCGTCGGCACCGAGTTCGGGCTGACGCCGGGACAGAAGGGCCTGGTCGCGACGGCCAACCTCATCGGCATGGCCGTCGGCGCCGTCGCCTGGGGCACGGTCGCCGACCGCATCGGGCGCAAGAAGGCCTTCAGCATCACCCTGCTGATCTTCGCGCTGTTCTCGGTGCTCGGGGCGCTCTCGCCCAGCATCGAGCTGTTCCTCGCGCTGCGCTTCCTCGCCGGCGTCGGGCTGGGCGGCTGCATCCCGGTCGACTACGCGATCGTCAGCGAGTTCTCGCCCCGCAAGAGCCGCGGCCGCGTCCTCTCGGCGATGGACGGCTGGTGGCCGATCGGCGCCACGCTCGCCGGCGTCTCCGCGACGCTGCTCGTGCCCGTCACGGGCAACTGGCGCTGGATGCTCGTGCTGATGATTCTGCCGGCCCTGCTGCTGTTCTGGATCCGCCGCGGGGTGCCGGAGTCGCCGATCTACCTCTCGCGCATGGGCCGCGAGGCCGAGGCCCGCGTCGTCATCGACGACCTCGTCGCCCGCACCGGCACCACGCCCGAGCCCTACGTCATCCCGCCCGCCGTGCAGGAGGACAAGCGCGGCGGGGCCTGGGCCGCCGCGATCGACCAGCTGCGCCGCGTGTGGGCATTCAACCCGACGATCACCGGCGTCGCCTGGTCGCTGTTCATCGCCGTCATGCTCGTCTACTACGCCGCCCTGAGCTGGATGCCCTCGATCCTCAAGGCCGAGGGCTTCGGCGAGATCGCCGCGTTCGCCTCCACCACGCTGATGAACGCGCTCGGCATCGTCGGTGTCGCGATCTCGGTGCTGGTGGTCGACCGCTACGGCCGCAAGCGCGTCATCGCCATCGCCGGCCCGGTGGCCGCGGCGACGCTGGTGCTGTTCTCGCTGCTGCTCGGCACCCCGACGCTGGCCGTCATCGCGATCGGCGCGTTCGGCATGTTCGCGCTGATCGTCATCCCGGTCATGTACGCCTACGTCTCAGAGCTCTACCCGACCGAGCTGCGGGCCTCGGGCTTCGGCTGGGCGTCGTCGTCGAGCCGGGCGATCACCGGCTTCGCCCCGCTGCTGTTCGGCAGCGTGCTCTGGCCCGTGCTCGGCCTGCCGCTGACCTTCACCCTGCTCGGCCTGCTCGTCGTCGCCGCGGTGATCTTCATGTGGGTGGGCGCGCCGGAGACCGCCGGTCGCGAGCTCGACCGCATCACCACCGACGTGCCGGACACCCCGGCCCCGACCGGCACCGAGCGCACCCGGGCATGAAGCCCGCCGCGTTCACCTACCACCGCGCGCACGACGTCACCGACGCCGTCGGGCTGCTCACCGACCTCGCCACGGCGGGCGAGGACCCGAAGCTCATCGCCGGCGGGCAGAGCCTGATGCCGATGATGACGTTCCGGCTCGCCCGCCCGTCGGCGCTGGTCGACCTCGGGCCGCTGCGGCGGATGCCGGCGATGACGGCGGTGACCGACGGGCGCGACGCGCTGACCCTCGGCGCGCTCGTCACCCACCACGCGGTGGAGACCGTCGCCCTCTCCCCCGGCTTCGCGGTGCTCACCGAGGCGATGCGGTGGGTCGGGCACCTGCCGATCCGCAGCCGCGGCACGGTCGCGGGCAGCCTCGTGCACGGCGACGCCACCGCCGAGTGGTGCCTGCTGGCGCTGCTGCTCGACGCCGTCATGGTCGCCGAGGGGCCCGCGGGGCGCCGCGAGATCCCCGCGGACGAGATGTTCCACGGCTTCTACGCCACCGCGGTGGAACCCGACGAGGTCGTCGTCGAGGTCCGCTTCACCCGCCCGGCGCCGCACGCGGCGCTCAGCGAGTTCGCCCGCCGCCACGGGGACTTCGCGATCGTCGACGCGGCGGTGGCGCTGGATCTCGACGGTGACGCCGTCACCGGTGGTCGCGTCGTCCTGGGCGGTGTGGCGCCGGCCCCGGTGCGCGTCCCCGAGGCCGAGGCGGTGCTGGCCGGCGGCGGCGTGGTGGGCGGGGAGGCCGGCGGAGCGCTGTTCGCCGCGGTCGCCGACGCCGCGGCCGCCGCGATCGACCCGCCCGACGACCCGCCGGTGACCGCGGCCTACCGCCGCCGGCTCACGCGCACGCTCGTCGCGGACGCCTGCCGCCGCGCCGCGGGGGTGCCCCGGTGACCACCACCGACGCGCCCGGTCTCCCCGCCGACGCGGACCCCGACCGCCCCGAGGGCGGCGGCGACCACGGCACTCCCGCCGAGCCGCGGTTCGACGGGCACCGCGGCCGCTGGGTCGGCGCCTCGATCCCGCGCCACGAGGACCCGCGCCTGCTCACCGGGCGCGGCCGCTTCCTCGACGACATCGCGCTCACCGGGATGCTGCACGCGGGATTCGTGCGCGCCACCGTCGCGCACGGCCGCGTGACGGAGCTGGACCTGTCCGCGACCCGCGCGGTCCCCGGCGTCGTCGCCGCCTACGACGCCGCCGACCTCGCCCTCGGCGACATCGTGGCGATCCTCGACCGCCCCGCCGAGGAGTTCACGCCCACCGCGATGCCGGTGCTGGCCCGCGACAAGGTGCGGTTCGTGGGCGAGCCCGTCGCGCTGGTGGTCGCCCGCGACCCGTACGCGGTGGAGGACGGCATCGAGGCCGCGCGCGTCGCCTACGACGTGCTCGACGCCGTCACCTCCGCCGACGCCGCGCTCGCCGCCGGCGCGCCGGTGGTGCACGACGAGGCCCCCGACAACGTGCTGCTCGACGTGTCCATGTTCGACACCCCGGGCGTGGACGAGGCGTTCGCTGCCGCGGGAACGACCGCCACCGGCTGCGTCGTCGAGGTCGAGACCCACAGCGCCCGCCAGAACGCGCTGCCGCTGGAGACCCGCGGCGCCCTCGCGTCGTGGGACGCGCGCGACGACCAGCTGCTCGTGCAGACCACCACGCAGGTCCCCCACCAGGTGCGCACGATGGTCGCGCGCTGCCTCGGCGTCCCCGAGCGCACGGTGCGGGTGACCGTGCCGGACATGGGCGGGGGCTTCGGGCAGAAGTGCGTCGTCGGGCGCGAGGAGATCGCGGTCGCCGCCGCGGCGCAGCGCCTGCACCGCCCGGTGAAGTGGATCGAGGACCGGCGCGAGGCCCTCACCGCGGGCTTCCTCGCGCGCGAGCAGCACTACCGGACCCGCGCGGCGTTCGACGGCGACGGCCACATCACCGCCCTCGACGTCGACGTCGTCTGCGACATGGGCGCGTACTCCTGCTACCCCTTCACCGCGGGCATCGAGCCGCTGATGGCGTCGGCGGAGATGCCCAGCGTCTACCGCGTGCCCGCCTATCGGGTGCGCGGCCGCGCGATCACCAGCACCAAGGCCCCCACCGCCCCGTACCGCGGGGTGAGCCGCCCGCAGTACGTCGTGGCGATCGAGCGGGTGATGGAGCGCGCGGCCCGCGAGCTGGGCCTGGACCCGGTGGAGGTCCGCCGGCGCAACGTCGTCACGCAGTTCCCCTACACCGGCGTCAACGGGGTCACCTACGACCCGGGGACCTACCGCGAGTCGCTCGACCTCGCCGAGTCGATCATCCGTGACGAGGGCTGGTACGACGAGCGGGACCGGGCCGCGGCGGCGGGCCGGCACCTCGGCATCGGCTTCTGCTGCTTCTCGGAGCGCACCGGCTACGGCTCCGAGGCGTTCGCCAAGCGCAAGATGACCGTGGTCCCCGGCTTCGACCTCTCCGAGATCCGCATGGACACCACCGGCGCCGTCGTCGTCACCAGCGGCACGATGAACCACGGCCAGTCCCACGAGACGACGTTCGCGCAGATCGTGGCCGACCGGCTCGGCATCGACACCGCGCGCGTCAAGCTGCGCCAGGGCGACACCGAGCGCATCGCCTACGGCTGGGGCACGTTCGCGTCCCGGTCGGTGACGATCGGCGGGTCGGCGGTCGCGCTGGCCTCCGAGCGCCTGGGCGAGCTGCTGTGCCGCATCGCCGCGCACCTGCTCGAGACGCGCCCGGAGAACGTCGCGCTCGACGGCGACGGCGGCGTCGCGCAGCTCGACGACCCGGACCGGCGGCTGTCGTACGAGGACATCGCCGACGTCGCCTACCTGCGCAGCCACCTGCTGCCCAAGGACGTCGAACCCACCCTCACCGCCACCGCGAGCTTCGACGTCCCCGGCGACGGGACGTTCTCCAACGCCACCCACGCCGTCGTGGTCGAGGCCGACCCGGGCACCGGCGCGATCCGGATCCTGCGCTACGCGTGCGTCGAGGACTGCGGCGTCGTCATCCACCCCCAGGTGGTCGAGGGGCAGTGCCGCGGCGGGATCGCGCAGGGCATCGCGGGCGCGCTGTTCGAGGAGGTCACCTACGACGCGCAGGGCGAGCCGTCGGCCGCGTCGTTCATCGACTACCTGGTGCCGACGGCGACGGAGATCCCCGACATCACGATCGCGCACCTCGAGACGCCGTGCGCGTTCACCGCCAACGGCGCGAAGGGCGCCGGCGAGGGCGGCACGATCGGCGCCCCGGCCGCGGTGCTCAACGCCGTCAACGACGCGCTGCGCCACACCGGCGTCGAGCTCGACACCACCCCGATCCACCCCGCGACGGTGCTGGACGCCCTGGAGGGCCGGCCGTGAACGATCCCCACCTGCTGACGCTGCAGGTCAACGGCGAGGAGCACGAGGTCGTCGTCGAGCCTCGGCGCACGCTCGCCGACGTCCTGCGCCACGACCTGCGCCTCACCGGCACCCACGTCGGCTGCGAGCACGGGGTGTGCGGGGCGTGCACGGTGCTCCTCGACGGCGCCCCGACCCGCGCCTGCCTGGTGTTCGCGGTGCAGGCCGAGGGCGCCGACGTGCGCACCGTGGAGTCCCTCGACCACGACGGCGAGCTGTCCGACCTGCAGCAGGCGTTCAGCGCGCACCACGGCCTGCAGTGCGGGTTCTGCACGCCCGGCTTCCTCATGCTCGCCGAGGGCGTGCTGGCCGAGCAGCCGGACGCGTCGCGCGAGGAGATCCGCGAGGCGCTCTCGGCCAACCTGTGCCGCTGCACCGGCTACCAGACCATCGTCGACGCGGTGTGCGCGACGGCGGCCTCGCGCAAGGAGCGTTCCTCGTGATCCTGGACAACCACCTCGCCGTCCCCGCCGACCCGGACGCGGTGTTCGCGCTGCTCAACGACGTCGAGCGGGTGGCGGGCTGCCTGCCCGGCGCGACGCTCGAGGGCCGCGACGGCGAGGCCTACCGGGGCCGCGTGAAGGTCAAGGTCGGGCCGATCAGCGCCGCCTACGCGGGCACCCTGCGGTTCACCGAGGTCCTGCCCGAACAGCGCACCCTGCGCCTGTCGGCCCGCGCGACGGACGCCCACGGCGCCGGCGACGCGGAGGCCGACGTCGTCCTGTCGGTGGCCGAGGCCGACGGCGGCGCCACGCTCGACCTGCACACCGACCTCCTGGTGCGCGGCAAGATCGCGCAGTTCGGCAAGGGCGCGATCACCACGGTCTCGAGCCGCCTGCTCGACCAGTTCGCCCGCAACCTCGCCGGCGAGCTCTCTCCTGACCGGGAAAACGGCACCTCCGGTGCCAGCGTGGGGGCCACGCTGGCGTCCAACGCCAGGAAAGCCCCCACCTCGCCGGCCCCGGCGGCCGCCGACGAACCTCTCGACGGCCTCGCGATGCTCCTGCCCGCGGGCACCGGGCGCTACGCCGCGCTCGCCGCCGTCGCCGGCCTGGGCCTGTTCCAGGGCTACCTCCTGGGCCGCCTGCGCGGGCAGTCCCTGCTGATCGAGGAGCTGCGCCACCGTGGCCGACGCTGAACCCGACACCCGCGCCGGGCTCCACGGCCCCGACACCGACGCCGCCCTCGCGCGCGCCGGCTTCGGTGCCGCCGTCCCCCGCGGACCCCGGCCCGCGCTCGTCGTCGTCGACCTCACCCGCGGCTTCACCGAGCCCGCGTTCCCCTCGGGCTCCGACCTGACCGCCGAGGTCGACGCCACCAACCGCCTCGTCGCCGCCGCCCGCGCCGGCGGGGTGCCGGTGCTCTGGACCGTCATCGCCTACACCCCCGCCGAGGCCGACGGCGACGCGCTCGCGTGGCTGCGCAAGGCCCCGGGCATGCGCGCGCTGCGCGAGGGCAGCGACGCCGTCGCCCTCGACCCGCGCCTCGACCGTCGCGACGGCGACCACCTCGTCGTCAAGAAGGGCGCGTCGGCGTTCCACGGTTCGGCGCTGGCGGGCCTGCTCGCCGGCCTGCACGTCGACACCGCCGTCGTCTGCGGCGCCACCACCTCGGGCTGCGTGCGCGCGACGGCCGTCGACGCCGTGCAGTCCGGTTTCGACACCCTCGTGGTCGCCGACGCCTGCGGTGACCGCGCCCGCGGCCCGCACGACGCCGCCCTGTACGACCTGCAGGCCAAGTACGCCGACGTCGTCGCCCTCGACGACGCGGTGGCCTACCTCGACGACCCCTTCCGGAAGGCCGAGCGGTGACCGAATCGCCCACCCAGCGCGTCCTGACCCAGCCCGCGGTCGCCGACCTCGCCGAGACCCCGGCGGTGAGCCGCTGGGTCCGGTCCGGGGCGACGAGACTGCACCTGCTGGACTTCGGGCCCGAGGATCGGACACCGCTGCTGATCGTCCCCGGCATCACGAGCCCCGCGATCGCCATGGACTTCGTCGCCCGCGAGCTCACCGACCTCGTGCGCCCGATCGTGCTCGACGTCCGCGGCCGCGGCCTGTCGGACAACGGCGAGGGCTACGACCTCGACGCCTACGCCGGCGACGTCGCCGCCGTGGTCGACGGCCTGGGCCTCCGCCGGCCGATCGTGCTCGGGCACTCCATGGGCGCGCGGATCGCGGCCGTCGCCGCCACCCGGCTCGACCTGCGCGGCAGCGTGCTCGTCGACCCCCCGATGAGCGGCCCCGGCCGCGGGCCCTACCCGACGACGCTCGAGGCGTTCCTCGGCCAGCTCGACCAGGCCCGCCGCGGCACCGACGCCGACGAGGTCGCCGCGTCCTGGCCCCGCTGGGCCCGCCGCGAGCAGGAGCTGCGCGCCCGCTGGCTGGGCTCCATCTCGCGCGACGCGATCATCGCCACGCACCAGGGCTTCGAGTCCGAGGACTTCTTCGCCACCTGGCCGTCGGTCCCCGCCCCGACCGTGCTGATCCACGGCGGCGACAGCCCGGTGGTCACCGCCGCCGGCGCGGAGGAGGCGGCGAAGGCGAACCCGGACGCGTCGATGGTCGAGGTCCCGGGCACCGGCCACATGGTGTTCTGGGACGACCCCGAGGCGGCGATGACCGCCACCCGGGACGCCCTGCGGTCGATGATCTGAGCGGCACCTTCGCTCGAACTACTCGAGCGAAGGTGCCGTTCGGTCGGACCGGCGGTGGCGCTCAGGCCGCCCGGGTCACGCCCCCGGGGTCGGCGACGCCACCGCTGAGCAGGTGCCCCGCGCCCGGCACCCGCGTCTCCAGCCCCAGCTCGGACAGGATGCGGAAGGTCGTGGCGGTGGCCGCGGAGAGCACCGGGATACCGACCTCGTCCTGCACCGGCTCGATCGACGGCAGCGACGGCATCTGCACGCAGCACGAGAGCACGAGCGCGTCGGCACGCGACAGGTCCAGACGACGGTGGTGCTCCCGCAGGTCGGCGGGGTCGAGGCGGGCGACGGCGAGGTTGTCGGGCACCTCGAGCGACAGCGAGTCGACGACCTCGACGCCGGCGTCCTCCAGGTACGCGACGACGGCGGCGGTCAGCGGCTTCATGTACGGGGTGATCAGGGCGACCCGCCGCGCCCCCAGCGCCGCGATCCCCGACAGCAGGGCGCCCGCCGACGAGATCACCGGCACCTCGGCGCCCTCGGCGCGCAGGGCGCGGGTGATGTCGTCCTCGGCGGTGCAGTGGAACCCGGGGCCCTGGGCCATGATCGCGACCAGACAGGCGGTGGCCACCACGCCGGGGCGGACGTCGGCGAGCTCGGTGGCCGCCCGCGTCGCCTGGGCGTTCATGGCCTGGAGCTCCTCGGGCGTCACGTGCTTCATGCGGGCCCGGGCGGCGTGGAAGACGAAGCGGTCGTGGGGGATCGCCTGCTCGCGCGCCGCGAACATCCGCGGCAGCTCGGTCTCCATCGTCCGGTTCGAGCTCGGGACGATCATCCCGATGTGGTGGTCGGTCATCGCTTCCCTGCCGGTCGCATCTCGGGGACGGTCAGCTCACCCTTGTCCACGATGAGCTCGTCGTCGAGGTAGAGCGAGTTGCCGCGCATCGGGATGTCGAAGTGGCACGGGGTGTCGTTGGGCCCGCCGAGCTCGTTGTTCGGGCCGATCGAGAACATGACGTTGCCGTAGAAGCTGCGCAGCTCCATGCCCATGCCGCCGCCGAACTGCGTGAGCCCGTGCCAGTGGGCGCGCTCGTCGAGACCCCACCCGACGTGGGACATGCCGTAGCCCCGCGGGTCCTCGAACGACGCGATGTACGACGCGAGCAGCTCCGCGTCCAGCCCACCCCGGATGTCGCGGATGAACCCCTGCTCGATCGTCAGCGTCACCGGGGTCTGCACGTAGGTGTTGAACGGCAGCAGCACGTCGCCCGGCGAGAGCACGATCTGCCCGTCCACGCCGTCGTCGGCGCCGCCGGTGAACACGAACGCCGCGGGCCAGTGGTCCCACCGCCCGGGGGTGTCGGTGTAGCCGTACTCCGACATCGTCGGGTACACGCCCAGCCGGTAGGTGACGTCGGTGCCGTTCGCGCTGGTGATCCGCATCGACGACGCCTTCGCCAGCAGCTCCGCGCCGGTCTCGACGCGCTCGCGCAGCTCGGTGGTCGGCATCAGCCGCGCCAGCAGCTCCGGGGGCTCGACCGCGGTCAGGATCCGGGTGCCCGCGTCCTGGATCGCGAACTGCTCGGGGCTGAACAACAGGAACGTGCAGTCCACGACCATGTCGACCGCCTTGAGCGCCTCGACGGCCAGCGGGTTGCGCCCCAGCCCGGAGTCGCCCACCGCCCACGCCCCGCTCGCGCTCGCCGGCGCCGGCAGGCGCAGGTGGTAGCCCGCGGCACCCAGCTGCTGGATCGCCCACAGGAACGCGTCGGCGTACTCACCGCGCTCGGCCCCGCGCGTGAGCACCGCGACGGTCTCGCCCTCGCGCACCCCCGAGAGCCGCAGCTGCTGCAGGCAGATGTCGTTGAACAGGTTCTGGTCCATCACGACCACCTCCATCGCCAATCCGAACACGTACTATCCGAGCACGCAAGGATTCGTACGGGATCGTCACCGAACTGCCTCCGCACGGAGGAGCCCACGCGTCCGCGTCACCACCGCCACCTACGCTGCCCCGATGGCCCCGGAGGACGAACGCATCGCCCTGTTCCTCGACTACGAGAACCTCGCGATCGGGGCGCGCGACGGCCTCGGGGTCTCGCCCTTCGACTTCGGGCCTGTCGCCGACGCGCTCGCCGAGCGCGGACGCGTGGTGACGCGGCGGGCGTACGCCGACTGGTCGTCGTTCGACGAGGACCGCCGCCTGCTGGCGCGCGCCCAGGTCGAGCTGATCGAGATCCCGCAGCGCATCGGCGGCTCCCGCAAGAACGCCGCCGACATCAAGATGGCCGTCGACGCCATCGAGCTGGCCTACGAGCGCGAGTTCGTGACGACGTTCGCCATCGGCACCGGCGACTCGGACTTCACCCCGCTGATGCACAAGCTGCGCGAGATGGACAAGCGCGTCATCGGCATCGGCGTGCAGTCCTCGACGTCGAAGCTGCTGCCGGCCGCGTGCGACGAGTTCCTGTTCTACGACCGCCTGCCCGGCGTCGAGGGCCGCCCGATGCCGGCGCGGTCATCGTCCCGGCGCCGTCCCGCCGTCCCGGCCACGCCGGCCACGCCGGCCACGCCGGCGACCCCCGCCGCGGAGCCGGCCGGGCCGGCCGGGCCGATCGAGCCCGTCGAGCCGGTGGCGCCCGCCACCCCGGAGCCGTCCGAGGACACCTCGTCCGGCGGCCCCGACCCCGACCTCACCACCGTCGTGACCAGCACCCTCGCCGGGCTCGCCCGCGCCGCGGACGGGGCGGTCCGCGCGTCGACGCTCAAGCGCGCGATCCTGCGCAAGGACCCGACGTTCGACGAGGGCGACCAGGGCTTCCGCGGCTTCGGCGAGCTGTTGCGCCACCTCGAGAACCGCGGGGTGGTGGCGCTCGCGCCGGGCACCGCGGCCGGCGACCCCGAGGTGGCGTTCCCCGAGGACACGTCGGCCGAGGACGAGGCGTTCGCGCTGTTCGCCACGACGGTGCGCGACCTGGAGGAGGCCGCCGGCGCCCCGCCCCAGCTCTCGGGCCTCAAGGACCAGATGCGCAAGCGCGACCCCGGCTTCTCGGAGAAGCGCTTCGGCTTCAACGGCTTCCTGAGCTTCGCCCGCGCCGCGCGCGCCCGCGACCTCGTGACGATGGAGTGGGACGAGGGGCGCGGCGACTACCAGCTGTCGGTGTGGTGACGGGCTCAGCGGTGCTGGCGGCGGCTCCCGCCGTGCCAGTCCTCGACGACGCCCGCCTCGCCCGCCGCGACCCCGAACGCGGGTAGCTGCGGCTGCTCGCGCAGGCTGCGCTTGAGCTCGGCGAACCCCGGGAACCGCGCCAGCCCGACGGTGTGGTCCCACAGCTCGCCCGCCTGCTCCGCGGAGGGCATGCGGCTGATCACGGGCCCGAAGAACGCGAGGCCGTCGGGCGGGTCGATCTGCACGATGGGCGTGCCGACGTCCCGTCCCGTCGCGGCCAGCGCCTCGTCGGTCTCGGCCTGGATCACCGCGTCCCACGCGGTGTCCTCGACGCTCTCGGCGAGCCCGGGCGGCAGGCCGGCCGTGGCCAGCACGCCCGCCACGAACCGGTCGGTGCCCCGCACCTCCTTCGCCTCCGCGGTGTCGGGCACCGGCTCCTGCTCGAAGACGTGCCGCCCGAACGCGTCCTGCAGGCGGTCGAGGGCCTCGGGGCCGTGCTCGTGGCGCACGCGCGCCGCGACGCGCAGGGCCCGCAGGCCGGCGGTGTGTCCCGCCTCGTACTCGGGCGGGAACTGCGCGTCGTAGTCGACGTGCGCGTTGAGCAGGCGCAGCGAGATGAAGCGCCACTCGATCGCGAGGTCCCGTTGCGGGGCGACCAGGCGCAGCCACTTGCTCGTCAGCCAGCAGAACGGGCACACGGGGTCGAACCAGAAGCGGACGTCCACGCCCGCGATCATGCCCGTCCCGCCGCCTTCGCCGCGTCGCTGCGCGAGCGGTGCCGCCCTACGTCCGCGTGACCTTGTCCTGCAGCCGGCGCATCCCCGCGAGCCAGCGCTCGTAGTCCTCGCCCTTGCGCCGGAAGAACGTGAGCACCTCCGGGTGCGGGAGCACGAGGAACTCCTCGCGCCCGATCCCGTCGACGACCGCGGCGGCGACCGCCTCGGGGGTGAGCACCTCGCCCGCCGCCCGCACCGCGCCGGTCGCCGTGGCGCCCATGCCGTCCGGGTCCGACTCGAGCATCGGCGTCGCCACCCCCATCGGGCACACGGTGGAGACGCGGACGCCGCGGGAGCCGTAGGTCACCGAGAGCCACTCGGCGAAGGCCACCGCCGCGTGCTTGCTGACGGCGTAGGGCGCGGAGCCGATCTGTGTGAGCAGGCCCGCCGCCGAGGCCGTCGAGACGAAGTAGCCCTCGCCGCGCTCCAGCCAGCCGGGCAGCAGCAGGCGCGCGGCGACGATGTGCGCGCGCAGGTTGACGTCGAGCACGGTGTCCCACACGGCGTCCGGGGTCTCGACCGGGTCCGTGCCCGCGCCGACCCCGGCGTTGGCGAGGTAGACGTCGACGGGCCCGACCTCGCGGGCGACCTCGTCGAGCAGCGCCGCCGTCGCGTCGGCGCTGGTGACGTCGAGCGCGCGGGACAGGACGGCGCCCTCGGCGTCGGGGACGGCGAGGTCGGTGGCCACCACGCGGGCGCCGGCGTCGGCGAGGGCGCCCACGAGGGCCCGGCCGATGCCGCCGCCCGCCCCGGTGACGACGGCGACGCGATCACGGAGCTCCACGGCGTCAGACCCGCTCGATGATCGTGGCGTTGGACTGGCCGCCGCCCTCGCACATCGTCTGCAGCCCGCGGGTGCCCCCGGTGCGCTGCAGCTCGTGCACGAGCTTGGTCGCGAGGATCGCGCCGGTGGCGCCCAGCGGGTGCCCCATCGCGATCGCCCCGCCGTTGACGTTGGTGCGCGCCAGGTCCGCGCCCGTCTCGTGCGCCCAGGCGAGCACCACGGACGCGAAGGCCTCGTTGCACTCGAACAGGTCGATGTCGTCGATGCCCAGCCCCGCCCGCTGCAGCACGGCGCGGGTCGCGGGGATCGGGCCGGTGAGCATGAGCACTGGGTCCTCCCCCACCACCGCCAGCGTCGAGACCTTGGCGACCGGGGTGAGGCCGTGCGTGCGCACCGCGTCCTCGGACGCGACCAGCAGCGCCGCCGCGCCCACCGAGACCTGGCTGGAGACCGCGGCGGTGAGGTCGTAGCCCTCGCGCAGCGGCGGCAGCGTCGCCATCTTCTCGACGTTCGCGTCCGGCCGGATGCCCTCGTCGCGGTCGAGGCCCTCGAGCGGCGCGATCTGCCCGGTGAACCGGCCCTCGTCGGTGGCCCGCGCGGCCCGCTGGTGGCTCTCGACCGCGAACTCCTCCATCCGCGCACGCGTCAGGTCCCACTTCTCGGCGATCAGCTGGGCGCCGCGGAACTGGCTGATCTCCTGCTCGCCGTAGCGCTCGATCCAGCCCGCGCCCTCGCGGCGGGTGCCCATGCGCTCGAGCACGGAGGCGTTGGCGTCGATCGGGACGATCGCCATGTTCTCGACGCCGGCGGCGATCACCAGGTCCTGGGTGCCCGAGAGCACCGCCTGCGCCGCGAAGTGCAGGGCCTGCTGCGACGACCCGCAGGCGCGGTTGATCGTCGTGCCGGGCACGTGCTCGGGGAAGCCGGCCGAGAGCCACGCCGTGCGCCCGATGACGCCCGCCTGCGGACCGAGCTGGGACACGCACCCCATGAGCACGTCCTCGACCGCCCCCGGGTCGATGCCCGTGCGCTCGACCAGGGCCCGCAGCGCGTGCGCGCCCAGGTCGGCGGGGTGCACGGCGGCGAGCGCGCCCTTGCGCGTCCCGACCGGCGTGCGGACGGCGTCGACGATGTACGCCTCGGTCACGGGCACGGTGCCTCCGGGGTGATCGTGGGTGCTTTTCTCGCACCCAGTGTCGGTCATCCGCCTCCGGCGCGGCAGCTCCGCTGCGCTCCGTGCCGCCCGTGGCCCCCACGCTGGCACCAGGGGTGCCACGATGACCCCGCCCCGATCACCCCGCCGCGCGGGCCTCGCGCACCAGCTGGCGCGCCCGGGCGATCTCGGGCGGGGCGGGGATGTCGGGCAGCCGGTCGGTGGCGTTGCGCAGCGCGCGCAGGGCGACGGTGACCCCGAGGTCGGTGGTGGGCAGGCCGGGCAGCCCGTACATCCGCCGCGCCCAGCGGGGCAGCGTCGCGAACGACACCGCGGCCACCGACGAGAGCGCCAGCGCGATGCCCGTCGGCGCGCTCGGCTGCGGGGTGAGCAGGCCGCCGACGCCCCAGCGCGCCTCGTCGGTGAGCCGCAGCTCGGGGCGCACGCGGTCGAAGTAGGCGGCGAGCGCGGCCCGCGAGGCCGGGACCCGCGCCGGGTCGAGGCCCACGACCTCCGCGGCGCGCACGCTCTCGGCGATGTAGGCGTCGGCCTCGTCGTCGTCGATCACCCCGGCCCGGCGGGCGACGTCGGCGTAGGAGTCGATCTCGGCGTTGTGCACCCAGAGCAGGTTCTCGGGGTCGTCGAGGGCGATCACGGTGCCGTCGGGCTCCCGCCCGCGCAGCGTCGCGTGCATGCGCCGGACCCGCGCCCCGGCCGTCTCGACGTCGGCGCGGGTACCGAAGGTGCGGGTGCCCACGAACCCGACCGTGCGCTGGAAGCGGGGCCAGGCCTTCTTGGGATCGAAGAGCGCCGAGTTCTGGTAAGTCGCGCGCATCACCCGCGGGTGGAGCGACTGCAGGAGCAGGGCGCGCATGCCGGCGACCCAGAGCACGGGCTCCAGCTGGACCCGCCACGTCACCGACGACGGACCGAACAGCCCGAGGTCCACACCGTCGACGTCCCCGCCGGCGGGACCCGCCGTGCTCGTCACCATGGTGCAGGGGTCACCGCTCGCGGGCGGTCCAATCCCGGGAGCGCGATCTGTCGGCGGGCCATGCTCCATGAGTACCTTGCCGACCGTGGGCTCGCTCCCGATCTGGCTGCTCTTCCTCCTGCTCGTCATCGCGGCGCCGGCCGCAGTCGTCGGGCTGCAGGTGCTCGTGCGCCGGCGCTGGCCCCAGCTCGCCGAGGGCCGGCACAACGACGTCGCCGGGTTCATCATCGCGATCGTCGGCGTGATCTACGCGGTGCTGCTGGCGTTCGTGGTCATCGTGTCCTGGGAGCAGTTCAGCGAGGCGGAGGGCGTCGTGGGGCAGGAGGCGAGCGCGCTGCGCGGGCTGTACCGCGAGAGCGCCGCGTTCCCGCCCGAGGTGCGCCGGCAGGTCCAGGAGGACGTGCGGGCCTACGTCACCGCCGTGCTGGACGACGAGTGGCCCGCGATGGGGCGCGGCGAGCCCGGGCACCCGGCCGTCGCCGCCGTGCTCGACCGCACGGCCGAGGACCTCGCCGCCCTGCCCGCCGACTCGCCGACGCGCGAGGCCTACGTCGCCGTCGAGGCCGACCGCTTCGCCGACGTCGTCTCGTACCGCTCGCAGCGGCTCGACTTCGTCGAGCAGGGGCTGCCGGGCGTGCTGTGGGTCGCGCTGGTGTTCGGTGCGGCGGTGACCATCGGCTTCGCGATGATCTTCGGCCTGCAGAGCACCGCTCTGCACGTGATCATGACGGGCAGCCTCGCGGCGGTCATCGGCGTGCTGCTCTTCGTCGCCGTCTCGATCGACCACCCGTTCTCCGGCGACGTCTCGGTCCGCCCCGCGCCGCTGGAGCGCGTGCTCGCCGACTTCGGCCGCTGATCCGCGCGGGTCACCCTGACGAGGGGCGCCTGTAACACACGCCCGTCCCACCTCGACCTCACCCATGCGGCGTCGCGAGCACGTCCGGGGGACGTATCCCCGGCTCCGACGCGGAGTGGAGGGGTGTCGTGGGGACCCTGCGCAACCCGTCGTCCCGTGTCATCGGCGTGCACGGCCTGCCGACGCCGGTCATCTCGCTGATCCAGGAGCAGGCGGAGGTGCGCGGACTGTTCCGCGACCCGCTGCCCGAGGTCACGCACGGTCTGCGCACCGACGTGGTCAGCGTCGGCAGTCGCTGGTTCGGCCGGAGCCGGCCGCGGCGTCACGCCGTGGAGCTCCTGCTGACCCCGGACGTCCTGGTCGTGTGCGACCGGGACCCGGACAGCGACGGGATGGACCCGGACACCCAGGTCACGTTCCACCGACTCCAGCAGGTCGAGGTGACCGCGGGGGACGCGGACGGCGCGCCGGGCCTGAGCCTGCTGAGCACGCCGGTAGGTTCCACCGAGCGCAGCTGCCGCGTGGTGTCGACGGACGGCGGTCCGGAGTCGGCGCGGTTCTTCGAGGCGCTGACCGACGCCGCGGAGCGCTCCCGTACTGCCGCCGAGACGCCGGTGCCGCGCATGCCCGTCGACTCCCGCTCGCCCGAGTACACCTAGCTCTAGGCACACGCCTGGGCGTCAGGCGGAGACGGTCCCGTCGGCGCTGTCTGCTCAACCTCCGACGGGACCGACCCGACCGCCGGCCCTCGGCCGGCGGCGTCTCACCGTTCCCGATCCGACGCGGGTCCGAAACCAGCGGGCCCGTGCGTCAGCCGCGGAGCTCGGCCGGGTCCTCCGTGACCGCGGCGCCGCGCAGCGCGCCGAGACCCAGGGCGTCGTCGAACCAGACGGCGAAGGTCAGCGACTGCTCGGTGGCGAGGACGATCAGCTCGTTGCGCACCGTCAGGGCGTGCGCGCGCGTCGCGGCGAACGGGGTCGCCCGGGCGACCGCCTCGGCGAGGATCCGGGCGTGCCGCGTAATCTCGTCGATCCGCACGGCGCTCAGCCCCGTCCCGCCGTCGCGGTCGAGCCAGTCGAGCACCGCGCGGGCGGCCACCTGCAGGCGCTCGAGGTCGAGGTCGGTCGTGTCGGTGCGGACGTTCGGTCCGATGCCGGGAATGGTCGTCATCGCTCGTTTCCGTGGGCTGCCGGCTCCGGTGTGGGCCGGACGGTGGGTGGGAGGGCTCAGCGGACGGGCTGGTCACGCAGGAGCGGGTCGACGGGGCGCGTCGTGAGGACGGCCAGGGCCGCGGCGTGCAGCGAGACGCCGAGGTCGGTGGCACGGGCGCGCAGGGCGTCGGCGCCCTCGCGCAGCGTGCAGCCCCGCGTGGTGGCGACGAGGCGCTGGGCGCGGCGGACGTCCGCCTCGGACTGCTGATCGTGGTCGTGCAGGCGCCTGCGGCGCATGGGTCCCCCGGGATCGACCTGGCCCTCGCAGGAACGACGAGGGCGCGCCGACGGGGTCCTGGTCGACATCTCCACCGTCGCTCATGACGCGGTGGCTGTCCACCCCGCGCACGATCACGGCGGTGATCGGGCGGACGGATCAGTCGAGCAGCACGGAGGTGTCGACGGCGTCCTCCACGACGTCGCGGGCGACGTCGGCGAGGCGCAGCTGGTGTCCGCGGGCGTAGGAGCGCATCCGGCCGAAGGCCTCGTCGAGCCCGATGCCGCCGCGCTCGGCCAGCACGCCCTTGGCCTGCTCGATGATGACGCGGCTGGTCAGCGCGGCCTGGAGCTGCTCGGTGAGCAGCTCGCGCTGGCGGCTGCTGCGGTCGGTGAGGATCGCGATGGTGGCGACGTCCGCCAGTGCCTGCCCCACCCCGAGGTCGGCCTCGTCCATGGCGCGCCGCTGGCGGTGGAAGAGGTTGAGGGCGCCGACGACCTCGCCGCGCAGGCGCATCGGCAGCGCGTGCACGGCGGCGAACCCGTTGTCCCGCGCGCGGGACGTGAACCTGGGCCACCGGTCCTCGGCGGCCAGGTCGGTGGCGTGCACCTGCACGCCGGTGCGGAAGCAGTCCAGGCAGGGGCCCTGGTCGGCCTGGAGCTGGAAGAGCTCCACCACCTGCGCCTGCTCGTTCGAGGCCGACACCAGTTGCAGGCTCCCGCGCTGGTCGGTCAGCAGGAGCCCGGCGGCGTCGGCCCCGAGGAGCGACACGCAGTCGGTGCACAGCCCGTGGAACAGGTCGATGACGTCGTAGTCGGTGACCAGCGTGTCGGCGAGCCGGACGAAGGCCTCGACGAGCGTCTGCTCGCGCTGCTGCGGCGGCGTGGTCATTCCGGGTCCTCCTCGCCCCGGCTCCTGGGGGGAGCGGGGTGGTCGATCGTCTCATCGTCCCGGTACCCGTTGCTGTGCCAGGACCCGTCGGGGTGCAGGCGCAGCCGACGGGCGAGGACGTCGTCGGCGATGTCGTTGATCGTGCGTCCGGTGGTGAAGGCGGCGGCCCGGAGCCGGGCCAGAGCGGCCGCCGCGCTGAGGTGGCCCTGGGCGAGCAGCATCCCGGTGGCCTGGTGGACCTCGGCGCGGGTGAGCGACGAACCGTCGACGACCTCGACCTCCGCCGCCCCGTTCGTGCTGGCCCGCGGGGCGAGCGTGTCGAGCAGCGTCCACACCGCCGCGTCCGCCGCCCGCAGCGCGCCGGTCAGCTCGCGGTCGTCGAGGCCGCCCGGGGTGTCGCGGTAGCAGTCGAGCACGCCGATCCGGCTCGCGCCGACGTTCAGCGGGAACACGAACATCCCGCGGGCGCCCGTGTCGGCCGCCGCGGCGGCGAACACCGGCCACCGGCGCTCGTGGGGGTCGGCGATGTCGGGCACGAGGACGGCGCGGCCCGTGGAGAACGACTCGACGCACGGGCCGTCGCCGAGGCTGAACTGCAGCTCGTCGATCCGCGCGGAGACGTCGTCCGTGGCGCACACGGGTTCCTGGCGATCGGGGCCGGCCATGACCGTGAGGGCGGCGCCGGTGACCGGCAGCCAGGCGACGCACGCCCGGCAGACCGCCAGCGGGGCGTCGGGGTCGTTGCTCGCGACCGCGGCCGCCAGCGCCTGGCTCAGCCGCACCTGGTCCACCGCGCCCACCTCGGTCGTCGTCCCGGATGGCGTGTGTCCACCCGGAGATTCCCGACGTGGTCCCGATCGGGGCCCTGCGTGCAGCCCTGTCGAGCCGACCGGGCGCACGCTACACCCGCGGCGGTGCTCACCGTCAGTCGTCGCTCCCCGGCGGCGGCTGGTGGTGCACCTGCCCCGGGGCGGCCGGCGTCCGGTGCCCTCGATCCGTCCGTCCTGGAACACCAGGACCAGGCCGACGACCGCGGCGGTGATCGCGAGCAGCGCGCCGACGCGGTCCTTGGTCGAGGTGGCGACGGTGAGGGTGACGGGCACGGGCGCCTGGCCGGGGTGGTGCGCCCGCCCGCGCTGGGCGGCGAACCAGGCACCCAACCGTGACGGTTGGGTGGTCCACCGGGTGGGGTCGGGGTGGGCCGCGGTGCGCCGGGCGTGGTGGGCGCGGCGGTCGACGACGGCCGCCAGGCCGTAGCCCGCGGCCAGGGGGAACAGGATCCAGGTCAGCCAGCCGTGCTCGGCGCTCGCGACGCGGACGCCGCCGATCACGAAGCACGCGGCGGCGACGGCGGTGCCACCCTTCCAGCTCCTCAGCCACGCCAGCACGCGGGCGAGCCTAGGTTCGCCGAGTCCGTCCGGGCACCGCGCGGTCACCCCCGGATCGCGTCGACCGCGGTCCAGAGGGCGAGCGCCACCATCACCGCGGCGGCCACCCGGGTCACCCACTTCACCGGGATCAGCCGCCGGAGGCGGTCGCCGCCCCACACGGCCAGCGCCGAGCAGGCCCACAGACCGAGCAGCGCACCGATGCCCACGGCGACCAGGTCGCCGTAGCGGGCCGCGAGCGAGACGGTGACGATCTGCGAGGGGTCCGCGAACTCCGAGAGCGCGGTGACCCCGAACGCCGTCGCCACCACGCCCCAGCGGCTCTTCGGTGCCTTCTCCAGGCCGGCCTCGTCGTCGTCATCGTCGTCCTCCTCGCCCTCGCGCCAGATGAGGAACGCGCCGACGAGGAAGATCAGGGCCAGGACGGCCTCGAGGAGACGCCCGGGCAGGAGCGAGAGGAGACCGCCGGCCGCGAGCGCGATCGCGACGTGGACCAGCATCCCCGCGCACACGCCCAGCAGCACCCAGCGTGCGGGGAAGCGGGTGGCCAGCACGAGCGTCACCAGGCCGCTGGTGTCGGCCACCTCCGCGAGGAAGACCAGCGCGAACGTGATCGCGGCCACCGACACGGGGGGATCATCGCGGCCCGCGGGGGCGGACCACAACCGCGACGCCCTAGATCCAGCGCAGGCCGCGGAGAAGCGCTTCTGCACGATCGAGCGCGTCGTGCTCGTGTGCCGCGGCAGCGAGCCGGAGCTCTGCCGCCCGCTGGTCGGGGATCGGCGTCGCTCCCAGCCAGCGGTCCAGGAGGGCGGCCGACATCTCGGGGTGGAACTGCACGCCGACCGAGTTGCCGACCCGGAAGACCTCGGGCCCGTCCTCGCTGTCCGCGATCACCTCGGCGCCTGCCGACACCCCGATCCGGTCGGCGTGCCACTGGAACCACGGACCGCTCGGGACCACGCCCCCACGTGACCGGACCGCGTGCCAGCCGACCCGTTCCACACCGAGGGGCGTGCATCCCCCGCCCAGTGCCTCGGCGAGGAACTGAGCGCCCGCGCAGATGCCCAGGATCGGCGTGCCCCGCTCGTGCACCGTGGCGAGGAAGTCCACTTCGGAGCCCGCCCACGTCGAGATGGCCGACCGCGGCCACGGAGCGCCGAGCGTCAGGACGAGGTCGTAGCCGTCCGCACTCGGGAACTCGGCCTCGACGTCGGGACTCGTGAATCGGTGTGCGGGCACCACCGTGAACTTCTCCAGGCTCCAACCGGCCGCGGTGAGCGCCGTGCCGACGTGCCCCGTGCCGCCGATGTGGTCGTGTCCGATCACCAGCGCGCGCACGCCGACGAGTCTGCCCGCGCTCACCTGTCTCCCGCGCATCTCGTGCACCGGGTGTGGACCCTGGGAGGACGAACGTGCAGCTAGAGTGCATCCGGGCCCCCGTAGCTCAGGGGATAGAGCACCGCTCTCCTAAAGCGGGTGTCGCAGGTTCGAATCCTGCCGGGGGCGCCGGTGTGATGTCTCAGGACATCCCGGACGCCCGGACCCACGTTGTGTGGGTTCGGGCGTTTGTCATTTCGGGGTCGGTGGGTGTCGGGGCTGGTAGTCGCGGGTGAGGTCGATCTCGAGCTCGCGGAGGAGTTCGCCGGTGGCGGCGTCGATGACGCGCACGTGGCGGTCCTGGGTGAGCAGTAGGACGTGGGTTCCGCTGTGGGGTCGGCCGATGCCGATGTGGCGCAGCCGGCCGGCGACGCGCAGGGTGACCGTCCCGGACTTGTCGATCTTGTCGGTGCGGACGCGGTGGTGGGTGTCGGTGGTGCGGTCGGCGCCGGGGGCGGCTTTGGGGCGGGCGGTGTAGGCGGTGGCCGGGGTGGCGCGGTGGGCGAGCGCGCGGTGTGGCCGCTGGTGGTTGTAGGTCTCGACGAAGCGGTGGAGCAGGGCTTGGAGCTCGACGATCGTCGCCGGTGGGTGGGGTTGTGCGCGCAGCCAGTTCTTCAGGGTCTGCTGGAAACGTTCGACCTTGCCGCAGGTCGTGGGGTGCGACGGTCGGCTGTTCTTCTGGGTGATGCCGCGGCGGGCAAGTTCGTGCTCGAGAGCGGTGCGACCGCCGCGGCGCGAGGCCAGCCGGACGGTGTAGACCATGCCGTTGTCGGTCAGGGTCGAGGCCGGGAACCCGTGCGCAGCGGCCGCGGTGGCGAAGGTGGCGGCCACGATTCCGGCGGTGACTCGGTGGTGGGCGGTCACCCCCAGGGCGTAGCGGGAGTGGTCGTCGAGCCAGGTGATGATCTCGACGTGGGCGCCGCCGGCAAGGCGGTGGTGGGTGAAGTCGGACTGCCAGCACTCATTGGGGTAGGTGGCCTCGAAGCGCAGGTAGGACGACTTGGGGCGCTTGGCCGGGGTCGGCACGACCTGGCTGTGGCGGGCCAGGATTCGGTGGACCGTGGCCCGCGAGATGGCCACGCCCTGGTGGTGGGCCAGGTGCCAGACGATGGTGTCCGGCCCGGCGTCCAGGCCCTGCCCGGCGAGGCGTTTGCGCAGCTCCAAGACCATCTCGATCGTCTCCGGCGGGGTGGCCCGCGGCGAGGTCTTCGGTCGCCGTGAGCGGGCCCGGAACGCCCCGTCACCCTCGGCGCGGTAGCGGGCGAGCAGCTCATAGACCCAGGACCGCGACACCCCGTACTCGCGCGCGACCTGCGCGACCGGCCGCTTCTCCACGACCACAGCAGTGATCACCAGACGCGCCTTGGACGACATGCACGAGCGTCCCGAGCCCGTCCGGGATCACCCGCGACATCTGTCCGGCATGTCGTGAGACACCTGTCCGGGATGTGTTGAGACACGACACTGCCGGGGGCGCCGGGTCTGACCTGCACGTTCACCGTTCGACCCCACGCGCTCACCCCGTCATGGGAGGGACTCGGGGGATGAAATCGGCCTAACTCCTCCCCGCGGGCGCGACCAAGAGCCGAAGCCGGGGTACGTCGAGCAGCGGTCGAGCGGCTCGTACCGCGCGGTGATCTACGCGGGCATCGACCCGCTGACCGGCAAGGAGCGCTACCTCCGGGAGTCCGCGCCGACCCGCAAGGCGGCGCAGGCGGCTCTCGCCCGGCTGCAGACCAAGGTCGACGAGAAGCACCACCCCCGGACGAACACCACCATGGGCGCACTTCTCGATCAGTGGATGGAGGTCTCCGACCACGACGAGAGCACCGCGGAGCGGTACGCGGATCTGATCCGCATCTACCTCGCCCGACCTTCGGCTCCATGTCCGGCGGCAAGCTCGACGCCGAGGTCCTCGAGCTCTTCCACGCCAGGCTCCGTCGCTGCCGCGAGCTGTGCTCGGGCAGGCCGAAGGCGGGCCACGTCTGCCGCCCGCTCGCGGCCAACACCGTGCGCAAGCTCCTCGACCCATTCCCCTCGAGCGCTCGACGACCTGTCGACGCAGCGGCCGACACAGCGCTCGGCGTCGGATCGCCCGCCTGTTCGACGCGGGCCACGCCAAGGCAATCACCGGACACCACCCGTTCCCGCCATCGCCTCGGTCAGCCGCCTCGAGTAGAACGGCCGGGACAAGCTCACGCCGCCGGTGCCGCTCCGCGACCTGCACCCCTCACGTGCTGCTGCGTGTCATCTCGTAGTCGTCGAGCTCGACGCGACGCGTCGAACGCACGTACTGGGTGGCGAAGCCGGGGTACATCGTCGCGTTGTGTCCATCGGGTGTGAGGTACCAGCTCGCGCAGCCGGAGTTCCACGTCGTACCCGCGAGCCGGCGCTGCAGCTCGTCGTTCTCCGCCCGTTCCCGATCGGCCCGGACCTCGAAGCGACGCAGGTTGCGATCGACGATGACACCAACCGCGGTGGCGATGTGCTCGAGCTGTGCTTCGACGTAGACCAGGGCGGAGTGATGCCCGGGCCCGGAGTTGGGGCCGAAGGTGAAGAACAGGTTGGGGAAGCCGGCGGTCGTGACGCTGCGGTAGGCGTGCCCGCCCGCCTTGCAGCGCTCGTCGAGGGTGTGTCCGCCCCGCCCGAGGACGGGGAACGGTGTGCCGGTCCGCGAAACGTCGAACCCGGTGGCGAACACGACGGCGTCGAGCTCGTGCTCGATCCCGTCGGCGGTGCGGATACCACGAGGTGAGAGCCGGGCGATCGGCCACGTGATCAGCTTCGTGCTGTCGGCGCGGAGCGCGGCGAGGTAGTCGCTGCTGACGAGCATGCGTTTGCAGCCGGCGCGGAAGTCGGGGGTGAGCTGGCGTCGCATCCACGGGTCGGGAATCTCGTGGCGCAGCCAGGCACGAGCGGCTCCCTCCATCATCGTCGTCACGGGAGTGGGCCAGACGAGGCCGAGGGCAGCCAGCTCCTGGGCGCCGAAGAGGACGGACCGGGCGAGCTGCTGCAGCGCGGGTACGGCACGGAACGCCGCGCGGGTCGCCGGTGTGTTCGACCGGTCGAGGCGGGGCAGCACCCATCCCGGCGTGCGCTGGAACACCTTGAGCGAAGCGACCCGCTCGGTCAGGCGCGGCACGATCTGCACCGCGCTCGCCCCGGTGCCGATCACGGCCACACGACGGCCGGTGAGGTCGACGTCGTGGTCCCAGCGCGCGGAGTGCATCGTGGTGCCGGTGTAGTCGGCGAGCCCGGGCAGGTCCGGCAGGCTCGCGTTCGCCAGCGGCCCGGCGGCCATGACGACGGCTCGCGCCCGGACCGGTGCCGCCCCGCTCACGTACGCGGTCCACGTACCCGTCGCGTCGTCCCAGCTCAGCCGTTCGACGGTGCTCCCGAAGCGGACGTGGCGCAGCAGGTCGCGGCTGTGGGCCAGGTGCTCGACGTAGTCGAGGATCTCCTCGCCACCCGCGTAGGTGCGCGACCAGTCCGGGTTGGGCGCGAAGGAGTAGGAGTAGAGCAGCGAGGGGATGTCGCAGGCCGCCCCGGGATAGGTGTTGTCGCGCCAGGTGCCCCCGACGCGGTCGCCGCGCTCGAGCACCACGACGTCGTCGATGCCGTGGTCGCGCAGCCGGATCACCGCCCCCAGCCCGGCGAGCCCCGCGCCGACGACGAGGACGGCGTGCGGCCCGTGGTCGTCGCCGACGCTCACCGGGCGACCGGCTCGTGGGTCAGCTCGCGGGCCCAGCTCGGGGTGCGCGGCAGCAGGGCGCGCGGCACGAGGTCCGAGACCCGGACCAGGAGGTCGGCGGCGTAGTGGTAGGGATGCGCCCGGTCCACCGCCATGCTCCCCTGGGCGCGAACCACGTGGTACATCGGGAGCCGGCGGGTGGCGTCGCTGCGGTCGCCGTTGGACGCGAAGCGCCGGATCGCACGGTAGAGCTGTTCCTCGGGCAGACCCATCGCGACGACGTTGTCGCGCACCCTGTTGAGCAGCGGCATGTACATCAGGGCGCCGAGCAGCGCCGACGGGCTGAACAGGGCGCCGACGGAGTCGATCAGCAGGCGGCGCAGGGGGGCGTTGCCGAGCATCTCGAGTACCTGGAAGTCGACCGCGAGGTGGCGCGACTCGTCGGCGTTGATCTTCGCGAACACCTCGTGGCAGACGGGGTCGCGGACCTCGTCGAGCAGGAACTTGACCAGCGCGCCGTCGAGGGCGACCTCGAGCATCGGGATCACGGTCCCGAGCACCGAGAGCGACATGCCGTCGGCGTACCGGTCGAGCCACTCGATCGCGAGGCGGACGTTGACGTTGGGCTCGGGGACCTCGTCGTCGGCGAGCATGCCCCAGCGCCGCATCAGCGCGAGCTCGGCGTTCGCGTGGCGCTGCTCCTCGGCGTCGAACCAGCGGTAGATCTCGCGCAGGGTCGGGTCCTCGGCCTTGGTCGCCATCGCGGCGAAGCCACGGGCCCCGATGTTCTCCACCCACACCAGGTCGGCCATGAACGCGCGCAGTCGGGGCCGCTGCTCGTCGGTGACCGACTCGGCGCCGGGGGCGGCCCAGTCGACGTCGGCCAGGGCCCACTGCCTGTTCTTGATCTTCTCCAGCATGGTTGCGAGATCGTGTGCCACGTCAGGCTCCTCGGGTGGTGTCGGCGGTGGTAGCCACGGCTTCGGCGAGGCGGACGAACAGACCGGACGCGTGGGTGAACGGGCCGGGGAACGCGCGCTTGGCGAGCCACAGCAGGTGGGCCTCGATCTGTGGCGCGACGTGGAGGCGGCCCGCGTCGTGCGCGTCGAGCGCCGTGCGGACGACCGCGTCGGGATCGCGACCGGTCAACGCCATCAGGCGGGTCGCGAGGGCGGACGCGCCGCCGTCGATCCGCCCACCGTTGGAGGAGACGATGCCGGTGCGCACGAAGGTCGGGCACAACACGCTGACCCGGATCCCGGTGCCCGAGACCTCGGCGGCCAGAGTCTCCGAGAGCGAGACGACCGCGGCCTTGCTCGTCGAGTAGGCGCCCATCCGTGGTGCGGCGCCGAAGGCCGCGGCCGAGGCGACATTGAGCACACCGCCGCCACCGGCGCGTCGCAGCCGCGGGAGGAAGACGTGGCAGCCGTACGCGACACCCCAGAAGTTCACCGCGTGCGTCGCGTGCCAGTCGGCCAGCGTGTCCTCGCCGATGCGCGTGCCGCCCGCCCCGATACCGGCGTTGTTGACGACCAGCGACGGCGGGCCACCGAACCAGGAATCGGCCGCGGCGGCGAGCTCGATCACGTCCTCGAGGCGGGTGACGTCGCAGCGCCGGGCCAGGGCTGCCGACCGCTCCGGGCCCACGGCGGCGATCCGGGCCACCGTCCGTTCGGCCGCGACCTCGTCGACGTCGGCGCAGAGCACCCGTCCGCCGCGCCGGGCGAGCTCGAGTGCGAAGGCCTGCCCGAGCCCACTGCCGGCGCCGGTGACCACGGCGTCGGCCCCGCGCGACCCCCCGAGAATCGGCCGCTGGGGCCACCACGGCCACCACCCGGCCGTCACGGTGCCGCCACCTCGCCTGCGATCGCGCGGACGTCCGTGGCCGGCTGCTCGTCGAGGCAGACTCGGACGAACGCGGCCGCCTCGGCCAGCGCGACGGAGGCCTCGGGGAGCACCGCGGACAGGGCCTGGAACACGTGCACCTGGCCGGGCCATATCCGCAGTTGCACCCGACCTCCCGCCGCGCGGACGAGGTCGGCGAGGTGTGTGGCGTCGTCGGCGAGCATCTCCGCGCCGCCGGCGTGGATCAGGAACGGCCCGAGACCGTGGACGGTCGCGGCGTCGAACCGCAACCGCGGCGACGTCGGGTCGGCCTCGCCCAGGTGGTGCGCGAGTAGACGGGCGGCACGGTCGGCCGAGAGCATCGGGTCGGGCATGACTGCGCGCTCGCGGTGTCGAGCGCGATCGAGCGAGAGATCGATCAGGGGCGAGAACAGCGCGAAGCCCGCGGGGAGCTGCTCACCGGCGTCACGCAGCGTCGCCCCGAGGTCGACCGCGAGGTGGCCGCCGGCCGAGTCGCCGGCAACGACGATCCGCCGCGCGTCGACTCCCTGCGCCACCAGCCAGGCGTGGGCCGCGGCCACGTCCTGCGCGGCGGCGGGAAAGCGGTGCGTCGGCGCGAGCCGGTAGTCGCAGGCGAAGACGGGGCGGCCGGTCGCGGTCGCGAGCCGGGACGTGATGCCGCGGTGGGTCCGGGCGGAGGCCACCGCGAAGGCGCTGCCGTGGAGGTACAGCAGGACGCCCTCGTCGAGACGGGCGGGACCCTCGGCCCCCGCGGGCAGCGCCCACTCGCCGCGCACCCGTCCCGCTCCGGTCGCGACGTCCACCGGGACGAAGCGGGCCCCGCGTTCGGCAGGGCCGACGGCGGCGAGGAAGCCTGCAACGAGCCAGCGGGCCCACGGATCCCGGCGGGGGTGTCGGGCAGCAACTCGACGACGGGACGCGTCGTCCACCGGAGCCACGTCGTCGTCAACACCGCCGCGCAGGAGGGGCGCTCGCCATCTGCAGGCGGGCGACTTCCCTGAAGGCGCATGCCATCAGATTCACGGACGCGGGCCCGTGCGTCAAGATGTGGTCGTGACGCGCAGCCGTAGCGGGATCTACGCCGGCCGGACGGCCGACGAGCGCCGTGCCGAGCGCCGCGGGCGTCTCATCGCTGTCGCGATGGAGATATGGGCCGAGCAGGGGTGGGCCGCGGTGACCATGCGCGGGGTGTGCGCCCGCGCCGGGCTCGTCGACCGGTACTTCTACGAGAGCTTTGCCGACCGTGACGCTCTGCTGGTCGCCGTGTGGGACCACCTGCGCGATCGGGTCGTGGCCCTGGTCGTGGCGGCGATGGTGAGCAGCGTCGACCTGCCGCCGATCGCCCGCCTCCGCGCCGCGATCGCCGCCGTCCTCGATGCGACGCGCACCGAGCCGGAGCAGACCCGCATCCTGCTCGGCGACAACGCCGGCAGCGCCGTGCTCGAACAGCGGCGGCGCGACATCCTGCGCGTCTTCACCGACCTACTCGTCGACTTCGCCACCCCGGTGCTGCGCCCAGGGGCGTCTGCCGAGGGGCTCCGGATGACCACGTTGCTCGGCGTGGGCGGCTTCGTCGAGGTGCTCACCGCCTGGCAGGCCGGCATGATCTCCGCGAGCAGTGAGGCAATCCTCGATCACGTCACGCACGTCGCGACCGATCTCGCTGCCCGCTACCTCGACGCGTCGGAGCTGGGCGCTCCGACCTGGTGAACGTTCTCGGGTTCCGGTGCGCCGCCTCGCCGACGAGAGCCGAGATGGCGGGCCGCAGTGGGGATCCGCTGAAGAGCAAGAACCTGGTCTGTCCGGTCGATCGCAGGGAGGACGGACCTCAGCCGGTCAGCGCGCTGCTCGTCCCGGCGCCCGGCGGGATGCGATAGCCCTGCAGCTCCGCGCCCAGGAGCGCGGCGAACTCGATGGTGGTCAGGTCGTCTCCTGCGGCTCCCATCGCCTGGACTCCGACCGGGAGCCCGGAGGCGGTGCTCGTCACGGGGATCGTCGTGGCGGGGGTGCCGGCGACGTTGGCGACGGCGTTCCACGACATCTGGTCCCAGTAGGAGCGCCGCCCCCCGTCGACGTCGATGTGGCGCGCGTCGCGGTTGAGGTCGTCGCCGTGGTGGGGCGGCGCCGCGGTCGGGGTGACCGGTAGCAGCAGGACGTCGAAGTCCTCGTAGAACCGCGCCCAGCGCTCGCGGATCTCGTGGCGGGCGGCATCGGCGGCCAGCCAGGTGGTGTGGCTCTGGAAAATCCCTCGCAGAGCGCTCGCGGCGGCCCCGCGTGGGCTGCGCAGCGCACTGAGGGTGAGGGCGGCCTGCTCGGCCAGGCTGATCCCGGAGCGTTCGATGATGGGGGCGCCGTAGAGCAGCGGTCCAGCGAGTGCCGCCTCATCAGCTCTGGGCCTCGCGGCCGGGGCCCCCGGCCGATCGGGGGCAACGAGGGGAAGGCCGAAGTATCGACGCCGAGCGCGCCGGAGGCGGCCAGCGGACGGATCCGCAGGAACACGCCCACGCGGTGGGTCTGCGCGGACAGGGCGTGCTTCATGGCGAACGAGTGGCCGCCTGGCGAGTAGGCGTAGTCCTCGGCCTGCGCGCGGGTCGTCCAGAGGCTGATCGAGGTGTGCTCGAAGGGCAGCGCCGAGGAGACGTCCATGCTGCCGCGGTGGCCGGGATGGTGGGCGGCGCGGCTCGCGGCGTGGACGTTGTTGCGCAGGAACCCGGCAGGTGGCGTGGACGCAGGACGCTGTGCACCGCCACCACCACCGGCTCGTCCTTCGCGACCGGCTCGGTGCCCTCGGCCGAGGGGTTCCAGCCGTGCCAGTCGTCGTGCTCGTCGTTGCGTCGGACGCGGGCGATCTCACCGTCCATCCCGAAGTGGCCGTGGCTCTCGAGCGCCGCCCGTAGGGGGCCGTCCCACGCCGCGTGCGCCGCCTCCGGTGAGTCCCACGCCGCGACCAGCGCGCAGCTCGACGGCAGCAGCCGCGGCACGATCCTGTGCGTGCCGTCGTTGGCGTGGTTCACGCTCGCCGTGCGCAGCCCGTCGATCCCGCCGGCGAGCGCCGCCCTGACCGTCCGCCGCCAGCGCAGGAAGCCCGCCGCGGACGCTCGAGCGCGTCGATGGTCACGAAATCAGCACCGGTCATCGTCGAACTCCTGTCGGTGACACCGCTCGGCGGTGGTCGGGTCAGACCGCGACGGACGTGCGCGGAGCGGGGGAGCCCGGTTCCGGGCGCCCGCGAGATCACGAGGTTCGGGGGCGGCGCATCAGTTCGCCTCGGTGTCGCCGATGCGGTCCTGCAGCCGGGACGTCGCCCCCAGGGGGCGGTACTCCCCGGCGGCGGCGAGGCCGATCCGCGGCATGTTCGCGTAGATCGCCTCGAACTGACCGGCGGCGACGCGGTAGGTCTCGTGCCAGACCCCGACGTGGCCGTTGTAGGCGGTGCGCCGGAAGAACTCCCGCTGGGCGGGCTTGTGGGAGCGGTCCTTGTCGTTGGCCCAACCCTCGAGGTCCTCGACCGATCGCCAGTGCTGGACGAAGAACGGCAGGCGCCAGTCCCCCACCGACAGCACCAGGCGGGACTCGAGCAGCGGCGAGTCCCGCATCGCCCGCAGCTCCCGGACCATCCCGAACGCCGACCACATGACCGGGACCCACTCGGTCACCCGCCACCAGTGGTTGATGCGCATCCCGATGAAGAACACGACGAAGTCGTCGGGGTAGTTCGCGGTGTACCGGCCGGCTTCGACGTCCATGGGCGAGCTCCTCCATACAGCGACCGGCGGACCCCGGCCTCGCCGCAGCCTAAGACAGACACAGTGTCACTACAAGCCGTCATGCATCGGCGCTAGGGTAGGGCTGTGGGCGTCCTGGACAAGCGCAGTCGTGACGACCCACGGCGGCACGCCACCGAGCACGCCTTCCTGCGCGCGACCGAGGCGCTGCTCACCGAGGGCTCGTCGTTCGCCGACCTCAACGTCCGCCGGGTCGCCGAGCGGGCCGGCCGGACACGGACGGCGTTCTACGCCCACTTCGAGGACCGCCGTGAGCTGCTGCTCGCCCTGCTCGACGAGGCCGCGGGCGAGGGACTGGCCGCGATCGGCCCGTTCCTCGCCGGCGACGGTCCCGTCGGACGCGACGAGCTCACCGCCTCGCTCCGAGGACTGCTGGGGACCATCCGGCGCCACGCCGTGCTCGTACGAGCAGTCGTGGAGGCCGCCAGCTACGACGAGCAGATCGCCGCGTACTGGGACGGCGTCATCGGCCGCTTCATCACGGGCACCCGCCACCGGCTCCACGCCGAGGGGCTCGGCGCCGACGAGGCCACCGCGACCGCCACCGCCCTCTGTTGGATGAACGAGCGCACCTGCTACCAGCAGGCCGTCCGCGGACAGACCGGCCTCGACGACGACACCGCCGTCGCCGCTCTCGTCGAGGTGTGGTGGAGCGTGCTGCTGGCCGCCCGCTCCCGCTGACGGCGGGTCAGAGCAGGTCCGCGACGGCCACGGAGCCCGCGTCGCGCTTCGCCTTCTCGTCGACGCCCTCGATGTCGGCGACGGCCCGGTAGACGACCCGGGCGGGATCGAGCCCCAGCAACGCCGTGTCGTGCTCGTCGAGCCTCTCGACCAGCGCCTTCGACGCCAGCACCTGTCCCCCGGCGGCGCACTGCTCGATCCGCGCCGCCTCGTTCATCTCGGCGCCCAGGGCGGTCAGCCTGCCGGTGACCTCGCGGATAGCACCGGGCAGGCCACGCGCCGTCTCCAGCGCCACGCGGGCCGCGCGGGAGTCCGAGTGCAGCTGCTCGGGAGGAACAGGGCGCTGATCCCGTCGCCGGCGTGTTTCCCGACGATTCCTCCTCCCGCGGACACGGCCGCCTCCATCGCCGTCCTCATCTCCTGGACCAGCCGGAAGTAGACCGAGCTCGGGAGCTGTCGCGACAGCGACCCGGAGGCCTCGAGGTCGGCGAACAGGACCGCCGACGACCGCTGCCCGGGGTGCACGAGCATCGCCATGCGTTCGTGCGTCGCACGATCGCCCCGCAGCAGCAGCGCCGCGGTGCTCGCGGGCACGTCCAGGGTGTAGACGACGAGATAGCCCAGCAGCTCGCCCGTGTCGGCGTGCACCCGCTGCGTGAGATAGCTGAACCGTCCGAAGAACTCGTCGCGGGCGAAGTCGACCGTCGAGGCCCAGGCGGGCGGAGCCGGACGTGGGTCACAGGCCCGGAGCAACATCGCGGATTCCGCGTCGAGGTCCTCCGCGAACTGCTCCGCGTCGGCTCCCGCGCCGTGGAGCAGGTAGGGACCGTTGGGCTCGGTCGACATCCAGACCAGCTGCCACCGGTGGTCGAGCAACTCGGCGGCCCACCCGCTCGCGTCGAGCTGCTCGGCCAACTCGCGCAGCTGCTCGGCCATCCTCCCGGCCACGCCCCCCCGACTCCTGCTGCACCTCACTGGCGGAGTAGCCGGCCTCCGGCGCTCCGATGTTCGTCAGTAGGGCACGGTCGCGTTCTTCTCGGCCCAGAGCTTCTCACCGTCGCTGCCGCCGGGCGGTGGCCACGTCCCGTTGATCATCCAGAGGTCCTGCGGGGTCTCGTCGACGTGGAACTCGGTGTGCAGGCCGCGGTCGGTCGTATAGGGCGCCACGACACGGCTGATCGTGTCGCCGATCCGCCGCCGGTCCTCCGGGGCGGCGCTGTGGCGGGCGATGTGGTCGATGACGATCCGGACCGCGGCGTCGGCGCTCTCCCCGCCGATGAACAGGCTCTCCGGGTCGACCTCGTGGAAGCCGACGACGACGTAGAACCGCGGGAGCCCGATCCCGGTGTAGATGCCCGTGACGTCGTTCGCGAAGTTCTGCTTGTCCTCGGCCGTGTAGACGCCGGGCGAGTGGTAGATCGACCAGAGCGGCATGGTTCCTCCTGGGACGGTGAGGCGTGCGGGACGTGGGTCTCACCCGCCGAGCGGAACGGTCAGGCCCTCCACCGGCCCGGACAGCGCGGCCTTGAAGTGCCGCGAGACGTCGTCGACGAGGATCTCGTCCTCGCCCTTCTCGATCCCGTCGAGGACCCTCGTCGCCACCTCGGCCGGCGACAGCTTCTCCCCGGGCATCGCCGCGACCATGTCGGTGTCGGCGAAGCCGAGGTGGACCCCGACGACGTGGGTGCCCTGCCCGGCGAGCTCGAGGCGCAGCGAGTTGGTGATCGACCACAACGCTGCCTTCGACGCGCCGTAGGCCCCGGCCCCGGCACCCCAGGACAGCAGCGAGTGCAGGTCGACGAGGGCCCCACCGCCGTGGGCGGCGAGGACGGGCGCGAAGGCCCGGGCCACGCGCAGGGCACCGAGGACATTGGTCTCGAACGTCGAGCGCACGTCGTCCATCGAGCCGCTGAGCAGCGCGCCCGGGAACAGGACGCCGGCGTTGTTGAACACCAGCGTCGCGTCACCGGCGCGCTCGGCGAGGGCGCGCACCGACTCGTCGTCGACGACGTCGAGCGCGACCGCCTCGACCCTCGGGTCCGACGAGGGCTGCGGGCGCCGCGCGGTCGCGTAGACCTTCGCGGCCCCGCGCTCGAGGAGCTCCGCGGTGAACGCGGCGCCCAGCCCCCGCCGCCCTCCGGTGACCACCGCGACCGCTCCGGCGACGTCCGTCATCTGCTTCTCCCGTCCAAGAGCCTGTGGATCGACGATAGAGTATGCACATCATCTATCGTGTCAATAGGCTGGCCCCGAGGGTCGGACGGGGAGGGGCCATGCCGAGGGCATCGCGGGAGCAGATGGCGGAGAACCACGAGCGAGTGCTCGAGGAGGCCCGGCGGCTGATCCGGGAGAAGGGCGCCGACGGTGTCAGCGTGCCGGAGGTGATGGCCGCGGCCGGGCTGACCCATGGCGGGTTCTACAAGCACTTCGCCTCGAAGGAGGCCCTGCTCGCGGAGGCCGGGGCCGGGGCGTTCGCGGAGCGGTCGGCGGTGCTCGACGACCTCGTCGACACCGACCCGGCGACGGCCCGAGCCCGCTTCGTCGCCCAGTACCTGTCGACCGCGCACCGCGACCACCCCGGCGAGGGGTGCGCCGGGGTCGCGCTGGCCGCCGACGTCGCCCGCCGCGGACCCGACGATCCGCTGCACGACACCTACGTCGCGGGCGTCACCCGGCTCGTCGACACCCTGCACACCCTGCGGTCCGGGGAGGCCGTAGGCGCGGTCCCGACGATGCCCGGGGCCGGCCGCCACGACCCGGAGGCCCTGGCGGAGCTCGCCACCCTCGTCGGGGCCCAGGTACTCGCGCGCGCCACCGCGGGAGACCCGATCTCCGAGCAGTTCCTCGACGCCGCTCGGGCCCGCCTGCTCCGCGAGTGAGCACGGCCGACTCCGGCTACTGGTCACCTCCGCCGGTGCGCGGGTCGGGTCCGTAGTGGTGCGGGACTCCGAGGTTCGCGCGCAGGGTCCTGCCCGGGTACTCGGTGGGATAGATGCCGCGTTCCTGCAGGATCGGTACGACCTCGTCGACGAACGCGTCGATGCCGTCCTCGTAGATGTCGGGGGTCACCCAGAAGCCGTCGGCGGCTCCCGCCTCGAACCATTCCTGCAGGTGGTCGGCGTGGAGTTTCCCCGGGCCGACGACGGTGGGATGGAAGTCGATCACGCCGTGGGCGAGGACGTCGCGGGGGGACCACCCCTCGCGTGCCACCTGCAGAGCGATCGACGACCGCGGGTCTCGGGGTGAGGCGTTTGCGGAGGCCAGCTGCTCGCGGGTGAGCGGCTCGTCGAACCGCCGGGGATTCGCGCGCCGCGGTGCGCACGAGCTCGCGCTGGGCGCGCGCCCCTCGATCGTCCACACCTCGGCGATGAAGCCGCTCGCGTAGCGGCCGGCGATGGACAGGAGGTGGGGGCTGGGGCCGCCGGAGGTGAAGACGACGGGCTGACCCTGTTCCGAGGGTGGGATGGCCAGGGGGCCCGGGAGGCGACGTAGCGGCCCTGCAGGTTGACGGGCTGCAGCTTCGAGGGGTCGATGAAGCGGTTCGCGGCCTGGTCCTGGATCCACGCGTCTTCCTGCCAGCTGCCCCACAGCGCCTGGACGATCTGGATCGCCTCGTGGGCGCGCTGGTACCGCTCGCCGCGGTCGGCGACGGGTCGTCCGTAGTTGGCCGCGACGGCAGGATCGCTCGTCGTCACGGCGTTCCAGCCGGCCCGGCCGTGGCTCACGATGTCGAGGGCCTTGAACTGGCGGGCCGTGGTGAACGGCTCCTGGAAGGTCGTCGACCCGGTCGCGACGAACCCGATGGTCGTCGTCCCGCGCGCGACGGCGGTCAGCTCGATCAGCGGGTCCATGAGGTTGCTGATCGTCGAGTGCTCGACGTCGCCGCGGACGGCGGGGAAGTCGGGTGTGAACAGGAACGTGAACAGGCCGCGCTCGGCGGCCCTCGCGTGACGCACGGTGGCGTCGACGTCGGCGTAGGTCCCGGGGTCCACGTGCGGCGCCCGCCAGGCGCCGTGCAGGCCGCCGTATCCGTCGATCATGCCCATCCCGAGGACGAGCTTCCTGTCGGTCATGCCGTACCCCTCGTCAGGCCGGATTCGGTCAGCGCCCCGTCGGCGCGGCGGGCGCTCCGGGCGGCGGCCGATGCGGCAGGGACCGGGCCGTCGGCGTCCGGATCCGGTGTCCGACGGATGAAGAAGGCGCCCACCAGCACGACCAGTCCGACGACCCAGGCGGTCATGAAGGCTGCCTGTCCGGCGTCGGTGGCCTGGGCCGTGTCGAGCACGCCGGCGTCGCGGGCACCGGAACCGATGGTGTAGGCCGAGATGAACACCGCCCCGAACGCGGCTCCGGCGAGCTGCTGGACGGTGGCGAAGGCCGCGGTGCCGTGCGGGTAGAGCTCGGCCTGCAGAGCGCCCATCGCACTGGTCGTGAGCGGCGTCCACATCGCGGCCATCGCACTGGTGAACACCAGCCACGCGACCAACAGCGTGACCACGCTCGTGTTCTCGTCCACCTGGCTGAGGAACCCCAGGACGGCCACCCAGATGATCGCTGCGGGGATCACCAGCGGGCGCGGTCCGAGGCGGTCGTACACCCGGCCGCTCAGGGCAGCCACGATCGAGATCGCCGCGCCGCCGGGAATCAGGAAGAGGCCGAGCTGCAGGGTGCTCAGGCCGGTGACGTTGGTCAGCACCAGCGGGACCACGACCAGCAGACCGATCCCGTTCCCCGCGATGAACACCATCATCAACAGCGCCAGGGTGAACGGCTTCCGCAGGAAGATCCGCATGTCCAGGAACGCCTGATCGCGACGCTGCAGCGGGACCTGTCGCAGGACGAACGCCACCAGGCCCGCCAGTCCGACCGCGATCGGCAGGTACGGCGAGATCGGGGCGTTCCCGGCCGAGGCCTCGCCGATCAGGGAGAGTCCGTAGACCAGCGCGCCGAACCCGATCGCGGACAGCAGCAACGACGGCAGGTCCAGGGTCACCGGCTCCGGGGTGCCGATGTTGCGGAGCTTCCACGCCCCCAGGACCAGGGCGGCGACGGCGACCGGCAGCATGAGGATGAACAGCCAGCGCCAGCTCAGGGTGGAGAGCACGAGACCGGACAGCGCCGGGCCGAGAGCCGGCGCCACGGACGGCACGGCGGTCGTGATGGCCATCATCTGACCGCGGCGACCGACGGGGACCAGGCTCATGGTGGTGTTCATCAACAGGGGCAGGAAGACCGCGGTGCCGGACGCCTGGACGATCCGGCCGGCCACCAGCACGCCGAACGCCGGCGCGATCGCGGCGAGCGTCGTCCCGACGATGAACAGCGACAGCGCGACCAGGAAGACCGTCCGCAGGTTGAACCGCCGCATCACGAATCCGCTGGCCGGGATCAGCACGGCCATGGTCAGCAGGAAGCCGGTCGTGACCCACTGCCCGGTACCCGGGCTGACCCCGAAGTCCACGATCAGGGTGGGCAGCGCGACGCCCAGGAGCATCTCGTTGAGGAAGACGATGAACGTCGAGACCATCAGGACCCCGATGACCAGGGCGGTGCCGGGGGGGAGCCGGTCACCGGAGGGGGTCACCGGTGCCGGGGCGGAAGCTTCAGTGGATGTGTCCGGGACGGCCACGTGTGTGCTCGCTGTCTCGAGAGGTCGGTAGAAGATCGATCAGAGCGACGTGCCCGCCGCGTCGGCGCGGAGCACGGGTCGGACCCGGGCCACCGGACCGGCCGGCACCGCACAGGGCAGGGCCTTCGATCGGCGGTGGCCGTCGGCGATGGACGCAGGAACATGCTGGTGTCAGCAGGTGATCCGGCGGACCGGATGGAACGGAAGCAGTGTCCGTTTGACTTCACGAAGATATGGAGGGTGTCTCCGTCTTGTCAACGAGGGTGTCGAGGGCGTGATCGAGGCGACAACGACGCCTGGATGTCGAGCACACCAAGGCGCCGGAGGGAACCGGATGCGCGGGCCTGACGAGCTCGGCGGCGGGCACGCCGACCGCAGCTCAGCGACGTTCTCGGGTCAGGACCTCGGAGAGGACTCCGCGGCCCGGGAGGGGCTCTGCCACCCCTCGCGCACGATGGCGCGCAGACCGTCTCCCGACCGTTCGTCGGCCAACAGTGCGTCACTCACCCACGCCGTTGCCAGGACCGTGAGGACGAGGTCCCGGTCGCGCACCCAGGGGCGGGCGCTGCCGGCGGCCTGGGCCGCGGCGAGGAAGGTCCCGGTGGTCTCGACGAGCCACTCGCAGGTCATGGCCAGCGGTGAGGTGGTCTCGCTCAGCGCCTCCCGCAGGGGGCCGGGCAGGCCGTCGAAGACCGTCACGTAGCCACCCAGCGCGGTCAACCAGAGTTCCAGCGCGGCGAGAGGATCGGCGTGCTCGGCCTCGATCTCGACCCGGCGGGCGTCCAACTCCTCGAAACGGGCCTGCAGGAGCGCCGCGAGCAGGGCCTCGCGGGTGGGGAAGTGCCGGTAGAGGGTGCCCGGTCCGAGACCGGCTCGCCGGGCGATGTCCTGCATCGGACCGCTCACCCCGTGCTCGGCGAATAACTCCTCCGCGACCTCGAGGATGTGCAGCCGGTTGCGCTCCGCGTCAGCGCGCACCTTCGGCACGGTCGTCTCCGATCGGGCCATCATCCGACCTCCTCGGTCACTAACCGGAGGATACGTCCATGTCTGCAGGAGGACAAAGAGACGGGTCCCGGCTCTCCCGCTCGCTCGTCCCCCTGCCGCGATGACCCGTCCCTCAACCGGCGGGGTCGGGCGTCCGGTCGAATCGGTGGTCGCGGTGGCCCCGGCTGATCGGGGGCAGCGACGGGAACGTTGCGGGGTCTCTCCCCGAGTGCGCCGAGCCGGCCCCCGAGCCCGGGCAGTACCGGAGAAGGTCTCCGTGTACGGTAACCGGAGGGAGTCTCCGGTCACGTGGACGAAGGCCACCACGTCCCTACCCCGACGACCGACCCCGACAGTAGGAGGAAGCACTCATGACGATGGACCTGGGCCGGTACGGCATCTGGCAGAGGGCGGGTCAGCTCGACCCCGAGCTCGCCCGCGCGGTCGAGTCGCTGGGGTTCGGCACCATCTGGATCGGCGGCTCCCCTCCCGGGGACCTCGCCCTCGCGGAGTCGCTGCTCGGCGCCACCGAGAACCTCGTGATCGCCACCGGCATCGTCAACATGTGGTCCACCCCGGCCGACGAGGTCGCCGCCTCCTACCACCGCCTCGAGGCCAAGCACCCCGGCCGCTTCCTGCTCGGCGTCGGCGTGAGCCACCCCGAGGCCAACCGCGACTACCAGAAGCCCTACGCCACGATCGTCGAGTACCTCGACGCCCTCGACGCCGCCGACGTCCCCGCCGACCGCCGGATCCTCGCCGCGCTCGGCCCCAAGGTCCTCGGGCTCTCGGCGCAGCGCACGGCCGGGGCCCACCCCTACCTCGTCCCGCCCGAGCACACCCGCCGCGCCCGCGAGATCCTCGGCGACGCGGCCCTGCTCGCCCCGGAGAACAAGGTCGTCCTGAACCCCGACCCGGCCACCGCCCGCGACATCGGCCGCCCCGCCGTGCAGAAGCCCTACCTGGGGCTGCGCAACTACGTCAGCAACCTCGAGCGCCTCGGCTGGACCGACCACGACATCGCCGACGGCGGCAGCGACGCCCTGATCGACGCCCTCGTCGCCCACGGCGAGCCGGAGTCCGTCGCGACGCGGCTCGACGAGCACCTCGCCGCCGGCGCCGACCACGTCTGCGCCCAGATCCTCACCGCGGAGGGCGACGACCTCCTTCCCCACCTGCGCCGCCTGGCCGGAGCACTCGGCCTGAGCTGACTGCTCGGCGGTGCCGGGCGCCTCGAACCGCAGGGCGGGACCGACGACGACCGTCACCCCTTCGCTTCCAGGTGCGGGAGCTCGGCGACCGAACTCGTGGACTGCCCGGCACTGAGCCCCACCCGGTGACGGTCTTGCCACCGGGCGACATACGGTCGAAGCGACGATTCGCGTGATCGCGGTATCAGTGCGCCGATGACACATTTTTCGTTATTGGAGCAGCGTCTGGACTGCTGAGCGCTGCGCCATCTTGCACGATGCCAGAACGCAGCGAGGCTCATTACCGGCGAGCCGTTCTGCCTACTCAGAGCGGAGAATTGTAACGTCCGTCGAGCGCGTCGCCTCGGCGATCGCCGCGGTGGCCCGGACCCGGGACCGGACGGCGACGGGCGCGGGGAAGCGGGCCTTGTTGAACCCGTGGTTGGCGCCCATGCGCACGTTCTCGATGCGGTAGAGCCCCGTCAGGAGCACGGGCAAGAGCGAGAGGGTCCGGAGGCCGTGCGCGATCGTCCGGCCGAACGGGCCCTGGGCCGCCCGTTGGCGGCGTCGACGTCGTCGCCACCGATGAGATCGCGGACCGGCGGGCAGGGGGCACGGTTCGTCCCGGCAGCGGTCAGGCGGTCGGCGGCGGCGCTGACAGCCGTGCCGGTGGCTGTGTCGTTCGGAGTCGACACGGCGTCCCTCACGTTGCGGGGGTGACGGTGGCGGGCTCGAAGACCGCGAAGCACTTGTTGGAGTTGAAGACGTCGGTGGTGACCATCGTCGACCACGACAGGTCCATCCCCAGCTCCTCGACAGCGCCGAGCAGGCAGAACCAGTTGAGCATCTCGTGCTGGCCGTCGCGGACGATCTCCGCGCCGGTGGTCCGCCGCCACCGGTCGCGGTCATCCGCGACGAGGGCCTCGTAGAGCTCGAGGTCTGCGGCGGTGTCGGGGCGCAGGTGCCAGTCCTTGTCGTTGAGGAACGCGTGCGACCAGCTCGAGGAGGCGACCAGCGCGATGCGGCGGTCCTCCCCGCGCAGGGCCCGGGCGACCCCGGCCCCGAGCTGCATGCAGCGGGCCGGCGTGGGGCCGATCGGGTCGAGCTGCTCGGTCTCGATCTCGGCGAACCGGGCGAGGCCGCCGCGGCGGGCAATGGCGTGCTGGCCGTAGCAGTTGACGGTGATCGGCAGGATCGGCAGGTCGAACTCGGTGCCCGCGTGGGGGTAGTCGAGGAAGAGCTGGGTGTTGGCGACGGCGTGCGGGAAGTGTGAGCCCTCGCGCTTGCGGTAGCTGTAGGCCATGTCGAAGCCGTCGCCGATGAGCCGGTCGGCGAGCGTGCGGCTCCAGTCGCGGTTGCCGCGCAGGGTGAAGGTCATGTCGTCGGGCAGGCCCCAGGCGTTCGGGCTGCCGCGCTCGTTCATCAGGGAGAACGGGTGGACCTCGAGGTCGTCGTAGGCCAGCACGCAGAACGGCGGGACGACCTCCTCGCGGAAGTTCTCGTACTGGTCGTCGCCCCAGACGACGACCACGTCGGGGGCGAAGGCGTCGAGCGCCTCGCGGCAGCGGGCGAGGTTCTCGACAAGGGCCTTGCGGTGCCCGGCGGCTGCCGTCCGGCCCTGGTCGTCGCCCCACTCCGCACGCATCTCCGGCGACCAGGACGCAGGGTCCTTCTCCGCCTCGGGGACGTCGGGGTCGGCCAGGGTCCAGCGCAGCAGTCCGGCCATGTGCTCATCGGTGCCGGCGAGCAGCGGGTAGTGAGTCAGTCCGAGACCCAGGAAGTCGGCCATGTCGTTCTCCTTCAGTTCATGCTGCTTCCGCCGTTGACGCTCAGGACCTGCCCGGTGACGAAGCCGGCGTCGTCGCGCGCCAGGTAGGCGACCGCGCCGGCGATCTCGTCGACCTCCGCGGGCCGGCCCAGCGGGATGAGCCCCACCGCGTCGTCGACCACCCGCCGCATCCGGTCGGGGACCGTGCCCGCCGCGAGCGCGGCGTCGAGCGCGTCGGTGCGGGTGTAGGAGGGCGCGACGACGTTGACGGTCACGCCCGTCCCCGCGAACTCACGGGCGAGCCCGACGGCCAGGCCGTGGACACCGCCCTTGGCGGCGTTGTAGACGGCGTGGTCGGTCAGGCCGTTGCGGACCGACTCCGCGCCGATGTTGACGATCCGTCCGTAGCCGCGCCCGCGCATGGTCGGCAGGAACGCGAGACAACAGCGCAGCGTGGTCCACAGGTTGTTGTCGATCGTCGCGCGCAGGGTCTCCTCGGTGTGCTCCAGCGTCGGCCGGATCACCCCTCCCCCGGCGTTGTTGACCAGCACGTCGACGGCACCGAAACGCGCGACCACGAGGTCGCGCAGCGCCTCGGCGGTTCCGGCGACGGCGAGGTCCCCGACGAAGCCCGTGGCGGCCCCGTCGATCGCGCTCACGGCCTCGTCGACCTCGGCCTGCCCGAGACCGGCGACGACCACCGCGGCCCCGTCGGCGGCCAGGCGCCGGACGATGGCGTGCCCGATCCCGGTCGCCCCGCCCGTGACCACCGCGACGCGCCCGGCGAGGGGCCCCATCAGAGGATGACCGCCACGTCGTTGGCCGGGCGCAGCGACGACATGTCCAGCACCACGCGCTTGGAGCGGACCCGGAGCTCTCCGTCGATCTCGACGAGGCGGTAGGTGTAGCCCCCAACGAACACCGTGTCCTTGCCGTTGCGGGAGCGGTAGACGACGAACGAGGCGCGCACCTCCACCTCGCCGCCCTCCGACGCACCGACCCGCACGTTGGTCACCAGGTGACGCAGGGCGGAGTGCGGGTACTCGCGATGGGCCTTGCGGCTCAGCAGCCGCTCGACCCGCAGACGCAGGCGCAGGCGGTCGTCATCGACCAGGACCAGGTCGGTCGAGGGATCTCCGTCGGGGGTGTCGGTGGCCGGGACGACGTAGCGGCAGTCGTCGGTGTAGAGCGCGAGCCAGGCGTCGAGGTCCCAGGTGTCGAGCAGTTCGGCCTCGAGATAGAGCAGGTCCTCGACCTCGGCGCGGGTGGGCGTGCGCATGCGCGCGGGGGCGCTCATCGCACTGCTCCCCGCTCGCGGTCCATGTCGTCGCGCCACCGACGCCAGAACGTCCGCATCTGGGCCTCGTCCGTGGCCAGCGGTTCGCGGCCCATCCCGCGCGAGATGTCGTTCCACTCCACCCCGCCGCTGGTGAACCCCAGCTGGCAGGACTCGAGGGCCTCGATGTCGTCCGGGGTCGCGAAGCCGGCCGGGCCGAGGAAGGTCAGGAAGCTGTCGAGGCGGCGCTGGCGGACGTCGGGCTGCTCGTCGCGCGGGGCCATCTCCCAGGCCGAGATCTCCATCTTGTCGGGCGCCGTGGGCACGAAGGTCCGCACGGTGAGCGCCATGATGTCGTTCACGATCAGATTCGGGTAGATCAGCATGTTGCGGTTGAGGTCGGCCATGCGGTGCGCGCGCTCCTCCCCGAACCGCTCGACGAGATCGCGGCGCAGTCCCTCCACCGACGGGCGGGCGTCCTCGCCGAACAAGGGCTCCCACTTGGCCACCGGCCGCCCCCAGGGGGCCTCGTACTCGAGGACCGCGTGCCCGTTGCCGAGGTCGCGCGAGGTGCCCTTGACCCCGACCGAGAGGTCGGTGCCCAGCGCGACGAGGTACTTGAAGTACGTGTCGTGGGTGGAGACGGCGTGATAGCCGTCGATGGAGTTCTCCACCAGGAGCTTCCAGTTGGCGTCCATGCCGTAGTGCTGGCTGCCGTTCACGATCTCCATGTCGGCCGGCGCGGCGTCGATGATCAGATCGAGGTAGTCCTTGGCGCCCGCGAGGTACTCCACCAGCCCGACGACGTCGGGGTCGTAACAGGCGAAGACGAAGCCCCGGTAGCTCTCCACCCGCGCGGCCCGGGCCAGGCCCAGCGCCTCGAAGTCGAGCCCGCCGGCGTAGGCGTCCCGGTCGGGGACACCCGAGAGCTTGCCCTCCGAGTCGAAGGTCCAGGCGTGGTAGAAGCACTGGAAGACCTTCGCGTTGCCCTGGTCCTTGCGGCAGACGACCGCTCCGCGGTGGGTGCAGGAATTGTGGAAGACGTTCACCTGCCCGGTCTTCACCCCGCGGACCATGAACAGCGGCCGGCCCCCGACGCGGCGGCGGACGTAGTCGCCCGGGTTCGCGATCTCGGACTCGTGGCCCACGTAGAGCCAGTTGTGGTCGAAGATCTTCCGCTGCTCCTGGGTGAGCACCTCGGCCGAGGTCATGGAGTCGCGGTGCACCCGGAACCGGTCGGGCTCCTCGACCACGAGCCGCGAGCCCGTCCCGAGGACGGGGCGATCGTTGAGCAGCGTCACGACGCCCTCCCGAGGTAGTCGCCGACGAGGGCGTTGAACTCGTCGGCCCGTTCGATCTGGGTCCAGTGGCCGCACCGGGCGAAGACGTGCAGGTCGGCCTCGGGCAGCAGGTGGACCATCGAGTGCGAGACCTGCGCCGGGACCACGCGGTCCTCGCGGCCGTGCACGAGCAGCGCCGGGGTGACCGTGGCGCGGACCTGCTCCTCGGTGATGCCCAGCTCGCCGCCGGCGTGGCGCGGGTCGTTGAACATGGCGGTGTAGGCCTCGTGGGCGCCCGGGGCGGCGCTGGCCTCGTAGCGATCGCGCACGAGGTCGTCGGTGATGAGGTCGGGGTCGACCGCGAAGTTGGTCCGCAGCAGGGTCCGCATGTTCTCCGGCGACGGCTCGTAGGCCCGCAGCGCCTTGAGCCCGTCGGTGATCGTCATCCCGACCCCGGGCGAGCCCATCAGCACCATCCGCGCGATGCGGTCGGGCCGCTCGGCGGCCATCTCGAGCGAGATCCGACCGCCCAGGGAGTTCCCGACCAGCGAGAACCGCTCGAGACCGAGGGCGTCGGCGAAGTCCCAGACGTGGTCGGTCCAGGTGCGCAGCGAGTAGCGCACGTGCTCGGGGCGCTCGGTGTGTCCGAACCCGACGATGTCGGGGGCCAGCACGTGGAAGCGCTCGGCCAGCACCGGGAGGTTCAGCCGCCAGTTCGCCCAGGCCGAGACGCCCGGACCGGAGCCGTGCAGCATGATCACCGGCTCGCCGGTGCCGGCGTCGTGGAAGTGGGTGCGGACGCCGCGCACGTCGGCGTACCGGCCGGCGGACACGTCGGTGGTCGCGGTCATCGGGTCTCCTTCTCGGGGACGGGGGTCAGCAGGGCCCGGCCGTTCGTGCGCCCGATCCGGGCGGCGAGCTCGGGGCCCAGCTCGTGCAGCACGGCCCCGGCGGGCGCCTCGCGCGCCGCGAAGGGGTAGTCGGTACCGAGGACGACGTGGTCGGCGCCGAAGCGCTCGCGGGCCAGCGCGAGGCTCGTGGCGTCGTAGGTCAGCGAGTCGCACCAGAGGCCGCGAGCGGCGGCGAGAACGGTGGGCTCGGAGCCGGCGAGGGCCTGTCCCTTCGCGACGCGCGGCAGGATCGCGGGCAGCGCTCCCCCGCCGTGGGCGAGGCAGACGCGGACGTTCGGACGCGCGGCGAGCACACCGGCGGTGAGCAGTCCGGCGCCGGCGACCGCGGTCTCGCTGGGCATCCCGACCCCGAAGGCCAGGCCGGCCGCGGCCAGCCTCGGATCGAGGGTCTCGTCGACCGGGTGCACGAGCACGACGGCGCCGAGCTGGTCGGCCGCGTCGAAGAAGGGGCCGAACTTCGAGTCGGAGAGCTCGAGCGACCCGATACGGGTGCCGATCTCGACGCCGACGAAGCCGAGCTCGAGCACACAGCGCCGCAGCTCCGCGACCGCGAGCTCCGGGCACTGCAAAGGGACGGCACCGAGCGCGCGGAACCGGTCGGGGGCCTGCGCCACGAGCGCCGCGAAGAAGTCGTTCTGCGCCCGCGCCTGCTCGGCCGCCCCGATCCCGGGGGCGCCGTGGTCGAGCGTGACGGGGATCGGCGAGACGACCTGCACCTCCACGCCCTCGGCGTCCATGTCGCGCAACCGGGCCTCCGCCGACCAGCAGCGCTCGTCGATCGCGCGGTACCGCCGGTCCCCGACGTGGATGGCGGCCGAGGTCGCGCTCTCGCGGCGCACGGTGACCCACGGGTGTGGCAGCGCGTCGGCCGGCGCGGCCAGGTCGGGCGCGACGGCGTGCGTGTGGACGTCGACCAGACCCATGCCGACCTCCTCGCCTCGACGCGGTGTGACCTGGCCGACCATAGAAAACCTTTATGAACAATGGCAAGAGGTTTCCGCCTACGCGGTCTGACAGCCGCCGGGTTGCGCTAAAGTTCGTCAACTTCTGATCAGGAGGCGCCATGACCCGTCCCACCGACGGCCCCGAGGTACGCCGCGGACGTTCGCGCGCGGAGGCCGTCGCCGAGGCCATCCAGGAGGAGATCGCGACCTCGGGCGCCGCCACCGGCGACCACCTCGGGCTGCGGACCGAGCTGATCGAGCGCCACGGCGTGAGCCCCTCGGTGATGAACGAGGCGCTGCGCCTGCTGCGCGACCGCGGCATCGTCACCGTCCGGCCCGGGCCCTCCGGCGGGGTGTTCGTGGCGCAGCAGCCCGCCCAGGTGCGCCTCGGCGCGATCGATCTGTGGTTCTCCACTGCGGTGGGCAATCCCCGAGAGCTGTTCGAGGCCCGCACCTTCTTCGACGACACCTTCGCCGTGCTGGCCGTCGACCGCGCCGGCCCGAACGACGTTCGCGCCATGGAGTCGGCCCTGCACGACATGCGCCGCCACACCGACGACGCCGCCGCCTACATGCGCGCCACCGTTGAGTTCCACACCGCGATCGCCCACGCCGCCGGCCCGACGGTCGTCGTCGGGCTCTACGAGACCGTGGTCGCGCTGCTGCGCGCCGGCGTCGTGCGCGCGGCCTTCGTCGAACCCCGCGAGGAACTCGTCGCCCACGCCCTGGACGTCCACGAGGGCATGGCGTCCGCCATCCGGGACCGCGACACGGACGCGATGGCGAAGCTCCTCGCCCTGCACGGGACCGACCTCGAGCGGGTGCCCACCGACTGACCCGCCTCCGCACGTTGTGTCAGGCCTGGTTCTGATTCTTGCTCGACTGGTGCGGAAGAACGAAGCACGGATTCGCCTAGCTGCCGCCGGGTGGAGCGGACGGCGTGCCGACGGCCCCCGAGAGGTCAACGTTCCTCGCGCCGCTGAGGTAAGACCGATCGACGTTCGCCGTGGTGAAGTCGGCGCCGCGCAACTCGGCCCGCAGCAGGACGGCCCCGACCAGCGAATCGCCCCGAAACCCTGTGCCGTCGAGCGTGGCGTCATCGAGGTTGGCGAACCCCAGGTCGAATCGGCTCAAGTCACGGCCCCGGAGAATGATCGAGCCCGGGAGACACACTCCAGCCAAGTTGGCCACGGCGCCTCCGTCATCGTCGCGGTCGCGTCGGGCCAGCACGTCGATCGCGGTCGCCACATCGCTCGGGAGGAGCGGCGGGAATCCTGAGCGACGAGCCTCTGCGTCGATGGCAAGGCACGCGCTGTCTGCGAACGGTAGGTGGTTACGAACGTACGCGGACAGCACGGTAACGACGGTCGGCTGGTCGCGGGGCGAGTCGATCCCGAGCCGTTGGAGGGCGAAGATCCCTCCAATTCGAACGTCCACGGCCGGCTCCCCCAGCTGCGCCACAGCCCGTGTATAGCGATCCGCGAACTGAGCCTGCAGCGCCTGGTCAGAGGTTGCGGAGAATGTGGAGACGGAGACCAAGATTCCGGCCAACGCCGCCAGCGCCGAGATAACGGCGGCGATCGCGGCGAGGGTTGCGGGCGATGACTTTTGCGACCCGCCGTCTAATCTGACTGTTCTATTCCACCTCCCCAAAGGGGCGCTGGCGTGAGAAAGCTGTCGTACGCGGCGCGGCCGCGCATTGCGAGTCGGCGCACCAGGTCGTAAGCCTCGTTCCCGTCGGACTCGACGTTGCGGACTCATCCGCCTGCCCCCGGAGTGTCTACGTCCGCGACCAGGATCTCACTGATGTTGTCAGAGACGAGCTCCACCCAGTCGTCCCCCAACCCAGGAATGTCTTCGGGATGGCACACTGCCGGCAACGTCAGGAAGATGCTGTGCAAGTCCCGGCACTCTCGGGGGTCGATCCGCGTCCAGCTCGAGACGTCACCCCAACCAAACGCCTCGGTCAGCGACCAGAAGTCGGGTACATGAGCACGCCGCGAATTCACGTCCTCGAGCTCCCAGGACAAAGACGGGAAGTAGACCTGGGCATCGCTCATGATTCCGACCCGTCGAGCGAATCCCGTTGTATTGAGCATGTCGACCGCGCCGATCCCTCCCGAGATGCGCGCACGTCGACCGCGGAACAACGCCATCGACAGCCGCGTGCCTTCGGGGAGCGTGACGAGCGGGGCCCGGTCGAGCAAAGCTTGGGCGACCTCCGGCAAACGTCGTCGCAAGTTTGGGTTGAGGCCGAACATCGAGATCAGCACCGACCTAGCGACCGCCCCGGGCCGCAGGTCGAACAGCTGCGGGAGGGGTCGGCGAAGTGGGAGCGCGAACCGCCAGTCCTTCACCCACGTCTGGCGAAGCCGTCGCGCCAAGTGCAGATAAACGGCTGTTGTGCACGGTTTGCGCACAAGTCGATCTACGCCTAGGTGCGGGTTGGGGAGCGAACTGGGGTCGAATCGTGCCCGGGTGCGGGCTGAGTCGGTCGGACTGCCTGCATAGCCGCTGGTAGCAGCCCTGGTCGGCGCGGTGGACCGTCCTCCTAGAGCGGGTGTCGCAGGTTCGAATCCTGCCGGGGGCGCCGCTTGACCTCGACGTTCACCGCAAGAACGTGTAGTGCCCACGGCGGGCACGATCGAACTCCTGGCGTTGCTCTTGCAAGGACGTACGCACCGACGACCACGGATCCCCGCGCCGAGCCGCTGGTTGCGGAGCCCTCGAGCGGGTAGGGCTGGCTGGCTGGCTGGCACCTAACCGGTGGAGACGTACGCCCAAGGGGCGGGGAGCGCGACCGAACTGCGCTTTTCCATCATGAACTCGTCGATGGTCGCAACACGTGTGCATGACCACTGGCATTCGAGCAGCTAGCGATGCGGTGCTCGTTCGGCGATGCCGGTGCAACAAACGCGGTCTCGATCGAGGAGTGACGCGATGAGGAGTCGTGGCGGACCCGTGCGATGGCAGGAATGAGCTCAGCCGATCATTGTGCGACTTCCGGGGACGTGGGTTCCTCTGCTTTCCGTTCAGCCAGCAACTCAAGCACGGCAACGCGGTCCTCCGAATCCAGCCTACGGAATGCTTGACCTAGCAGGAAGAGTGGGCGCGTACGTCGCGAACTGAAGAAACCCGCGAGGGCGAAAGCGAAGATAAGCAGGGTCGAGATTGCCTTGTCGAAGAGAAGGAACGCTGAGGGCGGGCCCAGGATCGGAACCTGTATCGCTAGCCTGAGAGCGGCAGCCAGCGCAAGTCCTAGAGCGATCCAAGCCACCGTGTGGCTACCTAGATAGTGTGAGGCGCGCTGAGCGATAGGCCAAGTACAAAGACATACACATAGGAGTGTCGCTGGCGCTCCCGCAGCGAAGAATATTTCCAGCGCTTGGTCGTACTGAATTTCCGGAGCAGCCAACGCAGCCGAGGTGAAAGAAACATAACCGAACACCCCACCAAAGAAGGATTCAGTCATCAACAATACCGACGCGAACGAGACACATACGAGGAATGGGTTGATTGAGATGCGGCCAGCGGCAGCGTCCCTAATGTCCGCCGCCGGTCCAGTCCTTCGCTTGAAACGGAATCTCGTTACGACAAAGACGGACGGGCCAAAGGGCCGACGAAATGACCTGCGCGGGGCCATCCTCCAAGAAGAGTTTGAGGAGGAAGTATAGCGGTGGTATCAGCACGAAGGTGCCGACAGCAACGACGACCTCCTTCTTTGACTCCCCCGCTCTTTGACTGTTCTCGAAAGCCGTACTCAAGTAGCCCCCTTCTAGGTACAGATTAGCCAGCTAGTTCGTGCCTCGCAGTCCTCGAGCTCCTGTGAACTCAGGGTGCCACCACCTAGACCCGATTCCCGAAGGCCGACGTTGGAGGTGCCGCTCCTGATCCGCACGCTCCATGCCACAGACGCACGACTCATGCACGCCCTTCGACATCGGTCGACGACTTGCGCAACCCGAAGCATCTGCTCGACACGCCCTCACGTACGCCGAGAGAAGAGCTGGCTCAGGCCGTAACAAGCGACTCCGACTACGGCAACGACGAAGACCACTGCGCCGAGGACGCCGAAGGTCTCGTAGGACCACTGACCCATCTGTTGCAGGCTGTACAGCATCGAACTCAAAGTGCCCCCGGGATCGACAAGTACTGACTACACTGAGCTACAACGGTGGCGAAGCCAATAAGCTGAACGGGTGTAGCTTGCGTGAACGGTTAACGTCCTGCGTTCGGAACGTGGCCGCAGATGCCACATCCCGTTCTGCATGCCAGGCCGGGGTCATGTTCGAGCTTCTCGCGCGACCTTAAGTCGAGTTGGCCCCGCTGGCTTTGCGGCAGTGGGGTCGGCGAGCTCGACCTCGACGTCGACGTCCACGGGCCGATCCAGGTGGCAGAGCCCCGGGCGCATGGCGCGATCGGCTTCTCGACGTCATCCAGCCGGTAGCCAAGTGGTTCAAAGTACCTTCGTCCGCCATTGGGGTGGCGGCCACGCGGCGGGTAGTGCCGGATCGCCTACCGAGGGCGAGCAACCGGGCCGAATTCGAACCCGCCGGGCGGGGTCAGAGCCGGCGACAATGCCAGATTGACCGCCCCCGATGCCCCTTTCAACGTCGACGCCTACGTCCGCCGGTCCTGGAGGAGCCCAGACTCCGACCACGACAACGTCGCCGAGGGCCGGGCCCGTCCGCCGCTCCACCGATCAGGAATCCTCCGCCGCGTCGTCGGTCCTGACCCCTCGCCCCGGTGGAAGGATCGACGACCATGACCGACGCCGGCCCGCAGGGCGACGAGTCCACCCCCGCGGCGGTCCGGTCCGGCGACGCGGCGCAGTTCGCCCTCCTCACGGAGCGCCACCGGCGTGAGCTGCAGGTGCACTGCTACCGGATGCTCGCGAACTACGAGGACGCCCAGGACCTGACGCAGGAGACGTTCCTGCGGGCGTGGAACAAGCGGGAGTCGTTCCGGGGCCACGCCGCCCTGCGGACCTGGCTGTACCGGATCGCGACGAACGCCTGCCTCGACCTCCTGGACAAGCGCGACCGCACCCCCATGCCGTCCGAGCTGCCGGACGTCGAGCACGAGGTGCCGCACCTGCAGCCGTACCCCGACCGGATGCTCCCCGAGGACCCGCAGGAGGCGGTGGTGGCGCGGGAGACGATCGAGCTGGCGTTCGTCGTCGCCGTCGCGCACCTGCCGCCGCGGCAGCGGGCGGTGCTCGTCCTGCGCGACGTCCTCGGCTGGCCGGCGCCGCAGGCCGCCGACGCCCTCGAGCTGACCGTCGCCTCGGTGACCAGCGCCCTGCAGCGGGCGCGCGTGACCATGCGCGAGCAGCTGCCCGACCGCCGCCTCGACTGGCGGACCCCCGCCACCCACGAGCTGTCGGACGACGAGCGCCGGGTGCTGACCGCGTACATCGACGCCCACCAGCGCAACGACCTCGCCGGGCTGACGGCCCTGCTGCGCCACGACCTGCGCTTCGCGATGCTGCCCGACCCCGGCACCGTGAGCACGACGGCGAAGGAGGCGGTTGACGGCTGGGTCTCCGGTGGGCTCTTCCGGGTCCACGACGACTGGCGCGGCGTCGCCACGACGGTCAACCGCATGCCGGCCGCCGTGCTGTACCTCCGCACTCCCGACGACCCGGTCCACCGGCTGTTCACCATGGCGGTCCTGCACGTCGTCGACGGCGAGATCGCCGAGCTCACCGGGTTCGACGTCAGGGACGAGCCATGGCTCGGCCTGCCCCCGACGCCGTGATCAGAGCGCTCATCGCCTCGTCTGGTACCGGGTCAGCACCACGCCGCCGGGGAACGTCCGCGTCTCCACCAGGTCCAGGCCCACCCAGCTGTCCAGCGCCGTGAAGAACGGCGTGCCGCCGCCCACCAGGACCGGGTGGGTGACCAGGACGTACTCGTCGACCAGCCCGGCGCGCACGGCCGACGAGGCGAGCGTGGCGCCCGCGATGCCCATGGGGCCGCCGTCCTCGGCCCGGAGCCGGGTGATCTCGGCGACCGCGTCACCGGTGACCAGGCGGGAGTTCCAGCCGACCTCGTCGAGCGTCGACGAGAACACCACCTTCGGCGTGTCCCGCCAGTTCCGCGCGTAGGCGATCTCCGCCGGGGTGGCGTCGGGCTGCTGGTCGCGGGTCGGCCAGGAGGAGCTCATCGCCTCCCACAGCCTGCGCCCGTACAGCGACACCTCGATCGCCCGTTCCCGGTCGAGCCACCACCCGAACAGCTCGTCGCTCGGCGGCCCGCCCCAGCCGATGTCGTCGCCGGTCGCGGCGATGTAGCCGTCCAGTGTCACGTTCATGCCGAAGACCAGTTTCCGCACCGTGCCGCCTCCCGTGGATCGCTCTCCCCCGTACAGACGGGCGCGGCGCGGGAACCTGATCGGTGTGACCTCACCGTGTCACCGGCGGGCGGGGAGCCACGAGCGGCACGGCGCCGACGACGCGACCGCGCCCGCTGGTCTTCGCCAGCCGGAGGGCGTCGTCGGCGGCGCGGTAGAGCTCCTCGAAGCCCGTGCCGTCGCGGCCCTGCTCGGCCACGCCGGCGCTGGCCCCGACACCCACGCGCTGCCCGTCCACGTCCTGCGTCGTGTCGGCGAGGGCCGCCAGCACGTCGGCGAGGCGCGCGACCGCGTCCTCGCGGGCCATCCCCATCATCGCCACCACGAACTCCTCGCCGCCGATCCGCGCGATCACGTCCTCGCCGCGGAACGCGCCCTGCAGGTGGGCCGCCACCCGGCGGAGCGTCTCGTCGCCGACCGCGTGGCCGTGGCGATCGTTGATCCCCTTGAAGTGGTCGAGGTCCACCACCGCGAGCGACAGCGTCGTGCGCTGGCGCACCACCAGCAGCTGCAGCCGGTCGAGATCGCGGTCCAGGCGGCGCCGGTTGGCCAGGCCCGTCAGGGGATCGGTCTCGGCGAGCTGCGCGAGGTCCCGCCGCAGCGCGAGGTTGTCGCCCGAGAGCACCCCCTGGCGTACACCGAAGATCGCCAGCAGGAGCACCCCGACCCCGACGTCGAACCACCCGTCGATCCCCACCCCGACGGCGGTCACCACCGCCAGGCCCACGACGAGGTTCACCAGCACGTCGCCGAGGCGGCTGTCCGCCGCCGCCCGCAGCGCGCCGGTGCCCGGCGCCCGCGCCGAGAACGTCAGCGCGGCCAGCGCGATCAGCAGGTAGCCCCCGATCCACCCCAGATCGAACGGCGTGCCCGTGTGGAACACCCCGCGGGCCTGCAGCAGGGCGTAGGCCGTGTCCTCCACCGCGTACACGAGGAGCCCGCAGGCCAGCAGCACCAGGTCCGCCCGCCGGCGGCTGGGGCTCCGGGTCAGCAGGAGCAGCGCGAGGCTGGCCAGCAGCACGTCACCCAGGGGGTAGATGCCCAGCAGGAGGGCGCCGAGCCCCGGGCCCAGGCGCGCGGACATCTCCCCCAGCACCAGGACGCTGCTCAGGAAGAGCACCGAGCACCCGATCAGGAGGCCGTCGAGGAGCAGGCGCACGCGGTCGTTCTTCGCCCGGCTCCCGGCCGGGAACCGCAGCAGGCCCGCCGCCGCCAGGACGAGCGCGATCACGAAGAAGAGGTCGCTGACGGTCGGGAACGGCTTCACGGGCTCGAGGCTCTGCACGAACCACACGATGTTGCCGACCGTCCAGGCCGCGCCCATGGCGGCGAAGAGCGTCCACGCCCGGCGCAGGGCCCCCGTGGTCCTCGACGCGGTGTAGAGGCAGCACGCGGCCGCGGCGGACCCGCTGATCAGGAACAACCAGTTGCTGACGAGCAGCTTGTCCCGGACACCGGTCCAGCTCGCCGTGAGCAGGACCGCCCCCGTCACGAACAGGACGAGCGCGACGACGACGGCGACGGCGAACGTGCGGAGGTCGCCCGCCCCGGTGGTCCTGGCCTGCGTCGCGTCCATCGGTGCCTCTCGCCCGGCCTGGGCGACAACGGGAGACCCAAGGCGCATCATGGTAATGCGCTGTTGCGCTCCGGTGTCACCGTCAAGTGGTGGGACCTCCGCTCCCCGAGAGGACCCCCGACCGTGGGCCAGACCCGGCACGCCACCGAACCGTCACCGGCGGAGGGCACCGTCGAGCTCTTCCCGTCCCACCTGACGGTGGTGCTCGACGGGGTGGTGCGCCGTTTCCACCACGTGTGGCTGCGGGACAACAGCTGGGCCCCCGAGGACCGGGTGGCCCAGAGCAGCGAGCGCCGGCTGTTCACCGCCGACATCGACGAGGCCGTCGGACCGGTCTCGGTCGCCTTCGACCCGGACCTCGGCCTGGACGTCCTCTGGGACGATGGACGTGCCTGCACCTACGCGCCGGCCTGGCTACGCCGGCACGACTACTCCGACGAGCCCGCCCGGCGGGCCCGACGGTTCGCCCCGCCGCTGTGGCCCGCGGCGGCCGTGGAGCCACCGCGCCTCGGGCACGCGGAGGTGGTCGGCACCGAGGCCGGAGCGCTGGCCTACCTCGACGCGGTCCGCGAGCACGGCGCCGTGATCGTGAGCGGTGTCCCGTCCGTCGACGGGGAGGTCGAGCGGTTCGCCCAGGTCTTCGGGCCCGTCCGCGAGCTCGCGTTCGAGCGCGTGCACAACGTGCGGCTCGACCCGGCCGGCTACAACGTCGCGCACACGGCGGGCGAGCTGAAGCCCCACACCGACTTCCCCAGCTACGCGTGGCCGCCCTCGGTCCAGCTGCTGCACTTCCGGGCCAACCGGACCACCGGCGGGCAGTCGAACCTGGTCGACGGGTGGGCCGCGATCGCCGAGCTCCGCCGCGCCCACCCCGAGCACTTCGCCGTCCTGGCGCGCGTCGCGGTGCCCTTCCAGATGTTCAGCGATCACGAGGACACCGCCGCCGAGGCCCCGATGATCGAGCTCGACCCGTCCGGCGAGGTGCGGCTGTGCCGCTTCTCCAACCAGCTCGCCCAGCCGCTCCACGCCCCGTTCGACCAGGTCGAGGCGTTCTACGCGGCCTACCGGACCCTCGGGCGCATCATCGACTCCGGCCGCTACCGCGCCACCTTCACGGCGGCCGACGGCGACCTGCTCACCGTCCACGCCCATCGGGTCCTCCACGGTCGGCTGGCCTACGACCCCGCCAGCGGCGCCCGCCACCTCCAGAACGTCTACATGGAGTTCGACGATCTGCTGGCGCGGCGACGCGTGCTGCGTGGGGAGCACAAGCCGATCCCGGCCCAGTCTCGCCACGGCCGCACGGGTGCGTCACAGGGAGTTACCATTTTGGCGCCATCATTGAGCTGAACAGGTGAGCAACTCCTCAGTAGGAGTATCGCAGAGCTTGAGTGGTTACTCTACGGGTACGGGCTTCGCGGAAGTCCCTCAGCTGCCCGACCCGGTCGCCCCGGGGGGTGTCTGCCACCCCACCGGCTCGTGTGCGTGCGGCCGGCGGCGGACCGAGCGGAGATCCATCGTGGACGCCCACCAGCACCTCGCCGACCAGCTGATCGAACGGCTCACGGAGCTCGACGCCTGCGACGGCTACGTCGTGGTGGTCCGCGACGCGCAGACCGGCGAGACCGACGCGCACGGCCCGTTCGAGGACGGTCTGGACGCCCTCCGCGCGGCGGAGCGGACACGGCTCGAGTTCGATCTCGACGAGGTCGAGGACATCCAGATCACCATCACCCGCCTCCACCTCCCCGCGGGACGTCCCGCGCTCGCGGCATCCTCCACGCCCTCGGGGACCCCGCCGGCCTGGTGACCGCTCCGCGACCCTGGTGGGTCGGGCGTCCCCTTTCGTATGATGTGCGTCACACGAACGATCTCCACTCCGCCCGAGGTAGGGAGTTCGACGATGCCATCCACGACGACCGCACGGCCCGCCCCGACGGCGAAGGAGACGCGCCGGGTCGCCGGCGCCACCCTGATCGGCACGTCCATCGAGTGGTTCGACTTCTTCGTCTACGGCGCGGCCGCCGCGCTGGTCTTCGGGAAGCTCTTCTTCCCCACGGCGAACCCGCTCACCGGCACCCTGCTCGCGCTGTCGACGTTCGGTGTCGGATTCATCGCCCGCCCGTTCGGCGGGGTGATCTTCGCGCACTTCGGGGACCGCATCGGCCGCAAGTCGATGCTCGTCCTGTCCGTGGTGATGATGGGCGGGGGCACGTTCCTCGTCGGGCTGCTGCCCACCTACGCGTCGATCGGGATCGCCGCGCCGATCCTGCTCGTGCTGCTGCGGATCGTGCAGGGCATCGGGCTGGGCGGTGAGTGGGGCGGCCGCGGTGATGGCGGTCGAGTACGCGCCACCGAATCGCCGCGGGTTCTTCGGCAGCTTCCCGCAGACGGGCGTGCCGGCGGGCATGCTCATCGCCAACCTCTCGCTGCTGCTCGTCTCGGCCGTGCTGTCCGACGAGGCGTTCCTGTCCTGGGGCTGGCGGCTGCCGTTCCTGGCCTCGATCGTGCTCGTCGTCGTGGGCATCGTGATCCGCCTGCGGGTGGCCGAGTCGCCGGTCTTCGAGCAGGCCAAGAGCGCCGGCAAGATCGAGCGGCAGCCGGTGATCGCGGTGCTGCGCCGCCAGCCGCTGAACGTCCTGCGGGCCGCGGGCCTGCGCTTCGCCGAGAACAGCACGTTCTACATCCACACCACGTTCGTCCTGACCTACGGCACCGTCGTGCTCGGGCTGGCGCGCAACGACCTCCTGCTCGCGGTGATCGTCTCCTCGGCGCTGGGGCTGGTCAGCATCCCGTTCTACGGCTGGGCGTGCGACCGGTTCGGGCGGAAACCGGTGGTGCTGTGGGGCTCGCTGGTGCTGCTCGCCATGAGCTGGCCGTACTTCTGGGCGCTGGACACCGGGTCGCTCGCCTGGATCGTGCTCGCCACGGTGGTGGCGGTGAACATCGGCAACTCGGCGGTGTACGCGCCGCAGCCCGCCTACTTCTCCGAGCTGTTCGAGCCGGAGGTGCGCTACAGCGGGGCGTCGATCGGCGCGCAGGGGGCGAGCGTGTTCGCCGGCGGGCTGGCCCCGGTCATCGCCACCGCGCTGCTGGACGCGACCGGCGGCTGGGGCTGGATCGCGGTCTACATGTCGGCGATGGTGCTGATCACGATCGTCGCGGCGGTGTTCTCGCCGGACCCGTACCGGGACGCGCTGCGCAGGGGCGGACCGCTGCCGGAGTGACGGGCGGGCGTCGTCACGGCGACGTCGAACGGACCCCGGTGAGCTCGAGGTCGACCACGTCGTCGGCGACCACCGCCGGGCGAGCGTCCGGGGCGGCGAGCCCGAACCGGACGTCGCGCACCGCGACGCGCGCGGCGTGGCGCACCCAGAGGGCGTGGGCGGGCAGGACGCCGAACATCGTGTGCTCGGGGTAGGCGGACTCCTGCTCGGGGATCCCGGTGGGGCGCGCCTCGTCGGGCGTGCCGCCGCCCGGGAACGTGATGTCGAGGTCCGCCAGCACCACGTCCTCCACCGGGTGCCCGGGGAGGCCGGCGATGCTCATCGTGTGGCCGTCGCGCCGGGCGTCCGCCGGCATCGTGGCGCGCACCCCGCGGACGGACACGCCGCGCAGGGCCCCGACCGGCCGCGGCCGCTCCACCTCCCGGAACCCGAAATCGAAGCCGCGCCGGCCCCGCCGGATCGCGATCGGCGCGGCGACGTCGTGCATGACGAGGTCGTGCACCGTCACGTCCTCGAGGTCGCCGCCGTCGACGGTCTGGAGCTTGAGGCCACCCAGCCGGCAGTCGTGCAGCACGCAGTGCGAGATCGCGATCCGGCGGAAGCCGCCGAGCGACTGCGTGCCGAGCTTGATCCCGGCGCAGCGGGACCGCACGACGCAGTCGCGGACCACGACGTCGCGGCACGGGCGCGGGAACGAGCTCTTGAGCACGACGGCGTCGTCCTCGGTGTCCACCGCGCAGTCGCTGACCACCGCGTCGCGGCAGCTGTCGAGGACGATGCCGTCCTGGTTGATGTGGGAGGTGGACGTGATGCGCAGCCCGGCCAGGCGCACCGCGTCGCACAGCGCCAGGTGCACCGTCCACAGGCCGGACTCGCGCAGGGTGAGGTCGCGCAGCCCCACCCGGCGGCAGTTCCGGAAGAACACCATCCGCGGCCGGGGGCGCCCGGCGGCGTCCGGGTCCCGCACCACCTCGCGCGGGAAGTGCGCGCCGTTGCCGTCGATCACGCCGCCGCCCTCGATCGCGAGGTCCTCGGCGTCCTCGGCGAACACGAGCGCCCACACCTCGTAGCCGCCGACGTCGAGGTCGCGCGCGGGGAAGGCCCGGGCCGGGTAGTCGGCGACGTCGGGGCTGCCGAGCAGGACCGCGCCGGGCGTCAGGTGCAGCGTCACGCGGCTGCGCAGCACGATCGTCCCGGTGAGGAACCGCCCGGCGGGCAGGACCACGGTCCCGCCGCCGTTCGCCGACGCCGCGTCGATCGCGGCCTGGATCGCGGCCGTGTCCCGGGTGGCGCCGTCGCCGCGCGCGCCGTGGTCGCGCACGTCGAACACGGTCTCGCCGGCGGGGACGGCGCGCCGTCCGGCGCCGCTCGCCGACAGACCGGTGAGGCCCAGTGCCGCGACCGCCGCGCCGAGCACCGCGCGACGGCGGAGGGGCCTCGCGTCCACGGTCGGCTCCTGACGTCGCGGCGTGCGCTCATCGGACGGGACGACGGCATCCGACGCGCGCCGTACGATCACCCAGGTGACCCAGGACACCCTCCGGCTGCGGCTGATCGGCCGCTTTCGGGTGGAGGGCGAGGTCCACGGCCCGGTCCCGAGCGGTCAGGCCGAACGCCTGCTCAGCATCCTCGCCGCCCACCACGGGCGATTCCTGCCCACGAGCGTGCTCACCGACCTCCTGTGGCCCGACCGCCGGCCCGCGGAGCCCGAGCGGAACCTGGCCGCCCTCGTCAGCCGCCTGCGGCGCTCGCTGGGTCGCGAGCGCCTCGAGGGCGACCCGCGGGCCTACCGCCTCGTGCGCGACGCCGCGACGACGGTGGACGTGTCGGAGGCCGCCGACCTGGTCGTCACCGCCGAGCGCGAGCTCGCCCGCGACCGCCACGCCCTCGCCGCGGTGAGCGCGGAGGTCGCCGTGGGCCTGCTCGCCGACGGCCCCCCGCTGGCCGCCGAGCCGGACGCCGACTGGGCCGCGGAGGTGCGCGACCGGGCGGCCACCACCCTCGCCCGCGCCCGGGCGGTGCGCTGGACCGCGGCCCTCGCGCTCGGGGACCTCGACACCGCCGCCGACGAGGCGTCGCGGGCCCTCGCCGCGAACCCGCTCGACGAGCCGGCCTGCCGCGCCCTCATGCTCGCCCACCGGCGCCGCGGGGCGGACGCCGCGGCCCTCGCCGCGTACGAGCAGCTGCGGCGGACCCTGGCCGACGCGCTGGGCACCGACCCGTCCCCCGCCACCCGGGACGTCTTCCTCGCGCTGCTGCGCCCGGACCACGACCGGGCCGGGAGCGCCCCGCAGCCGGTCCGCGCGCCGGGGCCGTCCCCGCTGCCGGGCCGGGAGGACGAGGTCGCGGTCCTCTCGCGCGCCTGGGCCGCCACCGCCCGCGGGCACGGCGGGCTCGTGCTGATCACCGGCGAGGCCGGCATCGGCAAGAGCGCGCTGAGCGCGGTCCTGCGCACCGAGGCTCGGCGCAGCGGCGGGCTCGTCGAGGTCGTCCGGTGCTCCGAGGCCGAGCGCTCGCTCTACCTGCAGCCCCTCGCCGAGGCCGTCCGCGGGATCGTGCTGCGGCAGGCCCCCGACGCCGGCGACCTGCTCCCCGAGCGCGACCGCGAGGCCCTCGCCGACCTGGTGCCGGAGGTCGCCCCGGCGCGCGCCCCGGGCACGTCGCCCTCGGAGCTGCGCCGGCGGCGCACCCTCGAGGCGATGGCGGAGCTGTTCGGCCGGGTCGCGACGACGCGCCCCGTGCTGCTCGCCGTCGAGGACCTCGAGCACGCCGGGCAGCAGACCGTCGAGGCGCTGCACTTCCTGGCCACGCGGATGACCGAGCGACGGGTCCTCGTCGTCGCCACCGAGCGGACCTCGGAGGCCCCCGGCGCCGCGGCGACCCTGCGCGACGTGGCGACGCACCTCGAGATCGGCGCCCTGTCGCGCGAGGCCGTGCGGTCCCTGCTCGCGCAGGCCGGCCGGGAGCACGACCTCGAACGGTTCGTGGCGTGGACCGGGGGCTCGCCGCTGCTGGTCAGCGAGCTGCTGCGGCACCCCGAGAGCGTCGCCCCCGACGGCGACGGGGCGGTGCCCACCATCCCCGGCTCGCTGCAGGAGGCGCTCTCGCGCCGGCTGGCCGCGACGGCCGAGGACGTCACGCTGCTGCTCGCGCAGGCAGCGGTGTGGGGCACGTCGTTCCGCCTCGACGACGTCGCCGCGCTGTCGAAGCTGGACGTGGAGGAGTGCGCCCACCGGGCCGGGCGCGCCACCCGCGCCGGGTTCCTCGTCGCCGACGGCCCGAGCTACCGCTTCGCCAACGACATCGTGCGTCGGATCGCCTACGAGTCGGCGCCGCTGCCCGTGCGGATCAGCCGCCACCGCCGCGTCGCCGCCCTGCTCGCCGACCAGCCCGAGGCCGCGGCCCCCCACCACGCCGCCGCGGGCGACCACGCCGCGGCCTGCCGGTCGTGGATGGCCGCCGCGGACGCCGCGCACCTGGTGTTCGCGCACGTCGAGGCCGAGAAGCTGCTCACCGCGGCGGCCGGCAGCGCGCGCAGCGCCGCGGACCCGTCGCTGCAGGCCGCGGTGCTGCTGCGGCGCGGTGCGGTCCGCTGCGACCTCGGGCACCACGAGGACGCCCGCGACGACCACGACGAGGCCCTCGCGCTGGCGCGCGTGCTGGCCGACGAGGAGCTCGAGGCCCGCGCGCTGGAGGGCCTGGGCTGGACCGCGCTGTGGGCGCGCGACGCCCTGGGCGCGGTCGACCTCGCCGAGCGCGCCGGCCACCTCGCGGAGTCCGCCGCGGCGGCACCGGGTGCGCGCCGGAGCTCGCTGCTGCTGCTCGGGCGCGTCCGCCACTGGGACGGCGACTACACCGGGGCGACGCGCGCCTACCAGCAGGTGCTCGCCGTGGAGACCGACGACGCCACGAGCGCCGTCGCCATGGCCTACCGCGGCGCGCTGCTGCAGCACATGGACCGGTTCGCCGAGGCCCGCGCGGTGCTGGAGCGCGCCGTGGCCCTGTGCACGCGCACCGGCGAGTTCCGCACCCTGCTGCAGAGCCTGTTCTTCTGCGGGCTGGCGCGCGGCGACGTCGGCGACCTCGCAGGCGCCCTGCGCTCCCTCGACCGCGCGCGCCGCCTCATCGACGAGGCCGGCGTCGGCTACTACCGCGCCGGGATCGAGACCACGACGTCCTGGCTGTGGCAGGAGCTGGGCGAACTGGGGCGGGCCCGCGAGCACGCCGAGCTGGCCGTCGACCTCGCGAGCCGGGGCGGCGGGGCCCTCGAGCTGGAGCAGGGCCTGCACGCCCTGCTGGCCCTCGCCGACTGCGACCTGCTCGAGGGCCGCGACGACGACGCCGGCGCGCGCGTCGAGAGCGCCGCCCCGCTGCTGGACCGGCCCCTGCCCTTCCGGCCGCGCGCGGCGATGCGCCTGCTGGAGATGCAGGCGCGCTGGGAGCCCGAGCGAGCCGAGGCCCTGCTCGACCAGGCCCGGACCTACCGCTCGGCGAAGTACGAGGCCCTCGCCCTGGGGCACCTGGGCCGCGACCAGGAGGCCGCAGGAGTCGGCGCGCGCACCCGCTCGGACCTGGTCGTCGCGCAGACCGGCGCGCCCGCCGAGCGCGTCGCGGCGCGCGACCGCATCGCCGCCGCCCTGCCGCCCGAGCTGCGCACGCGGTTCGTCGCCCGCGGCCGGCTGGCCGTCCCCGCCCCGAGCACGCGCTGATCAGCGCAGCGCGATGTCCATGACCACGTGCGGCCGCCCGACGTAGATCTCCGAGGCCCGCGCCGTCCAGCCGAGGTGCTCGAAGAAGCGCCGGTTGTCCTGCTGGACGTGGGCGACCATGCGGGTGCCGCCGCGGGCGGCGGCCGCGGCCACGGCGAACCGCACGAGCGGGGCGCCGACGCGGGCGGTGCGGAACCCGGGGAGGACCGCGAGCCGGTCGCCCTGCCAGTCGCCCGGCCCCTCCCCCACGCCGGAGAGCGGGAACAGCCGCACCACGCCGGCCGCGTGCCCGTCGACCCAGGCGACGACGTGCAGCACGTCGGGCCGGGCGTCGTGCGCGTCCAGGTCGCTGGTGGCGAACACCGCCTGCTCGACCACGAACACGGCGTGGCGGACGCGGTGGTGCTCCGCGGCCTCCTCGGCGCCCGCGACCAGCCGGCAGTCGGCCCGCGGCGGCGCCCCGCGGATCCCGGTCACCGGCCGCGCCTCACCCGTCGTCACGCACCGGCCTCCGGACGCCGGCCGATCTGCAGCAGCGGCTGCACCGCGTTGAGCGCCGAGCACGCCTGGCACCGCGCGCACCCGGCGACCGCGTTCTCCGCGCTCATGCCGCGCTGGCTCATGTACGCGGCGACCTGCCGGTAGACGCGGTTGCTGTAGGGCCCGGGCGGCGGCGCCCAGTCCTCCATGAGGCTGCCGGCGACGGGCCGCAGCGGGACGATGAACGGGTAGACGCCGATGTCCACGGCGCGCCGGCATGCCGCGACGGTGAGGTCGGGGTCCTCCCCCATGCCGAGGATGACGTAGGTGGACACCCGGCCCTCGCCCCACAGCGCGACGGCGCGCTCCCAGGTGCGGAAGTAGGTCTCGATGCCCGTGCGCGCCTTGCCCGGGGCCACGTGCGCGAGCACCTGCGGGTCGAAGGTCTCGACGTGGATGCCGACCGCGTCGGCGCCGCCCATGGCGTGCACCTCGTCGAGGATCCCGAGGTCCCGCGGCGGCTCGAACTGGATCTCGACGGGCAGCCCGGACGCGTCCTTGACCGCGCGCCCGCAGCGGGCGACGTAGCGCGCGCCGCGGTCGGGCGCGGTGGAGCTGCCGGTGGTGAGGGTGGCGTCGACGGCGCCGTCGAGCTCCTTCGCGGCGACCGAGACCTCGGCGAGCTGCTCGGGGGTCTTCTTGACGATCGTGCTGCCCGCGGCCAGCGAGACGCCGATCCCGCAGAACTTGCACTGGTCCGCGGTGTTCCAGTAGTTGCAGGTCTGGACGACGGTGCTGGCCATCGAGTCCAGGTGCAGCAGGGCGATCTTCCAGTACGGCACGCCGTCGGCGGTGGTGCGGTCGTAGTACCGGGGCCGGTGGGTGTCCGCCACCGAGGCGAGCCGCCGGCCGTCGCGGTAGATCGCCCGGCCGCCGTCGTCCTCGTGGCGCAGCACGTAGGGCGAGCGCCGGGCGTCCTCGGTGCGGACCGGGACCGTCACCGGGAAGCCCTCGATCCACAGCATGCCGGCGTCGGTGGGCCCCGCCCCGCCGACGCGCGTCTCGACGTCGGCGTCGGTGCGCAGGCCCACGCTCTGCAGCTCGACGATCAGGGCGGCGACGGAGGCGGGGTCGGGCCCGTCGTGCGGCGCCGTCTCATGGCCCAGGACGCCGGTCATCCGTGATCCACCCTCGCCCCTCGTTGACTACAGGAAACGTTCATCGCTCATCGGAAACCATGGGCCCGTCGCCGTCAAGGGCGTCGATGTCGGCGCGGCGCCGCGCCAGGGCGGCGTCGCGGTCGGCGGCCACGGAGAACCACTCCTCGGCGCCGCCGCGGCCCGCGAGCGGGTCCCCGGTGCCGGTCGCGAGGACCGCCTCCCCGAGCCCGTGCGGCTCGCGGTCGCGGTAGGGATCGTCGATCACCACCAGTGCGACGCCCGTGGCCAGGTGCATCGACACCGAGCGCGTCCAGCCCTCCTCGAGCACCACCCAGGTCCGGCCCTCGGCGCGGGCGGCCGCCACACGTGCGACCCGGGCGTCCCGGGCCCGGCCGGCCTCGATCTCGTCGGCGCGCACCGCGCACGCGGCCCCCACGACCAGCGGCGACGCCTCGCTCCCCGGCCCGTCGAGGTCGGCGAGGAAACCGCCGGGCTCGGCGTCGACGGCGAGCAGCTCCTCCGGCGTGGTGACCGTGCGCCGCATCGCGTCGAGCACGGCGCCGACGCCACCGGCGGCTCGGCGGTAGCCCTCGTCGTCGACCAGCGCGACCGACCACAGCCGGTCGGCGGCCGTCCGCCACCGGGTTCGGGCGGCGTCCCAGCCGGGGTCGATCCCGGTCTGCTCGGCCATGCGGAACCTCCCGACGCCGTACCTCTTATCAGGTCTGATCATCTACTATAGTCGACGTGGGCGGCACCCCCCGTCCACCCGCGGAGGAGGAGGGCTCGTGCCCAGGACCGCAGTGGTCGCGCTCGGCGGCAACGCCATCACCCGCAACGGCCAGTCCGGGACCTACGAGGAGCAGTCGCGCAACGCCCACGCCATGGCCGCGGCGGTGTGCGCGCTGCGCGACGCCGGGTGGAACGTCGTCCTCGTCCACGGCAACGGGCCGCAGGTGGGCAACCTCGCCATCCAGCAGGACGAGGCGGCCGCGATCGTGCCGCCGCTGCCGCTGTTCTGCGTGAACTCGATGACCCAGGGCCAGCTCGGGAGCCTGCTCAGCCTGGCGCTGCTGGCCGAGGGCCGCGGGCGGCTGCCCGGCGTCGTCTCCGTGGTGACCCACGTGATGGTCGACCCGGACGACCCGGCGTTCCAGCGGCCGACCAAGCCGGTGGGGCCGTTCTTCAGCGAGGAGCAGGCGAAGGAGCTCGCCGAGCACCGCGGCTGGGACATCGTCAAGGACGGCGACCGCGGCTACCGACGGGTGGTGGCGTCGCCGAAGCCGGTGGGCATCGTCGAGGTCGACGCGATCCGCGCGCTCATCGAGCAGCACATGATCGTGGTGGCGGCGGGTGGCGGCGGCATCCCGGTGATGGCCGGCGACCACGGGCTCGAGGGCATCGACGCGGTCATCGACAAGGACTTCACCGCGCAGCGGCTGGCGGCGTCGGTCAACGCCGACGCGCTCGTCCTGATCACCGACACCGCCAAGGTCCACCTCGACTTCGGCACCCCGCAGCAGCGCGCGATCGACGAGATGAGCGTCGACGAGGCCGCGAAGCACCTGGACGACGGCCAGTTCCCCGACGGCAGCATGGGCCCGAAGGTCCGCGCGGCCGTCCGGTTCATCAAGGAGGGCGGGCGCACCGCCGTCATCACCACCGCCGACCGCGCCGGGCCCTCCCTCGACGCCGTCGGCACGCACCCCGACGACCGCACCGGCACGCGCATCGTGGGGGTGCGGGCGTGACCACCTCGGTGCGGGTCGTGAAGGACACCTACCTCGACTCCGTCGTCCAGCTCTCGGGCACGCGGGCGATGCGCGCGGTCGAGGGGGTCGACTGGGCGACCGCCGCGATGGCCACCCCGGCCAACCTCGGCACCCTCGCCGACGAGGGCTTCGACGGCGACGACCTCGCGGACGCCGGTCCGGGGGACCTCGTCCTCGCCGTGCGCGCGGCGTCGGACGACGCGGCGCAGGCGGCGCACGAGGCCGGTCGCGACGCCATGTTCTCCGCGCGCGCCGACGAGACGGGGCCCGGCGCGGCGGAGAGCCCGGCCCGCACGCAGGAGGAGGCCCTGGCCCGCCTGCCCGGCGGCAACGTCGCGGTGATCTCGGTGCCCGGCGAGCACGCGGCGCTGGAGACCCACAAGGCCCTGAGCGCCGGGCTGCACGTGCTGCTGTTCAGCGACAACGTCCCGGTCGCCGTCGAGGTCGAGCTGAAGACCCGCGCGGAGTCCCTGGGCCTGCTCGTCATGGGCCCGGGCGCGGGCACCGCGATGCTGGGGCGGACGTGCCTGGGCTTCGCCAACGTCGTGGCGCCGCTCGCCGAGCGCGTGGGTGCGGTGGGGGTGGTCGCCGCGGCGGGCACCGGCGCCCAGGAGGCGGCCGTGCTGCTCGACCGCGCGGGGGTCGGCGTGACGCACGTCGTCGGCCTGGGCGGCCGCGACCTCGGCGCCGACGTGGGCGGGACCATGGGGCGCGCCGCGGTCCGCGCGCTGGCCACCGACCCCGCCACCGAGGCGATCCTGCTGGTCTCCAAGCCGCCGGACGCGCGTGTCGCCGCCACCGTCACCGCGCAGGCCGGCGACACCCCGCTGGTGGCCGCGCTCATCGGCCTGGACGAGCCCGGCCCCGACGGGGCGACGACGCTCGAGACCGGGGTGCTCGCCACGCTCGACCGCCTCGGGCGCCCCCGGCCCGACGTCGCCGCCGGGCTGCGGGCGCAGGTGGACGGCGCGATCGCCGCGATCGGCGCCGAGCGGACGCTGGTGCGCGGCCTCTTCTCGGGCGGCACCCTCTGCTACGAGTCGCTGGTCGTGCTGGGGCGCGTGCTCGGCCCGGTGTACTCGAACACCCCGGTCGACAAGGAGCTCGGGCTGCCGGCCCCCGACGCCGCGCACGTCTGCCTGGACCTCGGCGAGGAGGAGTACACGCGCGGGCGGCCCCACCCGATGATCGACCCCGAGGCGCGCCTCGAGCACCTGCGCGAGCAGGGCCGCGACCCGGAGGTGGCCGCGATCGTGCTCGACGTCGTCCTCGGGTACGGGGCGCACCCCGACCCCGCAGGCGAGCTGGCGCCGGTGTGCGCGCAGATCACCGCCGACGGCGGGCCCCGCGTCGTCGTCTACGTCCTGGGCACCGAGCAGGACCCCCAGGGCTTCGAGCGCCAGCGCCGCGCGTTCCGCGACGCGGAGTGCGTCGTCACCGAGACCGCGGCGCGCGCGTCGCTGGCCGCCGCGGCGATCGCCCGCCGCGACCCGGCGCTCGCGGAGGCGGTCCTGTGAGCGGTGCCGCCGTCCCCCGCGTCGTCCTCGTCACCCACTCCACGTCGCCCCGCGGAGGCATGGTGCACACGCTCGCGCTGGCCGAGGCGCTGCACGCCCTCGGTCGCCCGGTGCACCTGGTCACCCAGGGCGACCCGGCCGCGGGCCTCTTCCGCCCCACCGCGGTGCCGCACACCGTGCTGCCCGCGCCGGCGAGGACCGGGACGCTCACCGACCGCGTGTTCGCCTCGATCGACGCGCTGACCGACGCCCTCTCCGCGATGGTGGCCGACGGCGGCGAGACCGTGCTGCACGCGCAGGACTGCATCGCCGCGCGCGCCGCCGCCCGGGTCCGCGACGCCGGCGCGGCGGTGCCGGTGGTGCGCACCGTGCACCACGTCGACGACTTCACCACCCCGGCCCTCGTCACCTGCCAGCGCGAGGCGATCATCGAGCCGGACCGGGTGCTCGTCGTCAGCGAGGTGTGGCGCCGGATCCTCCACGACCACTACGCCACCGAGGCCACCGTCGTCCCCAACGGCGTCGACCCCGACCGCTTCCCGCCGATCACCGCCGGGCGCCGGGCCGCGCTGCGGGCGTCGATCGGTGCCGGCGACCGCTTCCTGTTCCTCGCCGTCGGCGGGGTGGAGCCGCGCAAGGGCACCCACCACGCGTTCGAGGCCCTGGGCGAGCTGATGCGCGGGATGCGCCGGCCGCCGATGCTCGCCGTGGTCGGCGGGCACTCGTTCCAGGACTACGCGCCCTACCGCGAGGCCGCGCTGGACGCGCTGCCCGGGCTCGGGCTGACGCTCGGCACCGACGTCGTGCTGCTCGGCACGCTGCCCGACGAGGAGCTCGGCGCCTGGTACCGCAGCGCCGACGCCCTGTGCTTCCCGTCGGTCAAGGAGGGCTGGGGCCTGGCCGTCCTGGAGGCGATGGCGGCCGGCCTGCCCGTCCTCGCCGGCGACCTGCCGGTGTTCCGCGAGTACCTGCTCGACCACCACGACGCCCTGCTGCCGCGCTCGGGCGACAGCGCGGCGCTGGCCGCGTCGATGCGCGAGATGTACGCCGACACCGCGCTGCGCCGCCGCCTCGTCGCGGGCGGGCGCACGACGGCGCGGCGCTTCCGGTGGTCGCGCAGTGCCGAGCGCCACGCGGTGATCTACGACGAGGTGCGCGCGGCCCGCGTCCCGACGCCCCGCCCGGGGTAGGTACCCGGGCGTCCGCCGACGCCCGGGAGCCTCGTGGCCAGTGCCGTCGTCCTGTCCGCCGGGGTCCCCGCCGGTGCCGTCGCGATCACGCTGGTCGCGGCCGTGCTGCACGCCGTGTGGAACGCCCTCGCGCACGGCGTCCGCGACCGGCTCGTCGGCTTCGCCCTCATCGGGGTGGCCTACACGGTGGTCGCCGGGATCGGGGCGCTCGTCCTCGGGCTCCCGCCGGCCGCGGCCTGGCCCGCGATCCTCGTCTCGGCCGGGCTGCACGTCGTCTACACGCTGCTGCTCTGGACGAGCTACGAGCTCGGCGACTTCAGCCGCGTCTACCCCGTCGCGCGGGGCAGCGCGCCGCTGACCGTCGTCGCGATCGAGGTGGCCCTGGGGCGCCCGCTGCCCGCGCTCCAGCTGCTCGGCATCGCGGTGATCTCCCTGGGGCTGATCAGCCTCGCGCTCGACGGCGGCCGCCACACCCGCGCCGCGCTGCCCGCGCTGGGCGCCGCGCTCGCGACCGGCGTCGCCATCGCCGGCTACACCGTCGTCGACGCGGGCGCCGTCGCCACCACCCCGGTGGCCGTCTACGCGGTGTGGATGTTCCTGCTGCAGGGCCCGGTGCTGCCCCTGATCGCCCTGGCGCGCCGCGGCCGCGCCCTGGTCGGCCAGGTGCGCCCGGTCGCCCTCGCCGGGCTCGGCGGCGGGGTCGTGTCGCTGGTGGCCTACGGGCTCGTGCTCGTCGCCCAGACCAGCGGCGCCACCGCCGCGATCGCCGCCCTGCGCGAGAGCAGCATCGTCATCGGCGCCCTCATCGGGTCGCTGTTCCTCGGCGAGCCCTTCGGTCGGAACCGGGTGATCGCCGCGGCGGTGGTCGCCGTGGGCATCGTGCTCGTCGACCTGTGACGGGCCTCAGTGGCCGTGCCCGTGGCCGTGCCCGTGGTCGTCGCCGTCGGCGTGGTCGTGGCCCGCGGGCCGCTCGGCCAGGCGGGCGGAGCGCTCGGCCACCGCCACCGCGTCGAGGGCGCCCGCGGCCACCACCCGGTCCTCGAGCGCGGCGAGCCAGCAGCGGTAGTAGCGGTACTCCTCGCCCGGCGCGTGGTCGGCCTCCCACGCCGCGACGCGGGCGACGAGGCTGTCGCGGAACTCGTCCCAGGTGAACAGGCCCGCCTCGGCGAGGGTCACCGCCATCCCGAAGGCGCGGCTCTCCCAGGGCTCGGCGAACACGAGCTCGCCGTTGGCGCGCGGGGGCGCCGCGACGCCGTCGACCTCGAGCAGCGCCGTCACGGGGCCGCCACCTCGGCGACCCCGACCATCGCGTCGCGGGTGACCAGCGCGGCGAGCGCGTCGGTGTCGAGGTCCTCGGTGCCGGCGGGGCGCTGCGGCAGCACGAGGTAGCGCACCTCGGAACTGGAGTCCCAGACCTGGATCTCCTTGCCCTCTCTCACCTCGAGGCCCATCTCGCGCAGCACCCGGCGCGGCGTGCGCACGATGCCCGCGCGGTAGGCCGGGTCCTTGTACCAGGTCGGCGGCAGCCCGAGGACCGGCCACGGGTAGCAGGAGCACAGCGTGCAGACGACGACGTGGTGCACGTCGTCGGTCTGCTCCACCACGACCATGTGCTCGCCCTGCGGGCCGCCGAAGCCCATGTCCTTGATCGCGGCGGTGCCGTCGCGCAGCAGCCACTCCCGGTACTCGGGGTCGGTCCACGCGCGGGCGACGACCTTCGCGCCGTTGAGCGGGCCCACGTCCTGCTCGTAGGTCTTGATGAACTTGTCCATCACCGCCGGGTCGATCAGCTCGCGCTCGACGAGGAGCTGCTCGAGCGCCTCGGTGCGCAGCGCCGGGGACAGGCGGTCGGCGGGGGCGGCGCTCACTGATCGGCCTCGCTCTCGGAGATCTTGGCTAGGTAGCTCTCGAACAGATCGACCTGCAGCGTGAACGGCTCGGCGTCGGGGCCCCACAGCTCCGTGGAGTCGAACGCGACGGTGTACACGTGCTGGGGGTTCTCGCCCTCGAACACCGCGTGGGTGTCGGGCAGGACGTGCGCGGGCCGGATCGCGGTCACCGTGCCGGAGCGCCGGCGCACGTAGGCCGGCAGCTTGGTCGGGCCCTCGGGGTGCACGTCCAAGGTGGCGACGGCGTCGCCGACGGCGAACGCCGGGTCGCGGTCGACCTCGCGCAGCGACCCGCCCGCGGTGGGCTTGTAGTCGGGGCGGTCCGGCTCGGGGAACGGCGGCTCGGTGACGTCCTCGCCGAGGTTGCGCCGGGCGCGGGCGTCGACGGCGCCGGGCGCCAGGATGCTGGAGTCGGTGAGCATCAGCTCGGCGGCGTTGAGCCACCGGCCGTAGTAGCCGTCGACGAGGTAGTCGACGGGGTGCAGCCGCCCGAGGGCGTGCCGGAACGCGTCGAGGTTGCGCCCGGAGATGCGCCCCATCGTCAGCACCGTGATCGCGAAGCTGCGCCCCTCCCACGCCTGCGCGAAGGGCGGCTCGTCGGTGGGGACCTGCGCGGGCCCCCAGCCCTGGGTGCCGCCCATGTCGGCGATCGAGTCCACGGGTCCTCCTCTGCGCTGCGCACCCGTGCGCGCTCGTCCGTGCCCTGGCACGGACGAGCGCGCACGAGACCGAAGGTCAAACGGTCCAGGTCTGCATGACCAGCGCGCCCTCGCGCCGGGCGGTGAGCTGCGCGTCGAGCACGTCGAGGGGGTTGATCGGCTTGACGCCCTCGAGCATGTCCACCTCGCGCATGCCGTACAGCATGGCCGCCGAGAAGCGGCAGGCGTAGACGTGGCCGCCCTCGCCCATGAACGTGTTCAGCTGGTTGTTGTAGCCCAGCCCGCCCGGGAACGCCTCGTCACCGACGCGGGGGTAGCCGCGGGTGGCCGACGCCATGAGCGAACCGGGGCCGAACAGCACGATGCTCGTGTCGAAGCCCTTCCGGTTGACCCGGGTGGCGGTGAGCATGTTGACCAGACCGACCGAGCCCTCGAAGGGCACGGTGTGCATGAAGATGTACGCCTTCTCGCCCTGCTCGGCCTGGATGTCGTCGAAGACCTTGTCCTCGTAGTCGACGATCGCGTCGCCCTTCTGGACCCGCTCGCCCACGATCTGCGCCACCTCGGCCACCTCTTCCTTCGTTCGGGTACACACTGCGGTCCGCGGGGCGGGCGCCCCCCGGTGTCCTCACACGGCCGGTTCCCGTGGCTCGGGCGGCGGTGACCAGGTCTGGCGGTGGCTGCCGGGCATCGCGCGCATCACGCGGTGGCGCAGGGGCCAGGGCAGCGCCCGGTAGGTCGGCGCGAAGACGCGCCGCCAGAAGAGCTCGACGATCCCGTGGGGGCGGGTGGGCGGGCGCGTGCCGGAGTAGCGCTTCGCCAGCCGCTCGTGGGCGTCGATCATGAGGTAGTGCTCGGAGTTCTCCCGCAGCCAGCGGGAGAAGGAGGGGAGGGCCATCTCAGAGCTTCCCGGCCTTGCGCAGCTCGTCGAGCCCGTTGGTCGCGGCCACGACGATCGGCTCGTTGAGGGCCCCGATCGCCGGGGAGTAGACGTTCTCCATGGTCGAGAGGTCGTGGAACGTGAAGCCGTGCTTGACGGCCATCGCGAGGAAGTCCGCGCGCTCCTTGATGCCCTCGCCGCCGACGATCTGGGCGCCGATGAGCCGCAGCGACCCGGGCTCGGCGAGCAGCTTGACCTTCACCGGCTTGACGCCCGGGTAGTAGCGGGCGCGGCTGATGCCCTGCGCCTGCCCGAGCACGTAGGGGATGCCGAGCGCGGTGGCCGTGGTCTCGCCGAACGAGGCGCCGCCGATGATCCACTTGCCGGCCGGGGTGCCCCAGGGCACGTAGACCGCCTTGTACCGCCGGTCGCCGCCGCCGGCGTTCACGCCCGCGGTCTTGCCCTGGGCGTAGGCGTGGCTGCCGGTGAGCCCCTGCAGCGGCACGCGGGTCAGGCCGTGCGGGATCTCGGTGCAGTCGCCCGCGGCGAACACGCCGGGCACGGACGTCGCCATCCGCTCGTCGACGATCACGCCGCCGGTGGAGCCGATCTTCAGGCCCGCCTCGGCGGCGAGGCGCGCGTTGGCGACCTTGTGCGTCGCGACCACCACGAGGTCGCAGGGGATCTCACCGTCCGAGGTCCGCACGGCGTTGACCTGGCCCTGGCCGACGAAGCCCTGCAGCTCGGTGTTGAAGTGGGTGGTGATGCCGAGCTCGCGCCACGACTCCTCGACCGGCGCCATGATGTCCGGGTCGGCCATCTCGGCCAGCGGCCACGGGTGCGGGTCGATGAGGTGCGTCTCGATGCCCCGGTGCGCCAGCGACGTGGTCATCTCGACCCCGAGCGGCGTCGCCTCGACGACGACGGCCTTCTTGACCGAGTCGAGGACCCGGTCCCACTCCATGGCCCGGCGGATGTTCTTGACGTAGTACAGGCCGCCGAGATCGCCGCCCGGGACGCCGGGGTCGGCGTACTCGAAGCCGGTGGCGAAGATCAGGGTGTCGTACTCGACCGCGCCCTCACCCTCGACGTGCACCTTGCGCGCCGCGGTGTCGACCTTGGTCACCGTGGTCTCGTAGTGCACGTCGATCCCGACGCTGACGTACTGCTCCTTGGTCGCGAGGAACAGCTTGTCGAAGTCGGAGATCTCCTTGCCGTGCACGTAGGGGATGCCGCAGGGGCTGTAGGCGACGTCCTCGTACTCGGTGTAGACGACCACCTCGGCGTCGGGACGGGCGGCCTTGACGCCGCCGGCGGCGCCCAGACCGGCGGCCCCACCACCGATGATCACGGTCTTGTGCGGCACACGGAACCCCTCGTCGGACTCGTACGATGCGGCGTCGGGCGCGGGGGCGACGTCGACATCGGCGTCGGGCCCGCTCCGGGATGGCCACCATAGGTGATGGTCATTTACGATACTAACCGCGCCAACCGTGTCAAGGAGGCCCGATGGCGGAGCCCGAGCCCGAGCCGATCCCCGGCTGGGCGTCGGTGGTCGACGCCATCGGACCCAAGGTGCGCGACCTGCGCCAGCAGGCCGGGCTGTCCCTGCAGCAGCTGGCGCGGCGCGCCGACGTCTCGGCCGCGTCGGTGCACAAGGTCGAGCGGGGCGACATGGTCCCGACGATCACGACACTGCTGAAGCTCGCGGCGGCGCTCGAGCGCCCGATCGGGCACTTCGTCGACGACCGCGTGCCCGAGCCGGTCGCGAGCCTCGTCCCGGCCGGTGCGCGGCCCGCGGTGGCCTCCGCCGAGCCCGCGGTGGACCGTGCGGGCATCACCGGGCCCGGGGCGCGCTTCCGCCTGCAGGGCACCGTCACCGAGGTCGGCGAGGGCGCCGCGGGCGCGGACGACGGCCCGCGCAGCGGGGAGGTCCTGGTGCACGTCCTCGACGGCGAGCTCACCTTCGAGCTGGCCGGCGAGCGCCACGTCGTGGGCCCGGGCGACACGCTGCACTACCCGGGCGACCGCCCGTCGGTCTGGCGCAACTCCGGCTCGGGCCCCGCCCGCGCGGTCTGGCTCGCGCTGCGCGGGAGCTGAGACCCCGGGAGCTGGGACACCGCCAGCGCCAGGCCGGCCGCGAGGTGGGCCCCGGAGCTCGCGCCCACCGCGAGCAGCCGCGTCCGCGCCCGTGCCGCGTCGTCGGCCCGCCGCGCCGCCACGGCGACCAGCCAGTCGTGCACCGGGGCGATGCTGCGCCCCCGCGCCGCCTGGACGAGGAACGCCCGCGCGATCTCCGTCGTCGCCACGCCCCGGGCCACGGCGCCGAGACGCGGCTCCGCTTCCGCTCCCCAGCGCACCCGGGCGACGACGAGGACCCCGGCGAGCAGGTCGTCGCCGGACGGCGTGAGCCCGGGCCCGCGCCCGCCGACCGCCGCGGCGAGGTCCTCGATCCGCCCGGCGCGCACGAGGTCGGCCACCTCCGCCCCGACGAGCACGGCGAGCTCGCCGGGCGCGTCGTCGCCGGTCAGCGCGTCCGGGTCGGGCAGCGCGCCGCGCCACACCGTGCCGTCGACGCGCAGCGCCCAGTGCCCGCCGGTGAGGCGCACCCCGTCGGTGCTCACCGCGAGCCCCGCCCGCAGGCGCGGCAGGGGGTCGTACCGCACGTGCAGCGGCCCCGCCGGGACGGTGGTCGCGTCGGCGAGCGCGATCACCGCCCCGTCGAGGCTCAGGTACGCCGCCCGCCGGTACACGGCGAGCACCCGTCCTCGGCCCGGGCGCGCGAGGACGGCGTGCGCCCCCTCCCCCACGTCGACGACGGGCACGCGCGGTCAGTCCCCGGCGAGCTCGAGCAGGGCCGCGACGAAACACGCGAGCGGCGCGGTGGCCACGCCGGCGCCGACCTGCCCGGCCCCCGAGTGCGCGGCCAGGATCCCGGTGGTGACCTTCGGGGTGATGCCGAGCTCCACCACCGCGCGGACGTCGACGCCCACCGGGGACCCGCTGAACCCGAGGGCGGGCAGCGTGAAGCGGCTGCTGGCCCCGACGCAGATGCGGCGGAAGACCTCGGTGGCGCGGGCGGCGTCGGCCATGGTGCCGCCGAGGAACGCGGCCACGGCGGGCGAGTTGGCCGCGGCGGGCCCGCCCAGGCCGACGAGCTCGAGCACGGCGCTGTCGCCGATGTCCGGCGCGCCGTCCTCCGGCCCGTAGCCGGAGTAGTACAGCGCCTCGCCGACCGGCGGCGAGTCCGTGATGTGCCACCGGTCCGAGCCGGCGAGGCGGACGCCGAACGTCGTGCCGTTGCGCGACATCGTGGTGACGATGCTCGACCCCTCGACGCGGCCGGCCCACGCGGTCAGCGCCCGCGCCGCCGCCATCGCGACGGTGAGGAAGAACAGGTGGTTGCCGCCGAGGAACGCCGCGAAGCGCTCGCGCAGGTGGTCGGGCAGCGCCGCGACGTGCGGGAGCCACGTGCGCGCGAGCAGGTTGGTCGCGGCCTGGGTGCGCATGTGCAGGTCGTCGCCCATCGCGATCCCCTGGGCGGCCACGGCCAGGACGTCGAGCGGGCCCGTGCGCTCCAGCACGGCGGCGACCGCGGGCCCGGCGACGTCGCGCAGCAGGAGCAGGCGTTCGATCGCGGCGGGGGTGTCGCGGCCGAACCACGGGGCCTCCCCGGGGCCCTGGTTGATCGGCGCGAAGGTGCGCACGGGCCCGTCCGGGGTGCTCATCTCGACGACGAGCACCGGCGCGGACGGGCCGATCGCACTGGCCATCGGCACGACCGTGTCGTGGGGGTTCGCGGGCTCCAGGCGCACCGCCCCGGACGCGAGCAGCGCGTCGGCCCCGGCGGTGTCGGCCGCCCACCCCTCGGCGACCGCGGCCGCACGCATCGAGCGGCGCAGCGGGTCGACGACCCGGTCCCACCCGATCGCCGGGCCGCAGTGCAGCAGCACCCGCCCCGCGAGGCCGGGGACGACGTCACCGGCGGGCGCGACCCCGACGAGGAAGGGCACGCCGGTGTCGAGCCGGCGCAGGACCTCGGCGTTGGCCGCGTCGATCGCCGCGCCGCGCTCCGCGTGCAGGCGCGTCAGAGCCCGGATCGCCTCCGGGTACCCGCCGGCCGGGGGCCGCCAGTCGACGTGCTCGACGGGACGCCCCTGGGCGCGCACGGCGTCGGCGAACATCGGCAGGCCGACGTTGACGACCTCCACCGCGTCGGGCAGGACGACGATCTCGGGGGCGCTCACGGGGCTCCTCCACGGTCGGTGGGGACGGCGGGGTCGGTCTGGCGGGGCGGGGTGACGGCGTCGCGGCGGGCCGCGTCCAGCAGCGCGCCCTCGGCGGTCTCGTAGCCGGCGAGCCGGTCGGCGGCGGCCGTGGCGAGGGCGGTGAGGTCGGCGTGCAGGGCCGTCGTCATCCGCCCCAGCGCCTCGGGCGACGCTCCGCCGCGGGCGCCGCGGGAGAGCACGATCTGCCACGGGTCGAGCACCGCGGACAGGTCGCGTCCGGCCATCCCGAGCGGGGTGCCGCGGTGCTCGACGGCGGCCTCGTCGATCATGTCGCCGGTGATCGCGACGCCGGGCACGCCCGCGCGGCTCGCGGCGCGGACCGTGCGCCCGACGATGACGTAGGCGGTGCGGTAGTCGACGTCGCAGGCCTGCACGAGGTACTCCGCGAGGTCGGTGGCCTGCGTGTAGCCGCCGCGGACCTCCTCGGCGAGCCGGCCGGTGTTGACCCGCAGGGTGCGCACCACGCCGGTCGCAAGCCGCACGATCCGCAGGGTCAGGTCGAGGGCCCGGGGCACCTCGCCGTAGGCGTAGATGAGGTTGTCGCTGCGCGCCGACGGGCTCTTGGTGACCGCGAGGAAGCCCGACAGGCGGCCGATGAGCACGCCCGAGGCGCCGCGGATGATCGACAGAGCGTACGGGTTGCGCTTCTGCGGCATGAGCACGCTGGCGCGCGTGTAGCCGTCGTCCAGGTCGACGTAGTCGAACTCGCTCGACGACCAGATCTCGAGGTCCTCGGCCAGCTTGCAGAGATTCGTCAGCAGGCTCGACGAGGTCGCGAGCACCGCGATGAGTCCGTCGACCTGCCACATCGCGTCGCGGGTGTGCTCGATGACGTCGGCGAAGCCCAGGGTCTCGGCGATGAACTCGCGGTCGTCCAGCAGGCGCGTGCCGTTCACGCAGCCCGCGCCGCCGGGGCTGGCGTCGACCCAGTCGAGCTCGTCGAGCAGCCGGCGGCCGTCGCGCAGCGTGGAGTAGACGAACGAGAGCAGGTAGTGCGCGAACGTCGAGGGCTGCGCGTGCTGCAGGTAGGTCTGGTCGGGCATCACCGTCTCGGCGTGCTCCTCGGCGCGCGCCACCGCGGCGAGCCCGAAGCGGGCGGCCTCCGCGACCAGCTCGGTGATCTGGCGGCGCACGTGCAGGCGCAGCGCGATCCGCACGGCCTCGCGGCGCGGGCGCCCGGCGTGGAGCCAGCCCGCGACGTCGCCGACCCGCGCGACGAAGTAGGCCTCGCGCGAGTTGTAGGGCTCGCCCAGCTCGGGGTCGTACGGGAACTCCTCGGCCGGCGTCGCGTCGGCCTCGAGGAGCAGGCCCAGCAGGGTGCGGCGCGCCTCGTCGGGGACGAGCCCACGGCGCGCGAGGTCGAGCACGTGGCCCATGTCGGCCAGGTTCAGCCCGCGGTGCAGGAACGGGGCGTCGGCGTTCTCCAGCGTGAAGCCGGAGTCGACGAGCTCGCGCGCCGCGGCGGCGCGCGGCGGCCCCTCCTCGCGTCGGCGGACGGTCATGGTGCTCCTGTCAGGGCGGGGTGGTCGTCGGCGAGGTGGGCCAGGGCGGACGCGACGCCGCCGGTGTGCCAGAGGACGGCGGGGCCGGGCAGGGCGCCGGCGCGCAGCCGGTCGAGGGCGACGGCGAACGCCTTCGCGCCGTAGGTGTCGTCGAGCAGCAGGCCCTCGGTGCGCAGCACCGTCGCCGCCGCCGCGCGGTCGCCCGGCGCGGCCACGCCGAACCCGGGGCCGCGGTGGTCGACGACCTCGAGGCGGTCGGCGCGCGGCGCGGGCGTGTCCAGCAGCTCGGCGCACGCGGCGGCCAGCGCCAGCACCTTCTCGGTGATCTCCGCGGGCGGGCGGCTCACCGACACGGCGAGCACGCGGGTGTCGGCGCCGGCCGCGGACAGCCCGGCGAGCAGCCCCGCGGTGCTGCCGCCGGAACCGAGCGGGAGCACGACGGTGGCCGGGGCCTCGATCTGCGCGAGCAGCTCGCCGGCGGCCACGGCGAACCCGGCGGCGCCCACCGGCGTCGTCCCGCCGCGCGTGACCGCGACGGGGTGCCGGCCCGCGGCCCGCAGGGCGGCGGCGCGCTCGGCGACGACGACGTCCACGCGCTCGCGGTCGCCCACCCCGACGTCGCCCAGGGGCACGACGGTGGCGCCCGCGGCGGCGGCGAGGGCCAGGTTCGGTGTCGGCTCCGGGGCGTCGGCGCCCCACACCACCAGCTCGCAGTCGATCCCGGCGACCCGCGCCGCCAGGGCCGCCGCCGCCACGAAGTTCGAGTCCGGCCCGCCGCCGGTGACCAGCACGTCGGCGCCGCGGGCGAGGGCGTCGCCGAGCAGGTGCTCGAGGGGCCGCGTCTTGTTGCCGGCGACGCCGAAGCCGGCGAGGTCGTCGCGCTTGATCCACAGCGGCCCGCACCCGAGCGCGGCGCGCAGGCGCGGCGCGGGGACCAGCGGGGTCGGGAGCACCCCGAGCGGCAGGCGCGGCGGGATCACGCGCGCGCCCGGGTGACGACCTCGTCGACCATCCGCCCCGCGGTGCCCACGGCGTCGCGGGCCGTCCACGCGCGCACCTCCTCGGGCGTCGCGACCCCCTGCGCGGCGAGGGCTGCGGCGACGTCCTCCCCGGTGGCGAGCACCTCCTGCAGCAGGGCCTGCGCGGCGTGCTTGCCGAGGCGCCCGGACAGCCCGGCGAGCACGCGCTCGGAGGCGAGCCGGTCGCCGAAGCGGTCGAGGTTGGCGGCCATCGCGTCGGCGTGGACCTCGAGCCCGTCGAGCAGCCCGCGCGCCAGCGACAGCGCGGTCCCGGTGAGCAGGCAGACCTCGGGCAGCGCGACCCACTCGGCCTTCCAGCCGCGGCCGTCGCGCTCGTGGCTGACGACCGTGCCCTCGAGCAGCACGCCGGCCGACGAGCGAGCCAGCCGCGCCAGGGTGTCGAGGTGCTCGCTGGCCTCTGGGTTGCGCTTGTGGGGCATCGTGATGCTGCCGACCGCGGTGGCGGTGGTGGGCTCGGCGAGCTCGCCGATCTCGGGGCGGGCCAGCTCGTAGACCTCGCCGCCGATGCGCGCCAGCGTCCCGCCGACCAGGGCCAGGACGTGGCCGAACTCCGCCACGCGGTCGCGGCTGGTGGTCCACGACGCGCCGGGGTCGCCCAGCCCGAGCTCGGCGCAGAAGTCCCGCCGCAGGGCCAGGGGGTCGACGTCCGCGTCGTGGAAGGCGAGGGCCCCCACCGCGCCGGCGAGCTGACCGACCGCCCAGCGAGGCGCGCCCTCGCGCAGGCGGTCGACGTGGCGGCCCAGCTCGTCGGCCCACGACGCCGCCTTGAACCCGAAGGTGATCGGGGCGCCGGGCTGGCCGTGGGTGCGCCCGACCATGACCGTGTCGCGATGGGTCCGCGCCAGGTCCAGCACGGTCGCCCGCAGCGCCTGCACGTCGCGCAGCACCAGGGCGCCGACGTCGCGCATCACGAGGCCGAACCAGGTGTCGCTGACGTCCTGCACGGTGGCGCCGACGTAGACGTGCTCGCGCGCGGACTCCGGCAGGACCCGCTGCAGCTCGCGGATGAGCCCGAGAGTCGAGTGCGACGTCGCGCGGGTCCCGGCCGCGACGCGGTCGAGGTCGAGGTGCTCGGCGCGCGCGACGTCGGCGATCTGCTCGGCGGCCGCCGGCGGGACCAGACCGTGGCGGGCCTGCACCCGGGCCAGCGCGACGAGCACGTCCAGCCAGGCCTGCCACCGGGCGGTCTCCCCGAAGCGCTCCTCGAGCTCCGGGGTCGACCACAGGTGGGCGTAGACCGCGGAGTCGGTCAGGCGGGTGACCACGGCGGCGCTCCCCGGCTCTCGGCGAGCGCGGTCAGGCGGCGCAGCGCCTCGGTGACGTGCTCCAGCGAGGCGCCCCACGGCACCGACACCCACGTCGTCTCGCCGTCCGGGCCCGTGTCGACGCCCTCGTCGAGCTCCTCCTGCTGCAGGCAGCACTTGGTCAGCAGCGCGCCCGGCCCGGCGGCGGCGGGGTCGACCTTGGGGCACAGGTCGACCCGCGGCGCGTCGTGGCCGTAGAACCAGTGGTGGATCTGCCGCGAGCGCTCGCAGCCCAGCAGGGTCCAGTCGGCGGGCTCGGGCCGTTCGTCGAGGTAGGACACCGTGGCGCCGGGGACCTCGCTGCCCCCGCCGCGGCACGGCAGCAGGTAGTGGTCCGCGGGCGCGCGGCGGGCCAGGTCGGCGAGGTCGACCACCGCGCTCTCGAGCCGCAGCGGGCGCAGGTCCTCGGTGACGTCGACGACGCGCCGGGCCTGGTCGACGAGCTTCGCGGGGTGCGGCGGCACGACCTCGCGCACCACGACGCGCAGCGGGTCGGCGTCGACGACGAAGTTGACGTGCTCGTAGCGGCCCTGCACCACGACCGCGCGGGCGTCGGGGACCTCTTCCGCCACCGCCGCCAGCGCCGACGGGATCGCGGTGTCCACCTCGGGACGGTGCACGAACGCGCACTCCCCCGGCCCGGCGAGCAGCTCCACCGCGGTGATCGGGCTGAACAGCGCGTCGCCGGGGTCGCGGGCCACGGCGAGGAGGGCGACGTCGCCCGCGTCCTCGTCGTGCGGGCGCACCACGAGGAACCGGGTCTTCCAGTACGCCTCGAGCCCGACGAAGTGCGCACGCAGCGACGCCTCGTCCCACGCCCCGTCGTACCGCGCGACGGCGACGCCGCGGTAGCGCCCGGGGATGCGGTTGGCGCCGGCGCGGGTCACCGGACGGGCTCCGCGGCCGCGACGTCGGGGACCGTCACCGCGGCGGTGTCCGAGCGCAGGCCCAGGCGCAGCGTCTCGACCGACAGGACCTCGTCGAGGGCGACGTTGCCGAGGCTCACGGCGGGGCCGAAGCGGCGGATGAACCACGCCTGCTGCCCGGCCCGCGGCGCCTCGAACACGACGCGGTCGGGCCCCACGGCGTCGACGACCGCGTCCACCACGTCCTCGCGCACCGACCCGTCGGCGTCGTAGATCCCGACCGTGCCGCTCTGCCGGCCCTCGGCGACCACGAGGGCGGCGCCGGCCGCGCGGTCGCGCCCCGCCTCGTCGCCCCACTGCGCGAGCGTGTGCCGCTGGTGCGGGTCCTTGGCGCCCACCTCGGTGAGCACCACGAAGCGGTCGGCCGCTCGCCGGACCAGCTCGTGCTTGGCGTCGAGGGACATCGGCATGGTGCCCCGCGACACCTCGACGTGGGTGAAGCCCGCGGCGTGCGCCCAGGCCAGGCACGCCTCGGCCGCCCCCTGGGCCCACGCGATCTCGAGCAGGGTCCCGCCGAGGCAGGACGCGACGTCGTGGGCGGCGAGCACGGCCAGCTTCTCGCCGATCCGCGCGTCGACGTAGGCCGTGCCCCAGCCGGTCTTCCAGATGTCCACGTGGGCGGCGGCCCCGCCCAGGACGTCGGCGGCCGCCGCGGGCGTCACGCCGGGGTCCAGGACGTGCGTGAGCCCGGTGGAGCGGGGCTTGGACGGCCGGGGCGGCAGCGTCAGGAAGCTCGCGGGGCCCATGGCCATCCATGCTAGATCACATAGTAGATGTACGCCTACGATGCGAGACGAGGCGAGGAGGTCCGCGTGGGCACGACCACCGCGACGAGCGAGCTCGACGAGATCGTCGGCGTCGTCGCCGCCCATCCCGGGCTGCTGGCGAAGACCGAGATCGGGCTGGTCGGCGAGGTCCTCGGCGACACCGACTGGACCAGCGGGCCCGGCGACGACGGCGCGGTCGTCGCCACCTCGACCGGCGCCGTGGTGGCGTGCGGGGAGGCGCTGTGGCCGCCGTTCGTCGCCCGCGACCCGTGGGGCGCCGGCTTCGCCGCCGTGCTCGCCAACGTCAACGACGTCGTGGCGATGGGCGCGGAGCCCCTCGGCATCGTCAACACGGTGGCGGCGTCGGAGGCCACCGCGCGGGCCGCCCTCGAGGGGATGCGGCACGCCTCGCGGCTCTACCGGGTGCCGATCGTCGGCGGGCACCTCACCCGCCACGACGGCGAGCCCTCGATCTCCGCGTTCGGCCTCGGCGAGGTCGGGGCCCCGCTCTCGATGACGCACGTGGCGCCGGGCCAGAGCCTCGTCGTCGCCGCGGCCACCGACGGCGCGATGCGCGCGGACTTCCCGTTCTTCCCCGCCTTCGAGCAGCGCGGTGAGCGGTGTGCGGACGACGTCCGGGTGCTCCCGGCGCTCGCGCGCAGCGGCGCGTGCGTGGCCGCGAAGGACATCAGCATGGCCGGGCTGGTCGGGTCGCTGGCGATGCTCCTGGAGTGGGGCACGTTCGGCGTCGAGGTGGACCTCGACGTCCTGCCCACGCCCCGCGGCGTGGCGCCGGCGGCGTGGCTGACCTGCTTCCCGAGCTTCGGCTTCCTGCTGTGTGCGCCGGACGGCCGCGAGGACGAGGTGCTCGCGGCGTTCCGCGACCGCGACCTCGAGGCCGCGGTCGTCGGGCGCATCGACGACACCGGGCGCATCGGGCTGCGCCGGGGGGCGGCGACGGCGACCGCCTACGACCTCACCCGCCGCGCGGTGACGCGCCTGCCGCGGACTGCCGGGTGAACGGGTCAGAGCTCGCCCGCGAGCAGGTCGGCGTCGGCGAGCCCGAGCCGCGCCGCGGCCGTCCCGGAGCACGGCGCCGGGCCGGGCGCCGGCAGGCGGTGCGGCCCGCGCAGCGCCACGTCGGCGGCCAGGGAGAACAGCCGCAGCACGCGGTCGGGGTCGCGCCACCGGTGCCCGGCGGCGAAGTCGATCCACGCCTCCGGCGGGACCACGGCGCTCTCCGACCAGTCCAGCTCGCCCCAGGTGACGGCCAGTTCGAGGAGCTCGACGACCTCGTCGGGGTCGTCCTCGATGCGCAGCAGCCGGTCGTGGTGGACGCGCAGGCGGCGGTCCGGCCGGCAGCCCCCGGCGCCGGCGGGCGGCCGGCCCGCCAGCGGGACGACCACCGGGTGCACCGTGCTGTCGATGCTCATCGGTTGCTCCACCTCGTCGGGAACGTGACGGGCGCCACTGTTCCCGACGATGTTGCAGCGGTGTTGCACGGAGCCTCCCGTGGCTGAGCGCACCGTCTCGGCCGTGTGGGAGGAGGCCATGCGGTGCACCGTGGACGCGGGCGGGTTCCCGATCACGGTCGACGAGCCGGCCTCGGCGGGCGGCACCGGCCAGGGCCCCCAGCCGACCGAGCTCTTCCTCGCCTCGATCGCCTCGTGCTTCACGCTCGCGCTCTCCCACAGCGCCACCAAACGGGGCGTGGAGCTGCGCGGGCTGCGGGTCGACGCCACCGGCACCTACGACGGGCCGCGGTTCGTGGCGCTGCGGGTCACCGTGCACGCCGAGGCGCCGCGGGGCGAGGAGCTCGAGCGGCTGATCACCGTCGCCGAGCGGGTCTGCTACGTCACCAACACCCTGCGCCTGGGCCCGGAGATCGAGTTCAGGAGCTCCTGACCTCGGCGCGACGGAACGCCGCCAGCGCCGCCTCGCACACGGCCCGCACCGGCCACCCGAGCGCGGTGGCGGCGGCCTCGGCCTCGGCCAGCTCGGGGGTCGCGACGGGCAGCCCGCCGGGGGCGTCCGGGTCCTCGGCCACCTTGACCGTCACCACCTGGACCGCGTCCGCGGGCCCGACCTCGACGCGCACCGACCGGCGGTGCGCGGTCGCCCGCTCCCAGCGAGACCACCGGACGCCGAAGGTGCTCGTGTGCCGGAACACCGCCTGCACCACGGCCTCGCGCACCGGGTCGGGGCAGAGCGCCGAGAGCACCTGACCGGGGCGTCCGTGCCGGCCCACCACCGGCGTCGTCCAGCAGTCCCAGGCACCGGCCGCCCGGACCGCGGCCAGCACCGAGGGCCACAGCCGCGGGTCGAGGTCGTCGACGGTGGCCTCGACGACCAGGACCTCGTCGCGGCCCCGGTGCTCCGTGGCGCCGGCGGCCCGCCCGAGCACGACGCGCGTGGTGTTGGGCCGGTCGGCGGGGTCGCGCCGGCCGCCGCCCACCCCGACGCCGGTGACGCGCAGGGCGGGCAGTGACCCGGAGGTGGCGAGGACGGCGAGCAGTGCGGCGCCGGTGGGCGTGGTGCGCTCGCCCTCGAGGTCGCCGCCCGCGAGCTCCAGCCCGGCATCGGCCGCGATCCGCAGCACCGCGGGCGCCGGCACGGGCAGGCGGCCGTGGGCGCTGCGCACCGTCCCGGACCCGACGGCGAGCGGCGAGCACCACGTCGCGGCGCCCGGCGAGAGCAGGCCGACCGAGGCGGCGGCGGCCGCGACGCCGACGACGTCGGCGAGGGCGTCGAACGCGCCCACCTCGTGGAAGTGGACCTCCTCGGGCGCCGTGCCGTGCACGGCGGCCTCGGCGCGGGCGAGCACCGTGAAGACGTCGGCGGCGCACCGCCGCGCCGCGGGGTCGAGGTCGGCGCGCTCCACGTGCTCGAGGACGTCGGCGAGCCGGCGCTCGCGGTCCACCGCGTCCGGCGTCCCGACCAGGACGCGCAGGCAGGCGAAGCCCCCGCGGCGCTCCCGCGCCACGTCGACGGTCAGCCCCGGGACGCCCAGCGAGGCGACGGCGGCGCGCACCCGGTCGAGGTCCGCGCCCGCGTCGAGCAGGGCGCCGAGGAGCATGTCGCCGGCGACGCCCCCGGTGGCGTCGACCCAGGCCACGGACTCACCCATGCCGCACCCGGAGCACCTTCGCCGCGTGGGCGGCGGCGCCGACCCCGTTGTCGATGTTCACCACGACCACGCCGGGGCTGCAGGCGGCGAGCATCGTCGTGAGCGCCGCGCGGCCCCCCTCGGCGACGCCGTAGCCCACGCTGGTCGGCAGCCCGATCACCGGCGCGGCCACGAGCCCGGCCACGACGCCGGGGAGCGCCCCGTCCATCCCGGCGACGACGACCACGACGTCGGCGCGGCGGACGTCCTCGAGGCGGGAGAGCAGGCGGTGGAGCCCGGCGACGCCCACGTCGGGCAGCAGGCGGACCCCGACGCCGAGCGCCGCGAGGGTCGCCGCGCACTCGCGGGCGACGGGCAGGTCGGTGGTGCCGGCGGTGAGGACGAGGACGTCGCCCCTGCCCGGCGGGACGGCGCCGACGGTCACGGTGCGCCCGACCGGGTCGACGGTCACGTCCTCGCCGGGGAACGCGTCCGGCGCGGCGTCGAGCACCGGCGCGGGGCACCGGGTCGCGAGGGCCGGGCCGTCGGGGTCGAGGCGGCGCAGCTCGGCGAGCAGGGACAGGGTGCGCCCGGCCGGCTTGCCCTCGGCGAACACGATCTCGGGTATCCCGGTGCGGGCGCGGCGCCCGCCGTCGGGCAGGGCGTCGGGGGGTTCGGTCACGCCGGCGTGATCTCCAGGTTCAACGAGCCCGACCGGAACGGGTGGGGGTCGATCTCGACCTCGCGGTAGCCCGCCGAGCGCACGGCGGCGACGACGGCGTCGCGCTCCCCCGGCGCGTCGAGCCGGCCGAGCTCGTCGCCGGCGATCTGCACCCGGCCCCGGTCGCCGTGGTGGCGCACCCGCAGGACGGCCCACCCGAGCGCGTGCAGCGCGGCCTCGGCGCGGTCCACCTGCGCGAGGACGGGCGCCGACACCGCGGTGCCGTACGGGACCCGCGACGCGAGGCACGGCGACGCCGGCTTCGCCGCGCTGGGCAGGCCGAGCAGCGCGGCTACGGCCCGGATGCGCGCCTTGCCCATCCCGGCCTCGACCAGGGGGTGCCGGACGCCGTGCTCCGCGGCCGCGACCAGTCCCGGGCGCCAGTCGCCGAGGTCGTCGACGTTGGCGCCCGAGAGCACCACCCAGCCGCCGGCCGCGCGTGCCGTCGCGGCCAGCCGCTCGTAGAGGTCGGTCTTGCAGTGGTAGCAGCGGTGGCGGTCGTTGCGCCGGTACGCCACGCGGTCGAGCTCCGTGCCGGTCACGACGCGGTGCGCGACACCGGCGGCGGCGGCGACCCCGGCGGCGGCGTCGAGCTCGCCCGTCGCCAGCGCCGGCGAGACGGCGGTGACCGCGAGCGCGCGCTCCCCCAGCGCCCGCGCCGCGGCAGCGGACACGACCGACGAGTCGACCCCGCCCGAGAACGCGACCACGGCGCCGGGGAGCCCGGCGAGCAGCGCCTCCAGCGCGGCGAGGTCGTCCTGCGCCGACGGCGGGGATGGGGCCACGCGTCGCAGCATGGGCGCCGGGACGACGGCCATCAAGACCCGCCGGCCGGGAGCGCCCTACTCGGTCTCGGGGCCGACCTCCGGGTCCGCCGCCTCGACCGGGGGGACGGTCGCGGCCTCGACCGGGACCGCGGGCAGGACCGGCGCGGCGTCGCCCAGGTGGCGTCGCCGTGGGGGCCTGCGCTCCCACGGATCGTGCATCAACCGCTCGCCGCTCACTGCCCCGCCCCCGACCCTGCACCGACGTCCTGTGACCACATCGCGCACCGGGTCGACAGCGCTACGTCACCGGGCGCCCGTTGCCGGATCGAGACGGGGACGAGATCGACAGCAACCGCTTGCTGCCACACCGGCCTCGCGCTGCTGGTCGCCGGTGAGGTGGGTTCGGACGCCGCGGACGTGCATCCTGTTGTCTCATGGCCACCATCCCGCACGACACGCACGCCGCCGGCGAGCAGGTCGCCGACGCCGACGGGGCCCGGGTCCGCATCGAGCACACCGGCGACGACGCGGCGCTGCGCGTGTTCCGCACCGCGCAGTGGGTGCCGCCGGCGTACCGCGAGGCCTACCTCGAGGGCGCCGCCCGCGTCCTGGGTCACGCGCCGCTCGCGGAGGGCTGACCGCCCGGCTCAGGCGTCCGTCGTCCACGCCAGCAGGCGGCCCCGCGACCAGCACCGGCCGACGGCCTGGGTGCGCACCGTCGTGTGGTCGAGCAGCGCGACGCCGAGGATGCTGTGGCCGGAGGCGCGCCGATCGCCCTGGGTGGGGATCGCGGGCGCCACGCCGACCCCCTCCGCCGACACCCACGCCACCGTCCGCCCGGCCGCCACCTCGTCGAGGCGCTGCAGGAAGCGCAGGCGCTGCTCGGGGGCGAGGTCCGAGAGCGTCCACGTGGTGGTGACGACGGGCAGGGCGTCCGCGGGCACGCGGGCGAGGGCGTCGGGCAGCACCTCGAGGACGTCGCCGGCCAGGAGCACCGACGCGACCGACGCCGCCAGCGCGATCTGCGCGTCGAGCTCCGCGGCGTCGGGCGCGTCCGGCGGGCGGCAGGCACGCAGCCAGCGGGCCTCGTCGGAGTCGGTGACGTCGACCGGCTCGCGGTCGATCCCGATCCGGGCGACGACCTCGGGCACCGCCCGCGCCGGGACGGGCCGGTGCTGCACGATCGCCGCCGCCATCCGCAGCGGGGACGCGGGGTCGCCGAGGGTCGGGCCGCCGTCGTAGGTGAGGTGGACGCGGTCGACGGTCAGGTTGAACCCCGCCGAGCACCCCACGTCGACGAGACCGATCGCGTCCGCGCCCGCCCGGCGCGCCGCCTCCGCGATCAGCGGGTAGAGCACCGCGCACCGTCCGGTCTCGCCGGACCGCAGCCGGCGGCGCCCCGCGACGGCCGCGACGTCGTCGCCGCGCCGCCGCAGGGTGTCGACCGCCGCCGCGGCCGCGGCGTCGCCGTCCCCCGCCGCGTAGGCCGCGGCGAGCGCTGGGGCGCGCCCGGCGAGGGCCAGGTCGTGCAGCGCGGCGAGCACGACCCCGGGCCGCCGGCGACGCGCGGGCACCGCCTCGACGGCCCGCAGCGCCTCGTCCGACGCGCCCAGGGCGAGGGCGACGGGGGCGTACAGCGTGCCGGCGGCGTCGGTCTCGGCGAAGCGCCGGTAGATGTCCGCGGTCGACCTCGACACCCCGGCGAGCGTAGTCACCGCCGCGGGCGCCGCGGTGCGAAGATCGATGCGGGGCGGCGGGGACACCGAGGGGCGGGGGCGTCTTGACGGGGCGATCGGACGAGGGAGACCGGCGGGGTCCGGCCGAGGACGACTGGCCGGAGCCCGAGCGAGCGCTGGAGGCCGGCATCGACTTCGACCGGGCCAACGCCGCCCGGATCTACGACTACCTGCTCGGCGGCGGGTGCAACTTCTCCGTCGACCGCGAGCAGGCCGCGAAGATCCTCACCCAGAACCCGGACATGGGCTACGTCTGCCGGGCCAACCGCGCCTTCCTGGGCCGCGCCGTGTCGTGGTGCCTGGCGCGGGGCGTCGACCGTTTCCTCGACCTCGGCTCCGGGGTGCCGACGGTCGGCAACGTCCACGAGATCGCCCTCGCGCGCCGCCCCGGCGCCCGCGTCGCCTACGTCGACTTCGAGCCCGTCGCCGTCGCCCACGCCCGTGAGCTCATCGAGGGGCTCGAGGGCGTCTCCGTCACCCGGGCCGACATGCGCGACCCCGACCAGGTGCTCGCCGCCCCGGGCGTGCGCGACCTGCTCGACCTGAGCCGTCCGGTGGCGCTGCTGACCGTCGCGGTCCTGCACTTCGTCCCCGACCCCGAGCTGGCCGCGATCCTCGCGCGGTACCGGGACGCGCTGGCGCCGGGCAGCGTGCACGTGATCACCCACGGCAGCGCCGACCACGACGACCCCGGCCTGGCGGCCCGCACCCGCGCCATCCAGGACGGCTACCGCGGCAGCGCCACGGAGGTCGTGCTGCGCAGCCGCGCCGAGATCACCGCGCTGCTGGGCGGCCACGAGCTGGTCGCGCCCGGGATGGTCGACATCGTCGACTGGCCGACGCCCGACCCCGGGGCACATCCCACCGGCGGCTACGCCGCCATCGCCACGCTGACCTGAGCAGCGGCGGGCGGGACGATCTCTCCGCCGTGTCCAACGTATAGCGGACCCGGGGTCTTGCGGCAAGACCCGGGCCCTTCCGCAGAATCGTCGGCCTCCGAGAGGAAAGAGGCCCGTGACGCACCGGGAACACGACGAGGAACTGCACGCCGAACGCGAGCACATCGCCGGGCTGTACGCGCGGCTCGACACCGAACGCGACCGGGCGAAGGCCCGGTACGCCGCCGCCCTGCGCGGCACCGGCGAGTCCCCGATGGAGCGGGACGTCGAGGTCCGCGCCGCGGGCGCGGAGGTGCGGCGCCTGGACGTCGCCGACGACGGCCTGTGCTTCGGCCGCCTCGACAGCGCCGGCGGGGAACGGTCGTACATCGGCCGGATCGGGATCCTCGACGCCGACGACGAGTACGCCTCGCTGCTGCTCGACTGGCGGGCGCCGGCGTCGCGGCCGTTCTACACCGCCACCGGCGCGCACCCCGAGGGCATGCGCCGGCGCCGGCAGTTCCACACGCGCGGGCGCCGCGTCGACGACTTCACCGACGAGGTGCTCGGTCGGCCGACAGGCGACGACGGGGGCGACGCGGCCCTGCTCGCGGCCGTGAACGCGCCGCGGGGCGAGGGCATGCGCGACATCGTCGCGACGATCCAGGCCGAGCAGGACGAGATCATCCGCCTCGACCACCCCGGGGTGGCGGTCATCGAGGGTGGACCGGGCACCGGGAAGACCGTGGTGGCGCTGCACCGCGTCGCGTACCTGCTCTACACGCGACGCGAGCGCCTGGAGCGCCAGGGCGTGCTCGTCGTCGGGCCGAACGCGACGTTCCTGCACCACATCGACCGCGTCCTGCCGTCGCTGGGCGAGTCCGACGTGGTGTTCACGACCACCGGCGGCCTCGTGCCGGGGCTGCGCGTCACCGCCGAGGACACCCCGGAGGCGGCGCGGCTCAAGGGCTCGCCGGCGATCCTCGACGTGCTCGCCGCCGCGATCGCCGACCGCCAGCGCCTCCCGGAGGAACCGCTGCCGATCGCGCTCGCGGACGTGACGGTGCGGATCGACGCCGCGACCGCGCAGTGGGCGCGCGACGAGGCCCGCGCGAGCGGGCTGCCGCACAACGAGGCCCGGGCGGTGTTCACCGACGTCGTCACCTACGTGCTCTCCGAGCGGGCCGCGTCGCGGATCGGGCGGGGCTGGGTGACGCGGTCCGACCGCGACGCGTGGGAGCAGCTGCGCGCCGACGTCCTGACCGAGCTCGCCGAGAGCGCGGCGTGCACCGCGGCCCTCGACGCGCTCTGGCCGGTCCTCACACCCGAGTCCCTGCTGGGCCCGCTCTACGCGTCGCCGGCGCGGCTGCGGGCGGCCGGGGCGGACCCGGTGCTGGGCCGCGCGGACGGCGCGGCGTGGACGGTGTCCGACGTGCCGCTGCTGGACGAGCTGGTCGACCTGCTGGGCCCCGACCCGGCCGCGGTGGCCGCCGAGCGGGCCGCCGCCGCGCGCGACGAGCACGCGGGCGCCGCGTACGCCGCCGGCGTCATGGACATCCTCACCCTCGACCGCGAGGAGCTGGACGAGGACCTCGGCGTGCGCGTCGCGGACCTGATCCACGCCGAGGGTCTGGGCGATCGCTTCGTCGAGCGCGACACCCGCGACCTGGCCGAGCGCGCCGCCGCGGACCGCGACTGGACGTACGGGCACGTGGTGGTCGACGAGGCCCAGGAGCTGTCGGCGATGGACTGGCGGGTGCTGATGCGGCGCTGCCCGAGCCGCTCGTTCACCGTCGTCGGCGACCTCACCCAGCGGCGGTCGAGCGCCGGCGCGACGTCGTGGGGCGGGATGCTGGACCGCTACGTGCCGGGGCGCTGGGTGTACCGGTCGCTGACGGTCAACTACCGCACGCCGGCGGAGATCATGGCGGTGGCGGCCGCGCTGCTCGCGGAGTTCGCGCCCGATGTCCGGCCGCCCGACTCGGTGCGCGCCGCCGGTGCGGGGCCGTGGTCCCGGCGGGTCACCGACGACGAGCTGGCCGGCGCCGTCGAGGACTTCGTGCGCGACGAGGCCGGTCGGGAGGGCACGAGCGTGGTGATCGGGCCGGCGGGCTCCGTCCCCGGCGCGGTGACGCCGGCGGGGACCAAGGGCCTCGAGTTCGACGCCGTCCTCGTCGTCGACCCCGACCGCATCCTCGCCGACGGCCCGCGCGGTGCGGCCGACCTCTACGTGGCCCTCACCCGCGCCACGCAGCGCCTCGACGTCCTGCACCGGGGCCCGCTGCCCCGGGCGCTGCGCGGGCTCACCGACGTCGGGACACCCGCCGGCACCCGCTGACGGATCAGTCCCCGCGCCCGGGGTGGTAGTCGTTCGCCACGGCCTCGGCGGCGAGCAGCGCCGCGAGGTCGGGGTCGGACGGCGTGCCGGCGGCCTCCGTGGCCTCGTCGGTGGCCTGGTCCGGGGATGTCGCCTCGGGGATCATCGCTGCCTCCTCGCCGGTCGCCGGAGCGCGTCCCGGGACCGTCCCCGATCCTGCCCCGCGGCACGGCCCCGGAGAAGGGCCGTCGGCGAGGAGATCGCCCCCCTTGTCGTGCGGGCGGGCGAGCGACGATCGTGAGCCGGTGCCCGGCACCGATCACGACCTCGATGCCCTCGTCGTCGGCGCCGGCTTCAGCGGCCTCGCGGTGCTGCACCTGCTGCGCGAGCGGGGCCTGCGCGTGCGCGCCTACGACGCCGCGGGGGACGTCGGCGGGACGTGGTGGTGGCACGCGTACCCGGGGTCGCGGCTGGACACCGAGTGCCACCTGTACCAGTACGCGTTCTCCGAGCGGCTGTTCCGCGAGTGGGGCTGGAGCGAGCGCCACCCCGCCGGCTACGAGGTGCAGCGCTGGTTCCGCTTCGCCGCCGACCGGCTGGGGCTGCGCCGCGACGTCGCGCTGTCGACGACCGTCACCGGCGCCCACCACGACGGCGAACGCTGGACCGTGCACACCGACCGCGGCGCGGTGGTGCACGCCCGGTCGTTGATCGCCTGCACCGGGCGGCGGCCGCGGGAGACGCCGGCCGACGTCACGGCGTTCGCCGGCACTGTGCTGCGCACGGCGTCCTGGCGCGAGGACCGCCACGACCTCACCGGCCGGCGGGTCGGGGTGCTCGGGACGACCGGCGCGGCGGTCCAGCTGGTGCCGTGGATCGTCGACGTCGTGGCGCACCTGACCGTCGTGGCCGACCGCCCGCGCGAGGTCGTGCGCCGCGACAACCCGCACTACGGCTGGCGGGAGCGCGAGGCCTACCGCGCCCGGTTCGCCGAGCTCCGCGACGGCCCGCCGCCGGTCGCCCCGGCCCCCGACCGCGACGCCATGCGCGCCCGCCTCGCCGACCCAGGGCACGCCTCGCTCCTCGTGCCCGACGGCGCGCCCGGCCCGGTCGCCCTCGACGACGGGTGGCTCGAGGCCTTCGGCCCCGACCACGTCGAGCTCGTCAGCGACGCCCGCGTCGTGCCCCGCGGCCTCGCGCTCACCGACGGCACGGTCCGCGATCTCGACGTCCTCGTCGTCACCGACGACCCCGACGCCGGCCCGCCCGCGCACGAGCAGCTCGGCCTGCCCGCCGGCCACCCGGCGCTGTTCACCGTCGCCGCCCCGGGCGACGGTCCCTGCTCCCCCGCCCCGTGCCGGCACCTCGAGCGGGAGGCCGAGCGGGTGGCCGCGGCGGTCGCCGGCCGGCTGACGGAGGTGGCGCGGTGACGGGCGAGCTGCGGGTGATCGGGACGGTGCGGTCCACCCTCACCGACCGCGCCGCCGCCCCCCGCCAGGCCGATGAGGGCGCCCCCGACGCCTGGATCGTCCTCGACGACGACGTGGCCCCGGCCGCCGCGGACCTCCGCGCGGGCGACGAGCTGGTCGTGGTGACGTGGCTGCACGAGGCCGACCGCGACGTGCTCGTCACCCACCCCCGCGACGACACCACCCGGCCACCCACGGGCGTGTTCAGCACCCGCTCGCCCGACCGCCCGAACCCGCTCGGCCTGCACACCACCCGGGTGCTCGAGGTCGACGGCGTCCGGCTCCACGTGGACGCGCTCGAGGCCCTCGACGGCACGCCCGTCGTCGACCTCAAGCCCGTCCTCCCCCGACGACCCCAGGGGCGATGACGTGCGCGTCGCGACGCTGTCCCGCTATCCCGTGAAGTCGATGCTCGGCGAGCAGCTCGACGAGGCCCTCCTCGGGTCCGCGGGCCTGCCCCTCGACCGCCGCTACGGGCTGCTCGACGCCGCCACCGGCTACGTCGCCACCGCCAAGCACCCGCGGCTGTGGCGCCGGCTCCTGCAGTACTCCGCGAGCGGCGCCGACGGCGGCGTGCGTGTCACCGCGCCCGACGGGCACGTCCGCGACGTCGACGACCCCCGCCTCGCCGAGGACCTCACCGCCGACCTCGGGCGCGCCGTCACCGTCGCCGCCGCCCGGCCCGCGGGGTCGGAGGTGGAGCGCCCCGACCCCGAGGACGTGCTCGCGCACGGTGTCGAGGCCACGGTCGCCGCCCCCACCCTCGAGATCTCGCAGGGCAGCGCCGCCGACACGTTCGTCGACTACGCGCCGGTGCACCTCGTGACGACCACGACGCTCGCGTACCTGGGGATGGACCCCGCGCGCTACCGGCCGAACCTCGTCGTCGAGGCCGACACCGACCCGTTCGCCGAGACCGACTGGGTGGGCCGCGAGCTGACCGTCGGCGGGGCGACGCTGCGGGTCGTGCTGCCCACCCCGCGCTGCTCGGTGCCCACGCTCGAGCACGGCGACCTGCCCCGCGCCCCCGAGGCCCTGCGCCCCCTGCTCACCGCGAACCGCGTCGACGTCCCCGGCTTCGGCGTCCTGCCCTGCGCGGGCGTCTACGCGGAGGTCCTCCACGGCGGACCCGTGCGCCGCGGGGACGCGGTGGTGCTCGGGTGAGCACCAGCGGATCCCCCATCCACGGAGCACACTGGGGCACCTTCCGCCCGCGGGTGGAGGACGGCCGGCTCACCGAGGCCGTGCCCTTCGAGGGCGACCGCGACCCCTCGCCGCTGCTGGACTCGGTGCCCGGCGCGGTGCACGCGCGCAACCGCGTCACGCGGCCCGCGGTGCGCCGGTCCTGGCTCGACGGCACGGGCGGGCGCCGCGGCGCGGACCCGTTCGTCGAGGTCTCCTGGGACACCGCGCTCGACCTCGTCGCCGACGCGCTGGCGACCACCCGCGCGCAGCACGGCGCGCAGGCGATCTTCGGCGGGTCGTACGGCTGGTCGAGCGCCGGGCGCCTGCACCACGCCAAGACCCAGCTCAACCACTTCCTGGCCTGCCTCGGCGGCTACGCCGGCCAGGTCTCCAACTACAGCTACGGCGCCGCCGACCGCCTGCTGCCGCACGTCGTCGGCGACGCCTCCGCGGTCACCGGGCAGGTCGCGACGTGGGACGACATCGCCGCCGAGACCGACACGCTGCTGATGCTCGGCGGCGCCCCGGCGAAGAACGTGCAGATGGAGTCGGGGGGCACCGGCGACCACATCGCCCGCGAGGGCCTGGCGCGCGTGCTCGCGGCGGGCACCCGGATCGTCAACGTCAACCCGGTGCGCAGCGACGCCCCGGAGCACCCGGGCGTGACGTGGGTGCCGATCCGCCCGGGCAGCGACACCGCCCTGCTGCTCGCGCTGATGCGCCGCCTCGACGCCGACGGCGCCGTCGACGAGGACTTCGTCGCGCGCGGCACGGTCGGCGACGACCGGCTGCGGGCCTACCTGCGCGGGCACAGCGACGGCGTCGACAAGACCCCGGCGTGGGCCGAGGCGGTCACCGGCGTCCCGGCCGCGACGATCACCGACCTCGCGCGGCGCCTGCGGACCGGCCGCACGCTGGTCACCGCGACGTGGGCGCTGCAGCGGGCGGAGCACGGCGAGCAGCCGTACTGGGCGGTGATCGCGCTCGCCGCGTACCTCGGCCAGATCGGGCGCCGCGGCGGCGGGTTCGGCTTCGGGTACGGCTGCGTCGCCCGCACCGGCAGCACCTACCGGCCGTTCGGGACACCGTCGTTCGCGGCGCGGTGGAACCCGTGCCCGGTGCGCGTCCCGGTGGCCCGGCTCGCCGACGCCCTGCTGCACCCCGGCGAGGCCTACGACTTCGACGGCGCCGTGCACCACTACCCCGACGTGCGGCTCGTCTACTGGGCCGGCGGCAACCCGTTCCACCACCACCAGGACCTCAACCGGCTCGCCCGGGCCTGGCAGCGCCCCGACACCGTGGTCGTGCACGAGCCCTGGTGGACCCCGACCGCGCGCATGGCCGACGTCGTGCTGCCCGCCACCACCACGCTCGAGCGCGACGACATCGCCGCCACCTCCGGCGACCCGTGGATCGTCGCGATGCAGCGCGCGCTCGACCCGCCGGGCGAGGCGCGCAACGACCGGACGATCCTCGCGGCGCTCGCGGAGCGCCTCGGCGTCGCCGAGGAGTACACGGGCGGCCGGGACGACGCCGCGGCGCTGCGCGCGATGTACGAGGACGCGCGCCGCTCGGCCGCACGGCACGGCCACGACCTGCCCGACTTCGCCACGTTCTGGTCGGTGGGCCACTTCCGCTACGACCTGCCCGCACCCCCGCCCCCGTACGCGGCCTTCCGGCGCGCGCCCGATGCCGCACCGCTCGCGACGCCGTCGGGGCGCATCGAGCTGTTCTCGGCGACGATCGACGGGTTCGGCTACGACGACTGCCCGGGCCACCCGACCTGGCTACCGCCCGCCGAGTGGGCGGGCGCCGCGAGCACCGCGGCGCCGATCCACCTCCTGTCGCCGCAGCCGGGCACGCGGCTGCACAGCCAGCTCGACATGGCCGGGGTCAGCGCGGCGTCGAAGGTCGCCGGCCGCGAGCCGTGCGTGGTGAACCGGGACGACGCGGCGGCGCGCGGGATCGCCGACGGCGACGTGCTGCGCGTCTGGAACGCGCGCGGCGAGACCCACGTCGGCGCCGTGGTGTCCGACGACGTGGTGCCCGGCGTGGCGCTGCTGGCCACCGGCGCCTGGTGGACCCCGCTCGACCCCGCGCAGGACGACAGCCCCGAGCTGCACGGCAACCCCAACGTCCTGACCCGCGACGTGCCGACCTCGCGGCTCGCGCAGGCGACGTCCGCGCAGTCGGTGCTCGTGCAGATCGCGCGGGTCGCGGGCACCGCGCCCTACCGGGACCCCCACGCGCTGCCGGGGTTCGCCGCGGCGACGGCGTCGGCGGGGTCTCCCGTCCAGGAGCCGTCGCGGAACGTCGCGGACTCGGTGACGACCGCGGCGAGCAGCCCCGCGGGCGTGACGTCGAAGGCGGGGTTGTAGACGGGCGTGTCCGGGGGCGCGACCGGCACGCCCGCGAACGCCCGCACCTCGTCGGGCGCCCGCTCCTCGATGACGATGTCCGCGCCCGAGGCCGTGGCGTGGTCGACGGTGGTGTCGGGCGCGACCACCACCACCGGGATCCCGCTCTGCGCGGCCGCGCAGGCCAGCGCGTAGGTCCCGATCTTGTTGGCGGCGTCGCCGTTCGCGGCCACGCGGTCGGCGCCGACGACCACGGCGTCGACGAGCCCGCGCGCGATCGCCGAGGCGCCCGCGGAGTCGACGCACAGGCGGTGGGGCACGCCCATCTCGCGCAGCTCCCACACGGTCAGGCGCGCGCCCTGCAGCAGCGGGCGCGTCTCGCACGCGATGACCTCCTCGACGAGACCGCGCTCGGCCAGCTCGCGCACGGCACCCAGCCCCGTGCCCCACGCGACGGCGGCGAGCGCGCCCGAGTTGCAGTGGGTCAGCACCCGCAGCGGGCGCCCCGGGCACAGCTCGCTGAGCAGGTCTGCGGCGCGCCACCCGAGCCGGCGGTTGGTGGCCTCGTCCTCGTCGAGCAGCGCGCACGCCTCCGCGAGCACCGCGTCGGCGCCGTCGTCGAGCCGCGCGAGCGCCCGCTCCACGCCGCGGCGCAGGTTCACCGCCGTCGGGCGGACGGCGGCGACCCGCTCCGCCTCGGCGCGCACGCGGGCGGGGTCGTCCGGGTGCCGGCGGGCGGCGAGGGCGGCGCCGAGCGCGCCGGCCGCCCCGAGCGCCGGCGCGCCGCGGATCGTGAGGTCGGCGACCGCCGCGACCAGCGCGTCCACGGTCGCGAGGCGCCGGACACGGTACTCGCCGGGCAGGGCGCGCTGGTCGATCGCGGCGACCGCTCCCCCGCCGGCGCCGTCCCAGTCCACCGTGCGCACGGTGCTCACACGTGCCCCGCGTCGTGCGCCGCGTCGTCGGGGTGGGCGTGGGCCACGACCGACAGGAAGCGGATCGGCAGGGTCAGCAGCTCGCGGGGGCCGTGGACGCCCTCGCCGTCGAGCTGCAGCGCGTCGCCGGGGTGCAGCGTGTAGCTCGACGCGCCGTGCCCGTAGACCATCGAGCCCTCGAGCACGTAGAGCAGCTCGGTGCCCGGGTGCTGGAACAGCGGGTACACCTCGCTGCGCTCGGTGAGGCTCACGAGGTGGGCCTCCATGCGCTGGTGCGGGCCCCGCAGGCCGCCGAGCAGCGTGTAGTCGTGCCCCATCCGCGTCCCGCGGGCGACGATGCGCGCCCCCGCGCCCGCCGGGGTGTGCACGGCCTCGCGCGGGCCCTCCGCGCCCCGGAAGAACGCCGTCACCGGCACGTCGAGCGCCTCGGCGAGCCCGGCGAGCGTGGTGAGGCTGCACGAGATCTGCGCGTTCTCGATCTTCGACAGCGTCGCCTTCGAGATCCCCGCGCGGGCCGCGACGTCGGCCACCGTCGCCCCGCCCAGGCGGCGCAGCTCGCGGACGCGCACCGCGATCGCCTGCTCGAGCCAGCCGCGGGCCTCGGCCGGGCCGGCGATCTCGCGCGCGGCGGGCCCGGGCGGCACGTCCGGGACCTCGCTCGCCGGTCGGGCCATCACGCGACCCTAGCGACCGGCACCCGGGATCCAGGACGTCCCGGCCAGCGGCACGCGGGCCATCGCCGCGGACTCGACGGTGAGCGCCACGAGGTCCTCGGGCTCGAGGTGGCGGACGTGGGCCTTGCCGCAGGCCCGGGCCAGCGTCTGGGCCTCCATCGTCAGCACCCGCAGGTAGTTCGCGAGCCGGTGCCCGGCCTCCACGGGGTCCAGCCGGGCGGCGAGCTCCGGGTCCTGGGTGGTGATGCCGGCGGGGTCGCGCCCGTCCTGGAAGTCGTCGTAGTAGCCCGCGCCCGACCCGAGCGCCTCGTACTCCTCGGCGTACTTCGGGTCGTTGTCGCCCAGCGCGATGAGCGCCGCGGTGCCGATGGCCACCGCGTCGGCGCCCAGCGCCAGGGCCTTGGCGACGTCGGCGCCGGTGCGGATGCCGCCGGAGACGATGAGCTGCACCTTGCGGTGCACCCCGAGCTCGCGCAGCGCCTGCGCGGCCTGCGGGATCGCCGCGAGGATCGGGATGCCGACGTGCTCGATGAACACCTCCTGCGTGGCGGCCGTCCCGCCCTGCATCCCGTCGACCACCACGACGTCCGCGCCCGCGGCCACCGCGAGCTTCACGTCGTAGTAGGTGCGGGTGGCGCCGACCTTGACGTAGATCGGCTTCTCCCAGTCGGTGATCTCCCGCAGCTCGCCGATCTTGATGGTGAGGTCGTCCGGGCCGGTACAGTCGGGGTGGCGGCAGGCCGAGCGCTGGTCGATGCCCGGCGGCAGCGTCCGCATCTCGGCCACGCGGTCGGAGATCTTCTGCCCGAGCAGCATCCCGCCGCCGCCGGGCTTCGCGCCCTGGCCGAGCACGATCTCGATGGCGTCCGCGGCCCGCAGGTGGTCCGGGTCCATCCCGTAGCGGCTCGGCAGCAGCTGGTAGACCAGCGTCTTCGACTCGCCGCGCTCCTCGTCGGTCATGCCGCCGTCGCCGGTGGTGGTCGACGTCCCGACCTCGCTGGCGCCGCGTCCCAGGGCCTCCTTGGCCTGGGCCGAGAGCGCGCCGAAGCTCATGCCGGCGATCGTCACCGGTGTGTCGAGGTGCAGCGGCCGCGTGGCGTGCCGGTCGCCGAGCACGACGTCGGTGTCGCAGCGCTCGCGGTAGCCCTCGAGCGGGTAGCGCGACATCGACGCGCCAAGCACCAGCAGGTCGTCGAAGTGCGGCACGGCGCGCTTGGCGCCCCAGCCGCGGATGTCGTAGACGCCCGTGCGGGCGGCGTGCTGGATGGCGGCGATGGTGGCGCGGTCGAACGTGGCCGACTCGCGCAACCCCCGCTCGGCGGGGTCCTTCACGTCAGTAGCTCCCCGAGTGCTCGGTGGTGAAGTGGTAGAGCGCGCGCGCCGAGCCGTAGCGGCGGAACTCCGCCGGGTCGTGGTCGAGGCCCGCGGCGGCCAGGAGCTCGCGCAGCTCGGCGAGGTGCTCGTCGCGCACCGGCTTCTCGACGCAGTCCGCCCCGAGCGTGCCCGTGCGCCCGCGCACGTACAGGCGGGCCTCGTAGATCGAGTCTCCCAGCCCGTCGCCCGCGTCGCCGCACACGACCAGGCGCCCGGCCTGGGCCATGAACGCGCCCATCGCGCCGATGTCGCCGCCGACCACGATGTCGATGCCCTTCATCGAGATCCCGCAGCGCATCGATGCCCGGCCCTCGACGACGAGCAGGCCGCCACGGCCCGTGGCGCCGGCCGCCTGTGACGCGTCGCCGCGCACCCGGACCGAGCCCGACATCATGTTCTCGGCGACGCCGTTGCCGGCCGAGCCGTCGACGACGACGCGCCCGAGCTGGTTCATCCCCGCGCAGAAGTAGCCGGCGTGCCCGCGCACGTGGACGTCGATCTCGTCGTGGACCCCGGCGGCGATCGAGTGCGCGCCGTGGGGGTGGAGCACCTCGTAGGACGCCGCGCTCGGGGCGTGGAGCTCGGTGTTGAGCGCGCGGACCCCGACCTCGGCGAGGTCGATCGTCACCGGCTGCGGCGCGCGCTCCTCCGCCTCGGCGCGGCTCAGCGCTGCCATGTGTAGACCTTGCCGGGGTCGGGCTCGAAGATGCGGGCCTCGTCGATGCCGGGGAGGTCGGCCAGGGCGCGGAACTCCGAGGCCATCGCCACCCAGCGCGGGTGCTCGGCGATCACCGCGGGCTTGCAGGCGATCTCGTCGCGCACCACCGCGAAGCCCTCCGCGGTGGTCACCAGCAGCGTGTAGAAGCCGTCGAAGGTCTCGCCGAGGCGCAGCAGCGCCTTCTCGAGGTCGTCGCCCTCGGCGAGGCAGGCGGCGACGAAGCGCGCGCCGACCTCGGTGTCGTTCTCGGAGTCGAAGGAGACGCCCTGGCGGCGCAGCTCGCGGCGGATGGTGGCGTGGTTGGAGAACGAGCCGTTGTGCACGAGGCACTGGTCGGCGCCGACCGAGTACGGGTGGCAGCCCTCGGGGTTGATCGCGGACTCGGTGGCCATGCGGGTGTGGGCGACGCCCTGCCAGCCGCTGACGTCGCGCAGCCCGTAGGTCCGCGCCAGGTCCTGCGGGTGGCCCGCGCCCTTGTAGACGACCAGCTCGCGCCCGCTGCCGACGACGAGCGCGTCGGGGGCGGCGGCCGCGACCGCGGCGGTCAGCGCCTCGACGGCGACGGGCGCGGTGATCACGGTCGTGTCCCCCGCCGGCTGTGCGCGCACGTCGGGGGCGCCGGGCAGCAGCGCGGCGACGGTGGCGGCGAGGTCGCCGGGCGCCCGCAGCACCGACACCGCGGTGTGGCCCGCGGGGTTGCGCGTCTCGTCGCCGTAGACGGCGATGCCGACCGAGTCGGGACCGCGCTCGGACACGCCGCAGAGCATGGCGTCGAGCAGGCGCCCGAGCTCCGGGTGCAGCTCGGGATCGCGGAGGTGGAGACCGATGATGCCGCACATGGGACTCGGGCCTTCCTACGGTCGATGACTACTGCTGCGAAACTACGTTGCTCCGCACGAAACGTCGAGACGCCCAGGTGTAGGCGTCGAACACGCTGATCGCGTACACGAACAGCCCGCCGGCGAGGCGCCCGACCAGCGAGATCTCCGGGGTCGTCAGGTTCCAGGTGACGACGCCGAGCAGCACCGTGTAGAAGGCGAACACCAGCCCCCGCACCGGCATGCGGGCGAGCACGTGCCCGGCGCCGGGCAGCACGACGGCGACGAGCAGGACCATCCACGGCCGGACCCGCATCACGCCCCCGTCCCCACCGGCGCGGTGACCACGTCGCCGACCCGGTCCCCGACCTCCTCCAGCACCGCCACGGCCCGGGCCACCGCGTCGGGGTCGACGCGGGGCCGGTCGAACACGGCGCGGCGCGCGGTCCGGTAGCTCGTCTGGTCGCCCTCGGCGACCAGCAGCACCACCCGGAGCCCGTGGCGCCCGACCCCGACCTCCTTGGTGGCCGGGTCCGCGAGCAGCGCCGTCGCCGGCGCGAGCACGGTGGTGGACGGGGCGCGGTCCGGCGACGCGCAGGCCACGCGGACGGGGCGCGGGACCCCGGGCGGCGGGGCCAGTTCGTGCGGGAGGCCGGCGTCCGGGGAGAAGAACTCGGTGCCGGTCGGGCGCCGCAGGACGTTCAGCGTGCCCCCGGCCGCCAGCGCGCGGTGCACGACGACCTCGACCCACAGGGCCGGCAGCTTGCGCAGGGTGACCGCGTCGACGACCACCCGCGCGGTCACCGGGCGCCCGTCGAGCCGCCCGGTGAGCACCGGGTAGCCGTGCTCGGCGTCGCCGGTGAGGCGGGCGTCGGCGAGCCGGGGCACCAGCGCGTCGAACACGTGGGCGCGCTCGTGGACGTCGGCGCGCCGGGCTCCGCGGTGCTGCACGGCGAGGGCGAGGACGGCGGCGGCGAGCACCACCAGGACGCCGGCCGTCGTGGGCGACACCGGTCAGTACCCCTGCGGCCGGGGCAGGTCCGCGGTGAACTGCGCGCCCCGGCGCACGTACTTGTACCGGCGTACGACGAACCAGATCGACGCGAGCAGGTAGAAGGACAGGATCGAGATCAGCGCGGCCCCGTAGCCCAGGAACGTCGCGAAGAAGACCACGGCCGACAGCGCCGTCAGCGCGATCGCGGGCGCCGGGTGCAGCGGCAGCGTGTAGGCCCGCGGGATGGTGCCCTCGGGCCACAGCCGGCGGAACCGGATGAAGCTCGGCCCCATGAAGCTGTACATCAGCAGGCCCGACAGGATCGAGAAGGTGATCACCACCGACAGCAGCGTCGGCTGGTCGAGCACCACGGGCAGCAGCGCGAAGGCGATCGCCACGGGGACGAGGAAGATGATCGCCCGGAACGGCGTGTGGTACCGCGGGTGCACCGCGCCGAACCACTCCGGCAGGTAGCGGTCGCGGCCCATCGAGAACCACGCCCGCGAGGCGTCGTTGATGCAGCCGTTGGCCGAGGCCAGCGTGGCGCACAGCGTGCCGAGCAGCAGGAGCACCACCAGCACGTCGCTGCCCGAGAGCCGCGCCGCGTCGAACAGCGGCGTGATCGCCGTGCCGAGGTAGTGCCAGGGCAGGGTCCCGGCGCAGACGTACCAGGTCAGCGACGCCGCGATGATCAGCGTCATGATCCCGGCGAGGCTGCCCAGCGGCACCGAGCGCGGCGCCGACCGGCACTCCTCCGCGGCCTGCGCGGTGCCCTCGATGCCGAGGTAGAACCACATGCCGAACTGGAAGGCCGCGATCACGCCGATCCAGCCGTAGGGCAGCGCGTTGGCGGCGTCGCCGGTGAGGCCGGCGAGGTCGAGCTCGGCCGACGGCGACCACGCCCGCAGGCCCACGAACAGCACGAGGATCGTGGCGAACGCGAAGCCGGTGATGACGAAGTTCAGCGTCAGCGACGCGAACACCCCGCGGTAGTTGAGGAACGCGAGCGCGAGGATCGCCAGCACCGCGAAGGGGTACGGCGAGAGCTCCTGGTCACTGCCCATCAGCCCGGACAGGGTGGTCAGCAGGTAGCTCAGGACGTTGGCGTTGGCCGCCTCGAGCATCGTGTAGGCCAGCGTCAGGTACAGCCCGACGTTGAACGCCATGAGCGGGCCCACCGTGTGCTTGGCCTGCGCGTACTGGCCGCCGGCGGCCGGGATGGCCGACGTGACCTCAGAGTTGATCATGACGATGCACGTGTAGAGCAGGCCGACGACCCAGCACGCGACGAGCGCGCCGTACATGCCGCCCTTCTCGACGGCGAAGTTCCAGCCCATGAACTCGCCGACCAGCACGATCCCGACGCCGAGCGCCCAGATGTGCATCGGGGCGAGCACCTTGCGCAGCGCGGGACGCTCCTGCGCCGACGCCCCGGTCCCGACGGCGGCCGGGGCGTCCTCGGTGGCGCTCACGAGGACCGCACCGAGGTGCCGTTGGCGGCGGGCGGCGGGACCTCGAGCGGGTCCGGCGCGTTGACGAGCGTCGCCTCGTCGTGGGTGCGGGCGACCCGCACCATGTCCACCAGCAGCCACCCCGCGATGAGCGCGCTGAGCACCCAGGCGACGAGCTCCACCACGGCGACCGAGCTCACGGCGTCCTCCCGGTGTCCCTGTCCGACACGGTGTCCGACACGGTGTCCGACCCGCCGTCCGGCGGGCGCGGACCGAACTTCTCCTCGATGACCTCGCGGTACTCGCGGAACGAGGTCCGGTAGACGAAGCCCAGGTAGACGGCCAGCAGCAGCGCCGTCCCGATGAGGGCCAGGACGTCGATGTCGTACTTGTCGGCGCTGGCCTGGTTGGCCTCCACCGCGGCCGCGATCGTCGGCAGGTCCGCGGTGCCCGAGTCGATCATCTTCTGGTACTGCACGCGCTCGCCCGGCGTCAGCGGCAGCTCGGCCAGCGGGCGGGGGTCGGCCGACGGCGTCTCCGCGGCCTCGGTGAGGTAGGTGGTGGCGAAGAGCGTGACGAAGATCAGGACCAGCACCACGACCGCGTCGAGGAGCTGGCCGCGGACGGCCTGCTGGGGCGGCCGGTAGGCGGGCGCCGTCCCGGTCCCGGTGGGACTCGCGGGGTTCACGGCGTCGTCGGTCACGAGGCACCTCCCGCCCGGGCCCGCAGGGCGCGCTTGGCGTCCAGGTTCTCGATGTCGGGGCGGTAGACCTGGTCCTGCGCGGCCCGGTAGCGCCGGATCAGCGCCAGGGCGGAGGCGGTGTTGAGCCCGCCGAGCGCGAGCATCGCCAGGCCGAGCACCACCACCAACGCGGCCCCGGGCACCGACGGCGCCGAGACCAGGAAGACGAACACGAGCACCACCCACATCGCGACCGTGCTGCCGATCGCGAGGAGCCGGTCGCGGCGCACGAGGGCCGCGATCCGTTCGTCGAGCCGGTCGTCGGGAGCTGCCATGACCGTGCCTCCGTCCACCGCGCGGGCGGCCGGCGGCGGCTGCGGGCGCGGGTCGATGAGGGGTCCATGCATTGGTCTCAAGGGAAGACCATGACCGCCGCCACGATAGGAGACCCACGCCACACCGTGTCAAGAGCGCGTGAGGACCGGCCTCAGCCGGCGGGCCACTGCACGTCGTCAACGACGTCGTCCTCGGCGCCGAACACGATGATCCGCAGCTGCCGGCGCGAGCGCTCCAGGTGCGCCCGCATCGCCTCGGCCGCGGAGTCGGCGTCGCCGGCGCGGACGGCGTCGTAGACCGCCCGGTGGTCGCGCAGCGTCTCCTCGACGGGCTCGCGGAACGGCAGCAGGTCCCGCGGGCTGAAGAGCTCGCCGCGGGCGGTCTCGATGGCCTCCTCCAGCCGCTCGTTGCCCGCGGCGCGGGCCAGCGCGACGTGGAAGCGCGAGTCGGCCTGACGGAAGGCGGTGCGGCCGATGACGTCGTGCAGGGCGTCGACCGCGTCGCGGACCGGGACGAGGCTGCTCTCGGTGTGCCGGCGCGCGGCGAGCACCGCGGTCTCGGTCTCGAGCGCGATCCGGAAGTCGAGGATGTCGTCCATCTCGCCGACCTGCGCCCGCATCCGCGCCCGCCAGGCCTCGGCGGGGCGGCGCAGCTCGGTGACGTACGTGCCGCCGCTGGAGCCCCGGCGGACCTCGACGTAGCCGTCCTCGCGGAGCTGGCGGATGGCCTCGCGCAGGCTGATGCGGGCGACGCCCAGCTGCTCGGCCAGCTCCCGCTCGGCGGGCAGGCGCTCGCCCGGGCTGACGTCGCCGCGGTGGATCCGCATCCGGAGGTGGTCGGCCACGGCCTGGGCCAGCGTGGTGGACGTGACCTGCCTGGCCATGATCGGGAGGGTACCGCGCCCGTCACCCTGCGTGATCCACAGCGGGACGGCCGGATGTGACGGGGTTGACACCCCGAGCCCGGGCCGGTTGCCTGATGAAAGGTCCTAAGACCACACCAACCAGGCCCGACATGGTCGTCGGTCGCGCGACGGAGGAGGCCGGCATGGGTGATGCACAGGGTGATGCGCGCGGTGACTTGCGGGAACGCGCCGAGGCCGACGGCATCGAGTTCTTCCTGGCGCTGTTCGTCGACCTCCACGGCAAGCCCTGCGCGAAGGCCATCCCGTTCTCCTCGTTCGACCTGCTCATGGACGGTGGCGCCGGGTTCGCCGGCTACGCCGCGGGCGACCTCGGACAGTCGCCGGCCGACCCGGACATCCTCGTCGTGCCGGACCCGGCGTCGTACACGCCGCTGCCCTGGAAGCCGGGCGTCGCGGTGCTGCACTGCGACCCGCACGTCGACGGCCGCCCCTGGCCCTACGCGCCGCGGGTGATCCTGCGCCGCCAGCTCGACGAGCTCGCCGAGCAGCGGGGCTGGGTGTTCAAGACCGGCACGGAGCTGGAGTACAGCCTGTTGCGTCGGCGGGACGACGGGACGCTGGAGATCGCGGACCGGGACGACACCGCGGACAAGCCCTGCTACGAGGTCAAGGGCCTCACGCGCATGTGGGACCACCTCTCCTCGGTGTCGCGGAACCTCAACACCCTCGGGTGGGGCAACTACGCCAACGACCACGAGGACGGCAACGGCCAGTTCGAGAACAACTGGCACTACAGCGACGCGCTGACCACCGCCGACCGCACGATCTTCTTCCGTTACATGATCCACATGATGGCGCACGACGCCGGCATGGTCGCCACGTTCATGCCCAAGCCGTTCAGCGACGTCACCGGCAACGGTCTGCACGTCCACCAGAGCCTGTGGACGCAGGACGGCCGGGCGCTCTTCGACGACGAGGGCGACGCGCTCGGTCTGTCGCCCACGGCGTACCACTACCTGGGCGGGCTGATCGAGCACGGCCGCGCGGTCGCCGGGATCATCTGTCCCACCGTCAACTCCTACAAGCGCATCGGTGTCGGCGCCCCGACGTCGGGCTCGACGTGGGCGCCGGCCTACGTCGCCTACGGCGGCAACAACCGCTCGGTGATGCTGCGCGTGCCCGAGGGCGGGCGCGTCGAGCACCGCGGGGTCGACGGGTCGGCCAACCCCTATCTCGCCGCCACCGCGCTGCTCGCGGCCGGCCTCGACGGCATCGACCGGGAGCTCGACCCCGGGTCGGTCACCGACGACAACCTCTTCGCGCTGCCGCCCGCGGAGGTGCGCGCCCGCGGCATCAAGCACCTCCCGAAGACGCTCGACCGTGCCGTCGAGGAGCTCGTGGCCGACGACGTCCTGCGGGCCGCGCTGGGCAAGACGCCGGGCGGCGACTTCGTCGACTACTACGCCGCGGTCAAGCAGCAGGAGTTCGACGAGTACCACGCGACGGTCTCGGACTGGGAGGTCCGGCGCTACCTGACGCAGGCATGACCCGGCCATCGATGGTGGGAGGACCACCGGCGTGAGCACGAGCAACGGGAACGGCAACGGGCACCGGCGCGTGCGCGGCTACTCGGCGTGGAGCCTGCTGCGCCACGGGCTCGCGCCCTCGGCGTGGCCCCGGGCCTGGCACGAGCACGAGCTGCGCGGCAGCTACGACGCCGTGATCATCGGCGGCGGTGTCCACGGCCTCGCCACCGCGTACTACCTGGCGCGCGACCACGGCATGCGCAACATCGCGGTGCTCGAGCGCGCGTACATCGGCAGCGGCGGGTCGGGGCGCAACACCGCGATCCTGCGCTCGAACTACCTGACCCCCGAGGGCGTGCGGTTCTACGACCGCTCGATCAAGCTCTACGAGCACCTCGCGGCGGACCTGAACTTCAACGTCATGTTCTCCCAGCGCGGGCACCTCACGCTGGCGCACAACGACGCCTCGCTGCGCACCATGCGCTGGCGCACCGAGGTCAACAAGCTGCAGGGCGTCGACTCCGAGGTGATCGACGCCGACCGGGTCGGGGAGCTCGTCCCGCACCTCGACACCTCGGCCGAGACCCGCTACCCGATCCTCGGGGCGCTCTACCACCCGCCGGGCGGCATCGTCCGCCACGACGCCGTCGTCTGGGGCTACGCCCGCGCCGCCGACGCGCACGGGGTGCACATCCACCAGCAGACCGAGGTCACCGGCATCGACGTCGCGCACGGCCGCGTCACCGGCGTGCAGACCAACCGCGGGCGCATCGCGACGCCGGTGGTCCTCAACGCCACGGCCGGCTGGTCGAGCCTGGTGTCGCACATGGCCGGGGTCGAGATGCCCGTGCAGACGTTCCCGCTGCAGGCCGCGGTGACCGAGCCGGTGCGCCCGTTCCTCGACACCGTCGTCGTGTCGGGCACGCTGCACGTCTACGTCAGCCAGACCGACCGCGGCGAGCTCGTCTTCGGCGCCAGCGTCGACCCCTTCGCCTCGTACTCGGTGCGCGGGTCGCTGGAGTTCACCGAGGGCATCGCGGGGCACGTCCTCGAGCTCATGCCCTCGCTGGCGAAGATGCGGCTGCTGCGCCAGTGGGCCGGGCTCTGCGACATGACCCCGGACTACTCGCCGATCATGGGACCGACGCCGGTCGAGGGCTTCTACGTCGACGTCGGGTGGGGCACCTACGGCTTCAAGGCCGGGCCCGTCTCCGGGGAGGCGATGGCCGCGTGCCTCGCCGAGGGCAAGCCGCCGGAGATCATCTCCGCCTTCGGGCTCGACCGGTTCCTCGAGGGTCGCCTCGTCGGGGAGAAGGGCGCCGCCGCGGTGGGCCACTGACGCTGCCGTCCCCTCCCCCGCCGAGACCGCCCGAGGTGATCCCCCCGTGATGCTGCTCCCCTGCCCCTGGTGCGGGCCCCGCAACGCCACCGAGTTCCGCTTCGGTGGGGCGGCCGGTTCGCGGCCCGACCCCGCGACGGCGACGCCCGAGCAGTGGCGCCACTACCTGTACTTCCACGACAACCCGCGGGGCTGGCAGACCGAGAGCTGGTACCACGCCGCGGGCTGCCGCCGGTTCCTCACCGTCGAGCGGAACACGCTCACCCACGAGGTGCGCTCGGCGCACGACGCCCGGGAGGACGCCCGATGAGCATCCTGCCCACGCTCCGGCGCGGCGCCCGCGCCGTCGACACGGCGCCGATGCGGCTCCCGCGCCGCGACGGCGAGGTGATCGACCGGCGGCGGACCCTGGAGTTCCGCTGGAACGGCGCCCGGTACACCGGCCACCCCGGCGACACGATCGTCTCGGCGCTGGCGGCCGCGGGCGAGCGCGTGTTCTCGCGCAGCTACAAGTACCACCGGCCCCGGGGCCTGGTGACCGCGAGCTACCTCGACCCCGGCGCCATGGTGCAGGTCGGCGACGAGCCGAACGTCCGGGGCGCGCACCGCCTGCTGCGCGCCGGGCTCGAGGTGAGCTCGCAGAACACGTGGCCGTCACTGCGCTTCGACGTCAAGGCCGTCAACGGGCTCGCCGAGCGCTTCCTCGCGACCGGCTTCTACTACAAGACGTTCATCAAGCCCGAGCCGCTGTGGCCCCTCTACGAGAAGGTGCTGCGCACGTTCGTGCACGCCGGTGAGATCGCCGCCGACGGCGACCCCGGGTACTACGACAAGCGCCACGCGCACCCCGACGTCGTCGTCGCCGGCGCCGGGCCGGCGGGGATGGCCGCCGCCGTGGCCGCCGCCCGCGCGGGCGCGTCGGTGATGCTCGTCGAGGAGGAGCACCAGCTCGGCGGGCACCTGCGCTGGGGCGGCCCGGCGGAGCGGGCGCGGCTGCACGAGCTGGCCGCGGCGGTCGCCGCCGAGCCCGGCATCGAGGTGCTGCTCGACTCCGTGGTGGCCGCGCGCTTCGACGACAACTGGATCCCGATCGTCCAGCGCGGCCTGCCCGGCGTCGACGAGCGCCTGATCAAGGCCCGGGCGGGCACGCTCGTGGTCGCCCCCGGGCTCATCGAGCGGCCCTACGTCTTCGCGGGCAACGACCTGCCCGGCGTCGTCCTGTCCACCGCGGTCCGCCGGCTGATCACCCTGCACGCCGTGAAGCCGGGGCACCGGGCGGTCGTGCTCACCGCGAACCCCGAGGGCGACGCCGCCGTCGCGGACCTCGAGGCGGCCGGCGTCGAGGTCGCCGCCGTGGTCGACGCCCGCCGCGGCGAGACGGTCACCAGGGCGCACGGGCGCCAGGGCGTGCGCGCGGTCGAGCTCGGCGACGGCCGCCGCGTCGAGGCCGACCTGCTCGTCACCGCCGTCGGCTGGACCGCGCCGACCTCGCTGCTCAACCAGTCCGGCGACGCGCCGGTCTACGACCCGCGCGCGGCCCGCTTCCGGCCCGACCTCGAGCGGATGCCGCCGAACGTGCTGGCCGCGGGCGGCATCGTCGGCGACGGGGACCTCGACGCGCTCGTCGAGCACGGCGACGCCGTGGGGCGCGAGGCGGCACGTCGCGCCCACGCCGCGGACGGCGGCGCCCCCGTCGCCGTGTCCGGGCTGCCGGTCGCCGAGCACCCGGAGCTGTTCTCGGCCGGCACCGGCGGCTTCGTCGACCTCTCCGAGGACGTGTCGGCCAAGGACCTGCTGACCGCGGTCGCCGAGGGCTACGACTCGGTCGAGCTCGTCAAGCGCTACACCACGGCGACGATGGGACCGGCCCAGGGCAAGCTCGAGACGGTCAACACGGTCGCGATCGTCGCGGCGGCGACCGGGCGCACGATCGCCGAGACGGGCACGACCACCTGGCGCCCGATGTACGCGCCGGTGACGCTCGGCGCGCTCGCCGGGCGGCCGCGCGAGCCGGTGCGGTACTCACCGATGCAGCCGTGGCACGAGCGCCACGGTGCGGTGCCGCTGGTCGCGGGCCAGTGGATCCGGCCCGACCACTACGGCGACCCCGCCGCCGAGGTGACCGCGGTGCGCACCGCGGTCGGCCTCATCGACGTCACCCCGATCGGCAAGCTCGACCTCCGCGGCCCCGACGTCCCGAAGCTGCTCGAGCTGCTCTACGTCAACAAGTGGCAGAAGCTCGGCGTGGGCCGGGTGCGCTACGGGCTGATGTGCGCCGAGGACGGGGTGGTGCTCGACGACGGCGTCACCGGCCGGCTCGGTGAGGAGCACTACCTCATGTCGACCACGTCGTCCGGGGCGGCGACCGTGTGGGAGTGGGTGGAGCGCTGGCTGCAGACCGCCCACCCCGACTGGCGCGTGCACGTCACGCCGGTGACCACGGCCTACGCCAGCGTCAACGTCGCGGGGCCGCGCTCGCGCGAGCTGCTCGCCCGCCTCACCGATCTCGACCTCGGCGCCGAGGCCTTCGGCTACATGAGCGTGCGCACCGGCACCGTGGCCGGCGTCGCCGACTGCGTGGTGTGGCGCATCGGCTTCACCGGCGAGCTCTCCTTCGAGGTGCACGTGCCCGCCGGGTACGGCCTGCACGTGTGGGAGCGCCTCGTCGAGGCCGGGCAGGACCTCGGCGTGCGGCCCTTCGGCGTCGAGGCCCAGCGCGTCCTGCGGCTGGAGAAGGGCCACGCGATCGTCGGGCAGGACACCGACGGCCTCACCCAGGCGTTCAGCGCCGGCGTCGACGAGATGATCAAGCTCGACAAGCCGGACTTCGTCGGGCGGCCCGAGCTCGTCTGGCAGGAGCAGCGCGGGACCCACCCGCGCCTCGTCGGCCTGCGCCCGGTCGACGGGTCGGTGGTGCCGCCGGAGGCCAGCCAGATCCTCGATCGCGCCGGCGCCATCGCCGGGCGCGTGACGTCCAGCCGGATGTCGCCGACGCTCGGGCGCTCCATCGCCCTGGCGCAGCTCGACCCCGAGCTCGCCGCCCTCGGCACGCGGGTCACCGTCCGGCTGCCCGACGGGCGCGACGTCACCGCCGAGGTCACCGAGCGGGTCCACGTCGACCCCGAAGGAGAGCGCCAGCGTGTCTGACCGACCCGGCTCCGTGGGCGTCCCGATCGCCCGCAGCCCCGTCGCCGCCTCGCCCGCCACCGTCGTCGCCGGGTGGGAGGTCTGCGCCCGGGTGGCCACCGGCGCCCTGACGCTCGCGGACGAGACGCCGCGCGCCAAGGTGGCGGTGCGCGCCCCGTTCGCCGGCGCCGCCCGCGACGCCCTCGGCGTGCCGTTCGGGCGCACCCGGCGCACCGCCCTGGGGGCGGCGGGCGAGGTCCTGCTCGTCGGCTCCGGGCCGGGCGAGTGGCTGGCGCTGGGCGCGCCGGGCACGGCCGGGGCGGTGGCGGCGGCGCTCGAGGAGCGGCTGGCGGGCACCGGGGAGTTCACCTCGGTCCTCGACCTCACGCACGGTCGGGCCCTGTTGCGGCTGCGAGGCGCGACGTCCCCGGCCGTGCTCGCCGGGCTCTGCGCGATCGACCTCGCCGACCGCGTCACCCCCGACGGGACGGCGCTGCGGACCTCGGTCGCCGGGGTGGTCACCGACGTGGTGCGTGATGATCTTGTCGGGACCCGCTCCTACCTGCTGCACTGCGAGCGCTCGTCGGGCCAGTACCTGTTCGACGCGCTGCTCGACGCCGGCTCCCGGTCCGGGATCGAGGTCACCGGCGCCTGAGCGTCACCGCTCGCCCGCCACGCCCCCGCACGCCGTCCAGACCATCGCGGCGGTGCGCCGGGCCCAGTCGTCGGTGATGGGCTCGCCGCGCACGGCGTGGGCCAGCCACGACCCGGTCAGCAGGTCCTCGGCCATCGCGTAGTCGGCCTGCCCGCGCAGCGCGCCCGCCTCCACCCCGGCCCGCAGGCACGCGCGGAAGCGCCGGTGGCGGGGCTCGACCACGTGGCGGCGGAACTGCTCGCGCACCCGGGGGTCGGCGCCGTCGCCGAGGGCGGTGGCCGCCAGCGAGGTCGCGTCGGCCTCGAGCACGAAGCGCCGGAAACGGGCGAGCTCGGCGACGAGGTCGGCGAAGGCGTCGCCCGACGGCGCCGGCGGGGTGTCGTGCCCGATGGTGCCGATGGCCGCGATCGCCAGCTCGGTCCGCCCGGACCACCGGCGGTAGACCGCCGCGCGCGTCGTGCCCGCCTCCTCGGCCACGGCGGCGACGGACAGCCCCTGCACGCCGGAGGCCCGGAGGTGGCGCAGCGCCACCGCGAGCACCGTCCGGTCGATCTCCGTGTTGCGGGGACGCCCGGCGACGGTGGCCGCTCCGTCGCCGTCCGCGACGCGTCGCGTCGCCGGGGCGGCCGGTGCGGGGCCGGGCTCGTCGGCGTGGGGCACGACGGAGAAGGTGTCCGGTGGACACCGATCCACAAACGTCTCGTATCCCTGATCGGGACCGATGGACCGTCACCGGTGTCTCACCGTCGCCAGCCACTGGGCCGTGAGGGTGAACCAGGGACCGTCGCGGCTGCTCCCTCCCGTGACTGACCACCCTGCGTGTTGCTCTCCCGCCCACCGGCCCGCTAACGTCCCCTGTGATCCGATACACATCTGGTCCGTATCGCAGGGGCGCGGTGGGACCGCCGGCGGAAGGGGCGTCACGTGATCACTCGACGCGACCTGGACCTCATCACCCCCAGCTCCCTCGACCTGCCCGCGGCCGGTGCCGCCGACGTCGAGTACGTGCTGGTCCGCGAGGAGCCGCCGTCGGCCGAGGGCTGGTCGCTGCAGGGCCGCCGCGGGGGCCGGGTCGTGCTGTCGATCCCGCTCGCCCCGCGCGGCGCCGCACCTCGCGTGCGCCCGGCCGTCGCCCAGGCCGTGGCGGTGCGCGTGCTCACCGAGCGCGGGGTGTTCGTGAGCGGCTGGAACCAGGCGGACGACGGGGACGGCGACGTCCTGCGCTTCGTGGCGCGCCGCCCGCACGGGGCGGACGCCCTCCTGGTCTGAGGTCCTGCCAGGGTGGCCCCGTGGGCGCGGACGTGTGGGTCGTGGCCGGGGCGCCCGGCGCGGGCAAGAGCACGGTGGCCGACGCGCTGCTCGCGCTCCTGCACCCCGTGCCCGCGCTGCTCGACAAGGACACGCTCTACGGCGGCTTCGTCGCGGCCACGCTGGCCGCCGCCGGACGGTCCGACGGCGAGCGCGAGGGTCCCTGGTACGACGACCACGTCAAGGTGCACGAGTACGCGGGGCTGACCGCGGCGACCCGCGAGATCCGCGCCCGCGGGTGCCCGGTCCTGCTCAGCGCCCCGTTCACCGGCGCGATCCGCGACCCCGCGCGCTGGCGGGCGTGGGTCGGACGAGCTCGGCGGGGAGCCGGTGCGCCTGGTCTGGGTGGCGTGCGACGCTGCCACGCTGCGCGGGCGCCTCGAGGCGCGCGGGCGCCCGCACGACGCCGGCAAGCTCGCGGACTTCGCCGCGTTCACCGCCCGCATGCGTCCGGACGTCCCGCCGCCGGTGCCGCACCTGGCCGTCGACAACGGCGCGGACGGCCGGCCGCTCGACGAGCAGCTGCAGCGGGCACTGACGTCCTGATCGAGTGGTCGGATCGAGAAGCTCGAGCCCATCTTGTGCCGCGATCCATCACCCAGCACGATGAATCCTCGTGGAGCTGCGCCAGCTCGTCTCCTTCGACGCCGTGGTGCGCCACGGCGGGTTCGGGCGCGCGGCCGAGCACCTGCACATCGCCCAGCCCGCGGTCTCCGCGCACATCCGGCGCCTGGAGGACGAGCTCGGGGTGCGCCTGCTCGCCCGGACCACGCGCCGGGTGGGGCTCACCGAGGCCGGCGAGCTCTTCCTCGCCCGGGTGCGGCGCGTGCTCACCGAGCTCGAGACCGCCCGCGACGAGGCCGCCGACCTCGCCGCGGTGCTCCGCGGGGAGGTGGTCCTGGGGACGGCCCCGGTGCTCGGGGGCCTCGACCTCGCCGCGGCCCTCGCCGCCTTCGCCGCCCGCCACCCGGGGGTGCTCCTCACCGTGCGCTCCGCGCCCGTCGCGGGACTGCTCGCCGATCTCGACGTCGGCGAGGTGGACCTGGTGCTCGGTCCCCTCGACGACGACCTGCCCCGCCACCAGACCGCGACGCCCCTGGTCGAGGACGACCTGGTGCTCCTGACGCCGCCGGGGCACCGGCTGGCGCGGTCGGCGCGCATCGATCTCGCCGACCTGCGCGACGACCCGTTCGTGTGCCTGCCGCCGGACAGCGGGCTGCGGCGGGCGCTCGACGCGGCCGCCGCCGACGCCGGCTTCCGTGCGGACGTGCCCCTCGAGGCGCCCACCCCCGCGGACGTCCGGGCCTTCGTCGGCGCGGGCCTCGGCGTCGCCCTGCTCGCCGCGTCGACGGTCCGCGACGCGGGCCCCGCCGTCGGCGTCCACGAGGTCCGACCCGCACCGGCCCACCCGCCGATCGGCCTGGTCCACCGCGGGGAACGCCACCTGTCCCCCGCGGCCCGGACCCTGCACGCCCACCTGGTGCAGACCGCCGGCTGACCCCGCCGCGCCTCGGCTAGCGTCCCGCTGCGTGACCGCAGCCCGCCCCATCGCGGTGGCCGTCGACGCCCGCGACCCCGAGTCCCTCGCCGCGTACTGGTGCGCCGTCCTCGGCACCGACGTCGTCCGGCGGTGGACCGACGCGCACGACACCCCGTACGTCGAGATCGGGCTGGTCGGCGAGGTGGTGCTGCTGTTCCAGGCGGTCGCGGAGCCGACCGCGGGGAAGAACCGCGTGCACCTCGACGTCGCCGCGCCCGGGGACCAGGAGGCCGAGCTGGGCCGTCTGGTGGGCCTCGGCGCCACGGTGCTCGACGTCGCCCCCGACCACCCCTGGGTCGTGCTCGCCGACCCCGAGGGCAACGAGTTCTGCGTCCTGCCCGCGCGCTGACCCGGTCAGGGATCGACGGCGTCGTCCGCCTTCGCCGCGCCGCGGGTGCCCATCGGCTGCGGCGGGCCCTTCGTCGTGTCCTGCTCGGTCTGGTACTCGGCCTCCGAGTTGATCTCGGCGCCGAGCAGGACGATGTAGCTGGTGAGGTAGAGCCACAGCAGGAACACGACGATGCCCGCGAGCGCGCCGTAGGTCTTGTTGTAGCTGCCGAAGTTGTCGACGTAGAAGCTGAACGCGATGCTGCCGACGATCCACAGGACGGTCGCCGCGACCGAGCCCGGCGTCACCCAGCGCAAGCGCGGCGCGTCGCGGTCGGGCGCGACGCGGTAGACCACGGCCAGACCCAGCGTGACGAGGCCCACGAGCAGCACCCACCGTACGATCTGCCCGACGATCCGCCCGGCGGTGCCGAACGCGTCGAGCAGCACCGGGGCGACGGCGACGAGCACGATCGCCACGACGACGAACACGATCGCCCCGGCGGTGAGGGCGAGGGCCAGCGCGCGGAGCTTCACCGCGCCGCGGCCCTCGGTCTCGTCGTAGGCGATGTTGATGGCCGCCATGAGGTTCTGGGTGCCGCTCGAGGCGCTGAACAGCGCGGCGAGCACCGAGATGACCAGCCCGGTGGTCAGGCTGCCGGTGCCCGCGGTGACCACCGACCCGATCTGGTCGACGACGAGGCTCTGGGCGCTGGCGGGCAGGGCCTCGCTCAGGCCCTCGATGGTGGCGGCGACCTCCGCCGGGTCGGCGACGAGGCCGTAGAGCGAGACGAGGGCGATGAGCGCCGGGATCACCGCGAGGAAGCCGAAGAAGGCCACGCCGCCCGCGAGCATGCTCACGTTGTCCTTGCTGCCCTCGGCGAAGGCGCGGCGCAGGATCTGCCACCACCCGCGCGCCGGGACCTCCGTCGGACCGGTGGCCTGCGACCCCGGCACCCCGCCGTCGGAGGGCGCGGACGTCGGCAGCGACCGCCGTCGGGGCGGCGCGTCCTCGTCGGGGCCCTGCACCACGGTCCGGACGACGAGCACGGCGGAGAGCAGACGGACGATCGCACCCACGGACTTCTCCCTCGGGTCGGTTGCCCGCCGCTGGTACCCGTTGCGGGCGCGCGTCCATCACCCGTTCGGGGATCGCACGGTTCCGCGCGTCACCGATCGGGCACCACCGGCCGCACGACGGAGTGAGTCGGCGGACGACGCCGACGGAACGAGGAGACCGCACCATGACCCCTGCACCGCCTGACGGCGGTGGTGGCTTCAACATCCTGCAGTCGCTGCAGAATGCCTTCACCACCTTCCTGAGCTACGTGCCGAACGTGATCGGCGCCCTGCTCGTCCTGCTGATCGGCTTCATCATCGCCCGGCTGATCCGCGCCGGGATCAGCGGACTGCTGCGCAAGGCCCGCGTCGACGAGAAGCTCACCCACGGCAAGGGCGGCGAGTACGTCGCCCGCTTCTCCCCCCAGGGCAAGCCCTCCCAGCTCGTCGGGCTCGTCGTCCAGTACGTGCTGATGGTCTTCGTGATCGTCACGGCGGTCGGCACCCTGAACATCCCGGCCGTCACCGGCTTCGTGACGCTGGTGCTGTCGTACCTGCCGAACGTCATCGCCGCGCTGCTGATCTTCCTGGTCGCCGCCGCGATCGCCGCCGCCGTCGGCGGGCTGGTGCACCGCACGATGGGCGAGACCCCGACCGGGCGCGTCGTCCGGTCCGCGGCCCCGACCCTGGTCATGGCGATCGCCGTGTTCATGATCCTCAACCAGCTCGGCATCGCGCAGACGATCGTCACCGCGACCTACATCGCCCTCATCGGCGCGGTCGCGCTCGGCTCGGCGCTGGCCTTCGGGCTCGGTGGCCGCGACGCCGCCGCCGACCTGATCAACTCCGGCTACCGCAAGGCCCAGCAGCAGTCCGACCAGGTCCAGCGCGACCTGCAGGTCGGTCGCGAGCGCGCCCAGGCCGAGGCGCAGCAGTACACGCAGCAGTACGGCCCGAACGGCGGGCAGGGCGGCCAGACCGTCCAGCCCGGCGCCTACCAGGCCGGACCGGCCGACGTCCCGCCGACCGCCCAGTACGGCCAGGTCGGGGACCCGTACGCCCAGCCCGCCGACCCGTACGCCCAGCCCGGCGGCGTGCCCGGCACCCCCGGTGCCGCGGGCGGGCCGGCGCGACCCGGCGACCCGTACCACGGCACCGAGCCGGTCTCGCCGACGCCGCCGCAGGGGAACCCGCGCCGCTGAGTCCGACCGTCACTCCACGCCCGCCCCGGCACACCACGGTGTGCCGGGGCGGTCGTCCGTCCGGGGCCCGCGATCAGGCCGCGCCGTCCAGGAACGTCGTCACCACGTCGAGCACCAGCCCCGTGCGCGCGAGGCCGTTGAAGTGCGTCGTCCCCGGCAGCACCGCGAGCTGCGAGGCCGGGACGCCGGCGAAGTCGCCGTTGACGTCGCCGCCGCGCAGGCGCAGGAAGGCCAGCGCGTGCTCGAGGCGCACCGCGTCGCAGTCCCCCATCGTCATGAGCGTCGGCGCCGCGATGCCGGCGATCTCCTCGTCGCTCCAGCCCGGCCCGCCGTCGAACGCGCCGAGCTTGTCGAGCAGGCCCTGCAGGCCCTCGGGGTGCGGCGACTTCGCGCGGTAGGAGTCCGCCATCGGCGTGCCCTCGATCATGTCGACGGTCAGGGAGCCGACCGCCTCGGCGTTCTCCGGGCGCATGCCGTCGGGACGGAAGGACACCGACGAGACGATCACCCGGCGCACGAGCCCGGGGTGCCGCACGGCGAGCTCCAGCGCTACCGCGCCGCCGACCGAGAAGCCGAACACGTCCACCTTTGCGAGGCCGAGGTGACCCAGCAGCCCGACGACGTCGTCGGCGAGCGCGGCGCTCGAGAGCGGGCGGTCGAGGTCGTTCGTGCGGCCGTGGCCCTGGAAGTCGGTGGCGACGACCTGCCGGCCGGCGGTCAGGCCCGGCAGCACGGCGCCGAACTGCAGGTCGATGTCGAACAGGCCGCCGTGCAGGAGCAGCAGCGGCGTCGTGCCGTCGGCGGGCTCGCCGTGGACCTCGTAGTACATGTGCAGGTCGCCGAGGTCGGCGTAACCGGTGCGGGGGGCGCTCGGGGTGCTCATCGGGGGGCTCCGATCCGGGATGCGGGGACTGTCTGCCCGGACGTCGGGCGGGCACGGCCGTCTTCGACAGGCCGACCCGCGAGAAATCCCGGCGTGTTTGCGTTCGAGCGCGCTCGAAGGCCTAGCGTCGTCCCCGTGCCTGGTTCGATCATGGGAACGGCCGTCCGCCGCGTCGAGGATCCCGAGCTCCTCCGCGGCCACGGGACCTACGTCGACAACATCGTCCCGACCGGTGCGCTGCACTGCGTCTTCGTCCGCTCGCCGCTGGCCCACGCGCGTCTCGGCACCGTGGACGCCGCGAAGGCGCGGGAGGCCCCCGACGTCGTCGCCGTGCTGACCGGCGACGACCTCACCGACCTGCCGGACCACCGTCCGTTCATGGTCCTCAACGACACCTGCGCGCGGCCGCTGCTGGCGCGCGGCAAGGTGCGCTTCGTCGGGGACATGGTCGCCGCGGTCGTCGCCACCACCCGCGCCGCGGCCGTCGACGCGGCCGAGCTCGTGGAGGTCGACTACGACCCGCTCGAGGCGGTGGTCGATCCCGAGGCCGCGCTGGCCGACGGCGCGCCGCTGCAGTTCGAGGAGCTCGGCAGCAACCTCGCGGCCGGCGTCCGCGACCCCGACGACGTCGACCCGTTCGCCGGCGCCGACGTCGTGGTGCGCGCGCGGATCGTCAACCAGCGCCTCGCCGTCGCGCCGATGGAGGGCAACGCGGTGACGGCCACGCCGGGTGCGCCCGACCAGCCGTACGACGTGACCGTTCACGTCTCCACGCAGATGCCGCACGGGCTGCGCGCGCAGGTCGCGCAGCAGTGGGGCTGGGAGCCCGAGCGCGTGCGCGTCGTGGCCCCGCACGTCGGCGGCGGCTTCGGCGGCAAGGCCGGACTGGCGCCCGAGCACGCCGTGGTCATCGAGGCCGCGCGCCGGCTGGGGCGGCCGGTGACGTGGACCGAGACCCGCTCGGAGAACCTCACCGCGATGCCGCACGGGCGCGGTCAGGTGCAGTACGGCGAGCTGGGGCTGCGCCGCGACGGCACGATCGTCGGCCTGCGCGCGCGGGTGGTCGGCGACGCGGGCGCCTACGCCGGCTTCGGCGGCGCGCTCACGCTCGGCCCGACGCGCAACATGGCGCAGGGCGTGTACCGCATCCCGACCATCGCCTACGACGGTGCCGCCGTACTGACCACCACCACGCCGATGGGCGCGTTCCGCGGCGCCGGCCGGCCCGAGGCCGCGGCGATGCTCGAGCGGCTCGTGGACATGGCCGCCGTCGAGCTCGGCACCGACCCGGCCGCGCTGCGCCGGCAGAACCTCCTGCAGCCCGACGAGTTCCCGCTGACCACGCAGACCGGCTCGCTCTACGACTCCGGCGACTACGAGAAGGCGCTGGACAAGGCCCTCGAGATCGCCGGGTACGACGAGCTGCGCCGCGAGCAGGCCGCCCGCCGCGCGCGCGGCGACCGGGTCGCGCTGGGCATCGGGCTGGCCGTGTACGTCGAGGTCACCGCGGGTGGCGGCGCGCAGGAGTACGGCGCCGTGAGCGTCGACGACGACGGCGGCGCGACGGTGTCCGTGGGCACCTCGGGACACGGCCAGGGGCACGCCACGTCGTTCGCGATGATCGTCGCCGACCGCCTCGGCGTGCCGATGGAGCAGGTGCGCTTCGTGCAGTCCGACACCGCGGCGGTCCCGCGCGGCGGCGGCACCGGCGGCTCACGTTCGCTGCAGCTCGCGGGCTCGAGCGTGCTCGTCGCCGCCGACACAGTGATGGCGCGGGCGCGCGAGGTCGTCGCCACCGCGCTCGAGGCCGACCCCGACGACATCACCGCCGTCGACGGTGGTGTCGGCGTCGCGGGCGTCCCGGACCGCGTGCTGAGCTGGCGCGACGTCGCGGCCGCGGCGCACGCGCAGGGCGTGTCGCTGTCCGAGGCGCGCGACGAGTCGCAGCCCGGCGCGACCTACCCGTTCGGCGCGCACATCTCGGTCGTGGACGTCGACCTCGACACCGGGCGGGTGACGCCGGTGCGCCACGTCGCGGTGGACGACTGCGGCACCGTGCTCAACCCCGTGCTGGTCGCGGGGCAGCAGCACGGCGGGCTCGCGCAGGGCATCTCGCAGGCGCTGTGGGAGGGCTTCGGCTACGACACCGACGGCAACCCGACGTCGGGCAGCTTCGCGGCCTACATCCTGCCGACCGCGGCGGAGCTGCCGAGCTACGAGGCGGCGAGCACCGAGACCCCGACGCCGTACAACCCGCTCGGCGCCAAGGGCATCGGCGAGGCCGCGACCATCGGGTCCACGCCCGCGGTGCAGAACGCCGTCGTCGACGCGCTCGCCCCGCTCGGTGTCCGCCACGTCGACATGCCGCTGACGCCGGACCGGGTGTGGCGGGCGATCCGCGACGCGGAGGCGGGCACGCTCGCCGACCCGTGGAGCGAGCCGCCGGCGTTCTTCGCGACGCTGCCGGTGCGCGGTGCGTCCGCCGATCCCGAGGCGGCGTCGGTGGACGTCTGAGCGGAGGTCAGTGCAGCGCCGACGAGCGGGGCGAGCACACCCCGCACAGCCGGCGCTGTGCCACCGGCCCGGCGCCCGCGGCCCACGCGCGCACGACGTCGATCGCGTGCGAGCGGTGCCCGGCGGGGACCTCGCGCGGCGGGTGGTGGTGCAGCGAGCCATCGGCCAGCGCGCGGCGCATCCGTGCCACGCCCTCGCGCACACGAGCGGCCGGGGCGGTCCGCGGGGCGGCCGGGGGGACCACGCCGTCCGGCGCCCGGCGAGGGGTCAGAGCGTCGAGCGTGACGACGGCGGGCGCGATCTGATCGGAGACGGTCATGCCCTCTACGACGTCGCGTGGCGCCCGCGACTCGATCCCCCACACGGGGCGAACCGCTGCCGCGCCGGGATCCGGTGCCCGATCCGTCCCGACACGCCGCACCGTCACCGCGAACGGCCCTCGCCCCGGAGGCCTCGACAGGTCATCATCAATGGTGACGCGCGGACCGGACGGGCCGGACCCGCGCTGACGAGGCCGGGTGGGAGGCTGACGTGCACGCAGAACTGCTGGGACAGCGCGTCGCCGAGCTCATCGAGGGCGCCGCGTTCCCCCACCTCGACCCCTCGTCGGTGATGACCGTGATCGCGCTGGTGCTCGCCGGCGCCGGACTGGTGACGGTCCGTGACTACGTGCTCGACGGCGCCGACCGGATTCCCCTCCTGGTCGCCGAGCCCTTCCCGCGCGTCGAGGCCTCGATCGGCGTGGTGCCGGCGCTCGGGGGCTTCGACGACACGCTCGCCGGGCGCCTGGCCCGCTACGCCCAGCACCCCGCGGTCGACGGCCTCATCGTGGTCAACGCGGTCGCGGGGCCGGTACCCCTGCCGCGGGCGGTCGGGGGCGTCCCGCTGCGCGCGGCGGTGGCCGGGGCCCACGCCGGCAGCGACGCCTGACCCCCGGCCCGACGACCCCGGTCAGCTCCCGAACGCGTCCATCGCCCGGTCGATCGCGGGCAGCAGCAGCGAGCGCGGCGCGAGGCGGCCGCCCAGCGCGCTGAGCTGGTTGACCAGGCCCGGGGTGACGGTGCGGTCCCCGGCGACCATGGCCGCGACCCCCGCCTCGGCGACGTCGGCGGCCTCGCCCACGACGAGGTCCGGCGCCTTGTCGAACGCGTCCGTCCCGGCGGCGTCGGCGAACCCCGTGCGGGTCAGCCCCGGGCTCAGGGTGGTCAACGTGATGCCGGTGCCCGCGAGCTCGGCGTGCACCGCCTCGGAGAACGACTGCACGAAGGCTTTGCTGGCCGCGTAGCTCGCGGTGCCGGGCAAGGGCTGGAACGCGGTGATCGACGAGACGTTGAGGACCGCGGCGGCGTGCCCGCCACGGCGCACCCGCGGGGTGAACGCCGCGAGTGCAGCGACCGTGAGGTCGTGCAGCGCCAGCACGTTGAGCCGCACGAGGCCGTCGAGGGCCGCCCGCTGCTCGGGGTCGCCCGCGAGGTCCGCGACGCGGCCCGTGACGCCGTAGCCCGCGGCGTTGACGAGGCCGACGATGCGCTCGTCGCCGAGGACGATGTCGCGGATCGTGTCCAGCCCGTCGTCGGTGCCGAGGTCGGCGGTGTGCACCTCGGCGGTGAGCCCCGAGAGCCCGCGCAGCTCGCCCGCGAGCTCGGTGAGCGCGTCGGCGCGGCGGGCGACGAGGAGCAAGGGGTAGCCGCGCGTGGCGAGCGAGCGGGCGATCGCGGCGCCGATCCCGGAGGACGCGCCGGTGACGAGGACGTGGGCGTCGGGACCGGGGGGCGGCAGCGGCATGGCGGACCAGTACCCGTCCGCCCCCTCCGGCATCCCCGCGACGGGGCTGGCCCGGACGACCCGGCGCCCGGTCTACTCGACCCCGTGACCACCGACGAACGGCCGGCCGGTCCGCGGGGCCTGCGCCGCGCCCTGGTCGACGACCGCGAAGGACCGCTGCCGGCGATGCTGCTCGCGTTCACGGTGCTCGCCGGCGTGGTCGACGCGACGAGCATCCTCGCGCTCGACCACGTCTTCGTCGCCACCATCACCGGCAACGTCGTCTTCCTCGGTCTCGGGCTGGCCGGGGCCGGATTCCCGGTGGTCTCGTCGGTGGTCGCGGTGGCGGGGTTCGCGGTCGGCGCCGTCGTCAACGCCCGCGTCTGCCGGCGCCCGGGAGGTCACCGCGGCCGGGCGGTGCGCGACACCGCGATCGGCAAGACCGTGCTCGCGGTCCCCGTGACGGTCGGCGTGCTCGCCGTCGAGCCCCTCCCGCCCGCCGTGCGCCTCGCGGTCACGGCCCTGCTGGCCGCCTCGATGGGCCTGCAGCTGGCGCTGATCCGCTACGTCAAGGTCCCCGAGCTGCCGACCGCCGTGCTGACCCTGACGGCGATCGGGGTGCTCACCGAGCGCGGCAGCGGCCGCCACGACCCGCTGGTGCTGCGCCGCGTGCTCGCCGTGCTGGCGTTCGTCGTCGGCGTCGTCGCGGGCGGGCTGCTCGCGCGCCTCGTCGCGCCGGGGGCCGCGCTGACCCTCGGGCTCCTGATCATCCTGGCCGTCGGGGCCGCGAGCCACAGGGTCTCGCGGGACGAGGGGACCTGGACCGCCCCTCGGTGACGACCGGGTGCTCGAACGGAGCAGCACCTGCGCGAAATCGTTACTCGCCGCGAGAAGAGCGGAAGACAGGAGGCTTGATCGCGGTGCTCCATCGGCCGCATCCTGACGGACAGTCACCGTCATCGGCAGGAGGCCGTCGTGCAGAAGGCAGCGATCTTCCTCGGGTTCGTCCCGTGGATCGTGTTCTCGGTCGTCGCGGGACCGAGCACGTGGATGTGGGCGGCGCTCGCCGCCCTCGCGTGCTCGGTGATCCTCTCGGTGCCCAGCTGGCGCCGGTCCCGCTCGATCAGCGTCCTCGACGCCGCCGGCCTCCTCTTCTTCGGCGTCCTGGTGGTGCTCGCGCTGGTGCTCGACCGCGCGGCGCTGCAGCCGATCGAGGACCGCGCCCAGCTGATCTCCAGCGTCGTCATCGCGGTGGTGGCCCTCGGGTCGCTCGCGGTGGGCCGGCCGTTCACCGAGTACTACGCGCGACAGCAGACCCCGCGCGAGTACTGGGACAGCCCGACCTTCAAGAGCATCAACCGCGCGATCACCGCGGTGTGGGGGCTGGTGTTCGTCGTCAACGCGCTGTGCGACGTGGCCGTCGCCTACGCGGGGCTGAGCCCGGACGTCTTCAACTGGGTCGTGCCGATCGTCGCGATCGTGGCCGCGGTGCGGTTCACGAGCTGGTACCCCGACCACGTCACCGGACGGGACCAGCCCCAGGGCGCGCACGAGGCACCGTCGGTCCGGCAGGCCGATGCGCGATGACCGCCACCGCGCCCCACGGCGCCCCGCCGCCGGTCGACGCCGCCCACGACCCGCACCTGTCCGGGGCCTTCGAGCCGGTGATCGACGAGATCGACGCCGGCGACCTCGAGGTCACCGGCGAGCTCCCGCCCGAGATGGACGGGATGTACCTGCGCAACGGCCCCAACCCGCGCTTCACGCCGCTGGGCTCGTACGTCTACCCGCTCGAGGGCGACGGGATGGTGCACGGCCTGCGCGTCTCCGACGGCCGCGCCCACTACACGAACCGCTTCGTGCGCACCCCGGCGCTCGACGTCGAGGTGGCCGCCGGCCGCGCACTGTGGGGCGGCCTGATGACCGGCTACACGCCGGGCGAGGACGAGGTCGGCCCGACGCTCGCGCACACGTTCAAGGACATGCCCGACATCAACGTCGTGCGCCACGGCGGCAGGCTGCTCGCCCTCGGCGAGTCGGCGACGCCGTTCCGGCTCACGCCGGAGCTCGCGACGTGCGGGCGCGAGACCTTCGACGGCACCATCCCGGCCGGGATCACCGCGCACCCCAAGGTCGATCCGCGCACCGGGGAGATGGCCGTCTTCTGCTACGGCCTCGAGCCGCCGTACCTCACGTGGTCCCTGCTCGGCCCGGACGGCACGACGCGGCGCAACCCCACCGCGGTGCCCGACGTCGACGAGCCGGTGATGGTCCACGACATGGCGCTGACCGAGCGCTTCCTCGTGCTCGTGCTGGCGCCGCTGTACTTCGACATCGCCGCGGCGATGCGCGGCGGGTCGATGCTCGCGTGGCGTCCCGACGACGGCACCCGCGTCGCGCTGATCCCCCGCGACGGCGGGCCGGTGCGGTGGGCGACGAGCGAGGCCTACTGGTCGTGGCACAACGCCAACGCCTACGAGACCGACGACGGCCGCGTCGTCCTGGACTACGTGCAGTGGTCACGACCGGGCGGCATGAGCCCGGACACCGGCCCGATCGTCGGGGGCCTGGCCCGCGCCGAGATCGACCCCGTGGCCGGCACGATGTCGCGGCGCTTCCTCGTGGACCCGGCGTCCATGGAGTTCCCGCGTGTCGACGACCGCCGCCTCGGCCGTCGCCACGACGTGGTCGCGCTGGGGACGATCACGGGTCGCCAGCCGCTCGTCCCCGGCGACCACGACGCCGTGGTGTGGCTCGACCCCGAGACCGGGCGGACCGTGCGCTGGGAGGCCCCGGAGTACGCGGTCGGCGAGCCGTGCTTCGTCCCGCGTCCGGGCGACGACGACACCGCGCACGGGTGGTGGGTGACGTTCGCCCTCGAGCGCACCGACCGGTCGAGCTGCTTCCTCGTGTTCTCGGGTGCCGACCCGGGCGCGGGGCCGGTGGCGACCGTGCGCATCCCCGTGCGCGTCCCGCTCGGCCTGCACGGGGCCTGGCTACCGACCCAGGAGTAGCGCGCCCCCGGAACACGGACGCCCCGGCTGCATCGTGCGCAGCCGGGGCGTCCTTCGTTCCGTGCGGGGACTACGACACGTCGTAGCGGTCCAGCATCATGACCTTGTCCCAGGCCTTCACGAAGTCGCGGACGAACTTCTCCTCCGACCCGTTCTCGGCGTAGATCTCCGCCAGGGCGCGCAGCTCGGAGTTGGAGCTGAACACGAGGTCGTTGCGGGTGCCGGTCCAGTGGACCTCGCCGTCGGTGCCGCGGGCCTCGTAGAGCCCTTCCTCCTCGGCGACCTTCGCCCAGGTGGTGCTCATGTCGAGCAGGTTGGTGAAGAAGTCGTTCGTGAGCTGCCCGGGCCGCTCGGTGAGCACCCCGTGCGACACGCCGCCCGTGGTGGCCCCGAGCACCCGCAGTCCGCCGACGAGCACGGTCATCTCCGGCGCCGAGAGGTTGAGCAGGTTCGCGCGGTCCACGAGCAGGTACTCGGCGGGGAGCTGGTGGCCCTTGCCGAGGTAGTTGCGGAACCCGTCGGCCTTCGGCTCGAGGTGGGTGAACGAGTCGACGTCGGTCCACTCGAGCGAGGCGTCCGTGCGGCCCGGGGTGAACGGGACCGTGACCGACGCGCCGGCGTCGGACGCGGCCTTCTCGATGGCCGCGACGCCGCCCAGCACGATGAGGTCGGCGAGCGAGACCTGCGTGCCGGAGGCGTTGAACGCCGACTGCACGTCCTCGAGGGCTGACAACGTGCGGCGCAGCTCCTGCGGGTCGTTGACCTCCCAGTCGATCTGCGGGTCGAGGCGTACGCGCGCGCCGTTGGCGCCGCCGCGCTTGTCGCCGATGCGGAACGTCGACGCCGACGCCCAGGCCGCCTTGACGAGCTGCGACACGCTCAGGCCGGTGCCGAGGATCTGCGCCTTGAGCTCGGAGATTTCGGTGGAACCCACGAGCGGGCCCTCGTGCGCGGGCACCGGGTCCTGCCAGATCAGCGTCTCGTCCGGCACCCACGGGCCGACGTAGCGCTGGATCGGGCCCATGTCGCGGTGGGTCAGCTTGAACCAGGCGCGGGCGAACGCGTCGGCGAACTGGTCGGGGTTCTCGTGGAAGCGCTTCGAGATCTCGCCGTAGATCGGGTCGACGCGCAGCGAGAGGTCGGTGACGAGCATCGTGGGCTGGCGGGTGAGCTCACCGGTCTCCGGGTCGGGCACGGTGTTCGCGCCGCCGCCGTCCACCGGGCGGTACTGCCAGGCGCCGGCCGGCGACTTGTGCAGCTCCCACTCGTAGCCGAACAGGTTGTCGAAGTAGCCGTTGCTCCACTGCACCGGCGTGGAGGTCCAGGTGACCTCGAGGCCCGACGTGATCGTGTCGCGGCCCTTGCCCTTGCCGAAGCCCTGCTTCCAGCCCAGGCCGCCCTCCTCGAGGGAGGCGCCCTCGGGCTCGGGGCCGACGTACTGCTCGGGGTCGGCCGCACCGTGGGTCTTGCCGAAGGTGTGGCCGCCGGCGATGAGGGCGACGGTCTCCTCGTCGTTCATCGCCATCCGGCCGAAGGTCTCGCGGATGTCGCGCGCGGCGGCCAGCGGGTCGGGGTTGCCGTCCGGGCCCTCCGGGTTGACGTAGATCAGGCCCATCTGCGAGGCGCCCAGGGGCTGCTCGAGCTGGCGGTCGCCGGTGTAGCGCTGGTCGGCGCCGAGCCAGTAGTTCTCCGGGCCCCAGTAGGTCTCGTTGTCGGGCTCGAAGACGTCGGGGCGCCCGCCGGCGAAGCCGAAGGTCTCGAGGCCCATGGTGTCCAGCGACCGGTTGCCCGCGAGGATCAGCAGGTCGGCCCAGGAGACCTTCTTGCCCCACTTCTGCTTGACCGGCCAGAGCAGGCGGCGAGCCTTGTCCAGGTTGCCGTTGTCGGGCCAGCTGTTGAGCGGGGCGAAGCGCTGCATGCCCATGCCGGCGCCGCCGCGGCCGTCGGCCAGGCGGTAGGTGCCGGCCGAGTGCCAGGCCAGCCGGATCATGAAGCCGCCGTAGTGGCCGAAGTCGGCGGGCCACCAGTCCTGGCTCGTGGTGAGGACCTCGTCGACGTCGGCCGCGAGCGCGTCGAGGTCGACGGTCGCGAACTCCGCGGCGTAGTCGAAGTCGGGGTCCATCGGGTTGGAGACCGGCGTGTGCGCGCGCAGGATGCGCAGGTTCAGCTGGTTCGGCCACCAGTCGACGTTGCCGCCGCCCTCGGTCGGGTGCGCGAGGCGACCGTGGTTGACCGGGCAACCGCCGGCGTCCTCCGTGTTCATGGTCGTCTCGCGGGTGACGTGGCTCTCGGACACGAGGTGGTCCTCCGAAGGTCGGTGGGTGGTCGTCGTCACGTTTGTTCAGGTGGCGGTACGCCCGCAGTCTGGCCCCTAGACTGGAATGAATCAAGAATCGGGGAGATGCCAGCAGTATCGGCGCACCGGGGGTCTGGCCGCCGTGTGGGACCTCCGTCAGGCTGGCCGCGACGACGCCGACGTGGCGTCCGCCGTGGAAGTGCCGGAGGCAGCATGCCGAAGTTCGTGTACTCGTTCGCCGAGGGCGACAAGGACCAGAAGGACCTGCTCGGCGGCAAGGGCGCCAACCTCGCCGAGATGACGAACCTGGGGCTGCCGGTCCCGCCCGGGTTCACCATCACCACCGAGGCCTGCCGGGCCTACCTCGTCGACGGCGTCGAGCCCGCGGGGCTGGGCGACGAGGTGACCGAGCACCTGGTGGCGCTCGAGAAGACGATGGGCAAGCAGCTCGGGCAGGCCGACGACCCGCTGCTCGTCTCGGTGCGCTCCGGGGCCAAGTTCTCGATGCCCGGGATGATGGAGACCGTCCTCAACGTCGGCCTCAACGACGCGTCGGTCGAGGGCCTGGCCACGCAGGCCGGCGACGCCCGCTTCGCGTGGGACTCCTACCGCCGCCTCGTGCAGATGTTCGGGGCCACGGTGCTCGACATCCCCGCCGAGCACTTCGCTGACGCCCTCGACGCCGCGAAGAAGGCCAAGGGCACGGCGAACGACCTCGACCTCGACGCCGACGACTTCCGCACGCTGGTCGAGACGTTCAAGGGCGTCATCCGCGAGCACGTCGGGCGCGACTTCCCGCAGGACCCGCGCGAGCAGATGGACCTCGCGGTGCGCGCGGTGTTCGACTCGTGGAACTCGCCGCGCGCCAACGTCTACCGCCGCCAGGAGCGCATCCCCGCCGACCTCGGCACCGCGGTGAGCGTGTGCTCGATGGTCTTCGGCAACCTCGGCATGGACTCGGGCACCGGCGTCGCGTTCACCCGCGACCCCTCGTCGGGCGCCCGCGGCGTGTACGGCGACTACCTGCAGAACGCCCAGGGCGAGGACGTCGTCGCCGGCATCCGCAACACGCTCGCGCTCACCGACCTGGAGCGGCTCGACAAGGCCTCGTACGACCAGCTGATGGACATCATGACCACGCTGGAGAACCACTACCGCGACCTCTGCGACATCGAGTTCACCATCGAGCGCGGCAAGCTCTGGATGCTCCAGACCCGCGTCGGCAAGCGCACCGCGGCGGCGGCGTTCACCGTCGCCTGCCAGCTCGTCGACGAGGGCCTCATCGACATGGACGAGGCGCTGCAGCGGGTCACCGGGGCCCAGCTGGCCAACCTCATGTTCCCGCGGTTCGACCGGGACGCCGAGAAGGAGCTGCTGACCACCGGCATGAACGCCTCGCCGGGCGCGGCCGTCGGCGCGGTGGTGTTCGACTCGCCGACCGCGGTGCGCCGCGCGAAGGCCGGCGAGAAGGTGCTGCTGGTCCGCCGCGAGACCAACCCCGACGACCTCGACGGCATGATCGCCGCCGAGGGCGTGCTGACCAGCCGCGGCGGGCGCACCTCGCACGCCGCGGTCGTCGCGCGCGGGATGGGCAAGACCGCGGTGTGCGGCGCCGAGGAGCTCGAGGTCGACGTCAAGGCCAAGAAGCTCACGACGCCCGACGGCCGCGAGGTGTCCGAGGGCGACGTGCTCTCGATCGACGGCACCAACGGCGAGGTCTACCTCGGCGAGGTCCCCGTGGTGGCGAGCCCGGTGATGGCGTACTTCGAGGGGTCGACGGGGCTCGCGGAGAACGACGACCTCGTCGCCGCGGTCGACCGGATCATGCGCCACGCCGACGCCGGCCGTCGGCTGCGCGTGCGCGTCAACGCCGACACCGGCGAGGACTGCGCGACCGCGCGCACGTTCGGCGCCGAGGGCGTCGGGCTCTGCCGCACCGAGCACATGTTCCTGGGCGAGCGCCGCGAGCTGGTGGAGACGCTCGTGCTCGCCGAGACCCAGGACGAGCGCGAGAAGGCGCTCGCCGCCCTGCTGCCGCTGCAGATCGAGGACTTCACCGCGATCTACCGCGCGATGGAGGGGCTTCCGGTGACGATCCGGCTGCTCGACCCGCCGCTGCACGAGTTCCTGCCCGACCTCACCGACCTCTCCGTCGAGGTCGCCGTCGCCCGCGAACGCGGCGAGCTGACCGAGGAGAAGGAGGAGCTGCTGGCCTCGGTGCGCCGCCTGCACGAGCAGAACCCGATGCTCGGCCTGCGCGGCGTGCGCCTCGGGATCGCGGTGCCCGGGCTCTACGCGATGCAGGTCCGCGCGATCACCCGCGCGGCGGCGGGGCTGGCGGGCGAGGGCGTGGCGGTGCTGCCCGAGATCATGGTGCCGCTGGTCGGCACGGTGCAGGAGCTGCAGGCCGTCGCGGCCGAGATCGCCCAGGTGGTGGCCGAGCCGGAGTCGCTGGTCGACGGGGCGCCGGTCGAGCACCAGATCGGCACGATGATCGAGCTGCCGCGCGCGGCGCTGGTCGCGGCCCAGATCGCCGAGACCGCGCAGTTCTTCTCGTTCGGCACCAACGACCTGACGCAGACGACGTGGGGCTTCTCCCGCGACGACGTCGAGAGCTCGTTCTTCTCGGACTACCTCGAGACCGGCATCTTCGGGGTCTCGCCGTTCGAGTCGCTCGACGTCGAGGGCGTCGGGGAGCTCGTCGAGATCGCGTCGTGGCGCGGGCGCGAGGTGCGCCACGACCTCAAGCTCGGCATCTGCGGCGAGCACGGCGGCGACCCGGATTCGGTGCACTTCTTCCACCGCGCCGGCCTGGACTACGTGTCGTGCTCGCCGTTCCGCGTACCCGTCGCCCGCCTCGAGGCCGGGCGGGCGGCGACCGGGCCGCAGTGATGTCGTCGGGCTCGGGCGGTACCGCCGGTACCTGATAGCTAGGCTCGGGTCCATGTCCACCCCGGAGCGCGGCGTCGTGCACCGCGACTTCCGGCCGGCCACGAAGGCGCTGGTCGGGGCGCAGGTCGTGGTGTCGAACGTGGTCGGGGCGGCGATCGTGCTCGGGCTCGCCGGCTACGTGCTGCCGACGCAGACGCTGGTCGACGACCTCGAGGACGCGCTCGACCGCAACCTCTTCGCCTTCGGGCTCTACCTGGCGATCGCCGTGGTCGCCGGGCTCGCCTGGGGGTGGTCGTGGATCCGGGTGCCGCCCGCACCGGTCGCGGACGCCGACGAGGAGGACTGGCAGCAGCACCGCCGGCTCGCGCGGCGCGCGGTGCTCGCCGCGCCGCTGCGCATCAGCGTCATCCAGGGCGTGCCCTGGCTCGTCGCCGTCGTGGTCTTCGTCGCGATCAACGCGGTGTTCTCCCTGACCGTCGCGCTCACGGTCGGCTGTGTGGTCGCCCTGGGCGGGATCGCGACCGTCGCCGTCGGCTACCGCCTCACCGAGCTCACCCTGCGCCGGGAGGTCGCGCGGGTGCTCGCCGAGGAGCCGCCGAACAAGCGCGGCCTGCTGCCCGGGGTCGCCGCGCGCTCGCTGGGCGCCTGGGTGCTCGGGACCGGGGTGCCCCTGCTCGGCATCGCCCTGGCCGCCGCCGCGTCGCTGCTGTTCGACGACTACTACACGGTGCCGCAGCTGGGCTGGGTCGTGCTCGTGCTCGCCGCCGTCGCCCTGGCCGTGGGCTTCCTGCTCACCGCGCTGACGTCCACCTCGGTGGCCGCTCCCGTGATGGCGGTGCGGCGGGCGCAGCGGCGCGTCCAGGAGGGCGACCTCGACGCGACCGTCGAGGTCTCCGACCCCACCGAGCTCGGGATGCTGCAGGCGGGCTTCAACGACATGGCCGCCGGGCTGCGCGAGCGTGACCGGCTGCGCGAGCTGTTCGGGCGCCAGGTCGGCCAGGAGGTCGCGCGCGCGGCGATGGAGGGCGACATCGAGCTCGGCGGCGAGGTGCGCGAGGTCGCCGTGCTGTTCGTCGACCTCGTCGGCTCGACCGAGATGGCGCTGGACCGCCCGCCGCACGAGGTCGTCGAGGTGCTCAACCGGTTCTTCGGTGAGGTCGTCGACATCGTCGAGAGCCACTGCGGCTGGATCAACAAGTTCGAGGGCGACGCCGCGCTCGCCGTCTTCGGCGCGCCCAACGCGATGGGCGACCCCGCGGCCCCCGCACTCGCCGCCGCCCGCGCCCTCGCCGACCGGCTCGACGGCCTGGAGCCGGCGGCGGGCATCGGGGTCTCGGCCGGACCGGCGGTCGCGGGCAACATCGGGAACGCCCGCCGCTACGAGTACACGGTGATCGGCGACCCGGTGAACGAAGCCGCCCGCCTCTGCGACATCGCGAAGGGCCTCGACGGGCGGGTGGCGGCGTCCGGCGCCGCGGTCGACCGCGCGGGCGGCGACGAGGCCGGGCAGTGGACCGAGGTCGACGTCGTGCGCCTGCGCGGGCGCCGCCGCCCCACCCACGTGCACGCGCCGCGGGCGCGGGTGGGGTCGGGCGTCTAGAACCCGGCACGACCACCCGTCCGGGAGAAACGCCCGCGCGGGCGCCGTGCTTCGCTTCCCCCGTGGTCCACGTCAGCGCCGGCAGCGGCACCGAGGACCCGGCGCGCGGGCGGCGCCCGTCGCCCGCCCTGGCCGCCGGGGTCGTGCTCGGCCTGCTCGGGCTGGCGGCGGTGTTCGTCCTGCTCGCCGCGCTCACGGCCGTGATCCCCGGGGCGGCGCTGCTCGGGGCCACGCTCTCCCCCGCCGTCGTCACCGTGCACGGCCTGCAGCTGGTGGCGCTCGGGCTGGTGACCGCTGTGGTCGCGTGGCTGCTGCGCCGCGCCCACCGCCGGGTCGCCACGGCCGTCACGGTCGTCGCCGCCGTCGGCACCCTGGCGCTCGCGGGCGCCGTCGGCGCGGTGGTCGCCGCGACGGTCGGGGCCGGCGGCGGCGTCGATCCCCTGCGCGCGATCGCCCTCACCGGCTCCGGCGGTGGCGCGCCCGACGAGCACCCGGTCTACCTGACGACCCCGGAGGGCCAAGACCTGCACCTGGCCGTGACGCGACCGCGGGCAGGGACGGGGCCCGCGCCCGTGCTGGTGTGGGTGCACGGCGGCGGCTGGGTCAGCGGCTCGGAGCTCGACCGCGCCGACGACGCGCGCCGCCTCGCCGGCGAGGGCTGGCTCGTCGTGTCCGTCGAGTACACGCTGGCCGCTCCGGGCCGCCCGACGTGGGACGTCGCCGGCCCGCAGGTGGCGTGCGCGCTGGCCCGCGTCGCCGAGCACGCGGGCGAGTACGGCGGCGACCCGGGCCGCCTCGTGGTCGGCGGGGACTCGGCCGGCGGGCAGCTCGCGGTCTCGGTCGGCTACCGCGCCGCGGCCGGCACGCAGGCCTCGGCGTGCCCCTCGCCGGTCCCGGTGCCGCGCGCGATCGCCACGCTCTATCCCGCCGTCGACCTCGCCGACACGTACCGCCGCGGCGACGGCGCCCGGGACTTCGCCGTCGTCTACACCGGCGGCACGCCCGAGCAGGTGCCCGACCGCTACCGCGCGGTCGCCGGCGTCGAGGCGATCACGCCCGGGGCGCCGCCGACGCTGGCCGTCGTGCCCACCCGCGACCGGCTCGTGCCGCCGGGCGGGGCCGACCGGTTCGTCGACGCCGCGCGCGCGGCCGGGGTGGACGCGCGGCGCGTCGACGTCCCGTTCGCCGACCACGCCTTCGACGTGGGGCCCGCCGGCTCGCTGGGGCACCAGGCCGCGACGTCGGTGCTCGAGCGGTGGGCGGGCGAGCAGGTCGGGCTGGTCCGTTGAACGCTAGAACTCGGTGACCCCCGCGTCCGGGGCGAGCTCGTGCGCGGTGACCCAGCGGGACTCGTCGGACGCGAGGAACAGCACGGTGTCGGCGATGTCCGCGGGCTGCGTGACGCCCACCGGCAGCATGTTGGTGAACATCGCGCCCGGCCGCGGGTTCTCCGCCATGGCCTCGCCCAGCGCGGCCTGCATGGCCTCGCCGCCCATGCCCGTCGCGACGCCGGTGGGGTGCACGCTGTTGACCCGCACGGAGTGCTGCGCAAGCTCGGCGGCGAACGCCTTCGCCATGCCGCGGACCGCCCACTTGCTCGCGGTGTAGGGGACCATGAACGGCTGCACCTTCATCCCGGCCGCCGAGCTGATGATGATCACGGAGCCACCGCCCGCAGCGACGAGGTGCGGCGCGCCCACCATCACGGTGTTCCAGGTGCCGGTGACGTTGACGTCGATCGTGTCGCGGAAGATCTCCGGGGTGACGCGGTGCCAGGCGCGCGGGATGCAGATGCCGGCGTTGGCGACGACGACGTCGAGGCGCCCGAGCGTGCCGACGGCGTCGTCGACGGCGCTGCGCAGCGCGTCGAGGTCGCGGATGTCGACCTGCGCCGCCACCGCGCGGCGCCCCGTCGCCGCCACCGCGGCGACGGTGTCGTCGAGGTCCTGCGGCGTCGCCGCGGCGTAGTCCACGCCCGGCAGCGGGCCGCAGACGTCGACGACCACGACGTCGGCGCCCTCCCCGGCCAGCCGCACGGCGTCCGCGCGCCCCTGTCCCCGCGCCGCGCCCGTCACCAGCGCGACCTTGCCGTCCACCCGTCCGCCCATGACCGCAACCTAGGCGCCGGACCGGGGTAGCCGGGCGCCATGCGTTCCCGCGGGCACACCGACCGGTTCGACGGGTGGATCGCCGGCGTCGGCACGGCGGCCGGGCTGCGGGTGGTGGTCGGGCACTGGCCGCACTCGCCGTACGGGGCGTTCACCGACGTCATGGTCGAGCGCCCCGACGGCCACCGGCTCCTGCTCGCGCCCGACGAGCAGACCGCCGAGTTCGTCTCCTCGACCTACACGTTCGACGAGACGCGCCTGGGCCCGGTGTCGCACGACCGGCACGGCACCGAGCACCACGTGGTGACCACCGAGCTCGACCTGACCCTGCGCACCGGCGCGCGCCCGGCGCTGGGGTGGCTGCTGCGCGCCGTCCCCCGCCCGCTCGCGACGGCCCCGGTCTGGATCGCGGCGATCGACGCGATCGCCCGGCGGGTGCTGCCCGGTGTGCGCACGGTGGGCAGCGCGGGCGGCGGCCGCCGCGAGTACTACGGCGCCCGGGACCTGCACCGCGTCGTCGACGCCCGCGTGCGCTGGGAGGGTGAGGACCAGGGCGCGCTCACGCCGGTGGACCCGCCCGTGCGCTTCGGCTTCGGTTCGACGCCGCGGGCGCCGTCGCTGGTGCGCATCACGACGCTCGTCAGGCATACCTTCGGAGTTCCGCGGTTAGCCTCGGATCCATGACCGTCGCCGACGCACGGCCCCTGGCCCTGGACGACTGGTTCGTCCGCGATCTCGGCGGGCTGTACCGGCCGTGGCAGGCGGCGCCCGCCCCGTCGCCCGAGCTCGTCGCCCTCAACGAGGGCCTCACCGCCGAGCTCGGCCTGGACGCCGAGGCGCTGCGCTCGCCCGAGGGCGTCGCCGTGCTCGCCGGCGCGGCCGTGCCCGCCGGGGCGACCCCGGTGGCCCAGGCGTACGCCGGGCACCAGTTCGGCAACTACTCGCCCCGCCTCGGCGACGGCCGCGCCCTGCTGCTCGGCGAGCTCGTCGACGCCGAGGGTCGGCACCGCGACCTGCACCTCAAGGGCTCGGGGCGCACCCCGTTCGCCCGCGGCGGCGACGGCAAGGCCCCGCTCGGGCCGATGCTGCGCGAGTACATCGTGGGCGAGGCGATGCACGCGCTGGGCGTCCCGACCACCCGCGCGCTCGCCGTCGTCACCACCGGCGAGGAGGTCGCGCGCGAGACCGTCCAGCCCGGCGCCGTGCTCGCCCGCGTCGCGTCCAGCCACCTGCGCGTCGGCACCTTCCAGTACGCCGCGGCCACGCAGGACGCCGACCTCTTGCGGCGCCTCACCGACCACGCGATCACCCGCCACCACCCGCACGCCGCGCAGGCGGAGCGCCCGGCGCTCGCACTGCTCGAGGCGGTCGTCGAGGTGCAGGCGTCGCTGATCGCGCGGTGGATGACCGTGGGCTTCATCCACGGCGTGATGAACACCGACAACATGACGATCTCGGGCGAGACCATCGACTACGGGCCCTGCGCGTTCATGGACGCGTTCGACCTGTCGACGGTGTTCAGCTCGATCGACCACGGCGCGCGCTACGCCTACGGCAACCAGCCGCGGGTCGCGGCGTGGAACCTCGCGCGGTTCGCCGAGTCGCTGCTCTCGCTCATCGACGACGACGCCGAGCGCGCCGTCGAGCTGGCCAGCGAGGTCGTGTCGTCGTTCGGCGAGCGCTACACGCGCCACTGGTCGGCGGGCCTGCACGCCAAGCTCGGGCTCGACGACGAGCAGCCGCAGCTCGTGCAGGACCTCCTCGAGCTCCTCGCCGCGCAGCACCCCGACCACACCCGGTTCTTCCGCGCCCTGTCCACCGCCGCCCGCGGGGACGCGGCACCCGTGCGCGACCTCGTGATCGACCGCGAGGCCGTCGACGCCTGGCTCGAGCGCTGGCGCGCCGCGCTGGCCGCGCAGGGCCGCCCGGTCGAGGAGGTCGCGGACGCGATGGACCGGGTCAACCCGGTGTACGTGCCGCGCAACCACAAGGTCGAGGAAGCCCTGGCGGCCGGCGTCGCGGGCGATCTCGAGCCGTTCCGCCGCCTCGTCGACGTGCTCGCGCGCCCGTTCGAGGAGCGCCCGGGCCTCGAGGAGTACGCCGCCCCGGCGCCCGGCGGGTCGGCCGCCTACGTCACCTACTGCGGGACCTGAGGCTCGGGCTCCCACCGGCGCCACCGGTCGCGCGGACCGTGTCCTGAGGACACGGGTCTGCCACGCGGCCATCAGGCCGCCGGGATCTCCCCGACCAGGCCGCTCTCGTCCTCCGGATCCTCCGCCTGCGGCTCGAACATCGCTGCCTCCGCGGCGTCGTCCGCCGCGTCGTCGATGGCCCGCTTCTCCATCGCCTCGGCGATCAGGTCGAGGAGGGCGGCGCGACGAGCCCGGAAGAAGGAGTCGAAGTCGTCCGCGCGCAGGGCGGCGGGGTCGACGAGATGGGTTCCGAGCACCCGGTCCAGCGCCGCACCGTCGAGGCCCGACTTCTTCTCGACCTTGTCCAGGTACCTGGACGGCGCGACGCCGCCGATCGCCCGGTTCGTGTCGAAGGAGATCGCGGTCTTGTTGACGATGCTCTCGCGATGATCGCCATCGACACCGTTCTTGTCGCACCACGCCTTCGGGAAGATGTGGTGAATGTCGATCTTGAAGTCGAAGAACGTGGCCAGCCCCATGGGCTGGTCCTTGATCCAGTCGAGCGCTCCCCGCTTCATCAGGAGGGCGTACACGCCCTTGTACGCGGCCGAGTTGCGGGTCTTGAGGGTGAGGAGACGGGCCGCGTAGAAGGCGGCCTCGCCGACCGTGCCCGGTTCGCGGCGACCGCCCCGCACCCAGGCCGGGACCTGCTCGACGTCCCGCGCGAACCGGGTCTCCGTGCTCCCGCCGTACATCTCGCCGAGGACGCCGCACCAGAACCAGCGGCGGATCATCGCCCGCGTGGCGAACACGTCGGCGTCCTTGCCGAGGAGGACCCTGATGACCGCGAGGGGGACGAGCTGCGTCCGGTAGGGAAGGTCGGCGGCGCGGAAGAAGTGCTCGCGCGCCAGGAACTGGTGGCACCACTCCAGGGCCTCGGTGACGGGGTCGGCCCACCGTCGGTAGTCCTCGAGGCTCAGCCGGAGGATGTCCCGGCGCTTGCAGGAGGTCGACCCCGGCTCGATCAGCCCGTCGTCCCGACGGGCACCGGTGGCCAGCAGCGAGATCGCCTGGAGGAAGTCCGTGCTCTCGAGCGAGCGGAGGACCGGCTTGCGGTGCAGACGCTCCTGCCGGTGTGCCCAGTCGTCCTTCAGCGGAAAGTCCTCCGTGGCGAAGGTGGCGGTCAGCAGCTCGAACGCGTTGAGCGGGACGCCGCCGGTGTTGACCTTCTCGAACACCGTGCAGACGGCCTCTTTCGAGGTGTCCTTCGTCAGGCGGATCACCGGGACCTTGTAACCGGTGATCTCCTTGAGGACCTTCTTGTGGAACTCCTTCCACCGGTCCTTGTTCGTGGGCTCGGCCTCGATGTAGGCCCACATCCACTCGGTGGTGGCGTCGCTGTCGAAGACGATCCACGCAGGGAAGGCGCCCGCCTCGCACTGCTTCTCCGTCGTGCCCAGGTCGGTGGCGACGTCCTTGCCGAAGTTCTCACGGACGACCAGATCCTCCGGGATCGAGACGACCGCGTCCTCGAGGTCGGCGTTCGGGGCCAGGGCCTTCTCGATGTCGATGAAGTACCAGCGCCTGATGCGCCGGTCACGCGCGTCCTTGGTGTCCACGACGCGGCCCGAGTACAGAGCCTGGTACAGCGACGTGGTCCGCTGCTGCCCGTCCAGGAGCAGTTGCTCGGGCGCGGCCGCAGACTTCGGATCGACACCCGCGATCGGGATCGGCTTGAAGTTGGACCCGCCGCCGCCGACCTCCAGCGTCATCGCCACGCCGACCGGATGCCCCTGGGCGACACTGGCGATCAGGGCGCGGATGCGGTCGTCGTCCCACTTCCAGCCCCGTTGGAAGTCCGGGAGCTGCAGCTTCCCCGTCGCCGCGAGCTCGAGCAGGTCTTCGAGCTCGACATCCGGACTCTCGAACGGCATGTGTGGTCCCCCTCGGACACCCCGACGACGCGGACCCCGAAGCTACGGGGTGTCCCGGGAACAACGGCGCACCCCTTGGGGTTCAGCCGGACGAAGGTAGTTGACGGTTCAACTTCAAGGAGGTCGCCGTGCAGTTCGGTGTCTTCTCGGTCAGCGACATCACCACCGACCCCACGACGGGCCGCACGCCCACGGAGGCCGAGCGCCTCCAGGCCGTGCTGCGCATCGCGGAGAAGACCGAGGAGGTCGGCCTCGACGTCTTCGCGCTCGGCGAGCACCACAACCCGCCGTTCTTCTCGTCCTCGCCCACCACGACGCTCGGGTACGTCGCCGGGCGCACGCAGCGCCTGCAGCTCTCGACCGCGACGACGCTGATCACCACGAACGACCCGGTGAAGATCGCCGAGGACTACGCCGTGCTGCAGCACCTCGCGGGCGGTCGCGTCGACCTCACGCTGGGCCGGGGCAACACCGGGCCCGTCTACCCGTGGTTCGGCCAGGACATCCGCCAGGGCCTCCCGCTCGCGGTGGAGAACTACGCGCTGCTGCGCCGGCTGTGGGACGAGGACGTCGTGGACTGGGAGGGGAAGTTCCGCACCCCGCTGCAGGGCTTCACGTCCACGCCACGCCCCCTCGACGGCGTCGCGCCGTTCGTGTGGCACGGGTCGATCCGCAGCCCCGAGATCGCCGAGCAGGCCGCGTACTACGGCGACGGCTTCTTCCACAACCACATCTTCTGGCCCGCCGACCACACCCGGCGCATGGTCGACTTCTACCGCCGGCGCTACGAGCACCACGGCCACGGGGACGCCGACCAGGCGATCGTCGGACTCGGCGGTCAGGTGTTCATGAGGAAGAACTCGCAGGACGCCGTGCGCGAGTTCCGGCCCTACTTCGACAACGCCCCGGTCTACGGGCACGGGCCGTCGCTCGAGGACTTCACCCGCGAGACGCCGCTGACGGTCGGCAGCCCGCAGGAGGTCATCGACCGCACGCTCGGCTTCCGCGAGTACGTCGGCGACTACCAGCGCCAGCTGTTCCTCATCGACCACGCCGGCCTGCCGCTGAGGACCGTGCTCGAGCAGCTCGACATCCTCGGCGAGGAGGTCGTGCCGGTGCTGCGCCGCGAGTTCGCGGCCCGCAAGCCCGCGCACGTGCCCGACGCGCCCACCCACGAGTCCCTGGTCGCCGCCCGCACGGCACCGCTGGAGGTCGTCGCATGAGCACCCGCACCCTGGCCGTCGTGAGCGCCGGACTCTCGGTGCCCTCGTCGACGCGCCTGCTGGCCGACCGGCTGGCGGACGCGACGATCGCGGCCCTCCGCGAGCGCGGCGTCGAGGTCGGTCTCGAGGTCGATCTCGAAATCATTGAGCTGCGCGAGCACGCCCGCGACCTCGCCGACCGCCTCGTCACCGGCTTCCCGAACGCCGCGCTGCGCCCGGTGCTCGACACCGTCGCCGGCGCCGACGGCCTGATCGCCGTGACGCCGATCTTCTCGGCGTCCTACAGCGGCCTGTTCAAGACGTTCGTCGACGTCCTCGACCGCGAGGCGCTCGACGGCACCCCGGTGCTGCTCGGTGCCACCGCGGGCACGGCGCGCCACCAGCTGGCGCTCGACCACGCGATGCGCCCGCTGTTCGCGTACCTGCACGCCGCGGTCGTCCCCACCGCCGTGTTCGCCGCGTCCGAGGACTGGGGCGCGGGCGGCGCCACCGCAGAGCTGGGCGCGCGCATCGAGCGCGCCGGCGCCGAGCTCGCCGCGGCGGTCGCCGCACGGCCCGCCACGGGTCCGACCGACCCGTTCGCCGACGTCCCCGACTTCACCGCCCTGCTGTCCCGCTGAGCCCGTCCCCTCCAGGAGATCACCATGACCGACACCACCGCGATCGAGCACCGGCGTACCGCGATCCGCGAGCGCTACCTGCGCCCCATCGACGAGCGCCCGGCCTCGACCGCTCGCGGGCTGCACCACACCGCGCTCGTCTCGGGCGACGTCGAGCGGACCGTGGCGTTCTACCAGGACGTGCTCGGCTTCCCGCTGACCGAGCTGATCGACAACCGCGACTACCCCGGCTCGTCGCACTTCTTCCACGACATCGGCAACGGCAACCTGCTCGCGTTCTTCGACTTCCCGGGCCTCGACCTCGGGCCGTACGCCGAGGTCCTGGGCGGGCTGCACCACGTCGCGATCAGCGTCGACCCCGCACGCTGGGAGGGCCTCGTCGCCCGGCTGGCCGAGGCCGGCGTCGAGCACGAGGTGCACAGCGGCGTCTCGGTGTACTTCCGCGACCCCGACGGCGCGCGCATCGAGCTGATCTCCGACCCGCTCGGCGAGATGTACGGGCACCAGGTGCTGTAGCTCAGCTGGGCGTGCGGACGGGCACCCGGTCGACGAGGGCGATGTCGCGCACGAGCCCGTCGACTCCCGTGAGCGGCTCGGCCTGCGACGTCCCTGACCAGCGCACCACCAGCAGGTGCGGGCGGCCGGGGCCGGTGCGGGCCAGGGCGTAGGCGCCGTCGTCCCCGGCCCGCCCGGCACCGAGCTGGTGGCCGTCGGTGCTCACGACGGTGAGCAGAGCGCCCGCCGCGGGGCCGTCGCGGTGGCGGACGACGCCGCGTACGAGCGGGGCGGGGCCCGGGGGCAGCGGGATGCACGCGACGATCCCCAGCGCGAGCACCGCGGCCCCCGCCCCGAGCAGCATGACGAGGACGAACGCCCCCTCCGTCGGCACGCCGGCGCTGGTGACGAGCGAGGCGAGCAGGACGCCGGCGATCGCGCTGGCGAACGAGGTGCCCAGCGCGCGCATGAGGTTGTTGAGGCTGTTCGCCGCCGCGGTTTGCGCGATCGGCACCGCCGCCATGATCAGCGAGGGCATCGCGCCGTAGGACAGGCCGATGCCGCAGGCGATGACCACCGAGCTGAGCACGAGCTGCCACACCGACGCGTGTTACACCGCGCCCAGCCCGTAGCCGGCGGCCACGACGACCGCGCCGGCCCTGCTGCGCCACCCCGAGCAACTCGCGGCTGTGCGTGACGACCCGGAGGCGGTGCCGGGCGCGGTCGAGGAGCTGATGCGCTGGCTCTCGATCGTCAGCAGCGGCTCGCCGCGGCTCGCGCGCCGCGACGTCGTGATCAGGCGAGACGATCCGGCGCGGCGACCTGGTCCTCTTCAACCTGCCGGCCGCCAACCGCGACCCCGCCGCCGTCGACGACCCCGACCGCCTCGACATCACCCGCGACGGCCCGCCCCACGTCGCCTTCGGCCACGGCGTGCACCACTGCCTCGGGGCGCCGCTGGCGCGCATGGAGATGCGCATCGCCTTCCCCGCCCTGCTGCAACGGTTCCCGACGCTGCACCTCGCGGTGAGCGACGGCAAGATCGCCTGGGCGACCCAGCACGCCATCCACGGCCTGGAGCGCCTGCCCGTGGCGTGGTGAGCGGCGGCCCCTAGGTCGGCACACGGGGTCGTCCGCCGGGTCGTGGGCGTTGTTCGGGGTCGATCCAGGGTGGGGGTGTGAACCAGGGCAGGCCGTCGATCATCTCGAGGTGCCAGTGGTCGTGGTGGACGACCAGGTGGTGGTGCTGGCAGAGCAGGACCATGTTGTGCAGGTCGGTGTCGCCGCCGTCGAGCCAGTGGTGGATGTGGTGGGCGTGGCATCGGCGGGGTGGTCGGGTGCAGCCGGGGAAGGCGCAGCCCCCGTCGCGGAGGTTCAGCGCGCGGCGGATGGCGTCGGTGGCGGTGCGCGCGAGGCGTCCGACGTCGAGGGGCTCGGACTTCGCGCCCAGGACCATCGGGATGATCTCGGCGTCGCACGCCCACCGGCGGACTGTGGCGGCGTCGGCGAGGTGCCCGGAGTCGAGGGTGCCGTGACCGACCGCGGCCTGGAGCCACCGGTGGTCCATCGTGATGGTCAGGAGGGGCCGCCCCATCGAGCGCGGCCGGCGCCGGAGGGCTGCCGGTGCCGGCTCGGACTGGCGGGGCTGCGGGATGAGCGCCGGCTCTGGATCCGGCTGCGGCTCGCTGATGTCGTCATCGGCGAGGATGCCGCCGGCACCCTGCGCGCCGAGCACGAACTCGACCAGCGCCCCCGCCTGCCGGTTGCCCAACGACCGGTCGTCGTCCGGCCCGGCCGGGGTGGAGGCGGCGTCGAAGCCCTCGCGGACGATCTCGGCGTTCACCGCCCCGCGGAAGGTGGCGGTCATCCGCAACGTCCCGTCCCGCCGCGAGGAGATCAGCAGCTCGTCGTCGCGTTCCTCGCGCGGATCCGGGGCGGCGCCGTCGGGGTCGGCGTAGGCCAGCACCCGGGCCGCGACCTTCACCAACGCATCCGGCGACAGCCGGGTCGCGGCCTCGGCCAACGTCGCCTCATACTCGGACCACACCGCCGGATCGAGACCGTCGACCTTGTCGAGGCGCGCCATGGTCCGGCGGATGATCGCCACGTGACCGGGGCCGATCTCTCCGGCGGCGTAGACGGTGGCGGTGCAGGGCAGACGCGGCGGCAGCGGCTGGCCGGACAGGGCGAGCTGGGGGACGAGGTCGGCGGTCTCGTCGACCAACCGGTCCGCGTCGCGCCGGTTGAGCCGCCCCAGATCCTGGAGCAGGCGCTCGGTGAACCGGTCCCCGGTCTGCTGCGCGACCCCCAGCCGCTGCAGGTCGGCGACGTCCTCCAACAACCGGTACTGCTCGCGGCGCAGGGCGACGTAGCGCTCCCGGAACCGGTCGAGCGCCTCCCGCTCGACCGGCCCGACAACCCCACCTTCGCTCATGTGTTCGAAGCTAGACCACACCCCCGACAGTCCCACCCACGAGCGGAAACAGGGGTCGAGCGCAGTCTCGACGCGATCTTCGCCCTATGTCGCGCCGACCCCGGTCGGCACCGACGCCCAGGAGTCCACGAGCACCCTCGCGGCACGGGACGGGTCCTGCGCGAGCCACCCATGGTCGAGTCCCTCGAGCACGGCGACCCGCGCGCCCCATGGCCTCGCCCGGACATACTTGCCATCCCGGCACGCAAGTGACAGCCGACTCCGGCCCCTTCAGCTCCGGATCAGGCACGCCCAGGATCATCTCCGGCGTGGACACGGACGGCCTGACCGAGACGCGGGCCCGGGAGCTCGCCCGGGAGGGCCGCGCCAACACGCCGGTCTCGGGATCGGAGCGGACCACCGCGCGCATCCTGCGCACCACGGTCTTCTCCTTCTACAACAACACGCTGTTCGCCATCGGCCTCGCGCTGCTCGTCCTCGGGCGCTACAGCGACGCGCTGGTCAGCGTGGGTCTCGGCATCATCAACGCCGCGCTGGCGGCGGTGCAGGAGCTGCGCGCCAAGCGCCAGCTCGACCGCCTGCAGCTGCTGGCCCGCGAGCCCGTGACGGTCGTCCGCGACGGCGAGGAGCGGGCCGTCGGGCCGGGCGAGGTCGTCGTCGGCGACCTGCTGCGGGTGCGCACGGGCGACCAGGTCGTGGTCGACGGGCCGCTGGTCGCGGTGACGGGGGCGGGCGGCCGGGTGGAGGCCGACGAGTCGCTGCTGACCGGGGAGTCCGATCCCGTCGCCAAGGGCGTGGGCGACGTGCTCCTGTCCGGCAGCTCGTGCTCCGGCGGCGAGGGCCTGCAGCGCGCGGAGCACGTCGGCACCGACAGCCACGCCGGCCGGCTGACGCTCGCGGCGCGCGCGGACACCTCGGTGCTGACCCCGCTGCAGTGGCGCATCGAGCTGGTGGTGCGCATCGTCATCACGCTCGTCGTGCTCATCAGCGGCGCGATCCTCGCGCAGGCCCTGCTCGACGGCTCGACCGTGCTGCGCTTCGTCCAGACCTCCGCGGTGCTCTCGGGCCTGGTGCCCTACGGCCTGTTCTTCCTCATCGCCGTGGCCTACACCGTCGGCGCGGCGCGCATCGCCGGCCGCGGCGCCCTCGTCCAGCGTACGAACGCCGTCGAGGCCGTCAGCCGCGTCGACGTCGTGTGCACCGACAAGACCGGCACGCTGACCAGCGGGCGGCTCAGCCTCGTCGAGGTCGTGCCCGCCGGCGGGGACGAGGCCGGCGCGCGGGCGCTGCTCGGCACCTTCGCCCGTTCGGTGACGAGCACCAACGCCACCACCGCCGCCCTCGCCGCCGACGAGTCCCTGCCCGGCGCGGCGGGCGAGGTCGTCGACGAGGTGGAGTTCCGCTCGTCGCTGCGCTGGAGCGGCATCACGCTCGCCGACGGCACGTCGCTGGTGCTCGGGGCGCCGTCGACGCTGCGTCCCGCGCTCGCCGACGGTGCGCTCGCCGCCGACGACGCCGTCCGCCGGCGCACCGACCAGGGCCTGCGGGTGCTCGTGCTCGCCCGCGGCACCGGGGCGGTGCGCGACGCCGACGACCGCCCGGCGCTGCCCCGCCTGCGCGCGGTGGCGCTGGTCGCCCTGGCCGACGAGCTGCGCGAGGGCGTCACCGACGTGCTCGCCGGGCTCGGCGCGGAGGGCGTCGCGGTCAAGGTGATCTCGGGCGACGACCCCGACACCGTGGCCGCCCTCGCACGCCGCGCCGGGCTCGACGCGCCCGCGATCTCCGGGCCGGCGCTCGCCGCGCTCGAGGGCTCCGCCTTCGACGAGGCCGTCGACACCCACGGCGTCTTCGGCCGCGTCGCCCCGGAGCAGAAGGAGCAGATCGTCGACGCGCTGCGCCGCGCGGGGCACCAGGTGGCGATGGTCGGCGACGGGGTCAACGACGCCCGCGCGCTCAAGCGGGCGCAGGTCGGCGTCGCGATGCGCTCGGGCAGCTCGGTGACGCGCGACGTCGCCGACATCGTCCTGCTGGACGACTCGTTCACCACGCTGCCGCCCGCCCGCACCGAGGGGCGCCGCATCATCGCCGGGGTCAGCTCGTCGATGTACCTGTTCCTCTCGCGGGTCTCGACCCAGATGCTCGTCATCCTCACCGTCACGCTGCTCGGGCTCGGCTTCCCGTACACGCCGACGCAGGTGGGGCTGACGCTGTTCACCGTCGGCGTGCCGACGTTCTTCCTGACGCTGTGGGCGCGCCCCGACCCGCCGGCCGACGACCTGCTGGTGTCCCTCGCCCGGTTCGTCATCCCGGTCGGCGTGCTGACCGCCGGGTTCGCCACCGCGATCTACGCCTACCTCTACCGCCAGATCCTCGACGGCTTCACCGGCACGCCCTTCCCGGACGCCATCCGCCTGTTCGAGCAGTACACCGGCCTCACCTACGGCGTCGACGCCGACTTCGTCGAGGCCTCGGCCACCCTCGGTGCGCAGTCGGCGATGTCGGTGTTCGTCTCGACCACGGCGATCGTGCTCATCCTGCTGCTCGAGCCCCCACACCGGATCTTCACCGCGTGGGCGCCGGTCAGCGCCGACCGCCGGCCCACGTGGCTCGCGCTGGGCCTGTTCGTCGCGTTCGCCGTCGTCCTGATCGTGCCGGCGACACGCGAGTACTTCGGGCTGACCGCGCCCGACCCGCCGGTGGTGCAGATCCCCGCGATCGGGCTGGTGCTGTGGTTCGTCACCCTGAGCCTGGCGCTCCGCTTCCGGGTGCTCGAGCGGATCCTCGGGCTGCGCGTATCCGAGTGACGGCGACGTGGGCCGAAGAGGTGCTGTTTCGGTCCAGATCCGGTCCGCCTGGCGGACGACGCGTGACCGGGACCACCATCGGCGGTGCCGTGTTCAGTCCGCGAGCAACGGTCGACCCTCCGTGCTCGCCCGGAGCCCCCCGGGCTCCCCGCGCGCACGGCCCCGGTGGTGGACGAGGAGGTCCCCGCCCATGTGGCACCTGCACTGGCGCGCCGAAGCGACGCGCCGGTCCCGTCCGGCCGAGTCGGCCGGCGACGGGACGCGCGTCGAGCGCCGTCGCCCCACGCCGTCCCGCGACTCGTTCCAGTACGTCTGGCACGACACCCCCGCTGCGGTCCAGGCGGGCGACGTCCCGGAGTCGGTCCGTGTCCGCGGGCGGTGACACGGCGGACGAGTGCCGCCGGACCGCCCGCGCCCTCGCGCCGTGTGCGCGGCACGACGGCGGGGTGACCCTGTCCGGGTCGTCCGCCGCCGCGCTCGCCGAGCTGTTCCGCGTGCTCGCGCGCGACGGCGCCGACGTCACCGACGCCGCCGAGCGCGCGGCCCGCCGGATCCGCGCCGACGCCGAGGCCGGCGCCGCCGCGACGGCGCGCACCGCGCCCGCACCGCGCACCCCCGCCGAGCCGGCACCCGGAGCGCTCGCGGCTCGCTGAGCTGGACCGGCGCTAGACCGGCGCGACCTCCACGCGGGTGTCGGAGAACGTCGGGGCGTTGCCGAGGTCGGCGAACGCGAACGGGTTCACGGCGTTGACCGTCGAGCCGTCCTTCGCGTTCTTCGCCCACGACCACATCGGGCACACGACCACGCCCGGGGCCACCTCGTCGGAGATCCGCGCCAGGGCGACGAAGCGTCCGCGGTCGTTGGACACGGCCACGTACTGCCCGTCCGCGACGCCCCGGGCCTCGGCGTCCGCGGGGTGGATGGTCACCGTCTGCTCGCCCTGCACGCGCTTCTGCATCGCCTGGTCGCCGGCGCTCGAGTTGATGTAGGCGTGGGACTTGGGCGAGAGCAGGTTGAGCGGCTGGGCCTCGCCGGTCTCGCGGGCCGGACATGATCGCGCGGGCGCACTTCGTGTCGACGCGCCAGCTGCACCGGGCCTTCGCGGACGCGGCGACGACGGTGGGCCGCGTGGTGCGGCAGCGACGCCTGGAGCACGGGCGGCGCGAGCTGGCCGACCCCCGTCGCACCGACCTGTCGGTCACCGACGTCGCGCTGCGCTGCGGCTTCGCCGACCTGGCCGCGTTCAGCCGGGCGTTCAAGGAGACGTTCCACGAGCCGCCGAGCACGTTCCGCCGCCGACACGGCGCGTGAGCGGGCGGTCGCGCAGAGAATTGCTGCTCGGGGCCGGAACATCCCCGCCCGCTCGCACCGTCACAGTGCCGAGAGCCCACCGCACCGGCACCGAGCACACAGAGAGCGAGCACCCGCCATGAGCACCGACCGCCACTTCGCGTCCGACGGCAACATCTACGAGGCCGACGGCACCCAGGTGGGCACCTACCAGCTCGACGAGCACGGCCACCTCGAGTCCACCGCCACCGACGAGGACGGCAACGGCTACATCGACACGATCGTCGCCGACACCGACCACAACGGCAGCTTCGAGACCGGCGTCGTGGACACCAACGCCGACGGCTACGGCGAGACGATCCTCGTCGACACCGACAACGACGGCGACTTCGACTCCTCCGCGGTCGACACCAACGCCGACGGCAACTACGAGACCTTCGCCAGCGACCCCAACGGCTTCTGACCCCCACGTGAGCGATCTTTGGGCCCATAGGCCCAAAGATCGCTCACGTGTGTCCGAGCTACTCCCAGGTCTGCCGGCGCTTGTACTGCGCGAGGACCTCCTGTGGCACCGGTCCCGTGCGCGGCACCGGGATGCCCTGCTGGCTCGCCCACATCCGCGCGGCCTCGAGCAGCCCGTGGACGTTGCCCTTGCGCACCGGCTCGTCGGCGTCGTGCCGCGCGAGCGGTTTGGTCGGCTCGCGCCTCGCGTCAGGTCCTGCCTCGGGTCCTGCGGCCATGGCCCACCTCCGATGACTCGTCGCCGCTCGCGCGACGACCCTCGGGGTTACCCACGTCACACCGGCGGCACGCTCACCGCCCGGACGAGCGCACCAGCCGCCGGCGCCGGTGGGCGGCCATCCGCACCGGTGCGTCGGTCCAGCCGTAGCCGTCGTGCTCGCCGACGCGCTGCACGAGGGCCAGGAAGATGCGCCCGCCGAGGACCTCGGTGCACACCTGCAGGTAGGCGCCCTGCGGGGTCTGCTCGTGCAGGATCCCCAGCTCGCGCAGCACCGCGACGCGCTCGTGCGGGAGCTCCAGGCGGGCTTCGAGGTCGTCGTAGTAGTTGTCGGGGATCGCCAGCAGCGGCGCGCCAGCGGCCCGCGCCGCGCGGGCCGCCGCGACGACGTCGTCGGTGGCCAGCGCGACGTACTGTGGCTCGGCCACCCCGGGCGCCCACGTCCCGCGGCGCAGCAGCGACACGGTGAGCGCGAGCCGCAGGTGCCGCGCGGGGTCGACCACGACGCGGCTGCGCACCAGCCCGAACGGCGCGGCGACCTCGGCGGTCGCTGCGGACCCGAGCCCGAGCACCGCGCGGTAGAACAGCGTCGCCTCGTCGAAGTGGTCGAAGGGCTGCGCGAGCCCCACGTGGTCGACCCCCGTGACGCCCACCGCCGCGCCGGGCGGGTCGTCGGTGGCCACGAAGTCAGCCGTCCACGACGCCGCGGCGCCCGCGGGGCAGAGGAAGACCGCGGTCGCGTCGGGGGCGGCGACGGCGTCGAGGTCCGCCTCGGCCGGGCCCCGCTGCCGGGGGAGGCGCGGGGCGCCGAGACGCTCCGCGCGCCGGGCCGCGGCCGCGGCGTCGGTGGTCTCGACCCCGAGCGCGGTGATCGCGGTGGGGCCGCCGGAGCGGTTGACGAGGACCCGCGCGCCGCTCTGCTCCCAGCGCTCGACGGGCTTGGTGCGGTGGCGCCCGGTGCGGGTGAAGCCCAGGGCGCCGAGCGCGCCGGTCAGCTCGGCCGCCTCGCCGTCCCCGCCCGCGCCGATCTCCACGAACGCCCAGCCGCGGACCTCCGGGGCGGGCGCGGCGACGGGGTCGGCGCCGTGCCCGCGGGCCGCCGTCGCCTCGGCGAGCGCGAGCAGCGAGCGGTGCGCGTCGACGGCGGTGCGCCCGGGGTCGGCCTGGCGGAAGACGTCGTTGAACACCTCGAGCGACAGCGGCCCGGCGTAGCCCGCGGCCAGGACCGGGGCGAGGAAGGCCGGCAGGTCGAACGCGCCCTGTCCGGGGAAGAGCCGGTGGTGGCGGCTCCACTGCAGCACGTCCATCGACAGCGCCGGCGCGTCGGCGAGCTGGAGGAAGAACAGCTTCTCCCCCGGCACGTCGGCGATCCCGGCCGGGTCGGAGCCCCGCGACAGGATGTGGAAGCTGTCCAGGCACAGCCCGAGCGCCGGGTGGTCGGCGCGGCGGACCGCGTCCCACGACCGTTCCCAGGTGTCGACGTGCGCGCCCCACGCGAGCGCCTCGTACGCGATGCGCAGCCCCCGGTCGCCGGCGCGCGCGGCGAGGGCGGCGAGCTGCTCGGCGAGCCGGTCGGGGTCGGCGACCGCGTCGGCGCCGACCGACGAGCAGACCAGCACGGTGTCGGCGCCCAGGGCGGCCATGACGTCGAACTTGTGGTCGGCGCGGCGCAGGTTGGCCGCGAAGCGGTCGGCGTCGGTGGAGTCGAGGTCGCGGAACGGCTGGTACAGGTCGACCGACAGGCCGAGGTCGTCGCAGCGCAGCCGGACCTCGCCGGGCGGCATCGGCGAGGCGACGAGGTCGGGCTCGAAGATCTCGACGCCGTCGAACCCCGCGGCCGCGGCGGCGGCCAGCTTGTCCTCGAGCGTGCCCGACAGGCACACCGTGGCCAGGGCGGTGCGGGGCTCACGCGACACGGGAGCCCTCCCGTCCGGGACCGACCAGCTCGAGGAGGTGCCGCCGCATCCGGGCGGGGTCGGGGTCGAGGCCGGTGAACAGCCGGAACGCCTCGGCGGCCTGTCCGACGGCCATCCGCCCGCCGTCGAGGGTGCGGCACCCGCGCTCGCGCGCGCGGCGCAGCAGCTCGGTCTCCAGCGGCCGGTAGACGACGTCGGCCACCCACAGGTCCGGGCGCAGGAGCTCGGCGGGCAGGGGCAGGCCCGGGTGGGCGGCCATGCCGACGGGGGTGGCGTGCACCAGGCCGTCGGCGCCGGCGAGGACCACGGCCGCGGCGGTGGCCGGGTGCCCCTCGGCGCGCCCGGGCCCGGCGCGCGCCACGAGGTCGGCGGCGAGGGCCCGTGCGCGCGCCGCGTCGGTGTCGAGCACCGCGACCGTGCCGACCTCCAGGCGCAGCAGCGCGTGGGCCACGGCCGCGCCGGCCCCACCCGCGCCCAGCAGCACCACGCGGGTGCGCGCCGCGTCGGGCAGGCCGTCGCGCAGCCCGTCGCGGAAGCCCGACCAGTCGGTGTTGTGGCCGACGGCGCGCCCCCCGGAGAACACCACGGTGTTGACCGCGCCGATCGCCGCCGCGTCCGCGGACAGCTCGTCGAGGTGGGCGATGACCGCCTGCTTGACGGGGTGCGTGACGTTCACCCCGGCGAGACCCTCGTCGCGGGTGCGGGCCAGCAGCCCGCCGACGTCGGCCGGGCCCAGCCCGAGGACGTCGAGGTCGAAGCGCTCGTAGCGGCACTCCAGGCCCAGCTCGCGCGCCTCGCGCTCGTGCAGCGCCGGCGACAGCGACGGGCCGATGCCCGCCCCGATCAGCCCGGTGCGCAGGGGGCTCGTCACGGAGGGCACGCACTCACCTCGTCCCGCTGGTCTATGTACCGCCTGGTTACTTGTAGCCGATCGGGGCCGCTGACGGAACCCCCGCCTCGTTAGGGTCGGGCCCGTGAGCGGAGCAGCGTCGTGAGCGCCGCGGAGCAGTCCGACCCGGAGCGGCGGCGCGACGCCGAGCGCACCCGGGCCGAGATCCTCGAGATCGCCACCGAGGAGTTCGCCGAGCGCGGCCTCGCCGGGGCGCGGGTCGACGAGATCGCCGCGCGGACGCGCACGACCAAGCGGATGATCTACTACTACTTCGGCAGCAAGCGCGGCCTCTACGTCGCGGTGCTGGAGCAGGCGTACGGCGGCATCCGCGCGCTGGAGCAGCAGCTCGACGTCGAGCACCTCGATCCGGCGCGGGCGCTGCGCTCGCTGGCCGAGCTGACGTTCGACCACCACGAGTCGCACCCGGCGTTCGTGCGACTGGTCAGCATCGAGAACATCCACCACGCCGAGCACCTGCGGACCTCGCCGCTGCTGCCCGGGCTCGCCGCGCCGGCCGTGGACGTCCTCGGCGACATCCTCGCCCGTGGCCGGGCGGCCGGCCTGTTCCGCGACGACGTCGACGCCCTCGACGTGCACATGGTCATCAGCGCGTTCTGCATCTTCCGCACCGCGAACCGGCACACCTTCGCGGCCGTCTTCGACCGGGACCTGCTCGACCCGGCGCGCCGGGCCCACCAGCGCCGGATGCTCGGCGACCTGGTGCTCGGGTACATGACCGCCCACGTCGGCCGTGCGTGACCGGTCCTTGACACGGCGCTGCGACTCAACTCACCATCCGGTACGTAACCAGACGGTACATACCGGCCCGCGCGTCGGACGTGTGTCGCACCGCAGCACCACGTCAGGGAGGCCCCGTGTCCTCACCCCCGCCCGCCCCGGCCCCCACCGCCCAGCCGCGGAAGGCGGCCCTGGCGGCCTGGATCGGCAGCGCGCTGGAGTACTACGACTTCTTCATCTACGGCACCGCGGCCGCGCTGGTGTTCAACAAGCTGTTCTTCCCCTCCTCCGCGCCGGCGACCGGCACACTGCTCGCGCTCGCCACGTTCGGCGTCGGCTACCTGGCGCGTCCGATCGGCGCCCTCGTGCTCGGCCACATCGGTGACCGCTTCGGCCGCAAGCGCGTCCTCGTCGCCACCGTGCTGCTCATGGGCATCGCGACGTTCGCGGTCGGCTGCCTGCCCACCTTCTCCACGATCGGCATCGCCGCCCCGATCCTGCTCGTGCTGCTGCGCCTGCTGCAGGGCTTCTCGGCCGGCGGGGAGCAGGCCGGCGCCAACTCCATGAGCCTGGAGCACGCCCCGGCGAACCGCCGCGCCTACTACACGAGCTTCACCCTCGGGGGCACGCAGTTCGGCCAGGTCCTGGCCACGGCGGTGTTCCTGCCGGTGGCCGTGCTGCCCGAGGAGGACCTGCTGACCTGGGGCTGGCGGCTGCCGTTCTGGCTCAGCGCGGTCGTGGTGGTCGCGGGCCTGCTCATCCGCCGCACGCTGGAGGAGACGCCGGTCTTCGAGCGCGAGCGCACGAAGGACGAGGTCGCGCGCCTGCCGCTCGCGGTGCTGTTCCGCGACCACCTCGGCTCGGTGGTGCGCGTGATCTGTGCGTCGACGATCGCCACGGTCAGCACGATCTTCACCGTCTACGCGCTGTCGTACGCGGTGAACACCGTCGGGCTCTCGCGCAGTGCGATGCTGTGGGTGGGCGTGCTCGCCAACATCGTCGCGCTCGCGGCGATCCCGCTCTTCGGCCTGCTCGCCGACCGGATCGGGCGCAAGCCGGTGTTCCTCGCCGGCACGATCGGCTGTGGGGTGCTGATGTTCGGCTACCTCGGCGCGATCTCCACCGGCAACTACGCGCTGATCTTCGTCGTCGGCATCCTCATGTTCGGCGTGGTCCACAGCGCCACCGGCGGCGTGTGGCCCGCCTTCTACGGCGAGATGTTCCCCGCCCGGGTCCGGCTGTCGGGCACGGCCGTCGGCACCCAGATCGGGTTCGCCGTGGCCGGCTTCGCCCCCTCGATCGCGGCCGCGGTCGCCGGCGGGGACGGCAGCAACTGGGTGGCCGTCGCGTCGGTCGTCGCCGTGGTCTGCGTGATCAACGCGGTGGCCGTCGGCACCGGGCGCGACTACGTCCACACGCCCACCGAGCAGCTCGGCGGCGAGCCGGTGCCGCGGTCGTCGTCCGACCGCGTCACGGCCACGGCGTCGTGAGCCCGGAGTCGGAGGCCCCGGAGGTCTTCGTCGTCCACGCGATCCACTTCGCGTCGCGCGAGGGCCTGCGGGGCCAGCACTTCCTCGGCCACGACGATCGGTCCGGCGAGCCACACCCCACCGCGTACTACGTGTGGCTCGCCGTCTCCGACCGGCGGGTGGTGCTCGTCGACGCGGGCCTCGACCCGGAGCACCACTCAGCCCTGCCCGGCCTGGAGTTCCACGGCTCGCCGGTGGACGGGCTCGCCGCGCTGGGCGTCGACCCGGGCGACGTCACCGACGTCGTGCTGACCCACCTGCACCACGACCACACCGGCACCGTGGCCCGCTTCCCGCGGGCGCGGTACGTGGTGCAGCGCGCCGAGGCCGACTACTGGACCGGGCCGGTCGCCGCCCGCATCCACCGCGAGCACTGGCTCTGCACCGACGCGGACGTGCGCCACGTGCTCGGCAGCGACCGCCTCGCGCTCGTCGACGGCGACCGGGAGCTCGCGCCGGGGCTGAGCGTGCACCGCGTCGGCGGGCACACCGCGGGCATGCAGGTGGTGCGCGTGCACACCGCGGCCGGGTGGGTGGTGCTCGCCTCCGACGCGGCCCACTTCGCCGAGAACCTCGCCGACGACCGGCCCGCGCCGATCCTGCACGCGATGCCCGACGTCTACGCCGCGTTCGACCGGGTGCGGGAGCTGGCCGACGCGCCGGAGCTCGTGGTGCCGGGCCACGACCCCGAGGTCACCCGGCGCTTCCCCGCGGTGCCGGGGACGCGGGCGCACCGCATCGCCTGAGGACCGGTCAGACCTCGGCGCGCGGCCGCCACCCCGGCGGGCGCAGGACGTAGCCGACGCGCTCGCGCCACCCGCCGGCCCGTCGCACGTCGCGGGCGATCGCGCCGAACTCGCGGTACTGCAGGGCGAGGACGTTCTGGGTGCCCACGGGGCGGGTGAGCCCGTAGGTCGGGCGGTGCGTCTCCGGCGCGAACGTGCCGAACAGCCGGTCCCAGACGATGAGGATGCCGCCGTAGTTCTTGTCGAGGTACTCGGGATCGCTCGCGTGGTGCACGCGGTGGTGCGACGGGGTGTTGAACACCAGCTCGATCGGGCGCGGGAGCGTGCCGACGCGCTCGGTGTGCACGAGGAACTGGTAGACGAGGTTGATCGAGAAGGCCGTGAACACCATCCAGGGCGGCACGCCGAGCAGCGGCAGCGGCACCCAGAACAGCACCTCGAACCACGGGTTCCACTTTTGGCGCACCGCGGTGGAGTAGTTGAAGTAGGTGCTGTTGTGGTGCGCCTGGTGCGCGGCCCAGAGCAGCCGGATGCGGTGCGAGCTGCGGTGGTAGAGGTACCAGAGGAGGTCAACCCCGAGCAGGACGCCGACCCAGGTCAGCGGGTGCGCCGGGTCGAGGCGCAGCGGGGTCAGCTCGTAGAGCACCGCGTAGCCCAGCAGGGCCAGCCCGCGCGCGATCCCGGTGAACACCAGCGACCCGAGGCCCATGGTGATGCTGGTCCAGGCGTCGCGGCGCTCGTAGCCGCGCAGGTCGTCGTCGGCCAGGACGTGGAACGACACGGCCTCGAGCAGGATGAAGGCGACGAAGAACGGCGCCGCCACCACCACCGGGTCCCGCAGGGTCTCCGCCAGCACGGCGTCACCCTGACCGGCGGAGCGGCCCGGGGCAAGACGCCCGGCTCCCCGCCCGACTCCTCCGATACCTCCCGGCTGGGAGGATCGGGGGGTGGACGTCGCGCTCGAGATCGGGCTGGTGCTGCTCTTCGTGCTCATCGGCGGCTTCTTCGCCGCCGCGGAGATCGCGCTGGTGTCGCTGCGCTCGGGGCAGGTGACGGCGCTCGCCGAGGGCAGCGCGCGGGGGCGGGCGGTGGCCCGCCTGCGCGGCGACTCGAACCGCTTCCTGTCCGCCGTGCAGATCGGCGTGACGTTCACCGGCTTCTTCGCCTCGAGCTACGGCGGCGCGACGCTCGCCACCCGCCTGCAGCCGGGGCTCGCGGGGCTCGGCCTGCCGATCGCGCTCGCGTCGACCGCGGCTCTCGTGCTGGTCACGGCGCTGGTGTCGTACCTGTCGCTGGTGGTGGGCGAGCTGGTGCCCAAGCGCCTGGCGCTGCAGAAGCCCGAGGCGGTGTCGCTGACGACGGCGCCGGTGCTCGACCGCCTCGCGACGCTCACCCGACCGCTGATCTGGCTGCTGTCGCGCTCGACCAACGCGGTCGTGCGGGTGCTCGGCGTCGACCCGCGCACACCCGCCGACGAGGTCAGCGAGGACGAGCTGCGCGACATGGTGCGCACCACGAGCACCCTGACCGCCGCCGAGCGCCGCCTGCTCACCGACGCCTTCACCGCCACCGACCGCGTCATCAGCGAGGTCATGGTGCCGCGCACCGAGGTGGACTTCCTCGACGCCGACGTCCTCGCCACCGACGCCGTCACGCACGTCAGCGACCGCCCGCACTCGCGCTACCCCGTCATCGGCGACACGGTCGACGACGTCGTCGGCGTGGTCCACGTCCGCGACCTGCTCACCGCGCGCCCACTGCCCGACGGCACGCCGCCGCGGCTGCGCGACCTCGCGCGCACCGTGACGATCCTGCCCGGCAGCAAGCCGGTGCTCGACACGCTGTCGTTGATGCGCCGCGGCGGTGGGCACCTCGCCGTGGTCATCGACGAGTACGGCGGCACCGACGGCATCGTCACCGTCGAGGACCTCGTCGAGGAGATCGTCGGCGAGATCCGCGACGAGTACGACCCCAAGGCCGTGCCCGCCCGGCCGCAGGCCGACGGCACCTGGGAGGCCGACGGCCTGCTGCACCGCAGCGACGTCGCCGAGCAGACCGGGATCACGCTGCCCGAGGGGTCGTTCGACACGCTCGGCGGCTTCGTGCTGCAGGAGCTCGGGCGCACCCCGGACGTCGGCGACGCCGTCGACGGCCTCGGCCACCGCTTCACCGTCGCGGCCGTCGACGGGCACCGCGTGGCCCGGGTGCGCATCACGCCCCTGACCCCGGCCGAGGGGCACGCACCGAGCTGAGCACCTACCGGTCGATCCTCTCGACGATCGTGGCGTTGGCGGTGCCGCCGGCCTCGCACATGGTCTGCAGTCCGTAGCGCCCGCCGGTCTGCTCGAGGACGCCGAGCAGGGTGGTGGCCAGCCGCGCGCCGCTGGCGCCGAGCGGGTGGCCGATGGAGATCGCGCCGCCGTTCACGTTGACCCGCGCCGGGTCGGCGCCGGTCTCGGCGATCCACGACAGCACCACCGACGCGAAGGCCTCGTTGACCTCGAAGGCGTCGATGTCGCCCAGCGCGAGCCCGGCGCGGGCGAGCACCTTCGCGGTCGCGGGGATGATCCCGGTGAGCATGGAGACCGGGTCGTCGCCGGTGACCGTCGCGGTGTGCACCCGGGCGCGCGGGGTCCACCCGTGGGCGGCGGCGATCTCCGAGGTCGTCACGAGCAGGGCCGCGGCGCCGTCGTTGTAGGGGCTGGCGTTGCCCGCGGTCACCGAGAAGTCGATCTCACCGAAGCGCTCGGTCCAGCGGGCGTCGGCGAAGGCGGGACGCAGGCCGGCGAGGGCCTCGGCGGTGGTGCCGGGGCGGATGGTCTCGTCGGTCTCGAGCCGCTCGAGCGAGCCGTCGGCACGCGCCGACTTCAGCGGCGCGACCTCGGCGGCGAACCGGCCGTCCGCCCACGCCGCGGCGGCCTTCTGGTGGCTCGCGAGCGCGAACTCGTCGAGCTGCGTGCGCGACAGGCCCCAGCGGCGCGCGATGAGCTCCGCGCTCACGCCCTGCGGGACCAGCCCCGGCGCGTAGCGACCGGCCACCGACGGGCCGGCGACGTCCTGGCGGACGCCGTCCACGACCGTCTGGCTGCCGATGGGGATGCGCGACATCGACTCGACCCCCGACGCGATCGCGATGTCGTAGGCCCCGGCGGCCACGCCCTGCGCGGCGAACGAGAGCGCCTGCTGGCTCGACCCGCACTGGCGGTCGACCGTCACCCCGGGCACCGACTCGGGGAAGCCCGCGGCCAGCGCCGCGAAGCGGGTGGTGTTGCCGCTCTGCTCGCCGACCTGCCCCACCGCGCCGCCGATCACGTCGTCGACCTCGGCGGGGTCGAGCCCCGTCCGGTCGACGAGTGCCCGCAGCACGTGCGCGTGCAGCTCCACCGGGTGCACCTGCGCGTACGCCCCACCGGGCTTGCCCTTGGCGAGCGGGGTGCGCACGGCGTCGACGATGACCGCGTCCCTCATGGTTCCTCCTCGTGGACCGACCGGTCCCGGACCGATCGGTCCCGATCGTGCGCCCGCCCGGGGAGGACGTCAACGCGGGGTGCCGCAGTTCACCGGCGCTCGCCGCCGGGCGGGAGCAGGATGGGGCGGGGCGGGGGCGAGCCGAGGAGGAGAGCGATGGGCGACGAGAACGACGTCCGGGTGGACGTGGACCTCGACGGCGACAGCGCCGTGCTGCGGGTCGACGGCACCGAGGCCGGGCACATGGACATGCACCACCGCCACGGCGACGGCGACGCCCCCGCGGCGGTCGTCCTGGTGCACACCGAGGTCGACGACGCCTACGAGGGCCGGGGGCTGGCCAGCCGGCTCGTCCGGGCGGTGTTCGAGGCCGCCCGCGCGGCGGGAGCGCCCGTCGTCCCGCGGTGCCCCTACGTGCAGCACTGGCTCGGCTCGCACCCCGAGTACCTGGCCGACGTACCCGCCGACGACCGCCGGGCCCTCGGGCTGGCGGCGCCCACCGAGGAGGCCTCGTGACGTCGAGCGACGGGCCCGAGATCGACCCGCACGCCCAGCCCTCGGGCACCGGCTGCCGGGAGTGCGACGCGGCCGGCGGGTGGTGGTTCCACCTGCGCCGCTGCGCCGCGTGCGGGCACATCGGGTGCTGCGACTCCTCGCCGAGCCAGCACGCGACCCGTCACGCCCGCGAGCAGGGGCACCCGATCCTCACGAGCTTCGAGCCCGGCGAGGACTGGTTCTTCGACGACCGCGACGGCACGGTGGGCCACGGCCCGGTGCTGGCCGGGGCGCAGAACCACCCGGAGGACCAGACGGTGCCCGGGCCGGCCGACCGCGTCCCGGCCGACTGGCAACGCCACCTGAACTAGCCCGTGGGGCCGAAGCGCTCCACACGGATCGTCCCCGCGGGCTGGCCCGCGTCCACGAGCAGCGTCTCCATCGCGCCGGTGAAGCGCGCGGAGCCGCAGAGGTACACGGCCGCGGCCGGGTCGACGAGCGCGCCGATCGCCTCGGCGTCGAGGCGCCCGGCGTGCGGCCCGGTCTCGCGGGTCAGCGCGATCCGGGCGCCGGCGGCCTCGAGCTCGCCGGCGTAGGGCAGGCGCGCCCGGGTGGTGGCGCTGACCGCGAGGCGCAGGCGCTCGACGTGCCCGAGGTCGCCGGCGTGGCGGAGCATGCCCACGAGCGGCGCCACCCCGCTGCCCCCGCCGATGCCGATCGCCGGGGTGCGCCCGCTCCACACGAACCAGCGCCCGATCGGCCCCCGGACCTCGAGCTCGTCGCCGGGCTCGACGACGTCGGCGAGGTAGCCCGACACCTCGCCGTCCTCGATGCGCTCCACGAACAGCTCGACGAGGTCGTCGCCCGGCGCCGAGGCCACCGAGTACGAGCGCTGCGCGGTGTAGCCGTCAGGGGTGCGCAGGCGCACCACGTAGTGCTGGCCGGGGTGGTGCTGCACCCGCTCGGGCACGGCGAGGCGCAGCACCACCGCGTCGACCGCGGGGTGCGCGACCTCGACGACCCGCGCGTCGCGCCACTTCGCCGCCGCGCGCCGGTCGTTCGGCCCGCCCGCGCGGTCGTCGGGGACGGTGTACTGCTCCGGGTCCGGCTCAGTCCCCGTCGAAGCGCTGCTCACGCCAGGGGTCGCCTCGCTCGTGATAGCCGTTCACCTCCCAGAAGCCGGGCTCGTCGTGGTCGAGCAGCGTGATCTTCGAGATCCACTTCGCCGACTTCCAGAAGTACAGGTGCGGCACGAGCATCCGCACCGGGCCGCCGTGCTCGCGGGTCAGCGGCTTGCCCTCGTGCTCCCACACCAGCCAGGCCTTGCCGCCGGTGACGTCCGCGATCGGGAGGTTGGTGGTGTAGCCGGTGGTGGACGTCTCGACGACGAAGGTCGCCTCCGGCCGCACGCCGACCGCCGCGAACAGCGTGTCGACCGAGATGCCGGTGAAGTTCGTGTCCAGCTTCGACCACGTGGTGACGCAGTGGATGTCGCCGGCGTACACCGAGGGCGGCAGCGTGCGCAGCTCGCGCAGCGTCCAGGTCTTCGAGGTCTCGACGAGACCGTCGACGGTGACCGTCCACGTGTCGGCGTCCACGCGGGGCGTGGCCTCCGCGGTGAGCACCGGCCACCCGGCGCCGACGTCGTACTGGCCGGGCGGCAGGCGCGGATCGCGCTCCTTGCGCCGCCCGAGGAAACCGCGCGTGGTCGCCACGTCATCACTCCGTCTCGGCCGGGTCCTGCTGACTCCCCGTCGACCCTAGTGAACGCGCGGCCTCCCGCGATCCGTCGAATGACTCAGCGCTCGTCGAGGGACCGGGTGCTCGACGCCACGCGGTGGCGCGGCCACGATGGCGGGCGGGCGTCGACCCACCGGCGTCGCCCGCAGTCCGGAGAGGACCCACCATGCGCTCGATCGAGACCGTGACCCTGGACGACGCCCGCCGCGTGATCGCCGCCGGGGAGAAGGCGGCGGACGAGCAGGGTCAGCCGGTGAACATCGCCGTCGTCGACGTGGGCGGTGTCCTCGTGGCCCACGTCCGCCAGGACGGCGCGTGGATCGGCAGCGTCGACGTGGCGATCAACAAGGCGTTCAGCGCCCGCGCGTTCGACGTGTCGACCGAGGGCCTCGGCACGAACGCCCAGCCGGGCGGGCAGTTCTACGGCATCCAGGACTCCAACCACGGCCGCATCATGATCTTCGCGGGCGGCGTCCCCCTGATGTCGGGCGACTCCGTGGTCGGCGCCGTGGGCGTCAGCGGCGGCACCGGCGAGCAGGACCAGGCGGTGGCCACGGCGGCGGCCGCCGCGTTGTAGCCGGGGAACACCCCTGGCCCGGCCGTCGTTGCCCGGTCACCGGATTCACCGGAGAGGAGCCCCGCCGTGCCCACGCCCGACGTCCCGCTCGAGAAGCTGGGTTTCCTGACTCTCGGCCTGTTCGACGGGGACGACCCCGGCCCCGGCATGGAGAGCACGCTCGAGGTCATCGAGCTGGGCGACCGGCTGGGCTTCGACAGCGCCTACCTGCGCCACCGGCACTTCCAGACCGGCATCTCCTCGCCCATCGCGATCATGGCCGCGGCCTCGCAGCGCACGACGCGCATCGCGATGGGGACGGCGGTGACACCGCTGGGCTGGGAGAACCCGCTGCGGATGGCCGAGGACCTCGCGACCGTCGACATCCTGTCCGGCGGGCGCCTCGAGCCCGGCTTCAGCGTCGGCCCGCCCATCCACTGGGACGACGTCAAGGGCGCGCTCTACCCCGACACCGCCGACGTCGAGGACCTGACCTACGAGCGCGTCGCCCGCTTCCTGCGGATGGTGCGCGGCGAGCCGGTCAGCACGTTCTCCGGCACCCAGGGCTTCGAGGAGTTCTCCGCCCGCGTCGAGCCGCACTCCCCCGGCCTGGCCGACCGCATCTGGTACGGCGCCGGCAGCAGGCGCTCGACGCAGTGGGCCGCCGAGCAGGGCCTGAACCTGCTCACCAGCAACATCATCAAGCCCGAGGACAGCGACCTCGAGACCGACGGACGCTGGGACTTCGCCGCGATCCAGCAGCGCCAGATCGCCCTGTTCAGGGCGCACCACCCCGCGGGCGAGGCGGCGCGCGTCTCGCAGGGCCTCGTCGTGATCCCGACCGACTCGGCGACGCCGGAGCAGCGCGCCAAGTACGAGGCCTACGTCGAGAAGCGCACCCCGCGCACCGCCGCCCCGATGGGCCCGCCCGGACCGGGCCTGCTCGCGGCGCCCGACGTTCTGGGCACCTCCGAGGAGGTCGCCGAGAAGCTGTACGCCGACGCCGCGTTCCGCGAGGTCCGCGAGGTCGTCTTCGCGCTGCCGTTCACGTTCGAGCACGAGGACTACGTGCAGATCCTCACCGACATGGCCACGAAGCTGGGGCCGGCGCTCGGCTGGAAGCCGGCCTCCTAGACGAGGGCCAGGCCCAGCCGCCGCCGCACCCGCAGGTCGGCCAGGGCAGTGCTGTAGGGCGCCTGCCGGACGAACGGCGGGAGCCGGTGCACGATCGCGCCGAGGCGGCGGCCCCGGTCCTCGAACCGGCGCTGGTCGGCGGCCGACCACTCCAGGCCCAGCAGCGCGCGGAACGGCTCGTGCAGGAACCCCGTGGTCCAGAACGCCCGCGTCGACGCCGTCGCCCGGCGCACCGGCTCCGGCAGGAAGTCGCCGCGCAGGAGCCGGTGGAAGTGGGCGCGGACAGCGTCGTCGATCCGCACGTGGGTCAGCCCGTCGTCCCACGCGTCGTCGAAGGCGGCGCGGTCGGCGGGCCACTGCTCGGGCCGCACCTGCAGCGTCGTCCCGAGCGTCGCGCACTCCCGGTAGACGTCGTCCGGCAGGCGCATACCGGGCGCGCCGGCGAGCAGGCCCCAGGTGTCCTCGAACGCGCGGTAGAGGCACAGCGCGACCCAGCGCTGCAGCTCCGGATCGAAGGCGTCGTAGGACACCGGACTCTCCGCGGTGCTGTGCACCTGGGCGTGCGAGCGGCCCACCGCCCGCCGGTACGCGCACCGTTCCTCGACGGTGCCGAGCAGGGCCACGGCGAGGTAGGCGTTGGTGGTCCGGAAGCGGTGCAGCGGGTGGAGCATGACGTTGCCGGAGTCGACGCGGCTCTCGGCGACCCCGTGCCCGACCCCCGGCCACGACAGCTCCATGACCACGTTCGCGGTGGCCGAGAGCACGACCGGGCCGAGCACGAGGTCCCGGGCCGATCGCGGCTCCACGGGGGGCAGCACGCCCCTACAGCCCCAGCGTCTTGCCGATGATGTCGCGCTGGATCTCGCTGGTGCCGCCGTAGACGGTGGAGACCACGCTCTGGCGCAGCAGCCGCTCCATGCCGTACTCGGTGGCGTAGCCGTAGCCGCCGAGCATCTGCATGCCCTCGAGCGAGAGGTGCTTGGCGATCTCGGTGGCCTTGAGCTTGGCCATCGACGCCTCGCGCGGGAACAGCGCGCCCGGGTTCGCGTCGATCGTGCGGGCGGTGTCGTGCACGAGCAGCTTCGTCGCGGCGAGCTCGGTCGCGTTGTCGGCGATCCGGTGGCGCATCGCCTGGAAGCTGCCGACGGGCCGCCCGAACTGCTTGCGCTCCTTGACGTAGGCGAGGGTGTCGTCGAACGCCCGGCGCGCGAGGCCGAGCATCAGCCCGGCGAGGATCATGCGCTCGAGGTTGAGCCCGGCCATGAGCTGGCGCCAGCCCTGCCCCTCGGTGCCGACGACGGCGTCGGCGGGCAGGTGGCAGTCGGTGAAGTAGAGGTCGTTGACCTCCTTGCCGCCCATGGTCTCGATGCCGTGCATCTCGAGGCCGTCGGCGTCGGTGGGGACCATGAACATCGTCAGGCCCTCGTGCTTGCCGCCCTCGGTGGAGGTGCGCGCGACCAGCAGGATGTGCTTCGAGATGTGGGCGTTGGAGCACCACGTCTTCTGGCCGTTGACCACCCAGCCGTCCTCGGACTTCTCGGCCTTGCAGACGAGCCCGCCGACGTCGGAGCCCGCGCCGGGCTCGGACATCGAGATCGCGAGCAGCTCGCCGTTGATGACGTCGCTGAGCAACTGCTGCTTCTGCTCCTCGGACCCGGACCGCTCGAGCGCGGCGGCGGTGATGATCGTGGTGCCGAAGCCGCCGATGGGGATCTGGTGGTACGAGGTCTCCTCGAGGAAGACGAGCAGGTCGGTCATCGACCCGCCGGACCCGCCGTACGCCTCGGGCAGCGCGATGCCGAGCCAGCCCTGGTCGGCCATCTTGCGGTAGATCTCCATCGAGTGCGGGCCCTCGACGGTCAGCTCGTCGCGCCGCGCCTTGTCGGGCACCTCGCGGCGGGCGAACTCGCCGATGGCGGTCGCGAGGTCCTGCTGCTCCTCGGTGAGGGTGACGGGCATCGTCGGTCTCCTGGGCGTCTCTGGCGTGTCTCTGGGTGATCAGGTCTCGTCCCAGAAGCCGACGGCCTCCAGGTGGGCGACGAGGAGGTCGCGGCCGTCGAGGACGTGGCCCGCCATCGCCGCGCGGGCGGTGTCGGCGTCGCCGGCGGCCAGGGCCGCGAGCAGCCGCCGGTGGGCGTCCACCGTGGCGGTGCGCCAGGCCTCGCGGTCGGTGTAGAAGCGCGGCGGCAGGTAGTGCGCGGCGCGCCCCACCAGCCACGCGAGCTTGCGCGCGCCGCCGGCCCGGTTGAGCGCGGCGTGGAAGCGGTGCTCGGCCTCGGCGAGGGCGAGGTCGCCCGGCTCACCGTTCACGATGAGCGCGTCGACCTCCGCGGCCAGGTCGCGCAGCACCGCGAGCCCGTCGGCGTCCAGGGCGGTGGCGGCGCGCGCGGCGAGCTCGCCGGTGAGGTGGGCCTGCACGGCGAACAGGTCGACGACGTCACCGCGGTCGAGCGGCGCGACGACGAAGCCGCGGCGCGGCAGGGCGCGCACCATGTCGTCGGCGCGCAGCGCCTGCAGCGCCTCGCGCACCGGCGTCGGGCTGACGCCGAGCTCGACGGCCAGGCGGTCGGGCCGCAGGAACGTCCCCGGGCGCAGCACGCCGGAGAGGATGCGCTCGCGCAGCTGCAGCACGACCCGCTCCGGCAGCGCCGGGGCGTCCCCCGGCACGGCGGTGTCGGGGGCGGCGCTGCTCACCGCCGCGACGATATCCTATGGGATTTGTCGCGAACCAGGAGAGGCCCGAGATCAACAGGCCGAAACGCACCTCACGAGGTGCTCGCAAGGTGCGTTTCGGCCTGGTGATCTTCGGCTCAGGCGACGCGGGCTTCCCCGGCCGTGCCGGTGCGGGCACGACGGGTGTACCGGGACGCCGCGACCGCACCGACCCCGGTCAGCACCGTGATGATCACGAGGTAGGCCGAGGCCCCGACGATGCCCAGCGGCGAGGCGAGCAGCAGCGTCGTGAAGATCGGGGCGAGCGCGCCGCCGACGATCGAGCCGAGCTGGTAGCCCACCGACGCGCCGCTGTAGCGGATCTCGGTGGGTAGCACTCGGCGGCGAGCGCCGCTGACGGTCCCCACATCGGAGCCGACGCCCAGCGCGCCCCGGCCACCGCGACGGCGATGAGCACCAGCGAGCCCGTCGCGAGCAGCGGCAGGAACACGGCGGCGACCACGGCGGTGGCGATGCTGCCGGCGACGATCGTGCGGCTGAGGCCCCAGCGGTCCGACGCGGCGGAGAACCACAGGATGATCGGCACCTCGAGCACGGCGACGACCAGCACGATCGCGATGAGCGGGGCGCGCGGGAGCCCGAGCTGCGAGGAGCCGTACTGGATGGAGTACGTCGCGGCCATGTAGCCGATGCCCGTGATCCCGGTGAACATGGCGATCCCGCAGAGCACCTGCGGGAAGTGGTGGCGCAGCACCGAGGCCAGCGGCAGGGCCATCGAGCCGGTGCGCTTCACGGCGACGAACTCCGAGCTCTCCTCGATCTGCAGCCGCACGTACAGCCCGACGGCGACGAGCAGCGCGCTGGCCAGGAACGGGATGCGCCAGCCCCAGGACGCGAACGCCTCGGCGGGCATCGCGGCCGCGAGCACGAGGAACGCCGCGTTGGACGCGATGAGCCCGATCGGGACGCCGAGCTGGGGGAAGCTGCCGTAGAAGCCGCGCTTGGACTCCGGTGCGTGCTCGACGGAGATGAGCACGGCGCCGCCCCACTCGCCGCCCACCGCGAAGCCCTGCACGAGGCGCAGCACCACGAGCAGGACCGGCGCCAGCGCCCCGATGGTCGCGTAGGTCGGCAGGGCGCCGATGAGCGTCGTCGCGATGCCCATCGTGACCAGCGTCGTCACCAGCGTGGCCTTGCGCCCGATGCGGTCGCCGAGGTGGCCGAACACCACGCCGCCGATGGGGCGGGCGATGAAGCCGACCGCGAAGGTGGCGAACGCGGCGAGCGTGCCCGTGAACGTCGAGGTCTTGGGGAAGAACTGCGGCGCGAAGACGGTCACGGCGGCGAGGCCGTAGATGTAGAAGTCGTACCACTCGATCGACGTGCCCACGAGGCTCGCGAACGCGACCTTGCGGACCTCGCGGGCGGAGCGTGCGGGCGGTGAGGGTGCGGCTGAGGACGTGGACACGGGGCCTCCAGGCGGCAGGGGTCGTCCGGGGTGGTGGTCAGCGGGGTGGGGGCGGGCGCCGGCGGCGGCCGGCGGCGAGGGCGTGCGAGACGCCGCCGGCGCTGGTGCGCACGAGGGGCGCGAGCGCCGCGATGTTCGCGTCGTGGTGGGCCACCACCGACAGCGCGGCCACGACCTCGCCGGACGCGTCGCGGACCGGGGCGGCGACCGACGTCGCGTCGGTGGTGATCTGGCGCTCGCTCACGGCGTAGCCGCGGGTGCGCACGGCGGCGAGCGTCTCCCGGATGCGCGCGGGGTCGGTGAGCGTCCACGGGGTGTGGCGCGGGAACGGGCCCTCGAGCACGCGCTCGACGACGTCGGCCGGCGCGTGCGCGAGCAGCACGAGGCCCACGCCGGTGGCCGTCATGGCCCACCGGCCGCCGACGCGGATGTGCACGCCGACCGCGCGGGTGCCGGCGAGGCGCTCGACGTAAACGATCTCGTCGTCCTCGCGCACCGCGAGCTGGACGTTCTCGCGGGTCACCGCGCAGAGGTCCTCGAGGTAGGGCAGCGCCCGCTCGCGCAGGCCGGGACCGCGGGGGGCGAGCGCGCCGACCTCCCAGAGCCGAAGGCCGACCTGGTAGCGGCCGGCGCCGTCGCGCTCGACCGCGCCCCAGGTCTCGAGCTCGGCGATGAGCCGGTGCGCCGTCGACAACGGGACCCCGGAGCGCCGGGAGATCTCGCTGAGCGTCAGCGTCGGGCGCTCGTCGGAGAACGCCTCGAGCAGGCGCAGCGCGCGGGCGACGACGGGTCCGGTCGAGACGCGCTCCGCGCCCGGCTCGGGAGCGGGGTGCGGGACGGCACGGGCGACGGCCATGTCCCCTCCGGTGGCGTCGACGTCACGGATCGCCGGAGTGTGCGGGCCGTCACGTGCCGTGCCCAACGACCGTTTCCGGATGCCGGAAGACCGATGGGCTTCAGGCGGGGACGAGCCGCACCGGCACCGTCGCGAACCCCCGCAGCCAGTTCGAGAGGCGGGGCGCGGACTCCCCCGCCGGTTCCACCCGCGCGACCCGGCGGGCGAGGGCGCCCAGCAGCGCCTCGGCCTCCATGCGCGCGATCACCTGGCCGACGCAGTTGTGCACGCCGCCGCCGAACGCGGTGTGCCCGGCGGCGCGGCGGTGCAGGTCGTAGTCGTCGGGGGCGTCCCAGCGGCGCGGGTCCCGGTTGGCCGCCCCGAGCATGAGCAGCACCTTCTGGTCCGGCGCGACCGTCGCGTCCCCGACGGCCACCTCGCGGGTCGCCGTGCGGCCGATGACCGGGCTGGGCGTGTGCAGGCGCAGCCCCTCCTCGAACGCCGCCCGCGCGAGCCCGGGGTCGGCCTGCAGCGCCGCCCACTGCTCCGGGCGGCGCGCGAGCTCGTGGATCACCGAGGCGAGGGCGAGGATCGTCGTGTCGATCCCGGCCGAGAGGAACGAGCGCACGAGCAGCGCGGCGTCGTCGGGGGTGATGTCGCCGCTGTCGGCGTAGGCGTGGATCGCCGCCCCGATGCCGTCGGGGGCCAGCGCCTCGCGCCGGACCTGCCAGGCCACGTACTCGCGCGCCCCGCCCGCCCGGCGCTCGGCCTCGGCGCGCAGGGTGTTGTGCGGCCCCATCGACTCGAAGTTCAGCGCCGCGTAGGGCAGCAGGTGCTCGCGGCCCTGCGGCGCCATGCCCACCGCGTCGGGCAGGACGGTCATCGGGAAGCGCTCGGCGAGGTCGGTCGCGGCGTCGACCTCGCCGGCCTCCAGCGCGTGGTCGACGACCTCCTCGGCGGTGACGGCGAAGCGCTCCGCGAGCCCGGCCAGCGCGCGCGGCGCCAGCACCCGGTTCATGACGCGGCGCGCCCCGGTGTGCGCGGGCGGGTCGGCGTCGAGCAGCACGCTGGGCGGGCGCCAGCCCTCGCCGCGGCGGATGTCGGCGAGGCCGGTGCCGGCCGCGGACGACCACGTCGACCAGTCGCGGAAGACCCCGGCGACGTCGGCGTGCCGCCCGGCGGCCCACACCCCGTGCGCGGGCAGCCACACCAGCGGCGCGGCCTCACGGATCGCGGTGTCGGCCGGGATCGGGTCGGCGAGGACGTCGAGGGCGAACGGGTCCACGTCGAGCTCCACCACCACGGTGTGGAGGGAACCATCCGCGGCCCGGCCGGGACATCGATCTCCCGGATGCCGGGAGGGGTCGTGGCGGGCGCGGGCGGCGCGTCCGCACCCTCGGGCGATCCGTCCACGAGGAGCCGTCGTGACCACCACCTCCACCACGCCCGACCAGCCGCTGCGCGCCGCCCCCGACACCTTCGCCCGCCGCGAGTGGCCCCGCGCCGCCTGGTACGCCGCCGCCTACGACGTCGAGGTGGGCGCGCACCTGCTCCCCCGCACCGTCGCCGGGGCGTCGCTCGTGCTGTTCCGCACCCCCTCCGGCGAGGCCCGCGCGCTGGAGAACGCCTGCTGGCACCGGCTGCTGCCGCTCTCGGAGGGCAAGCTCCTCGGCGACGAGCGGCTACCACGGCCTGCGCTACGACGCCGACGGCCGCTGCACGTTCATGCCGTCGCAGAAGACCGTGAACCCCTCGGCGCGCGTGCGCTCCTACCCGGTGGTGGAGCGGCACCGCTTCGTCTGGGTGTGGACGGGCGACCCGGCCGACGCCGACCCCGCGGCGATCCCCGACCTGCACTGGAACGACGACCCCGCCTGGGCCGGCGACGGGGACCTGATCCACGTCGAGTGCAACTACAAGCTGATCGTCGACAACCTCATGGACCTGACGCACGAGACGTTCGTGCACGGCGGCAGCATCGGGCACCGCTCGGTGGCCGAGTCGCCGTTCGAGGTGACCCACGGCAAGGGCACCGTGACCGTGACCCGTTGGATGATCGACGTCGAGGCGCCGCCGTTCTGGGCGCGGCAGCTGGAGTGGCGCGGGGCGCCGGCGGGCAACGTCGACCGCTGGCAGATCATCCACTTCACCCCGCCCGGGACGATCGCCATCGACGTCGGCGTCGCCCCCACCGGCACCGGTGCGCCCGAGGGCGACCGGTCGCAGGGGGTCAACGGGTTCGTGCTCAACACGATGACCCCGGAGTCGGCGACCTCCACGCACTACTTCTGGGCCTTCGCGCGCAACTACGCACTGACCGACCAGCGGATCACCACGCTGCTGCGCGAGGGCGTCAGCGGGGTGTTCGGCGAGGACGAGGAGGTGCTCGCCGCCCAGCAGCGCGCCATCGACGCCCACCCCGAGAAGGACTTCTACAACCTCAACATCGACGGCGGCGCGATGTGGGCCCGCCGCATGATCGACCTGATGCTCGCCGCCGAGGACGACTCCTACGCCGCGGCCGGCGCGCGGGCCGAGCGCGACATCGCCGAGCACGACCGGACCGACCCGGGCGACGGCGGCGAGCGCGAGGTCGCGCGGGCCCGGGCGGAGGCCGAGCGCGCGCGGAGCGGGTCGTGAGCACGTCGACCTTTGTCGGCGCCCGCGTCCGCGCCGTGCGGGCCGTGGCCGACGAGGTGCGCCAGGTGGAGCTCGTGCCCGACGACGGGGCGCGCGGCTATCCCCCGGGCAGCCACCTCGACCTCGCGCTGGAGGTCGACGGGCTGCCGGTGGTGCGCTCGTACTCGGTGGTCGGCGCGGCGCCGGAGGACGGCGCGTACCGCATCGCGGTGAAGCTGCTGCCCGACAGCCGCGGCGGCTCGCGGCGGGTGCACGGGCTCGCGACCGGCGACCGCCTCGAGCTGCGCCACCCCACCAGCCACTTCGAGCTCGACCCCGGGCGGCCGGGCTACCTGCTCGTCGCCGGCGGCATCGGCATCACCCCGTTGGTGGGGATGGCCGAGGTGCTGGCCCGGCGTGACGCCCCGGTGCGCCTGGCCTACGCGGGGCGGCGGCGTGCGGCGATGCCGTTCGTCGACCACCTGCGCGGGCTGCTCGGTGACGACGCCGTCGTCACGGCCGCCGGCGAGGACGGCGAGCGCCTCGACCTCGCCGCCGAGGTCGCCGCCCTGCACCCCGACGGCGAGGTCTACGTGTGCGGGCCACCGCGGCTGACCGACGGCGTGCGGGCGTGCTGGGCGGCGCACGGGCGCCCGGCGCGGCGCCTGCGCACCGAGACGTTCGGGACCGGCGGGCGCCACCCCACCGCGGCGTTCGACGTGGACGTCCGCGACCACGGCCTGAGCGTGCACGTCCCGCGCGACCGCACGCTGCTCGCGGCGCTGCACCACGCCGGGGTGGACATGGTGTGGGACTGCCTGCGCGGCGAGTGCGGGCTGTGCACGGTGAGCGTGCTCGGGGGCGACACGGTCGTCGACCACCGCGACGTCTTCCTCGACGCCGACGAGCAGGAGGCCTCGACGCGGCTGTGCGCCTGCGTCTCGCGGGCGGTGGGCGGGCGCCTCGCGATCGACACCGGCTACCGCCCCTGATCGCCGTCCGCGTCGGGGGCCGCGAGCGCGAGCCCCAGCAGCAGGCGGTCGCGGGCGTCGGCGAGGCGCCGCCCGGTGAGGGTCTCGATCCGGGCGAGCCGGTACATCACCGTGTTGCGGTGGCAGTACAGCGCGGTCGCCGCGCGCGAGGGTGACCCGTCGGCGTCGAGCACCGCCCGCAGCGTGGCGAGCAGCGTGGCCCGCTCGGCGGTGGGCAGGTCCAGCAGGTCGCCCAGCGCCACGCGCCGCAGGCGCGGGCCGAGGTCGGGCGCCTCGGCCAGCAGCGCCTCGGGCAGCCGCTCGTCGAGCCCGGCCACCGTGGCCGTGCCCGCGGGCAGGGTCCGCGCCGCGAGCCGCGCCCACCGGTGCGCGACGTCGAGCTCGCCGAGGCCCGCCACGGGCGGGGAGACGCCCACCGGGCCGCGAGCGCGCCGGCTCAGCGCCGCGATCACCGCGGGCAGGGCGCCCGCGTCGCCCGGCACCACCACGCCGACGACCTCGCCCGAGCGCGCGTGCCACACCGACGACGCGAGCCCGGCGAGCGCCTCCGACGGCGCGGGCAGCGGGTCATTCCGGCCGTCCCCGTCCCCGTCCCCGGTCGGCGCCACGACGCAGCACAGCGGCGCGTCCTCGGGCACGTCGAGGAGGCGGGCGGCGTCGCGGGCCACGGCGGGGTCGCGCCCGCGTCCGGCGAGCAGGCCCTCCAGCACCGCCCAGCGGCGCCCGAGCTCGAGCCCGCGCAGCCGGGCCTCCTCGCGGCGGTAGGCGTCGACGAGGCGGTCGGAGCTGGCGTCGAGGATGCGCCACACGTCGTCGGCCACCACCAGCAGCGCCGCGTCGTACCGGCCCGCGAACCGCTCGCGGGACACCTCGCGCATCCGCGCCCACACCAGCCGCCCGCATTGGCGGTAGGCGCGGAGCACGACCTCGAGCGGGACGCCCTGGCGCGCGCGCCGCTCCCCGGTGTCGACCGTGAGCGCGGCCGCGTCCACCCCGGGCGGCAGGTCGCCGGCGAGCTGGGTGAGCAGGCGCTCGAGGCTCGCCCGGCAGGTGGCGCGCAGGTCGTCGCGGACGGGGACGCCGAGCGCGGCGTAGACGTCCTCGCGCTCGAGCAGGCGCCGGGTCAGCCGCGCGGCGAGGGCGTCGACCTCCTCGAGCAGCGCCCGGCACAGCGCGGTGAGGGCGTCCCGGGCGGCGTCGGGGGCGCCGTCCGGCCGGACGGGAGCGGCCACCGGCGCAGCATGCCGTGCGCAGGGCTGTGCGGTCCACGTCACATCCTGTGCTCGGCGCCCATTGGCCTGCCGCGCACCGCGGGGTGACGCTGCGGGGATGACGGCGACGGGGTCGGGGGCGGGGTCAGGGGCGGGGTCGGGGGTCGACCGGCGCGAGGTGCGCCGGACGTCGCTGGTGGCCCTGCTCGGGTCGACGATCGAGTGGTACGACTTCTTCATCTACGGGACGGCCGCCGCGCTCGTCCTCAACACGGCGTTCTTCCCCAGCGCCGACCCGTTCCTCGGCACGCTCGCCGCGTTCAGCTCGTTCGCGGTGGGGTTCATCGCCCGGCCCGTCGGCGGCATCATCTGGGGCCACTTCGGCGACCGCATCGGGCGCAAGAAGGCGCTGGTCTCGGCGCTGTTCCTCATGGGGGCGTCGACGACGCTGGTCGGCCTGCTGCCCAGCTACGCGACGATCGGCGTGGCCGCCCCGATCCTGCTGTTCGTGCTGCGCATCCTGCAGGGCCTCGCCGTCGGGGGGCAGTGGGGCGGCGCGGTGCTGCTCGCGACCGAGAACGCCCCGCCGCACCGGCGCGGGTACTACGGCAGCTTCCCGCAGCTGGGCGTGCCGATCGCCGTCATCGTGTCCAACGGCCTGTTCCTGGGCCTCGAGGCGGGGCTCGGCGAGGAGGCGTTCACGTCCTGGGGCTGGCGCGTGCCGTTCCTGCTCTCGGTGCTGCTCATCGGCGTCGCCCTCTACGCGCAGCTGCGCCTCGAGGACACCCCGGCGTTCAAGCAGATCCAGCAGCACCAGGGTGCGGGCAAGCAGCGCTCGCCGATCCTGCAGGTGCTCCGCTCGCACCCGCGCCAGGTGCTGCTGGCCGCCGGGTCGTTCATCGCGGTCAACGGCGGCTTCTACATCTACATCGTCTACTCGCTGAGCTACGGCACCAAGGTGCTCGACCTGCCCGAGTCGACGATGCTCGTCGGCATCCTGGGCTCGAGCGCGGTCAACCTGGCGCTCATCCCGCTGTTCGCGCTGCTCTCCGACCGGGTGGGCCGACGCCCGGTCTACCTCGCGGGGGCGATCGGCACCGTCCTCGTCGCCTTCCCGGTGTTCTGGCTCATCGACACCCGCGCCACGTTCCTGATCTTCCTGGGCCTGCTGCTCGGCGGGATCGCGAACTCGGCGATGTACGGCCCGCAGGCGGCCCTGTTCGCCGAGCTGTTCAGCGCCGAGGTCCGCTACTCCGGGGCGTCGCTGGGCTACCAGATCGGCGCGGTGCTCGGCGGCGGGCTCGCCCCGCTCATCGCCGCCTCGCTCTTCGAGGCCACCGGCACCTCGGCATCGACGTCCTGGTACCTGCTGGCCATGGGCGTGGTCACGGCGGTGAGCGCGTGGCTGCTGCACGAGACCCACCGGCCGGGAGCGCGCAGCGGCTCCGGCCAGCGCCCGGGCGACTAGCGCTTGGGCTGCTTCCCCCGCCACGCGAGCGACCGCGCGTCGAGCTCGCGGAGCAGCGGGTCGCCCTCGGCGAGCAGCCGCTCCCCCTGCGCCACGGCGTGGGCGAGGCGGTCGTCGTCGAGCCGGCGGTACGCCGCGCCGCGGCCCCGGCCGAGGACGTCGTACCAGCAGGCGCCGACGGCGTCGTCGAGCAGCACGCGCCCGAAGCAGTGGTCGTTCCGCAGCGTCCACCGATCGCGAGCCGCGGCGGCGGGCAGCTCGCGGTCCACGAGCTCGCGGTAGCGGGTGCGGAGTGCTTCCCTGCGCGTGTCACCGGCGGCCACGGTCCCGGCTACCCGCCGAGCAGCAGGCCGAGCGCCGCGCACGTCAGGACGATCATCGCGAGGACGAGGGGGAGCTGCCCCCAGCGGGCCCGCGTCCCGCCGCGCAGCGCGAGGTCGTGCGCGGCGACGGTGGCGGCGACGTGCCCGAGCACGATGGCGTTGACCTGCACCGCGGCCACCACCGTCGGCGACACGACCCCCGGGTCGACGGCGCGCCCGGCGGTGCCGAACAGGTCGAGCCCGGTGCCGAAGGGGTCGCCGGCCAGGAGCACCGCGTTCTGGCCCTCGACGAGCAGGAACGAGAAGTAGTGCGCCACGGTGTAGCCGAGCGCGATCGGGATCAGCGTGGTGGCGAACGACGGGCGGGCGCGGCCGGCGCGGTACCCGGACGCCCACGCGGTGGCCCGCACGGCGACGCCGTAGAGCAGGCCCACGGCCAGGATCGACGTCGCGAGCCCGAGCGTCCCCGCAGCGACCGACTCGCCGTACGGCGCCCACCAGGGGGTGCGGGTGAGCCCGTCGAACCCGGTGGAGCCGAGCAGCACGACGAGCACGACGGCGAGGTGGGGCACCGGGTCGGGCCGCACCAGCCCCGCCAGCGGGTTGCGCAGCGCGAGCACCCCGTCGTCCCGGCGCGCGACGGGCGCCAGGCGCGCGAGCGCGGTGGAGAGCACCTCGAAGCCGTCGCCGCGCGCGCACCACCCTTCGCCGTACACCGCGACCAGCGCCAGCGTCACCGCGACGTAGCCGAGCACGAGCGCCCCGACCAGCAGCGGGTCGGCGCGCTCGGGGGCGACCAGCTCGAGCCACACGAACCCGGCCAGCCAGGCCGCGGCGGGCAGGTGGCCCAGGCGCTCGGGCAACCGGCGCGTGCCCGACAACCGGAGCAGCCGGGCCAGCGTGCGCACGGGGTTGACCGCGCGCCACACCGGACCGAGCAGCGGGCTGACCACGGCCAGCCCGACCCAGAACACGACGTAGAGCACCCAGGGCGCGAGGTTCGCCTCGGTGGCCGGCGGGCCGAACAGCCCGACGACCGCGACGAACAGGGTCAGCGCCAGCACCAGCCCGCGGGCGGCGGCGCGCAGCGCGGGGTGGTCGACGACGCGGGTCAGCCCCGGCAGCGCCCGCCCGCGGTCGGGGTCGAGCCACGGGCGCGACCGCAGGGTGGCGAGGGCCAGGAACGACACGGCGACCGCGACGGCGCCGCCGGCCATGGCCGCGCCCGCGTCGAGGGGGAGGTCGGTCCGCCCGCCGAGGCCGTGCGCGAGGAGGTCGGGCGGGGTCGTCGCGCGCACGGTCAGCGGACCTCGTCCTCGGTCTCCTCCTCGTCCTCGCGCCGCTGGCGCCGCCGGTCGCGCACGACGATGGCGACGAGGACGCCGACGACGAGGAACGCCGGCAGGAAGAACGGCGCGGTGTCGATGATCGAGTGGTCGGCCAGGACCACGACGCCGGTCATGCCTGCGCGACCTGCCGGTCCGCGTCCTCGCCCTCGACCCCGCGGACCGGGTCGGGCCCGCAGCGGGCGGTGCGCCCGACGCCCCACGCCAGCGAGAGCACCAGCGCGAGGCTCAGGCCGAGCACGACGATCGAGCCGACGGTGAACAGCGACACCGGCACGCCGGGCTTGAGCTCGCGCTGGAGGATCTCGTGCTCGGGGACGACGGGGCGGGTGAACGACGGGTCGGCGGGCACCAGGGAGGCGTTGAGCGCCGGGTCGGCGGGCAGGTAGATCTCGACACCGCCCATGCTGCGGCCCTCGTGCACGCGCAGCAGCGTCTTCCAGTCGCCGGAGACCGGCACCGGCTCGGTGGTGCGCCACGACCCGTCACCGGCGGGCACGAGGCGGTCGACGTGCAGGTCGCCGCCCTGCCACGCGGTGAGCGTGAACCACGTCGGGTCGTCGACGGTCGAGGGCGGGTCCATCCGCACCGACAGCGACTCGGCCATCCCGTCGCGCACGGGCCCGAGGGTGACCTGGGCGTTCGCGCCCTGCGGCACGGTGTAGACCAGCGCGTTGCCGACGACGACCGCGACGAGCACCAGCGACGTCGCCAGCAGCGAGCGCGACACCGCGGGCCGCGGGAGCCGGCCCCGGAGCCCGAGCACCAGGAGCGCCCCGGCGATCCCGCCCGCGACGCCGCCGAGCAGCGCCGAGAACAGGCCCTCGCCGAGCATGTCGGGGGTCCACGGCAGCGGGAACGCCACCTGGCTCCAGGCGTACTGCACCGCGTAGCCGACAGTGCCGACGAGGACGCCGGAGACCACGCCGAACGCCAGCACGCGGCGGGCGAGCACGACCGCGAGCAGCTCGATGATCACGGCTTCGCCGAGGTAGAAGGGCACGGTGGCGAACAGCTCGCCCAGCGCCGGGCCCACGACGACCGCGACGCCGCCGCGCACGAGCAGGTAGAAGCCGACGGCGAACAGCGCCCCGTAGCGCCCGACCCACAGCCGCGCGACGACGAGCGCGCAGGCCGCGGCGGCGGCGATGAGATAGGGCTGGTGGACCATGCGGAACTGCGGGACGCCGAAGTCCCACTCGGCCTGGAACACCGAGAGGCCGATGAGGAAGCCGCCCATCATCATGCCGCGGTAGAGGAACTGCCGGCCCGCGGTCTGGCCGGTGCTGCCCTGGCGGGCCAGGCGCCCCTCGCGGTCGAGCACGGCCAGCGCGACGAGCGAGAGCCCGGCGCCGCCGATGAGCATGAGGTGGGTGGGGCCCCACAGCGTCACGTCCTGCCCGAAGACGCGGTGCCACGCGTCGTCGAGCGGGAAGCCGAGCAGGGCGTAGAAGCCCGCGCCGGCGAGGAGCACGCCGCCGACCGGGGCGTACCAGTCCTTCGTGATGCGGACCGCGGCCGGACCGGGCTTCTCGCGGCCCAGCGGCAGGACCATCGCCAGCACGCCCGAGGCGAAAATCCCGAACAGGCCGATGAGGATCGGGTAGTGCGCGATGTTGGCCAGCGGGCCCTCGTCGCGGCCCTGGCTGATGTGCAGGGAGATGTCCCAGTACATGCCGAGCAGCGCGGTGATCAGCGAGACCATCGCGGCGTAGGTCGGGAGCCCGACCCAGCCGGGCAGGCCCCGCGTGGGCGCCGCGCGCTCGAAGAACGCGGCGGCCTTCGCCAGCACCTGCGTGCGCCCGGTCCGGTGCGCCCACCCGCCGAGCAGCAGCGCCGCGGTGAGCACGACGGCGCCGCCGGTGGCGATCGCGATCTGGTCGAGCGCGGCGCCACCGGCGGCCTTCGGCTCCACGGGCGCGGCCATCCCCAGCCTCCTACGTACCGGAAGTAACAGTAACTACCGGTAGCATGCAGATGGCCGCGAACCGTGTCAAACGGCGGGGTCAGCGACGCTTGCGGGCCTCGTCGGTGGCCTCCGCGAGCTCGAGCGCCTCGGCCTTGCGCTCCGCGGCCTCGCGCTCGGCCTTGACGGCCTCGGTCTCCTCCTCGACGCGGGTGCGTCGCGCCTCCTGCGCGTCGGCGTCGGCGCGCTCCTGCGCCTTCGCCTTGTCCTTCTCGGCCTGCTCCTTGCGCTGCTGCTCGCGCTCCTCGGCCTTCTGCGCGCGCTGGCGGCGCTCCTCCTCGAGGCGCTGCTGCTGCTCCTGCTTCTGGCCGCGCACCTGCTCGCGGCGCTGCTGGTCGGACTCGCGACGCTCCTGGAGGCGCTCGTCGGCCACCTCGCGGCGCGCGTCGGCGGCCTGGTCGCGCTCGGCGGCCTCGGAGCGCTGCTGGACCCGCGCCTCCTTGACCTGGCCCTGACCGGCCATCTCGGGGTCACCGAGCACGGAACCGAGGACGCCCCGCACCGTGGCCTCGACGCTGTCGAACGCCAGCGTCGGCCCCCACTCGCGGTTGCCGCCGTTGCCGGTCACCTGCGCGAGCAGGTCGACGGGCACGCGGGCCACGCCGAAGCCGATCGACACGAGCGTCCGCGGTACCACTGCCACAGGGTTCGCCATCTCAGGTCTCCTCCACGTTCTCGAGCGCCTCCGCGTCGCGGCGCGCGCGCTCGGCTCGGACTTCCTCGTCCTGCGCCCGCTCCTCGGCCGCCGCGCGCTCCTTGACGGCGTCGACCTCGTCGCGGCGCAGCTCCTGCTCACGGGACTGCGCGACCTGCTCGGTGGCCTGCTTGCGCACCGCGGTGTCCTGCGCGGCCTGCTGCTGCTCGGCCGCGCGGTCCTGCTCGGCCCGCTGCTCGCGGGCGGCCGCGGTGTCCTCGGCGGCCATGCGCTCGCGCTCGACCTCGAGCTCCTCCGCCTTGGCGCGCGCCTCGGCCTCCTCGCGCTTCTGCTCTGCGAACTCGTCGGCGCGCTTCGCCTCCTTGGCGGCGTCGGCCTTCTCCTGCTGCAGCTCGCCCTCGGCGCGCAGGTCCTGGTTGTCGGTGACCGCGCCGGCGGCCTGCTTGACCGCGCCGGCGACGCGCTGACCGGCGCGGGTCGCCTTGTTCGTCTCGGCCGGGTCGGCCATGGACTCCTCCTCGTGGTGACGCAGCTACTGACGCGTACGCCTCGCGAGTCCTGGTACCCGTTGCGCCCGATGGGCTACCCGGCCTCCTCCCGCAGCAGCCGGGCGCCGGCCGCGAGGGCGCGCATCTTGCCGGCCGCGGACTCCCGCGGCAGGTACTTCAGCCCGCAGTCGGGGGCCAGCACGACCTGCTCGCGCGGGAGCAGGTCGAAGGCGCGCCGGGCGCGCCCGGCGACGGTCTCCGCGTCCTCGACCTCCGGGGTCGACAGGTCGAGGACCCCGAGGATGATCGTCTTGTCGGTGAGGTCGCGGAGCACCCCGAGGTCGAGCCCGGACTGCGCGGTCTCGATGGAGATCTGGTCGACGGGCGAGCCGGCCAGCTCGGGCAGGAACGAGTAGCCCTCGGGCCGGGCGTGGATGATCGCGGCGTAGCCGAAGCAGATGTGCACCGCGGTGGTGCCGGTGACGCCCTCGAGGGCGGCGTTCAGCGCGGCGAGCCCGTACTCGCGCGCGGCGTCGGGGCGGGCCTGCATGTAGGGCTCGTCGATCTGGACGACGTCGGCGCCGGCGGCGAACAGGTCGCGGATCTCGGCGTTGACGGCCGCGGCGTAGGCCAGGGCCGCCTCACCCGGGTCGCCGTAGTGGTCGTCCTGCGCCTGCTGCGACATGGTGAACGGGCCGGGCACGGTCATCTTGATCGTCCGGTCGGTCGCCGCGCGCAGGAACCGCAGGTCGTCGACCTGGATCGGCGCGGGGCGGCTGATCGGCCCGGTGATCCGCGGGACGGGGTTGGGGTGGCCGCTGCGGTCCAGCGCGGTGCCCGGGTTGTCGACGTCCACGCCGTCGAGCGCGGTGGCCAAGTGGTTGGAGTAGCTCTCGCGCCGGATCTCGCCGTCGGTGACGACGTCGAGCCCGGCGTCCTCCTGCGCCCGGATCGCCAGCAGGGTCGCGTCGTCCTGGGCCTGTCCGAGCAGCTCCGGCGCCACCCGCCACAGCTCCTGCGCCCGCACGCGCGGCGGGAAGCGGCCGGCGAGCTTCCCGCGGTCGATGAGCCACTCGGGCTGGGCGTAGCTCCCGACCAGCGACGTGGGCAGCAGGGGCAGGCTCGGCACGGGCACCTCCGGGGTCAGGGAGCGCCGAGGCGGACGACGGCGCGACGGCTGGCGGCAACGGTAGGCTGGGGGTCGGCGTCCCCGAGCCCCCGCACGGTGATCGTCGCGGGGTCGACGCCGCCGGCCACGAGGATGGCACGGACGCTCGCGGCCCGGACCTCCGAGAGCTGCCGCGCGCCCTCGGGCGAGCCACCCCTGGTGCGCGCCGCGTAGCCCTCGACCACGGCGGGCGTGCGCTGCCCGGCGAGCAGCCCGGCCAGCGTCCGCGCCGTGGCCGCCCCCGCGGGCGACGGGTCGCCCGCGGCGCCCGGGAACGTGATCGGCGCGAGGCCCTGCACCGCGGCGACCGCGTCCCCGAGCAGGCGGGCGTCGGAGCCGCCGGCGGGGGCGGACACCGCCGCGGTGTCGACCACCTCGACCCCCGGCAGCGCGGTGCGCAGGCCGTCGGCGAGGCCCGGTCCCGGGTCGCCGCCGAGCACGGCCCGCCCGCCCGCGACGGTCAGCGTGTGCGCGCCGGGCGCCGCGGCGAGGAGCCGCACGAGGCCCGTCAGCTGCTCCGGGGCCACGGCGGGCGGGGGCACGCCCGGCGCCACGTCCAGCCCGTCGGCCGCGACCGCCGCGCCGGGGGCCCCGGCGCCGGCAGCACGGACGAGGGCCTCGCGGGCCAGCGCGTCGGGCACCCCGCCCAGCACCGTGACCGTGCGGTCGCGCGTGAGGACGGTGAGCGGCGAGCCCCCGGCGACCGGCGCTCCCGGGGACCGGGGCAGGAGGAACGCGAGCGCGGCCGCGACCAGCGCGAGCACGAGCAGGGCGGCCAGGACCAGCGGCAGGACGCGCCGCCGGGGTGCCGGCTCGGGGTCCGGGGCCGCCTCGTCCAGGGCGGCCAGCGCCGCCTGCGCGCCGGCGTGCCCGGGCTCGACGTCGAGGGCGGAGCGCCAGGCGCGGCGGGCGTCGTCCCGGTGCCCGCGGCGCGCCTCGAGCTTGCCGAGCACCACCCACGCGTCGGCGAAGCGCTCGTCCTCGGCGAGCGCCGCGGACACCGCCCGCACCGCGCGGTCGTCGTCGCCCGCCGCGGCCAGCGCGAGCGCCCGGTTGTAGAGCAGCACCGGCCGGGCCTGCAGGTGCGACAGCGGGGTCAGGTCCTCGCCGCAGTCCGGGCACACGCCGTCCGGGCCGGGCGGGACGGCGCACAGCGGGCAGCGGACCGGCTCCAGCGACGGCCCCGCGGCCCGCGTCACCGTCCGGCCTGGCGGGGCTTGGTGACCGCCACCGGGCCGTCGCGGTTGGTCTTGAGCTCGGCCTGGACCTCGTCCCACAGCTCGGCGAGGTGGGCGGCGGCCCCGCGCTTGCCGGCGCGGTCTCCCTTGTCGTGGGCGTCGTCGTAGGCGGTCAGGGCCGTCTCGATCCGGTGGCCCAGCCCGGCCGAGACCGAGCCCTGGCGGGAGAACGTACGGCAGTAGACGAGGTCGTGGATTTCGCGCGGGAAGCCGCCGGTGAGCTCGCGGCCCTGCCCGACGACCACCGACGCGGCACCCCAGTCGGCGCGGTCGCGGGCCTCGTCGATCTCGGTGGAGAAGCGCAGGATCTCGTCGCGGTCGTCGGGGTCGAGGTACTTGCCCGCGCCCACCAGCAGCGCCGAGAGGAAGGCGTCGAAGCCGCGGATCTCCGCGACGGTCTCGACGAGGCGGTCGGCCCGCCGGTTGGTCTCCTCGGCCTGGGCCCGGGTGACCCGCCCGTCGGCCATCGTCGCGTCCATCTCGCCGATGAGGTCGTAGAAGACGCCCGCCTCGGCCGGGCTGAGCTCGCCGCTCCAGCGGTCGACGAAGTCGGTGGTCTTGAGCCGCTGCTCCTCGACGCGGCGCAGGTCGTCCGGCCCGAGCATCCGCTCGTGCTGGATGGTCACGCGGTGCGGGTCGTCGCCGAGGGCGCGGACCCGCACCTCGACGGTGAGGGTCTTGCTCGCGTCCAGCCCGAACGCCACGTTGATCGGGGCGCCGCGGGGCAGGCCGGGCGGCAGCGCGATGGTCAGGTAGCCGGTCAGGGCGTTGCGGCCGGCGATCTCGGAGCCGCCCTCGTAGACGACGATCTCCAGGCGGCGCTGGTCGGCGACCGCGGTGACGTAGTCGCGGCTGACCAACTCCTGCGCCGACGTCGGGTACGGCGTCCCCTTGGGCATGACCACGCTCATCGTGCCGTCGTGCAGCTCGATGCCCCGGTCCTGCGGCGTGATCTCCAGGACCGGCTCGACCAGCGCGTGCCCGCACGTCGCGCAGGTGGTGGCCCCCTGCACGTTGACCGTCCCGCACGCGCGGCACTGCTGGCCGTCGGGCTCGGCGGGCACGTCGACCGAGAGCGTCGTGGTCGCCGGCGCGGCCGGCTCCGGCGCCATCCGGTCGGGGCCCCCGGTGACGGCGCCGCCCAGCGGGAACGAGCACTTGGGGCACGACGCGACACCGGCGTCGGCGGCCAGGAAGCACATCGGGCACGTGATCTTCACCGGCGGGCGCAGCGAGCGCCCGCACGCGACGCACTCCTCCGCCGCCACCGGCGACGCCGCGTCGCAGTGCTCGCAGCGCACCTCCGCGATGTGGGTGCCGTGCACGGCGGCGCCGAGGGCCACCGACTTCATGGGGTGCACGCCGGTGCGCAGCCGATCGGCCCCGAACACCTCCGCGAGCCGCTCGCGCACGTACGGCACGGCCGTCGACCCGCCGACCAGCAGCACCTGGTCGATGCCGGCCGGGTCGACGTCCGCGACCCGCATCGCCTCGACGACGAGCTCGAGGGCCCGGTCGACGCGCGGGCGGATGAGCTCGACGAAGTCGGCGCGGTCGATCTCGAGGTCGACCGTCTCGGGTGGGGTGCCGAGGTTGGCCAGGTTGAGCTCGGCGTCCGGGTCGGTCGACAGGTCGATCTTGGCGCGCTCGGCCTCGCTGCGGACGGTGACGCGGTCCGCGGCGCCCAGCCGGCTGCCGAGCGCCCGGAACTCGGCGGCGGCCCGCTCGGCGAGCAGGGCGTCGAAGTCGTCACCGCCGAGGAAGTTGTCGCCCTCGATGTCGAGGATCGTGAACACGCCCTCGACGACGAGCAGCACCGAGATGTCGAAGGTCCCGCCGCCCAGGTCGAACACCAGCAGCGTCGCGTCCTCGGGCTCCTCGCGCTGGTAGGCGTAGGCGAGGGCGGCGGCGGTGGGCTCGTCGAGCACCTTGAGCACCTGGAAGCCGGCCTGCCGCCCGGCCTGGCGGGTGGCCAGGATCTGGCGCTCGGTGAAGTACGCGGGCACGGTGATCACGGCGCGCGGGAACTCGACGCCCGCGCTGTCCTCGGCCTCCTCCTTGAGCCGGCGCAGGATCATCGAGGAGAGCTCGGTGGGGCTGTACGAGCGCCCCGCGAACGTGATCGCGACGTCGCCGTCGGGCCCGGCGGCGACCGCGGTGGCCATCCGCTCCGCGGCGCGGGCCACCTCCGGGTCCGCGAACTGCCGGCCCATGAACCGCTTCACCGAGCGGACCACGTTGGCGGGGTCGACCCTCTCCCGGGCGCCGGCCTTGTCCCCCACCAGCAGCTCGCCGTTCTTGCCCAGCCCGAGGACCGACGGGGTCGAGTCCCGGTTCTTGTTCGGCACGATCTCGGGCTGGCCCCGGCGCATCCAGGCCATCACCGAGTTGGTCGTGCCCAGGTCGATCCCCAGTACGCGCTGCACGTCTCCCCCTCACTCCCCCGGCGCGGGCGCGGGGCGCCCGGCCGGACCCGACGATGCGATCACCGAACCCCGCCGCAGCACCACCCCGTTCCAGCGGTAGGCGGCGATGGTCTCCCGGACGACGGTCTCCGGGGGCAGGTCCGGGTGCGGCTCGGCGTCCTCGATGTCCGAGGTCTCCGGGTCCACCGGTCCCGTCTGCTCCACCTGCTCGACCCCCTGGCGCCGCAGCACCCGGGCCAGGCGCCGGCGGGTGGACGACACGGCGGCCGTCATGCCCGGGTCGTCACCGGTCGCGGCGCCGACGGTGCGGTCGAGCGCGTCCAGCACGCCGACGAGGTCGGTGAGCAGGCCGCGCAGGGTCGCGTCGGCCTTCCGGGCCTCGGCCTCGCGGCGGCTCTCCAGCTCGCCCCGGCCCACGATGAGCCCGGACCAGGCCGCCGTCGCCCGCGCCAGGTCCAGGGCGGCGACGGCGTCGGGCACCGGGACGGGGGCCTCGTCGATCGCCCAGGGGTCGTGGTGCTCGCTCACGGGAGGCGGAACTCCGGGATCGGGAGCGCCGCGGCGGGCGGCGGCTCGAGCAGGCGCGCGGACCGGTACTCCGCGCGCGGGGCGGGGACGTCGGCCGCCGGCGGGTCCCAGCCGGCGGCGTCCGGGTCGACCAGCGCCGACCACGACGGCACCGGCGTCGACGCGTCGTCGACCAGCGGCGCGGCCGCCTCGGCGGCGACCTGCTCGCGCAGCCGGGCCAGGAGGCCGCCGACGTCGAGCTCGCGCAGGTCCTGGGCCAGCCGCCGGCGCGGGTCGCGCAGGCGGTTGAAGGCCGCGGTGATCTGCTCGCGCGGGTGCCGGCGCTCCTTGAGCGCCCGCGCGTAGGCCCGCCGGACCTCGTCGGGCGAGGCGGCGGACGTGACGCCCAGGATCCGGTAGGGCGACGGGGCGGGCGGGGACACGGCGACCTCCTGGTCGAGCTAGTCGAGCTGCGCGAGCAACGTGCGGTAGCGGGTGTTCTCGGGGTCGAGCGCGACGGCGCCGCGCAGGTCGACGCGGGCGCCGGCGCGGTCCCCGCGGTCGAGCCGGACCCCGGCCCGGCGGGCGTGGGCCAGGGCCGCCTCCGAGCGGGTGCGGGCGTCGTCCTCGACGCGCAGCGACAGGCCGAACAGCCGCACGGCCGCGTCGTAGCGCTCCGCCTTGGCGTGCTCCACGGCCGCGTTGTGCACCACGGTGCCCGCGACGCGGCGCGCCTCCGTCCGGGCCGTGGCGTCCGGCTCCAGGGCGACCGCCTCGCCCACGAGCGCCTCCAGGCGGTCGATGGCGCCGGGGTCCCCGACCAGCTCCTGGACCAGGTTGATGATCGCCACGCGGGCGTAGCGGGTGGTGGTCGGGTCCGGCGGGGTGAGGGCGACCGCGCGGCGCAGCACCGTGATGGCGCCCTCGTAGTCCTTCTGGTCGTTGTTGAGCTCGAGGGCGTGCTGCGAGAGCACCGCGGCCAGGTCGGCGTCGTAGCCGGCGTCGGTGGGCAGCAGGGCACGCACCCGTTCCATGACCTCCACCGCCCGGGCGTGGCGGCCGTCGGTGCGCGTGATCTCGCCGGCGCGCTTCGAGGCCGCCCGCCGCGCGTGCTCGGCGTGCGGGGCGAGGTCGGCGCCGGCCTCGCCCGCGGCGAGGAAGGCCTTCACCGAGCCCGCCCAGTCCTTCGTCTCCGCCCGCGTCACGCCCGTCGCCGTCCACGCCTCCGCGCGCAGCCGCGTGCGCTGCGGCGAGGCGTCGGTGCCCGCGAGGTGCTCCAGGGCGTCGTCCGGGCGTCCCTCGTCGAGCAGGTAGCGGGCCCGCGCCCAGGGCGAGAGGAGCGCGGCGAGGTCGGCGTCGGAGCGCTCGGCGGTGCGGCGGACGTCGGTGGCCAGCGCGGCGCCATCCGTGCCCGCGGCCTCGAGCATCTCCAGCATCCGCGGGCCACACGCGAACCAGGTCGGGCGCAGCGAGGACCGGGCGGCGGGCAGGTCGGCGACCGCGCGGGCCACCCGCAGCTCGATGCCCCAGTCGAGCTCGAGGTGCGGCACGGCGGTGCCCGCCCCGTCCCGCATCGCGCGGTCGCGCAGGCCCCGGACGACCTCGTCGGAGAACTCGTCGCTGACCTGCTCGCGGGCCTCGGGGTCGGGCTCGCGCCCGGTGAGCGTGGCGAGGGACGCCCAGAAGCCCGGGCTCGCGAGGACCGCGCCCCACGTGGCCACGAGCAGGCCGGGGACGGGCCACACCGTCGACGGGGCCGCGGCGCCGGGCTCGGACGCGAGCAGCACGCGGTGGCTCAGGACGGCGACGTGGTGCGCGGCGACGAGGTCGGTCGGGTCGCGGCGCAGCCGTCCCTCGGCGTGGACCAGGGCCGTGGTCAGGTCGTCGTCCACCCCGAGCGGCAGGGCGCGCACCTCGGCGGCCCACGACGCCGCCCGCCGCCCGAGCGCGGTGGACGGGTCGACGGCGGCGGCGCGCGACAGGGCCGTGACGGCGCCGTCCAGCGTCTCGACGCCGAGCCGGTCCACCGCGTACCGCAGCGCCCCGCGGGCGAGCGCGGCCCGCAGGCCCGCACGCTCGCCCTCCGCCGGCACCGGCGCCGTCTCGGCGTCCAGCACCGGGCGCGCGGCGTCGGGGTCACCGGCCTCGAGGTGCAGGAGGGCCGCCCGCTGCGCCGCGGCCGGCGACGCCGTGACGAAGGGAGCGAGCACGCCGGCGCCCCACGCGGGGGCGGCGGCCCCGACCGCGGCCCGGGCGATGCCGTCGAGCAGCAGGGTCCACGGCCACCGGCCGGGACCGGAGGCCGCCAGCCCCGCGGCCCAGGCGGTCAGCGCGTCCGACCACCGGCCCGCCCGGGCCAGCACCGTGCCGCGCAGGAGGGCGAACCGCGCCGGGCCGACGGAGGACGGGGTCTCGCCGGGGTCGCCGGCCATCGCGGCGGCGAGCGCCCGGTGGTACGGGTCGTCGACGTCGCGCAGGAGGATCGCGGCGGCCCTCCCGTCCTCGTCGCGCAGGGCGAGCAGACCCGCGAGGTACCGCAGGCGGGAGTCGTCGGGGGCGAGTGCGAGGGCCGGTTCCAGGCGTTCCCGCAGGTGCTCGACGGCGCCGCCGGCCCGGGCCTCGGCGGCGATCGCGCGCAGCGCCGCCTCGGCCACCGCGCCCGCGAGCCACGCGTCGTGCGGGTCGGCGACCCGGATCGGCTCCCACAGCCGCAGGGCCCACGCCGCGTCGCCGTCACGCAGGGCCGACCAGGCCTGGTGGTTCCCGGCGGTGCGGGCGTCGGCCGCGGCGATGCCCCCCGGGTCGTCGGTGCCGACCGCCGACATCCACGTGTGGCGGGCCTTCCCGAACAGGCCGCCCCGTGCGAGCGCGAGGGCGCGCAGGCGGACGACGTCGGTCTCCCGCCCGTCCGGGACGGGGCGGTCGGCGAGCAGGCAGGTGGCGGCGAGCCGGCTCCGCAACCACACGTCGTCCGGCGCCTCGCGCAGGGCGCTCTCGTAGGCGTCGGCGGCCTCGCCCGGCCGCCCGGCGTGCTCGAGCGCGACGCCGAGCCCGACCCGCGCCTCGCGGTGCGCGGGGTCGAGGGCGAGCGCCCGGGAGAACGCCATGCCCGCGGCGCCCCAGTCGTCGTCGGCGGCGGCCAGCGACCCGAGCGCGTACTGCCGGCGCGCGTCGTCCGGCGCCGTCTCGAGCAGGCGCCGCGCGCGGTCGGTCTCGCCGAGGCGCAGGCAGGCGACGGCGGTGTGCAGGTCGAGATCGGCGGGCGGCCGCGTGCGACCGGACCCGGCCCGGGCCTCGTCGAACGCCTCGACCGCGCCCGCCCACCGCCGCGCGCGGGCCCGCAGGCACCCCAGGACGAACGCAGGGCCGGGCTCGAGGCGCCCGCCCGCGCGCCGCCGCGCGGCCTCCAGCTCCGCGACGGCCGCCTCGGCCTCGCCGCGGGCGGCCCGGGCGCGCGCGAGCAGCTCCGCCTCGGCCGGGGTGCGCTCGGCGACGACCTCGAGCAAGGCCACCGCGCGCTCGGGGTGGTCGAGCGCGAGGTGACAGCGGGCGAGCCGGCGGCCCAGCTCGCGGTCGCCGGGGGCGGCGGCCGCAGCCGCGAGCAGCGGCGCCTCGGCCTCGGCGGGCCGGCCGAGATGCAGGAGGACCGCGCCGAGCCGCCGGCGCACCTCGACGTCGGGCGGGACGTGGCGCTGCGCGTTGCGCAGGACCGCGAGCGCCTCCTCGGGCTCGCCGAGGTCGACGGCCAGGTCGGCCAGCGCGAGGTGGTGGTCCCGCATCCCGGGCGCCAGGTGCGCGGCGGTCGAGAGCGGGCGCCGCGCCGCGGGCCGGTCGCGGCGCAGCAGGGCGCGGCCGAGCTCGAACCAGAGCTCGGCGCGGGCGGGCTGCAGGCGCGTCGCCTCGCCGAGCCGGGCGACGGCCTCGTCCACGGCGGTGCCCGCACGCCCGGGGCCGGTGCCGTCCCGGTCGGCCCGTGCGAGCGCCGTGCGCGCCGCCCACCGCAGGACCTCGGGCTGGGCGCCGTCGAGGGCCAGCGAGCGCCGGAACGCGTCGTGGGCGCCGTCGAGGTCGCCGGCCTCGTGGTGGAGCACGCCGAGCCAGTACGGGACCACCGCGTGGCCGGGGTCCAGGCGCTCGGACTCCCGCAGCGCGGAGGCCGCCTCGGCGGGCCGGCCCAGGGTCGCGAGCGCGAACCCCCGCGCGCGGTGCGCCCACTCGACCCGCGGGGCGGCCCCGGCGATGCGCCCGGCCAGCGACGCCGCTCGGGCGTGCGCGTCGGCGTCGACCCCGTCGGGCGGGAAGCAGACCTGCTGGGCGAACCGCACGACCACGGGCGACCAGGCCGCGGGGTGCTCGACCCCCAGGTGGCCGACCACCTCGTCGAGGGCCTGGGTGCCGGCGTCCTGGCGCGTCGCGGCGTCCTCCGCCAGCACGCGCCACACCGGCGGCGGGACCCGGGCGTACCGGACGGCCTCCCGGTAGGACGCGAGGGCCTCGGCCTGCTGCCCCTCCGCCCAGTCGAGGTCCCCGAGCCCGATGAGGGCGGCGCCGTGCCGCTCGGCGACGGCGCGCGGGTCCGGGGCCGGCACGGCGGGCGCGTCGGTGACGACGCGGCGGAACGCGCGGCGGGCCTTGCTGCGCTTGCCCGTGGCCATCGCCTCGCGGGCGCTCGCCAGCTCCGCGTCCAGCCCGGCGACGTCGGCGACACGTCCGAACCTCAACGCCATCGCCCCCGGCCCCTCACCGCACGTCCGTCCTCCGAGCGCGTCCGCGCTCACTTCCCGTCACGCAGACGGCGGCGCCGTTGGCACACCGTGACATTACTCCGCGCTACCAGCGGGGTAATGGTCTGAACGGGCGACGAGGCACGGCTTAGAGCGGGTCCGGTGGTCACCGGGAGCGGCCGTCAGGTCGGCTGGAGCACGAAGTCGTAGACGGCCTCGTACCAGGTGACGTCGCTCTGCCCGCCGTCCGGCGTCGGGCCCGGCGCGCGCTCGGTGAACGCGACGACCAGCTCGCGCTTCACCCCGAACACGACGTCGCTGTCGAGGTACGGCGCGCCCTCCTGGAACAGGTGCGTGATCAGCGGCGCGTACCCCGGCACGTTGAGCAGGAAGTGCACGTGCGCGGGGCGGTAGTGGCTGATGTCGGTGCGCGCGACGAGGTGCCCGACCGGCCCGTCCATGGGGATCGCGTAGCCCAGCGGGGCGATCGTGCGCACGCAGTAGGTGCCGTCGGCGCGCGTCGTGTACTTGGCGCGCAGGCGGGCCTCGTCTACCTCCGGGAGCTGCGACTCGTACGCGCCCTCCGCGTCGGCCTGCCACACGTCGAGCACCGCGTCGGGCACCGGCGCGCCGTCCAGCGCGCGGACGACCCCGTGCACGAACAGCGGGGCGCCGGGCACGCCGTCGGACATGTCGCCGCCGAACCCGAGCTCCGGCGAGCCCTCGATGTGGAACGGGCCGAGCACGGTCGCGGGCGTCGCCTCGGGGGCCAGCCGGTGGTTCTGCTGCACGACGAGCATCGACAGGCCCAGCACGTCGGAGGCGAGGATGAACTCCTCGCGCTTCTCGTCGCTGATCTGGCCGGTGTCGGTGAGCCAGCGGATCGCGGCGATCCACTCGGCCTCGGTGAGGCCGTTCTCGCGGGCGAACGCGTGCAGGTGGCGCACGAGCGAGCTCATCAGCTGCGCCAGGCGCGGGTCGTGCGCCGTCGACCACCGGGCCGCGGCGAGCTCGGTGATCGTGTCTTCGGTGACGGCCGTGACCGTGCTGGGGTCGGGGGTGACCGGGTGCGCCATCGCGCCCTCCTGGGGCTCAGAGATCCGGCGGGTCGAGGGGATCAGGATCCGTCGGGCGGTTGTTCAGGTCCACCGACAGGAAGACCTCGTTCGCGACGGGGTGGCGCAGCTCCTCGGCGAGCTGGCCGATGAGCCCGGCCGTGCGGGCCAGCAGCGCGAACGCGCGCAGCAGCTCGAGCGGCAGCCCGAGGTCGGCCAGCGCCGCCCCGCACACCCCCGCCCCGTTGAGCGGCAGCGTCCTGCCGAGCACCTGCGGGTGCACCCGCCCGATCGCGGCGAACAGCGCCAGGTGCGGGCCGTAGAGACCCTCCTCGGTCGCGATCGTCATGAGCCGCGGCGTGCGCGGGTCGCCGTCCTTGTGGACGTGGTGGCCCAGGCCGGGGACGAACTTCCCGGCCTCGCGCTGCCGCTGGACGGTCTCCAGGGCCACGGCGTCCCAGCCGGCGTCATCGGTGGGCAGGGGGCGGTGCTCGACGAGGACCTCGTGCAGGAACCGTCCGCAGTCCTCGGTGACCCCGAGGAAGCGCGAGCCCCCGCCGAGCAGGCCCGCGGCCAGCGCGCCCTGCACGGAGTCGGGCGCCGACAGGTAGGTCAGGCGCGTGATGATCGCGGTCGGGGTGAACCCGTGGTCGGCGAGCGCGGCCAGCACCGCCTCGAACACCCGGGTCTCCCCCGGCGTCGGGCGCCGCTGGGTGGCCAGCCAGAACGCCAGCTCGCCGAACGACACCTCGCCCATGACGTCGCGGGCCAGGTCGTGGCCGAGCAGCGTGATCGTCTCGCGGGAGGCGGCACCGAGGGCGGTGGGGTACTCGGCGGTCACTGCCGGCCCTCCGGCGACGCGAGCCAGCGCCGCAGCTCGTCCCCGTGCTCGTCGAGCTCCGGCGGCGGGAGCTCGTAGGTCGCCGGGGTGTCGGAGAAGCGGATTGGGTTGCGGGTGGTCGGCACCGCGCGCTCGCCCTCGCCGACGGTGACGACGGGGTCGAGCCCGAAGCGTTCGGCGATGGCGAAGCCGCCGGCGACGGAGTTGATCGGCCCGCACGGCACGCCGGCGTCGACGAGGAGCTCGAACCACTCGTCGGCACCCTTGGTGGCCAGGGCCTCGATCAGGAGCGGGCGCAGCTCCTCGCGGTGCTCGGTGCGGTCGGCGTTGCGGACGAACCGCGGGTCGTCGGCGAGCTCGGGCACGCCGAGCACCTGGCAGACCTTGCGGTACAGGCCGTCGTTGGCCGCGGCGATGACGATGTCGTTGTCGGCGGTGGGCAGCGGCTCGTAGGGCACGACGCTGGGGTGCGCGTTGCCCATGCGGTGCGGGACGACGCCGCCCGCGACGTAGGCCGAGCTCTGGTTGACCATCCCCGACATCGCCGACGCCAGCAGGCTCAGCTCGACGTGCTGGCCCCGGCCGGTGGCGTCGCGGTGGCGCAGCGCGGCGAGGATGCCGATCAGCGCGTCCTTGCCCGCCATGACGTCGAACATCGAGATGCCGGCTCGGTAGGGCGGCCCGTCCTTGGGCCCGGTGAGGCTCATCAGCCCCGACACCGCCTGCACCATGAGGTCGTAGCCCGGCACGTGCGCGCCGCCCGTGGAGCCGAAGCCGGAGATCGAGGCGTAGACCAGCGCCGGGTTGTCGGCGGCGACCGACGCGTAGTCGAGCCCGTACTTGGCCATGCCGCCCGGACGCAGGTTCTCGATGAGGACGTCGGCGCGGCGGGCGAGCTCCTTCGCCACCGCGACGTCGTCGGGGTCGCGCAGGTCCAGCGCGATCGAGCGCTTCCCGCGGTTGATCCCGAGGTAGTAGGTCGAGATCTCGTCGCGGGTCGGCGGCGTCCACGTGCGCGTCTCGTCGCCCTGGGGCGACTCGACCTTGACCACCTCGGCGCCGAGGTCGGCCAGCAGCATCGTGGCGTAGGGCCCGGCGAGCACGCGCGAGAAGTCGGCCACCAGGAGGCCGGCCAGCGGCCCGCCGGTGGTCGCCGCGCTGCCGTCGTCGGCCATCGACCCTCCTCGTCCGCTGGACGGACACCCGTCCGCCCCCGTCGATCGAAACCCCCGCGGGAGGGCCCTGTCAACCCGTGATCACGACGCGGGCAGCGTCACCCGGGGCAGCGCGGTGCGCCGCGCGAAGTCGGCGGAGATGTCGCCCGCGGCCTGGAGCAGCAGCGGGAGGTGGCGCTCCAGCAGGTGCTCGACGGACGTCTCGGCGGCGTGGCAGTTGACGTTGACACCGGCGACGACCCGGCCCTCGCCGTCACGCAGCGGCGCGGCGACCGAGCGGATGCCCGGGGCCAGCTGCTCGTCGGTGAGCGCCCAGCCGCGGGCGCGCACCTCGCGCAGGGCCGCGTCGCGCTCCTCGCGGTCCGGCCGCCACCGCGGCGTGAGGCCCGAGCGTGTGGGCTCGGCGAGCACGCGCTCGAGCTCGTCGGGCGCCAGGGCCGCGAGCTGGACCTTGCCCAGCGACGTGGGCAGCGCGGGGAACCGGGTGCCGATCTGCACGGTCAGCGACACGATCTTCGGCACGGCCACCCGGGCGACGTAGACGATGTCGGAGCCGTCGAGCTGGGCGATCGAGCACGACTCGCCGGTGCGCGCGACCAGGCGCTCGAGGTGCGGGCGGGCGACGTCCCAGAGGCCGAGGGCGTCGACGTAGGACACCCCGAGGTCGAGCACCCGCGGGGTGAGCGTGTAGCCCCGCTCGACGGTGCGGACGTAGCCGAGCTCGGCGAGCGTGAGCAGGATGCGGCGGGCCGTGGGCCGGGCGAGCCCGGTCGCCGACGCCACCTCGGCGAGCGTCATCGCCGGCCGCGCCGCCCCGAACGCGGTGATGACGTCCAGCCCGCGCGCCAGGGCCTCGATGAAGTCGGGCCCCGCTCCGTCCCGCGGCATGGCACCCACCCTCCTCGGGCCCGGTGACCGGGCGACGCCCCGGACAGTAGCGGCCCGACCGCCTGGCGGACAGCAGGGTTTCCTCGCGGTCGATCGCCACAGGCTCCGGGCGATCGTTGACAGCGGGACGACCCTGGACGACAGTGATCCGCGTCATCTGACCGCTGGCCGGACGTCCGTCCGCTCGGACTCCGCGGCTGGTCACGGGTGGAACACCGGCGAGGAGCCACGTCATGAGCCAGCCCACGCCCGAGCGGCGCCCGGTCGTCCTGCGCGGCGGCACCGTGCTCACCGTCGACGCCGCGCGCACGGTGCTCGAGGGCCACGACGTCCTGGTCGTCGACGACCGCGTCGCCGCGATCGGCGTCGGCCTCGAGGTGCCGGCCGGCACGGAGGAGATCGACGCGACCGGCGGCGTCGTCATGCCCGGCATGATCGACACCCACCGGCACATGTGGCAGACGGCGATGCGCGGCTACGGCGCCGACTGGACGCTGACGCAGTACTTCGTGTGGAACTACCTGGAGTGGGGCAAGGTCTTCCGCCCGCAGGACATCCACGCCGGCGGCCTGCTCGCCGCGCTCGAGGCGGTCGAGGCCGGCGTCACCACCTGCGTCGACTGGTCGCACAACCTGCAGACCCCCCAGCACGCCGACGCCGCGGTCGACGCCCTGGCGTCCGTGCCCGGCCGCTTCGTGCTCGCCTACGGCAACATCCAGGACGCCCCCGCGAACTGGACCGCCGACCCGGGCTTCCGCGACGTCCTCGAGCGCCGCCGCGGCGACGTCGACGGCTTCCAGCTCGCCTTCGACGTCACCGGCGACCCGTCGTTCCCGGAGAGGCCGGCGTTCGACGTCGCCCGCGACCTCGGCCTGCCGGTGACCACCCACGCCGGCGTGTGGGGCGCGACCAACGACGACGGCATCCGCCTCATGCACGAGCACGGGTACATGGACCCGGCGACGGTGTACGTCCACGCCGCGACGCTGTCGACGGACTCCTACCACCGGATCGCGGCCACCGGCGGCTCGGTGTCGGTGTCCACCGAGTCCGAGCAGAGCGCCGGCCAGGGCTACCCGCCCTCCTGGGTGCTGCGCCGCCACGACATCCCGATGTCGCTGTCGATGGACACCTCGATGTGGTGGAGCGGCGACCTGTTCTCCGCGATGCGCTCCACGCTGAGCGCCGACCGCTCCCGCGAGCACCTCGAGGCCCACGCCCAGGGCGAGACGGTCACGCACCACGCCCTGCGGGCCGAGCACGTCGTCGAGATGGCGACGCTCGGCGGGGCGCGCGCGCTGGGGCGCGAGAGCGACCTCGGCAGCGTCGAGGTGGGCAAGAAGGCCGACCTCGTGCTCATCCGCAACGAGCACTCGCCGGTCGGCTTCCCCGTGCTGCACCCCTACGGCCACGTCGTCTTCCAGGCCCAGCGCGGTGACGTCGAGGCCGTGCTCGTCGACGGCCGCGTGGTCAAGCGCGACCACCGCCTCGTCGGCGTCGACCTGGCCGCGGCCCGCCGCACCGTGGAGCAGACCGTGGAGCACCTGCGCGGCACGCTCGGCGAGGAGGCGTGGCAGCAGGGGATGAACCCCGACGTGCCCGAGACCAAGATCCTCGACAACCCGTACACGTACACCGACTACCGGTCGGCGGCGACGCACGGCGCGTGAGGGTCGTCAGCTCTCGGGGTCCGGGTCGACGCCCGCGTAGGCGTGGGCGAACCAGCGGCGCAGCAGCGGATCGCGCTGCAGCGCGCCGACCCAGCCCTCTCGCAGGCCCAGGCCGAAGCCGTCGCGGCCGTCGCCCGTCACCGGGGGCGCGGAGATGACGCGCAGGAACCAGTCGGAGAACGCCTGGGTCCGCCAGATCGCCGGGAGGCGGGTGGCGCTGTAGGCATCCGCCCGCGCGCCGTCCCGCGTCGGGCCGTACCGCTGGATCAGCCCGTGCGCCAGCTCGACCGCGTCGCCGAGGGCGAGGTTCATCCCCTTGCCCCCGGCGGGCGTGATCAGGTGCGCCGCGTCGCCGACCAGGAACACGCGCCCGTGCTGCATCGGCGTCGTCACCCGCGTCCGGAGGTCGAGGACGTCCACCTCGGGCAGCTCGACGCCCTCCAGCGCCCGGCCCACCCCGAGACGGCGTCCGACCTCCTCGCGGATGCGGGGCACGGGCCAGTCGGCGGGCCCCTGGTCGCCGGGGACCTCGAGGTACAGGCGCGTGACCTCCGGGAGCCGCCGCATGTGGGCGGCGTAACCGCGCGGGTGGGCGGCGTAGATCGTGTGGTCGACCAGGGACGGCATGGCGGCGCTGATCACGAGGAACCGGTGCGGGTGACGGTGGTCGTGCTGGGTGACGTCGCCGGCGAGGGAGCGCGCCACCGCGCTGCCCGCGCCGTCGCACCCGACCACGACGTCGGCGACGAGCTCCTGCGTCCCGCCGGGACCCGTCGTGGTCACCCGCGCCTCGTGCGCGTCCTGCTCGACGGCGGTGACCCGCTGCTCGAACAGGACGGTGCCGCCCTCGTCCTGGAGCGACGCCGCGACCCGCGCCACCAGCTCGTGCTGGGGGAACACGTAGTGCGGCCGTCCCCCGGTGAGCGCGCCGTAGTCGACGAGCACCGCCTCGTCGGCGGTCCGGAACTCGCAGCGGTGGTTCTCCGCGGCGAAGTCCAGGACGGCGCCGCCCAGCCCCTCGGCGGTCAGCATCTGCACGGTGCGGTACTCGACGATGCCCGCCTTCGGCAGCTTCCCGAGCTCCTCGCGCGTCTGGGCCTCGACCACCACCGTCGCCACGCCCGCGCGCTGCAGCAGCCACGCGAGCACCAGGCCGGCCGGTCCGGCACCCACGACGACCACGTCCGTCCGCACGCGGTCAGCCTCGCCCGGCTGATCGCCCGGCGCAGTACGGCTCCCGGCGACCGGGAGGGCGGTGGGCGGTCGGAGGTGGGCGGCCGTGTGCCTCCTGTGCGCTCAGACGGCGCGCCGCCAGGGGTCGACCCGGCGCGGCTGGGCCTCCCGGCGCCGCCAGGAGTCGATGTCGAGGGGCCAGTCGTCCGCGTCGCTGTCCCACCGCGGCGGGTCGAGCGCCGGTGAGGGCACCGACCAGCGATGTCCGGACGGCGAGGTCCACGTGATCACCGGCGCGCTGCCGTCCTCGGGATCGGGGCCGAGCTCGGCCGACCACCCGGCCAGCGGGCGGCGGCGCGGGCGGCGGCGCGGGCGGCGGCGGCGGCGCGGGCGGCGGCGGGGGCGGCGCAGGCGGCGGCGGCGCAGGCGGCGGCGCAGGCGGCGGCACCGGCGGCACCGGCGGCACCGGCGGCACGACCGACCGGCCGCTGAAGACCATCAGGTGCGCCGACGGCACCGCCATGACCTACGAGGACGTGCGCAACCGCGACGTGACCATCGAGTGCAGCGCGGACGCGCGGAGGTCCTACTTCACGGGGCGGGGGAACTTCACCGGGAACATCGGCGTCTCCGTGACGTGTCCCGCCGGGACTCTCCTCGACAGGTCCCAGGGAACCCCGCAGGGAGCCGTCGACAACAGCTACTACACCGGGGACTTCTCCTCCGACGGTCGCAGCGTGTCGTACCGCTTCTACACCGGGAACGACGCCGGCCGGAGCGCGGACTTCTACGTCTCGGGCGGCTGCGAACCGACCACCTGAGCCGTCGGCCCGGGACCCGTTACACACGGAAACCCCGCAGCAGTCAGGCGGCAACCACCAGGCAACAGCGCGCGCGCACCGTGATCACCATGGCGCTCACCACCGACACGGCCCCGCACACCGGGACCTCTCGGCAGCGGCCCCCGGGCCCGGACGACCTGGCCGGGCGGCACTGGCCGGTGGCCGTGGTCGGTGGTGGGCAGGCCGGGCTCTCGATGAGCCGCTGCCTGCAGCGCCGCGGGATCGACCACGTCGTGCTCGAGCGCGCCCAGGTCGCGCACTCCTGGAAGACCTACCGGTGGGACACGTTCTGCCTCGTCACGCCGAACTGGCAGTGCCGGCTGCCCGACTTCCCGTACGCGGGCGACGACCCGCACGGGTTCATGGTGCGCGAGCAGATCGTCGACTACCTCGAGGCCTACCGCGCGTTCGTCGACCCGCCGGTGGTCGAGGGCGTCGAGGTCAAGCATCTGACGCGCGACGAGCGCGGCACCTACCACCTCGCGACGAGCGCCGGCGACCTCACCGCCGACCAGGTCGTCGTGGCAACCGGCGGCTACCACACGCCGATCACCCCGCCCCTGTCCCAGCCGCTGCCCGCGGGCATCACCCAGGTGCCGTCCCAGGACTACAAGAGCGGCGCCCAGCTCCCGCCCGGCGAGGTCCTGGTCGTCGGCTCCGGCCAGTCCGGCGCGCAGATCGCCGAGGACCTGCACCTCGAGGGCCGCCGGGTGCACCTCGTCGTCGGCGACGCCCCGCGCGTCGCGCGCTTCTACCGCGGGCGCGACGTCACCGACTGGCTCGCCGAGATGGGCTACTACGACATGCCCGTCACCGAGCACCCGCGCCGGGAGGCGGTCCGCGCCCAGGCAAACCACTACGTGACCGGGCGCGACGGTGGGCGCGACATCGACCTGCGCGCCCACGCCCGCGACGGCATGCGCCTCTACGGCCTGCTCACCGACCACCGCGACGGGGTCCTGCACTTCGACACCGACCTCACCCGGCGCCTCGACCACGCCGACGAGGTCTCCGAGTCGATCAAGGACACGATCGATCGGCACATCGCCGAGAAGCAGGTCGACGCGCCCGTCGAGCCGCGCTACGCCCCGGTCTGGCGTCCGGGCCCCGAGGTCGCCGAGCTGCGCCTGGCCGACACCGGCATCACCTCCGTGGTCTGGTGCATCGGCTTCCGCCAGGACTTCCGCTGGGTCGACGTGCCGGTGTTCTCCGGACGCGGCGCGCCGGCCCACACCCGCGGCGTCACCAGCTCCCCCGGCCTGTACTTCCTCGGCCTGCCGTGGCTGTGGACGTGGGGCTCCGGGCGTTTCTCGGGCGTCGGACGCGACGCCGAGCACCTCGCCGAGCGCATCGGGTCCCGCCGCGGGCTCACGAGCACCGGCCCCCGCGGCGACGTCTGCAACGTCCTGGCCCTCGGGTCCTGAACGAGCGAAGGGCACCCCCGGTCGAAGTGATCGACCGGAGGCGCCCTTCGTTCAGTTCCTGCTCAGCCCTCGCTGTGCCGGTTCTCGTACGTCGAACCGGTCGGGCCGGGGTGCCCGGGCGTGTCTGCCGGGGCCGGCGGGGTCTGCGGCGTCTGCGGGGTCTGGTCGCCGGTGGACGGGACCGCTCCGCTGTGGCGCGGCAACCCGAGGGACTGCCGCTTCTCCGACGCCTCGCGCAGCTTCCGGGCCGGCAGCGAGAGCCGCCAGATCGACCGGGTGGCCTGCCAGAACTGCCGCGGGAACGACCCGGTGGTGTAGGGGAGGTCGTACTTCTCGCACATCGCGAGGACCTTCTCCTGGATCTCCGGGTACCGGTTGGACGGGAGGTCGGGGTACAGGTGGTGCTCGATCTGGTAGCCGAGGCTGCCCGACATGACGTGCATGAGCCGGTTGCCCGTGAAGTTGGCCGAGCCGAGCAGCTGGCGCAGGTACCACTCGCCCTGCGTCTCGTTCTCCAGCTCCTCCTCGGTGAACACCTCGGCGCCGTCCGGGAAGTGCCCACAGAAGATGATCGCGTACGACCACACGTTGCGGATGATGTTGGCGGTGAAGTTGGCGGTGGCCGTCGACAGGAAGTTCTTGCCGGTCAGCGCCGGGAAGAGCACGTAGTCCTTGCCGATCTGGCGGGCCTGCTTGCGCCCGATGGCGATCAGCTTGCGCTTGAACTCCTCCGGGTCCTCGAGCTGCAGCTTCACGAGGCCGTCGATGTCGAGGTCGTGCAGGGACACCCCGTACTCGAACGCGACCATCAGCAGCGTGTTGACCGCGGGCTGGGTGAGGTAGTACGGGTGCCACGGCTGGTCGGACCGGACGCGGAGGATCTCGTACCCGACGTCCTTGTCCTTGCCGATCACGTTCGTGTACGTGTGGTGCAGGTAGTTGTGGGAGTGCTTCCACTGGTCCGCGGGGCAGACGTTGTCCCACTCCCACGTCGACGAGTGGACCTCGGGATCGTTCATCCAGTCCCACTGGCCGTGCATGACGTTGTGGCCGACCTCCATGTTCTCGAGGATCTTGGCCACGCCCAGCGTCAGCGCGCCGGCCCACCACAGCTCGCGGCGGTGGCTGCCGAACAGCATCGCCCGCGCGGCCACGTTGAGCCGGCGCTGGATGGTGATGAGGCGCCGGATGTAGGCAGCGTCCTCGTCGCCCCGCTTCTCCTCGAACTCGGCGCGGATCTGGTCGAACTCGCGTCCGAGGGCCTCCACGTCGGCCTCGTTGAGGTGGGCGAACTCCTTGACGTCCGCAATGGCCATAAGGTTCTTCCTCTCCAGGACGGTGAACACGTCCGGGTCCTCGTCGACGGTCGGTCGGGCGGTCGTGCGTGTCGGTGGGTCAGAAGTCGATGACGACGTCGCCCGCGGCGGCGCCGATGCAGGTCTGGATCTTGATGGCGTCCCAGTCGGCCCCGCCGCTGCCGTCGGCCCGCTGCTCGGTGCCGTCGCGCAGGTCGCGGACGACGCCGTCGCGCAGCGGCACGACGCAGGTGTGGCAGATGCCCATGCGGCAGCCGAACGGGAGCTGCAGGCCGGCCTGTTCGCCGGCCTCGAGCAGGGTGGTGGCGCCGTCGATCTCGATCTCGACGTCGGACTGCGCGAAGCGCACCGTGCCGCCCTCGGCCTCGCCGCCGGACATGTCGACCGAGAACCGCTCGACGTGGAGCTGGTCCTCCAGGCCGGCGTCGGTGTAGACGCGCTCGGCCTCGTCGAGCAGGGAGTTCGGCCCGCAGACCCAGGTCTGGCGATCCCGCCAGTCCGGGCAGAGCTCCGAGAGGTTGTCGAGGTCGAGGTGCCCGTCGGAGCGGGTGTACTGCTTGTGCACCCGCAGGCTCTCGTGCTTCCCGGCGAGCCGGTCGAGCTCCTCGCCGAAGATCAGGCTGTCCTCGTCCGGCGCCGAGTGCGCGATGAGGACGTCGGGCATCGTGCCGCGGCGGTCGAGTGTGCGCAGCATCGCGATGATCGGGGTGACGCCGCTGCCGCCGGTGAGGAAGAGCATCTTGTCCGGCGGCGGGTCGGGCAGCACGAACTCACCGCGCGGCGGGGCGAGGCGCACGATGGTGCCCGGCTCCAGGCCCTCCACGAGGTGCTTCGAGAGGAAGCCCTCGGGCATGGCCTTGACCGTCACCGACAGGTGGCCCTGGTCGCGCCGGGGCGGCGAGGTCAGGGAGTACGACCGCCAGTGGAAGCGGCCCTCGACCTGGACGGCGATGCCCACGTACTGGCCGGCCTGGTGGTCGAACGACCAGCCCCAGCCGGGCTTGATGACGAGGGTGACGGCGTCCCCGGTCTCGGGGACGACCTTGACGACCTTGCCGCGCAGCTCCCGCGCCGACCACAGCGGGTTGATCAGCGACAGGTAGTCGTCGGGCAGGAGGGGGGTGGTGAACCGGGCGGCGACCTTGCGCAACCGGTTGACCCCACGGGGCAGGCGGCCGGGCGTGGTGCCCTCGGCTTCGCTCACGGTGCTCACCTCCGCCATACTACACGGTACCGTTAGTATCGGGAACCGTGAGTAACGGCCAAATGGCCGTCAGCCACGGGTTGCCAGTCTTCACCCGGATGAAACACGAGCAGGTGTCATATGTCGTCCCCCGGTGACACGAGGCACGCAGACTAGCCTGGGTTCCCGTGGACACGGGGCGCGCGATGACGATCGACGTGCTCGCGCGCCGAGCGGGCATGACGGTCCGCAACGTGCGTGCCCACGCGGCGCGCGGGCTGCTGCCCCCGCCGCTCCTGCAGGGGCGCACCGGCTACTACGGCCCCGAGCACCTCACGCGGCTCGACCTCATCACCCAGCTCCAGGAGCAGGGCTTCGCGCTGGCGGCCATCGAGCGACTCGTCGCCGCCACCCCGCACCAGTCCGCGGAGGAGGCGCTCGCGCAGTACCTCCACATGCTCGCGCCGTGGGCGCCCGAGCCCGCCCTGGACATGGCCGCCGCCGAGCTGCCCGGGTGGCTGGGCGTCCCGGTGGACGACGACCGGTGGGAGACGCTGTTCCGCGCCGGGGTGCTCCAGCGCGTGGACGACGACCGCGTGCGGGTGCCCAACCCCGGACTCGTGCGGGCCGGCGCGGAGGCCGTGCGGCTGGGCATGCCCCCGGAGACCCTGGTGGCGCTCTACGAGGAGCTGTCCACGCACGTCGTCGCCGTCACCGCGAGCTTCGTCGACCTGTTCCGCAAGACGGTGTGGTCGGACTACGTGAACGAGGGTCTGCCGCACGAGCGCCAGCAGCAGGTGCGCGACGTCGTCGGCGCCCTGCAGCCGGTGGCCGCGCAGGCGCTGCTGGCCACGTTCCGCCAGGCGATGCCGACCGCGATCTCGGGCTTCCTCGACGAGGTCTCCGACGCCCTCGAGCAGGGTCCTCCCGCGGACGGGACGGGTCGGGCAGACTCGGCCGGGTGAGCGAGACCGTCACCGCCGACCCCACCCCGGACCTCGCTCTGGCCCGGCACGGCGACGACGCGGCCTTCGGCCGGCTGGTGGCGCCGCTGCGCCGCGAGCTGCACGCGCACTGCTACCGCATGCTCGGCTCCGCCCACGACGCCGACGACGCGCTGCAGGACGCGCTGCTGCGCGCGTGGCGCGCACTGGCGGGCTTCGAGGGACGCAGCACCCTGCGCACCTGGCTGTACACCGTGGCCACGCGCACCTGCCTCGACCTCGTCCAGGCCCGCGGCCGGCGCGCGCTGCCGGTCGACCTCGGCCCGGCGAGCGAGCGGGTCGTCACCGGCGACGTGCCCGTCACCGAGGTCGCGTGGCTGGGGCCCTGGCCGGACGAGCCCGGCGCGCGCCTCGAGCAGCGCGAGTCGGTCGAGCTCGCCTTCGTCGCCGCGCTGCAGCACCTGCCCGGCAACCAGCGCGCGGCGCTCGTGCTGTTCGAGGTGCTCGGCTTCTCGGCCGCCGAGATCGCCGCAACGATGGACACCTCGACGGCGTCGGTGAACTCGGCGCTGCAGCGGGCCCGCAAGCTGGTCGCCGAGAAGGTGCCGTCGGCGAGCCAGCAGCGCTCGCTGCGCGAGATCGACGACGCCCGCCTGCGCGACGTCGTCACCGGCTACTCCTCCGCGCTGGAGCGTGGCGACGCCGACGCGCTGGTCGCCCTGCTCACCGATGACGTCACGTGGTCGATGCCGCCGATGGCGCACTGGTACGCCGGGCGCGCGTCCGTCGACGCGTTCGTGCGCGCCGTCCCGGCCGCCGGGTCGTGCGGCGCGTGGCGGCACCTGCCGGTCGGCGCCAACGGGCAGCCCGCGGTCGCCAGCTACCGGCGCCCGCCCGACGCCCCGCCCGACGCCCCGCACACGGCCTGGTCGATCGACGTCCTCACCCTGCGCGGCGACCGGATCGCCGCGGTCACCTCGTTCATCGGCGCCGAGCACCACGCGCGGTTCGGGCTGCCGGCGTCGCTGCCGTGAGCACGCCGGGCGTCGGCGCGGGCAACGAGGCCCAGCGCGACGCGTGGGACGGCGAGACCGGCGCGTACTGGGCCGACCACATCGACCGCTTCGAGGCCGTCGGCGCCGCGCACGGACGTGCGTTCCTCGAGGCCGCCGCGGTGGGCGCGGGCGAGACCGTGCTCGACGTCGGGTGCGGGGCCGGGCGCACCTCGCTGGACCTCGCGCCGGGGGCCGCGCCGGGCACGGTCACCGGGATCGACCTGTCGACGCGCCTGCTCGCCATCGCCCGCGCCCGGGCCGCCGCCGCGGGCCTCGACACCGTGGTGTTCCTCCAGGCCGATGCGCAGGTGCACCCCTTCCCCGCCGCGGCCACCGACCTCGTGGTCAGCCGCCACGGCACGATGTTCTTCGCCGACCCGGCGGCCGCGTTCGCGAACCTCGCGCGCGCCCTGCGCCCCGGCGGGCGGATGGTGCTGCTGACCTGGCGCGGCATCGAGCACCAGGAATGGCTGCGGACGTTCAACACGGTGCTGGCGGCCGGCCGGGAGGTCAGGTTCCCGCCGCCGCACGGCCCGAGCCCGCTGTCGCTGTCCGATCCCGACCGCGTGCGCGCCCTGCTCGAGGGCGCCGGGTTCGCCGACGTCGAGCTCGAGGGCCACCGCGCGCCGATGGTGTTCGGCGCGGACCCCGACGACGCGCTGGGCTACGTCGCGGGCATGCAGTCGGGCCTGCTCGGCGACCTCGACCCGGCCGCCCGCGACGACGCCCTCGCCGCCCTGCGCGCGGACCTCGTCGCGCACCACGGCCCGGACGGCGTCACGTACGACTCGGCGACGTGGATCGTGTGCGCCCGGCGGCCCTGAGCCTCACCGGAAACCGGCCGTCACCCCGCCGTCCACCGAGAAGTTCTGGCCGGTGACCCACACCGACTCGTCGGAGGCCAGGTAGACGGCGAGGTGGGCGATGTCGAACCCGGTGCCCGGCCGGCGGATCAGGTGCATCCCCATCTGGAACTCGCGCAGCTCGTCGCCGACGAACATGTCGGTGGCCGGCGACGTCACGAAGCCCGGCGAGATCGCGTTGACCCGCACGCCCTGCTCGGCGCCCTCGGCCGCGAGGGACCGGGTCATGGCGATCACCCCGCCCTTGGCCGCCGAGTGCGCGACCTGCCCGAGCGGCGCGATGCCGCGCAGCCCGGACATCGACGCGGTGTTGATGACCGAGGCGTTGCCGGTGGCCAGCAGGTGCGGCCAGGCGGGCCGGGTGGCGTGGAAGACGATGTCCAGCTCGACGTGCAGCACGTGGCGCCACAGGTCCAGCGACATCTGGTCGAACGGCGCGAAGCCGGCGCCCGCGGCGTTGTTGTAGAGCACGTCGATGCCGCCGAGGCGCGCGGCGCTCTCGTCCACCCAGCGCGCCGCCGCGACCGGGTCCGCGAGGTCGACGGTGTGGCCGACGACGTCGAGGCCCTCGGCGGCGAGCACGCCCGCGGTGGCCTCCGCCGCGCCCGGCTGGACGTCGCAGCCGACGACCCGGGCGCCCTCGCGGGCGAACACGGCCTGGGCCGCCTCGCCCTGCCCGCCGGCGGTGCCCGTGAGCAGCACCCGCTTGCCGGCCAGCCGTCCACCGGGCGGCGCGGACGCCGACGTCGTCGGGGAAGGGGCGGGCCGCGTCGGCGAGGTACTCACCTTCCCAGAGTGTGCACAGTTGGGACCCGGCGTCAACGGCACCCGCCCGACCTCGGAGGCCGATTGACACCCGCTCCAACTGTATGCACCCTGGGTGTCCCAGGTCACGGTCGAGGCGGGAGGTCCGGTGTGATCGAGCTGGTCGACATCGCCTACGTCCGGTCCGGCGCCGCCGACCTCGGCGCCGCGGTGCGCTTCGCCACCGAGGTCGTCGGGCTGGAGCAGGTCGACGGTGGCGAGCCCGGGGTGGCGCACCTGCGCGCCGACGGCCGCCACCACTGCCTCGCGTTCGTCGAGGGCGTCTCGGGCGTCCTCGCCTCGGGGTTCACGGTGGCGGACCCGGGCGCGCTCGCCCTGGCCGAGACCGAGCTGGAGACCCGCGGCATCACCGTGCGGCGCGGCGGCCCGGACGAGGCGCGCTCGCGGCGCGTCGCCGAGGTGATCGGGTTCGACGACCCGTTCGGCAACCGCATCGAGCTCGTGTGCGGCCAGCAGACCCTCGCTCGCCCCGTCGTGCCCGGCCGGGGCTCGGGCATCACCGAGTTCGGCCACCTGTGCCTCGACGCTCCCGACGTCGCCGACGCCCACCGGTTCTGGTCGACGACGTTCAACGCGCGCGCCTCGGACTGGATCGGCGACGCGGCGTGCCTCATGCGCATCGACGAGGTCCACCACAAGCTCGCGGTGTTCCAGGGCGACCAACCGGGGCTCTGCCACGTGAACTTCCAGGTCGCCGAGCTCGACGACGTCTTCCGCAACTGGCACCACCTGGAGGACCTCGGCGTCGAGATCGAGATGGGCCCGGGACGCCACCCGCAGTCCGGCGCAGTCTTCCTGTACTTCCTCGGGCCCGAGGGCCTGACCTACGAGTACTCCTACGGCGTCCGCCGCATCACCGACGAGGCCGCGTGGCGCCCCCGGTTCTTCGACCCGGCCGAGCGCGGCTCCATCGACGTGTGGCTCGGGCCGACGCAGAAGCCGCGCACCCAGGCCCAGGTCCCCCATCTGCTCCCCGAGGCGGTCCGCCCGTGATCTTCGTGACGCACGCCCTGCCCGTGAACGAGCCCGGCCAGCCGCTGGTCACCCGCGACGCCCTGTGGGACGGCCTGGTGCGCAAGGCCGAGAACGCGCTGCCGTTCGTGCCGTCGATGACCGACTGCACGGTCACCGCGCGCCACGGCGACACGATCTTCGACCGCGACATCGTGTTCAAGGGGCAGGCGTTCTCCGAGCGCATCACCCTCGAGCACCCGCACCGCGTCGTGTTCACCCGCATCGCCGGGCCGGTGCTGGGGACGATCGCCAACGAGATCGAGGGGGACGCGCCGGACGAGCTCACCCTGCGGTTCAGCTTCGCGCTGGTCGTCGCGGGCGAGCCCGGCGGCTCGCCCGGCGAGCAGGCCCACGCCGACCAGATGACCGACAGCTACCGCGCCGCCGTCGCCGCGACGCTCGACGCCATCCGCCGGATCGCCGCCGGCGCCACCGTCTGACCTCCTCCGAAGGGACACCGATGTCCGACTGGATCACCGAGTACTACGCCGACGTCGACGCGATGCGCCTGGAGCCCTACGTCGCGCGGCACACCGAGGACGCCCAGGTGATCTTCGGCAACAACCCGCCCGCGGTGGGCCGGGAGGCGATCGCCGGGGCCATCGGCGGCTTCTGGGCGATGATCGGCGGGCTGCGCCACGAGGTGCACCACCGCTGGGACGTCGACGGCGGCGCGACCGTGGTCCTCGAGGTGACGACGCACTACACGACCGCCGGCGGCGCACACGTGCCGCTGCCCTGCGTCTCGATCCTCGACGGGACCCCCGAGGGCCTGGTCTCGTCGCTGCGCGTCCACATCGACCTCGCCCCGCTCTTCGCGGCGATGGCCGCCGAGGCGCAGGGGACGCCGGTCAGCGCCTCGTGAGCGCCCGGTGACCACCGACCCGCGTGACGAGCTCGCCCTCGCCGCGCGGGTCCTCGCGCACCACGGCCTGGTCACCGCGTTCGGGCACGTCTCGGTGCGCGACGGCGACCGGGTGCTCGTCACCATGCCCATCGCGCCGGCCCGGATGACCGCCGGCGCCGTCGTGGACGTCGACCTCGCGGCCGACGTGCTGCCCACGGGCGCGGCCCCCGAGACGTGGGCGCACCTCGCGGTGTACCGGGCCCGCCCCGACGTCGCCGCCGTCGCCCGCGCCCAGCCCGAGGCGGCGTTCGCCGCGGCCGCGGTGAGCACCGAGCTCGCTCCGCTGCACGGCCAGGCGGCGTGGCTCGGGCGCCGCGTACCCGTCCACGAACCGGCCCGCCTGCTGCGCGACCCCGACCTGGCCGCCGCGGCCGCGCGCACCCTCGGGGACGCCGACGCGGTGCTGCTGCGGGGCAACGGCGCGCTGACGGTCGGCTCCTCGCCCGGCGTCGCGGTCGCGCGCATGTGGCTGCTCGAGGCGGCGTGCCGCGTCCGGCTCGCCACCGCCGGGCACACGCCGCGTCCGCTGGACGACGACGAGGTCGACGCCTGGCGGGCCGCGGGACCGCCGCTGCTCGAGCGCCTGTGGCACCACCTGGCGTCGCCGTGACCGCCGGTCCGGGCACCTCCGGGCGACCGCCTGCCTACACTCCGCCGGTGTCCATCGGCGAGCTGATCGGGGGGCGGGACGGGCTGCGGATCGCCGATCCCCGCCAGACGAGCGTGAGCGTCCACGCCTACCTGCGGGACCTCATCATCACCGGCGCGCTCCCGCCCGGCACCCAGCTCAAGCAGGCCGAGCTCGCCCGCGTCCTGGCGGTGTCCCGGACGCCGCTGCGCGAGGCGTTCCGGATGCTGCAGGAGGAGGGGCTCATCTCCGCCGAGCCCAACCAGCGCAGCCGGGTCATCGGGCTGGACGCCGAGGAGCTCGACTCGCTGTACGCGGCCCGCGTCGTGCTGGAGTCCCTGGGCGCGCGGCTCACGGCCGGTGCGCTGAGCCGCGAGGAGCTGCGCAGCGCCACGGCCGCGTTCAAGGAGATGGAGCGCACGTACCGCGCGGGCGACACGGCCAGCTGGACGGTCGCACACCGCTCGTTCCACCGCCTGCTCGTCGGCCGGTGCGGGGCCACGGTGCTGCGCACCATCAACTCCTACGCCGAGCAGAGCGAGCGCTACGTGCGCATCGACCAGCTCACCCGCCGGCACGACTTCGCCGCCCGCCAGCGCGAGCACCAGGCGATCCTCGACGCCGTGCGCGACGGCGACCCGCAGGCCGCCGTCGAGCAGATGTCCGGCCACCTCGCCGGCACCGCGCGCCGCGTCGTCGACGGGCACGCCCCGGGGCACGGGACGCCCTGCGTCGACGCCGCACTCGCGCTGCTGCTGGGCGACCACACCGCGACGGCGCCGGGTCGGTAGCGCGACGGCGGAGCGCTGACGACCCAAGCCTTGGAGCGACTACTCAGTGGTCCAAGGACGGGGGATCGATCGGACCCCACTGGTTGACCGTCGCCATGTCGACCTCCCACGTGCGCGGGCCCATCGGGACCTGCTCGTGCCAGGGCCGCGGCTCCCAGTAGCCCTTGGCCTCGTCGTGCACGACGTCGATCTGGGTGAACAGCTCGACGACGTTGCCGTCGGGGTCGCGGTGGTAGGTGAACAGGTTGTGGCCCGGACCGTGGCGTCCCGGTCCCCAGTGCAGCCGGTAGGAGTGCCGCGCGAGGTGGTCGAGCATCGAGATCAGGTGGTTCGGGTCGCGCATCTCGTAGGCGACGTGGTGCATGCCCGAGTACTTGGTGCTGGCCATGAAGTTGGCCGCGTGGTGGTCGGCGTTGCAGCGCAGGAAGACGAAGAAGTCGCCGACGGTGTCCGACCACCGGAACCCGAGCAGGTCCTGGTAGAAGCCCTGGATGCCGGCCAGCTCGGGGGTGTAGGCCGCCACGTGCCCGAGCTTGGTGGGCCGCAGCGGGGTGAAGCCGTCGGCGCCGCTGGGGTCCTGGGCCGTGACCAGGTGCAGCGGCACCCCGGTGCCGGGCTCCTCCAGCACGAGGACGTCCGGGGTGCCCGGCCCGACGTCGCTGCGCCGCTCGGTGGCGTACCCGGCCTCCTCCAGCCGCCGCGCCGCGGCGTCCAGGTCCTCCCAGATCTCGTAGCCGACGACCTGGCGGGCCCGCGTCCCGCCCTCGGTGACCACGACGCAGTGGTGGTCGGCGCCCGTGGTCAGGAACGCCCCGTGGGTGTCGCCCTCGACGAGCACGAAGTCCAGGACGTGCGTGTAGTACTCGACCAGGCGCTCGACGTCCGGGGTCTCGAAGCCGACGTAGCCCAGCTTGGAGACGCGGACGGCAGGCTCTGCGGTCACGGCCGCTCCTCTCGTTCGACGGTGTCGGTGACGGGGTTGCGCAGCGCGCCGATCCCGTCGATCTCGGCGACGACCTCGTCGCCCGGGGCCAGGAAGTCGCCGCGCGGGAAGCCGACGCCCGAGGGCGTGCCGGTGGCGATGACGTCGCCCGGCTCGAGGGTGATCGCGCGGCTGGCGCCGGCGATGAGCTCGGCGATCGGGGTGACCATGTCGGCGGTGCTCGAGTCCTGCTTGACCACCCCGTTGACCGACAGGCGCAGCGCGACCCGCTGCGGGTCCTCGATCATCCACGCGGGCACGATGCCGGGGCCGAGCGGGCAGAACGTGTCCCCCGCCTTCGCGCCGACCCAATCGAAGCCGAACGGCGGGGCGACCGGGTCGGCGCGGTCGAGCAGGTCGCGCGCGGAGACGTCGTTGACCACGGTCCAGCCGGCCACCACGTCGAGCGCGCGCTCGACGGGCACGTCCGCGCAGCGCCGCCCGATCACCGCGGCCAGCTCGATCTCCCAGTCGATCTTCCGGCCCGGGCGCGACGGCAGCACGATCGCGTCGCCCGGGCCCACCACGGACGTCGTCGGCGGCTTGAAGAAGAAGTACGGCTCGACCGCGCCGGCGGGGCGGGGCACGCCCATCTCGGCGAGGTGGGCGTAGTAGTTGGCGCCGGCGCAGAGCACCTTGGGCGGGTAGCGCAGCGGGGCGAGCAGCACCGCGCCCTCGAGGGGGGCCAGCTGCTCGGGGTCGAGGCCGCGCAGCCGGGGTGCGAGGGCGTCCCAGTCGGCGAGCACCTCGAGCATCGTGCGGCCGGCGAGCTCCTCGGGGGCGCGGCGGACCACGCCGGCGGCGAGCACCCCGACCTCGGCCTTCGCCACATCGCCCTGGTGGGCGGTGACGAGCATCCACGGTGCCTCGCGCACGCTGAACTCCTACTCCTGGCCCGCGGTCAGGACGATGCGGCCCATGTTGTCGTCGGCCTCGAGGAAGCGGTGGGCGTCGGCCGCCTGCTCGAGGGGGAACGCCCGGTCGACGACGGGCCGGAAGCCGCGCGCGACCTCCGCCCACAGCGCCCGCCCGCTCGCGTCGTCGCCGGTGCGGACGCCGAGGATCCGCTGGTTGAGCGTGTAGAGCCGGGCGAGGTCGAGCGGCACCGAGCCCCCGAGGAACGCCCCGGAGGAGACGATCGCGCCCCGCGGCGCGAGGACGGCGGTGAGGCGGGCGAAGATCTCGGCGTCCCCGAGGTCGTCGACCGCCACGGCGACGCCGGCCCCGCCGGTGAGGCCGCGGACGTCGTCGACGAAGGAGTCGGCGGTGGGGTCGAGCGCGGCCTCGAGGCCGAGCTCCAGGAGCCGCTCGCGCTTCCAGGCCGCCCGGGAGGTGCCGATGACCCGCGCGCCGAGGTGGCGGGCGAGCTCGGCGGTGGTCGAACCCAGGGCCGACGCCGCGCCTGCGACGAGCACCCAGTCGCCGGCGCGCAGGCCCGCCTGGCGGAGCTGGTTCATCGCCACCGGGCCGGCGAGCGCGACGCCCGCGGCGGTGGCGGGGTCGAGGTCGTCGGGGATCGCCCAGACCGCCGCGGCGGGCACCGCGGTGTACTCGGCGTAGGCCCCGCGGGAGTGCACGCCGGCGATGCGCAGCCCGGGGCACGCCTCCTTGCTGCCCTCCGCGCACGCCGCGCACCGCCCGCAGCCCAGAACCGGCCAGACGGCCACGTGCTGGCCGACGGCGATCCCGTCCACGTCCGGGCCGAGCGCGACGACCGTGCCCGCGTGCTCCACGCCGAGCACGTGGGGCAGAGCGGGCTTCACCGGGTGCCGCCCGGCGCGCAGGGCGACGTCGAGGAAGCGCCCGACGCACACGGCGGCGACGCGCACGAGGACCTCGCCGGGCCCGGGCGAGGGGGTGGGCAGCATGGCGGGGTGGAGCACGTCGGGCGGGCCGAACGCGTCGAGCACGACCGCGGTCGCGGTGGCGGGCACCGCGCGCGGCACGGCGGGCCAGGCCAGCGGCACGGGACTCGCGGAGAGGGTCGGCATCGACGGGGCTCCCTTCGGCGGCTCATAGTGCACACACTTTGGCCACCCACGCAACGAGCCCGAGGGGTCAGGCGGCGCGGACCCGGTAGCGCAGGTGGGTCACGCGCCGGCCGGGCACGACGACGTACGGGTCGTCCAGCACGAGCTCCGGTGCGTCCTCGCCGAAGAAGCGCTTGCCGAGGCCGAGGACGACGGGCGCCAGCGAGATCTCGACCTCGTCGACCAGCCCGGCCGCGAGCGCCTGCCCGCCGACGTCGCCCGCGGTGACCGAGACGTCGGCGTCCCCGGCGAGCTCGCGCGCCGCCGCCACCGCGGCCTCGACGCCCTCGGTGACGAACGTGAACGGGGCGGTGCCGTAGTGCGCCCAGTCGGTCGGCACGCGGTGGGTGAGGACGACGACGTGCTCCCCCGCCGGCGGGCGCCCCTCCCAGCCGTTCGTGTGGTCGAACAGGTGGCGCCCGATCACGCCGGCGCGGATGCGACCCCACTGCTCGCGCATCCAGTCCGCGCTCTCCGTGCCCGTGCGGAAGGGGCGCTGCGCGTCGCCCGCGTGCACGTCGACGTCGCCGGCGGTGAACCAGTCGAAGATCGGGCCCACCGAGTCGTCGGGACGGGCGATGAACCCGTCGAGCGACATCGTCGCCACCAGCACCACGGCCATGACCGGCTCCTCGTCCCTCGGCAGGACACGACGGTATCGCCGCGCAACCGTTCATTCAACCCTCAGGTTGAGCAAGGGCGCGGTGGGTCACGCGGCGGACCCCGTTTGGTAGACCGGGCACGGGCACGGTGCCGTGCCGCGCCCGGGTGCGAGAGGTCAGCCCATGGAGTTCCGGCAGTCGAACAAGCTGCGCGACGTCTGTTACGAGATCCGCGGCCCGGTGGTCGAGCAGGCGAACCTGCTCGAGGAGGCGGGGCACAGCGTCCTGCGCCTCAACACGGGCAACCCGGCGCTGTTCGACTTCGAGGCGCCCGAGGAGATCGTCCAGGACATGATCCGGATGCTCCCGCAGGCGCACGGATACACCGACTCCCGCGGGGTGCTGCCGGCGCGGCGCGCGGTGGCCCAGCGCTACCAGGCGCGCGGGCTCGACGTCGACGTCGACGAGGTGTTCCTCGGCAACGGCGTGTCCGAGCTGATCTCCATGGCCGTCCAGGCGCTGGTCGAGGACGGCGACGAGGTGCTCGTGCCGGCGCCGGACTACCCGCTGTGGACGGCGGTCGCGACGCTGGCGGGCGGGCACGCCGTGCACTACCGCTGCGACGAGCAGGCCGACTGGTTCCCCGACCTCGACGACGTCGCCGCGAAGATCACCGACCGCACCAAGGCGCTCGTGATCATCAACCCGAACAACCCGACCGGGGCCGTGTACTCGAAGGAGGTCCTCGAGGGCCTGCTCGACCTCGCCCGCCGGCACGGGCTGATGGTCATGGCCGACGAGATCTACGACCAGGTGCTCTACGACGACGCCGTGCACCACGACATCGCCTCGCTCGCCGAGGACCTCGTCGTGCTGACGTTCTGCGGGCTGTCGAAGACCCACCGCGTGGCGGGGTTCCGCTCCGGCTGGCTGGTGGTCACCGGCCCGCGCCAGCACGCCCGCGACTACCTCGAGGGCCTGGCGATGCTGGCCTCGATGCGGCTGTGCGCCAACACCCCGGCGCAGTACGCGATCCAGGCCGCGCTCGGCGGGCGGCAGACGATCCACGAGCTCACCGGCCCCGGCGGGCGCCTGCGCGAGCAGCGCGACACCGCGTGGAAGGCGCTCAACGCGATCCCCGGGGTGTCGTGCGTGCAGCCCCGCGGCGCGCTCTACGCCTTCCCGCGCCTCGACCCCGAGGTCTACCCGATCCACGACGACGAGCGCTTCGTGCTGGACCTGCTGCGCGAGGAGAAGATCCAGGTGGTGCAGGGCACGGGCTTCAACTGGCCCACCCCCGACCACTTCCGCATCCTCACCCTGCCCCACGCCGCGACGCTGGAGGACGCGATCGGGCGCATCGGCCGCTTCCTGGAGACCTACCGGCAGGACTGAGGGATGAGCGACGTCCTCCCGGTGCTCACGGGCACCCACGTGCGCCTGCGTCCGTGGCGGGCGGAGGACGCCCCCGCGATCCACGCCGCGTGCCAGGACCCGGACATCCAGCGCTGGACGACCGTCCCGGTGCCCTACGCCCCCGCCGACGCCGACGACTTCCTCGCGCGCCGGGTGCCCGAGGCCCGCGCCCGCGGCGGCGCGGCGTTCGCGGTCGAGGACCTCGCCGACGTGACGCTCGCGGGCAGCACGACCCTGCTGCAGCTCGCAGCGGGCGTGGGCGAGATCGGCTACTGGATCGCCCCCGGGGCGCGCCGGCGCGGGCTCGGCGCGGACGCGCTCACGACGCTGGCCTCGTGGGCGTTCGCGCACGTGGGCGCCCGCCGGCTCGAGCTGCTCATCGAGCCCGGCAACCACGCCAGCCGGGCGCTCGCCGCCCGCGCCGGCTTCGTTGCGGAGGACCTGCTGCGCGACCGTCTCCTGGTGCGCGGCGAGCGCCGCGACGCGCTGTTGCACGTGCTCCTCGCGTCCTGACACTGCACGGGTCGCCGAGTATCGGGTACCGTCGGTACCGGATAACGCAGTCCGACACGAGGAGAACCCATGCTGGGCGACATCGCCGGCACCGCGCCCCTGCGCGAGGCCCTGGAGACCACCAACAGCCTGCTCGCGCAGGTCCTGGACGAGCTCAAGCGCGTCAACGCCGACGGCCTCGTCACCGTGGCGCAGGAGCTGCGCGCGGTGCGCGACGCCCTGCCGACGGAGACCGCCTCGGCCGCCTGACCACCGTCCGGCCCTGCGTTCCACCTTTCGAGTGACGGCTGGACCGTAGCGGTGACCCCTACTCGTGACGATGAGTGGTCGACGAGCCCCACACCGGGGCTCGGCGACGCCACCTCGGCGCAGGCGGGGAGATCACCATGGACGCAGGGCCACGAGAGCCGGTCGCGACGGCGCCGGTGTTCGTCGACGTCAGCGGACGCCGGCGCCGTGGGATAGCCGTGCTGGGCTACCTCGGGGCGTCGGCGTGCACCGCCTACCTCGCGGCCTTCGGCATCACCGTCTCCACCACCGCGGGCACGATCCCGGCGTCCGGCGTCGCGCTCGACCCGGGCCCCGTCGTCGACGAGGGCGCCGAGGAGGCCGGCGGCGAGACCGTCGCCGTGGCCGACACCGTCGTCCCGGCCCCCACCGCGGGCAAGCACGCCGCCGCGACGCGGCCGGCCCGCCACGCGCACCCCACGACCGAACCGGCCCGCGGACGCCACGCCGCGGCCGAGGAGGACGCGACCCCCACCCGCCGGCACACGGCGCGGACGCTCCCCCTCGCCGCCACCACCCGGACGCCCAGCACCCCGACCGCCACCCCGGCGCCCGCCGGCACCGGCACCCCCCGTCCCACCCCGGACACGACACCGGCCACCGGTGGTCCGGGCGGCTCCTCGTCGGGCGGCGCGGGCCCGACGACGGGCACGGGCACCGACGACGACACGGGCAGCGACGCCGGGACCGACACCGGCACCGACGACCCCGGCACCGGCACCGTGTCCGACCCCGCGACCTCCGACGTCCTCGCGATCGGCCCCGTCTCGATCGGGCTCGGGGTCTGACCGTGGCCCGTCACCGCGCGACCCCCGCCCCGCGCCGGCGCCTCGCGCCCCGGCGCGGCGTCGTGCTCGTCGTCGTCGCCCTGACCATGTTCAGCTGCCTGCTGCTGGTGCACGGCCTCGCCCGCTCCCAGGTCGGCGTCGACGCCGCCGGAGCGGTGCCCGGGACCGAGGCCATCGGCCAGGTACCACCCGCGATCCTCGACGGCGGGCCGGTGGTCGACGCCCGCGGACCCACCCCGGTGAGCGCCCGCATGCCGGACCGGACGATCTCGTTCACCTTCGACGACGGCCCCGACCCGGTGTGGACCCCGCAGGTCCTCGAGGTCCTGCGCCGCCACCAGGTGCCCGCGACGTTCTTCGTCGTCGGGTCGATGGCCGCGCAGCACCCCGGCCTGCTGCGCGAGATCCGCGCGTCCGGGTCGGCGGTGGGCCTGCACACCTTCACCCACCCCGACCTGTCCGCGGCCTCGGACCTGCGCATCGACCGCGAGCTCACCGAGACCCAGCTCGTGCTCAACGGCGCCCTCGGCGAGTCGAGCTACCTCCTGCGCCCGCCGTACTCGTCGACCGCGAGCGCGGTCACCGACGACGCGCTGCGCTCGTTCCGCACCGCCGGCGCGAGCGGCTACGTCACCGTGCTCTCCGACGTCGACAGCCGCGACTGGGAGCGCCCCGGCGTCGACGCCATCGTGGCCAACGCGATCCCCGCGCACGGCGCGGGCGGCGTCGTCCTGCTGCACGACGCCGGCGGCGACCGCTCCCAGACCGTCGCCGCCCTCGACCGCCTCATCCCGCAGCTGCGGGCGCAGGGCTACCGCTTCGCCACCCCCGAGACCGCGGTCGGCCTGCCCGCCGACAACCGGCCGGTGGCCGGCGCCGACCACCTGCTGGGCAGCACGGCGATCGGCCTGGTCGCGGTGGCCGGGGTCGTCGTCGACGCGCTGGTCTGGCTGCTGCTCGTCGTCGGCGTGCTCGTCGTGCTCCGCCTGGTGCTCATGCTCGCCGTCGCCCGCCGGCACCACCGCCGTCGCCACCGGCCCGGCTGGTCGTGGGGGCCGCCGGTGACCGCACCGGTGTCGGTGATCGTCCCGGCGTTCGACGAGGCCGCGAACATCGCCTCCGTCGTGCGCTCGCTCGCGGCGAGCGACCACCCCGTCGAGGTCCTCGTCGTCGACGACGGCAGCACCGACGGCACCGCGGACATCGTCGAGGCGCTCGGCCTGCCGGGCGTGCGCGTGCTGCGGCAGGCCAACGGCGGCAAGCCCGCGGCCCTCAACGCGGGCATCGCCCACGCCCGCCACGACCTCATCGTCATGATCGACGGCGACACCGTGTTCGAGCCGGCCACCGTCGGGCGGCTCGTCGCGCCGTTCGCGGACCCGGAGGTCGGCGCCGTCGCGGGCAACGCCCGGGTGGCGAACCGCCGTGGGCTGATCGCGCGCTGGCAGCACATCGAGTACGTGGTCGGCTTCAACGTCGACCGCCGCGTGTACGACGTCCTGCGGTGCATGCCCACGATCCCGGGCGCGATCGGCGCGTTCCGGCGCTCGGTGCTGCTCGAGGTCGGCGGCGTCAGCGACGACACCCTCGCCGAGGACACCGACCTCACGATGGCGATCTGCCGCTCCGGGTGGCGCGTCGTCTACGAGGACTCCGCGCGCGCCTGGACCGAGGCGCCCGCGACGCTCGGGCAGCTCTGGCGCCAGCGCTACCGCTGGAGCTACGGAACGATGCAGTCGATGTGGAAGCACCGTGCGGCGGTGCTCGAGACCGGCGCGTCGGGCCGCTTCGGCCGCCGCGGCCTGGTGCACCTCGCGCTGTTCCAGGTGCTCCTGCCCCTGCTGGCGCCGCTGGTGGACATCTTCCTGGTCTACGGGCTGCTCTTCCTCGACCCCGTGACGACGCTGGTGGCGTGGAGCGCGGTGCTCGCCGTGCAGTGCCTCGCCGCGGTCGTCGCGTTCCGGCTCGAGCGCGAGCGGCTGCGCGTGCTCTGGCTCCTGCCGCTGCAGCAGGTCGTGTACCGCCAGCTCATGTACGCGGTGCTGATCCGCTCGGTGGTCACCGCGGCCGGCGGCATCCGTCTGGGGTGGCAGAAGCTGCGGCGCACCGGCGGCCTGGAGGTCCACCTGACGGCCCCTGTCGACGCGCCCCGGCCCGCCGCACCGGAGCAGCTCGTGGCGACGGGGCGGCGCTGACCCGACCGCCGAGCGAGAAGCAGGAGTTTCGGCCGGTCCCCAGCGGACACCCGCATCGCGGCGCACCTTCGTGCTCCACGACGAAGGGACACCCTCGGTGACCGCACTCCTCTTCGGTTCCCTCAGCAGCGTCGCCGACACCTCCGAACTGCAGCGCGCCGCGTTCAACGCCGCGTTCGCCGAGCACGGCCTGGACTGGCACTGGGACCGTGACGACTACCGCTCGCGGCTCGGGAAGGCCGGCGGCGAGACCCGCATCGCCGACGAGGCCGCCGCCCGCGGCGAGGACGTCGACGCCGCCGCGGTGCACGCCACCAAGTCGCGCATCTTCCAGGAGAACCTGAGCAGCGACGCCCCGGTGCCGCGACCCGGCGTGCTCGAGGTCCTCGAGGCCGCCCGCAGCCGGGGCTGGAAGACCGGCTTCGTCACCACGACCTCGCGCGAGAACGTGCTCGCCCTGCTCGGCGCCCTCGAGTCGTTCGTCGGGGCGAACGACTTCGACGTCATCGTGGCCTCCGACCAGGTCGGCACGCCGAAGCCCGACCCCGCCGCCTACACCTACGCGCTGTCGACCCTCGGCGAGGACGCGGCCTCGGCCGTGGCCGTCGAGGACAACCCCGACGGCGTGCGCGCGGCCGCCGCGGCCGGCGTCGCGTGCCTCGCGTTCCCCAACGAGAACACCGCCGACGAGGAGTTCGACGGGGCGGCGCGCCGCATCGACCGCCTGACCCTCGACGACCTGACCTCCCTCACCGCCGCCTGACCGGCGCCTGACGTCCCGCGCACGCCGCCGGCGGCGGCGCGATGCCGCCTGCCCTCCCACCGCCACCCCGTGACCAGACACGGACGGAGACCTCCGCGCCCATGACCGTCGAGCCGACCCTCACCGCCACCGAGTCCGCCTTCCACGTCGAGGGCTACCAGAAGATCGACTACTCGCTGGTCCTCACCGACGGCGTGTTCGCGCCGGAGAACACCGGCCTCGCCGAGGCCTACCGCCCGTACGGGCGCTGCCTGGCGGTGGTCGACGCGAACGTCGCCGAGCTCCACGGCGACGCCATGCGCGCCTACTTCGCCCACCACGACCTCGACCTCACGGTCTTCCCCGTCGCCATCGACGAGGCCGACAAGACCATGCGCACCGCCGAGCGCATCGTCGACGCCTTCGGCGACTTCGGGCTCGTGCGCACCGAGCCGGTGCTCGTCGTCGGCGGCGGCCTGACCACCGACGTCGCCGGGTTCGCCTGCTCGATGTACCGCCGCGCCACCGACTACATCCGCATCCCCACCACGCTCATCGGGCTCGTCGACGCGAGCGTCGCCATCAAGGTCGCGGTGAACCACGGCAAGGCGAAGAACCGCCTCGGCGCGTTCCACGCGTCCCGGCAGGTGTTCCTGGACTTCTCGTTCCTCGCCACCCTGCCGGTCGAGCAGATCCGCAACGGCATGGCCGAGCTGGTCAAGATCGCCGTGGTCGGCAACGAGCGCATCTTCGCGCTGCTCGAGAAGTACGGCGAAGACCTGCTCGAGACCGGGTTCGGCTACCGCGAGGGCCCGCCGGGGCTGCTCGACGTCACCCACCGCCTGACCTACGACGCCATCGAGACGATGCTGCGCCTGGAGGTCCCGAACCTCCAGGAGCTCGACCTCGACCGCGTCATCGCGTTCGGGCACACCTGGAGCCCGACCCTCGAGCTCTCCGGCGAGCAGCCCTTCTTCCACGGGCACGCGATCAGCATCGACATGGCGCTGTCCACCACGCTCGCGGCCCGCCGCGGCTACATCACCCCGAGCGACCGGGACCGGGTCCTCGGGCTCATGAGCCGCCTCGGGCTCTCCCTGGACAGCCCGCTGCTCACCCCCGACGTCCTGCGCCGCGGCACCGAGGCGATCCTGCAGACCCGCGGCGGGCACCTGCGCGCCGCCGTGCCGCGGCCCATCGGGACGTGCCACTTCCTCAACGACCTGGGCGTCGACGAGCTGGCCGAGACGCTCGAGGCCCACCGCGCGATCTGCCGCGACCTCGCGCGCGACGGTCTCGGCGTGGACGCCTTCCGGCGATGAGCGCGCCGGGAGTGCAGGCCGGCCCGCGGCCGGTGACGCCGGTCGGCATCCTCGCCGCGGCGCTCGACCGCGTCGCCGCGGGCCTCGACGGGGTCGCGGGCGTGCCCGACGAGGTGCGCGACGACCTGCGACGGGCGCAGGAGCTCGCCGGCGGGCTCGATCCGTACCTCGAGCGCTGCACCACGCCCGAGTCGCCCGCGCTCGCCCGGCTCGCCGCGCGGACCCAGGAGCACGACTGGACCCGTCGCGACCCGGACGCGGTGTTCCTCGAGCAGGAGATGCTCTCCGGGCACGTCGAGGGCCAGGCGCTGAAGATGCTGGTCGCGGCCACCCGGGCGCGGCGCGTGCTCGAGATCGGGCTGTTCACCGGCTACTCGGCGCTCGCCATGGCCGAGGCCCTGCCCACCGACGGCCGGCTGGTGGCCTGCGAGATCGACCCGGAGGTCGCCGACCTCGCCCGGCGCGCCTTCGCCGGGTCCCCCGCCGGCGGGCGCATCACCGTGGAGGTGGGCCCGGCCGCGGACACGCTCGCCGCGCTGGCGGCGGCGGGCGAGGAGTTCGACCTCGTCTTCGTCGACGCCGACAAGGCGGGCTACGCCGGCTACCTCACGACCCTGCTCGACACCGGCCTGCTCGCCCCGCACGGGCTGGTCGCCGTCGACAACACCCTCCTGCAGGGCGGGCCGTGGCTCTCCGGCGAGCCCACCGCCAACGCCGCGGCGATCGCCGCGTTCAACGACGCCGTCACCGGCGACCCGCGCGTCGAGCAGGTGCTCCTGCCGCTGCGCGACGGCCTGACCCTGATCCGCCGCAGCGGCTGAGCAGGACACGAGGAGATCCCGTGCACACCAGACCGCTGAGCCCGCTGGGCGTCGAGGTCACCGACGTCGACCTGACCGCCCTCGACGACGAGCAGGTCGAGGCCTTCCGGGTCCTGCTGGCCGAGCACGGCGTCGTCGTCGTGCCGGGCCAGGACGGGCTCGACGACGACGGCTTCGCCGCGTTCCTGCGCCGCTTCGGCGACGTCGTCTTCACCGTCGGGGAGACGCCGGTGCCCGGCCGCGACGACCTCAACGTCGTCTCCAACGTGCGGCGCACGACGCCGCCGCGCAGCGTCTTCCACACGGACACCAGCTACGTCGCGCGGCCGCCGGCCTACACCGCGCTGCGCGCCGTGCAGATCCCGTCCCGCGGGGGCGAGACGCTGTTCACCGACCAGTACCGGGCCTACGAGACGCTGCCCGCCGACATCCGCGCCCACCTCGCGGGCCGCACGATCACCCACGAGGTCAGCGGCCTGCGACCCGAGGACGCCGGGCCCGAGACCAGCGCCGAGCACCCGGTGTTCCGGCGGCACCCGGTGTCGGGGCGCACGTCGCTCTACCTCTCGACGCCCGAGCGCTGCGTGGCGATGAGCGGGATGGACCGGGGGGCGGCGCGCACGACGATCGGCTACCTCTACGAGCACTCGACGGCCGAGGACAACACGTTCCGGCACGCCTGGTCGCCCGGCGACGTCGTGGTGTGGGACAACGGCTGCGTCCTGCACCGCGCCGACCACGCGGACGTCACCGGGGACCGGGTGATGCACCGGGGCATGGTCGCCGCGTCGTGAGCGCCCTCGACCACGCCCGCCGGGTGCTCGTCCACGCCCCGAGGACCCTCGGGGCGCTCGCGCTGCTGACCGTGCCGCTGCCGGTGACCCTCGCGGTGACCGCGGCCGCCCTGGTCCGGTCGCTGCTGGTCACGCCGGTGCGCGCGGAGGCCGAGGACCCGCGCACGGTGCTCGTCAGCGGCGGGAAGATGACCAAGGCGCTGGCGCTGGCGCGCGCGTTCCACGCCGCCGGGCACCGCGTCGTGCTGGTCGAGTCGGCGCGCTACCGGCTCACCGGGCACCGGTTCTCGCGCGCGGTCGACGCCTTCCACGTGGTGCCGGAGCCCGGCGCGCCCGGCTACGTCGAGGCGCTGCGGGACGTGGTGGTCGCCGAGGGCGTCGACGTGTGGGTGCCGGTGTGCAGCCCGGCCGCGAGCCGGTACGACGCGCTGGCCAAGCCGGTGCTCGCCGAGTTCTGCGAGGTGCTGCACCCCGACCCCCAGGTGCTGGGCATCCTCGACGACAAGGACCGGTTCGCCGAGGCCGCGGACACCCTGGGCCTGCCCGTGCCCGAGACCCACCGCGTGGTCGCGGCGAAGCAGGTCGAGGACTTCGACTTCGACGCGCAGCCCGGGCCCTGGATCCTCAAGAGCGTCCCGTACGACCCGGTCGCGCGGCTCGACCTCACGACCCTGCCGCGCCCCACGGCGGCCGAGACCGAGGAGTTCGCCCGGTCGAAGCCGATGTCCGCGGACACGCCCTGGATCCTCCAGGAGTTCACCCCGGGCCGGGAGTACTGCACGCACAGCACCGTGCGCGACGGCCGCGTGCAGGTGTGGGCGTGCTGCGAGTCGTCGGCGTTCCAGCTCAACTACGCCATGGTCGACAAGCCGGCGATCCAGGAGTGGGTGCGCCGGTTCGTCGGCGCCCTGCGCGTCACCGGCCAGGTGTCGTTCGACTTCATCGAGACCCCCGACGGGCGCCTCGTCGCCCTCGAGTGCAACCCGCGGACCCACTCGGCGATCACGATGTTCCACCGCGACGAGGTGGCCCTGGCCCGCGCCTACCTCCACGACCTCGGCCCCGGCGAGCCCCCGTTGACGCCCCGGCCGGACAGCCGCCCGACCCACTGGCTCTACCACGAGCTGTGGCGGATGGTGTCGCGGCCGTCGACGATCCCCGAGCGCCTGGGGGTGATCCGGCGCGGCACCGACGCCGTGTTCGACCGCGACGACCCCCTGCCGTTCCTGCTGCTGCACCACCTGCAGATACCGTCCCTGCTGCTGCGCAACCTCGTCGCCGGACGCCCGTGGATCCGCGTCGACGTCAACATCGGCAAGCTCGTCGAGCCGGCGGGAGACTGAGATGCCGCTCCGCGTGCTGCACCTGGCCGGCTCGGCGGTCAGCGACTTCCACGCCGACCTCTCGCTGACCTACGCCCGCGGGTGCCTCGCTGCCACCGCCGACCCCGCGCGCTACGACCCGGTGCCCGCCTACGTCTCCCCCGACGGTCGCTGGCGCTTCCCGGCGTCGCTCGACGCCGACGCGATCGCCGGCGCCACCCCGCTCGCGCCGGCGGACGCCCTGGCCCACCTCGGACGCCTCGGCCTCGACGTGGTGCTCCCGCAGATGTTCTGCCTGCCCGGCATGACGTCCTACCGCACGATGTTCGACGTCCTGGGCATCCCCGTGGTCGGCAACACCGGCGAGGTCATGGCGATCGGGGCGCGCAAGGCCGTCGCCAAGGCGATGGTCGGCGCCGCGGGCGTGGAGGTCCCCGTCGGCGAGGTCCTGCGGCGCGGCGAGCGCCCGACGATCTCCCCGCCAGCGGTGGTCAAGCCCGAGGACGCCGACAACTCGCTGGGCGTGACGCTGGTGCGCGAGCCCGGCGACGTCCGCGCGGCCCTGGACGCGGCGTTCGCCCACGCCGACCGCGTGATCGTCGAGGAGTTCGTGCCGCTGGGCCGCGAGGTCCGCTGCGGGCTCGTCGAGCGGGACGGCGAGCTCGTGGGGCTGCCGCTGGAGGAGTACCTCCTCGACGACGCGAGACCGGTGCGCGCGTACGCCGACAAGCTCGCCCGCGACGACGCGGGGCTGCGCCTGGTGGCCAAGGACGACCCCGACGTCGTCATCGTCGACGCCGACGACCCGCTGACCGCCCGCGTGTGGGACGTGGCGCGCCGCTGCCACGTCGCGCTGGGCTGCCGGGACTACTCGCTGTTCGACCTGCGCATCGACCCGGCGGGCCGCCCGGTGTTCCTCGAGGCGAGCCTCTACTGCTCGTTCTCGCCCGCCAGCGTGCTGGCCGTCATGGCCCGGGCCGGGGGCATCGGGCTGGACGAGCTGCTCGCGACCGCGATCGCCCAGGCCCGGAAGCGCGCGTAGGTCTCACCGGGCGACGAGTGGGTACACCGGCCCGGTCGATGGGCTCCGGGTCCGCGAACGGCCCGGAGTTGCAAAAGACCGGCAACAGCACCACGCTGGCCTCAGACGCGTTCGCAGCAGCCGACCCGGAGGAGAACCGGATGGCGGAGTACACGCTCCCCGACCTGCCCTACGACTACGGCGCCCTCGAGCCGCACATCTCGGGCAAGATCATGGAACTGCACCACGACAAGCACCACAACACCTACGTCACCGGCCTCAACGCCGCGATCGACGCCCTCGCGGAGGCCCGCGAGCAGGACACGATCGGCACGACGGCGCTGCTGTGGGAGAAGAACCTCGCCTTCAACTACGGCGGGCACATCAACCACTCGGTGTTCTGGAAGAACCTCAGCCCGGACGGCGGCGACAAGCCGACGGGCGAGCTGGCGTCGGCCATCGACCGCGACTTCGGGTCGTTCGACCTGTTCCAGAAGCACTTCACGTCGGTCGCCACGACGATCCAGGGCTCGGGCTGGTCGATCCTCGGCGTCGACTCCCTCACCGGGAAGCTGCGCATCTTCCAGCTCTACGACCAGCAGGCCAACGTGCCGCTGGGCATCGTGCCGGTGGTCATGCTCGACATGTGGGAGCACGCCTTCTACCTGGACTACCAGAACGTGAAGCCGGACTACGTGAAGGCCTGGTGGAACGTCGTCAACTGGGCCGACGCCGCCGAGCGCTTCGAGAAGGCCCAGGGCCTCTCGCTGGTCTGACCCACCCCGATCTCGCGCGGTGATCGTTCCGACAAGCGTCCGCCGCGCGGCGCGCGACGACCCCCCGTGCCCCTGGGCCGGGGGGTCGTTGTGCGCTCCGCGCACGTGAGCACTTCTTGGTGCTGGAGCACCGAGTAGTGCTCACGTGCCCGCCAGGGCACCCAGCAGCTCGGCGCGGATCTCCGGGCGGCCGGCGGCGACGAGCGTGAACGCCGCCTCGCGCGCCAGCCGCTGCGTGGGGTGCCGGGCGACCATCGCCCGGCTGCCCACCGCGACGGTCAGCGTCGCCGCCGCGCGCACCGCGAGCGCCGACGCCGCGGCGCGGGCGGCCGGCATCGCGGTCGGCTCGGCCAGGGCCGCGTCGAGGTCGTCGCGCGCGGCGTCGAGGGCCTCCCGCAGGGCCGCCGCGGCCACGGCCTCCCCGGCCTCCGCGACCATCGCGGCGCAGCGCCCGGCGACGCCGAGGGCCAGGCAGCCGTTGGTGCGCGCGCTGCCGAGCATGCCGGCGAGGAACTCCGCGCGGCTGCGCACCGCGACCACCGCGTCGTCGCCGACGAACCAGCCGTCGACGTCGAGGCGCACGGTGCGGCTGCCGTTGGCGGCGGCGAGGTCGAGGGGGTGCACGGTCACGCCATCGGCGGCGTGCGCGGGCACCAGCAGCGCGACCACGCGCGCGTGCTCGTCGTCGGCGTCGGCCGTGGCGGCGTCGCGGGCGGAGACCTGGAGCAGGTCGACGAGGCCCCACCCCGTGACCAGCGGCGCGACGCCGTCGAGGCGCCAGCCGCCCTCGACCGCGGTGGCCCAGAGCTTCGGCGGCTGCGGGATCGCGCCGGCAAACGCGACGCCGCAGCGCGTGCGACCCCGCACCGCGTCGGCGAGGTGGCGCTCGCGCAGCGTGGCGTTCGTGGTGCCGGCGAGCCCGCGCACGGTGCCGTGGTGCTGCATCCACGTGAACGTGGTGGTCAGGCACGCGCCGGCGAGGGTCTCGACCACCGCGAGGAACTCGTCGAGTCCGATGTCCGGGCCGCCGGCCTCCGGCGGGGCGGCGAGTCCGTAGAGCCCGGCGTCGGCCAGCGCCCGGAAGTGGGTCGCGGGGATCGTGGCGGTGGCGTCGACCTCGTCGGCGGCGGGCAGGAGCACCGCGCCGGCCACTTCGCGGGCGCGGTCGAGGACGTCGGACACGCTCCCGAGGGTAGGTCGTCGCGGGCGCCGACCAGCGACGTCGTCGGCCCGCGCTCGCTACCCTTCCGCCATGTCCGAGCCGGTCGCCCCGCACTCGGCGGCGGTCGACGACTACCTCAAGTCCATCTACGCCTCGGTCGAGCGCGGCGAGGGCCCGGCGTCCACCAGCGGGCTGGCCAAGCGCCTCGGCGTCGGCGCCTCGTCGGTGTCCGGCATGGTCAAGCGCCTCACCGACCAGGGCCTCGTGGAGCACCGGCGCTACGGCGGCATCCGCCTCACCGCCGAGGGCACGCGGGCCGCGCTCGCCGTGCTGCGCCGCCACCGGCTGCTCGAGACCTACCTCGTCAGCGAGCTGGGCTACGGCTGGGACGAGGTGCACGTCGAGGCCGAGGTGCTGGAGCACCACGTGTCGCAGCGGCTGCTCGACCGCATGGACGCCCGCCTCGGGCACCCGCGCTTCGACCCGCACGGCGACCCCATCCCGGCCGCCGACGGCACGGTGGCGCCCTTCGAGGGCCGACGGTTCTCCACGCTCGACCCCGGCGACCGCGGGCGGCTGATCCGCGTCGACGACACCGACCCCGCCATGCTCGCCTGGCTGCGCGAGCAGGGCCTGGAGCTCGGCATCGCCCTCGAGCTCGTGGCCCGGCGCCCGTTCGGCGGGCCGTTCCTGGTGCGTGCGGAGGACGGGGTGGGCACCCGGGACCACGACCTCGGCCCCGAGCTGGCCGAGGCTCTCTGGGTCGATCAGGTGGCGCCGGGGGTGGTCCCCCGGGAGACGGCGACGTAGCATCCGGAGCGAGAGTTCGGCCGGGCGAACTTCCGCACGACGCGGTGGCGAAGTCGCCGCCGGGACACGGACGGGGTGGCGCGCATGACGCTCGACGAGATGCCCCGCGACCGGCGGGGGATCGTGACGTCGCTGGACACCCGGGGGGCCGAGCGCCGCCGCCTGATGGACCTGGGCCTGCTGCCCGGCGCCGCGATCAGCGCCGAGCTGCGCAGCCCGCTCGGCGACCCCACCGCGTACGAGGTGCGCGGGACGCTCGTGGTGCTGCGTGACCACCAGGCCCGCACGGTGCACGTCGAGCTCGAGGAGCGCTGAGCGTGGGCGGCGCGGGAGGGGGCACCCAGGACCTCCCGACGCCGCGAGCACTCGGGGCGGCGGCGCCGGACCCGCCCGCGCACGGGAGTGCCGGGCACGCCTGCGGCTCGTGCGCCCTGTCCACCGGTGGTGCCCGCCTCGCCCGCATGGGGCTCGCGCCGGGCCGCCACGACCACGTCGTGGTCCTCGCCGGCAACCCGAACACCGGCAAGAGCACCGTCTTCAACGCCCTGACCGGCCTGCGCCAGCACGTGGGCAACTGGTCGGGCAAGACGGTCGCGCGCGCCGAGGGCGGCTTCACCTACGGCGACGCCCGCTACCGGGTCGTCGACCTCCCCGGCACCTACTCGCTGCTCTCCACCAGCGCCGACGAGGACGTCGCCCGTGACGCGCTGCTCTTCGGCCGCCCGGACGTCGTCGTGGTCGTCGTCGACGCGACGCGCCTCGAGCGCAACCTGCCCCTGGTGCTGCAGATCCGCCAGATCACCGGCCGCGTCGTCGTCGCGCTCAACCTCGTCGACGAGGCCCGCCGCCACGGCATCACCGTCGACGCGCGCCACCTGACCCGCGAGCTCGGCGTGCCCGTCGTCCCGATGGCGGCCCGTCGGGGCGAGGGCCTGCCGGACCTCCTCGCCGCCGTCGCGCAGGTCGCCACCACGGAAGACGCGCCGCCGCCGATGCGGCTGGTGCACCGCGACCGCGAGCTGGAGGAGGCGGTGGCCACGCTCGCCGACCGCGTCGCCGCGCAGTTCCCCGGGGTGCCCAACACCCGCTGGGTCGCGCTGCGCCTCCTCGAGGGCGACCCCGGCATCGAGGCGGCGGTCCGCGACGGCTCGCTCGGCGAGCTCACGCGGCCCGGGACCATGACCGGAGCGACGGTGGAGCGCGCGGGATGACCGACCTGCTCGACGAGGCCTCCCGGCTGCGGGGTGAGCTGCCCGGCGACGTGAGCGACCGCGTCGTCGAGTCCCTCTACGCCGACGCCGCCCGGCTCGCGTCCACGAGCGTCGACCGCGACGACGCGCGGGGCCGCCTCACCCTCGACCGCGCCCTGGACCGCGTGCTGACCCACCGCGTGTGGGGCTTCGTCGCGATGGGTGTGCTGTTCTTCGGCGTCTTCTGGTTCACCATCGCCGGCGCGGCGGTGCCATCGGACCTGCTCTACGTGCTGCTCGTCGAGAACGGCCACGCCTGGCTGCGCGACGTCTTCGTCGCCGCGGGCTCGCCGGCGGTCGTCACCGGGCTCCTCGTCGACGGCGTCTACCTCGCGACGGCCTGGGTGATCGCGGTGATGCTGCCGCCGATGGCGATCTTCTTCCCGCTGTTCACGCTGCTCGAGGACTTCGGCTACCTGCCCCGGGTGGCGTTCAACCTCGACCGGCTCTTCGCGCGGTCCGGGGCGCACGGCAAGCAGGCGCTCACGATGATGATGGGCTACGGCTGCAACGCCGCCGGCGTCACGGCGACGCGGATCATCGACAGCCGCCGCGAGCGCCTCATCGCGATCATCACCAACAACTTCAGCATCTGCAACGGGCGCTGGCCGACCCTGATCCTCATGGGGACGATCTTCGTCGGCGCCGTGGTGCCGCCCGCGCTCGCCGGGTTCGTGGCGGCGGGCAGCGTCATCGCCGTGGTGGTCCTCGGCATCGGCGTGACGCTCGCCGTGTCGTGGACGCTGTCGCGGACGGTGCTGCGCGGCGAGAGCTCGGTGTACTCGCTGGAGCTGCCCCCGTACCGGCCGCCGCAGCTCTGGCGCACGCTGTGGACCAGCGTCGTCGACCGCACGCTCAAGGTCCTGCGCCGCGCCGTCGTCATGGCGGCGCCGGCCGGCGCGGTGATCTGGCTGATCAGCAACATCCACCTCGGCGACGCGAGCCTCGCGGGGCACCTCGTCACCGCGCTGGGTCCGCTGGGCTGGGTGCTGGGCCTCAACGGCGTCATCCTGCTGGCCTACCTCGTGGCGGTGCCGGCCAACGAGATCATCATCCCGACGATCGTCATGCTGACGCTGACGCTCGGACCCGCCGCCTCCGGGGCCGCGCCGGGCGTGATGCTGGAGCTCGGTGACGACGCGCAGATCTCGTCGGTGCTCCTCGGCGGCGGCTGGACGCTGCTCACCGCGGTCAACCTCATGATCTTCACGCTGCTCCACCACCCGTGCAGCACCACGGTGCTCACGATCTGGAAGGAGACCCGCAGCGCGCGCTGGACGGCCGTCGCCACCCTGCTGCCCCTCGGCCTCGGGTTCGTGGTGTGCGCCTCGGTGGCCGGCGTGGTCCGCCTCTTGGGCTGACGCCTCGTGCGCGCTTGCCCGTGCCAGGGCACGGGGAAGCACTCACAGGTCGTCGGGGGTGACACGACGACGGCCCCGCCCCCGGGAAGGGACGAGGCCGTCGGGTCGCGAGGGTGTGCGCGCTATCCCGTCCTCCAGCACGGGCAAGCACTCACGAGGCGGCAGCCAAAGCGGGCTCGTCGTCGCGCGCCATCCGGCGCTCGACCAGCGCGCCGAAGACCAGCCCCAGCACGCCCCACAGCAGCGCCTGCGCCGTGATCGACGCGACGCGGAACGCGTAGAGCACGTCCGCGTCGAAGCCGGGGAAGACGATCGTGCCGGCCGGGTCGCGCAGCGGCAGCGGCGTCTCGGCGACCCGCGGGCCGCCCGCCGCGGCGTTGATCGTCAGCTCGCCGAGGCCCGGCAGCACCGCCATGAGCACCGCGGCCAGGGCGATGTACGCGGCGCCGCCGAGCAGCACCGCGTTCCACGTCCCGACCCGGGCGCGCACGGCCCGGGCCACGACCACCGCGACCGCCAGCGCGACCAGCGAGCCGATGACCATCGCCAGGTACAGCGCGGTGCGGTCGCCGATCGTCTCGTCGGCGCCCACCGCGGGCGGGCTCGCCGGGTACTTGACGAACGGCGTCGCGTAGAGCGTCAGGAACGCGGCGCCGGCGACGACCAGCGCCAGCACCCGGGGGCGCAGCGCCACGCGGCCGTGCAGCAGCGTGTAGACGACGGCGAACAGCAGGCCCAGCGCGATGCCGATGCCCACCATGCCGACCCCGAGGCCGATCGTGGCCTGGACGCCGCGGGAGACGACCTCCTCCTCGGAACCACCGGCCGGGGCCGCGCCGGCCGCGACGGCCAGCGCCTCCTCGGCCGCGCCGCGGCCCTCCTCGTAGGCGATCGCGGCCTCGATCTGCGGCTCGGCGAACACCAGCGAGAACAGCCAGGCGACGAGGCCCGCGACCGCCCCGGCCAGGACGCCGCGCAGCACGAACGACCGTGCCTCCATCAGGGAGCCCTCCTCGACCGGCCGGAGCTCAGTGGCAGGGGAAGCCGAGGAAGTGGCGGGCGTCGTGGACGAGCTCGTGGACGACCGAGGTGTCGCCGAAGACGGAGACCGCGCCCTGGTCGATGCCGATGAAGTAGTAGAGCACCAGCCCGACGATCACGGCGCTGAGCAGCCACGGGAGCGTCTCGGACGCGGGGACGGCGGTGGCCTTCGCGCGGACAACAGCACCGGCAGTGGTCACGGGCACTCTCCTGATCTTCGACGCACGACGGACGCGCCGTCCCGACGGGCGGCGAGCAGGTGCGACGCTAGGGGCCGACGATCACGCCGTCAACACCTCAGCAAGTGATGAGCTATCCGCCCTGAGCTGGGCGATCTAGGTGCTGCGAGGGAGGTCACCGTGCGTCTGCACCTGCTCACCCACGCCGCCACCGCCGCGTCGCGCCAGGCCCGCTTCCCCGCCGACGAGCCCCTCGACGACGGCGGGCGGCGGGCCGCGGGGTCGGTGTCGCTCGCCGCGCCCGACCGCCTGTGGTGCGCCCCGGCCCGGCGGTGCCGCGAGACGGCCGCGCTGGTGCTGCCCGGGCGCGCGGTCGACGGCGACGCCCCGGCCGGGCCCGCGTCGGGAGCGTGGGCCGGGCGGGCGCCGGGCGAGCTCGCCGCCGAGGACCCCGCGGCGCTGCAGGCCTGGATGACCGACCCCGACGGCGCACCGCCCGGAGGCGAGTCGCTCGCGGCGCTGCTCGCCCGCGTCGCGGGCTGGATGGACGGGCTCGACGCCGACGACGACCGGGGCCTCGCGCTGGCCGTCGTCGACCCGCCCGTCGTCCGCGCCGCCGTGGCCCACGCGCTGGGCGCCGGGCCCGCCGGACTGTGGCGCGTCGACGTGGCGCCGCTGACCCTCGCGGTGCTCACCGGACGCGCCGGGCGCTGGAACCTGCGGGCGCTGGCGCCGGCGTCCGGCTGAGCGCCGCTCGATTCGCGGCGGGGCAGCGCAGCCACCACACTGACGCCGTGTGAGCGCTGTCACCCCGTCCCCGGACGACGGGCGCCGGGCGATGACCGTCGGCGAGGCGGCGGAGTCGGGCCTCGACGACACGGTCACCGCGCTGCTGCACGTCCGGCCCCCGCCGGGCTTCGACGAGATCGACCTCGCCTTCTGGCGCGCCTGCCGCGGCGGGCACGTCGGGGCCGCGCAGATCCTCTTCCGGCACGGGGCCCAGCTCAACCGCTGCGCGCCCGGGGCCGAGTCGACCCCCCTCGACGCGGCCGTCGCGGCGGGCTCCGACGAGCTGGCGCACTGGCTGCGGACCCTCGGCGGGTCGACCGCCGCGGGCCTGCGCTACTGAGGCCCTACCGGCGTCGCACCAGGTAGGTGTCCATGATCCAGCCCTTGCGCTCCCGGTGCTCGCGGCGCGCGGCGAGGATCTCCTCGCGCACGTCGCCCACCCGCCCGGCGACCAGCACCTCGTCCGGCGTCCCGACGTAGGCGCCCCAGTAGACGGTGGCGTCGTCGTCGAGGTGCGCGAGCCCGTGGTCGCGCGAGCCGTCGAGCATGACGACGAGGTCGGCCTCGCCCGAGTCGACGGTCTCGTCGAGGACGCGGCGGGCGGGGGTGATCGTGGCGGCGCGGGCGGTGCGCGTGAGCGTGGTGCGGTGCGCCGCGGCGAGCACCGAGGGCGCGCCGAGGCCGGGCACCACGCGCCAGTCGAGCGCGACGCCCCCGCGGGCGTCGAGCCGGTGGAGCATCTCGACGGTGCCGTCGTAGATCGCCGGGTCGCCCCACACGAGCAGGGCGCACGAGCCGCCCTCGGGCACCTCGTCGAGCAGGGTCTGCTCGTAGAGCGCCGCGCGCTCGTCGCGCCAGCGCTCGGTGGCACCCTCGTAGTCGGCCGACGCCCGGTCGCGGACGGCGTCGTCCCGCTCGACCACCCGGGCTTGCGGGGCGAAGCGCGCGACGATTCCCGCGCGGATCGTGGTGAGCTCGTCCGCCGGCCCCGGCTTGTGCAGCAGGACCACGACGTCCACCCCGCCGAGCGCCTCGACCGCGTCGAGGGTCAGCTGACCCGGCTCGCCCAACCCGATCCCGACCACCAGCACCGTGCGCACCCGCGCACGCTCTCACGCCGGGCAGACTGCGCTCCGTGCGCGGCAGGTGGTCGTTCGAGCGGTCGTCGGTGGTGGCCGCCCCGCCCGACGTCGTGTGGCGCCGCGTGGTGACCCCGGCGGGCATCGACGACGAGATGCGCCCGTGGATGTCGATGACGCTGCCGCGCGCCGACCTCGCGGTCGACACCGTGTGCGTCGGCGAGCCCGTGGGGCGCGCCTGGCTGCGGTTGTTCGGGGTGGTGCCGTTCGACTACGACGACCTCGTGGTCACCGAGCTGGAGCCCGGCCGGCGGTTCCTCGAGGAGTCGTCGATGGCCAGCATGCGGCGCTGGGTCCACGAGCGGACGGTCGAGGCCGCGCCACGGGGCACGGCGGTCACCGACCGCGTCGCCCTCACCCCGCGCGCCCCGCTGGTGGTGCTCGGGCCGCTGCTGCGGCGGGTGGTCAGCGCCTTCTTCGCGCACCGGCACCGGCGGCTCCAGCGGCACTTCGGTCGCGCCGAGGCCTGATCAGGGCGCGGGGCTCTCCGGCGCGACGTCGACGGTCACCGGGATGGTCACGATCCGCCAGTCGCGCTGCACCTGGATCCACAGCGCGTGGCGCCCGGCGCGGGTGAAGGTCTGGTCGAACGCGACCTGCGGGCCGTAGGTGCCGGCCGGTCCCGCGGGGGTCGTGTCGTGCCCGTGGCCGAAGGCCGACGCCGGGTCGACCGGGTCGGGGCCACCGCCGACGCCGGGGCCGAGCTGCACGAGGTGCGCGCCCATCCCGAGCCAGCCCTGGAGGTCGGTGACCGGCGCGCCGGCCTTTGTGAACGTCACCGAGACCCGGGTGGGGCGGCCCGCGACGGCGTCGGGGACGGCGACGTCGGCGCGCATCCCGTCGACCTCCCGGACGCCCGGTCCCGGCGCCGGCACCGCGGCCGGCGCGGGCCCCGTGACCGCGAACGCCGTGCGCGCGACCTGGTGGCCGCCCTCGCCGGCGCGCTCCATCTCGGCGAACACGCCGAAGCGCCCGCCCGTCGGCGGCACGACGCGCACGACGTAGCGGCCGGGGGCGGTGCGCACGGGGTGGACGTGGGCGAGGTCGCCGGCGGGCCCGACGACCGCGAGGTGGATGAGGGCCTCGTCGTGGATGGTGAGGTCGTCCACGACGGCGCCGGTGGACCCGTCGGTGAGGTCGAGGACGAGGTCGGTCGGGACGCCGGCCCGGGCGTCGGGCCCGGTGCGCGCGGTGACGACCACGGCGCCGGACGGCATCGTGGCCATGGGCACGGGGGCCATGGGCATCGCCGCCATCCCCCCGTGACCGGCGTGCCCACCCGTGGGGATCGGGGCCGGAGCGGCGGCGGGCGCCGGCGCGGGCGTACCCCCCGGCGCGGTGATCGCGGCCGTCACGGCGACCGTCACCGCGACCAGCGCCACGGCCCCGAGACCCACCGCGAGCCGCGGGCGGGCACGCACCGCCGGGGCCAGCGCGGCGACGAGCGCCACGACGCCGAGCACCGCCCCGATCCGCACCGCCCACACCCACCCCGGCGTCGGGGCGGGCGCGGCGACGGTCAGCGGGACGCGGGCGACCGTGACCCCGTCGGCGACGACGACCTCCCACTCCCCCGGGGCGTCCGCGGTCAGCGCGACCTCGCGCGGCTGCCCGACCGGCGCGACGGGCACGGCGACCGGGCCGCCCGCGGCGGGATCGCCGCCGGGGCGGACGGCGGCGAGGGTGACCTCGCCGGGCCGGGCCTCGCCGCGGGGCAGGACGACGACCGGCAGCCGGCCGCCGCCCTCGGGCGGCGCGGTGATGGTCAGCGCCAGCTCGCGCTCGCCGAGCGAGAGCTCGACGCGCTGGACCCCGGTCGGCAGGGCCTCGTGCGCCGACGCGACGGGGGCGAGGACGGCCGCCAGCAGCGCCAGCAGCACGACCAGGCCGAGGTGTCCACGCGCTCGCACCGCCACACCGTAGGTGGCGTGCCGCGACACCTCATCACTCGCTGAGCTGTTGGTGGCCGTGATCGCAGGGAGCACGCTCTCCCGCGTGCCCGCCGACACCGACCTCGCCCGGCTCCTGGCCGGCATGGACCCCGCCCCGCATCCCGAGCCCTACGTCTTCGTGACCGTGGCGGAGCTGCCCGCCGGGCTCGTCCCGCGAGCGACGATCCGCGAGGACGAGGGCCTGTCGGCGGTGGTGACGGCCGCGGAGGCGGCGGCGCACGGGCTCGCCGGCGCGTTCCCCTGCGCGGGCATCACGCTGCGCGTGCACTCGGCGCTCGAGGCCGTCGGCTTCCTCGCCGCGATCACCCGCGCGCTCGCCGACGCCGGGATCGGCACCAACCCCGTCGCCGGGTTCCACCACGACCACCTGTTCGTGCCCTGGGACCGGCGCGACGACGCGATGGCGGTGCTGCGGGAGCTCGCGACCTAGACGGGGGGCTCGGGGTCGTACTGGATGCCGCGGCGGACCTGGCGGGCGCGCTCGATCCCGACGAGGCGCGCGACCAGGTGCAGGGCCATGTCGATGCCCGCGGAGACCCCGGAGCTGGTGACGACGTCGCCGTCGTCGACGAAGCGGTCGTCGGGACGGACCTCGATGCTCGCGTCGAGGCCGCCGAGCACGTCCAGCGAGGCGTGGTGCGTCGTCGCGGGTCGGCCGCCGAGCAGCCCGGCCGCGGCGTAGACGAGCGAGCCCGTGCAGACGCTGGTCATCAGCGGCACGTCACGGCGCCAGGCCTGCACGCGCTCGAGGTGCTCGGCGTCCTCGAGCATCTGGCGCGTGCCCCGCCCGCCGGGGTGCACGAGCACCTCGAGCGGCGGGAGGTCGGCGGCCGCGAGGTCGGGGACGATCGTCATGCCCTTCGCGCAGCGCACCGGCGAACCGTCGACCGAGAACGTCGTGACGCGGTAGCCGTCGTCGGCGAAGTTCGCCGTCCACCACGACAGCACCTCCCACGGCCCGACGGCGTCGAGCTCCTCCACGTCCTCGAACAGCAGGATGCCGAGCCAGCGTGTGTCCACCACGTCAGCGTGCCGGATCACAGGCGGCTGATCAGCCCGTCGCCTCCGCTGCGCATCGACCTCACCGCAGCACCTGGGTCACGGAGGCGGGGCGGGGGTACCGGTTCGAGCCGTGAGCAGGCCCGCCGCCGTGACGAGGAGCAGCAGCGCCAGCCCGACCAGCACCGCGGTCAGGCTGACCACCCCGAGCAGCACTCCCACGACGGCCGGCGCCACGACCGCGGCGAACGCCCCGACCACGACCACGACGGTCAGGGCCTCGCCGGAGCGCTCGGGCTCGATCTCGGCGGTCCACACGGCGAGGACGGCGGCGCCGCCCATGATCCCGGGCGCGAACACGGCGGCCGCGGCGAGCGCGACCGCCGCGGAGCCCGCGCCCAGACCGAGGACGACGAGCGACGCGGCGATGAAGAGCAGGGTGGCCGCCGCGACGCGGACGGTGCCGAACCGTGCGCACCAGCCGCCGGTCCCCAGCGCGACGAGGCCGACCACCCCGACGAGCGCGTAGAGGACGGGCGCCCACCCGGGCGCGAGGGCGGCGCGTCGCAGCATGTCGGCCGCCCAGGTGAAGAACGTCGTGACGCCGACGTGGAACGCCACGGAGAAGACCGTCGGGACCACCAGGGCGCGCAGCGCGAGTCGTCCGGCGCGGCCCGCGCGCGGCGGGGGCACGCGGGGCGTCCAGCGGATGTTGAGCAGGGCCGCCCCGGCGGAGGCGACGCCGATCGCCACCCACACCAGGCGCCAGCCGGGCACCCCGATCGCGGCCAACCCCACGAGCCCGGACACCACGAGGCCCGCGCTGGTCCCGGTGCTGATGATCGCCAGCGTCCGTGGGCGCGCGGGCAGGTCGACGACGACGGCCGCGAGGTCGGAGTACGCCGCCCACACCCAGCCGGCGGCGCTGCCGGCGAGCACCGTGCCGACGGCGAGCACCAGCGGCGACGGCGCCACGGCGGCGAGCACTCCGCCGACCAGCCCGCACGTGCCGCCGACCGTCGTCGGCGCCCGCGGGCCGAGCCGCCGGCCGACCACGGGCGCGAGGAGCAGTCCCAAGAGGTAGCCAGCGAAGGACCCGGAGGCGATCAGCCCGAGGACGGCGTCGTCGAGGCCGTCGGCGGAGAGCGAGGGGTCCCCGCGCAGCGAGGGCAGCGTCAGCCCGAACGCGTACCGGCCCATGCCGTACGCGACGCCCACCACCGCCGCGCCGGCGACGGTCAGGCGGACGGCCGGGGAGCGCACGGGGGTGAGCGTGGACCACGGAGCCGCCCCAGGTCGATCACGCAGAGCGGACAGCGCGGCGACCTCGGGGCTCGGTGACGGTTACTGGCTCGTATCCCTCGCTCAGCGAGGGATACGAGCCAGTAACCCCCTCAGGACCCCGTCTTCACCGCCAGCACCGGCACCGGGGCCTCGAGCAGCAGGCGCTGGGCGACGTCGCCGAGGAACGCCTTGCCCACCGGGCTCCGGCGGCGCACGCCGATGACGAGGAGGTCGACGCCGACGTCCTTCTCCAGTCGCTCGAGCACCGCGTCGCCGTCCTCGACCCCCAGCACGCGGTCGACGACCGTGACGCGGGCGGCGTCCGGGACGTCGAGCGGCAGCGGCCGGAGGTTCAGCGCCACCACGTCGGTGTCGCGGTGGCGGGCCTCGGCGAGCGCGCCCTCCAGGGCCGCGGTGCCCTCGTCGTCGGCGGTAACGGCCACCAAGATCGTCATGGGGTCTCCGTGCGTCGACGTAGCGTCCGTCGTCGGACATCCGCCCGCAACGATACGGCCGTTCGTCCGACCCGGTCCTCACGAATGATCGGTAACGAGGCTGGCATCAAGAGCGACACTCGCCGCGACGAGGGTGAGCCGTCGGGGCTGGTGGTCGAGCAATGGATGCAGGGCTGGCAGGACGTGGCGGAGGACCGAGTGCCGTGGGTGTCTCGACGAGCAGCGCGACGACACACGAGGAGGACGTCGACGCGTCGAGCGACCAGGCGGCGAACGACGGGGACTCGATCGCGACGGAGCACGAGGACCCGGCCGAGGCCGATGCCGGCACAGCGCGGCGTCTGGACGAGACGCCGTGGGGGCGCCGTCTGCTCACGGTGTTCCTGCTAGTGACCGTGGTCGCCATCGCGGTGTCGGTGATGCCTGCCTCGGCCATCCGCAACAGCGCGCTGACCGTGGCAGGTCCCTTCCTCCTCGCCACGGGCCTCGATCAACGGTGGGGCGTGTTCGCGCCCAATCCTCGCCAGGATTCGAGCTTCGTCGAGGCGCGGATTCTCGATGTGGACGGCACCACGACCACCTGGACAGCCCCTCCGACCAGCGGAGTGCCCGACTACTGGAACTACAGGTGGCGGAAGTACGTCGAGCAGCTATGGGGCGGCAACACCCGCGTCGAGGAGCGACACGCCTTCGCCACCTGGTTGGTCGAGAACCAACGCGCCGAGGGGCGACACCCCGTCAGGGTGGAACTGGTGCGCCGGGTCGCGGAGACGCTGCCGCCTGGGCCTGGTCCGGCTCAGGGCCCGTGGCGCGAGGAAGTGTTCTCCGTGACCACGGCGGAGGTGCGGTGAGCGCGATGGGAAAGCTCGGAACTCGCCTCTCGACGGCTCCGTTGCCACGGAGCGTGTCCGCTGCGTGGGGACGCTTCTGGTTCCTCCCCGAGTCGACGGCGCCGATCGAGCTCTTCCGCATCGCGTTCGGCGCTCTCACGGTCCTGTGGACCCTGTCTCTGGCTCCCACCCTGATGGCGTTCTACGGACCGGGCGCTGCGGTGCCCGAGACTCCGGCGCTGGAGTCCGGAGCCTGGACGCTCTTCAGCCTCATCCACAGTCCGTCCGTCATCTGGGTGGTCTGGTTCGCGACCCTGCTCGCCGCCGTCGGCGTTCTCGTGGGCTACCGCACCCGGCTGGCCGCCGCCATCGTGTTCGTCGCGATGCTCTCCTTCGAGCGCCAGGCCCCGAACGTCTTCAACACCGGGGACTTCCTGCTGCGCATGCTCGCCCTGTACCTCGCGCTCTCGCCCGCCGGAACGGCGGTGTCGGCCGACCGGTGGTTCAGCGGCGCCGCACCTATCTGGTCGTTCCCCCGTCGAGCACCGTGGGCACTGCGGCTCATGCAGATCCAGCTCAGCGCGCTCTACTTGTCCGCCGTGTGGGAGAAAGTCCAGGGGCAGCTGTGGCGAGAGGGCTCTGCGGTCTCGTACGCCTTGAGGATCGGCGACTTCGAACGCCTCCCGACGCCTTCCTGGCTGAGCGACTCGATCGTGCTGTCGGAACTGATGACATTCGGGACGCTCACCACCGAACTCGCCATCGCCATCTTGGTGTGGAACCGCACCGCACGCCCCTGGGTGCTAGGGCTTGGGGTGCTGATGCACCTCGGAATCGCGATCACGCTCGATATCGGCTTCTTCAGCGTCGCAGTGCTCACGATGTACCTCGCCTTCGTGCCGCCCGAGCGAGCCGAGGCGCTCTTGACCGGTGGACGGGATCGGGTACGAGCTCGGCGCCAGCGTCGCGTGATCCGGAGGCGACGGAGCGACGGCCCGCAGCGCGAGACGGGAGACGGCCAAGCGTCGTTATCTAACTGAGACCAAACTTTAGACATCGCTGGTCGTTGGACGTAACACAGACGGGTGAGCCGCCGACACGTCGGAAGAGGCCAGTTGATCGCCGGCATGACGCCGTGCAGACGAAGGAACGGTGGGACATGAGGACGGGAACAGGCGCTTCCAGCCGACGGCTGCTGACGGTGGGCGCCAGCATGCTGTTCGTCGCAGCACTGGGCGTCGGCCCAGCCTTCGGCACATCGACGTCGGGCACGTCGACGTCGGGCACCTCAACGTCGGGCACCTCGACCTCGGGCACGTCCACCTCGCTCACCTCCACCTCGCTCACCTCCACGTCGCTCACCTCCACGTCGCTGACCTCCACGTCGGGCACCTCGACCTCGGGCACCTCGACCTCGGGCACCTCGACCTCGGGCACCTCCACCTCGGGCACCTCGACCTCGGGCACCTCGACCTCGGGCACCTCCACCTCGGGCACCTCCACCTCGGGCACCTCCACCTCGGGCACCTCCACCTCGGGCACCTCCACCTCGGGCACCTCCACCTCGGGCACCTCCACCTCGGGCACCTCCACCTCGGGCACCTCCACCTCGGGCACCTCCACCTCGGGCACCTCCACCTCGGGCACCTCCACCTCGAGCGGCCAGTGCGCGGCTCTGCAGAACGCGCTCAACCAGGCGTCGGCCCAGTTCCAGTCCGTGCTGGACCAGATCGAGGCATCGCCGGTCGGCGCTCCCCTGGGTGCCCTGCTCGCGCAGTTGGAGACGGCCCGCGCCCAGTTCCAAAGCGCCCAGCAGGCGTTCTTCAACAACCCGCTCTGCAACGGCACGAGCTCCTCGGGCTCCTCGAGCGGTGGCAGCGTGACGGAGACCCAGTACGAGACCGACCACGGGTCGACTTACGGCCGGGCGTCGGGCACCTACAGCCCCTACGGCCGCTACGCCGACTACCAGCAGCAGCCGGTGTACGCGACGCAGGTCGGCAGCGTGCCGGTGGGTGGAGTCGCCACCGGTGACGGATCGTTCCAGCCGTGACCACTGCGGAGTCGCCGTCCACCGGCCGGTCCTCCGCCGACAAGGTCTCGTCCAAGGTCGGGATCGGGCTGGTCGTGGTCCTCGCCCTCCTGGCCCTCGTGGCCGGAATGACGTCGGGCTCCTCGTCGGACGGCGGCCCGCTCCTACTCGCGGCCTCGGCGCCGACCCGGGTGACGGTGCCGGCGATCTCGGCGAGTTCGACGCTCGTCCCGACCGGGATCGAGCCTGACGGGCAGCTGCAGGTCCCGCCGGTGGAGACCCCGATGCAGGCCGCCTGGTACGACCGCAGCCCCACACCAGGCGCGGCGGGCCCGGCGATCGTGCTGGGCCACGTGAACGGTGGCGGCAAGCCGGGGATCTTCTTCAACCTCAAGAAGGTCGAGGTCGGCCAGGAGGTCCTCATCGATCGGGCCGACGGGCAGACCGCGATCTTCACGGTCTACCACGTCGACGTCGTGCCGAAGGACAAGTTCCCGACCGCCGCGGTCTACAACGACACCTCCGAAGCCGAGCTGCGTCTCGTCACGTGTGGGGGCGCGTTCGACAGGTCCGCCGGGAGCTACGAGGCCAACGTCCTCGTCTTCGCCAGTCTCACGTCGGTCCGCCCGACCACATCGGCTCCGTGACACCGACCCTCGATCCGCCGCAGCCTGGCGGATCGAGGGTCGTCGCGCGTCGTCGTGGCAGATCCGCGCGCGGATGTGACGCCCCGGCACGTGCCTCACACAGCACGTGCCGCGTCATCCGTCTGTAGTGGCTGATACAGACCGCACGACTCCTTCACCGGACACTCCACGGGCCCGTACGAACGTTCAGGAGGTCCCGTGACCAGCACCGACGCGTCGCCCCCGACCAGCGCAACACCGCCGATGCGCCGCATCGCGATCGCGAGCATGACCGGCACGGTGATCGAGTTCTACGACTTCTTCATCTACGGCACCGCCGCCGCCCTCGTGTTCAACAAGGTGTTCTTCCCGTCGCTCGGGGCCGCCGCGGGGACGGCGCTCGCGCTGGCGACGTTCGGGGTCGCGTTCGTCGCGCGACCGTTCGGGTCGGTGCTCTTCGGGCACTTCGGCGACAAGCTCGGCCGCAAGCGCACGCTGGTGACGACGCTGCTGCTGATGGGCCTGTCGACGCTGGCCATCGGTCTGCTGCCCACGACGGGGACGATCGGCATCGCCGCCCCGATCCTGCTCGTGGTGCTGCGCATCCTGCAGGGCCTCGCGGTCGGCGGGGAGTGGGCGGGCGCGACGCTGCTGACCGCGGAGAACTCGCCGGGCAAGACGCGCGGCAAGTTCGCGCTGTTCCCCCAGCTCGGTCCGTCGCTGGCGTTCGCCCTGGCCAGCGCCACGTTCCTGACCACCGCGCTGACCATGAGCAACGAGGCGTTCCTGGCCTGGGGCTGGCGGGTGCCGTTCATCGGCAGCGTCGTGCTCGTCGCCGTCGGCCTCTACGTGCGGCTCGCCATCACCGAGACCGCGGCGTTCATGGCGCGGGAGAAGACGACGAGCACGCGCATGCCGGTCATGGAGGTGCTGAGCACCCACACGGGCCGGGTGCTGCTCGGCGCGGGCTCGACGATGGCCGTGTTCGCGTTCTTCTACATCGGCGTCACGTACCTCACGAGCTACGGCACGCAGGAGCTCGGCCTGCCGCGCACCACGGTGCTCGCGATGGGCATCATCGGCGGCCTCGTCTTCGCGGCGACCACCATCGCCGGCGCGATCCTCTCCGACCGCGTCGGGCGACGAAAGATGATCATCATCGGCAACGCGTCGGCCATCGTCGCGGGCGTCATCGCGTTCCCGATCCTCGACATCGGCACCGCGTGGTCGTTCGGGCTGGGGCTCTCGCTGGTGCTCGGGGTCGTCGGCATCGCCTACGGCCCGCAGGGCGCGCAGCTCCCGGAGCTCTTCCCGACGCACTACCGCTACACCGGCGCGGGCATGGCCTACAACCTCGCCGGCGTCCTCGGCGGCGGCGTCGTCCCGCTGATCGCCACCGCGCTGGTCGCGGGACTGGGCTCGAGCCTCGCGATCGGCCTGCTGCTCGCCGGCCTGTCGGTGGTCAGCCTGCTGTGCACGATCGCGCTGCCCGACACCAACGCCGAGTCCATCGCCTACGTCGCGCCCGCCCCCGCGCCGGCCTGATCGACCTCCGGACGGGCGTCCTGTCTGTCCCTTTCGGGACGTCCGTCCGGGTCGTACCCTGCCCTCACCCGCGCTCGGGCGGCCGGATCGAGGACAGCGATGGCTCCGCACGGCGTGCCGCCCTCCCCGACCGTCTCGCCCTTCCTGCTCGCCGAGCCCGGGCCGGTGAGCCGGCGCATCGAGGCCCTCGGCGTCCCGCGGCCCGTGCGCGCCGGCCAGCACCTCTATCGGCAGGGCGAGGCGTCGTCGTCGTTCCACGTCGTGGTCAGCGGCCGGGTCCGGGTGCACATGCTGCGCCCCGACGGCACGGTGCGGGTGATCTCGTGGGCCGAGCCGGGCGCGAGCCTGGGCGAGGGCGTCTGCTTCGACGGCGGCCTCAACCAGGTGTCGGCCACCGCGCTCACGCCCTGCGAGGTGCTCGCCGTCGGCCGCGACGCCCTCGTCGCCGCCGCCCGCGACGACCCGGAGCTGCTCGTCGAGGTCGTGCGCCGGGTCTCCCACAAGCAGCGGGTGCTGCACCTGCACGTCTTCCTCGACGGCCTGCCCGCCCGCGAGCGGGTGGTCCTGCTGCTCGGCCACCTCGTCGAGGCCTACGGCGACGGCGCGCTCGGGACGTCGGCGCGCCTGTCCGTCCGGCCGCCGGTGGACGAGCTCGCGCTCATGGTCGGGCTGACCCGGGTGACGCTGAGCCGCGAGCTCTCGCGCCTCGTCGCCGAGGGCGTGCTGGTCAAGGACGGGCGGCACATCGTGGTGCGCGACCTGGCGACGCTGCGCCGCCGGGTCGACGCGGTGGCGGTGTAGGCGCTCAGACCCGCAGCGGGCGCAGCCGCCGCAGCACCCCGCGCACGGCGAGCGGCGCCCCGACCGGCAGCAGCAGGCAGCCGGTGGTCCCGAGCAGGACCAGGGCCGGGGCGCCCGCCTGCAGGCCCAGGGCCAGCGGGATCACGCCGAGCAGGACGGTGGCGGCGAGCCCGAGCAGGACCATGAGCTCCCCGGCGCCGAAGCCGCCGGCGGGCTCGCTCACGCGCCGGACGAAGCGCGGGTCCTGGCGCTCGAGAGCGCGCACGATCTGGGTGTAGGCGTCGGCGGCCTGGTGCTCCACGACCTCCGGGTGGGCAGGAACGTCGCCCGGGACACCGTGTCCTCGGCCACGGACACCCGTGCTCAGCGCGGCGAGACCCGCCGCAGCACCTCGTCGATCGCCGCGCCCAGCCCCTCGCTGGAGTCGCCGACGATCGCGCGCAGGTAGATGCCGTCGCCGACGGCGGCGACCAGGTCGGCGGACAGGGGGTCGCCGAGCTCGTCGGTGAGCGCCGTCCGCCAGCCGGCGAGGCAGCGCCGCGTGGCCTCGGCGGCGCGGGGCTCGGTGGGCGCGAGCTTGATCAGCGCCACGGTCGACCGGTACACGGGGCTGCCCGCCACGGGCTCGTCCACCGAGGTGCGCAGGTAGTACCGCGCGACGCCCTCGGGCGCGGCGCGCGCGGCGGCGAGGTCGTCGTCGTTCAGGCCCCGTGCGCGCTCGAGGAGGCCCTCGAGCAGGGCCTCGCGCGAGCCGAAGTGGTAGAGCAGCCCGCCCTTGGACACGCCGGCGGCGGTCGCCACGGCCTCGAGCGTGACCGTCTCGGGGCCGGAGGTCACGACCAACTCGGTGTAGGCGTCCAGGATGCGGTCGCGCTGTGACGGGCGAGGCACGACGTTGACACTAGACCGTCCAGCCGGTGTAGTTTCGACCTCGTCCGAAACTGGACCGTCTGGACGGTCCACTCTCCTGGGAGGCGTCATGTCCCGCCGGTCGCCCTGGGTCGCGCTGGCGGTCCTGGTGCTGCCCGTGCTGCTCATCAGCATCGACATGACGGTGCTGGGCACCGCGCTGCCCGCCCTGGCCGAGGACCTGCGACCCGGCGCCGCCGAGCAGCTCTGGATCGTCGACGCCTACTCGTTCGTGCTGGCCGGGCTGCTGGTCAGCATGGGCACGCTCGGCGACCGCATCGGCCGGCGCCGTCTGCTGATGTGGGGCGCCGCGGCGTTCGGCGTCGCCTCGGTGCTCGCGGCCTTCGCGCCGACGGCCGGGGCGCTCGTCGCCGCGCGCGCCCTGCTCGGCCTGGGCGGGGCGACGCTCATGCCCTCGACGTTCTCGCTGATCAAGACGGCATTCCCCGAGCCGCGCCGCCGCGCCACGGCCGTCGCCGTCTGGTCCGCCGCGTTCTCCGGCGGTGCCGCCGCGGGGCCGGTGGTCGCCGGCGTGCTGCTCGAGCACCTGTGGTGGGGTTCGGTGTTCCTCGTCAACGTCCCGGTGATCGCCGTGCTGCTCGTCCTCGGGCCGCTCGTGCTGCCCGAGAGCCGCGACCCGCACCCCGGCCCGTTCGACCTGCTCTCCGCGGTGCTCTCGCTCGTGGCGATGCTGCCGCTGGTCTACGCGCTGAAGACCGTCGCCACCGAGGGCGCGACGCTCGGCGCGGGCCTCGCCGCGGCGCTCGGCGTCGCCGCCGGTGCGGTGTTCGTCCGGCGCCAGCGCCGCCTCGCGCACCCGCTGCTCGACCTCGCCCTGTTCGCGCGGCGCTCGTTCTCGGTGTCGGTGACCGTCAACCTGCTCGGCGTCTTCGCGCTGGTCGGGCTGCTCCTGCTGCTGCCGCAGTACCTGCAGCTCGTGCTCGGCATGGGCCCGCTGGAGGCGGCGCTGTGGATGCTGCCCGGCTCGGTGGCGGGCGTCGCCGGGGCCCTCGGCGGCGCGCGGCTGGCGCGCCACCTCAGCGCGCCGGCGCTGGTCGGACTGGGCCTCGGCGCCGCGGGCGGCGGGCTGCTCGTCGTCGCGGCGGTCGGCGGCCTGGCCGGTGTCGTGATCGGCTTCGTCCTGCTCGGCGGCGGGGTGGCGCTCTCCGAGGCGCTCACCAACGACCTGATCCTCGCCGCCGCCCCCGCCGACCGCGCCGGGGCCGCGTCGGCGATCTCCGAGACCGGCTACGAGCTCGGCGGCGCGCTGGGCACGGCGGTGCTGGGCAGCATCGCGGCCGCGGTGTTCACCGGACGCACCGGCCAGGAGACGCTCGGCGGCGCGTTCGTGGCCGCCCGCGACCTGCCGGACGAGGCGGGCACGGCGCTGCTGGCGAGCGCGCGGGAGGCGTTCGCCGCGGGCCTTCAGGGGGCGGCGGTGCTCGGGGCGGCCGTGCTGGCGCTCACCGCGCTGGGCGCCTGGCGCCTGCTGGGCCGGGCGCGGACCGACGAGGCCGCGCCCGACCGCGAGCCCGCCGCCGTGTGACGGCGAGCGCGCAGCCGGACTCGAGGGTCAGCGGGGCTGGACCTCGCCCATCTCGCCCCAGCCGTCCTGGTCGACGCCCTGGACATTGATGATCTTCGGCGCGGTGGACACCCAGTCGGGCGCCTGGTCCACGAACTTCTTGAAGTGGTCGGACTGCACGTGCGCCTCGCCCGCGTCGTCCTGGAACGCCTCGACGAGCACGTAGGTGTTGTCCTCGGAGAGGTGGCGCGCCCACTCGAAGAAGATGTTGCCGGGCTCCTGGCGGACCGCGTCGGTGAACTCCTGCACCAACGACGGGAACTGCTCGGCGTACTCCGGCTTCACCGTCCACTTGACGTTGATGAGGATCAACGGGGGCTCCCTCGATGTCGGCGGGTCTGCGGGCGGTGGTCATCCTCGCGCGCCGGAGCACCCCGCCGCCACGGTCGTTGCTGAGACAAAAACTCGTACTTGTCTCAGTAGCAGCGGCGACCTACCGTCGATGCATGTCGTCCGAAGCCCCGCCCCGCCGCGTGCTCAGCGAGGACGAGGCCGCGGCCGTGCGCCGCGGGGTGCCCGATCCGGGCATCCCGCTGCCCGCCGTCGCCTGGCCCACCGTCGCGCTGTGGGCCGGCTCGCTCGCGCTCTGGCTCGGGGCGACCGCGCTGGCCCTCGCCGCGCTCGACGGGAGCGTGAGCCGCTGGTGGCTGGTCGCGAGCGTCCCGGCGCACGCGCTGGTCACCTTCACGATGTTCACGGTGCTGCACGAGGCGACGCACCACGCGGCCGGACGCCTGCGCGGGGTCAACGAGGTGCTCGGACGCCTCGCGGTGCCCTTCGTCGTGGCGTGGGCGACGTTCCCGCTCGTGCGCTACATCCACATCGAGCACCACCGGCACACCAACGAGGACGTCCTGCTCGACCCCGACGCGTGGGTCGAGGGCGGCCCGGTGTGGCAGCGCCCGCTGCGGTGGCTCGCGATCGACGGCTGGTACTTCCGCTTCTACGGGCCGCGGATGCGCCGCCGCCCGCGCGGCGAGGTGGCCGGCGCGCTCGCGACCCTGGCCGTGGTGATCGGGATCGCGGTCGCCCTCGCCGCCACCGGCCACGGCCTCGCGCTGGTGGTGGTCTACCTGCTGCCGCAGCGCCTGGGGATCGGCGTGCTCGCCTGGTGGTTCGACTGGCTGCCCCACCACGACCTCGGCGTCACCGCCCGCACCGACCGCTTCCGCGCGACCCGCGTGCGCGTGGGGCGCGAGTGGTTCATGACGCCCGTGATGCTGTACCAGAACTACCACCTGGTGCACCACATCCACCCGACCATCCCGTTCTACCGCTACGTGCGCGCCTGGGAGAACACCCGCGACGACTACCTCGCCCGCGACGTCCCCCTCGCGACGGCCTGGGGCACCGAGCTCACGCCCGCCGAGTACCGGGCCTGGCGCGGGCTCACCGACGGGATGGACGCGCCCTCTGGCGAGGTCCGGTCCGGCTTCCACCGGCTGCGGGTCTCCGAGGTCAAGCGGCTCACCCCGGACGCCGTCGCCGTGACCTTCGACGTCCCCGACGAGCTGGCCGCGACCTTCGCCCACCGGCCCGGGCAGCACGTGACGGTGCGGGCGTGGCTGGAGGGCGACCACGGGCCGGAGCGCGAGGAGGTCCGCCGCACGTACTCGGTCTGTTCGGCCGCAGGGTCCGGGGTGCTGCGGATCGGGATCCGGACCGTCGACGGCGGCCGCTTCTCGACCTGGGTGGCGCGCGACCTCGCCGCCGGCGACACGCTCGAGGTCGCGGCGCCCGCGGGCCGTTTCACCCCGGAGCCGCCCGCCGGGCTGGCATCGGGACGGCGCCTGGTCGCGGTGGCCGCGGGCAGCGGGATCACGCCGGTGCTCCCGATCGTCGCGGGCGTGCTCGACGCCGAGCCCGCGACGCGCTTGGTGCTGCTGCTGGGCAACCGGGACGCCGCATCGACGATGTTCGCCGACGAGCTGTCGATGCTGGTGGCGCGGGCCGAGGGGCGGCTGCGGCTGGTCCACGTGCGCTCGCGGGGTGCGGACGTGCCGGACCACCGCCCCGACGACGCCGCACGCTGGGAGACCGTCGAGGCCGGGCGGCTGGACGTCGACCGGGTGCTCGCGCACGTCGGGCGCCCGGACGACGTCGACGGCTGGTTCCTCTGCGGGCCGGAGGCGCTGACCGACACGCTGGTCGACGGCCTCGGCGCGCGCGGGGTCGACGGCGCGCGGGTGCACCGCGAGCACTTCACCTCCGTGGCGCCGACCGGGCCCGTCGAGGGCACGACCGCGGCGGGCGTGAGTGTCGTGCTCGAGGGCCGCACCACCGAGGTCGACTGCGGGCCCGACGAGGCGGTGCTCGACGCGGCGCTGCGCGCGGGCCTCGACGCCCCGTACTCGTGCGCCGGCGGGGCGTGCGGCACCTGCGTCGCGACCCTGCGCACCGGCACCGTGCACATGGCCGTGCACCACGCGCTGACCGAGGCCGAGGTCGCCGGCGGGCGCATCCTGACCTGCCAGTCGCGCCCCACCAGCGACGCCCTGACCGTCGACTACGACGACGCCTGAGGCCAGACTGGCGCCCGTGGACGACGCCGGGACCAGCAGCGACGGGCGGTCGGGGCACCCGGCCGGGCCGCTGCGCGGCCACGTCGCCTACCACGGCTACGACCTGCGCGGCGGGCCGCCGGGCACGCACCGCGGCCTCCCCTCGCCCTACCTGACACTGATCGTCACCTTCGACCGCCCGCTGATCATGCGGACGCCCGACGGGGGGCTCGTGGAGCGCGCGGTCGCGCTCGGCGGGCTGCACACGACGCCCGAGACGATCGTCCACGACGGCCGGCAGTCCGGGGTCCACGTGGTGCTCGACCCCCTGGCCGCGCGCGCCCTGCTCGGGCGTCCCGCCGCCGAGATCGCGGGCGTGACGGTCGACGGCGACGAGGTCCTCGGGACCCTCGCGCGCGAGGTGCAGGAGCGTGTGGACGGCGCCGAGGGCTGGGCCGGGCGCTTCGCCGCGCTCGACGACGTGCTGCTCCGCGTGCTCGGCGCCGTCTCGCCCGGGAGCGCCGCCGGCCGTCCCGTCGCCCCCGAGGTGCGCCACGCCTGGCGTCGCGTCGTGGGCTCGGCCGGCACGGTGCCGGTGCGCGCGCTGGCCGACGAGGTGGGCTGGAGCGAGCGCCACCTCGGCCAGCGCTTCCGCACCGAGATCGGCGTGGGCCCGAAGGTGGCCGGACGCATGGCGCGCTTCGACCGTGCCCGCCGCCGCCTCGCCGCCCGGGCCGCCGCCGGGGCGCCGCTCGGGCTGGCGGACCTCGCCGCCGAGGGGGGCTACGCCGACCAGGCGCACCTGTCCCGCGAGTTCGGGGCGCTCGCCAGGTGCTCGCCGACACGCTGGCTGGCCGAGGAGATCGGGAACGTCCAAGACGCGAGGGCCCTGCCGGCGGAGGATCACCGACCATGAGCGACACGCCTCCCCCGCAGGTCTGGCCCACCTTCGCCGCGCACGACGCCCGCGCCCAGATGGCGTTCCTGACCGACGTCCTCGGGTTCGTCGAGGTCGTCAGCTACGCCTCCGACGACGGCGTCGTCCAGCACGCCGAGCTGGCGTGGCCCGCCGGCGGCGGGGTCATGATGGGCCAGCAGCGCCCGGACGCCCGCGGCCGCGCGACCCCGCCCGGCGCCTTCACCGCCTACGTCGTCGTGCCCGAGGCGGCCGAGTCGACGCGCTCGCCGAGCGGGTGCGCGCCGCCGACGGCGCTGAAGTGCTCGACGAGCCCTACGACACCGGCTACGGCTCCCACGACGTCGCGATCCGCGACCCCGAGGGCAACCACTGGCAGTTCGGCACCTACCCGGGTGCGCCCCGGCCCTGAGCGGCTCAGCCCGGGGGCGCCGGGAACGACAGGTGCTGGTGGACCATCCGCCAGCCCTGCTCGGTGCGCCGGAACACGCGCGTCCCGCGCGAGCGGACGGTCTCGGCCTCGCCCGGGGTCAGCTCGTCGATCCCCCACGACACGGCCAGGTCCCCGCTCGCGACCACGCGCAGGTCGGGGATCGCCCAGCGCACCGGGTCCGGCGAGGCCTCGAGCCCGGCGCGGCAGACCTCGCGCACCTCGTCGATGCCGACGTAGGCCATGGCGCCCTCGTGCTCGTAGGACACGATGTCGTCGGCGATCGGCGCGGTGAGGGCGTCGAGGTCCCCCGCGGCGGTGTCCTCGGCCCAGCGGCGGTGCACCTCGCGCACGGCGGCCTCGTCGTCGGCGGCGATCGGGGTCTCGTCGGGGAACGAGTGGTGCTCGTGGGCCACGACCCAGCGCCCGCCCTCCTTGCGCAGGCCCAGGGTCAGCCGCAGGCGCCGTGACGGGTGGGCGGCGAGCTCGCCCGGGGTGTCGCAGCGCAGCAGGGCGTGCGCGAACGCGACGTCGGTGCCGGCGGTGACGTCGAGCTCCACGATCTCGAAGCAGGCGCCGGAGGCCTGCCAGCCGAAGAACGGCGGCCACGTCGCCGCGTACCCCGCGATCCCCCGCACGCCGTCGTGCGGCGGCGGCACGTCGAACATGACGATGTCGGCGGCGTGGTCGGCGAGGACGGCGTCGAGGTCCCCCGCGTGCACCGCGTGGGTCCAGCGCTCGATCAGCGCCCGGATGTCCTGCTCGTCGTCGGCCATGGCGGTCCTCCTCGGGTGCGGCGTGCTCTCACCCGGGGGAACCGCCGCGGGGCCGCGGAGTCATCGGTCCCGGCCCCGATCAGCTCGCCAGGAACGCGGCGGGCGGCAGGGCGCGCGGGTCGCCGGGCGCCCAGCGGACGGGGTCGGGGCCGAGCGGGGCGAGGTCGCGCACCTGGTCGGCGCACCACGGCGAGATGCCCGGCCACGTCCCGGCGAGGACGTCGTCGCGGAACGGCTCCCACGCCACGGCGCGCACCTCGTCGACCTCGGTGGGATCGGGGTCCCCGGGCACGTCGGAGGTGTGGGCGACGAACACCGGGCACATCTCGTTCTCGAACACCCCGCCCTGCTCGGCCCGGTACCGGAAGCCGGGGAGCACGAGGCGCAGGGCGTCGATCTCGAGGTCGAGCTCCTGGCGCGCCCGCCGCAGGATCGCGGTGTCCAGCGGCTCGCCGGGGCCGGGGTGGCCGCAGAAGGTGTTGGTCCACACGCCCGGGAAGGTCGCCTTGCTCGACGCCCGGCGGGTGAGCAGCAGGTCGCCGCGCCCGTCGAAGACGTAGCAGGAGAACGCCAGGTGCAACGGGGTGGCGTCGTGGTGCACCTCGGCCTTGGCCGCGGTCCCGGCCACCTGACCGGTCTCGTCGAGCAGCACGACCCGTTCGATCACGTCCATCGCGGCCCAGCTTTCCCTGTGCGGCGCGCCGCGGCACCTCGAACCGCCCGGCCCGCGGCCGCGCTCACGCGACCGGGTCGCGGTCGCGCACGTGCAGCAGGGCCACCTTGTGCGGCAGGGCCACCCGGGCCGTCGCGGCGAAGCCCGCCTTCGCGAGCGCCCGGTGCATGGCGGCGTTGCCCTCCTCGGGCTCGAGCACGATCCGCGCGCAGCGGGGGTCGGCGCGCAGCAGCGCCGCGGCGAGGGTGTCGAGCAGCGCGGTCCCGAGGCCCGCGCCCGTGCGGCCCTCGTCGCCGATGGCCACGTGCAGGCCGAGATCGTGGGCGCCCGCGGCGTAGTGCTCGCGCAGCCCGTCGTGGGCCACCCGGTAGATCTCGACGTACGCCACCTCGGCGCCGTCGTGGGCCACGAGGCACGGGCGGCTGTGCCGACCGGCGAGCTGGCGCGCGATCTCGTCGTCCCACCGCGCGCGGGGCCACGCCTGGTCCCAGCGGGTCGCGACGTGGGGCCGGTGCATCCACGCGTGGACGGTCGCGGCGTCGGCGCGGGTGGCCGCGCGCAGCGACCACGGGGCCGCGAGCGACGGGACGGGCGGCGGGCCCGGGTCTCCCTCGTCCTGCGGCACGGGGTTGCTCATCGGGGGGAGACATCCGGGGGAGACACCGACCCGGTCCGGGTGGTAGGCAGGAGAGATCGGTGGGCCCGGGCTCGTCCCTCGAGCCCGGGCCCACCTCTCGCCGCTGCCGCTGGGCGCCACCACAACACCCGCGCAGCGATGAGGCAAGCCTAACCTCATCGAGGTGGGGTGCGCCAGTCCCCCGTCACCACCCGCCGCCCGGGCCGTGCCGGTGCCCGTGACCGGGCCCGCCGGGACCGCCGTGCCGCAGCCCGCCGAGGAGCACGAGCAGCAGCGGGAGCACCAGCAGGCCGCCGGATCCGGGTCCGGTGGCGAGGATCAGCATCACGGGCAGGGCCACGGCCGCGGCCAGCACGCCCGCGCGCAGGGCCGGCGGCAGCCCGGGGTGGTGCCGCTGCGGCACGCGCGCGAAGGGCGTCGGCTCGGCCCGGCGCGGCGCGGGCACGAGCTGCTCGGGTGACGGCGGGCGCGGCAGCGGCGGGTGCGGGGCCGGGAGGTCGGCGAACAGGGGCCGCAGGTCGGAGCACCGGACGGCGATCGACGCCCGCACCGAGCGCTCGCCGAACTCCTCGACGTCCAGGCGCCCCGCCTCCAGGTGCTGACCCAGGGCGTCCAGCGCGGCCGTGCGGTCGGCGTCGCCCAGGCGCAGGTCCGCGAGTTCCCCGTCCTCGCCGGGCGACGGACGGTCGGTGTGCGCGTCGTCGTGGTCCACGGGCGTCTCCTCCCGCCGACCGGGCGTCCCCGAGATGCCCGACCGGCACCACCCATCGTGCGCCTCCCCACGCCGGATCGCCGTGAGTCGCCGTGGATCGCCGGTCCTGGGACCGTGGAGGCATGTCCGAGGCCGCCCGTCCCGAGGCCACCGCCGCACCCGGCCCGCACCCCGAGCCCCACGGCGGCGACCTCTTCCAGCGGCTGAACTGGCTGCGCGCCGGCGTCCTCGGCGCCAACGACGGGATCGTGTCGACGGCCGGCCTCGTGGTCGGCGTGGCCGGGGCGACCGTCGAGCGCGCGCCGATCGCGACCGCGGGCATCGCCGGCCTCGTGGCGGGCGCGGTGTCGATGGCGCTCGGCGAGTACGTGTCGGTGTCGAGCCAGCGCGACTCGGAGCGCGCGCAGTTGATCCGGGAGACCCGCGAGCTGGCCGAGACCCCCGAGCAGGAGCTGGACGAGCTGGTCGCCCTGTACGAGGCGAAGGGGCTGTCCCCTGCGACGGCCCGGCAGGTGGCGGTCGAGCTGACCGAGCACGACGCCCTGTCCGCCCACCTCGACGCCGAGCTGCACCTCGACCCCGACGAGCTGACCAGCCCCTGGCGGGCGGCGGGCGCGTCGGCGGTGTCGTTCGTGCTCGGTGCGTTGCTGCCCCTGGTCGCGGTGCTCCTGCCCCCGGCCACCTGGCGGGTGCCGGTCACCGTCGTCGCGGTGCTCGTGGCCCTCGGGCTCGCCGGCTGGCTCGGCGCGCGGCTCGGGGGCGCGACCCCGCGGCGGGCGGTGCTGCGCGTGATGGTCGGCGGCGCGCTGGGGCTCGCGGCGACCTACGGGATCGGCGTGCTCGTCGGCGGCGCGGTCGGCTGAGCCCCGGAGACGGCCCGCTGGTAGCGCGTGGCCACCCGGCGCAGCTCGTCGACCAGCTCGTCGGGCGACTCCACCGCGAAGTCGGCGTCGAGGCCGGTGAGGATCAGGGCCGCGGAGCGGGCGTCCTCGGCGGCGAGGCGGACGCGGCACGCGGCCGCGTCGATCGCCTCGACGCGCACCTGGTCGGTCCAGATCGTGGCGCGGACCTGCGCCGCGGGGGCCTCGACGCGCACCACGCAGCGGAACGGGCGGACGTCGGCGACGCGGTCGGCGACGAAGGCCGCGGGGTCGCCGCCCGGGATCTCGCGCGGGGCGAAGCGCGGGCCGGTGGGCAGGCCGTCGGGGGCGAGACGCGGTGTCAGCCGGTCCACGCGCAGCGTGCGCCAGTCGTCGCGGTCGCGGTCCCAGGCCACGAGGTACCAGCGCCGCCCCCAGGCCACGAGGTGGATCGGCTCGATGCGCCGGCGGGTGGCCGCGCCGTCACGTGCGGTGTAGTCGATCTCGAGCACGCGCCGGTCGCGGCACGCGGCGCCGACGGCGGCCAGCACGGCCGGGTCGACCGACGGGGCGACGCGCGGCGCGACGATGGCCACGGGCATCGCGGTGATCCGCTGCCGCAGGCGCGCGGGCAGGATGCGCTCGAGCTTGACCAGCGCGGCGAGCGCCGTCTCCCCCGTGCCCGCGACGCCCGACCCGGCCGCCGTGCGCAGGGTGACCGCGACGGCGACGGCCTCGTCGTCGTCGAGCAGCAGCGGCGGCAGCGCGGCGCCCGCGCCGAGGCGATAGCCGCCGCCGGGTCCTAGGCCGACCTCGACGGGGTAGTCGAGACCCCGGAGCTTGTCGACGTCGCGGCGCACGGTGCGGGTGGTGATGCCGAGGCGCTCGGCGAGCTCCGGGCCCGTCCACTCGGGGCGGGACTGCAGCAGCGACAGCAGGCGCAGCAGGCGGGCCGAGGTCTCGAGCACGGCGCCAGTGTGCCGCGGGTGGCGGACAGGAGCGGTCCGCCACCGCGGATCAGGTGGCGGGCCTCGTCGCGTCCAGGCCCGCGAGCAGCGCCGGGACGTCCGACCACACGGTGACCAGCGCGAACCCGTCGGCGGCGCGGGCTGCGGCGTACGCGGCGCGGGTGGCGTGCACGCCCGCGCGGACGCCCGCCGCGGCGCAGGCGTCGAGCACGCGGCGGAACGCGTCGTGGATCGCCGGCTCCTCGCGGTCCTGGGCCGGCCCGAGTCCGAGGGCCACCCCGAGGTCGCCGGGGCCGACGAACAGGCCGTCGAGCCCGTCCACCGCGGCGATCTCGCCCGCGCGGTCCAGGGCGTCCGCCGTCTCGATCATCGCGAACGCGAGGACGGTCCCCGCGGCGGCCACCGGGTCGTCGCCCGGGCGCAGCGCCGTGCGCAGCGGGCCGAACGAGCGGCGCCCCGCCGGCGGGTAGCGGCAGGCGGCGACCAGCTCGGCGGCGGTCGGGGCGTCGGACACCATCGGCGCGATCACGCCGCGCACCCCGAGGTCGAGGACGAAGCCGACGGTGGCCTCGTCGACGGCGGGCAGGCGCACCAGCGGGGCGAGCCCGTGCGCGGCGATCGCGCGCACCGCGTCGGCGGTGCGGGCCCGGTCGAACAGGCCGTGCTGCAGGTCCAGGGTCAGCGCGTCGAGCAGGTCGTGGCCGGCGGCGTACGCGGCGACGACCTCGACGAGGTGCGGGTCGGGCACCGTGAGCCAGCCGTTGCGGGCGGCGCGGCCCGCGGACCAGGCCGCGCGGACGGTGTCGGGATCGGCCACGGGGTCCACGGCGGCCACGGTAGCGCCGGCCCCGAGACCTCGGTCACCTTCTCGGTCGATCATGGCCGCGACCAGGGCGCGCCGGTCCTCCGGGTCCGTACGATCGCCGGTGATGGCCGCTCCGACCCGTGCCCCCGCTCCCCGCTTCGCGTTCGCCCGCGACACCGCGTACCGGATCACCGTGCGCGACGAGTCCGGGGAGCGCCGCGAGCACGTGGTCGACGGCTACCAGGGCTGGCTGTCCGGCCCCGACGGGATCCGACACCGCTTCGGGGCCCACCGTCGTGCGCGCACCGAGCTGCGCGACGACCGGATCCGCACCGTCGTCGGGCCCTGAGGGCCCGGTCCCGACGGGCGTCGCGACGCACGCGCCGGCCGGACCCGGTGGATGGGCGCGTGCGGGGACGCCCACCCACCGGGTCCGGCCGACCCGCCTTCTTCTCCCTGACCGACCTCCTGCCGCCTCCGACCCGGCGGGACGTCGTCAGGCTGACCCGACGGCGGGGCCGTCAGGAGACCAGGCCGCAGCGGAAGCCCTGGGCCACCGCCTGCGCCCGGTCGGCCGCCGACAGCTTGCGGAACAGCCGGCGGGCGTGGGTCTTCACCGTGTCCTCGGACAGGTAGAGCTCGCGGCCGATCTGGCCGTTGCTCTTGCCCTGGCTCATGCCGCGCAGGACCTGCATCTCGCGCTCGGTGAGGTTGACGCCCGGGCCGGGGGTCGCGCCGCGCTGCATCGGCATCGCGCCGACCTCGGCGCCGATCGACGAGTGGGCGAGCGCGGCGACCAGCTCGGGGCGCGAGGCGTCCCAGCGCAGGTAGCCGCGGGCGCCGCCGGCGATCGCGGCGGCGATGCTGCCCGCGTCGTCGGGGGCGCCGAAGACCATGACGTTGGCCTGGGGGTGGGCGGACATGAGGCGACGGGTCGCCTCGGCGCCCGAGGCCACCGCACGCTGGGTGCCCACGAACACGACGTCCGCGCTCTGGCGGGCGTAGCGGGTGAGCAGCTCGTCCGCGGTGGCGACGCAGTCGATGCGCTGGACGCCGGGGACCGCGGACATGACGCGCGTCAGGCCCTCGCGGACACTGCGCCGGTCGTCGCAGATCAGAACCGTCCTCATACAGACTCCGTCCGAGGTGGGGAGACCGCCCGTGGTGGGCGCTGTCCCCTTCATCGGCCGCCCCACCCGTCCGCTTGACCCCCGAATGACAAGGATGTGGTTGTGAACCCCCGATGGAGTGGCGTATGAGCCCCCGGCGCGTGCTGGTCGTCAACGGCCCGAACCTGGATCTCCTGGGCCGGCGCGAGCCGGAGGTCTACGGGCACGACACCCTCGACGACCTGGTGGATCGCTGCCGACGCACCGCCGCCGAGCTCGGTCTCGAGGTCGACGCGCGGCAGAGCAACCACGAGGGCGTGCTCATCGACGCCGTCCACGAGGCCATGACCGGCCACGGCGGAGTGATCATCAATCCGGGCGGCTACACGCACACGTCCGTGGCGCTGCGCGACGCGCTGGCCGCGTTGCCGGTGCCCGTCGTCGAGGTGCACCTGTCGAACGTCCACGCCCGCGAGGCGTTCCGGTCGCACTCCTACGTCTCGCCGGTGGCCACGGCCGTCATCGCGGGCGCGGGGATCACCGGCTACGACCTGGCGCTGCGGTTCCTCGCCGAGCGCCTGGTACGCCGGACCTGAGTCAGAGCCCGGCGCGCTGCGCGAGGTACCCGAGCTCGGACGCCAGGGCCTCGGGGAACTGCAGGGGCAGGAAGTGCGAGCCCGGCAGGTGCACGAGCCGGGCGTTGGGCAGCGCGTGCGCGAGGGCGGCCATGTCCGCGACCGGGGCGAGGGTGTCGAAGTCGCCGGCGACCACGGTGACCGGCACGGTGACCGCCGCCAGCTCGGCGTCGTCGAGCGGGGCGTGGTCGGCGGCGGCGAGCACCATGCGCGAGAACCAGGTCCAGTCGTGGGCGGCGAACTCGCGCGCGACCTCGGCCAGGGTCACCAGCGAGGTCGTCCCCGTGGGGTCGAGCGCGGCCGCGTCCATGCCCGCCCGTCCCATCGCGTCGAGCCCCCGCGGCAGCATCGAGATCACGCCGGCCACGGGCGGGCCGACGACGCGCAGCAACCAGGCGCCGGTCTTCGCCGCCCCGCGGTGCACGCCCTCGGGCACCGGCGAGGGGAGCACGCGGAACGCGCCGGAGGACGCCCCGCCCATGGCGAGCAGGCCCGCGACGCGCTCGGGGGCCCGGCGCGCCGCCTCGATCGCGACGGGCACGCCCACCGACCAGCCGACGACCACGGCCCGCTCCATGCCCGCGGCGTCCATCACCGCGAGCAGGTCACCGGCGTGGTCGCCGACGCCGATGTGCGTCTCGTCGGCCGGGCGCTCCGAGCCGCCGAGACCGCGGTGGTGCCAGCTCGTGGCGTGGTAGCCGCAGTCCTCGCCGTGCAGGAACGGCCACGCCTTCGGGCTCGCCCCGAGCCCGTTGGACACCACCACCGGCACGCCTGCGGCGCCGTTGTCCCAGCGCCGCAGGCGGGTGCCGTCGGGAGCCTGCACGTCGTCGTGCAGCTCCCCGGGTGGCTCGGTCACGACGCGGCCGCCGCGCGCTCCTTCATCTCCTCGTCCGACAGGTACTCGCGGGTCTCCTCGAACGAGGAGGTCTCGCTCTTGCGCCCGGCGAGGAAGCCGATGCGGATGAAGTCGTCGCCGCCGAACAGGTGCAGCAGCCAGTTGGCCACCACCCGCACCCGCGTCCGCATGAGCGGCAGCGCGTAGAGGTGGTAGCCGCGGGTGACGGCCTGGGCGACGATGCCGGTGAGGCGCAGCTTGAGGGGGTGCGCCACGGCCTGCGTGCCACCGAGGTCCACCACGAGCCCGAGGTCGTGGTGCTTGTACTCGCGCAGCGACTGCCCCCGCAGCGACGCGACGACGTTGTCGGCGGCCGTGATCGCCTGCCGCGTGGCGTGCTGCGCGGTGGGCGGGCAGATCGCCGAGTCGGGGTCGTCGGCGGTCAGGTCGGGCACCGCGGCGGCGTCACCGAGCACGAAGACGTCGTCGTAGCCGTCGAGCCGCAGGTCGGTGCGGGTCTTGACCCGCCCGCGGACCAGCTCGACGCCCAGGGTCTTGACCAGCGGGCTGGCCGTGACGCCCGCGGTCCACACGAGCGTCCGCGTCGGGATGGTGCTGCCGTCGGTGAGCGTGACGCTCTCGGCGGTGACCTCCTCGACGCCGGTCTCGAGCCGGATGCCGATGCCGCGCTTGCGCAGCAGGGTGAGGGCCTCCTCGCCGAGGCGCTGCCCGAGCTCGGGCATGAGCCGCGGCGCGATGTCGACGACGGTCCAGCGGACCAGCGTCGGGTCGAGGCGCGGGAAGCGCTTCATCGCCGCGTCGGTCAGCAGCTCCAGGCACGCCGCGGTCTCGACGCCGGCGTAGCCGCCGCCCACCACCACGAAGCCGCAGCGCGACGCGCGCTCGTCGGCGTCGGTGGACGCGTTGGCCAGCTCGAGCTGGGAGAGGACGTGGTCGCGCAGGTACGCGGCCTCCCCGAGGTTCTTCATGCCCAGGCCGTGCTCCTCGAGCCCGGGGATGTCGAACTGCCGGGTGACGCTGCCCGCGGTGATGATCAGGCGGTCGTAGGGCAGGTCGACGACGTCCTCGCTGATCTTCTTCACGACCGCGACCTTGCGCTCCAGGTCGAGCCCGACCACCTGGCCGGGCAGCCGCTGCGCCCGCCGGATGGCCCGCGGCAGGGGCACGGTCACCGACTGGGCCGTGATCACCCCGGCGGCCACCTGCGGCAGCAGGGGCAGGTAGAGCATGTAGTCGTGGGGGTTGACCACCACGACCTCCACCTCGCCGCGCGCCAGCTCGCCCTTGAGCTCACGTTCGAGGCGCTGGACGCACTTCAAGCCGGCGAACCCGGCGCCGACCACCACGATGCGTTGCGCGCTCATCCTGAGACGTCCTCCCGTCGTGCCCGAGGGCAGATTGGTCCTCGCAGAGTTTCCCCTGGTGGCGCCCGCGACACCTCACCCCGTCGATGGGTCACATCGCATGACCGTCCTCACAGCGTGCACATCCGGGTACCGCCGTCCGGCGCCGAGGTCGCGGGCGTGATTCCCTCCCCGCGTGTCCACGACCGTGCTGTTCACCGGCTTCCCCGGCTTCCTCGGCACCGCCCTGCTGCCGCGCACCCTGCAGCGCGCCCCCGAGGCCACCGCCGTGGCCCTCGTGCAGGAGAAGTGGATGGACCAGGCGCGGCGCACGCTGGCGCGCCTCGAGGCCGACGAGCCGCGCATCGCGGGCCGGACCCGGCTGGTCGTCGGCGACATCACCCGGTCCGGGCTCGGCCTGGACGACGAGGAGCTCGCGACCCTGCGCCAGGGGCCGCTGGAGATCTTCCACCTCGCCGCGGTGTACGACCTCTCGGTGCCGGCGGACCTCGCCTGGTCGGTGAACGTCGAGGGCACCCGCCACGTCGTCGAGCTGGCGCGCACCGCCGAGGAGCTGGTGCGCCTGCAGTACGTCAGCACCTGCTACGTCTCGGGGCGCTACCCCGGCATCTTCTCCGAGGACGACCTCGAGCTCGGCCAGACGTTCGCCAACCACTACGAGCACACCAAGCACGAGGCCGAGCGCATCGTGGTCAAGGCGCGCGACGCCGGCGTGCCCGTGACGATCTACCGGCCGTCGGTGGTGGTCGGCGACAGCCGCACCGGCGAGACCCAGAAGTACGACGGGCCGTACTACGCGCTGCAGCTCATCGCCCGCCAGGGCCGCGTCGCGGTCATGCCGCTGCCCGGCGACCCCTCGCGCGTCCAGTTCAACCTGGTGCCCAGCGACTTCGTCGTCGACGCGATCGCCGCGCTCGCCCCGCACCCCGGCGCGCTCGGGCGCACCGTCGCCCTCGCCGCGCCGCACCCGCCGTCGGTGCTCGAGATGTGCGAGGCCTTCGCGACCCACACCAGCAAGCAGCTGCGCGTGGTCCCGGTGCCGACCCCGCTCTCGAAGTTCGCGATCGACCGCCTGCCCGGCGTCGGGCGGGTGTTCAAGCTGCCGTCCTCGACGCTGGACTACCTCACCCACCCGACCGTCTACGACGTCACGGCCACCACCGCGCTGCTCGACGAGGTCGGCGTGCGCTGCCCGCCCTTCGCCGAGCACGTCGGCGCGATGGTCGCCTTCCACCGCGAGCACCCCGACGTCGGCAGCGCCGCGATGGTCTAGACGCGCGGGTCCTACAGTGGGCGGCGATGGTCCGCCACCCGACGCGTGTCGCCCTGATCGACTCGGGGATCGGCCTGCTGCCCACCGCGGGCTGGTTGCGTCACCTGCGCCCGGACCTGGCGCTCGACCTCTACCTCGACCCCGAGGGCATGCCATGGGGCTCGAAGTCGTCGGCCTGGATCGTCGAGCGCGTCCTCGACACCGGGCGCCGCGCCGTCGCCCGGGGCGCCGACGCGATCGTCGTCCCCTGCAACACGGCCTCGGTCACCGCGATCGTGCCGCTGCGCGCCGCCGTCGAGCCCGAGCGCCCGGTCGTCGCCACGGTCCCGGCGGTCAAGCCCGCGGGCGCGACGGGCCTGCCGTTCGCGATCTGGGCCACCGAGCGCACCACGGGCAGCGACTATCAGCGCGACCTCGTCGAGCGCTTCGCCGCGCCCGGCCAGGCCGACGCCGTCGCGTGCCCGGGCCTGGCGCGGGCGGTGGAGGACGCCGACCCGGACGCGGTGCGCGCCGCCGTCGCGCTCGCGGCGGAGCGCACCCCGGCGCGCTGCCGCTCGGTGGTGCTCGGCTGCACCCACTACCCGCTGGTCGTGCAGGAGATCCTCGCCGCCCTGCCCCCCGGCACCGGCCTGCACGACAGCTCGCGTGCGGTCGCCGGGCAGACCCTGCGCCGCCTCGGCCTGCCCGAGGACCCCGCGGCCGAGCCGGCCGGCGTGCGCGTGCACCTCGGCGGCGACGAGGGCCCGCTGCCCGCGGCCGCGTGCCGCTACCCGATCGGCGCGGCCCTCGCGGCCGGCGGCCGGGTCACGCGCGACGACCTGCCCGTCACCGACGAGTCCGACCAGCAGACCCGCCCGGACACCGCCTCGCACCCCCACCCCATCGCACCGCCCGCCCTGCGCGGCGTGTGACCCTGCGCCACCGAGGAGCCCCCGTGATCCCCGCCGAGAACATCCGTGACTGGCGCGGGCGCCACGTCGTCGACCCCGACGAGGCCAAGATCGGCGACCTCGAGGCGGTGTACGTCGACACCCTCGGCGACGAGCCGGTGTTCGTCACGGTCAAGGTGTCGTCGCTGTTCGGCAAGAGCCGGCTGGTCTTCGCGCCGCTGAGCGGGGCCGTCGTCACGCCCGACCACCTCAAGATCGCGTTCGGCCGGGAGCTCGTGCGCGAGGCCCCGTCCATCGACACCGACGGCGAGCTGCTCGCCGAGGACGAGCCGAGCGTGTTCGCGCACTACGGGCTGGACTACCGCACGGGCTCGCTCGGCGAGCGCCGGCTCGCGCGGCGCTGACCACCCCGCAGCCCGCCGCTCAGCCCGCCGCGCCCGCGGCCCCGACCGCCTCGCGCCGCACCCGGTCGACGTAGGACTGCGAGCGGTTGTAGGCCAGCACCGCGGCGCGCCAGTCGTCGCCGCGGCGCAGGTCGCGGTCGTCGGCGCACAGGTAGCGGGCCGCGGCCAGGGCGGCGTCGTCGAGGTCGTCGGGGTCGGACGCGCCGTCCGCGTCGCCGTCGGCGCCGAAGCGCGCCCAGGTCGTGGGGATGAACTGCAGCGGCCCGACGGCGCGGTCGTAGGCGGTGTCGCCGTCGAGCCGCCCGCCGTCGGTGTCGCGGATCTCGCGGTTGCCCGCGGTGCCGTCGAGCTGCGGACCCCGGATGGGCTCCGAGGGCCGGCCCGCGGCGTCGACGGCCGCACCGCCGTACCGCCCGTGGTTCGACTCCACCCGCCCGAGACCGGCCAGCGTGACCCAGGACAGGCCGCAGTCGGCCAGCTCCGAGCGCGCGGCCACCTCGGCGCCGGCGTAGGCGACGAGGACGCGGGCGGGGACGCCGGTGGACGCCTCGCGCTGCGCCGCCCAGGCGGCGCGCGCCGCCGCGTCGGCCGGCACGGGCGCGGAGACGGGCTGGGCGTAGGCGGGCGCGGCGTCGGGGCCGCGCCGGGTGGCGACCACGACGCCCGCCACCCCCGCGCCGACCAGCAGGACCAGCACGACCGCCGCGGCGAGCAGGTGCTCGAGCTGCCGCGCGTCGGCGTCGCTGCGCTGCGGCGTGCTCACCCCCGCGACGCTACGGCGCGCGGGGATGGTCAGCCGGTGAGGAACGCCTCGACACCGAGCCAGGCGCCGAAGGCGAAGAACAGCACGGCGGCCCCGACGCGGATGAGCTTCTCGGGCACGTTCCGCCCCAGCGCCCGGCCGACGAGGATGGCCAGCCCGTCGGCGGCGACCATGCCCACCGTCGAGCCCAGCCACACGCCGGTCACCCCGCCGGCGCCCGGGTACTGGGTGGCCAGCGTGATCGTCGCCAGCATCGTCTTGTCGCCCAGCTCGGCGAGGAAGAACGCCACGCTCGCGGCGAGCACGGCCGAGCGCTTCGTCCCGCTCGCCTTCTCCTGCTCGTGGTCGGAGAGCGTGTCCCCGCGCAGCGTCCACAGGCCGAAGCCGACGAAGGCGACCGCGGCGGCGACGGAGATCCAGAAGGTCGGCAGGGCGGCGCCGAGCAGGTAGCCGACGCCGACCGAGACGGCGTGGACGACCGCGGTGGCGGCGGTGATGCCGACGAGCACGGGCAGCGCCCGGAAGCGGGTGGCGAACGTCAGCGCCATCAGTTGGGACTTGTCGCCCAGCTCGGCCACGAGGATGACGGCGAAGCTGATGGCGGTCGCGGCGAGGAAACCGGTCACGGTGGCGGGCCCTCCGGGGTCCGGCCGGACCGGGGGACGCACGTCTCCGGCCCGGTCCAGGGTGCGTGGATCGGTGCCGAAGGTCTCGCCCGCCGCCGTCGACCGGTGGCCCCCGCGCCCGGACGCCGCGAGCGGCGTCAGTGTGTCGAGCGCGGTGTTGGGAGCTACTCCCCCTCGCTGAGGGGAACCTAACACGGGGTCGCCCGGCGCCTCGCGGCATCGTCGCCTGCGTCACGCCGGCCACGTCCGGCCGCCGGGCCCCGACGAGGGGACCGTCCGTCGGTACCACCGGGAGTGTCGTCGCCTGCGACACGCGCCTCACCCGCTCGTCCCCGTACGGCGGCGGCCGGTCACCGACAGGCCCCGATCGGTGGTCCGTTCGAGGCGCCCGCCCGCGGGTCGATCGGGCAGTCTGTCGGCCCGCCGGTGATCGACCCGGGGCTCGGAGGTGAGGCATGGACATCGACGTCCGGCTGCGCATGTTCACGTGGTTCGCCGAGGTCTCGGGCGCCGTCGCGGTCAGCCGCATGAGCCCCGAGGAGATCGCCCGCGCCCGGGAGCGCCGGCTGAGCCACAACCTCGTGACCTCGCGGGTGTTCGGGCCGATGCCCCGCGGCGTGTTCGTCACCGACCGCGTCGCCGACACCGACCTCGGCCCGCTCCCGGTGCGGCTCTACCGCCCGCACACCGCGCGCGCCCTGCCCGTCGTCGTCAACTTCCACGGCGGCGGCGGCACGCTGGGCAACCTCGACCAGTCCGACTGGCTGTGCGCACACGTGGCGTCGCGCGTCGGGGCGCTCGTGATCTCGGTCGACTACCGCCTCGCCCCCGAGCACCCCTACCCCGCGGGGCGGGAGGACGGCTACGCCGCCGTCACGTGGGTGGCGCGCCAGGCCGAGGCGCTGGGCGCGCGGTCCGACCGGCTGGCGGTCATGGGCGACAGCGCCGGCGGCAACCTCGCCGCGGTCGTGTGCCTGCTGGCGCGCGAGGCGGGCCCGGTGATCGACGCCCAGGTGCTGCTCTACCCCGCGCTGGACCTCACCTTCAGCCGCCCCTCGGTGGAGCGGTTCGGCGACGGCCCCGTGCTGACACGGGCGGACATGGAGGTCTTCCGCAGGCACTACCTCGGCGACGACGGGGACGCGACGGACCCGTTGTGCTCGCCGCTGTTCGCCCCGGACCTCGGCGACCTGCCGCCGGCCCTGGTCATCACCGCCGCCGTCGACCCGCTGCACGACGACGGCGTCGACTACGCGCGACGGCTGGGCGAGGCCGGCGTGCCCGTCCGGCACACCGACCACGCCCGCGCCGTGCACGGCTTCCTCACGTTCCCCGGCGTGTGCCGGGCGGCCGCGGCCGCGCTCGACGACGTCTGCGCCGAGCTGACCGCGCGCCTGGCCTGACCACTGGCCCGACCTACATGTGCAGGCCGCCGTTGACCGAGTAGACCTGCCCGGTGATGTACTCCGACTCGGGGTCGGCGAGGAACTCCACCACGCGCGCCACCTCGTCGGGCTGGCCGAGACGGCGCAGCGGGATGCCGGAGACGATCTTCTCGATCGCCTTCTCGGGCACCGCGGCCACCATGTCGGTCTCGATGTAGCCCGGGGCCACGCAGTTGACGGTGACGCCCTTGCGCGCGCCCTCCTGCGCCATCGACATCGTCATGCCGAACAGGCCGGACTTCGTCGCCGCGTAGTTGACCTGGCCCGCGTTGCCGGCCTCACCGATCACCGAGCTGATGCTGACGATGCGGCCGCTGCCGCGCTCGGCCATGTGCAGGTAGGAGATCTGCGACATGTAGAACGTGCCCGAGAGGTTGACCTGGACCACGCGGTCCCAGTCGTCGACCTCCATCTTCGCGACCATCTTGTCCGCGGTGATGCCGGCGTTGTTCACGAGCACGTCGATGCGCCCGTGCGCCTGCAGCACCTCGTCGATGACGCGCTCGCAGTCGCCGCGGTTGCCGATGTTGCCCTGGTGGATCGTGATCTGGTCGGGGAACTCGGCCTTGAGCTCCTCCGCCGAGGTCGAGTCCGACGAGTAGCCGACACCGACCTTCATCCCGCGCTTCGCGAGCCGCGTGGTGATCGCGCGTCCGATGCCCCTGGCACCGCCGGTCACGATGGCCACCTGTCCGGTCATGTCTCCCATGCGTGCTCCCTCGCTGTTCGACATCGTCGTCGGTCGGCGTGCGTGTACCCCGCACGTGGCCCGCGCCACACGGTCCGGGGCCCATCGAATCGGGCATCCGGTCCATCGGGAAGGGCACGGAGTGCCCTACCCACGAGTACGGGCCCGTTGCGAAACATCCCAAGCGTCCGTACGTTCCACACAGCACCCAGAGCCGGGTGCGGTCGAGCGTCGCCACCGCGCGGCGCGAGGAGGTGTGCCATGACGGCCCCCACCGACGAGCAGGTCGCCCCGACGGGCGATCCCGCAGAGGTCCAGACCGAGGCCCCCGCGACCGATCCCGCCGCCTACCTGCGCGGCTACCACGTCACCGCGGCCGTCCGCGGCGCCGCGGAGATGACCAAGGGCGCGGGCTACGTGCTGGAGCGGGCGCTCCGTCAGTCGACCTCGCCCGGGCGCAACACCCACGACGCCCGGCGCTGGTGGCGCCACGTGCTCACCCGCCGCCGCCCGCAGTGGCACAACGAGCACGAGATCGTCTTCGAGACGCCGATCGCCCGCCTGCGGGACTTCTCGCAGGGCTCGACCGACGACGTCGTCCCCACGCTCGTGCTGCCGCCGCAGGCCGGCCACGACTCGTGCATCGTCGACTTCCAGCCGTCGCAGTCGCAGATGATGGTGATCCGCGAGGCCGGCCTGACCCGCGCGTTCACCCTCGACTGGGTCGGCGCCACGCGGGCGACGTCGGGCACGACGATCTCCGACTACATCGCCGTGGTCGACCGCGCGGTGCAGCACTGCGGTGGTCACGTGAACCTGGTGGGCGACTGCCAGGGCGGCTGGCTCGCGACGATCTACGCCGCGATGCACCCGGACAAGGTCAACACGCTGACCCTGGCCGGCGCACCGATCGACTTCCACGCCGGCGAGACGCCCATCGGCGCCTCGTCGCGGGTGATGAGCCAGCGCTTCGGCCAGCTGCCCTACCGGGCCATGGTCGCGGCGGGCGGCGGCAACATGCCGGGCTCGTTCGTCCTCGGCGGGTTCATCGCGATCAAGCCGGACGCCGAGATCGCCAAGCACGTCGACCTGCTGCGCAACCTCGACGACCCGGCCGCCATCGCGCGCTACGAGGCGTTCGAGGACTGGTTCAAGCACACGCAGGACGTCCCCGGGACGTTCTACCTGTGGCTGGTCGAGCACCTGTTCGCCGGCAACGAGCTGGTCAACGGCACCCTCGAGGTCGACGGGCGCCGCGTGGACATGCGGGACATCTCCTGCCCGCTGTTCCTGCTCGGCGGCGCGACCGACCACATCACCCCGCCGGTGCAGGTCTTCGCGGCCGCCGACTTCGTGTCGACCCCGGCGGACCAGGTCACGCGGCGCACCGCGCCCGGCGGCCACCTCGGACTGTTCATGGGCAACCAGGCGCTGCGCCACGAGTGGCCGCCGCTCATGACCGCCGTCGCGGAGCTCTCGCGCCGCACCGACTAGGACAGCCTCGCGGGCCCCACTTGACCGATTCCGAGGATCGGCCGTCTCCGACCCTGGGATCGATCCGGGGCCCGCGGGTACGTTCAGGATCCCGGCTTCTCCGCATCCGAGGGGGGCCGCAGAGCGCCGAGACCACCCCGGTGGTCGGTCGTCCCGGCCCACCGTCGCGCCACCCATCGACCAGGAGGACCCGTATGCCCGGCTCCGTCATCGTTTCCGGCAAGCGCACCCCCATCGGCAAGCTCTCCGGCGCGTTCGCCGGCATGACCGCCGGTGACCTCGGCACGGCCGCCATCAAGGCCGCGCTCGACGCCGCCGGCATCAGCGGGGAGCAGGTCGAGTACGTGATCATGGGTCAGGTGATCCAGGCCGGCAACGGCCAGAACCCGGCCCGCAAGGCGTCCACGGACGCCGGCATCCCGATGTCCACCCCCTCGTTCACGCTGAACAAGGTGTGTCTGTCCGGCCTCGACGCCGTCGCGCTGGCCGACCAGATGATCCAGGCCGGCGAGTACGACATCGTCGTCGCCGGCGGCATGGAGTCGATGACCGCGGGGCCGCACATGCTCCCGAAGGCGCGCCAGGGCTACAAGTACGGCCCCGGCAAGCTCATCGACGCCACCGACCACGACGGCCTCACCGACGCCTACGACGGCGAGTCGATGGGCGCCTCGACCGAGCGCTTCGCCAAGGCCGCCGGTCTCTCCCGCCAGGAGATGGACGAGGTCTCGGCCGCGTCGCACCAGCGCGCCGCGGACGCCGCGAAGAACGGCCGCTTCGAGGCGGAGATCACCGGCGTCCAGGTGCCGCAGCGCAAGGGCGACCCGATCACCGTCACCGAGGACGAGGGCGTCCGCGGCGACACCACCGCCGAGGGCCTGGGCAAGCTCAAGCCGGCCTTCGACAAGGAAGGCGCGATCACCGCGGGCAGCGCGTCGCAGGTCTCCGACGGCGCGTCGGCCACCGTGGTGATGTCGGCGCAGAAGGCCCAGGAGCTGGGCCTCACGCCGCTGTGCGAGATCCGCAGCCACGGCTGGGTCGCCGGCCCGGACAACTCGCTGCTCTCGCAGCCGTCCAACGCCGCCTTCAAGGCCCTGCGCCGCGAGGGCATCGAGGCCTCCGACGTCTCGCTCTGGGAGATCAACGAGGCCTTCGCGGCGGTGGCGATCCAGTCGGCCCGCGAGCTCGGGCTCCCGTCCGACGCGGTGAACACCGACGGCGGCGCCATCGCCCTGGGCCACCCCGTCGGCGCCACCGGCAACCGCCTCGCCGTGCACTGCGCCCACGAGCTGCAGCGCCGCGGCGGCGGCTACGCCGTCGCCAGCCTCTGCGGCGGCGGCGGCCAGGGCTCGGCGCTGATCCTCCACGTCTGAGGCCCGCTGAGTGTCAGCGGAGCGGCTCCGCTGACGTTCAGTGTCCGTATCTCCACTCCGATCACCGCGACGCGGCGGTCACCCCTCGCGGGGTGGCCGCCGCGTCGTCGTTCCCCGGGAACCGCTGCGCCGGTCGGTGCGTCGAACCACGTGCGGGGCCGCGGTGGGTGGGAGGAGCCGGCCGCGGCCCCGTTCCCGAATCTCCGGTGCTGATCATGCCCACGGCGGTGACCATGGTCGGGTGCGCATGCCAGGGTGGTCACCCGGGCACAGGTGACCGGGAGCACACCCGAAGCAACACGGAGGCACACACATGCCGCAGGAGGTCCGGGGCGTCGTGTCCCGGGAAAAGGGCAAGCCGGTGACGGTGGAGACGATCGTCGTCCCGGACCCCGGTCCCGGTGAGGCCGTGGTCAAGGTCCAGGCGTGCGGGGTCTGCCACACCGATCTGCACTACCGCGAGGGCAACATCGAGGACGCGTACCCGTTCCTGCTCGGCCACGAGGCTGCGGGGATCGTCGAGTCGGTGGGCGACGGCGACGTGCAGGGCCTCGAGGTCGGCGACTTCGTGATCCTCAACTGGCGCGCGGTCTGCGGGAAGTGCCGGGCCTGCCGCAAGGGCCAGCAGCACCTCTGCTTCGACACGCACAACGCCGCGCAGTCGATGACGCTGAAGGAGACCGGCGAGGAGCTCAAGCCGGCCCTGGGCATCGGCGCGTTCATCGAGAAGACGCTGGTGCACTCCGGCCAGTGCACCAAGGTCAACCCCGAGGTCGACCCGGCCGAGGCCGGCCTCATCGGCTGCGGCGTCATGGCGGGCACCGGGGCGGCGATCAACACCGGCCAGGTCCAGCGCGGCGAGTCCGTCGCGGTCATCGGCTGCGGCGGCGTGGGCGACGCGGCGATCGCGGGCGCGGCGCTGGCCGGCGCGACGACGATCATCGCCGTCGACACCGAGGACCGGAAGCTCGAGTGGGCCAAGGGCTTCGGCGCCACCCACGGGGTGAACGCCAAGAACGAGGACCCGGTGGAGCGCATCCGCGAGCTCACCGACGGGTTCGGCGCCGACGTCGTCATCGACGCGGTGGGCATCCCGGCCACCTGGAAGCAGGCCTTCGAGGCCCGCGACCTGGCCGGCCGGCTGGTGCTCGTCGGCGTGCCGGCACCGGACATGAAGCTCGAGGCCGACTTCCAGCCGTTCTTCTCCCACGGCGGATCCCTGCGGGCGTCCTGGTACGGCGACTGCCTGCCCAACCGCGACTTCCCGATGCTCGTGGACCTCGCGCTGCAGGGCCGCTTCCCGCTCGACAAGTTCGTCACCGAGCGGATCTCGCTCGACGACGTCGAGCAGTCCTTCGAGAAGATGCACGCCGGCGACGTGCTGCGTTCGGTGGTGATCCTGTGACCGCCGAGAAGGTCGGCGAGGGCGTCGAGCACCTCACGACGTCCGGTCAGTTCCAGATCGACGGCAACTCGTTCGACGTCGACAACAACGTGTGGATCATCGGGGACTCCTCCGAGGTCGTCCTCCTGGACGCCCCGCACGACGCGGCGGCGATCAAGAAGGCGATCGGCGACCGCAACGTCGTGGCTATCCTGTGCACGCACTCGCACAACGACCACGTCAACGCCGCCCCGGAGATCGCGGCCGCGTTCGACGCGCCGATCCTGCTCAACCCGGACGACCGGGTGATCTGGAACCTCACCTACCCGGACCGCGAGCCGGACGGCGAGATCGTCGACGGCGAGACCTTCACGATCGCGGGGATCGACCTGCGGGCCATCCACACGCCGGGGCACTCCCCCGGGTCGACGGTGTTCTACGCACCAGACATCGGCACGCTGTTCTCCGGGGACACCCTGTTCAACGGCGGCCCGGGCGCCACGGGGCCGTCGTACTCGGACTTCGACGTGCTCATCGAGCAGCTGGCGGACAAGGTGTTCTCGCTGCCCGGCGACACCATCGTGCGTACCGGGCACGGGGACACGACGAAGGTCGGTGACGAGGCCGCCCGCCTCGACGAGTACCGCGAGCGGGGCTACTGAGCTCTCCGACCCCGGACACCGAGTACCCGGCCGACCCCTACCCCGGGGTCGCGCCGGGTTTCTCGTTCGTGCACCTCGACGGCGCGAGCCACCGGCTCGCGCCGTCGGCGCACGCGTCCGGCTGGACGGTCGACGGGACCGATCTCGACCAGTGGCTCGCCGGCCGGGGCGCCGCGCCGATGGTCGCCCGGGTCCCGGTGCTCGCCTTCGGCTCCAACCGGAACCCGGGCAAGCTGACGTGGCTGCGCGAGCACCTGGGTCTGGCGGGCCCGGTCGTGGTGCTCCGCGCGCGGGTCGAGGGCCTCGCGGCCGTCTGGGCGTCGGGGCTGCGTGCCCGCGACGGCGTCCGGCCGGCGACGCTCGCGCCCGTGCCCGGCGCGGTGGAGACCCACGCGGTGTGGATGGCGACGCCGGACCAGGTCGCCGTGCTCGACCGCTGCGAGGGCCGGGGCGAGCGCTACGACCTGGTGCGCCTGGAGACAGGACGCGTGGTCACCGAGGACGGCGCGCAGCTCGAGCGCGTGTGGACGTACTGGGCGGGCGATCCGGTGCGCGCGCCGCTGCTGGTCGACGGCGCCCCGGTGCGGGTCGCCGACGTCGACCAGGACGCCGCCCGCGCCCTGGTCGGCGAGCCCGGCGCGCTCACCCCGGGCGCGGTGACCGTCGAGCCCGGCACCCCGGAGCCGCTCGCCTGGCCCGACCGCGTCCTCGTCTACGGCACGCTGATGCCCGGCCGGCGGGCGTGGCGGCTCGTGGCCCCGTTCGTCACCGGCGCGCCGGAGGACGCGTGGCTGCCCGGGCGGGTGCACGACACCGGGCGCGGCTATCCCGCCCTCGCCCGCGGCGGCACGGGGCGGGCGCGGGGCGTGCTGCTGCGCCTGGCGGACCCGGCGTCGGCGCTGCCGCGTCTCGACGACTACGAGGGCCCCGACTACCGGCGCGAGCGCGCCGTGGTGCACACCGTCGACGCCCGCGTGCCGGCGTGGGTGTGGACGTGGCGGGGCGAGCTCACCGGCGCCCCGCTGACCGCGCCCTGGCCCTCCAGTGGCCGCTGAGCGGGGCTACCAGCGCGTGCGCACCGTGACGTAGTCCGTGACGCCGGCCGGGCCCGCCACGGCGGGCACGGGCATCACGGGGGCCGCCACGACCGGCGAGACGTCCGCACGACCCTGCACACGACGGCTCCGCGCGAGGAGCACCAGCCCCCCGAGCAGCGCGAACCCGGCCACGAGGAAGAGCGCCACGCTCACCGCCGGCGGGGTGCCCGGCACCGCCAGGGGCACGGCGCCCATCAACAGCACGAGCGTCAGCCCCGCCACCACCAGCAGCCGCACGATCGTCCCCTCCCGACGCCTTCACCCTGCTCTGCAGATCGTCCGACCACCAGGTCCCGTGACGGCGAACGCGGTCACGATCGGGTGCCGGCACCTCGGTTGGACGGGATCCACGGCGTCGGACATCCTGTCGCCCGGCCGGGACAGGGGGAGCGGATGCTCGAGATCGACGGGATCTCCAAGCGGTTCGGGTCGACGGTGGCCCTGGACCGGATGACGTTCACGGTGCGGCCCGGCGAGCTCTACGGCTTCGTCGGCGCCAACGGCGCGGGCAAGACCACGACGATGCGGATCGCGCTGGGCGTGCTGGCCGCCGACGCCGGCGAGGTCCGCCTCGACGGGCGGCCGCTCGACGCCGTGTCGCGGCGCCGGATCGGCTACATGCCCGAGGAGCGCGGGCTCTACCCGCGCATGGCCGTCGGGACCCAGCTGCGCTACCTCGCCGAGCTGCGCGGGCGCTCGGCGGCCGACGCCCGCGTCGCCGCCGACCGGTGGACCGAGCGCCTCGGGCTCGCCGAGCGCCGCGGTGACGAGGTCCAGCGCCTGAGCCTCGGCAACCAGCAGCGCGTGCAGCTCGCGGCCGCCCTCGTCGCCGACCCCGACGTCCTCGTGCTGGACGAGCCGTTCTCCGGCCTGGACCCGGTGGCCGTCGACGTCATGAGCGAGGTCCTGCGCGAGCGCCGGGACGCCGGCGCCCCCGTGGTCTTCTCGAGCCACCAGCTCGAGCTCGTCGAGCGGCTCTGCGACCGCGTGGGCATCGTCCGCGCCGGGCGCGCCGTCGCCGAGGGCACGGTCGACGAGCTGCGCGAGGCCTCGGCCAGCGAGCTGGTCGTCGTCGCCCCGGCCGCCCTGCCGGGGTGGGCCGACGGCCTGCCCGGCGTCACCGGCAGCCGCGCGGCCGAGGGCGGCACCGTCCTCACCCTCGCCGACGCGTCCGAGGCGACGCTGGCGCGCGTGCTCGACGCGGCGCGGCGCACCGGCCCGGTGCACGAGTTCCGCCGGCGCCGGCCCGCGCTCGCCGAGATCTACCGGGGCACCGTCGCCGGGACCACCGCGCCGGCCGGGCCCGGGGTGGCCGCGTGAGCCCCGCCCTGCGCCCCGTGCTGCTCATCGCGCGCCGGGAGTTCGCCGCCAAGGTCAAGGGCCGCGCGTTCGTGGTCGGCACGCTGGTCGTGCTCCTGCTGCTCGCGGTCTACGCGGCGGTGGTGGCCACGATCGCCTCCGGCGAGGACACCGCGCGCGTCGCCGTCGCGGGCCCCGCGGTCGCGCTCACCGACCCCCTGCTGCGCGCGGCGCCGACCGAGGGCCTGACGCTCACGGTGGTCGGCGCGCCCGACCCGGCGGCCGCCGAGGCCGCGGTGCGCGCCGGCGACCTCGACGCCCTGATCACCGGCGACCCCGTGCGCCCGCGGGTGTACGTCGAGACCGAGCCCGACGCGAATCTCGAGCGCGTCATCGTCGACGCCACCGCCGCGACCGCCCGCGACGCCTTCCTGGCGGGCCGCGGCGTCGATCCCGCCGCGCTCGACGCGGTCGTGTCCGAGGCCGGGCCGGCCGTCGTGGCCGCCGAGCCGCCGGACCCGCAGGCCGGGCAGCGCCTGGGCCTCGGCCTCGCGGGCGCGTTCCTGCTCTTCTTCTCCATCCAGACCTACGGCGCGATGGTGGCCCAGGGCGTGGTCGAGGAGAAGTCGAGCCGCGTCGTCGAGATCGTCCTGTCGTCGGTGCGGCCGTGGCAGCTGCTGCTGGGCAAGGTGCTCGGCCTGGGCGCGGTGGGGCTGGTGCAGCTCGTCGTGCTGGGCGGGGCCGGGCTCGCGGTCGCCGGGGCGGCCGGGGTGCTCGCGGCCGGGGCGGGGCTGGTGTCGACGCTGGTGTCGGTGCTGGTCTGGTACCTGCTCGGCTTCGCGCTCTACGCGACGGTCTTCGCCGCCGCGGGCTCGCTGGTGTCGCGCCAGGAGGACACGCAGAGCGTGCTCTCGCCGGTGACGATCACGGTGCTGCTCGGGTTCGTGGTCGGCTTCAACCTGCTGACGTCCGACCCCCGCGGCACCCCGATCACCGTGATCTCGCTGCTGCCCCCGTTCAGCCCGCTGTTCATGCCCGCCCGCGTCGCGCTCGGCGTCGCGCCGGTGGGCCAGGTGGTGCTGGCGTTCGCGCTGACCCTCGCGTTCACCGCCGGCACGTTGTGGCTGGGCGGGCGGATTTACGCGAACTCGGTGCTGCGCACCGGCGCCCGGGTGAGCTTCCGCGAGGCGCTGGGGCGGGCGCGGGGCTGAGAGGGGCGGCCCTCAGAGCCTGTTGAAGCGGTCCAGCGCCTCCGCGCGCTCGGCCTTGTGGTCGACGATCGGGGCCGGGTAGTCGCTCGGGGGCTCGGGCAGCTTCCAGGGCTGGTGGACCTTCCTGCCCTCGATCCCGGCCAGCTCGGGCACCCAGCGGCGCACGTAGTCGCCCTGGGGGTCGAAGCGCTCCCCCTGGGTCACCGGGTTGAACACGCGGAAGTAGGGCGCCGCGTCCGTGCCCGTGCCCGCGGCCCACTGCCAGCCGTGCTGGTTGGACGGGAGGTCGCCGTCGACGAGCAGCCGCATGAAGTGCCGCGCGCCCCACCACCAGGGCAGGTGCAGGTCCTTGACCAGGAACGAGGCGACGGCCATCCGCATGCGGTTGTGCATCCACGCCTCGCCCTGCAGCTGGCGCATCGCGGCGTCGATGGCCGGGAAGCCGGTGCGCCCCTCCTGCCAGGCGCGGAACCGCTCCTCGGCGTCGGAGCCCGTGTCGAGGGGCATGCGCTCGAACTTGGGGTTGAAGTTCTCGCGCGCCGACCGCGGCCAGAACCACAGCACCGACGCGTAGAAGTCGCGGAAGCACAGCTCGTTGCGGAACGACGTCGCGCCCTTGCCGGTGCCGCCGAGCCCGGCGAGCAGCGTGCGCGGGTGGATCACGCCGTACTTCAGGTACACCGACATCCGCGAGGTCGCGGGCTTGTCGGGCCGGTCGCGCATCTCGTCGTAGTCCTCGAGGTGCTCGTCGACGAACGCCTCCCAGTGCTCGCGGGCGGCCTGCTCGCCGGCGGCGGGGAGGTCGGCGTCGACGTCCTCGTCGTCGGGGATGCGCACCGCGCGCGGGCCCCCGTCCTTCTCCGACGGGTCGAGCCAGTCGACGGTGCGGCCGTCGGTCGCGGCGGGGGCGCCCTTGTCCCGCTTGGCCCACTCGCGGCTGAACGGCGTGTAGACCTTGTACGGCTCGCCGTCGGACTTCGTGATCCGCCCGGGCTCGACGGCGTAGGGCGACCCGGTGCGCACGAGCTCGACGCCCCGCTGCTCCAGCGCCTTGCCGACGGCCTCGTCGCGCTCGCGGCCGTAGGGGCCGAAATCGGCGGCGATGTGCACGCTGCCCGCGCCCACCGCGCCGGCGAGCTTCGGGATCGCCTCCGCGGGGTCACCGCGCACGACGAGCAGGCGCCCGTCGAGGGCCTCGTCGAGCTCGCGCAGGCTGCGGTAGAGGAACGTGCGGCGCCGCGTGCCCGACGGGTCGAGCAGGCGCGGGTCGAGCACGAACACCGCCAGCGACCGCCGCGCCCGCGCCGCCGCGGCCTCGAAGAGCGGCTGGTCATACACCCGGAGGTCGCGGCGGAACCAGACGATCGCGGTCTCGTCCCCGGCGTCGCTCATGCGCCCCGGCTACCCCACCTGGCGCGCAGTATGTGCCCCGCCCGGCCGCTGAACGCACGAACGGCGCTCCCGCTGCGTCGGAAGCAGCGAGAGCGCCGTTCGTTCGTTCGGGGGTGCGGCCGATCGGTCTAGCGCTGGCTCAGGTCCACGTACGAGCGCTCGGTGGGCCCCGTGTACACCTGGCGCGGGCGGCCGATGCGGGTGTCCGGGTCGTCGATCATCTCGCGCCAGTGGGCGATCCAGCCGGGCAGGCGGCCGATGGCGAAGAGCACCGTGAACATCTCGGTCGGGAAGCCCATCGCCTGGTAGATCAGGCCCGTGTAGAAGTCGACGTTCGGGTAGAGCTTGCGCTCCACGAAGTAGTCGTCCTCGAGCGCGAACTCCTCGAGCCGCATGGCGATGTCGAGCATCTCGTCGCCGCCGCCGAGCTTCTCGATGATGCCGCGGGCGGTGTCGCGGACGATCGCGGCGCGCGGGTCGTAGTTCTTGTAGACCCGGTGCCCGAAGCCCATCAGCCGGGCGCCCGGCTCCTTGTTCTTGACCTTGCGGACGAACTCGTCGGCGTTGCCCTCGTTGTCCCGGATGCCCTCGAGCATCGAGAGCACCGCGGCGTTGGCGCCGCCGTGCAGCGGGCCGAACAGGGCGTTGATGCCCCCGGAGATCGAGGCGAAGAGGTTGGCCTGCGAGGAGCCGATCATGCGCACCGTCGACGTCGAGCAGTTCTGCTCGTGGTCGGCGTGCAGGATGAACAGCATGTCGAGCGCCTTGGCGACGTCGGGGTCGACCTCGTAGGGCTCGGCGGGCAGGCCGAAGGTCAGGCGCAGGAAGTTCTCGACCAGGCCCAGCGAGTTGTCCGGGTAGAGGAACGGTTGGCCGATCGAGTTCTTGTAGGCGTAGGCCGCGATCGTGGGGACCTTGGCCAGCAGCCGGACGCTCGACAGGTCGACGTTGGGCTCGTCGAAGGGGTCGAGGCTGCGCTGGTAGAAGGTCGACAGCGCCGAGACCGCCGACGAGAGCACCGGCATCGGGTGCGCGTCGACCGGGAAGCCGTCGAAGAACTTCTTGAGGTCCTCGTGCAGCATCGTGTGCCGCTGGATCTGGTCGGTGAACGTCTCGAGCTGCTGCTTGTTCGGCAGCTCGCCGTAGATCAGCAGATAGCTCGTCTCGACGAACGTCGAGTTCTTCGCCAGATCCTCGATGGGGTAGCCGCGGTAGCGCAGGATGCCGGCGTCGCCGTCGATGTAGGTGATGTCCGAGCGACACGCGCCCGTGTTCACGAAGCCGGGATCGAGGGTGATCAGCCCGGTCTCGCCGAGCATCTTGCCGAGCGAGACCCCCGAGGATCCCTCGGTCGCCTCGACGATCTCCATCGTGTGCTCGCCGCCCGGGTAGGACAGCGTGGCGGTGCGCTTCTCGGAGTCCTCGCTGGCCATCGGCAGTCAGTCCCTCTCACGAGCGTCGTGAGCGGGAGGGGCGGCGGCGCCGGCCGCGGGCTTCGAGCCGGACCGCCGGCGCGCCGGGGGTGTCCCCGCGGCGCACTCCCGCAACAGTCGGGGTTCGTACGAGCGCGAACCGTAGCGCTCGCGCGGTCCGTGACGCATCACGAGCCTCGCCGCCGCCCGACGTGGTCCGCGTCACTCTCGTGACGGCCGGGTGCCGTGCCGTCGAGCTCGGCGCGCCACGGGGGCTCGGCGCCGGCGCGGGACACGGTCCAGGCCGCGGCCCGCGCGGCGAACCGCAGCCCTTCGCTCCACGCGTCGGCGTCGAGGCGGGCGACGGCGTCGCGGTCGAGGGCGTCGCGGTCCGCCAGCCAGGCCAGGACGGCGGCATGGACGCTGTCGCCGGCGCCGATGGTGTCCACCAGCGGGCCCACCTCGTCCGAGGCCACCTCGACGACCCCGCCGCCGCGGGTGTGCGCGGTGAGGCCGTCCGCGCCCCGGGTCAGCACGACGGCGCCCGCGCCGGCGTCGAGCAGGTCCGACGGCGTGCGCCCCCACCGCTCGGCGTCCTCGTCGGAGAGCTTGACCAGCCCGGCCACGGCCGCGATCGCGTCGAGGCGGGCCACCACGGCGTCGGGGTCGTCGACCAGCCCGGGCCGCAAGTTGGGGTCGAGGCTGACCAGCCGCCCGCGCCCGGCCTCCCGCTGCGCCAGTGCGGCGTACCGGCTCGCGCCGGGCTCGAGCACCAGCGAGAGCGTCCCGACCGCCAGGGCCGCGGTGTCGGGCGGGAGCTCGCCCGGGTCGGCGACCAGGCGGTCGGCGCTGCCCTCGACGTGGAAGGCGTAGCGCGCGGCGCCGTCGGCGTCGAGGGTGACGACGGCCAGCGTGGTCGGCTCGGGGCCGCGCTGCACCAGGGCGGTGTCGACGTCGTTGGCCTCGAGCCGCGCGACCAGCGCGTCGCCGAACGGGTCGGTGGACAGGCGGGTCAGCATCGTCGTCGGGACCCCGAGGCGCCCGAGACCCACGGCGGTGTTGAACGGCCCGCCGCCCAGGCGCGGGGCCAGGGGGCGCAGGGCCGGGTCGCCGCCGGCCGAGCCGACACCAGCCGCGCCGTCGGTGGGGACGAGGTCGACCAGCGCCTCGCCGCCGACGACGACGCGGCCGCTCACGTGTCGTCCCGCACTGCGTCGGATGGTCCGGCTCCGCTTCGCTCCGCGTCCCGGATGCCCCAGCGGACCGTCCACGTCTCCCCCGGCGCGAGGACGTGCAGGTCGGTGCCCGAGTGCGCGGCGTCGGGCGGGCAGGTCATCGGCTCCACGGCGACGGCGCGGCCGCGGCCGTCGAGGTCGTCGGGGGTGAAGACCTGCACCCAGCGGACGTCGGCGTCACCCCACAGGGCGGTGGCGCGGCCGTCGGGCGCGGTGAGCACGCCGAGCGTCCCGTCCGGCGCGGGCGCGACGCCGAAGCAGGTGTCGAGGGCGAGGTCGCCGACGCGGCGCCCGGCGCGGAGGTCCTCGGCCGCGGTCACCGGGCGCACCCCCGTGGGCACGAGGGCGTCGTCGACGTCGACGACCCGGTCGGCCCAGAGGGTCAGCACGCAGTCGTCGGGGGCGGCGTCGCCGACGCGCAGGTACGGGTGGGTGCCCAGGGCGGCGGGGACGTCGCGGTCGCCGGTGTTGGTCAGGGCGTGGGTGACGGTGAGCCCGCCCGGCGCGAGCGCGTAGGCGGTCTCGACGTGCAGCGCCGCGGGCCATCCCCAGGCGGGGTCGACGTCCGCGGCGAGCGTCACCGCGTCCTCGGCGCGCGCCGTGACCGTCCACGGCCGGCGGCGCAGGAAGCCGTGGATGGCGTGCCCGCGGGCGGGCTCGGTGACCTCCAGGGCGTACGCCTCGCCGCGCCAGGTGTACCGCGCGCCGGCGATGCGGTTGGGCCAGGGCACGAGCACCATGCCCGCCCCCTTGGGCGGCGTGGACTCCACGTCGAAGCCCTCGACGCGGTCGTGGCCGCCGAGCGCGAGCGCCCGCAGACCCGCGCCCACCCCGGTCACGACGGCGCGGCCGTCCGCCGCCACGAGGTCGATCTGCTCGCCGGTGGGGGGCACCGGCCCACGTTAACGCTGTGACGATCGGGGGTCGGCCGTGCGTGCCCGGTTTGACGGGTGCCCCCGAGCGGAAACAGTGCAGGGCATGACGGACGACACGGGGCCCACCACCGGACGCCCGCCGAGGGTGGTCATCGTCGGCAGCGGCTTCGCGGGCTTCAAGGCCGCGCGCTCCCTCTCCAAGCGGATGGGCGACGCGGTGGACATCCTCCTCGTGAGCCCGACGAACTACTTCCTCTACCTGCCGCTGCTGCCCGAGGTCGCCGCCGGCATCCTCGAGCCGCGCCGCATCACGGTGGCGCTGCGGGCTGCCCTGCCGGCCTGCGTGCGCCACGCGCCCGGCGAGGTCGACGAGCTCGACCTCGACCAGCGCCGCATCGGCTGGCTCGACCCCGAGGGCGCCCACCACGAGACCACCTACGACCGGCTCGTCATCGCGGCCGGCAGCGTGCACAAGGTGCTGCCGGTGCCCGGCGTGACCGAGTACGCCCAGGGCTTCCGCGGCGTCCCCGAGGCGCTCTACCTGCGCGACCACCTCATCCGGCAGGTGGAGCTCGCCACGATGTCCGAGGACCCCGAGGAGCGCGCGGCCCGCCTGACCTGCGTCGTCGTCGGCGCCGGCTACACGGGCACCGAGGTCGCCGCGCAGGGCCAGCTGTTCATGAAGGAGCTCGCGCGCAGCCGCGGCCTCGAGGAGCCGCACTGGGTGCTGGTCAGCCGCGGCGAGGTGCTGGCCGGGCTCGCCGACCACCTCGCGCACACCGCCGACCGCGTGCTGCGCGAGCGCGGGGTCGACGTCCGCACCCACGAGCAGATGGACGAGGCCACCGGCGACGGGGTGCGCCTCACGTCCGGCGACACCATCCCCACCCGGACGCTGCTGTGGTGCGTCGGCGTGCGCCCGGACCCGCTGATCGACGACCTGGGCCTCGAGGTCGACCAGGGCCGGCTCGTCGTCGACTCGCACCTGCGCGTGCCCGGCCACCCCGAGGTGTTCGCGTGCGGCGACGCCGCCGCCGTCCCCGACCGCGCGCGGCCCGGCCAGTACACGGCGATGACCGCCCAGCACGCCGAGCGCCAGGGCACGCTGGCGGGCCGCAACGTCGCCGCGTCGCTGGGCCACGGGCGCGAGAAGGCCTACAAGCACCGCGATCTCGGCTTCGTCGTGGACCTCGGCGGCTTCCAGGCGGCGGCCAACCCGCTGGGCATCAAGCTCACCGGCACGCCCGCCCACGTCGTCGCCCGCGGCTACCACCTCATGTCGATGCCGGGCAACCGCATCCGCACCGCCGTCGACTGGACCCTCGACGCGCTGCTGCCGCGCCAGACCGCCCAGCTCGGGCTGGTGCGCTCGCCGGCCGTCCCGCTGGACTCCGCCTCCCCCGAGGTGCCCCAGCACGGGCTCGGCTTCCCGCACGCCGCGGCGCCGGGGTCGCGGCGCAACGAGCAGCACGGCGAGCAGCGCCAGGAGCAGCGCAGCGAGGTCGCGGAGTAGGGGCTCAGCCGACGGTGTCGTCGTCCCCGACCGGCGCCCGGTAGCGCCAGAACACCGGGAAGATCGCCACCACGAGCAGCGTGAGCACGATGACGCCGACGCCGCCGATCGTCGTCGCCGCCTGGGGGCCGAAGGCCGCGGCGGCGGGGCCGTGCCACAGGTCGCCCAGGCGCGGGCCGCCGGCGACGACGACGGTGAACGTGCCCTGCATCCGGCCGCGCATCTCGTCGGTGGCGACGACCTGCAGCATCGTCTGCCGGAACACCGCGCTGACGAGGTCGGCGGCGCCCGCGACGGCCAGCAGGGTGACGGCGAGCCACAGCATGGAGGTCAGCCCGGACAGGGCGACGCCGAGGCCCCAGACGCAGATCGCGACCGTCACCGCGACCCCTTGGCGGCGGATGCCGTGCAGGCGCCCGGAGAACAGCCCGCCGAGCGTCGCCCCGATCGCGATCGAGGCGTAGAGGGCGCCGAGCGCGGGGCCGCCGCTGGGCGGGTCCCCGAACACCGTCACCGCCTCCTCGGGGAACACCGCGCGCGGCATGCCGACGGCCATGGCCACGACGTCGACGAGGAACGAGACGAGCAGGACCTGGCTCATGGCGATGTAGCGGAAGCCCGCGAGGACGTCGCGGAACCCGGCGCTGCGGCGCACCGCGTGCACGGCCCCGCGCAGGCCGCCCGGCTCGCCGTCGGCGACGGGCAGGCGCGGGAGCTGGTAGGCCGCGTAGATCGACGCGGTCAGGCAGACCGCGTCGACGATGTAGAGCGTGCCCACCGAGGTGAACGTCAGCGCGACCCCGGCCAGCAGCGGGCCGGCGATCGAGCCGAGCTGGTTCACGGTGAACAGCAGCGTGTTGGCCGCCGGGAGCTCGTGGTGCGGGAGGATCCGTGGCAGCACCGCCGCCCGGGTCGGCTGGTTGACCGCGAGGAACGCGCTCTGCACCGCGTAGAGGGTCAGGATCGTCCAGGGCCCACCGACGCCCGTGAGCGAGACGACCGCCAGCAGCGTCGACGTCACCGCGATCCCCGTGCCGGTGAACACCAGCAGGCCGCGCCGGTCGACCGCGTCGGCGATCGCACCGCCCCACAGGCCGAAGACGATCAGCGGGACGAGGCCGAAGAGCCCGGTGAGCCCGACCCACGTCGACGACCCCGTCAGCTGGTAGAGCTGCGTCGGGACCGCGACGACCGTGAGCTGCGCGCCGACGACCGTGATGATCGCGGCGATCCACAGCCGCCGGAACGCCGGCGTGCGCAGCGGCGTGGTGTCGGCGAGGAACCCGCGCGCTGATCGATCCCGTGGCACCGGGGAATCCTGCGCCCTCAGGGCGCGAGGCGCTCCACCACCCAGCCCGGGTCCGTGCGCCGGAAGCGCAGGCGGTCGTGGAGGCGGTCGGGGCGGCCCTGCCAGAACTCGACGTGGGTGGGCGTGATCCGCCAGCCGCCCCAGTGCGGGGGCGGTGGGATCTCCTCCTCGTCGGCGAAGCGCTCGGTGACGGTCGCGAGCTGGTCGTCGAGGGCGCCGCGGTCGCGCACGACGGCCGACTGCGGCGACGCCCAGGCGCCGAGCTGCGAGCCGCGCGGCCGGGTGCGCCAGTAGGCCAGGGTGTCCTCGCGGGAGACCAGCTCGACGGTGCCGATCACCGTCGCCTGCCGTTGCAGCGCGAGCCACGGGAACGTGGCCGAGCAGCGCCGGGTCTGGCGGAGCTGGTGGCTCTTCTCCGAGGTGTAGTTGGTGAAGAACGTGACCCCGCGCTCGTCGACGTCCTTGGCCAGGACGGTGCGCGTGGTCACGCGGCCCTCGTCGTCGGCGGTCGCGAGCACCATGGCGTTGGCGTCGGGCAGGCCGGCCTCGCGGGCGGCCGCGATCCAGGCGAGCAGCTGGGCGTGCCACGTGTCCGCCAGGTCGGCGGCGTCGAGCGACGCGGACCGGTAGTCCTCCCGCATGCCCGGCAGCTCCGCGCCCGTGCTCGTCACCCGGCCTCCTCATCGGCTTCGTGCGTCCGGTGTCCGTTTCCCGGGCGCACGGTAGGGATCCGGCGCCGTCCGCGACAGATCCCCGGTCACTCCCGGGGCGACGTGAGCAGGCCCACATAGCCCCTCGGCCCACGCGCGGCGCACCGTGCACGCGGGCCCACCACGCGTCGCCACACCCCGGCGGACCGGCGGGTCCGTCGGGCAGCGGGGCCCGCACCCGGGTCCCCGCGTCGTGCTGCGAGGAGGACCTCTTGACCCCTGCTGCTCCCGCCTCCACGTCGGTCCCGCCGCCGCCCCCGGGCTACTCCCCCGGGCTCGAGGGCGTCGTCGCCTTCCGCACCGAGATCGCCGAGCCCGACCGCGACGGCGGCGCGCTGCGCTACCGCGGCGTCGACATCGAGGACCTCGTGGGCACGGTCGGGTTCGGCGAGGTGTTCGGGCTGCTCGTCGACGGCGACCTCGGGCGGCCGCTGCCCCACGAGGAGCCGGGCACCGAGCCCCCGTTCAGCGGCGACGTCCGCGTCGACGTGCAGGCCGGGCTGGCGCTGCTCGGGGCGCGCTGGTCGCTGCTGCCGCTGCTCGACGCCACCCCGGAGCGCGCCCGCGACGACCTCGCCCGCGGGGCGGCCGCCGCGCTGGTCCTCGCCGCCCGCGCGGCCCGGGGCGACGGCCTGCCGCCGGTGCCCGAGGCGGAGCTCGACGGCGTCGCCGACCCCGTCGAGCGCTTCCTGCGGCGCTGGCGCGGCGACGCCGACCCCGTCCACGTGCGCGCCCTCGACGCCTACTGGGTCTCGGCCGCCGAGCACGGGCTCAACGCGTCCACCTTCACCGCGCGCGTCGTCGCCTCGACCGGGGCGGACGCCGCGGCCGCGCTGTCGGCGGCGGTCGGGGCCATGTCGGGCCCGCTGCACGGCGGGGCGCCGGCGCGCGTGCTGCCGATGCTCGAGGAGGTCGAGCGGACCGGGGACGCCGAGGCCGTGGTGCGCGGGGTGCTCGACCGCTCCGAGCGGCTCATGGGCTTCGGGCACCGCGTCTACCGCGCCGAGGACCCCCGGGCCCGCGTGCTGCGGCGCACCGCCCGCGAGCTCGCCGCCCCGCGCTTCGAGGCGGCCGCGGCGCTCGAGGCCGCCGCGCTGGCGGCGCTGCGCGAGCGTCGCCCGGACCGGGCGATCGAGACGAACGTCGAGTTCTGGGCGGCGGTCGTGCTCGACCTCGCGGGCGTCCCGGCGCCGATGATGCCGGCGATGTTCACGTGCGCGCGCACCGCCGGCTGGGCGGCGCACGTCCTGGAGCAGCGGCGCACCGGGCGCCTCGTGCGGCCGTCGGCGCAGTACGTGGGTCCGGGCGCGCGGCCGGTGGCGGACGTGGCGCGCTCGGCCTGAGCCGGGTGATCGTGGGGCCTTTCCTGGCGTTGAGTGCAAGCGTGGCCGCCACGCTGGCAAAGCCCGTGACAGTGGCCCACACGACAGCGACGGCGCGGGCGCGCTGCGAAGATGGCCGCCGTGACCACGTCGACCGACACGCTGCAGATTCCCGCCGAGCTCCTGCCCAGCGACGGGCGGTTCGGGTGCGGCCCCTCGAAGGTGCGCCCCGAGCAGCTCGCCCACCTCGCCGAGTCCGCCGGCGTGATGGGGACCTCGCACCGCCAGAAGCCGGTCAAGTCGATCGTCGGCCGGGTGCGCAACGGCCTGCGCGAGCTGTTCTCCCTCCCCGACGGCTACGAGGTCGTGCTCGGCGTCGGCGGGACCACCGCCTTCTGGGACGCCGCCGCGGCCGGCCTCGTGCGCGAGCGCAGCCTGCACCTGACCTACGGCGAGTTCTCCTCGAAGTTCGCCTCGGTGACCAAGGGCGCGCCGTTCCTCGCCGACCCGATCGTCGTCTCCGCCGACCCGGGCAGCGCCCCGGCCCCCACGTCCGACCCCAGCGCCGACCTCATCGGCTGGGCCCACAACGAGACCTCGACCGGCGTCGCCGTGCCCGTCACGCGGCCCAGCGGGTCCGGTGACGCGCTCGTCGCCATCGACGCGACCTCGGGCGCCGGCGGCCTGCCGGTGCAGATCAGCGAGTCCGACGTCTACTACTTCGCCCCCCAGAAGTCCTTCGCCTCCGACGGCGGGCTCTGGATCGCGATCATGTCGCCGGCCGCCCTCGAGCGCGTCGAGGAGATCGACCGGGACCGTCCGGGCGGGCGCTGGATCCCCGAGTTCCTGTCGCTGCCCACGGCGCTGGACAACTCCCGCAAGGACCAGACCTACAACACCCCGGCGGTGGCGACGCTGCTGCTGCTCGCCGACCAGATCGAGTGGATGAACGCCGGCGGCGGGCTCGACTGGGCCACCGGGCGCACCCGCGACTCCTCGGACCGCCTCTACACCTGGGCCGAGGAGTCGCCGTTCGCGACGCCGTTCGTCACCGACCCCCAGCACCGCTCGTGGGTCGTGGGCACCGTCGACTTCTCCGACGACGTCGACGCCGCGGCCGTCGCCTCGATCCTGCGCAGCAACGGCGTGGTCGACACCGAGCCCTACCGCAAGCTCGGCCGCAACCAGCTGCGCGTCGGGATGTTCCCGGCGGTCGAGCCCGACGACGTCACCGCCCTGACCCGCTGCATCGACTGGGTGGTCGAGCGTCTGACGTGACCGCGCTGGGCTGAACGGGCGAGGGCGCTCCGAGGAGGGCGCCCCGCCCGTGTCCACCGCTCACTCCGGCCACTCCTGACCCGTGACACGGGCGGCGCGCCTCCCTCGTCCGGGGAGAGGGGTCGCCTAGCGTCGGTGGGCGAGCACGGCGCCCCCTCCACCGCTCACCCAGAGCGGCAGTGTTGTCCGGGGCCCGGGCCGCGAGCCGACGGGGAGGCCTGGATGCGTCAGCTGCGCGTCGTCGGCCTGGCAGACGACCACCAGACCGTGATCTTCGAGGACCCCATCCGGCACGAGCGCTTCGCGGTCGCCGGGGACGAGCGGCTGCGCGCCGCGGCCCGCGGCGACGTGCGGCGCCTCGGCCAGATGGAGATCGAGGTGACCAGCCCGCTGCGCCCGCGCGACATCCAGGCCCGGGTGCGCGCCGGCGAGTCGGTGGACCAGGTCGCCGCCGCGGGCGGGGTCACGGTCGCGCACGTCGAGCGCTTCGCCTACCCGGTGCTGCTCGAGCGCGCCCGGGTCGCCGAGATCGCCCGGCGCGCCCACCCCCTGCTGCCCGCCGACCCCGCCCGCACCGACGGACGCACGCTCGGCGAGATCCTCGCCGCCACCTTCTCCGCCCGCGGCCAGGACCACGACGAGGCCCGCTGGGACGCGTGCAAGGGCGAGGACGCCCAGTGGGTCGTCACGCTCTCGTGGCAGGCGGGGCGCTCGGACAACACGGCCCGCTGGACGTACCGCCCCGGCCCCGCCGGCGGCACCGTCGAGCCGCGCGACGACGCGGCCCGCGAGCTGCTCGGCCAGGACCCCGTCGGCGGCCCGCGCCGCGGCGACGGCACCCCGGCCGCTGCTCCGGAACCGGCCCCGGAGCCCGTCGCGGCGCCCGAGGACACGCCGGCCCTGGCCGTCTCGGGCGACACGACCCCGGCGCGCGGGCCGGCGACGTCGGGACGCGGCACGCCTCCCGTGACGCCCCCCTCGGGCCGCCGCGGCGCTCCCACGGCCCGGCGCGGGGCGCGCCCGTCGCGCCCGGTCGTGCCGCCCGCCGACGTCCCCGCCGACGTCCCCGCGACCGTCCCCGCACCCCCGGCCACCGGCGAGCAGGTGCCCGTGCCCCGCACCGAGCGGCGCGACGGCGACGAGCCCGGTGCCGCCACCGCCACCGTGCCGCCCGAGGACGCCGGTCGCCGCGGCCGGCGGACGCACCCGATCGTCCCGTCCTGGGAGGACGTCCTGCTGGGCACGCGCTCGCCGCGCGCCTAGATCGACCCCAGGACCCGCCCAGGACCGGCTCAGAACGCCGCGACGGCCAGGAAGAGCAGCGCCAGCCCGGTGCCCGCGAACGTCCCGTAGACCGCCCAGCGCCAGGTGGGCACGTGGCGGTTGAGCCACAGCGCGGGCACGAGGCCGGCGACGACCGCGGCGTCGACCGCGAGGCCGAGCACGCCCAGCCCGGTGATCAGGGGCGCGGCGAGCGCGAGGTTGGCCAGCAGCACCAGGCCCGCGACCAGCACCGCGAGCACCAGCCCCGTGCCCCAGGGCGTGGCCTCGGCGGCGGCCGCCGCGGGCGAGGGCGTGCCGTCGCCCTCGCCGGTCGGGTGGGGCGCCGCCCCGTCGCCCTCGACGGCGCGCACGGGCAGCGGCACCGGGGGCGGGTGCGGGGTGCGCGTGACGGCGCGCAGCGCGACACGGTGGCCCGTGACCGGGTCGCAGTAGTCGACGGGCACGGCGAGCTCGACCGAGACCCGGGCGGCGAGCTGGCGGCCACGGCGGCTGACCGAGTCCGCGGCCGGGTCGGGGGCGGGCGGCGGGGCCGTCGGGTGCGCCCGGGGGACCGCCGCGAGCGGGCGGACCGTCGCGGCCACCCGCGCCCACTCCTGCAGCGCGTCGACGAGGTCCGGCGGCAGGCCCCAGGTGCGCCCGCCGGCCGTCCCCTCGACGCCCTGGTCCCCCAGCGGCACCCCCGCGACCATCACGCGGCCGCGCACGGCCCGCACCTCGACGACCTTCACCGCAGCGGCCCCGTGGCCACAGCGGTGGTGTGGAAGGCGACGGCGGCCGCCGTGGCCACGTTGAGCGAGTCGACGTCGCCGGCCATGGGGATGCGCACCCGGACGTCGGCGGCCGCGAGCGCCTCCTCCGACAGCCCCGGGCCCTCGGCGCCGAGCAGGAGCGCGAGCCGCTCATGGCCCGCGAGCGCGGCCAGCGCCGACGGGCCGCCCGCCGGGGTCAGGGCGGCGACGGTGAAGCCGGCGTCGCGCAGCGCGGCGACGGCCGTGTCGAGCGCGCAGGTGGCGAACGGCACGCGCAGGACGTGGCCCATCGAGACGCGCACGCTGCGGCGGTAGAGCGGGTCGGCGCAGCCGGGGCCGACGAGGACGGCGTCGACCCCGAGCGCGGCGGCGTTGCGGAACAGGGCGCCGAGGTTCTCGTGGTCGTTGACGCCCTCGAGCACCGCCACCCGGCGGGCGCCGGCCACCAGGGCCGCCGGGTCGGGGCTCGGGGCGCGGTCGGCGCTGGCGAGCACCCCGCGGTTGAGGTGGAAGCCGACGACGTCGGCCATGGTGTCGGCGTCGGTGACGTAGGCGGGGACGTCGGTGGCGTGCAGGTCGGGCGCGAGATCCTCGATCCGCCGGGCCACGCCGAGCAGGGCGCGCGGCGGGTACCCCGAGGCGAGCAGGCGGCGGACCACCACCGTGCCCTCGGCCAGCACCAGCCCGCGGCCGCCCGGGCGGTCGGGGCGGCGGTCGGCGCGGGCGAGGTCGCGGAAGTCGGCCAGACGCGGGTCCGCCGCGTCGTCGACCGCCACCACACGCGCCACGTGCGTATCGTTCCAGACCTCACCGACCCGCCGGGGAGGGCGGCGATCGGCGAGGTCGGGGGTGTCGCAGGAGTGTCGTGGCCCGCGGGTCGGGCACCCGGTGGCCGACGGAACGGAAGCCCCCGGCAGTGCCCGGGGACGTGGGAGGCTGGGCGCGTGAGCGAGATGCGGGTGGTCGGCGTGCTGGCCGTGGACGACGCCACGCAGCAGGGCGGCGCGAGCGGGGCCGGCGAGAGCAGGCACCCGGTGGTGCTCCTGCAGGAGACCCAGGGCAAGCGCTGCCTGCAGATCTGGATCGGGCTGGCCGAGGCCGAGGCGATCGCCCTCGAGCAGCAGGGCCGTCTGCCCGAGCGCCCGCTGACCCACGTGCTGATCTCGGACGTGGTGTCGGCCCTGGGGCGGCGCCTGGAGCGCATCGAGATCACCGAGGTCCGCGGCGGCACCTTCTACGCCGACCTCGTCTTCGACCGCGGGCTGCGCGTGTCGGCCCGGCCCAGCGACTCGATCGCCATCGCGCTGCACGCCGACGTGCCGATCCACGCCACCGAGGGCGTGCTCGCCGACGCCGGGGTCGTGGTCGAGGACGACGAGGCCGAGGAGACGCCGGCGAGCGGCGCCGCGACCGACGAGGACGAGGTCGACCGCTTCCGCGCGTTCCTCGACAACATCTCGCCGGAGGACTTCGGGCGCAGCGGGTGACGCCGCAGCGCACCGCCCGCCTGGTGGTGACGCTCCGTCGACGAACGGTCGCTCTCCGCGCTGCCGTACGCTGAACGGACGCTTTCCGTGGACGGACGGTGTCAGCGCCTGGCGTGTTCCAGCGGGCTGTGTCAGCGTGGCCGCGCGTCGGGGTGCACGCACGTGAGGGGGTCGGGGCTCCATCGGGAGCTCCGACGATCAGGTCGGACTCGGGACGGGAGCCGCGCGGGCAATGGGCCAGCACCTCACCGCCACCCTCTTCACCGCCTCGGACCAGGCCCGGTACCGCACCCGTATCCACCGGTGCCTCGAGGCCTTCGGCCGGATGGTCACCGAGGGCCGCTTCGCCGCCGAGGAGCCCAGCACCGGCGTCGAGATCGAGCTGGCGCTCGTCGACGAGGACATGCGCCCGGCGATGCTCAACCACGCCGTGCTCGACCGGTCCGCCTCGGACGTCCTGACCTCCGAGCTCGGGCGCTGGAACCTCGAGATCAACCTGCCGCCGCGGATGCTGCCCGGCGCCAGCGCGGGTGACCTCGAGCAGGACGTGCTCGACGCGGTGTCCTCCGCCGGCGACTGCGCCCGCGGCGTCGGCGCCCGGGCGGTGACGATCGGCATCCTGCCCACCCTCGCCGCCGAGCACCTCGCCTCCGACCAGCTCACCGAGGACCCGCGCTACGCCCTGCTCAACCGGCAGATGCTCACCGCCCGCGGCGAGCCGTTCCGCCTCGACATCACCGAGCCGCCCGCGCCGCGCCACGGCCCCGTCGGCGGCGCCCCGGCCGAGCACCTCGTCCTCGACGTCGACTCGATCGCCCCCGAGGCGGCCTGCACGTCGCTGCAGCTCCACCTGCAGCTCACGCCCGACGCGTTCCCGGCGTACTGGAACGCGGCGCAGGCCATCGCGGGCCTGCAGGTGGCGCTCGCGGCCAACTCCCCGTTCCTGCTCGGGCGCCGCCTCTGGGCCGAGACCCGGGTCCCGCTGTTCACCCAGGCCGTCGACACCCGGCCCGTCGAGCTGCGCAACCAGGGCGTGCGCCCGCGGGTGTGGTTCGGCGACCGGTGGGCGCACTCGGCCTACGACCTGTTCGAGGAGAACGTCCGCTACTTCGGCGCGCTGCTGCCCCTGGCCGAGGACGAGGACCCGTTCGCCGAGCTCGACGCGGGCCGCCCGCCGAGCCTGCACGAGCTGCGCCTGCACAACGGCACGGTGTGGCGCTGGAACCGCCCGGTGTACGACGTCGCCGACGGCGTCCCGCACCTGCGGCTGGAGAACCGCGTGCTGCCCGCCGGGCCGACGGCCGTCGACGCCGTGGCCAACGCGATGTTCTTCTACGGCCTCATCCGCGCCCTCGCCGAGTCCGAGCGCCCGCCCTGGCAGCTGATGTCGTTCGACGCCGCCGAGGCCAACTTCACCGCCGGCGCGCGCCACGGCATCGACGCGGCGCTGTACTGGCCGGGTATCGGCACCGTGCGGGCCGACGAGCTGGCGCTGCGCCGGATGCTGCCGCTGGCCCAGGAGGGGCTGGCCGCCTGGGGCGTCGACGGGGCCGCGGTCGACCGCTACCTGGGGATCATCGAGCAGCGCTGTGTGCGCCGGTGCACGGGCGCGACGTGGCAGGTCCGCACCGTTGCCGAGGCCGAGCGCGACGGCGCCGACCGGCCCGCCGCGATCCGCCGGATGATGCGCGGCTACCTCGAGGGCATGGAGGCCAACGAGCCGGTCCACGACTGGCCCGGCGGCTGATCCCCACCGCCCCGGCCCTCCCGGCGCCGCCACAGCACCACCCACAGCCCCGCCGCCAGCGCGGCCACCACGGACGCGGCGCCGCCGAGCACCAGGGGCGCGCGGCCGCCGAACTCCTCGGCCAGCCAGCCCAGCGCCGGCCCGCCCGCGGGCGTGCCGCCGAGCAGCACGAGCATCCACAGGCCCATGACCCGCCCGCGCACCGACTCGTCGACCCCGAGCTGCACGGCGGCGTTGGCGGCGCTGGTGAACAGCAGCTGGGCCGCACCGGTGGGGACGAGCAGCAGGGCCACGAGCGCGTAGTTCGGCATGAGGCCCGCGACGAGCTCGCAGACCCCGAACACCGCCGCGGCCACGAGCACCGTGCGCAGGCGCGGGCGGCCCACGCGCCGGGCGGCGCCGAAGGCCCCGAGCAGGCAGCCCAGGCCCAGCGCCGAGGTGAGCAGGCCGTAGGACTCCGCGCCGCGGCCGAAGACGTTGCGCGCCACGATCGCGAGCGTCACGAAGAAGTTGATGCCGAGCGTGGACACGAAGAACACGAGCACCAGCAGCAGCACGACGTCGGGGTGCCGGCGGACCTCGCGCAGCCCCGCCCGCACGGCGCCGCGCTCGCGGGGCGCGCGGGCGTAGGCGTGCATCTCGGCGGAGCGCATGGCGAACAGCCCGGCCAGCACGGCGACGAAGGTGACCGCGTTGATGAGGAAGACCCAGCCGGTGCCGACGGCGGCCACGAGCAGGCCCGCGACCGCCGGGCCGAGGATCCGGGCGGTGTTGAACGTCATCGAGTTCAGGGCCACGGCGTTGGCCAGCCCGCCCGAGCCGACCATCTCGCCGGCGAACGACTGGCGCACCGGCCCGTCGAGGGCGGAGAAGCAGCCCAGCAGCACGCACAGCACGTAGACCTGGGCGAGGGTGACCAGGCCGCCGACGTCGAGCAGGCCGAGGACGAGCGCGCACGCGCCCATGCCGATCTGCAGGCCCATGAGCAGGCGGCGCTTGTCGTAGCGGTCGGCGATCGCCCCGCCCCACAGCGAGAGCAGCAACGTGGGGCCGAACTGCAGCGCCGCGGCGACGCCCAGGGCGACGGGGCTGCCGCCGGAGAGCTCGAGGACCAGCCAGTCCTGGGCGACGCGCTGCATCCAGGTGCCGACCAGCGAGACGACCTGGCCGGAGGCGAAGAGGCGGTAGTTGCGGACCCGGAGGGCGGCGAAGGTGCCGCCGCTCACCGGGGCCCGCATCCACGCATCACGATCGTGAGCTTACCTAACGGTTCGGGGGACGTGCCGACTCAGGACTTGGTGTCCTCGAGGGCGAAGCCGATCTTGAGGGTCACCTGGAAGTGCCCGACCTCGCCGTCCTGCACGTGCCCGCGGATCTCGACGACCTCGAACCACTCGACCTGGCGCAGCGTCGCCGAGGCCCGGCGGACGGCCCCCCGGATCGCCTCGTCGACGCTGTCCGCCGAGCTGCCGACGATCTCGGTCTTGCTGTAGACGTTGTCCGCCACGCGTGGGCTCCTGTCAGACGACGGTGTTCATCCTGTTCCCTGCACTGAACCGATACCCGTTCCACCACGGACACCCACGTGAGCGGCACCGCGCCGCTCGACGGGAGGCGCACGGTGAGCAGTGCCACCGAGGACCGCGAGGAGCGAGCCGTCGTCGACGACGGTCCGCCCCCGACCCGTCCCGAGCCGCCCTACGGCTTCCCCCGCGGGCTGTGGCGCGGCCTGGCGCGCATCCCGGTGCCCCCGCCGTTCAGTCCCCGGACCTGGCGCAGCCCCCTGCGCGGCCCGTGGCTGACGTCGGTGTTCGCCTCGGTCCTGCTCGTCGGCCTGCCGATCGTCATCCTCACCGGCCTGCTGTCCTACCTCGCCTACGGCCCGCAGTTCGGGCAGGCGATCCCCGGCGACGTCGGGCTCCTGCGTCTGCCGCTGTGGGACTGGCCGGCGAGCCCCTCGTGGCTCTACCGCCTCACCCAGGGCCTGCACGTGGTCGGCGGCCTGGTGCTCGTGCCGGTGGTGCTGGCCAAGCTGTGGTCGGTGGTGCCCAAGCTCTTCGCGTGGCCGCCGGTGGTCTCGATCGCGTCGCTGCTCGAGCGGATCTCGCTGCTCGCGCTGGTCGGCGGCATCCTGTTCGAGCTGATCACCGGCATCATGAACATCCAGTACGACTACTCGTTCGGCTTCAGCTTCTACACCGCGCACTACTGGGGCGCGTGGGTGTTCATCGCGGGCTTCGTCAGCCACGTCGTCATCAAGCTCCCGACGATGGTGCGGTCGCTGCGCTCCGGGGCGCCCGGGCGGTGGCTGCACGACACCGTCGACGAGACGCGCCCCGAGCCCCCCGACGAGCACGGCCTCGTCGCCCTCGCCCCCTCACCGCCGACGATGAGCCGCCGCGGGCTGCTCGGCACGGTCGCCGGTGGCGGCGTGCTGGTCGGCGTCCTGTCGATCGGGTCGACGTGGGACGCCCTGCGCCCGCTGGCCCTGCTGCACCCGCGCGGGCAGTCCTACGGGACCGGGCCGAACGACTTCCAGGTCAACCGCACGGCCTTCGGCGCCGGGATCCCGCCCACGGTCGGCGACGGCTGGACGCTGCGCCTCACCGGCGGCCCGGTGGCCGTGGCCCTCACCCGCGCCGACCTCGCCGCGATGCCCCAACACACCGCGACGCTGCCGATCGCGTGCGTCGAGGGCTGGTCGACGACGCGGACCTGGAGCGGCGTGCGGCTGCGCGACCTCGCGGCCCGCGCCGGGGTCCCCGAGCCCGCCAACGCGTACGTCGCGTCGGTCGAGACCTCCGGGGCGTTCGCCCGCACCACGCTGCAGGCCAACCAGGTGCTCCACCCCGACGCCCTGCTCGCCCTGCGGGTGGGCGACGACGACGGGAGCCCGCTCGCGGACCTGTCGCTCGACCACGGCTTCCCGGCGCGCGTGATCGTCCCGGCGCTCCCGGGCGTCCACAACACCAAGTGGGTCGCCTCGATCGACTTCCGGGTCGCGTGATGGACGCCTTCCGCCGGTTCTACGGCTCGCACCCGCTGCACCTGCTGGCGCTGCTCGGCTGCTTCGCGCTGATCGGCGCCGTGCTCACGTTCGTCGTCCCCGACCCGAGCGCCTGGTACCTGCTCGTCTGGTTCCTCGGCGCGGTGATCGCGCACGACCTCGTGCTCTACCCGCTCTACGCGCTCGCGGACCGGTCGCTGGTGCTCACGCGCTGGGTCCGCCGCCGGGTCTCCGCGCGTCCGGTGACCGTCGCGGCGACCAACCACGTGCGGCTGCCGGTGATGGCGTCCGCCGTGCTGGGGCTGATCTACCTGCCGACGATCACGGGCCACGCCGAGGGCGCGTTCCTCTTCTCGGCGGGCATGACGACGCAGGGCTACGCCACCACGTGGCTCCTGCTGACCGCCGCGTTCTTCCTGCTCAGCGCCGTGATCTACGCGGCGCGGCTGGGCCGCGCGACCCTTCGTGAGCGGAATTCGCGGCCATCGCCGCGAATTCCGCTCACGTAGGAGTCAGGCCTGCGCCAGCGCCGGCCGGGCGTCGGGGAGCTCGGCCTCCATCTCGCGCACCAGCGGGAGCACCTTCTCGCCGAACTGCTCGATCTCCTCCTTGACGTGGAGGAAGCACAGCAGGGAGAGGTCGACGCCCAGCTTCTTGTACTCGACGAGCCGCTCGGCGACCTGCTCGGCGGTGCCGATGAGCTGGCTCTTGAAGCCGTCGTTGTACTGGACGAGGTCCTCGAACGAGGAGTCCGCCCACATGCCCTTCTTGTCCGACGCCGACGCGCCGGCCTGCTGCACGGCCTGGCGGAAGCCCTCGACCTGCTCGACGTTCGCCTTTTCGACGATCTCGCGCAGCGTGTCCCGGGCCTCCTTCTCGGTGTCCCGGACGATCATGAAGCCGTTGAGCCCGAAGTTGACGGTGCGGTCGTGCTCGGCCGCCGTCGCGTTGATGACGTCGAGCTGCTCGATGACGCCGTCGAAGTCCTTGCCGTTGGAGAAGTAGTAGTCCGACACCCGGCCGGCCATCTTCTGCGCGGCCGTCGAGTTGCCGCCCTGGAAGATCGTCGGGTGCGGCCGCTCCGGGGTGTTCAGGGGCTTGGGCTTCAGCGTGTAGTCGTGGAACCGGTAGAAGTCGCCACGGAACTCGAAGTGGTCCTCTTCCCAGATCCCCTTGAGGCAGCGGATGAACTCCTCGGTGCGGCGGTAGCGCTCGTCGTGCTCGAGCCACGGCTCGCCGAACGAGGTGAACTCGCCCTTGAACCAGCCGGACACGACGTTCGTCGCGAAGCGGCCGTTCGTCAGGTGGTCGGCGGTGGCGCCGAAGTTGGCGAACACGCCGGGGTGCCACATGCCGGGGTGCACGGCGGCCATGACCTTGAGGCGCTCGGTGGCCATCATGATCGCCAGCGACAGCGAGGTGGACTCGTGCTGGTACTCGGCGGAGTAGCTGGCCATGTAGCGCACCTGCGAGAGCGCGTACTCGAAGCCGTTGTTCTCGGCCGCGATCGCGGTGTCGCGGTTGTAGTCCCAGTTCCAGTCGGTGCGCTGCTCGATGGCGCTGGTGACCAGGCCACCGGAGACGTTGGGGACCCAGTAGGCGAACTTCAGGGGCTCGGTGGGGATGCCGACGGACACGGCGAATGGCCTCCTCGGAGAGGGGGTGGAGGGCGAGCAGGGGGCGGTGCGGCGGCGTGGGGGCAGCGATTCAGTGACGACAGAGCGTCGTCGCGAGCAGCCCGTGGTCGACGTGCCTGCGGCGCGTCAGCGGTGCCCAACCCATCGGCGCGACGCTCCCGGTACCGGGCAGTGGTGTCAACCGGAGCCCGGCCTGCGTCACACCCGGGGCCCGGCCAGGGCTCCGGTCAGGGACGCCGCCACACGTCGCGCTCGTGCAGGAGCTCGATCTGCTTCTCGGTGACCTCGCGGCGGTACTCCGCGTGGCCGTAGGGCGCGCGGTCGAGGTAGAGGTTCTTCGGGTAGATCGGGTCCCGGTAGATCGCCTGGTACTGCTCGGTGGTCAGGTCCTTCATCCAGTTGCCGAACTGCGCGCGGGCGCGGAAGTCGCGCAGCGCCGGGATGTCGATCGTGCCCGCCAGGTACGTGGAGTGGCCGGAGTACCCGACCTCCCCGACCACGCTGCCGCGGTAGTCGCAGACCATGCTCGGCGACCCGAAGGTGTCGATGGGGATGTCGGAGTCCGCGTCCAGGTAGTACGTGCCGACCTGGTTGGCCACCACGTACATGTTGTTGTCCAGCGCCCGGGCCTTGTTCTGGATCTCGTAGAAGCCGTTGCCGGCGTGCGGGTGGGGGTACGGCCCCCGGTAGGCCACCTCGCAGCCGTTCATCGCCAGCCCGCGGGCGTTCTCCGGGTACGACGCCTCGTTCGCCATCATGCTCCCGAGGCGCCCGATCTCGGTGTCGGCCACCGGGTAGAAGGCGTCGAGGCCGTCGCCGTAGAGCTCGACCCACCGGTCCCACACGTTGTGCGGCGTCACCGAGTGCTCGACGGGCAGCAGCGGCACCACCTTGTGGTGCTTCAGCACGATCTCCTGCTGCGGCGAGATCGCGAACCCGACGTTGAAGAACCGGCCGGGGAACTCGGGGTGGCGCGCCTTCGCGGTGGCCATGACGTACGCGTCGTACGTCGCGGCCATGCGCCCGAGCGCGTCGGTCTCCGGGCCGGGGATGTCGATCGCGCACTCGCGCGCGAACCACTCGTGGTCGTGGTCGAGGACCTCGTCGTTGAAGCCCTGCAGCGCGCCCTCCGGGATCGTGATCAGCCGGACGGGCAGCGCCATCGCCGAGAGCCACGACGCGGCCTTCACCAGGTGCTCGAGGTGCTCGATGTTGCGCTGGATCTCGTCGCGGTACCGGATGCCGCGCATCGTCGGGACCAGGCCGACCACCTGGTAGGGCTCGATCACGGCACCGAGTACCTCACAGGCCGAACAGCACCCGCAACGGTGTGACCGCGAAGTAGAGGACGAACGCGACCGCGACGACCCACATCAGCGGGTGGATCGCGCGGACGCGGCCGGTGGCCGACCGCAGCAGCACCCAGCTGATGAACCCGGCGCCGATGCCGTTGGCGATCGAGTACGTGAACGGCATGACGACGATCGTCAGGAACACCGGCAGCGCCACCGAGAAGTCCGACCAGTCGACGTCGCGCACCCCGCCGATCATCAGGGCGCCGACGATGATCAGCGCCGGCGCGGCCGCCTCGACGGGCACGACCTCGTAGAGCGGGGTGAAGAACATCGCGGCGAGGAAGAGCAGGCCGGTGACGACGTTGGCGAGCCCGGTGCGCGCGCCCTCGGCGATGCCCGACGCGGACTCGACGAAGACCGTGTTGGAGCTGGCCGACGCGACGCCGCCGGCGACCGCCCCCGCGCCCTCCACGACCAGGGCGCGCCCGACCCGCGGGAGCTGCCCGTTCTCGTCGAGCAGCCCGGCCTGGCGACCGAGGCCGGTCATGGTGCCCATGGCGTCGAAGAAGTTGGCGAGCACGAGCGTGAAGACCAGCAGCGTCACCGCCAGCGCGGGCAGTCGCGCGAACGCGCCGAACGAGACGTCGCCGACCAGCGAGAGGTCGGGCACCGAGATGATCGAGTCGGGCAGGCCCGGGTAGCCGAGGTTCCAGCCCTTCGGGTTCGTGCCGTTCGACGGCCCGACCTGCACGATCGCCTCGACGAGGACGGCGAACACCGTCGTGCCCAGCACGCCGAGCAGGATCCCGGCGCGCACGCCGCGGGCGACGAGGACGCCGGTGAGCACCAGCCCGAAGCAGAACACGGCGGTGGGCCACGAGGCGATCGAGCCGTTGATGCCCAGGCCCACCGGGACGGTGGTGTTCGCGGCGTCGGGCAGGCGGCGCACGAAACCGGCGTCGACGAGGCCGATGAAGGCGATGAACGCGCCGATGCCCGCCGCGATCGCGATCTTGAGCGGGTCGGGGACGGCGTTGAAGACCGCGGTGCGGAACCCGGTGAGGCCGAGGATCACGATGATCACGCCGTTGACCACGACGAGGCCCATCGCCTCGGACCAGCCGACCTGCGGGGCGATCGACACCGCGACGAGGGTGTTGATGCCCAGGCCGGTGGCCATCGCGAACGGGAAGTTCGCGACCAGCCCGAAGATGATCGTCATGACGCCGGCGACCAGGGCGGTCACGGCCGCGACCTGCGGCACCGAGAGCGTCATGCCCATGACGTCGCGCTTCGCCGACGGTGACGCCGGGTCGATGCTGCCGAGGATCAGGGGGTTGAGGACCACGATGTAGGCCATGGTCACGAAGGTGACGACGCCACCGCGGACCTCACGGGCGACCGAGGTCCCGCGCTCGTTCAGACGGAAGTAGCGCTGCAGCACGGGCGGCAGGCTAACCAGTTCACCCGGATCCCATGTGCGTGATCTTCGCGGCTCGATCGCCGGGGAAATCACTCACATTAGGATGCGGGGCGTGGCCCGCTTCGACCTGCACGCCGAGCCCCCGGCGCTGCCGACCCGGCTGACCGACCCCGTGCTGGCGATCTTCGTCGGCTCCGCGGTGTGGGTGGCCGTCGCGGTGGTGCTCGGCGTCCTCGCGGCCACCGGCGCCCGCCCGCTCGACGTGTGGTTCGGCGCGGCCCTGGTCGGCATCGGCCTCGGCGGGCTGGGGCTGATCGTGCTGGGCCTCCAGCGACGGGCCAAGCGCCGCGGCGTCAAGTGGGCCCAGAAGACGGAGTAGTCAGTCAGGGCGCGAGGGCCGCGAGCAGCCCGCGCACGGGGTCGTCGGCGTGCACCACGCCGTCACCGTCCACCCACGCCGCGGGCGTGTACTCGACGGGCGCCCCGCCGCGCTCGTCGTCGACGACGAGCACGCGCAGGCGGTCGTGCAGCACGAGCGCGCCCTCGGGCAGCGGGCGGCCCAGCACCGCGGCCCAGGCGACGGCCGGCGCCAGATCCTCCCACGGCACCGGGCGACCGCCCTCGCGCACGGTGACCCGGACGCGCTCGGAGGCGGGGGCGAGGTCGAGCAGGTCGGCGAGCAGCACCGGGTCGCCGCCGCCGGGCAGGACGAGGGCCGCGAGCGGGAGGACGCCGGCCAGCTGCGCGCGGTCGAGGACGGCCGGCGGGACGCCGCGGCCCGCCCGGCCCGACGACCCGGTCTCGGCGTCGTGGACCTGCCCGTCGGCGGTGCGCACGCGGGCGGGTGGTTCGACGTCGGCCACCGGCACCCGGCCGGCGGCCACGGCGTCGGCGAGCGCGGCGTGGGCGGCGGCGGCCCGGGCGGCCGTCACGGGGCGGGCGGGGTCGGCGAGCCGCGCGAGCAGGTCGGCGGCGTCGTCGGCCCCCGTGACGCGCGCCCGCGTGCGCACCCCGACCGCGGCGAGGAAGGCCGGGTCGAGGCGGGCGGCGACGTCGTCGGGCACCGGGTCGTAGAGCCCGTCGACCGCCCCCGCCGCGGGCAGGCGCCAGGCGGTGGGCGGGCGGCCCGCGAGCCGCCCGTGCCGCCCGAGCCACCACGCGGTGTAGGGCCGCGGGCCCTCGTCGCCGGGCACCCCGACGGGGCGCGCGCCGCCGAGGGCCTCGCGCACCTCGCGGTCGGCGGCGAGCACCGGCCACGCCGCGTCCCAGCGGTCGGGGGCGACGAGGTCGAGGTCGCGCACGGCGACCAGCGGACCGGGATCGGCGAGGGTCCCGCCGGGACGGTCGGCGGGGTCGATCTCCTCGGCCCACCACGTCTCCTCGTCGTCGAGGTCGTGGTCGGGGCCGACGGGGTCGTCGTCGCGCAGCACGGCGAAGCCGTCGAGGACGCCGACGGCGACCAGCGCGGCCCGCGGGTGGGCGGAGGCGACGCCCGGGTCGAGCACCCCGAGCGGCCCGTCGGGGTCGACGAGGTCGCGCAGCGCGCCGTCGGGCAGCACCAGCTCGTCGGCGCGCCGGTGCCCGCCGCCGGCGGCGCGCAGCGCGAGCGCGCCCAGCTCGGGGCCGGCCTCGGCGCCCCCCGCCACCAGCGCGAGCACCAGGTCGGCGAGGGCGTCGGTGTCGGCGCCCGCCTCGGCGTCGTCCTCCGAGCGCTCGACGGCCTCGCGCAGCGCGGCGTCGGCGAGCAGCGCCGACCCCTCGAGGGCACGGGCGCCGAGGCCGAGCAGGAGCGTGCGCACCGCGGGGTCGTCGTCGAGGCCCGGCGCGGCGACCCGCAGGCCGGGGACCGCGGCGGCGGCCAGGAGCTCGGCGACGGCCGTGTCCCCGCCGGGCAGCAGCACCTCGCGGGCCCCGAGGACCACGCGGCCGTCGGCCAGCGGGACCGGCAGGGCGCCCAGCTCCTCCCGCGCGCCGGTCAGGGCGGGCAGCGCGGCGAGGCACGCCAGCAGCGCGCGCCACCACGTCACCGGCCGCTCGAGGCCCGCCAGGGCGTCGACGAGGCCCGCGGCGCCCACCCGCGCCACGCCGACCGCGGCGAGCGCCCCGGCATCGGCGGGACCGGCGAGGCGGCTGTCGACGAGGCCCGGCAGCACCGGGGCGAGCCGCTCGCCGAGGGCGGCGAGGACGTCGGGCGGACCGGCGGGGTCGAGGTCGAGGACCTGCGCGCCGGCCGGGGCCACGGCGGCGCCCCCGCCGGCGGCGGGCAGCCACGCGGCGGTGCGCAGGGCGGCGAGCACGCCGTCGCGCAGCGCCGCGTCGACCGCGGAGCCGGGCAGCGCCGGACGGGGCACGAGCGCCGCGCGCTCCCGCGGCGGGCGGGCGCGCACGAGGTCGGGGTAGGCGGCGGCCGCGGCGGCGAGCACGTGGTCGGTGACCGGGCCCGGGCGCACGTGGCGGCGATCGGGGTCGAGCGGGACGGCGGCGAGCAGGCGCGCGGGCAGCGTGGTGCGCTCGTCGGTCGGGGTCGGCGCGTGCAGGACGTCGGGGTGCCCGGACCCGAGGGGCGGGCCGTCGGCGGGGACGGCCCACGTCGCGCGCCAGGCGGGGCGGGCGCGGTCCTCGACGGCGAGGGTGGCGAGCAGCTCGGCCGGGATCGCGCCCTCGACGTGGTGCACGTGCCAGCGCCGGGTGCCGACGCGCACGGTGCCCTCGCCCTCCGCGGTGCGCGCGACGACCCCGTCGGGCAGGTCGACCGCGTGCAGCGGGGGCAGGGCGAGCAGCAGGTCCTCGGCCTGCGCGGCGGCCGCGGCCAGCAGCGCGGCGGGGTCGAGGCCGGCGCGCAGCGGCAACCGGACCTCGGTGTCCGTGCCCGCGGGCGGGGCGGGCTCGTCGGGACCGGTGGGCCACACCAGCCGCAGCACCGGCGCCGCCCCGTCGCGGCGGGCCAGCTCCTCGGCCGCCCCCGGCCCGGCCTCGGCGACCGCGGCGGCCGTGCGCGCCCGGTCGAAGGCGACGCCGGCGACGGTGCCGTCCCCGCGGCGCGTGACGACCCGCGGTGCGTCGCTGATCGCGGTGACCGCGGCGAAGCCGACCCCGAAGCGCCCGACGCCCCCGCCGTCGCGCTTGGCCGACGCGCGCAGCGACGCCAGGGCGGCCACCCCGTCGGCGTCGAGCGGCACGCCCGCACCGGCGACGTGCACGGCACCGTCGACGATGCGCACCCGCAGCACCGTGGTGGTCCCGGCCCGCTCGGCGGCGTCCGCGGCGTTCTGGGCGAGCTCGACGAACCAGCGGTCGCGGTACCCGCCGCGGAGCAGGTCCTCCTCGGCGTTCGCGTCCTCGCGGAAGCGGGCCGGCGACGCCGCCCACGCGTCGAGGACGACGCGGCGCAGGGCGGCCGTGTCGAAGGGGTCCGGGCTCACGGGCACCTCGTGCCCGTTGTGGCCCCCGCCTGCACGCTCCTCAGCCGCGCGATCCGGTGGTCTCCGGCTCCATCTCGACGCCGTCGTCGTAGATCAGGTCGGCGACGGCGACGATCGACCCGCTGTCGACCTGGAGCTCGGAGTGCCCGCCGCAGCCGTACTCGGCGTGCACGACGTGCCCGTCGGCGGGGACGTTGCCGTTGCCGCAGACCCCGAACGCGGCGCGCAGCGAGCCCGCGACCGGCAGGTAGAACCCGCACGTGCCGCAGTGCGCCGACGCGGCCTTCGCCATCTCCGCGCCCGGCCCGAACTCGCCGTCCGACCAGCGCCCGGCGGCGTCGAGGCGCCCCTCGCGGCTCATCACCCGCGGGCGGCCCATGCCGAGCTCGTCGCCGACCTCGCGGACGCCGGGCCCCGCCTCGCCGGCCTCGGAGACCTCGACGGGCTCGTCGCCGTCCGGGTCCAGCGCCGCGTGGGCGGGGACGAGGCGCTCGTCGTCGTCGTCCACCGGCAGCAGGTCACCCGGGCCGAGGTCCTCGGCGCGGACACGGTCGCTCCACGGCACCCACGTCGGCGCGACCACCGACTCCGGGCCGGGCAGCAGCACGACCTCGCTGACGTTCACGTCGCCCTCGGGCCCGGCGACGGTGACCGCCCAGTACCAGCCGCGGTAGCCGGGCTTCGCCGCGGCGAAGTAGTGGGTGGCGGCGTCGGGCACGTCCTCGGTGCGCACCGCCACGGTGTCGCCGACCTGGCCGGCGTCACCCTCGGCCTCCTCCACGGCGGCGGCTCGCGCGAGGTCGCCCTCGGCCGCGAGGTGCGGGGCCACGGGGGGCTCGGTCGTCTCGGGGTCGGTCATGACCTGGTTCAAGGGGTCGGCGAAGGGGACCACGTCACGATTGTGCCGCTCACCCGACGGTGCGGCTGAGCCGGGCGACGTTGTCGGGCGTCCCGCACCCGGGAGGGCACGGGTAGGTGAAGCGATAGGTGAGCGTCGCGCCGCTCAGCGTCAGGGTCGCGGTGCCCGTCGACACGCAGCCGCCGCCGTTGGTCTCGGCGGTCATGCCGATCGTGACCACCTGCCCGGCGGCGCCGGTGAGCACGCCGGCGAACGAGCAGCCGGCGGTGGGCAGGGCGACGGTGGCGACGCGCTCGCCGACCTGGCCGTCGCGCAGCGAGACCTGCACGGTCGCGGCGGTCGCCTCCGACCCCGTGCCCGCCCACTCGCCGCGCATCGACACCGGGACGCCGCTGACCGGGACCCCGGTGACGCTCGACGACGGGGCCGCCCTGGTCAGTGCCGTCGCCGGCGCCGTCGCCGGCGCCGCGGTCGGCGCGGGGCCCGGCGCGCTGCCGGGCCGGACCACGACCAGCGCGACGGCCAGCAGCACGACCGCGAGCACGAGCGCCGCGACCAGCGGCACGACCCACCGGGCCCGGCGTGGGGGCGGCGGGGCGGCCGCACCGGACCAGGACGGGGCGCGCCACGTGCCCGGGGGCGGCCCGACGGGCCCCGGCGTCATCGTCGGCATCGCCGCCTGCGGTGCCGGGGGCGGCGCCACGGGACGGCCCGCGACGGCCTCGCGCGCGGCGGCGGCCAGCGCGCCGGCGCTCGGGTACCGGTGCGCCGGGTCCTTGGCCATCCCCCGCACCACGACCTCGTCGAGACCGGGCGGCACGGGCGCGCGGGCGCTGGGCCGGGGCGGCGGCGCCGCGAGGTGGGCGCGCATCACCGAGATGGCCGTGTCGGCGGCGAAGGGCCGCGTGCCCGTGAGCACCTCGTGCAGCAGGCAGGCCAGGGCGTAGACGTCGGCGGCGCGGTCGGGCGGCGCGCCGTCGAAGCGCTCGGGCGCCATGTAGTCGAGCGTGCCCAGCGCCGCGCCGGTCGTCGTCAGCGCCGTGCCCTCGTCGCGCACCGAGCGGGCGATGCCGAAGTCGACGAGGTAGACGAAGTCGGTGTCGGTGACGAGCACGTTCGACGGCTTGACGTCGCGGTGCACGAGCCCGGCGGCGTGGGCGGCGTCGAGGGCCTCGGCGACCTGGCCGACCAGGGCGACGGCGCGGGCGGGGTCCAGCGGGCGGCGCCCGCCGCGCTCGAGGGCGGCGGCGAGGTCGACGCCGGAGACCAGCCGCATGTCGAGGAAGAGCCGCCCGTCGATCTCGCCGAAGTCGTGCAGCGGGATGACGTGCGGGTCCTGCAGCTGCGCCGCGGCGTGCGCCTCGCGGCGGAATCGCTCGCGGTAGGTCTCGTCGCCGGCGAGGTGGTCGGCCAGCAGCTTGAGCGCGACCGTGCGGCCCCGGCGGGTGTCGTAGGCGCGGTAGACGGTGCCCATGCCGCCACGCCCGAGCTCGCTCTCGATCCGGTACGGCCCGAACTGCACCCTCGCCCCCTCCCTGACGGCCCCGGCCCGCGCACCCGCGGTCGACGGCCGGTCACCGAGGGTCCCCAGGGCGACCGGTCCTCGGTCATCATGGACCCGTGACCGGACCGTTCCGGCGCCCGCCCGGGGACGACCCGCGGCGCCGGCCGGGCCCTGACCAGCGCACGCCGCCACCCGGCGGCGGGCCGGGCCACGGCGCCTACGGTCCCCCGCCGCCGCGGCGTCCCGGCCGGCTGCCGCCGACCGCCCCGTACACCCGGCCCCCGACCGGCGAGCCCGCCCCGGAGCCGGATCCCGGGCCGGAGGCCGGCGACACCTACGTCGAGGCCCCCGAGGACGACGACGCCGGCCCCCGCAAGATCACGGTCACGCGCGTGGCGGCCTGGCGCGCCCGGCGGCTGACCCAGCGGGGCGCGCAGGCGTTCCACCGCGCGGCGTCGGCCGACGGCGCCGACCGCTCGGGCATGACGGCGCTGACCTACGCCTGGATGGCCAACTACGCCTCCGACGCGACGCTCGCGGTCGCCCTCGCCAACACCCTGTTCTTCTCGGCGGCCAGCGCCGAGAGCAAGGGCAAGGTCGCGCTCTACCTGCTCATCACCGTCGCGCCGTTCGCGCTGGTGGCCCCGGTCATCGGCCCCCTGCTCGACCGGCTCCAGCAGGGCCGGCGCGTGGCGATGGCCGTGTCGACGGCGGGCCAGGGCGCGCTCGCGGTCGTCCTCGCCCTCTACATGGACACCTGGGCGCTCTACCCCGCGGCGCTGGGGATCATGGTGCTGTCCAAGTCGTTCGGGGTGCTCAAGGCCGCGGTGACCCCGCGGGTGCTCCCGCCGGGCATGTCGCTGGTCACCACGAACTCCCGGCTCACGGTGTTCGGGCTCGTGGCCTCGGGCGTGGCCGGCGGCATCGGCGCCGGCGTCGCGTGGCTGTTCGGCTCGCCCGGCGCGGCCTGGCTCACCGCCGTGATCTGCCTGGCCGGGGTGTGGCTGTGCCTGCGCATCCCCGCGTGGGTGGAGGTCACCGACGGCGAGATCCCGACGACGATCCTGCCGGTGCCCGGCGTCGGCCCGGACGCGCCGAAGCGTGCCCCGCTCACCCGCGACGTCGCCACCGCCCTGTGGGCCAACGGCACCATCCGCAGCCTCACCGGCTTCCTCATGCTGTTCGCCGCGTTCGTGGTCAAGAACGAGACCGAGGGCGCGCCCGGCGACCAGCTCCTGCTGCTCGGCGCGGTGGGCGCGGCGGCCGGGGCGGGCGGCTTCCTCGGCAACTTCATCGGGGCCCGCCAGCGCTTCGGGCGCCCCCGGGTGCTCATGGTCGTCTGCCTGGTGCTCGCCCTGGCCGCGGCCGTGACCGCCGCCGTGCTCACCGGCATCGCCACCACCGCCGTCGCCGCCCTCGTCGCGGCGACGACGAGCGCGCTGCTCAAGGTCTGCCTCGACGCGGTGGTGCAGCGCGACCTGCCGGAGGCGGGCCGGGCGTCCGCGTTCGGGCGCTCGGAGACGATCCTGCAGCTGTCGTGGGTGTTCGGGGGCGCGCTGGGCGTGCTGCTGCCACCGACGTGGTGGATCGGATTCACGGTGATCGCCGTCGTCGTGGCCCTCGGTACCGTGCAGACCGTGCTGATCACCCGGGGGTCGTCGATGCTGCCGCGGCTGCGCCGGTGAGGACGCTCTCGCGGCGCACCGTGGCCGTGGCGGCCGCCGTCCTCGTGGTCGTGGTCGTCGTGGTGGTCGTCCTCGTCGTGCGCGCGACGTCCGGGCCGGACTCCCCCGGCGACGTCGCCTTCGCCGCGGGCGGGGCCAGCACGGCGGTGGGCGCCGGGCAGTTCTGCGACGTCGCGGTGACCGAGTGCGACAGCGACCCCGACGCGGTGGCCGTGCTGCGCGTGCCGCCGAACACCCCCCTCGCGGTGATCGTCCCCGACGCGGTCGCGAGCACGCCCTGGCAGCTCGCGTTCACCTTCCGGGACGCCGCCGGCGCCACCCAGCAGGGCCGCAGCCCGGTGTTCCCGCCCGGCTCCACGCCGAGCTTCACGCTGGTCCTGCCGACGGCGACCGACCAGCTCGCGAGCGCCGAGGTGCAGCAGTACGGCGCGCGCATCACCCAGGGCCCGAACGGGCTCGAGTTCGCCACCCGCGCCACCTGGGTGCTCAGCGTCGACGACCGCTGAGGCACGCGCGACCGACCGCGAGGTGACGCGCGACCACCCGGTGCAGTGACACCCCATCGAGTGGTCTGCGACCTTCTCACCCGTACGGCCCTGCCTGCTTCGTAACGATGACCGACAGCGTTCGCGATGCACCAGCGACTCTCGGGGGGAATCGCTTCATGGACATCGCACGGGCCATCACCACACGGCAGGCCCATCGCTGGCTCGCCACGCTCGGCGTGCTCGTCGCCACGCTCGCGATCTCGACCGTCATCTCGGCGCCCGCGGCGGAGGCCGCACCGATCCCTGGCCAGTTCCGCAACGCCGCGGGTCGCTGCCTGGAGAACCTGAACAACGCGACGACCGCGAACAACAAGATCCAGATCAACCCCTGCGGCCCGATCACGGCGCCCGCACAGCAGTTCACGCGCTGGGCCGACGAGTCGATCAAGACCCCCGCCGGGCGGTGCCTGGGCACCCTGAACAACGCGACCGCCGTCAACACCTCGGTGGTGCTCGTCGCCTGCAACCCCGCGGTGCAGACCCAGCACTGGGTCGTGCGCACCGACGGGCTGATCGTGAACCGCCAGGCGGTCCGCTGCCTCTCGCCGCTCAACGGCAGCACGGCCAACGCCACCCGCATGGTGCTGGTGACCTGCACGGGTGCGGCCGCGCAGCGCTGGACCACGCCCGCGGTCTCGACGCCGACCGCGCCCCCGACGACCACCACCACGACCACGACCACCACGCAGCCGACGACCACCACGACCACGCCGGCGCCGACGACCACGACCACGACCACGACCACGACCAGCACGCCGCCGGTGATCCCCGTCGGGCCGCGCAACCCGCTGCTGCAGCCGTTCGCCTCGAGCTCGATCTGGAACATGCCGATCGGCAGCGGCGCGCAGTACGTGCCGGCGAGGCTGCCGGCCCTGCCCGGCGGCTCGACCGGCGCGCGCGTGCCGCAGGTCGACGACGAGCCGCTGGTGATGACCCCGACGGCCCCCCTGACGCCGATCCTCGCCAGCCCCGGCGGCTGGGGCGGCAACCGCTGCGTCACCAACCCGACGACGCTCGCGACCGTGCCGATCCCGGCGGGCTACGTGCTGCCGAGCGACAACAAGAACCAGAGCGCGGCGTTCCTCGCCGCCGACGGCCGCACCGTCGTGCAGACCCAGCCCCTGGCCCGCTGTGCGGCCGGTGGCCCCGCGACGAGCTACGTGCGCTATCCCGACCAGGACATCTACGGCCCCGGCATCCAGGGCGCCCACGGCGGCTCGGGCATGAGCGCGCTGGGCGGCTCACTGCGCATCGGCGAGCTGCGTCCGGGCCAGACCGGCCCGCGCCACGCCCTGAAGATCAACCTGTACGCCAAGAGCGAGCTCGCCCAGTGCGCGACGCGCGCCGAGTGCTTCCGCTGGCCCGCCGTGAAGTCCGACAGCTACGCGGTCGGCTGGTACGGCTCGGTCGGCGGCAACACCAACGCCGCGATGCGGATGGGCTCGCTGCTCGCGATCCCGCCGACGGTCAACATCGCCACGCTGGGCCTGACCACCGAGCCCGGACGCCAGATCGCCTGGACGCTGCAGAACTACGGCGCCTACGTCGTCGACGACACCTATGGCCCGTCCTTCGCCTTCAACGCCGAGAACGGACCCGCAGGCAACATGCGCACGCAGTTCCGCGCCGACTACGCCCAGGACTTCGAGGTGTACGCGAGCTCCGCGAACGCCTGGAGCCGCGACGTGCAGCGCCTCCGCCAGGCGCTCCAGGTCGTGAACAACAACGGTCCGGGCAGCGTCGGCGGTGGCGGCACGCCGCGCCAGCCGCTGCTGCCCGAGCTCGTCGAGCCGCCGGTGATGCCGACGCCATTGGTGGCGACCGCTCCGGCGACGACCGAGTCGAGCGCTCCGGTCCCGGTCACCTCGATCCCGGCGGTCCCGGCCAACTGAGGCCGGGGTGGCCGCCCCGGCGACGACCCCGGCCGTCCCGCGCAGTGGGGGCGGCCGGGCGGAGCAGCCCTCGGCGGCCGGTCGACCACCGGCGGTTGCTTCCTCACCCGGACGTCGGAGCGGCGTTCACCGGTCCAGCCCTTCCGGGCCGGACGAGGCTCACTGAACGCTGTCGCGACTGCTGGGACCGAGGGGGGAACCACATCGTGACGACACCGACCACGACATCGTCCGACGGGATCGGTCGCCGCACGAGGCGCTCGGCCGCCGCACTCGCGGCCCTCGCCACAGCGGTGCTCGTGGTCCTCTCGGTGATGGCGGCGCCGACGGCGGCGGCCGACACCGTCCTCGGCCAGTTCCGCAACGCCGCCGACCGCTGCCTGGAGAACCCGAACGACGCGACGGCGCCGGGCAGCCCCGTCAGGATCGGCCTGTGCGGCCCGGCCACCACGACGACCCAGCAGTTCAGTCGCTGGTCCGACGGGTCGATCCGCACCCCGGCGGGCCGCTGCCTGGACACCTCGGGCGGCGCGTCCGGGAACAACACGCCCGTCGTGCTCGCGGCGTGCGGACCGTCCACCTCCCAGCGGTGGACGGTCCGCACCGACGGGACGCTCCTCAACCAGAAGGCCAACCGGTGCCTCGCGCCGAAGGGGAACGGCACCGCAGCGGGCACAGAGGTCGTCATCACCGGCTGCTCGACCGTCCCTGCCCAACGCTGGACCGTGCCGGCGGTCTCCACCCCGCCGACCACCACCACGACGACCACCCCGACGACGACCACGACCCCGCCGACCACGAGCACCACGACCGTGCCGCCGACGACGACCACGACGACCACGCCGCCGACCGGCGCGCGCGACCCGCTCCGCCAGCCGTTCGCCTCGAGCTCGATCTGGAACACCCCGATCGGCAGCGGGGCGGTCTACGTCCCGGCGGGCCTGCCCGCCCTGCCCGGCGGCAGCACCGGCGCCCGGGTGCCGCAGATCGATGACGAGCCGATCGTCATGACGCCCACGGCTCCGCTCACCCCGGTCCTCGCGAGCTCCGGTGGCTGGGGCGGCGACCGGTGCAAGACCGAGCGGACGACGCTCGCGACCGTGCCGATCCCGGCGGGCTACGTGCTGCCCAGCAACAACAAGAACGAGAGCGCGTCGTTCCTCGCGGCCGACGGCCGGACGGTGGTCTCGACGCAGCCGCTGGCCCGCTGCACCGCCGGCGGGCCCGCCACGAGCTACGTCCGGTATCCCGACCAGGACATCTACGGTCCCGGCGTCCAGGGCGCCCACGGCGGCTCGGGCATGAGCGGCCTCGGCGGCTCGATCCGCGTCGGCGAGCTGCGCCCGGGCAGCAGCGAAGGTCCCCGCCACGCTCTGAAGATCAACCTCTACGCCCGCGGCGAGCTCGCGCAGTGCACCACCCGCGCCGAGTGCTTCCGCTGGCCCGCGGTGAAGTCCGACAGCTACGCGGTCGGCTGGTACGGCTCGGTCGGCGGCAACACCAACGCGGCCATGCGCATGGGCTCGCTGCTCGCGATCCCGCCGAGCGTCGACATCGCCTCGCTCGGGCTGACCACCGAACCCGGGCGCCAGATCGCCTGGACGCTGCAGAACTACGGCGCCTACGTCGTCGACGACACCTACGGTCCCTCGTTCGCCCTCAACGCCGAGAACGGCCCCGGCGGCAACACGCGCACGCAGTTCCGCAGCGACTACGGCCAGGACTTCGAGGTCTACGCGAGCTCCGCGAACGCCTGGAGCCGCGACCTCCAGCGCATCCGCACCGCGCTCGCCGCCGTCGACAACAACGGGCCGGGCAGCGTCGGCGGCGGCGGGACCCCGCGCCAGCCCCTGCTGCCCGAGCTCGTCGAGCCCGCGGCCACCCCGGCGCCGACCGCCGCCACCGCCCCGGCGACGACGGAGACCAGCGCCCCGGTGCCGGTCACCTCGACCCCGGCCGTCCCGGCGGGCTGAGCGACCGAGAGCGCCGCCACCCGGCGCAACGACGCCACATCGGGTCGTGGACGACCTGCTCACCCGTTCAGCTGTGTCGAATCAGTAACGATCACCTCGTGCGTCCACGATGCACCAGCGACTCCTGGGGGGAATCGCTTCATGGACATCGCACGTGGCCGTCGCCACGCGTCGAGCGCACCGCTGGCTCGCCACACGGCGTGCTCATCGCCGCCGCGCTCGCGATCTCGACCGTCATCTCGGCGCCCGCCGCCGACGCCGCACCGGTCGTCGGCCAGATCCGCAACGCGGCGGGTCGCCGATCGCCTGGACGTCGGGTCGATGGTCGCTCGTATGGACCTTCCGGGCCCGCAAACGCTCACACAAGGCTCTCGCGACTGCTGGGGCCGAGGGGGAACCAGACCGTGATGACACCGACCACCACGCCGTCCGACGAGGTCGGTCAGCGCACGAAGCGCTGGCAGGCTGCGCTCGCGGCCCTCGCCACAGCGGTGCTCGTGGTCCTCTCGGTGATGGCGGCGCCGACGGCGGCGGCCGACACCGTCCTCGGCCAGTTCCGCAACGCCGCCGACCGCTGCCTGGAGAACCCGAACGACGCGACGGCGCCGGGCAGCCCCGTCAGGATCGGCCTGTGCGGCCCGGCCACCACGACGACCCAGCAGTTCAGTCGCTGGTCCGACGGGTCGATCCGCACCCCGGCGGGCCGCTGCCTGGACACCTCGGGCGGCGCGTCCGGGAACAACACGCCCGTCGTGCTCGCGGCGTGCGGACCGTCCACCTCCCAGCGGTGGACGGTCCGCACCGACGGGACGCTCCTCAACCAGAAGGCCAACCGGTGCCTCACGCCGCAGAGCAACGGCACCGCACCCGGCACGGCCGTCGTCGTCACCGGCTGCTCGACCGCGACCGCCCAGCGCTGGACGGTGCCAGCGGTCTCCACCCCGCCGACCACCACCACGACGACCACGACCACCACCACGACCCCGCCGGTCACGACCACCGCCGAACCGCCGACGACCACCGAACCGCCGACGACCACCGAGCCGCCGACGACGACCGAGCCGCCGACGACGACCACCACCACGACCGTCCCCCCGACCACCCCCGTGACGCCGGCGGACGCGCGGTTGGTGGGCAGGCTCAACTACGACGGCGGGTGGTCGCCGTGGTCGAACATGCAGAACAAGGACCTCAACGGGACGCCGGGCAGCTACTGCACGACGCGGGCGTGCATCCGCGACGGCGGAGCCGGTCATCCGACCGCGTCCCGCTTCGAGGTCGGCCCGGGCGACGTCCCGAACTTCGGGGGCGACGAGCGCTCCGAGGTCGCCGTCGAGGGCGCGTTCCTGGTCTCGGAGGGCGAGGAGACCTGGTATCGGTGGTCGTCCCGCTTCGGTGACGAGGGCGGAACCTTCCCCGAGGCGACCGGCTGGGGCCTGATCTTCATGCAGTGGCACTCGGCCTCGGGCTCGCCGCCCCTGTCGCTGCACGCAGAGGGCGGACAGGTGTCGATCCAGAACGACCGAATCGGCGTCACCAAGAACCTCTGCCCGATCGACCCGGGCGTGTGGCACGACTACGTGCTGCACGTGAAGTGGTCTCGGGACTCCCGCGTGGGCTTCCAGGAGCTCTCCCGCGACGGGGTGCCCCTCGGCGGGATCAACTTCGCCAACATCGTCAAGAACGAGACCAACTACCTCAAGACCGGTGTCTACCGCGACAGCCAGTCCGACAGGCACGTCGCGTGGAACGACGATCTCGAGGTCTACGAGAGGTAGGCCCGCAATCCGCCGGGCCCAGCGCGGAGCGCCGACCGTGACTAGCCCTCGAGCTCCCGGGCCACGGCACGCACGACCTCGGCGAGCTGCTTGGTGTGCCGGCGGTCGGGGTAGCGGCCGCGGCGCAGGTCGGGCTGCACGCGGGCCTCGAGCACCTTGATCATGTCGTCGATGAGGCCGTGGAGCTCGTCGGGCGAGCGGCGCGAGGCCTCGGCCACCGAGGGCAGGGGGTCGACCAGCCGGACCTGCAGCGCCTGGGGCCCGCGCCGGCCCTCGGCGATGCCGAACTCGACCCGCTGCCCCGACTTCAGCGCCTCCACCTCGCGCGGCAGCGCGCTCTTGGGCACGTAGACGTCGGCCCCGCCCTCCTGGGACAGGAAGCCGAAGCCCTTCTCGGCGTCGTACCACTTGACCTTGCCGGTCGGCACCGTCGTCTCCTGTTCAACGTCATCGACGAGAAAGCGCCCCGGCGACCGGCCGGAGCGCAGGGCTCCAGGTTAGCCCGCCGCGGCCACCGCGAATCGGAGTCGCGACGGGGCTCAGGCGGTCGGGCTGCTCCCGAGGCCGAGCAGCCCGACGGCCTCCTCGCGCATCTGGACCTTGCGCACCTTGCCCGTGACGGTCATCGGGAACTCCTCGACGACGTGCACGTAGCGCGGGATCTTGTAGTGCGCGAGCCGGCCCTGCGAGAACTCGCGCAGCGACTCGACGGTCAGCGCGTCGGTGCCCGGCTTCTGGCGCACCCAGGCCATGAGCTCCTCGCCGTAGCGCTCGTCGGGCACCCCGATGACCTGGGCGTCGACGATGTCGGGGTGGGTGTAGAGGAACTCCTCGATCTCCCGCGGGTAGATGTTCTCCCCGCCGCGGATGACCATGTCCTTGATGCGTCCGGTGATGTTGATGTAGCCCTCGTCGTCCATGACGCCGAGGTCGCCGGTATGCATCCAGCGGGCGCGGTCGATGACCTCGGCGGTCTTGTCGGGCTGCTCCCAGTACCCGAGCATCACCGAGTAGCCGCGGGTGCACAGCTCCCCCGGGGTGCCGCGCGGCACGGTGCGCCCGGTCTCCGGGTCGACGATCTTCGACTCGAGGTGCGGCATCGTGCGGCCCACCGTCGACACGCGACGGTCCAGCGAGTCGTCGGTGCGGGTCTGGGTGGAGACGGGGCTGGTCTCGGTCATCCCGTAGGAGATGGCCACCTCGCTCATGCCCATCCGCTCGACGACCTGCTTCATCACCTCGATCGGGCAGGGCGAGCCGGCCATGATCCCGGTGCGCAGGCTCGTGAGGTCGTAGGACTCGAAGTCGTCCAGCCCCAGCTCGGCGATGAACATCGTCGGCACGCCGTAGAGCGAGGTGCACCGCTCGGCGGCCACGGCGTCCAGCGTCAGCGTCGGGTCGAATCCGGGCGCGGGGATGACCATCGTGGCGCCGGAGCTGGTGCACGCCAGGTTGCCCATGACCATGCCGAAGCAGTGGTAGAAGGGCACCGGGATGCAGACGCGGTCGACGTCGGAGTAGCCGATGAGCTGCCCGACGAAGAAGCCGTTGTTGAGGATGTTGTGGTGCGACAGCGTCGCGCCCTTGGGGAAGCCCGTGGTCCCGGACGTGTACTGGATGTTGATCGGGTCGTCCGGGGTGAGCGTCGCCTGGACCTCGCGCACGCGGGCCACGTCCGACGACCGGTCGAAGAGCCCGGTCCACTCGTCGGAGTCGATGATGACCACGCGCGACAGGCCCGGGCAGTCGCCGCGGACCTGCTCGATCATCCCGGCGTAGTCCGAGGTCTTGAAGCTGCGCGCGGCGACGAGCACCGACACCCCGGCCTGGTTGAGCACGAACTCGAGCTCGTGGGTGCGGTACGCCGGGTTGATGTTGACCAGGATCGCGCCGATCTTGGCCGTCGCGTACTGCAGCAGCGTCCACGGCGCGCAGTTGGGCGCCCAGATGCCCACGCGGTCGCCGACGGCCACCCCGGCGTCGAGCAGCCCGAGCGCCAGCGCGTCCACCTCGGCGACGAACTGCCCCCACGTGTACCGCTCGCCGCGCGCCCGGTCGACCAGCGCCTCCGCCTCGGGACGGGCGGCCGCGGTGCGGTCGAGGTTGTCGCCGATGGTGTCCCCGAGCAGGGGGACGTCGGACGTCCCCGACGTGTAGGACGGGGTGCTCGGGACGCTGGGGGCGCTCACCGCTGCGGGCCTCCTCGCTGGGGCCGACCGTCGGCCGGACGATCGTTCGGGTGTGGTCCCGGCCACGATCGCACGCCGGGACGGAGAGCGGCAGAGGGCGCTGCGACGATCGCGGCATGTCCTCCATCCACACCCGCGGCGACGACGCCGCGCGGGACGAGGGTCGGCCCGCCTCGCCCGGGGCCCCGACCGCCCCGGTGACCGTCGACGGCACCCGCACCGCGCCCGCGGACGTCGACGCCGCGACCGAGCGCCTGGTCACCGCACTCGCCGACGCCGACGCGGCGGGCTGGTACGGGGCGCTCGAGGTCGAGCGGCCGTGGTCGACGCACAACCCGCACCTCGACGGGGAGTTCGCCCGCGCGAGCGCCATCCGCCGCTACCTGTGCCGCGAGCTGGCCGGGTTGCTGCACGCCGGCGCCCGGATCACCGCACGCGCGTCGCGCCCCCAGCCGCCGTTCGACGACCCGGCGTTCTTCTCCGCGCTCGACGAGGAGCGCGTCGACACGCGGTCGAAGAAGCTGTTCCTGTTCTCCCCCGAGCGGATGGCGCTCTCGCTCGACCGCATCGGCCACTACACGGGCACGCCCGCGACCTCGTTCCAGCGCCACGTGCTGTTCACCAACTACGCGATGCACGTCGACGCGTTCTGCGAGCGCTTCCCGGACGCCGAGCGCCCGGCGCGCGAAGGCGTGCAGATGCCCGCGTTCCACCACCGCACCGAGGACGGCGACGGCGTCAGCCTCGTGAACATCGGCGTCGGGCCGGCCAACGCGAAGACCGCCACCGACCACGTCGCCGTGCTGCGCCCCGACACCATGATCATGATCGGGCACTGCGGCGGCCTGCGGAACCACCAGCAGAAGGGCGACTTCGTGCTGGCCACGGGCTACCAGCGCGCCGACCACGTCCTCGACGAGGTGCTGCCCCTCGACGTGCCCGTGGTGCCCAACCACCGGCTCAACTCGTTCCTGCTCGACGCGCTGCAGAAGGCCGGCATGACCTATCGGCTGGGCATCGTGCACACCACCGACAACCGCGACTGGGAGTTCACCCAGCAGGCGACGCTCGCGGCGATGCGCGTGAGCCGCAGCGTCGCGGTCGACATGGAGTCGGCGACGATCGCGGCCAACGGCTTCCGCTACCGCGTGCCCCACGCGACGCTGCTGTGCGTCTCGGACAAGCCGCTGCACGGTTCGCCGAAGCTCGCCGTCGGCGCGCAGGAGTTCTACGAGGCGTCCAAGCGCCACCACCTCGACCTCGCGCTCGACGCCCTCGACGCCGTGCGCCGCGAGCACCCCGAGGGCCTGCCGGGCCAGGAGATCCGGGCGGTCGACGAGCCGCTGTTCGGGGGACCGCCGGACCTCTAGCGGTTTGTGGCGTGGGTCATGCCGGCAAGCCCCCGGGACGCCCGCCCGCGACGAGCCGGAGGCACGATGACCAGCACAGGTGCGACGACCGCGGTGGAGCGGTTCCGCGAGCTCTCCGACGGTGATCCCGAGATCCAGGCGCACGGCCGCTACTTCTCGTGCAGCTACCTGCTCGACATGGTGGACCACCGCTTCCTGGTGCGGATGCACCGCGGGAAGGTCGAGGAGCTCGTCACCGATCCCGGGCCCCTCGAGCCCTACGACTTCGCGATCCGCGCGGGCCGCGAGACCTGGGAGGGCTTCTGCTCCGAGGTGCCGCCGCCGATGTGCCACGGCATCTGGTCGGCGACGTTCCAGCGGGACATGACGCTGGAGGGCGACCACCTCGTGATCATGCAGAACCTGCGCGTGCTGACCCGCCAGCTCGAGCTGCTGCGCATCACCGGACCGCTGGGCTGAGGGGGCACCACGTGACGAGCGCGAACCACGACGAGGTCGTCGGACGGTACGTCCGCGTGGAGGTCGAGGGCGCCGAGTACGACGTCTTCTACCTCGAGGCCGGGCAGGGGCGCCCGCTGGTGTGCCAGCACACAGCGGGGTGCCACAACCACCAGTGGCGCGAGCTGCTGCGCGACCCCGACATCACCAGCCGCTACCGGGTCATCGCCTACGACCTGCCGCGCCACGGCAAGTCCGACCCGCCGAACAACACCGAGTGGTGGACGTCGGAGTACCGGCTGACCACCGACCACTTCACCGAGTTCGTGGTCAACTTCTGCGACGCCCTCGCGCTCGACGAGCCGATCTTCATGGGCTCGTCGTTCGGCGGCAACGTCGCCCTCGACCTGGCCCACCGCCGGCCCGACCGCTTCCACGGCGTCATCCCGGTCGAGGGCGCCGACTACGCGCCCGGCTTCTTCCTCGACTGGTGGCAGCACCCGCACGCCAACGCCGCGCAGGTCTCCGCCAGCGGCACGTGGGACCTCATGGCGCCGCAGTCGCCGCTGGCCGACCGCTGGAAGACGTGGTTCTACTACACGCAGGGTTCCGAGGCGTTCCGCGGCGACCTGTACTACTACTCGGTCGACCACGACCTGCGCGGGAAGCTGGGCGAGATCGACACGGGGCGCTGCCCGGTGGTGATGCTGACCGGCGAGTACGACTACCTGACCACCCCGGAGGACGGTCGGCGCACCGCCGACGGCATCCCGGGCGCCGAGTTCCTCGAGATGGCCGAGATCGGACACTTCCCGATGAGCGAGAACTATCCGCGCTTCAAGGGCTACCTCGAGCAGGCGCTGGACATGATCGCGAGCAAGGCGGGCTGAGTCCCACCTCCTCGGGCCTCAGCGCCGGGTGGGGTGCACCGACACCTCGGTGGCCTTGACGGCGAACCACAGGTCGTCGCCGGGCCCGACGCCCAGCTCGGCGACCGCGGCCGGGGTGACGTCGGCGGCGAGGCCCTCGACCCACGCCGGCCCGCCGGGCACCGCGGCCGCGCGCAGCCGCACGACCTCGCCGCGGGGCTCCAGGGCGGCGAGGCGCACGGGCAGCACATTGCGGGGGCTGCCGCCGGGACGCTCGCGGTGCACGGCCACCGCGCTGGGCGCGAACACCGCGACCGCCGGCTCGCCGGGCGTCACCTCCGGCGACGCGGCCCCGTGCACGGTGGTGCCGTCCGCGGTGCCCAGGCCCCCGGCGGCGGCGGTGCCGGGCACGAGGTCGAGGCCGGCGATCCGGGCGGCGAACGCCGAGCGCGGGCGGGCGAGGACCTCGGCGGTCGGGCCCTGCTCGACGACCCGCCCCTCGGCCAGCACGACGAGGCGGTCGGCGAGCACCACGGCGTCGAGCACGTCGTGGGTGACGAGCAGCGTCGTCTGGCCCGTGTCGCGCACGACCCGGCGCAGCACCGAGCGCACCGCGGGCGCGGCGTCCACGTCGAGCGCGGCGAAGGGCTCGTCGAGCAGGAGGAGCTCGGGCTCGGTGGCCAGGGCCCGGGCGATCGCGACCCGCTGCGCCTGGCCGCCGGACAGGGCCGCGGGGCGCCGGTCGGCGAGCTCCGCGACGCCGACGTCGGCGAGCCGCTCCCGGGCCGCGGCCAGCGCGTCGCGGCGGCGGTGCCCGGCGCAGCGGGGGCCGAACGCGACGTTGTCCTGCGCGGACAGGTGCGGGAACAGCAGCGCCTGCTGGGAGAGCAGGCCGACCCGGCGCCGGTGCGGGGGAACCGCGACGCCGGCGGCGGTGTCGGTCAGCGTGCGGCCGCCGAGGGTCACCCGCGCGTCCTCGGGCGCGTCGAGCCCGGCGAGGGTCGCCAGGAGCGTCGACTTGCCCGACCCGTTGGGCCCGAGCACGGCGACGACCTCGCCGGGCGCGACCTCGATGGCGACGTCGAGCACGAACGCGCCGCGCCGCGTCGTGACCCGCGCGTCGAGGCCCGTCACCGCACACCCGTGGCGTCGCGGGTGCGGGTGCGGGTGGCGACGATGACGAGCACCGCGACCACGACGAGCACCAGGGACAGGGCGACCGCGCCGTCGAGGTCGTCCTGCGACTGGATGTAGATCAGCAGCGGCAGGGTCTGGGTGGTGCCCTGGAGGTTGCCGGCGAAGGCGATGGTGGCGCCGAACTCGCCCAGCGCCCGGGCGAACGCCAGCACCGCTCCCGACACGAGGCCGGGCAGCACCACCGGGATCGTCACCCGGCGCAACGTGGTCAGCGGGGACGCGCCGAGGGTGGCGGCGACGACCTCGTAGCGGTCGCCCGCGGTGCGCAGCGCGCCCTCCAGGCTGACCACGAGGAAGGGCATCGCGACGAACGTCTGGGCGATCACGACGGCCGCCGTGGAGAACGGGACGGTGATCCCGTACTCCCCCAGCAGGCGCCCGACGGGTCCGGTGCGCCCGAGCAGGAACAGCAGGGTCAGCCCGCCGACCACCGGGGGCAGCACGAGCGGCAGCAGGACGATCGAGCGCAGCACCGGCAGGCCGGGCAGGTCCGACCGTGCGAGCACGAGCGCCAGCGGCGTGCCGAGGAGCAGGCACAGCGCCGTGGCCAGCAGTCCCGTGCGCAGCGAGAGCCACAGGGCGTCGACGGCGGCCTCCGTGGTGACGAGGGCGACGAAGTCGGGCCAGTTGGTGCGCACGACCAGGCCGGCGACCGGCACCGCGATGAGGCCGAAGCCCACCGCGGCGGGCACCCACACCGGCCAGGGCAGGCGCAGCGCGCGCGTCACCGCAGCTCGAAGCCCGCCTGCGTCAGCGCCGCGTCGCCCTGCGGGCCGGTGACGAACCGGATCCAGCGGTCCGCCAGGTCGGCGTCCTGGCTGCCGGTCACGGCGCCGATCAGGTAGCTCTGCGCCGCGCCCGGGGCCGTCGCCTGCGGGAAGTCGACACCCTGGACCTGCCCGTTCGACGCCCTGACGTCGGTGATGTAGACGAGGCCCGCGTCGACGTTGCGGGTCTGCACGCGCTGGAGCACCGAGCGCACGTCCTGCTCCTCGCTGACCGGGTCGAGCGTGACGCCGGCGGCCCGCTCGGCGGCCTCGGTGGCGGCGCCGCACGGCACCGCCGGGGCACAGACCGATTCGGTGACCTGCGGACCGACCAGCGACGCGAGGCCGGTGATCCCCTTCGGGTTCCCGGGCGGCACCGCGATCTGGAGCTTGTTCGTCGCGTACGTGACCGGCTGGCCCTGGATGCGGCCGGCCTGCTGCGCGGTCTGCATGGTGCGGGCGCTCGCGGTGGCGAGGACGTCGGCCGGCGCGCCCTGCACGATCTGCTGGGCGAGGGTGTCCGAGCCGCCGAAGTTGAAGCGGACCTCGGTGCCCGCGTTGGCCTGCTCGAACTGAGGCTTCAGCTGGTCGTAGACGTCGGTCAGCGACGCGGCCGCCGAGACGGTGAGCGTGCGGGCCGGGGGCGCCTCCTGGCCGGACGAGGTCCCGCAGGCGGTGAGGACCAGGGCGACCAGCACGACGAGCACGCGGGCGCGGGTCACGCCATGCCTCCGGGGGTCTCGACGATGATGTGCGACGCCTTCACGACCGAGACCGCGAGCGAGCCGACCTCGAGCCCGAGCTCCTCGACGGCCTCGGTGCTCATCAGCGACACCACGCGGTGCGGCCCGCACTGCATCTCGACCTGCGACATCACCGTGTCGCTGACCACGCGGGTCACGAGGCCGACGAAGCGGTTGCGCGCCGAGCGCCCGACGCCCGAGGGGTCGGGGGTGGCGTGGGCCTGCGCGCGGGCGAACGCGGCGAGGTCGGCGCCGGCGATGACCTTGCGCCCGCTGGCGTCCGTGGCCACCGCGAGGGCGCCCCCGTCGGTCCAGCGGCGGACCGTGTCGTCGCTGACCCCGAGCAGCCGCGCGGCCTCGGCGATCCGGAAGTGCGTCACGATCGGGCAGCATAGGCCCGGAAGTGCGTTCGCAGTGAGCCGGTCGAGCCGCAGGTCCGAGATCACGCCTCGTGGGCCTGCCCTCGCGCCACCCCGGACCGCGGTGCGAAGCTGCAGGGGTGGATTTCGCACCCAGCGCCGCAGCCCAGGACTACACCGACCGGATGCGGGCCTTCCTCGACGAGGCGGTGCTCCCCGCGGAGAAGGTCTACGAGGCCTGGCGGGAGGAGCGTCGCGGGACGTCGGCCGAGCACGAGTGCCCGCCGATCGTCGACGAGCTGAAGGCGGAGGCCCGCAACCGGGGCCTGTGGAACCTGTTCCTGCCCGACATCTCGGGCCTGTCGAACCTCGAGTACGCGGCCGTGGCCGAGGTGTCCGGGTGGTCGCCGGTGATCGCCCCCGAGGCGATCAACTGCCAGGCGCCCGACACCGGCAACATGGAGACGCTGCACCTGTTCGGCACCACCGACCAGAAGCAGCGCTGGCTCGAGCCGCTGCTCGCCGGCGAGATCCGCTCCGCGTTCGCGATGACGGAGCCCGGCGTGGCCTCCTCGGACGCCACCAACATCACCACCTCGATCCGCCGCGAGGGCGACGAGTACGTCATCACGGGCACGAAGTGGTGGTGCTCGGGCGCCGCCGACCCGCGCTGCCAGATCTTCATCGTCATGGGCAAGACCGACCCCGACGCGCAGACCCACCGCCAGCAGTCGATGGTGCTGGTCCCCCGTGACACCCCGGGCATGACGATCACCCGCGCGCTGCCGGTGTTCGGCTACCAGGACCAGCACGGGCACTGCGAGATCGAGTTCAACGACGTCCGCGTGCCCGTGGACAACCTGCTGGGCGAGGAGGGCGGCGGCTTCGCCATCGCCCAGGCGCGCCTCGGCCCGGGCCGCATCCACCACTGCATGCGCCTCATCGGCATGGCCGAGCGCGCCGTGGACGCGATGGTGCGCCGCGCCAACGAGCGCGTGGCCTTCGGGCGCCCGCTCTCCGAGCAGGGCGTCGTGCGCGAGCAGATCGCCGAGAGCCGCATCGAGATCGAGCAGGCCCGCCTGCTGGTGCTCAAGACCGCCTGGATGATCGACAACGTGGGCGCGCGGGGCGCGGCCACCGAGATCGCGGCGATCAAGGTGGTGTGCCCGCGGATGGCGTGCGGCGTCATCGACCGTGCCATCCAGATCCACGGCGGGGGCGGCGTGTCCGACGACTTCCCGCTGGCCTACGCCTACGCCTGGGCGCGCGCCCTGCGCCTGGCCGACGGTCCCGACGAGGTGCACCTGCGCTCCGTGGCGCGCCAGGAGATCAAGGCGCACTAGCCGCGCCGGCGCGGCTGGTCGGCGCGGGGACGAACAGGCCCAGCCGCCAGGCGTGGCTGACCGCCTGCGCGCGGTCGCCCGCGCCGAGCTTGCGGAACAGGTGCCCGGTGTGGGACTTGACCGTGTGGTCCGAGAGGTAGAGCCGGCGTCCGATGTCGGCGTTGGTCAGCCCGCGGCTGACGCCGATGAGCACCTGCACCTCGCGTACCGAGAGCTCGAGGCGGCGCTGGGCCTCGAGGTCGACGACGACGTCGCGCAGGCCGCCGAGTCCGTCGGCCTCGCCGGTGCGCGGCGCCGGGGCGTGTGACGTGGCGGCCCGGGGCAGCAGGTCGTCGCCCGCCGCCGCGGAGGACAGGCTGCGCACGAGGGTGCGGATCATCGTGCGGGGCGCGTCCCAGCGCAGGAAGCCCGCGGCGCCCTCGGCCAGCGCCTGCTGACCGCTCGCCTCGGTGGAGCCGGCGACGAGCACGGCCGTCCCCGGCGCCTCGGTCAGCACGCGGCGCACGGCGGCGAGGCCGGTCGGCTCGTTCTCGGCGAGCCCCAGCACGGCCATCGCCCGGTCCGTCACCGCGAGGCGCGCGAGGAGATCGTCGGCGTCCTCGGCCTCGACGACGGCGTCGGGTCCGGTGGCCTCGCGCAGGAGCAGCGTCAGCCGGCGGCGGGCCTGAGGGCGCTCGTCATGGACCACGCACGTCGCGCCGGCCACCCCCTCGTCGAGCACTCGCGTACACGTACCGCACCGGCCCGGGGTGACCGGGACGCCGCGCGGCGTGTCGATCAAGAGAACGACAACGGTGTAAGTCACCTGTCCGGCTATCACCCACACGCGTCCCAGTGGTTTCGCTTGTCCACGGAGAGTCCGCGCCCTTGCATGGGCGGCGACGTCCTCGTTCCCGCGAGGACCCGACGGTGGGAGTGCGGATGCCGACACGGCGGTCGGGCCGGGCGCTGGTCATCGCGGGGGTACTCGCGGCCGCGGCGCTCGCCGCGGGTCTCGTCACCCCGGCTGCGGGGGCCGTGCCGTCGAGCGAGTCGTGGGCGGCGGAGCTCGCGATCGCCGGGGGCGACGACACCAACGTCGTCGCGGACGGGGACGCCGTGCGCCTCGAGGACCTCCGTGCCCGCGCCACCAGCCGCGGCCCGGCGCCGGCCGAGGGCGAGCTGCTGCTCGCGCCCCGGCGCCCGGCCGCCGTCACCGACCGCGTCGCCGCCGACGCCACCGCCGACGTGCCGCCCGGCGCCGAGGTGATCGTCGCCGTGCGCGGGACCCGCGACGACGGCACCTGGGGCTCCTGGTCCGAGGCCCGGCCGGGGATGCCCGCGCGCCTGTTCGAGCCGACGGTCGAGCTGCAGGTGCGCATCACCCTGGTCGCCGCCCCCGACGGCCGCGCCCCGGCGCTGCGGCGGCTCTGGTTGACCGCCGACCGCGGACCCGCCGTGCTCCCCACGCCCCGGCCGGTCCGTCCGTTCACCGCGCAGGTGTTCGCGACCCGCATCGGCCTGGTCGGCAACGACACCGCCAACGGCCACGAGGTCGAGCGCGACGACCGCTTCGTCGCCCTGCCGTCGCGCCGCGCCCTCGCGCCGCGGGGCAGCGGCGACTACACCGTCCGCGTCTGCTCTCGCCCGGACCGCTGCACCTGGGCCCCGGTGTGGGACCTCGGTCCGTGGAACACCACCGACGACCACTGGAACACCCCCGACCAGCGCCAGGCGTTCGGCGACCTGCCCCGCGGACGACCGCAGGCCGAGGCCGCCTTCGCCGACGGCTACCGCGACGGCCGCGACGGCTCCGGTCGCCGCGTGACCAACCCGGCCGGCATCGACCTCGCCGACGGCACGTTCCGCGACGACCTCGGGCTCACCGACAACGCGTGGGTCTCCGTCACCTACCTCTGGACGGGTACCGGGCCCTCGGGCAGCCCGCTCGACCGGGACGCCCGCGTCGAGGTCCGGGCCGCACCGGCCCCCGACGCGCCGGTCGTCGGCGTCGTCGCCCCGCGGGCCCGCGTGACCTACGAGTGCGCGGCCGACGGCCCGGGCGGGCGCACCGGGATCGGCCCGCGCTGGATCCGCGTGGGCGACGCCCAGTACGTGCCCGCCGACCTGCTGGAGGCGCGCGATGTCCCGACCTGCTGATCCCCGACGCCGCCCGGCGGCGGTCCTCGCGCTCGTGGCCGGCGGGGTCGGTCTCACCGTGGCGCTCGCCGTGCCCGCGGCCGCGACGGCCGGCACCGAGAGCTGGGCCCCCGAGATCGCGCTGGCCGGCGGTGACGACCGCGGCGTCGAGCTCGTCGACGGCGCGGTCCGGCCGAGCGGGCTCGAGATCGGCGAGCTCGTCCTCGCCCCCCGGCGCACCGAGGGGCCGGTGTCCGCCGTGTCCGGGGTGCCGGCCGCCGAGACGCCCGAGGGGACGAGCGTCGTGGTCCAGGCCCGCGGGCTGGGCGCCGACGGGCACTGGGGTCCGTGGGTGACCGTGCCCCGCAGCGGTGAGGCGACCCTCCCCCGCCCGACCGGCGAGCTGTCGGTGCGGGTGCTGCTGCGCCGCGGGGCGGACGGCGCGGTGCCGGTGCTGCGGGGGCTGTGGCTGACCAGCACCGCCGCGCCGGCGCGGACGACGACCGAGACCGCGACGCGGACCAGGACCGAGACGCGGACCGAGACCACGGCGGCGCCGGTGACGACGGTGCCGGTGACCACGACGACCGTGCCACCGACCACCACGACCACCGTCACGCCGACAACGACGACGACGGTGCCCCCGAGCACGACAACCACGACGGTGCCGCCGACCACCACGACGACGGTCGCGCCGACCACGACGACGCTCGCGCCCACGACCACCACGCTCGCGCCGACGACCGTGATCGTCCCGACGACTGTGACCGTGCCGCTCACGGCCGGGCCGACGACGACCACGGTGGTTCCGCCAGCGTCCACGACCACGACGGCACCCGAGGTCACCGAGCCGGGCACGACGACCACCACCACCACGACGCGCATCCCGCCGCCGGGCCTGGTGCTCGACCTGCCGCCCGACCCGCCCTACACGCCCGCGCCCGTCACCCCGGCCGGCGCCACGGACTCGTGGTGGGGCGCCGACCTGCTGAACTGGCTCAACCGAGCGCTCTGAGCACGGCCCGCGAGAGCAGGCCCGTCACTCAGAACGGCGGGTCGTCGGGTCGCCCGTGGCGTCCGGGTGGGCTGGCGGGGTCGGTGTCGGGGTAGGGGTCGTTGGTCCAGAGGGGTTCGTCGCTGGCGAGTTCGGTGGGTGTGGTGCTGGAGCGGGGCCGGAAGGTCGCGGGCGGCGGGATGTCGGGGGCCGCGGCCTGGGGGTGCTGTCGGTAGGTGTGGCCGGTGGGGCTGGTCCAGGTGAAGGTGCCGGGTGCGGTCTGGTCGAGGTGCCAGCCGGCTTCGTGCTTGAGGCGGTGGTCGTGGCGGCACAGCGCCCCGAGGTTCGCCCCCGCGGTGGGGCCGCCGGTGGTGGCGGCGCGGGTGTGGTCGATGTCGGCGGCCACCGACGACGCCCGGCACGGCGGGAACACGCAGGTGCGGTCGCGGACCTGGATCCAGCGGGTGAGGGCCTCGGGCGGCAGCCGCCGCGCCGCCTCGGTGGCACTCTCGGGCTCGGGTGGGCGCCACGCGGCGTACTGCGCCTGGAGCTCCTCGATGACCTCGGTCCAGCCGGGGTGCTCGGCGGGGCGGAGCCGGTCCAGGGCGGTTTCGTCGATGTGGAGCTCGACGATCGGGCGCGGCCCGATCACCGGGGTGTCAGACGGGTCCTCGGGTGGGGTGGTGGCGTAGCCGCGGGGCCGGCGGCGCAGCAGCAGCGCCGCCACCGGCAACCCCTGGTCGTCGGTGACCGCGACCCGCCACTGCGCCGAACAGAGCTGGCGGGCGAACTGGCGGGCCAGCACGCTGTGCACCACCCCGTAGCCGGGCATGGTCGCGGGCTTCTCGTCGAGCCCCAACAACGTCAGCAGACCCACCCGCAGCTCGATCCGCGACCGCCGCGGGCCACCACCAGGCCGGGCCGGCTCCCCGTCGGGCTCCCCGTCGTCTTCGGCAGGCTCTCGGGCGGGTCGGGTGCGGCCGACGTGCTGGGGTGACCGGCGGCCCGGGGGGTCGGCGGGGTCGGCGGCGGCGATGACCGCGGCGATGACGGTGTCGTCGTCGTGCCCGGCGCCGCGGGGGGAGAGCAGGGCCAGCAGGATGTCGGTGCGGATGGTGTCGATCAGCCCCGGATGGCCGAGGGCTTTGGCGCGCACGGCCATGGCGTCGATGTGCGCCGCCGACCGGCAGCCGGCGTCGAGGGGCAGGTCCAGGGCGGAGAGGTTGAGGGTGCCGGCCTCGGTGCGCCGCGTCCGCACCCGACGCTGGCGGCGGGCGTTGTCGTAGAGCCGGGCCGCCCACCCGGGGTCGAGCCCCGACGCGAGCTGCTGGATGCGGTCGATCAACCCCGACAACGTCAACCGCGGGGCCTCGGGTAGGACCTCGCGCACCACCCGGGCGGCGTGCTCGGCCGACAACGACGACGTCCACGTGACACAGATGCGGACGCGGTCGGTGTCGATGCGCCCGGCGTCCCACGCCGCCCACAGCGGCGGGATCGCGGCGATCGCCGTGTCGGCCTGACCCAGCAGCTTCCCCACCCGGGTGCGGGACTCGTGCAGCACCACCCGCAACTCATCAGCGGAGAACTCGCCCATCCCTTCGCGGCGGCCGCCGGGCCGGTCGGGGTCGGCGAGGGCGGCTTCGCGGGCGGCGAGGGCGAAGCGGGCCTCGTGGTGGGAGAGCTGGCGGCGCCACGCCCGCACCAGCACCACGGTGTCGTGCGGGGACACTGTGCGGGGGTCGACCTGCTCGAGCAGCGCGCCCAACGCCGCACCGGGAGGCGTCGTGGCGACACCCTCCGGCAGCGATGCGAACACGTGTTCGAACATGGGTCGACACTAGCGCCCACCCCCGACAACCACGGGTCGTTCGGGGAAGCCGACGGGCTCGCGCGGGGCGCTCGGCACTCGCCTCGGCGACGGACGAGCCGCACCGCTCGACGCGAGGGCCTTCAGCGGCCCCCGGCCGCCGCCCGTCGGCGCGCCGAGTACGGGAGGGCGAACAGGCACAGACCCGTCAGCACGAGGGCGGCGAGCGGGAGCAGCGGCGTGTAGACCACCCAGAACAGGGCGGCGCTGCCCCCGGCCACGACGACCGTCGACGCGACGACCGTGATCACGAACGCGATGCTCACCCAGCGATGGGTCTGCCGGATGACCCTGGCCCGTCTCCCCGGCCGTGCCCCCGTCGCGACCTCTGCCTGCGTCATCTGTCCGCCCCCTCCCGTGCGCTTCCCGACGAGGAAGAACGCTAGGGAGGGCCCACAGATCGCTGCTTCTCGATTCCTGACCGGATCAGCCCGGCACCCCGACCTCGAGGGCGGTGAGCAGCCCGTCCGCGTCCCGCACCCCGACCACGTTCACGCGCGTCCCGCGCGACAGCCCCGCCGGCCCGCCGGCGCGGGGGCGCTCGTCGAGCACGCGGGTGTCCGGGGCGGCCCGCACCACCACGAGCCGACCCTCGGGCGTGCGCACCGCCAGCAGGCCGTCGGCCACGCTCTCCACCGTCCCCACCAGCGGCGTCCCCTCCCCCGCGGGCGGCGGGCAGCCCCGGCACCCGACCGCGAGGTGGCGGTCGGCGAGCACCCCGCCGACCACCCCGAGCACGAACACCGTGAGCAGCGCCAGCCCGATCACCCACCGCCGCGGGCGGGGACGCTCGGGCGGCGCGAGCGGGGGCAGGGCGGCCCGCGGGTCGGTGTCCTCCTCGTCGGGCGCGGTCACGGGCGCGCCCCGACGAACGGGGTGCGCGGGACGACGACGCGGTCGCCGACCCGCAGCCCGTCCCGGACCTCGATCGACACGTCGTCGGCGAGCCCGGTCGTCACGGCGACGGCCCGGTCGGGTCCGCGGCCCTCGGGCGCGCGGACGAGCACCGTGCCACGGTCCGGGCCGGTCACCCGCACGGCCTCGACCGGCACGACCGGGACGCCGATCGCCCGGGCCACGAGGACGCGCACCTGCGCGCCCTGGCCCACGCGCAGCGCCGGCGGCGGGGTCGCGGCGGCCACGGTCACCCCGTAGGCGCCGTCCGATCCGGGTGCGGGCTCGACGCCGACGACCTCGCCGAACACGGCCGGGCCGGCCCCGTCCACCGCCGCGCTCGCCGGCTGGCCGGCCTCGACCCGGGCGACGTCGCGCGGAGCCACCGACGCCCGCACGACCAGCGCCCCGAGGTCGGCGAGGCGCACGAAGGGCCGTCGGCTCGGCGCGTCGTCGGGGGTGGGCGCGCCCGCGAGCACCCGGTCGCCGACCTGGCCGGCCACCGCGGTCACGGTGCCGTCGCGGGGGGCGCGCAGGACGGCGTCCTCGAGCGCCCGCTCGGCGTCGCCCACGTCGGCGCGGTCGCGGGCCGCGTCGGCCTCCGCCCGGGCGAGGACCACCACGTCGACGGGGACGCGCTGGCGGGCGAGGTCGACCTCCCGGAGGTCGGCGTCGAGGGCGGCCCGGGCGGCGTCGAGGCGGCCGGTGGTCGGCCCCGTGTCGAGGCGGGCGAGCTCGTCACCGGCCCGCACGGGCGTCCCCGGCGCCACCTCGATGGCCGTGACGGTGCCGCTGACCGAGAACGACACCTCGGACTCGGCGGCGCTGCGGACCGCGCCGGGCGCGCGTACCTCGGCGACCACGTCGGCGCGCACGACGGGCACCACGGTGGCCGACGGACCCGGCACGAGGTCGGGGAAGCGCAGCACGATCACCGCGCCCGCGGCCCCGGCGATCAGGACGGCGACCAGCAGGGTCGGGACCAGCCAGCCCCGGCGGCGCCGACCGGTGGACATGGCCGCCGACGCTAGTGGCCCGGCGCGCCGCGCCCGGGGACCCGATCGCCCCGGCGTGTCACCCGTCCGGGGCCGAGCGTGTCAGTCCGCGATCGCCACGAGGTGCCCGACGGTGTCGTGGTCGGTCACCGCCCGCAGGACCTCGGCGGCGACGTCGGCCCGGGAGACCTGGCGCCCGCCGTGCACGTGGCGGTCGAGCGTGCGCCGGTAGCGGTCGGTCCGCACGCCGTCCACCAGCCGCGGCGGGCGCACGATCGTCCAGTCCAGGCCGCTCGCCCGCACGATCTCCTCCATCCGCGCCATGTCCGCGTAGGCGTCGCGGAAGACCCGCTGCAGGATCGGCTTGAGCACCCACCGCGTCGGGAGGTCGTCGCCCTCGCCGGGCATCCCCGCCGCGCTGACGACGACGAGCCGGCGGACCCCGGTGGCCCGCATGGCGGTCACCGCGGCGGCGACACCGTCGGCGCACACCGTCCGTGGGCCCCGCTCGCGGCCACCCAGCGCCGAGACGACGGCGTCGGCCCCGCGCACCGCCCCCTCGACCGCGGCGTCGTCGTCGAAGCCGGCCCGCAGGATCTCGACCCCGTCGGGCACGTCGGAACCCGCGCGGGCGACGGCGACCACCTCGTGGCCCTGCGCGAGGGCCTGCGCCACGACCTCGCGTCCGGTGCGCCCGGACGCCCCCAGCAGCACGACCCGCACGGCCCCTCCTCGGTGAGTAAGTACTTACCAACCTAGGATGACGGGATGCCGCGGACCGGGTCAAGCACGCGGGACCGCATGCTCGACGCCGCCTACACGGTGATGCGCACCCGGGGCCTCGCCCGCGCGACGACCAAGGAGATCGCGCGCGAGGCCGGGTTCTCCGAGGCCGCGCTGTACAAGCACTTCGAGGACAAGACGGCGCTCTTCGTCGCCGTGCTCGTCGAGCGCCTGCCCTCGGGGCTGGGCCGGCGGCTCGACGCGCTGCCCGCCCGGGTGGGCACGGCGGACGTCGAGGCGGTCCTCGCCGGGGTCGCCGCCGACGCGCTCGCCTTCTACCGCGAGACGTTCCCGATGGCCGCCTCGCTGTACTCCGAACCCGCCGTGCTCGCCGCCCACCGTGCCGCGCTCGACCGCCTGGGCACCGGTCCGCACGCCGTGGTCGACGCCGTCGCGGCCTACCTCGCCGCGGAGCGGGACGCCGGCCGCGTCGCCGCCGCGGTCGACCCGCGGGCCGCCGCGGTGCTGCTGCTCGGCGCCTGCCAGATGAGCGCGTTCCTCGAGTCGTTCGCCGGCGGCCCGACTCCCGACCACGATGACGGCACGATCGCCGCCGGCCTCGCCCGCGCCGCCGTCCACGGCCTGCTCCCCCGGGGTCCCTGAGCCCCTCCGATCGGACCGTTGTGCCCGGCGTGCGCCCGCACGTGCGCAGCGTCGCCCGGACGACGCACCGCACCTGCGGCGCAGGGCCACCCACCTGCGGAGATGTCGCCCACCGCCGCCGCGCGCCGCGGTTAGGGTGGATGGTGATGACCGTTCTCGATCTCGGTGTGCCGGCCGTCCCCGGGGCCGACACCGCCACCACGGACACCACCGGCCGACCTGACGACGCCCGTCTGGTCGACGCGTGGGGCCGGGTCGCCACCGATCTGAGGGTCTCGCTCACCGACCGCTGCAACCTGCGCTGCACCTACTGCATGCCCGCCGAGGGCCTGGAGTGGATGCCCAGCGAGGAGGCGCTCACCGACGACGAGGTGGTGCGCCTCGTGCGCATCGCCGTCGAACGCCTGGGCGTGCAGGAGATCCGCTTCACGGGTGGCGAGCCGCTGCTGCGCAAGGGCCTCGAGGACATCGTCGCCGCCACCGCCGCGCTCACGCCGCGGCCGGAGATGTCGGTGACCACCAACGCCCTCGGGCTCACGCGCCGCGCCGCCGCCCTCGCCGCGGCGGGCCTGGACCGCGTCAACGCCTCGCTGGACACGCTGCGCCCCGAGCGCTTCGCCGAGATCACCCGGCGCGACCGGCTCCAGGACGTCCTCGACGGGCTCCGCGCGGCCCGGGAGCACGGGCTCGACCCGATCAAGGTCAACACGGTGCTCATGCCCGGCCTCAACGACGACGAGGCGCCCGACCTCCTGGCCTGGGCGCTCGACGAGGGCTACGAGCTGCGCATCATCGAGCAGATGCCCCTCGACGCCGGGCACTCGTGGCAGCGCGACCGCATGATCACCGCCGAGCAGATCCTCGCCTCGCTGCGCACCCGCTTCGACCTCCTGCCCGACCCGGCCGAGCGCGGCGGCGCGCCGGCCGAGCGCTTCCTCGTCGACGGGTGGACCGGCCACGACGGGTCGCCGGCCAAGGTCGGCGTCATCGCCTCGGTCACCCGCCCGTTCTGCGGCGCGTGCGACCGCACGCGGCTGACGGCCGACGGCCAGGTCCGCTCCTGCCTGTTCGCGCGCAGCGAGAACGACCTGCGCGCCCTGCTGCGCGGCGGCGGCAGCGACGACGAGATCGCCGACGCCTGGCGCGTGGCGATGTGGGGCAAGAAGCCCGGGCACGGCATCGACGAGCCCGGCTTCCTGCAGCCCGACCGTCCCATGAGCGCGATCGGAGGATGATGAGCGCGCCCACCCGTGCCACCAGCGCCCCCTCGGCGCCCACCACCACCCTGACCGTGCGCTACTTCGCGGGCGCCAAGGCCGCCGCCGGCACGCGCAGCGAGGACGTGACCGTCCCCGCGGGCGCCACCGTCGACGACCTCGTCGCCGCCCTGGCCGCCGACCACGGCGAAGCACTCGCCCGCGTGCTCGCCGCCGCCAGCTTCCTGCTCGACGAGGTGGCCGTGCGCGACCGCACCGTGGTGCCCGCATCGGGTGCGGTCGTCGACGTCCTGCCGCCCTTCGCCGGCGGCTGACCGCCACGCTTTCGGCCGAGTCGGTGTTCCCCAGGACATGAGCGTCGTCCACGACACCGCGATCGGCCCGCTGCACCTCGACGCGTCACCGCGGGGGCTGACCCTGCTCGGGTTCTCGCCCGGCGACGGCGAAGGGTTCCCGGACGGGGACGCGGGCCGAGTACTCGAGCTCGCCCGCCGCGAGCTCGACGCCTACTTCGCCGGCACGTTGCGGGAGTTCACCGTGCCCGTCGACCTCGACGCCCACCCGGCGGGCGACCGCCGCGTCCTCGACGGCCTCGCCGCCGTCGGCTACGGCGAGACCGTGAGCTACGGCAAGCTCGCCGCCGCGGTGGGCCTCGGCCCCGCCGAGGCGCGGCGCGTCGGCGGGACGATGGCCCGCAACCCCGTCGCGATCGTCGTGCCGTGCCACCGCGTCGTCGGCGCCGACGGGAGCCTCACCGGCTACGCGGGCGGGCTGGAGCGCAAGCGCGCGCTGCTCGATCTCGAGGGCCGCGACCGCCTGCTGTTCTGACGGTCAGACCCGGCGGCGCAGGCTCGCCAGCTCCTCGAGCAGCTCGGCGACGTCGTCGACGTCCTCCACCTGGTACGGGGCGTCCTCGGTCCCGAGGATCGTCGCCAGGCCGATGACGACGTCGTCGTCGCCGGGCACCGGGTCGGGCAGCACGCCGACCGCGACCACCGCGGTGGCCCCGACCTCGGCGCGCAGCGCGTCGACGCCCTCGGGGGCGACGACCCGTCCCCCGCCCTTCGCGCCGCTGAGGAACATCAGCTCGGCGACCTCCTCGGCCGGCCGCTCCGACACCACCGCCACCGTCGTCGCGGGCAGGGCGATGAGGACGTTGAGCGCCTCGGAGGACTGCTGCTCGGCGCGGGCCTGGGCGGGATCGCCGTCGTCCGCGGCGAGCGCGCCGTCGAAGGCGCAGGCCACGAGCAGGGTCCGCGTCTCCGCGACCTTGTCGAGCGCGCTCCAGATCTCGTCGTCGGCGTCCACGCGCTCACCCTGGCATCACGTTGACGGCGTGGTCCAGCGCCGCCCACAGGTACTGCGTCGCGTAGGCCCGGTACGGGCGCCACGCCTCGGCGCGCGCGACGAGGTCGCGGTCGCGCCCCGGGAGCCCGAGGCGCTCGGCCGCGACGCGGATCCCGAGGTCGGAGGGCAGGAACGCATCCGGGTCGCCGAGGGCGCGCATGGCCACCGAGTCGACCGTCCAGGGCCCGATCCCGGGCAGCGCGCCGAGGGCCGCGCGGGCCGCGGGGACGCCGGCGGGGTCGAGCACGACGTCGCCGTCGGCCAGCGCCTGCACGAGCGTGAGCAGGGTGCGCTTGCGGGTGCGCGGCATGCCGAGCTCGTCGGGGTCGACGGCCGTCAGCGCGGCGGCGCTCGGGAAGAGATGGGTGAGCGTGCTGCCGGCGCCGGCGAAACCCTCGGGCAGCGGCGTGCCGTGCCCGCGGACGAGGCGGCCGGCGTGGGTGCGCGCGGCGGCGGTGGAGACCTGCTGGCCGAGGACGGCGCGCACCGCGAACTCGTCGGGGTCGGGCGAGCCGGGCACCCGGCGGCCCGGCGCGGCGTCGACGAGCGGGGCGAGGACGGGGTCGGCGCGCAGGGTGGCGTCGACCGCGACCGGGTCCGCGTCGAGGTCGAGGATGCGGCGCGCGAGCGTCGTCGCGCGGTCGGCGTCGGCGGGGTCGGTGAGGGTCAGGACGGCGCGGATTCCGTCGGCACCGGGCTGCAGCGCGACGACGCCGGGCCCGCCGGGAAGGTCGAGGCTGCGTCGGTACGCGCCGTCGTGCCACTCCTCGACGCCCGGGACCGCGGTGGCCACGAGGTGACCGAAGAGGTTGTCGGCGCGCAGCGGAGCGGTGAAGCCCAGCGTGCGCTCCTCGGCGTGCGGCACGTGCGCATCCTGTCCGATCGCTCCAAGCCCCGCGGGGCGGACGGCGCCTACGGTCTCGGCCATGCCGCCCCGTCTCACCGTCGTCGAGCTCGTCGTCTCCGACATGGCCGCCGCCCTCGCCTTCTACCGCCGCCTGGGCCTCGACGCGCCGCCCGAGGCCGACGGCCAGCCCCACGTCGAGGTCGACCTCGGCGGCGGGATGCGCCTGGCCTTCGACACCGAGGCCACGGTCCGCTCCATCGACCCGTCCTGGACCCCGCCGAGCGGCGGGAAGCGCAACGCGCTGGCCTTCCGGTGCGACTCGCCCGCCGAGGTCGACGCCGTCTACACCTCGCTGGTCGACGCCGGGCACGTCGGCGAGCTGGCGCCGTGGGACGCCGCGTGGGGCATGCGCTACGCCGTGGTGCACGACCCCGACGGGTCGCAGGTGGACCTGTTCGCGCTACTGCAGTAGGCGGCCCGGCGTCGTGCCCGCGAGGGCGCGGACCTCGCGGGCCAGGTGCGGCTGGTCGGCGAAGCCCTCGACGGCGGCGACCTCCGCCCACGGCGTCCCGGCCCGCGCGCGGGCCAGCGCGCGCTGCAGGCGCAGGATCCGCCCGAGGTGCTGGGGGCCGTAGCCGAACACCGGCAGGCAGCGCCGGTGCAGGGTGCGGGTGGTGGTGCCCAGGGCGTCGGCCAGGCCCGCGACGCCGGCGCCCCGCTGCAGGGCAGCGAACACGCGGGCGCCGAAGCGGTCGTCGGCGCCCGGCAGCGTGGCGAGGCCGGGGAGCACGCGGGCGGGGTCGTCGGCGACGCGCTCGGTGAGCTCACGCGCCGCGGCGTCGGACCACACGGCGGCCAGGGGCGCCGTGGTGTCGCGCAGCTCGTCGGCGCGGACGCCGAGGTGGGCCGGCCCGCGTCCGTGGGAGAAGCGCAGGCCCGTGTGCGGGGGACCGCCCGCGTGGTGTCGCGCGGCCGCGTCCGGCCCGGCGACGACGAGGCCGGCGCCGTTCCAGATCAGGTCGAGGCAGCCGTCGGGGAGGATCGTCGTCGCCGACCCGTCGCTGGCCCAGAGCACCACCCCGGGCGCCACCGGCCGCTCGCGGTAGCCCTCCACGCGCTCCATGGTGCCGCGCGAGGCGGTCACCCCACCAGGTCGCGGTACGCGCGCCAGTGCCCCGCCGGCGTCTGCACCGAGCGGGCGGCGAGGACGGCGTGGACGACGGCGCGGGTGACGCAGTCGGCGCCCGCGGTGAGGATCTCCTGGAGCGCGAAGAGATCCGGCGCCGGGCGCGCCGTGGTGGCGAGCCCGAAGAGCGTGTCGCCGTCGGTCATCCCGTGCACGGGGCGCACGGCGCGGGCGAGGCCGTCGTGGCCGACCGCCGCGAGCTTGGCGCACTGGGCCACCGACAGCCCGGCGTCGGTGGCGACGACGCCGATCGTCGTGTTGAGCGTCGGCGGGGCGGCCGCCTCCTGCAGGGCCGCGAGCAGCGCGGACCGGTCGGCGGGCAGGGCGGGGAGCTCGGCGTCGCCGTCGTACCGGTGCCGGGAGCCCCAGAGCTCGCCGGTCACGGGGTCGACCGCGGAGCCCGCCGCGTTGGCGACCACCAGCGCGGCCACCACCGTCCCGTCCGACAGCACCGCCGACGCGGTGCCGACGCCGCCCTTGAGCCCGCCGACGAGCGTGCCGGTGCCCGCGCCGACGACGCCCTCGGCGGGCGGGGCATCGCTGCAGGCGGCGAGCGCCGCGGCCCCGGTGTCGGCGGTGGGACGCGCCGTGAAGCGCCCGCCCCGCCCGAGGTCGAAGACCACGGCGCCGGGCACGACGGGCACGACCTCGCCCGGACCGCGCCCGACGGGGAAGCCCCGCCCGGCGTCACCGAGCATGTCGGCGACCCCCGAGGCCGCCGCGAGCCCGTAGGCGCTGCCGCCGGTGAGCACGACGGCGTGCACGCGCTCGACGAGCGTGCGGGGGTCGAGGGCGTCGGTCTCGCGGGTGCCGGGGCCGCCGCCGCGCACGTCGACGCCCGCCACCGCGCCGTCGGGGCCCGGGAGCACGACCGTCGTCCCCGACAGCGCGCCCTCCCCGGTCAGCTGCGCGTGCCCGACCTGCAGGCCGGCGACGTCGACGAGGGAGTTCGTGGGACCGGGGCGCACGGGATCAGTCTGGGCCACCGGCCTGTGCGTGGTTGTCCGTGCCCCACGACGGGCGAGCGCTCACGAGCGCGGAGCGCAAAGTGTGGGCTGCGGCGCCCGGATCGGGCGCGCCGGCGATCGCCGAGCTGACGCAGAGCCCGGTGACGCCGGCGGCGAGGACCTCGGCGGCGTTGTCCGGCCCGATCCCGCCGATGGCCACCGCGGGCAGCCCGAGCGCCCGCGCGTCCTCCCACAGCCGGCGCAGGCCGTCGACGCCGGTGGGCGGGGCGGCGTCGGGCTTGGTGGCGGTCGCGAACACAGGGCCGATGCCGAGGAGGTCGATCGTGCCGGCCGGGAGGGCGCGGGCGGCATCGAGGTCGTCGGGCCCGGTCACCGACCAGCCGATCGACAGCCCCGGGCCGGCGACGCGGCGCGCGGCCTCCGGCGGGACGTCGTTCCGGCCGAGGTGCACACCGTCGGCGCCGGCGGCCAGCGCGACGTCGAGGCGGTCGTCCACGATCACCGCCACCCCGGCGTCGCGCAGCGCGTCGAGCACCGCCCGCGTGGCCGCGAACAGCTCGCGGCCGGTGGCGTCCGGCGCGCGGACCTGCACGGCGGTGACCCCGCCGGCCACGGCGGCGCGCACCACGGTGAGCGGGTCGCCGGGACCGTGCACCGGGTCGACGATGAGGTAGAGGCGGGGATCGAGCGGCGTCACGCCGGGTCCACCAGCGCGTCGGTGCCGGCCGCGGCGGCGGTGTCGAGGGCCGCCAGCTCGTCCAGCCACGCGGGGACGAACGACCCGGGCCCGCGGGCGGTCGCCCCGGCGGCGGCCCCGCAGGCGCCGACGACGGCGTGCGCGGCGACGGCGGCCGTCAGCGCGTCGTCACCGGTGGTGCGGGCGGCGGCGAGGAACGCGGCGGTGAGGGCGCCCAGCGCGCAGCCCATGGCCGTCACGCGGCCCATCAGCGGGTGGCCGCCGGCGACGCGGTGCACGGTGGACCCGTCGGTGAGCCGGTCGACCACGCCGCTGACGGCGACCACCGTGCCGTGCCGGCGCGCGAGCTCGTCGGCGGCGCCGGCGGCGTCCTCGACGGAGGCGGTCGCGTCCACCCCGCGACCCCCGCCCTCCTGTCCGGCCAGCGCGAGGATCTCCGAGGCGTTGCCGCGCACGACCGTCGGCCCGAGGTCGAGCAGGTGCCCCGCCACCCGCGTGCGCATGGTCAGCGGGCCGGCGCCGACGGGGTCGAGCAGCCACGGCGTCCCCGCACCGCGGGCGGAGACGACCGCGGCGTGCATCCCGTCGGCGCGCGCCGGCGACATCGTCCCGGTGTTGATGACGAGCGCACCCGCGACGGCGGCGAGCTCGCCGGCCTCCTCGGGGTCCTCCACCATCGCCGGCGACGCGCCGAGCGCGAGCAGCGCGTTGGCGGAGAAGTTCGTGGCGACCAGGTTCGTCACGCAGTGCACCAGCGGTGTCCCCCCGTGCAGCGCGTCGAGGAGGACCGCGGTGCGCGAGGTCGGGGAGGCGGTCATGGTCGTCACTGTGCCGTGCGGGACCCCGGACACGGGCGAAGGGCCCCTCCGGTCGGTCTACTCGACCGAAGGGGCCCATCGCTGCGAACACGGACGCGACTAGGACGAACGCCCGCGCACGACCAGGATGATCGCGATCAGCGCGGCGAGGACGCCGGCGCCGATGCCCACGGGCACCATGCGCTTGAGGATCGCGTCGCGCGAGCTGTCGAGCAGGTCGATGGCCTCGACCTGCTGGCGACGCGGCTGGCTCGGCTGGGCGGCCGCCTGGCCGGTGCCGCTCGCGGCCCCGCCGACGGACGCGCCGGGCTTGGCGCCCTGGTCGCCCTTCGAGGCCTCGGCCACCGTGGTGGGCATGGCCGCCGCGGCGGGCGCGCCCGAGCCGGACGCCACCGGGGCGGGCGAGGGCGGCCCGGTGACCGGCGCGCCGGAGCCACCGGACACGGCCTCGGGGGCCGGGGCGGTGCCGTTGCCGCCGGACGCGGCGGTGTCGGTGCCGCTGACGCCCGCCGCGGCCGGCCCGCCGGACGCGCTGCCGAACTCGTCGGCGAGGCACGTCGCGAACTGACCGAGGATCTTGTCTCCGACGTCGGCCATCACGCCGCGGCCGAACTGCGCGGGCTTGCCGGTCACCTGCATCTCGGTGAGGACGTTGACCTTGGTCTTGCCGCCCTCGTCGGTCATCGTCAGCGTGGCCTTGGCCGACGCGGTGCCGTTGCCCCGCGAGTCACGGCCCTGGGCGTCGACGACGACCTTGTGGTTGGTCTTGTCGCGCTCGATGAACGTGCCCTTGCCCTTGTAGGTCATCGAGATCGGGCCGAGCTTCACCTTGACCGTGCCGGTGAAGTCGTCCCCGTCGCGCGAGTCGAGGGTGGCCCCGGGGAAGCACGGCGTGACCTTCTCCGGGTCGTTCAGGGCGTCGAACACGGTGTCGATGTCCACCGGGACGGTGAACTCGTTCTCGAGCTTCACTGGCGTACCTCCGAGAGGGTGCGGTTCACGACGGCGGCCCGCCCCCGCGAGGCGGGGGCGGGCCGGGGCGTCGTGACGAACGGGTCGTCGGACGGCGGTCGACGCGGGAGCGTCAGCCCGCGGCGGCGAGGACGGCCCGACCGGTGAGCACCCGTGCGAGGTGCTCGCGGTAGTCGGAACCGGCGTCGGCGTCGGCGGTCGGGCTGGTGCCCTCGGCGGCGGCCTGGGCGGCCTTGCGGACATTCTCCTCGGTCGCGCTCTGGCCGACCAGGGCCGACTCCACGGCCCGGGCGCGCACCGGGGTGCCCGCCATGTTGGTCAGACCGATGCGGGCGTCGGAGATCGTGCCCCCGTCGACCTTCACCGTGGCGGCCACGGCGACGATCGACCAGGCCTGGGCGACCCGGTTGAACTTCTCGTACCGCGCGCCCCACCCGGTGTACTTCGGGAAGCGGATCTCGGTGAGGAGCTCCGCGTCGCCGATGGCGGTCGTGAAGTAGTCCTCGAAGAAGTCCGCCGCCGCCACCGTGCGGGTGCTCGTCCCGGACCCGTCTCGGCTGGCGCCCGCGATGACGAACTCGGCCTCGAGGGCCAGCGCCGGGGCGGCGAGGTCGCCGGCCGGGTCGGCGTGGGCCAGGGCCCCGCCGAGCGTGCCCTTGTGGCGCACCTGCGGGTCGGCGACCGTCTTGGTCGCCTCCTGGATGAGCGCGACGTGCTGGCGCAGCGTGTCGTCGCGGGTGACGTCGTAGTGCGACGTCATCGCCCCGACGACGATGCGGTCACCCTCCTCTCGGACACCCTTGAGCTCGGCGATGCCGTTGAGGTCGATGATCAGCGACGGGTCCGCCATGCGGAGCCGCAGCACCGGCAGCAGGCTCTGCCCGCCGGCGAGGATCTTGGCGTCGTCCCCGCCGTCACGCAGCGCCTGCAGCGCCTCGTCGACCGTGGTGGGCCGGACGTAGTCGAACTGGGCCGGGATCACAGGTGTCCTCCCTGGGTGTCGCCCTTCGAGATGTCGCTGGCCGTGGAGCCCAGACCGGCGCCCGGCGAGGCGATGTTCGCCTCGTCGCCGCGACCGGCGGTGCCCGACGCCTTCTGGATGGCCGACCAGACGCGGTAGGGCGTCGTCGGCATGTCGATGTCCTTGACACCGAGGTGGCGGATCGCGTCGAGCACCGAGTTCACGACCGCGGGGGTCGAGGCGATCGTCCCGGCCTCGCCGACGCCCTTGACCCCGAGCGGGTTGGTGGTCGACGCGGTGGTGGTGTTCGCGGTGTCGAAGTGGATCAGGTCCGCCGCGCTGGGCAGCGTGTAGTCGACCAGCGTGCCCGAGAGCAGCGTGCCCTGGTCGTCGTACGCGGCCTCCTCGAACAGGGCCTGGGCGATGCCCTGCGCCAGGCCGCCGTGCACCTGGCCCTCGACGATCAGCGGGTTGATCACGTTGCCGACGTCGTCCACGCAGACGTACTTGTACATCGAGACCATGCCGGTCTCGGTGTCGACCTCGACGGCGCACAGGTGCGTGCCGTGCGGGAACGAGAAGTTCTCGGGGTCGAAGGTCGCGTGGGCGTCGATGTCGGGCTCGATGCCCTCCGGGTAGTCGTGGGCCGCGAACACCGCGAGCGCGATGTCGGCGATGCCCACGCCCTTGTCGGTGCCCTTGACCGTGAACCGCCCGCCGGAGAACTCGAGGTCGCCCTCGGAGGCCTCGAGCATGTGCGCGGCGATCGGCTTGGCCTTCTCGATGACCTTCTCGGCCGCCTTGACGATGGCGATGCCACCGACGACGAGCGAGCGCGAACCGTAGGTGTCGAGGCCCCGGTAGGACGACTGGGTGTCGCCGTGGAGGATCTCGACGTCGTCGAAGCCGACGCCGAGCTGGTCGGCGACGATCTGCGAGAACGCGGTCTCGTGGCCCTGCCCGTGCGGGCTGACGCCGACGACGACCTCGGCCTTGCCGGTGGGGAGCATCCGGATGGACGCGGTCTCCCAGCCGCCGGCGCCGTAGTCCAGCGAGCCGAGCACGCGCGACGGGGCGAGCCCGCACATCTCGGTGAAGGTCGAGATGCCGATGCCGAGCTGCTTGACGTCGCCGCGGCGGCGACGCTCCTCCTGCTCGCGACGCAGACCGTCGTAGTCGAACATCTGCATGGCCTGCTCGGTGGCGGCCTCGTAGTTGCCCGAGTCGTAGGTCATCGTGCTGACCGTCGTGTACGGGAACTCGTCGTTCCGGATCCAGTTCTTCTTCCGGAACTCCATCGGCTCCATGCCGAGCTCCAGGGCGACCTCGTCCATCATCCGCTCGATGCCGAAGGTGGCCTCGGGGCGCCCGGCGCCGCGGTAGGCGTCCGTGATCGTCTTCGTGGTGAAGACGTTGGTGCAGTCGAACCGATAGGCCGGGATCTTGTAGATCGCGTTGAACATGAACGCACCGAGGACCGGCACGCCCGGCCCGACCAGGCCGAGGTAGGCACCCATGTCGGCCAGGAGCTCGACGCCCAGGCCCGTGATCTGCCCGTCCTTCGTGACCGACATCGTCAGGTCCTGGATCTGGTCACGGCCGTGGTGTGCCGAGAGCAGCGACTCCGAGCGGGTCTCGGTCCACTTCACCGGCTTGCCCAGCTTCTGGGCCACCAGCAGGGTCACGACCTCCTCGGGGGTGACCTGCAGCTTGCCCCCGAAGCCGCCGCCGACGTCCGGCGCGATGACACGGATCTTGTGCTCGGGCAGCCCGAGCGTCAGCGCCAGCATCGTCTTGAGGATGTGCGGCACCTGGGTCGACGACCACATGACCAGCTGCTCGCCGCTGGGGTCGACCACGGTGGAGCGCGGCTCCATGAACACCGGCACGAGTCGCTGCTGACGGAAGCGGCGTCGCACGACGATCTGGTCGTCGTCGGACTCGGCCTTCTGCAGGGCCTCGGTGAGGCTGCCGCCCGAGCCCGCCTCGCCCGAGTCGAAAATCCACTGGGCGTTCTGGTTGGTGCCCAGCTCGGGGTGCACGAGGGTGGCGCCGTCCTTGAGCGCGTCCTCCATGTCGAGGACCGGCTCGAGCTGCTCGTAGTCGACCTCGACCTGGTCGGCCGCGTCCTTGGCGATCGCCGCGCTGCGGGCGACGACCACGGCGACGCCCTCGCCGGCGAAGTTCACGCGGCTGCCGGCGAGCGCCGGTCGCTGCGGGGACTTCATGTCCTTGGTGATCGGCCAGGCGCAGGGCAGCTGGACCTGGTCGGCCCCGATGTCGGCCGCGGTGTACACGGCGACGACGCCCGGGACCTGCTTGGCGGCCGAGGTGTCGATGGCGTTGACGTTCGCGTGCGCGAACGGGCTGCGGACGATCGCCATGTGCAGCAGGCCGGTGAGGGCCTTGTTGTCGGTCCACTGGGTCCGCCCGGTGATGAGCCGGCGGTCCTCCTTGCGGCGCCGGTCACGGCCGATCTCCGTGGTCGGCGTGGTGGGGTTCTCCGTGGTCGTCATCAGGCGCCTCCGCCGGCGACGGTCTGCTTGGCGCCGGCCTCGGCGGCCGGGGAGCTGCCCGGCTTCATCTTCGAGGCAGCGTCCTGGACCGCACGCACGATGTTCTGGTAGCCGGTGCAGCGGCAGAGGTTGCCCTCGATGCCTTCCCGGACCTCCTGCTCGGTGGGGTCGGGGTTCTCCCCGAGCAGGTCGATCGACTGCATGATCATGCCGGGCGTGCAGTAGCCGCACTGCAGCGCGTGGTTGTCGTGGAAGGCCTGCTGCATCGGGTGCAGCTGACCGTCACGCTCGAGCCCCTCGATGGTGAGCACCTCGCTGCCGTTGGCCTGGACGGCCAGGACGGAGCAGGACTTCACGCTCAACCCGTCGAGGTGGACGGTGCACGCTCCGCAGTTGCTGGTGTCGCAGCCGATCACCGTGCCCGTCTTGCCGAGTCGTTCGCGCAGGTACTGGACGAGCAGCATGCGGGGCTCGACGTCGTCCTCGTAGACGAGTCCGTCGACGGTGGTCCGGATGCGTGCCATGGACCTCACTCCTCACTCGGCTCGACGGCGTGGCACCGGAGCCCGGACGTCGAGGGCCGAGGACGTGGTGGTGGTGTTCGAACACCGCACCCACACACCGACGAGGATTCGTCCGCGACGGCTGCGGGCACAGGTTGCCGACCAACTCCGGCGTGGCGGCTGCCACATCACACCCCCGACGTCCGGGCGGCGCAACATCCACTCGTGGGCGGGTCGGGGGTGATCGCGAGCCGGTCCGGGCCGATCCGGGGCCGAGGTCCGCAGACGCGGGTGTTAAAGCTGCCGTGCTCCGCGTGTGCGGGCCGAGGTCGGTGGGAGCGTCGGACGCTGCGCCCGAATCAGACCGTTCCGGACAGCAGCGTCCCCCTCCGAACGGAGGGGCGGGCTTCACGAGGGGCCTACGCCGGCCCGCCGGGGTTGTGCCACGGGGTGTGCCAGCCTGGGGGCCACGCTGGCGTTCAACGCGAGGAAATCCCCCACGATCACCGGTGGTGCGCGAGGCGCTCCCGCGCCCAGGCGTGCCACCCGGCCGGCAGGTCCGGCGCCTCGAGGAGCCGGGCGGCGCGGTCCCGGTCGTGGTGCACGATCGCGAACGCCTCGGCCATGGTGACACCGTGCGCAGGGCGATCCAGGACGTGCAGCTCGTCGCCCGCGGCGAGCGTGCCCGTCGTCGTGACCCGCAGGTAGACGCCCGGGCGGACGGCGGCGGTGAACCGGCGCGGCATGCTGCGGTCACCGGCGCGCATGCCGAGCTTGAAGCACGGGGTGCGGGGCTGGACGACGAGGAACTCGGCCGTGCCGACCCGCCACCGTTCGCCGACGACGGCGTCGCGGAGGTCGTAGCCGACCGTGGTGAGGTTCTGCCCGAAGACCTGGTCGTCGAGCGCGCCGAGCTCGCCGCGCCACCAGGCGAGGTCCTCCTCGCCGTAGACGTAGACGGACTTGTCCGGGCCGCCGTGGCTCACGCGATCGGCCTGCTCGTCGCCGGCGAGGTTCTCGGGCCCGACCTCGACGGGGCCCTCGACCGGCTCCTTCCAGATGGCGGTGCTGGTCAGGTCGCCGTCGCGGGGTCCGGGGACCTCGCGGGGGCGGCCGACGGCCACCGTGCGGACGAGGACGGTCATCGGTCGGGTCCCTTCCCGGAGAGATCGGGGCGCAGCGGCGCGGCCGTCCGGTGGCGCCACGCGCCCCACCACAGGCCCGCGCCGTAGGCGAGGTCGTCGAGGCGGTGCGCGACGACGTGGCCCAGGGCGTCGGCCGGCCCGGCCCCGGGTGGGCGGAAGCGCGCCCAGTCGGCGAGGCCCTCGACGACGGCGGCGGCGATGAGGGCCCGGCGCACGCGTTTCGAGGCGAGCGCGGCGACGGCGGCCGCGGGCCACCAGTGGCGGGTCAGGGCGCCGGCGGCCTGCCACGCCGCGCCGCCGAGGCCCCAAGGCGCGAGGACGGCGGCGAGGGTGAGGGCTCCGGTGGTGTCAGCGAAGTGGCGTCGCAGACGTTGAGTGTCCGTATCGGCACCCCGATCACCGCGAGACCGGCGCGCCAGACCCCGGGCGAGGCGGGCCGTCGCGATCACCGTGACGCCGCCCGCCGCGACCGTGCTCCACCGCCGCTGGACGCCCAGGAGCGTGATCGCCGCCGCCGTCCACGGCGCGAGGGCCACGGGCGGGACGCGGCGGGGGTGGCGCAGCGCCAGCGGGGCCGCGCCGGTGCCGTAGAACGCCTTGCGCGCCAGCCACGCGCCGACCGCGTCGCGGTGCTCGTGGGCCACGCGCGACGCGGGTTCGTAGCGCAGCCGGTGGCCGTCGGCGGCGAGGCGCCAGACGAGGTCGACGTCCTCGGCCACGGGCATGTCCTCGGCGAACCCGGCGCCCAGGGCCTCGCGGCGCACGAGCAGCGCGGCGCTGGGCACGTAGGCCACCCGCGAGCGCGCGGTGACCGGCGCGGGGCGGGGGCCGAGGTCGAGGCTGGAGCGTCGCTCTTCGTAGCGGGCGACGACCCGGCGCGCGATCGAGCTGGGGGCTTTTCTCGCCCTATCGGCGTGCTGTATTGGATCTGCCAGCGTGGCCCCCACGCTGGCACCGGCAGGTGTCACCACACCCCGGGACCAGGCCACGATGCGTGGTGCGGCGAGGGCGACGGCGGGGTCGGCGAGGTGCCCGAGCAGCGGCTCGAGCCAGCCGGGTTCGGGCACCACGTCGGAGTCGAGGAACGCGACGAGCTCCCCCGTGGCCGCGCCTGCCCCGGTGTTGCGCGCCGCCGCCGGGCCCCGCGACGTCGGGTGACCGACCACCCGGGCCCTGTGGTCGGCGGCCACGCGCGAGGTCGCGTCGGGGTCGGCGGAGCCGTCGTCGACGACCACCACCTCGCCCACCCCCGGCGCCGTCGCCCGCACTGCGGCGAGCAGCCGCGCGAGCTCCCGGGGACGGTCGCGCACCGGCACCACGACCGACACGGCGTCCGCGCCGGGCGCGGACCCGTGCGCGGGCACGGGGTGCGCGACGCCGGCGTCGGCGAGCAGCCGGGCCAGCGCCGCGGAGGTCGCGTCGGTGACGGTCAGCCGGGCGTCCGCCGCGATGCCACCGGGGCCCGCGAGCCGCCCGTACGCCGCGGGCGACAGGTGCAGCACGCGCGGCGGCGACCCGCCGACGAGCGTGCGCCCGCCGTCGACGCGCAGGACGCGGCGGTCGAGCACGATCGTCCAGCCGTGCGGGAGGCGCGCCGGCCGGGGCGGAGCCGTGGCGGGCAGGGTGGGGGTGGCGATGACCGGCGAGTCTAGGCAGCGTCGCTGTGGCGGGTCAGCGACCGAGGACACGCCGGACGTCGTCGTCGGTCAGCTGGGCGAAGTCGTCGTAGACGTCGCCGACGGCCCGGAAGTCGGGCGGCACGAGGACGGCGACGACCCGCCCGCCCCAGTCGGCGGCCAGGCGCTCGAGCGCGGAGGGCGCCGCCACCGGCACCGCCAGCACGACCCGCGCCGGCCCCCCGGCCTCCAGCCCGCCGAGGGCCGCGCGCACCGTCATGCCCGTCGCGACGCCGTCGTCGACCAGCACGACGTCGCGCCCCGCCACGGAGCCCCGCGGGCCGTACGCCTCCTCGCGCCGGGCGGCTTCCGCGCGCTCGGCGGCGACGACGTCGGCGAGGTCGTCGGGGGTCAGGCCCGCGTGGTCCAGCGCGAGGTCGAACCACACGGGCTCGCCGCCGCTCGCCACGGCGCCGAGGCCCGCCTCGGGGCGGTCCGGCGCGGTGATCTTGCGGGCGACGCCCACCCCGACCTCGGCGCCGCCGCCCAGGGCCGCCGCCGCGGTGGCCGCGACCGGCACCCCGCCGCGGGCGAGCCCCACGAGCAGCGGGCGACGCAACCCGAGCTCGGCCAGCGGCGCGGCGAGGGCGCGCCCGGCGTCGGCGCGGTCGGCGAACGGGCGGCCCACGCTCCGCACCCTAGGCGCGACCAGCTCAGGTCAGGCGCCCCGACGCGTCGTCGACCACCCAGCGCTCCACGGCCGTGACCAGCCCCGCGACCATCACCGACACCGTCTCGGCGCCCTCGCCCCCGCCGGCGCCGGTGGGGTCGCCGAGCACCCCCGACGGGCTGACGTCGCGCACCGAGCCGGCCGCGATCGCGGGCATGAGCTCGCGCAGCGACGCGGTGTTGCCGGGCGCGGCGAGGTCCTCGCGCACCGTGTCCGGGGCGAGCGCGAGCACCACGGCCGTCTCGTGGCGGCCGGCGTGGGCGTCGGCGCCGGGGACGCTGCACGGGAACCAGGCGACGTCGCGGTCCTCGGCGCGCAGCATCGGCACGGCGGCGCGCAGGGCGGCGACGTTGCCCCCGTGGCCGTTGACCAGCACGAGCCGGCGGGCGAACCGGCAGGCGGAGCGACCGAGCTCGACGATCACCGCGGCGAGGATCTCGGTGCCGATCGAGACGGTGCCGGGGAAGGTCTCGTGCTCGCCCGACGCGCCGTAGGGCAGGGCCGGGGCGACGGGCAGCCCGCTGCGGGCGGCGACGGTGGCGGCGACGAGGGTGTCGGTGCCGAGCGGCAGGTGCGGGCCGTGCTGCTCGGTGGCCCCGACGGGCACGAGTAGCACGGGCACGTCCTCGCACTCCGGCCACCGGGCGTCGGCGATCTCCACGGGGCCGACCCTAGGTGAGCGATCTTCGGGCCTATAGGCCCAAGGATCGCTCACGTACGGCAGCGCCCTCGCGGATCGCCGCGCCCAGGTCCCGGGGAGCCACGCAGTCGCCGACGCGGACGACGGGCACGTCGAGGGTGCCCAGGTCCGGGACGTGCGGGGTCGGCGGGCCCGCGTGCACCACCCAGTCGGCGTCCCACGGCGTGACCTCGCCGGTGAGGTGCTCGAGCACGTCGAGCCCGCCAGGACGCGCGCCGAGCACCACGCGGTCGGTGTGCTCGACGATCCCGAGGTCGGCGGCCCGGCGGCGCCAGCGCTCGCGGTCCAGGGTCGGCGCCAGGTCGCCCGCCGCGACGAGGGCCGGGGTCAGCGTGGCCACCGACGCACCCCGGCGCGCCAGGAGCTCTGCGGTCGACGTCGCCGCGTGCGACCGCCCGGCGTCGACGACGAGCACGCGCCCGGTCGGCGTGACCCGCCCGGCGAGGACGTCGGTGACGTCGACGACGCGCTCGTGCCCCTCGGCCCACGCGGGCAGGGCCGGGCGGGCGCCGGTGGCGAGGACGACGAGATCGGCGCCGCCGGCGTCGCTCACCTCCGTCCGCAGCCGCACGGCCACCCCTGCCTCGCGCGCGGCGTGCGCCAGGTCGGCGACGGCGTGGGCCAGCTCGCCGCGCTCGGGGGCCCGGGCGGCGAGGGCGAGCTGCCCACCGAGGGCGTCACCTCGCTCGGCGAGCGTCACCGCGTGCCCCGACCGCGCCGCCGCGACCGCCGCCGCCAGCCCCGCGGGCCCGCCGCCGACCACGAGGACGCGAGCGAACGGGGAGCGCGGAGGAGCAGCGAGTTCAGGGGAGCACGCCGATGGGGCGTTCGCTGCTTCACGACCGGCACCAGGGTTCACCGCACACCCCAGACGCCGGTTGAGGCCCACGCGCGCGATGCACTCCTGGTTGCAGCCGATGCAGCGCCGCACGCGCCCGCCGGCGAGGGCCTTGCGCGCGAACTCCGGGTCCGCGATCTGGCCGCGCACCACGCCCACGAGGTCGCACGCGCCCGCCCGCAACGTCTCGCGGGCCTGCGAGGGGGTCGTGAACCGCCCCACCCCGATCACCGGCACCGACACCGCCGCCCGCACCGCCGACGGCACGTGCGCGGCGTAGCCCGCGGGCACGCCCATCGGCGGCTCGATCAGCGGCAGGGTGCGGGTGGCGACGCCGACGGCGGTGTTGACGTAGTCGACGTACGGCTCGACCGCGACGGCCACGCGCACGGCGTCAGCGGTCGACAGTCCCCCCGCCACCCCCTCGTCCCCCTGCACGCGGACACCGACGACCCGCCCCGGCCCGACCGCCGCGCGCACGGCCCGCAGCACGGCGACCAGGAACGGCAGCGCCCGCGGCGAGCCCCGCGAGAACAGCGCCCGGAGCAGCGACGCCTGCGAGCACTGCACCTCGACGCCGTCCATCCCACCCGCCGCCACATGGGACGCCACGAGCCCGAAGCCGTCCACCAGGCGGTCGAACCCGGCCGGGGTCAGCACCCGCGGGACCTCGCCGAACATCGGGTCGGGCACGTCGTCCGCCCCGTCCACCGGCGCGCCGGAGTACACCGACGACGACTGCCCGCCGTTGTGCCCGAGCTGCGCGAGCACCAGCGCCCCGTGCGCGTGCACCGCGTCGGCGATCGCCCGGTACCCCGGCACCACGGCGGGGTCGGTGCCGTCGACGAGCTTCTCGTAGGGGCGGTCGGCGTGGTCCACCGACTGCTCCTCGGTGATGATCAGCGCAGCTCCACCGGCCGCCCGCGCCCCGTAGTACGCGGCGTGCTGGGCGGTCGGGCGCCGCGCCACCGCCGCGCTCGTCAGGTGCGCGGGGAAGACGATCCTGTTCCGCGCGACCAGCGGCCCCAGCCGCACGGGATCCCCGAGATCGCTCACGACAGCAACGCCCGCGCCGCCGCCCGCCCCTCGCGCACCGCCTCGGCGACGGTTCGCGGAGCGACGGCGTCGCCGACCACGTGCAGCCCGGGGCGGGGCGCCACGGGATCCGCGCGCCGCGGCGCCGCGTCCACCAGCGCCGTCGCCGGCAGCACGATCTCGGCACCGGTGACGACGTCGGCCACGGTCACCGCGCCGCCGGCGAACCCCGTCACCCGTGCCTCGCGCACCCGCCGCACCCCGGCCCGGGCGAGCCGGCCCTGCGCGTCGACGAGGTCGCCGGTGCGCGCCAGCCCCGGTCCCACGAGCACGCCGGGCACCACGATCGCCACCTCCCGGCCGTCGCCCGCCAGCCGCTCGGCCAGCGCCACCGCGGCGCCGTCGCCCACCGGGTCGTCGACCACCACCGGGCCCGGCGGCAGGCCGTCGCGCAGCGCCGCGGCGATCGGGATCCCGCGCGACGGCCGGTCGACGCCCCCGATCGCCAGCAGCACCCGCCCCTCGGCCGGGACGTCCACCGCGACCCCCAGCTCCACCGCCACGCCGAGGGCGTGCAGCTCGTCGCGCCACCACGCGACGAGCCGCGCGAACCGCTCCAGCCCCGGCAGCCCCGCCACCAGCCGCAACAGCCCGCCGGCCTCCCCCTCGCGCTCCACCACCCGCACCGCGCACCCCGCCCGCGCCAGCGTCCGCGCGCCCTCGAGCCCGGCCGGCCCCGCGCCGACGACGAGCACCGGCGCCACGTCCCGCCCGATCACCCGCTCGGGCACCTCGGGCCCCGCCACCGTGCACGACACCCGCGGGTTGCGGACGTCGCGCACCCGGCAGCGCTGGTTGGTCAGCACGCACGGGCGCGGCGTCGACCCGGCCCGCACGAGCGCCACGAGGTCGGCGTCCGCGAGCTGGGCGCGGGTCATCTCGACGAGGTCGGCGTCGCCGGTGCGCAGCACGTCGTCGGCGAGATCGGGGTCGACCACGCTCCCCGCGAGCACGGTGGCCACGCCCGGGACCCGCAGGTCCGCACACACGGCCCGCAGGAACCCCGGCCCCGTGTGCGCGTCGGGCCGCGTCGCGCCCACCGACAGCGCCGACCCGCGCACCGGCACCACGACGTCCACCAGCGGCGCCACCCGCGCGAGCACCGCGCGCGCCGACGCCGGCGTGATCCCCGCCCACGGCGCCCTCTCGTCGACGGTCAAGCGCAGACCGACCAGCGCCGACGGCCCAACCGCCTCGCGCACCGCGGTGAGCACCTCGACCAGCAGCAGCGCCCGGTCCGCGCCGTACGCGTCGTCGCGGTGGTTCGTCAGACCGGAGAGGAACTGGCGCAGCAGGGCGTGCTGGCCCGCCTGCACCTCGACGCCTTCGCAGCCCGCCGCGACCGCCGCCGCCGCGGCCTCCGCGAAGCCGGCGACCACGACAGCGAGACCGTCCGCGTCCAACGGCGCGGGCACCTCACCGGTGGCGGGGTCGGGCACCGCCGACGGCGCCCGCAGCGGGCCCCGGGTGTACGCCGACGAGCCCTGTCCGCCGGCGTGCCCGAGCCCGGCGAGCACCAGGGTCCCGTACGGCCGGCACGCCGCGGCGACCGCGGCCCAGCCCGCCGAGCACTCCGCCGCCAGCGGTGCGTACTCCCCCGGGTGGTCGTCGGCGGTCACCGACGCGACCTCGGTGACCACGACGCCCGCACCCCCGGCCGCGCGCGCCCGGTAGTGCGCGACGTGGTCGTCGCCCAGCGCGCGGGGGCGGCGCGGGTCGGCGAGGTTCGTGGTGTGCGGGCCGAAGAGCACCCGGCTCGGCGCCGTCCGCCGGCCGAGCGCGACGGGGTCGCCGAGCACACGATCACGCTAGCCGCGGCGACTAGGATCCTCAGCCGTGGGCGAGGACGCGAAGGCCATGCGCGCCGGCGACGCCGACCGCGAGGCCGTCGCCGCGATCCTGCGGGAGGCGCTGGCCGAGGGCCGGCTCGACCTGCACGAGGTCGACGAGCGCCTCGCCCGCACCTACGCCGCCCGCACCTACGGCGAGCTCGACCCCCTCGTCGCCGACCTCCCCGCCACGCTGCCGTGGCAGGAGCCGCCCGCACCGCCGGCGGACGAGAAGCCCCTGGTGCTCAGCGCCGGGTGGTCCAGCGAGAAGCGCACCGGCGCCTGGCGGGTGCCGCGGCGCATCGTCGCCGAGCCGAGCATGTCCGACGTCAAGCTCGACTTCCGCCAGGTCCCGTCCCCGCCGCCGCACATCGACCTCGAGGTCAAGGGCGGCATGGGCAGCATCGTGCTCGTCGTGCCCGAGGGCTGGTCGGTCGACACCGACGAACTGCGCGCGACCTGGGGCGGCTCGGTGAAGAACCGCCACCACGGCCCCGCCGGACCGGGCCGGCCCACGATCCACGTCTCGGGCACCACCGGCATGGGGTCGTTCAAGACCCGGGGCGCGTACTTCTACGAGTGACGCCGCCGGCGCCGACCCACGCCAGCCCGGCGGCCACGCCGTCCTCGATCAGCGCGCCCGGCAGGTCGGAGCCGAAACGTTGCCGGGCCACCCCGCGCAGGCGCTGCCCCAGGATCGCCGTGCCGACCGCGGCCAGCGCGGCGACCAGCGCCGGCGGCCCGCCCTCGTAGCGGTCCCGATGGGCGGCGAGGTCGGCGGCCGTGGACGCGAGCACGATCCGCGGCGCGAGGCCGCCCGGGCTCGTGCGGTCGGGGACCGCCGCGCTCTTGTCGCCCGCCACCTCGCCGAGCGTCGCCAGCACGGGCACCGCGCGGCGGCCCGGGGACGCGAACCAGTTCGCCGGGGACGGGTCGGTGCGCCGGGCGCGCAGCGCGAGCGCGGTGAGCCCGACCGTGCTGCGGCACCCCGTGGCCGCGCCGAGCAGCGTGGCCCGCACCAGCGAGCCCGCCGACGGCGCCGGCGGCGCCCCGTACCGGTCCGCGTCGTCGCCGGCCGCCAGCACCGCGTGGGTGGTGACGCCGTAGACGAGGTGCGGGAGCGCGTCGGCGGCCCAGTCCGCAGCGCCCCACTTCCGGGGGTCGCTGACGCCGAGGCGCGCCAGCGGGAGGTCGGTGGCCGCCATCGCGGCGGCGCCGAGCACCGGCCCGCCGATCGCGGCCGGCAGCCGCACCCCGGCCGCGCGCAGGACGCCGGCCACGGCCCCGACCGCGAGGCCCGTCCCGGTGCCGGCCAGCGCGCCCAGGCCCTCCAGGCGCTGCGTCCGCTCGCCCCGTTTCCCGGGGACCTCGACGCCGAGCCGGTCGGCGGCCGTGGACACGAGCTCGGCCGGCGCACCGCTCGCGGGGCGGGCGCGCAGCACCATGTCGGCCTGCGTGGCGGCGTTGAGCGCCGTCGTGCCCGCCGCGCCGGCCGCGAGGCCCCGCCGAATTCCGCTCAGTAGGGAAGTCACGCCCGGTGGAGTACCCGGCGCCGGGCCCGCCGGAATCCGCGGGTCCGCCCCCGCCCGAGGTGGGGTTCACCCCCCTCCGCGCGGGGCGCCGGGACACGAAGCTCGTGGTCGTCCCGCCCGGAGCCCCCGACACCACGGAGCACGCCATGACCTACCACCTCGGCATCGACCTCGGCACGACGATCACCACCGCCGCCGTCCACCGCGACGGGCGTGTCGACGTCGCCGCGCTCGGCGAGCACACCGCGGCCATGCCGTCCGTCGTGCTCTGGAGCGCCGAGGGCCCGCCGCTGATCGGCGACGCCGCCGAGCGCGCGGCCGTCGCCGAGCCGGCCCGCGTCGCGCGGTCCATCCGCCCCCGGCTCGCCGACCCCGCCCCCTTCCTGCTCGACGGCGCCCCCTTCGCGGCCGGCGCGCTGCTCGGCGTGCTGCTGCGCCGGGTCGTCGACGTCGTCGCGGCGCAGGAGGGCGGCGCGCCCGCCGCGACCGTCCTCACCCACCCCGCGAGCTGGAGCGCCGCCGACCGCGACGCCTTCGCCGGCGTCGCCGGCACGCTCGGGCTCGGCGAGGTCAGCCTCGTCAGCGAGCCCGAGGCCGCCGCCCGCCAGCACGCCGCCGGCAACGGCCTGCGCGAGGACGCGGTCCTCGCCGTCGTCGACCTCGGCGGCGGCAGCGTCGACGCCACCGTCCTGCGGCACCGCTCCGGCGTCTTCACCGTCCTCGGTCGCCCCGAGGGCCTCGCCTACCCCGCCGGCGCGCAGCCGGCCGACGAGGACGTCGCCGCCGGCCTGCACCGCACGCTCGCGTCGGCGCAGGTCGCGGCGGCCGACCTCGACGCCGTGGTGCTCGCGGGCTGGTCGCCGCGCATCGGGTCGGTCGCGGCCTCGATCGCCGACGCGCTCGGGCGCCCCGTGGCCGTCGACCCCGAGCCCGAGCACGCCGTGGCGCGGGGTGCCGCGCGGCTGGCCGCCCGCTCCGCCGAGGACGGCGTCACCCGCGCCGTCGGGCTCGCGCCCACCCGCCCCGTCTCCGGGGTGCGCCCGCTGCGTGCGGCCGGTCCCGCCGCCGGCCCCGCGTCCGGCCCCGGGCCCCTCTCGGCCCCGGTCGCCCCCGTCCGTCCCCCGCAGTACAAGCGCCGCGGCATCGCCGTCGCCCTCGCCGCGGCCGCCGTCGCCGTCGGGGTGCTTGGCGGCGGCGCGATCGCCCTCGCCGGCGCCGCCTCGCCGACCGTCGCCGCGGCGTCGGAGCCGGTGGCCGAGGTGACGGAGGTGTCGGAGGAGCCGGCGCCCGAGGCCCCGGTCGAGGTCCCCGCCGAGCCCGTCGTCGCGCCGGCGTCGTCCGCGCCCGCGCAGCCCGTCGTCGCCCCGGCCACCGCGAGCAGCTCCTCGGCCGCGCCGGCCCCGCGCTCCGCGGGCAGCTCGTCGAGCGGATCGTCGACCTGGCGCCCGTCGTCGGACACGCACCACGACACCACCGACGACCACCACGACACCACCGACGACCACCACGACTCCGGCGACGACCACCACGAGTCCGGTGACGACGGCGGCCACGAGTCGTCCCCGTCGAGCGGCGGCTCGGGGCACGAGGGGGGCCAGGACGGCTGACCCGGTGTGCGGGACCGACGGGACGCGACGGGCGTCCGCCTACGGGCGGGCGCCCGTCAGCACGTCGTCCAGGGCCGCCGCGGTGAGCGGGGTCGGGCGGTCGAAGGCCTCGCGCACGACCGCGGCGTCGCCGACGTCGTGGTGGGCGGTGTCGGGATTGGTGACCACGACGGTCACGAGACCCGCCGCCCGCGCCGCCGCCAGCCCGGGGCCGGAGTCCTCGACGGCGACCACCCCGGCGGCGTCGAGACCCAGCCGCCGCAGCGCGAGCAGGTAGGCCTCCGGGTCGGGCTTGAGGGTCTCGACGTCGTCCCCGCAGACGGTGGTCTCCACCGCTCCGGCGCCGAGCAGGTGCGTCACCAGCGGCTCCACCCACGCCCGCCGGCCCGTCGTGGCCACCGCGACCCGCACGCCGTGGGCGTGCAGGTCGTCGACGAGGTCCCGGACGCCCGGGCGCGGGTCGATCTCGCCGCGGCGCACGATGTCGAGGAACAGGTCGGTCTTCGTCCGGTGCACCCGCGCGGCCACGGCCTCGGCGTCGGGAGCGCCCTGCTCGCGCAGCGCGGTGGCCACCCGCCGGCGGCCGCCGGTCACCGCGAGCAGCTCGCGGTAGCGCTCGACGTCCCAGTGCAGGTCGACGCCCTCGGCGGCGAAGGCCTCGTTGAACGCGACGCGGTGCCCGTCGCGCTCGGTCTCGGCGAGGGTGCCGTCGACGTCGAACACGACGGCCCGGAGCGCACTCACCGGGCCGCGTCGGTCAGGTGGTAGAGCAGCAGGAGCTGGGCGATCGCCAGCGGCTCGCTGCGCGCGTCACCGAGGCGCCCGAGGCAGTCCGGGGTCTCGGTGTCGGGCGCGCCGAGCGCGCTCCAGATCGCCTTCTCCACCGCGAGGCTCTCCTCCCGCGGCACGTAGCCGTGGACGTGCAGCGACTCGGCGGGCCGGCCGTCGTCGTCGCGCTCGAGCTTGAGGTGCATGGCGCGGGAGAGCCCCGCCGCCAGCACGTCGCTGAGGTCGGGGTGGTCGATGGTCGGGCGCATCATCACCGTCGCCGACAGCGGGGTGTCCTCGGGGTCGTCGCGGCCCTCGATCGGCGCGAACCGCACCACGAGGTCGGCGTTCGCCCGCTGCGGGCGGATGTACGCCTCGGACTCGGGCTCACGGGTCTCCAGCTCGGCGAGCACCTTCTCCTCGGTGTAGCCGCGCTTGGTGGTGTCGCGCGCGACCTTCCAGCCGCGCCGGATCTCCTCGGGTGGGTCGAGGAACACCGAGACGTCGAAGCAGGCCCGCGAGAGCTTGCTCCACAGCGGGAAGAGCCCCTCGACGATGACGAACTCGGCGGGCTCGACCAGCTCCGGGCGCACGAGCTGGCCCGTGCTGTGGTCGTAGACGGGCTTGAGCACCGGGGCGCCCGTCGCGAGCAGCTGCAGGTGCTGCTCCATGATCTCGAGGAAGTTGCAGTCCGGGTGGAGCGCGGTGAACGGCTTGTCCTTGCGCTCCTCCCGGTCGTAGCGGTGGTAGTCGTCGGTGCACAGCGACACGCACCGTTCGGGACCGAGGGCCTCGACCAGACCGCGGGTCATGGTCGTCTTGCCGGCGGCGCTGTCCCCGGCGATGGCGAGCATCACCGGACGCTTGACCGGGGTGTCACCGCCGGCGCGCCGCATGCGCAGGGACTTGTCGGGCACGAGGTCTCCTCTCGTCCTCGCCGACGCTAGGCGGGGGGCCTGATCCCCTCTCCCCCGCGACGGGGGGTGGGAGGGGGGAGACGGCACCTAGTGTGGGCCTATGACCCGGACCACACCGCCGCTCCGGGTGGTGCTGGTCGACGACCACGAGATGGTGATCGCGGGCCTCAAGGCCATGCTCGCCCCGTTCGCCGCACGGGTCCGGGTGGTCGGGACGGCCAACGGCGCCGAGGAGGCCCTCGACGTCGCGCTCTCGCTGACCCCGGACATCGTGCTCTGCGACGTGCGGCTGCGCGGCGACAGCGGCCTCGACCTGTGCCGCAGCCTCGCGCAACGGGCACCGGGCCAGAAGGTCGTGCTGCTCAGCGTCTACGACGACGAGCAGTACCTCTACCAGGCGTTGCGCGCCGGGGCGGCGGGCTACCTGCTCAAGCACATCGGCGGCGAGGAGCTCGTCCGCCACCTCGAGATGGCGGCGTCGGGGACGACGGTGGTCGACGCGACGATGGCCGGGCGGGCCGCGGCGTCGGCGGCCCGCCTCGAGCGCGACGAGTTCTGGCCCGGCGCGCACCTGGGGCTGACCCAGCGCGAGAGCGAGGTGCTGGCCCTGCTCGTCGCCGGGCACAGCAACCGCGCGATCGCCGGCCAGCTCGTCATCGGCGACGAGACGGTGAAGAGCCACGTGCGCTCGCTGCTGCGCAAGCTGCAGGTCGCGGACCGCACGGCGGCCGTGGCGGCGGCGCTGCGCGAGGGGGTCTTCCGGTGACCACCCGGGGGCTCGGGCTGGACGACCCGCAGCGGGAGAACGAGGTCCTGCTCGCGATCATCGAGGCCACCACCAGCGGGCCGGGCGTGGAGCCGCTCGCCGCCGCGGTCGCCCGCGTCATCACCGAGGCGACGGCCACCGACGTCTGCTTCGTCCACGTCCTCGACGACACCGAGCGCTCGCTGACCCTGGCCGGCGCCACGCCGCCGTTCGACGCGCAGGTGGGCAAGGTGCGGCTGCCGCTCGACACCGGCGTCACGGGCTGGGTCGCGAGCCACCGGGAGCCCGCGGTGATCCCCGGGGACAAGCACGCCGACCCCCGCTACGTCGCGATCCCGGAGCTGCACGGCGAGCGCTACGCGTCGATGGTGTCGGTGCCGATGGAGAGCGAGCCCGCGGGCCTGGCGGGCGTGCTCAACGTGCACACGCTGGCGCGCCGCGAGTTCGACGACCGCGACGTGCGCGTGCTGCTGGCCATCGGGAGCCTGCTGGCCGGCGCCCTGCACCAGGCGCGGATGCACCGGCGCCTCGCGGCGCGGGAGGAGGCGCACGGGCGCTTCGCCGAGCAGATGGTGGCCGCGCAGGAGGCCGAGCGGCAGCGCCTGGCCCGCGACATCCACGACGGCATCTCCCAGCGCCTGGTGACCCTGTCGTTCCACCTCGACGCCGTGCGCACGTTCGTCGACCGCGACGAGGCCGGGGCGGCCCGCAAGGACCTGGCCACCGCCTGCGACCTCGTCCTCACCACGCTCGACGAGGCCCGGTCGGCGATCGGGGCGCTGCGCCCGCCGGTGCTCGACGACCTCGGCCTCGCGGGCGCGCTCGCGGCGCTGGCGCGCGGGCTGCCCGGGGTGGGCGCCGTGCTCGACCTCGACGAGCGGCGCCTGCCCGAGCACGTCGAGGTCGCGCTCTACCGGATCGCGCAGGAGACGCTGCAGAACGTGCTCAAGCACGCCGAGGCGCAGGAGGTCACCGTGCGCCTGGCGACCGGCGAGCACGGCGTGCGGCTCGAGCTCGCCGACGACGGCGTCGGGTTCGACCCCTCCCGGCGCGCCGGGAACGGCCACGGGCTGGCGTCGGTGCGCGAGCGCGCCGAGCTGGTCGGCGGCTCCGTGCGCATCACCTCGCGCCCGGGGACGGGCACGAGGGTGGCGGTGACCGCGCCGCTCGACACTTCGTCGCAAAGCGAAGAGTCCACCCACAACACTTGATTGTCCTCCACAGTGATCACGCCCACTCTCGTGTCATGGCCGATCGTTGGAGCGCGGGCGTCATCCCCTACGCGGAGATGGGTTACTGGCAGCCCGACTACGAACCGAAGGACACCGACCTGCTCTGCGCGTTCCGCGTGACGCCGCAGGAGGGGGTGCCGCCGGAGGAGGCGGGCGCCGCCGTCGCCGGCGAGTCGAGCACCGCCACGTGGACCGTGGTGTGGACCGACCGCCTCACGACCTTCGAGCACTACCAGGCGAAGTGCTACCGCGTGGACGCCGTCCCGGGCGCCGAGGGCCAGTGGATGGCCTACATCGCCTACGACCTCGACCTGTTCGAGGAGGGGTCGATCGCGAACCTGACCAGCTCGATCATCGGGAACGTCTTCGGCTTCAAGCCGCTCAAGGCGCTGCGCCTCGAGGACATGCGGATCCCGCCGCACTACGTCAAGACGTTCCGGGGCCCGCCGCACGGGATCGTGCAGGAGCGCGAGTACCTCAACAAGTTCGGGCGCCCGCTGCTCGGTGCGACCACCAAGCCGAAGCTGGGGCTCTCGTCGCGCAACTACGGCCGCGTCGTCTACGAGGCCCTGCGCGGCGGGCTGGACTTCACCAAGGACGACGAGAACATCAACTCCCAGCCGTTCATGCGCTGGCGTGATCGGTACCTGGCGTGCATGGAGGCGGTGAACAAGGCCCAGGCCGAGACCGGCGAGGTGAAGGGCCACTACCTCAACATCACCGCCGGCGACATGGAGGAGATGTACGAGCGCGCCGAGTTCGCCAAGGACCTCGGCAGCGTCATCGTCATGCTCGACCTCACCGTCGGCTACACGGCGATCCAGTCGATGTCGAAGTGGGCGCGGCGCAACGGCGTGATCCTGCACCTGCACCGCGCGGGCCACGCCACCTACACGCGCCAGAAGACGCACGGCGTGAGCTTCCGCGTCATCTCCAAGTGGATGCGCCTCGCCGGCGTCGACCACATCCACGCCGGCACCGTCGTCGGCAAGCTCGAGGGCGACCCGGCCTCGGTCCACGGGTTCTACGACGTGCTGCGCAAGGACTCGTACTCCGCCGACCCGTCCAAGGGCCTGTACTTCGACCAGGAGTGGGTCTCGATGCCGGCGACCATGCCGGTCGCCTCCGGCGGCATCCACGCCGGGCAGATGCACCAGCTGCTGCACCACCTCGGCGAGGACACGATCCTGCAGTTCGGCGGCGGCACCATCGGCCACCCCATGGGCATCGCCCAGGGCGCCGAGGCCAACCGCGTCGCCGTCGAGGCGATGATCAAGGCCCGCAACGAGGGCCGCGACTTCCTGGCCGAGGGTCCCGACATCCTCCGCGACGCCGGCAAGCGCAACAAGCCGCTCGAGATGGCCCTGGCGACCTGGGGCGACGTCACCTTCGACTACGCCTCGACCGACACCGTCGACGCCACCCCGACCGCCAGCTGACCCGAGGAGGACCACCGATGAGGATCACCCAGGGCACCTTCTCGTTCCTGCCCGACCTGACCGACGACGAGATCCGGCTGCAGATCGACTACGCGCTCGCGCACGAGTGGCCGCTGTCGATCGAGTTCACCGACGACCCACACCCCCGCAACACCTACTGGGACATGTGGGGCCTGCCGATGTTCGACCTGCAGGACCCGGCGGCCCTGCTCGACGAGGTCCGCGCCTGCCGCGACGAGCACCCGGAGCACTACGTCCGGGTCATCGCCTACGACGCCTCGCTGGGTCGCCAGACGGTCGCGCTGTCGTTCCTGGTCAACCGGCCGTCCGAGGAGCCGGGCTTCCGCCTGGAGCGCCAGGAGGGCCGCGACCGCCAGATCGCCTACACCACGCACTCCTACGCCACCGAGCGCCCGGCCGGGCAGCGCTACGGCCGCGACCGCCGCAACGGTGACGGGGCGCGGAGCAACGGCGATGGCCGCTGACGGACGCGCCGCGTTCGGCACCTCCGGTCGCTCGGCCGCCGTCTCCGACGAGACGGCGGCCGAGGCCGAGGAGCGTCGACGCGGCGAGGAGGCGCTCGCGCCCGACGACACCGTCGACCTGGCCGAGGTCCGCCGCGACGCCGGCGTCGACGACGTCCTCGACGCGCTCGACCGCGAGCTCGTCGGGCTGACCCCGGTCAAGGAGCGGCTGCGCGAGCTCGCCGCCCTGCTGGTCGTCGACCGCGTCCGCGAACGCTTCGGGATCACGGCGGACCGCCCGACGCTGCACATGTGCTTCACCGGCAACCCGGGCACCGGCAAGACGACCGTCGCTCAGCGGATCGGCGAGCTGCTGAAGGGCCTCGGGTACCTGCGCCGGGGCCACGTGGTGACGGCGACGCGCGACGACCTGGTCGGCGAGTACGTCGGGCACACCGCGCCGAAGACCAAGGAGATCGTGGGCAAGGCCCGGGGCGGCGTGCTGTTCGTCGACGAGGCGTACTACCTGCACCGCCCGGGCAACGAGCGCGACTACGGCGGCGAGGCGATCGAGATCCTCCTGCAGGCGATGGAGTCCCACCGCGACGACCTGGTCGTCGTGCTCGCCGGCTACGCCGACCGGATGGCCACGTTCTTCGAGGCCAACCCCGGGATGCAGAGCCGGGTCGCGCACCACGTCGACTTCCCGGACTTCTCGGCCGACGAGCTGGTGACCATCGCCGAGGGGATGGTCGCCGAGCAGGGCCTGCGGTTCTCCGACGAGGCGCACAGGGCCCTGCACGAGTACCTCGCGCTGCGCCGGGAGCAGCCGTGGTTCGCGGGCGCCCGCAGCGTCCGCAACGCGCTCGACCGCACCCGGATGCGCCAGGCGCGCCGCCTGGGCGAGGGCGGCGGGAAGGTCGGTCTCGACGACCTCACGACCCTCGAGGCCCCCGACCTGCGCGCCAGCCGCGTCTTCGAGGGCGGCCTTTGAGCTCCGCTCTCGTGCGCGCTCGTCCGTGCTCCAGCACGGGCAAGCGCGCACACGTGCGGAGCGCCAAGCTGGGCCGGTGACCACCACCGCGCGCCTGCGGGCGTTCGTCGCCCTCGCCGACCACGGGTCGGTGCGCGGGGCGGCGGGCGCGCTCGTGGTCACCGAGTCCACCGTCTCGGCCGCGGTGCGCGCGCTGGGCGAGGAGGTCGGCGTCGCGCTGCTCGAGCGCGACGGGCGCGGCGTGCGCCTGACCCCCGCCGGCACGCGCTACGCCGGCTACGCCCGCCGGATCCTCGGGCTGCTCGACGAGGCCACGGCCGCCGCGCACGGCGAGGCCGACCCCGAACGCGGGCTCGTGCGCCTCGGCGCGGTGACCACCGCGGGCGAGCACCTGCTCCCCGCCCTGCTGACGTCGTTCCGCGCACGCCACCCCGACGTCACGCTCGGCGTCGAGGTCGCCCCGAGCGCCGCGGTGTGGCCGATGCTGCGCCACCACGAGGTCGACGTCGTCGTCGCCGGCAGCCCGCCCGGCGACGTCGGGGCCCGGGTGCGGGCGGTGCGCGACAACGTCCTCACCGTCGTCGGCGCCCCCGACGTCGCCGCCGACTTCGACCCCGCGTCGGCCACCTGGCTGCTGCGCGAGACCGGTTCGGGCATCCGCGCCACGCTCAGCGCCCTGCTCGAGGACCTGCCCGGCACCCCGTCACAGCTGGTCCTGGGCTCGCACGGCGCGACGATCGCCGCGGCCCGCGCGGGGCTCGGCGTGACGCTCGTGGCCCGCGAGGGCGTGGCCCGGCTGCTCGCCGACGGCACGCTGGTCGAGCTGCCGGTGCCGGGCGTGCCCGTCTCGCGGCCCTGGCACGTCGTCACCCACCCGGACGCCACCGCCAGCACCGAACTGCTCGTGCGCCACCTGCTCGACGACACGGCGCTCGGGTGGCACCGGGTGTAGGTCAGGACGCCGACGCGCCGGTCACCCGTCGTCGACGACGCCCAGCGTCGCCGGCCCGCGGCGGGACCGGCACTCGACCCGCTCAGCGGAGTGGACCAGCCGCAGGACCGGCTCGCCGGGCTCGTCCGGCGCCGCCGAGGCCTCCTCCACGAACCCGAGCGCCTCGACGAGGTAGCGCAGCAGGGCGTGGCCGGGGATCGCCCGGGAGATCCAGACCTGCCGGGTGTCCGCGTCGGCGATCCAGGCGGTGCGGCCGTCCAGCGGCACCCAGTAGACGCTCACGCCGGCTTCCGCCAGCAACGGGAGGGCGGCCAGCGGCTCCGGTGCGGAGGGTGATGACGCGCTCATGCAGGGTCATACGTGCTGGTCGGGGACCCGGATCAGAAGTGGGTGCGAACGGTCCGACCACCCCTCGCAGCGGGAGGAACCGAGTGATCGGATCGGGTCAGGCCTCGACCCGCGACGGGGCGGCGAGGTCGGCCAGGATCGGGCGCAGGGTCGACACGAAGGCCTGCGGGTGCGTGATCATCGATCCGTGGGCGCCCGGGGTCTCCACGAGCGGGGCGCCCAGGCTCTCGGCCATCCACTGCGACGCCTCGTACGCCCAGTGGTGGGTGGCCCCGGGATCCCGGTTGTCCGCCCCCACGACGACGGCGCACGGCACCTCGATCGCCGCGAGCTGTTCGGGCGTGGGCATGTAGCTCAGCGCCGGTCCCATCTCGAGGCCGAAGAGGACCTCGCCGTCGCCGAGCATCCGATCGCGGAAGTCGGGATCGAGGGACTCGTAGACCTGGTCGCCGTCGGCCCAGCGCAGGAACACCTCCATGCCGTGGGCAGGCCCGCCCTCCCCCATCGCGCCGCCGAGGCGCTGCTGGAGTCCGGCGAAGGTCTCGTGCCCGCCCGGGGTCACCACGTACGCCGGTTCGTGGAAGATCGCGCCGCGCAGCACGTCCGGTCGGCGGAGTGCGAGGCTCGTCAGGATGATCCCGCCCGCGCTGTGGCCGTGGACCACGGCCGGCGCGAGGTCGAGCGCCTCGAGCAGGGCGGCGGCGTCGTCGGCCTGCTCCTCGACCGACGTCGCCGTCCAGTTCTCGGGGCGTGGGCTGCGCGAGGTCGCCCGTCGGTCGTAGCTCACCACGGTGTACTCGTCCGCCAGGGCGTCAGCGGCCTCCGGCCAGAACCCGGCGTCACCGGGACCGCCGGAGACGAACAGCAGCGGTGGCCCCTCGCCGCGCCGTTCGTAGTAGAGCGTCGTGCCGTTGGCCGTGATCGTGGGCATGCTCCCGAGCGTCGCGCGCCCCGCCGGGCAGGGGGACCACGGCGGCGGGGGCTGCGTACGCCGCCGTGGGGTGGGCCGACCCGGGCGGGGGGGCCCGGGTCGACCCGACGGTCACGCGCGGGAGGACACCGCGGTCGCGACCGTTGCTGTGCGGGCGGTCAGCCCACCCGGATGCCGGCGGGCAGGCGGGTCCCCTCCCCGGCGAGGGGGTCGGAGTCGCACGCCCGGTCCGGCCGGCGCACCGACAGCGTCAGCGGGACCGGCCCGCCCTGCTCCCGGGGCTTCGTCCGGTGCGAGTGGTCCAGCGAGGGCTTGGGGACGATCGTGTCCATCTCCAGCTTCGCCAACTCGCGCTCGCCGTTGCCGAGCACGCACTCCGGGTCCGGCCCGTCGAGCGGCAGCCCCGTGAAGAACTTCGCCGCCATGCAGCCGCCCTGGCAGGCGTCGTAGTGCGAGCACTGGGTGCACGCCCCGCCCGACTGCGGCCCGCGCAGCTCGGCGAACAGCTCGCTGTCCTGCCACACCGTCTTGAACCCGCCCTCGGACCGGACGTTGCCGGCCAGGAACTGCTCGTGGATCGCGAACGGGCAGGCGTAGACGTCGCCGACCGGGTCGATCAGGCACACCACGCGCCCGGCGCCGCACAGGTTGAGGCCCGGCAGTTCCTCGCCGAACGCGGAGAGGTGGAAGAACGAGTCGCCGGTGAGGACGTCCTCGCCGCGCGCGACGAGCCAGTCGTAGAGCTGGCGCTGCTGCTCGCGGGTGGGGTGCAGCTCGTCCCACGAGTCGGCGCCGCGACCGGACGGCCGGAAGCGCGTGATGCGCAGCTGGGCGCCGTAGCGGTCGGCGATCGCCTTGAAGTCGTCGAGCTGGTCGACGTTGTGGCGCGTCACCACAACGCTGATCTTGAACTGGCCGAAGCCGGCCTCGTACAGGTTCTCCATCGCGCGGATCGCCGTGGCGTAGGAGCCGGGCCCGCGGACGTGGTCGTTGACCTCGGCCGTCGCGCCGTCGAGGGAGATCTGGACGTCGACGTAGTCGGTCTTCGCCAGCTGCGCCGCGCGGGCCTCGTCGAGCTTGACGCCGTTGGTCGAGAACTTGACGCCGACGTCGTGGGCGATTGCGTAGTCGAGCAGCTCCCAGAAGTCGCTGCGCACGGTCGGCTCGCCGCCGCCGATGTTGACGTAGAAGACCTGCATGCGCTGGAGCTCGTCGATGACGGCCTTGGCCTCGTCCGTCGACAGCTCGTCCGGGTCCCGCCGGCCGGAGCTGGACAGGCAGTGCACGCAGGAGAGGTTGCAGGCGTAGGTGAGCTCCCAGGTCAGGCAGATCGGGGAGGTCAGGCCTTCGACGAAGTGGTCGACGAGCTTCACGGGGCGTCCTCCCGGGGCTTGATCGTGCCCGCTCGCGCGAGGCCGGCGAGGGCCTTGAGGTACTGCTCCCGCTGGTGTGCAGGGACCTCGGCCGCGGCGAGGGCACCGTGGACGTCGGGGTGGTCGGCGAGCGTCTCGACGACCCGGACGAGCATCCGGGTCTTGAGGAAGGACAGCCGCCGGGTGTGGAAGTCGTAGACCAGCGCGCCGAACGACTCCGGGCGCACAGAGACCGAACCGGAGATCCGGTACGGCCCGTCCGCGTCGAAGCCGTCGACGCCGGCGGGGGCTGAGCCCGAGATCTGACTCTGCGGGCCGGCCCCCGCCGCCGTCGTCGTCATCAGTAGACGCCGCACATGCCGTCGATCGAGACCTCTTCGACGAGGGTCTCCTCGACCAACTCCTCGTTCTCCTCCATCGCGTCCTCCTCACCAGCGGGTGCCTCGGGCGCTGGTGACGCTAAGCGGCACTCGGTGCCACCCGCCAGACGCTCACCGGGTGGGACCCGCCCGTCCGTTCGGCGGGGGCGACCATGGACGCGAGTTGGTAGGGGATGCTGGTGTGGTGACCAGGAGTGCGCGCCGGGTGCCCGTGGCCCAGCGCCTCGAGCACGTCGCGCTCGAGCTGTTCGCGGCCCAGGGCTTCGACGAGACCACGGTCGACGAGCTCGCCGCGGCCGGCGGGGTGGGGCGTCGCACGTTCTTCCGGTACTTCCCCACCAAGCTCGACGTGGTGCTCGGCGAGCTCGACGAGGGGCTGGCCGGGCTCGTCCTCGCGCTGGCCGAGCAGCCCGGCGCCGACCCCGTGGCCGCGGCGCGCGCCGCGTTCCTGGCGGTCAACCGCTACGCCGACGTCGAGCTCCCCGCGCTGCGCCGGCGCCTCGGGCTGATCGAGGACGTGCCCGAGCTCGCCGCGCGCGCCACGGTGCGCTACCGCGACTGGGAGTCCGCGCTCGCCGCCGACGCCGCCCGCCGCTGGGCCGTCGACGCGGCGTCGCTGCGCGCGCAGGTGTTCGGCCGGGCCGTGGTGGCGGCGATGCGCGCGGTGTTCAGCGCCTGGCACGGGCACCCCGAGGCCGACGCCGACGCCCTCGGCGCGCTGGTGGACGAGGCGTTCGACGCGCTGGCGCGGGGGTTCGCGTGAGCGAGCTGATCGACCTCGACCCGGCGTCCTCCGACCCGCCCTACGAGCAGCTGCGCTCGCGGATCACCGCGCTCGCGCGCTCCGGCGAGCTCGCCCCGCACACCCGCCTGCCCGCGGTGCGCCGCCTCGCCGGCGACCTCAACGTCGCGCCCGGCACCGTCGCCCGCGCCTACCGCGAGCTCGAGGCCGCGGGCGTCGTCGAGACCCGCGGGCGTCTGGGCACGTTCATCGTCGGCGCCGACGCCGCCAGCGACCCGGCCCGCGAGCTGGCCGCCGAGTACGCGCGCCGGGTCACCGCGCTCGGCGTCTCCCCCGAGCGCGCGCTGGACCTCGCCCGGGCGGCCCTTTGGGCTCCGCCCTCGTGAGCGCTTGCCCGTGTCCTGGCACGGGCAAGCACGCACACCCGGGCTGACCAGGGCGGAGATCTGCAGCTGTGGCGCGGACGCTCCGCTCAGCGGGACGGACGCGCCACCCATCCGGATCTCCGCGACCCGACCGGCCCTCACCACGGCACCTCGACCCGGTCCTCCCACAACCGCCCGGTGGGCGCCGGGTCCGCGGGCGTCGAGTCCCGGCAGGCGAGCCACAGCGCCGTGTCCGCGCCCTCCTCGGCCGAGCGGGGCGCCTCGGGCCCGCCCATGTCGGTGCGGCAGTGGCCCGGGCAGGTCGCGTCGACGAGGACACCGCGGCGGCCCAGCGCGAGCTCGTGCGCGAGGTTGCGGGTCAGCGCGTTGAGCCCCGCCTTGGCCACGCGGTAGGGCGCGAGGCCGCCGGCGGTGCCCGGCCCGGACATCCGCCCGAGGCAGGCGCTGACGCTCACGACGCGGCCCCACCGTCGCTGCGCCATCCCGGGCACCAGCGCCTGGACCAGGGCGAAGGGCGCGTCGAGGTCGACCGCGCGCACGTCGCGCCACTCGGCCAGCGAGGTGTCGAGCGTCTTCGATCGCCGGCCGCTCATCACCGCCGCGGCGTTGACCAGCACGTCCACCTCGAGGCCCTCGACGCGCGCGGCGATCCCGTCGACGTCCGCCAGGTCGTGGGCCAGCGCCGTGTGGGACCCCGGACCCCCGAACGACGCCACCGCCGCCTCCAGCGCCGCGGGATCGCGCGCCATCCCGACCACGTCGGCGCTCGCGGACGCCAGGCCCGCCGCGATCACCCTCCCGAGCCCGCGGCTCGCGCCCGTCACGAGCGCCGTGCGTCCCGCCAGCTCGCCCGCCACCCGCCGGAGGTTCCCCGGGCCCGCCGTTCCCACCCGCGCCGTCTCCGGCCACGAGCTGGCAACAACCGGAGAACGACAACGCCGCCTGATGGGCAGGCGGGCCACCTGCCCGAAGGTGCAGGGCCCGGACCGTCGCCGTGGTCGGGATCACCACGGACCCCTTCTGCCGTGACCGGCGCCACGCCTAGCGTCGCGCCGGATCACGCCAGCGCCGGCCTCGACGGGTCGCTGGCGGACCTGGAGTCGACGAGAGGACCGCCATGCAGGTAGACGAGCTGCTCAAGCCGTTCCCGATCAAGGAGTTCCACCCCTTCCCGCGGGCACTGCTGGGGCCCGGCTCGCACGAGATGATCGGCCCCGAGGCCCTCAAGATGGGCTTCAAGAAGACGCTGATCATGACCTCGGGTCTGCGCGGCACGGACATCGTCCACAAGATCTCCGAGTCCATGAAGTGGCACGGGATCGAGACGGTCATCTACGACCAGGTCGAGTCCAACCCCAAGGACTACAACGTCATGGACTCGGTGAAGATGTACCAGGAGAACTCCTGTGACGGCTTCGTCTCCATCGGCGGCGGCTCGAGCCACGACGCCTGCAAGGGCGCCCGCATCTCGGTGGCGCACGACGGCCGCAACGTCAACGAGTTCGAGGGCTTCAACCAGTCCGAGAACCCGAAGAACCCGCCGCACATCGCGGTCTCGACGACGGCCGGCACCGGCTCCGAGACGTCGTGGGCCTACGTCATCACCGACACCACGACCGACCCGGCGAACCCGCACAAGTACGTCGCGTTCGACGACAACTCGGTGACGAGCCTGGCGATCGACGACCCGGTGCTCTACTACGACTGCCCGGTCGACTTCACCGCGCAGTGCGGCTTCGACGTGCTCGCGCACGCCTCCGAGCCCTACGTCTCGCGGCTGAAGTTCGAGCCCAGCCTCGGCAACGCCCTGCACGCGATCGAGCTGACCAACCAGCACCTGCGCGAGGCCGTCTGGAACGGGCAGGACCTGCCCGGCCGCCAGGGCATGATGTACGCCCAGTACATCGCCGCGCAGGCCTTCAACTCCGGCGGCCTCGGGATCATCCACTCGATCTCGCACGCGGTGTCGGCCTTCTACGACACCCACCACGGCCTCAACAACGCCGTCGCGCTCCCCCGCGTGTGGGCGTTCAACATGCCGGTGGCCTACAAGCAGTTCGCGCGCATCGCCCAGGCCATGGGCGTGGACACCACGCACATGACCGACGTCCAGGCCGCGGAGGCCGCGCTCGCCGCGGCCATCCGCCTGCTGCGCGACGTGGGCATCCCGGAGAAGTTCACCGACGTCACCCAGGACTCGTACTCGAAGAACCGCCTGGGCAAGGGCCCCACCAGCTACTACGAGGGCCAGAAGACGATCACCGGTGACGCCGCCGACGTGGACCGCATCACCAACCACGTCCTCGGGGACGCCTGTACGCCCGGCAACCCCAAGGAGTGCACCTTCACGACGGTGCGCCCCGTCGTCGACCACTGCATGAACGGTGACCTCGACGACCTGCTGAGCTGACGCATCGCCCGGTGCCCGGCAGGGCAGAATCTTCTTTCTGGCTTGCCGGGCACCGGCGTGTCCACCACGACACCCCGACAGCGAGAGGACCCCCCGCGTGAGCACCCCGACCGACGCCACGTTCCCCTTCGGCTCGGTCGACGAGGTCGTCGACGCGCTCGCCGCGCAGGGCTACATCGCCGACCGCCGCCTGGCGACGACGGTGTTCCTGCTGACCCGCCTCGAGAAGCCGCTGCTGCTCGAGGGCCCGGCCGGCGTCGGCAAGACCGAGCTGGCCAAGATGCTCGCCGCCGCCACCGGACGGCGCTTCCTGCGGCTGCAGTGCTACGAGGGCCAGGACGAGACCAAGGCCCTCTACGAGTGGGACTACGGCAAGCAATTGCTCTACACCCAGATGCTGCGCGAGAAGATCGCCGAGATCGTCCAGGACGCCCCGGACATCGCGACGTCGGTCGAGCGCATCGCCTCGCAGGACAGCGTGTTCTTCTCCGAGCAGTTCCTCGCCGAGCGCCCCCTGATGCAGGCCATCCGCTCCGACGAGCCCGTCGTGCTGCTGATCGACGAGGTCGACCGCGCGGACGAGGCCCTCGAGGCGGTGCTGCTCGAGACTCTCGGCGAGTTCCAGATCTCGGTGCCCGAGGTGGGGACGTTCATCGCGGACAACAAGCCCTACGTCATCCTGACCAGCAACAACACCCGCGACCTGGCCGCCGCCCTCAAGCGGCGCTGCCTGCACCTGTTCCTCGACTACCCGACCGCCGAGCGCGAACTGGAGATCGTCCGCTCGAAGGGCACGGGGCTCCCCGAGGCCGCGGCGCGCGAGCTGGTCGAGGTGGTGCGCGGGCTGCGCGAGCTCGAGCTGCGCAAGGCGCCGAGCATCTCCGAGACCATCGACTGGGCCCGCACGCTCGCCGTGCTGGGCGTCGACGAGCTCTCCAGCGCGATCCTCTCGGACACCGTGAGCGTCGTGGTCAAGTACGACAAGGACGTCACCAAGGCGCTCGGCGCGCTGCCGAAGCTCGTCGACCCGAACGCCGAGCTCGACGACGCCCACGGGCACGGCCACGGACACGGGCACGGACACGGGCACGACGGCGAGCACGACGACGGGCGCTCGTCGGGCCCCGCGCCGGCCGTCGCGCGGCCGGTCGACGACGACGCGGACGACGGGCCGGACGGCCGCGCCGTGCGCGCCGCGAAGGACCAGGAGGGGCGGCACGCGGGGGTCTACGGCGCCCCGGGCCGCGAGTACCAGGAGAAGGCGAAGTCCGGCGAGGCACCGGCGAGCCAGCCCCGCAAGATCAGCTCGTCGCAGGGCAACCGCTCGTTCGGGCTGGGCAAGAAGCGCGCGCTCTAGATGGAAGCCAGCATCCACCGCTTCGTCCGCCTGCTGCGCGTCCGGCAGGTCCGGGTCTCCACCTCGGAGGTCCTCGACGCCATGCGCTGCGCCCGCGAACCGGGGGTCCTCGCCGACCGCGAGACGCTGAAGGCCGCGCTGCGGGTCTCGCTGGTCAAGGACATCCGCGACGAGGACACGTTCGACGAGATCTTCGACGCGTTCTTCGCCCTGGTGCGCATCGGCGCCGAGGAGCGCGGGCACGGCCACGGGCACGGGCACGAGGACCTCAGTGACGACGGCACGCTCGAGAACTTCACGATCGGCGAGGAGCCCAGCGAGACCCCGGAGCAGGGCCACGACCACGGCAAGCCGGTGGACATCCGGGAGTTCTTCGACCCCGACGACATGGCCCAGCAGTACAACCTGCACCAGGAGGCCAACAAGATCGACCTCGCGGCGATGACCGACGAGATCATCTTCTCCAAGGACGGGGCCACCGACCAGACCGGCGCGGGCGAGAAGGTCCAGATCGAGACCGACCACCTGCACGGCGGCGGTCTGCCCGGCGACATCGCCACGGCGTCGGGCACCAAGGTCGACGCCGACCTCGACGTCGCCCAGCAGGAGGCCCTGCTGGGGTGGCTGCAGGGCGTCGAGGAGGACGCCGAGGGCCGTGCCGGAGATGAGAGCGACGCCATGGCGCTGCGCCGCCGCCTCGCCGGCATGCTCGAGAACCTCCCCGAGGCCATCAAGCGCCACCTCGAGCGGCTGCTGGAGATCGAGCAGCGGGTCATGGACGGCGGGCACGCCGACGAGGAGGCGCAGCGGGCCGAGGTCGACCGGGCCGAGGAGCACGAGCGACAGCAGCTCGAGGACTCGCTGCGCCGGCTGGCCAAGACCCTGCACGGCGCGCTGACCCACAAGCGCCGCGAGTCCCCGCGCGGGCGCATCGACCCCGGCCGCACGATGCGGCGCAACATGCGCTTCGACGGCATCCCGTTCCGGCCGGTGACGGTCTCGCGCACCGAGGACAAGCCGCGGCTGGTGATCCTCGCCGACGTGTCGCTGTCGGTGCGCGCCACCGCGCGGTTCACGCTGCACCTGGTGCACGGCCTGCAGGACATGTTCGGGCAGGTGCGCTCGTTCGCGTTCGTCGCCGACCTGCTCGAGGTCACCGATCTGTTCGCCGACCACACCGTCGAGGACGCCCTGGGCCTGATCTTCGGCGGCGACATGCTCGACGTCGACGCGAACTCCGACTACGGCACCTCGTTCGGCACGTTCCTCGAGGACCACGGGTCGGCGGTGAACCGCCGCTCCACGGTGATCGTGCTGGGCGACGGGCGGGGCAACGGCAACGACGCGAACCTCGAGGCGTTCGCCGAGATCACCCGCCGGGCCCGCGAGACGATCTGGCTGACCCCGGAGCCGCGCTACTCCTGGGGTCTCGGGGCGTGCGACCTGCCGCGCTACGCCGAGTACGTCGACCGCATCCGCGTCGTGCGCGACCTCACCGGGCTCTCCGAGGTCAGCCACGACATGGCGGCCGAGATGATCGGGCGATGAGGACGCCGTGACCGGCGTGCGCGACGCGGGCGTCCCGGCGGGCACCGTGCGCATCGACCCGCTCGCGCCCTCGCACCCCGGGCGGTGGGAGGACCGGCACGTCGTCGTGTGCCACGTCGACCGCGCGCCCGTCCCGGTACGCCTCGTCGCCGCGCGCCCGCCGGAGCGGGTCACCGAGCACTTCGAGGTGCACCGCCCCGGCGACCGGCTGCTCGTGCTGCACCGGCTGCGCCCCGACGAGCTCGACGACGACATCGCCGGGCTGATCGCCGGCGAGCTCACCGGCCTCGTCGCGTCCGCCGCCGACTTCGAGCGCATCTTCACCGGCGTCGTCCGCTCGACGATCAGCGACCCGCTCACGGCCTGGTCGACTTTCTACGCCAACAGCCTCGCCGCACTCCGCTCCCCGGCGCCGGCCGTCGACGCCGGAGTCGCGCCGGAGTCGTCGCTCGCGGCGTTCGCGCCGGTGCACGAGCGGGCGCTCGCCGAGGTCCGCGGGTACCGCGTGCTCGACGTCGGCTCGTGCTTCGGGTTCCTGCCGCTGCGCCTCGCGCAGGAGGGTCTCGACGTCGTCGCCACTGACCACACCCGCGGCACCATGGGCCTGCTCGGCGCCGTGGCCCGGCGCCGCGGCGAGACCGTGCGCCCCGTGGTGGCCGACGCCCGCGCCCTGCCCGCCGCCGACCGCTCCGTCGACACGGTGACCGCGGTGCACCTGCTGGAGCACCTGCCCGCGGGCGACACCACCGCGGTGCTCGACGAGGCGCTGCGCGTGGCCCGCCGCCGCGTCGTCGTGGCCGTGCCCTACGAGGACGTTCCCGAGCCGGTGTACGGGCACCTGCGGACCTTCGACCACGCCGACCTGCGCGCCCTCGGCGAGCGAGCAGGCCGGCCCTTCACGGTGTCCGACGACCACGGCGGCTGGCTGGTCGTCGAGGTGGGCTGAGACCCTAGAGGTCCTCGGGCGGCTCGATCTCGCGACGGAGAATCTTCCCGGTCGGGCCCTTGGGCAGCTCGTCGAGCAGCCAGACGTGGCGCGGGTATTTGTAGGCCGCGAGGCGCTCCTTGGCGAAGTCGCGCAGCTCGTCGACGGAGACGTCGGCGCCCGGCTTGAGGGCGACGGCGGCGCCGACCTCCTCGCCGAGGTCGCGGTCCTGGATGCCGACCACGGCCACCTCGGCCACCGACGAGTGCTCGTAGAGGGCCTCCTCGATCTCGCGGGGGTAGACGTTGTACCCGCCGCGGATGATCAGCTCCTTCTTGCGGTCGACGATGAAGAAGTAGCCGTCGTCGTCGCGGCGCCCGACGTCCCCGGTGCGGAACCAGCCGTCCGGGACCGACTCGGCGGTCGCCTCCGGGCGGCCCCAGTAGCCCTTCATGAGGCCCTCGCCGCGGATGGCGATCTCGCCGGCGTCCTCGCCGGTGACGTCGTTGCCGTCGTCGTCGACCAGGCGCATCTCCATGCCGGCGATCGGGGTGCCCACCGACCCCGCCTTGCGCTCGGCGTCGGGGTGGTTGAACGAGGCCACGGGCGAGGTCTCGGACAGGCCGTAGCCCTCGAGCACCATGCAGCCGAATGTCTCCTCGAACTCGCGGAGCACCTCGACGGGCATCGCCGAGCCCCCGGACAGGCACGAGCGCAGCGACGACATGTCGTACTGCTCGCGCCCGTCGACGTGGAGCATCCCCGAGTACATGGTGGGCACGCCCTCGAAGATCGTGACGCCGTCGCGCCCGATCATGGACAGCGCCGAGGCCGCGTCGAAGCGCGGCAGCAGCGTGAGGCAGGCGCCGGTCACCACGGTGGCGTTGAGCCCGCACGTCAGCCCGAACACGTGGAACAGCGGCAGGCAGCCCATCACCACGTCGTCGGCGGTGAGGTCCATCAGCGTCTTCGCCGAGGTCCGGGCGTTCGTCGACAGGTTGGCGTGGGTCAGCTCGGCGCCCTTGGGCGAGCCCGTGGTGCCGGAGGTGTAGAGGATGACGACGGTGTCGTCGTCCGCGCGGTCGGCGGGGTCGTCCACCGGCGTGCCGTCGAGCTGGTCGTCCTCGGGCCCGGCGGCGCCGACGGCGACCACCTCGATGTCCCGGCCCTGCGCGGCCTCCCGCGACGCGTCGGCGGCCTGGTCCCAGGCGAAGACCACGGAGATGCCGGCGTCGTCGAGGTAGTACTCGATCTCGCGGCCCTTGAGCAGCGGGTTCATCGGCACGACGATGCAGCCGGCCAGCACGGCCCCGTAGAAGACGATCGGGAACGCGGGGACGTTCGGGAAGACGAGCCCGATCCGCGCGCCGGGCTCCAGCCCGCGCGCCCGGAGCATGCCCGCGACCCGGCGCGCGGCGTCGAGGAACTCGGCGTAGGTCACGACCTGGTCGTCGAGGCGCAGCGCCGGCCGGTCGCCGTGCTCCTCGGAGGTCTCGACCAGCCCCGTGGCCAGATTCGTCATCGTCGACTCCCGGTGTGGAGGGTGGGCGGAACGGTGCCCCGTTCGGCGTCCGGCCAACCGTGCCGCGGGGGAATGATCAGCGCCGTTCGGCCCAGCTTGACGGGCCGCACGGCGTGTGGTCGGTTGCACACTCCGTGTCAGTCCGGGTCCGAGGAGAAGCGCCATCACCACCACCACCGAACGGACGGACGGCTCCGGGGCGCCCCGCAGCGGCCAGCGGACCACCACCGACGCGATCACCCGCGACATCGTCCGGGGCGACGGTCCGACGCACCCCCCGGGACTCACGCCCGCCAAGGCGGCCCTGGCCCTGCTGTCGCACCCCGGCAGCGTCGCGCGCCACGGACTGCGCTGGGCCGGCGAGCTCGGCCAGATCGTCGCGGGCCGCTCGGAGGTCGAGGCCGGCGGCGACAAACGGTTCAAGGACCCGGCGTGGCGTCACAACCCCGCCCTGCACCGCCTCCTGCAGGCCTACGTGGCCACGGGCCGGACGATCGACGAGCTCATCGACGACGCCGACCTCGACCGGCGCACCCAGGAGCGGCTGCGGTTCGTGGCCGGGAACGTCCTCGAGGCGCTCTCCCCCTCGAACTTCCCGCTGACCAACCCCACCGTCCTCAAGGCGGCCGTCGACTCGGGCGGGACGCACTTCCTGCGGGGCCTGCGCAACCTCGTCGGCGACCTGCGCTCCGGCTCGCTCCTGCCCTCGACGGTCGACGCCTCGCGGTTCACCGTGGGCGAGGACCTCGCGACGACGCCGGGCGCGGTCGTGGCCCGCACCGAGGTCTTCGAGCTCATCCAGTACGACCCGCAGACCGAACAGGTGCGCGAGGCGCCCCTGCTCCTGGTCCCACAGATGATCAACAAGTACTACATCGCGGACCTCGCGCCGGGCAAGAGCCTGCTCGAGTACGCCGTCGCCCGGGGCCAGCAGGTCTTCGCCATCTCCTGGCGCAACCCCGACGGCCGCCACGCCGACTGGGACCTCGACACCTACGCCGACGCCGTGCTCACCGCCCTCGACGCCGTCGAGGACGTCACCGGCTCCTCGTCCACCCAGCTCATGGGCCTGTGCGCGGGCGGGACCCTCTCGGCGATGGTGCTCGGGCACCTCGCGGCCACCGGGCGCCAGGACCGCATCGCCGGGCTGGTGCTCTCGGTGACCGTGCTCGACTGGGCGGAGGCCGGCACCCACGGCGCGTTCCTCGACCGGTTCACCGCGGCCGCGGCCATGGCCGAGTCGTCCCGCAAGGGCTACCTCGACGGCGGCGGGCTCGCGGCGATGTTCTCCTTCCTGCGCCCGACCGACATGATCTGGAACTTCTGGATCAACAACTACCTGCTGGGCCAGGACCCGCCGGCGTGGGACGTCCTGTACTGGAACCAGGACCAGACGAACATGCCGGCCGCCCTGCACCGCGACTTCGTGCAGATGGGGCTGGAGAACCCGCTGACGCGGCCCGGGGCGATCACGGTGCTCGGCACCCCGATCGACCTGTCGGCCGTCACCGTCGACAGCTACCTGGTCGGCGCCGTCGACGACCACATCGCCCCGTGGCGCAACGTCTACGCGACGACGCGGCTGCTCGGCGCCGAGCCGCGCTTCGTGCTCTCGACCAGCGGCCACGTCGTCGCGACGGTCAACCCGCCGGAGGAGTCCTCGGCCAGCTTCGAGACGCGCGACAACAACCCCGCCGACCCCGACGACTGGCGGGCCGGCGCCACCACGACCGAGGGCAGCTGGTGGCCGCACTGGGCGGCGTGGCTGGGCGAGCGCTCGGGGGCGTGGCGACCCGCCCCGTCGTCGCCGGGCTCGGCCGCCCACCCGGTGCTCGGGAAGGCTCCCGGTGAGTACGTCCGCGAGACGACCTGACCCCCCGGCGCGCACCGTGGTGGTGCGCGGCCGGCGGCTCCGCGTGGTCGAGCGGGTGGGCGACGGGTCGGCGCCCCCGCTCCTGCTCCTCAACGGCATCGGGGCGAGCCTCGAGCTGCTGGGCCCGTTCGTCGACGCCCTGGACCCCGCCCGCGGGGTGATCCGGTTCGACGTCCCGGGGATCGGCGGCTCCGCGACGCCGGTGCTGCCGTACCACATGACGACGTTCGCGCCCCTGGTCGCGCAGCTGCTCGACCGCCTGGGCCACGACCGCGTCGACGTCCTGGGCATCTCGTGGGGCGGCGGGCTCGCCCAGCAGTTCGCGCTCCAGTGCCGCTCACGCTGCCGGCGCCTGGTGCTCGTGGCCACCGGCACGGGCGCGCTGATGGTGCCGGCGCGGCCGAAGGTGCTGGCCCGGATGGTGTCGCCCCGGCGCCACCGCGACCCCGGCTACGCGGCGCGGATCGCCGGGTCGATCTACGGCGGCACGATGCGCACGCACCCGGAGCGCGCGGCCGAGCTCCTGCACACCGGGCGCAGCGAGACGTCCCTGCGCGGCTACCTCTACCAGCTCGCCGCCGGGTCGTGGTGGACGACGCTGCCGGTGCTGCCGCTGCTGCGCCAGCCCACGCTGATCCTCGCGGGCGACGACGACCCGATCATCCCCGTCGTCAACGCGAAGATCCTGGCGCGCCTGCTGCCCCACGCCCGCCTGCACCTCTACCACGGCGGCCACCTGGCCCTCGTGACCGAGGCCGACGAGCTCGCGCCTCGCGTGGAGGCGTTCCTCGACGAGCCCGACCAGATCGGCCGTGACTAGATCGGACAGCCCTGGCCGCGTGCCTTGGCCTGGTCGTCGACGCGGAACATGGGGCCGGTATCGGTGGGCTCGTCGTAGTACCGGTGGAACACCGGCGTGAGGCCCCCGGAGATCGGCGGGACGATCCAGCTCCAGTCGACGGGGCAGTGCCGCCCGGCCGCCTCCTCCTTCTCCACGAAGCGCAGGAAGCGCCGCGACTCGCCGTGGTGGTCGGCCAGCGAGACGCCGGCCTCATCGAAGGAGTGCTGGACGGCGCTGGTCAGCTCGATCGCCGCGCGGTCGCGCCACAGGGTGCGGTCGCTGGAGGTGTCGAGCCCCATGGCCTCGGCGACCTCGCCGAGCATGTCGTAGCGGTCGGCGTCGGCGAGGTTGCGCGCGCTGATCTCGGTGGCCATGTACCAGCCGTTGAAGGGCGCGGCCGGGTAGGAGATGCCGCCGATGTCCAGGCGCATGTTGCTGATCACCGGCAGCGCGTGCCAGCGCAGCCCGAGGTCGGCGAACCACGCGTGCTCGGGGTGGTGCAGCTCCACCTCCATCACGGCGTCGTGGGGCACCTCGTGCATCTGCGGGCCCGCCGCGGCGTGCTCGCCACCGCCGCTGACGACCAGCGGGAGCACGTCGAAGCGCCCCATGGGGCTCGGCGGCAGCCAGCCCAGCGAGCGGGCGGTGTCGGTGAAGCCGACGTAGCGCGGGTCGCCGAGCACCCGCCCGCCGGCGCGGTAGCCCGCGTAGCGGATGAGCTGCTCGTTCCACACCCGCGGCCCGGGGCCGGCGGGGCCGTCCGGGGCGAAGATCGTGATGGTCGAGCGGATGCGCCCGCGGCGCGTGGCGTCGCGCAGGTGCCCGACGCACTCGGCGGCGACCTCGTCGGGCGCGGTCACGTGGCGGCGGTCGCGCAGGTGCAGGCTGCGCCAGTACAGGCGCCCGATGCAGCGCGCGGAGCTGCGCCACGCCACCCGCGCCCCGAACTCGAGCTCGTCGTGGGTGTGGACGTAGGTGCCGGTGCGCGCGATCTCGTCGCGGACCGCGGCGACGCGGGGCTCGACGGGGCCCGCGGCCGGGTTCTCGGCGTGGAAGAGCCGGAGGAACTCCTCGGCCACGTCGGGGTCCACGGGGGTCCACGCCGGGGCCTGGGCCGGTGCCGGCGGGCGCACCGCGGCGGGCCCCACCTCGACGGTCGTCTCGGCCGACGCGTCGGCCACGTCGACAGGAGCCTCGCCGGCCGGCTCAGCGACGGCGTCCGGGGCCACCTCGTCCGCCGCCGGGCCCACGACCGCCACGACGACGTCGTCGGGGCCCTCGCGGGGCGCCGGGGCGACCTCGACGTCCGGGGTCACCGGCCCGGCCGCGGGCACCCGGGGACGGGGACGGGGTCGACGGTCCCGCGGGTGCGGGGTGGGGACCTGGTCCCCCGTGCTGACGACCTCGACCGCAACGCCGCGCGTCATGCCACCTCCGTGTCGTCGTGCCGTCCCCGCGCGGCCGCCGTTCACTGTGCCGCCCCGGTGCTGGAAGCGGATCTCGCCGTTCGGATCAATCACTCCGGGAAGCGTTCGAACCCGGATCGCCTGTTCGGCGCAACGACGCCGCGGAGACCGTGCACGCCACGACCGGGCCGAGGGCCTGTCGGGGCAGGTGGGAGAGCGCCGGGGCCCCGGATCGCGGGCACGTCGACCCCGAAAGGGTCCGAGCGCCGCGCGACGACCACGCCGCGTGCCGTCACCGGCTGCGCGCGCGTACCCATCACCCGTGACGGCTCCACGTGACGCCACTGTAGAGGGTGGTCCGGACACGGTCGGCAGCCACCGACGGGTGATCGACGGGATCGGCGCGCCGGGTCGTCCTTCGCCGGTCGAGCACGTCTGGCACCCTCTGCCGTCGACAACGTGTGATGGTCTCGTACACAGCGCGTCACGTCGTCGGGGACGACGCGCTCGCGGGGCCGGGAGGTGCACCGTGACGCGAGCCCCGGAGCCCGCGGGGCCCGCGATCGCTCGGCGCGGCCCGCAGGAGCCGCTCGCCGACGACCGCGCGACCGTGGTGCTGCCGCCGGCGCGCCCGGCGCCCCGCGCGAAGCCTCCGGAGCCACCACGACCCGCGGTCCCCGAGGTCCCGGCCATCGCCGACCTCGCCGCACCCGGACGCCCCGACGTCGACGCCGTCCTCACGCCCGAGGCGCCGCCCGCGCACCGGTGGCCGCGCCCGTCCCGGCGGATGCGGGCACGCGCGGACGAGATGGCGCGCGTGCTGTCCCCGGCCGGCCGGCGTCCCCGTCGCGGCCTGTCGTCCGTGCCGGCGGCGGCCGCGGTGATGGCCGCGGTGGCCGTCGGCGGGGTCGGCATCGCCCTGGGGCTCGACGCGCAGCGCACCGGCCAGCAGGTCGAGCTGCCCGACATCCCGCAGGTGCCGGCGGAGCAGGCGCCCATCGGCGCCGGCCCCGTCGGCGACGCCGGCACCACCCCCACCGCGCGCACGAGCCTGCTCGACACGGTCGACGACGGCGACGCCCCGCGGGGGGAGACGGCGCGCCGGGCCGCGGAGCCGTCGGCGGCCGCCGCACCCCGGGCCACCCGCGCGCCGGCCACCACGGCCCGCCCGCGACCCACGACGTCGACGCGGGCCGGGTCACCGAGCTCGTCGACAGGCACCCCGCGTTCCACGACCACGGAGCGCCCGACGACCCGCGCCGACGACCCGGACGAGGAGTCGCCGGGCAATCGCGAGGCCACGGAGGGCGACCGTGGACTGGACGACCTCGCGCCCGGCCCGGAGGCCGACGAGGGCGACCCCACCGCCGACTGACCGCCGTCCGGCGACGGCGAGAGCCCGCCCGGCGCGCCCGATCCGCCCCGGTCGCGGGGAGCGGTCGTCCCGCCACGACGGGTGACGGGGCCGTTCGGACGCGTCACCCGATGCGGGAGCCCGGGGGTCCCGCTCGGCGGGCGCGGCCCTACGCTGACCGCACGAGCACACGACGGAGCGGTGCGGAGTGGGACGCGGAGTAGCGTTTCCTGGTCGGGGACAACCGCTAGGGTGGCGCGACGCCGGGGGGAGTCCAGTCATCCGGGACGAGGAGTCGACCAGACGTGACCGCAGCGAGGGACGACCGTTCCCTGGCCGGGGGACCCGACGGCCGGTCCCGTGGCCCGGGTGTCCAGCCCGATCGTGATCCCCCCACCGAGGACGCCTGGTACGGCGGGCGACCGGAGCCCGACGGCTACGAGACGTCCTCACGTCCCCTCGGACCACCGATGGGCGCCGGCCGCCCGGGTGGTCCGGAGGAGACCGACAGCTCGGTCTTCGACATCGCCGACGATCGCCGCGACGCCCCGCACGGGGCGCCACGCACCGGACTCGACGCGCCGGGTCCGTACCGCTCCGCGTCCGATGGGAGCCCGATGACCTACCCGACCGGGCCGGCCGGCCCGCCCGCCGGCCTGCGCCAACGCCCCATGGGGCCGGCCGGTGCGCCGGCGCCGCCGTCCTACGGGTCGGGGCAGACGACCTCGGCGATGCCGTCGGGCCCGGGCGGGAGCATGGTCCCGACCGCTCCCCCGCCGCCCATGCCGAGCTCGGTGTCCCAGCCCGCGCCGCCGGAGAACTTCGGGATGCCGGCGCCGCGCGAGGCGGCGGCGTCCAACGACGTCAACGACATGGTGGCGCTCATCCGGCAGAGCTTCGCCGCGGTCGCGCACCGTTCCGACGAGCTCACCTCGCTGTTCTACGGCTGGCTGTTCCGCATCGCGCCCGAGACCCGCGAGCTGTTCCCGGTCACCATGGAGCTGCAGCGCACGCGGCTGCTGCGCGCCCTGGTGCACGTGGTGCAGATGGTCGACCGGCCCGACGAGCTGTCGATCTTCCTGCGCCAGCTCGGGCGTGACCACCGCAAGTTCGGCGTCATCGGCGAGCACTACGACCGCGTCGGCGAGGCCCTCCTCGGCGCGATCGGCGAGATCGCCGGGCCCCGGATCTGGACCCGCGACGTCGAGGAGGCCTGGGGCGGCGCCTACTCGATCGTCGCCCAGGCCATGCGCGACGCGGCCGACGCCGAGCGCGGCCCCGCGGTGTGGATGGCGCGCGTGATGGAGCACCGCCGCATCAACCAGGACCTCGCCGTCGTGCGGGTGCAGACCAGCCAGCCGGTGCCCTACCTCGCCGGCCAGTACGTCAGCGTCGAGACCCCGCAGCGTCCGCGCATGTGGCGCTCGATGTCGCCGGCCAACGCGCCCGGGCCCGACTGCGTGCTCGAGTTCCACGTCCGGACGGTGCCGGGCGGCTGGGTCAGCCGCGCGATCGTCTCGCACGCCCGGGTGGGCGACGTGTGGCGCATCGGCCCGCCCATGGGCCAGATGACCCTCGACCCCCGCGGGCGCTCGGACCTGCTGATGATCGCCGGCGGCACGGGCCTCGCCCCGGCGCGCGCGATCGTCGAGCAGCTCATGATGGAGGGCACCGACCGCAAGGTGTGCCTGTTCGTCGGCGGCCGCACGTGGAGCGACCTCTACGACATCGAGGGCCTGCGCCGCAGCGCGCAGGAGTTCCCGTGGTTCACGGTCGTGCCCGTGGTCGAGGACCCGGAGGACGGCCGCCGCCACGGCGCCGAGACCGGCACGCTGGCCGAGGTCGTCGCGCGCTACGGCGCGTGGGCGGACCGCGAGATCACCATCAGCGGCTCGCCGCCCATGGTCCGGGCCACCACGAACGCGCTCCTCGACGCGGGGACGCCGTTCCGCAACATCCACTACGACCCCTACCACACCGACTGAGGTCGTCCCCGCACGAACGAACGGCGCTCTCGCTGCTTCCGTAGCAGCGAGAGCGCCGTTCGTTCGTTCCGGCGGCGGGGCCTCAGGCGCTCGCGGTCTGGCGCGGGGTCATCTCGACCGAGAGCTCCGGCGGCTTGGCGAGGGTCTGGAAGACGACGCAGTAGCGCTCGGTGAGCTTGTGCAGCGTCGCGAGGGTGTCGGGGTCCGCGTCGGTGTCGAGGTCGAAGCGCAGGCGGATCTCGCGGAACCCGACCGGCGCGTCCTTCGCGACGCCGAGGGTGCCGCGGAAGTCGAGGTCGCCCTCGGCGTGCACGCTGCCGCCGCGCACGTCGACGCCCATCGACGTCGACACCGCGCGCAGCGTCACGCCGGCGCAGGCGACGAGGGCCTCGAGCAGCATGTCGCCGGAGCACAGCTGGGTGCCGTCGCCGCCGGTGGCGGGGTGCAGCCCGGCCTCGGCCATCGCCTGGGCGGTCTGCACGCGGCACGCGATGCCCGAGCCGTCGACGTCGCCGTCGGCCTTGAGCGTGACGACCGCCGACTCCGGGTCGTCCTTGTACTGCGACTTGAGCGGACCCTGGGTCTCGGCGAGCTTCGACTTGTCCATGGCCCCGATCCTCCCCCGCGGACGCGCGTGCGTCACCCGCTCGCCACGGCGGTCCGCACCCGCCGGGGTCGGCAGGCCGCCACCGCGCCCGCGCCGAGCACCGAGAACGCCACGGAGATCGGCAGCGCGTCGTTCCAGCCCGCGACGAGCCCCTCGGCGCCGCCGCCCAGGGAGGGGCGGGTGGCCACGACGGCGATCACCGTGACCCCGATCGCCGAGCCGACGTAGCGGGCGGTGTTGTTGGCGCCCCCGCCCATGGCGCCGCGGCCGGCGGGCACGCTGGCCACGGCCTCGCGCCCGAGCGCGGCGTTGACCACGCCGCTGGCGGCGCCGGCGAGGGCGAGCCCGGGGATCAGCGACAGCGGCGAGTCGCCCGTCGCGAGCCCGAACAGCAGCAGCTGCCCGGCGGCGACGACCACCAGCCCGGCGGCGAGCTGCAGGCGCCCGGACCAGGCGGCGGGCAGCCGGCGCGCCAGCACCGCGGTGACGACGCTGGTGCCCGACCACGCGAACAGCAGCAGCGCCCCGACCAGCGCCGTGCTGCCCAGGCCCCGCTCGACGACGGTGGCGAGGAAGGACGTGGTCGCGATGATCCCCATGCCGGTGGCGAGGGCGCCGACGGTGGCGGCCACGAAGGCCGGCGAGGCGAAGAGCGTCACGTCCAGCATGGGCGCGGCCCGCCGGCGCTCGAGCACCACGAACACGACGAGCAGCACGACGCCCACCGCGAGCAGGGCGAGCACCACCGGGCGCCCGAAGCCGGCGCGGCCCTCGACCAGCCCGGCGAGCAGGGCGGCGACGCCGGCGGCGAGGACGAGCACGCCGGGCAGGTCGACCGGGCGCGGCTGCGCGGCGCGCGACTCGGGCACGGCGCGGTGGGTGACGAGCGCGAGGACGAGGGCGCCCACGGCCGCCGCCCAGTAGGCGCCGGTCCAGCCGACGACGTGGTCGAGGCCGGCGGCGAGGAAGGGGCCGGCGGCGATGCCGGCGCCCAGGCTCGCGCCCCAGAGACTGCTCGCGGTGCGCGCCTCCGGGGTGCCGGCCGGGAACGCGTGCCCCAGCAGGCCCTGGCTGCACGCGACCAGCGCCGCCCCGCCGACCCCCTGCAGGATGCGCGCGACGACCAGGACGAACGCCGACGGCGCGAGCGCCCCGAGCACCGACGACGCCGCCAGCACCACCGCGCCGAGGACGAGGACGCGGCGGCGGCCGAGGTCGTCGCCCAGCGCGCCGACCGACAGCAGGGCGACGCCGAGCCCGATGCTCATCGAGCTGAGGATCCAGGCCTGCGCCGCGGGGCCCGCGCCCAGCGCGGTGGCGGTCGACGGCAGCGTCGCGAGCGGCGTCGTGAACACCACGAGCGCGAGGAACGTGGCGGCCCCGGCGACGGCGAGGGTGGCGCGGGGACGGTCGACCGAGCTCGTGGTCACGGGCCGGACGCTAGCAGGTGCGGTTCGATGGTTGAACCGAACTGCTAGCGTGGTCACCGTGCCGCTGGGCCGCGACTACGACCGCCAGGACTGCGCGCTCGCCCGCGCCCTCGAGGTGCTGGGCGAGCGCTGGACCCTGCTCGTGCTGCGCGACTGCTTCTTCGGCGTGCGCCGCTTCGCCGACCTGCGCGCCCACCTCGACATCCCCCGCGCCGTGCTGTCGGACCGCCTGGCGACGCTCGTCGACGCCGGGGTCCTCGAGCGCCGCCCGTACGCCCCGGGCCGCGAGGAGTACGTGCTCACCCCGGCCGGGCTCGACCTCTGGCCCGCGCTGTTCACGCTCGCGCGCTGGGGCGACCGGCACCGGGTGGGGCCCGGCGGCGGGCGCCGGCGCTTCCGCCACGCCGACTGCCCCGCCGGCGGGGCCGACCTCACCACCGGCGGGCTGTGCCCGGCATGCGGGACGCTGCCGCCGGCGACGTCGCTGGAGACCCGGTCGGTCGACCCGGACGACGACGACGGCACGCGCCCGGAGCGCGACGACGCGGTGAGCCGCGCGCTGCGCCATCCCCACCGGCTGTTGGCGCCGCTCCCCTGACGTGCGTGATCTTCTGAGCTATGGCTCAGAAGATCACGCACATGGGTCCGTCACCACGCGCCCACGGGCCGCCGGATCGTGACGTTGGCGTGGTTGAACAGGTTGGTCAGCGCGATCTGCGCGACGAGCCCGGCCAGCGCGGTCTCGTCGAAGTACCGGGCCGCCTCGTCCCAGACGGCGTCCGGGACGGCGTCCGGGCGGTCGGCGATCCGCGTCGCCGCCTCGGCCAGGCCCAGCGCCGCGCGCTCGGCGTCGGAGTAGCCAGGCGCCTCGCGCCAGACCGCGAGCATGTCGAGGCGCTCGTCGGGCTCGCCGCCCTTGCGCAGCGTCTTGGTGCCGCTGTCCACGCAGAACGCGCAGCCGTTGATCTGGCTGATCCGCAGGTGCACGAGCTGCAGCGTCGTGTCCGGGACGCCGGTCGCGTGGATGGTGCCGATCATGGAGCCGACTGCTTCGCCGAACCCGGGCAGGGCGCGGGTGAACTGCTCCAGCCGTCCGGTCATGGGTGTCTCCTCGCGAGATGTGGTCACATCGGCCGGCGCGTGCCGGTCATGGAGGTGACGCACCCCGAGCGGAGGATGTGACAGGAGATGGACGAGACCGATCTCGCCGCTGACTTCGAGACCCACCGGCCGCACCTGCGGGCCGTGACGCTGCGCCTGCTGGGCAGCCCCGCCGAGGCCGACGACGCCGTGCAGGAGACGTGGCTGCGGCTGGCGCGCACCGACGTCTCCGAGGTGGAGAACCTGCGCGCCTGGCTGACGACGGTCGCGAGCCGGGTGGCGCTGTCGATGCTGCGCAGTCGCGGTACCCGCTCCGAGTGGGACCTCGAGGAGGCCGAGGCGGCCGCCGACCCCGATCCCGACCCCGAGGTCCGCGCGCTGCAGGCCGACGCGCTGGGCGGGGCGCTGCTCGTCGTGCTCGAGCGCCTCGAGCCCGCCGAGCGCCTGGCGTTCGTGCTCCACGACCTCTTCGCCGTGCCCTTCGCCGAGATCGCGACCGTCGTCGAGCGCAGCCCCGCCGCCGCCCGGCAGCTCGCCAGCCGCGGGCGTCGCCGGGTGCGAGGCGGGTCGGCCGACGCGGACGCCGACCCGGCGCGGCGCCGCGAGGTGGTCGACGCGTTCCTCACCGCGGCCCGCGAGGGCGACTTCGCAGGGCTGCTCGCCGTCCTCGACCCCGACGTCGAGCTGCGCGCCGACCGCGTCGCCGTCGCCGCGGCGGAAGCCAACCGGGACCGCGGCGCCCCCGAGCTCGCCGAGAGCCTCCAGGGCGCCGAGGCCGTCGCCCGCGTGTTCAGCGGGCGCGCGCAGGCGGCCCAGCCGGCGCTGCTCGACGGCGTGCCGGGCGCGGTCTACGCCCCGGGCGGGCACGTGTACTCGGCGTTCGAGCTCGTCGTGGTCGACGGCCGGATCGCGGTGATCGAGATGATCGCCGACCCCGAAGTGATCGCCGCGCTGGACGTGGAGCTCTCTAGGTGATCGTGGGTGCTTTCCTGGCCCTATCGGCGTGCTGTATCGGATCGCCAGCGTGGCCCCCACGCTGGCACATCCCGTGCGCCACGGCACTCCCCCCGGTGCCGTCGGAGCGTGACGGAGGTCGGTAGACAGCGCGACGGAGGAGCGCTGACTACCGCATCTCCTTGGAGCGACTAGATGAGCCCCATCTTCGAGGCGGCGTAGACGGCCTCGGCGCGGCGGGTGACGTCCAGCTTGCGCATGAGGTTGCCGACGTGGAACTTCACCGTCGTCTCGGAGATGAAGAGCTCGCGGCCGATGGTGCGGTTCGACATCCCGCGGGCGAGCAGGCGCAGGACGTCGAGCTCGCGGGTGGTCAGCGGGTCGCCGTGGGCCTGCTGGCCGTTGAGCGAGCGCACGACGGCGGCGGCGGAGCGCGAGTCGAACGCCGACTCGCCGCGCGAGACCGCGCGGATGGCCGCGGTGAGCTCGGTGGTGTCGACGTCCTTGACCACGTAGCCCCGGGCGCCCGCGTGCACGGCCTCCACGACCAGGCGGTCGTCGAGGAACGTCGTCAGCACGAGCACCCCGACGCCCGGGTGCGCCTGGGTCAGCTGGCGGCACAGCTGCAGGCCCTCGGAGTCGGAGCTGGTGGAGAGCTTGAGGTCGAGCAGCACGATCGACGGGCGCTGGTGCGCGACGACGGCGAGCGCCTCGGCGGCGCTGGAGGCCTCGCCGACGATGGCGAACTGCGGCTCGCGCTCGAGGACCGAGCGCAGGCCCTGGCGCACGATCGCGTGGTCGTCGACGAGGACGATGCGCACCTCCCCCCGGCGGGCGGTGGCGCGGGCGGGGACACGGATGTCGGTCATGACCGGCTCCCTGGGTCGGAGTGGTCGGGGGCACCCGACGGCGACACGCCGGCGGGGAGAGGGAGGGGCACGCCGACCTCGATGCGGATGCCGCCCTGCGGGGAGCGGCGGATGCGCAGGGTGCCGCCGATCTCGCGGGCGCGCTCGGCCATGTTGACCAGGCCGCGGTGCGAGCCGTTGAGATCGCCGGCCGCGGCCACGCGCAGCGCGCGGCGCACGTGCTCGGGGTCGCCGGTGCCGTCGTCGGACACCGACAGCACCAGGCGGTCCTTGCGGAACGCCAGCCGCACGACGGCCACGCCGGCCTCCGCGTGCACGGCGGCGTTGAACAGCGCCTCGCCGGCCACGCGGAACAGCGAGCGCTCGGCGGCCGAGGGCAGCGCGACGGGCCGGCCCTCGATGCGCACCTCGACCCGCAGGTCCGAGGGCATGTGGACGGTCGAGAGCTCCTCGAGCATCGCGGGCAGGCTCTGGCGCCCGCGGTCGCCGGAGTGGTGCAGCGCGTAGATCGCCGAGCGCAGCTGCTCGACGGCCCGGCGGGTGAGCGCCTTGGCGGTCTCGAGGCGCTCGCGCTGGCGCTCGTCGCGCATCTCGGAGCGCACGACCTCGATCTGCATGCCGGCCGAGAGCGCGTACTGGGTGACCGAGTCGTGCAGCTCGCGGGCGATGCGGTGACGCTCGGAGTCGAGCACCTCGCGCTGGCGGGCCACGGTGAGCGCGTCGCGGGTGCGCTGGAGCTGCTCGTTGCGCGCGGCGAGGTCCTCGGCGTGGCGGCTGGCCTCGCCGTAGAGGCGCATCGTGCGCTGGTGCAGCGCGGAGTTCTGCAGCGCCGCCGCCGTCTGGCCCGCGAGGACGCGCAGCACCGAGGCGTCGGTGGCGTCGATGGCCCGCTCGGCGCCGGTCCAGGCGACGATCTCGCCGACGACGTCGCCGTCGAGGTGCACCGGGACGTGCAGGTGGTGCGGGTCCTGGGCGTGGTGGCCGGGCGCGGGCTCGGCGTCGGCCCCGTGGCGGTGCCCGGCCCCCGAGCGCACGCCGCGCAGGTGCGCCGACACCCACGGCGGGACCACGGGGTCGTCGGCGTCGACCTCGTCGCCCACGGGCCCGAGCACGAGATGGCGCGGCGCCGCCTCGGGCAGCGCCCCGTCGGCCAGCGCGAACACGACCCAGTGGGCGGTGAGGTGGTCGGCGGCGGCCTCGGCGACCGCGCGCACGAGCGTGCCCGGCCCCTCGGTGGTGCGCACCAGCGCGCGGGAGATGCGGTCGAGGGCGTGGATGACCCGGCGCAGCCGCTCGGCCGACGCGAGGTACTCGACGTAGAAGGAGGGCTTGCCCGACCGGATGCCGGTGAGCTGGTCGAGGTCGTGGTGGTCCGGGGAGATCCGGCTGCTCATGCCGCGCCCACGCCGGCCACCACTACAGCGCCGCCCGGAACAGCGTCTCGACGTCGGTCTGGTCGGCCTCGCGCGGGTTGGTCGACAGGCAGGCGTCGGCGAGCGTCATCACCGACAGCAGGCCGACGTCGGACTCGGTCACGCCGATCTCGCCCAGCCCCTTCGGGACGCCGAGCTCGTCGGCGAGGCGCCGGACCTCCCACGCCGCCCACTCGGCGGCCTCGGCCGCGCCGGCGTCGGAGTCGGGCGCGATGTCGCCGGGCAGCCCGAGGGCCTGCGCGATCGGCACGAAGCGGTGCGGGTCGTGCTCGGCGTTGAAGCGGATGACGTGCGGCAGCAGCACGCCGTTGATGACGCCGTGCGGGAGGTCGAGCAGGCCGCCGACCTGGTGACTCATCGCGTGCGCGGCGCCGAGGATCGCGTTCGTGAACGCCATGCCCGCCTCGAGCGCGGCCTGCGCCATGCAGGTGCGCGCGGCCTCCTCGGACGGGTGGTCCATGGTGCGCTCGAGGTGCTCGCCGACCAGCGCGATGGCCTGCAGCGCGTGGTGGTCGGTGAGCGGGTTGTGCGCCCGGGACACGTAGGCCTCGATGCCGTGGGTGAGCGCGTCGAGGCCGGTGGAGGCGTTGAGCCAGTCGGGCATCGTGGTGAGCAGGTGCGGGTCGACCACCGACACGTCGGGCACCATCGCCCGGCCCAAGATCGTGATCTTGGTGTTGCGGCGGGTGTCGGTGACGATGCAGAACTGCGAGACGTCGGCGCCGGTGCCCGAGGTGGACGGCACCATGACCAGCGGCGGGATGGGCAGCGCCATGCGGTCGACGCCCTCGTAGTCGAGGATCGTGCCGCCGTTGCCCGCGAGCAGCGCGATGCCCTTGGCCGCGTCGATCACCGAGCCGCCGCCGAGCGCGACGATGACGTCGCAGCGCTGGTCGAGGTAGGTGAGGTGGCCGGCCGCGATCTCGTGGTCCTTGGGGTTGGGCGTCACCCCGTCCCACACCGTGGCGCGCAGCCCGGCGTCGGCGAGGTGGGCGCACAGCTGCGCCGGCCAGCCCGCCTCGGTGAGCCCGGGGTCGGTGACGAGGAGCGGGCGGCGCGCGCCCAGGCGCACCGCGGCGTGCGCGGCCTCGGGCAGCGAGCCCGGGCCGAACAGGATCTCCGGCACGTGGAACTTCGCGAGCCGGGGCGTCGCGGAGCGCGGCCGGGCGGCGGCCCGGTCGGCCGGGCGCGGGGCCGGCGAGACGGTCGCCTCGTCCGCGGGCTCCTCCGCGGAGCGCCGGCGCGCGATGACCGAACCCCCCGCACGGGTCACGCTGTCGACGAGGACCACGCTGCCCCCTTCTCGCCGGACGGTTCGTGGGCCACGTTACAGACGGACAAGGGGTGGCGGCAGGGTGACCGACGAGTTCGGTCTTGCTCCGTCCGGCCTAACGGAGGCCTCTCCGAGGCTCCTCCTCACGCCGCTCTCACAGCCGCCGAAGTCCGCACGACGAACGACTCCTCGGCCCACCAGCGGCGGAAGGTGGCCATCCCGACGCCCTCGACGAGGCGCCGCGTCTGGCTGTCCTGGGCGAGCATCGCGGCGATCTTGCGGTCCAGCCGCGCGCCGCTCAGGCGCAGGTGGCGGTCCGGCGCGACCTCCGCGGCGGGCGCGTCCATGAACACGCCGAACTCGTCGTTGATCGCCGCGAAGCGCCGCGTGAACCCCGGCGGCAGCACGGCCTGGACGAGCTCGGCGCCCGGCGCCGCGGCCCGCCACGCGCGCCGGGTCCACGCGGCGACGGCCCGGTGGTCGGCGTGCCCGGTGAACCCGTCGGGGCCGAAGGTGACGATCGTGTCGGGCCGGACCTCCTCGACGATCGCCGCGACGCGCGCGGCCCCGGTGCGCACGGGCACCAGCGGCAGGGTCCCGTCCTCGTAGCCGAGCCAGCGGTGCTCGGTGACGCCGAGGATCGCCAGCGCGGCGTCGAGCTCGCGGGCCCGGTGGGCGCCGAGGCGGTCGGCCGGCCAGCGCCCGGGGTCGTCGGTGCCGTGCTCGCCGCGGGTCGCGGTCACGAGCACGACGCGGTCGCCCCGCTCCCGGGCCTCGAGGAGCAGGCCGGAGGACACGAACGTCTCGTCGTCGGGGTGGGCCCAGATCCCGAGCAAGGTCCTGGTCGCGGGGGTGGCGGTGGCGGGGCGGGGGGTCGCGGTGAGGTGCATGCGCCGACGGTGCGGCCGGGCGGGGGGCGGTCACATCGGTGCCCGCTCCCCATCTCGGGTGCCCGGGTCAGCCCGCGGCGGTCTCGCGCGCCCGCCGCCGGCGCTCGGGGAGGAGCCCGAGGGTGCGGGCCGCGACGGCCGCCTCGCGGCGGGTGCGCACGTCGAGCTTGGTGAGGATCGCCGAGACGTGGTGGTCCGCGGTCTTCTCGGAGATGTAGAGCCGCGCGGCGATGCCGGCGTTGGTGAGGCCCTCGGCGACGAGGCACAGCACGTCGACCTGGCGCGCGGTGAGCCCCGCGGGGTTGGTGCGCGTCGCGGCCCGCGGCCGGGCGGGCACGCCGGTGACCCCGCGGGCGCGCAGGTCGCGCCGCACCTTGGCCGCGACCGCGTCCGCCCCGAGCCGGTCGAGCACCTCGAGCGCGGCGAACACCGCCGCCGGCTCGCCGGTGTCCACCAGCGCGAGGGCCTGGTCGTACGGGCACCCGAGCTCCTGCCAGCGCGCGGCGGCGGCACGGGCGTCGCCGTCGAGCAGCAGGCGCGACGGGGAGTCGGCCGGCAGGGGCGGCGGGGTGACGGGGCGCCCGAGGCGCCGCAGCCACACCGCGAGCTCGCCGGCCGACCACTCGACGCCGGGCCGCGAGCCCGCGACGGCGAGCAGCTCCGCCGCGCCGTCGAGGCGCGGGTCCGGGACGCCGGTGATCCAGCTGCGCTCGGCGAGCGCGGAGGCCGCCGGGAGCAGCCGCAACGGCTCGGCGTAGCGGCGCGCGAGGTCGCAGCCCTGCTCGAGGTGCGCGTCCGCCGCGGGGTCGCCGCGGCGCAGCTCGACGAGCCCGCGCACGAGCGAGGGCCAGGTGTGCGTCAGCGGCGCCGCGCTGTCGGTGAGCACCGCCGCGGCGTCGTGCAGGGCCTCGTCCCAGGCGCCGCGCAGCATGCGCAGCCGGCCGCGGACGCCGCGCTGCCAGCCGTGGCACAGCGGGACGTCCCACTGGACGGTCAGCGGCAGGCTGCGGTCCAGCGCCTTCTCCCCCGCGTCGAGCCGCCGGTTCTCGACGTCGGCGTTGACGAGGTTGCTCCAGCCCGCCGAGTGCGCCTCGCAGAAGCGGTCACCCGCCGCGTCGAGGACGGCGAGGATGCGGTCGCGGGCCCGCAGGTCGCCCGACATCATCGCCACCACCGAGTCGACCACCGTGAGCCGGACGTCCAGCCGGTAGTCGACGACGCCGGCCGCCACCGCGCGGGCCCGGTCGTGGCGCTCGCGGGCCGTCGGCAGGTCGCTCTCCTGCATGGCCTGGACGGCCTGGATCATCAGGGCGCTGCCGAGCAGGGCCGCGGTGCGGGTGCCGGGATCGGCGCGGGGCGCGAGGATGGCGACGGCCGTGGCCGCGTGCTCCTCGGCCCGCGGGCGGTCGCCGTTGTACCACTGGAACACCGCCAGCGACTGGTGCCCGGCGGCGACGCCGTCGAGGTCGCCGTCGGCCTCCCACCAGGCGATGGCCCGGTCGCACGCCGCGATCGCCTCCTCGAGGCGGTCGGTGAGGTAGAGCTCCTGGGCGAGCATCTCGCAGAGCCCGGCCCGGGCCCCGCGGGCGTCGTGGGGGGCGTGCTCCAGGGCGGTGGCGAAGAAGCGCGCGGCCTCGGTGTGCGCGCCCGACGCGGCCGCGACCCGCCCGGCGCGCCCGGCGTGGCGGAACACGCGCGAGTCGTCGCCGGCGGCCAGCGCGTGGTGCACGAGCACCGCCGGGTCGGGGTCCGGGAGCGTCTCGAGCGCGGCGAGCATCCGCCGGTGCAGGTCGACCTCGCCGCCGGGCGGGATGGCGCCGGCGACGGCGAGGCGGCAGATGTCGTGGCGGTAGGTGATGCCGCGGCGGTCGCGGGCGATGAGGCCGGCGGCGTCGAGCGTGCGCAGGGGCCCGATGCCGACGCCGAGCGCGGGCAGCAGCGTGTCCGGCACGGCGCCGGGGGCGCAGGCGAGGAGGTCGGCGAGGTCCCGGGCGTCGGCGTCGAGGCCGGCGGTGCGGGCGAGCACCGCGTCGCGCACCGAGACGGGCAGCGCGTCCCCGTCCTGGCTGATCACCTCGGTGACGAAGAACGAGTTGCCGCGGGTGAGCCGGTGCAGGCGCGCGGGGTCGATGGGGCGCTCGCCCACCAGCGCGGTGACGGCGTCGACCGACAGCGGGCCGAGCTCCACGCGCGTCGCGGCGGGCGTGCGCGCGACGTCGCCGAGCAGGGCGCGCAGCGCCGGCTGCGCGTCCGGCTCGTCGGCCCGGTAGGTGGCGAGGACCAGGGAGCGGCAGCCGGTGATGCGGCGCAGCAGGAAGCGCAGCAGGTCGACCGTCGCCTCGTCGGCCCACTGCAGGTCGTCGACGACGAGCAGCAGCGGGCGCGCCGTGAGCGTCTCGAGCAGCGCGCGGTGGATCTCGTGGGGCGGGGCGCCGGCGTGCAGCAGGCCGGCGACGGGCTCGCCGAGGTCGGCGGCCACGTCGTGCAGCGGGCCGAGGGGGCGGGGCACGCCCAGCGGGTCACAGACGCCCCACAGGACCTCGGCGGCGTCGAGCCCGGCCGCGACGTCGCGGGCCAGCGAGGTCTTCCCGATGCCCGACTCGCCCGCGAGCAGGACGATCGAGCCCGCGCCCGACCGCGCCTCCTGCCAGGCCCGCTCGAGGAGGCGCCGCTCGTCGTCGCGCTCGAGCAACTCCACCCGTATCACGGTACGTGATCGACATCACGGGGGAAACGTCCCGATCGGCCTAGTCGTCTCCCTCCGAACATGGGGAGGCGTTCCCGATGTGCCGGTGGCGGCGGGCGGCGGACGCTCTCCGTGGCGGTCGGGACGGCCCCGGCCCCACGGACGAGGGAGTTCCACCATGACCGTCACCGACACCGACGCCGACCGGGCCCTCAAGGCGAAGCACCGCACGATGTGGGGCCTGGGCGACTACCCCGACGTCGCCGCCCGCCTCATCCCCGAGCTCGGCCCGGTCCTCGTCACCGCGGTCGGGATCCGGCCCGGCGACCGGGTGCTCGACGTCGCCGCGGGCACCGGGAACGTCGCGGTGCCCGCCGCGCTCGCCGGCGCCGACGTCGTCGCCTCCGACCTCACCCCCGAGCTCTTCGACGCCGGGCGCGCGTTCGCGGCGAGCCAGGGCGTGGACCTGCGGTGGGAGGAGGCCGACGCCGAGGCGCTGCCCTACGCCGACGACACCTTCGACGTCGTGACCTCCTGCGTCGGGGTCATGTTCGCGCCCCACCACCAGCAGGCCGCCGACGAGCTCGTCCGCGTGACCCGCCCCGGAGGACGCCTCGGCCTCATCAGCTGGACGCCCGAGGGGTTCGTCGGGGATCTGTTCCGGACGATGAAGCCGTACGTGCCGCCGCCCCCGCCCGGCGCGCAGCCCCCGCCCCTGTGGGGCGACGAGGCGCACGTGCGCGAGCTGCTCGGCGACCGCGTCACCGACGTCGAGGTCCGCCGGCAGACGGTGACCGTCACGATGTTCGACTCGCCGGAGGAGTTCCGCACCTACTGGCGGGAGACCTACGGCCCGACGATCGTGGCGTACCGCAACAACGCCGACGACCCCGAGCGCACCGCGGCCCTCGACCGCGACATCGCCGCGGTGGCCGAGCGCCACGACCGGGGCACGGGCGCGACGGTGATGGACTGGGAGTACCTGCTGCTCACCGCCCGCGTCGTCTGAGCAGGCTCCCGCGGTCGCCGGTCAGCTCAGGGCGCCGGCGACCTCGGGCTCGGGCTCGCCGCTCCGGATGCCCGGCTCGACGTTCGACTCGGTGTGGATCGGGCCCTCGCGGTCCGACAGCGGCGTGCCGCGCCCGCCCCACTGCTGGGCGATCATCTCGGCGGCGATCGAGACCGCGGTCTCCTCCGGGGTCCGGGCGCCGAGGTCGAGCCCGATCGGGCTGGACATGTGCGCGAGCTCCTCGGGCGTGACGCCCGCGTCGAGCAGGCGCTGCTGGCGGTCGAGGTGGGTGCGCCGCGAGCCCATGGCGCCGATGTAGCCGACCTGCGGCAGGCGCAGCGCCACCTCGAGCAGCGGCACGTCGAACTTCGGGTCGTGGGTGAGCACCGCGAGCGAGGTGCGCCCGTCGATCCGCCCGGCCTCGGCCTCGGCGGCGAGGTAGCGGTGCGGCCAGTCGACGACGACCTCGTGCGCCTCGGGGAAGCGGCTGGACGTCGCGAACACCGGGCGCGCGTCGCACACGGTGACCCGCATGCCGAGGAACGTGCCGATGCGCGCCACGGCGGCGGCGAAGTCGATGGCGCCGAAGACGATGAGCCGCGGCGGCGGGGCGAACGACTCGACGAACACCTGCAGGCCCTCGCCGCGTCGCTCGCCGTCGGTGCCGTAGGACACGAGCACCGAGCGGCCCGCGGCGAGCAGGCCGCGGACGTCGTCGCGCAGCGCGTCGTCGAGGCGGGCCGAGCCCGTGCTGCCCTCGACCTCGTCGGGCCAGACCACGAGCCGGCGCCCGATGCGGTCGGCGGGCCCGGAGACGATGGTGGCGACGGCGACCGAGCGGTGCTCGCGCACCGCCTCGGCGATGGCCCCGAGCTGCGGGAACGACTCGCGGTCGACCCGCTCGACGTAGACGTCGAGGATGCCGCCGCAGGTCAGGCCCACCGCGAACGCGTCGTCGTCGGAGACGCCGTAGCGCTGCAGCGTCGCGTCGTCGGTGCCCTCGAGGATGCCCGAGCCGAGCTCGTAGACCGCGCCCTCGACGCAGCCGCCGGACACGCTGCCGACGGCCTGGCCGTCGTCGCCGACGAGCATCGAGGCGCCGGGCTGTCGCGGCGCCGACCGGAACGTCCCCACCACGGTGGCCAGCGCGGCCGGGCGGCCCTCGGCCCACCAGCCCTCCAGCGTCGGCAGCACGTCACGCATCGCGCAGTACCTCCAGCAGCTCGGCCAGCGTGGTCAGGGAGTGACCCGCCAACAACCGGTCAACGTGCGGGAGGGCCGCCGCGATTCCCCCCTGGACCGGCGCGTAGCCGCTCTTGCCCGCGTGCGGGTTCACCCAGATCACCGCGTGCGCCAGCCGGGCCAGCCGCGCGGACTGCTCGCCGAGCAGGTCGGCGCCCCCGCGCTCCCAGCCGTCGGAGAAGACGACGACCGCGGCGCGGCGCGCGACACCGCGCTGGCCCCAGCGGTCGAGGAACGCGCGCAGGACCTCGCCGAGGCGCGTGCCGCCCGACCAGTCCGGGATCGCGCGGCCAGCGTCGGCCAGGGCGCGCTCGGCGTCGCGCTGGCGCAGCTCGCGGGTGACACGGGTCAGCCGCGTCCCGAGCGTGAACGTCTCGACCGCGCTCGGTGTCCGGCGCGTGACGACGTGCGCGAAGCGCAGCAGCGTGTCGGCGTAGGGGCTCATCGAGCCGGAGACGTCGATGAGGAACACCACCCGGCGCGGGCGTACGCGGCGGGCGCGGCGGCGCAGGTCACCGATCTCGCCGCCGTTGGCCAGCGCGGCGCGCAGCGTGCGGCGCATGTCCGGCTCGCCGCGCCGCGCGGGACGCCGGCGACGGGCGCGCCGACGCGGTGGGGCGGGGCGCAGCAGGGCGAGCAGCTGTTTGAGGTGCTCGCGCTCGCCGATCGAGAGCTCGGCGATGTCGCGGTCGCGCAGGATCTCCTCGCCCGACGCCGCGACGCGCAGCTCCGGGGTCTCCTCCTCGTCGCCGTCGACGCCCGACCCCGGCGGCGGCTCGGTGAGCGCGGCCATCGTCGAGATGCGCGGCTTCGGCGGCGCGGACCGGCCCATCCGCTGGTCCCGGGGATCGGCGGAGAACCACGCGGCGAACGCGTGGTCGTAGCGCACGACGTCGTCGGGGTCGGCGCACAGCGTGAGGCGCCCCGCCCAGTAGGTGGCGACCTCGCTGGTCAGGTCGGACAGGCGCAGCGCCTGCAGGTAGGCCGCGACGCGGTCGGTGGTGACCGGGACGCCCGCGTTGCGGACGAGCCGGGTGAAGGCGACGAGGTCCTCGAGCACGGCGTCGCCGTCGGGGGGCGCGGTCCCGCCCAGCGTGTCGACGACGCCGGCGGCCAGCACGGCGCCGGCGTGCGGGCGGGGCGCCGGCGCGTCGCTGCTCCCGCCCTGGTCACCGGTGCTCATGAGGCGAGCAGGGCGTCCAGCTTGTCGCGCGCCCGGTCGGCGTCCTCGCGGTACTTCAGGACCGCGCCGAGCGTGGCGGTGGCCGAGGCGAGGTCGAGCGAGCGCGCGCCGACGAGCTGCAGTGCCTGCGCCCAGTCGATCGACTCGGCGACGCCGGGCGGCTTGAGCAGGTCCAGGCCGCGCAGCGCGTGCACCGCCTGGGCGACCTGCTCGGCGAGCCCCTCGGGCAGGTCGGGCAGCCGGCGGTGCAGGATCGCGGTCTCGCGGGCGAGGTCGGGGTGCTCGAGCCAGAGGTAGAGACAGCGGCGCTTCAGGGCGTCGTGCACCTCGCGGGTGCGGTTGGACGTCAGCACCACCAGCGGCGGCGTCTCGGCCCGCACGACGCCGATCTCGGGGATCGTCACCGAGTTCTCGGCGAGCACCTCGAGCAGGAAGGCCTCGAACTCGTCGTCGGCGCGGTCGACCTCGTCGACGAGCAGCACGCACGGCGCGTCCTGCAGCGCCTGCAGCACCGGGCGGGCGAGCAGGAAGCGACGGTCGTAGAGAGAGGACTCGACGGCGTCGACGTCGAGCTCGGCGTGCGACGCGGTGGCGGAGGCCTCGAGGGCGCGCAGGTGCAGGAGCTGGCGCGGGAAGTCCCAGTCGTAGAGCGCCTGGGAGGCGTCGATGCCCTCGTGGCACTGCAGCCGCACGAGCGGCAGCCCCAACGCCTCGGAGAGCGCGTGCGCGAGCGCGGTCTTGCCGGTGCCGGGCTCGCCCTCGCAGAACAGCGGGCGTCCCATGCGCAGCGCGAGGAACGCCGCCGAGGCCAGGCCCGCGTCGGCGAGGTACCCGGTGCGGTCGAGGGCGCGCGCGAGGTCGTCCGGGCTGCTGGCGGTCGGTGCGGTCACGTCCCCAGCATCCCGCAGCCCCGATCCGGCAGCCACCGGACGACCGGGCAGGATGGGCTCCCCGACCTGGGAGGACAGGGCAGAGCTGCTCGGAGCTGCTCCGGAGCTGCTCCGAACGGTCGTGTGCCGGGCGTGAGGCCACGCACAGAGCAGATCTTAACGACACGCGTGCAACATCCGGACACGCAAGATCATCTCGGCCGTGGAGCAGGGATCTCCGCTCCGGTAGGTCACGAAACCGTGACGATCGGGTGACGGCGGTCGCACGGAGCCCGGGTTGAAACCTGTTGTGCGCTCCGTACCTTCGCCAACGGCTCCACCGACGGACCGGCTCGGTCCGGGGAGCCCGACACCCCCGGGGTCGCCGCGCCGAACACCCGTCCAGCGGCCCCGGGTGACCCGAGACGAAAGTTGCGGACCGGACGGGTGGCAGGACAGAGGCCCCGGGTGCTCGGCACCCCGGGCGGTGAGGCCGCGTGGAACCGGCCGTCGACCCGCCCGCACGGCTCACCTCGCCCGGCGCGGTACGGAGAGAGGTCATGGCTCGGAACACCGAAGAGTCGCTGGCGCACGCCCTCGGACGGCGAGCGGCGCAGGTCCTCCTGGTCGGCGCGATGGCGGCGACCCCGCTGGCGCTCAGCACCGGGATCGCGTCGGCCGACACCGACTGGGACGAGCTCGCCCAGTGCGAGAGCGGTGGCGACTGGAACATCAACACCGGCAACGGGTTCGGTGGCGGTCTGCAGTTCACCGACTCCACCTGGAAGGCGTTCGGTGGCTCCGGTGACCCGGAGGACGCCGGTCGCGCGGAGCAGATCCAGGTCGCCGAGCGCGTGAAGGCCGAGCAGGGCATGGGTGCCTGGCCGACGTGCTCGAAGAAGACCGGGAACACCGACAGCTCCGCGAACAGCGAGGACTCCGGCGCGTCCGAGGCCTCCTCGGAGTCGTCGTCCTCGGCGTCGGACGACTCGGCTGCCGAGACCGAGGGCATCGCGGCGACCACCCCGGCCCAGCCCGCCGCCCCCGGCACCGCCTACACGGTGGCCAGCGGCGACACGCTGAGCGCGATCGCCGCCGCCCACGGCACCTCGGTCGCGTCGCTGACGCAGAACAACGCCCTCGCCGACCCGGACACCATCGCGCCGGGCCAGCAGCTCAAGGTGGGCTGACACTCCCCGCACGCCTGCGACGACCCCGGCTCCCGCCCCCGAGGAGCCGGGGTCGCCGTGTGTGGGAGTGACGTGCGCCACTCCTCCTCAGCCACGGTCCGCCGCGGATGAGTCGCCCTCGGTGACGACGAGACCGCGGAGCTGCCCGTTCGTCACCCGTTCGTGATCTCCTCGTCTCCTCACGAAGCTGAGAGCCACCGGTCGCGACCTCGCCGCGGATCTAGCCTCGGCGCGTCGGCCCGCACGGCGGTGCCGACCGGAGCCCGTGCGTCCTGTCCGGCGGGCCCCCGCTCCCCCGAGCACGTGCCCGGACAGGACCCGACGACCGGATGCGCCGTCCGCTCCCCCACCGCGACGGCCCGGATCGGCGGTGCGACGCGGCCCGTGGAGAACACTGTGCTGTCCTCGGCCACCCCCGCCCGCTCCGGGCGCCACCGCGCGCCCCGCCGTCCCGGCCGCCTCGGCCGCGCGGGCCTCGCCCTCGTCGCCGCCGGCGCGCCCGTGATCCCCGCCGCCCTGCTCGCCGCCCCGGTCGCGCACGCCGAGACCGACTGGGACGCCCTCGCCGAGTGCGAGAGCGGCGGCGACTGGGGCATCAACACCGGCAACGGCTTCGGTGGCGGCCTGCAGTTCACCGACTCGACCTGGCGCGCCTTCGGCGGCAGCGGCCAGCCCGAGGAGGCCGGGCGCGCGGAGCAGATCCGCGTCGCCGAGCGCGTCAAGGCGGAGCAGGGCATGAACGCCTGGCCCACGTGCTCGCGCAAGACCGGGCAGACCGATGACTCGCCCAACGGCAGCGCGCCGTCGGGGTCGTCGTCGTCTTCCTCTTCCTCTGAGGACGACGAGTCCGAGGACACCGAGACGCGGACGGTGCGCGACACCGGGTCGTCCGGGTCGTCCTCGGCGGGCAGCTACACGGTGAAGGCCGGCGACACGCTCAGCTCGATCGCCGCGGCGCACGGGGCCTCGTGGCGCTCGCTGGCCCAGGCCAACCCGGACATCGCAGGAGACCCGGACCTCATCCTCCCGGGCCAGACGCTGGCGATGGGCTGACGCGGCGCCGGGTGCGCGGAGCGAAGGTCACCTCGACTGCGTCCCACGCAGTCGGGGACGCCTTCGCTGCGCGAGGAGGGGCCCGCTCAGGGGCAGTTGACCCATTCCTCGGTGCCGTCGGTGAACTCCTGGCGCTTCCACACCGGCAGCTCCCGCTTCACGGCGTCGACGAGCTCGCTGCAGGCGTCGAACGCCTCGCGGCGGTGCTCGCCGGCGACGGCGCAGGCCAGCGCCACGTCACCGATGCCGAGCGGGCCGACGCGGTGGGTCACCGCGAGCGCCCGCACCCCGGGGAAGCTCGCCGCGACGTCGGCGGCCACCTTCTCCACGACGGCGGCGGCGCTGGGGTGGCCCTCGTAGTCCAGGGCGGTCACCGAGCGGCCGTGGTCGTGGTCGCGCACCACACCCGCGAACGTGACGACCGCGCCCGCCGCGGCGTCGTCGACGAGCGCCGCGTGCTCGGCCACGTCGAGGGGCTCCTCGGTGACGGTCGCGCGCAGGATGCGGGCGGTCTCCGGTGCGCTCACTGGTGGTCCCCTCCGAGAATCTGGTCGACGGCGTGGGCGAGCACGGGCTCGAGCACGGCCAGGCCGTCGCGCACCCCGCCCGGGGAGCCGGGCAGGTTCACCACCAGGGTGCGCTTCGCGACGCCCGCGACGCCACGTGAGAGCACCGACGTCGGGACCTTGTCCGCGCCCGCCCGCCGCACCGCGTCGGCGAGCCCCGGCACCTCGTAGTCGATGACCGCCCGCGTCGCCTCGGGCGTCGCGTCGGTGGGGGCGATGCCGGTGCCGCCGGTGGTGACGACGACGTGCGCCCCGTCGGCGACGGCCTCGCGCAGCGCCGCGGCCACCGGCTCGCCGTCGGGCACGACCACCGGGTCGGGCGTGGTGAAGCCCAGCCCGCGCAGCCACTCCACGATGATCGGCCCGCCGCGGTCGGTGTAGACGCCCGACGACGCGCGGTTGGACGCGGTGACGACGCGCGCGCGCCGGGTCGGGTCAGCGGCCGTCGGGTCGGGTCCAGACACCGGAGCGTCCGCCTTCCTTGCGCTCGAGGCGCACCGCGTCCAGCGTCGCCGCCGGGTCCAGTGCCTTGATCATGTCGTGCAGCGTGAGCCCCGCGACGGCCACCGCCGTCAGCGCCTCCATCTCGACGCCGGTGCGGTCGGCGCTGCGGGCGGTGGCGGTGATCGCGACGTGGTCGTCGCCGACCTCGAGGTCCACCGTCACCCCGGCCAGCGGGATCGGGTGGCACAGCGGCACGAGGTCGGGCGTGCGCTTGGCCCCCATGATGCCCGCGACCCGGGCGACGCCCAGCGCGTCGCCCTTGGGCACGGTGTCGTCGCGCAGGGCGGCGGTGACCTCGGCGGTCGTGCGCACGACGCCGGTGGCCGTCGCCGTGCGGCGCGTGACCTCCTTGTCGCCGACGTCGACCATGCGCGCCGCGCCCGTCGCGTCGACGTGCGTGAGACCCGACTGCTCACTCATCCGCGCCCTCGACCGCCTTCGCCGTCTCCTCGCCCAGGGCCAGGGCCTCGCCGACGTCGACCGCCGTGGCGCCCTCCTCGCGGGCGCGCTCGACGACCTTGCGGACCGCGCCCGCCACCGCCGAGGCCACCGTGGCGTCGAAGACGCTGGGCACGATGAACAGCGGGTTGGGCTCCGCGACGACGTCCCCGATCGCGGCCGAGGCGGCGAGCAGCATGTCGTCGGTGATGCCGCGGGCCTGGGCGTCGAGCAGCCCGCGGAAGATTCCCGGGAACGCCAGGACGTTGTTGATCTGGTTCGGGTAGTCCGACCGCCCGGTGGCGACGACCGCCGCGTGGCGCTGGGCGAGCGACGGGTCGATCTCGGGGTCGGGGTTGGCCAGCGCGAACACCACGGCGCGGTCGGCCATCCCCGCGACGTCCGCCTCGTGCAGCAGGTTCGGCGCCGACACCCCGATGAACACGTCGGCGCCGGGCATCGCGTCGCGCAGCGTGCCGGTGCGGCGCTCGTGGTTGGTCTGCTCGGCCACCCACTCCAGGCTCGGGTGCAGGCCCGGGCGGTCGGGGTGGATCACGCCGTCGACGTCGACCGCGATGAGGTCGGCGGGCGCCAGCGGCAGCAGCAGCCGGATGATCGCCGAGCCGGCCGCGCCGACCCCGCAGACCACGATCCGGCAGTCGTTCATCTCCTTGTCCACCACGCGCAGGGCGTTGCGCAGCGCGCCGAGGACGACGACGGCGGTGCCGTGCTGGTCGTCGTGGAAGACGGGGATGTCGAGCAGGTCGCGCAGCCGCTCCTCGATCTCGAAGCAGCGGGGCGCGGCGATGTCCTCGAGGTTGATGCCGCCGTACACCGGGGCGAGGACCTGCACGGTGCGGATGATCTCCTCGGTGTCCTGGGTGTCCAGACACACCGGCCACGCGTCGACGCCGGCGAAGCGCTTGAACAGCGCCGCCTTGCCCTCCATCACCGGCATGGCCGCGGCCGCGCCGAGGTTGCCCAGCCCGAGCACGGCGGAGCCGTCGGTGACCACGGCGACCGTGTTGCGCTTGATCGTCAGGCTGCGTGCGTCCTCGGGCCGCCGGGCGATGGCCTGGCAGACGCGGGCGACGCCCGGCGTGTAGGCGCGGGAGAGGTCCTCGCGGGTGCGCAGGCCGACCTTCGGCGTCACCTCGATCTTGCCGCCGAGGTGGATGAGGAACGTGCGGTCGGAGACGTTGCGCACCCGTACGCCGTCGAGGCCGCCGAGGGCGTCGGTGATCTGCTCCGCGTGCTCCTCGGACAGCGCGTTGCAGCTGATGTCGATGATGATCGATTCGGCGCGGGACTCCACGACGTCGAACGCCGTCATCACCCCGCCGACGCGCCCGACGGCGACGGCGAGGTCGCCCGCCGCGGTCGCGCTCGCCGGGGCCTCGACACGTGCCGTGATCGCGTAACCGGGTCCGGGGACGGTCACCGTCGCGCCTCCTTCCGATGGGTCCAGCGCTGCACGTCCTCGGGGGTGTCGAGGTCGTCGCCGACCGCGACGTCGCCGATCTCCACCACGGTCACATCGTCGCGGCCCCGCAGGAACCCGCGGGCCCCCGCGTCCCCGTGGGCGGCCGCGCGCACCGCGTCCCAGTGCGCCCGCCCGAGCAGCACCGGGTGGCCCGCGCGTCCGTCCACCCCGCCGCGGGCCAGGGCGTCCGGGCCGGTCGCGTGCGCGGCCACCCGGGCGAGCGCCGCGGGCCCGATGCCCGGGGTGTCGACCAGCGCGACGAGCGCCGCGTCGGCGTCCGTCCCGGCGAGCGCGTCGAGCCCCGCCCGCAGCGACGCCGCCTGGCCCTCGGTGTCCCACCCCGGCGCCGGCACCCACCGCGTACCCGCGGGCAGCAGCGCGGCGGCGTCGGGCAGGCCGGCGCCGAGCACCACCACGACGGGGTCGGCCCCCGCCTCGGTCAGCGCGCGTACGGCCCGGACCACGAGCGGCTCGCCGTCGAGCTCGACGGCGGCCTTGGGCCGGCCCATCCGCGTGCCGCCGCCGGCGGCGAGCAGGAGGCCGGCGACCCGGACGGTGGTCAGCGGTTGATCTCGGTGACCGGGTGCTCGTAGCCGAGCTGGTCGGCCGGGAGCGGGAACTCGGTCTCGCCGTACGGCGACGGGGAGCCCTGCGTGGGTGCCATGAGCTCGGTGATCGGGTGGCCGCCGTCGACCTCCGGCCACCAGGGGTCCTGGCGCGGCGTCTCGCTCGACTGCTCGCGGCCCTCGTCGTGGTCGGCCATGCCCGGCTCCTCCCGCATCCCACCCCGCCCGGTCGGCGGGGCTCCAGTCTGCCGCACCTCGGGGGTGCCCGCGCCGGTCCCCGACTACCGTGGGAGCCGATGTCCGGCCGGACCCTCCTCGAGCACCTGCGCGCCCAGGACGACGACACCCTGGGGGCGCTGCTGCGCGCGCGCCCGGACCTGGCGCTGCCGGCCCCCGCCGACACCGGGGTGGTGGCCACGCGGGCGAGCGTGCGGATGTCGGTCGGCCGCGTCTGCGAGGACCTCGACGCCTTCACCCTGCAGGTGGTCGACGCGCTGCTCGTGGTGCGCGCCGACGAGGCCGCGGTGGCGGTCGGCGACGTGCTCGCGCTGCTCGGCGCCGACCGCGTCGCCGACGGCCGCGCGGCGCTCGCCCGGCTCCAGGAGCGGGCGCTCGTCTGGCCCGACGGCTCCACCGTGGCCACGACGCTGCCGCGCGCCGACCCGGACGCCACCACGGGCCTGCGCGCCGTCCCCGCGCTGCGCGACGTCTCCGTGCGCTACCCCGGCGGCCTCGGCCGGCCCGCCCCCGAGTTCTCCGCGATCGCCACCGCCGACGACCCCGCCGCGGTCGTCGACGCGCTGGCCGCCGACGAGCGCGGGGTGGTCGAGGCGCTGGCCGCCGACGGTCCGGTGGGGCGCAGCCGCGCCCAGGGAGTCGACGATGGGCCGGTCGGGCGGCTGCTGGCCGCGGGCCTGCTGGTCCGCATCGACCTGGAGACCGTCGAGCTCACCCGCGAGGCCGCCCTCGGGGTGCGGGGCGACCGCCCCCTGGGAGACGTCCCGACCACCGACCCCATGCCCCCGCCGCGGCGGCACACGCCCGCCGACGTCGACGCCACCGCCGCCGGCGAGGTCCTGGAGCTCACGCGCCGCGCGGAGGCCGTGCTCACCGCGTGGTCGGCGCGCCCGCCCGCGGTGCTGCGCTCGGGCGGGCTCGGCGTGCGCGACCTGCGCCGCGTCGCCCGCGACCTGGGTCTCGACGAGGCCGGCGCGGCGCTGCTCGTCGAGGTGCTCGCCGGGGCCGGGCTGATCGCCGTCTCGGAGGGCGCCGACCCGGCCTGGACGCCGACCGTCACCGTCGACCGCTGGCTCGCCTCCGGGCCGGACCTGCGCTGGGTCGCGCTGGCCCGCGGCTGGCTGGACACCCCGCGCGCCCCGTCGCTCGTGGGTGCGCGCGACGTGGGCGACAAGCTCATCGGCCCGCTGTCCGACGAGGCGCGCCGGCCCTGGGCGCCCGCGCTGCGCCGCCGCGTGCTCGACCGGCTGCGCGAGTTCGACGACGGCGACGGCCCGCCCAGCACCGACGACCTCGTCGCCTCGCTGGCGTGGCGCGCGCCGCGCAAGGGCGGGCGCCAGCGCGACGAGATGGTCCGCACGGTGCTGCGCGAGGCGACGACGCTCGGGCTCGTCGCGCACGACGCGATCACCTCGGCCACCCGCGAGCTGCTCATCGTCGCCCGCGGCCCCGGCGACGACCCGGACGGCGCCGCGGCCGCCGCGCTGCGCCGCGCCCTGCCCGACCCCGTGGACCACGTGCTCCTGCAGGCCGACCTCACCGCGATCGCCCCGGGGCGCCTCGAGCCCGAGCTGGCCATGGCGCTCGACCGCGTCGCCGACGTCGAGTCCGCGGGCAGCGCCACGGTGTACCGCATCAGCGAGGCCACCGTGCGCAGGGCGCTCGATCTCGGGCAGACGGCCGGCGACCTGCACGAGCTGTTCGCCACCCGCTCGGCCACCCCGGTGCCCCAGGGCCTGACCTACATGGTCGACGACGTCGCCCGCCGCCACGGACGCCTGCGCGGCGGGGCGGCGGCGTCGTTCCTGCGCTCCGAGGACGAGGCGCTGGTCGCCGAGGTGCTCGCCCACCCCGAGGCCGAGCGTCTCGAGCTGCGCCGCATCGCGCCCACCGTGATCGTCAGCCCGCAGCCGCTCGCCGACGTGCTCGAGGCCCTGCGCGCCGCCGGGCTCTCGCCGGTGGCCGAGGACGACGTCGGCGGGGTGCTCGACCTGCGCCCCCGCGGCCGGCGCACCCCCGCCCGCCGCCCCGAGCGCGCGCACGGCACCACGCCGACGCTCTCGGGGGACCAGGTCACCGCGCTCGTCGCCCAGATGCGTGCCGGCGACCGCGCGGCGACGGCGTCACGGGGCCGCACCACCGGCGCGGGGTCCGGGCGCTCGGCGACGTCGGCGACGGTAGCTGTCCTGGCCGAGGCCGCCCGCACCGGGCGCAGCGTGTGGATCGGCTACGTCGACGCCCACGGCACGGCGTCCCAGCGCGTCGTGCGCCCCCTGCGCGTCGGCGGCGGGGTGCTGGAGGGTGTCGAGGGCACCGAGGACGACGGCGACACCAACGGCTCGACCATCGGCGCTGCCCCGCTGTCGTTCGCGCTGCACCGCATCACCTCGGTGAGCGTGCTCGCCGACCGCTAGCTCGCCACCCCGGACGAACGAACGGCGCTCTCGATGCTTCGGAAGCAGCGAGAGCGCCGTTCGTTCCGGGAGGGCGCGCGCAGATGGCGCAGCGCGGGGGCGAGCCGAGATCACGCCCGGGCGCCGACCGCCCAGACCTGCATCGCGTGCTCCACGAGCGCGATGAGCGCGTGCTTGGTCGACTCGCGGTCGCGGGCGTCCACCGTCAGCACCGGCACGGCGGGGTCGATGGCCAGCGCCTCGCGGACGTCCTCGAGGTCGTGGCGCAGCTGCCCGTCGAAGAGGTTGACGCCGAGGACGTAGGGCAGGCGCCGGTCCTCGAAGAAGTCGACCGCGGCGAAGCAGTCGGCGAGGCGGCGGGTGTCGGCGAGGACCACGGCGCCGATCGCGCCGCGCACGAGGTCGTCCCACATGAACCAGAACCGGTCCTGCCCGGGCGTGCCGAACAGGTAGAGGATCAGGTCGGAGTCGAGCGACACGCGCCCGAAGTCCATGGCGACCGTGGTGGTGCGCTTGTTCGGCACCGCCGAGAGGTCGTCGACGCCCGCGCTGGCGTCGGTCATCACGGCCTCGGTGGTCAGCGGGTCGATCTCCGAGACCGAGCCCACGAACGTCGTCTTGCCGACCCCGAACCCGCCGGCCACGACGATCTTGGCGGAGGTGGTGGTCGGGACAGGATCGGCCACGACCGGGTCAGAGCCGTCGAAGTCCACTCAACACCCTTTCCATCAGCGCCCGGTCCGGGACGTCGCCCGAGGTCGAGGCGGTCTGGTGCACCACGACGGTGCCCTGGGAGGCCATGTCGCCGATGAGCACCCGGGCCACGCCCAGCGGCAGCGTCAGCAACGCGGCCACCTCCGCGACCGATCGGGGCTCGCGGCACAGCTCGGCCACGGCGCGGTGCTCGTACCGCGGGATGCGCGACGGATCGCGGCCCGGGGTGCCGACCGAGACGAGGGTCTCGACGGCGAGGTCGTAGACCGGGCGGGTGCGCCCGCCGGTCCAGGCGTAGGGCCGGACGATCGCGACGTCCTCGTCGCGCTCGGCCGGCGACTCGGGCTCGGCGAGCTCGTGCCGCGGCGGCCCGGACCGGGGGACGCCGTAGGGCGCGGTCCGGGGCTCCCCGGGCGCCAGGGCGTGCGCGCCCTCAGCGCCCTCGCCGTCGAGGTGGCCGTCCGCGGCGAGGAAGCCCTCGGTGCCGTCGGGGTCCGGGCCGGGGCCCGCGCCGTCGTCCGGGGTCGCCGGCGTCTCGGGGGCGTCGCCCGCGCGCCGGCGCCGGAACAGCCCGCGCCGCTCGCCCTTCGGGCGCGGCGCGCCGCTGATCCCGTTGAGGACGTCGGCGAAGGACTCGCCGGGCTCATCGCTCACGGGTGGTCACCCCCTCGACGCGGTCATCGCACCGCCGACCCCTGCAGCTCGGCGCGGAGCTCGGGGGTCAGCAGCTGGCCGACACGGTCGACCAGCAACGTCATCTCGTACCCGACCAGCCCGATGTCGCAGTTCGGGGCGGCGAGGGTGGCCAGGCACGAGCCGTCGCTGATGGACATGAGGAGCACGATGCCGCGCTCCATCTCCACCACCGTCTGCACGACCTCGCCGGCCTCGAAGCAGCGAGCGGCGCCCTGCGTGAGGCTGATCAGTCCCGACGCCACCGCGGCGAGCTGGTCCGCGCGGTCGCGCGGCAGCCGGCTGGACGCGGTCAGCAGCAGCCCGTCGGCCGACACGACGACCGCGTGGGCCACCCCGGGCACCCGCTCGGCGAAGTTCGAGACCAACCAGCCGAAGCGGCTCGGCTGCGACTGGGCTCCGGTCACTGCTCCTCCTCATCCCCGGGGCGCGCGTCGGGCTCGCCCACGGTGTCGGCCGGCCGGGCACGCCGCGTGGTGCGCCCGTCCGTCACGCCCTGCTGGTAGCTCGCGAGACGACCGCGGATCGCCTCGGCACTGCGCCGCGGGATCGCGGGCCCCTCGCTGGGGGGCGCGGGACGCGCGGCGCCGGGCACGAGGTGCGCCCGCGGCCGGCGGCGGGGCAGCCCCGCCTCCGTGGTGCCCTCGCCCGTGCCGGCGTCGAGCGCGTCCGCGGTGGCGGCCGCGGCGCGCCAGCCCTCGTCGCCCGAGCTGGAGGCCCACTCGGCCTCGTCGGGTCCCGCCGCCGGCGGCGCCTCGCGGAACCACGCCGACGCGACCTCGTCGTAGATCGGCGTCCGCTCGCGCTGCGGCGTGCCTGCCCGCGTCGGCAGCCGCTCGGGCGCCGCGCGGCCGGGACGGGACCCGCCGTTGCCGGTGTGCCCGTTGCTCCCGTTGCTGCCGTTCGCCGCCGGGGCCGGGTCGAACAGGAGGCCGCCGTCGGACGTGGGGGCCGGCGATCCGACGGGCTGGCGCGGCGCGCGCCGCGGGAGCCCGCCGGTGGCCGGCGGGACGTCCGCGGGGCCATCTGCCGGGCCGTCGCCGGCCGGGGTGGCCGGGGTGGCGGGGGGCTCGACGTCCTCGGGGGCCTGCTCGGGGGCCTGCTCGGACACCGCCGGGGCGACGGGCTCGTCGACCCGGCCCGGCGCCTCCGCCGGCTCCGGAGCCTCGTCGGCCGGGCTGCCGGTGGGACGGCGCGGGCGCAGGCGCGGGGCCAGACCGGGCGCGAAGGGCACCCCGCTGGGCGGCAGCCGCCGCCCCGGCGAGCGCCGCTCCAGGGGCTCGCTCTCGGGGGCGTCCGGGGCCGCCGCCTCGGGCGCCTCGGCGTCCTCGGCCTCCGGGTCGGGGTCCGGCAGGGGGTCGGCGCCGACCGCGGGGGCGATCACGGTGTCGGCACTGCCGGCGACCGGCTCGTCGGACGCCGGGGTCTCCGGCGCCTCCGGCGCCTCCTGGGCCTCCGTGGCGGCCGGCTCCGGCTCGGCCGGGCGGGGCTGGGTCTGGACGACCCGGGGCCGCAGCGGGAACGTGCCCCGCCGCGTGGTGCCGGGCTCGCGGGTCGGCAGCGGCGCGGCCGTGTCCTGCGCCGGCGTCTCCGCGGGCGGCTCCGGCTCGGCCGGGATCGCCACACCGGCCGTGCCGGGCGTGACCCGGTCGTGGTCGCGGTCGCCGGTCACCTGGTCGCCGACGTCGGGGATGTCGGGGATGTCGGTGCCCTCGGTGAGGTCGGCGGGCTCGACGGCGTCGGCGGGGACCTCCTCCGGCGCGTCCTCGCGCGCCGCCGCTCCGGCGTCGTCCGTGGCCGGGGGCATCGGCCCGCCGGGCGGCGGGACGACGGGGGCGCCGTTCCACATCGGCGGGCCGGCGGCGGGGCCGCGGGGCGGGCCGGCGGGGCCCTGCGGGCCACCGGGTCCGCGCCCGGGCGGGGGACCCGCCGGGGCACCGGGACCGCGCCAGCCGGGAGGCGGACCCCCGGGACGGCCGCCGGGCGGCGGCCCCCAGCCGGGACCGCCCTGACCGCCGGGGCCACCCGGACCACCGGGCCCCGTGGGACCGCCCTGCAGTCCGACCGGCGCGCCGGGACGCTGCTGCTGCTGCGGCTGCTGCTGCGGCGGCGGTCCGGGCGGCGGGCCGGTGGGACGCAGGACGTGGCGCCCGGAGGGCTCGGGGTCGTCCTCGCCGGCGCCCTCGGCGGGTGCCTGCTCGGGGACCTCGTCGGCCTCCTCGACCGCCTCGCGGTCGTCGACCGGGGCGTCCTCGTCGTCCCCGTCGCGCGGGCGCCGCCGGCGGGCCGCGGCCGCGCCGATCAGCGCCGCCGACCCCGCGGCCGCGGTGCCGCCGACCATGCCGTGACGGCTGCCCTCGCCCTGCTCCGGTGCCTCGTCCTCGGGGGCCGCCTCGGGCGCGGACGCGGTCGGGGCCTCGGCGGGCGCGCCCTCGGGACCGCGCGGCGGGCCCTGCTCCGGATGGCGCGGGCGTCCGGGACCTCTGGAGCCCTGGCCGCCGGGGATCCCGTGGCCGTTGCGCGCCCCGTTGGTCGCCCCGCGGCGCGGCAGCGACGGGCGCGCGCCCTCGTCGGACCCGGCCTCCGGGTCGACGCCGGGCGAGAAGAACGAGCCCGCGCCCGGGGGACGCTGCCCCCGCTGCGGCAGGCCGGTGCCGGTGCGCCCCTGCTCGGGGACGCGCGGCCGACCGCCGGGCACCGCCGGCGCGCCGTCGGGCACGACGGCGAGCACCGCGGTGGCGGGCACGAGGGCCGTCGCGACGACCCCGCCCTCCTCGCGGTTGCGCAGCGAGACGGCGATGCCGTGGCGGGTGGCCAGGCGGCCGACCACGAACAGGCCCATCCGCCGCGAGGCCGACACGTCGACCGTCGGCGGCGACTCGAGCTTGGTGTTCGCCTCGTGCAGGTCCTCCTCGCTCATGCCCACGCCGGCGTCGACGATCTCGACGAGGACGCTGCCGTCGGCGTTCTGCGTGGCCCGGACCTGCACCCGGGTGTCCGGCGCGGAGAACGTGGTGGCGTTCTCGAGCAGCTCGGCGACGAGGTGCACGACGTCGTTGGCGGTGCGCCCGAGCAGCTGGGCCTGGGGCGGCGGGGCGAGGTCGATGCGCGGGTACTGCTCGACCTCGGACGCGGCCGCGCGCAGCACGTCGACCAGCGGCACCGGCTTGCTGCCGCGCCGCGAGAGGTCGGTGCCCGAGAGCACGAGCAGGTTCTCGGAGTTGCGGCGCATGCGCGTCGCGAGGTGGTCGAGCTGGAAGAGGTTGGAGAGCGCCTCCGGGTCCTCCTCGGAGTTCTCCAGCTGCTCGATGAGCCGCAGCTGGCGCTCGACCAGCGCCTGCGAGCGCCGCGACAGGTTGATGAAGATCGAGTTGAACGCCGTCCGGAGACCGGCCTGCTCGGCGGCCAGGCGTACCGCCTGCTCGTGCACCTGGTCGAACGCGCGCGCGACCTGGCCGATCTCCTCGCGGGTGGTGATCGGCGTCGGGACGATCGTGGTGTCGGGGGCCTCGCCCTCGCGCAGGCTGCGCACGGCCTGCGGGAGGCGGCGCTCGGCGACGTCGAGGGCGGTGCGGCGCAGCAGGCGCAGCGGGCGCAGCAGCGAGCGGGTGACGAAGAAGACCACCGCGGCGCCGGCCAGCAGGGCGAGCAGCAGGATCACCGACGAGATGCCGGCCCCGTTGCGGGCGTCCTGCTGCAGCGTGGAGGCCTGGCCCTGGAGCTGGCCGCGCAGCTGCTCGGCCACGCCGCCGACCCGGTCCTCGACCGCGCCGGACGCGCGCTCCCAGTCGGGCCCCGACACCTGCAGCGGCAGGCCGGCGGCACCGCGCCCGAGCACGACCTGCGCCAGCAGGTCGCGGTTGTCCACGTCCGGGCCGACGACGGCGTCGGCGAGGCCGGCGTCGGCGCTGCCGACCGCGGACCGGAAGTCGTCGACGGCGATCGAGCGGCGCAGCGTGGCGTTGCGCGCCTGGTCGATCGACGGCGCGTCGATGCGCCCCGCGGCGATGCCGGCGGCGACGACGGCCTGGACGTAGGCGTCCTCCTCGCGCACCACCGACAGCGAGTAGAGCCCGGACGACAGCCCGGCGACGCTGGGGTCGGCGGCCTCGCGGGAGAGCGAGCGGTCGAACACCTCGAGGGTGTCGACGGTCTCGGTGTAGCGGGCGATCGCGCCGGCGGCGTCCACCCGGCCGTCGACGACGTCGTCGCGCAGCCGGTCGAGCTGGTCGAGCTCGCCGTCGGCCTGGTCGAAGGAGGTGATGGTCTGCTGGTCGAGCGAGTCCGCGCCGCCGGCCGCGCGCCGCAGCTCCGAGACCGCGTCGCGGGTGATGCCGATGCGCTCCTCGACCGGCCCCGACCCGCCCGCGCGTCCGGAGGCCACGTAGACCGCGGCCGCGGAGCGCTCGGCCGCGAGGTCGTCGAGGACCTGCGACGTGCGGTCCTCCAGCGACACCGCCTGCTGGACGCTGTCGTAGGACGCCGCCTCGTCGGTCTGCTCGACGATGCGCAGCACGCCCAGGACCACCACGAACAGCGTGGGGACCAGCAGGACGGCGGCGAGCTTGACCGGCAGGCTCCAGTTGCGCAGCGCCAGCCGCTCGTTCCAGTCGCCGCCGGACCGCTCGTCGGGCCGCGGGTCGCGCCCCTCGCTGCCGTACCGGACCGAGGCGCGGTCGGGCGTGCGGTCGGGCGCTCGCTCGGTGGTGGTCACGGACGGGTCCTCCCGGTTCCGCCGGTCGGTCGGACTTCGCCCGGCACTCCCCCGCGCCGAACACGTCCCTGGTCGACGCTGGGTGACCAGTCATGGTCTATGGTCGCGACCGACCGCACCGGACCGCGGCACGTGGGTGACGCCGCGCTGGCGCGCGGGTACCCGCGGTCAGCATGGTCGGGGAGCAGGTCGGTCGAGAGCATCAGCGTGGTCAGGCGTCCCTGGCGTCGGCGCGGGTGACGCCGACGAGTCGGGCCGTCACCCATCGTGGGCGGGGTCGAGCGGGGCCACTGTATCCGCCGTGCGCCCGGGAATGTCCGGCACCGCCGGGACGCTCCCCGAGCGGTGTCCCCGCTCCGGTCGACGGCGCGCCCCGCCGACGGGGGAGAATGGGACGGACCACCCGTCGATGTGCCCGGAGGTCGAGAGGTTGAGCCAGCCCGGCAACGGACCGCTCATCGTGCAGTCCGACAAGACCCTGCTGCTGGAGGTCGACCACGAGGCCGCCCCCGCCGCTCGTCAGGCGATCGCGCCGTTCGCCGAGCTCGAGCGCGCCCCCGAGCACGTCCACACCTACCGCGTCACCCCGCTCGCGCTGTGGAACGCCCGCGCCGCGGGCCACGACGCCGAGCAGGTCGTGGACGCGCTCGTGCAGTACAGCCGCTACGCGGTGCCCCAGGCGCTGCTCGTCGACGTCGTCGACACGATGGGCCGCTACGGGCGCCTGCAGCTGACGAACTCCCCGGTCCACGGCCTGGTCATGATCTCCAACGACCGTGCCGTGCTCGAGGAGGTCCTGCGCAACAAGAAGATCAGCCCGATGATCGGCGACCGCATCGACGACGACACCGTCGTGGTGCACCCGTCGGAGCGCGGGCGGCTCAAGCAGGCGCTGCTCAAGGTCGGCTGGCCCGCCGAGGACCTCGCGGGCTACGTCGACGGCGAGGCGCACGCCATCGAGCTCGACCAGTCCGACTGGGAGCTGCGCGACTACCAGGCCGACGCCGTCGAGGGCTTCTGGCACGGCGGCTCGGGCGTGGTCGTGCTGCCCTGCGGGGCCGGCAAGACGCTGGTGGGCGCCGCGGCGATGGCGCGGGCCGGGGCCACGACGCTGATCCTCGTCACCAACACGGTGGCCGGGCGGCAGTGGAAGCGCGAGCTGATCGCGCGCACGTCGCTCACCGAGGAGGAGATCGGCGAGTACTCCGGGGAGCGCAAGGAGATCCGCCCCGTCACCATCGCGACCTACCAGGTGATGACCCGCAAGACCAAGGGCGAGTACCGGGCGCTGGAGCTGTTCGACTCCCGCGACTGGGGGCTGATCATCTACGACGAGGTCCACCTGCTGCCCGCGCCGGTGTTCCGCATGACCTCGGACCTCCAGTCGCGCCGCCGCCTCGGGCTCACCGCGACGCTGGTGCGCGAGGACGGCCGCGAGGGCGACGTCTTCTCGCTCATCGGGCCCAAGCGCTACGACGCGCCGTGGCGCGACATCGAGTCCCAGGGCTGGGTGGCGCCCGCCGACTGCGTCGAGGTCCGCGTGACCATGACCGACAACGAGCGGATCATCTACGCCACCGCCGAGGCCGAGGAGCGCTACCGGCTCTGCGCCTGCGCGCGCACCAAGATCCCGGTGGTCAAGAGCATCCTCGAGCGCCACCGCGGCGAGCCCGCGCTGGTCATCGGCGCCTACCTCGACCAGCTCGACGAGCTCGGCGTCGCGCTCGACGCCCCGGTGATCCAGGGCTCGACGAAGAACAAGGAGCGCGAGTCCCTGTTCGACCAGTTCCGGCGCGGGGAGATCCCTGTGCTGGTCGTGTCGAAGGTCGCGAACTTCTCCATCGACCTGCCCGACGCCTCGGTCGCGATCCAGGTGTCGGGGACGTTCGGGTCCCGACAGGAGGAGGCCCAGCGCCTCGGCCGCATCCTGCGACCCAAGGGCGACGGTCGCCAGGCGCACTTCTACTCCGTGGTGGCCCGCGACTCGGTCGACGCGGAGTACGCCGCGCACCGCCAGCGCTTCCTCGCCGAGCAGGGCTACGCCTACCGGATCGTCGACGCCGACGACCTGCTCGGTCCGGTGATCCCGGACGTCGAGAGCGAGGGCGAGCCGGAGTCGGAGAGGCCCGACCCGTCGAGCTAGGCGGTCGTCAGCGCGACCGCGCCGAGGCCGTGGAGGAGCCCGAGCTCGTCGGCGACCATGACGATGCCGCTGATCCGGTCCCCGGTCAGCGTCAGCACGTCGATCACGCGGACGTCGACGGGCCGGCCCGTGGCCGGGACGTCGCCCAGCGCCGTCGGGGCGGGGCCGGTGTGCGTCCCGCGCAGCCGGAACGCGATCACGAGCCGGCCGGGCGCGTCGACCCGGTCGAGCAGGTGGTGGTGCATGCCGCTGTAGGCCGCCTGCGTCCGCCGCGCGCGGGCGACGAGGTCGGTGAGGGCCGTCGTCGTCCCGTTGAGCTCGACCGGGTCGGTGTAGACGGCGGCGAAGGCCCGCAGCGCCTCGGCGTCGTCCTCGGGCAGCGGCGTCGACCACAGGCCCATGAGGCGGTCGGCGAGGTCGGCGGTGTCGGGCGGGGCGGTCACGGGGTCCTCCGCGGGTGGCAGGCCCCACCACGCTAGGGACGGTCCGGGGCGGCGAGAACCGCCGATCGGCCGTGCACCGCGACATGGGGAACGGCGCGCCGCGAGATGGGGAGCGCTCACCGACGAGGTGACGACCCCTCGCGCCGCACCCTCGCTCCATGACCGTCATCGACTTCCCCGCCCCGACCACCCCGACCCACCCGACCAGCGCGACAGCGAGGTCCCGGCACCGCGGCAGCCCGCCGACGGTGACCCTGCGCGAGCTGGGGCACGGCGAGACCGCTGTGCTCGACGCGGTGTTCGCCGGCCTGTCGGCGCACAGCCGCTACCTGCGCTTCCACGGCGCCACCCCGCGCATGACCGGGGCGGTGCGGCGCAAGCTCGCCGCCGTCGACGGCCGGCGCCACCTCGCCGTCGCCGCCTTCGCCCCCGACGGAACCCCGGTCGGGATCGCGCGGCTCATGTCGACGGGCCTCCGTGAGGTCGAGCTGGCCATCGAGGTCGTCGACGCCTGGCAGGGACGCGGCGTCGGACGCCGGCTGCTCACCGCGGTCGCCTCGCGAGGCCGGGCGCAGGGCTACTCGCGCCTCGTCGCCGACGTGCTCGCCGAGAACGTCGGCGTGCGCGTCCTCGTCGCCTCCGTGCTCCCGGTGATCGCCGTGGAGACCGCCGGCCACGTGGTCACCCTCACCGCCGCCCTGCGCCCCGCCACCCCGCTCGCCGCCGTCGCCTGAGCACGACCCGACACCCCCTGGAGCCACCGATGACCACGACCCTCACCACCGGCCTGACCGCCCTCACCACCGCCCTCGACGCCGCCGTCCGCGACACCGCGCCGGGCCTCGCGCGCGTCGACGCCGTCGGCCACGCCCTGGCCCCGCACCTCGGCGATCCACGATTGCTCACGCCGGCGCAGTGCGTCGGCGACCCGGCCCACTACCGCCAGCACGTGCTGCACGTCGCGGGCGACGGCGCGTTCTCCCTGGTCGCGCTGGTGTGGCTGCCGGGGCAGAGCACCCCGGTCCACGACCACCTCTCGTGGTGCGTGGTCGGCGTGCACAGCGGCGAGGAGCACGAGACGCGCTACCGCCTCGACGGCGGCCGGCTCGTCGCCACCGGCGAGGACGTCGCCGGGCCCGGCACCGTCACCGGGCTGCTGCCGCCCGGCGACATCCACCGGGTGACCAGCACCGGGCCGGGCACGACGATCTCGCTGCACGTCTACGGCGTCGACGTCACCCGCCGCGGCTCGAGCATCCGGCGGCGGTACGACCAGCCCGAGATGTCAGCGAAGTGGCGTCGCTGACACTGGACGTCCGTATCGGTACTTCGATCACCGGCGCGTCGGCGCCGGGGTGCGGTGGTCACCGACCGCGAAGGCCGCCGCGTCCTCGGTGTCGACGATGCGGCGGCCCAGCGGCGTCAGCGAGACCGGGATGAGCTTGAGGTTCGCCCAGGCGAAGGGGATGCCGACGATCGTGATGGCCAGCGCGATCGCCGTCACGACGTGCCCGAGCGCCAGCCACCAGCCCGCGACGACGAACCAGACGATGTTGCCCAGCGTCGAGCCCAGGCCCGCGTCGCCCCGGCGCTCGATCCGGCTGCCGAACGGCCACAGCGCGAACAGGGCGATGCGGAACGAGGCGATGCCCCACGGGATCGTGATGATGAGGACGCAGCAGATCACGCCCGCGACGACGTAGCCCAGGGCCATCCACACCCCCGCCAGCACGAGCCAGACGAGGTTGAGCAGGGTCCGGAGCAGCGCCATGTCCCCCAGCGTGCCACCACCCGCCCGGTTCGTCCCCTACGTCAGCTCGCGGCCCTTGGTCTCGGGCAGCGTCAGGATGATGACGAAGGCGATCAGCGCGCCGGCGGAGACGTACCAGAAGAAGAGGTCGGGCCGCCCCGCGCTCGACAGCGCCGCGATCAACAGGGGCGCGGTGCCACCGAAGATCGCGACCGTGAGGTTGTACCAGGCACCGATGCCCAGGGCGCGGAGCTCGGTCGGGAAGATCTCGCTCATGATCGCGGGCGCGATGGAGGAGAACACCGCGTAGAGCCCCAGCCCGACCGAGAACACGATGATCAGGTTGATCAGCGGCGGTCGATCGGTGATCAGCAGGCTCAGGGGCACCGTGAGCACGGTGAACGCCGCCGACCACACGAGCATCTGCGGTTTGCGGCCGAACCTGTCCGCGAGGGCACCCATCGGGTACTGCAGGACGATGAAGACGACGGTGCCGATCGAGAGGGCGAGGAACACGTCGCTCCCGGGGGCACCCCGGAACTGCACCGCGAACGGCGTCAGCGCGCTGAAGAACGTGTAGTAGCACAGCGTCGAGAGCAGCGTGAACCCGAAGAGCTGCAGCACCGAGCGCGGGTAGTGCGTGAGCGTCCGGAGCAGCGGGTTCTTGGTGCTCCGCGCCTTCTCGACGTTCTCCTCGAACTGCTCGGTCTCGACCAGGGTGCGGCGCAGCCAGAGCCCGACGATGCCCAGCACGCCGCCCACGGCGAACGCGATGCGCCACCCGTACGACTCGAGCTCGGGACGGTCGAGCTGTGTGGTGAGCAGCAGGCCGAGCAGCGACGCGGCCAGCAGCGCCGTGCCCGTGGAGATGTAGAAGAAGCTCGAGTAGCGCCCGCGGCGCGCCGGCGGGGCGATCTCGGCGAGGTAGGCGCTGGCGTTGGAGACCTCGCCCCCGAGCGAGAGCCCCTGCGCGATACGGGCGAGCAGCAGCAGGATCGGCGCGAGCCAGCCGACCACCGAGTAGGTCGGCAGCACGGCGATGAGCAGCGAGCCGCCCGCCATCAGCATGATCGTCACGAGCATGGCGAACTTGCGTCCGCGCAGGTCGGCGAGCCGCCCGAGGATCACCCCGCCCAGCGGACGGAAGAAGAACGCGAGCGCGTACGTGCTCGTCGTGCCGATGAGCGCGAGCGTCGGGTTGCTCTTGTCGAAGAACTGCGAGGAGAAGTAGACGGCGAACGTCGCGTAGATCGTCCAGTCGAACCACTCGACCGCGTTGCCGATGCTCGCCGCGACGAGCGTGCGCACCGGCAACCGGTGGCGCTCGGTACTCGTCGGATCGGACACCTGACTCATCCGTGCTCCTCCCGCTCGCCCCCGTGCGACGCACCGTAGGCGACCGGGCGCTCCCGGTACAGGAACCGGGCATCCGGGCTATTCGGCGGTGATCGCGACCTTCCCGCGCGCGCCGGCGTCGGCCACCTCGTAGGCGCGCGCGGCGTCGGCGAGCGCGAACCGGTCGGTGACCACGCGCTCCGGGTGCAGGTCCCAGCGCACGAGGCGCTCGAGGAGCTCGGCCATCCGCCACGTGGGCGCCACCCAGGAGCCGTGGACGGTGAGCTGGCGGTGGATGAGGACCTCGCTCACGTCGACGGTCAGCGTCGCCCCCTCGCCGACCAGGGCGCAGCGGCCGTGCCGACGGGTGTGGCGCAGCGCGGTGAGCTGGGCGGCGCCGACCCCGGAGCAGTCGACGGTGACCTCGGCGCCGTCGCCGAGCAGGTCGTCCAGATCCCCGTCCACACCGTCGTCGGACTCCACCGCGGCGTCCACGGCGCCGAGGTCGCGGGCCAGCGCGCGGCGCTCCGGCGACGGGTCGGTGCCGACCACCCACGGCGAGCCCATCGCCGACGCCAGCATCCCCACGGCCAGTCCGACCGGGCCGAGCCCGGTGACGAGGACCTGCTCGCCGCCCGCCAGCGCCACCCGGCACAGCGCCTCGTAGGCGGTGGCGAACCCGCAGGCCACGCACGCGCCGTCGAGGAAGGTCAGGGCGTCGGGCAGGACGAGGAGGTCGCGCTCCTCGGCCAGCAGGAGGTCGGCGTGCCCGCCGTCCCGCTGCCAGCCGTAGGCCGCACGCCGCGGCGAGGTGCAGCTGATCTGGTAGCCGCGCCGGCACTCGTCGCACTGCCCGCAGCCGCTGATGTGGTGGACGACGACGCGGTCGCCGGGGCGCACCCGCGCCACGTCCGGCCCGACGGCGACGACCTGCCCGCACGGCTCGTGCCCGCCGATCACGTCCCGGTAGGCCTCGGGCCCCTCGCCGAGGTGCTCGCGGTAGATCGCCCGCAGGTCGCTGCCGCAGATCGTGGACGCGCGCACGCCGACGACGACCTGGCCCGGGCCCGGCTCGGGGTCGGGCACCTCGCGCAGGTCGACCCGGCGTCCGCCGGGCAGGTACACGCCCCGCACCGCCTCATCCCCTCTCGACCGCCCACTGGCGCAGCGTCGCGGCCTTGATCTTGGTGCCGTTGGTGCCCGACGTCGTCGGCATGGCGTCGACGACGTGCACCGCCGCCGGCACCTTGAACCCCGCCAGGACCTCCCGGCACCACCGCGCCAGATCCTCCCCCGCGGGCGCGCTCCCCGCCGTCGCGACGACGAACCCGACCGCGCGCGTCGCCCCGTCCGCGTCGGGCACCCCGACGACCTTGGCCGTCGCGACGTCGGGGTGGGCGGCCAGCCGGCGCTCGATCTCGGCGGGGTCGACGAGGAATCCGCGCAGGCGCAGCGCGTCCCCCCGGCGGCAGACGTAGACGAACGCGCCCTCGTCGACGAGCACGCCGAGGTCGCCCGAACGGAACCAGCCGTCGGCGGTGAACGCGTCGGGCACCTCGGCGCCCAGGTAGGCGTCGACCACGGCGGGCCCGCGGAACTGCAGCTCGCCCTCCTGGCCGGGCTCCCGGACGGCCTCGGTGTCGGGGTCGACGACCCGGACCGCGATGTCCGGGTGCACCACGCGCCCGCCGCCGGCGAGGCACGCGGGCGCGGGCTCGTCGTCGGGCCAGGTCGCGGTGAGGGCGAAGACCTCCGACGAGCCGTAGACGCCGGCGACACGGGTCCCGAACTCGCCCAGCCAGGCCGCCAGCTCGTGCGACCGGCCCTGGAAGTCGGCGACACCCCACCAGCGCCAGCTCGACAGGTCGCGGGGCCGTGCCGACCACGCCGCGCGCAGGCGCAGGACGAGGTCGTCGCCGCTGGCCAGGTGGGTGACCCGGTGCGCCGCGACGTGGTCGAGCACGCGGTCGGCGTCGAACGTCGGCTCGAGCAGGACCGCCGCGCCGGCCGCGAGCCCGGCCATCGCCGCGTTGTAGCCGAACACCCCGGACAGCGGCAGCGCCCCGAGCACCACGTCGCCCTCGCCCAGCCCGAGCACCGCGGCGTCGGCGACGGCGTGGGCGAGCACGGCGGCGCCGGTGTGCGCAGCGAGCTTGGGCAGGCCCGTGGAGCCCGACGTCGTGAACGCGACCGCCAGCGCAGTCGGGTCCGACGGCGCGGGCTCCGGGCCGTCGTCGCGCCGCGGGGTCCAGGCGCCCGCGCCGACGTCGGAGGTCTCCGGCTCGGGCGCCGGCCCGCCCGGACCGGTGATGACGGCGACCTCGGGGACCACGCCCGCCCGCGCCACCGCGTCGCGCAGCGTGGCGAGCAGGTCGAGCCCGTGGAAGCCCTGGGCGAGCGCGACCAGGCGCGGCCGGGCGCGCTCGAGGACGTGCGCGGCCTCCTCCACCCCGTAGCGGGTGTTGACGCCGACGACGTGCGCGCCGCGGGCCGCCGCCGCGGCCTGCCACACGATCGCGTCGCTCCAGTTCGGCATCCACACCGCCACCGCGTCGCCGGGGCCGACGCCGTGCTCGCGGAGCTCCTCGGCCAGGGCGCGGGTGCGGCGCCACAGCTCCCCGCGGGTCACCGGGTGGACGGCGCCGTCCGGGGTCGCGTCCAGCACGGCGGTGACCGCGGGGTCGCGACGGGCGAGCCGGCCGAGCAGGTCCGGCAGGTCGACGGGCACCTCGCCCGGCGCGGGGAGCGCGGACACGGCGTGCGGCACGGGGGCGGTCGCCACCGGCCCAGCCTAAGGCGCGCGGGGCGCGGGTCCTCGGAGATCACGGGCACCGGGTGCACCGCGCGCACCTGCCCGACGTCGACGAGGTGCCCGTGATCACCGCGTCGGGCGTGGTTTGCCGTCCGCGCCGTGCCGGCCACCCTCCGGGTTCACCAGGCGGTCGAGCACGGGCGAGGAGGGCCGATGACCGACCTCGAGCAACGACGCAGCAGGGACCCGTCCGCACAGGACGAGCGCCGCACCGTGGTGGTGGGCCTGCTGGCCGATCCCGACACCCCCGCCGAGGTCGCCGCGAAGCTGGTCGACACCCTGCCCGGCGTCCTCGGGGAACGCGTCGACGGGGACACCCACTGGGACGTCCGCACCATGACCCACCCCGTGACGGCGTCGGTGCAGGACCCCGAGGAGGTGCTCGGCGCGGTCGCCGACAAGACCGCCGACACCGACTGGGACATCGGCGTGTACCTCACCGACCTGCCGATGCAGCACGGCCAGCAGCCGATCCTCGCCGACCTCGACCACGACCGCCGCGTCGCCGGGCTCTCCCTGCCCGGGTTCGGCCCGTTCCTGCAGCACCACAAGGTGCGCCACGCGATCGTGCGCCTGGTCGCCGACCTCACCGGCACCGCCGACGCCGGCCTCGAGCGCGGGCAGCACCACCCCGGCCGCCTGGGACGCGCGGCGGCGAAGCACCTGCAGCCGGTCCGCGTCGTCCACCTCGACCAGGGGCGGCACACCCGGCGCTACGTCACGACCCGGGGGCGCGGGCGGGCCCGCCTGCTCGCCGGCATGGTGCGCACCAACCAGCCCTGGCGCCTCGTGGTGGGCATGCGCACCGCACTGGCCGCCGTCCTGGGCACCAGCGCCTACCTGACCCTCACCTCCACCACGACCTGGGTGCTGTCCACCCGCCTCGCGACCGGCAAGCTCATCCTGACCCTGCTGGTGGCCGTCGCGCTGATGGTCGCCTGGATCATCGGCGCCCACCACCTCTGGGAACGGGCCCGCGACCCCGGCGAGCGCGAGGAGACGATCCTCTACAACGCCTCCACCGTGATCACCCTGTCCCTCGGCGTCCTGACCATGGCGGCCGCGGTGTACGTGCTCACCCTGCTCGGCGCGCTGTTCTTCCTCGAGCCGTCGGTCCTCGGCTCGAGCCTGGGCCGCCCACCGACGTTCGGCGACCACCTCGTGCTCGCCTGGCTCGCCACCGGCCTGGCCACCATCGCCGGCGCCCTGGGCTCGGGGCTCGACAGCGAGGACGCCGTCCGGCGCGCCGCGTACGGCTACCGCGAGCGCCAGCGCCGCGACGAGATCGGCGAGGACGACGAGCACACCGAGAGCGAGAGCGCCTCCTCGTCGTCCTGACCCCGCCAGGCTGAGCGCCCGCGACCCCGGGAACGACGAAGGGCCGCACCCCTTGAGGGGTGCGGCCCTTCGTGCTGAGTCAGGCGTGGATCAGAAGTCCATGCCGCCCATGCCGCCGGTGGGGTCGCCCCCGCCGCCGCCGTTCTTCTCCGGCTTGTCCGCCACCACGGCCTCCGTGGTGAGGAACAGCGCCGCGATCGACGCGGCGTTCTGCAGCGCCGACCGGGTGACCTTGGCCGGGTCGATGATGCCCGCGGCGATCAGGTCCTTGTACTCGCCGGTGGCGGCGTCGAGGCCCTCACCGAGCGCGAGACCGCGGACCTTCTCGGCCACGACGCCGGGCTCGTGGCCGGCGTTGTGGGCGATCTGCTTCAGCGGCGCCTCGAGCGCGGTGCGCACGATGTTGGCGCCGGTGGCCTCGTCCCCGTCGAGCCCGAGGCCCGAGAAGACGTCGCCGACCGAGGCCTGCAGCAGGGCGACGCCGCCGCCGGCGACGATGCCCTCCTCGACCGCGGCCTTGGCGTTGCGCACCGCGTCCTCGATGCGGTGCTTGCGCTCCTTGAGCTCGACCTCGGTGGCGGCACCGGCGCGGATCACCGCGACGCCGCCGGCCAGCTTCGCGAGGCGCTCCTGGAGCTTCTCGCGGTCGTAGTCGGAGTCGCTGCGCTCGATCTCCGAGCGGATCTGGGTGACGCGACCCTGGATCTGGTCCTGCTCGCCGGCACCGTCGACGATGGTGGTCTCGTCCTTGGAGACGGTGACCTTGCGGGCGCGGCCCAGCAGGGTCAGGTCGGCGGTGTCGAGCTTGAGGCCGACCTCCTCCGAGATGACCTCGCCACCGGTGAGGATGGCCATGTCGGCCAGCATCGCCTTGCGGCGGTCACCGAAGCCGGGGGCCTTGACGGCGACCGACTTGAAGGTGCCACGGATCTTGTTGACGACCAGGGTGGCCAGGGCCTCGCCCTCGACGTCCTCCGAGATGATCGCCAGCGGCTTGCCGGACTGCATGACCTTCTCCAGCAGCGGGAGCAGGTCCTTCACCGACGAAATCTTGGAGGACATGAGCAGGATGTAGGGGTCGTCGAGCTCCGCCTCCATCCGGTCCTGGTCGGTGACGAAGTAGGGCGAGATGTAGCCCTTGTCGAAGCGCATGCCCTCGGTGAGCTCGAGCTCGAGCCCGAAGGTCTGCGACTCCTCGACGGTGATGACGCCTTCCTTGCCGACCTTGTCCATCGCCTCGGCGATGAGCTCGCCGATCTGCGAGTCGCCGGCGGAGATCGACGCGGTGGCGCTGATCTGCTCCTTGGTCTCGACCTCCTTGGCCGACTTCAGGAGCTGCTGGGAGACGGCCTCGGTGGCCTTCTCGATGCCCTTCTTCAGGGCCATCGGGTTGGCGCCGGCCGCGACGTTGCGCAGGCCCTCGCGGACGAGCGCCTGGGCGAGGACGGTCGCGGTGGTCGTGCCGTCACCGGCGACGTCGTCGGTCTTCTTCGCGACCTCCTTGACCAGCTCGGCCCCGATCTTCTCCCAGGGGTCCTCGAGCTCGATCTCCTTCGCGATCGAGACGCCGTCGTTGGTGATCGTGGGGGCGCCCCACTTCTTCTCCAGGACGACGTTCCGGCCACGCGGGCCGAGGGTCACCTTGACGGCGTCTGCGAGGGTGTTCATGCCCCGCTCGAGGCCACGCCGGGCCTCTTCGTCGAACGCGATCATCTTGGCCATGCGGGGGGTCCTCCGATGAGAGACGTGCTGGGCCGGGGTCCGGTGCCCGCGACGGACGGCCGGCTCCGTTCCGCCGGCCTCACCGTCCCGACCTGGCACTCGACGATACCGAGTGCCAAGTCCATGCTGGCACTCGGGTCGAGGGAGTGCAACCGAACCCCCCGGGGTGTCGGGATCAGCCCAGGAGCAGGACGAGCAGGACCACGAGCAGCAGGAGAGCCAGCCCGCCGGCGATGACGAGCACCCGGCCGGGACCGGCCCCGGCGCGGGCGAACGAGCCGTCGCGGTCGGGCGGCACGGGGTCGCGCAGGCGCATCGGCGGCGCCACCGACGACCGCGTGAGCGGGCCGGGCGGCGGCGCGCCCGGAGGTCCCGGCGGCGGACCCGGGGGACGGGGCGGTCCCGACGGGGGACGCCCGGGTCCTGGGGCGCCGCGCGGCGGGGTCGGCGGGGGCCCCCCGGGGCGGCCGGGCGGCGGTGTGCCGCGGGGCGGGGTGCCCGCGGGAGGCCCGGTGCCGTTCGACGCGGCGGACCGGTCGGCCCCGTCGCCCCCCGGCCCACCCGGCGGACGCAGCGGCCCGGACGGCGGGCCGGTGACGCTCCGGGCGGGCGGGGGGCCCACGAGCGGCGCGGGGCCCGGCCCGGTGAGCGCGCCGCGGGCGGCCTGGATGACCGCGCTCGCCGACTCGTGGCGCCGGGGGCGGTCCGGGTCCATGCCGCGGTGCACGACCTCGTCGATGCGGGGGTCGAGCCCGGCGAGCTCCGCGACGGAGGGCACGTCGCCGCCGAGGTGGCCGTCGATGACCTCGGTGACCGATCCCAGGTACGGGGCGCGCCCGGTGAGGCAGGTGAACAGCACGCAGGTCAGCGAGTAGACGTCGGTGCGCGCGTCCACGGGCTCGCCGCGCAGGTGCTCGGGGGCGGCGTAGGTGGGCGAGCCGAGGAAGTCGCCGCCCGAGGTGCGGTGGCCGGTGGCGCCGCGGCGGGTGAGGCCGAAGTCGGCGAGGTAGACGTGCTCGCCGGCCGACTCGCGCGTCGTCACCAGCACGTTGGCCGGCTTGACGTCGAGGTGCACGAGGCCCCGCGCGTGCACGGCGTCCAGCGCGTCGGCGACCTGGCCGAGCAGGCGCAGCGTGCGGGCCACGGTGAGCGGGCGCCCGTCGATGATGCTGGCGAGGTCGGGGCCCTCGACGTGGCGCATCGCGATGTAGAGGTGGCCGTCGGTCTCGTCGAAGTCGTAGAGCGGGACGACGTGGGAGTGGTCGATCGCCGAGGTGTTGCGGGCCTCGTCGACGAAGCGCTCGCGGAACTCGCGGTCGGCGGCCAGGGCCTCGTCGATGACCTTGAGCGCGACGCGGCGGCCCAGGCGGGTGTCGGTGGCGCGGTAGAGCACGCTCATGCCGCCGCGGCCGATCACCCCGTCCACGCGGAAGTGACCGAGCCGCTGCCCGGTCAGGTCCTGCGTGTTCCGGTCCGCCACGCCGCAGACCCTAACGCCGCCCTGCGCCGCCACCGGGCCGGATCGCGGGGCCCGATCGCGAGGTCACGTGACGGACGGGACGATGCGCGCCGTGACGGGACACGGGCACGGGCAGGGACACGGCCACGACCACGGCGACCCCGCGGCGATGCGGCCGGTGGACGAGCACGCCGCCGCCGTCGCCGCCCTGTTCTCCCCGACCCCCGCGGAGACGGTGCCGCTGGCGGACGCGCTGGGCCGGGTGCTCGCCGAGGACCTTGCCTCCCCCGTCGCCCTGCCCCCGTTCGCGAACTCGGCGATGGACGGCTACGCGGTGCGCAGCGCCGACCTCGGCGAGGTCCCCGTCGCGCTGCCCGTCGCCGCCGACATCCCGGCCGGGCGCACCGACGGTCCGCCGCTGGCCTTGGGCACCGCGCACCGGATCATGACCGGCGCACCGCTGCCCGAGGGCGCGGACGCGGTCGTCCAGGTCGAGTGGACCGACGCCGGCACCGAGCGGGTGCGCGTCGACCGGGCCGTCGCCGCCGGCCAGAACGTGCGGGGCGCCGGCGAGGACGTCACGGCCGGGACGGTCGTCCTGCCCACCGGCACGCTGCTCGGGCCCGCGCAGCTCGGGCTCGCCGCCGCCGTCGGCGCCGGGGCGCTGCCGGTGCGCCGCCGGCCCCGGGTGCTCGTGCTGTCCACCGGCTCCGAGCTGGTCGCGCCCGGCGAGCCCCTCGCGCACGGGCAGATCCACGAGTCGAACGGCCCGATGCTCGCCGCCGCCGTCACCGACGCGGGCGGCACGGCCGAGCTCCTGCGCTTCGTCCCCGACGACGTGGCCGCGTTCACCGCCACCCTCGACGACGCCCTGGCCGCGCACCCCGACGACCCGGTCGACCTCGTCCTCACCTCGGGCGGGGTCAGCGCCGGCGCGTACGAGGTGGTGAAGGACGCCTTCACCGACCGGGGCGTCACGTTCACCAAGGTGGCGATGCAGCCCGGGATGCCGCAGGGCCTCGGCCGCTATCCCGGCCCCCTCGGCGACGTCGCCGTGGTGACGCTGCCGGGCAACCCGGTGAGCTCGCTGGTGTCGTTCGAGGTGTTCGTCCGCCCCGCCCTGCGCGCCGCCGCGGGCCACCCGCAGCCGGCGCGGCCGCGGGTGCGGGCCCGCCTCGCCGAGGCCCTCGACTCGCCGGCCGGGCGGCGCCAGTTCCGCCGCGGGCGCATCGACGCGGTCGCCGGGACGGTCTCGACGGTGGGCGCGGCGGGCTCGCACCTGCTCGCCGCGCTGGCCCGCGCCGACTGCCTCCTGGTGGTCGGCGAGCAGACCACGCACGTCGACGCAGGCGAGCCCGTCGAGGTCTGGCTCCTGGACGGGTGATGCAGGAGTGGCTCGATGTGGCGCCTCACGCCCCGGTCGAGGCGGGGTCGACCGTCCCGTCGAGCGGTCCCGTTGCGCCGTTGGGGCGACCCGGCCTTCCGCCACCGCCCGACATCGGGCACCATGTGTGACAGGTGTCATGGGGTGCGCGGAGCGCGTCCCGGACACTTCCCGGGTGGGCCCCTCGAGGACCAACCGCTTGTCGCTGGGGAGCGGACGAGCGGTTCCTGGCCGGGGTCGCCGACTCGGGGGTTGGCGGCCCCGGCCCCATCCCGCCCCCTTCCCACCTCGTCCTCACCGCGGCCCTGCCGATAGGTTTTCCTCGCGCGCGCCGTCGAGGAGAGGGATCCGAGAGCGACGATGGGCCAGTCCGAGACCGTCCCCGGCGGCACCGTCCGTCACGCACTGACCCTCGTGAGGGACACGATCCCCCCGCTGCACCCCGGCGGCCGCCCCGTGATCGGCGCGGTCGCCGCCGCCGCGCTCGGCCTGCGCGCGCTGCGCGGGCGCGGCACCTTCGCCGCGCTGGCGGTCACGGCCGGGGTCGCCGCGTTCTTCCGCGCCCCCCACCGCACGACGCCGCGCCGGGCGGGCATCGCCGTCGCGCCCGCGGACGGCACCGTCAGCCTCGTCGACGTCGCCGAGCCGCCCGCGGACCTCGTCGCCCTCGGCCTGCCGCCGGGGCCGCGACCGCGGGTCAGCGTCTTCCTCTCGGTCTACGACGTGCACGTGCAGCGCGTCCCCGTCGACGGCCAGGTCCGCGCCGTCGAGCACACGCCCGGCGGCTACCTGTCCGCCGACCTGCCCGCGGCCAGCGACACCAACGCCCGCACGGCGGCGTGGGTGCACGGCACCGACGGGCACGACCTCGTCGTCCTGCAGATCGCCGGCCTCGTGGCGCGCCGCATCGTCTGCGACGTGGCGCCGGGCGACGAGGTGCGCGCGGGCGACGTCTACGGGCTCATCCGCTTCGGCTCGCGCGTCGACCTGCTGCTGCCGCCCGGCAGCACGATCCACGTCGAGCCCGGTCAGCGGGCCGTCGGCGGCGAGACGGTGCTCGCCGACCTGCCCGAGCCCGGCCCCCGATGACGCCCGACGCCGCCGCCGGGCGGTCCGGCGGGCGCGGGGTGCGGCTGCTGCCCAACGCGGTCACCGTGCTGGCGCTGTGCTCGGGGCTCTCGGGCGTGCAGTTCATGCTCACCGACAACCGTGTCGCCGCCCTCGCCGCCATCGCGCTGGCCGCCGTCTTCGACGCCCTCGACGGCCGCCTCGCGCGCCTGCTCGACGCGACGAGCCGCATGGGCGCCGAGCTGGACTCGCTCTCGGACTGCATCTCGTTCGGCGTGTCCCCGGCCCTGATCCTGTTCCTGTGGACGCTGCACGACATCCGCATCGGGTGGGTCGTGGCGCTCGTGCTGGTGGTGTCCGCGGCGCTGCGCCTCGCCCGCTTCAACACGCTCTCCGACGACGACGAGGCGCCGCCGTACGCCGGGGAGTTCTTCGTCGGCGTGCCCTCCCCCGCGGGCGCGCTCGTCGTGCTGGCCCCGCTGGCGCTCGAGGTCCAGCTCGGCCCGGGGTTCTGGTCGAGCCCCATCGCCGTCGCGGTGTGGACGGTGCTGGCCGGCGCGCTGATGATCAGCCGCGTACCCACCGCGTCGCTCAAGAGCGTCCGCGTCCCGCCGCCCCTGGTCGCGCCCCTGCTCGTGGCCGTCGCGTTCGCGGCCGCGGCCCTGGTGACGTTCCCCTTCGTGGTCTACGCGGTGGCGGTGGCGATCTACCTGCTGCACATCCCCTACGCCGCCAACCGCTACCGCTGGCTCGGCCGCCACCCCGAGGTGTGGCACGTGCCCCCGCGCCAGCGCCGCGCCGTCCGCCGGGCGCACCGCCGCCTCGGCCTCGCGCCGCCCCGGCGCCCGCTGCGCCGCCGCGTCGCCGGTGCCGCGGCCCGCGCCGGCAGCGCCGCCCGCAACATCGGCCGCGACCGGGACCGCGACGGCGACCGCGTGCGCGGCGGTGAGCGCACCGCGCCGCTGCCACCCCCGACGCCGTCGAGTGACGGGCGGGGCCGGAGGGGCGGGCGTGACGAGCGCGACGGGTACGACGCCCGCGGCCGGCCCCGCCCGCGCGGCTCGCGCCGGCTCGGCCTGCGCCGTCACCGGGACGAGCGCCCGTGACCGCCCCCGGCCGCGTCGACCTCCTCGCCCGCCTCGGCACCTCCGCCGGCGACGCCCGCCGTGGCGTCGTCCGCCTGCACCCCGAGGTCATCACCGCGCTGGGTCTGCAGGCGTGGGACGCCGTCCGCGTCACCGGCGCGCGCACCACGGCCGCGCTCGCGGCGCCCGCCCCCGAGCCCGCGGCGCCCGGCGCGGCGGTGCTCGACGAGACGACGATGGTCAACGCCGGCGCGGTCGACGGCGCCACCGTGGGCGTGGCCGCCGCACCGGTCGCGGTCGCGCGCCACGTCGAGCTGGCCGGCTCGCGGCTGGCGACGGCCGCCCTGCCGCCCGCGACGCTGCGCCTCGCCCTCACGGGCAAGGTCCTGCTGCCCGGGGACACGCTCTCGCTGCTGCCCCAGGACCTCGCCCCGGCCCCAGGGGCCGACGCCCCGGGCGCGCGGCGCGGGCTCGCCGCGGCGCTCGGCGGGACGTGGACCACCGAGCTGGTGACGGTGACCGCCGCCGAGGCGCCCGCCGGCATCGACCCCGCCGCCGCCCTGGCCGTCGGCCCCACCACGGTCGTGCGCTGGCGCAACGGGGCGAGCACGGGGACGGCGGCCGCCCCGTCGACCGCGCCGGTCTCCACCACGGCCCCGGCCGCCGTGCCCGCGCCGGTCGCCGAGGCGCCCGCCGAGCCCGTCGTCGCCGTCGGCGACCTCATCGGGCACGCCGACGCCGCCCGCCGTCTCGGCGAGTGGTTCGACCTCGTCTTCCGCCGCCCCGAGCTGCTCGAGCGCCTGGGGGCCGCGCCGCACCTCGGGGTGCTGGTCAGCGGCCCCGAGGGCGTCGGCAAGACCACGCTGGTCCGCGCGGTCGCCGCCGAGGCCGAGGCACGCGTGGTGCACCTGGACGGCCCCGCCGTCGCGGCCATCGAGGCCGGCACCGCCGCGGCCCGCGTCCGCGAGGCCGTCGACGACGCCCTGTCGAGCGCGCCGGGCGTCCTGCTCGTGACCGACGGCGAGATGCTGCTGCCCGCCGCCGACCCGCCGCCGCTGTCGACCCTGGTGCTCGAGTCACTGCGCCGGGCGTCGAGCACCGCGGGCGTCGCGCTGGTGATCACGTCATCGCGCGCGGAGGCGCTCGACCCGCGGGTGCGCGGCGCCGACCTCGTCGACCGCGAGCTGACCCTGCCCGCGCCGGGCGACCGCGACCGCGCCGAGCTGTTGCGCGTCCTGCTGCGCGAGGTGCCGCTGGCCCGCGACGTCGACCTCGCCGCCGTCGGCACCCGCACCCCGGGCTTCGTCGCGGGCGACCTCGTCGCGCTGCGCCGCGAGGCCGCGGTGCGCGCGGCGCTGCGGGTCGGGCCGGACGACGGTGAGCCGACGCTCACGACCGACGACCTGCTCGGCGGGGTGTCGTCGGTGCGCCCGGCGTCGCTGTCGTCGGGGTCGCAGACGCTGTCGTCGGGCGGGCTGACCCTCGACCGGGTCGGCGACATGGTGGAGACCAAGCAGGCGCTCACCGAGACGATCCTGTGGCCGCTGCGCTACCCCGACTCGTTCGCCCGGCTCGGGGTGTCCCCGCCGCGGGGCGTGCTGCTCTACGGCCCGCCCGGGTGCGGCAAGACGTTCCTCGTGCGGGCGCTGGCGGGCACCGGCTCGCTGAACGTCTTCGTGGTCAAGGGCGCCGAGGTGCTCGACAAGTACGTCGGCGAGTCCGAGCGCGCGGTGCGGTCGCTCTTCGCCCGCGCCGCGGCGGCGTCGCCCGCGCTGGTGTTCCTCGACGAGATCGACGCCCTGGCCCCGCGCCGGGGTGGGTCCACCGACGCCGGTGTCGCCGACCGCGTCGTCGCCGCCCTGCTCACCGAGCTCGACGGCGCCGAGCCGCTGCGCGACGTCGTCGTGCTGGGCGCCACCAACCGCCCCGAGCTCATCGACCCCGCGCTCCTGCGCCCCGGGCGGCTCGAGCGGCGCGTGTACGTGCCGCCGCCGGACGCGGCCGCCCGCGCCGACATCCTGCGCGCGTCGTCCCGGGACACCCCGCTGGCCGACGACGTCGACCTGGACGCGCTGGCCGCCGACCTCGACCGCTACTCGGCGGCCGACTGCGCGGCCCTGATCCGCGAGGCGGCGCTCACGGCGATGCGCACGTCGCTGGACTCGACCGAGGTGTCGGCGGCGGACCTGGCCGCGGCCCGCGACGCCGTGCGGCCCTCGCTCGACCCGCGCCAGCTCGCCGAGCTCGAGGCCTACGCCGACCAGACGGGCTAACTGGTCGCGCCAAGGAGATCCGGCGCGGATCAACTGGCTCCCGAGCGCCAGTTGTTGGTCGCGATCACGATGACGCCGGGCGAGGCGCCCTGGATGCCGTCGAAGCGCGGCATCGCGCGGATGCCGAACTGGCGCGCGATCGCGTCCGCCGGGCCCTCCTCGCCGCTGCCCGGGCGGAAGTAGACGGTGCTCTCGGGGATGACGCCGTTGGGGTAGTTGCCGACCTCGGCGACGTTCCAGCCCCGCGCCCGCAGGTCGCCCGCGGCGCGGTCGGCGAGACCGACGATCGTCGAGTTGTTGAAGACCCGGACCGCGACCGCCGACGTGGCACCGGAGCCGCCGCCGGCCCCACCGCCACCGCCGCCACCGCCGCCACCGGGCGCACCGCCGCCGGCACCGCCGGCCCCGCCGCCACCGGGCACGATCGGCGCGCCGACGGCCGGGGCGCCCGCGGCGAGCGGGGAGCCGGGGACGCCGGGCTGGCCGGGAGCGCCGGGCTGGCCGGGAGCGCCGGGCTGACCGGGCTGGACGAAGCCGCCCGGACCGCCGGGCTGGCCGGGCGGGGCCTGGCCGGGGGCGCCGACCGGCGGACCCCCGGGCTGACCCGCGGCCGGGTCGCCGGTGGCCCCGGGCAGGGGCGCGGCGGAGGTCGGGCTCGCGGGGGCCGCGGTGGGGCTCGAGGGCCCCTCGCCACCGAGCGCGAGCAGGCCGACCACGGCGGCCACACCCGCGACGGCGAGCAGGACGATGCCCGCGATGCGCATCCGCGAGGCGTCGGACCCTGGCCCAGTCATCCTGCTCCCTCCGTGGCGGCGATCTACCGCACGGAGGTCAGGAGACCACTATCGCGGCTCGACTCCGAGCCGACGCGCCGCACGCGCCCGCTGTCGGCTCTGGCGCAGGCGCCGCAGCCGCTTGACGAGCATCGGGTCGGCCGCGAGCGCCTCCGGGCGGTCGACCAGCGCGTTGAGCACCTGGTAGTACCGCGTCGCGGACATGTCGAAGAGCTCGCGGATCGCCTGCTCCTTCGCGCCCGCGTACTTCCACCACTGACGCTCGAACGCGAGGATCTCCCGATCCCGACGGTCGAGCCCGTCCGAGGGCTCGTCGTCCTGCGGGGGATGCACCCGTACCGCGTCCGCCACGCTGCTCGCCTCCTGCCACGGCGTCGGAGCTGGCGCGAATGACACGCCTGTCATTAGCGCCCCTCCATTACAGCACGACGCCCCGACAACGCGGGGCGTCCGGCGCCGGGTCGACGCGGACGGGCGGGCACTACGGTGCCCGCCGTGACCGTCAGGCCCGTCCTCGTCGTCGGTGAGCCGGTGCTCCACCGCCCCACCCGCCGGGTCGACGCGGAGGAGTTCGGCGGGGAGTCGCTGCGCACGCTCGTCGCGGACCTCTTCGACACCATGGACGCCGCGAACGGCGTCGGGCTGGCCGCCAACCAGATCGGCGACGACCGGCGGGTGTTCGTCTTCGACTGCCCCGACCCCGCCCTCGGGGGCGAGCGCCGCCGCGGTGTCGTGGTCAACCCGGTGCTCACCGCCGACCCGCCGCCGCAGACCATGCCCGACGAGGAGGAGGACGAGGAGGGCTGCCTGTCGGTGCCCGGCGAGGCGTTCCCCACCGGGCGGGCCGAGGCCGCCGAGGTGCGCGGGGCCGACGCGGAGGGCGAGGAGGTCGTCGTGACGGCCACGGGCTACCTGGCCCGGTGCCTGCAGCACGAGACCGACCACCTCGACGGGTACGTCTACCTCGACCGCCTCGTGGGCCGGTACCGCCGCGCCGCCAAGCGCGCGGTGCGCAGCCACGGCTGGGGCGTGCCCGGCCACTCCTGGATGCCCGGCGTCGACCCGGACCCGTTCGGGCACTGAGGCCCCGGTTCACCCACAGCGGACACGCGCACCGGGACCGGTGCAACGGTGTAAGCACGAGGGCGTGGACGAGCTCGACGCCTACTCCCGCACCGTGAGCACGGTCGCGGCCGCCGTGGGCCCTTCGGTCGCCGCGGTGCGCGCGGGCCGGGGCAGCGGGTCGGCCGTGGTGCTCGACCACGGGGTGCTGGTCACCAACGCGCACGTCGTCGGCGGGCACCGCGAGGGCACGGTCGCCTACGCCGACGGCACCGAGGGCACGGTCACCGTCCGCGGCGCCGACGCGCTCTCCGACCTCGCGGTCCTCGTCACCCCCGACCCCACGCCGCCGCCGCTGGAGCTCGGCGACGCCGCGACGCTCGTGGTCGGCCAGCTGGTCGTGGCCGTCGGGAACCCGCTGGGGCTCGCCGGCTCGGTCACCGCCGGCGTCGTCAGCGGGCTCGGGCGGGCGCTGCCGGTGCGCAGCGGATCGGCGAGCCGGGTGGTCGAGGACGTGATCCAGACCGACGCCGCGCTCAACCCGGGCAACTCCGGGGGCGCGCTCTCGGACGCGTCGGGGCGCGTGGTCGGCATCAACACCGCGGTCGCGGGCGTCGGCCTCGGGCTCGCGGTGCCGATCTCGGCGACGACGCGGCGCATCCTCGAGACGCTGCGCGCCGAGGGACGGGTGCGCCGCGGCTACCTCGGCCTGGTCGGGGCGCCGGCGCCGCTGCCCGCCGAGATCGCCGCCCGCCTGGGCCGCCCGAAGGGGCTGCGGGTCGCCGAGGTGGTGGCCGGCAGCCCGGCGGCGCGCGCGGGCCTGCGTCCCGGGGACCTCGTCGTCTCGGCCGACCGCGAGGCCGTCAGCGACGCGCAGGGCCTGCAGCGCCGGCTGTTCGCGCCGTCGATCGGGCGCACGATGCCGGTGACGGTGCTGCGCGGCGCGGCGATGGTCGACGTCCTCGCCGTGCCGACGGAGCTCGCCGAGCGCTGATAGCGTCGCCGCACCGATCGCGGGAGCTCGCCAGAGCGGGCTGAGAGGGCGGCTGGCCACACCGGCCCGCGCCGCCGACCGTCGCACCACGCCGGGTAATGCCGGCACGGGAGGGATCACCGTGGACGCCCGCACGCCGCCCGTCGCCCTCGCGATCGCCGGCACCGACTCCGGGGGCGGGGCGGGCATCACGGCCGACGTCCGCGCCTTCACCGCCTGCGGGGTGCACGGGGCGGTGGCGATCGCCGCCGTCACCGTGCAGAACTCCGTGGGCGTCTCCGGCTTCCACGCCGTGCCGCCCGAGGTCGTCGCCGACCAGATCCGCACCGTCGCCGGCGACATGGGCGTCGACGCGGCCAAGACCGGGATGCTGGCGTCGAGCGACATCATCGAGGCGGTCGTGGCGGCCGCCGGCGAGGTGGGCCTCGGGACGCGCGTGCCGTTCGTCGTCGACCCCGTCGCCGCGTCGATGCACGGCCACTCCCTGCTGGCGCCCGACGCGCTGGACGCGGTGCGCCACGCGCTCATCCCGCGGGCGACGCTCGTGACCCCCAACCTCGACGAGGTCCGGCTGCTCGTGGGCGTCGACGTCGTCGACGAGGCCACCGCCCGGGAGGCGGCCCGGGCGCTGCTGGACCTCGGGGCGGGCGCCGCGCTGGTCAAGGGCGGGCACCTCGAGGGGTCCGCCGAGGTCGTCGACCTGCTCGTCACCGCCGACGGCACCGAGCGCGCGTACTCGTCGCCGCGCATCGACACGGAGCACAGCCACGGCGGCGGCGACTCGCTGGCCTCGGCCACCACCGCGGGGCTCGCGCGGGGCCTGGCGCTGCCCGACGCCGTGGCGCTGGGCAAGGCGTACGTGACGCGGGCGGTGGCGCACGCCTACCCCCTGGGCGCCGGGCACGGCCCGGTGTCGGCGCTGTGGTCGGTGGCCGACTGGGAGCGCGACGCGTGAGGCGATGATGGGCCGATGGCCGAGACCCCGCCGCGCGCGCTGACCATCGCGGGCTCCGACTCCGGCGGCGCCGCCGGGCTCGAGGCCGACCTGCGGGCGATGACGGCGTGCGGGGTGCACGGGTGCGTGGCCGTCACCGCGGTCACCGTGCAGAACTCGCTCGGCGTCTCCGGGGTGCACCTGGTGCCGCCGGAGACCGTGGCCGCGCAGGTGCGGGCGGTGGTCACCGACATCGGCGTCGGGGCCGCCAAGACCGGGATGCTCGCGTCGCGGGAGATCATCGACGCGGTCGCGGACGTCGTCGACGACGTGGGGATCGGGCGCGACGCCGACCGCGTCCCGTTCGTCGTCGACCCCGTGGCGGCGTCGATGGCCGGCGAGCCGCTGCTGGCCGAGGACGCGATGGAGGCGATCCGCACGCGGCTGTTCCCCCGCGCGGCGCTCGCGACCCCGAACCTCGACGAGGTGCGCCTGCTCGTCGGCGTCGAGGTCACCGACGCCGCGACCGCCCGCGAGGCCGCCGCGGCCCTGTACGCGCTGGGACCGCGGTACGTGCTGGTCAAGGGCGGGCACCTGCGCGGGTCGCCCGAGGTGATCGACCTGCTCTTCGACGGCGAGCGGACCTGGGAGTTCAGCGGCCCGCGCATCGACACCCCGCACGTCCACGGCGCGGGCGACGCCCTGGCCAGCGCGACGTGCGCCGCGCTGGCCCGGGGCCTGGACATGCCCGACGCCGTCGCGTCGGCGGAGCGCTACATCCGGCGCGCGGTCGCCGAGTCCTACCCCCTCGGCGCCGGCGTCGGCCCGGTCTCGCCGTTCTGGGCGGTGCACGCCCACCGGTGAGGTGCGCTGCGCGCACGTGAGCAGTTCTTGGTGCTCGGGCACCGAGAGGTGCTCACGTGCGCGGAGCGCACCTCACCCGAGCTCGCGGATCGGGGCGCCGTCGGCCCAGGCGGCGATGTCCTCCACCGCCTCGCGGTAGAACACGTCGTAGGAGCCCTCGGTGACGTAGCCCAGGTGCGGGGTCAGCACGGTGTTCGGCAACGTGCGCAGCGGCGAGTCGGCGGGCAGCGGCTCGGTGCCGAACACGTCGAGCGCCGCCCCGCCGATCCGGCCCTCGTGCAGCGCCGCGACCAGCGCGTCCTCGTCGACGATCGGGCCGCGGGACGTGTTCACGAGCAGCGCGGTCGGCTTCATCCGCGCCAGCTCGTCGCGCCCGATGAGGCCGGTGGTGCGTTCGGAGAGCTTGAGGTGGATCGTCACGACGTCGGAGGTGGCCAGCAGCTCGTCCTCCTCGACCGGCGTGACGCCGGCGGCGCGGGCCTCGTCGGGGTCGAGGTGCTGGCTCCACGCGACGACGTCCATGCCGAAGGCGAGCCCGACCGTCGCCACCGGCCGCCCCAGCCCGCCCAGGCCGACGACGCCGAGGCGCCGCCCCGAGAGGTCGCGGCCGAGGGTGTGCTGCCAGCCGCCCTCGCGCACGGCGCGGTCCTCGGCGGGGACGTGGCGGGCGGCGGCGAGGATCAGCGCCCACGTCATCTCGACCGTCGGCGTGGACGGGCTGACGCCGCCCGTGCCCGAGACCGTGACGCCGCGCTCGCGGGCCGCGGCGACGTCGATGGCGACGTTGGCCGGGCCCGTCGTCACCAGCAGGCCGAGGTGCGGCAGGCGCGCGAGGACGTCGGCGGGGAACGCGGTGCGCTCGCGCATCGCCACGACGACGTCGTAGGGCTCGAGGGCGGCGACGACGTCGTCGGGCCCCCCGAGGTGCTCGGTGAAGAACGTCACCTCCTGCGCGCCGAGCGAGTCCCAGTCGGCGTGGGCCGAGGCGACCTGCTGGTAGTCGTCGAGCACGGCAACGCGGTGAGGGCGGCGCGGGGTCGGCACGGGCCGGGTGTGCCCCCGGGGGTGCGGGGGCACACACCCGCCGTGCCGCCCGACGCCGACCCGCTGCCCGTGCTGCGTCCCACCCGGGCCCGCTGGGCGGTGTACGCCGAACGGCCGCGACGGCGCGCGCAGCAGTTCGTCGCCGACGTCGCGGTGCTGACGTGGGCGGCGATCGTCGTGTCCATGGCGGTCCTGCTCCACGACGCGGTCCTCGCCCTGCAGGAGCCGGGGCGCCGGCTCGGCGGGGCCGGCGAGCGGGTGCGCGACACCTTCGGCTCCGCCGCCGACACCGCGTCCGGGGTGCCGTTCGTGGGCGACGACCTCGCCCGCGCCCTGTCCGGGGGAACCCAGGCAGGTGATTCGCTCGTCGCGGCCGGTGAGCAGGAGGTCGCCGCGGTCGCGTCGCTGGCCACCGGGCTCGCCTGGTTGCTCGTGGTGCTGGCGCTGCTGCCCGTCGTCGCCGTGTGGCTGTCGTTGCGGGTGCGCTGGATGCTCTCGGCGCGCGCCGTGCTCGCGCTGCGCGACGGCCTGGGCCGCGCCGCGGGCGCCGGTGACGCGGACCTGCTGGCCCTCCGTGCCCTGGCCAACGGCTCGCCGCGCCGGTTGGCGCGCGCGGTGCCGGGCGCGGCGGGCGGCTGGCGACGGGGCGATCCGCACGTCCTGTCCCGGCTCGCCGAGATCGAGCTCGCCCGCCTCGGGCTGCGCGGTCCGACGTTCGTCCGCGCCCCGGCCGTGGACCCCGAACCGGTTGTACGGGACGATCCGGACAGCACGGCGTCACGGACGTCCGGGGACGGCTCCGGGGCCGACCCCGACGAACGGTGGGGTGACACACCCCTACCACCGGGTCCCCCGGGCAGCCCAACGTCCTAGCCTCGGCCCCCGGTCGGCGTCGCGACGCACGGGAGGGGCAGCATGGACACGGTGGACCGATCACGCCTGGCCGCATGGCGGTCGCGCGTCGTGGGCTGGGCGGCGCGCCATTACCTCGCCTGGCGCAGCCGGCGCGGGCTCGATCCGGTGACGCTGCTGCCCGACCACGCCCTCATGCCGCTGCGCCGCGACGGACTCGACCCGGTGCCGGCGCTGCGGGAGGCGCGCGAGGATGCGCCGGTGCGCCACTTCCCGCTGCCCTTCGGGGTGACGGCGTGGCTGATCACCGGCCACGAGGAGGCGCGCGCCGTCCTCGGCCGCACCCGGGGGCTCTCGAACGACTTCGGCCACCTCGTGGGCCAGGCCGGCGTCAAGGAGGGCCAGAACCCGGGTGGGCTGGGCTTCACCGACCCGCCGGAGCACACGCGGCTGCGCCGCCTCCTGACCCCCGAGTTCACGATCCGGCGCCTCAGCCGACTGCGCCCGCGGATCGCCGAGATCGTCGAGGGCCAGCTGGACGTGATGGAGGCACTGGTCGCGGCGGGCGAGCCGGTTGACCTGGTGCGCGACTTCGCGACCCCCATCCCGTCGCTGACCATCTGCGAGCTGCTCGGTATCCCGTACGACGAGCGCGACGAGTTCCAGGCGCTCTCCACCGCCCGCTTCGACCTCTTCGGCGGCGCGGGCGCGGTCTTCGACAACATCTCGGGGTCGATGCAGTACCTGCGCGGGGTCGTCGCGCGGCAGCGCGTCGCGCCGGGCGAGGGCCTGCTCGGGCAGCTGATCCGCGACCACGGCGACGAGCTGGACGACGACGAGCTGGCCGAGCTGGCCGACGGCCTGCTCACCGGCGGGCTCGAGACGTCGGCGTCGATGCTGGCCCTCGGCGCCATGGTGCTGCTGCGCGACCCCGACAGCTTCGCCCTCGTGCGCGACGAGCCCGACGCGGTGAACGGGTTCGTGGAGGAGCTGCTGCGCTACCTCACCGTGGTGCAGATCGCGTTCCCGCGCTTCGCCACCGAGGACATGACGCTCGGCGGGGTACAGATCAGCAAGGGCGACGGGCTGCTCGTGTCGCTCTCGGCCGCCGACCGGGACCCGCGCCTGACCCCGGACCCCGAGCGCTTCGACCCCCGCCGCGAGCCGACCCCGCACCTCGCCTTCGGCCACGGCATCCACCGCTGCGTCGGCGCGGAGCTGGCGCGCATGGAGCTGCGCGCGGCCTACCCGGCCCTGCTGCGCCGGTTCCCGCACCTGCACCTGGCCGACGGCGCGGGCACGCTGGACGACCAGCCGTTCCGCACCACCTCGATCGTCTACGGCGTCGACGCGCTGCCGGTGGCCCTGTCCTGACCGCGCCCCGTGCCAGCGTGGGGGCCACGCTGGCGTTCAACGCGAGGAAATCCGCATCCTCGATCCGGCGCGCGGGTAGGCGGCGGGCGTGACCGCACGCCAGGTGTCCCGCTCGATCGAGATCGACGCCCCGCCGCACACCGTGTTCGACCTGCTCGCCGACCCGCGTCGTCATCCCGACTTCGACGGCTCGGGCTCCGTGCGCTCGGCGGTGTCGGGGCCGGCGCGCCTGTCGCTGGGCGCGACGTTCGGCGTCGCCATGCGCATCCGGCTGCCCTACCGGATCTCCAACACCGTCGTGGAGTTCGAGGAGGACCGCCGCATCGCCTGGCGCCACTTCGGCCGGCACCGGTGGCGCTACGAGCTGGAGCCGGCCGGGGACGGCACCCGCGTCACCGAGACCTTCGACTGGTCGACCTCGCTCGGCCCGGCGCTCATCGACCGGACCTCGTTCCCGGCGATGAACGCGCGCAGCATCGAGGCGACCCTGCCGCGCCTCAAGGAGCTGGCGGAGTCAGCGAGCTGACGCGACGAGCTCCCGCTCGGAGAGCGCCCGGTCGAAGGCGGCGATGCGCTCGGTGTCGGTGAAGAAGTCCTCGTGGTCGACCACGCGTCCCCAGCGCGTGCGCAGGACCAGCACGGCCCGGTTCTCGTAGAGCCTCGTGCCGTCGTCGGCGTCGGCGTGGTCATCGAAGCGGGCCCAGATCGTCAGCGCCCACGGCGGGCCGCTCACCGCGACGTCGCGCAGCTGCCCCTGGATGCGCGAGGCGACGAACGTCCGCAGGAAGCGCTCGATCGCGGCCCTGCCCCGCCACGGGCCGGAGAACCGGTGGTCGCCCTGCGGGAAGTGCAGCACCGCGTCGTCGGCGTAGGCGCCGAGGAGCGTGGACGGGTCCCCCGCGTTCAGTCGGCGGACGTCCCCGCGGAACTTGCCCCGCAACGCCACGGGCACCATCGCGCGGGCACCCAGGCCCGCGACGGCCCCGACCGCGGCGCCCGCCAGCATCTCCCTCATGCCCTGACTCCTCTACTTCTAGATAGATCGCTCTAGTGAGAGAAGAGCATAGGATCGCGGGGTGGACAAGCCCCCGACGCGCGACCGAATCCTGTTCGCCACCGCCGAGCTCTTCCGGCGCCAGGGCTACACCGGCACCGGGCTCAAGACGGTCGTGGCGCAGGCCGAGGCCCCGTTCGGCTCGCTCTACCACCACTTCCCCGGCGGGAAGCGGCAGCTGGGCGCCGAGGTCGTCCGCGCCAGCGGCGCCTACTTCCAGGCGCTCGTCCTCGCCGTCTACGACGCGCAGGCCACCACCGCCGAGTCGGTACGGTCGGTGTTCGCCGGGGCCGCGGAGACGCTCGAGGAGACCGACTACGTCGACGCCTGCCCCATCGCCACCGTCGCCCTCGAGGTCGCGAGCACCGACGAGGTCCTCCGGCAGGCCACCGCCGAGGTCTTCACGTCGTGGACCGAGGTCCTCACCGAGCGTCTCGGCGGCGACCGCGAGCGCGCGCTGGGCATCCTCAGCGCCCTCGAGGGCGCCTTCGTCCTCAGCCGCGCCCTGCGCTCCACCGAGCCGATGGACGCCGCCGGCCGCCTGGCCGTCGCGGGCCTCTGACCTCGGTGATCGAAGTGCCGATACGGACACTCAACGTCTGCATGAGGGGAGCACGCCGATAGGGCCACTTCGCTGACACTCAGTCCTGCCCGTCCTGGCCCGGGATGACGGGGCTGGAGGCCTGGGCCCAGAAGCGGCGGGGGATGCGCCCGGCCCCCCGGGCTGCGTGGCCGGCCTCCACCGCCAGGCGCATGGCGTGCGCCATGGCCTCCGGGTCCGACGCGCGGGTCACGGCCGTCGCCAGGAGGACCGCCGCGCACCCCAGCTCCATCGCCTGCGCCGCCTCGGACGCCGTGCCGATCCCCGCGTCGAGCACCACGGGCACCGGCGAGGACGCGGTGATCATCTCGATGTTGTGCGGGTTCCGGATGCCCAGCCCCGTCCCGATCGGCGCGCCCAGCGGCATCACGGCGGCGCACCCGGCGTCGGCGAGCTTCGCCGCGAGCACCGGGTCGTCGTTCGTGTAGGGCAGCACCGTGAACCCGTCGTCGACGAGCTGCTCGGCCGCGTCGAGGAGCTCGATCGGGTCGGGCAGCAGGGTCCGCTCGTCGAAGACCACCTCGAGCTTCACGAGGTCGGTGCCCAGCGCCTCGCGCGCCATCCGCGCCGTGTGCACGGCCTCGGCGGCGGTGCGGCAGCCGGCGGTGTTGGGCAGGGCCTCGATGCCCAGGCGCTCGAGCAGCGCGAGCACCCCCGGGCCGCCGCCGGCGTCGAGGCGGCGCATCGCCACCGTCGTCAGCTCGGTGCCCGACGCGACGAGCGCCCGCTCGAGCACCGCGAGGTTGGCCGCGCCTCCGGTGCCCATGATCAGGCGGGAACCGAGCTTGCGGCCCCCGATCTCCAGCGGCTCCATGCTCACCCTCCCTGCACGGCGGTGAGGACCTCGACGCGCGTGCCGTCGACCAGCCGCACCGTCGCCCACGACGCGCGCGGCACGACGGCACCGTCCACGGCCACCGCGACGCCGCGCTCCGGCACGCCCTGCTCGCTCATGAGGGCGGCCACCGTGGTGCCCGCCGGGACCTCGCGACGGTCGTCGTTGAGCCAGACGTCCATGGCCTCCCCCTCCCTGCGCCGGCATGACCCGGATCAGGTTCGACGGTCGGGGCCACGGCCAGCGATCTGGCGAGGCCCCCTCTCAGCCCGCGTCCGTCCGGGCTCCCGTGGTTGCGGCGCCCACGCTACGCGCGGCGGCGGCGGGACGGACCACATCGGGCAGCGCCTCGCCGCGCAGCACGGCGCTCACCGCGTCGACGGTGACGGCGACCAGCAGCATCCCGTTGCGCCCGTGCCCGGTCGCCGCGACGAGACCCGCCGGCCCGAGGGGACCGAGCAGCGGCAGGTTGTCGTCGGTGCCCGGACGGAACGACGCCGCGGCCTCCTCGAGCGCGTAGTCCGCGATCCCCGGCAGGACCCGCTCGACGTCGGCGACGAGGTCGCGCACCCCGCCGACCAGCACGTCCGGGTCGAAGCCGGCCTCGTACTGCGTGGCACCGACGACCATGCGCCCGTCGTCGCGGGGCACGGCGTACACCCCGCGCCCGTTCACCGCGGCCCGCACCGTGCGCACCGGCGGCGGCAGCGACGAGCGCCGGGCGCGCACCCGCAGGATCTCGCCCTTGACCGGGCGCACGCGCCCCGCCAGCGCCGGGTGCAGCGACGCCGACCAGGCTCCCGCCGCGACGACGACCCGGTCGGCCTCGAGCACGCCGTCGGAGACCTCCACCCCGGTCACCCGCACCCCGTCGTCGAGCACCCGGGTCACCCGCCGGCGCTCGGCCACCACGCCACGGGCACGCCCGGCCGCGTCCAGCGCGGCGAGCAGGGCACGGTTGTCGACGGCGAGGTCGTCGGGCACCGCGAGGCCCGCGCGCACCGCCGGCCCCAGCGCGGGCTCGCGGCGGCGCGCCTCGCGGCCGGTCAGGCGCTCGACCTCGCGGCCCCAGGCGCGCAGGTGCTCGACGACCCGGTCGAGGTCCGCGACGTCCGCGGCGTCCGTGGCCACCTGCAGCGTGCCCTCGGTGCGCAGGCCCACCGGGCGCCCCGCGTCGGCGGCGACGGCCGCGGCGAACGCCGGCCACGCGGCCAGGGACGCCGCCCCCAGCTCGAGGACCTCCTGCTCCCCCGGCCAGGCCTCGCTGATCGGGGCGAGCATGCCGCCCGCCACCCGCGAGGCCCCCGAGCCGGGGTCGGGGTCCACGAGCACCACCTCGCCGGCGAGCCCGTCGCGGGCCGCGGCCCAGGCGATCGCCGCCCCCACCGCGCCCGCCCCCACCACGACCAGCCGGTCCCGCACGGGCTTCGACGCTACTCCGATAGCGTCGTGCGGTGAGTGCACCGCGAACGACGCCCCGCGACGCGCGCCGCGACCGCCTCCAGGACGCCCGGCTCTACCTGTGCACCGACTCCCGCGCGGCGCAGGGCGACCTCGCCGAGTTCGCCGACGCGGCCCTGCGCGGCGGGGTCGACGTGGTGCAGCTGCGCGAGAAGGGCCTCGAGGCGCGCGACGAGCTCGCCGCCCTCGCCGTCCTGGGCCGCGTCGCCCGGCGCCACGGCGCCCTGCTGGCCGTCAACGACCGCGCCGACCTCGCATTGGCCGCCGACGCCGACGTGCTGCACCTCGGCCAGGACGACCTGCCCGTGCCGTGGGCGCGCCGGGTGGTGGGCGACGACGTGCTGATCGGGCGCTCCACCCACGACGCCGACCAGGCCGCCGCGGCCGCGACCGAGGCCGGCGTCGACTACTTCTGCACCGGGCCGTGCTGGCCGACGCCGACCAAGCCGGGACGCCCCGCCCCGGGCCTCGACCTGGTCCGCAGCACCGCCGCCGCGGCCCCGGCCCGGCCCTGGTTCGCGATCGGCGGCATCGACCACGCCCGCCTCGACGAGGTGCTCGCCACGGGGGCGACGCGCATCGTCGTGGTCCGCGCGATCACCGAGGCCGACGACCCCGAGGCCGCCGCCCGAGCTTTGCGCCAGCGCTTGTGAGTGCTTGTCCGTGCCCTGGCACGGACAAGCACTCACGAGGCGGTAGCCAGGGTCAGCCCCTCGCTGCGCAGCACCTCGTCGATGGGCTGGTAGAGGCTCGAGCCGCCGGCGGTGGTGCAGTCGCCCGTGCCGCCCGAGAGCACGCCCAGCGCCGCGCTGCCCGCCACGAAGGGCCCGCCGGAGTCGCCGCCCTCGCTGCACGCGGTCGTGAGCACGAGGCCCTGGACCGGGCCCGCGGAGTAGTTCGCGGTGACGTCGACGGCGGTCACCGTGCCGCAGCGCCACCCCGTGGTGGAGCCCGAGCGGCAGACCGCGGCGCCGACCGGGGCGGTGGCGGTGCCCGTCACCGCGCGGGTGGTGGACGCCTCGGCCGCGACCGACGGGGTCGGGCGCCAGCCGGGGCCGACGTCGACGACACCCCAGTCGCCCGTGCGGTCGAACACCGAGCTGCGGACCGGCCCGATCGGCACGTTGTTGGCCCCGTTGACGTCCCCGCCGCGGTTCGTGCAGTGCCCGGCGGTGACGAGGCGGGGCGCGCCGGTGGCGGTCCGCGCCGAGAACCCGATCGAGCAGCGGCTCCCGCCCAGGCGGATCGCGTCGCCGCCGACGAGGTCGTAGACGGGCGGCGGGTCGGCGCGCGGCGTCGGCGCCGCCACCCCGTCCACCAGGCGCACCGCGGGGTCCACGCGCTGCGCCTCGTCCACCCAGGCCGCGGCGCGGGCGTCGCGGGGCCGGGCGTTCAGGGCCAGGACGACCGTCGCGCTCGGCGCGTCGACCCACCACGCGCTGACCGCCGCGGGCGCGCCGCGCTGCTCGGCGAGGGCGTCGAGGCGTTCCTTGACCTGGCGCAGCTGGTCGGGCGCGGCGGCGGACGCCGGCGCGGGGGCGGCGAGCAGGGCCGCCGCGAGCAGCAGCAGCGCGAGCAGGCCGGTGCCGTGCCGCCGACCCATCCCCCGCACCCCCGCCTCGCGCGCACTACGCCGTCCGGACGAACGACGACGACCGGACGAACGCTAGAGCGTTCGTCCGGCCGTCGAGGTGTGGCGCGGCGCGAGATCAACCGTTGGTGGGTCCCCCGCCGGATCCGCCCGAGCCCGGCACCAGGTTCGGCAGCACGCCACCCTGCGAGGAGCGGGGCGACGGGGTGGTGCTGCGCGGCTGGCTGCTCGAGGTGTCGCCGTCCTGGGGCTGGTCGGCGTCCTGCGTGTCCTGCTGGTCGGTCGAGGTCGCGGTCGAGTCGTCGGTCGTGGCGTCCGACGGCGCGGTCGTCGCCTCGCCCGTGCCGGTCTCCTGGCCGAAGATGCTGCCCACCGAGGTCCCGCTCGACCCGCCCGAGAGCGGGTGCCCGGTGGCCGTCTCGACGCCGACCGTGGCGAGCAGGGCGATGACGAACACGCTCGCGGCGACGCCCCCGAGGGTGACCCAGGTCTTCCACCCGAGCCCCCGCAGGGCCGTCATCAGCGCCGCGGCGCTGAACCGCCCGTGGGGCCCCGGCTCGACCGGGGCGACCTGCGTGACGTCACCCGGACCGCCGGGCCCACCTGGGCCGAACGGCCCGCCGGGCCCGCCCTGGCCCATGACCTGGGTCGGACCCGCCTGCGCCGGTCCGCCGCCGGGCGGGGTGCCGGTCTGGCGGCTCTGCGGGATGAACGTCGTGGGGCGCGCCCCGGTGGGCGGGCCCACCTGCGGGTGCACCCGCGTGGGGTCGGCGAGACCCTCGGCCCGCAGGGCGACCCGGCCGGGCGCGGGACGCCCGGCCGGCGGACCCGCGACCCCGGGGACGGGGCGCGTGGGGTCGGCGGGCGGCACGCCCGGTCGCAGCGGCGGCGGACCCGGCGGCACACCGGGCCCCGCCATCGGCGGCCCGGCCACCCGGCGGGTGGGGTGCGCCTGCGTCGGCGCACCGGGACGGGCGCCCGGCTGTCCCTGGGGCGGCACGGCGCGCGCGGCGCCCTGACCGGCCTGGCCGGTGACGCGGCCGACGGCCGACGCCACCCTGGTGTGGCCGGTGCCGGTGACGACGAGGCGCTGCTTGACCCGGTCACGGGTGGCCTCGAGCGAGCGCTGGTAGAGGGCGGAGCCCACGGTGCTCACGATCGACGCGACGGCGGCGCCGCCGATGGTGCCGAGCACACCGAGGAACGACCCCATGATCGCCGCGGTCGCGGCGGCCAGGGCGCTGGCGATGATCTGCGGGAAGGTCAGACCGATACCGGAGGACGAGTTCCCGGGCTTGTCGGAGGTCTCTTCGGACATGGCTCCCGTATGGCGCGGATCGGGGGCGGACGGTCCCTCGCGGGGGCCGGATGGCCGGTCGGCGGGGGCGCCCGCGTCGTTCGACGCTCCCGCCGACCACTACGGACGACGCCCGCCATCGTGCCTCGTTGCCCATGCGTGAGAGCGTTCACCCGCGGACGCAAAGGCTCTCCCCCGACCGGCCCAATCGCTGGACCGGACGGCGCAGATTCCCTGCTCGAACGTGGGTCAGGACTCCTGGACGACGGGGCGCAAGGGCCCAGGGTGCCCCGGCGGGAGGGCCGAGCGAACCAACGGCCACGAGGCTGCGACACACGCCACCACGAGCGGCCAGGTGAGCACGACCTGGGCGATCCCGAGCGCCACGACCTGGTCGGCCAGCCACAGCCCGGTGAACACCGCGACGCGCACCGCGTACTGCGCGACCCACACCCAACTCGCCCGGCAGTAGCCGCGCACGAGGTCGGGGTCGCCCCGCCAGCGCGTGGGGTGGCCGCTCAGCGCGCCCACCACGAGGCCCAGCAGCGGCCAGCGCACCGCGATCGAGACGAGCCAGGCCGCGAGGCTCCCGGCGTTGGCGATGATCCGCGGCAGGAAGAAGTCCTGGGCGCGCCCGGTGTAGAGCGCGAGCAGGGCCGCGCCGACCGCCAGCAGCAGCCCGACGGCCACGGCCCGGGGCCGCTCGCCGCGACGGTGGCGCCAGAGCGCGACGCCGCCGGCGACGACCACCGCGGCGACGCCCCCGGCGAGCACCGGCTGCGCCGCGCCCAGCCCGTCGGCGACCAGCCACACCGCGACGAACGCCACCGACGGCAGCGACGCGTCCAGCGCCTGGCCGCGGCCCCCGAGGAGCTCGGTGAAGGGGTTCGTGCGGTGATCCCGGTCGTCGGGCACGTCAGCCGGTGGTCTCCGCGGCCCGTCCCCGGCGCCCGAGCTCGGCCGTGAACGCCGGCGACGGCGTGCTCGGGCTGGAGATCTCCACGAGCATGCCGTTCGGGTCGGTGACGAGCATCTGGCGCCGCCCGTGGAACAGGTCGCGGGGTGGGGCGACCAGCGGCACCCGCAGGCGGCGCGCGTCGGCGTGCACCGCGTCGACGTCGTCGACGAGGAACGTGAGGATCACCCCGGCCGGGTCGGCCCGGTAGGGCGGGGGCACCAGCTCGTGGCCCACGGCCCAGACGGCCAGCTCGTGCTCGCCGTCGCCGTCGCCGCGGCGCAGGGCCACGTACCAGTCGCTGTCGAAGGCGACCTCGAACCCGAGCAGGGCGACGTAGAAGTCACGGGTCTCCGGCAGCCGGTCGGACAGCACGGTGGGGAACGAGCGGCGCATCGCCATGCGTCGGATCCTCTCTCCGGCGGGGGCCCTCATCGTCGCACCGCCGGAGCAGGGTCGATCTACGGGCTCCCGGCCGCGTCCAGGCGCGCGGTGCCCACCGTGGCCCGGATGACCGCCCAGCACGACTCGGTCAGCTGGGTGACGAGCTGGTCCAGCGAGGCGCCGTGCGGGGCGTCGAGCCAGTGCGCCGCGGCCGAGTCGACCATCCCGATCAGCCCGAAGGCGAGCGGGTGGGCCGTCGCGGGCTCGATCTCCGCGCCCAGCGAGCCGTCGATCAGCATGCCCGCGACGTGCTCGGCGACCGTGGCGCGCACGTTGGTCGTCGCCGACTCGCCGCCGGTGCCGAACGAGGTGCGCTTGAGGTAGCGGTAGACGTTGGCGTTGTCCGAGAGCCAGCGCAGGTGCGCGCGCAGCGCCCGGGCGAGCATGTCGAAGGGACGGCCCTGCGGACGCCACACCGGCTCCAGCTCGTGCACCAGGCGCTCGACGGAGCGGGCGGCGATCGCGCTCTGCAGGTCGTCGCGGCCCTCGAAGTGCCGGTAGAGCCCCGGGCGCGACACGCCGGCGCCGGCGGCGATCTGCTCGGTGGTGACGTCCGGGCCGTGCTCGGCGATGGCCGCCACCGCCGCGTCGACGATCTCGAGTCGCCGCGCCTCACGGTGCCCGGCCCAGCGCAGGGCCCGGCCGTCGGTGGGGGACGTCTCGGTCATGGTCGGACCAGGGTGGCACCGGCGGCGTGACGGGACCAACTACACGAGACACCGTGTACGTGTAACACTGAGTCCGCCGACGAAGGGGAGACCATGACCCGCACGCTCATCCCCGCCGCGCGGGAGCAGGTCGCCTCGCGGCTGCTCGCCTCCTCCGCGCGCCACACGCTGGACCCGAACGTCGAGATCGACTGGGACGCCCCGCTGGTCGAGGGCCGCTGGGGCATGCCCCCGGAACGCACGTCGTTGTGGGGCACCGAGCTCTGGGAGACCCTCGACGAGGCGCAGCGGATCCGGCTCTCCGAGCACGAGGTCGCGAGCATGCTCTCGGTCGGCCTGTGGTTCGAGCTGATCCTCATGCAGATGCTCACGCGCTACGCCTACGACTTCGACCTGCGCGAGGGCCACGCCCAGTACGCGCTCACCGAGGTCGGCGACGAGACACGGCACTCCGTCATGTTCGCCCGCGCCGTCGCGGCGCTCGGGACGCCCGACTACCGCCCGCACGGCCTGCTGCACCGCTTCGGCGGCCTCTACGGCCACATCGGGGCCGGGGCCAGCATGTTCGCCAGCGTGCTCGTCGCCGAGGAGGCCACCGACCGGCTGCAGCGCGAGGCCCTGCACGACGAGCGGGTGCAGCTGCTGCTGCGCGCCGTGAGCCGGGTGCACGTCGTCGAGGAGGCGCGCCACGTCCGGTTCGCCCGCGAGGAGCTCGCCCGTCTGGTGCCGACGCTGTCGCGGGCGGCGCTCGAGCGCGAGCGCTGGCTCACCGCGCTCGTCTCGTGCGAGGTCGTCAACGCGCTCGTGCAGGCCCGGGTCTACCGCGCGGTGGGTCTCTCCGGGCGGGTCGGGCGCACGGCGGCGCTGGCCAACCCGCACCACGCCGCCACGAAGCGGTTCATGACCGAGAAGGTGCTGGGTTTCCTGCGCGAGGTCGGCATGGTCGGCGGCGCCTCCGAGATCGTCTGGCGGCGCGCCGGACTCACTTAGCTCCTGGCCCCCACCTGCTCGGCGCCGCGCCCCACCAGCACCAGCAGGCAGCCGGCGAGCAGCCCGGCCATCACCGCGCGCCCGCCCTCGTCGGGGGCGGCGAGCGCCACCAGCGCCGAGAACACCGTCACCGCCCAGGCGAAGGCCGCGAGCCAGCTCGAGATCGGGCGCAGGCCGGCGACGGCCGTGGTGTCGCGGCGCGCCCGCACCGCCCGCCACGCGGCCAGCGCGAAGGCCAGCACCACGGCGGTCACCACGGCGGCGGTGCGCCCGGGCCCCGGCGGGACCAGCCCGACCACGAGCAGCGTCGCCACCGCGACGGTGACCGCGGCGCCGGTCACCAGCCACCCCGCGCGGCGCACGCGGGCGGCGTCGTCGCCGGCGGTGGTCCCGGGAGGCATGCGCGGGAGCGTATCGCCGGGAACGGGACGGCTCAGTCGTCCGCGCCCTCGACCCGCTCGCCCGCGGCCCGCCGCTCCTTCTCGGCGAAGGCGCGCGCCTCCCGCGCCCGCGCCTGCAGGCGCTCCGCGGCGTGCGGGCGCACGCGGGCGGCGTCCTCGTAGACGTCCGCCACGCCCTCCTCGGTGTCGGCGATCCGCGCGGCGAGGTCCGCGATGCGGTGCCCGAGGTGCTCGGCCTGCTCGCGCGCGGCGTGCCGGGCCTGCGCGGCCCGCTCCAGCTCGGCGTCGTCCATCGAACCCCCTGGTCCGGGTCCCGGGCAGGAGCCCCGTCCGCTCCCGGCCCCGGGTCTAGCATGACCGATCGACCCGTGAGAGGCAGGCAGCAGCGATGGACCCGCCCGCGTTCCTGGTCGGTGTCGGTGCCTCGGCGGGGGGTGTGCAGGCCCTGCTCGTCCTCGCCGGCGACCTCGCCGCCGACCTCCCCGCGACGGTGCTCGTCGTGCTGCACCAGTCCCCGGTCGGGCCGACGGTGCTGCCCGCGCTGATGGCGCGCCGCTGCGCGCTGCCGGTGCGCCACGCCCGCGACGGCGAGCCGCTGCGGGCCGGCGAGGTCCTCGTGGCGCCCCCGGACCACCACCTGCTGGCCGGCGACGGGCGCGCCGAGGTCGTGCAGGGTCCCCGGGAGGACGGGCACCGCCCCGCGGTGAACCCGCTCTTCCGGTCGATCGCGGGGCCCGGGGGCATCGCCTGCGTGCTCAGCGGGCTGCTCGACGACGGGGCCGCGGGCCTGGTGGAGGTCGTGCGCCGGGGCGGCACCGCGGTGGTGCAGGACCCCGACGAGGCGCTGTTCGACTCCATGCCCCGCGCGGCGCTGGCGCGGGTCCCCGACGCCGTCGTCCGGCCGCTCGCCCGGATCGGCGGCGAGCTCTCCCGGCTCACCGCGCGCGCCGCATGAGCGAGGACGGGGTCGACGCCGGGCCGGACGCGGCGTTCGAGGCGCTGCTCGGCTTCCTCAAGGAGAGCCGCGGCTTCGACTTCACCGGCTACAAGCGCTCCAGCCTGCAGCGGCGCGTCCAGCGGCGCATGCAGCAGGTGGGCGTCGGGGCGTTCGCCGACTACCTCGACCTCCTCCAGGTCGACCAGGACGAGTTCACGCACCTCTTCGACACCGTGCTGATCAACGTCACGGGGTTCCTGCGCGACCCCGAGGCGTGGCGGCAGCTGCAGGAGGAGGTCGTCCCGCAGCTGCTGGCGACGAAGACCCGCGACGAGCCGGTGCGCGTGTGGTCGGCCGGCTGCGCCAGCGGCGAGGAGGCCTACGGGCTCGCGATGGTGCTCGCCGAGGCCGTGGGGTTCGAGGAGTTCCGGCGCCGCGTCAAGGTCTACGCCACCGACGTCGACGAGGACGCCCTGTCCACGGCCCGCGCGGCGGCCTACACCGACAAGGACCTGCAGGCGCTGCCCGCGGAGTGGCGGGACCGCTACTTCGAGCGCACCGGCACCCGGCACACCTTCCGCGGCGATCTGCGCCGCAGCGTCATCTTCGGGCGCAACGACCTGGTGCAGGACGCCCCGATCGGCCGTCTCGATCTCCTGGTGTGCCGCAACACGCTGATGTACCTCAACGCCGAGACGCAGGCCGAGGTGCTGCGCCGCTTCCACTTCGCGCTCAACCCGGCGGGCGTGCTGTTCCTCGGCAAGGCCGAGATGCTCCTGTCCCACGGCCGGCTCTTCCTGCCCGTCGACCTCGAGCGCCGCTTCTTCCGCAAGGCCGACCGCGGCGACGGCGGCGGGCGCCTCGGCGCGGCGGCGGGCCGGGTGCCCGCGCGTACCGGCACCCAGGAGGCCCTCGACGACGAGACGCTGCGGCAGAGCCCGCTGGCGACGATCGTCGTCACCCCCGACGAGGTCGTCGCGCGGATCAACCAGCGCGCGGAGGCGCAGCTCGGGGTGTCGCCGCGCGAGGTGGGTCGCCGCTTCACCGAGCTCGAGCTCTGCCACCGCATCACGGGGCTGCGCTCGGCCTGGGAGGACGTCCGCCGCCACCGGACGTCGATGTGGCAGCACGAGGCCGAGTTCACCCGCTCCGCGTCGGAGACCCTCGTCTTCGACGTGCAGATCGTCCCGCTCGACGCCGGCACCGCCGACGGCGTGCCGGTCGCGCTGTACTTCACCGACGTCACCCGCTACCGGCGCATGACCGCCGAGCTGCAGTCGGCGCACCGCCAGGTGGAGACGGCCTACGAGGAGCTGCAGAGCACCGTCGAGGAGCTCGAGACCACCAACGAGGAGCTCCAGAGCACCGTCGAGGAGCTCGAGACCACCAACGAAGAGCTCCAGAGCACCGTCGAGGAACTGGAGACGACCAACGAGGAGCTCCAGAGCACCAACGACGAGCTCCGGTCGATGAACGACGAGCTGCGCGACCGCGGCGTCGCGCTCGACCGCGCCAACGACTTCCTCGAGTCCGTGCTGGGCAGCCTGCGCACGGCCGTGGTGGTCGTGGACACCGGCCTCATCGTCCAGGCCTGGAACGGGCGCGCCGACGACCTGTGGGGCCTGCGGTCCGAGGAGGCCGTCGGCCAGCACCTGCTCAACCTGGACATCGGGCTGGCCACCGACGAAGTGCGCCCGCTGGTGCGCGAGGTGCTCCAGGGGACGCCGCCGCGCGAGGACCCGCTGCGGCTCGAGGCCGTCAACCGGCGGGGGCGCACCGTGCAGCTCGCCATCTCGATCTCGCCGCTGTCCGGGCGCGAGCGCCCCGGCGGCGCGATCGTGCTCATGGACCAGGTCGACGCCCCCGGCACGCCGGCGGCGACGCCGTGACGTCCGAGGACCAGGCGGGCGCGGACGAGGTCGACGACCTGGCCGACATGCTCGAGGACCTCTCCCGTCGCCTCGCCGCGATCGACGAGCACTGCGGGCCCCTGGTGCTCGCGGGCGACGACCCGGCGGCGGCGGAGAACCGCTCGATCCGCGGCGCCCAGGCCCACCTGGTCCGCGCCGAGACCCGGGCGCTGCGCGCGGAGGTCGCCGAGGTCCGGGCGCGGGCCCGGGAGATGGCGCGCGGGGCCCGCCGCGTCCAGGAGCGCGCCCGTCCCGCCCGCCTCGACGCCGACGGGCTCCCGGTCGACGCGCTGGCGCGCCTGTGCCGCCAGGCCCTGGCCGTCGGCGAGTCGGTGTCGTGGGCGCGGATCACCGTCCCCACCCGGGAGGGCGGCGTGCGCACCCCGTCGGCGGGGACGCTGGCGCCGGCGGCCGCCGAGGCCGTGACGCAGGGGCCGTGCGTGCTCGCGGCCCGGTCGGGAACCCCGATCGCGGTCGACGACGTCGCCGGCGACCCGCGCTGGCCCGGGCTGCGCGCGGGCGACCCGGCGCCGGCGTCGCTGCTCGTCGTCCCGCTGGGTGCCGGCACGGGCGGGACGCTGGCGCTCGCCGCCGGGACCCGGGCCGCCTTCCCCGCGCCGGTCCGCGCGGTGGCCGCGGAGGTCGCCCGCCACGTCGGCCGGTTCGTGGCCGCCCGCGCGGCGGGCCACCCGGTGCCACCGGACCCCGCCGGACGGGCGCGCGACCTCGTCGCCGCGGCGCGCGCCCTGCTCGCGCGGCACGACCGGGTCGCCCCCGACGTGGCCTTCGACGCGCTGCTCGAACGCGCCGTGCGGTCCGGGGTCACGCTGCTGGCCTGCGCCGGGGAGGTCGTCGACGAGCTCGGCCCCGTGCCCGGCGAGGACGCCGCGCCGGGCCCGCCACCCGAGCCGGCGACGCTGCGCCGCGCCCTGGCCTACCTCGAGGAGCACGCCGGCGAGGACGTCGACGTGGCCGACGTGGCCGCCGCCGCCGGGCTCGGGGTCCGGGGCCTGCAGACCTCGTTCCGGCGCTGGCGCGACACGACCCCGCTCGCGCACCTGCGCCACCTGCGGCTGGGGCGGGCGCACGACGAGCTGCTCGCCGCCGACCCGCGCCGCGGCGCGACCGTCGCCGACATCGCCGCCCGCTGGGGCTTCACCCACGCCGGGCGCTTCTCGGTGGTCTACCGCCGCCGCTACGGGTGCTCGCCCAGCGAAACGCTGCGCGCCTAGCAGCCAGCCCCCTCGCGGGCCGCGATCTCCGCCACGAGCCACTGCGCGACGGACGTCAGCTTGAGGTTGGCGTGCTGCGAGGCCTGCGCGAGCACCCGGAACGCGGTCTGCGCGTCCACCCCGTCGCGCTGCATCACGATCCCCTTGGCCTGGCCGATGAGGTCGCGGCTCTCCAGCGCGCGGTGCAGCCCGGCGACGCGGCGGGCCCCGCACAGCAGCACCGAGACCTGCACGGCGACCAGGCGCGCGGTGACGGCGTCGATCCCGTCCTGCTCCGGGGCGGCGAGGACGAGGGCCATCGGCCGGGGCCGGTCCTCGGGGCGCCCGTCCGCGACGGGGACGAGGGGCAGGACCAGGACGCTCCCGAGGCCGGGGTGGACGGTCGGCTCGACGGGCGCCGTGCCGTGCAGCGCCGCCCGGACCGGCCCGTCCCCCGCGGCCTCGTCCTCGAGGACCTCGCGCAGCGCGTGGTCGCCGGCCAGGAGCACGGCCCGGCCGTGCTCGTCGGGCGTGGCGAGGCCGACGTGGCGCGCCGTGGCCAGCGCGTCGCGGACGATCTCGACGACCTGGTCGCACGGCACGTCGCCGGTGTCGACGGACAGGCCGGCGAGCCGCCGGCCGGCCTGCTCCACCGCCGGCCACGGGGTCCCGGCCCACACGGTCGGCCCCGGCTGCCCACCCCGCGCGGCCTCCCGGGCGGCCACCCCGCTGCGCCGGGCCTGGTCGGCGACGCGCTGCGCGTGGGCGCGGATGCGGTCGAGCCCCTCGCGCATCTCGCGCGCCCGCTGGCCGGCGAAGCGGGCGCCGGCGGCGCGCACGGCCCGTTCCTCGCTCGCCGCGGGCGACGGGCCCGCGACGGGCGGCGGCGCGTCGGTGTCGTCGGTCTCCTCGAGGGCCTCGACGTGCGACGCGACCTCCTCGACGAGGTCGATGAGCTCGACGAGTTCCTGCCGGGGATCGGCCACGGTGCTCCTGGGCGTGACGGGATGGGGACCCGACCGCAGGCCGCCCGGGTGGACCCGCGATCGGCCTGCCAGTGAATCGGCGGCCGGTGTCGGCGGCAAGTCCCCCCGCGCATGGACCTGTCCGCGCCCCTGGTCGCGGGCTAGCGTCGAGGGGTGGCCCACCCGCGGGAGCTCGAGGCCGCGCGTCGCCGCTTCCTGGGCCGCGAGGCCGTCGCGCCGGAGGTCGTGCGGCCGGCCGTCCTCGCGTCGTGGGAGCGGGCGCGGGCCGCGGGCGTCGACACCCAGCGGCTCGTCGCCGCGGTCACCGGGCTGGACCACGGCCCGCGGGTCGCCGCGGCCGAGTCGGTGGTCGACGGCGTGCACGCCCGTCACCCCGAGCTCGACGCCTCCGTGCTCGTCGTCGACCGCGACGGGGTGGTCCAGGTGCGGCGCGACGGGGACACGGCGCTGGGCGAGCTGCTCGACGCGGTGGGCCTCGTGCCCGGTCACCGGCACGCCGAGGACGCCGTCGGCACCACGGCGGCCGCGCTCGCCCTGCACGAGGGGTGCGCGCTGGCCGTCGAGGGGCCCGAGCACCTGCACCCCGCGTTCGGCGTGCTCGCCGCCGCCGCGGCGCCCGTCGACGGCCTCGCCCTGGTCGTGGTGCGGCACGCGGCCGACGGCGCCGCCCGTGACGTCCCGTTCGTCCGCGCCCTGGCCCGCGAGGTCGCCGAGCACGACCGGGTGCACGGTCGCGGCCGCGTCCTCGCGGTGCACGACGCCCTTGCCGCGGCCGCCGCGGGCGGGGCGGCGTGGACGGTGGCCACCGACGGCGAGCAGGTGGTGCTCGGCGCCGGGGTCCGGCGCCTGCCGCCCGGCGACCAGCAGGCCCTGGCCGACCTCGCCGTCGCCGGCCTCGCCCTCGGGCGCGCGGCCGACCCGGCGCGCGTGGACCTGCCCTCGGGCGCGTCCGCCGACGTGGACCTCGAGGACGTCCGCCACGACGGCGCACTCGTGGGGTGCGTGCTCGCGGCCGGGCCCGCAGTGGACGAGCACGCCTGGCGCGACGCCGAGGCCCGCCGCCGCCAGGGCTCGCACGTCGCGCCCACGGCCCGGCGCGACTTCGCCGCCGACCTGCGCGACGAGCGCGACCCCGCCGACCGCAGCCAGGCCGAGGCGCGGGTGCGCGCCAACCGCGACCTGCTCACCCCGTCGCTGCGGGCCCGCCAGGAGCTGGTGGCCAACCTCGCCCAGCGCCGCCACCAGGTGCTCGTCGGCGAGGCCGGCGTCGGCAAGTGCACGCTGGCCGTCGAGCACTTCGGGCGGCTGCACCGCGACGGCGCCGTCACCGTGCTCGACGCCGACCCCGGGGACGGCGCCCGCACCACCGAGCCCGTCGCCCGCCTCGCCGAGCGGCCCCCGACGCGCCCGCACCTCGTGGTCCTGCGCGGGCTCGCGCACCTCACGCCGCTCTCGGCGCGGCGCCTCGACGAGTCGCTGCGCCTGCTGCTCGCGCGCTCCGAGACGGTCGCGGCCGTCGCGTGCCTCGACACCACGTCGGTCGACGCGAGCCGTCCCTACGGCCTGCTGCTGCGCCACTTCCACGAGACCGTGCGCGTCCCCGCGCTGCGCCACCGCGCCGACGAGCTCGGCGACATCGCCCAGGCCGTCCTGCGGACCATGAGCGGCGGGCGCTCGCTGCGGCTGTCCCACCAGGTCGTGCGCGTGCTCGAGGGCTACGCGTGGCCGGGCAACATCAGCGAGCTCGAGGACGTGCTGCGCTACGTCGTGGCCCGCAAGCCGGTCGGCGTCGTCCAGGCGCCCGACCTGCCCGCCCTCTGCTTCACGCGCCGCGCGCCGCGCCTGTCGATGCTGGAGACCGCGCAGGCCGACGCGATCATCCAGGCGCTCTACGAGGCGCGCGGCAACCGCTACCGGGCCGCCGCCCTGCTCGGCATCGCCCGCTCGTCGCTCTACCGCAAGATCGACGCGTTCGGGATCAGCTACATCGCCTAATGGGTGAGGTGCGCTGCGCGCACGTGAGCACTTCTCGGTGTTGCAGCACCAAGAGGTGCTCACGTGCGCGGAGCGCACCTGTCCCGATCCCGGGACGCCGCGCGGCCTCGGGCCCGCCGAGCGGCTCCCGATCGTCCCAGGATGGGACAGACCCGTGTGTCCTGCGCCACTAGCGTCGATCTCCGGCGGGGGCGACGAGCGCGACGGAGGCGGACGATGAAGGCACTGGTGTACCACGGTCCCGGCAACAAGGCCTGGGAGGACGTCCCGGACGCCCGGGTGCAGGAGCCCACCGACGTCGTGGTCAAGGTCGACACCACCACGATCTGCGGCACCGACCTCCACATCCTGCAGGGCGACGTGGCGGCCGTGACCGACGGCCGCATCCTCGGCCACGAGGCGGTCGGGACGATCACCGAGGTCGGCGACGCCGTGCGCGGCTTCTCGGTCGGCGACCGGGTGCTGGTCCCGGCCATCACCAAGTGCGGGCGCTGCGAGTACTGCCAGCGCGGGATGCCCTCGCACTGCCAGACCGTCGGCGGCATCGGCTGGATCTTCGGCCACCTCATCGACGGCACGCAGGCCGAGTTCGTGCGCGTGCCCTACGCCGACACCTCGCTGTACGCGGTGCCGACGGGCGTGAGCAACGAGCAGGCGATCTTCCTCGCCGACTCGCTGCCCACCGGCTACGAGGTCGGCGTGCTCGCCGGCGGCGTGCGCCCGGGCAACACCGTCGCCGTCGTCGGCGCGGGCGCGGTCGGGCTGTCCGCGGTGCTGACCACCGGGCTCTGGGGCGCGTCGAAGGTCATCGCGATCGACTCGAACAAGTTCCGCCTGGAGAAGGCGCTCGAGTTCGGCGCCACCGACGTCGTCGAGGTCGGCCCGGGCACGGTCGGCGACGTCATCGCGCTGACCGACGGGCTCGGCGTCGACGTGGCCATCGAGGCCGTCGGCTACCCGGAGACCCTGCTGACCGCGGCGTCGCTCGTCCGGCCCGGCGGGACGATCGCCAACGTCGGCGTGCACGGGACGCCGGTCGAGCTGCCGATGCAGGACATGTGGATCAGCAACGTCACGCTGACCATGGGCCTCGTCGACACCGTGTCCATCCCGACCCTGCTCAAGATGGTCGCCAGCGGCCGCATCCCGGCCGAGAAGATGGGCACGCACACCTTCACCTTCGACCAGATGGACGAGGCCTACGCGGTCTTCGCCGACGCGGCGGCGAACCTCGCGCTGAAGGTGGTCATCACGCCCTGAGTGCTCGTGATCGCTCCGGGTGCTCCGACGACCTCGCCTGGCGGGGTCGTGGGAGCACCGGGGGCGATCACGGTCCGGCCGGCGCGGTCAGAGCACCGCGACCAGGACCGCCAGCCCGACGACGACCAGCAGCGCGAGGCGCACGAGCCACGTCAGCACGACGGCCGAGGACTCGAGCTGCGCGGCGACCAGGAACGGGTCCCGCGCGGTGTCCGGCGCCGGCACGAGCGTGGGCTCGGCGGGGCGCGGGCGCGGCATGTCGATCTCGGTGGCGATGTCGAGGGTCCGGTCGGTGCCGGGCACGTGCGCGATCATGGTGGCTCTCCCCGCGGAGTCGTCGATCTCGTCACCCGGCAGTTCGAGGCCCCGCGGTCGGGCGTTATCGGATCTCCGACCGTGTCCGCCGTTCGTGTGGCGACACGCCGCCGATCGAGATCGTCAGCTCCCGCGGGTGCGGCGTTCCCCCAGCTCCAGGGCGATGAAGGCGTCGACCATCGCGGTGTAGGTCGCCGCGACCACGTCCGGGTGCACACCCTCCTCGACCGCGCGGTCACGCACCCGCGCCAGGAGCGCGGCGCGGCGATCGGGCGCGCGGACCGCCGCGTCGTCGGCCTTGAAGGTGGCCGCCGTCTCGACCTGCGCCTGGCGCTGCGCGAGGAGCGCGACGATCTGGTCGTCGATGCGGTCGATGGCCGCGCGCACATCGTCGAGGGACATGCCGCGCGATGGTGCCCCTACCCCGTCGTGGGCACCAGGCGGTGGGTCGTCGCGGCGTAGTCGGCGTATCCGGACAGGTCGCGGCGCAGGAGCGCGTCCTCGGCGTCCATGCGGTGCCCGTACGCCGTGCCGACGGCCGTGGCGGTCAGGGCGACCGCGGCGACGTTGCGGGCGCTGACCGCCGCGCCGACACAGATCAGCAACGCGCCCAGGTACCCGGGGTGGCGGACGTACCGGTACGGCCCCGTGCGCACCACCGGCTGCTCGTCGACCACCCGCAGCGTGCGGGCGTAGTGCCCGTGCAGCTCGCGCATCGCCCAGACCCGCAGGCCGACGCCGGCCAGTTGTACCCCGAGCCCCAGCGGCCCGGTGATCCACGGCAGCCGCCCCGTGCCGGCCCCGAGGAGCGGGCTGGCCAGGATCGCGGCCGCGGACACGGCGTAGGCGCGGGGCAGCTCGCGGCGGAACGGGTCGTCCTCGGCCGTGCGCGGGTCGTCCGCGACGACCTCAGGACGCAGCGCTTCGACTGCGCGCATGCAGCCGAAGGCGCCGCCCAGCCCGATGGCGGCCCAGGCGAGGTCACGGAGGGGGCGCATGGTCGGACTCGGCACGGATCGAGCCTGCCAGGCGGCCCGGTGGGCGCGTGTCAGGTGACGGAGCCGGCGCGGGGAATCGAACCCCGGACCTTTCGCTTACAAGGCGAGTGCTCTGCCGATTGAGCTACGCCGGCACGCCGCCCATGCTACGAGGGCCGCTGGCCCCGGCGGCCCGGCGGGCGGGTCGACGGCGTCGTTAGGGTCGGGGCGCGAGGTGACGGTCGAGCCCCGGGCCCACCTCCAGCCGGGTGGGACGCGGCGCACGGTCCCTCACGACAACCGCGGTCGGACCCCACACGTCTGGGCAGGTGCTGGATGAAGTTCCCCCGGGTGCCACGTGCGCGACGCGAGCAGCCCGGTGCGCAAGGAGAGGAAGGTCCGCCCGTGGGGGTGGCCCAGCGAGCCCGTGGCTCGCTCCGTCGACAGTTCCCCGTCTCACCCGATCTGCGGCGCGCGATCGACGCGCCCACCATGCGCGACACGCTGCTGCCGGCGGTGCCCGGCCCGGAGGTCGCGGACGACAGCACGGTGCTGCGCGTGCTCGACCTGGCGCTGCGCGTCGGCGAGGTCCAGCTCGCGACCGGCGCGGGCGCGGCCGTCGCGCACGACACGATGCTCGCGATCGCGAGCGCCTACGGCCTGCCCGTCTGCGATGTCGACATCGCGTTCTCGACCATCACGATGTGCTGCCACCGCGGCAACGAGGCCGGCCCGGTCACGACGATGCGCAACGTCCGGTACCGCACCCAGGACTACACGCGCCTGACCGAGGTCGACGACATCATCGCCACGATCGTCGAGCGGGACGAGCCGCTGGCGCTCGAGGAGGCCTTCACCCGCCTCGGCGAGGCCGCCGACGGCCCCCACCCGTACCCGCGGTTCGTCGCCGGGCTCGCCCGGTCGCTGTTCGCCGGCGCGGTCGGGTTCCTCATCGGCGGCGGCCTGCTGGTCGCGGTGCTCGCCACGGTCGCCACCGGCATCGTCTGGGGCGCGGCCCGATGGCTGCGCCGACGGCGGGTGCCGATGTTCTTCCAGCAGATGGTCGGCTCGGCCGTGGTCACCGTCATCGCGACCTCGCTGGCCTTCTCCGGGGTGCTCGACGACTCCCCCGCCTTCGTCATCGCCGCCGGCCTCGTCGTCCTGCTGTCCGGGCTCTCGCTGGTCGGCCTGGTGCAGGACGCGATCTCCGGCTTCCCGCTGACGGCGGCCGGCCGCGCCGTGGAGGTCGTCCTGGCCTCCGCGGGCCTGTTGGTCGGCGTCGTCGTCAGCATCAAGTTCGTCGGCAGCGTGCTCGGCACCGGCGCGATGGCCTTCGCCGCCGTCGTCCCGCCCAGCCCCACGCCGACGCTGCACCCGCTGTCGCTGACCGCGGCCGCGGCGGCGGGGCTGCTGTTCGCCCTCTCGGCCTACGCGCCGCTGCGGTCGCTGCCGCTCGCCGCGGTCGCCGGGGCCACCGCCTGGGGCGTCTACGCGCTGTTCACCCTGGCCGGCGCCGGGGACGTCGTGGCCGCCGCACTCGCGGCCGCGGCGCTCGGGCTCGTCGCGATGGTGCTGCCCCGCTCACTGGGTACACCCCCGCTGGTGCTGGTGATCGCCGGGATCACACCGCTTCTCCCCGGACTGACGATGTACCGCGGGTTCTCGCAGCTCGCGTACAACAGCGTCGGCTCGAGCGCGGTGACGATCCTCCTCGCCCTGGCCTTCGGTCTCGCTCTCGCGGCCGGGGTGTCCTTCGGTGAGCAGATCGGCTGGCCCCTGCAGCGGCTGATCCGCCGCTGCATCCCCGGACTCAGCGCGGAGGACAGGGCACGTGAGTCGAACCGAGGACGCCCCCGGGTCTTCTGACCTGGTCGTGGTGGCCAACCGGCTGCCGCTCGACCTCGACGAGGACGGCCACTGGAGCCGCAGCCCGGGCGGGCTCGTCACGGCCCTCGAGCCGACGTTGCGCGCCCGCGGCGGCACGTGGGTCGGGTGGCCGGGCGTCGCCGACGCGGAGCCCGAGCCGTTCGACGACGACGGCATGGGCATCCGCCCCGTAGCGATCACCGCCGACGAGCTCCCGGCCTACTACGAGGGCTTCAGCAACGCGACGCTCTGGCCGCTCTACCACGACGTCGTGGCGACGCCCCGCTTCGAGCGCTCGTGGTGGGAGGCCTACTCCCGGGTCAACGAGCGGTTCGCCGACGCCGCGGCGGAGGTGGCCGCGGAGGGCGCGACGGTCTGGGTGCAGGACTACCAGCTCCAGCTCGTGCCCCGGCTGCTGCGCGACCGCCGCCCGGATCTGCACATCGGGTTCTTCCTGCACATCCCGTTCCCGCCCGTCGAGCTCTTCGCCCAGCTGCCGTGGCGTCGTCCCGTCGTCGAGGGCCTGCTGGGCGCCGACGTCGTCGGGTTCCAGACGGTCGGCAGCGCCGAGAACTTCCGCCGCGTCGCCGCCCGCCTCACCGACGCGACCGCGGACGACGCGGCGATCACCACCGACGGCGAGGCGGGGCACGTCACGGCGCCCGACGGCCGGACGATCACGATCGGCGCGCACCCGATCTCGGTGGACTCCGGCGAGCTCGACACGGCGGCCCGCGAGGACGCGACCACCGAGCGGGCCAAGGCGCTGCGTCACGAACTGGGCGACCCCCGCACGGTCCTGCTCGGCGTCGACCGCCTCGACTACACCAAGGGCATCGACGTCCGTCTCCGGGCGTTCGCCGCGGTCCTCGCCGAGGGCCGCCTCGACGCCGCCGAGACCGTGCTCATCCAGGTGGCGACGCCGAGCCGCGAACGCGTGGAGCACTACGCCGAGATGCGCGACGACATCGAGCTGACCGTCGGGCGGATCAACGGCGAGCACGCCTCGATCGGCAACCCGGTGATCCACTACGTGCACCAGCCCGTCCCCCGCGCCGAGCTGGTGTCGTTCTACCGGGCGGCCGACGTCATGCTCGTGACGCCCTACCGCGACGGCATGAACCTCGTGGCCAAGGAGTACGTCGCGTCGCGCACCGAGGGCGACGGCGCCCTCGTGCTCAGCGAGTTCACCGGCGCCGCCGACGAGCTCGCGGCGGGCGCGTACCTCGTGAACCCGCACGACCTCGACGCCGTCGGCGACGCGGTGGTCGAGGCCGCGTCGCAGGACCCGGACGAGGCGCGGCGGCGCATGGGCGTGCTGCGCGAGCAGGTGCTGGAGCACGACGTCGAGCGCTGGGCCGCAGGTTTCCTCGAGGTGCTGGGGGTCGGCGACTAGCGCTGCGGCGCGGGCCCCGAGGTCGCGCGGGCGAGCAGCTCGGTGGGCAGCAGGAGGGTCCGCGAGCGCTGGCGGTCGCCGCGGTCGAGCAGCAACTCGCCGGCGGCGCGGCCCTTGTCGAGGGTGGGCTGGCGGATCGTGGTCAGCTCGGCGCGCTCGGCGGCGGGGACCCCGTCGAACCCGGTGACGGTGATGTCGTCGGGCACCACACGCCCGGACTGGCGGGCGTGGCGCAACGCGCCGAGGGCCAGGATGTCCGAGGTGCACACCAGCGCGGTGACGTCGCCGTGGCGCGCCAGCAGCTGCTCGGCGCCGGTGGCGCCCGCCGACTCGCTGTGGTCGTAGCGCTCGACCACCGGCACCGTCGACCAGTCCACGCCGGCTTCGCCGAACCCCTCGCGCAGCCCCGTGAGCCGGCGTCGCTGCACCTCGTAGCGGGCGCGCTCCTGGCGCTCCAGGCTGGCGAAGCCGTCGTTGCGCTCGGTCGACAGGCGCATGCACAGCACGCCGACGCGGCGGTGGCCCAGCCCCACGAGGTGGCGGGCCATGTCGACCATCGCGGCGTGGTCGTCGATGCCGACCCGGTCGACGTCGGGCACGGCGGTCGGCTGGTCGCACACCACGACGGGCACCGGGCGCTCGAGCACCGCATGGAAGTTGTCGTCGTCGTCGGGCATCGAGTAGACGACGAAGCCGTCGACGCCGGCGCGGGCGACCGCGCCCGGGTCGTCGGCCTCGGGGTTCACGGGGACGAGCAGCAGGCCGGAGCCGTTGTCCTCGCACGCGAGCGCGAGGCCCTCGAGGAACTGCACGGCCACGGGGTCGCGGAAGGCGTAGGACAGCGCCTCGGTGAGCAGCAGGCCGACCGCGCCGGCCTTGCGGGTGCGCAGGGAGCGCGCCACCGGGTCGGGCCCGGGGTAGCCGAGACGGCGCGCCGTGTCCAGGACGCGCCGGCGCAGCGCCGGCGACAGCTGGTCGGGGCGGTTGTAGGCGTTGGAGACCGTGGTCCGCGACACGCCCAGCTCCGCCGCCAGCGAGGCCAGCGTGGCGGTGCGCCGCGACCGGCGCCCCTCGAGTGCCTCACCCACCGCCCGAACGTATCGACTGTCTCGATCTAGGGCCACTCCACGCGACCGGTGGGGGTCCTGGTGCGCCGGGTGTGACCTGGTCGGGGGACCCCGGCGCCCCCTGCGGCAACTGATAACCGTTATCGTTACGGCCGTCGGAGCCGCCGTACCGAGGAGTCAGCCGTGTCCGTCCGCGCCCGCCCGACCGCCGTGCTCGCCGTGCTCGTGGGCGCACTGCTCCTCGTCGCCGGGTGCGGCGGGGGTGCGCCCGCCCCGCAGACCCCGCCGTCGGACGGCGCCGCGCCGGGGCGGACCCTCAAGGTCGTGGCCACGACGAACGTGTGGGGGGCGGTGGCGAGCGCGGTCGCCGGGCCCGGGGTCGAGGTGCGCTCGATCATCCAGGACCCGGCCGCCGACCCGCACTCCTACGAGAGCACGCCCGCCGACGCCGCGGCGATCGCCGGCGCCGACCTCGTGGTGGTCAACGGCGGCGGCTACGACGAGTGGGTCGAGCAGATCCTCGACGGCGACCCCGCCCTGCGCGGGCGGTCGGTCGAGGCCTTCGCGCTGCGCGGGGACCAGGCGCAGGAAAACGAGCACGTGTGGTTCGACCCGACCGCGGTCAAGGGCGTGGTGACCCAGGTGGCCGACCGGCTGGCCGCCGTCGAGCCGTCGCAGGCCACGGCGCTGCGCGAGCGGGCGACGGCGTTCTCGGGGCAGGTCGACACCGAGGCCGCCCGCGTCGCCGCGATCGGACCGGCCCGCCCGGGCTCGCGCGTGCTGGCCACCGAGCCGATCGCGCACTACCTGCTGGCCACCGCAGGCGTCGCCGACGCGACGCCGCCGGCGTTCAGCGAGGCGATCGAGAACGAGACCGACCCGCCGGCGGCCACCCTCGCCGAGGCGACCCAGCTGGTCACGGGCCGGGGCGTCACCGCGCTGGTGTTCAACCCGCAGACCGAGACCCCGCTCACCATGGGCCTGCGCGACGCCGCGGGCGGCGCCGGCGTGCCCGTGGTGAACGTGACCGAGACGCTGCCCGCCGGCCTGGACTACCTGCCGTGGTACAGCGGCACCGGCACCGAGCTCGCCCGCGCGCTGGACGGCGCGCCGGCGTGAGGACCAGCGCGTGACCCCGTCCATCCGCCTGTCGGGCGCCGAGGTCCGGCGCGGGGGCCGCACCCTGTGGTCGGGCCTCGACCTCGACGTCGCCCCCGGCGAGTTCGTCACCGTGCTCGGGCCCAACGGGTCGGGCAAGACGACGCTGCTGATGGTGCTGCTCGGCCTGCTCGGGCTGTCGGCGGGGACGTGCGAGGTCGGCGGGCGCCCGCCGCGGCGGGGCAGCCCGACGGTCGGCTACGTCCCGCAGCAGAAGAACGTCGACCCGCTGACGCCGCTGCGCGGGCGCGACCTCGTCGGCCTGGGCCTGGACGGGCACCGGTTCGGGCCGGCCTTCCGCGGGCGCGCCGAGCGGGCCCGGCGGGTGCGGGAGGCGTTGCTGCAGGTCGACGCCCTGGACTGGGCCGACGCCCCGGTCGGCGCCCTGTCGGGCGGCGAGCAGCAGCGCCTGCGCATCGCCCAGGCCCTCGTCGGCGACCCCGGCCTGCTGCTGGCCGACGAGCCGCTGCTGTCCCTCGACCTCGCCCGCCAGCGCACCGTCGTCGAGCTGATCGAGCGCCGCCGCCGCGAGCACGGCACCGCGGTGGTGTTCGTGACCCACGAGCTCAACCCCGTGCTGCCCGTCACCGACCGGGTGCTCTACCTCGTCGACGGGCAGTTCCGCGTCGGTACGCCCGACGAGGTGATGACGTCGGAGACGCTCTCGGAGCTCTACCGCACCGACGTCGAGGTCGTCCGGGTGCGGGACCGCATCCTCGTCGTCGGCGCGGAGGACCGTCTCGTCCCCACCGGGGGCCATTCGTGACCTCGACCCTCGACCTCCTCTCCCTGGACTTCGTGCGCAACGCGCTGATCGCGGGCGTCGTGCTCGCGGTGCTCTCCGGGCTGCTCGGCCCGCTGGTCGTGGGCCGGGGCATGGCGTTCTCGGTGCACGGCACCGCGGAGCTGGCGTTCGCGGGCGGGGCCGGGGCGCTGCTGGTGTTCGGCAGCGACGCGGTCGGCTGGGGTGCGCTCGTGGGGGCGGTACTGGTCGCGCTGGTCTTCGGCGCCCTGGGACGCGCGCAGCGCGAGCGCGACGCGGTCATCGGGGTGCTGCTCTCGTTCGGGCTCGGGCTCGGCGTGCTGTTCCAGGCGCTCTACACCGGGCGCTCGGCGAACAAGTTCGGCCTGCTCGTGGGCCAGATCGTCGGCGTGGACGTCGGCGACGTCCTCGCGCTGACCGTCGTCGGGGTGGTCGTGCTCGTCGTGCTCTCGGTGGTGCACCGGCCGCTGCTGTTCGCGAGCCTCGACCCCGACATGGCCGCCGCCCGCGGCGTCCCGGTGCGGGCCCTGTCGATCGTGTTCGCGGTCCTGCTCGGCGTGACGGTCGCGCTCGGGGTGCAGATCGTCGGCGCCCTGCTGGTGCTCTGCCTGCTCATCACCCCGGCCGCCGCAGCCGCGCAGCTGACGGCCTCGCCGACCCTGGCCACCGTGCTCGCCGTGGTGTTCGCCGAAGTCGCGGTGATCGGCGGGATCCTGATCTCGCTCGTCGCCGGGCTGCCGATCAGCCCGTTCGTCGCCTCGATCGCGTTCGCGATCTACCTCGTGTGCCGGGTGCTCGGCGCCGTCCGGGCCCGGTGGGGACGGGTCGCGGTCGCCGCGGGCTGACCCGCTGCGGGGCGTGATCGTCGTCGCCGGTCGGGCCTGGTGACTGCGCTGAACGCCACTCTCCCCGCTACACTCCGTGCATGAACGGTGCGTCCAGCGATGCGGCGCCCGAGGACCGCGGTCTGCGGCTCGTCACGCGGCTCGCGCTCGGCCTCGTCGTCGTCACGCCCAACATCGTGGGCGCGGGCGTGGTGCTCGTCGTCGCCGCGTGGGTGCTGCCGCTCGGCGAGCTCACCGAGGACGACCCGGGTGCGCTGATGCGCAACCTCGTCGCGTTCGGCGGCTACCTGCTCGGCGCGGTGCTGGTCGGCGTGGTGTGGGGGCACCTCCGGATGCGCGTGCCCCGCGCCCCCGGGCCGGGCGCCGACGCGACGACGGTGCGCCGGCACCGCAAGCGCGTGCGGCGCGTGGTGCTGCGCGGCCCGCTGCGCCTCGCCACCGTGCAGACGGTGCTGTGGGTCGCGGCGCTCGTGCTGTTCGTGCTGATCAACGTCTTCACCAGCCCGCGGCTGGGCATGTCGGTCGGGGTGACGGTGGCCCTCGGCGGGCTCGCGACGGTCGCCGTCACCTACCGGCTCGTCGAGCGCGTGCTGCGCCGCGAGGTCGCGCGGGTGCTGGACGACCAGCCGCCCGAGGACCGCATCCTGCCCGGCGTCGCGCTGCGCGCCGTGGGCTCGTGGGTGATGGGCACCGCCGTCCCGCTGGCCGGGGTGGTGCTCGCGGCGGCCGCCGCGCGGGTGTTCGGCGGCTACACCGTCGACCGGCTCGCGCTCGTCGTGGTGGTGCTCGGCGGGGTCGCGCTCGTCGTCGGGTTCCTCGTCACCGTGCTCACCGCGATGTCCACCGCCGCGCCGGTGCTCGCGGTGCGCCGGGCGCAGCGGCGGGTCGAGGACGGCGACTACGACGCCGAGGTCCCCGTGTTCGACACCACCGAGCTGGGCCTGCTGCAGGCCGGCTTCAACACCATGGTCGCCGGGCTGCGCGAGCGCGAGCGGGTGCGCGACCTGTTCGGCCGCCACGTCGGCGAGGACGTCGCGCGGACGGCGCTGGAGAACGACGTCGAGCTCGGCGGCGAGGTCCGCGAGGTCGCGGTGCTGTTCGTCGACCTCGTCGGGTCGACGCAGCTCGCCGCCACTCGCCCGCCGACCGAGGTCGTCGAGATGCTCAACGCGTTCTTCGCGGTGGTCATCGACGTCGTCGAGCAGCACGACGGCTGGATCAACAAGTTCGAGGGCGACGCGGCGCTGGCCGTGTTCGGGGCGCCGACCGCGCTCGACGACGCCGCCGGCTGCGCCCTGCGCGCGGGTCGCGAGCTGGGCCGGCGCATCGCCGACGAGCTCGACGGGGTGAGCGCCGGCATCGGGGTGTCGGCGGGCGAGGCCGTCGCCGGGAACATCGGCGACACCCGGCGCTACGAGTACACGGTGATCGGCGACCCGGTGAACGAGGCCGCGCGCCTCACGGAGGTCGCCAAGGAGATCGAGGGCTGCGTCGTGGCGTCCGGCGCGGCGCTGGAGCGCGCGGGCGACGAGGCGAGGAACTGGCGGGTCGTGGGCACGCGCGCCCTGCGGGGGCGGGACGAGGACACCGAGATCGCCGTGCCGGGCGAGCACGCCGAGGCCTGCACGGTGGGGCCGGGCGCGGGGCGTGAGGACGGGGCGCGCGAGGACGAGGCGCGCGAGGATTCCGACCGAAGGGCACCTTCGCTCGGATAGGCGGGCCGTCGGTGCGCGTCCCGAGCAGCACGCGTCACCCAGTGATCACCAGGTCGAAAGGCACCGGAACGACCCCTCCGGAGGTGCTTTTCGACCTGCTGATCACCGACTCCGGGCGGTCACGCCCGCCGGCGCCGCGCCACGTCCGCCAGGGCCACGCCGGCGGCGACGGACGCGTTGAGCGACTCCACGTCGCCGGCCATGGGGATCGACACCGACCCCGTGCACGTCTCCCGCACGAGGCGCGAGAGGCCCTTGCCCTCCGAGCCCACGACCAGCACCAGCGGCCCGCGGGCGGCGTCCGGGCCCGCGACGTCGTCGAGGTGGTCGATGTCGGCCGGCGCCTCGCCGTCGAGCCCCACCGCGACGAGGCCCTCGTCGAGCCAGGCGCCCAGCGTGCGGCTGAGGTTGGTCGCGCGCCCGACCGCGATGCGCGCCGCCGCGCCCGCCGAGGTCCGCCACGCCACCGGGGTCACGCCCACCGAGCGGCGCAGCGGCAGCAGCACGCCGTGCGCGCCGAAGGCCGCGGCCGAGCGCAGGACGGCGCCGAGGTTGCGGGGGTCGGTGACGCCGTCGAGGGCCACGAGCAGCGGCTCGACGCGCGCGAGGTGGGCGCGCTGGCGGGCCTCCTCGAGCAGGTCGTCGGGGTGCAGGTACTCGAACGCGGGCACCGTGAGCGCGAGGCCCTGGTGCACGGCGCCGTCGGCCATCCGGTCGATGTCGACGCGCGGCACCTCGAGCACCGAGATCCCGCGCTCGGAGGCGCTGCGGATCGACTCGCGCACCCGGTCGTCGACCTCGATGCCCTGCGCGACGTGGAGCGCGGTGGCGGGGATGTGGGCGCGCAGGCTCTCGACCACCGGGTTGCGCCCGAGCACGGTCTGCGGGCCGTCGGGGTCCTCGCGGCGCGACGAGGGGCGGCGCCCCCGGTCCTCACCCGCGGGCCGCCGCGGCGCCGAGGCCGACGCGCGCGCCGGCGAGGCCGACGACGAGGCGCCGTCGCTGCGGTAGGACTTGTGGTTGGGGCGCTTGTCGGCGGGCGGGGTCGGGCCCTTGCCCTCGAGACTGCGCTTGCCCTTGCCGCCCGAGCCCTTGGTCGGGCCCTTCTTCGTCCCCGGCTTGCGCCGGGCACCGGGGCGGCGGGAATTGCCGGCCATGGATCTACGCACCGTCCTTGAGTGACCAGGTGGGCCCGTCGGCGGTGTCCTCGACGGCGACGCCGGCGGCGGTCAGCTCGTCGCGCAGGGCATCGGCACGGGCGAAGTCGCGCTCGCCGCGGGCGCGGATGCGCTGGTCGAGCAGCGACTCGACCAGCGACGACAGGGCCTGGCGCGCGGCGTCGGCGGCCCCGCCGCCCGTCGCGCCGTCGGCCCAGACGACGGGGTCGAGCCCGAGGACGCCGGTCATCGCCCGCACCGCCGACGCGGCGGCCAGCGCGTCCGCGCGCTCCCCCGCGTCGAGGGCCGCGTTGCCGCGCCGCACGGTCTCGTGCACCTCGGCGAGCGCCGCGGGCGTGGCGACGTCGTCGTCCATCGCCGCGGCGAACGCGTCGGCGATCCGCCCGACCTCGACGGCGCCGACGCGGTCGTGCACGCGGTGCACGAACGCCTCGATGCGCCGGTACGCCGCGGCGGCCTCGGCCAGCGCGTGCTCGGAGAACTCCACCGTCGAGCGGTAGTGCGGCGCGACGAGGTAGTAGCGCAGCTCGACCGGGCGCACGCGCTCGAGCACCGCCGGGATGGTCAGTGTGTTGCCCAGCGACTTGGACATCTTGGCGCCGGACATCGTCACCCAGGCGTTGTGCATCCAGTACTCGGCGAACCCGTCGCCCGCGGCGCGCGACTGGGCGAGCTCGTTCTCGTGGTGCGGGAACACGAGGTCGAGGCCGCCACCGTGGATGTCGAAGCGCGGGCCGAGGTAGTGGGTGGCCATCGCCGAGCACTCGAGGTGCCAGCCCGGGCGTCCGCGGCCCCAGGGGGTGGGCCAGTCCGGCTCGCCCGGCTTGGCCGCCTTCCACAGCGTGAAGTCGCGGGCGTCGCGCTTGCCGCGCGTGTCGCTGCCCTCGCCCTGCTCCATCTCGTCGATGCGCTGGCCGGACAGCTCGCCGTAGGACGGCCACGTGCTCACCGCGAAGTAGACGTCTCCGTCCACCGCGTACGCGTGCCCGCCCTCGATCAGCCGCTCGATCAGCTCGACCATCTCGGTGACGTGGCCGGTCGCGCGCGGCTCCACCGACGGCGGCAGGCAGCCCAGGGCGTCGTACGCCGCGGCGAACGCGCGCTCGTGGGTCGCGGCCCACTCCCACCACGGCCGGCCGGCGGCCGCGGCCTTGGTGAGGATCTTGTCGTCGATGTCGGTGACGTTGCGCACGAGCAGCACGTCGTAGCCGCTGTGCGCGAGCCAGCGGCGCAGGACGTCGAAGTCCAGACCCGACCGGACGTGGCCCACGTGGGGCACGCCCTGCACGGTGGCGCCACACACGTAGATCGACGCCGTGCCGGCGCGCTGCGGACGGAACTCCCGCAGCTCGCGTCGTGCGGTGTCGTACAGGTGCAGGCTCACCGTCCGGATCCTACGGAACGCCGGATCCGCCCCGCCGACCCGTCGGTGAGCCCGCCGTCAGCCGACCGACCGATCGTTCGGTCACCCTCTTCCCAACGTGTGAGGGGAGCCATAGAGTCGTGCGCATCATTCGACGGTCTCACTACGCAAGGAGTGGTCAGCGTTGTCCATCACGTGCCGCACGTCCCTCGTTCGACAGGCCCCCGGGAAGTACGAGACGGCCACGGTCGAGGTCGACGACCCGCGGCAGGACGAGATCCGGGTGAAGATGGTCGCCTCGGGTCTGTGCCACTCGGACGACCACATCGCCACCGGTGACATCCCGGTCGGCACCTACCCGTTCGCGGGCGGGCACGAGGGCGCCGGCATCGTCGAGTCGGTCGGGCCGAACACCAAGGGCTTCGAGGTGGGCGACAAGGTCGTCTTCTCGTTCCTGCCCGCCTGCGGCAAGTGTCGCTGGTGCGCCACCGGCCACTCGAACCTCTGCGACCTCGGCGCGGGCCTGCTCGCCGGCACCCGCTGGGACGACCCGTCGACGCGCCTGCACCTCGAGGACGGCAGCAACGTCGGCCAGATGTGCGGCATCGGCACCTTCACCGAGTACACGACCGTCGCGGTCGACTCGGCCATCAAGGTCCCCGAGGACACCAAGCTCGAGGTCGCCTGCCTGCTCGGCTGCTCGGTGGGCACCGGCTGGGGCTCCGCGGTGAACACCGGCGACGTGCAGCCCGGTGACACGGTGATCATCCAGGGCATCGGCGGCATCGGCGCCAACGCGGTCCAGGGCGCGGCCCACGCCGGCGCGGCCAACGTCATCGCCGTCGACCCGGTGGCGTTCAAGCGCGAGAAGGCCCTCGAGCTCGGCGCCACCCACGCCGTCGAGTCGATGTCCGAGGCCACCGAGATCGCCCAGGGCTTCACCAACGGCCAGGGCGCCGACGTCTCCATCGTGACCATCGGCGTCACCAAGCCCGAGCACGTCGGCGAGGCGTTCTCCTCGATCCGCAAGCAGGGCACCGTGATCGTCACCGGCCTCGGCGACATCACCGAGGTGGGGGTGCCGATCCCGATCGGCGAGCTGACCCTCTTCGAGAAGAAGCTCAAGGGCTCGCTCTTCGGCTCGTCGAACCCGCGCGCCGACATCCCGAAGATGCTCGACCTCTACAACCACGGGAAGCTCAAGCTCGACGAGCTCGTGACCAAGCAGTACAAGCTCGACGAGGTGGCCCAGGGCTACGAGGACATGCACGCCGGCAAGAACATCCGCGGCGTCCTGATCTTCGACTGAGGTATCGACGACCTTGATCAACGGTTCAGCGGCCCCGGTGTCCCTCGTGGACCCCGGGGCCGCCCCCGGTCTGCCCACCGCCGGCTCGCTGCCGGTCCGCTCCATGATCGACGCCGCCCGCGCGTCGGTGGTCGGGCGCGTGCGCGAGTCCGAGGTGATCGCCGCGGCGCTCGCCGCCGGGCGCAGCGTGCTGCTCGAGGGTCCGCCGGGCACCGGCAAGACCACCCTGCTGCGCGCGCTCGCCGAGGGCGCCGGCGTCGGCCTCGAGCTGGTCGAGGGCAACGCCGAGCTCTCGCCGGCCCGCCTCGTCGGCCACCACGACCCCTCCCGCGTGCTCACCGAGGACTACCGGCCCGAGAACTTCGTGCCCGGCCCGCTGGTGCGCGCGCTGACCTCGGGCGCCCTGCTCTACGTCGAGGAGCTCAACCGGGTCCCCGAGGAGACGCTCAACGTGCTCCTCGGGGTGCTCTCCGAGCGCCGCCTGCACGTGCCGCGCCTCGGGATCGTCGACGCCGCGCCCAGCTTCCGGCTGGTCGCGGCCATGAACCCGTCGGACGCGGTCGGCACGGGGCGCATCACGCCGGCGCTCTACGACCGGTCGTGCCGCGTCGGGTTCGTCCACCAGGACGCCGACGAGGAGACCGCGATCGTGCGCCGCGACCACGGCGTCGTCGACGCGGGCTTCCTCGAGCGTGCCGTCCGCGCCACGCGCGCCACCCGCGCGCACCCCGACCTGCGCCTGGGGTCGTCGGTGCGCGGCGCGCTGGACCTCGTGGCCGTCGCCGCGTCGCTCGCCGAGCTGCGCGAGGTCGGGCTCGCGGGGCGTCTCGCCGCCGGCGCGGAGACCACCGGGACAGACGCCGCCCTGGCCGCGCTGTCCGGGCGCGTGCAGCTGCTCGAGGGCTCGACGCGCACGGTCGAGGAGGTCGTCGCCGAGCTGTGGGCCGCGAGCGCGCCCGCCGACGAGCAGGACGGCTCCGGGGACGGTGACGCGGGAAAAGCCTGAGCCCCGGCGACCCGCCCCCGCAGCAACCGGGCCGGTCGCCCGGGGCCCCGCCCCGCGTCGTGTCCGACCCGCGCGAGGTCGAGGAGCTCCTGCGCGACCAGGCGCGGCGCACCGAGACCCGCGCCGACCTCCAGCGCCGCCACGACGACCTCCAGCAGGTGACGCCGACCGTCGGGGTGCTCGACGAGGCGGCCATGGCCGGGGCCTACGACGCCGACCCCGACGCCGCCGTCGACCTGCTCGCCGACCTCGGGCGCGCCACCGACCCGGCGCTGCGCGCGAAGGCGCGACGACTCGCGGTGCGCCTGCTCGTGCCCCCGGCGCGGGCGGGCGAGACGCAGCGCCGCGGGTCGAGCCGGCTCGCGACCGTGGCCGGCGAGGGTCTCGACCTGGACCTCGACGCCACGCTCGAACGCTCGCTGGAGCACCGCCCCATCCGTGCCGAGGACCTGCGCTGGCGCGGCTGGCGCTCGCCGGGCCGGGCGCTCGTGCTGCTGGTCGACGCGTCGGGGTCGGTGGCCGGGAAGCCGCTCACGACCGCGGTGACCACGGCCGGCGCGCTGGCCGCGGGCCTGCGCACCGACGACGAGCTCGCCGTCGTCGCCTTCTGGTCGCGCGCGGTGGTGCTGCGCCACCTGCACTCCCCCGCCGCCCCGTCCGTCGTGCTCGACGCCCTGCTCGACCTGCGCGGGGGCTCGACCACCGACCTCGCGCTCGGCCTGCGCACCGCGCTCGCCCAGGCCACGGCCGCGCGCGTCCCGCACGCCGACGTCCTCGTACTCACCGACGGCGCGTGGAACGAGGGCGAGGACCCGGCCCCCATCGCCGCGGCCGCGGGCGCCGCGCGCGTGCACACGCTGGTGACCGTCGACGACGAGGAGGCGCGGATCTCCTGCGCCCGCCTCGCCGCGGCGGGCGGCGGGCGCTCCGTGCCGCTGCACCGCCCGTCGGACGCCCCGGCGGCCGTGCGCGCCGTGCTGCGCTGAGCTACCGCCCGCGGGCCACCTCCCCGACGTGCGCGTCGAGGAGCTTGCCCAGCTCGGTGCGCAGCCGCGGCCGGTCCAGGGGGTGGACGAGGACGTGGCGGCCCGTGGGGTCGAGGCCCCAGGACACGCGGCCCGCGGCGGTGTCGAGGACGGTGACGGTGCGTGCGCCGCGGTGCGGTCGCCCGTGCGGGTCGCGGGCGGCGACGCCGAAGGTCATCGCGCGGTCGGGCGGGCGGGACCAGAAGGTGCGGAGCCGCTCCACCCGGTGCGGCGACACCCCCGCGCGCCGCAGCCGCCGGGAGCGCTCGTCGAGCGAGAGCCCCTTGCCGAACAGGGCCTCCGCGGGCAGGGACATGGCGACGCCGGGCGCCGGGCGCGCGTCGGGCAGGCGCGCGAGCAGGGAGCCGGCGAGGTCGTGCGGGTCGGCCGGCTCCACCAGCAGCCCGCCGTCCTCGAGGCGCGCCACGAGCCCCAGCCCGCCCCGGGCGACCGCGCACACGGTGTGCGGCTCGGCGCCCGGCGCCTGCACGACGACGTCCACCTCGCGGGCCGGGCGGGCGAGGACGGCGAGGGCGTCGGCGAGGCCGGCGTCGGGCGCCCCGCGGTGGTCGAGCAGCCCGCGGGCCCCGAGACGCCACCACGCGGCCGCGTCGAGGGCGTCGCGCTCCTCGTGGGTCGCGCCGTGGTCGCGGACGTAGAGCGCTGCCGGACGCTCCCCGAGCCCGAGGTGACGCCACAGGGCGAGGTACTGGCCGAGGTCGAGGCGGACGCCGACGGAGCGCCCGGCCGGCCGGGTGGAGGCGGCGGTGCTCACCCGGCGCTCACTCCCCGATCACCGGCGGCGCGGTGGCGGGCAGCGCGCCCGCGATGGCGTCGGGGTCGTCCTCGGTGAGGTAGTCGGGCCGGCGATGCCGGCCGTCGCCGCCCTGGCCGCCGACCATGCCGGCGGGCGGCACCATCGGGACGCCCCCGCCGCGTCCCTCGGCCGCTCCGGCAGCGCGGACCGCGGCCGTCTCGGCCGTGGCGCCACCCCCGGCCCCGGCACGCGCGCCCTCGCCGAGGCCCGCCACGCCCCCGAGGCCGCCCGAGCGGCCGCCACTCGATGAACCGCCCCCGAGACCTCCTCCACCGGCCTCCCCGGCGCCGACCGCCACCCCGGGCGCCCGCGTCCCCGGCAGGCCGCCGGCACCACCGACCACCCCGCCGCCGAGTCCTCCTCCCCGGCCGGCGCTCCCGGCGCCGGGCAGCCCCGGGAGGCCGGCGCGTCCGGCGCCGCCGGGGGTCGTGCCGGTGGCCGACCCCGGCGGGAGGCGCCCGCCGGCACCGGCGCCTCCGCCCGTGCCCGGCACCCCGCCCACCGGCGGCAGGAACGTCCCCCCGGCCCCCGCGCCGCCGCCGGGCGCACCGGTACCCGGGACGCCGCCGGCGGCGGGCGCGCCGCCCGTGCCCGGCAGCCCCGGCACGGTCGGGACGGGCGCGGCACCCGCCGTGGTGGTCGACGAGGGCCCCGACGGGGTGGCGTCGACGTCCGGCGCGCCCGGCCCGCCGGCGTCACCCGGCAGCCCAGCGTCCGGCGCGTCACCCGATCCGGTGGTGCCGTCCGGCGCGGCACCGGCCCCCGGGACGCCCGGCACGCCGCCGGCACCCGCCCCCGGGAGACCACCGGCACCCGCGCCGGGCACCCCACCGACCCCGGGCACGCCGGCGCCGCCCGGAGCACCACCGCCTCCGCCGCCCCCGCCACCGCCGTCGCCGCCACCCCCGGGCACGGACGGCTCGACACCGTTGGCCCCGGGACCGGCGAACTTCGGCAGCGCCGCCATCTGCGGCTTGCTGGTCTCCTGATAACGGTCCATGGCCTGCTGCGCGGCGCGCTCCTCGTCCTGCTGCCGCGTGATCGCCCGGTAGATGTCGTCCCCGGCGGTGCCGAGCACGACGCCGGGGCCGCCCGGCAGGGTCGCCAGGCCCGCGGTGGACAGCGAGCTGCCGTCGAGGAAACCCTCGACGCCCGCGTCCATCCACGACGAGTAGGTGGGCGGCGGCACCGCGTCCCGGGTGCCCCGGAGCCGGTCGGCCTGCTGCTGCCCGGCGATCTGGACGGTGCCCGCCGCCTCCCGCGCGCTGTCGACCCACGGGCTCAGCGGCCGGATCGCCTCCGTCGCCCCCTCCTGCGCCGCGCCCTTCCAGACGGCGCCCAGGGTGGTGTTGGCGCGGCCGATGGCGTCGGTGACGGCGACCATGCGCCCCGCCAGGGCGCCCCACGTGCCCCCGGCCTCGCGGAAGCCGTCGCGCCCCTGGTCGGCGCCGTGGAGGGCGTCGTAGATCGCCTGGTGGGACCAGCTCCCCCAGTTGGTCGTGAACACCGGCGCCTCCCCTCGTCGCGAGGTTAGGCAGTCGCCGCGGCGCGTGGGTGCGGTTCGGGAGAACCCGCGAGGATCAGGCCGGGACGAGCAGCGCGGTCGCCACGGCCGCCAGCCCCTCGCCGCGCCCGGTGAGCCCCAGGCCGTCCGAGGTGGTCCCCGAGACCGCGACCGGCCCGCCGAGCGCCGCGGACAGGACGGCCTGCGCCTCGTCGCGCCGCGTACCGATCCGCGGGGCGTTGCCGATCACCTGCACCGCGGCGTTGCCGAGCGCCCAGCCCTCGGCGACCGCGAGCCCGCGGACCTCCGTGAGCAACCGCACGCCCGACGCGCCCGCCCACTCGGGTCGGCCCGTCCCGAACACCGCGCCGACGTCGCCGAGGCCCGCCGCCGAGAGCACCGCGTCGCACAACGCGTGGGCGGCGACGTCGCCGTCGGAGTGCCCGGCGCAGCCGTCGACGCCCTCCCAGAGCAGGCCCGCGACCCAGCACGGCACGCCGGGGCGGACCGGGTGCACGTCGGTACCGATACCGACCCTCACGCCGACCCCGCCACGACCAACGCCTCGGCCATCGCGAGGTCGAGCGGGGTGGTCACCTTGAACGCGCGTGGGTCGCCCGGAACCGTCACCACGCTGACGCCGAGGTCCTCGGCGAGGCCGGCGTCGTCCGTCGCCGCGGGCGGCTCGCCGGCCTCGCGGCGGGCGCGAGCGCGATCGTGGGCCGCGCGCAGCGTCGTCGCCGCGAAGCCCTGGGGCGTCTGCACGGCGGCCAGGCCGGACCGGTCGACGGTGGCGGTCACCTCGCCGGCCGGGCCGGTGCGCTTGAGCGTGTCGGCGACAGCCATCGCCGGCACCACGGCCGCGTGTCCGGCGCGCACGGCGTCGACCACCGCGCGCACCACGTCCGGCGGGCACAGGCAGCGGGCGGCGTCGTGCACGAGCACCACCTCGGTGTCGGCGGGCAGCGCGGCGAGGGCGGCGTCGACGGAGCCGACGCGGTCGTCCGCGCCCGTCACCACCGTCGCGCAGCGATGACCGAGCGCGGACCGCACCGCGTCCTCGTCGCCGGGTGGCGCGGCCACCACGACGACGTCCACCCCGCCGGCGACGAGACCGTCCACGGCGCGGGCCACCAGCGTCAGACCGCCCACGACGGCGAGGGCCTTCGGCCGGCCGAGGCCGAGCCGTTCACCTCGCCCCGCCGCCGGGACGATCGCGGCGACGGTCACCGCGTCCGCAGCACCGTCACCGTCGCGACGCCGGTCAGGAAGCCAGGACCTGGTCGAGCAGCGACTCGGCGGCCACCTCGTCGGTGCCCTCCGCGAGCGCCAGCTCGCTGACCAGGATCTGACGCGCCTTGGCCAGCATCCGCTTCTCGCCCGCGGACAGGCCGCGGTCCTTCTCGCGGCGCCAGAGGTCGCGGACGACCTCGGCCACCTTGTTCACGTCGCCCGACGCGAGCTTCTCGAGGTTCGCCTTGTACCGGCGCGACCAGTTGGTCGGCTCCTCGGTGTGCGGCGCACGCAGCACCTCGAACACCCGGTCCAGACCCTCTTGGCCCACCACGTCGCGGACGCCGACGATCTCGGCGTTGTCCGCGGGGACCCGGACGGTCAGGTCGCCCTGGGCAACCTTGAGGACGAGGTACTTCTTCTCCTCGCCCTTGATCGTCCTGGTCTCGATGGCCTCGATGAGAGCGGCACCGTGGTGCGGGTAGACGACGGTCTCGCCGACCTTGAAAACCATGTGTCCCGAGCCCCTTTCGCTCTTTCCAGATTAACACGCCCGCCGCGCGGGCATCGCAGGGGATTGCGCCGTCTTCGCAGGTCAGGGACTTGACAAGTCGGCTTGCGCCGTGCTCGGCCCGGTGGGGGCCCGCTCCCGAAGGGCCGGAGCGCGGGGCTGGTACTAGGGTGTCGCTGCCCGAGAGAGCCTGCCGCACGCCCGAGAGGACGCTCCGCATCATGAGCCGCCGCCCGCGCGGGACCCGACCGGCGATCGTCGTCGCGACCCTGCTGACCGCCGGGCTCGCGCTCGGGGGCTGCAGCGCCGGGACCGTCACACAGACCGACACGATCGTCTCCCAGGCCGCCGGTGCCCGCGGCGCGGTCGGCGCCATGGTGCTGCAGGACGTCTCGATCGACTCCGGCCCCACCGAGACCGTGCCCTCGGGCGCCGAGGTGCCGATCCGCGGCACGATCATCAACGAGGGCGCCGAGCCCGACCGCCTCGTGTCGGTGACGACGCCGTACGCGGTGGGCGCCCGCGTCGAGGGCTCCGCGGTCGTCCCGGGCGAGAACGCGGTGCGCATCCTCGGCGCCGAGCCCGGCCCGGCCGGCCCCTCCGACCCGGCGAACCGCGGTCTGACGGCCTCGATGCGCGTGGTGCTCACCGGCGTCACCCAGCAGCTCCGCGCCGGGCCCACCTACGCGGTGACCTTCACCTTCGAGCGCGCCGGCGCCGTGACGATCCCCGTCATCGTGGTCGGGGCCGGGCCCTCGGAGGGCTGACCCGCCCGACCCGGCCACCGCTGTCGGGGGTCCGGCCTACGGTGCCGACATGCCCCGGACCCGCGCCGCCCGCTTCGAGTGCACCGCCTGCGGCCACGCCACCGCGAAGTGGGTGGGGCGCTGCCCGGAGTGCGGGGGCTGGGGCACGGTCGAGGAGGCGCCCGAGATGCCGGCGGCCGGTCCCGCCGGGCGCTCCGGGGTGCCGCCGTCGCCGTCCGCCCGGCCGTCCAGCCCCGTCCGGCTGATCAGCGAGGTCGACCTCGAGACGGCGCGGGCCCGGCCCACCGGGGTGGGCGAGCTCGACCGCGTGCTGGGTGGAGGCCTGGTCCCCGGCGTCGTCGTGCTGCTCGCGGGCGAGCCGGGGGTGGGGAAGTCCACACTCCTGCTCGAGGTCGCGGCGCAGCGGGCGCGCGCCGGTGCCACCGTGCTGTACGTCACGGGCGAGGAGTCGGCGGGCCAGGTCCGGCTGCGTGCGGAGCGCACGGGGGCGCTCGCGCCGCACCTGTTCCTCTCGGCCACCGCCGACCTCGAGGAGGTCGCGGCGCACGTCGAGGCGGTCGACCCGGAGCTGCTCGTCGTCGACTCGGTGCAGACCGTCGGCACGCCCACCGTCGACGGCACGCCCGGCGGCGTCTCTCAGGTCCGCGCGGTCACCACGGCCCTGGTCGCCCTGGCCAAGCAGCGCGACCTCCCGGTGGTGCTCATCGGGCACGTCACCAAGGACGGGGCCATCGCCGGGCCGCGCACGCTCGAGCACCTCGTCGACGTCGTCCTGTCGTTCGAGGGCGAGCGGCACTCGGCGCTGCGGATGGTGCGCGGACTGAAGAACCGCTTCGGGGCCGCCGACGAGGTCGGGTGCTTCGAGATGCACGAGGCCGGCATCGCCGAGGTCACCGACCCGTCGGGCCTGTTCACCGGCGGCCTCCAGCGCACGGTCGCGGGCCAGGCGGTCACGGTCACCATGGAGGGCAAGCGGCCCCTCATGGCCGAGGTCCAGGCGCTGGTCGCGAAGCGGGGCTCCGAGAGCGCCCCGCCCCGCCGTGTCGTGTCCGACCTCGACGCCGGGCGCGTCGCGGTGATCCTCGCGGTGCTCCAGGAGCACTGCGGGATGCGGCTCTACGACCGGGACGTGTTCGTCGCCACCGTCGGCGGCATGCGGCTGCGCGAGCCCTCGTCCGATCTGGCGGTGGCGCTGGCCATCGCGTCGGCGTTCCGCGGCGAGGCGGTGCGCTCGGGGCTCGTGGCCATCGGCGAGGTCGGGCTCGGCGGGGAGATCCGCCGCGTCGTGGGGCTCGAGCGTCGCCTCGCCGAGGCCGGCCGGCTGGGCGTCAGCCGGGCGCTCGTCCCGCCGGGCGAGGTCCGGTCGCCGCCGGGCCTAGTCTCGGTGGCCGTCGACGACCTCGTGGAGGCGCTCGGGCGGGTGGGCCTCGAGCGCTCGCAGGTCTGAGGCGGGTCAGCCCGCGAGCGTGAACGCCACGGGCTCGCTGACGATCCCGTCCAGGCGCGCCATGAGCTGGTAGGTGCCCGGCGGCACCACCGTCCGCTCCCCCGCGCAGCCCGGCGTCGACGTGCGCCCCGACCAGCGCACCGAGAACACCGCCTCCTCGCCGGGTCGCAGCGTGCGCACGTCGTCGGTGTCGCCGGGCGAGCAGTCGTTGCTGCCCCAGAGCCCGTCGCCGGGCTGTCGCACGACGGCGACGGCCTGCTTCGCGGCGTCGAGGTCGCGCACGCAGGGCACGGCGCCGGTGTTGGTCACCACGAGGCTCAGCACCGGCTTCTGCCCGGCGGGGTAGGTCGTCGCGTCGGTGCGGGCGGTCACGCGCAGGTCGCCGTCCGCGCAAGGACCGGGGGCGGGCTCGCTCGCGGGGGTCGCCTCCACCGGGGGCGCGGTCGTCGGGGGCGTCTCGGCGGGGGCCGCCGCGGTCGGGGCCGCCGTGGCCGTCGGGGTCGAGAGCAGCGGACCGGCCGAGCCGGTCGGGACGCCCTGCGGGAGGCCGCGGAAGCCGTCGCCGCCCGGGGGCGCGAAGAGCGCGGCGTCGGGCCCCGGGGTCGGGGGGATGCCGGGGGCGTCGCCGGGCGGGAGCACCGGGGCCACCGGCGATCCCGCGACCCCCGGGGGCGAGGTGGGCAGGGCGGCCTCGACGGGCCCGGGAGCGTCCTCACCCGGCGTCCCGGCCATCGCCGCCGCCCGCGCGCGGGCCTCGACCGCGGCGGGCTCGGGCTCGCCGCCCCCGCCGGTCACACCCCAGAAGAGCAGGCCGAACACGACGACGACGACACCCAGCGCCACGGACCGCCGCCGCCAGTACACCGACGGCGCCAGTGGTCCGACCGGCTCCAGCACGTCACGGAAAGTAGGTTCGCGCTCGTGTTCGGCGACCCTTCACCACGCCGTGCCCGGACCGTTTCACCCGACGGTGGCGACGGCGGGTGCCCCGGGCAGGATCGGCGGTCGATGGCCACCACCACCGCCGGGACGTCCCCGGGCACCCTGGCCGACGTCCTCGTGCCCTGGTTCCGCGCGCACGCCCTCGACCTCCCGTGGCGCCGCCCGGGGACGACCGCGTGGGGCGTGCTGGTCTCGGAGATCATGCTGCAGCAGACACCCGTCGCGCGGGTCGAGGGGCCGTGGCGCGAGTGGCTCGAGCGCTGGCCCCGCCCCTCGGCCATGGGCGCCGCGCCGGCCGCGGACGTGCTGCGCGCGTGGGGGCGGCTCGGCTACCCGCGGCGCGCACTGCGGCTGCACGCGGCCGCGCAGGCCGTCGCCGCCGAGCACGGCGACGTGGTCCCCGCCGACGTCGCGACGCTGGAGTCGCTGCCCGGCATCGGGACCTACACCGCCCGCGCCGTCGCCGCCTTCGCCTACGGCCGCCGGGTGCCGGTGGTCGACACGAACGTCCGCCGCGTCGTCGCCCGCGCGGTGCACGGGCAGGCCGAGGCGGGCGCGGCCGCGACGCGGGACCTGGCCGACGTCGAGGTGCTGCTGCCCGGCGACGACGCCGACGCGGCGACCATGTCGGCGGCGCTCATGGAGCTCGGCGCGACCGTGTGCGTCGCGCGCGGTCCGCGGTGTGCCGACTGCCCCGTGCTCGCGCACTGCGCGTGGCAGCGGCGCGGGCGCCCGGCGTGGGACGGGCCGGTGCGCCGCGCGCAGACCTGGGCCGGCACCGACCGCCAGGTGCGCGGACGGCTGCTCGCGGTGCTGCGCGACGCGACGGGTCCGGTGCCCGCTCCGGAGCTCGACGCCGCGTGGCTCACCGACCCCGCCCAGCGCGCCCGGTGCCTCGACTCGCTGCTCGTCGACGGGCTCGTCGAGCAGCTCGCCGACGGCCGCTTCGCGCTGCCCGGCGAGACGTAGGCTGGTGGCCATGGCCGTCGTGAAGATCAACGCTATCCACGTCCCCGAGGACAGCGGGCCCGAGCTGGAGAAGCGCTTCGCCGCCCACGGCGACAGCATGCTGGCCACGCCCGGCTTCCTCGGCTACGAGCTGCTGCGCCCCATCGAGGGCGAGCACCGGTACTTCGTCTACACCCGGTGGGAGTCCGACGAGGCCTTCGAGGCCTGGCGCACCGGCGGCGCCGCCGAGGCCGCGCACAGCGGCCAGCGCGCCCAGCCCGTCGCCACCGGGGCGGACCTGCTGCAGTTCGAGGTCGCCCTGTCGGTCGGCAAGGGCGGCGGCGAGTCCTGAGCGAGGCGCCACCCGCGCCCGACCCCGCCGGCGTCGCCGCCGCGGCGGCGCTGCTCGACGGCGCCGGCGCGCTCCTGATCTGCGCCGGCGCCGGGATGGGCGTGGACTCCGGGCTGCCCGACTTCCGCGGCCCCGAGGGCTTCTGGCGCGCCTACCCGCCCTACCGGCGGCTCGGCCTGCGCTTCGAGGAGATCGCCGACCCGGAGCACTTCGACGCCGACCCCGAGCTCGCGTGGGGCTTCTACGGCCACCGGCTCGCGCTCTACCGACGCACCGTCCCGCACGACGGGTTCGCGGTGCTGCGCCGGTGGGCCGAGCGCCTGCCGACACGGGTGTTCACGTCCAACGTCGACGGGGCGTTCCAGGCCGCCGGGTTCGCCGACGACGACGTGACCGAGTGCCACGGCGCGATCGGGATGCTGCAGTGCACCCGGCCCTGCCACGAGGGCACCTGGCCGGCCGACGACGTCGACCTCGCGATCGACGAGGAGTCGATGCGCGCCCGCCCGCCGCTGCCGGCCTGCCCGCGGTGCGGGGCGGTGGCGCGGCCGAACATCCTCATGTTCGGCGACGGGGCCTGGGTGCCCGGGCACCACGCCGCCAAGGAGGACGCCCACCGCGCGTGGCTGCGGGCCCGCGACGCGTCACGGCTGGTCGTGGTCGAGCTGGGCGCCGGTACCGCGGTGCCCACCGTGCGCCGGCACGCCGAGCTCGCATCCGCAGCGTCCGGCGCGCTGATCCGCATCAACGTCCGCGAGCCGGACATCCGTCACGACCGCGGCGTCTCCCTGGCCGCCGGCGCCCGCGCGACCCTCGAGGCGCTTGGCGCTGCGCGCTCGTGAGCGCTTGCCCGTGCTCAGGCACGGGCAAGCGCTCACACCCCACTCAGCCCCGCCAGGCGTAGCCCCCGCGCGGCGGCGACGCGTTCGGCCTCGTCGTCCAGTCGTGCGCGGAGGTCGGGCTCGAGCGGGCCGAACAGGCTGACCTCGAGGGTCAGGCGCTTGCCCGACGCGCGGGGCCGCCAGGTGCCGACGATCTCGCCGCCCGCCAGCAGGGCCCCCGGGTTACCGATGATCTTGTACAGCTCCTTGCGCACGCCGGCGTCGGGCGCGAGCAGCTCGCGGTCGCGGGCCTGGAGCATCGGGTCCCAGGGCGGCAGGAAGCGCACGAGGTCGGGCTCGGGGGCGTCGAGGGCGGCGTCGAGGTCGTCGGCCGGCAGCCACGCCGCCCGGTCGCCGACGCGGACCTCGGCCAGCACCGGCAGCGCCGCCTCCCACGCCGGGGCGAACGCCTTCGCCGACGTCCCGACGAAGTCGGCGACCTCGCGGGGCCCGGCCGGACCGAGGACCCGCAGGTAGGCGAGCACCAGCCGCGCGGCCTGCGCCGGGTCGCCGTCGACCGGGCGCTCCCAACCCGTCGGCGGCGGCGTGAGCAGCAGCGTCTTGCCGGTCGCGTCCAGCCCGACGCCGACGGGCAGGGCCGAGAGCCGCATGAGCTGCTCGTTGATGTGGACGCAGGCGCACGGCCGGCAGTCGCGCAGCAGCGCGTCGGGCAGCAGCTTGGTCACCGCGCCGCTGGCGGCACCCTTGGTGATGGGCTCGGTGACGACCTCGGCGAGCGCGTCGGCGGCCCGGTCGATCGCCTCGCGCGCCGGGATGCCCACGCGCTGCTGCTCGGGGCCGCTCCAGTGCAGCCGCGCGGCCGCGTCGGTGTGGTCGAACGGGCGGGCGGCGAGGGCGATCGCGTTGCGCTCGACGGGCGGGTGGTGGTGCGGGGCACCGCGGTGGGTCCACCCGTCCACGAGGCCGTGGGCGACCGGGTCGGGGTCGCCGTCCGTGCGCGCGGCCAGCGCGAGCCGGGCCGTGGGCCCCGCGTCCTGGATGCCGAGCGCGGCCAGCGCGCCCACCGCCGCGGGCCGGTCGCGGTGCAGCCCCTGGGCGGCCACCCGGTGCGCCATCACCTGCTCGCGGCTCATCGTCACCACCATGGGCGCCAGCCTGCCGCACCGCGGGTGACACCCTCCGTCAGGATCCCGGGCAAGATGGCGCCGTGAGCTCGGTGCGCGCGGTCCCCGTCACCACGGACATGGACGGTGACGCCCTGCAGGCCGACGACGCCTGGCACACCGCCCGCGGGATCGGGCTGGTCACGCTGCTGCGCACCGCGCTGCTGCGCTTCCGCTACGGCGACGGGTTCAGCCACGCCCGCGGGTTCGCGCTGCAGCTCGCGCTGGCGATCGTCCCGCTCGTCATCGCCGGCAGCGGGCTGGCGACGGCCGTGGGCGCCGAGTCGGTGGCGCAGGTCGTCGCGCGCACGGTCGTGGCGGTGTCCCCGGGCGCGGGGGACCAGCTGCTCGCCGACGTCGTCGCCCGCGGGCCCGCCGAGCTCCCCGAGGAGGACGGCGAGCCCGAGGACTCGCGCAGCGAGAACGTCGGTGAGCTCGCCGTCGCGTTCGGCCTCACGACGGCGTTCCTGGCCATGACGAGCGCGATCGCCCAGCTCGAGCGCGGCACCAACCGCATCTACGGCACCGAGCGCGACCGGCCGTTCGTCCGCAAGTACGCCCGGGCGGCGGTGCTCACGCTGACCGCGGGCTCAGCGCTGGGGGTGGGCCTGGTGCTGATCATCGCCGGCGGGCCGCTCGGCGACGCCGTCGAGGACGTCTACCGGTGGGGCGACGTCGCCGAGACGATCTTCGACATCCTGCGCTGGCCGGTGGGGCTCGCGGCGATGCTCTTCGCGGTCACCGTGCTGTTCCGGCACTCGCCGCGACGCCACCAGCCGGGGCTCTCGTGGCTCGCGCTCGGCGCCGGGCTGACCGTCGTGCTGTGGCTCGCCGCGTCCGGGTGCGTCGCGCTGTACGTGGCCGTGTCCGGGGACTTCAGCGACACCTACGGCCCGCTGGCCGGGGTCATGGCGCTGCTGCTCTGGGCGACGGTGACGGGCATCGCGCTGCTGCTGGGCGTCGCCGTGGCCGCGCAGCTCGAGGCCGCCCGCGCGGGCATCGTCGACCCGCTGCTGCGCGACGACGACGGTGACGGCATCCCCGACGAGCTCCAGCCCGACGGGCCCGGGGACGCAGGTGGGGCCGCTCCGGATCGGCAGCCGGTGGAAGCTGTCGGTCCGGACGGGGGACGTGCCTGACAGGACCTGTCAGGGATGGGGTACGACTGACCCGTGCGCGCCAGCCGCCTGCTCTCCGTGCTGCTCCTGCTGCAGAACCGCGGGCGCCTCACCGCGCGCGAGCTCGCCGACGAGCTCGAGGTCTCGATCCGCACGATCTACCGCGACATGGACGCGCTGTCGGCCTCGGGCGTGCCCGTCTACGCCGACCGCGGGCCCGACGGCGGGTACTCGCTGCTCGACGGCTACCGCACTCACCTGACCGGCATGACCGCCGAGGAGGCGGACGCGCTCGCGCTGTCGGGGATGCCCGAGGCGGCCGCCGAGCTGGGGCTCGGGCGGGTGCTGGTGGCCGCGCAGCTCAAGGTCCAGGCGGCGCTGCCCACCGAGCTCTCCGACCGCGCCGGCCGGATCGCCGAGCGCTTCCACCTCGACGCCCCCGGCTGGTTCCGCGAGGCCGACCAGGTGCCGACGCTCACGGGCGTCGCCGACGCCGTGTGGAACCAGCGGGTCCTGCGCGTGCGCTACCGGCGCTGGGCCACCGGCGGGCGCGAGCCGGAGGTGGAGCGCGAGCTCGAACCGCTCGGGCTCGTGCTCAAGGCCGGCACCTGGTACCTCGTGGCCTCGCCGCACGGCGAGCCCGCCGCGTCGCCGCGCACCTACCGGATCGCGCGCATCCTCGACCTCGAGACCCTCGACGTGCGCTTCGAGCGCCCCGACGGCTTCGACCTCTGGAAGTACTGGCACCAGCGCACCCAGGAGCTCACCGACGCGCTGTACCAGGCGGAGGCGACCGTGCGCTTCTCCCCGCGGGCGCTCGAGCTCGCCCCGGTGCGCCTGAGCCCGCACACCGCCCGCGCGCTGGCCGAGGGCGCGTGGCCGACCGACGATGACGGCTGGGTGCGCGCGGTGATCCCGATCGAGTCGATCGCCCACGCCCGCGGGGAGCTCCTGGCCCTGGGCGCCGACGTCGAGGTGCTCGGGCCCCCGGCCCTGCGCGAGCAGATGATCGACACTGCCCGCGCCCTGGCCGCCCTGTACCCCTGAGTGTCAGCGGAGCGGCTCCGCTGACGATGAGTGTCCGCTATGGCGCTCCGTCGATCCGCTGAGCCGGGCACCGTCCCCATCGGCCACATGCGTCCACCGGCTCCAGAGCCAGTGCGTGACCGATGGGGAGTCCCAGATCGACAGTGGAGGCGTGCGACACGGGACGCGGTGGAACGACCTCGCCGGACTCCTCGCGGCCAGCTGGGAGGGAGTCATCCGCGCCCGCGAACTCGCCCGGCTGGGCGTTCCCGAGCGCACCACCTACCGGCGTACGCAGGCGGACGGTCCGTGGACGCTCCTGCTCCCCGCGACCATCAAGCTGTCCAACGGCACGCCGACACGACGCGAGCTCGAGATCGCAGCGCTACACTACGCCGGCCCGGGCGCCGTCCTCACCGGTCTCGGCGCGGCCCGGCACCACGGAATGCGACGGGGCCACGATCTCGAGACGGTGCACGTACTCGTGTCGAACGATCGCCAGATCACCAGCACCGGCCACGCCATCGTGGAGAGGACACGCCGGATGCCGAAGGCGGTTCTCCGTGACGGGCTACCCGTGGCTCCCCTCGCCCGGTGCCTGATGGACCACGCTCGCCGCATGAAGGACCTCGCCGCGATCGCCGCGTTGTTCACCGAAGCGGTGCAGCGGCGGATGCTGACCGGGGAGATGCTGCGCGTCGAGCTCGACCGGGCGTCGCGCAAAGGGACGGCGGCGCCGCGCCGAGTGCTCGCGGCTGTCGACGACGGCGTGCTGTCCCCGGCCGAGTTCGAGGCCCGGGAGTTCTGGAACAGCATCGACGGCTTACCCGCCATCTCGTGGAACGTGACGGTGTACGACGAGCGAGGACGCTTCGTCGCCATCGTCGACGGGCTCGTCGAGGAGATCGGCTTCGTGTGGGAGATCGACTCGGTCGAGCAGCACTTCGCGACGCCGGACCAGGTCCGCGAGACCGTCGAGCGCCAGCGGTGCCTCCGAGCGGTCGGCCTGCACGCCCTCAGCACACGTCCTTCGCAGCGCCGGGACGACCCGGACGGCGTCGCCGCCGACCTCCAGGCCGGGGTCGAGATCGCCCGGCTCCTTCCTCCACCGCGGATCAGGCTGTTCAGGGACTCCGCCTGAGGATCGGGGTGTCGACGGAGCGGAGTTGCGGACACTCATCGTCAGCGGAGCCGCTCCGCTGACACTGGCTGGCGAGGAAGACCCCCGACACGCACCGAGCCCCGGCCCTCCGCAGAGGACCGGGGCTCGGGTGACGATCAGCGGGCGGAGTCACTCCGCCGCGGCGACCTCGGGGGTGTCGGGCACCGGGGTCGGCTTGGCCTCACCGCGGAAGGTGAAGGTGGCCGTCTCCGGCGCCGGCTTGGTGACGCCCTTCTCGTCGTTCTCGGGCTCCCAGCCCTCGACGTCGACGAGCACGATCTGCCCGGACTCGATCTCCCCGAACAGGATCTTCTCGGAGAGCTGGTCCTCGATCTCGCGCTGGATCGTGCGGCGCAGCGGGCGGGCGCCGAGCACCGGGTCGAAGCCGCGCTGGGCGAGCAGCTTCTTCGCGTTGTCGGTGAGCTCGAGCGCCATGTCCTTGTTGGCCAGCTGCTTCTCGGTGCGCCCGATCAGCAGGTCCACCATCTGCACGATCTCGTTCTCGGTCAGCTGGTGGAACACGATGATGTCGTCGATGCGGTTGAGGAACTCGGGACGGAAGTGCTTCTTGAGCTCGTCCGTGACCTTGTTCTTCATCCGCTCGTAGTTCGAGCCGGCATCCGCACCGGACTGGAACCCGAGACCGACGGCCTTCGAGATGTCCTGCGTACCGAGGTTCGACGTGAACACGATGACCGTGTTCTTGAAGTCGACGATGCGGCCCTGACCGTCGGTCAGGCGGCCGTCCTCGAGCACCTGCAGGAGCGTGTTGTAGACCTCGGAGTGGGCCTTCTCGATCTCGTCGAACAGGACCACCGAGAACGGCTTGCGGCGCACCTTCTCGGTGAGCTGGCCGCCCTCCTCGTAACCGACGTACCCGGGGGGCGCGCCGAAGAGCCGCGAGGCGGTGTAGCGGTCGTGGAACTCGCCCATGTCGATCTGGACGAGCGCGTCGTCGTCACCGAACAGGAACTCCGCGAGCGCCTTGGTGAGCTCGGTCTTACCGACACCCGAGGGGCCGGCGAAGATGAACGAGCCCGAGGGACGCTTCGGGTCCTTGAGGCCGGCCCGCGTACGGCGCATCGACTGCGAGACCGCCTTGACGGCGTCCTCCTGGCCGATGATCCGCTTGTGGAGCTCGTCCTCCATGCGGAGGAGGCGGGTGGTCTCCTCCTCGGTGAGCTTGAAGACGGGGATGCCGGTCCAGTTGGCCAGGACCTCGGCGATCTGCTCGTCGTCGACCTCCGCGACGACGTCCAGGTCACCGGACTTCCACTGCTTCTCGCGCTCGGTCTTCTGCCCGATGAGGTTCTTCTCCTCGTCGCGCAGCCGCGCCGCCTTCTCGAAGTCCTGCGCGTCGATCGCGGACTCCTTCTCGCGACGGACATCGGCGATCTTCTCGTCGAACTCGCGCAGGTCCGGCGGCGCGGTCATGCGGCGGATGCGCATGCGGGCGCCGGCCTCGTCGATGAGGTCGATGGCCTTGTCCGGCAGGAAGCGGTCGTTGATGTAGCGGTCGGCCAGGGTGGCCGCCGCGACCAGCGCCGGGTCCGTGATCGAGACGCGGTGGTGCGCCTCGTAGCGGTCGCGCAGCCCCTTGAGGATCTCGATGGAGTGGGCCACCGAGGGCTCCCCCACCTGGATCGGCTGGAAGCGGCGCTCGAGCGCGGCGTCCTTCTCGACGTGCTTGCGGTACTCGTCGAGGGTGGTCGCGCCGATGGTCTGCAGCTCGCCGCGGGCCAGCATCGGCTTGAGGATCGACGCGGCGTCGATCGCGCCCTCGGCGGCACCCGCACCCACGAGCGTGTGCAGCTCGTCGATGAACAGGATGATGTCGCCGCGGGTGCGGATCTCCTTGAGCACCTTCTTGAGGCGCTCCTCGAAGTCACCGCGGTAGCGCGAGCCGGCCACGAGCGACCCGAGGTCGAGCGTGTAGAGCTGCTTGTCCTTCAGCGTCTCGGGCACCTCGCCCTTGACGATGGCCTGGCCCAGGCCCTCGACGACGGCGGTCTTGCCGACGCCGGGCTCGCCGATGAGGACCGGGTTGTTCTTGGTCCTCCGGGAGAGGACCTGCATGACCCGCTCGATCTCCTTCTCCCGGCCGATGACCGGGTCCAGCTTGCCCTCGCGGGCCGACTGGGTGAGGTTGCGACCGAACTGGTCGAGCACCAGGGACGACGAGGGGGTGCCCTCGCCACGCTGGCTGCCGGACTCCGCGGGCTCCTTGCCCTGGTAGCCCGAGAGCAGCTGCAGCACCTGCTGCCGCACACGGTTGAGGTCCGCGCCGAGCTTGACGAGCACCTGGGCGGCGACGCCCTCGCCCTCGCGGATGAGCCCGAGCAGGATGTGCTCGGTGCCGATGTAGTTGTGCCCGAGCTGCAGCGCCTCGCGCAGCGACAGCTCCAGCACCTTCTTGGCGCGGGGGGTGAAGGGGATGTGGCCGGACGGGGCCTGCTGGCCCTGACCGATGATCTCCTCGACCTGCTGGCGCACACCCTCGAGGGCGATGCCCAGCGACTCGAGGGCCTTGGCGGCGACGCCTTCGCCCTCGTGGATCAGCCCGAGCAGGATGTGCTCGGTGCCGATGTAGTTGTGGTTGAGCATCCGGGCCTCTTCTTGGGCCAGGACGACCACCCGCCTCGCGCGGTCGGTGAACCTCTCGAACATTCGTCACTCCTGACTGCTGCGCCGGCGGTCCTCCACCGAGTGTCCCCGAAGGAGACGGCCCGGTGGCCCCTTGGCTGGTGCCCGATGACGGATCGGGACCCCCACGGTGCCCGGACAGAAGCACCGTAAGGCCATCCTAGTCGTCGCGCGTGACGTCACGGGACGGCGACGGTTCCACCACCGTGACGGCGGACACGCCCGCCGACTCCCCGGACCGGTCGTCCGGGGTCACGGGGGGTGCAACGACCGCCGTCGTCCCGGTCTTCCCGCGACGGTGTTCGCGACGGGCGAACCACCCGGGCGGGGTCACGGCGCCGACGGGTAGCCGGCGGTCGATCCGGAACGGCACGGGACCCGCGGTGCCCTGCTGCAGGGACTCCTCGGAGGTCACCCGTCCCTCGAGGGTGAAGGAGTCGAACTCGAACGGCAGGCCGTTGGCCGCGAGCGGGTCCGGGCGGTCCATCACGTGGAAGTGCAGGTGGGGTGCGTCGGTGTTGCCGGAGTTGCCCAGCTTGCCGACCACCTGGCCGCGGGTCAGCTGCTGCCCCACGGCGAGGTTCAGCGGGTTCCCCGTCTGCAGGTGCGCGGAGAAGGCGTAACGCCCGCCATCGATGTCCTGCACCACGTGGTCGCCGCCGTACTGCTGCAGCGTCAGGCCACTCGGGCTCATCCCGGGCGGCTGCTGCGGGAGGTCGCCCACGAGGCCGACGACCGGCCCGTCGGCGACGGCGAAGATGTCCGAGCCCACGTACGGGTAGCTGGCGATGTCCGTCGGCGGTCCGGTCATCATCCGGCCCGCCGGGTCCGTCTGGACGTAGTCGATGGCGAAGCGCTCCGGCGCCCACAGCTGCCCGTCGATCGGGCTGACCGCGCCCCGGTGCGCGCCCAGCCGGCAGCAGCTGTCGCCGTCGAGCCAGCCGGCTCCGCGCAGCGGCGGCGAGATGCGCGCGGGCGGCGTCCGGTCGACCGTCACCGGGGCGACCGGCTCGGTCAGGGTGGCGGGGACCAGCGGCGGCGAGGGCGCCCGCAGACCCTGCTCGCCCAGCGTCTGGGCATCGCGCGCCAGACGCTGAACACCGCCCTGCGCACGCTGGCCGAGCGCGGCGTGCTCGTCCTGCACCCCGGCGGGCGCGCGGCGACGGTGGACCGGACGGCCCTCACCGCCTACGCCGCCGGCCCGTAGCCGGGCGCGCGTCGATCACGCGGGTCGGCGCGCCTCGACCACGTGGGCCGTCATGGGGACGGTGAGCGGGCCCGGGCCGACGATCTCGGTCAGGGCCGCCGTGAGGCGCGCGACGGTGGTGTCGAGATCGCCGTGACGGGTGAGCTCGGCGCGCACCGGTGAGCCGGTGGCGTAGCCGACGGCGATCTGTTCCGGGCCGTCGGCATGGCCCTCGAGGGTCACGGTGTCGATGGCGACGACGTCGAATCCGCCGGCGCGCAGGTCGTCGGCGACGCGCGCGGTGTCCGCGTAGCCGTGGGGAACCCGCTGCAGGAACGTGGGCGCCTCGCCGGGGAAGAGCCGCTCCAGGGCGCGGACGAGATCCCGCTCGAAGCCGTGGTCGGCGAGGGTGCCCCAGGTGCTGAACAGGAAGCGGCCGTGCGGGACGAGCACGCGGCCCACCTGCGCGTACGCGGCCGGGCGGTCCGGCAGGAACATCACCCCGAACCCGCACACGACCAGGTCGAACGATCCCGGCGGGAACGGCGGCGCCGCGGCGTCGGCCACCCGCCAGGTCGCACCCGGCACCCGGGGCTCCGCGAGCCGCACCATCGCCTCGTTGAGGTCGGTCGCCGTCACGTCCGCGTCGGGACACGCGGCGACCAGCTCCGCGGTCACGACCCCGGTGCCCGCGGCGAGCTCCAGCACCCGCGTCGGCGCGAGCTGGGCGGCGCGCCGGGCGAGCTCGCGGGCGAACGGGCGGAACACCGCGGGCACGAGGCACCGGGCGTAGACCTCCGGCATCGACCCGACCCAGCGGGTGCTCCCGTCATCGCCCATGCCGGGGTTGTCCCAGACCGGCGACGGCGGGACAACCGCCGCCGGAGCGGTGGTCGCCTGCCCCGGCGGTCCCGGCCGGGGCCTAGTGCGCCTTGTGGTAGGCCTCGGAGACCTCGCTGGGGATGCGACCGCGTTCGGAGACCGTCATGCCCTGCTTGCGGGCCCACTCGCGGATCGCCTGGTTCTGCTCGCGGTCGACCGCGGCGCGCCCGCCGCCGCTGCCGCGGCGCGGGGACGCCGCCGGTGCGGCGGCCGCGGACTTGCGGCGTCCGCCGCTGCGGCGGGCGTGGGCGACGTAGTCGGCGAGGACGTCGCGCAGCGCGGAGGCGTTCGTCTCCGAGAGGTCGATCTCGTACGTGGCGCCGTCGATGCCGAACTCGACGGTCTCGTCGGCCTCCGACGAGTCCAGGTCGTCGACCAGGGACACCACGACTTTCTGCGCCATCGCGCGACCTCCCGGGAGTTCGACCGAAGAAAAATGGTGGCCGGACCCTATTTCCGCGACACTCCGTTTGTCGAGTGTGCCGCCCCGCACGGGGAGCGTGAATTGCACGTCAGTCGGGGACCGCGCGCGAGTCGGGGACGACGACGGCGAACATGTCGGAGAGGGCGGCGAGGCTCGCGCTCTGCAGCGCGGACGCCGACACCGTCCCGTCCGGTCCGGGGAGTGCGCGCGTCGCGGTGGCCGCGGCCACGACCGTCGACGCGAAACCGGCGTTGAACGCGGCGCGCGCCGTGGAGTTCACGCACATGTGCGTCATGAACCCGGCGAGGACGAGATTCTGCGCCGACCGGCCGCGCAGGTGTTCCTCCAGATCGGTCCCCACGAACGAGTTCGGGTAGTTCTTGACGATCCGGTGCTCGCCCTCGCGCGGCGCCACGCGGTCGACGATCGCGCCGCTCTCGCCGCGCACGTCGTAGGGCGAGCCCTCGCCGGCGTCGTGCTGCACGTGGACGATCGGGATGCCGGCGGTGCGTGCCCGCTCGAGCAGCGCCGCGGCCTCGTCGATGGCGGGCTCGACGTCCTCGAGCGCCATGACGCCGCGGGTGTAGGTGTTCTGCAGGTCGATCATCACGAGCACGGAGTCGCGCAGGGCCGCCGGCGTGGCCGGGAGCCCCGTCAGCTCGCGCAGGGTCGTGGACGGATCGGTCATCGTCGGCTCCTTCGTCGGGTGGGCCCGGACGTGCGAGGGACGCCCCCGCTGCGTGGGGTGCAGCAAGGGCGCCCCTCAGTCCTACTCCGGGACGGCCTGGCGGTCGCCCGCCTCGCGCACCTCGTCGAGAATCAGGCCCGCGTGCCCCGACGGGCGGCCCGGTCGTCGCGGCGCTCCTGCCGGCGGCGGTGCACCGAGCGCAGGCCGAGCAGCGTCAGGTCCGGGACGTGGTGGGTGACGGTGGCGCACTCGTCGACCACGAGCGGGGCCAGGCCCCCGGAGGCGACGACGGCCACCGGCGCCCGGCCCTCGGGGTCGCGCTCGGCGATCTCCCGGGACGCGCGCGCCACCAGGCCGTCGACCTGCGCCGCGGCCCCGAGCACGAGCCCGGCCTGCATGCTCTCGACGGTGTTGCGTCCGAGCACCGAGCGGGGCACCACCAGCTCCACCGGGCGCAGCGCCGCCGCGCGCACCGCGAGCGCCTCGGCGGAGACGGCGACGCCGGCGGCGATCGCGCCGCCGAGCAGCTCCCCGCGTGCCGACACCCCGTCCACCGTCGTCGAGGTCCCGAACGTCACGACCACGCACGGACCGCCGTGGCGCTCGAAGGCGGCGAGGGCCTGGACGACGCGGTCGGCGCCGACCTCCTTGGGGTTGTCGACGAGCAGCGGCACCCCGGTGCGGACCCCGGGCTCGACGAGCAGGTGGTCGAGGCCCGCGAAGTGCCGCGCCACCATCGCGCGCATCTCGCGCAGGAGGGCCGGGACGGTCGACAGCGCCGCCACGGCGGTGACGTCGCCGACCCGGGTCCCGAGCAGGCCCCGCACGAGCAGGGCCAGCTCGTCGCCGGTGGCGCGGGGCTCGGTGCGCATCCGCGCGTCCCACACCGCCGGCCCGTCGCCGTCGTCGGGGTAGAGGGCCAGCGCGGTCTGGGTGTTGCCGACGTCGACGCAGAGCAGCACCGCGGTCCCCCCGGTCCGTCAGCCCCGCCCGCGGCTCAGTGGTCCGCGGAGAGCAGAGCGTCGAGCCGACGGGCGTCGGTGGTCTCCGCCGCGGTGCGGGAGTCGCGGCGCGGCCGCTCGTCCCGGGTCTCGCGCGGCGGCTCCGCGCCCCACCCGCCGACGGTGGTCATGGCGGGGCCGGCGACGGGGCGACGGGTCTCGCGGGGCGCCGCGGGCCGGGCGTCGGTGCCCGGGCGCAGCAGTGAGGTCGCGGGGGCGGCGTCGGGGACGCGGGCCGGGTCGACGCCGCGGTCGAGCACGCGGTTGGCCTCGTCGACGAACACCACGCGCGGCTGGTACGTCCGCGCCTCGGCGTCGTCCATGACCCCGTAGGAGATGAGGATGACGAGGTCGCCGGGCGAGACGAGGTGCGCGGCGGCGCCGTTGATCCCGATGACCCCGGAGCCGGCGGGGCCGGTGATCACGTAGGTCTCGAGGCGGGCGCCGTTGGTGACGTCGACGATGGCCACCTGCTCGCCGGGCAGCAGGTCCGCGGCCCGCATGAGGTCCTCGTCGACGGTCACCGAACCCACGTAGTGCAGGTTCGCGTCGGTCACCGTCGCACGGTGGATCTTGGACTTCAGCATTGTGCGCTGCACGTCAGACTCTCCTCACGACGGACACGGCCGCGTTGTCGATCAGGCGGGTGGCGCCGGCCCGGGCGGCGACGAGCAGGCGGGCGGGGCCGATCTCGGGGGCGGGCCCGAGGTCGTCGTCACGCAGCTCGAGGTAGTCGAGCTGCAGGCGGGGCTCGGCGTCGAGCACCGACCGCGCGGCGTGGAGCACCGCGGCCGCGCCCTGTTCCCCGGCGTACTGGCCGGCCGCCAGCGACGCGGAGAGGGCGACCGCGGCTGCGCGCTCGTCGTCGGAGAGGTAGGCGTTGCGGCTCGACAGCGCGAGCCCGTCGCTCTCGCGCACGGTCGGGACGCCGACGACGTGGACGTCGATGTCGAGGTCGCGCACCATGCGCTTGACGAGCGTGAGCTGCTGGTAGTCCTTCTCGCCGAAGAACGCGACGTCGGGCACGGTGATCGCGAAGAGCTTGGCGACGACGGTGAGCACGCCCGCGAAGTGGCCCGGGCGCACGGCGCCCTCGAGCTCGTCGCCCAGCGGCCCGGGGTGCACCGAGGTCGCGAACCCCGCCGGGTACACGTCCTCGACCTCGGGGGCGAAGACGAGCTCGACGCCCTCCTCGCGGCACATCTCGAGGTCGCCCTCGAAGGCCCGCGGGTAGCGGTCGAGGTCCTCGCCCGGCGCGAACTGGCGCGGGTTGACGAAGATCGAGACGACGGTGGTCGCGCCGGGGACGCCGCGGGCCCGGCGCATGAGCTCGCGGTGGCCCTCGTGCAGGGCGCCCATGGTGGGCACGAGGTTGACGCGCCGACCGGCGCCCCGCAGCGCGCGGGTGACGCGACGCAGGGCGGTCGGGTCGCGGTGCACGGTCAGGTTGTCGGCGCGGTACCGGGGGCGCGCGCGACCCACGAGGTCGTGGGTGCGCAGGCTGGACGGTTTGGTCACGGGCGGTGCCTCTCGGCGAGGGCGGACACGACGTGGTCCGCGGCGGCCGGGTCGAGCAGGCCGCCGGCGCGGGCGCGCTCGGCGGTGCGGCGGGCCAGGGCCCGGTAGAGCGGGGCCGCGTCGGGGGCGCGGTCCTCGAGGTGCTGCAGGTGGGTCGCGATCGTGCCGGCGTCGCCGCGGACGACGGGCCCGGTCAGCGCGCGGTCGCCGTGGCGCAGGGCGTTGTCCAGCGCGGCGGACAGCAGCGGCGCGAGCACCCGCTCGGCGGGCTCGATGCCGGCGCCGCGGAGCAGGTCGGCGGCCTCGCGCACGAGCGTGACCAGGTGGTTCGCGCCGTGGGCCAGGGCCGCGTGGTAGAGCGGGCGCGCGGCCTCGGGGATGCGGACGGGCTCGGCGCCCATCTCGACGACCAGGGCCTCGCCGACCAGCCAGGCCGCCTCGGCGTCCTCCAGGGGACCCTCGGGAGCGGTGACGCCGACGCAGGCGCCGGACAGGCGCGCGACGTCCTCGGCGCGCCCGGTGATCGTCATCGCGGGGTGCAGGGCGATCGGGAGCACGTCGTGCTCGACGGCCGGGGCCAGCACGCCGACGCCGGCGGCGCCGCAGGTGTGGACGACGATCTGCCCGGGGCGCAGGCAGTCCGACGCGGCGAGCCCGCGGACCAGGCCGGGCAGCACGTCGTCGGGCACCGCGAGCAGCGCGAGGTCGGACCGGCGCACGACCTCGTCGGGCGGGAGGATCTCGGCGCCGGGCAGCAGGGCCTCGGCGCGGGCCCGCGAGGCGCGGGACACCGCGGAGGCGGCGACGACGGTGTGGCCTGCGGCCGCGAGCGCGGCGCCCAGCACGGCGCCGACCCGCCCGGCGGAGACCACGCCGACCGCGAGCCGGGATCCTTCGCGAGGGGTCGGACCGGCAGAGCTCTGCTCCCACCGCCCGACGCCCTCGTCGGCGTCGGTGCCCACGCGCCACCTCGTTCCGGCTCGTTCCCGTCCCACTCGCGCGGGTACCGGACGATCACTGAGGCCCACGGTAACCGCCGCCGCGCGCCGCGGTGGCGGCGGTGAGCGGGTTCACGCGGCGGGACGTGGGGGGCGGTGGCGGGCGAAGGCGTCCTTCGCTGCGTCCCACGCAGCCGAGGCGTCCTTCGCTGCACACCCGGCGCGGCGACGCTCAGTGCCGGGGCGGGCCCGGCTGGCCGGGGTGACCACCGGGCGCGCCGCCGAACCACGAGGGTGGCGGGCCGCCGGCGCCGGGCGGTGGGCCCGTGGGGCCCTGCACCCCGGGGGCGTTGACGGCGGCCAGGCGCGTGCGCACGACGGTGTCGAGGAGCTCGGCGTGCCAGTCCGCGCGGGGCGGCAGCGCGCCGCGCTCGGCCCGCGCCCGCAGGAAGGCGAGCTCGGTGACCGCGTGCTGGTAGTCCTCGACGGCTCGTGCCGCGACCTTGCCCGCCCGCCGGTGCACGGCCGCTCGCCACCGCCGCCGCCCGGTGAGGCTCGAGAGCAGCGCCACCTCGCTCGGCGCGATCCAGCCCGCGGCGGCGAAGCCGGGCATCTGGGCGGCGAGGACGTCGCGCTCCCGGCGGCGCTGCCAGACGACGAGGCCGATCATGCCGGCGAACAGCGGCAGCATGATCAGCAGGTACACCCCGAAGAACCCGGCGCCGAGCTGCGTCGAGGAGTTCCACAGCGCGTGCAGGATCACCGCGAGCACGTAGCCGCCGAGCACCGCCACCGTGCCGACGACCCGCGAGCGGGCGCCGGCGGCGATCCCGACCCCGATGCCGATCATCGCCGTGAACAGCGGGTGCGCGAACGGCGAGAGCACGCCGCGCAGCACGAACGTCGCCACGACGGCCGTGGCGGGCGCCCCCTCGGCCTCGGTGAAGGCCCGGCCGAAGTAGATGATGTTCTCGGTGAACGCGAAGCCCGCCGCGGTGATCCCGGCGTAGACGACGCCGTCGACGACCCCGTCGAACTCCCGGCGCCGCACGAGCAGCAGACCGACGACGAACGCGCCCTTGACGAACTCCTCGACCAGCGGGGCCGAGATCACCGCGCCGATCAGGTCGCCCTGACCGCGCCCGAGCAGCAGCTCGGCGGCGATGATCGCGCTGGAGTTGATGACCACCGCGACGAGCGCCGACAGCCCCGCGCCCCACAGGAACGCGGCGAGCAGCAGGCGCGGCGGCTCGGGCTCGAAGCGGTCGATCCAGAGGAACGCGGCCACCACCGGCGCGACCGGGAGCAGCGCGAGCACGACGCCGACGAGGACGCCGGCCACGCCGATCTCGGTGCTCGCGAGGCCGACCGTGGCCAGGCCGCAGAGCCCGAGCACCGTCAGGCCGACCAGGGGCCAGACGAACGTCCGGCGCTGCTGCGGCGCGAAGCGGACGGGAGGGGCGATCACTCTGCCGGAGGGTAACGACCTCGACGCCGGGGGGCGCGGGGTCGGGTCCCTGCGGCCGGCTCAGGAGCCCGGTCAGGGCTCGCGGCGGCGGCGTCCGCCGGGACCGCCGGTGGCCGCGTGGGCGGCGAGGAGCTCGGCGACGGTGCGCCCGCCGCTGGTGGAGGAGTCGCCGGGCCAGCGGTTGGCGGCGCCACGGGGCGGACCGCGGCGGGCCCGGCGTTCGTCGGGCTGGTCGTCGGGCGCCTGCTCGCCGGGTGCGTAGCCGGCCTCGCGGACGTACTGGTCGACGAACGAGCCGCCCGCGAGCGCGGCAGGGGCCGGCGCGTCCGGGGGCGCCGCGGGACGCAGCGGGCGGTCGGGTCCGGGCGCCCGGCGCAGGGGGGCCATGCCAGGGCGGGAGGCGCCCGAGGAGCTCCCGGAGCGAGGGGCGGGGGCGCTCGGCCCGGTCGGGCGCAGCGGGGCGGGCGGCGGCACCGGCGCCGCGCCCCGGGGCAGCGGCCCGGAGTCGCCGACGACCCGCAGGCGCACCCCGCGCGGGCCGGGCGCCCCGTGCACGGCGGGCACCCCGACCGACTGCAGCGTCACCGCGTCGGCGTGCGACCGCTCGCGGACCAGCTCCTCGCGCAGCGACGCGGCCTCCTCGCGGGCCTTCTCCGCGACCAGCTCGGCCTCCTCGCGGGCGCCGGTCTCGCGGGCCAGGCGTCGCTCGTGGTCGCGCTGCAGGGCCGCGATCCGCTCCTCGGCCTCCTCCTGCGCGGCAGCGAGCTCGTCGGCGAGGTCGTCCGCCTCCGCGACCGCCTCCGCCCCGGCCGCGGCGGCCCGTGCCTGGCGGGCGAGCACGAAGGCGGCGATCAGCGCGGCCCAGAGCGCAGCCACCACGGCCAGGCGCAGCCACCGGGCGTCCTCGGCGAGCACCACGGCGGACGCGGCGAGCACCGCGAGCACGGATGCCGCGCCGACCAACGCGCCGCGTCGGCGGTCGGGGCCGACGCTCGCGCGCAGCTCCCCGTCCGGGGTGCTCATCGGTCCACGATAGCGAGGACACGGGTCCGGCCCGGGTCCCCCCGCCGGGGCACGGCCGGTCCGCGGTCGGGTGACGTCCCGCTCAGGGCCGGCGCGCCGGGCCCGAGGGCCCCGAGCGGTCGCTGCGGTCGGCCGGGCCGTCGCGGTCGTCGGGCGTGCGCAGGCAGTGCTCCAGCCAGAGCCCGGCGCCCACGAGGACGGCCGCGCCGACGACACCCACCACGGCGCTGGCCGTGTCGGCGCCCGCGGCGTCGACCCGGTCGCGCAGCGGCAGGACGTAGGCCAGCACCCCGACCCACGCGCCGCCCACCAGCGCCCCGGCCAGCGACGACGCCTTGGCCAGCGCCACCGCCCGGGCCGTGGCGAGCGCGTCGACCGGTCGCGACCCGGGCCGGCGCCGGATGCGGGCGCGCAGCACGCCGGCGAGCACGAGCTCGGCGAGGCCGAGCACGAGCGGCGTGAGCCCGGCGAGCAGCGGCAGGGGCGGCAGCTCGCCGTACGCGGCCTGCAGGAGCACGTTGACCGTCAGCCCCGCCGCGACCGCGGCGACGAGCAGCACCGACGGGCTCGTCCGGGTCCTCACCGCGGCCCCGCCAGCTCGGCCGCGTCGCGCCGGACGCCGTCGCGCTCGGCGTCGGGCAGGGCCGCGAGCAGGTCGGCGGCACGCCCGCGCCCGGTGATCCGGGCGTCGGGGTCGACGTCGAGCCACGGGATCAGCACGAACGCGCGCTCGTGGGCGCGCGGGTGCGGCAGGGTCAGCCGCGGGTCGTCGCTGGTGGTGCCGTCGACGTCGATCACGTCGACGTCCAGCGTGCGGGGGCCCCAGCGCACGTCACGGGTGCGCCCGGCGCGGCTCTCGGCGGCGCGGGCGCGGGCGAGCCAGTCCTGCGGCCGGGACGCCGGGTCCTCGACCACGACGACGGCGTTGAGGAACTCGTCCTGCTCGACCCCGCCCCACGGCGCCGTCGCGTACACCGGCGAGACGGCCACGACCCGGGCGCCCGCGGCGCGCAGGGTGGCGAGGGCCCCGTTCAGGTTCGCCGCCCGGTCGCCGATGTTCGAGCCCAGCGAGAGCACCGCCCGGCTCACCGCGGCTGCTCCCGCCGCACCACCACCGCGACATCGTCGAACGGGACGCCGATCGGGGCCTGCGGCTTGTGCAGCGTCACCTCGACGGCGGCGACGCGCGCGTCGGCGAGCACCCGCTCGGCGACCTCGGCGGCGACGGCCTCGATCAGCTGCCGCGGCGGACCGGCGACCACGGCCGCCGCGCCCTCGGCGAGCGCGCCGTAGTCGACGGTGTCGGCGAGGTCGTCGGACGCGCCGGCCGGGGCGAGGTCGACGTCGAGCACCAGGTCGAGCACGAAGTCCTGGCCGTCGCGGCGCTCGTGGTCGAACACGCCGTGGTGCCCGCGCACCCGCAGCCCGCGCAGGGCGATGCGGTCCGTCACGTCGGTCACGGCTCGACCTCCGCCGGCGACGTGCCCCACGACCAGGCCGCCGCGACCGCGACCGCGTCCAGTGACGGCCCGACCTCGTGCACCCGCACACCCCACGCGCCCTGCGCCGCCGCCAGCGCCGACACCGCGGCCGTGGCGATCTCGCGGCCGTCGGGCGGGCGGGGGGTGCCGTCGTCGTCGGCGAGCAGGGCGCCGAGGAAGCGCTTGCGCGACGCCCCGATGAGGATCGGGAAGCCGAGCCCGGTGAAGACCGGGAGCTTGCGCAGCAGCTGCCAGTTGTGCGCCGCGGTCTTGGCGAAGCCGAGCCCGGGGTCGAGGACGAGCCGCGCCGGGTCGACGCCCGCCATCACCGCGCGGTCGACCTGCTCGACGATCTCGGCCCGGACCTCGCCAACGACGTCCTCGTAGGACGCCAGCTCGGTCATCCGGTCGCTGGGACCGCGCCAGTGCATGATCACCCAGGGGACGCCGGTGTCGGCGACGGTGGCGGCCATGCGCGGGTCGGCCAGGCCCCCGGACACGTCGTTGACCATGGTGGCGCCGGCCTCGACGGCCGCGGCGGCGACGGCGGCGCGCGTGGTGTCGACGCTGACGCGCACCCCGGACGCCACGAGCTCGCGGACCACGGGCACCACGCGGGCCGTCTCGGTCTCGGCGTCGATGCGCTGCGCGCCGGGGCGCGTCGACTCGCCGCCGACGTCGACGAGGTCGGCGCCGCGGCGGTGCAGGTCGACGCCGTGGGCCACGGCGTGGTCGCGGTCGAGCCAGCGCCCGCCGTCGGAGAACGAGTCGGGGGTGACGTTGAGGACGCCCATCACCACGCACCGCCCGGGGTCGGGCAGCGCGTGCGGGACGGGGCGGGGGGTGGTCACTCAGCTGCCCCGGATCAGGCCGAGGGCCTCGGCGCGGGTGCTCGCCGAGGTCTTCATGACCCCGCGCACCGCCGACGTCGTGGTGCGGGCGCCGGGCTTGCGCACCCCGCGCGCGGACATGCACTGGTGCTCGGCGTCGATCACCACGAGCACGCCCCGGGCCCCGAGCCGCTCGGACAGCGCGTCGGCGACCTGGCGCGTGAGCCGCTCCTGGACCTGGGGGCGCCGCGCGTAGAGGTCGACGAGGCGGGCGAGCTTGCTCAGCCCCGTGACCCGGCCGTCGTGGGCGGGGATGTAGGCGACGTGCGCCTGCCCGTGGAAGGGCAGCAGGTGGTGCTCGCACGTCGAGAACATCGGGATGTCGCGCACGAGCACGAGCTCGTCGTGGTCCTCGGCGAAGGTGCGGTCGAGCACCGCGGCCGGGTCGCTGCGCAGGCCGGCGAAGAGCTCCTCGTAGGCCCGCGCCACCCGCGCCGGGGTCTCGCGCAGGCCCTCGCGGTCCGGGTCCTCCCCGACCGCGAGCAGCAGCTCGCGCACCGCGGCCTCGGCGCGCGGGGCGTCGAAGCCCGGCCACGGCGGGGCGATCGCCGCGCCCACCGGGCCGCCGGCTCCGTCGTCATCGGGCCGCACCCCGGTGGGGTCGAGGTCGCCGTCCAGCTCCTGGCTCGTCGTCACGTCTCCCTCGCGGTCTTCCTCGACCCGGTCGGCGGCGCGCGCCGACCCTGGCTCAGCCCTGACCGCGCGGGGTGTCGCGTCCCTCGGGACCGCCGTCGGGGCCGTCGTGACCGTCCTGTCCGGGCTGGCCGTCGCGGGCCCAGCCCGGCGAACCGGTGTGCCGACCCTCGCGGGTGCGGCCGTCCGGCTCACCGTACGGGTTCGGAACGGCCTCGCCCGGCGAGCGTGACGAGCCGTACGGCCCTGCGGCGGGACCGCCCTGCGGCGCACCGTGCTGTCCGCCGTACGGAGCACCGTGCTGACCGCCGGAGCGCCCGGCGCCGCCGGGGTTCCAGGTGGTGCCGTGCGGGACGGTGGCGGGCGTCCACCCGGGCGGCGCCCCGTAGTTCGGGGCCACCGACGACGGCTTGTCGCCGGCGTCCGCGGACCGGCGCCCGTTGGCGCCCGTGCGGTAGACGTCCGGGATGCCCGTGGAGGGCAGGCCCGCGGGCGGCGTCGGCGTCGAGCCGCCGTCGTGCCCGGAGCCGGCGTCGTAGCCGGACCCGGCGTCGGGGCCGCTGCCCGAGGCGTGGGAGCCGTGCGCACCGTTGGTGCCGTGCACGGCGTGCCCGTTGCCCGAGCCGTTGCCGACGGCCGTCCTGACCGCCGCGCGCTCGTCGCGCTCGCCGGCCGGCGGCCAGGGCTCGCCGCGCTCGACGGCCTGCTCGCGGCGGGTCTTGATCGGCGGCCGGTCCGAGGGGTGGCGCTCGCCGAAGTCGTTGAACGCGGTGATCCGCGGGCGCTTGGTGACCGACGCGAAGATGCGCTCGAGGTCCTTGCGCTGCAGCGTCTCGTGCTCGATGAGCTCGCCGGTGAGGGCGTCGAGGGCGTCGCGGTGGGTGTTGAGGATCTCCCACGCCTCGGTGTGCGCCGCCTCGATGAGCTTGCGCACCTCCTCGTCGATCTCGTGGGCCACCTCGAGCGAGTAGTCGGCCTGCCGGCCCGCGGTGCGGCCGAGGAAGGGCTCGCCCTGCTCCTGGCCGTACTTCACCGCGCCGAGCTTGCCGCTCATGCCGTACTCGGTGACCATCGCGCGGGCGATCTTGGTGGCCTGCTCGATGTCCGACGACGCGCCGGTGGTCGGCTCGTGGAACACCAGCTCCTCGGCCGAGCGCCCGCCCATGGCGAACACGAGCCGCGCGATCATCTCGGAGCGGGTCATGAGCTCCTTGTCGTCCTCGGGGACGACGAGCGCGTGGCCGCCGGTGCGCCCGCGCGGCAGGATCGTGACCTTGTAGACCGGCTCGATGTCGGGCATCGCCCACGCCGCGAGCGCGTGGCCGGCCTCGTGGTACGCCGCGACCTTCTTCTCCTGCTCGGAGATGATCCGGCTCCGGCGCGCCGGGCCGCCGATCACGCGGTCGACCGACTCCTCGAGGTTCGCGCCGGTGATCTGCTGCCCGCCGAGGCGGGCGGTGAGCAGCGCGGCCTCGTTGATGACGTTGGCGAGGTCGGCGCCGGAGAACCCGACCGTGCGCTTGGCCAGGCCGTCGAGGTCGGCGTCGGGCGCCAGCGGCTTGCCCGCGGAGTGCACGTGCAGGATCGCGCGCCGGCCGGCGAGGTCCGGGGCCGCCACGGGGATCTGGCGGTCGAAGCGGCCGGGGCGCAGCAGCGCCGGGTCGAGGATGTCGGGGCGGTTCGTCGCGGCGATGAGGATGATGCCGCCGCGGGAGTCGAAGCCGTCCATCTCGACGAGCAGCTGGTTGAGCGTCTGCTCGCGCTCGTCGTGGCCGCCGCCCATGCCCGCACCGCGGTGCCGGCCGACGGCGTCGATCTCGTCGACGAACACGATGCAGGGGGAGTTCTGCTTGGCCTGCTCGAACAGGTCGCGCACGCGAGAGGCGCCGACACCGACGAACATCTCGACGAAGTCCGAGCCCGAGATCGTGTAGAAGGGCACGCCCGCCTCGCCGGCCACCGCGCGGGCCAGCAGCGTCTTGCCGGTGCCGGGCGGGCCGTAGAGCAGGACGCCCTTGGGGATCTTGGCGCCGAGCTGCTGGTAGCGGCTCGGGTTCTGGAGGAAGTCCTTGATCTCGTAGAGCTCCTCCACCGCCTCGTTCGCGCCCGCGACGTCGGCGAAGGTGGTCTTCGGCATGTCCTTGTTGAGCTGCTTGGCCTTGGACTTGCCGAACGACAGGACGCGGTTGCCGCCGCCCTGGGAGTTCATCATCCAGAACAGCAGCAGCAGCACCAGACCCAGCGGGATCAGGTAGATCAGCATCTGGGTCAGGATCGAGTCCTGCGTGACCCGTGTGTCGAAGCCCTGGGGCACCTGGTTCTGCCGGACCAGGGCGAAGATCTGGTCGGTCGCGGCGGCCGGGTACTGCGCGTAGATCTGGTTGGTCGTCGTGGCCTGCGCGCCGTCGACGCCCGGCACCTGCACCGGGTTGGCGAGGGTCAGGCGGAGCCGCTGCTCCTTGTCCTCGATCGTGATCTCCGACGCGTTGCGCGTCTCGATCTGCTGCAGCGCGAGCGAGGTGGGGGCCTCGGTGTACCCCCGGGTGTCGCTGAGCAGCGAGGACACCCCGAGGTAGACCAGGAAGAACACCACGATCCAGATGAGTGGATTGCGGAGAAGGCGCTTGCGGTCCATGCGGTTGCGGCCTCCAGGCGGCCCTCGACCCTCCCCGGGTGGACCCTGCGGTCGGAGTCAGTTCGTCTCGGCTCGGGGTCCGCGCACGCACGGTGGTCCGTGGGGCCCTGATCTGCTCGATCGTACCCCCCGGGCACGACACCGGGCCGGGCGCGCGAGCTCGCCCGCGCCCTCAGCGCCGCCGGCGCGCGGTGCCGAAGAGGCCGCGCGTGATCTCACGTCCCAGCGACGAGGCCAGCGAACGGGCGAACGACTTGACCACCGGGTTGGCCATCGCCTTCTCCACGAACCCCGGGCCCTCGTCCTCCGCCGGCGGCGGGGCCTGCGGCGGCGCCTCCTGCGGGGGCTGCTGGGGCGGCACCGGCTCCGCGGGCGGCGTGGCCGGCGCGCCCGTCGCCCCGGAGCTCGCCGACAGCTTCTCGTAGGCCGACTCCCGGTCCAGCGGCGTGCCGTACTTCCCCCACAGCGGGGAGCCGTGCGCGGCCTCGGTGACCGCCGGCTCGCCGATCGCGGCCATCAGCGAGCGCGGCGCGCGCAGCCGCGTCCACGCCACGGGCGTCGGGGCGCCCCGCTCGGAGAGCACGGTGACGATGGCCTCGCCGGTCCCCAGCGAGGTCAGCGACTCCTCGATGTCGTAGACCTTGCTCTTCGGGTAGGTGCGCGCGGTGCGCGTCAGCGCCTTCTGGTCGTCGGGCGTGAACGCCCGCAGCGCGTGCTGCACCCGCGCCCCGAGCTGCGAGAGCACGTCGTTCGGCACGTCGGTGGGCTGCTGGGTGCAGAAGAAGACGCCGACGCCCTTGGACCGGATGAGCTTCACCGTCTGCTCGATGCGGTCGAGGAACGCCTTCGACGCGTCGGAGAACAGCAGGTGGGCCTCGTCGAAGAAGAAGACGAGCTTGGGCTTCTCGATGTCGCCGGCCTCGGGCAGCTCCTCGAAGAGCTCGGCGAGCAGCCACATGAGGAACGTGGAGAACAGCGTCGGGTCGGCCTGCTGGTCGGCCAGCTCGAGCAGGGTCACCCGGCCCTTGCCGTCGGGCTCCACCGCGAGCAGATCGGTGGGGTCGAACTCGGGCTCGCCGAAGAACTCGTCGCCGCCGCGGGCCTCGAGGTTGACCAGCGCCCGCAGGATCACCCCGGCCGTCGACGCCGAGACCCCGCCGATGCCCTTGAGCTGCTCCTTGCCCTCGTCGGAGAGCAGGTGCTGGATCACCGAGCGCAGGTCCTTGGTGTCCAGCAGCGCGAGGCCCTGCTGGTCGGCCCAGTGGAAGATCAGCCCGAGCGTCGACTCCTGCGTGTCGTTGAGGCCCAGCACCTTGGCCAGCAGGATCGGCCCGAACGCCGTGATCGTCGCGCGCACCGGCACGCCGATCCCCGCCCCCAGCGACAGGAACTGCACAGGGAACGCGGTGGGCGTCCAGTCGTCGCCGGTGTCGGCGGAGCGCTGGGTGACGCGGTCGGACGACTCGCCGGCGCGGGCGAGGCCCGAGAGGTCGCCCTTGATGTCGGCCAGCAGCACCGGGACCCCGGCCGCCGAGCACTGCTCGGCGAGGTTCTGCAGCGTCTTCGTCTTGCCCGTGCCCGTCGCGCCGGCCACGAGGCCGTGACGGTTCAGCGTCGCGAACGGGATCCGCACCCGCGCGGCGGGGTCGGCGACACCGTCGACGACGACGGTGCCGAGCTCGAGCGCCCCGGCCTCCGTCGCGTACCCGGCGGCGATCTCGGCAGCTGCACCCTGGTCGGCCACGGGGGGAGGTTAGCGGTGCCCCGGCGCGCGGGCGGGATCAGCTCGGGGTGGGTGGTGGTCGGGAGCGAAGGTCACCTCCGCTGCGTGCGACGCAGGCGAGGCGTCCTTCGCTGCCCCGCCTCCGCCTGTCAGCCGCCCGCCGGGACGTCGACGCGCACCGCGGTGATCGCGCCGTCGGCGCCGCGCTCGGCGTGCACGGTCACCTGCTGGCCCGCCCGCAGACCCGCGGGCCCGTCGGGGCGCGGCACCGCGACGCTCGTGCCCGCCGAGGTCCGCAGCGGCGTGAGCGTGCCGTCGCCCGAGCGGATGGTGACGATCGGGAAGCCGCCGCTGCTCGGCTGGACGGACTCGACGACGCCCAGCAGGTCGGGCACCGAGCCCGGGCCGATGTCCGGCGCCGTCGCCCGGCCCACGAAGGCGCCGAGCGCCAGGCAGACCACCGCGCCGAGCACCAGCAGGAGCACCCGCGTCGACCGCGCGAGACCGGGGCGGCGCAGGCGGGTGGCGAGGTCGCGGTCGTCGACGGGCTGGTCGAGCACCGCGGCCGCCCGCTCCTGGTCGGGCGAGCGCTCGGGCGGCTGGCCCGGCGGAGGACCCTGCGGGCCCCCCATCGGTCCACGGGGCGCCGGCGACCGGCGCGCGGGCGGGGGCACCGGGAACTGCTCGGTGACCGCGCCGTGGCCGTCGTCGTCGGCGGGCCGACGGGGCTCCTCGGTCGTCTCGGTGGTCCCCGCCGGCTCCGGTCCCGCCGTCTCCGTCGACGCGGTCTCGGCGGGCTCCGACGCCGACCGGTCGGGTTCGGGCGACTGGCTCACGGCTCCTCCTCGGGACGTCACGGGGTCACTCGCGACGCAGGGCGTCGATGGGGCGCAGGCGTGCCGCGCGGCGGGCGGGGTAGGCGCCGAAGAAGATGCCGATGGCTGCCGACACCCCCACCGCCGCGACCACGGCGGCGGGCAGGACGACGGGGCGGAAGTCGCCGAGCGGGACGAGGGTGCCGGCGAAGCCGACCGCCACGCCGAGCACGCCGCCGACCAGGCTCAGGATGATCGACTCGACGAGGAACTGGCCGAGGATCGCCGACGGTGGCGCGCCGAGGGCCTTGCGGATGCCGATCTCCCGGGTCCGCTCGGTGACCGACACCAGCATGATGTTCGTGATCCCGATCCCGCCGACCACCAGCGAGATCGCCGCGATCGCCGCGAGCAGCAGGGTGAACGCCCCCAGCGTCTGGTTGAGCACCTCGGCGAGCTGGCGGGCGCTGATGACCTGGTAGTCGCGGGCGTCGGGGCTGCTGATGCCGTGCCGGCGGTCGAGGATGCTGTTGATCTCGCTCTCGGCGGCGGACTGCGCCTCGGTGGACCGGGCCTGCACGACGATCTGGCTGAGGTCGCCGAAACCGGTCAGCGAGCCCTGCAGCGCGGTGATCGGCGCGAGCACGTTCTCGTCGGGGTTCGACAGGCCCTGGCCCTGCCCGGCCTTGGCCAGCGTGCCGATCACGCGGAACGGCACGCCGCGCACGAGCACGTCGCGCTCGACGGGGTCCGATCCCAGGCCGAACAGGTCGTCGGCGACGGTCCGGCCCAGGATCAGGACCTTGCGCCCCGCGGCGACGTCGGCCTCGGTGTAGGTGCGCCCGGTGCCGAGCTGCACGTTGGCGCCCGTGAAGTAGGTGGGCGTGCTGCCGATGACCGTGGCGTCGGAGCTCGCCCGCCCCGCGTCCACCGACGCCGACACCGTCACCACCGGCGACACCGACGCGACGTCCGGCGCGCCCTGCGGGTCGGCGAGGGCGCGGGCGTCGGCGGCGCTCAGCGGCCGGCCGTCGGTGCCGGCGCTCGCGGGCGGCTGGCGCGGGATGACCGTGATGCTGTTGGCGCCCAGGCCCGCGATCTGACCCTGGATGTACTGCGACGCCCCGTTGCCCAGCGCCGTGAGCAGGATGACCGCGGCGATGCCGATGATGATCCCGAGCATCGTCAGCAGCGACCGCAGCCGGTTCGCGATCAGACCGCGCACCGCGAAGCGGACGATCTCGACCGGACTCATCGTGGGCTCACCGGGTCACCACGCCCGCGCCCGCCGCGGCGACGCCTCGGTCAGCCGCCCGTCGCGGACGACGACGACGCGCTCCGCGCGGGCGGCCACCTCGTCGTCGTGGGTGATCAGCACGATCGTGCGGCCGCTGCGGTGCAGGCCGTCGAACAGGGCGAGGACGTCGGTGGTGCTCTCCGAGTCGAGGTTGCCGGTGGGCTCGTCGGCGAGCAGCAGCGCCGGGCCCGTGACCAGCGCGCGGGCCACCGCGACACGCTGCTGCTGGCCGCCGGAGAGCTCGTTGGGACGGTGGTCGGAGCGCTCGGCCAGGCCCACGAGCTGCAGCGCCGCCAGCGCCCGCTCGCGGCGCACCCGCCGCCCGGCCCCGGCGTAGATCAGCGGCAGCTCGACGTTGGCGAGCGCGCTCGTGCGCGGGATGAGGTTGAACGCCTGGAACACGAACCCGATCTGCCGGTTGCGCATCACGGCCTGCTGGCGCTCGTCGAGCTGCGCGACGTCGAGGCCCTCGAGGAAGTAGCTCCCCGACGTCGGGGCGTCGAGACACCCGAGGACGTTGAGCAGCGTCGACTTCCCCGACCCCGACTGGCCGATGACCGCGACGAACTCCCCGCGGCGCACCGAGAAGTCGACGTCGCGCAGGGCGTGCACGGCGGTCTCGCCCTCGCCGTAGACCTTCGAGAGCCCGCGCACGTCGAGGACGTGCGGGACCGGCGCGTCCGCGGTCATCCCCCGCCGCGCCCGCCCGAGTCCCCGCCGCCCTCCAGGCTCGGCGGCGGCCCCTGCCCGGGGCCGAACACGTTGGCGGTGTTCGGGTCGGGCAGCACGACGAGCTCGCCGGGCGCGAGCCCCGAGCGCACCTCGGTGAGCGTGTCCGACGAGAGCCCCAGCCCGACCGTGCGGTCCTGCGGGACGCCGTCGGGCCCGAGGACCCGCACGGTGCCCGACGTCGCGGACTCGCCGCCGATCGGCGTCACCGCCACCGACGGCAGGAAGGTCACGTTCGGCGACTGCGCGACGGTCACGGCGATGCTCGCCGACATCCCGGGCCGCAGGTTGGGCGGCGGGCCGGCGAGGGTGACGACGGTGCCGTACTGCACCGAGCTGCCGGTGCCGGGCAGCAGGTCGACGGCGGTGACCGTGCCCGGCAGCGTCTGACCGGCCAGCGCGTTCACCGTCACCTCGACCGGCTGGCCCACCGTCAGCCGGCCCACGTCGAGCTCGGGGACCTCCGCCCGGATCTGCAGGGCCGAGAGGTCGAGGACGGTCATGACCGCCGGCGCCGTCGGCGAGCCCGTGACGCCGCCCGACCCACCGGCGCCGCCGCCCGCGGCACCGGCCGCGCCCGCGGCCCCGGCCGCCGCCGACGCGGCGGCCCCGGCGGCACCCGACCCGCCCGCGGCCGAGCCGTCGGGCAGCGTGCCGCCGGTCGGGTTGCCCGACGACGTCGAGCTCGTCACCGTGCCGCCGGCGGGCACCAGCTGGCCGGGGCCGGCGTCGAGGCTGACGACGGTGCCGTCCTGCGGCGACGCGAGCTCGAGGTCCTCGGTGGCCTGCTCGGCCTGCACGACCGACGCCTCGGCCTGCGCCAGGGAGGCCTCGGCCTGCGCGACGGCGGTCTCGGGCGAGCTCGCGGAGCCCCCGGTCGCGCCGGCCCCGCCGGCCCCGCCCGCAGCGCCGGTGCCCCCGGCGCCGCCCGTGGTCCCGGTCCCGGTGCCGCCGGTGCCGCCTCCGGGCGGGGCGGGCGTGGTGCTCGGCGCGGCCGCGGGGAGCGCGGACGAGAAGCCGTGGACGCCCACCAGGGGCGCGTCCCGCTGGCCGGGCGGCTGCTGGCCCGGCGGCTGCTGGCCGGGCTGGCCGGGCTGGCCCGGGGTCCCCGGCTGGCAGGGCTGGCACGGCTGCGCCGTGCCGGGCGCGGTGCCGCCGGGCGTGGTGGCCCCGGGGGCGGCGGCGCCGGGCATCGTGGGTGCCGCGGCCCCGGCCCCCGCGGCGGGCGCCGGGGCAGCCGCGGCCGGCGCCGGGGTGGCGGTCGCCGGCGGGTTGTCGCGCGCCTCGCGGGCGTCGTCGAGCTGCTCGCGGGCGGCGTCGCGCTGCGCCCGGGCGGCGTCGAGGTTGGCGTCGGCGTAGTCGGCGTCGAGGGTGGCGACGACCTCGCCGGCCGTGACCCGGTCGCCCACCGCGACCCGGACCTCGTCGATGCGCCCGCCCGCCGCGAAGTTCAACGTGGACCCGCGGGCGCTGGTGACCCCGCCGGAGGCCGTGACCGTCTCGGCGACCGTGCCACGGCCCACCGGGGTGGTGCGCAGCCCGGTGTCCTGGGCGCCGCTGGACGTCAGCGCCACGACGGCACCGCCGGCGGCGAGGAGCACCACCAGCACGATCAGCCCGTTGACGAGCCACAGAGAGCGACGCGCACCCGCCATGTGGCGGACGGTAGCCCCCCGTCACCGCAGTGCGACGCCCGGGGCCGCACCGGATGAGTGACGGTTCAGCGACCGGGGTCCGTCACGCTTCCGTCACGCGTAGACGTGCGGGTCGAGCGTCCCGATGTAGGGCAGGTCGCGGTAGCGCTCGGCGTAGTCGAGGCCGAACCCGACGACGAACTCGTTGGGGATGTCGAACCCCACGTAGGCCACGTCGACGTCCAGCTTCGCCGCCTCGGGCTTGCGCAGCAGCGTGACCACCTCGAGCGAGGACGGCCCCCGCGACTCCAGGTTCTTGCGCAGCCACGACAGCGTCAGGCCCGAGTCGATGATGTCCTCGACGATCAGCACCCGGCGCCCGGAGATGTCGCGGTCGAGGTCCTTGAGGATGCGGACCACACCCGACGACGAGGTGGACGACCCGTAGGAGCTCACGGCCATGAACTCCAGCTGCGTGGGCATGGGCAGCCGGCGCGCCAGGTCGGTCATGAACATCACGGCACCCTTGAGCACCCCGACGAGGACGAGGTCCTGGTCGCGCTCGCCGTAGTCGGCGCCGATCCGCGCGGCCAGGTCGACGATCTTGTCCTGGATCTGCTCCTCGGTGATCAGCACGGACGCGATGTCGCCGTCGTACACCGTTGACGGGCTCCTCACCGGGGCTCGAGGCGGGAGGGCGGGCGGTGGTGGAACCGGTGCCTCCCGGTGAGCCGGCTCCGCTGCGCCGAGTGCCCGGTCCGGGCCGGCGAGCATCCGCAGCCTGCCATGCCCCCGCACCACCTCCAACCCGCCGGGGAGTGGCGGTGCTCCCTGTCCGCGCCACGCCGCGACGAGCGCGTCGACCGCCCGCACGTGCGCCTCGGTGAGCTCCGCGACACCGGCAGCGGCGAGCCACGCGCGCAGCACGCGCCGGCGGACCGCGGGCGGCTCGGGGTGCAGGCCGACGGCGTCGAGGGTGCCGTCCGCGTCGACGAGCAGGGCGCGGCGCGCGTCGGCCCAGGTCACCAGCGCCGCGTCGTCGTCGGCGAGCTGGCCGGCCGTACGGGCCAGGGCGCGCGCGACCCCGCCCGCGAGCACGTCCTCGAGCAGCGGCAGCACCTCGTGGCGCAGGCGCACGCGGGTGTGCCGGTCATCGTCGTTGTGGGGGTCGTCCCACACCCCGAGGCCGGCGGCGGCGCAGGCGGCCCGCGTCGTCGCCCGGCGGACGCCGAGCAGGGGCCGGCACCACGGCGGATCCCACGCCGCCATGCCCGCGAGCGAGCGCGCCCCGGAGCCGCGCCCGAGCCCGAGCAGCACGGTCTCGGCCTGGTCGTCGAGCGTGTGCCCGAGCAGCACGGGTGCGTCGCCGTGCGCCTCGCTCGCGCTCCGCAGCGCCGCGTACCGGGCGACGCGCGCCGCCGCCTCCGGGCCGCCGGCGGTGCCGACGTCGACGGCGACCACCTCGGCCGTCGCGCCCAGGTCCCGCAGCTGCGCGGCGGCGTCGGCGGCCCGGTCGGCCGAGCCGTCCTGCAGGCCGTGGTCGACGACCACCCCGTGGACCCGCCCCGGCGCGACGTGGACCGCGGCGGCCGCGAGGGCCAGGGAGTCGGCGCCGCCGGAGCAGGCGACGAGGACCTCGCCGGACGCACCCAGGGCCTCGCGCACCGCGCGGCGCACGGTGGCGACCGGCTCGGGCACCCGCACGACGAGGTCAGCCGTGGACGCGCGCGACCCAGGCGGCCGGGTCGGTGATCTCGGCGCGCCGGGGCAGGGTGTCCGGCGAGGTCCAGACCGCGTTGAGCCCCGACAGCCCGACGACGTCCACCACCTGGTCGACGAAGACCCGCCCCTGCTCGTACTGCTTGATCTTCGCGTCGACGCCCAGCAGCGTGCGCAGGACGCGGTCGACGAGGCTCCCGCCGCGGCGCCGCTGGGTGAACCGCGCGCGGATCGACGCCACCGACGGCACGACCTCGGGGCCGACGGCGTCCATGACGTGCTCGGCGTGGCCCTCGAGCAGCGTGGTCAGGGCAAGCAGCCGGTCGAGCACGGCGCGCTGCTCGGGGCCCTGCAGCGCCTCGACCAGCGCCAGGCCGTCGCGCGGCGGGTCGCGGCGCACGGCGCGCAGGACCTCGGGCAGGCGGTCGACGGCGCCCGACGCGGTGCGGTCGAAGCCGCCGGCGAACGTGGCGACCTCGGCGCGGAAGTGGTCGCGCAGCCAGTCGACGGCGGTGAACTGCAGCCGGTGGGTGGCCTCGTGCAGGCAGACCCACAGCGCGAAGTCCTGCGCGTCGACGTCGAGCGCCCGCTGGGCAGCGACGACGTTGGGCGCGACGAGCAGCAGGCGCCCCGCGCGGTCCTCCCCGCCGAACGGGTCGTACTGCCCGAGCACCCGGCTGCCCAGGAACGCCAGCAGCGTGCCCATCTGCAGCCCCGACGCCGAGCGCGTGACCCGCCCCAGCGCGTCGCCGACCAGGCCCTCCGGCGCGCGGGGACCGGGGACGTCACCCAGCAGCGCGGCGATGCCGTCGACGGCCGACCGGATCCAGCCCGGCCGGTCGACGACCATGGCCTCGGGCACCGGGAGGCCGGCGCCGAGGCCGGTGAGGTCGCGCACGTGCTGCTCCCCCGCCCGCGCGCCCTCGCGCAGCCGGCTGACCTCGGCGGCCGCCTGCTCGGGCGTCACGACCGGGCCGGCGGGCACGAGGCGGGCGCCCGTGGCCGCGGCCAGGTCCCAGTCGACGGGCAGGCCCGTGCCACGCGGGACGGAGGTCAGGTCAGCGGCCACGAACCCACCGTACGTCGGCAGGTCACCCGCTCAGCGGCACCCGCACGCGTGCAGCGCCGCCGCCAGCGCGTCCAGCCGCGGCCGGGCCGTACCCGGGTCGACGCCGTTGCTCATGAACGAGAACGCGAGCACCCGCCCGTCGGCGGTCTCGACGACGCCGGCCAGCGCGTTCGCGGCGGTGAGCGTGCCGGTCTTGGCGCGCACCCACCCGCGTCCGTCCGCCGCCGCCGTGCCCGGGGTGTAGCGGTCGGCGAGCGTGCCGCCCCCGCCGGCCACGGGCAGCCCGTCGAGCAGGGGACGCAGGGCCGCGGTGCGCGGATCGGCACCGTTCGGGGCGGCAGCGGGCGCGAGGACCCCCGAGAGCGCGGTCGCCGGGACGCGGTCGTTCACCGAGAGCCCGCTGGTGTCGGCGAGCGTGACCCCGCTGGTGCCGATCCCCGCCTCGCCCAGCACGCGGGTGACCGCCCGGGCGGCCCCGTCGAAGGTGGTCGGCTCGCCGACGGCCCGGGCCACCTCGCGGCCCAGGGCCTCGGCCAGCACGTTGTCCGAGTTCTGCAGCGCGGTGCGCACGAGCTCGGTGACCGGGGGCGAGGTCACCTGCCCGAGCACGGGCGCGCCCGGCGGGGCGGTGCCGACGACCGCGACCGGGGCGCTGCCGCCGCGGGCCAGGCGCGCGCCCAGCTGGCGGGCCGCGTCGGTGGCGGGCGTGGCGGTGCGCGTGACGTCGAGCGCCGTCGGGTCGCTGCGCCCGCCGTCGAGCATCACGGGCACGATCGGGGCGACGAACCCGCTCGCGACGTCGGTCGGGTCCCAGCCGGCGGCGACGCCGTTGCCGCCGCCGTTCTCGTAGCGGGAGACGTCGACGTAGACCCGCTTGATCGCCGGCTGCCCGGCGCGGGCCGTCTGCACCGCGGCGACGAGGTCGTCGAGGCGCGCGGCGTCGGGGTAGACGGTCGGGCGCCCGCCCGACAGCGACGCCAGCGTCGGGTCGCCGCCGCCGACCAGCACCACCGAGTCCGGGGTCGGGCCGGCGACGACCGTGGTCGTCCAGCGCAGCGTCGGGTCGAGGCGCAGCAGCGCGGCCGAGCTGGTCAGCAGCTTCGTCACCGACGCCGGCACCTGCGGCTCCGAGGGCCGCCGGCTCCACAGCACCGCGCCGGTGGCGGGGTCCACGACGGAGCCGGTGACGTCGCCCAGGGCCGCGACGCGGGCGTCGAGCGCGGCAGCGAGCCCCGGTCCGGTGGGAGCGGGCGCGTCGGCGCCGACCGCGGCGAGGCGCGCGCGCGGCGTGGCGGGCTCCGGCGGCTCGGCCGCCTCGCCGCCGACGAGCGCCACGGGCAGGCCGACCGAGCGGGCGAAGGCCGGCGCCGAGAGCGCGGTGCCGATCCCGAGGCCGCCGAGCAGGACGACCGTCACGAGCACGGCCAGCAGCCGCCGGCCCCACCGCCGGCCGGCGGAGGGCGTCCCGGGGTGCGCGGGGTGGTCGTCGCCGCTCACGTGCCCGCACCCCTCCTCACCTGCCGTTCACCCCACCCGGACGAGGGCGGGGTCACCTGTGCGGTGTGCCGGCTCACCCCGGCCGGTGCCCCACACTAGAGGCCGGGCGGGGGTCCCCGACGAGGCGCACGAGCACAGGGAGCGGTGACGACACCGTGGAGTTCGACGTACTGATCGAGATCCCCAAGGGGGTCCGCAACAAGTACGAGATGGATCACACGAGCCACCGGCTGCGGCTGGACCGGACGCTGTTCACGGCGACGGCGTACCCCGCCGACTACGGCTACATCGAGCACACGCTCGGCCAGGACGGCGACCCGCTGGACGCGCTGGTGCTCATCCAGGAGCCGACGTTCCCGGGCTGCCTGGTCGCGGCGCGCCCGATCGGCATGTTCCGGATGACCGACGAGGCCGGCCCCGACGACAAGGTCCTGTGCGTCCCCGCCCGCGACCCGCGCCAGGACCACCTGCGCGACATCCATCACCTCTCGGAGTACGACCGGCTGGAGATCCAGCACTTCTTCGAGGTCTACAAGACCCTCGAGCCCGGCAAGAGCGTCGAGGGCGCCTCCTGGGTGGGGCGCACCGACGCCGAGCTCGAGGTCGAGGCGTCGCTGGAGCGGGCCACGAGCTGACGGCCGGGACGGGGTGCCCCGTCCCGGCCGCCGCCGTCAGTACGCGGAGCGGGTGAGCTCGTCCCCGGTCTGCTCGGGCTGCTCGGGCGCCTCGTGGCGGCCCGGGACCGCGGGGCGCGGCGGGGTGACGCTGACCGTCACGTCCGCCGGCAGCGCCCCGTCGACGACGACCTCCTCGCTCACCGGCGCGAACCCGCTCGCGGTGAGCATGTGCCGGCCGGGGGCGAGGTCGGCGAAGTGGAAGCGGCCGTCCTCCCCGGTCACCGTCGAGGCGACGACGCCGCCGTCGCGGTCGACGAGCACCACCAGCGACTCGGGCACCGGGGCGCCGCCACCGCCGCGGACCACGCCGTCGAGCACGTGGCGCACGACCGGCACGACGACGTCGTGGCGGGCGCCCTCCTCGCGGACGTCGACGCGACCGGCCGCCGGCGGGCGGCCCGGGGCCAGCACGGTGACGGTGTAGACGCCGGGCTCGGTCTCCCCGCTCCCCCACGTGCCCTGATCGTCGCTGCGGCGCACCGCGACCACGCCGCCGGCCGGGTCGGTGACGGTGACCGTGGCCCCGGCGACCGGCGTGCCGTCGGGCTCGGTGACCCGCCCGCCGAGGGTGGCGACGCGGGCGAGGGCGACGTCGCGGCGCACCGGCATCCCGTCGACCGAGACGAGCTCGGCGAAGGGCCGGCGCCGCGGCGAGCTGGCGATGAGCACGTACGTGCCCGCCCCCGGCGCGGTGAGGGCGTAGCCGCCCCGCGCGTCGAGGCCCGTGCGCTGCAGCGGGGCCCCGTCGAGGCCGTGCAGCGAGATCGTCACCTCGTCCGCGGCGGTGACCGTGCCGCCGGCGGTGCCGGTGACGAGGCCGTGGACCCGGGGGCCCTGCGGTGCCGGGGCGCCGACCGTGGACGGCGGACCCCAGTCGGGGCGCTGGCCGTTCTGGGCGTGCCCGTTCTGGTGGTGACCGTTCTGGCCGTGCCCGTTCAGGCCGTACCCGTTCTGGCTGTGTCCGTTCTGCGCGGGTGCCGTGGCGGCGTCCGCCGGCACCGGCGGCGTCGAGGGGGCGCTCAGCGCGGCGGACTCGGCCGCCTCGGCCCCCGGGCCGCCCGCCCGCTCGGCGTCGCGGGCCTGGATGCCCGAGACCGTGCGCAGCGGCAGCTCGCGCATGAACCAGATGAGCACGAAGCCGACGGCCACGACGCAGGCCGCGACGAGGAACACGAGGTCCATCGAGTCGGCGAACCCGACCAGGAAGGGCTCCGCGAGGCGGGAGTCCATCCGCTGGAGGACCGAGGAGTCCTGGACGACCTGGGCCGCCCCCGTGGCGGGGTTCAGCGCGACGGCGTTGGCGGGGTTCGCCTGCACCGCCGGGTCGGCGGCCGCGGCCTGGAACGCCGGGGTGCCGATCGCGGTGGCGAACGCCGTGCGGATGTTGTCGCCCACGGTGGAGAACAGGATCGACAGGAACACCGCGACGCCCAGCGTGCCGCCCATCTGGCGGAAGAAGGTCGCCGACGCGGTCGCGACGCCCATGTCCTTGGCCGGCACCGCGTTCTGCACGGCGAGCACCAGGGTCTGCATGCAGAGCCCGACGCCGAGGCCGAACACGACCATGAGCAGGGCGACCTCGCCGTAGGGCGTGTCGTAGTGCAGCCGGAAGTGGAACAGCACCAGGCCGATCGTCATGAGCCCGAGGCCGATGACCGGGAAGATCTTGTAGCGGCCGGTCCGCGAGGTGAGCTGGCCGGAGACGATCGAGGACACCATCAGCCCGCCGACCAGCGGCAGCATCTCCAGGCCCGCCTCGGTGGGCGTCGAGCCGGTGACGATCTGGAGGTACTGCGGGACCAGCGCGATCCCGCCGAACAGCCCGATGCCGGTGATGATCGCGATGATCGAGGTCAGGCTGAACACCGAGTTGTTGAACAGGCGCAGCGGGAGCACCGCGTCGTCCTTGTACGCCCGCTCGGCGAGCAGGAACGAGACCAGGCCCACCGCCGCGACGACGTAGCAGACGATCGCCGACGTGGAGCCCCAGCCCCACTCGCGACCCTGCTCGGCGATGATCAGGATCGGGACGAGCGTGACGGCCAGCGCGAGCGCGCCGGGCCAGTCGATGCGGTGCTCGCGGCGGGTGTGCGGCAGGTTGAGCACCCGGAACACGACGAAGAACGCGATGATCCCGATCGGGACGTTGACGAGGAACACCCAGCGCCAGCCGGTGATCCCGATGATCGTGTCCTGGCCCGCGAGGAAGCCGCCGATCACGGGGCCGAGCACGCTCGACGTGCCGAACACGGCGAGGAAGAAGCCCTGGTACCGGGCGCGCTCCCGCGGCGGGACGATGTCGCCGATGATCGTGAGCGCGAGGCTCATCAGGCCGCCGGCGCCGAGACCCTGGATGGCGCGGTACGCGGCGAGCTCGTACATCGAGGTCGCGATGGTGCACAGCACCGAGCCGACGACGAAGATCCCGATCGCGGACAGGAAGAACGGCTTGCGCCCGTAGAGGTCGGAGAGCTTGCCGTAGAGCGGGGTCGAGATCGTGGCCGTGAGCAGGTAGGCGGTGGTCGCCCAGGCCTGCAGGTTCAGGCCGTTGAGGTCGTCGGCGATCGTGCGGATCGACGTGGCGACGATGTTCTGGTCGAGCGCGGCCAGGAACATCCCGAGCATCAGCCCGGAGAGGATCGCGAGGATCTGCCGGTGGGTGAAGCCGGTGCTCCCCGGGGCGTCGGTGGCGGCGGCCGGGGGAGCCGGGGCCGCGGTGGTGGTGCTCATGAGGTCTCCGGGGAAGCGAGCACGGGTGAGGACGGGGCGTGGGACGGGGCGGGCGTGTGGTCCTCGAGGTCGCCGGCGAGCCGGCCGAGCAGCTCGACGAGGCGGACGCGGTCGGCCTCGTCCCAGTGGCCGGTCATGGCGCTGATCTCGCGGTTGCGGCGATCGCGGTTGGTCTGGAAGACGCGCAGGCCCTCGGGCGTGGGAGCGAGCAGCGTGGCGCGGCCGTCCTCGGGGTCCGGGGTGCGCTCGACGAGGCCGGCCCGCACGAGGCCCGCGACCTGCCGGCTGACCGTCGAGGGGTCGGAGTGCACCGACTCGGCGAGCGCGTTCGAGCGCCGGGGGCCCTCGAGGACGAGGCGGGCGAGCAGGATGTACGCGGCGCGCTCGACCCCGTCGGGGCCGACCGCCCCGCTGGCCTTGGCGCGCTCCATCGCGCGCTTGACGCGGATGAGCTGGTGGCCGAGGCGGTCCGAGACCAGCCAGCGGTCGTCCACCCCCGGCGGCGCGGGGAGCCCGGTCGAATCCATTGCATGCTCCGTACAATCGGTTGCTGAGTACAAGTATGCGCCTGCCCCTCGACGTCGGCGACCCGGACCCCCGATCGAGTACGTCACTTGGCGCTGCGCACTCGTGCGCGCTTGCCCGTGCTGGGGCACGGGCAGGCGCGCACATCTGGTGGCGGCCCGGTCCGCGCCGCCCGTGCTGGTTAGACGGGCCACGGGCGCCCTTCGCCCGGAGGGCGCGCCGGTCCACCGCGTGCGCACCGCCGCCCTACGGTGTCGCCGTGAGCAGCGAGCGGGTCAGCTACGAGCGCGACGGCCACGTCGCGACGATCACCTACGCGCGCCCCGAGAAGCTCAACGCGATCGACGGGGCGATGCGCGACGGGCTCAACGAGGCGTTCGACCGCTTCCGCGCCGACGACGAGGCGTGGGTCGGCATCGTGACCGGCAAGGGGCGGGCGTTCTGCGTCGGCGCCGACGCGAGCGGCGAGGGCAACCCGGCCGGCGACTTCCCCGGCTCGTTCTGGGAGCGCCCGACCGTCAACTCGTTCGAGAGCGGCTGGGAGATCTACAAGCCCGTCATCGCCGCGGTGAACGGGCACTGCCTGGGCTACGGGCTGACGCTCGTCACCTGGTGCGACCTCGTGATCGCGAGCGAGCGGGCGACGTTCGGCTTCCCCGAGGTCCGGCTCGGCATCCCGACGATCGTCGGCGCGATCCGCCTGCCCCAGCGCATCGGCTGGCAGCCGGCGATGGAGCTGCTGCTCACCGGCGAGCGCGTCGACGCCGAGCGCGCCCGGGAGATCGGGCTCGTGTCGCGCGTGGTGCCGCACGACGAGCTGATGACCGAGGCCCGCGCGCTCGCCGACCGGCTGCTCGCCGGCGCGCCCCTGGCCCAGCGCGCGATCAAGGAGATGGCGCGCCGGGCGCCGCACCTCGGCGAGACCGACGCGATCCGCTTCGGCGAGACGATGCGCCGGGTCGCGGGCGGCACTCAGGACGCGGTCGAGGGCATGACCGCGGCCCGCGAGAAGCGCGAACCCCGCTGGCAGGGTCGCTGACCGGCGTCACCGGCCCGGCGAGGTGGGGGCTTTCCTGGCGTCTGACGCCAGCGTGGCCCCCACGCTGGCACGACTTACGCCAGCCTCTCGAACACCGCCGCCAGGCCCTGGCCGCCGCCGATGCACATGGTCTCCAGGCCGTAGCGCGCCTCGCGGCGGTCCATCTCGCGCAGCATCGTCGCCAGGATGCGCACCCCGGTCGCGCCGACGGGGTGGCCCAGCGAGATGCCCGAGCCGTTGGGGTTCACGCGCTCGTCGGTGACCAGGTCGATGCCCCACTCGCGCCCGACCCCGAGCGCCTGGGCGGCGAACGCCTCGTTCAGCTCGATGACGTCCAGGTCCGCCAGGGTCAGCCCCGCGCGGCCCAGCGCCGCCGCCGTCGCCGGCACCGGCCCGATCCCCATCACCTCGGGACCCACGCCCGCCAGCCCCCACGACACCAGCCGCGCCAGCGGCCGCAGCCCCAACTGCTCCGCACGATCCGGCGTCGTCACGATGCACACCGCCGCGCCGTCGTTCTGCCCCGACGCGTTGCCCGCCGTCACCGTCGCCTCGGGATCGGACTTCCCCATGATCGGGCGCAGCTTCGCCAGCGACTCCAGCGTCGCGTCCGGGCGGATGTGCTCGTCGGCGTCCACCACCGTCGAGGACTTGCGCCCCGGCACCGTCACCGCCACCAGCTCGTCGGCGTAGCGGCCCGCCTTGACCGCCGCGGTCGCCTTCTCGTGGCTGCGCACCGCCAGCCGGTCCTGCTCCTCGCGGCCGATGGAGTACCGCTTGCGCACGTTCTCCGCGGTCTCGATCATCCCGCCCCACACGGGGTGGTTCCTGCCGCCGGCGTGCACCCGGCCCTCGGCCAGCGCGTCCTTCATCTCGAAGCCGCCGGCCTTGGTGCCCCAGCGCGGGGCCGCCGAGTAGTACGACGCTCCCGACATCGACTCCGCGCCCCCGGCGAGCACCAGCGACGCCCCGCCGGTCTGCACCGCCATCGCCGCGTACAGCACCGCCTGCAGCCCCGAACCGCAGCGCCGATCGACCTGGATGCCCGGCACCGTCACCTCCAGGCCCGCGTCCAGCGCCGCGACCCGCCCGATCGCCGGGGCGTCCATCGTCGGGTAGCAGTGCCCGAACGCCACGTCCTCGACGTCGTCGGCCGAGATGCCCGTCCGCGACACCAGCTCACGGATCACCGTGGCCGCCAGCTCCTGGGGCGCCACGTCGCGCAACGCCCCGCCGAAGCCCCCCACCGGGGTGCGCAGGGGCTCACAGATCACCGCATCGGCCACGGCCGACCTCCTCGTGACGGGCTAGTGCAGGTAGCGCAGGAGGACCTCGGCGACGCACGCCGGCTTCGGCCATCCCTCGATCTCCACGGTCCCCGCGATGGTGGCCTGCACGCCGTTCGCGACGTCGGTGACGTCCGCCAGACGGCAGTGACCTCGCACACGGCTGCCCACCGGGACCGGCGCCGGGAACCGCACCTTGTTCAGGCCGTAGTTGACCGTCATCGACACCCCCTTCACCTCGAAGGTGTCCCAGCCGAACTTCGGCATGAGGGCGACGGTGAGGAATCCGTGGGCCACGGTGCGCCCGAACGGCCCCGCGGCGGCGCGCTCGGGGTCGACGTGGATCCACTGGTGGTCGTCGGTGGCGTCGGCGAAGATGTCGACGCGGTGCTGGTCGACGGTGACCCAGGAGCTCGTGCCCAGGTCCTCCCCCACCGCACCGCGCAGCTCGTCGACGTCGGCGAACACGCGCATTCCGGAGCTCCTAGAGGTCGGCGGCGAGCTGCTTGGCCTGGCCGACCAGCGACACCCGCTCCTCGGGCGTGCCGGCCAGGGGCGTGACGTTGATCGTGGTGACGCCCGCGGCGGCGAACGCCTGCAGCCGCTCCTCGACGTAGGTGCGGGGCCCGATCAGCGACATCGCCCTCACGAGCTCCTCGGGCACCGCGGCGGCGGCGTCGTCCTTCTTGCCGTCGAGGTAGAGGTCCTGGATCTTGTCGGCCTCCTCCTCGTAGCCGTAGCGGCGGGCGACGTCGTTGTAGAAGTTCTTGCCCTTCGCGCCCATGCCGCCGACGTAGAGCGCGACCATCGGGCGCATCCCGTCGAGCATCTGCTGGGCGGTGGCGGCGTCCTCGGTGATGCACAGCGCGGCCTGCAGGTAGATCTGCAGGTCGCCGAGCGCCGCGTCCCGCTTGGCCTTGCCCGCCTCGAGCGACTCGCCCCAGACCTCGTGCGCCCGCTCCGGGACGAAGAAGATCGGCAGCCAGCCCTCGGCGATCTCAGCGGTCAGCGCGACGTTCTTCGGGCCGATGGACGCGAGCACGATCGGGATCCGGTCGCGCACCGGGTGGTTGATGATCTTCAGCGGCTTGCCGAGCCCGGTGCCCTCCTCGGCCGGCAAGGGGATCGTGTAGTGCTTGCCGGAGTGCTGCACCTTCTCGCGGCGCCACACCTGCCGGCAGACGTCGACGATCTCCCGCGTGCGCCCGAGCGGCGCGTCGTAGCGCACGCCGTGGAAGCCCTCGATGACCTGCGGCCCCGACGCGCCGATCCCGAGGGTGAAGCGGCCGTTCGACACGTAGTCGAGGCCCGCGGCGGTCATGGCGGTCAGCGACGGGGTCCGCGTGTAGATCTGCAGGATGCCCGAGGCGATCTCGACGGTGCTGGTGCGCGCGGCGATGTACCCGAGCTGGCTGACCGCGTCGAAGCTGTACGCCTCGGGGACGAAGACGATGTCCAGCCCGGCGGCCTCGTGCTCGGCGAGCTCGGCCACCGTCTCCTCGAAGCCGCCGCTGTAGTTCAGACCCATCCCGATGCGCACCGGGGCAGCCTGTCACGATCACCGCGATGTTCGCGACGACGGTGACGGTGCGCGGCTACGAGACCGACGCCAACGGGCACGTCAACCACGCGGTGTACCACCAGTACGCCGAGCACGGCCGCACCGAGCTGTTCCGGGCGACCGGGATCGACGTCCCCGACATGACCGCCGCCGGCGTCGGACCGGTGATCCTCGAGTCGACGGTGCGGTTCCTCGCGGAGCTGCGCGTGGGCGACGACGTCGAGGTCACCGTCGACGTGCGCTTCGGGGCGGGCAAGACGTTCCGGATGGACACCGAGCTGCGTCGCGGGAACACGGTCGCGGCGACGATCACCGGCACGATGGGCCTGCTCGACCACGCCACCCGGCGCCTCGTCGCCGACCCCCGCGGCCGGCTGATCGCCCTCGGGGACGCCGACCGGGTCGCTCAGGTGCTCGACGACGCTGCGGCAGACTCCCCCGAGAAGTGACCGGGCCAGTCGGCGTAGCGGATCCGCGGGGTCGCGAGCACCTCGCCCAGCGTCGACCACTCGTTGCCGCCGAGGCGCGCGATCGGCGCGAGGCGCCGCACGTCGGGACGCCCGTCGACGAGGACGGCGTCGTCGACCGCGGCGTGCAGCACCCGGCCGAGGACGATCGCGGAGTTGCCCAGGCGCACGACCTGCTCGAGCCGGCACTCCAGCGCCACCGGTGACTCGGCGATGCGCGGGGTGACGACCCGCAGGGACGGCTCGCGGGTCAGCCCGGTCGCGTCGATCTCGCTCTCGCCGGGCGGGAAGTCGGTGGCCGTGGCGTTGACGTGCTCGAGCAGGGGCTCGGGCGTCAGGCACACCGTGAACTCGCCGGTGGCCTCGGCGTTGCGCAGCGAGTCCTTCTCCCCGATCGACGTGAACTGCACGATCGGCGGGTCGGTGCACGCGACGGTGAAGAACGAGTGCGGCGCGAGGTTGTCGACGCCGTCGGCCGAGCGCGTCACCACCCAGGCGATCGGTCGCGGGACGATCACCGAGGTCAGCAGCTTGTAGAAGCCGCCGGCGCCCACGGTGCTGGGGTCGAAGTCGGTGCGCACCCGGCTCAGTTACCCGGCAGCAGGCCGCTGGGCACCAGCTGCGGGCGCTGCGAGGTGGTGGTCACGCTGGTGTCCGGCGCCTCCGACGTGGTGCTCGCCGGGGCCTCGCTCGTCGTCGTGTCGTCGGCCGGCTCGCTGTCGCTGGTCTCGGGTGCCGAGGTCGACGTCCGGGGCTCGGCCGTGCCGAACACCGAGCCGACGCTCGTGCCCTGGCCGTCGCCCCCCAGCGGCGAGCCCTTGACCCGCTCGATGCCCGTGATCGCCAGCATCGCGATGAGGAAGATCAGCAGGGCGGTCGCGGCGAGGAGGGCGTAGCGCCGCCACGGGGTGGGACGGGGACCGTCCGGGTCCTCGTCGGGGTCGTCCGGGTCACCGCCGGGCGCGCCGTGCAGGGCGGTGGCCTCGTCGTCGGCGTCGTCCCGGTCGGCACCGAGCACGCGGGTGCCGGGGCCGGCGCTCGGCGCGGCGCGGGTGGCGTCGTCGGCGCCGATGACGACCGTGGGGTGCTCGGCGGGGTCGGTGCCCGGGCCGGTGGGCGAGACCGTGGTGCGGTCCGCATCGGCCGGGTCTGCCGGGTCGCGGCGTCCCCGCATCCGGCTGCGGACGTGGTGCTGGGTGCGCTCGATGGAGCGCTGGTAGAAGGCGTCGCCGACCGTCGTGATGATCGCGGCGATGCCGGCGCCGGCGACGGTGCCGCTCGCCCCGCCGAGGAACGAGCCGACCCCGGCGGTGGTCACCGCGGCGGCGGCCTGGCCGCTGACCTTGGCCACCGACAGCCCCGGCTTCTCGCCGCCGCCCGCCGCGCGGTGGCCCGCCGGCTCGTCGTCGGGGTCCGGGTCCGGGTCCCGGTCCGCCGTGAGCTGGGTCGGGGACTCGTCGCCCCCGACGCGGCGGGTGGGCGGCTCGACGGGGGCGCCGGGTGCCGGACGCGACGGTGCGGGCGGTGCGGGTGGTCCGGGGGGCGGGGCCCAGGCGCCGGGCGGGGGCGGGCCCGGGCGGCCGGGCGCCATCCCGCCGCCGGGCGGACCCTGCGGACCCGGCCCGGGCTGACCCTGCGGACCCTGCGGACCCGGGCCGGGCGGGCCCCAGCCCTGGGGGCCTGGTCCGGGGCCGGACCCGGGCGGGCCGGGCCGGTAGCCGGGAGGCGGGGGTCCCTGCGGACCGCGCGGCGGACCGCCGGGACCGCGCGGATCGGGTCCCCGCAGATCGGGGCCGGGCGGGCCCGCGGCGTGGCGGCCCGGGACGGCGCCGGGCGGCCGGTCGCCGTCCTCGGAACCAGGCGCAGGACCGGGACCGGGCTGCTCGCCGGTCCCGGCGCCGGGCGCGGCGTGGCGCCCGCGGCCCGGTCCGGGCGCGCCCGGAGGTCCGGACTGCTCGCTCATGGCTGCCCTCGCTGACCTCGGCGACCGGCCCCGGCACCGGTCGCTCCGGGGGACCAGCGTGCCCGACGGCGCTCGCGCCCCACGGCGGGGCCCCGCGGCGGGGCGATCGCCTCGACCGCTCTCAGTCGCCCGAGCGGCGGTGGCGACCGCCGGTGCCGCGCAGCATCACCGGGCGCGAGGGGCGCTCGTCCGCGCCCGTGGAGAGGTCCTCGCGGAACGCACGCCGGCCGGCGCCGCGGTCGGCCCGCCCGAGCGCCCGGCGGACTTCCTCGTAGATCGGCGTCTGCGTCATGTGGCGCACCCTACGACTCCGCCCCGACCGCCCGACGGGCACCACACCAGCACCACACGGGCGTTTCCCACCGGCCCTGACCTGGGCATTCGTCGCCGTCACCGCGGTCCTCGTCGATCTCGGGGAGACCTGATCACGGACCCGGTCCGGAGGTCCACCCGGTCGGATCAACCGACCCCGGAGCCTCCTCACCCCGCGTCGCCGACCCCCGGAGCACCGTGTCCACCCAGCCGGACGAGATGACCGTCCACTCGTCGCAGCCGTACAACGCCGAGCCACCGCGGAGCGCGCTCGCGGGTCGCGACCTCACGCCCGTCGAGGCCTTCTACCACCGCAACCACGCGGTCGAGACGCCCCGGATCGACCCCGCGGCGTGGACGCTGCGGGTCGACGGGCGGGTCGAGCGGCCCGCCACGTTCTCCCTCGGCGCGCTGCGCGAGCGCTTCGCGGAGCACACGGACGTGGTGACGCTGCAGTGCGCCGGCAACCGCCGCGCCGGGCTGATCGAGGTGGCCGACCTGCCGGGCGAGACCCCGTGGGGCCCGGGCGCCACCGGCACGGCGCGCTGGACCGGTGTCCGCCTCGCCGACGTCCTGCGCGACGTCGGCGTGGACCCCGACGCGACCGACGTCGAGCTCGTCGGCGCGGACGTCACCGACGAGCCGGGCGAGCCCGAGCCGTACACGGTCTCGGTGCCGCTGGAGAAGGCGCTCGCGCCGGAGGTGCTGCTGGCCTGGTCGATGAACGACGAGCCCCTGCCGGCCGCGCACGGTGCCCCCGTCCGGGTCGTCGTCCCCGGCTGGATCGGCGCACGCAGCGTCAAGTGGGTCGAGCGCGTCACGGTGCGCGACGCACCCTCCGAGGGCTTCTTCCAGGCCGTCGCCTACCGCCTGCTGCCCGCCGACGCGTCCCCTGCGCGGGGCCGCGGCGTGGCGCTCGGGCAGATCGCGGTCAACGCGGACGTGCTCACCCCCGACGACGGCGCCGAGGTGCCCGCGGGCCCGACGCGGATCGCCGGCTACGCGCTCGCCGGGGGCGACCGCACGATCGTCCGCGTCGACGTCTCCACCGACGGCGGTGCGAGCTGGATCCAGGCCGACCTCGAGCCGCAGGCGGGACGCTGGAGCTGGCGGCTCTGGGAGGCCGAGCTCGACCTGCCGGTGGGCACCACCCGCGTCGTCGTCCGGGCCTGGGACTCCGCGGGCGGCGTGCAGCCCGCCGACCCCGCCGAGCTGTGGAACCCGAAGGGCTACGTGAACAACTCCTGGGCGCACGTGACGCTGCACGTGGTGTGACGCACGAGCCGGGTGGGCGCGCGCCCACCGGCTATCCGATGGGGTCCACGACGACGTGTTCCCCGGAGGTGGTCCCCATGAGCGACCGGCGTCCCCAGCGCACCCTGCGGGTGGGCCTGATGGTCGGCTCGGTGCTCGCGGCCGTGATCGTGCTGGCCGTGGTCCTGTTCCTGCTCGCCCAGAACACCGCCGCACCCACGAGCCCGCAGACCAACGGCTCGCTCGGCGCGCTGGTGGTGCTCGTCCCCGCCCTGGCCTGAGCGCCCGCGCCCCCGACCCGGCAGCATGCGCACGTCCACCGTGTGCGCGCCGGGAGGGAGTGTCCGTGGGCGAGGCCCCCGAGGAGCAGGAGCACGAGCCCGACTACCGCTTCACCCTGGCCAACGAGCGCACGTTCCTCGCCTGGCTGCGGACGTCGCTCTCGCTGCTCGCGGCGGGCGTGGCCGTCGTCCAGCTGCTGCCCGAGTTCGCGATCCCCGGCACCCGCGCGGTCGTCGGCGGGCTGCTCACCGCGCTGGCCGTGGTGACGGCCGCGGGCGGGGTGCTGCGCTGGCGCGGCGTCGAGACCGCGATCCGCCGGGGCCGCCCGCTGCCCCGCCAGCGGCTGCCCTACGTGCTGGCCGCGGGCCTGGTCACGCTGGCGCTGCTCGGGCTGGCCATCGTCGCCTTCCGGTCGGCGGCGTGAGCCGCGACGCGGTGACGTCCCCGTCCGACGGCGGCCTGCAGGCCGAGCGGACGGGGCTGGCGTGGAGCCGCACCTCGCTCGGGGTCGGCGCCAACGCGCTGCTGCTCGCGGTGCGCGAGGTGTCGCACGGCCGGCTCGGCCCGGCCTCGGGCGTCGCGGTGCTGGCGCTCGTCCTCGCCGCCGGCGTCGCCCTCTACGGCCGGCAGCGCACCCTGCGCCTGCGCCGGGCCCCGCTGCCCGTCCCGCTCGCCGCCGACCGCGCTGTCCTCGTGCTCGGGGGTGCGGTCGCCGTGCTCGCGCTGCTCAGCGGCCTGGTGCTGGTGCTGTAGGCGCGGGCTCGGTGCGCTCGGGCGTCGGGCCGGAGCGGATGAGGGTCACGAGGCCCACCACCGCGACCGCCGCGCTGACCGCGGCCAGCGTCGCGCCCTGCAGGCCCATCGCGAAGCGCTCCCCCAGCACGACGATGCCGATGGCCATGGCCGCCGCCTGGTCGAGCGTGATCTGCGTGGACAGGCCGGTGTCGAGGCCACCGTCGCGGTAGGCGGTCTGCAGCAGCAGGATCGAGGCCACCGGCAGCACGCACACCGCGGCGAGCACGGCCGCGATCAGCCACGGCGAGCGCCCGTCCTCCACGAGCCGGAACGTCGTACGCACCAGGCCCGAGGTCGCGCCGGCGCACAGCCCGGACACCGCGGCCCGCATCACCGCGCGCGGGACGGCGGGGGCGCGGCCGCTCGCCAGCGTCACGAGCGCCGCCGTCACCAGCACCGCGCCGATGGCGCCGAGCACGATCCCCGTCTCCGGGCGGGCGAGGCTCGGCTGGTGCTCGGCGAGCCCGAAGAGCCCCGCCAGCCCCGCGACGAGCACCACCGCGCCGAACCACTCCCGGCGCTGGATGCGGCGGCGCTCCAGCCACGCGTCCAGCGGCAGCGCGAGGATCAGCGCAGTCACCCCGATCGGCTGGACCAGCGTGATCGGGCCGAAGGACAGCGCGACCACGTGGATCAGCGCGCCGAGCACCATGGCCGCCACGCCGCCCCACCACCACGGCCGGCGCAGCAGCGAGCCGAAGAACGGCACACCGCTGCGGTCGGGGCCGTCCGCGGTGCGGCCGGTCTCGCGGCGCTGCAGGGCCGCCGACAGCGCGTAGGCGAGCGCGGAGCAGCAGGCCAGGCCGACGGCGATGGTCGAGGACGGCGTCACCTGGTGTTGTCTCCGGGGCGTGGCACGGCGGGGGGTCTACCCGGTCGGGGGCGGTCAGCGCACGAACGCACTGTGGCCGGTGATCCGCTTCCCGACGATCAGCGTGTTCATCTCGCGCGTGCCCTCGAAGGAGTACAGCGCCTCGGCGTCGGCGAAGTACCGCGCCACGCCGTTGGCCAGCACGACGCCGTTGCCGCCCACGAGCTGGCGGGCCCACGCGACGGTCTCGCGCATCCGGCTCGCGCAGTACTCCTTGGCCAGCGCCGAGTGCGCGTCCGAGCCCCCGCCGGCGTCGAGGAGCTGGGCGTTGCGCACCGCCATGCCGAGCGAGGCGGTGACGTTGCCCAGCATCTGCACGAGCAGCTCCTGCATGAGCTGGAAGCCGGCGATGGGCCGGCCGAACTGCTCGCGCTGCTGCGCGTAGGACAGGGCGAGCTCGTAGGCCGCCATCTGCGTGCCGACCGCGCCCCACGACGCGTTGGCCCGCGTGCGCTGCAGGACCCCGCCCGCGTCGGCGAAGGTCCCCGAGCCGCCGGAGAGGCGGTGGTCGTCGGGCACCCGCACGCCGCGCAGGGCGATGTCGGCGTTCTGGACGATGCGCAGGGCCGTCTTGCCCTCGATCTTGGTGACCGTCATGCCCGGGGTGTCTGACGGGACGACGAAGCCGCGCACGTCGTTCGTCTCCCCGTCACGGGCCCAGATGACGATGAGGTCGGCGATGGTGGCGTTGCCGATCCAGCGCTTGTCGCCCTCGAGGACCCACTCGTCCCCGTCGCGGGTCGCGGTGGTCTCCATGCCGCCGGCGACGTCGGAGCCGCCGTGGGGCTCGGTGAGGCCGAACGCGCCGATCGTCTCCATGCGCGCCATCGACGGGAGCCAGCGCTGGCGCTGCTCCTCGGTGCCGCCGGCGTGGATCGAGCCCATCGCGAGCCCCGTGTGCACGCCGAAGAAGCTGTTGACCGACGGGTCGATCCGCGCGATCTCGGCGTGCATGAAGCCGAGGAAGACGCGGCGCGCGGGCTCGGTGCGTCCCTCGCCGAGGCCGTAGGGCAGGCCGGCGAGGTCGAGCGCGGCGAAGCCCTTGACCAGCTCGGACGGGAACTCCGCGCGCTCCCACGCGCCCTCGACGACGGGCGCGACGTCCCGGGCGAGGTAGCCGCGCAGGCGCCGCAGCGTCGCGGTCTCGTCGTCGGTGAGCAGGTCGCCGTAGGAGTAGAAATCGGCCAGCGCCTCGCGGTCCGCGTCCAGGTCGAGCTCGGGACGCGGCAGCGCGGGCGTGTCGGACGGGGCGTCGGCCATGCCTCCAGGGTGGCCCGATCGTGGGGAGGGCGCCAGACGATCGACGGCGAGCCCGGACACATGGATGCTTGTACTATCCAAGCGCTTCGGGGCCGTCCGGCCGCCGGCGCGCGAGAGTCGAGAGGTGGACGTCGGTGGACGGTCAGGAACCGATCATGATCTTCGGTCGGGTGACGCGCGGCGACGGCGCCCCGGTGCCCGGTGCGGCGCTGACGCTGTGTGACCTCTCTGGCGACCAGCTCGACCGCGCCGCCGCCGACGAGGGCGGGCACTTCCAGCTCGTCCCGCCCACCGGCGGGACGTACCTCGTCATCTGCTCGTCGTCGACCCACCAGCCGCAGGCCTCGCTGGTCGCGGTGGCCGACCGGCCGCTGCGCCACGACGTCGGCCTCGCCGGCGGCGGCGCCACGCTGGGCGGCACGGTCGGCGTGCGCCACGGCGGCGGCACCAACGGCCACACCGAGGCCGGCGGGGTCAGCGGCCAGGGCGACGTCGTCCTCACGCTCACCGACGTCCGCGGCACCGTCGTCGCCGTCACGCGCTCGGACGCCGACGGCGGCTACCGGTTCTCCGACCTCACCGAGGGCACCTACACGCTCACCGCCGCGGCCGCGCGCCTCGCCCCCGTGGCCGAGACCGTCCGCGTGCCCGGCGAGGGCCACGTCGCCCACGACATCTCGCTGGCCACGCGCACCCAGCTCACGGGCACCGTGCGCTCGGCGGGCGCGGGGCGTCCCGTGGCCGAGGCACTGGCCACGCTGGTCAGCGAGGACGGCCACGTCGTCGGCTCGCGCGTCACCGGCGAGGACGGGTCGTTCCGCTTCGACGACGTCGCCCACGGCGTCTACACGATCACCGCGAGCGGCTACGCCCCGGTGGCCTCGGAGATCGAGATCGGCCCCGGGCACCCGTCGGAGGTCGTGCTGAGCCTCGTCCCGCCGGCCGTCGACGGGCCGGGCGCCGCGTCCGACGGCGACGGGTGGGCGGGCCGGGCGACGGCGACCGACGGCGAGCCGGTGGCCGAGGGCCGGCACGGGCAGCACCTCGAGACCGACGAGGTGACCGAGGCGGGCGAGCGCACGGAGCGGTGGTGAGCGCCGGCGAGCGGACGGTCGTGTCCGGCGCCTCGCGTGGTGGCGGGTGGGTGCGCGGTGTCGCGGTCACCAGCGACGGCTGGCCGGTCCCGTTCGCCGTGGTCACCGTGATCGACGCGGCGGGCACGCAGATCGGCAGGACCTCGGTCGGCGGCGACGGCGCGTTCGTCGTCGAGGGTCTCCCCGACGGGCCCGCCACCGTCATCACCTCGGCGCTCGGGCACACGCCCGCGGCGCGGCCCGTGGCCGGCGCGGGCGACCTCGGCCGCGTGGTGCTCACGCGCACCGGGGCGCTGACCCTGCCCGCGCCCGGCCGCTGGGACATCGACCCCGTGCACTCGCGCATCGCGGCGTCGGCGTTCCACCTCGGCATCACCAAGGTGCACGGGCGGCTGCGGCGCTTCTCCGGCGCGATCGAGATGGGCCCGGACCTCGCGAGCACCCACGTCCACGCCCGCATCGACCCCGCCAGCGTCGACACCGACGACGAGACCCGCGACCAGCACCTGCGGGCGGGCGACTTCCTCGACGTGCTCGCGTTCCCGCACATCGAGTTCTCGTCGACGCGCATCGCCGGTCACACGGGCGACCGGTGGACGATGACCGGCGACCTGGTGCTCAAGGGCGTGCGGCACACCGTGGACCTCGACGTCGTCTACCACGGCGCCGGCCCCGACCTCTGGGGCGGCGAGCGCGCCGGCTTCAGCGCGACCACCCAGCTCTCGCGCGACGACTTCGACATCCGCTGGAACCAGTCGGTGATCGCGGGCATCTTCGCGGTCGGCCGGACCCTGCGCATCGAGATCGACATCGAGGCCGTGCGCGCGGGCTGACCCCGGCTCTGCGCGGTTACTGGCTCGTATCCCTCGCCTGGCGAGGGATACGAGCCAGTAACCGTTGAGGCCGGCGCCGGAGACACCCGTTGTGGAGCCGGGCGCGGGGCCGCTGCGTCGAACCCGGCATGAAGCTTCTCCAGCTCCTGCGCCGCCAGGACGGCCTCGTCCGCCACGACCAGGCCCGCCGGCTCGGTCTGTCCCCTGCCGCCATCGATCGCCGGGTCGACTCCGGGGAGTGGCTCGTGGTGCACCCACGGGTCTACCTCGCCGCGACCCACGACCTCACCCCGAGGGCCAGGCTGCGCGCGGCCGCGCTCTGGGGCGGGGAGGGCGCGACGCTGATCGGGCACGCGGGGGCGGCGTGGTGGGACCTCACCGACCGCCGGCCCGCGACCATCACGATCGCGGTGGGGCCGACGGCCGGGCACAGGGCGCCGCCCGGTGTCCGCGTCGTGCGCCGCACGGTCTCCCCCCTCGACCGGGAGCTGGTCGACGGGGTGTGGGTGGTGCGGCAGTCGTTCGCCGCCCTCGAGGCGGCGACGACGCTGGGGCTCGTGGAGGGCGCGCGACTGCTTGACCGGGCTCTCCAGCGTCGCCGTTTCGGCGTGTCCGCCCTGCGGGAGGCCCTGCGCGAGACGGGTCAGCGCCACGGCGCGGTCCTCGCTCGCCGCCTGGTCGAGCTCGCCGACGGCGGAGCGCGATCGGAGGCCGAGCGGGACGCGGTCCGCCTCCTGGACCGGGCGCGCATCACGGGCTGGACGGCGAACCTCCCGGTCGACCTCCCGGGCTTCGGCCGCGTCGTCATCGACCTCGCGTTCCCCGTGCAACGCGTGGCGGTGGAGATCGACGGCTGGGCCTTCCACCGCGACGTCGACCGCTTCCGCCGGGACGGCCTGCGCCAGAACGAGGTCGTGATCGGGGGTTGGCGGGTCATCCGGGTGACCTGGTACGAGCTCCAGGAGAACCCTCACTATCTCGCCGACGTCGTCCGCCGCGCGCTGGCGGCGAGCGCAGCGTGAGGTCGTCCCCGGTTACTGGCTCGTATCCCTCGCCTGGCGAGGGATACGAGCCAGTAACTGCCACATCCGAGGGCCCATCAGCGGGCGGCCGCACGCTCCCGCAGGACGACGTCGACGTGCACCGGCGCCCCGTTGACGGTGACCCGGGTGGCCGCCGGTGCCACCGCGGTCCGCCCGCGCGGGGACGTGATGAGCAGGTGCTCTCCGGCGTGCCCGTCGGCGCGCAGGGCGAAGTGGCCGTCGTCGTCGGTGGTCGTCCGGTCGGCCTCCTGCCCGCGCGCGTCGACGAGGGTGAGCACCGCGGCGGCCGGCGCGTCGTCGCCGGCCAGCACGCGGCCGGTCACGGCGACGGGACGCCCGTCGGCCGGCGGGCCCGCCGGCGGGAGCGCCGGGGCCGCCTCCGCCTCGACGCTGGGCTTGCCCCCGTCGAGCAGCGAGGCGACCGCGGCCACGAGGCAGCACGCGGCGGCGAAGCCGAGCGCCAGCGTCAGCCCGTCGGCGAACGGCCCGCTGATGAGCTGCGGGAAGAAGCTGCGCCCGGTGAGGAACGCGGCCTGGTCGGGGCCGACCTGGGCGAGCACGCCCGGCCCGAGCAGCGTCTCGATCGGGTTGTAGCCCAGGAGCGCCGCGAACAGCGTGCTCACCGGCGGGAGCTCGGCGATCCGGCCGGCGGCGTCGGCCGGCACCCCCTGCCCGGTCAGCCCGGTGAACAGCGCCGACGGCAGCGTGGACGCGAGGCCCAGGATCAGCATCGAGAAGAAGATGCCGATCGAGAGCACCGTGGCGCCGTTCTGGAACGTCGCCGTCATGCCGGCGGCCGCGCCGCGCTGGCGGGCGGGGACGCTGTTCATGATCGCGGCGCGGTTCGGCGACGAGAACAGGCCCATCGCGAGCCCGTTGACCGCGAGGATCACCGCGAACCACACGTAGGGGAAGTCGACGGGCAGGAACGCCAGCGCGAGGAAGCTCCCCGCGGCGACGACCATGCCGCCGCCCGCGTACCAGCGGGCGCCGTGGCGGTCGGAGAGCACGCCCGAGAGCGGTCCGGCGATCAGGAAGCCGACGGTCAGCGGCACCATGTAGATGCCGGCCCACAGCGGCGTCGACTCGTAGTCGTAGCCGTGGCGCGGCAGCCAGATCCCCTGCAGCCAGATGATGAGGATGAACTGCAGGCCGCCGCGGCCGAGCGCGGAGAGCAGGTTGGCGATGTTGCCGGCGGTGAACGCGCGGATCGAGAACAGCGACAGGTGGAACATCGGGTCGGCGATGCGCCGCTCGATGACGACGAACACCCCGAGCACCACGACGCCGCCGATCAGGCAGACGAGCACCGTCGGGCTGGTCCAGCCCATGACGTGCCCGCCGTAGGGCTGGATGCCGTAGGTGATGCCCATGAGCACCGCGACGAGGCCGACGGCGAAGGTGACGTTGCCCCACCAGTCGATGCGGCCCGCGTGGCGCTCGCTGGTCTCCTTGAGCTTCGCCCAGGCCCAGACCGTGCCGAACAGACCGAACGGCACCGAGACGACGAAGACGAGGTGCCAGGCCACCGGCGCGAGCACCCCGCCGATGATCAGGCCGAGGAACGAGCCGGCGATCGCGGCGATCGAGTTGATGCCCAGCGCCAGGCCGCGCTGGTGGGCCGGGAAGGCGTCGGTGAGGATCGCCGTCGAGTTCGCCAGCAGCAGCGCGCCGCCGATGCCCTGCAGCACGCGCATGACGATCAGCCAGATCGCCCCGGCGTCGCCCTGCAGCCACGTGACCGCGAGCAGGACCGAGAACACCGTGAAGACCGCGAAGCCCAGCGTGTACATCCGCGTGCGGCCGAACATGTCGCCGATCCGTCCGAAGGTGACGACCAGGACCGCGGTCACCACGAGGTAGCCCATGATCAGCCAGAGCAGGTAGCTGATGTTCTCGGGGCGCAGCGGGTCGAGCGCGATGCCGCGGAAGATGTCGGGCAGCGCGATGAGCAGGATCGACATGTTGATCGTCACGATCAGCACGCCGAGCGTCGTGTTGGTCAGTGCGATCCACCGGTACCGGGAGTCCGTCGGGCTCTCCCCCACGCTGGTCGTCACGTCGCCTCCGCGCTCTCGGGTGCTTAGCTTCGGGCAACTATAGGCGCCGGGGTTCCCTGGCACGATGTGACCCGTGCACGCGCTGACCGCCGACGCCGTCCGTCGCTCGATGATCAATTGCTCGAAGGGCGACGCGCAGCGGATGACGCTCGCCGACGACGTCGTCGGCACCGACCTGGACGAGGTCGAGTTCGTGGGCTGGCGCGACCCGCGCATGCCCCAGCGGGCCTACCTCGTGAGCCTGCACGAGGGCGTGGTCACCGGGGTGCTCCTGCGCCCGGCCGCCGGCGGCGGTCGGCGGCGCACGGCGATGTGCGCGCTCTGCCGCACCACGCGCTCCGACGGCGCCGTCACCCTGCACACGGCGCCGCGCGCGGGGGCCGCCGGCCGCGAGGGCAACAGCGTCGGCACCTACATCTGCGACGACCTGGCGTGCCCGGCGGTGACCCGCCTCGAGAAGGCGACGCCGACCGTCGCTCCCGACCTCAGCCACCCCGTGGACGAGCGCGTGGCCGCCCTGCGCGTGCGCGTCGACACCTTCCTCGCCGCGGTCCACGGCAGGGTGGACGCGGCGCGCGCCCCGGCGTAGGTCAGGCGCGCAGCCCGTCAGGACCCGGTGGGCGGCACGAGCACCGGGAGGGCGCGCAGGGCCAGGTCGACGAGCACCGGCTGGGCCTGCTCGTCGGGCACCGGGCGGTCGGGCGTGAGGGTGAAGCTGGCCGTCACCCGCCCGTAGACCACGACGAGCACCGGGCCCTCGGGGTCGGGGTAGAACAGCGCCTCGGCGGTGCCGAAGGGCACCGGCTGCGCGGGCACGCCGGAGCTGGCGTTCGCGTCCCGGTTGACCTGCGACTGCGCCGCGGCGGCGCCGGGGTCGGTGTAGCCGCTGGTGAGCACCTTGAGGATCAGCGTGTTCGGCGGCGGCGCACCCGGCCCGCCCAGCGAGGTGTAGTTGCAGGTCACGCGCTCGAGGCGCCCGACCTGCGGGGCGGGGACGTCGCGCAGCGCGGTGACCCGCACCGAGCCCAGCGGCAGCCCGAGGTAGTTCGGCAGCTGGTCCGACCCCAGCACCTGGTCGCACTCGGTGGGCAGGATGCTGTTGCGCGGCGGCGGCGCACTGGTGACGGGCGCGGCGCCCGGACCGGGGAACGTCGGGATCGGCGGGGTGCCCGTGGGCGGCCCCGAGGAGCAGGCGGCGGCCAGCAGCGCGAGGCCCGCGAGCGCCCCGGCCAGCGCGGCACGGCGGACGCGCCCCCGTGCCTCCCCCGCGCGCTCCATCGGCTCCCGTCCCCGCCCATCGTCGTCGGCCCGCACCGGTCAGGCTCCGTCGCCGGGCGCCGAGTGACCGTACTGCGCCGACCACGGTAGCCGTCGCCCGACGCGGCGGGCGTCAGGCGGTGCCGGGCTCCTCGGCGAGCTCGGCGAGCACCTTCTGGGCCACGGCGAACGCCCGGTTGGCCGTCGGCACGCCCGCGTACACGCCGACCTGGAGCAGGACCTCCTGGATCTCCTCGCGGGTCAGGCCGTTGCGCCGCGCCGCGCGCACGTGCATGCCCAGCTCGCCCTCGTGGCCCAGGGCGGCGAGCACCGAGAGGGTGACGATGCTGCGGTCGCGGCGGGCGAGGCCCGGCCGGGTCCAGATGCCGCCCCAGGCGTAGCGGGTGATGAAGTCCTGGAAGTCGGCGGTGACGTCGTCGGTGCTCGCGACGGCGCGGTCGACGTGGGCGTCGCCGAGCACGGCCCGGCGCACCTCCTCGCCGGCCGGGTCCCAGTCCTGGGTCGAGGGGTGCGGACTCACGAGGTCACCTCACGGGATCGCAGGAAGTCGTCGACGAGCGCCGCCGCCTCCCCGACCGCGGCGGCCGGGTCGAGCAGCGCGCGGACCTCGGCCGCGGGGTCGGTGGGCGGGTTCTCGAGATCGGCGAGCGCCTCGGTCAGCACGTCGGCGAACGGGCGGTGCTCGTCCTGGGCGGTACCGGCGGCGGTGGTGACGAGGTCCTTCGCGGCGGCGTGCCCGAGCCGCGCGCGCAGGCCCGTGGTGGCCTGCTCGGCGAGCAGCAGGCCCCCGGTGACGTCGAGCGAGGCGGCGACGCGGTCGGGGTCGACGGCGAGGTGGGTCAGCGCGTCGGCCAGCCACGACGCCCCGGACCCGACGGTGCGCAGCAGCTCGGTCAGCGGGCGCCACTCGGCGTGCCACGGGCCGGCGGCGCGCTCGTGCTCGTGGAGGCCGGCCGCGGTCAGCAGCGACGCCACGAGGCCCGGCGCGGTGATCGCCGCGGCGCGCGCCGACACCGCGGCGACGGGGTTGCGCTTGTGGGGCAGCGTCGACGATCCGCCGCGGCCGGCGACGTCCTCGCGGACCTCGCCGACCTCGGTCTGGGCGAGCAGCACGAGGTCCGTGGCCACGGTGCCGACCGCGGCGCCGGCGCGCCCCAGCAGCCCCGCGAGCTCGGCGATGCGCCCCCGCTCGGTGTGCCAGGCGAGCACGGGCTCGTCGAGGTCGAGGCGGCGGGCGAGCGCGGCCCGGACCTCGCGACCGTGCCCGTCGAACGCCGCGAGCGTGCCGACCGCGCCCCCGAGCTGCACCGCGGGACGCCACGCCGCGAGGGCGGCCGCCGGGGCCTCGAGGCCGGCGCACCACCCGGCGGCGCGCAGGCCGACGGTGATCGGTGCGGCCTGCTGGAGCAGCGTGCGCCCGGCCGCCGGGAGGTCGCGGTGCGCGGCGGCGAGGGCGGCGGCCGCGTCGGCGGCAGTGCGCAGGTCGTCGGTGACCGCCGCGACGGCGCGCCGCGCGACCAGCACCGCCGCGGTGTCCAGGACGTCCTGGCTCGTCGCGCCCCGGTGCACCCCGGATGCGGCGGACCCCTCGAGGGCGGACCGCAGCTCGGCCACCAGGGGCACGACGGGGTTGCCCGACGACGCCGCCGCCGCGCCGAGGCGACCGGGGTCGACGGGGCGGCGGCACGCGTCGGCGATGGCCTCCGCGTCGGCGCGGTCGAGGGTGCCGGCGTCGGCCGCCGCAGCGGCGAGGGCCGCCTCGACCTCGAGGAGGGCGGCGACCCACGCCGCGTCCGTCGTGGCGCCCCGGGCGCCCCCGCGGGCGAGCACGGCGTCGAACAGCCCGGGGTCGGTCACGCGGGGCAGTGTGCACTCCGTGCACGTGAGCAGCGAACGGTGCTCCAGCACCGATTTCTGCTCACGTGCGCGTCAGCGCACCCGCGGCGAACTCCTCGACGATCTTCGAGCAGAACGCGTCGAGGTCGTTCGGGGTGCGGCTCGTGACCAGGCCCTTGTCCACCACGACCTCCTCGTCGACGGCGTTGCCGCCGGCGTTGCGGATGTCGGTGCGCAGGCTCGGGTACGACGTCAGCGTGCGCCCGCGGACCAGGTCCGCCTCGACGAGCGTCCACGGCGCGTGGCAGATGGCGCCGACCGGCTTGCCGGCGGCGAAGATCGCCTGCACGAAGGACACGACGTCGCCGCTCTGGCGCAGCTGGTCGGCGTTGATCGTGCCGCCGGGCAGGATCAGCGCGTCGAAGTCGTCGGCCGAGACGTCGGAGATCGCGGCGTCCGGGGTGAACGTGTCGCCCTTGTCGATGTCCGAGTTCATCGCCTGGAGCGGGTCGGTCGACAGCGAGATCAGCGTGCTGCGCGCGCCCGCCCCGTCGACCGCCGACCGGGGCTGCTCGAGCTCCACCTGCTCCACGCCGTTGGTGGCGATGATCGCGACCCGCCGTCCGTCCAGTTCGCCCGCCATCGTCTGCTTCCTCCTCGGGGAGTCGACGCGGCGCCGGTCCCGGCGCCGTCGATCCTCGGCTGCCCGGGAGGCGGGCGACCCGAAACGGTCAGCGGGCCCGCAGCACCAGGCCGGGCGCGGACGGCCCCGACGCCTCCCGCGCGGCGGCCCAGTCGGCCAGGGCCACGAGGTCGACGCCATGGCGGGCGGCCGCCTCGGGCGCCTCGCCGATGGTCTCCGCCCCGCGCCGCAGCAGCGACGACGCCCCGCGCGGGTTGCCCCGCTGCTCGTGGGTCAGGCCGACCGCGAGCTGAGCGAGGCCCTTCCACAGCAGGCGCTCGTCGGGCGGCGCGGCCTTCCACGTCGCCTCGAGCACGTCGTGCGCGTCGAAGGGCCGATCGTGGTCGAGGAACTCCTGCGCCCGGGCGAACGCCTCGTCCGGCGGGAGCGGCTCGTCCTCCTCGGGCCGCTCCACGCCCCGCACGCCCCGCGGCAGCGGCCGCCCGCTCGCGTCCCGGGGCCGCGCGTTGCGCGCGCGGCCCTCGGCGTCCCGGTCCCGCCCGTCGGTCACGCCCTCGACCCTAGGACTGGGTGCGCGAGCCCGTCTGGTCGGCGTCGGTGGTGCTGCTGGTGCCGCCCCCGTCGCCCGACTCGAGCTCGGCCGGGGCGTCCGACGACTCCGCGGCCTTCGCCTCGGCGTTCCTCGTCGACACCAGGCTCGTGACCGTGACGACGGCGAGCGTGGCCACGATGACCACGAGCGAGAGCCACGTCGGGATCTCGGGGATCGCCGGGTTCACGTCCTCGTGCAGGTACAGCAGGATCAGCTTGACGCCGATGAACGCCAGGATGAACGCCAGGCCGTAGGACAGGTGCACGAGGCGGTCGAGCAGGCCGACCAGCAGGAAGTACAGCGCCCGCAGGCCCAGCAGCGCGAACGCGTTGGCCGTGAAGACGATGTAGGCGTTCTGCGTGATGCCGAAGATCGCGGGGATCGAGTCGAGCGCGAACACCAGGTCCACCGACAGGATCACCGCGACGACGATGAACAGCGGGGTCACGCCCCACTTGCCGTTGACCCGCGCGGTCAGCTTGCCGTCGTCGGACTCGCCCTGGTGGTCGCCCTGGTCCTCGTGCACCGTGACGATCCGCCGCACGAACTTCACCGCGCGGTTGTCGTGCATGTCCTTCGGTTCCTGGCCGTGCTGGCGGATCAGCGTCCACGCCGTGTACATGAGGAACAGGCCGAAGATCACGAACACGAACGCGAACGCCGAGATCACCGCGGCACCGATGGCGATGAAGATCGCGCGCATCACCAGCGCCCCGATGACGCCCCACAGCAGCACCTTCTGCTGGTGGCGCTTCGGCACCGCGAACTGGCCGAGGATCACCGCGAAGATGAACAGGTTGTCGACCGACAGGCTCTTCTCGACGAGGTAGCCGGCGAAGTACTCGGTGCCCTCCTTCGTGCCCATCGCGAACAGGAGGATCACGCCGAAGACCACGGCGACGGCGACGTAGATGACCGACCACAGCGTCGCCTCGCGGAAGCTCACCTCGTGCGGCGAGCGGGCGTGCCAGATGTCGATGCCGACGAGGACGACGATGCCACCGATCGTGGCCGCCCATGCCCAAAGCGGGACCGTCACGCCTGTTCCTCCACCACTGCCGTCGGCTCTCGAGTGCTCGCGCTCGCAACGGACACACCGGAACGAGGGTTCCCCGCTGTGACGATACCGACGCTCCGTCCGGAACGACCGGCTTGTCGGATTCTTCCGGCGCCACCCGACCGGGCGGTGTCCGGCGGACGAGGTGTGTCGGGGCCGTTCCGGGGCGCACCGCCGGTCCAGGGTCGCGGGCCGGGCTCCCCAGGCGGGCCCGCCGACGCCCCGGGAGGCACGCGTGGCCGCCAGGCGTCGGTGGGCCCGCACCCTCGCGCTGCTGGCCGCCGCGGCCCTGACCCTGGGCGCCGGCCCGCCGGAGCCGCCGCCCCCGGACGGCCGCGTGCTCGACGCGCTGCTCGTCCCCCGCGCGGCCCCCGACCTGCCCGGGACGACGTACCGCGAGTTCACGACGACGCTGCCCGACCCGCGCGGCGGACCGATCCGCGGTGACGTCGTCGAGGTCGACCTCGCCTCGCCCGCCGTGCGCGTGGACCTGCTGACCCCGCCCGTCGTGGCCGCGGTCGCCACCGTGCCAGAGCTCGCCGGGCGCGCGGGCGCGGTGACGGCGGTCAACGGCGGGTTCTTCGACCAGGGCGGCAGCGGAGCGCCGGTCGGCGTGCAGGTCGTCGACGGAGCCCTGCGCAGCTCCGGCGTCCCTGCCGGCCGGCGTCCCGCGCCCCCGGGACCGCCCGGGGAGGACCCGGACACGGTGGTGGGCGTCGACGCCGACGGGCGGGCGCACCTGGCGCGCGTCACCCAGCGCGGACGGGCCGTCGCCGCCGACCGGGAGGTGCCCCTCGCGGGCCTCGACGGCTACGCGGTGCCCGTCGACGGCGTCGGCGTCTTCGACGCGGCCTGGGGCGACTCCCCGCGGGCGCGCGCCACCTGCGGCACCGACACCGACGCCCACGCGCCGTGCAGCGCGGACACGCTCGAGGTCCGGGTGGCCCGGGGGCAGGTCGTCGCGGTCGGGCCGCCCGGCGCGGACCGGCTGCCCGCCGGCACCGTCGCCCTCGTCGGTCGCGACCACGGCGCGGCGTCCCTGCGCGGGCTCGCGGTGGACACGGCGCTGCGGGTCGAGCGCACCGTCGCCGCGGTCGGCGCGCCGCCGCTGCGCGTGGCCGTCGGCGCCCTGCCGCTGGCGCGGGGCGGGCGGGTGCTGGCCGGCCTGCAGGACAGCGAGCGGGCGCCGCGCACCGCGGTCGGCCTCTCGGACGACGGGCGGCGGCTCTGGCTCGTCACCGTCGACGGGCGCCAGGAGGCGAGCATCGGCACCACCCTCGCCGAGCTGGCCCGGCTGCTCACCGACCTCGGTGCGCCCGTCGCGGCGTCGCTCGACGGGGGCGGGTCGACGACCATGGTGCGCCGCGGCCGCGACGAGGATCTCGCGATCGTCAACGCGCCGTCGGCCGACCCGCTGCGCGCCGTGACCGACGCCCTGGCCGTCCTCCCCCGCTGACGGGATCGCCGGACCCCGGGAACAGACCGCGCCGGCATGGGGTTCAATGGGGTGTCCGGGCCGGGCGCCATGTGCCCCCGGGTCTCATTTAAGAAGGCCTCCAGGGACGATCGTTCGGCTGAAGCCCTGCTGTGCCACGCGCCGCGAGGCGGCTCATCGCCCGGTCCGGACACCCAGACGCGAGAACGGCCCCCGCACCCATCGGGTGCGGGGGCCGTCGTCGTCGGTGGGTGCGTCAGCCGCCGTCGCCCTGCGGGACGCCGTTCTGCAGGTTCTGGAACTGCCCCGAGAACCGCTGCTGGCACTGCTGGAGGGCGACCGGGTCACCCTGCGCGTTCGAGATGCACTGCTGGAGCTCCTGCACGTTCGGCTGCACGACCGTCGATGCGAGCGCGGCGGTCAGCGTGATGGCGATTGCGGCGATGAGACCCAGGATGCCGAGGACCAGGCCGATGATGGAGACAGCGCGGTTGCTGGCGACGCCCTGCCGCGCTCGTCGTAGGCCGGCGATCCCGAGGATGATCGCGAGGAGCCCCAGGACCACGGGGATCGCGCCGAGGCCGAACGCCGTGCCCGCCCCGAACAGGACGCCCACGAAGCCGAGCCAGCAGAGCAGGATCGACAGGATCCCGAGGATCAGCGAGGCGATGCCGGCCCCGTTGCGCGGCTTCGCCGTGGGGGTCGCCGGGTCCCCCCAGCCGGGCGGGTTCGGACCCGAGCCCGCGCCGTACGCCGGCTCCCCGTAGGACTGCCCCTGACCCGGTTGGTTCTGCTGGCCGTAGCCCTCGCCCGGAGTGCTCACGTCGTCGTCCTCTCGCGCCCTCGTTGCTCCGGCCGACGGCCGGGCGGTCATCGTGCCACCCGTACCCGTTCCGACCGGAGTCCACGGATGGTGTCGCGCGAGAGGACGACGGACGGTGCGCGGACCGTCAGTGCACCGTCAGTGCAGCGAGGCGGCGTGGGCGCGGGCCTCGTCCTGGCGGCGGTCCTCGGCCCCGGTCGCGATCGGGGCGCCGATCCACTCCTCCGGGATGCCGAAGGCCTCGACGAGCGCGCGGGCGTGGGGCCGCAGCTCCTGGCACAGGCGGTTGACCTCGGCGGTCACCGTCTTCGCCCGCGTCGCGGAGATCCGCCCGTGCTCGAGGAACCAGCCCTTGTCCTCCTCGATGAGCGAGAGGGCGAACAGGTCGCAGACCTTGCTCAGCAGCGTGCGGGCCGAGGGGTCGACGGCCTGGTCGATGCCGCGGACGAAGGCGTCGAGCACGAGGCCGTCGAGGTGGCTGCGGGCCGCGCGCAGGAGGTGGTCCTGCGCGTTGTTGAAGATCGCGAACTGGCGCTCGGGCGAGAGGCTCTTGTCGCGCGCAGGCCGCAGGCGGCGCACGAGCCCGTCGAGGGTGTGCTCCTCGCGGTCGTCGAGGAGCTTGACCTGCCACGACCGGTCGAGCACGTCGTCCTCGTCGCGGCCCGGCCCCACGGCCCGCAGGCGCTCGGCGAGCTGGCGCAGCGAGGTGCGCTCGGCGACGGTGTCGAGCACCTGGTCGGCGACGAACCGCACGGTGCCCAGGGTGTCGAGGTTGCCGAAGTCGTCGGCGTAGCCCGAGATCAGGCCCTTGGCCACGAGCTGGAGCAGCACCGTGTTGTCGCCCTCGAACGTGGTGAACACGTCGGTGTCGGCGCGCAGCTGCCCGAGGCGGTTCTCCGACAGGTAGCCCTGCCCGCCGCACGCCTCGCGGCAGGCCTGGATGGTCGCGGTGGCGTGCCACGTGGTCAGCGCCTTGGTGCCCGCGGCGCGGGACTCGAGCTCGCGCTGGCGCTTCTCGTCGACCTCCCCGCCGGCCTCGCGGGTGGTCTGGACGTCGTGGAGCATCTCGACGAGCTCGTTCTGCGCGAACCGCAGCGCGTAGGTGCGCGCGAGGCCGGGCAGCAGCTTGCGCTGGTGAGCGAGGTAGTCGAGCACGACGATCTCGTCCTCGCCCCCGGGCGCGGCGAACTGGCGGCGTGCCTCGCCGTAGCGCACGGCGATGGTCTGGGCCAGCGACGCCGCGCCCACCGCGCTGCCCGAGACGCTCACGCGCCCGCGCACGAGCGCGCCGAGCATGGTGAAGAAGCGCCGGTTCTCGCTCTCGATCGAGCTGGAGTACGTGCCGTCCTCGGCCACCGAGCCGTGGCGGTCGAGCAGGTTCTCGCGCGGCACGCGGACGCCGTGGAAGGCCAGGCGCCCGTTGTCGACGCCGTTGAGCCCCTCCTTGTGCCCGTCGTCGGTGATCTCGACGCCGGGCAGGACCTCGCCGTCGTCGCCGCGCAGCGGGACGAGGACGGCGTGCACGCCGTGCCGTTCGCCCAGGCTGTAGAGCTGCACGAACACCGCCGCCATCTTCCCGTCGCGCGCGGCGTTGCCGATGTAGTCCTTGCGCGCCGCCTCGGTGGGGGTGTCGATGACGAACTCGCGGGTGCCCGGGTCGTACGTCGCGGTGGTGTGCACCGACTGGACGTCGGAGCCGTGGCCGGTCTCGGTCATGGCGAAGCACCCGGGCAGGGAGAGGTCCATGACCCCGGGCAGGAAGCGGGCGTGCTGCTCGCTGTTGCCCAGCGCCTGGATCGCGCCGCCGAACAGACCCCACTGCACACCGCTCTTGACCTGCAGCGACAGGTCGGCGAACGCCAGCATCTCGAAGGAGACGACCGAGCCGCCGATGTCGCCGCGCCCGCCGACGGCCGTCGGGAAGCCGTGCACCGCGTGACCGTCGTCGGCCAGGCGCTGCAGCATCTCCCAGATCGCCGCCCGGTAGCTCTCGACGTCGGTGCCGGGGTGGACGCGCAGCTCGGCGAAGTCGTGCCGGCCGCGGATCTCGTCGCGCAGGGTGTGCCAGCGGCCGTCGAGGGTGCGCTGGACCGCGGCGACGGTCGCCTCGGTGTACTGGTCGGTAACTCGATCGGTCGGGTGATTCACGGGGTCCTCCCGGGGGAGCGGAGTGGGGTTTCGCGGGGCCGTCAGGACGCGGAGGACGCCGCGGAGGGCGTCACGGTGCGCGACAACCCGGCCCAGGCCAGGTCGGCGAGCTGGGCGGCGAGCACCTCGCGCTCGAGGTCCGGCCGCGCGGCGAGCCACTGGTCGCCGGCCGCCCGGACCATCCCGACCAGCGCGTGGCCCCACGTCAGTGCGGGGTCGACGGCGCGGTTCTGGCGACGGAGCTCGGTGGAGATGATCTCCGCGATGTGGTCGCCGATGACCGTGCAGAGATCGCTGACGGGGTCTTCGTTCGCCGGCCGGTCGAGCTTCGGCGGGCGCATGACGTAGCGGTAGACCTCGGGGTCGGCCTCGATGAGCCGCAGGTAGGCGTCGATGCCCGACACCAGCGTCTCGCGGGGGTCGTCCGCGGAGTCCCGCATCGCGCTCTGCAGCTGGCCGACGAGCACCTCGGCCACCCGGTCGCACACGGCGAGGTAGAGGTCGTTCTTGTCGGCGAAGTGCCGGTAGACGACGGTCTTGCTGGTGCGCGCCTGCGCGGCGACCTGGCTCATGCCGACCTCGGCGCCGTGCGCGCGGATGGCCACGATCGTGGCGGCGGTGAGCTCGTGGCGCCGGGCGCGGCGATGCTCGTCCCAGCGGCTCGAGCGCCGGTCGCGCCGCGGCCGCGAGCCGTCGCGCTCGCCGTCACGGCCCGCACCGGGGCCCGTGTCGACGTGATGCGTGGAACGACGGCTCACGTTACCGACGGTACCTGATACTTTCGGGTAACTCCGCCCCCACGGCGCACGTCACGCTGCCGTGAACGCCCCCGTCCGCGACCCGGGAGGAAACGTGGCCCCCACCTCGTCCTCGGCATCACCGTCCCGCTCCCTGCCGCGCCGCGCCGCGATCGTCGGCGCCAACCGCATCCCCTTCGCGCGGTCGAACGGCGCCTACGCCCGCGCGTCCAACCAGGACATGCTCACCGCCGCCCTCGACGGGCTCGTCGCCCGGTTCGGGATGGCCGGCGAGCACGTCGGCGAGGTCGTCTCCGGCGCCGTGCTCAAGAAGAGCACCGACTTCAACCTCACCCGCGAGGCCGTGCTCGGCAGCCGCCTCGCCGCGGCGACGCCGACCTACGACGTCCAGCAGGCCTGCGGCACCAGCCTGCAGACCACGCTGCTGATCGCCAACAAGATCGCCCTCGGGCAGATCGAGAGCGGCATCGCCGCCGGCGTCGACACCACCAGCGACGCGCCCATCGAGGTCAACGAGGGCCTGCGCAGCGTCCTGCTGGCCGCCAACCGCGCCAAGTCCACCGCGGGCATCCTCAAGGCCCTCTCCGGCCTGCGCCCCGGCCAGATCGTCCCCGAGATCCCGGCCAACAAGGAGCCGCGCACCGGCATGTCGATGGGCGAGCACGCGGCCCAGACCGCCGCGGCCTGGCAGATCAGCCGCCGCGCCCAGGACGAGATCGCCGCCGCGAGCCACCAGAACCTGGCCAAGGCCTACGACCGCGGGTTCTTCGACGACCTCATGACGCCCTACCTCGGGCTCACGAAGGACAACAACCTGCGGGCCGACTCGACGGTCGAGGGGCTGGCCAAGCTCAAGCCGGTGTTCAAGCCGGCCGGCTACCCCGACACCGAGGCCACGATGACCGCGGCCAACTCCACACCGCTCACCGACGGCGCCGCGACCGTGCTGCTGGCCAGCGACGAGTGGGCCGCCGAGCGGGGCCTGCCGGTGCTGGCGCACTTCGTCGACGCCGAGACCTCGGCGGTCGACTACGTGCACGGCGACGAGGGCCTGCTCATGGCGCCGGCCTACGCCGTGCCGCGGATGCTCGAGCGCAACGGCCTGACGCTGCAGGACTTCGACTTCTACGAGTTCCACGAGGCGTTCGCCTCGACCATCCTCGCCACGTTCGCCGCGTGGGAGGACCCGATCTTCTGCAAGGAGAAGCTCGGGTACGACGAGCCGCTGGGCTCGTTCGACCGATCCAAGCTCAACGTCGTGGGCTCGTCGCTGGCCACGGGGCACCCGTTCGCGGCCACCGGCGCCCGCATCGTCCCCACCCTGGCGAAGCTGCTGCACGAGAAGGGCTCGGGCCGCGGCCTGATCTCGATCTGCGCGGCCGGCGGTCAGGGCGTCGTCGCGATCCTGGAGGCCTAGGAAGATGAGCAACGACTGGTACTCCGACTTCGTCAACTCCTCGTTCGGCAAGACGATCGCCGGCCAGGTCGGGCTCCCCCCGGTGCCGAAGCTGCGCCGCTACGAGCCCGGCCAGCCCCTGCTGTCCGGCCCGGCGCTGCTGGGCAGCGCGACCGCCGACGGCCGCGTGGCCAAGGTCGTCCGCTCCCTGCTCACCGACCTGGGAATCGAGGTGCACGACGACCCGAACGCCCCGGTCGGCGGCGGCAGCTCGACCTCCAAGGTCGCGGCCGGGATCGTCGACGCCACCGGGCTGTCGGGCCCGATGGACCTCGCCGAGGTCCAGGCGTTCCTCACCCCGGTGATGCGCCGGGTCGGCCCGTCCGGACGCGTCCTGGTCATCGGTGACGTGCCGGCCGAGGCCACCTCACCCGCGGTCCGCGCGGCCCGCCGCGCCCTCGAGGGCCTGGTGCGCTCGGCGGCCAAGGAGGCCCGCTACGGCGCGACGGTCAACCTCGTGCACGTCGCCGACGGCGCCGAGAACGACGTCGAGTCGACGCTGCGCTTCTTCCTCTCGTCGCGCTCGGCGTTCGTGCACGGGCAGCGCCTCGACGTCGGCACCGTGCCCGGGTTCTCCGGGTCGAGCCAGCACGTCGACTGGGACAAGCCCCTCGCGGGGCGCACCGCGGTGGTCACCGGGGCCGCACGCGGGATCGGCGCGACGGTGGCGGCGACGCTGCGCCGCGACGGTGCGGCCGTGATCTGCGTCGACGTGCCCGCCTCCGGGGACGCGCTGGCGCGCACCGCCAACGACGTCGGCGGCAGCGCGCTGCAGCTCGACATCACCGGCGACGACGCCGCCGATCGCCTGCTCGAGCACGCACAGCGCCACGGCGGGCTCGACGTCGTCGTGCACAACGCCGGCATCACCCGCGACAAGCTGCTGGCCAACCAGGATCGCGACCGCTGGAACTCGGTGATCGCGGTGAACCTGGAGTCCCAGCTGAAGATCAACGACGCGCTGCTGTCGTCCGACGTGTTCCACCGCGGCGGGCGCATCGTCACCGTGTCGTCGATGGCCGGCATCGCCGGCAACCGCGGCCAGACCAGCTACGGCGCCTCGAAGGCCGGCGTCATCGGCATGGTCGACGCCACCGCGCCGCTGCTCGTGGAGAAGGACGCGACGATCAACGCCGTCGCGCCGGGGTTCATCGAGACCGCGATGACCAAGGCCATGCCCGTCGGCACCCGCGAGGCCGGGCGGCGCCTGTCGTCGATGACCCAGGGCGGGCTCCCGGTGGACGTCGCCGAGACCATCGCCTGGTTCGCGCAGGGCGCCTCGTACGCCGTCAACGGCCAGGTCCTGCGGGTCGACGGCCAGAACTACCTGGGGGCCTGACGACCGTGACCACCGAGACGCTGGACGGGCCGCCCACCCTGGGCGTGCTCTACGGCCGGGCCCTGCTGACGGCGCGCTCGGGCGGCTCGACGCTGCCCGACCGCCGCCTGGAGCTGCCCGGCGTGCGCATCGACGCCGACGCCGTCGCCGACTACGCGCACGTCTGCGGGTTCCAGGTCGGGGGCGTCGTGCCGCCGACCTACCCGCACATGCTGGCGTTCCCGCTGCAGATGCGGCTGATGACCGACCGCGAGTTCCCCCTGCCCGCGCCGGGCATGGTGCACCTGCGCAACGTCATCACCCAGGCCCGTCCGCCCGCGGTGGGCGAGCCGCTGCGGGTCGTCGTGCACGCCGAGCGCCTGGCCGCCCACCCCAAGGGCGCACAGGTCGACCTCGTCACCGAGGTGCGGGACGAGGACGACGCCGAGATCTGGGGCTCGCGCAGCACGTACTTCGTGCGCGGCGCGCCGGCCCCCGAGGGTGCCGACGACGTGCCCGCCGCGCCGCCCGAGCCCGAGCCGCACGTCGGCCGGCTGCCGCACGCGATCTGGACGGTCTCCGGCGACATCGGGCGCCGCTACGCCGCGGTGTCCGGTGACGTGAACCCGATCCACGTCAACGGCCTCGCGGCCAAGGCGTTCGGGATGCCCGGGGTCATCGCGCACGGGATGTGGACCAAGGCCCGGGCGCTCGCCGCGCTCGCCGGGCGCCACGGCCCGGCGTTCACCGTCGACGTGGTGTTCAAGGCCCCGGTGCGCGCGCCGTCCAAGGCGTACTTCCACACCGCCGCCGTCGACGGCGGGTGGGACGCGAAGCTCGTGAGCACCAAGGGCAAGGACCACCTGCTCCTGGCGCTCCGCGACGCCTGACCCCGGTCCTCGGCGTGTCGCTCACGGCGCGCCGGGACCCGGAGAACGAACGGCGCTCTCGCTGCTTCCGAAGCAGCGAGAGCGCCGTTCGTTCGTTCAGGCCTCGCCGCAGCGAGTTGCGTGATGCAAGCCCGCGTCCGTAGCCTCGGCCCCGTGCTGGGAAGGACCTACGACGCGGAGGTGTGCTCCGCCGCGCGCGCCCTCGAGGTCGTCGGGGAGCGGTGGAGCCTGCTGATCGTGCGCAAGGCGCTGTTCGCCGGCGCCCGCCGCTTCGGCGACTTCCGCTCGCTCGGCATCGCGACCAACGTGCTCGCCAAGCGCCTCGACGGCTTCGTCGCCGACGGGATCATGGAGCGCACGGGCCCCGACGGCGCCGAGTACGCGCTCACCGAGCAGGGCCGCGAGCTCGCCACCGTGGTCGTCGCGCTGACCGCGTGGGGCGACCGCCACCTCGCCCCCGACGGCCCGCCGGTGCTCTACCGGCACGAGGGGTGCGGCGGGGACGTCGCGCAGCGCCTGGTGTGCGACACCTGCGGCGAGGTGCACGACCCCGCCGAGCTGCGCGCCGTCCCCGGCCCCGGGATGCCGGCCGAGATCGCCGCGAGGATGTCCGGCTAGAGAGCGATCGTCTCGCCGCGCCGGACGACGTCGACGCGGTCGTCCCACCCGCGCCGCTCGACCTCGCCGAGGAAGTCCTCGAGCGGTGAGAGGAAGACGCCGTAGTCGTCGTAGTGGATCGGGGTCGCGCGCCGGGGCGCGATCGTCTCCAGCACGTCGGCGCCCATGCGCCCGTCCATCGTCACGACGAGCCCGCCGGGCAGCGTCGTCCCGCCGAGGTGCAGGACGGCGCGGTCGACCTCCCCGATGTGCTCGCGGATGGTCCGGATGCCCTCGAAGGGCAGCGTGTCGCCGGAGACGTAGATGCGGCGCACGACCTCGCCGGACGGGTCCGCGAACTCCAGCAGGCTGCCCATCACCGGCGGCAGCAGGCGGGTCAGCGGGCGCGGCGCGTGGATGCCGGGCAGCGCCGTCACCCGCAGCGTCGCGCCCGCCGGCCCGAGCAGCGTGTGCTGCTCCCACGTCTCCAGGCCGGTGGCCCGGCGGAAGCGCTGCCGCGACTGCAGCGTGCGCGCCGCCGCCGGCGTCGTGACGATCGGCAGCGAGCGGTCCAGGCCCCGCCGGGCCACCCGGTCCCAGTGGTCGCCGTGCAGGTGCGAGAGCACGACGCCGTCGAGGGCGGGCAGCTGGGCGGGCGTCAGGTAGGGCTCGGTCAGACGCCGCGACCAGAGCCCGTAGCCGAGGTAGGCGCGCTGCCCGCGGTGCAGGAAGTTCGGGTCGGTGAGGACCGTCATCCCCCCGCACCGCAGCAGCGTCGTCGCCGTCCCGATGAACGTCAGGGACGACTCGTGCGGGGCGCTCACGGCGCGAGGACGACCTTGATGCAGTCGTCCTGCTTCTTCTGGAAGATCTCGTACCCGTGCGCCGCCGACTCGAGCGGCAGGCGGTGGGTCTCGAGGTCGTGCACGCCGAGCGGGTCCTCGTCGGTGAGCAGCGGCAGGATGTCCGGGATCCAGCGCTTGACGTGGGCCTGGCCCATGGTCAGCTCGATGCCCTTGTCGAACATCTTCAGCATGTTGATCGGGTCGGCCGTGCCGCCGTAGACGCCGGACAGCGACACCGTGCCGGCGCGGCGCACCGCGTCGACGCAGGCCACGAGCGCGGCGGTGCGGTCGACGCCGGCCACCTGCATCAGCGGCGCGGAGATCGCGCTGGGCAGCTTGCTGGCCATCTTCTGCGCGAGCTGCGGGATCACCGAGCTGCCGTGCGCCTCCATGCCGACCGCGTCGATCGCGGAGTCGGTGCCGCGGCCGTCGGTGAGGTCGCGGATGGCGGCGGTGACGTCGTCGACGCTCGACGCGTCGACGACCTCGATGCCGTGGCGGCGGGCCATCGCGTTGCGCTCGGGCACGCTGTCGACGGCGATGACGCGGAAGCCCTGGTGGCGGGCGATCCGGGCGGCCATCTGACCGATCGGGCCGAGCCCGAACACCGCGACGCTGCCGCCCTCGGGGACGCGGGCGTAGGCGACGGCCTGCCAGGCGGTCGGCAGCACGTCGGAGAGGTAGAGGAAGCGCTCGTCCGCGGGGCCCTCGGGCACCTTGATCGGCCCGAACTGCGCCTGCGGGACCCGCAGGTACTCGGCCTGGCCGCCGGCGACCTGGCCGTAGAGCTTCGTGTAGCCGAACAGCGAGGCGCCCATCCCCTGGTCACGGTTCTGGGTGGTCTCGCACTGGGCGAACCACTGGCGCTCGCACATCCAGCAGTGCCCACAGCTGATGTTGAACGGGATGACGACGCGGTCGCCGACCTCGAGGTCGCCGGTGTCGGACCCGACCTCCTCGACGACGCCCATCGGCTCGTGGCCCAGGATGTCGCCCGGGTCGAGGAACGGGCCGAGCACCTCGTAGAGGTGCAGGTCGGACCCGCAGATCGCGGTGCTCGTGACCTTGATGATCGCGTCGGTCGGCTGCTGGATCGTCGGGTCCGGCACGGTCTCGACGCGGACGTCCTGCTGTCCCTGCCATGTCAGTGCACGCATGGGTCCGGCTGCCCGGTGGCGTCGCGTCCCGAAACGACGCCCCGGGCACGACCGGATCACCTACACCTTGATGATCATCTTCCCGGTGTTCTCGCCCCGGAGCATGCCGCGGAAACCCTCGACGGCCCGGTCGATGCCCTCCACGACGGTCTCCGAGAACTTCACCCGGCCCTCCGCGACCCACGGGGTGACCTCCTCGAGGAACGGGCGCATCCGGTCCAGCGAGTCGGTGACGATGAAGCCCTGGATCGACAGGCGCTTCTTGACGATCTGGAAGAGGTTGGCCGGACCGGGGGTCGGGTCCTCGTCGGTGTCGTTGTAGTGCGCGATCGCTCCGCAGGCGGCGACGCGGGCGAAGTCGTTGGCGCAGGCGATGGCCGCCTCGAGGTGGTCGGCGCCGACGTTGTCGAAGTAGACGTCGATGCCGTCGGGTGCGGCCTGACGGAGCTGGTCGACGACGGGGCCGTCCTTGTAGTTGAACGCGGCGTCGTAGCCGAGCTCCTCGGTCAGCCAGCGCACCTTGTCCGCGCTGCCGGCGCTGCCGACCACGCGCGACGCGCCCTTGAGCTTCGCGAGCTGCCCGACGAGGCTGCCGACCGCGCCCGCGGCGCCGGACACGAACACCGCGTCGCCCTCGCGGAACGACGCCTTGTCCAGCAGGCCGACCCACGCGGTCAGACCGGGCGCGCCCAGCACGCCGAGGAACGCCGACGGGCTCACGCCCTCGGGCGCGGCGACCTTCTGCACCTGCCGCGCGGGGACGATCCCGTGGGTGCGCCAGGCGAGGTTGGTCGTGACGAGGTCGCCCACGGCCACGTCGTCGCTGTTGCTGGCGACCACCTCGCCCACGGCCCGCCCGTCCATGGGCTCGTCGAGGCGGAACGGCGGCACGTACGAGGGGACGTCGTTCATCCGGCCGCGCATGTAGGGGTCGACGGAGAAGTGGTGGTTGGCGACGAGGACCTCGCCGTCGCCCGGCTCGCCCAGGTCGCGGTCGACGAGGGCGAAGTCGTCGGGATCGGGCATCCCCGAGGGGCGGCGGACGAGGTGGACCTCGCGGGCGGTCACGGTCCCTGCAGTCATCGGGCGGCTCATGCGCCCGGCGTGCCCGCGCGGGCGCGTGACCATGCCGTGACCCGGGTAGCCCGATCCTGAGTGCGGTCGACTCATGGCCCGCGTCACGACTTGAGTCGGTGCGGCTCAGGAATGAAAGTCCCGCCGTCTTTGCTGATCCCGTCAGTGCCGGCGTCACCCGCCGGCGTGGACCCACTGAGGAGCTTCATGACCAGCGCCTTCGGGCCCGGTGGTCCCGGGTCCGGCCCGTTCGACGACTTCCTCGCCCGCTTCCTGGGCGGTGCCTCCCCGCGGGGCGTCCAACGGATCGACATCACCCAGCTCATGACCGAGCCGGCGCGCCAGCTCGTCGGCGCCGCGGCCCAGCAGGCCGCCGAGCGGGGCAACGCGGACCTCGACGCGTGGCACCTGCTGCACGTCGTCACGCAGGTCCCCCCGCTGCGCCAGCTGCTGTCCGGCGCCGGGGCCGACCCCGACGCGCTGCAGCGCACCGCCGACGAGCAGCTGCCCCGCGGCGAGGCCCGCACGGAGCCGCCGTCGCTCACCCCGACGGCCAAGCGCACGCTGCTCGACGCGCACCAGATCAGCCGTGCCCTCGGCTCGAGCTACATCGGCCCGGAGCACATCGTGCTGGCGCTCGCCGCCAACAACGACAGCCCCGTCGGCCGTGCGCTCGGCGCCCAGGGCGTCACCCCGCAGTCGCTGCAGCGTTCCGCCGCCACCGGTGGCCAGCGCCCGAGCGGCGGCGGCCAGGGCGGCGCCGGCGGCCAGGGCGGCGACAGTGACACCCCCACCGTCGACCAGTTCGGCGTCGACCTGACCGCCAAGGCGCGGGCGGGCGAGCTGGACCCGGTCGTCGGCCGCGAGGACGAGGTCGACCAGACCATGGAGGTCCTCTCGCGGCGCACCAAGAACAACCCCGTGCTCATCGGCGAGGCGGGCGTCGGCAAGACCGCGGTGGTCGAGGGCATCGCCCAGCGCATCGTTGCCGGCGACGTCCCCGAGCAGCTCGAGGGCAAGCGGATCGTCCAGCTCGACCTCACCGGCATGGTGGCCGGCACGCGCTACCGCGGTGACTTCGAGGAGCGGATGACCAAGCTGGTCGCCGAGGTGCGCGAGCACTCCGACGAGCTCATCGTCTTCATCGACGAGCTGCACACCATGGTCGGCGCGGGCGGCTCGTCCGAGGGCGGCATGGACGCCGGCAACATCCTCAAGCCGGCCCTGGCCCGCGGCGAGCTGCACATCGTCGGCGCGACCACGCTCGACGAGTACCGCCAGTCCATCGAGAAGGACGCGGCGCTCGAGCGTCGATTCCAACCGGTGATGGTGCCCGAGCCGTCGGTCGACGACACGATCGCGATCCTGCACGGGCTGCGCGACCGGTACGAGGCGCACCACCAGGTGCGGTTCACCGACGAGGCGCTGACGGCGGCCGCCGAGCTGTCCGAGCGCTACGTCACCGACCGGTTCCTGCCCGACAAGGCCATCGACCTCGTCGACCAGGCCGGCGCGCGCAAGCGGCTGCGGTCCAAGGGCCCGCACACCGACTCGCGCGAGCTGGAGCGCAAGCTCGAGTCGCTGCAGCGCGACAAGGACCAGGCCGTCGCCGACGAGGACTACGAGCGCGCCGGCGCCCTGCGCGACGAGATCGCGGAGGCGCAGACGCAGCTCGAGCAGGCCCGCACCGATCGCCGGTCGGACCAGCCGGGCGTGCTCGAGGTCGGCGTCGAGGACATCGCCGAGATCGTCTCGCGCTCGACCGGCATCCCGGTCAGCCAGCTCACCGAGACCGAGCGGGACCGCCTGCTCAAGCTCGAGGAGGAGCTGCACGAGCGGGTCGTCGGCCAGGACGACGCGGTCGCCGCGGTCGCCGAGGCCGTGCGCCGCTCGCGGGCCGGTCTGGGTGACCCCGACCGCCCGATCGGCAGCTTCCTGTTCCTCGGCCCGACCGGCGTCGGCAAGACCGAGCTGGCCAAGGCCCTGGCGGCGCAGATGTTCGGCGACGAGGACCGCATGGTCCGCGTCGACATGAGCGAGTACTCCGAGCGGCACACCGTCTCGCGGCTCGTCGGATCGCCCCCCGGCTACGTCGGGTACGGCGAGGCCGGCCAGCTCACCGAGGAGATCCGCCGCCGGCCGTACTCGGTGGTGCTGCTCGACGAGATGGAGAAGGCCCACCCCGACGTCTTCAACACGCTGCTGCAGGTGCTGGACGACGGGCGGCTGACCGACTCGCAGGGCCGCACGGTCGACTTCCGCAACACGGTGCTGATCATGACCAGCAACGTGGGCTCAGAGCTGATCACCACGAACACGCAGGCCCTCGGGTTCGCGCCGTCGAGCGTCGACCCGTCGCAGTCCCTGCAGGAGCGGCTCATGCCGCGGTTGCGGGAGTCGTTCCGGCCGGAGTTCCTCAACCGGATCGACGAGGTCATCGTGTTCAAGCGCCTCGACGCCGCGCAGCTGCGCCGGATCACCGACCTGCTGCTCGACGAGACGCGCGAGCGCCTCGCCACGCAGGACATCGGCATCGCGGTCACCGAGGCCGCCGTCGACCACCTGGCCGAGCTGGGCTTCCAGCCCGAGTTCGGGGCCCGGCCACTGCGCCGGACCATCCAGCGCCAGGTCGGCAACCGGCTCTCGTCGATGCTGCTCGGCGGCGAGCTGCACGGCGGGCAGACGGTGACGGTCGACGTCGCCGACGGCGAGCTGACGTTCGCCGTCGACAGCCCGGCCGCCGCGGTGGCCACCGGCTGACCGGCCCGCAGTACTGAGCGAAGGGCACCTTCGATCGGGTAGACCGATCGGAGGTGCCCTTCGCTCGTGTCGGGGTACCCGTCCGCCGGCATCCCGTCGCGAAGGAGGACCCCGTGAGCGCGTCCGTGGGCGACCGCATCCGCATGCACGCGAACCACACCGACGTCCCCGACCGGACCGGCACCGTCGTCGAGGTGCTCGGCGAGGACGGGCCGCCGTACCGCGTCCGCTTCGACTCGGGCGAGGAGACGCTCGTGACCCCGGGCCCGGACGCGACGTTCGAGTCGGGATCGATCACCGACAAGGTCGGGCTGGCCGCCGAGCAGGCGGGCGAGAAGGCCGCCGAGGTCGCGGGCGCCGCGAAGGAGCAGGCCGAGGGCGCCGCCGGTGCCGCCGCCCGCGTCGTGTCGGGGCTCGCCGACGACGTGGCCAAGCGCTTCGAGCGCTGACCTAGAGTGGCCGCCGTGAGCGAGCCCTGGGGACAGCCACCGCCCCCCGTCGAGCACCATCATCACCACCACGAGGACGACGACGGCATCCTCGAGGAGCTGTTCGACGACGACGGGCACCGGGGTCACGCGAGCCACCGCCCGCAGCACGCGTCGCTGCTGCGCGACCAGGTGCGCACCCGCTACGGGCGGGGCATCGCGGTCGGCGACCTGCTGGCGTGGCTGGACTACCGGGTCAACGAGCTGCACGCCGCCCTGCTCGAGGGCGAGCGCCACCCGTCGCGCGTCCCCGGGTCGCCGGTGCGCATGTCGGGGCTCGACGCCGTGCTCAACACCGACGCCACCGCCTTCCGGACGCTGACCGAGCTCAGCGCGCGGATGGACCGCATCGAGGAGAAGCTCGACCGGCTGCTGGAGCGCTGATTCAGCCCTCGATCGCCAGCGGCTTGCGCGACACCGACACCCCGCCGAGCAGGGCGACCCCGACGACGCGCACGCGGGGCCCGGACGTGCCGCGGGGCACGCCGGCGCCGTTCTCGAACGCGCCCAGGAGCCCGACACCGCCGTCGGTGACGCGGGTGTCCGGATCGACCACCACCTCGATGCCACCCATGATCGCCACGGCCCGGACCGTGACCTCGGCGCCCGCCGGGATGCCGCGCAGGTCGATCTCGATGCCACCCATGACCGCGACGGCGGCGATCTCCAGGCCGGCGTCGTCGATGCGCGCGTCGCGGAACGACAGGTCGGCGCCGCCCCAGAACGCGACCACGCTGTGGGTGTGGCCCGGCGTCCACTCACCGCGCTTCTGCGCGCCCGAGAGCACGGCCACCGACCAGGTCGTGGCCGGCCGCTCGATGTGCCCCAGCGGGCGGTGTGCTGGCGCCGCGGCGGGGGCCGCGGGCGTGGCCGTCCCCGTCGGGCCCAGGTCCGCGGTGACCGGCTCGAGGTCGCGGACGAAGCGCGCCGCGTAGACCTCGCGCAGGCGCTCGTCGCCCTCGACGAGGGTCAGGCGCCCGTCGGACACCGCCGTGCGCACGACCTCGGCCACTCGCTCCCGGTCGGCGTCCGACGCGCGCATCGGCGGCGGCGTCATCGGCGCGACGGGCGCGGTCGGCGGCCGTGACGGCTCGTTGGCGCCCTGCTCGTCGGGCGGGGTCTCGTCCGGCCCCGGGTGGCTCATGGCCCGGAGGATAGGCGGACGCCGGGGGCGACGGGAGCCGACGGCGCGGCGGGCACCGCCACGGTGACCCGCGTGTCGCCCGGCACGCTGGTGATCTCCAGCCGGCCGCCGTGCTCGGCGACGACGGCGGCCACGATCGCGAGGCCCAGGCCGGTGCTGCCCGTGGTGCGCGCCCGCCCGGCGTCACCGCGGGCGAAGCGCTCGGTGACGTGCGGCAGCAGGTCGGCGGGGATGCCCGGGCCGTCGTCGGCGACCTCGAGGCGCACGCCGTCGGGCCCGCCGCGCAGCCGCACGGTGACCCCTGTTCCCGGCGGCGCGTGGGTGCGGGCGTTGCCGAGCAGGTTCGCCACCACCTGGTGCAGGCGCTCCGGGTCGCCGACGACCTCGAGCGCCGCCGGCTCCTCGTCCTCGGCATCGGGCAGGTCCAGGGCCCACCGGTGGTCCGGGGCGGCGGCGTGCGCGTCGGTGACGGCGTCGACGACGACGCGGGCGAGGTCGACGGGCTCGCGGGCGAGCGGCCGGCCGGCGTCGAGGCGGGCGAGCAGCAGCAGGTCCTCGACCAGCGCCGACATCCGCTCGGTCTGCGCCCCCATGCGGTCGAGCAGGCCCGCCACCTCGTCGGGCACGTCGCCGCCCCGGCGCACCGCGAGCTCGTGGTAGCCGCGGATCGCGGCCAGCGGGGTCCGCAGCTCGTGGCTCGCGTCGGCCACGAAGCGCCGCACCCGGGTCTCGCTCTCCTGGCGCGCGGCGAGCGCGGCGGCGACGTGGCCGAGCATCCGGTTGAGCGCCGCCCCGACCCGCCCGACCTCGGAGCGGTCGTCGGCGTCGGCCTCGGGCACGCGGTCGGCCAGCTCCACCTCGCCCGACGACAGCGGCAGCTCCGAGACCCGCCGCGCGGTCGCGGACACGCGGTGCAGCGGGCGCAGGGTGCGCCGCGTCAGGAACGCCGCGGCCACGCCGGCGAGCACGACGCCGACCCCGAAGATCGCCGCCTCGCGCGCCACGAGCTCGTCGACGGTGTTCTCCAGGGCCGCCGTGGACAGGCCCACGACGACCACCGTGCCGTCCGGGCGCGCGACGGCGGCGGCGCGGTAGGGACCGAGGCCCTCGAGCTCGACGGTGTCGGGCGGCCCGCCCGGCGCCACCGCGATGGCCGGCGCGGCCTGGTCGGCGGGGAGGGCGCGGCTGGTGCCGCCCCGGCCGATCAGGACGGCGCGGACGACGCGGCCGTCGTCGACGACGACCTCGAGGGTGTCGGCCGGCCGCTCGGGTCCCCCGCCGACGAAGCCGCCGCCGGCGTCGGGCGGGGGCGGGCGGCGGTCCGGGTCGCCGGGGGGCGGGTCCGCGCGGAAGCGCACGATCTCGCCGACCTGCTGGTCGAGCTGGCGGTAGAGGTAGCCGCGCAGCGAGAGCGCCGCGCCGGCACCGACCACGCCGCTGACGAGCGTCAGCAGCAGCACCGTGGTCACCACCAGCCGGCTCTGCAGCGACGGCGCCCAGGACCGCACGGTCACGCCGGCTTCAGCACGTAGCCGGCGCCGCGGACCGTGTGGATCATCGGCGTCCGCCCCGCGTCGATCTTCTTGCGCAGGTAGGAGATGTAGAGCTCGACGATGTTCGACTGGCCGCCGAAGTCGTAGTTCCAGACCCGGTCGAGGATCTGGGCCTTCGACAGCACCCGGCGCGGGTTGCGCATGAGGAAGCGCAGCAGCTCGAACTCGGTGGCCGTCAGCTCGACGGGCTCGCCGCCGCGGGCGACCTCGTGGCTGTCCTCGTCGAGGGTCAGGTCGCCGACCGCGAGCGTCGCGTCGCCGCGCACCGCCGTCGCCACCGCCGCGCGCCGCAGCAGGCCGCGCAGGCGGGCGACGACCTCCTCGAGGCTGAACGGCTTGGTCACGTAGTCGTCGCCGCCGGCGGTGATGCCCGCGACCCGGTCCTCGACGGCGTCGCGGGCTGTCAGGAACAGCACCGGGACGTCGGGGCGCTCAGCGCGCAGCCGGCGCAGCACCTCGAACCCGTCGATGTCGGGGAGCATCACGTCGAGGACGACGACGTCCGGGCGGAACTCGCGTCCCTGGCGCACCGCGCCCAGCCCGTCGGCGGCGCTGCGGACGTCCCAGCCCTCGTAGCGCAGGGCCATCGCGAGGAGCTCGGCGAGCGTGGGCTCGTCGTCGACCACCAGCGCCCGCACCGGGGTGCCGTCGGGACGCCGCAGGTCGGAGCGGCTGGCTGCGTTCACGCGCCTCAGCGTGACAGCCGCCGGTCGGCGCCCGCTGGGTGCTCGCTGTGTACCAGCTGTGCGCCGCGAACACGTCCGGCGACGGACGGTCGGCATCCGCGGAGCCCCGTGAGCCGTTTGTTGGGGTGGGGGCACGGCGTTCGCCGGCGGCCCGCCACCGGGACGGAGCGGCGACGTGGACGAGGCGGGTGCGGTGGTGTCGCGCCGCACGCTGCTCGGCGGCGCTGCGGCGCTCACCGGGGCGGCGGTGGTCCTGGGCGCGCCGTGGGTGCGCGCGGCCGACGCCGCGGCGCCCGCGACCCCCTACCCCTTCGCGCTCGGCGTCGCGTCCGGCGACCCGACGCCCGACGGCGTGGTGCTGTGGACGCGGCTCGCGCCCGACCCCGTCGCCCCCGACGGCCACGGCGGCATGCCGGCTCGGCCGGTGCTCGTGGGGTGGGAGGTCGCCGCGGACGCGGAGTTCCGGCGCCCGGTCGCGCGCGGCAGCGTCGTCGCCCGGCCGGAGGACGCCCACGCCGTGCACGTCGAGGTCGCGGGCCTGCGCGCCGGCGCCGAGCACTTCTACCGGTTCCGCGCCGGCGCCGAGACCAGCCCGGTCGGGCGGACCCGCACCGCCCCGCCGCCCGGCGCCCCGCTCGGCCTCCTCGCGTTCGCCGTCGCGAGCTGCCAGAACCGGCCCGACGGGTACTACAACGCCTACGCCGCCATGGCCCGCGACGACCTCGACCTCGTCGTCTTCCTCGGCGACTACATCTACGAGGGCCCCGGCGAGGGCACGCTCGGGCGCGGGCACCTGCCCGTCACCGAGGCGTCGTCGCTGACCGACTACCGCGTGCGCCACGCCCAGTACCGCACCGACCCGGACCTGCAGGCCGCGCACGCCGCCGCCGCCTGGGCGGTGACGCTCGACGACCACGACGTGGAGAACAACTGGGCCGGCGACGTCTCGCAGGTCGACGGCGAGCCCGACGGCGACCCGGCCGTGTTCCGCGCCCGGCGCGCCGACGCCTACCGCGCGTTCTGGGAGCACATGCCGCTGCGGCGGGCCCAGCGCCCGGTGGGCCCCGACATGGCGATGCACCGCCGCCTGACCTTCGGCGACCTGCTCGACGTGCACCTGCTGGACACCCGCCGCCACCGCAGCGACCAGGACCCCGCCCACCCCGCCGACCCGGCGCGCACCCTGCTCGGCGCCGAGCAGCGCGCCTGGCTGTGGCAGGGGCTCGCGACGCCGCGGGCGCGCTGGACCACGCTCGCCCAGCAGGTGTTCTTCTCGCCCCGTGACCTCGCGCCCGGACCGGGGACGGCCATCGAGGAGGACTCCTGGGACGACTACGCCGTCGAGCGCGACGCCCTGCGCGACCACCTCGTCGCCGCCCGCACGCCCAACCCGGTGATCCTCACCGGCGACGTCCACGCCCACCACGCCTGCGACGTGCCCGCCGACTCGCGCGACCCCACCTCGCGGCCGGTGGCCACCGAGTTCGTGACCACCTCGATCAGCTCCGGCGGCGACGGCGCGCCCCAGGGCCCCGGCGACGCCGCGCTGCTCGCCGAGAACCCCCACATCCACCTCGTCGACCGGCGCCGCGGCTACGTGCGCCACACCGTGACGCCCCGCGCGTGGCGCGCGGACTTCCGGGTCGTGGCCGCGGTGAGCACCCCGGGGGTCCCCGCGTCCACCGCCGCGAGCGTCGTCGTCGCGGACGGCGGGGGCGGGCTGCAGGCCGACGGCGTGTGAGGGCGGTTACGGCTGCACGGCCGATCCGCGGGTAACCCGTCGGGACCAACCCCCGATGATCGCGAGGTCCGCCTGTGAAGGTCACCGTCTTCGGGGGCACCGGCAAGATCGGCCTGCACCTCGTGCGCCGTCTCCTCGCCGTCGGCCACGACGTCACCGCCCTGGTGCGCTCGCCCGAGAAGATGACCATCACCGACGACCGCCTCGAGCTGGTCGTCGCCGAGCTCGACGACACCGACGCGGTCCGCGACGCGATCGACGGCGCGGACGCGGTCATCAGCGCGCTCGGCCCGGCCATCGACCCGTTCCTGCGCAGCGGCCCGCTCACCGAGGCGACGCGGACGATCGTCGCCGCGATGCACGAGTCCGGCGTCCGGCGGATCGTCGCCCTGGCCACCGTCAGCGTTCCCGACCCCCGCGACCGACCGGGCCTCGTCGACCGCCTCGTGCCCGTAGCCATCGGACTGCTCATCCCGGGTGCGCTGCGCGAGGTGCAGGGCATGAGCGAGGTCGTCGCCACCTCGGGCCTGGACTGGACGATCGCCCGGATCACGGCGCCGATCGACATCCCCACCCACGGCACCCTGCGCGTCGGCTTCCTGGGCCGCGACCGCGTCGGCAGCCCCATGGCGCGTACCGACATCGCGGCGTTCCTCGTCGACCAGCTCGTCGACGACCGCTACGTCGGCGCGGCGCCGGCGATCAGCAACTAGGACTCATCGGGTTCCTCGGCCGCGGCCCGGGGCACCACCCGCTCCTCGAGCCGCGCCCACGTCGCGCTCCACTCGGCGAGCGGGACGAGCAGGCGCTGCAGCACCTGCAGCTGCTCGTCGAACGCGGTGAGCTGGCTCTGCATGGCGCCGACGGCGTCGCGCTGGGCCTGCAGCGCCGACCGGATCGCGCCGAGCTGCGCCGCCGACATCGCGCCGGGGTGCGTCGCCACCTCCGGGAGCGCGGGCATCTCGCCCAGCGGGTTCACCGCCCCGGCGGCCCGGACGACGTTCTCCGCGGCCCCGCGCAGCCCGGACACGACACTCGACAGGTACCCCTCGTCGCCGCCCGACGCCGGCCCCGATGCCTCGCTCATGGTGCGGGAGTACCCGCTCGCTCGAGGAACGCGTCGAGGATCCGGTCGGCGGCCAACGCCGGCGTCAGCTCCCCGGCCTGGACCTCCCGCTCGAGCTCGGAGCGCATGCCCTTGACCTCCGGGTGGTCCTTGAGCCGGCCGAGCAGACGGTCGCGCACCATCTGCCAGGTCCAGTCGACCTGCTGGCGGGCGCGCTTCTCGGCCAGGCCGCCCCCGTCGTCGAGGTGCTCCTGGTGGCGCACGAGCGCCGACCAGACGTCGTCGAGGCCGGTGCGCTCGGCGGCGCTGCAGGTCAGCACCGGGACCTTCCAGGTCTCGCGGCCCTCGCCGTCTTCTTGGCGACGCAGCATCGCCAGCGCCTGCTCCAGCTCACGCGCCGCCCGCTTGGCCTCGCGGGCGTGCGGGCCGTCGGCCTTGTTCACCGCGATGACGTCGGCGATCTCGAGGATGCCGCGCTTGATGCCCTGCAGCGAGTCGCCGGTGCGGGCCAGGGTGAGGAAGAGGAACGAGTCGACCATCTGCGCGACCGTCGTCTCGGACTGCCCGACGCCCACCGTCTCGACGATGACGACGTCGTAGCCCGCCGCCTCCATCACGACCATCGTCTCGCGCGTCGCCTTCGCGACCCCGCCGAGCGTCCCCGCGGTGGGCGACGGGCGAATGAAGGCGTCGTCGTCGGTGGCCAGCTCGTTCATCCGGGTCTTGTCGCCGAGGATCGAGCCGCCGGAGCGGGTGGAGCTGGGGTCGACCGCGAGGACCGCGACCTTGCTGCCCTGCGCCGTCAGCGTCGAGCCGAGCGCGCCGATGAACGTCGACTTCCCGACGCCGGGCACCCCGGAGATGCCGATCCGCCGGGCACCGCCGGCGTGGGGCAGCAGCTCGACGAGCAGCTCCTGCGCGGCCTCGCGGTGGTCGGGGCGCGTGGACTCGACGAGCGTGATCCCCCGCCCGATCCAGAGCCGCGAGCCGGACCGGACGCCGTCGACGTACTTCTCGAGGTCGATCACCGGATCTCCCGTCTCACGCGTCCGCACGCAGTACCGCCACCGAGTACGCCTCGAGGCGCCGGTCGGCCGTGACCAGCGTCAACCCCTCGTGACGTGCCTGTGCCACCAGCATCCGGTCGAACGGGTCGCGGTGGTGGAGGGGGAGGTCGGCGACGGCCCGGGCGTGCTCCTCACGGATGGGCAGGACGTCGAAGCCGCGTTCCCGCGCGGCGTACGCCAGGTCCTCGTCGAGGACCAGCTTCCCGGTCGCCTGTTTGATCACTGCCTCCCAGAGCGAGACGACCGAGACGACCACGGTGTTCGCCGCATCCTCGAGTGCCTGCCTCGCGGGCGCTGCGAGCAGCGAGGAGCTCCCCACGGACCAGATGAGCGCCTGGGTGTCGAGGAGGAGCCTCACGGCTCGTGGCCCTCGGCGCCGGCCGAGCCGTGGAACAGGTCGGCGATCTCCTCGTCCCCGTCGGACCAGTGGCCCGTGTAGAAGATCTTTTCTTCGAGCCCGCCGAGCCGTCGCGGCTCCTGCTGGGCGCTCCGCTGCGACGGCACCAACCGCGCCACCGGCCGCCCGTTGCGGGCGATGACGATCTCTTCGCCCGCTTCGACGCGTTCGAGCAGCTTCGAGAGCTGCGTCTTCGCCTCGTAGACGTTCACCTGGTCGGCCACGTCCCCAGCCTATCTGGTCAGACCTGGTCAAGTCAGGCCGAGCCGTGCCCCAGCCGCTCGGACAGCGTCTCGAGCAGCTGGGTCGCCGCCTCCGCGATCACCGTGCCCGGCCCGAAGATCGCCGCCGCGCCCTTGGCCAGCAGCTCCTCGTGGTCGCCGGGCGGGATGACGCCGCCGGCGACGATGAGGATCTCCTCGGCACCGGCGTCCTTGAGCTCGTCGCGCAGCGCGGGGACCAGGCTCAGGTGGCCGGCCGCCAGCGACGAGACGCCGACGACGTGCACGTCGGACTCGACGGCCTGGCGCGCGACCTCGGCGGGCGTCTGGAACAGCGGGCCCACGTCGACGTCGAAGCCGAGGTCGGCGAACGCGGTGGCGATGACCTTCTGCCCGCGGTCGTGGCCGTCCTGGCCCATCTTGGCGACGAGGATGCGCGGGCGGCGGCCCTCGGCGTCCTCGAAGGCCTGCGCGGCCTGCCGGGCCGCCTCGACCGCGGAGTTCTCGCCCACCTCGTCACGGTAGACGCCGGAGATCGTCCGGACGTCCGAGCGGTGCCGCCCGTAGACCTCCTCGAGCGCGTCGGAAATCTCGCCGACGCTGGCCTTGGCGCGCGCGGCGTCGATGGCGAGCTTGAGCAGGTTGCCGTCGAGGCCGCGCTCGCGGGTGCCCTCGGACGCGGCGCGGGCGGCGTTCGTCAGCTGCTCCAGGGCGCTGCGGACGGCCTCGCCGTCGCGGTCGTCGCGCAGCTGCTTGAGCCGCTCCACCTGCTGGCGGAGCACGTCGGCGTTGTCGACCTTGAGGACGTCGACGTCCTCGCCCGCGGTCAGCGGGTACTTGTTGACGCCGATCAGCGGCTGGCGTCCCGAGTCGATGCGCGCCTGGGTGCGCGCGGCGGCCTCCTCGATGCGCATCTTCGGCAGGCCCTCGTCGATCGCCTGCGCCATGCCGCCGGTCGACTCGACCTCTTCGATGTGCGCCCACGCGCGCCCGGCGAGCTCGCGGGTGAGGCGCTCGACGTAGGCCGAGCCGCCCCAGGGGTCGACGGTGCGCGTGGTGCCCGACTCCTGCTGGAGCAGCAGCTGGGTGTTGCGCGCGATGCGGGCGGAGAAGTCGGTGGGCAGGGCCAGCGCCTCGTCGAGGGCGTTGGTGTGCAGCGACTGGGTGTGCCCCTGGGTGGCGGCCATCGCCTCGACGCAGGTGCGGACGACGTTGTTGTAGACGTCCTGCGCGGTCAGCGACCAGCCGGAGGTCTGGCTGTGCGTGCGCAGGGAGAGCGACTTCGGGTTCTGCGCGCCGAACGACGCCACGAGCTTCGCCCACAGCAGCCGCGCGGCCCGGAGCTTGGCGATCTCCATGAAGTAGTTCATGCCGATGCCCCAGAAGAAGGACAGCCGCGGGGCGAACTCGTCAACCGTCAGACCGGAGTCTCGACCCGCCCGCAGGTACTCGACGCCGTCGGCCAGCGTGTACGCCAGCTCCAGGTCGGCCGAGGCCCCGGCCTCCTGGATGTGGTAGCCGGAGATGGAGATCGAGTTGAACTTCGGCATCTTCTCCGAGGTGTAGCTGAAGATGTCCGAGATGATCTGCATCGACGGCTTCGGCGGGTAGATGTAGGTGTTGCGGACCATGAACTCCTTGAGGATGTCGTTCTGGATGGTCCCGGCCAGCTGCTCCGGCGCCACCCCCTGCTCCTCGGCGGCGGCGACGTAGAGCGCCATCACCGGGAGCACGGCCCCGTTCATGGTCATCGACACCGACATGCGGTCCAGCGGGATGCCGTCGAAGAGCTGGCGCATGTCGAGGATCGAGTCGATCGACACCCCGGCCATCCCGACGTCGCCCGACACCCGCGGGTTGTCGGAGTCGTAGCCGCGGTGCGTGGGCAGGTCGAACGCGACCGACAGGCCCTTCTGCCCGGCGGCGAGGTTGCGCCGGTAGAACGCGTTGGACTCCGCGGCCGTGGAGAAGCCGGCGTACTGGCGCACGGTCCACGGCTGCGTCACGTACATCGTCGGGTAGGGCCCGCGCAGGAACGGCGTGATGCCCGGGTAGGTGCGCAGGAAGTCGAGGCCCTCGAGGTCGGCCTCGGTGTAGAGCGGCTTGACCCCGATGCCCTCCGGGGTCTCCCAGACGAGGTCCTCGGCGCCCTTGCCGGTCGCCTCCTCGAGCGCGGTCTCCCAGTCGCCCGACGGGCCCGCGGGCGTGCCGAGCTCGACGTCGGTGAAGTCGGGGATGCTCATCGGACCTCCAGCGCTTCCAGGGTGTCCTGCAGGACGGCGGCGGCGTCGCACCCGGCGTACAGGGTGCCGTCGACGCCCTCGACGTCCTTCTTCCCCGCCAGCAGGATGCGGGTGGCCCCCGCCTCGCGCAGGGCGGCCGCGACGTCCGCGGCGTGCTGGTCGTAGACCTTGTCCGACGACGCGATCACCGCCACCGGTGTGCCGGCCTCGCGGAACGCGGTCGCGATCTCCTGCGGGTCGGTGCCGCCGGGGCCGTCGGTGGTGGCGACGCCGCCGGCGTGGAACAGGTTCGTGGTGAACGAGGCGCGGGCGGTGTACTCGGCGAGCTCGCCGAGCGTGGCGAGGAAGACCGTCGGGCGGGTGGCGGCGGCGTCGGCGCGGTCGCGGAGGTGCTCGAAGACCTCGGCGTAGCGCCGCCGTGGCAGACCGCCCTCGTGCGGGGTGTCCGGGGCGGGCTCGCGGCGCGGCAGGTCCTCGTGCAGGTTCGGGAACTCGCTGACGCCGGTGATGGGGTCCTTCCGGCGGGCGATGCGGGCGGCCCGCTGCTCCCAGGTCGCGTCGAGGCGGGCGGCGAGGCTGCCCCTATCGGCGTGCTGTGTTGTATCGAGGGCCGCGACGATGCCGCCGTCGCGCTCGATGCGGGTGAACTCGTCCCACGCCTTCCGGGCCAGCGCGTCGGTCAGCGACTCGACGTACCAGGAGCCGCCGGCGGGGTCGATGACGTGCGCGAGGTGCGACTCCTCGAGCAGCAGCGCCTGGGTGTTGCGCGCCAGGCGCCGTGCGGCGTCGTCCGGGCGGCCCAGCTCGCTGTCGAACGGGAGGACGGTGACCGCCTCGGCTCCCCCGAGGCCCGCGCCGACCGTGGCGACGGTGGTGCGCAGCATGTTCACCCACGGGTCGCGGCGCGTGATCATCGCGGGGCTCGTGACGGCGTGCTGGTGCATGGCGCGGGCGGGCTCGCCGGCACCGGAGACGTCGCCGATGCGGTCCCAGCACCGGCGCGCGGCGCGGAGCTTGGCGAGCGTGGCGAACTGGTCGGCGGTCGCGGCGAGGCGAAACTCGATCCTCTGGAACGCCTGGTCGGTGTCGAGGCCCGCGTCGGTGAGCAGGCGCAGCGCGTGCACCCCGGCGGCCAGCGCGGCGCCGAGCTCCTGGGCGTCGCTGCCGCCGGCGCGGTGGTAGGGCAGGCCGTCCGCGACGACGGTCCGCAGCTGGGGGTGGCTGGCGGCGGCCTGCTTCGCGTGGTCGACGAGGGCGGTGCGGTAGGCGTCGTCGAGCGGAGCACCGCCCTGCGTGCGGTCGAGCAGGGGGTCGTAGCCGAGGCTGCCGCCGATCGCACCGGGGCCGTTCTCCTCGGCGAACCGCAGCAGCGCGGCGGCCGCGGCGGGGGTGTCGCGGGCGGCGTCGAGGGCGATGGGGGCGAGGTCGACGAAGACGCCCTCGAGCAGGCGCGGCAGCGCGTCGACCGGCGGGCCGCCGGCGTCGCCGAGCACCAGCCAGAGTGACGAGACCCCGTTCTCCAGCTCGGCCATGAGGACGTCGTGGGCCTCGGCGACGTCGGCGTCGGGCGGGAAGGCGTGGCGCTGGCGCACCAGCCAGCCCTCCGCGACCTGCCCCTCCGCGCGCGCGCCCCGCACGAACGGCGGCAGCCCCGGCACCCCGGTGGCGACGTCCGGCGCGTCCTCGGCGGCGTAGAGCCCGGCGATCGTGATGCCGTCGTCGGTGACCGTGGCCAGCGCGGCCTCGGCCTCCTCGGGGGAGACCTCGCGCCCGGACTTCGCCAGCACCCCGGCGACGAGCTCGCGCCACTGCGCGCGCGTGGGGTCGTCGAACTGCGCGGCGAGGGTCAGGTCCTCGGGGCTCTCGTCGAGCTGTGAGGTCATGCGCGGGATCGTAGGACCGTCAGGCCCGACCGGTTCTCCTCCGTGCGACAGGCCACCTTTGCGCTGCGCGCTCGTGAGTGCTTGACCGTGCCAGAACACGGGCAAGCGCTCACAACTGCGGGCGGTCAAGCCTCGTCGAAGATCAGCAGGACCTGGTGGTCGATGTCGATCTCCACGAGGTGCGTGAGGGCCTGCTGATCTTGGGCGTCCGCCGTGTGCGCACGAGACCGGAGGTCAAACGCGCCGCATGTGCACCCGCTCGCCCTGGCGCCCGAACAGCGCCAGGACCTCGACCGGCCCGTCGCCCGTGCTGCCCAGCCAGTGCGGGCGGCGGGTGTCGATCTCGGTCGCCTCGCCCGGGCGCAGCACGAGGTCGTCGTCACCGTTGATCACGCGCAGCCGCCCGGCGAGGACGTAGACCCACTCCCAGCCCTGGTGGGTGGGCAGCTCGTCGGGCGGGGTGCTCCGCGCCGGCGAGAAGACGAACTTGTACGCCGCCGGCTGTCCGGGGCTGCGCGAGAGCCGGTACATGACCGTGTCCTCGGTGCGCGCCACCGGCTCGTCGCGCGCCGGGGTGCCCTCGCGCAGCCCGACGAGCTCGTCGAGCCCGGTGCCGTAGACGGTGGCCAGGGGCAGGAGCAGCTCGAGGGTGGCGCGCCGGCCGCCGTGCTCGAGGCGCGACAGGGTGCTCATCGAGATGCCCGTGCGCTCCGCCAGCTCCGCCAGCCCGAGGCCCGCGCGGCGGCGGCGGGTCGCGAGGCGGGCACCGAGGTCGTCCAGCACGTCGTCCACGTTTGCCATCCTGGCAAGAATCCTGGCCGCGTGACGAGCGCCGGAGCACGCTCGGGGCATGGAAGAACCCCTCGACGTCCTCGTCCTCGGGGGTGGCGCGGCCGGCCTGGCCGGCGCGCTGACCCTCGCCCGATCCCGGCGCTCGGTCCTGGTGCTCGACGCCGGCGAACCCCGCAACGCCCCGGCCGCCGGGGTGCACGCGTTCCTCACTCGCGACGGCCTGCCGCCCGCCGAGCTCGTGCGCCTCGGCCGCGCCGAGGTCGAGTCCTACGGCGGGCGCATCCGGTCGGGCACCGCGACGACAGCCCGCCGCGAGGGCGACCTGTTCGCGGTCGACACCGCCGACGGCGACACGCTGCACGCGCGCCGCCTGCTCGTCGCCACCGGCCTGGTCGACGAGCTGCCCGACCTGCCCGGCGTCCGCGAGCTCTGGGGCCGCGACGTCCTGCACTGCCCGTACTGCCACGGGTGGGAGGTGCGCGACCAGGCGGTGGCGGTGCTCGGCACCGGGCCGAACAGCCTGCACCAGGTCAAGCTCTTCTCCCAGCTCACCGCCGACCTCGTCTACCTCCGGCACCACGCGCCGGCGCTCACCGACGAGGAGGAGGAGCAGCTCGCGGCCCTCGACGTCGCCGTCATCGACGAGGAGGTGACGGGGCTGGAGATCGCCGACGGACGCCTGGTCGGCGCGCGCCTCGCCGACGGCCGCGTCGTCGCCCGCGAGGCCCTCGTCGTCGGGCCCCGGTTCGTGGCCCGCAGCGGGCTGCTCGAGGACCTCGGCGTCGAGGTCGCCGACCACCCCATGGGCGGACGCCACGTCGTGACGGCGGACTTCACCGGGCGCACCGCCGTGCCGGGCGTCTGGGTCGCGGGCAACGTCAGCGACCTCTCGGCCCAGGTCGTCGCCGCGGCCGCCGAGGGCACCATGGCGGGCGCCCGCATCAACGCCGATCTCGTCGAGGAAGACATCGCGCGGGCCGTCGCCCGCCGCCGGGAAGGAGTCCCCGCATGACCACCCACGAGCAGTACACCGCGGCGTTCTGGGACGACCGCTACGGCGCCACCGAGCGGGTCTGGAGCGGCGAGCCGAACGCCGTCCTCGTCCAGGAGGTCACCGATCTCGCGCCGGGCACCGCGCTCGACGTCGGCAGCGGCGAGGGCGGGGACGCGATCTGGCTCGCCGGCCGGGGCTGGCGGGTCACCGCGATCGACGTCTCCCGGGTCGCCCTGGACCGGGTCGCGGCCCGGGCACGCGACGAGGGCCTCGCCGACCGGGTGACGACGAGCGTCGTCGACCTCTTCGCCGACCCGCTACCCGACGGCTTCGACCTCGTCACCGCGCACTTCATGCAGCTGCCGGGCGCCGACCGGCCGCGCCTGTACCGGGCGATCGCCGGCGCCGTCGGCCCCGGCGGGACGCTGCTGCTCGTCGGCCACGACCCCGAGGGCATGCCGCCCGAGGCCGAGCACCACCACCCGGCCGACATGTTCGCGACCGCCGAGGAGCTGGTCGTCGAGCTGGACGACGCACTGGAGGGCTGGACGGTCGAGGTCGCCGAGCGTCGCGGCCGCGACGCCGTGCAGCCCGACGGGCGCCCGCGGTTCCTCTACGACGCCGTCCTGCGCGCCCGCCGTCCCATGTGAGCGATCTTTGGGCCTATAGGCCCAAAGATCGCTCACATGGACAGGCGCGCCTTCTGCACCTTGCCCATCGCGTTGCGGGGCAGGGCGTCGACGACGCGGACCTCGCGCGGGCGCTTGTGCACCGAGAGGCGCTCGGCGACGAAGGCGATGACCTCGTCGGGGTCCACCGGGTCCCCAGCCAGCACGACGTGGGCGACGATGCGCTGGCCGAGGTCGTCGTCGGGCTCCCCGACCACGGCGGCCTCGCTGATGCCGGCGTGCTCGAGCAGCGCGGTCTCGATCTCGCCCGCGCCGACCCGGTAGCCGCCGGTCTTGATGAGGTCGACCGAGCGCCGCCCGACGATGCGGTGGTAGCCGCCCTCGTCGATCACCGCGGCGTCGCCGGTGCGGAACCAGCCGTCGCGCGTCCACGTCTCGGCGGTGGCGTCGGGGCGGCCGAGGTAGCCCTCGAAGAGCCCGGGGCCGCGGACCTGGAGCTCGCCGATGCTCTCGCCGTCGTGGGCCAGGAGCTCGCCCTCGGCGTCCTCGTCGGTGGACGCCAGCCGGGTCTCGACGCCGGCGACGGGGACGCCGACCCAGCCCGGGCGGCGCTCCCCGTCGGCGCGCACCGCCACGGTGATCATGGTCTCGCTCATCCCGTAGCGCTCCACCGGCGCCTGACCGGTGTGCTCGCGCAGCTGCTCGAACACGCGCACCGGCAGGGGCGCGCTGCCCGAGACCAGCAGGCGCGCGGCGCGCAGGGCGCCCGCGGCCTCGGGGTCGGCGGCGATCCGCGACCAGATCGTCGGGACGCCGAACAGCAGGCTCGCCCCCTGCTCGCGCACCGCCGCCGCGTACGACGCGGGCTTCGGCCGCCCGACGTGCACCAGCGGCGACCCGACCCGCAGCGCGCCGAACACCCCGAGCACCAGCCCGTGCACGTGGAACAGGGGCAGGCCGTGGGCCAGGGTGTCGTCGGCGGTCCATCCCCACGCGTCGAAGAGCCCGTCGAGGCCCGCGCCCATGGCGGCCTTCGACAGCAGCACGCCCTTCGGCGCGCCGGTGGTGCCCGAGGTGTAGAGGACCAGGGCGGGGCCGTCGTGCGGGACCTCCCGGGCGGGGTCGCCGCTGCGGCGGTTGAGGTCGACCTTGCGCACCGGGAGCGTGATCTCGGGCGGGCGCTCGCCGATCCACAGCGACGCCCCGGAGTCGGCGAGCACGTGGGCACGCTCGCCGGGACCGACGTCCGGCGGGACGGGGACGACCGGGACGCCCGCGAGCAGTCCGCCGACCATGGCGACGAGCGTGCGCGCCGTCGGCTCGGCGAGGACGGCCACCGGGCCCTCGGAGGGGCGCTCGGCGATCTGGTCGGCGACGACGGCCGCGGCCCCGAGCAGTTCCGGGCCGGACATGGCCGTGTCGCCGACCCGGATCGCCTCGGGATCGTCGAGGCCCCCGCCGAGCAGCGCAGCCAGCAGCGTCATGGCGCACATCATGGGCACCGCGCCCCCGTCGCGCGCCACCTACCCCTGGGCCAGCAGCCCGTCCACGATCACCCGCAGCTTCCACGACGCCCGCGCGTCCCCGCCGCCGTGCGTCAGCCAGGGCCGCAGGCCCGTGAGGACGGGGAACTCCGCGGGCGGCAGAGCGGCGTAGACGGCGTCGAGGCGGGCGCCGAACGCCGCGCCCATGGCCTCCTCGGTGGCCTCGTCGGGGTCGGCGATCGCCGCCTGCTCGCGGTACCAGACGGCCTGCTCCAGCGCGGACGAGGCGATGTACTGGCCGAGCAGGTCCGCCGCCCACGCGCATGACGCCTCGTCGATGCCCCCGGCGCGCAGCAGCCCGAGCATCGCCTCGTGCAGCCGCAGGACGTGCGGGCCGAGCGGGACCTCGGCGATCCCGGCCATCGCGATGTCGCCGTGGGCGGCCAGCGCCGCGACGACGCGGTCGACGAGCAGCTCGAGGCGCGCGCGCCAGTCGCCCTCGGCCGGCACCTCCACCCCGGCCAGCGCCAGGTCGTGCGCCGCCTCCATGAGCTCGCGCCGGTCGGCGACGTAGACGTAGAGCGACGCCGGCCCGGTCTCGAGCGCGGTGGCCACCCGCCGCATGCTCGCGGCGTCGTACCCGACCTCCTCGACGACGCGCAGCGCCGCGGCCACCACGGCCTCGCGGCTCAGGGCGGCCTTGGCGGGACGCGTGCGGGGTCCGGCGGGCACCCGGCGGAGCCTAGTTGACGAATGGTGTTCGTGGCGTACGGTGTTCGTCGCGAACGCCGTTCGCGAACTCAAGGAGAACTCGCATGATCCTCGTGACCGGAGCCCGCGGCACCGTCGGCCGCCGCGTCGTCCGCGCCCTGCTCGACGCCGGCGTGCCCGCGGGCGAGGTGCGCGCCTCGGGCCGCGACCCCGCGGCCCTCGACGTCCCGGACGGCGTGGCGCGCGTCGCGGTCGACCTCGCCGACCCCGCGACGCTGCGCGCGGTCCTCGACGGCGTCGACCAGGTGTTCCTCTACGCGCTGGGCGACACGGCGACCGTCGCCGAGACCGCGGTCGCCGCCGGGGTGGAGCACGTCGTGCTGCTGTCGTCGGCCTCGACGCTCGACGACGACCCCGAGGACCTCATCGGCGCGATGCACCGGCGCGCCGAGGACCCGCTGCGCGCCGCGGACCTCGACGCCACCCTGCTGCGCCCCGGCGCGTTCGCCGCCAACACGCTGGACTGGGCCGGCGGGGTGCGGGCGGGGCGCGTCGAGCTCCCCTACCCCGACAGCCACGTCACCCCGATCCACGAGGACGACATCGCCGACGTCGCCGTCGCGGCCCTGACCGGCGGCGACGTCCGCGGCAGCGCACCGAGCCTCTCGGGGCCGGCGTCGCTGTCGTTCCGCGACCAGGTGGCGGTGATCGCCGCCGAGACCGGCCGCGAGGTCGAGGTCGCTGCCCAGTCGCCGGAGGCGTTCCGCGTCCAGCTCGGGCCCTACGCCCCGCCCGCGGTCGCCGACTCGCTGCTGCACCTGTGGGCGGCGAGCGACGGCGTGCCGCAGCCGGTGGACGACGTGGAACCGCTGACCGGCAAGCCCGGGCGGACCTTCGCGCAGTGGGTGCACGAGCACCGCGACGCCTTCGTGTGAGCGCCTACCCGTCCCGGCGCCGCATCCGCGCCACGGTCACCGCGGCGCCGAGGACGACGTAGACCAACGCGCGCAGCGAGCTCGAGGCCAGGTCACCCAGCGGCAGCGGGTCGCGCAGGGCGTCGGTGCCCGCACCCCAGCCCGAGGTCAGCAGCAGCGGCTGGAGCCACTCCAGCGACGGGATCGCCGCGAGCACGCCGAACACGATCAGCCCGCCGAGCACGGACGCCAGCACCACCAGCGGGTGCTCGGTGAACGCCGAGACCGCGAGGGCGACCGCGGCGACGGCCAGGAGCTGGACGACGGTCCAGCCGGCGACGAGCGCGACGCGCCCGAGCGCCTCGCCGAGCCCGAGCGTCGTGCCGGACAGGGTGATCATCGTGCCGCCGGGGCCGCCGACGACCACCAGGCCGGTGAGCACGCCGACGACGGCGACGACGAGCACCGCGAGCACGGCGACGGTCACCACCCCGGCCGCCTTCATCACCACCAGCCGCGTCCGCCCGACCGGCGCGAGGAGCAGCCCGCGCAGGGTGCCGTGAGCGGCCTCGCCGGCGATCGCGTCGGCGGAGGCGGTGGCCACGGTCAGCGGCAGCAGCAGGGCCAGCGCGAGCCCGAGGGCGGCGATCGGCAGGACCAGCCCGTTGCCGGCCACCTGGGCCACCAGCCCGGGCCCGTCGCCGTCGCCGCCACCCGGGCCGCCGGTGAGCGCGATGCCGACGCCCAGCGCGACCGGCACCAGCGCCAGCAGCCCGAGCAGCACCAGGGTGCGCGGGCGGCGCAGGACCCACCGGACCTCGGCGGCGGCGAGGCGCCCGAGCGGGGCGGTGGTGCGCGCCGGGGTGGGCCCTGTCTCGACCGCTGTCACGCGTCCTCCTCGGTCAGGCGGGCGAAGAGCTCCTCGAGGTGGGCACGCCGGCGGTGGACCTCCCACACGGCGACCCCGGCCCCGACGAGCGCGGCGACGACCTCCGGCGCCTCGAGCGGGCCGGGCGGCACCGCCACGCCGCCCTCGGCGCGGTAGGCGGGCGCGCCGGCCGCGCGCAGGGCGAGGATCGCGTCGTCGGCGTCGGGCGTGCTGACGACCAGGCCGCCGGCGTCGGCGTCGAGCAGGGCGGTCAGCTCGCCGGCGACGAGCAGGGTCCCGGTCTGCAGGACCGCGACGTGGCTGCACACCGCCTCGACCTCGGCGAGCAGGTGCGACGAGAGCAGCACGGTCGCGCCGGCGTCGTGCAGCTCGGCGACGACCCGGCGCACGTCGCGGGTGCCGGCGGGATCGAGGCCGTTGGTCGGCTCGTCGAGCACGACGAGGCGGCGCGGGACGAGCAGCGCGGCGGCGAGACCGAGGCGCTGCTTCATGCCCAGCGAGTAGCCCCGGTAGCGCCGGCGCGCGGCTTCGGCGAGGCCCACCCGCTCCAGCGCCGCGTCGACCGGCGCGCGCAGGTCGCCGTCGAGGCGCGGCTCGGTGGCGGCGGCGCGCAGCAGGTTGTCGCGCCCGGACAGGAAGGGGTGGAAGCCGGGGCCCTCGACGAGCGCCCCGACGTCCGGCAGCGCCGCGGGCAGGTCGTCCCCGGCGTGCCCGAGCAGCTCCACCGTGCCCGCGGTGGGGCGGGTGAGCCCGAGCAGCATGCGGATGAGCGTGGTCTTGCCCGACCCGTTGGGTCCGAGCATCCCGAGCACGGCGCCGGCGGGGACGTCGAGGTCGACGTCGTCGATCGCCACCGTGGACCCGAACGTCTTGCGCAGCCCCCGGACCCGCGCGGCGACCGCGCCGGTCTCGGGGGTGCTCGCCGTCTCCGGTGCCCGGGTCGCCGCCGTCACCGGGTCAGGGCCTCGGTGAGCACCTGCTGCGGCACCGCACCCGCGGCGAACCGGCCGTCGTCGGTGACGATGATGGTGGCGACCGCGGTGGTGATGACGCGCCCGGTGCCCCACGGGCCGCTGACCGGCGTGCCCAGCGCCGACAGGTCCGGCGCGCCCTCGGGCCGTGCCTGTCCCTGCTCGGGAGCGGGGACCTGGCCGACCACGACCCGGTCCCAGCCGTCGCCGACGGTGGTGCCCGGCCGGTCGCCGTCAGGGTGCACCCCGTCGCGGGCCGGCGCGTCCTGCACGGTCGTGCCGGGCGGCGGGGTGAACGTGAACAGCGCCGGGTCCTGCGGGCCGTAGGCGATCTCGGAGAAGCCGACCTGCAGGGCCGGCTCGCCGGAGCCCTGCGCGAGCACGGTGAGCTGCAGCGGCAGGCGCGTCTCGGCGTCGACGGCCACGCGGACCTCGCGCAGCAGCGTGCGCTCGGTCGGCAGCGGGGTCAGCACCAGCTGGTACGCAGCGCGTCCGGCGACCTCGGCGGTGCCGTCGACGGCCACGGTGCTCGACTGCCGCAGGGTGGCGACGGCCTGCGTCGCGGCGGTGGTCGGGTCCTGGGCGTCGGGGCGGTCCTGGGACTCGGCCGGGGCGCGGGTCGCGGTGCGCTCGCGGGAGTCGTAGGACCAGCGCGTGGTGCCGTCGGAGACCAGCGTCCGCTCGCCGTCGGCCGACGGGAGCGCGACACGGCCGCGACCGTCGCCGCCGGACCAGACGCGGACGGCGGAGGTGCCGTTCGCGAGCTGCGGGACCCCGGGGACGGCGGGCAGGCCGAGGGCGTTGTCGACCTCGACCTCGCCGGCCAGCGGCGGCGCGTCGGCGGCGATCACCGAGGACACGAGGTCCTCCGGGCTCACCGGCGGCAGCACCGGCGCCGCGGCGGCGCCCGCCGGGGCGACCAGGAGCCCCACGCCGACGGCACCCGCGAGCGCCGCCCCCAGCCCTGCCCCGACCCAGCTCCTGCGTCCCATGGGTCCATCGTCGCCCCCGACGCCTGAGACGGTCTCAGCGTCGGGGGCGCGCTGGGGGTGTCGGCAAGCCCTACCGTCGAGGGCGTGCCCCGGGTTCTGGTGGTCGACGACGAGCCCGGGGTGCGCGACGCCCTGAGCCGCGGGCTGACCGCCGAGGGCATGGACGTCCTCGCCGTCGCCGACGGCCACGCCGGGCTCCGGGAGGCCGCGACGGGCGGGTACGACGTCGTGGTCCTCGACATCCTGCTGCCCGGGCTCTCGGGTTACCGGGTGCTCGAGGCCCTGCGCGCCGAGGGCGTCGCGACCCCGGTGCTGCTGCTCTCGGCCAAGGACGGCGAGGTCGACCAGGCCGACGGGCTCGACCTCGGCGCCGACGGGTACCTGGTCAAGCCGTTCTCGTTCGTCGTGCTCGTCGCCCAGCTGCGCGCGCTGCTGCGGCGCTCCGGCCCGGCCGCGGCGCGGGTCGTGCACGGCGCGCTGAGCCTCGACCCGGCGACGCGGTCGGTGACGTGGGACGGGCGCCCGGTCGAGCTGTCCGCGCGCGAGTTCGCGGTGCTGCACACGCTGGCGGTGCGGCCCGGAGCGGTGCTGACGCGCGACGACCTGCTCACCGCGGTGTGGGGCGGCGGCGGATCGGCGAGCCGCAACGTCGTCGAGGTCTACGTCGGCTACCTGCGGCGCAAGCTTGCCGCGGTCGGCGCCGGGGACCTCGTGCGCACCGAGCGCGGGCGCGGCTACCGGCTGGGCCCTGGGTGAAGCGCTGGTGGGCGCGGCGCCCCCTGCGGACGCGGATCAGCCTCGTCGTCGGGGTCGTCGCCCTGGTCGCCCTGCTCGTGGTCGGGCGGGTGGCCGGTGGGCTGCTGTACGCGGCGGTGATCGGGAGTGGCGACGAGGCGCTCACCGAGCGGGCCGCGGCGGCCGCGGGCGCGGTGGCGGGCGGGACCGCCGTGCCGGTCGGGGTGCGGGTGATCGACCTCGCGGGCGAGCCCGTCGACGGCCGCGGCCCGCGCCCCGTCGACGCGGAGGCGACGAGCGACTTGGCCGCGGGGCAGCCGGTGACGGTCGCGGGTCCGCTCGGTCCCCAGCGCTGGGTCGCCGTGCCGGTCCCGGCGCCGGACGGGTCGCCGCGCCTGGTCCTGGCGTCTCGGGACCTCGTCGGGGCGGCGGCCCTGCTCGCCGACGCGGCCCGCGCGCTGGTGGTGGCCGCGCTGCTGGGGGCGCTCGGGGTGGGCCTCGCGACGGGGGTGGCGACGCGGGTGGCGCTGCGCCCGGTCGACCGGATGCGGGCCGCGGCGGCGTCGCTCCCGCCGGGCGAGCGCCTGCCGGTGCCGCCGGCGCGCGACGAGCTCGCCGCCCTCGCCGCCGAGATCAACGCGCTGCTGGCGCGCCGGGACGATGCCGTCGCCCGCCTCGAGCGCTTCACCGACGAGGCCGCGCACGAGCTGCGCTCCCCCATCACCGCCCTGCGCGCCCAGGCCGACGTCGCCGTCGCGCACCCCGACCAGGCGCCCTCGTGGGACGCGGTGGCGCGGGAGGCCGAGCGGCTGTCGGGGCTGGTCGGCGACCTGCTGGCGCTGGCGCGGGCCGACGCGGGCGACCGGGTGCCGGCCCGGCCGGTGGACCTCGTCGACGCGGTCGGCGAGGCGCTGGCGCGGCTTCCCGAGGAGCCCACGGTCGCGGTGACCCTGTGGGCGCCGAGCCCCGTGACCGTCGCGGCGACGCCGGGCGAGGTCGGGATCGTGCTGGACAACGTGCTCGCCAACGCCCGGCGCCACGCGGCGACGGTGGTGCACGTGGCGGTGGTGCCCGCCGGGCGGTGGGTGCGCCTGCTCGTCGACGACGACGGCCCGGGCATCCCGCCGGCGGAGCGCGAGCGGGTCTTCGACCGCTTCACCCGCCTGCGCCCCGACGCCGGCGCGGGCAGCGGGCTGGGCCTGGCGCTGGTGGCGCGCCTCGTGGCGGGGCGCGGGGGCACGACGCGCGCCACGACCTCGCCGGACGGCGGGACCCGGCTCGTCGTGCGGTGGCCCGCGGGCTGAGGAGTCCCGAGGCGTCGCAGCGAAGGACGCCTCGACTGCGTCCCGCGCAGCCAGGGACGCCTTCGCTGCAACCACCTCGCGCGTCGCGCGGGCTGAGGTGGGCGCGGTTGTCGGGGGTCGCGGGCAGGATGGTCGGCGTCGCGCTTCCCCCGCGGCGCCCGCCGGATCCGCCTGTCCGCGCCTGCCCGAGGGGAGCCCTCGTGTCCACGATCGACCACCGCCGCGCCCGCGCGCGCCTCGACGCCGAGACCATCGACCGCGCCGCCGCCGTGCTGCGGCGCCGCGTGGCGGTCGGCCGCTACGCGGGCCTCGCCGGCGACTACGCGGGGTTCGAGGTGTGCGCGCTGCTCGAGGCCGTCGCGCACACCTCGGCCGAGGACCCGCGCTCGTCACGGGTGCGCGACGCGGCGCTGCGGGTGGCCCGGGCCGTGCTCACCGACGAGCCGGGGCCGGTGTGAGCGCCGCCGTGGGCGTGCTCCCGCCGCTCGCGGTGGGCGTCGGTGACCACGGCCAGCGCGACCCCGGCCACCAGCGCCGCCTCGCCCGCCAGCGCCAGCGGGCCGGGCACGGCGCCCGCGAGCAGCGCGGCGAACACGAAGCCCCACGCGGTCTCCAGCGCCATGAGCTGGCTGACCAGCACGGGCGAGAGCCGGGCGGCCGCCGCGTGCCACAGGCGCACCGCCAGCCACGACGACACGAGGCCGAGGAAGAGCACCACGAGCAGGGCGCGCACGGGCTCGGCGGGCACGCCGTCCACGGCCAGCAGCCATATCGCCAGCGGCAGCGCGAGCACGCCGGCCGCGAGGCCCTGGGCGCCCGCGAGCACGGGGCCGAGGTCGGGGCGCGCGGCGAGCAGGCGGTGCGAGTCGAGGCCGTACCAGCTCCACGACACCACGGCCACGAGCGCCAGCGCCGTCCCGATCACCGCGGACCACCCGCCGGGCCCGGGCGTCGGGCTGGTGTGCACCAGTACCTGGCCCACGGCCACCAGCGCGAGCGCCGGCGCGAGGGCGAGCAGGCCCGCGCGCCCCCGCCGGCGGGCGGACACCAGCGCCATCACCACGGGGACCAGCCCGATGGTCGCGACGGCGAGGGTCGGGCCGGCGAGACGCACGGCCAGGGCGACGAGGGCGTAGTAGAGCAACGAGCCGGTCAGCGCGTGGGCCACGACGCGGCCCCACGGCACGTCGGCGCGCAGCACCGCGCGCACCTGGGGCAGCGACACCGCCCCGAAGGCCACGAACCTCCCCATGGCCAGCAGCAGGGCGGGCGCGAGCGGCGCCAGCTCCGGCGCCGCGAACACCGCTCCCCACCCCGCGCCGGCGATCACCATCGCGCCCAGCGCCGTCCTCCTGCTCATGCCTCCACCCTGCGCGCGCGGGTGCGGGTGATGTCGGGCGATCTCGGCGCAACCGGGCAGTTCAAGCGCATGATGGCGTCGTGACCGCCCCGAAGCGCGCACGATTCGCCCAGCCGGCCCTGGACCGGGTCGATCGCCGCATCCTCGACCACCTCGCCGACCACGGCCGGGAGAGCCTGGCCGACCTCGCCGAGGCCGTGTCGATCTCCCCGTCGTCGGCGCAGCGGCGGCTGCGGCGCCTGGAGAGCGAGCAGGTGGTGCGTGGCTACCGCGCGGTCCTCGACCCCGACGCGGTCGGCCGCGGGCTGGTCGTGCACCTGTCGGTGACGCTCGTCGACCACACCGCCAACACCGTCGGGCGGTTCGAGCGCCACATCGTCGACCTCGACGGACTGGTGAGCTGCCACCACGTCACCGGCGACGTCGACTACCTCGTGCGTGTCGACGTCGCCGACGTCGAGGCCCTCGACGTGCTGCTGCGGCGCACGCTGGCGCGGGTCCCGGGCGTCGCGCGGTTCACGACGATGGTGGCGACGTCGGCGCTGGTCGACCGGGTCACACGGGTCTGACGGCCGGACTCAGCCGGTGATCCGGTCGACCTCGCTGAGCAGGCCCGACACCTGGGTGACGACGCTGAACCGGTCGTGGGCGTAGCGGGCGGCCTCTGGGCCCTTCGCCTGCTTCCAGCCCTCGTCCAGCGACCGGAGCACGGTCGCGGCCAGCGAGTCGGCCAGCTCCTGGCGGTCGTCGGTCTCGGGCACGAGCGTGCCGACCTCGTCGGTGACGAAGTCGCGCGGGCCGCCGGAGTCGGCGCCGATCACCGGCGTCCCGCAGGCCATGCACTCGAGGAACACCAGGCCGAACGGCTCGCGCCACGACGGGAAGACCCCGACGTCGGCGCAGGCGAAGATCGTCGCGAGCTCCTCCTGCTGGCGGGGCCCGACGAAGTAGGTCCGCTCGAGGCCCAGCTCGGCGGCGAGCTCGTGCATCCGCACCTGCTCCTCGACGGGCCCGGAGCCGGCGACGACGGTGAGGATGCGGCGCTCGTCGCGCTCGTAGGACGCGGCGGCGCGCAGCAGCGCGTCGAGGCGCTTCCAGTCGGCGAACTTGCCGACGAACGCGACGACGGCGTCGAACCCGCCCTCGGGCGCCACCGGCTGGGGCGACACGGAGCGCAGCGGAGCTGGCGCGCGGGACGCGGACGGCTGCGACCGGTCCCCGCCCGGCGGCGGCTGGGTCGTGAACTCGCCGAGCACCCGCGCACGGTCGTCGTAGAGCTCGGGCGCGGGGAAGAAGACCTGCTGGTTGTAACCGTTGTGCGAGAGCACGATCCGCTCGCGCGGGAAGTCGGCGAACACCGAGGAGAACGCCTCGATCTGCTCCGAGGAGATCGAGGCGACGACGTCGACGCCGCGCTCCGGACCGGGGTCGAAGATCTTCTCCTGCTCCATGAACGGCAGGAACCGGAGCGGGAAGTGCTCGGGGTCGTCGCCGCGCTGCTCGTGGACGTACATCTTGAGCTCGGTGCCGTGGGCGAAGTCGAGCAGCGGCATCCGCGGCCGGCCGGCCGCCACGCGCGCCCGCACCACGTCCCGCATCACGACGGCGTTCATGAACGCGTGGTGGGCAATCGCCAGGCTGAACTCGTCGCCGGTTGTGGCCTCGACGTCGTCGATGAACGCGGTGGCCTCGGCGGTCAGGCGCTCCCGGTAGGCCGCGACCTCGTCGGGCGGCATCGCGTGCCAGCGGTAGCTCGAGACCGGGGAGATCGACTCGCAGATCGGGATGTCGTGGTCGAGCGCGAACACCCGGACGTCGTCCTCGCCCGGCCGCGAGCGCTGCACCCGCGACGGGTACATCGAGTAGCAGCGCACTCCGGGCAGCTCGTTGTAGGCGCGGTGGTGCGCCTCGTGGAGGATCCCCGAGCCCGGCGCGAACTCGCCGTCGCGCTGCCAGTTGTTGGTGCCCAGCTGGAAGATCAGCCGGTCGCCCATGCGGTGCTCCCCCGGGGTCGCTCGCTCGTCGAGCAGACCCTAGGCCTCGCTACACCGCCCCCAGGGCGAGCCCCCGGTAGTTCTCGGCGAGCGCCCGCCGGGCGGGCTCCGAGGTCTCGAGGTGGCGCAGGTGGGCCAGGGCGAGGCGCTCGTCGAACGGGTCGCCGTCGGGGTCGACGTGCAGCATCGTGGTCATCGTCCAGGAGAAGTGCGCGGCCCTCCAGACGCGGCGCAGCACCGTGTCGGAGTAGGCGTCGATGAGCGTCTCGTCCTTCGCGGCGAACCACTCGCCCAACGCCTCGGCCAGCACGCGCACGTCGGCGACGGCGAGGTTGAGGCCCTTGGCCCCGGTCGGCGGCACGATGTGCGCCGCGTCGCCGGCGAGGAACAGCCGCCCGTGGCGCATCGGCTCGGTGACGACGCTGCGCATCGGGGTCACCGACTTGTCAGTGATCGGCCCCCGCTCCAAGGTGAACGACCCGTCGTCGAGCGCGAACCGCGCGGAGAGCTGGTCCCAGATCGCCTCGTCGGCCCAGGTCTGCGCGTCGGTGCCGTTCGGCACCTGGATGTAGGCGCGGGTGACGCTCGGCGAGCGCATCGACGCCAGCGCGAACCCCTCGCGCCCGCGGGCGTAGATCAGCTCGTGGGACGACGGCGCGACGTCGGCGAGGATCCCCAGCCACGAGTACGGGTAGATGCGCTCGAAGCGGCGCACCAGGTGCTCGGGGATCGCGCGGCGCGCCGGCCCGTACGACCCGTCGGCGCCCACGACGACGTCGGCGCGCAACACGTGCTCGGCGCCGTCGTGGCGGTACCGGACGCTCGGGGCGTCCGTCTCGACGTCCTCGACGGCCAGCACCTCGGCGTCGAAAAGCAGCGGCTCGTCCTGCTCCAGGCGCAGCGCGATGAGGTCCTTGGTCACCTCGGTCTGCGCCCAGATCATCACGCGGTGCCCGGTGAGCTCCTGCATGTCGACGCGCACGCTGCGCCCCTCGAAGCGCAGCTCGAAGCCGTCATGGGGCAGCCCGAGCTCGTCCATGCGCGCGTCGGCGCCCACCTCGCGCAGCGCGTCGACGGTGCCGTGCTCGAGGATGCCGGCGCGCTGGCGGGTCTCGACGCGCTCGCGCGGGCGGGCCTCGAGCACCACCGAGTCGACGCCGCGCAGCCGCAGCAGGTGCGCCAGCATCAGCCCCGCGGGCCCGCCGCCGACGATCGCGACCTGGGTGCGGTCGGGGATCACGACGTCTCCGGGGTCTCGACGGTCTCGGCGGGCGGCTGGGCGAGCCCGTGGGCGGAGAGGTCGAGGAACACCGTCTCGCCCGGGCCCTGCATGCGGACGTCGAAGCGGTAGCCGGGGCCGGTGACGCCGCCGTCGGGGACGGCCATCAGCGTCGCCCGGCGCTCCTCGTCGAGGGCGGCGAGCAGCGGGTCGTCGGCGTTCGCCTGCACGTGGTTGGGGAAGTAGACGCGGGTGAAGAGGTGGTGCAGCAGCCCGCGCGCGAACACCGTCACCGCGAGGTGCGGGGCGTTCACGGCGTCGCTCGGGGCCGCCGGGCGCAGGGTGCGCAGGCGGTAGTCGCCGGCGCGGTCGGTGGCCACCCGCGCGAAGCCGGTGAACGAGCGGCCGTCGCGGCGCAGCGAGCCCGGGCGCACCGGCACGCGGCCGTCGGGGCCCGCCTGCCAGAACTCCAGCAGCGCGTCGGGCACGGCCGCGCCGGCCCCGTCGCGCACGGTGCCGTGCAGCGTGATCGCGCCGGGCGTCCCGACGGGGACGACGTCCCCGCCGCCGTCGAAAGGCAGCCCGAAGGCGAAGAACGGCCCGACCGTCTGGGAGGGCGTGAGGTCGAGCATCAGGCTCCGTCTCCCTGGTCAGGGTCGGGCGGCGTCGCGTGGGCCCCGTCCAGGACGATGTCCCAGCGGTAGCCCAGCGCCCACTCGGGCTGGGTGACGTCGTGGTCGTACGCGGCGACCAGCCGCTGCTGGGCCTTCTCGTCGGTGACCGACTGGAAGATCGGGTCGAGGCCGAACAGCGGGTCGCCCGGGAAGTACATCTGCGTCACGAGGCGCTGCGTGAACGCCGTGCCGAACAGCGAGAAGTGGATGTGTGCCGGCCGCCAGGCGTTGGTGTGGTTGCGCCACGGGTAGGCGCCCGGCTTGATCGTCACGAAGCGGTAGGTGCCGTCCTCGTCGGTCAGCGCGCGCCCGCCACCGGTGAAGTTCGGGTCGAGCGGGGCCGGGTGCTGGTCGCCCTCGTGGCGGTAGCGCCCCGACGCGTTGGCCTGCCAAATCTCCACGAGCTGGTTCCGCACCGGGCGCCCGTCCCCGTCGATCACCCGGCCGGTGACGATGATCCGCTCCCCGAGCGGCTCGCCCGTGTGGTGCCGGGTCAGGTCGGCCTCGACCGGGGTCACGTCCGCGACGCCGAACACCGGCGCAGCGAGCTCGGTGAGGCTCGGCGGCGAGACCACCAGCGGGCGCTGCGGGGCGCGCAGGGCGGTGCTGCGGTACGGGAGGTAGGCACGGTCGGGGTGGCCGTCGGAGCGCGGCGCGGTGCCCGCGGCGGTCACGATCTCGGCCGAGACCTCCCGCTGCGTCGCGGTGCGCGGGCCCGGGGCGGGGACGCCGTCGGTGGTGGTCACCGCGCCAGCGTGCCGTGCCGCCGCGCCGTGGCAGAATCGCGCTTCCGGCCACCGGAAGGAGCACGGGGTGAGCCGTCGGGACGACGACCAGGGCGGGTCGGGCGCGGGTCCGTCGGTGACCGCGCGCGTCCTCGGCATCCTCTCCGCGTTCGGGCCGGGCGCCGAGGCGCTGACGCTCTCCGGCATCGCCCGGGCCGCCGGGCTGCCGCTCTCGACCGCGCACCGGCTCGTCGGCGAGCTGGCCGCGTGGGGCGCGCTGGAGCGTGGCGAGGACGGGCGCTACCGCGTCGGCCTGCGGCTCTGGGAGGTCGGCGCGCTGGCGCCGCGCAGCCTGGGCCTGCGGGAACGCGCCATGCCCTACCTCGAGGACCTCTACGAGGCGACGCGGCAGAACGTGCAGCTCGGGGTGCGCGACGGGCACGAGGTGGTCTACGTCGAGCGGCTCGCCCACCCCGAGGCGGTGCGCGTGTTCACCCGGGTCGGCGGGCGGATGCCGCTGCACGCCACCGGCGTCGGGCAGGTGCTGCTCGCGTACGCGCCGGCGGCGGTGCAGGAGGAGGTCCTCGCCGGGCCGCTGCCGGCGCTGACCCCGCGCACGATCACCGACCCGCACGTCCTGCGCCGCACGCTCGCCGCGGTCCGCCGGGAGGGCGTGGCGGTGTGCGACGGGATGGTCGACCTGCTCTCGATGTCGGTCGCGGCCCCGGTGCGCGGCGAGGACGACCGGGTCGTCGCGTCGCTGTCGGTGGTCGTGCCCAGCGCGGGCGCCGAGCCGCGCGCGATCGTGCCCGCGGTGCGCGCGGCCGCCCGCGGCATCTCCCGCGCGCTGGGCTCGCCCGCCGCGCGCCGCCGCCCGCTCGGTGTCGTCACCGCGCCCCCCGGCGCCGAGCCCCCGGCCGAGGCCGAGCAGGGGGCGTGACCGGCCCCACGCGCCGTCGTTGTGTCGGCGGGCCGGTGACCCGGCTCGCGATGGGAGGTCCGCGATGGCGCGCGGTCGGACGAGCAGGGCCCGCGCGTGGTGTGTCGCCCTCGGGGTGGCGCTGGCGGTGGTGGTGTCAGCGGCACCCGCGGCCGCCGCGCCCGTGCCCCAGCTCCCGCTGCCGGTCCCGCAGCCCGCGCGCGAGTACGCCCCGCTCGACCGCGCCGGGCCCGCGCTGCAGGTGGGCGACGGCGCGCTGGCCGAGGCACTCGACTGCACCGCCGACGTCGACGACGCGTCCCGCCCCCCGGTGCTGCTGATCCCGGGTACGACGCTGACCGCCGAGGAGAACTTCTCCTGGAACTACGAGCGCGCGTTCGCCACCGACGACCGCCCGTACTGCGCACTGACGCTGCCGAACCACGCGATGAGCGACATCCAGGTCTCCGCCGAGTACGTCGTCGCCGCGATCCGGGCGGTGCACCGGCGCAGCGGGCAGCGCCTGGCGATCGTCGGCTTCAGCCAGGGCGGGATGATCGGGCGCTGGGCGCTGCGGTTCTGGCCCGACACCCGCGCGCAGGTCGGCGAGGTCGTCGGCATCGACCCGTCCAACCACGGCACGCTCGACGCCTACCCGGTGTGCGCGGCGGCGGGCTGCGCGCCGGCGTTCTGGCAGCAGCAGACGCTCTCGGCGTTCACCACGGCGCTCAACTCGCGCGCCGAGACCTTCGCCGGCATCGACTACACCTCGCTGTGGACCCCGACCGATGAGGTCGTCGTGCCCAACCTCGGCCCGGCCCCGAGCTCGCGGCTGACCACCGGCGAGGGCCGGCGGGCGAACATCTCGACCTTCGACGTCTGCCCCGGCCACGTCGCCGAGCACCTGTCGATGGGCTCGTTCGACGCCGTCGCGTACGCCCTGGTCGTCGACGCGCTCGACCACGACGGTCCGGCCGCGACGCGGCGCATCGACCGCGCGGCGTGCCTGGCGCCGTTCCAGGAGGGCGTCGACCCCGTGGCCTTCCCGGGGAACCTCGCGTCCTACGTCGCGGGCGCGGGGTTCCAGGTCGCGACCTACCCGCACGTCCTCACCGAGCCGGCGCTCGCCCCCTACGTGCTGGCCCGGCAGCCCTAGCCCGGCTCGCCGCGGGCCTTGCGGTACAGGACCCACACGAGGTCGACGAGGCAGACCAGGGCGACGACGCCGAAGGCGACCGACGCCCACGGCAGCCAGATCACCACGAGGAAGACGACGACACCCGCGATCGAGGCGAGCAGCCCGAACGCCGCGAGCACCGCCCGGAAGGTGAGCGCGCTGTAGGTCGGGGCCGCTCCGCCGAAGCCTGCGGTGGGGTCGTGGTGGTCGGGCAGCCCGCGCTCGTAGTCCTCGCGGGTGCGGCGGGGCTTCGCCGTCACGGCGGCACCTTCGTTCACCGGTGGTGGTCGGCGGGGTTTGCCCGGACGCCGAGTTGGGCCAAACACCGTCACCACCACACCACGGAGGCTCCCGTGCGCCCGTTCGACGACATCGACCGTCTCGCGAACAACCCCGCCCTCGACAAGATCGCCGCGCCCGCGCGCGACCTCGTGCACAAGGTGCTGCAGCGCCAGGACGTCAAGGACGCCCTGCACGGGGTGTGGCTCGGCCACCCGCTGCACCCGGTGCTGGCGCAGGCGTCGCTGAGCTTCTTCACCTCGGCCGGCGTGCTCGACGTCGTGCCCCGCACCCGGCGCCCGGCCACCGTGCTCATCGCCCTCGGGCTCGTCTCGGCGGCACCCACGCTGGCCGCCGGCTGGGCCGACTACGCCGACGGCCACGAGGAGCAGCAGCGCGTCGGGATCGTGCACGCCGCGGCCAACGGCGCCATGATCGCCGGCTACGTGGCCTCGCTGGCCGCGCGGCTGCGCGGGCGCAGCACCCGCGGCGCGCTGATCGGCTGGGCGGCGCTGGCGGCCGGCGTCGTCGGCGCGAACCTCGGCGGGCACATGGCGTACCACCAGGCCATGGGCGCCAACCACGCCGAGGGCTACCCCCACATCGCTCCCGGCGACTGGACCGACGCCGGCTCCGCCGACGACCTGCCCGAGGGCGAGCCGACGCGCCGGATCATCGGCGACGTCGGGGTGCTCGTCGTGCGCCGCGGCGAGACGATCCACGCGCTGGCCGACCGCTGCGCGCACGCCTCGGCGCCGCTGCACGAGGGCAGCATCGTCGACGGCGACGGCCGCGGCGACTGCGTCGTGTGCCCGTGGCACGGCAGCGTCTTCCGGCTCGACTCCGGCTCCGTGGTGCACGGCCCGGCCACCGCGCCGCAGCCGACCTTCCGCACCCGCGTGCGCGAGGGCCGCCTCGAGCTGGCCGTCACCGGCTACCCGGGCGTCCCGGCGAGCTGAGGCCGGCAGGTACGGCGTCCGGGTGAGCGCGCAGCGACCGTCGGGCGAACCTCGCCCGGCGGTCGCGCGTGCAGGACGTGCCCGGAGGGCGAGCCCCACCGTGCTCGTGTAAGGCTGGCCTTCGTCGGCACCCGCCGTCTGGTCGACGTGTCCGTCGCCTCCGACCCGCCGCCCCCCGGGAGCACCTCCGCATGACGTCCGGTTCGGCCCTGCCCCCCGCCGACCTCTCCACCCCGCCGCCCGACGCTCCCGACGCGACCGTCGACCCGCGCGCCGACCTCTCCGACCACCGGCGCCACATCGCCCCGCACGTCATGGTCTACCTCTTCGCCTTCGTGCCGTTCGTGGCGCTGATCGCCGCGGTGCCGCTGGCCTGGGGCTGGGGCCTGACCTGGCTCGACGTCGGCCTGACGGCCGGGTTCTACGCCGTGACGATGCTCGGCGTGACGGTCGGTTTCCACCGGTACTTCACCCACGGCGCCTTCCGGGCCAACCGCGGGCTGCGGATCGCGCTGGGCGTCGCCGGCAGCATGGCCGTCCAGGGCCCGATCCGGCACTGGGTGGCCGACCACCGGCGCCACCACGCGTTCGCCGACAAGGAGGGCGACCCGCACTCCCCCTGGGCGTTCGGCACGTCGCCGGCCGCCCTCGTACGCGGCTTCTGGCACGCGCACATGGGCTGGATCTTCGACCGGTCCCTGACGAACCAGCAGCGCTTCACCCCCGACCTCCTCGCCGACCCGGACATGCGCGCGGTGCACCGCTGGTTCACCGGGCTGACGGTGCTGAGCCTCGGCGCGCCGGCGCTGATCGGCGGGCTCGTGACGTGGTCGTGGTGGGGCGCGGTCACGGCGTTCTTCTGGGCGAGCCTCGTGCGCGTCGGCATGACCCACCACGTGGCGTGGTCGACGAACTCGATCTGCCACCTCGTCGGCGAGCGCCCCTGGGGTGCGCGCGACCGCTCGACCAACGTCTGGCTGCTCGCGATCCCGAGCATGGGCGAGTCGTGGCACAACCTGCACCACGCCGACCCGACCTCGGCGCGCCACGGCGTCGGCCGCGCTCAGCTCGACATCTCGGCGCGGACGATCTGGCTGTTCGAGAAGCTGGGCTGGGCCTCGCACGTCAAGTGGCCGACGGCGCGGCGCCTCGAGCGGCTCGGGGCGCGCGCGGCTCAGTAGGAGCGGCGGTACCGGGCGTCGAGCACGCAGTAGATCCCGAACGCGCCCAGCCCGAGCGACACGGCGACGAGCGGGGTGACTCCCTGCCAGCGGCTGACGAGCTCGCGCAGGGCGGCGTCCAGCCCGCCGACCCGGCTCGGGTCGCCGCGCAGCGCCGCGATCGCGAAAAGCACCCCGACGGCGCCGAACGCGACGGCGCGGGCGAGGTTGCCGGCGGCGCCGAGGACCACCGCGGCGCGGCGGGCCCACTCCGGCGGTTCGTCGACGAGGTCGCCCATGAAGGTGCGGGCCAGGCCGGTGTAGACCATCGTCCCGGCGACGATCATCACCGTGACGGCGACCGCGCCCACCAGCAGCGCGCCGCCGGGTAGTTCCAGGAGCCAGGCGACCAGCTTCTGCGGGCCGGCGCGCCCGTTCGTCGGCGCGCCGAGGACGGTCCGCGTCGCGGCGATCGCGACGGCGAGCACGGCGATCGCCTTGGCCGTGGCGCCGACCCGCTTGCGGAAGCGCTCGCCGCCGGAGACCCAGCGGAACCCCGCCACGGCCGCGGTGATCTGCCACGCCGCGAACGCCACCAGCCCGGCCACGAACAGCACCAGCAGCAGGAGCCCGCCCACGCCGACGGCCGCGACCGCCGCGACGGCGCCCTGCTGGTCGACCTCGGCGGGGCGGGACCCGAGCGCCAGGCGCAGCCCGAGGCCGGCGATGAGCAGGTGCACCGCTCCGTAGGCCAGCAGCCCCGCCCGCCCCAGGATCTCCACCAGGCGGCTCGGGGCGTCGCCGCCGCCGTGCAGGGTGGCGTCGGCGGCCTCGTGCGCGGCATGCCCGGCCGCGCCCTCGACGGCCTCGACGGCCTCTGCCCCGTGCGAGGTGCTCATCGGTACGGCCTGCCCGAGCACCGACGGGCGGAACCGCTCGGGTGACACGTCGCACCGGATCAGAAGTCGGCGTCGGCCTCCGTGGGGCCGCCCTGGGCGCCCGGCACGCGCTGCAGGTGCACCCGCCGCGCGAGCCGGATCATCGGGCGGATCAGCAGCTCGACGCTGCCGAGGACGAACAGCCACGTGCCCGCGTAGGTCGTCGCCGCGGAGAAGAACAGGATGCTGCCGACGAGGAACCAGATCGCGACGAGGATGTCGTTGACGATCGACAGCACCTCGTAGCGCCGCCGGATCACCAGCTCCTCGCGCCCCACGGTGACGATCAGCGGGCCGGTGCCGCCGGGCGATGCGCTCATGCGGTGCAGCCTGCCGAACCCGACTCAGTCGAGCGAGCGGGCGTGGCGCTCCGCGGACTCGGCGTCCTCGCGCGCCCGCTCGGCCTCGCGGCGGCGGGTGTCGCGCTCGCGCGCCGCGGTGTCGGCGCGGTCCCAGGCCCCGCGCCGGGCGTCCTCGGCGGCCGCGAGCCGGGCGCGCAGGTCGCTCACGGTCGCGTCGGCGTCCTCGGCCTCGGCGGACGCGGCGTCGGCGTCCTCGCCCGCGCGCCGGGCGGCGTCGTCGGCCGCGTCGGCCCGCGTCCGGGCCTCCTCGGCGGCCCGCTGGGCGCGCTCGCGCTCCTCGCGCTCGCGGCGTTCCCGCTCGGCGCGCTCGCGCTCCTCCTGCTCGGCGCGCTCGCGGTCCTCCTGGTCGCGGGACTCGCGGTCGTCCCGGACGTCGAGGGCGTCGTCGTCCTCGTCGTCGAGGTCCTCGTCCGGCTCCTCCCGGGCCGGGGCGGCGGGACGGGACGGGCGACGGTCGGGACGGCGGGTGCCGCCGGGCGCGGGCCGCGTGGCGCGGCCGGCACGCGCCCCGGAGGCGGGCCCGCCGAGCGCGGCGCTGATCCCGCCGTCGCCGAGGCCCGGACCGGCCTCCATCCCGCCGGCGAGCTGGCCGCCGGCCAGCGCCCGCGCGGCCGTGGGGTCGGCGAGCGCGGCGCCGATCGTGCGCTCGAGCTCGCGGATCGCCGGATCGCCCAGGCGCACGGCCTCCTCGCGGGCGATCCGCCGCCCGCGCTCCACCAGCGCGTTGATGAGCCCGTGGCGCTGGCGGGAGAGCTGGCGCAGCGCGTCGCCCTCGAGCTTCTCCTGCGCCTCGCGCAGCGAGCCGCCGAGCTCCTCCAGCCCGCCGATCTCGTCGGGGAACTCGCGGGCCAGGCGGTTGGCCACCCACGCCGCCACCGACGGCTTGCGCAGCGCGCCGATCTCGCCCGCCAGCTCGCGGTCGCCGGCCTTGCGCACCCGCTTGACCAGCGCGTCCCGGTGCGGGATGAACTCCTCGCGCTCGATGCCGTAGAGCAGGTCGGCAGCGTCCTCGAGCGAGGTGGGGAGCTCCTCGTCGGCGTCGGCCGGCCCGGCCTCGGGGGGCGCGTCCTGGGCCGGCGACATGCGGACCTCCCGGTGGTCGTGTTCGCGCCGGCGGCGCGGGTGGGAACACCGTGCCGTATGCCGCCCTCCGTCCGCACGCTCTCCGGGCGTGCCCGTCGCCAGGTGCTGCGCCCGCCGCGCTTCCTCGCCCGTGCCGCACGGTCGAGCGGCCCGGAGCGGGAGGCGGTCATCCAGGCGGCCAAGGCCGCGGCGGCCGCCGCGCTGGCGTGGCTGCTCGCCCGCTGGGTGCTGCAGGCACCGCAGCCGTTCCTCGCGCCGTACGCCGCGGTGTTCATGGTCGTGCAGGTCACGGTCTACCGGTCGGTGCGCGATGCCGGCCAGCAGCTCGCGGTGGTGACCGCGGGCGTCGTGCTCGCGCTGGCCGCGACCCTGCTGACCAGCCAGGTCGTCGTCGGTCTGGCGCTCGTCGTGCTGGTCGGGCTGCTGATCGGGCGCCTGCGGACGTTCGGTGAGCACGGGCAGTGGGTGGCGGTGACCGCGCTGATCCTGGTCGGCGAGGCGGAACCGGCGGCGAGCTCGCCCCTGCACGCGGTCGTCCGCCTCGCCGAGATCGCCGTGGGCGCCGGCGTGGGCGTCGTGGTCAACATGCTCGTGCTGCCGCCCGTCTACCAGCGCGACGCCCGCGAGGCCCTGACCGGTGCGGTCGCCCGCCAGGCCGACCTGCTGCGGGGCATGGCCGCGTCGCTGCGCGAGGACGGGGAGCCGCGGGAGGACCTCGCGCACGAGTGGCTGCACCGCGCCCGCGCCCTCGCCGACGAGGCACGCCGCGCCCGCGACAGCGTCGCCTGGGCGCGCGAGAGCCTGCGGCTCAACCCGCTGCGCCGGCGCGATCGCACCCCGGACCCGACCGCAACGCTCGGGCCGGCCGCCGACGCCTTGGTCGAGGTGGCGGGCCACGTGCTCGACCTCGCCGAGGCCACGGTCGAGGCCGCCGAGCAGCAGGACGCGGCACGGGCGGACGCGGCGGAGGAGGGTCGCGAGGCCGACGACGAGGGCTGCCTCGACCCGATGTTCGTCGGGTCGTTCGCCGACCTGCTCGACCACCTCGCGAGCGCGCTCGAGGAGGTGCGTGACGACCCCGGCGCGATGTCGCCGCAGGCCGACCGCCACCCGCCCGGCTCCGGCGCGCTGGAGCTGATGGGCGCGGTGCACCGCGAGGCCGCCCGACGGCTGCCCGGCGCGTCCGGCGAGGTGCGCACGGGCTGGAGCGTCGAGGGCGCGCTGCTCAGCGCCGCCCAGCGGGCGGTCACGGACCTGACGGGGCGGCGGCCGGGGCGGTGACGCCACACCTCGGTGGCGGAACCCGCGCTGAGCGCGGATTTCGCCACCGAAGTCGCCGCGGGTCACGTCGACCGCGGCGCCACCACCCGCCCGAGCCCCGGCGGCGAGGCCATCCCCGCCGTGGCCGGGCCCTCCAGCACCTCACCAGCCGGAGCGAAGCGCGAGCCGTGCAGCGGGCAGTCCCAGCTCTGCGCGGCGTCGTTCCACGCCACGATCCCGCCGAGGTGGGGGCAGACGGCGCCGAGCTCGTGCTCCACCCCGCCGACGCGGCAGCGCGCGACCTTGCCGTGCGACGTCGTCTCGATCCGGCCCTCCCCCTCGGCCAGCGGGGCGCCGGTGGGCAGGTGCGGGCGCGCCCAGCCGGTGGCCAGGTAGCGGCCGACCTCGCCGTTGGCGCGGGCCAGGGTCGGCAGCGCCGAGGCCGCCGGGGCGCGGTCGGCGCGCAGCGCCCGCATCCACGGGTTGTCGCGGCCGACCACGTGGTCGCGCAGCGCCAGGCCCGCCGCGGTGCCGCCGGTCATGCCCCACTTCGCGAACCCGGTGGCGACGAGGATCCGCGGCTGCCAGCGCATCGGGCCGACGAAGGGCAGGCCGTCCTCGGGCAGGTAGTCCTGCGCCGACCAGCGGTGGGTGATCTCGCGGACCGGGAAGCGCTGCGCAGCCCAGTCGGCGAGGGCCCGCTCGTGCGACGACGTCGGTGTGCTCGCGCCGACGCGGTGGCCGAAGCCGCCGGTGAGCAGGCGCCGCTCGCCCTCGATCACCGCGGTGCGCAGCGAGACCGTCGGCTCGTCGACCGAGAGGTACATGGCCTCGGGCAGCGGCCCGTCGACGCGGACAGCCTGGGCGTAGGAGCGGCTGGGCTCGACGCGGGCGAAGTAGAGGCCGCGGTCGAGGATCGGGACGCCGGTGGCGAGCACGACCCGCTCGGCGCGGACCTCGCCGTGGTCGGTGCGCAGCCGGGGCGCGCCGAGCAGCGAGACGCTGCGCACCCGGGTGTTCTCGTGCACCGCGTGGCCGCCGTCGTGCAGCTCGCGGGCGAGGTCGGCGAGGTAGGGCATGGGGTCGAACTGCGCCTGGTCCGCCAGTGTCACGGCCTCCGAGACGGCGAACGGCAGCCCGACGTCGGTGCCCAGCTGCGCGGGGAACCCGGCCCGGCGCAGCACCGCGGCCTCGCGCCGGACCGCCTCCGAGCCCGCCGACGAGCGCCCCGTCGTCGCGCACGTGACCGCGTCACGGTGCTCGAGGTCGCAGTCGGCGCGCCGCGCGCGGTCGAGGAGCCAGTCGTACCCGGCGCGGTGCGCGGCGAAGTAGGCGTCGACGGTCTCCTCGTCGTGGCGCGCGTCGAGCTGGGCGCCCCGCGTGCCCTGCAGCACCGAGATCTTCGCCGTCGTGTTGCCGCTGGCGACCGCCCCGATCCGCCGGCCCTCCAGCACCGCGACCTGCAGCCCCTCGCGGGCGAGCAGCACGGCCGTGGTCAGCCCCGTGATGCCCGCGCCGACGACGGCGACGTCGACCCGGCGGTCGCCGCGCAGGGCGGGGTAGGTGTCGGGCTCCTCGGCGTGCTCGGGGTCGTGCCACGCGGAGAGCTCGTGCGCGGGGAGGGCGGGAGCGACCATGCCCCGGAGGTGTCCCCGCGGTCGGCGGGGCAAACGGCTCCCCCACGTGAGCGATCCTGGGGGCTATAGGCCCAAAGATCGCTCACGTACGGGCAGGAGCGGAGGACGGGTCCACGAGCGCCGCCACGTCCAGGGCCAGCAGGTGCAGCTGGGTCGCGAGCTGGGCGTCGCGGTCGGCGAGCCCGCCCGGGCGGACGGCGGCGAGCTCGTCGGCGATCTCGTGGGTGGGGCGGGGGCCCGCGGGGTCGTCGGCAGAGGGGTCGGGCGCGGCGGGGTCGGCGGCCACCGCGCGCACCGCGGCGGCGAGCTCGTCCACGCCGCGCGCGAGGTGCCCGGGGACGTCGGCGCCGTCGCCCAGCGCCTCGGCGACCGTGCGCGCCAGCAGCACGGAGCTCGCGTGCACGTACTCGACGGCCGCGAGGCGGGTCCGCAGCTCGTCGACCCGGCCGCGCTCCCGGCGCCCGCGCAGCGTCGAGGTGGCCAGGGCGGCGGCGGTGTCGCTGGCGTCGAGGAAGGACGCCAGCGCGCCCTGGCCCGCGCGCAGCGCCTCGACCGCGCGCGCCGCCCGGGAGGCCGAGCGCTCGCGCAGTGCGGCGCCCACCTCGCCGAGCGCGTCGGCGGGCACCCGCAGGGCGTCACGGGCGGCCCCGGTGATCACCCGGGCCGGGCTCGGGGTGGCGAGGACCTGGCTGACCAGCAGCGCGAGCGCCCCGCCGATGACGGCGCTGAGCAGGCGCGTCCAGCCCGTCTGGGGCGAGGCCAGGGCCACCACGAGCAGCGCGGCGATGCCCGCCTGCAGCAGGGCCAGCGAGTTGATGCTGCCGAGGGCGACCACCAGCATCCCGGCCGCGACGGCCACGCCGATCTGCAGCCAGCCGCTGGCGAGCACCCGGACGGCGAGCTCGCCGACGGCGACGCCGACGCACACCCCGGCGAGCACACGCACCGCGCGCCGGCCCCGCGCGCCGGGCGCGTCGGTGAGGCAGACGACCGCCGCGATCGGGGCGAAGATCGGCGCGGGCTGGCCGAGCAGGTACTGCGCGACCACCCACGCCACGGCGGCCGTGACCGCCGCGAGCGCGATGCGCCAGGCGCCGTCGCGCAGCCGTCCGCCGATGCGGCCGGCCAGCGCGACCGCGCCCCCGCTCAGACCGCCACCAGCTGGTCGATCCCGGCCTCGCGCTCGATCTGGTCGCGCAGGGCGGCCAGCGTCCGGGAGAGCAGCCGCGAGACGTGCATCTGCGAGATGCACAGCACCGCGGCGATCTCGGCCTGGGTCTTCTCGTGCACGAACCGCAGGGCGAGCATCGTGCGCTCACGCTCGGGGAGGTCGCGGACCAGGGCGCCCACCAGCGTGCGCACCTCGACCCGGTCGAGCTCCCCGTCGGCCACCCCGAGGATGTCCATCAGCGCCGAGTCGTCGCCGTCGCCGAGGGACTCGTCGAGCGACGCCGGCTGGTACGAGCCGTGCGCGGCGATCGCCTCGGCGACCTCGTCGCGGCTCATGCCCAGGTGCTCGGCGAGCTCGGCGGCCGTCGGCGCCCGCCCCAGCTGCTGGGACATCGACGCCGTCGCCGAACCCACCGCGACGTAGCGGTCCTTGACGCTGCGCGGCGTGCGCACCGACCAGGCCGAGTCGCGGAAGTGCCGCCGGACCTCGCCCATGATCGTCGGGACCGCGTAGGACAGGAAGTCCCGCTCGCGGCCCGGGTCGAACCGGTCGAGCGCGTGGAGCAGGCCCAGCGAGGCCACCTGCTCGAGGTCGTCGGTGGGCTCACCGCGACGGGCGAAGCGCCGCGCGATGTTGCGTGCCACCGGGAGGAACCCGACCACGAGCCTCTCGCGGACGCGCTCGCGCCGCGGATCGTCGTCGGACAGCGACGCGTACTCCGCCAGCAACGGGACGTACTCGTCGTACTCACTGCTGCGTCCAGCCATCGGTCACCCCCGAGGGGCCCCGAGGATCCGGAGAGCGGGTCTCCGGACGCAGGCGGGGCGCTCGTTGTTCATGAGCTGACCCGGCTGGTGTCTGAACCGGAGAACCTGTGCGGTTGGTCAGTGCCCCGTACGCCCGGTGCTCACACATGCCGCGTGCGTGACCGGCGGGCGGGGACGGCCGCGAGGTTACCCGCGCCGCAGCCCGTCGACGAGGGCCAGCAGGGCGGCGTCGACGACGTCGTGGTGGGTCTGGTTGACGGCGTGCCCGGCGCCCTCGACCTGCACCAACCGGGCCCGCGGACCCAGCTCCTCGGCGATCCGCCGGCCGTGTGCGGCCGGCGTCAGGCGGTCGTCGGTGGCGGCGACGACCGTCGTGGGGACGCGGGCCAGCGCGGGCAGCGCGCCGCTCTCGTCGTGCTCGAGCAGGGTCGACGAGAACGCCGAGGTGACGGGCAGCGGCACGCTCTCGGTGACCGTCTGCAGGCGGCGCACCTCCTCGTCGCTCGCGTCCGCGGTGAACGCGAGCCGGCGCACCAGCCAGCGGCCCACCAGCGAGTCGCGCCAGGGCAGGTGGTCGGCGAGCGGCGCCGCGAGCCGCGCGCCCTGGAGCACGGCGGGCAGGACGCCCGCGCGGCGCGCGGTGGCGTGCAGGACGCCGAGCACCCCGTCGGAGATGAGCTCGCCCGCCGACGTCGCGACGAGGAACACCCCGGCGACGCGCGTGCCGAACCACTCGGGGTGCTGGCGGGCCAGCGCCAGGACGCTCATGCCGCCCATGGAGTGCCCGCCCAGCACGACCCGCCCGCACGGGGCGACGGCGTCGACGACGGCCGCGAGGTCCCGCCCGAGCTGGTCGATGGTGGCGTTCGCGGGGTCACCCCAGCCCGAGCGGCCGTGGCCGCGCTGGTCCCAGCACACGACCCGCGCGCGGTCGGCGAGTGCCGCGACCTGGGGCGACCACTCGGCGGAGTCGACGGTGAAGCCGTGGGTGAGCACGACGGTCGGACCCTGGTGGCCCCGGATCTCGACGTGCAGCGGCACCCCGTCGCTCGTGCGCACGCCGTGGACGGGGCGGGCGCGGGTCAGGACGGCCATGCCCCCAAGGGTCGACGGTCGGCGCCCGGCCTCCACCTCGCGGGCCGGTGGCGTCGACCAGGGGACGCCCGCCACCGACGGGCGGTGTGACCTGGGTCCCGGCGGCGGCACGGCGTCACCCGGGCGGAGCAGCCGGGGCACCGCTCACCGGTCAGCGACGGGGTTCGACGGCCAGCGTCACCGCGGTCGGGTGGGCGGCGTCGTGGAGCACCTCGCGTGGCTGGTGCACGAGGGTCGTGGCCTCGCCCAGCGCGTCGCCGGTGCCGGGGTTGCGGGCGAAGCGGGGGTGCGCGCCGCCGGAGAGCTGCAGGCGCAGGCGGTGGCCCGCGGCAAAGCGGTGCCCGGTCGGCCACAGCTCCAGGTCCACCGCGCGGGTGCCGTCGGCGGCGGGCGCCGGCGAGCCCGGGGCCAGGCGGACGAGGCCGTCGGTGATGTTGACCGAGCGCCCGCGCGGGTCGACGTCGCAGACCCGGACGAACACGTCGAGGTGCTCGGTCTCGGCGCGCACGTGCACCGTCGCCGACACCGGGCCGAGGGCGACGACGTCCTCGGTGAGCGGGTCCGAGGTGAACACGGCGACGTCGGGACGGGCCTCGAGGTCCGCCTGGTCGCGCGGGCCCGAGCGCCCGGTGAGGATCGGGCCGCCGAGGGCCGGGGTCGGGTCGGCGGGGTCGTAGTCGACGCGGGTGCCGGGCCAGCGCACGGCGCCGCCGGTGTGGTCGGGCGGCGGCTGGACCGACAGGGAGTGGTCGGCGCGCAGGTACCAGGTGCGCGCGGCGGCGTCGGGCGGCGGCCAGTCGGCGAGCCGCCGCGTGCCCCCGCCGCCCGAGAGCGTCACCGCGACCGGGGCGTCGTCGCTGGTGGCGGCCGTGACCGTCGTCGCGCCGTCGCCGAGCACCCGCTCGAACGCGGCCAGCGCCTCGCGCATCCCGGCAGCCATGCCCGGGCCGGCGGTGTGCACCCACGGGCCGAGCACGAGCCGCGGGCGCGCGCCGGCGGCCCGCAGCGCGGCGTGGTCCGCGAGCTGCCAGGGCAGGAAGATGTCCTGGAAGCCGCCGAGCATCGTCACCTCGACCCCGGCGCGCGCCACGTCCTCGACGCCGCCGGTGTAGGCGCGGTGGGTCCAGTACGCCGAGTCCGGGTCGGACTCGCGCAGCCACTCCTGGAACCAGTCGACCTCGCCGCCGGTCGCGCGGCGGTCGGCGCTGCTCAGGGGCAGCGTGTCGAGGGCGGCGGTGATGGTGCGGCGCCCGCGCAGCAGGCGCACGGTGCGCGCGACCGGCCCGGCGGCCATCGTGCGCATCATCGAGCTCCAGGACAGGGCGTTGTCCAGGGAGAACGACCCGCCGGCGTAGGTCTGGTCGCGGAACGACGACGCGGTGACCAGCGTGCCCATCACCCGCAGGGCCTTGCCCGCCGCCGGGGCGAGCGCCCACTGGGTCAGCCCCAGGTAGCTCGGGCCCAGCGTCGCCAGGCGCCCGTCGCACCACGGCTGGTCGAGCACCCACTCGACGAACGCCGCGCCGTCCTCGGCCTCGTCGAACGGCGAGAGGACGCCCCCGGAGCCCGCGGTGCCGCGCACCGACTGCACCACGACCTGGAAGCCGCGCTCGGCCACCAGGCGCCCGAACACCGTGCCGATCCAGCCCGCGCGCCCGTAGGGGCTGCGCACCACGACCACCGGTCCGCGCTCGACCCCGGCGGGACGGTGGTGGTCGTGGCGCAGGACGACGCCGTCGGGCATCGGGACCGCGACGTCGCGGTCGACCGACACCCGCGGCACGCGGGGGGCGGGCAGGCGCATCACCCGGCGCAGGACGGCGGTCGCGAGGCTCACCCGATCAGTGTTCCCGATCGCCGCGGGCAGCGCGGAGGCGCGGGCGATCTGACCGTTACCCCTCCGGACGTCGCCCCGTGTTCACCGCCTGTCCGCCGTGTCGTCGGGCGGGAGCGCCCGCGGCCGGAGACCCTGCGACCGTGACCTCCACACCGCGCCGCGAGGCGCCCGACGTCGGCGTCCCCGCCGCCCTGGCGGCCCGGATGACCGTCGCCGAGCAGCACGAGTGGCTGACCTCGCACCTGCGCCGCCACCCGGTGAGCCGGCGCGCGGCCCTCAAGGGCGGCACCGGCGTCCTCGCGGCGATGGGCCTGGCCTCGGCGCCCTGGACGGTCGCCGCGTGCGCGCAGGCCGCGCAGTCACCGGTGGCCGTGGTGGGCCGCCACCTCGCCTTCGGCGCCGACCCGCAGCGCCAGATGGCCCTCGCCGGCGAGCTCACCGCGGCGCCGGCCGGCCCGGTGGTCGTCGACCTGGGCCGCGACAGCGCGTTCGGGACGACGCTGCCGGTGGAGGTGCGCCGGCTGGTGTCGCAGGTGCCGCAGGCCGACGGGTCGATCCGCGGCAGCGAGCAGTTCTTCGTCCACGCCCTGGCCGACGGCCTCGCGCCCGGCGAGCGCTACCGCTACCGGTTCCGCCTCGCCGACGGCACGACCACCGCCGAGGCCGACTTCACGACCGCGCCCGGCCCGGGGTCGACGGCGCCGTGGAGCTTCACCGCGTTCGCCGACCAGGGCGTCGACACCGTGCCCCCGAGCGGGCTCGACGGCTTCACCAACGGCTACTACGACGCCGACGACACGCGCCGCACGCCCGCGCCGGCGTCCGCGCTGGTCGAGCGCGTCGCCGCCCAGCGACCCGCGTTCCACCTGCTCGCGGGCGACATCTGCTACGCCGACCCCTCCGGCGAGGGCCACCCCGTGCGCAGCGCCGGGACCCGGCGCGCCCCCGGTGGCTTCGACGCGTTCGACCCCACGGTGTGGACCACGTACTTCGCGCAGATCGAGCGCAGCGCCGCGTCGACGCCGTGGATGTTCGCCACCGGCAACCACGACATGGAGGCGCTCTACGACGACAACCGCAGCCCCGGCGGCGCCACCCACGGCTACGGCGGGCACGCCGCGCGCCTGGACCTGCCGCGCAACGGTCCGTCGGCCTGCCCGTCGGTGTACACGTTCCGCCACGGCAACGTCGGGGTGATCAGCCTCGACGCCAACGACCTGTCCACCGAGATCCCGACGAACGCGGGGTACTCGCGCGGGGCGCAGGTGACGTGGCTGCGCGAGACGCTCACCGCGCTGCGCGCCGATCCGTCGATCGACTGGGTCGTGGCGTTCCTGCACCACTGCGCCTTCGCCACCTCCGAGGCGCACGCGTCGGACGCCGGGGTGCGCGCGGCGGTGGCGCCGCTGTGCGACGAGTTCGCCGTCGACCTCGTCCTGCAGGGCCACAATCACCAGTACGAGCGCACGAACCCGATCCGGCGCGGGCGCTCGGTGCTGCAGGCCCCGGACGGCGCGACCGTGCGCCCGGAGACCGACGGGACGACGTACGTGTGCGTGGGCTCGGGCGGGCGCCCGCGCTACGAGTGGCAGCCCGGCGTGACCGACCGGTACCGCGGCCAACCCGGCCCCGACAGCGGCGTGGCCGTCGCCAGCTACCTGGCCCTCGGGGAGGACGAGAAGCAGCCCGACCCGGTCGACTGGTCGCAGGCGCGCTACCTCGACTACGCCTACGTCACCGTCGACGTCGCCCCGCCCCCCGCCGCCGGCGGCCCGACGAGCCTCACCGTCCGCGCCACCACCGACACGGGCCAGGAGATCGACCGGGTGGTACTCGTCCGCTGATGTACGTGCGTGATCTTCTGAGCGATAGCTCAGAAGATCACGCACGTAGCCCGATCGGTGGAGCCGCAGGGCACCGGGCATGATGCTCCGGTGCGTGCCCACCCCGTCCTGGACGTCCTGGCCGCCCGCCGCGCCGAGGGGTCGTGCCCGCAGACACGCAGCGACGCCCACCGCGTCGTGCTGGCCGTCGAGGGCGGCGGCAGCCGCGCCACCTACTCCAGCGGCATGGTGCTCGCGCTCGAGGAACTGGGCCTCGCCCACTGCTTCGACGCCGTCTACGGCTCGTCGGCCGGGGCGCTCGCGGGCAGCTGGCTGGTGGGCGCGCAGGCGGCGCTCTGCACCGCGGGCTGGTACCGCCCGGGGCTGATGTCGCGCGTCACCAACCCCGGGCGCGGGCTGCGCGGCCAGCCGGTGGTCGACGTCGAGTACCTCGTGCACACCGTCGGCGAGAAGGTCATCCCGTTCGACTGGCAGGCGGTCATCGACGCGCCCGTCACGCTGCACCCCGTGGCCACGGACGTCGAGACCGGCGAGGCCGTCGACCTCGCCGACACGATCGTCGACAAGGAGTCGCTGCAGCTCGCCCTGCGCGCCAGCGCCGCGGTGCCCCTGCTCGCCGGGCTGCCCGTCGAGATCGCCGGGCGCCGCTACGTCGACGCCGCGGTCGCCGAGCCGATCCCCTTCCACATCGCGCTGGACCACGGCGCCACGCACGTGCTGGTCCTGCGCACCCGGCGCGCCGACCAGACCGCGATCGACGCCACGCGCCTGGAGAAGGCGCTGGTCTCGCGCCTGGGCACCGTCAACGTGCCCGGGCTCGTGCACGTCGTCGGCAACCGCCTGGAGAACCGCCGCGACGACGACCGCCGCCTCGCCCACGCCACCGCGTCGCCGGGCGACGACCCGCCGCACCTGTTCGAGATCCGCCCGCCCGTGGGCGCGGACACGATCAACCCGCTCGAGACCGACCCCGACGTCCTGCGCCGCGGGATCGAGACCGGTCAGCGCGCGCTGCGCCAGGCGCTCGAGTTCGACGAGCCCGGGCGCAACGCGGAGCTCTCGACGGCCTGACGCCGGTTACTGGGTCGTATCCCTCGCTGAGCGAGGGATACGACCCAGTAACCGCTCATCCCCGGTCCTCCTCGGTCACCAGCTTGAGGGGGACGCCGGTGACGACGCGGGCCGCGTCGTGACCCATCCGCCGGGCGACCTCGGCGGTGACGTCGGGGTCGACCGCGACCGGTCGCCCCGCCGGGAGCTTTCCGTGGTGGACGGCGATCCCGCGCTCGGTCAGGCCGACGCCGACCTCGAGCGGTGAGTCGCGCGCGACGCGGTGGGCGAGAGCGGTCGGGTCGGGCTCGTCGTCGTGCCCGGGCCGCAGCTCGTGCGGCACGCCCTCCTCCTCCAGCCCCGCGCGCAGCTCCCGCAGGACGGCGGCGGGGAACGTCCCGGCAGCGGCGACGAGCACCACCGGCCGGGTCGGGCCGTCGCCGACGCTCACGCCGCCCCCGAGACCCGGCGGCCGCGGGCGTGCCCGGCCACCAGCCCGGACGCCACCGCGTTGCGCGGGCCCAGGCTGCCCCGGACGTTGCCGGTGCCGCAGACGATGCCGTACGGCGCGACCGCGTCGGCGATCATGTCGGGGATCTCGAAGTCGAGCGCGGACCCGCCGAGCAGCACCACGAACTCGATCTGGCGCAGGGTGCCGCCCGGCGCGATCTGCTCGAGGGCGCGCAGCGCGTTGACCACGAACACCCGCCGCTTGGCCTCGCGCCGGGTGTGGCGCAGCGTCGCCAGGTCGTGGCGGCCCGGCACCGCGTGCATGCCCTCGTCGGTGAGGACCACGACCCGGGCGAAGAGCTCCGGGGCGAGCGGCTCGGTGAAGAACTGGGCGGTGCCGTTCTCGTGACGGATGTGGAAGAAGCTCTCCACCTTCGCCAGCGGGTAGCGCTTGACCTCCTCGGCCACCTGCTTGTCGTCCAGGCCGAGCTCGGCATCGATGAGGGTGGTGACGAGGTCCCCGGCGCCCGCGACGTGCACCGAGTACACCTCGCCGTCGGTGTCGGCGTGGGCCGCGTCCGTCGAGCCGCCGCCGAGGTCGAGCACCACGATCGGCTCCCCGCTGCCGGGGGTGGTCAGCGCGCCACCGACCGCCATCTCCGCCTCGATCCCGCCGATCTCGACCTCGAGCACGCGCTGGGCCTCCTCGGCGAGCACGCGGCGCACCTCGGCGGCCACCTGCTCCATCGGCCCGCGACTCGTGCGCACCATCGCGGCGAGCAGGACGGCGTCCTCCCGCGCGACCTCCTTGGCCAGGCCGCCGCGGACCTCCTGCGGCACGAGCGTGTCCACGGCCAGCAGGTCCTCGATGGCGACCTCGTCGGGACGCTGCCCGGTCAGCTCCGACATCGCGTCGCGGACACCGGCGATCATGCCGCCGACGTGGGTGCCGCTCTCCCCCTCGGCGTCGACCAGCGGCCGGATCCGGGCCAGCGCCCGCATGATCTCGTCGGCGCCCGCGTCGACCTCGACCGACACCGTCGAGGACCGCCCGCGCAGGGCGATGGACCCGGCCGGCACCCGGCGGTCGGTGACGTCGCCGCCGGGGGTGCGCACGACGACCGCGGACCGGTTGCCGGTGAGCGAGCGGGCCACGGGGGAGATCATCTTCGTCTGCTCGGCGTCGAGCTCGAACAGGGTGGCGATGCCGTAGGAGTTGGACAGGGTGCGGATGGTGCGTCCCGGCTCGGCGACCTCGACGGCGGCGAGCATGCCCAGCGGGACCTCGTCGACCAGGGTCACCTCGTCGACGATCGGCAGGGTCTCCTCCAGCCGGTTGGCCACCAGCACCGCGTCGTCGCCCCCGAGGATCGCGCCGCGCACCCCGACCCCGCGCTGGGCCGCCGCGACCAGGGCCTCGGCGACGTCCTCGAAGTCCTCCGCGGCGGGCACCACGACGAGGACGTCCTCGCCGGCCGGTCGATCGGCGAGGTCGGCCAGGGCGACCGTGGTGCCCACCCCGATCCCGCTGCCCCCCGGGGTCCGGGGGTCGTGGCCGATCATCGTCGACTCGGTCACGACGGTCTCGGTGATCGTCTCCATGGCGAGCCCGCTGATCACCGGGGTGGCCTCGTTGGTGAGGACGAGATCGACGTCCGGCCACCGGCACCCGCCGTCGGCCAGCGCCTGCCCGGCGGCCTTCCGCACGCCCTCGGCGTTGTCGGGGGTGCCCTTGATCCCGGTGGTGGGCGCGAGGCCGCTGCCCAGGTACTCCACGCCGCCGTCGTCGTCGACGCGGGCACAGCAGGCCTCGGTGGTCGAGTTGCCGATGTCCACGCCGACGACGAGGCGCGGCCCGCCGGACGCCACCGCGGTCAGCTCCCGGCGCGTCGGATCGACACGTCGAGCTCGACGATGCCCCCGTCCGGCTCGATCATCTCGGTCTCCTTGAGGTGCAGCAGCGCGGCCTTGGCCTGGTAGCGCGGGCGGGCCATGAAGTCGTTCTGCACCGGGACCGGCGCGGGCGACTCGCCCTTCGCGTACTGGGCGGCGTTGCTCCCGATGGCGCGGAAGGTCTCCGGCGTCAGCAGCGGTGCCTGGGGGAACAGCTCGAGGTTGCTGAGCTTGGCCAGGTCCTTCTGGTGGATCATCGAGGTCCCGCGGGACAGAATCCCCACCCCGATCCCCGACCCGGACAGCCGGGCCGCCCGGTGGGCGATCTTGGCCAGGTCGCTGGAGTCCTTCACGCGCACGATGCGCAGCGCGACGCCCTGCTCCTCGACGCCGGCCATCACCTCGCGCAGCACCTCCGCGAGCGGGATGTTCGAGATGGTCTTGGTGAAGAAGGAACAGAAGGCGGGCGAGATCCCCAGGACCACCTCGTCCTCGCGCTCCCCGCGTCCGGCCGGGCCCGTCTCGGTGATCTCGGCGGTGCGCTCCGGTCGCCCGGTCTCGGTGCTGGTCACGTCACTCGACCTCCTGCTCGGGGTTGCTGGCGGACAGCACGTGGCGCAGCCGCTTCATCTCCTCCCAGCGCTCGCCCGACGGGCGGTAGCCGGTGCCGGGACCCGCGTAGTCGTTGGCGTCGTTGATCGCCGAGCGCACGGAGAAGTCGCCGTCGAGGATCGCCGAGGTCTGCAGCAGGTCGCCGGAGACGCGCTGGCGCAGCACGTTGAGCAGGTTCTCGGCGACGTCGCGGAACCCCCCCTTCTCCAGGGCGGCCACCAGGTCCAGCCCGGTGATGCCGCGGTCCATCACGCCCTTCGCCGCCTTGAGGTCCTCGAGCACGTCGCGCTCCGGGAGATCCTCGCTGCCGTGGGCGTAGATGCCGGCGTCGACCTCCTCGTCGGTGATCGGCGGCAGGTCGAGGCCCGCGAAGACGGCCTGCAGGGCGCGGATCGCCTTGCCCCGCACCGCCAGGACCTCCTTCTCGGCGACGTGGCGCAGCCCGCCGTCGACCTTGAGGTCGCGCTGGATGGTGTTCCAGTCGTCGTAGTCCTCCGGGTCCCAGTTGGAGCCCGCGAACATGTTGTCGGCGTTGGGGACGCCGGAGAAGCCGGACACGACGAAGTCGGTGCCGGGCAGCAGCTGGGGCATGGTGCGCGCGGTGCGCCGCATGGGTGAGTGCGAGAACGACTGGTCGTTGCCCGACGCGCACTCCAGGTCGAGCATGCTGGCCACCAGGTTCTCGGCGGCCACCGCGCGGATGCCCGACGGCACGGCCCCGGGCACACCGATGCAGCTGATGGAGCCGTTCTGCAGGCCCTGCACACCCGCGCCCTTGGCCACCTGGATGCAGCGGATCTCCAGGTACAGCATGGACTTGCCCTCGGCGTTGCCCATCTGCACCTCGGACCCGGTCCCCGAGGTGAAGCGCATCTTGATCCCGCGCGAGGCGTAGGCGGACGCGAGGAACGCCTTGGACCAGGGCGTGTCGTCGCCGTCGACGAACACCGACTCGGTGCCGTACACCGAGATCGTCTCGGCGTAGGCGGTGATGCCCCGCATCCCGAGCTCGAGCTCGGTCGCCTCCTCGAGCGCGCACTGGGTGATGACGCCACCGCGCCCGGTCTGCCCGCCCACCTGCAGCGCGATGGCCACCAGCGGCGCGTAGCGCACGATGCCGAGTGTGGTCTCCAGCTCGGCGAACCCGCGCAGCGCGGCCTCCGCGGCGTCGGCGGCGACCTGCACCGGGTTGTCCCGGGCGCTGGTCGAGTGCGCCTGGTTGGCCGGGGTCCGCCGGGCGCGCATCTTCTGCATCGCCATCATGATCTCGACGACGTTCATGCTCTCGACGACGTCGAGCAGCTTGGCCGGGGTCAGCCCGCGGGTGAGGTGGAGGATGTCCTGCCGCGGTACCCGGGGGTCGACGACCCGGGCGGCGATCTCCTGCGCGTCGAGGGCCATGGCCTCCTCGGCGGCGGAGACGTCGATCGCGTAGTCGGCGATGAACTGGTCGAGGAAGTCGAAGTCGGCACGCTCGCGCCCGTCCATCTCCACGATGACGCCGTCCTCGACGCGGACGCTCGGCTCCGGGTCGTACGGGCTCTCCATCGCGATCATGCCGACCTCGGGCCACTCCTCGACGAAGCCGTCGAGCTGGACCGGTCGGGCCTCGAGGATCTCGGTGCGCCGCGAGTGCCGGTTCTGGGCCGGGCGGTCTGTACTGGTCATGACGGCCTCTCTCGGGTCGCGGGGCGACGGTGTCGTCCGCGGGGTCAGTCGTCGGCGGCGGCCAGCAGGTTGCGTCGCTCGTACACCTCGGCGGCCTCGCGGACGAGGGCCGCGGTGCGCGACGCCGAGTGCTCACGCTCGAGCTCGTCGGCCAGGTCGGCCAGCTCCTGCCCGGTCGAGGCGTTGGGCCGCAGGGCGTTGTACATCGCGAGGACACGCTCGTCGGGGATCTCGGTCATCTCGGCGGCCCTGCGGAAGTTCTCCGCCAGCTGCCACCGCCCGACGCCGTCGGCGATCTCGGCCTGCATGAGCAGCGTGTCGGGCGCGATGCGCAGGTCCAGCGGGCTGAGGTCGCCCGCCACCACCGCGTCCAGGGTCAGGTCCTCGATGTGCTTGCCGGTCGGGGTGTGCAGCAGGTCGGGCCGCCGGCTGCTCAGGGGGTAGTCGACCGCGGGGTCGAGATGCCGGTCACCGGTCTGGGTCACGGGTCGCTCACCATCCGCTCGTGGGGGGTCGTGCTCGGGTCAGGCCTTGAGCGCGGCGACCGCGGCCTCGGCGACGCGGACGTCCTGCTCGGCCGAGCCGGCGCTGACGCCGACGGCGCCGACCAGCTCGCCGTCGCGGTGCACGGGGATGCCGCCGCCGAAGACGACCATGCCGCCGGCGGTCTGCTCGAGGCCGTAGAGCTCGGCGCCCGGCTGCACCAGCGGCATGAGCGCCGCCGTCGGGGCCTCCATGAGGATCGAGGTGGCCGCCTTGCGCTGGGCGATGTCGATGCTGGCGCGGATCGCGCCGTCCTGGCGGGCGAACGCCACGAGGTGGCCGCCGGCGTCGACGATCGCCACGTTCATCGGCTGGCCGATCGCGTCGGCCTCGGCCAGTCCCGCGTCGAGCATCCGGCGGGCGTCGGCCAGGGTCAGTCCCGGCATGGAGGGGCCTCCGGGCGAGGTGGGGGAAGGCCGGGCGAACGCTCGGCGTCGCTGGACGCTAGGAGCGCCCGGCCCGCCCCGACCACGGGGACTCTCCCCACCCCCGGGCATGGGGGAAATCCCCCGCGACCGTTCGCTAGGGCGCGGCGGGGGTGCGCAGGCCGCCGACCGCGAGGCGGGTGGCGTCCAGGTGCTCGCGCAGCCGGTCGCGGGCCTCGTCCGCCCCGCCGGGGCCGAGCGCGTCGACGATCGCCTCGTGCTGGGCGAGGATCTCGCGCGGGCGCCGCGGCCCGCGGTCCATGGAGCCGAGGTTGATGCGCAGCTGGCGGTCGCGCAGCGAGGCGTAGAGCTCGAGCAGGATCGGGTTCCGCGCGCTCTCGACCACCGTGATGTGGAAGCGCCGGTCGGCCTCGGCGAACGCCGGCTCGTCGTCCGCGGCCATCGCCGCGCGCTGGACGTCGAGCACGTCGTGCAGGGCGCGGGCGACGGCGGCGCGCTCGTCGGCGGGCGCCTCGCAGAGCTTGCCCAGCGCGTGCCCCTCGACCAGCTCGCGGGCCTCGAGCACGGCCTCGACCTCCGCCGGGGACACCGCCACGACGAGCGCGCCGCGCTTGGGGAACAGCCGCAGCAGCCCCTCGGCCTCCAGGCGCAGGAACGCCTCGCGCACCGGGGTCCGGCTCATCGCCAGGGCGTCGGCGACCTGCCCCTCGGTGATCAGCTCACCGCCGGGCAGCGAGCCGTCGAGGATGCGTGCCTTGGTGTCCCGGTATGCCCGTTCCTTGGCCGACACCCCGTTCCCCGCCACCGCACCACCCTTGCTGTCGAGTGCGCGTGACCCTACTCTCAGAAGATCGATGCATCTTGTATGCATCTAGGGTCCGAGGGGACGTCGAGGAGGACGCCTGGTGGTCGCCGCGGCTCCGCTCTCCCCGACGCCCGAGGTCACGGGCGTCGAGGACCCGCTGCTCCGGCGCATCGCCGACCACCTCGGCACGCTCGCCGGCGGCGCCGGCTGGGTGGTGCGCGTCGACGAGGCCGCGGGGCGCGCGACGGTGGCTGTCGGCACGGGCAGCGTGCCCGGTGACGCCGTCGCGCGGGTCCTCGCCACGCGGGCGCCGGTGGTCGACGACGGTCCCGGGCACCCGCCGGTGCTCGCGGTGCCCGTGCGGCGCGGTCCGCGCATCGTCGGCGCCTGCGTGGTCGCCGGTGGCGGCCCCTTCTCCGGCGCCGACGTCCACCTCGCCGAGCTCTTCGCCGACTACGCGGTGCTGGCCCTGGCCGACAGCGGGGCGCTCGCCGGGCGCACCCTCGAGCAGGCCGTCCGCCAGGAGCTGGCGTGGGTCGAGGCGCACGGGTCGGTGCGCGCGGACCTCGTCACCGTGGGCGCCGGGGCCATCCCCGACGAGGTCGCCGACGAGGTCTTCCGCATGGCCCAGGAGGCCCTGCTCAACGTCGTCGTGCACGCGGGGGCCACCACCGTGCGGGTCGGCGTGCTGCACGGGCCCGGGACCCTGACCGTGCTCGTCGAGGACGACGGGCGCGGCTTCGACGCGGCCGCGCCGGCCCGGCTGCACGTCGCCGGGGCGGGCGCGCGCCTCGGCCTGCGGGCCACGGCCGCCCGCGCGCGGCGTCTCGACGGCGAGCTCGAGATCGACAGCACGCCGGGGCGCGGCACCCGCCTGCGCGTCACCGTCCCCTGCTCCGCCGCGCCCGCGCCCACCCCGGGACGCGCCCGCACCGGCGTGCTCGTGGCCGCGGTCCGCCCGGTGGTGCGCGCCGGCGTCGTCCGGATGCTGCAGCTCGGGGAGCCGGGGCTCGGGATGGTGTCCGAGGTCTCCGCCGTCACCGACGCCGACGACCTCGCGGGCGCCTGCCGGCTGCTGGGTCCCGACGTCCTCGTGGTCGAGCACGAGCTGCTCGGCGACGACCTCGTCGCCGTCCTCGAGGGCCTCGCCGCGCTCCCCGACCCGCCCGCGGTCGTCCTGCTCGCGCAACACTGTGCCGACGAACGCCTGCGCGCCGCGATCGCCGCGGGCGTCAAGGGCTGCGTCGACCCGGACGCCGACACCGACCGCCTCGTCGCCGTCGTCGCCGCGGCCGGGCGGGGCGAGACGCTGCTCGCCGACGACCAGCTCGGCCGCCTCGCCGCCCCGCCCCGCACGGCCGGCATCACCCCGCGCGAGCACCAGGTCCGCGGGCTCGTGGCTCGGGGGCTCACCGACCGCCAGATCGCCCGCATCCTCGCCATCTCGGCCAAGACCGTCGAGAAGCACGTGGGCTCGCTGCTGCGCAAGACCGGGACGCGCAACCGGACGATGCTGGCGCGGCTGGGCTGACCCTGTCCGCAGCGAACGTGCTGTTCGCTGCTTCTGTGCGCGTGAAGTCCCCGTTGATCAGCCCCGCATCCGGACGGCGGGCGTCTCGTTCCGCAGGGAGGCACCGCAGCCACCGCAGAAGGCGCCGGCCGGCGTTCTCGGCTGCCCGCAGCGTGAGCAGAACCGCGCGTGCTGCGCCGGCACGACCACGTCGGCGGGCACCAGGAGACCGAGCGGCGACGTCGGGGGGTCGACCGGGAACGGGGTCGACAGACCGACCGGGGTGCCCGGCGCCGCGTCCCGTGGCAGCGCCTCGTCGCCGAAGAAGCGGCGCGCCGACCCCGTGAGCCACAGCAACCCGAGGACCAGGGCGGCCCACGGGACCGAGATGACGAGCTGGGGGAGGAACGTCGGGTCGACGGCCGTGCCGAGCACGACGCCGAGCACCAGGTCGGCGAGGACGGTCCCGGTCAGGAGCCACCGCGCACCCCGGCTGCCACGGCCGATCCGGGTCGCGCACACGAAGTCCACGATCGCGAGGACGACCGACAGCACGCCGGCGACGACGCCGAAGACGGCGAGTTCCCCGACCGTCGCGACCCCGTACGCCCCCATCTCGGACGATCCGAGAGCGTCCCCGTCCACGCCGGCGGACCGGCTGAGCGAGAGCGCGAAGAGGCCGCCGGCCACCCCGAACACGCCCCACAGCAGGCCGCCGACGCCCGAGAGCACGACCAGGACGCGGGCGGCCGTGACCGGTCCGGGAACGCCCACCGGGATCGTGGTGGCCACGCAACCCACCGCGTGCGACGACCTCCCCCCGCACGCCTGACACTGCGCCATGTCCGTCCCCCTCCTCGTCGACGCCGTCAGCGTCGTCACTGGCACCGGACCCGGAATGGTCGTTGCGGGATCTGCCGGCAACCGAACTGGCCGAGGACCTCGTCGGCGCGCCCGGCCGACGCACCGTGCTGGTCGTGGCAGGTGCCGAACCAGGGATCTCGGGCGGCGGCGTCCATCAACCGGTCCGGCGGGCTCCACCGATCCGGCGCCGGACCCTGGTACGCCTGGCGAAGGACGTCGCGCGGGATGTCGGTCGGCGCGTCGAAGCTGCCGTTGACGATCGCCAGCGCGAGCACGGCCCGGTCCATCTGCAGCCCGCGGGCGGACGCCAGCCCGGGACCCCACTCGTCGACGTAGTGCTGGGCGCACGCGCGCAACGACGGGGCGCCGGCGCCGGACGATCTCGCCACCGAGGGCGCGGCGACGAGCACGAGGACGACGACCACGGCGAGGCCGACCCCACCGAGCACCCAGCCGAGGGACGACGGTCGGGCGACAGGGGTCGGCGCGGGGGCGGTCGGCGGCGCTCCGGTCCCGCAGCCGACGCAGAAGCGCCAGCTCGGCGCGAGCGCCTGGCGGCACCGCGGACACACCATCGGCGCGACGAGCACCCGCTCCCCCCTCTGGGAAGCGCCCGCGCACTCCCCCGCCGGGGATCGGTCGAGGGGTGACCGTTGTTACGACGCGCCCGGCGTCGGCCGTGCGGGCGCGGAGTCAGGCGCCGATCTGGGCGCGCGCGATCCCGGTCAGGGCCGACAGCCCGCGCACCGGCTCGAACGACTCGGCGGCCGCGGTCAGCGCGTCGTACTCGTCGTCGCCGAGGCGGATCTCGGCGGCGGCGCAGTTGCTCTCCAGCTGCGCGACGCTCGACGCGCCCGGGATGGCGCAGACCACGGGGTGGTGGATCGTCCACGCCAGCGCCACCTGCGAGGGCGTCGCGTCGTGGGCGTCGGCGATCGCCCGGAGGGTCTCGATCAGCGGGGTGACCCGGCGCAGGCTCTCGGGCAGGAAGAGCGGGTTGAGCGAGCGCACGCGGTTGGCCGGGCGGTTGTCGGCGTCGAACTTGCCCGACAGCAGGCCCTGGGCCAGCGGGCTGTAGGCGAGGATCGCCCGGCCCGCGGTGCGCGCGTAGGGCAGCAGGTCGCGGTCGGGCTCGCGGGACACGAGGCTGTACTGCACCTGGTTGGAGATCACCTGGGTGCCCAGCGCGGTCTCGGCGCCCTGCCAGCGGTCGAGCGAGTAGTTGCTGACGCCGACCTCGTCGACGACGTTCGCGGCCTGCAGCGTCCGCATCCCGGCCATGGTGGTGCCGTCGCCGATGACGGGGTTGGGCTGGTGGACCTGGTAGAGGTCGATCTTGCGGCGCAGGCGCGCGGCGCTGGACGTGCCGCGCTGGACGACGACCTGGTCCACGGGCAGCACCGGGAAGATCTTGGTGGCGACGACGGTGGTCGCGGGGTCCGCGTCGGCGCGGTCGAGGGCCTCGCCGAGGATGCGCTCGCTGCGCCCGAAGCCGTAGGCCTCGGCGGTGTCGAAGACGGTGACGCCCAGCTCCAGGGCGCGGGCGACGATCCGCCCGGCCTCGCCGTCGGCACCGGCGTAGTCGCGTCCGTAGCCCCACTCGCGGGACCCGAACTGCCAGGTGCCCAGACCGATCGCGGACCAGCTCTTCGCGGTGGGGAGGTCGAGATAGCGCATGTCCCCGTTTCTACCCGCCGGCGAGGACCGCCTGTCGCACCCGGTCGGCGGGGAGATCCAGGAGACACGCGGGCTCGGGCGCGAGCGGGCAGCCGGCGTCCCACCAGCAGACCTGCTCGGTGATCGCGGTGGGCATGCGGTGCGGGCACTCGGGCAGGCCCTGGAGGTTCGTGCCCTCCTCGAGCCCGTAGCGGGACGCGGCCGTGGGGCCGAAGAGCGCGACGGTGCGCGCGCCGACGGCGGCGGCGAGCCGGACCGGGCCGGTGTCGGGGCCGACGACGGTGCCGCCGGCCTCGCCGACCGCGGCGAACAGGGCGCCGAGTCCGCGGAGGTCGGTGGGCGGGAGCTCGATGGCGCCGTCGACCGGGCCGACCGAGAGGACGGGGCCGGCGAGCGTGGCGGCGAGCTCGGCCCACCGGCGCGCGGGCCAGCGCTTGACGGCCATGCCGGCGTCGGGGACGAGGACGGTGGGCGTCCCATGGTCGCGAGCGGGGTGATTTCCTGGCCCTATCGGCGTGCTGTGTCTGATCGCCAGCAGGTGGCCCGCCGCTTGCACGAGTGCGGTTCGACCCGCCGCGCGCTCGTCGTCGCCGAGGACCACGCGCGGGGGGCGGACCTCGCCGGCGATGAGGCCCTCGCCCGCGAGGATCCGCTGGTAGCGCTCGCCCACCAGCTCGTCGGGCGGCGGCGAGCGCCAGAGGTTCGCGACCGCCCGGGTGCCACGGGCCGCGGCGTCGGCCTCCACGAGGTCGCCGATCCCCTCGAAGCGCGTGGTGGTGACCGTGAGGTCCGGGGCCAGGTCGGCCAGCGCCTGCTCGACGGCGGCGCGCTCGTCGTGCTTCTCGGCGGTGCGCACGGCGGCGACGGCGGGGTCGCGCGCCAGCAGCGGGACGCTCGGGGCGTGGGTGAGCACGGTCAGCTCGGCGCCGGGGTGGGCGTCGGCCAGCGCGTGCACGCTCGGCAGCACCATGATCAGGTCGCCCAGCCCGCCGAGCAGGTCGATCAGGAGGATCCGCACGCCAGCACATCCCGGTAGAGCGCCAGGTGGTCCGCGGCGAGGGTGTCCCAGTCGCGGCCGTGCACCAGCGCGTGCCCGCCCGCGGCCACCTTCCGGCGCAGGGCCTCGTCGTCCAGCAGCCGGCGCAGCCCGTCGACGAGCACGCCGGCGTCGCGCACCTGCGGGGCCACGACCACCGTCTCGCCGTCGCGCAGGTCGGGGTCCGCGGGCGCGTCGGGGCGGCGCGTGACCAGCGTCGGCAGCCCGTGGTCCAGCGCGGCGAGCAGCGCGCCGCTCTTCAGCGTCGCCCCCGCGGTGAACGGGAACGCGGCGACGTCGGCGGCCTGCAGCGCGGCGGAGACCTCGCCGGCCGGGCGGTGCCCGGTGATCGTGACGCGGTCGGCCGCCCCCACCGCCGCGATCTGGCCGGTGAGCTCGTCGCGGAACGCCGCCGCCTCGTCCGCGGGCAGCGCCAGCGAGGTGAACCCGCCGAGCACGAGCAGGTGCAGTCGCGGGTGCTCGGCGGCCAGGCGCGCGACGGCGTCGGCGAGGTAGCGCAGGCCCTTCACCGGGTGCACGAAGCCGAAGAACACGACGAGCTCGGCGTCCTCGGGCACCCCGAGGGCACGCCGGGTGGTGGGGCGGTCGGGGGCGTCGGGGTCGACCTCGACGTTGGGCAGCAGCGGCGCGCGCCGGGGATCGACGCCCCACCGCTCGCGCAGGACCGCGGCGTGCTCGCCGTTGGTGGTGAGCACCGCGGCGCTGCGCGGGACGAGGCGCCCGGTGTCGCGGTCGGCGAGGCGGCGCCGCTCGAGCGTCGACCACACTGGGGCGGGCACCCGCGGCGCGCACGACCACCCGCCGTACTCGTGCAGCGTCGTCACCAGCGGCGCGCCGACCAGGTCGCCGAGCAGCCCGACCGCGCCCGAGAAGCCGAACGCCGACGGCGCGAACTGCACGTGGGCGAGGTCGACGCGGCTCGCGCGCAGGTAGCGGGCGGTGCGCGCGAGCCCGCGGACACCGGGGTCCACGGGGACGTCGACGACCTCGGCGCCCTGGCGATCGAGCGCCGCGCCGAGGTGCATGGTGTAGTCGGCGACCCCGTCGTGGGCGGGGTCGGCGCGCCCGTGCACGAGGGCGACGCGGAGGGGACTCACCGGGCGTCGATACCCGGACAGCCGGACGGGCAACCGTGCTGACCTGCGCAGGTGTGCGTGCTTGGCCGTACTCCGGCACGGGCGAGCACGCACGAGAGCGGAGCTCAAAGATAGATCGAGCACGCGTCGAAGACGGCCTCGCGCACCGGGTCGTCGTCGCAGTCGCGCGCCGGGCGCAGGACGGCGTCGCCGGCGACGACGCGGGCGAAGGCGTCGGCGACCTCCCGCAGGTAGGCGCCCTCGACCACCGCGCGCCCGAAGTGCCCCACGAGCACGAGGTGCACGTCGTCGGCGAGCGCCGCCAGCCGCGCGGTCGACGCGGCGAAGGCCGCGAGGTCGGACTCCGGGGCCTGCGCGTAGGTCGGTCCGGTGTTGATCGTGTCGCCGCCGAACAACAGGCCGGCGCGCTCGTCGAGGAAGCAGATCGAGTCGGGCGAGTGGCCCGGCGTGTGCAGGACGGTCAGCGCGCGCCCGCCGAGGTCGACGACGTCGCCGTCGGCGAGCAGGTCCGGCTCGGGGGCGGGACCGGGCGCCCAGGTGCTCTCGTCGACGCCGGGCGGCAGCGGGCGGGGGTCCGAGTCCGCGGACAGCAGGTGGAAGAAGTCGCGGTCCAGCGCCCGGTAGGCGTCGGCGGCGGCGAGCAGGCGGCGGGTGTGGGCGAGGTAGCGGCGCCGCTCGGCCGCGCTCGCGCCCGCCCGCAGCTCGGCGACCCCGGCGGGGTGGATCGCGACCCGGTCGAACTCGGCGTCGCCGCCGACGTGGTCGAGGTGGGCGTGGGTGTGCACGACGTCGACGGGGCGGTCGGTGAGCGCCTCGACGACGGGGCGGATCGGCGCGATCCCGAGTCCGGAGTCGACGAGCACGGCGCGGTCGCGCCCGGCCACGAGGAAGGAGTTGACGTGCCCGGGCTCGGCGACCAGCCACACCCCCGGGGCCACGCGACGGGTGGAGAACCAGGTCACGGCGGGTGAGCCTGCCACCGATGCGGGTACTCGCGGCCGTGCCCGCCGACCCGCTGCCCGATCTCCGGCACCCCGCGGCGCACCGCCCCGGGCACGGTGACCCCGACTGGGCCGCGATGCGCCGCGTCCTCGTCGTGCGCCCGGACAACGTCGGCGACGTCCTCATGACCGGCCCCGTGTTCCGGGCGCTGCGCGCCGCCGCTCCCCGCGCGGAGCTGGTGCTGCTCGCCTCCCCGGCCGGCGCCGCGGCGGCCGCGCTGCTGCCCGAGGTCGACGACGTCGTCACCGCATCGGTGTCGTGGCAGCAGCTCGAGCTCGTGCCCGGCGCCGACCCCGACGCCGCCCTCGTCGACGACCTCGCGGCCCGCGGGTTCGACGCGGCGGTCGTGCTCACCTCGTTCTCGCAGTCGCCGTGGCCCGCCGCCGAGGTCGCCCGCCGCGCCGGGATCCCGGTGCGGGTCGGCACGTCCAAGGAGTTCGGCGGCGGGCTGCTGACCCACTGGGTGCCCGCGCCGCCCGACGAGGAGCACCAGGTCGACCGGATGCTCGGCCAGCTCGCCGCCGTCGGGGTGCCGTCGCGCGGCCACGGGCTGGCCGCTCGCGTGCCGGACGACGCCCAGGTGCCCGCCGCGCTCGCGGGGACGCGCTACGCCGTGGTGGCGCCCGGGGCGAGCTGCCCGTCGCGGCGCTGGCCCGCGGAGCGCTTCGCCGCCGTCGTCCGCGATCTCGCCGCCGACGGCCTGACCGTCGCCGTCACGGGGACGGCGAAGGAGGCCGACCTCGTCGCGACGGTCGCCGGCGGCGCCGGGCTGGCGGTCACCGGGCTCGGCCTCGGCGACCTGGCCGCGGTGCTCGCGGGCGCCGAGGTGGTCGTCGCCAACAACTCCGGCGGCGTGCACCTCGCCGACGCCGTGGGCGCGCCGGTCGTGGAGCTGTTCGCGGGCACCGAGACCGTCGGCCAATACGCGCCGCGCACCACCCGCGCCGAGGTGCTCACCGTCCGGGTCGCGTGCGCGCCGTGCCGCCAGCTCGTGTGCCCGTTCGGCCAGGAGTGCCTGGCGATCGCGCCCGGCGAGGTCGTCGACGCCGCGCGGCGGGTGCGCGCGGTGCCGGTCGGCTGACGCGCCGCATGGTCGAGCACACCGACGACGGCCGGTACATCGTCGTCAAGGGACGGCGGTGGCGGGCGACGGACCCGGCGATCCCCGAGGACGACGCGGCGGTGCTGCGGCGCTGGCTGATGGCCGCCCGCCGCGACGTCGGCACCGCGACACGCGCGGGCGACACCGAGGGTGAGTCGGCGGCCCGCGGGCGGGTACAGGCGGCCAAGACCGCCCTGGGCGAGCGAGGCCCCGCGTGGTGGGAGCAGACCGACGACCAGCGCCGCGCGCGCTGGACCGCGGGCCTGCACCACGCCGCGCAGGAGGGCTTCGGCTCCGCCTCGTGAGCGGCTGTCCGTGCTCCGGCACGGACGAGCGCGCACCGAACGTCAGAGGAGACGCACCATGACCACCCCGCCCGTCCAGCAGGACGAGAACCCCGACGACCCGAACCCCGCCCGCTCCAGCCAGACGCTCGCCGCGTTCAGCGGCCAGGTGCAGCGTCGCCTCGGCCTCGAGAACGCCTCCGAGGCCGAGGTGCTCGTGCGCAGCACGCTCAACGAGTTCGGCAAGACGGTGAGCAGCGGCCTGGCGCAGGAGCTCACGATCGCCCTGCCCCCGGAGCTGTCCGCCGAGCTGCGTGCCCAGCGGCCCAAGGACGACGCCGCCCGCGCGATCGGCAAGGACGCGTTCGTCGACGCCGTCAGCGGCCACGTCACCTCGGTGGATGCCGAGGAGGTCGAGCGCCAGGTCGAGCAGGTGCTGCGGCTGCTGCGCGAGTGGCTGCCCGAGGACCAGGTCGACCGCACCCTCGAGCAGCTCCCGGGCGACCTCGTCGCCCTCATGCGCTGACGACTTCGGTGGCGGATCCCGCGCTCAGCGCGGGTTCCGCCATCGAGGTCCGGCCTGCCGGTGGGACGGAGCAGCCCGCACACCCGTTCGCGAACCACCGTCGAGAACGAACGGCGCTCTCGCTGCATCGGTGGCAGCGAGAGCGCCGTTCGTTCGTCACGGGGTCCGGCGAGGTCCGGCCGGCCCCGCTACGGCAGCGGCGCCCAGTGCACGACCTTCGTGGTCGTCATCTCGTCGAGGAGCTCCGGGCCGTAGCCGAAGCCCGACCCCGAGCGCCCGCGCGGCTCGGCCGCCCCGCCCGGCGCGCCCCCGAACACCGCGTTGATCTTCACGGTGCCGACGGGCAGCTCGCGCCACGCCTGCTGGGCGTGCGCCATGCGGCCGGTCATCACGGTGGCGGCGAGGCCGTGCGGGTCGTCGATCGCCTCGGCCAGGCCCTGGGCGAAGTCCTCGACCACGCGCACCGGGGCGACCGGACCGAAGGTCTCCTCGCGCAGGATCGTCATCGCCGGCGTGAGCCCGGAGAGCACGGTCGCCGGGTAGAACGCGCCCTCGCCCTCGGGCAGGAAGCCGCCGGCGTGCACCCGGGCGCCGTCGGCGATCGCCGCGGCGACGTGGCCGTGGACGTGCTCGCGGTGGCGGCGGTCGACCAGCGGGCCCAGCGCCTTCTCCCCCGGACCGGGGCGGTACACCCAGCGGGCGGCCTCCTCGGCCAGCGCGTCGAGGAACGGCTCGGCGATGCCGGCCGCGACGTAGATGCGCTCGACCGACACGCAGACCTGGCCGCCGTTGGCGTACGAGCCGAGCGCGGCCTGCTCCGCCGCCCAGCGCGGGTCGACGTCGTCGTCGATGACGAGCGGGTCGTTGCCGCCGTTCTCGAGCAGGACGTGCGCGCCGGTACCCGCGGCGGCCTGGGCGATCGCGCGGCCGGCGGCGACCGAGCCGACGTGGGCGACGAGGTCGACGTCCGGGTGCCCGGAGAGCGCCGCACCCGTCGGGCCGGCGCCGTCGACGATCTCGAGGACGCCCTCGGGCAGGAAGGACGCGACGAGCTCGGCGAACCGGCGCCCGAGGTGCGGGCAGCGCTCGCTGGGCTTGTGGACCACCGTGTTGCCGGTGACCAGCGCGGCCCCGATCAGCCCGCCGGCCACGGCCACCGGGTCGTTCCACGGGGTGATGACGGCGGCGACGCCGCGCGGCTCGGGGACCATGAGGTCGGTCGCGCCCCAGCTGCCCTGCAGCGAGCGCCCGCGGTGCACCGGGCCCAGCTCGGCGTACTGCTCGAGCGTGCCCGCCGCGGCGAGCACGCCGCCCAGGCCGTCGTCGTAGGGCCGGCCGGTCTCTGTCTCGTTGAGCCGCGCGAGCTCCTCGGCGACGGCACGCACCGCCCCGGCGGCGTCGCGGACGAGGCCGGCGCGGTCGCCGGGCGCCGTACGGGCCCAGCCGTCGCGGGCGGCGCGGGCGCGGGCGACCGCGGCGTCGACCTCGTCGGGGCCGGCGGGGCGCACGCGGCCCACGAGCTCGCCGGTGGCCGGGTCGTGGACCTCGATGTCGGTGTCGATGGCGGTACTCACGGAGCAGGGGGTTCCACGGTCCTGCTCGTGGTACGCCTCTGCGTGATCAGCGTCGATGTGGGGAGGACCGCGTGGCGGGAGCACTCGAGGGGACGACGGCCGTGGTCACGGGCGCGTCGAGCGGCATCGGCGAGGCCACGGCGCGCGCCCTGGCCGGGGCGGGCGCCCGGGTGGCGCTGCTCGCGCGGCGCCGCGAGCGCCTCGACGCCCTGGTCGGCGAGCTGGACGGGGCGGTGGTCCACGAGGTCGACGTCACCGACGACGACGCGGTCGCCCGCACCCTCGAGGACGTCGCACGCGACCTCGGCGGCATCGACGTGCTGGTCAACGACGCCGGCTACGGCTCGATGGTCCCGGCGCTCGAGGCCGACCTCGCCGAGTGGCACCGCATGGTCGACGTCAACGTGACCGGGGTGCTGGCGACCACGCACGCCGCGCTGCCGCACCTCGTGCGCGCCGCGCAGGGGCCCCGCGGGGTCGCCGACGTCGTGACGATCTCGTCGGTGGCCGGGCGCAAGGTCGCCTCCGGCAAGGTCAACGTCTACGCCGCGACCAAGCACGCCGTGAACGCGTTCTCCGAGGCCCTGCGCCAGGAGCTCGCCGCGCGCCACGTGCGCGTCGGGCTGGTGGAGCCGGGGCTGGTGCGCAGCGAGATGACCGAGGGCAGCGGCGCCGCGGAGGACGCCGAGGCGTCGATGGAGCTCGGTCTCATGGAGCCCGAGGACATCGCCGACGCCGTGCTCTACATGGTCACGCGGCCCCGGCGCGCGGCGGTCAACGAGATGCTGGTGCGGCCGACAGAGCAGGTGCGCTGACGCGCACGTGAGCACTTCTTCGTGCCGGAGCACCGAGAAGTGCTCACATGCGCGGAGCGCACCCCGGGTACGCCCGCCCGGTGACGGGACAGCTGAACGGGACCACCGCGATCGTGACCGGCGCCTCGAGCGGCATCGGCAACGCCACCGCCCGCGCGCTGGCGGCCGAGGGCGCCGCCGTGGCGCTGTTCGCCCGGCGGCGCGACAAGCTCGAGGACCTCGCCCGCGAGCTGGGCAGCAGCGCCAGCGTGCACGAGGTCGACGTGGCCGACGCCGACGCCGTGCGCGCCGCGGTCGACGAGGCCGCCGCGGAGCACGGCGGCGTCGACGTGCTGGTCAACAACGCCGGCTACGGGTCGATGGACCTCGCCCGCGACGCCGATCTCGGCGAGTGGCAGAAGATGGTCGACGTCAACCTGCACGGCGTCCTCTCGACGACCCACGCCGCCCTGGGCCACCTCGCGCGGGCCGCGCAGGGTGCCCGCGGGGTCGCCGACGTCGTCACCGTCAGCTCGGTGGCCGGGCGCACGGTGACCGGGCCCGGCAGCAACGTCTACGCGGCCACCAAGCACGCGGTCGGCGCGTTCTCCGAGGCGCTGCGCCAGGAGCTCGCCGAGCAGCACGTGCGCGTCGGCCTCGTGGAGCCGGGGCTCGTGGACACCGAGCTGACCAACACCGGCGACGAGAACAAGCCCGACGCCTCGCAGGCCTCCGAGCTGGGGCTGCTGCACGCCGACGACATCGCCGACGCCGTGGTCTGGATGGTCACGCGCCCGGCGCGCGCGGCGGTCAACGAGGTGCTCGTGCGCCCGACCGAGCAGAAGGGCTAGAGGTGCGCTGCGCGCACGTGTGCAGAATTCGGTGCCCCAGCACCGATTTCTGCTCACGTGCCGCAGGCACCTACACCTGGCCGCCCACGACCAGCACCAGGACGAACGAGATCAGGTTGAAGGTGGCGTGGGCGGCCACGGCCGGCCAGATGGAGCCGGTGCGCTCGTAGAGCACGGCGTTGACGACGCCGAGCAGGAACGCCGCGGCGAACACCACGTTGAGCCCGTGGGCCAGGGCGAACACGCCCGCCGTGAGCACGACGGCGACGACACGCCCGAGCCGGCGCAGCACCGGGTAGGCGAGCCCGCGGAAGAGCAGTTCCTCGCCCAGCGGGACGACCAGCCCGCCGATCGCGATGACGAGCGCGGCGGACACCGGCCCGCTGAACAGCGTCAGGGCGGCCTGGGGGTCGGAGGTGTCGCCCGTGACCGTGATGTAGACGACGATCAGCACGCGGGACAGCAGCCACACCGCGACGCCCAGGCCCGCCCCGAGCGCGACGAGGCGGAGGCTCGTGCGCACCAGGCCGACCGCCGCGGGCCGGCGGACGCGCAGGGACACCGCGATCGCGACCGCGCCGAGCGCCGACGCCCCGGACACGGCGACCAGCAGCGGCGCGGGCGGCGTGCCCTCGGACAGCAGCCCGATCGGCAGGAACAGGCCGATCTGCAGGACGACGTAGGCCACCGCGGCGACCACGAGCTCGAGCCACCCGAGCGCGGGGCGCGCCGGCAGCACCGGCCCGGTGACCGCGTCGGCCGGCTCGACGGCGGGGTCAGTCACCCCGGGCCTTGCGCGTCTCCCGGTCGTTGGCCTTCTGCACGGCCTTCGCGAGGTCGTCCTTGTCCATCTTCGAGCGGCCCTCGACGCCGAGCTCCTTGGCGCGGGAGTAGAGGTGCTCCTTGCTGGCGTTGGCGTCGACCCCGCCGCCGGTCTCACCGCTGGGGTTCGCGCCACCGCTCTCGGCGCGGGAGTCGGACGGGCCGTACTCCTCCTTCTGCTCCCAGTGGTCGCCGACCTTCTCGTGCGTGTGCTTGAGCGCCGAGTACGCCGTGCGGCTCGCGCGCTCGCCCTTGCCGTACGTGTCCTCCGCGGACTCCTTCGCCTTGGCGTAGGTCTCGCGGGCGCTCTTGGGCGAGCGCTGCAGCGTCGACGGCAGGTCCTCGAAGTCCTCCGGCATACGGGCGAAGTACCCGGTCAGCCCCGCACGCCCACCTCCAGGTGGGCGACGCTCTGCACCACCTGCTGGGGCCGGTAGGGGTAGCGGTCCATCTCGGCCGGGTCGGTGACGCCGGAGAGCACGAGGATCGTGTGCAGCCCGGCCTCCATGCCCGCGACCATGTCGGTGTCCATCCGGTCGCCGATCATGGCGGTGGTCTCGGAGTGCGCGCCGATCGTGTTGAGGCCCGCGCGGATCATCAGCGGGTTGGGCTTGCCGACGAAGTACGGGTCGCGGCGGGTGGCGTGGGTGATCAGCGCGGCCACCGACCCGGCGGCGGGCAGCGTGCCCTCGGGCGACGGGCCGGTCGCGTCGGGGTTGGTGACGATGTAGCGCGCGCCGCCCTGGATGAGCCGGATCGCCCGCGTGATCGCCTCGAACGAGTAGGTGCGGGTCTCGCCGATGACGACGTAGTCGGGGTCGCGGTCGGTGAGGATGTAGCCGACGTCGTGCAGCGCCGTGGTCAGCCCGGCCTCGCCGACGACGAACGCGCTGCCGCCCGGGCGCTGGCTGTCCAGGAACTGGGCCGTGGCCAGCGCGGAGGTCCACAGGTTCTCGGCGGGGATGTCGATGCCGCTCGCGTGCAGGCGCGCCTGCAGGTCGCGCGGCGTGTAGATCGAGTTGTTGGTCAGCACCAGGAAGTGCTTGCCGGCCTCGCCCAGGCGGCGGATGAACTCGTCGGCCCCGGGCAGTGCGTTCTCCTCGTGGACGAGCACCCCGTCCATGTCGATGAGGTAGCTCTCGAGGGGCTCGCTCACGTCGCCGTCACCTCCGCCCGCAGGTGGGTGTGGAAGAACCGCAGGATGCGGGCCCACGCGTCCTCGGCGCTGGGCCGGTGGAACCCGAAGCCGGCGAAGCGCACCAGCAGGGGGTTCCCGGCCAGGTGCTCGAAGAAGCTGTGCCCGGCGTCGGGGTAGGTCTTCACGTCGTGGTCGACGCCCAGGCTCGTCAGCGCGACCTCGAGGCGCTCCGGGTGCCCGCGCAGCGCCGGGTCCCGCCCGCCGAAGCTGGCGACCACGGGGCAGATGCCGGCCAGGTCGGCCTCGGCGTCCTCGGGGACCATGCCGTAGTTCGGGGCCGCCGCCGCGTAGTCGTGCCGCGCGGCCGAGAGCAGCGCGAACGTCCCGCCCTGGCAGAACCCGATGACGCCGATCCGCCCGGTGCAGTCGTCGCGGCCGGCGAGCCACGTCCGGGCGGCCTCGATGTCGTCGAACACCGGACCCTGGCCCGAGCCCATCGCCTTCATGGTCGCCGCGACGCAGCGGGGCCCGCCGCCGCGGGCGGTGTAGATCGCGGGGGCGACGGCCAGGTAGCCGGCGGCCGCGAGCCGCTCGGCGTGGTCCTTGATGTTCTCGCCCACCCCGAAGGCGTCCTGCAGGACGACGACGCCGGGGAACGGGCCGTCGCCCACCGGCGGCACGGCGAGGTAGGCGGACTGGTGGCTGCCCGCGGACGCGGGGATGTGCAGGTCGGGCACGGGTCACCCTCGATGATCGCGGCGCGGTGCTGGCGCGGCCGAGCGTGGCAGCATCACCCCGCCTGTGCTGGACGGGGGCTGGACGAGGGAGGGGTGTCGGGTGAGCGATCCCGAGCGGATCCGGATCGAGCAGGGCGACGGGGTGTGCCGGTTGGTGCTGGCCAACCCGGGCGCCCACAACGCCGTCGACCACGCGTTCGGCCGGGAGTTCCTGGCCGCGGTGACGGGCCCGGCGCGGGAGGCGCGCTGCGTCGAGATCGTGGCCGAGGGGCCAAACTTCTGCGTCGGCGGCGACATCCGGGGCTTCGCCGCCGAGCCCGACCGCAGCCTCTCCGAGCTCGCCGACGCCTTCCACGCCGGCCAGCGGGCGCTGTTCGACCTCGCCGCGCCCGTGGTGATCGCCGTGCAGGGGTGGGCGGCGGGCATCGGGCTGTCGCTGGCCCTGTCCGGCGACCTGGTCGTGCTGGCCGACGGCGCCCGCCTGCGCCCGGCGTACACCGCGATCGGGCTGACCCCCGACGGCGGCATGACCGCGTCGCTGCCCGCCGCCGTGGGCCGGGCGCGCGCGATGGACATGTTCCTCACCAACCGGCCGATGGGCGCCGCCGAGGCGCTCGCGGCGGGCCTGGCCGCCCGGGTGGTGCCCGACGACGACCTGCGCGTCGAGGCCGACGCGATCGCCGACGGGATCGCGGCCGGGCCGCCCCAGGCGCTCGCGGCCACCAAGCGGCTCGTGCGCGCGGCCGGCGGGGTGCTCACCCCCGCCGACCTGTCCGCCCACCTCGACGTCGAGTCGGCCAGCATCGGCGAGCGCGGCCGCTCGCCGGAGGGCCGCGAGGGCATCGCCGCGTTCCTCGGCAAGCGGGTGCCGGCCTGGCCGGAGTGAGTGATCTGGCCCGGCCCGGGTACGCCGTGTCGTATGGACATCAAGTACACCGCCGAGGCCACGTCCTCCGGTGACGCCCGCAACGGTCACGTCCGCTCGTCGGACGGGATCATCGACCAGGACATGACCATGCCCAAGGAGATGGGCGGGCCGGGTGGGGGCACGAACCCCGAGCAGCTCTTCGCCGCCGGGTACGCCGCCTGCTTCCACCAGGCGCTCAAGCTGGCCGCCGGCCAGGAGAAGGTCGACATCGACTCCTCGAGCGTCGAGGCCAAGGTCGGCATCGGCCCGGACGCCGAGAGCTTCGGGCTCAAGGTCTGGCTCACCGCCACGGTGCCCGGCGCCGACCAGGACACGGCGGACCGCCTCGTCGCCCGCGCCCACGAGCTGTGCCCGTACTCGAAGGCGACGCGCGGCAACATCGAGGTCAACATCAGCTCGTCCGTGGGCTGAGCACCGGTGCTGTGATGGCACCGTGCGTCTCCCCCTGAGCCTGCGCGCCGTGGGCGCGCTGCGCCGCCGTCTCGGCGGCTCCGTCGCCCGCCTCGCGCCCGCCGACGTCCCCGCCGCCCGGGAGGCCGTGCTGCGCCTGCAGCACGGCCCGCTGGCCCGGGCGGTGATGGGGACCCCACCGCGCGACGTCGCCGTCGAGGACGCGCGCCTGCCCACCGCCGCGGTGCCGGGTGGGCTCGCGGTGCGGGTCTACCGGCCGCCGTCGACCGACGCGCCCGCCCCCGTGGTGGTCAACCTCCACGGCGGCGGGTTCGTGCAGGGCGACCTGGACCAGTCCGAGTGGTTCTGCGCGCACGTCGCCCGCCAGGCCGCGGCGGTGGTCGTCTCGGTGGACTACCGGCTCGCCCCCGAGCACACGTTCCCGGTGCCCGCGCAGGACTGCTACGACGCCGTCGCCGCGCTGGTCGCCGACCCCGGCGCCTGGGGCATCGACCCGGCCCGCATCGCGGTGATGGGCGACAGCGCGGGCGGCAACCTCGCCACCGTCGTCTGCCTCATGGCCCGCGACCGGCGCCGCGACGGCCGGGACGCGCCGGCGATCGTCGCGCAGGTGCTCGTCTACCCGGGCGTCGAGATGGTCGACGTCCTGCCCTCGGAGCGCGCGATCCCCGTCGCCCCGATCCTCTCGGCCGCCGACATCCGCGGGTTCCACGCGCTCTACCTCGGCGGGGCCGACGGCACCCACCCGTACGCCTCGCCGCTGCGCGCGGACCTCACCGGCCTCCCGCCCGCGCTGGTGCAGACCGCCGAGCACGACCCGCTGCGCGACCACGGCGACCACTACGCCGCGGCGCTCGCCGGCGCGGGCGTCGAGGTCCGCCACACCTGCTACCTCGGCGCCGCCCACGGCTACGTCGCCACCGGCGGCCTGACCCCGCGCACCTCGCTGCAGGCGGTCGCCGAGGCCGCCGCGTTCGTGCGCGCCCACACGTGAGCGATCTTTGGGCCTATAGGCCCCAGGATCGCTCACGAGGCGGGTGAGGACGGGCACGCGGGGCACGCGGCGTGCCGGGCTACCGTGGAGGCCCGTGACCCCCGAGCGAGCCGCCGCGCCCCGCGCCGTGCTGCTCGGCGCCTGCGCCGCGGTCCTCGGGGTCGCCGTCCACGGCGAGGCGGGCGGCGCGGTCGCCCCGGCCCTGCCGACCCTGGCCGTCGCCGTCCTCGTCGTGCTGGGCACCGCGCTGCTCGGCGCCCGCCCGGGCCCGCCCGCGCGCACCGTGGCCCTCCTCGCAGTCGGGCAGCTCGCGCTGCACCTGTCCCTGCCGGCCGACGCCGCCGAGCACGACCACCACGCGACCGACACCGCCCACGGCCCGGGGATGGTGCTCGCGCACCTCGCCGTCGCCGCCCTCGTCGGCGGCGCGCTCGCCCGCGCCGACCGGGCCCTGGCCCGCGCGGCCCGCGAGCGCTGGACGACCCTGCGCCGCACGTGGCGGGCGCTCCTCACCGACGTCCCGGTCACCGGCGGGCCCGTCCCGCTGCTCGCCCGCCCCGCCCCGGCCGCGCCGGGGCCCACGGCGCGTGCGGCCGTCGGTCACCACCCGCGGCGGGGGCCGCCGTCGCCGCGCTGATCCGCGCGGCCGACGACACCCCCACCCCGGAAGGACCCCCATGACCCCCACGCGGACGGCGCACGCCGTCCCCCGACCCCCCGCGCGGTGGAGCCTGCTCGCCGCCGCCCTGCTGGCCCTGCTGGCCCTGCTGTTCACCAGCGGGACCGCGGCGGCGCACGACGTCGTCACGGGCAGCGATCCGGCCGACGGCGCGACGGTGGCGACCGCGCCGACCCAGGTGTCGGTGACCTTCGACGAGGAGCCGCAGCCCGGCCTCGCGACCCTGACGGTGGTGGGGCCCGACGGCGCCCACCACGAGCAGGGCCAGGTGACGACCCAGGGCGACGTCGTGACGGTGCCGGTCGGGCCGCTGCCCACCGCCGGCGCCTACGAGATCGGCTACCGGGTCGTCTCCAGCGACGGGCACCCCGTCAGCGGGTCGATCGGCTTCACGCTGACGAACCCGTCGCCGGCCGCCGCGGTCGCGCCCGGGACGGCCACCACCCCGGGCGCCGCGGCCCCGGCCGACCCGGCCCACGCCGGGCATGCGGACCCGACCGCACCGCCGTCACCGGCCGCGTCGTCCACCGACGACTCCGGCGGCGGCGTCCCCGCCTGGGTCTTCGTGGTCATCGCGCTCGTCGTGGTCGCCGGCGCCGTCGCGCTGGTGCTGCGCCGGCGCGCCTGACCGGTCCCCGACCAGAAAGCGGTCGCGGGGCGCGGGACACCCCCCTCGCGTGTGTCCCCCGCCCCGCGACCCGTTCAGGGGGTGGATCACTCCACGATCTGGACCCGGTCGTTCGGGTTCAGGTGCTCGAAGAACGCCTTCGCGTCCTCCATGCCGAGGCGCACGCAGCCGGCCGACTCGCGGTCGGTGTTCCCGCCGTGGAACGCGCGGCCGTTGTTGTCGAAGAAGACGGAGTACGGCATTTCGGCGCCCTCGTACTCCCGGCTCACGTGGTGGCGCTCCTTGCGCTGGATCACGAAGTCGCCGGTCGGGGTCTCGTGGCCCTCGGTGCCGTGGCTGTTGACCACCGGGCCGCGGACGACGTTGCCCTGCCCGTCGAGCAGCCACGCGCGGTTCTCGGAGAGGTCGACGCACGCCTTGATGCGCGCGTCCGTGCAGGACGTCCCCCCGACGCCGGCCGCCCCCGCGGGCGCCGCGCTCGCGATCCCGCCGAGCTGCAGCGCGCCGAGGCCGACGGCGGCCACCGAGACCGCGATCCGACCGGTCGGCACCCCGCGCCGCGTCCCCCTGCGATGCCTGCCCGCCATGGTCCCTGCCCCTCGTCGCCGTGCACCCCGCCCGAACCCCGGACGGGGGATGGACCAGCGGTTTCGCACCGCGATCCGAGGGGCACAACGACGCAGTGACGAGGGGGTCACGGACCGTTCACCGTGGTCGGGCGCACGTCACCTGGACCGGTTCGTGGCACAACCTCAGTGGGTCTGGGCTGTTCGCCGCAGAGCGTGGCCGACGATCAGGACACATCACCCACTCGATTGCTCCGCACGGACGAATGCCTCGTACGCTTGATCGCTGAAGAGGATGAACCGTGCCTCGCGCACGGCACTGTCGGTCTCCTTCACGGTGGTCACGGCGATCCGCGCCGCGTCGTCGAGCGGCCACCCGTACACGCCCGCTGACACCGCGGGGAACGCGACGGTGCGCGCCCCGATCTCGTCGGCCACCCGCAGCGACTCGCGGTAGGCCGACGCGAGCAGGTGGGAGCGGTCCTGGGACTTCGCGTAGACCGGGCCGACGGTGTGGATCACCCACCGCGCCGGCAGGTTCCCCGCCGTCGTCGCGACCGCCTGCCCGGTGGGCAGGCCGTCGGGCAGGGTCGTACGCCGCAGCTCCCGGCAGGCCTCGAGGATCGCCGGCCCGCCCGCGCGGTGGATCGCGCCGTCGACCCCGCCGCCCCCGAGGAGGCCCGAGTTGGCGGCGTTGACGACGGCGTCGACCTCGGCGGTGGTGATGTCGCCGCGGTGCAGCGTGATCTCCGGGGTGCCCATGCGCGCCGAGTACCCCGCGGGCGGACCTGACACGATCGCCGGGTGAGCGACACCCAGATCTCGGTCAGCGACACCGTCGACGCCCCGGTCGAGCGGGTGTTCGCCCTGCTCGCCGACCCCGACCGCCACCCGGACCTCGACGGCAGCGGCACGGTGCGCGCCTCCCACACCCACCTCGCGATCACCGAGGCCGGCGACGTGTTCGTCATGGAGATGGAGCACCCCGACCGCGGGCGCTACACGGTGGAGAACCACGTCGTGCGCTACGAGCCCGACCGGGCGCTGGCGTGGGCGCCCGCCAAGCCCGGCGCCCAGCCCTCCGGCCACGTCTGGAGCTGGGAGCTCGCGGCCACCGACGACGACCACACGCTCGTGACCCACACCCACGACTGGTCCGCGGTGACCCACGAGCCCGTGCTCGAGCGGGTGCGCGAGGTCGGCGAGGACCAGATGCGCCGGTCGATCGGGCTGCTGGCCGAGGCGCTGGGCTAGGTGCCTTCGGCACGTGAGCAGAATTCGGTGCTCCAGAACCGATTTCTGCTCACATGCCGAAGGCACCCAGCGACCGGAAGTCCTCGCGCGGCGGGGCCTCGAGATCGTGGTGCGTGCCGTCGGGGGCGGTGAAGCCCAGGCGCCAGGAGTGCAGGCCGACCCGGGTGGTCGGCGCCTTCTCGAACAACGGGTCCCCGACCAGGGCGTGGCCGATCCAGGCGAGGTGCACGCGGATCTGGTGGCGCCGGCCCGTGACCGGGTGGACGGCGAGCAGCGTGCGGTCGTCGTCCTCGGCCAGCCGCTCGAACGTCGTGGTCGACGGGTAGACGTCGCCGGCGAGCACGGCGTCGGCGGGAACGCTCCAGTGGTCGCCGTCGCGGGTGATCGCCTCGCGCGGGGCGGCGATGCGCACGCGGTTCTTGCGCCCCACGGCCAGCGGCAGCTCGATCGACCCGCTCGCGGGCAGCCCGGTGCCCCGGGTGACGGCCAGGTAGGTCTTGGCGACGCTGCGCTCGGCGAACTGGCGGGTCAGCGTGCCGTGGGCCTCGAGCCGGCGGGCGAACAGCACGAGCCCCGAGGTGACCTTGTCGATGCGGTGCGCGGGCCACAGGGTCTCGCCGGCGTCGCGGGCCAGGCGCACGAGGTCGATGTCGTGGCGCTCGCCCATCACCGACCAGCCCGGGGGCTTGTCCAGCACCAGCAGGTGGTCGTCGGCGAGGACCTCGCGGCCGTCGCGGACCTGGGCCCAGGTCGGAGCCGTCGCACCCATCAGGCCTCGTCGAGTCCCAGCGCGTCGAGCAGCGTCCGCAGCTTGACCGCCGTCTCGGCGAGCTCGTCGGCGGGACGCGAGGCGGGGACGATGCCGGCGCCGGCCCACAGACGCACGTGGTCACCCTGGACCTCGCCACAGCGCAGCGCCATCACCCACTCGCCGTCACCGTGAGCGTCGGTCCAGCCGACGGTGCCGGTGTAGAAGCCGCGGTCGAACGGCTCGATCTCGGTGATGGCGGCGTGCGCGGCGGCCCGCGGGACCCCGCAGACCGCGGGCGTGGGGTGCAGCGCCTGCGCCAGGTGCAGCGACGTGACCGCCGGGTCGGTGACGCGCCCGCGCAGCGTCGTCGACAGGTGCCACAGCGTCGGGGTGGCGACGAGCGAGGGCGTCGCGGGCACCTCGAGGTCGTCGACGAGGGGCCGCAGCCGCTCGGCGACGTCAGCGACGACGAGGGCGTGCTCGTGGTGGTCCTTCACCGAGGCGAGCAGGGCGTCGGCGCGGCGGCGGTCCTCGGCGGGGTCGGGCGAGCGTGCGGCCGACCCGGCCAGCGGGTTGGCGACGACCTCGGCGCCGTCACGGGCGACGAGCAGCTCGGGGCTCGCGCCCAGCAGGGTCCGCGGCGTGCCGGCCCGGTCGGCGGGCAGGTCGACCGCGAAGAGGTGGCTGCGCGGGTCGCGGTGGGCCAGCTCGCGCACCATCCGCACCGGGTCGACCGGCGCGTCGGCGACGACCTCGAGGACGCGGGAGAGCACGACCTTCTGCAGGTCGCCGGACCCCATGCGCGCCAGCGCCTCGGCGACCATCGCCTCGTAGGCCTCGGGGGCCGGGACCGACCGCGTGGTGCCCGTGACGGGCGCGCCGGTGGGCTCGGCGACGAGCACGGTGCCCAGCGGGGCCGCGCGCTCGACGTGCTCCGGCACGACGAGGTGCGCCGGCGCGGCGGGGTCGAAGGGCAGGGCGCCGACGGCGAGGGCGGGCCCGGCGGACGCGGGGCGGCCCGCCTCGACCTCGCGCAGGCAGCGCGCGACCGCGTCGGCGTCGGCCGACGGGGGCCGGGCGAGCGTCCCGCGGGTCAGCAGCGACCCGCCGGGGCCGGACAGCCACGAACCGAGGCCCGGCGTCCACGAGCGGAGCAGGCGCACCGGGTCGGTCGCGCGTGCCGGGACGGACCGCGGCGCGGGGCTGGTGCTGGTCACGTCCCGCTCCCGTCCTGCTCGTCGGCGGATCCTCGGTGATGCTGGTGGCGATCCTGGTGGCACTGTGGTCCGGGGATCGCCCGGACCGGCACTGTTCACCCTCCGCCCGGTCTGGTGACGGATCCAGCCGAGCAGACGTGACACTCCGCACCGGACCGGACGAACCTACGGGGGCACCCCCGCCCGACGAGCACCAGTCCAGATCAGACCGGGAGGCCGCGGCACGTGACGACGGAGCAGGCGGACCCGCGCACCGCGCGCCGGTCCCTCCCGCGGTGGCGCGCCGACCTGCGCCTGGGCACCCGCATCGCCGTCATGCGCGGTGGCGGCCTCGCCCTGGCCCTGCGCGGCGACCCCGTCGCGCGGCTGATGCACAAGCCGTGGCGCCTCGACCCCTACCCGACCTACGCCACCCTGCGTGCGCAGGCCGCCGGCGGCGTGGTCCGCAGTCGCACCGGCATCAACGCCGTCGCCACCCACGAGGCGTGCACCGCGGTGCTGCGCGACCGGCGGTTCGGGGTACGGTTGGCGGACGGGCGGATGCCGTTCGACCCCACCGACGATGCGAGCAGCGCGAGTGGGCAGGACCCGACCGACCCGGGCGCCGCGCTCATCGAGCCGATCGACCTCTCGCTGCTGGCGCTCGACGCGCCCGACCACACCCGGCTGCGCCGCCTCGCCCAGCCGACGTTCGCGCCGCGGCGGCTGGCGCGCTACCGGGACACCGCCCGCGAGGTCACCGGCCGCCTGCTCGACGACGCGGACGCCCGCGGGACGTTCGACCTGGCCACCGACCTCGCCGCCCCGCTGCCGATCAGCATCATCGCCGAGCTGCTCGCCATCCCCGACGTGGACACCCCGCGCTTCGCCCGCTGGGGCCGCGCGCTCGGCGCCGCGCTGGACGGCGTGCGCTCGGTGCGCCACGCGCACGCCCTGTCCCGGGCCACCGCGGACCTGCGGGCGCTGTTCGGCGACCTCGTCGAGCGCCGCCGCGCCGACCCGGGCGAGGACGTCATCTCGCAGCTCGTGCACGCGCTCGACGAGGACGCGCTGACCCTCGACGAGCTGGTGTCGATGGCCCAGCTGCTGCTCGTCGCGGGCTTCGAGACCACGACCAACCTCATCGGCAACGCCGTGCGCGCCCTGCAGGCCACGGGCACGTGGGACGACCTGGTCACGGACCCGGCCCTGGCCGTGGGCGCGGTCGAGGAGACCCTGCGCTTCGACCCGCCGGTGCAGCTGACGGCGCGGTTCGCGCACTCCGACGTCGAGATCGGCGGGCGGACGCTGCGGCGCGACTCGGGCGTGCTCGTGCTGCTCGCGAGCGCCGGGCGCGATCCCGCCGCGCACGCCGACCCCGACCGCTTCGACCCGCACCGCGAGCAGACCACCCCGCACCTGGCGTTCTCGGGCGGCGCGCACTACTGCCTCGGCGCCGCCCTGGCGCGCATGGAGGGCGAGGTCGCGCTCGAGGTGCTGGCGCAGCGGATGCCGCGCCTGCGCCCCGCGGGGAGGATCGTGCCCCGCGTCGCCACCGTCCTGCGCGGACCGCGACACTTCCCCGTCCGCGCCGACTAGTCCGTCGCGCCAAGGAGGTGCGGCAGTCAGCGCTCCTGCGTCGCGCTGTCTACCGACCTCCGGCGCGTCACCGTCCCGACCATCCTCGGAGGTCTCGATGCCCGAGCTGCCCTCGATCGCCCACGTCGCCCTGTCGGTGACCGACCTCGCGGCGAGCACCGCCTGGTACGAGCAGCTGCTCGGCGTCGAGCCGGCCATGACGCTGTCCGACGGGCCGTTCGAGCGGACGGTGTTCGCCCTGGCCGGCGGCCAGCTCTTCGGGCTGACGGCCCACGAGACCGCGCGCGCCGGTGACCGCTTCGACGTCGTCGCCCCGGGCCTGGACCACGTCGGGTTCGCCTGCCCCGACCGGCCCGCCGTCGCCGCGTGGCAGACGCACCTCGACCTGCTCGGCGTGCCGCACGGCGGCGTCGTCGAGGCCGACTACGGCTGGGCGCTGTCCTTCACCGACCCGGACGGCAACGCGCTGGAGTTCTTCGCGCCCGCGTCCTGAGGGCCCGTCTCCTGAGCGCCGCGGCGCGCCCACATCGGCGCGCGCTCGGGCAGCACCCCGACGCCCACGAGGTAGGCCGGCACGACCTGCAGCGCGGGCACCCGCCGGAGCAGCCGCAACGGCGCGGGCAGCCGGTCCCCGCCGGGCGTCGGGGCGGTCGCGCCGAGCACGGCCCGGACGACGACGCGGTGCGCGACCCGCTGGGCGGCCTGGGTCGCCGCCGTCGGCAACCACCGACGGCGCTGCACGCGGGCCGCGGCCCGGTCGACCGCGGCCGGGTCCGCGGGGGCGCAGGCCAGCAGCGGACCCAGGTACCGCGCAGCCGCGACGGCGTCCTGCACGGCGAGGTTGATGCCGACCCCGCCGATCGGCGACATCGCGTGCGCGGCGTCGCCGACGCAGAGCACGCCCGGCGCGGACCAGCGCCGCAGCCGGTCGAGGGTGACGGCCAGCAGCTTCACGTCGTCCCAGGACCGCAGCCCGTCCACGCGGTCGCCGAGCCAGGGGTGCAGCCGGCGCATGTCGTCGCGCAGCACCTGCACCGGCTGCCGGCGGTACGCGGCGTCCGCGCCGCGCGGGATGAGGTAAGCGACCTGGTAGTGGTCGCCGCGGTCGAGCATGACGACGAGCCGCCCGTCGCTCACGCGGCCGATCCCGCCCGCGGGGTCGCCGGTGCCGTCGCCGCGCGGCAACCGGAACCACCACACGTCCATCGGCACCGGGAAGTCGTGCACGGGCAGCCCGGAGAGCTCCCGCACACGCGAGCCCCGGCCGTCGCACGCGACGACGAGGTCGGCGGCGAGCTCGTGCTCGGCCCCGCCCGCCGACGACCGGTCCCGCCACCGCACCCCGGTGACGCGCCCACCCGCCCGCCGCAGGTCGACCACCTCGGCGTCGCGCACGAGCGTGAAGCCCGGCTCCTCCTCGGCGGCGCCCGCGAGCATGTCGAGCAGGTGCCACTGCGGCACCATCGCGACGAACGGGTGCGGCTGGCCGAGGCGCCGCAGCCGCCGCAGGTCGCCCAGCGTCGCCGACCCCGCGTCGAGGACGACCTGCGTGGTCTCGATCGGCTTCCAGGGCAGCCGCGCGAACCGGGGCCAGAGCCCCAGCTCGTCGATCAGCGTCATCGTCGACGGGTGCACGGTGTCGCCGCGGAAGTCGCGCAGGAAGTCGGCGTGCTTCTCCAGCACGGTCACGGTGACCCCGGCGCGGGCGAGCAGGAGGCCCAGGACGATCCCGGCCGGCCCGCCGCCGACCACGACGCACGTCGTCCGCTCCACCGCGACCACCCCTCCCACGACCCGTGCCGCCGAGCATCCTCCGATCCGGCGCACCACGCCGACGGTCCCGCCACACCCTCCTTTCGGCCAGTGATCGGTTGTCGCAGGATTAGTGCGACAACGAGTCACCTGCGACACACTGACCCCACCGCCCGACCGGGTGGCTCGGTCCGCCTCGCGGGGGTGACTCGTGGAACCGCACACCGGGCTCGTCGCCATGCACATGAGCGACGGGATCGTGAACGCCCCGATCTCGGTGCTCTTCGCCCTCATCGCGGTGCTCGGCCTGGCGTTCTGCGTCGCCCGCGCCCGCCGCGACCTCGACGACCGCACGGCGCCGATGGCCGGCCTGGTCGCCGCCTTCGTGTTCGCGGTGCAGATGCTGAACTTCCCGATCCTGCCCGGGGTCAGCGGCCACCTGCTCGGCGGCGCGCTGTGCGCGATCCTCGTCGGGCCCTACGTCGGCGCGCTGTGCGTCTCGATCGTGCTGCTCCTGCAGGCCCTGCTGTTCGCCGACGGCGGCCTGTCGGCGCTGGGCACCAACATCACGAACATGGCGCTGATCGGCAGCTTCGTCGGCTACGGCGTCGCGGTGGCCATGCGCCGGATCGCGATGCGCAGCCGCGGGGGTCTCGTGCTCGCCGCGTTCGTCGCCGCGTGGGTCAACACCGTGGTCGCCTCGCTGGGCTTCGTGCTCGAGTACGCGCTCGGGGGGCAGGGCCTGGCGCTGGGCACCGTGTTCGGGCTGATGACCGGCTTCCACGCGCTGATCGGGATCGGCGAGGGGATCATCACCGCCCTCACCGTCGGCGCGGTCGCCGCCGCGCGCCCGGACCTCGTGTACCTCACGCGCGCGGCCGGGCCGTCGCTGCAGATCAGGACGCAGGGGGCGCGCTCGTGAAGAAACTCCCGGTGGCCTTCTACGCGGGCTTCCTCCTCGTCGCCCTGCTGCTCGCCGGGGTCGTCTCGTACGCCGCGAGCGGCAGCCCCGACGGCCTCGACGCCGTGACGCAGTCGGGCTGCGAGCTCGACGAGGCCGGCGAGCCCGTCGGCGGCACGTGCATCGCCCAGAACGCCGGCGAGCACGCGACCGCCGGGAGCCCGCTCGCCGACTACACCGTCGGCGGCTCCGAGGGCACCACCGGCGTCGCGGGCGCGATCGGCGTGCTGCTGACCCTCGCGGTCGCGGGCGGCCTGTTCTGGGTGCTGCGCCGGCGGTCGTCGCGGAGCGAGACCCCGAGCCGGGTCGAGTAGCGGTGGCGGCCGGGCACGCCCACCCGCTCTACCGCGCCGGGGACTCGGCGGTCCACCGCCTGCCTGCGCACGTGAAGATCGTCGGCGCCTTCGTGTTCGTGCTCGCCGTGGTGGCCACGCCACGCGAGGCGTTCGCGGTGTTCGGGCTGCAGTTCCTGCTGCTCGTCGGCGTATGGGTCGCGGCGCGCATCCCGCCGGGGTGGCTCGCGGCGCGCGCGCTCATCGAGGCGCCGTTCGTCGTGCTCGCCGTCCTGCTGCCGTTCTTCGCCGTCGGCCCGCGGGTCGAGTGGTGGGGGATGTCGCTGTCGGTCGACGGGCTGCTCGCCGGGTGGAACATCCTGGTCAAGGGCACGCTCGGCGTCCTGGTGTCGGTGACGCTGGCGGGCACCACGCCGCTGCGCGACCTCGTCTCCGGGCTCTCGCGGCTGCGGGTGCCGGCGATGGTCTGCGTGATCGCGACGCTGATGCTGCGCTACCTCGAGGTCATCGCGGCCGAGGCCCGCCGGATGCGCCTCGCGCGGATCTCTCGCGGGCACGACCCCCGGTTCGCCTGGCAGCTCGGGGCGACGGTGCGGTCGGTCGGCGCGCTGTTCCTGCGGTCCTACGAGCGCGGCGAGCGCGTGCACCTGGCGATGCTCTCCCGCGGCTACACCGGCACCATGCCCGCCTTCACCACGGCGTCGGCGTCGACGGCGACGTGGGCGGCCGCGCTGGTGCCCGCGGCCGCGGCGGTCCTGCTCGCGGCGTCGGGATACTGGGCCTGGTGACGGTCGGGGAGACGGAGCGCAGCGGAGCTCGACCCATGACCCCCAGCCTCGAGGTCGCGGGGCTGGCCTTCGCCTACCCCGACGGCCACCAGGCGCTGTTCGGCGTGGACCTGCGCATCGAGCGCGGCGAGCGGGTCGCGCTGCTGGGGCCCAACGGGGCGGGCAAGACCACGCTCGTGCTGCACCTCAACGGCGTGCACCGGGCGGGCGCCGGCGCGGTCCGGGTCGGCGGGCTCGAGGTCACCCGCGAGCACCTCCAGGAGATCCGCCGTCGCGTCGGGATCGTCTTCCAGGACCCCGACGACCAACTCTTCATGCCCACCGTCGGCGACGACGTCGCGTTCGGGCCCGCGAACTTCGGCGTCACCGAGCCGGAGCTGTCGCGGCGGGTGGCCGATGCGCTGGGCGCCGTCGGCATGGCCGCGCACGCCGACCGGTCGCCGATGCACCTCTCGGGCGGTCAGCGCCGCCGCGTCGCCCTGGCCACCGTGCTCGCCTGCGACCCCGAGATCCTCGTGCTCGACGAGCCCTCGACGCACCTCGACCCGGTCGCCCGTCGCGAGCTCGCCGAGGTGCTGCTGGGCCTCGACCGCACGATGCTCATGGTCACCCACGACCTGCCCTACGCGCTGCAGCTCTGCCCGCGCTCAGTGGTCATCGACGGCGGGGTGGTCGTGGCCGACGCGCCGACCCGCGAGATCCTCGCCGACCCCGACCTCCTCGCCGCCCACCGCCTCGAGCTGCCCTTCGGCTTCGCCGTGAGCTGAGCGCGTGCCAGGCTCACGGCGTGGACCTCGACGACTTCCGTTCGAAGCTGGCCGACGAGCACGGGCTGGTCGTCGTGTCGACCGCGCGCGCCGGCGGGGCGATCCAGTCGACGCTGGTCAACGCGGGGGTGATGGACCACCCCGTCACCGGCGCGCCCGTGGTCGCGTTCGTGGCGGTCGGCGGGTCGGTGAAGCTCGCCAACCTGCGCGCGCGCCCGTGGGCGACGGTGACGGTGCGCTCGGGCTGGCGCTGGGGGACGGTCGAGGGCTCGGTCGAGCTGGCCGGCCCGGACGACGTGCTCGCGGGGGTCGACGACGTGCCGGCGCTGCTGCGCGGCATCTTCACCGCGGCCGGCGGCACCCACGACGACTGGGACGAGTTCGACGCGACGATGTCCCGCGAACGCCGGGCGGGCGTGTTCGTCACGCCCGGGCGCGTCTACGGCGTCTGACCGGCGCCTCGGGCCAGTCGTAGGCGATCACCTCGCCGGGCCGCAGGGTCCGCCAGCGGTCCCGCAGCGCGCGCAGCTCCTCGGCGGCCCGCGCCGCCTGCTCGCCGGTAAAGGGCGCGGGTCCGGTCTCGGTGATGCCCCACGCGGCGTCCAGGGCGGCCTCGAGCGCCGGGCCGTCCGCGTCGATCGACGCCGCGAGCACACCGACCACGACTTCGGCGAGCCGCAGCTCGCGGGCGTTCTCGCGCCGCACCCGGTCGGACACCGCGCGGCGGTCGTGGCGCGGGTTCCCGCCGGTGATCTCGACGCTATCGAACAGGGCGCCCGCGCGGATCGAGCCCCAGAGCCCGCCGGTCAGTCCGAGCGCGCGCTCGCCGACGAGGTGCACGGCGTCGTGGGGGACGACGCCGGTGCGGTCGTAGGAGCGCAGCCGCAACCGGAGCCCGTCGCCGCGGTCGATGTCGGCGACCGAGCCGCCGTCGGGGCGCGGTGAGAAGGCGACGTGCACGCGGTCATCGGACCACGCCGCCGGCTCGATCTCAGCCGGTTTTCGGCCCGGCGGCGGGGTCCTGTGGCGCGCCGGTCAACACGGAGAGCGCCCGCACGACGTGGCTCTCGACGGCCTCGCGGTCGAGCCCGAGCCCGGTCAGCGTGCCGCTGCCGTCCTCGTGCTCGAGCAGCGCCAGCAGGATGTGCTCGGTGCCGACGTAGTTGTGCCCGAGGCGCAGCGCCTGGCGGAACGTCAGCTCCAGCACCTTCTTGCACGCGGCGTCGAACGGGATGAGTGCGCCGATCTCGTCGGACCGGGCGGGCAGCGTGCCGAGCAGCGTCCGGCGCATGGTCTCGGGCGCGACGCCGAGGGCCGTGATCGACAGCACCGCGAGCGACTCGGGCTCGTGGAGCAGTCCGAGCGCGAGGTGCGCCGGCGTGATCTCGGCGTTCTCCGCCGACCGGGCCTCCTCCTGCGCCTTCACCACGACGTTGCGGGCGCGCGGGGTGAAGCGGCCGAACCCCTCCTGCATGTCGATCTCGCCGGACCCCTTCGGCACGAACCGCTTCTGGGCGGCCTGCTTGGTGACGCCCATGCGCTTGCCGATGTCGGTCCACGACGCCCCGGAGCGGCGGGCGCGGTCGACGAAGTGGCCGATGAGGTGGTCGGCGACCTCGTCGAGGTGCTCGGCGGCGAGCACTGCGTCCTGCAGCTGCTCGAGGGCGTCGGAGTGCACCGAGGTGATGGCGTTGATGAGGTCGTCGAGGCGGACGTTGGTGGGTGCCATGCGTCCACCGTAGGTTGACGATCTCCTTATCGTCAACCTTGAGTGGACGCTCGCCCCGTCACGGGCACGAGGGCGGCGTCGACGAGGTCGGCGACTCCGACGAACCCGAGCCGGGCGTAGAGGGCGTTGCTCGTCGGGTTCGCGAGGTCGGTGAACAGCAGGACCTCCTCGGCCCCGCGCTCGCCCGCGCGCCGAACGGCCGCCGCCGTGACCGCCGACCCGTGACCGCGCCCGCGGTGCTCCGGGCGTGTGTAGACCGGGCCGATCCGGGCGGTGGCCAGCACCGTCGGGCTGACCGAGGCGTACGCGACGGGCGTCCCGTCGGCCTCCGCGACCACGATCCGCCCCTCGTCGATCGCCGCGTCGAGCGCTGCCCGCGGCGGGAGCGGGTCGTCCGGGGTCGCCTCGTCGTGGAACTCCCGCAGCCACGACCAGAGCACCGCGCGGTCGGCGTGACGGGCGGGGCGCGTCGGCGTCGCGGCGGCCGATGGCCGGAGCCCGGCGAGGCGGTGGAGGCGCTCGGCGACGACGACCTCGGTGGTCGCGTCCCACGCGGCCGCCAGGTCGTCCACGACCGCGGCCGGACCGAGCAGGCGCGCCGGGCGCGGCCGTTCCCCCGCCCACGCCGCGGCGACGTCGGTGGGCATCGCCGACACCACGGGCCGGTACGGCGGGGTCTGCACGACCACCGCGGTCGCGCCGTCGCCCGCGTCCCACCACGCCAGCACCGGCGGGTCGCCGGGCGCCGGGCCGCGGCGCCGCAGGGTGTCGACGATCGTCAGCACGACCGTCGACTCGACGCGATGGGCGCGCAGGTAGGGACGCACGGCGTGCCAGAACTCCTCCGCGTCCGCCGTCACTGTCCACACCACGGCGCCAGCGTCCTCGGCGTGTCGAGGTGCGGGAGCTGGTCGTCGGCGACCCGTGTCCTCAGGACACGGTTCAGCTCGGCCCGGACGCTCGTCGGGCAGCGAGCGGGTCACCGGTCGAGCCCGACGGCGGGGTGAAGCCGCCCACCCCCGCCCCGACGGAGCGTCGCGCGGGGTCACGATGGAGGTCCCGACACGAGGAGACCGCCGGTGCCCGCCGCTCCCCCGCCCACCGACGCCGTCACGACGAACGCCGTCCGGTACCTCGCCAACCTGCGCGACGTCGGGGACCTGCCGACCGTCGACGGTCGGCGCACACGTCCCGGGGTGCTGTGGCGGGGGGACGCGCCGATGGCCGGCGATGCGGAGCAGGGCCCCGACGGGCAGACGTGGCCGCCCGGCAGCGTCGTGGACCTGCGCAACCCCGAGGAGCTCGACGGGCGGCCCCACCCGCTCGCCGAGGTCGCCGAGCTGACGCCGCTGCCGCTGATCCAGGCGCTCGCACCCGGTGTGCTGATGCGCGGCGCCCCGCCCGAGAAGCGCCAGCGGCGGGGGCTCGACGAGCTCTACCTGCTCCTGGTCCGCACCGGCGAGGCGTGGATGCCCGACCTGGTGCGCGTCGCCGCGCACGGGCCGGGACCGCTGCTCGTGCACTGCGCCGCGGGCAAGGACCGCACCGGCGTGGCCGTCGCGCTCCTGCTGCGGACCGCCGGGGTCACCCGCGAGGCGGTGGCCGCCGACTTCGCCGCCACCAACGACCACCGGCGCGCCCTGCGCGACCGCCTGGCCCTCCAGGGCGCCCTCGAGCCGGACACCGACCCGGGCCGCGTCGGCGTCGAGCCCGCGCACCTCGAGGCCGTCCTCGACCTGCTCGACGACGACCCGCGCGCCCCGCTCCGCGACGCCGGCGTGCCCGAGGCGGACCTGGACGCGTGGCGGGCTCGGCTGGTCGACGGACGCTGATCGCGCAACCGGGGGCAGGCTGTGGCGCACCACAACGCCGCCGTCGTGATCTCTGTGGGCGGGCACAGTGCCCGGCGCCCGGCGTCGGCGAACACTGGAGGGTGACGGGGCCGTGACCGCCCCTCGCGCCGACGATCACGGAGTGACCACGATGAACGCCCCGACGACGTGCCCCTGCTGCGGGGTCGTGGTCATGCCCCAGGAGATGTCCTACGACTTCGACGGGGAGACCGTCGCCTCGCTGACCCGCGAGGTGGCCTACCTCCGCGCCACGGTCGCGCGCCTGCGCGGCGCCCCGCAGCCCGCCGTCCACCAGCACAAGGCGACCGTCACCTCGCTCAGCGCCTGACGCGCGCCCCGGTCCCGGCTGCCGCGCGCAGGCGGGCCACGGCCGTCGCCGGGTCGAGGCCGGGCAGCGCCGGGCCCGACCAGCGCACCACGACGCCCTCGACGACATCGGCGGCCTGCGCGACGAGGTCGGCGGCCAGCGCGAGGCCCGTGCGCGCCGCGTCCGGGACGTCGCCCGCGCCGCGCATCGCCTCGAGCACCTCGTCGGGGACGACGACGTCGGGCACCTCGTGGCGCAGGTGCTCGGCCTGGCTGTAGCCGGTCAGCGCCCCGACCGACGCGAGCACCGGCACCCGGCACCCCGCCGCGTCGAGCGCGTCGACGACGACCCGCAGCCGCTCGAGCTCGAACACCGGCCGCGACACGAGGAACTCCGCGCCCGCCTCGACCTTGGCCACGGTGCGCGCAGCCTCGTGGTCGAGGTCGTCGGCGCCGGGGGTGAAGCGGGCGCCGAGCCGGAACGATGTCGCGACGCCCAGCTCCACGCCGTCGGCGTCGATGCCGCGGTTGAGGCCGGCGGCCATCCGCAGCAGCTCGGCGCCGTCGACCTCCCACACCCCGTCGCGCACGGCCTGCTCGGCGTGCACCGGCGGGTTGCCCGTCTCGCACACCACGGCCCGCAGGCCCAGGGCGTGCAGACCCAGCAGGTCGGCCTGCAGCGCGAGCATGCCGGTCTGCCAGCTCGTGAGGGTGAGGACGGTGTCGACGTCCACGCCGTCGTGCAGGCGCAGCGCGAGCCCGGCCGGGCCGGTCGTGACGCGCCGGGCCCGCGGGCGGCTCACCCAGAGCGCCCGGGCCCCGCCGGCGACGGCGCGGCGGGCTCGCGCGAGGTGCTCGTCCGGCCCGCCGGGCCCGGCCACCTCGGCGGCGACGAGGAAGTCGCGCCGACCGTGGCCCCGCAACCAGCGCTCCAGGGCGCCCCGGCCGCCGGGCGCGACGTCGGGCTGCGCGGGCGGCAGCGCGTCGCTCACCGCGGGCACGTCGCCGCGGACCGCGATCGGCTCCGGCGGCGGCGACGGATCCGACGGCGGCGCCCAGGCGTCGTGGGTGGTCAGGGCGCTCGCGGCGGCTGCGGTGTGCTCGGGCGTCGTCCCGCAGCACCCGCCGACCAGGCGCGCGCCGGCCTCGACGTAGCGCAGCACGTAGCGCGCGAAGTGCTCGGCGTCGCCGGCGAAGCGCACGGAGCGGTCGGCGACGACGTGCGGCAGGCCCGCGTTCGGCTGGGCGGCGAGCACCGGGCCGTCCGTCGAGCCCATGCGGCGCACGACGTCGAGCAGCCCCTGCGGGCCGAGCGTGCAGTTGCTGCCGACCGCGACGACGCCCGCGTCGGCGAGGCGGGCGGCGACGTCCGCGGGTGACTCGCCGGCGGCGGTCAGCGGGCTGCCGTCCTCGTCGACGAACGTGGCCTGGGCGACGACGGGCAGGTCGGTCACCGCGCGGGTGGCCGCGACGGCGGCGAGCAGCTCGTCGGCACGGCTGAAGGTCTCGAGCAGTACGAGGTCCACGCCGCCCTCGACCAGCGCGGCGACCTGCTCGCGGATGGCGGCGGCGACCCCGCCGGCGTCGGCGGTCGTCCCGCGCCCGGGCGGCGTCACCGGCGACACCGAGCCCGCGACCCAGGCCGGGCGCCCGGCGCGGTCGCGGGCCTGGGCGGCGAGGCGCGCGCCGGCGAGGTTGAGCTCGCGGGTGCGGCGCGCGAGCCCGTGGCGTTCGAGGCGCGGGCGGGAGGCGCCGAACGTGTGGGTCTGCAGCACGTCCGCCCCGGCGGCGAGGTAGCGCTCGTGCAGGGCGCTGACCAGCTCGGGGGCGACGACGCAGAGCTCGACGCCCGGTCCCTCGACCTGCCCGCCCGAGGCCCGCGCGAGCGTGCCCATGGCGCCGTCGCACAGCAGGACGCGGCGGGCGAGGGCTGCGGTGAAGGACTCGGTGGCGAACGACTCGCTCACTCCTCCATCTCCCCGAGGATCTCCAGCGCGACCTGGGCGACGAGCCGGTCGCGGTAGGTGTCGAGGTGCAGGCCGCTGAGCTCCTCGGCGCGCCGCAGGCGGTAGCCGACGGTGTTGGGGTGGACGTTGAGGGCGCGGGCGACGCGCTGCGGGCTGCCGTCCTCGCGGAAGTAGCGGGCGAGCGTGCGCAGGACCTCGACGGTGCGCTCGGAGCGTTCGGCCGCGAGGCGTCCCAGCACCTCGCGGGCGAAGGCACGGGCGGCGTCGGGGTCGGGGATCTGCAGCAGCAGCCGGTGGACGCCGAGGTCGTCGAAGCGCAGCACGCGCCCGGCCCGCCCGAGCCGGCGCGCGGCGACCAGCGTGCGGCGCGCCTGGTCGTAGGAGGCGGCGATCTCCTGCGGGGCGTGCACCGGTCCGCCGACGGCGACGGTCACCGGCCAGTGCGCGTCGGGGTCGGGCACCCGGCCGCGGGCGAGGCGGCGGGCGCACGCGGCGCCGACGGCCACGGGGTCGGCGGGCTCGCCGACGACGGCGACGGTCTCGGTGTCGCGCACGACGGTCAGCGCGGCCGGGGCGGCCGCGAGCAGGTGCTCCTCGGCCTCGCCGAGCAGGCTCGCGGGGCCCGCCCCGTAGGCGTCGTCGTCGTCCGGGGACACGACGACGACGCGGTGGACGACGCCGTGGTCGTAGCCGACGTGCTCGGCCCACTGCGCGGCCTGGTCGGCGTCGCGGGCGCGGTCGAGCAGCAGCCCGGAGACGAGGTCGCCCCGGACCTGGCCCGCCGCCGTCGCCAGCACGCGGTCGCGCCCGGCGAGCACCCCGACGACGGTGGCGGCGTGCTCCGCGACCAGCAGCAGGACGTCGTCGCCGGCGAGAGCGTCGGGGCGGTCGCGGGTGGCCGTGTCCTCCTCGGCCACGACGAACGCGGGCACCTCGCGCCCGAGCAGCACCGGGGCCACGACCTGCACACGGGTCCCGGGCCCGGGCACGCGCAGGGCGCGGCCGGCCGCCGCGGCGGTGTCGAGGGTGCGGGGCCAGGCGGTGGCGGGGGCGGTGGGGTGAGCGGTGCCGCGCAGGCGCGCCGAGGCCTCGGGCACGCCGAGCCCGGGCGCCGTGGCGGCGAGGACCTCGGCCGACGGCCCGACGACGGCCGCGAGCACGCCGAGCTCGGCCGTGACGACGGCGACGACCGCCTGGACGTCGGCCGACGGCGCGGCGACGAGGCCGGACAGCCGGCGGTAGAGGGCGACGAGCCCGCGCGGGCCGGCGGCGTCGGAGGCGCCGCCCACCGGGGGCCGCGCCGTGCCCTCCCGCGTCGTCACCGGGCCATTCTGCGCCGCCGCGGCCCGGTGTGCGGAGCGCGCGGGTCGCTCGTCATGATCGGGGTCCCACCCCGACCCGGGAGGCCCTGTGCCCGAGCGCGCGCCCCGCATCGTCGTCGTCTTCTACTCCGCGACCGGCAACGTGGCCGCGCTCGCCGAGGCCCTCGCGGAGGGGGCCCGCGAGGCGGGCGCCGAGACGCGGGTGCGGCCCGTGGCCGAACGCGCGCCGGCCGAGGCGATCGAGGCCAACCGCCGGTGGAAGGCGTGGGTCGAGGACAACCCGTACGACACCGAGGCGTCGCTCGACGACCTCGAGTGGGCCGACGGCATGGCGTTCGGGAGCCCGACCCGGTTCGGCAACTCCGCCGAGCAGCTCAAGGCGTTCCTGGACACCACCGGCGGGCTGTGGGCGCAGGGCAAGCTCGCTTCCAAGGTCGGGACGGCGTTCACCAGCGCGTCCACCGGCCACGGCGGGCTGGAGGCGACGATCCTGTCGATGAACAACGTGCTCTACCACTGGGGCGCGCTGGTGATGCCGCTCGGCTACGCCGCCGACCCGTCGCTGATGTCGTCGGGCAACCCGTACGGCGCGTCGTGGGTGTCGAGGAAGTCGGCGGCGCCCGACGACGACGCCCTGCACGCCGCGCGCGTCCAGGGCACCCGCTTGGCGCAGGTGGCGGCGAAGCTGATCGCCTGAGTCCTCCGTGAGTGAACTTTGGGCCTATAGGCCCCAGGATCGCTCACGTGCTGGACCACTACGCCGACGCCGCCCGGACCGTGACCGAGCTCGTGGAGCGCATCCCGCCCAACGCGTGGGACGCGCCCGCGCTCGGTGTGTGGGACCTGCGCTCGCTCGTCGGGCACACGAGCCGCGCGTTCGTCACCGTGCTGACCTACCTGGAGCGGCCCGCCGCGCGCGAGGACGTCCCCGACGCCGCGGGGTACTACGCCCTGCTGCCGTCGGCGACCGGCGAGGGCGTCGACCAGGATGCCGTGGCCCAGCGCGGGCGCGACGCCGGCGTGGCCCTCGGTGACGACCCGGCCGCTGCGTTCCGCGACCTCGCCGACCGCGCGGTGGCCGCGGCCCGCGCGGCGGACCCCGACGCGCTGATCGAGACGATCGCCGGCGGCCTGCGCGTCGCGTCGTACGTGCCGACGCGCACCGTCGAGCTCGTCGTGCACGGGCACGACATCGCGGCGGCGACCGGGCTCGCCGTCGCGTTCGATGAGGCGACGACGGCCGGGGTCGCGGCCCTGCTCGCGCGCGTCGGCGTCCGGCTGGGCCACGGCTCGGCGATCCTCGGCGCCCTGACCGGGCGAGCCCCCCTGCCGCCCGGGTTCAGCGTCGTCTAGGTGCGCTGCGCGCTCGTGAGCAGAAATCGGTGCTCCAGCACCGCTGTCTGCTCACGTGCGCGGGGCGCACCTCAGGCCGAGCCCACCGTCGCCACGATGTCGTCGAAGCGCTCGGCGAGGTCGAGGTCGATGGCCGCGACGGCCTGCATGCTCTCGGTGCGCGCGCGCACGGTCAGCGAGGACTCGGTGCGCTCGACGGTGCGCAGGCGCGCGCCGATCTCGCTCTCGGCGGCCCGCAGGCGCTCGAGCACGAGGTCGATGTGCTCCGAGGGCAGCTCGACCGTGCGCTCGATGCCCGAGCCGTCGCCCGACCAATCGGTGAGCCGGTTCAGCACGCGCTGCAGCTCGTCGGCGTCGACCGGCTGGGGGCGGCCCTGCGCGCCCTCGGACGCGGCGTCGGGCGGCAGCGTCGGCCCGCTCCCCCGCAGGTCCTCCGGCACGACGCGCCCGATGCGCTCGCCGAGGTCCGCGTCCTCCGCGTGCAGCTGGCCGATCACCGCCGTCAGCGCGTAGCGGGCGCGCTCGGGCGCCCACCCGCTGCGCCGGGCGACCTCGTCGACGAGGCCGGCCTCGGTCGGCGTCCCGCCGCCCCCGGCCCGGTCGACGCCGGCCTCCTGCTCGAGCAGGTTCGGCAACGCCTTGGCCAGCGCGTCGCGGTCGTCGCCGGGCAGGTGCTCGGCGAGCGTGGCCAGCACGGCGTCGGCGGCCCGGCGGGCGTCGTCGTTGTCGGCGAAGCCACCTCGGGTGGCGACGCCGGCGAGGAACTCCTGGTGTCGCATGATCGGGGCCTACCCAGCGGCCGGGCCCGGCACGCCCAGCGCCACGACCCCGTCAGCAGAACGCGGACGGTGTCGCGACAGCCCCGGTCCAGACGTAGACGAGCAGGACCGCGCGGTCCTCGGTCCACATCCCGTGCGGCTGCCAGGGCGCGTGGTGGATCAGTGCGCCGGCCGGCTCTGGCGCAGGGGCCTCGTCGAGCCCGTGCACCCAGCGGATCGTTCCCGCCGGCAGGTAGAACTCCTCGGCGGGATGATGGTGCGGGGGGCAGCGCACGCCCGGCCCGAGCAGGACGAGCCCGCACGCGGCCCACGGCGACTCCGCCAGTGTGGCGTGCGCGTAGCCGTCGAGGAACGACGCGTCCGGCGGGGCGTCGACGTAGGCGGCCGTCTGACGCCAGGGCACCCCGCGCACGAGCGGGCGCAGGACGTCGGCGAGTTCCTCGTCGACCTCCTCCGCGGCCCGCGCCAGCGCGTCGTCGAGGTGCGCCAGCACGGTGAGCGACCCGGGCTCTCCGCGCGCCGGGAGGGCGGGGAGGCGGAGGACATCGTCGAACCCCGCGGCCGACAACGTGGTGTCGAGCCGATGCAACAGCGCCACGAACGCCGACCCGATCAATCGAGTGCCCGCCGCACGAAGCCCTGGATGCCGATCGCCCCGAAGAGCAGGCACGCGGCGACGAGCGCCAGCAGGCAGACCCAGGCCGGGAGGTGCGGCACGGCGGGCGTCAGGGCGCCCCGCAGCCCCTCGGAGACATAGGTGATCGGGTTGAGCGCGCAGATCACCTGGAACCAGCGCAGGTTCCCGAGCTGCAGGAACGGGAACTGCGTCGAGCCCGTGAACAGCAGCGGCGTGATCACCAGCGCGAACACCACGTTGATCTTGCGGGGCGACACCAGCGTGCCGATGACCAGCCCCGCGGCACCGCCGGCCAGCGCGCCGAGCACCAGCAGCACGGCCGCGATCGGCAGGCCCGAGAGCTGCCAGTTGACCTCGTCGAGCACGAGGTAGCCGACGGGGATCATCACCAGCGAGCCGAACAGGCCCCGCGCGGCGCCGAACACGATCTTCTCGACCGCGACCAGGCGCGTGGACAGCGGCGCGAGCAGGCGGTCCTCGATCTCCTTGGTGTACGAGAAGTCGATGACCAGCGGGATCGCGGTGGCCTGCACGGCCACGAAGAACGCGTTGAGCGCCAGCAGCCCCGGCAGCAGCAGCTGCGCGTAGCCCGGCGTGACGTAGCCGAGCTGGCCCAGCACCACGCCGAACACGAACAGCAGGAAGAACGGCTGGACCAGCACCTGGCTGACGAAGGTGCCGAACTCCTTGCCCGTGACCGCGAGGTCGCGGCCCAGGACGCCCAGGAACGCGCGCCCCTGGCTGACCGTCCGCGTCGGCGCGCTCACCGCAACCCCCTGCCCGTCAGGTCGATGAACACGTCCTCGAGCGTCGGCTCGCCGAGCTCGACCTGGTGCACGGTGGCGCCGGTGGCGGCCACCGCGCCGAGCACCGGGGGCAGCGCCGCGCCGGCCTCGCCGTCGCAGCGCACCCGCAGGCGGATGGTCTCGTCGGTCTCGCCGGTGCGGTCGTCGACGCCGGCCACCCCCCGCAGCTCGCCGACCCGCGCGCGCACCGTGGCCGCGTCGGCGCCGGTGAGCACGAGGTCGATGGTGGCCTCGCCGGGCAGGCCCGCGACCAGCGTCGACGGCGTGTCCAGCGCGAGCAGCTTGCCGTGGTCGACGATGCCGACGCGGTCGGCGAGCTTGGCCGCCTCGTCCATGTCGTGGGTGGTGAGCACGACCGTCACGCCGGACGCGGCGAGGTCGGCGATGCGGTCGTGCACGAACAGGCGCGCCTGCGGGTCGAGCCCCGTCGACGGCTCGTCGAGGAACAGCACCTGCGGGTCGTGCATGAGGCCGCGGGCGATGATCAGCCGCTGCGCCTGCCCGCCGGAGAGCTCGTCGGGGTTGGTGCTCGCCTTCTCCGCGAGCCCCATGCGCTCGAGCAGCTCGTCGGCCAGCCGGCGCCGCTGCGCCCGAGGCACGCCGTGGTACGCGGCGTGCCAGACGAGGTTGCCGCGCGCGTCGAGCGAGCGGTCGAGGTTGGGCCGCTGGGGGACGACGCCGAGCACCGCGCGCGCCGCGACCGGGTCGGTGGCGACGTCGATGCCCGCGACGGTGGCGCGCCCGGAGGTGAGCGTGACCCGCGTCGTCAGCACCCCGACCGTGGTGGTCTTGCCCGCGCCGTTGGGTCCCAGGAGCCCGAAGACCTCGCCGCGGCGCACGGCGAAGCTCAGCCCGTCGACCGCGGGCGGCCCGCTGCGGCCGTAGCGCTTGACGAGGTCGACGACCTCGACGGCGGGCGCCGCGTCGTCGCGCGCCGGTGGTGACGGCCGTGTGGTCGCCTGCGTGCTCACCGCGTGGTCCTCCCCGTGCCGACCCGGGCGTCGGCGCCCGGTCGACGCTACGCCGGGGGCCCGACGACCCTCATGCCGAATTCCGGTGCCCGCGCTCACGCCGACCACGATCGGACCTCGACCGACGTCGAGGTCAAGAGGATCAGTACCCCGACGGCGGCACCGGGACGTGCACCAGGCGCGGCCCCGGGCCGGCGAACCCGCGGCGCAGGGCGGCGCGCAGCTCGTCGACACCGCCCACGCTCTCGGCGGGCACGCCGTAGGCCTGCGCGAGCCCGACGTGGTCGACCAGGGGCAGGTCGAGCCCGGGCACCTTCGGCGTCTGCTCCTTCGCGGCGAACCACTTGAGGATCCCGTACTCCCGGTTGTCCAGGACGAGCACGGTGAGCGGGACCTGCAGCGACGCCGCCGACGCCAGCGCCTGCACGGTGTACTGCAGCGAGCCGTCGCCGATGGCGGCGAGCACGGGGCGCTGCGGGTCGGCGAGCGCGACGCCGACCGCGGCCGAGAGCCCGAACCCGAGGCCGCCGGACGCGGAGAAGTACGAGCTGCCGGGGCGGGCCAGCGGGACACGGGCCATGGCGATCGGCCGGTGCGAGGGCGCCTCGTTGACGATCACCCCGCCCTCGGGCCACTCCTGGGCGAGGGTGGCGAACACCTCCTCGGCCGAGAGCCGCCCGCCGCTGCCGCCCTGCGGCGCCGCGAGCTCCTGCGCCGGCGGCGGGGCCGCCCGGTCGTCGGGGCCGGGGCCGACGCGCTCGAGCAGCGCGCGGATCGTCAGCGTCGGGTCGGCGACGACCGCGTCGCCCATCGGGGCTCGCGCCGCCTGGTCGGGGTCGGCGGTGACGTGCAGCAGCCGCGTGCCCTCGGGCAGGAAGCGCCCCGGCACGTAGGGGTAGTAGCGGAACACCGCGGTGCCGAGGACGAGCACGACGTCGTACGGGGCCAGCGTCTCGGCCACCGGCGCGATGGCCATCGGCAGCGCGCCGCGGAACTGCGGGTGGTCGGTGGGGAAGCCCACCCGCCCGTCCGACGGCGGGGCGAACACCGTCGCGCCGAGGCGCTCGGCGAGGGCCACCGCGTCGTGGAAGCCGCCGGAGGCGTCGACGTCGCCGCCGACGACCATCGCCGGGGCGCGCGCCCCGTCCAGCGCCGCGACGAAGGCGTCGAGACCCTCGGGGTCGGGCCCGGCACGGTGGTGCACCCGGCGGCCGGCGACGAGCGCGGCCGCCTCCGTCTCGGGGTCGAGCACCGCGTCCCAGTCGTCCATCGGGATCGACACGAACACCGGGCCGCGCGGCGGCGACATCGCCACGTGGATCGCGCGGGCCAGCACGGCCGGCACGTCGGCCGGGCGGGCGGGCTCCATCGACAGCTTGACCGCGGGCCGGGGCAGCACCGTCGCGTCCACGTTGGTCAGCAGCGCCTCGAGGTTGATCATCGGGCGGACCTGCTGCCCGGCCGTGATCACCAGCGGCGCCCCGTTGGCCGCCGCGTTCACGATCGCGCCGGCCGCGTTGCCCACCCCGGGGGCGGTGTGCAGGTTGACCAGCGCGGGACGGCCGGTCGCCTGGGCGTAGCCGTCGGCCATGCCGACGACCACGGCCTCCTGCAGGCCCAGGACGTAGCGGAAGTCGTCGGGCAGGTCGGCGATCATCGGCAGCTCGGTCGAGCCCGGGTTGCCGAACACCGTCGTCATGCCGTGGGCGCGGAAGACCTCGAGGGAGGCCTCCCGCACCGTCGGTCCGCTCACCATGCAGCCACTCCTCCGCGCCGGTCGCCTCGTCCGGCGCCAGGAGTACCCCGGGCGCTGGGGACCATCCCGGGGTCGGTGGGGGGACCCGGCACCGGGATGGTCCTCAGCGCGGTCGGTGCAGCCGCGAGACGCGGATGACGACGTCCCGGAGGCCGTCGTCGTCGAACTCCTTCCGCATCTCCTCCACGCGGAGTGTCGCCTCGACCCCCTCGTAGGGACCGTGGGCGTCGAGCTCCCCGGTCTCGGGGTCGAACACGAGCACGACGTAGCCGTCGCACTCGTCCAGGTCTGCCGCCGCCGCGAGCAGGACCGCCGAACGATCATCGAGCACGCTGATCACCTCCGCTCCGTCCATCGCCACCATGGGCCCTCGTGTGACACCTCGGCGCCAAGTTGGCTCGTTCGGGTCATGAACACCAGCCGTCGGCGTGTCGCGCTGGTCCGGACCGACACTCCATCCGGGCGCACCGCTCGGCAGGTGCCCGCGTGTCTGCCTAGGGTCTGCGGCTGTGGCCTCCCCCGCCCCGGTGCCGACCGGCGATCCGACCGTCGAGGTCGTCCCGTTCGTGCTCGACGTGCCCGAGGAACAGCTCCTGGACCTGCGGGAACGCCTGCGCCGGGTCCGCCTGCCCGAGCCGGCGACCGACCCGTCGCAGGGCCTGGGCCTGGACGCGGTCACCGAGCTGTGCCGCGCCTGGCTCGAGGAGCACGACTGGCGCCGGGTGGAGGACGAGCTCAACCGGCGCGGGCAGTACCGCACCGCGATCGGTGGTCTCGGCCTCCACTTCCTGCACGTTCGGTCACCGCGTCGTGACGCACAGCCACTGATCCTCGCCCACGGGTGGCCCGGGTCGGTGATCGAGTTCCTGGACGTGCTGGACGCGCTCACCGACCCCGGTGACGGACCCGACGGCCAGGCGCTGCCCGCCTTCCACGTCGTCGCGCCGTCGCTGCCCGGCTACGGGTTCAGCGACAAGCCGACCGGACCCGGCTGGGGCGTCGACCGCATCGCCGACGCCTGGGCCGAGCTCATGGGCCGCCTGGGCTACGACCGGTTCCTCGCCCAGGGCGGCGACTGGGGCGCGATGATCACCACGGCGCTCGCGGTCCGCCACCCCGACCGCGTGGCGATGATGCACACGACGATGCCCCGCGCCCCGCGCCCGGACGGCTTCGACGACGCGCAGCTCGACGAGACCGAGCGGCGGTGGCTCGCCGAGAGCGAGGACTTCCGCAAGGCCGGCTCGGGCTACTCCGCGCAGCAGCGCACACGTCCCCAGACGCTGGGCTACGGCCTCGTCGACTCGCCCGCCGGACAGCTCGCCTGGATCGCCGAGAAGTTCGTCGCGTGGACCGACGGCGACGGCTTCGGCGGCGTGCCGCGCGACCGGGTGCTCGACAACGTGTCGCTCTACTGGCTCACGGGGTCCGGGGCGTCCTCGGCGCGCCTGTACTGGGAGAGCTTCGGCGGCGTCGACACCACCTCGCCGGTGACCGTGCCCAGCGCGGTGTCGTACTTCCCGGCCGAAATGGTCAAGCTGCCCCGCGCGTGGGTCGAGGCGCGCTACGTCGACCTCCGCCACTGGAACGCCCTGCCCGCCGGCGGACACTTCGCCTCGCTGGAAGTCCCCGGCGACTTCGTCGACGAGCTGCGGTCGGCCTTCGGCTCGTGAGTGCTTGTCCGTGCTGGAGCACGGACAAGCACTCACACCGGGTGGACCACGACCTTCCCGACCCGCTCGGCCCGCGAGAACTCGTCCTGCGCGGTGTGGATGGCGGCGAGGTCGTGGCGGGCGGCGATGACGGGGTGGACCCGCCCGGCGACCGCGTCGGCGACGAGGTCGTCGAAGTGCGCCGGGGTGTGCATCGACGACCCGACGAGCGCGACGTTGTGCAGGTAGAGCCGGCGCAGGTCCAGCGGCACCGACGCGCCGCCGATCGCCCCGGCGATCACCCACCGGCCGCCGTCGCGCACCCGCGTCAGCAGCGCCGGCAGCAGCGGCCCGCCGACGACGTCGACCACGGCGTCGAGCGGGCCGCCGACGGCATCGGCGGCGGCCGCGGCGACGGTCTCCGGATCGGGACCGCGGTGCACGACGGCGTCGGCCCCGGCCTCGCGGAGGACGTCGTCCTTGCCGGGGGCGGTGAGCGCCACGACCCGCGCGCCCCGGGCCACGGCGAGCTGCACGGCCGCGAGGCCCACGCCGCCCGACGCCCCGGTGACCAGCACCGTCTCTCTCGCCCCGACCCGCCCGCGCGCGAGCATCCCCGCCGCCGTGCCGTAGGCCACCGGGAGGCAGGCGAGCTCGTCGTCGTCCAGGGGTGACGCGGACACGTCGTGGGCGCGGTCGGCGGCCACGACGACGTACCCGGCGAAGCCGCCGTCGGCCTCGCTCCCGAGCAGCCCCACCGGGCTCGCGTCCGGGCCGGGGCCGTCGTAGAACGCGGGGTCGACGAGGACCCGCTCGCCCACGCGTCCCGCGCCGACGCCGGCACCGACGGCCACGACCTCGCCCGCGATGTCACCGCCCTGGATGCGCGGGAACGCCACCGGGCCCCGCCAACCGGCGAGGGCGTCCGGGTCGCCGGGCAGGCCGTAGGCACCGCGGCGGGTCCAGAGGTCGGTGTTGTTGAGCGCGGCCGCGGTGACCCGCACGAGCACCTCGCCGTCGCCGGGCCGCGGCACCGGGACGGTGCGCAGCTCCAGGACCTCCGGACCACCGAAGCCGGTGAGCACCGCGGCCTGCATCGTCTCGGGGATCATGACCGTCCTCCACTACACTGGTCTGTGAAGTCCGACCGTAGGTTCACAGACCTGTGAAGGCAAGGACATGACCCTGACGCCCGGGGCCCGGCGCATCCTCGACGTGGCGTCGGTCCTCTTCTACGAGCGCGGGATCCACGCCGTCGGCGTCGACACGATCGCGGCCGAGTCGGGGGTCACCAAGCGCACGTTGTACGACCGTTTCGGGTCGAAGGACGAGCTCGTGGCCGCCTACCTGCGCGCCCGCGACGAGCGCTGGCGCGCCCTCGTGGTGGCGACGGTCGAGGCCGCGGACGACCCGGTGGACCGCGCGCTCGCCCCGTTCGCCGCGCTCGAGGAGTGGGTCGCCGGCGCCGGCCGTGGCTGCGCGTTCGTCAACGCCTTCGCCGAGCTCGACGACGCCGCCCACCCCGGCCGCGCGGTCATCCACGACGAGAAACGCTGGCTGCGGACGCTGTTCGCCGCCGAGCTCGAGCGCGCGGGGGTCCCCGACGCGCCGGGCCTGGCGCTGCAGCTGCTCGTGCTGCACGAGGGCGCGCTGGTGGCCCACGCCGTGGCCGCGGAGCCGGCGGCTCTACGGGCGGCCGGGGACGCGGCGCGGCTGCTGGTGGACGCGGCGCTCCCGCATCTGTGAGCCCTATCGGCGTGCTCCCCTGATCCCGTGCTCCAGCACGGACAAGCACGCACGAGGCCGTCAGGCCAAACTCGCCACCGGGTCCGCGCGGGCGAGATCCGGGTCGTCGGCGCGGAACGTGATCGCGCGACCGGGGCCCGTCGTCGCGGTCTCGAAGCGCACGGTCACCCGCCCGTGCCCCGCGCCCTGGACCCAGCCGTGGCCGTGCTCGGGGTGGGCGACGTCGTCGCCGGTGCGCCACTCCCGGCGCGGCTCGGGCTCGGGCTCGGGGAGCTCCGCGACGGGCGCTGGCGCGGCCGCGGCCGGCGCGGCGGGGGTGCCGGGGAACAGCGCCTCCTGCACCGCCGTGGTCAGCCCGGAGAACGAGACGCCGACCAGCCGCACGCCGGCGTCGGGCAGGGCGGCGACGGCGAGGCGCTGGGCGGTGTCGGTGAGCGTCGCGAGGTCGGTGGTGGCGTCGGCGTGGGTCTCCGCGCGGCTCGTCGTCCCGAACGAGGCGCTGCGGATCTTCACGCTGACCGTGCGGGCGGCCCGGTGCGACGCCACGAGGCGCCGGTGCGCGCCCTCGGCGAGCTCGGCCACCGCGCACCGCACCGCGCCGAGGTCGGAGAGGTCCTCGTCGAACGTCGTCTCCGCGCTGACCTGCTTGGCCTCGCCCCGCTCCACCAGCGGGCGGTCGTCGATCCCGCGGGCGAGGCGGTGCAAGCCGGTGCCGACCGCGGAGCCGAGCAGCGCGGTCACCTCGCCGGGCTCGAGGGCGGCGAGCGCGGCCACCGTCTCGACGCCCGCGCGGTGCAGCGTCTGCTCGGCCACCGGCCCGATGCCCCACAGCGCGCGCACCGGCAGCGGGTCGAGCAGCGCCCGCTCGCCGCCCTGGGCCACGACGTGCACGCCGTCCGGCTTGGCCCGCCCCGACGCGATCTTGGCGACCTGCTTGCCCGAGCCCGCGCCCACCGACACCGCGAGCCCCGTGACCTCCCGGACCTCGGCGCGCAGCCGCTCGGCGAAGGCGGCCACGTCGTCGGCGCGGGCGTCGGCGAGCGCCTCGGGCTCGGCGAAGGTCTCGTCGTAGGCGATCTGCTCGAGCACCGGCGCCCAGGCCCGCACGACGCCGAAGAAACGCTCGGAGAGCACCCGGTAGAGCGCGGTGCGCGGCGGCAGCGCCACCGCGTGCGGGGACAGCCGGCGCGCCTGGCCCATCGGCATCGCCGAGCGCGCGCCGTGCGCCTTCGCCTCGCCGCTGGCCCCGGCGACGATCCCGCGCGGCCCGAGCCCGCCCACCAGCACCGGCCGCCCGCGCAGGGTCGGGCGGGTCAGCTGCTCGGCGGAGGCGAAGAACGAGTCGAGGTCGAGGTGCAGGACCCAGCGGGGCACGGGCTCAGGATGCCCGGATCGCCCACAGCTCGTCCGGGTGCTCCAGCACCGTCGTCGCCCCCGCCGCCCGCAGCGCGTCCGCCGACGACCCGCCCCAGGCGACGCCGACCGGCACCAGGCCGTGGGCGAGCGCGGCCTCGACGTCGGCCGGGCCGTCGCCGACCAGCAGGCTGCCGGGCGCGGCGTGCGGGATCCCGAGCCCGAGCAGCGCCTCGCCGACCACGGCGTCCTTGCCCGCCAGCAGGCCGTCGGACCCACGTCCCGCGACGCTGCCGAAGCACCCGAGCAGGCCGAGCTCGTCCAGCACCCGGCGGGCGGTGGCCGTGCCGGCCGAGGTCGCGAGGGCCAGCGGCACCCCGCGGGCGTGCAGCGTCTCCACCAGCGCCACCACCCCGGGGGCGGGGCGGGTGGTGCCGGGCTGGGTCAGCGTGCCGTCGAGGTCGAACACCACGGCCGGGAACGGGGGCGCCACGGGCACGAGTCTCTCAGCGCACCGGTCGGCGGGCGCCACGCCACAGCCACACGACCGACACCCCGAACGACCAGACCAGCGCCGCGAGGGCGACCGCGATCGCGACCCGCTCGACGACCGGGGGCAGCACGTCCGCGGCCGCGACGATGAGGACGACGCCCTGCACCGCCGCGACCACCTTGGCCGAGCGGCGCACCGGCAGCTCCCCGCGCAGCCAGGGCAGGACCCGGCCGGCGGCGACGAACGCGTAGCGGAGCAGGCCCACCGCGAGCACCCACCAGTCACCGCCGGTCAGCGCGACGTGCACGCACAGCACGACCAGCAGGAACGCGTCGAATTCGACGTCGAGGCGCGCCCCCAGCGCCGACGCGGTGCCGGTGCGCCGGGCGACGGGCCCGTCGACGGCGTCGAGGGCCAGCGCGACGACGGCCAGCCCCACGAGCACGGCCGACGCCTCCACCCGCCCGACCAGGGTGACCGCGCCCATCACCAGGACCCCGCGGGCGAGCGTGACGGCGCCGGCCGCTCCGAGCGTGATCGCCCCCGCGCGCCGGGCCGCCCGCGCGACGAGCGCGCCGGCCACGACGGCCACCGCCACCGCCGCGAGGACCCGCAGGGCGCCGACGCCGACCGTGACCACGAGCAGCGCGAGGACCCCGGCGAGCAGCGCGCCCGCCGCCGCCAGCTGCAGCGCGGTCGGGGTGGCGGCGCGGGACCGGTGGATCATCGCCGTCCAGGATGCCGGAGCCCGGGGTCGCCGGCACCGGTCGTCACACGTCGGGAGTCGCCGCGGGCAGGCGCCGGGCGTAGACGTCGCCGGAGCGTCCCGCCGGGCGGCGCCGGTCGAGCAGCGCCACCAGCTCGCGGGCGTCGAGCCAGCGGTCGGGCGCGGTCGGGTCCCAGCGCATGGTTTCGATCGGCGAGTAGCGGTACGCGTAGGTGCCGAGCGCCTCGACGCGGGCGAGCGCGGCCAGGGCGGCGTCGTGCGCGGCGGGCAGGTACTCGAACGACAGCGCGGGCAGCGGGCGCGACAGGCCGACGAGCACCTCGGCCTCGTAGCCCTCCACGTCGATCTTGCAGAAGGCGGGGACGCCGTGCTCGGCGACGAGGTCGTCGAGCGTCGTCAGCGCCACGGGCACCGGCTCCTCCCAGCGCACCGCGGCGAAGCCCGCGTCGTCCCTGACGGCCGCGCGCCAGTCCGCCGACACCGTGGAGACCGTCGGCGTGGCCCGGGAGATGCCCAGGCGGGCGACGCCGGGCTCCGCGCCCAGCGCCGCCGGGACCACGGTCACGCGGTCGTCGCGCCCGAAGAACAGGCGCAGGAGGCGGACGAAGTCCGGCTGGGGCTCGACGGCGACCACCCGCGCGCTCAGCGCGCGCCAGGCGCGCACCCGGTTGCCGGCGTGCGCGCCGACGTCGAAGGCCAGGTCACCGGGACCGAGGAACTGCCCGTAGAACCGGCGCATCCGGCGCTGGCGCCCCGGGATGCCGTGGTACATCACGAGGGAGCGGGCGATGCCGAAGGCGCGGGCCAGCACGGCGCGAGCGTAGGGGTTGTCGGCGGTGCCGGGTGGTTAACCGGGCGCCATGGGTTACGACGTCACGCAGGTGCAGAAGACGCTGGCCGGGTTCAACTACCCGGGGGGCCCGCAGGAGCTCGCCGACCACGCGAGCTCGAACGGGGCCGACCAGCAGCTCGTCGACACGCTCAAGGGCCTCGACAAGGAGCAGTTCGACGGCCCGAACGCCGTCATGTCCAAGCTGAGCGAGGCCGGCGTGCTGGGCGGCAGCAGCTAGCCGACGCCCGCACCCGGAACGAACGAACGGCGCTCTCGCTGCTTCCGAAGCAGCAGGAGCGCCGTTCGTTCGTTCCGGTGATGCGCCGAACGGGTCAGTGCGGCAGCGTCGGCAGCCCGCGCTCGACCATCTCCCGCGCGCCCTCGAGCGTCCCGTCGCCGACCCACGTCTGCGGGTCGAGCTGCGAGACGTTCCAGCCGCCCGGGCGCACGCGGGTGGAGTACAGGAACACGTCCTTGTTCTCGACCCATTGGATCTCGTAGTCCATCGGGGCGGGCCCGTTCGTGCTCCACTTCCACGCGGCGCCCGACCCCCGTGACGTCTCGTTGATCGCGACGCCGTCCACCTCGATGGCCATGCTCACCCCCTCCGGCTCCACTGAGCCGATCGGAGCAGCAATCTACCTCCGGACGCCGAGGGCGGTGCGGCCACTCACGCGGCCGGGTGTGGCGCCCAGCCCTCGCGGCACAGCGCGCCGACGATCCGCAGCGCGTCCGCCCGGTGGGCGTCGGCCCGGTGGACCGTCCAGCTCCACTGCTCGCACTCGGCGTGCAGCAGGTGCGAGACCACCGTGACGGCGTGCTCCCGGTCCTGGGCGTCGACGACCGCCGCCCGCGGGCGCGAGCCCGGGCGCAGTAGCTGGGCGACGGTGTTGACGGGCGCGGGTCCAGCGCTCATGGGGACCTCCCGTACGGAACCGGGCCACCGGTCCCCGCCGAGGTGGGTGAGCCGCGACGGCGTCGACGCGCCACTGCCCCTCGAGCGTGACTCCCCGGGCCCGCGGGCGGAACGGCGAGGGGACCTTCGTCACGGTCGCGGGACCGCACGTCCGGGGCAGGATGACCGCCATGGCCACAGCGAAGGAGCCGGCGGCCGGCTGGACCGTCGAGCTCGACACGACCCCGGGACGGCGCCAGGCGCAGGAGGAGTTCGTCCTCCACCACCCCGACGGCGGCGACGAGCGGATCGTGCTGCACGACTACGCGCGGGTGTACGCGGTGCCCGGGCTCTACGAGGAGGTCGTGCAGCACCGGCTGCAGTGCGCCTCCCCCGCCACCGTCGCCGGCGCGCTGGTCGAGGCGGCCGAGGCCGAGGGACGGTCGGCGGACGGGCTGCGCGCCTTCGACCTGGGCGCCGGCAACGGCGTGGTCGGCGAGGAGCTGCGCGACCGCGGGGTCACCGTCGTCGCGGGCGCCGACGGCGTCGACGAGGCCCGCGACGCCGCGCACCGCGACCGGCCCGGTCTCTACGCGCACTACCTGGTGGGCGAGCGCCTCGACGTCGACGAGGTCACCGCGCTCGTGCACGACGAGGGGCTGACCGCGCTCGTCGCCGCGGGCGCGGTCGGCGAGGGGCACGTCCCGGTGGACGCCCTCGCGCAGCTGTGGGACGCATTCCCGCCCGGCTCGTTCCTCGCCCTGACCCTCGCGGGCGGTGAGGGCGGCAAGGACGCCACCGACGTCGAGCAGATGATCGCCGACACCACCGCGTCGGAGCACCCGTCGCGCACGGTGGTGCGCCGCCGCTTCCGGCACCGCGTGAGCATGGCCGGCGACGAGCTGTACTACCTGGTGCTCGTCGCGGTGAAGGACTGATGTGCGCTACGCGCACGTGAGCATCGGTCGGTGCTCCAGCACCAATTTCTGCTCACGTGCCGAAGGCACCTCCGCGCACCAGCGTCAGGCGCGGGCGCCCGGCCGGCGGGCTGGCCACGGGACGGCTGGGCTGCGGCCCGGGCCGACCGGCGGGGTGTGGCCCGGCCGGGGCGCGCCGGGTGCGGCGGGGCCGCGGTCCGGCGATCAGCTCGTTGACGAGGTCGTCGGCGAGCTCCTCGGACAGCACGCCACCACCGGCGTAGTCGTCGAACACGTCGAGCCCGCGCCGCCACGGCGTCCCCACCGTGGTCGGCTGCGCGCCGCCGTGCCCGTCGCTGATCATCGCCGAGGACGTTAGCCCTGCTCCGGGGCGGATTTCGCGCTCGGGAATCCCATGGAGTGACCACTCGACCGAGGCGGGATCGGGCCACGCCACGGCTCGGGATCACCCTGTCGTCGGCGTGTCGTCCACCGGCGTGGCGACGGTGACCGCGACAGCGCCCGACTGCGGTCGGCAGCGGCCGTCCCGGCGGACGGGTGCGGGCTGCGGCCGGGTGGGCCACGATGCGTCGGTGGAGAATCACACGACGCGACCCCACCACGTCGCGATCGTCGGTTCCGGGCCGTCGGGCTTCTACGCCGCGGCCTCGCTCCTGGACGCAGGAGCGGCCGGTGGGCCCGACGTGCGGGTGGACATGTTCGACCGGCTCGCCACCCCGTGGGGCCTGGTCCGCGCGGGCGTCGCCCCGGACCACCCGAAGATCAAGTCAGTGAGCTCGCAGTACGACAAGACCGCCGCGCGCGAGGGGTTCCGCTTCTTCGGCCACGTCCACCTCGGGGAGGACGTGACGCGCGAGGAGCTGCTCGAGCGCTACGACGCGATCCTCTACGCGGTGGGGTCGCAGACCGAGCGCCGCCTCGGCATCCCCGGCGAGGACCTGCGCGGCAGCGTCGCCTCGGTCGACTTCGTCGGTTGGTACAACGGCCACCCCGACTTCGTCGACCTCGAGCCGCCGCTGGACACCGAGCGCGCCGTGGTGATCGGCGCCGGCAACGTGGCCCTCGACGTGGCGCGGATGCTCCTGCTGCCCGAGTCCGACCTGCGCGCCACCGACACCGCCGACCACGCCGTCGAGGCGCTCGCGGCGTCGTCGGTGCGCGAGGCGCTGGTGTGCGGGCGGCGCGGGCCGCTCGAGGCCTCGTTCACCACCACCGAGCTGCGCGAGCTCGCCGACATCGACGACCTGGCCGTGGTGGTCGACCCCGAGCAGGTGCCCGCGGGCATCGCCGACGACGACACCCTGAGCAAGGGCACGCGGCGCAACCTCGAGATCCTGCGCCGCTTCGCCGAGCAGGGTCCCGACGAGGCGGCGCGCCACCGCATGGCGTTCCGGTTCCTGCGCTCGCCGGTGGAGATCCGCGGCGACGGCCGGGTCGAGGAGGTCGTGCTGGGCGTCAACCGGCTCGAGACCGGCGACGACGGGCGGGTGCGCGCCGTCGACACCGGCGAGCGCGAGACGGTGGCGACCGGGCTGGTGCTGCGTGCGGTGGGCTACCGCGGCGTGGAGCTGCCCGGCCTGCCGTTCGACGAGGCGTCGGGCACCGTGCCGAACGCCGAGGGCCGGGTCGACGACCGCGAGCGCGAGTACGTCGTCGGCTGGATCAAGCGCGGGCCCACCGGGATCATCGGCACCAACAAGAAGGACGCCAACGAGACGGTGCGCCACATGCTGGCCGACCTCGGGGAGCGGGAGCCGCGCGGGCACGCTCCCGACGAGGTCGAGGCGTGGCTGCGCGACCGCTGCCCCGATCTCGTCGACCAGGAGGGCTGGGCGGCCATCGACGCCCACGAGCGCGGGCGCGGCGAGCCGCACGGGCGCCCGCGGGTCAAGGTCGTCGACCGCGACGAGCTGGTCAAGCTGTCCCGCGCCTAACCACGTGCGTGATCTTCTGAGCCATAGCTCAGAAGATCACGCACGTAGGGCTCAAACCGCGATCCGGCACTCCTCGATCGCCTCGGGCGTCGCCAGCAGCGTCGAGGCCCAGACCCCGACGTGGTGGCGCACCTCGGCGTCGAGGTCGCCGAGCCGGCGCAGGAACACCCCGCCGACGCCGCGCGTGCGGATGTCGGCGTCGATGTCCTCCGCCGCGATCGGGTCGACGTCGATCTCCACCGCGCCCGCCACCGCCCGGCCGGCGAGGCCGACGCGGACCACGAGGTCGACCTCGGCGGGGATGCGCCGCGAGCCGATGGTGACGGTGAGGTCGAGGGCCACGGGCACGTGGACCACCACCCGCGTGACGCCGTCGCGTCGCCCGGTCAGCCGGCCCACGGTGCCGGTGGCCTCGGCGGTGGCCATGTCGTGCGGCCCCGCGGGCACCGGGCCGAACGTCACCGTCGGCCCGAGCAGGTCCGAGATGACGCGGACGGCGCGCTCCGGGGTGGCGACGGCCAGGACGGTGTCGAGGGACAGGCCGTGGACCGCGGCCTCGCGCTCGGCCTCGGCCCGCGCGTAGCGCCCGCCTCCGGCGGCGGCCATCAGAGCGCCCCGACGGTGTCGGCCTCGAGCTCGCCCGCCGACTCCACCGCGAAGGGCGGGGTCGAGACGCCCGCGAGCCGGTAGCGGCCCCACGGGTCGACGTCGGAGAGCTCGCCGTCGGCGGTGCCGGCCGGCGTGGTGACCCGCGCGGGGCGCTTCGCCCCGCCCAGCGCGGCGTCCAGCTCGGCGTGGGCGCCCACGCGCCCGTACCAGTGGTAGCGCCCGTCGAGCGGCTCGAAGTGGCCGACGAGGACCACGTCGACGGCGTACTCCGTGCCGTCGACCAGGAGCGTCGCCGGGCCCCGGTAGCCGTCCTCGTCGTGGTCGTGGGTTCCGTCGTGCTCGGGTGCTGCCGCTGGCGTCATCGCTCGGGGCTCCTCACTGCTCGATCGGTGGTGCCTGGTCCCACACGGCCGCCTGCTCGACCGTCCCCGGCCCGGGGCACGGCGCCCCGGTCGTCGCCGGACCGCAACTGGACCACCTTGTTGATCTCCAGTGGCACGTTGGGGTCGATGGTGACCCCGTGCTCGCGGGCGAAGCCGTCGATGGCCGCCCACACCAGCACGGTGAGGTACTCGGTGACGCTCTCACGGCTCATCGAGCGGCGGTCGAGCCACCACTCCGCCGTGTTCTGGACGAAGCCGACGACCCCGTGCGCCCACGGCTCCGCCGGGCCGGAGTCGAGCCCGAAGGCCCGCAGGTAGTCGCCGAGCAGCGCCGACAGCGCCGTCGCGATGATCTCCTTGTCCTCGCGCACCACGTCGGGGCCGCGGCCGTCGATCGGGGTGTGCCGGGCCAGGACCCAGTAGAGGTTCGGGTAGTCGTCGAGCGTCCCGAAGAAGGCGTCGATCGACTTGCGGATGCGCGGGAGCGGCGCCTCCTCGCTGTTGAGCGCGGGGATCAGCCGGTCGAGCAGGATCTCGGTGGCCCGCTCGCCCATCGCCTCGACGAGGTCGGCCTTGTCGGAGAAGTGCCGGTAGAGCACCGGCTTGGTGACACCGGCCTCCACCGCGACCGACTCGATGCCGAAGTCGGGCCCCACGTCGGCGAGCACGCGCATCGCGGCCTCGACGAACTCGGCACGCCGCTGGGCCCGGTGCTTCTCCCAGCGCGTGCGACGCCCGTCACGGACGGGGCTGGATGCGGCTCGCGGCTTGACATCGTCCGGCACGGCTCCGCAGGCTACCACCAGTTACAGTTACCAGCGGTAAGACGTACACCAGGTGCGGCGTACCCGGAGTACGACCTACCGCGACCCCCCGGTCTCGATGCAGGAGGACCAGCAGCGATGAGCGCCCCCACGGCACAGCGGACCAACCCGGACCGGCACGCCACGGCCCAGCGGCTCCTCAAGTCCTCCGCGAAGAAGGCCTACGACCCGTCGGTGGACATCGACTGGGACGCCCCCCTGGTCGACGACGCGCTCTGGGTGCCCGAGCACCGGGTCTCGCTCTACGGCACCGAGCTCTGGGAGCGACTGACGCCCGAGCAGCGCCTCGAGCTGGGCAAGCACGAGGCCTGCAGCGTCGCCAGCGTCGGGCTGTGGTTCGAGGTGCTGCTCATGCAGCGGCTGCTCAAGGACTTCTACGCCGAGGACCCGACCTCGCCCCGGGCCCAGTACGCGCTCACCGAGGTCGCCGACGAGTGCCGCCACTCGCAGATGTTCGCGCGCATGGTCGCCACCGCGGGTGTCGACCCCTACGGCCCGCGCGAGTCGGTCCGCCAGCTCGGCAAGCTCTTCTCGGTGGTCAGCCGGGGCCCGGCCGCCTACGGCGCGATCCTCGTGGCCGAGGAGGTGCTCGACCGGCTGCAGCGCGAGCAGGCCAACGACGAGCGCATCCAGCCGCTGATGCGCCAGGTCAACCGCATCCACATCATGGAGGAGGCGCGCCACGTCTCCTTCGCCCGCGACGAGGTCACCCGCGGCATGGCGGAGATCTCGCGCACCGAGAAGGCCTACCAGCGCTTCATCATCGCGTTCATCTCGATGTTCGTGGTGCGCAGCCTGATCAACCCGAAGGTCTACGCGGCGGTCGGCATCGACCCCGCCGAGGGCCGCCGCGCCGCGCTGGCCAACCCGCACCACCACGAGATGGTCCGGTGGGCCGGCGAGAAGATCGTCCCGTTCCTCGACGAGGTGGGTCTGGTCGGTCACCCGGGCATGACGTGGTGGCGCCAGTCGTTCCTCCTGGGAGAGCGTTAGGCACTGGATCCGTCGGGGAAGGGGCACGTCGTGGGCGAGGACGTCGACCGGTTCACCACGCCGGACGGGACGCGGCTGCGCGTCGCCGAGTCCGGCGCGTCCGACGGTGCGCCCACCCTCCTGCTGGTGCACGGGTGGTCGCAGGACCTGCGGTCGTGGGACCGCGTCGTCGACGACCTCCGCCGCAGCGGGGTGACGACGCGGATCCTGCGCTACGACCACCGTGGCCACGGCGGCTCGGACGCGGCCGCCGAGGGCACCGCGACCATCGGCACCGCCGCCGACGACCTCGCCGCCCTCATCGGCGAGCGCGTCCCCGACGGCCCGCTCGTGCTCGCCGGCCACTCCATGGGGGGCATGACGCTCATGGCCCTGGCCGAGCGCCATCCGCGGCTGGTGGCCGAGCGGGTCGTCGGGATCGCCTTCGTCGCCACCGCCAGCGACGACATGGACCAGCTCGACCTCGGACTCTCGGGACGGCGCGGCCGCCTCGTCGCCCGTGGTGAGCACGTCCTCGTCCCCCTCATGGCCCGGCTGGGCCACCGCGCGCCGGCCGGCGAGATCGGCGACGTCGGCCGCGCCGGCGGCGCCCGCCCCCGCACCCGCGCCACCCTCCTGGCCCCGAGCGTGCGGGCGCTGGTGTTCGGGCGCCACCCCCGGCCGGCCGACGTGCTCTCGGTCGCCGAGCAGGCCCTGGCCGCCCACCCGCCGAGCGTCGCCGCCTTCCGCCTGTCGATCGGCGAGCACCGCCGGCGCGAGGCCCTCGCCGCGCTCCGGGGCGTGCCGGCCGTCGTGCTCGTCGGCGACCGCGACCGGCTCTGCCCCCAGCACCACGCCCGCGCGATCGCCGGTGAGCTGCCGGACGCGCGGATCGTGCTGCTGCCCGGCGCAGGGCACATGATCAACCTCGAGCGCGCGGCCGAGGTCGCCGCGCACCTCGCCGGGCTGCTCGATGCGCCCGCCGGCGAGCTGACCACCGTGATCCCGCAGGAGGAGTCCGCCCGTGTCGGCGCCTGAGACCACCCACGAGGTCGTCGTCGTCGGGTCCGGGTTCGCGGAGCTGGGGCAGCTGCTCGCGCTGTGCCGCGCCGGCATCACCGACGTCGTGCTGCTGGAGAAGGCCGACGCGCCGGGCGGCACCTGGCGCGACAACACCCATCCCGGCTGCGCGTGCGACATCCCGTCGCACACGTACTCGCTCTCCGACGACCACGACCTGCGCCGCCACGTGCGCTTCGGCCAGGAGATGACCGGCGCCACCTGGGACGAGCAGGACCGCACCTGGACGGTGCACACCCGCGGCGGCACGACGTGGCGCGCCCGCTTCCTCGTCGCGGGGACGGGCGCGCTGCACCGGCCGCACGTCCCGGACCTGCCCGGCGCGGACACCTTCGCCGGCCCGGCGTTCCACTCCGCGCAGTGGGACCACGACGTCGACCTGCGGGGCCAGCGCGTCGCGGTGATCGGCACCGGGGCCAGCGCGGTCCAGTTCGTGCCGGAGATCGCCGAGGTCGCCGCCGAGGTGCAGCTCTACCAGCGCACGCCGGCCTGGGTGCTGCCGAAGAACGACGGGCCGCTCTCGGCGCGCCGCCGCGCCTTCTTCGCCCGCCACCCGCGCGCGCACCGCGCCTACCGGGCCGCGATGTCCGCCGCGCTCGAGTCCCGCGCGGTGGCCTTCCACCTCCACCCGAAGGCGCTGAAGCCGGTCGAGGCGCTGGTGGCCCGGCACATCGCGCGCTCGGTCGGCGACCCCGACCTGGCCGCGAAGCTGACGCCCGACCACTCGATCGGCGGCAAGCGGGTGCTGGTCTCCAACGACTACTACCCGGCGCTCGCCCGCCCGGACGTCGAGGTCGTCACGGGCGGGGTGCGCGAGGTCCGGCCCCACGCGATCGTCGACGGCGACGGCACCGAGCGCGAGGTGGACGTCATCGTCCACGGCACGGGCTTCCACGTCACCGACGCCCTCGACGGCCTCGAGATCGTCGGCCGCGGCGGGCGCACGCTGCGCGAGGTCTGGGCCGAGCACGGGATGGCCACGCACCTGGGGATGACGGTGTCGGACTTCCCCAACCTGTTCCTCCTCCTGCTCGGCCCCGACACCGGGCTGGGCCACAACCCGGTCGTCTTCATGATCGAGTGCCAGACCCGCTACGTCGCGCAGGCCATCACCACCGTGCACGCCACCGGCATGGGCGGGTTCGACGTGCGCGCCGAGGTGCAGCAGCGGAGCAATGCCGCCGTGCAGCGCCGCCTGCGCCGGGGCATCTGGACCCGCGGCGGGTGCACGAGCTTGTACCTCGACGCGGCCGGGGTCGACCGGACCACCTGGCCGGGCTCCACCGTGCGGTACTGGTGGCGCACGCGCCGGTTCGAGCCCGCGGACTTCGAGCTGTTCGGCCGCGCCGCGGACGCGGCGGCCACGCCGACGCCGGAGGAGGCGTCGGAGGCGGAGACGGAGGGAGCCGACTCCTACGACGAGCGCCGGCGGATGAGCCCTTCCTGCACGACGGAGGCCACCAGCACGCCGTCGCGGGTGTAGAAGCGCCCGGCGGCCAGACCGCGGCCCCCGCCCGCGCTCGGCGACTCCTGCACGTAGAGCAGCCACTCGTCGGCGCGGAACGGGCGGTGGAACCAGACGGCGTGGTCGAGACTGGCCAGGCTGACCCGCCCCGACGCCGCGCCGCCCACGACGTGGGGGAACACCGCCGCCTCGAGCAGGGTGAGGTCGCTGGCGTAGGTCAGGACGCAGACGTGCAGCAGGCGGCCACCGGCCTCGTCCGGGTCCGGCAGCTCGCCGTCGGCGCGCACCCACACCCGGTTGCGCGCGTCGCGGTCCGCGGTCTCGTCCCAGGGCGCGTGGTCGACGTAGCGCACGTCGAGCGGCCAGGTCAGCGCCCGGCCGGTGGTCGTGTACGCGGGCTCGTCGCGCGGCACGGGTGGCATGTCGCGCCGGTGCAGGCCCTCCGGCCCCGGCGTCTCCGGCATCGGCGCCTGGTGCTCGACGCCCTCCTCGGGCCGCTGGAACGACGCCGACATCGTGAAGATCGTCTCGCCGTGCTGGACGGCCGTGACGCGGCGCGTGGTGAAGGAACGCCCGTCGCGGGTGCGGTCGACCTCGTAGACGATCGGGGCGAACGGGTCGCCGGGGCGCAGGAAGTAGCCGTGCAGCGAGTGCACGCCGCGGTCGTCGTCGACGGTGCGTCCGGCCGCGACCATCGCCTGGCCGGCGACCTGGCCGCCGAACACCCGCAGCAGCGACTCGCGCGGGCTGCGGCCGCGGAAGATGTCGCGCTCGATGCGTTCCAGGTCGAGCACGTCGTCGACCAGCTCGCGCAGGGCCTGACCCACACCCACCACCTCTGTCGAAGGGACCGGCTCATGGTCCCGCACGGCCGGAGCAGCCTGCGCCGACCGGGGGCTCACGCCGGGCGTCGGTGGATCTGCTGACGGACCGCCCCCTGATCTGGTGGTGTGGCCACTCTCCGGCTCCGCGAGCACCGGGGCCACTGCGCCGAACGGCTGACGCGTCGGAGCCCCGGACGGAGGACGCAGGGCGTCGCCGATCAGCCCTCTGCGATCACGGATCGTCACGGACACGGCCAGTTCAGATCCGCTGCGTAACCGCCCCGTGATCGCGTCGTTGAGACCCCGACGTCATCCCGCGGACCCTCGTGGTCCGGGGCGGTGACTCCTCGGGGACACGCCCCCGCGTCCTTGCCCGATCTCACGGGCGGACCGACCGGGTGTGTCCCGCTCCCCCGACAAGCTCTCCGAGGAGTACATGTGATCAAGAAGCTGGGTGTCGTCGGTATCGGCGTCGCCGCCGGACTCGTCGTCGCCGCGCCGTTCGCCTCCGCCACCGAGGGCGGCCACGGCCACGGTGGCCACGGTGGTCACGGTGGTCACGGCAGCAGCGAGGACTCGGGCTCGTGCAACGTCACCGGCGGCTCGGCCGAGGCCAACGGCGGCATCGGCGGCGACACGTTCGCCGGCAACCTGCTCGCGCAGGCCCCGGTGGGCGGCGCCAACGCCCTCAACATCGTCTGCAACGACATCCTCAACGACAACCTCAGCGGCAACAACGTCGCCATCGACGTCGCCGGTGGGCTCCTGCCGATCTGAGACGACGTGACGTGACCGGGTCCGCCCGGTCCCGACGCGAACGGTGGGCCGCCCTCGCGGCGGCCCACCTCCGGCGGTCCAGCCCCGAACGGCCCGCCGTGCCGTGAACGCTCCAACGACGACTCCCCTGGGGGAACAGTGCTCAAGAAGGCCGGAATGGTCACCGTCGGCGTCACCGCGGGTCTGCTCGTGGCGGCCCCGTTCGCGTCGGCGGGCGAGGCCCACGACGACGGCGGCCACCACCACAAGAAGAAGCACGGTGGGCACGAGAGCTCGGACTGCAACGTCACCGGCGGCTCGTCCGAGGCCAACGGCGGCATCGACGGCGACTCGTTCCTGGGCAACGCGCTCGTCCAGGCGCCGATCGGTGGGGCGAACCTCGCCAACATCGTCTGCAACGACATCCTCAACGACAACCTGAGCGGCAACAACGTCGCCCTGGACGTCCTCTGAGCGACTGCTCGTCCGAAGGCCCGGCCATCCGATCGGTGGCCGGGCCTTCGTGCGTCCGGGTCCGTGGGACCGTCCGGCGCCCGCGATGTCACCCGTTCGGGTCGTCCGCCGCGTCGAGAGGTGACGGAGCCGTCGCGGCCTCGTTGAGCCCGTCCGAGCGAGGACCGGCATGCCCCATCCGTCCGGCCCACGCACGCTCCCCCGACACACCACTGGAGTTCCACATGCTGAAGAAGCTGGGCGTCGTCACCGTCGGCGTCACCGCCGGCCTCATGGTCGCCGCGCCGTTCGCCTCCGCCACCGAGTCGGGCCACGACTCGGACCACGGTTCGGGCCACGGTTCGAGCCACGGTTCGAGCCACGGCTCGTCGTCCGACTGCAACGTCACCGGCGGCTCGGCCGAGGCCAACGGCGGCATCGACGGCGACGCGTTCCTGGGCAACGCGCTCGCCCAGGCGCCCATCGGTGGGGCCAACCTCGGCAACATCGTCTGCAACGACATCCTCAACGGCAACCTCAGCGGCAACGACGTCGCCGTGGACGTCCTCTGAGCGACTGCTCGTCCGGAGGCCCGGCCACCGCTCGGTGGCCGGGCCTTCGTGCGTCCCGGGCCTGTCGCGTTCCCGCACCCGATCGGGTGGAGCACCCCGCCGGGAGGTAACGCTCCCGTCACGTGCTCGTTGCTCCGTCCGAGGTGATCGGTGCCGCGCTCTCGTCCTGTCGGCCCCACGCCCGCTCCCCGACACACATGGAGTTCCACATGCTGAAGAAGCTGGGCGTCGTCACCGTCGGCGTCACCGCCGGCCTCATGGTCGCCGCGCCGTTCGCCTCCGCCCACGAGTCGGGCCACGACTCGGACCACGGTTCGGGCCACCGTTCGGGCCACGGCGACTCGTCGTCCGACTGCAACGTCACCGGCGGCTCGTCCGAGGCCAACGGCGGCATCGGCGGCGACTCGTTCCTGGGCAACGCCCTCGTCCAGGCGCCCATCGGCGGAGCGAACGTCGGCAACATCGTCTGCAACGACATCCTCAACGACAACCTCAGCGGCAACAACGTCGCGGTGAGCGTGCTGGGCGCCGACATCCCCGCGCTCCCGCTGCCGTAGTCCCGCGAGCCCACGAAGGCCCGGCCACCCGCGAGGTGGCCGGGCCTTCGTGCGTCCGCGTGACCTGCAGGTTCCCGACGATCTATCCCCCGTTCGGCGGACATGGGCCGGAAACAGGTAACGCGCTCATCACGACCTCGTTGGTCCGTCTGAGGCGAACGGCGCTGCGCTGTCATCCAGTCGGCTCCACGCCCCGCTCCCCCGACAAACCCCTGGAGTTCCTGTGCTGAAGAAGCTGGGCGTCGTCACCGTCGGCGTCACCGCCGGCCTCATGGTCGCCGCGCCGTTCGCCTCCGCCCACGAGTCGGGCCACGACTCGGACCACGGATCGGGCCACGGTTCCGACCACGGCTCGTCGTCCGACTGCAACGTCACCGGCGGCTCGTCCGAGGCCAACGGCGGCATCGACGGCGACGCCGTCCTCGGCAACGCCCTCATCCAGGCGCCGATCGGCGGGGCCAACGCCCTCAACATCGTCTGCAACGACATCCTCAACGGCAACGTCAGCGGCAACAACGTCGCCGTGAGCGTGCTGGGCGCCGAGACCCCCGAGCTGCCCGAGGTGCCCATCGAGCTGCCGACCTTCCCGACCTCCTAACAGGACCCGCGCGACGGTCCGGTCACCTCGTCGTGGCCGGACCGTCGTGTGTCCGGGGTCTACACGCACGGCCCCACTCCTCCCGCTCCCCACACCCCCAGGAGTTCACGTGCTGAAGAAGATGGGTCTCGTCACCGTCGGCGTCACCGCCGGTCTCATGGCCGCCGCGCCGTTCGCCTCGGCGTCGGAGTCGCACATCGACGAGAACAACAACGTCACGTCCGAGGGCAGCAACATCGGCGCGGACGCCGGCAACGTCATCGGCCAGGGCAACGGCCAGCACAACACCTTCAACGGCGTCGAGCTGCCGGGCCTCCCGGACGCGCCGACCCTCCCGCAGCTCCCGGTGCTGAGCGACTACCTCCCGGAGCTCCCCAGCCAGTTCGAGCTCCCGGGCATCCCGGCCTGAGCAGAGCCCACGGGCACCCGAACGGGCCCGGTCCACCGTCACGGTGGGCCGGGCCCGTTCGCGTGTGCGGGTCAGCGCCCGACGGCCGTCGGTGCCGGGTCCTCGTCGGGCACGACCACGACGGGGCACGGTCCCTGGATCCACAGCGCCCGGTCCGCACTGGGCGCGACGACCGCGGCGAGCGCGCCCCCGCGCGGCGGGCCGACGACGACGGCGCGGGCGTGGCGCCGACGGGCGAGGGCGGCCAGCGCGGCGCCGACGTCGCCGTGGTCCCCGGCCGGCGCCAGCGTCTCGGTCGTCACCGCACCGTCGGGCCCGAGGGCCTCGCGGGCGGCGGCCACCGAGCGGTCGAGGCCGGGGTCGCCGTCGCTCGCGGTCGCGCCGTCGACCACGGCGTCCTCGGGCACGTGCACCACGACGACCGGCGAGCCCGTCAGGGCGGCGAGGCGCCCGCCGGCGGCGGCGACCGCGGGGGCGTGCGGGGCGCCGTCGACGGCGACGAGGACGGGGCGGTCGGAGTCCTCGTCGCTCTCCGTGTGCTCGGGGTCGACCGTGGTCTCCCCGGTCTCGACCGCGCGCAGCAGACGGTGCGCGGTGGCCAGCACGACGATGCCGAGGGTGACGACGCCCGCGCCGACCCAGAAGGGCGTGTCCGGCAGGAACGCGTCGGCGAGCAGGCCCGCGATCCACGGGGCGAGGCCGCCGCCGAGGAAGCGCACGAAGCTGTAGGACGCCGAGGCCACGGGCCGCGCGACCGGCGCCACGGACATGACGGCCTGGGTGACCAGCGTGTTGTTCAGCCCGATCATGGCGCCGGCGACGATCACCGCGCCGATCACGACGGCCGGGGTGTCGTCCCAGGCCGCGATGACGAGCAGGTCGACGGCCAGCAGGGCCAGCACGACGTAGAGCACCCGCACCGTGCCGAAGCGCCGCTCGAGAGCCGGGGCGACGAACACCGCGAAGATCGCGACCAGCACCCCCCACGCCGTGAAGACGCCGCCGAGGCCGAGCTCGGAGAGCCCGCCCATCGAGTACGGCGAGTACGCGAGCAGCGTGAAGAAGCCCCAGTTGTAGGCGAACGCGGTGACGGCGATCGTCGCCAGGCTGCGGTGGCGCAGCGCGCGGATCGGGTCGAGCAGCCCGATCTTCGTGGTCGGCTTGGGGGTCTTGTCGAGCAGCACGAGGGTCGCGACCAGCGCGATCGCCATGAGCACGGCGACGCCGAAGAACGGTGCGCGCCAGCTCACCGAGCCGAGCAGGCCGCCGACCAGCGGACCGAGCGCGATGCCCACCCCGAGCGCGGTCTCGTAGAGGATGATCGCCCCGGCGAAGCCGCCGCTGGCGGACGCCACGATCACCGCCAGCGAGGTGGCGATGAACAGCGCGTTGCCCAGGCCCCAGCCGGCGCGGAAGCCGACGATCTCGCCGATCGAGCCCGAGGCGCCCGCGAGCGCCGCGAACACCACGATGATCACCAGCCCGGTGACGAGCGTGGCCTTGGCGCCGATGCGGCTGGACACCCAGCCGGTCACGAGCATCGCGACCGCGGTGATGAGCAGGTAGCTCGTGAACAGCAGCGAGACCTGCGCCGGCGTCGCCGCCAGCTGGGTGGCCAGCGCGGGCAGGATCGGGTCGACGAGCCCGATGCCCATGAAGCTGATGACGCAGGCGAAGGCCACCGCCCAGACGGCCTTCGGTTGGCGGAACGGGCTGGCGGTGCTCACGACGCTCCTCGTGCGGGTGCGGGGGTGGTCAGGGTCAGGCGGGACAGCGCGGCCGCAGCGGCCTCGACCGCCTCCCGCTCGCCGGGCTCGAGCTCGTCGAGCAGGTCGGCGAGTCGCGACGCGCGCCGCGTGCGCCGGTCGGCGAGGACGTCGCGGCCGGCGTCGGTCAGCGTCACCACGACCGCGCGCCGGTCGGCGGGGTCGTCGCCGCGGGCGGCCAGGCCGTCGCGCTCCAGGCGGCTGACCAGCGCGGTCATGCTCGGCTGGGTCACGCCCTCGCGGACGGCGAGGTCGGAGAGCCGCTGCGGCCCGTCGCGGTCGAGCGTCGCGAGCGTGGACGCGGTGGTCAGGCTGAGCTCACGGCTCGCGGTGGCGCGGATCGCCCAGGTCGCGAACGCGTCGAGCGCGGCCGCGGTGGCCAGCCGGGCGTCGGTCGGTGCGGTCACCAGACCGTTGTATCACCTAACTATGTAAATGGCCGCGTGACGTGCGCCGGGGTTCCGAGCGAAGGGCACCATCGCTCGGACAGGCGGGCCGTGGGCGCCTTTCGGCGGTTCCGGGCGGGCGCCGGGCGGGCGCACCCGCGGGGTCAGCGCGTCAGGCGTCGAACGAGAGCAGCGACGGCGACGACTCGCCGAACGAGAGCACTGAGGTCGCGCCGGAGACGGTCTGCCCCACGCCGCCCAGGAGACCGCCGACGAGGCCACCGCCCCGACCCCCGGAGCCACCGGAGTCGCCCGACCCACCCGAGGAGCCGGACCCACCCGAGCCACCGGAACCGGACGAGCCCCCGGAGCCCGCCGAGCCGCCCCCGGAGTCGTCGCGATCCACCGAGCCGCCGCCACCACCCGAACCCCCGCGCGCGGGGGCGTCGGCATCGCGGGCAGCCGTGGCACGGGCGACGGTGCCGCCCCCGCCCGCCGCACCGGCGCGCGCAGTGCGGCGCGGGGCGGCCTCGGCGTCTCCCCGACCCGGGGACGCGGCGCCGACCGTGCGGCCGGGGACGATCGGGTCGGCGGCGACGGGGCCGCCGGTGCTGGCGAGGTCGAGCACGGTGACCGGGGCGCCGGGCAGTGCGGGCACGAAGGGCAGCGGCGCCGCGGGACCGAGGCCACCGACACCCCCGCCCGGGCGCTCGAGGGGCGCCTCCGCGGCGGTCGGGCTCATCACCACGGAGCCGACGCCGATGGCGCCGACGGTGGCGACCAGCGGGAGCGCACCCAGGGCCACCCGGGCGCGGGCCGACGTCGACGCCGCCATCTGGTGCCTGCCCATGGCTGGCTCTCCGTCCGTCCGTGCGATCCGGGGTGCACCACCGATCGGGTGACCCTCCCCCCGGATCGCTCAACGGATGTGACGCTTGGAGGTTACGGACGCCGGGGATCCCGACTTGAGTCCGTCGATGAGGTGAACCCGGCGAGCCCGGATGCGTCCGGGGGTGCGCCTGGTCGCGCGCGGACCGTGCCGACAGACTGGGTACTCGCCGAGGGCGTCGACGAGGAGGTCACCCACCGTGAAGCAGTTGTCGGGTCTGGACTCGGCTTTCCTGGACCTGGAGGACGACCACCAGTTCCTGCACGTCAGCCAGCTGTTGATCCTCCAGCGGCCCGACGACCCGGACTTCGAGCCCCACCCCGTGTGGCGCCGCCAGCTCGCCGACCGCCTGCACCAGCTCGAGCCCCTGCGCCGACGCCTGGTCGAGGTGCCGTTCGGCCTCGACCACCCCTACTGGATCAACGACCCCGACTTCGACCTCGACTTCCACGTGCGGCGCAGCGCCGTCCCGCCGCCCGGGTCCGACGACGACCTCGACGAGCTCGTGGGCCGCCTGGTCGCCGCGCCGATGGACCGCGACCACCCGCTGTGGGTCTCGCACGTCATCGAGGGCCTGTCGGACAACAGGTTCGCGATCCTCACGATGATCCACCACAGCACGATCGACGGGGCCGCGGGCGCGGACCTGCTCGAGCTGATGCTCGACGACACCCCCGACGCCGAGGCGCCGAGCCACGCGGGCGAGTGGGAGGCCGAGGCGCCCCCGTCGACCGCGGGCGTGCTCGCGCGGGCGGCCGCGAACGGGCTGCGCCGCCCGGCGCGCGGGCTGCTGCTCGCCGCGCGGGCGGGCCAGAGCGTGGCCCGCGCCAGCCGCAACCCCGCGGTGATCGACCTCGCCGACCGGGTGCGCGGCAGCCTGCGCGGCCCGCTGGGCTCGGTGCTCAACGTCGGCCGCGAGCGCGACCCCGAGCAGGACCTCCCCCGCCTGCCCCCGCTGGTCACGCCGCCCACCCCGTTCAACGCCCCGGTCAGCCGGTACCGCCGCTTCGCGCACCGGGCGCTGCCGCTGGCCGAGGTCAAGTCGGTGGGCAAGGAGGCCGGCGCCACGATCAACGATGTGGTCGTCGCCCTCTGCGCGGGCGGCCTGCGGCGCTGGCTGCTCGAGCGCGGCGAGCTGCCCGACCGGCCGCTGACGGCGATGATCCCCGTGTCGCTGCGCGAGGGCGGCGAGGACGAGCAGTGGACCAACCGGGTCTCGGCCACCGTGGCCGCGCTCCCGACCGACGTCGAGGACCCGGTGGAGCGGCTGAGCGTGGCCCACGACGGGCTCCGCGTCGCCAAGCAGGTGTTCGCCGCGCTGCCCGGCGAGCTGAGCCCGGACGCCGCCGGGCTCGGCGTCCCCGCGACGGTGAGTGCGGTCAGCCGGGCCCTGACCCGGTGGGGCTCGATCGCCCCCGCCCCGTTCAACACCGTGGTCTCCAACGTCCCGGGTCCCCGCGAGCCGCTGTACCTCGGCGGCGCCGCGATGACCCACTACATCCCGGTGTCCGCGGTCGCCGACCCCGTCGGCCTCAACATCACCGTGCAGAGCTACGTCGACCAGCTCGACATCGGCCTGCTCGCCTGCGCCGAGCTGATGCCCGACCTGCACGACCTCGCCGACGCCGTCGTCGGCGAGTTCGACGCGCTGCGCGACGCCGTCCGGGGCCGCGGGTGAGCCCGTCCGCGAGCGCGGTCGAGCGTCTCGCGACGCTGCTGTCGGTCCCGCTGCCGGCGGACACGACGGGGCCGTTCCTCGACCTGGTCGAGGGCCACCCGGGGTCGCGGGGCCGCATCCAGGACCTGTGGGAGTCGGTCGGGGGCGCCGGGGCCTACGACCTCGTGCTCGGCTCCGGGGAGCGCGTGCGCGACCGACTGCCCGGCGCGGTCGGCGGCCTGGTCCGCGACTTCTACGCCGTCGACCGCCGCCTCGAGCTGGTCGGCGGCGAGACCGTCCTCGACCTCGCCTGCGGGCAGGGGACGCACACCCGCCGCCTCGCCGACGCCGCGGGACCGTCGGGGCTCGTCGTGGGCGCGGACCTGTCGCCGCCGATGCTGCGGCGGGCCGCGCACGCCGTCCCCGGCGACACCACCGTCTTCGTCCGCGCCGACGCCATGGACCTCCCGCTGCGCGACGGCACGGTCGACGCGCTCTGCTGCTCGCTGTGCCTGCACCTGGTGCCCGACCTGGACACCGCGCTCGCGCAGATCGTCCGGGTCCTGCGCCCCGGCGGGCGGCTCGCCGTCGCCGTCCCCTCCCACGGGCCCGGCCCGACGCGGTGGGCGACGGAGGTCTTCGGCCGCGTCGGTCAGATGCGGGTGTTCCGGCGCGGTGAGCTCGCCGACGCGCTCGTGCGCCACGGCTTCGGGCGCGTGGTGACGCGGTGGGAGTCGGTCATGCAGATCGTGGACGCCGTCGCCCCGGGAGCAGCGCCCCCGCGAGGCTGACCACCCCGGCCGTCGCCACCACGACGCCCACCGCGGCGACGACGTCGCTGGGGCGGTGCCAGCCGGCGACCATCGTCGCCACCCCCGCGACGCCCGTCACCGCGACGGCGGCCAGCGCGGCGAGCGGGCGCAGCAGGCGCGGCACCACCAGCACGAGGGCGAGGCCCAGCGAGGCGACGAGCGTGACGTGGCCGCTGGGCAGGGAGTTGGCGTCGACCGAGTCCGGGCGGGCCAGGCCCGCCTTGAGCAGCTGGGTGACGACCTGGGCGCCGAGCACCAGGGCCACCACGCCGACCGCGCGCCCGCCCCGTCCGCGGGCGATCGCGATGCCGGCGAGCACCACGACCGCGAACGCCACCGTCGGGACGCCGACGAGCTCGAGCAGCGTGAGGCCCTCGCCGCGCAGGCCGAGGCTCGTCGCGGCGTGCAGCACGGCGTCGTCGAGGGCGCGGCCCGCGGGGTCGAGCACGGCGAGGAGGTAGGCGCCGACGACGGTCGCAGCGCCGAGGACGACGGCGAGCACCGCGGCGACCGGGGCCCCGCGCCGGCGCGGTGGGGCGTCGAGCAGGGGCACGGTCGGCGCCGTGGCGATCGTCGTCATGCACCCGACGTTCCGCCCGTCCGGTGTGCCGCGGCTGACCGGCGCCTGTGCGGCACCTGAGAACGCCGAACGGCCGGGCCCCCGTGAGGGGACCCGGCCGCCCGGGGTGTGCCGTACGGGCCTACGCCCGGTAGGCCTCCACCGCGTGCCCGAAGACGATGATGTTGTCCTCGTAGCTGCGCACGCTGGGGTCGAACTCGCCGCCGCAGGTGATGAGCCGCAGCTCCGCACCCGAGGTCGGCCCGTACACCTGGGCCGTCGGGAACGCGTTCTTGCCGACCTCGTCGACGCGGTCGACGGAGTAGACCACCGTGACCCCGTCGGCGCGGTCGATCAGCACCTGGTCGCCGGCCTCGACGTCGGCGAGGCGGGCGAAGCCGCCGTCGACGCCGCGGTAGTTGACGTGCGAGGCGTAGATCGCCGGCCCGCGCTCGCCGGGGGCCGCGCCGCCGGCGTAGTGGCCGACGGTCGTGGCGTCCTTCGGCACCTCGAGGCGACGGTCCTCGGTCTGCCCGAGCTCCTTGAGCTGCCGGGTGTCGACCCCGATCGACGGGACGCGCAGGTTCGTCGTGGTGGCGGGCTCCAGCGGGAGCGCCACCGCCGTGCGGTCGGCCGGGAGGTCCGCCGCGGCGGGCCCGACGCGCTGCGAGGGGTCGCCCGACAGGTAGGCCACCACCGCGAGCAGCGCGAGGACGACCAGGATGCCGATCGTCGCCCGGGTCGTGCCGCTGGTGCCGTTGGTGCTGCTGCTGCGCTGCTCGGTGGTGGTGGCCATGACCTCAGCCCTGCCGCGCGAAGCGCCGGACGAGCGCCAGGCCCGTCACGCCGAGACCGGAGAGCACGCCGGCGGCCAGCGCGACCTCGACGCCCGAGGCGCCGGAGTCGGTGCTGCCGTCGCCCGTCGCGACCCCGCCGACGGGGTAGCCGATGTACTCGACCGACTCGACGCGGTTCCCGTGGGCGTTGTCCTCGCAGGCCTCGCCGTCGTTGTCACGGTCGAGACGGAACGGGTCTGAGGAGTCCCAGTCGAGGATCTGGTTGGCCTCGTCGTAGGTGAGCTCGGGGCAGTCGACGTCGTACTGGTGGTGCCAGTAGCCCCAGTAGTCGGCGGGGACGTACTGCGGCGCCTCGGTCGAGATGTTGCCCGGGGCGTCCGGCAGCGCGTTGAGCAGGTTGTTCAGGAGGTCGAGCAGGCCGCCGAGGATGGTGTTCGGGTCGAAGTCGGTGAAGCTCTCCGGCAGGGACCCACAGAAGGATTCGAACGCCGCAGCCAGCTGCTCTGCACCCTGTGCTGGCGCCGGCACCGAACCGGCGAGGTAGGCGCAGGCGTCCCGCGGGCTGGTGAAGACGCCGTCCGCCGGCAGTGCGGGAATCTCGAGGTTCGGGAAGTCCAGGCCGCCGGTCGGGAGCGGCACAGGGAGGTCGGAGAAGTCGAGGCCGAGCCCGTCGAGGCCGGGGACCAGGTCGTCGGCGAGGAGAGCGGACGTGGCGTCGGCGCTCAGCGCGTTCGGCCCCACGAGGGACTCCGCCGCCCGCCGCTGAGTGGCCGACGGCGCCGGGGTCGTGTCGTCGGCGGCGCTGGAGTCGTCCGCGGCGGGGTTCGCCGTGCCCGCGGTGCCGGTCGTGCCGGCGGTGCCCGTCGTGCCGGCGGTGCCCGTCGTGCCGGCGGTGCCCGTGGCGGTCCCGGTGCCGGGGGTGCCCGCCGGCGTGCCGGTCGTGTTGCCGCCGTCGGTGCCCGTCGTGCTGCCTGTGCCGACACCGGTCGAGTCGGACGAGGCGGAGCCGCCCGAGGAGCCGGTGCTCCCGCCGCCGGAGGACTCCGTGGTGGTCGTCGTCGTGGAGGTCGGGGTGTCGTCACACACACCGGCGGTGGTCCACGTGTAGCCGGCCGCCTCGCAGTCGGACTTCGTCGTCAGGCTCGGCACCTCCGCGGCGAGCGCCAGACCCGGCGCCATCACCGCCAGGCCCACACAGCCGGCCAGCACGACCGCGGCGCTGCGGCTGCTCCGTCGACCCCTCATCCTTGCTCCTCATCGGGTCCTCGCGGCCGAAACCCTTCGGCCGTCACGCCGAGTCGTCGCACGGAGAGTGAACGCCGTTACCGACTCTCGGTGTCCATGGCTGAGACGAGACTGAGAACACCCGTTCGGGTGAGTGATCGCCGACCTGCCGGCGGTGGCGCCGTGTGCTGGGGTGGTCCGCATGACCGTCAGCGCGACCGACGCCGGCACCGTCCGTCTCGCGGGGCGCGAGGTGCCCCGCATGGGGTTCGGAGCCATGCGGCTGCCCGGCCCCGGGGTGTGGGGACCGCCGACGGACCGCGAGCGCGCGGTCGCGGTGTGCCGGCGGGCCGTCGAGCTGGGCGTCCGGGTGATCGACACCGCCTGGTACTACGGCACGCCGGACCAGGACGTCGCCAACGAGATCCTCGCCGCGGCGCTGCGGCCGTACCCGGACGACCTCGTGTTCGTCACGAAGCTCGGCGGGCGGCGCACCGACGACGCGGGCTGGGCGCCGGCGCTGCGTCCCGAGCAGCTGCGCGAGGGCGCCGAGCGCGACCTGCGGGTGCTCGGGGTCGAGTCGGTGCCCGTCGCGCACCTGCGCTGGATCGACGACGGCGGGCCGGACGTCGTGCCGTTCGCCGAGGCACTGGGCACCATGCTCGAGCTGCGCGACGCGGGCAAGATCGGCGCGATCGGGCTGAGCAACGTCGACCTCGACCAGGTCCGGACGGCCGAGCGGATGACCGAGGTCGCCACGGTGTCCAACCTCTACAGCCCGCTGCAGCGCGACGACGACCCGCTGGTCGACCACTGCGCCGGCGCGGGCATCCCGTACCTGCCGTTCTTCCCGCTGGCCGTCGGCGCGGTGGCCGACCCGGGAGCGGTGGCCGACGTGGCCGGCGAGCTGGGGGTGGCGCCGGCGCAGGTCGCGCTGGCGTGGTTGCTGCGCCGGTCGGCGACGGTGCTGCCGATCCCGGGCACGGGCGACCCCGCCCACCTCGAGGAGAACGTGGCCGCCGGCTCGCTGCGCCTGCCCGACCAGGCCGTCGCCCGCTTGGACGCCGCGGGGCGCCCGTCCGGGTCCTGAGCACCGCCCGTACTCGTCCGTACCCTCTGCGTCTCTGCTCCGTTAGGTCGAACGGGGGAGCCGTAGACGTGGAGCCCCCGGACACATCGGACGAATCACGGGGCGGGTCGGGGAATGGCGAACGGGCGTCGACGCGGGGTCACCGCGCTGGTCGGGCTGGTGGCGGCGGGCATGATCTCCACGGCGGGGGTGGCGTCGGCCGCGGGCCCGCTGGACCTCTCGGACCCGGTGGGCGGGGTCAGTGACTTCCTCGGCGACACGCTGGGGAACCTGGGCGGCCTGCTGGGCGGGGAGGACGGACCGGAGATCCCGGAGATCGAGCTGCCGGAGCTCCCCGGCACAGGCACGACCACCACCACCACGACGACGTCCTCGACGCCGTCGACCCACACGCAGACCGAGACGGTCACCGTGCCCCCGGCCTACTACGGCCCGGGCAACCCGTACTACGGCTACGTGACCCCGGTGGTCCCGTCGAACGATCTGAACTGCATCAACTTCGCCGACACCGCGGACGCCCAGGCGGTGCTCATCGCCGACCCGTCCGACCCGAACAACCTCGACGGCGACAACGACGGCCAGGCGTGCGACCGCGGCGTCGGCGGCGTGGCCTACACCGGCTACCCGGTCGGCGGCATCGCGGCGGGCGACGGCTCGGACTCCGGCCCGAACGCCGGCCAGGTCATCTTCCTGGCGATCGCGGCCATCGGTGCCGGGGCCGGCGCCGTGCGCGGCGGCCAGCTCGTGTCCGCGCGCCGGGCGGCCGGCTGACGTGGCCGCGCCCGAGGCCCCCGAGGTCGCCGAGGCACCGCCGGAGTCGTCGTCACGCCGTGGGGGCATATTCGGCGGCGTGACCGGCCGCATCACCGCCATCGTCCTCGCGCTCCTCGCGGTGGGCGTGCTCGTGTCGCTCGTGGGGGGCGGTGAGGACGAGGGGCCGCGCGCCCACTCGCTGCCGGTCGCCGAGCGCGTCGCGGTGCCGACGCCCCTGCCGTCGTCGCCGATCAGCGGGATCGACGCCCCGTCGATCGGGCTGGCCACCGACCAGACGACCGGTCTGGGCCTGCGCGACGACAACTCGCTCGACGTGCCGCGCAGCGCCTCGACCGTCGGCTGGTACCAGCAGAGCGCCAGCCCCGGCGAGATCGGGCCGGCCGTGCTGGCCGCGCACGTCAACTTCCGCGGTGAGGCCGGCGCGTTCGCCCGCCTCAAGGACATGCGCCCCGGCGACGCCGTCGAGGTGCACCGCGAGGACGACACGACGGCCGTCTTCACGGTCGACCGCGTCGAGCAGTACGCGAAGGACGCGTTCCCGACCGAGGCGGTCTACGGGCCGACCGACGACGGCCAGCTCCGGCTGATCACCTGCGGCGGCGTCTTCAACGAGAGCACCCGCAGCTACGAGGACAACGTCGTCGTGTTCGGCCACCTCGTCGAGGCGTACCGCCCGATCTGAGCCCCGCAGGCGAGGGCCGCGCGGACCCGAGGGGAGGGTCCGCGCGGCCCTCGCGGGGACCGGCCGGAGCCGGTGGTCCAGCGGGACCTACGGGCGCGGGGCGCCCAGGTCGTACACGGTGCTCCCCGCGACGTCGATCGGCGTGAAGTGCGCCTGCACCCACGCACGGATTTCACCGCTGGTGCCGCGGGCGCCCATCCGGCCGCCGCTTCCGCCCCCCTCGACGTAGTAACGGACCTCCCCGGCCGCCACGGCCGCCTGGAACCCGGCGAGCGTCGGCGCCGGGTCGCTGCCCGAGAACCCGCCCAGCGCCATCACCGGCACCCCGGTGGCGAGCTGGAGGTTCGCGGCGCCCTGGGCCCCGCCCGTCGCCGCGGCCCAGCGGGTCCCGGCGCTCTGGACGAGGGCCACGAGCGCCGGTGACGGGATCTCGCCCTCCGGGCCGCCGCGCCCGTCCCTAAGCGTCCCCGGACCCGCGCTGACGATCGATCCCGTGTGCGGGGTGGTCGCGGTGACCGCGGCGAAGGCCGCCTGGCCCCCGAGGACGGCGACGAGCGCCGCGACCGCGCCGGCCGTCGCCACCCGGCCCCAGCGGGCGGGCGGGACGAGCACCGCGACGGCCCCGAGCACCCCGGCAACGAGCAGCACCCAGCGCGCCCCGAGCAGCCAGCCGTGCTGGGTGAGCACGACGGCGCTCCACGCGGCGGTCCCGGCGACCACCACGGCGAGCACGACGCGGGGCCACGTCGCCGCGCGCCGGCGCCAGAGCACCGAGGCCCCGACCGCGGTCGTGAGCGCGATCCCGGGTGCCAGGGCCACGGCGTAGTAGGGGTGGATGATCCCGCTCATCGCGCTGAAGACCACGGCGTGCACGAGCGTCCAGGCGCCGCCGAGGAGCAGCAGACCGCGGGTGCGGTCGGTGCGCGGGGTGCCGCGCAACGCCCACAGCGCCGCGACGAGCAGCACCAGCGCCGCCGGCAGCAGCCAGGATGCCTGGCCGGAGAACTCGGTGGTGAACAGCCGGCCGACACCGGGGTTCCCGCCGAAGCCGCCGCCTCCGGGGCCGCTGGGTCCTCCCATGCCTCCGGGAGGTGCTCCCGCGGGCGGGCCGCCGGGCCCGCCCCGACCGCCGCCGCCCGGACCCTCGCCACCGAGGAGGCGGCCCAGGCCGTTGTAGCCGAGCGCGAGCTGGAGCAGCGAGTTCGTCGTCGACCCGCCGATGTACGGCCGCGACGACGCCGGCCAGAGCTCGACGAGCGCGACGTACCAGCCGGCGGACACGACCATCGCCGCACCGCCGGCGAGCAGGTCGCCGACGCGACGGCGGGGGCGCGAGGGCGCCACGACGAGCACGGTCAGGGCGAGCGCCGGGACGACGAGCAGCACCTGCAGCTGCTTGGTCAGGAAGCCCAGGCCGACGAGCGCGCCGGTGCCGACGAGCCACCAGGTGCCCGCGCGGCGGCCGGCGGCGTCGATCGCCCGCGTGGTGGTGTACGCGGCGGCGACCATGGTCAGCACGAGGAGCGCGTCGGGGTTGTCGAACCGGAACATCAACACGGCGACCGGCGTCGCGGCGAGCAGGGCGCCGGCCGCGAGCGCCGTGCGCGGCCCCGACCAGCGGCGGACCGTCAGGTACAGCAGCCCGACCGCGGCGACGCCCATGAGCGCCTGCGGGGCGAGCAGCGACCAGCTCGAGAACCCGAAGAGCCGCCCGGACAGCACCATGACCCACAGCGACGCCGGCGGCTTGTCCACCGTGATGAGGCCCGGGGCGTCCAGGGCCCCGAACAGCCACGCCGTCCACGACTGCGTGCCCGCCTGCACGGCGGCGGCGTAGAAGGTGTTGGCGTAGCCGGACGCGCCGAGGTCCCAGAGGTAGGTCAGCGCGGTGGCGGCGAGCAGCCCGAGCAGGGCGGGGCGCACCCAGCGCGGGTCCTCGGCCCGCCCGCGCCAGGCGCGCCGCGGCCAGGCGCCGCGCGGGGGTGGGTCGGTCGGCGGGGCGGGCGGGGCGGCGACGTCGGGGGCGGTCGCGGTGGTCATCGGTGCTCCGGGTTCATGATCGGAGTGGAGTTACGGACACTGAACGTCAGCGGAGCCACTCCGCTGACATCCCTCATGACTGCTGCCGGCGCGGGTGGAAGACCCAGGCGCGGTAGGCGACGAAGCGCAGGAGCGTCGCGACGAGGTTCGCCGCGACCAGGACGGCGAGCTCGACCGCGTGGCTCGCGGCCGGGGCGAGCGCGCCGAGCAGGGCCAGCGAGCCCGACGTCAGCGCCAGCCCGAGGCCGAACACCACGAGGCCCTCGGCCTGGCTGCGGCCGGCGTGGCGGCGCCCGCGGATGCCGAAGGTCAGGCGCCGGTTGGCCGCGGTGTTGGCGACGGCGGTGACCGCGAGCGCGAGCAGGTTCGACGGCTGCGGCCCGAGCACCCCGCGGAACAGCGTGTAGAGCAGCAGGAACGCCAGCGTCGAGACGATCCCGATGCCGGCGAAGCGCACCAGCTGCGCCGTGAGTCCGGGCGTCACGCCGGCGACCTCGTCGGCGCGCCCGATCTCCCGGCGCAGGCGGGCGACCGGCAGCGCGCCGGTGGCCAGGGCCCGGCCGACGCGCACGACGCCCTGGAGGTCGGCCATCGCGGTGGCCACCACGGCGACCCGCGAGTCGGGGTCGTCGGTCCAGTCGACGGGCACCTCGTGGATCCGCAGGCCCGAGCGCTCGGCGAGCACCAGCAGCTCGGTGTCGAAGAACCAGCCCGTGTCCTCCACCAGCGGCAGCAGCCGGCGCGCCACGTCGGCGCGGATCGCCTTGAAGCCGCACTGCGCGTCGGAGAAGCGGGTGCGCAGGGTGCCGCGCAGCAGCACGTTGTAGCAGCGCGAGATGACCTCCCGCTTCGCCCCGCGCACCACCCGCGCCGACGCTGCCAGCCGCGATCCGATCGCGAGGTCGGAGTGCCCGGAGATCAGCGGGGCCACGAGCGGCAGCAGCGCGTTGAGGTCGGTGGACAGGTCGACGTCGGTGTAGGCGAGCACCGGCGCGTCCGACGCCGACCACACCGCGCGCAGGGCCCGCCCGCGGCCCTTCTCGGCGAGGTGGACGACGGTGACCTCGGCGAACTCGGCGGCCAGCGCCGCGGCCACCGCCGGCGTCGCGTCCGCGCTGCCGTTGTCGGCGACGGTGATGCGGAACGGGTAGGGGAACCCGTGCGTCAGGTGCCGGTGCAGCCGCCGGACGCACGGACCGAGGTCGCGCTCCTCGTCGAGGACGGGGACGACGACGTCGAGCACGACGCCGCCGGTCGCCGCGATCGGCGCGCGGAGGGCGGACGGGGCGCGGAGCGGGGTCGCGGTGGCCATGACCCCGAGCGTCGGGCGCGACCGTGGACGGGTCGTGTGCCCGACCTGTGCGCGAGCTGTGATCGCCACCCGGACCGGTTGCACTTGACAACCACTTCGGTCGTCCGCTCCACTACCGGTGGCAGAACGCAACCGGAGGGGGTCGCCGTGCTGGTCGAGGTCGGCGAGGGCGTGGAGATCGACGCGGAGGTGCTCGGCGAGGCCGAGGCCCCCACGGTGCTCCTCATCGCCGGGAGCGGGTGGTCGCGCGACTGGTGGGACGACGACCTGTGCGCCCTCCTCGTCGCCCGCGGGCAGCGGGTCATCCGCTACGACCACCGCGACACCGGCGCCTCGACGTCCTGGCCGGCCGGCGCCCCCGGGTACACCGGGCGCGATCTCGTCACCGACGCGGTCGCCGTGCTCGACGCGTTCGACGTCGACAGCGCGCACGTCGTCGGGCTCTCGCTGGGCGGCGGCATCGCGCAGGAACTCGGCCTCGAGCACCGCGAGCGGGTGCGCGCGCTCACCCTCGTCGCGACCACGGCGATCGGTCCGACGGCCGGCCAGCTGCCGAGCGCCACGCCGGAGATGCAGGCCGTGTTCGCCGACCGGGGGCCTGCCCCGGACTGGTCGGACCCCGCGGCGGCGGTCACGGCGCTCGTCGAGGGCGAGCGCCCCTTCGCCGGGCCGGACGCCTTCGACGACGCACGCATGCAGTCGATCGCCGAGCGGGTCGTCGCCCGGACCCGCGACCTCGCCGCGAGCACGACCAACCACTTCGTCATGGACCTCGGCCCGACCGGTCCCGCATCCATGGCGGACCTCGCCGGCCTGCCCGTGCTCGTCGTCCACGGCACCGACGACCCGCTGTTCCCCGTGGAGCACGGCCGCGCGCTCGCCGCCGCGATCCCCGGCGCCCGGCTGCTCGAGCTCGAGGGCATGGGCCACCAACTGCCGCCGGAGCCCACCTGGGACCGGTTCGTCGACGCCCTGCTGGGGCCCTGAGGAGCCCGATGGCCACCGTCATCTATTCCGCGACCGCGTCGCTCGACGGCTTCATCGCCGGCCCGGGCGGCGACATGTCCTGGCTCAGCGAGCACCTCGGCGGGGAGAACGAGGCCGCCGACCGGCTGCTCGGCCGCCTCGGGGCCCTGCTCGTCGGGCGCGTCACCTACGGCGGCGACGACCCGAACAAGGGCACCGACGCGGAGGGCGCGTTCGGCGGGCAGTACGACGGCCCGGTCGTCGTCCTCACCCACCGGCCCCCCGACGACCGGCCCGCCGGCGTCGAGTTCGCGACCGACCTCGTGACCGCGGTCGAGCGGGCGAAGGCGCTGGCCGGCGACCGCGACGTCAACGTCCTCGGCGCGGACGTGGCCGCGCAGTGCCTCGCGGCGGGGCTCCTCGACGAGGTGCTCGTGTTCTTCGCCCCGGTGCTCCTCGGCGACGGCACGCCGCTGTTCCGGCGACCCGACGGCGACCGCGTGCGCCTCGAGAGGGTCCCCGGCGAGACGGAGCACTGGTACCGCGTCGTGCGGTGAACCGAGGGCGTCCTCTCAGTATCTCCGCAGGTGGAGCGCAGGGTCGGCACAGCTCCCGGGCCGAGTGTGGTGAGGGTGAGCGACACGAGCCCCACCTCCCCCTCCCCCGCCGCGGACCCCGCAGGACGTTCCGCGGGCACGGGCACCCTGCCCCCGGGCCCGGCCGGGGAGCGACCCGGCGGCTACCCCACCGCGCCCCCCGGCTCCGGCCTCCCCGCCGGCGGGCCCTACGGCCACCCCGGCGACCCGTGGTCCCGCCGCGGCCACCTCGGCGACACCCCCACCGGTCCGCCCGGTCCCCCGCCCACGACGCCCGGCCCCTTCGGTCCGCCTCCCGGCCCGCCGCGGCGCCGGAGTCCCGTCGCCCTCGTCGCCGGCGCGCTGGCCGCGCTGCTCGTGACGGGCGGCATCGGGGGCGCGGTCGGCTACGAGGCCGCGTCCGCGGGCGCCGGCACCTCGGTGCTCTCGTCGGCGCCGTCCGGGTCAGGCGCCCCGGCGGCCGCGGCGCCCGCGGGCTCCGTCGAGCAGGTCGCCCAGACCGTCCTGCCCAGCGTCGTCCAGCTCGAGGGCGCGTCGGGTGAGGGCTCGGGCGTGGTCATCTCCGCCGACGGCCTCATCCTCACCAACGCCCACGTCCTCGAGGCCGGGCAGGCCGCGCAGCAGCAGCAGCCGCCGCTCGAGGGCTCGGGCACCGTGCCGGAGGGTGGCGCCGCCGCGCAGGGCCTCACCGCGGTGTTCCAGGACGGCACCCGCGCCCCCGTGCAGGTCGTCGGCACCGACCCCGGCGCCGACCTCGCCGTCGTGCGGGCCCAGGGCGTCTCCGGGCTGACCCCGGCGACACTCGGCAGCTCGGCGTCGCTGCAGGTCGGCCAGGAGGTCGTGGCCGTCGGCTCCCCGCTGGGCCTGTCGGGCACGGTGACCACCGGCATCGTCAGCGCGCTCCAGCGGCCCGTCGCCAGCGGCGGTGCGCAGACCGGGCAGGCGACGGTGCTCGACGCGATCCAGACCGACGCCGCGATCAACCCCGGCAACTCCGGGGGCGCGCTGGTCGACATGCAGGGCCGCGTCGTCGGCATCACCTCGGCGATCGCGTCGCTGGGCCAGTCCTCGGGCGGCCAGTCGGGCTCGATCGGCCTGGGCTTCGCGATCCCGATCGACCAGGCCGCGCGCATCGGCAACGAGATCGTCACCCAGGGCTTCGCCACCCGGGCGGTGCTCGGGGTCGGCGTCGCCGAGGGGGCCGACGGGGCGGTGCTCGGGCAGATCACGCCCGGTGGCCCCGCGGCCGCGGCGGGCCTCGCGCAGGGCGACGTCGTCAGCCGCGTCGACGGCCGGGTCATCCCGGACGCTGACAGCCTCGTCGCGGCGATCCGTGCGCAGCAGCCGGGCTCCGCGGTGACGCTGACCGTCACCTCGCCCGGCGGTCAGCCGCGCGACGTCCCGGTGACCCTGGGCTCCGAGCGCGCCGGCTGAGCGCGCCCCCGCACGAACGAACGGCGCTCTCGCTGCTTCGGAAGCAGCGAGAGCGCCGTTCGTTCGTTCCGGGGGGTCGGCGTCCGGGCGAACCCCGGCCGTCAGTTGATGCAGCCGGGCGCGGCGGCAGTGATCGGCGGGGTCGGGGAGAGCGGCGGGACGGTCGGGGTGGTCGTCGTGAGGGACTCCTCGCCGGACCCGTCGCTCTCGTCGCCGTCCTCGTCGGAGCCCGACGCTTCGTCCTCCGAGGACACGGCATCGAGGCGGTCCCGCCCGCTGCCCACCGAGGGGTCGGGCACGGCCGCCGGGGGCGGCGGCGCGAGGAAAGCGAGGGCGACGGGGTCGCCGGCGTCGGCGGCGATCGCCGTGCCGACGAACACCCTGACGGTGTCGGCGTCGACCGCGACGGCCGTCCCGTCGTACGGGGTGCTCAGCTCGGTGGAGCCGGTGGGGATCGTGCGGAACGTGACCGCGCCGGCGGACAGGCCCTGCATCTGGCGGGCGAAGGCGAGCACGTCCCACCCGGTGTCGAGGGTGACCGACCGCGACACGGCCGACGTGATCCGCGCGAGCGCGAACGGATCGGCGACCGTGTCCGCCGAGAGCAGCCGCTCGGTGGCGCCGGCGAGGAACACCTGCTGGCGGGCGATGCGGTCGAGGTCGCCGCCCGGGAGCCCGTGGCGCTGGCGGACGAACGCGAGCGCCTGGGGGCCGCTGACCTGCTGCGGCCCGGCGGGCAGCGCGAGGCCGGTGTAGGAGTCCTGGGCCGGGGCGCGCAGGCAGACCGGCACGCCCCCGATCGCGGTGCTGATGTCGGCGAACCCGGCGAGGTTCACCGCCGCGAAGTGCGAGATCGGCAGCCCGGTGAGCTGCTGCACGGCGCCGATCGTGGCGCGGGCGCCCGCGGCGGACGCGGTGCGCACCACCGCCGGGTCGTCCGGCGACGGCGGCGCCGCGGCCTCGGCGGCGAACAGGCTCGTGCTGCCCGTGGGCCCCGACCCGGTCATGGCCTCGGTGGCCTGGGCCGCCGCTCGCGACCACGCTGAATTGATCTTGTGGCGACCGAGGCCCTGTCCCAGATCGACGTAGGCGTCGCGCGGGACCGAGATCGCGGTGGCCCGGCCGCCGCCCGCCGGGACGTGCACGACGGTCAACGAGTCGGCGGTGCCGCCGCCGGACGCGGAGTCGCCGGCGTTGAGCGCGGCGAGCACGTCCTCGGGCAGGCGGTTGCCCTGAGCGTCGGTGCGGGAGTCGAGGCCGACCAGCAGGATGTTCTGCTCGCCGGTGGCCGGTGGCGCGGGGGTGTCGATCACCTCGGCGACCGGGGTGGATCGATCCAGAGCGCGCAGTTGGACCCAGCCGAGCGCAGAAGCCACGACCACGCCCATCGACAGCACGCCCACGGCGAGGCGCACGACCAAGCGCACACGCCGAGAACGCGGGATGGGACGGATCACCCTGTCAACATTCCCGCTTCCCGGAGGTCCGTCACCTCGCAGTGCAGGGCATCTCAGTAACTATTACCCGTCCGGGGCGCCCCAGGGCTCACAGCCGACACACAAGGAGTGCGGGCGGGGCCGGTCGGCGCGTGATCGCTCCGGGTGCTCCGTCGACCCCGTGTGGCGGGCCCGAAGGAGCAGCGGGAGCGATCATGGACCGCGCCGACCCGCGAGGAGCACCTCCGGCAGGGCCAGCGCCCGTCGATCATGCGCGCCGTGCCCCTCGCCGGGAGGTCAGCGCGCCCCGGCCGGCACCACGTCGAGGGGGTGCGCGAGCTCGTCGGGGCCCAGGCGGCCGAGCACCAGCGCGACGGCCCCGACGCCCAGCGGCACGAGGCCGGCGACGAGGAACACCGGCGTCAGCCCCGCCACCGCGCCGACCGGCCCCGCGAGGGCCATGGACACCGGCATGAACCCCAGCGAGACGAAGAAGTCGAGGCTCGTCACGCGCCCGAGCAGGGCCGGCGGGACCCGGCGCTGCAGCAACGTCCCCCAGATCACCTGCGGGGCGCTGAACAGCCCGCCCATGGCGAAGGCCGCGACGACCATGGGCCACACCGACCGGGCGAGGCCGAAGACGACCATCGGGACGCAGGCGGCCGTCCACATCGTGATCATGACCGTCAGGTACCGGCGCGGGAGGCGCAGCGAGGCGACGAGGACCGACGCGATCGCCCCGCCCGCCCCGTGTGCGAGCAGCACGAGCGAGTGCCCGCCGGGCCCGCCGCCGGCCCGCTCGATGATCGCGAACGGGACGAGCACCTCGAGCGGCCCGAGCACCAGCAGGACCATCAGCGACGCGAACACCAGCGTCACGAGCAGCCACCGCGTGCCGACCATGTAGCGGACGCCCTCGCGCAGGTCGCGGAGCACGGCGGTGACGCGGCCGCCGCCGTCGGCGCCGAGGTCGCGGCGCAGGGCCCGCGCGGGCAGGGACAGGGCCGCGCCGAGCCCGGCGAGGCACGTGAGCGCGGCGACCCCGAGCGCCGCGGCCGGCGACGCGGCCGCCACCAGCGCACCCGCGAGCGCGGGGCCCGCGCCCTGGAGCAGCACGGGGCGCACGACGCCCTCGAGCCCGTTCACCGCGAGCAGCTCGTCGGCGTCGACCATCGCCGGCACGAGCGCCGAGTACGCGGGGAAGAACAGCCCCATGGACAGGCCGATCACCGCGGCGACGGCCACGAGCAGCGGGACGGTCAGCGCGCCGAGTGCCGCGAGCCCCGCGACCAGCCCGATCGCGCCGGCGAGCAGCGCCATGACGCCGACGAGGATCCGCTTCTGCGGCACGCGGTCGGCGAGCACGCCCCCGAGCAGCGCCGTCACGATCACGCCGAGCGCGAGCGCCGCCGCCACCAGCGAGAGCTCCACGGGCCCGCCCCCGAGCTCGACCACCTGCCACACCACGGCGAGCGTCCACACGCCCTCGGCCAGCACCGACAGGGCGAGCGCCGCGGCCAGTCGCCGGTAGGCGGACCGCCGCAACGGGCGCAGCGCGCGCATCTCCCCGCCCCCTCCCGCCGACCGGGAGCGACGCTAGGACCTGCACCGGGGTGCGGGTCCAGCGGATTGTGCGGCCGTGGCGAGTCGAGTAGACCCACACCCATGCGGGCGCAGAACTGGGTCGCCGACGTCGGGTCGGACAACGCCGCGTACCTCGCGACGCGCAGCCGGACGGCGGTGCTCGCGTCGGAGTACCGACCGCGGGACCTCGGTGACGGTCGCGTGGGCTACGACGAGCGCTCGCTCGGCGCGGCCCGCGAGCTCTCCGAGGAGGAGGAGGGCGCGATCACCGACGACGGCGAGGGCCTGCGCGTCTGGATCGGCGACGACGCCTTCGACCTCGTCGAGCAGGGCTGAAGCCGACGACCGGCGTCAGGCGACCGGCGTGGAGGGCACCGGGCGGCGGGCGGGCGCGCGGTCCGGGGTGCGCACGACCTGGCGCCCGGCCACGGGCACGGGGCCGCGGCGGGGGGCGATGGGCGGCATCGGCGGGCGAGGCGCCTGCCCGACGGCCTCGACGGGGCGGCCCGCGAGCACGGCGGTGATCACCGCGGCGATCTCGGCCAGCGACGAGTAGTGGCGCTCGGGCAGCAGCGCCAGCAGGCTGCGCGTGGCGGTGTCGACGCCGTAGAGGTCGCCGGTGGTGAGCACCTGCCAGCGCCGGGCGGGGAAGACCAGGTCGTCGAGCACCGCGACGAGCACGTCGCGCAGTCCCTCGGGCCCGAGCGGGGCGGGACGGGCGGGTCCAGGGGTGGTCATCGGGTCCTCCCGGCGGGGAGCGCCTGGTTGCGCACGACCGTGGTACCCCCGAACGACCGTTCGTCAACCACCGCGTCACCCCCTGCGTGGGGTGGTCGTCCGGGGCGGGGACTTGCTACCGCCCGGTAACCTGGCGCCGTGAGCACTCCGAGCGTCCTGGGCACCTGGCGCCGCTTCTCCGGCTCGTGGCCGGGGCGCCTGCTCGTCAGCGCGGCCGTGTGGCTGCGCGCGCCGTACTTCCTCACCGCGGCGCCCGTGATCCGCCGCCTCGAGCCGGGGCGGGCGGAGGTGTCGCTGCGCAACTGGTGGCTCGTGCACAACCACCTCGGCACGGTCCACGCCATCGCGTCCTGCAACCTCGCCGAGTACGCGATGGGCGTGCTCGCCGAGGCCACGGTGCCCTCGACGCACCGCTGGATCCCGCGCGGGATGACCGTGCAGTACCTGGCGAAGGCCGAGACCGACCTCCTGGCGGTGGCGACGTTCCCCGAGGCCCCGGCGTTCGGCGACGAGCGCGAGGACGTCGACGCCGAGATCACGCTCACCGACGCCGACGGCCGCGAGGTCGTCCACGCGACGATCAGCCTACGGATCTCCCCGCGCCCGGCGCGCACGCCCGTCGCCGCCTGACCCGGCCCCACAACAACGCAGCGAACTCGCCGTTCGTTGCGTGAGAAGCAGCGAACGGCGCGTTCGCTGCTTCCGGACGTGCCACGATCCGCGACGAGATGCCCCCGCCCACGACGACCTCCGACCAGGTCCACGCGTACCGCTTCGGGCTGCGCCGGCTGCAGTCCGCGCTGGTCCGGCGCCAGGCCGTGCCCGGCGCGGACCCATTGCGCTCGCACACCCGCGCCACGCTCGCCGGGGTGGTGATCGCGGCGCTGGCGCTCGGGGTGGCCGCGGTGTGGGGCCTGCTCGACCGTCCCGCCGACTGGCGCACCGCCGGCGTCGTGGTCACCGAGGGCTCGGGCGCGCTCTACGTCGTCGTGCACGAGCCCGACCGGCTGGTGCCCGTGCCCAACCTCGCCTCCGCGCGCCTCGTGCTCGCCGCCCTCGCCGCCGCGGGCGGGCCGGCGGGTGACCCCTCCCCGGTCGAGGTCACCGAGGCCGACATCGCCGCCGCGCCCCGCGAGCGCGGGGTCGGCATCGTCGACGCGCCGGCGCTCCCGCCGGCCGGGGCGCCGGTGCCGCCCGTCTGGTCGGTGTGCGACACCGGCAGCCCGCAGCCCGGCGCCGCGCGGCCGTGGGAGCAGCCGCGCGTGTGGACCACCGTCCTCGCCGGCCCGACCGCCCCCGCGCGTCCCCTCGAGCCGGGGCGCGGGCTGCTGCTGCGCGACCGGTTCGACGGCACCTGGCTCGTGCACGACGGGGTGCGCTCGCGCCTCGACCTGCGCGACCCCGCCGTCGTCGTCGCCTTCGGCCTCGCCGGGCAGCTGCCGCGCCCGGTGAGCACGAGCCTGCTCAACACCCTCGCCGAGGGCCCGCCCATCACCGCGCCGGCCATCCTCGGGCGGAGCGAGGTCCCGCCGGGCGGGCTGCTGGTCGGCGAGCCGGTCGGCGGGGTCGTGCGCCTCGTCGGGCCCGGGACGCCCGACCGCTGGTACGTCGTGCAGCGCGAAGGGGTGCAGGAGGTGCCCGAGGTCGTCGCCCGCCTCGTGCGCCTGTCCGACCCCGATCCCGCGCGGGCCGGGGCCCCGGTGCCGATCGTGTCGCCGGGCCAGCTGCGGCCCCTGGGCACGGCGCGCGGGATCGCGGTGAGCGCTTACCCCGACCCGGTGCCCCGCGCGGTGCCGATGGCCGACGCGCCCACCACCTGCGCGAGCGCCGACGGCGGCGGGCCGGTGCTGCTCACGGTCGGCACCACCCCGCCCGCGACGACGACCCCGCCCGCGACGCTCGCCCAGGCCGACGGCTCCGGCGACCGGGTGGACGCCGTCGCCGTGCCCGGCGCCGGGGTCACGGTGCGCGCCGTGCCCGTCGGCCGCCCGGACGCGCCGGGCAGCGCCACGGTGATCTCGGGCTCGGGGACGGCGTCGGCGGTGCCCGACCCGGAGACCGCGACGGCGCTGGGGCTCGGCGAGGTGTTCCCGCCCGCCCCGGAGGCCGTGGTCGGCCTGCTGCCGGCGGGCCCGGTGCTCTCCGTGGCCGACGCGCTCACCCCGCTGCCCGCGGGCGGCTGACCCGCCCGGTGACCTACGGGACCGTCTGCCCCTGGCGCGGCGCCGGGACACCCGGGGAGGCCGTCTCGGTGTCGTCCTCGTCCGGCTCCTCGACCACCGGGGGCGGGACGACGACGGCCGGGGGTCGCGTGGTCGTCGTGGTGGTGGTGGTCGTCGTGGTGGTCGTGCGGCGCACGGTGGTGCTGCGGCGCGTGCGCGGGGCGGCCGCCGCCTCGGTCTCGTCGGTGGTGGTGGTGACCTGCGGCGCGATCGGCAGCGGCGGCGGGGGCGGCGCGAGCGTGGCCACCGGCGGGGGCGGCAGCGGCGTGTCCTGCGCGAGCACCGCGTACGCCACGGCCGAACCGGCGACGAGCAGCACCGCCGCGGCGGCGGCCACGGCGGCGGCGAGTCGGCGCCGCCGCACGGGCGGCTGGGCGAGCAGCGAGGCGCCGGTGGCCTCCAGCTCGGGGGCGCGGGCCTGGGTGGCGGGCCCGACGGCCATCGGCCCGGAGCCCGCGAGCGCACCGGTGGGCGCGCTCATGAGCACCGGCGACAGGACGGTCTCGGCCTCCATGCCGACCTCGCGGGACACGCCCCGCAGGGCGACCACGACCTCCTCGGCCGTCGGGCGGTCGGCGGCGTCGTCGGCGGTCATCGCCGTGAGCAGCGTCTCGAGACCCGGCGGCAGGCCGGGCGGGACGACGGGGCGGCGGTGCAGCCGGGCCACCGCGGCCTCGAGCGCGTTGCCGGGGTACTCGCGGCGCCCGGTGAGGCACTCGATGAGCACGAGGCCCAGCGCGTAGATGTCGACGGCGCCGTCGATGGGCTCGCCACGGACCTGCTCGGGGCTGAGGTACGACGCGGTACCGATGACCATGCCGGCGGCCGTCACGGGCGCGGCGTCGTGGACGGCGGCGATGCCGAAGTCCGAGAGGTGGGCGCGGCCCTCGGCGTCGAGCAGGACGTTGCCCGGCTTGACGTCGCGGTGCACGACGCCCCGGCGGTGCACGTAGGCCAGCGCGTCGGCCAGGGCGGCACCCAGCGCGACGACGTCGACGACGGGCAGCGGGCCCGCGCGCACGCGCTGGGCCAGCGTGTCGCCCTCGATGAGCTGCATGACGAAGTACGCGCGGCCGTCCTCGTCGCCGACGTCGTAGACGGTGACGAGGCCGGGGTGCGAGAGGCCGGCCAGCGTGAGCACCTCGCGGCGGTGGCGGGCCTCCTGGCCCTCCTCGATGTCGCCGATCTTCTCCGCCGGGTCGGCCGGGTCGCCGGGCGAGGCGCCCTCGGCGGTGGCCGAGCCGGCCGCGTTGAACATCTTGATGGCGACGTCGCGGCCCAGCAGCTCGTCGCGGGCCCGGAACACGTCGGCGGCACCGCCGCGCCCGATGAGGTCGCCGAGGGTGTAGCGGCCGCCGACCGTCGCCGGTGGGCCGGTGTCCGTACTCATGGCCGGCCCTCCTCCCGGTGCGCGGCTCGGTCCCCGATCATCCCGTACGACCGGGTCCCTCGTCTGCGTGACGTCCGGGGCGGCGCGTCGCCCGAACGGCGGGTTGCCCTTCGGCAACCCGCCGCCCGGACGTCACCACGGACCGGCGACCGCGCCCGGCCTGCCCCCGGTGGTTCGGCTCGCGGCGCGCGGGCGTTACCCGATCGGTCTCAGGACACATCGGAGGACACACCGGACACGGGGCGATCGGCGTCCTCGAGACGGCCCAGGACGGCCGGGAGCGCCCCGGGGTGAACCACCACGAGCGAGCGCGTGGCGCGTGTCAGCGCGACGTACAGGTCGTTGAGGCCGCGGGGCGATCCGTCGACCACGCCGTCCGGGTCGACGAGCACGACGGCGTCGAACTCCAGGCCCTTGGCCTCGGACACCTCGCACACGACGACCTCGGACTCGAGGTCCACGGCCGGGTCGCCGCCCGGTCCCGCCGCCACACCCAGGGCCGTGGCGATCGCGGGCACCCGGGTCCCCGGCGCGAGCACCGCGACGCGCCCGGCGCCCTCGGCGTCGAGGACGGCGTCGCGGGCCTCGCGCGCGCAGGACGCCGCCGCGGCGGCCAGCCCGGCCTCGTCGGCGGCGACGGCGCGGGGCTCGACCCCGGACTCGCGGACCGACGTCGGCGTGGCCGCCGTGGGGTCGATCGCGGCGAGGACGTCCGAGGCCACCGCCATGATCTCGGCGGGCGTGCGGTAGTTGACCGTCAGCACCTCGCGGCGCCAGCGCGCGGACACGTAGGGCGAGAGCACCTCGCCCCACGACGACGCCCCGGCCCGGGCGCCGGTCTGGGCGACGTCGCCGACCAGCGTCATCGAGCGGCTGGGGCAGCGGCGCATGAGCACCCGCCACGCCATCGGCGAGAGCTCCTGCGCCTCGTCGACGATGACGTGGCCGAACGTCCAGGTGCGGTCGTCGGCGGCGCGCTCGGCGGCGGAGGCGTGGGTGACCTCGCGGGTGCGGTCGGCCAGCACGCTGGCGTCGATGACGTCGGTGGGGCGCAGCAGCTCGGGGTCCCAGTCCTCCTCCATCGCGAGGATCTCCAGTACGCCCGCGGCGTAGGCCTCGTCGGCCTCGCGCTTGCGCTCCTCGGCCTCGCGGGCGGCGGTGTCGTCCTCGCCGAGCAGCTCGGCGACCTCGTCGAGCAGCACCGCGTCCGCGGGGCTCCACCAGTCGCCGTCGGCGAGCGACGCGGGCGGGGCGGCGCGGGCCAGCCGGCGGCGGTCGGCGTCGGGCCAGCCGCGCGTGGCGGCCCGCAGGCGGTGCGGGGTGGTCCACAGGTCGGCGAGCAGCTGCGGCGGCGTCAGCGTCGGCCACAGGTCGTCGAGCACCGCCCGCAGGTCGGGGTCGGCGCGCAGCCCGGCGCGGACGTCGGCGAGGTCGCCGCGGTCGAGCAGGCTCGAACGGCCGTCGAGGTCGCGGCCCACCCGGTCGACCTCGCGGCGGGCGAGCTGGTCGACCACCTCGCGCACGAAGGTGCGCTTGGCGTCGTTGTGCGGGCGGCGGGTGCGCCGCGCGCGGGTGCGGGCCTGGGCGACGAGGTCGCGGTCGAGCACCACCGGCTCGCCGTCGACCACCAGCTCGACGGGGCGCCGGGGCAGCTCCTGGCGGTCGCGCACGGCGGCCGAGAGCACGCGGGTCATGTCCGCCTGGCCCTTGAGCGCGGCCGCCTCCGCGGGCTCGGCCCGGCGCGCGGACAGCCCGGGGTAGAGCTCGCCGACGGTGGAGAGCAGCACGCTGGTCTCGCCGAGCGAGGGCAGGACCTGCTCGATGTAGCGCAGGAACGTCGGGTTGGGGCCGACGACGAGCACGCCGCGCTTCGCGAGCTGGCGGCGGTGGGTGTAGAGCAGGTACGCCGCGCGGTGCAGCGCGACCGCGGTCTTGCCGGTCCCGGGGCCGCCCTCGACCACCACGACGCCGTTGGCGCTGGAGCGGATCACCCGGTCCTGCTCGCCCTGGATGGTGGCGACGATGTCGCCCATCCGCCCGGTGCGTCCGGCCGAGAGCGCGGCGAGCAGCACGGCCTCGCCGGTCAGGCCGGTGCGCTGGGTGGCGGCGCCGAGGCGGGCGGCCTCGGAGAGGTCGAGCACCTCGTCGTCGACCGCGGTGACCCGCCGGCTGCGCGAGCGGATGTGCCGGCGGCGGCGCACGCCGTCGGGCGAGGCCGCGGTGGCCGTGTAGTACGGCCGGGCGGCCGGGGCGCGCCAGTCGACGAGCAGCGGCTCGTAGTCGTGGTCCTCGTCGAGCAGGCCGAGGCGCCCGACGTAGAGGACGTCCTGCTCGAGACCCTCGACCTCGTCGCCCGCGCGGCGGTCGTCGGCCGGCGGGGGCGGGGGCCGGTCGGGGTCGAGGTCCAGGCGCCCGAAGCAGAGCCCGTTCTCGACCGCGGACAGCGTGGCGAGCTGCTCGGAGTACATCTGGGCGGCCGCGTCGCGCTCGGAGACGGCCTGCGGGGTCCCGGTGGTCTCGTCGCGCAGGACCCGGGCGAGCAGGCCGGCGGTCTCGGCGCGGCGGTCGTCGAGCTTGCCGTAGAGCATCGTGACGTAGGGCTGCTCGACGGCGACCGGGTCGGCGGAGCCGCCGATCTCGGAGCTGTCGGCATCGGGGCGGTCGCCGCGGGCGGTGTCGGCGGCGGACGTGGACGAGGCGGTCACGCGGGCCTTCTCCAGCGGGACGGTCCGGCGCCGGTGTGCCGGGACGACCATCCACGGTAGCCGCGCTCGCGACGCGGCGCCGCCGGGCCGGGCGTGTCGGGTCAGGCGGCGGTGTGTCGCACGACCTCGTCGCTGCCGGCGCCGTCCGGCTCGGCGACCCGCGCCACGCGGCCCTGGGCGGCGAGGACCTCGAGGTGGGCGTCGGTCTCGAGCACCGCCAGCATCCGGTTGAACGTCTCCAGGTCCTCGAGACGGTGCTCGCGGCGCGTCCACCGGATCGCGCCGGCGACCTCCGCCGCCGTGGGCAGGCCCGACGCGACGGCCGCGGCGATCTCGTCGAGGCGCCGGTCGTGGTGGGCCACCAGCTCGTCGACGCGGGCGTGGACGCTCGGCGCGACCGGCCCGTGGGCGGGCAGGAGCAAGCGGTCCGGCTCGGCGCGCAGCGCCGCGAGCGAGGACAGGTAGCGGGTGAGCGCCCCGGGCTGCGCGGCGGGCTCGAAGCCGATCGAGGGCGTGATGTGGGGCAGCACGTGGTCGCCGGCGAACAGCATCGTCCGGTCGGCGGTGGTCTCGTCGACGAACACGACGTGCCCGCGCGTGTGGCCCGGCGTCTCGCGGACCCGCAGCGAGCGCCCGCCCGCGTCCAGGCGCTGGCCGTCGACCAGCCAGTCGTCGGGGAGGGCGAAGTCCTCCGCGGGCGGTGCCTCGGCCTGCGCGAGCCACGACCGGACCTCGTCGGCGAGCGCCTGCGCGCCCGCCCGGTCGAGCGCCGCGACCTGGGCGTCGAACCCGCGGTCCGGGCCCTGGATGCGCTCGAGGGAGTCGCGCTCCCCCGTCCCCAGCGACACCCGGGCGCCGTGCTCGCGGCGCAGCGCGACGGCCTGGCTGTAGTGGTCGCGGTGCACGTGCGTGACGAGGAAGCGCCGCACCTCGGGGGTCTCGACGCCCAGCTCGCCGAGCAGCCGGGCCAGCACGTCGCGGGACGCGTCGATCGCCCAGCCGCCGTCGACGAGGGTCAGCTCACCGTCGGTGCCCCGGGGAGCGAGCAGGTAGACGTTGACCGCCCGCAGCGCGTCGCTCGGCAGCGGCAGGGGCAGGCGGTGGACGCCGGGGGCGACCCTCTCGAGCTCGGGCCTGCTCCACGCGTGGCGATCGGTGGTCACTCCGCGGAGGATGCCCCTGCCCCGGCCCGCTGCTCCGTCCGGGGGTCGACCTCGGGGCCCTCGGTGTCCGCCGCGCCTTCGGCGACCGCCCGGCGGGCCGCCGCGACGCCGAAGTGGTCGCCGCCCTTGCGGCGCGCGTCGTCGGTGCCCCACGAGCGCCGGCGGTCGACCGGGACCAGCCGGGGGATGTGCTTGCGGCAGTGGACGTAGGCCTCCTCGACGGTGACCTCCACCCACACGTCGGGCCGGCGCCCCGGCACGGACTCCCGCGGCAGGTCGGGGTGCTCGGCGCGCAGCGCGTCGTCCTCGACCAGCCGGGCGCTCCCGTTCACGTGCAGGCCGATGAGCTCGTCGGTGAAGTCGATCATCATCAGCCCGACGTGCGGGTTCTCGCTGATGTTGCCCAGGCTCGCCATCACGCCGTTGCCGCGGTACTCGGGCCAGGCGACGTGGCGGTCGTCGAGCACCCGCAGGAAGCCGGGGGGCCCGGCCCGCAGCGTCGAGTCGCACTCGCCGTGGGCGTCGGAGGTGGCGACGAACGCCATCGACATGCGCGCCACGAACTCCTGCATGGACGGCACGAGGCGGTCGCAGACCTGGTCGTCGTAGAAGCGCGCCGCCCGGTCGGTGGTGCCCAGCGCGTCCTGGAGGACGTGCTCCCCGGTGGAGCCGGGGCGGTCGGGGTGGGGGTCCTGATGGGGATCGGGGTGGGGGGAGACCCGGTCGCTCATCGACGCCTCTCCGCGCCCCGGTGGACCGGGACGCCGTGCTGGGGTGCGGGCGCGGCCGGGGCTGGGCGCACCCACCACCCGCGCCGCGTCGGTCGGGGGACGGCACCGATGCAACGCGTCCGTCCCCGGATTGTCGACCCGCGACAGTACGCGACCCCCACCCGGCCCAGGGCACCCGCGCGCCGGATGCGGAGCGCGACGGCCCTCCTGCGCCGAACAGCCGCACCTGATGGTGACCTACGTCACTCCGTGATGGTTCCGAGACCTCACCGTCGCCGAGTCGTCACCCTCCGGCAGCCCCGTGAGCAGGGCAGATCCGGGGCCCGCGGCGTCGCTCGGCCGGGAGACGGGCGCCCCGGGCGGTCTTCCCCCGGGGCCTAGTGTCATCGACGTCCGGGCACTCGTGGCAGCTGGCCGGACCCGCGCTCGTCCCGCCCCGGGCCTGTCCGGCGGGCGCGGCCCCCGAGCATCCGCGGGACAGGCCGAACGCCGGCGCCGGACTCCCCACCGGTCGCGCGGCACCTGGTTCGCTCCCCCTCGGCCAGGTCCACCCCCGGCGGCGCGACGGAGAAGACGCATGGCCCGACACCGTGCCGACGGCGCCCGAACAGCGACGCCGCCCCCACCGAGCACCAGCACGCGCACCGACCTCGGCGCCCTGCTCCCGCAGCAGGGCCTCGGCGCCGCGCACCCCTCGGGGCCGCTGCCCCGCGTCGGCCGCGGCGCCCGCCGACCGGCACCCGCCGCACTCCCGCCGGTCGCGCCCGTCCGGGCGTCCGAGACCTCGCCGCTCGACCTCGCCGCCATCGCCCTCGCGGCGGCGAGCGCCCGCCGCGCCGGGCTGCCCGAGGTCGGGACGTCGCCCACCGGCGGCACGGCGACCGCCGCCGTGCCTCGCACGGCGGCCGACCTGCCCGCCGACCCGAGCACCGGCGGCACGCCGCGTCCCGCCTACCCCGCCGCGGTGCCCAGCGCGCTCGCCCCGCCGACGCCGTCGCACGCCGTGCCCGCCGTCGGCCGCGGGCGTCCGGGACGGCGCGTCCCCCTGCCCACCCGCACTGCCGGCGCCCTGGCCTTCGTCGGCGCCCTGGCCGCGGGCGGGGTCGCCGTCGTCGGCGGCAGCGCGATGCTCGGCGACGACCCGACGCCCCCGACCGGCGAGCTCCGGGTGAGCGAGGCCGGGACGGCGGCCGCAGCCGTGGCGCCCGCGGCGGCCACCCCGTCGCCCGCCGCGTCCTCGGCCGAGCGCTCGACGCCGCGCGACGCCGAGGGCGGCGGCCGGCACCGGGCGGACCGCACGGGCGACGCGCAGGACTCCGGCGGCTACTGAGCCGCTCCGGGCAGACAGCAGACAGACGACGGGGCGGTCGGCGATCCGATGAGGATCGCCGGCCGCCCCGGTGTCGTTCCGGGCCCGCCCTGGCGGGGCGGGCGCGGTGTCTCTAGCCCAGCGCCGAGACCAGTGCCTCGCGCTGGCGGGAGCCGAGGCCCGCCACCCGGCGGTCCTCGGGGATGCCGGCCTGCTCGAGCACGGCGGCGGCCTTGGCCGGGCCGTAGCCGGGCAGTGCCCGGACGAGCTGCGACACCTTGGTCTTGCCGGCGATCGGGTCGCTCTTGCCACGGTCGAGCACGGCGGGGATGGACTCGTCCCCACTCTTGATGCCGGCCAGCAGGGCGGAGCGCGCCTGGCGGGCCTCGCGCGACTTGGCCTGGGCGGCCTCGCGCTGCTCGGGGGTCAGCGTCGGGAGTGCCATCGCGGTGTCTCCCCTCTCTGTGGTGCGGGATCGTCGCGGGGTCCGCGACGTCGGTCGGACCGGTCAGACAGACGGTCACACGGACGGTGGTTCGACCGAGGACGCCACGCCGCGACGGCTGCCGCGGTCCGGACGGCCGGGCCGATGGTTGCGGGACCGTACACGAGTCCGCGGACCACCCCGCCCCTGACCTGGGCGGATCACGACGCGTCGGCCCTCGGTGACCCTCGCTGGCCGACCGGGTGACCCGCCGTCACCCACGGGCGAGGCGGGTGTGCCGCGTGTGACGCGTGGGCGACCGCCCGGCACGGCTCAGCGTCGCGGGCGGGCCGCGCGGTGCACGAGGGCCGGGGGCAGGTTGCGCCACACGATCGAGGACGTCCCGCACTCGGCGAAGCACGCCGCGAGGTCGGCGCGCAGGGCCCGCGCGGGCGCGGCCCACGACGTCGGGCCGTACGCGAGCTGGACGAGCACCCCGTCGTCGGCGAGCGCCCGCGCCATCACCGGCACCAGCGAGTCCCCGCGCCCGGGCCGGGTCGCCGACCAGCCCAGACCGCTGACCAGGACGTCGGCGCCGGCGATGCCGCGCAGGGCCAGCAGCGCGTCCAGCTCGGCGACGTCGGCGGGCACGACCTCCACGCGCGGGAACCGCTCGGCGAGGCGGTGCGCGAGCACCGGGTTGACCTCCACCGCCAGCTGGCGGCCCCGCCCCGCGAGGCGGTGGGCGAGCAGGCCGGTGAACGCCCCGCTGCCCGCCCCGAGCTCGACGACGACGGGGTCGGCGGGCGCGACACGCAGGGCGGCGTCGGCCACGGCGCGGGCGAGCGCGGAGCTGCTCGGCCACACCGACGCCGTGGCCAGCGGCGCGCGGACGAACTGGGCCGCGAACACGGCGCGGTCGGCGAACGAGGCGGCGCGGGGGGCGGGCTCAGGCGGCATGGTCGAGCTCCCGGACGGTGGTGAGGGGACCGGCGGCGGGGTGGCCGCCGGGGTCGGGCGGCAGGGCGTCGGCGATCGCCGTGGCCGCGGCCCGCGCGAGGGCCCGGCGGGCGTCGGCGTTGGCGGGCCCTGCCGGCACCGCGCCGGGATCGATCGCCGGGAGCGCCACGACGTCGACGACGAGCCCGCGCGCGGCGAGCACGCGGCGCAGCGAGTCGGCGAGCGTGTCGTCGCCGACGAAGGCCGCGTTGGCGTCGAGGGGGACGCCGTCGCGGCGGTAGCGCACGGCCACCGGGACGACGGGCGCGCCGGCGTCGTGCGCGGCCTGGAACGCCGCGGGGCGGAACGGGCCGAGGTCGCGCCCGCAGCGGGTGGTGCCCTCGGCGAAGACGCCGATCGGGGTGCCGGCGCGCAGGGCGTCGGCGAGGCCCGCGACGGCGGCGGGCAGGGCGCGCAGACGGTCGCGGTCGAGGAACACCGTGCCCACGCAGGCGGCCATGACGCCCAGCACGGGCCACTGACGGACCTCGCGCTTGGCGAGCATCCGCACCGGTGCCACGGCGCCCAGCGCGAGCACGTCGAGCCAGGAGACGTGGTTGGCCACGACGAGCGCGCCGGGCGGGACGGCGGGGCCGGTGCGTCGCGCCCGCACCCCGCAGGCGCCCAGCGCGGCGGCGGTCCAGCACTGCTGCGCCCGCCCGACCGCGCTGGGGCGCACCAGCGGGACGAGGAAGGCCACGACCAGGCCCGCGAGCAGGACCGCGAGGAGCGCGACGACGCGGACGGTCACCCGCGCGACGCACCGGGCCCGAGCCGCGCCGGCGACGGGCTCCGGGGCGGGCAGGCAGCCCGGGGCGCAGGGCGAGGTCGGCGACCAGGGACTCACGCGCCCTCCCCGAACAGGTGGCGACGCCAGCGGGGGTCGATCGCGGTGTGGTCGAGCAGGACGAACAGGTCGGCGACGCCGAAGTCGGGGTCGAGGGCGGGCGGGCCGCCGATCTCGGCGCCGAGCCGCAGGTAGCCGCGCAGCAGCGGCGGGAGCGCGGCGTGCGCGGCCCGCCCGGCCCCGGGGGCGTGCGGGTCGTGCGCGCCGATCGGGGCCTCGCGCCAGGGCCGCACCCGGCGGGCGGCCGGGGCCAGGTGGCGCGACGCGACGAGGTCCCACACCCCGCCGGGCAGGGCGCCCTCGGCGGTCAGCGGGACGCTGGCGCACCCGACGACCCAGCGATGGCCCGTGAGCGCCATGTAGCGCCCGATCCCGGCCCAGACCAGCGAGAGCACGACGCCGTGGCGGTGCGCGGGGTGCACGCAGGAGCGCCCCACCTCGACGAGCCCGGCGCGCAGCGGGTAAATGGCGCCGAGGTCGAACTCGGTGTCGGCGTAGAGGCGCCCCGCCGCCCGCGCCCCGGTGGGGGTGAGCATCCGGTAGGTGCCGACGATCTCGCCGCTCGCGTCCTCGCGGACCACGAGGTGGTCGCAGTGCGCGTCGAAGGCGTCGGCGTCGCGCCCGTCGGCGGCGGCCGCCAGGGCGACGGCGTCGTGCGGGGACGGGCGCGCGCCCTGCTCGCCGGCGAACACCGCGTGGCGCAGCCGCTGCGCCGCGGCGACGTGGGCGGGCTCGCGGGTCAGCAGCAGGCTGTAGCGCCCGGCGGCGCGCGCGGGGACCGTCGGCGCGGGCTCGGTCAGCGGGGTGAGCCGGTCGTCCGGGCGGGCGGGGGCGGGTCCGGGGGACCGCGCCAGCACCTGGGATGTGGCCATGGCCCGGTGTCTACGGACCGAGATCGCCCGGCGGCCCACCCCGGCGTGGCCGACGGGTGTGGTCCCGGTGAACTCAAGCCGCGACCCCACCGGCCGCGTCGCCCTCGTGCCCGGGCAGGACCGCGGCGTAGTGCCCGAGCAGCTCCTCGCAGACCGAGGGCCAGGTCCGGCCGAGCACCGCCCGCCGGCCCGCGGCGCCCATGGCCCGGCGGGCGTCGGGGTCGTCGCGCCACGCGACGACCGGGCCGGTGAGCCCGGCGTCGGGGCCGGCCGGGTCGTAGAGCCAGCCGGTGCGGCCCGGGGCGACGAGGTCGGCCACCCCGCCCGCGTCCGGGGCGAGCACCGGCAGGCCCGAGGCCTGGGCCTCCTGCACCGCCTGGCAGAACGTCTCGTGGGGCCCGGTGTGCACGAAGGCGTCGAAGGACGCGTAGGCCCGGGCGAGCTCGGTGCCGCCGCGGAAGCCGAGGAAGTGCGCCGACGGGAGCACCTCGCCCAGGCGCGCCCGCGACGGCCCGTCGCCGACCACGACGACGCGCACCCCGGGCAGCCCCTCGAGCGCGGCGAGCCGCTCGACCCGCTTCTCCGGGGCGAGGCGCCCGACATAGCCGACGAGCAGCTCGCCGTGGGGCGCCAGCGCGGCGCGCAGGTCGTCGTCGCGGCGGGCCGGGTCGAAGCGCGCGGTGTCGACGCCGCGGCCCCACCGGTGCACGCGGGGCACGCCGTGGGCGCGCAGGGCGTCCACCGCCCACCGCGACGGCGCCAGCGTGCGGGCGGCCCCGGAGTGCACGCGGCGGATCCAGCGCCACGCGGCGCGGGCGGTCAGGCCGATGCCGTACGACGCGGCGAAGCCGGCGACGTCGGTCTGGTAGACGGCCACCGCCGGCACGTGCATCCGGCGTGCGACGGTCAGCGCCCGCGCCCCGAGCACGAACGGCGACGCCAGGTGCACGACGTCGGGACGGAACTCCGCGAGCGCGGCCCGCACCGCCGGCGTCGGCACCCCGACGGGCAGCGAGTCCACCACCGGCAGGTCGACGGCCGGGACGCGCACGACCGGCACGTCCGGGGCGCCGGGCACCTCGTCGGGCCCCGCGCCGGGGGCGATGACCATCGCCTGGTGCCCGCGGCGCCGGAGGTGGGCGACGACCTGGAGCACGGAGTTGGTGACGCCGTTGACGGCGGGGAGGAAGGACTCGGTGACGACGGCGACGCGCACACCTCCGACCGTGGCCGTCGCAACGCCCCTCCGGCCGACGACGACGTGTCGCGGGACCCAACACCGACCCAACACTGGGCCCGGTGCGGCAGGTTCTGCACGTCCGAGATCTTCGCCAGGTTCACGGTGGGTCACGCGAGGACGGGCTCTCTCGCCGCCGTCCGGCGTGTCGTGCGAACCTGATGCGGCGTGTCGACCACGGACGGTCGAACTCGTGTCCTCCGCTGGGATGGACGGGCGACCCCCCTGTGTTGACACCGGCCCGGAACTGTCGGCTACTGGACACGTCGCCCGGGCACCCTCGGCGACCCGGCGAGAGGGAGGACCGTGGTCGACGACCCGCGCACTCCCGCGGCGGGCCTCCCGCTGCGCCTCGCGGAGGACGACCTCGAGCGGCCGTCGTCCGCCCGGGTCTACGACTTCCTGCTCGGCGGCACCTCGCACGGCGCGGTCGACCGCCACCTCGGCCGCGAGCTCGTCGACGCCGAGCCCCTCGTCGTGCCCATCGTGCGCGAGAACCGCTCGTTCCTGCGCCGCGCCGTCACCTTCCTCGCACACGCGGGGATCGACCAGTTCCTCGACCTCGGCTCCGGCATCCCGACCATGGGCAACACCCACGAGGTCGCCCGCCGCGTCGTCCCGGACGCCCGCGTCGCCTACGTCGACGTCGACCCCGTCGCGGTGGCGCACGGCGAGCTGCTGCTCGGGCGCACCACCGGCGTCACCGTGTCGCGCGGCGACCTCCGCCGGCCCGACGAGGTGCTCGACACGCCCGCCGTCCGCGACGTGCTCGACCTCGACCGCCCCGTCGGCCTGCTGATGTTCTCGGTGCTCCAGCACGTCCCCGACGACGAGGAGGCCCGGGCGGTCGTCGCCTCGTACCTCTCCCTCCTCGTGCCGGGCAGCGCGCTCGCCGTCTCGCACCTGTCGGGGGACGACCCGCGCGTCGACATCGGCGCGCTGCGCCGCCTCAGCACCGCCTACCCGCGCGGCGCGATCACGCCCCGGTCGGCGGGCGAGCTGGCCGGGATCGTCGCGGGCGTCGACCTCGTCGCACCGGGACTCGTGTTCGCGGCGCAGTGGCGCCCCGAGCCGCGGCGCACGGGGGACCTGGCCGGCGAGCCCTGCTGCGGGCACCGCGCCGCGGTCGGCTTCGTGCCCGCGGAGTAAGCCCCGCCCACCTCGGTCCCCGCGCGCCCCGACGCACCGTTCGGAGCAGCGCGGAGGACGCATCGCTGCTCCGTTCGCCGCCCGACGCGGGCCGTCGACCACTCACCGCGACACCCCGCGGGTCGGTTCGTCACGGCTTGTCACTAAAGGTCTCGGTTCGGTTACGGTCCCTGCCACGTCGCCCGCTCCCCAGCGCCACTCCCCGGGACGACGCCCGCCGAGACGAACCCCGAACGGATCGGAGTCCCGAATGTCTGGACGCCACTGCCTGCCCGCCTCCCCGTCCCGCCCCGTGCTGCGCGCGGGCGTCGTCGCCGCGGTGGCCGTCACCGGCCCGCTGGCGATCGCCGGGACGGCGGTGGCCGCGCCGGCGGCGTCGTCGGGCACCTGGGACCGCCTCGCGATGTGCGAGAGCACCCAGAACTGGGAGGCCGACACCGGCAACGGGTTCAAGGGCGGCCTGCAGTTCACCGACTCGACGTGGGAGGAGTTCGGCGGCGACCAGTACGCGGCGTCCCCCGACGAGGCCTCGCGCTCCGAGCAGATCGCCGTCGCGCGCAAGGTGCAGGAGGAGCAGGGCTGGAACGCCTGGCCGACCTGCTCGGACGAGCTGGGCCTCCAGTAACCCCCGTGCCAGCGTGGGGGCCACGCTGGCGTTGAACGCCAGGAAATACCCCTGCTCGACTGCCACGATGTCGCCATGCCCGACGCCGACGTCATCGTGGTCGGGGCCGGTCTCGCCGGCCTCGTGGCCACCGCCGAGCTCGCCGATGCCGGACGCCGGGTGCTCCTGCTCGACCAGGAGCCCGAGGCGTCGCTCGGCGGGCAGGCGTGGTGGTCGTTCGGCGGGCTCTTCCTCGTCGACAGCCCCGAGCAGCGCCGCCTGCGCGTCCGCGACTCCTTCGACCTCGCCTGGTCCGACTGGACCTCCAGCGCCGGCTTCGACCGCCCCGACGAGGACCGCTGGGGCCGTGAGTGGGCCCGCGCCTACGTCGAGTGGGCGGCGGGCGAGAAGCGCCCGTGGCTCCACGCGATGGGCGTCCGCTTCATCCCCGTCGTCGGCTGGGCCGAGCGGGGCGGGGCATCGGCGACCGGGCACGGCAACTCCGTCCCCCGCTTCCACATCGTCTGGGGCACCGGCCCCGGCATCCTCGAGCCGTTCGTGCGCCGCGTGCAGGCCGCCGTCGACGACGGCCGCGTGGACATCCGGTACCGCCACCGCGTCGACGCCCTCGAGGTCACGGCCGGCGCGGTGACCGGGGTGTCGGGCACCGTGCTCGAGCCCTCCGCCGTGGCTCGCGGCGCGTCGAGATCGCGGACCGCGGTCGGCTCCTTCGAGCTGAGCGCCCCGAGCGTGGTCGTCACCTCCGGGGGCATCGGCGGCGACCACGACGCCGTGCGCCGCCACTGGCCCGAGCGCCTCGGCCCGCCCCCGCGGCACATGATCTCGGGGGTGCCCGCCCACGTCGACGGCCGCATGATCGGGATCAGCGAGGACGCCGGCGCGCGCGTCGTCAACCGCGACCGCATGTGGCACTACACCGAGGGCATCGTCAACCACTCGCCCGTCTGGCCGCTGCACGGCATCCGGATCCTGCCCGGGCCGTCGTCGCTGTGGTTCGACGCCGAGGGCCGCCGCCTGCCGCCGCCGCTGTGGCCTGGGTACGACACGCTCGCGACGCTCGAGCACATCCGGCGCACGGGCCACGACCACACCTGGTTCGTGCTGACCCAGCGCATCCTCGAGAAGGAGTTCGCGCTCTCGGGCTCCGAGCAGAACCCCGACTTCACCGGCCGGGACCTCCGCCAGACCCTGCAGCGGGTCCGGCCGGGGCCGACGGGGCCGGTCGCGGCGTTCCAGCGCGACGGCGAGGACTTCGTGCAGGCCGACGACATGCGCACCCTCCTCGCGCGCATGGACGCCCTGACGCCGACGCCGCTGCTCGACCATGCGGGGATCGAGCGCGAGGTCCTGGCCCGCGACGCCGAGCTGGCCAACGCCTACGGCAAGGACGGCCAGCTGGCGGCGGTCCGCGGGGCGCGCGCCTACCTCGGCGACCGCGTCGTGCGCGTCGCCCCGCCCCACCGGATCCTCGACCCGGCCGCCGGCCCGCTCGTGGCCGTCAAGCTGCACCTGCTCACCCGCAAGACCCTCGGCGGGCTGTGGACCGATCTCGACGGCCGCGTGCTGCGCGCCGACGGGACGCCGCTCCCCGGGCTGTACGCGGCGGGCGAGGCGGCGGGCTTCGGCGGCGGCGGGGTGCACGGCTACCGATCGCTGGAGGGGACGTTCCTCGGCGGCTGCCTGTTCTCGGGCCGGCAGGTGGGGCGCGCGCTGGCCTGATCGCCGATCCGAGGACCTGCCGGGCCTCCACCGCCCCGGACCTCCTCGGATCGACGATCACGGAGCCGGACGGCGCCCTGCTGCGTCGAACCCGGCGTGGACATCGACCGCTTCCTCGCCTCCCACGACGGGGTCGTCAGCCGGGACCAGGCCCGCGCGTGCGGGCTGACCGACGACGCCATCGCCTGGCGCCTCGCCACCGGACGGTGGGTGCGGCGCGCGCCCCGGACCTTCCTGGACATCGCCTGGGCCTGGACCGTGGCGGCCCGCGTGCGCGCCGCCGCGGCCTGGGCCGGTGACCAGGGCACGCTGGTCGCGATCACCGCCGCCTGGTGGCTGGGGCTCGGCGTCGTTGACCCGCGCCCCGTCACGGTGGCCCTGCCGCCGGGCTGCTCGCGGACGGCGCCGCCGGGGGTCCGCGTCGTCCAGCGCGAGGTCCGCGACGACCGCACCCGCCACCGCGAGCTGTGGGTGACGCGGGCGCCGCTGACGGTCCTCGACGCCGCGGTCGCCCTCGGCGCGGACGGGGGCCGCTTCCTCGACCGCGCCCTGCAACGCCACGTCGACCTCGACGACCTGCGGCGCGCCCAGTCCCGCACCCTGGGCCGCCGTGGTTCCCGCGCCGCGGGACGCCTGCTCGCGCGTGCCGCGGACCGGGCGGCGTCCGAGGCCGAGCGCCGGATGCTCGCCCTGCTGCGCCGTGCCGGCTTCACGGGCTGGCGGGTCAATCTCGAGGTGGTCCTCACCGGCGGACGCCGCGCCCTGCTCGACATCGCGTTCGCGGACGTCCGGCTCGCGATCGAGGTCGACGGGTGGGCCCACCACGAGGACGTCGACCGGTTCGTCGACGGGCGCGCCCGAAAGCGCGCGCTCGTGGCCGACGGGTAGGTCGTGGTCGAGGTGACGTGGCACGACCTCGTCGAGGCTCCCGAGCGCCTGGTCGACGAGCTCCGCCGCACCCTGGCGCGCCTCGCGCCCCGGGTCTGATCGCCCGGCCTCCGCTCAGCCGGCGGCCGCCCGGCGCCGCCGCTGCAGCAGCACCATCGCCGCGACGACGACGAGCAGGATCGCCCCGCCCACGAGCAGGCGCACGGTCGTCCCGGACCCCGCGTCGGCGACGGTCAGCGTCGCGGTCAGCGGGCGGTCGCCGCAGGTCGCGGTGACGGTGACCGGGCCGGGCGCCGCGTCGGGGGCGACGGTGAGCGTCGAGGTCACCGACCACGGCTGGTGACCCTCGGGGTCGCGCTGCCACGGGCTCCCGGTGATGCCCGGGCCGGTGGCGGGCGCGGTCGTCGGCTCCTCGCAGCCCATCTGGGCGCCGACGGTGGCGCCGGGCGCGACCGCGGCGCCGTCGCCGACGACCAGGCCCGGGTCGGCGACCGCGCCCGGCCCGCCGGTCAGGGAGAAGACGAGGACCACGACCATGGCCAGCACGACGCGCACCCGGCTCACCGTGCCAGCCCGGCGGGGCCGGGCGGGTCACCGCGACGACACACGTTCAGGGCACGGTGACCCGGGGCAGCCACGCGGCATGGAGCAACGCACTCTCGGCAGCCAGGGCTTGCGCGTGTCCGCGCTGGGCCTGGGCTGCATGGGCATGACCTTCGCCTACGGCGGCCAGGACGACACCGAGTCGCGCGCGACGCTCGAGCGCGCGCTGGAGCTGGGCGTCACCTTCTTCGACACCGCGGACATGTACGGACCGCACACCAACGAGGAGCTGCTCGGCTCGGTGCTCTCCCGGCGCCGGGACGAGGTCGTGCTCGCCACGAAGTTCGGCAACGAGATCGGCGCCGACGGCAAGGGCACGGGCCGCGTCAACGGGCACCCGGACTACCTGCGCGGGCAGATCGACGGCTCGCTGCGGCGCCTCGGCACCGACCACGTCGACCTCTACTACCAGCACCGCGTCGACCCCGAGGTCCCGATCGAGGAGACCTGGGGCGCCCTCGGCGAGCTCGTCGACGCCGGCAAGGTGCGGTTCCTCGGCATCTCCGAGGCCGCGCCCGAGACGATCCGCCGCGCGCACGCGACCGCGCCGGTCAGCGCGGTGCAGACCGAGTACTCGCTGTTCACCCGCGACGTCGAGGACAACGGGGTGCTCGCCACCTGCCGCGAGCTGGGCATCGGCTTCGTGCCCTACAGCCCGATCGGGCGCGGCTTCCTCGCCGGCACGATCCGCGCCACCGACGACCTGCCCGAGGGCGACTGGCGCCGGAACTCGCCGCGCTTCCAGGGCGAGGCGCTGCAGGCCAACCTGCGGGTGCTCGACGAGGTCAACGCGCTGGCGGAGCGCAAGGGCGTGACGCCGACCCAGCTCGCGCTGGCGTGGGTGCTGGCGCAGGGGGACGACGTCGTGCCGATCCCGGGCACCAAGCGCCGCCGCTACCTCGAGGAGAACGTGGGCGCGGCCGACGTGACGCTGTCCGCCGAGGAGCTGCAGGCGATCGAGGACGTGGCCCCGGTCGGCGTCGCGACCGGTGAGCGCTACCCCGCCGCCGCCATGCAGACGCTGAACCACTGACCCCGTACGTGCGTGATCTTCTGAGCTATAGCTCAGAAGATCACGCACGTAGCGAGCGTGCCGGCGCGCCCAGAGCCAGACCGGTCCGGAGGGCCGAGGCGGCGTCGAGCACCGCGTCCCGGGCTGCCGGCACCAGGCCGGCGAAGCCCGCGTAGCCGTGCACGAGCCCCCGGAAGCGGCGGGCGACCACGGGCACCCCGGCCCGGCGCAGCGCGTCGGCGAGCTCCTCGCCCTCGTCGCGCAGCGGGTCGAAGCCGGCCGTCGAGACGTAGCAGGGCGGCATGACCGCGAGGTCCTCGACCTCGAGCAGCCCGGTCGGCCGGATGACGTCGAGCCCGTCGGGCAGGTAGTAGCGCTCGAACACCTCGATGTCGGCGGTCCGCAGCCCGAACCCCTCGGCGAACAGGTCCCGCGAACCACCGGTGCGCCCGGCGTCGGCCACCGGGTAGAGCGCGAGCACGAACGACGCCGTCTCGAGATCGCGGCGGGCGAGCTGGTGCGCCGCGGTGAGCGCGAGGTTCGCGCCCGCGGAGTCGCCGCCCACCGCGACCGTCGTCGCCCGGAAGTCGTCGCGGTGGGTGAGCACGTGGTGCAGCGCCGACGCCGCGTCCGCCAGCCCCGCCGGGAACGGGTTCTCGGGCGCCAGGCGGTACTCCACCGACAGCACCCGCACCCCCGCCTGGTGCGCGAGCACCCGGCACAGCGGCGCGCTCGAGGCGATGCTGCCCAGCGCGAACCCGCCGCCGTGGAAGTGCACGAGCAGCCCGGCCGGGCCGTCGCCCACCTCGGCGGGCTCGTAGAGGCAGGCGGGCAGCGTCCCCGGCACGTCCCGCCCGGGGCCCGCGGGCACCGGCACGGTCAGCGCGCGGGCGGTCACCCCGGGTGTCAGCGACTCGGCCAGCCCCGCGGCCCGGTCCGTCGCGCGGCGCTGGTCGACCAGCGAGGGCTCCTCGCCGGGCGCGAGCAGTCCGAGCAGGCGCAGGACGAGCTGCACGTCGAGGTCGAGGGTCTGCCGGTCGCGGGTGACCGCGGGCCCGGCGAGGGCGCGCCGTGCGGGGGTGGGCAGGGCGATGAGGGCGCGCAGGAGGCGCCGGAGGGCACCGAACATCACCCGGGCAGCCTAGGAGCACGCGCCCCGCCGGCCACGTCACCCCGACGGACGACGCAGCCGCACCGGCCCGCGGGCGGTGGCCGGGTCGACGACCTCGCCGCGCTGGGTCATCTCCACCCGCCCGTCGGCGACCAGCCGTCCGGCGACGCGGCGGGCATCGGGCATGAGGTCGCGCCAGCCGTCGGGGTCGACGCGACGCGCCGCCTCGGAGGGGCAGATCGTCGCCCCGTCCGCCCGCCGGTCGAGCAGCTCGCCGATCGCGTCCTCGAGCGCCCGGTCCGTGGTGTCCACGGCCACCGGATACCCGCAGGCGGCACGGGGTAGAGGGCAGCAGTCAGCCGTCGGAGGGAGACCCGTGAGCAAGCCGGTGACCAGGTCGATCGAGATCGCCGCACCCGTGCCCCGGGTCATGGAGGTGATCTCGGACCTCGAGAACACCGAGCGGTGGGCCAACGAGGCCAAGTCGGCCAAGGTCACCGAGCACGACGCGCAGGGCCGGCCGTCGAAGATCGACGTGACCCTCGGCGCCATCGGGTTCACCACGACGTCCACCTACGCGGTGAGCTACGGCGACGCCTCGGTCACCCTGACCTTCGTCGCCGGCAAGCTCATCGAGGAGAGCACGATCGCCTACACGATCCACGACGAGGGCGACGGGCGTTCGCGCGTCGACATGTCCTCGACGATGGAGGTCAACGTCCCCGTGCCGCAGTGGGGCCTCCAGCGCGCGATGGGCTCCAGCGCGGAGAAGAACCTCGCGTCGATCAAGAGGGACGCCGAGCGCTAGGTGGCCGCCGTGGGGCTCAGGCGGACGAGCGCGATGCGGCGGCGGACCTTGGCCTGGTAGCCCTCGGCCTGGCCGCGCGGGAGGGCGTCGACGACGCGGCGCCACGCGGCGTCGCGGGCCTCGCCCTCGATCTCCTCGGCGTGCACCGGGATGCGCCGACCGCGGAAGTCGACCGCGGCGCGCGGCTCGGCCTGCAGATTCAGCCACCAGTGCGGCTCGCGGTCCACCCCGCCCTGCGACGCCGCGACGACGAAGTCGTCCCCGTCGTGCAGGGCCATCAGCATCACCGTGTGAGGCCGCCGGAGCGTCGCCCGTGACGGTCAGCGCCACCGCCACGCTCTCGCCGAACCACCCGTGCCCCAGCGGCCAGGCCAGACGTCGTCGTCCTCGACGCGGTGGTGGTTGACGATCTCGGCGGTCACCCCGCGTAGGTAGCGGCGCAACAGCCGCAGGCGCCGCCGGTCCGGGGACCGGACGAGCTCGTCGGCGACGGTGGCGAGTCGGGCGAGGTCGCGGGTCATCGCGCTGGACCACCCGGTAGTCGAGCAGGTCGGGCACGGCCGGGCCGGCGCGGATCGGGGTCGACACGGGAAGGCTCATCGCGCATCGGTGGTCGGTACCGGACCGAGCATCTCGATCCCGTGGCGCTCCGCGACCGCCAGCACGTCCTCCATCGCCGGCGGACCCTCAGCCGCCAGCGCCGCCGCCGCCCGCGAGAACCCCTCCATCACGCCGCCGGGCGCGTGCACGCCGAACGCCACGGCCTCCTGGGCGGACTCGTTGCGGATCGTGTGCGGGGTGCCGCCGGCCATCGTCACCGTCTCCCCCACGCCGGCCACCCGGCGCCTCGTCCGCCCGTCGGCGTCCGTGGTGTAGAAGGTCATCTCCCCGGCGAGCACCCGGTAGACCTCGCTGGGCGCGTGCCGGTGCATCACCGGCGGGCCGCCGCCCGGCGCCATCCGGAGCTCGACGGCGAACAGGTCACCGCCGGTGTCCGCGATGCCGGCGAGCACGGCGATCTCGTCACGACCCACGCGGAGGGTCTCGACGCCGGCCGTATTTTCGACAGGTATCTTGTCCATGTCCGCCAAGGTAGACAGGAGTCCTGTCGATGTCAAACCGCATACCGACCCTGGCCGGTCGCGAGCGGCCGGCCAACCTCGCCGTCCTGATGCGCGAGTCGTTCGTGGCGCTCAACGACGTCGTCCTCGCGCGCCTGGCCGAGGGGGGCCACGACGCGGTCCGCTCCGCGCACGCGGCGGTGTTCCAGTACCTCGACGACACGGGGACCACCGTCAGCCTGCTCGCCGAGCGCGCCCAGATGACCAAGCAGGCGATGGCCGAGCTCGTGCGTCACCTGGAGGACCACGACTACGTGGTCCGCGTGCCCGATCCCGGCGACCGGCGCGCCAAGCTCGTGGTGCCGACGGAGCGGGGCCGCGACGTCGTCGCCCTGGCGCAGGGCCTGGTCCCGGAGATCGAGCACCGCGTCGCGCAGGTGCTGGGCGCGGACCGGGCCGAGGCCCTGCGCGCCGATCTGCAGGCGGTCCGGGACGCCTTCGCGCCGGGTCCCGACGGGCTCAGATGACGTCGGCGCCGGCCAGGGCGTCGATCTCGTCCCCCGAGAGCCCCAGCTCCGCGTAGACCTCGGCGTTGTGGTGCCCGGGCACCGGCGGACCCGCCCAGCGCACCTCACCCGGCGTCGCCGAGAACCCCGGCACCACGCCCGGCCCCAGCACGTCCTCGTCGAAGCGCTCGTCGTGGTGCGCCACGAACATGTCGCGCGCCCGCAGCTGGGGGTCGGCGACGACCTCGGCCGCGGTGTTGATCGGCCCGCAGATCACGCCGGCCTCGTCGAGCACGCGCCGGACCTCGTCCGCGGGCCGCGCCCCCACCCACGCGCCGACCAGCTCGTCGAGCTCGTCCTGGTGCACGCCGCGGGCGCGGTGATCGGCGTAGCGCGGGTCGTCGGCCAGCTCGGGACGGCCCATCGCGGCGCACAACCGCCGGAACACCGTGTCCTGGTTGGCCGCGACGACCAGCCACAGACCGTCGCCGGTCCGGTAGACGTTCGACGGCGCGATCCCGTCGAGGCGCGTGCCGCCGGGCTGGCGCACCCGCCCGAGCTTGTCGTACTCGGGGATCACCGACTCGAGCACCGACAGGCACGCCTCGGTCAGCGCGACGTCGACGACCTGGCCCTCGCCGGTGCGCTCGCGGTGGTGCAGCGCGGCGAGCACCCCCTGCACGGCGACCATGCCCGCCAGCGAGTCGCCCAGCGAGATCGCCATCCGCGGCGGCGCCTGCCCCGGATAACCGTTGATGTAGCGCAGCCCCGACAGGGCCTCGGCCACCGACGCGTAGCCCGCCTTGTCGGCGTACGGCCCGGTCTGCCCGTAGCCCGACACCCGCGCCAGCACGAGCCCCGGGTTGGCCGCCGACAGCCGGTCCCAGCCCAGGTTCCAGCGCTCGAGGGTGCCCGGGCGGAAGTTCTCGACGACCACGTCGGCGCCCTCGACGAGGCGCAGGAACAGCTCCTGGCCCCGCTGTCCGCGCAGGTCGAGGGTGATGCAGCGCTTGTTGCGGGCGTGGACGGTCCACCAGAGCCGGTGGCCCTTGTAGGACTCCTGGCCCCAGTCGCGCATGGGGTCCTTGCCGCCGGGCGGCTCGATCTTGACGACGTCGGCGCCGTAGTCGGCCAGCAGCCGCCCCGCGAACGGGCCCGCGACGATCGTGCCCAGCTCGAGGACCCGGACGTCGGCGAGCGGTCCGCTCACTCGTCGACCGCCGTGCGGGCGTAGCCGCCGCGGTGGAACAGCAGCGGCGGGATGTCGCCCGTCGCGCCCAGGTCGTGCACCGCGCCGACGACGATGAGGTGGTCGCCGCCGTCGTGAACGTCGTGCAGCGTGCAGTCGATCCAGGCGGTGGCGCCCTCGAGCACCGGCGAGCCCAGCCCCGACGGCGCCCAGGACACCCCGGCGAACTTGTCGCCGCCCGACATCGCGAACCGCGTCGAGAGCTGCTGCTGCCCCTCGGCGAGCACGTTGACGCAGAAGCGGCCGGTGGCCTCGATGCGCGGCCAGCTCGACGACGAGCGCCCCGGCAGCACGAGCACCAGCGGCGGGTCGAGCGAGAGCGACGAGAACGACTGACAGGTGAAGCCGGCCGGCCCCTCGTCGGTGGTGCCGGTGACGATGGTGACGCCCGAGGGGAAGTGCCCCAGGACCTGCCGCATCGTCGACGGGTCCGTGCGCTCCGTCATGGTCCGCCTCTCCGGGTCCCGCTGACCGCTCCACCTCGACGGTAGTGCCCGCTCCCGCGCGCGGGCCACGCGGCCGGGCGAGGGTCACCCCCGCCGCCGACCGAGACGTCCAGCGTCTGGATCGGTCGCCAATGGGTCCTTCTGTCGGCACATTCGTCGTGTCATGGTTCACGACGGGACGGGGCAGCGACGCCGGGAGGGGGACGACGAGATGACACGGGTGGTCGTCGCCGGCGCGGGCATCGGCGGGCTGACGCTGGGCATCGCCCTGGCGCGGGCCGGCGTCACCGTCGACCTCCACGAGCGCGCCACCGAACTGCGCGAGGTCGGCGCCGCCGTCGCGCTGTCGGCCAACGGCACGCGGCTGCTCTACCGGCTCGGCGTCGGCGAGGCCCTCGACGCCGTCTCCACCCAGCCCACCGAGCTGATCCACCGCGACGGGCGCACCGGCGCGCGGATCGCGGCCCACCCGGGCGGCGCCGCCTACCGCGCGCGCTTCGGCGCGCCCTACTGGGGCGTGCACCGCGTCGACCTGCAGCAGGCGCTGGCCGCCGCCTTCGTCGACGCTGCGGGCGCGGAACACCTGCACCTCGGGCACGCGGTCACCGCCGTCGACACCGACGGCGGGACGCTCACGCTCGACGACGGCTCCGAGGTCGGCGGGGACGTCGTCGTCGGCGCGGACGGCGTGCACTCGACGGTGCGCGACGCGGTCACCGGCCCGGGCACCGGCCCCCGCTACTCGGGCACCAGCGCGTTCCGCGGCCTCGTCCCGGTCGACGCGCTGCCGAGCCTGCCCGACCCGCTCGCGATCCAGTTCTGGGCCGGGCCGGACGCGCACCTGCTGCACTACGCGCTGGGCCGCGACGACGACACCGTCAACTTCTTCGCCGTCCTCTGCGGCCCGGCGACCTGGGAGGGCGGCACCCGCGAGGCCCGCGACGGCGAGCTGCTCGACGCGTTCGCCGGCTGGCACCCCGCGGTGCGCGAGATGCTCGCCGCGGTGCCGCAGAGCCCGCGCTGGCCGCTGCTGTCCCAGCCCGCGCTGACGCGCTGGACGCGGGGCCGCGCGGCGCTGATCGGCGATGCCTGCCACGCGATGCTGCCCCACCACGGGCAGGGGGCGAACCAGTCGATCGAGGACGCCGTGGTGCTCGCCCACCTGATCGTCGAGCACGATCCCGCGACCGCGCTGGCCGCGTACCCGCGGCGGCGCCGGGCCCGCACCCGCGCGATCGCCGCCAGCGCCTGGGACACCGGCACCTTGCTGCACCTCGCCGACGACCACCCCCGCCTCGTCGAGCGGGACCGGCGCTTCGCCGGCTACCTGCCCGCCAACGACTGGGTCCACGAGCACGACGCCGCGGACCTCACCACCACCACCAGGAGCCCTGCATGACCAGCACCCAGGACCAGTCCGTCTCCGACGCGGTGACCGCCGGCGCCCACGCCACCGAGATCGCCCGCTCCGGCGCGTCGAACCTCCGCGGCCCGGCCGCCGGCGGCGCCGACCCGCAGCGCGTGGCCACCGTGGTCGGCGCCGCGCTGGAGGGCATCCGGTCCGCGATCCGCGACCACCAGGTGACCTACGAGGAGTTCGACGCGTTCAAGCAGTGGCTGATCGCGGTCTCGGACACCGGCGAGTGGCCGCTGTTCCTGGACGTCTACCTCGAGTTCGAGGTCGAGAAGGTGGCCGCCGCGACGCAGCAGGGCTCGGTCGGCACGATCCTCGGCCCGTTCTGGCTCGACGGGCAGGTCCGGCTCGACTCGCCGGCCACGCTGCCGATGCGCGACGACGAGCCGGGCACGCCGATGATCCTCGCCGGCCAGGTCACCGCGACCGACGGGACGCCGCTCGCGGGGGCGACCGTCGACATCTGGCACACCGACGCCGACGGCTGGTACTCCGGGTTCGCCGCGGCCCCGCCGGCCGGCAACCTGCGCGGCGTGGTCCGCTGCGACGACGAGGGCCGCTTCGAGATCCACACCCGCAAGCCCGCGCCGTACACGATCCCGCTCGACGGGCCGACCGGGCAGATGACCCAGGCCGCCGGCTGGAGCCCGTGGCGCCCCGCCCACCTCCACCTGCTCGTCGCCGCGCCGGGGCACCGCACGCTGACCTCGCAGCTGTTCTTCACCGGCGACCCCTACCTGGGCCACGACGTCGCCTCGGCCGACAAGCCCGAGCTGACGCTGGACCCGCAGCCCACCGGCAACGGGGACGAGGTCCGGTCCGACCGGGACTTCGTGCTGGAGCCGGAGTCGGGAGACGCAGCGGAGCGGAGCTCGACCATCGGTCGGGACTAGTGGAGACCCGCCAGCTGCGCTACTTCGTCGCCGTCGCCGAGACGCGGCACTTCGGGCGGGCCGCCGAGCGGCTGCACATCGCCCAGTCGCCGCTGTCCCAGGCGATCCGGCAGCTGGAGTCGCAGCTCGGCGCGCCGCTCTTCGAGCGCACCACGCGGCGGGTCGACCTGACCGCCGCCGGGGAGGCGCTGCTGCCCGAGGCCGTGCGCATCCTCGCCTCGCTCGACGCGGCCCGCGACCAGGTGGGCCGCGTCGCGGCGGGCGCGCTCGGGCGGCTGCGCGTCGGGGCGACGGGCCTGGCGACGTACGGCCACCTCCCGGCCCTGGTCCGGCGGCTGGACGAGGAGCTGCCGGGGCTGGCGCTGAGCTTCGCGACCGAGATGCTCACGCCCGCCCTCGAGGCCGCGCTGGGCGAGCACACGATCGACCTCGCGGTGCTGCGCCTGCCCGTCGCCGACCCCGCGCTCGCCCACCACGTCCTCGCCCGCGAGCGCCTGGTCCTGGCGGTGCCTCGGGCCTCCGGCCTCGTGCGCGCTTGCCCGTGCCAGGGCACGGAGAAGCACGCACACCCCACGCCCGTGCGCCTCGCCGACCTCGCCGACGAGGACTTCGTCGTCTACTCCGCACCGGGGTCCGTGGTCGGCGACGCGGCCGCGCGGGCGTGCCGAGCGGCGGGGTTCACGCCCCGGCACACCCACGAGGCCGACCAGACCTCGATCGTGCTCGCGCTCGTCGCCGCGGGCGCCGGCGTGGCGCTGCTGCCGTCGTCGGTGCTCGCGGTGGCCGTCGCGGGCGTGCACTACGTCGAGCTCGAGGACCACGACCCCGTCACCACCGACGTCGCGCTCGCCTGGCGCCGCGACGACCCCCGCCCGGCCCTGGCGCGCGCGCTCGAGGTGCTGTGCCGACCGGAGACCGCCGACCCCCCGAGGGAGACCGCGCCCGCATGAAGATCCGTTCCGTCGAGGCGATCCCGCTCGCGATCCCGTACCGGCGGCCGTTCGCGTTCGCCAGCGGCACGGCCACCGCCGCCGACCACGTCCTCGTGCGGGTCACCACCGACGACGGCCTGGTCGGGCACGGCGAGGCCCCGCCCCGTCCCTACACCTACGGCGAGACCGCGGCGTCGATCGTGGCCGCGGTCCGCGACCTGTTCGCCCCGGTGCTCGTCGGCGCCGACCCGTTCGCCCGCGAGCGGATCCGCGCCGACCTCGCCCGCACCGTCGCCAACAACGCCGCCCGCGGGGCGATCGACGTCGCCCTGTGGGACCTCGTCGGGCAGGCCTGTGGGCAGCCGGTGCACGCGCTGCTCGGGCACGCCGCCGACGACGTCCGCGTCGCCCACATGATCGGGCTCGGGACGCCGGCGGAGATGGTCGCCGACGCCGTGGAGATGAGCGAGCAGTACGGCGTCGAGGCGTTCAAGGTGAAGGTGGGCCGGGATCTCGCGCACGACCTCGCCGCGGTCCGCGAGCTGCGCCGCGAGCTGGGCGACTCCGCGGAGCTCTACGCCGACGCCAACCGCGGCTGGGACGCCGACACCGCGATCGTCGCCGCGCGCCGGCTCACCGACTTCCACGTGACGATGCTCGAGGAGCCCAACCCCGCCGACGACGTCCTCGGCCGGCGCCGGATCGTCGCGGCCAGCCCCATCCCCGTGGTCGGCGACGAGTCGACGATCACGCTCGGCGGGGTGGCGCGCTCGCTGCTCGACGCCGAGTCCCAGGCGATCAGTGTGAAGGTCGCGCGCACCGGCTTCACCGACTCCGCGAAGATCGTCGGGCTGTGCGAGGGCCTCGGCGTCACCACCGTCGTCGGCAACCAGATCGACGGGATGCTCGGCACCGTGGCCTCGACCGCGCTGGCCTGTGGCCTGCGGTCGCTCGCCCGCCACCCCGTCGAGGTCACCAACTTCCTGCTGATGACCGACGACGTGCTCACCGACCCCCCGGTGATCGCCGACGGCCGCGCCGCCGCCCGCCAGGGCCCGGGGCTGGGCGTGGCGATCGACCCCGACAAGCTCGCCCACCACCGCGCCGACCGCTAGGAGCACCGCGTGCAGTTCCTCGTCCGCATGGAGGTCCGCCTCCCCCACGACATGCCCGCCGACGTCGCCGACGACCTCCGCGCGCGGGAGCGCGAGCGCGCCCACGAGATCCAGCGCGCCGGCAAGTGGCCCGAGCTCTGGCGCGTGGTCGGGCGCTACGCCAACGTCAGCCGCTTCGACGTCGACTCGGGCGACGAGCTCCACCAGCTGCTCTCGAGCCTGCCGCTCTTCCCCTACATGGACGTCGAGGTCACCGCGCTGACCGTGCACCCGTCGAAGCTGGAGTCCTGGTGAACGGAAGCCCGCGGTTCACCCACGGGACCGACCGGGCACGGTGGGGGACGTGAAGCTGCACCACGTCATCGAGGGTCCCGACGACGCGCCCCCGCTGGTCCTGCTCTGCTCGCTCGGCAGCACCGTCGACATGTGGGCGCCGCAACGCCGCGAGCTCGCCGACGAGTTCCGCGTGATCACCCTCGACCACCGCGGCCACGGCGGCTCGCCGGTGCCCGACGGGCCCTACGCCGTCGAGGACCTGGCCCGCGACGTCCTCGAGACCCTCGACGACCTCGACGTCCCCCGCGCCTCGTTCGCCGGCGTCTCGCTCGGCGGCGCGGTCGCCCAGTGGATCGGCCTGCACGCCCCCGAGCGCGCGAGCACGCTGGCCCTGCTCTGCACCGCGGCGCTCTTCCCGAACGGCGACACCTTCCGCCAGCGGGCGCAGACGGCGCGCGCCGACGGCGTCGCGTCCCTCGCCGACGCGGTCGTCGCGCGCTGGTTCACCGACGACTTCGCCGACGCCGAGCCCGACACGGTCCGCCGGATGCGCGACATGATCGCGTCGACGCCCGCCGAGGGCTACGCCGGCTGCTGCGAGGCGGTCGCGGCGTGGGACGTCGTCGACGAGCTCGGCGGCATCGACGTGCCGACCCTCGTGGTCAGCGGCGTCGAGGACCCGGCGACGCCGCCCGAGGTCCAGCAGGTGCTCGCCGACGGCATCCCCGGCGCCCGGCTCGAGTCGGTCGCCGACGCCGCGCACCTGGCCCCCTTCCAGCGGCCCGAGATCGTGACGCCGCTGCTGCGCGAGCACGCGAAGGGCGCGTCGTGAGCATCGACAAGACCGTCGCCTCGGCCGACGACGCCGTGGCCGACATCCCCGACGGCGCCTCGCTGGCCGTCGGCGGGTTCGGCCTCTCGGGTGTGCCGATCGTGCTCATCGACGCGCTGTCGCGGACGTCGGTGACCGACCTGCACGTCGCGTCGAACAACTGCGGCACCGACGGCTGGGGCCTGGGCATCCTGCTCGAGCAGCACCGCATCGCCCGCGTCGTCGCGTCCTACATCGGCGAGAACAAGGAGTTCGGCCGGCAGTACCTCGCCGGCGAGCTCGAGGTCGAGCTGACCCCACAGGGCACGCTGGCCGAGCGGCTGCGCGCCGCCGGTTCGGGCGTGCCCGCCTTCTACACCCCGGCCGGTGTCGGCACCTGGGTCGCCGACGGGGCGATGCCGTGGCGCTACGCCCCCGACGGGTCGGTGGCGGTGTCGTCACCGCCGAAGGAGGTCCGCGAGTTCGAGTTCGACGGTCGGCGGATCCCCTTCGTCCTGGAGCACTCGCTGGTCTGCGACTTCGGGCTCGTGCGCGCCGCGAAGGGCGACCGGCACGGCAACCTCGTCTTCCACCGCTCGGCGCGGAACTTCAACCCGCTCGCGGCGATGGCCGGGCGCACGACGATCGCCGAGGTCGAGCAGCTCGTCGAGCCCGGCGAGATCGACCCCGACGACGTCCACGTGCCCGGCATCTACGTCCACCGCGTCGTCGAGCTGACCGCCGATCAGGCCGCGCGCAAGCACATCGAGAAGCGCACGACCCAGGAGAACACGTGACCCTGTCCCGCGAGCAGATGGCCGCCCGCGCCGCCCGCGAGCTCACCCACGGCGCGTACGTCAACCTCGGCATCGGGCTGCCCACGCTGATCCCGAACCACAAGCCCGACGGCGTCGACGTCTTCCTGCACTCGGAGAACGGGCTGCTCGGGGTCGGTCCCTACCCGAGCGAGGACGAGGTCGACCCCGACCTCATCAACGCCGGCAAGGAGACCGTGACCGTCCGCGACGGCGGCTCGTTCTTCGACTCCGCGCTGTCGTTCGGGATGATCCGCGGCGGCAAGGTCGACATCGCGGTGCTCGGGGCGATGCAGGTCGCGGTCAACGGCGACATCGCCAACTGGGCGGTGCCCGGCGCGATGGTCAAGGGCATGGGCGGGGCGATGGACCTCGTCCACGGCGCCCGCCGCGTGCTCGTGGTCATGGAGCACGTGACGAAGAAGGGCGACGCCAAGCTCGTCGAGTCGTGCTCGCTGCCCCTGACCGGGCGCGGCGTCGTCTCGCGCGTCATCACCGACCTCGCCGTCGTCGACATCACCCCCGGCGGCTTCGTGCTGCGCGAGCTCGCCCCCGGCGTCACCGGCGACGAGGTGCGCGACCAGACCGACGCGCCGCTGACCGACGCCGACGACCTCGCGGAGATCGCCGCCCCGGCCTGAGCTGCGGGCCGCGGGTCGTTCGCCGTTCCACAGTTGCTGTCGATCTCGCGCGCGGGCAGGGTCGCGTCCACCGCGTGGCCCGGACCCCCGCCACGACCTGCGTACGCGCGCGTGCCGATCCGCGAGGCAGCCGATGACGCCACCACCGTCCCGACCTCCCGAGCCACGATGATCACCGGTCGCGATCTGTCGGTGATCTCGGAGGGCGCCGCCCGCTCCGTGCTCGTCGCCGCGCGGAGACAGGCCGCGCCGCCCGCCCGCGACGACCCGCCCGTCGAGACCGCGCTGCTCGGTCCCGACGGGGTGATCGTGTGGGTCGACGAGGCCTGGCGCGCGTTCTGCCGGGACAACGGCGGCGACCCCGCGCGCGCCGGGATCGGGGTCTCGTACCTGGCGCTCTGCGACGCCGCCGCCTCCACCGACCGACACAGCGGCACGGTCGCCGCCGCGATCCGGGCCGCGCTGCGCGGCGACCTGCCCGCCCCGGCCCGCGTCGAGGTCCCCTGCCACGCGCCGGAACGACCGCGCCACTTCGACGTGCTGATCTCCTCGCGCCGGGACGACCGCGGCGCCGTCCTCGGCGCCACGGTCACCCTGTCGGAGGTCGTCCCCGAGGCCCGCCCGGTGGTCAGTCCCGGGACGCGCGGAACCTGACGGCGACGACGTGGGCCGCGACGATGGCCGTCACGGCGCTGCCGGTGTGCAGGTCGATCGTCACGGCCCGGCGCTTCCTCTCGTCCTCCGCCCGTTGCCGAGCCACTTCCTCCTCGTCGGGCGGGATGCGGACGGCCCGCGTGCGGCCCTGGCGGGCCGTGGGCTGCATGTCCGGGCCCCTCAGTCCCGCGCCCGCGCGACGACCGTCTCCAGCGCCTCGGGGTTGCGCAGCGCGTCCTTGCTGACCGCCTTCTCGGCCGGGGTGCCGGCGAGGATCCGCTTGACCGGCACCTCGGACTTCTTGCCGTTGAGCGTGCGCGGGATGTCGTCGACGACGAGGAAGCGGTCGGGCACGTGGCGCGGCGAGAGCTGGCTGCGCAGCGCCTTCTTGAGCTGCGGCGCGACGTCGTCGAACGCCACGCCCTCGCCGAGCACGAGGAAGCACAGCAGCTCGCCGCCGTCGCGGGCGCCCTCGAGCCCCGAGGTGTCGATGACCAGCGAGTCGAGCACCTCGTCGAACGACTCGACGACCTCGTAGAACTCGGCGGTGCCCATGCGCACGCCGCCGCGGTTGAGCGTGGAGTCGCTGCGCCCGCGGATGACCAGCGAGCCCCGCGGCGTGATCTGCACCCAGTCCCCGTGGCGCCAGACGCCGGGGAAGTCCTCGAAGTACGACTCGTGCAGCCGCGAGCCGTCGGGGTCGTTCCACAGCATCACCGGCATCGAGGGCATCGGGCGGGTGATGACGAGCTCGCCGACGTCGTCGATCACCGGGTTGCCCTGCGGGTCGAACGACTCCACGGCGGCCCCGAGCGCCCGGCAGGAGATCTCTCCACGCCACACGGGGACGGTCGGGGCGACGCCGACGAAGGCCGCGCAGACGTCGGTGCCGCCGGAGACCGACGCGATCTGGAGCTTCTCCCCCACCGCGTCGCGGAGCCAGTCGAAGCCCTCCGGCGAGAGCGGCGAGCCCGTGGAGCCCACCGAGCGGATCGCGGAGAGGTCGAACGCGTCGCGCGGGCGCAGGCCGGCCTTGAGGCACGACTGCACGAACGACGCCGACGTCCCGAACAGCGTGACGCCCTCGTCGGCGGCCATCCGCCACAGCACGTCGAGGTCGGGGTGGCCCGGGCTGCCGTCGAACGCGATCACGGTGGCGCCGACGAGCAGCCCCGAGATCAGCAGGTTCCACATCATCCAGCCGGTGGTGGTGAACCAGAAGAACCGGTCACCGGGCCCGAGGTCGTGCTGGAGGGCCAGCGACGCGAGGTGCTGGACGACGATGCCGCCGTGCGAGTGCACGATGCCCTTGGGCAGGCCCGTGGTGCCCGACGAGTAGAGGATCCACAGCGGGTGGTCGAACGGCACCGGGTCGACGGTCAGCTCGGCGCCGGCGTGGTCGGTGAACGCCGCCCAGCCCAGGACGTCGTCGTGGTCGGCCCAGGCGCCGTCGGTGACGTAGTCGATGCCGACCGTCGCGCGCAGGGTCGGCAGCTGCTCGCGCAGCTCGCCGACCGTGGCGCGGATGTCGTAGGACTTGCCGTTGTAGAGGTAGCCGTCGACGACGACGAGCACCGACGGCTCGATCTGGGCGAAGCGGTCGACGACGGCGCGGGCGCCGAAGTCCGGGGAGCACGACGACCACGTCGCGCCCAGCGAGGCTGCCGCGAGGAACGCGACGAGCGTCTCGACGCTGTTCGGCGCGAGCGCGACGACCCGGTCGCCGCGGCCCACCCCGAGCTCGACCAGCCCGGCGCGGGCGCGGGCGACGTCGTCGCGCAGCTCGCCGTAGGTGCGCTGCTCCCGGCGGCCGTCCTCGCGCAGGGCGACGATCGCGAGGTCGCCGTCGGCGCCGCCCTCGGCGGGGTGCAGCGCGTGCTCGGCGTAGTTCAGCGTGGCGCCCGGGAACCAGCGCGCGCCGGGCATGTCCTCGCTGCCGAGGACCTCGCTCGGCTGCTCGTGGAAGCGCACGCCGAGGTGGTCGACGACCGTGCCCCAGAAGGCGGGGAGATCGGTGGTCGACCAGCGCCACAGCTCGGAGTACGTGTCCACCGTCACGCCGTGCTCGCGGGCCGCCCGCTGCGCGAACGCGGTGATGCGGGCGGCGCGCACGGTCTCGTCGTCCGGCTGCCAGAGGATCTCGGGTTCCGTGCTGTCGGGCGGGGCGGTCATGGCCCCCGTTCTATCCTCAGCGCGCGGTCAGCACCAGCATCCGGGCCTCGACACCGACGCCCGCGCGGTAGGGCGACAGGTCGGCGGACACGAGATCCGCCCGTCCGGCGGACACGAGACCGTCGACCTCGGCGCGGTAGCCGCCGGACTCCCACACGTCGTCGAGGACCGTGGCCACGACGGTGCCGCCCGGGCGGGTCACGCGCAGGAACTCCCCGAGCGCCTCGGGGCCGACGTGGCCGTGGGTCAGCGTGCCGACGCACACGACGACGTCGTAGGCGTCGTCCGCCGTCGGCAGCGGTCGGGTGAGGTCGGCGGGCTCGAGGGAGCGGTAGGCGCCGGTGGCCCGCGCGCGCTCGAGCATGCCCGGCGAGACGTCCACCCCGTCGATCACCGCGACGCCCCGCTCGGCCAGCGCCGCCCCGACGAGCCCGGTGCCGCAGCCGGCGTCGAGCACGGTGCCGGCGAAGCCCGCGAACCGCACGACGGTGTCGGCGGCGAGGCGCGGCGCGACGTAGTCCTGGCTCGCGTCGGCGAGGTCGGCGTCGTAGCTCTCGGCCCACTCGTCGTAGAGCGCCCGCGCGTCGTCCGGTCCGCGCAGCCCGTACGCCCGCGTCATGTTCGGGTTGCCGCCGGTCGGGGTCGTGGGCTCGTCGGTCATGGCGCGCATCCTTCTACGTGAGCGGAATTCGCGGCTGTACCCGTGAAGATCGCGCACATAGGCTGGTCGACGTGCAGAACCTCTTCCGTCGACATTGATCGCCCCGCCCGGGTGACCCCCGGGTCCCGCGCGGGTTCGGAGCGCGGGTCGTCGCCGTCGAGGCGCTCGGCCAGTTCGTGCCGCTCTACCCGCTCTATGCGCTGCTCTTCGCCGACCACGGGCTCTCCGACGCGGCGATCTCGGTGCTGTTCGGGCTGTGGTCGCTGACCTCGCTCGTCCTCGAGGTGCCGTCGGGCGCCTGGGCCGACGTCACCTCGCGCCGCCGCATGCTCGCCGCCTCCGGCGCGCTGACCGCCGTCGCGTTCGCCCTCTGGGTCCTCGTCCCGTTGACGGCGTCCTTCGCGGCCGGCTTCGTGCTCTGGGGTGCCGCGACCGCGCTGGGCTCGGGCACGCTCGAGGCCCTGGTCTACGACGCCCTCGACGGCTGGGACGCCACCGACGGCTACGCGACGTTGATGGGCCGCGCCCGCTCGGGCTTCCTCGTCGCGATCCTCGTCGCCACGCTGCTGGCCGCGCCGCTGGTCCAGGTCGGCGGGTACGTCCTGCCGGGGCTCGTCGGCAGCGCCGCGTGCCTCGCCGGCGGCGCGCTCGCGCTGACGCTTCCCGAGGCGCCGCGGGAGCGGTCGTCGGGCCCGCGACTCGCCGGCGTCGCCGCCGAGTGGTGGGCGACGCTGCGCGACGGGCTCGCCGAGGTGTCGCGGACGGCGCTGCTGCGGCGCGCGGTCGTCGTCACCGCCCTGCTCACCGGCCTGATCGCCTTCGACGAGTACCTGCCGCTCGTGGCGTCCGAGGGCGGCGCGTCCCCGGCGCTGGTCGCGGTGCTGCTGGCCGTCGTGGGCGTCGCCGAGGCGGGCTGCGCGGCGCTGGCCGGGCGCTGCGCGCGGCTCGCGCCCCGGGCGCTCGGGGCGCTGCTGGCCGGGGCGGCGCTGGCCGTCGCGGCCGGCGCGCTGCTGCCGGTCGGGCCCGGGTTCGTGGCGATCGCCGCGGGCTACGGCGTGCTGCAGATGCTGCTCGTCGTCGTCGAGACCCGGGTGCAGGATGCCGTCACCGGCGAGGCCCGGGCGACGGTGACGTCGGTGGCGGGGTTCGGGTCGGAGGCGGTGGCGATCGCCGTGCTCGTGGCGGTCGGCGTCGGCACGGTCTGGGTGGCGCTGCCGGTGGTGGTGGCCGCCCTCGCGGGACCGCTGCTGGGCGTGGCCGTGCTGCTGACCAGGACCGATGCGCACTCGTGAGCTCACTGTCAAGGTCTGGCCGAACACGGAGGGTCCCTGCCATCCTCTGCGTGTCGCACACCCGACGAAGGGGACGGCCATGCGGATCGCGGACCTGCTCGCCCAGAAGGGGAACGCGGTGCTCACCGTGTCCCCCGCCGACCCCGTGGCGTCGCTGCTCGCGGTGCTCGCCGAGCGCAACGTCGGCGCCGCGGTCGTGTGCGAGGACGACCGGCTCGCCGGGATCGTCTCCGAGCGCGACGTCGTGCGGCACCTGCACCGCCGCGGCGCGTCGCTGCTGGACGCGCCGATCTCCGAGATCATGACCGCGGTCGTCGCCACCTGCCGCGCGACCGACGACCTCCAGACGCTGAGCCGGACGATGACCGACAAGCGCATCCGCCACGTCCCCGTCGTCGACGACGCGGGGAAGCTGACGGGGATCGTCAGCATCGGCGACGTCGTCAAGAGCCGCATCGACCAGCTCGAGGAGCACCGCAGCCAGCTCGAGGCCTACATCTCGGGCTGACCCCACGCCCCGACGGCCGCCGCGACGTCGGACGGCGACGGCATCGCGGCGATCTCGGACGCGAGCGCCCGGGCCGCGGCGCGAGCGGGGCCCTCGGCGATCAGCGGACCCGCCGCCGCGGCGACCCCGTCCGGCGACGCGACGGTGGCGCCTGCGCCGATCGCGGAGACGGCCGCGGCGTTGAAGAACTGGTCGGCGCCCTGGGGGAGGAACAGCTGCGGGATCCCGGCCGCCGCGGCCCCGAGCGTCGTCCCGCTCCCGCCGTGGTGGACGACGAGCACCGGCGGGTGGTCCGAGGCCAGGACGTCGGCCTGGGCGACGAACGGCTCGACGCGCACCCGGTCGGTCGCGAGCCCGTCGAGCTCGCCGATCGCGATCGAGCCGGCGGCCACGAGCACGTCGAGGTCGAGGCCGGCGAGCGCGGCGGCGGCCGTCCGCAGGACCCCGGACGTCCCCATGGCGGTGCCGAGCGTGAGGTAGGCCCACGGCCGGCCGGACGCGGGCGGCGACGACCCCGGGACGGGCGGGTTCCAGGCGGTCGGGCGCAGCGGGAGCTCGGCCAGCTCGTCCCCCTCGGGCGGCGCCTGCAGCGAGGGCGGGCAGGGGTCGAGGGACGCGTGGCCGAGGGGCGCCCCCTCCACCAGGTCGAGCCCGAGCTCCGTGGCGAGGGCGAGCACGGAGCCGCGGGCGCGGTGGTACATCGGCGCCTGCAGGGGCGGACGCCGGCCGACGCCGTGCAGGACGCAGGGGACGCCCGCCGCCGCCGCCGCGAGGGCCGCGCCCTGGTCGCCGATCTCGGCCACCACGAGGTCCGGCCGGTGCGTCGCGAGCCACGGCGCGAGGTCGGCCACGACCCGGCGCGGCAGGATGTCGCCGAAGACCTCCGTCGCGAGCGTCCACTCCGTCGCGCGGTCCGGCGGCCACGTCGCGACCCCGAGGCGTTCCCGCGCGACGACGAACCCCTCGGCCAGACCTCCGCCCGAGGGCAGGACCGCGAGCCCGGTGGTGGCGACGCCGCCGAGCACGTCCGGGCCGGCCGCGAACGTGACGTCGTGTCCGGCGTCGCGCAGGGCCGTGGCCAGCGGGACGAGCGGGAAGGCGTGGCCCGGCGCGCCGAGCGCGGTGACGAGGATGCGCACGGCGCCGAGCGTGCCGGATCGCGGGCCCGGCGTCAGGTGACCCACGATTCGTCCGTCGTTCAACCTCTCCGGGAGCGGGTACGCGACGGGATGGAGATGACGAGACTGGGCAAGACCGAGCTGCAGGTGTCGCGGATCGCGTTCGGTACCTGGCAGGTCTCGGGCGAGTGGGGCTCGTACGACGCCGACCAGGCGCAGCGGGCGATCCGCCACGCGCTCGACCTCGGGGTGAACTTCTTCGACACCGCCCAGGCGTACGGGTTCGGCCAGTCCGAGGAGGTGCTCGCCAACGCGCTGCGCGGCGAGCTCGACCGCCACCGGGACTCGGTGGTCATCGCGACGAAGGGCGGCATCAACCCCGGCACCGACCGGCCGCGGGACTCATCGCGCGAATACCTGCGCTCGGGCGTCGAGTCGTCGCTGAAGGCGATGAAGATCGATCACATCGACCTGTACCAGGTGCACTGGCCCGACGAGCAGACCCCGTTCGAGGACGCCGCGGGCCACCTCCAGGAGCTCGTCGACGAGGGCAAGATCCGACACGTCGGCGTGTCCAACTTCGACCAGGACCAGATGGCCGCGTTCGACCGGCGGCGTCCCGTCGAGACCCTGCAGCCGCCGTACCACCTGTTCCGCCGCCACATCGAGGACGGCGTGCTGCCCTACGCGCGCGAGCACGACATCGGCACGCTGGTGTACAGCCCGCTCGGCTCGGGGCTGCTGACCGGGACGATGGACTCCTCGACGACGTTCGAGGACTCCGACTGGCGCTCGCAGGCCTCGGCGTTCCAGGGCGAGAAGTTCCGCCAGAACCTCGAGGTCGTCGAACGGCTGCGCTCGTTCGCGGCGGACAAGGGCTGCGAGGTCTCGCAGCTCGCGATCGCGTGGGTGCTCGCGCAGGACGGCATCGACGTGGCCATCGTCGGCGCCCGGTCGGACAAGAACATCGAGCGCTCGCTGGCCGCAGTGGACGTGACGCTCTCGGCCGACGACCTCGCCGAGATCGAGCGCATCACCGCCGACGGCGTCCAGGTCACCGGCGCGGCCCCGGAGGGCGTGTCCTGAGCCCAGTGTCAGCGGAGCGGCTCCGCAGACGCTCAGTGTCTGCAGCGCCGCTCCGCTGACATCCCCTCGGTCGCCAGCAGCCCCTCCACCACATCCGCGGCGGCCGCCGCCCCGCCCGCCGCGCGGAGCTCGGCGCGCTGCGCCGCCAGGTGGGCCGCCACGTCGGGCGAGGACGTGAGTTCCCGCAGCGCCGCGCGCAGCGTCTCCGGCGTCGCCTCCTCGGCCGGCACCGTCCGCGCCACGCCCAGCGCCTCGAGCATCGCGGCGTTGCCGAACTGGTCGACCGCCCGCGGGATCGCGATCATCGGCACCCCGCACCAGAGCCCCTCGGCGCAGCCGCCCATCCCGGCGTGGGTGACGAACGCGCTCGCGCGCCCGAGCACCCCGAGCTGGGGCACCCACCGGTGCACGGCGACGTTCGGCGGCAGCTCGCCCAGCGCGTCCAGGTCGAGGTGCGGGCCGACGGCGAGCACCACGTCCCACGCCAGCGGTCCGAACGCCTCCGCGCACGCCCGGAACAGGTCGGGCTCGTCGTGGTACGCCGACCCGAAGGACACGAGCACGAGCGGGCGCGGCGGCGCGGGCCACCGCTCCTCGCGCGCCCGCCGCGCCATGTCGGGCCCGGCGAACGTGTAGACGTCCGGGTCGACCTTCTCCGCGTGCGGCTGCAACGCCCGCGGGATCTCCACGATCGAGCGCGCCGGCCGGCCGACGAACTGCTCGGGGTCGTCGTCGATCCCCTGCTCGGCGAGCCACGCGGAGAACCGCGCGAGGTACGCCGAGTACACCGGTGACTGTCGGAACGCGAGGTCGTCGGCGAAGTCCGACTCGAAGCCCTCCCACGCCACCATCGCCGGCGAGAGCTGCACGGCCGGGATGCCCCAGCGCCGTGCGAGCACGATCGCCGGGTAGCCGCCGATGTCGTAGAGCGCGACGTCGGGGACGTCGTCCTCCAACGCCGCGGCGATCTGCGGCAGCGCCTGCACCGCCTCGTCGAGGAACAGCGCGGTGCCGGCGACCGGGTCGCTCGGCCACTGCTCGCCGCGCGCCTGGTCGGGCAGGACGGACGTGTGCACGAGCGGCGTCGCGCCGGTCGCCGCGACCATCGCCGCGAACGCCGCGGGGATCGCGTAGGTGACCCGGTGGCCGCGCTCGACGAGCTCGGCGACGACGGGCAGGTGGGGGTGGGTGTGGCCGTGGGCGGCGACGCCGACCACGAGGACGTGGGCCATGGGGACTCCAGGAGCAGGCGTGACGAGGGCGCGACGCCGCACCGCCGGGGCGTCCCCGGCGGTGCGGTGCGGGTGGCGTCAGCCGTAGAGCAGCTGCTGGATCACGCCGGACACGCTAGGAGATCGATCGCGTCGCGCGCGACGCCTTTCCGACCGGCGGCCGGCCGCCGCCACGACACGGATCACCGTGCCAGCGTCCCGAACCCGTCGAGCAGCGCGGTCAGCCCGGTGTCGAAGATGCGCTGGAGGTCGTAGGGGTAGTCGCCGACGCGACGCAGGGCCGGTCCGGCGTGGCGGCGCAGGGCCTCGCGCAGCGCCGGGTCGTGGTCGACCCAGGTGTCGGCGTCGATGCCGGTGTCCGCCTCGGCGTCGACCTCCGCGGCGAGGTCGACGGCCATCCCCCGCACGAAGCTGGTGAGCACCAGGTGCAGGTCGAAGCTGGTCACCGGGTCGGCGACGACCTCCTCGAGCGCCGCGAGCTCGGCCTCGGCGAGCCGCAGCAGCGCGGGCGACGCCTGCGGACGGCTCAGCGACAGGGCGCGCGCGAGCCAGGGGTGCCGGCGGTGCAGCCGCCACTGCCGCCGCGCCAGCGCCTCCAGCCGCACACGCCAGGTCCCGCTCCCCGGCGGCAGCGCCGCGGCCGCGAACACGGCGTCCACCATCGCCACGACCAGGTCCTCCTTGCCGCGCACCAACCGGTACAGCGACATCGTCGGCAGCCCGACGCCCGCCGCGACCCGCCGCATCGACAGCGTCGCGAGCCCGTCGGCGTCGGCGAGCTCGATCGCGACGGCCACGGCGTCCTCGCGGGTCGGGGCGCCCACGGGTCGCCGGCGGGTCGGGGCGGCGTCGGCCCGCTCGACGACGACCGAGCCGACCCGCGGCACCGTGGTCACCCAGCCCCCGTCGCGCAGCAGCCTCAGCGCCCGCGCCGCCGTCGACAGCGCGATGCCGTGCTCGGCGGCCACCGCCCGGGCCGAGGGCAGACGGTCGCCCGGACCCAGCTCGCCGTCGACGATGCGGGCCCTCAGTGCGGCGGCGACCCGCTCCGACGGGAGGTCCTCCATCGCGCCTCCTCTGTGCTGTCTGTGCCGGCACAGTCCGCCGTCGACCCGGCTCTGAGCGGCACCGTTGCTGCTCGTACACCGTATCGAGGAGGAACAGCGATGACCGAGGTCCTGGTGTCCGGCGGCGGCGTGGCCGGCGCGACGACCGCGTACTGGCTACGGCGGCACGGCTTCGTCCCCGTGGTCGTGGAGGCCGCCCCGGCGCCGCGCCGCGGTGGGCAGGCCGTCGACGTCCGTGGGCCGGCGCTCACGGTCGCCGAGCGCATGGGCGTCGCCGACGCGCTGCGGGCGGCCCGCACCGACATGCGGGGCATGTCCGTGGTCGACGAGGACGGCACCGAGCTGATGAGCACCACCGACGTCACGCTCACCGGCGGACCGGTCGGCGGTCCGGACGTCGAGATCCTGCGCGACGACCTCGTCGACGTGCTCGTCGGCGCGACCGCGGACGTCGAGCACCTCTACGGCGAGCGGGTCGTGGGGATCGACGACACCGGCGACCGCGTGCGGGTCGAGCTCGCGAGCGGCACCCGCCGTGACGTCGACCTGGTGGTGGGCGCCGACGGCCAGTTCTCCGGTGTGCGCCACGTCGCGTTCGGGCCCGACGACGACGGACGTCTCTACCCGCTGGGCCAGCACATCGCCGTGTTCACCCTGCCGAACACCTTCGGCCTCGACCGCTGGCAGGTCTTCCTCCAGCGCCCGGACGCGATGGTCGGCCTGTACACGGCGCGGCAGAACACCGAGGTCCGGGCCGTCATGGGGTGGGTCGACGAGACGGTGACCTACGACCACCGCGACCTCGCCGAGCAGCGGCGCCTGGTGAACGAGGCGTTCGCGGCGGGCGGCTGGTGGATCCCGCGGATGCTCGAGGGGATGGCGGACGCGCCGGACTTCTACCTCTCGCCGATGACCCAGGTGCGGATGGATTCCTGGTCGCGCGGGCGGGTCGCGCTCGTTGGCGACGCCGCGTACTGCGCCACGGCGGTGTCGGGGCAGGGCACGAGCCTCGCGATGGTCGGCGCGTACGTGCTGGCCGGGGAGCTCGAGCGCGCCGCAGGCGACCACGCCGCGGCGTTCGCCGCCTACCGCGCCCGGATGTGCGGGTTCGTCGAGGCCAACCAGCAGCTCGCCCTCGTCAACGCCGAGCGGACACGCCAGATGACCGGCGCGGAAGAGGCCGTCGAGGAGTTCGACGAGCACTGGGTCGCCTCGGCCGCGACGGCGATCGACCTGCCCGCGTACGCCTGAGGGGTGTGCGCCCTTGTCCGTGCCGGGGCACGGACAAGGGCGCACGAGCCCGTCAGGGCAAACGCTCGCCGCTCTCGACGTCGAAGACGTGCAGGGTGTCGGCGTTCGGGCGCACGGCGATGGGGTCGCCGAAGCGGACCTTCACGCGACCCGGACCCCGCACGACGATCGAGGTGGACGTGTCCTCGGCGAGGTGGGCGTAGAGGTAGGACTCGCTGCCGAGCTCCTCGACGACGTCGACCACGGCCTTGATCACCGAGCCCCCGTCGGAGTCGTTGCTCTCCAGCACCCAGTCCTCCGGGCGGATGCCGACGGTGAGCCGGTCCCGGGAGCCGGCCGCGTCGGCGATGTCGCGCGGCAGCGGGATCTCGATGCCGCCGAGCGTGACCCCGGTGGACGAGCGCGGCAGCTCGAGCAGGTTCATCGCCGGCGACCCGATGAACCCGGCGACGAACGCGTTGGCGGGTCGGTCGTAGAGCTCCGGCGGCGTCGCGTACTGCTGGAGCCTGCCGTCGGCCAGGACGGCCACCTTGTCGCCCATCGTCATCGCCTCGACCTGGTCGTGGGTGACGTAGACGGTCGACACCGCGAGCCGGTTCTGCATCTCGGCGATCTGCGCGCGGGTCTGCACGCGCATCTTCGCGTCGAGGTTGGACAGCGGCTCGTCCATGAGGAAGACCTGCGGTTCCCGCACGATCGCCCGGCCCATCGCGACGCGCTGGCGCTGGCCGCCGGAGAGCGCCTTGGGCTTGCGGTCGAGGTACTCGGTGAGCCCGAGCATCTCCGCGGCCTCGCGCACGCGCTGAGCCCGCTCCTCCTTGTCCATCCCGCGCATCTTCAGCGGGAAGGCCATGTTCTCCGCGACGGTCTTCGACGGGTAGAGCGCGTAGTTCTGGAACACCATCGCGATGTCGCGGTCCTTGGGCGGCACGTCGACGACGTCGCGCCCGTTGATGCGCACCGAGCCCGCGTCGATCGGCTCGAGCCCGGCCAGCATCCGCAGCGCCGTCGACTTCCCCGAGCCCGACGGGCCCACGAGGACGACGAGGTCGCCGTCGGCGACGGTCAGGTCGAGCCGGTCGACCGCCGGCTTCGCGCCCGGGGTGTAGATGCGCGAGGCCTGGTCGAACACCACTTCGGCCATGTCGATGTCTCCCTTACTTCACGGCGCCGAACGACAGGCCCTGCACCAGCTTGTTCTGCGCCACCCAGCCCGCGAGGACGACGGGCAGCGCCGCGATGGTCGCCGCCGCGGAGAGCTGGGCCCAGTAGAGGCCCTCCGAGGTGATGAACCCGACCAGGAAGACCGGCACGGTGCCGGCGTTGGCGGCGGTCAGGTTGACCGCGAAGAAGAACTCGTTCCACGCGAAGATCACGCAGATCAGCGCGGTGGCGAAGATGCCGGGCGAGATGATCGGCAGCACGATCTCGCGCAGCGTGCGCCACAACGGCGCGCCGTCGATGCTGGCCTGCTCGAGCAGCTCGCCGGGCACCTCGAGGAAGAACGAGCGCATCATCCACACGGCGATGGGCAGGTTCATCCCGGTGTAGAGCACGATCAGCGTCCATATGTTGTCCAGCATGCCGATCTGGTTGACCACGACGTAGATCGGCACGATGGCCGCGACCACCGGCAGCATCTTCGTCGAGATGAAGAAGAACAGGACGTCGGACGTCTTGCGCACCGGGCGCAGCGACAGCGCGAACGCGGCCGGGACGCCGAGCAGCAGCACGAAGATCGTCGAGACCACGGTGGCCGTCACCGAGTTCGCGACGTAGGGCCCGAGCCCCGAGGAGAAGACGCCCTCGTACTGCTCGAGGGTCGGCTCGAAGAACAGCTTCGGGGTGGGCGTGTAGGCGTCGGCCTCCGTCTTGAAGGAGGTCAGCACCATCCAGAAGACCGGGAAGAAGAACACGATGGCCACGACCCAGGCGATGACGCCGAACCCGACGTTCGCCCCGCTCGTGCGCTGCTTGCGCGGGGCCTGCACCTGGTCCGTCGCCGACGCCCGATCGTCGGTGGGGGTGTCCGTCGTGACCGCCATTAGGTCAGCTCCTCCTCGCCGCTGAAGCTCCGGAACAGCAGGCGCAGCGCGAAGCTCGCCGCGATCAGCGTGATGATCACGACGACCACGCCCATCGCCGCGGACTGGCCGATGTCGAAGCCGAGGAACGCGCGCTGGTAGATGTAGAACGGCAGGTTGGCGCTGGCGACGCCCGGCCCGCCCTGGGTCATCATGTAGACGGTGTCGAAGGTGTTGACCAGGTAGATCGTGCCCAGCACGACGCCGAGCTCGATGAACCGGCGCAGGTGCGGCAGCGTCAGCTCGCGGAACACCGACCACGCGCTCGCCCCGTCGACGCGGGCCGCCTCGAGCTGGTCGGTCGGCTGGCTCTGCAGGCCCGCGAGCAGCAGCAGCATCATGAACGGCGTCCACTGCCACACCAGCGCGGCCATCACCGAGGCCAGCGGGAACTGGCTGATCCACTCGGTGCCCGACGCCCCGAACGGCGAGAGCACGAAGTTGACCAGGCCGAGCGTCGGGTCGAGCAGCACCGTGCGCCACAGCAGCGCCGCGGCCACCGGCGTGATGAGGAACGGCGTGATGAGCAGCGTGCGCACCACGCCGCGCCCGACGAACTGGCGGTTGAGCAGCAGCGCCAGCAGGAGCCCGAGCACCACGGCGATGAGCACCGAGCCCAGCGTCATGACGATCGTGTTGAGCGCGACCTGGCGGAACTGGCTGTCGGTGAAGACGTCGAGGTAGTTCGAGAACCACACGAACTCCTGCGACCCCGGCCGGACGAGGTTCCACGACTGCAGCGAGTAGAACAGCGTGAGCAGGAACGGGATCTGGGTGACGACGATCGTGAAGACCAGTGCCGGCAGCAGCGGCGCGCGGCGCCGCCAGCCCTCGGCGCGGTCGATCATCGCGGCGCCGCCGACGTTCGCGGCGGGCGCGGGGCGTTGTTCGAGCGTTGCTGTCATCGCTGGTAGCTCTCCCCCACCGTCTCCGCGTAGTTCTGCGACTGCTCGAGGGCCTCGTCGACGGTGATCTGGCCGGCGATCGCCGCGCTGACCTGCTGGCTGACGCGGGTGCCCAGGTCCTGGAACTCGGGGATGCGCACGAACTGCACGCCCTGGTACGGCACCGGCTGCACGGTCGGCTGCTGCGGGTTCGCCCGCTGGAGGCCCTGCAGGATCAGCGGCCCGTAGGCCCCCGCGACCTGCCGGTACTCCGGGATCTCGTAGGTCGACTGCCGTGACCCGGGCGGGATCGAGGTCCACCCGACCTCCCGGCCGGCGAGCTGGATGTACTCCTTGCTCGTCATCCAGGACATGAAGCGCCACGCCGCGTCCTTGCGCGGGGAGGTCTGCGGGATGCCCAGCGACCAGGAGTACAGCCAGCCCGACGACGGCGTCGCCACCACCGGGGCGGGGGCGTAGCCGATCCGCCCGGCGACGGTCGACTCCTCGGAGTCCTCGACGGTGCCCGCGGCCGACGTCGCGTCGTACCACATGGCCACCTGGCCCTGGCCGAACTGCGTCGCGCACTCGGAGAAGCCGGCCTGCGAGGCGCCGGGCTCCCCGTGCTGGCGGACGAGGTCGACGTAGAACTGCACGGCCTGGCGCACCTCGGGCGAGGTGAGCTGCGCGCGCCACTCCGGGTCGTACCAGCGCCCGCCGAAGGTGTTGATCACGGTGTCGAGCGGGGCCATGACCTCGCCCCAGCCCGGCTTGCCGCGCAGGCAGATGCCGCGGCGCTGGCCCTCGCCCTGGTCGAGGCGGGCGGCGAACTCGGCGATCTGCGGCCACGTCGGCTGCGCGGGCATCTGGATGCCGGCCTGCTCGAAGAGGTCGCGGCGGTACATGAGGAACGACGACTCGCCGTAGAACGGCACCGAGTACATCCGGCCCTGGAAGGACAGGGAGTCGCGGACGGTCGGGATGAAGTCCGCCTGGTCGTAGCCGGGGGTGCCGGCGATGTAGGGCTCGAGGTCGGTCAGCCAGCCGTTCTGCGCCCACTGCGGCGTCTCGTAGTTCGAGATCATGACGATGTCGAACTCGCCGCCGCCGGTGGCGACCGAGGCCGTGATCTTGGCGCGCGCCTCGTTCTCCGACAGGGAGACGAAGCGCAGCCGGATGCCGGGGTTCGCGGCCTCGAACCGGGGCGCGAGCGAGATCGCGTCCTCCATCTGCGGGTTGGACACGATCGCGACCGTGACGGTCTCGACGCCCTCCGCGCTGCCCAGGGCGCCCGCGCCGGAGCACCCGGCGACGAGCGCCAGACTCGCCAGGATCGCCGCGAGGACCACTGGTGCCCGTCCCCGTGCCCGCCGTCGCGCCGCCCCGCGCATCGCGCCTCCCGCCCCGTCGGCCGCCCGCCACCGCCCTGCACCGTGACCTGGGCCACTGGCGGTGGGGTGACGGTAGAACTGCGCTGCGTGAGACGCAAGCGCTTAACCGCGTCAGGTCCGGAGAGAGGTGCGCAGGGGGCCGGACAGGGTAGAACTTGCGCGAGAGCGGGCGGGCCGCCGGAGGAACGGAGCCGGGCATGGTCACGATGGCCGATGTCGCACGGATGGCCGGCGTCTCCACCGCGACCGTGTCGCACGTCCTCAACGGCACCCGGCCGGTGCGCGCCAGCACCCGCGAGACGGTGCTCTCCGCCGTGGCCGCCACCCACTACACGCCGAACACCGTGGCACGGTCCCTGGCGACCGCGAAGACCACGACGATGGGCCTGGTCCTCTCGGCGATCTCCAACCCCTACTTCGGCGAGCTGCTGCACGCCGCCGAGTCCGCGGCCGCCGCGGCGGGCTACACGCTGCTGCTCGTCGACCCGCACGAGGACCCCGAGTACGAGCTGACCGTCGTCACGCGCCTGCACCACCACCGCGTCGACGGCGTCGTGCTCGCCCCGTCGGCGCGGCCCGAGGCCGCGCTGGCCTACCTCGCCCGCCACGAGGTGCCGACGGTGCTGCTCGACCGGCTCATCGACGCGGGCCACGACCAGGTCGGCAGCGAGAACCGCGAGGCCACCGCGGCGCTGACCGGGCACCTCGCCGACCACGGGCACACGCGCATCGGGCTCGTCGCGGGGCTCGACGGGCTGTCGACCACCGGGGAGCGGCGCGACGGGCACCGCGACGCCCTGCGCGCGCGGGGGCTGCCCGCCGACCCCGCGCTCGAGGTCAGCGGCGCCTCGGCGACCGGGCCCGCGCGCGCCGCCGTCCACCGGCTGCTCGCCCTCGACGACCCGCCGACCGCGATCGTCGCGGGCAACAACAGCATGACGATCGGCGTGATGCAGGCGCTGCGCGACGTCGGGCTGGCCGTGCCGCGCGACGTCGCGGTGGCCGCGTTCGACGACTTCGCCTGGGCCGACCTGTTCTCCCCGCGCCTCACCGTCGTCGCCCAGCCGTTCGACGAGATCGCGGCCGCCGCGGTGGAGATGCTGCTCGGCCGGATCGCCGACCCCGAGGCCCCGCCCGCGACGCGCCGGCTCGCTCCGCGCCTGGTCGTGCGGGAGTCGTGCGGCTGCTAGCCGGTGAGCTCCGCGAGGTGGTCGAGGGAGCGCTCGAGGTGGTCCACGCCGAAGGGCGGGAAGCTGATGTGCTCGCGGAGGTACGAGGGGACGCGCGACCAGTCGTAGGTCAGCGTCACGCGGCAGGTGCCGTCCCCGTCGGCCTCGACCTCGTAGCCCCAGGTCCAGCCGCCGTAGCCGATCTCGCCGTCCGGCCCGTACTGCCCGGGCTGCCAGGCGATCGCCCGCGGCGCCTCGAAGACCTCGACGCGGTTGTGCATGCGGTAGTCGCCGTCGGGGTGGTTCGCGTGGAACATGCCCATGCCGAAGATCTCGCCGGCCCCGGTGATCCGGCGGCCCGGCTCCAGCGGCTCGCGCACCCAGCCGGTGCCGTCGATCGCGGCGTGCGTCGCGGGGTCGGCGAGCACCCCGAACACGCGCTCGGCGGGGGCGTCGATCGCGCGCGTCACCACGAGGACTTCGTCGGTCGTCGTCTCGGTGCTCATGGGAGCGCCCCTCTCCGTCGTTTGGTGCGGCGAAGCTATCAGGTAGTACGAACGAAGGACAGGAGTCAGTCGACAGCGGTCCGCGACGCGCAGCGGGCGTGGATCTCGGTCAGCCCGTCGCGGGTGGCGGCGACGACGAGGCGGTCGCCGACCTTGAGCCGGCGCGTCGGGCGCGGCGGGCACTCGAGCACCGCGTCGTGGGCGGCCCCGCGGTAGACCCCGACGACGCGGACCTCGCCGTCGCTCTCGGCCGCGGTGGGCGGCAGGCCCGCGAGCAGGGCGCTGCGCCCGACGGAGACGTCCGCGAGCAGCAGCACCGAGCGGCCGACGGGGACGGTCGCGACGACCTGGTGGTCGCGCATCGCCGCCGCGAACGCCGGCGCGGCGAGGAACGAGACGCTGCGGGAGACGGCGACCTCGAGGGTGCGCTCGACGCGGCGCGCGAGGTCGTCGTCGCGCAGCCGCAGCACCACGCGCAGCCGCGCGCGCAGCGACCGCCCGACCAGCCCGGTCTCGAGGTTGGCGACGTCGTCGCGGCCCACCGCGACCAGCGCGCGGCAGTCGCCGACCGAGGCCTCGGTGAGGGTCTGGCGTCGGGTGGTGTCGCCGACGATCACCGGCAGCCCCATCCGCCGCAGCTGCGTGACGCCCGGGCCCTCCTCGTCGTCGACGGCGACGACGGGGACCCCGCGCTCGTGGAGCTGCTCGACGACCCGCACCCCGACGTTGCCGAGCCCGACCACCACGACGTGGCCGCGGCGCGGGCGCGGGCGTTGCGGGGTGCCGGCGAACCGGGCGCTGACCGCCGCGTCGACGACGACCGCGGTGACCAGCGGGATGATCGCGATGCCGACCACGGTGACGAGCGCCTGGACGGTGCGGGCGACGGCGGCCCGGTGGGTGTCGGGGTCGGCGGCGCCTGCGGAGTCGAGGACGGTCAGGTACACCGCGTCGCCCCAGGAGAGGTCGGCGAGCGTCGCGAACGCGACGGTGCCGAGCACCAGCAGGGCGACCAGCGCGAGGGTCGCGCGGGCCAGCGAGCGGGTCAGGCCCGCCCGGAACCGCCGCCAGCCGCGCGTCAGTACCCGGCGCCAGAGCGCGCGGCGGTGCCCGACGACGCGGCCCTCGCGGTGCACCGGGACCCTCGCGAGCACGAGGTCGGCGGCGGTGTCGTCGTCGGGCAGGAGCACCGGCGGGCCGAGGTCGGGGCGCCGCGCCAGCCCGCGGACCACGTGCTGGGGGCGCACGCGGTCACGGTCGGCGACGACCATCGGGTAGCCGGGCAGGTCGACCGCCTGGCGGGTGCTCACGCCGACCGCGGCGGTGACGAAGGCCGGTGCGGCGGTCGCGGACACCGAGAGCACGGTCGCGGTCGGCAGCAGCATCCGGATGCGCCCGGAGAGCGCGGGCGCGTGCAGGCGCACGACGAGGCGCACCGACGGCGCGAGCTCCTGGACGCGCAGCGCCCGGTGGATGTTGACGACGTCGTCGCGGTGGACGAGCGCCACCGACGTCGCCGCGTCCACCCGGGCCGCGGTGAACGCCTCGTCGTCGGGCTCGGCGACCTCGATGACCTCGACGTCGCGCAGCGCCCGCAGCCGCTCGACGACCGCGCTGCCCGGCGCCGTGAGCACGACGACGTCGACCCCGCGGCGCGACTGCCGCAGCAGCGCCTCGACCATCCGGAGGGAGAGCATGTCCTCCCCGCAGACGACGAAGCGCTCCCGCCCCCCGGTGATCACGTGACGTGACCCTAGCCGCGGGGATACTGCCGCCATGGCGCGATCAGCGGAGTTCGTCGTCGGGGTCGACTCGTCGACCCAGGCCACCAAGGTCCTCGTCGTCGACCCGGCCGACGGGCGGGTGGTGCGCGAGGCCCGGCGGTCGCACCCCGAGGGCACCGAGGTCGATCCGCGGGCGTGGTGGGACGCGCTGGCCGGGGCGCTCGGCGAGGTCGGCACCGACGACGTCGCCGCGATCGGGGTGGCGGGCCAGCAGCACGGGATGGTGCTGCTCGACGACGCCGGGGAGCCGGTGCGCGACGCGCTGCTGTGGAACGACACCCGCTCGGCGCCCGACGCGCAGGCGCTGATCGAGGAGCTGGGCGGGCCCGCGGCGTGGGCCGAGGCGGTCGGCACCGTGCCCGTCGCGAGCATCACCGCCACGAAGCTGCGCTGGACCTCGCGCGCCGAGCCCGACGTCGCCGAGCGCGCGCGCCGGGTGATGCTGCCGCACGACTGGCTGACCTGGCGGCTCTGCGGCTCGCCCGACGAGGCCACCACCGACCGCGGCGACGCGTCGGGCACCGGCTACTGGTCGACGGTCAGCGGCGACTACCGCCCCGACCTGCTCGAGATGGCGTTCGGGCGCACGCTCCGCGTGCCGCGGGTGGCCGAGCCGGCGGAGGTCGTCGGCCGGACGTCCGACGGGCTCGCGGTGTCTGCGGGCACCGGCGACAACGCGGGCGCGGCGCTGGCGATCGGGCCCGGACCGGGCGAGGTGGTCGTCTCGATCGGCACCTCGGGCACGGTGTTCACGGGTCACGACCGGCCGACCACCGACGCCTCGGGCGCCGTCGCCGGGTTCGCGGACGCGCGCGGCGGCTTCCTGCCGCTGGTGGCGACGCTCAACGCCGCGCGCGTGCTCGGGGTCGGTGCGCGGCTGCTCGGCGTGGAGCCCGACGGGTTCGACGAGCTGGCCCTGGCGGCCGAGCCCGGGGCGGGCGGGCTGGTGCTGCTGCCCTACCTCGACGGCGAGCGCACCCCCGACCGCCCGCAGGCGCAGGGCCGCTACGTCGGGCTGACGACGACCTCGGGGACGCGCGAGAACCTGGCGCGCGCGACCGTCGAGGGCATGCTCTGCGGGCTCGCCGACGGGGTGGACGCGATGACCGCGCAGGGGGTGCCGGCGCGGCGGGCCCTGCTGATCGGCGGGGGCTCGCGCTCGCGGGCGGTGGCCGAGCTGGCGCCCGACGTGCTCGGCGTCCCGGTCGAGGTGCTCGCGGCGCAGGAGTACGTGGCCCTGGGCGCCGCCCGCCAGGCCGCGTGGGCGCTGCACGGCGAGGAACCGGGCTGGACGGTGACGCGCGAGACCACCCGCGAGGTGTCCGACCCGGCCGCCGCGGAGCAGGTGCGCGCCCGCTACGCCGACGTGCGCGAGGGCAAGGCGCCGTAGCCCGGGGTTGGCGTGGTTCATGCCAGCGTGGGGGCCACGCTGGCGTTCAACGCCAGGAAATCCCCCCGCTCACTGGTCGGGAGTGAGGCTGCTGGAGGGCCACGCCGCCTGGTCGCAGCGAACGGGTATCTCGCTGCTTCTATGCGCGCGAAGTCCCCGTTGATCACCGCACGCGCGGTGTCCGCGCGGGTGATCGTGGTGGCTTTCCTGGCGTTCAACGCCAGCGTGGCCGCCACGCTGGCACTCGCGGTGCCCATCCCCGGCGAGGTCGGGGCAGCACGCCGCCGGCGCGCAGTGCGGCGACGAAGGCGTCGGCGTCCGCGTGCATCGACGTCCCCTCGCGCCGGGGATGCGCGGTGATCCACGCGTCGAGGCGCGGGCCCAGCTCCGCGCCCAGGCGCTCGTGCACGTCGACGGGCACCAGCCGCGCCAGCGCCCGCCGGCGCTTCGCCCGCAGCGCGTCCGCCTCGAGCGCGACGCGCGCCGGGTCGACGCCCTCGGGCGCCGGGCCCGCGGCCACGAGCGCCGCGAGCAGCTCCGCCTGACGCGCGGCGAGCTCCTCGCGACTCACGCCCGTACCCGCTCGTGCACCGCCCGCAGCGCCGCCAGCTCCCCCGCCAGCTCGTCGTCGGTCGGGTAGCGGTCGTCGCGCTCGAGCAGCACCGCGGGCGGCCGGTGGCGCGCGCAGAGCTCGTCGAACAGGTCGAGCACCGGCGCGGTCAGCGCGTGCGCGTGCGTGTCGTGGTAGACGCCGTCGCGCTCCACCCCGCCCGCCGCGTGCACGTAGACGACGCGCTCGAGCGGCAGGTCGTCGAGCACCCGCGCGGGGTCCTGACCCAGGTTCACCGCGCTCGCGTGCAGGTTCGCGACGTCGAGCAGCAGCCACGCCCCGGTCCGCGCGCACAGCTCGGCGAGGAACGCCCCCTCGCCCATCTCCGCGTCCGGCCACGCCAGCAGCGGGGCGATGTTCTCCAGCGCCAGCGGCACCCCGAGCACCGCCTGCGCCGCGCGCACGTTCTCGACCACGACGTCGAGCCCCTCGCGCGTGCGCGGCACCGGCAGCAGGTGTCCCGACTCGAGCCCGCCCGCGCGCACGAACGCCACGTGGTCGCTCGCGAACGGCGCGTCGAGGGCGTCGGCGACGGCGGCGAGGTGCTCCACGCGGTCGACGCGCAGCGGCTCGGCCCCGCCCAGCGACAGCGACACCGCGTGCGGCAGCACCGGCACCCCGCGGGCGCGCAGCGCGGTCAACGACGCAGGGACCGCGTCCGCGCGCAGGTCCTCGGCCACCACCTCGACGAAGTCGACGCCGGGCAGCCGCTCGACGGTCAGGTCGATCTCGCGGCGCCACCCGATGCCGACGCCGTGCGGGCCGCCGGCGATCGGCGTCACCCGCCGCACCCGCCCCCGCCGCACCCGCCGCCACCGCAGGACGAGCCGCACGACGAGCCCGAGTCCCCGGAGAAGTCGCTGCCACCGGAGTCGCTCCCGCCCCCACCGAACGACGGCGCCGCGAGCAGCGCCGCCACCTCGGGGTCGGGGAACATCGCGAACCCGCCGAGCGCGACCAGGCCCGCGACGCCGAACGCGCCCGCCATCGCCGTCCCGGACATGCCCCCGGCGTGCGCCATCGCGGGGTCGCGATAGCGGGCGAGCGTCTCGCGGCCCAGCGGCGTCGGCCGGTGCAGCGGCACGGCCACCAGCGTCACGAGGCTGAGCACGCCGACGAGGACGATCAGCACGACCAGGAACGCCACCGACGCGCCCCGGGCGATGCCGGCCGCGAGGCGCAGGACGCCGAGCAGCTCGACGAGCCCGAGGGCGCCGACCGCGAGGTACTTGCTGCGGCGCACGGCGTCCGGGTCGTGCAGCAGACCCTTAGCCCGCGCGCCGTCCTCGATCGCGCGCACCGCCGGACCGTGGTGCACCCGCAGCAGGACGCCGTTGATGCTCATCGCCGGGTGCGACTCGACGGCGCCGACGACCGCCTCGTCGAGGTCGCCGACCGGCGGGCGCCCCGTGGAGCTCAGGTGCCGCTGGTGGGAGATGCGCAGGACGCCACCGTCGACGAGCCGGGCGATCGCCGTCTCGATCAGCCGCTTGCGCCCGCCGGCGAGCAGTGCGAGCTCCTCCACCGACGGCGTGACGGGCGCACCGCGCACGGCGCGGGCGGCCCGCCGGTCGAGGTTCCACCGCTGCAGCGGACCGACCAGCCAGGCCACGACGACGAGCACCACGAACAGCCCGAGGAACACCGGGCCCGGGATGCCCCAGGTGTCACCCACGACGACCTCCGGGAGCGCGATCCGATCACGCACGGGAGTGCGCGCCCGTACTTTTCCCGTCGCCGACCGCGGAGAGCAAGCGATCTCACCCGAGTGGCCGAGCGTTCGGCTACTGCGGGTGATTCCGGTCAGCGGGCGCGACCTCGGCCACGTCCCGCACCCGCACGCGACGAGTGGGCCGCAGCCGAGTGCGTGGACGTCGAGTAGGTGGTCGGCGACGACTGCCCGCCGCGCGACTGGCCGCCTCGCGACTGGCCGCCTCGCGACTGGCCGCTGCGCGCCTGGCCGGTGCCGCGCGTCTCGGTGGCACCGCCGCCCGAGCCCGTGCCGCCGCGACGACCCTGCCCGCGGCCTCCGCCGCGACGGCCTGCACCGCCACCGGCACCCGCGCCGGGACCGCGCGAGCGGCCACCCCCGCCGGACCCGGCCGCCGGCTGGGGCGGGGGCTTGCGGGACGCGGCGGCCGGACCGTCCTCGGGGTCGACGCGCGGCGCGGGCTCGCCGACCAGCGCGGCGATCTCCCGGGCGCCCGGCACGACCGTCGCGGTGCGGGGGCGGATGCCGGCCTTGCGCGTCATCGACGCGACCTCGGACCGCTCCGACGGCTGCACGAGCGTCACGACGTCACCCGAGGCGCCGGCGCGCGCGGTGCGCCCCGAACGGTGGGTGTAGGCCTTGTGCTCGGTCGGCGGGTCGACGTGCACGACCAGCGCCACGTCGTCCACGTGGATGCCGCGGGCGGCGATGTCGGTGGCGACGAGGACCCGCACGTCACCGGACTGGAAGCCGGCGAGGTTGCGGTCGCGCTGCGGCTGGCTGAGGTTGCCGTGCAGCTCGGTCGCCGGGATGCCCGACGACGTCAGCTGGCGCGAGAGCTTGCGGGCCGCGTGCTTGGTGCGCGTGAACAGCAGGCTGCGCTCGCGCCCGGAGGCGAGCTCCTGGATCACCGCGGTGCGGTTGCCGGGGTCCACCGTGAAGACGTGGTGGGTCATGTCCGGCACCGGCTCGGACGCGGTGTCGACGCTGTGGGTCACGGCGTCGTGCAGGAACTCCCGCACGAGCCGGTCGACCTCGCCGTCGAGCGTCGCCGAGAACAGCAGCCGCTGGCCGTCGCCCGGCGTGCGGCGCAGGAGGCGCCGGACCGCGGGCAGGAAGCCGAGGTCGGCCATGTGGTCGGCCTCGTCGAGCACGGTGACCTCGACGCGGTCGAGGTCGACCAGGCCCTGACCGATGAGGTCCTCGAGCCGGCCGGGGCAGGCGATGAGGAGGTCGACGCCGCGGCGCAGCTCGTCGGCCTGGCGGCCCTGGCCGACGCCGCCGTACACGACGGTCTGGCGCAGGCCGAGGGCCTCGGTGATCGGGGCGAGCGCGTCGCGGACCTGGCTCGCGAGCTCGCGGGTGGGGAGCAGCACGAGACCCCGCGGGCGCTTCGAGACGGTGCGCCCGCCGGCGAGGCGGGTGAGCACCGGGAGGCCGAACGCGAGGGTCTTGCCGCTGCCGGTGCGGCCGCGGCCGAGGACGTCGCGGCCGCTGAGTGCGTCGGGGACCGCGGCGGCCTGGATGGGGGTGGGCTCGGTGATCTCGCGCGCGGCCAGCACGTCGACGACGGCGTCGCTGACGCCGAGGTCGGAGAAGGTGGCTGCGGAGCGGGACACGGTGGTCGTCGGGATGTCGGGGGCCTCTCGTAGAGAATGGGGGCCGCGAGCGCCGACCCGTCCTCGAGAGGGGTGTGGGGAGACCGCGCGGAGCGCGGTGGCTGACGACCCGGGCGCCGGAACGGCGCCGTGTACAACATCAGTCTCCCAGAAAGCCCGCGTCCGTGTGCGCGACGGGGCCTGTCGGTGGGCTGCGGCACACTCGGTGCGTGATCGGCTGCCGCTGCGAGATCGCCCCGCCCACCCTCCTGCTCGCCGTGGCGGAGCAGGGCGATCCCGAGGTGCGCGACGCGGCGCTGCGCACGCTGCTGACCTCGGCGGCGCTGCGCTCGCGGCGTTCCGCGCTCGGTCCGGTGCTGCGCCGGTTCGGCCTCTCGCCGGCCGATCTCGCCTTCCTCCCGGCGCAGGCGCCCGACACCGGGCCGGAGAACACTGTGTACGACGTCGCCGGCGGCGAGGAGGCCGCGCTGCCCGGACGCCGCGTTCGCGGCACCACCGATCCGCCGTCGGGCGACGCCGCCGTCGACGAGGCGTTCGACGGCGCGGCGGCCACCGCGGCGTTCTACCGCGAGGTGTTCGCCCGCGACTCGATCGACGGCCGCGGGCTCGACCTCGTCTCGTCGGTGCACTTCGGGCAGCGCTACGACAACGCGTTCTGGACCGGCGACCAGATGGTCTACGGCGACGGCGGTGGCGGGGTGTTCGTCGCGGGCGGGCTCACGCGCGCGCTCGACGTCGTCGCCCACGAGCTGACCCACGGCGTGACGCAGTTCAGCGCCGGCCTGCAGTACCGGGGCCAGAGCGGGGCGCTCAACGAGTCGTTCTCCGATGTGTTCGGGGTGCTCGTGGCGCAGCGGGCGGCGGGCACCGATGCGGCGTCGGCGTCGTGGCTGGTCGGCGAGGGCACGCTCGAGCCGTCGCTCGGCCGCGCGCTGCGCAGCATGATCGCGCCGGGCACGGCCTACGCGGGCGACGACCAGCCCGCCGACATGGACGCCTACGCCGACCTGCCCGCCGACGACGACCCGCGCAACGACAACGGCGGCGTGCACGTCAACTCCGGCATCCCCAACCGCGCCTTCGCCGAGGCGGCGCGCACCCTCGGTGGCGAGGCGTGGGAGACGGTCGGCCCGGTCTGGTACGAGGTGCTCACGGGCGGGCGACTCGCCCCCACCGCCGGCTTCGAGGACTGCGCCGCGCTCACCCTCACGGTCGCGGGTGAGCGCTACGGCGGGGGCTCCGCCGAGCAGGACGCGGTGCGCGGCGGGTGGGAGGCGGTCAAGGTGCGGCTGCCGGCGGACAAGCGATGAGGGTGACCGTGGTGCGGTCGGGCGGCGTGGCGGGGATGGTGCTCACCGTCGAGGTCGACGCCGCCGAGCTCGACGCCGACGCCGCGGCGGAGCTGCGCGGACTGGTCGACGCCTGCGAGTTCGGCGACGGTCCGCCGAGCGTGGTGGCCGACGGGTTCGGCTACGAGGTGGCGGTCGAGCGCGACGACGGGACCGTCGGCCGGTCCCGCTTCCGGCAGGGCGGGGCGCCGCCGGGGGCCGGGGCGCTCGCGGCGTGGGTGGTCGACGGCCCGCACGGGCACCGGAGGGCGGGGCGGTGAGGATCGCGGTGCGGGGCGCCGGGCCTGAGGGAGGGCGTCACCAGCCGCCGAAGAGATCGCCGCCGCCGAAGCCGTCGAACCCGCCGCCGTCGAACCCCGCGTCCCCGGCGAAGGCGTCGCCGCCGATCGCCGCCGCGCCGAAGCCGGACACCAGCGCGCTCGCCACCATCATCCCGCCGACGGCGCCCACGCCGCCGAGGAGCATCGGCTTCCACCAGGGCTCGGAGTACCAGCCGGCCGGGACGGGGCGCCCGCCGACGACGCCGCCCGGGTAGTAGTGGTCGTTCCGCGCCGAGGGGTGGGGTGAGCCGCTGACGCTGCGGCCCTCGACGTCGACGGTCCGCGCGCTCGCCAGCTCGCCGGCCCGGGCGCGGTCGGCGGAGTCGGGCAGCGCGGGGCCGGGGTCCATGCCCATCGCGGTGCGCGCGGCGCGCACGTAGTAGAGGCCCTCGAGCGCGGTGTCGGCGACGAGGCGATACTGCGGCGCGGTCGACGCCTGGTCGAGCTGGGCGCCGGCCGCGGTGTAGCGCTCGGCGGCGTCGGCGAGGGCCTGCTTGCTGGGCTCGTCGCTCCCGGTCAGGTTGAGCACCTGCCCGCCGAGGCGGTCATACCAGCGCCGGGCCTCGGCCTCGGCGTCGGACAGCTGCCCGGCCGCGGTGGTGCCGCGCCCGCGTCCGCGCGTGAGCACGAGCGCGAGCAGGCCGCCGACGACGAGCAGGATGATCAGGATCTCCACGTCCGCCATGCTCCGCGCGGGCCCTGAGAAGGCGCTGTGAGCTGCCTGGGCGGCCCCTCAGTCCCGGCGCATCGGCACGTGCGGGATGCCGTCCTCGTCGTAGCCGGGACCGCTGACCGCGAAGCCGAGGCGCTCGTAGAACCCCTGTGCCTGCACCTGCGCGCCGACCACGACCGGACCGTCGATGCCGGCCATCACCGCGCGCATCAGGGCCGTGCCCGCGCCCGTGCCGCGGTGCTCGGGCGCGGTGACGATGCGCCCGAGCCGCGTCACCCCGGCCCCCTCGTCCACCACCCGCAGATACGCCGCCATCTCCCCGCCCGGGCCGCGGGTCCAGACGTGCTCGGCGCGCGCGTCGACCCCGTCGAGCTCCTGGTACGCGCAGTCCTGCTCCACGACGAACACCCGCACCCGCAGCGCGAGCAGCTCGTAGAGCTCGGCGGGCGTCAGGTCGGCGAAGCGCACGCGCCGCACGGGTGTGCGCGCCATTCCGTGCCCCACCACGGGCAAGCGCTCACGAGGCGGAGCCAAAGCCGACGACGGCACCCTGCGCCGCCGAGCCGACCAGCCGCGAGTACTTGCCGAGCACACCGGTGCGGTGCTTGAGCGGCGGCGCGGTCCAGCCCCGCGAGCGCTCGGCGAGCTCCTCGTCGGAGATCAGCAGGTCCAGGGTGCGCGCGGCGAGGTCGAGGCGGATGCGGTCACCCTCGCGCACGAAGGCGATCGGCCCGCCGTGCGCGGCCTCGGGCGCCACGTGCCCGACGCAGAGCCCGGTGGTGCCGCCCGAGAACCGGCCGTCGGTGAGCAGCAGGACGTCCTTGCCCAGCCCGGCGCCCTTGATCGCCCCGGTGACCGCGAGCATCTCGCGCATCCCCGGTCCCCCGCGCGGGCCCTCGTCACGGATGACGACGACGTCGCCGGGGTTCAGGCTGTTCGACGACACCGCGTCCATCGCGCCCTGCTCGCCCTCGAACACCCGGGCGGTGCCCTCGAACGACGACGCGTCGAAGCCCGCGGACTTCACCACCGCGCCGTCGGGGGCCAGCGAGCCGCGCAGGATCGTCAGCCCGCCGGTGGGGTGGATCGGGTTGTCGAGGCGCCGCAGGATGTCGCCGTCCAGCGGCTCGGGGGCCAGCTCGTCGAGGTTCTCGGCGACCGTCTTCCCGGTGACGGTCAGCGCGTCGCCGTGCAGCAGGCCCGCGTCGAGCAGCGCCCGCATGACCACCGGGACCCCACCGACCTTGTCGACCGTGGTCATCATGTGCCGGCCGAACGGCTTGACGTCGGCGAGGTGCGGGACGCGGTCGCCGATGCGGTTGAAGTCGTCGAGCTCGAGGTCGACCTCGGCCTCGCGGGCGATCGCCAGCAGGTGCAGCACCGCGTTGGTCGACCCGCCGAAGGCCATGACGATCGCGATCGCGTTCTCGAATGCCTCGCGGGTCATGATGTCGCGCGCGGTGTGCCCGCGGCGCAGCATCCCGACGACGGCGTCGCCGGACGCGCGGGCGAAGCCGTCGCGGCGGCGGTCGGCCGAGGGCGGCGACGCCGAGCCGGGCAGCGACATGCCCATCGCCTCGGCCGCGCAGGCCATGGTGTTGGCGGTGTACATGCCGCCACAGGCGCCCTCGCCCGGGCAGATCGCGCGCTCGATGCGGTCGACCTCCGCGCGGGAGATCAGGCCGCGCGCGCAGGCGCCGACGGCCTCGAAGGCGTCGATGATCGACACCTCCTTGCCGTCGACCGTGCCCGGCATGATCGAGCCGGCGTAGAGGAACACCGACGCGAGGTCGAGGCGCGCGGCGGCCATCAGCATCCCGGGCAGCGACTTGTCGCAGCCGGCGAGCGTGACCGTGCCGTCGAGGCGCTCGGCGGACACCACCGTCTCCACCGAGTCGGCGATGATCTCGCGGCTGACCAGCGAGTAGTGCATGCCGACGTGGCCCATCGAGATGCCGTCGGACACCGAGATCGTGCCGAACTCCATGGGGAAGCCGCCGCCGTGGTGCACGCCCTCCTTGCTGGCCGCCGCGAGCCGGTCCAGCGAGAGGTTGCACGGGGTGATCTCGTTCCAGGACGAGGCGATCCCGATCTGCGGCTTGCCGAAGTCGTCGTCGGTCATCCCGACCGCACGGAGCATCCCGCGGGCCGCGGCCCGCTCCAACCCGTCGGTGACGTCGCGGCTGCGGGGCTTGAGGTCGGCGGACTCCATGAGGCGAAGGTAACGCTTGTCCGTCCCCGGAGCTCCGGGCAGACTCCTGCGCCATGTCCGGGGAGACGATCGAGCGGTTCTGGCCGAGCCGCCGCCCCGACGCCTACGACGAGCTCTGTCGTCGCGCCACCGCGCGCCGCTGAGGCCCCTCCCGGGGAGCACCGCCCGCGCGTGGACTCCGTGCCCCGCACGCCGCGACCCCCTGGAGCCCCAGCCATGACCGTCCTCGCCCCGCCCCGCATCGTCCACCTGGACCCCGTCGACCACGGCCTGGTCGACCCCACGGGCGGCTCCCGCGACCTCGACACGATGCTCCAGCGGGCCCGCGCCGCCGAGGCCGACGGCGCCGCGCTGGTCGTCGTGCCCGCCGGGCCCCGCGACGTCCCCGCCGGCCACCACTGGCCCAGCACCGCCCAGGCGCTGGCCGTCCTGCTCGCCACCACCTCGGTGCGCGTCGCCGTGGGCGTGCACCCCGTCGCGTGGGAGCCCGCCGCCCTCGCCCGCTTCGCGCGCAGCGCCGCGGGCCTGGCGGGCGACCGCCTCGTGCTGGAGGTGTTCGGCCCCGACGCCGGCGCGTTCGCGATCGCCGTGGGCCGGCACGGGGCCGGGACGGTCGTCGTCGGCGACGCGGGCCTGCACGCGCTCGTCTGACGCATTCCCCCACCACGGGCGACGTCCGTCACCGGGCAAATAGTTGACGTCTCAAGTGACGGTGCTAGGCTCTGCCTTGAAAGTTGATGCTTCAAGTCCCACGGAGGACGACGACATGACCACCGAGACCACCGCCCCGGCCCTCGAGCTCGCCGGCGACTACCAGATCGACCCCGCGCACACCCGCATCGGCTTCACCGCGCGCCACGCCATGGTCACGAAGGTCCGCGGCTCGTTCGGCGAGTTCCGCGGCTCGGCCCACATCGACGCCGACCCCTCGCAGTCGTCGACCGAGATCGTCATCGCGACCAACAGCTTCACCACCGGCCAGGAGCAGCGCGACGGCCACGTCCAGGGCGACGACTTCCTCGCCGTGAACGTCTACCCGGAGATCACCTTCCGCTCGACGTCCGTCGAGCAGGACGGCGACGTCTACAAGATCACCGGCGACCTGACGATCCGCGACACCACGAAGCCCGTGACCATCCCCTTCGAGTTCAGCGGCCTCGCCAAGGACCCGTTCGGCAACGTCCGCGCCGGCTTCGAGGGCTCCACCACGATCAACCGCAAGGAGTGGGGCATCAGCTTCAACGCCGCGCTCGAGACCGGTGGCGTACTCGTCTCGGAGAAGGTCGGGCTCGAGTTCGACATCTCCGCCATCAAGCAGGCCTGACGCCCCGAGCGACCCAGCGCCCGACACGGCCCGCGCCCCCGAGGGGGACGCGGGCCGTCGCGCGTCCGGATCAGGTCGACGCGGCTCCGTCGGAGCCGTCGGAGCCGTCGGAGCCGTCCGAGCCGTCCGAGCCGTCCGAGCCAGCGTCCGAGCCCTCGCCGGAGCCCTCGCTGGACCCGGGCCCGTCGTCGTCCGACCCGGCTGCGTCCTCGCCCGGGTTACGGTCGGCTCCGTCCCCGCCGCCCGCGTCGCCGCCGGACGGGTCCTCCTCCGGGCGCGCACCCGGGCCGTCCTGGGCGCCCCCGTCCTCGCCCCGCCCCGCGGGAACGCTCGGCCGTCCGGCGCGCCCCTCGGGGTCCCCACCGCGATCGTCGACCGCGACGGCGCCGGCGGTCCCGGCCGGCGCGGCCCGCTCGCCGAGGCTCCCGTCGCCGCGCGGGGGTGGCGGGTCCGCCACCGCGGCGTCGCGGTCCGCGGTGCGGGACGGCGTCCCGCTCGGCTCGCGACCGTCTGACGTCGCCGACCGCGTGTCCGGACTCGCCGTCACCATCGGTGAGAGCGCCTCGCCGTCGCCGGCCGCCGGCACCGCGAGGACCGGGACCGCCCCGGCCACGTCGGCCGCGGCGGCCGTCGCCCCGTCCGCCCCGATCACACCGGCCCCGACCCCGACGACGCCGCCCGCCACCGCGGCGACGGTGCACGCCACGAGGAGCGTGCGCCGCAGACGCCCCGCCGTGGACCCGTCCGGCGTCCCGGCCGGCAGCGGCGACGGGCGCGGCCCGAGCCGCGCGACCTCGGCCGCCAGCCCCGCGCGCACCCGCTCGATGCCGGCGACGTCGGCCGGCCGGCGCACCAGCGCGCGCACGGCGTCGACGACCTCGGCAGACACCTCGTCGTCGGCGGACAGGTCGGCGACCGCGGCCACGGCGACGCGGGCGAACGCGAGGACGTCGTCCTCCGCCGTCGCGCCCTCGGGCGGGACGCCGCCGTGCCCCGTCCACCGGGGCCCGTGCTGGGGGTCGAGCAGCACCGCGTCCGCGGCGACTGCTCCGTGGACGGCGCCGCGCCCGTGCAGCCGGCGCAGGCCGACGGCCAGGCGCGCGACGAGCACCGCCGCCGGCCACGGCTCCCACGCCGCCCCGGCCCGGTCGAGGCTGCCGTCGCGGGCCAGCGGCATGACGACGAACGGCCCGTCCCCGCCGTCGGGGTCGCCGTCGAGGACCTCCATGGCCTGCCCGGCGCCGAGCCGCTCCCGCAGGCGGCCGTCGCGCCGCCAGCGCTGCGGGCCGTCGTCGCCGGGGAAGACCTTGATCGCCACGTCGCGCTGCAGGAGCAGGTCGTGGGCCCGGTGGACACGGCTCGCGGTGCCCCCGACGAGCGCGTCGATCCGGTAGCGGTCGGCGACGACGGACGGGACGACGGGCGGGTGGAGCGGCGCCACACGGGCTCCTCGGGACGCGAAGGGGAACGGGAACGCCGGCGTGGTGTGCAGCGGACGCGGGCCCCGAGGGGGTTGCGACAGCGCCGTGTACCACCCACGGACGGGTGACACACGCGTCCCGGGAAACCGTCTACGACTCCCGACGTAGGCGCGGCCCGCCACGGTCCGGGTCGTCCCCGATGTCCCGGTACCCCCGCGTTCCCGACGCTGCAGGCATGACGACGCGGTGCCGACACGCCCTGGTGTTCCTGCACGTGATCAGCTCGGTGTCGTGGATGACCGCGGCCGCCGCGCTCGCGATCCTGCTCGGGCTCTCGCGGGCCGACCCGGGCGCGACGGCGGCGGCGGTGGCCGTGGCCCACCACCTCGACCTGTACCTGCTCGCCGTCGCCGCCAACGCCTCGGCCACCACGGGCTTCGCCCTGGCGTGGACGACGCCGTGGGGCCTCCTGCGCCACTGGTGGGTGGCGGCCAAGGCGGCGATCACGCTCGTCCAGCTCTACGCCGGCATCGCGATCCTGTCGCCGGTGCTCGACGACCTGGGCCACGGCGCCGGGCCCGCGCCGACCGCCCTGGTGGCGGGGACGGTGGCGATGGCCGGGGCGGTCGCGGTGCAGGCCTTCCTCTCGGTGGCCAAGCCCTGGGGGACGACGCCGGTGGCGCGCCGGTCGCGGGCCCGCCCGCCCCGCGCGCCCTGGCCTCTGCCCGCCGCGGGCGTCGTCGCCCCGCTCGTCGACGTGGGTCTCACCGTGGCGCTCGGCTTCCCCGCGCCGCTCGCGGAGGTGGTCGTGCTCGTCGTCGTGGCGGTCGCGCGCCGCCGCGCCCTGGTCAGCCGACCGGTCCCGACGACGGCGTCGTCGGCTCGTCGTCGGTGAAGCTGACGTCCACCGACTGGAAGTCCTTCTGCCGCTCGGACTCGGCGTAGGAGGCGTAGGCGCGGCGGTCCGCGGCGGTGGTGTCCCGGTCGTCGGGGTAGATGCTGAGCAGGCTGCGCGGGTGCAGGCGCCCGGCCAGGACGGCGTCGAGCTCGGCGCAGAGCACGAAGATCGACGCGGCGAGGTAGAGCCAGCCGAGCAGGCCGAGCACGATCCCGAACAGCCCGTAGGCCGCGCTGGCGCCCGCCAGCCGCGTGCTCACCAGCCAGGTGCCGATCGAGAGCAGCACCTGCCAGCTGATGCCGGCCGCGACGGCGCCGATCCACCGCTCGCGCAGGCGGGTGCGCCGGGCCGTGAGCAGGTGGTAGGCGAGCAGGAAGAGGCCGATGTTGACCGCGGTGGCCACGACGGTCACGGCGAAGCGGGACAGGGCGCCGAGCCCCGTGACCGCGCCGGCCGTGGTCACCAGCGCGGAGAGCGCCGCCGTGACCAGGACCCCGATCCCGACGATGAGCACGGTGAGCGCGCCCTTGCCGTAGGCGGCGCCGATGCCCGCCCGCTCCGCCTTCGGCACCGCCCAGATCTTGTCGAGCGCGTGCTGCGCGGCGTGCGTGACCCCGAGGGCGCCGTAGATCGCCACGACGACACCGACCACGAGGCCGGCGACGCTGCCGCCCATGGTGTGGACGTTGTCGCGGAGCTGGTCACCGATCACCGGCACGTTGCGCAGCGCCGAGGAGAGGACGGCCTGCTGGGCGCCCGGGTCGTCGGCCAGCACGTAGCCGAGGATCGTCACCCCGAGCAGCAGCAGCGGGAACAGCGAGATGAAGCCGTAGTAGGCGAGCAGCGCGGCGAGGTAGGTGCCCTCGTCGTCGACGAACTTGTAGACGACGGCGACCGGCAGCGCGGCCCAGGCGTGGCGGCGCTGGAACGCGTCCAGACGCCCCGAGAAGCTCACCGCGCCACCTTCCACCGGATCGCGTGTGGAACGGGTACCCCGCATCGGACCCGGACCATCCGGGCGGGGTCGGTCTGGCCCGGGTCGACGGGGACCGCCACACTGGCGCCCCGACAACGGGCGGTCAGCGGGAGGAGCAGCGGGTGGAGTTCGACGTGCTGGTCGAGGTGCCGCAAGGCAGCCGCAACAAGTACGAGATGGATCACGAGTCCGGGCGGCTGCGCCTGGACCGGACCCTGTTCACGGCGACGCGCTACCCGGCCGACTACGGCTACATCGAGAACACCCTCGGCAACGACGGTGACCCCCTCGACGCGCTCGTGCTCGTCCAGCAACCGACGTTCCCGGGGTGCCTCGTGCGCAGCCGGGCGATCGGCATGTTCCGGATGACCGACGAGGCCGGTGGCGACGACAAGGTGCTGTGCGTCCCCAGCGACGACCCGCGCCTCGAGCACCTGCGCGACATCCACCACCTCGACGAGTACCACCGCATGGAGATCCAGCACTTCTTCGAGGTCTACAAGGCGCTGGAGCCCGACAAGAAGGTCGAGGGCCACTCCTGGGTGGGCCGCGCGGACGCCGAGAAGGAGGTCCGCGCGTCCATCGAGCGCGCCGAGAAGGAGGGCTACACCACGTGACGGCCCGCGCTCCGGGGTCGCCGACGTGACCGAGCCGCCGGACCCGCCGCCCACCATCGCGACCATGCGCTCGATCGGCCTGGTCTGGGTGGTGGTCGGCGTGCTGGCGATCATCGGGGGGATCGTCGCGACGGTCGCCGCCGTGGTGATCTTCGGGGCGCTGGCCGCCGTGCTCGGGGCCGCGATCGTCGCGCTGCAGAACCTGCGGGCGAAGTCGGCGGTCCGGTCCTCGCGCACGCTGACCAACGCGCCGGCGCCGCCCGGTGACCCGCCGACGACGACGCCCGGCCCGCCCCGGTGGGTCTCGGGCGGCCCGACCCCGGGGCCGCCGTCGGCCTCGGACCCGTCCGAGGGGTCGCGCACCGTGGGCGGCGGCGACGCGGAGGCCGACGTGGGGTCGCCGGGCGAGAGTTCGCAGGACCAGCGGGACGACCCCGAGGACGACGCGCCCGAGGACGACGACGAGGACGACCAGCGCGTGTGAGACCCGAGGCGTGCCCTCCCGGAGTGACGGGTAGTGCACGACCAGAAGTGCCGTCGACAACTCTGGAGGCACCGTGGCCACCCCCACCGACGACGATCGCAGCCTGGTGACCGTCATCGCCCACATGAAGGCCCTGCCCGGCAAGGAGCAGGACCTGCGCGAGCTGCTGGAGTCGCTCGTCGACCCGACGCTGGCCGAGGACGGCAACGTCAACTACGACCTGCACGTGGCCGAGGACGACCCGGGCCGGTTCTTCTTCTACGAGAACTGGACCGGCGGCGACAAGCTGGACGCGCACCTGGGCGCCCCGCACCTGCAGGGCGCGCTGGGGCGGCTCGACGAGTTCCTCGAGGGTGGCGCCGGCGGCCTGGTGATCACCCGGGTCAAGCGCATCAAGTGACCACCGCGTCCCCGGCGACCGTCGCCTCCGCCATGGCGGAGGCGGCGGTCGCGTGGCGCGAGACCCTCGACGACGAGCAGCGCGCCGAGGGCGTCTGGCGCTGGCCCGGCTCGCGGGCCGCCGACGTCGAGCGGGTGCGCTGGTACTACACGCCCACCGACCACGGGGGCCTCACGCTGCACGAGCAGCTGCCCCACCAGCAGCGGGCGGCGATGCGCCTGCTGGCGACGGGGCTCTCCGAGCCCGGGTACGTCTCGGCGGCCATGATCATGGGACTGGAGAACGTCCTCGACCGCACCGAGGGCTTCACCGCCGGCTTCGAGCGCGACCGCGGGCGCGACCCCGGCATGTACTACCTGCGCGTCTTCGGCGACCCGGCCGGCGACGCGCCGTGGTCGTGGCGCTTCGGCGGGCACCACGTCTCGGTGCACCACCTGGTCGTCGGCGGCGAGGCCGTGGCCGGCAGCCCGTGCTTCCTCGGCGCCGACCCGATGGCCTCGCCGCTGCTCGGCGGGCGGGAGCTGCGCCCGCTCGGCGGCGTGGAGGACAGCGCCCGCGACCTGCTGCACCTCCTCGACGCCGACCAGCGCGCTCGCGCGGTGCTCACGCCCCGCGCGGCCCCGGACATCGTCGGCGGCAACCGCGTGCGCCCCCGCCCGGGCGACCGGGTGATCCCCCTGGCCGACCTGTGGCGCGGGCACTTCGCCCAGGAGCTCGAGGACCGCATGTGGGCGATGCACGACGGGCTGGAGCACCAGCTCGGCGTCGACGACGCCGACCGCGAGGCCACCGAGCTGACTGCGGCCCCCCGCGGGCTCCTCGCCGCGGACATGGACGAGCGCCAGCGCGCCCAGCTGCGCGAGGTGCTCGAGACCTACATCGGCCGGATGCCGCCCGGTCTCGTCGAGCGCGAGCGGGCCCGCTTCGACGGTGACGCGCTCGACGGGGTGGGGTTCGCGTGGGCCGGCGGCGCCGAGCGCGGCGAGCCGCACTACTACCGCCTCCAGGGTCCGCGCCTGCTCGCCGAGTGGGACAACACCCAGCGCAACGTCAACCACGCCCACTCGGTGTGGCGCGACCCCGGCCACGACTTCGGCCTGGACCTGCTGGGCGACCACCTGAGCGAGCACCACGCGTGACGACCTCGACCACCGACCCGACCGTCACGCTGCCCGGCGGGACGCTGCGCGGACGCCGTCTCCCGCGCCCGGACGGCGACCTCGTCGAGTTCCTCGGCGTCCGCTACGCCACGGCCGATCGCTTCGCCGCGCCGCAGCCCGCGCCGGCGTGGACCGGGGTGCGCGACGCGGTCGAGCGCGGGCCGATGAGCCCCCAGCTCCCGGCGCGCGTCGCCGCGGTCACCGGACCGTCGCCCGACGACGACGCGACCCAGGACGAGGACTGCCTGCGCGTCGACGTCCGCGCCCCGGCCGCCGCGCTGACCGACGGCGTGCCGCGCCCGGTGCTCGTGTGGCTGCACGGCGGAGCGTACGTCATCGGCTCGGCGGCGACGTCCTGGTACGACACGTCGCGCCTGGTGGCCGAGGGCGACGTCGTCACGGTCAACGTCGGCTACCGCCTCGGGGTGCTCGGCTGGCTGGCCGCGCTCGGGGTGTCCGACGGCAACCTCGGGCTGCTCGACCAGCTCGCCGCGCTGCGCTGGGTGCGCGACCACGTCGGCGCCTTCGGGGGCGACCCGGACCAGGTCACGGTGATGGGCCAGTCGGCGGGCGCGCACGCGATCGCCTGCCTCATGACGGTGCCCGAGGCGCGGCCGCTGTTCCGGCGCGCGATCCTGCAGAGCGGCCAGCTCGGGCTCGGCCTGTCCTCGCCGGAGCGCGCGGCGCGGGTCGCGGGCTACGTCACCGAGGGCCTCGACGGCGCGGACCCGCGCACGGCGAGCGTCGACGCGCTGCTCGCGGCCCAGCGCCACGCGATGATCCGGGCGGCGGGGCCGGGCGGGCTCGACTCGTCGCCCGCGTTCGCGCCGGTCGACGGCGTGGCGCCCCTGGCCCCCGGCCTGACCTGGAGCGAGGCCGCCGCGTCCGGTCACGACGTGCTGGTCGGCTCGACCGCCGACGAGATCGAGACGTTCCTGCGCATCAGCCCGGCGCTCTGGCGGATGCGCCGCACGCCCGTGCTCGGCGCGCTGACCGCGGGCGGCGGGGCGCTGGTGACGCGGCGGGTGTTCGGCGCGCCCGCCGAGCGGTTCGCCGATGACTCCGCGCGGGCCGGTGCACGGACGTACAGCTACCGCTTCGCCTGGCGCGCACCCGCGTCGCGGCTCGGGGCGTGCCACTGCATCGAGCTGCCGTTCGTCTTCGGCGCCCGCGAGGCGTGGGAGGGCGCGCCGATGCTCGCCGGCGCCGACTGGGACGCCGACGTGGCACCGCTGGGCGCCGCGGTCCGCGGGGCGTGGCTGCGGTTCGCGCGGACGGGGAACCCCTGGACGGACGCCCTGCCCTGGCCGCCGCACTCCCCCGGCCGCGGGCCGACGGTCGTGCTCGACGCCTCGACCGCCGGGAACGGGCACACTCGATGACGTCCCCCATCCGAGGAGGAAACCGATGCCCCTGATGCGCAGGGTCGCGGCGCTCGGCGCCGCCCTCATGGCCGCGCAGCGCTACGCGCGCCAGAACCCCGAGAAGGTCAACAAGTACGCCGACCAGGCCGCCGCCTTCGTCGACGGCAAGACCGGCGGGCGCTACCGCAAGCACATCGACACGGCGATGCGCCAGGTGCGCAAGCAGACGAGCGTGCCCGGGCGCACCACGCCGTTCCCGGAGCCGCAGTACTACGGGCCCCAGTCGGCCACCCGCTACCCCAGCCAGCGCACCGACCGGCCCTGACGAGTGTCAGCGGAGTGGCGTCGCAGACGTTGAGTGTCCGTATCTCCACTTCGATCACCGCGAGGTGATTCCCGCGCCGGCAGCGGGCACAGGACGGCCATGGGACTGAACCACCGCAGTCGTTGCAGGCCGGGCCCGCTGCCGGTGTGGCGCCACCGGTCGTCAACGACGGCCTGAGCCGATGGCGCCTCCCGTCGTCCTCGTCACCGGCGCCACCGATGGCCTCGGCCGCGCGCTGGCCCTCGACCTCGCCGACCGCGGCTGCGAGGTGCTCGTCCACGGCCGTGACCCGGACCGTCTCGCCTCCACCGTCGACGAGGTCCGCGCGGCCATCCGGCGCGACGTCGCCTCGTACCGCGCCGACCTCGCCGAGCTGGCCCAGGTGCGCGACCTCGCCGACCGCGTCGCCGCCGACCACCCGCGCCTGGACGTGCTGGTCAACAACGCCGGCATCGGCGCCGAGGTGCCCGGTGGGCCTGAGCGCCAGGAGAGCGCCGACGGCCTTGAGCTGCGCTTCGCCGTGAACTACCTCGCGGGCCACGTGCTCGCCCGGCGTCTGCTGCCCGCGCTGCAGGCGGCCGGCGCCGGCGGCGAGCACGGGCCGGCGCGGATCGCCATGGTCTCGTCGGCGGGACAGGCCGCGATCGACTTCGACGACCCGATGCTCCACCACGGCTACTCGGGCTGGCGGGCGTACTGCCAGAGCAAGCTCGCCCAGATCCTCGACGCGTTCGACCTGGCCGAGGAGCTCGACCCGGCCGTCGTCACCGCGACTGCGCTCCACCCGGCGACGTACATGCCGACCAAGATCGTGCCGTCCCCGATCAGCACGATCGCCGAGGGCGTGGCGGCGACGGCCCGGCTCGCCGTCGACCCGGAGCTGGCCGGGATCACCGGCCGCTACTTCAACGGTGTCCGCGAGGCCGAGCCCGACCCCCAGGCGCACGACCGCGAGGCCCGGGCGCGGCTGCGGGCGCTCGCCGAGGAGCTGACCGGAGCCTGACAGGAGGTGTCAGGTGCGGCTCGGGAGGATGGTCGCGTGACCCACCTCGAGAGCCCGTTCCGCATCGACGCCTGGGAGCCCGCCGAGACCGACGCGCTGGCCGAGCCCGACGGCGCCGGCCCCGCCACCGGGCGCGCGACCGTCCGCAAGACCTACACCGGCGAGCTCGCCGCGACGTCCGTGGCCGAGCTGCTGACCTGCCAGGGCGACGACGGCGCGGCGTACCTCGCCCAGGAGCGCGTGGTGGGCGAGCTCGCCGGGCGCCGCGGCTCGTTCGTCCTGCAGCACGGTGCGTCCGGGGGCTCGGGCGCGGACCCGCAGCAGTGGGCGTTCGTGGTGCCGGGCTCGGGCGCCGGCGAGCTCGCGGGCCTGCGCGGCAGTGGGACGCTCGCCCACGAGCTGATCACCCTGGACTGGGAGCTGCCCGGCTAGCGTCCGGTGCCGTGGCGTTCACCCCCGACCCCGACGGCACCCACCGCTACCGCGCGACCTGCACCTGGTCCGGCTCGACCGGCGCCGGCTACGACGCCTACGCGCGGACCCACCGCGTGGAGGCGCCGCCGGCGTCGGCCGCGCTCGCGCTGTCCAACGACCCGTCGCTCGGCGGCGACGCGAGCCTGCTCGACCCCGAGCAGCTCGTCCTCGCGGCGGCGTCGTCGTGCCAGCTGCTGTCGTTCCTCGCGATCGCGGCCCGCGCGCGGATCGACGTCACCGACTACCGCGACGACGCCGAGGCGGTGATGTCGCACGACGAGGGCCCGGCGCGGATCGCGACGATCGTGCTCCGCCCGCGGATCACCGTGGCGCCGGGCCCGAGCGTGCACCGCGTCGAGCGGCTCGTGGACCTCGCCCACCGCGAGTGCTACGTCGCGAACAGCCTGGCCACCCCGGTGTCCGTGGAGCCGGTGGTCACCTTCCGTACGTGAGCGATCTTTGGGCCCATAGGCCCAAAGATCGCTCACGTAGGCAGGAGCTCAGCCAGAGCAGCGCGGTAGCGGGCGACGTTGTCGAGCTTGATCTGCTCGTAGCCCCGAACGACGTCCGGCAGGGCCGCGATCTCGACCGCCCGCTCGACGTCGTCGAGCCCGAGGAGCGTCGGGACGAGGGCGACGTACTCGGCCACCAGCTCCCGCTCGACGCGGCGGACCTCGGCGAGCCCGAACGGGTCGAGGCGCGTCCCGCGCAGCCGGCGCATCGCGCGCAGCGTGCGGTACCCCGGCCGGAACCACGGCCCCAGCGTGATCTTGCGCTGCATCCCCATCGCCCGGAACACCGGCGGGTGCAGCTTCCACGCGTACCGGGCGCCGTCGCCGAACTGCGCGCGCACCGACGCCTCGAGCGCCGGGTCGAGCGACAGGCGCGCGACCTCGTACTCGTCCTTGTACGCCATCAGCTTGTACAGGCCGGTCGCGATCGCCTCGGCCAGCCGCGGGTCCGCCTCGACGGTGCCGGCGACGACCGCCGCGTACCGGCGCGCGTACGCCGCGTCCTGGTAGGCCACCAGCTCGGGCACCCGGATGCCGACCAGCCGCTCGAGCTCGCTGCCCGCGGGCGCACCGATCGACGCGACGATCTCCGCCGCCTCGGCCGCGCCCTGCGCCGAGAGCCCCGGCACCCCGGTGTCGGGCCCCGTCCCCGTCGCCGCGGCGACGACGTCCGCGAACGCCTCGGGGTCGGCGACGGCCTGGCGCCCGCGCCGGAACGCCTGCAGGTTCTTCTCCACGGCCGCGCCGTTGAGCGCGAACGCCTCCTCGATCGCGGCCGCGGGCAGCGGCAGTGCCCCGGTCTGGAACGCCGCGCCGAGGAGCAGGGTCAGCGCGAACTGGTCGTCGCCGAACAGCGCGTCGGCCAGCGCGCGGGCGTCGAGCACCACGCCCGCGTCACGACGCACCCGCTCGGTGATCCGCGCCAGCACCGCGTCAGCGTCCGGGAAGGAGACCGACGGGTCGACGACCATCTCCCCGGTCGGCACCTTCGTCGTCGACACCGCCGCCACCGTGCGCCACGGCGACGTCGTCGCGAGGTTCGCCGACTCCGCGGCGACGAGCAGGTCGGCGCCGAGGTAGAGGTCGCACTCGCCCTCGGCCGCCCGGCCCGCGGCCTCGTGCCGCGCCCGGCTGATCTTGACGTCCGACACCACCGCGCCGCCCTTCTGGGCCAGCCCGGTCTGGTCGAGCCCGCGCACGTGGCGCCCGGCCACCAGCCCGGCGGTGGCCAGCACCTGCGACACCGTCGTCACGCCCGTGCCCCCGATGCCGGCGAGCCGGACCGTGAACTCGTCGGTGTCGACCACCGCCGGCGGCGCGGGCAGGTCGTCGGCGCCGAGCGGGGTCAGCCGTTCCGAGCGACGGTGCCCTTCGCTCGCAACGGCGCCCGGCTCCACCGTCAGGAACGCCGGGCAGTCGCCGTCGAGGCAGGAGTAGTCCTTGTTGCACGACGCCTGGTGGATGCGGGTCTTGCGGCCGAACTCCGTCTCCACCGGCGTCACCGACAGGCAGTTCGACGTCTGCCCGCAGTCGCCGCAGCCCTCGCAGACGCGCTCGTTGATCATCACGCGCGTGCTCGGGTCGGCCAGGGTGCCGCGCTTGCGCTTGCGGCGCTTCTGGGCGGCGCACTCCTGGTCGTGGATCAGCACGCTGACGCCCGGCGTCGCCGCCAGCACCCGCTGGGCCTCCTCGTAGCGCGAGCGGTCCCACACGACCACGCCGTCCGCGAGCTTCACCCGCTTGTACCGCGACCGGTTCTCGGTCGTGACGATGATCTTCGCGACGCCCTCGGCGGCCAGCGAGCGCGTCAGCGCCGGCATCGGCAGGGCCCCGACGGCGTCCTGGCCGCCGGTCATCGCCGCCGCGCCGTTGTGCAGCAGCCGGAAGGTCATGTGGGCGCCGGCGGCGACGGCCGCGCGGATCGCCAGCGAGCCGGAGTGGTGGAACGTCCCGTCGCCCATGTTCTGGACGAAGTGGTCGGCCTCGACGAACGGCGCCATCCCCAGCCAGTGCGCGCCCTCGCCGCCCATCTGGGACAGCCCCGTGACCTCGCCGACCTGCTCCTCGGGCATCAGCAGCACCATCGTGTGGCAGCCGATGCCCGCGCCGACCAGAGAGCCCTCGGGGATCGCCGTGGTCGAGGTGTTGTGCGGGCAGCCCGAGCAGTAGAACGGCGTGCGGTGCGCGCCCTCGACCGGCGTCAGCGACAGGTCGATCCGGCTGCGGCGGGCCTTCTCGTCGCGCCACGCCACCACCGACGGGAACGACCCGTGCGCCAGCAGCCGCGTCGCCAGGCGGCGTGCGACGACGTCGGGGTCGAGGTCGCCGTGCTCGGCGAAGAGCGTCGCGCCGTCGGGGCCGCGCTTGCCGTGCACGGCGGGCGCGCCCGGGCGGCCGTAGAGCCGCTCCTTGATCTGGGTCTCGAGGAACGCCCGCTTCTCCTCGACGACCACGATCTCGTCGAGGCCGTCGGCGAAGCGGTCGACGACGCCGGGCTCGAGCGGCCAGGGCATGCCCACCCGCAGCAGCCGCACCCCGCGCCGCCGGAGCTCGGCGTCGTCGAGGCCCAGGGTCTCCAGGGCCTGGCGCAGGTCCAGCCAGCTCTTGCCCGCGGCCACGATCCCGAGCCGCGCGGGGCCGCTCCCGACGATCCGGTCGAGGCCGTTAGCGGCGGCGTAGCGGCGGGCGAGCTCAAGCCGGGAACCGAACAGGTCGCGCTCGATCGATGCGAGGTAGGGGTGCAGCAGCGTCGCCGACGGCGTGTGGACGTACGGGCGGCCGTCGATCACGGTGTCCGGGACGACGGGGAGCAGCCGGTCGGGGTGGACGTCGACGGTGCCCGAGCCGTCGGCCACCGCGGTGACGAGCTTGAGCGCGGTCCACAGCCCGCTGACCCGCGACAGCGCGACGGCGTGGCGCCCGAGGTCGAGGACGTCCTGGGGGTCGGCGGGCGCGAGCACCGGGACCGCCATGTCGGCGAGCGCGGCCTCCGAGGCGCTGGGGACGCTCGACGACTTGGCCGCCGGGTCGTCGCCGACGAACGCGACGGCGCCGCCGCGGGGGTGCGTGCCGGTGAGGTTGGCGTGGCGCAGCGCATCGGTGGCGCGGTCGAGACCGGGCGCCTTGCCGTACCAGTAGCCGACGACCCCGTCGCGGGTCAGCCCGCCGGTGGCCGCCGCGAGCTGCGTGCCCTCGACGGCGGTCAGCGCGAGCTCCTCGTTGAGCCCGGGGGCGAACACCACGTCGTGCGCGGCGAGCAGGTCGCCGTGGCGGGCGAGTTCGAGGTCGTAGCCGGCCAGCGGCGAGCCCTCGTAGCCCGAGATGTAGCCACCGGTGCGCAGGCCCGCGGCGAGGTCGGCGCGGTGCTGGTCGAGGGGCAGGCGGACGAGGGCCTGGACGCCGGTGAGGTGCACGCGTCCCGTCGTGAGCGCGTAGCGGTCGCGCAGCGTCGTCGGCCGGCGCGGGGCGCCGTCGTCGGGCTGCGGGCGGTCGAGCGCCGGCGGGCGGACGTCGACGGTCATGGCGGACCTCCTCGGCGGGCGGGTCGGTACGGGGGTGGTGTCGGCCGACCGGCGCGTGCCTGCTGTCTCGGTGTCGCCGAAGCTAGGGCGTTACTCGCCAGTGGTCTATGGTTCTCCTCGCGGACTGGGCCAATGGTCCAGTGGAACCGCACGCTGACTGATCCGCATCGGCCATTGGACCCTCGCCGTGGACCTCGACGACCTCGACCGCGCGCTGCTGCTCGCGCTGCTCGAACGCCCGCGGGCCGGCCTGCGGGAGCACGCGCGGGCGCTGGGCATCGCCCGCGGCACCGCGCAGGCCCGCTTCCTGCGGCTGCAGGAGTGGGGGGTGATCGTCGGGTTCGCGCCGCAGGTCGACCCCGAGGCACTGGGCTACGACGTGCACGCCTTCGTCACGCTGCACATCACGCAGGGCCGCCTCGACGACGTCGCCGGCCACCTCGCGACGATCCCCGAGGTGGTCGAGGCGCACACCATCACCGGCGACGGCGACCTCTGGGCCCGCGTGGTTGCGCGGACCAACGCGCACCTGGAGCACGTGGTCCAGGGGATCATCGGTTCGCCAGGGGTCGAGCGCACGCGCACCGAGATCGCGCTGAGCGAGCGCGTCGCCCACCGCGTCCTGCCGCTGGTCCGCGCGCTGCCGCGGGGTGCGCGTCCGCGCACGTGAGCAGAAATCGGTGCTCCGGCACTTGCTTCTGCTCACGTGCGCGGAGCGCACACTTGCGGGCGTGATCGGCGAGCTGGAGATCGACAGCAGCACGGAACGGGTCGGCGAGGGGGTGCACGCGCTGTCGTTGTCGCCGCGCTGGGGCCTCGACGACGGGCGCCTCAACGGCGGCTACCAGCTGGCCGTGGCGCTGCGGGCCCTCGCCGCCGAGGTGCCGATGCCCGACCCGGTCGTCGCGTCGGCGACGTTCCTGCGCCCGGCGATGCCCGGCCCCGCGCGGGTGCGCACCGAGGTCGTGCGGGCCGGGCGCCGGCTGGCGACGGGCACGGCGCGCCTCGTGCAGTACGGGGCGGACGGCGCCGAGCGCGACGTCCTGCGCCTGGAGGCGACGTTCGCCGACCTCGCCGCGAGCCCCGCCGACCCGCACGACCTCACGAGCCCGCCGGACCTGCCACCCTTCGACGCGTGCCGGGTGTTCGGCGGCGACGACGCCCCGGCGACCGCGGCGCCGGTCTCCCGGCGGGTGCGGTTCGCGGCGCCGGAGCTGCCGGGCTGGGCGCGCGGGGCGCCGTCGGGCGACCCGCGCGCGGAGTTCTGGTTCGCGTTCGCCGACGGCTCCGACGCGACGCTGCTCGACCTCGCGTTCGTCGTCGACGGCGCCGCGCCCGTCGTGCTCGACCTCGGCCGCGGCTCGAGCACCGTCCAGCTCACCGTGCACCTGCGCGAGCGCCCGGCGCCCGGGCCCTTGCGCTGCCGCACGGTCACCCAGCACCTCGCGCACGGCCTGCACGAGGAGGACGTCGAGGTGTGGGATTCCGCCGGCGCGCTGGTGGCCCAGTCGCGTCAGCTGGCGCTACTGCTATGAGCGAAGGAGTCAGGCGATGGCGTCGGGGTCCTCGCTGGCCTCGCGCAGGATCTCCCCGCCCTCCATGACGTTCGCGCCCGGGATCTCGACGATGAACAGCGCGATCTCGTCCTTCGCGTCTCCGGTGATCCCGCACCAGGCGTCCGCGAGGCCGTGGATGAGCCGGCCCCGGGTCTCCCTCGAGCGGCCCTCGCGGATCAGACCGACCATGCGCGGCGCAATCGCGGGTTCGCCCGCGTTGTAGATGCCGTCCTGCGCGACCTCGGTGAAGGAGCACTGCACGTACGCGCTCGGCGCCCCGGTGACCTCACCGTGGACCTTCGTGAAGGCCGCGGCGATCTCGGCCTTGTGCGCGAGCGTGGCGCTGCCGGTGGGCGCGGTGAACTGGTAGTAGGGCATGCGCCGACGGTAGCCAGGCGTATCGCGGGCCCACAACCACCTAAGACTCGAAAAGCGTCCTACCCTGGCCGCCGTGAAGCACGACGAACTGCAGGACGTCTACTGCTCGGTCGCCCGCACCTGGTCGGTCATCGGGGAACGCTGGACGATGATGATCCTGCGCGAGTGCTTCCGCGGGGAGCGCCGCTACGACCACTTCCGCAGCAAGCTCGGGCTGGGCAGCAACGTGCTCAACGACCGGCTGCAGGTGCTCGTGGCCGAGGGCGTCCTCGAGCCGGTCCGCTACCAGGACCACCCGCCGCGCCACGAGTACCGCCTCACCACCAAGGGCGCGGACCTCTACCCCGTCCTCCTGTCCCTCATGGCGTGGGGGGACCGGTACGAGAACGACGTGCCCCCGGTGCGGCTGGTGCACCGGAGCTGCGGGCACGCGGCCTCGCCGCGGATGACCTGCGCCCACTGCGCCGAGCCGCTCGGGTGGCGGGACGTCACCGCCGAGTTCGAGCCCGACGCCTGGTAGCCGTCAGGTCCAGTACAGGACCCGCGCCGCCGGCAGGCGCTCGGCGAGCTCGTCGGTGACGTGCGCACGCAGCTCGGCCATGACGTCGTCGGTGTAGACGTGCTTCACCGCGCCGAACTTGCCGCGCTTGGTGCGCCGCTGCTCGGGGTCCATCTCGAGGCGCGTCCGCGGGTACCAGCCCTCGAGGGTCTCCTTGCTGCCCGGCGTGAAGCGGTGGGTGATGCACTCGGCGGTGAGGTCGAGGTCGTCGATCCCCTCGAGCGCGGTGGCCACCCGGGCGAGCAGGTCGCTGTAGGCCGCACGCCAGTCGCCGACGGGCATGATCGGCGCGATCGTCAGGCCCACGGGCCAGCCCGCACGGGCGAGCGTGGCCAGGGCGCCGATGCGCTTCTCGACGGGATCGGTGCCGCCCTCGAAGCGCCCGACCACGGCCTCCGGGCCCACCGAGAACCGCATCCGCGTGCGCCCGTGGTGCGGCAGGTCGAGCAGGCCCGCGACGTCGGCGAACTTCGTCGTCGCGCGCAGCTGCACCGGCCCGCCGAAGTCGTGCGTGCCGACGTGGCGTATCGCGGCGGACAGGCTGCCGGTGACGTGCTCGATGCCGAGCGGGTCGGTGTAGCAGGACGCCTCGAACGTCGTGCCCTCGGCGGCGCGGTCGACGTTGGTCGAAGTGATCGTGCCGTGGCCGACGTAGGCGTCGAGCCCCGCGAGGATCTCCTCGAGGTCGCCGTAGACCCGCGTCATCGGCGGGCCGGACAGCGAGCCCGCGAGGTAGCAGTACTGGCAGTGGGCGGGGCAGCCGCGCGCGAGATCGACGCGCCAGTCCGCGCTCGGCGGGATCGGGTCGAGCTTGCGCGCCGACGCCGGGCTCGTGACCACGGCCAGCGTCGACTTGGCGCGCGCGTAGGTCTCGCGCTCGCTCTCGCCGCGCACCCCGGTGATGCGGTCGCCGCGCAGCAGCTCGACGTCGTCGACGCCGGCCGCCTCGCAGCGGCGGAGGATCTCGGCGGTGTGCGGGTGCTCCTGCGCGGAGCGGGTGACCAGAACGCGCTGCGGCGTCCAGAGGCGGGTGCGGACCGGGTCGGCGGGAGGCGCCGTGAGAGCTGTCGTCATCGCACCCACGTCAACACCGCACGTTCACCGACTTCCGTCCGAACGGGGTGATTGCCCCCTCCGGACGCGGGATACTCGCGGCCGCGCTCGGCGTCCGGCTGCTGGCCTACCGCCCGGCCTGAGCGAGCCTCGCCCGGACGTGCAGCAGGCGCACGCCGTCGCGCGCCGGCAGCGCCACCTCCGGGACGAAGCCGGCGGCGTCGAGGTGCACGGTCAGCCGGTCGACGACGTCCGTGCGCGGGGCCGCGCCGCCGTCGGAGCCCCAGACGAGGTGCAGGACGCCCGCGGGCCGCAGTGCCGCGGCCAGCACCGCCAGCTCGCGGGACGCGGGGCCGGTCCAGAACGCGTTGACGTTGACCGCGAGCGCGACGTCGGCGGGCTGCGCGCGGTGCTCGGCCAGCGTCGTCGTGTGCACCTCGGCCCGCCCGCGGGCGACCGCGTCCGCGATGCGCGCCGCGGTGGCCGCGGTGGCCGTGGCCGAGCGGTCGATGCCCGTGTAGTGCCCGCCGGGCAGGCGCTCGAGCAGCAGCGCGGCGGCCGCCCCGCGCCCGCAGCCGACCTCGAGCACCCGGGCGTCGGGGGCCGGATCGACGAGCGCGACGGCCGCGACCAGGCGCGGCGGCACGCTGCCGGTGATCGTCACGTGGGTCCTTCCGGGGAGTCGCCGAGGGGGACCGCGAGTGTCCTGGACGTGCCGTCGGCGCGACGTAGGGTGGCCCGAATCACACGGCGACGCGGCGGAGGTACGGCGATGCCCTCGGTGGAGACGGTGCGCGGTCCGGTGGACGTCGGGGACCTCGGCACGACGTTCATGCACGAGCACGTGTTCGTGCTGACCCCGGACATCATGGCGAACTACGGCCACGAGTACTGGGACGAGGAGGTCCGGGTCGCCGACGCGATCGAGAAGCTGCGCCGGCTCCGCGATCTCGGCGTGACGACGATCGTCGACCCCACCGTCGTCGGGCTCGGCCGCTACATCCCGCGCGTGGCGCGGATCAACGCCGAGGTCGACCTCAACATCGTCGTCGCCACCGGCCTCTACACGTTCGACGAGATCCCGCACTTCCTGCACTACCGCGGCCCGGACACCCTGCTCGGCGGGGACGAGCCGATGGTCGAGATGTTCGTCAAGGACATCCGCGAGGGCATCGCGGGCACCGGGATCAAGGCGGCGTTCCTCAAGGGCGTCGTCGAGGAGAAGGGCCTGACGCCCGACCAGACCCGGGTCCAGCACGCGATCGCGGCCACCCACGTCGAGACCGGCGTCCCCATCACCGTGCACACGAACTCGGCGCACCAGACCGGCCGGCTCGCCCTCGACCTCTACGAGGGCGACGGCGTCGACCTCACCAAGGTCGTCGTCGGGCACGCCGGCGACACCAACGACCTCGACTACCTGCGCGAGCTGATGGACCGCGGCGCGACGATCGGCTGCGACCGCTTCGGGCTCGACCTGTTCAACCCCACCGAGCAGCGGGTCGCGACCATCGCCGCGCTCTGCGCGCAGGGGTACGCCGACCGGATCGTGCTGGCCCACGACGCGGCCTGCTACATGGACTTCTTCTCCGGCGAGGCCGCCCAGGCCGCGCTGGCGCAGGCGGCGCCGAACTGGCACTACGAGCACATCCACGCCGACGTGCTGCCCGCGCTGCGCGAGCAGGGCGTCACCGAGGACCAGCTCACGACGATGCTGGTGGAGAACCCGCGGCGCTACTTCACGGCGGGGTGAGCACCGTGCCCGAACCCCTGGCCCGCGGCGACGCGCCCTTCGACACGTCCGGCATCACCCGCGGCGACGACGGGATCGCGCGCTACGACCACCTCGCGCCGTCGGTGGTGGCCATGGTGCGGGCCTCGGTGGAACGCCACCCCGACGTCGAGGCGCTCGTCGAGGTCGGCGGCGAGCGCGTCACGTACGCCGAGCTGTGGGACCGGGCGGCGGCGGTCGCGGGCGGGCTCGTCGGCGACGGGGTGACGCGCGGCGACCGCGTGGCCTCGCTGCTGCCGGCCGGACTGGACTGGGTGGTCGGCTTCCTCGGCACGTTGCTGGCCGGCGCGGTGGCCGTGCCCGTGAACACGCGCTTCGCGCCGCCCGAGGTCGAGCACGTGCTCGCCGACAGCGGGGCGACGGCCGTGCTGCGCCCCGGGTCGCCGCTGCCGTCGGGCCACCCGGAGGCCCTCGACGACCTCGTGCCCGGCGACCTGGCCGCGATCTTCTACACGAGCGGCACGACCGGGCGGCCCAAGGGCGCGCGCACCACCCACGGCAACTTCCTGGCCAACGTCGAGACCGCGATCCGCGTGATCGGCATCGACCGGTCGCAGGGCCCGGCGCTGCGCAACCTCGTCTCGGTGCCGCTGTTCCACGTCACCGGGTGCAACTCGCAGCTGCTCGTGCAGCTCGGCCTCGGCGGCACGACGGTGGTGCTGCCGACGTTCGACGGCGCCGCGTTCGTCCGCACGATCGTCGCCGAGCGCATCGACACCCTGGTCAGCGTGCCGGCGATCTATGGGCTGACGCTGGCGCGCGACGACCTCGACGTCGACCTGTCCCACGTCCGGCGGCTCTCCTACGGGGGCGCGCCGATCGCGCCCGCCCTGGTCCGACGCCTGCAGGAGCGGCTCCCGCAGGCCCGGCTGGGCAACGGCTTCGGGCTCACGGAGACGTCGTCGATCGCCACGTTCCTGCCGCACGAGTGGGCCGCGGAGCACGCGGACTCGGTGGGCTTCGCCGCGCCCGTCGTCGATCTCGCGCTGGCCGACGCGGACGAGGCCGGGGTCGGCGAGCTGCTGATCCGCGGCCCGAACGTCGTCGACGGCTACTGGCGGGCGCCGGAGGCGACGGCGAGCACGTTCATCGACGGCTGGCTGCACAGCGGCGACCTCGCGCGGGTCGACGACGGCATCGTGCGGATCGTCGACCGGGCCAAGGACCTCATCAACCGGGGCGGCGAGAACGTGTACTCGGTGGAGGTGGAGAACGCGCTCGCCGGTGCGCCGGGCGTCGCCGACGCGGCCGTCGTCGGGGTGCCGGACGACGTCATGGGCGAGAAGGTCGGCGCGGTGCTGGTGGGCACAGCAGGCACGGACATCGACGTGGGCGCGGTCCTCGAGTACCTCGACACCCAGCTCGCGGACTTCAAGGTGCCGCAGTACGTGGTGGTCAGCCGCGACCCGCTGCCGCGCAACCCGGGCGGCAAGCTGCTCAAGCGCACCCTGCGCGACGCCACCGACTGGGGCGCGCCGATTCGCGGCCGCTGACCCCTACGTGAGCGATCTTCGGGCCTATAGCCCCAAAGATCGCTCACATGGGGCCGACCAGCACCACGTCCAGGCGGCGGGGGCCGTGGACGCCCTCGACGCGGTCGAGCTCGATGTCGCTCGTGGCCGAGGGCCCCGAGACGAAGGTCAGCGGATGCGCGGGGTCGAGGCGCGCGATGCCCTCGGGCACCGAGGAAACGACGTCGGCGGCCCGGACCACGCACACGTGGTGGTCGGGCACGAGCGTGATCGCGCGCCGCCCCTGGTCGGGCGCCGAGGCGTCGAGCACGAAGGTGCCGGTGTCCGCGATCGCGACCGCGGCCCCGGTGACCACCGCGTCGACCCCGTCGAGCCGCTCCACCGACAACGGCGGCTCGTCGGGGCGCACGCGGGCGGTGACCTCGCCCAGCCAGCGCGCCGGCAGCCCCGGCGGGGCGACGAACGTCGTCACCCCGGCGTCCTCGAGCACCTGCGCGATCACCGCGGAGACGCCGTCCTCGTCGGCGACGCGGTGCACCGTCGCCTTGTAGTCGGTGAGGGTCTCGGTGAGCCGCTCCAGGACCTCGGCGCTCCCCGGCGCGAGCGTCCCGGTGCGCCGGTAGTCCCGCGGGGTCGGCGGCACCCCGCCGCGCGGCGCGCCCGCGTCCCGGGCGGACCGCAGCCGGGCCAGGACCTCCTCGCGAGCGTTCACGATCGCGTCCGCTTCCACCACTGCCGGAACGTCTCCGCCGGCGGCGCCGGCAGGTCGCGCGCCGAGGTCCACTGCGAGCCCGGGTAGGGCAGGAACCGGATGCGCCCCGAGCGGCCCGCGAAGCGCCCGAGCCCCAGCACCCGCTCGGCCGCCCGGAACCGCGCCGGCGACACCATCGCCGCCGCCACCGTGCGCATCGCGACGTCCTGGGCGGTCGGGGTGCGGTGCGACGCGATCGACGCCGCGCGCTGCTGCACGAGCAGGTTGGGGATGTCGATGCGCACCGGGCACGCGTCGAAGCACGCCCCGCACAGCGACGACGCGTAGGGCAGCGAGGCGTTGGGGTCGTCGGGGCCCGAGATGCCCGTGAGCTGCGGCGAGAGCACCGCCCCGATCGGGCCGGGGTACACCGAGCCGTACGCGTGCCCGCCCGCGCGCTCGTAGACCGGGCAGACGTTCACGCACGCCGAGCAGCGGATGCAGTGCAGCGCCGCCCGGCCGTCCGGGGAGGCCAGGACGTTCGACCGGCCGTTGTCCAGCAGCACCAGGTGGAAGGCCTGCGGCCCGTCGCCGGGCGTCACGCCGCTCCACGTCGAGGTGTACGGGTTCATCCGCTCCGCGGTGGACGAGCGCGGCAGCAGCTGGAGGAACACCTCCATGTCCGACCACCGCGGCACGACCTTCTCCACGCCCATCACGGTGATCAGCGTGTCCGGCAGCGTCAGGCACATCCGCCCGTTGCCCTCGGACTCGACCACCGAGATCGTCCCGGTGTCGGCGGCGGCGAAGTTGGCGCCCGAGATGCCCACGCGCGCCGACAGGAACTTGCGCCGCAGGTGCGCCCGCGCCGCCATCGCGAGGCGGCGGGGCTCGTCGGTGAGGTCCGGGTCCACCCCCGGCAGCGCGCGCAGGAAGATGTCGCGGATCTCCGAGCGGTTGCGGTGGATGGCCGGGACGAGGAAGTGCGACGGCCGGTCGTCGGAGAGCTGGACGATCAGCTCGGCCAGGTCGGTCTCGGTCGCGGTGATGCCCTGCGCGGCGAGCGCCTCGTTGAGCCCGATCTCCTGCGTCGCGATCGACTTGACCTTGACGACCTCGTCGGCGCCCGCGCCGCGCACCAGGGACGCCACGACCGCGTTGGCCTCGGTGGCGTCGCGGGCCCAGTGCACGACGCCGCCGCGCGCGGTCACCGCCTCCTCGAGCTGCTCGAGCAGCTCGGGCAGCCGCGCCATCGTGTCCGCCTTGATCGCTTCGCCGGCGCGGCGCAGCTCCTCCCAGTCGGGCACCTCGGCGACGACCCCGGCACGCTTCGCGCGGATGGTGCGCGTGGCGTGCCCGAGGTTGCGGCGCAGCTGGGTGTCGGCCAGCGCGCGGTGCGCGGCGACCGGGAACGACTCCGTCCCGCGCAGGAAGCCCACGCCGTCGGGTGCGGTGGTGGGCATGCCCAGGTCGGTGGTCACGGATGCACTCCCTTGCTCTCCCCCACCTCGGCGGTGTCGAAGACGACGTCGCGGGCGGGGGTGCCCTGCTCGGTCGAGGCGAGGATCTCGGCGAGGTGCACCGTGCGGATGCCCGAGCGCAGCCGCGACAGCCCGCCGCCGATGTGCATGAGGCACGAGGAGTCGCCGGCCGTGCACACCTCGGCGCCCGAGGTCAGGACGTTGGCCATCTTGTCCGCGAGCATCGCCGTGGAGACCTCGGCGTTCTTCACCGCGAACGTGCCGCCGAAGCCGCAGCACACCTCGGCGTCGGCGAGCTCGGTGAGCTGCAGGCCGCGGACCGCACGCAACAGGCGCAGGGGCTTGTCGCCGACCCGCAGCATCCGCAGCGAGTGGCACGTCGGGTGGTAGGTGACGCGGTGCGGGTAGTAGGCGCCGACGTCGGTGACGCCCAGGACGTCGACGAGCAGCTCGGAGAGCTCGTGGGTGCGCCCGGCGAGCTCCTCGGCCGCCCGCGCCAGGCCCTCGTCGCCGCCGCGGCGCGCGACCATGGCGTGCTGGTGCCGCACGCACCCCACGCAGGACCCGGACGGGGCGACGGACACGTCGGCGGCGTCGGTGAACACCTCGACGTGGTGGCGCACCAGCGGCAGCGCCATGTCGAGGTAGCCGGTGTTGACGTGCATCTGCCCGCAGCAGGTCTGCGCCTCGGGGAAGACGACCTCGTGGCCCAGCCGGTCGAGAATCTCCACCGTGGCCTTCACGGCCTGCGGGAACATCGCGTCCCCGAGGCACGTGGCGATGACGGCGATCCTCACGGGCGGTGTCCTCCCCGGACGGTGGTGGTGTCCGGCCAGTCTCCCCCGACCCGGTCGTGATGTGCAGCGCCGTGATCGGGGGGCGCGACCAGGCCAGACGAATTACCTGTAACCCCGGGTTACCTGAATCGGTCGCCCACGAGTACGCAAAGCCACCGAGGGTGCTTCCCGTGGGAGCGGCGAGGTGAGGACACTGGTCGGTCGGACGATCAAGACCAGAGGAAACGGCCGGGACATCTGCGCTACGACGGAAAAGAGGCGCCGGGCCGTTCCGGAGAACAGGAGCGCAGGGCGCACACTGTGTGGTCCAATCGGCAGGGGAGGCGACATGACCACGCCCCTCCCCGCGGGTGCACGGGGTCGCGGGCCGGTGAACCCCGACGAGCAGGAATGGCCCCTCGGGGGACGTCGCTCCGCGCTCCGGACGGTCAACCGGATCGCCGTGCGCAACGAGCGCGCCGGTGTCATCGCGGTCGGCCCTCCGGGTGTCGGGCGTACACGCTTCGCCCGGGCGGCGCTCGTCGGCGTCGGCTCCACGGGCCCGGGCGACGACCATCCTGATGGGCCGTCGTGGCACCCCATCTGGGTGATGGCCTCGCGCGGGACGGCCGGCATCCCGCTGGGTGCGCTGAGCCACCTGCTGCCCGACCACGACCCCGGTGACGGCAGCCCGGGCTGGCTCCTGCACGAGGCCCGGCAGGTCCTGCTGCGCACCAAGGGACCGGCGCGGCTGTTGCTCGGCGTCGACGACGTGCACCTGCTCGACGAGACCTCGGCGGTCCTGCTGCACCAGCTCGCTTCCGCCGGCGACGCGTTCCTGGTGCTGACCGCTCCCACCGGGGTGTCCGTGCCGGAACCGGTCTTCGCGCTGTGGAAGGACTCGCTGGTCGAGCGGATCGACCTGCCCGAGCTCACGCGGGAGGAGAGCGATGCCCTGGTGGTGAAGGTGCTCGGCGGCCACGTGGACGCGGCCACACTGCACCGGCTCTGGTCGTTGTCGCTGGGGAACCCGCTGTTCCTGCGTGAGCTGGTGCGCGGGGCCCGGGCCAGCGGGGCGCTCGTGGCCACGGGCCGGGTATGGCACACGGACGGAGCGATCCCGATCTCCGCCCGGCTGGCGGAGATCATGCACCAGCGCACGGAGGGATCGGCGCCCCACGAGCAGAGCCTCATGCGGCTGCTCGCCTTCGGCCAGCCCCTGGGGAGCGACCTCGCCGGGGAACTCACGTCCCCCTCGACGGTCGCGGCGCTCGAGGAGCGGGGGATCATCACCTCGCGGCGGACCGGTCGGCGCGTGGAGATCTCACTGGCGCACCCGTTGCACACGGAGGTCCTCCGCCGCGCCGCGACGCCCTACCAGGAGCGTCAGACCTACCAGCGGCTGGCGGACGCGCTCGAGGCCCGCGGGGTCCGTCGGGAGGAGGACCACCGCCGGCTGCTGGCGTGGCGCGTCGGGCAGGGGGTGTGGTCCGACCCCACGGACCTCGTCGCCGCCGCGGCAGGCGCGCTCGACACCGACCCCGCCCTCGCGGAACGTCTCCTGCGCGAGGCCGCCACCGTCGGCGACGGCACCGCCCAGCTCGAGCACGCCCGCGTGCTGGTGAAGCTCGGTCGCTCGCTGGACGCCGAGCAGGCTCTCGCTCCCCTGGCGGACGACGCGGATCTCTCCCCCGACCTGCGGGTCGCCGTCGCGTTGACGCGGTCGTACAACCTGTTCTGGGGCCTACGCGACGCCGCCGGAGCCCGGCGTGCGATCGCCCGGGCGGGTTCGGTCGACGATCTCCCCGACACCGGGGACGCCTCGGCCCTGCACGCCTTCGAGCTGCTGCTCGACGGCGACCACGAGGGTGCGGGGCAGGCCGTCGCCGCTGCGGTGGGCGAACCGAGCAGCGACGAGGCGCCGCTCGCGGCCCTCGCGATCGCCGCGACAGCGGCCGCACGGGCGGGTCGAGCCGACGAGGCCCGCGGCTTCGCCGACCGCGGGCTGGAGGCGAAGGGTCAGGACCCGACCGGCGGCTGGATGGTGGTGGAGCTGACCGCGGCACGCTGGTACGCCGACCTCGAGGCCGGCCGGCTGGACGAGGCCGAGACGACGGCCATGACCGCGCACGGACGGGCCGTCGAGGATGGACAGCGCACGACCGCCGCCCTCGGCGCGACGTGGGTCGGCATCGTCGCCGCCCGGCGGGGTCGCCTGAGAACCGCCATCCGCTGGCTCCTGGAGGCCGCCGCCGGGGTGCCCGCGGAGAGCTTCCTGTTCACGGTCCCGCTGGTGACCGAGCTCGCGCTCGCGGTGTCGTCCTTGGGGAACATTCCGCGGGCCCGGTCGCTCTTCGACGAGGCGGGCGATCTCCGGGTCGACGGGCCGTTCCCGGGTTGGGGCGGGGCCGCACAGGTGTGGCTGGCGGGGTTGGTCGGCCAGGCGACGGAGGCCGAGCGGATCGCGCTCGCCGTCGCCGAGGACACAGGCGCGCTCGGTCCGCGCATCCGGGCTCTCCACACGGCGGTCCGACTCGGTATCACCGGTCCCGTCACGGACCTGCTCGACGACCTCGCTCAACGGTCGACGAGCGAACTACTCATGCTCCACGCCGCTCAGGGGCGCGCACTCGCGGACCACGACGGCGAAGCACTCGACGAGGTGGCCGATCGGTACGCAGCAGCCGGGCTCCTCCTCGACGCGGCCGAGACCGCCGCCCAGGCGGCCGTCGTCCACCGCACGCGCGGGGCGACAGGGTCGGGCGGCGGCTCGGCGTCGCGGGCACGCGCGTGGGCGGAGTCGTGCGAGGACGCCTCGACCCCTGCCCTGGAACAGCTCGACGGTGTCACCGACCTGACCCGCCGTGAGATGGAGATCGCCTCGCTCGCCGCCTCCGGGCTCACGAGCAAGGCCATCGCGAACCAGCTCGGGGTCAGCGTGCGCACCGTCGACAACATCCTGCGGATGGTCTACGCCAAGCTCGGCGTCTCCGGTCGCGGGGACCTGGCGCACGTCAGCGGCATCCGCACGACACCACGCGCTGACTCGCCGTCGATTTCTTGACTCGCCCCGAGTGCCGCCGAGTAGGTGACCCGGTGCCGCGGAGCACGAGTTGAGTACCGCGGTACTCATGACCGTCAGCGACATGATGGCCAAGCTCTCACCTGAAGATGACGGCCAGGACCGGCTCCCGTCCATGGAGTCGTGTGAGCCAACAGCCGGCGCGGGATGCGCCGCGCCCGGTCTGCGGCCCGACCAGATGAGAGGACACGAAATGACCGAAACGGTCGAGCCGCCTCCGACGACGGGCGGCAACCAGGCCAATCAGGGCGGCGCCGGCAACCAACTCAACCAGGGCGGCCTCGGTGGGAATCAGGCCAACCAGGCGGGGGGTGTCGGAAACCAGCTCAACCAGAGCGGCGGGCTCACGCTCGCCGACATCGCCAACCAGGCGGGCTACACCTGTCCCATCCACGGCGCCTACGCGTTCTGCCCCGGCACCTGCGACAACCGTCAGGCGTTCGACGCTCAGCACGACGGCGACGTCGTGGGCAATCAGGCCAACCAGGGCGGCGCTGGCAACCAGGCCAACCAGGGCGGCGGCGGCAACCAGGCCAACCAGGCCGGCGACGCGGGCAACCAGCTGAACCAGGGGGGCGGCGGCGGCAACCAGGCCAACCAGGGCGGCGCCGGCAACCAGGCCAACCAGAACGCCACCATCGGCGGCGACGGCACCGTCAACCAGGCCAACCAGAGCGGCACCGGCAACCAGGCCAACCAGGCCGGTGCTGGTGGTGGAAACCAGGCCAACCAGGGCGGCGGTGGCGGTAACCAGGCCAACCAGGGCGGCGGTGCCGGCAACCAGGCCAACCAGGGCGGCGGCGGCAACCAGGCCAACCAGGGCGGCGGTGCCGGCAACCAGGCCAACCAGGGCGGCGGTGCCGGCAACCAGGCCAACCAGGGCGGCGGCGGCAACCAGGTCAACCAGAACGCCACCATCGGCGGCGACGGCACCGTCAACCAGGCCAACCAGAGCGGCACGGGCAACCAGCTCAACCAGGCCGGTGCTGGTGGTGGAAACCAGGCCAACCAGGGCGGCGGTGGCGGTAACCAGGCCAACCAGGGCGGCGGTGCCGGCAACCAGGCCAACCAGGGCGGCGGTGCCGGCAACCAGGCCAACCAGGCCGGCGGTGCCGGCAACCAGGCCAACCAGGCCGGCGGTGCCGGTAACCAGGCCAACCAGGCCGGTGGCGATGGCAACCAGCTCAACCAGGGCGGCGGCGGCAACCAGGCCAACCAGGGCGGGCTCGGCGGTAACCAGGCCAACCAGGGCGGGCTCGGCGGCAACCAGGCCAACCAGGCCGGCGGCGCCGGCAACCAGGCCAACCAGGCCGGTGGCGATGGCAACCAGCTCAACCAGGCCGGCGGCGCCGGCAACCAGGCCAACCAGGCCGGCGGCGCCGGCAACCAGGCCAACCAGGCCGGTGGCGATGGCAACCAGCTCAACCAGGGCGGCACGGGTAACCAGGCCAACCAGGGCGGCGGCGGCAACCAGGCCAACCAGGGCGGCGGTGCCGGCAACCAGGCCAACCAGGGCGGCGGTGCCGGCAACCAGGCCAACCAGGGCGGCGGTGCCGGCAACCAGGCCAACCAGGGCGGCGGCGATGGCAACCAGCTCAACCAGGGTGGACTCGGCGGCAACCAGGCCAACCAGGGTGGGCTCGGCGGTAACCAGGCCAACCAGGGCGGCGGTGCCGGCAACCAGGCCAACCAGGGCGGTGGCGATGGCAACCAGCTGAACCAGGGCGGCGGTGGCGGTAACCAGGCCAACCAGGGCGGCGGTGCCGGCAACCAGCTGAACCAGGGCGGCGGCGGTAACCAGGCCAACCAGGGCGGCGGTGCCGGCAACCAGGCCAACCAGGGCGGCGGCGATGGCAACCAGCTCAACCAGGGCGGCACGGGTAACCAGGCCAACCAGGGCGGCGGTGCCGGCAACCAGGCCAACCAGGGCGGCGGTGCCGGCAACCAGGCCAACCAGGGCGGTGGCGATGGCAACCAGCTCAACCAGGGCGGCACGGGTAACCAGGCCAACCAGGGCGGCGGTGCCGGCAACCAGCTCAACCAGGGCGGCGGTGGCGGTGACCAGGCCAACCAGGGTGGGCTCGGCGGCAACCAGGCCAACCAGGGCGGCGGTGCCGGCAACCAGGCCAACCAGGCCGGTGGCGATGGCAACCAGCTCAACCAGGGCGGCACGGGTAACCAGGCCAACCAGGCCGGCGGCGCCGGCAACCAGGCCAACCAGGGCGGCGGTGCCGGCAACCAAGCCAACCAGGGCGGCACGGGTAACCAGGCCAACCAGGGTGGGCTCGGCGGCAACCAGGCCAACCAGGGCGGCGGCGGCAACCAGGCCAACCAGGGCGGGCTCGGCGGTAACCAGGCCAACCAGGGCGGGCTCGGCGGTAACCAGGCCAACCAGGGCGGTGGCGATGGCAACCAGCTGAACCAGGGCGGCGGTGGCGGTAACCAGGCCAACCAGGGCGGCGGTGCCGGCAACCAGCTCAACCAGGGCGGCGGCGGTAACCAGGCCAACCAGGGCGGCACGGGTAACCAGGCCAACCAGGCCGGCGGCGCCGGCAACCAGGCCAACCAGGCCGGCGGCGCCGGCAACCAGGCCAACCAGGCCGGTGGCGATGGCAACCAGCTCAACCAGGGTGGACTCGGCGGCAACCAGGCCAACCAGGGCGGCACGGGTAACCAGGCCAACCAGGGCGGCGGCGCCGGCAACCAGGCCAACCAGGGCGGCGGCGATGGCAACCAGCTGAACCAGGGCGGCGGTGGCGGTAACCAGGCCAACCAGGGTGGGCTCGGCGGCAACCAGGCCAACCAGGGCGGCGGCGGCGGCAACCAGGCCAACCAGGGCGGCACGGGTAACCAGGCCAACCAGGGTGGGCTCGGCGGCAACCAGGCCAACCAGGGCGGCGGCGGCGGCAACCAGGCCAACCAGGGCGGCGGTGCCGGCAACCAGCTGAACCAGGGCGGCGGTGGCGGTAACCAGGCCAACCAGGGTGGGCTCGGCGGCAACCAGGCCAACCAGGGCGGGCTCGGCGGCAACCAGGCCAACCAGGGCGGGCTCGGCGGTAACCAGGCCAACCAGGGCGGCGGTGCCGGCAACCAGGCCAACCAGGCCGGTGGCGATGGCAACCAGCTCAACCAGGGTGGACTCGGCGGCAACCAGGCCAACCAGGCCGGCGGCGCCGGCAACCAGCTCAACCAGGGTGGGCTCGGCGGTAACCAGGCCAACCAGGGTGGGCTCGGCGGCAACCAGGCCAACCAGGGCGGCGGCGCCGGCAACCAGGCCAACCAGGCCGGCGGCGCCGGTAACCAGGCCAACCAGGGTGGGCTCGGCGGTAACCAGGCCAACCAGGGTGGGCTCGGCGGTAACCAGGCCAACCAGGGCGGCGGCGCCGGCAACCAGGCCAACCAGGGTGGGCTCGGCGGTAACCAGGCCAACCAGGGCGGGCTCGGCGGGAACCAGGCCAACCAGGCCGGCGGCGCCGGCAACCAGGCCAACCAGGCCGGCGGCGCCGGCAACCAGGCCAACCAGGCCGGTGGCGATGGCAACCAGCTCAACCAGGGTGGACTCGGCGGCAACCAGGCCAACCAGGCCGGCGGTGCTGGCAACCAGGCCAACCAGGGCGGCACGGGTAACCAGGCCAACCAGGGCGGCGGCGCCGGCAACCAGGCCAACCAGGCCGCGGCGGTGGACCCGGGGGCAGCGGCTCCGGTGCACCTCGCGGGCGTGGCCGGTGTCGGAGCGGCCGGGGGTGCGGCCGGGGGTGCGGCCGGGACCGAGGCGGCTCTGCGCTTCGACCCCAGCTCGAGCAACCCGGCGGTCGGCAACCTGGGGGCCAACCCCGACGGTGGCCGTCCCGACCTGGGCGTCGCGCCCACGACACGCGGCGACGAGGTGTCCTTCGGGCAGTCGGACCCGTTCGGTGAGGGCGCCGGGCAGCCGACGGCGCAGCCGTCGGGCCCCTTCGGCACTGAGGGGCTCAACCAGCCCAACGTCGGCCCGACGCCGACGGGCCTGGCCGGTACGGAGGCCACCCAGCCGGGCCACGTCGGCGGAGACCTGATCCCGGACTCGGGCTCGATCTTCAGCGGCGGGACCACGCCGGCGCCCACGGGCGGGGCCGGGTCCGGGAGCGAGCCGTTCGGCTCGCAAGCCGGCGGGGGTCACGACGACGGCGGCGTCTTCGCGCCCACGTCTACCGGCGGGTCGGAGGACGGTGGCAGCAGCTCCGGGCACGACAGCTCGGGCAGCGACGCCCACTCGCTCTTCCGGACCGACGACAGCGGCTCGTCCGGCCACAGCGGCGGCTTCGATGGTGACTCCGGCAGCAGCGGCGGTCACGAGAGCAGCAGCGACAGCGGCTTCGAGTCGGGCGGCGGTCACGAGAGCGGCGGTGGCAGCCACGAGAGCAGCAGCGACAGTGGCGGCGGCTCGGACCACGGCGGGGGCGACTCCGGCGGAGGCCACGACGCGGTCGGCCACCACTGATGACCACGTCCCCGTGATCTGAGACCGAGAGGAGAACGATGGCTCAGCAGGCGCCGAGCGCAGCGGTCGGCCACGCCCTGGAGACCCTCGACATGACCGTCAAGGGAGCCAAGGCCTACGAGCGAGAAGATCTCGCTGACCGACTGACCCGCGCTCGGCGCCTGCTGACCGACTCCACCATCACCGTGCACGTGGTGGGGGAGTTCAAGCAGGGCAAGAGCTCACTGATCAACGCACTCCTGACCGCACCCATCTGCCCCGTCGACGACGACATCGCGACGTCCGTGCCGACCGAGGTGCGCTACGCCGGCCAGGTCGCCGCGAGCGCCAGCTTCGACTCGGCGCCCGGTTCCGGTGGCCCAGGCTGGACCGAGCCCATCTCGCCGTCGGAGATCGCGTCCTACGCCTCGGAGGCCGGGAATCCCGGTAACACGCGCCGGCTCAGGGCGGTCACGATCGGGATCGACCGGCCGCTGCTCTCCAGCGGCCTCGTCCTCATCGACACCCCGGGCGTCGGCGGCCTGGGATCGGTCCACAACGCCACGACGATCGGCTCGCTCCCCCAGTCCCACGCGGTGCTGTTCGTCAGCGACGCCTCACAGGAGCTCACCTATGCGGAGCTGCGGTTCCTGCGCACGGTGCAGGACCTGTGCCCGAACATCGTCATGATCATGACCAAGACCGATCTCTACCCGCACTGGGCACGCATCCGGGACCTCAACGCCAACCACCTGCGACGTGCCGGGGTCGAGCTCGAGATCATCCCGGTCTCTTCGGAGATCCGGCAGGTCGCCGCCCGCTCCGCGGACCAGGCGCTCAACAACGAGTCGGGCTTCCCGGTCCTCGTCAACCACCTCCACCAGGTCATCGCCAACGCCGAGCGCGTCGCGCTGGACTCCACGGTCAGCCACATCACCCGGGCCCTCGACCAGCTGGAGATCGCCCTCGCCGCCCAGAACGACACCCTGGTGGCGCCGCAGAACGCGGCTCGGATCATCGCCACCCTCGAGCGGACCAAGCAGCGCGCGGACGCCCTGCGCGAGCGCTCCTCGAAGTGGCAGCTGGTCCTGCAGGACGGGTTCGCCGACATCAACTCCGACGTCGAGTTCGACCTCCGACAGCGCTCGCGCACCGTCCTCCACGAGGCCGAGGCCGCCATCGACGACGGCGACCCCGCCAAGAACTGGACCGAGTTCGAGGAGTGGCTGCGCCAGCGCCTCGCCGGGGAGGCCCTCGAGAACTACGGGATGTTCGTCCGCCGGGCCAAGGAGGTCGCGGCGCAGGTCGGCCAGCACTTCGAGCTCGCGGAGTCCCAGATCGTCACCGCACGCGACGTCTCCGCGCCGATCGAGAAGCTGCGCGACTTCACCGTCGACTCCGCCTTCGTCGAGAAGAAGGCCAAGGGCGCCGGGCTGGCCGCGATGCAGAAGGGTTACGGCGGCGTCCTGATGTTCACGATGCTGCCCGCCATGCTCGGACTCGCGGTACCCCTGCCGATCGGTCTCGCCGCCGGCGTCCTCATGGGGGGCTTCGGCTTGAAGGAGCAGCGCAAGCAGCAGCTCGAACGCCGTCGCAACGAGGCCAAGAACACCGTCCGCCGGTTCGTCGACGAGTTCAACATGCAGATCGGCAAGGACTCCCGCGACGCCATCCGCCACGTTCAGCGCGAGCTGCGGAACGCCTGGTCGGACCGCGTGAGCGAGCTCCAGCGCTCCACCGCCGACGGCCTCGCCGCCGCCCAGCAGGCGGCCCAGAGCACGGAGACCGACGCGAGTGCCCGCGAGCGCCTCGAGAACGACCGCAAGTCGATGGCGATGCTGCGGGCCCGTGTCGCGGACCTGCAGTCCCACCTCGACCGTGCGCAGGCCGCGGTCGAGAAGGCGCAGGCCGAGCAACGGGCGCGTGAGCTGACCGACGCGGCCGCCAACCCGTCCGGGGTCGCCTGATGACCGGGCCCGCCGGTCCGCCGCTGATCGACCGCGTGCGGGGCCTCGTCCACCGCGCCTGCCAGATCTACGGCGGCGGGCCGGCGCTCCCCGACCTCCAGCTCGCGGCCGCCCGCCTGGACGAGCCCCTGCGCGTCGCGCTCGCCGGACGGATCAAGGCCGGGAAGTCGACACTGCTGAACGCGCTGGTCGGTCAGGAGCTCGCGGCGACCGACGCCGGCGAGTGCACGCGCATCGTCACCTGGTTCCGCGACGGCCACACCTATCGCGTCATGGCCCACCCGCGCCAGGGACCACCCCGCCAGCTCCCCCCGGGCCCGACCGGCGGCCTGCTCGACATCGATCTCGCGGGGATGCGTGCCGAGGACGTGGACCGCCTCGTCGTCGACTGGCCGTCCCCCGCGCTGCGGACCATGACCCTCATCGACACCCCGGGCATGGGCTCGCTGAGCACCGAGCTCTCCCGCAAGTCCGAGGCGCTCCTCGGTGCGCACGCCGACGCCAAGGACGACGACGAGACCGAGCCGCGGGCCTCCGAGGCGGACGCCGTCGTCTACCTCATGCGTCACGTGCACGCCGGGGATGTCCGGTTCCTCGAGGCGTTCCGGGACGACCCGACCGAACGGCGGCCGATCAACACCCTCGGCGTGCTCGCCCGCGCCGACGAGGTCGGGCACGGACGTCCCGACGCGCTCGACAGTGCCGCCAAGATCGCGGGCCGCTACCGCGACGACCCCCGAGTGCGTGCGCTGTGCCAGACCGTGATGCCCGTGGCCGGCCTCCTCGCCGTCACCGCCGCGACGCTGCGCGAGGACGAGTTCCGCGCGATCAATGTCCTTGCCGAGGCCCCCGAGGCCGACGTCGAACGCCTGCTGCTCAGCGCGGACCGGTTCGCGTCGGCCGAGACGGAGATCGCGCTCGCGCCGGGGCTCCGGGCGGCGCTGCTCGACCGCTACGGCATGTTCGGCCTCCGTCTCTCGCTGCGGCTGGTGCACAGCGGGGTGGCGACGACGGCGGGCGCCCTGTCCCGGGAGCTGCTCGCCCGCAGCGGTCTCGTGCCCCTGCGCGAGGCGCTCATCAGCCGTTTCGCGGCGCGTGCCGACGTCCTGAAGGCCCGCTCGGCCCTCCTCGCCACCGAGGCGGTGCTGCGGCGGTTCCCCTTCCCTGCGGCGAACGGGCTGCGCCACGAGCTCGAGGTCATCACCTCGAGCGCGCACGAGTTCGCCGAAGTGCGGCTGCTCGACACACTGCGCGGCGGGGGCCTCATGCTGACCCCGCAGGAGCGCTCCGACGCCGAGCGCCTGCTCGGGGTCGAGGGGGTCGATCCGCTCACCCGCCTGGCCCTCCCGGCCGGCAGCGCGCAGACCGAGGTGCTCCGGGCCGCCCAGGCGGCGCTGTCCCAGTGGCAACGCCGGGCCGAGCACCCCGCCTCCGCGCGCGACGTCCGCGAGGCCGCCCGGGTGCTCGTCCGTACCGGCGAGGGGCTGTTGCTGAGCGCGTTGCCACCCTCCGCTGGCCCGGGTGGAGCACCGGGCGGAGCGCCTCCGGGACGCCCGCCCGGCCCTCCCGTGAGTAGCCCCGGCGGCGGGCCCATGAGCAATCGCGGCCCCGGCGGCTGGCCCGACCGAGTAGTCGGCTGCTCATGACCCGCGACCCGCGGCAGGTCAGAGTGACGCCATGACCGCATCGACCGCGAACCGGCCGCCGGCCGGTATGCCGCCGCACCTGTGGGAGCTCGCCAAGCGCGACGCCCGCGGCGCGGTGCCCGAGCGGGTGCGTCAGGCGGGCGACGACAGCGAGAGCGCCCCAGCGGGGATCCGCGCGATCGCCCGCCGCGCCGCGACCGCGAGCGCCACGTTGGGGGTGGCCGCGGCCGCGGTCGCGCTGGGGGCGGGCAGCGCGACCGCCGACCCCGGCGTCGAGCTCGCCGGCTTCGACGGCGCGGTCCCGCCGCCCGGTCCGGGCCTCGCCGACCTCGACGGCTTTGATCAGCAGGGGGGAGCCGGCGGCGCGCCCGGGGGTGGCGGTGGCGCGGGTGGCGAGCAGGGCGGCAGCTTCGGGGCCTCGCACGAGACCCACGGCTCGCTCGGCGACGGCCCCGTGTCCTCGGGCCTGGGGTCGAGTTTCCAGGTCCACCAACCGGACGCGCCCGGCCCGGAGCACACGCTCACGGTGTCGATCTTCCAGGACGTCAGCGTCGTCGAGACCGCGGACGGCTTCTTCCAGGTCGACGCCTTCCAGTACATCGTGATCCGCGACAGCCAGGGCCACGAGTACACCTTCGTCGAGCACTACCAGGTCACCGTCCCGGATCCGCCGGGCCAGGAGACCGACCTGATGATCCACGAGACGGGCCACGTGCAGGTCGTCGAGAACGCCGACGGCAGCTTCACCCCCGTCTCGGTCGACCACGGCATCTCGGTCACGGTCGGCTCCGACGGCGACGGCCGCGACGAGATCGGCATCCGGCAGGACGAGTCGGTGCAGGTCACCGAGCACGGCCGTCCCGACCCCCACGACACGACGGTCGTCCTCGGCGAGCACGCCACGACCGACAGCCACGACACGGGCGACGAGGCCTTCAGCGAGATCGACCAGACCACCCAGACTGGGCACGGCAACAGCGTGAACCAGACCGGGGGGCAGGCCGGGCACCCGAGCGGTTCCCCGACGACGGGCACCGACGGGTCGACCGGCTCCGGCAGCCCGACCCCGACCACCGGGACCCCGTCAGGGTCGGGTCAGACCGGAACCGCTACCGGCGCGGGGACCTCGAGCCCCGCGGCGCCTCCGACGACGACCGGTGGGAGCTCCGCCCCCGCCGCGGGGACGGAGGTCCCCGCCGGGACCGCGGCCGCAGGTCCGGCGGTCGCCGCCACGATGCCCGCCGGGGTCCTCGGCGCGACCGGCGCGGTCGGGGCGGTCGGGGCCGTCGGGGCGGTCGGCGCGGTCCCGCTCGGGAGCACACTGACCTCGACACCCACGACCGCCGTGGCGTTCTCCGGCCCCTCGTCCGGTGGTGTCGTCCACGACCTGGACGGGCCGCCGCCCGGCGCGATCAACGGCATCGGCGGCTCCGGCAGCACCGGGCCCGCCGGCGAACACGCAGCGCCGGTGTTCGACCACGGGCCCGCACCCGTCACGGACGGCGGGCCTTTCCAAGGGACGACACCGGCGGCCCCGGACCCCGCCGCGACCGGCGCCCACGGACCGACGTCGACGGCCCCGCACGTCTCGGGAAGCGGCCAGGGGCTGGACGACGCGGGCGGCTCGGGCCATGGTTCGGGGGCCACCAGCGGTAACGACGACGGCGGCGCGGGCGAAGCCGTCCACGAGAGCCCGAGCCACGAGAGCTCGGGTCACGAGACGTCCGGCCGCGACGGCGGCGGCCACGAGGCCGCCGGGTCGGGTCACGCCGGATCGGGTGGTCACGACGGTGGCGGTTCGGACGGTTCCGAGCACCTCGCGCACCTCCAGTAGACGGTACGGACCAGAGAGGAATACCGGTGGGATACGGACTCGGCGTCGACCTGGGCACCACGTTCACCGCCGCCGCTGTCGAGCGCGACGGGCGGGTGGAGATGGTCACGCTCGGCGACCGGTCGGCGGCGGTGCCATCGGTGGTGCTCGTCCGTGACGACGGCCAGGTCCTCACCGGAGACGCCGCCGACCGTCGTGCCGCGACCGACCCCGACCGTGTCGCCCGTGAAGTGAAGCGCCGGCTCGGCGACCCGATGCCTCTGGTGTTGGGCGGGACCCCGTACGCGGCCGCCCAGCTGATGGGCCTGCAGCTGCGCGACGTGGTGAGGCTCGTCACCGAGCGCGAGGGTCGCCCTCCGAACGCGGTCACGCTCACGCACCCCGCCAACTGGGGTCCGTACAAGAAGGAGCTGTTCAGCCAGATCCCGCGCACCGCGGGTCTGCGCGACGTCCGCATGCTCACCGAGCCGGAGGCGGCGGCCGCGCACTACGCATCGAACGAGCGCCTGAACGAAGGCGCGCTCGTCGCGGTCTACGACCTCGGCGGTGGGACGTTCGACGCCACCGTGCTGCGCACGGCGGGCAAGGGCTTCGAGATCCTCGGCACGCCGGAGGGCATCGAGGGCCTCGGCGGCATCGACTTCGACGAGGCCGTGTTCAACCACGTCGACCGGAGCCTCGGGGGCCCGCTGTCCGGGCTCGACCCCTCGGACCCGCACGACACCACTGCCGCGATCCGCCTGCGCCAGGACTGCGTGCGGGCGAAGGAGGCGCTCTCGGCCGACACCGAGGCGACGATCCCGGTGATGCTGCCGAAGCTGCAGACCGAGGTGCGCCTCACGCGCGGCGAGTTCGAGGACATGATCCGTCCTTCGATCAGCGCCACCATCGAGGCGCTGAGCCGGGCGCTCCTGTCCGCGGGTGTCACCCCCGACCACCTGACCACCGTGCTGCTGGTGGGCGGCTCGTCGCGGATCCCGCTGGTCTCGCAGATGGTGTCCGCCGAGCTCGGCCGACCGACCGCGGTCGACGCGCACCCGAAGCACGCGATCGTGCTCGGCGCCGCGGCGATGTCAGGGCGCGGCTTCGTCAACGACCGCGGGCAGTTCACCGGGCCGCCCAGCGGCGCGGCGCCCGTGACCACCGCCGTGGCCCAGGGCGGCCCCCGCACCGGCGGGAACGGAAGGGCGCCGCGCACCGGCGGCTTCCCCGCCGGGCCGCACGGCGCGGTCCGCCCGCCGACCGGCCCCCTCCCCACCGGCCAGACCGCGGCGGTCCGCCCCATGGGTCCGCCGATGCGGCCGGCGGGTCCGGGCACGAAGGTGCCGCCCCCCGCACTCGCGGCGTCGGGCACCCCGGCCGCCGGGATGCCCGCGCCGGCCCTCGGCGGGTCGGGTCACGGCCCGGGCGGGTCGGGCAAGAAGACCGGGGTCGCTGGTGGCCTGCGTGGGCGTGTGCCCCTCGTCATCGCCGCGGTCGCGCTGCTGCTCCTCGTCGGGGGCGGGGCGCTGGTCTACCAGCAGGTGTCCAACGCGACGCCCGCTCCGCCGACTGCTCCGCCGGCCGCGGTGGTGGCTCCCGTGCCCACGACCACGACCGAGCCCGCACCCGTCGAGGAGCCGGCCGCGCCCGTGGCCACGACACAGGCACCCCGCGGCGGCGGCGGTGGCGCGGGCGGTGGCGGCGGTGGGGGCGGTGGTGGCGGCGGCGGGCGCCACACGACCACGACCACCACGCATCACGACAGCGGCGGATGCTGCGACACCGAGGGCGGCGGGGGCACCGACGGTGGGGGCACCGACGGTGGTGGCGGGACCGACGGTGGGACCGCGGGCGGGACCGAGGGAGGCTGAACCCCTGACGGGGTTCAGCCGCGCGGGCCCCGGCTGCGCGGGGCGGGCTGCTCGGTGACCTCGTCCGCGCCGTCCCCGGGTGCCGGGAAGGCGGCGTCCACCGGGGTGGGCTCGTCGGCGTCGATGAGGGCGGCCGACGGCGTCTCGCGGGCGTGCACGACGAACCACGCGACCCAGCCCGCCGCGGCGACGCCGACGAAGCTGACGAGGCGGTAGAGCAGCACGGCGGCGAGCGCGGGGTGCGAGGGCACGCCGCCGGCGACGAGCGCGGCGAGCAGCGCACCGTCGACGAGGCCCAGACCCCCGGGCAGGAACGCGGCGCTGGAGGCCGCGGTGGCCGCGGCGTAGGCGACGAGCACCAGCGCGAGCGTCATGCCCTCGGCGCCCACCGCCGCGCAGCAGGCGGCGAGGCAGGCGATGTCGAGGACCCAGTTGGCCAGCGCGGCGGAACCCACGACGGCCCGACCGCGCCCGCGGAGCTCGATGAGCTGCAGGGCGGCGATCTGCTCGGCGAGCTGGGCGACGCCGGTGTCGAGGGGCCGCGAGCGGATCCGGTTGAGCAGCCGCAGACCCCAGGTGCCCGCGGTCACGAGCAGGCCGGGGCGGCGCGCGACCAGCACGACGCCCGCCCCGAGCGCCGCGACGCCCGCGATCTGCAGGATCATCCAGGGCAGCGACGTGGGCCGCCCGCCGACGACGAGCGCGGAGCCGAACGCGATGGCGGCCAGCGCGAGGCTCGCCGCGACCCCGCCGGCGACCATCGTCCAGGTGGTGGCGGGGGCGGTGGCGCCCCAGGCGCGGCGGCGCTTGTAGGTGTAGGCCGTCGACAGCGCGGCGCCACCGGGCACGGTGAGGTGCAGGGCGTTGGCCGCCAGCGTCGCCAGCGTGACCTCGTGCAGCGAGACCTGCACCGAGGCCGCGACGAGCAGGCGGTGGTGCAGCACGGAGAACGCGACCAGCGCGCCGGCCTCGCAGGCGACCGCGACGGCGATCCACAGCAGGTCGGCGCCGAGCAGTGCGGCGCCGGCGGCCTGGACCGTGGGCAGCACGACGACGACGCCGATGGTGACGGCCGCGGCCACGAGGACGCCGGTGGCGATCCGCAGCAGACGCCGGGTGCGCGGGGTGGCGCGTGCCGTGCCCGTCGACGTCACGATCGCACCCATCCCCTCATTGTCCTCCTGCCCGGCAGATCACCTCCGGGTGACCGGTCCGGCGTCACAGCACGCATGGTGCGGCGCAGGCAACACCCGTCCGGTCGCTGGACATGCTGCCCGACGGAGCCCGGGCGTCGACGGCGGGTGGCCCCCGGCGCGCCGGTGCGGGCAGGATCGGTGACGTGGTCGGGATCGTGGAGGTCAGCCCGCGCGACGGGCTGCAGAACGAGCGGGCGCTGCTGGAGACGGGCGCGAAGATCGAGCTGATCGAGCGGGCCACCGCGGCCGGCGCGCGCCGCATCGAGGCCGCGTCGTTCGTGCACCCGAAGCTCGTGCCGGCGATGGCCGACGCCGAGGCGGTGATGGAGGGGCTGACCCGCGCGGACGGCGTGTCCTACATCGGGCTGGTGCTCAACCGCCGCGGCTACGACCGTGCCGTGGCCGCCGGCGTCGACGAGGTCAACGTCGTCGTGCCCGCCTCGGACGGCTTCGCGAAGGCGAACCAGAACTCCACCACCGCCGCGCTCACGGAGGTGGCCGAGGAGGTGCTGGCCGAGGCCGCGGCGCGCGGCCTGTTCGCGTCGCTGACGATCGCGACCTCCTTCGGCTGCCCCTTCGACGGCGAGGTCGACCCCGAGCGCGTGGTCGAGGTGGCGCGCCGCGGGGCGGCCGCGGGCGCGCGGGAGATCGCGATCGCCGACACGATCGGGGTCGGCGTGCCCACGCAGGTCCGGACCCTGCTCGACGGCGTGCGCGCGGTGGCCCCGGACGCGCTGATGCGCGCGCATTTCCACAACACCCGCAACACCGGCTTCGCCAACGCCGTCGCCGCCCTCGAGTGGGGCGTCGACTGGCTGGACTCGTCGAACGGCGGGATCGGCGGCTGCCCCTTCGCCCCGGCGGCGACGGGCAACATCGCCACCGAGGACCTCGTCTACCTGCTGCACCGCATGGGCCACCCGACGGGCCTGGACCTCGAGGCCCTGCTGCCGATCGCGGCCTTCCTCTCCGACGCCCTGGGCTACCGGGTCCCCGCGCTGCTCCCGCGGGCGGGCTCCTTTGGCTGACCCTATCGGCGTGCTCCCTTGATCGAGTGCTTCCCCGTGCTCCAGCACGGGGAAGCACTCACGGGCGCGCAGCGCACAGGGCGAGCAGCGGTGCCAGGCGGAACGGGACGAGCTGGCGCATGACGAGCGCGGTGGAGGTCCGCTCGACGCCCGGGACGGCGAGCAGGCTGCCCGCGATCGTGTAGAGCGCGTCGGCGTCGCGGGCCACCACCTGGACCAGCAGGTCGTCGTCGCCCGCGAGCCCCACGACCTCGACGACCTCCGGGATGCGCGCCAGCGCCGCGGTGACCTCCTCGAGCCGGCGCTGGTCGACGCGGGTCGTCACGTAGGCGCGCAGCGGGTGGCCGAGCGCGGCCGGGTCGATCCGGCGGCCGTGGTCACCGAGCACCCCGCGGCCCTCGAGCCGGGTGAGCCGCGCCTGGACCGTGTTGCGCGCGAGGCCCAGGCGCTCGGCGAGCGCGACGACGGTGGCGCGCGGCTCCTCACCGAGGGCCTCGAGCAGGCGGGCGTCGATCGCGTCGACGGGTTCCATTGTGCTCACTCCCCACCGCGGTCGGCGCCGCGGCGGCGAGCATAGTGCTCACCGAGCCCCGCACCGCTTGCGCAGTCCGCCGCCGTGACGAAGGCTTCCGGGGTCGATGTGAGACCCGGAGGCCACCGATGACGTCCACCCGTCCCGCCCCGTCGCCCCCCGACCGCGCCGCGGAGCAGGAGGCGCTGCGCGCCGTGGAGGACCGGGTGCTGTGGCTCGCGACGGCCATCGTCGACCACGCCAACCGCGTGCGCCCGAACCCCGGCGGGCTCAAGGTCGGCGGGCACCAGGCGTCGTCGGCGTCGATCGTCTCGATCATGACGGCGCTGTGGTTCCGCACGCTGCGCCCCGAGGACCGCGTCTCGGTCAAGCCGCACGCCTCGCCGGTGCTGCACGCGATCAACCACCTGCTCGGCGAGCTCGACGCGCCGTACCTGGAGACGCTGCGCGCGGCCGGCGGCCTGCAGTCCTACCCGTCGCGGTCGAAGGACCCCGACCCCGTCGACTACTCCACCGGCTCGGTCGGCATCGGGGCGACGGCGCCGATCTGGGGGACGATCGCGCGCCGCTACGCCGAGGGCCTGGGGCAGCGGGCGGGGACGGGACGGCAGTTCTCGCTGGTCGGCGACGCGGAGCTCGACGAGGGCGCAGTCTGGGAGGCCGTGCTCGACCCGATGGTCCGGGAGCTCGGCGAGGTCTGCTGGATCGTCGACTTCAACCGCCAGAGCCTCGACCGCGTCGTCCCCGACATCTCCGCCACCCGACTGCACGGGCTGTTCACCGCCGCGGGCTGGCAGGTGATCACGGTCAAGTACGGCCGGCTGCTCTCCGAGCTGTACGCGAAGCCGGGCGGGGACGCGCTGCGCCGGCGCATCGACGAGATGACCAACCCCGAGTACCAGCGGCTGCTGCGCTGCACCCCGCTGCAGCTGCGCGAACGCCTGCCCGGCGACGGTGACGACGCCGACGCGATCGCCCGGCTGCTGCGCGAGGTCGACGACGGCGTCGTGCACGCCGCGATCCGCAACCTCGGCGGGCACGACCTCGGCGCGCTGGCCGACGCCTACGACGCGATCGACGACACCCGGCCGACGGTGATCTTCGCCTACACCGTCAAGGGCTACGGGCTCGCGAGCCAGGGCCACCCGCAGAACCACTCGAACCTGCTCACCGAGACCCAGATGCGGGCGCTGGCCACGGGCCTGGGCACCGACCTCGACGACCCGTGGGCCCCGCTGCCCGACGACTCCGCGGCCGCCGCGCTGTGCCGCGACACTGCCGCGCGCCTGCGCCGCTCCCCCGCCGCGCCGGCCGAGCCGCCGGCGATCCCCGACGACCTCGACCGCACGCCGCACGGCACCGGGCACACGCAGCAGGCGCTGGGCCGCGCGCTGCTCGACCTCACCCGCTCCGCGCCCGAGGCCGCGCGCCGCGTGGTGACGGTCAGCCCGGACGTCACGTCGTCGACGAACCTCGGCGGCTGGCTGAACAAGGTCGGCTCGTGGTCGCCGCACGAGCGCCGCGACTGGTTCGCCGACGACGCCGAGACGATCCTGCACTGGCACGAGCTGCCCAGCGGCCAGCACATCGAGCTGGGCATCGCCGAGACCAACCTCGTCGGCCTGCTCGGGGAGCTCGGGGCCACCTGGTCGCGGTGGGGCGAGCCGCTGCTGCCCATCGGCGTGCTCTACGACCCGTTCGTCGCCCGCGCGCTCGAGCCGTGGGCGTTCGGGATGTACGCCGGCGGGCAGTCGATCCTCGTCGGCACGCCGTCGGGGGTCTCGCTGGCGCCGGAGGGCGGTGCGCACCAATCGATCACCACGCCCTCGATCGGGCTCGAGCAGCCCGGTTGCGTGGCGTTCGAGCCGGCGTTCGGCGTCGAGGTCGGCTGGTGCCTGCTCGACGGGCTCGCGCGGCTGGGGCGTCCGGGCGGTTCCTCGACCTACCTGCGCCTGTCGACCGTGCCCGTCGACCAGAGCCTCGCCGCCGTCCCGTCGGACCCCGCCGCGCGGGCCAAGCGCCGCCGCGAGGTCGTCGCCGGCGCGTATCTGCTGCGCCGGGCCACGGGCACCCCGCAGGTGACGATCGCGGCCATGGGCCCGCTCGTCGGCCAGGCCCTCGCGGCCGCCGACCGCCTGGACGCCCAGGGCGTGGCCGCCGACGTCGTCGTCGTGACCAGCCCCGACCGGCTCTTCCGCGCCCTGCGCGCCCGCTCCGGGGCGACCGGGGCCCACGGCGGGGACCCGACCTGGATCCTCGACGCCGCCTTCCCCGCCGACCGGGCCGCTCGCCTGGTGACGGTGCTCGACGGCCAGCCGCACACTCTCGCGTTCCTCGCGGGCGTCCACTCGGTCCGCGCGGCGCACCTGGGCGTCACCGACTTCGGCCGCTCCTCCGACCTCGCCGACGCCTGGGCGCACCACCACCTCGACACCGACGCGATCGTCGCCGCCGCCCTGTCCTGACCTGACCCCGTGCCAGCGTGGGGGCCACGCTGGCGTTCAACGCCAGGAAATCCACCTCGATCACGAGCACCTGAGGTGGCGCGCATCCCCCGACAGGCTCAGCGGGTAGTCGCCCGGCACGGGATCGGGAGGGAGGCCCCCGTGCTCGACTGGCTCGCCGCGCCCGACTACGCGACCGCCCGCTGGGTCGTCCAGCACCTCGTCGCGCTCGTCTACGTCATCGGCTTCACCGTCGCGCTCGCGCAGTTCCGCCCGCTGCTCGGCGAGCGCGGCCTGACCCCGATCCCCCGCTTCCTCGCGCGCACGACGTTCCGCCGCCACCCGAGCCTGTTCCACCTGCGCTACTCCGACACCGTCTTCCGCGTCGTCGCCGGCACCGGCCTCGCCCTGAGCCTCGCCGCCCTCGCCGGCGCCACCGACGTGCTCCCGCTCGGCGGCGGGATCGCGCTCTGGGCCCTGCTCTGGGTGCTCTACCTGTCGATCGTCACCGTCGGTCAGGTCTGGTACGGCTTCGGCTGGGAGTCGCTGCTGCTCGAGGCCGGCTTCCTCGTGACGTTCCTCGGGCCGGCCGACGTCGCCCCGCCCGCGCCGATCCTCTGGCTGCTGGTCTGGCTGCTCTTCCGCGTGGAGTTCGGCGCCGGACTGATCAAGATGCGCGGCGACCCGTGCTGGCGCGACCTCACCTGCCTCGAGTACCACCACGAGACCCAGCCGCTGCCCAGCCCGACGAGCTGGTGGTTCCACCGCCTGCCCCGCCCGCTGCACCGCGTCGAGGTGCTCGCCAACCACGTCACCCAGCTCGTCGTCCCGTTCCTGCTGTTCCTCCCCCAGCCGGTCGCGTCGGTCGCCGCCGCGGTCGTGATCGTCACGCAGGGCTGGCTCGTCGGGAGCGGCAACTTCGCCTGGCTCAATCTCCTGACGATCACGCTGGCCTTCGCCGCGATCGACGACGCCCGCCTCCGCTGGCTGCTGCCGATCCCGCTCCCCGACCAGGCGCCGATCCCGCTGTGGTTCGCCGTCGTCGTCCTCGCCGTGGCCGCGCTGATGATCGGGCTCTCGATCTGGCCCGTGCTGAACATGGCGAGCGGCCGCCAGCTGATGAACGCCGGCATCACGCCCGTGCACCTCGGCAACAGCTACGGCGCGTTCGGCTCGATCACCCGGCACCGCGACGAGGTCGTGCTCGAGGGCACCGACGACCCCGACGGCGGCGACGACGCGACGTGGCGCGAGTACGGGTTCCGCTCCAAGCCCGGCGACCCCTACCGCCGCCCGCCCCAGACCGCGCCGTATCACCGGCGGCTCGACTGGTTGATGTGGTTCGCCCCGCTGGCGCCCCGCATGGCACGCAGCTGGCTGCCGACCCTGCTCGACCGCCTGCTCGAGGCCGACCGCCCCACGCTGCGCCTGCTGCGCCACGACCCGTTCGACGGCGAGCGCCCGGCGTGGGTGCGCGCCCGGCTCTACCGCTACCGCTTCACGACGCGCGCAGAACGCCGCGCGACCGGGGCCTGGTGGCACCGCGAGCTCCTCGGCGACTACCTGCCCGCGAGGACCCTGTCCCGCTCGTCGGCCGCGCCGTAGACGAGGCGGTGCCCGGCGCGGATGCCGGCGGCGTAGACGCGACCGAGGCGCCCGGCCCGCGCGAGCGCCGCCCGCGCCGCGTTCGCGCCCGGCGCTCCGTGCACCGCGCCCGCCGGGTGGGCCGTCGCGCCGGCGAGGAACAGGCCGTCGACGGCGGTGTCGGGCCGGCCGAGCCCGGGCGTCGGGCGGAACACGAGCATCTGGTGGATCTGTGCGGTGCCCTGCATCAGCGCCCCGCCCACCAGCGACGGGTCCTGCGCCTGCAGGTCGGACGGGCGGGAGACGCGCCGCGCGACGACCCGGTCGCCGAACCCGGGCGCGTGCCGCTCGATCACCGCGGTCATCCGGCGCACCTGCTCGTCGAGCTCGGCCTCGGTGTGCTCGCGGGAGTGCGGCAGGTGCGTGTAGGCCCACACCGACTCGGTGCCCGCCGGCGACCGCGAGGGGTCCGCCAGCGTCATCTGGCCGAACAGCATGAACGGCGTCGCCGGCATGCGACCCGCGTCGAGGTCGGCGCCGAAGTCGACGAGCCCCTCGGTGTCGCCGCCGAGGTGGATCGTGCCGGCCTCGCGGGCTTCGGGCGCGGTCCACGGGACGGGGCCGGACAGCGCCCAGTCGATCTTGAGGATGGCGTCGTCCCACTGGAAGCGCGCGAGGTCGTCGACCAGCCGTGCGGGGAGGTGCTCGACGCCGACGAGGTCGCGCAGCAGCAGCGGGGCGGGCACGTCGGCGAGGACGGCGCGCCGGGCGCGGACCACAGACCCGCCCGCGTCCGCCACCCCGACGGCCCGGCCGCCCTCGACCAGCACCTTCGTGACGGGACGCGAGCACTCGACGGTGCCGCCGCGGGCGCGCAGGCGGGCGACGAGCGCCTCGGCGATCTTCCCCGACCCGCCCGCCGGCACCGGGAAGCCGACGTCCTGGGCCAGCATCGTGAGCAGCCAGCCGAACGCCGTGCTCGCGGTCTGGGTGACGCCGAGGTCGGTGTGCAGCGCGTTGCCGGCGATCAGCACCCGCGCGCCCTCGCCGTCGAACTCCTCCTGGCCGAACCGGATCGCGGGCAGGAGCATCCGCCGCGCGAGGCGCAGGGCGTCCGGCCCGCCGAGCGTCCGCAGCACCCGCGCGGCCTCCTTGACCGGCGGGAACGGCCCGAGGAACGCGGCGATCAGCGGGTCGCGCAGCCGCTGCCACTCGTCGGCGAGGCGGCGCCAGGCGTCGCCGTCGCCGGGGGCGAAGCGGTCGACCGAGGCGGCGGTGACGTCGACGTCGCGCGAGAGCAGCACGCCCCGGTCGTCGGACAGGACGTGGGCCAGCGGGGCGGGCGCGTGGCGCCACTCGAGCCCGTACGCCTCGAGGTCGAGCCCGCGCAGCACCGGCGACACGTAGCCCATGGGGTGGAACGCGCTGCCGAGGTCGTTGAGGTAGCCGGGCGCGGTGATCTCCTCGGTGCGCGTGGCCCCGCCCGGCGCGTCCGCCGCCTCGAGCACCGTCACCGACCAGCCCTGGTCGGCCAGCAGGTTGGCCGCGACCAGCCCGTTGTGCCCCGCCCCGACGACGACGGCGTCGGCGGTCTCGGTGCTCGCGGTCAGCGCGGCGGCACGTGTCATGGGCGCAGTCTTCCCGGTGTGGCCGCCGGGAACCGCGTGTACCCGACGACCATGAGCACCTCCCTGGACGGCGTCGTCGCGGCGGTCACCGGCGCGTCGAGCGGGATCGGCGAGGCCACCGCCCGTGCCCTCGCGGCCGAGGGCGCCACGGTGGCCCTGCTCGCGCGCCGGACCGAACGACTCCGGACCCTCGCCGACGAGCTGGGCGGGTCCACCAGCGTGCACGCGGTCGACCTCGCCGACACGGCCGCCGCCGTCGCCGCGGTGCAGGAGGTCGTGGCGCACCACGGCCGCCTGGACGTCCTGGTCAACAACGCCGGCTTCGGCTCGCTCACCCCGGCGCGCGAGGCGGAGCTCGACGACTGGCTCGCGACGACGAGCGTGAACCTCGACGGCCTGCTCGCGGTCACCCACACCGCGCTCGAACCCCTCGTCGCCGCGGCGGCCGGCCCGCGCGGGGTCGCCGACCTCGTCAGCATCAGCTCCGACGCCGGCCGGCGGGTGCTCCCGGTCGGCGCGGTCTACAGCGCGACGAAGCACGCGGTCGGCGCGTTCTCCGAGTCGTTGCGCCAGGAGCTCGCCGGGGCCCACGTCCGGGTCGGCGTCATCGAGCCCGGCATCACGCGCACCGAGCTGCCGGAGAAGGGGGCCGGGGACTCGTTCGACCTCGACGCCCTCGGCGAGCAGGGCCTGCTCGAGGCCGCGGACATCGCCGACGCCGTGGTCTACATGGTGAGCCGCCCGGCGCGGGTGGCGGTGAACGAGATCCTCGTGCGGCCGGTGGAGCAGGGCTGACGAGGTTCGTGATCGCTCCGGGTGCTCCGGCGAGCCCGCTGAGCGGGCCGGGAGGAGCAGCGGGAGCGATCATGCCTCGGACGACGCCGGGGCCGTGATCACATACCCGTCCTCGCGCGCGTGACCGCCAGCGGCTCGTCCTCCGGCGGCACCGACCCGGTCAGCTTCTCCGCGGCGCGCCGGGCGAGGCGGGCGAAGGCGGCCGGGTCGCTCTGCACGACGGCGAGCCGCCGCCAGCGCTCGAGCATGGTGAACAGATCGGTGAGGTCGAGGCTGCTCCGGACCTCGCGCAGAGCCGTGTCGAGAGCGGCGTCGAACCTCTCCCGGTCCTCCGGCAGCAGGGCGGCGCGGATCTCGGCGGACGACGCGGTCACCACCGCACCGTACGACCGAGCGTGCTCCGGGCGACCCGCACTCCGATCTCCGCAACCCCTCCCGTACGGCCGGGTAGACCCGGAGAATCGCGACCATGAGTACCCGGCTGTGGCATCCGTTCTCCGACATGGCGGCGGTGGACGGGAACGAGTTCGTCGTCGACCGGGCCGAGGGCGTCTGGGTCTACGACGAGGACGGGCGGCGTTACCTCGACGGCTGCGCGAGCCTCTGGTACGCCAACGCGGGGCACGGCCGCCAGGAGATCGTCCAGGCCGCGATGGCGCAGATGGGCAAGCTCGAGGCGTACTCGTGCTTCGCCGACATCGCCAACCGCCCCGCGCTGGAGCTGGCCGAACGCCTCGCCGCGCTCGCGCCCGTCGACGACGCGAAGATCTTCTTCGGCTCGGGCGGCGCCGATGCCATCGACACGGCCGTCAAGCTCGCGCGCGCCTACTGGCAGGCGCGCGGCGAGCACCACCGCGTCCACGTCGTCTCGCGCGAGACCGGGTACCACGGCACGCACGGCTTCGGGACCTCGATCACCGGCATCCCGCCCAACCGGGAGGGCTGGGGCGTGCTGCCCGGCGAGAACACGGTGGCGCCGCTGCACGACCTCGACGGCGTCGAGAAGGTCTTCGCCGAGGTCGGCCCCGAGCGGATCGCGGCGTTCGTCATCGAGCCCGTCACCGGGGCCGGCGGGGTGCACCTGCCGGTCGAGGGCTACATCGAGGGCGTCGCTGAGCTGTGCCGCCGCCACGGCGTGCTCCTGATCATCGACGCGGTGATCGCGGGCTTCGGCCGGCTGGGCACGTGGTTCGGCATCGAGCGCTTCGGCGTGCGGCCCGACATGATCACCTTCGCCAAGGGCGTCACCAGCGGCTACCTGCCGCTCGGCGGCGTCGTCGTCTCCGGCGAGGTCGCCGCGCCCTGGTGGACCACGCCCGGCGAGCGGACCCTGCGCCACGGCCCGACGTACTCGGGGCACCCGACGTGCTGCGCCGCGGGCCTCGCGACGCTCGACGTCTACGAGCGCGAGAACCTCATCCCGCGTGGCCAGGAGCTCGAGAACACGCTGTTCGAGGCCCTCGCCCCGCTGGTGCAGCACTCCTACGTCCACGAGGTCCGGGCGGGCCTCGGGCTGCTCGCCGCGGTGGAGCTCGAGCCCGAGGTCCTCAGCAGCGTCCCCGATGCCCCCAACGCGCTGCTGCGCGGCGCCCGCAAGGCGGGCGTGCTCGTGCGCGGGCTGGGCAAGGGCGTCGCGGTGTCCCCGCCGCTCATCATCACCGAGGAGGAGATCGGCCTGCTCGCCGAGGCCATCCGCGCGGGGCTGGACTCGCTGCCCGTCGACGCCCCGGTGCCGGCCGCCCCGGGCGCCTGAGTGACGCGGCCCGCGCCGGACGTCTTCCTCGCCGACTGTCCGGCCCGGTCGGCGCTCGAGCTGATCGCCGACACGTGGTCGGTGGTCGTGCTCGAACGGGCTGGCGCACGGGCCGCGGCGGGCAAGAAGATGTTGACCCAGACCCTGCGGCGCCTCGCCGACGCCGGGCTCGTCGCCCGCCCGGAGGTGCGCGGCGGGGACTACGCGCTCACGACCTGGGCGTCTCGCCGCTCGGGCCGCTCACCGCGCTGACGGCGTGGGCCGAGGAGCACGCGGCGGAGCTCGCCTGACGCGAGGGCACCCGGAGGTTCCCTCGCGTCGCGCAGCATCGACGGCATGACCTTCTTGGTGGCCGGCGCGACGGGCAACGTGGGCGCCGAGGTGGTGCGGGCGCTCGTCGGGCAGGGAGTGGGCGAGGTCCGCGCGTTGTCGCGGCGCGGTGGAGCGGTCGGCGGGGCCGTGCCCGTGGTCGGCGACCTCGCCGACCGCGCCGCCCTCGCCGACGTCTGGACGGGCGTCGACGCCGTGTTCCTGCCCGCCGGTCAGCCGGACGTCGCGGGGCTGCTGGCCGACATGCGGGCCGGGGGTGTGCGGCGGGTGGTGCTGCTGTCCACCGGCGCGGTGGTCGGCGGCGACCTCGACAACGCCGTCACCCGCTTCAACGTCGTGTCCGAGGCCGCGGTGCGCGACGCCGGGCTGGAGTGGACGGTCCTGCGTCCGAGCGGCTTCGCTTCGAACGCCCTGCAGTGGGTGCCGCAGCTGGCCGCCGGCGACGTCGTGCGCGAGCCCTTCGCCGACGTCCCGGTCGCCGTGATCGACCCCGCCGACATCGGCGCCGTCGCCGCCCTCGCCCTCACCGGCGACGGTCTCGCCGGGCGGAGCCTGCGGCTCACCGGGCCCGCGGCGACGCTGCCCGCGGATCGACTGGCCGTGCTCGCCGACCTCCTCGGGCGCGACCTGCACCTGGAGCCCGAGCCCGACGACGCGGCGCGCCGCCGGATGGACGCGGCGATGCCACCGGCGTACGTCGACGCGTTCTTCCGCTTCTTCCGCGGCGGGGAGTACGACGACAGCCGGGTGACGTCCGTGGTGCCCGATCTCCTCGGCCGCCCGGCCCGGACGTTCGGGCAGTGGGCGCGGGATCACCTCGACGCGTTCTGAGCCGCCCCGCCGAGGGCCGCCGCCAGCCGTCGGCGGGCGTCCGCCTCGCCGCTGACGCCGAGCCGTCCGGCCGCGGCGAGCTCGCGGGCGCGCGCCGGGTCGCGCACGGCCGTGACCAGCGCCGCCGCGTCGCCGGTGACGACGACGTCCGGCGCGGGCACCTCGTCCACGGCGTGCACGCCGGCCCCGTCGAGTCGCAGCCACACCGGCGACGTGCCCTCGTCGGCGGCGCACAGGTCGAACCGGACGACGAGCTCGCGGTCCAGGGCGCCGGACACCAGGAGGATCTCCAGGGCGAGCGTGAGCCACTGCGGGCGGAACGCCAGGCCGGCGGTCTCGTCGGGAAGCCGCGCGATCCCGAACCGGGCGAGCGCCTCCACCACCGGCCGCAGCTCCGCGCCGGCGTCGGTCAGCCGGTAGGTCCGGGTGCGCGCGTCGCCCGCGCCCGGCACGGCCGTGGAGGGATCGCATCGCAGACAACTTGATTGAGTCCAGCGATCTGGTGCTGTCCCGGCGCGAGGTGGTCTGGTGCGATGGGCCCATGCAGACACGCGTCGATCTCAACGCCGACGCCGGCGAGAGCCTCGGGCGCTGGAAGCTCGGCCACGACACCGAGCTCATGGCCCACGTGACCTCGGTGAACGTGGCCTGCGGCTTCCACGCGAGCGACCCGGTGACCATGCGCGAGTCGGTGCGCACGGCCGTCGCGACGGGCACCGCGATCGGCGCGCACCCCGGCCTGCCCGACCTCGTCGGCTTCGGCCGGCGGCGGATGGCGCTGCGCCCCGACGAAGCGGCCCAGCTCGTGCTCTACCAGACGGGCGCGCTGCAGGCGACGGCCCGCGCGGAGGGCGCGGAGGTCGTGCACGTCAAGCCGCACGGCGCGCTCTATGGGATGGCGCTCACCGACGACGCGATCACCACGGCGATCACCCAGGCCGTCCTGCGCCTCGACCCGGAGCTCATGATCTTCTGGCTCGCCGGGCCGACCGCCGAGCTCGCCCGCTCGCTGGGCGCGACCGTGGCGCGCGAGGGCTTCGCCGACCTGGAGTACGACGACGAGGGCCGGATCATCGTCGAGCCCGAGCCGAAGGCGAAGGACCCGGACGCCGTCGCGCAGCAGGCCGTCGACCTGCTCGAGGGGCACGTGACCTCGACGTCGGGCAAGCACCTGGACGTCGAGGTCGACACGATCTGCCTGCACGGCGACCGCCCCAACGCCGTGGAGATCGGCGAGGCGCTCGTGCGGCGGCTTGACGACCTAGGCGTGGAGCGCGTGCCGGCGGCTCAGCTGCTGCGGGGCTGAGGGCGGGCCTCGGGCAAGCCCGAGTCCTCGGCCGGGAGGGGACGCTCGCGGTCGGTGGTCCAGGAGAGCGCGGGGTCGCCGGACAGCGTCGCGATCATCGCGGCGCGGGAGGACACGCCGAGCTTGTCGAAGATGCGCCGGACGTGGGCCGAGACCGTCCACCCGCTGATCTCCAGGACCGCGGCGATGCGCTTGTTCGTGTGCCCCAAACCGACCATGCGCGCGATCTCCAGTTCGCGCGGGCTGAGGCCCGCGGCCGGGCGCCCGGGCGGCGCGGTCTCCCGCGTGACCTGCAGCCTCACGCCGCCCACCGTGCAATCGAGCAGCATCCCCGAGATCGGGGCACCGGAGGCCTGCACGAGGACCGCGACGAGACGACTGACCGTCGCAGCCAAGGCCGGTGGGGGCTCCGCATCCGGCGGGAACCAGGCCGGTCGTATCGGGAGGCGGTTCCGTCTCGACCCCGGCACCGCGGCGCGACCCGGTTCGGGGGGAGGGCGGGGAGCCGGCCGCGGATGTCGTACCGGTGAGACGTCGGATCGGCGCGGCGCTGGGATGTCCGCGGTGTGGAGAGGACGGCCCGCCATCGGGTCACCGCCTCCCCCCGTGTGAGCGGTCCGCGCTGTCAGCTCAGCGCGTTCACCTCTTGTAGTAGCAGCGCGTCGCTCAACATCACCAGACGACCCAGAGATCCTCACCTGGACGTCGTAGCTCATCCGAGCCGTGCTCGTCCGAGCGTCACAGCGATGAGCGACTGGTGGATGGAGCCACTCGGCGGTGTCCTCGGAGGCCGACACCGCCGGGGAAGAGGAGCCGAGCATGGCCCAGCACCAGGACGCGACCATCCCGCGGGAGAGCGAGGAGTTCCTGTCGAACGTCGTCTCCGGCCTGCGCGGCCTCTTCGGCGAGGGCGAGGACGAGCTCGAGGACGAGTCCCATCGCGAGGAGGAGGGCGAGGAGTTCCTCGGACCGATCCTCAACGTCGCCCGGGGACTCCTCGGCGGCGGTGACGGGGAGTTCGAGCTCGAGATGGAGGAGGAGCTCGAGGGGGAGTACGAGGACGAGTACGAGGACGAGCTCGAGTCCCGCCTCGCGTCCGAGTACGAGGAAGAGGGTGAGGACGAGGGCGAGGAGTTCTTCAAGAACATCGGCCGCTTCTTCCGGCGCGTCGGCCCTGTGCTGGGGCGCATCGCGAAGGTGGCCGCACCCCTCGTCGCGACCGCGGTCGGAGGGCCGGCGGCGGGGATGCTCGCCCGCGCCGTGACGAGCCAGCTGGAGGGTGAGGCCGAGGGCGAGGAGGAGCTCGAGGCGGCGCACCGCGAGGTGGCGTCCCGGCCGTTGACCGAGGCCGAGTGCGAGGGCGAGGCCCTCGCCGCGATGGCCGCCGGCGCCGCCACGGAGTCGGAGGCGGAGGCGCTCATCGGCGCCGCCGCCGCACGGGTCCTGAGCCGCGCCGACCGTCGGGCGCTGCGGCGGCTCGTCCCCGCGATGGCCCGCGGCGGCGCCGCGATCACCCGCCTCCTCTACGCGACTCGCGCCACCCGGCCCGCGGTCCGGGCCGTACCGACGATCATGGCCGACACCGCGACGTCCCTGCTCCGACACCAGCAGGACGGCGGCGACACGGACCCGGCGACCGTCGGCCGCGTCATGGCTGCGCACACGTCCCGCGTCCTCGGCAGTCACCGCCGGTGCCGGCATGCCCTTGTGCGCAACGCCCGGGGCCTGCGGCGCTATCGCACCCTGTCGACCGGCAGCCAAGGGCGCCGCGGGGTTCGTGGTTCGTACCCCGCGTACCGCTCGTCCGGGGGCCGAACCGGGCGCCGGAGCCCGACCACCATCCGCATCGCGACGCCCGTGCGCATCCCGGCGCGGGGCGGCCAGCCGTCGCGTGTCGTCCGGGTCGTCACCCGGGTCCCCGTACCGCGCGGCGCCGTGCCGACGTCGAGGACCGCCACCGTCAGCCGGGCCACCCCGCGGCGCAGCCGCTGACCTCCAGGAGGAGCCATGAGGACGACCTACCCCGCCATCGAGGGCGAGGACGAGGCCCTCTACGAGGGCGAGTTCGAGGACGAGCTCGAGGGAGAGGGCGAGTTCGAGGGCGAGGGCGAGGGCGCCCGGGAGCTCGAGGACCTCTACGAGCTCGAGGACGAGTCCGAGGACGAGGACGAGGACGAGGAGGAGTCCGAGTTCGAGGACGAGGCGCTCTACGAGGGCGAAGCCGAGCTCGAGGACGAGTTCGAGAGCGAGGGGGAGGACGAGGCGGAGGGCCGGGAGTTCGACTTCGAGGTCGAGGCCGAGCTGGAGGAGGAGGGCGAGGCCGAAGCCTTCGCCAACCCGATGCGCCGGCTCTACCCGGACGCGGAGCTCATGGCCCACCTCGCCACCTCGGCGTCGCAGACCGAGTCGGAGGCCGAGGCCGAGGCCTTCATCGGGGCCCTCGTCCCCCTGGCCGCGAAGCTGCTCCCGAAGGCCGTGCCGTTGATCCGGAAGATCGGGTCGCCCCTCGTCCGCGGCGTGAGCCAGCTCGCTCGTCGACTGATGCGCGACCCGGGGACCCGCCGCCTGATCCGCGCGATCCCGATCATCATCACCCGCTCGATGCAGAGCCTCACCGACCAAGCCGCCAACGGACGCCGCCTGACGACGGACGTCGTCGTGCGCACCATCGCCCGGATCACTTCGGAGGTACTCGGTGACCGTCGTCGAGCACGCCGCGCCACCAACGCCGTCGCGACCTTCGACCGCCGCTGGCACGCGTCGCAACGCCGCACGTCGGCAGGGGGCCCCGGCCGGCGCCGCCGCCCGTCGTCCCCGGCCGGCGGGTACCGCGGGACCACCGGCCGCGGGAGCAACGGCTACCGCCGGGCGCGGGTCCGGCCGCGCCAACGCCGCCGCTGAGGCGCCGCGGACCGGGGTGCTCGGTCCGTGGGTGACCGCCCAGGCGGTCAACGTGGACCGGCACCTGCAGGCGCTGCGTCCCTTCACGCGCGCCGAGTTCGGGACCACTGCGGCGGCACCGTCGGAGGGACACGTCCGGGCCGTGAACGCGCTGCTCGACCTGCTCCGCGCCCCGCTGCACTCCGCGACGGCCGCGGTCCACACCGCCGCCCAGCGGGCCCTGGGGCAGCCGACCGAGGCGCACCTGACGGAGCTCCTGCGCACGAAGAGCCGTGCGCACGATTTCGTGCGGGCCACCGAGAAGGTGTGGGACTTCTACTTCGAGCTCTTCGGGCAGCGACAGAGCCAGTACGGGCCCTGGCTCCTGGCGTGCGACCGCATCGCCCTGGACTGCTACCAGTACGCGTACCTGCGCCTGGGGAACGCCCGGTCGATCCCGGCGCCAGCGCCGTTCTCGTACATGCGCACCGGCTTCTCCCCCGCCACCTACCGTCGGGGGATCCCGTTGCGCCGCCTCGGACGGCAGCTCAACCCGTTCCCGCTCGTCCAGCTGCCGTACCACCGGCTCGTCAACCCCTGGACGCTCGGTGCGGTGCTGCACGAGATCAGCCACAACCTGCAGAACGATCTCGGGCTCGCGACGGCCGTCCCCCGCACGATCGCCCGGCGCCTGTTGTCCGCCGGCCTCCCGCGTGGAGTCGCGGCCGTGTGGACCCGGTGGAACCGGGAGAGCTTCGCGGACATGGCGGGGCTGCTGCTGGGCGGGCCGGCGTTCACCGGATCACTGCTCGACGTCATCGGACGGGACCCGGCGATGTCGCTGCACTACGTACCGGACGGACCGCACCCCACGCCCTACCTGCGGGCGTTCCTGTCCACCGAGCTGCTGGGGCGCCTCGGTTTCGCCGCCGAGGCCGACGCCTACGCCGAGATGTGGCGGCGGCTCTACCCCTCGCCGGGCCGTTCTCTGCCGGCCGACCTGGTGCGGACCGCGGATCGCGCCATCCCGACCGTGGTGGACGCGATCACGGAGACGTGCTTCCCGTCCCTCGGCGGGCAGACGCTGCGCCACGTCCTGGCCTTCGCGCCGAAGGAGCAGTCGATGGTCCGCGAGGCCGCCGACCGGCTCGCTCGCGGCGTCGACCCGGGCGTCGTGCCGGAGCGGTTCCTCATCGGGGCCGTCCGGGTCGCCGTCGACGAGGGTCGCGCTGATCCGCAGACGCTGATGGACAACTTCTTCCTCGAGCTGGCCCGGAGGTGACCCGATGACACTCGCTGCCGAGGTCGCCGGCCTCCGCGCCGCGCTGGACCGGCTGTGCGCCTGCTGGCGTGAGGTCCTCGTGACCGCCCAGGAGGACGCCCCGGCCGAGCTGTCGGCCGCCCAACGGGTCGCCGACGACGTGTCGGAGGCGGCGGGCGACCTCGAGGGGGCCATGTCGGCCCTCGAGATCGGGTCGCTCGCGGACACCGCCGAGGCGGTGCAGCGGGCCGCCCGGTCGTACCACCGACGGCTGCGCTCGTTCGATGCCGACGCCGCCCTGCGCCGCGCCTTGGCGCCCCACGGCCCCGAGTGGCGGGCCTGGCACACGGCTCTCCGGACCGGTGTGCGCCACTGCGAACAACCCCTGACCGATGTCGACACCGCGCTCCTGCGGTGCTGGCGCGAAGTGGCCGGGTCCCTCACCCCGACCATCGCCGCCCTGCGTGTCGTGCACGAGGAGAGATGAGGCCCGAGATGACGCAGCCCAACGGAGATGACGCGTTCCCGCAGCTCGTCAGCCTGCTCGACACCGGCCCAGGCTCATCGACGCAAGGCGATGGCGACCCGGGCCGCGACGTCGACCGCACCATCGGTGACGTCCTCGGCTGGCGGTGGCGACCGAAGGACACCAAGTCCTTCCTCGCCGCGCTCGACGGCTCCTTCACCGTGAAGGCGGTCGAGGGGCACAACGAGGTCGAGTACCACCCGCGGGGCTTCGCCGTGCAGGCCGATCTGGGCGCCGTCACAGGGGGCCAGGCCTCGTTGGCGGCCCGGGCACGCAACACGGTCCAGCAGGTGAGGCCCCTCATCGACTCCCTCCGGGCACTCGACCCAGCGGCCAACCTGCAGGACGCGGAGGCGTTCCGCGGGCTGTTGCGGTATGCGCTCGACGAGCTCCTGGCCGAATTGGAGTCGCCGGTGCTCCGTCCGGAGCGAATCGACATCTTGTTCGAAGTCGTCGTCGGCGACAGCACCCAGGGCGGGCGCAGCGGGAAGGTCGGCGGGCACCTCGGCCGGATGGCGGACTCTTTCGGCATCTCGGGCGGGAACACGAACAGCATCGAGGACGAGCGGATCCTGACCTCGGTGATCACGATCCAGGACTACCTCCTCGGCCTCCGCGACTCGTGGATCGCGCAGCGCGACAAGTTCGATCCGCTGAACCACCCCGGAGGATTCCTCGGCGCGACGCTGATCCTCCTCAGTGCGCAGCTCGAGTCGGTCTGGCGACAGGCCGAGGAGCTCGAGAAGATGTTCGAGACCGTCCTCGTGGACCGCGCCGAGCGTCAGGTCCGGAGGCTCCCCGGGTCGTCCCTCACCATCGACGGCCTCCTCACGTGGATTCGGAGCTTCGCCGCCGACGAGGGCAAGAAGATCGTCGATCTGGGCGGAAAGGACGCGGTGGAGAGCGCCTTCGCCGCGACGGCCACCGCGTTGCGGGATCTGGTCGAGAGCAAGCTCCTGGCGTCGACGCCGACGAACAAGGAGATCCTCCAAGCACCGCGGGTCCACCAGGCGGTCCTCTCGTTGCGGGACCAGTTGGACCTAGTGGTGAAGCTCGCCCTCGGGATCCGACGGGCCGGCGTGTGGATCGCCTGCGTCGAATCCAACGCTCTCGCGACGACGGGCAAGCTGGTCGTGGTCGTCGTCGGATTCGAGAAGCCGGTCCACTCGTTCCGCCTCAAGATCCAGGGTGCGCCTCTCAAGCCGCTCGCGTCGGCGGACCTGGGCTCGGGCCGCTGGGAAATCACCTTCAACCCCGGCGACATCATCGCCGCCATCCAGACCGGGCACAGCTCCGGCATGCTCCGGCTCCGGCTCAAGCGGGACGGCCGGACACTCGACGAGACGCCCGTCGATCTCCTCCCCCCGCCGCCCGGAGGCGGCAGCGGAGGACCACCCGGAGGCGGAAACGGGGCGGGATCGAGCGGGGGCTACGGGCCGAGCCGTCCGGGGTCTTCCAGGCCGCTTACGCCGGAAGCCGGCGACGCCGCGGAGGTGCAACGGATCATCGAACTCATCAGGGATTCGGGTCCTGATGTTGCCGATGCCCTTGTCGGGCCCGTCCTGCAGCTGATCCACCAGATCCGGACGGGGATGGACCACGATCGATCGGGCGGGTTGCGGCGCGGCGACGGACCGTCCACGGAGGACCCTGAGCTCGACGAGAGCAGTGGCGGTGCATCAGCCGATGTCCGATGGGACGACGAGCCCGAAGAGATCGAGACGTTGACCGCCGACCTCGAGCCGGATCCCTTCCCGGTCCGACACGACGACGAGGAGCAATCGGCCGACCCGCTCGCGCAGGGTGCGCAGACCGACGACACGGCGGCCCCGACGGACCCCGATTTCACTGCTGACACGAGATCGCGGCCCGGGGACATTCCGCGGGACGAGGGCCCTGGGGACGGGAGCACGTCATGACCACCGAGAAGGATTACGACCAGCTCTACGACAAGCTCGGCAAGCTGCGGACGCAGGTCGCCGAGAACCTGAGCTCCAAGCTCGCCGTCGATCCCCAGCTCGCCGATCTGATCAACAAGCAGATCGACGACATGATGGGCGCGCTCGACGCGGCCGACATGGCGGCTCCGCCCCCACCCGACGGGGGCCTCGGGCAGCTCGCCGGCGTCGGGCCGGAGGCGGCGACGCTCCTCGGCGAGACGCGGATGCCGCGCGGCATCAAGGACTACGACGAGAGTGTCGCGTCCCAACGCGTCCTCGCGGTCGGCGACCTGTACTACGTGTACCAGCACGAGAAGATCGGTGTCTTCCGCGTGCTGCAGAAGCTGCAGGAGCTCTTCCAGCAGGGCGCGGTGCGCCTTTCGGACGGGCCGGGCGCCTTCGGGCTCTACAAGTTCGACCGCCGCGACGTCCTGCGCTACACGAAACAGGACCGCATCGCCGCCTACCGCCGCATCCTCGGCTACGGCAAGGGGCGAGGCGCGATGGGCGCCCGACCGAACACGGACTTCCACCGGCTGCTGGTGCACTTCAGCAACCAGGTCGCCCTGTTCTGGCGCGACAAGCGCATCTCCGACGTCGTGCGGCTCCGCGCCTACGACCCGAGCTTCGGCAGCATCGCCGTGGTCCGTCGCGCGGGACTCGACCTGCGCAACAACCTGAAGTTCACCTCGTACGGCCACCTCAACGTCCTGCGGGTGGAGCTGATGCAGCTCCTCGACGAGGGCTACCGCATCCTCGACTCACCGGACGTGAAGGAGCTGTTCGGAGCGGCCAACGCCTGGGACGTGGTCGACGAAGTCCTGATCCGCTACTTCGACGAACGCCTCGTGACGTCACCACGCCAGCGCATGGGCGTCACCGGCCGGCAGGTGCTCCGCTGGCTCGGGTCCGACCACATCATGGAGAAGACCCGCGCGGAGTTCGAGACCCTGCTCCTCGAGATCGCCGAGCCGGCCGAGGAGTGGATCACTTCGGCGCAGTCGCTGAACCTGGCGCAGCGCAGCGAGACCGAGCGCGTCATGCCCTGGGTGCGCAGCTCCCAGGTCGGCGTGGCGGCCCCACGGCGCGAGCAAGGGGCTCCCCGCAACGCGGGGCCCGCCTTCTCCCGCCGCGGCGGCACCAACACGTACCGCGGCTCCGGCCGGGCACCGGCGCGGACCAACGGCACACCGCTGATCCCGAGATAAGGTGACCACGCACCACGCGCGCCCGGAGGTCCGCGTCGATTACCCGCGGATGGTCCGCGACCTGGCGCGGTTCGCATCGATCCCGAGCGTCAGCGCGGACGCGGCCCGGGCCGGCGACGTCCGACGGGCTGCGGCCTGGCTGGCCCAGCACGCGCGGGCGTCGGGGTTCGCCGAGGTGCGGGTGCACCGGACGCCTGGCCACCCGGCCGTCGTCGCGTGGACGCGGCCGACCGGCCGACCGCTGGTGCTGGTGTACGGGCACTACGACGTGCAGCCTGCAGGCCTCGCGGCGAGCTGGACATCCCCGCCGTTCCGACCCACGCGGCGGGGGGCCCACCTCGTCGGTCGTGGGGTGTCCGACGACAAGGGCCCCCTGATCGCGCATCTCGCGGCGGTGCGCGCGTGGGCCGCGGCCGGGCGTCGTTCCGTCGACGTCGTCCTCGTCGCCGATGGCGAGGAGGAGGTCGGGAGCCCACACCTCGGCCCCGTCCTCGACGCCGTGGTCCGGCGCCGCCGACCGGACGCGGTGGTCGTCAGCGACACCCGCATGTGGGGTCCTCGACGGCCAGCACTCACCGTCTCCCTGCGCGGCGCGCTCCACCTGCGCCTCGACGTGCTCGGGGCGAGCAGCGACCTCCACTCGGGTGCCTACGGGGGCGCCGTGGCCGACCCGGCCCGCGAACTGGTCCGCGTCCTCGCGACACTGCACGACGACGAGGGCCGGCTGACCTTCGCGACCGACGAGCGGACCACGGAGCGCCGCATCCACGGCGGCCCCGACGACCAGGAGCTCCTCACGGCGGCGGGCGCTCGTCGTCCTGCGACCGGGGCCGTCGAGGCCGGGTGGACCGCCTACGAGCGGTCCACCGTGCGCCCGGCCCTCGTCGTCTCCCGGCTGCGGGCGGGGTCCGCGGGTGGGCGCGGGCGGGCCGCGGCGATCGTTCCTCGCTCCGCCTCCGCCGAGCTCACGATCCGCCTGCCGCCCGGCCACGACCCCGACGTGGCGCTCGGCGGACTCACCACCCGGCTGAACGAGCTGTACCGGGCGGGTACGTCCTGGCGTCTCCGGGAGCTCTCGCGCGCTCTCCCGGTCGAGCTCCCGCAACGAGGCCCCCTCGTGGACGCGGCCTCCGACGCCTACCTGGCGGGGTTCGGACGCCGGCCCGTCCTCTCGCGGTCCGGGGGGAGCATCCCGGCCGTCAGCCGACTCACCGAGCTCGGCGCTCCCGTCGTCCTCATGGGCTTCGGCCTCCCGGACGACCGCATGCACGCCGCCGACGAGCGCGTCGACCTCGACGTCCTGCGGCGGAGCGCCACCGCCGTCGTCGCCCTGCACGCGGAGATCGCGCGTCGCTGGACCGGCAAATCGACGGGGGTGAAACCGGGCGCCGGAACCCCCAATCGATCGCATGATCCCGTCGGAGCAGACGCGCGATGAAGACGACGGCAGCACCACCCACGCCCGCTGGCGGCGTCGGTGACGTCCGCCGTCGGGCCCACGCGCAACCCAACGAGATGTGAAGCACGAATGGAGGCGAGCACGTCCCTCACTCGACGACCCGAGGCACGCCCCGACGTGATCATCCTGATCTCCTGGCTCGGAATCGTCGCGTAGCGCTCGGGACACCTAGAGTGGTCGTCGATAGACAATTGCTGCGCTGACCAGGTGACGATACTTGGCACACCGCAGCGCGATCGGCCAGGCTCGCACCAGCGGAGATGCACCCGCATTCGATCTCGGGAACAAGCGTCCCGAACTCACGCATCAGGACGGAGGATCGTTCGCCAGGTAGGCCCTGCTGATTGCGAGCGCGAGCCCCGCCTGCTCGGGGGTCACCACGTCGGAGTAGGGAACTGCGACGAGGGTGACGGTGACCTCGGATCTCGCCCGGTGCCCTCGAACTACTCCGGTGACGTCCACGGCGCGGGACATCGGGAGACGGCCCGCTGCCGGGTCGACACCGCCGCCACCGCCGTAGACGTGGATCGAACCGGCGTAACCGTCGTCTGCAGTGGCGGTCGTGTGCTCGTCGGCCTCGGGGTTGTCGACGAACACCCTGACCTCGAACGAAGGGCCCGCCTGGTCGAGTCCCTCGACGACCAGGTGGACCGGATCGCTGTCGGGTGGACGCAACGGACCGGAGACGAAGATGTGCTCGACCATGAACAGCTCCTGCGGGCAGGGTCGGGCGCAAGTCTACGCGTGAACGGAGAGGAGCCTTCGTGGCAGACGGAATGGTCGTGAGGCCACGAATCGAGAACGCTGACATCCCGGCCCTGCGTTCGGCGTACGAGCGAATGCAGCAGTTCTCGGCGACCGACAACCGCGGCTGGATGTACTGGGCCGGAATCCACGGCTTTCCTCGGTTCTCGTGCTGGCATCACGGGCGACTCGTGCGCACCCAGTTCCCGTACAATCTCTTCCTACCGTGGCACCGGGCCTACCTACTCTACTTCGAGAGCGTCGCCCGGGATTCCGACGACCAGGCGATCACGCCGTGGTGGGACTGGAGCTCGCCCGAATCGCATCAGAACGGGATTCCCGACAGCTATGCGGAGCCCCAGGTCGCGGGGGACCGCAACCCGCTGGCCAGCGCCCCGACGTCGGTGCCGGGCGTGCCGAACGGTCTTACCCGCCGCTTCCCGGGTCCGCCCGACCGTCTCCCGCGTCCCGACGAGGTCGAACGCGTCCTGCGGCTGCGCAGCTTCGTCGACTTCACCAGTCAGGTCGAAGACCTCCACGACCGGATCCACGGCTGGGTCGGTGGGGTGGATCCGAACAACCCCACCGACGGTGGCGACATGGGCTCCATCGCTCGGTCCGCCTTCGACCCGATCTTCTGGGCGCACCACTGCATGATCGACCGGCTCTGGTACCTGTGGCAGCTCCGTCACGGCGAGGACAACATCCCCGCCGAGTACCTGAGCCGACCCCTCGGGCCGTTCTCGCTCACCGTCCGCGACGTCCTGCACGTCAACAATCTCGGCTATGACTACGTCGCCGCCCAGGCCGTGGTCCCGATGGGAGGGTGAGATGGCCACGACGTTCACCAGCCAGCCGTTCGAGCTGGCGGTCGGCGAGGACGTGGTCCGCGCCGACATCGAGTTCCAGGGCATCGACCACTCCGAGACGTCCTACGAGGGACGCGTCTTCCTCAACAATCCCGACGCCACCGAGGGCACACCGACAACCGAGGACGAGGGGTACGCAGGGTCGTTCCACATCTTCGGTCACGGCGGTTGCTACGGGGACGACCACGGGCACTGCGAGGTAGTCCCGCGGCGGCCGTTCGACCCGCGCCCGGAGCACCCGCTGGCCCGCGCCGGGAAGACGGTGATCGCGACCGAGGCGCTGCGCCGTGTGGCCGCACCCGGCTCCACTGTCCGGATCACTGTCGTCCCTGTGATCACGGGCTTGACCGAGCGGTGCACCACGACGGACGTCTTCGACGCGCAGTCGATTGAGGTCCGGCTGTACGCCGGCGACGCCGGAGCGGAAGCCGGATAGCCGACGTCGAAGACGTCACCGGCGCCGTCGCCTCAGCCCTCGCCCGCCAACCACGTCTCCAGGGTCGTGATGTCGTAGGTGCCGTCGACGACCGCGGGGTGGTCGAGGAGGCGCCGGTGCAGGCCGATCGTCGTCGGCAGGCCCTCGACGCGGTACTCCGCCAGCGCCCGGCGGCCGCGGGCCAGGGCCTGCTCGCGGGTCGGCGCCCAGACCGCCAGCTTCGCGACCAGCGAGTCGTAGAACGGCGGGACGACGTCGCCGGCCATGAGCGCGGTGTCGACGCGGACGCCCGGCCCGCCCGGGAGCTCCAACGACTCGACGGTGCCCGGCGAGGGCAGGAAGTCCTGGTCGGGGTCCTCGGCGTTCACCCGGAACTCGATCGACGCACCTCGGCACTCCACGTCGTCCTGGGTCACCGACAGCGGCGCCCCGCCCGCGACGCGCAGCTGCTCGGCGACGAGGTCCAGCCCGGTGACCCACTCGGTGATCGGGTGCTCGACCTGGATGCGGGTGTTCATCTCGATGAAGAAGAACTCCCCGTCCTCGACGAGGAACTCCACGGTCCCGGCACCGACGTAGCCCACCTCGCGCGCCAGGGCGACGGCCGCGGTGCACAGCGCCTCGCGCACCGAGGGGTCGAGGCCCGGCGCCGGCGCCTCCTCGAGGATCTTCTGCCGGCGCCGCTGCAGCGAGCACTCCCGCTCGAAGCAGTGGACGACGCCGCCGTGGGTGTCGGCCAGCACCTGCACCTCGACGTGCTTGGGCCCCTGCAGCGCCCGCTCGAGGTAGACCTTGTCCGACCCGAACGCCGACGACGCCTCGCGCTGGGCCTCGGTCACGACGGTGCGCAGCTCGTCGGCCGACGCGGCCGGCCGGATGCCCCGCCCCCCGCCGCCCGCCGACGCCTTGACCAGCACCGGGTAGCCGACCTCCTCGGCCGCGGCCACCGCGTCCTCGACCGACGCGACCTCGTCGCTGCCCGGCACCACGGGGACCCCCGCGCGCCGGGCCAGCGCGCGCGCCGAGGCCTTGTCGCCCATCGTCGCGATCACCGACGACGGCGGCCCGACGAAGACCAGGCCGGCCTCCTCCACCGCCGCCGCGAAGGACGGGCGCTCGGACAGGAAGCCGTAGCCGGGGTGCACCGCGTCGACCCCCGACGAGCAGGCGGCCTCGAGGATCGCCTCCTCGTTGAGGTAGCTCTTCGACGCCGACGACTTCCCGACGTGCACCGCGTCGTCGGCCAGCCGCACGTGCGCGGCCTGCGCGTCCGCGTCGGAGTACACGGCGACCGACCGGATGCCCAGCTCGCGGCAGGCCCGCACGACCCGCAGCGCGATCTCGCCTCTGTTGGCGATGAGGACCGACGAGAGGCTCACGTCTCCAGCTCGACCAGGTCCTGGCCGATGGTCACCTCGTCCTCGTTCTCGACGAGGAACTTCGCCACGGTGCCCGTGGCGTCGGCCTTGACCTCGTGGAACGTCTTCATGACCTCCACCAGGCCCACCGTGTCGCCCTCCGCGACCGAGGAACCCTCGGTCACGTAGGGCTCCGCGTCGGGCGAGGGCCGGTGGTAGAAGACGCCGGGCGTCCGGGACGTGATGGTGTGGCTGCCCACCGAGAGGCCTCCTACGAGAGAGCGGAACGGATGCGGTCGAGCGCGCCGAGGCGGTCCCGGCGGACCTCCAGCGCCCCGTCGAGGTCGACGGGCACGAAGCGCGTCTTGTCGCCGGTCTTGGTCTGGGCGAGCCGGTCGCGGTCGACGCTGACGACGGTGCCGAGCGTCGCGTAGCCGCCGCCGGTCACCGCGTCCTGGAGCAGCACGATCGGCTCGACCCCGCCGGGGACCTGCACCGAGCCGACCGGGTAGCCGCAGTCGGTGACGTTGGCGGGGTCGCTGCCGGCGCCGAAGGGCTGCTCGCGCGGCACGAACTCCAGCTCGGCCCCGCGGAAGCGGTAGCCGACGCGGTTCGCGTCCGGCGTCACCTTCCACTCGGTGTCGGTGAACCGGGCGAGCGAGTCGTCGGTGAGCCGGTAGCTGTGCAGCCCGACAAGCAGGTGCACCTCCGCGGTCGACGGGTGTACGGGCACGTCGTCCGCGTCGATCCGCCGGCCGGCCCTCGGGTCGCGCGCGTCGGACCCGATGGCCAGCTCGTCGCCGGCCCGCAGCGCGCGTCCCTCGAAGCCCCCGATGCCCACGAGCGTGTAGGTCGAGCGGCTGCCGTAGTACAGCGGCACGTCGATGCCGCCGGCCACCGCGACGTACGGCCGGGCACCGCCGCGCAGCTGCCCGAACGACAGAACCGAGCCCGCCGAGACCGCCACCGACTCCCAGAGCGGGATCTCCTCGCCGTCGACGAACGCCGGGATGTCGGCCCCCGTCACGGCGATCACGGTGTCCTCGGTGAACTCCAGCGTCGGCCCGAGGTAGACCGCCTCCAGCGCGGCGGCCCCGGGCTCGTTGCCGACCAGGGCGTTGCCGACGTGGTAGGCGAACGAGTCGAGCGCGCCCGAGGGCGGGAAGCCGATGCTGTAGTAGCCGAGCCGGCCGGTGTCCTGGACCGTCGTCTCCAGGCCCGGGTCCTGCACCCTGATGCTCACCCGTACAGCACCTCCTTCATGGATGCGTTGGTGCCGTCGGGGTCGGCGAGGAACCGGCTCGGCGAGAACTCCAGTTCCTGGTACGAGTACCGCCAGGTGCCGGCGTCGACCTGCGCGCGCACGTCGTCGTACTCCTCGCGGTCGACGCGGCGGTAGTTGATGACGTCGCCGTGCTGGAAGAACACCACCGAGTCGTTCTCGGCGAAGTCGGGCAGGCGCTGCTCGCCGTCGAAGATCGGCGCGGGCGCCGAGCCGAAGAGCTGGTAGCCCCCGGCACCCTTCACCGGGTAGATCACGGCGAACGCCCCGCCGAACCCGAACGCCCGCTCCGGGGTCTCGGTGCGCGGGCGGACGTACTTGGGCACCTCGACCTGGCGTTCCCGGGGCACCAGCTGGAAGCACCACGGCAGGCCCGGGACGAAGCCCATCATCGTCACGAGGTACGGCGACGCGGCGAGCGCGTCGATGAAGTCCTCGGTGGAGGAGTAGCCGTTGATCCGGGCGCCGTAGTCGAGGTCGGTGCCGTTCGGGTCCTGATGGCGGTCGCGGAACTTCATGAGGACCTCGTGGGTCCACGGGTCGTTCAGCATGATCGGGACGTCGACGATGCGCGTCGCGACCGTCAGGTCGTCGGAGAGCTCCCCCACCTCGCCCTCGATGCGCTGCAGCTCGCGCACGAGGTCGCGCGGGTGCAGGCGGTCGGGATCGACGCGCACCATGTACGACGCGTTCGACGGCGCGATCTCCTCGACGCCCGGGATGGCCTCCTCGGCGAGGCGCCGCGTGATCGCCAGCGACCGGAAGTGCACCGGCAGGCTCATCGCCGCCGACAGCTCGACGTAGACGAACTCGTCGCCGCCGTGGTCGTAGCGGGTCTCCTCGTCGGTCACGGGATCACACCTTGGCCGCGTCGGTGATCGCGCGCCAGACCCGCTGCGGCGTCAGCGGCATGTCGAGGTGCGTCACGCCGCGCGCCGCCAGCGCGTCGATCGCCGCGTTGACCACGGCGGGCGACGACCCGATCGCCCCGGACTCGCCGATCCCCTTGGCGCCCAGCGGGTTGGTGGGCGACGGGGTGATCGTCTGGTCCAGGTCGAAGACGGGCAGGTCGCTCGCGGCGGGCACCGCGTAGTCGGCGAGCGTCGCCGCCGTCGGCTGGCCCGCCTCGTCGAACGTCGCCTGCTCGTAGAGCGCCTGCCCGATGCCCTGGGCGATGCCGCCGTGGAGCTGCCCGTCGACGATCTGCGGGTTGACGATGCGCCCGCAGTCGTCGACGGCGACGAAGCGGCGGATCCTCGTCATCCCGGTCTCGGTGTCGACCTCCACGACGCAGATGTGCGTGCCGAACGGCCAGGTGAAGTTCGGCGGGTCGAAGTGGTGGTCGGCGGTGAGGTTGGGCTCCATGCCCTCGGGCAGGTCGGCGGCCAGCGACGCGGCGCCCGCGACCTCCTGGATCGTGATCGAGGGCCCGGAGGTGCCGGCCACGGAGAACACGCCGTCGACGAACTCGAGATCCGAGTCGGCGGCCTCGAGCAGGTGCGCCGCGATCAGCCGCGCCTTGGCGATCACCTTCTCCGCCGCCCCGTACACCGCGGTGCCGCCCACGGCGAGGCTGCGCGAGCCGTAGGTGTCGCGGCCGAACGGGGCGACCATCGTGTCGCCGTGGAACACCTCGACGTCGGCGGGATCGATGCCGAGGCTGTCGGCGGTGATCTGGGCCCACGCCGTCTCGTGGCCCTGGCCGTGCGGGCTCGTGCCGGTGACGACCTCGGCGCGTCCCGCCGTCGTCATGCGGACCGTCGCGGCCTCCCAGCCCCCGCTCTGCAGCCGCACGCCGGCGGCGACCTTGGACGGCGAGAGCCCGCCGGACTCGGTGAAGTTGCCGATGCCCACGCCGAGCTCGACGGACTCGCCGGCCGCGCGGCGCTGCGCCTGCTCGGCCCGCAGGTCGTCGTAGCCGACGAGCTCGAGCGCCCGGCGCATCGCGCGCTCGTAGTCCCCCGAGTCGTACTGCACGCCCGACGGGACGGTGCGCGGCGCGTCGAACGGCGGGTGGAGGTTGCGCAGCCGCAGCTCGGCGGGGTCCATGTCGAGGGCGCGGGCGAGGTCGTCCATCACGCGCTCGTGGGCGTACGCCGCCTCCGAGCGTCCCGCCCCGCGGTAGGCGTCGGTGGGCGTGAGGTTGGTGAACACGCCGCGACACTCGAAGTCGTAGGCGCCGAAGTCGTAGAGCCCGCAGTAGGTGAACGCGCCGAACACCGCGATGCCCGGCGTGAGCAGCTGCAGGTACGCGCCCATGTCCGCGACGAGGCGGACCTTCATGCCGAGGATCGTGCCGTCGCGTGTGGCGCCGATGGTCATGTACTGGACCTGCCCGCGGCCGTGCGTGGTCGCGATGTGGTGCTCCGAGCGCGTCTCGGTCCACTTCACCGGGCGCCGGAGCCGCCGGGCGAGGACCAGCGCCAGCGCCTCCTCCGCGTAGACGTTGAGCTTCGCGCCGAAGCCGCCGCCGACGTCCGGGGCGACGACGCGCAGCTTGGTGTCGGAGATGCCGCAGATCGCGGCGAGGATGTCGCGCACGAAGTGCGGCACCTGGGTGGAGGTGTGGACGGTGAAGCCGCCGCCGACCGCGTCGGGGGTGACGACGACCGCGCGCGGCTCCATCGGCGAGGGGATCACGCGCTGCTGCAGGTAGCGCCCCTCGACCACGACGTCGGCCTGCGCCAGGGCGGCGTCGACGTCGCCGACCGCGAGCGGCCAGGTGTAGCAGTGGTTGGTGCCGAACTGCTCGTGCACCAGCGGCGCCCCGAGCTCCAGGGCCGCCTCGATGTCGAACACCCCGGGCAGCTCGTCGTAGTCGACGACCACCAGCTCGGCGGCGTCGCGGGCGGCCGCCGCGTCCGTGGCCACCACGACCGCCACCCCGTCGCCGACGTGGTTGACCTCGTCGCGGGCCAGCGGGAGGTGCTCGGGGACGAGGATGTCCTCGGTGACCGGCCACCCGGTGGGGATGCCCGCGGCGTACTCGCCCGCGAGGTCGGCGCCCGTGAACACGGCGACGACGCCGGCGTGGTCGCGGGCGGCCGCGGTGTCGACGGCGGTGATCCGGGCGTGGGCCACCGGGCTCCGGACGATCGCCAGGTGGACCGTCGCGGGCGGGACGATGTCGTCGGTCCAGGTGGCGCGTCCGGTGATCAGCGCGGCGTCCTCGCGCCGCGGCAGGCTCTGTCCGACGTGCGGGGGCTTGGGGGCGGTCTGGGTCACCGGGGGTGCTCCCTCGACGGTGGTGTGTGATCCACCCCACCGTGGCCTGTGCGCGACGTCCTGGGAAGGGGCCGCGAGGTGAGGACAGGACACCCTCAGCCCGCGAGGTCCGAACGGGCCATCACTAGGGTGACCTGTGCCACAGCAGTGCCCGTTTCCGCCCGACCCGTCCGGGATCGGCCCAGGTCGGCACGCCCCGAGGGGCGCCCGGAGGTGATCAGGACAGCCTTCGTTGCCTGGCGAGCGCACCGCCGCGCCCGCCACGATCTGCGCCATGACGTCGATGCAGAGCCTGCCCACCGTCGGAAGCTGTTCGGCCACCTCGTGCGCCTACAACGAGAGCTCCACCTGCCACGCGGGCGCCATCACGGTCGCCGGCGACAACGCCGCGTGCGGCACCTTCGTCGAGATCTCGTTCCGCGGCGGCGTGGACGCGGGCGGCGTCGTCGGCGCGTGCCACCGCTCGGAGTGCAAGTTCAACGACAAGCTCGAGTGCACCGCGTCGTCGGTGCAGGTCGGCGCCGGCAAGGACGTCGCCGACTGCCTGACCTACGAGGCGCGGTAGAGCTCCTCGAGCAGCGGGGCGGCCTCCGCGGGCTCGAGCACGAGCCCCCGCAAGGGGTCGGCCCGCAGCGTGCCGTCGGCCAGGGCCAGCGCGGCGACGCAGTCGTCGTCGTCCACCAGCACCGCCGCGCCCCGGGCGGCCACCGACGCGAGCACCCCCAGGACGGCCCGCCGTCCCGCGGCGTCGAGCCCATCGGTGATCCGGTCGACCAGCACGAGCGCGGCCTGATCGTCACGGCCGGCGTCCTCGAGACGCCGGCGGCGCGCCGCGACGCCCTCGCCGCGCTCCGCGCCCACCCGCCGGACCGCAACCGGGCCGCCGGACGCCCCCGTGGCGGACGACGGGTCGAGCATGTCCATGAGGCGCCCGCGCACGATCTGCTCCCCGAGCAGCACGGTGACCTCGCCCGTGGGCAGTCGCAGCGTCATCGCCGAACCCCTCCTCGTCAGTGAGGGGAGGCTAACCTCGCTTCCCCGCGCCCGTCGAGGCCTGATCGGTCACGCCTGCGCGGCGCCGTTGCCCGACGAGGCACGCTCCCGCTCGGCCGCGTAGCGGTCGGTCCAGGCCTGGATCGCCGCGCCGTTCTTCTCGTCAAGCTCGGCGTGGCGGCTGCGCGCGTGCGCCTCGGCGCCCAGCAGCCGCGCCTGCGAGCGCTGGAAGACGGGCATCACCCAGCGCGCGAACAGCTCGTAGTGCCGCTGCGTCGCCTCCCAGTTCGCCCAGTCGTGCTGCATCATCATGTAACAGCCGAATCCGCCGTCGGACTGGTCGACGAGCCGCTGGATCTGGGCGATCGCCTGCTCCGGGGTGCCGATGACGCCGAGCCCCGTCTCGTTGATCCACGCCACCCTCTCCTCGAACGTCGCCCCCTCCGCGCGGAACGTCGGGAGCGCGAGTGTGCGCTGGGTGTAGTCGCAGAAGATGTCGAAGCCGTGGCGGACGTCCTCGATCGCCTGCTCCTGGGTCTCCGCGATGTGCATCGGGCCGACCAGGCGCCACTTGCCACGGTCGGTGCCCCGGCCCGCCGCGGCGGCCTCGGACTCCAGCACGCTCCAGTGGTGCGCGAGCACGTCGAAGCCCTCGCGGGTCGTCGCCCCGAGCGAGAGCAGCCCGAGGCCGTACTTGCCGGCCATCTGCGGCCCGGCGGGCGACGCGGTGGCCGCGACGGCCATCTCGAAGCAGGGGTCGCTGTAGGGCGCGAGCTGCGGCAGCGCGTCGACCAGCGCGTAGCGGTCGGTGTGGTGGGTGACGCGCTCGTCGCCGGTGAGCAGGCGCAGGAGCACCTCGAGGTCCTCGGCCAGCGCCGGACGCAGCGCCGACGGCTCCAGCCCGATCATCGAGGCGTCGGTGGGCAGCGAACCCGGACCGACGCCCATCATCATGCGACCGCGCAGCAGGTGGTCGACGAGGATCGCGCGGTCCGCGGTCCACAGCGGGTGGTGGTACGGCAGCGAGACGACGCCGGTGCCCAGCTTGATGTGCTTGGTCAGCGCGCCGACGTGGCTGATGAACGTGAAGGGGTCGGCGATGATCTCGGTGCCCGCCGAGTGGTGCTCGCCGATCCACGCCTCGTCGTAGCCGAGGCGGTCCATCAGCTGGATCGTCTCGATGTTGCGCTGCAGCGAGGTCGTGGGGTTCTGGGTGGGCGGGCTGTTGAACGGCGGCATGAAGATCCCGAAACGCATGGGTGCCCTCTCGTCGGCGATCGCGGCCCGCCGAGTATGGGCACGGTCACCACCGCGACGACAGGGCTGAGCAGCCTCACCCGCCGGTGCGGACCGCACTCCAGACCGCCGTCGCGAAGGGCACGAGCACCGGGTCGGTGCCCACGCGGCGGTCGACGAGGTCCCGGGCGCGCGCCGCCACCTCCGCCCGCTCGTCCGCCGGCAGGGTCAGCACGCTGGAGTAGGTGCCCAGCATGGCGACGACGTCCGCGGCGGCCATCCACGTCGAGCGCCGGAACACCCGCGAGGTGCCCGGACCGAACGGGGCGCCGGCCGGGAGCTCCACCGCGAACCCGGACCGCACGATCGGCGCCGAGCCCTGCTCGTCCGCGCGCCCGATGCGGCGCAGCGCGGCGACCCAGTCGACGTCCGGGTCGGCGAAGCTCCACAGCAGCCCCAGCACCCCGCCGGGCCGCAGCACGCGCGCGATCTCGGCGGTGGCGGGCTCCGGGTCGAACCAGTGCCACGCCGACGCCGCCAGGACCGCGTCCACCGACGCGTCGGGCAGCGGGATGTCCTCGGCGGTGCCGGCGAGCACGCGCGCACCCGGGCTGCGGTCGCTCAGCACCGCGCGCATCGCCTCGTCGGGCTCGACCGCGACGACGTCGGTGACGCCGACGGCCGCGAGGGAGCGGGACAGCAGCCCGGTGCCCGCGGCGAGGTCGAGCACCGCCGCGTCCGGCGACGGCAGCAGGTCCCGCAGCGCCTCCGGGACGGGCGCCGGCCGCAGCCGGTCGTACTCCTGCGCCGCGGCCCCGAACGAGCGGGCGCGGGCGGTCACAGCCAGCCGCGCTTGCTGAACACGATGTAGAGGGTCAGCGACGCGAGCACCATGAGGCCGAGCGCGAAGGGATAGCCGAACGTCCACCCGATCTCGGGGATGTGCTCGAAGTTCATCCCGTAGATCGCGCCGATCAGAGACGGGGCGAACAGGATCGCCGCCCAGGACGAGATCCGCTTGACCTCCTCGCCCTGGGCGAGGCTGGTCTCCGAGAGCTTGCGCATCTCCTCGTTCTGGCGCTGCCCGACGAGCGCGGCGTTGACCGAGAGGATGTTGCCGAGCAGCTGGCGGAAGTTCTCGGCCGACTCCGAGGTCTGCGCCTGGTGGTCGGCGACGTCGCGCATCCCGCGGTGCAGCATCACCCGCGCCCCGTCGTCGGCGGTCTCCGCGAGCAGGCTCTGGAGCACGTCGCGCAACGGTTCCACCGACCGCTGCAGCTCGATGACCTCGCGCGAGAGCTGGTAGATGCGCCGCGAGACGCTGGGGTCGCCGCCGAAGACCTGGGTCTCGATCTGGTCGATGTCGTCGCGCAGGCCCCGGATCACCGGCTGGTAGTCGTCGACGACGCGGTCGAGCACCGCGTAGAGCACGGCGCGCGGGCCCAGGGCGAGCAGCTCCGGGTCCTGCTCGAGGCGCCGGCGCACCGAGGAGAGCTCCGGGGTCTCGGCGTGCCGCACGGTGACGACGAAGTCCTGCCCGAGGAACAGGTGGATCTCGCCGACCTGCACGTCCTCGTCCTCGTCGACGTACCAGGCCGGGCGCAGCACGACGAACTCGACGTCGTCGTAGCGCTCGAGCTTGGGCCGCTGGTGGGCGTGGACGGCGTCCTCCACCGCCAGCGCGGGCAACGAGAGCTCGCGTGCGAGGAGGTCGAGCTCGGCCTGGTCGGGGCGCAGCAGCCCGATCCAGGCGAACCCGCCGGGGTGCGAGCTGTCCCGGTCGCGCAGCAGCTCCAGGGTGCGGTCCAGCGAGTCGGGCTCGCTGTCGCGCGCCCCGCCCACGTACACCGCGTTGTCGACGACGGTCATCGGTATATTCTCACCCACCCCGCATGCGCGCCGACGGTCGACACGTGGCGCGACGCAGGAGCGCGACGGGTCGCATCGTCTTGGCGCGACAGGCTAGTGGGCGAGCGCGACGCCCGCCGCCACGAGCCCGACCGCGTTGGTGCCGAGGTGCAGCCCGATCGGGGCGAGCACCGAGCCGGTGCGGTGGCGCAGCCAGCCCAGCGCCAGGCCCCCCGCGACGGTGACGCCGAGGACGGTGAGCGCGGAGGTCCAGTGCAGGGTCGGCGGCAGCGGCACCGCCGACGGGCCGAACGCCACCGTGAGGTGCCAGAGCCCGAACGCGACCGCGCCGACGCCCACGGCCGCCCGCACCGGCAGCGCGCGCACCGAGCGCCCGTGCAGGACGCCCCGGAACGCGAGCTCCTCGGCCAGGACGGTGCCCAGCGGGATGAGCACGAGGCCGCGCAGCAGCAGCGCGCCCGGCGAGGCGCCCGCGAGCTGGGGGTTCTCGAGCAACGCGGGCGCGAGGAGCAGCACCCCGCCGTAGCCGAGCACCGCGACGCCGATCGCCGCGCCGCCCCAGCGCAGGCCCGCCGCCCAGGTGCCGCGCCCGACGCCGAGGTCGGCCCACGTGACGCCGAGCAGGCGCGCCACGGTGACCATGGCCGCGACGCCGCCGAGGTTGAACAGCGCCTTGAGCACCGCATCGGCGGGCAGGGCGGGGAGCACCACGTTGCTCCAGAGCAGGAGCACGCCCGCGACGATCGCCGCCGGGGCGAGGCGCCGCCAGTGGGAGGGCACCGCCTCCTCGTCGCCGCCGTCGTCGGCCCCGTCGGTGGCGGGGCGCGCGGGCGTGGCCGTGTGCTGGGGAGCGGTCACGCCCCCAGGATGCCCGCCACCCGTGTGGTGTCCGCGTCGGTCCACCCCGCGGGTGTACCCAGGGCCAACCATCCGCCGAGCACCGACCCCCGGTAGACGTGCCCGTGGCCGTCCGGGACGGACAGCGAGTTGGTCAGGTCGATGGTCACCTGCCAGAAGGTCACCACCGGGAACCAGTCCATGGCCGGCGAGACGTCGGGGCCGGGCGGCTCGGACAGCCACGCGGGCCGGTGCCACAGCAGCTCCGGCGACCACCAGACCACGGGGTCCGAGGCGTGCTGCAGGTAGACCACCCGCGGCGCGTCCCACGGTCCGGGCGGCCGGGCGAGGTCCGTGGCGGTGGACCCGAAGCGCACCTCCCGACCCCCGTCGACGACCGGGAGGATCGCGCGGGACCCGGGGTCGCGGCGCGCGGTCAGCGCTGCGTGCAGCTCGTTCGAGTGCGGTGGGCCGACCCACAGCACCCCGTCGGCCTGGGTGCGGGCGTCCTCGAGACTCGTGAAGGCGGCCTCGGAGCCCTGCGAGCCCAGGCTCTCGCCGAACACGAGCAGCCGCGGGCGCCGATCCGGGGGCATCCGCTCGAGCCGGGCGTGCACCGCGTCGAACAGCGCGCGGCCCTCCGCCTCGGCGCGCGTGCGGTCGACGACGAACGATAGCCAGCTGGGCAGGTAGGAGTACTGGGTGGCGACGATCGCGGTGTCGCCGCCCCAGACGAGCTCGAGGGCGTCGGCGGTGGGGGCGTCGATCCAGCCGGTGCCCGTGGTGGTGACGACGGCGAGCACAGCGCGGTCGAAGGCGCCGGTGCGCTCGAGCTCGGCGACGGCCATGGCGGCGCGCTCGGCGGGTCCGGGCGCGGACAGCAGGCCGGCGTAGACCCGCACCGGCTCGACCGGCGGGCGCCCCGACGCCGCCGCGAGCTGGGCGGGCGGGCGCCCGCCCGTGACGAACGCCTGGCCCTCGCGCCCGATCGTCTCCCAGGGCACGAGCGAGGCGGGCGAGCCGGAGCGCAGGGGCGAGGTCGGGGCGACGACACCGGGGTAGGGCTGGTCGTTGGCGGCGCCGAACACGGAGTCGGCGACGCGCAGCCCGGTGCGGACCACGACGGTGTCGATCATCGCGACGACGAGGAGCAGCGCGAGCAGGGTGCCGGCGACGGCCGCGAGCCGCCGCGGGAGGTGCACGCGGCGCCGCAGCAGGTCGGCGACCCGCGCGGCGAGCCAGCGCACCCCGCGCCCGAGGCCGACGAGCACGCCGGCCACGACGAGCGCCACGGGGCCGGCGCGCAGCCAGCCGTCGGTGGTGGGCTGCTCGAGGCCCATGAGGCCGGCGACCTGGCGCTGCCACGCCGCGCCCGCGAGCAGGATGCCGAGCAGCGCCGCCGTTGCCGTGAGCACGAGCACGACCCACGCGCCGGGCGTGAGCCAGAGGGGCTGGGCGCGCCGGACGCGGTCGGTGAGGTCCGTCCAGCGCGCCGTGCGGGCGAGCAGCCAGGCGAACGCGACGCCCATCGCGTAGCCCAGCGCGCCCGAGATCCCGGTGGCGAGGCCCTGGAAGAGGTAGTCGCGCGGGATGAGCGAGGGGGTCAGCGAGATCAGGCCGAACGCGGTGCCGAGCACGACGCCCGCGGGGTGGGCGCGGGGCACGTAGCGCACCCAGCGGGCCAGCCGGGGCGAGAGCAGCGGGGAGTCGCCCCCGAAGTGGTGGCGCTGGCCCTCGCGGTGCCAGAGGTGGTGGTGCTCGAGCTCCTCCTCGAACTCGGCCTGGAACTCGGTGTCGAGCTCCTCACGGGACGCCACGACCCCACCTTCCCGCGTCGCGCAAGGGCGTACCGGGCAGGTGACCGACCCCATGTGCGTGATCTTCTGAGCTATAGCTCAGAAGATCACGCACGTTCGAGCCAGCGGCCGGCGGCGAGCAGGGCGTCCTCGCGGTCGGGGTGGCCGAGCAGCTGCAGGCCCAGCGGCAGCCCGTCGGCGTCGCGGGCGCCCGGCACCGCGAGCGCGGGCAGGCCCAGGACGTGGAACGGGCGGCTGAGCACCGGGTCACCGGTGCTCTCCAGGCCCGTCGGGGCGACGCCGAGGGCGCCCGGCGCCAGCACCGCGTCGGCGTGCTCGAGGGCGGCGAGCACCGCGTACCGCGTCACGGCCGAGCGCTCGCGGGCCGCGTCGAGGTCGCCCGCGGGGATCGCGTGGCCCTCGGCGAGCAGCGCGGCGAGGTTCGCGCCGAGCCCGGGCCGGTTCGGCACCGTCGCCGCGGCCTCGGCCGCCATGATCGTGCGCTGGTCGGCGGTCGCGGCCCGGAGGTCGACCTCCAGCGGCGCGACCTCGGCGCCCGCCTCCCGGACGCGCGCCACCGCGTCGGCGTGGGCGGCGAGCATCGCCGGCGAGACCTCGGCGACCGCCGTGCCGTCCCAGGTCAGCAGCCGCGGCGGCCCCGGCGACACGTCCGGGGGCTCGCGCCCGTCGAGCGCGGCGCGGGCGAGGGCCACGTCGGCGACCGTCGCGGCGAAGAGCCCGAGGGTGTCGAGGCCCGGCGCGAGCGGGTTCACCCCGTCCGTGGACAGCGTGCCCCGCGCGACGGCCAGGCCCGCGACGCCGCAGTACGACGCCGGGCGCACCACCGAGCCGGCGGTCTGCGTGCCGACCGCCAGCGGCACCGCCCCCGAGGCGACGGCCGCCGCCGAGCCGCTGGACGACCCGCCCGGGGTGCGCGCGAGGTCGTGCGGATTGCGGGTCGGGCCGGGGTCGAAGTAGGCGAACTCGGTGGTCACGGTCTTGCCGAGCACCACCGCACCCGCCGCGCGCAGCAGGCGCACGATCGCGGCGTCCGCCCTCGCGGGCGGGGCGCCGGCGAGCGCCCGCGACCCGCACAGGGTGGGGACGCCCGCGACGTCGACGATGTCCTTGATGCCCACGGGCACTCCGGCGAGCGGGCCGTCGGTGGAGGCGTCGCCGTCCTCCGGCAGGACCGTGACCCAGGCCCGGACCTGCCCGTCGACCTCGGCGATCCGGCGGCGGGCGTCGGCGGCCGCCGCGGGGTGCCGGGCGTCGGCGAGACGCCAGGGGGCGACGAGGGCCATCGGGCTACCTCTGCGGGGTGTCCGGCAGGTCGATCACCTTGGTCTCGCCCGGGCCGGGCGGGACGTCGTCGGGGTTGGTCGGCCGGTCCGGCGCCGACGTCGCGGCGGCCCGACGGGCCCCGCTGTCGCCGTCGGTGCTCGACGCAGCCGACGCAGCCGACGCGGACGAGCCGCCGTCGGTGCCGTCCGGGCCGTCCGTGGCGCACCGCTCGGCGGACGACCCGGACAGGCCCAGGTCCCCGAGCAGTCCATCGACGAAGGCCTCGTCGCCGGGCCCGCAGTCGGTGCCGTCCCCGTGGCCACTGTAGCCGCCGTACCGGTGGCCGTTCCCGTGCCCCTGCTCGCTGCCGTGCCCGTCGCCGTCCCCGTGGTCGTGGGTGGGCGACGCGGTCGCGAAGCCGGCCCCCGTCCCCGCCAGCGCGAGGGCGACGGACGTGGTCATCGCCCCGCGTCCGACGACACGGGCGAGGTCGAGCGTGCGTTCGTCCTGGACCTGGTGGGCGCCCATCCGAGTTCCTCCTTCGGCGCGACCCTCGTGGTCCGTTCGGACCAAGATGTCTCGGTCACGCTGCGCGTCGGTCTCGTTGCGGTCACGACTTCAGGTCCAGGTGCCCCCTCGAGCAGGCATCCAACCCACCCCCGGCGCCCGCGTGGACGTTCCCGCCGGGGCGTCGCGGCCCTACCCTGCGCGGATGGCCGCGAAGGGGACGTACGTCGAGGTGCACCCACGCAACCCGCAGCGGCGCGCGGTGCTCGCCGCCGTCGAGCTCCTGCGGTCGGGCGGGCTCATCGCCTACCCCACCGACTCGTGCTTCGCGCTCGGCTGCGCCCTGGGCAACCGCGAGGGGCTCGAGCGCATCCGCGCGATCCGGCACCTCGACGAGCGCCACCACTTCACGCTGGTGTGCAAGGACTTCGCGCAGCTCGGGCAGTTCGTGCGCGTCTCGACGCCGGTGTTCCGCTCGGTCAAGGCGGCGACGCCGGGCTGCTACACGTTCATCCTGCCGGCGACGAAGGAGGTGCCCCGCCGCCTGCTGCACCCGCGCAAGAAGACGGTCGGCGTGCGCATCCCGGAGCACCCGGTGGCGGAGGCGCTGCTCGCCGAGCTCGACGAGCCGCTGCTGTCCTCGACGCTGCTGCTGCCCGACACCGACGAGCCGCTGACGTCCGGGCTCGAGATCCACGAGCGGCTCGGCAACCAGCTCGACGCGGTGCTCGACTCCGGCGAGTGCGGCACCGAGCCGACCACCGTGGTCGACCTGTCGGGCGACGAGCCCGAGCTGGTGCGCCAGGGCGCCGGGCACGGTTTCCGCTGGTAGGAGCCGCTCAGTCGCGGGGCAGGCGATCGACGGCCGCGCGCAGCGCGAGGTAGGCGTCCTCGAGCTCGGTGGCGGCGAGGTGCGCGCACGCCGTGCGCACCGCGGCGGCGACCTCGTCCATCGCCCGGCGCTGCCCGGGGATCGTCACCGTGCGGTCGTGGACGCTGAGCGCCGTGCGCAGCATGTGGTCGACGCGGCCGTCGCGGACCGCCGGCGGTGGCGCGGTGAGGTCGACCAGGTAGTCGAGCGCCGCCCGGGCCGCGGGCCCGAGCTCGGCGGGGAGAGACCCGGCGCCGCTGCCCGGGACGGCGGTGGCGGTCATCGCTCGGCTCCGGGCAGGGCGCTCGCGCGCCCGACGGCGGGATGGGTGTCGGTCAGCGTGATGCGCCGGTCGAGCGCGGTGAGCCGGAAGGGTCGGCACACGGTGCGGCAGCTCGCGACGACGACGAGCCGCACGCCACGGGCGATCGCCGCCTCGTGGGCGGCGGCCACGGTGTCGAGCCCGGTCGCCCCGAAGAACGTGACGCCCTCGAGGTCGCACACGACCGACGGCTCGTCGGCAAGGGCAACGGAGGCGGGGTCGCGGTCGTCGGCGACCGCGTCGAGCGCGGCGTGGAGGACCGTGGACAGGTACCGGGCGGTCAGCATGTCGACCTCGCCCAGGACACGGACCAGGACGAGCCCCGGACGGGGCTGCGTGGGCACGACGGTCAGGTCGCCGGCGAGCGTCCCGTGGTCGTCGGGGGGACACATGGAGGAGGTCACGAGGGGCCACCTCTTCCTCGAGTGCGGGGTGAGACCGCCGGCCTCGAGGAGGTGAAGCTGCGGGTGGCGAGTGCCACTCTGCCCGCGACGGTCGGTCGTGTCCACCCGGAGGCACGCCGCCGGCACGGGCGGTGATCGTCCGTTCAGCTCGTGGCCACGCCCCGGACGACCGTCGCCAGCGCCCCCACCAGCGCGAGGACCGTGACCGCGCGGCGGGCGGTGAGGGGGTCGAGCCGGCGGTGCAGGACGTCGCCGAGCACCACCCCGACCGCGAGGCCGGCGAGCCCCGTGCCCCACACCACGGGGGCCAGGACGGGCACGCCCTTGCTGAGCAGCGCCACGAGGTTGATGACGAGCAGCACGACCTGGGCGGTGGGCACGAAGACGTCGGTGCTCCAACGCTGCGCGAGCGCGTAGGCCGAGAGCACGGGGCCCCCGACCCCGGCCGTGACGTTGACGAAGCCCGCGAGTGCACCCGCGCCGAGCCCCGCCGCCGGCCCGCCCAGCCGGCCCGCGAGACCCGGCACCAGCGAGAGCACGACCGCGGCGGCGGCGAGCAGCCCGACCACCACGAGCAGCGGGCCCTCCGGCAGGGCGCCGACCACCAGCGCGCCGAGCGGGACCGCGACCACGGCGCCCGCGAGCAGGAGCCCCGTCGCGCGGAGGTCGACGCCGCGGTACGTGCGCAGCAGGACCACGAGGCACAGCACGACCTGCAGCGCGTTGCCGAACGAGACGCCGTCGCGGGCGCCGAGCACCGCGACGAGGAACGGGGCGCCCACCAGGGCGAGACCGAGACCGGTCGCGCGCTGGGTGACCGCCCCGAGCAGCACCGGCCCCGCGACGAGCGCCGCCGTCGCCGCCGCGCTCACGGGCGCGACGGGGACGGCGGCGTCATGCGGCCATGGTGGCCGTGGTGTCAGGACCTCACTGCACGGTCATGGTGAAGTTCACCGTGTCGCCCTCGACGCTCGTGACCTGCACGAGCACCGGGGCCGACTCGCCCGCGTCGGTGGCGGTGCAGGTGATCTGCGCGCCGACCTCGCCCTCGAGCGAGTCCGGGCAGCTCACCGAGCCGGGCGCCAGCCCGAACTCGCTCACGATCTTCTGCTCGACGTCGTCACCGGCGACCACGGGCGCGCCGAACGCCATCACGAAGGCGAAGACGGCCACGACGAGCACGACGAGGACCCCGACCACGATGCCGGCGATGCGGCCGGCGTGGCTCCTGCGCACGGGTGGTGGCGGAGGGTAACCACCGTATCCCTGGACGGGGGGTGGGCCGCCGTAGGGCATGGCGGCCGGACCCTGCGGCATCGACGGGTAGGGCATGCCGGCGGGGGGCGGCGGGGCGTACTGGGTCATGAGGACTCCCTAGTCAGGGCCGTGTGCGGCGAAACGGTGCGAGCGAGGTGGGGGTGGCTCTCGGCGCCCGGGGCGCCTCGGCCGACACGAGGAGCATAGAACACGGAGAGCGACGGGCAAGCGCGGGACCTACTCCATCAGAGGTATCTCAGAGTTCCGCCACGGATCACTCACGCGGCTCCCGCTCATCCGGCGCACAGCCTGCGCCCAGAATCCCGGCCGACCCTGGGACGTGGGCGCCGGAGACACCGCCGCCCGACGAGGAGGGCCGAGCCGTGAGCCTCGCCGAGACGGTCGCCGACGCCACCCCGACCACCCCGGCCGGCGTCGGCCCCGTCGGCTGGGCCTCCCGCCAGGGTGCCCGACGTCACCAGGCCGACGCCGCCGCCGCGCACCGCGGCCCCGGCGGGCGCCTCGCGGTGGTGGTCGCCGACGGCGTGGGCGACACGGACGCCGCCGGGTTCGCGGCGCGCCTCGTCGCCGACCACGCCGTCCGCGTCGCCGCGCTCGAGGGCCGGCCCGACACCGCCGTCCTCGCGGTGCACGACCTGCTGGTCAGCACGGGCGACCTCGTGTCCGGCGACGCGGCCGCGGTCGTCGCCCTCGCCCCCGGCGGCGGCGACCCGCGCTGGCGCCTGGCCTGGGTCGGCGACTGCCGCGCCCTGTCCTGGGACGGCCGCACCCTGCGCACGCTCACCAGCGACCACACCATCGCCGCGACGATGCGCGCCGCCGGCCTGAGCGTGCACCCGCGCCTCGAGCACGTGCTCACCACGAGCGCCCGCACCGTCGGGCCGGACGGGGTGGGCACCGCCGTCGCGACCGACCCCGGGGTCCTGCTGCTGGTCAGCGACGGGGTGCACCGCAGCGTGCCCGGCCCGGCCCTCGCGGCCGCACTCGCGGCGGGCGGGAGCGCCCGCGAGCGCGCCGAGCGGGTGGTGGAGCTCGCCGAGGCCGCGGGGGCGACGGACAACGCCACGGCGCTGGTGGTCGTCGGCTGATCAGCCCGCCGGGTGGACGGGCAGGGTGAGCCGCAGCCGCGCCCCCTGCTCGGTGTCGACCGCGCGCAGGTCACCCCCGTGCGCGCGGGCGAGGGCGCGGGCGATGGGCAGGCCGAGCCCGGCGCCGCCGGCGTCCCGGGTGCGGGCGTCGTCGAGGCGCACGAGGCGGTCGAAGACGCGCTCGCGGTCCGCGGCCGGGATCCCGGGACCCTCGTCGACCACGTCGAGCACCGCCCGCGGGCCGTCGCGGGACACCGCGATCCGCACCGTGCCCTCGGGCGGCGAGTGCCGGCGGGCGTTCTCCAGGAGGTTGGCGAGCACCTGCGCGATCCGCCCGGGGTCGGCGTGCACGGGCGTCGGCGTCCCGTCGACCCGCACGGTCAGGCCGGGCGCGAGCAGCGCGACGCGGTCGGCCTCGGCGGCGGCGAGCGCGGCGAGGTCGACCTCGCGGCGGTCGAGCGGGGTGCCGTCCTCGATGCGCGCCAGCTCGAGCATGTCGGCGACCAGGGCGCCCGCCCGCCGGGTCTCGCGCACCAGCGTGGTGGCCAGGCGCTCCCGGCGCTCGAGGTCGCCGTCGGGGTGGCGCACGAGCGACTCGGCCAGCGTCTGCACGCCGGTGATCGGGGTGCGCAGCTCGTGCGCGGCGTCGGACAGGAACCGCCGGGTGCGGGCCTCGGACCGCTGCGCCTCCGCGGCCGCGTGCTCGGCGCGGGCCTGCGCCGACTCGAGCTCGTCGAGCATCGCGTCGAAGGCGGCGGCCGTGCGCCCGAGCTCGGTGTCGGTGCGCTCCGGGTGCAGCCGGCGGCCGCGGTCGCCGGCGGCGATGTCCCGGGCGAGGGCGGCCATGGCGTCCAGCGGGCGCAGCGCCACCCGCACGCCGCCGAGCAGCGCCACCGCGACGACCGCCAGCCCCACCGCGCCCACCCCGGCCATGACCACCCGCAGCCGCGCGAGCACGGCGTCGTTCTCGCCCGGCTCGGTGTCGAGCACGAGGCGCGTGCCGTCGGGCACGGCCACGACCCGGTCGAGGTCGCGCGGACCGGGCCGTCCCCGGCCCCCCGGCGGACCCCCCGGCGGCCCGCCCCGCGGCCCGTCGTCCGCCGTCCCGGCGATCCGGGTGCCCGCGGCGTCGAGCAGCTCCGCCCGGATGCCCTGCCCGTCGACCGCGTCCACCAGCGCCGGGCCGGTCGTGCCGCCAGCGACGAGCAGGCCCGCGCGGGCGGCCCGATCGTCGAGGCGGCTCTGCTGGTCGCGGCGCAGCTGGGCGTCGAGGCTCAGGTCGACCGCGACCCCGATGACGACCAGCGCCACCGCGACGACGAGGAGCACGAGGACGGTGACGCGCGCCCGCAGCGACCGCGCCGCCGTCCAGCGCCGCGCCACGTCTGCCGCGCCCGCCGCGGTCACGCGTCCTCCCCGGGCACGGGACGCAGCGCGTAGCCGAGACCGCGCACCGTGTGCACGATCCGCGGCCCGTGCGCCTCGAGCTTGCGGCGCAGCGCGCTGACGTGGACCTCGACGAGGTTCGGGTCGTAGGCGTCGTACCCCCAGACCTGGGTGAGGATCTGGTTCTTGGTGACCGTGCGGCCCCGCTGCTCGGCGAGGTAGCGCAGCAGGCGCAGTTCGGTGGCGGTCAGGTCGAGGACCGTGCCCGCCCGCGTCGCCGTCCCGGCCTCGTCATCGACGACGAGGTCGCCGACGGTCATCGCCGATGGCACCCGGCCGCGGCGGCGCAGCACCGCGCGCACCCGGGAGACGAGCTCGGCGAGCAGGAACGGCTTGACGACGTAGTCGTCGGCGCCGGTGTCCAGCCCGCGCAGCCGGTCGTCGAGGCCGTCGCGGGCGGTGAGCATGACGAGGCCCGCGTCGCTGTGCCCGCGCACCACCGAGAGCAGCCGGAAGCCGTCGCGTCCGGGCAGCATCACGTCGAGGACGACGAGGTCGGGGCGGAAGCCGTCGAGCAGCTCCTCGAGCCCGTCGCCGTCGCCGCGCCCGAGCGCGCGGAAGCCCGCGTCGTCGAGTGCCTCGACGACCGACTCGCGGATCGCCGCCTCGTCCTCGACGACGAGGACGCGCGCTGCCGTTCCCCAGCTGCTGGCCACCCTCTGATCCTGGCCCGCCGCTCCTGAGCGGGACCTGAAGACCCGCGGCGCGCGGGGGTGCTTCAGGTCCGGTTCAGCCGCGCTGCCCATCGTCGACGGCATGAGCGAGACACCGCAGTCCGGCACCCCCGACGACTCGACCAGCCCGACCGACACCCGCGACACCTCCTCGCTGGCCTCGGAGCCCCCGACCCGCTGGCAGCGCAGCCGCGACCGCTCACGGCCGTCGAGCTGGAGCCGCCGCACGGCCGTCGTGGTGTCCGGCGTGGTCGGGCTCCTCGTCGGCGCCCTGCTGTGCGGGATCGTGCTGGCCACGACGCTGGGTGGATCGCACGGCGACGGACCCCGCGACCGCGGGCCCGGCGTGAGCGCCGACGGCCGCGGACCGGACGGCCAGGGCGGGCCCGGGGGTCCGGGTGGCCCCGGCGGACCGCGGGAGGGTCGTGGCGGTCCGCGCGGCGGGGGTGCCGCCGGCTCCGGGGGTCCGGTGATCGTGCAGGTGCAGCCGGGCGCGACCGTGCAGGTGGCGCCGGGCGCGACCGTGGCGGTTCCGGGGGCGCCGGGGCAGCCGGCCCAGCCCACCCAGCCCCAGCCCACGCAGCCGGGCCAGCCCACCCAGCCGGCCCAGCCCGCGCCGACCCAGCCCGGGCAGCCGGCGCCGCTGCCGGGCTGAGCCCCGCGGCGGGGTGGGTGCAGTGGCACCGGTCACAACGGTGAACGTGATCGCTGCCCAGGCTCACCCCGCCGTGTGAGGATCGGGGCGTGTCCGATGCGGGGGTGGTCCTGGTGCGCCGTGCGCACGTCGACCTCCTCCGCGTCACGTCGGCCGGGTGTCGTCGCCCCCGCCGCTGACCGTCCACGTTCCGTCCGGTCGCGGGTCCCCTCCCCGGCCGGGCATCGCTGTGCCCCGATCGCCGACGCGCGGGCCCGCTCCCCCTCCACCGAGGACCCCCCGTGCGCGCTTTCCTGCTCTTCGCCCTGGCGGGCCTGATCGCCCAGCTCGTCGACGGCTCGCTGGGCATGGCCTACGGCGTCACGTCGACGTCGGTCCTGCTCGCGGCCGGCACCGCCCCCGCCATCGCGTCCGCCTCCGTCCACCTCGCCGAGGTCGGTACGACCCTCGCCTCCGGCGCCTCCCACTGGCGCTTCGGCAACGTCGACTGGCGTGTCGTCGGGATCCTCGCGATCCCCGGGGCCGTCGGCGCGGTGCTCGGCGCCTACGTCCTGGTCAACCTCACCGAGAGCGCCGAGCCCTACATGGCGCTCGTCCTGCTCCTGCTCGGCGTCTACGTGCTGCTGCGCTTCAGCTCGCGGGCCGTCGCGAAGCGGGTCGTCTCCGGGCCGCGGCCCGGCGGCAAGTTCCTCGGCCCGCTCGGGCTGATCGCCGGCTTCCTCGACGCGTCCGGGGGCGGCGGCTGGGGCCCGGTGGCCACGTCCAGCCTGCTCGCCTCCGGTCGTCTCGAGCCCCGCAAGGTGGTCGGCTCGGTGGACACCTCGGAGTTCGTCGTCGCCCTCGCGGCCAGCATCGGCTTCCTGCTCACGCTCTCGCAGGAGAGCATCGACTACACGGTCGTCCTGGCCCTGATGGTCGGCGGCGTGATCGCGGCGCCGTTCGCGGCGTACATCGTGCGGCTGCTCCCGGCCCGCGTCCTGGGCACCGGCGCCGGCGGCCTGATCGTCCTGACCAACGCCCGCACGTTCCTCAACGGGATCGACGTGCCGACGGGCATCGTCACCACGGTGCTGATCGTGCTGGCGGTGCTGTGGATCGGGGCGATCGTCCTGGCCGTGCGCAGCGCGCGCCGCGAGCGCGAGCTCGCCGAGCCGGCCATTGGCGCTGTGCGCTCGTGAGCGCTTGTCCGTGCCCGGGCACGGACAAGCGCGCACACGACCGGAGGTCAAACTGTGCCCGTGCGCGCGCTGTTCGACCTCCCCGCCGCCTACCGGCCCTCCGACGCGGACCGCGCCTCGCCGGTGCCGCCCGTCGAGGCCGTGCTGTGCGACTTCAGCAACACGCTGTTCCGCATGATCGGCACCGACGAGTGGCTCCGGCGGGTCGCCGCCGACACCGGGCGCACGCTCGACGACCCCGCCGCCGTGCTCGCCGCCCTCGACGACGCGGCGGCGGAGCCCGAGGTGGCCGCGGCCCAGGTGGGGCGCGACCTCGACGCCGACGCCCACCGGCACGCGATGCTCACCTGGTTCGCCCGCGTCCCGTTCCTCGCGGGCATCGAGGAAGCGGCGCGGGAGCGCGTCGTCGCCGAGGACTCGTGGGTGCCCTACGGCGACACCGGCACGTTCCTGGAGGCCCTCGCCGACCGGGGCGTGCCGGTGGGCGTGGTCAGCGACATCGGCTGGGACATCCGCGGCCACGCCCGCGCCGCAGGACTGCTCGACCTCGTGGGCACCTGGGTGCTCTCGTGCGAGGAGGGCCGCGAGAAGCCGGCGCCGGAGCTGTTCCGCACCGCGTGCGAGCGCCTCGGCGCCGACCCGCGCCGCACGCTGATGGTGGGCGACAACCCCGTGCGCGACGGCGGCGCCGTGGCCGCGGGCCTGCGCGCGTTCGTGCTGGCCGGCGAGCAGCGGGAGCGCGAGCGCGGACTGGGCGACGTGCTGGCGCTGGTCAGCGCACGCGCGTGACCCCGGGCGCGACGAGCTCGCGCACGGGCGCCCGGGCCCGCGTGGCGCGCCGGACCCAGCCGCCGACCACCTGCGCCACCGACCAGCCCTCGGCGGCCACGAGCCCCGCGATCGCGGCGTCGCCGGCCCCGAGCGCGACCTCCGCCTCGTCGAGGACGTCGACGAGCCAGCGCTCGCAGCGGCGCACCACCTCGTCGCCCGGGACGCCCGGCGCCGCGAGCGCCCGCCCCAGGTCGAACGGCTCGGACTCGAAGGGGCCCGCCGGGACCTCGTCCTGGTGCACCATCACGCCTCCCGTGATCACGGACGCGAGCGACGCTACCCGGGCCCACCGACACCGCGGCCCGGCGACAGCGGGAGCCCTCACTCCTCGTCGGCGATGCCGATCTGCCGGCGCAGCTTGGCCACGTTCCAGCGGTACTGCCCCGACGGCAGCGTGATCTCGGGCCGCACCTGGCCGTCCTTGACGTAGCGCTGCAACGTGCGCGGGCTGACCCCGAGCGCCCGCGCGGCCTCGGGCGTCGACACCAGTTCCGACGGCGGCATGCGCTCACCCTATGTCGCCGGTGTCGTCCCCAGAACGCCCTGACGCGTCTTTCCTCGATGGCGCTCCTGTCGTCGTTGTCGCCGTCGTCGTCTACTCTCGGCGACATGGACGACATCGGCGACACCCGAGCCGGTCCGCGGCGGTACCGCCTCGACGCGCGGCGCTTCCGCGGCCCCCTGCACGCCCCGGCGCGCAACGACCACGAGCAGCACGAGTCCGACGACCTGGCGGCGCTGGTCGAGCTGGCGCGCAGCCTCGTCGCCGAGGGGTTCACCGCCTGGATCTACGAGAGGAGCCGCAGCGCGGTGCCGTGGCCCGAGGCGTGGGACCTGCGCCTGGTCACCCAGCTCGATCCGGACCGAGCGCGAGACTGACGCGCAGCCCGCCGCCCGGGGCCTCCTCCAGCCGCACGCCGCCGCCGTGCCGCGCGGCCTGCTGCGCGACGAGCGCCAGGCCCAGCCCCGAGCCCGGTCCGCCCGCGGTGCTCCCGCGCACGAACCGCCCGAGCACCGCCTCCCGCTCGTCGGCGGGCAGCCCCGACCCGTCGTCGTCGACGGTGAGCACGACGCCGCCCTCGGGCCCCCGGTGCGCGCCCAGCACCACGGTGCCCGCCTTCCCGTGGCGCACGGCGTTGACGACGGCGTTCGCCAGCGCCATCCGCAGCCCCTCGAGCGCCGCGCGCACCGCCTCCGGGGTCTGCGCGTCCGGCTCCTCGACCACCACCGCGAGCGCGGGGTGGGCGCGCCGGGCGTCCTCCGCGGCCAGCCGCAGCACGTCGGTCACCCCGACGGCCTCGCCGCCGCCGGCGTCGGGCAGGTCGCCGGCCGCCAGCTGCCCGAGGGCGGTCAGCGTCGCCTCCACGCGGGCCTGCGCGCGCAGGAGGTCGTCGAGCACGGCGTCGCGCTCGGGCAGGTCGGGGTGGGCGCGCAGCACCTCGAGGTCGGTCCGCATCGCGGTCAGCGGGGTGCGCAGCTCGTGGCGGGCGGCGGCGGCGAAGTCCCGCGCGGCGTGCAGCGACGCCGTGCTGCGCTCCTGCTCGGCGTGCAGCCGGGCGAGCATCGCCGACAGTGCGTCGGCCAGCTCCTCGGACTCGCGCGAGCCGTCGGCCCGCACCGCCGTGGTGGTGTCGTCGAGCGCGGCGGCCTGCGCGGTGAGCCGGCGCATCGGGCCCACCGCGCGCCCCGCGAGCAGCCACCCGAGGCCCGCGGCGAGCGCGACGGCGGCGACGCCGACGCCGGCGACGAGGCGTTCGCGCTCGGCGACCCGGGCACGGGTGTCGTCCTCGGTGGCGCCGACGGTCACCAGCGAGCCCGGCGTGGGGCCGGGCGCGGTGCGGATGCGGTAGTCGACGCCGTCGACGGTCACCGAGGTGGGGATGCCGACGGGCGAGAGCGGCATCTCGGGCCCGCTGACCCGCCGGACCGTGCCGGCCGGGCCCCGCAGGGTGACGGCGAGGTCGGCGCGGGTCGAGGCGAAGGAGCCGAGCACCGCGGGCGAGCCGGGGACGAGGCTGCGGTCGAGCCGCTCGGTCTGCTCGCGGGCCAGCAGCACCGACGCGAGCACCCCGACGAGCACGACGATCACGGTCGCCGAGAGCGCAGAGGCGAGGGCGACCCGCAGCCGCAGGGAGGGCGAGCGCCTCACCCGCCCTCCCGGAGCACGAAGCCCACCCCGCGCACCGTGTGCACCAGCCGGGGCGTGCCGTCGGCCTCGAGCTTGCGGCGCACGTAGCCCACGAACACGTCGACCACGTTCGTGTCGGTGGCGAAGTCGTAGCCCCACACCAGCTCGAGCAGCCGCTCGCGGGTGAGCACCACCTCGGCGTTGCGGGCGAGGACGACGAGCAGCTCGTACTCGCGCTTGGTCAGGTCCACGGCGCGCTCGCCCACGTGCACGGTACGCCGGGCGAGGTCGACGCGCAGCGGGCCGACGGCGATCACCTCGCCGAGCTCGGACGTCGTCGCGGGCGCGGCCTTGGCCCCGCGCCGCAGCAGGGCCTTGAGCCGCGCCACGAGCTCGGCGAGCGCGAACGGCTTGACCATGTAGTCGTCGGCGCCCGCCTCGAGGCCGACGACGCGGTCGTCCACGGTGTCGCGGGCCGACAGCACGCACACCGGGACGTCGTGGTCCATCGCGCGCAGCGCCGACACGACCGCGACCCCGTCCATGCCGGGCAGCCCGAGGTCGAGGACGACGGCGTCGGGCACCCGCTCGTGCACCGCGCGCAGCGCGCCCGGCCCGTCCTGCGCCGACCGGACCGCGAACCCCGAGAGCCGCAGGCCCCGCTCCAGCGAGGCCCGGACGTCGGCGTCGTCGTCGACGACCAGCAGGTCGGGGGTGGGCTCGCTCATGGGCGCGGATGGTGCCAGGGCCCGCGGCAGGGGACGTGCTCAGCGGTCCGCACAGGGCTGGGCGGCGCGCTCGACGCGGTCGCGGACCTCGGCGAGGCGCGCGGCCAGCGCCGGGTCCGTCGGCGCGCCAGCGTCGCCCGGCGGGAGGGCGTGGAGGCGCTCGATGGCCTCGCGGGCCTCCGGCGTGATCGACATCGGGGCCGCGCCGCCGCTCCCCGGGCGCAGCCGGGCGGTGCAGGGCGCGGCGCCGTTGTCCGACGGCGCCGGGGTGGTGGCCGCGACGGGAGCGGGGGCGGCCTGGGGTGCCGGGGCGGGCGCGCCGGCGCAGCCGCCGAGGACGAGCAGGCCGGCGGCGACCGGTCCGACGACGAGCACCGGCAGACGGCGGAATCCCACGTTCGATCTCCTCGCGTTCGCGGGCGGCCGGTTCTCGGGGTGGCCGCCTCTCTGGAGATCACTCTGTCGACCGGGCGTGACACAGCTCTGTGGCGCCCGTGAGGGAACCCTGAGACGTGCCAGCGTGGGGGCCACGCTTGCACTCAACGCCAGGAAAGCCACATCCTCGCGCGGATCATGGACGACGAGGATCGCTACGCCGCCGCGGCGCCGGGCTGGGCGAGCGGCGCGTCGCGGGTCTACGGCCCGCTGGCCGCGCAGCTCGTCGCCCGCGCGCCCCATCCGCTGACCGGGCGCCGCGTCCTCGACGTCGGCGCCGGCACCGGCCTGGCGTCCGCGGCCCTGCGCGACGCCGGCGCGCGTCCCGTGGCCGTCGACCGCTCCCCCGCCATGCTCGCCCTCGACGCGGCGGACCGCCCGCCCGCGGTCGCCGGCGCCCTCGAGGCGCTGCCGGTGCGCGACGACGCGGTCGACGACGCCGTCGCCGCGTTCGTCCTCAACCACGTCGACGACCCGACCGCGGCCCTCGCCGAGCTCGCCCGCGTCGTCCGGCCGGGCGGGGCCGTGCTCGCCACCGTGGCCGCCGCGACGACGTCCCACCGCGCCGTGCGCGACCGCATCGACGCGGTCGTCGCCGACGCCGGCTTCGTCGCGCCGCCCTGGTACACGCACCTGACGACCGTCCAGGCGCCTCAGCTCGGCGACGTCCCCGCGATGTCCGCCGCCGCCCACGCGGCCGGGCTGGTGACCGTCGCCGTCACCGAGAACGCCGCCGACGTCGGGGTCGAGCGCGCCGAGGACCTCGTCGCCTACCGCCTCGGCCAGGCGCACGTCGCCGCCTGGCTCGCCGGTCTCGACGACGAGGAACGGGCGGCGCTGCACCGGGCCGCGGTCGCGGCCGTCGCCCCGGTGATGGAGCCCTACCGCCCGCCCGTGGTGACGCTGGTGGCCCGCACCCCTGTCCCCGCCCCGCGGCGCGGGGCAGCATGATCCCCCTACGCCAGCGAGAGGAGTCCGGTCGATGAGCGACGCCGTCGAGGTGACCCGCGACGACCAGGCCGCCGTGGCGGTCGTGCGGATGAACCGCCCGGACCGTCGCAACGCCCTGACCACCGAGCTCAAGGTGGCGCTGCGCGACGCGCTCGAGGAGGTCGGCCAGGACGACGGCGTGCGGGCCGTGGTGCTCGCCGCCGCCGGGCCCGCGTTCTGCGTCGGCCAGGACCTCGGCGAGCACGCCGAGACCCTGCGCTCGGGCGACCCGGACGCCATGCGCACCGTGCCCGAGCACTACAACCGCATCACCTCTGCGCTCGCGACGATGCCGAAGCCCGCGATTGCCGCGGTCGGCGGCACGTGCGTCGGCGCCGGCCTGGGCTTCGCGCTCGCCTGCGACCTGCGCCTCGCCGCCACCGGGGTCCGCTTCGCGACGGCCTTCGCGGGCATCGGCTTCGGTGGCGACTCGGGTCTCTCGGCCACCCTCGCCCACGCCGTCGGCGCCTCCCGGGCCACCGACCTGCTCATGCTCGGCGACAGCTTCACCGCCGAGCAGGCGCGCGACTGGGGCGTCGTGCGCGAGGTCGTCGCCGTCGAGGAGCTCGACGACCGCGCCCTCGCCCTGGCCCGCCGCCTCGCGAGCGGCCCGACGCGGGCCTACGCCGAGATCAAGGCCGCGATCGCGCTGGGCACCGTCTCGCCGCTGACGACGATCCTCGAGCACGAGGGCGCGGCACAGTCCCGCCTCGCCGCCACCGAGGACCACCGCAACGCCGTCGAGGCCTTCCTGTCCAAGGAGAAGCCGACCTTCACCGGGCACTGACCCCGTGCGCCGGCGCGTGGGGACCTGGGCGCGGCGGATCGGGCTCACACTCCTGGCCCTCGTCGCGCTGGTCTTCGCCGCATCCGCCGCCTACCTCGGCTGGGACCGCCTCGCCCCGGTCCGGCTCGACGTCCGCGCGCCCGGGTTCGACGTCGACGCCGCCGGGGTGCGCACGCACGTCGAGCACTGGCCGGCGGTGCGCCCGTCGGGACGTCCGCCGCTGGTGCTGGTGCCCGGCTTCGCCGAGTCGACCTACGCCTGGTCGCGGGTCGCGCCGCTGCTGGCCGCCGACCGCGACGTCTACGCCTACGACGTCCGCGGCTACGGGTTCACCGACTACGTGCCGCCCTACGACCTCGCGGCCGACACCGACCAGCTCGGCGGGGTCCTCGCCGCGCTGTCCCTCCAGCGACCGATCGTCGTCGGGCACTCCTCCGGCGTGGCGATCGCGCTGTCCTGGGCGCTGCGCGCGCCCGGCACGGTCACCGGCGTCGTCGCGGCCAACGGCGACGGCAGCCCGTACTTCGGCGCCGACCGCACGACCCCGGGCGGCGGCGGGCGCTGGCTCGTCGACCCGGTCGCGCCCGCGATCGTCACCGGCGTCGTCCGGCACCGCGCCCCGATCCGCTGGGTCGTCGGCGCCCAGTGCGGGCCGGGCTGCCCGGTGGACGACGGGGCGATCGACCGCTGGCGCGCCCCGTTCCTGCGCCCCGGCGGGGTCGACGCGCTGCTCGCGGTGGCGCGGCGCCCCCTCATCGGGCTGACCGACGCGCAGGTGGCCACGGTCGCCGTGCCCACCGCGGTGCTCTACAGCAGCGAGGACGGCAGCTTCGCGCGGTCCGACGCGCTCGCCACCGCCGCGCGCCTGCGCACCGACCGCGTCGCCGAGCTGCCCGGCGCCCGCCACCTCGCCCTGCTCGGCGAGCCGGAGCGCTTCGCCGCGGCCCTGGTCCCCCTGCTCGACGCGCTCGAGCAGCGCTAGACCCTGGCCTCCACGGCCGCGAGGATCGCGTCGATCGTCACCTGGGGGTTCGACACCATCGAGACGTGCGAGCCGACGACCTCGGAGATCGTCGACCCGGCCCGCTCGGCCATCTGCCGCTGCGTGCCCGGCGGGATCACCCTGTCCTCGGTGCCCACCACGGCCCAGCTCGGCAACGACTTCCAGGCGGCGTCCGTCCCGGGCGTGAGGTTCGCGCTCAGTGTGATCGGACGCTGGCTCTCGACGATCAGGGCGCGGTCGGCCTCGGGGAGGTCCTGCGCGAACGACCCGTGCACGGTGTCGGCCTTGAGGAAGGCCTCGACGTCGCCCTCCGGTGCCCCCGGGTACCCCGCGAGGTCGAGCACGGTGGTCGGGTCGGGGACGTCGAGCGCGGATCCCGATCCGCCCAGGATCTGGAAGACCGTCTCCCCCGCGTCGGGGATGAAGGCGTCGACGTAGACCAGGGCGCGCACGTCACCGGCCCCGGCGGCCGCGTTCGTGATCACGAAGCCGCCGTAGGAGTGGCCCACCAGGACGACGGGGCCGCTCACGCGCTGGGAGACGAACGAGGTGACGTAGGGAGCATCGGTCCCCACGCCGCGCAGCAGGTTGGGTGGCGTGAGCACCGACAGGCCACGACTCCGGAGCTCCGGCGCCACGAGGTTCCAGCTCGAGCCGTCCGCCCAGGCACCGTGGACCAGGATGATCGTCGCTTCCGGCACGTGGGCCTCCCGCAGTGTGTGGTCACTGTCGCTCGCGTGATCGACACTAGGGGGTGGTCGGTCCAGAGTTCAACGAACTATGTCAGCTGCGACTCCCGGTCGGCCCAGAACACCGCGCGCAGCTCGCGCTTAAGGATCTTGCCCGCGCCCGACTTGGGCAGCGGTTCGGTGCGCGTCTCGACCGTGCGCGGCACCTTGTAACCCGCGATCGTCGCGCGGCAGTGCGCGACGAGCTCCTCGGTGAACGCCGCGGGGTCGGCCGGCTCGGCGCGCAGCACGACGACGGCGTGGACGGCCTCGCCGAAGCGCTCGTGCGGCACGCCGAACACGGCCACCTCGACCACCGAGGGGTGCGCGAACAGCGCGTTCTCCACCTCGGCGCTGTACACGTTCTCGCCGCCCGAGACGATCATGTCCTTCGCCCGGTCGACGAGGAACAGGTGACCGCCCTCGTCGATCAGCCCGAGGTCACCGGAGCCGAACCAGCCGTCGTGCAACGCGGCCGCGGTCTCGGCGGGCTTGTTCCAGTAGCCGGCGGTGACGTTGGCGCCGCGGATCAGCACCTCGCCGACGACACCGGCCGGCAGCGCGGTGCGCTCGGCCGGGTCGACGACGACCACCTCGACGCCGACCGCCGCCCGCCCGCACGAGCGGGCCTGCGGGGAGTCGAGCAGGTGCTGCTCGCCGGGCAGCAGCGTGACGATCGGCGAGGTCTCCGTCAGCCCGTAGATGTGCAGCATCTCGGCCTCGGGGAACGCGGCGTGCGTGCGGCGCAGCAGCTCCACCGCCGCGGGCGAGGACCCGTGGGAGAGCCAGCGCAGGCTCTCGACGCGCCGCGGCCGCGCGCTCTGTTCGCTCGCCAGCGCGTCCATCATCGTCGGCACCACGAGCGTCGCGGTGACGCCGTGGCGCTCGACGAGGTCGAGGACGCCGTCGGCGCTGAACGCCGGGCACATCACCTGCGTGCCGCCCGCCCAGATCGTCGCGAGCGCCCCGATCGTGCCCGCGGCGTGGAACATGGGCGCGACGACGAGCCAGCGGGTGTCGGGCGTGAACGGCCAGCAGGCCATGAAGTGGAAGGCGTTGGCGACGAGGTTGCCGTGGGTGAGCATCACGCCCTTGGCCGCCCCGGTGGTGCCGCCGGTGTAGAAGATGCCGGCGAGGTCGTGCTCGGCGGGCTCGCGCAGCGGCTCGCGGGGGGTCGCGGCGGCGAGCAGCGTCTCGTACTCGCCGGCGGTGTCGACGACGCGCAGGTCGGCGTCGAGGTCGTCGAGGGCGCAGTCGGCGAACAGCACGCGGGCACCGGCGTCGCGCAGCGCGTAGTTCCGCTCCGCGGCGGTGTGCCGGACGTTGAGCGGGACGATGACCAGCCCGTGCGAGGGCAGCCCGAGGTAGAGCTCGAGGTAGCGGTGGCAGTTCGCGCCGAGCACGCCGACGCGGTCGCCCGGGCCGAGGCCGAGGTCGGCGAGCAGCCCGCCGAGGCGCGCGACGCGGTCGCCGACCTCGGCGTAGGTCAGCGTCCGGTCCCCGCACACCACCGCCTCGCGGTGCCGCGCCGTCGCCAGCGCCCGGCGCATCGAGGCGCCGACCGTGCGCGTCGCGCCCCGCCGGTCGCCCGCCGGTGGCAGGTCGTGGAGGGCCTCCTGCGTCGTCATCGACCACCTCGGGAGCCGCGTCGCCGGCGATCTGCAGGCGAACGATCGTTCGGTCGGGCGGGAAGCTACCAGCGGCGCGCCCCGCCCGGCCAGGGTCGAGGATGCGGCCTCCCGGGCGTCGAGGGCCAGCGTCCACCACTCCGGGGCGCACCGGGCCGTAGATTGCCGCTCGTGACCGGCACCCGGCCCCCCACCCACGAGGGCGAGCGATCCGCGGGCGGTGGACGGGAGCGACGGACGCGACAGGCCTACGACTCGACGAGCCTCGTCGAGGTGGCCGCCCGCGTGTTCAACGAGCGCGGCTACGACGCCACGAGCATGGAGGACCTGTCCGCCGCCGCGGGCATCACGAAGTCGTCCTTCTACCACCACGTGCGCGGCAAGGAGGCCCTGCTGCGCGCGGCGCTGGAGCGGGCGCTCGACGGGCTGTTCGGCATCCTCGACGAGCCCGCCGCGTCGAGCGGCAGCCCGCTGACCCGGCTGCGGCACATCGTGCGGCGCCAGGTCGAGGTGCTCGCCGCCGAGCTGCCCCACGTCACGCTGCTGCTGCGGCTGCGCGGCAACACCGAGACCGAGCGCTGGGCCCTCGAGCGCCGCCGGGAGTTCGACGCGACGATCACGCGCCTGGTGCGCGACGCGCAGGCCGCGGGCGAGCTGCGCGCGGGCTCCGACCCCGCCGTCGACGCCCGCCTGCTCTCGGGGCTCGTGAACTCGCTGGTCGAGTGGTACCGCCCCGGGCGGATGGCCGTCGACGCGCTCGTCGCCGAGGTCGACCGGATGGCGTTCGAGGGGCTGCGCGCGCAGGTGCCTGCGGACGACGGGCGCGCGTCCTAGGCTCGGCCGCGTGCCGCTGGAGTTCTCCGAGCAGCCCGAGACCGGTCTGGTCGCGGTGACGCTGACCGACGGCGACGGCGTCGTGCTGCAGACCCGCGTGGTGGCGGCCGACGAGATCGGGCGCATCGCTGCGCGCGCCCGGGCCGCGGTCGAGCACAGCGAGCGCACCGGCGGGCAGGGCCTCTACGTCACGCTCGACGAGCTCATCGACGGGACGTCAGGTCCCGCTTGAACCCGTGGTGGCTCGCGACGAAGCCGAGCCGCTCGTAGAACCGGTGCGCGCCGGTCCGCGACGCGTCGCTCGTCAGCTGCACCAGCCCGCACCCGCGGCGCGCGGCCTCCTCGACCGCCCAGCCCACCAGCGCGGCGCCGTACCCGTGGCCCCGCCGTGCCCCGCTGACGTGGACCGCCTCGAGCTGCGCGCGCCGGGTCCCGCGGCGCCCGAGGTTCGGCAGCACCGAGAGCTGCAGGGTCCCGACGGTCGTACCGTCGGCTTCGTCAAGGCAGACGAGCAGGTGCGCGGGGTCCGCGTCGATCTCGGCGAACGCCGCGGCGTACGGGGCGAGGTCGTCGAGCCCGTCGCCCCGCCCCGCGCTCACCGGGTCCTCGGCGATCAGGGCCACCAGGGCGGGCAGGTCCTCCGCCCGCGCCCGGCGCACGGTGAGCGCTCCGTCGGCGAGCGTCGCGAGCACGTCCATCGCGCGATCGTCCCCGCCCCTGACACCCCGCGCCGCGCCCGTCACGCTCGGTACGAGTTCCTCGCCCGACTGTCGCCCTTCCGACCGGACGGGTGCCGCCGGCGGCCACGGTGCGTCATGCTCGGCGGTGTCCGGGCCCGCCAGAGGGGATGTGCCGTGTGATCGCTGACTGGTTGCAGGCCATCCCGCCGCTGGCGGTGTACCTGACCGTCCTCGGGGTCGTGGGCATCGAGAGCCTGGGGATCCCGCTGCCGGGCGAGGTCGTGCTGGTCAGCGCCACGCTCATGGCGACGCGGCCCGAGCTCGCCATCTCGGCGGTCTGGGTGGCCGGAGCTGCGCTCGTGGGGGCGGTGGTCGGGGACTCGATCGGCTACGCCATCGGCCGGCGCTACGGCATCGGCCTGCTCCAGGCGGCGGGGCGACGCTTCCCGAAGCACTTCGGCCCCGCGCACCTCGGGCTCGCCGAGCGCGCCTTCGCGCGCTGGGGCGTGGTGACGGTGATCGTGGGCCGGTTCGTGGCGCTGCTGCGGATCCTCGCCGGGCCGCTCGCGGGCGCGCTGAAGATGCCGTACCGCAAGTTCATGCCGGCGAACTTCGTCGGCGGGCTGCTGTGGACCGTGGGCACCACCGCCGCGGTCTACGCCCTGGGGATCGCTGCCGAGACGTGGCTCAAGCGCTTCTCGTGGGCGGGGCTCGTGGTGGCGGTCGTCGTCGGGCTGGTCGTCGGGTTGCTGGTCAAGAAGCGCGTGATCGGCCTGCTCGCCCAGCCCGGGGAGGGTGCGCCCGCGTCCTGAGGGGTACTCCGCCCGTCCGTTCCGCCGGCAGGAGGTACCCGTGGCCGACACGCCCCCGTTCCCGGACTTCGACCACGCCACGGTCGACACCGTCAAGCACCGCATCCGCTCGCTCGAGCGCGACGAGGTCGAGAGCCTGCTCGACCACGAGCGCGCGCACTCCTCGCGCATGCCGGTGATCGAGGTGCTGCGCACGCGCCTGGGCGAGCTCGACGCGGGCGCGACGCCCTCGGGCGGCGACCAGCGCGAGGCACGCGAGGGGGGCACGGCCCACGGCTCGCCGGTCAACCCCGACGGCGCCGCCGAGCCCGGCCCACCCGACCGCCACGGCCTGCGCCAGGTCACCTGGGGTGGCTGACGCCATGTGAGCGCTTCTCGGTGCTCCGGCACCGAGAAGTGCTCACGTGCGCGGAGCGCACCTCACCGGGCGAAGCCGCGGCTGATGACCAGGCGCTGGATCTGGTTGGTGCCCTCGAAGATCTGCATGATCTTGGCCTCGCGCATGTAGCGCTCCACCGGGAAGTCGCGGGTGTAGCCGTAGCCGCCGAACACCTGCACCGCGTCGGTGGTCACCTTCATCGCCGCGTCGGTGGCGACGAGCTTGGCCACGCTCGCCTGCCGTCCGTAGGGCCGGCCGAGGTCGCGGCGGCGGGCGGCGTCCAGGTACGTCGCGCGCGCCGAGTCCACCGCCGCGGCCATGTCCGCCAGCACGAACCCCAGCCCCTGGTGGTCGACGATCTTCTTGCCGAACGTCGAGCGCTCGTTGGCGTAGTCGACCGCCGCGTCGAGCGCCGCCTGCGCCAGCCCCACCGCGCACGCCGCGATGCCCAGGCGCCCCGAGTCCAGGGCCGAGAACGCGATCTCCAGGCCCTGGCCCTCACGCCCGATCAGCCGGTCGGCCTCGAGCACCGCGCCGTCCCAGTTCGCCGTCGTCGTCGGGATCGCGTGCAGGCCCATCTTCTCCTCGGGCCGGCCCCAGCTGAGGCCCTCGACCTCGCCCGGCGCGAGGAAGCACGACACCCCGCGCGAGCCCTCGCCGGTGCGGGCGAAAAGCGCGTAGAAGTCGGCACGCCCGCCGTGGGTGATCCACGCCTTGGTGCCGGTGATCGCGTAGCCCCCCTCGACGGGCGACGCCTTGCACCGCAGCGCCGCCGCGTCGGAGCCGGCCTGCGGCTCGGACAGCGAGTAGCCCCCGATCAGGCCGCCGCCCAGCATCTCGGGCAGCCGCTGCTGCTGCTCGGCGGTGCCGAAGGTGAACAGCGGGAAGCACGACAGCGAGTGCACGCTCGTCGCCACGGCCACAGCCGCCCAGCGCGCCGCCAGCTCCTCGAGCACCTGCAGGTAGACCTCGTACGGCTGGCCCCCGCCGCCCACCTCCTCGGGGTACGGCAGACCGAGCAGCCCGGCCTCGCCGAGCGTCGCGAACAGGCCCTCGGGATAGGTCTCGGCGCGCTCGTGCTCCTCGACGCGCGTCGCGAGCTCCTTGTCCGCGAGGTCGCGGGTGAGGTCGAGCAGGTCCTCGGCCTCCTGGGTGGGCAGCAGCCGGTCGACGGGCATGGACGACACTCCTGTCAGTACTGAGATTGGTCCTAGAGTACCGATCACAGTGTCGCTAAGGTAGACCCGTGACCGCTCCGAGCCCGACGCGCCGCGGTGCCGCGCGCCACTCCGAGCTCTTCGACGCCCTCATCGCCCTGCTGCTCGCCGAGGGCTTCGCCCACCTCACCCTCGACGACGTCGCGGCCCGGCTGCGCTGCTCGAAGCGCACGCTCTACGCGCTCGCGGGGTCCAAGGAGCAGCTGGTGCGCGCGGCGGTCGTGCGCTTCTTCGAGCGCGCCACCACCCGGGTCGAGGCCGCCGTCGCCGCCTGCGCCGCGCCCGCCGACCGCGTCGCCGCCTACCTGCGCGCCGTGGCCGCCGAGCTCGCGCCCGCCTCGGCGCGGTTCTTCGACGACCTGGCCGCCTTCCCGCCCGCCGCCGAGGTCTACGCGCGCAACACCGAGGCCGCGGGGCGACGCGTCGGCGAGCTGATCGGCGAGGGCGTCGCGGCCGGCGTCTTCCGCGACGTCCCGGTGGCCTTCGCCTCCGAGGTGATCACGTCGACGATGGTGGCCATCCAGCAGCGGCGCATCGCCACCACCACCGGGCTCGCCGACGCCGAGGCGTACGAGGCCCTCGCCGCCCTGCTCCTGCACGGCCTGACGCGAGACTGAGGAAGATTTCTCCGCCGGACCTGTCGATCGGCGCCGGGCCGTTCGTGGAGGGGTGTACCGGCGCTGCGCCGGCCACCGCGACCGAGGAGGACCCCATGGCCCACTACCTGCTCAGCGTCATCCAGCCCAGCGAGGGCGAGCCGCCGGCCGAGGACGAGATGAACGCGATCATGGGTCGCGTCGCCCAGCTGCAGACCGACATGCAGGACGCCGGCGTCTGGGTGTTCTCCGGCGGGCTCGAGGCCCCGGACACCGCGACGGTCCTGGCCCGCAGCGGCGACGACGTCCTCGTCACCGACGGCCCGTTCGTCGAGCTCAAGGAGTACGTCGGCGGGCTGACGATCATCGACGCGCCGGACCTCGACGCCGCGCTGCACTGGGGCCGGCGCTCGACCGAGGCGATCGGCCTGCCGATCGAGGTCCGCCCCTTCCACTGGGCCCCGTGACGGGAGCCCCCTCCTCGGCGGCGATCACCCGCATCGTCGCCGAGGAGTACGGGCGCTGCGTCGCCACGCTCACCCGCGTCCTGGGCGACATCGACCTCGCCGAGGACGCGGTCCAGGACGCGCTCACCGTCGCGCTGGTCCGCTGGCCGGCCGACGGGGTCCCGCCCAACCCCGGCGGCTGGATCGTCACCACCGCGCGGCGCCGCGCACTCGACCGGCTGCGCCGCGACGCCCTCGGCCGGGACAAGGAGGCGCGCGCCGCCCGCGAGGCGGTGCCGCCCGACGAGGAGCCGGAGGCGCAGGACCCGCCGGATCCAACGGCCGACGAGGAGGGACCCGTGCACGACGACCGCCTGCGCATGGTGTTCACCTGCTGCCACCCCGCCCTCGCCCTGCCCGCCCGGGTCGCGCTGACCCTGCGCCTGCTCGGCGGGCTGACCACGCCCGAGATCGCCCGCGCCTTCCTCGTCCCCGAAGCCACGATGGCGCAGCGGATCGTCCGCGCGAAGAACAAGATCTGGGCCGCGCGCATCCCCTACCGGGTCCCGCACGACGCCGACCTGCCCGACCGCCTGCCCGGCGTGCTCGCCGTCGTCTACCTCGTCTTCACCGAGGGGCACGCGACGAGCACCCGCGACGACCTCGCCGCCGAGGCGATCCGCCTGGGTCGCCTGCTCGCCGAGCTGATGCCCGACGAGCCCGAGGTGCTGGGCCTGCTCGCGCTGATGCTGCTGACCGAGGCGCGCCGGCCGGCCCGCACCGCGCCCGACGGCACCCGCGTGCTGCTCGCCGACCAGGACCGGGCGCGCTGGGACCAGGACCTCGTCGTCGAGGGACTCGACCTCGTCCGGCGGTGCCTGCGCCACGACCGGCCGGGGCCGTACCAGGTGCAGGCGGCGATCAACGCGGTGCACGCGTCCGCGCCCGACGCCGCCGCGACCGACTGGCGCCAGGTCGTCGCCCTGCACGACCAGCTCCTGGCCCTCGCGCCGAACCCCGTCGTCGCCCTCAACCGGGCGGTGGCCGTGGCCGAGACCGAGGGGCCGGCGGCGGCGCTCGTGATCGTCGACGCGCTCGCCGAGCGGCTCGACCGCTACCACCTGCTGCACGCGGTGCGCGCCGACCTCCTGCGCCGCCTCGGGCGCGACGACGAGGCCCGCACCGCGCTGGACGCCGCCCTGGCGCGCACCGACGACCCGGACGACCGGGCGCTGCTCACCGCGCGACGGGGCTGACTCCGGTCCCGACCGGGCGGGCCCGCCGGGCAGGATGGGGGCCATGACCGCGCAGGACCCCGCGCCGGAGATGCGCATCGGCGACCGCGAGCGCCGCGCCACCGACGACCGCCTCCGCGCGGCGCTCGACGACGGCGTCCTCACGGTCGTGGAGTACGACGAGCGCGTGCAGCAGTGCTGGGCCTCGCGCACGCAGCGGGAGCTGGACACGCTGGTGGTCGACCTGCCCGCGTCGTCGGCCGTGGCGTCCGCGCCGGCCACTTCCGAGTCGCCGGCGGTGTCGCCGGGGACGTCGACGCCCCGGCCGCCGTGGCGCGAGCGCCTCGGCCGGGCGGTCGTGCCGCTCGTGCTGGCCGGGGTCGCGGTGTTCGTGGGCGGGCACCTCGTCACCGCCGACGACGGCGGCTCGGTCTTCGGCAGCCGCACGGTCACGGTGGCGCCGGGCGACCCGGAGGTGCAGGTCGGGACGCTGTTCGGCAGGACGCAGGTGGTCGTGCCGCCGGGCGTCGCCGTGCGCACCACCGGCACGATGATCTTCGGCAGCACCGAGTGCGAGCAGGCCTGCGCGGTCCCGCCGGGCGCGCCGACGCAGCCCGAGCTGGTCGTCGACGCCAACGGCGCGTTCGGGTCGGTCGAGATCGTCACGCCGGGCGAGGCCGCGACGGGCGGGCTCGACCGGGACGGCGACCGGGACGACGACGACGACTGACCCAGCGTGACCGGCCGGTCGCGCAGAGAATTGCTGCTCAGGGGCCGGAACATCCCCGCCCGCTCGCACCGTCACAGTGCCGAGAGCCCACCCACCGGGCACCGAGCACACACCGAGAGCGAGCAGCCGCCATGAGCACCGACGCCACCGACCGCCACTTCGCATCCGACGGCAACATCTACGAGGCCGACGGCACCCAGGTGGGCACCTACCAGCTCGACGAGCACGGCCACCTCGAGTCCACCGCCACCGACGAGGACGGCAACGGCTACATCGACACCATCGTCGCCGACACCGACCACAACGGCAGCTTCGAGACCGGCGTCGTGGACACCAACGCCGACGGCTACGGCGAGACGATCCTCGTCGACACCGACAACGACGGGGACTTCGACTCCTCGGCGGTCGACACCAACGCCGACGGGAACTACGAAACCTTCGCCAGCGACCCCAACGGCTTCTGACCCCCACGTGAGCGATCTTCTGAGCTATAGCTCAGAAGATCACGCACATAGGACACGGCCCGGGACCCCCAACGCAGGGGTCCCGGGCCGTCGTCGTGTGCGGCCTCGTGCTCAGAGGCGGAACTGCCCCAGCTCCGCGGCGAGCGCCTCGGGCGGGTCGTGCAGCTCGACGCGCGCCTCGCGCGCCAGGCACCGGATGCGCAGCCGCGCGAGCACGCGGGCCAGGCCGGCGTCGCAGTGGTCGAGCCCCGAGAGGTCGATGACGAGCTCGGTGCGCGCCTGGCGCTCGACCTCGGCGGCCAGCGCCCGCAGGCGCTCGCGGCCCGCCCGGTCGAAGCGCCCGCGCAGAGCGAGGGCCACGCAGCCGGGGCCGTAGCGGCGCACACCGACCGCGGCCCGGCGGTTGCCGGTGCTCGCGGGCTCGGCCTGCAGGACGGCCTCGGCGACCGCCGCGCGGCGGCGCTCGGGGAGATCGGCGGGCAGGTCGACGTCGGCGGTGCGCGCCCGGACCGGCGCTTCGGAGTCGATGGTCATCGGGCCCTCCTCGTGCGACCGCGTGCGTCCACCCCGGGAGAGGGGGATCCGCTCGATCCGTCGCGGCGTGGAGGTCTCAACCGCTGCTGTGACGAGGAGGTTACCCGCTGCGACGGTCCAGCGCACGGATCGGTCGTCGCGGAGCTCATCCCGCGCCTCGCGGGCCGGACCGGAAGCGCTGCCCGTCGACCTCGAGGAGCAGCGCCGCCAGCTCGCGGCGCAGCTGCAGGATGCGGGCGGCGCGACGGTCGTCGTCCGGGCGCTGACGCTCGGCCTGCACCGCGTCGAGGATGGCGAACGCGCGCTCGAAGCGCGGGTCGAGCGCGGCGTCGACGTGCTCCCGCCAGGCGGCGGAGTCGGCGCTCGGCGCAGCGGGCCGGTCGGGAGGGTCGTGGGACTCGTTCATGTGGCTGCTCCGGGGAGGCGGCGCGCCCGGGAGCGGGCGCGCGTGGCTGGCGTCGGGCCACCGCCACAGGTCTCGAGCGGTCGTGCGACGGGCACGGACCCGTCAGGAGATGCGGGCCGCCGACCCGCCCTCGTAGGGAGAGGTACCCGGAGCGGCGGGGATGACATGCATCTCCGCCAATCCTCGCAAATGGGACGCGAATCCGTCAGGGGCCCGCGCCGACGTCCGCGCGCTCGTCGCCACCGGGTGCGCGGGGTCGCGGACCACGCGCAGGCCTGCCTCGTCGAGGCGGCGCACCAGGGCCACGTCCTCCCCCGACACGAGCGGCGGGAAGCCGCCCACCGCGCGGTAGGCGTGCGCGGCGACACCGAGGCTCGCGCCGTGCACGTGGCGGTGCCGGTCGCCCGCGGCCCGGTCCGCGTACGCGGCGCGGTACCGCACACGGACCCGCGCGGGCAGGCCCGACCAGTCGGCCACCTCGACCGTGCCCGCCCACGCGTCGGCGCCCGCGTCCCGGGCGTCGAGCTGCGCGACGAGCCAGTCCGGGGGGACCACCGAGTCGGCGTCGGTGGTGGCCAGCCAGGTCACCGGGCGCCCGGGTCGCGACAGCAGCACCGACGCGCCCGCCGCCCGCGCCCGCCCGACGTTGTGCGCCGCGACGCGCACCGCGCCGACGCGGTGGCGCCGCGCGAGCGCCTCGGTGCCGTCGGTGCAGTCGTCGGCGACGACCACGACGCCCACCCGGGCCCGGTCGGCCACCGCGCGCGCCGCGGTCCGCAGCCCCGCCAGGCAGTCGGCGAGCAGCTCCTCCTCGTCGTGCGCGGGGACCACGACACCGATCCGGGGGGTGCTCACCGCAGGCCCGTCTCCTCGGCGACCGAGCGCGCCTCCGGCGGCACGCGCGCGTAGACCTCGAGGCGGAAGTCGGCCTCGTCGTGGCGCACCGTGCGCGCGAAGGCCGGGCGGGCGGCCAGCTCGTCGTGCACCTGCGTGCCCTCGACGGGGTACTCCGGCGCCTCGCGCAGCCAGTGCACGGCGACGAGGTGACCACCCGAGCGCAGGCGCTCCTCGACGGCGCGCCAGAACGTCTCGCGGTCGCCGGCGTCGAGGTAGTAGACGAGCTCGGAGACCACGACGAGGTCGAAGGTGCCCTCCGGCGCGCGGGCCGGCAGCGCGGCCTGCTCGACGCGGACGTGGTCACGGCCGGCGAGCCGCTCCCGCGCCGTCGCCACCGCCCGCGCCACCGGGTCCCAGCTGACGAGCTCGTCGCAGCGCTCCGCGAGCCCCGCGGTGAGCGCGCCGCCCGCGCAGCCGGGCTCGAACGCCCGCGCGTAGCGCTCGCGGGGCAGGGCGGCGAGCACGCAGGCGCGCTTGCGCTCCTCGTACCAGCCGTGCTCGATGCCCCACGGGTCGTCCTCGCGGGCGTAGATGTCGTCGAAGTGCTCAGGGGGCAGGCTCACCGGGGCCCCCAGACGATCTCGGCGTCGCGCCGGAAGCGCGCGAGCACCGGCGCGGCGAGGATCGCCGCGTCCCGCGGGTCGGGCGACAGCGGCGCGATCTGGGTGGTGAAGCAGGCGAGGGCCGCGGCCTTCGCGGCGGCCGCCCCCGCGGGCAGGACCAGGCGGCGGGCCCCGGCGAACGACACCGTGCCGGGGCGGGCCCAGTGCCAGAGCCACACCGGGTAGCGCCAGCACGTCACCCCGGCCTCCGCCGCCGCCCGTGCGCCGCCGTCGGCGGTGGCGTCGTGGTCGGGGTGGCCGTCGCCGGCGACGGGGACGAGCACCGTGTCGCGGGCGCGCAGCAGCGGGGCGAGCCGCGCGGCGACGTCGTCGGCGCGGACGCCGGCGTCGGGCAGCCCGAGCCGGTGCACCGCGGGCGTCCCGAGGCCCAGGGCGGCGAGGGCGTGCTCGCGCTCCACCGCGCGGCGCTCCGCGAGCTGCGCCGGCGTCAGCGTCGGGCTCCCCGGGTGCGAGCCCTCGCCGTCGGTGACGGCGACGACCGCGACCTCGCTGCCCACAGCGGCCCAGACGGCGAGCGTGCCGCCGGCGCCGAGCACCTCGTCGTCGGGGTGCGGGGCGACCACGACGACCCGCCCGGGCGGGCGCACGGCGGCCGGGTCGGCGGCGGTCACGGCGTCGAGGCCGCCGGGGCCCCACCACACGTCCTCCGAGGTCCCGTCCCCGCGCAGCGACGGCGCGCTCACAGGAGCGGGTCCGCTTCATCGACCAGCTCCCCCAGCGTCGCCAGGTCGCGCTCGGCGTGGCTCTGGCGGACGTAGACCTCGAGGTCGGCGACGCGCTGCGCGTGCTCGGCGTCGCGCACCACCGGGACGGGACCCAGCGCGCGCCCCGTGCGGGTCAGCGCGCTCTCCACCGCCGTCTCGACCACCGCCCGCACCTGCAGCGCGCGGCGACGGGACGCGGGCACGCTCTCGGCCGGCCCGTCGTCGAGCACCGCGGCGGCCTCGCGCAGCACCGCCCGGGCGGCGGCGAGGGCGGCGTCGACCGCACCGAGGTGGGCCAGGCCGTGGGGGTCGAGGCGGCCGTCGGCGCCGGCCCGGCGCAGCGGCGCCGCGACCCCGACCGCCCCGCCGAACCAGGCCGCCGCGACGGCGATCGCACCGTGCCAGAAGCCGGGGCGCTCGAGGTAGGCCTCGGGTCCGCCGACCGGCTCCGCCACGACGTCGTCGAGGTCGACGGTGGCCGCGGCGCTGCCGCGCATGCCGAGGGCGCGCCACTCCCCCGCGTGCACCGTGATCCCGGCGGCCGCGAGGTCGACGGCGAACAGGCGACGTCCGTCGTCGGCGTGGGTGGTGACCAGCGCGTGCGTGCACGGTCCGGCCGCGCCCGAACAGAACGGCTTGCGGCCCGCGAGCCGCCACCGCCCACCCGCGTCGGGCTTCGCGCGCACCCGGTCGGCGCCGGACTCCGCGGCGTAGACGCCCCAGCACGAGCCGGGCGGCAGCGTGCCGCCGTCGACCTCGTGGCGGATCGTCAGTGCGTCGAGGTGGGCCTCGGCCAGCCGCGCGACGTCGAGATCCGCGGCGGCGGCGCGGGCGAGCACCGAGAAGTTGTGCCGCGTGCGACCGTCGCCCCGCGGCGAGGGCTCGGTGCGGAACGTCGCCAGCACGGGGAGCACCGCCTCGCGCGGGGTCATCGCTCTCCTCGTGACGGCACTGGTTCGACCGCCGCGTGGCTACCCGGAGATCACCAGGCGCACCCGTGGCGCGCGCTACTCGCCGCGGGCGCGCTCGACCTGCCCGGCCAGCGACACCAGCCGCGCGTCCTCGCCCGGCGGCACCACCAGCTGCGCGGCCAGCGGCAGCCCGGCGCGCGACGTGCCCGCCGGAAGCACCGCCGCGGGCTGGCCGGTGTGGTTCCAGGCCGGGGTGTGCGCGTAGTGCCGGGCCATGCCGAGCATCGTCGGCAGCCCGCGGCGGCCGTCCCAGTGCCCGATCGGCACGGCGGGTCCCCGGGCGGGCGGGGTGAGCAGGACGTCGACGCCGAGGTCGGCGAGCACCCGGCGCCCGAACGCCTCGCCCTGCCGCCGGGCGCGCCCGATCACCGCGTGCGGCACGAGGCGTCCGAGGCGCACGATCTCGGCCGTGCGCGCCTCGAGCCGCTCCGGGTCGTCGACGTCCGCCGCCGACGCGGCGAGCCCGTCGAGCATGCGGGCGATGAACGGCAGCGACGCGATGCCGTAGGGCACGCGGACGGCGCGCACGTCGTGGCCGAGCGACGCGAGCAGCTCGGCGACGCCGGCGACCGCGTCCTCCAGCTCGTGGTCCAGCGGCAGCGCCGGCGTCACGGGCGAGGCGAGGTCGATGCCGACGCGCAGGGGCGGCGGGTCCTGCGCGGCGGCGTCGGCGAGCGGGGTCGGGAAGTCGCCGACGAGGTCGAGGTAGAGCGCGGAGTCGGCGACGCGGCGGGTCACGCACCCCTGCACCGAGAGCCCGTTCCACCCGCCGCCCGGCGTCCGGCCGGCGCCGGGCTTGATGCCGACGAGGCCGCAGCACGACGCGGGGATGCGGATCGAGCCGGCCCCGTCGCTCGCCGTCGCGAGGCCCACGGCGCCGCCCGCCACCGCGGCCGCCGAGCCCCCGGACGATCCGCCGGGCGTGCGCGTGACGTCGGCGGGGTTGCGCGTGATGCCGAACCGCGCCGACTCGGTGAAGCCGTAGAGCGCCAGCTCCGGCAGCGTCGTGCGCCCGATCGGCACGAGCCCCCCGGCCCGCAGCCGCGTGACGACGGCGTCGTCGGCGCGCGCCGGGGTGGTGCGCGCCCGCGAGCCCCACGACGTCACGTGGCCGGCGGCGTCGAGGTCGTCCTTGAGCGCGATCGGCACCCCGAGCAGCGGGCCGTCCTCGCCGGTCGCGCGCCGCCGGTCGGCCTCCTGCGCGGCGATGCGCGCGACGTCGGCGTCGATCTCGACGAAGGCGTTGAGCCGGGCGTCGACCTCGCGCGCCGCCGCGACCGTCGCCGCGGCGAGCTCGACGGCGGTGACGTGCCCGGCCCGCATCGCGGCGGCCTGGGCGCGGGGCGTCTCGGCGACGAGTGCGGCGGGGTCCACAGCGGCGTCCACGGAGCGGGAACCTAACCGGAGCGCTCAGCCGTCCCACCCGCGTTGCACCGACGCGGCGCAGCGCGCCGGGTCGTCGCCCGCGGCGATGAGCACGGCGGCGTTGAGCGCCGGCCCGTGCGCGGTCAGCGCCGCCCGCGGCAGCACGTCGGTGACCACCAGCATCACCAGCCCGTGCCCGCCCGCCCAGAGACGGGTGGCGACGTCGACGGGGTCGGCGTCGGCGAGGCGGCCGGCCTCACGGGCGCGGCGCGCGGCGTCGACCAGCGGGGCGAACGCGCCGTCGGCGACCTCGGGGTCGGGCAGGTCGGCGGCGGCGTCGAACATCAGCCGGTAGAGGGCAGGGTTCTCCAGCGCGTTCGCGGCGTAGGCGGCGCCGAGCGCGCCGAGGTCACGGACCGGGTCGTCGGTCGGCGCCAGGGTCGAGAGGCGCGCGGCGAGGCGCAGGAAGCCCTCCTGGCGCACCGCTGCCCAGAGCCCCGGCATGCCCCCGAAGTGCGTGTACACGCCCATCGTCGACGTGCCGGCGCGGGTCGCGAGCGCGCGCAGGGTCACGGGTTCGCGGGCGACGACCATGGTCGCGGCGTGCTCGATGAGGGCGGCGCGGACGGCGGGGTCGGCGGGCTTCGGCACTTGCCCAGGATGACATAGCACTGCTATACCTACTCATAACAACGCTATGTCAACCGCACTACCAACCCCGGAGGTCACCGTGCCCGTCGAGCTGCTCAACCCCGCCGGACTGCCCGCTCCCGACGCCTACCGCCAGGTCGCGGTGGCCACGGGCACGCGGACGGTCTACCTCGCCGGCCAGGTCGCCCGGACCGCCGAGGGCGCCCCCGTCGGCCCCGGCGACCTCGCCGCGCAGACCGAGCAGGCGTTCCGCAACGTGGCCACCGCGCTCGCGGCGGTCGGCGGGTCGTTCGCCGACGTCGCGAAGATGACCGTCTACGTCGTCGACTGGGCGCCGGAGAAGATGGCGCTGTTCGGCGAGGGCGCCATGCGCGCCGCCGCCGACCTGGGCCAGGTGACGCCGGCGATCACGCTGATCGGCATCACCGCGCTCGGGGAGCCCGACCTCCTCGTCGAGATCGACGTGACGGCCGTGCTCCCCTGAAGGTGCGCTCCGCGCACGTGTGCGCTTCTCGGTGCCTGAGCACCAAGAAGTGCACACAGGCCGTCAGGCACCCCCGAGGAACTCCACCAGCGCCTGGTTGAACTCGTCGGCGTGGGTGGCGTTGAAGCCGTGCGGGCCGCCCGCGATGACGACGGTCCGGCTGTCCGCCACGGCCTCGGCGGTGCGCTTGCCCGACACCTCGAACGGCACGATCGCGTCCGCGTCACCATGGATGACCAGCGTGGGCACGTCGATCTTCGCGAGGTCCTCGCGGAAGTCGGTGTAGCTGAAGGCCTTGATGCACTCCAGCGTGCCCTTCGGCGAGGCGAACTCGGCGATCTCGCGGTGGTAGACCCGCGAGGGCTCGCTGATGAGGTCCGAGCGGTCGCCCGCGGTGAAGAAGTTCGTGACGAAGCCGTCGAGGAAGGCCACCCGGTCGCCGGTGACGCCGTCGAGGAAGCCCTGGATCGTGGCGTCGTCCAGCCCGCCGTCCGGGTTGTCGTCGGTCTTGTACAGGTACGGCGGCACGGCGCCGGCGAACACGGCCTGCGCGACCCGCTCGCTGCCGTACCGGCCGAGGTAGCGCGCGACCTCGCCGCCGCCCATCGAGAAGCCGACCAGCGTGACGTCACGCAGGTCGAGGTGCCGCAGCAGCGCGTCGAGGTCGGCGGCGAAGGTGTCGTAGTCGTAGCCGGTCCACGGCTGCGACGACGACCCGAAGCCGCGGCGGTCGTAGGTGACGACGCGGTGGCCGGCCTCGATGAGGGCCGGGACCTGCTTCTCCCAGGACCGGCCGGACAGCGGCCAGCCGTGGATGAGCACGACGGGACGGCCCTCTCCGTGGTCCTCGTAGTACAGGTCGACCGGGCTGCCGTTCTCGGTCCCGACGTTCGACGTGGGCATCGCTGTCCTTTCGACGTGAGCGATTCAATTGCGCACGATGAACCTAGCACCGGACGCTGTCGGACCTCTGCGGCATCGTGACCCGATCGACGACGGGAGGACCGATGACGATCGCCCTCACCACCCCGCGGGCCACGTGGGGTCCCACGTGCTGCGCACGCTCGTGGCCGCCGGGGTGCGCCCGCGGCTGTTGATGCGCGACCCCGCGCTGCACGAGGGCATGCTGCGCACGGCGATGCACCTCGAACGGCCGATGCCCTGGGTCGACCCGCGCGACATCGCCGAGGTCGCGGCCGCGCGCCTGCTCGCGCCGTGGACCAGGGGCGGCGTGCAGGCGGTGCACGGGCCGCGCGACCTGTCGTTCGCGGAGGTGGCCGACCTGCTCACCGGGGTCCTCGGGCGCCCGGTGCGCGCGGAGCGGATCGCCGACGACGACCTGCGCGCGGTCCTGCGCGGGGTCGGGCTCGGCGAGGCGCAGGTCGAGGCCATCGTGGGCATGTCGGCGGGGCTGCGGGACGGCTTCGTGGCCGAGCAGGCGCGCACCGTCGCCACCACGACGCCGAGCACGCTCGAGCGGTGGGTCACGGCGCACCTCCGGCCGCTCCTCCCGCCGTGACCCCCGCGCCGCTCGTCCGGGCGGCGCGACCATCCGCCGCTCGATGGGAGCCACCTGATCGATCCGGTGGCGGATCGGGGCACCGCACGCGGCGTGACCGCGTTCACTGGACATGGTCACTCCGGGTCGACGAACAGCCCGGACCGCACAGGAAGGGCAGCAACATGATCAAGAATCGGGAGCTCGCCCTCATCCCGGACTCCGCGCTCGAGCTGCTCGACGTGCCCGCCACGGCGCCCGACCCGCGCACGTCGACCTCGCGGTCGGCGTCGAGTCGCACGGCCACGCCGCGCACGGTGCGCCGACCACGCCTGTCGCGCCGCACCACCCGCCGCGCCGAGGGCACCGCGCCCGCGTAGCCGCACCTGGCCGATGCGCCGGTCAGCGCCCCTCGCCGCAGTAGCCGTCCCCGTCGCCGTCGCGCTCTCCGGGCAGGCAGAGGTGCCCGGAGTTCCCCGACCGCGGCCGCGTGCCGCCCGAGTCCGAGCGGCTCCGGGCGGTCGTGCGCGGGGCCTCGGCGCGCGGGGTGTACGGGCGGTCGACGTCGGGATCGAGGTCGGGAGTGGGGGTGGGCGACGAGGTCACCGCGCTCCCGCACACCCGTCCGCCGGCGTCGAGGCGGCGCAGCGTGTCCTGCACCGCGGGCGAGGCGTCGTTGCGGCCACGGGTGTAGATCGCGGTGTGGTCCTCGGTGACCATGCCCGAGGCGTAGTCGGCGCCGCCCACGGCGACGTAGCGCAGGAGGCGGTCGTAGCGGTCGCGGTCGACGCCCGGCTCGGCGGTCAGCACCACGGGGCCGGCGAACAGCCGGGTGCGCGCCGCCGCCGTCGCGCGCTGCCCCCCGGGCGTCGCGGCCTCGCACGAGTCGATGCCCAGCACGCGGACCTCCTCGCCTGACGCGAGGCGGAACGTGTCGCCGTCGATGACCGCGATCACCTGCGCCGGCGTCGCCGATCCGACGGCGGGCGCGGCGACTCCCAGCGGCAGGGGTGCGGGCGCCGTCGTGGTCGTCGTCGGCAGCGACGAGGAGCCGGCAGTGGTGCCGGCCGTCGGGGTGGCGGGGCCGGCGAGGTCGGTGACCGCGACGAGGCAGAAGACGCCGGCCGCGATGCCGAACCAGACCTTGTAGGCCGTGCGCACCCTCGTCGTCCCCCCTCGGCCGGCGTGATCGTCGCGCTTGTCGGGCGCCGGGCCGCGGTCGTTACTCCTGTCACGAATCGCCCATCCGCGACGATGGGGTCGGCATGGCGAGAGGACAGCGGACGTCGACCGGCGCGCAGGTGGTCGGCGGTCTGCTGGTGGTGGGCCTCGCGATCCTCGTGATCAAGTGGCTGGCGATCACCGCGCTGATCCTCGCCGTGCCCTTCGGCCTCTGGTGGCTGGTCGACCGGTCGCGCACCGCCGCGCCCGTCCCCGCCGGCCCCGCGTACGCGACATCGGGTCCGTGGCCCGCCCCGACGTTCGCGCCCCGGCCCGAGCTCGCCGCCGACGAGCAGGTGACCGTGACGCGCGAGGAGGACCACCAGGACGTCCTCGCCCGCCACCACCGCGCCGGCGCCACCCCGACGTCGGTGCCCGCCGAGCTGTGGTCGTCGCGGGTGAGCGCGGGCCGGCACCGCGGGGACTTCGCGGTCGAGGTCCGGGTCGGCGGGCAGCGGGTGGGCGAGCTGACCGCGGCGATGAGCGCCCGCTACCGCCACCTCGTCGACGTCGCCGGGCCCGTCCGCTGCCGCGGCGTCGTCACCTACGGCGACCGCGGCTACCAGATCGACCTGCGGCTGCCCGCGGTCTGAGTCGCGTCAGCCGGCGTGACGGAAGGTCACCGTCGTGCCGGTGGGCCCCGGCTGCACATCGTGGGCGTCGGTGAGCTCCTCGATCAGCGCCAGGCCGCGGCCGCGGTAGCCCGTGCTGTCGGCCGGGGCGCGCCATCGGCCGGTGTCCGACACGGTGATCACCACGGCGCGGTCGGCGGTGTCGTCGCGGCGGGCCGAGAGGGTCATGGTGCCGATCTCGTCGTGCCCGGCGTAGGCGTGCTCGGCGGCGTTCTCGAGGGCCTCGCTCGCGGCCAGGGTGAGGTTGTCGACGGCGTCCTCGTCCTCGTCGCCCAGCACCGAGCGCAGCCACCGCCGCACCGCCCGGCGCAGGCGCCCGACGTGTTCGGGAGTCGCAGGCACCACGAGGTGCAGGGCTTCGTCGACCTCGGCCACGCGCGTCCGCCTCGTCCTCTCCGCAACGGTCCCGGCCGTAGGCTGTTCCCGGTGGACGCCGAGCCCAATCCGGCCGCCCGGGTGAACGCCCCCGAGCCGCCCGCCGTCACCCGTTCCGCCGTGAGCCCCCACGGGTTGCACCACGTCACGGCCATCGCGAGCGACCCGCAGCGCAACGTGGACTTCTACACCGCGGTCCTCGGGCTGCGGCTGGTCAAGACGACCGTCAACTTCGACGATCCCGGCACCTACCACCTGTACTACGGCGACGAGGCCGGCCGGCCGTCGACGATCCTGACCTTCTTCCCGTGGCGGGACGTGGAGGCCGGGCGGCAGGGCACCGGGCTGACCACGGCCACCGCGTTCAGCGTCCCGCCGGGGTCGCTGGGCTGGTGGCAGCAGCACCTCGCCGCCCGCGGCGTCGACGCCGACCCTCCCCGCGACCGCACCAGCGGCGGCCACGACGAGGAGGTCCTGACGCTGCGCGACCCGGACGGGCTCGTCGTCGACCTCGTCGCCTCGCCCGGCGACACACGCTCGGGCTGGGACGGGGTGGCCGCGGTGCCCGCCGAGCACGCCGTGCGGGGCCTGCACTCGGTGACGCTGACCGAGCGCCTGCTCGACCCCACCGCCGAGCTCCTCACCGGGCTGCTCAACATGGACGCCGAGGGCGGCGGCGCGCGCAGCCGCTTCGGGATGGGCGGCGACGAGCCCGGCGCGGTGCTCGACGTCGCCGCCACCACCGACGCCGACCGCGGCCTCCAGGCCGGCGGCACCGTGCACCACATCGCCTTCCGCGCGCCGGACCGCGAGACCCAGGAGCGCTGGCGGCGCCACCTCGTCGACGCGGGGCTGAAGGTCACCGACATCCTCGACCGGCAGTACTTCACCTCGATCTACTTTCGCGAGCCCGGCGGGGTGCTGTTCGAGATCGCCACCGACCAGCCCGGCTTCGCGATCGACGAGCCGCTGCTCGAGCTCGGCCGCCACCTGCGGCTGCCGCCGTGGCTCGAGCCCGACCGCGAGCAGATCGCCCGCTCGCTGCCACCGCTGCGCGTCGGCGACCAGATCGTGGAGGGGACCCAGTGACGACGACGTTCCGCGCGGCCGTCGAGGCCGGCGACATGGACGCGGCGGTGGCCCTGCTGGCCGACGACGTGGAGTTCCACAGCCCCGTCGTGCACAGCCCCTACCGGGGTCGCGACGCGGTCGCGCCGATCCTGCACGCGGTGGCGCAGGTGTTCGAGGACTTCCGCTACGTCGCCGAGGTGGGCGGCGGCGAGGACCACGTGCTCGTCTTCCGCGCCCGCGTCGGCGACAAGCAGCTCGAGGGCATCGACCTGCTGCACCACGACGCGCAGGGCTCGATCGACCGGCTCACCGTGATGATCCGGCCGCTCTCGGCGCTGCAGGCGGTGGCGTCGGCGATGCGCGAGAAGCTGGCGTAGCCCGGTGGACGCCGCCTACGACGCCGCGCCGTGGTCCGACTTCGCGGTCGGGACGGCGGGCGCCGCCGCAGCGCTCGCCGGGCTGCTGTTCGTCGCGGTCTCGATCAACATCCAGACGATCCTGGCGCACCGCGGCATCTCGTCCCGGGCCGCCGAGGCGCTGATCCTGCTCGTGACGCCGGTCTTCCTGTCCCTCGTCCTGCTGATCCCCGAGCAGTCCACGGTGGCGCTGGCCGTCGAGCTGTTCGTGGTCGCCACGGTCGCGGGCTCGGCGCTCGGGTGGCTCAGCCGCCCGGGCAGCCGCGCTCACGAGCAGCCGCTGTCGTCGTGGCTCGGCACGACCGTCGTCCCGGCCATGGTCGTCGCGGTCGCGCCCGTCCTGGCGGGCGTCGGCGTGCTCACCGAGTCGCTCGGCGGGCTCTACTGGCTGCCGGCGGCCGTGGCGCTCGGGCTGCTCGGCGGCCTCACCAACGCGTGGGTGCTGCTGGTGGAGATCCTGCGGTAGCGCTCAGGCGTCCGCCGCCACCCCGCGCACCGCCGGCCGGGCCGCCAGGGCCCCGACGACGGCCACGACGGCGAACACCGTGAACAGCCAGCGGGCGCCGGCGAGGGCGTCGTCGCCACCGAGGGCGAGGCTCGCGCCGCCCAGCGCGGTGCCGACGGACACCGCGAGCATCTGCACCGTGGTGACCGCGGCGGAGGCCTTGTCCGCCTCGCCCTCGTCGCGGGCGGCGTCGTCGGGGTCGGCGGCGGTCTCGGCCTCCGGCTCGGCGCCGCCGATCGCCGCGGCGGCGAGGTGCGGCCAGGCGGTGCCGATGCCGGCGCCGCCGGCCACGAGCCCCACGGTCCAGAGCACCGTGGCGACGGGGCCGGCGGCCGGGCCGTCGAGCAGCAGCAGCATCACCGCGACGAGCACGGTGCCGCCCGCGAGCAGCACCGGACCGGCGAGCACCCGCCACCGCGGGTGGCGGGCCGAGGCGCTGACCATTTCGCCCGCCACCCAGCCCGCGCCCAGCGCGACGCCGAGGAAGCCCGCGAGCACGGGTGAGAGCCCGGCGACGCGCTGGCCGATCAGCGGCACGAACGCCTCGAGCGCGGAGACGCCGACGAGCACGGCGCTCAGCGCGTAGATCCAGCGCAGCGACGAGCCGTGCCGGAACACCGCACGCGGGAGGACGGCGGCGGGGGTGCGGCGCTCGTGCACGACGAAGCCGGCGAGCAGCAGCAGGGCGACGAGCAGGCCCAGGCCCACGACGAGCACGTCGGCGGCGAGGCCAGCGACGCTGAGCACCGCGGCCGCGGCGCCGACGAGCAGCACCGACCCCAGCGGGAACGGGCCGGGCGCCGTCCGGGCGCGGGCGCGGTGCAGGGCGGCGGGCACGAGGCCCGCGATGAGCAGGCTCCCGACGACCAGCGCGCCGAACGCCCAGCGCCACTGCCCCGCGCCGGCGAGCAGCCCGCCCAGGCCGGGTCCGACGACGAGCGCGACACCCCACGTCGCGGCGATCACCGCGCTGCCGCGGGTCCACAGCGTGCGGGGCAGCGCGAGGCGGATGAGCGCGTAGCCCATGCCCGCGAGCAGGCCCCCGCCCGCGCCCTGGACCACCCGCCCGAGCAGCAGGACGGCCATCGACGGGGCGACGGCGTCGACGAGGGCGCCGGCCGCGAACACGGCGAGCGCCACGAGGTAGGCCCGCGCCGGCGCGACCGTCGCCAGCACCCGGCTGGTGAGCGACGAGGCCACGACCGCGGCGAGCAGGAAGAGCGTGGTGGGCCAGGCGTAGAACGCCTCGCCCCCGATCTCGGCGACGGCCGAGGGCAGCAGGCTGGCGGTGACGTAGGTGTCGACGGCGAACATCGACGTGCCGCCCGCGAGCACCGCGACCGCGCCGCGGTGCCCGGGGGCGATCATCTGCGCCCAGGTGCCCGTGCCCTCGCCGGCCATCGGGTCAGGCGGCCCGGTCGGACGGCACGTCGATCACGATGGCCGGCTCGATCGCGCGCACCGGGTGCGTCTCGAGCACCTGGTCGTTGCGCCAGCGGGCGGTCTTCTCCGCCTTGCGCGGCGGGGCGTCGTTGGCGATGAGCACCGCGATCCAGGGCAGGGGCACGGACGCCACCACGAGGACGGCGGCGGCGATGGTCCAGCCGAAGCCGATGGCCAGGACGCCGGCGACGACCAGGCAGGGGATGCGCATGGACATGATCAGTGAGTAGCGGCGGCGGCGGGCGGCGAACTCCTCGGCGGGGGAGAGCGCTGCGCCGGTGATCAGGACTGGGCTCTCGTGACGCTGCACGACAACTCCTCTCCGGACCTCGTTGTCCGGTGACGGCCGGCCCGGGGATCTCGATGCGATCTCGAGGCGGCACCAGGAAGAACACGCGCGCCGCCCGCACCCATCCGTCACACCGTCCGCACGGCCGGTGTCACCCATCACCGGCCCGGGGCGGTTCCCCGTCCCGCCTGCGGGGACCCCACCATGACGTCCCGAGCGGCTCCCAGACCCGCGTCCTCGGTCCGCCGACAGCGACCGACACGCCCGTCCGGGAGGACCCCCGCTTGAGCACGACCACCACCGCCGCCGCCAGCGCGCACCTGACCGACGTCGACGTCGAGCGTCTCGGTGCCGAACTGGACGCCCTCCGCGCGGAGGTCACGGCCGACCTCGGCGACGACGACGCCCGCTACATCCGCCGGGTCATCGCGGTCCAGCGCGGTCTCGACACGAGCGGGCGCGTCCTGCTCCAGTTCTCGCTCCTGCCGCCGGCGTGGCTCGCCGGCACCGCCGCGCTCTCGGTGGCCAAGATCCTCGAGAACATGGAGATCGGCCACAACGTCCTGCACGGCCAGTGGGACTGGATGAACGACCCCGAGATCCACTCGAGCACCTGGGAGTGGGACTCCGCGTCGTCGGCCGAGGGCTGGAAGCACTCGCACAACTACGTCCACCACACGTACACCAACGTGCTGGGCAAGGACCGCGACATCGGCTACTCGACGCTGCGCGTCGACCCCGAGCAGCCCTGGAAGCCGTATCACCTGCTCCAGCCGCTGATCAACGCCGGGCTCGCGCTGGGCTTCGAGTACGGCATCGCGATCTACGACATCGAGCTCGAGGAGGTCGCGGCGGGCCGCAAGCCCTGGTCCGTGGCGCGCACCGAGCTCGGCGGGCTGTGGCGCAAGGTCCGCGGCCAGCTGCTCAAGGACTACGTGGGCTACCCGCTGCTGGCCGGCCTCGCCGCGCCGACCACGCTGCTGGGCAACCTGACCGCGAACGTCACCCGCAACGTCTGGACCCACGCGGTGATCTTCTGCGGCCACTTCCCGGCGGGCGCGGAGACGTTCACCGAGGACCAGCTCGACGGCGAGACGCGCGGGCAGTGGTACCTGCGCCAGATGCTGGGCTCGGCGAACCTCGACGGGTCGCCGCTGATGCACCTCATGACCGGCAACCTGTCCCACCAGATCGAGCACCACCTGTTCCCCGACATGCCCTCACGCCGATACGCGCAGATCGCCCCGCGCATCCGCGACCTCTGCGAGCGCTACGGCCTGCCGTACACGAGCGGTCCGCTGTACCGGCAGTACGCCGGGGTGCTGGGCACCATCGCGCGCCTCGCGCTGCCCGGCGGCTCAGCTCGCGAGGACGGCGCCGGCGAGGGCCGCGGTGCGCCGCGGGGCGCCGGGGCGGACGGCCAGGTGGTGGACGCGGCCGACGCTGTTGACCAGGGCCAGCGCCGCGTGGACGAGCACGCGGGCCTCCGGGCCGGGTGACGCCGGGCGCGCGGTCGCCAGCAGGGCCACCCACTCGGCGAGGTACGCGCGCTGCGAGCGCCGCAGCGCGTCCCGGTCGGGGGCGTCCAGGTGGGCGTCCTGCGCGGTCATCGGCGTGCCGGACGACGACTGGGGCGAGCGCGTGCACGCCGTGGTCGTGCCGGCCGCGGGCGCGGCACCCACCGCCGAGGAGCTCCGGGAGCACGTCAAGAGCCTCATCGCCGGCTACAAGGCGCCGCGCACCGTCGAGCTGCGCGACGCCCTCCCGATCTCCGGCGCCGGCGAGATCCTCAAGCGCGAGCTGCGCGCCGAGCACTGGCCGGTGCGACGACCGCGCGGTGTCGTGACCCCTCGACGGGTCCGCCCGCGAGGGGGTGGCGCGTCCGTCCGGCCCAACGTCCCGCGGCCGCGGAACATCCCCACCCCGGAGCACCGTCCGAGGACCGACGATCCGTCTCGAGCCCCGGGGACACGACATGAAGCGACGCCTGCTCGCCACCCTCGCGGTGGTCCTGGCCCTGGTCGCGGTGCTCGGCACCGTGTTCGTCCTGGCCGTCCTCGCGCCCCGGCACGACGCGCGGATGAGCGCCAGCGCCCAGACAGTCAGGACGCGCGCGACGCGCGCGACGCGCTCGCCCGCGGGGACGCCCGGCGTGCCGAGGGCAAGACGCTGGCCGCACAGAGCAACCTCGGGGACGCCGCCGAGCTCGCCACGATGACGACCGTCACCTGGGGTGTCGTCGGGGTCGCGCTCGTGGGCGCCGTCGCGGTCGGCGTCGGGCTGCGCCGCACCCGCGGTGCGCTCACCGCGGACGCCACCCCGCGGCCCGTCCCTCGGGATGCGGCCGACGCCACCGTGGCCCTCGCCGCGGTGCCGAGACCGCCCGACCCGCCCCCCGGCTGGTACCGCGACGCGCGGGGTGCCCAGCGCTGGTACGACGGCCGTCAGTGGACGCCGCACGTCCGCTGAGTCGGCGCTCGGCGCGCCGGGGAGGGCGCTGACGGACTCCCGCGGCGGGTCCGCTTGCGGCACCGGAACCGGTGGTTGGAAGCTCACGGGCGTGAGTGACCGCGTGACATCCCTGCAGCTCGACGACCTCGGCGTCGCCCAGTCCCTGCCCCGCCCCGGCGGGAAGGACCAGATCCTCGGCGTCCCCTATCGCCCGGTCCAGTTCCTCGACGACGACCTCCCGAAGGCCCTCGAGCGCGCGGCGACCTGGCTGCGCGAGGTCGAGCAGTGGCTCGGCGAGGCGCCCGACGTCATCGCCGTGCACCTGGACCACGACGAGACCCAGGGCTCGCCGTACTTCGACCTGACGATCCTGTGCAACGACGAGGACCTCGCGGGCGCGCCCATCGCCGTGCGCGAGCGCGACTCCGGGGGGGGGCCGCGCCGCCCCGCCTGATCCGGGCGCGGATCACCCGTCGCGGTGATCCCGGCCCTGTTGGCCGGACACGAGGTATCTCATACCGGCGGTAACTGTTACCTTCCGTTCGTTCGCTGACCGGAGGGGAGCTCCGCATGGGTGTCGTGCGGTCGATGCGCAAGGACGCGCAGCACGCCGACTACGGGTTCTTCGGGCCCGATTCGGTGACCTGGAAGGTGTGGTCGTACCCCACCTCGCTCGCGCTGGGATTCCTGCGCGCCGTCGTGGTCGAGGAGCTGGACCCGTTCCTGCTGGCCTCGGTCGAGCAGTCCGGGCAGGTCGTGGCCCGCCCGCGGCTGCGCTACGACCGCACGATGCAGTACTTCGCGACGATCAAGTTCGGCGACACCGCGTCGGTGCTCGCGGCCGCGGACACGTTGATGAAGATCCACGCGCGGGCCGTCGGGACCGACCCGGTGACCGGGCGCCAGTACGACGCGAACGACCCCGACTCCCAGCTGTGGATCCACCTCACGGCGTGGCACTCGATCCTCTACACCTACGAGGTGTTCGGGCCGGGCAAGCTCTCCGCCGCCGAGGAGGAGCAGTACTGGGAGGAGTGCGCGCGGGCCGCCGAGTTCCAGACCATCGACCCCGCCGACGTGCCCCGCACCCGCGCGGGCATCCGCGCCTACTTCGAGTCCTACCGCCCGCGCCTGATCGCGTCCGAGAACGCGCAGCGCATGATGGACTTCCTGCTCGACGCGGACGCGATCGTGCTGCCGCCCGAGCTGCCGTCGCCGGTGCGCCGCCTGTTCACGTGGGTCACCCGGCGCGCGGTGGTCGCGACGCTCCCCCGGTGGATGCGCCGCCTCGGTGGCACGCCGCAGCCGAAGGTCGTCGACGCGCTGGCCGTGGCGATCACCCGCCCGGTGATCCGGCTCGTCGCCGCCAGCACCACGGTGCAGCTGGCCGTGCTCCGCGCGGCGTCGCCGCGCACGGTGCCGGTGATCGAGCCGGTGCTGCGCGGCACGCCGCCCGCACTGCCGATCGTGACCACGCCGGCCGAGGCCTACGCCGCGCACGGGCCGACGCCGCGCCAGCAGTACGAGGCGCTGCTCGAGGCGCGGGCACGCCGGCAGGGCCCGGCGCCCTACCCGCCGGCGCACCGCGAGCCGCTGCTCGACTTCGCCTGATCAGGCGAGGTCGGCGAGCTTGCCCTCGAGCAGGGCGCGTTCGCGCGCGTTGGCGCACCGTGTGACGGCGCGCGCGAACTCCTCGCGGGCCTCGCCCGCCCGTCCGAGGCGGGCGAGCAGCTCGCCGCGGACGCTCGGCAGCAGGTGCGAGCCGGCCAGCGCGTCGGCGCCGGCCAGCGCGTCGACGATCGGCAGCGCGACGGCCGGGCCCTGCGCCATGGACACGGCCACCGCCCGATTGAGGTCGACCACGGGCGACGGCGCGAGCCGCCCGAGCGCCTCGTAGAGCAGGACGATGCGGCCCCAGTCCGTCGCCTCCACCGAGGGGGCGACGGCGTGGCACTCGGCGATCGCCGCCTGCAGGCCGTAGTAGCCCAGGCCCCGCCCGGACGCCTCGGCGCGGGCGAGCGCCGCCCGCCCGCGGCCGATCGCCGACCGGTCCCAGCGCCGCCGGTCCTGGTGCTCGAGCAGGACCGGCTCGCCGTCGGGTCCCGTCCGGGCGGGGAAGCGGGCCGCGGTGAGCTCGAGCAGCGCGACGAGAGAGTGCGCCTCGGGCTCGTCGGGCACCAGGCGGGCCAGCACCCGCGCGAGCCGCTGCGCCTCGCCGGCGAGGTCCAGGCGCAGCAACCGGTCGCCCGAGGTGGCCGACGACCCCTCGGTGAAGACCAGGTAGACGACGCTGAACACGGTGCCGAGGCGCTCGGCCCGCTCGGCGGCGGGCGGCACCGCGAACGGCACCCGGGCCGCCGCGAGCGTCTTCTTCGCCCGCGTGATCCGCGCCTGGACCGTCGCGGTGGGGACGAGGAACGCGCGGGCGATCTCGTCGCTGGTCAGGCCGCCGACCACCCGCAGCGTCAGCGCCACCCGCGCCTCGCGGGAGAGCACCGGGTGGCACGACGTGAAGATCAGCGCGAGGACGTCGTCGTCGATCTGGTCCGGGTCCCAGAGCACGTCGTCCCCCTCTCGCGGGTGGTCGCCGCCGGTGAGGGCGCCGCCCTCGCCCAGGTCGCGGGCGAGGGCGGCGTACCGCTCGTCGAGGGCGGAGCGGCGGCGGAACGCGTCGACGGCGCGACGGCGTCCCGTGGTGAGCAGCCAGCCCGCCGGCTGCTGGGGCACGCCGTCACGGGGCCAGCTCACGAGGGCCTCGGCCAGCGCCTCCTGGGCGAGGTCCTCGGCCAGCGCGAAGTCGCCGGTGTAGCGCGCGAGCGCGCCGACGATGCGCGCCGACTCGATCCGCCAGACGGCGGCGACGGCCTCCCGGCCGGTGGGCTCGGCCATCAGCGGTCTACAGCTGACCCGTGGCCTCGCGCCACGCCCGCTCCTTCTGGATCCACGGGTTGTCCTGCGGGAACTCGTCGATCGAGCTGACCCGGCGGATCTCGGTCTTGAAGCCGGCCCGCGTGCCCGGAGCCCGCTTCGCCCACTCGACCGCCTCCTCCTTCGAGGCGACGTTGAGCAGGTAGAACCCGCCGAAGAGCTCGTGGGTCTCGCCGTACGGGCCGTCGGTGACCACGGGCGGCTCGGAGCCGTGGTCGACCACCACGGTGTCGGCGGGGTCGTCGAGTCCCTCCATGGCGAGCAGCACGCCCGCGCGCTCCATCTCCTCGTGGAACCGGCCCATGGACTCGAGCATCTCGTCCATGTCGACGTCCGCCACCGACGCCCAGCCCTCGTCGGTGGCCCGCATGATCAGCATGTACTTCATGGTCTCTCCCCTGTGCTCGTCAGGGCCGCTCGTCCGGACCCTCTCACCCCCAGGTCGAACGGCGAGGGACGCGGATCGACATCGCCCGGGAGGAATTTCCCTCCGCCCGTGGGATGACCGTCGGCGGGCGCAGATGTCGCAACCCGGTGGCTCGCCGGCACCAAGCTGCGCCGCGAGGCGTTTCCGTCGTACCCAACCGGCAAGCCTCCAGGTCATGGGACGCCATCGCGACGCGGGATCGGGCATCCGACCGCCTCTCCCGGCGGACGGCGGGACGGCGACATCGCACCGTCCGCCGCCCGGCGCGACGCGTGCCCGCACCGTCTCCCTCGTGGCCGCCGGCGCTCTCGCGGGCGGCGCCGCGATCGTCGCCACCACGGTCCCCTGGTCTCAGGAGGCCTCGTACGACCAGCCGGCCTCGCCCGCCGGCGGACTGTTCCGGGTGCCCGACGACCGCTCCGGCGCGCCCGTGCTGTCGGTGCCCGCGCCGCGGGCCCCGGAGGTCGCGCAGCCCGTGGCGGCCCTGCCCACGCAACCGCCGGCACGGACCGTGTGGCGCGCCGACGACCCGACGGCCTTCCGGACGACGCCCTGGACGACGGTCGGCGCGCTGCCGCCCCAGCGGGACGGCGACGAGGTGTCGTTCGTCCTGACCGGCCGCGGCCAGCGCAGCGAGCTCGAGCCCGCCCTGCCCGTGATCCGGGAGGGCGACGAGCACGAGGTGACCGTCGCGGTGCGCCTCGACGGCGACTTCCCCACGCGCTCGCCGGGCCACCAGGTGATCACCCGGTGGGAGAACGACAGCCCGGGGTCGGCCCCGCTCGACCTCCGCATCCACGACGGCCACCTCGTCCTGCACGGCGGCGGCGGGCACCCGTCGGGCCCGCGCACCTTCACCCGCGTCCTCGGACCGGCGCCCACGGAGGACTGGACCCGGCTGCACGTGCGGGTGCGCTTCTCCGCCGACCCCGACAAGGCCGCCGTCAGCGTGTGGCGCGACGGCGAGACCGTCGTGGACGACGACCGCCCGCCCGGCGGGACGCTCTACCCGGGCCAGCAGAGCTACCTCAAGGCCGGCCTGCACCGCGACCGCACCATCGCGACGCCCACCGCCGTGCAGTTCCGCGAGTGGCGCGTCGACCACACCCAGGCCGCCCGGGACGACGACGACCACGACGAGGACCGCGGCCAGGAAGCCGGCGAGACGCGGCGCGAGGTGCCCGAGGACCGCTCCGAGAACCGCTCCGAGAACCGCTCCGAGAACCGCTCCGAGAACCGCTCCGAGAACCGCGAGGAGCACGCTCCCCGCGAGCAGTCGGACCGCCACGAGGCCCCCGACCGCGAATCGGACACCGACCGCGACGCGCCGCGGGACGAGGGCTCCGACGAAGAATCCTCCGTGCAGGAGGACGCCCCGCAGCACGAGGACGCCTCGCAACGCGATGACGCCGACCGCCACGGCGACACCGAGGACGACGCGTCGGGGTCGAGCTCCCACGACGCCGGCGACGCCCGCGATCACTGAGCTCGCCGGTCGGGCGACAATGGCGCCGCGGACGGGCGGGATCGGCAACGGGGCGGGGGGCGCTGCGGGTGGACCAGCGCGTGTTCGGCCCCTACGAGCTCCTCGAGCTGGTGGGTCGGGGAGGCATGGGCGAGGTGTTCCGCGCCTACGACCGGGTCCGCGAGCGCACCGTCGCCCTCAAGCTCCTGCACCGCAACTCGAGCCCGACGCCGAGTACCTCGAGCGGTTCCGTCGTGAGTCCCGCGCCGCCGCCCGGCTGTCCTCGCCGCACGTCATCCCGATCCACGACTACGGCGAGATCGACGGCCGGCTGTTCATCGACATGCGCCTCGCGCAGGGCCGGGACCTGGGCACGGTCCTCGAGCGCCAGGGCGCGCTGCCGCCGGCGCGGGCGGTCGAGATCACCAGCCAGGTCGCCAGCGCCCTCGACGCCGCTCACGACGACGGCCTGATCCACCGCGACGTCAAGCCGTCCAACGTCCTCGTGTCCACCGCGCGCGGGCGCGACTTCGCCTACCTCGTCGACTTCGGCATCGTGCGGGCGTTCGACGGCCGGGTCGGACAGTCGCTGACGGCGACGGGCTCCATCATCGGCACGCCCGCCTACATGGCGCCGGAGGTCTTCGCCGGCGAGCGGCTCGACCGCGGGGTCGACGTCTACGCCCTGGCCTGCCTGCTCCACGAGGCGCTCGCCGGCCAGCCGCCGTTCCGGGCCCCGAGCCTCCCCGCGATGATCCACCAACACCTCCACGTGGCGCCCCCGACGCTCACCGACCTGCGCCCCGACCTGCCGCGCGGTCTCGGCGCCGCGCTGGCGTGGGCGCTGGCGAAACGCCCGGACCAGCGGCCGAGCTCGGCGGGCGAGTTCGCCGAGGCCGTCCGGACGGCGCTCGACGCGCCGGCGCCGCGGGCGGCCCCGCCCCAGCGGCCGGTGCCGACGCTGCTCGGCCCCGCCGCCGCGCGGGCGACCGTGCGCCCGCTCCCGGAGCCCGACGGGCAGCCGCTGCACGCCGTCGCGTACAGCCCCGACGGGGGCCTCCTCGGCGGGGTCCTCGCCGACCCCGGGGGTGCTGTCGTCCTCGAGGCCGAGACCGGCGCCGTCGACACCTGGCTGCCGGACGACCGGCAGGGCAGCGTGATCGCCTTCTCGCCGGACGGGGCGACGGTGGCGACCGGGACCAACCGCGGCCACGCCGGCGAGGTCCTGCTCTGGGACGTCGCCACCGGTGCGCTGTGGGGCGAGGTGGCCCGTCACGACGGTGTGGTCGCTGCCCTCGCCTTCAGCCCCGACGGTCGCCTGCTCGCCACCGCCGGCAAGGACCGCACCGCCGCCGTCTGGGACGTCCCGACCGGGCAGCCGGTGATGACCTGCGCCCTGCGCCACCCCGTCCGCGACCTGGCCGTCAGCCCCGACGGCTCGTGGCTGGCCACCGCCGGGCGCGGCGTCCACCTGTTCGGCATCCGGGCGACGCGCCGGGCCCGCGCGGCCCTCCACCTGCCCACCGACGACATCACCTGGGCCGTTGCCTTCGCTCCCGATGGCGTCACGCTCGCCACCGCCGGCGCCGACGGGCTGGCGACCACGTGGCACCTCGGCACGGGGGACGCCCTCGAGCGCTTCCGGCACCAGGAGGAGGTCCTCGACGTGCAGTACGCCCTCGACGGGCGGGCACTGCTGACCGCGGCCGCCGACGGCACGGCCACCGCCTGGGACCTCGGCCGCCGGGGCCAGCCGCGCCGGGTGACGCTGACCGACGAGGTCTACCAGCTCGCCGTCCACCCCCGGCGCCTCGGCACGGTCGCGGCCCTGACCGCCGACGGCCTCGTGCACCTCGTCGAGCTGCGGTGACGGCACCGAACGGTCACGTGCCGTCACCGAACGGCCCCGTGCGCCCGCCCGACCAATGCGCATAAGCTCCACCGGGTGCAGATCGGCGTCGAGGAGCTACTCCGTGTAGTCCCTGGTGCGCTCGCCGTCACCTCCGGCGCCGAGCACGTCGTCGACGGGCTGAGCGCCCGGGGCACGCAGCTGCTGGGAACGGCGCGGGCCGGGAGCCCGCTGGGGGACGCGGTCGCGCCCGGCGAGCTGCTCGACGCCCTCGACGCTGCCCGCCGCACCGGGGAGCCGACCGCGCTCCCCGGCCACGCCCTGCCCGGTGCCGGGGTGCCCGGGTGCCTGCGCGCCACGCCGGTCGGCGCCGGGGTCCTCCTGCGCCTCGAACTCGACGAGCACGTCGGCGGCGGCTCCACCCGGGCAGCCGGGTTCCAGCAGCTCACCGAGGAGCTCTGCCGGGCCCTGACGCCCGCGGACATCGGACGGCTCACCGCCACGGTGGCCGCGGCGTTCATCGGCGCCGACGCGTGCGCGGCCTACAGCCGCACCGACGGCTCGGACGTCCTGGACGCGCTGCACCACCACGGCTGGCCCGGTGCCACCCCCGCGCAGTTCACGCGGGTCTCCCTGCAGCGCGGGCGGCCGATGTCGGACGCCGTGCTCACCGGCGAGCCGGTGTGGCTGGAGGACGCCGACCAGTGGCGCGCCCGCTACCCCGAGATGGCTCCGGTCGGCGTGTCCGAGGGCCACCAGGCCTGCGCCTGCCTGCCTCTGCGCGTCGAGGACCGCGACCTCGGCGCCGTCGTCTACAGCTTCTACCAGCCCCGCGCGTTCGACCCCGCCGAGCGCGAGTTCCTCCTCGCCGTCGCCGCGCTGTGCGCCCAGGCCCTCGACCGCGCGCGCCTCTACGCCGCCGAGCACCAGGCGCGCGCCGACGCCGAGCGGGCGCGCGACCGCATGGCGTTCCTCGCGCAGGCGAGCAGCCTCATGGAGGCGCCGCTGTCGGTGGAGGAGCGGCTGCGCCGGCTCGGGGACCTCGTCGTCGAGGGCGTCGCCGACTGGTCGGCGGTGCACCTCGTGCGGGGGTCCCGGGTGGAGCGCGTCACCGTCGCGCACCTCGACCCCGCGAAGGTCGCGTTCGTCGAGGAGCTCGAGCGGCGCTACCCCCCGGACCCGGACGCCCCCGGCGGTGCGATCGAGGTGGCCCGGACCGGGGTGCCGGTCGTCATGACCGACGTGCCCGACGAGCTGCTCGTCGCGTCCGCGCGGGACGCGACCCACCTGGAGCTGCTCCGGGCGATCGGGCTGCGCTCGGCGATCGTCGTGCCGCTGGTGGTGCGCGGGCGCAGCCTCGGGGCGCTGACGCTGGTCCACGCCGAGTCCGGGGAACGGTTCACCGACGACGACCTGACCTTCGTCGGCCAGCTCGCCGCCACCGCCGCGCTCGCCCTGGACAACGCCGCCCTCTACGAGCAGCAGCGCCTCGTCGCGCGCACGCTGCAGACCGCGCTGCTGCCCAGCGAGCTGCCCGACGTCCCCGGGGTCTCCTGCGCGGGCCGCTACTGCCCGCCGAGCCCGGACCTCACCGACGTCTACGTGGGCGGCGACCTCTACGACGTGCACGAGGACGCCGAGCGCGGGCGGTGGGCCCTCACGGTCGCCGACGTGTGCGGCAAGGGCCCCGAGGCGGCCGCGCTCACGGCCCTGATCCGGCACACCGTCCACGCCGAGGTGGGCCACGGGCTCGCGCCGGCGGAGGTGCTGCGGCGGGTCAACACGGCGATGCTGCGCCACCGCGGCGGGAACCGCGCCCGCTTCGCCACCATGGCCCACGCCGCGATGACGGTCGACGACGAGGGAGCGGCGATCGCGTTCGTCAACGGCGGGCACCCGCCGGCGATCGTCCTTCGGCACGAAGCGCAGCGGAGCTGCCGCGCCGAAGGCGAGACACTGCGGGGCGATCGCGTCGAGTGGCTCGAGGTACCCGGCACGCTCGTCGGCGTCTACCCCGATGTCGACCTGGCCGAGGTCCGCGTGCGGCTCGACCCGGGCGACGCCCTCGTCCTCTACACCGACGGCGTCACCGAGGCCCGCGGCCCCGACGGGTGGTTCGGGTCCGAGCGGCTCGCGTCCCTGGTGGCCTCGCTGGCCGGGGCGAGCGCCGACGCGATCGCCGACGGCGTCGTCACCGCGGTGACCGACTTCCAGGGCGGCCGGCTGCGCGACGACGTCGCCCTGCTCGTCGTCCGGGTCGACCCGTGAGCGGCTCCGGCGGCGGCCTGTGGGTCGACCGCACCGCCGACCCGGACCGCCTCGAGCTGGCCCTGTGCGGCGAGCTCGACACCGACACCCTGCCGACCGCCCAGGACGAGGTCGCGGCGGCCGAGGCCGAGGCGCCGCCGCTGCTCGTCCTCGACCTCACCGGACTGCACTACGTCGACTCCACCGGGGTGCGGCTCGTCCTGCTCGCCCAGAACGTCGCCGACGACGCCCAGCGGCGCCTCGCGGTGCGCCTCGGGCACGGGCAGACCCGGCGGATGTTCGACATGCTCGGCATCACCGGGCGCCTCGAGGTCCTCGACCTGGAGGACGGCGATCGCCCGTGACGGCCACCGATCCCTTCCGGCACCTCGCCGTCGTCTACCACGACGCCGACGACCTCATCGCCACGCTCACCCCGCTGCTCGACGTCGCGGTGACGCGCGGCGACCTCGTGTGGGCCGCGGTCGACGAGCCCCTGCGCGAGGCCGTCGAGCGCCACCTCGGCGTCCGCGCCCGCGAGGTCGTCTTCGGCGAGCCGGCGTTCCCCTACAGCTACAGCGGGCAGACGACGGCGGCGCGGCGGGCCGAGCGGCTGCGCGAGCTCGGCGAGCTGGGCGGCGACCGCGCCGCGCTCATCCTCAGCGACAGCACCACGGTCGGCGGGTCGGGTCCGGACTCGTCGGCGCCCGACTACTGGAGCGTCGTCGACGCGAGCTGCAACCTCGCGCTCACCGGGCTCCCGGTGACGCTGATCTGCCTGTGCGCCGCCGCCGACGTCTCCGACGACACCGACCGCTACCTGCACTGGAACCACCCCGAGCTCTTCGTCGGGACCACCGCGAGCCCCAACCCGCGCTACCGCTCCCCCGACCAGGTGCTCGCGTCGGTGCCCGCGCCGCCCGCGCCTCCGCTGGGTCCGCCGAGCGAGCAGGCGACGTTCGCCGGGGCCTCGGGCCTGCGCGGGGTCCGCGTGGCGACGCGGCGCCACGGCGAGGAGGCCGGGCTGAGCGACGAGCAGGTCGACGGGTTGGTGCTCGCGATCGGCGAGCTCGTCAGCAACAGCGTCGAGCACGGCGCGGGGCACGGCACGCTGTCCTGGTGGACCCGGCCCGGCCGGATCGTCGCGCAGATCCACGACGTCGGGCACATGGGCAGCACGACGCCCGGGCTCCGGCGTCCCGACGTGCGCTCCGCCCGCGGGCGCGGGGTGTGGCTCGCGCGCCAGCTCAGCGACGTCCTGCACATCTGGAGCGGGGCCGACGGCACCCACGTGCGGCTGGAGCTCGGCGCGTAGGAAGACAGAGCCCGGACCGCCGAGTCGGGGGTTCCCGGCGGCCCGGGCTCTGACGAGGACGTCGCCGCGCCGCCCTCCGCCGTTACGCCCAGAGAAGCCGACCGAATGGTCTGTAACGAGCCGCCCCGGGAGCGCGAGACACCGGCACTCGTGTCGTCATCTCTGTCGGGGAGAGCTGTGTCGAAGAAGGGCTGGGCCATCGGCGTCGTCGCGTTCCTCGCGGTCGTCGGCTCGTGCAACCAGGAGTCCGCGCCGACCACGCCGGTGTCGCCGGCAGCCGCGCCGGCGGTGACGACGACCGCGCCGAGCTCCACCGCGCCCGTGCTGCCGACCACGACGCCCCGGCCCGCGGGCGAGACCGTCGCGGTGACCCGGGTGATCGACGGCGACACCTTCGAGATCGCCGGCGGGCGGCGCGTGCAGGTCCTGGGCATCGACTCCTGCGAGATCGGCACCTACGGCGGCACCCAGGCCAAGGAGTCCGCGGGGGTGTGGCTCGACGGCCGGTCAGTGGTGCTCGAGCAGGAGCCCGGCGTCGACCGCGACGAGGACGGTCGCCTGCTGCGCTACGTCTCGACCACCGACGGCAGCGACCTCGGCGAGACGATGGTGGCGCAGAGCCACACCGGCGTCGACGAGGACGACGCCTCGGCCACGCGGATCGCCGACCTGCGGGCGCAGGACTACACCGGCCGCGACTGCTCCGCGCCTGAATACGCGCCCTCCACCAGCCAGTACGACGTCGACGTGGACCTCGAGGACGACGACGACGGCCTGCCCGACGGCGCCCTGACCGGCGGCTACTGCGCCCGCAAGTGGTGGTGCTGAGCGCGATCCGGGCTCACGGGCTCACCGAAACCGAGGAGCCTGGATGTCCGCCCGGAGCGCGTCGGCCGAAAAGCGTCCGGTCCGGAAGTCGGTGACGGCGGGCGCCTGCTCCCGGGCCCCGACGACCAGGGCGGACTCGCCCCCGCCCGCACCGCCCCGACCCGGGAAGACGAGGCCGTCCGCCGGGTTGTAGCCCGTCCCGTCACCGTCGCCCAGGTCGTCGTTGTTGGACCCGCTGCCCCCGGGGCGCAGCAGGACGTCGACGGGCACGCGGCCCGTGCCGTCGCCGTCGCCCTCGTCCCCACCGCCGGCGCCGCCACCCCTGCTGGGGTCCCACCGGATCGCCGGCATCCGACCCCCGCCGGTGTCGTCGCCGAGGCCCCCACCGCCGTCACCGCCCGGGCGGTCGTCGCCGATGGCGCCATCGGCGGTCAGCAGGATCCGGATCGCGCGGTCCCAGGCGTCGCCACCGCCGAGGCGGATCACCCCGCCCGGTGCGCCGCCCGCACCGTCGCCGTCGCCGTCGTCGTCGCCCGACTCGCTGGCGGCGTCCCCGTCATCGCCGCCGTCATCGCCGTCGCCGTCATCGCCGTCGTCGTCGTCGCTCCCGGAGCTGCTCCCGGAGCCACTGCCCGAGCCACTGCCCGAACCGCTCCCGGCGTCGCCCCCCGAGCCGCTGCCCTGCCCCTCACCGCTGCCCGACCCGGGCTTGTCGTTCCCTCCCGGGTGGCCGCCCTGCGAGTCCCCTTGAGCCGGCTTGTCCGCCCCGAAGATCTTCTCGCCGAGCCAGTGGATGGCGGCGCCGGCCGCGTCGGCGATGCCGTCGACGACGCCGCCGACCTTCTCGATCACCACGCCGGCAGCACCGGCGATGCCGTCGACAGCTCCCTTCACCAGATCGGTCGCCCCGTGGACGATGTCGCGCACGGTGTCGGCCACCCCACCGATGACGTCGCGCGCCGCGTCGACCACCCCGGCGGCGGCGTGGGCGACGGTGTTGACCACCCCGCCGAAGAACTCGCCGAGCTTGCCGGCGGCGCCGCCGAAGACGCCGGTGATCTTGTCGAGGACGGTCTTGCCGATCGCCTGCGGGTTGAACGATCCGCCGACCGTGACGGTGCCCCCGACGACCACCGCGCCACCGGCAGTGACGCTGAACCCGACCTTGCCGTTCTTGACCGTGACCTCGATGTTGAAGACGACGGCGAAACCGGCCAGGGCCGAGACCCCGGCGTGCACCTCGCCGTACTCGCTGCCGGCACTGACGTCGCCGCCGACCCCGACGAAGGCACCGAGCCTGCCGCCGGCCGAGAGCTCGGCGCCGCTCCCACCGACAGCGACCTCCGCGTGTCCGTCGGCCCCGGCCCCGACCACCACGACGACGCGGCCGCTCAGGTTCACGGGCCCCGCAGTGGCCTGGCCGTGGGCCTCGACGCCCGCGCCGAAACCCACCTTGCCGTCGGCCGCCGCCTTGAGGCCGTCCTTCCCGAGACTGGCGTCGTAGTGCGCACCGGCCTGCCACGCGCTCCAGGCGGAGGTTCCTCCCCGGATGATCACGGGACCGATGGAGGTCCGGCCGTCGGTGCTCACCAGCCAGCTGCCGCGCCCGGTGACGTCGCCCGAGGAGTGCAGCGGGCCGGGGAGCAGGCGTCCCGCCTGCCTGATCCCGCGGTCCGCCGCGGTCGTCGCCTGCTGGGTCGTGTTCCTCCAGAAGTCACCGGCCGCCGTGCCGGCGGCGCGCCGCGCGCCGTCGGGGTCCCGGATGACGCTGCCCGGGGCGCCCAGGACGCCGGCGGCGCTGGCCCAGGTCAGCCCGGTCCGGGCGACCGCGTCCCGCAGGTCGGCACCCGAGGCGCTGCCGGCGCCCCGCACGTCCGCACCGGGCCTCGTGCCCGCGTCCCGACCGGCGTCGGCGCCGGTCCCGAACCCCGCGGGACGGGTCGTGCCGTGGCCGGCCGCCGCGGTCCCGGCGCCGGTGTTCGTGGTGGTCGGGTGCGACGTGGCCCCCGTGGTCGTGTGCCCGAGCTGCGTCGGGAGATGAAGACCGCTCGCCACCCCGGAGCTCCCGAGGTCGCCGGGCAAGCGGAGGGCGGCGTCGCCGAACCTCCGCGAGGCGCCGTCGGCGGACGTCGTGTGCGCAGCCGCGGGGAGCACGTGCTGGACCTGTCCGCCCGTTCCCGAACCGGCCGGCGCGGGGCGGGGACGGAAGTCGATGTTGCTGTCGGGCACGGCAGGGACCCCGCTCCCGGCCCCGGCACTCGAACCGGCACCCGCCCCGCCGCCGGCGCCCGACCCACCGCTCGACCCCGACCCGGCGGGCGCGGCGGCGCCGGAGCCTGCGGGTACCGCGACGCCCGAGCCGACGCCCGAGGCGACGCCCGAGGCGACCCCCGAGCCGACGCCCGAGCCGGAGCCCTCGCCGGAACCGTTGCCGGAGCCGCCGTTCGAGCTCGCAGCGGCGTCCGCTCCTGACCCAGCATCCGAGCCCGACCCAGCATCCGAGCCCGACCCAGACCCGGAGTCCAACCCGCCACCGGAACCTGATCCAGCGTCGAAGCCACTGCCGGAACCCGAACTCGACTCCGAGCCGTACCCGGAACCCGATCCGCCATCCGAGCCGAGGCCCGACCCAGCCCCGGAGTCCAACCCACCGCCGGAACTCGACCCAGCCTCGATGGCACCACCAGAAGCTGATTCCGACCCAGCATCCGAGCCCGACCCAGCATCCGAGCCCGACCCAGCATCCGAGCCCGACCCAGACCCGGAGTCCAACCCGCCACCCGAACTGGATCCAGCGTCGAAGCCCCCGCCGGAACTCGACCCAGCCTCGAGGCCACCACCAGAACCTGATTCCGACCCAGCATCCGAGCCCGACCCAGCATCCGAGCCCGAACCAGCATCCGAGCCCGACCCAGCGTCGAAGCCACCGCCATCACCCGACCCGGAACCGGCGTCGAACCCGCCGCCCGAGCCGGGACCCTCGTTCGAGCCGAAGTCCGACCCGGCTCCGGCGTCCAGCCCGCCACCCGAACTCGACCCGGCGTCGAAGCCGCCACCAGCACCCGACGCAGACCCAGCGTCGAACCCGCCACCCGAACCCGACTCCGAGCCGTACCCGGAACCCGAGCCACCATCCGAGCCGAGGCCCGAACCCGAGCCACCATCCGAGCCGAGGCCCGAACCCGAGCTGTCGCTCGCTCCACTACCGGCACCCGAACCCGGCCCAGCGTCGTATCCGCCACCCGGCCCGGGACCCTCGTTCGAGCCGAAGTCCGACCCAGCGCCCGAGTCCAGCCCACCACCGGAACCCGAGGCCGCGTCGAAGCCACCACCCGAACCGGACTCGGCGTCGAACCCACCACCCGAACCCGACTCCGAGCCGTACCCCGAACCCGAGTCACCGTCGGACCCGTATCCAGAGCCCGACCCGAGTCCCGACCCCGCGCCGGTCCCGGTCGCCGGCGCACCTGTCTGACCGGCGCTCAACGGCTGCCCCGATCCGAGGTCAGGAGTCGTCGGGGCCACCGGCACAAGATTCGGGGAGGCGACCGTCGACACCGGTCCCTGCTGCCACGACGACGGCAGCGACTCGGCGAACGTCTTCGCGTCGGTGTCCCAGCCGGCGGACGCACCGCCGGACTCGGCCACCGACGGGTGCGGGCTCCCGCCCTCGGCCTGGCCGTTCTCGGCACCGCCCGAAGTCAGGTCTGGCCCCGGGACGCCTCCCTCGGTGCCGGTACCCGACGCCGTGGCGGGATCGCCGGGAGCCGACGAGGGGGCTCCGTCCCCGGAGTCGTGAGGCCCGGGAAGAGCACCGTGATCGGTGCCCGTCGTGACGGAGCTGGTCACGGGCGTTGCCGCGGACCCGTCGGAAGGACCTTCCGCAGGGGACTCGCCCGAGGACGTGCCGTCCGCGCCGTGGCCGGACAGGTCGTCGGAGTCCTGGGTCTGCTGCCCGTCGCTCTCCGCCTGGGTGTCGTCCGTGTCGGACCCGGAGTCGCCGTCGCTCGGTGCGTCCGCCGAGTCGCTCGATCCCGAGTCGCTCGATCCCGAGTCGCTCGATGCCGAGTTGTCCGAGCCCGAGTCGTCCGAGCCCGAGTCGTGCTCGGACGCCGAGTCCCCGGACGTGTCGTGCGCACCATCCGCGTCGTTGGCGCCGTCGTCCCCGCCGGAGTCGTCCCCGCCGGAGTCGTCCCCGCCGGAGTCGTCCCCGCCGGAGTCGTCCCCGCCGGAGTCGTGCCCGCCACCGCTGTCGGCGGCGTCGCCGCCGCCACCGTCGTCGCCCCCGGCCGCCGTGTGCAGCTCCGCCCCGAACACGAGCGCCGAACGGGACAGCCGCTCCTCGAGACGCGCCGGCTGCCGGACGCCCCTGTCGACCCTCAGCGCCGTCAGCACGGACAGGTCGGACGCACTGATGCCGTACTCCGAGGCGACGTCGTCGGGGCGGGCCTGGACCGCGAGGGCGAACTCCGAGTCCGTGGCCATCCTCGTGATGAGCGCGTGGAGCTGCGATTCCGTCATCGCGGTACGTCCTTCGCGTGGTGTGCCGACAGCGATCAGGGTTCTGCCCGTGGACGGTCGTCGGCGACCTCGGCGGCACCCGGCCATCGCCGAACGCCGCCCCTCCCCCGGCTCCCGCGGAGCGGAGACGATCCTGCGGCCATCCGGACGCGTTGTAAGCAGTAAGGGACTACTGCACGACGCTGAGTCCGACCGTCGGCACCTTGCGTGGTCACGGTGGCATCGACTTGAGCGACGTCCGCTGCGCGCGGGCGCTTTCGCTACCGTCTCGGCACCCGATCACCCCACGGAGGAGGCGTTCGTGAGCGCGGACCCCGGTCGCTGTGTGGTCCTCGTGCCGGTCGGGGGCCACGTCGTCCCCGAGTGCGAGGCCGGGCTGGGCCGGCTCGAGGCCGCGGGCTACACGGTCCGACGCGTCCGTGGCTACGCGGCCATCGATCAGGCCCGCAGCCAGATGGCCTCCGACGCCCTCGCCGACGGCTTCGACGAGCTGGTGTGGATCGACTCGGACGTCGTCTTCGACGTGGCCGACGTCGAGCGCCTGCGGGACAGCGACGTCCCCGTCGTCTGCGGCATCTACCCGAAGAAGGACGCACGGGCGCTGTCCTGCCACCTGCTACCGGACACCGAGAAGGTGCACTTCGGGAGCCACGGCGGCCTCGTGGAGATCCGATACGCCGCCGCAGGCTTCCTGCTGACCCGCCGCGAGGTGTACGAGGGCATCGCCCGGCACGAGGAACTCCCGGTCTGCAACCAGCGCTTCCGCGTCCCGGTCGTGCCGTACTTCCTGCCGTTGATCATCCCCGACGGCGACGGGAGCTGGTACCTCGGCGAAGACTTCGCCTTCTGCGAGCGCGCGCGCCGCAGCGGGTTCCCGATCCTCGCCGACACACGGATCAAGCTGGGCCACGTCGGCACCTACCGCTACTACTGGGAGGACGCCGGCAGCACCCGCGAGAGGTACTCGGACTACGAGTACTCGGTGTGGGCGGACTGAGCTCTCCCAGCGTCCGCCGCCGGTCGATCAGCTCGACGACCCAGTGTGGGGAGCGGTGGATCGTCCCGCCGGGCAGTGCCTTCGACCGGCCACCAGATCGCACGCGAAGCACGGGTCCACGAGCTGAGCGTCCCGCACAGCGAAGGACCGACGGGCAGGGACGGCGATGGCCGATCTCGACAGCGAGCGGTCCCGAGCGCGCGGATGCAGTAGTCCTTACGGCAGACCGCGGGCCCGCCCGCCCGGCACGCTGTCGCCCGCAGCGCCGATACGGCACCAGTGCGGCGCGGGGGGAGAGTTGTCGTGACCGGACGGATCCAGGACCTGCTGGTCCTGCTCGCGACGGACGAGGCGACGACGCTTGCCTTCGAGGACGATCCCGAGGAGCTGATCGTCCGCTTCCGGCTCGACGCCGAGGACGCCGCCCGGTTGCGCAGCCTCCGGATCGAGCGCCGGGCGAGCGGGCCCCGTCGCCTCGAGGAACGACTCTCCCGCTCGGGCATGGGCGTGGCGGCGGCGCTCCACGACGCCGCTCAGGCCGCCGACACGGGGGACTCGGGCGGCTCGGACGACGCCGGGAGCCCGGACTCGGACTCCGGGGACGCGCCGTCGGAGGATCGCGGCGACGGGGACGACGGCGGGAGCGAGGACCAGCCGGCGGAGGACCAGGACGGCGGCGACGAGGCGGACGACGAGGCGGACGACGAGGCGGACGACGAGGCGGACGACGAGGCGGACGACGAGGCGGACGACGAGGCGGACGACGAGGCGGACGACGAGGCGGACGACGAGGCGGACGACGAGGCGGACGACGAGGCGGACGACGACGCGGACGACGAGGCGGACGACGACGCGGACGACGACGCGGACGACGACGCGGACGACGACGCGGACGACGACGCGGACGACGAGGCGGACGACGAGGCGGACGACGAGGCGGACGACGACGCGGACGACGAGGCGGACGACGAGGCGGACGACGAGGCGGACGACGACGCGGACGACGACGCGGACGACGCCGAGTCCTCGGCCACCACCGACACGGCGGACGACGACCCCGCTGAGGACACGGGCGACGACGGCGAGGACACCGGCGACATGGACGCCACGGTCGCCCAGCCGGTGTCCGAGCCGGCCGCGCAGCCGGCCGCCGAACCCACGGACGCGACGCCGGCCCCGTCTCCGGAGACCGAGCCCGACCCCACCCCCGAAGCCCAGGACGCCCAGCCCGGCCACGGGGACGGGGACGGGGACGGGGACGGGACCGACGACACCGTCACCACCACCGCCACGACCGACACGGCGCCGTCGACGCCGGTGCCGGCCGCGTCGTCGGCCGGCGCCACGCCCGACGCGTGGGTCGCGCACGCCGGCCCCGCGACCTCGGTGCCCGTCGGCGCGGCCCCGGGCGCCGCGCCGGCCCACGCCGGGTTCCGGGCCGACGACACCGACGACGCCGACGCCGACGGCGGGCACCACGGTGACATCGCCGACCGGTTCCGGCCGTGGGAGACGCGGCTGCGGGAGTCCCTCCTCGAGGCCCTCCACGACAGCAACGGGCAGGGCGACCGAGCCTCGCACGACACCCTCGACGTCATCGCGGGCCTGATCATCGGGGTCGCGCGCGCCGACCACGGCGAGCTCGCCCGGTTCCCGGGGCTCCAGGACGCGGCCCGGCACCTCCTCGACGCCCTCGGGGTCGACCTCGACGCACCGCGATCCCCGACGACGGGGTCCCCGACGGCCCCGACCTCCCCGACGACCGACGGCCCGCCGGTCGACGCGTCGCCGGTGGACACACCGCCAGTCGGCACGCTGCCGGTGGACTCCCCGCCCTCGGGCAGCGCCTCGACGGACACCCCGCCGACCGGCCCCGCCCCCGCCGACACCCCGCCCACCGACACCCCGCACGCCGACCCGCACGCCGGCCAGACCGGCGACGACGGCCCCGACACGGATGTCGACGCGGGACCGGTCATTCCCCTGCCACGCGCCGAGGTCCCTCCGTCCGGGCCGGCCGGCACGTACCACGGCGGCGTCGTCGTGCAGCAGGTCCTGCCCGGCGGCGAGGGCCGCCTGCGGGTGACGTACGCGGACGGTTCCCAACGCGACGTGACCCGCACGATCGTCGGCGGTGAGACCACCGACACCTTCACCCGGGCCGACGGTGTCGTCGTCACCGAGACCTACGGGACCGACGGCGGCTGGGCCACGACCGCGCCGGACGGGACGATCACGACGGCGACCCGCACGGGAGACCGCCTCGCCGAGGAGGTCCACGCCCCCGACGGCACCGTCACCGCCACCGACGCCCGGCTCGCCCGCCCGTACTCCGGGATCCAGGTCCTCGCGGGTGGCGAACAGTTCACCACCACGAGCACGCGTCCCGACGGTGGCGTGGAGACCGTCCGGGTCGTCGGCACCACCGACGGCGAGGCCGTCGCGACCACCACCGAGGGACGCGCCACGGCCACGTCGCGGGTCGAGGTCGACGACCACGCGAACCTCGACGGGACCGTCACCCGCACCTTCACGTTCGCCGACGGCCGCACCGAGGCGTTCACCGTCAACGCCGTCGGGGAGATCCTCCACCACGAGTCCCACGCGTCCCCCACGCCCGAGGCCGCCGGCGCGGTCGCCCCGGCCGGCGTGCCGGGCGCCCGCGGCGGTGTCGTCCTCGAGATCGACCGGGGGGACACGACCCCCGGGCTCGTCGAGCAGCACCTCGCCGACGGCACCGTGCGCGAGGTGATCCGCGCGCTGGACGTGTACGGGGTCCGCACCGACAGCTGGACCGGGCCCGACGGGTCGACGGTCGTCGAGGAGACCGTGCCCGCCGGGGCCGGTTCGCTCACGACCACCACGATCACCGCCCCCGACGGCACGAACCAGGTCCTCGTGCACGACTCCTCACAGGCCACCGTGACCACGGTCGGGACCGACGGCGTCACCACCGTCGCGGAGCTCACCGGCTTCTGGCCGATGAGCGTCGTCCTGCACACCACCGTCGACGGTCCCGACGGCACGGACGGCGAGACCACCGTCGTCGTCGACGCCGACGGCGACGGCGCGACCGCCACCATCCGGGACGGCGCCACGATCCAGTCGGTACGGGTGTCGATCGAGGACGTCGCCGACCCGGACGGCTCCGTCACCCACGTCCTGCGCTTCCCGGACGGCCGCACCGAGACCATCACGATCGGGCCCGGCGGCGCCCCGATCGCCTTGGCGTCCCGGGCGGGGACCGGGGCCCCGGTGACCTCGCCGGAGGACCCCGGCGCCGCGGTCAACGGCTCGTACCACGGCGGGACGGTGCGCGAGGAGGTCACGCCCGATCCGGCCACCGGCGCCGAGCACATCGTCCGGACCCGGGCCGACGGCACGGTCGTCGAGCTCGACCGCACCGCACCCGGCGAGCCCGCCGTCGCCACCCTGCCCGACGGCACCCGGGTCACCGACGAGCGCGGCGTCTCGTGGGGGTCGACGACGCTCGAGGCGCCGGACGGGACGCGGACGGAGCGGTCGTGGGACGACTTCGCGTACACGTCGCTCGTCGAGCACCCGGACGGCTCGTCGTCGCAGGTGGAGTGGTCGCCCTACGCCGGTCCCTCGACCGGGGTCTTCGAGACCGTCGAGACCTCGGCCGCCGGCGAACGGATCGTCACCCGGGTCGACGTCCTCGACGACGGCGACGCCCTCGCCACCGTCACCGGCCCCGACGGCACCACGACCGCCCGCGTCGATGTCTCCGAGATCGAGAACGCCGACGGGACGCTCACGCGGGTCTTCACCTTCCCCGACGGACGCACCGAGGCGTTCACGCTCGACCAGCAGGGCATCGCCGTCCACCACGAGGGCCACCCGGGCACCGGTGGTCCGACCGGTCTCGCGACCGAGCGCGTGATCGCGACGGACCCCGACACCGGCGGCGTCACCGTCGAGGTCGTCCACCCCGACGGGAGCGTGCAGGAGGTCCACCGCTTCGTCGGCGACCCGGACGTCTACGAGTCGTGGGTGGAGCCCGACGGGACGCGCGTCACGCGCCACGTGGACGGGACCGCCGGCAGCAGCACCGAGGTCGGCCCCGACGGGTCGGGCACCGTGCGCCACTGGGACGCCGACACCGGGTTCGCCGAGGACCACACCGACCTCGACGGCAGCACCACTCGCTTCCGCTCCGACCTGGACGGCCGTGTGCCGAACCCGGGGAACGAGATCTTCTCGACGGTCCAGATCGGGCTCGCCGGGCAGACGCTCACGACGAGCGTGGTCACCACCGTTGACGGGGGCGCCGCCGCCGTCGCCACCCGCAGCGACGGGCTCTCGGTCACCACCCGCCTCGACGTCCGCGCGGTGGCCAACCCGGACGGGTCGACGACCCGCGTCTACACCTTCCCCGACGGGCGCACCGAGTCGGTGACGGTCGACGGCCGGACGGGCCTGGTGATCGCCCACGAGGGGGTGCCGGCGGGCGGGTCGCCGCCCCCGCCGGCGAACGCCGAGGTCCTGCCGCCGACGGTGGAGATCAGCACCAACCCCGACGGCGACCGGGTCGAGACCCGCACGCACGCCGACGGCTCCGTGGAGCGGGTGACGACGTCGACCGTCGGCAACTGGGTCTCGGAGGTCACCGACGCCCACGGGCAGACCCTGCGCACGGAGGTCACGGCCGGCTCGGTCTCGAAGACCGTCACGCTCGCCGACGGCAGCTCGACCGAGGTCACCCGGTGGCCCGGCGCGCTGGTCCTCCGGGTCACCGACGTCGACGGCGTCGAGGCGACGACCTCGACCTTCGAGGACGGCCGGGTCGAGTCGAGCGTCCACGATCCGGGGACCGAGCAGACGATCACCAAGATCCATCTGCCGGACGGCACCGAGACCCAGTCGGTCCGCGACGAGGGCGGGGCCTCGCACTCGATCTCCGTGGCTCCGGACGGCACGCGGACCGAGATCATCACGAGACCCGACGGCGACCGTTCCGAGCAGACCGACCGTCCCGACGGCACGATCCACATCGAGGGCGAGCGGGACGGGCGCGCGTTCGTCGGCGAGGCCCGCCCCGACGGGTACGCCACGCAGACCGAGATCGACGGATCGCGGACGACGACGGTCACCAAGTGGCCCGACGGCACCATCGAGCAGCGCAGCGACGACGGCGCCGGCACGCTCGAGACCCTCACGACCCGTCCCGACCACACCTGGACGAAGAGCACGCAGCTCCCCGACGGCGGGACCCGCGAGCAGAACCTGACGTCCGACGGTCGCATCACGGTGCTCGAGCACGGCCCGGGCGGCTGGCCGTCCACCTGGATCGACATGCACGAGGACGGCTGGCGGTACGACAGCCGGGACGACGCGGACGGGACCCACACCGAGCGGATCACGGAGTCGGACGGCACCTACTGGGTGAAGACCGAGACCGGGTCCACGACGACCGAGAACTGGTCCTACGGCGACGGGTCGCTCCGCACGCGCGTCACGACGGCCAGCGGGTCCTGGTCCGAGATACACCGGTTCACGAACGGCGACCGCTGGGTCTCGCAGTGGACCGATCCCGGCACCCGGGCCTTCGGGGACGGGCAGGTCGCCGGCAGCGAGAACACGCTGCGGGTCGAGCTGGTCCGGCGTCTCGAGACCACCAGCGGCTACACCCGCACCGAGCTGACCTACGAGGACGGGTCGCGGCTCGAGGTCGTCGATCCCGCGGGCACGCTGACCGGCACCCTCTTCTTCGACGGCATGAACCAGCTGCTCGTCAAGAAGTTCGACGCACACGGTGCCCTGACACTCGACACCACCGTGATCCGCCCGCCGGGGGAGCCGGCCGTGCCCCGGGAGCTGCCGCCGCTGCCGCCCCGGCTCGGCGACCAGACGGTGAAGGTCGAGGGCGCCTTCCGAGAGGCCTTCGGCCTGGAGGGCAAGATCCACGAGCGCTTCGACGTCGGGCTCTTCAGCGGGGAGTTCACCGCGGAGGGCCGGATCGGCGGTGCGGTCGCCGGGCAGGGGTCCCTGGAGATCGGCGGCACCGGGATCGACGCGCAGGGCTCGCTCGAGGCCTTCCTCGGGGCGGACGGCCGGCTGGGCGGCACCCTCACCACGCCGCTCGGGGAGCTCGGGGGCGATGCCGACGCGGAGGCCATGATCTACGCCGCCGCGGCCGGTACCGCGCACCTCGGGTTCGACGGGGTGCAGGCCTCGGTCTCGGCGGAGGCGATGGTCGCCGCGCGGGTGGGGGCGTCGGGCGGCGGGGACCTCGGCTTCGTCCGGGGCGAGTACGGCGTCGAGGTGGGCGTCGGGCTCGGCGCCTCGCTCGAGGTCGACGCCGAGATCTCCGGGGACCGGATCGGGTTCAGCTTCGACGCCAGCGCCGCGCTCGGCCTCGAGCTCGGTATCGAGCTCGACCTGTCCTTCAGCCCGAGCTCGTTCGTCGAGGGCATCGGCGACATCGTCACCGACCCGATCGGCGCCGGCGAGGACGTGGTCGAGTTCTTCGGTGACACCGGCGAGTGGGTCGCCGGGGGTGTCGTGGGCATCGGCGAGGCCCTCGGTGACGGCGCCGAGGCGCTCGGCTCCGGCATGGAGGATCTCGCGGGCGCCGTCGACGGCCTCGTCGGAGACGTCGAGGGCGCGATGGGCGACGCGGTCGAGAGCCTCGGTGACGTGGCGGAGGATGCCGCCGACGCGGCCGCCTCCGTGGCGAAGGACGTGGTCGGCGTGCTCGAGGACGTGGTCGACGGGCTCGGGGACGTGGCCGAGGGGGCCGCGGACTTCGTCGAGGGCGCCGTCGAGACGCTCGGGGACCTCCTGCCGTTCTGAGGTCCATCCGCCTCTCGTCGGTAGAACAGCCTCCGACCTGCGGAGCCGCCTTCGGGATTCGAACCCGAGACCTACGCATTACGAGTGCGTTGCTCTGGCCAGCTGAGCTAAGGCGGCAGCACGGCGAGTGTAGGCCAGCGCCGCGGCCTCACGGGCGGGCGGGTCGAGGTCATGCCAGCAGGAGCACCCCGAGCACGACGAGCGCCGCGACCTTCACGACCTCGAGCCCGACGTAGGCCAGGTGCAGGTGCGAGCGGGGCGGGGTCTCGCCCGCCAGCACGCGATCGGAGCGGCGGTTGAGGCTCGGGCGGACGACGACGAGCTGGGCGAGCAGGACCACGACGAGCACGCCGACCGCCACTCCGGGCCCGGCGGTGACGCCCCCGAGCACCAGAGCCACCGCCACGACCAGCGCCAGCACCACCTCGGCGACGTTGAGCGCCCGGAAGACCAGGCGCCCGATGCCCAGGCCGACCACCGTGGTCACGCCCGGCGCCCGGAACTTCAGCGGCGCCTCGAGGAACGAGATCGCCAGCACCATGCCGAGCCAGACGAACGTCGTCGCCGTCGCCACCGCCATGCGGACCGGTATACCTCGGGACCCGGGAACAAGAGCGGCGGCCGAGGCGGTTGCCGATGATCGTGGGTCTGAGTGTGGTGGGCGCCGTCGTGCTCGTGGGCGCGCTGGTCGTCGCGACCGTCGTCGGGCTGGTGCTCCAGCGCCGCAGCGGTCGTGTCCGCCGCGCGGCACCCGCCGAGGACCGGCCGCACGGCTGGGACCTCGCCGGCGTCGCCCCGGAACCCGACGACCGGGTCCTGCTGCTCCAGCTCTCGTCGCCGATCTGCACCCCGTGCGCCCGCACCCGCGAGCAGCTCGGCGCGTTGGCCGGCGACCACCCCGACGTCCGGCACGTCGAGGTCGACATCGCCGAGCGTCCCGACGTCGCCCGCGCCCTGCACGTGATGCGCACCCCGACGACCGTCGCGTTCGACCGCGCCGGCGCCGAGCTCCTGCGCGTCGGCGGCGTACCGCGGCGCGCGGACCTCGTCGCCGCCCTGCCCCTCGAGGAGACCCGATGACCGGCCGGCTCGACCCGCGCGGCGTGCGCTTCGCCGCCGCGATCACCACCGTCGTCCTGGCTGTCGTGCTGCTCACCGGCAGCGGCGTGCTGGCGGCGCTGCAGGCCGTGGTGTTCGCGATCCCGGTGGTCGCGGGCATGCGGTCGTCGCCCTACGGCGCGCTGTTCCGGGCCCTGATCGCGCCGCGCCTCGGCCCGCCCGCCGAGCACGAGGACGCCGCGCCGGTGCGGTTCTCGCAGGCCATCGGGCTCGTGTTCACGGTGGTCGCCGCCGTCGGCTACCTCAGCGGGGCCACCGCGCTCGGCGTCGTCGCGACCGCGTTCGCGCTGGTCGCGGCCTTCCTCAACGCCGCCTTCGGCTTCTGCCTCGGGTGCGAGGTGTACGGCCTGATGGCGCGGGTGCGCACCGCGCGCTGACGCTCAGCCCGCCGGGTGCAGGGGCGTGGGCAGCCGGTCGAGCCGCACGCCGAACAGGTCGCGGTACGCGTCCAGCGCCTCCTGATCGCCCAGCTTCTCCTCGGTCCGCGTGCCGTCGCCGTCGGTCCGCAGCAGGGTCGTGCCCTGCATCGTGGCGCGGCCGTCGCCGACCGGCAGGGAGCAGACCGGGACGCGGGTGAACCACGAGTCCGGGTGCGTCGACTGCCAGAAGCAGGTCGGCTCGAAGTCCTCGCGGCTCCGCGGGTGCAGTTCGAGCCGGTAACCGGGCTCGCCGGTGGGGCTCCGGACGTCGAGGTCGCCGTCCTCGGCCGGGACGAGCTGCGGCGAGGGCGCGGTCAGGTCGATCGGCCCGACGCCGAAGCGGCCGAAGCCGACGTCGGCCAGGTGCGGCACGCCGTCGTCGACCACGCGCAGCGCCGCGTGCGCGAGCGGGGCGGTGAACTCCCCGTCGCCCGCGACCCGCGCGCCGAGCAACGTCACCTCGCGGCCCAGCTCGCGCAGCAACCACGCGAACGCCCCGTTGAGCTCGTGGCAGAACCCGCCCCGACGCCTGGTGACGATCTTGTCGTACAGCGACGCGGGGTCGAGGACGATCGGCTCGCCGAGGTGGATGGAGAGGTTCTCGAACGGGACGGTGCGCAGGTGGCGCTCGATCAGCACGTCGAGCGGGTCGCCGGCGTCCGCGCCGATCCGCGCCAGGTAGTCCGTCACGTCCACACGCCCGGTATACACGGTGCCATGCGCGTCGCCCTGGCCCAGATCCTCGCGACCGACGACCCGGCCGAGAACCTCGAGATCGTCGCCGACCACACCGCGCTCGCTGCGCAGCAGGGCGCGACGGTCGTCGTGTTCCCCGAGGCGACGATGTGCCGGTTCGGGGTGTCGCTGAAGCCCGTCGCCGAGCCGCTGGACGGACCGTGGGCCACGCGGGTGCGCGAGATCGCCGCCCAGCACGACGTGCTCGTCGTCGCGGGCATGTTCACCCCGACCGACGACGACCGCGTGACCAACACGCTGCTCGTCACGGGCCGGGGCGTCGACACCGCGTACGACAAGATCCACCTGTACGACGCGTTCGGGTTCGCCGAGTCCGACACGGTCGCGCCGGGCGCCAAGCCGACGACGGTGACCGTCGACGGGACGACGCTCGGCCTCGCGACCTGCTACGACATCCGCTTTCCCGAGCTCTTCCGCGCCCTCGCCGACCAGGGCGCGACGGTGACGCTGCTGCCGGCGAGCTGGGGCGCGGGCCCGGGCAAGGTCGAGCAGTGGCAGCTGCTGGTGCGCGCCCGGGCCGTCGACGCGACGACGTTCGTGCTCGCCGCCGACCAGGCCGACCCGGCGAGCCGCGGCGTCGACGCCGGGAAGGCGCCGCGCGGCGTCGGGCACAGCCTGGCCGCGTCACCGTTCGGGGTGACGATCGACGAGCTCGGCGCGGAGCCGGGGCTGCTCGTGGTCGACGTCGACCCCGAGCAGATCCCCGACGTGCGGGCCGCGCTGCCGGTGCTGGCGAACCGTCGGCTCTAGGCCGCCTGGGCCGCCTGGACCGCCTGGGCCGGGCGGGTCATCCAGCGCACCCGGTCCTGGTGCGGCGCGAGCCGGCTGAGCAGGTCGCGCCGGGCCGACGGGTCGGCCGGGGCGGTGAAGGCCTCGTCGCGCGTGAGGCGGGCCCGCACCGGGCTCGGGTCGAGCACGATGACCTTCGCGGCGCCGCGGAGCCTGGTCTCCAGGTCGGCGTCGCGGGAGGTGGCGGCGCCGCCGCCGACACGGAGCGCCAGGGCTTCGGCCGCGGCGAGGCCGCGGGCGTCGGGCCGGGCGGCGACGACGAGGACGGGGGCCTCGCCGGCGCTCAGTCGGGGCGCGGGGATGGTGACGTCGGAGGGGGTGGGGCGCGTGGGAGTGCTCATCGGGCAGTGCTCCAGGTTGGTCGTCGCGAGGCGACGACGCTTCGGTGTTACATCCGTATAGACGCCTGTGATGTTCATCGGTTTCCTGCCCGTGAGGGTGATCCGCACCTCTCCGTACCTCACCGGAGCACCCCGGCCAGGACGGCGAGGAACGCCTCGGGGGCGTCCTCGGTGAGGAAGTGCCCGGCGCCGGGGATCGTGTGGCGGCGGGCACCCGGGATCGCGTCGGTCAGGGTCGTCGCCGTCGGCAGTGGGAGCCACGTGTCCTCCTCGCCCCACACGACGTCGACGGGGACGGCGAGGTCGCCGAGACGGTCGACGACCTCGCGGGTGTGGTCCTCGTCGAACCCCGCGACGTGGTCGAGGTAGCGCTGCCGGCCGTCCGTACCGGCGAAGCGGTCGAGGTAGGCGCGCTCGACCTCCTCGGGCAGCCGGCCCGCCACGGCGGTGCGCAGGTGGCCGGCGATCATCGCCTCGAACAGGTGGGTGGGCATCTCGCGATAGGTGTCCAGGTGCGCCTGGACGTGCCGGGTGCCGCCCGTGATCCACGGCGGCAGCACCGCCGCGTCGGCGAGGACGAGCGCGCCCGCCGGCGTGCCGTGCACGAGGTGCGCGCGCAGGACGGTGGCCGCGCCGATGTCGTGGCCGACGAGCACCGGCGCCGTCAGGCCCCAGTGCTCGACGAGCGCGGCGAGGGTCGCGGCGTGCCCGGCGACCGAGGGGTCCGCGCCCGTCGAGTCGCCGTAGGTCGGCAGGTCCCACAGGTACACGGGCCGGTCCTCGGCCAGGGCGGGCGCGACCCCGCGCCACAGGTAGGACGACGACGGCGTGCCGTGGGTGAGGACGACGGGCGTGCCGGGGCGGTCAGCGCCCAGCACGTCGACGGCGATCGTCCCGGTGGGCAGATCCACGCGGTCGCGCAGTGCCCAGGTCGCGGTGTCTGTCGGCACGGGTCCTCCTCAGGGGTAAAGTTCAGCTCAGAGCCTTACCGTAGGAGAGGGTGCGTAAGGGATGCAAGCACTTTTGGACGATTACGTGCGCCTTGCGGGGCTCGCGACCGAGCTCGTCAACACCGCACCCGGCGTCTGGCACGGCGAGGACCAGCTGGCGGACACGGCCGACCTGCGCGCCTTCCTCGCCGAGCACGGCGTCGACGCGGAGCCGGCGGCGTCGGACCTCGACGCGGTCCGCGAGCTGCGCACCCGCCTGCGCGAGGTCCTCGACGCGCGGGACGCCGAGACGATCGCGTCGGGGGCCTCGGAGCTCGTCGCGCGGGGCCTGGGCACCGTCGGGCTCGCGGCCGACGCGCGCGGGCACCAGCAGTGGTGCGCCCGGCCACGTCCCGACGCCGACCTCGCCGATCGGCTGGCCCTGCTCGGCGGCCTCGGCGTGCTCGGGGCGCTGCGCACGCTGGGTCCCGAGCGGTTCCGCGACTGCGCGTCCGACACGTGCTCGGGCGTCTTCATCGACACCACCCGCCCGGGCCGGCGGCGCTACTGCATGCCGGATCTCTGCGGCAACCGCGCCAACGTCGCCGCCTACCGCGCGCGGAGGCGGGCGGATAGCTGACATCCGGTGTCAGCGGAGCGCGCCACCGAGGTCGGCGGCCGCCACGACCGCGACGAGGATCGGGACGACGCCCGACGCCGGCACACGGTAGCGCCGGCCGTCCTGCTCGACGAGGCGCGCGGCGGTCAGCGTGCGCAGGTGGTGGTAGAGCTGGCCGGTCGAGGAGAGCGCAGCCGCAGCGACCAGCTCGCCCGTCCCCGCCGGGCCGGCCAGCAGGCGACGGACGAGGGCCAGGCGCACGGGGTGGCCGAGCGCGGCGAGGACCTCGGTGACCGGGCCCGCGGGCAGCGCGAGCGAGGCCGCCGCGTCGTAGCCGATCGACCACGACACCGGGCCCGCGCCCTCCTGCAGCCGCACCTGCCCGCGGTAGGAGACCTCGCCTGCCTGACCCGCGCGCTCGTCCGCGCCGGCGGGCGCGCCGAGCGCGGCCTCGAGCGCGGCCACCCGCTCCTCGAGCGCCGCGAGGCGGGCATCGGGGTCCTCGGGCACCGGACGATCGTCTCAGGCGAAGCAGAGGACCCGGGCGCGGTCCGACGGGTCCTCGAGCGACGCCGCCAGCAGGCGCAGCTGGGCGACGCCGACGGCCGCGAGATCCGCGGTGGACGCGAAGCCGTTGCCCAGCAGCACGCCGATCCCCACCGAGCCGTCCGGCCGGCGGATGCTCAGCGCCATCGTGCCGAGACCCGGGTACGACCCGCCCTTGAACGCCCGCACCTGGCCGTCCGGACGCGGCCCGCCGTACTCGAGCTGGGCGCGCGCGACGTCGGCGCCCGGACCGAACGAGCCACCGATCACCGCGCGCCAGAGGCCCGCGACCTGCGCGGCCGACGCCGCCGGCGTCGCGTCCGCCCAGCGCTCGCTCTCCAGCAGGTAGGCCTCGGTGTCCGTGGCCTGCGCCTCGAGCCGGCGGAGCGAGTCCTGGCGGAACGCGGGATCGGCGGCGTAGCGGCGGGCGAGCTCGAGCTCCGCCGCCCGGCGCTCGGCGAGCGGAGCCGTCAGCGGCGGCGTCTCCTGCGGGCGCACGAGCGCGAGCTGGCCGCCGAGGATCGAGGGGACGTCGAGGTCGCGCCACCCGCCCGCGGCCGCGGCGTCGGCCAGGGCCTGGTCGCCGAGCCGGTCGCGCAGGTAGTCGGCGGCCGCGTTGTCGCTCTGCTGCACCATGCCCGCCACCAGCGTGGACAGGGCCACCGTGCGCTGCGGATCGGTGGCGTTGCCGGCCGGGTCGTGCGGGACGCCGAGCAGGTCGAGCGTCGCGATGTGCGCCCCGCCGTCGGACGGGAAGTACCAGCGGTCCCAGTCGGCGAGTCGCACCGGCTCGTCAGGGTTCAGCCGCCCCTCCGCCACCGCCCGCCCGTAGGCCGCGAGGTGCACGATCTTGACCGCCGACGCCAGCGGCATCGGGCGTTCCGGCGCGTGCGAGACCACGGAGTCCGGCGCGCCCCGCCCGTCGTCGACCACGAGGGCGACGTCGTCGGGCCGGGCGGCGAGCAGCCCGAGCCAGCCCTTGTCCGTGACCGGGTCGGCGGCCGGCGCCGGCCCGCAGGCCGCGGGACGGGGCGGGTTCGCCGGCACCGACGCCGCGGGCACCTCGCCGGTCCCGCCGCCCCCAGCCTCCGAGGAGCACGCGGCGGGCACGAGGAGCACGGCGGCGAGCGCGAGTCCGGCGATAACGCTTTTCCGTGATTCCGGCACAGCGACAATTTAGCAGTTGTCGACCGGGCGCCGGACGGGACAAAGGGCCAAGATCGCGCCGACCGGCCCTCCTCAGCCCGAGCGCAGCGCCGTGACCAGCGCGTCGATCGCGATCTCGGGCTTCACGTTCGCGCCGAGGGCGTCGCGGCAGGCCAGGATCGCCTCGAGGCGGCGCAGCGAGGACTCGGGCGTGCTGTCGCGGGCCGCGGCGGTGATCTCGGTGGCGCGGTCGGGGTGGGTCGAGGTGACCGACGCGCCGACCCCGCGCACGAGGACGTCGCGGTAGTAGCCGGCGAGCTCGACGAGCGCGCGGTCCAGCGCGTCCCGCTTGGTGCGGGTCAGCCGGGAGCGCTGGCGCTTCTCCAGATCCTTCTCCGCCGCGCGGGCGGAACGCTGCGCCTGCGCCGTGCCCTTGCCGGTGCCGCCGGCGCCCATCGAGACGGCGAGCTCTTCGCGCTCGGTCTCGTCGCGGTGCGCGGCCAGGGCGGCGGCCTCGGTCTCGGCGGCGCCGACCATGGCGTCGGAGGCGGCGAAGGCGTCGGCGGCCGAGCGGAGCGCGCGCGGCAGGGCGAGCACGGCGTCGCGCTCCTCGCGGGCCTCGGGCACGCGGGCCAGGCGTCGCGCCCGCCCGATGTGCCCGCCGCAGACCGACGCCGCCCAGGTGGCGTCCGCCTCGGAGACGCCGTCGCGCTCGACGAGCACCGCGGCGATGGCCTCCGGCGCGGGCGTGCGCAGGCGGACCGCGCGGCAGCGGGAGCGGATGGTGACCGAGATGTCGTCCGGGTGCTCCGACGGGCAGCAGAGCAGGAACACCGTGCGCTCCGCGGGCTCCTCGACCGACTTGAGCAGCGCGTTCGACGCCTGCTCGGTGAGCCGGTCGGCGTCCTCGACGATGACGATCTGCCAGCGCGCGGTGGTGGGGCGGCGCGCGGCGACCTCGATGGTCGAGCGCACCTCCTTGACACTGATCGACAGGCCCTCGGGGACGATCTCGCGCACGTCGGCGTGGGTGCCGGCCATGACCGTGCGACACGCCGAGCAGGTGCCGCAGCCCTGGTCCGGGCACTCCAGCGCCGCCGCGAACGCCCGCGCGGCCACCGAGCGCCCCGACCCGGGCGGGCCGGTGAACAGCCACGAGTGCGTCATGGCGCCGCCGGGCGCGGGCGTGCCGTCGTCCGGGTCGCTCGAGAACCGCACCCGCGCGGCGTGCTCGGCCGCCGCCCGCAGCGCCTCGACGGCCGCGGGCTGACCGACGACCTGCGACCAGACGCTCACGGACCCGATGATGCCCCACCCGTCCGACGGTCCGGCGCGGCCGGCACGAGGAGACCGTCGAGCAGCCGGAGCAGCACCTCGCGGACCTCCCCGCGGGCGCGGTCAGGGTCGGCGGCCTCGGCGATGACCATGGCTCCCTCGTCGAGCGCCCCGATGAGGACGTGCGCGAGGGGCCGCAGCGGCTGGACAGGGAGCTGGCCGGCCTCGACGGCGGCGGCCAGGAGCTGCTCGGTCATGCCCAGCGTGTAGCGCTGGGTGAGCTCGCGGAACCGCTTCCACCCCAGCACGCTCGGACCGTCGAGCAGCACGACCTGGCGCACCTCGGGGTCGACGCAGACGGTCAACCAGGCGTCGAGCGCCCCCCGCAGGGCCGCAGCCGGCGTCGTCGCGCCGGCGGCGAGCACGGCGGCACCGAGTTCGTCGACCACCCGCTGCTCGACGACCTCGAGCACCGCGAGGAACAGCGCGGTCTTGTCCGCGAACTGGTGGTACATCGCGCCCCGCGTCACCCCGGCCTCGCGGGCGATCTCCGGGGTGCCGACCTCGGCGAAGCCGCGCTCGCCCCACAACCGCCGGGCGGCGGCCGTGAGGGCGTCGCGGGTCGCGGTCGAGCGCTCTTCCTGCGTCCGCCTCTTCTGTTCCATGCACCCTGCCGGTAAGTTACGTACAGTCTGCACGCAAGTATGGAACCTCGGGAGGACCCGTGCCCACCGTCGATCTCGACGCCGCGACCATCCACTACGAGTCGACGGGACCCGACACCGGCCGCCCCGTGGTCTTCGTCCACGGCTACGCGATGGGCGGGTCGTTGTGGGAGCCGCTCGCCACGCGGCTGGCGGCGCGGGGCCTGCGCTGCCTCGCGCCGACCTGGCCCCTCGGCGCCCACCCCACGCCGCTGCGACCGGGCGCCGACCCGACGCTCCCCGGCGTCGCCGCGACGGTGGGCGCGTTCCTCGAGGCGCTCGACCTCACCGACGTGGTGCTGGTCGGCAACGACACCGGCGGCCTGGTGGCCCAGCTCGTCGCCGTGCACCACGGCGAGCGGCTCGGCGCGCTCGTGCTGACCAGCTGCGACGCCTTCGAGCACTTCCCGCCGCCGATCCTGCGGCCGTTCATCGTCGCCGCCCGGTACCCCGCGGCCTTCCGCGCCGCCGTCCGGACGCTGAGCTCGACGCTCGTGCGCCGGTGGGCCTACGGCTCGTTGGCGCACCGCGATGTCGAGCCCCTCGCCGCGCAGTGGGTCCGGCCCGCCCTCGACGACCCCGCCGTGGCCGAGGACCTGCGGCGGTTGACGGCCTCGCTCGAGCGCCGGACCTCGCTGGACGTCGCGGCGCGCCTCGGAGAGTTCACGCGACCGGCGCTCGTCGCGTGGTCGGCCGAGGACGCCGTCTTCCCGGTGGGCGACGCCCAGCGGCTCGCCGACGCCCTGCCCGGGGCCACGCTGCGCCTCGTGCCCGGCGCCCGCACCTTCGCCATGCTCGACCAGCCCGACGTCCTCGCCGAGGCCGTCGCCGGCCTCGCGGTGCCCGCGGGGTCCCGCGGATAGGCCTCAGGACGAGGCGCTGCGCGCCGTCGCGCCCGCGGGGATCGCCCGCGCCACCAGCGGCGCGAGCAGCTCGCGCACGCGGGCGGCGACGTCGGCGGGGTCGCCGTCGGCCTCCACGCGGACGTAGCGGCCGGGGTCGGCCGACGCCATCTCCGTGAGCGTGCGCTGGACCTGCCAGGTGTCGACGATCCCGCCGGTGACGGGGGCGGCGTCGTGGGCGCGGGGGTCGCGGTCGAGCAGCACGGTGACGTCCGGGCGCAGCGACCCCGTGGCCCAGGCGCCGAGGCGCTGCAGGTCGGCGGCGTCGAGCTCGTCGCCGACCCGGGCCAGCGGCGAGTCGAGGCTCTCGATGACCACGACCCGGCCGTCGCGCAGGGCGGGCAGCACCTCGTGGGCGAGCACGTCGGCGCGCACCGCGGCGGCGACGAGCGCCTGCGCCCGCTGGCCCGCCACCCCGCTGGCGCCGACCGCCGCGGACACCCGCGCGGTGTGCGACGCGCTGCGCCCGGCGAGGACGACGTCGGCGCCCTCGTCGGCGAGCCAGCGCACGAGGCGGTCGCTCTGCTCGGCGGTGTCGGTGCGCGAGGCGCCCTCGACGGCCACGAGCAAGCCCGGCTCGCCGTGGCGCCGGCGGCGCAGCGCGCGCTTGACGTCGGCGAGGATCGTGCGGTCGCGCCGGTCGTCCATCTGCCGGTAGGCGAGCACGCCGACGGCCGCCGCGACCACCCCGGCCCCGGCCAGCACGAACCGCGTGCCGTCGACCTGCGCGGGCTGGCCGAACAGCGTGAGCGTCCGCGACTGCACGAGGCCGACGAGCAGCGGCACCACCGACATCGACGCCAGCAGGTCGACCCGCACGATCGACTGCACGAACGCGACGACCCGCCCGCGCACGGCGTCCTCGACCTGCGCGCCGATGATCGTCAGCCCGGTGAGCAGCGCCGTGCCGGCGAAGAGCCCGACGAGCACGACGGTGGCGAGCGCGAGGTAGAGGTGCCACGCCACGGCCACCGTGAGCAGCGAGAGCCCGGCCCCGACGATCGCGACGCCGAACAGGCGGTGGTGCGGCATGCTCCGCGCGACCCGGGGCACGGTGGCCATGCCCAGCGCCAGCCCGGTGAACAGGGCGACGAACAGCAGCGAGTACGCGGCGTCGCCCCCGCCGAGGCTCGCGGCGTAGAGCCGGGCGCTGGCGATGACCGCCCCGCCGGCGGCGAAGGCCCCGACGATGCCGACGACGAGCCCGCGCACCAGCGGCGTGGTGGAGACGAACTGGGCGCCGTCGCGCAGCATCGCCAGCAGGCCCGGCGCGGCCTCGCGGCGCTCGGCGCTGCGCCCGGAGATCTCGGGGATGCGGAACGCGACGGTGAACGCGGTGAGCAGCGCGGCGAGGCCGTTGACCACCAGCGCCAGGTACACCGTGGTGGTCGGGCTGGGGTGCCAGCCGGCGATGTTGCCGGACTTGGAGATCAGCGCGAAGGCGCCGGCGGCGCTGATGACCGCGACGCCGTAGGTCATGACCAGGGAGAGCTGGTTGGCCGTCTCGACCTGGTCGGTGCGCTTGAGCAGGTTGGGGACCGAGGAGTCCTTGGCCGGGATCCAGCACAGCGCGCACAGCTCGATGAGGAAGGTGGCGGCGAACAGCCACCACAGCGACCCGACCAGCGGGATCGAGAGGAACAGCAGGGCCTTGAGGACGTCGCAGGTGACCATCACCGTGCGGCGGTCGAACTTGTCGGCGAGCACCCCGCCCAGCGGCGCCATGAACAGCGCGGGCAGCAGCTTGGTGGCCACCACGCCGCCGAGCGCGAAGCTCTGCGCCTGGTAGCCGCTGGTCAGCTGGGTCGCGAGCGCGGTGAGGGCGAGCAGCGAGAGCCAGTCGCCGAAGCTCGCCACGGCCGTGACCGCCCACAGCCGCCGGAAGGGGCGGATCGCGAGCACGCTGCGGATCCGGTGCGTCGCGGACGGCGCCTCGGTGCTGCCACCACTGAGCTGCTCGTCGATCCCGGATCACCCCTCGCCTCGGCGGCTACCGGGGAGAGGGTATCGGGGCCGTTCAGCAGGTCCCGTCCGCGACCGCGATCTCCTCGGCGACCTGGCACGCGGACCCACCCTCGCGGCCGACCGCGAGCCGCTGCAGGAGCGTGCGGAGCACGTCGCGCTCGGCGGGCTCGAGGGGGGCGAGCAGCTCGTCCTCGGCGTCGCGCAGGCGGCGCTCGAACTCGCAGAGCCGCGCCCGGCCCGCCTCGGTGAGCAGGACGTGGCGGGCGCGGCGGTCGGCCGGGTCGGGCCGGCGCTCGACGAGGCCCGCGCTCTCGAGCTCGTCGAGCAGGTAGGTCATCACCGTCCGGTCCAGGCCGAGGGTGCGCGCCAGCGCGAGCTGCGTGCGCGGCGGCCCCTCGCCCAGGCCGGCGAGCACCTGGTAGCCGCGCGGGCCGCCGGGGAGGCCGGACACCACGTCCGCCGCGGTGCGCAGGTAGGCCCGCGTGACCCGGCCCAGGGCCCAGCCCAGGTCGGCCTCGACGCGGGGAGTGGTCACGCCCACAGACTAGCGGCTGCCGAGCACGTCTGTTGACAAGATGGTCTGTACGCCAGAACATCTTGCCGACAGCTCTTCTCGCGCTCCCCGGAGGACGACGTGACCCTGTTCCGCCTCGACAGCAGCATCCGCACCGAGGGCTCGGTGAGCCGCGAGGTCGCCGACACGCTCGAGCGGGCCTACCTCGACCAGCACCCGACCGACACCGTGGTCCGGCGCGACCTCCGCATCGACCCGGTCCCGGCCGACGCCTGGCCGGACGCCGCGCTCGCGGGCTTCACGCCCGAGGACCAGCGCACCGACGCGCAGCGGGCGGCCGTCGAGCTCGCCGCACGGCTCGCCGACGAGGTCGCCGGCGCCGACGCCGTCGTCGTCGCGACGCCGCTCTACAACTTCGGGGTGTCCCAGCACCTCAAGACCTGGATCGACATGCTCGTCACCGATCCCCGCTTCGCGCCCGGGACGTCCCCGCTCGCGGGCCGCCCGGTCACGCTCGTGATCGCGCGCGGCGGCGGCTACGGCGAGGGCACGCCGCGCGCCGGGTGGGACCACGCCACCGGCTGGATCGTCCGCATGCTCGCCGACGTGTGGGGCGGCGACGTCACGGTCGTGGAGGCGGAGCTGACGCTGGCCGAGACCGTGCCGGCGATGGCCGAGCTGCGCCCGCTGGCGATCCAGGTGCGGGCCGCCGCGCACGAGCACGCCGAAACCGTCGGCCGGGACATGGCCCGGTCGGTGGCGGAGGCCCTGACGCGCGTGGCGTGAGCGCCGCGTCGGGACCGTGTCTCGGGGACACGGTCCCGACGGGCGTCACGTGGTCGGCGTCCCGCGCTTCGTGCCGGTACCGGTCTTCGCGGTGGCCTTTTTGGCGGGAGCCTTCTTCGCCGGGGCCTTCTTGGCGGGGGCCTTGCGGGCCGCCGTCTTCTTGGCTCCGGGCTTCGTCCCGTCCTTCGCCCGCTTCTCGGCGAGCAGCTCGGCCGCCCGCTCGTCGGTCAGGCTCTCCACCGCGTCGCCCTTGCGCAGCGAGGCGTTCACGCCCTCGCCGTCGGTGACGTAGGGGCCGAAGCGGCCGTCCTTGACGACCATCTGGTTGCCCGACGCGGGGTCGGTGCCCAGCTCCTTGAGCGGCGGCTTGGCCGCGGCCCGCCCGCGCTGCTTGGGCTGCGCGTAGAGCTTCTGGGCCTCCTCCAGCGTCACCGTGAACAGCTTCTCCTCGCTGTCCAGCGACCGGGAGTCCTTGCCCTTCTTGAGGTAGGGCCCGTAGCGGCCGTTCTGCGCGGTGATCTCCTCGCCCGACTCGGGGTCGGTGCCGACGACGCGCGGCAGGCTCAGCAGCTTGAGCGCGTCGTCGATCGTGATCTCGGAGAGCGTCATCGACGCAAACAGCGAGCCGGTGCGCGGCTTCTCCTTGGCGCCCTCGGGCAGGACCTCGGTGACGTAGGGCCCGTAGCGGCCCTCCTTGGCGAGGATCTCGTGCCCGGTCGTCGGGTCGGTGCCCAGCGAGCGCCCCTCCTGCGGGGTCGAGAACAGCTCCTCGGCCAGCGCGAGGTCGAGCTCGTCGGGCGGGAGGTCGTCGGGCAGGTTCGCCCGCTGCGACTTCTCCTCGCCGTCCTCGGTGATCGTCCGCTCGAGGTAGGGCCCGTACCGCCCGACGCGGACCACGACGTCGCGGCCCTCGGAGTCGGCGAACATCCGCAGCGAGTTGACCTGCCGCGCGTCGATGCCCTCGAGCTTGTCGCCGACGAGCTTCTTGAGCCCGCCCGCCTGGGACATCGCGGCCTCGACGCCCTGGGCGCCGCTGTCGGCGCCGTGCCCGTTGCCGTTGACGGTCCCGTTGCCGTTGGCGCCGAAGTAGAAGTGCGACAGCCAGGTCTCGCGCCGGGTGTTGCCGGCGGCGATGGCGTCGAGCTCGTCCTCCAGCGACGCGGTGAAGTCGTAGTCGACGAGGCGCCCGAAGTGCATCTCCATCAGCCCGATTACCGCGAAGGCGATCCAGCTGGGGACGAGCGCGCTGCCCTTCTTCCAGACGTAGCCGCGCTCCTGGATGGTGTTGATGATCGACGCGTAGGTCGAGGGCCGGCCGATGCCGCGCTCCTCGAGCGTCTTCACCAGGCTCGCCTCGGTGTAGCGGGCGGGCGGGTTGGTGCTGTGGCCCTCGGGGTCCAGCGACTCCGCGGCGCAGCCGTCCCCCTCCGCGAGGCGCGGCAGGCGGCTCTCGGCGTCGTCGGCCTCGCCGCCGGCCTCCTCGTCCACGGTCTCGACGTAGGCGCGCAGGAAACCGGGGAACGTGATCGTGCGCCCGGACGTGGAGAAGGTGCACTCCTCGCCCGTGGCCGCGGTGCCCGTGATCCGCACGCTCATCGTCGTGCCGCGCGCGTCGCGCATCTGGCTGGCGATCGTGCGCTGCCAGACCAGCTCGTAGAGGCGGAACTCGTCACCGGAGAGCTCGTTGGCGACCTGGCCGGGGGTGCGGAACGACTCCCCCGCCGGCCGGATCGCCTCGTGGGCCTCCTGCGCGTTCTTCACCTTGCGCGTGTACTGGCGCGGCTTCTCGGCGACGTTCTCGTCGCCGTAGAGGTCGCGGGCCTGGTTGCGCGCGGCGTTGATCGCGGTCTCCGACAGCGTCGTGGAGTCCGTGCGCATGTAGGTGATGTAGCCGTTCTCGTACAGGCGCTGCGCGGTGCGCATCGTCCGCTCGGCCGAGAACCGCAGCTTGCGACCACCCTCCTGCTGGAGCGTGGAGGTCATGAACGGCGCGTAGGGCTTGCGCGTGTACGGCTTCTCCTCCACCGAGGAGACCGTGTACTCGCGGTCGGCGAGGGCCTCGGCCAGCCGCCGGGCATCGCCCTCGTCGAGGCGGCGGACGTCGTCGCTCTTGAGCTGACCGCGCGAGTCGAAGTCGCGACCCGTCGCCACGCGGGCACCGTCGATGGTCGTGAGCGCGGCCTTGAAGTTGCGCGGGGCCTGATCGTCCTTCTTCTCCGTCGCCCGGAGCTGGGCGTCGATGCCCCAGTAGCCGGCGGACACGAACGCCATCCGCTCGCGCTCGCGCTCGACGATGACGCGGGTCGCCACGGACTGCACCCGGCCCGCCGAGAGCTTCGGCATGACCTTCTTCCACAGCACGGGGCTGACCTCGTAGCCGTAGAGCCGGTCGAGGATGCGCCGGGTCTCCTGCGCGTCGACGAGATCCTGGTCGAGGTCACGCGGGTTCGCGGCGGCCGCCTGGATCGCCGACTCGGTGATCTCGTGGAACACCATCCGCCGGACCGGGACCTTGGGCTTGAGGGTCTCCAGCAGGTGCCAGGCGATCGCCTCGCCCTCGCGGTCGCCGTCCGTCGCGAGGTAGAGCTCGTCGACCTCCTTGAGGGCCTCCTTGAGCTCGGAGACCGTGGACTTCTTGTCCGCGGAGACGACGTAGAGCGGCTCGAAGGAGTGGTCGACGTCCACGCCGAGGCGCGCCCACGACTCACCCTTGTACTTGGCGGGCACGTCCGCGGCGCCGCGCGGCAGGTCGCGGATGTGGCCGCGGCTGGACTCGACGATGTAGCGGGAGCCGAGGTAGTCGGCGATCTTGCGGGCCTTGGCCGGGGACTCGACGATCACCAGACGGCGGCCGCCGTCACCCGCCGGGGTCGCGCCGCCGCGGCCGGTCTTCTTCCCGCCGCCGGCGCTCTTGCCCCCGGACTTCGCGCCCGACGTCGCGCGCTTCCCCGACCCTGCCGCCGACCCGGATTCGGTCGGGGCCTCGGCCTCGGTGGTCGCGCTGCGTGCTGTCGGGCCCTTCGTCGTCGCCACGGGCATGCCTCGTCTCGTCGTACCGGTGGCAGGACGCCACTCGTCGCCAGTGTGCCTCACGGTGTTCCGGACACCAGGCTGCACCGGTGGCCGGAGGCCCGACCCGGGTCGCGGAGCACCGTCGACCGGCCGCCGTGCCGGACCGATCGCCCCTGCGTACGGGCCCGGTGCCCGACCCGTCGACGTGGTGTCGCAGGCCTCACACCGGCCAGACGCCGTCGGTCAGATCGCGGGGCGGGCGCCCCACCAGCTCGCCCAGACGGCGCTGCCGCCGGGTGCCGACGACGCGCAGGGCCGGCGGGCGACCCGGACCGGCCAGGGCCGCACCGAGCCCCGCCCGGCGACTCGCCGTGAGCAGGACCTCGTCGAGGTCGCGGGCCCCGGGGTCGAGGCCGAGCGTGTACGCCCGGCCCTCGTGCGCGCCGGCCGCGAGCACCCACAGCCCCAACCGGGGTCCGTCCAGCTCGAACCCCTCGGGCACGGCCTTCATTCCGTCCGGCGTGGTCCAGCGGCGGGCGAGGTCGACGAGGTCGGACCGGAACGCGGTGCGCACCTCGGGTCGCCCGTCCCCGGCGCACCCGACCTCCGCCGGCACCCCCCGCACCCGCAGCGCGCAGCACACCGCCCGCGCCCGCCACCTGGCGACAGGGTCGTCGGGCTTGGCGTGTGTGGTGGTCGCCTGTGTGCCAGCGTGGGGGCCACGCTGGCGTTCAACGCCAGGAAAGCCCCCCGCTCGCGGCGGGGACACGGCGGCGGGGGCCAGGCTCGGCGCGAGCCCCAGGCGGGCGGCGAGCTCGTCGGGGTCGAGGTCCAGGAACGCCAGGTCGTCGGGGTCGAGGTCCGGCGCGGCCTCGATCGCCAGCGGGGCCTCGAGCTCCTCGGGCTCGTCCTCGACAGATTCCTCCTCGGACTCGAGCTCCCCCTCGGGTTCCGGCTCGGGCTCCGCCCCCAGCACGATCACCAGCCGCGCCGCCGACCCCCGGCCGAAGAGCTCCGCGTACCCGGGCCCGCACAGCAGGCCCTCGAGGTCGTCCAGACCGCGCGGACGGGCGTCCGCCGACCAGAACGACAGCTGCCCCACGGCCGCGCAGCCTAGAACACGCGTTCGAACGGACCGGTGGTCCGACACCCGCTCAGACGGTCTGCAGCCCCACGACGCGCAGGAGGTCGAGCAGCTCGGCGTCCCGACTGCCGGGCGTCGCCGAGTAGACGACGAGCCGCTGGTCGTCGCCGGGCACCTCGAGGGCGTCGCAGTCGAGCGTCAGCCGGCCGACGCCGGGCACCTCGAAGCGCTTGCGGTCCAGCCGCTGCTCCTGCACCGGCCGCTGGGCCCACAGCGCCGCGAACTCCGGGCTCGTCGCGACCAGCTCGTCGACCAGCCCCCGCAGCACGGCGTCGTAAGGGTAGCGCCCGAGCGCCGCCCGGGCGTGGGCGACCGCGGAGCGGTCGATCGTGTCGCGCCGCCCGTCGCCGTCGACGACCAGCGCGTGACCCTCGCGCCCGCGCGGCCCGAAGCGCAACCACAGCAGGTTGCGCCGCGCGCGCGGGATCGCCGAGAGGTCGCCGAGCAGGGCCTCGAGCAGCGGGTTCCAGGCGAGCACGTCGTGACGGGCGCTGACGAGCATCGCGGGCAGGTCCTGCATCCGGTCCAGCAGCCGCAGGACGCTGGGCCGCACCACCTCGACGACCCGCCCCGAGCCCGGCCGGGCGACGCCGGCGAGGTCGAACAGGTGCGCGGTCTCGGCGCCCGTGAGCCGCAGCGCGCGGCCCAGCGCCCCCAGCACCGACTCCGACGGATGCGGGCCGCGCGCCTGCTCGAGGCGCACGACGTAGTCGACCGAGACGCCGGCGAGCCGCGCGACCTCCTCGCGCCGCAGGCCGGGCGTGCGTCTCCGCGGGCCGGCGGGCAGGCCGACGTCGGCGGGCGTCAGGCGCTCGCGCCACTGGCGCATCGCCGCCGCCAGGTCGGTGACGTCTCCGCGGGGCACGTGCTCCAGCGTGCCTCGTCGGGGCGCCCGCAGCCTGGTACCGCCGGTCCCCGCTTCCGCGCTCCCTGGGCGGCGCCCCGGAACCGGCGCAGCGTGGGGCCATGAGCACCGCACTGATCACCGGGGCGTCCCGCGGCCTGGGCGCCGTGGCCACCCGCCGCCTCGCCGCCGAGGGCTGGACCGTCCTCGCCGGCTGCCGTCGCCCCGACGCCGTGACCTGGCCGTCCGACCTCGACATCCGCCCGATCGCCCTCGACGTCGACGACGACGCCTCCGTGGCGGCCGCCGCCAAGGAGGTGGAGGACGGCGTCGGGACCCTCGACGTGCTGGTCAACAACGCGGCGGTGGCCGGGCACCCGCTGCTCGAGCCCGCCGCGGCGGGCGTCGAGGACCTGCGCCCCGCGTTCGAGACGAACCTGTTCGGGCCGATCCGCGTCACCCACGCGTTCCTGCCGCTGCTGCGCCGCGCCGAGCGGCCGCGGCTGGTGATGGTCTCGTCGAGCCTCGGGTCGCTGACCGACATGGACGCGTGGCGCTGGGACCGTCACCCGCACCTGGCCTACCCGGCGACGAAGGCGGCGCTGAACATGGCCTCGATCCTGTACGCGAAGACCCTGCCCGACGTGCTCGTCACCGTCGTCAACCCGGGCTTCACCGCCACCGACCTCAACGACCACCAGGGAACCCAGAGCGTCGAGGAGGGCACCGACGCGATCGTCGCCGCGGCCCTCGACACCACCGGCTCGTCGGGACGCTTCCTGCAGCGCGACGGCGTGGTGCCGTGGTGAAGCGGTCCTGAGACGAACGAAGGGCCCCTCCGGTCGAGGAGATCGACCGGAGGGGCCCTTCGCTCAGTACAGAACCGCCCGCGTCAGACCTGCGCGGTCGCCGGGGCGTCCTGGTTGGAGTCGGCGATCGCCGTCGAGCGGCGCTTCGACACGTAGACCGCGACGACGATGCCCACCAGCGCTGCGACCGCGATCGTGATGCGGACCGCCGGGTTGGCGTCCACGCCGACCGACAGGGCGACGACGGCCGGGGCGATCAGCACCGAGACCAGGTTCATGACCTTGATCAGCGGGTTGATCGACGGGCCGGCGGTGTCCTTGAACGGGTCACCGACCGTGTCACCGATGATCGTCGCCTCGTGGGCGGCCGACCCCTTGCCACCGTGGTTGCCGTCCTCGACCAGCTTCTTGGCGTTGTCCCAGGCCCCACCGGAGTTGGCCAGGAAGACCGCCATGAGCGTGCCGGCCGCGATCGCGCCACCGAGGTAGCCCGCGAGCGGCCCGACGCCGAGGCCGAAGCCGACGGCGATCGGGGCGAGGATCGCGAGCAGGCCGGGCGTGGCCAGCTCGCGCAGCGCGTCCCGGGTGCACAGGTCGACCACGCGGCCGTACTCGGGCCGCACGGTGCCGTCCATGATCCCCGGGTTGTCGCGGAACTGGCGGCGCACCTCGTAGACGACCGCACCCGCGGCGCGGGACACGGCGTTGACGGCGAGGCCCGAGAACATGAACACGACGGCCGCACCGATGATGATGCCGACCAGGATGTTCGGGGCGGTGACGTTGTAGATGTCGCCGATCGCCTGGCCCGCCTCGCGGTAGGCCGTGATGATCGCGTCGTTGTACGACCCGAACAGCGCGGTCGCCGCGAGCACCGCGGTGGCGATGGCGATGCCCTTGGTGATCGCCTTCGTGGTGTTCCCCACCGCGTCGAGCTCGGTGAGGATGTCCGCGCCGGCGCCCTCGACGTCGCCGGACATCTCGGCGATGCCCTGCGCGTTGTCCGAGACCGGGCCGAAGGTGTCCATGGCGACGATGACGCCGACCGTGGTCAGCAGGCCGGTGCCCGCGAGGGCCACGGCGAACAGCGCGACGAACACCGAGCCCGAGAGCAGGAACGCGCCGTAGACCGACGCGCCGATGACGAGCGCGGTGTAGACGGCGGACTCGAAGCCCACCGAGATGCCGGCCAGGATGACCGTCGCGGCACCGGTCAGCGAGCTGGTGCCGACGTCCTTGACGGGCTGGGTCTCGGTGCCGGTGTAGTAGCCGGTCAGCGCGAGGATGACGATCGCCAGGACGATGCCGATGACCACCGCGGCGGCCGCGATGAGCTGCGGGTTGCCCAGGCTCTCGAGCGTCTGGCCCGTCTCGACGAGACGCTCCGCGACGACGCCGCGCAGGCCCGCGAAGCTCGAGGGCAGGTACGTGAAGGCCGCGACCGTGCAGAGCACGATCGAGATGACGGCCGAGACGTAGAAGCTGCGGTTGATCGCGCGCAGCGCGTTCTCGCCCTCGCGGGTGCGGGTGATGAACACACCGATGATCGCGGTGAGGACACCGATCGCCGGGATGATCAGCGGGTAGATCAGGCCGATGGTGCCGAAGGCGACCGAGCCGAGGATCAGCGCGGCGACCAGGGTCACCGCGTAGGACTCGAAGAGGTCCGCGGCCATGCCGGCGCAGTCACCGACGTTGTCGCCCACGTTGTCGGCGATCGTCGCGGCGTTGCGCGGGTCGTCCTCGGGGATGTTCTGCTCGACCTTGCCGACGAGGTCGGCGCCGACGTCGGCGGCCTTGGTGAAGATGCCGCCGCCGACACGCATGAACATGGCGAGCAGGGCGGCGCCGAGGCCGAAGCCCTCGAGGACGCGCGGGGCCTCCTCGACGAAGATGAGCACGACGACCGAGGCGCCGAGCAGACCCAGGCCGACGGTGGCCATGCCGACCACGCCGCCGGTGCGAAAGGCGATCTTCGCGCCCTTGTCGCGCCCGCCGGGCTCGTTGGCCGCGGCGGCCACGCGGATGTTGGCCTTCGTGGCGAGGTTCATCCCCAGCCCACCGATGGCCATCGAGAACAGCGCGCCGACCACGAACGCGATCGAGCGCCCGATCAGCTCGCCGGTGCTGCCGGCCGGCAGCGCGAAGAGCACCAGGAAGACCACGATGATGAACGGCGCCAGCGTCTTGAACTGGCGGGTCAGGAAGGCGTTGGCGCCCTCCTGCACGGCACGGCCGATGTCACGCATCCCCTGCGTGCCCTCGTCGGCGGCGAGGACCTGCTGGCGCAGGACCACGCCGATGATCAGCGCGATGACGGCGACGGCCGCCACCACGATGACCACGATGTTGTCGCTCGCGGAGAACGAGATCCCCGCGGCGAGGACGGACCCTTGCATCCAGCCTCCCGGTTGGCACTTGCCCACGACGCGCCCGGCCAGGCCTCGCGGCGACCTCGGCGCGTGATTCAGCCACCACCCGGCACGCCGGGTGGTGGACAGGTGCCGCAGTGTAGGAGGTGCAGGTCATGCGGTCGCACGGCAGTTCCCCCGGGCGCTGTGAGGTGCGCTTCTTTCACGAGTCGGAGCAGGACGGGACGGGCTGTGTCAGGGTCGGCGTACGTGGGTGGGGATGACGTGCTCGGGGGCGCGAGCCGCGGCTCGGTGCTGCTGCGCCGCGTCCTCGCCGGCACACCCGAGGGCGAGAGCCCGCTGACCCACGCCGAGATCGTCCCGGCGCGCGAGGGCAAGACCGACGGCTGGCCGGACTGGGTGCCCGAGGTCGTGCGCGCCCCGCTGCTCGCCCGCGGCGTCGACCAGCCCTGGAGCCACCAGCGGGCGGCCGCCGACCGGGCGCACGCCGGCGAGCACGTCGTCGTCGCCACCGGGACCGCGTCGGGGAAGTCGCTGGCCTACCAGCTACCCGTCCTGACCAGCCTGAACGCGGATCCGCGGGCCACCGCGCTGTACCTCTCGCCGACCAAGGCGCTGGGCGCCGACCAGCTGCGCACCGTGCTCGACCTGCGCGTCGACGGGGTGCGCGCGGCGTCGTACGACGGCGACACCCCCATTCCCGAACGCGACTGGGTGCGCCAGCACGCGAACTGGGTGTTCACCAATCCGGACATGCTCCACCGCGGCGTGCTGCCCCGGCACGGGCGCTGGACGACGTTCCTGCGCCGGCTGCGCTACGTCGTCGTCGACGAGTGCCACACCTACCGCGGGCTGTTCGGCTCGCACGTCGCGCTGCTGCTGCGCCGACTGCGCAGAGTGTGCGCCCGCTACGGCGCGTACCCGACGTTCGTGCTGGCGTCGGCGACGGTGTCCGAGCCGGCGGTGTCGGCGTCGGTGCTGACGGGCCTGGACGTGGGCGAGGTCACCGATGACGGGTCGCCGCGCGGCGCCCGGGCCGTCGCGTTGTGGGAACCGCCACTGCTCGAAGAGGTCACCGGCGAGAACGGCGCGCCGGTGCGGCGTTCGGCGGGCGCGGAGACCTCGCGGATGCTCGCCGACCTCGTCCTCGAGGGCGCCCGGTCGCTCGCCTTCGTCCGGTCGCGGCGCGGGGCCGAGCTGACGGCGCTGAACGCCCGCCGGGTGCTCGCGGAGGTCGACGACGAGCTCGCCGAGCAGGTCGCGGCGTACCGCGCGGGCTACCTGCCCGAGGAGCGCCGCGCGCTGGAGCAGGCGCTGCTGTCGGGGACGCTGCGCGGGGTGGCGACGACGAACGCCCTCGAGCTGGGCGTGGACATCGCGGGCCTCGACGCCGTGGTGGTCGCGGGCTTCCCCGGGACGCGCGCGTCGTTCTGGCAGCAGGCGGGACGCGCCGGGCGCTCGGGCGACGACGCGCTGGTGGTGCTCGTGGCGCGCGACGACCCGCTGGACACCTACCTCGTGCACCACCCCGAGGCGATGCTCGGCGCCCCGCTCGAGCGCTGCGTGCTCGACCCCACCAACCCCTACGTGCTCGCCCCGCACCTGGCGTGCGCGGCCTCGGAGATCCCGCTGACGCGCGAGGACGTGTCCGCGCTCGGCGGGGACGCCGCCCTGGCCGTCGTGGACGACCTCGTCGCCGAGGGGCTGCTGCGACGGCGCCGCGGGGGCTGGTTCTGGTCGCACCCCACCGACCGCCCGCACGCCGGCGTCGACATCCGCGGCAGCGGCGGCGAGCAGATCGTGCTCGTCGAGTCCGACACCGGGCGGGTGCTGGGCACCGTCGACCCGGGCACCGCGCCGGCGACGATCCACCCGGGCGCCGTGCACCTGCACCAGGGCGAGAGCTACGTCGTCGACACCCTGGACCTCGACGAGGGCCTCGCCCACCTGCACGCCGAGGACCCGGAGTGGACGACCCAGGCGCGCTCGGTCATCGACATCACCGTCGAGGAGACCGAGCAGTGCGCGACGTACGGCGACCTGCAGGTCTGCCTCGGGACCGTCGAGGTCACGGAGCAGGTCGTGGGCTTCCTGCGCAAGCTGCCCTCGGGGCGGGTGCTCGACTCGACGCCGCTGGACATGCCTGCGCGCTGCCTGCGCACCCGGTCGGTCTGGTACACGCTGCCGGAGTCGGCGCTGCTCACGGCGGAGCTCGAGCCGTCGCGGTGGCCGGGCGCCCTGCACGCCGCCGAGCACGCGGCGATCGGGCTGCTGCCGTTGGTCGCGACCTGCGACCGCTGGGACATCGGCGGCGTCTCCACGGCCATGCACCCGGACACCGGCCGGCCGACGGTGTTCGTGCACGACGGCCACCCCGGCGGCGCGGGGTTCGCCGACCGGGCGCACGAGGCGATCCGGGAGTGGCTGACGGCCACGCGCGAGGCGATCGCGGCCTGCGAGTGCCGGTCGGGGTGCCCGTCGTGCGTGCAGTCGCCGAAGTGCGGCAACGGCAACGACCCGCTCGACAAGGCGGGCGCGATCCTCGTCCTCGACGCCGTGCTGGGGCGGTTGGCGGAGGGCTGAGCTCTCGCTCTGGGCTCCGCCGCGGGTCGGGGGTTCGGGGTCCGCCCGACCCGCGGCGAGGTCTTCACGCCGCAGGCCGGGGAGGTCGTCGACCCGGCCTGCGGCGCCGTGTGGGGCGGCGGTGGGCCGCGCGATGCGTGTCGCGTGCGGCCCACCGCCGCGGGGTCCTCCCCGTCCCGGACCGCCGGCCGGTCGCGACGGGTGGACCGGCGCGTCGGCGTGGGTGTCCGGGTGGGCGACGGGCGCGGCTGTCTTCGGCCTTCGGCGCGGCAGCTCCGCTGCGCTTCGTGCCGCCTGTCGTCAACCTCGCTCGGCGTCGTCCTGGGGGACCCGATGTGTGGAGTTGTGGGTGGTGCTGGTCCTGCGGTCGGGGTCTAGGAACGGATCCCGGTGGCGACGGTGGCGAGTCGGTAGGTCGACCCGCCGCCGGCGACGGTCGGGCGCTGGGCGACGGCCTCGGCCAGCGCGTCCTGCACACGGAACGGGTCGGGCAGGTTCCAGCCGCAGGCCGACGGGCGCACCCGCCAGTGCACCGAGCCCTGCGGGTAGGTCGAGGGCGGCGCGGCGAACCAGCTGCCGCGCCCGTGCAGGACGATGCCGGCGCGCTCGGCGAGGTCCGGGCGCAGGGGCTCGCCGGCGCCGACGGGGAACAGCCACTCACCGGTCGGCGTCGCCGCGATCGGTACGGGCACCCCGACGGCGCGGAGCACCGCGGCGGCGCGGCGGCCGACGGTGGCCGGCACCTCGAGCACGTCGAAGGTCAGCCCGGTCGGCAGGAGGATCGAGTACGGCAGGCCCGACCACCACTCGGCGATCTGGTCGCAGTCGGTGGACGCGCGCCGGGCCCACTCGTCGAGCACGGGGCACGGTCCGGCCTGGGGGGCGTCGGGGCACCCGCTCCACACCTCACCCTGGGGGAAGGTGCCGGGAACGACCGCCCAGCCGTGGTCGGCGAGCACCATGGCCTCGGCGCGGAGCTCCGTGCCGTAGACGGCGCGGTAGCTGTCCCACCACTGCATCGGCTCCTCCTCGGACCAGGTCTGACTGGTTTCAGTCCGCGTCCTGTTCCCAGTAACGGCATGCACACGTGGGTGCGCCACCCGTCATCGCCCATCGGCCGTGATCACACGCTGAGCGTGGCTCTCGGCCCCGCTCAGCGGGCGAGCGTGCGCCCGTGTGCGCGGGCCTGCCCGTTTGCCCGACCGGGTCACCGCTCAGCCGGGGCCGAGCTCCGCTCGTCCCGGGTCTGCCACTCACCGGTCGCCCCCGGTCACCGGCGGGAGCCCTCTCGGGGACTCCCCGCCCGCCACCGGTCCCGCGCGGGCGCGCCCGGCGGCGTCACCGGACACGCTCGGCACACAGCGGCACGACGTGGCCGTGACCACGGTCACCGTCCAGCCCTCGACGGAGCAGGCGACGAGCCGTGCGCCGTTGCCCGCGACCACCGCCTCGGCCCGCGCGCATGCCACGTCGCGGCCCCGGACGACCTCGCGCGCCCCCGCCAGGGCCCCGAGATCCGCGGCGGTCTCGGCGCGGTGGCGGGCGAGCGTCGCGGCGCCCACCTGCAGCCCGAGGCCGAGCAGCAGGACCAGGACGCCGACCGCCGCGGCGGCGAGCACGGTGGCGGCGCCGGCGTCGTCGGGTGGACGGCGGGGACCGTTCACCGTGCACCGGGTTCCGGTGCTTCTGCGTCGGTGAGCGGGTCGGGCCCCTCGACCGGGGCGACCGACGCCGGCTCCCGGCTCGCCGCGGCCTCGGCGGCCACGCGGACAACCGGCAGCGCCGAGCCGAGCGGGGCGGCGCGCACCCGGGCGACGACGTCGTCGCCCCGGACCTCGACGGTGACCTCCGCCCCCTCGGGCACGAGCCGCACCGCCGCCCGCCGGGCGCCCTCGATGTCGCCGCGAGCGGCGAGCCGGGCGGCCTCGGTGGCCGCGTCGACGCAGCGCAGCTGCAGCACCATCGCGCCCATCGCCGCGAGGACGAGCGCGAGCACCACCACGAGCGTGCCGACGGCGAACGCGGCCTCGACCGTGACCGAGCCGGTGTCCGCCCCGCGACTCAGAACGTGCTGGTCAGCGCCCGCTGCACGATGGCGGTGAGCGCCCCGAGGATCGAGTCGCCGGTGATCACCGTGTAGAGCAGCGCGCCGAACGCCGCCGCGGCGATGGTGCCGATCGCGTACTCGGCGGTCGACATGCCGGCGTCGTCGTCGCGCAGGTGGGCCAGGCGGGCGCGGATGCCGGGGGGTCCGGGGGGCTCGTCGGTGTGGACACGGGTCTCTCCTCTCGTCCCACGCCCCGGCGGGGCGTGCGGTCTCATCGCTGCTCCAGCAGCGGGCCGGCGAGCCCCACGACGACCGGGACGATGCCCAGGGCGAGGAAGGCCGGCAGGAAGCACAGGCCGAGCGGCCCGGTGACGAGCACGCCCGCCCGCTCGGCGCGCGCCTCGACGACGTCGGCCGCCTCGGCGCGGACGTCGGCGGCGACGGCCTCGATCACCTCGGCGACCGCCGCCCCGCTGCGCGCCGAGCGGCGGGCGGCGCGGGCGAGCCGGGCGGTGTCGGGCTGGTCGAGGGCGGGCGCCCAGGCGGTGGCGGGATCGGCGCCCAGCGCCAGGAGGTCGGCGACGCGCCCGAGCGCCTCGCCGGCGGCGGCGGGGAGCACCGGCACGACGGCCCGCGCGGCGCGGTCGAGCGAGAGACCGGCGCGCAGGCAGGCCGCGAGCTGGTCCCACGCTCCGGCGAGGCCGAGCGGGTCGGGCCGCGGGCGCGCGTGGTGGACCCGCCAGCGCGGCAGGGCCAGCACGACGGCGAGCCCCGCGACGACCCCGAGCACCGCGGGGGCCACGCCCGCGCCCGCCGCGCCGGCCGCGAGGCCGACGACGACCAGGGCCGCGCCCGGGACGAGGCCTTCGCGCGCCGTGGTGGTCGGTCGGACGACCCGGGCCGTCGCGCGGTGGTGCGCGGTGACCGGCCCCGGGGCCACGAGCAGGGCGGCGGCCAGGGCGAGCAGCGCGGCGCCGACCGCGGCGGCGGGGGTCACCGGGTCACCCCGGCGACGATGCGCTCGGTCCAGGCGAGCCCCGCGCACACCAGGCCCACCCCGACCACGAGCAGCACCTGGCCGACGACGCCGCCGGTGAGGACCGCGGTCGGCCGCGCGCCGATCCCCTCACCGAGCAGCACCCCGAGCACCGGCAGCCCGGCGAGCACCGCCGCGGTGGCCCGCGGGCCGGCCAGGCGCGCCCGCAGGCCCCCGGCGGCGCGAGCTCGGGCGCGCAGGTCCTCGGCCACCGCCCCGGCCGGCCCGGCCAGCGCGATGCCGTGCTGCTCGGCCAGCGCCCACGCGCCGGCGAGGCGGTCGAGGTGCTCGGCCGTCGCCGGCTCGCGGCCCCGCGCCGCGCGCAGGGCGGCGGGGACGTCGCCGCCGAGGTGGGCGGTCGCGCCGACGAGGGCCATCGCGCGGGCGGCGGCGGGGTGGGCGTCGGTGCCCGCCGCGGCGGCGGCGGTCGCGGGCGGCGCCCCGGCGCGGACCTCGGCGGCGAAGGAGGCCAGGGCCTCGGCCAGCCCGGTGGTGGCCGCGGCGCGCTCGCGCTCGTCCCGCGCGGCGCGGCGGTGCCGGTGCAGCGTCGCGGCGAGCAGCAGGGCGGCGACCGCCCCGCCCGGGCCCGCGAGCAGTGCGCCGACGACCCCGGCGCCCGGGAGCAGCAGCGCGCGGCGCCGGGCCGGATCGGTGAGGCGCCACGAGCCCGAGGTCGGCCCCGGACGAGTCAGCCGCAGCGCGACCCGGGGCGGAGGCCAGCACACGAGCGCGGCGGCGAGCAGGAGCAGCGGGGCGCTCACGCCGGCTCCCGGTGCAGCACCGACACCCCGGCCGCGACCGCCACCCCGCGCGGGGACTCGGGTGCGGCGGGCGCCTCGGGCGGCGGGTCCTCCCACGGCGGCGCGACGCCCCGCTCGCGCAGGACCGCGGCGAGGTCGGCGCGCCCGACCGCCCAGCCCTCGCCGCGCGACCAGGCCGGCACGACCGCCACCTCGCCCGCGCCCTCGCGGCGGCGCAGCACCCCGACCGCGTCGAGCACGCGCACCCCGTCGCGATCGCGGCGCATCTGCAGGACCACCTGGACCGCGGCCGCGAGCTGGCTGTGCAGCGCCGCCGGCGCCAGCCCGCCCAGCGCGGCGAGCGCCTCGAGCCGCGCCGGCACCTCCCGCGGCGCGTTGGCGTGCACGGTGCCCGCACCACCGTCGTGGCCGGTGTTGAGGGCGGCGAGCAGCTCGACGACCTCGGCGCCCCGGACCTCGCCGACGACCAACCGGTCGGGACGCATCCGCAGCGCCTGGCGCACGAGGTCGCGCAGCAGCACCTGCCCGGCGCCCTCGACGTTGGCCGGGCGGGCGACCATGCGCACCACGTGCGGGTGCGCGGGCCGCAGCTCCTCGGCGTCCTCGACGCACACGATCCGCTCGGTGGGTGCGACCTCGCCCAGCAGCGCCGAGAGCATCGTCGTCTTCCCCGACCCGGTGCCTCCCACCACGAGGAACGCCAGCCGGGCCGCGACCACCGCGCGCAGCAGGGCCGCGCCGCCCGCGTCGACGGTGCCCCCGGCCGCCAGCGCGGCGAGGTCGTGGCGGGCAGGGCGCAGCACGCGCAGCGACACGCACGTGCCGTCGGCGGCCACCGGCGCCAGCACCGCGTGCAGCCGCACCCCCGAGCCGGGCAGCCGCGCGTCGACGTACGGGCTCGCGTCGTCCAGACGCCGCCCGGCCGCGCCCGCGAGCCGCTGCGCGAGGCGGCGCACGGCGTCCTCGTCGGGGAACGACACGGTCGTGCGCTCGAGGCCCGCGCCCCGGTCGATCCACACCGCGTCCGGGGCCGTCACCAGCACGTCGGACACCGCGGGGTCGCGCAGGAACGGCTCCAGCGGGCCCGCGCCCACCAGCTCGCGCTGCAGCCCGCGCACCGCCGCCAGCACGTCCGCGTCGCCCACCACCCCGCGGGCCTCGGCGCGCACCGCCGCCGCCAGCTCGGTGACCCCGGCCTGCCCGCCGGAGGTCACCAGTCGCTCCCGCACCCGGTCGACGAGCCCCTCGGGAGCCGCGCTCACGCCGCCCGCCCCCGCTCACCGACGGCCTCGAGGGCATCGAGCACCGCGGCGGCGGCGTCCTGCAGCGGCCCGCGGCGCAGCCCCGGGACCCGCCCGCGGTCGAGCGCCGCGGCCAGCCCCGGCTCGGGCGCCACCGACACCAGCAGCTCGGCGCCGAGCGCGTGGGCGACGTCGTCGCCGTCCAGGCCGCCGGGCGCGGGCCCGCGCACCACCAGGCGCAGCGGCAGCCCGCGGTCGGCGAGCGGCTCGGCGACGCGGGCGGCCGCCGCGACGGCGCGCACCTCGGCCGGCACGACGAGCACGACGAGGTCGGCGGCCTCGGCCACCGCCAGCGCGGTGTCTCCTGCGTGGCGGGGTAGGTCGCACACGACGACGTCGCCCGCACGCCGACCGGCCTCGATCACCGCCACGGCCGCCCCGGGATCGGGTCCGGCGCCCGCTCGGTCGCAGGAGAGCACCGTGAGCAGGCCGTCGGGTGACGGCAGCGCCTCGTGCAGCGACGCCGCGCCCACCCGTCCGCCGCCCCCGCCGCCCAGCGCCAGCCCGCCCCAGCGCAGGCCCTCGAGCTCCTCGGCCCCCGCGACGAGGTCGAGCCCGCCGCCGAGCGGATCGCAGTCGACGAGCAGCACCCGCGTGCCCCGCGTGCGGGCGCGCACCGCCACCGCCACGGCCAGCACCGACGCCCCGGCCCCACCACGCCCCCCGACCACGGCGACGACCCGGCCCGCGCCCGGCCCGTCGTCGCGCCCCTCGCTCGGTCCGACGTCGGCGAGCGCCCCGACCAGCCAGTCCTCGCCCTCGGGCAGGGACACCACGTGCTCGGCGCCCACGACCACCGCGCGCTCCCAGATCGAGCCCGGCGGCTCGTCGCGGCACAGCAGCACGACCCCGTCGCGGCGGCCCAGCCGCAGCGGCCCGACGGCGCGGGCGGCGGACTCGTCGAGCAGCACCAGCCCCGCGGTGTGCCACCGGCGCCGCACCCCGGGGGCGTCGGGCACCCGCTCGAGCTCCACCGCCGCCGCGGCCGCGAGGCGGACCACCTCGTCGAGGAGGTCCTCGTCGTCGGTCATCACCACCACGCGCCGCGTGCCCGTCCCGCCCGTCGCGCCCATCGGCCCGCCCTCCTCGCTCCCCGGCGCGCACCGCGCCGGCGAGGAGCACGCTGCCGCGCGGCCATGCCGGGACGGGAGCGCGCGGCGCGGACCTGTGGACGGACGGAGGGGGTGGGGACGGAGGTGCGCGCCGCCGGCGGCGACGCAGGGCCGGACGCCGCAGCGTCAGCCGCCGGTCGCGGCCTCCGCGATGCCGAGGCCCTCGCGCGCGCCGACCTGCCACGCCTGCGCGCAGTGCGCGAACCAGCGGGCCAGACCCTCGGCCTCCCCCGTCGCGAAGGCCGCCGCGGCGTCCCGGTACTCCCCCGCGGCGCGGTAGTGGCCGACCTCGGGCACGGCGAGGCCCTTGGGGTCGAGGCCGGTGCCGACGGCCGTCAGGCGCGCCGCGGCCCGCGCCACGATGCCCGAGGCCGTCGAGAACGGGGCCAGCGTGAGCAGCTCGCCGTGCACGACCGCGACGAGCACCGGTGCGGGCACGCTCGTCCCGCCCGTCACGAGCCCGGCGAGGCCGTCGAGGCGCTCGCCCACGCCGGGATCGCGTCGGGGCCGGCCGAGGTCGTCGTGCGTCACCCCGGGCAGGTCCGCCGCCGCGAGGACGTGCAGGCGCGCCAGGGCCTGGCCCGGTGCCGCGCGCCACGCGGTCAGCAGCCCGCCCAGCGCCTCGGCCACCCGCAGCGCGCCCGCGAGCACGGGGTCGGTCACCGGCCCCTCGGCGGGCAGCTCCGCCGAGCCGCCGTCGAGGCTCGCCGACGCCCGCGCCGCGCGGACCGAGGCCTCGGCGGCGGTGGCGGGCCACCCGCGTCGATTCGTGCGGTGGTTGTGCACGCGCGTCAGCGCCTCGCGCACGGCGTCCGCGTCGGCGGCGACGCCGGGCAGGCGGGTCAGGGGCTCCAGCGGATCGACCACGAGGGGAGATCGTGGCATCACTAGCGTGGCGGCTCGCGCCGCGCCGCCGATCGGTGTACGCAACCGCCATCGGAACTGGACCGATCAGGTCAATGATCCGTGCATGGACGGTCCGTCGGACCGGGCAGTCCGGGCACACGTGATCCGGATCACCCGGTCGGGTGGTCCGCGGACCCCGGCGCAGAGCAGCGCCGGAACGGAGAGGAGCAGGTATGGCGAGCACCACCGACACGCGCCAGGAGTCGCCGAGGGGGCCCCAGGGGCCGGGCGCGGAGGGCGACCCCACCCGCGGCATCGCCAATCCGGCCCCCTTGGGGCTGGCGGCGTTCGCCCTCACGACCTTCGTCCTGAGCCTGTTCAACGCGGGGATCGCGCCGGAATCGCTGGAGCCGGTGGTCCTCCCCCTCGCGTTGTTCTACGGCGGCGTCGCACAGTTCCTGGCGGGGATGTGGGAGTTCCGCAAGGCCAACACGTTCGGCGCCACCGCGTTCAGCTCGTACGGCGCCTTCTGGATCGCCTTCGCCGCCTACGTGCAGTTCATCGAGCCCAAGCTCACGGCCTCCGGTGCCAGTGAGACCGACGTGAAGTTCGCGACCGGCCTGTTCCTCGTCGGCTGGGCCCTGTTCACGCTGTACATGCTGGTGGCCTCGCTGCGCACCAACGCCGGGCTCATCGCCGTGTTCGCGACCCTGTTCCTGACCTTCCTGCTGCTGGCACTCGCCGACCTGCTGGGTGCGTCGGGCCTCGCCGTCGTGGGGGGCATCCTGGGCCTCGTGAGCGCGCTGTGCGCCTGGTACACCTCGGCCGCGATCGTCACCAACGAGACCTGGGGCCGCACCGTCCTGCCGGTGGGTCCGCGCAGCTGAGCGGGCACCCTGCGGGCGTGCAGCCCGCCGGGCCCGAGCGTGACGACGTCGCGGGTGACCTCCTGGTCACCCGCGACGTCGTGCTGCCCGCGGCCGACCTCCAGTGGCGCTTCTCCCGCGCCGGCGGCCCCGGCGGCCAGGGCGTGAACACCACCGACTCCCGCGTCGAGCTCTCCGTCGACCTCCGCCACGCGGCGCTGCGCGACGCCGACCGCGAGCGGCTGCTCACCCGCCTCGCCGGACGCCTGCACGACGGCGTCCTCAGCGTCGTCGCGTCCGACGACCGGTCCCAGCGGCGCAACCGGCGCTCGGCGCGCCAGCGGCTCGTCGCCCTGCTGCGCGACGCGCTGGCTCCCGACCCGCCCACGCGCCGCCCCACCGCCCCCTCCCGTGGCGCCCGGCGGCGCCGTCTCGAGGCCAAGCGCCGCCAGGGCGCGGTCAAGGCGCTGCGGCGATCTCCGGGCCGCGGAGGGAGCGGCGAGTAGACACCGACGGGGGAACGGGCGGCGTAGGCCCCGCGGGCACGGGGAAGACCTGCGCCGCCGTGATCACACGGAGGGACGCGGAGCGCAGCGGAGCCGGACCATCGACACGGCGCCGCTCGTCGCGGCCCACCGCCGGTGACGTGGCACGATGACCGACCTCAGCGCTCGCACCGTCCGTTCCCCGAGCGACCCGACCCCGCCAGGAGGGCCCGTGACCCGCCCCGAGCAGCCCGCCAGCGGCTCGTCCGCCCCGCCGGTCGTGCCGTCGATCCCCCTCAACGCCGAGCCGGTGCGCCAGGACGGTGACGCCTCCGTCGGTTCGCTCGTCAAGGAGGTCACCACCCACGTCTCGACGCTGGTCCGGGCCGAGGTCGAGCTGGCCAAGACCGAGATCACCGCCGAGGTCAAGAAGGGCGTGCAGGGCAGCGTCTTCTTCGTCGTCGCCGGCGCGATCGCGGTCTTCAGCCTGTTCTTCCTGTTCATCGCGGTGGCCGAGGCGTTCAACCTCATCTGGCCGTCGCAGCAGTGGGCCGGCTACGCGGTGACGTTCGTGCTGATGATCGGGGCGGCCGGCCTCGCGGGTCTCCTCGGCTACCTCAAGGTCCGCAAGATCAAGGCCCCGGAGCGGACGATCGAGACCGCGAAGGAGTCGGTCGAGGTCCTGCGCCGCAGCCGCGACACGCGCACCGACGCCGCCTGAGCACGGCGACCCCCGGGTCCGCGCTCGCGCTGCCCGGGCCCTGGACCCACCGCACGGTCTCCGCCAACGGCGTGCAGCTGCACGTCGCCACGGCGGGACCGGAGGACGGTCCCCTGGTGCTGCTGCTGCACGGTTTCCCCGGCTTCTGGTGGGCCTGGCGCCACCAGCTGCCGGCGCTGGCCGGGGCGGGGCACCGCGTCGTCGCCGCCGACCTGCGCGGCTACGGCGACTCCGACCGCCCGCCCCGCGGCTACGACCTGTGGACGCTCGCCGGTGACGCCGCCGGCCTCGTGCGCTCGCTGGGGGCGCGCGAGGCGACGGTCGTGGGTGCGGGCTGGGGCGGGGCGGTGGCGTGGACGCTGGCCGCCCTGCGCCCCGGCGTCGTCGACCGCCTCGCCGTCCTCGCCGCGCCGCACCCGCTGGCCCTGCGCGCCGCGGTCCGCCGCCGGCCGTGGGCGCCGGCGCTGCGCACCCTCGCGGCCGCGCAGCTGCCCCGCCTGCCCGAGCGCCGGCTGCGCCGCGACGACGGCATCTGGGTCGCCGACTTCCTGCGACGCGGCGCGGGCGCGGGCTGGGCGGCGGCGCCCGAGTTCGCCGAGGTCGCCGACCGCCACCGCGCGGCGATGCTCGCGCCCCGCGTGCCCCACACCGCGGTCGAGGGCTTCCGCTGGAGCGTGCGCTCGCAGTTTCGCCCCGACGGCGCCCGCTACGCCGCCGCCGTCGACCGACGGATCACCGTGCCCGTGCTGCAGGTCCACGGCGCCGACGACCCGTGGGTGCCCGACCGCGTGGCCCGCGCCTCGGCCCGCTGGTGCGCGGCGGGGCACGTGCACCGGACGCTCGCGGGCGTCGGGCACTTCCCGCACCAGGAAGCGCCGCAGCACGTCACCGATGCGCTGCTGGACTTCCTGGACCGGTGATCGTGGGGGATTTCCTCGCCCTATCGGCGTGCTGTATCGGATCGCCAGCGTGGCCCCCACGCTGACACACCGATCAGGCCGCGCAGGACCCCGTGCTCACGCGGCCGGTGGCGCCCGGTGAGGCGTCGAGGGCCGGACGGACCTGGTCGGCGGTGAGCACGAAGCCCGTGTCGCCCTGGTCGACCGCGGCGCCGAAGACCACGCCGATGACGCGGCCCTGCGGGTCGACCAGCGGGCCGCCCGAGTTCCCCGACCGCACCTGCCCACGGATCGTGTAGACGTCGCGGGTGACGGTCTCGCTCTCGTAGATGTTCGGGCCGCGCAGCTGGATGCGCTGGCGCACCTTCGCCGGCGACGACGAGAACGGCCCGTCGAGGGGGTAGCCCAGCGCCACGGCGTTGTCGCCGGTCTCGGCGCCGGAGAAGTCGAACGGCAGCGGCTCGGCGTTCAGTCCCGGCACCGCGAGCACGGCCACGTCGACCTCGTCGTCGTAGTAGACGACGCGCGCAGGGCGGGTGCGGCTGTCGCCGTCGGAGGTCGGGACCTCGACCGACACCTCGTCGGTGCCCGCGACGACGTGCGCGTTGGTCATCACGCGGTCCTCGCCGACCACGAAGCCGGTGCCCTCCAGAGCACGCTGGCACGACGGCGCACGGCCCCGGACCTTGAGCACGCTGGCGCGGGCCTGCTGGACGATCGGGTCCTCGACGAGCGCCTGCTCCGGCGGCGGCACCTCGGCGATCGGCGTCGACGAGAAGGGGCTCAGGACGTCGGGGAAGCCCGAGGCGTCGAACAGCGCGCGCAGCTCGTTGGGCAGCTGGCGCAGCGGGTCGGGCATGACGGCGTCGACGCCCCCAAGCACGCGGGAGTCCTTGAGCGACGACGCCAGCGCGGTCTGCGACGAGCCGGCCAGCGGCAGCGCGATCAGCCAGGCGACGATCAGGGCGGTGATGGCCTGGAGCACCGAGCCGAACGCGGAGTCGACGGTGCGCACGGCGGGCAGGCGCATCCGGTCGCGCAGCGCCCGCCCGAGGTACACCCCGAGGGTCTCGCCGAGCGCCACCAGCGCGACGACGACGAGGACGCTGACGACGATGCGCGAGGTCGTGCCCTCGAACCCGTCCACCAGCGCCGGCGCGATCTTCAGACCCAGCAGCGCCCCGCCGAGCACGCCGAGGAAGCTCAGCGCCGCGACGGCGAGCCCGTGGCGCCAGCCCGAGATGCCCGCGGCGAGCGCGAGCAGCACGACGACGACGTCGACCCAGCTCACCGGACCGGACCTCCTTCGGGATGCGCCGTGCTCGCAGAGCTCAGGTCGTGCCGCTGCGCCCACGCCTCGTCGAGGTCACGCACGTCGGAACCGTCCCAGGGTCTCGCCCACCCGCCCAGGGTGAGCATCCAGTCCACCAGACCCGCCGTGAAGCCCCAGACGAGCAGTCCCCCTGCGGCGAACGCGGGACCGGTGTACCCGGCCGGCCCCGTGACGCGGAACCGGGTCGCCGGATCGGCCAGCGTCGCGACCGGCACGCGGACCACCGCGGCCGTCTCGCCGGGGTCGACGACGCGGACCGGGGCCGGGCGCGCCCAGTGCGCGAGCACCGGCGTCACGGCGAACCCGGTCACCGGGATGGTCAGCGGCGGCAGGGTCAGCAGGGGCACCACGCCGTCGGGGTCGAGGCCGGTCTCCTCCCGGGCCTCGCGCAGCGCGGCGGCCACCGGGCCGGCGTCCTCGGGGTCGATCGCGCCCCCGGGGAACGCCGCCTGCCCGGCGTGCGCGCGCATGTCCGGGGCGCGCTCGGTGAGCAGCAGCTCCGGGCCCTCGTCGGCCTCGGCGAAGAGCATGAGGACCGCCGCCCGCCGGCCGTTGCCGGGCCCGGCGACGCGGCGGCGGAACGGCACGTCGTCGGGCCCGAGGTGCCGGCAGGCCTCCACGAGCGGCGCGAGCCACTCCGGGGCCGCGTCCGGACGGCAGACGTCCCGGTCGTCCCGGTCGTCGGCGCGGTCGTCGGCGCGGTCCTCGTCGCGGGCGCTCACCCGGCACCGCCCCGGGCCGCGTCCACGGCGGCGCGCACCTGCTCGGGCGTGCGCAGCACCTGCGGCGGGATGTCGACGATGCTGCCGTCGGCGCGCACGAGCACGCTCGCGGGCAGGATCGGCGGCGCGCCCACCCGCGGCCCGAGGACCTGCGCGGGATCGCTCACCGAGGGGTAGCGCGCGCCCAGGCTCTCCAGCAGCGCGAGGGCGGTGCTCGCGCGGTCGCCGGCGTCGACACCCAGGACGGCGACGGCCCCGGGCTGGGCGGTGTAGGCCTCGAGCGCCGGGATCTCGTCGCGGCACGGCCCGCACCACGACGCCCACAGGTTGACCAGCGTGTCCCGACCGGCCAGCGCGGCGCCGAGGTCGACCGGCCCGGGCGCGCCCAGGCACTCCAGGGTCAGCCCGGCGAGCGCGGCCACGGGCGCGGCGGCGGGCTGCGGCGCCGGGCAGGGGGCGAGCCCGGCGGCGCCGCGGGCCGCGGCGAGCTCCCCCGGGTCGTCGGGTCCGGCCACGGGCGCGGGCTGGAGCACCGACGCCGGGTCGGTGCCGGCGGAGGTGGGGGCGGTGTCGCGGGGCCAGAGCGCGATCACGCCGACGACGGCCAGTACCACGACGACGAGCGTCGCCCGGACCTCGGCACGCGTCACCGCTCGAGGCCGACGAGGGCGAGCAGGTGCGCGGCGTCGGGGCCCTTGACGAGCTTCGCGGCGTTGACGGGGTCGTTCTCGCCGATGCCGGCGGACGGGCAGTCGCGGCGCAGCGAGCACGCCCCGCACGCCGGCTTCTTCGCGTGACAGACGCGGCGGCCGTGGAAGATCATCCGGTGGGAGAGCATCGTCCAGTCCTTGCGGGGGATGAGCTCGCCGACCTCCTTCTCCACCTGCACCGGGTCCTCCGACGCCGTCCACGCGAAACGGCGCGCGAGGCGGCCGAAGTGGGTGTCGACGGTGATGCCGGGGACGTCGAAGGCGTTGCCGAGCACGACGTTGGCGGTCTTGCGCCCGACGCCGGGCAGCGTCACGAGGTCCTCGAGGCGTCCGGGCACCACGCCGTCGTAGCGCTCGACCAGCGCGGCGCCGAGCTTGGTCACCGACTCCGCCTTCGCCCGGAAGAATCCGGTCGGCTTGAGCATCTCCTCGAGCTCGACGCGGTCGGCGCCCGCGAGCGCGGCGGGGTCCGGGTAGCGCGCGAACAGCGCCGGGGTGACGCGGTTGACCGTCACGTCGGTGGTCTGTGCGGAGAGCACGGTGGCGACGAGCAGCTCGAACGGCGAGGTGAAGTCCAGCTCGGCGTGCGCGTCGGGGTGGGCGATCGCGAGGTCGCGGTGCATCCGCCGCGCGCGCCGCACCAGCGCGAGGCGGCTCTCCTCACCGACGGCGCGTGCTGCCCTGCTCACCCACCCAGGGTAGGACGCGCGCCCGGCGCGGCCGGGCCGGGCCCGGCGCCCGCGGCCGCGCGACACGCCGGACGGACCCCGATGCCGGGCGACACGGGCCGGTGCGCGACGATGCGCACACCATGACCGCCTGGCTCTCCATCCTCATCCCGCTGCTGGTGATGGTCTTCGCGCTCGGTATGGAGCGCCTGGAGACCCGCCTGCGGTCGGGCACCGTGCGCGAGGACGAGGTCGAGGACTTCCTCGAGCGCGCCCGCCCCGACGAGGTCAAGGCCCTGTTCCGGCAGGGCATCGGCGGCGCACTGCAGATGTTCCGCCTGCGGAACCTGGGGAAGCGGGGCGGCCTCGGCGCCCGCCGGGCCAAGGACCAGGACTGACGCTCACGCAGGGCAGCGACGCTGCCGGATCTCTGCCGCTATCATGGTCCGAACGGGCGAATGATGGCCACGAGAACGGTCGATCGGCCCCGATGCGGTGAGTTCCCTGGGTTCGGCGTGGCGTGATCACGGGCATAGACGTGACTATGCTGCGGCGAACGTGACTGGTGACACAGAGGTGCGGGTGGGGCCGGACGGCCCAGAGCCCGCGCGCGGTCGAGCGAGAGTCGGCGAGGAGCGGACGGTGGACGAGGTACTGGCGCGGGCCGGAATCTTCCAGGGGGTGGATCCCGCCGCCATCGAGGTGCTCACGGAGTCACTCGAGCGCGTGGAGTTCCCGCGCGGCACGGTCATCTTCAACGAGGGCGAGCCGGGCGACCGGCTCTACATCGTCTCGACCGGCAAGGTGAAGATCGGCCGACGTTCCCCGGACGGCCGGGAGAACCTGCTCTCGATCTTCGGCCCGTCCGACATGTTCGGCGAGCTCTCGATCTTCGATCCCGGTCCCCGTACGTCGACGGCCACCACCGTCACCGACGTGCGCGCCTACACGATGGACCGCAACGCGCTGCGCGAGTGGATCGCCCAGCGCCCCGAGATCGCCGAGCAGCTGCTGCGCGTCGTGGCCCGGCGCCTGCGCCGCACGAACAACCTGCTCGCCGACCTCATCTTCACCGACGTGCCCGGCCGCGTGGCCAAGGCGCTGCTGCAGCTCGCGCAGCGCTTCGGCTCGCAGGAGGCCGGCCTGCTGCGGGTCACCCACGACCTCACGCAGGAGGAGATCGCGCAGCTCGTCGGCGCCTCCCGCGAGACGGTGAACAAGGCCCTGGCCGACTTCGCCGCCCGCGGCTGGCTGCGCCTCGAGGGCAAGAGCGTGCTGATCCTCGAGCCGGACCGCCTGGCACGCCGAGCCCGCTGACCCGCTAGCTCTCCGTCCGCTCCAGGTGGGCGAGCTGCGCGGCCACCGACTGGTCGGCCGCCGGCCAGAGGGACTCGTCGACGTCCGCGTAGACGATCTCCACCACCCGGCGCGGCGCCGGGTCCGGGCCGAGCTGGTCCAGGGCCGCCCGCACCTGGTCGAGCCGCTGCTCGCGGTGGCGCAGGTAGTACCGGGCGGTCTCCCCCGCGTCGGGGAGGTCGGGACCGTGGCCGGGCAGCAGCGTCGTGCCCGGTGACAGCTCGGCGAGGCTGCGCAGCGAGTCCAGGTAGTCGGTGAGCGCCCCGTCGTAGTCGCCGAGCACGGTCGTGCCGCGGCCCAGGACGGTGTCGCCGGTGAGCACGCTGCCGTCGTCGTCGACCACCAGGGACAGCGAGTCGTCGGTGTGGCCGGGCGTGAGGAGCACGCGCAGGTCGAGCCCGGCGACGGCCAGGCGCTCGCCGGCCCCGAGGCCCTCGGCGCCGAGCACCAGGGTCGGGTCGAGGGCCCGGACCGGCGCGGAGACCCGCTCGGCGAAGGTGCGCGCGGCCTCGGTGTGGTCGAGGTGGCGGTGGGTCAGCAGCACGAGCTCGACGGGGCCCTGGGCGGCGAGCCGGTCGAGGTGCGCCGGGTCCTCGGGGCCGGGGTCGACGACGACGCAGCCACGCTGCCCCGGGGCCCGCAGGATCCAGGTGTTGGTGCCGTCCAGCGTCATCGGTGACGGGTTCTCGGCCAGCACCACCGACGCCGCCTCCGTGACCGGGCGCAGCTCGCCGTAGGCCGGGTGCTCGGAGGCCTGGCCCCCCGGGACCACGCGCCCGCTCACCGGGAGGCTCCGAGCGCGTGCGGGGGCACGACGAGGCCCACGCGGTCGTCCTCGCCGTCCGGGCGGAAGCGCGGGGTGACGGGCTCCGGGCGACGACCCGCGGCCGCGTCGAGCAGCGCCGCGACCGTGCCGCCCGCCGCGGCGATCTCGCTGAGCACCGCCCACGTCGGCGGCATGAGCCCCCGCTCGCCGTCCTCCCACTCCCGCAGCGCCCGCGCCGGGGTGCACCAGCGGGCGCCGACGGCCTCGGTGGTGGCGCCGTCGGGCTCCTGGCCGGCGGGGACGGCGGCGAGGAAGAACGCGGTGTCGTAGCGGCGCGGCATCGCCTCCGGGGTGATCCAGCGCGCCCACGGTCGCAGCCGGTCCGCGTCGAGGCGCCCCACCACGTCGGCCAATGCGCTCCCGCCGGCGACGAGGCGTGCGCGGGCGCCGGCCTCGGGTCGGGCGTCGGCGAGCAGGACCCCGGTCTCCTCGTAGGTCTCGCGCACCGCACAGGCCAGCAGCGCCGCCGCCGCGCGGGGGGTGGTCGACCAGGCGCGGGCGGCGTCGGCCGCGGCGGCCTCGTCCACGAGTCCCTGCGCCAGGGCCTCGCCGTCGGCCGCGTCCAGCCCGCCGCCGGGGAACACGGTCATCCCGGCCGCGAACGCCATCTCCGCGGCGCGCTCGAGGACGAACACCTCGACGCCGTCCGCCCCGTCGCGCACGAGCACGACCGAGGCGGCCCGGCGCAGCTCGCCCGGCGGCCGGGCGCCGAGCCGGTCGAAGGCGGGCCGGTCCATCGCGAACCGCGGGGGCAGGTCGACGAGCTCGGTGGTCACCCGCCGCACCCTAGGCGCGGGAACGGCACGACAGCGCGACGGAGGAGCGATGTCGGGTCGTCTCCTCGTCGCCGGGGAGACAGAGGCGCGGGAACGGCACGACAGCGCGACGGAGGAGCGATGTCGGGTCGTCTCCTCGTCGCCGGGGAGACAGAGGCGCGGGAACGGCACGACAGCGCGACGGAGGAGCGATGTCGTGCCGTTCCCTCGTCGCCGGGACGACCTACCCGTCGCGGGGCGTGCCGTCCTCGCCGTCGTGATCTCCGCGACGGGGCAGGCCGTGCCCGTTGACGTGGCCGTTGCTGCCGCCCGAGGGCGGGGGCGGGCCGGGCGGGCGGGGACCGGGGTGCGGTCCCGTGGGCCGGGGGCGCGGGGCCGTGGTGTCCTCCGAGCCGGGCGGGCCCGGCGGCATCCCGTGCGGGGGTCCCGACGGCCGCCCGGTGAGCGGGTCGGGTGCGTGGGCCTCGAGGCGCTCGCGGGAGGCCAGCTCCTCGTGCAGGCGCGCGAGCAGCTCGCGCTCGCGGTCGGAGAGCTGGGAGTCGACCGAGTCCGGGCCCGACGACGGACGCGGCGGGGTCGGCGTCGGGCTCGTCGGGGCCGGCGACGGGGCGGGCCGGTGGACCGGCTCGGTGACCGCGTCGCCGACGCCGTCCGCGCTCTCCGGCCCGTGGTGGTGGCCGTTGGTGTACGGCGGCGGGGACTCGACCTGGCCGTCGACCTGCGCGGCGAACTCGCCGGTCTCGCTGCGGCTGTGCCGGCTGCGCCGCAGCCGGGCGCCGTTGACCATCGACGATTCGGGCGCCGCGCCGTCCACGCCGTACGCGGCGGGCGAGGGGGACGACGCGTCGACGATCGGGATGTCGCCGGTGGCGGCGTCCATGTCGATGCCCATGTCGATGCCGGCGTCGACCGGCTCCCACGTGCGCTCGGGAACGGCCGGCGACGACCCGTCGCCGTCGGGCCCGAACGAGACGCCGAGAGGGCTGTCGGTCCACGACGACAGGGGGTGCTCGTCGGAGAGGATCTCGTCGGGCGGCGGGGTGCGCCACAGCGCGGCGATCCGCTCGGCGGTGGTGTCCGGGTCGAGCTCCGCCGGGGCGGGCGGCTCGACGGTCTCCTCGACGGGCTCGGGCACGACGGGCTCGGGCATCGGAGGCTCGAGGTCCTCGGGATCAGGCCCGGCCCGGTCCGGCCGCTCGAGCGGGTCACGGCCCGCGGCGGCGACCGTGCGGTACTCCTCCTCGGGCGGCTCGGGCTGCACCGCCGGCTCGACCTCCTCCGCCGGCTCGGCCCGGACGACGTCCTCGGGCACCGGCGCGGCCGGGCGGGACGGCGCGACGGGCACGCCGAACGGCGGCACCTCGTCCTCGGCGGTGCGCCGTGCCGGCGGAGCCGGGGCGGCGGGGCGCGGCTCGACGACGCGACTCTCGGCGGGACCGTCGACGCGGTCGGACGCGGCCGCCGTCCACGGGGTGGAGGTGCCGACCGGACCGGCGCCCAGCGGACGGGCCGCCCGGACGGCGGCGCGGTGGTAGGCGGGCAGCTCGGCGCCCGCGGCGAACACCTCGACCGACACGGCGCCCAGCTCCCGCGCGGCGTGCGCCACGTGGTGGGCGACGTGCTCGCAGTCGTCGGCGGAGTGCGTCTCGACCAGCACGACGCGGTGCGGGACGGGGCCCGGCGCGGTGCCCGCGGGCGTGGTGCGCCAGCTCTGGCGCACGCGCGCCACCCCGGGCAGGCGGGCGGCGGCCCGCGCGACGACATCGCCCGCGCCGGCGGTACCGGTGCCGGCCGGCGGGTCGGCGGAGAAGCGGTGCTCGTCGCGGCGGTCGGCCTCGGGGTCGCGCGGCAGGGCGTCGACCAGCTCGGGGTCGACGCGTGAGGAGGCGAACCAGCGCCCGAGCACGGCGTGCTCGCGCGGCGTCACCCCGACGCCGGCGGCCAGCAGCGAGCCGCCGAGCAGCTCGGCGGCGGCCGCGTCGTCCTCGACGGCGACGAGCTCGCGCACCGAGGTCAGGGCGTCGTCGTCGAGGCGTCCCGCGAGCGACAGCAGGACCTCGTGACGGCCGCCCGTCTCGGTGCGGGGCGGCGTGCCGGGCCGGGGGTCGCTGCCCCCGCGGGCCGCGGGCGCGGCGGTCGGGCGCTCCGCCGGGCCGGGCTGGGGGTCATGCGCCTCGGACACCGGAGGAGCGACGGGCTCGGGCTCCGGCTCGACCTCGGCCAGGTCCTCGTCGAGGTCCTCGAGCGCGGGCAGGTCCTCGAGATCGGGGCCGTCGTCCACGACCGGCACCTCGACCTCCACGACGGGCGCCTCGACCTCCACCGGCTCGACCGGCTCCACCGGCACCGCCGCTTCCACGGGCGCCGGGTCCACCGCGGCCTGCTCCCCCGTCACGCCCGAGGCCCGCAGGCGCCGCCGCTCGGCGACGCGCCGCCAGGCCGCGAGGGCCACGGGGTCGCGGTCGGGCCGGTCGGTCGCGTCGTCGCGCACCGACCACGGCGGCAGGTTGGCGAGGTCGCCCCCGCCGCCGGCGAGCCCGCCGAGGTCCTCGCCGAAGCCCTCGAAGCCGAGCCGCCCGATGCGCGGGTGGTCGCCGCGGCGCCGGACCAGGCCGCCCTCGTCGGGCACGCCGACGCGGTCCGGACGGTCCTCGCCGGTCATGTCGCGCTCAGCCATGCCCCACCAGCTCCCCCGTGCTCGCGCCGAGCCCGGCGCGGACGGGCGAGGGCACGCGGCCGGCGTCGCGGCGCCACAGCACCTCGGCGGCCGCGAGCGCGTCGCGGCGGTAGGGCGTCGGGGTGGCGGCCGGGCCGGTGACCTCGACGCACGGGTCGGACTCGCCGCGCGCCCGCAGCGCGCGCTGCAACGCTCCGGTGAGGGCCGCGCTGTCCACACCGTCGGCCGCGACGAGCACGACCCGCACCGGCCCCCCGGGGCCACCCGCACGCCATGCGCGGCGCACCGCCGAGACGCCCGCGGTGACCGGGGCGAGCGCGCGCAGCACGAGGTCGGTGTCGTCCCAGCCGGGACCGGCGCCGGGGGCCACGAAGCGGGCGGACGACTCGGGGACGGCGTCGACGTGCAGCACCGCGTCCACCAGCCGCGACGGACCGCCCCACGCGAGGACGGCGGTGCGCAGGCGGGCCCGCTCGTCCTCGGTGACCCCGACGCGGTGGCGCAGCAGCGCCCGCGGGAGCGCCGTGCGCAGGGCGACGTGGGCCTCGCAGGCGAGCCAGTCGCGCAGCCGCCAGAGCAGGCGGTCCGGCAGCCGGCCGGCCATCGCCAGCAGGACGTCGTGACACGCCCGCTCGGCCTCGGTCCCGGATCCGGTCCTCGTGTCCACCTGTGCGCTCCGATCCACCTGCTCTGCCGCGGCCCACCGTCGTCCGGGCCGGTACCGCCAGCTCACGTGAGGTCGACGACGACCTCAACCTCGACGGGGGCGCCCAGCGGCAGCGCCGCCACTCCGATCGCCGAGCGGGCGTGTTCACCCGACGAACCGAACACGGAGCCCAGGAGCTCCGACGCTCCGTTGACCACCTGCGGCTGGCCGCCGAACCCGGGCGCGGACGCCACGTAGCCGACGACCTTGACCACCGACGCGATCGCCTCGAGCCCGACGAGGGCGTCGATCGCGGCCAGCGCGTTGAGCGCGGCGATGCGGGCGTAGGCGGCCGCGTCGTCCGTGGAGACCTCGGCCCCCACCAGGCCGGTGGCCGGCAGCTCGCCGCCCACGAGCGGGAGCTGGCCCGAGGTCCAGACCTGGTCGCCGGTGCGCTTGGCGGGCACGTAGACGCCCTTGGGCGCCGCGACCGCCGGGAGCTCGAGCCCCAGCGCCGCCAGGCGCGCCCGGGGCCCGTCCGCGCCCGCCGCGGTCACGCTCGCGGCTTCTTCAGGTACGCGACGAGCTGCTCACCGGTGGGGCCCGGGAGCACGGTGACCAGCTCCCAACCGTCCTCTCCCCACTGGTCGAGGATCTGCTTGGTGGCGTGGGTCAGCAACGGAACCGTCGCGTACTCCCAGTTCACGGCATCAGCAGTCATGGGGCCGAGGGTAGAGAAGGCCCCCGACACCGGTGTGACCCGCACCCCGGGCGCACCGCCCGCGGGGTCCGGCGGCCGGGCCTACGCTGGAGCGCGTGACCGATCAGCGCTGGCCCGCCGCCCTCGCCGAGGCCCGGCTGCACGTGGTGACCGGCAAGGGCGGCACGGGCAAGACGACGCTCGCCGCCGCGCTGGCCCTCGCGCTGGCCGCCGGCGGGCGCCGCACCCTGCTCGTCGAGGTCGAGGGCCGGCAGGGCATCGCCCAGGTCTTCGACACCCCGCCGCTGCCCTACGCCGAGCAGCGCATCGCCGTCGCGCCCGACGGCGGCGAGGTCCGCGGGCTGTCCGTCGACGCCGAGGCGGCCCTGCTCGAGTACCTCGAGATGTTCTACAACCTCGGCCTCGCCGGACGGACCCTGCGGCGGATGGGCGCGATCGAGTTCGCGACCACGCTCGCGCCGGGTCTGCGCGACGTGCTGCTGTCCGGGAAGGTCAAGGAGTGCGTCGGGCGCACCGTCGGCGACGGGCGCGGCGGCCGCGGGCGCGTGCCGCTCTACGACGCCGTCGTCCTGGACGCGCCGCCCACCGGACGGGTCGTGAAGTTCCTCGACGTCACGAAAGCGATGGGCTCGCTCGCGCGCACCGGCCCGATCCACTCGCAGAGCGAGGGCGTGGTCCAGCTGCTGCACTCGCCGCAGACCGCGGTGCACCTGGTCACGCAGCTCGAGGACCTGCCGGTGCAGGAGACCCTCGACACCGTCGACGAGATCACCGAGGCCGGGCTGCCCACCGGCGCCGTGATGGTCAACCGCATCCGGCCCTCGCGGCTGCCCGCCACGGCGCTCACCGCCGCGGCGACCGGCGCCGCGATCGGCACCGACCTGCGCTCCGGGCTCGAGGCCGCGGGCCTGTTCCTCAAGGACGACGAGGTGGACGGCCTGGTCAGCGAGACCGTCGAGCACGCCGAGCGCGTGCAGGTCGAGACCGCGGTGCGCTCCCGCCTCGACGCGGCCGGGCTGCCCCAGCTCGACCTGCCCGAGCTGACCGAGGGCGTCGACCTCGGCGGCATCTACGAGCTCGCCGAGCTGCTGCGCGAGCAGGGGGTGCGCTGATGGCCGCCGAACGCGCTGACCGGACCGACCGCACCGACGCCGCCGGCACCCGCGGGGGACGTCCGCGTCACCTCGACCTCGACGGGCTGCTGGCCGACCGCTCGACCAAGGTGCTCGTCTGCTGCGGCTCCGGCGGGGTCGGCAAGACGACCACCGCGGCCGCGCTGGCCCTGCGCGCCGCCGAGATGGGCCGCCGCGTCGTCGTGCTGACCATCGACCCCGCGCGCCGGCTGGCGCAGTCGCTCGGGCTCGAGGAGCTGGACAACGAGCCCCGCACCGTGCCCGGAGCCCTGCGCCCCGAGGCGGGCCGGCGCACCGACGGCGAGCTCCAGGCGATGATGCTGGACATGCGGCGGACCTTCGACGAGATGGTCGCCGGCCACACCACGCCCGACCGGGCCCAGGCGATCTTCGACAACCCCTTCTACCAGACGATCTCCTCCTCGTTCTCCGGGACGCAGGAGTACATGGCGATGGAGAAGCTGGGGCAGCTCACGGCCACCGGGGCGTGGGATCTCGTGGTGGTCGACACCCCGCCGTCGCGCTCGGCGCTGGACTTCCTCGACGCCCCGCAGCGGCTGTCGTCGTTCCTCGACGGGCGCATGATCCGGCTGCTCTCGGCGCCCGCCCGCGCCGGCGGCAACGCCTTCCGCAAGCTCGTCGGGTCGACGTTCAACCTGTTCGCGAAGGCCGTCTCGACCATCCTCGGCGGCCAGATGCTGGCCGACGCCTCGGCGTTCGTGCAGGCCTTCGACACGCTGTTCGGTGGCTTCCAGGAGCGGGCGAACAAGACCTACCAGCTGCTGCGCGCCCCGGGCACGTCGTTCGTCGTGGTCGCCGCGCCCGAGCCCGACGCCCTGCGCGAGGCGAGCTACTTCGTCGAGCGGCTGTCGGCCGAGAAGATGCCGCTGGCCGGCCTGGTGCTCAACCGGACCCACCCCGTGCACGCCACGCTCTCCGGCGCCCGGGCCCGCGAGGGCGCCGAGGCCCTGGAGGCGTCGCGCTCCGACGAGCTGGCCGCGGCCGTGCTGCGCCTGCACGCCGACCGCGTCGAGACCGCCGAGCGCGAGCGCCGCGTGCTGGGGCGCTTCACACGCGCGCACCCGGCCGTGCCGATCATCGACGTGCCCGCCATGGCCACCGATGTGCACGATCTCGACGGCCTGCGCGAGATCGGCCGCCGCCTGGCCTCCTGAGCGGCCGGCGCGCCGGGGCTCGAGGACGACTCAGCCGGCGTGCCGCCGCTCGGCGCGCCCGGCCGGCCGGGCCTCCGTCTCGGCGGCGGGCTCGACGGGACGGGCGGTGCGGCGCGGGCGCGCGGGCGCCGACGGGTTGGCGGCGGGGCTCGCGGCGGCCGCGCGGCGCGCCGACTCGAGCAGCGCGGCCCAGGAGATGACATCGGGACGGCGCTTGAGCAGGGCGCGGCGCTCGCGCTCGGTCATGCCGCCCCAGACCCCGAAGCGGATGCGGTTGTCCAGGGCGTGCGCCAGGCACTCGGTGCGCACCGGGCAGGCCGTGCACACCTCGCGGGCGTCGCGCTGCTGCGCGCCCTGGACGAACAGGGTCTCCGGATCCTCGTTCCGGCACCGCGCGGCGTGCCGCCAGTCCACCGACGTCCCCGCCGCGGACGGCACCGACTCTCCTGTCACGTCGTGTCCCCACCCTCTGTTCCCCGTGCGGGCCCCTGTGTCCGCGGCACACCTCCCCGCCGGTGTGGCCACGGAGCGCGCGCCGGATCGGTCCCCGGCCGCGTCCTGCCCGTCACTGGGTCTGACGCACTCTAAGAGCGCCCGGTTCCACCCACAACGGAATCGGAAGGATCCGTCACCATGCGTGCCCGGACCCCCGGCGCGCGGGGTCCTCGCCGACAGGCTCCTCACCCCCGACCGCGTACCCTCTTCCTCGTGGCGAGGGGCGAGCGGAACATCGGGGCAAAGGTGCGGCCGATCACCAAGCTCCTGGCGATCTGCCTGGTCGCGGGGGTGATCCTCGCCGGGCTGGCGTTCCCCTTCGTGGGCGGGATCGGGCTGGTGTCCAACGACGCCAGCGACACGGTCAACGCCACGTCGTCCGACCTCGCGGCGGGCCAGCTCCCGTCGGTCACCACCGTCACCGACAACCAGGGCGCCCCGCTGGCCTACCTCTACGAGCAGAACCGCCAGCCGGTGTCGCTCCAGCAGATGTCGCCGGCGATGCGCGGGGCGATCGTCGCGATCGAGGACCGCCGGTTCTACGAGCACGACGGCGTCGACTGGACCGGCACGCTGCGCGCGCTGGTGACCAACCAGACCGCCGGCTCGACCCAGCAGGGCGCCTCGACGCTGACGCAGCAGTACATCAAGAACTACCAGCTCTACGTCACCGCACAGACCGAGTCGGAGCGCCTGCAGGCGACCGAGCCGACCTACGCCCGCAAGCTGCGCGAGGTCCGCGTCGCCCTGCAGCTCGAGCGCCAGCTCGCCGCCGGGCGCACCAAGCGCGAGGCCAAGGACGAGGTCCTCGAGCGCTACCTCAACATCGTCTTCCTGGGCAACAACTCCTACGGCGTCGCCGCGGCCGCGCGCACGTACTTCAACACCACGCCCGAGCGCCTGACGATCGCGCAGTCGGCGCTGCTCGCCGGCATGGTGCAGTCGACGACGCAGTTCGACCCGACGCGCCACCCCGAGGCCGCCACCGGCCGGCGCAACGAGGTCATCAACCAGATGCTGGGCCAGGGCATGATCACCCAGCAGCAGGCGCAGGAGGCCGTCGCCTCGCCCCTGGGCATCGTCGAGCCCCTGGCCACGCCGTCCAACGGCTGCATCGGCGCCGGCAACGCGGCGTTCTTCTGCAAGTACGTCGTCGACTACCTCGGCGAGGCCGGCATCTCGGCCGAGCAGCTCAACCGCGGCGGCTACACCATCCGCACCACGCTCGACCGCAACGCCATGAACCTCATGCAGCAGGCGCTCACCGACGAGGTGCCGCCCGGGCAGCGCAACGTGGCCGACACGATGGCCAACGTGCAGCCCGGCCGCGACCGGCACCGGGTCGTCGCGATGGGCGCCAGCCGGGTGTTCGGCGTCGACGGCGACGCGCTGGAGACCAGCTACGGGCTGCCGTGGGAGCCGGTGAACCTCGGCGCCGGGTCGGTCTACAAGGTCTTCACCGCCGCCGCGGCCCTGGAGAAGGGCCTCGGCATCAACTACCAGATGGAGATCCCGCCGGACGGCTACGCGTCGCCGATCTACCGCGACGGCAGCGGCAACCCGTTCCCGGTGCGCAACGCCAGCCCGGCCCCGCCGCGGCTGAGCATGACCGACGCGCTCGCGACGTCCCCCAACACCGGCTTCGTCAAGCTCATGGAGTACACCGGCGTCGCGCCGGTGGTCGACATGGCGGTGCGGCTGGGCATGCGCTCGCTCGCCGAGCCCGGCCCCGACGGCGTCTCGATCGCCGACACGGTCCGCGAGCAGAACCAGGGCTCGTTCACCCTCGGCGTCACGCCCACCAGCGTGCTCGAGCTGGCGAACTCCGGGGCCACGCTGGCCTCGGGCGGCATGTACTGCCCGCCGACGCCCGTCGAGTCGATCACCGACGCGTCCGGGGCGCCCGTGCCGCTCTCCGAGCAGCCGTGCGAGCAGGTCGTCGACCCCGCGCTGGCCGACACCCTCATGTCCGGCCTGAGCAAGGACGACCAGCCGGGCGGCACCTCGAACGCCGCGGCGACCTCGCAGGGCTGGAACCGGCCGATGGCCGGCAAGACCGGGACGACGCAGCAGAACAAGTCGGCCGCGTTCCTCGGCTTCACCCAGCAGTACTCGGGCGCGGTGATCGTGTTCGACGACTCGTCGTCCCCGCGCGGGCTGTGCGACAGCGGCGGGGACAACCCGCCGTTCCCCTGCGGCGACCCGAACATCTTCGGTGGCAAGACACCGGCACTCACCTGGTTCAAGGCGATGAACCCGCTGTTCGCGCCGCTGCCGGTCGCGCCCCTGCCACCGACGAGTCCGCGCTACCTGCAGGGTGGCTCGAACGAGCAGGTGCCCGAGGTGATCGGCGACCAGGTCGACGAGGCCACCGCCGAGCTGCGCGACGCCGGCTTCCAGGTGCAGCCCGTCCCGGTGGGCAACCGGGCGCCGGCGGGCACCGTCGTCGGCCAGAACCCGCGCGGGTCGGTGCTGCCCGACCAGGTGATCACGCTGCAGGTGTCCAACGGGATCGTGCCCGCGGCGCCGAACCCGCCGAACGGTCCGCCACCGCTGACCGGGGCGCTGGGGACCGGCGGATGAGCGCGACGCTCGGGCGACGGGTGCTGCGCGCCGGCGCCGGGCTCACCGCGACCGGCGCCCTGGGCCTCGGGTACGCCGTCGGCGTCGAGCGGCAGTGGTTCGCGCTGCGCCGCGCGCGCCTCGAGGTGCTCGACCCCGTGACCGCCGCCGGCCGCACGCTGCGGGTGCTGCACGTCTCGGACCTGCACCTGCGGCCGGGGCAGCGCCTGGAACGGCGGTTCGTCGAGGGGCTGGCGGCGCTGGAGCCCGACCTCGTCGTCAACACCGGCGACAACCTGTCGCACCCGCGCGCCGTGCCCGAGGTGCTGCGTGCGCTGGGGAGCCTGCTGACGCGCCCCGGGCTGTTCGTGTGGGGCAGCAACGACTACCACGGCCCGCGGCCCAAGAACCCGGCGAACTACCTGTTCCGCCCGCAGCACCGCGTGCTGGGCCCGGAGCTGCCCTGGCGCGACCTGCGCGCCGCGTTCGTCGAGCACGGTTGGCTCGACGCCACCCACACCCGGCACACCCTGACCGTCGAGGGCGTCCGGATCGCGGTCGGCGGGGTGGACGACCCCCACATCGGCCGGGACGACTACGACCGCATCGCCGGGCCCGCCGACGAGCCGTACGACCTGCGCCTGGGGCTGACCCACTCCCCCGAGCCACGGGTGCTCGACGCGTTCGCCGCCGACGGCTACGACCTCGTCCTCGCCGGGCACACCCACGGCGGCCAGCTGCGCCTGCCCGGCTACGGCGCCCTGGTGACCAACTGCGGGGTCGACCGCTCGCGCGCCCGCGGGGCGTCGCGGTGGGGGGCGCACACCCGCCTGCACGTCTCCGCCGGTCTGGGCACCTCGCCGTACGCCCCGGCGCGCTTCGCCTGCCGCCCCGAGGCCACCCTGCTCGAGCTCGTGCCGCGCGCCGGCGACACCGGCCGTGCAGCCCCCGCGGAGGGACGGCCCCCGTCCGCCCGCTCGAGGGCCAGCGGGTAGAGTCACGGCTGCGCGGATCGCCTCCGGGGTGTGGCGCAGCTTGGTAGCGCGCCTCGTTCGGGACGAGGAGGCCGTGGGTTCGAATCCCGCCACCCCGACACGCCGCACGTCGGCCCCCATCCACTCGGATGGGGGCCTTCGTCGTTCCCCGGGGCCTCGAACGCCGCGACGGGATTCTTCGTGCCCCACGGGCCCCGCGCGCACCACTCGATCGTGAAGGTCACGAAACCCGTACGCCGGAAGCACCTGGCGGTCTCCGTCCGGTAACGACACGATGTCGGCGGACGATGCCTCTCTCGGATCACCCTGTCGGGGGGCTGTCACACGGATCGGGGACACCATGGAACACGGACGGGCACCGCACCCGCCCACCGGACGCCATGCCGCCTCGGCGCCCACCGGCGCCGCGACCGGCAGCGGTCGCCACGCGCGCCGCGCCGCGGAGGAGACGCCGCGCCCGGCGTCGACGGGCCGCCACCTGCGCGCCGTCCCCGAGGACGTCCGCGCCGGCGAGGAGTCCCGCCGCACGCCCCGCCTGGCCGACCTGCTGGCCGACGCGAGCCCGGCGGCGTTGCCCTGGGCCGGCATGACCACCGGGACGACGTCCGCGGCCGCCCTGGCCACCGCCGCCCCGCGCACCGCGTCCCGGCACACGGCGGTCCCCACGCCCCGCGTCGCGCCCGAGCCGCGCACCGCCGCGGTCGCACCGCGCCCCGCCGCCCCGCGCGTCCCCGTCGCCCCGAGCGCGGTCGCGTCGACCGTGACCTCTACCGTCCGCCCCGCGCCGCCCCTCCCTCCCCGGCCCGAGCTTCCGCTCCCCGCGCGGCCCGCGACCGCCGTACACCGTGCCGCCCCGGTCACCGCCGCCCCGACGCCCGCGGCCCCGGTCGCCACGGTGGTCACCCCCACCTCGGCGCCCACCCCCCGGCCGACGCCGAACGCGTCCCCGGCCGCGACGACCCGCAAGCCCGCCGCCCGGCGCTCCCACCCCGCCGAGATCGCCGCCCGCGCGGCCGGCCGGCGTGCCGCCGCCGGCGAGTCCGCCGAGTCCGCGGTCGCCGTGCACCCGGAGCTCCGTCCCGAGCCCCGCCCCGAGCGCGCGGTCCCCGTCGCGCCCGCGGCCCAGGTCCTGGGCCAGCCCGTGTTCGCCGACCGCACCGGCCGCCGGGCCCGGCGCTTCCGCACCGTGGCGATCGCCGCGACGGCCGTGTGCGCCTCGTACGTCGGCGTGGTCGCCGTCGGCGCGGTGGCCGGTCCCGTGGGCCCGACCGCGTCGCCGACCCTGCTGCCGGCGTCCGCGCCCTCCGCGGCCCCCCTGGCCGCCCCGCCCGTCGAGGCCCGCGCGGTGGCCGAGGTCGAGCCGACCACCACCAGCCGCGCCGCGCGTTCCACCACCCGCAGCGCCCCGCGCTCCACGGCGGCCCGGGCGCCGCGCACCACGCCGCGCGCGGTCGTCGTCGCCCCGGCCCAGCCCGTGGTCCCGCCGGCCCAGGACGTCGCCCCCCAGCGGGTCGCCGAGACCCAGCCCCAGCCCCCGGTGGAACAGAACGGCGGCGCCGCCGACGACGACGCCGCCGACACCTGAGTCGCGCCCGCCGCAGGACGGTCCGTCCGTCGCTGCGCGCGGTCCTGCTGGCCACGGTCGTCGCGGTGCTGGTCACCGGGCCCGTGGTCACGGGCGAGACGCCGACCCCGTCGCCCGCGTTCGCCGACTCCCTCGCCGCCGGCGGCACGGGCGGGGACGCCCCGCGGCGCCCGGGCGTCACCGCGCCGGAGGGTCCGCTGCCGACGGTCGGCGTCGCCCCCTACGTCGACCTGACCACCCCGCCACTGCCGGCCCTGACCGACATGGCCGACGCCACCGGGCAGGCCGACGTCGTGCTCGCGTTCGTCCTCGCCGGCGAGGACGGGGCGTGCGCGCCCACCTGGGGCGGCACGACGCCCCTGGCCGACCCCGCGGTGGGCCAACGGATCGCGGCGCTCAAGGCCCGCGGCGGCACGATGACCGTGTCCTCGGGCGGCGCGATCGGCGACTACCTCGAGGCCGCCTGCCCCGACGCGCCGTCGCTGGCGCGCGCCTACGGAACGGCCCTCGACGTCGTCGGCACCGACCACCTCGACGTCGACGTCGAGACCGACCGCGGCCGCGAGGTGTCGGTGCGCCGCATCGCCGAGGCGCTGGCGCTGCTCCAGCGCGAGCGCGGCACCCGCGTCACGCTGACCGTGCAGATCGACGGTGTCGACGAGGGCCTGTCGGCCGACGCGCAGGAGCTGGTCCGGCAGACCACGGCGGCCGGGGTGGCGGCGCGGGTCAACCTCATGGTCATGAACTACTCGTACGGGGGCGGCACCTGGGCCGGCGCCATGATCGGCGCCGCCCGCACGGCCGTCGGCCAGCTCGAGGGCGTCTGGCCCGGCAGCGAGCCCGCCGACGTGCGACGACGCACCGGCATCACGTTCATGCTCGGTCGCAACGACATGGACATGACCACCACGCCCGCCGACGCGCGCGCCGTCGTGGACGACGCGCGCGCCGCGGGCTACGGCGGCGTGGGGTTCTGGGCCGTGGCCCGGGACAACGGCTCCTGCCCCGGCACCGAGGACGAGACCGACGACTGCAGCGGCATCGACCAGGCGCCCTGGGAGTTCACCCGCATCGCGCGGGGCTTCACCGCGCCCGCCTAGGGACCTACTGCCCCGTGGTCAGCACCATCCGGAACCGGGCGTCGTTCGCCATCATCCGGTCGTAGGCCTCGGCGGCCCGCTCCAGCGGCAGCGTCTCGATCATCGGGCGGACGTCGGTGAGCCGCGCGAAGCGCAGCGTGTCCTCGGAGTCCATCGACGTGCCCGACGGGTGCCCCGTGACCCCGGCGGCAGGCCCGATGAGGCTCATGGCCTCGATCTGCAGCGGGCTCTCGGCGGCACCCACGACGAGGAGCTGCCCGCGCCGGTCCAGGCCCGGGACCAGCGCGGAGATCGCCTCGCCGCTCGTGGCGGTGGCCAGGGCGACGGTGGCGCCGCCCATCTCCGCGAGCGCCTGCCCCGGATCGCCGGCCTCGCTGTCGATGTAGGCGTGCGCGCCGAGCTTGCGCGCGAGGTCCTCCTTCTCCCGGCCGCGGGACACCGCGACGACCTCGAAGCCCATCCGCGCCGCGAACTGGATGCCGAGGTGGCCCAGCCCGCCGACGCCCTGCACCGCGACGCGGTCGCCCGCGCGCGCCGGGCTGGATCGCAGCGCGTGGTAGGTCGTCACGCCCGCGCACATCAGGGGCGCCGCCTCCTCGGACGACAGCTCCTCGGGCACCCGCGCCAGCGCGTCCGCGGGGACGACGACCGCCTCGGCGTAGCCGCCGTCGAAGGTCACGCCGGGGATGCGGCCGTTCTCGCAGGTGATGAAGTCGCCCCGGCGGCAGGGGTCGCAGTGGTGGCACGCCCCGCCGAACCAGCCGACGCCGACCCGGTCGCCGGTGCTCCAGTGGCCGAGGACGTCGGGACCGACCTCGTCGACCACCCCGACGATCTCGTGGCCGGGGATGATCGGGAAGGGCGTCGCCGGCATGACGCCCTCCTTGGCGAACATGTCGCTGTGGCAGACCCCGCAGGCCTGCACCCGGACGCGGACCTCGCCCCGGCCGGGCGTCGGCACGTCCCTCTCGACGAGCTCGAGGTCGCCCCCGGGCTGCGTGACCTGGACTGCGCGCATCGTCGGCACCTGTTGTGCCCCCGTTCCGTTCGTCGTTCAACCGGTCGTCGGATGCGTACCCGGGCACCCCCGCAGCCACGCGGGTGGTCCGGTGGGGGACCCCCGTTCACCGCCGGTCGCCGGGCCACCCCAACGGGTAAGGTCGCGACGACCAGGAGCGGGGACGTCCGGGCCCGCGGCGTCGTGAAGGAGGGGCCGCGTGAGCACGCAGGACGAGACGGCCGTGCTCCCCGACGCGGGTGAGCGGTCCCTGGTCGTCCTCGTCGACGCCCCGTCCACCATCGAGCGGCGGATGATCGACCGCTGGCTCGCCGACGCCCGCAAGGGGCGCAACGGCCGCGGCCTCGAGGTGCTCCCCGCCGAGGGCGAGCAGCTCGCCTCGCGCCTCACCCGCGGCGACAACCCGCTGCTCGTGCCGGTGCGCGTCGTGTGGTCGCCCGACCCCGAGCCCGACCGCACGCTGCTGCGCCTCGCCGACGTCCTCACCCGCGGCTGGGCGCTGCGATCCCGCGCCCGCGCCGCCCGCCGGGGCCCGCACCACCACCGCGTCGTCGTCGGCCGGCCGGCGACGGTCCGCGAGCTGCTGCGCCGCCACCGCCGCGAGCGCGCGCAGCCCGACACCGCCGACTTCGTGCGCTTCGTCGCCCGCCAGGCGACGCTCGCGCTCGACCGGGCCGAGCGGGCCCTCACGGGCAACCGGTTCAAGGTGCCGCGCGAGGTCGCCGGGCAGATCGTCGGGTCCGCGCACTTCAGCCGCGAGATCCGCCGCCTGGCCGCCACCACGGGCCGGCCCGAGGACGAGGTCGCGACCGAGGCCGCCACCGACCTCGAGAGCATCGTCGCGTCGCTCGACCCCGCCGCCGTCGACCTGTTCTCCGGCGTGCTGCGCCCGATGCACCAGAAGGCGTGGACGGTGCACGCCGACACGGCGGGCCTCGAGCCGCTGCGCGAGCTCAACGCCAACCACGCGCTGGTCTTCCTGCCGTCACACCGGTCCTACACCGACCCGTTCGTGCTGGCCGACGTGCTGCGCAGCAACGACTTCCCGCGCAACCACGTGCTCGGCGGCGACAACCTGCGCATCATCGGGCTCGAGCAGCTCGCCCGGCGCAGCGGCATCATCTTCATCCGCCGCAGCTTCGGCGGCGACCCGGTCTACAAGGCCGTGGTGCGCGAGTACTTCTCGTGGCTGTGCGCCAAGCGCTTCAACCTCGAGTGGTACATGGAGGGCGGGCGCACCCGCACCGGCAAGCTGCGCCCGCCGAAGTACGGCCTGCTCTCCGACGTGGCCAGTGCCGTGGAGACCCGACGCACCGAGGACGTCTACCTCGTGCCCGTGTCGATCATCCACGACCAGCTGCAGGAGGTTCACCAGATGGCGGCCGAGCAGACCGGGGCCGCCAAGACGCCGGAGGGCCTGCGCTGGCTCATGGGCTACGCCCGCGCACAGCGCCGTCCCGTCGGCGGGGTGCACGTCAGCTTCGGCGAGCCGCTGTCGCTCCGCTCGGCGCTCAACGCGTCCCACGACCCGGCGCTGGACGCCCGCCCGTCCGAGGACCCCCACAGCGCCGTCGACGACTCACCGGCCCGCCGCCTGGCGCTGCAGAAGACCGCGTTCGAGGTGTTCGTCCGCATCAACCGCGTGACGCCGGTGACGCCGATCGCGCTGGCGGCGCTCGCGCTGCTCGGGGTCCGCGACCGCGCCCTGACGCTGTCGCAGGTGCGCCGGGTCGTCGAGCCGGTGCTCGACTACGTCGACGCCCGCGGCCTGCCCCACACCGGCGTCGAGTCGCTGCGCACCAACGGCGGGGTGGCCGAGGCGCTGCTGTCCCTGCGGCGCGAGAAGGTCGTCAGCGCCTACACCGAGGGCTCCGAGCCGGTGTTCTCCATCGAGCCCGGCCACCACATCGTCGCGGCGTTCTACCGCAACTCGGCGATCCACCACTTCGTCAACCGCGCGATCGTCGAGCTGTCGATCCTCGAGGTCGGCGACCTCACCGGCCGCGACGCGCTCGCCCGCGGCTTCCAGGCGGCGCTGGGGCTGCGCGACCTGCTCAAGTACGAGTTCTTCTTCCCCGACAAGGAGACCTTCCGCGCGGAGCTGATCCAGGAGCTCACGCTCATCGACCCCGACTGGCGCACCGACGACGGCGACGTCGCCCGCACCCGCAAGCTGCTGCTCCAGAGCCGGTTCCTCTGCGCGCACCGGGTGCTGCGCTCGTTCGTCGACGCCCAGTGGGTGGTGGCCGAGCGCCTCGCCGAGCACGACCCCGACACCCCCGTCGACGAGGACGCGCTGCTCGACCGCAGCGCCGCCGTCGGGCAGCAGCTGCTCCTGCAGGGCAAGCTGCACGGGCCCGAGTCGCTGTCCCGCGAGCTCTTCGCGTCGGCGGTGCGCCTGGCCAGCAACCGCGGGCTGCTGGCCCCGAGCAGCGCCGCCCGCGAGGGTGAGCCCGACCTCGCGACCCGGCGGCGCGCGTTCGCCGCCGAGGTCCGCGGGGTAGTGGAACGGGTCGTGGCCATCGACGAGACCGACGCGACCAACCGACAGGAGTCCGCGGGTGTCCGACCCTGAGAACACCACCCAGGTCACCCCTGCTGACCTGATGGACGCCGTCGCCGCCGCCCCCGACGGGCCGCAGGTCGGGGCGTTCTTCGACTTCGACGGCACGGTCATCGCCGGCTACTCGGTGACCTCGTTCATGCTCCACCACGTCAAGAACCTCGACTTCCACCCGCGCACCACGCTGGAGACGCTGGCCAGCGGGTGGCAGGGCCTGCACGGCGAGGAGGACTTCCGCAAGTTCCTCGGCATCACGCTGCGCACCTGGGCGGGGCGCACGCCCGAGGAGCTGGAGAAGCTGGGCAACCAGCTCTTCCGCGACGAGATCGGGCCGAGCGTCTACCCCGAGGCCTGGCGGCTGGTGCGCGCGCACCTGGAGAAGGGCCACACGGTCGTGCTGGCCAGCTCGGCGACGCGCTTCCAGGTCGAGCCCGCCGCGAAGGCCCTCGGCGTCGACCACACGATCTACACCGCGGTCGAGGTCGGCGAGGACGGCACGCTCACCGGGCGCCCCGACGGCCGCTCCCCCTACGGCGAGGGCAAGGCCGCGGCGGTCAAGGAGTTCGCCGCCGCGCACGACGTCGACCTCGACCAGAGCTTCGCCTACTCCAACGGCGGCGAGGACGTGCCGTTCCTGGGCACGGTCGCCCACCCCGCCGCGGTGAACCCGTCGGCGGGCCTGCGGCGGGCCGCCGCCGAGCGCGGCTGGCCCGCCCTCGACTTCGGCGGCCGCCCCTGGACCACGCCGCTGGAGATCGCCCGCACCGCCGCGACGTTCGCGGGGATGATGGGCGGCTTCGCCACCGGCCTCGGGCTCGGGCTGCTCGGGGGCTCGCGGCGCGCCGGGCTCAACCTCGGCATCGGGCTGGGCGGGGACCTGTCGCTGATGGCCTCGGGGGTGGCCCTCGACGTCCACGGCGCCCGGCACATCTGGGAGGCCCAGCCGGCGGTCTTCCTGTTCAACCACCAGAGCCAGCTCGACGTCCTCGTGCTCGGCGGGCTGCTGCGCGGCAACTTCGCCCCGGTGGCGAAGAAGGAGCTGGCCAACGACCCGCTCTTCGGCGGGCTCATGCGCCTGCTCGAGACCGCGTTCATCGACCGCGCCGACAACGCCCAGGCCCGCAAGGCCCTCGAGCCCGCGGTGGAGCGCCTGCGGGAGGGCACCTCGATCGTCATCGCGCCCGAGGGCACCCGCTCGCCCACCCCGACGCCCGGCAAGTTCAAGAAGGGCGCGTTCCACCTCGCCATGCAGGCCGGCGTGCCGATCGTGCCCCTGGTGTTCCGCAACACCGGCGAGCTGATGAGCCGCAACGCCATGATCATCCACCCTGGCGTGGTGCAGGTGGCCGTGCTGCCGCCCATCGACGTGTCGTCCTGGACCCGCGAGGACCTCGACGAGCGCATCGAGGAGGTGCGCCAGCGCTACATCCACACGCTGGCGCACTGGCCGGGCGAGGACTAGAGACCTCGAAACACCGGCGCCCGCTTCTCCGCCCGCGCGCGGCGACCCTCGGCGAGGTCCTCGCTGGCCCAGCAGGCGTCGAACGCGGCGGCCACCTCGTCGGGCACCGGCGCGTCCTCGAGCAGGCGGGCGACGGCGAGCTTGTTGTAGGCGAGCGTCAGCGGTGCGAGCGCGGCGATCTCGGCGGCCCAGGCCAGGGCGGTCTCCCGGTCGCCGACGCGGTCGACGAGACCCGCGGCGCGGGCGGCGTCGTGGTCGAGGCGCTCGCAGGCCAGTAGGATCCGCCGCGCCGCGCCGCCGCCCGCGATGAGCGCGAGCCGGCGCACCGTCCAGGGGTCGACGGCGAGCCCGAGCGCGGCGGTCGGCAGGCCGAACACCCCGGCGGCGTCGACCACGCGCAGGTCGGCGGCGAGCGCGAGCTGGGTGCCGGCGCCGATCGCGGGCCCGTGCACCGCGGCGACCACGGGCACCGGGACCTCGGCGAGCCGGTGCAGCATCGCGTAGAGCGCGGCGAGGAAGTCGTGGTCGCCGACCGTGTCGAGGTCCGCCCCCGAGCAGAACGCCGTGCCCTCCCCGCTGAGCACCAGCACCCGGGCACCCTCGTCGACCGCGGCGTCGACCGCCGCGTGGAGGTCGCGGCAGTGGGCGGTGTCGAGGGCGTTGCGCCGCTCGGTGCGGTCGAGCCGGATCTCGTGGACGCCGGCGTCGTGGCGGTGGGTGCCGATCACGGGGTCATCACGGCCGCGATCATCCCCGGCGTCACGGCACGCGCGCGACCACACCCCACAGGCCGCTACCGGTCTCCGCGGGGCCGGGCGCCGGGCCGTCGGGCGTCCAGTGCGGCGCGGACACCCACCCCGGACCCTCGAGCTCCGTGCCCGCCAGCCAGGGGTCCATGTCCTCGGGGTCGCGCAGGCGGGGCGCGTAGCTCCAGCCGCTGTGGTTCATGGTGGCCCACCCGTGGATGTCGGGGCGGGCGACGCCGGTGAGGTGCGAGACGGCGATCCCGCTGCCCGGCGCGAGCGCGGCCCGGTAGTCGCGCATCGCGGTCTCGGCGACGGCGTCGGTGAGGTAGTGCAGGACGGCGACCGCGAGGAGGCCGACCGGTCGCCCGAGGTCGAGCACGTCGCGCACCTCGGGGGCCGCGAGCACCTTCTGCGCGTCGCCCGCGTCGGCCTCCAGGACCGCCACCCCGTCCAGCCCGGCGACGACGCGGCGGGCGTGGACGACGACGAGCGGGTCGGTGTCCACGTACGACACCCGCGCGCCGGGGTGCACGCGGCGCGCCCGGGTGTGCACGTGGTCCATCGTCGGCAGTCCGGCGCCCAGCTCGAGGAACTGGTCGATGCCCTGCGCGCACCAGCGGTCGACGACGGCCGCCGAGAACCGGCGGTGGCCGCGGCACAGGTCACCCATGGCCGGGAACACGTGGTCCACCTCGGCCGCGAACTCGCGGTCGACGACGGTGTTGTCGGTGCCCCCCAGGTAGTGGTCGAACACGCGCGCCATGTTCGGCGGCGTCTCCTCGTCCTCTGGCTCGAGATCGGTCACGGTCCCTCCCCCCGGTGCGCATCCTCTCCCACGAACAGGTCCCCGAGGCGGACCCGGCACACCGACGGGCAGGATCCGGGTCATGAACCCGCCGCCGGCCCGCCGCCAGGACCCCGTTCCGGAGATCCCCGACGTCCTGTTCGCCGACCACGCCGCCGAGAGCCGCTGGCGGGGCCGGTTCACGGCCGCGCGCGTGTCGGTCCCCGACTGGGCGCGGGATGCCCCGGATCGCAGCGTCTACTCGTCCAACGCCACCGGCACCTGGGAGATCTACGCCTGGGACCGGGCCACCGACGCCCACCGCCGCGTCACCGACCGGCCCCAGGGCACGCGCGGCGGCACGCTGAGCACCGACGGCACCGCGATCTGGTGGTTCGACGACACCGACGGCGACGAGTTCGGGGTGTGGGTCCGCGAGCCGTTCGACGCCGGCGCCGACGGGGCCACGCCGGCGGTGGCGGGCGCCGCCCCGGGCTACCCCGCCGGGCTCGACCTGGGACGTCGCACGGTCGCGGTGGGCTGGTCCACCGACGACGGCTCGACGCTGGCGGTCAGCGAGGACGGCGGCAGCGGGTTCGGCGAGGCCCGCGTGATCTACACCCACACCGAGGACGCCGGCGTCGGGGCGCTCTCGCGCGACGAGACGCTGCTGGCGATCTCGCACGCCGAGCACGGGGACTCGCGCCACCCGGCGGTGCGCGTCGTGCGGGTCGCGGACGGCAGCAGCGTCGGCGAGCGCCACGACGGCGAGGGCAAGGGCCTCGACCCGATCGAGTTCGCGCCCGTCGAGGGCGACCAGCGCCTGCTCGTGGGCCACGAGCGCCGTGGCCGCGACGAGCTGCTGATCTGGGACCTCGCCACCGACACCGAGACCGAGGTGGACATCGACCTGCCCGGCGACCTCTCGGCCGGCTTCTACCCGGACGCCACCGCGCTGCTCGTCGCCCACACCCGCGCCGGGCGCACCACGCTGCACCGCTACGACCTCGCGACCGGCGAGCTCAGCGACCTGCCGACGGCCGCGGGATCGGTCGGCGGCGCCGACGTGCGTCCCGACGGCACCGTCGAGTACGGGTGGTCGTCGGCGGCGTACCCGTCGTCGGTGCGGGCGCTGCGCCCCGACGGCACCGACATCGAGCTGCTCGCCCCGCCCGGGGACCGGCCGGAGCCCTCGGTCGCCCTCGAGGACGCGTGGGTCGACGGACCGGCCGGGCCGGTGCACGCGCTGTGGACCCGGCCTGCGGGCACCACCGGGCCGGTCCCGACCGTGTTCATGATCCACGGCGGGCCGCAGGCGGCGGACGAGGACCGCTGGTCACCGGTGCGCGCGGTGTGGGTGGACGCCGGCTTCGCGGTGGTGCACGTCAACTACCGCGGCTCGTCGGGCTACGGCTCAGCGTGGCGCGACGCGATCGAGGGGCGCCCGGGCACGACGGAGCTCGAGGACGTCGCCGTGGTGCACGACTGGGCGGTGTCGTCGGGGCTCGCCGATCCGGCCGCCTGCGTGCTCGAGGGCTGGTCGTGGGGCGGCTACCTGACGCTGCTGGGCCTGGGCCGCCAGCCGGAGCGCTGGGCCGTGGGCTGCGCGGGCGTGCCCGTGGCCGACTACCTCGCGGCGTACGAGGACGAGATGGAGCCGCTGCGCGCGTTCGACCGCTCGCTGTTCGGAGAAGCGCCGGACGAGGTGCCCGAGCGCTACACCGAGGCGTCCCCGCTCACGTGGGTCGACGCGGTGCGGGCGCCGGTGCTCGTGCTGGCCGGCGAGAACGACCCGCGCTGCCCGATCCGCCAGATCGACAACTACCTCGACGCGCTCGCCGAGCGCGGCCGCGAGTACGCGATGGTGCGCTACGACGCGGGCCACGGCTCGCTGGTGGTCGCCGAGACGCTCAAGCACACGGTCGCCGAGATCGCGTTCGCCCGCCGCGCCCTCGGCCTGCCCGTGCCCGCCTGACCCGGGGCACACGTCGGCCCGCCCGCGAGGGACGCGGGCGGGCCGGCGGTGTGGTGGTGCCGTGGTGGAGACCGGTGCGTCAGGCCGTCTTGGCCTGCCACATCCAGTGGGCCTCCTCCAGCTTGGCCGTCTGGGCGATGAGCAGGTCCTGGGTGACCGGGTCGGGCTCATCGGTGACCGCGATGCGCTCGCGCATGCGCGCGATGAGCTGCGCGAGGGTCTCGACGACGGCGGCGTTGACGTCGTCGACCTGGTGCCAGCCCTCGTCGGTGGTGGGCAGCCCGCTGCTCTTGGCGACGGTCTCCGCGCGCCCGTCGGGTGAGACGCCCAGGGTGGCGGCGCGCTCCGCGACCTCGTCGGCGTACTGCCGCGCGAGGTCGACGAGCTCGTCGAGGTGCAGGTGCGCCTCGCGGAAGTTGCGGCCCACGACGTTCCAGTGCCACTGCTTCGCGGTCAGCGACAGGTCGACGAAGTCGGCCAGGCTGTCCTGCAGCACGGCGCCGACGGCCTGCTGGGCCTCGTCGGGCAGGGGACTCGAGATCGGTGCGGTGGCCATGCGGTGGTGTTCCTCCTTCGTGCGGGAAACCAGCGACCCGCCCCGCGTACAGCGCGGGACGGGTCGCGGTTGTTCCGGGAGCTGCTCCGTCAGCGCGGGCTCAGCTCTGGCTGAGGACCTTCTGCTCCTTGCCGGTCAGCTCGCGGACGCGGGCCTCGACGCGCTCGCCCATGCCCTGGTCGATCGACTTCCAGTAGTCGAACGCGCGCTCGAGGACGTCGTCGCCGACGCCCTTCGACAGGTGGCCCGAGACGTTCTCGACGAAGCGGTCGCGCTGGTCGTCGTCCCAGACCTCGAGCATCATCGTGCGGGCCTGCACCTCGTCGGTGTCCTCGGCGTGCGGCACGTACGCCGCGCGCTGGATCTGCCCGTCGGAGTACCAGGTCGGCGGCTGGATCGTCTCGGTGGTCTGCGCGCCGCCCTTCGTGTTGGGGGCGTAGACCGGGTCCTTGACGTTCTGCACGCGCATGGCGCCGGCGACCGTGTAGGCGTGCGCCGTGGTGCCCTGGGGGGCGTTCACCGGGATCTGCTTGTAGTTGACCCCGAGGCGGGCGCGGTGCGCGTCCGCGTAGGAGAACCCGCGGGCGAGCAGCATCTTGTCCGGCGACAGCGCCAGCCCCGGGGGCTGGTTGTTCGGCTCGAACGCGACCTGCTCGATCTCGGTGTGGTAGTCCTCCGGGTTCCGGTTCAGCGTCAGCTTCCCGACCTCCTGCAGGGGGTAGTCGCTGTGCGGCCACACCTTGGTCAGGTCGAACGGGTTGAACCGGTAGGTCTTCGCGTCCTCGAACGGCATGATCTGCACGTGGAGGGTCCAGCTCGGGAACTCCCCGCGCTCGATGGCCTCGTAGAGGTCGCGCTGGTGGTAGTCGGCGTCCTCACCCGCGAGGCGGCCGGCCTCCTCCTCGGTCAGGCACTCGACGCCCTGGTCCGACTTGAAGTGGTACTTGACCCAGAACTCCTCGCCGGCGGCGTTGATCCACATGTAGGTGTGGCTGGAGTAGCCGTTCATGTGGCGCCAGTCCTTGGGGATGCCCCGGTCGCCCATGAGCCACGTGACCTGGTGCTTCGACTCCGGCGAGAGCGTCCAGAAGTCCCACTGCATGTCGTGGTCGCGCAGGCCGTTGCGGGCCAGGCGCTTCTGCGACCGGATGAAGTTCTGGAACTTCATGGGGTCGCGGATGAAGAAGACCGGCGTGTTGTTGCCGACCATGTCCCAGTTGCCCTCGCGGGTCCACAGCTTGAGAGCGAAGCCGCGCGGGTCGCGCCAGGTGTCGGGGCTGCCCCGCTCGCCGGCGACGGTGGAGAACCGGATGATCCCCTCGGTCGTCTCGCCGGGCTGGAACACGGCGGCCTTCGTGTACGCCGTGACGTCCTGCGTGACCTCGAACTGCAGGAACGCGCCGCTGCCCTTGGCGTGCGGCTGGCGCTCCGGAATGCGCTCCCGGTTGAAGTTCGCCATCTGCTCGATCAGGTAGTGGTCCTGCAGGACCAGCGGACCGTCGGTCCCGACCGTCGCGGAGAACTCGTGGCTCGGAGCCGGGATACCGGCGTCGTCGGTGGCGTAGTTGCTCACGTTCACCTCTCGTGGTGGTGGCTGTCGTGCAGCGCCGCGACCGGGCGGCGGACGCCCGGCCGGACGGCCCCGTCGTCCGCGCCGCGGAGGGCGCAGGACGGGCAGGTGCCCCAGAACACGACCTCGGCCTCGTCGACGACGAAGCCGCCCGTGTCGGACGGCGTGAGACACGGCGGCTCGCCGACGACGCAGTCGACGTCGGCGGTGGCGCCGCACGCCCGGCACACCACGTGGTGGTGGTTGTCGCCGGTGCGCGTCTCGTACCGCGCCGCCGAGCCCGCGGGCTCGATGCGGCGGACCAGTCCGGCGTCCACGCACGCGGCGAGGACGTCGTACACGGCCTGGGTGGACACCGACCCCAGCCGGCGCCGGACCGCGGACGCGACGGCGTCGGCCGTCGAGTGCGGGTGCTCGCCGAGCACGCCCAGCACCGCCTGGCGCGGGGCCGTGACGCGCAGACCGGCCGCGCGCAGACGCGCCCGCGGATCGGCCACGTGGTGGCGTGGGTCCGCGGAGGGCGTCGCGAGGCCGTCCTCGGCACCGGTGCGTGGGGTCATGGTGACCTCACCGTCCCACCGAGACTGGAACGAGTCAAGAAAAGCGGGGGTGGGCGCCCCTCAGGCCCGCACGAGCTCCTCGGCGATCTCGTAGGTGTTCAGCGCCGCGCCCTTGCGCAGGTTGTCGCCGCACACGAAGAACTCGAGGGTGTTCGGGAAGTCGAGGGCCTGGCGCACCCGGCCCACGTACGTCGGGTCCTCGCCCACGACGTCGACCGGCGACGGGAAGCGCATGGCCTCCGGCTCGTCGACCAGCACGATCGAGGGCTGGGCGGCGAACACCTGCTGGGCGGTCGCCACGTCCACCGGGCCCTCGAAGGTGGCGTGCACGGCGATCGAGTGCGTGGTCACGACGGGCACGCGCACGCAGGTCGCCGACACCTTGAGCTCGGGCAGGCCCAGGATCTTGCGCGACTCGTTGCGGACCTTGAGCTCCTCCGAGGTCCACCCGCCGTCGCGCAGCGAGCCCGCGAAGGGCACGACGTTGAGCGCGAGCGGCGCGTGGAACGGCGAGTCGGACGGCAGCCCGGCCGCGGCGATGGCCTCGGCGACGTCGCCGCGGCGGTTGCCCACGTCCTTGCCGGCGACGGCGGACAGCTCGGCCTGCAGCCGATCGATGCCTTCCTGGCCCGCGCCGGACGCCGCCTGGTAGCTCGCGACCACCAGCTCGCGCAGCCCGAACGTCCGGTGCAGCGCGCCGAGCGCAGCCATCATCGACAGCGTCGTGCAGTTCGGGTTGGACACGATGCCCTTGGGCCGCGTGTGCGCCGCCTCGGCGTTGACCTCGGGCACCACGAGCGGGACCTCGGGGTCCATGCGGAAGGCCCCGGAGTTGTCGACCGCGATGGCGCCCTTCGACACGGCCACCGGCGCCCACTCGGCGCTGACGGCGTCGGGGACGTCGAACATCGCGATGTCGACGCCGTCGAACGCCTCGGGCGAGAGGGCGACGACCTCGATCTCCTCCCCGCGCACCCGCAGGCGCCGGCCCGCCGACCGCGGGGAGGCGATCAGCCGGATCTCGCTCCACGGCACGGTCTCGCGCGCGTCGATGATGTCGATCATGACGGAGCCGACGGCCCCGGTCGCGCCGACGATGGCGAGCGTGGTCATGGGTCAGCGCCCCGTTCCTGCGTAGACGACGGCTTCCTCGTCGCCGCCCAGCTCGAAGGCGGCGTGCAGCGCGCGGACGGCGTCGTCGAGCTGGGTGTCGCGGAGGAGGGCAGAGATGCGGATCTCCGAGGTGTTCATCATCTCGATGTTCACGCCCGCCTCGGCCAGGGACTCGCAGAACGTGGCGGTGACACCGGGGTGGCTGCGCATGCCCGCCCCGACCAGCGTCACCTTGCCGACGTGCTCGTCGTAGAGGACGTCCTCGTGCCCGACCTCGGCCTGCACCGCCGCGAGGGCGTCGACGGCGCGGGGGCCGTCCTTGACCGGCAGCGTGAACGTCACGTCGGTCTTGCCCGTCTTCAGGTGCGAGACGTTCTGCAGCACCATGTCGATGTTGACGTCGACGTCGGCGAGCGCGCGGAAGATCCGCGCCGCGAAGCCGGGCTGGTCGGGCACGCCGACCACGGTCACCTTGGCCTCGGATCGGTCGTGCGCGACGCCGGTGAGGACGGCCTGTTCCACGCTGAGCTCCTCGATCGACCCGACGATCGTCGTGCCGGGCTTGTCGTTGTACGACGAGCGCACCCGCAGCGGGACGCCCTCGCGGCGCGCGTACTCGACCGCGCGCAGGTGCAGCACCTTGGCCCCGCACGCGGCCATCTCGAGCATCTCCTCGTAGGTGATGGTCTCGAGCAGCTTCGCGTCCGGGACGATGCGCGGATCGGCCGAGTAGACGCCGTCGACGTCGGTGTAGATCTCGCAGATGTCGGCCTTCATGGCGGCGGCCATGGCCACCGCCGTGGTGTCCGAGCCGCCGCGACCCAGGGTGGTGATCTCCCGGGAGTCCGCGCTCACGCCCTGGAACCCCGCGACGAGCGCGATGTGGTCCTCGGCGAGGGCGGCGTGGATGCGCCCCGGGGTGACGTCGACGATCCGCGCGTCGCCGTGCTTGCCGGTGGTGATCATGCCGGCCTGCGAGCCGGTGAACGAGCGCGCCCGGCCGCCCTGGGCATTGATGGCCATCGCCAGCAGCGCGTTGGAGATGCGCTCGCCGGAGGTGAGCAGCATGTCCAGCTCGCGGAGCGGCGGGCTGGGGTGGACCTGCATCGCGAGGTCGGTCAGCTCGTCGGTGGTGTCGCCCATGGCCGAGGCGACGACGACGACGTCGTGGCCGTCCTTGCCCGTGCGCACGATCCGCTCGGCCACCCGGCGGATGCGCTCCGCGTCCTGGACGGACGAGCCGCCGTACTTCTGGACGACGAGTGCCACCGCGACTGACCTCCACCTGCGGGCCGAACTGTTCGTCCGACCCTATCGGAGGCGCGCCGGGTCACGAGGTGGTCGCCGCCACCCACGCGGCCCTACGGCGCGAGGGCGTTGAGCAGCTTGGAGACGACGATGCCGATCGCGATCCACACCACGGCCGCGAGGCCGAAGTTGAGGATGATGCGCAGCGACTCGCTGGCCGGCAGGAACAGGTCGCCGATGCCCAACGTCAGGTTGGACGCGAGGTCGCGGAAGAACACCGTGATGCCGTTCGAGGGGTTGGCGCCCGCCACCGAGAGGACGACGTGGACCACCAGGATCGCGGCGAAGATGACGGTGAGGACCCGGATCACCGACGCGGCGACCGTGAGGACCTTCCGGGCCAGCGCACGGAGGTCTTCCGAGGTGTGGGAACGCCGCTGTTCGGCCGTGTCCGAGCTCGCATCCTGCGCCATGTGGGCATCATGGCACGGCCGTTGACGCGTCGGTAGCCGGGCGTGCGACCTCGGTCACCGCACCCCCGTCGTCGCAGGTCAGCACCATGATCAGCGGCCCGTGCGACCCCCGCTCGGGGAGCCGGGGTACCGGGAGGTGTCCCCGCGGCGTTACCGTGACCACGATGTTCTCCGCGCCCGCAGCTCCGTCGCTCCCGACGAGCCTGCTCCTTCGCCGCCGCGGCGGGGTCTGAACAGACCGGCCCCTCGCCGCGGGTGATGCGCGCTGCCGGTCGCCATCCCTCGCAGTGCTGCAGGATCCAGGAGCGCGACAACCCATGAGCATAATCCCCGGCGCGACGGCGAGCGACGAACCGATCGCCGACATCCGCTCGACCGTCGTCCATCCCGACGGCGACATCCCGGCGGACCAGCCCGCGTGGAACACCCAGCGGCCCAGCCGCATGCCGGTCCACCGCTACCAGCCCTTCGCCGACCTCGTCGAGAAGGTCTCCCTGCCCGACCGCTCGTGGCCGGACAAGGTGATCGAGAAGGCGCCGCTGTGGGGCGCGGTCGACCTGCGCGACGGCAACCAGGCGCTGATCGACCCGATGTCCCCGGCCCGCAAGCGCCGCATGTTCGACCTGCTCGTACGCATGGGCTACAAGGAGATCGAGGTCGGCTTCCCGGCCGCCTCGCAGACCGACTTCGACTTCGTCCGCGAGATCGTCGAGCAGGGCGCGATCCCCGCCGACGTCCGCATCCAGGTGCTGACGCAGGCGCGGCCCGAGCTGATCACCCGCACCTTCGAGTCGCTCGAGGGCGTGCACTCGGCCGTCGTGCACCTCTACAACTCGACGTCGATCCTGCAGCGCCGCGTCGTCTTCCGCTCCGACCGCGACGGGATCACGAAGATCGCGACTGACGGGGCGGCGCACGTCCGCGCCGAGGCCGAGAAGCGGCCCGCCACCGACTGGCGCTTCCAGTACTCGCCGGAGTCCTACACGGGCACCGAGCTCTCCTACGCCAAGGAGATCGTCGACGCCGTCGGTGACGTCTGGGAGCCGACGCCCGAGCGCCCGATGATCGTCAACCTGCCGGCGACGGTGGAGATGGCGACCCCGAACGTCTACGCCGACTCCATCGAGTGGATGCACCGGAACCTCGCCCGGCGTGACTCGATCATCCTGTCGCTGCACCCCCACAACGACCGCGGCACCGGCGTGGCCGCCGCCGAGCTGGGCGTCCAGGCCGGGGCCGACCGCGTCGAGGGCTGCCTGTTCGGCAACGGCGAGCGCACCGGCAACGTCTGCCTCGTGACCCTGGGCATGAACCTGTTCAGCCAGGGCATCGACCCGCAGATCGACTTCTCGGACATCGACGAGGTCCGCCGCACCGTCGAGTTCTGCAACCAGCTGCCCGTTCCCGAGCGCCACCCCTGGGGCGGCGACCTCGTGTTCACCGCGTTCTCGGGCTCGCACCAGGACGCGATCAACAAGGGCCTGCAGGCGATGGCCGCCGAGGCCGCGGACGCCGGGCACGAGGTGGCCGAGCACCCGTGGGAGGTCCCGTACCTGCCCATCGACCCGAAGGACGTCGGCCGCACGTACGAGGCGGTCATCCGGGTCAACTCGCAGTCGGGCAAGGGCGGCGTCGCCTACCTCATGAAGACCGAGCACCAGATGGAGCTGCCGCGCCGGCTCCAGATCGAGTTCTCGCGCCGGGTGCAGGAGCAGACCGACACCGAGGGCGGCGAGGTCTCGGCCAAGGAGATGCACGACATCTTCGTCGAGGAGTACCTGCAGCGCCGGGTCCCGCTGGAGCTCGTGCGCTCGCGCGTCGCCACCCACGACGACGGCAAGGCCGAGCTCGAGGCCACGCTGCGCGTCGAGGGCGACATCCACGAGGTCACCGGCGTCGGCAACGGCCCGATCGCGGCGTTCGTCGACGCGCTCGCCTCGGTGGGCTACGACGTCCGCGTCCTCGACTACGCCGAGCACGCCATGTCCGCCGGCGACGACGCCCGCGCCGCCGCCTACGTCGAGGCCGCGGTGGGCGACACCGAGGTCTGGGGCGTGGGGATCGACAGCTCGATCCTGACCGCGTCGCTCAAGGCCGTCGTGTCGGCGGTCAACCGCGCGATGCGCTGACGGTCCCGCTCGTGACTTCGGTGGCGGATCCCGCGCTAGGCGCGGGGTTCGTCACCGAAGTCGGAGCAAGATCTCTAGGGCGAGCCGGGCAGGTCGAACTCGCCCGCCTTGACGCCGGCCACGAACGCCGCCCACTCCGCGGGCGTGAACCGCAGGGCCGGGGCGTCGCCGGACTTGGTGTCGACGACCCGGACCTCGCCCGCCTCGATCGCGACGCCGACGCACCCGCCGTCGGTGCAGAAGCTGCTGGTCACGACGGCGCGCTGATCCACTCTCGAGAAACGACAGGCGGCCGCAACCGATACGTCCGGGCGCTCCTCGTGGTGCAGGTTCACCCGTCCCGGATCCATCGCGCCGCCCGCTCGATGAGCGGGATGGACTCGGGCTCGGAGAGCGCGACCTGGTCGAGCGTCGCCAGCCGGGACTCGTAGGCCGCGAGCTCGCCCGGGTCGGCGAGGAACGACGCGCCGTCGGCGTTCTCGAGGTGCACGATCCCGTGCTCGATGCCGGCCGAGAACTCGAGCTTCGCGAACGGGCTCCGGCTCGCGGCGACGAGGCCGGCGGAGAACGGCAGGACGCGCAGGTCCACGTGGTCGGCCTCGGCGACGTCGACCAGGTGCTGCACCTGGGCGAGCAGGACCTCCGGCGAGCCGACCCCGCGGTAGAGCGTCGACTCGTCGAGGATGCAGTGGAAGTCGAGCCCGTGCTCCTGCGCGAGCGCCTCCTGCCGCTTGAGGCGGACCTCGACGAGGCGCTCCACCTGCGACGTCGAGTAGACCCCGTCCCACCTGCTGCGGAGCACGGCGCGTGCGTAGTCGGCGGTCTGCAGGAGTCCGTGCACCACGTAGGGCTCGTAGGCCACGATGCGCGCCGCGTCCCACTCGAGCTCGACGTAGGTGTCGAAGCCCGGCGGGAGGACGTCGGCGTAGGCCTGCCACCACGTCGGTGCGCGGCCGGTGCGCGCCCACTCGAGGAGACGATCACGGTGGCCGTCTTCCGCGACGGCGTACACGTCGAGCATGTCCCGCACGTCGCGCCAGCGCGGGACGCCCTTGCCGTTCTCCAGCCGGCTGATCTTCGACGGCGAGCACTCGAGCCGCCGCGCCACGTCCTCGAGCTTCAGGCCCGCGCCCTCGCGCAGCCGCCGGAGCTCGCCACCAAGGCGGCGACGGGTCACCACGGGGCCGGGTGACCAGGTCATGCGGACGCCTCCGGGGTCGGGCGCGGGCGCCGGCTCCCCCCGGCCGGCATCGGTCCGTACACGGTAGACCGCAGACGGCCATGTCGTCACGCAATCGTTGCCTGCAATTGCACAGCACACTTGTGCGATGCAGTGGCGCACGGCACTCTCAAGTCACGGCCCGACCGGCGCCGTGGACCGCACGACCCGACGGGGGGAACGACCATGACGACGACGGAGAGCACGAGGAGCACGCGCGGGAATGGGCTCGCCGGGGGCTTCCGATGACCGCCATGATGATCATCGTCGCGGTGGTCGTCTTCTGGGCACTGTTCGTGGTGGGTGTGCTCGTGGGCATCTCGGTGCACCGCGAGGCGACGCGACGCCGCACCCACCGTCTCGATCGGGACCGCGTCGAGCTCGAGCTCGACCGCGAGGACCTGGAGATCGACCGTGCCGATCTCTTCGCCGGACGCCGGCTCGTGCGTGTCCGGGACGTGATCCAGCCCTAGAAGGCGCGGCGACCCGAGAGGGCGCGGCCGAGCGTGAGCTCGTCGGCGAACTCCAGGTCGCCGCCCATGGGCAGGCCGGAGGCCAGCTTGGTCACCGTGAGCCCGGGGAAGTCCCGCAGCAGGCGCACGAGGTAGGTGGCCGTGGCCTCGCCCTCGGTGTTGGGATCCATGGCCAGGATGACCTCGGCGATCTCCGGCTCGTCGCCGGCCCCGCCGATGCGCGTGAGCAGCTCGCGCACCCGCAGCTGGTCGGGGCCGATGCCCGAGAGCGGATCGAGCGCCCCGCCCAGCACGTGGTATCGGCCGCGGAACTCGCGGGTGCGCTCCACGGCCATGACGTCCTTGGGCTCCTCGACCACGCACACCAGCGACGCGTCGCGGCGGGCGTCGGCGCAGATCCGGCAGCGGGGCCGCTCGGAGACGTTGCCGCAGACCTCGCAGAACACGACACCGATCTTGACCTTCTGCAGGGCGTCCTGCAGGCGGGTCAGGTCGGCCTCCTCGGTGGCGAGGAGGTGGAACGCGATGCGCTGGGCGCTCTTGGGCCCGATCCCGGGCAGACGGCCGAGCTCGTCGATGAGGTCCTGGACCGGGCCTTCGAACACCGGAGCTACTGCCCGGGCAGGCCCAGCCCGCCGCCCATGTCCCCGAGCCCGCCCGCCAGCGGCCCCATCTTCTCGGCCTGGAGCTCCGCGGCCGCCTGCGCCGCGTCGGCGATGGCGCCCACGATGAGGTCCTGCAGCGTCTCGACGTCGTCGGGGTCGACGACCTTCGGGTCGATCTTCACGGAGCGGACCTCGCCGGTGGCGGTCTGCGTGATCGTGACCAGCCCGTTGCCGGCCTGCCCCGTGACCTCGGCCTCGGCCAGCTCGGCCTGGGCGGACATCAGCTGCTCCTGCATGGCCTGCGCCTGCTGCAGCAGGGCGCCCATGTCCATGCCTTCGGGGTTCTGACCGGGTTGCATGTCGCCAGCCTAACCGCGCCCCCGACGCGGCGACCGGGCACGCTGGGCACCGATGGACTCGACCCACAGCACCCTGCTGCACCGCCTGCTCGACGCCACCACCTGGCGCGCCTTCGACGTGGACGGCGAGGGCCGCATCCTCGCCGGGCACGACGCCTCGGGGACGGTCCAGCTCGTCGAGCTGCGCCCCGACGGGTCCCGCACGCCGCTGACCGCCCTGCCCGGCGCCTGCCACGGGCGCTACGTGCCGGGCGCGCGGACGGTCGTCGTCTCCCACGACGCGGGCGGCGACGAGCGCGCGCAGCTCTCGCTGCTCGATCCCGACGCCGTGGTGGAGCCGGTGGGCGAGGACGGCCTGACGCCGCTCGTGCACGACCCCGCGTACATCCACGGCCTGGTCGAGGTCCTCCCGACCGGCGAGGTCGTCTACACGACGAACCGGCGCAACGGCGTCGACTTCGACCTCGTCGTCCGCCGCGTCGCGGACGGCACCGAGACCGTGCTCTACGACGGTGGCGGGATGGTCGGCGGTGCCGCGGTCAGCCACGACGGCACCCGCGCGCTGATGACCCGCCCCGGCCTCCCGGCGCTGAGCTCGCAGGTCCTGCTGCTCGTCGGTGACACGACGACCGAGCTCACCGACGCCGACGAGCACGCCCGCTACCTCGGCCCGCAGTGGCTGCCGCGGGGCGAGGCCGCGGTCATCACCACCGACTCCGGGCGCGACCACCTCGGCGTGGCCCGGCTCGACGTCGTCACCGGCGCCCTGCACTGGCTGGTCACCGACGATGACCACGACGTCACCGCGCGCCTGTCCCCCGACGGCGAGTCCCTGCTCGTGGTCACCGACGACGACGGCGCGAGCCGGCTGGCGATCCACGACGCGGACGGCACGTTCCGCCGCGACGTCGCGCTGCCCGCGGACTACGCCGGCGGCGTCGCCGACTTCCTCGCCGTGCCCCGCTGGTCGCCCGACGGAACGGGCCTGGCGCTGACGTGGACCGACCCGGCGACCCCGGCCGACGTCGTGCTCGTCGACGCCGGGCGCGGGCGCGCCGCGACGGTCGCGTCGTCCCGCGACCAGCTCGACGGCCTGGCGCTCGTCGCCCCCACCAGCCACGGCGTCCCGACGCCCGACGGCGAGACGGTGCCGTGCTTCGTCTACGCGCCGCACGGGGCAGGACAGCACGCCGATAGGGGGTCCAGCGTCGTCATCGTCCACGGCGGGCCGGAGGGACAGTCGGTGCGCTCGTTCTCGGCGATCGTCCAGTCCCTCGTCGGCGAGGGGCACACGGTGCTCGTGCCCAACGTGCGCGGCTCGGTGGGCTACGGGAAGCGCTGGTACTCCCTCGACGACGTCGAGCGCCGGCTGGACTCGGTGGCCGACCTCGCCGCCCTGCACGCCTACCTCCCGCGCCTCGGGCTCGACCCGGCGCGCTCGGCGCTGTGGGGTGGCTCGTACGGCGGCTACATGGTGCTGGCGGGCCTGGCGTTCCAGCCCGAGCTGTGGGCCGGCGGCGTCGACATCGTCGGCATCTCGTCGCTGGTGACGTTCCTGGAGAACACCTCGCCGTACCGCCGCGCGCACCGCGAGCGGGAGTACGGCTCGCTCGAGCGCGACCGGGAGTTCCTCGAGCGCGCGTCGCCGTTGAACCGGATCGGGGACGTGCGGGCCCCGCTGTTCGTCATCCACGGCGCCAACGACCCCCGCGTGCCGCTGTCGGAGGCCGAGCAGGTGGCCGCCGCGGTGCGGGCGAACGGGGTCGAGGTCGAGATGGTGGTCTACGACGACGAGGGCCACGGGCTGGCGAAGCGCGTCAACCGCCTCGACGCCTACCCGCGCGCGGTCGCGTTCCTGGGGCGGGCGCTGATCGGCTGACCGGCCCTACTCCGCGAACACCCCGGCGCGCGCCGCCGCGGCCGCCGCCCGCGCGGCACGGCGCGCGTCGTCCTCCGTGGGCACCTCGCCCCGGGTGAGCAGCTGGTAGTACATCGGCGCGGACACCGCGCGGACCACCGCGGCGGGATCGGTCCCGCGCGGCAGCTCGCCCCGCTCCACGGCGTCGACGACGCAGGGGCTCCACGTGGCGATCCGGCGGTCGTAGAAGCCGCGCAGCGCCTCGGCGGTGCCGGGGTCGGCGGTGGCCGCCGCCACGAGCGCGGCGAAGAGCCGGCCCTGCCGGGGGTCGGCGAGGGTCGAGCGGACGAGGTCGGCGTTGGCCGCGAGGTCCCCGTCCAGCGTGCCGGTGTCGGTGCGGGGCAGCGACGTCTCGGCCATGTCGGCGACCAGGTCGCTGACGACCGCGGCGACGGTGCCCCACCGCCGGTAGACGGTGGTCTTGCCGATCCCGGCCCGGCGGGCCAGCTCGGCAAGGTCGATCCCGGACGGCCCGCCCTCGACGAGCGCCGCGGCCGCCGCGTCGAGCAGCGCGGCCCGCACCCGCGCGGCGCGGCCTCCCGGACGGACGTCGGCTCCTGGCATGTCCTCAGCTTATCGGTTCTCTGGTTCCGTTTGTGTTAAGGTTCCTAACGGAACTACAGGACCATTAAGGAGGAGACCATGGAACATCGGACGCTGGGCCGCAGCGGACTGCGCGTGCCGGTGCTGGGCTTCGGCGCCGGCACGTTCGGCGGGCGGGGCGAGCTCTTCGGGGCCTGGGGCTCCACCGACGTCGCCGCGGCGCGGGACATCGTCGCCCGCTGCCTCGACGCCGGGGTGACGCTGTTCGACACCGCCGACGTCTACTCCGAGGGCGCCTCGGAGGAGGTCCTGGGCGCCGCCCTGGGACGCCGCCGGGACGAGGTGCTGATCTCGACGAAGGCCGCCCTGCCGATCGGGCCCGGCCCGAACGACGCCGGCACCTCCCGCCAGCACCTCCGGCGCGCCGTGCACGACGCGCTGCGCCGGCTGGGCACCGACCACATCGACCTGTTCCAGCTCCACGCCTACGACGCGTTCACCCCGGTCGACGAGGTGCTCTCGACCCTCGACCAGCTGGTCGCCGACGGGGCGATCCGGTACGTCGGCGTCTCCAACCACTCGGGGTGGCAGCTCATGCGGGCCCTCGAGCGCGCCGACCAGCACGGATGGCCCCGCTGCGTCGCCCACCAGGTCTACTACTCACTGATCGGGCGGGACTACGAGTGGGACCTCATGCCCCTCGCCGCCGAGGAGGGCGTCGGCGCGCTGGTCTGGAGCCCGCTCGGGTGGGGCCGTCTCACCGGGCGCGTGCGCCGCGGGGCCCCGCTCCCGGAGGGCAGCCGGCTGCACACCACCGCCGCCGCGGGGCCACCGGTGGACGACCAGCTGCTCCACGACGTCGTCGACGTCCTCGAGGCGATCGCCGGCGAGACCGGGCGGACCGTCCCGCAGATCGCCCTGAACTGGCTCACGACCCGCCCGACGGTGAGCTCGGTGATCGTCGGCGCCCGCGACCTCGACCAGCTCGAGCAGAACCTCGGCGCCGTCGGCTGGGACCTCGACGACGACCAGCTCGCCCGCCTCGACGCGGTCAGCCGTCGTCCCGCGCCCTACCCGCACTTCCCGTACGAGCGCCAGGAGGGCTTCGCCCGGCTCAACCCGCCGATCGCGGCTCGCTAGCGCCCGTCGACCCGCCGCGCGCCGAGCTGCGAGGTCAGCAGCTCCATCGCCGCCTCCTCCGGGTCGATCCGCGCGCCGCCGCTGGTGCCGCCGGGGTCGGCGGCGGCCTCGGCGTACATGTCGTCCTCCGTGACGTCACCGTCCTCCGGCGGCTCGGGCGGGGGCGGGATGTCCGACGGCGGCGCCGACCGGCGGGCCGGCGGGGCCGGGGGCGAGCCGGCGCCCTGGCGCGCCGGGGCCTCAGGGGACGGACGCTCCGGCCGGCGCGGCGGGTCGGGCCGCTGGCGCGCGGGCTCGGGCCGCCGGGCACCGCCCGTGTCGCCGCCGCCCGCGCCATGCACGGCCTGCACCGTCCACTGCCCGGACAGCACCACCCCGAGCGCTGCAGCGACGTGGTCGGCGCGGTTGGGCTGCGAGAGCTGGCGCGCCAGCGGCGGCGTCGGCATGCCGAGCGTGACCGTAGTGCCCTCGACCGCCGTCACCGTGGCGTTCTGCAGCAACGCGTGGGTGGGCTTGTTGCGCTCGCGCACCTGGTTCATGACCTCGGGCCACACCCGCCGCAGCGCCGCGGCGTCGACCGCGCCGGTGGGCGCGGGAGCGGGAGCGGGCTCCGGCTCCGGTGTCGGCTCCGGGGCCGGCGCCGGGGTCTCCCGCCGCGCCGGTGGTGCGGGCCGCTCGGGAGGGGCGGGCCGCTCGGCCCGCGCCGGGGCGTCGCGCGGCGGGTCGTCGCGGCTCGCGACCGTGGCCGTCGGGCGGTCGGTGGGCGGGACGACGGTGGCGTCGAGCTCGCTGGCCCGGGGCGGGGCCTCCTCGTCGGAGCGCTGCGACGGCCGGCTGAAGCGCCCGCCCTCGTCGCCGGCGCCGCCCGGCCCGGGCGCGCCCACCGCCAGGCGCCGCTCGACGCCCTCGAGGCGCTGGATCATCGCCGCGTCCGCCGACGAGGCCGCGGGCAGGAGCATCCGCGCGCAGACCAGCTCGAGCAGCAGGCGCGGCGCGGTGGTCCCGCGCATCTCGGTGAGCGCGGTGTGCACCAGCTCGGCGTGCCGGGCCAGCGCCGCCGGGCCGAGACGCTGGGCCTGGTCGACCATGCGCTCGAGCTCGTCGGCGGGGACGTCGACCATGCCGCGCTCGCCGGCGTCGGGCACGGCGTGGACGAGGATGAGGTCGCGCAGGCGCTGGAGCAGGTCGGCGGCGAAGCGGCGCGGGTCGTGCCCCGCCTCGACGAGGCGGTCGACGGCTCCGAACACCGCGGGCCCGTCCTGTGCGCCGAGCGCGTCGACGACGTCGTCGAGGATCGCCACGTCGGTGACCCCGAGCAGACCGACCGCGTGGGCGTAGGTGACGCCCTCGGGGCCCGCACCGGCCAGCAGCTGGTCGAGGACCGACAGCGAGTCGCGCGCCGAGCCACCGCCGGCGCGCACGACCAGCGGGTAGACCGCCGGCTCGACCGTCACGCCCTCCTCGGTGCAGATGCGCTCGAGCAGCCCGCGCAGCGTGCTGGGCGGCAGCAGGCGGAACGGGTAGTGGTGGGTGCGCGAGCGGATGGTGGTGAGCACCTTGTCCGGCTCGGTGGTGGCGAACACGAAGATCAGGTGCTCGGGCGGCTCCTCGACCACCTTGAGCAGCGCGTTGAACGCCGCCGTGGTGACCATGTGCGCCTCGTCGATGATGAAGACGCGGTACCGCGAGCTCACCGGCGCGAAGTGGGCGCGGTCGCGCAGCTCGCGGGCGTCGTCGACGCCGTTGTGGCTGGCCGCGTCCATCTCGGTGACGTCGAGGGAGCCGGGGCCGTTGGGCGCGAGGGCGATGCAGGACTCGCACACCCCGCACGGCTCGGGCGTCGGGCCCTGCACGCAGTTCAGCGAGCGGGCGAGGATGCGGGCGCTGGAGGTCTTGCCGCAGCCGCGCGGCCCGGAGAACAGGTAGGCGTGGTTGACCCGGCCGGCCGACAGCGCGGTGCGCAGCGGGTCGGTGACGTGCTCCTGCCCGACGACCTCGGCGAACGTCGCGGGCCGGTACCTGCGGTAGAGCGCCAGAGCCACGGCCCGAGGCTACGCGGACGGTCCGACGACGAGACGGGGACCGAGACAGAAGGGGACCCCGCGCACCCGTCAGAGCCCGCTGACCCTTGCTGCCTTCCGGCCCTGGGGGAGTTCACAGGATGGACGCCGCGCGGGGTCCGACCACAGTGTATCGAAGCCGCCGCGACGGCCCCGGCCCCCGGGGTCCACCGGTGCCGGGGCTGTAGTCTCTCCGGCGGAGGATTGGCCGAGCGGCCTAAGGCGCACGATTGGAAATCGTGTTGGGCTCACACCCTCACGGGTTCGAATCCCGTATCCTCCGCCACCCGCCCGCCGGGCTCGACCCGCAGCGGAGGGCCCACCGTCGTCGATGACACGGTGGGCCCGTGCGCGGACTCCTCATCACCCTGGTCGTCATCGTCGCCATCCTGGTCGGTGTCGACTTCGCGGCGCGCTGGGTGGCCGAGGACCGCGTCGGCGTCGCGCTGCAGGACGCGCTGGACCTGCCGAACCCGCCGGACGTCGACGTCCGCGGCTTCCCGTTCCTCACCCAGGCCGTCGCCGGGCGCTACGACGACGTCGGGCTCTCGGCGCCGGGCATCGCCTACGGCGAGCTGCGCGACATCACGCTGACCGCCGACCTCGAGGGCGTGTCGGTGCCGCTGGAGAACCTGGTCAACGGGCAGGTGCGGCGCATCCCCGCCGAGCGGGTCACCGCGTCCGCGCGCGTCAACCCCACCGACCTCGCGCGGCTGCTCGACGTCGGCGAGCTGACCATCGAGCCGCTCACCGCCGCCGACCTCGAGCGCCTGCGCAGCGAGGCCGACGCCGACGACTCCGGCGCCTCGGGCAGCAGCCGCGCGCTCGCCGGCGTCGACCCCGCGTCGTCGGTGCGCCTGACCTCGACGACGACGGTCGGCGGCCAGTCGGTGCAGGTCGCGGTGGTCGCGTCGTTCCGGCTCTCGGGCGGGCGGATCACGCTGCAGGCCCGCGACATCCGCACCGAGGGCGCCGACGACGCGAACGGTCGCGTGGCCGCCGCCGCGCTGCGCGAGCAGCTGTCCGGGTTCTCGACGAGCGTCGACCCCGGGCAGCTCCCGTTCGCCATCACCGCGACCGAGCTGCGCGCCGAGGACGGGGTGCTCGTGGTGTCTGGGACCGCGCAGGACGTCGACCTCCTCGACCCCCCGGGTGCCTGACACAGTGAGCGCCATGCAGGACATCCGCTGGGCGGTCGCCGGCCCGGGCCGCATCGCCGCCAAGGTCGCCGCCGACCTCGCCCTGGTGGAGGGCACGACGCTGGCCGCCGTCGGCTCGCGGTCGCCGGAGCGCGCCCGCGCCTTCGCCGACGAGCACGGCGGGCCCGACACCCGCGCCCACGGCAGCTACCGCGCCATGGTCGACGACCCGGACGTCGACGTCGTCTACATCGCCACGCCCCACCCGCAGCACGCCGCGCTGGCGGTGGCCTGCCTCGAGGCCGACAAGGCCGTGCTGGTGGAGAAGACGTTCACCGCGACGCTGGCCGGGGCCTGGCGGGTGGTCGACACGGCCCGCACCCACGGAGTGTTCGCCATGGAGGCGATGTGGACGCGCTTCCAGCCCGCCGTGGTGCGGATGCGCGAGCTGATCGCCGACGGCGCCATCGGCGAGCCCCGCTCGGTGCAGGCCGACCTCGGCACCGTGCGCGACGTCGACCCCGACGACCGGCTGTTCTCCCTCGAGCTCGGCGGCGGCGCGCTGCTCGACCTGGGCGTCTACCCCGTGTCGTTCGCGCAGATGGTGCTGGGCACGCCCGACCGCGTCCACGCGGTGGCCACCCGCGAGTCCACCGGCGTCGACGCCGACGGCGCGATGCTGCTCGGCTTCCCCGAGGGCCGCTTCGCGACCATGCACACCTCGTTCCACAGCCCGTCGCCCGGCCAGGCGCGGGTGTTCGGGTCGACCGGCTGGATCGACGTGCTGCCCCGGTTCCACCACCCGACCGTGATCGTGCTGCACCACGACGCCGACGACGAGGGCGAGCGGATCGAGCTGCCCGCCACCGGCTCGGGGCTCTACCACGAGCTGGTGGAGGTGACCGACTGTCTGCGCCGTGGCGCCACCGAGTCCACGGTTATGCCGCTGGACGACACGCTGGCCGTGCAGGGCGTGCTCGCCGAGGCGGCCGACCAACTGGGACTGGTCTTCCGGGAGGACGACTCGACCGTGTGACGGCGAGCCGGACGGCGCAACCGTGGGTGACGGGCGTGTCCGCCGGGCGAGGGCCCCTACCCTGCACGCGACGAGGGGGGAGGTGGGCCATGCCGGAGGGGGAACAGGCGGTACCGGTCCCCGGGCCGCGTGCCGGGTCGCCGCACAGTGGGCTGCGCCGCGCGACGACCGAGCGGGCGATCCTGGACTGCGTCGCGGACGAGGACGGGCCGCTTACGCGCGCCGAGCTGTCGCGGAGGACGTCGATCTCGCCGCCCGCGATCAGCGAGGCGGTGCGGCGGCTCGAGGCCGACGAGGTCCTGGTCTCGGTCGGGCCGCGCTCGGGGGTGCCCGGTGCCGTCGCGACGCTGTACGACCTCGCGCCGGGCACCGGGGTGGTGGCGGCCGTCGAGATCAACCGGTCGGTGGTGCGCACGGCGGTGGCCGACCTGGTCGGGCACACGCTCGAGAGCACCGACCACGACCCGCCGCACGACCACGACGTCGTGGCTCGGCTCGACGAGGTCCTCGAGGCCGTGCGCGCGCGGTGGTGCGGGCAGGGACGGCCGCTGCGGGCGGTGGCCGTGTCGATCGCGAACCCCGTCGACCCGGCGACCGGGCGGGTGGTCGAGCTGCGCGAGTCGGCGTTCCCGGCCGGCGTGCTCGGCGCCGACGACGTCCGTGGCGTCGACCCGGCGATGGTCGTGCTGGACAACGACGTCAACTTCGCGGCGCTGGCCGAGCGCGACCACGGCGCCGCGCTCGGCACGTCGACCTTCGCCTACCTCTACGTCGGCGAGCGGCACAGCGTCGGGCTGGGCCTCGTGCTCGACGGGCTGCTCGTCCGCGGCGCGCGCGGCCTCGCCGGCGAGATCGGCTACCTGCCCGTGGGGCCGGGCGAGGGGCGCTTCCGTTTCGGCGAGGCGATGGCGGCGCGGGGGCTGCGGGCCCCGGACGACGGCGCCTCCATCGACGACACCGCGCTCGAGGCCGCCGGGCGGACGCTGGGCGAGGCGGCCGTCGCGGTCTGCGCGACCGTCGACCCCGGCCTGCTCGTGCTCGGCGGCCCGGTGGGCCTGGTGCCCGGGCTGCTCCCCCACGTCATCGCGACGGTGGCCGAGCTCGCGCCGCGCGAGGTGCCGGTGGTGGTCGGCGCGCTGGGCGGGACGGCGCCGCTGTGGGGCGCGCTGGCCGAGGCGCGCCGGCGGGCGTGGGGGGCGCTGGTCTCGGGGCGGGGGTGAGTCACCCGAGCACCCAGGTCGCCGCCTCCTTGACCACCGCGCGGTCACGGGCACCGTCGTCGCGGGCCGCGGCGTCGGCGTCGGGGTGCGGGTCGAGCAGGACGTGGGTGGCGCCGAGCGCCCGCAGCTCGTCGAGGTCGGCGCGGATCTGGTCGCGGTGGCCCTGCCCGGTCAGTCGCGCGTCGTCGGGCCGGTGCTCGGCGGTGGGGTGCAGCACGATCCGCGGCGCGAGCGCCGGGACGGGCCGGCCCGCCTCCTGCGCCGCCGCCCGCAGGCCCGGCAGGCCGTGGTCGCGCAGCCAGCCGGCGGGGAAGCGCAGGGGGTGCCAGGCCTGACCCAGCCGCACGGCGCGGCGCCGGGCAGGGGCGGTGTTGCCGCCGACCCACAGCGGCGGGTGGGGCCGCTGGCGAGGGCGCGGGCGGGTGTCGACGTCCCGACCGGCGACGTCGACGACGTCGCCGGCCCAGAGGGCCAGCACCGCACGCAGGTACTCGTCGGTGATCGCGCCGCGCCGGTCCGGGTCGACGCCCAGCGCGGCGAACTCCTCGCCCGCCCAGCCCACGCCCACCCCGACGATCAGCCGGCCCCGACGATCCCGACGCGCACCGGAGCTGACCCGAGGCGCACGCGTTCCTCCTCCTCGCCTGCCCCCCGACTGCCCCTGCCGGGCTACATCCTGCCTCCGTCCGCCGGAGCGCCGTCACCGGGCGGGCGCCACAGCGCGCCCTCGATCGCCTCGGCGCGGTCCGGCGGCGCCGCGCGCAGGGCCTGCAGGTCCTCGAGGTGCTCGGCCATGGCGAGGGCCGAGAGGGCCGCGTCGAAGGCGTCCTCGCTCGCCACGACGTCGTCGCGCAGGGCCGCCGGGATCCGCGCGTCGGCGTCGACGACGCGCTCCCGCGCGGCGGGCGAGCGCTTGACCACCGGCCCCGTGTGCACGCGCGGGTAGATCTCGACGACCGTCGCGTGTCCGGCGTCGTCGAACGGCCACACCGCGAACCCGGCCGCCCGCAGCCGGGCGAGGTGCGGCATCCCGCGCAGCGACCCGGTGCCGACCGCGCCGGCGCCGCCGATCTGGAACGTCGAGCGCGGGTCGAGCCCGTCGGCGCGCGCGGCGGCCTCGGTGACGCGCAGGCCCGGCCGGGCGGGGTCGAGCGGCGGGCGGGGCCGCGGCCCGCGCCCCCAGAACGGCGGCCGGCACGCCTCCAGCCAGCCCTCGCCCTCGCGGGCCACCAGGTCCCACAGGGCCGCCACGTCGGCGCAGCCCTGCTCGCGCGCGAACCACGCCGGCAGGCCGAACGAGAAGTCGAGGCCGGCGACCACCGGGCCGGCGGCGGCACGGGCGAGCAGGAACTCGACCACCCCCTCGCGGTCCAGCCCGCCCCGCACCGCGAGCAGCCGCCCGGGGTCCGCGCGGGCCACGCGGATGCGCCGGCGGGCGGTGCGCCGGTCGCCCGACCAGTCCACCGCGAGCACCTCCACGGATCGTCTCCTCTCGACCACTCCTCGCGTCAGCACGACCGTCCGTCGCGCGTTGCGCGCCGCTGAACGCGGTCAACCGGCCACCACGCTTTCCGGTGGCCCTTCGTCGCGCAGATTGCCCGGCCCGTGGGCGAGGGGTTGAGTCCTTCTCGACCGTTCGTCGCAACATTGAGTACGACGAACGGTCGTCCCCCCTCACCCGCTCGTCAGGAGTCCGCCCTCATGTTCCGACGCGCTGCTGCCTCCCTCTCGGTGGCCGCCCTGTCCACCGCCGGGCTGCTCGCCGCTGCCCCGCTCGCCCAGGCCGCGCCCGCCCCGGCGCCCCCCACCGACGACGACATCACCGGCATCGCGCTGCTCAACGACCTGACCCTGCTGCCCGTGCAGGCGTGCGGGCTCGACGTGGGCGTCCCGATCCTGTCCGACATCCTCGGCGGCACCGACGGGGCGACCGACGCGGCCTGCGCCATCGCGGACGACGGGGCCGACGACGACTGAGATCGACTGACGAGCACGAAGCGCGGGGCCGGGGTGGCCGGTCCCGCGCTGCTCGACCGACTCAGCCGACCAGGACCTGGTCGGCGGCCGCGGCGGCGACGGTGACCGCGGGCAGGCGGAGCCGCACGGCCGTGCCGACGCCGGGGCGGGTGTCGACGTGGAGGTCGCACTGCGAGCCGAACGCGGCGCGCATGCGGCGGGAGACCTCGGCGATGCCGCCGTGGCGCTGGTCGACCTGGGACGCCGCGCGCGTGGCGTCGGGGCCCATGCCGGCGCCGTCGTCGGACACCGTGATGACGCAGTCGGACCCCGAGCCGGAGGCGAACACGCTGACCGCACCGCCCCCGGGCACCGGCTCGATGCCGTGGCGCACCGCGTTCTCCACCAGCGGCGCCACGACGAAGGGCGGGACGAGGACGCTGCGCACCTCGGGGGCCACGGCCACCTCGGCGCGCAGACGGTTCCCGAACCGGGCCTGCTCGAGGACGAGGTAGCGCTCGGCGTTGAGCAGCTCGTCGCCGACCGTGGTCATCTCCCCGCCCGAGCGGAACGAGTAGCGCGTGAAGTCGGCGAACTCGGTGAGCAGCTCGCGCGCCCGCGACGGGTCGGTGCGCACGTAGGACGCGATCGCGGTGAGCGTGTTGTGCACGAAGTGCGCCGAGAACCGCGAGCGCAGCGCCGACTCGACGTCCGCAGCGGTCGGCGCGGCGACGAGGTCGCTGCCCACGCGGCGGATCGGGGCACCCGGCGCCTCGGGGCCCTCGGTGGTCTCGAGGTCGTCGAGCTCGAGGTCGGTGTCGACCACCGGGGCGGCCAGCACGGGCGCGGCGACCGTGGCGGGGTGCGACGGGCGCAGGCCCTGCCACGTGGGACGCTCGAGCAGGCCGGTGGCGGTCCAGCGGCGGTGCTCCACCTGCCCCACCAGGCGCGGCGCGAGCCAGTGCACCGCGCTGCCGGCCTCGTCGGGCAGGGCCTCGGCGAACGGGCTGTCCGGGCGCTCGAGCACCTCGAGCACCCCCTGGAGCTCGCGGCGGGCGGCGGCGGTGATGCCGGTGACGACGCGCCCGGAGTACCGCAGCCCCGCCTCGCCCGGCACGCCGACCAGCAGCGCGCCCACGACGTCCGGCCGTCCGCGCGCGGGGACCCAGCCGCCGACGACGACCTCCTGGCTGCGGCGCACCGGCGTCTCGATCCAGCTCCGCGAGCGCCGCCCGACCTGGTAGGTGGACTCGAGGCGCTTGGCGACGATGCCGTCGAGACCGTAGCGCCGGGCCGTCTCGATCACCGCGTCGGCGTCGACGCCCTGGAAGAACGGCGGGATGACCACCTTGCTGCCCGAGAAGTCGAGCTCGCCGAGCAGCTCGCGGCGCTGGCGGTAGGGCAGCCGCCGCGTCGAGACGCCCGCGACCTCGAGCACGTCGAAGACGTAGTACGACACCGGGACCCGCGCCTGCAGGATCTCCGAGGGGTGCGCGACGCGGTGGCGCCGGCGCAGCTTGCCCGCGCTGGGCCGCCCGACCCCGTCGAGCGCCACCACGACGCCGTCGAGCACCAGCCCGCTCGTGGCCGTCCACGGCGCGGCCACGCCGAGCTCGGGGAAGTGCGAGGTGACGTCCCGCCCGGCGTCGGTGACCAGGCGCAGCCCGTCCTCGCCCGTGCGCGCGAGGCAGCGCAGCCCGTCCCACAGGAACTCGAAGGCCCAGCCGGCGCCGCGTGGGAGGTCCCCGCTGCTGGCGAGCATCGGGCGCCCCGGGGCCGCCTCGCCCGGACCGGCGCCGCCGGGCAGGTCGGTGTCCGCCAGGGTCGCCACACCCGTCACCGCGCCACCTCCCCGACCGCACTCGCCGCGCCCGCCGGCCAGGTGATCGCCGACGTGCACCACGGTAATCGCGCGGCCCGACGGTGACAGCGCTCTCGCGCACGCGGCACGCGGCGGTTGCGACCGGGGACCAGCGAGACGCGACGAACGGCGCAGTGCGGTGTGGCGCACCCGGGGGAAGGCCGGTCAGGCCGCCAGTCCGACGGCGACGACCGTCGAGGGCCGCGTGGGCACGGGGCCGTCCGGCTCGACCGACACCGCCCACCCGCGGGGAGCCGGCGCACCCGGCCCCGACGGACCGCCCGCCGCCTCGACGGGACGGGTCACGCCGTCGCCGGGGTCCATGACGGCCACGGCCACCGGCGCGTTGCCCGGCAGCCCCGTGGCCCAGACCACGTAGTCGCGCACCGGACCGGCGGGCGGCAGGGCCAGCGGCACCATCCGCAGCGGCGCCGCGGCGTCGGCCGGGTCGAGGACGACCGCGGCCGCGTCGCCGCGCTCGCCCCGCAGCACCGCGGAGCGCAGCCCCGGGTCACGGGACCGGGCGTCGGCGACGACGCGGTCGGCCTGCGCGTCGAGGGCCACCGTCGGGGTGTCCGGGCCGCGGTCCTGGGTCGAGAGCACGCCGCCCACGGCGACGAGCGCCACGCCGAGCACCACCGCGGCGACCAGTCCGAGCATCGCGGTGGCCCAGCGACGGTGACCACCGGGCGCCGACGCGGCGCGGCGGCGGGGCGTGTCGGCGACGGGCGGGCCCGACGGGTCGGCGCGCCGGGTCGGCCGGGACCGCGGGGGCGCGGGCTCGGCCTCCACGGCGTCGAGGATCCGGCGGCGGAGCTCGGGGGGCGGCTCGACGGACGGCACGGCGGCGCCGAGCGCGGCGACCACCTCGTTCGCCTCGTCGTGCAGGCGCCGGCAGTCCGCGCAGCTCGCCAGGTGCTCCTGGAGGAGGCGCTCCTCGTCGGGCTCGAGGGCCGAGAACGCGCCGCCGACCACGTCGGCCGCCTGCACACAGCCGCTCACGCCGACGCGCGGGCCGTCCTCGCCGAAGCGGCCGCTGACCGGTCCACGCGCGCTCACCTCCTCGTCGGTCTCCGCGCAGTGTTCGCCCGTGGGCGGCCGTCGGTTCGACCGTTCGGAGTCCGATCGCAGGACCGACCCGCCCATACTCCCCTCCTCTTGTCTACCCCTGCGCCACGCCGCGCGCGGAACGGCGGACGGGGACGTCGCCGGGCGCGGCGAGCTCCGCCTCCAGGTCGTCGCGCGCGAGCCCCAGCGCCGCGAGGCGACGCCCGCGCGCCGGCACGTCCGGGTCCGCGAGCAGCCGGGCGATCTCGGCCTCCACCGCCCGGAGCCGGTCGCGCGCCGCGACCCGGGCGACCACCCGCTCGGCCTCGCGCGCGACCTCGCGGGCCGCCGCACGCCCGGCGCCGAACCGCTCCCGCCACCACTGCCCCACGCGTCGCCGGTCCATGGCGCCCCTCCTCGTCGTCGCCCGTCTACTAAACCGGTTCAAAGTGCGCCCGCACAAGGGGCTCCGCGGCTCCGGACGGCGCGCGGGAGGATCGGGGCGTGGAGACGGGCCGGACGAGCGGACGGGTCACGCTCGCGACGGTGGCGAGCGCGCTCGGCGTCTCCCGCGCGACGGTGTCCAACGCCTACAACCACCCCGAGCGCCTCAGCCCGCCGCTGCGCCTGCGGGTGCTGCAGACCGCGCGGGATCTGGGCTACGCCGGGCCGCACCCGCTGGCGGCGATGCTCTCGCGGGGCCGGGTCAACGCGCTGGGGCTGGTCTACGACGACCCGATGTCCTTCGCGTTCAGCGACCCGGCCGCGGTCCTCTTCCTCCAGGGCGTCAGCGAGGTCTGCGAGCACGAGGACCTCGCACTCGTGCTGATCAGTGGCGGCCCGGCCGGCGCGGTCGCGCGCGTCGCGCTCGTGGACGCGGTGATCTGCTACTGCGACGTGCCCGCCGACGGCAAGCTCGCCGCCATCGTCGACCGCGGCCTGCCGTTCGTCGTCGTCGACGGCCCGCGCCTGCCCGGGGCCGGGCACGTCGGCATCGAGGACGCGCGCGGCGCCGCGTCGGCGACCCGCCACCTGCTCGACCTCGGGCACACGCGGCTCGGGGTCGTGGCGCTGCCGCTGGTCGACGACGGGTGGGAGGGCACCGCCGGCCCCGACCGCCAGGAGCGCGCGCACTACCGCGCGGCCCGCGAGCGGCTGGTCGGCTACCGCGAGGCGGTCGAGCAGGCGGGCCTGCCCTGGGACGGGGTGCCGGTCGAGGAGCGCGCGCCCTACGGCCGCGACGCCGGGCAGCGGGCCGCGGCCGCCCTGCTCGCCCGCCGGCCGCGTCCCACGGCGCTGCTCGCGATGAGCGACGAACTCGCCCTCGGCGCGATGGTCGCCGCCGCGGACGCGGGGCTCTCGGTGCCCGGCGACCTGTCGGTCGTCGGCTTCGACGACGTCCCCGCGGCCGCCGACGCCCACCCCGCCCTGACCACCGTCCGCCAGCCCCACCGCGAGAAGGGACGGCGGGCCGCCGAGCTGCTCCTGCGCCCCGACAGCGTCGACACCGAGCACCGGCTGCCGGTCGAGCTCGTGGTCCGGGAGTCGACCGGGCCGCCGCCGCGCCCCTAAACCCCTGACCCCTCCGAACGGAGGGTCACAGACCGTCCGCGCAGACACCGTCCCGGTGACGTCGCCCGGTTACGGTGGCCGTGAAGCAGGTCACGGCTCGGGAAGGTGCTCATGGCTGGTGTGTGGTTCGAGTCCGTCGCCGAGGCGCAGCGGCGCGCGCAGAAGCGGCTGCCCAAGTCCGTCTACGGCGCGCTCGTGGCCGGCAGCGAGGCCGGGGTGACCCTCGAGGACAACGTCGACGCGTTCCGCGAGCTGCAGTTCCTGCCGCACGTGTGCGACCTGCCCTTCGAGAAGGACCTGACCACCACGGTCATGGGCCAGGAGATCTCGATGCCGGTGATCGTCTCGCCCACCGGGGTGCAGGCGGTCAACCCCGAGGGCGAGGTCGCCGTCGCCCGCGCGGCCAAGAACGCCGGCACGGCGATGGGGCTCTCGTCGTTCGCCAGCCGCGCGATCGAGGACGTCGTCGAGGCGAACGACAAGACGTTCTTCCAGATGTACTGGGTGGGCGACCGCGAGACCCTCGCCGCCCGCGCCGAGCGCGCCAAGAAGGCCGGGGCCAAGGGCCTCATCGTCACCCTCGACTGGTCGTTCTCCCACGGCCGCGACTGGGGCAGCCCGTCCATCCCCGAGAAGATGGACTGGAAGACGATCCTCAAGTACATCCCCGAGGGCGCCATGCGCCCGCGCTGGGGCATCGAGTTCCTGCGGTCCGGGAAGATCCCCGACCTGACCGTCCCGAACATCCCCACCCAGGGCGAGCAGCCGCCCACGTTCTTCGGCGCCTACGGCGAGTGGATGTTCACCCCGCCCGCCACCTGGGCCGACGTCGCCTGGCTGCGCGAGCAGTGGGGCACCGAGCTGCCGTTCTGCGTCAAGGGCATCACCCGCGTCGACGACGCCAAGCGCGCGGTGGACGCCGGCGCCACGGCGATCCAGGTGTCCAACCACGGCGGCAACAACCTCGACTCCACCCCGGCGCCGATCCGCGTGCTGCCCGGCATCGTCGAGGCGGTCGGCCGGGACGTCGAGGTCATCCTCGACGGCGGCATCCGCCGCGGCAGCGACGTCGTCAAGGCCCTCGCCCTCGGGGCGCGCGCCGTGGCCATCGGCCGGGCCTACCTCTGGGGCCTCGCCGCCGCCGGCCAGCCGGGCGTGGAGAACGTCTTCGAGATCCTGCGCAACGGCATCGGCTCGGGGCTCATGGGCCTGGGCCGCAGCTCGGTGCACGACCTCGTGCCCGAGGACATCATCGTCCCCCCGAACTTCACGCGGCAGGCCGTCGTCTAGGCCTCGGCCGGACGAACGACGGGCCCCTCCCGGATCACCGGGAGGGGCCCGTCGTCGTCAGGGGCGGTAGCGGTGGGATTCGAACCCACGGTGGGCAGAACCCACACGCGCTTTCGAGGCGCGCTCCTTTGGCCGCTCGGACACGCTACCGCCGACAAGGCTACGACACGCTCTCCTCGCGATCACGGCCGGGCCAGAACTCCCGCAGCAGCGCCGCGCACTCCTGTTCGCGCACCCCGCCGACCACCTCGGGGCGGTGGTTGAGGCGCCGGTCGCGCACCACGTCCCACAGCGAGCCGACCGCGCCGGTGCGCGGTTCCCAGGCCCCGAAGACGATCCGGTCGACCCGCGCGAGCACCGCCGCGCCGGCGCACATCGTGCAGGGCTCGAGGGTCACGACGAGCGTGCAGCCGCCCAGCCGCCAGCCCCTATCGGCGTGCTCCTCTGCTTGGTGCCGCGCGGCCTCCCGCAGGGCCAGGACCTCGGCGTGCGCCGTGGGGTCACCGAGCGCCTCGCGGGCGTTGGCGGCCGCCGCCAGCTCGCGGCCGTCGGCATCGAGCACCAGCGCCCCGACCGGGACGTCGTCACCGGAGGTCCGCGCGACCGCGATGGCACGGGCCATCGCGAGGTCAGGCGTCAGCGGTCTCCACGACCTTCGCCAGCTCGTCCGCGAACCCGCAGCGCCGGGCGATCGCGGTGAGCTGCTCGTCCGGGTAGAGGTCGATCTCCTCGACCAGCACAGCGAGCTCGTCGGCGGGGATGCCGAGGTCCGCGAGCATGCCGAGGTCGCCCTCGGGCCACGGGTCGTCGTCGGCCTCGTCCTCGTCGGGCACTTCGAGGCGCAGCAGGTCGAGCACGTCGGCGGCGACGTCGTAGTCGAGCGCGGCGACGGCGTCGGAGAGCAGCAGCGACACCCCGCCGGGCGTGGGGCGCACGAGGACGAAGAACTCGTCGTCGACGTCGAGCATGCCCAGCACGGCACCGGTGGAGCGCAGCCCGCGCAGCGCGCTGATGGCCGAGTCGAGATCGGCCAGGCTCCCCCGGTCCATCGCGACCGCGCGCCAGCGACCCTCCTCCCGGGTCACCGCCACGGCCCACCCGTCGAGGGGCGCGACGGTGCCCGCACCGCCGCGTGTCGCGGCGGAGCTTCCGGGGCCCTGACCTGCCATGCCCTTACGGTAGGTCCGGGCGAGTCTCGAGTGGTAGTCCGGCGAGGTCGCGGGCGCCGGACGGTCGACCGCGCACTGCCTCCGGCCGTCCGGAGGGCGTCCGGACGGGTCGGATCGCGGCGGCAACACACCAGGGGTGCCAGGATCGGACGGGTGAGCGCTCCGGAGCGGCGAACGGGGAGCCGCCGCGCGGCCCACCGCGCCCCCGAGCGGGCCCTCCTCGCCGAGGCGCGCGGTCTGCAGCCGCGCACGGTCGCGCTGCGCCGCGTCCTGCACCGGCACCCGGAGATCGGGCTGTCGCTCCCCGTCACCCAGGCCGCGGTCCTCGCCGATCTGCGCGACCTGCCACTGGAGATCACCACCGGACGCGGGTGCAGCTCCGTGGTCGCGGTCCTGCGCGGCGCGCGCTCCGGTCCGACGGTGCTGGTGCGCGCGGACATGGACGCGCTGCCGCTGACCGAGGAGACCGGCCTGGCGTTCGCCTCCGAGGACGACGGCGCGATGCACGCCTGCGGGCACGATCTGCACACCGCGATGCTCGCCTCGTCCGCGCGGCTGCTCGCGGGCCGGCGCGAGCGTCTCGCCGGCACCGTGGTCTTCATGTTCCAGCCCGGCGAGGAGGCCCACCACGGCGCCCGGACCATGATCGAGGAGGGCCTGCTCGGCGACGCGTCGCCGGGCGGGGTCCCGGAGTCGGCGATGGCCCTGCACGTCACGTCGCGGCTGTCGCCGGGCACGCTCCAGACCCGGCCGGAGTCGATCATGGCGTCGTCGGACGACCTGCACGTACGGGTCGTCGGCAGCGGCGGCCACGCCTCGGCGCCCCACGACGCGCTGGACCCGGTGCCGGCGGCCGCGGCGATGGTGGGCGCGCTGCACACGATGATCACGCGGCGGGTCAGCGCGTTCGACCCCGCGGTGCTGACGATCGCGCACATCACCGCGGGCACCACCACGAACGTCATCCCCGAGAGCGCCCTGCTCGAGGGCACCGTGCGCACGCTGTCCGAGGAGACGCGCGCGCGGGTGCTCGCCGAGGTGGAGCAGGTCTGCCGGGGTGTCGCCGCCGCCTACGGCTGCGCGTGCGAGGTCGAGATCGAGGCCGGCTACCCCGTCACCGTCAACGACCCGGAGGTCGCCGAGCGCGTCGCCGACGTCGGCCGGTCGGTGCTGGGGTCGCGGTTCGTCGAGCCGATGCCCGACCCGATCATGGGCTCGGAGGACTTCTCCTACGTGCTGGGCCGCGTGCCCGGGGCGCTCGCGTTCCTGGGCGCCTGCCCACCGGACGTCGACCCCGCCGAGGCGCCGCCCAACCACTCCAACCGCGTCGTGTTCGACGAGGACGCGATGGTCGCCGGGGTCGCCCTGTACAGCGGGTACGTCATGGACGCCCTGCGCCCGGGCTGACCCGCCCGTTCGGGCGCATCGTCCTCACTCTCGCGGGTCGCCCTAGTGTCGGTCGGCGTGGAATCCGCTGGTGCCGTCCTCGCCGCCGCGCAGACCCGTCCCGTGTGCGTCATCGGGCTCGGCCTCATCGGCGGCTCGCTGCTGCGCGCCGCCGCCGACGCCGGCCGGCACGCCTGGGGGGCGTCCGCCTCGACGACCACCGCCGAGAAGGCGGCCGCCGACGGCTACGACATCGCCGCCTCGGTCGACGAGGCGCTCACGCGGGCCGCCGCGTCGGATGCGCTGGTCGTGCTGGCGGTGCCCCTGACCGCGCTCGACGACGTGCTCGCCGCGGTCGCCCACGAGGCGCCGACGTGCCGGCTCACCGACGTCACCAGCGTCAAGGAGCCGGTGGCCGAGGCGGTCGCGCGACGGGCGCCCGCCACCCGGTTCGTCGGCGGCCACCCGATGACCGGCACCGAGTTCTCCGGCTGGGACGCCGGCTCGCTGCAGCTGTTCCACGAGAAGGTCTGGGTGGTCGCCACCGAGGACGACGCCGACCTCGACGTGTGGGTCGACGTCGCGGCGCTGGCGCTGGCCTGCGGCGCCGTCGTCGTCCCGGCCGCCGCCGACGAGCACGACCTCGCCGTCGCCCGCATATCCCACCTCCCCCACCTCTTCGCCGCGGTGCTCGCCTCTGTGGGTGCCGACGGGGGCGAGCTGGCCATGGCCCTGGCCGCGGGGTCGTTCACCGACGGAACGCGCGTCGCCGCCACGCGCCCCGAGCTCACCGCCGCGATGTGCGAGGGCAACCGCGCGGCGCTGCTGTCGTCGCTCGACGACGCCCTCGGCCGTCTCGGCGCGGCCCGCGGCTCGCTGGCCTCCACCGGCGGCCTCCTGGCGACACTCTCGGCCGGGCACGAGGGCCGGACGGCCCTGGACGAGGCGCGGCGGGCCCGGCGGGAGGTGCGGATCGGCCTCGAGGGCACGCCGGCGGAGTTCCTCGAGGAGATGCGCGAGCTCGGCCGGACCGGGGGACGCGTGATCGGCTGGAGCGAGGAGGCGCTGGACGCCGCGGACGAGGCGCTGGGCGTCTCTGAGGAGTAGGCGCCCTGACTCGAGGAGCCGCTCCACTTCCCGGAGCACGTCTTCTACCGCTTCGACGACGGCCGCATCTCCGCGGTGTGGTCGCTGATCGACCGGTGGGCGACGGCGGCGCAGCTGCGGGGTCGGGCGGGTTCCTGAAAGGCGACCTCGCTGTCGGGGGTGGCCGCTAGACTCGAACACATGTTCGAAGGATTCGTCGACGAGACGCCGGGCGACGTCCCGGTCGCGGCGCCGGGTCCTGCGCTGGCCGAGCAGCTGCTCGCCGAGGACGTCCTCGCGTCGGCGCCGGAGCCGGCTGACCACAGCGTGTCCGGCGAGGCGGCGTGGGAGGCGGCCACCTCGGCCGCGATCGGGCGCCTCGACGGCTGGGCGCGCACCACGGCGTGGGTCCAGGCGCAGGAGATGCTCGCGGTCGAGGCCCTGGTCACGCGCACCGTCGAGCGCGCCGAGCAACGGCCACCGGGCACCCCGCTCGACGAGCACCTCGGCGGCGTCGGGGCCGCGGTCGACTCGGTGGTCGCCGAGCTCGCCCTGACCTGGCAGGTCGCCGGGCGCACCGCCTCGCGGCGCGTCGACGAGGCGGTGAGCCTGGTCAACGGCATCCCGCTCGCGGTCGAGGCCATGCTCGACGGCCGGCTCGGCCTCGCCCACGTCCGCGCCCTCGGGGCGGTCCTGCTCGACCTCGACCCCGCGCTCGCCGAGCGCATCTGCCGGCAGCTGCTGGACGCGACGCCCGCGGGCGCGCCGATCGCCCGCACCCCGGCGCAGCTGGCCGGAGCCGCCCGCCGCACGGCCATCCGTCTCGATCCCGGCAGCGCCCGCCGCCGCGAGCGCGCCGCCGCCCGGGAGCGCGGGGTGCATCTCGGGGCCGAGGACCACGGGATGGCGACGGTCACCGCGTACCTGCCCGCGGCGGAGGCCCTGCTGCTCTACCGCACCATCGATGCCCACGCCCGCCGCGTGGCCCCGGACGACCCCGCCGCCGCCGGCCCCGAGGCGCCGGACGCAGGAGTGGGCGACGAGGCGGAGACGAGCGACCGCTCCCCCGCCGCCCGTCGGGCCGACGCGCTCTGCGACCTCGTCGGGCTCGGAGCCCTGGCCGCCGCCGGCGCGACGCCTGTGCCTGACGAAGGCGTCGGCGAGGCGCCGCCGGACGCCGAGCCGGACGCCGAGCCGGGCGAGCCGCCGACCGAATCCCGCGACACCCAGCCCGCTCCGCCGACCCCCGCTCGCGCACGAGGCCCAGCCCGGGCCGCGCGCGACGTGCAGGTCCGGGTCCTCGTCTCCGCCGACACCCTGCTCGGGTTGGACGAGGAGCCCGCGGAGCTCGTCGGCTACGGCCCCATCACCGCCGCCGCGGCGCGCCGGCTGGCCGCCGACGCCGACGCCACGTGGCGCCGGGTGCTCACCGACCCCCGCTCCGGCGCCGTCCTCGACGTCGGCCACCGGCGCTACCGACCACCCGCGGCGATGGCCGACCACGTGCGACATCGCGACCTCACCTGCACCTTCCCCGGCTGTCGTGTGCCCGCGCAGGCCTGCGACCTCGACCACCTCGTGCCCTACAACCCGCGGGATCCGTCCGGGCGCACCGCCGCCGACAACCTCGCGCCCGACTGCCGCCACCACCACCGCGTGAAGCACCTGCGCGGCTGGTCGGTGCGCCGCGACCCCGACGGCTCCGTCCTGTGGACCACGCCCTCGGGCCGGCGCTACCGGACGGTGCGCCCGGTCCTCGCGCCGATGGAGATCACCGAGAGTCCGCCGGGTACGAGCCACGACGACCCTTGCGTCACGACGACGCCGACGCCGGCCGACGACCTCCGCGTCGTCCTCGAGCACCGGCTTCGCCGGCCCGTCACGACCGCCGCGTCCGCCACGACCCGGGGAGACGACGATGCGCCGTACTGACGCGCACCGGGACGCGAGCCTCTCAGAAGAGGGTGTCGTGCTGCGGCGTGCGCTCGCGCCGGGCGTGCCGGGGACGGCGCGCCGGGGCGGGGACCTGCGCGGGCTCGAGCGCGTGGGTCGACTCGGGGGCGGGCGGGCGGGCCTCGGCGCGGCTGGGGTCGACGCGCACCCAGTCGCCCCCCGAGTCGCCGGAGCGGTAGGGCGTGCCGCGCCGCTTGGCGATCACGCCCGACAGGCGCTGGTCGACCACGCCGGCGAGCAGCGCGGGGCCGTCGTCGTAGGCCGGCGAGATCTGGATGCGCGTGGCCCGCGACAGGTCGAGGCGCGCCAGCACGGCCCGCCGTTCCTCGAGGGGCCGGGGGTCGAGCGGGACGCCGTAGAGCCGCACGACGTCGTAGACCATGAACACCGCCGGCCGCTCGCGGGCGAGGTCGCGGGCGCGGCGGGGGTCGGCGACCCCGAGGCGCTCGCCGAGGGCGTCGGCGGACGGGCTGCCGCCGTCGAGCATCACGGCCTCGCCGTCGAGCAGGCCGTCGGCGACGGCGTCGACCAGGCCGGCGAACTCGGGGAAGCGGGCGGTGACGTCCTCGCCGTCGGCGGTGCAGAGGGTCAGCACGCCCTCGTCGACGTCGGCGAGGAGCCGCACGCCGGCCCAGTCGACCTCGTAGCTCCAGGCACTCCCGACCGGCAGATCGCCGGGAACGGGGAGCATCGGGAGCACCTCGTCATCGTGCTACGGGACGCCGACAACACCCGGGACCGGGGTCGGCGCGTCGTTGGGTGGGACGAATGGGGCTCCTGCGGCATGCTGGACCCGACGCACGGTGACCGACCACGCACCGTGCCCGCCGAGAGGGGCCGATGATGCGCGCGATCTGGAACGGCGCCGTGTCGTTCGGGCTCGTGAACGTTCCGGTGCGGCTCTACGCCGCCACCACGAACCACGACATCCGTTTCCACCAGGTGCACGAGGTCGACGGCGGACGCATCCGCCAGAAGCGGACGTGCTCGGTCTGTGGCGAGGAGGTCCAGTACTCCGAGATCGCCAAGGGGTACGAGACCGACGACGGCCAGCTGATCATGCTGGACGACGACGACCTGTCGACGCTGCCGGTGGCGAGCGGCCACGAGATCGACGTCGTGCAGTTCGTGCCGTCGGACCAGATCGACGCGCTGCTGCTCGACAAGAGCTACTACCTCGAGCCGGAGAGCAAGGCGGTCAAGCCCTACGCCCTGCTGCGCGAGGCGCTGCGCGAGACCGACCGCATGGCCGTGGTCAAGGTGGCGCTGCGCCAGCGGGAGACCCTGGCGCTGCTGCGGGTGCGCGACGAGGCGATCGTGCTGCAGACGATGTTGTGGCCCGACGAGGTCCGCGAGCCCGACTTCGAGACCCTGCGCACCGAGGTCGACCTGCGGCCGCAGGAGCAGCAGATGGCCGCGTCGCTGGTCGAGAGCCTGTCGGGCGACTTCGAGTCCGACCAGTTCGAGGACGACTACCGCCAGGCGATGGTCGACCTCATCGAGTACAAGCGCGAACACGGCGGCGGGCGCCCGGCGCCGGAGCCGGCCGTCGCCGAGGAGGGCGACGACATGACCGACCTCCTCACCGCGCTGCGCCGCAGTGTCGAGGCGGCCGGCGGCAAGGCGCCCGCGGAGGAGCCCGCCGCGGCGTCGGCGAGCTCGTCGGAGGAGACCGCCGCCGAGGAGGCCCCGGCGGAGGAGAAGCCGAAGCGGGCCCGCTCGCGCACGAAGAAGACCGAGGAGAAGACCGCCGAGAAGACCGAGGAGGCGGCCGCCGAGGCGCCGAAGAAGTCGCGGTCGAAGAAGAAGGCCGACGACGACGAAGAGGACCCCTCGACGGCCAAGGGCCGGCGCAGCAAGAGCGCCTGAGCAGGCGGCTCAGCCGCTCGGCACACTCAGCGGCTCAGCGCCTCCTGGTCGGGGACGTCGTAGCCCTGGTCCTCGATGGCGTCGACGAGCGCCTGGACGGTCACGGCGTCGTCGTGCTCGACGCGCACCGAGCGGGCGTCGACGTCGACCTCGACGGCCGCCACCCCGTCGAGCGGGCCCACGGCGCCCTCGATCGCCGCCTTGCAGTGCCCGCAGTGGATCTCGGGAACCGACAGCGTGGTGCTGGTCATCGCCGTGCCTCCGTTTCGTCGCGTCGGGGCCGGGGGAGCCCGTCACGTCCACGGCACCGTCCCGTGCAGGGCCCGGTGCGATACCCCCTGAGGGTAATCACGACGCGAGGGAGTGCTGCGACGACCATGGCCGAGAACAGATCGCTCGAGGGCAAGACCGTCATGTTCCTCTGCGCCAAGGAGGGCACCGAGCAGGTCGAGCTGACCGAGCCCTGGAAGGCGGTGCAGGAGGCCGGCGGCACCCCGGTGCTCGTCTCCGAGACGCCCGGCTCCATCCAGGCCTTCAACCACCTCGACAAGGGCGACCGCTTCGACGTCGACGCGGTCATCACCCAGGTCAAGATCGAGAACTACGACGCGCTCGTGCTGCCCGGCGGGGTGGCCAACCCCGACCTGCTGCGCACCATCCCGGACGTCGTCCAGGTCGTCGGCCAGTTCTTCGCCAACCGCAAGCCGGTCGCCGCGATCTGCCACGCGCCCTGGACGCTCATCGAGGCCGACGTCGTCCGCGGCCGTCGCATGACCTCGTTCCCGAGCATCGCGACCGACCTGCGCAACGCCGGAGCCGAGTGGGTCGACGAGGAGGTCGTGGTCGACCAGGGCCTCGTCACCAGCCGGAACCCCGACGACCTGCCGGCGTTCTGCCGCACGCTCGTCGAGGAGTTCGCGAACGCTCCGACGCCCGCCCACGCGCTGTCGGCCGACCAGGCCTGACCGCGGAGACCGCTCCACTGCGACGACGGACGCCGGCCTGCCCCCGAACGGGGCCGGTCGGCGTCGTCGCGCGGAGCACACCTGCGGGCGGACATACTCCCGCCCCATGCGCAGACGCACCGCCCGCACCGGCCGGACCGTGGCCGCCGTCGGCCTGATCGCGGGCCTCGCGCTCGCCGGCTGCAGCTCCGAGGCTCCTGCGCCACCGCCGACCCCGGCCGCCCCGCCCACGACGACCACCGGCTTCCTCCCGCCCGGCGCCCCCACCGAGGGCGTGCGCCCGCCGACCGAGAACCTCCCGCTGGCCGCCGAGCCGCAGGGCGCCCCGGAGCCGGCGTCGACGCCGCCCGGGCGCCAGGTCGAGGTGGGCCCGGCGGCCGAGGGCGTGGTCGTCGACCCGGTGACGCGCACCGTCGCCGTCGCCAAGCGCAACCCCAACGAGCTCGTCCTGCTCGACGCCGACACCGGCGCGATCCGCGCCCGCACCCCGCTGCCCGGCTTCGTGCGCCACCTGCAGCTCGCCGGCCCCGGCGGCCCGGTGCTCGTGCCCGTGGAGAGCGCCAACGCCGTCGTCCGCGTCGACCTCCCGTCGGGCACCGGGCAGCCGCCGGTCGTCGTCGGCACCGTCCCCCACGACGTCACCCAGGCGCCCAACGGCACCGTGATGGCCGCCGACGAGCTCGGCGGCACCGTCTCGGCCGTGCGCGGCGACCAGGTGGTCAAGGTCTTCACCGACGCCGTGCAGCCCGCCGGCATCGTCCCGGTCGGCGACACCGTCGGCATGGTCGACGTCCGCAAGAACACGCTGACCACCTACGACGTGGCCTCGCTGCGCATCGTCGCCGAGACGCCCGCCGGCGCCGGGCCCACGCACCTCGTGGCCGACCGGCACGGTCGCATGATCGCCACCGACACCCGGGGCAACGCGGTGATCGTCTTCGAGCCGACGACCGGGCCGAACGGCGGGCCGCGCGAGGTCGCCCGCGTCGCCCAGCCGGGCGGTCCGTACGGCATCACCTACGACCCGGCCCGCGACCGCGTCTACGTGGCGTCCTCGGGCACCAACGAGGTGATCGCCTACGACATGACGGCCCCGCAGCCGCGCGAGGTCGGCCGGGTCGCCACCGTGCAGAACCCGTACACCCTCGGCGTCGACCCGACCACCGGCCGGCTCTACGTCGCGGGCGTCTCCACCGGCGTCGTGCAGATCGTCGACCCGCCGGCCTGACGCCGGCCGGTCCCTAGCTCCCGCTGAGCAGGTCCGACGGGATGTCCTCGTCCTCGCGGACGGCGTTCCAGAACCGCTCGGACTTGCTCTTGTTCCACACCACGCCGCCCGAGACGCTGGCCGACAGGTCGATCGGCACCGTCGTGGTCACCCCGCCCTCGCCCGAGAGCGAGCGCATGGCGAAGCCGAGGCTCGCGAGGTTCCAGACGTGGGTGCTGCCGTCGACGGTCAGGGTGCCGATCGCGGCGTTCGCGAAGGGGATGATCCGGAACGGGTTCAGCAGTGTCGCGGGGCTCGCGGCCTCGCTGACCAGCGCGGCGAGGAACTTGCGCTGGTTCTGGATGCGCTGCAGGTCGGCGTTGGGGAACGCGCGGGTGCGCACGAACCCGAGCGCCTGCGGGCCGTCGAGCTCCTGGCAGCCCGCGGGCAGGTCGATGCCGGCCTTGGGGTCGTCGATGGCGTCGTCGAGGCACATCTCGACGCCGCCGATCGCGTCGACCATGCCCGCGAAGCCCTCGAACCCGATCTCGGCGTAGTGGTCGATCTCGATCTTCGCGGCCTGCTCGACGGTCTGCACCAGCAGCTCCGGGCCGCCGATCGAGTACGCCGAGTTGAGGCGACCGCGGTTGTCGCGGCCCGGGATCGGCAGGATCGTGTCGCGCGGCAGGCTGATCAGCGAGGTCTGGCCGCCGAAGCCGCCGACGTGCACCACCATCATCGTGTCGGTGCGGTTGCCGTCGGCCTCGCCCGTGGCCAGCTGCTCCTCGGTGGCCGCGGTGAGCCCGGCGCGGCTGTCGGAGCCGACGATCAGCCAGTTGGTGCCCGAGCTCGACGGCCCCTCGTACTCGGGCAGCGCCCCGGTCCGCGTCATCTGCGTGTCGAGGTAGACCCCGAAGCCCACGACGAGCAGCAGGAGCACGGCCAGCACCGCGCCGATGCGCTTCGGCCAGCTCCAGTGCGCGAACCGACCGCCGCGACCACGGCCACCCCCGCCGCCCTCTCGTCGGGGCGTGCCCCGCGACCACGCCGGCCGCTCGGGCAGGCGCTCGCGCCACGACGGGCGCTGCTCCTCGCGGGCGGCGCGGGCGACGTCCGGGTCGAAGCCGACCTGCGGGTCGCGGCTCCAGTCCGGGCCGCCGACACGGGTCGGCTCCGCGCGCGGCGGGCGTACGGCGCCCCGACCGGCAGCACCCGCGGCACCCGCACCCGCGGCCCCGGCAGCACCGCCGGACCCGCCCCCGCGCCGTCCCCGGCCGGGCATCGCGAAGCCGCCGGGCCGTTCGGGGGGCGGGGCCGGGTCGGAGCGGCCGGGCTGGGGTGGGGGCCCGCCGGAGCGCCCGGGCGGACGGCCACCGGGCCCACCGGGACCAGCAGGTCCTCCGGGACCAGCAGGGCCTCCGGGGCCTCCCGGCCCACCACGACCGCCGGGAGGGCCGGCGGGGCCGCCGGGGCCCGGTCGTCCCCGGCCGGGGGGTCCGCCGGGTCGGTTCATCGCCGCCTCACCTCGCGCATCGCGTCGACGGGCGGCGCCGGGTTCCGACGCCCGGCCGGCTCGGGTGCCGGCCCCGGGCCCGTCGTGATCGGTGAGGATACGCAGGCCACGGGCCTGCCCGGCGCCCCCCGCACACGGAGGGCCGCCGCCTGGCGTCACACGTCCGGACGAGCCGCCCGGTCGAGGACCGCGAGCACGAGCCCGGTGACCGTCGGGGCGAGCTCGCCGAGGCGCTCGCCCCGGCCGTCCTCGACGGCGTCGAGGACGAGCTCGTTGATGCCGCCGACGAGCGCGACGGCGGTGGGGCGCGGCAGCCCGCGCACCCCCACCAGGCCGGGGACCTCCTCGCCCCCGCCCGCCGCCCAGCGCGCCGCCCCGAGGGCGACGAGGGCGGAGAGCTGGTCGGCGAAGCGGTTGAGCACCTCGCGGCGCACCCGCCAGCCGCGGTGCCCGAGCCCGCTGATCTCGGTGAGCAGGGTGCGCGTGAGCTCCGGCTGCTGGGCCAGGGCCTCGAGGTAGGCGCGGGTGGCGGCGTCGACCTCGGCGGCGAGGTCCGGGGCGGGCGCGCCGGGGTCGGCCTCGACGGCGGGCGCGACGGCCTCGGCGATGCGGGTCAGCGGGCCCTCGGCGGCGGCCACGTACGCGGCGAGGAAGCAGTCCTCACGGTCGGCGAAGTGCTGGTAGAACGTCCGCTTCGACACCCGCGCGGACGCGACGACGTCGGCCACCGTGACGGCGGCGTACCCGCGGTCCGCGACCAGCCCGATCATCGCCTCGACGAGGCGGTCCCGGTGCGCGGACCTCGCGGGACCCCCGGTGTGATCAGCGGCGAAAACGGACACTGGACAACGGTACCACCGCGTACCACACTGGGCCGCGCTTTCGGTACGATCGCGTACCAACCACGAGGAGGACCCATGACCACGCCGACGCAGGCGCCGGCGCCGTCCGACACCCCCGCCGGGGGGAGCGAGCCCGTCGCGCACCTCGCGGTCGCGATCGTCGGGAACGGCTTCTCCGGACTCGGCACCGCGATCCGGCTGCGCCGGGCCGGCGAGGACGACTTCCTGATCTTCGAGCGCCACGACGACGTCGGCGGCACGTGGCGGGACAACTCGTACCCCGGCTGTGCGTGCGACGTGCCGAGCCACCTCTACTCGTTCTCGTTCGCCCCGAACCCGGACTGGAGCCGCTCGTTCTCCGCCCAGCCGGAGATCCACGCCTACCTGCAGCGCGTATCGGCCGAGTACGACATCGACCGCTTCACCCGCCACCGCCACGAGGTGCTCGACGCGACGTGGGACGACGACGCGCAGCACTGGGTGGTCACCACGAGCCAGGGCGTGTGGACCGCCGACGTGCTCGTGCTCGGCTCGGGCGCGCTGTCGGACCCGTCGTTCCCCGACGTCCCGGGCCTCGATTCCTTCGAGGGGCCGGTCTTCCACTCCGCGACCTGGCGCCACGACCTCGACCTGCGCGGGCGGCGCGTCGCCGTCATCGGCACCGGGGCGTCGGCCATCCAGTTCGTGCCCGAGATCGCGCCGGTGGTGGGCGCGCTCAAGGTCTTCCAGCGCACGCCGCCCTGGATCATGCCGCGCGGAGACCGGGCCATCACGCGTCTCGAGAAGCTGCTCTTCCGCTTCGTCCCGCCGGCCCAGCGCGTGGTCCGCGAGTCCATCTACTGGGCCCGCGAGGCGTTCGTGTTCGGGTTCAAGGATCCGCAGCGCATGGCCAAGGCCGCCAAGATCGCCGAGCGCCACATGCGCCGGCAGGTCAGCGACCCGGACCTGCGCGAGAAGATCACGCCCAGCTACTCCATGGGCTGCAAGCGCATCCTGCTGAGCAACGACTACCTGCCCGCCCTCGACGGCGACAACGTCGAGGTGATCACCGAGAAGATCGTCGAGATCCAGCCGCACGCCGTCGTCACCGCCGACGGCACGGAGCACGAGGTCGACACGATCATCGCGGGCACCGGCTTCGCCGTCGGCGACCTGCCGATCAGCCACCGCGTCCACGGGCGCGACGGCCGCACGATGGCCGACCACTGGGACGGCTCACCCCACGCCCACAACGGGACGATGATCGCGGGCTTCCCCAACGTGTTCACGCTGCTCGGCCCGAACACCGGGCTCGGCCACAACTCGGTCGTGTTCATGATCGAGTCGCAGATCAACCTGGTGATGGACACCCTGCGCCACATGCGCACCCACGGCGTCGGTGCCGTCGAGCCCACCCGCGCGGCGCAGGACGCCTTCGTCGCGGAGATGCAGCGCAAGACCGAGGGCACGGTCTGGGTCGATGGCGGCTGCTCGAGCTGGTACCTCGACAAGCACGGCAACAACTCCGCGCTGTGGCCGACGTTCACCATGCCGTTCCGCCGGCGCGTGAAGCACTTCCGCCCCGAGGAGCACGTGCTCACGCCCGTGACGGCCGCCCGCACCGCACGCTGACCCGACCACCGAGGAGACACCCCATGGCCACCGACACGGCCGCCAGCCTGAAGGACAAGGTCCTGTTCATCACGGGCGCCGCCCGCGGCATCGGCGAGGAGACCGCCCGGCGGGCGGCCGCCCTCGGCGCGCACGTCGCCGCGGTCGGCATGGAGCCCGAGCGCCTCGAGAAGCTCGTCACCGAGCTCGGCCCGGGCCACACCTGGGCCGAGTGCGACGTCACCGACCAGGAGTCGCTCGAGGCGGCGGTGGCGACGACCGTGCGCGAGCTCGGCGGCATCGACGTCGTCGTCGCCAACGCCGGCATCGCCAACCACGGCACCGTCGCCACCAGCCCGGCCGACGTGATCGCGCGGGTCATGGAGGTCAACCTCATCGGCGTCTCGCGCACGGTCTCCGCGACCGTCGCGGAGGTCGAGAAGCGGCGCGGGTACATCCTGCTCGTCTCGTCGCTGGCGGCGTTCACCGCGCTGCCCGGGATGGCCGCGTACTGCGGGGCCAAGGCCGGCGTGGAGAACTACGGCAACGCGCTGCGCTTCGAGCTCGCGTACCGCGGCATCGGCGTCGGCACGGCGCACATGGGGTGGATCGACACCGACCTCGTGCGCGACGTCAAGGCCGACTCGTCGACGTTCGAGGACACGCTGAAGAAGCTGCCCTACCCGCTGGGCGCGCTGACGTCGGTCGAGGACTGCGCGGACGCGTTCCTCGAGGGGATCGCCAAGCGCAAGCGCCGGATCTTCGTGCCGAAGGCGGTCGCGCTCGTCGCGGCGGCCCGCCCGATCACGTTCTCGTGGCTCGGCGACCTGCCGGTGCTCAAGCAGGCGAAGCAGATGGTGCCCCGTCTGGAGGAGCAGTTCCGGAAGACCGGACGCACCTTCGGTTCCACGAGCGCGGGGATGGGCAAGCGGGGAGCCTGACGGCACGGCGCGGGACGGCGGGGCCCCGGCGGCGCGCGTACGGTCGTCACTGAATCGCCACTCAGTGAAAGGGGCCCGCCCGTGACCGACCTGGCCACCGGCCCAGTGTTCACCGACGACTACTGGGCCGACCCGTTCGGCGTGCTCGGCGGTGTCCGCGAGCAGGCGCCGGTCCGCGAGGTCGACCTGCCCGAGGGCGGGACGACGTGGCTGGTGACGCGGTACGCCGACGCCCGGTCGGTGATGGCGGACCCGCGCTTCGTCAAGGACTTCCGCAACACGCTGCCGCCCGAGCAGCGGGCGCACGTGCCGGGCATCCCGTCGCCGGGCGGCGAGATGATGCTGCTCAACGACCCGCCCGTGCACACGCGCCTGCGCAAGCTCGTGGTCAAGGCGTTCACGGTGCGCCGCGTGGCCGCCCTGCGCCCGCGGATCGAGACGATGGCGTCGTCGCTGCTGGCGATGATGCCGAGCGACGCCCCCGTCGACCTCGTCGCGGGCTACGCGGTGCCGCTGCCCACCGCGGTGATCTGCGAGCTGCTCGGCGTGCCGGTGGAGGACCAGGACGCGTTCGGGGAGTGGTCGCGGATCCTCATCGACGACTCCGGTGAGGCCGCCTCCCACCAGGCCAACGCGAGCCTGGCCGCGTACCTCTCCGAGCTCGTGGAGCGCAAGCGCGCGACCCCCGACGAGGCGCTGATCTCGGCGCTGATCGAGGTCTCCGAGGAGGGCGAGCAGCTCTCGACGACGGAGATCGTCGCGATGGCCATGCTCCTGCTCATCGCCGGCCACGAGACCACGGCGACGCTGATCACGACGGCGGTCGAGGCCATGCTGCGCGACCCCGACCTGCGCGACCGGCTCGCCGCCGCCGACTCCGACGGGCTCCGCGCCGCGATCGAGGAGTTCCTGCGCTGGGGCTCGCCGATCGCCCAGGCCCCGCTGCGCTTCGCCGCCGAGGACGTCGACTTCGACGGCGTCGTGGTCCCCCGGGGCGCGATGGTCATGGTGTCGCTCGCGGCGGCCAACCACGACCCGGCGCGCTTCGACGCGCCCGACGAGCTCGAGCCCGTGCGCGACACCACCGGGCACCTGGCGTTCGGCCACGGCCTGCACTTCTGCCTGGGCGCCTCGCTGGCCCGCCTCGAGGCCGAGGTCGCCCTGCGGACCCTGCTGGACCGCTACCCGGGCATCGCGCGGGCGTCGGCGCTGCCCGTCGTGCGGCGGCGCAGCGTGCTCGTCAACGCCTGGCAGCGGCTGCCCGTGCTGCTCGACCCCGAGCAGGCGGTGGAGACGGCGCCGGCGGTCACCTCACCGGCGTGACCACGCGGCGGTGGGCCCCGTCGTTGTGACACCCTGCGCCGGATGAACCTGCCCGCACCCGACGTGCGGTGGACCCTCGCGGTCGACCACGGGACCTCCAGCACGGTGGGGGCGTGGGCCGACGTCGACCCCCGTGACGGCTGGGTCCGGGTCGGTCCGGTGGAGATCGACGGCGCCCCGACGATGCCGTCGGCCGTGCTCTCGCGGCCCGACGGCGCCGTGCTCGCCGGCCGCCCCGCGCTCGAGGCCGGCGCGCACGACCCGGCGGCGGCGCTGCTGCGCTCGCGCCTGCACCTCGCGGCGAGCACCGGCGGCCCGCCGGAGATGCTGTCGCACTGGCCGCGGCCCACCACGGCCGTCGACGTGGCCACGGCACTGGTCGCGAAGGTGATCCACGCGGAGGCGGCACGCCGCGGCACCCTGCCCTCGATGGTCGTCCTGCTGCACCCGGCGGGGTGGTCGACGAACGCGCGCGAGGCGCTGCGCGGGGCCGGGCGGGCGGCGCTGAGCGCGATCCCGTACACCACGCCCGACCAGCTCGAGCTGCTCGACTCGCCCCGCGCCGCCGCGCACCGGCTCGGCGGGCAGGGCCGGCTGCTCGTGGTCGACCTCGGCGGGGCGGCCACCGAGCTCGCGGTGGTCGACCGCGCCGCGGACGGGTCGGCGTCGGTCGCGGCCGTGCGGTCGGTCAACGTCGGCGCCGAGGTGCTCGACGACGCCCTCGCCCAGCTCGTCATCGACCGCGCGCCGCCCTCGTTCGCCGCGCGCGTGCGCTTCGGCGGCGACCTCGAGGCCCACCGGGCGTGGTTCCGGCTGCGCACGAGCGTCCGGGACGCCAAGGAGACGCTCGCGGCCGCGGGCACCGTGAGCATCCCGCTGCCCCCGCTCCCGCCCGAGCCGCCCGGCTGGGTCGGCCTCACCCACGGCGACCTCGGCGCGATGCTGGCGCCCGGGCTCGAGGAGATCGCCGAGGGCATCACCGCGATCGTCGGCACGCTGACCGGGCCGCGCCCGGCCATGCTCGTGCGCGGCGGGCTCGCCGAGATGCCCCGCGTGCGCGAGTGGCTCGCCGAGCGCACCGGGTTCGGCCTGGCCCACGGCGGGGACCCGGGCGCGGTCTCGGCGTTCGGGCCCGCCTCCGGCGCGGCCGCGTGGTCGGCCGAGCGGTTGGGGCTGGGACGACGTCGGTGAAGGGCTGAGGCGTGGAGGGTGACGCGGTCCACCGCTGCGCCGCCCGCCTCACCGCGCTGGCCGGCGCCGGCGTGGTGCGCAGCGACTTCCGCACCCCGTCGCTGGCCTCCGTCGACCTCGCGGGCCGCACGCTGGGCGACACCCGGGCGCACGGCAAGCACCTGCTCACACGCATCGGCGACCTGACCCTGCACAGCCACCTGCGCATGAGCGGCTCGTGGACGGTGGTGCGGCGCCACGACGAGCGCGGACGCCCGCTGCTGCCGCGCCACCTCGCCGTGCGCGCGGTCCTGACGCTCGACACCGGCGTCTCGCTGGTCGGCGTCGACGTCCCGGTGCTCGAGCTGCTGCGCACCCGCGACGAGCACCGGGTCGTCGGCCACCTCGGGCCGGACGTGCTCGCCGGGCAGCCCACGGCCACCCAGGACCACTTCGACCTCCACGACGCGCTCGCCCGCCTGGGCCGCGACCCCGAGCGCCCGATCGTCGAGGCCCTGCTCGACCAGCGCGGGGTGTCGGGGCTGGGCAACTTGTGGGCCGTCGAGCTGTGCTTCCTGCGCGGGCTCTGGCCGTGGACGCCCGTGCGCGACGTCGAGCTCGAGCCCCTGCTGGCCCTGGCCCGGCGGATGATCCGGCACAGCCTCGAGCACCGCACCGGCATGACGACCACGGGCGTGCAGCGGCGCGGCGAGAACCACTGGGTCACCGGGCGGTCCAACCGGCCGTGCCGGCGCTGCGGCACGCTCGTGCGCTTCCGGCCCGCGGCCGGCTCCGGCGCGCCGTACACGCGCGAGGTCTGGTGGTGCCCGTCGTGTCAGCCCGCGCCGGCCGGGGCACCTGGGCGGCAGAGATCGTCGACGAGGGAGCACCCCACCGCGCCATGAGGCTGGTGACGTTCAACCTGTTGCACGGGCGCTCGCCGGATGACGGCGTCGTCAGCGCGGAGCGCCTGCACGACGCCGTGGCGGGCCTGGACGCCGACGTCCTCGCGCTGCAGGAGGTCGACCACGACCAGCCGCGCTCGGCGCACGTCGACCAGACCGCCCTCGCGGCCCGGGCGCTCGGCGCCGCGCACGCCCGCTACCTGCCGGCGCTGGTCGGCACGCCCGGCGTGGCGTGGCGCGAGGCCACCCCGGAGGACGCGCCGGGTGTCGGCCCGACCTACGGCATCGGGCTGGTCAGCCGCCTGCCCGTGGAGCGGTGGGTGCGCATCCCGCTGGGCACGTCGCCGGTGTCCCTGCCGCTGCTCGTCGACGCCCGCCGGCCCGCGCTGGTGCGCGACGAGCCCCGGCTCGGGCTGGCCGCCGTGCTCGCGCCGGGCGCGCCCGTCGGCACCGTCGTCGCCACCCACCTGTCGTTCGCGCCGGGGTTCAACGTCGCGCAGCTGACGCGCCTGGTGCGGGCCGTCCGGGGCCTGCCCCGCCCGGTGGTGCTGCTCGGCGACCTCAACATGCCGGGCCCGGTGCCGGCCGCCGTCCTGCCGCGGTGGCGCTCGCTCGCCCGCGAGGCCACGTTCCCCGCCGTCCTCCCCCGCATCCAGTTCGACCACGCGCTCGTGCGCGACCACCCGGACCGCCCGCTGCCGGCCGTCGCCGCGTTCGAGACGGTGCTGACGCCGATCTCCGACCACCGGGCGCTGGCGGTCGACCTCGACACGGCCCAGCCCTAGCCCAGGTCCGCGACCGTCCCGATCACGATCACCGCGGGCGGGCGCACGCCGGCGTCGACGATGGCCCCGGGCAGCTTGGCCAGCGTCGCGCGCGCGGTGAGCTGCCCGGGCAGCCCGCCCTCCTGGACCGCGAGCGCCGGGGTCTCGGGGTCGCGGCCGCCCGCCAGCAGCGCGTCGGCGATCGCCCCGATGTTCTCCACGGCCATGAGCAGCACGATCGTGCCGCGCAGCCGCGCGAGCGCCGGCCAGTCGACGAGCGACTGCGCGTGCCCCGGCGGCAGGTGGCCGGAGACGACCGTGAACTCGTGGGTGACGCCGCGGTGGGTCACCGGCACGCCGGCGAGGGCGGGCACGGCGATCGCGCTGGTGATCCCCGGGACCACCTCGACCTCGACGCCCGCCGCGACGCAGGCCTGGATCTCCTCCATGCCGCGGCCGAAGACGAACGGGTCGCCGCCCTTGAGCCGCACCACGCGGCGCCCGGCCAGCGCCTCCTCGACGAGCACCTGGTTGATCGTGTCCTGGCTCATGTAGCGCCCGCGCGGCAGCTTGGAGGCGTCGATGACCGTGACGTCGGGCGGCAGCTCGTCGAGCAGCGGCTGCGGCGCGAGCCGGTCGGTGACGACGACGTCGGCCTGCGCCAGCGCCTGGCGGCCGCGCACGGTGATCAGCCCGGGGTCGCCGGGGCCGCCGCCGACCAGCGTCACGCCGGGGCGCACCGCGCGGTGGCGGCGGTCGAGCAGGGTGCCGCTGCGCAGGGCCTCGACGGCGCCGTCGCGCACGCCGGTGGCGCGCCGGGGGTCGCCGCCCCCGTGGACGGCGACGGTGATGTCGTCGTAGCGCCCGACGGCCGGGGTCACCGCGGTGCCGGCGTCGGCGTCGTCGGCGCGCACGCAGAACACCCGCGCCCGCTCGGCCTCCGCGGCCACGGCGGCGTTGACCGCCGGGTCGTCGGTGGCGGCGACGGCGTACCAGGCGCCGTCGAGGTCGCCCTCGGCGTAGGGCCGCGCGGCCCAGGTGATCTCGCCCGAGTCGGCGAGCGCCTCCAGGGCCGTGGTCAGCGTCGGGGCCACGACGACCGTGTCGGCGCCGACCTCGTGCAGCCCGGCCACGCGCCGCTGGGCCACCGAGCCGCCGCCGACGACGACGACCCGCCGGCCCCGCAGCTGCAGGCCGACCGGGTAGACGCGGGCCGGCGTGTCGGTCGGGCTCACGGTGGGTCTCCTGCCTCGTTCTTGTCGGTCACCCCGGCCGCGTCGAACGTCGCGACGTCGGCCAGGGCGCGGGCGGCCGCGGTCACGACGGGCACGGCGAGTAGGGCGCCGGTGCCCTCGCCCACCCGCAGCCCGAGGTCCAGCGCGGGCGCAAGACCCAGGTGGTCGAGCGCCAGGGTATGGGCCGGTTCGACCGAGCGGTGCCCCGCGAGCCACGCGTGTGACGCGGTCGGGGCCAGCGCGGCGGCGACCAGGGCCGCGGCGCCGGACACGACGCCGTCGAGCACGACGGGCGTGCGCAGCGCTGCCGCGCCCAGCAGGAAGCCGGCGAGCCCCGCGTGCTCCAGGCCGCCCACCGCGGCGAGCACGCCGAGCGGGTCGGCGGGATCGGGGCGGTGCAGGGCGAGGGCCTCGGCGACCACGGCGGTCTTGCGGGCGTGGGTGGCGTCGTCGATGCCGGTGCCCCGCCCGGTGACCTGCTCCGCGGACGCGCCGGTGAACGCCGCGACCAGCGCCGCCGAGGCCGTGGTGTTGGCGATGCCCATGTCGCCGGTGACCAGAAGGCGGTTGCCGGCGACGACGAGGTCGCGGGCGGTCTCGATGCCCGCGTGCACCGCGGCGCGGGCCTCGTCGCGGGTCATCGCCGGGCCGGCGGTCATGTCGGCGGTGCCCCGGCGCACCTTGCGGGGCAGCAGGCCCGGCGCCGGCGCGAGCCTTGCGGCGACGCCGACGTCGACCACCTGGACCTCGGCGCCGACCGTCGCGGCGAACGCGTTGACCGCCGCCCCGCCGGCCAGGAAGTTCGCGACCATCTGCGCGGTGACCTCCTGCGGCCACGGCGTCACCCCGCGGGCGTGCACGCCGTGGTCGCCGGCGAACACCGCGACCACCGCCGGCTCGGGCAGCGGCGGCGGGCAGGAGCCGGCGAGCCCGGCGAGGCGCACGCCGATCTCGGCGACCCCGCCCAGCGCGCCGGGCGGCACGGTCATGCGCGTGAGGTGCTCGCGGGCCGCCTCCTCGCCCGGGGTGGTGTCGAGGTCGGCCAGGGCGGCCAGGGTCTCGTCGAGCGGATCCACGTGGTGGTTCCCCCAGGTGTCGTCGTGGACGGCCCACGCCAGGGGCCGGCGGCGGGCCCAGCCGGCGGTCGCGAGCTCGGGCTCGTCGGCGAAGGACGCGACGTGCCCGACGCACAGGTAGGCGACGACCTCGAGGTGCTGGGGCATCCCGGCCCGCCGGCCCAGCAGCGCGGCCATCTCGCGCTCGTCGAAGAAGCTGACCCAGCCGACGCCGAGCCCCTCGGCGCGCGCGGCGAGCCAGAGGTTCTGCACCGCGCCGGCCACCGAGTGCGCGGCCATCCGCGGCTGCGTGTGCCGGCCGAGCACGTGGCGCCCGCCGCGCGTCGGGTCGCAGGTGACGACGACGCCCAGCGGCGCCTCGCGGATCGCCTCCACCCGCAGGCCGGCGAACTTCCGCGCGCGCGCCGCGGGCAGGGACTCCGCGAACGCCCGGCGCTGCTCCTGCGCCAGCGCCGCCAGCTCGTCGCGGAGCGCGGGCGAGCGCAGCACGAGGAAGTCCCAGGGCTGCGAGAACCCGACGCTCGGCGCGGTGTGGGCGCCCGCGAGCACCCGCTGCAGGCGCTCGTCGTCGACCGGGGTGTCGACGAAGCCGGTGCGCACGTCGCGGCGCGCGTGCAGGACGCGGTGCAGGGCCTCGCGGTCGCCGGGCTGCAGGGCGTTCACGCGAGCACCTCGGCGAGCGCGGCGACGAGGTCGTCGCTGATCGCCTTCGACCGCACCGCGATGCGCACGTGCTCGTCGTCGAGGCCCGGGAACGTGTCGCCGCGACGCACGGCGAGGCCCCGGTCGCGCAGGCGCTGCCGGACGTCGGCGCGGCCCGGGGTGCGGACGAGGACGAAGCTCGCGGCGGGCGTGCCGCGGACCTCGACGCCGGGCAGGCCCCGCAACGCGGCGACGAGGTGCTCGCGGTCGCCCCGGAGCGCGTCGGCCGCGGCGTCGGCCTCGGCGCGCGCGGCCTCGCTGCTGCAGACCTCGAGGGCGACCAGGGCGGGCGTCGACACCGACCACGGCGGGGCGGCCGCGCGCAGGCCGGCGGCCAGGGCGGGCGGGGCGAGGGCGTAGCCGACCCGCAGGCCCGCGAGGCCCCAGGTCTTGGTGAGGCTGCGCAACACCACGAGGCCGGGGAGGTCGCGGCCGGCGAGGCTGTCGGGCTCGCCGGGCGCGGTGTCGATGAACGCCTCGTCGACGACCAGCGTGCGGCCGGGGCGGGCGAGGGCGGCGACGACGTCCGCGGGGTGGCGCACCGAGGTCGGGTTGGTGGGGTTGCCGACCACCACGAGGTCGGCGTCGGCGGGGACCGCCGCCGGGTCGAGCGTCAGGTCGCCGTGTGGATCCCCGTGGCCGAGGAGCACCCTGTGCACCGCGTGGCCCGCGGCGCGCAGGGCGGCCTCGGGCTCGGTGAACTGCGGGTGCACGACCACGGCGTGGCGGGGGCGCAGGGCCCGCGCGAGCAGCACGAACGCCTCGGCGCCACCCGCGGTGGGCACGACCTCGTCGGGGTCGCGGCCGTGCCGGGCGGCCAGCGCCGCGACCGCCCGGGCGGGGTCGGGGTACGCGGCGAGGTCGTCGAGGCTCGCGGTGAGCCGCTCGCGCAGCCAGGGCGGCGGGGTGTCGGCGCGGACGTTGACCGCGAGGTCGACCAGCCCCGGCCCCACCTCGGCGTCGCCGTGGTGGTGGAGGTCGTGGCGGTCGACGGGACCGCCCAGCAGCGGCGTCACCGTCGGGCGCGCGCCGCCCGCAGGAGCACGGTCTCCGCCTCGGGCACCGACGCGGCGAGCACCGACGTCACGGCCGACGGAGCCGCCCCCTCGTCCCAGCCGGCGCCGCGCATGCGGTCGACGAGCGCGCGGGCCAGCGCGTCGACGCGGGCGGCGGCCTCCCCGCGGTCGCGGACGGGGCCGTCGCCGAGCAGGTCGAGCGGGAGCTGGCCCGCCTCGGCGAGCACCCGGCGGAGCTGGGCGAGCACCCGGTCGTCCACCGGGTCGGCCCGGCGCCGGTGACGCGTCACCGTCGGGTGGGTGCGGGCGTGCGGGGTCACGGGTGCGTGCATCATCGCCGGCCTTCCTCGGGGTCCTCGCCCGATGTCTGCCTCGGTCGTGCCACGACGACGGCCGGAGTGTCCTGGCTCCCGGATCGGTGCTCGCCCCGGCCTTCCCACCGGCGTACCGGCAGTGGCGTGCGTGGGGTCCGCTCCCCGGTGACAGTGGCGGGACCGCGCCGGATTCACACCGGCTTCCTCCGCGTCCGTCGACGAGCAAGCCGACCACGCGGCGCCCGGCACGTCAACGTTCCGCGATGAGGTGACGGAGTGGCGCTGCGGACACGTAACCCCGCCGCGCCGCGCGACGATGTCGCCGCTGACCCCGAGGAAGCGAGACCGCGTGTCCCTGGATCCGTACGGCTCCCAGCCCGCCCTGATCACGATCGGCGACATCGTGGTCACCCCGGACCACGTCATCACGCCGCAGGGGCGGTTCCCGGTCGGGCAGGTGCACTGGTCGCTGAGCAACCAGTCGTACTCCTCGTCGACCATCCCGCCCTACGCGATCGTGCTGGCCGTCGTCTTCGCGATCTTCTGCCTCCTGGGCCTGCTGTTCCTGCTCATCAAGGAGGAACGCACCGTCGGCTACGCCCAGATCGCCGTCCAGGGGCCGGGCCTCTTCCACGCCGTGCAGCTGCCGGTGACCTCCCCGTACGACCTGAACCGCTACCAGGACATGGTCAACTACGCCCGCTCGGTCTCCGCGGCGCGCTGGGGCCAGTGACCAGCGGCGACCGCGTCCTCGCGGCGCTCGCGGCCTACGTCGCCGGCGCGGCGCTCGCGGGCGGCCGGCGCGGTCCCACCGTGTGCCCCTACCGGCTGCTCACCGGGCGGCGGTGCCCCGCCTGCGGGCTGACCCGCTCCCTCGGGCGCACGGCCCGCCTCGACCTGCGCGGCGCGCACGCGGCCCACCCGGCCGGGCCCGCGATGGCGGTGGTCGTGCTGGCCCTCGGCGCGGTCCGGATCGTCAGCTCAGCGCAGCAGGCCCTGGCGGAAGCCCCGGGCCACGGCGTCGGCGCGGTCACCGGCGCCGAGCTTGCGGAACAGCCGCCGGGCGTGGGTCTTCACCGTGTCCTCGGCGACCACGAGCTCGGCGGCGATCTCGGCGTTGGACAGGCCCTCGGTCATCCCGAGCAGCACGTCCATCTCGCGCTCAGAGAGCTCGGTGGTGGCGGGGCGGGCGCCGGGTAGGGCGCTGGGGTCGGCGAGGTCGCCGGCGCGCAGGAAGCCCCGGGCGCCGAGGCGCATCGCCCGGGCGGCGCGCTCGTCCTCCGCCACCGAAGCGGGGCGCTCGGGCAGCGGGCGGTCGGCGAGGGCGTCGAGCGGGTCGGGCGTCTCGCCGACGACGAGCACCGCCGTCTCGGGCGCGCGGCGACGGACCTGCCGGACGGCCTCCATCCACGCGCTGCCGTCGTCCGCGCCGACGAGGACGACGTCGGGAGCGTGGTGCTCCGCGCCGGAGTCGCCGTCAGCACTGCCGACCAGCCCGAGGACCAGGTCGGGGACCGTGTCGACGCACGGCAGGGCGTCGAAGACCGAGGAGAGGTGGGCGACCAGACGGTCCCGGGCGGGCGTCGGCGCGGCGAACACCAGGCACGAACCCATACACGCTCCTCACCCCGATGAGTGCGCTCAGGCTCGCACACGGTGAGCGCCGATCGGGTGACCCCCTCCCCGCACGGGCGGGTCGGCGATCGCGCGGATGGCCTCCGGGACCGCCACCCCGCGCTCGTCCAGCACCGCGAGCAGCACGGGTCCGACGGCGCGGGCGGCACCGTCGACGACCTTGAGGGCGAGCGAGGCCCCGTCGGGCAGCACCGCGAGCACCACGCCCTCGGCGCCGACCTTCGACAGGCTCCCGACCAGCGACGACATGAGCACGGTGTCCAGGCGGTCGCTGCCCGCCACGAGCCACGGGTGGGCGCGCATCGCCGCGGCCACGCGGTGCTCGGGGCTGCCGGGCGCGGCGTCGGCGAGGCGGCGACCGAGCCGGGCCACCGCGTCGAGGCCGGTCGCGAAGGCGGGCGCGCCGCAGCCGTCGACGGTCACGCCGTGCACCGGCCCCCCGACCCGCTCGAGGGTCCCCCGGACGTGGCGCTGCAGCGGGTGCTCCGGGTCGGTGTAGCCGCTCAGTGGCCAGCCCTGCGCCGCGGCGGCGACGAGCATCGCGGCGTGCTTGCCCGAGCAGTTCATCGCAAGCCGGTCGGGCGGGCGCTCGCCCCACGCGTGGTCGGCGGCGAGGCCCAGGGGCCGGGCCGGCGGGCACGCCAGCGCCGCGGGGTCGAGACCGTGCCGGGCGAGCAGGCCGCCCACGACCGCGAGGTGCCCGGGCTCGCCGGAGTGCGACCCGGCGGCGAGGGCGAGCTCGCGGTCCTCGAGGTCGGCGCCCAGCTCGATCGTGGCCATCGCCTGCACCGGCTTGAGCGCCGAGCGCGCCAGCACCGGGGCGTCCACGGCTCCGGCCCGCAGCGCCGTGGTCCCGTCGGGCTCGAGCACCACCAGCGCCACCCGGTGCTCGGACTCGACGAAGGGGCCGCGGGTCACCTCGACGACCCAGGGCTGGCTCACACCAGGCGCTCGGCCAGCGTGCGCGCGTGCCCGGCGCGCTCCTCGACGTGGTCGACGCGGGGGTCGGCGAGCTCGCCGGAGTCCGCGATGTTCGCGCCGACCAGCGCCGCGGCGGACTCGGCGGCCGCGGCGGCGAGGAAGGCGGCGGTCACCGCGTCGCCGGTGAGGTGGTCGGGCCCGTGCTCGGCGAGCAGCGCGGCCAACTCGGCCACGCGCACCGCCAGCGCCACGACGTCGGCGGGCACCTGCACGATCGCCTCGGCGGCGGCCGGCCCGCCACCCGGCTTGCGGCGGGCCTCGAGGAAGCCGGCGTAGGCCTCGACGTCGTCGTCGGCGAGCTGCAGGGCCTTGACGCGCAGGGCGTCGAGCTCGTCCACGGTCTCGCGGTCGGCGGCGCCCTTGGCCACCTTGGTGGCCAGCCCCGCGGCCAGCGCGGCGCTCACCGCGGCCGTGGAGCCCGCCGCCGGGCCGGGGCCCGCGGCGGCGAGCACCTCGGCGAAGCGCGCGAGCCCGAGCTCGCCGATGGGCCTGCTCACGGGTGCGCCTCCGACGCACGTGAGCAGCACTCGGTGCTGCCGCACCGATTTCTGCTCACCTGGGCGGAGCCCACCTAGAACAGCCCCACGATCGTGCCGTCCGGCTTGACGTCGATGTGGTGCGCGGCCGGGTTCTTGCCCAGCCCCGGCATCGTCCGCATGTCGCCGCAGATCGGGTAGATGAACCCGGCCCCGACCGAGGCGCGGACCTCGCGCACCGGCATCCGCCAGCCCGTCGGCGCCCCGCGCAGGGTGGGGTCCGACGAGATCGACAGGTGGGTCTTGGCGACGCAGATCGGCAGCCCGCCGAAGCCGTTGCGCTCGTAGAGGTCGATCGACGTGTTCGCGGCCGGGGCGTAGTCGACGCCGTCGGCGCCGTAGACCTTGGTCGCGATGGTCTCGATCTTCTCGCGCAGCGAGGCGTCGTCGGGGTAGAGCAGCTGGAAGTGGCTCTCCTCCTGCGCCGCCTCCGCGACGGCCTCCGCGAGCTCGGCGGCACCACGCCCGCCGTCGCTGAAGTGCGTGGACACCGCAGCTCGCGCGCCCATCGACTCGGCGATCTCGCGGATCGCGGCGTGCTCGGAGTCGTGGTCGGTGGGGAAGGCGTTGATGCAGACCACGGGCGAGACGCCGTGCAGCCGCATGTTCTCGATCTGCTTGCGCAGGTTGGCCGCGCCCGCGTGCACCTCCTCGGGGTTCTCCTCGAGCAGCGCGGGCGGCAGGTCCTTGCCGGCGACGACCTTGTGGTTGCCGGAGTGGACCTTGAGCGCGCGCACCGTGGCCACGACGACCGCCGCGTCCGGGGTCATGCCCGAGGTGCGGCACTTGATGTTGAAGAAGCGCTCGGCGCCCATGTCGGCGCCGAAGCCGGCCTCGGTGACCAGGTAGTCGCCGCAGTGGATGCCGATGCGGTCGGCGACGATCGACGAGTTGCCGGTCGCGATGTTGCCGAACGGGCCGGCGTGCACGAGGACCGGCGTGTTCTCCAGCGTCTGCATGAGGTTGGGCTTGAGCGCGTCGCGCATGAGCGCCGCCATCGCCCCGGCGCCGTGGATGTCCTCGGCGGTCACGGCGTCGCCGTCGCCGGTGTAGCCGACGACGATGCGGCCCAGCCGGGCGCGCATGTCGGCGAGGTCGTTGGACAGGGCGAGCACGGCCATCACCTCGGAGGCCGAGGTGATGTCGAAGCCGGACTCGCGCGGCACGCCGTCCATCCGCCCGCCGAGGCCGGTGACGATGTTGCGCAGGGCCCGCTCGTTGACGTCGAGCACGCGGCGCCAGGTGACGCGGTACGGGTCGAGGCCCGCGGCGTTGCCCTGGTAGAGGTGGTTGTCGAGCACCGCGGAGAGCATGTTGTGCGCGCTCGTCACGGCGTGGAAGTCGCCGGTGAGGTGGAGGTTGAACTTCTCCATCGGCACGACCTGCGAGTAGCCGCCGCCCGCCGCGCCGCCCTTGATGCCGAACGTCGGGCCCATCGACGGCTGGCGGATCGCGACGACCCCGCGCTTGCCGATGTGCGAGAACGCCTGCCCGAGCCCGACCGTGGTGGTGGTCTTGCCCTCGCCCAGCGGCGTCGGCGTGATCGCGGTCACGACGACGTACTTGGCCCGCGGGCGGTCGGCCATCGCCTCGATCGCGTCCAGCTCGATCTTGGCGACGTCGTGGCCGTGGCGCTCGAGCAGCTCGAGCGGCAGGTCCATCTGGTGGGCGACGTCGTCCAGGGGCTTCAGCGTCGCCGCCTGGGCGATGTCGAGGTCCGACGGCATGCTCACGCGCGTCCTCCGCTCGTCCGCGTCACCCCGGCTCCGGCACCGGCGCCGGGGACTGCCGGGGGACTCTCTGGCGGCACGCTGGCAGACCGGCGCCGATCTGTCAGCCCGACAGGTCACCCCTGCCCCGTGCCAGCGTGGCGGCCACGCTGGCGTTGAACGCCAGGAAATCACCCCGCTCACCCTCGCCGGAGCGCTGCGCGCGGGCCCTCCCGTCGGCGAGGATGTCCGGTGTGCCGGGCGGGGGGAAGCGACGCGTGCTGCTCGTGCTCGCGCTGCTGCTCGGCGCCGGCCTCCTCGCCGCGCCGACCGCCTCCGCCGCCCCCGCACCCCCGGCCTGCCCCACCGTGGCCCTGTTCGCGGTGCCCGGCACCGGCGAGACCTCCGACGCCGCCGACCCCGCGGTCGCCGTCGGGCTGCTCGCGGGCCTGACGAACCCCCTCGCCCAGCGGTGGGGCGACCAGATCTCGGTGCGCTACGTCCCCTACCCGGCCTCGCTCGACCGCCCGGTGCTCTACCCGCTGTCCGAGCTGCGCGGCGCCGACCGGCTCGCCCGCGACGCCGCCGACGTCGCCGCCCGGTGCCCCGAGACGACGATCACCCTCGTCGGCTACAGCCAGGGTGCCGACGTGGTGAGCGACGTCGTGCACCGCGCCGCCCGCGGGACGATCCCGCTGGCCCCCGAGCGCATCGCCGGCGCCGTGATGCTGGGCAGCCCGCGCCGCGACCCCGAGGCGGCGAACCTCGTCGACACCCCGGGCCGCGGCATCCTCGGCCCGCGCCCGGCCCGCGAGCTCGAGGTCTACGACGGGCGGGTCTACGAGGTGTGCGCGCCCGGCGACCCGATCTGCGCCACCGAGACCCTCGACTGGCGCGTCTTCCGCGACGGCTGGTCCTCCGGCGCGCACCGGGCCTACCCGGACCTGCCGATCGCGCCCGGCGGCCTGCCCCTGTTCACCGTGCTCGAGCGGGGCGTGGACACCCTGGTGGCGCGCGGCACGGTGACGGCGTTCGCGGCCGTGGGGCCCCGCGCCGGGCCGTAGGCTCGCCCGGTGACCGGGCGGGCGGGGCGGCGTGGCTGACCTGCTGGGCCGCATCCTGCCCGTGTTCGCGGTGATCGCGGTCGGTGCCGTGGCGGGCCGCTTCGAGCGCTTCGGCGAGCGCACGGCCACCGTGCTCAACGACCTCGTCTACTGGATCGCGCTGCCCGCCCTGATCTTCACGTCGGTGGCCGAGGCCGACCTCTCCGCCGGCATCCCCGCGTCCGCGCTGATCGCCTCGGTCGCCGTGCTCCTCGTCGCCTACGCGCTGGGCTGGCTCGCCGCCCGCCTCGCGCGGCGCCCGGCCCGCGAGGCCAACGCCGTCGGGCTCGTCGCCGGCTGGGGCAACGTCGGCTACCTCGGCATCCCGCTGACCGTGGCCGTGCTGGGCCCGGCGACGGCGTTCGCGGCGTCGCTGACCTCGACGCTGCACACCGCGCTCGCGATCAGCGTGTTCCTCGTCGCCGCCACCCTCGGCGGGCGGGGCGGCGGTGAGGAGAGCGCGGTCGCGCTGCCCGTGCTGCTGGCGCGGCGGGTGCTGGGCAACCCCGTGGTCATCGGCATCGCCGCCGGCGCGGCCGTGGCGCTGCTCGGGGTGGCGCTGCCGCGTCCATTGGCCACGACGATCGCGCTGCTCGGCGACCTCGCGGCGCCGGGTGGTCTGCTCGCGCTGGGGATCCTGCTGCGCGGCGCGGTGGGTGCGCTGCGGGAGTCGCGGGCGCAGTGGGTGCCGATCGGGGCCGCGGTGCTGGTCAAGCTCGTGATCATGCCGCTGCTCGCGCTGGGCGCGGTGGCGTGGCTCGGGGTCCCGGCGCCGTGGGCGGCGGTGCTCGTCCTGATGTGCGCGCTTCCGGACGCCGCGACGGTGTTCGTGCTCACCGCGCAGTACCGGACCTGGTACCGCGAGAGCACCGCGGTGGTCGTGCTCACCACGGTGCTCTCGCTGGTCACGCTGCCGGTCGTCGTGCTGGTGCTGCCGTGACGGGCTCAGTTGTCGCTGCGGTAGGCCTCGCGCCGCTGCTCGTGGGTCCGGGCTCCGGCCATGCGCATGACGCTCGTGCGCTGGTCGTCGCTGGCCGTGCCCTCCGCGACCGCGCGCTCGGCGTCGGCCATCGCACGGTCCATGGCCGCCTCGGCGGCGTCCGCGGGGGTGGGTGCCACCCAGCCCCGGTGGGCGTCCTCGGGCTCGTCGTGTCGGCGCTTCTCGGTACTGCCGATCATCTCGTCCACCTTCGGTCGCACATCGTCGTGATGACGCGACGGGCATCCCCGGGACCGGTGGTGCCCAACCGGTTGTATGCATCACGCGGGCGGACCGGCCGGTGACGGGAATGGCCGGGATCGTCCTCGCGGGCGGCCGCTCGCGACGGATGGGCACCGACAAGGCCTCGCTCCCCCACCGCGGGACGACGCTGCTCGGCCACGTGCTCGACGTCCTGGCCGCGGCCGTCGAGGGGCCGCTGCTGGTGGTCGGCGCCGCCGACGCGACGCGGGATCTCCCCCCGGGGCCGTGGCGCCCGCGCTGCCGGGTGCTGCGCGACCCGGTCGCCGACCGCGGCCCGCTGCAGGGGATCGCCACCGGGCTGGGCGCCGCCGCGGCGGACGGGGCGACGACGGCGTTCGTCGCCGCGGTCGACCTGCCGCACCTGCACCCCGCCTTCGTCCGCGCGGTGCTGGCGCACCGGACCGGTGCGGTCGAGGTGGCCCTGCCCGTCCTCGACGGCCACCGCCAGCCCTTGCTCGCGGCCTGGGACACCGCGCTCGGCGCCCGCGCCGCGGACCTCCTGGCCGGGGGCGAGCGCAGCCTCGGCGCCCTGGTCGCCGCGAGCCGGGTCCGCGAGCTCGACGCGGCCGCCCTGCTCGCCGACCCCGCATTGGCCGCCGCCGACCCGGACCTGCGCGCCGCCCGCGGGGTGAACACCCCCGAGGAGTGGGACCGCGCGACGCGGGAGCCGCCGGAGCCGGGCTCCTAGGCTGACGACCATGGCGGACCTCAGCGACCCCGACATCCGCGCCTTCCTCGCCGGGGGCACCCGCACCGGCAAGTTCGGGTGGACGGCGAAGGACGGCCGCCCGCTCGTGGCGCCGATCTGGTTCCTCCTCGAGGGCGACACGATCGTGTTCAACACCGGCGCCGACACCGCCAAGGGCCGGGCGCTGGCCCGCGACCCGCGCGCCGTGCTCTGCGTCGACCTCCAGGAGCCGCCGTACGCGTTCGTGCAGGTCCAGGGGTCGGTGACGCTCTCGGAGGACCCCGGCGAGCTGCGGCGCACCGCCACGGCGCTCGGCGGGCGCTACATGGGCGCCGAGCACGCCGAGGAGTACGGCGCGCGCAACGGCGGACCCGGCTCGCTGGTCGTCCGCCTGCACCCGTCGAAGGTGCTCGCCGACCTCGACATGATCGGGTGAGCGCGCCGCCGCCGCTGGCCCGCGCGCTCGACCTCGCCCCGCACCCCGAGGGCGGCTGGTTCCGCCGCACCTGGACCAGCGACCACACTCTGGCTCCACCCGGCTATCCCGGGCCGCGGGCGAGCGCCACCGCCATCGTCTACGTGCTCGCGCCGGGCGAGGAGTCGCGCTGGCACCGGGTGCGCTCCGACGAGCTGTGGTGCTGGCACCGCGGCCCGGCGCTCACCCTGGTGCTCGGCGGCGACGGCGACACCCCGGGCGACGAGCACCCGGTCGTCCTCGGCGACCGCGTCGAGGACGGCGAGGTGCCCCAGGCCCTGGTGCCCGGCGGCACCTGGCAGCGGGCCACACCCCGCGGCACCGAGGGCGAGGTGCTCGTGACCTGCGTGGTCAGCCCCGGCTTCGACGACGCCGACTTCGCGCTGGCCCCCTAGTTCGCCGGGGGATCGCCCTCGGCCGGGGCCGCGCCGCCCTCGCCGGCGGCGCCCGGGTCCTCGGCGGGCACCTCCGCCTCGCCGGCCGCCGGGACCTCCTCGGCCGGTTCGGTGGGCACGGCGGGCGCCGTGGTGGTCGACGTCGGGGCCGACGACGACGCCGCGGAGGCCGACGTCGAGGGCGACGGCGACTCGTCGCGGGCGGTGTCACCCGGGTCGGAGCCCGCGACCGGCGTGAACGTGCCGAACGTCTGCTTCGGGGCGTCCTCGAGCGCGTCGTCCATGAACGTCTTCCAGATCTCGCTGGGCAGCCCGTGGCCGTAGACCGGGCGCCCGTCCGAGGTCCGGATCGGGGTGTTGTCGTCGGTGCCGACCCACACGACCGTGGAGGCGTTGGGCGTGTAGCCCGCGAACCACGCGTCGTTGTTCTGGCTCTCGACGTGCGACTGGACGGTGCCGGTCTTGCCCGCTGCCTGCCGGCCGCCCTCGAGCGACACCCCGTCGTACTCGGGCACGTCGCGCATCGCCTCGGTGACGTTGCGGGCCACGCGCGGGTCGATGCGCTGCTCGCCCTGCAGCGTCGACTGGTCGTAGAGGACCTCGCCGCTGGCCGTGGTCACACGGCCGACCAGGTGCGGGCGGAAGTACATGCCCTCGTTGGAGAACGTCGCGTACGCGGACGCGAGGTCGACCGCGGTGGTCTCCTGGTTGCCCAGCGCGATCCCGCTGTCCGGGTTCTCCATCGGCTGCGTGATGCCGGCCTGGCGGGCGGCCGCCGCGACGGCCTGCGGGCCGACCCGGTTGCCCAGCGCGGTGAACACGACGTTGTTCGACAGCGTCATCGCGCGCTTGAGGCTGCAGTTGGCGCAGTCGGCGCCGTCGACGTTGCGGACGGTCCGGCCGGGGATCGCGCGCCCGTCGAACTCGGCCGAGATGCCGATCGGCGGGTCGTGCTGCAGCGCGGCGAGCAGCACGAACGGCTTGAACGTCGAGCCCGCCTGCTTCTCGACGCGGGCGTAGTCCAGGCCCGCGCCGTTGTCGCCGCCGTAGTAGGCGAGGATGCCGCCGGTCTCCGGGTCGATCGACACCGTCGACGTGCGCAGGTTCTCCGGCTGGCCCCGCATCTTCGACCGCACGGCGTCCACCGCCTCGCGCTGGGCCGTCGGCTCGATCGTCGTCTGGATCTGCAGGCCCTCGGTGAGCAGCGCGTCCTCGTCGATCCCCAACGCGCGCAGCTCGTCGCGCACGGCGCTGTAGATGTGGCCGCGGTCGTCGTCGGGGACCCCGCCGGTGACGCGCCGGGGCGGCACCGTCACCGGGAACGTCGCCGCCGCGCGCTCCGGGGCGGGCAGCCAGCCCTGGGCGACCATGCCGTCCATGACGTAGTTCCAGCGACGCTGGGCGTCCTCGGGCCGCACGGCCGGGTCCCACCGCGACGGCGACTGGATGACGCCGGCCAGCAGCGCGCCCTCCGACGGGGACAGCGTCTCGACCGGACGCCCGAAGTAGGCCTGCGAGGCGGCCTGGATGCCGTAGGCGCCGCGCCCGAAGTAGATGCTGTTGAGGTAGTCGGCGAGGATCTCGTCCTTGGAGCGCTGCTGCGAGATCTTCAAGGAGATGATGAGCTCCTTGTACTTGCGCACCAGCGAGTAGTCGTCGCCGACCATGGCGTTCTTGACGTACTGCTGGGTGATCGTCGAACCGCCGCCGGTGCCGCCAGTGAGGTTCTTCCACACCGCGCGCCCGAAGCCGGTGACGTCGAAGCCGCTGTTCGAGTAGAAGGTGCGGTCCTCGGCCGAGAGCACGGCGGAGCGGACGGGCGGCGGGACCTGCGCGAGGTCGACCTTCTGCCGGTTGCCCTGCTCGCCCGGCGCGATGCGCGCCAGCACGGTGCCGTCGGAGAACGAGACGGTGTTGAGCTGGCTCTCCACCGCGTCGTCGGCGTTGGGCACGGGGATGAACAGCCAGCCGACGACCATCGCGAGCACCGGCGTCGCGATCATCGCGCCGAGCCCGGCGTAGGCACTGCGGCGCAGCCGGCGCCAGCGCAGCGCGGTCGCCGTCAGCGCCTCGGGGTGCGGGCCGTCGAGGTAGAGCACGACCCGCGCGCGGACCCGGCGGCCGAACGCGACCAGCCCCGGCCCACCGGGCAGGCGCACGACGCGCGCGGCGACGACCGAGAGCACCACGGCGATCGCCGCCGCGATCCGTCCGTGGGGGACGGCGGGGGCGTCGTCACGGGAGTCACGGCGGTCGTCGGCCGGCGACTCGTTCCGCGCGGTGGCGCGGCGCGAGGCGGTGGTGCGGGACGTGGTGGCGCGGGACGTGGTGGTGCGGGAGCTGCGCGTGGTGCGGGTGCCGGCGCGGCTGGTGCTGCGGCTGGGGGTCCTGCTGGTGCCCCCGGTGCTGCGCGTGGCGGCGGTGCGCGTGGGCCGCGCGGCGCGGGTGGTGCCGGCCTCGTCGGCGGGGGCGTCAGGTGTGACGTCTTCGGGCTCGTCGTGGGTGTCCGGGACCGGCATGGCCGTGGTCCCGGTCGGCTGCGAACGGCCGGCGGGCGCCGGCTCGGCCCGGGTCGGGGCCGGGGCGTCGGGCGCCACCGGCGGGGTGGCCGGACGCGCTGCGGGCGCACCGCCGCGGACGGGCGGGCGCGGCCCGGCGACCGGGGCGCCGGCGGGCGGGCGTGCCGGGGGCGCGCCGGGGCGGCCCGAGGGCGCTCCGGGCGGGCGCGAGGCCGGGGCCTGCCGGTCGCGGGGGCCGGCGGGCGCGGGACCCGACGGCGGGCGCGCGGGCCCGGCGGTGGGCGGGCCGGGGGGCGGCGTGGGGCGTCCTGCGGGTGGACCGGGGGGCGGGGTGGGGCGCCCGGCGGGCGGGCCACCGGCGGGACGGGCGGGGGGCGGGGGCACCGACGGCGGGGTGGCCAGGCCGCGGTGGGGAGGCGAGCTCCCGGGCGGACCCGGCGGCGGGCCGGCGGGTCGGGCGGCGGGCGGCGCGGACGGCGAGGTGCCCCGCGAGCGGGGACCGGCGTCGCGCGGGCCACGGGCCGGCGGCGTCGCGGGGGGCACCGGGGGCCCGGAGGGTGCCGAGGGACGGGACGGCGGGGTGCGCGGTCGGTCGGACGCGGCCGGGGCTGCGGTCCGCGACGGCGCCTGGGTCGCCGTGGCCCCGCGGGACGCCGCGGGTGCCGGCTCCGAGCGGAACGAGCCGGTGGAGAGCGCGGAGGGGAAGCCGACGGGCGGGGAGGACGGGGCGGGGCTGGCGGCGATGCGGGCGGCGACGTCGCCGTAGTCGCTGTCCTGCGCGGACCGGTCGCGATCGTCGCGTGCCCGGCGACGGCCGGGCACCTGCTCGGCGTCCTGGCCGTACTCGTCGTCCTCGGCGCTGTCGGCGGCCCGGCGCCGACCCGACGAGCGAGCGTGTGTGCCCGCCACTCGAGCCACCACCTCCCGTGTCGGTCGGACCCGTGTCCCTGGTCGGACGCGCGGGTCGGTCCGACCGTGCGGACCTGTCTCCCGTGACCGGCCCGCACGCAGGCAACGCGTCGGTGACGGCGAGGTCGCGGGGGGTCCGTCCGTGCTTCCACGACCGGGCCGCAAAGTGCGGTGAGTGGCGCAACGGTGTCACTCCGTCGTGGACGGTCACCGCCCGTCCCGCCCGCTCGCGCTGAGTGGCGGTCTCGGTCACGTGGTGCTAACGGCGCCGCCCCGCTGACCGATGAGCACCACAGCACTGCCCCGGCGAGAGGACACCAGGATGGACCCCGACCAGCACCCGCCCCGGCGGGTCCCGGCGCCGCGCGAGGGTGGTCGCGACCTGGGCGGCGACGGCGGCGACGCCTGGTTCCCGTTCGTGCCGGCCCCGCGGGTCGCCCCGGAGATCGAGCGCCTGCCCGCGGTCGTCGTGACGCCGGCCGAGCGGCCCGGTGCCCTGGTGCTCGCACCGCCGCGCCCCACGGCCCCCGCCGTGCCCGACCTGCTGCGCACCTGGAGCCGGGCCGTCGTCCGCGCCGTGCACGCGGCCGTCGACGGCGTGCGCACCCTGTTCGACGCGCTGGTGCCGACGCCGGCCCGCTAGAGCTGCACCCCCCGCGTCAGGGCCCCGTCGACGACGAGGTTCGTGCCGCTGATGAACGTGGCCGCCGGGCTGGCGAGGAACACCACGGCCCGCGCGACCTCCTCGGACGTCGCCATGCGGCCCGTCGGGTTGAGGCCCAGGGCCTGCGCGAAGAGCTCCGGGTTGCCGGACTCGATGTTCTCCCACACCCCGCCCGGGAAGTAGACGTTGCCCGGCGAGACGGTGTTGGCCCGCACCCGTCCCGCGAGCTGGTACGCGAGCCCCTGGACGTAGTGCACGATCGCGCCCTTGAACGTCCCGTAGGGGCCCGCCGCGAAGTCGATCTCGCGGCCGGAGACGCTGGACACCGCGACGATCGCGCCGGCATCGCTCGCCTCGAGAGCGGGCAGGGCGGCCTCGACCAGCCGCACCGTGCCCAGCAGGTCGGTGGTGAACCCGGCCGTCCAGTTCTCCTCCGTCGACGGGATCGCGAGCGCCGAGACGTTGGCGACGACGGCGTCGATGCCGCCGTGGCTCGTAGCGCTCTCGCGCACCCAGCTCGCGAGCGCCGCGCCGTCGGTGACGTCGACCGTCGCGCCGTGCACGTCGTGCCCCGCGTCGCGCATCTCCTGCTCGGCCTTGCGCACCCCGTCGGCCGAGCGCGCGCAGAACGCGACGGTGGCGCCCTCGGCGGCCAGCGCCTCCACCACCGCCCGCCCGATGCCGCGGCTGCCGCCGGTGACGAGGGCGGTCCGGCCGGCCAGCTGGAGGTCCATCGCGAGCTCCTCAGATCAGGGAGTCAGATCAGGGACACGGCGCGAGCGCGCAGGTCGGCGTGCAGCCCGTCGTGGGGCCGCAGCCCGGGCACGAGCGCCTTGGCCACCTTGGTCACCGCGCTGTAGTTGGTGTCGACGACGTTGGCCAGCGGCGCGAGCGAGACCTGCGTGAGCAGCTGGTAGGCGTCGAGCCGGTCGAGCCCGAGCAGCTCGCCGAGCCACGCGATCATCTCGACCTGGCTGATGCGCCACGCGTCCTCGAGCGGACGCGACGAGCCCACGACGGCGATCTCGTCGTCGTTCTCCAGCCGCGGCCAGAGCGGCGACGTCCCCTTGACCAGGTCCACGATCAGCGTGACGTCCATGGCGCCCTCGACCGCGGTGCCGCACGACTCGCCCTCGCCCTGGCGGTAGTGCCCGTCGCCGACCGAGAAGATCGCGCCCGGCTCGTTGACCGGCAGGTAGCAGGTGGTGCCCGCCCGCATCTCAGGCGTGTCCATGTTGCCGCCGAAGGCGTCCGGGGTGAGCGACGAGCGCACCTCCCGGTTGGCGGGCGCGACGCCCACCGTGCCGAGCATGGGCGCCAGCGGCAGGTCCAGCTGCAGGTCGCTGCGGCCGGCGACGAAGGTGACCGTCGAGCGGGCGCGGTCGACCTCGTAGATCCAGGTGCGCTCCTCGAGCGGCGGGTTGAGCAGCGCGGTGCGGTCGGTGCCGGTGAGCCCGCCGAAGAACGGCACCAGCGTCGACGCGCCCCAGTCGCGGGCCGGCGTGAGGTCCACGAGGTGCAGCACGAGCGTGTCGCCGGGCTCGGCGCCACGCACCGCGAACGGGCCGGTCTGCGGGTTGAGGAAGCGCGGGTCGAGGTTCGCGCTGGCGACGTCGGACACGCTGCGGATGCGCCCGGCGAACGCGTCGTCGCACCACAGCCGCAACACGGTGCCGGGCTCGACCTCGCGCACGGGGGCGGCGCCGCCGAACGTCCAGGCGTACTGCGAGGGCTCGGGCCGGAACTCCACGACGTCCACGGCGGCCTCCCGGCCTAGTAGCGGTCGGCGCCGGTGAGGGCGTGCTCGAGCTGGTCGGCGATGCGCGTGACCAGGCGGAACGGGGCGTCGAACTCGACGAACGAGAGGTCCTCGAGCGGGGTGGCGTGGCGGAACACCGCGACACCGCCCACGGCCGCGGCCCCGCCGACGACGGCGTCCTCCGCGAGCTCGAGCAGGCGGCGCGCGTCGATCTCGTCGAGGCGGCCGATGGGCGACTCGATCTGCAACCAGTCGTGGCCGTCGACGTCGCCCTTGTGGTGCACGTACACGAGCTGCGTGCGGTCACCCGTTGTCGGGAGCCGGAACGTGAGGCTGTGCGCGTCCTGCGCCATCACCTCGTAGCGCACGCGGACCCACCGCACCAGGTCGTCCCACGAGGCCACCGACCACTCACCATCCTCACGCGCGTCCGTCCCGTTGGCGGGCCTGCCCGGCCGGCGCGCAGGCCGGAGCGAGCGCACCGTAGCAGCGCGGACCGACGGTGATCGTCGGCCGCGCGGGGCCGTCACCGGGCACCGCCGCTGATCAGCCGGTCCCAGCCCGCGGCCCCCGCGGCGCCCGTCGCGCCGCTGCGGTCGAGCAGGCGCAGCAGGGCCGCGCCGTCGCGGGGACGGTCGCCGACCTCCTGCGCCGTGGCCCGCCGGAGCACCGGGACCAGGCGCGGCGAGAGCCGGTGCACGGAGGCGAACGCCTCGGGCCCCGGGCCGTCGAGGATGCGGCGGGCGATGTCGAGGATGTTGTCTCCGTCGAAGAGGTGGTCGCCGCGTGCCGCGAACACCACGCAGCACGCCCAGGCCCACACGTCGGTGGCGGGCACCGCGCCGTTGCCCGTGACCTGCTCGGGCGCCATGTAGCCGGGCGTGCCGACCATGTTCCCGGCCGGCGTGTGGTGGGTCTGGCCGACGACGCGGGCGATGCCGAAGTCGACGACCTTCGGGCCCGCCGAGGTGAGCAGCACGTTGCCGGGCTTGAGGTCGCGGTGGGTGATGCCGTCGGCGTGCAGGGCGGCGAGCGCGCGGGCCAGCGCGATGGCGGTGCGGGTGAGCATCTCGCCGTCGGTCACCGCCCCCGACGCGGCCACGAACGCGTGCAGCGACGGGCCGTCGAGGCGCTCCATGACGATGAAGGGCATCGAGCCGTCGAAGCCGACCCCGAGCACCCGCGCCGTGTAGTCGCCGGTGACCTTCTGCAGCGTCTGGCCCTCGCGCAGGAAGCGGGTGCGGGCGTCGACGTCGTCGAGCAGGTGCGGCGCGAGCACCTTGATGGCCACGACGCCGTGGGTGCCGGCCCGGTGACCCAGGTAGACGGTGCCCATGCCGCCGGAGCCGAGCCGCCCGGTGAGCGTGTAGTCGCCCACCGAGCGCGGGTCGTGCGGGAGCAGCGGCTGCTCGGGGGTGGCCAGGTCGACGAGGCGGGTCGAGGGCCCGATGACCGGCGGGGGCGGCATCGCCCGCGTCGGCGGGCGCGACGCTGCCGGCGGGGGCACCGAGCGGCCGAGGACGGGCCCGGGCGGCCCCGGCGGGAGTGCCGGGCGCACGGGCTCGGGGGTCTCGGGACGTGGGCGTCGCGCGCGCAGCAGGCGGCGTTCGCGGACCGGAGGGAGGCGCGCGGCCCGCAGCGCCTCGGGCACCACGGGCGCCTCCCGGCAGGCCCGCGGACGCCCGATGCGCGCGACCACCTGGTGGGCCAGCAGGAACAGCGCGGCCCCGAGGGCGACTCCGGGCACGCCGGCCGAGGCGCCGGCCAGGACCACGGCCAGCGTGAGCAGCAGCCCGAGTACGAAGATCGCCTTGCCCGGACTCGTCGGCCACGGCCGCGTCACCGGCATCGCGCGGCGGCGCTCCTGGTCGAGCCCGCCGACGTAGAGCCCGGCGGTGGCCATCCCGAGCAGGGCGAGCACCACCAGCCCGCCGATCGTGACCGTCGGCCCGGACGCGGCCGGCGAGGGCAGGCCGGCGTCGTCGAGGCGGCCGATGAGGTCGCGGAGCACGGTGCGGCGGCCGGCGGCGAGCTGGTCGGCGACCAGCGTGACGACCAGCGCGCCCGCGGTGGCCGTGATCAGCGCGGTGAGCGCGGTCAGGCCCAGCGCGCGGGGGACGGGCAGGTCGGCGGCGCGGTGCAGGTGGCGGCGCGCGCGGCGGCGCTCGGCGCCCGCGAGCCGGGCGACGCGGTCGGTGACGACGCGGTCGACGAGCATGGCGGTGCGCCGCTGCGCCGCGGCCCGGCGGTGCAGCGGGGCCATCGCGAGCGCGGTGACCACGCCCCCGGCGACCACGACGAGGACGCCCGCGGACGGGCCCAGCTGTGCCAGCGCCACGCTCGACCCTCCCTCCGCCCGCCGTCGCCGTCGTCCGCGAGGTTACCGGGGTGCCGCATCAGCCCCGGGTGCCTCGCCTCGGCGTGCCGTCACCCTCACGCGTCACATCTGACCGACGGCGACCGGGTCGCCAGCGCGGCTTGCGGGGGTGGCGCAGCACCACGTCGCCCAGGCTGTGGCGCCCGCGGACCACGAGGTGCGGGGTGCCGCGCTCGCGGCGGTGCACCGTCTCGTCGCGGACCTTGCCCGCCGCGATGCGCAGGTCGTCGACGTCGGCGGTCGCGTGCTCGGGCAGCACGATCACCGGCGAGCAGAGCTGCGTGGCCAGCTCGATCGCGACGACGGGTGCGGTGCACTCGGCGTCGGTGAAGTCGAGCATCACGCGGCCCGCCCGGCTGTGCACGCGCACCAGCGGCGGCACCCGCCAATAGCCCTGCCGGCTGATCGACCCGCCGACGCCGGCCTGCAGGTCGAGCACGTCCACCGAGCGCTCGGCGTGTAGCGACGCCCCCGGCAGGTCGTCGAGCAGCCCCTCGAGGTCGCGGCGCACCCGCGCGGCGAGCGCGGCCGCGGCCCGGTCGCTGTACTCGGCCGGCGTGAGCAGACCGGCCACCATCGCGCGCGAGAGGAACTGCTGCACCTGCTCGCGCTCGACGTCGGAGACACGCAGGTCGCCGGGACCCACCGGCTCCGGGCTCGCGGACGTCACACCGCGATGATAGGGCGCCGGGCGCGGTCGCTCCCCGGCCCGCGAGGCAGCGACGGGAGGTGGGCGGGTGCCGCGGGGCCTGCTCGTCGTGCTCGGCCTGCTCGCCGCCGTGGGGCTGGCCGCGGGGTGCGCCGGCGCCGGGGGCCGGACCTCCCCGCTGACCGGGCTGCCCGCGTCCGCCGGGGCGCCGGTGCTCGCGGTCAAGATCGACAACTCCCCCGCCGGCCGCCCCTGGACCGGCGTCGAGGACGCGGACGTCGTCTACGTCGAGCCCGTCGAGGGCGGCACGACGCGGCTGCTCGCGGTGTTCTCGTCGCGGCTGCCGGCGTCGGTGGGGCCGGTGCGCAGCGCCCGCGAGTCCGACGTCACCGTCCTCGCCGCCTACGGCCGCCCCGCGCTCGCCTTCTCCGGCTCGGCGCCCGAGCTGGACGCCACGCTGGCCGGCGCGTCGCTCGTGGCGCTGACCCCGCAGACGGCCGGCGACGCCTTCCGCCGTGACGGCGACCGCCGCGCGCCGGTCAACCTCTACGCCGACCCCGCTGCCCTGCTCCGCGCGGCGGGCGACGCCTCGCCCGTCCGCGACCTCGGCTGGCGCTTCGGGGCCGTGCCCGCGGGCGGCGAGGTCGTGCGCCACCGCGAGGTCGCCTTCGGGTCGGCGGTCGTGGGGCTGACGTGGGACGCCGTGCGGGGCCGCTTCCTCGTCGAGCCCGGCGGCGCCCCCGCCGTCCCGGCCACCGGCGGCGACCCGATCGGCGCGGCCACCGTCCTCGTGCAGCACGTGACGACCCGCCCGTCGGCGATCCGCGACGCCGCCGGCGCGGTCTCGCCCTACGCGGTGACCACGGGCGCGGGCGAGGCCGAGGTGCTGCGCGACGGCCGGTCCTTCCCGGCGCGGTGGTCGCGGGCGACGCCGACCGACCCCACGGTCGTCCTGGGGCCCGACGGCCTCCCCGTCCCGTTCGCGCCCGGGCCGGTGTGGGTGTTGCTCACACCGGGTTGAGCCCGGTCACGCTACGGGTACCCCGCCGACATGGCTGCAGACGACAAGATCGACAACAAGACCGACAAGCTCAAGGGCAAGGTCAAGGAGACGGCGGGCACCGTCAACAACGACGACGAGCTGCGCGCCGAGGGCAAGAAGGACCAGAGCAAGGGCGACATCAAGCAGGCCGGCGAGAAGGTCAAGGACGCCTTCAAGAAGTAGCGCCGCCCGCACGTCGCACCACACGGCCCCGGTGACACCGTCCCCGGGGCCGTGGTGTGTCCGGGGGTCCGTCCCGCTCTAGTAGCCGCGCGACTCGCGCCGGCCGGCGAAGGCGTAGACGGGCGTCCCGTCGCCGTCGCGCCGGGCGAGGCGGTGCACGGCGAACACGTTCACGCCGGGGATCGAGCCGCCGAAGATGTCGTTGACCTTCTGCCGGGGCCCTCGCTCCACCAGCACGAGGAACTCCTCGGGCAGGCTCGCGCCCTCGGCGATGGACAGGTCGTGATCGCCGCGGCACGGGCCGTCGGAGAGTCGGATGCGCACGGTGCCCCCAGCTTCCGTCGTCGAACGAGGAGCATCGTGACACGCCGCTGCGCGGCCCGCGGCGGGTCCACCCGACGCGCGGGGCCCTCCTCGGCCGGAGAACTTGCCCATGCAAGGATGCTCGCTGCCGATCATGCCCCCCGTGGTCGGCGACGGACCCGGTCGGTGTCCCCCCGCCGGCCGGGTCCCCTTACACCTCCGGACGAGCGCCGTCTCACCCTGTGCGACGCGCCGTGCGGTGGTTGGGCGGCGGCATGAGGGGCATCCTCATCGTGTTCCCGACCGATGATGAGAGTGGACGTGCACCAGGACGAGGCGGCAGCGAGACTCGCGCGGCAGGTCACCGACGCGCTCACCGCGCTGCTCGAGCACGACCCGCCCCGGCCGGACACCGTCGACCGCTTCGACTGGAGCAGCAGCACCCTCGACGAGATGGCCCGCGCGGTCATGGCCATCGGCGAGATCGTCGACCGGTGCACCGCCCGCTCCCTGGCCGAGGAGGACCCCGAGGGGGTCGCCGTGAAGGCCCGCGAGCTCGCCACGGCCATCGTCTGCCGCCGCAACTCCCTGCTCGCCGAGAGCGCCGCCACCCGCCTGCGCCGCACCCGGCCGGGACCGGTCCGTCGCGCGGGCTGAGCTAGTCCGGCTGGCCGCCGAGCCCGATCTCGTTGCCGTCGACGTCGCGGAACACGACCTTGCGGACCCCGCCCGGGTAGGTCTCGTGGCGGTCGGGGTGGACGCCCCGCTGCTCGGCCGCGGCGACCCGCGCGTCCAGGTCGTCGACGAAGACCGTCTGCTCGGCGTATCCGGCGCGTCCCGGGTCCCGCTTGGTGTAGAGCCAGCAGTGCTCGGCGAGCTCCCACACCGACTCGGTCGGTGACGCGAGGAAGCTCGGCTCGGCCCCGAGGAGTCGGGTGTACCAGGACCGCGCGACGTCGTGGTCGCGGACGAACACCCCGGCGAACAGGACCACGGCCACCCGGTGAGCGTGGCACGGCCCCGGGCGCGGGGGCAGCGACCGAGCAGGGGTGACTCGACGCCGATCGTCGGCATCACGATGATGTCGCCGTTTCGTGATCGTCGACGAGCGGAGGCCGCGCGTGCCCGGCTGGTACCTGGTGACGGCCACCGCGGTGATCGTCGTGCTCGCCGTGCTGCTCATCGTGCGCGCGCGGCTGCACCCCGCCGTCGTGCTGGCCCTCGCGGCGACCACCGTCGGGCTCGCCAACGGCCTCGGGGTCGAGGGCACCGTCGAGGCCGTCACCGAGGGCTTCGGCGACATCCTCGCCGAGGCCGGCCTGCTCATCGCCTTCGGCGTGCTCATCGGCTCGCTGCTGCGCGCGGTCGGCGCGATCGAGCGGCTCGTCGCGACGCTGCTGCGCTGGTTCGGGCCGCGGCGCATGCCGGTGACCATGACGGTGGCCTGCGCGACGGTGCTGCAGCCGATCTTCGTCGACGTCCTCATCGTCATCGCGGCGCCGCTGGTCCGGCGCATCGCCGCGCGCATCGGGCCGGGCGGGACCCCGCGCATGGCCGCCGCGCTCGCGATCGGCTGCGAGTGCGGGATCGTCATGATGGTGCCGGGCATCGGCACGGTGGCGATCGCGAGCGTCCTGGGCGTGCCGCTCGGGCGGATGCTGGTGTTCGGCCTGGTGGTGCTCGTGCCGACTGTCGTGATCGCGATCCTGATCGTCGGCGCCGTCCTGGCGCGGTGGTGGGACCCGGCGCGGGACGAGTCCGCGGTGCTCGACGCGGAGGGCGAGGAGGTGCCCGAGGAGGTCTCCGAGGACGTCGATGTGGCCGAGGCACGCCCGGTCCCGCTGCTCCTGCTGCTCGCGCCCCTGCTCGGTGCGCTGGTGCTCATCGCCGTCGCCGCGATCGTCGAGGCGGCCGGGTGGTCGGTGCCCCCGCTCGCGCTGCTGGGCGCGCCGACCATCGCCCTGCTGCTCGGCGTGCTGGGCACGATGCTCGTCGCCCGCCGGGTGCTCGGGCGCGACGGCATCGACGGCCCGCTCGCCGAGGGCTTCCGCGAGAGCGGCCTGATCCTCGTGCTCACCGGCGTCGGCGGGTCGCTCGCCGAGGCGATCTCGCGCTCGGGGGTGGGCGAGGTGCTCGGCGGGCTGTTCTCCGCCAACGCCGCCCTGCCGCTGGCCACGGTGTGGTTGACGGCCGCGGTCCTGCACGTCGCCGTCGGCTCGGTGACGATCTCGGCGATCACCGCCGCTGGCGTGCTCGCGCCGGTCGCGCCGGCGATCGGGCTGGACCCGGTGCTCATCGCCCTCGCCGCGGGCACCGGCGCCCTGTTCGCCGTGCACGTCACCAGCAACACGTTCTGGCTGCTCCAGTCGCTGCTCGGCCAGTCGGTGCGCGGGGCGCTCAAGACCGTGTCGTTCGGGGTGTCGGTCGCCTCGGTCGTCGGCCTGGGCTGCACCCTCGTGCTCAGCCTCCTGCTCTGACGTTGACACGTCGTTCTGTCGGGTACATCGTTACAACATAGAACGGATGACCAACGGGAACGAGTTCGCCATGACCACGACCGACATCGACCCGATCCACGACCTGCTCGACGCCTGGGCGGCCGCCGACGTCAGCGGCGACGTCGCCGCGATGGACCCCCTGCTCGCCGACGACTTCACCGCGATCGGCCCGCTGGGCTTCACCCTCAGCCGCGACGACTGGCTGCACCGGTTCGAGAACGGCCTCGACTACGACTCCTCGAGCGTCGAGGACCGGCAGGTGCGCGTGGAGGGCGACACGGCCATCGTCACCGCCCGCCTCGCCGCGGACGGCACCTACCGCGGCCACCCCGTGCCGGAGGCCGTCCGGGCCACGGCCGTGCTGAGCCGGGCGACCGGGACCTGGCGGCTGGTCCGCGTGCACATGAGCTTCGTCGCCGGCACCCGCGGCGCCCCACCGATCCCGGGCCAAGGATGACCCTCCGGCGCGAGCTCCTGTCGCAGGGGTGGGTGTCCCGGCAGACGAACAGAGGGGCCGCAGCGCTGCTGCGACCCCTCTGAGCTGCCTCGACCGGCGCGCGCCCGAAGGGATTCGAACCCCTAACCTTCTGATCCGTAGTCAGATGCTCTATCCGTTGAGCTACGGGCGCATGTCTGTGGTTGTGAAGCCCCGGACCTCCGGTCCGCGGCCGCGGAGGCTCCGGGATTTGAACCCGGGAGGGAGCCGAACTCCCAACCGCATTAGCAGTGCGGCGCCATAGACCAGACTAGGCGAAGCCTCCCGAGGTCCCCCTGGGGCCTCCGTCGGGAAACAGTACACAACGCCGGCCACGGGCTTCGGCGCCACCCCCCGGCCGGGTCGACGTGTGCACGGTCTCGCATGGGCCCTCGCGGGGCATGGGTAGCCCACAACCGAACCCACCCCGAGGAGGGAACGCCGTGAAGGCGACGTTGATCTACGGAGCAGGCGACATCCGGGTGGAGGAGGTCCCCGACCCGGCGCTGCAGAACGCCAGCGACGCCATCGTGCGCATCACGCACGCGTGCATCTGCGGCAGCGACCTGTGGCCGTACAAGAGCCGCGAGCAGACCGAGCAGGGCGACCGCATCGGCCACGAGTTCATCGGCGTGGTCGAGGAGACCGGCGCCGACGTGAGCCGTGTCCAGAAGGGCGACCTGGTCGTCGCCCCGTTCTTCTACGCCGACGGCACGTGCGAGTACTGCCGGGCCGGCCTGACCAGCGCGTGCCCCAACGGCAACGCCTGGGGCGCCGAGACCGACGGCGGCCAGGGCGAGGCCGCGCGCGTCCCGTTCGCCGACGCGTCGCTGATGAAGCTCGACGTCGCGCAGGACTCGGCGCTGATGCCCAGCCTGCTGACGCTCTCCGACGTCTTCGGTACCGGGCACCACGCCGCGGTGTCGGCCCAGGTCGGCCCGGGCAAGGACGTCGCGGTGATCGGCGACGGCGCCGTGGGCCTGCTCGCGGTGCTGGCCGCCAAGCGGCTCGGCGCCGAGCGCATCGTGCTCATGGGCCGCCACAAGGACCGCACCGACCTCGGCCGCGAGTTCGGCGCCACCGACGTCGTCTCCGAGCGCGGCGAGGAGGGCGAGCAGCAGGTGCGCGACATCCTCGGCACCGACGGCGTCCACTCCGCGATCGAGGCCGTGGGCTACGAGCAGTCGCTGACCTCGGCGATCAACCTGACGAAGCCGGGCGGCCATGTCGGCATCGTCGGGGTCCCGCAGAACGGTGAGCTGCCCAACCTGGCGCAGAAGTTCATGAAGAACGTGACGGTCGCCGGCGGCATCGCGCCGACCCAGGCGAACATGCACGAGCTGCTGCCCGACGTCATGGACGGGAAGATCGAGCCGGGCAAGGTGTTCGACCGGACGATCTCCCTCGACGAGACCCCGGACGGCTACCGCGCGATGGACGACCGCGAGGCGATCAAGGTGCTCGTCAAGCCCTGAGCCCGCAGAGCGCGAGAACGAACGGCGAGTTCGCTGCTACCGGTGCAGCGAACTCGCCGTTCGTTCGCGTAGGGCAGGAGCGTCAGGCCACCCGGGTGGACGCGATGCCGCCGTCACGTCGATCGTCCCGCCGTGCAGGAACGCCGCCTCGTCGGAGACGGCGAAGCGCACGGCGTAGGCGACGTCGACCGGCCGGACCGGACGCCCCGCCCGCTCGAGGCCGTGCTGGACCAGATCCTCGACCCGCTGCTCGTGCGAACGGGGAGTTCGCGCGCGTAGAAGGAACGAACGGCGAGTTCGCTGCTTCGCATGCCACGAAAGCGCCGTTCGTTCGGTCAGCGGCGGAGCAGACGGAGCAGGGCCGGCGGGCGCCCGCCGTAGCCCTCGGCCTCGAACGCCGCGACGGCGATGCGGGGCAGGTCGCGCACGGCGTCGAACACCAGGAACCGCGGCACCCACACCGGCCCGAAGCGGGCGTTGAAGCGGTAGAGCGTCTCGATCTGCCACCACCGCGACGCCGTGCGCAGCAACCGCGCCCACAGCCGCGCCACCGGGCCCGCGCCGATCTTCTCGCCCCGTTCGAGCGCCGACCGGAACACCGCGAAGTTCAGCGACACCCGGTCGACGCCGAGCCCGCGGCAGGCGCCGAGCAGGTCGGCGATGAGGAGCTCGTTGAGGCCGTTGTCGGGGACGGCGGGGTCGCGGATCATGATGTCGAGCGACAGGCCGTCGGCGCCCCACGGGACGAACTGCAGGACACCGCGCGTCTCGTCCTCGCTGGTGGCGACGACGAGCACGGCGTCCGGGTCGGCCTCGGCGTCGGCGACGCGGGAGAGCGCCATCGAGAAGCCGCGCTCGGCGGGCCCGCCGCGCCAGCGGGCGACGAGCTCGCGCAGCGTCCCGAGCTCGTCGGCGGGCACGTCGCGCAGGCGGCGCACCGTGGTGTCGTAGCCGGCGCGCCGCACCCGCGACACGGCCTGGCGCACCGTGCGCATGGCGCGGCCCTGCAGCGAGAACGTGGCGACGTCGACCACCGCCTCGTCGCCGAGCTCGATGGCGTCCAGCCCGCCCTCGCGCACCCACACCCGCGCGCCGGCCTCCGAGCACCCGAGCACCGCCGGCACCCAGCCCGCGAGCCGGCAGGTGCCGAGGAACTCCTCGATCGCGCCCGGCCAGGCCTCGATGTCGCCGAGCGGGTCGCCGGACGCCAGCGCGACGCCGGCCACGACCCGGTACACCACCGCCGCCTTGCCCGACGGCGAGAACACGGCGGCCTTGTCGCGGCGCAGGGCGAAGTAGCCGAGCGAGTCGACCCGTCCGTGGCGGGTGAGCAGGTCGCGGATGCGGTCGGAGTCCTCGGTGGTCAGCGACGGGCGGGGCTCGGCGGAGCGCAGCAGGAAGTAGCCGCCGAGCACCAGCGCCGCGATGCCGAAGGTGAGCCCGACGCCGGCGGTGAGGTCGTCGAACCACTCGGCCCGGAACCGCAGCGGGCCGCTCACCCCGATGAGCGACAGCGCCGCCTGCGCCGCCTTCTCCCCCAGCCCTGGCCGGCCCTCGACCAGCGACGGCCGCACGACCAGCAGCAGGAGCACGACGACGAAGCCACCGAGGAGCATCTGCACCACGACGCGCACCGCGGCGAGCCGCCCGACGGGGTCCGGCCGGGCGGTGAACTCGCGGCGGGTGAGCAGCAGGCCCACGAGCAGGACGACCACCACGAGGCCCGGGACGATCGACTGCCGGCCGAGGATGTGCGACACCACGAGCAGCACGCACGCCAGCACCGCGAGCTGCCAGGCGCGGCGTTTGCGGCGGCGCAGGCCCGTGGCCAGCATGATCAGCCCGAGGCCCAGCGTCGCGACGACGACGGTGCCGACGATCGAGGCCTGCGCGGGGAAGCCGAACCAGGTGGCGGGCTGCAGGTGCCGGCGCAGCACGGGCAGGGCCAGCGACAGGATCGTCAGCAGCCCGGCGACCCGCGCGGCCCAGGTGAGGACGCGCGCGACGCGGCGACCCCGCCAGCGGGCCCGGCCCACGGCGGCGACCTCGCCGGGGCGGTCCACCCGCACCCCCGTCGGCACGCCCGACGTCATGTGTCCTCCGGTCGGCGCCTAGCGCAGATGGGCGTCCAGCCAGTTCAGCACCCGGCTGCGTGCCTCCATCTTCGTGCCCTCCTCGGAGCTCCCCTCGTCGAGGGGATCCGGCTGGTCCGCCGCGCGCTCGTCGTTGTCGAAGCGGTGCTCGCGCGACGGGTAGACGACGACGTCGACGACGCGGCCCGACGCGTGCGCGGCCTCGCGCAGGCGGTCGACGTCCGAGGGGTCGACGGGGTCGCCGCTCTCGCCGTAGAGCCCCAGCCACGGGCAGGTCAGCTCGCCGACGACGTCGACGAGCGCGGGGAGCCCGGCCGCCAGCGGGGACGAGACGCCGCCCGCCGCGACCGTGATCACCGCACCCAGCGAGCGCTGTGCGGCGACGACGAGGGCCGCGGTGGCGCCGAGGTCGAAGCCGAGCACGGCCATGCGGTCGGAGCTCACGCCGCGGTCGGCGAGCACGCCGAAGGCGGCGTCGGAGTCGGCGAGGACCGACTCGCCCGAGATCGCGGACGCGGCGCGGTCGGCGGCCTCGTCCTCGCCGGTGCGCTCGTCGATGCCCGGGTCGTCGCGGTGGTAGAGGTGCGGGGCGACGGCCAGCCAGCCCTCGCCCGCGAGCGCCTCGACGATCGCCGTCGTCCGCGACGTCACGCCGCGGGACTCGTGCAGCACCACGACCCCGCCGCGGACGGCCCCGTCCGGCTCGCCGATGGTCACCCTCAGCTGCGTCTCGTCGACCAGCGGGATGGTCTCGGTGCGGGTCCCGTCCATGCGATCAGCCTTCCACGTCGGCGGGCCGACGTCCCGCGCACCTCGTCGATCACCGGCGACGACCACGGGCGCCCGGGGACCGGCGTCTACCGTGGTCGTCGTGCCCGTGCGACTGCGTGACGACCTCGCCGCCCTGCCCGCCTACGTCGCCGGCCGCACCGTGCCCGGGGCCGTGAAGCTGGCGAGCAACGAGATGCCGCTGCCGCCCCTGCCCGCCGTGCTCGCCGCGATCGCGCGGGCGGCGGAGGCCGGCAACCGCTACCCCGACATCGCGGTCACCACGCTGACCGCACGCCTCGCCGAGCACCACGGCCTCGACCCCGCCCGCATCGCCGTGGGCTGCGGGTCGGTGGCCCTGTGCGGGCAGCTCGTGCAGTCGGTGTGCGCGCCCGGCGACGAGGTCGTGTTCGCGTGGCGGTCGTTCGAGGCCTACCCGATCGTCGCGCTCACCGGCCACGCGCACGCGGTGCGGGTGCCGCTGACCGACGGCCACGTCCACGACCTCGACGCCATGGCCGCGGCGGTCACCCCGCGCACGCGGATGGTGTTCGTCTGCAACCCGAACAACCCCACGGGCACCGCCGTCGGCGAGGCCGCGTTGCGCCGGTTCCTGGCGGAGGTCCCGTCCGACGTGCTCGTGGTGCTCGACGAGGCCTACCGCGAGTTCGTCGGCGACCCCGACGTCCCGGACGGGCTGGCCCTGGCCGCCGAGCACGACAACGTCTGCGTCCTGCGCACCTTCTCCAAGGCGCACCGTCTCGCCGGCCTGCGCGTGGGCTACGCCGTGGCCCCGCCGGAGCTCGCGGCGGCGCTGCGCGGGGTCTCGGTGCCGTTCGCGGTGTCCGCACCCGCCCAGGCCGCGGCGCTGGCCGCGCTCGACCACCTCGACGAGCTGCTGGCCGACTGCGCGGGCGCGGTGTCCGAGGTGGCGCGGATGACCGGCGAGCTGCGCTCGCTCGGGTACGAGGTGCCGCCGTCGCAGGCCAACTTCGTCTGGCTCCCGCTGGGCGAGCGGGCGGCCGAGTTCGCCGCGCACGCGCTGGAGAACAAGGTGGTCGTGCGCGCGTTCGCCGGCGACGGCGTGCGGGTCAGCGCGGGCTCCCCCGAGGAGGTCGACCTCTTCCTCGCGGCCGCGGGCTCTTTCCCCCGCTGACCCGGCCTGCGCACCAGCCAGCGGTGCACGGGGCGCTCGACCGCGACCGTGAGCGCCCACCCGAGCACCACGGCCACGCCCACCACCACGAGGAACCGCGGCCAGCCCTGGACGCCGTAGCGGGCCTCCAGCCCCCAGGCCACGAAGTAGCCGATCTGCTGGTTGACCAGGTAGATGCCGTACGAGAGCCCGGCCAGCCACGTCACCAGGCGCGGGAGGCGCCCGACCCGCAGCCACGACCAGTCGCGGCCCGCCGCCGCGGTGGTGATCCCGGCGACGGCCAGGGCGAGCACCAGCACCGACGGCAGGTCGGGCGTGTGCACGTACTCGGCGGCCAGCCCCGCGGCGACGAGGGTCAGGAGGTGCACGGCGCCCAGCCGGCCCCGCGACCACAGCCACACCGCGAGCCCGATGCCGAAGACCTGCCAGCGGTACATGACCAGGCCGTCGAACGCCGTGCGCACGAGGCTCGGCGGCGTCGTCGTCAGCAGGACCACGACCGGGAGGAGCACGACGGCCCACGCCACGGCCGGCAGCGTCCAGCGACGCCGCCAGACGTCGCGCCCGAGCCACGCGGCGGCGACCGCGGCCAGCGTGAACATCGTCAGCTGCGCGGGCAGCGTCCAGTACGAGTGGTCGATGTAGGTGACCTGCGAGTCCCAGCCCTGCAGGAGCAGGAGGTTGCCCACCAGGTCGCGGCCGCTGGGGCGCCAGTAGCCGTACTGCGCGGCGTACAGGGTCAGCAGGTAGGTCACGACCACCGCGACGGCGTAGGCCGGCAGCAGGCGCGCGAGCCGGTCGACCCACCAGCGTGCGGGCGGGCGGGTGGCGAGCGTGACGCAGACGAAGTACGCCGAGACCACCATCAGCGTGTTCGCGCCGGCCTGGATGCTCCAGGTGAACGGCGTCGGCGACACCCAGGGCAGCACGTCGGTCACCGTGTGCGTCGCGTGCTGGACGACCACGCTCGCCACGGCGGCGACGCGCAGGACGTCCCAGCTCAGCTGCCGGGATCCACTCATCGCCCCCAGGCTGGGGAGATCACCCGTGGAGACCCTGAGAAGGACCCACGAGGCACCTGAATCACACCGTGAGCTCGTCCGCGGGGACCCGGCGCGTGACCTCGTGCACCGGCCCGTCCCGCCGCCCGCCGGTCAGGCGCACGGCACCGAGGCAGAACTGCACCCACAGCGCCGCCTGGACCTCCTGGCCCACCCCGAGCCGCCCGTAGAGGAACTCGGCCGCCCGGTCGCCGGCGCGCGACCACACCTCGATGGTGAAGTCGACCACGCCGGGGCCCGAGTCCGACGCGCGGAACTCGATCATCCCGGCCTCGAGGTGCCCGGCGAGCGTGCCGAAGCGGAACAGGTACGCGGTGCGCGCCACCACCCGCACCGGCCCGTCCCACGGCGCCGGCATGTACACGCGGTACTCGTCGCCCAGCAGCATCCGTCCGGGCTCGCCGCGCTCCCGGGCGAACGTGACGACGTGCGGCGGTGCGCCGCGGTCGAGGTCGCGCGACAGCGTCTCGATCAGGTCGCCGGCGCCGTGCTCGACGTCGACCACCCGCACCGTGAACGTCCGGTGGAACAGCGCGCCGTACCCGTCGGCCACCGTCTTCGTGCGGTCGTCGACGAGCGCGAGCGGCCAGGGCGCGGCCAGGTCGGTCACGTCGCCGGCCACACGCTGGCGCCGGGTGTTCGGCAGCGCCCGCAGGTGCCGGGCCGTCATGACCAGGGCACCCCAGCCGCGCCGGAGGCGCCCGAGCGGGGGGCGCCGGGAGAACGCGCGTCGCAGCGACATGGTGGAACGGGTAGCCGCCCGGCGGTGACACCATGCGCCGGTCCGTCCGGTCCGCGACGATCACCCCCGATCCGCCCGCCCCACCGTCGAGAGGGAACACCCGCGTGAGACCCGTCGTGAGGAGCGCTCCGTGAGGCTCGGCGCCCACCCCGACCCGGCCGGTGCCCTGCGCGTCATCGCGGGCTACGAGCTCAACTACGACCCGGCCGACACCGAGGGACGGGGCTGGCACCACGACCGGGTGCGCCACCTGCTCGGTGACGAGGAGCCCGGCGAGCCCGTGCCGGGCGGGCCGTTCGCCATCGCGTGCCAGTTGGTGCACGACTACGAGTTCGCCGAGCCGAAGATCATGCACGCGTACTTCCACCACGACGCCGAGCTCCTCGGGCGGAACATGCTGCTCGAGGGCCGCTTCGCGATCCTGCGCTTCCCGATGGGGGTGCGGGTGGACGCGGAGGTCGACGAGGTCCGCGAGCGCGCCGACGGCACGCGCGAGCGCTCCTGGGGCTGGAGCTACCGCACCCTCGAGCACCACCTCGAGCGCGGCCGTCTCGTCTACGAGGTGATCAAGAACCTCGACACCGGCCGCGTCGAGTTCGTCATGACGGGCGTCTCGAGCCGGGCGAAGATCCCGAACCCGATCGTCGCCCTCGGCTTCGGGGTGTTCGGGCGCATGACGCAGACGCGGTTCTACCGCCTCGCGGGCCGGCGCCTGGCCCGCCTCGTCGCCGAGATCTACGCGGGCGGCGAGCGTCCCGTCCCGAAGCGCCTCGGCCCCGGCGACGTCGTGGTGGCACCCACCGACTGAGGCCCGACCCTGCGGCGTTGCCTCCGCGTGAGGTGTCGGCCACGCTGACCGGGCTGATCGCGCGGCCGGAGAGGGTGTCCATGAGCGAGACGACGTCGCCGGTGAGCCGCCGGCCGTGGCACCGGCTGATGGGGGCGCGCGACCCCGACCAGTCGCACCGTGCGGCCACCCCGCTCGAGCTGCTGTTCGACCTGGCCTTCGTCGTGGCCATCGCGCGGGCCGCGGCCGAGATGCACCACGCGATCGCCGAGGACCACGCCGTGCCGGGGATCCTCGGCTACCTCGTCGTGTTCTTCGCGATCTGGTGGGCGTGGATGAACTTCACGTGGTTCGCCTCGGCCTACGACTGCGACGACGTCCCCTACCGCGTGCTGACCCTCGTGCAGATGGCCGGCGTGCTCGTCCTCGCCGTCGGCATCCCGGCGGTGTTCCGCGACTTCGACATCACCCTCGTCGTCGTGGGCTACGTGATCATGCGCGTGCCGCTGGTGCTGCAGTGGCTGCGCGCCGCGCGCGAGGACCCGGAGCGGGCGACGACCTGCCGCACCTACGCCGCCGGCATCGCGCTGGTGCAGGTGCTCTGGATCGGGCTCACCTTCGTGCCCTCGCCCTGGGTCTACGTCGGCTACCTGCTGCTGGTCGCCGCCGAGCTCGGCGTGCCGATCTACGCCGAGTCCCGCGGGCGCCCGACGACCTGGCACCCCGAGCACATCGGCGAGCGCTACGGGCTGCTGACGCTCATCGTGCTCGGCGAGGTGATCCTCGGCGTCACCAACGCGCTCGCGGGCGCGTTCGACACCGGCTTCTCGTTCTCCCTGCTCGCGCTGGCCGTCGGCGGGCTGCTGCTCGTCTTCGGCCTGTGGTGGGTCTACTTCCTCGGCGGCGACAGCGAGGGCTTCACCACCCTGCGCGTGGCCCTGACCTGGGGCTACGGCCACTACTTCGTGTTCGCCGCGGTCGCCGCGCTCGGGGCCGGCCTCGAGGTCGCCGTCGACGCCGACGAGCACGTGGCCCACATCGGCTCCGTCGCCGCCGCGCTCTCGGTCGCGATCCCGGTGGCGATCGTGCTGATCGCGCTCTCCGCGCTGCGGACGATCGTGTGGTCGCGCGAGACCCGCAACCCGGTGCTGATCGCCGTCCTCGTCGTGCTGCTGGTGGGCGCCGGCCTGCTCGCCGGGGTCGTGGGCGTCGGCTTCTCCGTGCTGCTCATGGGCGTGGTGCTCGCCGCCGGCGTGATCACCTTCCTCACGCTCGCCTCGCGGCGGATCGCGGCGGCGGACGCCCGGGCCTGAGACGGCTTCACCGCCCCCGGCAGCGGGCACCCGGGCCGCACCCGACGGGGAGGGGCCGACCATGGCCGCGGACGAGGGCGATCAGCCGGACGAGCAGCCCGGCGAGTCGCAGATCGCGGGCGCGGTCGAGGAGGCCCTGCAGCCCGAGGTCCGGCGGGCCCTGGCGCCGCCGTTCGAGCGCCCGGCCGTGCCGCACGACGAGCCCCGGTCCCCGCGCGAGCAGCAGGACGAGATCCTCGACGAGCTGCGGTGGAAGGACCCGGGGGCGTGATCTACCGCCGGTGTCCCGTCAGGGCGACGACCTTCTCCAGCAGGCGCGGGGTGAAGCGCCCGGCGAGGTCGGCGACCTTCAGGGGCCAGGGCAGCAGCACCTCGCGCCGCTCGCGGGCGACGGCCAGGGCGACGGCCGCCGCCACCTGCTCCGGGGTCTGCGCCGGCATCAGGGCGTCGATCTTGGGGATGCGGTCCTCGGCGCCCGGGTTGTTGGCGAAGTAGTCGCTGAGCACCTTGCCCGGCACCACCTCGCTGACGCCGACCCCGGTGCCCCGCAGGTCCTGGCGCAGCGCCGCGGTCAGGCCGCGCAGCGCCCAGCGGGCCCCGGCGTACCCGGTGGCGCCGGGCCAGGTCATCCGCGAGACCGGCGAGTTGATGGTGACGATCCAGCCGCTGCGCCGCGCGAGCATGTCGGGCAGGAACTCGCGGGTGACCAGCAGCGCCGCGGTGTAGGGGACGGCCGTCATCGTCTCCAGCTCCGACGGCTCCGTCTCGTCGAGGTAGAGCCACCGGCCCGCCCCGGCGTTGTTGACGACGACGTCGGGGACGCCGACCTGCTCGCGCACGGCCGCGCCCAGGGCGGCCACCTGCTCCTGGTCGCCGACGTCCGCGGTGAAGCTGTCGGCCCGGCCGCCCCGGCCCCGGATGTCGGCCACCCGCTCCTCGAGCGCCTCGGCGTTGCGGGCGACGAGCAGCACGTGGGCCCCGCGCCGGGCGAGGTCGACCGCGATGGCGGCACCGATCCCGGTGGACGCCCCGGTGATCAGTGCGACGGCTCCGTCGATCCGCACGTGCTGCTCCCTGCTCCGGACGGCCCAGCGACGACGAAGGGTACGGGGCGGTGCGGCCTCGGCGAGGGTCAACCCTCGCGCCGTCGCGGGTCAGCACCGTGGTCGGCTCGACCCGCGCTGCGAACACTCGACGTCACCGCCGAGCGTGGTCACGACGACCGGGGCGGCCGACGCCTCGGAGTGATCATGGTTCGCGCGACCGCTTCGCGGGGCACCTCCGCCGCCCGTCCCACCGCGACCACGGTGCGGAGGACGCGGCGGGCCGCGCTCGCGGCCGGCGTGCTCTGGGCCGCACAGGCCCTGACCTGGACCCTCGGCCCGAAGGTGCAGGCGTCCGAGCCGCCGTTCGCGGTCATCGACCGCCCGTGGTTCACGGTGGTCTGGTGCGCGGTCATCGGTGCGGTCGCGTGCTCGGCCGTGGCCGTGCTCGGCCTGCTCCAGCAGGAGCGCACCCTCGTCGGGCGCATCTCCGGGCCGGCGCGAGCCGCCGGGCTCGCGGCCTGGTCGGTGCTGCTGCTGTCCGGCGTGGCCGGTGCCGCCGTCGTGGTGGCCGCGCTCGGCGTCGCCGGGGACCTGGGCGTCGCGGCACTGTCGCCGGTCCTGAACGTGTCGGGGCTCCTGCTGCTGGCGGCGCTGTGCGCGGCCGCCGTCGCCCTGCGCGGCAGCGGGGTGCTGCCCGGTCGGTGGGCCGCGCTGCCCACCGCGCTGGCCGTGCTCACGCTCCTCACGCTCGGGGCGATCGCGGCCAGCGGCTCGGCGGCCACGATCGGGCTGGTCCTCGCCGTCGTCGTCGTCACCGCGCACGGGGCCACGTGGGTGCTGCTGGCCCGGACACAGCGCCCCCGGTGACAGCGCTGCTGCTGTCACCGGTCGGTGTCGGATCCCCTCAGGCCCGGCCCCGCATGGTCAGTCGAGGTCGAGGCCTCGGTGCACCACGGTGGGGACACAGCCGGCTGTCCGGTCGGACCTGCGGATCGAGATCACGGTCCGTTCTGCGCCCCGCGGTGCGCCCGGAAGGGGCCGTCAGCCGTCGGTGGTCGCGCAGCGCTCCGGATCGAGGCGCATCGTCCGCACGGGAGGACGGGCGCCGTCGCCCCCGGCGTGCCGTGCCATCACGGCGCCGACGTCCAGGTGCTCGGCCAGGGTGAGCAGGCCGTGGGGGGCTGCGGGATGGGCGCCTCCGCCGACCGAGCGCAAGAGGCCCGCCACGGCGTCGAGCGTGCGGGCCAGGTCGGCGGCCAGGGCCTGGTAGCCGGTCTCGGTCAGGGCGCCGTGCGCCGCGCCGTCCCTCCGGACGCTGAGCGCCTGGGTGGCTTCGCGCAGCGCCGTGTGTGCGCTGGTGTGGGTGTCCGAGGTGCGCATGGGCGGTCCCCCTCGCGATGGTGATCGCGTCCCGGGTCGACCCCGCCCTGGTGGAGGCTGCCGCCATTGTGCCCCCGCGCGGCGGAAGCGGGGGGATTCGAACCCCCGGTCACTCTCGTGACGTCCGCTTTCAAGCTGTAGGGCCCGGGGTGCGGTGACGGTCGCCGCCGACGCTGGCCTCAGCCCGCGCCGCTGGGGCCCGCCCCGCGAACGTCGCCGGACGGCAGCGACTGAGACCAAGAGTGAGACCACGGCGACCAGCGACCTACAGCCCCAGCGGCGTCGCGTCGTAGTGGCCGACCGGCCAGGGCACGGTGAAGTACCGCTGTTCGCGCTTCCTCGCGAGGAGTGTCTGAAGCTGACGCCCACCGAGAACCCGCAGGGTGAAGGCGGACGGGTCGCCCTGATCGACGTTCTCGACCACGTAGATGTAGAAGTGCTCGTACGTTCAGCCTCCTCGACCTGGCGCACCTCCAGCCACAGGTCGTTGCCTCGGGCGGAGTGCCCGTACGCCTTGACTTCGATGGTGCGAGGCGGGCTCTCGACGTCCGCCGGTGCACTCTTGTGGCGGGTATCGACCGGTGCACGTCCAACAAGGCGTTCGAGGTCCAAGACCCAGGCGATCGCGGCCGCCTCGATCGCGCGGCTACCGCGGATCGGGGTCGTCATGCCGCCTCAACGACTCAAACCGACACGAGGGTGTCCGTAGCCCTGCAGGCCTCGGTACCGCCGAGCTGGTCCCGTAAGCCGGAGCATGGCTGCGGCTCCTGGCGACCTGCAACGCTAAGCGGAGTAGCTCCTCAGCAGAGAGTCGACCTCCGGGGTTGCGGCCATTTCCGGCCCTAGGAGAGGTCCTGTACCCCACGTGTGCCCCACCGCCCCACCCACACTGGCTACCTGTTTCTCCCGCCGTTCTCCTCCTACGGACCCTTCGACTCGCGCGGCGGCAGGGACAAGGGTCGGCGAAGCGGATCGCTAAGCGACTCCCTGGACGCCCCTTGAGGTCGCGACGCGGCGTGAATGATCAATGGAGCGGTAGCAGGCCTCGAGATGTCGTAAATCGATCTTGGCGGTTGTCTAACGACCTGCAGCGCTGCATGCGTAGAGCCCCGACCAGGGCCGGACGTACTCGACGCTTCTCAGCGTCGGTCGGCCCTGCCCGACCTCCGACGGCCTAGCGACGGCCTAGCGACGGCCTAGCGACGGCCTGGAGGACCTCCACCTTGGAAGCTGAATCGCGAGCGTCCACCGACATCGGTCGACGTGTGTCTCCACTGTTCAGTGGTTCGGTAGCGGCCGTTGAGCCCGGCCGCTCGGCCGTGCCGCCGACGGGAGAGGCGAGCGTGGTCCGTAACAGCCGGTTCTTGGGCGACGATGATCGGTCGGCGCGCTTAGGGGGCTGCAGGGTGCGGGTATTCGTCAGTCACGCCGGTCGGGATCGGGCGTGGGCGGAGTGGGTGGGCTGGCAGCTCGAGCACGCCGGGTGGGGCATCGAGGTCGAGCTGGACTGCTGGGACTGGCAGGCCGGGGACTCATTCGTGGCGAAGATGGACACTGCGCTGGCCTCGTGTGAGGTGATGGTGGCGGTGTGCTCCGCGGCGTACTACGAGCCGGAGCGCTGGACCCGTGAGGAGTGGACCGCTGCGTTGCGGACGGCCAAGCAGCGGGCGGGCTTCCTGGTGCCGGTGCGGATCGACGATGCGTCGGCGCCGCCGCTACTGGGCGGGCTGATCGCCCCGGCGTTACACGGGTTGCCTCGCGAGGCGGCCCGGGATGCGTTGCTCCGAGCGATCCGTCCGTCGGGGCGCCCGGATCAGGAGCCTCCGCTGCCTGGTCGCGAGGCCGAGCCGGACCGCGGTCGTGGGCCACGGTTGCCGGGAGAACTGCCAGGGGTGTGGGGGTCGGTGCCACGGCGCAACGAGGCGTTCACCGGTCGGGACGGGCTGTTGGTGCGGCTGCGGGAGGGGTTGCAGGGGTCGGGTCGCTCGGTAGTTCAGGCGCTGCACGGTGCGGGCGGAATCGGTAAGACCCAGCTGGCCGCGGAGTACGTGTGGCGGTTCGCCAACGACTACGACGCGGTGTGGTGGGTCGACGCCGAGCAGGCTGACCTAATCGCGGAACAGCTCGCCGCGTTCGCGGTCGCATGGCGACTGGTTGATCCGACGACACCGCTCGGCCTGGCGGTGGAGGCGCTGCGTGTTCAGTGCCGCAGCCGGGGCCGATGGCTGGTGGTTCTGGACAACGCGGTGTCGGCCACGGAGGTCCACGCGTGGCTGCTGGCCGGTCCGGGACATGTCGTGGTGACCTCCCGTAGCAGGCACTGGGCCGAGGTCGCGGCGAGGGTTGAGGTGGACGTATTCTCCCGCCCGGAGTCGATCACCCTGTTGCGGGCGCAGCTACCGTCCTTGTCCTACGAGCAGGCTGACCAGCTCGCTGAACCGCCCCGGCGTGTCCGGAGACCTGATCGTCTGAGGAGATCTGGTCATGACACGTCGGTCCCAGCCGCCCTATCCGCCGGAGTTGCGGGAGCGGGCGGTGCGCATGGTCGCCGAGGTTCGGGCGGACTACGAGTCGCCGTGGGCGGCGATGAACGCGGTCGCCGAGAAGCTCGGGGTGGGCACCGGGGAGACGGTGCGCAAGTGGGTCCGTCAGGCTGAGATCGACGGTGGTGTGCGCCCAGGCGCGACGAGCGAGGAGTCTGACGAGCTCAAGCGGCTGCGCCGGGAGAACGCCGAGCTCAAGCGGGCCAACGACATCCTGAAGGCGGCCTCGGCTTTCTTCGCGGCCGAGATCGACCGGCCACCGCGACGCTCGTGAAGTTCATTGACGAGCACGCCGCCCGCAGCAGTGCGGGCCGGCGGTGGGGCGTCGAGTCGATCTGCACCGTGCTCGGCGAGCTCGGTGTGTCCATCGCCCCGTCCACCTACTACGAGGCCCGCAAGGCTCTTGCGGCCGAGCCCACCGCCCAGGCATGTCGCGACGAGCAGCTGAGCGTCGAGGTGGCCCGGGTGCACGCCGAGAACTACGGCGTCTATGGCGCCCGCAAGGTCTGGGCCCAGCTCAACCGCGAGGACATCCCGGTCGCCCGCTGCACCGTGGAGCGGCTGATGCGCGCCCAGGGCCTGGCCGGAGTCCGCCGCGGCCGCCGGATCCGCACCACCATCCCCGGCGATCAAGCCCGAGCCCGCGACCTGGTGGGCCGGCGCTTCAACCCGGCCGCACCGGACCGGTTGTGGGTCGCGGACTTCACCTACGTCCCGACCTGGTCCGGGATGGTCTACGTCGCCTTCGTCCTCGACGCCTACTCCCGGCGCATCCTCGGCTGGCGCGCCGCCACCACGATGCGCACCAGCCTCGTGCTCGACGCCCTCGAGCAAGCCGTCTGGACCCGCCGGCAGGAAGGCATCACCGAGCTCGGAGGCCTGGTGCACCACTCCGACGCCGGCTCCCAGTACACCTCGATCGCCTTCACCGAACGCCTCGCCGAGGCCGGTGCCGCACCCTCGGTCGGCTCGGTCGGCGACGCCTACGACAACGCGCTGGCCGAGTCCACCATCGGACTGTTCAAGACCGAGCTGATCAAGCCGCGGGCGCCCTGGCGCACCGTCGAGCAAGTCGAGATCGCCACCCTCGAGTACGTCGACTGGTTCAACCACCGCCGACTACACAGCACCGCCGGCGACATCCCACCCGTCGAGCTCGAGCACGCCCACTACCGTCAACACCACGCCCAACCCGAGCCCGAGCACTCAATCCCATAGCTCTCCGGACACGCCGGGGCGGTTCACGCCGACGCTCTCGGTGATCTGCCGCTGGCGCTCTCCCAAGCGCTCGGAGTGCTGGTCGAGACGGGCATGCCCGCCGGGGAGTACCTGGGGTTGTTGGAGACGACGCCGGCGCAACTGCTCGACGAAGGCCGACCTGTGAGCTACCCGCGGACCCTGGCCAAGGCCACGCGGGTCGCGGTTGACCGCATCGGCGCGGTCGATCCAACGGCGGTGGCGCTGGCGCGGATCTGCGCGTTCCTAGGGCCGGAGCCGATCCCGGTGGAGTGGTTCCAGACCAGCCCGCAGGTCCTGGGCGGCCCGCTGGAGGCGGTGGCTGCCGCGCCGTTGGCGCTGCGCCGGACCCTGGGTCTGCTAGCCCGCTATGGGCTGGTGAAACTCGCCGACGATCACGTCACGGTGCACCGCCTGACCCAACGCCTGCTGCGCGCCGACACTGCCGACCCCGGAAGCGTCGTGGGCATAGTGGAAGACCTACTGGCCGCGCAGACGCCCCCCGCGACGGGCGATCCGCGTGGTTGGCCGCAGTGGGCCCAGCTGCTGCCACACCTGCGGGTCCTTGACCTCGCTGGCACAGACAAGCAAGCGCTGGCTTGGCAGGCCTGCGAAGCCAGCCGGTATCTCTTACGGCGAGGTGAAGTCTTCGCGGCGCTGCGGATGATCGAGCCCTTACACCGGTCTTGGCTCACCCGGCTCGGGCCCGACTCGTGGCCGGCGCTCTGGGCCAACAACTACATCGCGGGCGCGCTATCCGCCGTGGGCCAATACAGAGCGGCGGTACAACTGCACCGCGAGCGTCTGAACCGGCTGCGGGAACGCTTCGGAGACGACGATCTGAACGCGATGGCTGCAGCCGCCAACCTCGCCATGGACCTGTCCGCGCTCGGCGAGCACCAGGCCGCCCGCACCCTCGACGAGGACACCCTCGACCGCTACCGCCGGGTCCTAGGCGAGGACCACCCCAACACCCTGTCCACGGCCAACAGCCTCGCCGTCGAGCTGCGCGCGCTTGGCGAGCACCAGGCCGCCCGCACCCTCGACGAGGACACCCTCGACCGCCGCCGCCGGGTCCTAGGCGAGGATCACCCCGACACCCTGAGCTCGACCAACAACCTCGCTATCGACCTGTCCGCGCTCGGCGAGCACCAGGCCGCCCGCGCGCTGCACGAGGACACCCTCCGCCGCTACCGCCGGGTCCTAGGCGAGGACCACCCCGACACCCTGAGGTCTACCAGCAACCTCGCCTCCGAGCTGTCCGCGCTTGGCGAGCACCAGGCCGCCCGCGCGCTGCACGAGGACACCCTCGGCCGCCGCCGCCGGGTCCTAGGTGAGGACCACCCCGACACCCTGATCTCGGCCAACAACCTCGCCAGCACCCTGTTCGCGCTCGGCGAGCACCAGGCCGCCCGTGCGCTGTACGAGGACGCCCTCGACCGCCGCCGCCGGGTCCTAGGTGAGGACCACCCCGACACCCTGAGCTCGGCCAACAACCTCGCCAACACCCTGTTCGCGCTTAGCGAGCACCAGGCCGCCGCAGCTCTGGAGGCAGGCGTCCTGCCACCTCGAGACATGAATGACGACTGATCTTCACGCAAGGCGAGCCCCGTTCGCCGACCTGGCCCCGGCCCGCCGGAGCGGAGCGGGAGGCCAGGGCCGGGCCAGGGCCGGCGCGGCGCCGGAGGCGCCGCCTTGACTGATAAGAGATCTATTCGGCAGCACGGCGAGCGGTCACGGCCGTCTCGTCGCCGGCCACGGGTTCCTCGCTGAGTGCGTTGGAAGCGAGCAACGGTATTTGGACCATGTGACAGTTCCCGTCGTCCACGATGAGACGGTCGACCTCTTCAGCAAAGCTCTTGACGTACAGCTGTCGAGCGCTCGGCCAGACGTCGCGGAACTCCTTGATACGGGTGTCGGCGCGAAGGAGCCGTTCCCACGCAGCCCAGGTTTCTGTGTTCAGCAGCTTCTGCTGCCACGCCAGGAAATTCGATTCGTGTGCTTCGAGTCGGACTAATAGGTAGAGACGCCGCTTGTTCTCCTCATGGGAAGACGTAGGGTAGCCTCGGGCCCGCAGGTGCCACTCGAGAAGAACGGGATCGTCGATCATGAAAGCTGTGCGTGTATCTGTTTGCGCGGAAATCATGTTCATGTAAGCGCCGCGACGGGCCTCGCTACCGATTCGCCGAGTCTGAATCACGTTCGCGATCAAGGCGGACGCGAGAATTAGGACTGTAACGATTTGAACGATCGCCGTTATTAACTGTCCAGTTCCCGGGTCCATGCACGGCACATCGCTTGGCGTTACGTAGTTGTTATCAGAGGATGCGCATCAACCCATAGATCACTCGGGTGGCCTAGAGCCTGGCCCGTAAGAGCCTCAGCGGCCGAGGGTGCGGGTCAGGGGATGTCGCCGACAGTCCCGTTCTTCCAGGTGAGAGGGAGCTCTCGCAGCATGATCGGCCTCCAAGCAGAGAGCTCGTAGGGCTGTCGGCCCCGGTCGGGTGGCGGGGCGCTGCCCCCGCCACGCTTGGAGCGCAGTGACACGGGCGTGGAGGCTCGCGAGCAAGAGCGGACGGAGTCCGTCGCGCAGCGATGCGTAGCACTCTTGATCGGGAGTCAGCCCGTGTGACGCTCCGGGGCAGGCAGACCTCCCGACGCCGTCGGTCCACTGTCCCTTCGGCTCGGCCTGCGCGGCCTTGAGCGCGAGAGATCAACCGCGAGCTTTGTGTCGGCCGCCGCGATAACGTGACACCTTCGAGTCACCCCGGCCATCATTCGATGCCAATTTCTCCCTACTCCAACGGCGCGAAACTTCATGGTCGGCCCACCGGGTTGGTACAGGTCGGCTCCATCTCCGTCGCGCCGCCGTGGGTTAGTTACCAAGTCGCGGTACAACGGAACACGCCCAGCCCCGAGGGCGCCGCTAGCGAGACCTCACCTTCCTCCGCGAGGTCCGCCCGCAGGCCCCCGCCGCCTCCGCCGAGGGAAACGACCGGTCCCGCGCCGGTGGTCACCGGGTGATTCGGGACCTTCAGCGGGCGCCGTCCTGCCGAGCGAGTTGGAGTGCGAGTTCTCGATGAGCTGAACGGTGATCCAGCCGTGGGCGAGGTGCTGGACCTCGACGTCGTTGACTTCGAAGGCGGTGGCCAAGCGATCGCGGACCGCGACGAAGTCTGCGAGGTGCTGTCCCGGGCGGAGCTCGACGCTGAACCGTGTCGGCGGGCCGAGCGTGATCGGGCCGATTCTCGGGGCTTCGCGTGCTACGTCACCTGTCGGGACGACTTCCCGAGCGAGGTGAAGGCTCGCCCATAGCTCTTCCCAAATCCATCGGATTACGTTGCGGGCCTCGGCTTCCGCGACGGCGTGGAGCCTGCGCTCGGTACGCGTCGCACCCGGCTGGAGCGTCGCCACGGCCCAGCGGTAGCCCGGCTGGCGCAGGGTGGTCCAACTGCCCGGGCCACTATCCGTCGCGGTGGTGTTGGCAAGGTGCGGTGAGCCAGTCGGTCGGTCGCGAGAGTCGGCCCCCTCACCCGAGTCCGTGATTGGTGGTACACCCGCGTCGTCGTCCGTGATGTGTCGCTCAGAACCCACAATTTGGGCAAGGCCCTGCTCGAGATCAAGGACCGCTCGCATATCCGCCTCCAGCCTAGTCAGAGCCGCTGAACCGTCCGCAGTCGCCGTGGACCCCTCCACGATTGCGGCTAAGCCAGCCTCGAGATCGACTCGGGACGCGACGTCCTTGACGAGGGCATCGTAGGCGGCGCGGCCATCGTCGAACGAGGGGAGCGTCATTGGAGTTCACCTCCTTCGCGCCTTACACGACACTGCATGGCTTTCCGCGCGTGGCGTAGGTTGCTACGCACCGTCTCGGCGGGCATGTCCAACGCGTCCGCGATCTCCGCCGGTGTTTCCCCGTCAAAGCTGCGGATCAGGATTTGTCGTTGCCGAGGCGGCAGTATTGCGATCCGATGTAAGAAATCGTGCCGAGCAATGAGATCGTCTAGCTCGGACGACGTCGCCGTAATAAGCAATCGACCGTCCTGGCCGACCTCACCCTCAACGCCGGGCGCCTCGCGGCTCCCGAACTGTTGCTTGAGCCAAAGCCTCGTCGCGACTGTGCGAGCCCAGGCTCTCGGAGCAGTCAAAGTAGACCACCGGTGAAACGCTTTGGCCATCGTCTCTTGCGCACAGTCGGCGGCGAGGTCCGGCGGCGCGCCCTGGGCGATAAGAAACGCGATTAGACCCGGCATTCGATTCCGGTAGAACGTCGAGAAGTCAGCCGGCTCTGCGCTTGGTGCCAACCCGAGAGCCTCAGTCACGTCGTCCTGCTCGCGGGGTTCCTCGGGAGGGGACGGAACGCTCATATCAGCAGTCCGGTTGACTAGGCACTGAGACCGTCCAGCACGTTCGCCGGACCGCTCGCGATACCTGAACCTCGCCGCCGGCCCGCAGAGTCCCCGCCACGTTCGCGATCGTCTCCGCGTCGAGCCGTGCAAGGGCGGCCCTCGACGAGTAGGCGAGCTGGAGCTGGTGCAGCACCATCGACACCAACATCATCACCGTCGCGCTGCTAACGGCCATCATCCAACTCGCCACGTCGTCCTCCAGCCACGCCTCATCGCTGACGTAAACAGAGAGGGTGATGGGCCCGGCAGCGTGCAGTGCAATCTTCGCCGGCAGCGTCTGAGGGCGGTGCCCCCAGCCGTTGGCTGAGGTTGGACCGGTACACACCGATGTACCGCCGACCCGGCCCAAGAGTCAGACGAACGCTGATCCCGGGACCGGGACCCCATGCTCGAAGTAGGCGCCCCTAGGCGCGCCGCCGTCCAGGAGCGACCCAATCCGGCGCGCGAGACGCGGGATGAGGTAGTCGTCGAGCTGGCTGGCGCTGACCCACTCCCAGCGATCGAGCTCCTCTCCGTCTAGCTGGATGCGCTGCTCGTCGTCGCCGAGAGGACCGCAGTCGAAGACGAATAGGAGCTTGTCGCCCTCGCGGTCGTTCGGCGCCCAGTCGACGGCAGCGAGGCGCAGCGGTTCGCGGTCGAGCGCGAGCTCCTCGAGCACCTCACGTCGGCAGGCTGCGGCGGGTGATTCGCCGCGCTCGACGTAGCCGCCGGGAATGTCCCAGGTGTCCTTATACGTCGGGTGCACGAGGAGGACCTGGCCGTCGGAGTTGACGAACAGCGCGCCAGCAGCGACGCGCGGGGTTGCAAAGGTGTCCTCGGTCGTGGCCACACCCCGAGGTTACTGACCCGCGCCTCGCGAGACTCGAGACACGGGGGTCAGGCGGCGAGCCGGAGGCGGTGCGCGAGCGCTCCGAGTTCGGGCGTCAGGGTGCCGCGGGGGTTCTTCATCCATGACAGCACGAGCTGGCGGCTGATGAAGTGGTGTCTGACCTGCTCGGGAGCGAGCCGCTCGGCGTCGAGGACGGTGTTCAGGGCCTGGTCCCGGCGACCCGAGATTGAGAGAGCTCGGGCGGTCTCGAGGGCGTGGCGAACGCGGCGCTCGACGGGCAGGGCGGACGTGTCGACGGTCGGGCCGAGGTCCGCAGCGACCTGGACGTCGCCGAGCTCCATCGCGGTGGCGACCCTGTGAATCGCGACGTTGGTGGGGCCGAAGGCGGTCCACATGTGGTTGGCGTCGGCGCCGAGATAGCCGGCGGCGCGTTGTGCCTGCTCGAGGAACTCGCGAGTCAGCGTGCGGTCGTCCATGCGCGAGGAGGCCATGGCGCCGGCCAGAAACAGCGAGCCGTAGACCGACCACAGGCTGGTGTCGGCGCCGCCGAGCGAGGCCGAGAGGTAGTCCGACCCGTCGGCGGTGAGCTGGGCGGCAGCGTCGTAGCGGCCCGTGGCGAGCAGTGAGTGGACTACTGAGCGGAACAGCGAGCCCATCACCGGGAGGCTGCCCGAGCGCTGAGCTGCAGCGAGACCGCGGTCGGCGGCCATCCAAGCGAGGTCACACTCCCCGAGCTTCGTGAGTGTTGATGCGGCAACTTGGTACGCGAGGGCCAGCAGTGCGTGGGCTCGTTCGCCGTCGGTGCCGTCATAGGCGTCGGCCGCAGTGAGCGCGTCGGTGAGCAGGAGCGGGACGCGGCTGGTGACGAACCCGAATCGGGCCGCTTGGTAGGCATCGAAGATCGCCGCTACGTCCCGCTCGATCGCCGAGATAGCCGGTGGCTCGGTGGCCGGCGCGGCTCGCCGGAGGACCGCGTTGAGCTTGCGGTAGTCCATCAGGGCGGTTCGCAGCGCAGGAACGGTGCTGGTGCCGCTCTCCGCGGTCCAGTCGAGCAGTGTCGGTTCGCCGAGTAGGTCTCCAAGCGAGACGTCGAGGACGTCGGCGAAGCGGCGGATGACTGAAAGTCGGTCGAGCTCCGCCCTGTTGTTTTCGATCTTGCTCAGCCAGTCCTCGGTCCGGCCGACGAGGCCGGCTACCACGTCCTGGGACAGCCCGCGGCGTCGGCGGTAGAACGCGACGCGCTCGCCGATGGTCAGCGACTCAGTCATCCCGCGCATGGCAAGAACCTCCCCCCGGCTCAGTCGAGGACCCCGGAATTTTCTTCCGGGTCGATGCCGAGACCGCTCTGACGCTAGTCGCAGGCCCCGACACGTGGGGTGCGATTCAGCGAAGTGGAGCAACAACGATGGCCATCAAGAGGCGACTGAAGGTGTCGATGGGGGACGTCTTCCCCCATGGCGCGTTCTTGACCACCGACGGCGCCGAGGCGGTACCGGACTACGACCGCTCGACGCGCGACCGGTTCGTGCAGGCAGTCGACAAGGACAACGGTCTGCCGGTCTGGGAGGTCGGCGTCCACGACCCGGACCCCGAGGCGCGAAAGAACGAGCGCTCGGTGAACGTGAAGATCGCCGCGGAGGTGCAGCCGGTTCCGCCGGAGGCGCTGCCTGGGCTGCCGTTCCGTCCGGTGGAGTTCGAGGGGCTCGAGGTCACCCCCTACCTCGACACCAACGGCCCCCGGCCGCGCCTGGCGTTCAGCCTGCGCGCACGCGGCATGCGCGCACCCGGCGGAGGCGCCCGTGGCACTCAGGGCCAGGGGAGCAACGGGCCGGGCAAATCCGAGGCGGCGGCCTGATGGCCGGCACGGGCTGGCAGACCCGCGCGGCTTGCCACGACACCGACCCCGACCTGTTCTTTCCGGCCACCGACGACGACACCAGCCTGACCACGACGCGGGCTCGGATCACGATCGCGCCGTTGTGCCGGGCCTGCCCGGTCGCCACCGAGTGCCTGCGCTGGGCACTCGACACCGGCCAGGACTACGGGCTGTGGGCGGCCACTACGCCCACCGATCGACGGGCGATCCGCCGCGCATTGGGCACGCCGGCCCCGACCACGGAGAACTCGACGCGCGAAGACATCACACCCGAGGACGCCGCCTGATGGCCGCGTCGCGTCCGGCACCTCGGACACGGGTGCAGACCCTCGCCCTGCTCGACGAGCTGGTCCTGACCTGTCGCAGCGCCGGCTGCGTCGAGCAGTGGAGCCCAGTCCCGATCACGACGGACGGCGGCGACGGCGTGGTCCAGCTGTCAACCGAGCGATGCCCCGCCTGCGGGTCGAGCTGCTGGGAAGTGACCGCAGTTCAAGTCGCCAGCTCCCCGTCCGCCCAGACCCGCCGACGCAGTCGCGGTGCGGGCCGTTCTCACCGTTCCTCTCGCTCCGAAAGGGGTTTCTGATCATGGCTCGTTCAATGCGCGCCACCGGCCTGACGACCGGCGGCTACCACTTCTGCACCGCCTGCCAGGGCTCCGGCTCCTGCGCCCAGCGCACCTGGACCTCCCGCGGTTGGGAGCGCTCCTACGGCAAGTGCGGCGCGTGCAACGGCAAGGGCGGCAAGTTCGCCAACCACGCCCCCAAGGAGCGCATCAGCCGCGGCGGGCTCGGGGGGCGAGCCCGATGAGAGAGATCAGCACCGCGCGGCTGTGGCGCGGCCAGACCATCCGCACCCGTGCCGACGTGATGCGCATGGAGCGCCTCCACGAGCGTTCCCGGCTGCTTCGCTGTTCGCTCACCGCTGGCTGGTGGGCCGGCTGGCTCGCGGTCATGACCGTCTGGGGCTGCCTCTACGTGCCAGTCCTGGGCGGTGCCCTGACCCTGGGTGCGCTCGCCTACCTTGCTCTCGGGTCGTGGGGGCTGCTCGCCGTTGCCGTCGTCGGCGCGATGGTCGGGCGGCTCTGGTCGCGCTCCTCACCCCGCACCTGGGACTCCCGCGTGGTGTCACGGCTGCGTCGCTTCATGAGGCGGACGCGGTACCGGTGGTCGTGGGATGACGTGTGCGCCGCGACCGGCGTGAAGGCCACCGACGCCTCCCACCGCGTCATCGTCCCCCGGCTGCTGTGGTGCTCCCTGGGCGAGCACGTCGACCAGCTCCACGTCCAGCTCTGCGCCGGGGTCACCCCCGGCGTCATCGCCCGCCAGGCCGACGCCCTCGCGTGCGAGTGGTGCGCCCTCGAGGTCCGCGTCCTGGCCCACCCGTCGCGGGAGGGCTGGGTGCTGCTGCGGGTCGTGTACCGCGACGTCCTGGCCGAGGACAAGGACGAGCGCGACAACCTCGTCACCCCCGACTTCGGCTGGCTGCGGGTCGGACGGCGCGAGGACGGCGAACCGTGGTGGTTGCGGCTGATGGGCACCCACGTCCTGATCGCCGGGCTGACCGGCGCCGGGAAGTCCGGGCTGGTCGCCTGCATCATCCGCGCCCTCGCTCCGGCCATCACGGCGGGCAAGGTGCGGCTGGTCGGGATCGACCCCAAGGGCGGCATGGAGTACCGCATGGTCTCCGGCCTGTTCTACATGCTCGCCTACGGCGACGACGAACACCTCGTGGCCGCCCTGGAGTTCGCCGCCGACCTCATGCGCCAGCGCGCCGAGGCCCTCGGCGGCAACGTGCGCAAGCTGCTGGCGCGGATGTTCGGCGACTACCCGCTCTACGTGATCCTGGTCGATGAGCTGCTCGCGCTCACGACGTACATCGCCAACCGCGAGCTCAAGGACCGCGCCAACGCCGCGGTGCGCCGGATGCTCTCGCAGGGCCGCGCCCCCGGCGTGGTGGTCATCGGGTGCGTGCAGGACCCCCGCAAGGAAGTCCTGTCCTTCCGGGACATGTTCGGCTACCGCGTCGCGCTCCGGCTGGACTCCGACGTCGAGACACGCATGGTGCTCTCGGACTCGGCCTACGACCGCGGGGCGCGCTGCGACGCCATCCCCGAGGCCTGCCCCGGCATGGGGTTCGTCGTCGACGAGGACGGCGGCAAGCGCCAGCCCATCAAGGTCCGCGCCGACTGGGTCTCCGACGCCGAACTCGCCTACCTCGCCGCCGAACATCCGGCACCCGAGCAGGTCGAGGTCCCCCCGCTCGCCACCCGCAGCAAGCGCTCTGGCGGCTCCACTTCGGGAGGACAGGCGGCATGAGACAGACCGGCCTGATCAACATCATCCGCACCACGGGCGACAGCACCCGCGACGGCTCCGGCGGCTCGCTGCTCGGGGCCCTCGTCGGCCTGGCCGGCGTCGTCCTCCTGGCGACTGGGGGCTACCGGACCCTGGACGCCGGACTGCGCGGCATCGCGGCCACCACCGCCGAGGCCAACCGCGTCGTCGGCTGGAGCGTCGCCATCGTCCTCGTCCTCGGCGCCCTCACGGCCGCCGGTTGGGTCCTTCTCGCCCGCCGTCGCGCCCTCAGGGAGGCCCAGGTAGTGGAGGCCTTCACCGCCGCCACCGACTGTGCCCTCGAAGCCCACCGCCAGCACCAACTCACGGCCGGCGCCCCGCGCCGCGAGCTCCACCACGTCCGGGCCGTACGCCTGGACCGCCCCAACGCCGATCGGAGGCAACCGTGATCGCCGCCGTCATTATCACGGGCCTTCTCACCGTGATCGCCGCCCAGACCCGCGCCGTCGGCGCCGCCGTCGTGCTCGGCGTCATCACCGTCGCCCTGCTCGCCGTTGTCGCTCCCGGCGTCGTCACCGGCGTCGGGCACGTCCTGGCCGCGATCGCAGGCGGCATCGGCGACGGCATCGGCCGCGTCGCGGAGGTCCGCTCATGAACACCGCCGACGAGCACGATCGAGTCGCGGAGCCGGTCCCGGTCGGGAAGCTCACCGGCCCCGTGATGTGCGAGGTCGCGAAGACCTCGGCCGAGCAGGTCGGGGCGTGCATTCGCCCCCTGGCGGTCCGACGCATCGACCGCGAGACCGGCGCCACGACCGTGGTCCCGATCCCATGTGGCGCCACCCGCGCCTCGGTGTGTGGGCCGTGTGCCGACCGCGCCCGGCGGCTGCGGCTCTGGCAGGCCCGCGAGGGCTGGCACCTCGACGAAGAACCCGAGACGCCGACCCAGGAGCCGACGGTGCGCCAGCGGGCGCTGCTCGGGCAGCGGGCCGACCTCGAGCACGACCACGCCGCTGCGCTCGAGGCCGGCGAGATGACCCGCGTCCTCGAGGTTGAGGCGGCAATTGACGACACCGACGCCCTGCTGCGCGCTGAAGGCGTCCGCGGCTCCTCCAGCACCAGTCGCGACGAGCAGGCGAAGCCGAGGCGCCGCACCCGCTCCACCCGCCGACGCCAGGATGTCCCCGACCTGCCCCGCCTTCCGGTCCGGGCCACGACCACGGGTCGGGTGTTCGAGGCCCCCAACGGCAAGACCTACCGGCCCTCGACCTTCGTCACACTCACGCTGCCGTCCTACGGCCCGGTGCGCGCTGACGGCGCTCCGCGGGACCCCGAGTGCTACGACTACCGCCGCGCCGCCCGCGACGCCCTGCACCTCGGGGAGCTGTTCGACCGGTTCGTGCAGAACCTGCGCCGCGCGGTCGGGTGGAACGTGCAGTACTTCGCCGCCGTTGAACCCCAGCGCCGCGGCGCCCCCCACCTGCACGCTGCGATCCGCGGCACCATTCCCCGCAAGCTCATCCGGCAAGTCGTCGCGGCCACCTACCACCAGGTGTGGTGGCCCAACCACGACCAGCCGCTCCACACTGAGGACCGCCCGCCGGTGTGGGACGAGACCCACGACCCCGCCTGCTACGTCGACCCCGACACCGGCACCCCGCTCCGCTCGTGGGAGTCCGCGCTCGACGAGCTCGACGACCCCGACGCCGCCCCGGCGCATGTCATCGAGTTCGGAACCCAGGTCGACATCCAGGGCGTCATCTCCGGCAGCGACAAGAGCGACAAGGCGCTGCGGTACCTGACGAAGTACCTGACCAAGAGCATCGGCGAGAGCGCCGAGCCCGACACCCCCGCGGCCGCGGCGCACATGGACCGGCTGGTCGAGGCGCTGCGGTGGGAGCCCTGCTCGGAGTCCTGTCCGAACTGGCTGCTCCACGGCATCACCCCGGACAACCCGAAGCCCGGGATGGTGCCCGGCCAATGCCGCGCCAAGGCCCACAAGCGCGAGAACCTCGGCTATGGCGGCCGGCGCTGCCTGGTCTCCCGCAAGTGGTCCGGTAAGACGCTGACCCAACACCGCAGCGAGCGCCGCGTTCACGTCCTCAAGGTCCTCGGCGCCGTCGGGGCCACCGCCGAGCACGGCACCGACGACGGCGACCTCGACCGCTACGACTGGCAGCTCATCGGGCCCCGCGACCGCGACCAACCCGACCGGCTCCAACTCCTGCTCCGGTCCATCGCCCAACGCCGGCGATGGCGCGAGCAGTACGACCAGGCCAAGACCGACGTCAACTCGGCAACTCATGATCAAGGAGAAGCAGCATGGCCGAGAATCACGGGGATAAGGTCCTCCTGACCGTCGAGGAGGCGGCGGAGCTCCTCGGGATTGGGCGGACGATGGCCTTCCGCCTCGTTCGCACTGGCGAGCTCGAATCCGTTCAGATCGGCCGACTCCGACGGGTCCGGCGCACCGCGGTGTCGGACTTCGCTCGTCGACTCACGCCCTCGACCCCGGCGGCGTGACATGGACAAGCGAACACGCGCCGCCAACGGGCGGTCGTCGGTGTATCTCGGCAACGACGGCTGGTGGCACGGCCGCGTAACCATGGGCGTGCGCGACGACGGGAAGCCGGACCGCCGCCACGTCCGAGCGCGCACTCAGAAGGACGTCACGGCCAAGGTCAAGAAGCTGGAACGTGACCGCGCCTCTGGCACGCTCACCCGGCCCGGACAACGCTGGACGGTCGGCGGGTGGCTGGAGCACTGGGTCGAGAACATCATCAGCGCAGCCGTTCGGCAATCGACCCTGACGGGCTATCGGACGGCGGTTTATCGGCATCTGGGGCCGGGCCTCGGCAGTCACCGCCTCGCCCGACTCGAGGCCGAGCACATCGAGAAGCTCTACGCCAAGATGGCGGCCAGCGGGCTCAAGTCGGGCACGGTGCACCAGGCACACCGGACGCTCCGAACCGCACTCAACGAGGCAGTGCGGCGGGGTCACATCGTCAAGAACCCGGTGGAACTCGCGAAGGCGCCTCGTCTTACCGACGAGGAAGTCGAGCCGTTCACGGTCGACGAGGCTCGCCGCGTCCTGGCGGCCGCCGAACAGCAGCGGAACGGCGCGCGCTGGGTGGTCGCCCTCTCTCTCGGGCTTCGGAAGGGCGAGGCGCTCGGGCTGCAATGGCCGGACCTCGACCTTGACGCAGGAACATTGCGTGTGAGGCGAGCCCTCCAGCGATACCCATGGCAGCACGGCTGCGGAGACTCGTGCGGGCACAGCCGTGCCCGGGATTGTCCGTCGAGAACGGGCGGCCTTATCACCGTGGAGACCAAGTCTCGCGCCGGCCGGCGCGGCGTCGGCCTACCTGATCCCGTGGCGGGCCTTCTTCGCCGACACCGCGACACCCAGGACCTCGAACGACAGAAGGCCGCCGACCTGTGGGAAGAAGGTGGCTGGGTCTTCGCTCAGCCGAACGGCCGGCCGATCAACCCCAGAACGGATCACAACCATTGGAAGGGGCTGCTACGGAAGGCCGGCGTCCGAGAGGCGCGCCTGCACGATGCGCGCCACACGGCGGCGACGATGCTGCTCCTGCTCGGCGTCCCCGAGCGAGCCGTGATGGCGACCATGGGGTGGTCTCACTCGGCGATGGCCAAGCGCTACCAGCACGTCACGGAGCCTATTCGGCGCGACGTCGCAGGACGGCTCGCATCCCTCTTGTGGGATTCGCCTTCGAGCTAGTAACAAGAGCCGCCAGAAGGTGGATAATCGCCACTTCCCTGAGCGATCTCAACCTGAACCGAGTTGGATGACTTGTTCAAGAGCGTGAGACTGTACCAATTTGTAGAGAGGTAGGGAGACTCCTGTGCGACGAACGACTCCCCGACTTCGAGTGTTGCTCGACACTGCCGTAGCGGACTGGTGAACGTCATGACTGCGTCCGAGGGATAGATTGAGATCAGACCGATTCGCGTCGAACCGCCTAGCCCGGTCTCAGTCGAACCGAGTCTTACATTGATTGTCTCGCTTGCACGGTCGATCGGAGGTCGAGTCGTAGTCGTGGGAGCTGTCGTTGACGGGATTGCAGTCGTGGTCGACGACGCGGGAAGCTGATACGAGGACATGGGCAGGAGCGAGTTTGGCGGTGGGGCCTCCGACTCGCTCTTCCCCGCGGGCGCCACAAGATACAGGACGATTCCCGAGAGAATTAAGAGAACGACGAGCGTGAGACGTCGAAGAATTCCGATGCGAGGCCACCATGCGACCACTAAGAGAATCACGAAAGGGATAGCTGCGAATGCTACCGCTAATTCGTTTCGATCGAGCGCACCGAGCGCGCCGGCTGCGCCAACGGAGGCGAGGAGCGCGCCGGCGAAGGCTAGCTGTGTCGCGGTGATCCGACTGGAGCCAGCCTCGTCGCTCGTCTGCGCCTCAAATTCGGCAACCCCGGCGTCCGCCGCCACTCGCTGGGACGCTGCCGCCTGGTCCTCCGAGTCGCCCTCCGTTGAGCTCCCGTCGGTGTCGTCGGTCGAGCGCGCCCCCGACCCATCGCCGGAACCCATATCCCCCCTACTACTGAGACCAGAAATGAGACCAGACGGTCGGACAGCCTATGAGGAGCCGGCTCCCTGCCGACAGAAGACCAGGCCAGCGCCGCGGAAGCGGGGGGATTCGAACCCCCGGTCCATCGCTGGACGTCCGCTTTCAAGGCGGATGCAATCGGCCGCTCTGCCACGCTTCCGCGGGCCAGGGTAGGGCGGGTCAGGAGTCGGCGCGCAGCTTGGTCTGGACGCGCTCGAAGACGTCGCCGATGACCTTGCGCTCGTGGTCGTCGAGCAGGTCGACGAAGTGGGCGCGCACGCCCTCGAGGTGGTCGGGCGCGGCGCGCTGGAGCAGGTCGAAGCCGCGGTCGGTGAGCACCGCGAAGACCCCGCGGCCGTCGGACGGGCAGAGCTCGCGGCGCACCAGGCCGTCGTTCTCGAGCCGCGACACCTGGTGGGACAGCCGGGACTTCGACGCGACCACCTCGTCGGCGAGCAGGCTCATGCGCATCCGGTGGTCCTGCTGCTCGGAGAGGCGCACGAGGATCTCGTAGTCGGCGAGCGAGAGGCCGTGGGCGTCGGAGAGCTCGCGGTTGAGGCGTCCGGCCAGCAGCGCCTGGCCCGCGATGTAGTTGCGCCACGCGTGCCACTCGGCGGGGTCGAGCCAACGCGGCTCCTGCTCGGCGGCCATGAGGCGATGGTACTGCGGAAGGACCTACCCGTGGTACGGGACGCGGCGGGCGCCCGTCGGCGCTAGCGTCGCGCGCCGTGTACGCGATCAGCATCCGCGAGCCCGGCGGTCCCGACGTCCTCGAGTGGACCGAGCACCCCGACCCGGAACCCGGTCCCGGCGAGGTCGTCGTCGACGTCGTCGCCTCGGCGGTCAACCGCGCCGACGTCCTGCAGCGCCAGGGCAACTACCCGCCGCCGCCCGGGGCGTCGGAGATCCCGGGGCTGGAGTGCGCGGGGCGCATCGCGGCGCTCGGCGACGACGTCGAGGGCTGGTCGGTCGGCGACCCGGTCTGCGCGCTGCTGGCCGGCGGCGGCTACGCCGAGAAGGTCGCGGTGCCCGCGCCGCAGCTGATGCCCGTCCCCGACGGCGTCTCGCTGACCGACGCCGGCGGGCTGCCCGAGGTCGCGTGCACGGTGTGGTCGAACCTCACGCTGGCGGGGCGCCTGCAGGCGGGCGAGACGTTGCTCGTGCACGGCGGGACCGGCGGCATCGGGACCCACGCGATCCAGATCGGCAAGGCCCTCGGTGCGCGCGTGCTGGCCACCGCCGGCTCCCCCGAGCGCCTGCAGACCTGCCTCGACCTGGGCGCCGACGTCGCGATCGACTACCACGACGACCTGCCCAGCGAGGTCGCGAGCGCCACGGACGACCGGGGCGTCGACGTCGTCCTCGACAACATGGGCGCCTCGAACCTCAAGGCGAACCTCACGGCGCTCGCGATCGGCGGGCGCCTGGTGATCATCGGGCTGATGGGCGGGGCGAAGACCGAGATCAACCTCGGGGCGATGCTCGGCCGGCGCCTGTCGATCAGCGCCACGACCCTGCGCGGGCGCGAGGTCGAGGGCCCCGACGGCAAGGGCGCGATCGTCGCCGGCACCCGCGACCAGGTGTGGCCGCTCATCGGCCGGGGCGAGGTGCGCCCGGTGATCCACGAGTACGTCCCGGTCGCCGAGGCCGCGCGCGCCCACGCGGCGCTCGACGAGGGCGGCGTCATCGGCAAGATCGTGCTCGTGGTGCGCGACGAGTGAGGGGTGCGCGAGCGCACGTGAGCACCACTTGGTGCCGGAGCACCGATTTCTGCTCACGTGCGCGCAGCGCACCTACAACCGGGCGAGCGCGCTCACCAGGGTGTCGATCTCGGCGCGGGTGCTGTAGTGCGCCAGCCCGACGCGCACGACGCCGCCCACCTCGGCCCCGCCCAGGACCTCGAGCGCGCCGCTGTCGCCGGTGTCGGTGACGACGCAGACGCCGTGCTCGGCGACGCGCTCCGCGACCTCGCGGGCGGTGCGCCCGGCGACCGTGAAGGCGACGACCGGGATGCGGCGCGGCGGCTCGCCGATGACCATGACGCCGGGCAGGAAGCGCAGCTCGGACACCAGGTAGGACGTGAGGTCGTCCTGGTGCGAGCGCACCGAGCTCATCGAGGTGAGCACGCGGTCGCGGCGCGAGCCCTGGGCGGTGTCGTCGAGGTCGGCCAGGTAGTCCACCGACGCGACGAGCCCGGCGAGCAGGGCCCACGGGGCGTCGCCCACCTCGAGGCGCTCGGGTCCGCGGGCGGAGGCGTCGAGCGAGGCGGCGGGCAGGCGGTCGAGCAGGTCGGGCGTGCGGAACACCAGCGCGCCCACGGACGGCCCGCCCCACGCCGCGGCCGAGAGCACCATGACGTCGGCGCCCATCGTCTCGAGGTCCAGCGGCAGGTACGGCGCGGCGGCGCTGGCGTCGACGACGATCAGCGGCTCGATGCCCGTGCCCCGGTGCGGCAGGGCGTGCACCTTGCGGGCGATGGCGGCCACCTCGGTGCGCGTCCCGATCGCCGGGCACGCCGCGGTGACCGCGACGACGCGGGTGCGCTCGCCCAGCAGCTCGTCGAACTGCCAGCTGGGGAGCTCGCAGGTCTCGACGTCGATCTCGGCGGTGCGCAGCCGCCCGCCGGCCCGGTGCGCGGCGCGCTCCCACGGCGCGACGTTGGCGAGGTCGTCGAGGCGGGAGACCACGACCTCGTCGCCGAGGGCCCAGTCGGCGCCCAGCGCGTCGGCGAGGCGCTCGATCAGCGGCGCCGGGCCGGGGCCGAGCACGACGCCCTTGGGGTCGGCGCCCACGAGGTCGGCGATCGACCGGCGCGCGGCCTCGACGATGGCGCCGCCGCGCTTGGACGCCGGGTAGACCCCACCCGGCCGCGAGACGGGCGCCCGCAGCGCCGAGGACACGGCGGTGGCGACCTGCTCGGGGATCTGCATCCCGGTGGGCCCGTCGAGGTGCGCCCATCCGTCGCCCAGGGCCGGCACGAGGCCGCGGACCCGGGCGACGTCGAAGGACACGCCTTCGGAGGGTACGGAGCGCCCCACCGGGCGGCGACGGTGGTCAGCTCAGGGGACGCCGCGGGGCGCCGGACGGGCGCCGCTCGCCGACGGGTGGAGGATGGAGGGCATGAGCGAGGCCACCGGCGACCGCAGTCCCACGCCCGGCGACCAGGTGATGGTCGTGGGCCCCGACGGCCAGCCGGTGGGGACGGTGCGGGTCCCCGGCGGCGGCGAGGACGGCGCGGACGGCGACGGCGCTGCCGACGGCGCCGGCGCGCCCGCCGAGCGCGAGGACCTCTCGGGCTCGGTCGAGGAGCCCGCCAAGGTCATGCGCATCGGCATGATGATCAAGCAGCTGCTCGAGGAGGTCCGCGGCACCGACCTCGACGACGCCAGCCGCGGGCGGCTGCGCGAGATCCACGCCTCGTCGCTGCGCGAGCTCGAGTCGGCGCTCTCGCCCGACCTGCGCGAGGAGCTCGAGCGGCTCGTCGAGCCCTTCGGCGGCGAGGAGCCCCCGTCGGCGGGCGAGCTGCGCGTCGCCCAGGCCCAGCTCGTCGGCTGGCTCGAGGGCCTGTTCCACGGCATCCAGACCGCGCTCGTGGCCCAGCAGATGGCCGCCAAGGTGCAGCTCGAGCAGATGCGGCGCGGGCTGCCCAGTGGCGCGTCGGCGGCCGCCGGCGGCGGTACGACCGGCCAGTACCTCTGAGCGCGGGACCGGCGCGACAGGCCCGCGACGTGGGCTCCCGGCGCACACCGGGTGCGCAGGTACCCTCACCCGACGTGGCCGTCCCCGCACTCGCGCGCCAGGACGCCGACGACCCGGCGTCCGTCGAGAACGCGCCGTCACCGCGCAGCTGGGGACGTGCGTTCGACGACATCCGCAAGGCCGTCGCCCAGCGCGAGCTCTGGGGTCACCTGGGCTGGCAGGACATCAAGCAGCGGTACCGCCGCTCGGTGATCGGCCCGCTGTGGATCACGATCAGCATGGCCGTCACGGCCGCGGCGCTCGGCGGGCTGTACTCCCAGCTCTTCGGCCAGCCCATCGGCACGTTCATGCCGTACGTGACCGTCGGCTTCATGATCTGGTACTTCATCAGCGCCTGCGTGCTGGAGGGCACCGAGACCTTCATCGCCAACGAGGGCCTCATCCGCTTCCTGCCCGCGCCACTGATGATCTACGTCTTCCGGACGGTGTGGCGGCAGATCCTCTTCTTCGCCCACAACGTCGTGGTCTACGTGGTCGTGCTCGCGATCTTCTTCACCCAGCTCGACGAGCCCTACCGGATGATCAACGTCGTGCCCGGCACCGGCGGGACGCCCGGCATCCTGCACCCCGGCCTGAGCTGGTGGGCGCTGCTTGCGATCCCCGCGTTCGTGCTGATCGTGATCAACGGACTGTGGGTGACGCTGCTGTTCGGGATCATCTCGGCGCGCTTCCGCGACATCCCGCCGGTGGTCTCGAGCTTCATGCAGCTGTTCTTCACGATGACGCCGATCATCTGGACCACCGATCTGCTCAGCGGCGGCGCGCCCGGGAGCACCAAGTCGATCATCGAGCAGCTGGCCAAGCTCAACCCCTTCTACCACTTCATCGAGATCTTCCGGGCGCCGTTGGTCGGCCAGGTCCAGAGCTGGACGCACTGGGCGGTCGTCGGCGGCATCACCGTGGTGGGGTGGACACTGGCGCTCGTGGCGCTGCGCAACTACCGATCCCGCGTCGCGTACTGGGTGTGAGCGCGATGGTCAGCATCGAGGTCCGCGGGGCCTCCGTCGAGTTCCCGATCTTCGACGCCAAGAACAGGTCGCTGAAGAAGTCGGTCCTCGGTCGCGCGGGCGGGCGGATCAGCGAGCAGAAGGTGCCGGTGGTCGAGGCGCTGCGCGACATCGACCTCACGCTGCGCGAGGGCGACCGCGTCGGGCTCGTCGGGCACAACGGCGCGGGCAAGTCGACGCTGCTGCGCCTGCTCGCGGGCATCTACGAGCCGACGCGCGGGCGGGCGTCGATCCGCGGTCGCGTGGCGCCGGTGTTCGACCTCGCCGTCGGCATGGACCCGGAGATCTCCGGCTACGAGAACATCCTCATCCGTGGGCTCTTCCTCGGCATGAACCGCCGCGAGATGGAGCGCCGCGTCGACGAGATCGCCGAGTTCACCGAGCTCGGCGACTACCTCGACATGCCGCTGCGGACCTACTCGACGGGCATGCGCGTGCGGCTCGCGCTGGGCGTCGTCACCTCGATCGACCCCGAGATCCTCATCCTCGACGAGGGCATCGGCGCCGTCGACGCGGCGTTCCTCGAGAAGGCCCGCGACCGCCTGCGCGACCTGGTGGGCCGCTCCGGGATCCTCGTGTTCGCGTCGCACTCCGACGAGTTCCTCGTCGAGCTCTGCGACACCGCGATCTGGATGGACGGCGGGGTCATGCGCGAGCAGGGCCCGCTGCGCGAGGTCGTCAGCCACTACAAGGGCCGCGACGTCTTCGAGAACCTGAGCCCGGAGACGCTGCGCCGCCTCGACGGCGTCGAGGCCGGCGGGTGACCGTGGCGCCCGACGGCGAGACGGTCGTCGCCGTCGTCGTCACCCGCCACCGCGCCGAGCTGCTCGTCGACGGGCTCGCGGTGATCGCGAAGCAGACCCGCAGGCCCGACCACCTCGTCGTCGTCGACAACGGGCCCGACGACGCGACGCGCGAGGTCGTGGAGAACTGCGGGCTGCCCGTCACGTACCTGCCCTCGCACCACAACCTGGGCGGCGCCGGCGGCTACGCGCTGGGCATGCTCACCGCGCTCGCCCGCGGCACCGACTGGCTCTGGCTCGCCGACGACGACGGCCGCCCCGCCGACGAGCACGTCCTGGCGACGCTGCTCGAGATCGCGCGCCGGCGCGGGCTCGCCGAGGTGTCGCCGGTGATCGCCGACCTGGCCGACCCCGAGCGCCTCGCGTTCCCGCTGCGCCAGGGCCTGCGGTGGATGCGCCGGCGCTCGGAGCTGGCGGGCTACGGGGACGGCGAGCTGATGCCCGGCATCGCGCACCTGTTCAACGGCGCGCTGTTCCGGGCCTCGACGCTCGACGTCGTCGGCGTGCCCGACCTGCGGCTGTTCGTCCGCGGCGACGAGGTCGAGGTGCACCGGCGCCTGGCGCGCTCCGGGCTTCCCTACGGGACGTGCCTGACCACGGCGTACGTGCACCCCGACGGCTCCGCGGAGTTCCGCCCGATGCTCGGCGGGCGGCTGCACGCCCAGGACCCGGGCGACGCGACCAAGCGCTACTACACCTATCGCAACCGCGGCTACCTGCTGGCGCAGCCGGGACTGCGCCGGTTCGGGGCCATCGAGCACCTGCGCTTCGCCTGGTACTTCCTCGTCTCGCGCCGCGACCCCGCGGGCCTGCGCGAGTGGCTCGCCCTCGTGCGCCTCGGTCGCCGGGAGCGCTTCCACCGTCGGTGAGCGGGGTGGGCGCGGTCACCCACACCGGGACACCTCACGGGCGTCTCCGGGCCCCGGACTAACCTCGCAGCGTGCTGACCTCGGAACAGGCCGTCAGCCCGGTGCGTCCGGGCGACGACGCCGCCGAGACCCCGCCCGGACGTCGCCCCACCCGCGGGCCCCGGTGGCTGCGCCTGCTCGCCGTCGGGCTGGGCCTGCTCGGGACGGTCCTCGGGGTGCTGTTCCCCATCCTGCCGGTGGTGCAGGAGACCTCGACGATCCTGTGGCCGAGCGCCACCACGGGTACCCGTCCGGTCGACGCCCCGTTGGTGGTGTACCGGCCCGAGACGATGAGCATCACGGTGCCCTGTCGCGCGGTGCAGGACCTCGACGCGCGCAACGTGCCCGCGGCCACCGTCGTCTCGACCTACCCGCCGCTGTCGCCCGACGGGCCGCAGGTCGGGATGCGCCTCACCGTCGAGAACGGCCAGCTCGTCCTCAACGACCTCGGCCAGCAGATGGCCACCGCGGCGGTGCCGACCGGCGACTGCACGGTGCGCATCACCTCCGACGCCTTCTCGACGCTCGTCGACCTCGGCGTCGGGCAGCAGATCCGGCTGCCGTTCGACGCGCGCCCGCAGGTCGTCGGCATCTACTCCGACCTCGACGACTCCCGTGACGACGTCGCCGGCGTCGCGGTGTCGATCACGCCGGACACGCGCTTCGAGACGACGCCGACCACGCTGAAGGTTCTGGCCGGGCTCTTCGCCGTGCTGGCGGCGATGGGCGGGGTGTGGGCGCTGCACGCGCTCGACGTGCGCGCCGGGCGCCGGGCGCCGCGGCTCGCGCCCAAGGGCTGGTGGTGGCCCACGAGCCGCGACCTCGTCGTCACCGCCGTGCTCGCCGTGTGGGCTGTGATCGGCAGCCAGACCTCCGACGACGGCTACATCCTCGGCATCGCCCGCGCCCGCGAGTCGGCGGGCTTCATCGGCAACTACTACCGCTGGTTCAACGTCCCCGAGGCACCGTTCGGCTGGTTCTACGAGATCTACGCGCTGTGGATCCGCGTCGACGACTCGGTGCTGTGGCTGCGCGTGCCGTCGCTGCTCATGGGGATCGTGTCCTGGATCCTCATCAGCCGCGAGATGCTCCCGCGCCTGGGCCAGCAGGTCCGGCGGTCGAAGGCGGCGGCGTGGGCCGCGGCGATGGTGTTCCTCGCGTTCTGGCTGCCCTACAACAACGGGCTGCGCCCCGAGCCCGTCGTCGTCATCTCGGCGCTGCTCGCGTTCTGCGCGGTCGAGCGCGGGGTGGCGACGCGGCGACTCGCCCCGGTGGCGCTGGGGCTGATGGCCGCCGCGTTCGCGGTCGCCGCGACGCCGACCGGGTTCATCGCCGTCGCCCCGTTCCTCGCCTCCGCGCGCCCGCTGTGGCGCCTGGTGATGGAGCGCGTCCGCTTCGGCGGCTGGCTGCCGGTGCTCGCGCCGGTGTTCGCGGCCGGCCTGCTGGTGCTCGTGGTGGTCTTCGCCGACCAGACGTGGTCCGCGGTGTGGGAGGCGACCCGCCTGCGCACGCTGATGGGGCCGAACTGGAGCTGGTTCCAGGAGGTCGTGCGCTACCAGTCGCTGTTCGGGACCGCGGCCGACGGCTCGCTGGAACGGCGCTTCCCGGTGCTGCTGCTGATGCTCGGGATCGCCGTGTGCATCGTCGTGCTGCTGCGCCGCGACAAGATCGCCGGCGCCGCCCTCGGCCCCTCGCAGCGCCTCATCGGCTCGTCGGTCATCGCGTTCGCCGTCCTCGCCCTGACCCCCACAAAGTGGACGCACCACTTCGGGGCGTTCGCCGCCCTCGGCGCCGGCATGGCCGCACTGACGGCGCTCGCGACGTCGTCGGACGTCCTGCGCTCGCGCCGCAACCGGCTGCTGTTCCTCGCGGCGCTGTTCGTGGTGCTCGCGCTGGCGTTCACCGGCCCGAACACCTGGTGGTACACGAACAACTGGGGCGTGCCGTTCAGCGGCGGCCCGGTGTTCTGGGACGGCTGGCCGTTCGGCTACGGCCTCACCGCGCCGTGGCCGATCTACACGCTGTGCCTCGGCGTGGCGATCCTCCTGCTGGTGTTCGCGGGGATCGAGCACATCCGGGGCGCGCCGCGGGTCCCGGTCAACGGCGACCCGGACACCGAGGCCGCCGAGCCCTCGGCGGCGTCCGCCGCGGTCGGGGCCGTCCTCAAGCCCCCGCGCGAGGCGCTGGGCCGGCTGCGGCGCACCCGCGGCGGCTCGACCGTCGAGCGCCGGGCGCGGGCGCTGCGCATCGGGTCGGCGCCGATCGCGCTGGTCTGCGCGGCGCTGCTGGCGTTCGAGATGATGTCGATGGTCGACGGGATCGAGGCGCAGGAGGGCAGCTTCTCCCTCGGCAGCGACGTCCTCGAGCACCCCTTCGGCGGGAGCTGCGGGCTCGCCGAGCGGGTGCGTGTGGAGGGCTCGACGCTCGCCGGCGTCCTCGCCGCCGCGCCCGCCCCCACCGGCCTCGCGCCGTCCGCGCCGGGCGTGCTGCCCACCGTCGCGCCGCCGACCCCCACGCCGACCACCGACCCCGCGACGGGCGCGACCGCGTCCGGCGGCTCCGGCGGGGCGATCACCGACGGCGGCGGGACCACGACCACCACCCCGCCCAGCAGCACGACGACGAGCACCACGCCCGGCGCCGCGGCGGCCCCGACCCCCGCGCCGCTGCCGCCCGGCTCCGTGCCGGCGTCGGCGCCCGAGGCGCAGCTGGTCGACCCGCAGCCCGGCAGCACCGGGTTCTCCGCGGCCGGCGCCGCCCCGCCCGTCGGGGGCGGCACCGGGGTGTCGGGCGTCGAGTACTCGCTGCGCAACGGGCTCGCCGACCAGGCGCTCGGCTCGTACGCGGCGGGCGGGGGCACCGGCGTCCTGCGCACCGACTGGTACCAGCTCGACGACGACCTGCGCAGCGGCGCGACGCCGCTGGTGCTCTCGGTCGCCGGGCGCCTCAACGGCGGCAACTTCCTCACCATCCAGTTCGCCGACCGCCTGCCCGACGGCCGCGTGCAGATCCTCGGGCAGGACGGGATCGACGACGGGGCGTTCGGTGAGCCGGGGTGGCGGGAGATTCGGCTCAACCTCGCCACCGGCGCCGGCGCCCAGGCCGACGAGGTGCGCCTCATCGCCCAGGACCGCGCGCTCGGGCCCGACGGCTGGCTCGCCGTGGCGCCCATGCGCGCACCGCAGCTCGTGCCGCTGACCGAGATCCTCGGGCCGGAGAACCCGGGCTACCTCGAGTGGCCGGTGCAGTTCGCGAGCCCGTGCCTGCGGCCGTTCGACGTGCGCGACGGGATCGCGGAGGTGGCGCGCTACCGCCTCATCGCCGACGCCAGCCAGCTGCGCCCCGGTGGGGTGAACTGGTCGTCGGCCAACGCGGGCGGACCGCTGGGGTGGATCGAGATCCTCGAGCGGCGCACCGAGCTCCCGACCTACCTCGAGGGCCAGCCGCAGCGCGACTGGGGCATCGTCGAGCGCCTCGACCCGTACACGCCCGACGCGGCGTCGCCGACCGTGGAGCGCGGAGAGCGCGAGGTGTGGGGGACGTACACCCCCGGCCCCATCGGCAACCCGCCGCCGGGGACGCCGTCGCCGGAGCGCTGAGGCTCAGTCGCGGAAGATCACGGTGCGCATGACGACGAAGTTGATCGTCGTCGCGCAGGCCTGGGCGATGAACCAGGACAGGAAGCCCGCGAGCACGCCCGGGTTCACCGACGGCGCGTGCATGACGGCCAGCACGAGGCTCGCGACGCCGACGTTGACGGCGAAGGTCGAGCCGTAGAGCAGGACGAAGCCGAGGAACTTGCCCGTGCCCCCGGACGAGGAGGCGAAGGTGAAGCGGCGGTTGAGCAGGTACGCCGTCGTGGTGCCGAGGATGAACGACACGGCCTTGGCCAGCGGCGCCCAGACGCCGAGCGCCAGCAGCCCCGCGTAGAAGCCGAGGTCGACCGACGCCGCGACGGCGCCGATCGCGACGAACCGCACGATCTGGGCCCCGAGCCCCAGGGGGGCGGGCCGCTCGCCGGTGTCCGGGCCGGTGACGGTCATGCCCCGAGGGTACGAGGGACACGCAGCGCAGCGGAGCTGGCCCCGGGTCGCAGCTCGCCACGCCGACCTCGTCGGGGTGCGTCCCGGGCCCGTCGATATCGTCGCGACCCATGGCCGTGGTGGCAGCGCAGGAGGACCGGGCCGACCCGGCTCCGGGCGCGGGACCCCACGATGAGCCGTCCGGGCCGCCGCGCCGGGGCCCGCGCACCGGTGGGTGGTGGCTGGCGGCGCTCGCGGCGCTCACCGTCGTGCTGGGGCTCGCGATCCCGCTCGCCCCGGTGCTCGCCGACGACCCCGTCGTCACCTGGCCGAAGGCCGGGGCGCCCGCGACGTCGACGAGCATCCCGCTCACCCCGTACCGACCGCTGTCCCTGACCGCCGACGTGCCGTGCGCCGCCCTGCGCGCGGGCGGGGACGGGCTGCGCACCGAGCCGGCCTCCGCCGGCACGCCCGGCCGGGGCCTGCGCGTCGTCACCAGCGGCGGCCGGGTGGTCGTCACGAGCTCGGGCGACACGCTGCTCGACGAGCTGCTCCCGCTCGGCGACTGCACCTACCGCGTCGTCGCCGACCAGGCCGGGACGCGGGTGTCCCGCGACGGGCAGGTGCTCGTCGACCGGCCGGGCGCGCTCGTCCCGCAGGTCGCCGAGCTCGCGACGGACGCGCCGGGCACGCCGGGCCTGGCCGCGACGATCCACACCGACGACCGCTACTCGTCGGTGCCGAGCGCGTTCAAGCTGACCCTGCTGGTGCTGCACGCGCTGGCCCTCGGCGCCACGCTCTGGCTCGCGACCCGGCGCTGGCGTGGCCGCGGCCCGCGTGTGGAGCGTCCGCGGTTCCACCCGGCCGACGCCGTCGTGCTGCTCGTGTCCGCCGCCTGGGTGGTGCTCGGGCCGCTGCAGAACGACGACTCCTGGTACCTGCTGATGGCGCGCGGCGCGACGCCCACCGGCTACATCGGCAACCAGATCTACATGTTCAACACGACGGAGAACCCGTTCGTGCTGACGCAGTACCTCATGGCCGTGTGGGGGCACCTCGGCGAGGCGATCGGCCTGCCCGGGTGGGGCCTGATGTGGATGCGCCTGCTGCCCCTGGTGCTCGGGCTGGCGACGTGGTGGCTGCTGCGGATGCTGCTGGTCGCGCTGCTCGGGCGCGCCGGGCGCCTGCCCGGGGTGGCGTGGGCGCTGCTGCTCGCGCACCTCGCGTGGTGGCTGCCGTACGGGATGGCGCTGCGCCCCGAGGTGGTCATCGTCCCGCTGGCCGCGGCGGTGCTGGTGCTCGCCGAGGTCGCACGCCGGCGCGAGGCCGTCGGCCTCCTGATCCCGGCGACGGCGCTGGCCGCGCTGGCGGTCACCGTCTCGCCGTCGGGGCTCGTGGCCGCCGCCCCCGTGGTCGTCGCGCTGCCCTGGCTCTGGCGCTGGCTGGTCGCGCACGGCTGGCGCTCGCGTCTGGGCGCGGCGGGCGCGGTGATCGCCGCCGGCACGATCGCCATCCCCATCGGCTTCGGCGACGCCACCCTCGGTGACGTCGTCGAGGCCACCGCGGTGCACAGCTGGTACTACCTGACCTTCCCCTGGTACGAGGAGTGGGCGCACTACCGGACCCTCATCGAGACCGGGACCTGGGGCCGGCGGCTGCCGGTGCTGCTGACCGTGGTGCTGCTCGTGGTCGTCTCCATCGGCAGCGGCCGCCAGGGCCCCGCCGGCGGGCGGCTGCGCGACGCGACCCTCGCCGCCGCGGTGACCACGGCCGTCGCGCTCGGCCTGCTGGCGCTGGGCCCGACGAAGTGGGTCAACCACTTCGGCGCCGTCGCCGCGCCGGCCACCGTGCTGCTCGCGCTGACGCTGCTGCGCTCGCCGCTGCCGCGCCGGCCGGGCGCGCTGGTCACGGGGGCGTCGGTGGCCCTGATCGCCGGCGCGACCGTGTTCGGTTTCGCCGCGCCCAACGTCTGGAAGCCCTACAGCGACCGCGGCCAGCTCTACGGCGACCACCTCGACCCCGAGATCTCGATGCTCGACCTCGAGATGCTCGCCCCGCACTGGAACGAGTTCTACCTGCGCGACGTCTGGTGGTGGCTGCTCCTCGCGGCGGCGGCCGGGCTGTGGCTGGCGTGGCGCCGGCGCCAGGGGCGCCGGACGTACGGGGTGACCCCGGAGCGGGCCGTGCTCGTCACCGCGACGGCCGTGCTCGTCGGGCTGATGGTCTGGGTGATGGTGCTGGCGCCGATCCGGCAGTCGCCGGGGTGGACGGTGGCGGGCAGCCAGCTGCAGGCGCTCACCGGGCGCGGGTGCGGGCTGTCCGAGGCCGTGTTCGTCATGGCGCGGACCCCGGGGGACCTCGGCGCGCAGACCACGCCCGACCAGCGCGCGGGCGACTTCGCGCTCGCCCTCGACGACCCCGCCCCGTTGCCCGCCCCCGGTCCGGGCGCGGTGTGGCACGACCAGGTCGAGCTCGTGCCCGGCACCGACCCGACGACGCCGCCCGCCGGCGTCACGGGACTCGGGACGCTGACCACCGGCTGGTACCCGCTGCCGGCCGCCGACCCGCAGGACCCCGACGCGCCGACGCACCTGACCGTCCCCGTCGCCGGCAACGACCCCGACCGCCAGCGGATCGTCGTCCAGTTCGGGTCCGGCGACCCGGCGGCGCCGGTGGAGGCCGAGTCGGTCGCGGTGACGCCGGGTCCCGGGTTCACGGCGCGGCAGTGGCAGGAGATCCCCGTCCAGCTGCCCGGCAGCCGGCCGACCGCGGTGCGCCTGCAGGTCGAGGACCGCGTCGCCGGACCCGACAGCTCGCTCGCGGTCGCGGCGCCGCACCTCGCGCGGCTGCAGCCGGTGTCGGCGCTGACCGGGCCCGCGGGGCGTCCCGCGTCGGACGTCGCCGGCGGGGTGTTCGGCGACCAGCTCTCGTCCGTGCTCTGGCCGTGCGTCGACCAGGTCGCGGTGCGCGACGGCATCGCGCCCACGCCGACCCTGCGGCTGATCGCCGCCGAGGGCACCCCGGAGTTCATCCTCACCAACCCGACCTACGAGTCGTGGGGCGGGACGATGGTGCAGTCGGAGCGGACGTGGGCGACGGTGCGCCCGTTCTCCGCCATCACGCCGGGCGGGGTGCCGGCGCTGCCCTGGGGCAACGTCGACCGGATCGTCTACGACCAGCCCACCGACGGCTACGACCTCACCGTCGGCCGGGTGAGCCGCAGCGGCCTGCAGCAGTTCGCGACCCTGGCCTCGGAGGCCTACTCGGGACGTGAGTACCTCGGGTAGGGCTCGCGGGCGCGGGCTGCTGCTCGCGTCCGCGGTGCTCACGCTGCTGTGCGCGATCCTCTTCCCGCTCGCCCCGGTCAGCCAGCCCGTCGTCACGTTCGCGTGGCCCCAGGCGCCGGGGCAGACGGCGGTCGCGCTGCCCCTGATGCCCTACGAGCCGGTCGCGCTCGACGCCGCCGTGAGCTGCGCGGCGCTGGACGCCACCCCGCCCGGCGCGGCCACGCTGGCGACGACGCCGCCCGGCACCCCGCCCGCCCCGGTCGGCGGCCTGACCGTGCGCCCGGTGCCCGGGGGCGTGCTCGTGACCAGCGACGGCGAGGTGCTCGCCGCCGTTCCCCGACCCGCGGGACCGTGCACGCTGACCGTGGCGTCGACGCCGGAGCGGACCACCGTCGCGCTCGACGGCCGGGTCGTGGCGACGCGCGAGGGCGACGTGCGGCCCGTCGTCGCGGCGATCATCGCGGGCGCGCCGGGCGCCGACGGGCTGTCGCTGGCCCTGCGGACGGACACGCGGTTCCAGACCACGCCCTCGGTGCTCAAGCTGCTGCTCGGGCTCGGCGTGCTGCTGGGGCTGGCGGGGATGGTCATCGCCGTGGGGCGGGGGCGGTCGTGGCGCGCGCCCCGGCGTTCGCGCGTGCGGGTCGTCGACGGCGTCGTGGCGCTCGGGCTCGCCGGGTGGGCGGTGGTCGGGCCCGCGACCGTCGACGACGGCTACATCGCCGGCATCCTGCGCTCGCGCGGCGAGAACGGGTTCACGGGCAACGTGTACCGCTGGCTCAACGCGCCCGAGGCGCCGTTCAGCTGGTTCTACGAGGTGGTGCGGGCGTGGGCGTCGCTCGCGCCGGGCCCGGCGGCGTCGGTGCTGTGGCTGCGCGTGCCCGCGACCGTCCTGGGCCTGCTGCTGTGGTTCCTGCTGCGCCGCCACGCCCTGCCCCGGCTCGGCCCGGCGCTGCGCCGGCCGGGGACGACGTGGGTGGCCGCGGCGGCGTTCGCGGCGTGGTGGGCGCCGTTCGGGCTCTCGCTGCGCCCGGAGCCGTGGCTGGCGCTGGGGGTGCTCGCAGTCTGGGTGTGCGCGGAGCGGGCCGTCGCGACGCGGGCGCTGCTGCCGCTGCTGGGCGCGGCGGTGCTGGCGGGGTTCACGGTGGCGCTGACGCCCGGCGCGCTGCTGGGGCTCGCCCCGCTGCTGGTGGCGCTGCCGGCGTTGGCGCGTTTCCGAGACGGGTGGACGCGGGTCCTCGTGGTCGTGGCGGGCCTGTCCGTCGCGGTGCTGCCGATGGCCGCGGACCAGTCGCTCGCGGGGCTGCTCGAGGCCACGCGGGTGCGCCAGCTGATCGGCGGCGGGCAGCCGTGGTGGCAGGAGCTCTCGCGCTACGCCTCGCTCGTCGAGCCGGGCAACGTGCAGGGCGGGCTCGGCGCGCGGCTGGCCGTGCTGCTGACGCTGCTCGCGCTGCCCGCCGTGGCGTGGGCGCTGCTCGCGGCGCGGGTGCGCGCCGGGGTGGCGACCGGGCCGGCGCGGCGGCTGCTCGCGGTGACCGCGCTCGGGCCGGTGACGCTGATCGTCAGCCCGACGAAGTGGACGCTGCACTTCGGCGAGCTCGCGGGCGTCGGGACCGCGGTGCTGACGCTGCTCGTGGTGCTGTGGTCGCCGCGGGTCGTCACCGCCGTGGAGCGTCTGCGCGGGCCGGCGCTGGTCGCGCTGCTCGGCGGGTTCGGGCTGGTGACGACGCTCGTGCTCACCGGCTACAACCAGTGGGCCTACGCGTCGGCGTGGGGCGTGTTCTGGAACGACATCCCGCCGCAGATCGCGCGGGTGCCGCTGGCGAACATCGCGCTGCCGGTGACGATCGCCGGGACGCTCGTGCTCGCGGTGGTCGTGGGGACGCGCGGGCGGCTGCCGCGGCGGGCGGCGCGGGTGCTCGCGCCGGGCGCGCTGGCGCTGGTGCTCGTCGTCGCGGTGATCGCGATCGAGGGCGGGTCGTTCCTCAAGGTCACCGCCGACCGGCGGGGGACGTTCAGCTACGGCTCGGACTCGCTCGCGGCGCTGGGCGGGGACCCGTGCGGGCTGGCCTCGGACCTCGCCGTCGAGACCGACCCGCGCGCCGGGCTGCTGCCCGCCGGCCCACCCTCGGGCGAGCTGGGTGATTTCCTGGCGTTGAACGCCAGCGTGGCCGCCACGCTGGCATTCACGCCGACCACAGATGACACGCCGGCCCCGGTGCCGTTGCGGATCGGGGGGACGGAGCTGCCGGGGTGGGCGGCGCCCCCGACCCCCGCCGCCACGGGCCCCGCCACGCTGCTGTCGGGATGGTTCGTGCTGCCGCCCGAGGCGCGGGAGCGGCGCGCGCCCGTGGTCGTCGCGGTCAGCGGCAGCATCAGCCGGGGCGCCGTCGCGCTCGAGTTCGCCGCCTCGCCCACCGACCCCCCGCGCACCGAGGGACCGGGCGGGCCGACCGCGGGCGTCGCCCCCCGCGACCTGCGCGCCCTGGCCCCCGAGGGCGCGACGCTCGTGCGGGTGCGGGCCACGAGCGCCGCGCGCGACGCCGCCGACGCGCAGGTCGCGAGCCCGACCGGGCAGACCCCCGAGCTCCCGCTCGCCGTCAGCGTCCCCCGCGTGCCGCGCACGGTGCCGTTCGACGACGTCGTCGCCCCGGGCAGCACCGCGCTCGTCGACTGGCCCGTCGCCGTGGTGTTCCCGTGCCTGCGCCCGCCCGCGCTCACCGGGGGCACGGCGGCCGTGCCCCCGTGGCGGCTCACCCCGCCCGGGCTCTCGGACGCGGGCGAGATCGCGGTCTCCCCCACCACCGGCGGCCCGTTCCTCACCCCGCGGCTGCTCGTCGAGGAGGTGCGCCTGCCGGTGTACCTCGACGGCGACCCGACCCGCGACGCCGTCGGCCTCGCGCGCTGGGTGCCGCGCCTGCCGCTCGGGGCCCTGTCGCCGCAGGTGGGCGAGGAGACCGTCGCCGGGTGGGCGCGGACGGGACGCGCGGGAGTCCCGGTCCTGGACACCCCCTAGACTCGCGCGGGATGCCACGCTCCGTGAAGACGCTCGCCGGGTGGGCCCGCACGGCCCCGAGCCGGGCCACCGTGCTCACCGGCGACGACGTCGCCTCCACCCCGGCGCTGGCGGAGGCGCTCGCCGGGGCCGGACGCCGCGGCGTGATCGCGCGGGGCCTCGGGCGGTCCTACGGCGACACCGCCCAGAACGCCGGCGGGCTCGTGCTCGACATGACCGCGCGCGACCGGGTCCACGGCGTCGACGCCGAGACCGGGCTGGTCGACCTCGACGCCGGCGTCTCGCTCGACCGCCTCATGCGCATCGCCCTGCCGTTCGGCCTGTGGGTGCCGGTGCTGCCGGGCACCCGCCAGGTGACCATCGGCGGGGCCATCGCCAACGACATCCACGGCAAGAACCACCACACGGCGGGCAGCTTCGGCGACCACGTCGTGTCGATGGACCTCATGCTCGCCTCGGGCGAGGTCCGCCGCCTCGAGCCCGACGGCCAGGAGTCCGAGCTGTTCTGGGCGACGGTCGGCGGCATCGGGCTGACCGGCGTCATCCTGCGCGCCACGATCCGCATGACGAAGACCGAGACCGCCTACTTCGTCGCCGACACCGAGCGCACCGCGGACCTCGACGAGACCATCGAGCGCTTCTCCGACGGCTCGGACGAGGCCTACGACTACTCGTCGGCGTGGTTCGACTCGATCTCGACCGGCCGGAAGCTGGGCCGCGCGGCGCTGGGCCGCGGCTCGCTGGCGCGGCTCGACGAGCTGCCCGCGACGCTGCGCCGCGACCCGCTGAAGTTCGACGCGCCGACGCTGGTGGACCTGCCCGACGTCTTCCCCAACGGGCTGGCCAACAAGCTGACGTTCTCGGCCATCGGCGAGCTGTACTACCGCAAGACGAAGAACAAGCGCGGCCAGATCCAGAACCTCACGGCCTTCTACCACCCGCTGGACCTGTTCGGGGACTGGAACCGGGCCTACGGCTCGAAGGGCTTCCTGCAGTACCAGTTCATCGTCCCGCTGGCGGCCGAGGCCGAGTTTCGGGCGATCGTGCGCGACATCGCCGAGTCCGGGCACGTCTCGTTCCTCAACGTCTTCAAGAAGTTCGGCGAGGGCAATCGGGCGCCGCTGTCGTTCCCGATGCCCGGCTGGAACATCTGCGTCGACTTCCCGATCGTCGAGGGCCTGGGCGCGTTCTGCCGCTCCCTCGACGAGCGCGTGCTGGCCATGGGCGGGCGCCTCTACACCGCCAAGGACTCGCGCACCGACCCCGACACCTTCGCCGCCATGTACCCGCGGCTGGACGAGTGGCGCAAGATCCGCGACGCCGCCGACCCCGACGGCGTGTTCGCGTCGGACATGTCGCGCCGCCTCCGGCTCACCCCCTGAGGAGAACCATGATCGACGCCGTCGGCCACCCGACGTCCCTGCTGCTCCTGGGCGGCACGTCCGAGATCGGCCTCGCGATCGCCGAGCGCTACCTCACCGGCGGTCCGGTGCGCGTGGTGCTGGCCGGTCGCCAGTCGCCGCGTCTCGCCGACGCCGCCGCCCGCCTCACCCGCGCCGGCGCGACGGTGGAGACCGTCGAGTTCGACGCCCGCGACGCCGCGGTGCACACCGAGGCCGTCCGCAAGGCGTTCGCCGGCGGCGACATCGACGTCGCCGTGGTGGCGTTCGGGCTGCTCGGCGACCAGGAGAAGGCCTGGCAGGACATCGACGTCGCCGTCGAGCTCGCCGAGGTCAACTACGTGGCGACCGTGTCGGTGGGCGTCGCGCTGGCCGCCGAGTTCCGGTCGCAGGGCCACGGGCGGATCGTCGCCCTGTCGAGCGTGGCCGGGGAGCGCGCGCGGCGCTCGAACTTCGTCTACGGCTCCACCAAGGCCGGCATGGACGCCTTCTACACCGGGCTCACCGAGGCCCTGCGCGGCGACGGGATCGGCGTGACGATCGTGCGCCCCGGCTTCGTGCACTCGAAGATGACCGCCGGGATGGACCCCGCCCCGCTCTCGACCACGCCGGAGAAGGTCGCCGAGATCGCCGTCGACGCCGTCACCAAGGGCAAGGAGCTGGTCTGGGCGCCGGCCCCGCTGCGCGCGGTGATGTCGGTGCTGCGCCACATCCCGCGCCCGGTCTTCCGGCGCCTGCCCGTCTAACGACCCGGCGTCTGCCCATACCCGGCGAGCCGGCGGGCGACGTCGGCGACCTGGTCGTCGGAGAGCTCACGCGGCGACCCCACGGCCGCCGCGCGCAGCCACACGTCACACAGCCACTCCAGGTGGCGGGCGCCGACGTCGGCGACCGCGAGGGTGTCGGCGAGGACGAGCGTGCCGTGGTGGCGCATCACCGCCGCGGTCCGGTCGGTGAGCGCGGCCGAGACGTTCGCGGCGAGCTCGTCGGTGCCGAACGGCGCGTAGTCGGCCACCGCGACCCGGCCGCCGAAGATCGCGGTCTGGTAGTGCACGAGCGGCACGTCGTCGCGCAGCAGCGACAGCGCCACCGCCGCGGCGGAGTGGGTGTGCACGACCGCGCGCGCGTCGTGGCGGCGGTGGCAGAGCAGGTGCAGCGGCAGCTCGCTGGTGGGCTTGAGGTGCCCGTCGACGACGGTGCCGTCGAGGTCGACGAGCACGACGTCCTCGGGGGCCATCGCCGCGTAGTCGACGCCCGAGGGCGTCACCGCGACCATCTCGCCCACCCGGGCCGAGAGGTTGCCGGCTGTGCCCACCACGAGGCCGTCGGCCACGAGCCGCCGCGCGTGGTCGACGATCGCGGCGCGGGTGGACGCGAGCTCGCCCGCGTCGACCCCGTTCACCACCCGGTGAACCCGCCGTCGGCGAGCAGGTCGGTGCCGGTCACGTAGGACGCGGCGTCGGAGAGCAGGAAGACGACCGGCCCGACGAGGTCGTCCGGGGTCCCCATGCGGCCCATCGGGGTCTCACGGGCGACGCGCTGGCCGATGCCGCTGCCGCCCCCGGTCACGAGCACGGTGCGGTCGGTGAGGCCGAACAGCGCGCTCATGCCGGGGTCACCTCCGGGCGGACGGGGCCGGGCTCGGGCCCGCGGCGGAAACCCTCGGCCTGGCGGGCCCAGAAGTCGCGGGCGGTGTCGACGTGCGCGCGGTAGCGCAGGTAGCCGTCGGCGTAGCGCTGCCGGGCGTGGTTCGACGGCTCGACGACGCGGGACGGGGCCGCCCAGGCGGCGGGGTCGAGGTCGTCGCCGAGCGCGCGGGCCGCGGTCACCGCGGCGCCCCGCGTGCCGAGGCCCGGGTCGTCGGGCACCACGAGCGGGCGGTCGAGGACGTCGGCGAAGATCTGCGCCCACGGTCCGGAGCGCGAGCCGCCGCCGCACGCCACGAGGCGGCCCTCGCCGTCGGCCGAGGACGAGGCGCGCTCGAAGCAGTGCTTGGCGGTGTAGGCGATGCCCTCGCACACCGCGCGGACGACGTCGCCGCGGCTCGTGCTCAGCGTGACGCCCTCGATCTGACCGCGGGCGCGGGTGTCGACGAACGGCGCCCGCTCCCCCGACGCCGACAGGAACGGCAGCGCCGAGACCCCGCCCGCGCCGGGCGCGGTGCCGGCCAGCAGGTCGCCGAGGGCGTCGATGCCGACGCCCATGAAGTCGAGCAGCCAGTCCAGCCCGGCGGTGCCGACCATCGCCGGCATCGCCCGCAGCCACACGCCCTCCTCGGGCGTGCACAGCCACATCCCGGCCGGCTCGGGGACGACGTCGGGGTCGACGCGGTCGGTGAAGACCTCGCAGGCCAGCGTGGTGCCGATGATCAGCAGGCCGTCGCCCGGGGTGGAGAGCCCGGCGCCGACGGCGCAGGCCGGCAGGTCGAACGGTCCTCCGGTGACCGGCGTGCCCTCGGGCAGCCCCGTGATCTCCGCGCCGCGGCGGTCCAGCGCGAACACCGCGTGCGAGGGCGCCGGCTCGGCCAGCAGACCGCGGCGGTGCTCGAGGCCGCAGGCGGCGAGCGCGCCGTCGTCGTAGCGCCGCGACACCACGTCGAGGAACGGCAGCGAGGCGTCGGAGGCGTCGACGGTGATGACGCCGGTGAGCCGCTGCACGAGCGCGTCGACGCAGTAACCGGCGACGGCGGCGCGCTCGAGCGATTCCGGCTCGTCGCGCTCCAGCGCGGTGAGCAGCGGGGCGTGGCAGCCGGGGAAGAGCCCGGTGCCGGTGCGCCGGTAGACCTCGGCGACGGTGCCGTCGTCCTGCCAGCGCCGGACCACGTCGCCGGCGCGGTCGTCGAGCCACGAGATCGGCGGGCGCACCGCCATCCCGTCGGCGTCGCGCAGCCACAGCCCGTCGCCCTGGCCGGTGAGCGCCAGCGCGCGCACGGGCCGGTCGACCTCCGCGACCACGCGGCGGATGACGTCGGCGACCGAGGCGACGACGTCCTCCAGGTCCTGCTCCACCCGGCCGTCGGGGTACTGCTCGAGGCGCGACGCCCGCTCGGCCGAGGCGAGCTTGCGCCCGTCGTCGTCGTAGGCGTCGGCCTTGGTCATCGACGTGCCGACGTCCACCCCGACGATCACGACGCCACCCCCTGGGCGTTCCGGGCCGTCTCGTTCGCCGGGTGGCACACCGCCTCGCCGCGCAGGAACCGGCCGGCCTCGCCGGCGGCGATGGCGGCCGCGCGGTGCGCGGTCTGGCGCGTGGCCCCGGCGAGGTGCGGGGTGGCGACGACGTTGGGCGCGTCGCGCAGCGGCCAGTCCTCCGGTGGCGGCTCCACGTCGAAGACGTCGAGCGCCAGCCCGCCGAGGCGCCCGGAGCGCAGGGCCTCGGGCAGGGGGGCGTGGTCGAGCAGGCCGCCGCGTGCCGTGTTGACCAGCACCGCGCCGTCGGGCATGAGGTCGAGCTCGCGGGCGCCGATCATGCCCCGGGTCTCGTCCGACAGGCGGGCGTGCAGGCTGACCACGCTCGACGCGCGCAGCAGCTCGTCGAGCTCGACCAGCCGGACGCCGTCGGTCTCGGCGGTGGCGCGGTCGGTGTAGGGGTCGGCGACGAGCACGGTCGCCCCGAACGCGCGCAGCACCCGGGCCACGATGCGCCCGATCGCGCCGTAGCCGACGAGCCCCACCGTCGCCCCGTCGAGCTCCAGGCCGGCCTCGTCGTAGTCGTAGAAGTCGCCGCGCCAGCGCCCCTCGCGCAGCTCGGCGGCGGCCAACGGGATGCGGCGCAGCGCGGCGAGCGCCATGCCCACCGCGTACTCGGCGGCGGCCGCGGCGTTGCGCCCGGGGGCCTGGGTCACGGCGACGCCGGCGCGGTCGGCCGCGGCGAGGTCGACGTTCACGGGGCCGCCGCGGCAGACCGCGACCATCTCCAGCGCGGGGCTGGCGTCGAAGACGCGGGCGGTGAAGGGCGCCATCTGGGTCAGGCAGACCCGCACGCCGTCGAGGGCGGCGACGAGGTCGTCCTCGGTGCCCGAGGCCTCCTCGACCCGTGAGTCGCCGGTGCCGACCGGGCCGAAGGGCTCGGTGGGCCAGCCCGCGGTGAGGTGGGTGACGTCGAGGTCGCCGGGCAGGCCCGGCTCGCCCCGCAGGGCGGTGTCGAAGAGCCGGGGGGCGACGAAGTGGTCGCCCGCGGCGAGCACACGGGTCACGGCAGGTCCTTCCCGGTCCGCTGCTGCTCGTACTCGGTGATGTGGGCGACCTTCTCGGCGGAGGCCGAGGCGGGGTCGAAGGTGTAGCCGAGCCAGTCGTCGACGATCTTCTTGGCCAGCTCCGCCCCGATCACCCGCCCGCCCAGGCACAGCACCTGGCAGTCGTTGGACTTGATCGAGCGCTCCACCGAGTACGGGTCGTAGGCCACGGTGGCGCGGACGCCCTCGACCTTGTTGGCCGTGATCGCCATGCCGATCCCGGTCCCGCAGCAGAGCACGGCCCGGTCCACCCGGCCGTCGGCCACCGCCTTCGCCGCCTCGAGCCCGAGCAGCGGGTAGGCGCGCTCGTCGCCGTCGTCCGGCACCCCGAAGTCGGTCACCTCGGCGACCCGGTCGTCGGCCCGCATCGCCTCGGCGAGGATGTCCTTGAGGACCACGCCGGCGCTGTCGGCCGCCACGGCCACCTTCATCCCGGTCACGTCCTGCCTCCTTGTCGTCTGCAGCGCTCGGCGACGACCGCGCCGGCCGCCACGAGCATGTGGGCGAGCGAGGTCGCGCCCGGGTCGGGACTGCCGCGACCCCGCTCGCCGCCCAGTCGTGCCGCGCGACCGACGACGGCGTCGAGGTCGGCGGTGTCGGCCGCGGCCCGGCGCGCCCGCGCGGCCGCGGCGCCGAACCCGTCGGCGACCCCCTCGCCGCGCTCGACGGCCGCGCGCAGCTCGCCGGTGAAGGCGGCCAGCGCGTCGACCATGGTCTTGTCGCCGGGCCGCGCGCCGCCCAGCTCGGTCACCGCGTGCTGGGCGGCGTCGACGGCGTCGGCCAGCGCGGGGAGGTCGACGGTGACCTCGCCGAGCGCCTGCAGCCGGCCGCCGGTCTCGGTGAGCAGCACCCCGTACAGCGCGCCGGACGCGCCCCCGGCGGCGTCGGCGAGCGCCGTGCCCGCGGCGAGCAGGGCCGTGCCGACGTCGGACGCCGTGTCACCGGTCGCCCCGCTGGTGCGCGCGGCCGCGACGGCGCCGCGCATCCCGCGCACGATGCCCTGGCCGTGGTCGCCGTCGGCGGCGACCGCGTCCAGCCGGCCGAGCTCGTCCTCGTGCTCGACCACGGCCTCGAGGGCGGCGGTCAGCGCGGCGGCGGCGATCCCGCCGGCCGCGGGGTCGGTCTCCTCGAGGGGCGGCGCGACCGACGGCGTGCGCCGCTCGGCCTCCGGGACGTCCTCGGGGGCCGGTCCCTCGCCGGCCAGCGTGCCGCCGGCCGCGAGCCGGAAGCCCGGCGTCTCGCAGGGCGCGTCGTAGAGCTCGGCGAGCTCGGCGTCCAGCGGCATGAGGGTCAGCGACAGCCCCGCCATGTCCATGGAGGTGACGAACTCGCCGACCTCGGGGCGGTGCGGCCGGAGCCCGGCGCCGAGCAGCCGTTCGTGGACGCGGCCGTAGATGACGAAGAGGTCCTCGTACGGCGTGCTCCCGAGGCCGTTGAGCAGCACCGCCACCCGGCCGTCGCCACCCGCGGGCAGCTGGTCGACGAGCTGGTCGACCAGCGCGTCGGCGAGGTCGTGGGCGTCCATCGCGTCGACGGTGCGCATCCCGGGCTCGCCGTGGATGCCCAGGCCCAGCTCCATCGTGCCGGGCTCGACGGTGAACAGCGGCTCGCGCTGGCCGGGCAGGGTGCAGCCGCCGAAGGCGACGCCGAAGGTGCGGGTCGCGTCGTTGGCGCGCTCGGCCACCGCGGCCACGGCCTCGAGGTCGTCACCGCGCTCGGCGGCGGCGCCGGCCACCTTGAACACGAAGAAGTCGCCCGCCACGCCGCGGCGGGTCTCGCGCCGGTCGTCCGGCCCGCTGGCGACGTCGTCGGTGACCAGCACCGTCCGCGACGGGATGCCCTCGGCGGCGAGCCGGCGCGCGGCGAGCCCGAAGTGCATGACGTCGCCGGAGTAGTTGCCGTAGCTGAACAGCACCCCGGCGCCGCCGTCGACGGCCTTGGCGGTGCGGTACGCCTGCTCCGCGGACGGGCTGGTGAACACGTCCCCGATCACCGCGGCGTCGGCCAGCCCGGGCCCGACCACGCCGGCGAACGCCGGGTAGTGCCCGCAGCCGCCGCCGATGACCACCGCGACCTTGCCCCGGCGCGGCGCGGACCGCGAGATCACCCCGAACGCGTCGGGGGCGCGGCGCACGGTGCGCGAGTAGGCCGCGACCAGGCCGTCGACCCAGCGCGCCTTGAACGTCGCGGCGTCGGTGAGCGTCGCCGGGCCGGACCCCGCGCCGGTCACCGCGCGGCTCCCGAGGCTCCCGTGGTGGCGCCGTCGAGCAGGGCGAGGATCTCGCGGTGCGCGCCGGCCACGCCGTCCGCGACGCGGGTGGCGAGCGCGAGCGCGTCGGGCTTCGGCGGGTAGGTGGGGTTGGGGATGGCGACGACCGTCATGCCGGCGGCGTGGGCGGCGCGCATCCCGTTGCTGGAGTCCTCGACGCCGACGCAGTCGGCGCCGTCCACGCCGAGGCGGCGGGCGGCCTCGAGGTAGACGTCGGGGCTGGGCTTGCCGCGCGCGACCTCGGCGCTGGACACCGTGGCCCCGAAGGACTCGGTGAGCCCGTGGCGCTCGAGCACCGCGTCGATGATGCGGCGCGTCGCCGAGGTCGCGAGGCCGACGGGGACGCGGGCCGCGACCTCGCGGACCATCGCGACCGCGCCGTCGTAGGGCTCCATCCGCCCGGCCCGCAGCGCGCCGATCATGTCGTCGACGACCGCGCGCTCCACGGTCGCGGCGTCCTCGGCGTTGCCGACCCGGTCGGCCAGGTACGCCGACCACTCGGTCGCGCTCATGCCCTGGACGTGGCCGGTGTCCTCCGGGGTCCAGGTGGCCGAGAACCGGGCCGCGTACCGGGTCCAGAACTCCTCCCAGAGGTGCTCGCTCTCGAGCAGCACCCCGTCGAGGTCGAAGACCACGGCGGCGGGACCGGTCCGGTCCGGGGTGGGCGGGTGAGCAGTCATCGATCTCCTCCCAGCGACCATGGGAAATTAACATCGCCTCTGTGATCAACAGAAGGGCGGATCGTGGTCCACGGCACACCGCCCGGTGGAACTACCCGGTCGTCGGCACCGGCGACCGGACCGGTGGGCGAAGCTGGCCGGTGTGAGCCCGCCGCCCCCCAGCCGCGCCGTCCATCCCCGGACCACCCGGCAGCAGCGCATCGCCGACCACGTCCTGGCCGTCGGGTCGGCGACCGCGGCCGAGCTGGTGGACCTCACCGGCGTGAGCCTGATGACCGTGCACCGCGACGTGGACGAGCTGGCCCGGCGGGGGCTGGTGCGCCGCTACCGCGGCGGCGTCTCGGCCCAGCCGACGTCGGTGTTCGAGTCCCACTCCGAGTACCGCCGCACCGTGCACCGCTCCGAGAAGGCGGCGGTGGCCGCGGCCGCGCTCCCCCTGGTGGAGCCCGGGTCGTCGATCATGGTGGACGACTCGACGACCGCGCTCGCACTGGTGGAGCTGCTGGACGCGGTCGGCCCGCTGACCGTCGTGACGAACTACCTGCCGGCCCTCGAGCTGCTCAAGGAGATGCCCGAGGTGCGCCTGATCGCCCTCGGCGGCGACTACTCGCGCACCCACGACTCGTTCGGCGGGATCGGCTGCACGGAGTCGATCGCGCGGATGTCGGTGGACGCCGCGTTCGTGTCGACCTCGTCGATGACCGGGTCGATGACCTACCACCAGGAGCAGGACATCGTCCTGGTCAAACGGGCCATGCTCGGCGCCGCCGCGCGCTCGGTGCTGCTCATGGACGCGAGCAAGGCCCCGCGGCGCGCGCTGCACCAGCTCTGCCCCCTCGAGGAGTTCGACACCCTCGTCGTCGACGACGGCGTCAGCGAGGAGCTGCTGGCCGAGATGCGCGAGCACGTCGACGTCACCGTGGCGCACCGGGATCCCACAAGACTCTTGTGAACTTAGCACCGTCCCTGTTAGTTGTGATGAGCCGCACACGACAGGGAGGGCGACCCGTGAGCGAGACCGACGACGCGAACCGCACCGACGCCCGGACGGGGGTGCAGGACGACGGCGCGCCCCGCGTCGGCCTCGAGCGGTGGGGCATCCCGTACCCGCTGCGCTGGGGCTTCGTCGGGGTGCTGATCTTCATGATCGGCGACGGCGTCGAGACCAGCTTCCTGTCGTCGTTCCTGGCCAGCCCCAGCGGCGGCGGGCTCGACGGCACCCAGGCCTCGTTCGCCACCGTGACGCTCTACGGCGTCGCCGCGCTGATCGCCTCGTGGTTCTCGGGGACGCTCTCGGCGATCTGGGGCCCGCGGCGGGTGATGTGGCTCGGCGCGGGCATCTGGATCGTCTTCGAGATCCTCTTCCTGTTCGTGGCCATCCCGGCCGGGAGCGCGCCGCTGATCATCACCGTCTACGCCGTGCGCGGCCTGGCCTACCCGCTGTTCGCGTTCGCGTTCCTGGTGTGGGTCCAGACGATCGCGCGCCCGCAGATGCGCGGCTCGGCCGCCGGCTGGTTCTGGTTCGCCTTCACCGGCGGCCTGCCCACCCTCGGCGCCGCGGTCGCCGCGATCTGCGTGGGCCCGCTGGGCATCAGCGAGTACGGCACGCTCGTGCTGTCGCTGGTCGTCGTGGCCGTCGGTGCCGCCATCGGCTGCTTCGCGGTCACCGAGCCGCAGGGCCTCCAGCCCATCGCCGACGAGACCGTCGCGCACCCGCGCAGCCTGCGCCGCCTCACCGAGGGCATCGACATCCTCTGGCGCGACAAGCGCACCATCGCCGGCTTCTTCGTCCGCCTGGTCAACACCGCGCCGCAGTACGGCTTCTTCGCGATGTTCCCCTTCGTCTTCGGCCCGGACACCCCCGGCGGCGGGTTCCTCACCACCGCCGAGGTCGCGGTGCTCGCCACGGTCACCTACGCGGCGAACATCGGCGCCAACCTGTTCTTCGGCGTCTTCGGCGACCACTTCGGCTGGCGGCGCACGGTGACGGTCTTCGGCTGCCTGGGGTGCGCCGTGGCCGTCCCGCTCTGGTACTTCGTCGCGATCGCCTCGCAGGACTTCCTGGTCACCGCGGTGCTCGGCGCCGTCTACGGCATCGTTCTCGCCGGCTTCGTGCCGCTCTCGGCGCTGATGCCGTCCATGGTGTCGCCTAAGGACAAGGGCGCGGCGCTGGCCATCCTCAACACCGGGGCGGGCGGCGCGGCCCTGCTCGGCCCGCTGACCGTCACGGCGTTCTTCCCGCTGTTCGGCGGTGCCGGTGTGGTCATCGCGTACTGCGTCATGTACCTCGTGGTCGCGGGGGTGTCGCTGGTGATCCGCTCCGAGATCGACCCCGAGGTGGCCCGGCGGGTCCCCGCGGGCAGCACCGCGACCGGCTGACGAGCGCCGAGGACGGACGGAGAGCGATGGACGGTCGGACCTGGATCGGGATCGACCTCGGCACCCAGAGCGTGCGCGCGCTGGCCGTCGCCGACGACGGGACCGTGCGCGCCGCGGCCACCCGCCCGCTGCACAGCCGGCACCCCGCGACCACCGACGGGGAGGTCCGCCACGAGCAGGACCCGGGCGAGTGGACCGCGGCCGTCGACGCCGCGCTCGCCGAGGTGGTGGCGGGCGTCGACCCGGCGGCCGTCGGCGGCCTCGCGGTGGACGCCACCTCGGGCACCGTGGTCCTGACCAGCGAGGACGGGCCACTGACACCGGGCGTCATGTACGACGACGCCCGCGGCAGCCCGCACGTGGAGCGGGTCCGGGAGGTGGGCGCGGAGGTCTGGGACCGCCTCGGCTACCGCGTGGGCGCCAGCTGGGCGCTGCCCACCGTGCTCGCCCTGCTCGAGGAGCACCCCGGCGCCCGCGTCCGCCACCAGACCGACGTCGTCACCGCGCACCTCGTCGGGCACGACGTGCCGACCGACACGAGCACCGCGCTCAAGACCGGCTACGACCTGCTGGCCGACCGGTGGCCGGCCGAGGTGCTCACCGCGCTCGGGATCGACCCCGGCGCGCTGCCCGCCGTCGTCCCGTCCGGCCGGACCCTCGGCGGCCTCGGGCGCGACGCCGCAGCCGCCACCGGCCTGCGCCCGGGCACCCCGGTGCTGGCCGGGACCACCGACGGCTGCGCGGCCCAGTTCGGGGCGGGCGCGGTCCGGCCCGGCGACTGGAACGCCGTGCTCGGGACGACGCTGGTGCTCAAGGGCGTCGCCGACCGGCTGCTGCACGACCCCGCCGGCACCGTCTACTGCCACCGCGACCCGCAGGGCGGCTGGTGGCTGCCCGGCGGGGCGTCGAGCACCGGCGCCGCGGTGCTCGCCCAGCACGTCGAGCCGGCGCGGTTCGACGTCCACACCCGGGCGCTGGCCGCCGGCGGGACCGGCGACCTGCCCGTCGTCTACCCCCTCGCCGGCACCGGCGAGCGCTTCCCGTTCGCCGCGCCCGACGCGGAGGGCTTCTGGCTTGACGGCGACCGGGCCCGTCCCCTCGCCGAGCTCGCCGGCGCGCGGGGCGAGCGCACCGCGTTCGCCGCGCTGGCCGAGGGCGTCGCCTTCGTCGAGCGGCTGTGCTTCGAGCACGTCGCCGGCCTCGGGGCCGACGTCTCCGGGCCGCGCACGATCACCGGCGGGGCCACCCGCAACCCCTGGTGGAACCAGCACCGCGCCGACGTCCTCGGCGTGGCGCTGCACCGCCCCGACCAGGCCGAACCGGCGCTGGGCACCGCGATGCTGGCGCGGGCCGGGGTCGCCGCCGGCGACGGCGAGCCCGACCTGGTCGCCGTGGCCGGGGAGATGGTCCACGTGGCCGAGGTGCTCGCGCCACGGCACGATCCGGCCATCGAGGAGCGCTACGCGGCGTTCCGGGCCGCGCTGGCCGAGCGCGGCTGGATCGGCCCGCCCGGGGAGGACACGTGACCGAGCTGGTGCTGGTGCGCCACGGCGAGACCGTGTGGCACAGCGACCGCTACGCGGGCCGCTCCGACGTCCCGCTCACCCCGCGCGGGCAGGAGCAGGCGGAAGAGCTCGCCCGGTGGGCGGCCGGGGCGGGCCTCGACGCGGTGCTGACCTCGCCGCTGCGCCGGGCCCGCGAGACCGCGTCGGCGGCGGCCGAGGCCGCGGGGCTGGCCTACCGGGTCGACGAGCGCCTCGTGGAGGTGGACTTCGGCAAGGCCGACGGGCACACCCGCGAGGAGACCTCCGAGGAGTACCCCGACGCGGTGGCCGCGTTCCTGCGCCGGCCCGCGAGCGCGCCGCTGCCCGGGGGCGAGCCGGGCGCCGACGCCGTCGCGCGCGCCGCCCCGGTGCTCGCCGAGGCCGCGGCCGCCCACCCCGACGGCCGGGTCCTCGTCGTGGCCCACCAGACGCTGCTGCGCCTGCTGCTGTGCTCGATGCTCGGGCTCCCGCTCGACCACTACCGCGCGGTGTTCCCGCGGCTGGAGAACGCCGCGCGCACGGTCGTCCGGCCCGCCGCCGACGGCCCGGCGGCGCTGCTGACGCTCAACGACCTCGGCGGCCCGCGGTAGGCCTCGAGCCCTCTCAGGCCGCGCGCAGCGACGGGGTGGTGGCCGTCGTCGGCCGGACGGCGTGGCTGCCCCCACGCCGCCCGACCGCCCGGTGACCGGAGGGCGGGGTGACCTCCGGACGCCGGGTCTCCGCGAGGCCGCGGCGCACGCCACCCCGGCGCCGCGACGGGTCCCGGTCCCGCATCCAGGCCTGCGCAGGCTCCTCGACCCAGCGGTACGCCAGGTGCGCGAGCACCAGGGACGCGACCGCGAGGTGGGGCACGAGCAGGGCGGCCGCCGCCGTGTCCGGGGCGAGCGCGGGGATGCGGGTCATGGCGACGAGCGCCATCTCGATCAGGGGGAAGTGCACGAGGTAGAGCGCGTAGGAGATGCGCCCGCCGTGGCGCAGGCGCGCGCCGCCCAGGGCGCGGGCCACCGGTCCGTCGGTGAGCGCCAGCGCGCCCAGCAGCACGGGCATCAGCGGCGCGGCGAGGAAGACGCGGGCGTCGGCGGCGAACGCGGCGGTGGGCGGCGCGGTGGCGGCCCAGTAGACGACCAGGACGATTTCGCCGATCGCCACGAGCAGCACCCGGTGGGCCCAGCGCGAGACCGCCGCCGTCAGCGGGACCCGGCGCACGACGAGCCACGTCAGCACCCCGGCAGAGAAGCCGGCGACGAGGCGCACGGCCCAGAACCCGTCGAACGAGCCGCCGAAGGCACCGCGGACCGCGACGAGGGCCGTCGGCGAGGCGGCGAGGACCGCGAGCACGGCGAGCAGGGGGCGCGGCCAGCCGCGCACCAGCCAGGCGGCGCCGGCGAGCAACGGGAAGGCCAGGTAGGCGGCCCACTCGGCGCTGATCGACCACGCCGGCAGGACGAACGACACGCCGTCGATGCCGCCGGAGCCCCACATCTGCGTCATCGTCAGCTGGCGCAGCCAGCTCAGGGGGTCCAGGCCGGGCTGGGTGCCCTGCCACGTGATCACACCGTCGCTCCCCAGGACGGCGCGCGCGGCGCACCACAGCCCGACCAGGACCACCACGACCGCGTAGAGCGGCCAGACACGGGCCACGCGGGCCCAGACGAAGCCCAGCGCCTGCCGCGGGCCGGGGGCACCACGCCACCGGTCGAGGTAGGAGCGGGCGAGCAGGAAACCGGAGAGGGCGAAGAACAGGTCGACGCCCAGCGTCCCGGCCCTGACCAGCGGCGCCACGGGGGCGAACCAGCCGGCGTAGCCGGAGACGGGCAGGAAGCTCAGGTGGTGCAGCAGCACCCAGACCGCGGCGACCGCGCGCAGCCCGGTCAGGGCCGGCAGCTCGACGGTGACGGCCCGGGTGCGGGTGGACGTCGGGCGGGGCGCGGCGGCGCCTCGCGGCGCCGGGATGTCGTGGTCCTGCCCCACCACCGTCCGCACCGCGCCTCCCCCGACGTCCACCACCAGGGCCGCGTTCCGACCCTCGACCTGGTTAACGGCTCCGAGTGGCCGTCTCCTGATACTCCGATCGGTGGATTGGGGTGGACCGCCGTTCGATCCGGGAGCGTGTGCACGCGTGGGGTCGCTCTCCGTCACCGCGCCTCGATCGGAGCAGTCACCGCCGAGTGGCGGTGACACCGGGTCGAGGGTGTGTCGGCCGAGGCCTGCCGCCGACCGGGACGGACCCGCCGGACGAGGACCCTCCGTGCTCGGCTCGTCGCCGCACCGGACCCGCGGGGAGGGGCGTCCGCCCGGTGGTTACGGTGCGGTGACGGCGGAGGGGACGTCGGCTGTGGCCAGGGGGAAACGCGATGACGACGCTGGAACACGACCACGCCCGGGACCCGGAGACCGAGCTCGGGAGCGGGCCGTCGGCCGGCACGGGGGCGCCGGAGTCCGGCCGGAAGGGCGCTCGGCTGCGTTCCCTGGCCCCGAGGATCGACGTCGCGGCCTGGGGCGTCGGGGCGCTCGCGCTGGCGGTGTCGCTCGGCTTCCTGGTCCTCAACGCCGCGTACAACCAGGGCCGGTTCTCGCCGCCCCTCGACGACGTCTACATCCATCTGCAGTACGCGCGGCAGATCGGCCTCGGCCACTTCCTGCAGTACCAGGACGGCATGCCGCCGAGCACCGGCGCCAGCAGCCTGCTCTACGTGCTCGTCCTCGGGGCCGCCTTCGCGCTCGGGGCCCAGAGCGGCCTGCTGCTCTACGCCGCGGTGGCGTTCGGCGTCGCGTGCATGGTCGCCACCACCGTGCTGGCCCTGCACCTCGGCCGCAGCGTCGCCTCCCCGGGCGTCGGCATGGCCACGGCGGTGCTCACCGCGCTCTGCGGCCCGCTGCTGTGGGGTGCCACGAGCGGCATGGAGGTCGGCATGGTCGCCGTGCTGGCCGTGGGCACGCTGCTGGCCTTCGTCCGCGAGCAGCCCTCCGGGCGCTTCCGGTCCACGCCGCTGGTGGCCTTGCTCCTCGTGCTGGCGCGGCCCGAGGGCCTGGTGCTGGCGGGGGCCGTGCTGGTCGGCGTCGCGGCGACGCTAGTGCAGGGTCGTCGCCGCGGTCTCCTCACCACGCGCGCCGTGGTCGTCACTGCGGCCTGGTGCGCGCTCCCGCCCGTCGTCGCGCTGGGACAGCGGCTGCTCTACCTGGTGCTGACGGGGTCGTCGGAGAACAACGGCGTCCTCGCGAAATCCTGGCTCCACCAGTTCCTCGGGTCGCCGCTCGAGGTGGTCGACCGCATGGTCACCAACACGCGGGAGGCGGTGGCGACCTACGGCGGCCTCACGGACGACGTGGGGCTCGTGGCGCCGGGGACCCTCCTGCTGGCCGCCCTCGGTCTGGCCGCGCTCGTGCTGGACCGTCCGCGCCACCGCGTGCTGGCCGCCGTGCTCGCGCTGGGCCTCCTCGGGATCGTCGTCGCCGACTCGACGCTCATGACCGCGCTCTGGCAGAACGGGCGGTACATGAGCCCGTTCCTGCCGCTCGTGCTCCTGCTCGTCGTCCTCGGGGTGCGGACCCTCGGACGCGCCGTCCCCGCCGCACCGCAGCGCCGGTCCGTCGTCGTCGCCCTGATCGGGGTCGCGGTCCTGATCGGTGTGGTGTCGGTGCCGACCTGGGCCCTGCGGTCCGCCCAGCAGGGCGCGGGCATCCGGGAGGCGGCCCTGTCACCGGCCCTGTGGCTGCGGGGCAACACGCCGCCCGACGCGCGGATCGCGGTGAACGACGTGGGGGCGACCGCGTACTTCTCCGACCGCGCCGTCGTCGACATGATCGGTCTGACGACGAACGGGCTGGCCGAGCCGTCGGTCGAGGGCACCGGCGCGCTCTACGAGGCCCTCGCCCGGATGCCCGCGGACCAGCGGCCGACGTACTTCTCGGTCTTCACGGAGTTCATGGACGTCGACTTCGAGGACATGTCGGCGGCCGGCGTGCTCTCCGACGAGCCGCTGACCACCTTCCAGACCCGTTCCCCGGTCCGCGACGCCGCTCTCGGCGGGGTGTGCCAGTCGAACGGCGGTTGCACGCAGACCGACGTGTGGACCGCCGACTGGTCGGTGGTGGGCAGCGGCGACCTGCCGGACGTCGCGGTCCCCGGCCGGATCGTCGACCACGTCAACGTGGGCGACCCGGTGGACGAGGCCGCGCACGGCTACGAGGTCGATCGCGCGCTGGTCGGGATGCGTCCGCGGACCATCCTGCGCGGGGAGGACCGCATCGACGGGCGACGGATCGTCGACTCGGGTCGTGAGGTCGAGGGCGGCGAGCACTTCACGCTGCGCGGGCTCACCCCGGGCGTCCCGGTGACCCTCACCACGCGCGTCGAGGCCCGCGAGCCGCTGGCCGACCGCAACACCCAGGCCGGCGTGGTCTCGGTGGGCGTGGACGGGCGGGGCGCCGGCGACTGGGAGTTCGCCACCGACGACCGCTCGTGGGTGCAGGACTCGTTCGTCCTGCCCGGCGAGCTCGTGACGGCCCCCGAGATCACGGTGACGCTCGGCCCGCGCCAGCCCTACCTCCAGCCGTACCCCGACTACCGCTCGTTCTCGTACTGGGCGAGCCAGTAGGACCAAACGGCCTGCGCGCCGTGCTCGAGCGCGAGCTCGGGGGCTACGACCCGCGGCTGCACGCCGACGTCGACGACCTCGCCGGCACGTACCTGGACGCTCCGGGCACGCGCCTGCTCGTGGGCACCGCCGAGGGACCGGACGGACCCGCCGTCGCCGGGACCGCCTCGGTGCGCGCGGGCGGACCGGAGCCCCGCTACGTCCCGTCCTGGCTCGCGCAGCGCTACGAGGGGCGGCGGGTCGGCCAGCTCTGCCGGGTATGGGCGCTCCCGGGCACCGTCGGCGCGGGGTGGGGCGGCTGCTCGCGACCGCGGCCGCGCGGTGGGCGCTCGCCGAGGGCTACGACCCGGTGTGCCTGCACACGAACGCCGCCGTGCCCGGCGCGCTGGCGTTCTGGACGGGTTTCCCCGGCGCGGTGCTCGTGCACGACGCGCGGCCGGACCCGTGGTCGACCGTGCACTTCGAGATCGACCCCACGGCGCTCGAGCCGGAGCTCAGCGGTCCTGGTGGGGGATGCGCCCGCCGGCGCCGCCCGCGGTGCCCCGGCCGTCGGACGGCCCGGAGCGGGCGGCCTGCTCGCGGAGCAGGTCGCGGATCTCGGCGAGGAGCTCGACGTCGGTGGGGTCGGCGGAGCCGGCCTCCTCGCCGCGCCGGCGGCGCTCCTCGACGATCCGCAGCGGCGTGACGACGAAGAAGTAGATGACCAGCGCGGTCAGGCCGAAGGTGATGACCGCGTTGACGAAACTCGCGTAGTCGAAGACGACACCCCGCACCACGAACGATCCGGCGAATTCGCCGCCACCGGAGAACACCTGGATCAGCGGCTTGAGGAACGCATTCGTGAACGCGGTGACGACGGCCGTGAACGCCGCGCCGACGACGACGGCGACCGCGAGATCGACCACGTTGCCGCGGAGGAGGAAATCCTTGAATCCCTTGAGCACGGCGACGGCCTCCGGGTCGAGAGCGGAATTGCGGGCCCGAGGATAGGGCACCGCCCCTCGCACCCGACCCCGAACACGCGCGGGCCCCGGCCCCCGAGGGGAGGCCGGGGTCCAGGGCCCGGTGCAAGGCCCTCCCCCGACGGATGACCTCGCACCGGGGGCCTGTGGCGGCCCCGTGTTCCCGGGGCTCGGGCTGCGCGTGCACCCCGCCTCGGGCCGGCCGGGCCGGTGAGGCGGGGTGCACGAACAGGCGTGGGCGTCGCCGCCGACGCGGGTCGGCGGTTCCGCTCGTCGTCGAGGCCTAGTTGTCGGCCGCGACCTCGTTCTCACAGCTCTTGTTGACGCCGGCGCCCTGCTCGCTGCCGCCGCCGACCGAGCTGAGGATCGGGACGTTCCCGGCGATGTCCTGCACCGGGACCTGGACCCCGAGCACGTTGACCGGCACGTTGTTGCCGCAGGCGTTGATCGGGACGACGGTCTGGGTGTCGTTCAGGTTGACCAGGCCGTGCTGCTCGACGGAGCCGTCACGGTGGCCACCGTCACCGGCGAAGGCGGCACCGGTGGTGGCGGCCAGGCCCGCGCCGATCAGGGCGGTGGCGGTCAGAGAGCGACGCACAAGGTTCACAGCAGGTACTCCTCGCTGGTGGGTCTTCGACCCCGTTCGACGGGATCGTGGAGAGAAACCGAAAAGGGGATGACCGGTGACCGGAGAGCGGGTCGTCCCCTGCTCATCTCCGTGGCCGGCACTCGGGAACCCCGACACCGCGGAACGCGACGGCCTCGTGGGGTGCCGCCGCGGTCCAGGCGCGCTCGCGGCGTCAGTCGTTCTCGGCGGCGACGTCGTTGTCGCAGTTCTTGGCGACGCCCGCGGCCTGCTCGCTGCCGTGCTCGACCGGGCTGAGGACCGGGATCTGGCCCGCGACGTCCTGGATCGGGACCTGGACCCCGAGCACGTTGACGGGCACGTTGTTGTTGCAGGCGTTGACCGGGACGATCGTCTGGGTGTCGTCGACGTTGGCGAGCCCGGTCTGCTCGTCGCCGCCGCGCTCCTGGGCAAGGGCGGCGCCCGGGACGAGGGCACTCATGCCCGCACCCAGCATCGCGGTGGCCAGGACGGTCTTGGCGAATCGCGCCATGTTAGAGCTCCATTCGGGGTCCGATTAGGCCACTTGATGCGGCCCGATGGTCACAATGGCCTAACGGTGAGGGCTCAGCGTGAGATGCGTCCGGACACGGACGGTCACGCGATCGAGTGATCGTCGAGCCGTAACGATCGGGGTACCGACCGTCTGACCTGCACGGACCTGCGAGCGCAGGGGCCGTCCGCGCGCGCCGGGTCGCGGAGTGCACGCCCGCGCCGCCGTCATCGAACGTGGCCCCGCCTCACCCGTGGGCGCGTCGCCGCACAGGTGCGGGAGCAGGACGGCGCCGGGCGGGCGCGACTCGCTACCGTGCGCGCGTGTCGTCACCGACTGCGCCGTCCACCCCGCCGACGGCCCGCATCGGGCGTCCGCTCGCGGCCTGGGCCGCGTGGGACTGGGGCTCCGCCGCGTTCAACCACGTGGTGACGACGTTCGTCTTCACCGTCTACCTGACCGGCTCGGTGGCCGCCGACGAGGCGACCGGGTCGTCGGCGCTGGCCCTGGCGATCACGGTGTCGGGCGTGCTCGTGGCCCTCGTCGCCCCGGTGTACGGGCAGCGCAGCGACGCGGCCGGCGCCGAGGCCGGGCGGCAGCGGCGCCTGGGCGTTCTCACCGCGGTGATCATCGTGTGCACGGCGCTGATGGCCTTCGTCGCGCCGGAGCCCTCCTACCTGTGGTGGGGGCTGCTGCTGCTCGGGGTCGGCACGTTCGCCTACGAGCTCGCGCAGGTCGAGTACAACGCGATGATCTACCGGATCGCGCCGCCCGGGCGGACGGGCCGTGTGTCGGGCATCGGGTGGGCGGCGGGCTACGTCGGCGGCATCGTGCTGCTGCTGCTGAGCTTCGTCCTCTTCCTCTCCGACGCGCCCGTGATCGCGTTCGAGGGCGAGGGCACGGCCGTGCGGGTGGTCGTCGTCCTCGCCGCGGTGTGGTTCGCGGTGTCGACGATCCCGGTGCTGAGGATGCGCTTCCCGTTCCCGCCGCCGCCCGGCGACACCGAGGCCGCGGTGGGGTGGGCCGCGTCGTACAAGCTGCTGTTCCGCCGCCTGGGGCGCCTCTACCGCGACGACCGCCACCTGCTGGGCTTCCTCGTCTCCAGCGCCATCTACCGCGACGGGCTCACCGCGATCTTCACGTTCGGCGGCGTGCTGGCCTCGGGCACGTTCGGGCTCTCCCCGGGCGACGTCATCATCTTCGCGATCGTCGCCAACGTGGTCTCCGCACTGGGCGCGGTGGTGGGCGGCTGGCTCGACGACCGCGTCGGCCCGAAGATCGTCATCGTCGTCTGCCTCGCCGCCCTGGTCGTCACCGCCGGGGTGATGCTGTTCGCCAGCGGGCCGTCGGCGTTCTGGATCGGCGGAACGTTCCTGTCGCTGTTCGTCGGACCGGCGCAGGCGTGCTCGCGGAGCTACCTCGCGCGCGTGGTGCCGCCCGGGCGCGAGGGCGAGCTGTTCGGGCTCTACGCCACCACCGGGCGCGCGGTCAGCTTCCTCGCGCCGGCGATGTTCGCGTTGTTCATCACGGTCTTCGGCGCCCAGCGCTGGGGGATCCTCGGCATCGGGATCGTGCTGCTGCTCGGGCTGGCGGCGTTCCTGCCCGTGCGCGCGGTGGCGGGCAGCGCCGCCGCGGGCGGTGCCGCCGCCCGCGTCTGACCGGCGCGTCCGACCGGCCGTCAGGCCAGGCGGGCGCCCAGCCAGCGGATCAGGCGCGAGCCGAACTCCGCGACGAGCACCCAGAAGACCGCCGCGAGGCCGTCGTTGACCACAGTGGTCAGGATCGGGTCGGACAGCAGGAAGAGGTCGCGGAAGCCCAGGACGACGGTGTCGCTGATGCTGCCGATGACCTGCGCGACCCCGTTGGCCGTGTTGACGCCGACGAACGTGAGGATGATGTCGAGGACGAGGATCGCGGCCAGGGCGTAGCCGACGACCCGCACGACGGTCGCGAGGACGTTCGCGACCTTCCACGCCGTGTCGCCGAGGTTGATCGGCGAGCGGGTCTCGCGGCCGTGCGGGGCCTCGGACTCGTCGCCCTGCTGGTCCTGCTGGCTGTCCTGCTGGTCGCTCTGGCTGTCCTGCTGGGACGACTGGCCGTCGGACGAACTCGAGTCGGAGTTCGAGTCGGAGTCCGAACTCGACTCCTCGGTCGACGAGCTCTCGTTCGACGAGCTCTCGTTCGACGAGTTCTCGTTCGACGAGTTCTCGTTCGACGAGCTCTCGTTCGACGAGCTCTCGTTCGACGATCTCTCGTTCGACGACTTCTCGTCCGTCGAGCTCTCGTCCGACGAGTTCGAGTCCGAGGACTGGGAGCTCGAGGCCCCCGAGTCGTTCGACCCGCTCGACGAGCCGGAGTCGCCCTCGTACCCGGACTGCTCGTTCGGGCCGGCCATCTCGTCGGCCTCGTCCTGACTGGTCTCGGCTCGCGTGTCCGTGCTGTCGGTCCCGGTCTCGACCTCGCCACGCTGCCCGGTCTGCTCCGTCACGCGGGCAGTGTGGCACTACCGCTCGGTAGGGAGCAGACCGGGACGGCGATCACATGGACGTCGCGCCGTCGATGTGCTCTCGGAGCATGTCGGCGTGGCCGGCGTGCTGGGTGGTCTCGGCGATGATGTGCAGCAGCACGCGGCGCACCGACCAGGTGGCGCCCGGCTCGTTCCACGGCGCCGGCGGCAGCTCGTGGCGCACGTTGAGGTCCGGCAACGTCGCCAGCGTGGCCTCGGTCCGTGCCGCGACCTGCTCGTAGTGCGCGATCACGCCCGCGAGGGTCTCCTCGGGCAGCAGCTTGAACTCGTTCTCGCGCTCGACGAGCCAGGCCGGCTTCTCGTCGAGGCTCGCGATCCAGCCCTCGAAGTCGTCGATCGTCATGCCCTCGGGCAGCTCGAAGCCCTCCTCCGCCGAGGCGCCGTGCACCGCGAAGCGCATCCAGCCCTCCTCGACCTCGGCGACGTGCTTGATCAGCCCGCCGAGGCAGAGCTGCGACGCCGTCGGGCGGGACGCGGCCTGCTCGTCGGTGAGGTCGCGGGTGGGGAAGACGATCCAGTGCCGGGCCTGCGCGAGCTCGGCGAGGAGGTCGGCGCGCTCGTCGGCGTCGGTGCTGGTCACGGTGGTCTCCTGCGCGGCGATCGTGGTCATCTCGGGCCTTCCCTCGTCGTCCCTGATGACGTGAACGCTAGAGAGCGAGGCGGACAGGTCCGGTCCGCCTTCTGGGATCACCGAGAACGAGCGGGGGGATTTCCCGGCCAGCCACCCTGCCCAGAACGCGCGGTCAGCGGAAGCGGTCGAAGACCTGCTCGCGCCAGGCGGTGCGGCTCACCAGCTCGCCCATGTCGTCCTGGTAGCGGCGGCGCATCGCCGTCCACGCCCGCCCGATCTCGGCGTGCAGGGCCACCGACTCGCGCAGCATCGACCAGAACATCTCGCGGTCGCGCTTGCGGAAGGTCACCCCGGAGCCGTCGGACGTCGTCACCGTCGCCCCGTCGAGGCGCGAGAGCAGGAACCACTGGCCGTGCTCGGCGGGGACGTCGCGCTGCGGGCGCTCGTGGGCGTGCGGGTCGACGGGGCGGACCTGGTGCGCCAGCCCGCGCGCGAGGGCCGCGACCTGGGCCAGCCGGCTCGCCGGGGGCTTCGGCCACAGCTGGGACTCGCGCGCGCCCACCGCCGGGCGGGGCAGGTCGCCGGCGTCGCGGTGCACCGTGCCGTCCGGGAACTCGGCCCGCGTCGCGCGCACCGCGCCCAGCGCCGTCGGCAGGGCCCCGAACAGCGCCTTCGGCCCGGACAGGAAGTCGCGCATCGCCATGTGGTGCAGCGCGATCGTCGAGTACTCGAGCAGGAACAGGTGCCGCAGCGTGCGCTTGAGCGAGTCGGCGAGCATCGCGCGCGGGTTGTCCGGCCCGTGCAGGGCGGCCACGACGAGGCGGTTGCGCACGTGGAAGTACGCCTGCCAGTCGGAGCTGTCGTCCTTCTCGACGAAGCTCATGTGCCAGATCCCGACGCCGGGCACGGTCGCGGTCGGGATGCCGTGGCTGCCCGCGCGCAGGCCGTACTCGCAGTCGTCCCACTTGATGAACAGCGGCAGCGGCAGCCCGATCCGCTCGGCCACCGCGCGCGGGATGAGGCACATCCACCAGGCGTTGTAGTCGACGTCGACGCGCCGGTGCATCCACAGCGTCTCGCGCAGCGAGTCGACCGCGAAGTCGTGGTCGTCGGTGGTGTGGGGGGCGAGCTGCCAGAAGAACGTGCCGCGGTCGACGACCTCGCCCATCGCGTGCAGGTGCGAGCGCGCCTGCAGCGACAGCATCTGCCCGCCGACGAGCATCGGCTCGCGGGAGAACCGCGAGAACGCCAGCGCGCGCAGCACCGAGTCCGGCTCGAGGACGATGTCGTCGTCCATGAACAGGATCTGCTCGCAGTCGGTGGTCTCCAGTGCCTCGTACATGATCCGCGCGTAGCCGCCGGAGCCGCCGAGGTTGGGCTGGTCGATGATCCGCAGCCGGTCGCCCAGCGCCGCGGCCGCCTCGTCGAAGCCGGGCTGGTCGCGGACCTTGGACGAGCCCTGGTCCGGGATGATCACGGCGGTGAGGGCCTCGCGGACCAGCGGGTCCTCGCCGAGCGCGGCGAGCGTCGCGACGCAGTCGCTCGGGCGGTTGAACGTCGGCATCCCGACCGCGACCGCGCCGCGCCCGGGGGCCGCGCGGTCGGCGTACCAGCCGCCGGAGAGCAGCTCGAGGGAGCCGCCCTCGCTGGAGAGGTCGAACCACACCCAGCCGCCGTCGCCGAACGGCGTCAGCGCGACCGGGACGACGACCTCCTGCTCGGCGCCGTCGCCGGCCTCCCCGACGAGCTCGCCGGCGAGGTGCACGGCCACGCCGCGCGCGGTCGAGCGGTACACGTCGACGCGCCCGCGGCCACGCACGCGCAGCCGCAGGACGACCTCGGCGAGCACCGACCAGCGGCGCCAGTACGCGGCCGGGAACGCGTTGAAGTAGGCGGCGAACGACACCTCGCTGCGCTCGGGCAGGCGCACCGACGTCCGCGACGTCACCTCGGCGACGCGCGACCCGCTGCGCCGCACGTGCATGACGTACTCGTCGGCGGTCTCGTCGAACGTGCCCGGGCGGTGGGCGGTGGGCGCGGTGGTCTTCACCGACGTCGCCGTGCCCTCGTCCAGGTACAGCGCGCGCACCGAGGTGGGGTCGGCCGGGCGCGGCAGGATGACGCGCTGCAGCAGCGCCGGACCCGTACCTGCGGGGCGCACCGTCGTCTCCACCGTCCCCGCGGCGCCGCGGCGCCGTCCCTCGTCGACCGTGCTCGTCACACCGACGACGGTAGCGGCGGGGCGACCTACGTCCGGGGAGCCCCCCGGCGGGTCGCCGCCGCCGCCACCCCGACGGGGGTCACGTCGCGGAACGGCCGGGGCTCGCGGTGCGCCGCGAAGGTGGCCGCCCGCCCGGCCTCCCAGTCCTCGGGCACGGCGTGCACCCCGCCGTACTGGCCGATGTCGTCCGAGCGGCTCGCCAGCGGGATGACGACCCGGCGCCCCGACGCCGCCATCATCCGCTCGACGCCGAAGTCGAAGCCGTTGCCGCCGCCCGGCTCCGGGGCGCGGGCGGCCTCGAACCACCGCGGTCCGAGCGTGTCGTGCCAGCGGTCGGACCACGTGCCCCACACCCAGGGGCTGAAGCGCCCGGAGCCGACCGCGTCGGCCGGCTGCGGCGCGGGCAGCCGCGAGAAGGCGCAGGCCGCGAGCACCGAGGGGTCGTCGCGGTGGGCCACGGCGGCGTGGGTGAAGAACTCGAGCACGTCGTCGGCGACGACGATGTCCTCCTCGCCGAGCACCGCGAACGCGGCGCCGCGTTCGAAGGCCGTGGCGAGCGCGCGGTGCGGGTTGGCGAGGACACCGAGACGTTCGGGGTGCACCACGACGTCCGCGGCGGGGAACGCGTCGGCGATCACCGTGCGGCACTCCCGGGCCCGGGTGCCGGGCTCGAGGAGGAACGTCATCGGCCAGTCCGCGACGCCGCGGGCCCGCCCCCAGGAAGTGAGGACCTCGGCGAGGTAGCCCGGCCGCTCGCCGGAGACGGTGAACACGAGGGAGCCCGGGACGATCACCGGGAGGTGCTACCCAGCAGTGACGGTCAGCAGACCCGGCCGCTGGGGCAGTTCCGCGGGTCGAACTCCCCCGACGGGCCCGCGGGAGCCGAGGTGTGGTGGGTGGGGTGGGTCTCGCCGTGCGGGGCGGAGTGCCCGCCCTCGTGACCGCCGCCCGAGGGCGCGGGCTCGCTGTCGTCGCAGGCCGCGAGCGTCAGCACCGCCGCGCAGGACAGGGTCGCGAGCAGGCCCGCGGCGGGGCGGTGCATCACACCTCCGCCAGGTCGGCGTCGTCGAACGAGGCACCGTCGGTGAACCACGGGGCGATGCGGTTGTCGAACAGCGTCAGCGCCGAACCGATCGCCATGTGCATGTCCAGGTACTTGTACGTCCCGAGGCGGCCGCCGAAGAGCACCTTGCGGTTGGTCGCCTCCTTGCGGGCGAGCTCGCGGTAGCGCTCGAGCTTGGCGCGGTCCTCGGCGGTGTTGATCGGGTAGTACGGCTCGTCGCCGTGCTGGGCGAACCGCGAGTACTCGCGCACGATCACCGTCTTGTCCTTGGGGTAGGACGTGCGCTCGGGGTGGAAGTGCCGGAACTCGTGGATGCGCGTGTAGGGCACGTCACGGTCGGCGTAGTTCATCACCGGGGTGCCCTGGAAGTCGCCGGTCGTGGTCAGCACCTCGGACTCGAAGTCGAGCGTGCGCCAGCCGAGCTCGCCCTCGCTGTAGTCGAAGTAGCGGTCGAGCGCGCCGGTGTAGACGGTCGGCACGTCGGCCGGCAGCGAGTCGCGCAGGTCGAACCAGTCGGTGTCGAGACGGACCTCGATGTTCGGGTGGTCGGCCATCCGCTGCAGCCAGGCGGTGTAGCCGTCGACCGGCAGGCCCTCATAGGTGTCGGAGAAGTACCGGTTGTCGAAGGTGTAGCGCACCGGCAGGCGGCTCACGATCGACGCCGGCAGCTCCTTCGGGTCGGTCTGCCACTGCTTGGCGGTGTAGCCGGCGAAGAACGCCTCGTAGAGCGGGCGGCCGACCAGCGCGACGCCCTTCTCCTCGAAGTTCGCCGCGTCGGCGACGTCGATCTCGGCGGCGTGCTCGGCGACCCACGCGCGGGCCTCGTCGGGGCTCATCGCCCGCCCGGCGTACTCGCAGATCGTCGCGAGGTTGACCGGCATCGGGTAGACGCGGCCCTCGTAGATCGTGAAGACGCGGTGCTGGTAGCCGGTGAAGTCGGTGAACCGGTTGACGTAGTCCCAGACCCGCTGGTTCGACGTGTGGAACAGGTGTGCTCCGTAGCGGTGCACCTCGATCCCCGTCTCGGGGTCGGGCTCGGAGTACGCGTTGCCCCCGAGGTGCGCGCGGCGCTCGACGACGAGCACCCGCTTGTCGAGCTCGGTGGCGGCCCGCTCGGCCACGGTCAGCCCGAAGAAGCCCGAACCCACCACGACGAGGTCTGGATCCCTGGTCACGCCATCGACGGTAGCCGGGACGGTGGGTCACGCCCGGCGCGGGTATCCGCCGACATGCCCACCGTGGAACGCGACGCCCACTCCCCCGCCGCGCCGGGGACCGTCCAGGCCTACCTGCGCGACTTCGCCAACGCCGAGGAGTGGGACGCCGGGACGATCTCCTGCACGCCCGTCGACGACACCCCGGTCGGCGTCGGCAAGCAGTGGCGCAACGTCTCGGAGTTCCGGGGCCGCGAGACCACGCTGATCTACACACTGGAGGTCGACGAGCCCGGCCACCTGCGCATCGTCGGCGAGAACAAGACCGTCACCAGCGAGGACGACATGTACCTCGTCGCCGACGGACCGGGCACCACGGTGACCTACCGCGCGACGTTCACCTTCCACGGCGCCGCGAAGCTCGCGACGCCGCTGCTCGTCCCCGCGCTCGGCAAGCTCGGTGACGACGCGCAGGAGACGCTGCAGCAGGCGATCGAGGGCCTGGCGGTCGCCTAGGAGCCGGCGCCCGGCGGGCACCCCGTCACCGGCGGTCCGGCACCGATGCGCCCGGCCATCCACGGCAGCGAGTCGGCGAACGCGCGCGAGAAGACGTCGAACGTGTGGCCGCCGCCGGGGACGACGACCTCGCACGTCGTGATCCCGGCGCGGCGGGCCTCGGGCACCAGGCGCTGGGTCGCGGCGTAGGGCTCGGCGTCGGCGTCGCCCACCTCGAACCAGCCGCCCAGCCCGGGGAAGCGGCGCGCGGCGAGCAGCGACGACGGCTCGTGCGCGGCGAACGCCTGCGCCGAGCCCCCGAACAGCTGGGCCACGGCCGAGGCGGTGTCGTCGTTCGTGTCGCCCGCACGCGGACCGGCCAGCCCGGCGTAGTCGCCGAACGTGCCGAACAGATCGGGGTGGCGCAGCGCGAGCATCAGCGAGCACGAGCCGCCCTCCGACAGGCCCGCCACGGCCCAGCCCCGCCCCGGCGAGGCCGTGTGGAACACCTGCTCGACGAAGGCGGGGACGTCGGCGGTCAGGTACGTCTCCACCTTGCCGACCGGCCCGTCGACGCACTCGCTGTCGGCGTCGATCGCGCCGTTGACGTCGGGCATGACGAGGATCGGGGCGGCGCCCCCGTGCGCCGCGGCGTAGGCGTCGGCGGTGGCCGCGGCCTGGCCGCCGTCCAGCCAGTCCTGCGGGGTGCCCGGGGTGCCGTGCAGCAGCACGACCACCGGCAGCTCGGGACGCGGGCGCGCGAACCAGGCCGGCGGGACGTAGATCGTGCCCGGGCGGGCCGCGAACCCCGACTTCCGGCCCGGCAGCACCGTGGTGGTGACGACGCCCTGCGCGGGCCGATCGGTGCGCGCGAGCAGGGCGGCCAGCTCGACCTCGTCCGACGGCGGCAGTCCCATGACGTCGCCGAGGGTGCGGAAGTAGTCGAAGTGGGCGTTGACCCCGGCCCCGGCGCCGAGCAGCACGAGGACCGTGGTGACCAGCACGACGAGCGTGCGGCCCAGGCGAGAGAAGCGCCCCACGCGCGTGCGCAGCACGAAGACCAGGCCGAGCACGACGATCAGCGCCACGATCGCGCCGGCGCCGAGGAACGAGTTCGTCGTGATGTCGACCTCGGCGATGCCGTGGACGCTCACCGGGCGCTCACCGCCTCGGTCTCGTCACCGGCCTCGCCGCCGGTGCCGTCGGTGCCGCCGGTGCCCTCGCGCTGCGCCCGCCGCCGGGCCAGCGCCGCGAACACGAACGGCGGCGCCGAGAGCACGATCACGGCGGTCGCGAGCAGCAGCACGTAGGTGACCGTGTTGCCCGTGGCCAGCTGCCCGGGCGGGACGAACCCGAGCACGAAGGCGAACACGCACCCGGTGAGCCCGACCCCGCCGACCGCCCACACCCCGGGCAGGCCGCCGGGGATGCGGTAGGGGCGCGGGGTGTCGGGCTGGGTGTGCCGCAGGCGCACGACGGCGGCGAACATCAGCCCGTACATGATGATCACGATCTGGGCGGTGACCGCCGAGAGCATCCAGTACGACGTGCTGACGCTGGGCACGAGCAGGAACAGCAGCGTGAACACGGTGCCCGCGGCGCCCTGCAGGAGCAGCAGGGTCACCGGCACGCCGTGCGCGTTGAGCCGGCCCAGCCGCGGCGGCGCCGAGCCCTGCGCGGCGACGGCGGCGACGCCGTTGGCGGGGCCGAGGATCCACGGCGCCAGGTGGGCCACGCCCCCGAACGCCACGACCAGCGCGAGCGGGGCGACCGCCCAGCCGATGCCGAGGCGATCGAGCACCCGCGAGAACAGCTCCATGGTCCCGGAGACGAGGCTGATCTCCGACGCGGGCACGACCATCGCGAGGAACAGCGACCCGACCACCGAGAAGACCACCACGACGCCGACGCACAGGGCGATGGCGCGGGGCACGGTGCGGCCGGGGTCGCGGGTGTCGCGGGCGTGGAAACCCGCCATCTCCATGCCCGTGAACAGCAGGATGATCCCGCCGAGGAACGCGAGGTTGTTCAGCTCGACGTCGGGAACCAGCGCGCCGACCGAGAACGGGATCTGCGTGGGGTTGCCCTGGGCGAGGAACGCGGCGGCGAGCACCACCAGGCCGATCGCCGGGATGATCGACCCGGCGATCGTGCCCACCGAGCCGATCCACGACGACGTGCCCACCCCGCGCAGGCTGACGACCGTCGTGGCCCAGAAGAACGCGAGCATGACCACGACGAGGAAGACCTTGTCGGTGGCCAGCGAGGGGTCGATCGCGTAGGCGAGGCTCGCGGCCATGAACGACAGCACGGTGGGGAACCAGGCGACGTTCTCGGCGTAGTCGCACCACACGGCCAGGAAGCCGGCGCGCTCGCCGAACGCCTCCTTGACCCAGGCGTACACGCCGCCGTCGCGGGGCCAGCCGGTGCCGAGCTCGGCGGCGACCATCGCGATCGGCACGAGGAACACCACGATCGACAGGGCGAACAGCGCCAGCATCGACCAGCCGTACTCGGCCATCACCGGCAGGTTGCGGACGCTGACGATCGCCGCGATGTTGATCATCGCCAGGCCGAGCACCCCGAGCTTGACGTTCACCGCGCACCCTTCGCGAGCAGCGCCGCCTCCAGCCGGTCGGCGGCCGCGTCGTCCCCGCCGCCCCGGGTGACGACGACGAGGTCGCCGTAGGTCCGCACGCTCGCCGCGCCCCGCGGACGCGCCTGGCCCTCGAGGCTCCGCGCGGCGGCGTCGCGGTCGGTGTCGTCGCCGAACGCGTCCGCCTGCACCAGCGCGGTGTCCCCGCCGCACGCGCCCGGCGACGTCGCGACCACCAGGGTCCGGGCGGCGACGGCGTCGGTGGCGCGCGGGTCGGGCACGTCGGTGCGCGAGCAGACCGCGAGGCCCGACGCCGTGATGTCGGCCTCGAGCGCGTCGAGCGCCCCCGGGCCGCGCGGGCCCTGCCGCGAGCGGTCGCCGCCGGCGGCGATGACCACCACGACGAGCACGACCGCCAGCGCCATGAGCACCAGCACGACGACCAGCACCACGTCGCCGAACCCGCCCCCGCGCGTGCGCCGCGGGTGCGCCTCGATGACGCTCACGCTGCCGCCGCGGCGGGGCCCTCGACGGCCGACGGCGCGGGCGCGCCGCCCACCGCCGCCGGCACGAACAGCGGCCCGAGGCCCGGCACGGCGAGGAAGCCCTCGGCGCCGGCGTAGAGCAGGCCGACCCGCGGCAGGTCCGCCGGGCTGCGGTAGGCGAGCACGCGCGGCAGCCACTGCGGGCCGAACTTCGCGTTGAAGTCGTGCAGCGAGCGGACCTGGAAGAACGGGTTGAGCACGCCCACCGCGCGACGCGCCAGCTTCTGCGCCGGCGTGAACGGCACGTCGTCGGCGAACAGCCGGCCCCACATCGCGAAGTTCATCGACAGGCGCGTGACCCCGCGCTCGCCCAGCGCCGCCGCGCTCTTCGCGATGAGGAACTCGGTCATCCCGTTGGGCGCGCCCGGGTCGTGGCGCATGAGGTCGAGCGTGTACCCGAAGGTCGTGCCGGTGGCCGGGCCGCCATACGCGGGCACGAGGCGCAGGAAGCCGCCGGGCACCCCGTCGGCGTCGAGGGCGACGCAGAGCAGGAAGTCGCTGTTGGCGGCCGAGCCGGTGATGTCCTGCGAGAGCGACATCGTGAACCCGCGCTCGGGGTCCTTGCCCCGCCACTTCTCCGAGATCGCGTTGAGCGCCGCCACGAGCTTGGGCGACGCCGCGGACTCGGCGATGAGCTGGAAGTGGTGGTCGCGCTCGACCCGGCGCACCGCGGCGCGCACGCTCTTGCGCTCGCGGCCCTCGAGCGTGAACGACGGGCAATCGATGATCGCCTCGTCGCCCAGGTAGAACGACCGGAAGCCCCGCGAGGCCAGCAGGCCGCCCTCGCGGGTGTCCTCCTCGCGGGCGGCGAGGAACGCCGGGGTCCAGGCGCGCTGGGCGCACATGGCGAGGAACTCGTCCACCACCCGCGGCACGGACGCCTCGTCGCCGATCGGGTCGCCGGCGGCCAGGGCGTAGCCGCCGAGGTAGGTGTAGGCGATCATCGCCCGGCCGTCGGAGGCGAAGAAGAAGCTCTTGTCGTCGCGCAGCGCGAAGGCCGCGAGCGTGTCCCAGCCGTAGGTGTGCACCAGCGTCTGGGCGCGCGTCCAGTCGTCGCGGGTGTGCGGGTCGCGAGCGGTCAGCGGGCGGAACAGCAGGACGAGGAAGACGACCAGCCCGACCACGCCGAGCGCCAGCAGCGCGGCGGGGAACGTGTCGGCGAACAGCCGGCGGTCGAACGTGTACGGCCCGTCGATCCCGACGAGCCCCCCGAAGATCGTCTCGAGGCCGCCGAGGAAGGTCAGCCCGGGCGTCATCCGCCCGCTCTGCAGACCCAGCGAGACGAAGCCGAACGCCAGCACCGCGGCCAGGTAGACCGGGACGAAGCGCAGCAGCCGCAGCAGCGACGGCGGGTCGGCGGGGGCCCGGAACTGCCCGCGCGCCACCACCAGCATCACGAGCAGCGCCACGCTGATGCCCAGGCCCACCTGGTGCGGCCCCTTGAGGACGTGGGCGACGACGGCGAGGGCCGACACCGCGACCGCGACCCGCCACGCGGCCTGCTTGCGCTTGGCCAGCTGGTCGGCGAGCAGCAGCAGGAGCAGGCCGATCGCCGCCGACAGGACGTGCCCGGTGACGGCGAACCAGGGCGGCACGAAGTCGAGGGCGACCCGTTCACCGAGGCGCTCGTGGACGATCGGCATGTGCACCAGCAGGTGCAGCAGACCCGCGAGCGCGGTCAGCCCGGCGACCACGGTGACGACCCAGGGCCGGCGGGGCGCCGCTTCCGTCTCGGTGACGACGGCCGCCGCCGACGTGTCGGCGCCCGCGCCCGCCGGGACCGGCGTGAGGGGCGCCGGGGTGGCCGCGGCCATCGTGGCGGCCGGCAGGCCGGTGGGCGGCAGCACCGGGCGGTGCGCGCCGCCCGGCCCGCCCCCCGGCGGCGGGGCGAACTCGGGGCGCAGGGTCGGGAAGAGGATGACCTCGCGGATCGAGTCGACGCTGGCCAGCAGCATCACGAGCCGGTCGATGCCGATGCCCAGGCCGCCGGTGGGCGGCATCCCGTACTCGAGGGCGCGGACGTAGTCGAGGTCGATGTCGCCGGCCTCGGGGTCGCCGTCGCGCTTGGCCTGCGCCTCCTCCTCGAACGCGGCCATCTGCTCGACGGGGTCGTTCTGCTCGGAGTAGGCGTTGCACAGCTCGAAGCCGGCGACGATCAGCTCGAAGCGCTCGCTGTACGCCGGGTCCTCGCGGTGGGCGCGGGCGAGCGGCGAGACCTCGCGCGGGTAGTCGATGCAGAAGACGGGGCCGACGACGTCGTGCTGCACCTTCTCGTCGTAGACCTCCTTCATCAGCCGCCCGGCGCCCCAGCCCTGCTCCCAGGCGATGCCGAGCCCGTCGAGCACCCGGCGGGCCTCGGCGATCGGCATGTCGGGGTGCATCACCGCGCCGGTCTTCTCGGCGATCATGTCCGCGAAGCGCTGCCGCGGCCACGGCGGGCGGAGGTCGATCTCCTGGCCCTGGTACCGGACGGTGAGGTCGTCCCCCAGCGCGGCGTGCGCGGCGGCCACGACCATGCCCTCGGTCAGGTCCATCATGTCGTGGTAGTCCGCGAAGGCCTGGTAGGCCTCGAGCATCGTGAACTCGGGGTTGTGCCGGGTGTCGACGCCCTCGTTGCGGAACACGCGGCCCAGCTCGAAGACCCGCTCCATGCCGCCGACGATCAGCCGCTTGAGGTGCAGCTCGAGGGCGATCCGCAGGTACATGTCGAGGTCGAGCGCGTTGTGGTGGGTGACGAACGGCCGCGCCGACGCGCCGCCCTGGATGCTCTGCAGCACCGGGCCCTCGACCTCGGTGAAACCCTCGCCTGCCAGGTGCTCGCGGATCGCGCGCACCGCGGCGTGGCGGATGCGGAAGATCTCGCGGGTGCGCTCGTTGACCTCGAGGTCGGCGTAGCGCTGGCGGTAGCGCGTCTCGACGTCGGCGAGGCCGTGGTGGCCCCCGGCCGGCGGGCGCAGGGCCTTGGCGAGCAGCGCGCACTCGTCGACGCGGATCGAGAGCTCGCCGCGGCGGGTGGTCATCACCGTGCCGCGCACGCCGACCCAGTCGCCGCGATCGAGGTCGTCGATCGCGGCGTGGGCGTCGTGCCCGACGACCGCGGTGTCGACGAAGAGCTGGATGGCGCCCGAGCGGTCGCGCAGCGTCCCGAAGCTCAGCCCGCCCTGGCGGCGCAGGCCGGTGAGGCGGCCGGCGACGCACACCCGGTCGCCGGTGACCGTGTCCGGCGCGAGGTCGGCGTGCGCCGAGCGGATGTCGGCGACCGCGTGGTCCACCGGCCAGCGGTAGGGCTCGGTCTCGCCCGCGGCGCGGCGGGCCGCGAGCTTGGCGGCGCGGATGTCCTGCTGACCGAGGTGCACGCCGTGGTCGGGGCCGTCCTCCGGGGGTGCCTGCGCACCGGGGTCGGTCTCGTCGTGGGCGTCCGTGGGGGCGTCCATGGTCAGCGTGCTCCCTCCTGCTCGCGCTCGGGTGTCGGGTCGGCGCCCGGATCCGCACCGCCCGGGTCCACACCGGCCGGGTCGTTCGGGCGGCCCGCGACGGCGTCCACCACGGCGTCCCAGCGGCGGCGTTCCCGCTCGGGGAAGCGGCGCCGGGCCCGCAGGTCCTTGCTCGAGCCCGCGGGGTAGCGCCGCCGCGCCCACGGCGAGGTCGGGCGCGCGAGGCGCACGGCCCCGACCAGGGCGATCACGGGGACGAGGAACCCGAGCAGACCGAGCAGCGGGCGTCCCTTGAACAGCGCGAGGATCGCCAGCAGGCCGTTGACCAGGATCGTGCCGACGAGGACCAGCACGCCGCCGCCGGTGTCGGGGTCGAGCGGGTTGGCGCCGAGCACGAGCAGGGCCATGAGCGCGCCGACGACGAACACGGCGTCGACCGACAGGCGTCCTTCGCGCTCCCAGTAGACGTCGGAGAGGTGCAGCCACAGCGCGAACTCGTCGAGCGCCAGCGCCGCGCCCGCCCCGAAGAGCGCCGCCAGCACGTACTGCCACGGCGGCTCGGGCCGGTAGGTGAACTCGCCGACCCCGGCGATCAGCATCCCGAAGATGCCCCAGACGAGGTGGTGGAGGTGCACGCCGCCCACCGACTGGTCGCGGAACGGCCCCTTGCCCGCCCGGATCAGCCGCACGACCAGGCGCGTCGCGAGGAAGACGACGATGAACGAGCCGAGCATCCAGGCCGCGGCGGCGCGCCCGGCCAGGTCGACCTGCAGGTCGAGGTCGACGCTCACCGCGACCCCACCGGCTCGGGCTCCGGCGTGGCGATCGCGGCCGACGAGCGCGAGAGCGCGGCGGTGGCGGTGACCATGCAGACGACGAGCACACCGATGAGACCCCACTCGAGGCCGTCGGCGAGCACCTGCTCACCGAGCACCGTGATGCCGAGGACGGCGGCGACCACCGGCTCCCCCACCGTCACCGCGGGCAGCGACGCCGCGAGCGGGCCGGCGCTGAACGCCGCCTGCTGCAGCAGCGTGCCGCCGACGGCCGAGAAGATCAGCGCCCAGGTCTCCCAGGCGGTGAGCAGGGCGATCGGGCCGTCGCCCAGCAGGTCGACCACGGACTTGGTCAGGGCGGCGGTGAGCCCGTAGAGCAGGCCGGTGCCCACGGCGAGCAGGGCCGCGCGGCGGGGGCTGCGCCGGCGCCCGGCCAGCAGCACGCAGGCCACGAGCAGGACGGCGAGCACCGCGAGCGCGGGCAGCCAGGACCCCAGCGGCGCCTGGTCGACGCCGGCGGTCGGCTCGCCGACCACCACGAACAGGGCGAGGGCGGCGACGAGCACGAGGGCCCAGCGCACCTCGCGGCGACCGATGCGCCGGCCGTTCATCCGCGCCTCGAGGGGCAGCGCGAACAGCACGGTGGTGACGAGCAGGGGCTGGACGAGCAGCAGGGAGCCGACGCCGAGCGCCGCGGCCTGGACGACGAAGCCGCCGGTGTCGCCCGCCGTGCCCGCCCACCAGCGCGGGGAGCGCACGAGCCGGGCCAGGAGGCGCCCGCCGCGAGCGTCGTCGTCGGGGACGTCGGCGGCCGCGCCGCGCTGGGCCACGGAGGCGATCGCGAAGAGGAGGGCGGCCAGGATCGCGAGCGCGCCCGCCAGGAGGGTCACGTCGGCGCCCGCTCAGCCGTCACCCGGTCAGTGGAGCACCCGGTGGGTACGGAAAGCGACAGGATCTCTAGCAGCTCACCCGATCGGTGCAGACGATCACCGAGCACCACTCTGGCGCTGTCTCGAAGGTGACAAGACGTGCCCGCCGGAGCGGCCGCCCGGGCGTCGGCGGCGCCCTGCGACGATGACCGCGATGCGCCTGTCCGCGGCCGTGGCCGCCACCGCCCTGCCGGCCGTCGCCCTGGCCGTGCTGGGGACCTCGCACCCGGTGGCGCTCACGCCCGAGTGGGCGCCCTGGTGGCGCGACCTGCACGTCATCGGCCTGGTGCTCTTCCCCCTGCTGGCGCTCGGGCCGTGGGCGGTGGTGCGGGTCGCCCGTCCCGCCGGCCCGGTCGGGTGGGTGCTCGAGGGCCTCGTGGTCGTCCTGGGCCTGGTCTACACGGGCTTCTACACCGCGCTCGACGCCCTGGCCGGGGTCGGCGGCGGCCACGAGACGATGCGCCTCGGCCCCGGCCCGTGGGTGTCGTCGCTGTTCGAGATCGCCGACGCCGTCGTGCTGCCCGGCGTCTACGCCTACCTCGCGGCCACGCTGCTCGCCGCGGTGCTGGCGCTCGTGCGCGCGCCCGGTGCCTGGCGCCTGCTCGCCGCGGCCGGCGCCGTGTTCGCCGTGGTGGGCGCGTGGTCGTTCCTCACCAGCCACATCTACTGGCCCTTCGGCGTCGCGACGATGGTGATGCTGGGCCTCGGGCACACCGCGATGGCGGTGGCCGCGGCGCGCCGGCCGGCGATCCGCCGCCGGCACGCGGCGACGCCGGCGGGGCAGTCGGTCGCGGCGCCCTGAGGTCCGCCCGTCCACCCCCACGGACCGGTCCGCGACGGGCCCTCGACGCGGGTCGGCGCGCTCCGCTTCCATGGCCGCCGTGTCCCGCCGCCTCACGCGCCTGCGCCACGCCCTCAACGTCCGCCTGGTCCGCGCCGTCGAGGCGGGCACCGACGCCCGCGTGACCCCCCGCCTCGACGCCCTCGAGGCCAGGGCGCGCGAGCACGCCGACGCCCTGGCCGCCCTGCGCGCCGAGATCGCGACCCTGTCCGCCGAGCTCCACGCCCGCGAGGTGCGCGAGCGCCGCGACATGCTGGCCGCCGGCGAGCGGGACGCCGTCGCGTCGAGCGCGCGCTTCGTCCGCGACGCGATGCCCGGCGCCCGCACGTTCCCGACCCCGGCCGCGACCCTGGTGCACGCCCTCGGGCTCGCCCCGCGAGGCGGGATGGCGCTGGAGTTCGGCGTCTACACGGGCAGCACGCTGCGCGCGATCGCCGACGCCCGCGGCGACGGGCGGGTCCACGGCTTCGACTCGTTCCAGGGCCTGCCCGAGGACTGGCGCGCCGGGTTCGCCGCCGGCACCTTCGCCACCGAGCCCCCGGAGGTGCCCGGCGCGGAGCTCGTCATCGGCTGGTTCGCCGACACGCTGCCGGCGTTCCTCGACGCGCACCCCGGCCCGGTGGACCTCGTGCACCTCGACGCCGATCTCTACTCCTCGACGGTCACCGTGCTCGAGCACGTCGGCCCCCGGCTGCGGCCCGGGTCGGTCGTCGTGTTCGACGAGTACCTCAACCACCCCGGGTGGGAGGACGGCGAGCACCGCGCCTGGACCGAGTACCTGGACCGCACCCGCACGAGCGCCACCTACGAGGCCTTCACCCACGACAACGAGCAGGTGGTCGTCGTGATCACGTCCGTGCCCGACGCCGGGGCGGCCGGGGTGGCGTCGATCCCCTCCGCGCGGGGTATGAGCGCCGGGACGGGTCCCGACCGCTGACCCGGACGGGCCGACCTCCGGACGCCCGGACGGCGCTCGGCGTGGGCCGGTCGCCGCCCGGGGCGCTGCTCCCCGGGACCCCGGGGTGTGCGGCATCGAGCGGGAGGGGACAGTCCGGGGCGATGACGTCGACCGCCGAGCGCCCCACCGCCGGCAGCCCCGCCGCGCCGGGGACGGGCGGGCGCCAGCCCAGCGACGGGTCGCGGTTCCGGCCCGAGATCGAGGGTCTGCGCGCCGTCGCGTCGCTCCTGGTCGTGATCTACCACGTGTGGATCGGCCGCGTCTCCGGCGGCGTCGACGTCTTCTTCGCGCTCACCGGCTTCCTCGCCGCGGGTCAGCTCGTGCGCGCCGCCGAGCGCGGCGGCGTCGACCTCGTCGGGCAGTGGGGGCGCACGCTGCGCCGTCTCGTGCCGCCCGCGGCGGTCGTGCTCGCCGGCACCGTGATCGCGAGCGTGGCCCTGCTGCCCGAGTCGCGGTGGCCGCAGGCGGTGCGCGAGCTGGTGGCGTCGGCGTTCTTCGTCGAGAACTGGCGCCTGGCCGCCGACTCCGTCGACTACTACGCCTCGCACGACTCCGCGAGCGTCGTGCAGCACTTCTGGTCGCTGTCGATCCAGGGCCAGTTCGCGATCGCGTTCCCGCTGGTCGTCGTCGGGGCGACGCTGCTGGCCCGCCGCGCCGGTGTCGCCACCCGGCCGGCGGTGAACGCCCTGCTGGTCGGGGTCACCGCGGTCTCCCTGGTGTGGTCGGTGACGAGCACGGCGACCGACCAGACCTACGCGTACTTCGACGCCCTCGCCCGCGTCTGGGAGTTCACCCTCGGCGGCCTGCTCGCCCTGCACCTGCACCGGCTGCGCCTACCCGCCTGGGCCGGGGTCGTCGCGGGGTGGGCCGGGCTCGTCGGGCTCGCGGCCTGCGGCGTGGTGCTCGACGTCGAGGGCGGCTTCCCCGGCTACCTCGCGCTGTGGCCGGTGACGTGCGCGGCCGCGGTGATCGTCGCCGGGGACACCGACCACCCGCTGGGCACCGCGCGCCTTCTCGCGTCGCGCCCGATGCAGTACCTCGGCAGCATCAGCTTCCCGCTCTACCTGTGGCACTGGCCGGTGCTGCTGCTCGCCTCCGCGACGTTCCACGTCTCCGAGCCCGGGCCCCTGCTCGGGCTGGGCATCATCGGGCTGTCGCTGCTGCTGGCCGCGGGCACGCGCCACCTCGTCGAGGACCCGCTGCTGCGGCGCCGCCGCGCCCGTCCCGGCCCCCTGCGCGACCACCGCGCCGCCGCCGTGGCGCTGGCCCCGGTCCTCGTCCTGGCCCTCGCGTGGCACGGCGTGACCACGGTCCGCGCCGACCCGTCGGGCGCGGCCGGCGACCCCGACCACCCCGGGGCGGCGTCGCGCGTGGCCGGGTTCGTCGACCGCGGGTCGCCGGACGCCGAGCCGATCCCGCCCGCGGTGTCGGCCTACGAGGACTGGGTGCACTACCGCGACGAGGGCACGGGCTGCACCGGCGTCCCCGACCAGCCCGCCCTCGAGCTGTGCACCTACGTGCCCGCGCCCGACCCCGCGGCCCGGACGATCGTGGTCGTCGGCGACTCGCACATGCAGCAGTTCCTGCCCGCCGTCGCGCCGATCGCCCGCGAGCGCGGCTGGCGGGTGCAGACGCTGATCCGGCCCGGGTGCCCGCTGTCGACCACCGCCGAGTCGAACCGCGGGGAGGCCGACTGCATCACCTGGAACCAGGAGGCCCTCGCGGCGCTCGCCGCCGCCCGCCCGGCCCTCGTGGTCGCGCAGGCCACCCACGACGTCCGCCCGGGCCGCACGGAGCGCACCTCGCCGGAGATGGTCGAGGCCTGGAGTCGGCTGTCGGGCGCGGGCGTCCCGGTGCTCGGCGTGCGCGACAACCCGCGCTTCGCGTACGGGCCGCCGAGCTGCATCGACGACTACGGGCGCGGCGCGCCCGAGTGCGACGTGCCCCGCGCGGACCTCTACCCCGACGGCGTGGAACTGCCCGCGGGCACGCCGTCGACGGTCTCGCTGCTCGACCTGTCCGACGTGCTGTGCCTGCCCACGGTGTGCCCGCCGGAGATCGGCCGCGTCGTGGTCTACCTCGACGACAACCACCTCACGGCCACCTTCACGGCCTCGCTGGCCCCCCTGGTGGGCCGGCGCATCGCCGCCCTGATCGGGTCGTGACGCCCGCCTCCTACCCTGGGGGCATGACGGACGTCGCCGCCCGCTCGACGACCCGCCCCGAGCGGCCGGCCGGGGAGGCCGCCCGCCTGGTGGTGGCCCGCGGGCTGTTCGCCGGGCCGCTGCCCGAGGTGCCCGAGGATCTCTACGCCGAGGTGCTGCGCGGCCGCGCGGAGCGCGGGCGTCGCCACCTGCGCGTGGCCGCGGACAGCCACGTCGGCACCAACACCTACTTCGGCCGCTTCCCGGCGAGCTACTGGCAGCGCTGGACCACGGCGCGCGAGGTGCGTTTCGAGGCGCGGATCCGCGGCGCCGGGCGGGTGCTGCTGCGGGCGTCGGACACCAACGGCGTCCCGCGCACGCTCGCGGTCCACGACGCCGGCACGGACGAGGTGCGGCTGTCCGCCCCCCTCGACCGCTACCTCGACGGGGGCGGGCTCTGGGTCGAGGTCGTCACCGCCGACGACGAGCTGCTGGTGCACGACGCCCGGTGGACCGTCGCGGCGCCCGCCACCGACCGCGGCACCTCGGTCGTGGTGTGCACCCACAACCGCGCCGACGACTGCGTCGCCACCCTGCGCGCGCTGACCGCCGAGCCGGACGTCGTCGGCCTGCTCGACGCGGTGGTCGTCGTCGACCAGGGCACCGACCGCATCGACACCCGCGACGGATTCGCCGACGTCGCCGAGCGCCTCGGCGGGCGCTTCCAGTACCTGCCCCAGCCCAACCTCGGCGGCTCGGGCGGCTTCACGCGCGGCCTCTACGAGGTGGTCGAGCACGGCGGGCGCCCCGACGTCGACGTCCTGTTCATGGACGACGACATCCGCTGCGAGCCCGAGGTGGTCGTCCGCCTCGCCGCCTTCGGGCGCTGCGTCGCCCACCCGACGATCGTCGGCGCGCAGATGCTCAACCTGCTGCACCCCACGCAGGTGCTCGCCGGCGCCGAGTACGCCCGCCTCGAGGACCTCTCCAACGGGCACGTCGTCCCGGGCGCGGTCGGCGAGTCCGACGTGACCGCGTTCTTCCCCGACGGCACCAAGAACGTCCAGGACCGGCGGGTCGACGCCGGCTACACCGGCTGGTGGTCCTGCCTGATCCCCGCCGAGCTCGTGCGCCGGGCCGGCTACCCGCTGCCGCTGTTCTTCCAGTGGGACGACGTCGAGTACTGCTACCGCGCCCGCGCCCACGGGGTCGCCACCGTGACGCTGCCCGGCGCCGGGGTGTGGCACGCCGACTTTCCGTGGAAGGACTGGGACGACTGGCACCGGTACTTCAACCTGCGCAACGCCATGATCACCTCGGCGCTGCACTCCCCGTTCCCGGCCCGCCACGTCGCGGCCGTGCTCGGTGACCTGCTCGCGCGCTACCTGCTCGCGATGAACTACGGGCTCGCGGCGACCCTGATCCGGGCGGTCGACGACTTCCTGGCCGGGCCGGCGGTGCTCGACGACGGCGGGGTGGCCGCCGTCGCGGCCGTCCGGGGCCTGCGCGCCGGTCACGGCGAGACCGTCGCCCACCCGATCACCGACGCCCCGGGCATGGGCCCCACGGACATGGAGATCGTGCGCCGCGGGCCGGAGCCCACCCGCACCCACGCGGTCATGGCGAAGCGGGCCGTGCAGCAGCTGCTGGGCCGCACCCCGTTCCACGCCGGGCTCGTGGGCGCGGGCGAGGCCGACTGGTGGCACGTGTCGCTGTTCGACCGGGTCGCGGTCACCGACGCGGGACAGGGCGGCGTGCGCGTGCGCCGCCGGGACCCGGCGGTGCTGCGGTCGCTGGGCCGCGAGGGCGCCCGGGTGCTGTGGCGGCTCGCGCGCGAGGGCTCCGCGGCCGCGGAGCGGTGGCGGGCGGCGGCGCCGGCGCTGACGGCGGCCGACAACTGGCGTCGCCTCTTCGGGGTCTAGCGGGGCAGGTCGAAGAGCCAGACCCCGTCGACCCAGCGCGGCGCGACCCCCGTGACCTCGGTGGTCCAGCCCAGGGCGGTCGGGACGTCGACGTCCGCGCGGGGCACCACGAGCACCGCGCCCACCCCGAGCGCGGAGAGCTCCGTGCGGGCGAGGTCGGCGCGGGCGGGCTGGCCGGCGGCGCCGCGGTGGTACTCGTAGACCGGGCCCTCGAGCAGCAGCGGGTGCCCGGCGTCGGAGCCGATGAAGTAGCCGCCGGTCTGCCGGTAACGGATGCCGGCCGCCACCTGCCACCACAGGGGGTCGACACCGTCGGCCCACCGGCCGCTGGCGCGGGGCCAGCTCTCCACGATCTCGCCGTCGGCGAGGCCCGGCGCGCCCGCGGTGAAGAACGCGGGGACGGTCACCGGGGTCGACGGCAGCAGGCCGGCGGGCAGCCAGGTCAGCGCGGCGACGGCGATCCCGAGGACCGCGAGCCGGCGTCTCGCCCGCAGGGCGTGGTCGAGCCCGACCGCGAGCACGAGGACGACGCCGAGGGCGACGAACGGGGCGAGCCGCCCGGGCTCCGCCTCCTCGACGAGGGGCACGTGGAGGACCGCGCGCCACGGGAGCGGCACGCCGGTGTCGTGGCCGAGGACCGTGAGCGAGGTGCCCAGCGACAGGACGCCGACGAGCGCGGTGATCACGGCCGCGACGCGGACGTCGCGGCGCGGGACGACGACCAGGGTCACGGCGACCACGAGGAGCACGCCGAGCCCGAGGAACGAGCCCTGCTCGCCGGCGTAGCCGCGCAGCGCTCCGCCGAGGGCCTCGCCGGGCGCCACGACGCTCAGCACGGACGGCACGAGGACGTTGGCGGCGTCGGCGCCGGTGAGCGAGACGTCGCGGATCGGCACGAGGGGGCGCGCCGGGCCCGCGAGCAGCAGGTACAGCGGGTAGGCGCAGAGGACGGCGTAGACCAGCACCGCCGCGGCGGCCGAGCGCGCCACGGACGGCGCGCGCCGGAGGGCGTCGTGCGGGAAGCGCACGGCGAGCACGACGCCGACGACGAGCAGGACGATCGCGGCCAGCGCGAGGGTCTGGGTGTAGAAGCCGGTCTGGACCGCCAGCGCCAGGCCGACGATCGCCCCGTCGCGCCAGGGGCGGGTCGTCTCGACCACGATCGCGCGGCCGGCCCAGAGCACGACGGGGGGCAGCACCATCCAGACGAGGTTGAGGTGCCCCGCCCAGGCGTGCGCGATCATGAATGGCCCGAACGCGTAGAGCGCGCCGGCGACCGCCCGCGGCAGGGTCGCCGGCACCCACGGCCGCAGGGCCAGCAGCGCGGCGGCCCCCGAGGCGACCGGCCCGAGCACCATGCCGACGTCGTAGGCGGCCCCGGGGCCGACCGTCCACGTCAGCGGGGCGAGCAGCGTGCCCAGCACGGGCATCGTCGTGTTCCACAGCGCGTTCACGCCGCCGGGCGCGTTCATGGCCGTGGTGAACAGCGGGTTCTCGCCGTGGGCCAGCGCCCGCGCCGTCCACTCCAGCCACCACGCGAACAGCCCGGAGTCCGACGGGATCGCCCCCGCGGGCTCCCCGCGCACCAGGGCGCGGGCGTGCAGGAGCAGCGCCAGCAGCAGGTAGACCGCGACCGCACCGAGCTCGCCCCGGACGTCGCGGCGCGCTGCCGCGGGGCGGTCCGGGACGCGCGACCCCGTCGGGGGCCGTGCGAGCGCGCCGGTCAGCTCAGCCCGCCAGCGTCACGTACAGACGTGAGTCCCAGCGGGGCCCGGCGCTGGTGTCGTGGTCGGCGGCGACCACCCGCGCCCCGCAGGACGCCACGAGCTCGCGCACGCCGGCCTCCGGGGTCCCGTGCATCTCCATCCCACGGCGCAGCCGCCGCGCGACCGGGGCGGGCAGCGCGCGCAGGACCAGGCCGGCGGCGTTGGTCGCGGGCTTCGTCGGCAGCTGGAACACGACGAGCGCCCCGGGACGCGCGATCCGGTAGAACTCGCGGATGTACCGGTGCGCGAGCTCGGTGGGCATGTGCTGGAGCACCCGGCAGGTGTAGACGAGGTCGGCGCTGTCGGACTCGACCACCTCGAGCTCCGGCCCCGTCGCCAGCCGGAAGTCGGCCTGCGGCGCGGTGACGATCTCCCGGGCCTTCTCGAGCATCGTCGGCGAGATGTCGAGCCCGACGACCTGGTCGAAGCCCGCCAGCGCGAGCCCGTGGGTCAGGCGCCCGGCGCCGCACCCGAAGTCGACCGCGCGCCCGCGGGTGGGGGCGACGCCGAGGGCGTCCAGGCGGGCCAGCAGCGTCTCGATCTCCTGCGCCCCGGTGGCCAGGAAGTCGTCGGGGGTCCAGCCCCCGCCGGCCTTCTCCCGGTCGGTGAGGACCGCCCACATCGGGTCCTCGGCACCCAGACGGGTCCAGGTCCGGGAGACCTCGTCGATTCCCACGGTTCCTCCTCGGGACGGCGGCGGGGCGGTCATCGGCCCACGGCCTTGGTGAAGACGGCCTCGTACGCGTCGAGCACGGCGTCGACGCTGTAGAGGGCCGCGGCCGCGGCGCTGCCGGCCGCGCGGTCGAGCGGGTGGTCACGGAGCCGGGCCAGCGCCGCGGTGAGGCCCGCGACGTCGCGCGGGGCGACGACGGCGCCGAAGCCGGTGTTCTCGACGACCGTGCGTACCCCGGGCAGGTCGCTGACCACGGCCGGGACCCCGGCCATCATCGCCACGACCTGCACGATGCCGAACGCCTCGAAGGCGTTCACCGACGGCAGCGCGAAGGCGTCGAGCGAGGCGTAGAAGTCGTCGAGCTCGGACTCGGGCAGGAAGCCGAGCACCTCGACGCGGGGGTCGTCGCCGATGTGGCGGCGCACGGTCTGCACGACGCTGCCGCCGGCGACGCCCTGGAAGTCGCCGCCGATGAGCAGCCGGGCGTCCGGGTCGTCGAGCGCGAGGAACGCGTCGACCAGGTGCTCGACGCCCTTCTCCTCGACGATCCGCCCGAGGAAGCCGACGTGGAAGCCCGAGCCGCGCCGGTAGCTCGGCCGGCCCGGCGCGCGCGGCGGGCACGGCGGCGGCACCGCGACCATGCCCCCGTCGATCGCGGGCCACATCCGGCTGTGGCGGGCGTAGTCCTCGCTGCTGACCACGGCGGCCGCCGAGCGGCGCAGCGCGACGCGGCTGGAGAAGTCGATGGCGCCGTGCTGCAGCCCGTTGAGCGCGCGCACCACCAGCGGGCCCGCGCCCGTGGGCAGGGAGACGTCGCAGTGGTAGGTCGTCACCACCGGGACCGGCGACAGCCGCGCGAGCAGCCCGGCCTCGACCAGCGGGAGGTGCAGGTTCGCCACCGTCGAGCGGCGCATCTCGCGCAGCGCGAGGCGCGTGAGGTTCAGGCCGATCGTGCCCTTGCCGACCCGCGCGAGCACCGGCGCCCGGACCACGCGCACGCCGTTGACGACCTCGTGGGTGGGCAGCTCGGGGTCGTGCTTGGAGGCGACGACACAGACGCGCCAGCCGCGGGCGGCCAGGCCCTCCGCCAGGTCGCGGGCGACGTTGGTCAGCCCCGACACGTACGGCGTGTAGTAGGTCAGCACGATGACGAGGTCGTTGCGCTGGTGGTCGTCCATCGCCCTCCCTCGGTGACCGACGGTCCGGCTACTCACCGTGCAGCCACTGTAGAGGTGAGGTCCGCGGCCGACGGTCGTGGGCGGGGGCGCGTCGCCGACCCGGCGGACGTACCGAGGGTGCGGAGCCTCCTCACGGGCAGTAGTTGCTAGCGTGCGGTGTCCGCCCACCGAACCGAGAGCGCGGCCGTTGACGGCGACCCCGAAGACCTCGCGTCCGCCCGCCGTGCAGGCGCGGGCCGACGGGGACCTCCCGCGCGACGATGCGGGCGCCCGGGCCCTGCTCGTCGCCCTGCTCGCCGGCGCGCTGGCGCTGGTCTGCGCGGTCCTCCTGCCGCTGCTGCCGGTGGCGGTGAACGAGCCCGTGGTGTCGTGGCCCGCGGACCCGTCGGCACCGGCGTCCACCGCGCTCCAGCTGACCACCCAGCGGCCCCTGGCCCTCGACGTGCGCGCGGACTGCACGGCGGCGCGCGCCGCGGGGGCGGGCGACGGGCTCCTGCTCGCCACCATGCCCCCGCCCTCGCCGGAGACGGCCACGCAGGCGCTGGTCATAACCGTGCGCGGCGACCAGCTCACCGTGCTCTCCCGCGGCGTGCCGCTGGCGCTGACGACGCTCCCGCCGTCGTGCGCGATCGCGGTGACCGGCGACGTCGCCGGCGGGCTCACCGTGGCCGTCGACGGGCGCGTGCTCGGCCGCGGCGGGCCCGAGCTGCTGCCGGACGTCGACGCGCTGATGACCTCGGTGCCGGCCGCGGCGCCCGGCACCTCCGCCGGCCTCGCGGTGCGCGTGACGGTCGACGACCAGTTCGCCACCAGCCCCACCGGCACCAAGACCGCGGTGACGGTCCTGCTCGTGCTCGCCGTACTCGTGGCGCTGGGCGCGCTGGTGGTGCGCGACCGGCGCGCGTCGTCGCCGATCGTCGGCGCCGGAGGGCCACGACCCCGGCCCCGCGTGGTGGACGCCGTCGTGCCCGCGGTGCTCGTGCTGTGGACCTTCCTCGCGCCGATGACCGACGACGACGGCTACTACAGCGCGATGGCGGCCAACGTGCCGTTCTCGGGCTACGTCGCGAACTACTACCAGCTCTACAACCAGGGCTTCACGCCGTTCACGTGGATCTACTACGTCCTGTCGGTGTGGCAGACCGGCATCGGCACGAGTCCCGTGCTGCTGCGGGTGCCCTCGCTGCTGCTCGCCCTGGTCACGTGGGTGCTCCTGCGGGCCTACGTGTCCCGCGCCCTGCCCGCCGGCACGGGCCGGGGCCGCGCGGTGCTGCTGCACGCCGTGCTGGCCGTCGGGTTCCTGTCCTGGTGGCTGCCCTACGACATGGGGGTGCGCGCCGAGGCCGTCGTCGCCACCAGCGTCGTCGGCAGCCTGCTCGCGCTCGCCGTCGGCCTCGAGCGCGACCGCTGGAGCCTGCTGGGGCTCGCGGTCGGCGTCGCGGCCTTCGGCGCCACGTCCGCGCCGACGGGGTTCGTCGCCCTCGCGCCGCTGCTGGCGTGCCTGCCCGCGGTGTGGCGCCGCCTGCGCGCCGGCGTGACGCCGCTGCGGGCGTTCGGGCGGCTGGTCGCGGTGGCGAGCCCCGGCGCCCTCGTCGGCCTCCTCGCGTTCGCCGACGGCTCGCTGCGCGACTTCCTGCGCGCTCAGCAGATCTTCCTGGGCATGCAGTCGCAGGAGAGCTGGTACACCGAGATCGTCCGGTGGAGCTACCTGCTCTCCGACGAGGCGCCGATGGGGTCGTACGCCAAGCGCGCCCCGGTGCTGCTCGGGATCGTCGCGCTCGTCGTCCTCGGGCTCCTCGCGACGTTCCTGCGGGGCCGCGGGCGCCCGCTGCCCACCCGCACCGCGCTCGCCGGCACGACCCTGCTGCTGGGCTTCGCGCTGCTCTGGCTGACGCCGAGCAAGTGGACCCACCACTTCGGCACCCTCGCCGGGGTCGGCGGCGCCGTGCTCGCCCTCGTCATCGTCGGGACCCCGGTGCTGCTGCGCGAGCTCGGGAGCGCGGACCCGTCCCGGCCGCCGGTCCGCCCGGCGGTCGTGGTCGGCGCAGGGCTCGCGGTGGCGGTGGCCGGCGGGCTCGCCGGGCACGGCGCCAACGCCTGGCCCTACTCGTGGCTGCTCGGCCTGCCCGACCCCGGCGAGCCGCCGACGGTCGCCTTCGTGGCCCTGGGCCAGCCGGCGTGGTGGATCCTCGGCGGCCTCGTCGTCGCCGGCGGCCTGGTCCTGCTGGGGCGCCGGCGGCCCGCCGAGCGGCGCCCGCTCGTCGGCGTCACCGCGGTCGCCGCCACCGCGGTCGCGGTCCTGCTGGTGACCACCGTGTACCTCGTCGGCGGCTTCGCCCTGGGCGCCGTGCGGACGGCGGGCACGTGGTCGCCGTGGGCCGACGCCGTGCGCGACCCGCTCGGCACCGACTGTGTGGCGGCCTCCCAGATGCAGGTGCTCGACCCGGCCGACGCCGTGCCGCTGACCCCGGCGCCGGGCCTCGCGTCGGTCCTGCCCGGCGCCTCCAGCGGCTTCGTCGCCGGCGGGTCGTTCCCGTCCAGCCCGCCGCCCGCCGTCCCCGGCGTCACCACCTGGGGCAGCTTCACCGCCCCGGCGCCCGGGCCCGCCGCCGCGGACGGCAACGACGGCTCGGTGGGCTCGTTCGCCACGCCCTGGTACGCGATCCCGGACCGGCCGGACGCCGCGATGACCACCTCGGTGTCGGGGCGGACCGGGGACGGCAACACACTGCGCGTCGAGTACGCGCGGGCCGAGGGCGATCGGCTCGTCCCCGTCGGCGGCCGGGAGCTCGGGCTCGACCCCGACGGCGGCGGGGTCGACTCGCCGACCTGGCGCGGCGTGCTCCTCGAGGCCGGCAACGGCCCGCCCGAGGGCGCCACCGTCGTGCGCCTCGTGGCCGTGGACACCTCGACCACGACGGGCGGGTGGCTCGCGTTCACGGCCCCCTCGGTGCAGCGCTGGACGTCGCTGACCGACTACGCGGCGCCCGGCGAGGCGACGGCCGTGAGCTGGCAGTACGCGTTCCTCTTCCCCTGCCAGCGCAAGCCGGTGCAGGCCGACGGGATCAACGAGCCCTCGACCCTCGCCGTCGTCTGGGGCGATCAGGAGCTGGCTTACACCCTCGACGGCATCTGGCAGATCCCGCGCGGCGGGCTCTTCGCCCAGAGCGCGCGCGACTCCCGCATGGTCGGGCTGGTCACGCGCCTGCGGGACGCCCCCGACGCCGAGGCCGGCACGGTGTACCGCCTGACGCCGTTCGTGCCCACCATCGGCGCCTACCGGGTCGAGCGCGGGAGCACCGTGGTCAGCGGCTGGTCGCCCGCGCCGAACACGACGATGTCGGTGCCGGTGGACGAGGTCGTGATCCGGCCGCCGGCCGACCAGTAGCTCAGGAGCGGCTCAGGAGCGGCGGAGCACGAACACCGACGACTCCCCGCTGCCCGCGGGCAGCGCGAGGCGCCCGGACAGGAACTGCGCGAACGCGGGCACGGCGTAGCGCGCGGCGTCGAGGAGCTTGGGCAGGCGGCCGTAGGGCACGTCCCATAGCCCGTCGGTGCCCTCGCGCTCGACGGCGAAGCCGCGCTCGGTGACGAACTCCCGCCACTGCGCGTGCGGCTTGAGGTTGATGTGGGTGGGGTCGGCGAAGCCCATCCAGCGCTCGCCCGCGAGGCGCCGCCCGCGGCCCGCGGGGTCGGGCATGACGACCAGGGCGTGCCCGCCCGGGCGCAGCACCCGGCGCCACGTCGCCAGCGTCTGGTCGGCGACGGCGTCGTCGAGGTGCTCGAGCACGTGGATCGCCGTGAGCGCGCCGAAGGACCCGTCGCCCAGCTCCGCGGGGTCGGTGGTGATGGTGCAGCCCGGCGCGTTCGTGCGGGCCGTCGCCGCCGAGTACTCCGAGATCTCGAAGCCGGACGCCGGGCCGAGCGCGGAGAGCCGGCGCACCAGGTGCCCGGTGCCGCAGCCGAAGTCGAGGTACGGGCCGCCGGCGGCGTAGCGGTGCACGAGCCGCGTGTACCACCGCAGGGCCGGCCGGTCGTCGGCCTGCCCGTTGAAGCGGTAGTAGTCCTCGTCGTACTCCGTGCTCACAGCGTGTCCTCCCGGGTGGACCGGCGGCGCGAGACCGCCAGGATCGTAGAGCTCGCGGCGGCGCCGACCACCGAGCCGACGAGGAACGCGACCTCGCCGGAGAGGATGACGCCGGGCACGAGCCAGAACGTCAGCCCGGCCCCGGCCAGGCCGGCCATCCAGCTCAGGGCGACGTCGACGTGGCGCCCGCGCGCGACGTGGACCTGGGTGATGACGACGAGCCCGATGTGGGCCAGGACCCCGCAGATGATCAGCGCGAGGTCGAGGCCGCCGATGGTGTAGTCGGGGCCGAAGATCAGCGTCACGATCGCCGGGCCGATCCACCAAGCCAGGGGCACCGCGACCGCGGCGAGCCCGACGAGCACCGCGGCGCCCTTGACCAGCAGGACGAGCACCTCGCGGCGCCGCCCCTGCGCGATCAGGCGGGTCAGCGTCGGGACCACGGCCGACTGCAGGGGCACCACCATCGACAGCGGCGCCTTGGCCAGCGTGAACGCCGCGACGAACACGCCCGCGGCCGCGATCTCCTGGCCGTCGGCGGCCTGGGCGACGACGAGCACGGGCAGGCCGTTGAGGAGCAGCTGGGCGCACGCCGAGCCCACCAGCAGCGGGAGCGCCGCGCGCGTCAGCCCGCGGGTGGTGGGCGCGGGGACGGGGCGGCCGACGACGGGACGGCCCCACGCGACGGCGCGGCGCCAGGCACCCGGCAGCTGCGGCACGTGCGCCAGGGCGATGGCGGCGACGAGGGCCCAGCAGAAGGCGGCGGCGTCCTCCCCGCCCACGACGAACACCGCGACCGCGAGCCCGAGGCGCAGCACGGCGTCGAGCACCATCACCGCCGCGTGCCGCACGAGCCGGTCGGTGCCGATGAGCGTGCCGCGGACCAGGAACTGCCCGCCCGACACGACGCACAGGGCGGCGAGGGCGACGAGCACCGAGACGTTGTCCTCGAGGGCCCGCGACACCACCGGCAGGGCGGCCCCGAGGACGACCAGCGCGATGCCGGCGAGCACCGCCGCCGCCCCCGACGCCGCGCGCAGGAGCGCCCGCCGGTCACCGGGCAGCGGGAGCCGCCGGGCCAGCTCCTGCTCGAGCGGCAGGAAGGCGCCGAAGCCCAGGACGAGCGCCAGGGCCCAGAACGACCCGAAGGTCGCGTACTCGGCGGGCGGCAGGGCCCGGGCGACGACGGCGAGGTAGACGTTGACGACGAGGCCGGAGACCAGCACGCCGAGGCCGGCCGCGCCGACCAGTCTCTTGGCTCCGACGTTGCCGGGCGCCCGGTCGCTCACGGCGAGCGACTCCTCACTCGGTGCTGCAATGGGTCCAGCGTAGCCGGGAGCCCCCGTGGATCCGTGGAGGACCCGGCCCGCGTCGCGGGCCCCGGGGCGCCGTCGGCCGGGATCGCCCGGTTAGCGTGGCGATCCCGGGAAGGACGAGGAACGAGGAGCGGCGGCTGGTGAGCACGGACGCCCCGCCGCAGGTGTCGGCCGCGCCCGACGGCTCGCCCCCGGACCCGTCCCGCCCGCCGCGCCGACCCGTCCCGGTCGCGTGGGTGATCGCGGTGGTCGCCGGGCTGACGGCCCTGGTCGGCGCCGTGTTCCTGCCGTTCGCGCCGGTGTCGGTGAGCACGCCCGAGGTGAGCTGGCCCGCGGACCCGCGCGACCCCGCCCCGACGATGCTCATGCTCACGGCCTACGAGCCCGCCGACCTCGAGGTCCGCTTCAGCTGCCGCGCGGCCCGCGCCGCCGCGGCCACGCCGGACGGCGTCGTGCTGTCGACGATGGGCCCGACGTCGCGTGACGCCGAGGCCGAGGCGCTGACGGTCGTGGCGCGCGGCGACGCGGTGAGCGTCCGCAGCGGCGGCTTCGACCTGTGGTCGGGGCTCCTGCCGGCCGACGACTGCCGGTTCGTGGTGGCGGGCGACGCCGCCGGGGTGCGCGTGCTGCTCGACGGCGCGGTGGTGTCCGCGACGCCGAGCCGCATCGTCGAGCCCGACCCGGAGGAGCGCCGCGAGCTCGAGCGCACCGTGCTGCCCGAGTCCCGGCCCGAGCCGCGCCCGGTGACGCCGCTGCCCGAGGTGGACGCCCTGCGGACGTCGGTGCCGCCCGGGACGCTGCTCACCGCCGACGACCTGTCGGTGCGCCTGGTCCTCGACGACGCCTTCGACCACACACCGACGCCGGGCAAGTCCGCGCTGATCACGCTCATCGTGGTGGCCCTCGTCGTCGGGGCGGTGGCGCTGGCCGTGCCGTCCGGGCGCGCCCCGCCGGCGCTGTGGGACGCGCGGGCCCACGAGCGGCTCGCGCGGTGGGCCCGGGAGCGCGCCACGCGCACCGGGGTGCGGCTCGCCGGCCTGCGCCCGCGGGCGGTGGACGTCCTCGTGCCGGCCGTGCTGCTCGCCTGGCTCTACCTCGCGCCGATCACCGACGACGACGGCTACTACAGCTCGATGGCGGCCAACCTGCCGTTCTCGGGCTACCTGGCGAACTACTACCAGCTCTACAACCAGGGCTTCACACCGTTCACGTGGCCGTACTACGCGCTCTCGTGGTGGCAGCAGACGGCCGGGGTCGGGATCGTCGCCCAGCGCGTGCCGGCCCTCGTCCTGGGCCTCGGCACCTGGGCGCTCGCCCGGGCGTTCGTGGCGCGCACCCCGCTGGGCGGGTCCGGGCGGTGGGCGCCCGCCTTGGCGCGCACGGCCCTCGCCGCGGCGTTCCTCGCCTGGTTCCTGCCCTACGACATGGGCGTGCGGCCGGAGCCGGTCGTCGGGTTCTTCGCGATCGCCGCGCTCGTCGCCGTGGCCGAGGCCCTCGATCGGCGCCGGATCGCCCTGCTCGGCCTCGGGGTGGGCCTCGCCGCCGCCGGGCTGATGGCCGCACCCACCGGCTTCGTCGCGCTCGCCCCGCTCGTGGCCGCTGCGCCCGCCGCGGGGCGGCTCGTGCGCGAGCGCGCGACCGGCTGGTGGTCGGTCGCCGGCAGCTGGGTCGTCGTGCTCGCCCCGCTCGCGGTCGGCAGCCTGCTCGGCTTCACCGACGGCGCCTACCGCGACTTCGCCCGCGCCCAGGAGATCTTCGCACCGGTCCAGCGGGTGCAGACCTGGTACGAGGAGCTGCTGCGCTACAACGCGCTGTTCGACACGCTCTCCCACCACGGGTCGTACGCCCGGCGCGCCGCCGTGGTGGCGTGCCTGCTGGCGCTCGTGTGGTTCCTCGTGCTGCTCGTCGCCGCCCGCGTCCGCGACCTGCCGGTGCCCGCGCGCCTCCCGCTCGCCGGCTGGTCGATGCTGCTGGCGCTCGCCCTGCTGCTGCCCACGCCCAGCAAGCCGACCCACCACTTCGGGGCCCTCGCCGGGCTCGGTGCGGTCTTCCTCACCCTGCTGCTCGTGACCGGTCCCCGCCTGGTCGCCGCGCTCGACCGCGCGCGCCGGGTGCCGCAGACCGCGCTGCTCGCCGTCGCCCTGTCCGCCGTGCTCGCCGCGGCGCTGGTGGGGCACGGGCGGGCGATGTGGCCGTACGGCTGGGGGATCGGGATGCCGTCGTACGGCGACTACCCCTCCGTGCGCGGGATCGCGTTCGACCAGCCGCTGTGGTGGGCGCTCGCGCTGCTCGTGCTGACCGCCGCCGCGGCGCTCGCCGCGCACCGGTGGGCCCGTCCGCGACGGCGCCTGGCCCTCGCGGTGGCCGTGCCCGTGCTGGTCGTCGGCCTCCTCGCGGTGATGACGACGTGGACGGTCCGCGACGTCACCCGCGCGGCGATCCGCACCTCGGGCGCGTGGTCCCCGCAGGGCGACGGCTGGACCGACCCCGCGGCCACCGGCTGCGGGCTGGGCGGGCAGATCGACGTCCTGGACCCCCGCGGCGCCCGCGCCCTCGCCCCGGCTGACGACACCGTGCCGGCGCCCGCCCTCGACGCCGACGACGCCCCGGACCCCGAGCTGCGCGACGAGCCCTTCGTCCCGGGCGCGTTCTTCCCCGCCAGCCCGCCGCCGCCCGGGACCCCCGACGCCACGACGGTCTGGGGCAGCTTCCTGGTCCCGGAGAACGGCGCGGACGCCGACGCGCGCACCGGCACCCTGGCCACCGGCTGGTACCGCCTCCCCCCGGCCGCCGACGCCGGGGTCGCCGTCGCGGTCTCGGGGCGCACCGCCCGCGACGTCTCGCTGCGCGCGGAGTACGGCCGGGCGACCCCCGGCGGGTTCGCCCCGCTCGGCAGCCGGCGGATCGGCGCCGACGACCCCGAGTCGGTCGCGTGGCGCACGCTGCCCCTGCTCGAGGAGGACGCGCCGCCACCGGGGGCCGACGTGGTGCGGCTCGTCGCCCAGGACGACAGCACCACGACCGGCGGCTGGCTGGCCTTCACCGCGCCGGTCCAGCGCGCCTGGGTGCCCCTGCCGCAGTACCTGCCCGCCGGCGCCGCGGTCGGCGTCGCCTGGCAGATCCGGACCTACTTCCCGTGCCTGCGCCAGCCCCGCCAGCAGGCCGGGGTCACCGAGCCGGCCGTCGCCGCCGTCGCCTTCACCTCCGGCGGGGACCCCGACGGTGCCCTGACCGACTGGACCTTCGACCCCACCCGCGGCGGGCTGCTCGGGCACGCCCAGCGGGAGGGCCCGGGCACGACGCTCACCACCCGCGTGCGCGGCGTCGGCGACGAGATCGACGACGTCGTCGTCCTCGACCTGCGCCCGCCCTACGACGACGGCGGCTACACGCTGACCCGCGAGCGCCGGACGGTGTCCGGGCTCCCCGAGGAGGGCGTCGACCTGCAGCCCGACCCCGGGGAGCCCGACGACCTCAGCCCTGCTGCTCCGCCAGCTGACGGATGAGCCCGCCCTCGAGGACCATGTTCACCTGACGGTCCGAGAGGCTGTGGCGGAAGGTGAGCTCCTGGCCGTCGACCTGCGCGGTGACCTCGGTGCCGTTCTGCAGCTGCTGGTGCACGTCGGAGAACGACAGGGTGGCGCCCTGGGCGATCTTCTCCCGGTCGCCGGCGTCGGCGAACTCGAGCGCGAGGATCCCGAAGTTGGCCAGGTTCTGCCAGTGGATGCGCGCGAACGACTCGGCGATCACGACGCGCAGGCCGAGGTACCGCGGGCAGATCGCGGCGTGCTCGCGCGACGAGCCCTGGCCGTAATTGGCGCCGCCGACGATGGCGTGGCCGGTCGAGTCCTTGATCTCCTCGGCGTTCTTCGGGTAGTCGGGGTCGATCCGGACGAAGGCGAAGCGGGCCAGCTCGGGGATGTTCGAGCGGAACGGCAGCGCCTCGGCGCCGGCCGGCGAGATGTCGTCGGTGGAGATGTCGTCGCCGACGGCGAGCAGCACCGGCACCTCGAACGAGTCCGGGAACGGGTCGAACTCCGGCAGCCCGGAGATGTTCGGGCCCTTGACCAGCTCCTCGTGCTGCGCCTCCTCCGCGGGGGGCGGCTCCTCGAGCATGCCCGGGATGACGGTGGGCTCGGGCAGGTTGAGCCCGTCCCACTTGAGGTCGAGCTCGTCGGCGAGCACCCGCGGGTCGGTGATCTCGCCGCGCAGCGCGCTGGCCGCCGCCGTCTCCGGCGAGCACAGCCAGACCTTGTCGTCGGCGCCGCCGCCGGAGCGGCCGGGGAAGTTGCGGGGGAAGGTCCGCAGCGAGTTGGTGCCCGGCGCAGGCGCCTGGCCCATGCCGATGCAGCCCATGCAGCCCGACTGGTGGATGCGCGCGCCGGCGGAGATCAGCGACGTCGTGCCGCCCCAGCGGGTGAGGTCGGCGAGGATCGGGCGCGAGGTCGGGTTGATGTCGAAGCTGACGCCGTGGTGGGTCTGGCGGCCGTCCACGATGCGCGCGGCGATGGCGAAGTCGCGCAGGCCCGGGTTGGCCGACGAGCCGATGACGACCTGGCCCACCGGGGTGCCGACGACCTCGCTCACCGGCACGACGTTGCCCGGCGAGGACGGCTGGGCGATCAGCGGCTCGATCTGCGACAGGTCGATCGACTCGGTGACGTCGTACTCGGTGCCCTCCTCCGCGAGCAGCTCGGTGAAGTCCTCCTCGCGGCCCTCGCCGGCGAGGAAGCGGCGGACCTCGTCGTCGGCGGGGAACACCGTCGTCGTCGCGCCCAGCTCGGCGCCCATGTTCGCGATGACGTGGCGGTCCATCGCGGTGAGCTTCTCCAGACCGGGGCCGTGGTACTCGATGATCCGGTTGGTGCCGCCCTTGGTGCCGTGGCGGCGCAGCATCTCGAGGACGACGTCCTTGGCCGAGCACCACGGCGGCAGCTCGCCGGTGAGCTCGACGCCCCAGATCTCGGGCATGCGGATGCTCAGGGGCTTGCCCGTGATCGCCAGCGCCACCTCGAGGCCGCCGACGCCGATCGCGAGCATGCCGAGCGAGCCGCACGCGGGCGTGTGCGAGTCCGACCCGATCATCGTCTTGCCGGGCTTGCCGAAGCGCTGCATGTGCGTCGGGTGGGACACGCCGTTGCCGGCCTTGGAGTACCAGAGCCCGAAGCGCCGGCACGCCGAGCGCAGGTAGGCGTGGTCCTCGGCGTTCTTCTCGTCGGCCTGCAGGAGGTTGTGGTCGACGTACTGGACCGAGACCTCGGTCTTGACGCGGTCGAGGTCCATCGCCTCGAGCTCCTGCATGACGAGCGTGCCCGTCGCGTCCTGGGTGAGGGTCTGGTCGATCCGCAGGGCGATCTCCTCGCCCGGCGTCATCTCCCCCTCGACCAGGTGGGACGCGATGAGCTGGTGGGCGACGCCGTGCGGCATGGAGGCCTCCCGGGGGGTCGGGCGAGCTGTGGTGGCCCGTCGGGTACCCCGTTCGGCACGAGATGCTGCACCCGGGTGCGGCGCGGCCCGCGCCGGGCTCAGCCCGGCTTGGCCGCCGCCTTCGTCACGTAGGCCTCGACGACCTGGCGGGCCTCGTAGATCGTCCGCGCGCTGCCCCACGCGTGCGGGTCGAGCCGGTTGTGCACCCAGCCGCCCGGGAGCTGGCGCGTGCCGAGGCTGAGGTGCCCGACCTCGCGCTGCCAGAGGATTTCGGACTGGAATCCGCGCGGGTCGTCCCAGGACCAGGAATACCCGTAGTCCTCGGACTCCTCGTGGACCTCGACCCCGTCGATCTCCATGACACGACCTCCCCGTCGGGAACCGCGGAGCGGATTCCTCGATCTAGGATCGGTGGCCGCCCGGGATTCCACGCGCGGCACTCGGAGCAATTTCGGTGCGGCGCTCGGCGGATTGCCCCGCCGCCGGTCGGGCCGGCGGAGGAGAACCATGACGGTGTACGTGTCGGTGCCCCAGATCCCGCTGACGCTGAAGTTCGAGGAGGGCCTCGACGCGGTCATGGCGCGGTTCACCCAGATCATCAACGACGGCGAGGTGCACCGGTACGCGTTCACCGAGAACCAGGCGGTCCTCGTGAACTACGGGGTGATCGCGTCGGTGACGTTCTCGGAGGGACCGCGCACGCTCGAGGTGTCCGAACTGAACCGCGGGCTGTCCGCGCGTCTCGACGACTGAACGCCGGCTCCGCCGAGCGGAGCACGCCCCTCTCCCGGAGAGCCCACCGGGGCACCGCTGGCCGACCCGACGGTGACGCGGGGGTGGTGTGGCGATTACCGTGCGGAGCATGCAACGCGTGGTGGGGCTCCTCGTGGGCGCGCTCGTGCTGTTCTGGATCATCGACTCGCCCACCACCGCGGCGGCGACGGTCACCAACATCCTCGCCATCCTCGCGAGCTTCGCCGAGTCCTTCGTGACGTTCACGCGCGCGCTCTTCTGATCGCGGCCCGTCCCCGCCGCGACGTGTGCGCGAAGGGCTGGCCCGGGCACCCGTCGCGTGGAACACGCCACGCGAAGGGAGAACGATGCAGGAACACGAGTTCGTCGCCGCGGTCAAGGAGAGCCTGGCGCTCCCGGACAACGAGAGCGCCGAACGCGCCGTCACCGCGACGTTGACCGTCCTCGGTCAGCGCCTCGAGGGCGGCGAGAGCAAGGACCTGGCCGCCCAGCTCCCCGGGCGCCTGGCCGACGCGCTGCCGGCCGAGGGTGGTGGCGAGCGCTTCGACGTCGACACCTTCTACCAGCGCATCGCCGAGCAGGAGGGCGACGGCGTGACCGTCGCCCAGGCCCGGCAGCACGCCCGCGCGATCGCCAAGGGCCTCGAGACGGCCCTGTCCGACGGCGAGTGGCAGAACTTCACCAGCCAGCTCCCGACGGACTTCCAGGACTTCCTGGGCACCGACCCGGTGCAGAATCACTAACCAGTCGCGCCAAGGAGATCCGCACGTCAGTGCTCCTCCGTCGCACTGCCGTGCGATCTCCGGCGCGCTCCGTCATCCGGCCGGGCCTTGTCCCCTGCTCGGCGGGCGACGTCCATGACGTACTCGCCGTAGCCGGAGCTGGCTTGGCGCTCACCGAGGACGAAGGCGGCGTCAGCGGTGATCCAGCCCTGGCGCAGGGCGATCTCCTCGAGACACGCGAAGCGCACGCCCTGGCGGTGCTCGAGCACCTGCACGTACTGGCTCGCCTCGATGAGCGACTCGTGGGTGCCGGTGTCGAGCCAGGCGAAGCCGCGGCCGAGGTCGATCAGGCGCGCGTCGCCGCGGGCCACGTAGGCCTGGTTGACGTCGGTGATCTCCAGCTCGCCGCGCGCCGAGGGCGTGAGCCCGCGGGCGATGTCGAGGACGTCGTTGTCGTAGAAGTACAGGCCGGTGATGGCCCGGTTCGACCGCGGCTGCGCCGGCTTCTCCTCGACCGAGAGCAGCCGCCCGGTCTCGTCGGCCTCGCCGACGCCGTAGCGGCCGGGGTCGCGCACGGGGTAGCCGAAGAGCACGCAGCCCTTCTCGCGCTCCAGGCGGGTGACCTGCTCGGCGAGGATCGTCGCGAAGCCCTGGCCGTGGAAGATGTTGTCGCCGAGCACGAGCGCGGCGGTGTCGCCGCCGACGTGGTCGGCGCCGATGAGGAACGCCTCGGCCAGCCCGTTGGGCGCGGCCTGCTCGGCGTAGGTGAACGAGACCCCGACGTCGCTGCCGTCGCCGAGCAGCCGCCGGAACGCCGGGAGGTCCACCGGCGTCGAGATCACCAGGATCTCCCGGATGCCGGCCAGCATCAGCACGGAGATCGGGTAGTAGATCATCGGCTTGTCGTAGACCGGCAGCAGCTGCTTCGAGATCGCCCGCGTCACCGGGTGCAGCCGGCTGCCCGACCCGCCGGCGAGCACGATGCCCTTCACCGCTGCCCACCCGCGCTGCCCCAGTCGGCCCCGGCACCCTCGACCACCGGCGAACGGCCGAGCAGCGGGCGCCACCACGCCTCGTTCTGCCGGTACCACTCGACGGTCGCGGCGAGGCCCTCGTCCCAGCTGACCCGCGGCGCCCACCCCAGCTCGCTGCGCAGCTTGGTGGAGTCCAGCAGGTAGCGACGGTCGTGGCTGGGCCGGTCCGGGACGATCGTCTTGAGGTCCGGTCCGAGCCCCAGCGTCCCGAGCACCGCGTCGGCGATGCCCTCGATGTCCACCTCGTGCCCGGAGCCGACGTTGTACGTCTCCCCCACGGTGCCTTGGTGGACGACCGCGTCGATCGCCGCGGCGTGGTCGTCGACGTGCAGCCACTCGCGGCGGTTCTTCGTCGAGGCGTAGAGCGGCAGCGGCTCGCCGGCCAGCGCGCGGGTGGTGAACAGCGGGATCACCTTCTCCGGGAACTGGAAGGGCCCGTAGTTGTTCGCGCAGTTGGTGATCGTCACCGGCACGTCGTAGGTCAGCCCGTAGGCGCGCACCACGTGGTCGCCGCCGGCCTTGGCCGCGTTGTACGGGGTCCGCGGCCGGTAGGGCGACTCCTCGGTGAACGCGTCATCGACGTCGAGGGGCAGGTCGCCGTAGACCTCGCAGGTCGAGATGTGGTGGAACCGGCCCACCCCGACCCGGCGCACCGCCTCCAGCAGCCCCTGGGTGCCCATGACGTTGGTGGCGAAGAAGTCGCCGGGCCGCAGGATGGCCAGCGAGTTGTGCGACTCGGCGGCGAGGTTCACCACCACGTCCACGGCGTGGGTGCGCAGCAGGTCGGCGACCAGGTCGGTGTCGCCGATCGACCCGTGCACGAACTCCACACCGTCGAGGCCCTCGACGTTGCCCCGCACCCCGGCGTAGGTCAGCGCGTCCAGCGCCACCACCCGGTCACCCGGGTGCACGCGGCGCCAGTACCGCACGACGTTCGCGCCGATGAAGCCGGCCGCACCGGTCACGAGCACGGTCGCCACGGGGGCCTCCTGGTCGCACGGCGGGCGGGGACGACGGCGATCGTCCCACGCCGCGTGCGGGCCCCCGGGCGGCCGCGTCGGCTACAGGCTGGCGGGCGGCGGGGGCGTCGCGCCGCTGTCGGCGTCGAGGTCGGCGCCGGGCAGGTGGACGTCGGTGATGACGACGTTGAGCTCGACGACGGTCACGCCCGCGATCTCCTCGACGGCCTTGGGCACGTGGCGGCGCAGTGCGCGGACCAGCTCCCGCGCCCCCACGCCGTACTCGATCTCGACGTCCAGCCCGATGTGGGCCTGCTGGTCGGCGAGCTCGACGCGGACGCCGGCGGTGTTCTCGGTGTTGCCCGTGAGGGTCTGGCGCACCGCGCCGACGGCCCGCGACGCGCTGGCGCCGAGCGCCACGACCCCGGGGATCTCGCGGGCGGAGTACGCGGTCACCTTCTGGACCACCGAGGGCAGCACCTCGGTGGTGCCGGGCACCGCCGTCGGATCGGCCGCGCCCCCCATCGACGTCGCCGTCGGGGTGGGGCTGTCGGGGGTGCTGCTCGGACGTTGGGCGCTGGTCATGCCCCCTGAGTACCCCGCGCCGCGGGGGTGGAGACCGCCCGATCGGCGGCGCTCAGCGATCCCGCGGCAGCAGCGGTCCCAGCGGTCCCAGATCCAGGTTGAGATCCTTCGGCGTGAGCCCGAACTGCTCGGTGAGCTCGTCCATCGCCTCGGCCAGCAGCATCAGCGACGTGCCGAGGTCCTCCTCCTCCTGCTCGGTGAGGTCGCCCTGCTCCACGCGCCGGATCGCCTGGCGCTCCATGAGCTGGCGCAGCAGCTCGACGATCGTCAGCACCAGCTTCATGAGGTCGCGCCGGACCTCGTCCTTGTCGATCTCGATGCGGTTCGGCCGCTCAGCCACGGCCGGCCTCCAGCTCGGCCTGGTCGGCGCGCTCGGCACGCGCCGCGAGCGTGCCCTGGCGCTCCACGGGCGCGATCGACATGACCAGCGCGCGGAGGGAGATGCGCACGAGGTCGACCCCGGCCAGCGAGATCGTCAGGTCGCCGACGAGCACGACACCGCCGGCGAGGAGACGGTCGAGCAGGTCGACCAGCGCGACCTCCTCGTCACCGAACAGCGACGTCGCCCGGGGCTCGAGCTCACCCGAGCCCGGCCCCGTCACGAGCCGGTCCCCGGAGCCGCCGCCGCGAACGAGTACGGGACCCAGGGCCCGGTGAGCTCGACCCGGACGCGCGGGTGGTCGGCGAAGGACGCCACGGCGGCGCGCAGATCGTCCACCCGCTCGACGTCCACGAGGTAGGCCTGGTTGAGGACCATCGGGTCGGTCTGCCCGGAGAGCTGCGCGTCCTGGAGCCGGTGCGCGCGCGTCGCCGCCGCGAGGGCGGTCACCGCGGCGTCCACCTCGACCGCGGCGGCCCGGGCGTCCTCGAGCGTCGTGTCGCCCTCGCGCAGCGCCTTGCGCCGCGCGCGCAGGTAGTCCGCGCCGGACCGCGGCTTCTCCGCCGCCTCCGGCGCGGCGGGACGTCCGCGCGCGTAGACCTTGAGGCCCCACTCCGCGCGGCCGGCGAGACGGTCGAGCACGGCGCCGAAGGTCGCGGCGCTCTCCGCGAGCACCGCGCGCACCCGCTCGTCGTCGAAGTAGACCGTCGCCAGGCCGAGCGGCGCGAGGACGTGGTCACGGCCCAGGGTGTCGACGACGTGGTGGTGCGCCCGGGCGGTGGCCGCGAGCCACTCGAGGTCCTCCAGCCGCTCCTCCAGCGCGCGTTCCTCGAACTCGGCGCGGTCGGCGTCGCTCACCACGGCGGTGACGCCGCCGTGCTCGACGGTGCGCACCGGGCGCCCGTCGAGGCCCTCGAGCCCCGCGACGGCGGCGGGGTCGACGTCGCGGGCGACGGCGTAGACGTAGGTCAGCGTGTCGCTCACCCGTCGGTCCTCCGCTTCCGGCGCGGCTTCACGGGTTCCGGCTCCGGCTCGGACTCGTCCTCCTCGACCACGTCGGCGTCCTCGATCTCGTCGGCCTCCTCCTGCTCACCGCCCTCGAGCGCCGCCGGCGCGTCGCGGCCCTCCAGGGCCTCGAGCCGCTCCCGCAGCCGCTGGTTCTCCTTCTCCAGCTCGGAGTGGCCGGACGACAGGGTGGGGTCGCGCTCCCACCAGTCGATGCCCATCTCCTTGGCGCGGTCGACCGACGCCACGATCAGCCGCAGCTTGATCGTCAGCAGCTCGATGTCGAGCAGGTTGATCTGGACGTCCCCGGCGATGACGATCCCCTTGTCGAGGACCCGTTCGAGGATGTCGGCGAGGTTGGTGCCGTCACCACCACCGCCGCCGCCGGCGCCGTTGCGGGCCGGCTGCCGCCCGCCGCCCTGGTTGGCGGTCGGCGGCATCTGCCCGGTCCAGCGCACCGGGTCGGTCATGGTGTGTCCCTCCGTGTGCCGCCCGGCGCTCAGTCCTCGTCGCCGCGGCCGCGTGTGTAGCGCTTGAGGCGTTGGTAGCTGATGAGCTCGCCCTCGGCGTCCATCTCGGCCTCGTACGTGGCGAGGATGTCACTGGTCTCCGGAATCTTCCGGCTCTCGACCACCTCGAGGCCCACGGTCCAGCCGTCCTCGGTGCGGCGCACCGACGTGACGGCCTCGCTCTCCTTGCCGCTCATCTCCTGCACCTGCTCGGCGGCCCACCGGGCGATCTTGCGTGCGGGGATGCGCTTCGGGGCCTGCGGCTCGGGCTCCGGCTCGGGTTCCGGCTCCCCGGCGTCCTCCTCGTCGACGTCCTCGACCTCGTCGTCCAGGTCCTCGTCCTCGACCTCGTCGTCGGACTCGTCCACCGGCTCGGGCTCGGGCTCCGGAGCCGGCTTCTCGCGACGCCGCGGGCGCTCCTGCGCCGCAGCGCCGTCGTCACCCGCGGGCCGGCGCCGGCGGCGGGGAGCCTGCTCCGCCGAGTCGTCGGACCCCTCGGGCTCCGCCTTCTTGCGACGTCGCGGGCGCTCCTGCTCCTCGCCGCCGTCGGAGGAGCCGGTGCTCGCGCGGCGGCGCCGCGGTCGCTCCGACTCCGCGGACCCGGAATCCTCGCCCTCGGGCCGGCGTCGGCGCCGTGGGCGTTCCCCGGTGCTCGTGCCGGTGCTCGTGCCGGTGCTCGTGCCGCTGTCGGCCGACTTGCGCCGGCGTGGGCGCTCGCCCTCGGCGGACCCGTTCGTGTCGGCCGACCCGTTGCCGGAGCCCTCCGCGGGCCGGCGACGGCGACGGGGGCGCTCCTGGTCGGTGACGCCCCCGTCCTCGTCCGTCGTGCTCTCGCGGTCGGCGGAGCGCGTCACCCGCCACCTCCGCCGACGAGGCGCTGCAGCAGGACCTCCTGCTGCTCGTCCCGTTCCTCCTCGGTGATCTCGCCACGATCGTGGGCCGCGTCGAGCTCGTCGATCTGGGCGCGGATCACGGCGGGATCGTGCATCTGGTGGTCGACCTGGTCGGCGATCTTCTCGCCCACCCACGCGACACCGCGGACGGGCGCGAGGGGGAGCAGCAGCAGCTCGGTGAAGAAGCCCACGTCAGACCTGGGCCTCTTCCGGCGCGTCGAACTCGGGGAGGAAGTCGAACGCCGCGGTGGGGCCGATGAGCCGGAGCTCGACCCGTCCCGACCACGCGTCGCCGAGGTCGTCGATCGCACGCTCGAAGTCGCTGCGGTGGTCGGTGCGCACGAGGAACGCGATGTGCACGGCCCCGTTCTCGCCGCCGACCTCCTTGACCTCCGTGGCCACCGCGAACTTCGCGATCGCGTCCACGCAGGCCTGGGCGTCGTCCGCCCGGATCTGCTCCATGGCCTTGGAGATGGCCTCCCCGAGGCGGATGCGGTCGTAGTAGCTCGCGTCCTCGTCGACACCCGCGACCTTCTCCCGCATCTGCTGGATGCGCGGGTCGGCCTCGAGGATGCGGGTGAGGATGACGTCCTGGTCGTAGTCGCCGCGCAGGCGGAACTCGAGGTGCCCCTCGAGCTGCTCGAGGGCGCGCACGAAGTAGTCCTGGTGCGGCGCGAGGAGCTCCTCGGCCACGGCGTCGTCGTCGGTGACGACGGCGCCGAACCGCATGGGCAGCACCGGGGTGTCCTGCGCGATGGCGTTGAGGACGGCCTCGTGCGCCATGAGGTCCTTGCGCGTGCCCAGCGCCCGCCCGGCGTCGACGTCGCTGACGACCGCGGCGAGGCCTCCCTCGGTGACGAGGCCCAGCTGGGTGCCCTCCTCGGCGGCCGGGATGGGCTCGAGCCCCTCGGGGATGCGGACGCCCGCCGGCACGATCCCGTAGATGTAGGAGCCGCGCGTGGTGCCCTGCTGCTGCGAGGACCCGGACGACGACCCGGAATCCGTCTGCTGACTCACGGTGCCTCCCTCACGCCTTCTCGCGCCGGCTGCTGCTCTGGCGCTCACCGCGCACCTCGTCCCACTTCTCCTTGCCGGCGTCGAGCACGCCCTTGGTCTTGCCCTTGGCGCCGCTCTCCGTCGCGCCCTGGGTCATGTCGCCCATGACCTGCCCGAGGTCCTTGCCGCCCTTGGCGTGCAGGTCCAGTCGGTTGGTGGCCTCCGCGAACCGGAGGTAGGTGTCGACGCTCGCGACGACGATGCGGGCGTCGATCGTGATGAGCTCGATCCCGACGAGGCTGACCTTCACGAAAGCGTCGATGACGAGGCCCTTGTCCAGGATGAGGTCCAGGACCTCAGCGAGCCCGCCCTGCGGCTCCTTCTGCACGCCTCCGCCCTGCCGTTGGCTGACGGTCACCGTGCCCCCTCTCTGTGCGCCGGGGAGTGGCACCGGACCCCGGCGGCGCCGGGGTCCGGTGATGTGGCGGTCGGCCCGGCTGCGCTCTCAACCGGGGTGGGGATCGGGCCGGGTCGGATCAGGCCGGCGTGCGCTGACGGCGCGAACGGCGCTTCGGACGCTCCTCCTCCGCGGGGGCCTCGTCCTCGGCGTCCTCGGCCTCGTCGACGTCCTCGGAATCGTCGACGTCCTCGGCCTCGTCGACGTCCTCGACGTCCTCGGCCTCGTCGACGTCCTCGAGGTCGTCCTCGTACTCGTCGTCCGCGACCTCGTCGTCGGCGGCCTCGTCCTCGAGCTCGGCGTCGTCGACGTCGTCCTCGGCCACGAGGTCGTCCTCGTCCTCGGCCGGGACGTCGTCCTCGTACTCGTCCTCGGTGTCGTCGAGCTCGTCGTCGTCGGCCTCCTCGGCCGCGCGCTGCTCCTCCTCGAGGGCTTCCTCGTGGGTCTTGACGACCTCGCTGTCGCGGATCTCGCCGCGCCAGCCCTCGAGCTCCTCGCGGTTGATCAGCGTGTCCATCATGACGTGGCGGCAGAAGTGCTTGAACTCCAGCCGCGCGCGCCGGCCGACGGCCCGCCACAGGTTCCCGGTCTTCTCCATGAAGCCCTGGGGGTAGTACTCCATGATCAGGACGATGCGCGTCAGGTTCGGCGCGAGCTCGCTGAAGGTGACGATGCCGTCCGCGGAGCCCTTGGCCCCCGACGAGACCCACAGGATGTGGCTGTCGGGCACCTGCTCCCGGATCGTGGTGGTCCACGAGCGCCGGGACCAGAACACCTTCGCGGTCCAGACGACCTTCTCGTCGGACTCCTGGTTGACCGTCTCGACCTTCTTCATGAAGCTCGGGAAGTCGGCCATCTGGGTCCACTGGTCGTAGGCCACGCGCAGCGGCACACCGACGTCCTGGACCTCGTAGATGTTCATGAACTTGAACTTGCCGCGGCCGCTGCTGGAGCTGCCTCCGCCGCCGCTGCCCTCGGCGTCGCCGTCGCCGTCGCCGTCGTCGCCGCCCATGCCGAGCGCCCCCGTGACCTTGTCCTTCACGGCGGAGAACCCACCCTTGAGCGCGCCGCCGATGCCACTGCCGCCCTCCGCCATCGACCCGACGCCGCCGAGGGCCGCCGACAGGCCCACGCCCCCGTTCTCGGCGACGTCGGTGAGCCGGCTCGTGAGGCCCTCGACCTGGTCGAGGGCCGCGTTCACGGCCTTGTCGGTGGCGGCCTTGAGCAGTGTCTGGGCCGCCTGCTTGAGGCGGTCGACGGGCAGCATGTCGGTGAGGCTCGACCCGCCGCCGTCCTCGTCGCCGCCCTCGGGGACCTGGCCGTTGGTGGCCTGTCGGGGGTCGGTGGTCTCAGTCATCGCGCTTCACCGTCCGACGGGACCCTGTGCCGGCGGTCGCGCGGCTGCGCGAGCCGCCCTCCGACGAAGACGCGCGTGACCGCCCTCCGGCGGATGACTTGCTGCGCGTCCCGTTGCTGCCGTTGCGCGTCGACGAGGAGCCGGAGCCCTCCGAGGAGGAACCCGACGCGCCCGAGGACGCGGTGGACGACGAGCGCCGGCGGCGCTCCTGCCCGGTCGACGAGGAGGAGGACGACGGGGCGGACGACGACGAGCTGCGCGAGCTGCTGCGTCGGCGCGTGCCCGCCGCGCGTGCGGGGGCCTCGGACTCGGGCTCGTCGCCCTGCTCGTCCTCGGTGTCGTCGACGTCCTCGGCCTCGTCGACCTCGTCGACGTCCTCGGTGTCGTCGACGTCCTCGTCGGCGGCCTCCTCGGCGGGCGCCTCCGACTCGTCGGCGGCCTTGCGGCGGCCCCGCTTGCCGAGGCGGCTCGTGGCGCCCTCGACCGCGCTGGCGGCACCGCCGGAGGCGCCGCTGACGGCACCGCCGACCGCGCTGCCCGTGGTGGAGGCGGCGTCGGTGACGGCCCCGCCGGCCTGGCCCGCGGCGTCGCCGGCGGCACCGGCCGTCTGCCCGGCGGCCTGCCCGGCCGCCCCGGCGGCGTCGGCCGCCGGCTTGCCGAGGTTCTCGACGCGGTTGACCAGGTTGTCGGTCAGCGCCTCCATCCGCGAGCTGGCCACCGCGAGGGCGGCGTCCTTACCGGCCTCGAGGAGACGCCCCCGGATCGCCGAGTCGAGCTTCTGGAGCTCGGGCGACGCCTGGATCAGCTTGCCGGCCTGTGCGAGCAACTGGGCGGGATCGGTCGGGAGCTTCTTCCCGGCGAGCGCGCCCCCCAACATGATGGCGAATTTCATCTTCTTGGTACGACCCAAGAGATAACCGCCGATGACCGCGAGAGCCAATCTCAGGCCTGCCGGCACCGTGCACCTCCGAACGGATGGTCCTGCTGTGCGGTGGACCACAGCCCGCCGCTGACGGACCGGACATTACAGCGCGCCCTCCGTGAAAGCGCTAGACCGGGAAGATCAAAAATAGGGTGGCCCGACGGGTGCACTTCTCGATCAACTGGCCGCAGCAGAGGTGCGGGCATTCGGGCGCCATTCTTGTGCCTAATCACGCTGGGCCGTTCGCTACATTCTGGATAGGAATGTCGCCGACGTTCGGTGGGCCGTACGCGATCAGGCCGCGCGCTGCTGGACGACCGTCGCCGACGCCGTGGCGCCGTGATCGAGTCTGTCACCGGGGTGGCCTGCATCACAAGGCCCTGATCACAGGGCCGGAGCGACCGATATCGCTGGTCGGACCGGCTCAGCGGGCTGCCACCGCGTGCGCCGCCCGGTTGATCGGGCGCGGCGGCGTCGTCCGGCATCCGGAACGGCGCGGTCAGTCCTCGTCGTCGGCGCGCACCACGGCGTCCACCGCTCGGCGGAGGGCCTCCCAGGCGCGCACACGCGCCCGAACCGCTCGGCGACCTGGCTCCGTCAGGCGGTACCGACGGCGTGTCGTGTCCGGGTCGCGCTCGACGAGACCCCGCCGGACGAGGCGGTGCAGGGTGCGCTGGACCGTGGTGGGCGGCGGGGCGAGCCCACCTCCGCTGTCGTGGCGCAGGCGCTCCGCGATCTCGCGGCCGTCGCCCGGTCCGCGGCGCAGCGCGACGAGCACGAGCAGCTCGACGTGCTCGTGCGACACCAACCGCACGGCACCCCAGCGGCGCGCCGTCCCGGACGCCGTCGCCGGCGGCAGGCTCGCGGGCCCCGCGGGGCGCGACCGACGTCCGCGCGGAGCGCGGGGCGCGGGCACGGCTGCCGTGCCGGTGCCCTCGTCGACCTCGGCGCTCTCGTCGACCTCGGGTGCTGCGTCGACCTCGGGCCCCGGCTCCCCCGCCGGCTCCTCGCCGCGCCGCGGGCGCGGGGGCAGCAGGCCGCGCAGGCTCGCCGCGGCGGGGCGGCCGAAGGCGTCGCTGAGGTCGTGGGCGTGCGGGTCGGCGGTCACGGGGTGGCCTCCTGCTCGGGGCGGGCGAGGGGGGTCGCCGGGGCGGTGGTGTCGCTCTCCTCGGCCTCGCGCAGCAACGTGAGGAGCTCGACGCCCAGGTCGCGGTAGTCGCCGGCCACGCTCGCGGCGGTCGGGGACAGTCGCCGTCCCCCGGCCTCCTTCTGCCCCGCGCGCAGTGCGGCCCACCACGCCGGCTGGGCTGCGACCTCCTGCTCGAGCTCGTGGGCGAGCTTGCCGAGGCGCCGTGCGTCCTGGGCGGTGCGCTCGGCGTGGCGGATCGAGGTGGTGAACAGCGGCGAGTGCCCGCCGAACGCCCGCGCGACGGCCTCGCGGACCTCGGCGTGCACGACCCGCGAGCGCGAGCCGGTCGCGAACAGCACGGCGCCGAGCAGACCGAGCCGGGGGTTGAGCTCGCGGGCCAGGGTGAAGCGCTCGCCGACCAGCCGCATGCCGACCAGCCCGCCGACGTCGGACTTGGTGGGCATGAGCACCCAGCGGGCCGCGGTCAGCGCGAGGTCGGTGAGGATCGTGGTCTCGGGCGGGCAGTCGACGAAGACGAGGTCGTAGTCGCCGGCGACGGGCGCGAGCACGTCGGCGAGGGCGCGGAACGCGTCCCGCCCGCGCTCCTGCACCCGCGACACCATCAGCGGGACGAGGTCGACCAGCCGCGAGCCGCCCGGCACCACGTCGAGCCCCGGCCGCACGCCCTCGACCGGGCGCAGTGGGGAGCCGCCGACGATGCTCAGCAGCAGGCCCGCGCCGTGGTCGTCGATCGGCTCGTCGCGGAAGCCGAGGTCGTCGGCGAGGTTGGCCTGCCGGTTGAGGTCGACCAGCAGGCAGCGGTACCCGGCGGCCGCGAACTGGCCCGCGAGGTTGGCGACGATGGAGGTCTTCCCGACCCCGCCCTTGTCGTTGACCATCGCGATCGTCCGGGCCAGCGCGTCCCCGTCGGGCTGGGCGGGCGGGTCGGGCTGCTCCTGCGGCTCGGGCGCGACGGCCGCGACCGGCGTGACCGTCTCGCCCGCCCGACCGGGTCGGGCGCGGGTGCCGCGACGGCGGGTGGCGCTGCGGGCCGTGCGGCCCGCCGGTCCGGTCATGCGGCGAGGGTGCGTGGCGGTGTCGTCGCGGGCAAGGCCGACACCCCTCCGCCGGCCCGCTTGGGGCCGCGTGGCGGCGGTGGTACACCCCGTCGGCCCAGCGGGGGCCAGCGGCCGCGACCGTCAGGAGCCCTGCTCCCGGGCCTCCTCCTCGTAGACGTCGGGCACGTCGTCGTGGTCGCGGTCGACGCGCTCCCGCTCGTGGATGCGCCGGTGCACGGCGTTCCGGTAGCGCAGGACGACCGTGGCGAGCAGGGCGGCGAGCAGCGACGCGCTCAGCACCCCGATCTTGACGTGGTCGTCGGCGGCGCTGCCGGTGCCGAACGCGAGCTCGCCGATGAGCAGCGACACCGTGAAACCGATGCCCGCCAGCAGGGCGAGCCCGAACACGTCGGCCCAGGACAGCTCCTCGGAGAGCTGCGCGCGGGTGACCCGCTGGACGAGCCAGGTCGCGCCGAGGATGCCGACGACCTTGCCGGCCACGAGGCCGGCGACGATCCCCAGGGTGACCGCGTCGGTGAACGCCGCGCCCAGCCCGCCGCCGATGACCGTCACCCCGGAGGCGAAGAACGCGAACACGGGCACCGCGAACCCGGTGGACACCGGCCGCCAGCGGTGCTCGAAGTGCTCGGCCAGCCCCGGCCCGGGACCCTCCTTCCGCCGGATCACCGGCACCGCGAACCCCAGGAGCACCCCGGCCACGGTCGCGTGGACCCCGGACTCGTGCACGAGCACCCAGGTCAGCGCGGCCAGCGGCAGCAGCAGCCACCAGGAGCGGACGCGCCGCTGGACGAGCAGGGTGAAGACGGCCAGCGGCAGGAGCGCGAGCAACAGGGGCACGACCGCGAGCCGGTCGGTGTAGAAGAGCGCGATGATCGTGATCGCGAGCAGGTCGTCGACCACGGCGAGGGTCAGCAGGAAGGTGCGCAGCGCGTCGGGCAGCGAGGACCCGATGAGCGCGAGGACAGCCAGTGCGAAGGCGATGTCGGTGGCCGTGGGGATCGCCCAGCCCGCGGCGCCGGGCCCGCCGAGGTTGATCGCGGTGTAGATCAGGGCCGGGGCGATCATGCCGCCGACCGCGGCCGCGATCGGCAGGGCCGCCTTCGCCGGGCTCCGGAGGTCGCCCGCCACGAACTCGCGCTTGAGCTCGAGCCCGGCGACGAAGAAGAAGACGGCCAGCAGGCCGTCGGCGGCCCAGGTCGCCAGGGTCAGGTCGAGGTGCAGGGACGCGGGACCGACGCGCAGCTCGGCCAGAGCGCCGTAGGCCTCGCGCCAGGGCGAGTTCGCCCAGAGCAGCGCCACCAGGGCGGCGCCGACGAGCAGGACGCCGCCGACCGTCTCCCGGCGCAGGACGTCGCCGATCCGGGCCGTCTCCGACCACGTGCGGCGGGCGAACAGGCGGGGCGTCGAGCGGGTCACGGGTCCTCCGGCGGGCAGGCGTCAGCGACTGCCGACCAGACTTCCCGGCGCACCGGCGCCGACCCTACGGGCTCGGCCGCGCCTCAACAGGTGGTGTTCGGCGGCGGCAGTGTCGTCTCGAGCAGGTAGCGGTTCACCGCGTCGTCGATGCACGGCACACCGTTCGTGTAGACGGTGTGGCCGTCGCCCCGGTAGGTCAGCAGCACCGAGCCGGGCAGGCGCTGGGCCAGCGCGACGCTGTTCTGGTACGGCGTCGCCGGGTCGTCGGTGGTGCCCAGGATGAGCATCGGGGGGCCGAGGTAGTTCTCGAGCGGGGTCAGCGGCTGCTGCGGCGCCGGCCAGTCGGCGCAGGTCAGGCCGCTGACGAGCACGTTGCCCGAGAAGTGCGGCGCCCGCGCCTCGGTGGCGCGCGACGAGGCGAACACCTGCGCGTCGTCGGTGGGCCAGGCGTTGTCCAGGCAGGTGACGGCGTTGTAGGTGTCGGAGTTGCTGCCCCGGAAGTACGCGGCGGCGAGCTGGCTCATGGGGCCGCCGTCGCCGCGGTCGGCGGCGGCGAGGGCCTGCGCGAGCTGGGGCCAGCTCGTCTCGCTGTAGAGTGGGTAGACGACGCCGATCTCGAACATCCCCGCCGACAGCGGGCTGCGCCCGGGCACCGGCAGCGGTGCCGCGGCGAGCCGCGCCCGCACGCGGTCGACGACGCCGATGGGGTCGGCGCGCACCGGGCAGCGCGGGTCGGCCGTGCACGCGGCGGCGAACTGGCGCAGCGAGTTCTCGAAGCTCTCGGCCTGCGCGGAGTCCAGGCCCGGCTTGGTCACGTCGACGACGCCGTCGAGCACGATCGCGCGCAGCCGCGTCGGGAAGAGCTGGGCGTAGGTCTGGCCGATCGACGTGCCGTACGAGAAGCCCAGGTAGCTGATGCGGTCCTCGCCCAGCGCCTCGCGGATGCGGTCCATGTCGCGGGCCACGTTGCGGGTGCCGAGGTGGGGCAGGAGGTCGGGGTAGCGCTGGCCGCAGGCGAGCGCGTAGCGATCGACGGCGTCGTTGGTGGCGACCTCGTCGGCGGGGTCGCCGGGGTCCGGGTCGCCGAGGTAGGGCGTGTCCGGGCCGAGCGGGCACTCCAGGCCGCGGCTCCCGCCGACGCCGCGCGGGTCGAAGCCGATGACGTCGAAGCGGTCGGTGATCTCCGGGGGCAGCAGGCCGGCCTGGACGATCTCGACGCCCGAGCCGCCGGGCCCGCCGGGGTTGACGAGCAGGACGCCCAGCTTGGCGGCGGGGTTCGTGGCCGGCCGGCGGGCGATCGCGATCGGCAGGTTCGGCCCGGCCGGGTTCGCGTAGTCGACGGGCACCGGCACCGACGCGCACTCGAGCCCGCCCGTGCAGGGGGTGAACGACGGCCCGGGGCCGGCAGTGCTCGAGGTCCCCGGCGGCGGTGCCGAGCGGGCGGCCTCGGTGGAGGACATCGGGATGGGCGGCACGCCGGGCTCCGGGCCGCGGGCGCAGCCGGCGAGCGCCAGCGCCGTCAGCGCGAGCACCCCCAGGCCCTGCACCAGGCCGCGCCGGCGAGACCGTCGCCGGCCGGGCCCGGCCGCTCCGGACCGCGGGTGCCGCTGCGCCATGTGCTCTCCTGCCGTCCGGGACCGCCCCCGGCTGCGCCGGGTGGCCCATCTTGCCGGGCCGGTCGTCGCAGTCGCGCACGCCTCCCGCTCACCCCGGCGCCGGCGCCGGTCGCCGGATCGTGGACCTCGCGCGGGGGTTCGCCGTGCCCGGCGCGGTCGACCCCGTCGCCATGGAGCCGAGGGACGGGCCGGGACCGGGGACGGACCCCGCCGCGCCGGCACGTCCGCGACGGGTCGTCCACGAGGTGACGCACGACCACGTCCGGCCCGAGGACCTGCGCGGCCTGCGCACGGACCTGGTGTCCTGGGTGCGCGCGACGGCGGGGTCCCCCGCGGGCCCGGCGCTGGCCGATCGCCTCGAGGACATCGCGACCGCGTGCTACGAGGCGCTCGCCAACGTCGTCGACCACGCCTACGGCGGCGACGGCGGTGCGGTCCGGCTGGTCGCACGGCTCGACCCCGCGGAGCCGCCGTGGCTGGAGATCGAGGTGGCCGACCGCGGCGCGTGGCGCCCGGCCCCCGCCGACCCGGGGCACCGCGGGCGCGGGCTGGCGCTGCTCGCGGGGACCGCCGACGGCCACGACGTGCGGTACGACCCCGACGGCACCCGGGTCCTCCTGTGGTGGCACCGCCCGCCGTGAGCTGACTACGGTCGGTGCCCATGAGGACACCCGAGCTCGTGCTCGTGCCCGCGCTGGTGGGACTGCCGGCCGCGCAGGCGCACGAGGTCGCCATGGCGGCCCGGGTCGTCGCGGTCGATCCCGACCCGGACACCCCGCCCACGGTCGAGGGCACGGTGACCGCCCAGCAGCCGACGGCGGGCACGCGGGTGCCGGCCGGCGAGGCCGTGACGATCTGGGTGGAGCCCGACTCGGGCGGCGGTGGGGGCGGCGGCAACATGCCGCGCATCGAGCCCGACAAGCCCCTCGACGGCGCCGGCGCCAACTAGGAAGGCCCCGGACGGTCGTCGGGTCGGGGGTCCGACGACCCTCCGGGGCCACCCGGGAAGTCGTCGGCGGGGCGGGCGGCGTTACGCCCGCGAGCACGGCCGTCCGGGTGTGGTGTCGCGCCGGGTCGGGGACCCGGACGGACCAGCCGTCCCGCCCGGAGGTGTCCGTCCGTGAAGATCGGTTACAAGCTGATCGCCGAGGCCTACTCGCCGACCGAGATGGTGCGCCAGTGCGTGCGCGCCGAGGAGGCCGGCTTCGACTTCGTCGAGATCTCCGACCACTACCACCCGTGGGTGTCGGAGCAGCAGCACTCCGGCTTCGCCTGGTCGATGCTCGCGGCGATGGCCGCGAAGACGGAGCGGATCGAGCTGGCCACGGGCGTGACCTGCCCGTTCATCCGGTACCACCCGGCGATCATCGCCCAGGCCGCCGCGACCACGCAGCTGCTCTCCGACGGCCGCTTCACGCTCGGCCTCGGCTCCGGGGAGCGGCTCAGCGAGCACGTCGTCGGCAAGGGCTGGCCGGCGGTGCACGTCCGCCACCAGATGTTCCGCGAGTCCATCGAGATCATCCGGCTGCTGTGGCGGGGCGGCTACCAGACCTACGAGGGCAAGCACCTCACGCTCGAGGACGCCCAGGTGTTCGACCTGCCCGAGACGCTGCCGAAGATCATCGTGGCGACGGGCGGCCCGCAGGCCTCGAAGCTCGCCGCGGAGCTGGGCGACGGCATCTTCACCACCGAGCCGCGGGCGGACCTCATCCAGGCGTTCACCGACGCCGGCGGCGAGGGCCCGCGCTACACGGAGGTCCCGCTGGCCTTCGGCGCCACCGAGGACGAGGCCGCCGAGCAGGCCCGCAAACTGTTCCGCTTCGGGCTCACCGGCTGGAAGGTGCAGGCCGAGCTGCCGAACCCGGTCAACTTCGACGCGGCCACGGCGATGATCACCGCCGACCACATGCGCGAGGCGTTCGCCTGCGGGCCGGACACCGACAAGCAGCTGCAGGTGGCCCAGCAGTTCGTCGACGGCGGCTACGACCACCTCGCGCTGATCAACGCCGGGACCGACGTCGACGGGTTCTTCGACCACTTCAGCAAGGAGCTCGCCGAGCCGCTGCGGGCGCTGCGCCCCTCGTCCTGACCACGGTCGTACCCTCGGGGGTGGGCCGGACGGCCCACGAGGAGGAGTGCGATGACCGCGGTGACCGCCGCAGCCGGTGTCGACGGTGCCGAGGACCCGGGCACCCAGGCGCAGCGACGGCGCACGTTCGCGGTGATCAGCCACCCGGACGCGGGCAAGTCGACGCTCACCGAGGCGCTCGCCCTGCACGCCGAGGTGATCTCGGCGGCCGGGGCCGTGCACGGCAAGGGCGGCCGGCGCGGCGTGACGTCCGACTGGATGGACATGGAGCGCGAGCGCGGCATCTCGGTGACGTCCGCGGTGCTGCAGTTCTCCTACCGCGACCAGGTGATCAACCTGCTCGACACCCCGGGCCACGGCGACTTCTCCGAGGACACCTACCGGGTGCTCGCGGCGGTCGACGCCGCGGTGATGCTGCTCGACGCGGCCAAGGGCCTCGAGCCGCAGACCCTCAAGCTCTTCGACGTCTGCCGCGACCGCGGCGTCCCCGTGCTGACGTTCGTCAACAAGTGGGACCGCCCGGGCCGCGAGCCGCTCGAGCTGCTCGACGAGGTGGAGCAGACGATCGGCCTGCGCCCGATGCCGATCACGTGGCCGGTGGGCATCGCCGGCGACCTGCACGGCCTCGTCGAGCGCGCCGACGGCACCATGCACCGCTTCACCCGCACCGCGCACGGGGCGTCGAAGGCCACCGTCGAGGTGCTCGACGCCGCGACCGCGGCCGCCGAGGAGGGCGAGGACTGGGAGCGCGCCACCGAGGAGCTCGAGCTGCTCGACGAGATCGGCGCCGAGTTCGACCCCGCGCCGTTCCACGCCGGCACCGCGACCCCGGTGATGTTCGGCTCCGCGCTGTCCAACATCGGCGTCGCCCGCCTGCTCGACGCGCTGGTCGACCTCGCCCCGCCGCCCGGGCCGCGCCCGGACCGCAAGGGGGAGCCCCGCCCGATCGACGCGCCGTTCTCGGGGCTGGTGTTCAAGGTGCAGGCGTCGATGGACAAGTCGCACCGCGACCGGGTCGCCTTCGTGCGCATCTGCTCGGGGCGCTTCGAGCGCGGCATGGTGCTCACCCACGACGCGACCGGGCGCCCGTTCGCCACGAAGTACGCGCAGGCGATGTTCGGGCGCGACCGCTCGACGATCGAGGAGGCGTTCCCCGGCGACATCGTCGGGCTGGTCAACGCCACGGCGCTGCGGCCCGGCGACACGTTGTGGGCCGACGAGCCGGTCACGTTCCCGACCATCCCGAGCTTCGCCCCCGAGCACTTCGCGGTGTGCCGGGTGGCCGACATGTCGAAGACCAAGCAGTTCCGCAAGGGCATCGAGCAGCTCGACTCCGAGGGCGTCATCCAGGTGCTGTCCTCGGACCTGCGCGGCGACCAGGCGCCGGTGCTGGCCGCGGTCGGCCCGCTGCAGTTCGAGGTGGTCACTGCGAGGCTCGCCGACGAGTTCGGCGCGCCGGTGAAGCTCGACCGCCTCGAGTACACGATCGCCCGGCGCACCGACGAGGCCGGCGCGCGGACGCTGCGCAGCGCCGTGGGCATCGAGGTGCTCACCCGCCGCATCGACGGCGAGCTGCTGGCGCTCTTCCCGCACAAGTGGCGCCTCCAGGCCGTCACCCAGAACAACCCGGACCTGCTGCTCGCGCCGCTGGTCGCCGACGCGTTCTAGGCGGGCAGGCGCCGGGGCGGCAGGGCGTCGTTGATGGTGCGGCTGGTCGCCTCGGGGTCGGGGACCTCGACCACCACGCGGTGGTAGGGGTCGCCGCGCAGGTAGATCGCGAGCAGCTGGGTCGCCCCGCGCACCGCCCACAGCTGTCGGCGCTCGCCGATGCCGAAGGACCCGGCGCGCAGGACCTTGGGCACGCTGACCCCGGGCAGGTGGACGCGCGGGCTCCCGGCGACGGCGTCGTGCCGCGTCATGGGGCGGGCGAGCAGCACGCGGCTGAGCGGCAGGTAGACCCCGCGGGAGCACGCCCACACCCGGTCGGAACCGGTGAAGCGCACGACGAGCCCGTCCGCGGTGATGCGCAGCTGGACCGGCATCAGGGGGCGTCCCGCGCTCAGCCGAGCCGGTCGTTCTTGGCCGCGGCCTCCTCGTAGGCCCGCTCCGTGGCGCGCTGCGCGTCGGCGAAGCCCTTCTCCACCGCCTGCGTGCCGTCGCTGTGGGCGTCGCGCACGGCCTGCTCCGCGTCGCGGGCGGCCTGGGCCAGGGCGCGCTCGGCGTCGGCCGCGGCGTCGGCGACCGAGTCGCTGCCGGCGGTGGACGACGACGGGGACGTGGCCACGGGCGAGGCCGTGGACGTGGTGCCGGCCGGCGTCTCGCGCGGGCCGTCCGAGGCGTGCGCGCCCCCCGGGCCGCTGCTCGGGCCGCCGAGACCCCCGCCGAGCCCTCCGGCGCGGGTGCCGTCGAGCTCCCCGGTCCGTGCGGAACTCTGGTCGGCGCCGTGGTCCGCGCTGAGGCCGGCGCTGCGGTCGGCACGGTGGTCACTGCCGAAGTCGTTGCCCACGGGCGGCGTGTCGAGGGGGCTCGAGGCGCCCGTACCCGGCAGGCTGGTGTCCCCACCAGGGAGACCGGCGCCCTCGGGGCGACGGTGCTGGGCCGACCGGTCGCCGGTCAGCTCGTCGGACTCGACGGGACGACGGGCGTCGTCGGCTGAGCTCACGGGACGGACCTCCGGACTCTGGTCGGACGGCCGCGGGCCGGACCCCCGTGGAGGCGCGGCACCCAACCCCCCGATCGGCTTCGGTGCGGTCGCCAGCATGGCAGGCGGCGCCCTCATCGGCCCGGCCACCCTCCCTGGTCGGGGCGGGGAAACCGCTGGTGGTGACGCCTCTGGGCTAAGCGGCGGACCCCGGCCGCCCGGACGGCGCATCACCCGACGGTGGCGCGCCGCGGCACGCCGTGATCGTCCCCGGACCGCGGAGCGCGTCGGGACGCACCACGGTGACACGATGGCGGGTATGGACCGACCCGACCCGGGGACCACGGCTCCCCCGGTCCCCGAGCAGGCGCGCTTCTGCGTGCGCTGCGACGGGCCCGTGGGTCGGGGCCGCTCCGGGCGCCCGGGTCCCGAGCGCGGCACCTGCACCTGGTGCGGCGCGCCCTACGACGTCCGGCCGGACCTCGCGACGGGCACCGAGCTCCGGGGCCGCGCGGGCCGCTACCGCGTGCGGGCCCCGCTGGTGCGCGGCGCGCGGGGCTGGTCGTACACGGCCACGCGGCGGGAAGACGACGGCCTCGTCGTGCTCGGGCGCCTCGAGGGCCCCGAGGGGCCGGCCGCGGGCGACCTCGCGGTCACCGAGACCGAGGTCCTGCTGCGCCTCGACGTCCCGGGCCTCGTCCGGGCCCGCGACGTGGTCGACGCCGACGGCCGCGGCGGCCCGGTGCGCCTGCTCGTGCTCGACCACGTGACGGGCGAGCCGCTCTCGGCGCGGCGCCCGCTGCCGCCGGCCGAGGCCCTCGACGCCGTCCTCGGGGCGGTGCCCCCGGTCGCGACGCTGCACGCGCACGGGCTGCTCCACGCCGACCTCAACCCGTCGAACCTGCTGACCGGCCCGGACGGCATCACGGTGCTGGACCTTGGCAGCGTGCGCCGCGTCGAGGACCGCCACAGCGACGTCTGGGCCACCACCGGCTTCGTGGCCCCCGAGATCCGCCCCGGCGGGCCCGGCCCGTCGGTGGCCTCCGAGGTGTTCGCGCTCGGCCGCACGCTCGCGGTGCTGCTCGCCGACTTCGACCACCAGCGCAACCTCGCGCTGCGCCTGCCCGACCCCGCGGGGATCCCCGTGCTGCGCGACGATCCCGACCTCGTGGCGCTGCTGACCCGCGCCACGGATCCCGACCCCGCGCGCCGGCACCGCAGCGTCGAGGCGTTCGCCGGCGAGGCGCGGCGGGTGCGCGGGCGCTACCCCTCCCGTCCGGGGGACACCGGCGTGGGTCGCGGTGACCCGGTCGGGGCCGACCCGGAAGATGGCCCCACCCGGCGCGGCGGTGACCGCGCGAGCCGCCGTGCCCCCGTGGCCCGCGATCCCCGAGGAGCACCGATCCCGTGATGGAGATGGCCGGGACACCCCCGATCCCCGGGGAGCGCACCGGGCGCGCGGCGTCCGCGGCGGACGGCGGCCCGCTCGTCGAGCGCACCGACCTGCGCGCGCACCTCGCGGCGGGCGCGGCGGTCCCGTGCCCGCAGTGCGGCGACCTGGCGCCGGTTGAGGCCGACGGCACGTGCCCGTCCTGCGGCACCCGGCGCCCGTCCCCGCGCGACCACGTGGAGCTGGTGATCGGCGCGGCGGCCGCGGTGACCGACCGCGGGCTGCGCCGGCGGCGCAACGAGGACGCGGTCGAACTGGGCCGGCGCGTCGAGGGCGGCGTGGAGACTTGGGTGGCCGTGGTCTGCGACGGCGTCGCCTCGGCCCGCCGGGGCGACGAGGCCGCGCTCGCCGCCGCCTCCGCCGCCGTGGGCGCCGCCCTCGAGACCGCCGCGGCCCCCGCGACCCCGCCCACCGGCTTCCGCGCCGTGTCGGCGTCGCACGACACCGGCCCGGTCACCATCGATCCCGACGCGGTCGCGGACCCGGCCGCCGACGAGGACCGTCCCGGTCGCGCCGGCACCGGGCTCGGCGGCGAGCTCGACGCGCTGGCGACGGCTGCCTCGGCGGCCGGGGCGACCGCGGCCGCCGACCTCGGCCTCGTCGGCGGCGACAGCCCGGCCTGCACCTACGTCGCGGCCGTCGTCCGCGGGGGCGACGCGGTGGTCTCGTGGATCGGCGATAGCCGGGCCTACTGGCTCGCCTCCGACGGATCGTCGCGCATCCTGAGCACCGACGACTCGTGGGCCGAGGAGATCGCCAACGCCGGCCTCATGTCGCGCGAGGAGGCCGCCCGCGACCGCCGCGCCCACGTGCTGACGCGCTGGCTGGGCCGCGACGCCCCCGGCGGGCCGGCGCACGCCCGGCGCGTGCGGCTCGGCGTGCCGGGGCTGCTGCTGCTGTGCAGCGACGGGCTGTGGAACCACCTGCCCGACCCCGCGGTGCTCGCCCGCCTCGCCGCGCCCGCCCTGCGCGAGCTCGGGGTGGCCGACGACGGCGACCGGGTGGGCGGGAGCGCGGAGGCGGACCTGGCGCCCGGGGGCGCGGACGCCCCGGAGCACCCGGTGCGCGCGGCCGCCCTCGCCCTCCTCGGCGCGGCCCTCGACGACGGCGGCAGCGACAACGCGACGCTGGCGCTGGTGCCGATCGTCCCGCCCGCCGAGGCCCGGGACCGCCCGTCGGTGGCGGTCGACGCCCGCGGCCCGGACGAGCGCACCGGCCCGATCCCGCTCGACGGCGAGGGCGTGGTCGACCGGTGAACGACGGTCCGCCCGGCGACGACGCCGGGGACGAGGGCGGCCCCGGCCGCTGGGTGGTGACGGTCGCGGCCGACCGCGACTACCACGACCTCGTCCTCGCCCGCCGCCCCGCGGACGCCACCGGCGCCGTGACACCCGACTTCCCCGCCGCCGCCCCGCCGCGCGAGGTGGTCCTGCGCGCCGACGAGGTGCGCATCGGCCGCGCCGGCGGCCCGCCCGCGGCGGCGGAGACCCCCGAGATCGACCTCGCGGGCCCGCCGCCCGACCCCGGCGTCTCCGCGCTGCACGCGGTGCTGATGGCCCTGCCCCCCGATCGGTGGGTCGTCATGGACGCGGGGTCGACCAACGGCACCACGCTGAACTACGACGAGGACCCGCTGACCCCGGACACCCCCGTCGCCCTGCGCTCGGGCGACCGCATCCACGTGGGTGCCTGGACCACGCTGACCGTGGAGCGTCGCTAGCCGGTCAGCGTTCCGGTAGCGCGATCGGCCCGGTGACCGCGTCGGCGAGGGCCGGCCGGGGGTCGAGCACCGCGCGGGTGATGACGAAGCGCGCGGCCAGGAAGCTCACCGGCAGCGCCAGCCCCGCCGCCACCAGGGGCGCGAGGCGCTCGTCGACCCCGAGGTGCACGAGGCCGACGACCCCGACCGTCGTCGCCAGGATGTTGACCACCTGGGAGGCGGGGTAGAGCAGGAACCGCGTCCACGTCGGCCGGACGCGGAACGTGAAGCGGCAGTTGAGCAGGAACGACACCACCATCGCCGCGCCCAGCCCGACGGCGTGGGCCACGAGGTAGCCGGCCTGGGGGTGGGCGAGCAGGTAGGTGCCGTAGTAGGTGGCCGCGTTGGCCACCCCGACCAGCCCGTAGCGCACGAGTCCGGAGAGGAGCTCGCGCGCCCGGGGGATCACGCGACGGCCGTGTAGACCGCGAGGCCGATGAGCACGACCCACGCCAGACCGAGCACCTGGAGCACGCGGTCGCCGAGGACGATCTCCTCGGGCTCGCCGCCGTTGCCGCCGTCGACGTCGACGGCGTAGCGCAGGATGGCGACGACGAACGGCACCATCGACACGATCGCCCAGGTGGACGGGGCGCCGGGCAGGCGGCCGGGCGCCGCGACCACGCCGATGCCGAAGGCCCACAACCCGTAGGCCATGATCACGACGGTGGCCGAGAGCGACCACACGAAGCGCAGGTAGGACGCGGAGTAGCGCTCCAGCGACTTGCGGATCTTGGCGCCGGTGCGCTCGGCGAGGCGCATCTCGGCGTAGCGCTTGCCCGACGCCATGAACAGCGAGCCGAACGCCATCGTCAGCAGGAACCAGGGCGACAGCGGCAGCCCCGCGGCGGCGCCGCCGGCGATCGCCCGCATGAGGAAGCCGGACGAGACGATGCAGATGTCGATGACCGGCTCGTGCTTGAGCCACAGGCAGTACGCGAGCTGCACCGCGATGTAGACCGCGGTGACGATCAGGAGGTCGGGGTCGGCGAGGAGGCTCACCCCCAGCGCCGCGACGAACAGCACGATGCCCCAGACGACCGCGAGGGTCGGCGGCACGACGCCCGCGGCGATCGGGCGGTAGCGCTTCTTCGGGTGCGCCCGGTCGGCCTCGACGTCCTTGGTGTCGTTGATCAGGTAGACGCCCGAGGCCGCGAGCGAGAACGCGACGAACGCCAGCGCGACGTCGGGCAGCACGGTGAGGTCGAGCAGCCGGCCCGCGGCGAACGGCGCCGCCAGCACGAGGATGTTCTTGACCCACTGGCGCGGGCGCATGGTCTTGAGCAAGCCCAGCGGCACGGCCACCGGCTTCGGGCGGTGCGTCGGCGCGACGGGCGCGGGCGAGGCCTCGGCCGTGTCCTCGTCGCCGCCGTCGGCGGGACGAGGCTGCACGGACGGCTCGGCCGCAGGGCTCGGCGGCGTCACGGGGGTCATGCGGTCCTCCAGCGGCCGACCGAGCCCCGGCGCACGGCACGACGTGCGCCGAGGGCGCACACCGTCCCGAGCACCGAGCCCGCCAGCACGTCGGTCGGGTAGTGGACGCCCAGCACGACGCGCGAGAGCGCCATGCCGGGCACGAGGAGCGTCGCCGCACCGGCCCCCGCGCCGCCGACGAGGCCGGCGTAGAGCACGGCCGCCGCGGTGGTGGACGAGGCGTGCGAGGAGGGGAAGCTCAGGCGGCTGGGCGTGCCGACGTGGACGGCCACCCGGGGGTCGTGGGGCCGGCGGCGGCGCACCACGCGCTTGACGACGATCGAGGCACCGTGCGCGGCGACCACGCCGGCCACCGCGGTGCCCCACTGGCGGCGCCGGGGCGCGTCCAGCGCGGCCCCGAGTGCGCCCAGGGCGATCCAGCCGGCGGCGTGCTCGCCGAAGAACGACATCGCGCGGGCGGCACCGACCACGGGGGGCGTGCCGAGACGGCGCTGCACGGTCTCGAGGACCGCCACCTCGCCCCGTACCGGGCCGACGGTGACGCCGGATCCCTCGCCGGGCGTCGCGGCGCGATCGAGCACGTGGTGGTCCCTCCTGCTCGCCTGTTCTCGTCCGGATGCTACGCGGGCCTTGACAGACGGCCCGCGGTGGTCCAGGGGTGTCGCACGGGAACCCGTCCTAGAACCACCGCTCCAGGACGGACGCGACACCGTCGTCGAGGTTGCTCGCGGTGACCTCGTCCGCGACCGAGAGCACATCGGGGTGGGCGTTGGCCACCGCCACCCCGTGCCCGGCCCAGCGCAGCATCGCGAGGTCGTTGGGCATGTCGCCGAACGCGACGACGTCCGCCGCGACCACCCCGTGGTGCTCCGCGGCGCGGGCCAGCCCGTGCGCCTTCGTGACGCCGCGGACGGCGCACTCGAGCAGCCCGCCGCCGGCCGAGTACGTGACGTCGACGAGGTGCCCGACGGCCGCACGGGCGGCCCGCGCCATGTCCTCGCTGCTGCGCGTCCGGTGGCGCGCGAGCACCTTGATCACCGGCTCGGCCAGCAGCTCGCCGGCCCCGACGCGGCGGTGGTCGGGGTGCGGCCAGGCGTGCACGTACGCGGCCTCGGAGACGAACTGCTCGTCGCGGCGGTCGAACGCACCGGTGCCGACCCGCTCGACGGCCAGCCCGCAGCCGGGGATCGCCGCGTGCAGGCCCTCGGCCACCTCGGCGAGGGTCGCGACATCGAGGAGCTCGGCGGCGAGCACCCGGTCGGTCGCGGCGTCGTAGAGCACCGCGCCGTTGGCCGCGACGGTCAGCGCGTGCACGCCGAGCGCCTCGCACACCCGCGGCACCCAGCGCGGCGGGCGGCCGGTCGCGAGCACCAGCGGCACGCCCGCGTCGGCCATCCGCCGAACGACGGCCCGGGTGCGCGCCGAGAGCTGCTCGCCGTCGCCCAGCAGCGTGCCGTCGACGTCGGAGGCGACCATCGCCGGTCTCTGCACGCCCCCGAGACTATGGCCGGACTGTGCGCACCGCCGCCGGGCGGGTACCCGCGCGGATGAGCACCATCGACGCGCTGCTGGAGTCCGCCGGGCAGACGTTCGCCGACGAGGCCGGCATCGCGCTGGAGGACGAGCCGGCCCCGCTCTACCTCCTGCTCGTGCTGAGCGTCCTGCTCTCGCGGCGCGTCCAGGCCCAGCTCGGACTCCGGGCCTGCCGCGAGCTGATCGACTCGGGGATGGGCACGCCCGAGCGGATGCGCGACGCGTCGTGGGAGGAGCGGATCCAGGCGCTCGGGCGCGCGAAGTACCGCAGCACCGAGCAGACCGCGACGGCCCTGGGCGAGGGCGCGCAGCTCGTGCTCGACGAGCGGGGCGGCGACCTGCGCCGGATGCGCGAGGCCGCCGACGGCGACGCGGACCGGCTGCGCGGGTTCCTCACGACGGTGCCCCGCCTCGGACCCGTCGGTGCCGACATCTTCACGCGCGAGGTGCAGGCCGTGTGGCCCGAGTTCCGGCCCCACCTCGACGCGAAGGCCCTCGCCGGCGCCGGGAAGCTCGGCCTGCCGCAGGACCCGCAGGAGCTGGCCGGGCAGGTGGCGGGCGACGACCTCGCCCGCCTGGACGCCGCGCTGGTGCGCGCCGACCGCGACGACGACTTCCGCGAGGAGGTCGAGCGGGACGACCAGCTCTAGCCCACCGCGCCCTGGTACTCGACGTCGACGTAGTCCTCGCGCGCCAGCGTCGGGCCGCGCGCCCAGCCGCTCTGGCTGCGCTCGCTGGTGGTGACCGCGTAGCGGCCGGTCGGCAGGTCGCGCACCACGAGGTCGACGCGGCCCCACGGCTTGGCGCGCTCGGCACCGGGCGGCACCGACGTCGCCAGGCGGACGTAGGTGGCGCCGACCGTGTCGAGGCGCCACACCCCGCCGCGGTAACGGTTGTCCTGCAGGGCGTAGTACGCCGAGGTCAGGTCCTCGTCGGCGTGGATGCGCACGTCCGAGGCGGGCGCGATGCCGCCGTGCGAGGCGACCTGGTCGACGCAGGGCCACATCACCGTCGACATCTGGTCGACGAGCACCGGGCGCCCGTCGAGCACGGGCGAGATCGGCTCGGGGCGGGCGAGGAACGGCTGGGCGACGGCGAGGCGGTCCTGCCCCCGCTGGCCCGTCGTGTCGACGACGACGCGCACGAACGTCGGGTCGCCGGGCGCGTCGACCAGCGACACGGGCCGGTGCTGCCAGGTCCGCTCGTCGGCCTGCGGCAGGTAGTCGATCGGCGTCCGCCCGAGGACGCGGGGAGCCGCCGCGGCGCCGTCGCCGAACTCCACCGACACCCGCTCGTCGGGCGGGCCGGACTCGAGCAGCGGCACCACGACGTCGGTGGCCTCGGTGCCCGGCGGCACCGGGTACCAGCCGGTGACCAGGGTGCCGCGGCCGCCGGAGCCGTCGGTGACGTCGTGCCACACCCGCCCGAGGCCGGGCACCGGAGAGGGCGCCGGGGCGGCGGTGTCGTCGACGAAGTCGCCGGTGGTCGCCGCGGGGCCGACGGGCGCGCCGAGCGGGACCGGCGTCGGCTGCAGGACGCTGACGTTGTCCTGGAGCCCGCAGCCCTGGCGCACGACGTCCTTGACGTTGCCCAGCGCCACCGTCCACCCCGGGTACTGGCGCAGCGGCGCGAGCACCATGACCCCGACCATCCCGAGGACGACGCTCACGCAGGCCACGGCGAGCAGCGCGCGGTCGGGCTCGGGGCGGGGCAGCCAGCGGTCCGGCCAGCGGCGCAGCGACCAGTGCGCCCACGCCGCGGCGAGCAGCGCGATGCCGACCCACACGAGCGGGTTGCGCAGGAAGATCGGCCCGAGGTGCGGGGCGAGCAGGTTCTGGCTCAGCGGCGTCGGATAGGGGTCGGCGTGCTCGCCGAAGAACTGGCCGCGGTCGGTGTAGGGCCGCCACAGGTTCCAGCCCGCGTAGCTCACCGACGTCGCGATCACCAGCACGGCGACGCCCCCGACGGTGGCCAGCGCCCGGTCGTGGCGCGGCATCGGCCCGCGCAGCAGGGTCAGCGCGATGAGCACGGTGCCCGAGGCGGCGATCGCCGGGAAGTGCAGCACCCACTTCGTGGGGCTCGCCGCGACGAGGACGAAGGCCAGCGCCGTGGTGGCCGCGGCGTGCAGCAGGACGCGGCGCAGGGCGTCGTCCTCCGGGCCGCGCCGGCCGCTGCCCACGGCCACGACCAGCACCAGGCCGAGCGTGAGCAGGATCGGCGCCCGCGCCGCCCACGGCGTGCGCCCCGGGCCGAGCAGGGTCTGGTAGTGGACGAGCTCGTCGTACCAGGGGACGGTGTCGTAGTAGTACGCGTGCACCGCGGAGGCCTCGAGCACGTCGCCGAGCGAGGCGTCGGCGAAGGCGAGGGGGATCGCGACGCTGGCCGCGGCGCCGAGCACCAGCAGCAGCGCGATCTGGTCGCGGCGCGGGGTCGCGACCATCGTCGGCCACGCGCGCGGGATCTCCACCAGCAGCGGCGCGACGGCCACCAGTCCGGTCGGCGAGCAGGCGATCGCCAGCGCCGCGGCCATCACCGCGCCCACGTAGAGGATCGGGGTGCTGCGGTCGCGGGCCATCTCGACGAGCAGGAGCACCACGACCGAGAGCAGCACGATCAGCGGCTCGGGGCGCAGGGTGAGGCCGAACGGCAGGAACCAGACGAGGTGGGCCACGAGCAGCGCCCACGGCACCCAGGAGCGCCGCACCGCGGTCCGGCGGGAGATCAGCACGAAGAACGTGCGCAGCAGCGCCCACGTCGCCAAGCCGTAGAGCAGGGGCAGGCAGCGCTGCCACACCAGCCCCCAGCCGCCGATCCCGCCCCAGATCTGCATCGCGTACTGCGAGGCCACGAAGGGGTTCTCGGTGACGTTGAACATGTAGACGGCGTTGCCGATGTAGCCCGCCTCGCCCGCGTCGCGGGCCATCAGCGGGTACCAGCTGTCGTCGAAGTTCATGGGGGCGACGAACACCCAGCCCGCGGACACGGCGAGGAGCAGGCCGTCGGCCCACGACAGGTGCCGGCGCAGGCGGTCGGGCCACGAGCGCGGCGCGAGCCAGCCGCGGGCGCGCCGCCACCGGCCCTGGCGGTAGACGAGCACGAGCAGCACCGCGAGCGCGGCCAGGTGCGCGACGAGCAGCACCGTCTTGAGCAGGCCGGGGTCCGAGGCGTAGCGGTCGTCGGTGCGCACCGACACCGCGAGCCCGGCGGACGCCGGCGTGCCGTCGGTGCTGGTGGTGAGCTGGGCGATCTGGGGCGGCAGCACCGTCGCGCAGTCGCCGCACGCGAGCGGGAGCGGCGCGCCGTCCTGGGTGACGCGCACACCGGCGGCGTCGGCGGTGACGACGAGGCGGCAGTCGCCCGCGGGCACCGGCCCGGCCGCCACCACGGTGCCCGAGACGGTGAGGCTCGCGGCCGTCCCGGTGGAGGCGAGCACGAGGCCGCCGCCGGCGGGGTCGCCGGGCAGCGTGCGCAGGACGTCGCCGCCGGCGCGCAGCGCGGTGCACGGCACGGTGGCGGTGACGTCGAGTGGGCGCGGCGGGTTGAGCGCGAGCTGCGTCGAGATCGCCGCGCCGGGCGCCGCGGCCGGGTCGGGCCAGGTCACGGTGGTGTCCTGGGCGGTCACCGGCGCGAGCGGCACCGCGATGCCCAGCAGCACGGTGAGCAGCGCCCAGACCAGCACCGCACGCCCGCCGGTGCGCGGGATCTCCCCGGGACCCTGCGGGTCCGACGCCTGGTCGGCGCGCACGAGGGTCGTCACCGGGCGCCCCGGGGGTGCCGGGGACGCGCGGTCACGGGCGGGACGGACCGGTCAGTAGCCACCGCGGACGAGCGTAGGTCGTGAGGGACCCGTGAACGGGGTGGGGTGGGGGCGTGTCCCCCGCTCTCACCCGGTAGACGCCGGTCAGATGATCGCGACCGCGACGACGAGCCCGAGGGCGACGTGCATGGCCGCGATGACGAACGAGTCGGCGGTCATCCGGTCGTCGTGCAGGCAGGCGTCGACGTCGAGCCGAGAGACCGCCTCGAGCCCGCGCACCGCCAGGACCTGGGCGAGGATGCCGACGAGGCCGTAGATCGAGGTGTTGAGGATGCCGGCCAGGAAGCCGCCGCCGGAGATGTAGATGGCGGTGATGACGATGAACGCCATCGACACCAGGCCCGCCGCGGCCACCACGACGGCGTTCGGCCGGCCCTCGCGCACCAGGCCGCGCAGGTCGCCCGGCGTCGTCAGGTCGATGGCGAAGTAGCCGAGGTACATCAGCACCGCCCCGATCACCGCGTAGACGGCGATGAGGCCGATGTTCACGCCCACGGTGGGCCAGAAGTCGGGAGCGAGCACGGCTGGGCCCTCCATACGGACGAACGGGGCGCCAGATTAGGGCAGAGGATCCGTCGGGGGATCAGTCGGGGATGCGGTGGGGAACGAACGCCGCGCCGTTGTCGGTGATCAGGCCCGTCGTCTCGCGGATGCCGAGGCCCGCGGAGGTGTCGCCGACGATCCACGCGCCCAGCGCCGGGCGGTAGCCGTCGAACTCGGGCAGCGGGTCGAAGAGCTGGTAGACGTAGCCCTCCTCGCCGTAGACCCCGCCCGTCTCGGTCTCGTGGCCCGGGGCCACGACCGCGATGTTGGCGCCCTCGCGTCCGAGCAGCGGCTTGCGGACGTACTCGGTGAGGAACCCGGGGTCGCCGAGCGAGGCGGGCAGCAGGTTCGGGTGGCCGGGGTACATCTCCCACAGCACCGCGAGCAGCGCCTTGTTCGACAGCAGCGTCTTCCAGAGCGGCTCGATCCACGTCGTCTCGGGGAGGCTGCGGGTGACGTGCTTGCCGAAGTCGTCGCCCAGGATCCACTCCCAGGGGTACAGCTTGGTCACGGTCGCGATCGGCGCCTCCTCGAGGTCGACGAAGCGGTCGAGCGCCGAGTCCCAGCCGAGCTGCTCGATGGCGAGGCCGATGGTGTCCAGGCCCGCCTCGGCGGCGCACTCCTGCAGGTAGGCGACCGTGACGTGGTCCTCGCCGGTGGGGTCGGCCTGCGACCAGCAGAAGTGGGCCTCGTTGCGGGGCAGCTTCGCGGCGATCTCGCCCCAGCGCTCGACCAGCTTCTCGTGCAGGGAGTTCCACTGGTCGTCGTCGGGGTGGACGTCCTTGAGCCAGTACCACTGGCAGATCGACGCCTCGAGCAGCGAGGTCGGGGTGTCGGCGTTGTACTCCAGCAGCTTCGCGGGGCCGGCGCCGTCGTAGCGCAGGTCGAAGCGGCCGTAGAGGTGCGGGTCGCCGCGCCGCCAGGACGCCGCGACCTGCTCCCAGCACCACTCGGGCAGCGCGAAGTCGCGGAACCGCTCGGTGGTGACGACGTGGTCGACGGCCTCGAGACACATCGAGTGCAGCAGCTCGACGTCCGCCTCGAGCGAGAGGATCTCGGCCATGTCGAAGACGTAGTGCACCGACTCGTCCCAGTACGGCCGGGCGCCGTTCAGCCCCGCCGCAGGGGTGCCGAACACCAGCCCCTGCTCCTCGATCTTCGACTGCCAGTCGGGACGGGGCCTGCCGGTGGCGCGCTGCACGGGGGCGATCCTGCCGGATCCCCCGGCGGTCAGCTGCCGCTGGAGCTGCTGCCCCCGCCGCTGCTCGAGCTGCCGCCCCGGCCGCTGGTGCCGCTGGAGCTGCTGCCGCCCACGCCGAGGCCGCCGCGGCTCACCGTGCCGCTGCTGCCGTTGCTGGTGCCGAGCGTGCTGCCCGAGGTGCCGCTGCGCACCGTCGTGCCGCTGGCCGGCGGCGCCGTCGACCCGGTCGTGGCCCGCGACCCGACGGGGGCGTTCGACCCGTAGTTGTAGTGGTACTGGCCGCCGAAGCCGCCGATGAAGATCGGCACGAAGTGGCCGCCGCTGTCGTAGTAGCCGCCCTGCTCGTTGCCGCCGCAGTTCTCGTCGGGCACGACGACGCCCTGCGGGTCGACGCACTGGGCGCTGACCTCGTCGGGCTGGCTCGCGGCGTAGACCACCGCGACCAGCGCCACGACGCCGACCGCGACGCCGCCGCCGATGAGCACCCGCTTGCGGACCTTGCGCTTGCGATCGGCCGCCGCCGCGGCCGCGTCGGCCTGGGCGCGCTCGCGGCGCTGGGCCTCGCGGCGGGCGCGCTGCTCGGCCACCGTGGGCTCGCGGGGCGTGGTGTTCTCGGGGTCCTGGAAGCGAACCCGCCCACGCCGGCCGCGCTCGCCGGACGTCGCGACCTCGCTCGACCCGGATCCGGACCCGACCGCGGCCATCGCGCCGCTGCCCGAGCCCGACGACCCGGCCCGCGGCAGGCCCGAGGGCGGGGTGGCGTCGTCGGCGCCGTCGCCCGTACCGCCCTGGTCGCTCGCCGCCGCGGCCTCGTCGGCCCGCCGGTGCTTCGCGGCCGCGGACGTGTCGACCTTCTCGGTCGGCCGGTCCTCGGTGGACGGCTGCTCCCCGCGGGCGGCGTCCGCCCGCAGGGCGTCGAGGTCGACCTTCTCGGTCCGGCGCTCGGACGGCTCCGCCCGCTCGTCGTCTCGCCCCGTCATGACCCCTCCACCCCAGCCGTCACCGGCGCCGCCCGGCGCGCACCGGTCACCGTCGATCCTGCCCGACCGCGACCTGCGCCGCCGCGGCGGACCTCGGGCGGCATGATGTCAGGGCGATGCTCCTCCGGGAACGCCAGTCCGGGCCCTCCGGTGAGGACCGCCCCGACGGCGACGACGACGACCTGCGCGACCTCGACGGGGATCCGCGTGGCCACCGGTGGCTCGACCGTGTGCTCGGGCCCGACGACGCCACCGATCCCCGCCGCCGCGCCGCGCGCCGCGGCGTGATCGGCATCCTCGCCGGTGCGCTGATCATGCTGGTCGCCGCGACGGCGCTCGCGGCCACCGGGCAGGGCCTCGGCGTGCTCGGCGTCGCCGACCAGCGGCCGTCGGCCAGCGGCGGGTCGTCGTCGGGCGAGGACGGCGACGAGCGCCCGGTGCTGACCACCGAGCCCGGCCGCTGCCTGACCTGGGGCCGCGACGACGCCGGCGACGTCCGCGAGGTCGACTGCGGGCAGCCCCACCTGTTCGAGAGCGTCGGCGCGGTGGACGCGACGCAGCCGCCCGGGGCCCTGTTCCCGGACGACGCCGCGTGGCAGCAGCTCGTCACCGACCAGTGCACGCCGGCCGCGCGGACCTACCTGCAGGGCCGTCTCGACCCGGCCGGGCGCTACCGGGTGGGCGCGCTCAAGCCCACCGCGGCCGCGTGGCAGGGCGGTGACCGCACGGTTCGCTGCGGGCTGCAGGCCCCCGGCCGCACGGGCGCGCTGTTCCCGTCGCAGGGGCGGGTCGCCGACGCCGACCAGGCCGTCGTCTTCGACCCGGGCACGTGCCTCGGGCTCGTCGGCAAGGAGGTCTCCGACCCCGTGACGTGCGGCGAGACCCACGCGGCCGAGGTCGCGGGCACCGTCGACCTCGGCACCCAGTTCCGCGACGCCTTCCCGTCGGTCGACGACCAGGACAACTACCTGCAGCCGACCTGCCAGCGGATCGCCGAGCAGTACGTGGGCTCGGCGCAGAAGCTCACGGACTCCAAGCTCACCGTGTACTGGACCAACCTCGCCGAGGGCTCCTGGAGCGCCGGCACCCGGCGCGTGAGCTGCAACCTCGGCTCGCTGCTGGCCGACGGCTCCGGGTTCGCCCCGCTGACCGGCACGGCCCGCGAGGGCGTGCGGATCGGCGGCGAGGCGCCCGCCACCGCGCCGAGCCTGCGCCCCGGCGCCCCCGCGTCGGTGCCCGGTGCGGCGGCGCCGGCCCCGGAGGGCGAGGGCGCGGCCACCGGCGGCACCGCGGGCGAGCCCGGACCGGGCCAGACCGACGGCGGCCAGCCCGGCCTGCCGCTGCCGTCGCTGCCGGTCCCCGGCCTCGGTGGCGGGGGTGGCGGCGAGGACGCCGGCGGGGGCGGCGGCTACTAGCGGGTGGACGTCGGAGCCGCACGCTTCGAGGAGCTCGTCGCCGACGCGCTCGACGAGCTGCCCGAGGCCCTGACCCGGGCGATGGACAACGTCGTCGTGCTCGTCGACGACCGCCACCCCGACGACCCCGAGCTGCTCGGCGTCTACGAGGGCGTGGCGCTGACCGAGCGCTACAGCGACTACGGCGGGTTCCTGCCCGACCGGATCACGCTGTACCGCGAGGCGCTCGCCGACGTCTGCGAGGACGAGGACGAGCTGCGCGAGGAGGTCGCGGTCACCGTCGTGCACGAGGTCGCGCACCACTTCGGCATCGACGAGGAGACGCTGCACCGCCTCGGCTGGGGGTAGGTGCTACCCGCGTCCCGGGTCCAGCGCGGCGGCGAGCATGCCCGTCAGCACGCGCCGGAACAGGTCGTCCGAGGACTCCGACGGCGGGGCCGGGGCGGCGGTGGCCAGGAGCGCGGCGAGGCCGGGGTGGCGGTCCACGTCGAGGTGCCGGAAGAGCTCCGCACCGGCGGGGGGCCCGCCCGCCGCGAAGAGGGCCGCGGCCCCGTTCGCCAGCGCGATCGCCTCCATCACCGCGGCGTCGGGGGCGCCGAGGGGCGCGAGCACGCGGATCCCCCACTCGAGGTGGTCCAGGACCCGCGGGCCCAGGGGCACCGGCACCGCCGAGGCGGCGGCCAGCCAGCGGTGCGCCCGGTGCAGCGCGAGCTGCTGCTCGGCGACGGCCACGAGATCGCCCGTCCCGTCCCCGCTCGGCGGCGGGTGGCGCAGCTCCGCGGTGACCCCGTCGACCATGTGCCCGACCAGCTCCTCCCGGGAGGCCACGTAGCGGTACAGCGCGGGCGCGCTCGTCCCGAGGGCGGCGGCCACGGAGCGCATCGTCACCGCGTCGAGCCCGCCCCGGTCGGCGAGCGCGATCCCCGCCGCCGCGATGCCGTCCACGGTGAGGGACGGGGCAGGGCCGGGCCGTCGGGCGTTCACCGGCGACAGCCTATCTGTTAACGTTGTTCGCAGTTGAGGAGGCCGCCATGCCCGAGGTCCGGTCCGTACACCGCGGCGACGTGCGGATCGCCTACGAGTCCTTCGGCGACCTCGCGCACGGCGAGCCGCTGCTGCTGGTCATGGGCCTGGACTTCCAGATGGTCTGGTGGCCCGAGGAGCTCGTCGGGCGGCTCGTCGACGCCGGATTCGCGGTGGTGCGCTTCGACAACAGGGACACCGGGCTGTCCACCGCCTGCGCGCCGCTGGAGCGGCCGCGGCCGTACCGGGCGCTGCTGGGCGGTGTGGCGCCGGCCTACACCAGCCGCGACATGGTCGACGACGCCCTCGCGGTGATGGACGCCGTCGGGTGGGCCGACGCGCACGTCGTGGGCGCGTCGATGGGGGCGGCGCTGGCGCAGGGCGCGGCGGCGGAGGACCCGCACCGGGTGCGTTCCCTGGTCAGCATCATGGGCACGCCGGCCGACGTCGGGCTGCTGCGGACGGCGCGCTACGTGCGGCCCGGCGTGTTCCGCACGCTGGCGCGGATCCGCCCCGGCGAGACCGACGAGGAGCAGGTCGAGGCCCTCGTCGCGATCTACCGGGCGCTGTGGTCGCCCGCGCAGCCGTTCCCGGAGGAGTGGGCGCGGGCGACCGCGCGCACCAGCCACGCCCGGCGCCCCCGCGACCGGGCCACGACCCAGCGCCAGCTCGCGGCCGGGCGGGCGCACCGCTTCCCCGACCCCGCGACGATCTCGGCACCGACCCTGGTGATCAACGGCCTCGACGACCCCCTGATCCGGTGGACGGCGGGCCGGGACACCGCTCGGCGCATCCCCGGCGCCCGGTTCGTCGCGCACCCGGGCATGGGCCACGCGGTGCCGCCCGCCCTGTTCGGCGCGATCGTCGACGACGTGCGGCGCGTGGCCGACCGGGCGCTCAGCCGGTGACGTCGTCGGTGTTGGGCAGCCCGCCCGGCACGGCGCTGCGCCACGCGACGAGCTCCCACCCGCTGCCGCGCGGCCGCAGGACGACGCGCCCGCAGTTGGCGACGTGCTCCTCCTCGGGGGGCGGGGTGCCGACGTGGTCGACGAGCTCCTGCGCCACCACGCGCAGTGCGGCCCCGTGGCTGACGAGCACGACGGTGCCGCCGTCGGCGTGACGTTCGCGCAGGTCGGCGACGACGGGCGCGTAGCGGGCGAGCAGGTCGCGCCCGCTCTCCCCGCCGGGGTGCGCGGCGTCGAGGTCGCCGGTCTGCCAGCGGTCGACGACGTCCCGGAACGCCGCGATCGCGGGCTCGTCGTTGCGGCCCTCGAGCTCGCCGACCTGCACCTCGTGCACGCCGGTGACCTCGACGGGGGCGAGGTCGAGCTGCTCGGCGACGAGGTCCGCGGTCTCGCGGGCCCGCCGCGCCGGCGAGTGGTACAGCGCGGTCACCGTGCCCTCGGCGCCGTCGGCGAGCTCGCGGCCCAGCGCCGCCGCCTGCAGGCGCCCCAGCTCGGTGAGTGGAGGCCCGGGCAGCACGGTGTCGAGGACGCGGTCGATGTTGGCCTGCGTCTGGCCGTGGCGGGCCAGCACGAGGCGCAGGTCGCTCACGCGCCCGTCCCCTCGCGCAGCGCGGCGAGCCAGGAGGCGGCCTCGGCCCAGTCCTTGACGGTCTGCCCCGGACCCGGCCCGTCGCCGGCCGCGGGACCGGCCCCGGTGAGGTGGGCGCGCGGGTAGGACCCGAGGAACCGCACGTCGGTGCACCGGCGGCGCAGCGCGGCCAGCGCCTCGCCCATCGCCGGGTCGGCGACGTGCCCGGTGCCGTCGAGGAAGAACCAGTACTCGCCGCGGCGGTCCTTGAGCGGGCGGGACTCGATGCGGGTGAGGTCGACCCCGCGCACCGCGATCTCGGTGAGCACGGCCAGCAGCGCGCCCGGCACGTTGTGCGTGGTGGCGGCCAGCGAGGTGCGGTCGGCGCCGGTGGGCGCGGGCAGCGGGCGGCCGTCGGGCGGGCGCACGAGCACGAAGCGCGTCACCGCGTCGCCGGTGTCGTGCACGCCCGAGGCCAGCTCCACCAGGCCGTGGTGGGCGGCGGCGACGGGCGCGCACACCGCGGCGTCGACCTCGCCGGCCGCGACCTGCGCGGCGGCGGCGGCCGTCGAGGACGTCAGCCGCACCTCGGCGCGGGGCAGGTGCTCGGCGATCCACCGGCGGGTCTGGGCCTCGCCGTGGGGGTGCGACGCGACGCTGGCGACGGCGTCCGCGGTGGTGCCCGGGCGCACGAGCACCGAGAAGCGCACCGGTAGCAGGATCTCGCGCACGATCACCAGCGGGGGCGTCTCCACCAGCCCGTCCATGGTGGCCGGCACCCCGCCCTCGACCGAGTTCTCCACCGGCACGCACGCGGCGTCCGCCTCGCCCGCGCGCACCGCGTCGAGTGCGGCCGTGGTGCTGGGCAGGGGGCGCAGCTCGGGCTCGGGGTCGCCGAGCGCGTCGTCCAGGACGCCGGGGCCCAGCGTGTGCAGGGCCTGCTCGCAGAACGTGCCGTGCGGGCCGAGGAACGCCACCCGCTGGGTCGAGCTCCGCTGACCGGTCACGCCCACCGAGGTTACGGCCTCGTCGCGACCGCCCCCCGCACCGTTCAGAGCAGGCCGAGCCGGGCGAGCTCCGCGCCGTGGGAGGCGGCCGCGGTGGAGCCGAACGACGAGAACAGCGAGCGCAGCCGCACGGCCGCCGCCGGGTCGGCCGCGGCGAGCTCCCCCGCGAGCGTCGCCCCGTCGGTGACGCGCAGCGCCTCGCCGATGCGCTCCTCGGTGCCCTCGCCGGGGGCGGCGTCCTGGGCGCGCAGCGTCGCCACCAGCAGGTTCAGCCAGCCGTGGTGGGTGAAGCCGGTGGCGGGATCGGTGTGGCGCACGGCGGCCTGCAGCCCGATGCTCGCCGTGAACGACCGCCCGGCGCCCACGACGAGCGCGAGGAAGCCGGCGACGTCGTGGACGCCCGGGAACGCCCCGGCCCGCCCGCCGCCGCAGCGCAGCTTGGGCCGGCAGCCGTGGTCGACCACCCGGCGCACCCCGTCGAGCCAGTCCGCGGAGCCGTCGGCGTCGGGGCGTCGCGGCTCCACGACGGCCACGACCTCGTCGGGGACGAACTCGGTGACCCGCTCGAGCCAGACCGTGTCGACGTCGTGCGGGGCCGGCATCTCGACCGTGCGCGGGTCGAGGAGGGCGGCGCGCGACGAGGTCAGCGACAGCGCCTTCGGCACGCCGCCGAGCCCGGTGTCGACGGCGAGCGCGACCGGCATCGGACCCGCGGGCCGGCGCTTGACCAGCTGGGCGACCAGCTCCGAGATGCGCGAGACCGGGACGACGAGCGACCCGATCAGGCCGCCGCCGTCGGCGGCGCGCGCGGCGAGGTGGGCGTCCACGACCGTCGCCATGTCCGGGCGTGGGCCCTCCGCCACGAGCGCCGCGTCGTCGACGATGGCGCGGAGGACCGGGGGCACACCGTCGACCGGTGCCCCGCCGGCCTCGGGGACGGTGGACACGAGCGCACGGTAGCGCTCGGCTCGCGGCGGACCCGGCACCGGCCCGGGGATCCCACGGCACTCTCGCCTCCCGCGCCGAAGTGAGGTTAGGCTCCCCTCAGTTCACCGGACCCGAGGAGCCCGATGGCCAGGAGCCGACCCCCCGCACCACCCGTCCCCACCCCCGCCGAGCGCGCCCGGACCCTGGCCGGCCGCGCGCAGCACGCCTCGGTCGTCGGTCAGGTGACGGGGGACGGCTGTGATGGCGAGCCGGACCTGCGCGCCGCCCCGACGCTGCACCACGTCCCGGCCACCGGGGCCGCGACGCTCCAGTTCGCCGAGGACCACCCGCTCGTCGTGGCCGCCCGCGACCGCCGCGACGCCCTGCTGCCCGTGATGCTCGAGCTCGCCGACGTCGCGCCGGTGACCGTGCGCCGCCCCGTGCGCGGGCTGCTGTGGCTGTCCGGGCGCCTGCGGGTGCTGCCGCTGCGGGTGGCCCGGCGCGCCGCGCTGCGCATCGCCGCCGAGCAGCCCGACGAGCGCCTGCTCGACGTCGGCCACGGCGACGTGCTGCTGCGCCTCGAGCCCGCGATGGTCGTGCTCTCCGACGCCGAGGGCACCGAGGCCCTCGCCCCCACCGCGATGGCCGCCGCGCCGCCCGACCCCGTCGCGGCCACCGGCGACCGGTGGCTCGCCCACCTCGCGGCCGCGCACGCGGGGACCCTGTCCTCGCTGGTCCCCCGCCTGCCCCCGCACCTGCGCCGTCCCGGGCACCGCCTGGCCCCGCTCGGCGTCGACCGCTACGGCCTGCGCCTGCGCGTCGAGACCGAGCGCGACGACCACGACGTGCGCCTGGCCTTCGCCGCGCCGCTGTCGTGCCCCGGCCAGCTCGGCGGGGCGGTGCGCGCCCTCGTCGGCGACGACCGCCGCGACGGGGTGCCCGGGCTGCGCGCTACGCCGCGTCCCGCAGCGGACGCGTGATCTTCCGCTCCGCCACGAACGACACGAACGGGATCGTGCCCGCGAGCGCCACGAGCACGGCACGGCCCACCGGCCAACGGTCGCGGTAGGCGAGGTCGGCGGTGAGCAGCAGGTAGCCCATGTACAGGAAGCCGTGGATCGGCCCGACGATCGCCACCACGGTGCCGTCGCCGGCCAGGTACTTCAGCGGCATCCCGACCAGCACGAGCACGAGCAGCCCGACACCGACCACCCAGGCGCCGACGCGGTAGCGCTTGAGCGCGGCGACGACCTCGGGCGTGGGCCGGGTCTGCGGGACGGACGTCTCGGACGCCCCGGACGCTGTCACGACGGATCGGTCTCCTTCTGCTCACGAGCGGCGAGCTCGGCGAGTGCCGCGTTGTACCGCGCCCGGCCCGGGGCGGGCGCGCCGCCGGCGTCGAGCCCGCCCGGGCGCACGCCTGCGGGCCGCGGCCCGAACGGGGAGTCGCCGGGAGCGTCGCGGACGGGGGCGTCGTGCGGGAGCGACGCGGCCGGCTCCTGCTCGGCCCGCACCTCGTCCAGCGCGCGGGCCTCGGTGCGCAGCATCCGCCACCAGAGCGCGGCGAAGAACAGCCCGAACAGCGGCCACTGGAACGCGTAGCCGGCGTTGAGCAGCGAGCCGGCGGGCGACTCGGCCCGCAGGAGCTGCCAGTAGGCCATGCCACCGCACACCACGACGGCCGCGAGCGCGACCAGCGTCCACCCGATCCAGCGCGGGGTGACCAGCAGGCGCAGCACGCCGTCGAGGCTACCGATCAGGCCGCGGGGTAGTCGGGCAGCGCGAACCGGTCGGCCGGCGGGCGGGTCAGCCTGCCGACCAGGCCGCCGAGCTTGTCCGACACCGGCGCGGCGACGCCGAGGACGGCGCGCTGGAGCTTCACCGCGGCGGTGCTGCGGGGGTTCATGGCCCGGATGGCCAGCGGCTTGACCTCGTCCTGGGCCCGCTGGGCCGAGGGCCGCACGATCTCCTCGTAGCGGGCGAGGGCCGTCGGCACGTCGGACCGGGTGCCCAGCTCGCCGGCCAGCACGTGGGCGCCGACCAGGGCGAGGCTGGTGCCGGTGCCGAACGGGCCGGTGGCCCAGGCCGCGTCGCCCAGCAGCACGGTGCGCCCGGCACTCCAGCGATCGAGCCGGACCTGCCCGACGGCGTCGAAGTACAACGGGGCGTCGTCGAGGGCGGCGAGGACGCGGGGTGCCTCCCAGCCCGCGTCGGCGAAGGTGCGGCGCAGGATGAGGATCTGGTCGTCCCGGTCGAGCTCGCCGAGCCCGCGGACGTCGCTGACGAAGGCCAGCATGGCGCGGGTCGTGCCGCGGTTGTCGGGCCGCAGGCTGGTGCTGCGCGAGCCGGCGGCGGTGTGCCAGCGCCACCACCGGTCGTCGTCGGCGGTGCGCGGGATCGTCAGGTAGGCGATGTGCAGGCCGAGCTCGGTGGTGTCGGCGTCGGGCAGCACGAGCGACCGGGTCCGCGAGTGCGTGCCCTCCGCGACCACCACGACGTCGGCGTCGATCCGCTCGCCGCCCTGCAGGGTCGCCGTGACGTGGTCGCCGTGGTCGGCGAGGTCCGCGATCTGCTCGCCGAAGCGGTAGTCGGTGTGCTCGCGGGTGCGCTCGTAGAGGACGCGGGAGAGCTCGCCGCGCAGGATCTCCATCTCCGCGGTGCCGCCGTCGGAGTCGTTCTCGCCGGCCGGGAACTCGGCGACGCGGCCACCGGCGTCGTCGACGAAGCGCAGCCCCACCTCGCCGGTGCCCGCCGCGAGCAGCGTGTCCTCGAGACCCATCCGGCGCACGACCTCCCGCGCGGCGCCCCGGACGTCGACGTTCTGGCCCTCGTCGCGCAGCCGCGGCGCGCGCTCGAGGACGGTGGTGCGCCAGCCCCGCGCGGCGAGCTCGTGGGCGAGGGCGGGCCCGGCGATGCTGGCGCCGGAGATCAGGGCGTGGCGGGTCACGACGACCGGCTACCCCGGTCCTCCGGCCGCGACGACTGACGCCGACCCCTAGATTCGCCCCGGTGACGACGGCACGGGACGTCTGGCGCGGGTGGGCCCACCCCGCCGTCCCCGCGGTCACGCCGCTGCCCCCGCGCGAGCGGCGGCTGCTGCGCACCGAGCTCGTCGTCGTCTTCGCGGTGACGCTCGGCCTCTCCGGCGTGCGCAGCCTGGTCTCGCTGCTCGACGCGCTGGCCTCGCCGGTGCCGCTGGACCAGCGGCAGGTCGCGATCGACGAGACGCTCGCCCGCAACCCGTGGGCCGACCTCGCCGCGCAGCTCGCGTCGTCGCTCGCGCTGGTCGCCTGGGGCGCCCTGGGGCTCTACCTGCTCGTGCGCGCCGGCGCCGGACCCCGCACGATCGGCCTCGACGGGCGCCGCCCGGGGCGCGACGCGCTGGGCGCGGTGGGGCTCGCCGCGCTCATCGGGATCCCGGGGCTGGCGCTCTACCTCGGCGCGCGGGCCCTGGGCCTCAACACCACCGTGATCCCCTCGATGCTGGGCGAGCAGTGGTGGACGGTGCCGGCGCTGATCGTCTCGGCGTGCGCCAACGCGTGGGCCGAGGAGGTGCTGGTGGTCGGGTACCTGCTGCACAGCCTGCGTCGCCTGGGCGTGGGCGAGAACCGCGCGCTGGCGATCTCCGCGGTGCTGCGCGGGTCGTACCACCTCTACCAGGGCCTCGGCGGCGGCGTGGGCAACCTGCTCATGGGCCTGGTGTTCGGGCGGGTGTGGCAGCGCACCGGCCGGCTCTGGCCGCTGGTCGGCGCCCACGCCCTGCTCGACGTCGTCGCCTTCGTCGGCTCGGCGCTCCTGCGCGGTGCGCTGCCCTTCCTGCCCGCCTAGCTGATGATCTTGTGCCGCGAGCGCGCCATCATGTTCTCCGGCGCCGGGTCGATGCCCGCCTGCTCGAACAGCTCCGCCATCCGGTCCGGGATCGCCTCGGGGTCCCAGCGGTGCCCGTCGCCGCGGATCTCCGCCACCGACGTGAACGGCTGGTAGAGCTCCACCGAGTCGCCCTGCACGCCGAAGACCTTGCCGCTGATGTGCGACGCGTGGTCGGAGGCGAGGTAGGCGACGAACGGCGCCACGTTCTCGGGGTCGAAGAAGTCGAACTCGCCGCGCTCGAGGCTCTCGCGCCGGTCCTCGCGCACATCCGGGGGCAGCAGGGCCTCGGTCATGCGGGTCAGCGCGGACGGGGCGATCGCGTTGGAGGTGACGTGGTAGCGCGCCATCTCCATGGCCACGATCGTGGAGAACGCCGCGATGCCCGCCTTGGCCGCGCCGTAGTTCGCCTGGCCGAAGTTGCCGAGGATCCCCGACGTCGACGCCGTGTGCACCAGGTGCCCGGGGCGCTCGTTCTCGCGCCAGTACCGGCACGCCGCCCGGGTCGGCGCGAAGTGCCCGCGCAGGTGGACGCGGATGACGTCGTCCCACTCGGCGTCGGACATCTTCACCAGGGTGCGGTCGCGCAGGATGCCGGCGTTGTTGACCACCGCGTCGAGGCCGCCGAAGCGCTCGACGGCCGTCTTGACGAGCTGGTCGGCCACGTCGGCCTCCGACACGTCGCCGGGCACCGCGATCGCCTGCCCGCCCGCGGCGGTGATCTCGCCGGCGACCTCGTCGCCGACCTCGGCGTCGAACTCGGCGACCACGACGGCCGCCCCCTGCCGCGCGCACTCCAGCGCCTCACCGCGCCCGATGCCGCGGCCGGCACCGGTGACGACGACCACCTTGTCCTCGAGGAGTCCCATGGCTGCGCACAGTAGAGCCGCCGCCCTAGGGTCGCCGACCGTGGTGGACGCCCCGCACGTGGACTCCGAGGTCGGCGCGCTGCGCACCGTGGTGCTGCACCGTCCGGGCCCGGAGCTGGAGCGGCTGACCCCGCGCAACGCCGATCGCCTGCTCTTCGACGGCATCCCCTGGGTCGAGCGCGCCCAGGTCGAGCACGACGCGTTCGCCGACCTGCTGCGTTCCGAGGGCGTGCGGGTACTGCTGCTGGGCGAGGTGCTCGTCACGTCGCTGCGGGACCCGGCGGCCCGCGAGGCCGGGATCGCCGACGCCGTCGACGAGCGCACCCTGGGCCGCGAGCTGGGCGAGGCGGTCCGTGCCGAGCTCTCCGGGCTCGACGACGCCGCGCTCGCCGAGGCCCTCATCGGCGGGCGCACGTTCGCCGAGCTCGCCGTCACCGGACGCTCGCTCGTGCGGGCGATGGCCGGCCCGCACGACTTCGCCGTCGACCCGCTGCCCAACCTCATGTTCACCCGCGACTCGTCGGTGCGCGTGGGCCCGCGGGTGGTCGCGTCGTCGATGGGTATGCCCGCACGCCGCCGCGAGGCGACGCTCGTCGCCCTGGCCCAGCGCCACCACCCCGAGCTCGGCGTCGTCGCCCCGACCGCGGCGCGCGACACCTCGGCGGTCGAGGGCGGCGACGTGCTGCTGCTCGCGCCCGGGGTGCTCGCGATCGGCGCGGGCGAGCGCACGAGCCCGGCGGGCGCCGAGTCGTTCGCCCGCGCGATGTTCGCCGACGGCCTGGCGCACACCGTGCTCGTCGTCCCCATCACCCAGCGGCGGGCGACGATGCACCTCGACACCGTGGCGACGATGGTCGACGTCGACACGATGGTGATCTACCCGGGCGTGCTCGAGGGCCTCGAGGCGTGGACGGTGCGCCCGGACGGCCCGGACCACCTCGAGATCACCGGCCCCGAGCCCTTCCGGCCCGCCGCGGCGCGGGCGATGGGCGTGGACGTGCTGCGCGCGGTGGACACCGGGCTGGAGTCGGTGGCCGCCGAGCGCGAGCAGTGGGACGACGGCAACAACACCCTCGCCGTCGCCCCCGGGCGGGTCGTGGCCTACGAGCGCAACACCACGACGAACGGGCGGCTGGCGGCCGCCGGGATCGAGGTGCTGACGATCGCCGGGTTCGAGCTGGGCTCGGGGCGCGGTGGCCCGCGGTGCCTGTCGTGTCCCTGGGAACGTGCCCCTCTGGGGTGAAGGTTCGTTCGTTCGGCGCAGCACGCCGTGCGTCCAGCCACAGCCCGCTGCCTGTCACTGCGACCGCACGACACCCGGCCTAGCGTCGCTTTCGTGCTCAAGAAGGCGGATCGGCGCGCCACCGCGAACCCGCTGCGACGGCTGTCGGGCGACGAGTGGGCGGCCATGGAACCCACCTGGCGCGACGCCAAGGTCGGCATCATCGACGCCGCGCTGGCCCGCGCCACCGCGCGGCCCTCGGGCAACTGGTACGTGGTCGGCGCGAGCCGCGACATCCGCACCGGCACGCCATTCGGGACGACGGTCGCGGGCGTGGAGCTGGTCGTCTGGCGCTCGCCGGACGGGTCGCTGCACGTGGGGCCGGGCGCGTGCCCGCACCTGGGCGCGGACATGTCCACCGCGGTGCAGTCGGGCTGCGAGCTGATCTGCCGCTGGCACGGCCTCGCACTCGGGCCGTCGGGGCGCGCGGGCTGGCGCACGCTGCCCGCCCACGACGACGGTGCGCTGGCCTGGGTGCGCCTCGACGCGGTCGGCGGCGAGGAGCCCACCGCCGCGCCGATCCTCCCGGTGCGCCCCGACGTCGACGCGAGCGTGGTCGCGGTGGCCTCGATGGTCGGCACGTGCGAGCCCGCCGACGTGATCGCGAACCGGCTCGACCCGTGGCACGGCGCCTGGTTCCACCCGCACTCGTTCGCCGACCTGCGCGTCGAGCGTGCACCGGGCCGCGAGGCGTCCGAGGAGGACGACCACTTCGACCTCAAGGTGGCGTTCCGGGTCTCGAAGAACTGGGGCATCCCGGTGCGGGCGCGGTTCACGTGCCCGGAGCCGCGCACGATCGTCATGCACATCACCGAGGGCGAGGGCGCCGGCAGCGTCGTCGAGACCCACGCGACCCCGCTCGCCCCGCACCCCGACGGCCGCCCCCGCACCGCGGTGGTCGAGGCGACGATCGCCCACTCCGCCCGCCCCGGCTTCGCCCACGCCCGCCGCGCCCAGGCGCTCCTGCGGCCGGCGATGGAGTGGACCGCCAAGCGCCTGTGGAAGGACGACATCGAGTACGCGGAGCGCACCTACGCCGTGCGCGCCGCCCGCCGCCGCGGCTGAGCCTCCCTCAGCGTGGGGTTGTGCCAGCGTGGGGGCCACGCTGGCGATCAACGCCAGCAAATCCCCCACCTCGCGGCGACCTGGGTCGTCAGCGGCGACCCAGCACCGTGTGCACGATCCCGCGCTGCCAGCCGTCGACCGGCCGCGTGTGGACCTCGCGCAGGCCGGCGTCGCGCAGCCGCTGCTCGAGGCGCGCCAGGCCGTCGAAGGCCAGCACGCTGCGCCAGAGGTAGCGGTACAGCGAGGCGTCGCCGGTGACCCGCCACCCGAGCGGGATGATGATCACCCAGCAGACGGCGGTCCAGATCGCGCGGGCGAGCGCCGAGTCGGCGACCGAGTACTCGTGCACCGCGATCGGCGCACCGGGCGCGAGGTGCTCGACGAGCACGGACAGCCCGGCGTCGCGGTCGGGCAGGTTGCGCACGAGATAGGCGGCGAGCAGGCCGTCGAACGGGCCCTCGATCGCGGCCTCGGCGAGCGCCGTCCCGAGCTCCTCGGCCCGCGCGTGCACGAACCGCACGCCGTCGGGCCACGACTTCTCGCGGGCCTTGGCGAGCATCTCCGCCGAGGCGTCGACGCCGATGATCCGGGCCGCGGGGTAGGTCTCCACCAACGCGGCGGTCGACAGCCCCGTGCCGCAGCCGACGTCGAGCAGCACCGCGCCGGCCCCGTCGCCGTCCAGTCCGAGGCGGCGGGCAGACAGGAGCAGGTGCTCGTGGTAGCCGGGGTTGGCGCCGACGAGGCGGTCGTAGGAGTCCGCGTCCTGGTCGAACTGCGCCGACACCCCGGCCGCGGCGGTGCTGCGGTCGAACACCGGGCGGCCCCGCAGCGACCGCAGCGCCGGCGGCACGAGCGCCGCGAGACCGACCGCGCCGACGACGAACGCGAGCCGGGGCGAGGTCCGGCGATGCCTGCGCAGATGGAGCACGGGGGGCATCCTGCCGGGTCGCGCGTGACTCGGCGCCGCGAGCCGGTGGCTTTCCTGCCGTTGAACGCCAGCGTGGCCCCCACGCTGGCAAGACACGCCAACCTGAGAGCCCGTCTCAGCAGACGGACCACGCCCTCACCCGAACGGGCGAGCAGGGGGCGCCTGGGCGCGCCGCAGGCGCCCGTCGTCGCGCCACGGACGGCCACGCTCTCAGACGCGCCGGGCCGGTGATCGCGACTGCCTACCGTCCGTGCCCGTGCAGCAACGGTGGACTCGCGCCCTGTGGGTGGGCGCCCTCACGGCCCTCGTGGTGGTCCCGGTGGCCCTGCTCGCCTCGCGCGGCGGGGACTCGGTGCTCGGAATGCTCTCGGTCGGGCTCGGCCTGCTGGCCGCGTGCCTGCTCGTCGTCGTGGTCGTCGTGCCCTCGCGGGTGCGCACGCTGACGCGGTCGTTCGGCGTCGAGCGGATCCTCGGCCTGCACCGCTGGCTGGGCATCCTCGCGGTCGTGCTCGTCGGGCTCCACCTGACGGTCGCGATCGTCAACCACCCGCGCCTGTTCAACCCCTTCCAGTCCCCGGCCGCCGCCCAGGCCGGCTGGTCGTCCGCGGCCGGCCTGCTGCTCGTGGGCCTCGTCGCCGCACGCGGCCGCCGCCCCGGCGCGCGCTACGAGATCTGGGCCCGCCTCCACGTGCTGCTCGCCGGCGCCGCGCTGGTCCTCGCCGGCCTGCACGTGTTCTGGCTCGGCAACCTCGTGACCGACCCGCTGATGCGCTGGGTGCTCTCGGCGCTGGTGCTCGTGCTGCTCGGGGTGCTCGCGCACCGGTGGGTGTGGCGCCCGCTGTTCTCCCGCCAGGGCGCCTACGTCGTCTACGGCGTGCGTCGCGAGAGCCCCACGGTGAGCACGCTCGTGCTCGCCCCGGTGCACCTGCGCCGCGGCGGCCTGCGCTTCGCGCCCGGCCAGTTCGTGTGGCTGCGGCTGCGCCGCGGGGTCGTCGGCGCCGAGGAGCACCCGTTCACGATCGCCTCGAGCGCCCGGGTCACCGGGCGCCTCGAGCTGACCGTCCGCGACCAGGGCGACTTCTCGGGCCTGCTCTCCACCCTGCGCACCGGCAGCAAGGTGTGGCTCGACGGCCCGCACGGCTCGTTCACCGCCGAGATCGCGCACGACTCCCCGGGCCTCGTGCTGCTCGCCGGCGGCGTCGGCATCACCCCGATGATGAGCATGCTGCGCACGCTCGCCGACCGCGGCGACGACCGCACGCACCGCCTCGTCGTCGCCGAGCGCGGCCACGAGCCGCTGTTCGCCGACGAGCTCACCGCGCTGGGCCGGCGCCTGGACCTGCGCGTCACCCGCACCGAGGGCCGCCGGATCGACGCCGCCCTGCTGGCCGAGGTGCTCCCGCACGACCCCGCGTCCCGCGCTGCGCTCGACTACTTCGTCTGCGGGTCGCCCTCGGTGCTCACCGGGTCGCTCGCCGCCCTCGAGCAGCTCGGCGTGCCCGCCGGGCGCGTCCACACCGAGCAGTTCGGCTGGACGGGCGCGATCCCCGTGGCGCCCCCCGGCGACGCCCCGCCCGCGCCCCGCAGCCGGCACGGACGACGGTCGGCGCGCACCTGACCGGCGCCGGACCGCCCCTACACTCGCAGGCATGACCGCCGCGACGTCGACCTTCCACGACCTGCTGCGGGCCCAGATCCGCAACGAGTTCACCGCCTCGCAGCAGTACACCGCGGTGGCCGTGTACTGCGACGACCAGGACCTCCCGCGGCTGGCCGGGCACTTCTACGCGCAGGCGCTCGAGGAGCGCAACCACGCGATGGGCATCGTGCAGTTCCTGCTCGACAACGACATCCCGGTGACCATCCCCGGCATCGACGACGTGCGCACCGAGTTCGCGTCGCTCGAGGACGTCGTCGCGCTGGTGCTCGCGCAGGAGCGCACGGTCACCGACCAGATCGAGACGCTGGCCCGCACCGCCCGCGACGAGGGCGACTACATCGGCGAGCAGTTCATGCAGTGGTACCTCAAGGAGCAGGTCGAGGAGGTCGCCTCGATGAGCACGCTGCTGGCCATCGTGCGCCGGGCCGGCGACAACCTCTTCCACGTCGAGGACTTCGTGGTCCGCGAGATGTCACCCGACCTCGGCAACGACCCCACCGCTCCCCCCGCCGCCGGCGGCAACGCCGTCCTCGGCTGACGCATCGGGGGCCGACGCGGGTCCCGACACCCCCACCACCGCCTCGCGCCCCGCCGGGCGCAGCTCGGGGGCGAGCAGCTCGGTGAGGTGCGCGACGACGAGCACGGTCGCCACCGCGGCGACGGCGGCGGCGACGTCCGCGACCGCGTGCAGCAGCACGGCGTCGGCGAGCGCCTGGGTGCTCTCGCCCAGCCCGCGCAGCACGGCGAGGACGCCCAGCACCACGCTGGCGTCCCAGGCGATCCACCAGCGCCGCACCGGCGTCGACGGGCGCGGGCGCGCCGCGGCCGGCTCCCCCGACGCGGCGTGCTCGACCTCGGCCAGCGCCGCCCCGGGCACGGTGAGGTTCGGGCCGGGCAGGACGCTGCCGAGCACCACCGCCCAGGTCCGCCGCGCGGGACGCGTCCCCGAGATCGTCGCCGCGAGCCCGCGCGCCCGGTGCAGCCAGAGCAGGAACTGCGCGCCGGTCGCGAGCGCCATCACCGGCGCGAGCAGCCCGACGAGCGTCACCAGCGCGTCGGAGAACGCCAGCGGACCCGACGACAGCGCGGCGCTGCGGCTGGCGACGAGCAGGCCGTAGCGCCAGAACTCGGCCAGCGCGGCGACCCCGGCGAGCGCCGCGGTGACGGTCGCGAGGCGCACGAGCAGCCCGGCGGTGCGGCGCAGGGCGTCCTCGGGCTCGCGCGCCGGGGGCAGCGCGAGCGGGCCGTCGTCGCCCGGCTCGGGCGCGGGCATCCAGGTGCGCAGGCTCCAGCGCGGGGTGGCGCGGTAGCGCGGGGGCCCGGCGTAGGGGCGCCGCGGCCGGCGGGGCTCGCGGGGGCGCATCGCGTCGGGCGGCAGCGCCACCCACCGGACCCCGGCGAGGACGCGACCGCAGTGCACGCAGTACCGGGTCGCGCCGGCACGCGGCGCGCCCGGCGAGTCCGGCGGTGGCTGGGGCCGCCCGCAGCGCGGGCAGGTCACGGACACGTCCTCACGGCTCAGACCACCCGCGCCGGCCCGGGGCCGTTGGCGGTCAGCGGCCGGCCCTCGGCCTCCCAGGCGAGCATGCCGCCGCTGACGTTGACCGCCTCGTGGCCGCGCTGGAGGAGGTACGCCGTGACCTGCGCGGACCGCCCGCCGACCTTGCAGACGACGGCCAGCGGGCCCGGCGGGACCTCGTCGAGGCGGGCGGTGAACTGCGACATCGGCAGGTGCACGGCGTCGGGCGCGTGGCCCGCGACCCACTCGTCGTCCTCACGCACGTCGAGCAGCGTGGCCCCGGGCGGGATCGCGCCGGGGCCGACCGAGGGCAGACCGGGATGGCTCACGCCGCCATCCCATCACGCAGGCCTGCCCCCGGCGCGACCAGCTAGTGGTCGGCCCCCGTGCGGGACGCGCCCGCACCGGTCATCGACCGGACCTCCATCTCGGAGAACTTCGCCTCGTTCACCGGCTCGCGTGAGCCGACGAACGTGCCGACGATGCCGAGCAGGAACGACACGGGGATCGACACGAGCCCCGGGTTCTGCAGCGGGAACAGCGCGAAGTCGACGCCCTCTCCGAAGATCGAGGTCTTCGTGCTGGAGACGACCGGCGAGAAGACGATCAGCAGGATGCAGACCGCGAGCCCGCCGTAGATGCTCCACAGCGCCCCGGTGGTGTTGAACTTCTTCCAGAACAGCGAGTAGAGCAGCGTCGGCAGGTTCGCCGAGGCGGCCACCGCGAACGCCAGCGCCACGAGGAACGCGACGTTCTGGCCGTTGGCGAGGATGCCGCCCAAGATGGCCACCACGCCGACGACGAGCGCGGTGCGACGGGCGACCTTGACCTCCGTGCCCGGCTCGGGGTTCCCCTCCTTGATCACGTTCGCGTAGATGTCGTGCGCGAACGAGGCGGCCGCCGTGATGGTGAGCCCGGCGACCACCGCGAGGATCGTCGCGAAGGCGACGGCCGCGATGATCGCGAGCAGCAGCGTCCCGCCGATCTGGTAGGCCAGCAGCGGGGCGGCGTCGTTGACGTTGCCGCGCTCGGTGGTCACCGTGCCCGCGGGCAGCAGGGCGGCCGCGCCGTACCCGATGACCAGGGTGAAGAGGTAGAAGATACCGATGATCCAGATCGCCCACTGCACCGAGCGACGGGCCTCCTTGGCCGTGGGCACCGTGTAGAAGCGCATGAGGATGTGCGGCAGGCCGGCGGTGCCCAGCACGAGCGCGAGGGCCAGCGACAGGAAGTCGAGCTTGGTGGTCAGCGTCTTGCCGTACTGGTTGCCGGCGTCGAGCAGCGGCTTGCCCGTGTTGGCCACCGCGTCGCCCAGCAGGCCCGACAGGTTGAACCCGTAGAGGCCCAGCACCCAGACGGTCATGACCGAGGCGCCGATGACCAGCAGCGTCGCCTTGATGATCTGCACCCAGGTCGTGCCGCGCATGCCGCCGTAGAGCACGTAGACGACCATGAGGATGCCGACCACCGCGATGACCAGCGACTGACCGTCGAACGGTGTGCCCGGGACGTTCTTGACCCCGAGCAGCAGCGAGATCAGTCCGCCGGCACCCGCCATCTGGGCCAGCAGGTAGAAGAACGACACCAGCAGCGTCGACACCGCGGCGGCGGCGCGGATCGGGCGCTGGCGCATCCGGAAGCTCAGGACGTCGCCCATGGTGAAGCGGCCGACGTTGCGCAGGAGCTCGGCGACCAGCAGCAGGGCCGTGAGCCAGGCGACGAGGAAGCCGATCGAGTACAGGAAGCCGTCGTAGCCGTACACGGCGATGGCGCCGGCGATGCCGAGGAACGACGCGGCCGAGAGGTAGTCGCCGGAGATCGCGATGCCGTTCTGCGGCCCGGTGAACGAGCTGCCGGCGGCGTAGTAGTCGGACGCGGTGTTGGAGGCGCGGCTGACCCGGTAGACGATCAGCAGGGTCACGACGACGAAGAGCGCGAAGATCCCGATGTTGAGGGCCGGGCTGCCGACCTGGGTGCTCACAGCTTGTCCTCCACACGCTGGCGCAGCGCCTCGGCGTCGTCGTCCAGGTTCTTGTTGGCGAAGCGGACGTAGATCGTCGCGATGGTGAAGGTGGAGACGAACTGCAGCAGGCCCAGCACCAGGCCGACCGTGAAGTTGGTGCCGCCGATGCGGGTGTCGACCACGCCGTGGGCGAAGTCGGAGAGCAGCACGTAGACGAGGAACCAGCCGAGGAAGACGGCGCTCATCGTGAAGATGAAGCCGCGCCAGCGACGGCGCAACGACACGAACTCGGGCGAGCCCTGCACCTCCTGGTACGCGGACGGGGTGTCGGACGTGGAGGCCGAGAGCGGGCTCGACCCTCCGGGCCTGTCGTCGGTGGCACTCACGAGGTCTCCGCGGGTTTGTCCGTCGTCGTCACGATCGCGCCGAACCCTAATCCGCCCCACATCACACCGACTACTCCCTTCGTGTGACGACCCACCCGGGCATCACTCGACGAGCCCTCCAGACTCGACCCGACCGATTCAGCGGTGAACGTCCGACTCGTCCGTTCTTACCCTGCGCGATCGATTGCTCACACAGTGTGGCCGGAACAGTACGGGACGGGTACCCGTCAGGCCGAGGGACGCGCCCCGCGGCGGGCGTCGCCGAGGCCCAGGCGCTCCGGCGCGTGCAGCCGCAGCAGCGTGCGGCCGACGTTGGCGGGCACGCGGTGCGGCGAGTTCCGGCTGACGACGACCATCACGAGGAACGTCAGCGGGACGGTGACCAGCGCGGGGCGGGCCAGCAGCACCCCCACCCAGCCACCCGGCGCGACGCCCGCGAGGGTCGAGCCGACCGCGGCCACGGCGACCCCGCCGCCGACGAGCATGCCGATGGTCGCCCCGCGGTCGGTGAGGCCCTTCCACCAGATCCCGAGCACGAGCAGCGGGCAGAACGTCGAGGCAGCGACGGCGAAGGCCAGCGAGACGGTGAGCGAGAAGTCGAGCCGGCTCGCCCCCAGGGCGCCGACGATCGGCACGACGCCGCCGACGTGCGCGGCGATGCGGAAGTCGCCCAGCTTGCGGGGCAGCAGGTCGGTCGAGAGCACCCCGGCCACCGACAGCAGCAGACCCGAGGACGTCGACAGGAACGCGGCGAAGGCCCCGGCGGCGACGAGGGCCGCGAGCGCGATGCCCGACCAGCCCGGCAGCGCCGCGGTCGGCAGCAGGAGCACCGCGGCGTCGGTCTGCCCGGTGACCAGCAACTGCGGCACGTACAGCCGCGACAGGGCCCCGAGCAGCACCGGCAGCAGGTAGAAGCCGCCGAGCATCGCCAGCACGACCACCGTCGTGCGGCGCGCGGCCCGGCCGTCGGGGTTGGTGTAGAAGCGCACGAGCACGTGCGGCAGGCCCATGGTGCCCAGCAGCAGCGCGAGGATCAGCGAGTACGTCGCGAGCAGCGAGTGCCCGTCCTCGGTGCCCCCGGTCAGCGGGGCCGACCAGGACGCGGCGTCCGGGTCGGCGTCGCTGACCACGGGCACCGCCGCGCCGGCCGGGAAACGGAGCGTCGTGCCGGCGTCGACCCGGTGCAGGCCCGGCGCCCAGGACACCGGCCCGTTGACGGTCGCGCCGTCGACCTCGCCGCGCACCCCGATCTCGACGGGCGCGGGGACCTGCAGGGTCACCGGGGTGCTCACGTCGACGCTGGTGGCATCGGTGAACACGGGCGGCGGCGGCTCCGACGAGCGCGACGGGCCGAGCACGAACACGGCGACCAGCACCAGGGCCGGTACGGCGAGCGCGGTGAGCTTGAGCCAGTACTGGAACGCCTGGACGAAGGTCATCGAGCGCATGCCGCCGAAGGTCACGCTGGCGGTGACGACGAGCCCGACGGCCACGATGCCGACCCACGGCGGCGCGGTCGTCAGCACCGTGAGCGCGAGGCCGGCCGCCTGCAGCTGAGGCAGCAGGTAGAGCCAGCCGATGATCACGACGAACCACGTGGTGACGGTGCGCAGGAGCGTCGAGTCGAGGCGGACCTCGGCGAAGTCGGGAACCGTGTACGCGCCGGAGCGCCGCAGCGGGGCGGCCACGAAGAACAGCAGCGCCAGGTAGCCCGCGGTGAAGCCGACCGGGTACCAGAGCCCGTCGACGCCGTCCTTGAGCACGATGCCCGCGACGCCCAGGAACGACGCCGCCGACAGGTACTGCCCGGAGATCGCGGCGGCGTTCGCGCGGGTGCCGACGGTGCGCGAGGCGGCCAGGAAGTCGTCGGTGGTGCGCGCGACCCGCACGCCCAGCGAGCCGATGACGATCGTGACGACCGCGACGACCACGATGGCGGCGACGGCCACGTACCCCGCGGTGTCCACGACCGCCTCAGTCCTCGACGTTGTCGGCGAAGTCGAGCTCGTTGCGCTCGGCCGTGCGCACGTACAGCCAGGCCAGCGCCAGCATGAACGGGTAGGGCGCGAGTCCGAGCACCAGCCAGGGCAGCGTCACCCCGGCGACCTCGAGGGTGCCCGCCCGCGGCAGCACCAGGAAGATCACGGGCAGGGCACCGAAGACGAACACCGCGACCAGGCCCAGGCGCACGCCGAGCGCGAGCTGCGAGCGCAGCAGGTTGCGCAGCAGCAGCTCGCCGGTCTCGGTCTGCTGCTCGATCTCGGCGACCGTGCGCACCGCGCGCGTCGGCACCCGGCGCTCGGCGAGGACGACGCGGACCCGGTCGCCCCCCGCGGCGTCGGCGGGGTCGCCCGCGGCGCCGACGGACGGCGGGATCACCACGCCGGGCCCGGTCCAGAGCGCGGGGCTGTCCGCGTCGGTGGTGTGGGCGGCGTGGCCGGCGTGCGAGGTGGGGACGACGCCGGCCGGCGCCGGGGTCAGGGGCGCCGGGCCGACGCCCCCGGGACCGGTGTACGGCGTCACCGCGAACTGCTCGGTCTCGGCGTCGGGGGCCGCGTGGCGCGGCGTGTAGCCCGAGGGCGGGGTGTGGGTCGAGGTGCCCGGGGACTCGGGCCGGGCGTGGCGGCCCTGGCGGCGCGCGACCCCGGGCGGCGGCTGGCCGGGCGAGGGGAAGGTCGGCGGCACCGGGCGGCGCGGCGGGTCGGGCACCGCGACGGGCTCCGGGCCGGTGGAGGGCGTGGGGCCCGTGGCCGCGTTCATGGGGCTCGGGGGCGTCGGCACCCCGGTGCCCGGGCGCCCCGAGCGCGAGGGCCGCGACCGGCGGAGGGTGCCCGTGTCGGTGGCGGTCTCGGCGTCGGTGTCCGGCTCCGGGTCCGGTGACGCGGACCAGGAGAAGTCCTCGCCGTCGGCCGGGTCGGGCCCGTCGTCGTCCTCGTCGTCGTCGTCCCACGCGCCGGCGCCGAACGGCGCGGCGTCGGCGGGCGGGTCGGGGACGGGACGCAGGGTGTCGACGTGCGTGGTGGCGGAGCTGCCCGTGGACGCCGAGGCGTCCGTCCCGGCGGTGTCCGGCCGCGGGCCCGATGCCCGCGCCGGGCCGCCGGGGGAGCTCACCGTCGTCCCCAGGCCTGCTTCGTCGAGCGGACGAGACGGTCCTTGAGCTCGCGGGTGTGCCGCCGGCTGACGGGCAGCTCGGCGACGTCGGGCCCGCTGCCGAGCCGCACCACGTAGCCCGAGCCCGCGAGGCGCAGCTCGGTGATCAGCGGGAGCGCCACGAGGTACGACCGGTGGATCCGGACGAACCCGGCGTCGGACCATCGCTCCTCGAGCACCGACAGCGGGATGCGCACGAGGTGGCTGCCCTCGGTGGTGTGCAGGCGCGCGTAGTCGCCCTGCGCCTCCACCCAGCGCACCGTCGAGCGCTGCACCAGCTTGGTGGTGCCGGCGAGCTCGACGGGGATCACCTCGTCGTCGCCCTCCTCGTCGGTGGCGGGCTCGACGGGCACCGTGGTCCCGCGCGAGGACAGGATCCGCGACAGCGAGGCGTAGAGCCGCTCGGGACGCAGGGGCTTGAGCAGGTAGTCCACCGCGCCCACGTCGAAGGCCTCGACGGCCCGGTCGTCGTGCGCGGTCACGAAGACCACGGACGGCGGGATGACGTAGCGGGACAGGACGTTGGCCAGCTCGAGGCCGTCGAGACCCGGCATGCGGATGTCCAGGAACAGCACGTCCACGTCGGACTGCTTGGCGGGCGACGGCAGACCCGCCGGTGGCGTACCACCGCCGCCGAAGCCGCCCAGGTCCACGCGGTCGCCGCCCGTGAGGATCCGCAGCGCCGAGATCGAGTCGGAGGCGCGCAGCACGGTGCCCACCCGCTGGTCCTGTTCCAGCAGGTAGGCGAGCTCCATGAGCGCCGGTTCTTCGTCGTCGACGGCGAGTACTACGAGGCCGTCGTTCTCACTCGTGTTCACTGCCACGCCATCCTGCCCAGCCGGGGTTCGCACGTCCACGATAGGACCCGATCGGCTCGTCACCCTTCCGTGCCCCGCCGTGAGCGCACGTCGGGGTGGGCACTCCGGGCCCGGACCACCCGATCGGGGGCGGGGAACTGCTCCGCCCGCATGACGGCACGGGCCTCCACGGACCACCGGAGCGGCCCTCAGGCCGGCCCGGACTCCTGACCCAGGGACCGCGCGCCGCCCGCGTCGGTCTGCTCCCAGAGCGCGGCGCTCTGGCGCAGGGCGCTCTTCAGGGCCTCGAGCTCGCCGGCCAGCGAGCGCGCGGCCGGCACCGTGTCGGAGCTGACGAGCTCGCGGTACCAGGCCGCGATGGCCGCGTTGTCCTCGCCGGAGCCCACGGGCAGCGACTCGGCCGCCAGCCGGTCGAGCGCCGCCTGCGCCTCGGCCACACCCTGCTCGAGGCCCTCGACCCGCCCCGCGAAGGCGCGCGTCTCCTCGGGCCGCATCGCGGCCTCGCCACCCGCGCCCGCGGCGTCCCCCCCTGGCGGCTGGGGTGCGCTCATGCGGTGCTCCTTCCGGGCGGACGCGGCGCGACCGCGTCGGACAGCACGGTACGGACCTCGGCGAGCAGTTGTCCGCCGGTTGCGGGAACGAGCAGTGGCGGACGCGCGGGCGCGACGCCCGGCGCTGGCCCGGGGGGCAGGCGCAGCACGTGACGGCCGCGGGGGCCGTCGAGCCAGCAGAGCGGCGCGGCCACCCGGCGGGGTTCGACTCCGGCACGGCGCTCGGCCACGCCGACCTGGGAGACGGCCGTGACGGTGGCGAGCAGGTCCTCGCCGGCGTCGCGGGCGCGGGTCGCGCGCTGCGTGGCGGGGAGGTCGGCGGGGAGCCCGCCCGCCGGCACGGGCACCGCGGGCCCCGACCCGGGCGGCACCGGCGGGACCAGGGCGAACACGGCCTCCGCGAGGCCGTCGGGCGGGCACGGCGCCACCCGCACCGGGGCGCCCGCGTGCTCGGGCGACGACAGCACGGCCCCCACCCGCCCGTCGCCCAGCGCCACCACCGCGATCGGGTCAGCGGCGTCGCGGCGGACGAGGTCGACGGCGAGCCCCCAGCCCGCCACCGCGGTGCCGGCGTCGAGCAGCAGCCGCGCCGGGGCGGGCTCGAGGAGCCCGCGGCGGCGCAGCGCCTGCTCGGTGGCCGTGCGGTGGCGCTGGACCTCGGCGTCGGTCTCGGCGGACCAGTGCACCGGACGCAGCGGGTAGGGCCAGGCGGCGCCGCACTGCTCGAGGACCCAGAGCAGCTCGTGGCGATCGAGCACGATGCTCACCGGTCGTCGTGCTCCCCGAGCACCGGGGGCGTGACCAGGCGGCGCTCGTCGGGGTCGTCGGCGGGGTCGCGCCAGGGGTCGGCGTCGACGAGGTACTCGGGGTGGCGCACCGGTGACCCGCCGGACCGGGCGGCGCGCGCGGCCCCCGCGGCGCCGCCGGTGGGGGGCAGGAGGGGGACGTCGCTGCCGTGGCCGCCGGGGGTGTGGCCCGGGGTCGCGGGGCCGGGGGTGGTCCCGGCGGGGGTGGCCCAGCTACCGCTGCCGGGGCCCGGGGAGGTGCTCGAGGTCCCGGACGTGGTGCCCGGGGTCGTCCGTTCCTCGCCGCCGCGCGCCGCTCCGGTGGTCGGCCCCTCGGGTGCCCCGGTCGAGCCGCCGACGCCGGGTCGGCCACCGGGCTGGTCCCGGCGCTCGCCGCGGCGTCCCTCGCTGACGGGCCGCCCGGTGACCGCGCCGCCGGTCAGGCGGTCGGCGGCCGTCGGGGCCACCGGGCCCGCGGGTGACACGGGCGTGCCGGCGCCCGGAGCCCCCGCCCCGCCGGGCACCGGGCGGCCACCCGGACCACCACCGGTCCCGGGTGCGATCGGCGCGCCGGGCCCGCCCGACCCGGGCCCGCCGGGACCGCGACCCCCGCCACCGGGCGGGACCTCGGCGCCACCGCCGAGCAGGCGCGAGACGAACCGCCCGAGCGGGCCCGCCCGCTCCCCCGTGCCGGGCGCGGGACCCACGCCGGCGGGCCCGCCACCGGGAGCCGACCGGCCGGACACCACGCCGCCCGCCGCGGGACCCGGTCCGCCGGGCCGGAGGGCGGGCGTCGGGGTGCCGGCGGAAGCTGCGGCCCGCGCGAGGACCCCGCCCCGCGCCGGAGCACCGGACCCGAAGCTCCCGGGCGTCGCCGCTGCGGGCACGCCGCCGCGGGCCGTGGCCGGCAGCGGTCCCGCGCCGCCCGGTGTCGCCCGCCCGGCGAGGCCGTCGACGGCCGACGGGGCGCCGCGCGCGGCCAGCCCGGTGTGCTCGAGGTAGGCGCGGTAGGCACCCTGCGCGGCACGCTCCTCGGCCTGGGCGGCGTGGAACGTGCCGAAGCCGTCGGCCGGCCCACCAGCGGTCAGCGCGCCCGCCAGACCCGGTGTGGCCGGCGAGGTACCGAGGACGGGCAGCGCCGGCGGACGGGGCGCACCGACGAGGGCCTGGACGCGGGCCAGCGCGTCGCGCACGCCCTGGAGGCTGCCGGCCTGCCCGGTGACCGCGTCGCCGAGACGGCTCATGCGGGCGACCAGGGTGCGCACGTGCGCGCTCGCCGCGTCGGCGTCGCGACCCCGCCACGCCGTCCCCAGCTCGCCGTGCGCCCGCTCGAGGCGCTGTGCCGCGGCACGCAGCTCCTCGCCGCGGGCGGCGTGGCGCACGCGGGCGGAGTCGATCGCGGCGGGGTCGGCGCCGTCGTGGACCCAGCGGTGGATCAGCTCATGGCTGAGCGCCGAGGTGTCGCGACCGCCCCACGGGACGCCGGGGACCGGCACGGTCCACCACCTCCCGCGCCCGTGCACGTCCTGACCCCGGGAGCCTAGGTCCGACCGGGCGATGGTGGGGACCGAATCTCCCGCGCGGAGGCCGAGCCCCATCAGAACGGGGGGTCGGGGTCCTGGTCGGTGGGTGTGGGTGGTGGTCGGGGCGGGGGTGCCGGGGGTCGGTCCCAGAGGGGGCCGTCGTCGGCGTAGCGGTCGGGTTCGGTGCTGGAGGGGACCGCCGGTGGTTGGGGGTCGGGCAGGGCGTCGGTGATGGCTTGGGGTGGGCGGGGGTAGGTGTGCCCGGTGGGGCTGGTCCAGGTGAACCAGCCCGGTCGGGGTTGGTGCAGGGTCCAGCCCTGGTCCTTGAGGTCGTGGTCGTGCCCGCACGCGGGCCCGAGGTTCCCGGGCACGGTGAGGCCGTGCTCGATGACGGGGCGGGTGTGGTCGATCTCGGCGGCCAGCGCGGAGGCCCCGCAGGGCGGGAACACGCACGAGCGGTCGCGGATGGTGATCCAGCGGCGCAACGCCACCGACGGGAACCGCGCCAACGCCTCCCGCGAGCCGTGGTCGTCGGCGTCGTCGTTGGTGCGAGCGGTGCGGGCGGTGCGCCAGAGCTGGTGTTGGTGGTGCAGGTCGGTGAGCAGCCGTGTCCAGGCGGGGTGGTCGGTGGGGCGGAGCTGGTCGAGCTGGGCTGCGGTGACGTGGAGCTCGATCACCGGGCGCGGCGCCCCCGGGATCGCCGGCTCGAGTGGGCTGGCGGTGGTGTGGGTGGGGCGGTGGCGGGTGAGCAGGGCGGCGACCAGGGCGCCGCTGTGGTCGGTGACCGCGACCCGCCACTCCGCGTCGCTGTAGGCGGCGGCGAGCTCGCGGGCGAGCCCGGCGGTGATGACACCCCAGCCGGGCAGCCGGGCGGGGCGGTCGTCGAGCTCGAGCAGCGTGCCCAGCCCGACCCGCAGCTCGAACCGCGACTGCCGCGTCGACCGCCGCCCCACCCCCGCCGCCGGGTCATCCGTCGGCGCCGGGTCGTCCGCCGCCGCCGGGTCCTCGGCTGGCGCCGGATCATCGGCCGAGCCCGGGTCGTCGGCCGGGGCCGGGTCGTCGAGCGTGGGCTCGTCGGGTGGGGTCGGGTCGTCGGGTGGTGCCTGGGCGGGGTCGGGGGTGCGGCGGGGTTGGGGGTCGTCGGGGTGGGCGGCGGCGAGGACCGCAGCCACGATCTCGGCGTCGGTGGCGCCGGCGCTGCGGGGGTGCAGCAGCGCGCAGATCACGTCGGCGCGGATGGTGTCGATCAACCCCGGATGCCCCGCCGCCTGCACCCGCGCCGCCAACGCGTTGACCCGCCGCACCGAACGCACCCCGGCAGCCAGCGGCAGGTCCAGCGCCGAGAGGTTCACCGTGCCCGCCTCCGTGCACCGCGCCCGCACCCGCCGCTGCCGCCGCGCCTGCCGGTACAGCTTCTCCGCCCACCCCGGGTCCAGGGCCTTAGCCAGCGCCTGCACCCGGTCGATCAACCGCGACGGGGTCAGCCCCGCCGCCTCGTCCACCAACCGGTCGATCACCTGCCCGGCGTGCTCGGACGACAGCGCGCTGGTCCAGCGCACCAGGATCGCCACCCGCGCCTCGTCGATCCCCCCGGCCCGCCACCGCTCCCCCAACCGCGGATACCGGGCCGCGCCGTCCGCGACATCCAACAACCGGGCCACCGCGGTACGCGACGCCGCCAGCACCGCCCGCAGCTCATCCCCCGCCGCCGGCACATCACGATCCGCGCGCCCACCCGGCGCGCCCGGATCCGCCAGCGCCGCCTCCCGCGCACACGCGTGGAACACGGCCTGCTGGTGGGCGAGCTGGCGGCGCTGCGCGGCCACCAGGCGCACCGTGTCGAACGGCGACACCCGCGCCGGATCCAGCCCCTCCAGCACGGCGGCCAGCGCGGCGCCGGCGGGGAGCTCCTCCACCCCCGCCGGCACCACCTGCCAACCATCCTCGAACACGTGTTCGAGTCTAGCGAGCACCCCCGACAACCACGGGGCGTTCCGGGTCAGAGCCCGAAGCGGCTCCACAGCGAGCGGTGCTCGAACCACTCCATCGCCGTGCCGATCGGGTCGAGGGCGGCCGTCGGGGCGGCGGGACCGACGATCCCGCCCAGACCCAGCCGCGCGAGCAGGGGCCGGCGCGGCTCGACGGTGGTCGGCTCGGCGCCGGGGAAGCGGCGGGCCAGCACCTCGCGGGCGGTGCCGAGGTCGTCGACCAGCCCCAGCTCGAGGGCGCGCCGACCGGTCCACACCTCGCCGGTGAAGAGGTCGGCGGTCTCCCGCAGGGCGTCACCGCGCCGCGAGCGCACCCACTCGATGAACAGCTCGTGCAGCTCGCCCTGCATCCCGAGCAGCCACTCGACGTCCTCGGCCTTCTCGGGCTGGAACGGGTCGAGACGGGCCTTGTTCTCGCCGGCGGTGTGCAGGCGGCGCTCGATGCCGTAGCGCTCGATGAGCCCGGTGAGCCCGAAGCCGCCCGACACCACCCCGATCGACCCCACGAGCGACGTCGGGTGCGCGTAGATCTCGTCGGCGGCGCACGCGAGCCAGTAGCCACCCGAGGCGGCGACGTCCTCGCAGAAGGCCAGCACCGGCACCTCGTGCTCCTGGGCGAGCCCGCGGATGCGGTCGGCGACCAGGGCCGACTGGGTGGCCGACCCGCCCGGCGAGTTGATCACCAGCGCCACGGCCTCGACCCGGTCGGCGGTGAACGCGCGGCGCAGGGCGTCCTCGACGGCGGTGATGTTGATGACCGCGCGCGGCACCGGCCCGCTCGCCGCCGTGATCACGCCCTGGAGCCGCACCACGCTGACCGTGCGCGTGCCCGTCGCCGCGGCGAGGGGGCCGGGCAGCACCGAGGACAGGGCCGAGCCGAACCGCATCTGCATGCACCCGACCCTAAGCGCGACGCACGGGCCCGGCGCGCCGGTGGTCACGTCACACGCGCACGCCCGCCCGGAACTTCGGCACGCGCAGGATGATCTTCGTCCCCGCCCCGCGCTCGGTCTCGACGACCAGCCCGTAATCCGGGCCGAACGCCGAGCGCATGCGGTCGTCGACGTTGCCGAGCCCGACGTGCGCGCCCGAGAGGTGGGCGTCGCGGTTCTCCTCCTTGAGCGCCTGGGGGTCCATGCCGACGCCGTCGTCCTCGACGGTGATCGTGCACTCCGCGCCCGAGTCCTCCGCCGTGAGCGTCACCGTGCCCCCGCCGGGCTTGCCCGACAGGCCGTGGCGCACCGCGTTCTCCACCAGCGGCTGCAGCGCCAGGAACGGCAGGACCACCGAGAGCACCTCGGGCGCCACCTGCACCTTGACCGTCAGGCGGTTGCCGAAGCGGGCGTGCTCGAGGGTCAGGTAGCGGTCGATGTTCTTGAGCTCGTCGGCGAGCGTCGTGTACTCGCCGGCCTGCCGGAACGAGTAGCGGGTGAAGTCGGCGAACTCCATGAGCAGCTCGCGCGCCCGCTCCGGGTCGGTGCGGATGAACGAGGCGACCGTGTTGAGCGCGTTGTAGATGAAGTGCGGCGAGATCTGCGCGCGCAGGGCCCGGACCTCGGCGCGGTTGAGCCGGGCGCGGGACTCGTCGAGGTCGGCGAGCTCGAGCTGGCTGGACACGTAGCGGGCGACCTCAGCCGACGCGCGCAGCAGCACGGGGCCCGGGGTGTCCGCGCTGACCGCGGCCAGCGTGCCCGCGACGTTGCCGTCGACCTCCAGCGGCACGACGACGATGCCGCGCACCGGGCAGTCCTGCGACCCGCACTCGATGTCCTTGCGGCTGGCCACCTGCTGGCGCCCGGTGCGCATGCACTTCTCGGCGTACTGGCGCACGTCCAGGCTGTGGTGCTCGGCCTCGCCGTCCCAGGCCAGCGGCACGCAGTCGGCCCCCGTCATCGACAGCGCCTCGGTGTCGAGCAGCGTCCGCAGGTACGGCACGGCGAACTGGGCCGAGCCCTCGGACAGCCCCTCGCGCAGCGCGGGCGCGGCCAGCGACACGGTGTGCAGCGTCGAGAACGTCGCGCGCTCCAGCGGCGACGCGAACTGGTTGCGCCGCTTGACCCGCCGGTACACCAGGACGGAGACCACCAGCGCGATCGCCACGATGACGGCGGCGACCAGGCGCGGATCGGTCAACCAGCTGGGCACGACACCTATTTGACCAGACGCGACAGGCGGCGGTCCGCCAGTGCACGCCCTTGTGTCTGGCAGGTGGGGCAGTACTGGAAGGACCGTTCGGCGTAGGACACCTCCCGGACGGTGTCGCCGCAGACCGGGCACGGCAGCCCGGTGCGCGCGTGCACCCGCATCCCGGAGCGCTTCTCGCCCTTGAGGCGGGCCGCGTCCTGGCCCACCGCGCGGTCCACGGCCTCGCTCAGCACCCCGATCATCGCGGCGTGCAGCCGGTCGACGGCCTCGGCGTCGAGCTTGCCCGCCGCGGCGAACGGCGACAGCTTCGCGACGTGGAGGATCTCGTCGGAGTAGGCGTTGCCGATGCCGGCGAGGACCTGCTGGTCGACGATCAGCGTCTTGAGCCGCTCGGTGCGCCCCGCCAGCAGCTCGCCGAACTCCGCCCGCCCGAGCGAGAGCGCGTCCGGACCGAGCTTCGCGATGCCCGGCACCTGCTGCGGATCGGTCACGAGGTAGACGGCGAGGCGCTTCTGCGTGCCGGCCTCGGTGAGGTCGAAGCCCGGCCCACCGACGGTCTCGAGGTGCACGCGGAACTCCAGCGGCCCCTTGCCCGGCTTCGGCGGCGTGGTCGACGCCTGGTCGTGCCAGCGCAGCCAGCCCGCCCGCGACAGGTGCACGACGAGGTGCAGCCCGTCGAGCTCGACGTCGAGGAACTTGCCGTGCCGCGCCGCCCCGGTGACGAGCCGGCCGACCAGCGTCGACACCGGCGGGTCGAACGTCTTGAGCGCCGTCATGCTCGCGAGGTCGACGCGCGCCACCGGCCGGGCCAGCGCGTGCGTGCGCAGGTGCTCGGCGAGGGCCTCGACCTCGGGCAGCTCGGGCACGTCAGCTCACCGGCCCTTCAGCTCACCGGCTGCAGCGGACTGTCGGCGTACGCGGGGGTCGCGCGGGTCTCGAGGCTGCGGATGGTCGCCGACATCTCCTCGCGCGCCGCGCTCGTGCCGCGCACCCAGCCGACCCACCGCTCGGGCGCCGAGCCGTCGGAACCGCCGGGCGTCTCGGCCACGAGCGTGCGCGGGCGGCGCAGCACCCAGCGCCCGGGGAAGAACGCCGCGATGAGCAGCAGGATCAGCCAGACCCAGACGGGAACGACGACGCCCTGGCTGCCCGTGAACCACCACGCCAGCAATGCGACCCAGAGCAGACCCATGATCGAGACGATGCCGATGGCCGCGAGCCGGCCACCCTGCATGTCGTGCTCGAAGTCCTCGCCGGTGGCCGGATCGGTCCACTCCATCTTCTGGCGCACCATCCACTGCCGTCCGTCGGCGGCGCGCACGATGCGGATCCGGGCCATGCCGCCCAGCCTAGCGCCGCGGCGGGGGGCTCAGGCCTGGTCGCGGCGCCAGACGGGCGCGTCGAGCGACCCCGCGTCGCGCACCTGGTCGCGCAGTTCGCGCTTGAGCACCTTGCCCGCCGCGGACACGGGCAGCGCCTCGGCGACGTGCAGCGCACGCAGCCGCTGGTAGGGCGCGAGCTGCTCGTCCACCGCGGCGACGAGGCGCGCCGCGGCGTCGTGGTCGAGCGTGACCCCGGGCGCCGGTACGACGACGGCCACGGGCTCCTCGCCCACCGCCGGGTCGGCGCGGCCCACGACGGCGGCCGAGGCCACCTCCGGCTGCGTGGCGAGCAGCTCCTCGAGGTGGCGCGGGTACACGTTGTAGCCCTTGTAGAGCAGCATGTCCTTGGCCCGGTCGACGATCTCGAGCAGGCCGTCCTCGCCGAGCACGCCGATGTCGCCGGTGCGCAGCCACCCGTCGACCAGCGTCGCGGCGGTGTCCTCGGGCCGGTCGAGGTAGCCGACCATCACCTGCGGCCCGCGCGCCCAGACCTCGCCGGGCTCGCCCGCCGGCACCGGGGCGCCGGGCGCGCCGACGACGACCTCGGTGTCGGGCACCGGCACCCCGACCGTGCCGATGCGCCGGTGCGCCGAGCGGGCCGTCGCGCCGAAGGTCAGGCCCATCGTCGCCTCGGTCATGCCGTAGCCCTCGACGATGACCGCCTCGGGCATCCGCTCGGCGAGCCGCTCGGCCAGCGCGAGCGGCATGGGCGCGGCGCCCGAGCTGATGCCCTGCACCGAGGTCAGGTCGCGGGACTCCGCCTCGGGGTGCGCGAGCAGCGCGTGGAACAGCGGCGGGGCGCCGGTCACGGCCGTCACCCGGTGGGTCTCGACGTCGGCGAGGAAGCGGCCGGGGTCGAAGCGCTCGTGCACGATCGCCGTCGTCCCCGTCACCAGCGGGACCGTCATGCCGCCGACCGTGCCCATCGCGTGGAACCACGGGGCGACGGCGATCCCGACGCCCTCGCCGAGACGGGTCGGCCACTCCTCGGGCGGCCCGACCTGCTCGACGGTGACGTCGCCCCCGACCCCGTGCTCGGGATGCGAGCCGGTGGTGTGGCAGGCGTACTGCAGCACGTTGGCCACGACGTTGGCGTGGGTGAGCACGACGCCCTTCGGCAGGCCGGTGGTGCCGCCGGTGTACGAGAGGTGGGCGCGCGCGACCGTCGGGTCCAGGTCGACCACCGGCGGGGCGTCGGCGTCCTCCGACCCCAGGCCGACCCCGTCGGTGGGGATCAGCGGCACGCCGGCGCCGCCATCGCGCAGCCCGACCACCGCCACCGCGCGGGCGTCGGCGAGCTGCGCCGCGACGCCGTCGGGCGGCAGCTGCGGGCTGACCGGGCTGAACGTCGCCCCGGCCAGCAGGATCCCGTGGTACGCGACGGGGAAGGCCAGCGTGTTGGGCAGGTGCACGCCGACGACGTCGCCGGGCTCCACCCCGCGCGCCTGCAGGTGGTGGGCGAACCCGCAGGCCGTGCGCCACAGCTCGCGGTAGGTCAGCGTCCGGTCGTGGTGGGAGAACGCGACGCGGTCGCCGAACCGGCGGGCCGCCCCGTCGAGCAGGGCGCCCACCGGCACCTCGGGGTACGGGAGCCGCTCGGGCACCCAGGTCCGCCAGTCCGTCGTCGCCCCGGTCACCCGACGGACCCTAGGCGAGCGGCCGTCCACCCGCCCGGGAGCTCAGCGGTCCAGGAAGTCCTCGAGCACCGGGCCCAGGTCGTGCGGGCGGGTGAGGATGCCGACGTGCCCGCCCTCGTGCAGGTGCACGGTGCTCTGCGGGAGCAGCGCGCCCATGATGTGGGCGTTGACGACGGGGATGACCGGGTCGAGGCGCCCGTTGAGCACGAGCGTCGGCGCGGCGATGAACGGCAGCACCGGGAAGCTCGTCCAGCTCATGAGCGCCAGCAGCTGGTAGAGGTACCCCCGCGGCTCGACGGAGCGGGCGCGCGAGAAGACCTCGTCGACGGCGGCCTGCGACTCCCCGACGTAGATCTCCGCGCCGGCGTCGTGGCGGTAGTTCCGGTCGTTGTAGCGCCGCGGCGTGAGCATCTTGGCCAGCACGCTCAGCCGCGCCGGCACCATCACCGCGCCCATGCCGGTGCTGACCAGCGCGAGCCGGCCCGTGCGGTCCGGGTGCTGGAGCGCGAACTGCTGCGCGATGCCCCCGCCCCACGACAGCCCGAGCACGTCGGCGCGGGCGTAGCCGAGCTCGTCGAGCAGCCCGGAGAGCAGGAACGCGAGGCCGCACATGGGCAGCGGCGCCCACGGCGCCGGGGAGCCCCCGATGCCGGGCACGTCGAAGCGCACGACGGGCCGCTCCGGGTCGAGGGCGGCGACCAGCGGGTCGAGGAACTCGAGGCTCGCGCCGATGCCGTTGAGCAGCACCAGCGGTCGACGTCCGGGCGCACCCGGGCGGTGGCAGACGTGCAGGCGGTGCCCGAAGACGGTGACGTCGCCGACGGCGCCGAGGTCGCGCTCCGGCTCGTCGGGGTCGGACGGGGACTCGTGGGGCGGCTCGAGGGCGAGGGCGCTCATCGGGCGTCCCTCCCGTCGGGCGGACCGGCGGTGTAACTGCGGTACACGGAGATCAGCGCCTCCTTCTGGCCGTCGGAGAGACGGGAATCGGCGCGGATCGCCCGTTCGGTGGACGATTCGCCGGCCTCGGGCGGGTGGCTCCCGGCACGCTCGCGCACCAGGCCGGCCTGCAGCAGCAGGTTCTCGGCCGAGATGTCGAGCGCTTCCGCGATCGCGTGCAGCACACGGACCGAGGGCTCGTGGAGTCCCCGTTCGATCTGGCTCAGGTAGGGGTTGGAGATGTTGCTCAGGGCCGAGAGCTGCCGCAGCGAGAGCCGGGCCAGCTTGCGCTGGCTCCGGATGAACCCGCCCAGGGCACGACGGTGGTCGTCCCAGGCCCGGCCCGGGTCGGACACGACGGTCAGCGGCGGGCCGCGGGCGGCGTGACGACCGTCAGCGGGCGCAGCAGCGCCGGCGCGGTGGCGCCGAGGACGTGGTGGACCGCGGAGCGCTGCGCCTCGAGCACCTGCACGCCGGTGTCGTAGAACCGGTCGACGGCCTCGGCCGCGGAGCGCGGCAGGCCGGCGGTGGCGGCCGTCGCGGCGGCGGGTGCGTCGGCACCACCGGGCACGAGACCCGGGACGCCGCGCAGCACCGAGGTCCAGCTCTCGGCGAAGGCCCCCGCGAGACGGAGACCGGCCTCCTGGACCTGCGTGATCATGTCGAGGGCCTGCTCACGGGCGGACTCGAGCGTGGGGTCGGCGGTCGGGGTGGTCATGGTGGAACCTCCGCGTCGTCGGTGACGCGCTCAGTTTACCAAGCACGACCCCGCGCGGTCGGCGGCGCAGTGGCCCCGGTCACCCCCGGTGCACGCTTCGTCACACCGCGCGGTTCACCGCGGCCGATTCACAGTGGCGGCAGTGACGCCACCAGCCGGGCGCGCTCGGCGGCGACCCGCGAGGAGCACACCGCGCAGGGGCACCGGCCCTCGCGGCTCGCGAGCAGCAGGTCCAGGCGGAGGAAGACGCGGTCGTAGGCCGGGCCCACGGCCAGGTCCACGTGACGGCGGAGGTCGACGGACGCGTAGCGGTCCATGGCGGCACCCTCGGGACGGGCGGGCGGCGGGCGTTGCGCAGAGCGCACGCGACGCGCGCTCCACGCAACACCGTGCCGAGGGTGGACGACACCCGTCAATCCCGGGGCGCGCACGGAGCACCCGCGTCACCCGGTCGCCCCACGCGGCAGGGCCGCGCGGGCGAGTCGGGCGGTGGTGGTCAGCCGGTCCCGAGGACGTACGAGCCGGGCGCGTCCTGGAGCGGCGGGTAGGCGTCCGAGCCGGTGGGCGGCGGCTGGCGCATGCCGCCACCGCGCTCGCCCATCCAGTCGCGCCACGGCTCCCACCAGGAGGCGCCCACCTCGGTGGCCCGCTGCATCCAGGTGTCGGCGTCCGGCGCGGAGTCGCCCCCGACCGTGCCGATCCAGTACTTGGCCTTCTTGCCGGGCGGGTTGACCACACCCGCGATGTGGCCGCCGTTGGACAGCGTGAAGGTGACGTCGCCACCCAGCAGGGTGGTCGACTGGAACGACGTCCGCCACGGCGCGATGTGGTCGTTGATCGCGGCCACGATGAACGTGTCGTTGGTGACCGACTTCAGCGAGAGGTGCTCGCCGAGCAGCTCGAGCTCGCCCCGCGCGAGCTCGTTCATCAGGTAGAAGTGCCGCAGGTAGAAGGCGTGCATCTTCGCGGGCATCCGGGTGGAGTCGGCGTTCCACGCGAGGATGTCGAAGGCCGGCGGGGCCTTGCCCTCCAGCCAGTTCGGCCCGACGTAGTTGAAGATCAGGTCGTTGGCGCGCAGCAGGTCGAAGGTGCCGGCCATCGAGTCCGCCGGCAGATAGCCGGTCTTGGCCATCTTGCGCTCGAGCCGGTCGACGATCTCGGGGTCGACGAAGCTGCTCACCGGACCCGGGTCGGAGTAGTCCAGCAGGGTGTTCGTCAGCGTCAGCGAGTTGAGGCGGTGCTCCTGTCCGCGGGCGTGGAGCATCGCGCTGGCGATCGTGGCCATGAGGCCGCCGAGGCACAGGCCGACGAGGTTGACCTTCTCGGCGCCGGTGATGTCCTGGACGACGTCCAGCGCGGCCAGGTTGCCCAGCTCGAGGTAGTCGTCGAGCCCGACGTCGGCCATGGACTCGTCGGGGTCGCGGTAGCTGATGACGAACACGGTGTGCCCGTGCTGGACCGCCCACTCGAGCAGGCTGCGGCCCGGGGCCAGGTCCATGATGTAGTACTTGTTGATCCACGGCGGGCTGACCAGGATCGGGATCTCGTGGACCTCGTCGGTCTGCGGCTCGAACTGGATGAGCTCCATCAGCCGGTTGCGGTACACGACCTTGCCCGGCGTGGCCGCGAGCTCCTTGCCGACGCGCAGGCTCGAGCGGTCCACCTGCTGGGGCCGGCCCTGGTTGGTGGCCAGGTCGTCGAGCATCTGGCGGGCGCCGGCCAGCACGCTCGAGCCGCCCGTCTCGAAGGCGCGCTTGAGGGCGGACGGGTTGCCGGGCAGCAGGTTGGTGGGCGAGAGCACGCTGCCGAGCACGTCCATGAGCAGCTCGGCGCGCTCGCGCGACGACTCGTCGAGCCCCGCCGCCCCCACGAGGTCGTGCAGCGTCTGCACCACGGCGAGGTACTGCTGGCGCACCGCCCAGTAGACGGGGTTCTCCTCCCACGTGGGATCGCGGAAGCGCCCGTCCTTCTCCACCGGGACCGGGCCCTCCGCGTCCGACCCCAGCACCCGGGCGACCGTCGCGCTGCCGATGCGCGCGGCCAGCGCCGCGTGTCCCGCGACCACCCGGCCCACGTCGGTGGGGTGGGTGGCCAGGCCCTGCGCGAGCTGGACGACCGTGCGACCCCACAGGGCCGGATCGACCTCGGCCAGCAGGTCGGCGGGGATCACCGCCTCCAGCGCCGTCGCCACGTCGACGGTGCCGGCGGCGGCGTCGCGGCCCACCGGGGTCCGGCTGCGGTGCTGCTCCACGGTCATGTCGGCGACCTCCACGTCGTCTCCGGGGCACGCCACCTTCGACGTGCCCCGATGTGGAGTGTGCCCGGACGCGACCTGGGTCACACGGTTACCGACGAGTCGTAGACGCGGCTCACCCCGCGATCACCCCGCGAGCGGCCCCCTCTTGCGCGCGACGATGCCCTCGTAGAGCAGCGGGGTGCGGTCGGTGGCCAGCCGGTGCTGGAAGCGCTCGCGGCGCACGACCTCGAGCGCGCCCGAGCGGAGCGACTCGCCGATCATGCCGGCGAACCCGGACGTGTCGGTCTCGTCGAGGAACGCGTCCTTGATCGTCATGACGACCCAGCCGTCGGGGGCGATGAGGTCGTAGGCGGTGCGGAAGGCCGCCGGCGGGATGTCGCCGAACCCGAGCGCCGCGACGACCGTGAGGGTGTCGAGGTGGTGCGCGGCGAGCGTCTCGCGCTCCGCCGCGGCCAGCGCCGTCAGGTCGGCGACGTGGTAGTCGGCGTAGAGGCCGGGGCGGTCGCGCTCGGCCGCCTCCTCCGCCTCGGGGAGGATGTCGACGCCGACGGCGTGCCCGACGCCGATCGCGGCGAGCTCCTCGGCCATGATCCCGTTGCCGGCGCCGAGGTCGAGCACGCGCAGGGTCTCGGCGGACACGCCCGCGGAGGCCAGGGCCTCGGCGAACAGGCCGACCATGAACCGCGGCGAGTCGCAGCCCAGGACGTCGTAGAAGATCTTCTCGTAGAGCCCGGGCATCCGGAAGATACGGTCGTAGTCGTGGAACCGGTACTCGCCCCACGTGCCGTCGGGCTCGGCGACGACGCACCACTCGTCGTCCTGGCTGAACTTGCTGCCGGGCTCCGGGAGGGCCAGCCGCAGGGTGGTCCGCGCCTCCTCCAGGCTCATGTGCTTCGACGGCGGGGTCGCCGTCCGCTGGAGGACGCCGCGCTCACGCCTGCCGTTCGTGCCGTTGACCGCTGTCGGTGCCATCACTGACCTCTCGTCCCGGCGTCGCCCACCGGGGCGACGGAGCTGGACGCGGGCAGGAGGTATCGCCCACGCAGAGCATTCACGCGACTCGATCGTCGTCAGGGTCCGCACGAAGGGTCAAGGGAAGGGGCGTCAATAGAACCAACGTCACGGTGCGGTGGGTCCGCCACCGCGGGGTCACGACCAGCGCCCGCCCTGGGGTCCGCGCGGGTCGTGCCGGGTGGTGCGGTCGTCCTGACCGGAGTAGGGGTCCGCGTACGGTCCGCGCTGGTCGTAGGGCTGGTCGTAGCTGCCGTAGCGCTGGTCGTAGCGCCCGTCGTACTGGCGCCCGCCCCAGCCGCTGCCGGCCGTCACGGGACGCACCGCGGTGCGCGAGACGCCCGAGAGCATCGAGATGATCGCGAGCCCGATGGCCGCGTAGAGCACGGCGGTGGCGATGTGGTCGACGACGCTGCCGCGGGCCAGGAAGACCTGCAGGAGCAGCACCACGAGCGCCAGCACCACGAGCGCGGAGAAGAACGTGGCCGGCCGCGGCGTGGTCAGCAGCAGCAGGTGCAGCAGGGCCGTGCCCGCCAGCGCCGCGATGGCCGCGCAGACCGGGATGATCGTGATGGCGTTGTCGACCAGGGCGCCGCTGCGCTCCGCGGTCTGGATGCCGAGGTCGAAGACGTTGGTGAGGATGAGGACGCCGACGATCGCGATGCCGGCCGCGACCACCGCCGTCGCGACGCCGCCGGCCCACAGGCGCTTGCCGACCACCTCCACCTCGCCTTCGTCCCACGAGCGCTGCGGGTAGCTCACGACCTCGTCCTCTCCCCCGATGGCGACCGGGCCTGCCGACCGCCGATCCGGCCTTCGCTCGATGGTTGTACCGCACCGGGCTCCACCACGGGCGGACCATCCCCGGCTCCGCGGCGTCGCCGATCGGCTCCCCCGTCGCCTTGACGCGCGGCGCGCCGCCCCGTTCGGTTGGGGACGAACCGCCGACGCGCGACGAGGAGCGAGGCCGATGACGTCCCGTCCGGAGTACCCGGCACCCGCCCGCACGGCCCGTCGGCTGCCGCGCCCCGCGGAGCTGCGGCCCCTGCTGCGCCTGGCCCGCCCCGACCCCGACCCCGTGCGCCGGCGCCTCGCACGCGCCCACACCGTCGCCGACCTGCGCGAGATCGCCCGCCGGCGCACGCCCCGGGCCGTCTTCGACTACACCGACGGCGCCGCGGAGGGCGAGCTGTCGCTGCGGCGCGCCCGCGACGCGTTCGCCGCGCTGGAGTTCCGGCCGTCGGTGCTGCGCGACGTCTCGCACATCGACACCTCGACGACGATGCTCGGCGGGCCCTCGGCGCTGCCGTTCGCGTTCGCCCCCACCGGGTTCACCCGGATGATGCACCACGCCGGGGAGCCGGCGGTCGCGCGCGTCGCGGGCCGGATCGGGGTGCCGCACACCCTCTCGACCATGGGCACCACGTCGCCCGAGGACCTCGCGGCGGCCGCGCCCGACACGCGGCGCTGGTTCCAGCTCTACCTCTGGCGCGACCGGGCGGCGAGCCAGGAGATCGTCCGGCGGGCCGCGGCGGCCGGCAACGAGGCGATCATGCTGACGGTGGACACCCCGGTCGGCGGGGCGCGCCTGCGCGACGCCCACAACGGGCTGACCATCCCGCCGGCCCTCACCGCGCGGACCCTGTTCGACATGGCGCGCCACCCGCACTGGTGGGCGAACGTCCTGACCACCGACCCGCTGGAGTTCGCGGCCCTGACGTCGTGGGAGGGCACGGTCGCCGAGCTCATCGACACGATGTTCGACCCGGCGCTGACCCTCGACGACCTCACGTGGCTCCGATCCACGTGGAACGGCCCGCTCGTGGTGAAGGGCGTGCAGACCGCCGCGGACGCCCGCCGGGTGGTCGACGCGGGCGCCGACGCGGTGGTCGTGTCCAACCACGGCGGACGCCAGCTCGACCGCGCCCCCGTCCCCCTGGAGACGCTGCCCTCGGTCGTGGCCGAGGTCGGCGGGCAGGCGGAGGTCCTGCTCGACACGGGGATCATGTCGGGCGCCGACATCGTCGCCGCCGTCGCGCTCGGCGCGTCGGGCTGCCTGGTCGGCCGGGCCTACCTCTACGCGCTGATGGCCGGCGGCGAGCAGGGCGTCGACCACCTCGCGACGATGCTCACCGCGGAGATCCGCCGGACGATGGCGCTGCTCGGGGTGTCGTCGGTCAAGGAGCTCACCCCCGACCACGTGCGGCTACGCGACTGAGGGGCCCTCGCGGCGCGTGAGCACGACGAACGGGATCGTGCGCCCGACCTCCTCGGCGCGCCGCTGGTAGCCCGCGAACGGCCGGTACGTGGCGAGCGCCGCCGGCCAGAGGCGCTCGCGCTCCTCGTCGGTCGCGATGCGCGCGTGCACCGACCGGACCTCGTCGCGCACCTGGACGGTGGTGTCCGGGTGCGCGCGGAGGTTGTGGAACCACGCGGGGTGGCGCGGGTGCCCGCCGTAGGACGCGACGATGACGAGGTCGTCGGGCTGGTCGGGGTGGGTGAAGTAGAGCAGCGGCGTGGTGCGCGGCTGCCCGCTCTTCGCCCCGACGTGGTCGAGCAGGAGCATCGACGGCATGCCGGGCACGGCGTGGCCGAGCCGGCCGCCGGTGCGGCGGTAGAGCGCGATGTGCGCGCGCGTCACCGCACCGACGACCGGGGCGAGCCGATCCAGGGTGCGGCCGAAGTCCGGGGTGGAGACCATGGCCGCACCGTAGAGGTGATCTAGAGCGTCAGCAGCCGGTCGAAGAACTCGCGGTAGCGCTGGACGGCCCGGCGCATCTCCTCGGTGGAGGGCTCCCCGCCGAGCGCGTTGGGGTCTAGGGCGCTGCGCTGGGTGGAGAACGTGCGCGAGAGCTCTTCGAGGACGTCGCCGACCAGCCCGTCGGCGCGGGCCACCGCGTCCTGGGGACGGTCGACGAACATCATCCGGACGTCCTCCCACTGCGAGCGCCACTGCGCCGCCCGCTCCGGGTCGATGATCGTCCCGCGGGGCGCGTCGTCGTCGTCGCCGTGGCCGGCCTGGTCGCGGCCGAGGCTGCCCTCGTCGGCGTAGCCGCCCTGGGCGGCCGGGTTGCCACCGGCCTGACCGACCTGGCCGGGCTGACCACCCCGGCCGTCGGAGGGCTCGCCGGGCGCGCCGCGCCCGTGGTCGGGCGGGCCCGGGTAGGCGCCCGGCTGCCCGCCGATGCCCGGCTGACCGGGGCCGACACCGCCGGGACCGGCACCGCCGGGCTGCCCGCCGTACTGCTGCTGGCCGCCGTACTGCTGACCGCCGTACTGCTGCTGCTGACCGCCGTACTGCGGGTCGCCGTAGGCCTGGCCGCCGTACTGCTGCTGGCCGCCGTACTGCTGGTCCCCGTACTGCTGCTGGCCCACGTGCTGCTGGCCCGGCTGGTCGCCGTGCCGCTCGGTGTAGGGCGTGCCCGACCGGGCGCCCTGCGGGTCGCCGCCGTACACATCGCCCTGCCCGCCGCCCTGCCCGCCGCCGGGCTGGCCGCCGTACTGCTGGCCGGGCTGGCCGCCGTACCCGCCGCCCGGCTGACCGCCGTAGTGCTGACCGGGCTGCCCGCCGTACTGCTGACCCGGCTGACCCGGCTGACCGCCGTACTGCTGGCCGTGCTGCTGGCCGCCGTACGGGTCGCCCTGCGGCTGGCCCCCGTACTGCTGGCCGTGCTGCTGCTGGCCGCCGTAGGGGTCGCCCTGCGGCTGCCCGCCGTACTGCGCCTCGCCGTACTGGGGCTGGCCGTACTGGTCCTGGCCGGCGTTCTGCCGGGGGTCCTCGTCGTACCCGCCCGGGCGGCCGTGCTCGCCCGGCACCTGGTCGTCGGCCGCCTGGTCCGTCGGTCGGCCCTGCTCGGGGTGGCTCATCGCCTGCGCTCCTGGTGTCCGTCGGGGCCGCCGGCCGGGGGTGCCGTCGGGCGTTGTCCGGGCGCGGGCCCGCCGGGCTGTCCCCCCGGGCCGGGCGCGCCACCGGGCGCGATCCGCTCGGTGCCCGCGTCCGGGTGCCCGCCGGCCTGGCCGGGCGCACCCCCGCCGGGCCCCTGGATCCGCTCGGTCGATCCCGCCGGCCCGGCACCCGGGGCGCCGGCACCGTGGGCGCCGTCCTGGGCGCCGCCGTGCGCACCGCCGCGATCACCGCCGTGATCACCGCCGCGGTCGCCGCCGTCGTCGTCCAGCAGCGCCTCGACCAGCGAGCGGAAGGCGGTGAACGCCCCGCGCAGATCCTCGGTGCTCGCCGTGCCGTCGCGGTGGGCGGTGGTGACGCGCTGGGCGTGCCGGTAGTCCTCGACGAGGTGCGGCTGCGCGACCGACAGGTCGTCGGTGCGGCGCTGGCCGTCCTCGATCGGGTAGCCGCGCTGGCGCATGATCGTCACGACCAGCGCGTCGGCGTGCTCCACGGCACCGCCCGGGTCGTCGACGAAGCCGCGCTGCACCTGCTGCCAGTCCGCGTGGAAGCGCTCCCGCTCGTCGGGCTGCAGCGGACGCAGCTCGTGCTGGTCGTGCCGGTCCTTGCGCTCGCGAAGCTCCTTCTCGGCCTGCTTGCGGTCGCCGGTCTCGGCGACGCGGCGCTCGTACTCCGGCCCGAACTCGTCGGCGAGCTCACGCTGCCGACGTCGACGGGCGATGACGAGGGCGGCGACGCCGGCGACCGCCAGCAGCACCACCACGATCACGATCACGATGACGACGACGTCCATCGGCGAACCCCCTCCGAGCACCCGTGGGACTGATCATCGTGGCGGCCCCGGGCCGGCAGCTCAATCAGCCATCTGTCCCCACAACGGGAATTAATTCCCCGCCGCGGCGCGCTCCTCGCGCGGCCGTCGGCGCTGGGTCACGTCGCCGATCCCGGGCGGCTCGTACGACACGTCGCCGGGGTTGACGTCGACCCCCGGCGGCACGATCGCGTCGATGCGGTCGAGGACCTCGTCGTCGAGGGTGACCTCGGCGCCGGCGAGGACGTCGTCGAGCTGCTCCGCCGTGCGCGGACCGATGATCGCCGAGGTGACGCCCGGGTGGGCCACGGCGAACGCCATCGCCAGGTGCACCATCGACAGGCCCGCCTCCTCGGCGAGCGGGATCAGCTGCTCGACGGCGTCGAGCTTGCGCTCGTCGGTGAAGCGGCCCGGGGTGCGCTGCGCGCGCTGCGTCCCGGCCTCCTGCCCCTTGCGGATCTTCCCGGTGAGCATGCCCATCGCGAGCGGGCTCCAGACCAGCGTGCCCATGCCGTAGCGGCGGCAGACCGGCAGGACCTCGCGCTCGATGCCCCGGTTGAGGATGGAGTAGGGCGGCTGCTCGGTGCGGAAGCGCTCGAGCCCGCGCCGCTCGGCCACCCACTGCGCCTCGACGATCTCCGACGCCGGGAACGTCGACGACCCGATCGCGCGGACCTTGCCGCTGCGCACGAGGTCGGTGAGCGCCGAGAGCGTCTCCTCGACGTCGGTGTCCGGATCGGGCCGGTGGATCTGGTAGAGGTCGACGTGGTCGGTCCGCAGGCGGCGCAGGGAGTTCTCCACCTCCTGCACCAGCCAGCGTCGCGAGTTGCCGCGGTGATTCGGGTCGTCGCCCATGGGCGCGTGGGCCTTCGTGGCCAGCACGACGTCGTCGCGGCGGCCTGCGAGCGCCTTGCCGACGATCTCCTCCGACTCGCCCTGGGCGTAGACGTCGGCGGTGTCGACGAAGTTGATCCCGGCGTCCAGCGCCTTGTGGATGATCCCGATCGAGTCGTCGTGGTCGGTGTTGCCCCAGGCGCCGAACATCATGGCGCCGAGGCAGTAGGGGCTGACCTTGATGCCGGTCCGGCCGAGCGTCCGCATCTTCACGGGGCACAGGTAGCCCGTGTCAGCCCGGCGGAACCCCGACGCGGTCGACGACGGGGATCGCGAGCCGCAGCTCCCCGATGCCCGTGGGGTGGAACGGGTGCGGGTCGTCGAGGGACTGCAGGTCCGGGCCCAGGCCGTCCGCCGACGGGGTGCAGAGCGGCGCGAGCGGCGGGGCGACGACGTCGAGCCCGTAGCGCCGGGCCCCGGTGGTGAGCACCCCGTTGAGCTCGGCGTTGCGGTCGGACAGCAGCGCGATCTCGGGCGGCGTGAGCCCCGGGTACTGCCGCGGGCCCCGGACGGTCGAGCACTGCGCGTCCGGGCGCAGCACGTCGTAGCTGGTGAGGACGACGACGCGGGGGTGTGACGGCAGCGTGGCGAGGTCGGCGAGCAGGTCGGCGTAGTCGCGGTCGAAGGCGGCCAGCCGGTAGCGGAACTCGCCGGCGGTGAAGTTGTCGGAGCAGTCGGCGACCGCGTAGCAGTAGCCGATGAGGTCGGTCCAGTTCAGGTCATTGGGCCCGACGGCGACGACCACGAACGCGGGGTCGTCGACCTGCTTGAGCCGCCCGACCTGCGGCGGCACCGCCAGCCCGCCGGTGAACTGCGGCGCGCGCAGCCCCGCGGTGATGCGCGCGCCCGAGCAGGCGAGGTTGAGGACCTCGTCGCCGACCGCCGCGCCGACCTGGCGGGCCAGCGAGTCGGTGCTGCGGGCGCAGGCGGCGTCCTCCGGGGTCGCGTCCGGGGCGAGCGGCCCGCCGAGCCGGGCGACGCGCGAGTCGCCGATCACGACCCCGCGCACCCCGGACACGGTCGGCCCGACCGGCGACGGCGTGACGTGGTGCGCGCCGGTGAGGTCGGTGAGCGAGCGGGCGTCGCGCAGGTCGCGGGCACCGACCACCGCGAGCACCCCGCACACGCCCCACACCAGCAGGGACACGGTGAGCGCCACGACCGTCGAGCGGGTGAGCCGGCGCGAGAGCCGCCGGGCGATGAGCGACGGTCGCGCGGCGGCCCCGGAGCGCCGCGCGGTGCGGCTCAGGGTCGCCAGGACGCGCACCGACCCCACGAGGCCGCAGACGCCGAGCACGACCGCGACCAGCACGAGCGTCGCCCACCCGAACCACCGCTCGAAGCCGCCGACGATCGCCGCCAGCGCGTCCGCCGGTGCGGCGCCCCCGGCCAGGGACGTCATGGCCTGCCCGGCGGTCTCGTTGCGCTGCACCGGGCCGATCACCAGCTCCGGGCGCAACGGGCCGTAGATCGTCACGTCGGGCACGTCGAGGCGGGTGTTGCCGATCTGGACGATGCGCGGCGGCCCGGCGAAGGTCGCCGACGGCGCCTGCACCCCCACGCCGATCTGCTGCCCGAACGCCTCCACCTCCTGGGTGGGCGTCAGCACGACGGCCGCGCCGACCCCCGCGACCACGCAGGCGACGACGAGGAGCAGCGTCAACGGCGAGCGCAGCTCGCGCACCAGCCCCCCGAAGACCCTGCGGCCCACGGTCACCCCGTCCCGCGCCGCTCGAGACGCGCCAGCCCCGCGGCGACGAGCGCGGCGACGAGGAACGACAGCAACGACGCCGAGAGCCACGACGGCGGCGCGAGGCCCAGCGCCTCGCGCAGCGCGATCCAGGCGTCCGACCACACGGGCGCGCCACCGGGGTTGACCAGCTGGTACGCGACGAGACCGACCCCCCAGGCCACGACCATGAGCGGGCGGGAGGGGGCCCAGCGGGACAGGTCGGGCGGAGTACCTCGGCGGACCAGCGCGTCGCCGACCCCGACGCCGAGCAGCGGCACGAACACCGAGCCGATGACGGCGAGGAAGACCGCGTAGTCGTCGATCGTGACGCCGAGCGCGAGCACGGTGATCACCGCACCGATCGCGAGGCAGAGCAGACGCCGGTCGGCACGCGGCGCGAGGTTCTGCACCGACACCGCCGTCGAGTAGACGTTGGCGAACGACTGGTCGGTCTCCCGCGCGGTCAGCACGAGCAGCGCGACGACCCCGAGCGGCGCGGCGAGCATCGGGGCGAACACCGCGTCGCCGTCGCCCCCGACCAGCGCCAGGGCGGCGAGGCCCACGACGAAGCAGAGGATCTGGGTGACGCCGTAGCCGACGGTCGCGGCGGTGAAGGCGGTGGAGACGCGCCGCGAGTGGCGGGAGAAGTCCGAGGCCACCGGGATCCAGGACACCGCTACCGCGATCGCCGCATCGGACCCCGCCCAGAAGCCGGCCCAGGACCCGCCGCCGGCGGTGAGCGACAGCTCGGGCCTCGAGAACAGCCACCACGCGAGGTATGCGACAGAGATCGCCACGAGCACCGTGACCACCCGGCGCAGCAGCCGCAGCATCCCCAGCGGCCGCAGCGTGAGCACGGTGGTGACGACGCCGGCCCCGAGCACCCACGCCCAGGTCGGCCCGCCGAGCGCGAGGGTGCCGGCCTGGGCGATGACGACGAGTTCGAAGGTGCCCCAGCCGATGAGCTGCACGACGTTGAGCACCGACGGGACCCACGACAGGACGCCGCCGAAGAGCCCGCGCAGCAGCACCATGGCCGGCGCCCCGGTCGCGGCGCCGGGCATCGCCGAGAGCCCGATCATGGCGCTGCCGATCAGCGTGCCGACGACGGTCGCCGTGACGGCCGCGGCCACCGTGAGCGGCGGGGCGCCGGCGGGCTCCAGCACGGCCAGCACCCCGGCGAAGCCGAGCAGGCTGACCCCGAGGTTGGCCCAGAAGGCGCCCTGGTCGAGGAAGCCGAGGGTCCTGGGCACCGGCCCGTCGAGGGTGGGGGCGACCTCGGCGGGGCCCGAGGTGGCGGACCCGGAGGTGGACCCGGAGGTGGACGTGGACGTGCTCATCAGCGGCCTCCCTGCGCCGGCATGACCCGGATCAGGTTCGAACGGTCGGGACCGCGTCAGGTCCCCTCTCAGCCCGGTGGCCCGGACTCCCGTGAGCGCCTCCTCGACGCCTGCCGCCGACGGTAGGTCGGCGGGCCCACGAACGCGAGGGGCCGCCCGCCCGTGATCGCGCAGATCACGGGCGGGCGGCCCCTCGGGTCGTGCGGGACTACTGCTGCAGGTTCGCGCAGGTCCGGTTCTCGTTGATGCAGGCCGCACCGGCGTCGTTCGAGTCCTGGGTGGCCAGGTTCTCGAAGTCGGAGTGGTCGGTGGCCGGGTCGTGCTGCTCGTTCGGGAAGCTGTCGATCTGGAACGCGCGTCCCTCGGGCTGGTCGTAGGTCAGCGTGATCCGCAGCGCCGGGATGGGGGTGAGCCCGTCGGCGCAGTTGCCGTCCTCGTCGGTGAAGGCCATGTGGTCGCGGAAGTTCTTCGACTCGAGGTTCTGGCCGTCCCAGCAGCTCGGGTAGTCGAGGATGCGCACCAGGTTCGAGCCCGCACCGCAGATCGGGTACTGGCTGGTGACCCGCTCCTCCTGCCCGGTGCAGGTGTACTTGGCGTTGGCGTTCTCGCCGCCCTGCGCGCCCTGCTTGGCGTTCCCCATGATCATCATGAGGTGCGTCGGCATCGGCTCCACCGGCTCGTCACCGTGGCCGTGGAAGCTCAGCTGGGCCGACCGCGGCTGCAGGATCGCGCCCCGGTTGCCGTCGAGCGTGCCGCCGTCCTCGTCCACGTCGGGCCCGGTGCCGTTGAGGTCGCGCAGCACCGGCCAGAAGAACGTCGACTGGTCGCCGTTCACGCAGGACGTGCCGGCCTGCTCGAGCGAGTCGTCGTCGGAGTTCGCGTTGGTGCTCTCGTTGCCGACGTAGTCGTGGACGTGCTGGGCACCGTTCCGCTTGCCCGGCGCCGCCATGTAGTTGTCGGAGTTGTTGTGGTCGCTGACGCCGCAGTCGACGGTGTACGACCCGCCGCTCAGCCGGCGGCCGCCCTCGCCGAACTCGCCGCCGTTGGCGTCGACGTCGGCGATGTCGACGAAGTCGCCCTCGTCCGCGTCCGCGATCTCGTCACGGCCGGGGAACGGGTCGGCGGCCTCGGCGGCCTCGACCTCGGGGGCCTCGCGGTCGGCGTCGACCTCGCCCTCGTCCTCGACGAGGTCGTTGTCCTGCTGGCGGCGCTGCTCCTGGCCGTCCTGGCCGTCCCGACCGTCCTGCTGGCCGTCGGCGTCCTCGGAGCCGTCGCCCGACTCCTCGTCGCCGGAACCCTCGGAGCCCTCGGACTCCTGGTCCTGGCCGTCCTGGTCGTCGCCGGAGCCCTCGTCGTCGGAGCCACCGGAGCTCTCGTCGCTGCTCAGGGCGCTGAACAGGCCGCCGTCCTGGTCGTCGGCAGCCGCCGATCCGGCGGCGACGACGACGCCGGCCGTGACCAGCAACGCCGCCACGGCCGCGATGAGGCGTGTCGGGACACTTGTGCGATGTCGTCCGCGTCGGGGCACGGGGATCCTCCTGAGAGTGCCGCGGCGCCGGGACGGGGGAGCTCGTCCGGGGTCGGTACCGGGCACGGGTGTGCGGGGTGTGACCACGGAGCCGGCGGCGGCAGAAGGGGGAGCGTCGCCGCACGGCTCCGACGGCGGGTGACGTTAGGGATCCGACCGCCGGGCGACGCCGGAGCTGAGAGATCCGTCGTCGAACGACCGCTCGCAGGCCCGCTCGGCGCGATGAACAGCAGGCTGATGACTCCGAAAGGGTGAAGATTTCGCCCGCTCGCGGGGCGTGTCTCTCAGGAGACCACCGCCGACGTGTGTCACGTCTCCGCTCGCCGCTCGTCGATTGCCCTCGGACGAGGTCCGCGTCAAGCTGTCGTCGATGAGACCTGATCGTTATGCGGGCGCGGAGCGGGGCCGCGTGCTGTGCGTGGCCCCCTCCCACCGCACAACGAGCGTCCTGGTGGGCACGTTGCGGTCCCACGGCTTCGAGCCCCAGTTGCTGCGCGAGAGCTGGAGCGTCGGGGCGACCGCACGGGCCAGCGGGGCGCGGGCGGTGGTGCTCGACATCGAGATGCCCGGGCTGCGGCCGGTCGAGGTCCTCGCGGACCTCCACCGCGACAGCCCCCGCACCCCGGTCATCGCGCTGACCAGCCCCGAGGCCCGCGACCGCACAGTGTCGACCCTGCGCGCGACGCAGGACGACTACCTGGTGACGCCGTTCCCGATGGAGGAGCTGCTCGCCCGCCTGCGCCTGCGCCTCGGCGACGACCGCCCCACCGCCCAGCTCTTCCTGCGCCGCGGCGAGATCATGGTCGACACCGCGCTCGAGCAGGTGTTCGTCGAGAGCAAGCCGGTGAGCCTCTCGCGCACCGAGTACGCCGTGGTCGACGCCCTCATCCGCCACCCGCGCGGGCAGGCGATGTCGCAGGAGCAGCTGGTCACCCGCGTGTGGGGCGGGCCGCCGACCTCGAACATCGTCGAGGTCTACATCGGCTACCTGCGCCGCAAGCTCGGGGCCGAGCGCATCCGCACCGTGCGCGGGCGCGGCTACATCCTCGAGGGCTGAACCCCTCTACTCCAGGACCAGGTGCCCGGCGCCGCGTCCGAGGACGTAGGTGGGCCAGCCCGGACCGGGGCCCACCCGGTAGGTCAGGATGTGGTCGGGCGCCTCGAGCGGCCCGCGCTCCGCGTGCAGGAAGTTCAGCCGCAGCAGGGCGGCCCCGACGGGACCGGCCTCGGCCACCCGCGCGTCGACGATCGCCATGAGCCGGGCCCGGTCGCTGAACTGGTCGACGATGTCGCAGCCGCACCCGTAGGCCAGGGTGCCGATCTCGCCGGGCGCCAGGACGCTCTGGCCCGGGGGCAGCGCCCGTCCGAGCTCGCGGCCCGCGTTCAGGTAGTCGGCCGCGCTGGCCCAGTTGCCGAAGATCGACGGGTGCGGCCACGGGACGCCCAGGGCCACCTGGTTCCCGACACCGACGCCGGCGACGAGGGCGAGCCCGGTGACGACGGCCCCGGTCACGCGCGCCCGCAGGTCCGCGGCGCCCACCGCGGCGCACAGCGTCAGCAGCGCGAGCGACGGGCAGTAGTACCAGATGTAGGACGAGACGCCCATCGCCGCGTAGGCCCCGTAGTGCGCGGCCGCGGCGAGCCCAGCGGCGACGACGACGCGGTCGAGCAAGCGGTCCGCCCCGCGCGCCCAGCGCACGGCGGACGCCACGATCGACACGACGCCGACACCGGCCACCACGCCGACCACGAGCATCGGGATCGGCCACCGCTCGGCCATGAACAGCGGGCCGTTGCCGAAGACCTCGCCACCGGGGAAGGCGCCGCCGGTCTTGATGATGAGGCTGTCGGGCACGAAGCTGCCCAGCACGAACCACGACCAGATGTGCCACGGCAGCGTCACCGCCGCGCCGACGCCCACCGCCAGCAGCGCCCGCAACCACGGACGCGGCGCCTGCGCGAGGAAGAGCACGGCGACGAGGACCACCGCGGGCAGCACCAGGTCGGGGCGCGTCAGCACCGCGAGGCCCGTGAGGATCCCGGCCGCCACGGCACGGCGGTCCGCGGCGTAGCGCGCGACGCCGACGAGCGTGGCCGCGACGAGGAACGACTCCATGCCGACGACGGAGGCGAAGATCGGCGAGGTGACGAGCAGGCCGACGGTGAGCCCGGCGACGAGCGGGGGCCGGACGCCCACCGACCGTCCCAGCTGCGCGGCCCAGACCGCGGTGAGGGCGGTGGTCGCGACGAGCACCAGACCCACGGCGACGACCGGGCGGCCGGACACGAGGATGCCGCCGATGAGCAGCCAGACGTTCAGCGGCGAGGTGGCGGAGTTCGCGTCCCGGAACGGGGTGAGGCCCCAGTGGCCGTGCTCGACGACGTTCCGCGCGTAGTCGAGCGTGATGTAGGAGTCGTCGGGCATGCCCCGGTACGCGACGAGGAACAGCAGCGCGCCGAGCAGGCCGCCGCCGGCCGCGACGAGGGCCGTGCGCCCGTCCCACCAGCGCCGGCGAGGCGTCGCGTCGGGCTCGTCGGGGACGGTCGGGACGTCCCGGGCCGGTCCCTCCACGGACTGGTCGAGGCCGGTGGCCACGTCAGGTCCTCCCCCTCCGCCGGCTCCGGCCCTCGCGCGTCCGGTGTCGGCGTCCATATCACCACGGGGACCTACGGCTCGTCGTAGCCGGGCTCCCAGCGCGTCGCCCGCACCGCCTCGCGCAGCTCGGCCTCGGTGCGCCGCGGCGCGACCCCGTCGGCGACCGCCTGCAGCCCCACCGCCACGGCCATGTCCTCGGCGAGCTCGCGGACCTGCGCCCACGGCGGCAGCAGCGGCGCGTCGCCGTCGCGCAGGGCCGGCGAGGCGGCCCCGAGCGCGCCCGCGGCGGCGCGCATCATCGCGTCGGTGACGCGCGTGGCGTGCGCGGCGGTGACGGCGAGGCCCATCGCCGGGAAGACGTAGACGTTGTTGCACTGCGCCACGGGGACGTCGCGGTCGCCACGACGCAGCGGCGTGAACGGCGAGCCGGTGGCGATGAGGGCCCGCCCGTCGGTCCAGGCGTCGATCTCGGCGGGCCGGGCCTCGGCGTTGGCCGTGGGGTTGGACAGCGGGAAGACGATCGGCCGGTCGACCTTGGCCGCCATCGTCCGGACGATCTCCTCGGTGAAGGCGCCGGCCGCGGTCGACAGACCGAGCAGGACACCGACCGTCACGTGCTCGACGACGTCGCGCAGCTGCGGGAGCCCCCCGTCGGCACCGGGACCCCAGTCCGCCACCGCGGCGGGGTCGGTGGCGAAGCGGCGCTGGGCGTCGGAGAGGTCCTCGCGGTCGGCGGTGAGCAGGCCGCGGACGTCCACGAGCCAGCAGCGCGCGAGGGCCTCGGTCTCCGACAGGCCCTCGTCGACCATCTGCTGGGCGACCATCTCCATCACCCCGACGCCGGCGGAGCCCGCGCCGAGCATCACCACGTGCTGGTCGCGGAGCCGCGTGCCCGCCACGGCCGTCGCCCCGCGCAGCGCGCCGAGGGCGACCGCGGCGGTGCCCTGGATGTCGTCGTTGAACGTCAGCAGCCGGTCGCGGTAGCGCTGCAGGATCGGCAGCGCGTGCGGCGTCGCGAAGTCCTCCCACTGCAGCAGGACGTCGGGCAGCTCCGCGCGCACGGCCTCGACGAACCGGTCGACGAACTCGGTGTAGGCGTCGTCGTCGATGCGGTGGTGGCGCCAGCCCAGGTAGAAGGGGTCCTCGAGCAGCTCGGCGTTGTCGGTGCCGACGTCGAGCAGGATCGGCAGCGTGCGCGCCGGCGCGATGCCGCCGATCAGCGTGTAGAGCGACAGCTTCCCGATCGGGATGCCCATGCCGCCGACGCCCTGGTCGCCGATGCCGAGGATGCGCTGGCCGTCGGTGACGACGATGACGTCGACCTCGGCGTGCGGCCGGTTCCGCAGCGCCTCGCGCAGGTGCTCGCGGTCGGGCCACGACAGGTACAGCCCGCGCGGGCGGCGCCAGATCTCGGAGAACCGCCGGCAGCCCTCGGCCACGGTCGGCGTGTAGACCAGCGGCATCGACTCCGCCACGTGCGCGGCGAGCACGGAGTAGAACAGTCGCTCGTTGCGGTCCTGCAGCGAGCGGAGGTAGACGTAGCGGTCGAGGTCGCTGGCGAGGCGCTGCACCTCCGACCAGCACCGGCCGACCTGCTCCTCGAGCGTCTGCACCCCCGCGGGCAGGAGGCCGAGCAGACCGAGGCGCCGCCGCTCGGCGTCGGTGAACGCGGTGCCCTTGGTGTGCTGCGGGTCCGCCAGCAGGCGCCGTCCTCGTTCCACGTCGCCCACCCTGGCCTCCGCGGGGTGCGCAGCGCGAGGGGCATAGCGAGGGTCAGACGGGGAAGAGGGTGTCCTCCCGCTGCGCGGGGTCGCCGCCGACGCGGATGAACCACTCGGTGCCGAACGCCAGCGCGAACCGCGCGTCGTCGAGCGTGAGGAAGAAGGAGTCGTCGGCGATCTGGCTGCGGTGCGCCCGCATCGCCGCGCGCTTGGCGTCCAGCCACGGGGTGACGTCGACGCGGGTGGTCAGCTCCGCCTCGGGCGACCCGAAGCCCTCGGGGTCGAGGTCCGGGGCGTCCTCGCCGACCTCGCGCGCCATCGCGACCATGCGGCGGAACTCGTCGCGGTTCTGGGTCGCCTCGTAGACCCGCGGCGTGCCGGCGAGCTCCCCGGCGCGCAGGCCGACGCGGTGGACCTGGATGTGGTCGGGGTGGCCGTAGCCGCCGATGCGGTCGTAGCAGGTGAGGACGTCGGCGTCCTCCTCGCGCAGGATCGCCGCGAGCCGCTGGGCGGCCTCGTCGACGTCGGCGGACCAGAACGAGCCGGGCGCGCCGTTGGTCTCGGTGTCGACCATGCCGGAGTCGACGTAGCCGAGGAACTCCACGCGGGCGATCCCGAGCACCTCGGCGGCCGCGTGCGTCTCGCGGACCCGCCGGTCGGCCAGCGTCTCGCCGTCGTCCAGGACGCCGGGCACGATCTCGCCGTGCTCGCCGCGGGTGGCGACCACCAGCACCACGCGGTGCCCCGCGTCCGCGGCCGCGCGCATGACACCGCCGCACGCGATGCACTCGTCGTCGGGGTGAGCGTGGAAGCTGACCATCGTCGCCACGGGGGCGAGCCTAGTGACGCCCGCTCAGGCCAGGGCGAACGACACCACCAGCACGAGCACCACGAGCAGCAGCACCGCCACCGTGCCGAGGATCGCGCCCGCCCGCGGGCCCGATCCGCGGGCGAACAGCTCGCGTCCCTGCAGGCCCTCGGAGCGCGCCGCAGCGGCCGCCCACGGCGGAGCCGTCTCCTCGGGGCGCGCCACCCCGCCCCTCGCGGCCCGGGCCGGCACCGCGCCGGGCACGAACTGCGTGCGCTCCGGCGGCGGCCGGACCGGCGGGCGGCCGGGCGTGCGGCCGGGGCCCTGCGGCGGGGGCGGCGGCCCGGACCGGGTCGACGCGACCCGCGCCGGCACGACCTGCGTCTCCTCGGGCGCCCGACCGGTCGCCACCACCTGGGTGCGGTCCGCCGCCGGGCCGGGGGCGCCGCGCACGACCTGCGTGGTGTCCGGCGACGCCTCGCCGTCGGGGTCGCCGGTCTCGTCGGGTGACGACCAGCGGAACGGCGGCGGGAACGGGTCGGCGGGCAGCGGGCGCTCGTCGGTCTCGGCCGCGTCGTCGTCCTCGGGGGGCGGGGGCGGGCGCAGACCGGGCGCGGCCGACGTGCCCGGCAGCGGCGGTGCGTCCGCCGGCGGCGGTGGGACGGGGATGCCGCGGGGGTGGGCGGCGTCGGGGTCGTCGTCGGGGGGCGGGGTGGTGGACGGGGTGACCTCGGCCCGCGCGACCTCCACCGGGACGTCCTCGGCGGGCGCGTCCTCCGCCGTCGTCGTGTCCTCCACCGGCGGGGCGGGGTCGGGCTCCGGGGGGTCGGAGTCCTCGGCGGTCTCGACGGTCTCCGCCACGACCTCGGCCGGCGCCTCGGGAACGGGCGCGCTGTCCGCGGGCGGCCCGGTCTCGACGCGGGCGCCGGCGAGTGGACGCGGGGACTCCGCGGGCGGCGGCGGGGTCACGGCCGGGGTCGCCGGAGCGGCCGGGGCCCGGGTCGGCGGCGTCGACGGCGCGTCCGTGGGGGTCGCCGGGTAGGGCTCGTCGAACTCGGGACCGAAGCCGAGCTCGCGCTCGGCGGCGTCGAGCTCGCTGTCGTCCAGGTCGGCGTCGTCCGGCGAGGGATCGGCCCGGGGCTCGACGGGCGGGGGTGGCGCGGGCAGCCGGGCGGCGAGGAGCTCGTCGCGTCGTCGCCGGTAGGACTCGGCGTCGACGCGGCCGGTGGCCAGGTCCTCGTCGAGCCGGCGCAGCTGCTCGGGGACGCCCATCGCACCTTCCTCCGCGGCCGTGCCGGTGCCGCACGGTCACCGTCCGACCTCGGCAGGTGCCGCACGGTAACGCACCGGCCGGGGCCGTGAGTGATCGTCGCGGGCCCTCGCTCCGGCGGTTCCCGACGTGATCCGCGCGAAACACGTCGAACACCTCGGGCCTCGAGGACGAAGGACGCAGCGAGCGTGGCGCACATGGCGCTGCGCAGGCGCCCAGGCGGTCGAGCACCCGGCCGCGGACGAGAGGACAGCGACGTGTCACCGACCTCCTCCACCAGCTCCCGGGTCACCGGACCCCGTCGTGTGGTCCCCCAGCCCGCCGAGGGTGTCTGGCCGGGGCTGCAGGACCCCGGGGAGAGCCTGCTGCGCCGGACGGTGGCCCGCACCCTCGTGCGGGCGGCGGTGCGGCGCCTGCCGCTGCACCTCGTGTGGCCGGACGGGTCGGTCGAGGGCGACCCCCGCGGCCCCGGTCTGCGCATCATCCGGCCGGAGGCGTTCTTCACCCGCCTCGGCCTCCACGGCCTGATCGGGTTCGGCGAGGGCTGGATGGTCGGCGACTGGGACACCGACGACCTCGTCGGCGTGCTGCGCTGCCTCACCGACCACGTCGAGCAGCTCGTGCCCCGCCCGGTGCGCAACCTGCGCCGGGTCTACGACCGGGGGCAGCCGCACGAGGAGGTCGCCGCCGACGCGACCGTGTCGCGGGAGAACGTGCACCGCCACTACGACCTGTCGAACGACCTGTTCTCCCTGTTCCTCGACGAGTCGATGATGTACTCGGCGGCCTGGTTCGACCCGTCACGCCCGCAGGAGCCGCTGGTCGACGCCCAGCACCGCAAGATCGACGGGGTGCTCGACCTGGCCGGCGTCCGCGCCGGGAGCCAGGTCCTCGAGATCGGCACCGGCTGGGGCGAGACGGCCATCCGCGCCGCGCAGCGGGGCGCCCGCGTCACGACGCTGACGCTGTCGGTGGAGCAGGCCGAGCTCGCCCGCGCCCGCGCCGAGGCGGCCGGCGTCTCCGACCGGATCACCATCGCCGTGCGCGACTACCGCGAGGCGACCGGCGAGTACGACGCGGTCGTCAGCGTGGAGATGATCGAGGCGGTGGGCGAGCGCTTCTGGCCCGAGTACTTCCGCACCGTCGACCGGCTGCTCGCGCCCGGCGGCCGCTTCGGCCTGCAGTCGATCACGATGCCCGACCACCGGCTCCAGGCGACGAAGTCCTCGTACACCTGGATCCACAAGTACATCTTCCCGGGCGGGCTCATCCCCAGCATCGAGGCGATCGAGCACACGCTCGCCGAGCACACGACCATGGAGGTCGTGGAGCGCCGCTCCATCGGGCCCGACTACGCCGAGACGCTGCGCCGCTGGCGCGGGACGTTCCTGGCGCGGGAGCCCGAGGTCCGGGCGCTCGGGTTCGACGAGACGTTCGTGCGGATGTGGGACTTCTACCTCGCCTACTCCGAGGCGGGCTTCGCCGCGCGCTACCTCGACGACCTCCAGCTCGGGATCACGCGCCGCTGACCGCGCGGTGTGACGCGAACGGTCAGCGCTGACCGGCGGGCTCGTCGGCGATAGCCTCCCCGCCGGGCAGCCGCCCGACCGAGCGTCACCACCCGCCGCGTCCCGAGGAGCACTGCAGCGCATGGACACCACCGACGTCGCCGCGATCGTCACCGGCGGGGCCTCCGGCCTCGGCGGCGCCACCGTGCGCCGGCTCGCCGCGGACGGGGCACGCGTCATCGCCATCGACCTGCCGAAGGCCGTCGACGGCGCCGAGCCCCTGGACGGCGTCGAGTACGTCGGCGCCGACGTGACCGACGGCGACGACGTGGCCGTGGCGGTCGAGGTGGCCGTGAACACGGGGCTGCCGCTGCGCGTGGTGGTCAACTGCGCGGGCATCGGCACCCCCGGGCGCGTCCTGTCGAAGAAGGGCCCGCACGACCTGGGCACGTTCCAGCAGGTCATCGGCGTGAACCTCATCGGCACGTTCAACGTGATGCGCCTGGCCGCCGAGGCCGTCGCGCAGACTGAGCCGCTGGCCGACGGTGCCCGCGGCGTCGTCGTCAACACCGCCTCGGTCGCCGCGTTCGAGGGCCAGGTCGGGCAGATCGCCTACTCCGCCTCGAAGGGCGGCGTCGTGGGCATGACCGTGCCGGCGGCGCGCGACCTCGCCCAGTACGGCATCCGCGTCATGACGATCGCGCCCGGGATCATCGACACCCCGATGCTCGCGGGCGTCGAGGAGTCGTTCCGCGAGCAGCTGGCGGCCGGCATCCCGTTCCCGCAGCGCCTGGGCAAGCCCGACGAGTACGCCCAGCTGGTGGCCATGATCGTCGAGCACGACTACCTCAACGGCGACGTCATCCGCTTCGACGGCGCGCTGCGGATGCAGCCCCGCTAGAGGTCGTCGATGTGGGGCACCTCGAGCACCCGGGGCGAGGTGAGCCACGTGCGCAGCGTCCACGTCGCCCGGACGTCGTCGGCGTTGTAGACGAGCAGCCGCTCGCGCTGGGCGGGGTCCGGCTCGCCGCCGTCGAGGCCGACCGCCTCGCGGTACCAGCGCATGGAGTTCTCGCCGCCGGCCTCGGGGTCGTGCCACGAGAAGCCCGCCGACGGCGCGACCCGCTTGAGGCCCTTGCCGTGGGGGCAGAGGAACGATTCGCTGACGACGGGGAAGAGGTCGATCCACACGTCGGAGGCGATGAACTCCTCGACCTCGTCGGCCGTGGGCACCCCGGGCATGCCGGCGAAGCGCTCGGCCGACCCGCGCAGCCAGCGGTTCTCGGCCTGCTCGTTGTAGCAGTAGGCGCGCAGCTCGAGCCCCCGCGCGGCGCACCGGGCGCGCACGTCGGACAGCCACGTCCAGAACTCGCCGAACGAGCGGCCCTCGTCGCGGGTGGGCAGCGGGTCCCACGTCGCGAACGCCCGGTAGCCGGGCTCGAGGCCGATGTCGGCGCCCGAGAGCAGCACGCCCCAGAGGTAGGCCCCGTCCTCGCCGAGGCTCTCCATGTCGACGTCGAGCTCGACCTCGCCCCGCGCGACCGTGGGCCGCGCGACCCGGCGCACCAGCGGGACGTCGCCGCGCCAGGCCCGCGCCAGCGCGACCGCCTCGACGAGGTCGGGCGCGTCGGGCACCGCGTCGGCCCCTCGGTCGGACGGGTCGGCGCCCTCGTCCGGCTCCGGGCCCGGGAGCCCGACCGCGGGGTCGACCGCCGCGAGCTCGCGCACCGTGGTGATGCCCTGGCCGCGCAGCCGCAGCGCCGCGTCGCCCCGGACCACGAGGCTGACGTCGTCGACGGCCCGCAGCGCCGCCTCGCACGTCGGCCACCACGGGCAGCGGCGGCACTCGGTGATGCGCGAGGGCTCGGCGAGCACCGGGCCCCGCGTGCGGGCGGACTCGGCGACGGCGAGGCGGTCGGCGTGGCGACGGTCGTAGGTCTCGAGCACGCTGCGCCCGCCCGGCCCCGAGGGCGTGGCGAGGTCGATCCACACCACGGCGTCGGCGTCGAGCCCGACGAGCCCGCCCCACACCGGCGCGTCGGGCTCCTCGGGCGGGGCCTCGGGCGGGGCCAGGCCCGCGGCGCGCAGCATCCGGTGCAGGTGCGCCAGGCGCAGGACGTCGCGTGTGACCGTGCGGACCCGGCGCGTCGCGTCGGGCGCCGCGGCCAGGGGGTGGGGCTGCGCGAGCGGGGAGGTGAGCGCGCCGCCGCCGGGATCGGTGACCCGGTGGCGCACGACGATCAGCGGCCACCAGCCGGACGCGGGGTCGCCGGGCACGGCGCGCACCAGCACCTCCGCCCCACCCCGGCGGCCCTCGGCGGCCGGCAGCTCGGCGCCGCCCACGACGTCGACACCGGGCCCCGCCTCCGCGAGCACCGCCCGCGTGGCCGCCGCCCGCGCCGCCGAGCCGCTCGCCGGCGGCACCTCCGTCCAGCGCGCGCCCAGCAGCTCGGCCCAGCGCGCGGCCAGCGCCGCCCGGTGCGCCGTCGCGTCGGCCCGGCGCATCGCGACCCCGGGGTCGGCGTCCTCGTCGCGCGGGGCGCCCGCCACGAGGTCCTCCACCGGGACGTGCTCGAGGTGGACCCGGCGACGGCACCGCGTGGTGGCCGCGGCGTCGAGCAGGACCGGACGCGGGGCGGCGACGGGCGCGCCCGCGTCGCCGGCCCCCGGGGCGGTCGTCGTGCTCACCCCTCGAGCTTCCCACGCGGCCCCGACAGCCCCCGGCGCCGCGGCGGGTGTGCGCCCGCTCCGGGCGGGGCACTCGGCGCCCGTCGCGCCCGCGGCGAGCCGTCCCGGCCCACTAGGGTGCTCGACGATCGCCCGGGGCACGAGCGCCGGCACGAGACGGGGAGGGTCCATGGGACTGCTGCGGCGCTCACGCGAGCGACCCGCGACGGCCGCGGACGCGCTGGAGATGGCCGACGACGTGTTCGTAGTGAGCCCGAGGGCCGCCGCCCTCGCGGCCGCCGCCCAATCCGAGCAGCGCAAGGCGGCCCGCGCGGAGCGCCTCCTCGCCGAGGCTCAGGAAGCGGTCCTGCTCGGGGACAAGAAGGCGCTCAAGGCCGTCAAGAAGCGCCGCAAGGCCAAGGGCCCCGAGCCCGAGGGCGACGACGACGACGTCGAGGGCACGGCCGCCGACCCGCTGACCGGCGCGAAGATCAAGCGCTACATCGGCATCGCGCGCATCCTCATCCCGGTCGTGGCCCCCATCGTCTACCAGGCCGTCGGCACCGCGCGGGACCGCTGGGACGCGCACCGCGCGCGCCAGTTCGGCATCGCCCCCGACGAGCTCAACGAGTTCACCGGCCGCGGCGCGGCGCTCTACGCGCGCATCCACAACCTCGCGCTGTCCGCCCGCGACCTGCGCGCCCGCCACGGCGGCGACCAGGGCGGGCGAGCCGGCGAGATCACCTCGTTCGTCGACGACGCGGAGCAGCGCCTCACCGACCTCGAGTCCGCGGTGCGCGCCTCCGAGCAGATGCCCGCCTCGCGCCGGCGCAGCGCCCACGTGGCGATCGGCGCGGAGCTCGACCGCATCGAGAACCGGCTGCTCGGGCTCTGGGGCGTCGGGGAGCCGCAGCGCCAGGCCATCGACTCCCGGGACGCGGCCAACCCGACCTGACGGACGGGCGCGGACGCTCCCCCGGACGGACGACAGCCGGGGACGCTCTACACATCACGATCTCGACACGCGCGGAGGTCACTCTCCGTTACGCCTGCGTGCCCGAGGAGGGCCGTTCGCGTCCCGTCCGTGGCCCGGAGCTGCCGGGATCCGTTTCGTGCCCGGGTGCGGAGCGCCAGGGCGCTACCCACGGCGTCCACGGCGGCGTCCCGGACATCCCTCGGATGTCAGATCAACGGGGTGACAACCTCGCTCGACCCGCCTACTGTCCCCGCAATCGTTGTCGCAGGGACAACGCCCGTTGCCGCAGACGCCCCGCCGGGGCCGACCGCGAGGCGGGGTGACGGGACGGGAGGTGTCGTGTGAGCCCACGCGCCCGTGCCGACGCACCCGACGTCGCGGCACCGGCCCCGGCACCCGCCTCGGCACCCGCGCCGGCCTCCACACCGGCCTCCACACCGGCCCAGCGCAGCCCCGCCCCGCCCCGCGACGGCGCCCTCGACCCGACGCTCGGCGCGCCCGCCCCCCGCGGCCGGCGCCCGCGCGAGGAGACCAGCGGCCCGGTGCACCGCGCCCTCGACGTGCTCGACCTGCTCGGCACCCCCGGCGGGCCCTCCTCGCTGGGCGTCGTCGAGATCGCCCGCCAGCTGGGACGGGACAAGTCGCAGGTCTCGCGCCTGCTCAAGCTGCTCGCCGACGCCGGCTACGTCGACCGCGAGCCCGGGTCCCTGCGCTACCGCATCGGCACGCGGCTGTTCGCCATCGGCGCCACCGCCGTCGACCGCCGCCTGCGCGACGAGGCCGACGCGGCCGTCTCCCGCGAGGCGGCGCTGCTCGGTGAGCGCGTGGACGTGGGCATCCGCAGCGGCGGCAGCGTCATGACCATCAGCACCGCCGCGCCGGACAGCGAGCTGCGCGCCGCGGGATGGGTCGGCCGCACCGCCCCGTTGTCGTGCACCGCGACCGGACGTGCACTGCTGTTCGACCTCGACACCGCCGCGATCGCCCGCGTCATCGTGCCCGAGGGCCTCGGGCCCGCGGGTCCCGCGGCCCCCCGCTCGCTGGACGAGCTCGTGTCACGGGTGGCCGACGAGCGCCGCCGCGGGTGGTCGACCGCCCGTCACGAGACCGACCGGGGGCTGCTGTCCCTCGGCGCGCCGGTCCGCGACAGCGGCGGCACCGTCGTCGCCGCCCTGGGCGTCAGCGGCCCCGAGTCGCGGATCGACCCGGTGCTCGACGAGGTCCGCGCCGCGGTGCTGCGGGCGGCCTCGGATCTGTCCACCTCCCTGGGTGCCGCGTTCCAGCGGCCCTGGCGAACCCGTCCCGCTCCCCGGGAAGGAGCCTTGTGAACGAGTACTTCTCCTATCTCTCGCAGAACCTCCAACAGGTCCTGTTCCTCACCCAGGCCCATTTCCTGGTCGTGCTCATCGCGGTCACCATCGGGTCCGCGATCAGCATCGTCCTGGGCATGATCGTCTCATCGGGTGAGCCCGATCCCCCGCGCTACAGCTTCGACTGGTTCGCGGTCGGGATCCGCGAGGGCTCGCTCCTCATCACCGCGGCCGCCCTGACCGTGCCCTCGCTCGCCCTGTTCGTCCTCATCCTGCCGCTGACCGGCTTCGGGCTGACGACCACCGTGATCGTGCTGACGGTGTACTCGCTGTACACGGTCCTGCGGAACACCGTCGCCGGCCTCACGTCGGTCGACCGGGCCGTCCTGGAGTCGGCACGCGGGCTGGGGTACAGCCGCATGCGGCGGCTGCTCACGATCCAGCTGCCGCTCGCGTGGCCGATCATCCTCAACGGCATCCGCGTCACCACGCTCATCACCATCGCGATCACGACGGTCGCCGCCCTGGTGCAGGGCCCCGGCCTCGGCACGCTCGTGCTCTCCGGTCTCTCCCGCATCGGCTCCGCCAACTCGTTCCCGCAGGTGATCACGGGCACCGTGTTCTGTCTCCTCGTCGCCGCGGCGTTCGAGATCTTCTTCGCCATCGTCCAGCGACTGACCATCCCCAGGGGTATCCGTGTCTGAGACCGCAGACCAGACCGCCACCGTCCCGGCGCACGACGCCGGGAGATCGGACATGATCGTCCTGGAGGGCGTCGAGAAGATCTACCCGGGCAGCACCCAGCCCGCGGTGAGTCAGCTAGACCTGGCCATCCAGCAGGGCGACATCGTCATGCTCATCGGGCCCTCGGGCTGCGGCAAGACGACGACGCTCAAGATGATCAACCGCCTGATCGAGCCGAGCGCCGGGCGCATCCTGCTCGACGGCAAGGACGTCACGAACGTCGACGGCGACCAGCTGCGTCGCGAGATCGGCTACGTCATCCAGCAGGGCGGCCTGTTCCCGCACTTCTCGATCGCCGACAACATCGGCGTCGTCCCGAAGATGCTCGGGTGGGACAAGCAGCGCGTCCGCGAGCGCGCCGACGAGCTGCTCCACCTCGTCGGCCTCGAGCCCTCGACGTTCCGCGACCGGTACCCGCGCCAGCTCTCCGGCGGTCAGCAGCAGCGCATCGGCGTCGCCCGGGCGCTCGCCGCGGACCCGCCCGTCATGCTCATGGACGAGCCGTTCGGCGCCATCGACCCGATCACGCGCGACCGCCTCCAGGACGAGTTCCTGGAGATCCAGCGCACCGTCGGCAAGACCATCGCCTTCGTCACCCACGACCTCCAGGAGGCCGTGAAGCTCGGCGACAAGATCGCGGTGTTCGCCACCGGCCGGCTGGAGCAGTACGCCGACCCCGAGACGATCCTGACCCGCCCGGCGAACGACTTCGTGTCGGACTTCGTCGGCGGCGGCGCGGCGGTCCGACGGCTGAGCCTGCTCGAGCTGTCCCGCCTCGAGCTGCACCCGATCGAGACCGACGAGAAGGCCGCCGGCAGCCAGAACGGCACCGCCGTCGCCGAGGTCGACGGCTCGGGCAAGCCCGTGTCGTGGCGCCACCTCCCCGGCGGCGACGCGACGGGCATGCCCCTCGTGACGGTGCCGATCTCGGGCACGGTCTACGACGCCGTCGACGTCATGCTCGACGGCGGCGCCTCGGTGGTCGCCGTGGTCGACGAGGAAGGCCGGGCCCAGGGCGTCCTGCACTGGAACGACCTGGTCGGCGGGCTCAAGACGCGGGCGCGTGGCCAGTGACCGCCCACGACCCCGTCCCGGGGCTCGCGGGCAACCCCGCGATCACCGCCGTCGGCGGTGCGACCTCCGGACGCAAGCGCGCCCTCCTGCGCGACAACGCCGACCTCTTCGTCTACCCGGTCATCGTCGTCGTCGGGCTCGCGATCGCCTTCGTCTCGGTGTTCAGCCAGCCCCTGGACTTCATCGAGACCCAGGCGCTGGATCCCGCCACCGTCGTCAGCAAGATCGGCACGCACCTGGCGCTGACCGTCGCCTCGACGATCGCGGTGCTCGTCATCGCCGTGCCGGTCGGCATCCTGGTCAGCCGTCGCCGGGCCCGACGGGCCCAGGGCACGGTGCTCGCCATCGGCGGGTTCGCCCAGGCGCTGCCGCCGTTCGGCCTGATCGTGCTGCTCGCGTTCCTGATCGACTTCGGCTTCTGGACCGCCGTCCTCGCCCTCACGCTGGCCGCGCTGCTGCCCGTCCTGCGCAACACGGTCGTCGGGCTGCAGCAGGTCGACCGCTCGCTGATCGAGGCAGCGCGTGGGATGGGCATGTCGTCCCGCCAGACGCTCTTCCGCGTCGAGATCCCCCTGGCCGTGCCGGTCATCATCGCCGGCATGCGGGTGGCCCTCGTCCTCAACATCGGCACCGCGACGCTGGCCACCTACATCGGGGCCGGCGGTCTCGGCGACATCATCGTCCAGTCGCTGACGTCCAACCGCTTCCCGGTCCTGGTGATCGGCGGGACCCTGGTCGCCGCCCTCGCCCTGATCGTCGACTGGCTGGCCGGCATCGTCGAGCGCGTCGTCGTCGCCCGCTCCGGCTAGCTGGCCGGCGCCCCCTGGATTCCCCCGACCGGTCCCGAGCGTTGCCGGCCCGGTTCCACCGAGGAGAAGGAGAACGACTGTGAAGTGGATTCCCCGGCGCGGCGAGCTGCGCCCCGGCCGCGCCCGGTGGCGGGTGTCGGCGGTGCTGCTCGCGGCGACCGCCCTCGTGGCAGCCGGGTGTGGTGGCCTCTCGGGCAGCGGTGCTCCGGCGGCGTCGGCCGGCAGCCTGTCCGCGAGCGGCATCAACCTGTCCGGCCAGACCTACACCGTCGGCGGCAAGAACTTCGACGAGCAGCTGCTGCTCTGCAAGATGCAGATCGCCGCCATCCAGTCGGTCGGCGGTCAGGCCGAGGACCGCTGCAACATCCCCGGCTCCGCCGCCGCCCGCACCGCGATCCTCAGCGGTGACATCGACATGTACTGGTCCTACACCGGTACCGGCTGGGTGACCGACCTCCAGCAGAGCCCGCCGATCCAGGACTCGCAGGCCCAGTACATCGCGGTGCGCGACATGGACCTGCAGCGGAACAACATCGTCTGGACCGAGCCGACGCCGTTCAACAACACCTACGCGATCGCCACGACCCAGGCCTTCGCCCAGCAGAACAACCTGCGCACGACCACGGACTTCGCCAACTTCGTCAACTCCGGCAACCCGGACGCGACGTTGTGTGTGGAGTCCGAGTTCGCGGTGCGTCCGGACGGCCTGCCCGGCCTGCGCCAGACCTACGGCATCACCGCACCGCTCGCGTCCCCGCCGCAGGTCGTCACCCTCGACACCGGGGCGATCTACCAGGCCACCGCCAACGGCAACCCCTGCAAGTTCGGGGAGGTCTTCACCACCGACGGCCGCATCCCCGGCCTGCGGCTGGTGTCGCTGGAGGACGACCGGAACTACTTCCCGAAGTACAACGCGTCGAACAACATCCGCCGTGATGTCGTCGACCGGAACCCGCAGATCGTCCAGCTGTCGAACGAGATCGCCCGACGCCTGGACTTCGACACCGAGCTCCGCCTCACCGGCCAGATCTCCTCGGAGGGGCAGGACCCTGACCTGGTGGCCCGCAACTGGCTCAAGAGCCAGGGCCTGATCGGCCAGTAAGCACCACTCCTACCTCCGGGTAGGCCCACACCGCCCCGGTGCCGACACGTCGGCACCGGGGCGGTCGTGCGTGAGGGGGCGAGGAAGACTGTGCGGATGAGCACCGACCGCCGGACCGGGGAGCGTCGTTCCTCCGGACAGCCCACCCGATCCCGCACGTCGCGCACCCTGCGCGTCGTGGCGGCGACGCTGGCCGCCGTGACGATGCTGGCCGGCTGCGGCGGGGAGGACCGCCCCACCCCGCCCGGCAGCGTCGCCCGCGAGGTCGACCTCACCGGGGCCACCTTCACCGTCGGCAGCAAGGGCTTCGTCGAGCAGCTGATCCTCTGCCAGATGACGATCGCCCTGCTCCGGTCGACCGGTGCGGCGGCGGTGGACCGGTGCGACACCGAGGACTCGCCGGACGTCCGGGGTGCCCTGCTCGGCGGCCGCGTCGACCTGTACTGGGAGTACACGAGCACGGGATGGATCAGCCACCTCGGGAACACGAGCCCGATCCAGGACCCGGAGCAGCAGTACATCGGGGTGCGTGACCAGGACCTGGAGCGGAACGGCGTCGTGTGGCTGCCGCCCGCGCCCTTCGACGACACCTACGGCATCGCGACGACGCGGGCCTTCGCACAGCAGAACGGCCTGCGCACGCTCAGCGACTGGGCCAACTTCGTCAACAGCGGGAACCCGCTCGCCACCACGTGCGTCGAGTCCGGGTTCGCCACCGGTGGCGACGGCGTCGCCGGGCTCTTCCGCACCTACGGGGTCACCGATCCGCCGACCGGGCCGCCGCAGCTCACCACCGTGGCGATGGACGACGTCTACCGGGCCGCGGCGAGCGGGAATCCGTGCCACTTCGGCGAGGTGTTCACCACCGACGGCCGTCTCCGCGGGCTGGACCTGGTGACGCTCCAGGACGACCGGGACTACTTTCCGGAGTACAACGCGTCGCCGACGATCCGCCGGGAGGTCTTCGACCAGCACCCGACCGTCCGCCGTGTCTTCGATGCGCTCACTCCGCGTCTCACCGACGAGGTGATGCTCGACCTCAACGCGCGGGTGGCCTCGCAGGGCGAGGTCCCGGCCGAGGTGGCCGACGGCTGGCTGCGGCAGCAGGGACTCATCGGTGGCGACCAGTAATCGATCGAACGAGTTCGGAAGGCCTTCCGCCCCGTGATCCGAGACCGGCTCCCCGTCTCCCTGGTCCTCACCCTGGTCACTGCGCTGCTCTTCACCCTGGCCGGGTGCGGCGACGGCGACCGGCTGACCCCGCCCGGGAGCCTGGCCCGCGAGCTCGACCTCACCGGCACCACGGTGACGGTCGGCGGCAAGGAGTTCGCCGAGCAGATCGTCCTCTGCAAGATGACGATCGCCCTGCTCCAGTCGACGGGGGCGACGGCGATCGACCGGTGCGACACGAAGGGCTCCGCCAACGTGCGAGCGGCCCTGACCTCGGGCCAGATCGACATGTACTGGGAGTACACCGGCACCGCGTGGCGGACCTACCTGTCGCAGGAGTCCACGATCGCGGACCCCACCGTGCTCTACGACGCGGTCAAGGCCGCCGACGTCGGCAACCAGGTCACCTGGTTCGACCGCACCCCGTTCAACAACACCTACGCGATGGGCGTGCGCACCGACACCGCGCAGCGCCTGCGCATCCGCACGATCAGCGACCTCGCCGCGCTCGTGCGCACCGGCTCGCCCGAGGCGACGCTCTGCGTGGACCAGGAGTTCACCGGGCGCGAGGACGGCCTCCAGGGCCTGCTCTCGACGTACGACATCACCCTGGGCGACCAGGCGCTGGACACCCGCGAGATCGACGAGATCTACGCGGCGATCGCCGCCGCGAACCCGTGCACGTTCGGCGAGGTGTTCGCCACCGACGGGCGGATCAACCCGCTGCGCCTCTCGACCCTCGTCGACGACCGCGGCTACTTCCTGCCCTACAACGCGGCGCTCACCGCGCGCAGCGACGTCGTCGCCCGCACCCCGCGTCTCGCGCTGCTGGGCCGCATGGTCGCCCCGACGCTCACCGAGCCCGTGATGCGCCAGCTCAACGAGCGCGTGTCCGCGGGCGGCCGCGACCCCGACGAGGTCGCCCGGTCCTTCCTGCGGGAGCAGGGGCTCATCGGGTAGGTGCCTGACGGCGGCTCGCGGCGGTCGGGGACGATCCCGGTCGTGCGTGGGTGCTCGCTCGTGACGGCCGTGCTCGTGGGGGCCGCGCTGCTGGTGGGCGCCTGCACGGCCCCGCCGCCGCGCCCGGTGCCCGCGGCCGACCTGCACGGCGCGCGCTACGTCGTCGCCGGCGGGCCCACCGACCAGCTCGTCCTGCTCTGCCACCTCGCGGTCGCCGTCGTGCAGGCCGCCGGCGCCGAGGCCACCGAGCAGTGCGGCAAGCTCGGCGCGGTCGACGTCCGCCTCCCCGCGCGCAGCACGGTCGACCTCGGCTGGGCCTACGTCGGGCGCGCCGACCGGGACCTCGACGGGGGCCCCGACCGGCCCGCGCCGTTCGCCGCGATCGCCGCCGCGGACGCCGCGCAGGGCGTCACCTGGCTCGCACCGACCGCGTTCGCCGACACCGACGCGCTCGTGGTCGGCGGTCCCGTGGCCGCGGGCGGGGTGCGCACCGTCTCCGACCTGGTGGCGCGCCCCTGGGCGGTGCTGTGCGCGCCACCCGGTGCGGCCACGGACCCGCGGGGGCTCGGCGGGCTGCTCGCGACCTACGGCGTCGACCCCGCGGTCGTGCGCCCGCTCGACCCCGGCGCGGTGCTCGCGGAGACCGCGCGGGGCCGGTGCACCGCGGGCCTCGTGCCCGGGACGTCCGGACGCATCCCCGCGCTCGGGCTCGTCGCCCTCGAGGACGACCGGGGCGGGTTCGGGCGCGGTGTGGACGGCGCTCCGGGACCGGGGCGCGGGGGCGCCGCACCGGTGGTGCGCACGTCGCTCTACGCGGCGCACCCGCAGGTCGCGGCGGTGCTCGGGGCGCTCACGAGCCGGCTCACCGACGACGTGGTCCGCGAGCTGGACCGGCGGATCACCGTCGAGGGCCGCGACGCCCGCGACGTCGCCCGCGGCTGGGCGCGCGACGCCGGGCTCACGCCGTGAGGAGGTCCGGTCAGGGGGCCAGGGTCAGGGGGTCAGGGCGGCGACGGCCTCGGCCGGCGGCACGGTGCCGCCGATGAGGTCGAGCACCGCGCCGGCCGAGGCGGGCGCGTCGAGCAGGGCGAGCAGGACGGCGGCGACGTCCTCGCGGGGGATCTCGCCGTAGCCGACGGGCGGCTCGCCGCCGACGGGCCCGAGCCGCACGAGGCCGGTGCCCGGCTCGTCGGTGAGACGCCCGGGCCGCACGATCGTCAGGTCGAGGTCGTCCCGGGCGCGCAGCGCGTCCTCGGCCGCCTTCTTGGCGCGCAGGTAGTGCGCCCAGATCGAGTCGTCGTCCTCGGGGGCGGGCGGGCTGTCGACGTTCATCGCCGAGACGAGCAGGTAGCGCCGGACGCCGGCGGCGGCCGCGGCGTCGGCGAGCAGCAGGGCGGCGTCGCGGTCGACGGTGTCCTTGCGCTCGGCGGTGCTGCCGGGGCCCGCGCCGGCCGCGAACACGACGGCGTCCGCGCCGGTCAGGTGCGTCGCGAGCTCGCCCGCGTCGACCGCCTCGAGGTCGGCCACCACGGGCTCCCCGCCGGCCTCGCGGACGTCGTCGGACTGGGCGGGATCCCGGATGATCGCGCCGGTGGCGTCACCGCGCGCCGCGGCCCGGCGCTCGAGCAGCAGCGCGATCTTCCCGTGTCCCCCGGCGATGACGATGCGCATGATCCCGACCCTAACGCGGCGCTGGAGGACGTCTGTTCTGCCTGTTTCGGCGATCGGTGGAATCCGTGGCCTTGCCCACCATGGATGCATCACGTGTGATGTGGACCGCGTGTGGAACACGCCACCACCACGCAGGAGGTCCACCGGTGCGAGCCGTCCGGGTACACGCCTACCACGAGCCGCCGCAGCTCGAGGAGGTGCCCGAACCGACGATCCAGGGCCCGCACGACGTCATCGTCAAGATCGGCGGCGCGGGGCTGTGCCGCACCGACCTGCACATCATCGAGGGCCAGTGGGCCGAGATCTCCGGCGTCGCACTGCCGTACACGATCGGCCACGAGAACGCGGGCTGGGTCAGCGAGGTCGGCTCGGCGGTCACCAACGTCGCCGTCGGCGACACGGTGATCCTGCACCCGACGCCCACCTGCGGGCTCTGCCACGCGTGCCGCGCGGGCGACGACATGCACTGCGCAGACTCGACGTTCCCCGGCATCGACAGCGACGGGGGGATGGCCGAGTACCTGCACACGCACGACCGGGCCTGCATCGAGCTCGAGGACGGGACGAACCCGCAGGACGTCGCCGCGCTGGCCGACGCCGGGATCACCGCGTACCACGCGGTGCGCAAGGCGATGCCGCTGCTCCACCCCGGCACCCACTGCGTCGTGGTCGGCGCCGGCGGGCTCGGGCACATCGGCATCCAGTCGCTGGCCGCGCTCACCGCCACCGAGATCACCGTGGTCGACCCGAACCCGGAGGCGCTGGAGCTCGCCGAGCAGATCGGCGCGCACCACACCGTGCTCGCCGACGGGTCGCAGGTCGACCAGGTCGCCGAGATCTCGCACGGCGGCGCGCAGGTGGTGCTCGACTTCGTCGGCGAGGGCGGGGCGGAGAAGCAGGCCCCGTCGCTGCTGCGCAACGGCGGGTCGCACTTCGTCATCGGCTACGGCGGCGCGCTGGACCTCGACACCATCCAGATCGTGTCCCGCGAGATCAACGTGATCGGCAATCTCGTCGGCACCCACAACGACCTCGCTGAGCTGATGAACCTCGCGCAGCGCGGCCTCGTCACGCTCCACACGCAGACGTATTCCCTGGACGACGTGCACACCGCGATCGCGGATCTCGAGAACGGTCGCATCCGCGGCCGCGGCATCCTCGTCCCCTAGTCATCCCTCCATCCACCACCGTTCGGGAGGACAATCCGTGTACGAGAAGAATGGCGAGAAGTACTTCGTCGTCGATTCCCACATGCACTACTGGGACGCGTCGCCGGAGAACTGGGTGCCCGGTGCGGAGCAGTACGCCAAGGGCTGGATCGAGTGCTTCCACGCGTACCAGTCGCTGGGCCCGGCCGAGACGCACCAGACCATCGAGGACTTCCAGAAGGTCTCCGAAGAGCAGCTGATGCGCGAGGTCTTCGACGAGGGCCACGTCGACGTCGCGATCTTCCAGTCGACCTACCTGCGCGAGTGGTACAAGAACGGCTTCAACACCAGCGAGCGCAACGGCGAGCTGGCGAAGAAGCACCCCGAGAAGTTCCGCGTGAACACGCGCTTCGACCCGCGTGACGGCGACGCCGGCATGCGCGAGTTCGAGGCCAACGTCGAGCGCTACCAGCCGCTGGGCGCGAAGCTCTACACCGCGGAGTGGAACGGCGACTCGCGCGGGTTCAAGCTCTCCGACCCGGAGTGCTACCGGTTCCTGGAGCGCGCGCAGGAGCTCGGGATCCGCAACATCCACGTCCACAAGGGCCCGACCATCTGGCCGCTGGACAAGGACGCGTTCGACGTCTCCGACGTCGACCACGCCGCCACCGACTTCCAGGACCTCAACTTCGTCGTGGAGCACGTCGGGCTGCCCCGCATCGAGGACTTCTGCTTCATGGCGACGCAGGAGCCCAACGTCTACGCCGGCCTCTCGGTCGTGCTCGGCGGCCTCATGCACGCCCGGCCCCGCTTCTTCGCGAAGGTCATGGGCGAGCTGCTGTTCTGGGTCGGCGAGGACAAGATGACCTTCGGCTCGGACTACAACATCTGGGAACCGAAGTGGCAGGTCGAGGGCCTCGTCGACTGGGACTACCCCGAGGGCCACGAGTACGACGACTACCCCCGCCTCGGCGTCGACGGGAAGAAGAAGATCCTCGGCCTCAACGCGGCCCGGCTCTACGACATCCCCGTGCCGGCGGAGTGCCAGCTGTCCGCGGACGCCAGCGCGCCGGCGTCGTCCGACGACGCCGAGCTGGTCGAGGACCGGGCGGTGGCGCAGGCATGACGGTGCTCTCCGACTCCCCGGCCACCTCGCTGGTGGCCGGGGTGTGGGAGGCGCTGCGGACCGTCCGCGACCCCGAGCTCGACACCGACGTGGTCTCGCTGGACTTCGTCGGGTCGTGCTCGGTGTCCGACGGTGTCGCGTCCGTCTCGCTGCGCCTGCCCACGTACTTCTGTGCCCCGAACTTCGCGTTCCTCATGGTCGCCGACGCGCACGACGCGGTGTCGGCGGTCGACGGTGTCGTGCGCGCCGAGGTCGAGCTGATCGACCACTTCGCGTCCGACGCGATCAACGCCGGCGTCGCCGCCCGGGCGGGTTTCGTGACCTCGATGGCCGGCTCGGAGGTCGGGGAGGCGGTGGACGAGCTCGACGACCTGCGCCGCAACTTCACCGAGCGCGCGCTCATGGCGGGCACCGACCTGGTCGTCCGCCCGATCGTGCGCGACGGCGCGACGCCCGAGCAGGTCGCGGCGATGACGCTGGGCGACGCGCCGCCGTCGGACGACCTCCGCCGGCTGCGGGCGAGGCGCCGGGAGCTGGGGATCCCGGATGACGACGCCGCGCCGCTCGTCGTCGACCCCACCGGCGCCACCGTGGGCGTCGAGGCCCTGCCGCTGCACCTGCGCAAGGCGCGCTCGTACCAGGTGGGCGTGGACGCGAACACCAGCATCTGCCGAGGCCAGCTCGCGGCGCGGTACGGGGTCTGAGAGCTCGTCTCGCCTCGCTCGCTCGCCGGGTCATCGCCCGCGCCCAGACCGAACGAACGGCGCTCTCGCTGCTTCCGAAGCAGCGAGAGCGCCGTTCGTTCTGCGGGGCGAGTCGCAGTCGGCCGTAGGGAGTCCTGCGAGCGGGCTATGCGGCCCGCAAGGACGGGGTGACCATGAGCAGCGGCCGAGGACGCGAGGCCGCCAGCAGGTAGTGGCTCCAGACTTCCTCGATCACCCGCTGCGGCTCGACGCGCAACAGCCGCGGGCGGTGGTGCACGACGAGGGCGCCCGCGGCGACGAAGTCGGCACGCCGGCGGGCCGTGGCGTCGTCGCCCTCCGGGTGGAACTCGAGCGAGTCGATCTCCCACGCGAGCCCGACGTCGTCGAACCACGCGTCCGGCCTCCCCAGCAGCCGGCCGTCCGGCCGACGCACGGTCGGGTTCCACAACACCGGCGGGAGGTCGCTCGTCGCGTGGAGCTCGCGGGCCCATCCCTCGGCGGCCGAGCGGATGCCGTCCTCGACCTCGACCAGGACCTCACGCACGAGACCGCTCCCGCGCTGGTTCCCGGCCTCGAGCTCGTCCCGCAATCGCTGCACGGTCGTCCGCCGGGAACCGATCACCTCCGCGACGAGGGCCCGCACCTCGTCACGGTCGGACGAGCGCCGGAGCGCATCGACGACCGCGCGTTCGAGGGGCACCACCGGGACACCGTCGCGGACGATCGGCGTCGGGAGACGCTCGGTGCGCTCGATGACGATCAGGCCCGACGACGTGAGGCGCCGGTCCTCCTCGACGAGGACGTGGATCTCGTCCGAAGCCGGGAGCCGACGCAAGCCGTGACGGCGAGCGGCCTCGACACCGGTGATCACACCGTCGGGTCGGGCGTACACGAGCGCGACGTGGACGAGCTGATCCCGGGTCGCCGGGCCGCTGTGCAACAGCGCGACCCCACGTGCGGGGCGTTGCCAGAGGCGGCGCCGGATGCGCCGGGCCACCGTGGACGAGGACAGACCGGCGGTGACGAGGTCCGCGACGGCGACGACCCGCAACGGGGCCATGACGACGAGCTCGTTCGCGGTCGGTCCCTGCCGGCGGGGTCGTCGTGGCACGGACGGAGCGTCGCGCCGCTGCGGCGTGCGACGGGAGCCCGACGTGGCGCCCTGGGGACGGCGGGCGGGGTTGGGGATGCCGGCGTGCAGCGCTCAGGCGCACGCTCGTCCGGACAGCGGACACGTCCTGGCGTTCGGTCGCCGGCCTCGAAACACGAACGGCGCTCCTGCTGCATCGGAAGCAGCGAGAGCGCCGTTCGTTCGTTCCAGGTGGGCCCGAAGGCGAGCGAGCCCCTCAGCCCCAGACGTCGTTCGCGACGGAGACGATCAGTTCGAGCTTGGCGCGCTGCTGGTCGGCGGTGAGGTCGTTGCCCTCGACCGTGGAGGAGAACCCGCACTGCGGCGACAGGCAGAGCTGCTCGATCGGCACGTACTTCGTCGCCTCCTCGATCCGGCGCTTGAGGGTGTCCGGGTCCTCGAGCTGGCCGGTCTTGGTGGTCACGAGCCCGAGCACCACCTGCTGGTCGCCGCGGGGCAGGAAGCGCAGGGGCGAGAAGTCGCCGGAGCGGGCGTCGTCGTACTCGCAGAAGAAGCCGTCGATCTCCAGGCCGCCGAACACCTTCTCGGCCACGTGGTCGTAGCCGCCCTCGGCCGCCCAGGACGAGCGGTAGTTGCCGCGGCACATGTGCGTCGTCACCCGCAGGTCCGACGGGCGGTCGCGCAGCACCTCGTTGATCGTGTCGACGTAGCGGACGTGCATGTGGTCGGCGTCCTCGCCGCGCGCCGCCATCGACTCCCGCTGGGCGGGGTCGTTGAGGTACGCCAGCGAGGTGTCGTCGAGCTGCAGGTAGCGGACGCCCTGGTCGTAGAGCCGCGAGACCTCCGACCGGTAGGCGGCCGCGAGGTCGTTCCAGAACTCGTCGGGGTCCTGGTACGGGGAGCCCTCGTGCACCGGGGCCCCGCCGAGGCGGTAGTGCAGCATCGACGGCGAGGGGATCGTCAGCTTCGGCACCGCGGTGGTGACCGTGGACGCGAGCATCGAGAACGCGTCGCCGAAGATCGTGGTCGACAGCCCGATCCGCTGGTCGATCACCAGGGACATCGCCGCGAAGGTCAGGTCGCCCGAGGCGTTGCGGAAGGCCACCTCCACCGACGAGTCCTTCGAGGAGGACACCCCGTCGAGCTGGTAGAGGAAGTCCATGTGCCACGAGTTGCGGCGCAGCTCGCCGTCGGTGGCCGCCTGCAGGCCCACCGACTCCTGCAGGGCCACGACGTCGCGGATCGCCTCGTCCTCGGCGGCGCGCAGGTCGGCGTCCGACAGGCGGCCGTCGGCGTGGTCGGCGCGCGCCTGCTTGAGGGCGGGCGGGCGCAGGAGGCTCCCGACGTGGTCGGCGCGGAACGGTGCGGTGGTCCGGGCACTCATGGCGGGGACGCTAACCCCGGCGGACCGCGCCCGGGCCCCCGTCGTCCCATCCAGTGGAAACCGGATCGCCCAGGGCGTCGGCCAGGCGCCGCGCGCCGTCGCGGACCGCGCGCTCGAGGCGGTGCCGCCGGTCACCGAGGCTGCCCGGCCCGCCCGCCGGCACGACGGGGACGCACACCGCGACGGCCCCCACCAAGGTCGGCCCGCCGGCGCCGGGCACGCGCACCGGGGCGGCCGTGGAGGCCAGGCGCGCGCGGAACTCGCCGCGGTCGGTGGCCAGGTCGCGCCGGCGCACCCCGTGCAGCTCGCGGTCGAGGGCCGCCCGGTCGGTCATCGTCCGGTAGGCGTGCGAGGGCAGGCCGTCGCGGTCGAGGACCGCTCGCCGGGCGGCGTCGCCGGCCTCGGCCAGCAGGAGCTTGCCGACCGCCGTCGCGTGCAGGGCGCCGCGCCACGTCGAGATCACCGGCACCGGGTGGTCGGCGCAGTCGTCGTGGGCGACGACCACGACGTCGTCGTCGCGGTACGCCGCGTACAGCGCGCCGGCCCCGGCGCTCGCGTGGACGTCGCGCAGGATCGCCCCGAGCCCGCGCGGCACGGGCAGCTGGGCGACGAGCCGGTCGTGCAGCGCCGGGAGCTTGGGGCCCAGCCCGAAGCCGCGCAGGGCGTCGAGCCGCACCAGGTAGCCGTCGGCGACCAGGCTCTCGAGCAGGTGGTACGTCGTCGAGAGGTTGTACTCGAGGCGGCGGGCGACGGCCTTCGCGCTGATGCCGTCGCCAGCGGCGGCGACCACCTCGAGCACCTGCAGGGCGCGGTGCACCGAGGAGAGCGCGCTCACCCCGACCACGAAACCCGAGCGGCGCTCAGGCGTCCAGTCGGGTGTCCTCCGAGGCCTGCGTGAGCGCGCCGAGCTCGTCCTCGGCGAGGGTCAGCTCGGCCATGGGCAGGATCGTCCCGAGCTGGTCGACGCTGCGGGCGCTGGCGATCGGCGCGGTGACGGTGGGCTGCGCGGCGAGCCAGGCGAGCGCGACGGCGGCCACCGGCGCCGCGTGCGCGGCCGCGACCTCGTCGAGGGCGGCGAGCACGCGCGCACCGCGGTCGTCGAGGTAGGCCATCGCCCCGCCGGCGCGCGCCGAGGCCATGGGGCCGCTGGTGTCGGGCGGGGCGTCGCCCGGGCGGTACTTGCCGGTGAGGAAGCCCTTGGCCAGCGCGAAGTAGGGCATGACGCCGAGGTCGGCCGACGACGCGACCTCGGCGAGCTCGTCCTCGTACACCGCGCGCTCGACGAGGTTGTAGTGCGGCTGCAGCGCCACCGGCCGCGCGAGGCCGTGCTGCTCGGCCACGGTGAGCACGGAGGTCAGCCGCTCCGCCGAGTAGTTCGACAGGCCGACGTGGCGGATCTTCCCCGCGCGCACCAGCTCGTCGAACCCGCCGAGCGTGTCCTCGACCGGCACGTCCGGGTCGTCGCGGTGGGCGTAGTAGAGGTCGATGTGGTCGGTGCGCAGGCGTCGCAGCGAGTCGTCGCACGCCGCCCGCAGGTTGTCCGGCGAGAGCCCGGGGCGCTCGGGCCACGAGCCGACCTTGGTGGCGACCACCATGCGGTTTCGCGACCCGCGCGCGGCCATCCAGTCGCCCAGCACGCGCTCGGAGTCGCCGCCGGAGTTGCCCGCCACCCGCCACGTGTAGGAGTCGGCGGTGTCGACGAAGTCGCCGCCCGCGGCCGCGTAGGCGTCGAGCACGGCGAAGGAGGTCTCGGCGTCGGCGGTCCAGCCGAAGACGTTGCCGCCCAGGCACAGCGGGTGGACGTCGAGCTCGGTGCGGGGGATGCGGACGCGTGCGGCCATGGACCCACCGTAGGCACGCGCGCCTCTCGCCACCGGGGGAGGCCGATACGCTCCCGCCGTCCTCCGCGGGAGATCGCCGACGCACCGCGGACCCGAGGGCGCCGGTGTCCGCGCGTCCTCCCGTGACGAGGAGCGCCCGTGATCAGCAACGCCTTCCGCGTGGATCCCTGGACGGTGCACGAGCCGCGCGTCGACCTCGACGCCCTGCCCCAGACCGAGTCGCTGTTCGCGCTGGCCAACGGCCACGTCGGCATGCGCGGCAACCTCGACGAGGGGGAGCCGCACGCGATGCCCGGGACGTACCTGAACTCGTTCTTCGAGTCCCGGCCGCTGCCGCACGCCGAGGGCGGGTTCGGCTACCCCGACGAGGGCCAGACGCTGGTCAACGTCCCCAACGGCAAGCTCATCCGCGTCCTCGTCGACGACGAGCCGCTCGACGTGCGCTACGGCCAGCTGCTCGAGCACCACCGCACGCTGGACCTGCGCGCGGGGACGCTGACCCGCCACGTCGACTGGGTCTCGCCGAACGGCCAGCGGGTGACGGTGACCTCGCAGCGACTCGTCTCGTTCTCGCAGCGCTCGGTGGCGGCGATCTCCTACGAGGTCGCGGTGCCCGAGGACGCAGGCTCGTCGGCGCTGCTCGTGATCCAGTCCGAGCTCTTCGCCAACGAGCAGATGCCCGTCATCGAGGGCGACCCGCGGGTCGCGGCGGCCCTGCAGAACGTGCTGGTCCCCGAGCACCACTCGAACTCCAGCCACGGCGCGCGCATGACCCACCAGACGCGGCGGTCCGAGCTGCGGGTCGGCGCCGCGATGGAGCACCAGGTGTTCGGGCCGGACGACGCCCAGGTCACCAGCTCGTGCTCCAACAACGTCGGGCGCACCACGGTGATCACCCGGCTCGAGCCCGGCCAGAGCCTGCGCGTCGTCAAGTACATGGCCTACGGGTGGTCGAGCCAGCGCTCCCAGCCCGCGATCGTCGACCAGGTCGAGGCCGCGCTCGACGCCTCGGTGTACACCGGCTGGGACGGCCTGCTCGCCGCGCAGCGCGAGTACCTCGACGGGTTCTGGTCCACGGCCGACCTCGAGATCGACGGCGACCCGCGGCTGCAGCAGGCGCTGCGGTGGTGCCTGTTCCAGGTGCTGCAGGCCGGCGCCCGCGCCGAGAAGCGCGCCATCGGTGCGAAGGGGCTCACCGGCCAGGGCTACGACGGCCACTCGTTCTGGGACGGCGAGACCTTCGTGCTGCCGGTGTTCATGTACACCCAGCCCCGCGCCGCCGCGGACGCGCTGCGCTGGCGGCACTCGACCCTCGACCTGGCCTACGCGCACGCCGAGCACCTCGGCCTCGCGGGCGCCGCGTTCGCCTGGCGCACGATCCGCGGCGAGGAGTGCTCGGGCTACTGGCCCGCGGGCACCGCGGCGTTCCACGTCAACGCCGACATCGCCGACGCCGTCATGCGCTACGTCGCGGCCACCGACGACAAGGAGTTCGAGCGCGAGGTCGGCGTCGACCTGCTCGTCGCCACCGCGCGGCTGTGGCGCTCGCTGGGCCACCACGACAGCGACAGCGCGTTCCGCATCGACGGCGTCACCGGCCCCGACGAGTACTCCGCGGTGGCCGACAACAACGTCTACACCAACCTCATGGCGCAGAAGAACCTGCGCGGCGCCGCCGACGCGGCCGTGCGCTGGCCGCGCGAGGCCGAGCGGCTGCACGTCAGCCCCGAGGAGATCGCGAGCTGGCGCTCGGCGGCGTCGGCGATGGTGATCCCGTACGACGAGGCCCTCGGCGTGCACCAGCAGAGCGAGGGCTTCACCCGCCACGCCGTCTGGGACTTCGACCACACGCCCGAGGAGAACTACCCGCTGCTGCTCAACTACCCGTACTTCGACCTGTACCGCAAGCAGGTCGTCAAGCAGCCCGACCTCGTGCTGGCCATGGTCCAGTGCCCCGACGCGTTCACCCCGCAGCAGAAGTACGACAACTTCGTCTACTACGAGCGCATCACCGTGCGGGACTCCTCGCTGTCCCCGGGCACGCTCGCGGTGATGGCCGCCGAGACCGGCCACCTCGACCTCGCCTACGACTACCTCTGCGAGTCCGCGCAGATGGACCTCGCCGACCTCGAACACAACGTGCGCGACGGCGTGCACCTCGCCGCGCTCGGCAGCGCGTGGACGGCCGTGGTCATGGGCCTCGGGGGCATGCGCACCCACGACGGCACGCTGACCTTCGCGCCCCGGCTGCCCGAGGCGCTCTCGGGGCTGCGCTTCCGCGTGCAGTGGCGGGGGCGCTCACTGCACCTCGCGGTGTCGGGCACCGAGGTCACCTACACCCTCGAGCACGGCGACGACCTGGCGCTGCGCCACCACGACGAGGACCTCAAGGTGTCGGTCGACGAGCCGGTGACCCTCGCCGTCCCGCCCGCGCCGCACGTCGGCGAGGTCGAGCAGCCGCCCGGGCGTGCCCCGCTCTTCCGGAGGCACTCCTAGTCGCCGGGGTCACCAGCGGGAGGCCACCGGGACCAGGCGGTGGCGCCGGTGCTCGCCGCACACCCCGAGCGCGCGCCAGGGCAGCGGCGGGCCCGGCGCCTGGTAGCGGGTGCGGGCGGGGTGCCACAGGCCGTCGGCGCCGCGGTCCCAGCGCGCGACGCCGGGCACCTGGCCGAGCACCGTCACCGAGGTGACGTCGCCGGGCTCGGCGTCGACCGCGACGTCGTAGCCCTCACCGCCGGCCGGGAGCCCGCAGCGGCAGTGCGAGAGCGTCGCGCGGTGCCCGGTCGCGGTGGTGGTCAACGTGCCGCAGGCGGGCTCCGGCGGGAGGACCCACGGCCCGTCGGCGGGGGGCGCGGGCGGCGGTCCGCCGACGGCTTCCACGGATCGCTCGAACGCCATCGCGGCCCTCCGGGGACACCCACCTCGTTACATGTAGGGCAGAGAGTAGTTCACCGGTTCGTGGCGCGGCAGCTGGCTACCCTGTGTCGACCGGCGCCGACCGGCGGTGCCGCGGGCTGGCGGAGGAACCGGCGGGTGGACCGCAGCGCACCCGAGAGGAACGACCCGAGCGCCCTGCGCTGGCTGATCGGGCACGAACTGCGTGCCGCCCGCGAGCACGCCGGCCACACGCAGAGCGCCGCCGCCCGCGTCCTCGACTGCACCCATGCGAAGATCAATTATCTCGAGCAGGGGAAGAACCAGCAGCGCCCGGACGAGGTCGTGCGGCTGCTGCGCTCCTACGGCGCCGACCCCGCCGACGTCGACCGCCTCTCGTCCCTGGCCTCGGCCGCCGACCGCGGCACCTGGTGGGCGCCGTTCGCCGACGTCGTGCCCGACTGGCTGCGCACCTTCGTCGGGCTCGAGGGGCTCGCGTCGGCGTCGTTCGCCTACGAGCCGCTGCTGCTGCACGGGCTGCTGCAGACCCGCGCCTACGCGACCGCGCTGCTGGCGGACGCGCTGCGCGTCCGGGTGGTCGACGTCGAGCGGGTGGTCGCGCTGCGCCTCGCCCGCCAGCAGCGCCTGCACGACCCCGTCCGCCCGCTGCACTACGAGGCGGTCATCGAGGAGACGATCCTCGACCGCCTCGTCGGCGGCCCGGCGGTGATGGCCGAGCAGATGGACCACCTGCTCGCCCTCTCGGCCCTCGACACCATCAGCATCCGGGTGATGCCGCTCGCCGTCGCGGTGCACGACGGACTCGACGGCGAGTTCACGCTGCTCGATTTCGACGCTGCGCGATCGATCGGTTACGTGGAGTTCCAGGACGGGGCCGTCTACGTCCAGGATCCCGACCGGATTGGCGGATACCGCACGGCCGCTGCCAGACTCCGCGACGCGGCGCTGCCGGAGGACACCTCCCGGGAGGTGATCCGTGCCCGGAGGGCGGCGCTGGGCCGGTGACGCGCCCGCGCCGCGCCTCCCCGGCGCCGCGCGCGTCCCTCCGCTCCCCCGGTGCAAGGAGACACGGCCATGGCCGACGGCACGACCCCTCACCCGACCCGTGGATGGCGGACCTCCAGCTTCAGCTCCAACGGGGCGAGCTGCGTCGAGGTCCTCGAGGCCGACGGCGCGACGTACCTGCGCGACACGAAGGAGCACGGCCAGGGGCCGGTCGTGCACCTCGACGGCCCGGCGTGGTCGGCGTTCCTCGACGAGGTCGCCCGCGACGCCGCGTCCGCGAACGGCGCGGTGGAGGTCACCGCCCGGCCGGACGGCGGGCGCACGGTGGTCGAGACGTCCTCGGGCGCGGAGCTGGCCTTCCGCGCCGACGAGTGGGCGGCGTTCCGCGACGGCGTGGTCGCCGGGGAGTTCTCGCCCGGGGCGGCCTAGGGCCCGCGGCGGGTCAGTCCGCCACCCTCGCCGCCCGCACCACCGGCACCGCCGGCGTCGCCGTCATCCCCGCCACCGCCGGGCAGCGGCACGACGGCCGTGGTGGTCGTGGTGGTCGGCTCGACCGGGCGCTGCGTGGTCAGCGGCGGCGGTGCGACGGTGGTGGTCGGGGGCGGCGTCGTCGTGCGCCGCGTGGTGCGGGTCGTCGTCTCCTCGGGCGTCGTGGTCGTGCTCGACGTGCTGAGGACCGGCGGGAGGACCGGCGGCGCGGCCGGCGCGGGCTCCTCGTTGTTCGACAGCAGCAGGTAGCCGCCGATGCCGCCGAGCAGCAGCAGGGCCAGGAGGGCGAGCACCGCGGCCGTGCGCCGGCTCCGGCGCGGCTCCGCGGCGGGGGGGCCGTCCGGCTCGCCGCCGACCAGGGCCGTGGCGTCGCCGTACCCGGTGCCGTACGCCGCGGCGCCCGCGGGGCCGTAGCCGCCGGGCGGCGTCCCCAGGGCCCGGGTCGCCCCCGCGGCCGTCGCGCCCATCGGCGCGTACGCGGTGGGCCCGGTGCCGGGCGGGCCCATGGCCGTCGTGCGCATCGCGCCGCTGCCGGTGACCGGGGCGGGCGCGAGCACGGTCTGCGCGTCCATGCCGCTCTCGCGGGCGATCATCCGCAGCTCGCCGACCACCTGCTCGGTGGTCGGGCGCTCCATCGGCTCGTCGAGCGTCATCCCGGCGAGCAGCCCCGCGAGCGGGCCGGGGAGGTCCGGCGGGATCTCCGGGGCGCGGTGCAGGCGGGCGACGGCGGCCTCGAGGGCGTTGCCCGGGTACTCGCGGCGCGCGGTGATGCACTCGAGCAGGACCAGGCCCAGCGCGTAGACGTCGGACGCGGGCCCCACCTGCTGGCCGCGCACCTGCTCGGGCGAGAGGTACGACGCGGTGCCGATGACCATGCCGGTGGCCGTGATGTTGGTGGCGTCGGCGAGGACGGCGATGCCGAAGTCCGACAGGTGGGGGCGCCCGTCGGTGTCGAGCAGGACGTTGCCGGGCTTGATGTCTCGGTGCACGACGCCGTGGCGGTGCACGTAGGTCAGCGCGTCGGCCAGCGCCGCGCCGAGGGCGACGACGTCGCCGAGGGCGAGCGGGCCGCTGCGGATGCGGTCCGCCAGCGACTCGCCCTCGATGAGCTGCATGACGAAGTAGGCGCGGTCGCGCTCCTGGCCGACGTCGTAGATCGTCACCAGGCCCGGGTGGTTCATCCCGGCCAGCGTCTGGACCTCGCGCTGCCGGCGGGACTCGTCGGCCTCGCCGACGCCCGCCGGGAACAGCTTCACCGCGACGTCGCGCCCGAGGAGCTCGTCGCGCGCCCGGAACACCTCGGCCGCGCCACCACGGCCGATGAGGTCGCCGAGGGTGTAGCGCCCGCCGCCCACGGTGGGCGGCGGGCCCGCCTCCGTCGAACTCACGCCCGCGCGCCTCCTCGATCCCCGTGCTCCGGGCGGGGCCTGCCGGCCCCGCTCCGTGTCCGTCGTCCCGTCGTGTCCGTTCCGTGCGCGCCCGTTCCGGACCCGGGCCCGCGCGTCCATCGTGCCTGGCCGTCCGGCACGCCCGACGGCCACCCTGCCGCAGACCGCCCCCGCGGCGACACCGTCACGGCCATCGATCGGGTGTGGGCCCGGTCGCCGCCCGGGTACCGTCCAAGCCCGGACCCCGGTGGGTGGAGGACCCGTGACTCGCGACGACTACGCCAAGCAGGGCAAGCAGTTCATCTCCGACCTGCGCGACACCGTCGGCAAGAAGGTCGCCGACAACGAGCAGGGCATCCGCGGCGGCCTGGGCAAGGCCGCGCGCTGGGTCGACCAGAAGACCGGGGGCAAGTACTCCGAGCAGATCGGTCGCGCCGAGGCGAAGGCCGGCGAGGGCGTCGGGAAGGTCGCCCGCCCGGGCGGACCCGAGACCGGCGGCCCGCAGGCCCCGGGCGCCCAGGCCGGCCCGGGCACCGAGCCGGTGACCCCGCCGTCGGGCACCCCGGCACCCGGCAACCCGGGCGGTCCCGACGGCCCCGGCGGCTACGGCCCGCCCCCCGGCGGTCCGCAGGCCGCGGGTGGCTACGGCGACCCCGACGCCCCGGACGTCCCCGGTGCACCCGGCGGCTACGGCGCCCCGGGTGCTCCCGGTGGGTACGGCGCCCCGGACGCCCCGGGCGGCTACGGCGGCCTCGGCGGCCCCCAGGCCTCCGGCGGCTACGGCCCGCCCGGGACCGGCGCTCCCGGCGGCTACGGCGCGCCCGGCGGTCCCGGTGTCCCCGGCGACCCCGCGGAACCGGCAGGCGGCGCCCCCGGCGTCGGGGCGTCCGAGGACGTCACCGGCCCGGTCGGCCCCCCGACCGGCGCCCGGTCCGGCGAGGGGCGGCCGGGTGAGCCCGAGGAGCGGTCCACCCGGCCGATCCGTCCCACCGCGCCGCCCCGCGACGACGCCGCCGACTGGCCGCGCCCGCCGCAGTCGTGACCGCCCCCTCGAGCCCCGGCGCCGCGCGTGGCTGAGTTCGAGAAGGCCACCCGCCCCGAGCCCGAGGAGGAGGGCCGGTGGTCGGTGCTCCTCGACGAGCAGTGGTGCATCGGGCCCAAGCTGCACGGCGGCTACCTGCTCGCGGTGATGGCGCGCGCCGCCCGCGAGACCGCCGTCGTGCAGCGGCCCGAGCACACCTGCCCGCAGGCGCTCACCGGCACGTTCCTGCGCGCGCCCGAGCCCGGCCCGGCCTCGCTGCAGGTCACCGTGCTGCGCACCGGGCGGGGCGCCACGCAACTGCGCGTGCACCTCGACCAGGGCGGGCCCTGCGTCGAGGCGGCGTGCGTGCTGGGCCCGCCGGCCGACCCCTCGCCCGACGACCACGAGCCGCCCCCGCCGGAGCTCACGCCGCGCGAGCAGTGCCCCCGCAGCCCGTCGACCAGCGAGGACGGGCGGGGGGCGCTGCCGCTCATGGACGTCGTCGACACCCGGCTCGACCCGCGCACCACCGGCTTCCTGCGCGGGACGCCGTCGGGCGAGGGCCGCATCTCCGGCTGGGTCGCGCTCGACACCGGCGAGCCCTGGACCACCGAGGGGCTCCTCGTCGCCCTCGACGTCCTGCCGCCCGCGACGTTCGACATGGGGCTGGTGGGCTGGTCGCCGACGATGTCGCTCTCGGCGCACGTCGTCGCCGCACCGGCGCCCGGGCCGCTGCGCGTGACGCAGTGGGTCGAGCACGCCGGCGCCGACCGCATGCACGAGACCTGCCGGGTCTGGGACCCGGCGGGCCGGCTGGTCGGCCACGCCCACCAGCTCGCGGCGATCCGGCGGTAGAGCTACTCCGTCGAGCCGTCGGGCAGCAGCCGCCGGAAGCCCGCGTGGGGCACGAGCACCTCGGGCAGCGTCACCGAGCCGTCCTCGGCCTGGCACTGCTCGAGGATCGCGGCCATGGTCCGCCCGATCGGGAGACCCGAGCCGTTGAGCGTGGCGACCTGGCCGCGCCCGCCCCGGGCGTCCTTGCTGCGGATCCCCGAACGGCGCGCCTGGAAGGTGCCGCAGTCCGAGCACGACGAGATCTCGCGGTAGGTGCCCTGGCTCGGCAGCCAGACCTCGATGTCGTAGGTGAGCTGGGCGTTGAAGCCCATGTCGCCGGCCGCCAGGCGCACCACCCGGTACGCCAGGCCCAGCTCCTGGAGGCACGTCTCGGCGTGGCCCAGCATCAGCTCGAGCTCGGCCGGGGAGTCCTCGGCGGCGCACACCCGCACGAGCTCGACCTTCGAGAACTGGTGCAGCCGCAGGATGCCGCGGGTGTCACGGCCGTAGGAGCCCGCCTCGGACCGGAAGCACGGCGTCCACGAGGTGTAGGCGCGCGGCAGGGTCTCGGTCTCGAGGATCTCGCCGGCGTGCAGCGCGGTGAGCGGCACCTCGGCGGTGGGGATCAGCCAGAGGTCGCGGTCGCCGGTGCCGGTGCGGAACAGGTCCTCGGCGAACTTCGGCAGCTGGCCCGTGCCCGTCATCGTCTCGCCGGTGACGAGGTAGGGCACCGAGAACTCGGTGTAGCCGTGCCGTCCGGTGTGCAGCGCCAGGAAGAAGGACGCGATCGCCCGCTCGAGCGTCGCGCCCGGCCCGCGCGCGACGCTGAAGCGCGCGCCGGAGAGCTTGGCGGCCCGGCCGAAGTCGAGGATGCCCGTGGCCTCGCCGATCTCGACGTGGTCGCGCGGGGTGAAGCCGAAGGCCGGCGGGTCGCCGACCCGGCGGACCTCGACGGCGTCGGCGTCCGAGTCGCCGTCGGGCGCGTCGGCGGACGGGAGGTTCGGGATCGACAGCAGCAGGTCGCGCAGCGCGGCCTCGGCGGCCTCGACCTCGTCCTCCGCCCGGCGGATCTGCTCCTTGAGCTCGCGGGCGCGGTCCTTGAGCGCGTCCACGTCCGCCGACGGCGACCCACCCTTGGCGGCCTTGCCGACCTCGGCCGCCGCGCGCTTGGACTCCGCCCGCAGCTCGTCCACCCGCCCGATCGCCGCGGCGCGCCGCGACGACAGCGCCTCCAGGCCGGCCAGGTCGAGCGCGTAGCCGCGACGGGCGAGGCGGCGCACCGCCTCGTCCCCCAGCTCGAGCAGGAGCCGTGCGTCGTGCATCCGGGGTCGGTGTCCTCTCTGGCGACGGGCCGGTCGGAGCGCCCGCGCAGCGACCGGGACGACGAAGGCCCCGGTCGTCACCCGACCGGGGCCTTCGTGGTGGTGGGCGAGGGGGGAGTTGAACCCCCACATCCTTTCGGATACACGGACCTGAACCGTGCGCGTCTGCCATTCCGCCACTCGCCCGGAGTGAGCTGGCGAGGACGCTAGCACGGGCTCGAGAGGCCTTCCCGAAGGAGGTCCGCACCCGCGGGAGGGGGACCGATACCATCGATGACGCCCCTGTGGTGTGGCGACACCCCGCACCGGGCAGCAGTGACCAGGGACGGCCGAACCGGCTACCGGACAGGAGGGATCGCGGTGGGGCGCGCACAGCGCTTCGAGCGGAAGCTCGAAGGTCTGGTGGGTGACGCCTTCGCACGTGTGTTCGGCGGCAAGGTCGTCCCGCAGGAGATCGCACAGGGCCTTCGCCGCGAGGCGGAGGACGGCGTGCGAGAGTTGGCAGGTGGACGCCGCCTGGCGCCCAACCAGTACACGGTGGTGCTCAGTCCCGCGGACCACGAACGCCTGGCCGGCGACGAGGAGACCATCACCCACTCGCTGATCGATGTCGTGGAGGAACACCTCACCGAGGGCGGGTGGGAAACATACGGTGAGGTCGTAGTCTCTCTGGAGCGTTCCGACGCGCTGCACACGGGACAGTTCCGCACCAGGTCGTCCGTTGACCCCGACGCGTCGCGGCGACGGGCCGCGAGCCCCCGATCCGCAGGAGAACACCCCATGAGTCAGGCACCCGGCCGCTACCCGGACGACCAGCAGGGTCGCGACGGCAACTACGGCCAGCAGGGCGGCTACCCCCAGCAGCCCGGGTACGACCAGTACGGCCAGCCGCAGCAGGGCTACCCCCAGCAGGGGTACGACCAGTACGGCCAGCCGCAGGGCTACCCGCAGCAGGGCGGCTACCCGCAGCAGGGCGGCTACGACCAGTACGCCCAGCAGGGTGGCTACCCGCAGCAGGGCTACGGCCAGCAGGGCGGCTACGACCAGTACGGCCAGCAGCAGGGCTACGGCCAGCAGCCCGGCTACGACCAGTACGGGCAGCCCCAGCAGGGCTACGGCCAGCAGGGCTACGACCAGTACGGCCAGCAGCAGGGCTACGGCCAGCAGGGCTACGGCCAGCAGCCCGGCTACGACCAGTACGGGCAGCCCCAGCAGGGCTACGGCCAGCAGGGCTACGACCAGTACGGCCAGCAGCAGGGCTACGGCCAGCAGCAGGGCTACGGCGGCCAGTACGGGCAGGGTGGCTACGACCCCTACGCCCAGCAGGGCGGCTACGACCAGTACGGGCAGCAGGGCGGCGGCTACGGCGGCGGCGTGCAGACCCGGCAGCTGACCGCGTCGCTGACCCTGGACGACGGCTCGAACCGCTCGTACCAGCTGGTCAACGGCTCGAACGTCATCGGCCGCGGGCAGGACGCCCAGTTCCGCCTCGCCGACACCGGCGTCTCGCGTCGCCACCTCGAGGTCAACTGGGACGGCCAGCAGGCCACCCTGTCCGACCTGGGGTCGACCAACGGCACCACCGTCAACGGCACGCCCGTGCAGACCTGGCAGCTCGCCGACGGCGACACCATCCGGGTCGGGCACTCCGCGCTGCTCTTCCGCGCACAGGGCTGACGGCCCGAAGGCCCGACGGCGTGCCCGAACTCGTCCTCCAGATCACGAGGGCCGGCTTCCTGGCCCTCCTGTGGCTGTTCGTCCTCGCCGCGTTGCGGGTCGTGCGCAGCGACCTCTACGCGGCCTCGGGTCTGCGGGCCGCGGCGCCCGGCGGACGACGTCCCCCCCGCGGGGGCACGTCCAAGCCGGCCCGCGGCGGCGGGCGCTCGGGGCCCCGTGCCCTGATCGTCACCGCCGGTGCCCTCGCCGGCACGCGCATCGCCCTGGACGGCCGGCCGATCATGATCGGCCGGGCGGACGACTCCACGCTGGTGCTCGACGACGACTACGCCTCGACCCGCCACGCCCGGATCTCCCAGTCCGGCGACGACTGGTACGTCGAGGACCTCGGGTCGACGAACGGCACCTACCTCGACCGCAACAAGGTGTCCGGACCCACGCGGGTCCCGATCGGTACGCCGATCCGCATCGGCAAGACGGTCATCGAGCTGCGGTCATGACGCCCCACCCGGCACCCGCGTCCGGCACCCGGACCCGGGTGTCGCCGCCCCATCCCCTCCCGTGCAGGATCGACCCGTGACCCTGGTGCTGCGCTACTCCGCTCGCAGTGACCGGGGCCTGGTACGGCAGAACAACCAGGACTCGGTCTACGCGGGCCCGCGCCTGCTCGCCCTCGCCGACGGCATGGGCGGGCACGCGGCCGGCGAGGTGGCCTCCAAGCTGGTGATCGCCGCGCTCGTGCCGCTCGACGACGACGAGCCCGGCGACGACCTCCTGGGCGAGCTCGCCGAGGCCACCGGCCAGGGCAACGACGCGATCACCGAGCTCGTGGCCGAGGAGCCCGACCTCGACGGGATGGGCACGACGCTGACGGCCGTGCTGTTCGCGGGCAGCCGCCTCGGCATGGTCCACGTCGGCGACTCGCGGGCCTACCTCTTCCGCGACGGCGTGCTGACCCAGATCACGCGCGACGACACGTTCGTGCAGTCGCTGATCGACGAGGGCCGGATCACCGAGGACGAGGCGGCCAGCCACCCGCAGCGATCCCTGCTGCTGCGTGCCCTCACCGGCCACGACGTCGAGCCCGCCCTCACCGTGCGCGAGGCCCGGTCCGGCGACCGCTACATGCTGTGCTCCGACGGGCTGTCCGGCGTCGTCAGCGCCGAGACGATCGCCGACGCGCTGACGATCCCCGACACGCAGGACTGCGCGGACCGGCTCATCGAGCTCGCCCTCAAGGGCGGCGGGCCGGACAACGTCACCTGCATCGTCGCCGACGTCGTCGACGTCGACTACGGCGAGCACGACCCCATCTACGGCGGCGCCGCGGGCGACGGCCGCGCCGACCCCCCGCCCGGCGACTCCGCCGCGGCGCGCGCCTCCGCCGCGACGATGACCCGCCGCGAGCCCGAGCCGCGCCCCGCGCCGGCCACCTCCGAGCCCGCGCGCGGCCGCCCGCAGCGCGGCCGGCTGCGCCTGGCGCTCGCCGCGCTGACGGTCGTCGCCATCGCGGCGATCGGCGTCATCGCCGCCAAGGTCTACATCGACAGCCAGTACTACGTGGCGGCCGAGGGCGACCACGTCGCGGTCTACCAGGGCGTGCCCGGCTCGTTCCTCGGCGTGCCGCTGCAGGAGGTCGTCGGGGAGCCCGGTCCGCGCCTCGTGGACCTCACGCCCGTGGCCCGCAACCGGCTCGCCGGCGAGGGCATCCCCGCCGAGGACCTCGCGGGCGCCGAGGGCACGGTCCAGCGGCTGACGCAGGAGCAGATGCTCCCGCCCTGCCCGGCTCCGCAGCCCGTCGCGTCCCCGGCGCCGACGCCCGTCGTGCCCGTGGACCCGGCCAACCCGCAGCAGCAGCCGCCCCCGGCCGCCAGCACCCCCACGGTCGCCGCGCCGGTCCCGGGCCGGGACTGCCGCCAGGTGCCGTAGTGGCGGGCCCGACCGCTCCCGGCGCCTCCGGCGCGCCCGGGGCCCCCGGCATCGAGCGCCCCGCCGACCGCACCGCGCTGCGGCCGGCGGTCGCGGCCGCCGTGTCCACCCGGCGCGGCGTCGAGCTCGCCCTGCTCGCGTTCGCGGCCGTGATCACCACGGGCGCGCTGGCGCTCGTCGAGGCGAACCAGGAGCAGGAGCTCACCTGGACCCTGCTCTACCTCGGCGCGGCCTACCTGGCCCTGCTCGCCGCCGCGCACCTCGCGGTGCGCAAGTTCGCCCCGTACGCCGACCCGCTCGTGCTCCCCGTGGCCGCCCTGCTCAACGGGCTGGGCCTGGTGATGATCCACCGGGTCGACCTCGCGCGCATCGCCCGCGCGGCGAGCCTCGGCAACGAGGAGCCCGCGCAGGAGGCGCTGCGCCAGGTCGGCTGGACCGCGGTCGGCCTCGTGTTCTTCGTCGGCGTGCTCGCGCTCGTGCCGGACCACCGCACGATCTCGCGGTACGGCTACACCGCCGGCTTCGTCGGCCTGGTCCTGCTCGCCCTGCCCGCGGTGCTGCCCGCCTCGCTCTCGGAGGTCAACGGCGCCCGCATCTGGATCCGCCTCGGCCCGGCCAGCATCCAGCCCGGCGAGTTCGCGAAGATCCTCTTCGTCGTCTTCTTCGCGTCGTTCCTCGTCGTCAAGCGCGACCTGTTCACCACCGCGGGCAAGCGCTTCCTCGGCATGACCTTCCCCCGGCCCCGCGACCTCGGCCCGCTGCTCGTGGCCTGGGGCGTCGCGATGGCCGTCCTGGTCTTCGAGTCCGACCTCGGCACCTCGCTGATGTTCTTCGGGATCGTGCTGGTGATGCTCTACATCGCCACCGAGCGCATCTCGTGGGTGATCATCGGTCTGACCATCTTCGGGGCCGGCGCCTTCGCCGCGTGGACGTTCGTGTCCCGCGTCCAGATCCGCGTGTCCGTGTGGCTCGACCCGTTCGCCGACTACAACGGGCGCGGGTACCAGGTCAGCCAGGGCCTCTTCGGCCTCGCCACCGGCGGGATGGGCGGCACCGGGCTCGGGGCGGGCCGCCCGGAGCTCGTGCCGTTCGCGAGCACCGACTTCATCTTCACCTCGCTCGGCGAGGAGCTCGGGCTCGTCGGGATCGCGGCGATGCTGCTGCTCTACTGCGTGCTGGCCACCCGGGCGATGCGCAGCGCGCTGGCGGTGCGCGACACGTTCGGCAAGCTGCTGGCCGCCGGGCTGGGCTTCGCCACCGCGTGGCAGGTCTTCGTCGTCGTCGGCGGCGTCATCAACCTCATCCCGAACACCGGCATCACGGCCCCGTTCGTGTCCTACGGCGGGTCGTCGCTGGTGGCCAACTATGCTCTCGTCGCCCTGGTGCTGAGGGTCTCCAACGCGGCCCGCCAGCCGGCTACGGAGAAGCGCCCGGGCGCGACGCCCGGGCCGTCACAGGCACCGCTCGCACCCCTGGCCGAGGCCAGCACGGAGATGGTCTCGCGCGACCAGGTGCGCACGCCCCCGCAGGGCGTGCGGCAGACCGCGGCCGCCCCGGCCGACGGGGCCCCGCGAGGAAGGACCCGAGGAGAGTGAACACCCCGCTGCGACGGGTCTCCCTCGCGGTCATGGTGCTCGTCCTGCTGCTGTTGGGGCAGGCCACCTGGATCCAGGTCGTCAAGGCCGACGAGTACCGCGCCGACCCGCGCAACGCCCGCGTCCTGCTCGACGAGTACTCGCGCCAGCGCGGCCAGATCTCGGCCGGCGGCGAGGTGCTCGCCCAGAGCGTCGAGAGCCCCGACCCGGGCGACCGGCTGCGCTACCAGCGCCAGTACACCGACGGGCCGCTCTACGCGCCGGTCACCGGCTACTACTCCCAGATCTACGGCGCCGGCGGCATGGAGCGCGCCATGGACCCGGTGCTCAACGGCAGCGACGACCGGCTGTTCGTGCGCCGCATCTCCGACGCCATCACCGGGCGCGACCCCGCCGGGGGCAACGTCGTGCTGAGCATCGACCCGCGCATCCAGCGCGCGGCGTACGAGGCGATGACCCGTCGCGGCTACCAGGGCTCGGTCGTGGCGATCCGCCCGCAGACCGGCGAGATCCTCGCGATGGTCTCGACGCCGTCGTACGACCCGAACCCCCTGGCCAGCCACTCGGGCACCACCCAGCAGGACGCCTGGAACGCGCTGACCGAGGACGACCCGCCCACGCTGTCCAACCGCGCGACCAGCGAGACCTACCCGCCCGGCTCCACGTTCAAGATCGTGAACACGGCGGCCGCGCTGGAGGCCGGACTCATCACGCCGCAGACCCCGGTGACGGCGGCCCCGCGGATCACGCTGCCCGACAGCACCACGCAGCTGGAGAACTACGACGGCAAGCCGTGCGGCCCGGGCGCGACGGTGCCGTTCGCGACGGCGTTCGCGAAGTCCTGCAACGGGCCGTTCGCGCAGATGGCGGTGCAGGTCGGGGCCGACCGCCTGCGCGGCATGGCGACGTCGCTGGGCTTCAACAACCCGGCCCTGACGGTGCCCATGCCGGTGACGGCCTCCGTCGTCGGCGACCTCGACGACGGCGCGTCGGTCGCCCAGTCGGGCATCGGCCAGCGCGACGTGCGCCTGACGCCCCTGCAGAACGCGCAGATCACCGCCACCGTCGCCAACGGCGGCGTGCCGCTGACGCCGAACGCGGTGGCCCAGATCCAGGGCCAGGACCTCTCGACCGTCGACACCACCGAGCCCGACCGCCTGGCCCGCGCGTTCTCGCAGTCCACCGCCGACACGCTGACCCAGCTGATGATCGGTTCGGAGAACAACGGCTCGGGCGAGGGCAAGATCCCTGGCGTCCAGATCGCGTCGAAGACCGGCACCGCGGAGTGGGGCGCGTCGCCCAAGACCAACCCGCCACACACCTGGTACGACGCGTTCGGCCCAGTGCCCAACCCGCAGATCGCCGTGTCGGTCATCGTCGAGCGCGGCGGCAACCGTGGCGAGGAGGCCACCGGCGGCTCGGTGGCCGCACCGATCGGCCGTGCCGTCATCGCCGCCGCCCTGGGAGGGAATTCCTAGTGGCACCCACGACGGGGTCCCTCATCGGCGACCGCTACCGGCTGGGCCGGCGGATCGCGGTCGGCGGCATGGGTGAGGTGTGGGAGGCCGAGGACTCGCGGCTGGGCCGGACGGTCGCCGTCAAGATCCTCAAAGCCGAGCTGACCGGCGACCCGGAGTTCCTCCAGCGCTTCCGCACCGAGGCGCGCACCGCGGCGAGCCTCAACAACTCCGGCATCACCGCGGTGCACGACTACGGCGAGACCACGACCGAGTGGTCCACGGCCAGCGGCACGGTGCAGGTGCCCACCGCCTACCTCGTCATGGAGCTGGTCCGCGGGGAGCCGCTGGCCCAGATCCTCGCGGTGCACGGGCGCCTCGGCGTCGACTACACGCTCGACATCCTCGAGCAGTGCGGGCACGGGCTCGAGGCCGCGCACGAGCGCGGGCTGGTCCACCGCGACGTCAAGCCCGGCAACATCCTCGTGATGCCCACGGGCCAGGTGAAGATCACCGACTTCGGCATCGCGAAGGCGGTGGACGCGGCGCCGGTGACCCGCTCGGGCATGGTCATGGGCACCGCGCACTACATCGCCCCGGAGCAGGCCGGCGGCGGCGACGCGGGGCCCGCGTCGGACGTCTACTCGCTCGGCGTCGTGGGCTACGAGTGCCTCGCCGGGCGCCGGCCGTACCTGTCCGAGAACGCGGTGACGGTCGCGATGATGCACATCCGCGACCCGCTGCCCCCGCTGCCGAACGACGTGCCGCCGGTCGTCCGGCAGCTCATCGAGGCGACGCTGTCGAAGGACCCGCGCCAGCGCTACGCCACCGGCGGCGAGTTCGCGGCCGCCGTCGCCGCGGTCCGCCGCGGCGAGCCCCTGCCGCTGCCGGGCTCCGCGCCGACCGAGCGCGTGAACCCCGCGACGCGCGTGGCGCCCGCGATGACGCGCGAGCCGTCCCCGCCGCGGGGCGCCGAGCGGCCCGACCGCTGGGCCTCCCGGCCCGAGGAGCCCCGCCGCCGCGGGCCCTGGGGCACGGTCGCGGCCCTGGCGCTCGTCGCGCTGCTGCTGGTCGGCGGCGTCTTCTACGTCATCAACCAGGCCCAGACCTCCGACCCGCCGCCGCCGACGCCCACCACGACGACGACCACGACGACGACGCCGAGCCCCACGACGACGCGCAGCAGCCGGACGACCACCACGACGACCGCCGGCAACACGGTGAGCGTCAACCTGACGAGCTACCTCGGCCGCAACGCCGACACGGTCTCGGCCAGCCTGCGCCAGCTCGGGCTCGAGCCCGAGGTGAGCACGGTGCTCGGCTCCCCTCCCGACGACGAGGCGACCTGCCGCGTGTTCGCCCTCTCGCCGTCCGGTGAGGTCCCCCGCGGGGAGACGATCAACGTCACCTGTCAGGAGTTCTGAGGATGACCACGCCGCGGCTCCTCTCCGAGCGCTACGAGCTCGGTCCGGCACTCGGCTACGGCGGCATGTCCGAGGTCCACGGGGGTCGTGACGTCCGGCTCGGTCGCGACGTCGCCATCAAGGTCCTGCGCGCCGACCTGGCGCGCGACCCGCAGTTCCAGGTGCGGTTCCGCCGCGAGGCGCAGAACGCCGCGGCGCTGAACCACCCCGCGATCGTCGCCGTGTACGACACCGGCGAGGCGCCCTCGAGCGACGTGCCGCTGCCCTACATCGTCATGGAGTTCGTGGCGGGGCGGACGTTGCGCGACATCGTCAAGTCCGAGGGCCCGATGGACCCGTACCGGGTCTGCGAGGTGCTCGCGGACGTCTGCGCCGCGCTCGACTTCTCGCACCGCCACGGGATCATCCACCGCGACGTGAAGCCGGCCAACGTCATGATCACGCCGGCCGGCGCGGTCAAGGTGATGGACTTCGGTATCGCCCGCGCGCTCTCCGACGCCCAGCCGGCGGTCACGCAGACCGCGGCGGTCATCGGCACCGCGCAGTACCTCTCGCCCGAGCAGGCCCGGGGCGAGTCGGTGGACGCCCGCTCGGACGTCTACGCCACCGGCTGCGTGCTGTTCGAGCTGCTCACCGGCCGGCCCCCGTTCACCGGCGACTCGCCGGTCGCGATCGCCTACCAGCACGTGCGCGAGGACCCGCCGACGCCCTCGTCGGTCCACCCGGGCGTGCCGCCCGAGCTCGACGCCATCACGATGAAGGCGCTGGCCAAGAACCCGTCGAACCGCTACCAGAGCGCCGACGAGATGCGCGAGGACCTCTACCGCGTCCTCACCGGCGAGCGCCCCGGCGCCCCGATGGTGATGACGCCCGAGGAGCGCACCGAGTACATGACGGGCCGCCAGCCCGCCGTCGCTCCCGGCGGGGACGCCGACGAGGTCGACGAGTTCACCGCGTGGCAGGCCGAGCAGTCCGAGGCCCGGCGCCGGCAGGGGCGGCGGCGCGCGATCGGCTTCGTCGCCGTGCTCGTGCTGCTCGCGGCCCTGGCCGGCGCGTACTTCCTGTTCTCGCCGTCGGCCAACACCATCGCGGTGCCCTCGGTGGTCGGCCAGCCGCAGGCCGCGGCGCTGCAGGCCCTGTCGACCGCGGGGCTGCGCCCCACCGTCGTCCCGGTGGCCTCCCCGCCCGAGCAGGTCGGGCAGGTCGTCACGACCAACCCCTCGAGCGGCATCGAGATCCCCCCGGGCAGCGTGGTCGAGCTGCGCGTCGGGCGCGGGCCGGACAACGTGCAGGTGCCGAACCTCGTCGGGCAGACCGCCACCGAGGCCCAGGCCAGCGTGCAGCGCCTCGGCCTCTCGCTCGCCCCGGTGCCCCAGCAGCGCGAGGTCGACGACTCCGCGCAGGTGGGCCGCGTGCTGGCCCAGGACCCGGCCGCCGGGCAGTTCCTCGCGCCGGGCACCCCCGTCCTGCTCACCGTGGGCCGCCAGCGCGAGACGCTGCGCGTCCCCGACGTCGTCGGCCAGGACCGCGCGACCGCGATCCGCACCCTCGAGGGCGTGGGGCTGCGCGTGACCACGACCGAGGTCGACGACGCCCGCGCGGCGGGCACGGTGGTCGACACCTCGCCGGGCTCGGGCTCCACGGTGCCGCGGAACTCGCAGATCACCCTCGAGGTGTCGCGGGGCAACCAGCTCTCGGTGCCCTCGATCGTCGGCCGGACGCCCTCCGAGGCCGCCTCGGCGCTCTCCAGCGCCGGGTTCACCGGCCAGCTCTCCCAGACCTCGCAGCAGGTCTCCGACCCGTCGCAGGTCGGCAAGATCATCAGTCAGAACCCGACCGCAGGCAGCGAGGCCGGCGCGGGCGACACGATCCAGGTCGTCGTCGGGACCGGGGCCGGAGGCGGCTCCGGGAGCGGCGACGGCGGCAGCGGCGGCGGCCTGTTCGGCAACTAGCGGGTCATGCAGGAGGTGCCGCAGCGAGGGCCAGCGCCCGCAGGCCCTCGGTGAGGTCGTCGACCACGCCGGCGTCGACCGGGTGACCGCTCGCGCCCATCCAGGTCGCCAGCAGGCGGTGGCCGTCCTCGGTGAGCACCGACTCCGGGTGGAACTGCACGCCCTCGAGGGGGAGCTCGCGGTGGCGCATGGCCATGAGCACGCCGTCGTCGGTCCAGCCCGTGGGCTCCAGCGCGGCGGGCAGCGAGTCCGGGCGCACGGTCAACGAGTGGTACCGGGTGGCCGTGAACGGGGTGCGCAGGCCCGCGAGCACCCCGGCGCCCTCGTGGTGCACCAGCGAGGTCTTGCCGTGGCGCAGCTCGGGCGCGCGCTCGACCACCGCACCGTGCGCCGCGCCGAGCGCCTGGTGACCGAGGCAGACCCCGAGCATGGGGCGCCCGACGGCCGCGCAGCGACGGATGATCTCGGTGCTGGCGCCGGCGTCGTCGGGCGTCCCCGGGCCGGGGCTGACGAGCACCCCGTCGACCTCGTCGACGAGGTCGACCACGCCGTCGGTGTCGTTGCGGTGCACGACCGGCTCGGCGCCCAGCTGCGCGAGGTACTGGACGAGGTTGTAGACGAAGCTGTCGTAGTTGTCGACGACCAGGACGCGCATCCCTCCAGCGTACGGACGGACCGGACGGCGGAGTGCACTAGACTGCGGGCCGAATCCCGCCGATCGGAGCCGTCGTGCCGAAGTCCAAGGTCCGCCGCAAGCCGGCCTACACCCCGCCGCCGAAGGCCGGGCCCGCGCCCGCCGGGCCGTCGCACCCGGCGTACGTCGCCGTCATGCTCGGCATCGGCCTCGTCGGCCTGGCGTGGCTGGTGGTCAACTACCTCGCCTCCGAGTCGATCCCGTTCATGCAGGACCTCGGGCCGTGGAACTTCCTCATCGGCTTCGGGCTCATCGTGGTGTCGCTGCTGATGACCATGAAGTGGCGCTGAACCACACGCGTGTGATTCATCCACCGCTGTGGACGGACCCTGTGGACAGCGCGCGTGGACGGCTCTGACGAGCCCGGCGCGTCGTCGGCCTGGGCCGCGCCGTGGCCCGCGGTCGTCGCGGGTGCGGTGGCCGCGATCGGGCTCGCGGCCTGGGCGGTGAGCGCCGACGACGCCCCGGGACGGGTGCTCACGGGCGTCGCGGCGGTCGTCCTCGCCGTGGCCGCGGTGATCGGGGCCGTCGCACGTCCGCGCCTGCGCGCCGACGAGACCGGCCTGGCGCTGCGCGGCGCCACCGGCACGCGGCGCTGGCCGTGGGAGCGCGTCGACGCCGTGCGCACGATGCGGATGCGCCGCATGGGCCTGCCGACGTCGTACCTCGAGGTCGAGGCCCGCGACGAGCCGGGACGCGACGAGCCCGAGCCCGACAGCCGGCTGCTCGTGCTCGGCCGCCTCGAGCTCGGCGCCGACCCGGTGGAGGTCGCCGACGCGCTGCAGGTCCACCGCGCGCGGGCCGGGCGGGCGCGTGGGCTAGAGCGTCAGGGAACGGAGGGCGACGAGCACGACGAGGACGACGGCGATCCCGCCGACGGCGAGGAGCCCGGTCGCCGGCCGTGACCGCCCGGGCCCGTGGACGAGCGCCGCGGCGACCGCCAGCCCGGTGACCAGCCCGCCGAGGTGCCCGAGCACCGACAGGCCGGGGATGGTGAACGTCAGCACGACGTTGATCGCGATCGTCGCCAGCGCCGGGCCCGGCGACATCCGCAGGCGGCGCAGCACGATCACCAGGCCGCCCATGAGCCCGAAGACGGCGCCGGATGCGCCGAGCACCGGCCGGTCAGGTGCGCCGAGGAGCACGACGGCCGTCGAGGCCCCGAGCAGTGAGACCCCGTAGAGCAGCCCGTAGCGCAGGCGGCCGAGCACGAGCTCGAGGTCCCGGCCGAGCACCCACAGCGCGATCATGTTGAAGGCGATGTGCAGCGGCCCGGCGTGCAGGAAGCCCGCCGTGACGAGCCGGTACCACTCGCCGGCCGCCACGTCGGCGGGCACGAGCCAGGTGGCTCTGACCCAGGGCGAGGCGACGTTGTTCCACGCGCTGCCCGCCGAGAGCGCGGTGAGCACGAAGACCGCGACGTTGACCGCGATGAGCGTGATGGTGACGACCGGGGTGGCCGTCGTCGCGCGCGCCGGCGCGCCGCCCACGGTGCGGGCGGTGCGGGTCGTGCGGGCGGCCTCGGCCACGCAGTCGACGCAGTGCGCGCCGACGGGTGCCGGACGCAGGCAGTCGGGGCACGCCGGCCGCCCGCACCGCGTGCAGGCCAGGTTGGTGGGGCGGTCCGGGTGGCGTGCGCAGGACGGCGCCGCGTCCGGCCCCGCGGCGGGCCCCGGTCCGGACGCGGTCACGTCCCGCTCACCTCACCTGTCGGTCGTGTCAGTTGATGGTCACCGAGTCGATGACGATGTCCTGGACCGGGCGGTCGCCGGGGCCGGTGGCCGTGGCGGCGATGGCGTCGACGACGTCGCGCGAGCTCTGGTCGGCCACCTCGCCGAAGATCGTGTGCTTGCGGTTGAGCCAGGTGGTCGGCGCGACGGTGATGAAGAACTGCGAGCCGTTGGTGCCGGGCCCGGCGTTGGCCATGGCCAGCAGGTAGGGGCGGTCGAAGCGCAGGTCGGGGTGGAACTCGTCGGCGAACTTGTAGCCGGGTCCGCCACGGCCGGTGCCCGTGGGGTCGCCCGTCTGGAGCATGAAGCCGGCGATGACGCGGTGGAAGATCGTGCCGTCGTAGAAGGGTCCGTTGCTGCCGCCCTTGGCGTTCGGCTCGCTGTACGACTTGTCGCCGGTGGCCAGACCCACGAAGTTCTCGACGGTCTTCGGGGCCTCGTTCGGGAACAGGCGCACCGAGATGTCGCCGTTGGTGGTGTGCAGCGTGGCGGTCGGGGTGTCGGCGGAGGTCACCCGGCCATGGTGCCACCAGGCTGGGGGGACCTTCGAATGGAGTAGCGGGTGTGACGTCCCGGCGGGTCGGGCACTTGCACCAGAGGGGCCGGGAGCATGATGGCCGACCCACGACGAGTGAGGTGAACGAACTGGTGAGCAGCAAGACTCTGATCGGTGCCAGGGAGGACCTGGACGATCTGCGCAAGGAGGGCCAGAAGGCCCGCAAGAAGGCCGAGAAGCGCGCACAGAAGGCGGCCGAGCAGGCCCGCAAGGACAAGGAGAAGGCGCGCAAGCAGGGCGCCAAGAAGCGTGCCGAGGTGCGCAAGGACGTGCGGGCGGCGGCCGACGAGGCCCGCCAGCGCGTCCTCGACGCCCGCGCCGAGGCCCGCCAGCGCGCCGAGGAGGCGCAGGCCGAGGCCCGCCAGCGCGCCCAGGAGGCGCGCGAGGAGACCCGCAAGCGCGCCAACAAGGCCGCCAAGGAGGCCCGCAAGCAGGCCAAGGCGTACGCCAAGGACGCCCGCAAGCGCCTCGAGAAGTCGTCGGTGCCGACCTCGGCCGACGAGCTGCGCGATCTCGGCGGCACCGTGCGCGACACCGTGCGCAGCCAGTTCGACGACCAGCTGACCTCGGTGCGCAAGGACCTCGCGGCCCGCATCGAGCCGCCGGAGACCAAGCGTCGCCGCTGGGGCCTGTGGCTGGTCGTGCTCGCGGTGCTCGGCGCCGGCATCGCCGTCGTCGCCACGCGTCGCGAGCCGGAGCTGCCGCCCCCGCCGCCGCCCGCCCCGCGTCCGCGCCCGGCGACGTCGGCCGCGTCCACGACGCCCGGCACGGCCGGCACGCCCGGCACGCCCTCGCCGGCCGGCGCCAACGAGGTGCCGAGCCACACGGCCACCGACGCCGTCTCGGGCACCAGCCCGAACGGGTCGGTCACCTCGGACAAGCCCGCCTCGGGCGGCAAGGACTGACACCGGTCCCCCGCGCTCGTCGACACGTCGGCCCGTCCCCCGGTCACCACCGACCGGGGGGCGGGCCGTCGTGCGCGCGGCACGGTGATCACCCGCCCACCAGGCGCCGCAGGCGGTCGCCGACACCCACGCCGCGGTCGAGCACCGCGTCGCCCGGGCGTCCCCCGACGACGGCCGCCACGTTGGCGGCGCTCGTGGAGCCGGGCTCGAGGTAGCCGGCGTGGCCCTGCGAGCCCGTGAGCACCCGCCCGTCGGGCAGCACGACCTCGCGCGCCGAGAGCCCCGTGACACCGGGCATCCGGTTGGGATCCGGGCCGAACCAGCCGGTGTCGGCCACCGGGTCGCCCGGCGCCTCGACCACCCACGCGTGGCCCGGCGGCCGGCCGGGCGCCTCCCCCACGCCGGGGCTGCCGAGGTAGACGGCGTCGTCCACACCCTCGGCCCCGCCCGGCGCGAGCGCCGCCGCCGTCACCACCGAGCCGTACGAGTGCCCGATCGCCGTGACGTGCGCGTCCTCCCCGCGGGCGGCGTCGAGCCCGTCGAGGAACGACGCGAGCCGCTGCCCGCCGTGCTCGGCCGCCGCGCGCCCGAGCACGGACCGGTCGGGGTCGAGCACCTCGCCGACCTGCGGCGCGTCGTAGCCGTACCAGGCCACCGTCGCCGTGCCCGGGCCCGCCGCCGCGGCCAGCGACTCCAGCTCGCCCAGGCGCGCCGGCAGCTCGTCGACGCCCGTGGTGAAGCCGGGCGTGTACACGCCGACGTGCGCGGCGGTGTCCACATCGCCCTGGGCCACGGCCGCGCGCACGCCCTCGCCGTCGGTGCGCCGCGGGTCGACCTCGAGGTCGAGCAGCGCGCGGCCCGGGCGGTCGATCGCTCCCGCCACCGCCGTGAGCCGCGCGAGCCGGGTGCGGACCTCGTGGAGCTGCCACCCGACGGCCGCGAGCGCGACCGCGCCGCGGGCGTGCGCGAGCCGGTCGAGGACCACCCGCTCCTCCTGGCGCGCCTGCTCCTGGGCGCCGGCCAGCACGAGGCGGTTCGCGCGGTCGCGCACCGCGGCGGGCAACCCGTCGAGGCCGCCGACCAGGGCCGGACGCTCCCGCTCGAGCACGGCGCGGGCGTCGGGATCGAGCCCCGCCCACCAGCGCGCGACGCCCTCGGGGTCGGGGCCCCGACCGCCGCCCAGCGGCACGGTGCCCGGCGGGGCCGGCGGGGGGTGGCCCGCGGCGTCGAGCACGGCGGCGAGCGCAGCGTCCGTCGCCGCCGTCCCGGGAGTCGCGGCGGCCGCGACCAGGGCGGCGAGCACCGCGTCGAGGTCCGCGAGCAGCGCGCGGTGGCGGGCGCCCAGCGCCGCCGCCGCACCGGCCGCGGCCCGCGCCGCCGGACCGTCCCAACCGGGCGCGGGCCCCGTCGGCACGACCCGGGCGAGCGCGGTGCGCGCCGCGGCCAGGCGGGCGGCCGCCACCGCGGGCGGGCCCATCAGCGGGCTCCCGGGAACGCGCCCGCCGCCTCGGTGTCGCCCGCCGCGTAGGCCTCCGCCGCTGCGGTGAGCGCCTCGCCGTAGGCGACGACGTCCGCGCTCCACAGCGCGACCGCGATCTCCCACCGGTCGGCCAGCGCCGCCGCGGCCGGCCCCGCGCGCCCGCCGGGCACCACCTCGGTGCCGCGCACCGCGTCGGCGGGGGCGGTCACCGGCACGGCGAGCGCCGCGGCGACGCACGCCACCCCGGCCGCCGCCAGCTCCTCGGGCCGCACGAGCGGCCCGTCCTGTTCGTCCACACCCGGTCCGACGCACGCGGCACTGCCGAGGATCCGGGGGTCCGCGCGGCCTGGGGACGCACACGGCCGATGGGGACGGGCGTCCGGCGGATACTCGCCGGGTGGGGTTCACCGCCGAGCAGCTCGAGGCCGCCCGCGACCGGCTGCTCCCCGACGTCCTGCCCGGTCCCGACGACCCGCCGCTGCGCGTGCTGTTCTGCGGCATCAACCCGGGGCTGCTCTCGGCGGCGACCGGGCACCACTTCGCGCGCCCCGGCAACCGGTTCTGGCCCGCGCTGCACGCCGCCGGCTTCACGCCACGCCGGTTCGCGCCGGCCGAGCAGCACCTGCTGCCCGGGCTCGGGCTGGGCATCACCAACGTCGCACCGCGCGCCACCGCGCGCGCCGACGAGCTCGACGACGCCGAGCTGGTGGCCGGCGGCGAGCGGCTGCGCGCGCTCGTCGCGGAGGTCCGCCCGGCGTGGCTGGCGGTGGTCGGGATCGGGGCCTACCGGGTGGCGTTCGCCGAGCGGAAGGCCGCCGTGGGCCGCCAGGAGCGGACCCTCGGGGCGACCGGCCTGTGGGTGCTGCCGAACCCCAGCGGGCTCAACGCCCACCACACCCCGGCGAGCCTCGCGGCGGCGTTCGCGGCGCTGCGGGAGGCCGTGGACCGGCCCGGATAGCCCGCGCCGATCGGGGGCACCTGGCGGGCATGAAGGCAGCGATCTACCGCCGGACCGGCCCGGCCGCCGAGGTGCTCTCGGTGGAGGACGTCGACACGCCCGACCCCGGGGCCGGCGAGGTCCGGGTCCGCATCACGGCGTCCGGGATCAACCCCACGGACTGGAAGACCCGCGCCGGGCTCACCGGCCAGGACCCCGACAGCTTCCAGATCCCGCACCAGGACGGAGTCGGCGTCGTCGACGCCGTCGGCGAGGGGGTCGACGACGGGCTCGTCGGGCAGCGCGTCTGGCTCTTCCTGTCCGCCTTCGGCAACCGTTACGGCACCGCCGCCGAGTACAGCGTGCTGCCCGTCGCGCACGTCCGCCCGCTGCCCGGCGACGCCCCCGACGAGCTGGGCGCGTGCCTCGGCGTGCCCGCCGTGACCGCGGCGCACTGCCTGCTCGTGGGCGGGGTCGGCGACCCGGCGGCGCTGCGGGGCCGCGACGTGCTGGTCGCGGGCGGGGCCGGGGCGGTCGGGCACTACGCGATCGAGCTGGCCAAGCACGCCGGCGCGCGCGTCGTCACCACCGTGAGCTCGGACGAGAAGGGCGAGCTGGCCCGTGCTGCCGGCGCCGACCTCGTCGTCAACTACCGCGAGCCCGGGGCCGTGGAGCGCGTGCGGGGCTTCACCGAGCGGGTCGACCGCGTCGTCGAGGTCGCGCTGGGTGCCAACCTCGAGCTGGACCTCGCCGTCGCGGGCGCCGGGACGGTGATCGCGGTGTACGCGAACGAGCCGAACGACCCGGTGGTGCCGACGCGGCGGTTCATGGTCGCGAACGCCACGATCAGCTACGTGCTGCTCTACGGCGTGCCGTCCGCGCAGCTCGAGGCCGCGGTGGCGTGGACCGCGGACGCCGCCGGCAGCGGGGCGCTCTCGCCGCTGCCGATCACCCGCTACGGGCTCGACGACGTCGTCGCCGCGCACGAGGCGGTGGAGAACGGGGCCGTGGGCAAGGTCGTGCTCGTGCCCTGAATCGCACTGTGTCTGTGACCTGCCGTCACAGCTACCGACGGGTTAATCTCTCGGGGTGTCGCAGCAGGGGGAGCACTACGACGTGCTCGTCGTCGGGTCCGGGTTCGGGGGCAGCGTCACCGCGCTGCGCCTCGCCGAGAAGGGCTACCGCGTCGGCGTCCTCGAGGCGGGCCGGCGCTTCACCCCGGAGACGCTGCCCTCGACGTCGTGGGACGTGCGGAACTTCCTCTGGGCGCCGTGGCTCGGCTGCTACGGCATCCAGCGCATCCACGTGCTGCGCGACGTCGTGGTGCTCGCGGGCGCGGGCGTCGGCGGGGGCTCGCTGAACTACGCCAACACGCTCTACCGGCCCAAGAGCGACGCGTTCTACCGCGACGCGCAGTGGGCGTCGATGACCGACTGGCGCGACGAGCTCGACGCGTTCTACGACCAGGCGACCCGGATGCTCGGCGTCGTGACGCAGCCGTCGGTGACGCCGTCGGACGTCGTGATGCGGCAGGTCGCGCAGGAGCGCGGGCGGGGCGACACGGTCAGCCCGACGCAGGTCGGCGTGTACTTCGGCGAGGGGCCGGGCGTCACGGCGCCGGACCCGTTCTTCGGCGGGGCGGGCCCGGCGCGCACCGGCTGCCTGGAGTGCGGCGAGTGCATGACCGGCTGCCGCTACGGCGCGAAGAACACGCTGGAGACCAACTACCTGGCGCTCGCGGAGGCGGCGGGCGCGGTCGTGCACCCGGAGACGACCGTGCGGACCGTGCGCCCGACCGCGACGGGCTACGCCGTCGACACCCGCGGCACGCGGCGGCGTCGGCAGCGGATCACGTACACCGCGGACCAGGTCGTCTTCTCGGCCGGCACGTGGGGCACACAGACGCTGCTGCACCGGCTGCGCGACACCGGCGTGCTGCCGCAGATCTCGCGACGGCTCGGGGAGCTCACGCGGACGAACTCGGAGGCGCTCGTCGGGGCCTCGGCGCACCGGGCGGCGGAGCGCGGCGGCCCGCGCGACTTCACCCGCGGCGTCGCGATCACCTCGTCCTGGCACCCCGACGAGGACACGCACGTCGAGCCCTGCCGCTACGGCTACGGCAGCAACGCGATGGGCCTGCTGACGACGCTGATGACCGACGGCGACGGGCGGGTGCCGCGCGCGCTCAAGCTGCTCGGCGGCATCGTCCGGCACCCGCGGACCTTCGTGCGCTCGCTGGACAAGCGGCGCTGGTCGGAGCGCACGGTGATCGCGCTGGTCATGCAGTCGCTGGACAACTCGATCACCGTGCGGCGGCGCTTCGGGCGGCTGGTGTCGCGGCAGGGCCACGGCACCCCGAACCCGACGTGGATCCCGGCCGCCAACGACACGGTGCGCCGGATCGCCGAGATCATCGACGGCGACCCCGGCGGCACCTGGGGCGAGGCGGTGAACATGCCGATGACCGCGCACTTCATCGGCGGCTGCCCCATCGGCCCGGACCCCGAGCACGGCGTGGTCGACGGTTACCAGCGACTCTTCGGGCACCCCGGGCTGCACGTGGTGGACGGCGCGGCGCTGTCGGCGAACCTCGGGGTGAACCCGTCGCTGACGATCACCGCGCAGGCCGAGCGGGCCATGGCGTTCTGGCCGAACAAGGGCGAGGCCGACCCGCGCCCGGAGCTCGGCGCGCCCTACCGCCGCGTGGAGCCCGTGCCTCCGCGCGCGCCCGTGGTCCCCGCCGACGCCCCCGGCGCCCTGCGCCTCGTGCCGCTGGGCACCCCGGCCGTCCCTGCGCGCACTCCTGTCTCCTGATGCCCCAGTGCCAGCGTGGCGGCCACGCTGGCGTTCAACGCGTGCAGAGCCCCCACGATCTTCGTCGCGGGCCACCCGCCGCGTTTCGGGTCGAGCTGGTGGGAAAACTGGCGTTGAACGCCAGCGTGGCCGCCAGGCTGGCACACCCCGTGCGCCAGGCACCTCTGGAGGACGGCGAGGATCACGCCCGTGGCCGCCGACTCGCTGCTGTTCTCGAACTCGCGCCCGCCCGGCGCCCAGGTGCCGTTCGCGCACGCGGTCGCCCCGCTGCGCGAGCACCTCGGGTCGCGGACCGTCTGGTTCGTGCCCTGGGCCGGCGGTGAGCTCGACGACTACACCGGCTGGGTGGGCGACGCCCTGCGCGAGGTGCTCGGCGACGTCGACCTGCGCGGCCTGCACCGCGAGCCCGACCCCGCCGCCACCCTCCGCGCCGCCGACCCCGAGCGCGAGACCGTCTTCGTCGGCGGCGGCAACACCTTCCGCCTGCGCCGGCGGCTCGGCGACAACGGCGTCCTCGCCGCCCTGCGCGAGCGCACCGATCTCCGCTACGCCGGGGCCAGCGCCGGCTCCAACCTCGCCTGCCCGACGATCCGGACCACCAACGACATGCCGATCGTCGAGCCCGGCGGGCTCGACGCCCTCGCGCGGATCCCCGTGCAGATCAACCCGCACTACCTCGACCCCGACCCGCACTCCACGCACCGCGGCGAGACCCGCGAGGAGCGGATCGCCGAGTTCCACGAGGAGAACGCCGTCGCCGTCGTCGGGCTCCGCGAGGGCGCGTGGCTCCTGCGGTCGGGCGAGCGCCTGACCCTCGACGGCTACACCGCCCGCCTCTTCCGCCGCGGTCAGGAGCCGGCGGAGCTCGCGGCGGGTACGGACGTCTCGTGGCTGCTCGCGACACCTGGCTCCTGACCGACGTCCGCACGCGCACCGCGGACGGCCCGGTCGACGTCGCCGTCGTCGACGGGCGCATCACCGCGGTCGGTGCCGACCTCGAGCACCCCGGCCCGGTCGTGAACGGCGCCGGCCGCCTCGTCCTCCCCGGCCTCGTCGAGCCCCACCTGCACCTGGACAAGGCGATGCTCGGCGCCGAGGTCGTCGGCTCGCTCGACGACGCCGTCGCCCGCACCGCCGAGCGCAAGGCGTCCTTCACCCCCGACGACGTCCGCACCCGCGCCACCGACGTCCTCGAGCGCGCCCACGCCGCCGGCACCACCCGCGTCCGCACCCCTGTCGACGTCGACCCCACCGTCGGCCTGACCAGCCTCGAGGTGCTGCTCGAGCTCCGCGACGCGTGGGCCGGCCGGATCGCGATCCAGGTCGTCGCGTTCCCCCAGGAAAGGATCGCCGCGCGCCCCGGCACCCGCGACCTGCTCGTCGAGGCCCTGCGCCGCGGCGCCGACGTGCTCGGGGCGTGCAGCTACGCCGAGGACGACGTCGACGCCTGCCGCGACCATGTCCGCGACGTCCTCGACCTCGCCGCGCAGCACGGGGTGCCGGTGGACGTGCACGCCGACTTCGCCGCGGGCGCCGACGACCCCCGCCACGACCTCGCCGCCGAGATCGCGGCGATGACCCACGCCGCGGGCCTCGACGGCCACGTCGTGCTGGGCCACGTCACCACGCTCGCCGCCCTGGACGCCGACCGTCGGCGGCGCACCGCCGACGCCCTCGCCGTCGCCGGGGTCGGCGTCGTCGTGCTGCCGCCCACCGACCTCTACCTCGTCGGCGCCTCGGCCCCGGTGCGCGAGCTGCGCGACGCCGGTGTCCGCGTCGCGTGCTCGTCGAACAACGTCCGCAACGCCTTCACCCCGTTCGGCACCGTCGACGCCTTCGACACCGCGCTGATACTCGGGCACATGCAGGGCGTCGACCCCGACACGCTGCTCGACCTCACCACCGGCGACGCGGCGGCCCTGCTCGGCGACCCGGCGCACGACGTCGTGCCCGGCGCCCGCGCTGACCTGGTGCTCCTCGACGCCCCGGACGCCGCGACGGGCATGCTCGACCGCGCGCCGCGCACGCACGTCGCCGACCTCGAGCCGGCACGAACGGGGACTTCGCGCGCCTAGAAGCAGCGAACAGCCCGTTCGCTGCGACAAGGCACGGCCACCAGCGCAGACTGGAGCACGATGACCACGATGCGCCGTCCGTCCGCCGCGTCCCACCTCGCCGAGGAGCTCCGGTCGTCGGTGCGCGGTCGGGTGCGCTTCGACACCGCGAGCCGGGCCATGTGGTCGGCGGACGGGTCGAACTACCGCCACGTCCCCATCGGCGTGGTGCAGCCCGTCGACCTCGACGACGTCGAGGCCACGGTGGACGTCGCGCGCCGCCACGGCGTGCCCCTGCTGCCGCGCGGGGCGAGCACGAGCATCGGCGGGCAGTCGGTCAACGAGGCCGTCGTGATCGACTTCTCGCGCCACCTCGACCGCGTGCTCGAGATCGACCCCGACGCCCGCACCGCCCGCGTCCAGCCCGGCGTCGTGCTCGACGACCTCCGCGAGGCGGCGCGCCCGTACGGGCTGACGTTCGGCCCGGACCCGTCGACGCACAACCGCTGCACGCTGGGCGGGATGATCGCCAACAACGCCTGCGGGTCGCACTCCGTGGCGTGGGGCAAGACCGTCGACAACGTGCGCGAGCTCGACGTCCTGCTGGCCGACGGCACGCGGATGACGGTGGGCCGCACGCCCGACCTGCAGGCCGCCCAGCAGCGGCCCGGACGCGAGGGCGCGGTGTACCGGGAGCTGGCGGCGCTGCGCGACCGCACCCAGCGCATCGTGCGCGACGAGCTGGTGGTCGAGGGCCTCACCCGGCGGGTCAGCGGCTACAACCTCGACCAGCTGCTCGACGACGAGGGCGTCGACCTCGCCGGTGCCCTCGTCGGCACCGAGGGCACGTGCGCGACGTTCATGGAGGCGACGGTCGAGCTCGTCGAGGCCCCGGCCGCGCGGGCGCTGTGCGTGCTCGGCTTCCCCGACGCCTACGTCGCCGCGGACCACGTCCTGCCGATCCGCGAGCACGCCCCGCTGACGATCGAGGGCGTCGACGTCGGCGTCATCGGCGCCCTGCGCGCGAGCCGTCCCGACGACCGCACCCACGAGCAGCTGCCCGAGGGCAAGGGCTGGCTCTACGTGGAGACCGGCGGCGAGGACCGCGCCGAGGCGACGGCGAAGGCCGAGGCCATCGGCCGCGAGATGGCGCGCTACGGGGCGAGCGTCAAGGTCGTCTCGGAGCCGCGCGCGATGCGCGCGCTGTGGAAGATCCGCGAGGACGGTTCGGGCATCGTCACCCGCTCCCCCGACGGGGGCGAGGCGTGGCCGGGCTGGGAGGACGCCGCGGTCCCGCCGGCGACGCTGGGCTCCTACCTGCGCGAGTTCGACGCGCTGCTCGCCCGCCACGGGCGCCAGGGGGCCTACTACGGGCACTTCGGCGAAGGCTGCCTGCACGTGCGCATCGACTTCGACCTGCTCACGCGCCCCGGCCTCGCGAACTTCCGCTCGTTCCTGCTCGACGCCGCCGACCTCGTCGCCGAGCACGGCGGGTCGGTCTCCGGCGAGCACGGCGACGGGCAGGCGCGCGCCGAGCTGCTCTCGCGCACCTACAGCCCCGCGCTGATCGACGCGTTCGGCGCGTTCAAGGCGGTGTGGGACCCCGAGGGCCGCATGAACCCCGGCCGCGTGGTGGACCCGAAGAAGATGGACGACGACCTCAAGGTCTTCGTCGGCGTGCCCACGATCGGGCCGCGCACCGAGCTGCACTACACCGACGACCGCGGCAGCTTCACCCGCGCCACCCGCCGCTGCATCGGCGTCGCCAAGTGCATCACCGACTCGGGCGGCTACATGTGCCCGAGCTACCGCGTCACCGGCGAGGAGATGCACTCCACCCGCGGGCGCGCGCGGCTGCTCTTCGAGATGGCGTCCGGGCAGCTCGTGCCCGACGGCTGGCGCTCCACCGAGGTCCGCGACGCGCTCGACCTCTGCCTGAGCTGCAAGGCCTGCCAGCGCGACTGCCCGGTGGGCGTGGACATGGCCACCTACAAGGCCGAGTTCCTCTCCCAGCACTACGCCGGGCGCGCCCGCGAGCGCCCGCGCAGCCACTGGTCGATGGGGTACCTGCCGCGCTGGCTGCGCCTCGCGACCGCCGTGCCCGGGCTGCCGCGCCTGGCCAACGCCCTGGCGCGGCGGCCGGCGCTGGCGGGGGTGGCCAAGCGCCTCGGCGGCATCGCCCCGCAGCGCGACATCCCGCCGCTGGCGCCGCGCCCGCTGCGGCGCCTGGTCGGGGACCGCTCGGCACGGCACGAGAGCCGCAAGCCCCGGCTCCTGCTCTGGCCCGACACGTTCACCTCGGCGTTCGACCCCGACCTCGCGCTCGACGCGATCGCGGTGCTCGAGCACCTCGGCTACCGCGTCGAGCTGCCCACCGGGCAGGTGTGCTGCGGGCTGACCTGGCACACCACCGGCCAGCTCGACACCGCCCGCGCCGTGGTGCGCCGCAGCATCGCGGCGGTCAAGCCGTGGCTCGACGACGGCGTGCCCGTGGTCGGCCTCGAGCCGTCGTGCACCGCGACCCTGCGCCAGGACCTCACCGAGCTCCTCGGCCCGGACGACGAGGACGCCGTCCGGATGCAGGCGTCGACGCGCACGCTGGCCGAGGTGCTCGCGTCGCACCTCGACGAGCTGCGCGCGGGCGTCGTGACGACGGGCCAGCGGGCGATCGCGCAGGTGCACTGCCACCAGTACGCGGCGATGGGCTACGACGCCGATCGCGCCGTGCTCGACGCGCTCGGCGTCGAGACCGCGGTGCTCGACGAGGGCTGCTGCGGGCTCGCCGGCAACTTCGGGTTCGAGCAGGGGCACTACGAGGTGTCGACGGCCTGCGCCGAGCGCGGCCTGCTGCCCGCGGTGCGGGGCGCCGACGCGGACACCGCCGTGCTCGCCGACGGCTTCTCGTGCCGCACCCAGATCCGCCAGCTCGACGACACGGGCCACGAGCCGGTGCACCTGGCCCACCTCGCCGCGGTCGCCTTGGGCCTGCGGCCTCGTGAGCGATCGTCCGTGTCGGGGCACGGACAAGCACTCACAGGGCCGACGGCCGGATGACCCGCCCCGGCGTCCTGCGCTGGGTCGGGTACGCGTTCGGCGCGCGGCTGCCCGTGCGCTACGCGCCGTGGGTGCTGCACGACCTCACGGCGCGCACGTGGTTCCTGCGCCACCTCTCGCGCTCGGCGGTGCAGGCCACGCCGGCGGCGCTGCTGGCGCTCCTGCCCGGACCCGGGTGGCTCCGCCTCGCGCTGCCGCTGTTCGTGCTGTTCGCGACGCTGTTCATGGCGGCGCTGTTCTCGCCGATGGTGCGCGAGAAGCGCCTCTACCAGCACGGATTCCTGCCCGAGGTCGTGCTGCGCGAGCCCGACTAGGCGCCGGCCGGTGGCCGCTGCGCCCACACGGCGGTCATCATCCAGCACTGGGTCCAGGACGCCGGGTCGTCCAGCACCGCCGTGGCGGCGTCCAGCGTGGCCGCGTCGAGGTGGCCGCTGGCGAGGACCCGGTCGCGCACCTCGGCGAAGAACAGCTTGAAGTAGAGCGCGCCGCGATCCCGCCCGCGGATGTCCTGCACGTCGGTCTTCGCCTGCGGCCGCCCGAGCCCGAGGGCGTCGACCATCCCCGGCAGCCGCCGCCCGATGTACCAGTCGACCCCGCTGTCGCGGCCCCACGCCAGCAGGCCCCGCCAGGTCGCGGCCCACGCCTCGGGCTCGGTGGTGGGCGCGAGGTGGAAGTCCGGCTCCTGCACCACGAGCCACCCGCCCGGCTTCACCGCCGCAGCGAGCTGCGCGAGCACCTGCGGGGCGTGCTCGCTGATCTGGTGCAACACGGCACGGCCGGTGACGAGGTCGTAGGCTCCGGCGGGCAGCCCGCTGGTGCGGACGTCCGCCTCGTGCACGGTGAGGTTCGGCGCGGGCACCAGGTCGAGCAGCGCGGTGTTGACGTCGACCGACGTCACGCTCCCGAACGGGCCGACCACCCCGCACAGCCACTCGGCGACGCTGCCGTTGCCGCCGCCGAGCTCCAGGCAGTGCCAGCCGAGGCCGACGCCGACGCCCTCGAGGTAGCCCCGCGTCCACGGATCGAGGATCTTCGACATGAGGTCCAGGCGCTGGTACTCCATCGTCGCCGCGTCGTCGAGGATGTAGGGACGCAGAGGTGTCACGGGGCTGCCCTCCCGGCGGGCTCGGTGGCGATGGTGGCGATGGGGGCGTCGGCCAGCGGGACCCCGTCGGCGAGGCGCCCGAGGACCGCGTCGAGGGTGTCGATGTAGCCGCGCGACGGGTCGGCATGCACCAGCGCCTGCGCGGCCAGCCGCGCGCCGGTGACCACGCCGGCGAACAGGACGACGTCCGGGTCGGTGGCCGGGCGCCCCACAGCCGCGGACACCATCCGCGCGCTCGCCTCGACCCCCCACGTGTTCCGCTCGCGCAGCACGGCCGCCACCTCCGGCACGGAGCGCGCGAGGTCCATGCGCACCTCCTCGAGCACGCGCTTCTCCTCGTCGAGCGAGGCGAAGGCGGTGCGCACGCAGAGGCGCAGGGCCTCGAGCAGCGGCGTGCCGGCCGGGAGCGCCCGGAAGGCCTGCTCGTAGAGCGGGTCGACGTCGTCGAGGAGGAGCACGTCCTCCTTGGTCGGGAAGTAGCGGAAGAACGTGCTGCGCGAGACCTCGGCCGCCGCGGCGATGTCGTCCACCGTGGTCGCGGCCCACCCGCGGTCGCGGAACAGCCGCAGGGCGTGGCGCTGCAGGTCGGCCCGGGTGCGGGCCTTCTTGCGCTGGCGCAGGCCCGGGTCGGTCACGCGAGCAGTCTGGCACGTGACTCTAATGGTACCGAGTACTACTTGATACTCCGTTCCACTTCGGCCTAGCGTTCTCGGACATGGACACCGAGGTGATCGTGGCGGGCGCGGGCCCGACCGGGCTGACGACGGCCCTGGAGCTCGCACGGCGGGGCGTCGCCGTGCGCCTGCTCGACGCGGCGCCCGCGCCGTTCGCGGGCTCGCGGGGCAAGGGGCTCCAGCCCCGCTCGCTGGAGCTGCTCGACGCCGTCGGGGGCGTCACCGACCGGCTCGTGGCGCTGGGTCGCTCCGATCTGCCCGTCCGTCGCCACGGTCCCGGCGGCGAGGTCCAGGACGAGCCCGGCCGCGCCGTCCCCGCGACGCCGGACACCCCGTGGCCCTCGACCCTGCTCCTGCCCCAGTGGCGCGTCGAGCAGGTGCTGCGCGAGCGCCTCGCGGACTTCGGGGTCGTGCCGGAGCAGGGCGTGCGCGTGGAGGACCTGGCGATCGGCGCCGACGGGGTCGAGGTGGCGACGACGGCCGGGACGCTGCGCGCCCGCCACCTCGTGGGCGCCGACGGCGGCGGCAGCACGGTGCGCCGGCGGCTCGGGGTGCCGTTCCTCGGCGAGACGCGCCAGGAGGTACGGATGGTGGTGGCCGACGTCGAGCTCGAGGGCCTCGACCGCGACCACTGGCACCAGTGGGGGTCGCCCGACCCCGCGCCGTACTCGTGGGTCGCGCTGTGCCCGCTGCCCGCGTCACCCACCTGGCAGCTCCAGGCCGGCCCGCTCGACGACCGCGAGCCCGACGAGGCGGTGCTCGCGGAGATCGTGGCGGCGCGGGGCCCGCGGGTGCGGCTGCGCACGGTGGCGTGGCGCTCGGTGTGGCGCCTCAACGTGCGCATGGTGGCCGACTACCGGGTGGGCCCGGTGTTCCTCGCCGGCGACGCCGCCCACGTGCACTCCCCGGCCGGCGCGCAGGGCATGAACACCGGCATCGGCGACGCGGTGAACCTCGGCTGGAAGCTCGCCGCCGTGCTCCGCGGGGCCGACCCGGCGCTGCTCGACACCTACACCGCCGAGCGCCTGCCGGTCGCCGCCGGCGTGCTCGGGCTCTCCGCCGAGCTCACCGGGCAGGCGATGGGGGCGCGCACCGCCACGCAGCGGCGCGAGACCTCCCAGCTCGCGCTCTCCTACCGCGGCGGCCCGCTCGGGGAGCCGGACGGCGGCGCGCCGGGACCCCGGCCCGGCGACCGCGCGCCCGACGCCCCCACCGGTACCAGCACCGTGTTCCTGCGCCGCCGCGAGGCCGACTGGACGCTGCTGACCACCGACACCGCCGTCGAGGTCCCGGGGGCGACGGTGGTCGTCGTCCCCGCCGAGGGGCCCGCGGCTGCGACCTACGCGCTCGCGCCCGGCGAGGTGGTCGCGATCCGGCCCGACGGCTACGTCGGCCCGCGGGGCTCGGCGGACGCGGTGCGTGCGGGGATGGCGGTTCAGAGCCCGGCCGGGCACTCCTCGGGCGGCGTGACGGTGGGGTCGAGCAGGTAGACGGTGTACGCGTCCTGCGCGCAGCGGCTCGGGGCGTCGAGGGTCGTGTGCCCGATGGCGTCGACGACGAGGACGTGCGCCGCCGACAGCTGCGACGCGGTCGCGCGGGCGTCGATCAGCGGCGTCGTCGGGTCCCACCGCGAGTTGACCAGCAGCGCCGTCGCGGCGAGGGGCGCGTTCCACGGCCCGAGGTAGCGGTCGGGGTCGATCGCCGGCCAGTCCACGCACATCGCGTGGTTGAGCGCCGTCGACGCCCCGACGATCGGGTGCGCCGCCTGCTCGTCCACCACCGCCGCGTCCATGTCGGCGGCCGAAGGCGTGACGGCGTCGGTGCACTGGATCGCCAGGTAGGACGGCGAGTGCTCCGGGGCCCACGGCGCCGCGGCCAGGGGGATCCGCCCGCCCGAGGGCGGCGCGCCCGGCGCGAGCGCGGCCAGCGAGCGCACCATCCCGGGCAGCCGGCCCTCGGTCTGCAGCGCGCGGTCGATGCGCGCGACGAGCTCGGCGTTCGTCGTGGCGCCGAGGGTGCCGGCGGCGGACGCGGCGAGGACGTCGGTGGCGCGGGCCCGGGGATCGGGGCCGAGCGGGCACGAGGGCGCGGCCGCGCACCGGTCGAGCGCGACGCCGAACGCCTCCTCCCAGGCCTCGCTCACCCCGGCCCGCACGTCGACCGGGAGGCGCTCGGTGCCGGGCGCGCCGGCGGCGTTGGCGACGAGGTCGAGGCTGCCGTCGAGCACCATCGCCCGCGTGTGGTCCGGGAAGAGGTTGGCGTACGTCCCGGCCGAGTAGGTGCCGTAGGAGTAGCCGTAGAGGCTGAGCGTGGGCTCGCCCAGCGACTGGCGCACGAGGTCCAGGTCGCGGGCGGCGTTGGCCGTCGAGAGGTGGCGCAGCCGCTCGCCCGTGCCCGCCAGGCACGCCCGGCCCGGCTCGGCCGCCGAGGCCCAGAACGCGGGGGTGCGGGCGGGGCCGACGGGCGCGGGCACGCGGTCGCCGCCGAACGGGCCGCAGTCGACGGGGGCGGACGCGCCGGTTCCACGTGGATCGACGGCGAGCAGGTCGAAGCGCGCGCGCAGGCCAGCGAAGCGCTGCGCGAGCCGGCGCAGGCTCGAGGTGGCCGGGGTGCCGGGGCCGCCGTAGTTCACCGCGAGGGTGCCGATGCGGGCGGCCGGGTCGGTGGCGGGTAGGCGGACGGCGGCGAGGCTGATCGTCTCCCCGGCCGGTTGCCGGTAGTCCAGGGGCACCGTGACGTCGGCGCAGGTGAACGCCCCGCCGCAGGCGCGCCAGTCGAGCGCGGGCACCGGGGCGCCGTTGGTCCCCAGGGGCGGCGGGCCCGACTCCTCCCGGGTCGACGGGCGTGCGCACCCGGCCAGGCCGACGAGGACGACGACCGCGAGCACGACGGCCCGCGCCGGCACCCCCCGTGGTCTCACGGGACCATTCTGCGGCGCCTCAGTGCATGTCGACGATCGAGCCCCACAGCTGCGACCACGGCGCCCGGGGCGTGCAGAGCGTCAGCGGGACGTCGCCGTTGATCACGGCGTTCGCCGTGGGGTCGCGGTGCGGGGGCAGGGGCGTGAGCGTGCGGCAGAAGTCCGCGGCCCCGCGGACCGGGCCCACGAGGATCGCGGTGCGGGCCCCGTCCGGGGGCGGGCCGAAGAACCCGAACCCGCGGTGGCCGCTGTACACCGGCGGCAGGCCGGCGGCGGGGCCGTAGTACTCGAGCGCCGAGGCGTACCAGTACGACCAGGCGAGCACGGTCGTGTGCGCCTGCTCGTCGGGCGGCAGGGCCCGGTGCGCGGCCGCGGTGTCGGCGGTGAGGCTCTGCCAGCCGACCTGGCCCGCGGCGAGGAAGTCCCCGCGGTCGACCCGCCAGGACGCCGGCCCGACCGGCAGGGCGATCACCGCGACCACGAGCGCGGACGCGACGAACGCGGGCACCGACACCGTCCACGACCACCACCGCGCCGGCGCCCGGTCCTGCAGCGCGACGGCCCCGGCGGCGACGAGGACCGCGGCCATCCCCATGACGTAGTAGGGCCGGCCGCCGCCCGCGAGCGTCACCGCGACCACGGCGACGGTGGCGATCCCGATCGCCCGCCAGGGCCGCAGGGCGTCGACGCGCAGGAGCGCCCACAGCCCGAGCCCGCCGAGCACGACGCCGGGCAGGAGCCCGACGTCCCAGGCGGCGAAGGGCAGGAAGCACCATTGGTTGCCGGTGACGCCGCCTTCGGCCGCGACCACCGCGCCCATGCGCAGCTGCGGCCAGCCGTGCGCGGCCTGCCAGAGCAGCGTCGGCACCGTGGACGCCGCGGCCAGGACCAGCGCCATCCACAGCGACGGCCGGGCGAGCAGGCGGCGCGGGCCGGCCAGGAGCACGCCGACGGCGAGCCCCGCGACGAGCACGGGGACGAGGAACTTGCCGAACAGGGCCACCGCGAGCACCGGGGCGGCGGCGAGGAGGAGCACGTCGTGGCCTGCGGCACGCAGCGGAGCGGAGCTGCCGCGCCGGAGGCCGACGTCGATGCGGATCCAGCGCACGACCAGCCACAGCAGCAGGGTCCACAGGACCGGGTCGAGCGTCGAGGTCGCCAGCAGGTGCCCGGTGGCGAGGAAGAACGGCGAGATCGCGACGGCGGCGCCGGCGAGGAGCTGGGCGCGCCGGCGCCCACCCATCTCCACCGCGAGGAGCGCGGCGAGCACGACGTGCCCGGCGCTCGCCAGCGTCGCCGGCAGGCGCAGCACGACGAGGTTCCCCGGCGCCAGGTGGTCGAGCGCCGCCGCGAGCCACGGCACCAGGGGCGGCTGGTCGGCGTAGCCCCACGCGAGGTGGCGGCCTGCCGCGACGAAGTAGAGCTCGTCGCCGAACGCCCCGTACCAGGCCGACGCGATCCCGTGCACCAGCGCGAGCGCGCCGGCCAGCAGGAGCACGGGGCGCCAGGCCACCCGGGGCCGGGTCGCCGGCGTGGGGCCGGCGACCGGGGCGAGGGTCGGCAGCGGAGCCGTGGCGGTCACGAGGCGCACGTCTCGTCGTGACCCATCCGAGGGACCCTAGCGACACGCCTGCGCGGGCCCGGAGGCGGAGGTCGCCGACACGCGGGTGGTGCAAGGATGTGCGGCGATGGAGCTCACCGGCAGCTGGAACGCCGCCCTGCCGGCCGACGTCGCCGGGCGCTACGAGCTGCGCGAGACGCGCAACGCCGCGGCGGTCCTCGCGGCCACCAGCCCCGCCGAGTTCGCCGAGATCTGCGCCGTCCTCGCCGACTTCGTCCTCACCACCCCCGACCTCGTCGATCCCGGCGGCAACGAGTCGCGCCTCGCCGCGCGCCTCAACACCGCGTTCCGTTCCCGCGGCTGGCGCGAGGGGCGGGTCGACACCGTCGTCACCTCGCGGCTGCAGGTCCAGCCGTGGCACCCGGCCGGCGAGCACGGCGTCACGGTGCGCGAGAGCGAGGTGTTCAACGAGGGCTACAAGGTCGACAACGTCAAGGGCCGGGTGGCGCTCGACGTGGAGTGGAACGCGAAGGACGGCAACCTCGACCGCGACGTCGGCGCCTACCGCGCGCTCTACGACGCCGGGCTCATCGACGGCGCCGTCCTGCTCACCCGTACCCACGACGACCTGCGCGAACTGGCCCGCGAGCTCACCCGCGCGGCGGGGGGCAGCGACGACGAGGTGCGCAGCCGGCTCTCGACGTCGACCACCACCCACCTCGGCAAGCTCGAGTCGCGCATGACCCGCGGGGACGCGGGCGGCTGCCCGCTGCTCGCCGTGGCGATCTCGCGCCGCTGCTGGTCGCCGGCCGCGGGCGAGCGGGCGCGCCCGCCGGAGCCCGCGCCGCTGATGCTCACCGACGGGCTGACGTGACCGGCGCACCCGCCGAGGACCCGGGGCTGTCGGGGGCCGCCGCTAGCGTCCCGCCCGATGCGACCACCCCGAGCCCGAGGAGCACGATGACCGCGGCGGTGCAGGCCGGCCAGACCGACGACACCGACGGCACCGACGACGGCCCGGGGGTGCCCGCCCGCGCCCGGCGGGCCGCCCCGCTGCGCGCGGACGCGACGCCCGCCGGGAGCGTCGAGCTGCCGCGCACCGCGGGCGGGTGGTCGTGCGTCTACGCCGATCCGCCGTGGCGGTTCACCAACCGCACGGGCAAGGTCGCGCCCGAGCACCGGCGTCTCGACCGCTACGACACCATGTCCGCGCCCGAGATCGCCGCGCTGCCCGTCGCCGACGTCGTCTCGGCCAACGCGCACCTCTACCTCTGGGTGCCCAACGCCCTGCTGCCCGAGGGCCTCGCGGTGATGCAGGGCTGGGGCTTCCGCTACGTCAGCAACCTCGTGTGGGCCAAGCGGCGCAAGGACGGCGGCCCCGACGGGCGAGGCGTGGGGTTCTACTTCCGCAACGTCACCGAGCTGATCCTCTTCGGCGTCCGCGGGTCGATGCGCACGCTCGAGCCGGGCCGCCGGCAGGTCAACATGATCGAGACCCGCAAGCGCGAGCACTCCCGCAAGCCCGAGGAGGCCTACGACCTCATCGAGGCGTGCTCGCCGGGTCCGTACCTCGAGATGTTCGCCCGCTACGCCCGCCCCGGGTGGGCCAGCTGGGGTGCCGAGTCCGACGACGAGGTCGCCCCGCGGGGCCGTCAGTACCCCGCGTACAGGTAGTACAGGCCCCGGCCGTTTCGACGACGCACCGTGACGAGACTGGACCGTCGGACGGACCTTGATCTCGTTCGCAGTACGCCTCCGACCGCTTGACTCAGGAGTAATACGCGATAGTGGCGTCGCTCGGCCACGCGCTGTGATACTCCCCGGCATGGCGAAGACACCGGAGCTGGCGCGCAACCAGCGGGTGACGGGAGCGGAGCGCGCCAAGCTGGGCAGCGAACTGCTGAAGCGGTACCAGAAGGGCGCGAGCATCCGGGAGATCTGCTCCGAGACCGGCTACAGCATCGGCCGGGTCCGTCGCCTGCTGGTCGACGCGGGCGTGGAGTTCCGTGGTCGCGGCGGGACGCAGGGCCGCAGCCGCAAGGACGGCGCGGGCTCGTCCTAGCGGCGGGCCCTCAGCTCTTGCGGCGCTGCACCGCGTTGTAGGCCCACTTCAGGCCGACGTCGAGCCGCGAGCCGTCGGCGGGCATGAGGCCGATCTGGCGGGCGAACTGCATCTGGTCGAACACGACGAAGTTGCTGGCCACCTGGCCGTCGGTGACCGTGAAGTGGTCCATGCCGTCGAGGTCGATCGTCGCACCGGACGGGGCGATGCCCTCCCAGTCGCCGCCGGTGTGGTGCCCGGTCAGCCGCCAGTGCAGGAACACCTCGCCCTCGTCGTTCTCGGCCATGCCCTGGATGGTCAGGGTCAGGTCCGGCAGGGCGGTGAACACCTCCCGCCACCAGGCCACGAGGGCGTCGGGGCCCCGGACGGTGCGCGTGGGGAACCGCGCGTAGACCGACGGCCCGTAGACCTGGCGCAGGGCCTCGGCGTCGTGGCTGTTGACGACGTCGACGGTCCAGCGGATCAGCGCGCCCGGCGTCGCGTCGGCCGGGGGCGTCGGCCGGGGCGGGTCGGCGGCGGGACGTCGGGACGGGGACGGCGCGGCGCTCACACCGAGGGAGCGTAGACCGCGGGCCGGTGGGGCACTCGTGCGCTCGTGATCCACCAGTTCTCCCCCCGGGGTGTCGACCCCCGATGAGCACCTCCCAGCTCGCCGCCCAGTGGGTGTCGGCGGTGGGCAGCGCCGGCTCGCTGCTCGGCTTCGCCGCCTACGTCTGGATCATGCTGCTTAACCGCAAGGACCAGGTGGAGGTCCGGCAGGAGCAGCAGGCCCAGGGCGTCACCGCGTGGCTCGACGAGGGCCACCGCCACGACCGCGACGAGGACTACGTCCTCTGCGTCCACAACGGCGGCGACTCGCCCGTCTTCCAGGTCCGCTGCCTGTTCAGCCTGCCCTCGAGCGACGAGCAGCACAGCATCTCCATGGCCCTCCTGCCCCCGGCCAGCGACGAGATCCGGTCGCTGCCGTTCGGCTCCGGCGACGTCAGCCGCGAGGAGCTCTACTCGGCGCCGGCCGTGCCGGAGATGCGGTTCACCGACTCGCACGGCACCCATTGGGGCCGCGACAGCAACGGCCAGCTCCACCGCCTCGACCGCCGCGGGGTGCGCCGCAAGCCCCGCTCGGATGGCGGCGAGGACGGCGCCCGCGACGACTCCGAGTGGGAGCAGGCACACCGCGAGCGCGCCGACGCGCCGCGCGAGGGGGCGTCGCAGGGCGACTCGCCGCAGGACGACGAGCGCGCGGCCAGGTGCGCTCCGCGCACGTGAGCACTTCTTGGTGCTCCAGCACCAGGAGGTGCTCACGAGCGCGCAGCGCACCTCTCACGCGAGGGTGAGCACCCGCGGGCCGTCGTCGGTGATGGCGACGGTGTGCTCGACGTGCGCGGCGCGGCTGCCGTCGGCGGTGCGCAGGGTCCAGCCGTCGGCGTCGTGGCGGTAGTCGTCGTCCCCGCCGGCGTGCAGCATCGGCTCGATCGCGATGACCAGGCCCGCGCGCAGCTTCATCCCGCGCCCGGCCCGGCCCTCGTTGGGGACGTGCGGGGCCTCGTGCATCGCGCGCCCGATGCCGTGCCCGCCGTGGTCGGCGAGCATGCCGTAGCCCGCCTCGCGGGCGACGGCGCCGATCGCGGCCCCGAGGTCACCGAGCCGGTTGCCGGGCACGGCGGCGGCGATGCCGGCCTCGAGCGCGCGCTCGGTGGTGGCGATCAGCGCGACGTCGGCGGGATCGGGGTCGTCGCCGACCACGAGGCTGATCGCGGCGTCGCCGCACCACCCGTCGAGGAAGGCGCCGCAGTCGATGCTCAGCAGGTCGCCCGCCGCGAGCCGGTGCGCCCCGGGGATGGCGTGGACGACCGCGTCGTTGACGCTCGCGCAGATGACGCCCGGGAACGGGCTGGGCGCGAAGTGCGGGTGGTAGTCGAGGAACGCGGGCACGGCGCCGGCCTCGCGCATGACGTCGTGGGCGACGTCGTCGAGCTCCTTCAGCGACACCCCGGGCGCCGCGGCCGCGCGCACGGCGTCGAGGCAGCGCGCGACGACCCGGCCGGCCTCGCGCATCGCGTCGATCTCACCGGCGGACTTCAGCTCGATCTCGGAGCGCCGCAGCATCCCCCGACCCTAGACACCGGCCGGATCCGGGCTCGTAATCACAGCCGTGTCATTCGTCCCCAGTGTGGACAACCCCTGTGGAGAAGTCACCGACGAGCGGGGTGGAACTCGTAGTCCGTGGGCTCGAGGCGCGACACCGCGCGCACGTACTCCTCCATGTAGCGCGGCCAGTTGGCGACGATCCGGCCCGACGCGTCGCGGTACCAGGAGTCGCACCGCGTCCACGCCGTCCCCTCAAACTGCGCCTGGACGCGCCGGTCGAAGGCCTCCTCGACGTCGCGGCGGACCTCCAGCGCGGCCGCCCGGCGGCGCGCGGTCTCCTCCAGCGCCTGGCGCACGTAGGCCACCTGCGCCTCGAGGAAGACGATGATCGAGCCGCCCGAGGTGTTGGTGTTGGGGCCGTAGAGCACGAACAGCGAGGGGAAGCCGGGCACGGTGATGCCGTAGTGCGCGTGCGCCCCCGCGCCCCACTCCTCCTGCAGCGTCCGGCCGCCCCGCCCGACGATGTCCATGGGGAACATGAACTCGGTGGTGCGGAACCCGGTGCCCCAGATGAGCACGTCGGCCGGGTGGTGGCGCCCGTCGCCGGTGCGCACGCCGTCGGGGACGACCTCGGTGACCCGCTCGGTGACCAGCTCGACGTTGTCCCGCCCGAGCGCCGGCAGGTAGTGCGAGCTGAACAGGATCCGCTTGCACCCGAACGTGTAGTCCGGCCAGGCCTTGCGCCGGACCTCGGGGTCGGGGAGCTGGCGGCGCATGAAGAGCGTCGAGTAGACGCGGCCGAGCCGCCCGACGGTCCGCGGGTGCCTGATCATGATCGTCAGGAACTCGAGGTAGCCCTTGAGGAAGAACCGGCGACCGCGCAGCACCGCGGGGAACCGCCGGAAGAACGCCTGCAGCCAGCGCGGGTACGAGCGGTTCTTGCGCGGGAAGAACCAGTTGCCGCTGCGCTGGAAGACGGTCATGTGTCCGACCTGGGGCGCGATCGCCGGCACGAACTGCACGGCGCTGGCGCCCGTGCCGACCACCGCGACGCGCTTGCCCCGCAGGTCGGCCTCGTGGTCCCAGCGCGCCGAGTGCATGGTCGGGCCGGCGAAGGTGTCGGCGCCCGGCACCTCGGGGATCGCCGGGGAGTTCAGCTGGCCCGTCGCGAGGACGACGGCGTCGGCCTCCCAGGTGCGCCCGTCCTCGCTCTCGACCGTCCAGGTCATCGTCGCCTCGTCCAGGCGGCACGCGCTGACGCGCACGTCCGGCACGAAGCACTCCTCGACGCCGAACTCGCGGGCGACGCCCTGCAGGTACTCGAGGATCTCGCTCTGCGGCGAGCACAGCCGCGACCAGTCGCTGCGCTGCGCGAACGAGAACGAGTAGAGGTGGCTCGGGACGTCGCACGCCGCGCCGGGATAGCTGTTGTAGTACCAGGTGCCGCCGATCTCGGGGGCGCTGTCGAGGATCACGACGTCGGTGATCCCGTGGTCGCGCAGCTCGACGGCGGCGGCGATCCCGCCGAACCCCGCGCCCACCACGACCACCCGCTGACCTGCTGCGCTGCGTCCGTCCACGGCAGCGGACGGTAGCTGGTCGCGGCCGCTTTTGGCAGGCTGCCAACGTGACGTACACGGCGGCTCACCCACCCGCGGTCCTCCGCGGCGTGGTGACGGGCCTGGCCGGCTACACCGAGCACGCCACGAGGCCCCTCGTGCGCCGCGAGAGCCCGACGGGCGGCGTCACGCTGATCCTCGCCTGGGGCGGCCCGCTGCAGGTCGAGGGCGTCGGACGCCCTGCGCGCCACGGTGCGTTCCTCGCCGGCCTCGACGACGCGTGGGCCACGACGACGTTCACCGGCGACCAGGCGGGCGTCCAGGTCGACCTCACCCCACTGGGGGCCGCGCGCCTGCTCGCGCGCGACGGCGTCGAGGTCGCGCACCTCGTCACGGACCTCGACCTGCTCGACGTGCCGGCGCTGGCCGCGCTGCCCGAGCGCCTCGCCGCGACGCCCACGTGGGAGGCGCGCTTCGCCCTGGTCACCACGACGTTGACCGACCTGCTCGCGCGCTCGGCGTTCCGTCCCGCCCCCGAGGTCGCGCACGCCTGGCGGCGCCTGGCCGCGGCCCGCGGGCGGGTGCCGGTGGGCGAGCTCGCGGCCGAGACGGGCTGGAGCCGGCGGCACCTGCTCGCCCGCTTCCACCGGCAGGTGGGCCTGGCGCCGACGGTCGCCGGGCGCGTGCTGCGCTTCCGGCACGCGAGCGCCCTGCTCGTGCCCGGCGCCGGCCCGGACAGGCTGCCGGCCGACGTGCGCATCGCCGACGTGGCCGCGGCGTGCGGCTACGCCGACCACTCCCACCTGGTGCGCGAGTTCCGCGACCTCACCGGCTGGACCCCGGGCGAGTACCTCCGCGCGTGGTTCCCCGACGTCCAAGACGGCGCCGCCGCGGGCTCCTAGCGTCACCGGCCATGAGCGTCCACCCCACCCTCCGCTACGCCGACCCCGACGCCGCCATCGCCCTGCTCCGCGACGCGTTCGGCTTCACCGTGGCCTCGGCCCACCGCGACGACGACGGCACCGTGGTGCACGCCGAGCTGGTGCACGGCAGCGGCGCCGTGCTGATCGGGCCCCGCCGCGACGGCGACGCGTTCGCGACCGGCCGGGCCGTCGTCTACTGCGTCGTCGACGACCCCGACGCCCACCACGCCCGGGCGGTCGCCGCCGGCGCGACCGTGGTCCAGGAGCTCGTCGACCAGCCCTACGGCGCCCGCGAGTGGGCCGCGGTCGACGGCGAGGACAACGTCTGGAGCTTCGGCACCCACCGTCCCGGTGCCGCTGGCACCCTGGAGGCATGAGCAGCGCCGACGGATACGCGGGCCGGCTCGTCTTCGACGGCGAGTGCGGGTTCTGCACGCGCTGCGTCGACTGGCTGCGCCGCCTCGACCCGCAGGGGAAGATCGACGTGCAGCCCTTCCAGGCCGAGGGCGTGCCGGCGTCGATCGGCGCCACGGTCGAGGAGTGCCAGGGCGCGGTGCAGTTCCTGGGTCCCGACGGCGTGCGCCGCAGCGGCGCCGACGCGGTCAACGCCGTGCTCGCGGTGCTCACCGGCACCGCGCTGCCGTCCACGCTCTACCGCGCCAGCTCCGGTCTGCAGGAGCGCGCGTACCGCTGGGTCGCCGACCACCGCAGCCGCTTCCCCGGCACCACCCCGCACTGCCAGCGGGCGCCGCAGGGCTGCTGACGCGGGCGTGGACGAGGCGATCGCGAAGGCGCACCTGCACCGCGCGCTGCAGCAGGGGCGCGAGGCCCTGCTCTGGAAGCTCGAGGGTCTCGACGAGTACGACGCCCGGCGGCCGATGACGCCCACCGCGACCAACCTGCTCGGGCTGGTCAAGCACCAGACCTTCGTCGAGATCGGCTACTTCGCCGACACCTTCGGCCCGTCGCTGCCCGGCGGGCCGCGGTGGGAGGACCTCGGCGACGACCCCGACGCCGACCTCTGGGTGACCGCCGACGAGTCCCGCGACCAGGTCGTCGCGACCCACCGCCGCGTCGCGGCCCACACCGACGAGATCATCGCGACGCTGCCCCTCGACGCGCCGGGCACCGTCGAGCACTGGCCCGAGGAGCGCCGCCACGTCACCCTGCACGGGATCCTCGTGCACGTCGTCGCCGAGATCCACCGCCACGCCGGGCACGCCGACATCGTCCGGGAGCACATCGACGGCGTGGCCGGGCTGCGCTCCGACAACGACAACCTCGCCCACGGCGACGCGGCGGCGTGGTCGGCGCACCACGCGGACGTCGAGCAGGCGGCACGGGAGGCGGCGCGACGCCCGTGAGGCGGTTCCCCGCCGCGGCGGACGGCGCTACCTTGGCGCGCCCGTCGGGGCCCTGAACCATCGATTCCCGGAGCGTGCCGTGGGCATCAGACTCAACCCGTACCTGAACTTCGAGGGCGAGGCCGCCGACGCCATCGCCTTCTACGCCGACGTGCTCGGCGGCACCACCTCGGTCATGACCTTCGGCCAGATGGGCATGGAGGGCCCGGACGCGCAGAAGGTCATGCACGGGCAGATCGAGACCGACAGCGGCATCACGCTCATGGTCTCGGACATGCCGCCCGGCATGTCGCGCCAGCACGGCAACGACATGACGGTCTCGCTCTCCGGCGACGACGAGGCGACCCTGCGCGGCTGGTGGGAGAAGCTCTCGGCGGGCGGGAAGGTGGAGACCCCACTGGAGAAGCAGATGTGGGGCGACACCTTCGGCGCCTGCACCGACCGCTTCGGCGTCAGCTGGCTGGTCAACATCGCCGGGGGCGGCGGCTGACCGCCCTCAGGCGTCGGTCCCTTCGGTCGCCGGCGTCCGCGCCGCCGGGCCCTTCGCCCCGGCCTTGGCCCCGCCCCGCCCGGCGTTCCGCGTCGGGGTCCGCGCCGGGCCCTTCGCCGCCGTCCGTGCGCCCGACCCGGACCCGGACGAGGACGACGACGACGACGAGGCGGCGGGCGTGGCCGGCTGGGTGATCGCGCCGGTCGTGCCGCCCGCCGGCGGGGTCGCACCGGACGCGGTGTCGCCGGACGAGGTGCTCGCGCCGGACGAGGTGCTCTCCTCGTCCTCGTCCTGCTCGCCGTCCTCCTCGTCGTCCTCGTCCTCGTCCTCGGTCTTGGCGGCGGACCCGGACTTCTTCGTCGACCACGACAGCTCGAGCTCCAGCTCGATCTCGTCCCCGTCGATCTCGACGTCGATCTCGACCTCGATCTCGTCGGAGAGCGGCAGCGTGAGGACGGGCCCCGACAGCGACAGCTCGGCCGAGCCACCCTCGCGGATGGCGTCGGCGAGGTCGGCCAGCCAGTCGGCCACCTCCTCGCGCGACAGCGTCACCTCGTGCTCGACCTTGATCTCCGCCATCTCGGCTCCCTCTCCGGGCGCCGCCTCGGTGGGGCGCCGTGTCCGGGCCCAGCCTCCGGGATCTCCGTCCCCGGCGACATCCCCCGGGCGTCCGGATCAGGGACGGGTCGTGGCCAGGAAGTCGAGGACCTCGCGGGTCACGCGCGCCGGGTCGTCCTCCATGAGGAAGTGGCCCGCGCCGGGCACGACGACGAGCTCGGCGCCGGGGATGTCGGCGGCGAGCCGCTCCGCGTAGCTCGTGGGCTGCCACCGGTCCTGCTCGCCCCACAGGATGCGCACCGGCACCCCGATCTCCCCGAGCTTGCCGGTCAGCTCCTCGGTGTACCGGGAGTCGTAGTGCCCCACCTGGTGGGTGAAGAACGACGCCCGCCCCAGGGCCCCGCGGTGCGGGGCGAGGTAGGCGGCGAGCTCGTCGCCCTGCATGCGCGCCGGGTCGGCGACGGTCATCTCCAGCTGGCGGGTGAGCATCTCCTCGAAGTCCTCCGCCGACATCGCCGCAAAGCTCTCGAGCCGCGTCCGGATGATCTCCCGCCAGGTCTCCGACGGCCACGAGTCGTAGCTGACGGTGTCGATGAGCATCAGCCGGCGGGCCCGCTCGGGGTGCAGGACGGCGATCCGCTGGCCGATCGCCCCGCCGATGTCGTGGGTGATCAGGCTGGGGCGCTCGATCCCCAGCGCGTCGAGCAGCCCGACGAGCAGGTCGGTCTGCGCGCCGACCGACGTGTCGCGGTCGAGCGGGCGTTCCGAGGCGCCGTAGCCGAGCAGGTCGTAGGTGACGACGCGGTGCCCGGCGGCCTCGACCGCGGGCACGACGTCGCGCCACTCGTAGGAGTACGAGGGCGTCCCGTGCACGAAGACGACGGGGTCGCCCTCCCCACGGTCGCGGTACGCCAGCCGCACACCGTCGACGAGGACGTGCTGGTCGAGCTCCACGGTGTTCCTCCTCAGTAGGTAGACTAGTCTACCCACTATGGACGAGGAACCGACCGGGCGCCGCGGACGGGGCACGGCGCGCGCCAAGCTGATGGCGGCCGCCGCAGCGCGCTTCTACGCCGGCGGCGTGGCGGCGACCGGCATCGACGTGATCACCGCCGACGCCGGCGTCGCGAAGATGAGCCTGTACAACAACTTCTCCTCGAAGGCCGACCTCGTGGCGGCCTACCTCGACCGGCGCCAGGAGGAGTTCCGCGCGCTCCACCGCCGGCGCCTCGAGGGGCTGCCCGCCGACGCGGGGCCGGGCGCGCGGGCGCTGGCGGTGTTCGACGCCTACGTCGAGCACGCCGAGGCGGTCGAGGAGTTCCGCGGCTGCGGGCTGCTCAACGTGGCCGGCGAACTGCCCACCGGCGACCCGGGCCGCGAGGTGGTGGCGCGGGACAAGGCCGAGGTCGAGCAGATGCTCCGCGACGCCCTGGCCCCCCTCGACGCGGCCGACGCGCTGGCCGAGCACCTGTCCCTGCTGCTCGAGGGCGCCATGGTGCGCGCCGGGCTGGAGGGCGACACCGCCCGCCTGGGCCGGGCCCGGCGGCTCGCGGCCGACCTGCTCGAGGGCGCCGCGGGACGTTGACCCCGGTCCGGGCCGGGCGCACAGTCGCGGTGAGGCTTCCCTCGCGCGACCACAGGCTGGAGCACCGATGCTCACGACGGACCTCTGCCGGACCCTGGGAGTCGAGCTCCCGATCTGGAACGCCGGGATGGGCGGAGGGCTCGCGGGCCCGGCCCTGGCCGCGGCGGTGTCGAACGCGGGCGGCCTCGGCGTCCTCGGGATGGGTGGCCTGCCCGAGCCGGTGGTGCGCGAGCAGGTCCGCGAGACGCGGATGCTCACCGACCGGCCCTTCGGCGTCAACCTGATCATGCCCCTGCTCGAGGACGACACGCCGATCGACTGCTGCCTGGAGGAGCGGGTACCGGTACTCGTCCTGTTCTGGGGCGACCCGGGCCCCTACGTCGAGCGCGCCCACGCCGTCGGGACGCGCCTCGTGTCCCAGGTGGGGTCGGTCGCGGAGGCGGAGGCCGCGGCACGGGCCGGGGTGGACGCGGTCGTGATCCAGGGTGTCGAGGCGGGCGGGCACGTCCGCGGTGTCGAGTCGCTGTCGGTCGTCCTGCCGGCCACCGTCGACGCCGTGGCGCCGCTCCCGGTCGTGGCCTCGGGCGGGATCGCCGACGGCCGCGGGCTCGCCGCCGCCCTGACCCTCGGCGCGCAGGCGGTGTCGCTCGGGACGCGGTTCCTGTGCAGCGACGAGTCGCGCGCGGCGTACAAGGACCGGGTCGTCGCGGCCACCGCCGCCGACACCTACTACACGACGCTCTTCGACGTGGGCTGGCCGGACGCGACGCACCGCGTGCTGCGGAACCGGGTCGTCGACGAGTGGGTGGCCGCCGGGTCACCCGCGAGCGGCCAGCGCGAGGGCGAGGGCGAGGTCACGGGGAAGATGCCGGTCGGCGGCCAGACGATCGAGCTCCCGCGCTACAGCATCTTCATGCCCATGGACGGCTTCGAGGGCGACCTCGACGCCTCGGTGCTCTACGCCGGCGAGTCCTGCTCCCTGGTCAACGACGTGCGCCCGGCCGCCGACATCGTCGCCACCCTCACCGCCGAGGCCGGGGCCCTCCGCACCGCCGGCTGACCGGTCCCGCGTGGCGGCGCGGGGGTCACGCCGCCACGTGGAACGTGTCCGCGAACCGGCCGAGGAGGTCGCGGGGGCCCCGCACCACCTCGACCACACCGGTGGCGATCGCGCGCTCCGGGGCGAGCTCGCCGGACAGGAGCCGGTGGATGCCCAGGCCGGTGGCGAAGGCGAGGTCGACGGGACCGTCGTCGCGCGTCACGTCGAGGGCGGGGCCGTCGACCCGGATGCGCAGCTCGGCGGCACCGAGGCGCGCCCCGTAGGCGGTGGCCGGCAGGCGGGCCGCCACCTCCGGGCGGAAGGCGCTGCGCAGGTCCATCGTCATCGACTCGGGCGTGATGACCTGCTCCCCGCGCGGATCCCCCATCGCCTTGAAGCCCCAGGCGCCGAGCGCGAGCACCACCGGCTCGAGCTCCCGTCCGTAGGGCGTCAGCTCGTAGACGATGATGCGCGAGCGCGGCGCCCGGCGCAGGACGCCCGCCGCCTGGAGCTCCTTGAGCCGCGCCGCCAGGATGTTGCTCGGGATGCGCGGCAGCCCCGCGGCGAGCTCGCCGTACCGGCGCGGGCCGACGAGCAGGTCGCGGACGATGAGCAGGGCCCAGCGCTCCCCCACCAGCTCCATCGCCCGCGTGATGCCGGAGAACTGCCCGTAGTCGCGGGGGGCCACCGCCCTCAGCCCTGCTGCGTCGCGAACGCCTCGGGCCCCTGCTCGGCGGCGACCGGGTCCATCCAGCCGAAGTCGACGACGTTGCCGTCGGGGTCGGTGAGCGGCCGCTGGTACATGAAGCCGTAGTCCGACGGCGGCCCGGGCTCGCCGCCGCCCGCCGCGACGCCGGCGGCCGCTGCGGCGTCCACGGCCTCCCGGCTGTCGAGGAAGATCGTGATCGCCGCGGAGGGGTTCACCGCCGGGTCACCGATCGGCAGTGACGTCATGGTCTGGAAGAACTCGCGCGTGTGGATCATGAAGTAGTTGTGCCCGTCCTCGACGACGACGCAGGCCGCGTTGTGGTCGGTGAAGAGCGGGTTGATGCGGAAGCCGACCGCTTCGTAGAAGGCCTTCGCGCGGTCCAGGTCGGTGACCGGCAGGTTGACGAACATCTGGGGCATGGGGTCTCCCTCTCGTGGGTCCGTGGTTCCGGACGGCGCTCACACTTGCTAAAAACAAGTATGAAGTCAAGCACGAGCGCGGGCGGAGTGCGCCGGCCACCGTCGGGCATCCTCGGCGCATGCCCGACCTGGACGCGACCACGCGCCGGCGCCGCAAGCGGCTCGCGGACGAGTGCGCCGAGGCGCGGGTCTACCGCGACCTCGCGTCGCGGCGGTCCTCCGAGGACGAGCGCGAGATCCTGCTGGGCCTCGCTGAGGCCGAGGAGCGCCACGCCGCGCACTGGCAGGCCCTCCTCGGCGACGAGGCGGGCCCGGCAGCACGCGGCGACGTGCGCCTGCGCCTGCTCGCGCTGCTCGCCCGGCACTTCGGCTCCGTCTTCGTGCTCGCCCTCGCCCAGCGCGCGGAGGGCCGTGCCTCGCAGGACGCGGCGGCCGACGTCGACACCACCCCGGCGATGGTCGCCGACGAGCGCGTGCACGCCGAGGTGGTGCGCGGGCTGGCCGCCCGCGGCCGCGAGCAGGCGTCGGGCACCTTCCGCGCCGCGGTCTTCGGCGCCAACGACGGGCTGGTCAGCAACCTGGCGCTGGTGCTCGGCGTGAGCGGCGGCGGCGTCGGGGCGAGCACCGTGCTGCTGACCGGCCTCGCCGGGCTGCTCTCCGGCGCGCTGTCGATGGGCGCCGGGGAGTACATCTCCGTGCGGTCCCAGCGGGAGCTCCTGGCCGCGTCGGCGCCCGACCCCGCGTCGCGCCGGGTCGTCCCCGACCTCGACATCGAGGCCAACGAGCTGGCGCTGGTCTACCGGGCGCGCGGGATGAGCACCGAGGACGCGCAGCACCAGGCCGAGGCCGTGCTCCTCGGCGCCGACGCACGACCCGAGCCCGTCCCCGACACGCGGCACGAGGTCGTCGGGACCGGGGTCGGCGCCGCCGTGTCGAGCTTCGCCTTCTTCGCCTCCGGCGCGGCGATCCCCGTCCTGCCGTTCCTCGTCGGCCTCGAGGGACCGCCCGCGCTCGTCGCCGCGATGGTCCTCGTCGGCCTCGGTCTCCTGCTGACGGGCGCGACGGTCGGGGTGCTCTCCGGCGGGCCGCCGCTGCGGCGGGGGCTGCGCCAGCTCGCGATCGGTGCCGGCGCGGCGACGCTCACCTATCTCCTCGGCACCCTCGTGGGCGGGATCGTCGGTTGACGTCCGCCAGTTCCTAGCGTTGCTAGGTTCACGTCATGTCGGCCATCAGCGAGCGGCGGGAACGCGAGCGCGCCCAGCGTCACCAGCTGATCGTCACGGCCGCGCGCGACCTCGCGGAGGCCGAGGGGTGGGAGGCGGTGACGACACGGCGGCTGGCCGAACGCGTCGAGTACAGCCAGCCGGTGCTGTACAGCCACTTCGCCGGCAAGGACGCCATCGTCAGTGCGGTCGCCCTCGACGGCATGGGCGAGCTCGCCGACCACCTGCGCCGCGCGCGGGAGGCCGCCGGCCCGGGACAGGTCCTGCGCGCCGTCTGCCGCGCCTACCTGGACTTCGCCGCCGAGCGACCCGCCCTCTACCAGGCCATGTTCGTGCTGCCCACCGACCTGGAGTTCGGCAGCGCGGAGACGCCCGCCCCGCTGCGGGAGGCGTTCGGCGAGTTCGTCGACTGCTTCCCCCCGGACGACGAGCGCCGCGAACTGCTCGCCGAGGTCGTGTGGAGCGCCCTGCACGGCATGGCGGTCCTGTCGGACAGCCGCCGCATCCCCGCCGCCGGCCAGGAGGACCGCCTCGACCTCCTCGTCGGCCGTATCGCCGTTTCCTAGCAGCGCTAGATGTCAGGTCGACGCTAGTGCTAGCGTCAGCCGTGTTGCTGTCAGCGCTAGGAAGAGGTGCTCGATGACCACGCAGGAGAAGATCGCGACCGGTGTCGCCTGGCTGACCGGTCTCGGGATCGCCGCGATCGGCACCCGGTTCCTGCTCCAGCCCGAGGCGTCGGCGGCCGGCTACGGCGCCGCAGCGCCCACGAGCGGGGACCCCTACCTCGCGGTCAAGGGCGTGCGCGACATCGGCAGCGGCCTGATCCTGCTGTCCCTGCTCTCGACCGGGCAGCACCGCGCGGTGGGCGCGACCCTGCTGGCCGCGTCCGTGATCCCGGCCGGCGACGCCGCGATCGTGCTCGCCCACGGCGGCCCCGCGGCCACCGCCTACGGCGTCCACGGCGGCACCGCCGCGGCCATGGTCGCCGCCGCCGCGGTCATCCTCCGGCGGACCCGCCCGGCCGCGTTCGCGCGGGCCGCTCTGACCTGACCCGCGTCCCCCGGCGTCTCCCCGTGACAGGGGAGTCGGGACGGGGCGCCGCGACCTAGCGTCGACGGGCACCACCGCCCGTCGAGAGGAACGGCCGTGAAGATCGGTACGACGCACCTGTTCGTCCCCGGTCCCACCACCGTGCCCGAGGTGGTCCGGCGGGCGATGAACGTCCCGATGGAGGACCACCGGGCGCCCGACCTGCCGGACTTCGTCCTCGATCTGCTCGCCGACCTCCAGCGCGTCTTCCGGCTGCCGGAGGGTCGCGTCCTCCTCTTTCCCGGCTCCGGGACCGGGGCGTGGGAAGCGGCGATCAGCAACTGCCTCTCCCGCGGCGACCGGGTGCTGATGTCGCGCTACGGCCACTTCTCCCACCTGTGGGTGGACATGGCGCGGCGGCTCGGGCTCGACGTCGTCTGCCACGACGTCGCGTGGGGCGAGGGCGTCCCGGTCGAGGCGTACGAGCGGGAGCTGCGGGTCGACCCCTCGATCAGGGCCGTGTTCGTCACCCACAACGAGACCGCGACCGGCGTGACCTCCGACGTCCGGGCGGTGCGGCGGGCGATGGACGCCGCCGGCTCCGACGCCCTGCTGTTCGTCGACGGGGTCTCGTCGATCGCCTCGCTCGACTTCCGGCAGGAGGACTGGGGCGTGGACGTCGCGGTCGCCGGGAGCCAGAAGGGGTTCATGCTCCCGGCCGGCCTCGCCATGCTCGGCGTGAGCGAGAAGGCGCTCGAGGCCGCGGAGCGCACGACGACGGAACGGTGCTACTTCGCGTTCCGCGACATGCTCGCCGCGAACGACGTCGGCTACTTCCCCTACACCCCGCCGCTGCCCCTCCTCCACGGTCTGCGGGCGTCGGTCGACCGCCTCCTCGACGAGGGGATGGACGACGTCGTCGCGCGCCACCACCGGTTGGCGGAGGGCGTCCGGCACGGGGTCAAGGCGTGGGGCCTGGACCTGTGCGCGATGTCCCCGCGCTGGTACTCGGACACGGTCACCGCCGTGCGGCTGCCGCACGGCGTCGACGGGGCCGAGGTGTGCCGGATCGCCTACCACCGCTACCGGACGTCGTTCGGCGGCGGACTCGGGCAGGTCGCCGGACGGGTGTTCCGCATCGGGCACCTCGGTGACGTCAACGAGGTCTCCTGCCTGACCGCGCTCGCCGCGGCGGAGATGGCCCTGCTCGACGCGGGCGTCGACCTGGTGGCCGGCGCGGGCGTCGCGGCCGCCCAGGCGTACTACCGGCAGGCGCTCGCCGACGAGGAGGTCGGGCGCGGCCCGACGTCGTCCGCGGCACCGCGGGCGCGGCTCGCCGCGGCGCGCTGACGGCGGAGACGGGGCCCGGCCGGGTCAGTGCCGGTGGTGGCCACTCCGGTGGTGCCTGCCGTGCTCGTGGTGGTGCGACGGCTCGTGTGGCTGGTGCACACCGTCGACGGGGCCGAGGCACGCGGCGCCGCTCGGGAGGTCCAGGCCGGCCGCGAGCCCCGTGCACTGCGCCCGGCCCGGTGCGACGTCGGCGCTCGAGAACGGTCCGGCGAGCGCGAACGCGCGTCCTTGATCGGTGGCGGCGGCGCGGGCGCTGGAGCCGGGTCCGATCGCGCGGGCGAAGGCGAAGCCGCGGTCGTCGGCCGCCGCGCCGCTGGTGGCCCCGGCGCCGAACGCGGCGGCGTCGGCCGTGCTGTGGTCCGCGGCCGCCGCGCTCGACCGGGCGCCCTCGCCCTGGGCCCGAGCGGTGGCCCGGGAGGAGTCCACTGCCGTGGCGGCCGCCTGCGCGCCGTCGCCGGTGGTGGTCGCCCCGGCCTCCGAGCCACGCACGGCGCCCGCGACCGAGGAGGCCCGGAAGCCGTCCGCTCGTGCGGTGGCGTCGCTGTCCGTCGCCGCGCCCGCGATGGTGGTGGCGGTGTCGCCGTGGGTCGCGGTGGCCGTCGAGGTGCCGGACCCCGACACCTCCGTCCCGCCGAAGGTGACCGTGTAGTCGTCGGACGAGGCATCGGGGTCGAACAGCGACTGGCCCGCGCCACTGTCGTCGGCGAACCCGGACGCTGTCGCCGTCCCCGAGGTCGCGTCGGACCGCGCCTGGTCGCTCGGTGCGCAGGCGGCCGTGTCGTCCCCGGCGGTGCAGGTCTCGGCGAGGGCCGCGCCCGGCAGCGTGGCACCTGCCGTCACGGCGAGGGCGACGGCGCCGAGCACGGCGCGGAGGTGCCGTCCGGTGGAGTGGGACAGCGACATGGGGGACCTCCGGGAGCGGCGGGTTCCCCCGCGAGCAGGCATCTCTCGCTCCCCGCAACGAAGGAGGCTCCGGCCGGGTGACGCACCGGGCGTCAGGACCGCCGTTCCGGGCGGTGAGGCCCGGCGTCGACGCGTGACGGAATCGAGGGTGCTCGGGCCCCACCCGGAGGGGTGTCGACTGCCGGCCGCCGGAGCTCGGGCCGGGGGTAGGGTCAGGCCCCCGGCGTGGTCCGCCCCATCAGGTGCGTCAGGCGGCTGAGCGCGGCTCGCCAGGCGCGGCCGACCCGACCAGTGAGTGGTGTCAGACATGACGACCGGACGTGGGCGACCCGATTTCGAGCAGGGACTCGCCGCGGCCCTGGCTGCGGGCGGGGCTCGGGCGGCCCAGCTCATCTGCGAGCTGTGTGTGGAGTCCCTGCCCGTGACCGGGGCGGCGATCACGGCGATGGTCAGCCCGGATCGACAGAACACGATGTGGGCCACCGACGAGGTGGCGGCGCGGATCGACGAACTGCAGTTCCGCTTGGCCGAGGGGCCGTGCGTGGAGGCGTTCACCTCCGCGGCTCCGGTGGTGGTGCCCGACATCCGCGAGGGTGTCCACGAGAAGTGGCCGGTGTTCGCCGCCACTGCCGTGCGGGAGACGGTGGCGCGGGGCATGTATGTCCTGCCGTTGCTCGGCGGGCCGATCAGCATCGGGGTGCTCGACTTCTACCGCGACCGGCCTCTAGCGTTCGGTCCGGACGACGTGGCTCGCGCACTACGAGCATCGGGCGCCGCGTTCTGGGCCGTGCTGGACATGCGTCCGCGGGGGACGCTGGGCCCGAGCGGAGCCCCCGACGACGCGGAGCCCGTGGGTGGCGTCGACGTGGACGTCGCGGGCTGGCTGGCCGATGTGCCGTTGGAGCGCCCGGAGGTCTACCAGGCGACCGGCATGGTCATCGCCCAGCTCGGGCTCACTCCGGACGACGCGCTCGCCACCCTGCGCGCGCACGCGTTCGTCCACGACCGGCCCATCGATGCGGTGGCCCGCGACGTCGTGGCCCGCACGCTGCGGTTCGCCGAGGAGAAGTGATGGCCACGGCCGGGGAGAACCGGGAGACGGCGCTGCTCGCGGCGTTGATCCACGTGGCGGACACGCTCGTGGCCGACTTCGACTTGCTCGACCTGCTGCACCGGTTGACCACCGACTGCGTCGCGCTGTTCCCCGCCGACGCCGCCGGACTCCTCGTCTCCGACCACCAGGGCACCTTGCGCCTCGTCGCGTCCTCCAGCGAGGCGGCCCGGCTCGTCGAGCTCTTCCAGCTCCAGTCCGACGAGGGCCCCTGCCTGGACTGCTACCGCAGCGGCCAGCCGGTGAACGCTCCCGATCTGAGCGTGGGAGACAGGTGGACACGGTTCACCGCCCGTGCCGCCCAGGAGGGGTTCCGATCGGTGCACGCGGTGCCGATGCGCCTGCGCGGTCAGACCATCGGCGCGTTGAACCTCTTCGGCGCCGCCTCGGCCGCGCTGCCGCCGGCTGACCTGCGGGCGGTCCAGGCCCTCGCCGATGCCGCCACCATCACCATCCTGCAAGAACGCGACCTCCACGGCGAACAAGCCGTCACCACGAAGCTCCAGGCCGCCCTGAACCGTCGGGCGATCATCGAACAGGCCAAGGGCGTCCTCGCCGAGGTCGGGAACCTCGACATGGGCGAGGCGTTCATCCGTCTGCGCGACCACGCACACGCGACCGACCAGCCCCTCACCGACCTCGCCCGCCGACTCGTCACTCGCGAGGCAGGGATCGAGGTCCTCGACCAGACCGGCCGCTGAAGGCGCTGGGGCGGACAACCCGCGGGGTTCTGTGATGGAGGTGAGCCCGTCCCGAGAGGCGGGGGGTGTACAGCCGCGCGGTCGGGCGTGATGCTCGAGCAGTGAGCACGCGAACGAGCAACATCGAGTTCTGTCCGAAACCGGACGCTCGAGGCTATTGGACGACCCCTGACGGACGCTGGAAAGCCAAGAACCATCGGGCGAAGGGACAACCGCGCTCGGTCACGCTCACCGACACCACACGACGAGCGATCTTCGCCGACACAGGCGCATCCTGGACGCGGGTCGGCACCTGGGACGCGGTCCGCGACATGATCGCCGCTCATGGCTGAGCCCGAGGCTCTCGTCCCGTGTCGACGGATGGCACGAACACACGAGCGGACGTTCTAGTCGGATTCCGCGGCAGCGACGACCTCGTCCAGGTCGATGTACGCGATCCGCTCGCCCCGGGCCCGCGCGGCCACCGCGATCCCGAGGAACAGGTACCCGACCCGCTCCGCCACGTCGGCCGACATCACCCGGCTGCGGACCGCGTGGCCCTGCTCGTCGGCGAGCGTGATCGCGACCAGACCGCTGTCGGCGTCGCTCGATGTCGAGACCTGCATGACCGCCCCCGTCCGCGCGGGCGAACCGGCCGCGCGCCGACCCAGGCTATGTCCCCGCGTCCCGGCCCGCCGGGGATCGCCACTGCCGTCCGTCCGTGCGGGGTCGTTCGAGACCGTCGAGGAGGCGGTGCAGGCCCCAGAGGTACTGCTCGGTGCTGTTGTAGGCGGCGATGAGGTCGGTCTGGGCCGCGGTGCGGGGGTACTGCTCGGCCGGGATGTCCAGTGCGGCTCGTCGGGACGCGGTGCGGGCGTCGTCGTCGAGCGGGTCAGCACCCGGCTCGAGCTCGGCCACGTCGAACGCGACCGTGCCCAGGACGTAGGTCATGAGCAGGTAGGACGCACGTGCCGCCTCGTCGCCGTCGAGGCCGGCCTCGGCGAGGACACCGAGGAGCGCCTCCCCGGCCGCGAGCGCGTGCGGTCCGTCCAGCGGCGAGCTCAGCAGGAGCGGCGCGGAGCCCGGGTGCGCGAGCAGCGTCGCCCGGACGTCGAGCGCGTAGAGCGCGAGCCGGTCGCGCCAGGTCCGGGCGGGGTCGGCGAGGAGCCGGTGGTCGACCTGTCCGAGGAGCGTGTCGGTGACCGCGTGGAGCAGGGCGGTCTTGGTGCGGAAGTAGGTGTAGAGCGCGTTGGGGGCCACCCCGACGGCCGCGGCGACCGCGCGCAACGACAGCGCGGAGGCGCCGCCCTGGTCGAGCAGACCCAGCGCCGCGGCGACGATGTCGCCCTCGGCCAGGGATCGCCGCGGTCCCACCCGCCCTGTAGCGCTCTGGGCCATTCATCCCGTCCCCTTGACGTGGTGGTGGACGGTGTCCAGACTCTGGACACCGTCCAAACTCTGGACACTATACAGGTCGGGAAGCCTCATGGCCCTCGCAGCCCCTGGACCACGTCTGACCGGTCTACTCCTCGTCGGCAGCGCCGTAGTGGTGACCGTGGCGTTCGCCGGGCTCGGTTCCGCCTTCGACTACCCGGACGTGCTGGGACGACCCGCCGAGCAGGTGCTGGTCGCGTTCGGCGCCCAGGCCTGGCTGGTGGGGAGCCTGTTCACCCTCCTCGCGCTCGGCGCAGCGATGCTGGCGCCGATCGCGCTGGGCACCGCGAGGCTGGCCGGCCCGAGCCGGTGGAGCACCGCCGCGGCCGCGACCGGGGTCGCCGCGGCTCTCATGCAGGTGGTCGGTCTGGCGCGCTGGCCCCTCCTCGTGCCCTCCCTCGCCGCCACCGTCGCCGACCCGACGTCCTCGGCCGTGGACCGCGCGAGCGCGACCGAGCAGTTCACGTGGCTCAACACCGTGCTGGGACAGGGCCTGGGCGAGACCTGCGGCTACCTGCTCACCGCGGCGTGGACGCTCCTGGTCCTCCTCGCCCTCCGCCGCCGCGCCCGGGTCCCCCGGGTGTTCGCAGTGGTCGGGGTCGTGTCCGCCGTGATGATCCTCGCCGGGCTGCTCGTCCCGCTCGGCGTTCCCGGGGCCGACACGACGAACTTCGCCGGCTTCCTGCTGTGGAGCGCGTGGATCGTCTGGTTCGGCGTCCTGCTGTTGCGCGGAGCGTTCCGCGCCCCCGCGGCGCCCGCACCGGACCCCACCGCGCAGCCCCTCCCTGCCTGACACGTCCCGTCCCGCTGACGGGACGACCCGACCGCACCGAAGGAGGTCGTGATGGGTCCGACCAGAGCCGATGCCGACGCCCGGCTGTCACTCTTGCGCCTCTACCTGCTCAGGGGCGGCTATCTCTTCTTCGCGGTCGGACTCGTCGTGACGAAGTGGCCGCTGCTCATCGGCCACGACCTGACCTGGCCCCTGTTCGAGGGGGTCGAGACCTCGATCCTCGTCGCGTTCTCCCTGCTCGCGTTCCTGGGCATCCGCTACCCGCTGCGGATGCTGCCCCTGCTGCTGCTCGAGTGCCTCTGGAAGCTGATCTGGCTGACCGCCGTCGTCCTCCCGCTGTGGGCCGCTGGCCAGATCGACGAGGCGACCCAGCAGGTGGTGATCGCGTGCGCGCCGGTCCTGATCATCGTCGCCGTCATCCCCTGGGACCACGTGGTCTCCCGGTACGTGACCGCCCGCGGCGACCGCTGGCGTCCCGACCACCCGCGCCTCGCAGCCGACACCGCGACACGAGAGGACGTGCCGATCGCATGACCACCGCCCCGCCCCGCCCGGCGGCGTCCCGACCGCCCGGTGCCCGCTCGCCGGTCCTGACGTGGGCCCTGTGGACCGCGGGTTTCGTCGCGTTCCCGCTGGCCGGGCTGGCCGGCACGGCCCTCGCGGGCCGTGTCGACGACCCCCTCGCCGCGGCGCTCGGTGGGGCCGTCGCCGGCCTGGTCATCGGCGCCGTGCAGGCGCTCGTGTCGCGACGGCGCCTGCCCGCGCTGCGCTGGACCGCCGCCACGGGCGCCGGCATGGCCGTCGGGCTGCTGCTCGGTGCGGTCGTGGTCGGGTACCGCACCGGCCTGGGCGACCTCGCCGTCCAGGGCGCCCTCACCGGCCTCGTCCTCGGTCCCGTCCAGGCGCTCGCCCTGCCCGGCGGGACGGAACGACGTCGTCGCTGGCTCTGGGCCGCCGCGGCACCGGCGCTCTGGGCTCTCGGCTGGACGGCCACGACCCTCGGCGGCATCGACGTCGAGAGCCAGTACACCGTCTTCGGCGCCTACGGCGCGCTGACCTACAGCGCGCTGTCCGGCCTCCTGCTCATCGCCGTCCTGCCCCGCGTCGACTCCCACGCCCAGCACCGGCGATCGCCGTGACCCTCGCGTCCCACCGGCCGCTCGCCCGCTCCGCGTAGACGCGTCCGACCCTCCCGTCGGCACCGATCAGATGTCGGAGGTCCACCACCGAGAAGAGCCCACCGATGCCCACGCTGAACATCCCACCCGTGAACGGCTCCACCGTCCCGCCCGTCGGGCCGGGTCGGGACGAACCGCCGGCCACGTCGACTCCCCCCACCGTGGCGCGCGGAGCCCCGCAGGACGCCACGAGGAGACTCGCCGTCGTCGCCGGCGCGCTCTACCTGGTCACGTTCGTGGCCTCGATCCCGGCGCTCATCCTGTACGGCCCGGTCCTGAACGACCCGGGCTTCGTCCTCGGCTCCGGCCCCGACACCGGCATCCTCTGGGGCGGCCTGCTCGAGGTGATCACCGCGATCGCCGGCGTCGGCACCGCGATCGCGCTGTTCCCCGTCCTCCGCCGGCACAACGAGGCCGTCGCGCTCGGCTTCATCGCCTCACGCGGCCTCGAGGCCGCGACCATCGTCACCGGTGTGGTGAGCCTGCTCGCCGTGGCGAGCCTGCGGCAGGACCTGGCCGGCGCTGCGGGAGCCGACGCGGCCTCCCTCCTCACCGCGGGGCACGCACTCGTCGCCGTCCACGAGTGGACGTTCCTGCTCGGGCCCGGCGTGATGCCCGCCGTCAACGCCCTGCTGCTCGCCACGCTGCTCTTCCGGGCGCGGCTGGTCCCCCGCATCATCCCCGCCATGGGTCTCGTCGGCGCCCCGCTGCTCCTCGCGTCGTCCATCGCGACGCTGTTCGGCGCCTACAGCCAGGTCTCGGTCTGGTCGGCGATCGCGACCATCCCGATCTTCCTGTGGGAGCTGTCGCTGGGCGTCTGGCTCGTGGTCAAGGGCTTCACGACCTCTCCGCCCACCGCCGGCACCGGGTCCGCCGGCACGTCGCCCGCCGAGCACCACACCGCCTGACCCCGAGGGAGACGCCCGGCCCCTCTCCGACGGTCCCGCTCGAATGGCGACCTCTTGACCTGCGGAGATAGGATCATCCCTCTGTGACGCCCCGGACCCCGGCGCCGAGCGCTCGTATCGTCGAGCAACCAGGCCGGGGGGCCGCATCATGGCGCAGGGTGTCCACGAACCGTCCACGCCGACGTCCGGCGATCCACCGCCGGACCGGCACCCGCAGCCCGGCGTGGAGCTCTCCTACACCGGAGACCGGCCCACCGTCACCGTGACGGGCCAGGTGGACCGCGCGAAGACCGGCGAGGTGTCCGGCACCGTCCGGGGCCTGCTCGCGGTCGGGGTCAGCGAGCTCGTCGTCGACCTCACCCACGCCTGGGACAGCGCCGCGCTGCTGACGGTGCTCGCCCGTACCCGCGCCGAGCTGGCCGACCACGGGGGGAGCCTGCGGCTCGTCGGGGTGGCACTGCCCGAGTTCCTGGCCGCGCTGAACGCCGCTCCGCTCGACGAGGTGTTCCTGGTCTACGACGCGGTCCGCCGGAGAGCCGACGACGACCCGCACGCGCGTGAGCGACCCACCACCTCGGTCCAGCGCCGCACCGACTGGTCCACGTAGTCGGGGAGCTCTGGCTCGAGCGCCCGTCCTGGACTCGGCGGGACGCCGACGACCCCGACGCCACCGACCTCGGTGCACGAGGCCGGCGGGTCCGGAGCACGCCTCCGGGGCTGCTGCGAGGGATCCGGTGGGACCGTCGGTGGGGCGCCGGGCGTGGAGCCCGGGCCGGCCGCTGACGTCCCGGTGATCCGCAGGGAGCAGACCCGTGGCGCGGAGCGGGGCGGTCGCTAGGCACGTTCGAAGACGCGGTCGGCCCGCCGTCGGCTCATCAGGGCCTCGCGCGGCGCGGTGCGGGGACCCGCGGGTCCGGTCGGACACCGGCCGCGGCCAGCAGCGCCGACGGGCTCTCGGCGTTGCCTGCACGGGCGGCCCGGTCCATCGCGTCGTGCCCCGCCGGGTCGGTCGTCTCCGGAGGGACCACGAGCAGGCCCAGGGTGCGCCCGGACGTCCCGGTCACGAGCACCACGCTGGGGTCCTGCGACGCGAACCCCACGAGCCGGACCCGTCGGCCCTCGGTGGTGGTGTCGAGCCCGACGTGGCGCGGGGCGGGGTTCCACGCGGCGAGCGCGTAGGCGATCTCGCGGACCGGACCCAGCCGGAGCGTCACGGCGCGGGCGAGGGCGGACGCCTCGGCGCCGAGGTCCCGGGAGTGCGGCCACCACCCGCCGTCGACGTACCCCGTGACCGGCGCGGTCGACTTGAGGGACAGACGCAACCAGGCGGCGTCCGCGGCGACCTGCGCCACCTGAGGAACCGACGTCATGTCGGTGCTCCCGTCCCCGGCCGCCTCGGCGACCGAACGTGGGAAACGCCGAGGACGGCACCGGCTCGAACACCGGCGCACGGAGAGCTCTCGGTCCTCCGGACGCTACTCCCGTCCCGACTCCGGAAGGGCGTTCTCGGCCGGCGAGGATCCTCGACCGGCCTGGCAACCTGACGACGGTGGGTGCTGCATCCGACCCCGTGCCTGCACGCGACCCGCGCACGACACGGAGGTCATGTCGCGAGGGTGATGGAGCGAGCAGGAAATCGCCGCATCGTTGGCCGATGACGACACCGCACACCGGCGCGAGCTCTGCCGACGACCTCGGCCGGCCGCGATGAGCACCCCGGAGGCACCCTCGCGCGTCCGGCTCGTGCTCGTCCTGACCCGGGCGCTGGTCGTCGCCGTCCTGATCGTGGTCCTCTTCTACCTGGTGCCCCTCCGCCTGTCCGTCGACGTCGGCACGTTCATCCGCCTGGTCGTCGGCCTCCTCGCCCTGGCCCTGCTGACCGCCTGGCAGCTCCGGGGCATCGCCCGGTCCCCGTACCCGGCGTTGCGGGCGATCGAGACCCTCGCGGTGCTCATCCCCCTGTTCCTGCTGCTGTTCGCTGCGGCCTACACCCTCATGTCCCAGGCGCAGCCGGCGTCGTTCAGCGAGGAGATGTCGCGGACCGACGCGGTGTACTTCAGCGTGACCGTGTTCGCCACCGTGGGGTTCGGCGACATCTCGCCCGTCTCGGATCCGGCTCGGGTCGTGGTGACCATCCAGATGATCGCCGACCTGCTCGTGCTCGGGTTCGTGCTGCAGGCGGTGGTCGACGCCGTGAGCCGTGGCCGGGCTCGCCTGAGCGGTGCCGGCCCGGCGGAACCCGAAGCCCGGTGAGGGGTTCGGGGCGCCGACGATGCGACCTCGGTCTCGCAGTCGCGGTGCTCGGTGCCCCGCTCGGTGCCCCGCGCCACCGTCCCCGTTCTTCCCACGTCCCATCCGGACCGCCTCCTCGTTGCTCCTGCCGGGCCACGACGCGGATCGGGAGCGAGGCACGTCGGAACTCATCCCGTGCTCGAAGACTGGGGATGCACCCCCCTCGGCCCTCACCCGCCCCGGATGGGGACGCGGCGGCCGCCGCGGCCGGCCGAGGCGTCGACCGGTGAGACCCGCCGGAGAGCCGTCTTCCGCATGTCGGGTGCTCGGCCTGCTCCGAGGTCCTCGTCGCCTTCACCCGCCACGGATGACGGGGGCGCCGACGGTCCGGACCACGGTGGACGAACCCACGTCGGGACAGGATCGCTGCCCAAAGGAGCACCCATGTCGGCTCGGACCACGCCCGGAGGACTCGCCCCGAGGACGTCCCCGCAGTGGGGATGGGTCGCCGCCTCCGGAGTCATCGGCATCCTCATCGGCGTCCTGGCCCTGTTCTTCCCCGGTGTCACGATCCTGGCGGCGGCCGTCTTCCTCGGGATCGGCCTCGTCGTCCAGGGCATCGTCGAGATCACCGCCGCGATCCGCGGCGGAGCGGGAGCGACCGGTCGTGGATGGCTCGTCGCGTTCGGCGTGCTCGCCCTCGTCGCCGGCGTCCTGGTCCTGTTCGTGCCCGGCACCGGTGTGCTGGTGCTGGTCTGGGGCCTCATCCTGTGGTTCGCCGTCGCGGGTGTGAACGACCTCGTCGCTGCGGCCTCGACGCGGGAGCACCGGGGCTGGAACATCGCGATGGGCGTCATCAGCCTGGTCGCGGCGCTGGTCCTGCTGTTCTCGCCGGGGACCGCCGTCGGCGTCATCGCCCTGGTCATCGCCCTGGGTTTCATCCTGCGCGGCGGCGCCGCCGTCGGTCTGGCGATGTCCCTGCGGCGGAGCGCCCCCTGAGCCCGAGGCGTGGGCCGGGACGTCGGCCGTCCGTGACGGCCGCGCCCCCTGGTGGCAGGAGCCGCGATGTCCGCCGTTGATGACCTGACCGAGCTCGTCGAACGCGCCGGGGCGGCGGAACGGGCTGCGCTCGCGTCGAAGTGGAAGGAACGCGGCGACGTCGAAGCTCTGCAGCGCCGGGTCCGGCACGCGCTCGACGACCAGCGCGATCTGGAACGGCGGGCGAGCCCGGGTACCGCGCTCACCGGCCGGTGGGCCCGACGCAGGGAGGCCGTCCTCCAGATCGACCCCGCCGGCCGGGAACCGGCCGGTGGTGACACGTCCGCCTCACGGGCACACACGGGTCTCGAGGACGCCGTGCAGGCCGAGGCCGACGCCGTGGCCGCGGTGACGGTCGCGCGGCTGGCCCTGTTGGAGGCTCATCTGGCGGTCCTCGACGCGCGCCTCGCCCGTCTCGATGCGGGCGAGGCGGAGCCGGAAGCGGCCGCGGTCGACGGCCACGTCCCCCTGCAGGGCCGCAACGCGGTCGCCCGCCACGGGCCGGCACTGGCCCACGGGCTGGGCGGCGAGATCCGCTACATGCTGGCGCGCAAGCCCCGCTCGATCCTCACGAGCCTCGCCGTCGGGCTGGCCCTGGGCCTGGGCTACCTCGGCTTCATCCGAATCTTCAATTGGGACCGGGGCCAGCCGTACCTGCCCTACCTCGGCCTGTTGGCGATCTCGTTCGTCATCGGCGGCTCGGTCTGCCTCAACGCGATGAGCTTCGACGCCATGCGGGTCCGCGCCGCCCTCGACAGCGGCGCCCGGCTCTGGCACCTGCTCGTGGTCAAGAACCTCGCCCTCTTCTGCCTGGTCACCCCGATCGGCTTCCTGCTCAGCGGCCTGCTCGCCTGGCGGGCCGGAGACCTCGGAGCGTTCTTCAAGGCCTGCGCGCTGATGATCTGCTTGATCGTCCTGTGGCTGGGCGTGGGCAACGTCCTGTCAGTGGTCGTGCCGATCCGCGACGAGCCGATCAGGAACCGCAGGAGGTCCGGCACCCTCAAGCCGTTCCTCGTCGCCTTCACCGTCGCCTACCTCGTCGGCTACCTGGTCAACATCATGCTGCTCCTACGGGTGTTCGCGGCCCAGGAACTGGCCCAGCGGATGGGCAGTGTGGTCCTCCCGGCGATCCTCATCGTGCTCAGCAGCATCGGCATGTGGATCCTGCTGACCATCTTCGCGGTCGCCCTGTCCCAGCAGCCGAAGATCCGTCGCGCCCTGATGAGGGAGCTCGCCGACTACAGCTCCAACGCCGAAGCACGAGCGCTCGCCCGGGAAGCCGAGCAGGCCTCGGCGACCGTTCCCGTCCGGCCGGCGGACCGGCCCGCGTCCCCCACGACGACGGGCTCGCCGGGATAGCGGAGGGACCGGTCCCTTCGTCCCGTTCGGGTGATGCCCGTGCCCGGCGGGCCCTCCAGGCTGAGCGCAGGACGCGGAGCACGGAGGAGGAACCCATGGTCCAGCAGAGGCCCCCCGGCGCCGCCGGCGCCGCGGGTGGACGAGGACTCCGGGTCAGCGGCGGAGCCGTCGCGTCCCTCATCGGGCTGGGGCTGCTCGTCGTCTTCATGGTCCAGAACACCGAACGCATCACGCTGTCGTTCCTGTTCTGGAGCTTCACCTGGCCGCTCTGGCTACTCACCCTCGTCTCGGCGCTGGTCGGGGCGTTGGTGTGGTTCGGGCTCGGCGTGATGCGCCGCCACCGTCGCCGCGCCACCCGGCGCGACGACCGTCGAGACTGAGGCCCACCCGCCCGATGAGCGCCACGCCACGAGAACGACACCCCGAGGTGACCCGCGTGCTCCTCGCCGACGGGTGGCACGAGGTGGATGAGCAGACGTTCGAGGTCGACGGGCACAGCTTCGGATTCGCCGAGCTCGTGCCGGTCGAGGGCGAGCACGGCGAGCTCACCGCGACCAGCCGGTTCATCTCCGGCCCGCTCACGTCGGTGCTCGCCGTCGAGTCCGAACCGACACCCGCCGTCTCCGGACGACCGTCGCGACCTCCTGCGTGGCCGTAGTCGGCGTCGTGCGACGAACCGCCTCAGCTCGCGACGAGGGTCTGCCAGCACATCCGGACGGTCGTGCCGCCACCGGACCCGGCGACCGAGTGGTGGTCCGAGAGCGCCCATGAGGGCGAGCCCACGGCCACGGAAACCGGGATCGGCGGCCGGGGGCGACCAGATCCCCTGATCCTCGACGACGACCGCGACCCCACCCCCGCAGGGCCGCGGCAAGGCGAGCACGTGCACGTCTCCGGCGACGTCACGGTTGGCGTGCTCGACGACGTTGCTCACCGCCTCGTCGACGGCCAGGACGATCGACTCGCCGACCTCCTCGTCCACGACCGTGGCCTGGGTCCAGCGCCGGACGAGGCGGCGGAGCGCGATCACGGTCTCCGGCCCCAGGCCTACCGCGGGCTGCGCGCGTACGCGGCGATGACCGGGGAGCTGCTGCACACCGTCGCCCGCCGGGTCGTCGACCGGGAGCTGACCATCCCTCGCGAGCTGTGCGTCCCGGCCGCGCGACGTGGGCGCCGGATCGGCATCGACCGGGAGGCTGCGCGCGCCGACCTCTGACCGAGACGCCGGACGCGCCCCCGCCACCTGGTCGACACTGCACAGGATCGGCGGCACCCTGGGCGGGGTCGGCCCGGACCCAGCCGGCCACGTCCCCCGCGAGGGGTGGGGGACCGAGCCGCTGGGGGAACCGTGACGCGGACCGGGCGAGACAGGGACAGGCTGCGGGTCGAACGAGACCTGCGCGAAGCGGAGCGGGTGCTGGCCCACCTGCGCGGCATCTCTCTCGACGAGGCGGCACAGGCGTTGAAGGTCCACGCCGTGCTGGCCGGGACATCGGTGATCGAGGTGGCCCGTGATGTGATCGCCCACCGACCGGTGATCCGTCCCCGCGTGCTGAGGTCGGTGACCGACCTCGACGGGTGGGCAGCGACGGGACGAGGCGACCCCGCACCGGCCGACCTGACCGGGCTGATCCCCGAGCAGAGGACGAGCACGCCGCGAGACGACTGAGAGACCTGGCCGCCGGCTGTCAGGAACCTTGACTCGGGGCGACCCGGGGGTGGACCGTTGCGGAGCTGGCTCCTCCTGAGCCCCGACCGTCGCGCCCCGCCCCGGTCGGTGCAGGAGCCGAGCAGGGACGGCCCAGACCCCGTTGTCCCCCCGACGCTGGTCTGGGCCGTCTTGCCCTGCCCTCTGATCACCGCGTTCGTCGGGCCCTCGCGCGGGGCCGGGTGTCGGGTGGACGGCGAGGAGCTCCTTCCGCAGGTGAGGGGTCACGCGCCGCGGGATGCGGCCTCCTGCGACGCGTTCACGACCTGGACCTTGTCGCCCTCCCGGAGCTCGCCGAAGGTCGCCTCGGCGTCCGGCATCTCCATGCGGATGCAGCCGGCGGACGACCGGCTCGGGTCGCCGCCGTGGAAGGCGATCCCGCCGTCGGCGAAGAACACCGAGTACGGCATCGGCGCCGGCCGGCCCTCCCGGGTCGTCGACTCGCCGCTCACGTGGTGCTCGTCCTTGCGGTAGACGCGGAACGAGTGCCCGACGGGGGTCGGCGAGCCCTCGCCGCCGGAGGAGATCGTCATCGGACCGCGGACGACCCGGCCGTCGCGGATGAGCCAGGCGCGCTGCGACTCGAGGTCGACGCAGGCCCGCGCGGACACCGCGCAGGGCGTGCCCGGGACCACGGCCTCACCGTGGGCGGCCTGCGCAACGGGACCGGACTCGGGGTTCGCCGCCGGGGCGCTCTCCGCCAGTGCCGGTACGGCGAGCCCCCCGACCGCCGCGAGGATGCCGACCGAGACGCTGGTGGCAGCCCACCACGACCTCCTCCGCGGTCCACGGGACCGGCGCGTCGTCGCCGTCCGGTGCCGACCGGCCGTGGGTGTCGTCGTCTCGCTGATGGGTCGACCTCCTCCGCGCCGGGAGGGCCGGTCCCTCCGCGTCCGTCGTCTCCCATCGGCACCCGACGGGCAGCGATGGAGCCGCCGACCGGGGGACGTCCTCCGGTCGCGACGCCACGGTCTCCGTGCCGGCCATCGAGGTCCAGGTCGTGGTCACCAGTGGTGGCGCAGGATGCGGGTCAGCGCGTCCTGCATGGTCGCGAGGTGTTCGGGGCCCAGCAGCGCCTCGAGGCGGCGCTCGAGTCCGGCGATGACCTCGACGCTGGCGGCGATGCAGGCTCGGCCGCGCTCGGTGAGGGTCACCAGCTTCGCGCGACCGTCGGTGGGGTCGGGGCGGCGGGAGACGTAGCCGAGGCGGACCAGGTCGTCGACGAGGTCCTTCATCGCCTGCGGTGTCATGTTGGCGCGCTCGGCGAGCACGGTCAGCCGGGTGCCCTCGAGGTCGATGTGGGCGAAGACCCCGGAGTGCGCCGGCCGCTGGGGGAACCCGGCGGCGATCACGCCGTCGACGATCTGGTGCCCGAGGCGGCTGTAGGCCTGCCCGAGCAGCGCCGCGGTGTTGATGAGCTGTTCGGGTGACGGTCCTCGCTCGTCGTCACTCACAGTCTTAAGGTTGCCTTAACAGACGGCCGGATGCTCGCCACGTCCTCCGCCTGCGGCCCGGTTCGCCGTCTGCGACCTTCGTGCCAGCCATCAGGAGTGAGCATGGACCCCACGATCCGTACCACCCGGAGCCTCGCCCTGGTCGGCGTGGTGATCACCGTGCTCGCGGCGCTGTTCGCCGCCATCGGCGCGCTCACCGCTTGGGAGCCCTCATGGGGCTTCCTGGCCCAGGCCGTCATCCATCTCGGGGAGCTTGCCGTGGTGATCGCGCTCGCGCTCTGCGGCGCCACCGGGCGTGGGTGGCTCGCCCGGATCGGGTTGGGGGCAGCGGTCATCGGCCAGGTCCTGTTGGTCGCGGCCGAGCTGATCTATCCGGTGAGCCCGGACGTCGGTGACCAGATCTTCTCGGTCGCGCCCCTGCTCAGCGCGGTCGGCCTGATCGTAGCGGGTATCGCGGTGCTGACCGCTCGCCGCTGGAGCGGGTGGCACCGGTTCACCCCGGTGCTGGTCGGACTGTGGTCGCTGGTCGTGCTCACCCCGGCCATCATCGCCTCCGGTGGCCCGCCGGCCCCGCTCGCGCTCTGGGCCATCACCGGGTGGGAGTTGTGCTGGGTGCTGCTCGGCGTCGCCGTGCTCACCGAGGTCGCGGTGCCCGCCCGTCGGCGTCGCGCCGCAGCCCGGGTGAGCTGACCCGTCGGGCACGGCGCGGCCGCTGTCGCGGCTTCAGGACCGCTTCAGCCGGGTGGTGTGACATACCGGCGCGCCGCCGAGATCGGCGGCGTTCGGGCCCGTGGGTCCGATGGTGCTGCCGGAGGGCTGACGCATGTCGACGGTGAACGGCCTGCCCGCTCATGTGCTGCTCGTGCACGCGGTCGTCGTGCTGGTCCCACTGACGTCGCTCCTGCTGGTGCTGGTCGCGGTGTGGCCGGCCGCCCGGAGACGGTGGGCAGGCCTGACCGCCGGGCTCGCGGTGATCACACTCGTGGCCGTCCCGCTGACCACCGAGGCCGGCGAGTGGCTCGAGCACCGACTGCCGCATTCGGAGCTCATCGAGGCCCATGCGGAGCTCGGCGACACGATGCTGCCGTGGGCGATCGGGCTGGCCCTCGTCGCGGTGGTGCTCGCCGTCCGTGCCCGGTGGATCGGCCGGGCGCGCCGGGAGGGGCCCGGCACGACGACCGCGCCGCCCGCTCGACGGGCCGCGGGCGCCCTCGGTGGGACCGCGGCGACAGTGGTGATCGCGGTTCTCGCCGTCGCCGTGGCGGCCGGGTCCGTGGTGACCGTCTACCGCATCGGGGACTCGGGCTCGACGGCGTCGTGGACCGGGACGTTCAGCCCCACGCCGATCTCCGGTCCGGGCTCACCCGGGTTCCGAGGCGGGCCCCCGCCGGACGGCGACGGCGGTTAGCGGATCGCCCTGGAGCGATCCGGGTCCTCGTCGGCCGTGCGGGGCCGTCAGCCGGCCTCGCTGTCGCCGATCCGGTCCCGCAGGCGCGACGCCGCTCCCAGGGGCCGGTACTCGCCCGCGGCGGCCAGGCCGATGCGGGGCATGTCGGCGTCGATGGCCTCGTACTGTCCGGCGGCGACGCGGTAGGTCTCGTGCCAGACCCCTCCCCCGCGCCGCGAGGACGTGGCTGCCCACGCCGACCTGCTCGGCGTCGCGCTCGGCGTCGCGCTCGGCGTACACCGCCAACAGCTCGTCGGACACCCACACCAGGTGCCAGCGGTGGTCGAGCAGCTCGGCCGCCCACCCGTTGGCGTCGAGCTGCTCGGCGAGCTCCTCCAGCTGCTGGTTCATGCTCGTCCGTCGACCAGCGTCTCCACCGGCACCGCCCCCTCTCGTGCCACGGCGTCGCCGAGGCGACGTCGACGGGCCTGGACGTCACGTCCGCGGCCCGAGGTCGACGACGTCGGCGGGCAAGGGCCGCCGAGTCGTCCGGCTAGGACGCCCTGTAGCGAGGGCTCACGCGTCCTGGCGAGCAACGGGACGGGCACGAGGCACGCGCTGGTGTCCAAGGGTCACGAGGTCGATGCCTCCGGTAGGCCACACCGGGAGTCTCCGGACTCACGGCGCCCTGACGAGAGGTCCGACGTCGCCGCCTCCTCCGTCGCGTCGGTCGCGCTGAGCACCATGATCGCCGCGTCGTCACCCAGCCCGGCCCCGAGCGAGGCCAGGACATCGGCCAGCGCGTCGACGACACCCCGGGCCGTCCCGCGGGGCAGTGCGGCGACGAGCTCGGGAAGGCCCTCGTCGAGCATGCTGCCGTCCGGGCGCCGCGCCTCGGAGAGTCCGTCGGTGTGGAGCAGCAGCCCGTCGCCCGGCCGCAGCGTCGTCGTGGCGACGCGGAAGCGAGGCCGGGCCAGGAGCCCGACGGGCTGCCCGCCCACGGTGTCGACGGCCTCGACGCCGCCGCCGCGGAGGAGCCCCAACGCGGGCGGGTGGCCGCCGCTGGCCAGCGTCAGGGTGAAACCGGGGTCTGCCGGGACGAGCACGCCGTAGACGAGGGTGCACCAGCCCGTGGAGGTCGCGCCGCGCTCCTGCCGGAGGCTGGTGTTGAGGGTGGTCAGCACCGAGACGGGGTCGCTGTCGTAGACCGCGGCGGCTCGCAGGGTGTAGCGGATCAGGGAGGTGAACACCGCCGCACCGGGACCCTTGCCGCAGACGTCGCCGAGGAAGAACCCCCATCGGTCGTGCGCGAGGGGGAAGAGGTCGTAGAAGTCTCCGCCGATCTCCTCGAGCGAGGCGCTGTGGTAGTACGCGGCGATGTCGAGCCCGGGCACGCCGGGCAGCGCCGGTGGCAGCAGCGTGCGCTGCAGGGTGGTGGCCAGCTGCTGCAGACGGTCCCTCTCGAGGTCCGCCTGGCGACGGGCCCGCAGCAGTTCCTCCTCGTAGGCGCGGCGGTCGGCGGCGTCGACCACCATGATCCGCACCAGCGACGGCGTGTCGTCGGGAGCCTTCTTCACCACCGCGTCCACCAGCACCGGCAGGCGGCGCCGGTCGACGGTGCGGATCTCCAGCGCCACCGAGTGCACGGAGCCCTGGAGCAGCAGCAGGGGCGCGAAGTGGGTCTCGTGGTACATCTTGCCGCCGATGGTGAGCAGGTCGGCGAAGCGGAGACGACCGACCACCTGGTCGTGCGCGTAGCCGAGCCATCGCAGGAGCGTGTCGTTGATCCGCACGATGTACCCCTCGGGCGTGGTGGAGAGGTAGCCGCACGGGGCGTTGTCGTAGAGGTCCTCGGCGGTCTCGGTCAGCTCCGCCCGGTGCAGGCGCTCCGCGCGCGCGCCGTCGATGTCGTCGGCCGGACCCACGTCACGCGACCGCGGCAGCCGGCAGCCAGGCGCGCATCGCCGCGACGACCTGGTCCGGCGCGCTCAGGTTCGGGCAGTGACCCGTGGCGTCGAGGACGACCAGGGTGCTGTCGGGGATCCGGGAGTGCACGAACTCGCCCACCTCGAGCGGGGCGATGACGTCCTCGCGGGACTGGAGGATCAGGCAGCGCACGCCGACGCGGGCGAGGTCGTCACGGTTGTCGGAGGTGAAGGTGACCCGCGCGAAGTGGCGCGCGATCGACGGGTCGGTGCGGCAGAAGCTGTTGGTCAGCTCCTCCCCGAGCTCCGGCCGCTCGGGGTTGCCGATGATCGCCGGAGCCATCGCCGCCGACCAGCCCAGGTAGTTGCTGTCCAGCGACTCGAGGAGCTCCGCGATGTCCGCGGCCTCGAAGCCGCCCCGGTACGGCGGGTCGTCGAGGTAGCGGGGTGACGGCCCGACGAGGACGAGGCCGGCGAAGCGGTCGGGTTCCCGGGCGGCGGCGAGCACGCCGATCATCGCGCTCACCGAGTGTCCGACGAACACGACCTCGCGCAGGTCGAGCTCCTCGCAGATCTCGAGGACGTCCCGTGCGTACCCCTCGAGCGAGGCGTACCGGTCGGGTCTCCAGGCCGAGAGGTCCGAGCCACCGGCCCCGACGTGATCGAAGAGCACCACCTGGTGGTCGCGCTCGAACGCGGGCGTCACCAGGCGCCACATCGACTGATCACAACCGAAGCCGTGGGCGAACAGGAGCGTGGGGCAGCCCCCGCGACCGGTCACGGTCACGCGGTTGCGGGTCCTCACATCCACCCGCCGAGTATCGCAGCGAGTCCTCGGCGGACCAATCGGTCTCCGCCACGAACGCTGCTGACACGACACTCACAGAACGTGTCGATGCGCACGGCCGACGGTGCGCCGACGACGTGTGCCATGGCGCCCGGCCGACTCCGCCGCCCTCGTCCAATAGGTGGCATCGGTCGGTCGCCCTCGCGTCCCACCGCGAGACCGGGATCGCGGCGCCCGGCTCATGACCGCGATGGCCGCCGCAGAGCAGGCCGGTCACGGGCTCCACGACCGTCCGACCGATTCGGGGCACGAGAGGTCGGCGGAGGCCGTGATAGGGCTTCTGGGCGTGCTGAGTGATCGGGTGCACATGTGGGAAGACCGCGGCGTCGCTCATCACTCCGGGCGGCCGATCGGTATGACCAGACGTGGCGTTGGGCAGCCTCGCTCGCCGCTGCGGATCGCCAGACCGAGCGCGCGGCGCGGTGACGTCGAAGTTCAACCCGAAGAGCAGGCGCACCCTCATCCCCCGACACACCACCAACGCGAGCACCTGCTTGCGCGGGTCGGTGGCGTCCACCCGAACTGAAGAGGTGCTCATGAGTACTGCCTACGAGACCGGACAGAACACCCACGAAGTCGCTCCGTCGACGCGGGGCACCCAACATGCCGACACCCCGGCCCGCGCCCGCCTGCAGGATCGCGTGCACTGGGGCCCGGTCTGGGCCGGGGTGGTCGTCGCGCTGCCCGTCTACCTCGTCCTGCAGCTGCTGTTCTTCGCCCTGAGCATCATCGACCTCGGGGTGAACGGCGAGGGCCAGAGCACCACGGCCAGCATCGTCAGTGCGGTGCTCGCCCTCGTCGCCTTCTTCGTCGGCGGGCTCATGGCCGGCTCCACCGCCGCCTCCCGCGACTCCGACGAGGGCCTGCTCCACGGCGTTCTGACGTGGGCCGTCGGCATCGTCGCCATCCTCGGCGCCGGACTGCTCGGTGCCGGAGCGCTGCTGGGCAACCTCTCCAACGCCACCGCGCAGAACGCCGCGCTGCAGCAGCAGGCCGGCCAGGCCGGCCAGGCCGCCGGCCAGATCGACCCCGCGCAGGCGCTGCAGGCCGCCCACCAGGGCGCCGGCTGGGCCGCGCTCGCGCTCGGCCTGACCGTCCTCGCGGCCGCCGCGGGCGGCATGGTGGGTCAGAAGATCGGCTCCTCCAAGCGCTGACAACGCTGATCGCTACGGGCCGGGTGCGCCTCGGCGTACCCGGCCCGACCTCAACGCTGCTGGCGTCCGCATCCAGATCGCAACCGGGCCTCTGACCCCGGGAGGCTTCCACTGACCCCGGGAGGCTTCCACTACCCCGGGAGGCTTCCACCCCCACGGGGTCGCGCCACCGCCACATCGACGACCGAACCAGGCGCCGGTCGTCGGGTGGTCCCGGGCGAGTGTGTGCCGGTTGAAGGGGAACGTCGCGGGCCTCCTGCCGGCGGGCGAGCGGTCGGGACTCAGTAGGGCTGGCGCTGTAAGGGCCGCCCGCCGTGCTCCCGTGCCGCGAGCCAGCCCCGAGGCAGGCCCGCCAGCTCGTGGAGGGTCGCATCCATCGACGCCAGGTGCGTCCACGATGAACGTCGCGGCGAGCCGGACGCGACCTCGCGGGCGTGGCCCGGAACGGTCGGCAGGAGGTGCCAGACGCCGTCGGCGTCGTGGAGCACCAGCAGGACGGGCCAGCTGTAGAGCAGCTCGGCGTCGCGGGACTGCCGGGGAACCATCGCCCTGGATCCCCCGCGAGCCCCCACGCAGTTGGAGGCAAGCGAGCGTACCCGCGAGGGCCGTGCTCCGTGCTCCTGCGATTCCGGTCTCATCACGCTTGCCGGTGCCGACTTCGTGGCGACGCCCAGCCGCTCCCTACCACGTGAGCAGCGGCCGTCTCTGTCATCACCGACCGGGCGAACCCGCACATCGCTACGGGCCGTGACGTCACTGCTCCGGCGGGCCCGCAGCGTCACCGGCCCCATCGGGCTCCTGATCGAACCGCAACCGGCGGGCCAGGACGTCCGAGGCCACGTCGACGAGCAGCCGGCTCTCGACGAACGCGTGCCCACGCAGCCGGTCGAACGCGTCGTCGGGGTTCAGGTCGAGTTGCTCGGCGAGCATGCCCGCAGCCATGTGCACCTTGTCGTGCCTCGCCACCCGCACTCCGAGGTGTCCTGCCGAGGCCTCACGCTGGACCTGGGCGGCGGTGCCGGCCGGATCCTGGAGGCTCAGGAGCACCAAGGCCGCGGTCTGGGCCAGTTCGGCCCCGGCGGCGAGGGCTTCGGGTTCGAGTGGGACCGGGGTCGTGCGGTAGGTGCTCAGCGTGCCGATCCGCAGCGACCCGAACCTCAAGGGGAACACGAACACCGCCCGGGCGTGGGAGTGCTCGACGGCCCGGGAGGCATAGATCGGCCAGCGCGAGCTGGCCGTGGCGTCGAGGTCGGGCAGCAGGACGGGCACCCCGAGGTCGAACGCCTCGAAGCAGGGTCCTTCCCCGAGGCTGTACTGCAGCTCCTCGAGCTCGGCGGCGGTGTCGTCGCTCGCGCACAGCGTCTCCCGGTGGCGGGTACCGCTCATGGTCGAGATCGCCACGCCGTCGACGAGCAACGCCTCTGCCGTCGATCGGCAGACGATCCGCATCGCCTCCACGGGATCGGGTCCGCGCAGCGCGAGCGCCACGGCGTCGCGCAAGCCGCTCAGGTCGGGCAACGCGTCCCTCGGCGCCTCATCGGTCACCGGTCGCCCCCGGTGTGGTGGGCGGACTCGATCAGGCGGAGCGCTGTGCCAGCGGCCTCCGCACGCTCCTGAGCGGTTGCGAGGACCTGCCCCACCGCGGCCTCGCCGAACCGTAGCCGACTCGGGTCGACCACCATCCGGGCCGGCGACGCGTCGAGCTCGGTGTGCAGGTGACCGCTGAGCAGAGCGACGTCACGGCACCCGAAGTCTCCGTGCAGGGTGATGACCACGCCGTCGACGTCGTCGAGAGGGACCTCGACACAGGCGTGACGCGTGTCGTGCGGCTCGTCTGCCCCGCCGTCGTCGACAGCGCGCCGGGTGCGGACGGTGGCCGGTGCGGCGGTCAAAGGACTCCGACCTCGAGGAGATTCGGCGGGTAGCCGAGGGGCGAGGCTGAGGCATCAACCAGGACGCGGAAACTACCCCACGGTGCGTGACGCAGCTCGACCGACAGCCCTCACCCTCCGCACTTTCACTCCTGGCGCCGGTCCGGCGTGAGGTGCCCGGAGGCGGTGTGGTCGGTCCCGTAGTGACCGACGAGGATCAGCTCGTCCTCGGGCGTGAGCTGGCGGTCGGCGGGCTGGTGCGGGGCGCTGCGGACCTGGTCGCGGGTGTAGGGCAGGCGCAGGACACCGTCGCGGTAGGCAGCCTCGGCGAGGGGCACCACGGAGACGTCCGCGCCGAACATGCCGGTGGTCACGGCCACCCACTCCGGGCGCTGGGTCTCCTCGTCCAGGTACACCGCATCGACCTCGCCGAGGTCGGTCCCTCGGTTGCCGGTCACCCTCGACCCGATGAGCTCCTCCGGGTCGGACACGTCGTCGAGCATCCCCGAACACTCCTCTCGTCCCGCATCTCAGTCGCCGCTGGTGGTGCCCGATGTGAGGGGCCGGCACCCGGTGTCCGGCCGGAGCTCGGCGGTAGGAGCCGGGCGAGCCCGGCACCATTCGCGTCCCCGACGTCGGGGTCGGGTACCAGTGCGCGACTTGACCCGCACTGAGCCGAGGAGGCCGTCGCGTCTCGAGAACCCTCGCCACGGCGGGCGCCGGGGACCATCGTCAGCCAGACGACCATCCCCAGTCGGGGTCGCGGCCCCACGCCTCGGCGCCGAGGCGCCCCGCTTCCTCGGGCGTCGGGGGCTGCGGGTCGGGCGTCGGCACCGGTGGTGGCTCGGCCTGGTCGATGGGGTTCGAGCCCACCCATCGCCACCGCACCGCTCGCTTGTAGGCACCGCTGAGCACGTAGTGAATTCTTGCGGATCGTCGCATCGCCGAGAGGTCGGCACCGGTGCGTCGGCAACGCCGGTCGCACTGGTGCGGGAAGCTCGTCCGTGGTCCACACCGCGGCGGTCGCGGCAGTGCTCCCGACACCGCCGCATCTCGGCGTAGAGACAGTCCAGGATCTCGGCGTCGATCGCACCGACCTTCGACGTGCCGATGAACGGACGGACGTGCTTGGCCACGTACTCCCGGTAGCCCTCGACCGTGCGCGGGCCGCCGGTGTGCTGCTCGAGGTAGCGGTCGAGCAGCTGGTCGACCGTCGCCGAGGTCCGTGGGTTGCGCCTCCGACGGCTGTCGGCGAGGAACCCCTGACGAACCTCCTCGGCCCGGTCCCACACCTTCGGCCCGGCCGCGACGACCTCGACGAGGTCGTGCCGGCGCTTCGTCACCGGGTCCTGCCCGGCGTACACCCGTACGCGCAGGGCTCCACTCGGGGCTCGTCGATGGTCCCCCGCTCGCGCTTCCGGGGGTTCTTGGCCTTCGCCATGACGCGGAAGCTAGGGCCACTCGCGTCACGAACCGTGTCACGTCGGTCGAGGTTCGCTCGGTCGAACCAGCGTCTTCGCAGGTCACCGTGGGTGGAGACGAAGGGAATCGAACCCTCAACCCCCGCCTTGCCAAGATGGGCGACCCCGTAGCCCAGGGCCTCTACCAGCACCGATGTCCTTGCGGGACGTCACTCGGTGCTCCTCGACATCGCCGCTGGCTCTCGTTTCGTGCCACGAGGCGTGCCACGACCTGGCCGGCGATCACTCGGAGCAGCCAGCAGGCGGCCGACTTGCGGCCGACTGGTCCTGCCCGCGCATCGGCGCGCGGCTCTATGGTCGATCGCGCGGTCGATCATGCGACGGACGATCGAGCGTCGGTCCGGGGACACACGACCGGCGGCACCGCCGTCGTACCCGGCTCGCGACGAGGACACGGGGGGCGGCGATGGGCGGCGAGGGCCAGGGGTTCCCCGGGCGGCTGGCGGCGGTCGAGATGGACGGCGAGCTGCCGCGGCGGGAGGACCTCCCGCTGATCTTCGACGAGCTCGACCACCAGATGGCGGTCCAGGCGTACCTGTGGTCGCTGCCGCTCGTGTCCTACGCGCAGTGGCAGACCCAGCACCGTGACGTCTTCGGGGCCACGAACTACGACCTGGTCCGTTACCTGTCCTACCGCGACCGGCTCGGGCTGATCACCGCGAACGCGACGACGCCCTACATCCTGAACTTCATCGACCTGGGCGAGACCGGGCCCCTGCTCATCGAGGTCGGACCCGGCCCGACCGCCGGGGGCTTCTCCGACTTCTGGCAGCGGGAGTTCGGCATCCTCGGCGAGATGGGCCCCGACCAGGGGCGCGGTGGCCGGCACCTCGTCGTGCCGCCCGGCGAACCCGTCCCCGACGACACGTCCGACCTCTACGTGCACCGGGCGACCGGCAACAACATCATGTTCGGTTCCCGGGCCCTCGAGCCCGACCCGCAGAAGGCCGACGCGCTCGTCGCGACGGTCCGCATCACTCCGTTCGACGGCCGGCAGGCTCCGGAGACGCGGATCGTGTCCCCGGACGGGCGGGAGTGGTCGGGTGACCAGCCCCGCGGACTCGAGTACTGGGTCCGCCTGCACGAGGTCTACCAGCGCGAGATCGTCGACGAGCGCGACCGGTTCTTCCTCGCGATGCTGCGCCAGCTCGGGATCGAGAAGGGCCGTGCCTTCGACCCCGACGCCCGCACGGCGGCGCTGCTCACCGAGGCCACCCGCGTCGGCGAACTGATGGCGCAGGCCAACACGTTCGCGAAGCGTTTCCCCGGGGCCACCTACTGGCCCGACCGTCAGTGGGACCTCGCGGTGCAGATGACCAACTCCGCGCAGCGCGGCGAGGGCCACGACGAGCTGCTCGAGCGGGCGTCGTGGTTCTACGAGGCGGTCAGCTTCTCCGAAGCCATGAAGAGCCAGACCCCCGGTCAGGGCCAGGCCTACCTCGGGGCCTACACCGACGCGCACGGGAGATGGCTCGAGGGCGGCGCGGACTACACCCTGCACGTGCCGCCAGGCGTGCCGGCGAAGCTGTTCTGGTCGGTCACGGTCTACGACGTCGACACCCGGTGCCTGATCGACAACGAGCAGCAGCGCGGCGATCGCGGGTCCCGCGACGGTGAGCTCGTCGCCAACGACGACGGTTCGGTGGACGTGTTCTTCGCACCCACCGCGCCGCCGGGCCGGGAGGACAACTGGGTCCAGACGATCCCGGGGCGGCACTGGTTCTCGTACTTCCGGCTGTACGGGCCGCTGGAGAGCTACTTCGACCGCAGCTGGAAGCTCGGCGACATCACGCCGGCCTGATCGCGTGATCGCCCCCTCGCTGCACGGGTACCGCCCGGCCTGGGTCCGTCGCGACCTCGTCGCCGGCGCCACCGTGTGGGCGGTCCTGGTGCCCGAGTCCCTGGCCTACGCCACGATCGCCGGCGTCCCGCCGGTCGTGGGCCTCTACGCCGCGGTCCCCGCTCTCGTGCTCTACGCCCTGGTGGGGACCTCGAAGCACCTGGTCGTCGGCCCGATGGCGGCCACCGCGGCCCTCTCCGCGAGCGTCGTCGCCGACGTCGGCGGGGGTGGCCTCGACCCGGTCTCGCTGACCACCGCGCTGGCGATCACCGTTGGGCTCGTCGCGGTGGTGGCCGGTGCGTTCCGTCTGGGGTTCCTCGCCAGCTTCATCTCCGAGCCCGTCCTCAAGGGCTTCATCGTCGGGCTCGCCCTGACGATCGCCGTGGGCCAGCTCCCGAAGCTGGTCGGCGTGGAGAAGGGCGAGGGCGACTTCTTCGCCCAGCTCTGGCACTTCGTGACCCACCTCGGCGACGCCGACCTGCGCAGCGCGGCGATCGGCCTCGGCACCCTCGTGGTGGTTCTCGCGCTGCGGCGCTGGCTGCCCGTGGTGCCCGGATCGCTGGTCGCGGTGGCCCTGGCCATCACGTTGGTGTGGACGCTCGGGCTCGACCGGCAGGGCGTCGACGTCGTCGGCCCGATCACCGCCGGACTCCCCCCGCTCGGGCTGCCCGCCGTCCCGATCGGCACCTACCTCCAGCTCGCCGGCGGCGCGCTCGGGGTCGCCCTGATCGGGTTCGCCGAGGGGCTGGGTGCGGCCAAGACCTACGCCGTACGCCACGGCTACGAGGTGGACCCGAACCGGGAGCTGCTCGGGCTCGGCGCCGCCAACCTCGGGTCCGGGCTCGCATCCGGGATGGTGGTCAACGGCAGCCTGTCCAAGACCGCCGTCAACGGGTCCGCGGGCGCCCGCACCGAGGCATCCGGCCTGGTCGCGGCGGTGCTCACCGTCGTCACCCTGCTCTTCCTGACCGGGCTGTTCACCCGGCTCCCGGAACCGGCGCTGGCCGCGATCGTGATCGCCGCGGTCGTCGAACTCATCGACGTGCGCGCCCTGGTCACCCTCTACCGCATGTGGACGCGGCGCCTCGGGTCGATCTACGGGCTGGCCGCGCGCGCCGATTTCGCCGCCGCGGTCGCCGCCCTGCTCGGCGTCCTGGTGTTCGACACCCTGCCCGGGCTCTTCCTCGGCATCACCCTGTCGCTGCTGCTGCTGCTCTACCGCGCGTCCCGCCCCCACGTCGCCGAGCTCGGCCGGGCCCCCGAGGGCCCCGACCTCTGGATCGACCGCGACCGTCACCCGGAGGCCGCACCGACCGACGGGGTCGTGGTCCTCCGGGTGGAGGGCGGCCTGTTCTTCGCCGACGCCGACCACGTCCGCGACGCCCTGCGCGCCGCCGCGGGGCCCGGCGTGTACGGAATCGTCCTGGACGCCCGCTCGGTGCCGTTCGTCGACGTCACCGCCGCGCGGATGCTCGTGGAGCTCACCGCGACCCTCGCCGCCCGGGGCGTCACCCTCGTCGTCGCCCGCGACATCGGTCAGGTCCGCGACGTGCTGCGCGCCACCGATGGCGCAACTCCGCCCGTGTTCGCCGAGGTCGACGCCGCCGTCGCCTGCCTGGGCGCCGACCCCTCGACTGACCCCAGGAGGAACTCTTGATCGACGCCGGACCGGACGAACTGCAGGCCACGGTCGCCGACGCGTTCGTCTACGCCTACCCGATGCTGTTCAACTACAAGACCCTCCACGAGCAGGCCCTCGACCCGGCGTTCCCCGGCTACGTCGGCGGCTTCGGGCGCTTCCGGCACTACTCGCGCGTCTACACCCCGGCCGACACCGACATCGTCACCGCGAACAACGACACCCCGTACTCGTGGGCCTGGCTGGACCTGCGGGCCGAGCCATGGGTGCTGACGATGCCGCCGGTGCCGGGCGAGCGTTACGTCACCTTCCAGTGGTTCGACCTGTTCACCTACAACTTCGCTTACGTCGGGGTGCTGAGCACCGGGCGCGCCGGCGGGCGCTACCTGTTCGCCGGACCCGGCTGGGACGGCGCCGTGCCCGACGGCATCGACGGGGTCTTCCGCTCCGAGACCGAGCTCATCGGGTGCCTGGGCCGCACCTCCCTCGACGGGCCCGAGGACCTGCCCAACGTCCAGGCCCTGCAGCAGCAGTACACCCTGACCCCGCTCCACGAGATCGCCGGCATCCCCTCGCCCCCGCCCGCTCCACCGGTCGACTGGCCCGCGTGGGACGAGCAGGCCGCCGTGACCCGTGACTTCATCGCCTACCTGAATTTCCTACTGCAGTTCTGCCGACCCGACCCGTCCGAGGCGGACCTGCTGGCGCGCTTCGCCCGCGCCGGGATCGCCGCCGGTCGATCGTTCGACCCCGGCGCCCTCACCGCTGACCAGCTCGCGGCCGTCGACGCCGGCGTCGCGCAAGGGCGGCAGACGCTGGCCGACTCGATGCACGCCACCCACTCCTCCATCGGCCTGTTCGGCAGTCGCGACACCCTCGGAAACGACTACCTGCGCCGCGCCACGGCCGCCGCGATGGGGATCTACGGCAACAACGTCGAGGAAGCCGTCTACGTCGGCTGGATCGCCGACGACGACGGGAAGCCCCTCACCGGGGACCACAGCTACGAGGTCCGGTTCCCCGCCGGCGCGCTCCCCCCGGTCAAGCTGTTCTGGTCGATCACCATGTACGAGCTGCCCAGTCGCCTGCTCGTCGACAACCCCATCGACCGCTACTCGATCGGGGACCGCACATCCGGCCTGGTCCACGACGCCGACGGATCCCTGACCCTCACCGTGCAGCACGCGCGCCCCGACGACCCGGATCGGGCGGCGAACTGGCTGCCTGCCCCGCCCGGACCGTTCACCGCGATCTTCCGGCTCTACGGGCCCGAGCCTTCCGTCGTCGACGGCACCTGGACCCAGCCACCGATGCGGCGCATCACCACCGGCGGCGACGGTGGGTGAGGCGATCGGCGCGGTCCTCCCCCTCGCCGTCGGGGTGTCGCTGAGCCCGATCCCGATCGTCGCGGTCGTGTTGATGCTCGCCACCCCCCGCGGGCGCGCCAACGGGATCGCGTTCGTCCTCGGCTGGGTCGTCGGGCTGGCCGCCGCCGGGACCGTCGTGCTGCTCGTGTCGGGCGGGGCAGGGGCGAGCGAGGGTCAAGGTCCAGCGACCTGGGTCGACGTGGTCAAGCTCGTGCTCGGTGTCGCCCTCGTCGTGCTGGCCCTGATCCAGTGGCGGCGTCGTCCCCGCGACGCAGCCGACGCGGCGCTTCCCGCGTGGATGGCGACGATCGACCGCTTCACCCCGCTGAAGTCCGCCGGCTTCGGGGTCGCGCTGTCCGCGGTGAACCCGAAGAACCTGCTCATCACCGTCGGCGCCGCGGCCGCCGTCGCCCAGACCGGGACCAGCGCCGGCGGCCAGGCCGTGGCGCTGGCCGTGTTCGTCGTCCTCGCCACCGTCGGTCCTGCCGTCCCGCTCGCGATCGACGTCGGGCTGGGCGCGCGATCCGCCCACGTCCTCACGTCGCTGCGGACATGGATGGCCACGCACAACACCGCGATCATGTGCGTCCTGCTGCTCGTCATCGGCCTCAAGCTGCTCGGTGACGGAATCTCGAGCCTGTCCGGGGCCGCCTGATGATCCAACCCGGACGGGATCGACGGGCCGGCGCATCCCCCGTCGACGGGTCACCGTGGCCCTTCGGCGCGGGCACGGCTGACCGCTCCAGGGGCGCCAACGGCACCGGACCTCTCGACGCTCTCCGCGGGGAGTTCACGAACGCTCGCCGAGGGCGCTCACCTCATCCCCCGCGAGGTCACCCGACGTATCGAGCAGATGAGCACCGCCCATCTTTGTGCCACGTCCGGACACGGACGGTCTTCGGTGGACATCGTTTTCGCAGGTCGAAATGGGTGGAGACGAAGGGAATCGAACCCTCAACCCCCGCCTTGCAAAGATGGGCGTTCACGTAGCCCAGGGCCTCCACCAGCAACAACGTCCTCGCCGGACGTCACTCAGTGCTCGTGGGCATCGCCGCTCGCTCTCGTTTCGTGCCACGTGGCGTGCCACGCTCCTCGTTCGGGCAGAGCTGTCTTGGCGGCACGTCGTCGACGCGGTCAGGGCAGGTCGAGGGCCTTCTGAGCGAGGGCTTCGTTGTGCTCGAGGTGGCGGTTGACGGCGGCCCGCACGGTGTCAGGCTCGCGGGTGCGGAACGCGTCGAGCAGCTCCTCGTGGGCGTGCTCCCTGCGGGTGTGCTCGGCCGGCTGGGGATCGAGCTTGCCGAACCCGATACGGATGTATCGCTCGGCGGCGCGCCACAGCGTGCCGAGGATGCGCTTGTCCCACTCGGTCGCCGCGGGGGCGAGCAGGCGGAGGTGGAACTCGTGGTGGGCCTCGTAGACCTCGTCGATCCCGAGAGCCTCGTCGCCGAACGAGTGCGCTTCGCCGCCGAGGGCGTCGAGCTCGCTATCGGACAGCAGGACGCAGGACCGCGCGGCGATCTCGGGCTCGACCACGCGGCGCAGGCGGTAGACCGCGGCGAGGTCGTCGGCGTCGAGAGGGGTGACCTGTGCGCTCCGCCCGCGGCGGGTGGTGATCAGGCCTTCGCTCTCGAGACTGCGCAGGGCTTCGCGCACCGGGATGAAGCTGACCCCGAGCATGCCGGCGATCTCGCGGAGCGAGAACTCCTGGCCCGGGGCAAGCGACCCCGAGATGACAGCTCGACGCAGCTCGGCGGTCACCCGCTCGGCCAGGGAGCTGTCCTCGATGCGGCGGACCATCGGGTCATGCGCGGACATGGACTCGAGGTCCTTCCAGTGAGGCTTGATCAGTTATAGCGCAGGATACTGCGGCGGATGGGCGGCGAGCACCACGGCGCCCACGGCGCCGTCAGCCGGCCGAGACGAAGCGGTGGCGCATCTCGCCGATGCCGCTGATCGTGGTGACCAGTTCTTCGCCGGGTCCGATGGTGCGGCGGGGTTCGCGGAGCCAGCCGACCCCGCCGGGGGTGCCGGTGAAGACGAGGTCGCCGGGCAGCAGCGGCAGGACGCTGGACAGCGAGGCCACCAGCTGGGGGATGGTGAAGACGAACTGGCTGGTGCGGCTGTGTTGCATCTGCTCGCCGGCGAGGTGGCAGGAGACCTCGATGTCGTCGGGGTCGTCGAGCTCGTCGGGGGTGACGAGCACCGGGCCGATCGGGGCGAAGCCCTCGAAGGACTTGCCGATGTTGTACTGCTGGGGTGCGGGTCCGGCGAGCTGCACGGCGCGCTCGGAGAGGTCTTGGCCGGCGGTGAGGCCGGCGATGTAGGACCACCCCTCGGACTCGGGCACGTTGCGGGCGCGGCGCCCGATCACGGCGACGAGCTCGACCTCGAAGTCGACGTTCTCCGAGGGCAGCACGATGTCGTCGTAGGGCCCGGTGACCGCGGCGGGGAACTTGGTGAACACCATGGGCCGCTCGGGCAGGTCGATGCCGGTCTCGGCGGCGTGGTCGCGGTAGTTGACGCCGATGGCGAACACCTGCGGCGGGCGCGGCACCGGCGCCCCGAGCGCGGTGGGCACGACCTCGCGGTCGGGGCCGCCGGTGAACCCGGCGGCCCAGGTACGGAACTCCTCCCACCGCGGGTAGAGCTCCTGGATGTCCGCGGTGAACCGGCCGTCGCTGGCGGTCTCGATGTCCACGGCCTTGTCCTCGATGCCGAGGGCGGCGCGGCCGCCCAGGTCGAAGATGCGCATGGGGGTGTCCTTTCAGGAGCAGGCGGGTGCCTGCCGGTGGTGTCGGCGTGCTCAGCCGGTGAACAGGTCGCGGTGGTCGCGGACGAAGTCGGTGACCGAGCGTGGGGCGGTGCCGGTGAGCTCGGCGACGTCGTCGGTGACGTACTCGGAGGCGCCGGTTCGGAACATCGCGAGCATCTCGGCGAGGTGGTGGGCCTCCCACTCGGTGGCGCCCCCGGCGCGCGCGGCCTGCCCGGCCTGCTCGGGGGTCACCTCGACCAGGGTCGGGTCGGCGCCGGTCTCGGCGCGGATCGTGGCGGCGATCTCGGCGTAGGTCGGGGCGGACGGCCCGGTGAGCACCCAGTGCCGGCCGTCCGTCGCCGGGTCGGTGAGCACGGCGGCGGCGGCGCGCCCGACGTCGGCGCAGTCGACGAGGCTGATCCCGGCGCTGCCCAGCGGGTTGGCGATGATGCCCTTCTCGCGCGTGGTGCGGGCCATGGCGGCGATGAGGGTCTGCATGAAGCCGTTGGGGCGGATCACCGACCACGCGAGTCCCGAGTCCGCGAGGTACTGCTCGGACTCGTGGTGCTGGCGGCAGGCGTCGGGGCCCGTGGGTCCGATGCCGGCGCTGGTGCCCGACACCTTCACCACGCGGGTGCCGGCCTTGACGGCGCGGTCGATGACCGCGTTCTGCACCGCGGCCATGTCCGGGCCGTGCGGGGTGAGCAGCAGCGCGGCGTCGGCGGCCTCGAGCTCGCGGTCGAGGGTGGTGTCGGCGTCGTCGGTGATGTCGGTGGTGACGAGATCGGCGCCGGCGGGCAGCACGGTGCGTGCTCGTTCGGGAGCGCGGGACAAAGTGCGGGTCTGCTGTCCGTCGGCGAGCAGGGCGCGCACGACGTGCGGGCCGAGCCGGCCGGTGGCGCCCAGGACGAGGAGCCTCATCGGGCCACCCCCGCGGTCTGGCGGGGTGCGGCGGCCGCGCGGCGCTGCCGGCCGAGCTCGGTGAACACCTCGAGGACGTCGGGGCGGTCGACGACGCCGGTGTTGACGGCCTTGCCCGGGTCGAAGCCCTGGATCAGCCGCTTGACGGGCACCTCGAGGCGCTTGCCGGTCAGGGTGTGCGGGATGGCGGGCACCTCGAGGATCTCGTCGGGGACGTGCCGCGGTGAGCAGCGGTCGCGGATGGTCGCGGCGACGCGGTCGCGCAGCGCGTCGTCGAGGACCGCGCCCGGGGCGAGGGTGACGAACAGCGGCATCCAGTACCGGCCGGCGTCGAGCTCGGCACCGATGACCAGGGCGTCGGCGATCTCGGGGATCGTCTCCACGGCGGTGTAGATGTCGGCGCTGCCCAGGCGGACCCCGTGGCGGTTGATCGTGGAGTCCGAGCGGCCGTGCACCACCGCGCTGCCCTGCGCGGTGAGGGTCAGCCAGTCGCCGTGGCGCCAGACGCCGGGGAAGGTGGAGAAGTAGGTCTCGGCGTAGCGGGAGCCGTCGGTGTCGTTCCACAGCCGGACCGGCATCGTCGGCATCGGCGCGGTGACCACGAGCTCGCCGACCTCGTCGACCACCGGGGTGGCGTCGTCGCGCCAGGCCTCGACGCGGGTGCCCAGGAACCGGGACTGCATGTGCCCGGCACGCACCGGGCGCAGCGGGTTGCCACCGACGTAGGGGGTGCAGACGTCGGTGCCGCCGCTGGGGGCGTCGAGCCACACGTCCGGCTTGACGTCCTCGTAGACCCAGGACCAGGCGGGCACCGGCAGCGGCGAGCCCGACGACATCACGCAGCGCAGGGCGGCGAGGTCGTGGCGGGCGCCGGGCGCGAGCCCGGCGCGCTGGCAGGCGGTCAGAAAACCGGCGCTGGTGCCGAAGTGGGTGGTCCGGGTGCGCGCGACCGCGTCCCAGAGGACGTCCTTGTCCGGCCAGGTGGGGCTGCCGTCGTAGGTGACCATCGTGGCCCCGGTGAGCAGGGCGCCGGCGGCGGCGTTCCACACCATCCACGCGGTGGAGGTGAACCAGAAGAACCGGTCCCCGGGCCCGACGTCGTCGTGCAGGCCCAGCCACTTGAGGTGCTCGAGCACGATCCCGCCGTGGGAGTGCACGATCCCCTTGGGCAGCCCGGTGGTGCCCGAGGAGTAGAGCACCCACAGCGGGGCGTCGAACGCGACCGGCTCGAACACCGGCGCCACCGGCTCGGCCACGACCTCCCGCCAGGCGTGCACCTCGGCGGACGGCACCGTCACGACCGGAGCGTCGCCGTGCTCTCCGTCGGCCAGGACGAGGTGGCGGACCGAGGGCAGCCGGGACGCGATCGTGCCGGTCTGCTCGGTGCGCTCCACCCACTCGCCGGCGAAGCGGTAGCCGGTGGTCGCCAGGAGCACGGCGGGTTCGATCTGGGCGAGCCGGTCGACCACGGCGTCGACGCCGTAATCCGGCGCGCAGCACGCCCAGATCGCCCCGACCGCGGCGCTGGCCAGCAGCCCGACGACGGCCTCGGCGCCGTTGGGCAGGTAGGCCGCGACGCGGTCCCCCGGTCGCACGCCCCATGCCCGCAGCTGTGCGGCCAGCGCGCCGACCTGCCCCCGCAGCTCGGCGCGCGACACCTCCACCGGGTCGGTGCCTTCGTGCAGCACGACCAGGGCCGGCGGCTCGTCGTCCGGACCCGCGCCGAGTGGAGCCAGGGCCTGCTCGGCGTAGTTGAGGGTGACCTGCGGGAACCAGCCGGCGCCGGAGAAGTCGTCCCGGTCGCGCATCGGGGTCCAGGAACCGCTGGCGCGGACACCGAAGAACTCGGCCAGCAGCGGCCAGAACTGCTCGGGGTGGTCCACCGACCATCCCCACAGCGCCTCGTAGTCGTCGAGATCGCCACCGGCCAGGTCCGCGGCCGCGGCGGCGAACCTCGCCATGGCGCTCGACCCGGCGCGCTGCGCGGACGGGGTCCACAGCAGCGCGCCGGCCGGAGCCGTCGCCGATGTCGATTCCGGGGAGTCCATCGCTCAGTACGCCTCGGGCAGCAGGATGTCCGCGGGCGGGTTCTCCGGCAGGTACTTGCCCGCCCGGGCGTTCTGGTGGATCTCCTCGGCCGAGACGCCCTGCTCGCGGGCCTCGACGAGCTTGTCGGGGTCGAAGAAGCTGCCGATCGGGTTCTCGGCGAACTCCCGCGAGGCCCACATCCACTCCTTGGAGGCCTCCCAGTCGCCGAACGCGTCGACCTGGATCTCCACGCCGTTGCCCTCGGGGTCGGCGTAGTAGAGCGACATGGTGATGCCGTGGTCCAGGCTCATGAACGGGACGATCCCGGCCTCGCGCAGGCGCACGTAGTTGTCCAGCCACTGGTCGAAGTTGCGGTACTCGAACGCGGTGTGGTGCAGCCCGGCGCTGATCGGCTTGTCGACCGCCCGTTTGATCGCCGGGTGGGCGACCAGCGCGATCCGGTGGTTGGCCTCGTCGTTTGTCAGCCACGCCGCGCTGTCGCTGTAGTGCACCGGGGTCAGGCCGGCGACGAGCTCGTACCAGCGCACCATCTCGTCGAGCTTGAGTGTGAGGAACGTGGCGTGGTGCAGCTTGGGCGGGACGACCGGGCGCGGCTTGCGCGGCAACTCGGGCTGGATAGGGGTGTTCATCGCTTCTCTCCGATCAGTCAGCGGGCGAGCACCGAGGCGAGGGCCTGGTTGAGCGCGTCGGTGGGGTCGACGGGGGCGTGCTCGGCCCGGTAGGCGACGTGGTGGTCGGGGCGCACGAGGATCGCTCCGTCGGCGCCGACCTGGCGCAGGCGGTTCCAGGTGTCCTCGGGGTCGGTGCAGTCGCCGTCGGCGCCCACGGCGACCGGCGTGACGGTGACCCCGAACTTCTCGCTCGCCGCGGCGGCCGCGGCCTTCCAGCCCGAGGCGTCGGTGCCGGTGAGCAGCACGAACCCGCCGGAGGCGTCGAGCAGGTCGTGGGTGGAGAGGCGGTCGGCGCCGCGGGCGAGCCAGGCGTGGGGCAGGCGGTGCCCGGGGCGGGTGGTCGGGGTGTACACGCGGCCGCTGGGGTCGCGCGGGGCGGGCTCGCTCCCGTCGGGCACCAGGGCGCCCTCGGGGTAGTTGAACCCGATCTCGACGTCGTGGGCCTGGAACTCCCAGGCCTGGGTGCCGATGCAGACCGCGGCGCGGGCGCGCAGCGCCTCGCCCATCAGGCCCTCGGAGAACAAGGCGTGGAATGCCGCGGTGTTCATCTCGACCGGCGCGCCGGGGGTCAGACCGATCCCGGCGTCGATCACGGTGTGGTTCATGAACGCCAGCAGCGCCCAGTCCGCGCCGTGGGTGCTCACGGCCTTGCGCTCGGCCTCGTAAGTGTCCAGCAGCCGGTCGTCGGCCTTCCCCGACAGGACCGCGGCCAGCTTCCACGCCAGGTTGTGGACGTCCTGGATGCCGGTGTTCAGGCCCAGCCCCGTGGTCGGCGGCTGGCGGTGCGCGGCGTCGCCGGCCAGGAAGATGTCCCCGAAGCGCCACTGCTGGGCGACGATGCGGTCGAGGATCCAGTGGCTGACCTTGTGCACCGTCATGTCCACGTCGGGCAGGCGCAGCAGCTCACGCAGGCGCGGCACGATCGCTTCCTCGTTGAACCGCTCGGGGTCGTCCGGGCGGAACGCGAAGTGGACCACCCACTCCTCGGACTTGCGGCCCCACGTGGGCCCCATCTGCACCATCGCACCGGCGCCCCAGCTGTTCTCCCCCTCGGGGTTGAGGAACCAGGTGATCAGCGACTCGTCGTCCCAGTAGGGCGAGAGGTCCGCGCTGAAGTGGGTGCTGACCATGTCGACCATGCCCGTCGGGCCGGTCATCTCCACGCCCAGGGCCGGGCCGAAGCTCCGGCCGCCGTCGGCGGCGATCACGTAGCGCGCGGCCACGGTGTAGCGGGTGTCGGCGGTCCGGTCGTGGACCGTGGCCACCACCCCGGTGTCGGTCTGCTCCCAGTCGATCACGTCGTGGTGGTAGCGGATCGACTCCGGTGCGCGGGCCTCGGCCTGGCGACGCAGCAGCGGCTCGAGGCGCAGCTGCGGGTAGTTGCTCGCCAGGCACGGGCTGTCGGCCTCGTAGGTCGGGCGCAGGCTCCCGCCGCCGAAGGCGTCCATCTCGTGGATGCTGCGCTGGTCGAGCTCGCCGTCGCCGCCCAGCGAGGTGCGCCACCGGACCTTGCCGAACTTCTCGATGGGCGCGCCCACCTCGTAGATCGCGTCCGCGACGCCGTGCTGGCGGAACACCTCCATCGTGCGCTGGTTGATGTAGTGCGCCTTGGGCAGGTGCGACGTCGTCTCGTGACGCTCGACCAGCAGGTGCTCCACACCCAGGTTCGACAAGAAGATCGAGGCCGACAGGCCACAACCTCCGCCGCCGACGATGAGCACAGGAACGTCCAGATCGGCCATGCCCGATCTCCCTTGATCGCAGATGAGCTGAGCGGGGAGCCCCGCCGATGCCGGGCTCTGACCTCGGGCCGTAGACGGCACCTGAGGTGGTGCGAGCCACAGTACGACGACGATATGCGTTATAACAACCCGCGATTTTAAGCAGCTCTCTCGCCGTCGGACGCACCACGGGCGCCCGCTACCGGCACGTCCTCAGCGACTCTTGTTATAACAGATAGCACTGTTTAGTGTGGCTCCCGCCACCGAGCCCGACGGGCTCCAGCACGGTCCCGGCCCCTGATCTGCAGCTCGCCCTCCGCGGACGACAACAGCACGTCAAAGGCAGGCGCTCCGACCGTGGCACCACCCCTGGAGGACGCATGACTGCCACCCAGCCCTCGGCCATCGACGTCACCCGCGACCTGCTCAAGGCCGCCGACACCGACATCGCCGCGTTCTTCGCGGCCTTCACGGACGACTGCCGGTTCCGGATGGGCAACGCCGAGTCCGTGGTCGGGCGCGAGAACATCCAGGCCTGGGTCGCGAACTACCTCGGCGCCGTGGCCGGCATGCGCCACGTCATCCTCGAGGAGTTCGTCGACGGCGACGTCGCCGCCGTGCGCGTCGAGGTCACCTACACCATGCAGAACGGCGCGGAGTTCACCCTGCCCGCCGTGACCCGCACGAAGGTCCGCGACGCCAAGGTCAGCGAGTACCTGATCTTCATGGACCCCTCTCCCGTCGCCCAGGCCTCCTGAGCCGACACCGCCGATCGCACGTCCGCCCGTCCGGGACGCCGGGCGGGACGTGCACGCCCGACGAGAGGACGACCGACGATGACGACCGCGCCGCCCCTGCCGACACCCAGCGAATCGCACACGGGGGTCGACCTCGACACCCTGCGCTCGGTCGAGGACCGGGTGCTCTGGCTGGCCACGGCGATCGTCGACCACGCCAACCGCGTGCGGCCCAACCCCGGTGGGCTCAAGGTCGGCGGGCACCAGGCGTCCTCGGCGTCGATCGTCTCGATCATGACGGCGCTGTGGTTCGCCGAACTGGGCCCCGAGGACCGCGTCTCGGTCAAGCCGCACGCCTCGCCGGTGCTGCACGCGATCAACCACCTGCTCGGCGAGCTCGACGCCTCGTACCTGACCACCCTGCGGGACAAGGGCGGGCTGCAGTCCTACCCGTCGCGGTCGAAGGACCCCGACCCCGTCGACTACTCCACCGGCTCGGTCGGCATCGGCGCGACCGCCCCCATCTGGGGTGCCATCGCGCGCCGCTACGCCGACGGCGTGTCAGGGGGACGGGTCGGGACCGGTCGCCAGTTCTCGCTGGTCGGCGACGCCGAGCTCGACGAGGGCGCGGTCTGGGAGGCCGTGCTCGACCCGATGGTCCGCGAGCTCGGCGAGGTCTGCTGGGTCGTCGACTTCAACCGCCAGAGCCTCGACCGGGTCGTCCCCGACATCTCCGCTACGCGGCTCACCGGCCTGTTCACCGCGGCCGGCTGGCAGGTCATCTCGGTGAAGTACGGCCGCGTGCTCTCCGAGCTCTTCTCCCGCCCCGGCGGGGACGCGCTGCGTCGGCGCATCGACGAGATGACCAACCCCGAGTACCAGCGGCTGCTGCGCTGCACGCCGGCCCAGCTGCGCGAACGCCTGCCCGGCGACGGACCCGACCGTGACGCGATCGCTGCGCTGCTCGGCGAGGTCGACGACGACGCCGTGCACGCCGCGATCCGCAACCTCGGCGGGCACGACCTCGGCGCGCTGCTCGACGCCTACGCCCACATCGACGACACCCGCCCGACGGTGGTCTTCGCCTACACGGTGAAGGGCTACGGGCTCGCGACCCAGGGCCACCCGCAGAACCACTCCAGTCTGCTGAACGAAGCCCAGATGCGGGCCCTGGCCACCGACCTCGGCACCGACCTCGACGACCCGTGGGCGCCGCTTCCCGCCGACAGCCCGGCGGCGGCCCTCTGCGCCGCGGCCGCGCGACGACTGCGCCGCAACGGACACCCCGACCGCCAGACCACCGACGTCCCCGTCGACGCCGGCCGCGCCCCCACCGGCACCGGCAACACTCAGCAGGCGCTGGGCCGCGCGCTGCTCGACCTCACCCGCTCCGCACCCGACGCCGCCCGCCGCGTCGTCACCGTCAGCCCCGACGTCGCCTCCTCGACCAACCTCGGCGGCTGGCTCAACAAGGTCGGCTCATGGTCGGCGCACGAACGCACCAACTGGTTCGCCGACGACGCGGAGACGATCCTGCACTGGCGTGAACGGCCCAGCGGCCAGCACATCGAGCTGGGCATCGCCGAGACCAACCTCGTCGGCCTGCTCGGCGAGCTCGGCGCCACCTGGTCACGGTGGGGCGAGCCACTGCTGCCCATCGGGGTGCTCTACGACCCGTTCGTCGCCCGCGCCCTCGAGCCCTGGGCGTTCGGGATGTACGCAGGCGGGCAGTCGATCCTCGTCGGCACGCCGTCCGGTGTCTCCCTCTCGCCCGAGGGCGGCGCCCACCAGTCGATCACCACCCCGTCGATCGGGCTCGAGCAGCCCGGCTGCGTGACCTTCGAGCCCGCCTTCGGCATCGAGGTCACCTGGTGCCTGCTCGACGGCCTGGGCCGTCTCGGCCGCCCCGATGGGAGCTCGACCTACCTGCGCCTCTCCACCGCGCCGGTCGACCAGTCCCTCGCCGCGGTGCCCACCGACACCGCCGCGCGGGAACGCCGCCGCCGCCAGGTGGTCGCCGGCGCCTACGGACTACGGCGCAGCGCCGGGCGCCCCGCCGTCACCCTGGCCACGATGGGCCCGCTGGTCCCCGAGACCCTCGCGGCCGCCGACCGCCTCGCCGACCAGGGCGTTGACGCCGACGTCGTCGTGGTCACCAGCCCCGACCTGCTCTTCCGGGCCCTGCGGGCCCGCTCGGCGCCCACCGGCGACCCCACCTGGATCCTCGACGCCGTCTTCCCCACCGACCGTGCCGCGCCGCTGGTCACCGTCCTCGACGGCCACCCCCACACGCTCGCCTTCCTCGCCGGCGTGCACCGGGCCCGGGCGACTCACCTCGGGGTGACCGGTTTCGGCCAGTCGTCCGACCTCCCGGCCGCCTACGCGCTCCACGGCATCGACGCCGACGCCATCGTCTCCGCGTCCCTCGACGTCATCGGCTGAGGACCCGCGAGCCCGCGAGGCCCTGCTCCGCTCGGAGGAGAACGCAGCGCCATGACGGCCGCCACCACCACTCACGTCGCTCGTCGCACCGGCGCCTACCGCGTCGACCGCGACAGGGCAGGTGCGCCGCGCCATCGGTTCGGCTGGACGCCAGGCCGTGGCAGGTGCCGGGCGCCGGAGCCCATGGAGCACCCCACGCTCGGAGGGTGTCGCGGAAGGTACAGAGCTGACGAGCACCGCCTTGATTTCGTGCCACGTCCGGACACGGACGGCCGCCGCTAGGCGCGTTACTGCAGGTCAGACACGGTGGAGACGAAGGGAATCGAACCCTCAACCCCCGCCTTGCAAAGACGGCAGACCGCGTTGACAAGGACCTCTACCAGCAACGACGTCCTCGAACAGCGACACACCGTGCTCCTGGGCAACATCGATACGCCACGTTTCGTGTCACGAGCCGTGTCACGACGCCGGGGGCGGCCGGCGACGCTCAGGGGCAAACTGAGCATCTCGCCGCCGCTTCCATGAGCCGGGGGGCGCCGGCGTTGCGGTTAGCTGCTACTTGTGGGCGGCGTCGTAGGCCTCAACGACGTTGCTCGGCAGGCGCCCGCGATCACTGACCGCCCAGCCGCTGCTCTTGGCCCAGTCACGGATGGCCTTCATCGCTTCGCGACCGCGGCCCGCGGCGTTCGCCACGGCACCGCTCGAGGCCGAGGAGCGGCCTCGGCTGCCCGTGCCGGAGCGAGCGCGACCGCCGGTGCGGCGAGCGGCAGCGATGTAGGGCGCGAAGACCTCGCGCAGCGCTTCAGCGTTGTCCTTGGCGAGGTCGATCTCATAGGTCACCCCGTCGACTGCGGTCACCAAGCCGGGGTTACGCCAGCGCCCGCGAGCCCACCAAGCCGTCGATATCGAGGTGCTTCGCGGCAGCAAGCGGATTCGAAGATCACCGCACCCGGGCCCTACAGCGTGTTCCAGCATCTTCGCGGTCGGAGGCGTGTTCTGGGGCCGCACCACGAGCCGTTGGTAGCCGCTGGTTCGCACCACGAGCCGGACCAAGAGCGTTCGGACTGCATGCCGCCACGGAAGATTTTGGACCTCTGTCTGCGGTACATGGTTTACCAAGCAAGGCGAGTTCCTCGTTCAACCTTGAGACCTAAGGACCGTCTTGGCCGGCGGTAAGGCGATCGTCGATGACGTTTACCTTGCGCGAATCCTTGAACGCCGAATTCGAGAAGTCGCCGACCTCGCTAATGAGTCGATCCCCGTAGTCCTGTGAATTCTCGATCTTGAGGACCAGACAGAACGGGTCCGCGCCTCCAAAGCGTCCGCGAAGTTGGTCGTACTTGTAAGGAATCTGGCCGCGCCCCCATTACCCAACGCCGTTTGGCCACAGATAAGGAAAACAGGATTGTGACCTGTAGGGATTCTCGCCAAGACGACGTAATCACTTACGCCAGGCCGGCGAGCGAACTCTTGACCCTTGACGCGAATTGTGAGAGCGGGGTTAGACTTGTCATATTTGTCAAAAGTCAGCCCCGGAAGAAACGTGCGCAAGTGGGCCTCCATCCTAGTATTGGCGTCTGGCCCGCCGATGACGAACTCAGTCTTGTCGCCAAGCAAGTCACGAAACTGCGATTCGTCCCCCTGCACAAAGCAACTCGGTCTGAGCTCCAGATTCCCGCAAGATTGTTGCAATCTCTACCATCGCAGCCACGTCGAGTCTGTGAACACTGTCAGACATGGGCGATGCAGCGTGACGAGGCACCGATATGAGCGCGGTCCGGGAGCTACTAACCCCGAAGAATTGCCTTCGGCGGCCGAGGACTCGCTGTTTCCGTAGGCGCGTCAGCGCCCAGCCCGCAACTGCTGCTAACGCCGCCGCGAGAAGGTTAATCCCTAAATCGCCGAGGCTCGACACTTTGCGCCCCTCTCACTCGTGGTGCTGCGAGGAAGAGTAGCGCGAGTCTGGCCGCGCGCCCGCCTTCCCTGTACTTGGGCAAGGGTTGCGGGCGTGGCCGCAGGGAACGTACGGGCAGGAGGCCGAAGCCGTTGCCGCCTCGCGCACGCTCCCCGGCCCGCTAGTGCCACGGTAGGACGCCGTTGTCGTATTGAGCTTGGATACTCCAAGAATCCACTCGCGAATATCCACTCTAGGTCATCCTCCCCACCTAGGAGCTAGTTGAAGTAGTCGTACACTCGAAGCAGTACAAGCCAGAGCACGAGGAAGACGTTGAACCGCCCCGGCGTGTCCGGAGACCTTGGGGTGCGCCCCGGGCTGCGCGGAGTCGGCCGACTGGAAGCTTCAGGCCACGACAATCTTGTTCTGGTTCTCGAACTCTATCGGTGGTCGCCAGCCCAGAGCGCTGTGTCGGCGGCGTCGGTTGTGCCAGAACTCGAGGTACTCGAAGATCGCGTTCGCCAGCTCGATGCCCCGCCTGTCGGAAGAGGATTTACCGCCTCACCGGTGTGAAGGAGAATCAGCGCGAACACCCCGTCTCGATCCTCCTCAACCAGGGGGGCGGGGAACCCCGCAACAACGAATCCACGCGTCGGTGGTCCGCCGGGGTGTCGATCGACTCGAAGGGTCCTTGGTGTCGGTGGGCGCGCAACTCGTGGGTCGCTGCCATCCGCGGCAGGACGTCGTGCTCCAGAGGGCCTGACCGACTGTTGAGGCCCTGCAACACATGCCCGTTCAGCACCATGTATCCGATGTTGATCCACTCGGCCAACAGCGGCTTCTCCCGCAGCGAGCGCACCCGGCCAGCGTCATCAATGTCGACGTGTCCGAAGGGGGACCGCGCTCGGGCGACGGTAACGGTCGCCTGAGCGTTCGACCGCCGATGCTCGGCCAGTAGGGACACGACGTCGACGTCGGCCACTAGGTCGGCGTAGGCGACGACCAGGTCCGAGGTCCCGACCCGGTCCCGGATTCGATACAGGCGTTCACCCGTCGCGACGTCTAGTCCCGTGTCGATGACGGTTACACGGCACTCCCACCCCGCGCAGGAGTAGGTGAATGCACTGCCGTGGGCGTCGGCGCGGGCCGCCCCCGTGCGCAGGTGCGCCGCGATCGAGGCGGCACCGTAGCCCGCGCAAAGCACTATCTCGACGACTCCGGACCGCGCGAGGCCCCGGATGACCAGATCGAGCATCGTGGTCCTTCCAATGGGCAGCAACGACTTCGGCAGCGACTCCGTCAGCGGGTGCAGCCGACTCCCGAGTCCTCCGCAGAGGACCACCGCAGTCGTCGTCATAGGGCGCGGTCTCGGGCCGCGCGGCGGTCTGCGTCGAGCACGTCACCAAGGATCCTCTCCAAGCTGGACCGCCGAGGCCGCCAGCCTAGCTCGGCCCGGATCCGGCTGCTGTCCGCCCGCAGTTCCCGCGGCCCAGGAGCCTCCGGGCCGTGTCGCCGGCGTATCACGTTGCCCGACGCTCGTTCGGCCACCTCGATGACGTCTAACACGCTCGTCTTGCGCTCACTGCCGATGTTGTAGGTCCGCACGGTCCCCGGCGAGCACGAATCCAGCGACAATGCGAAGGCATCCGCGACGTCGGCGACATGAACGAAATCGCGAATCGAGTCGCCGTCGCCGTCGATGACCACCTCGGCGGACGGACTCCTTAAGGCGGCGACGACGCCTGGTATCAGTCTCGACGTGTCGTGGTCAGTTCTCCCGTGGGAGGCACCAGCGGCATTGCACGGCCGCAGAATCACCGCGCCGATCGCACCGGTCGCGGCGACGTCAAGAACCGAACGGTCTGCGGCGAGCTTGCTCTCGCCGTACGGATTCGCGGGAACCTCGGGGGCCGACTCGTCGAGGGGCTGGTGGTCGGCCTGACCGTAGACCGCGCACGTGGACGCGAGTACGAGACGAGTCGTCCCCACCGTGAGCATGGCTCTGAGCAGGGTGAGCGTGCCTCCCACGTTGGTGGTCCAGAAACCAAGCGGGTCGCTAATTGACTCTCGTGCACGCGTGCGGGCGGCCAGATGACAGACGGCGTCGACGCCGCTAAGGGCCTCGGTAAGGTCCTCCACCCTCGAGATGTCCCCACGGAATCGAGCGACCCCCGGCGGGAGTGCGGATTCGATGGTGCGCGTAACTCCGACGACTTGATGGCCTCGGTCGACCATCTCTGCGGCGACGGCATGACCGACGAACCCCGTGGATCCCGTCACGAGCACCTTCATGCGCTCAACAGTTCGTGGCGGCGAGACCATGCTTGGTAAATGCAGGCGCGAGCGATGGGCGAGAGTTGGGCGGTCTCGAGGCGTTTCATGCTGTCGGCGGTGAACGGGATGCCGCTCGTCGGACGCTCCTCGGCGCTGGCGAATGCCCCCTCGTCGTTCACCAGGACCATGTCGCCGAAGAGCTCGTCGAACGCCGGTGCGGAGATAACGGCGATCGTGATCAGCTCCACCCAGAGCGTGAGAGGTTCGAGTACGACGGCGCAGACGTAGACCCTGAAATCACCTGAGAGTCGAGCCCGCTCGAAAGAGGCAAACGGCTCGTCGGTCTCGTAGTGAATTGGATCGGTACTGTTCCCGTCGTGTTCCGCCTGGCCGAGGAATTCTTCCGCGTACTCGCGTTGCATGTTGCGCCACAGGGAGAAGTCGTTGCGCTGGTGGACCGGCGCGATCGCAGCGGGCTGGAAGGCGCCTGCCGGGCTGACGTGGAGAATCCCGCCACCACTGGCCACCGAACTGGAGTCTCGGAGATGCATGTAGAACCGATGTCCGCCGACCGGATCCCTGCGAATCGTCAGCGTATTGATGCTTGGGAGCATCGGACGAGCCCAAAGGTCGAAGGGGTCGCTGATACTTTGCCGTAGCGGAAGATCGGCCATTCGCGGCATGCCTCGACCAGCGTCCATCCACGCTTGGGCGAACTCGTGTCCCAGAGGCTCACCGACATCGAGGGTCTCGAAGTAGCTGGTGTAGGTGAATTCAAGCGAGGGTCGCGCCCACTGCCCGACATCGATGAGACGATAACTGACCCTGTTGTCCAAGAGTCTCGGCTTTGCGAGGTCACGTAGCGCGCGGGAGTACCGGCTGTAGACCTGACCATCGGCGGCGAGCGGTAGCGTTCGCGCCGTCTCGGGCGAACCTCCGGTGATCGAGGGCGGTGGCGCGATGTCAGACCAGGTCATGGTGATCTCGTCAATCATCACCGGGCTGGGCGGGACCCATCCTCGCCCGGCGAGGACAGCGGTCCCGGCCAGGATGTTGTCGCTCGAGTAGAGATCAGCGGCCATGTGGCCGAGGAGAGCGCGGTTCGCGTTGAGCTCTCGGCGGACCAGGCGCCAGTGGTCCTGGCTGTCCTTGACCGGGCCCGGTAAGTGGCTGACGTGAGTGGGGTCGGGAATCGCATCACCAGAACGATCCATCAGAACTCCGAGCTGCGACGGGGGAATACCCAGCGCCCTGGCGAAGTGCCGGAGTTCGTTGACATCGGTGAGTTGTTGAGTGCCGTTCTCGATGCGGGAGAGCGTGGATTGATGAGTGTTGAGGAATTCGGCGGCCTCTTTCTGTGTGAGATCCTGGCGCTTCCGGTGCCATTTAAGGATCTCTCCGAGGTCGGACCCGTCCGGGGGAGCGCTCACCGTACGGGAGATCCGGAGCCAATCCAGGAAGTCGGAACCCGCGCCTGGGCTGATCGTGGGGTGGGTAGGGACCGGCCCGGACACGGTGGCGTTCTGCGGCGGCTCGTCCGGCAGGGACTCGACGGGCGGTGTCGCCGTCGGACTCTCTGCTCCCGCGATGAGCTCGAACCGCTTCCTGCTGGTCTCGTCCGCTCGCTCGAGCATGGTGTCGAGGGCCTGCTGAATCTCCGGGTTCGGACGCCGTTCGGAGTTCGCTCGCCACATGTCGACCGTCCGGGCGTGGACGCCGAGCTTCTCGGCGAAGGTCGGATTGCTCATGCGCATCGCGCGCCGCAAGGCGTGTGCGAGACGCCCCGTCCACTCGGTGACCGGGTCCACGCCTAGTAATCCCCTGCTCGTCGAGCCGCGCCACGGTGGACCACGATGCTGTGCGGCCCGCCGCCCACCCCCAGGCGGTGCCAGGCCCGCCCGTCTGCGGGCCCGGTGCGGGCAAGTATTCATCCCTGGCATACGCAGATCCAGCCGACGACACGTGTCGATGATGCGATTCGATCATCGCTGCAGGTCGGGGTCTCGCGACAGGAGCCATGGGCGTGTGTGGTCGATACGTGTTGGGTGGGTCGTCCGTCGAGCGGATCGCCCGTTGACTTCGGGTCATGACAACGACACCAGAGAGTCAGCGCCCATCGATGACCGGCGGCCCGGGTGCGCTTGGTCGAGCAACCCGGATCACCGCGTTCATCGTCGAGACGATCTCAGTGGCAACGTCCCCAGGTGCAAGCCGGGGGCGGGCGCACCGTGGCGGTGGGAGTCACTCGTCGACGAACGCTTACGAAGCGAGCGACAGGCGGCGGACTCTCCGCCGCGGAATACTCGTCGGCGTGCTCGTCGCCTTCGCCGCACTAGCCCTCGGGACTGTCATGGTGCGCGGCCGTCGGACGGGTGCAACTGCTCGTCGGAGGTCGGGTGCCGTGTCTCTCGGCCTCCGGATCGGGCTCAGGGTCGGCCTGATCCTCGCGGCCCACTATCTGTTCGCGATGTGGGGCGGCGACCCGAGCATCGACCTCAGCGTGTTCGCGATGCCGATCCTGTTCATCCCCGTGCCGGTGCGACTCCGGCGGGGTCGATGAGGTCACCCGCCGGACCGGGCGTCGCCGTGGAGAGCACGCCCGGTCCGACTTGGGTACGGGACCCCAGGGCCTGTTAAAGCGAACCCTGCCGTCCTGGCCGCAGACGGATGGCGAGATCGAGCACGTTTCACTGCGCCACGACTTCCGGCTGTGCCTTCCGCCGCCTCCATCTCAAATAACATCGATTGATCATCGCCCTGGCTGCACAAGTAAGCCACCACCGCGCCCTACGGCCCCATTGGTAGCGACCTTGGTCACCCCCTTGCCGACCCTGTCTGATTTGTACGGCTGAGCGGGCGCTGTCGGATCTCGAAGCAAGCCTCCCTCAAGGGCCACGACCTGGTGGTGTGCCGCGGTAAGCGAACATCGGCGTACTCGACCAAAACAACTTCTTCTACGCCCATCCTTATGAGCGTAGGTTGTGCAAGCGGGCCACTTCCAACTGTGAGTGACCGCCGCAACTCTTCCTCGACCGTCGGTTCGACGTCGACTTCGACGTCGCCAATCACCATATGCACATCAGGATCCAGGTCGTTGGCGGACCCGTGATATCTGTGACGAATGCCGAACTCCTCGCATCTAGAACGAACCCGCGCCAGGGCGTGAGATGGTGCATCCAACGGCCCGGAAGGCGTGGCCTTCATTGGCCACCCAATAAGAGTTACCTTCCCTCCTCCGACGACAATGCTACGCTCCGCCATTGGCTTCCCTCGACTCAAGAGCCTGAGGTCATCAATCCTGAAGCCGCCGAACCTTACGGTAAAGCATTCGCTTTCGAGTGAACGGCAGAGATAGGATATAGCGGCTGAAAGGTCCAAGGACACCTGCTTGGCTGGTCGCTGGTCCAAGCCGATGATAGTTGCATGCACTTCCTGGATTGCCCGCGCCGTGAACCTGTCTGGCAATAGGCGGTTCAGCTGACGTTGGACACCCTGTACCAGCTGAACGAGCTGTTCAGACTTGGGGCCGTAAAATGCGACAACGCTGGCATGGTTAGGGTCGATGCTCAATGTGCCTCGATCCCCCTTCATCTATAGCTCTGACTCGTTACATTCTTCGGTAGCCCGCCGTGGAGCTCATCTTTCTTGGTGAGCACCTCCCGCCCGTTCCGCTGGCCTGATTGTGTGCCGTCCGAGCCGAACTGGCGACACAGGCCACAGCTCCTGGCTGACCCGGGCCGCAGCGACTTCGCTCCCCCGCCGGCGGGCGCTCGTGCTGCCCGGCGCGGTCCACGCGGCGGCGACGTCGCCGTCGGGGTCGCCGTCGGGGTCGCCGTCGGGGTCGCCGAGGTGCAGGCCGCGGAGCAGCCGGGGGCCAGGACAGGTCCGAGCGGAAGCTCACAAGCGCCTACGGGCTCGTCGGCGAGCGCGAGTTGCTGCCCGTGGGCTCCCGACACCCCGGGCACGGCGACAACGTCGGAGCTCGCGCGGCCTCGACCGGTGTCTAGTTGGCGGTGATGACGGCGCCGCGGAACCCACCGCGCGCCAACGCGCCCGACCGACCGCGCCGGTCGTGGCGCTCCGGCTCGCCTTCGATCTCGACAGCGCTCCCGCCCTCGCCGCCTTCGCCCAGGCCGGCAATCTCGCCGGAGACCTCACCGCCGTGACCCTGGCCGTCGCCCTGCTCAACGTCGGCAACTTCGCCGGCCGCCTCATCGCCGGGCCGCTCTACGACCGCATCGGCCGACGCGCCGCGCTCCACGCCAACTCCGCGCTCCTCGTCCTCGCCTGTATCCCGCTGGCTCTCGGCGCGGGCGGACTTCTCGCCCTGGTCGCCTTGCTGCTGCTCGGCACGCAATACGGGGCGCTCTCCACCCTCACCCCGGCCACCACCTCGGACGTCGTCCCAGCCGACAGGTTCGGGACCACCTACGGACTGGTCTTCACCGGCTGGGGCATCGCCAGCCTCGTCGCGCCCGTCACCGCCGCCACCACCGCGAGCGTGATCGGGTACGGGGGCGTCTACGCCGCCTTCCTTCTCGTCGCGGCGCTCTCATGGGCCTGCGTCACGATGTATTCCGTCCCGGCCCGCGGCGAGGGATGAGGTCATTCCAGCGTCGTTGAGGGCTTCTCGAGGCAGGCGTCGAGGATGACAGGTCGTCGTCCGCGGCTGACCTCGACGAGCCCCCAATCCTGGAGGAGCGTGAAGGCCCGCTGGGCCGTTGCGGTCGCGACCGTGAAGTCCTTGCCGAGCTGCTTGCCGGTGGGGAGCTGGGCTCCTGGCGCCCACTCACCACCAAGGATGCGATCTCGTATGGGGACAGCGATGTGTGTTCGAACGGATAGCGCGGGTCCGTGTTCGCCCGCTCGACGTCGTCGACGTCGTTCGTGATCGGCCGCTCGGGGAGCCGGTCAGCTGATATGGAGGGCACTTCTGTCAAGTGGGCAGGGGTGATGGGCCCTCGATGCGGTGCATCGTGGCTGGTCAGGGCGTTGTGGGTCCGGCGGGGCCGGGTGGGGTGGAGGCGTGCCGGCTCGACGCGCGGTCAGGCTGATATGCGCGGGTTGGTTACCGCATGACCGGGTGTTCGTCGGGAGCGTTCCGCGGATCTAGGGGCGAGCGTCGCCCTGCTCGATGAGGGTCGGGCGGAGCTGCTCATAGCTAACTCGCGGGTCGCTCCTCGCGCTGCCTGCATCCGCACCCGGCACCCGCCGGGGCTTGTGGGGGCGGCCGCGTGTCAGGCGGCCGCGTGATGCTGGTGCTCGTCGAGCACCGCGAGGCTCCAGCACCAGCCGGCGAGCTCGCGGGCCACGGCCACCACCGACACCGTCGGGCGCTTGCGGCGCTGCTCGAGACGGCACCAGCGTTGGTGTAGGCGGCGGTTGCCGGCCTCGGCGCGCGCCCGCACCGCGGCGGGCTGACCGTCGGCGCGCCGGGCCCGTTCCCGGCTGGGGCGCAGCGGGCGACGGTGATGCCAGGCGGCTTCGACCAGCAACCGGCGGGCGTGCGCGTTGCCGGTCTTGGTGATCCCGCCCTGGACCCGCCGAGCTCCCGAGGAGAACTCTGAGGGCACCAGCCCGAGGTAGGAACCGATGGTCGAGCCGGTGAAGCGGTGCCAGTCGGCGACCTCGACGCAGAGCCCGACCGCGGTCAGCGTGGAGACCCCGCGCAAGCAGCGCAGCCGTCCCACCGGCCCGGCCAGCGACGTCGTCTGGGCCATCTCCTCGATCGCGGTGTCGAGCCGGTCGCGGCGGGCGTGCACGCTGAACACCGCATCGAGGGCTTCGTCGAAGGCCAGCTGCACCCCGCGCCGGTCGAAGCGCTGGCGGCGCAACCAGTCGGTGTGCTCGCCGGTCCACGCGCTGCGGTCCCACACGATGCCCTGGCGCAGCAGCAGCTTGGAGAGCCGATGCCGGGCACGCATCAGGTCTCCCCGCGCGTCTTCACGGGCCCGCACCAGATCCCGGGCGGCTTCCTCGGCCTCGCTGGGGACCCGCACCGCGGGCAGTTCCCCGATGCGCAGCAGCCGCGCCAGGCGCTCAGCGTCCCGACGATCGGTCTTGACCTTGTCCCCGGCCGGACGCTCGAGCTTCGAGGGCGCGACCACCTCGCAACGGACCCCGGCCGCGGCCAACGCCCGCGCGAGTCCGAAACCGGTCGGCCCGGCCTCATAGGTCACCGCCACCGGCCCCGGCAGCGCGAGAACCCAGGCCACGATCGCGGCGGTCTGCGGCGCCACCCGCTGGGTGCGGATCTCGCACGCCTCGTCATCGATCGCGCACCCCACGACCGAACGAGCATGAACGTCCAGACCCACCCACGTACGCTCTGCCAACACCCGGCGCCTCCCGTAATTGCGGCACCGTCACCGAGTGCGACGGCGACCCGCGCCAACTTACGAGCGAGGCGCCGGGCCTCCATACGGTCTAGCCCCTGTGCGGCGCGCTGGTCTGCCTCCGCCACCCAGGCCGCATAGACCCGGAGGGTGCTCCTCCGCAGTGCCCAAGGCGGGCGACGGTGCGGACGTCGACACCGCCGGCGATGAGCTCAGTCGCCGAGTAGTGGCGCAGGTTATGGAGGTGGGTGTCGATGCCGAGCCGGTGAGCCATCTTGCTGTACCGCTGCGTGACCGACGACGGCGTCAGGTGCTTCTGCCCGGTCGGCGACGAAGAGAAGACGAAGGCCTCGGGCGACAGCTCGAGCTCCAGGGCGACGCATCGCTCCTCGCACCGGCGGCGGTGGTCGGCCAGCGCGGCCTTCGCGCTGCTCGCCCTCGACACCGGCCGCGCCGACACCGGCGCCTACGCCTGGGCCGACCCCACCGCGTTCTACCAGGCACTGGAACGCGTCGGCGTCCCTCGCCGCGAGATCGTCGAGACGGTGCACTGATCGGCGGAGGTTCCCTTCGTCGGCGGTTCGCCCGAGCTCCTCCCTGCCGCCCAAGCAACCCCCAGCGGCAGCCGGGACGTGAACCCTGTCAACGAGTGTGGCTGGAAGCGACGACGAGAACCGCCCCGATTCGCGTCACGTCCGGACACGGAAGATCACGACGGTTAGGCGTCATCGCAGGTCAAGAGCGGTGGAGACGAAGGGAATCGAACCCTCAACCCCCGCCTTGCAAACTCGACAAGAGCCATGCTGCATGCAGGCCGGATGCGGCTGGCAAACCTCGCGAGCAGGTCATCCCGGGCCGCTCGATGTCAGCCCGTGCCGCCTGGTCGCCGCCTCGATGTGCCCCAGGCGTGCCCCAGTGCCGGGACGTCAGCTCCAACCGCGGGCGACGGCCCAGAGGCTCGGTTTGCGTCGCTGACGACGGCGTTCGCGCCACGTCCTGATCGTTCGCGTGGGACCAAAGTGTCTCTAAACGCTCCAGTGTCCACCGAACATTCGTGCGAGGACGGCGGCTACGGCTTCGGTGTGTGTGAGCCTCTGCTCCACACCTCGTCCTCTTTGAGGTCCCTGCGTCCTGCCTAACCTGCTGGTTCGTGCTGGGCTATCCACGGAGCTTCGGACCTGCTCATCCCTCGTGCCGCCTCAAATTGCATTGATCTTGAGCTAGCACCTCAGCGGTCCACGAGATCGAGAGACCCCATTCCCAACTCGCCTAATCACGTCCTCGCGGGTAGTAGCCGGTACGTGGGCCGGCGCCGACGTCTGTCGACGTGGGTGGTGATCGAGCTTGGACGCTCCGCCCTCACTACTCCCGCAAATCCAACCATAGAAACCGCGCGATGAACACATACAGCAAGCCTGTGGCGGCGAGGTTCGCCCAAAGCAATGGCCTATCAGACCCGCTACGAGCAAATAGCACGATGAAGGCCTGCACCTGAAAGGCCAAGGGGGCAAGCAGTGGGACAATTAACCCAAATCCGCCACTGAGCGTCTCTCGGGTCGACTCTTCCCTCGAGACCGCCGAACTCGAGAAAGCATCGTACATTGACCCATAATAGAGCGTTTGAGGCGGGAAAGCTCCTTGTTCAATACGCTTGGCCGTTACACCTGCATGCCACTTCTCGAGTAAGCGAGCGAATGCGTCCCTGTAGTCGTCGAACGCGCCAGTGCCCATGAAGACCTCCAGGCAGAAGTAGGCGACGGCGGTCGGAAAGAAGAAGAGCAAGCCCGAGGAATCGGCGACTTTCAGCGGCCCAAATGTCAACTCAGACTTGGGAGTCAGTACAAGGAGCTCAAAGATAGCAATTGAGAGGTAACAATACAGTGTCGCACGCCTGAGGGCCTCGTCTTGCTTAACGATGGTCTCGCGGAGCCAATCGAGGTACTTCTGCATCTTTTCCGTATCATTGGAGTTGAACGAGGATGTCACTCGGGATGGAAACTTTTCCATGTGTCACTCCCCTGGAGAAAATGGACTTCCGCTTCTATCGCGCAGCGCGAAGATGAGCACATCTCGCTGCGTACGGGCACACGTTGAAGCGAAATGACCACGACTAAGGCGTTCCAATTCTAATCATGGTGGAGGTGAGCATGGCCTGCGGCCTCCACGGCAGTCGCCACGTCGCGGTCTCTCCCTCGGCGGCGCGGGCTCTGCCCTGCCGGACCGCTCGTGCGGGTGCAAGCGCCCCTGTCGTCGATGGCCGGCGCGTGTGCTGGTTGGTGGCGCTTGCGGCTGTGCGGGCGGTCTGGCAGCCCTCGTGCGCGTCGTCGTGGGTGAGGCCCCGCCCCGACCACCACCTCTGTCCCGAGCTCGTCGCTGTCGGGGGCTCTCCTGAGGTCGGTGCCTTGGTCCAGGGCGGAGCGCCTGGCCGCCGGAGGCCGAGCCTCGTCCTGCTCGCGGCTACCGCTGCCGTGGTCCTGGTCGTCGCTGTCGCTGTCGTGGTGGCCTGGCCCGCCCGGGTCCGCCGCCCCGCCCCCGACGCAGTCTTTGGGGGTGCGGGGAGGCGTGGCCCGGCAGGGCCGGGCCACGCCGGCGCGCCAGCACCGGTCCTGACCGTGGGTGGTGCCCGGTGAGCGGGCGGGTTCTCGGTAATGGGCGAACAGGTCTTCACAAGACCAGGCAGCGCCGCGGAGCCAACGAGCGACTGAGCCCGAGTGAGCGGGTGGCGCAGGCCCAGCACCGACGCGAGACCCGATGGGTCCGCCGGTCACAGCTGCGCAAGGTCACCGGCCTGCGGCGAGTCCGGAACTGCGGGGTCCCGCTCGACCCCGAGGGCGGGGTGACCCTGGCGCTCACGAGCAACACCGACGGGACGAGGACGGCCGGCTACTCGGGGCTCGCGTCGTGCGGGTCGGTGTGGTGCTGCCCGCAGTGCGCCGCGAAGATCGCCACCCGCCGCGCCGACGAGCTGTCCAAAGTGATGCGCGCGGTCGACGAGGCCGGCGGCTCGGCGTTCCTGCTCACCCTCACGATGCGCCACGACCGCGGCGACCGGCTTGGGCTCACCACGGACGAGCGCATGCGACTGCGCCAGCTCGAGGACAACCGCGCCAGCTACGAGGCCGCGAACGCGAGCCGGTGGGATTTCGACGAGCACCAGGCCGAAGCCGACGCCATCGAGGAGCACGCCCTCCGCCAGCGGAAGGGCTGCTGGGACGTCCTCTCCGACGCCTGGGCCCGCGTCACCTCCGGTGGGGCGTGGAAGGCCGATCAGGAGCTGTTCGGCGGGCTGCTGGGTTGGGCGCGGGTCGTGGAGGTCACCGACGGCGACAACGGGTGGCATGTCCACGTCCACGCGCTGCTCTGCTTCGGCGAGCAGGTCTCCGCCGAGCTTGTCGCCGGCTCGGTCGGGGCTCGCATGTTCTCCCGATGGCGCGCGGCGCTGGATCGCAAGGGCTTCGCCGCGAGCGAGGAGCACGGGTGGGACCTGCGCCGGGTGCAGCTCGGCGATGGGGACCTGGCCGACTACTTCACCAAGATTGCCCATGAGGTCACCGGCTCCCTCGCAAGGAGGGTCGGCGAGCCGGTGGCCAACCTCCGATGCAGCTCCTCGCCGAGGCCGTCGACACTTACGAAGAGACGGCGCTGGCGCGCTGGTGGGAGTGGGAGAAGGCCAGCGAAGGCCGCCGTCAGCTCACCTGGTCCACGGGCGCACGGAACCTGCGCAAGCTCGCTGAGCTTGGCACCGAGGCCACCGACGAGGACATCGCCGCGGACGAGCTGGAAGCCGACACCCGCCTCCAGCTAGGCGCCGAAGCGTGGGATTACGTCTCACGTGCCCATCTCGGTCCTGACCTCCTGGCGATAGCCGAAGCCGACGGCCTCGACGCAATACGATCATGGCTGGCCATCCGCAGACTGCACTGGATCGACAACCCGCACGAGCATGCGAGAAAGTCGGGCACCCCTGCGAGATGACATGAGTCCCGCACAGCGGCGCCCGCATAGTTGTGCAACATGACAATGCGATGGGCAGGAGGTAAGGCGACTACATGGCGACACGCTTGGCTCGCGTAGGCCCTCAATGGAGCCCTGGGGAGTCGACCCGCTGGTCGCCTCGCGGGTGAGGCGACCGACTTGCGGCTATATGCCGCCTCCTCCACCACCGTCCGCCGCGCCACCTCCCGATCCCGGCCCGGCACTCGACGTCCCCGGCGGGAGCATAAGTTGCACGTTGTCATCCTTGATACCGCACCGGACCGCGTCGGGATCAGCCGCGATAGCAGAGATTCCGTCAGGTCCCGGAGCTAGTAAGGCTCGAATCAGTTCGGGCTGGGTCAGTGCCCTTTGCCGGTACTGTTCCGACACGACTAAGCACGTCGTCGGCTGAGGCGCGCTTATCTGAGGCTGTGTGTCCGGTTTCAGCAGTGCAACACCCAAAGTCGCGCCTGCGCCGACGACAGCCGAGATGATCGCGCCGATGATCGTTGCGCGTACTGCGGCACGCGCAATCGACAGAGCCTCGTCTTTCCGGCGGCCTTCTATTCGAGTCTCGGCCTCTGAGGCCGCGGTACGGAGCCGGTCGCGAGCCATCGCACGTTCAACGTCGCGCCATGACCTGTTCACTTCTTACGTCCGAGGTTTCGGACATCTTCTATAGCGCGATTAACTCGTTCTGCAGTGTCGAAGTCGTCACTACTGACCAGGAGCTCGCGATACTTGCATGCTAATACTTCCAAAGACTCAAGTTGATGTCGAAAGATTGTCTCGATATCGAGGTCATCGAGCGATGGATCATCCTTCTTGTCGTCAGCCTCCTCGGTGAAGATCACGACCTCTCTCGAATAGCGACTCCGCCTCGGTCGATGTCCGGCTAAGACGTCCTCGACGTCCGCCACGGTGGCGAAAGGAGACCTCGATTCTCTCAGGTTCTCAAGGACCATCAAGAGGCGCTGCACCGTCTCTAGGTACAGTCTCCGATTGTGCCTTGCCCTACCGAGGGCGAGCAGGGAAATCCCGAAGGGAACAAGAAGAAGCGCGATTACACCCAACACAATGAGGTCGATCAGTGTTGAGCTGGCTGACCAGAATCCTGCTGCCGCTAGCAGAGCGAGTAGAACTGCTGCAACGACCTGGAGGCGCCCGGTGCTCTTGATCTCAGCAGCAGAAGGCGGCGTCGCAGTGGCTGTGTAGACGGGCACCTCAGTAGACGACTCGTCCTGCATGACATAGGTACTTGCCACCGCCACTCCACTCAAGCTTCATCCGACGCTAAAGACTGGTATCGCTGAGCACGTCATGCTTCGGCACAGACTGCCCGAGCGGAGTATGCAGCGCAACACCGACGAGCGGTTTCGATCGGAGCGCTGCACGTCAGAGTGACGATGTGGAAGCACGCAAATGACCGGTCGCACACTATAGGCGCCTCACATCTAGATTGTTCTGCTACTTAGCTCGTCGATCCACGCCGAGGTCATATTCCTCACAAACTCAGCCCCTTCCGGCAGCCGCATCGGGTTGGCGTGAGGGCGTCTTGACCTTCCGCGTGCATGTCGCGCAGCGTCCCCGCTCGTTGCCCGATTGTTGGCCGCGTCAAGGAACCGAGCGAGGTCGTCCTCGTCGAGCCACGTCTTCGCGCGCAGCGGTTTCTCAGAGGCGTTGAATTGGCCTGCGACGCCGTCCCGAACGATCTCAAATACCTTGTATAGGTCGAACCAGTCCAATTCGTCTGCTCGGGTCCCGAGGACGGCGAGAGCTTCTGCGACCTCAGCGTCAGAATCGGCCATGTCCGCCACGCGAGTTGCCCAGGGGTGTGGCCCCTTTGGCTCCAAAGGAGACACAGAGCTACGACTGGTAGCGCCCTCAGGTCGAAAGACCGACGTTCCATTTCCCAGGTCGTTGTAGAGAGCACGACCTACCGCGATTGGGCGGTAGGAAGAGCTATGGAGACGACCTATTCCATTGAGGCGTCGCACGATGCTGTCGGCAGCAGGCCAGATCGACTCGTAGGTGGGCCATATGTCGTCGAACCCGGTGTAAAATAGGTAGTATCCCTTGGAATCACGATCTACGTGCGGGTCACGCGAGTACGTGAGCGATCGCAGGACCACGAGGTCTGCTTCGTCTCCGTCTAGGCGAACGATAGTTGTCATAGGAGAAGCCTTCACAACGGTTCGACGGGACCCGGCGGAAGCTGTCTGACGGCCCTCTAACTTCAGCTGGGCTCCTCAGGATGTAGCGCGACGTCGGCCAAGTCCGCAGCAAAGGGCGGCTGCGACGGTGTTTCTGCCCGCTGGACTGTCGTTGTCTGTGCGCGTAGTCGCTGCGCCGCGCTGACTAACGCGTCGTACGAGGCCGATCGGTAACCGAGGTCTGCGACACCGAGTATCGAAGCAAGGCGTCCAATGAGCACGTCACGTGGGTCGTCTCTTATAGTACTTGCGTTCGGACGAGTTCTGGCTGTCGCCCAGGTGAGTGGATGCTGTGACGTGGTTAGCTCTTCGACGGCAAGTTGCGCGCACCGATGGAGCGTGGCTCGGCGACGCGACTTGTCGGTGCCCCTTATTACCTCCCCGTCGGTCTCCAATCGGGCGCGCACGCGCTCGACGAGAGCCTGCTCGACCTCGACCTCGACTCCGTCTCCATCGCTCATGCCGCGACGTCCCAGGACCGCAGGAGCTGTGCGGCCTGCTCTCGTAGCGGCGGACTGTCTAGCGAGTTGTCGATGACGTCGTGCGCGATGGCCGGCGTGAAGGCGTGGTCCAGGCCGGCGACGTAGTCGTCCCAGTGCCCGAGCTTGTAGGTGTCGCGGGCGGCACCGCGTCGGCGGAGGTAGGTCTGCATCGAGGCGTCGTCGCAGCGAATCCACACCACGCGCAACGTGGCCTCCAGCGTCTCGGCGTCCGCTTCAAGGGTGCGAGTCCAGGAGGGGTCGCGCAGCTCGCGGATGAACGGCGCGGTCATGATCGCGCTGTTGCCGCAAGCAACGTTCTCGGCGGTGAGAGTTCGCAGCGCCTCGTACTCCGCCGGTCGGACCTTGGTCAGGTAGAGCTCGGACTCGCGGTCGTTGGGTGAGCTCCCGAGCTCCTGGAGCGCCATCTCCACCACGGGCCGGGTGGCGCTGTCTTTATCGAACACCGGCCAGCCGGTGAGGCGGGCGATGATGCGGCCCAGCTCCGTCTTACCCGAGCCCGCGTAACCACCGATCACCACAATCGTCGGTGCCTGCTGCTTACTCCGGGCCTGGCGCTGTTCGCCGGGGTAGTTCACGACACGGCTGGAGCGGTCGCGCGACACGACCAGGCCCTCGCCAATGAGCGTTTGCATGGCACGCGTGATGGTGGCGACGCTGGTGTCCCACTCGGCTGCCAGTGCACGCGTGCTGGGGAGCTGCTGCTCGTGACGGAAGGTGCCGGACTCGATCTCGGTCCGAAGGTGCCGCGCGATCGCCTCCGCGCTGGTCCCGCGCTGTAGCCGCTCGGGCGCCTGGGACATCAAGGCTCGGTCTCCCTCGTCTGCTCCGTACTGCTCGTTGCAGTGCGTAACACGACGGTACAGCTCGTACCTGCTTCCTGACTAACCCCCGGCCGCAGCTCACACGGGTAGTAACAGTTGTTCCTGCGTGCTCCTAACTGTTGCAGTCTGAGCTAGTCAGATACATCAGCTCGGAACAGAGGGAGCACAGACCATGTCGTTGTTCGAGTTCGCCGGCCCGCTCGACGGGTCCGAGTTCACCGCCGTGGCCACCGGCCACATCGCCCCGGTGATGGGTTGGGAGGACACCCCCAACGGTCGCCGTCCCGGCACCAACCCGGAGACCGACCCGGCCACCGGTGCGCCGTTCCAGGTCGTGGACGTACTGCTCCCGCTCGGGCGGGACGGCAAGCCCGAGCTGTTCGGGGTCCGGTTCGCGTCCCACGAGGTCCCCCAGCTCGCGCCGTACTCGCCGGTGGAGCTGGTGGGCTTGCGGGTCAAGGTGCGCGCCTCCCGGCAGGGCAAGGGCGTGGACGTCTCGTTCTCCGCCGAGGCCGTCCGCTCGGCTGGTCCCGCCCGGCCGGGCCGCCGCTCGTCCGAGGGCGAGGCCGCGTGATGCGCTGGCAAACCCGCGGCGTCTGCCGTGACCACGACCCGGAGCTGTTCTTCCCGCCCGATGACGCTCAGGGCGTCGACGGCGCCCAGGCGGTGCAGGAGCAGGTGGCCGCTGCCCGGCAGGTGTGCCGGCACTGCCCAGTGCAGCGTGAGTGCCTGGCCTGGGCGCTCGACTCCGCGCAGGACTACGGCATCTGGGCCGCCACCACCCCTGGCGAGCGCCGGCTCATGCGCCGGCTACGCCTGGCCGGCGTCCCCGACCCGGTCGCCGACGCCGAACCAATGTGCCCGGCCTGCTCGCTGCTGTTCCCCATGCCCGCGGTGGACGGGTCGCTGTGCCCGGCCTGCATCGAGCGGGGGGCCGCCTAATGCCCCGCCCGCTGCGCGCCTTGGGCTGGCGGGCCGGCGGCTTCCACTGGTGCGCCGGCTGCCAGGGCTCGGGCAAGGCCACCTGCCGCACCTGGGGTCGCAAGGGCTGGACGACGAGTTACGGCCGCTGCGCCATGTGTCGCGGCAAGGGCGGCCGGTTCCAGAACCACGACGCCCGAGGCCGCGGTTCCATGGGGAGGATGCGATGAGCACCAACCACGACGCCGCTGGCTCCGGCGCTCTCGCGCCCCGCTCTCCGGTCTGCGACGGCGACGCCGGCCGCCGCTCGGGACTCGGCCGGCTGCTCGATCGCCGCCGTGCGTGGGTGGCGGAGCGGCGCTACCTGGAGGAGTGCTCTCGCTACGCCGCGGCGGTCCGGTGGGAGTTCCGCGACCCCTGCGAGGCCTTGCGGGTCTGCCAGTGGATCGACACCCCGACCGGCCTGTTCGTCCGCACCCCCTACGTCCGCCACGTGACCGTCGGGCCGCCGGTGTCGTTCACCGTCGAGCTGATGCCCGGTCAGCGTTGCGCCGGCATCGCCGAGCAGGGGCCTCGACTCGCGGAGTCCCTGGGTGGTGCCGGGCTCCGGGTCGAGCCGCTGGCAGGGCGCTACGCCCGGGTGACCCTGCTCGACCAGGACCCGCTCGCCGAGACCTTCGCCCTGCCCTCGGTCTCGCTCGGCTCGGCGGAGGACTTCCTACTGCTGGGTCGGGACGAGGCCGCGACCACGCTCGGGCATGCGCCCGGCGGCGAGGCTGTGCACATCGCCGTGCAGGGCATGACCCGCTCCGGGAAGTCCTCGGCTTGCTACGGCTGGCTGTCCTCGCTGGCGGCCGCCCTGGACGTCCTCGTGGCCGGCGTCGATCACACCGACCTGCTGCTCGGTCGTCCCTGGGACGGCACGGTCCACCGCGACTGGCAGTCCACCGGTTCCGGGCCCGAGGAGATCGCGGCGCACGTCGACCACCTCGAATACCTCGTGGGGACGATGCGGGCACGGCGGGAGTCGATGGATCGCTACTCGGACAAGGTCACCACCGGGCCCGGCTGCCCGGTGGTCGTGTGCGTGCTGGAGGAGTACCCGCAGCTGCTCGACCTCGCCGACGCGCAGTCCAGCAAGGCCAACCCGCTTGGCCAGCGCGTCCGCATGGCGGTCAAGGCGATGGTCGCCGAGGGCGGCAAGTACGGGCTGCGGGTGCTGATGCTCGCGCAGCGGTTCGAGGCCACCGCGGTGGGCGGCGGCTACGTCCGCGACCAGTTCGGGCTCCGCATCTCGTTCTCGGTGCCGACCGACTCGCTGGTGATGCTGCACGGTGACGACGCCCGCGAGAACGCTGGCACCCACGCCGTCGCCGACAGGGGCATCGCCCTGGTCTCCGGCCCCGGCCGCCCCCTCACGCGCGTACGGGTGCCCTACCTCGGCGGCTACCGCGAGTACGTCCAGCGCATCGAGACCACCGGCAGGGCCGCCTGATGAGCATCTTCGCCCTCATCGTCATCGCCGCCCTCGTGACCGCACTGTTGGTCAAGAGCCACAAGACCGCCCCGGCCCTCGTGTCCGGGCTGCTCACCGCCGGGCTGGTGTTCGCCGCCTTCCCCTCCCTCGGCCCCGCCGTCACCAGCGGCACCGCCGAGTTCGCCCACCAGCTCGGCGCCGCCACCGACCGCGCCACCGACGTCCCCGAGGAGACCGAATGACCGGCAACGCCCGCATCCTGCGCCTGCGCATCGAGGAGGCAGCCACGGCACTCGGCGCGGCAAACCACGCGACGTTCGGCGAGACGGTCACGGCCACGGACGCCTACGGCCTCGTGGGCAGCCTCGACGAGCTCGTGCACCGGCTGCCGCAGCTCTTCGGCTTCATCGGCCGTTCCGTGAGCCAGGGTCCCGGCTGGTACTTCGACGACCGCGGCCGCGATCCCGCGTCCACGCGATCTGAAGCGACCGGCGCGCTCGCCCTCGCCACGGCTGGCATCGACGTCGTCACCATCCAACTCACCGCCGCCCACAACGCCCTCGGCCACCTGGGCCTCGAAGGCGCGGAGGGCTGAACGTTGGAAGCACTGACCTACAGCGTCGACGACGTCGCTTCGCTGCTCGGGATCGCCCGGGGCAAGGCGTACGAGTACGTGCGGTCCGGCGACATCCCGAGCATCCGCATGGGCAAGCGGTACCTCATCCCGCGCGAGCGCTTCCACGCGTGGCTCAACGGAGAGACCTCATCGCCGAAGGGCGCAGCCTGATGGCCGACATCGACGACCGATGACACCTCAAGACGCCGGACGGGCTGGTGCGCACGGAGCGCTACGGGCACGGCTCGCGCTGGCTCGTCCGGTCGCGCGATCCCGACGGTTCGCAGCGCAAGAAGGCCTTCCGTCGCAAGACCGACGCGGAAGGCTACGCCGCCTCCGTCGAGCACGACATGCGGTCCGGCTCCTACATCGACCCGACCGCGGGCCGGCTACTCACCGGTGAGTGGGCTCGCGACTGGCTCGCCGCTCAGGGCCATTTGACGCCCTCGACCTACGATCGGTACCGCGGCGCCATCGAGAACTACATCGTCCCTCGCTGGGCCACGACCCGGCTCTCGTCGGTGCGCCACGCTGAGGTGCAGAAGTGGGTCACCCAGCTCGGGGCGACGCTCTCGCCCAGCTCGGTCGACAAGGTGCACCGCGTCTTCTCCCAGGTCATGGCCTGGGCGGTCACCGACGACCGGATCACGAAGAACCCAGCCGCCGGCATCCGCATCCGCCGGCCGGCGCTGCCCGACCACCGGTACCTCGACCACGCGTCGGTCGCGCTGCTCGCGAAGGCGTGCGAGAACTACGCGCCGCTGGTGCGGCTGCTGGCCTACACGGGGCTTCGCTGGGGTGAGGCGGCGGCGCTCCGGGTCAGGCGGGTCGACCTCGGGCGTCGGCGCCTGGCCGTCGCGGAGTCGGTCACCGAGGTCAGCGGCCGGCTCGTGTGGGGCGCACCCAAGTCTCACGCCCGACGCACGGTCCCGCTGCCGCGCTTCCTCGTGTCCGACCTCGAACCACTCGTGGAGGGCAAGAGCGCCGACGACCTCGTCTTCACCGCGCCCGCCGGCGGCGTCCTGCGCGGGCGGAACTTCCGCCGCAACACCTTCGACCCCGCGGTGCGGCTCGTCGGTCCGGCCGGCTTCCACCCCCACGAGCTGCGCCACACCGCCGCCTCGCTCGCGATCGCCTCGGGCGCGGACGTGAAGGTCGTCCAGCAGATGCTCGGCCACAAGACGGCAACGCTCACGCTCGATCTCTACGGCCACCTGTTCCCGGACCGGCTCGACGACCTCGCCGACCGGATGGACGCCGCCGTGAGTGCCCCAGATGTGCCCCACGAGGGCGAGGAGGACGACTGATGTTCCCCGTGAAACACGTCAGTGCAGGTCAGGATGGGTGGAGACGAAGGGAATCGAACCCTCAACCCCCGCCTTGCAAAGATGGCCGACCGCGTGTTCCAGGGCCTCTACCAGGAACAATGTCCCCGTAGAACGTCACTCGGTGCTCCTCGACATCGCTGGTTGCTTTCGTTTCGTGCCACGAGGCGTGCCACGGGATGGCTGGCGGGTTGTCCCGCTTCGGGCCTACGGTTTGCTAGATGCCGAGCGGGGCGCCCGGCGGCGGCGAGCGGCGGTGATGGCCTCGTTGACCGTGCCACGCTGCTGGCGTGGAGCACCCGGCACGCTGGTGACTCTTCGCTGACGACGGCCACATCCGGGGTCGGTCAGTCGCATCGTGCGTACGCCGCCCTGCTCGCCGACGACGTCCAACAGCGTCCCACTCCACGAACCACTCCACGGGCCGGGCAGACGTGACAGGGCGTAGCTGCTTCCTTCGCGGATAGGACCGACGTCATAAGCCAATGAACTCGACGATCGACACCATGGCCGCGGCGCTACTAGGTCCGCCGGGGCCGGCGAGAGAGTGTCTCGGTGTCACCGGGTGACTGACGTTCGTCATCACTGTCCCCGCCGGTGAGGTCGGCGCCCGACGGCCGTTGCTGCCATCCTTCGTGCGTGCGGGTACCGCCACGCCTTCTCGCTGTCGCCTCCACGCCGATCGGCTGGGCTGTCGTCCTGGCCGTCGGGGCCGCCGCCCTCGCAGCGGCCCTCTCCCTCGCGGGTGGTGTCGACCGGCCGCCGCCCGAGACGGGACGGTCGACCGTCGCGGCGCCACCAGCCCCGCACGAGACCTCTCCGACGCCGGGCCCCGATCCGGCCGACCGCCTCGCGGGTCTCCTCGACCGCCGCGTCCCGGAGGTGGGGACCGGGGAGCTCGTCCCTGTCCCGGGAAACGAGCCCGCTCCCGGGCCGGGACGGGTCCGCGCCGTGCGAGTGGAGATCGAGCGCGGCGTACCCGTCGACGGGGAGGCGTTCGCGGACTTCGTCATGACGACGTTGAACGATCCGCGTGGCTGGGGTCGCGACGGAGCGATGAGCTTCGCCCGCTCCTCGGACGAGGCGCCGCTGCAGGTCGTCCTGGCCACCCCGGAGACCGGCGAGCGACTGTGCCGGCCCCTCAAGACCTCCGGCAAGCTCTCCTGCCGGGACGGGTCCCGAGCGGTGATCAGTCTCTTCCGGTGGACCTACGGCACCCCGGACTACGCGAACGACCTCACGTCCTACCGCCGTTACGTGATCAACCACGAAGTCGGGCACTGGCTCGGCAAAGGCCACCTCTCGTGCCCCGCCCCGGACGCACCCGCGCCCGTAATGCAGCAGCAGACGTTCGGTCTCGACGGGTGCGCCCCAAACCCCTGGCCCTACCCTGACTCTTAGCCTCACAGCTCTCAGCACCCGGACGCAGAGCAGTACGTCTTGACGGCGCCGACGACGTAGTCAGCGGTTATCGGCTCCATCCCGACGAAAGGCATCGCGGTACCCGGACGCGGGCGCCACCACCCAACGCTCGTCGTTGCCCTGGCGAGGCACTGCGCACCATCTCGCGCAAAGTCGTCGACGTTGCACCGGCCTGGCCGGTGGCTGAGCGTGGGTCTCAGCGGTGCCGGCTCATCGGCGCCGGCCGCCACTGGGCCGCCGGTCTCAGACCGGTTCGAGCAGAGCACCGCCTTCTGCGCAGTTGCCTGGGCCTGCGGGTCCTGCACGATTTCCTGACTCCCGGGCAACTCAGCACCTCGGCGGTCGAGCAGCGCGGTCCCTCGTCTTCACTCTTGTGAGTGAGGCCCTGCCCCGACAACCCCTCCCCCGCACCGGCTCGCAAGCTCCCGGGTCTCCTGAGGTCGGTGCCTTGGTCGAGGGCGGAGCGCCTGGCCGCCGGAGGCTCCGGACGGCTCCTGGCTCGCCTCCGCCGGCGCCGACAGCACGGTCCGCGCTTGGGACCCGGACACCGGCCAGGCCCGGCATACCCTGACCGGCCACACCGGCACCGTGAAGCCCTCGCGGTGGCGTCGCCGAACTCGGTGTCGCCGCGGTGCGTCGACAGGGGGTGGCCCACCGGGCGGCAGTCCCAGTTCCGGCACTCTCAGCGGTTCTTCTTGACTTTGAGCGCTTTTCCCGGAGCATTCCCGACATGGCACAGAAGACGGTCGTCTCCCTCATCGACGACCTAGATGGGGAGTCCGAAGCGGACCGCACGGTTCCTTTTGGCCTCGATGGAGTCGAGTACGAAATCGACCTGAGCGACGAGAACGCCAGCAAGCTCCGTGACGTCCTCGCTCCCTACGTCGCCGCCGCACGGCGCACTGGTGGCCGGCGCTCCCCTGGTCGTCCCGCTGCTGCCGCTTCCTCTACCTCGGGCACGCCGAAGCGCAGCCGTGAGGAGAACCAGCGCATCAGGGAGTGGGCCAAGAAGCAGGGACTCGAGCTGTCTAACCGTGGCCGCATCCCCAACGACATCGCCGAGAAGTACGACGCCCGGGAGCTGAGCCGGACGCCGGGCTGACGCTCCTGCGCGCATCTCTTCCGCAGTTCCGTGCCTACCGCGTGTACGTCAAGTCTTATGGGCACCAGCGGTCACCACAGGTGGCCCATTGGCACAAGAGGCGAGAGTGGGAAGCAGTTAGTGGATCGAGATCAACTGTAGATCGACGAAAAGTCGCTGTACGCGAGCTCGCGTGGCAGCTCGAGCAGCTCCTCGAAGTCGCCGCGTCAGCTCGAGATCACCGTCCGGCGGTGCTAGCCGCACAGTGGTGAATCAGCCGTCGAGCCGACCGTCACTAGTGTCGCCTGCGCGTTCGCGGGTCCACAGCGTCATGTCCACCTCGTCCTACCCCGCAACGCGTGGCGACCCGACTGGCGCCGCGAGTGGTAGTCCCACGGGTTCCTGGATAGGGCTCCCCGAGGTGGTTCGACGGGACGCGGTGCTGGCCCTGGCTTGGCGCGCTGCGTGAGGACCCTACCCAGGGGGACCGATGCACGTCGTGAACAAGACCTACCCACGGCGACGTCGCTGAACTGGAGAACGCAAGGAATGCGAGCGGCCTACGCGGGGCGTGAACCTGGCTGCCTATTCAATCTCGTATTGAGCGAGCTGGCGGTTCACTTCTTCAGTTATACCGTCTAGCCTTTCGGCAATCTGCCCACTTCTCCTGGCGCACAATACAGGAGGTCGATTAGTCGGGACGCAAGACACATCAGCCTCATTCAGTAGCCGGGCAATCACCTGAGCTCGAGAAGCATGGAGCCGGACGAAGGCGTTAACTGCTTCCCGCGGTCGCCCGAAGGACGGAGTAGGACGACCGCTAGGCTTCACGTGCGTGACCTTGCTAACAACCCAAGGCGGAATGCCTTTGATCTTACCTGCTGCTGTAACCGAAACCTCGGTCCAGTCAGGAGCCTGACGACCTCGCGCGAGGAGTTGCTTCTCGTACTTCCCACGGATCGAACTCACGGTCTGAAGAAATGCTACCACGCGGTTCTGCACATACATTGCGTCCTCAATTACAGGTTCCTCTGGAGCCCAGAAGAGAACGCCGCCAACGTCAACGGAGAGTTGATCGCCGTTCTGAACCGCGAAGATCACTGACACTCGTGCCGCGCACCCCGCCACACTCTGAGAAGTGTCGAATGCTGGAGCTTCAACTAGCACGCTAACAGGTATCTGGCTATGAGGCTCGAGGTAGTAAGAGGTTCTCCTTCCCGCAGAGGTTCGATTGCCATGATATGCATACTTCGCCAGGCTTGGAACCCAATTAGAAGGCTTCCACTTTCGACCATTTCCATCTATAAAAACGACCGCCTGCAACACGGGCTTAACCGATAGCGTCACAACTTCACCGTATTGCAGTTCGACGGCGGTCACGACAATTGGTTTAGTGTGCCAATTCCGAAGAATCATATTGACGAGAATTAAGTCAGAGCCGGATGAGTGCCTCTGCATCCACAGGGCTGTCAAGCTTCCCGGGACCACGCTCAGTCTGCGGTCCGACGGCAACCTCGTGCTAGTCACAATCCCTCGCATGACCGGTGGTCGGAGCGTGTCGGCTCCCTTAAGCTAGCGGACGCAAGTACTCGTCGAGTTTACTCTCCTTCTGTTGGAGGAATGCCAACACCCTGCTGATCGACTCCAGCCTCGGACGTGGCGTATCCCGATCTGGACTGGCGACTTCACCATCCCGCCCCAATATCTCCTCGAGGCTCGCCAACTGAGCCGCGTGCTCAGCTATAAATTTCGCTACCGCATATCTTGGACGCCAGAAAGCCTCAGTGATTGTCCCGTTACTCTTACCTACATCAGTCTTGCCGACAATGTCGCGTCTCCCGAGCGTGCTATGGACCTTCCCTGCTTGCGCAGCATTAGTTTCGAGAGTGCGCCACGGGATAGGGTCGAGGCCCATCGATACGCCGACCCTATCGAATTCTCCACGGATTGCCGCCACAGAGGAAACGAATCTCTTAATGCTAGTGTCAATGCTCTCGACGTCAGGGCACCTGGGCGGGGCTGGAAAATAGATGGTCACGCCGTTCGACACGGCGCGGCCGCCACCATTATAGAGGAATTCAAACTCTAAGTGGTATATGTTCGCCGTCCACTTACCCTCAGGCCTAGGCACTTCAACGACAAGTTCGAATCGGTCGAAAGCATTTGGCTCGATCAGTTGAGACATCTTTCGCTGAACGAGAAACGGTTCTTCACTGGGCCCAGGCAGGCTAGCGAAAGTTCTAGAGCTGGATTCTAGGAACCCCGCAGTCGGGAAATTGGCCGCTGCGGGGGGAGCTATCGGACGAAACCTACAACTCTTGGGGCAATTGATGATCACCCGCGAAATAAGTGCCGCGTGGCTACCTCCGTTGTGTACCGATATGTCAGCGCAAAGATAATCACTGCGAGGAGCTGCATGCAGCCACTCGAACCAGAGGTCCTGTATGGCGATGGGTCGAGAGCTCGATCGAGAGTTGGACGGGCCCCGCACCTCGGAGGGCTCGCGCCGCGACACCCTCACATCTGCGTACTCGATCAGAATTCGCTCGAGATCCTCGGTCCTCGCAACCCATGCGGTGTCCCGTAGCCATCCGTCCTGACTGTTATAACGACCCGACACGACCCCCGCGATCGAGCCAGTTGAGGTCAGCACCGGGGCGCCACTCATACCTCGCATCACTGCATCCGATGTTATTCGGGCGAGTTGGAGGGAATCGCTTCTAGTCGTTCCGCCAGCCCAATTTCCCAATGCGTCGAGGAAACGGTATTGGAAATAATCTTCGACCGCTGCCACTCCCGTCACGGAGATCTGAGCAGCGAGTTCCATCCCGTCAGAGGGCTGCAACGACGGGGCTATTCGAGGAAGCGCAACACCAAGACGCAAGAGGGCTAGGTCGTGCTCAGGATCAGTTGCTAGAACCACGGCTGGTATGGCCTGTCGATCTCGCTCTTCAGAGCGACTCCTCTCCAGCGATGGCGGCACATCATTTAGTGCGTCGACGTTCACGTCGGAACCCACGGTACCGGCGCCCACGTCGGCGATCACATGCCACGCAGTAGCGACTATCCGGTCAGCAACTTGAAAACACGTACCGATCGGCTCATCGTTCTGATCGAGCACTCTACCTAGATAGCCAGGTACTCGTGGGTCGGGCATCGCCGTATCAGTCCTCCTGTGGGCGACCACAACGGTCACACTGGTCCGGCTGCCCCGTCGTAAATCAGGGTCACTTCCAGCGTCGCTTCGCCAGAAGCCTCGGCGACGATCACGTTACCCTTTGCGGTGAACTTCAACCCAAACTTGACTTGTACCTGCCGTGGCCGCGCCGTCCGATCCCCCAACTTGCCGATAGTCGACACAGTTGCCCTAGCCATGGCTACGATCGCGTCCTGAGCCCGGGCAAACGCGTCATTCACAGCCTCGCCCGCGCGGTCTAACCGGTTAGAGGTCGGCTCCGACCCCGATATCAGCGCCGTTTGCACCCACAACTCGTTGCCGTCTACATTGAGCGGCATCAGCCCACTAGGCACGAAGCTCCTCTCACTGCGCCAGACGATGCTTTTACTTTCCGCGTGACACGCACGCGTGGCCAGTTCCCAGATCGCCCAGTTTGCCCCGGCCGTTACGGATGTCCACGCCGCCCTGCCCTGACGCTGACCCGTCCCGGCCCACCGAGCCAGCTCGCTGACGAGTTCAGACACGTGCAGAGGGATGGATGCCCGGCGTCGCGCCCGCCCCGGAACCCTGAACCGCCGCCCCGACGAACATGGGAACCCGGTTGATGTGTCCGTTCTCAAGACATGGTTGACGGATCGTCGTAAGACATCGTTGACGTGCACCAGAGGGATCAGGCCTTGAAGCGGGTCAGAGGCTTGGGGGGGATCGCCGGCGTAGGTGGCGAGCTCACGGTCGCAGACGCGGAAGCTGTTGTCCTCGGCGACCACGGTGATGGTCTTGCCGCCGTGAGCGCGCCCGATCCGCGGGCGCTGCCGAGCGACCATGACGACCCCGTCGGCGCCGACGACACGCCGAGCCCACGGCGCGCGCGCCGGAGTCGGCGCGGGCAGCGGTCCGCTGGGACGGCGGGCACCGGGCAGGGCGAGGCGCTTCTCGAGGGCGATCGGCTGAGGCCAGCTGGCGAGCAGCAGCCGCCCGGCGACGGCGTGGACGAGGTGGCCGTCGAGGCGCAGCACGACCAGGGTGCCGGTTTGGCCGATACCGACGTTGAAGTAGGTGTTGTCGGCCCGAACGAGACCGTCGCGGCCGACGACATGGTCGACCTCGACGACGGTGTCCGGCGCGGCATGACGGGCCGAGCGAGGCAGCGCCGCCGCTGCGGGCGCATCGCCGGCCGGGACGGGCGCCGCGGGTGCGTAGCTCGCCGAGGTGACCGTTGGAGAGCCGGGAGGGCACGGTCTTGAGCATCTGTCCGTCGAGGCTGACATGCACGGTGTCGACGTCGACCGAGACGGTGTCGACCGAGACGGTGACGACGCGGCCGCCGTACGCGGGGCCGAGCGAGAGCTGCTGATGGGCAGCGAGCGCGACGCTGCCGCAGCCCGGCACGCGGACCTCGAGCTCCACCGCGCCCGCCGACCCGACCCGCTCGCCCGGCGTCAAGAACGACGACGGAGACGAGGCTGGTTCGTTGTGCTCGTCCGGGGAGGTAGCGGGGACCTGGTCGGGGGCGGGCCGGCCGGCGTCGGCGCCCGACTTGTCGTTCGGGCGGAACAGGTCGGCCGGGGGGGCAATGTGCAGGCAGGCCGAGTGGGCCCGGGATCGTGGCCTCCTCACGGAGTGGGGCGTCAGGCCGTCTAAAGGGCTCGTGGGTGCGGGTCGTGGTGCGAACGCCGACCGTGGTCGCGAACGTCGTGTAACGTAAACACCGTGAGCTGCTGTCGGCTCGCGATCGAGGTTCACTCTCGCCCGACAGCCCTTGCGATGGACCGCATTGGAGGTTCGCCAGTGACAAAGACACCGGGAACTATCCGAAAGCGATCCTTAGCGAGGAAGAGAAATGGACGAGGGCGGCAACTCCGGACGAACCTGGAAGAAGTGGCGTAAGCGAATCGCGGCGGGCGCGGTGCTGCTGCTCACGGCAGCGCCGGACTGGTGGCCGATCATCGAGCCGTTCCTCTCCTAAGCGCGACGACGCCCCGGTCTCCGCGAGGGAGCCGGGGCGTCAGGTCGGTAAAGGGAAGGGAGTCACCACTCCGAGGCGTCGTGATCCCGACCGCACTCGACGACGCGAGTCTCCGCGGGCAGGTAAACCAGTTCTACGTCGAACGCGACCCAGTCGTGGACCTTTGTCGCGAGCCCGCGCATCGGCACCGACGAGAGCGTTTCGAAGCGCCCCCACACCCGGCCCTCGCGCTCGACGGTCGTCTCGCCGAGCAGCAACGCCTCCCTGCCGGCGACCCGCGCCGGTCTCCGGGTCGCTAAGGATGGAGAGCGCGGCGGCGCTCGGAAGGTGCGGCACCAGCGTGTCCCAGACGTCCGCCAGGTCTCGCGGACCCCCGGTGCCCGTGCCGAGGCCTTCTCGACTACGATTCGAAGACCTAATCAGCGCGAGGAAGAAGTCGTGTGCAGCGCGCCCCTGTCTTCTGGGACCTCGAAGAGCTGCTCGCCCAGATCGGCGCCTGGCGATGCGATGGAAGGACGCTTGGCCTAGTTTCCGGGACCTTCGACCTCCTGCACGTCGGACATATGCGGTTCCTGGAGCGGGCGAGCTGCTTGACGGACGCGTTGATTGTGGGGGTCGATAGCGACGCGAAAGTCTCGGTCCGCAAAGGTGCGGCTCGGCCAGTGTTACCTGATCGTGAAAGAATGGAAATGCTATCTCATGTGCGTCATGTTGATGCAGTGTTCCTCAAGACGATCGCGCCTCGCTGGCACTTCGCTACCTCGATCCAACCAGACGTTCTGATTGTTAGCTCCGAGACTTACGGGGAAGAGGACCTCGACTTGCTACGCCAGGAAGTGAAGGCGATCGCGCTTCTGCCTCGTGATTCAGGAATGTCAACGTCACAACCGAGCAGATTGATGGCGTGGAGGAAGTAGCCCTTGCGCGGATCACCCCTCGAATTCACCCATGTTGAGGTAGCGCCGTTCACGCCGAGTGGGCCGTAAGCGCGTCGCGATAGAGCCCAGTACTTCGCAGGTCCGCTTTTCAATCCAAGGGAGCCCACCTAATGTTCCTCCTCTCAGACGAACAAGTGCTGCGACAGGTCGAACAGGGCACTATACGTATCAACCCATTCGAAAAGAAACAACTGCTGTCAACTTGCTACTACTTCCGTCTCGGACAGCACGTAACAGTTCGTCACCGTAGCGGCAATGAAATCGTCGACCTTATGAGGACGAGCGCGACGGTAGAACCAGGAGAGCTGACCATCATCCGGTCTTACGAGAGCTTCGAGCTGTCGGAGAGCCACATGGGACTCCTCGGAGCCACAACCCGACTTGGCGTTGAGAAGAGCCTTCTGCTACTACACGGACCTACAATAGATCCAAGCTACCAAGGTCCGCTCGACCTCGCTCTTCTTAACGTCGGCCAGACGAACGTTGAGCTGACGTTTCAGATGTCGATAGGCAAGATTCACTTCTTGAACATCGCCGACTCCGGTCTCGCCAAGGATCACAGGATCGTCACCCTACAAGCAAGGATAGAGCGAATGGCCTCGGAGGCGCGGGAATAGGGACGACTGAACGCACATTGGGGTGGCAATGATTGATGCGAGTCTAATTGCAAGCGTCGTATCCGCATTTAGCGGTATACTTGGAGCCGTTGTCGGTGGAATGTTCGTTGCTCGGCAGACCCGTCGCGCCTCGGAAAGTGCGCGTCTGCAACGCGCGCAGGAGCGATTGATTGAGGATGTTGGCATACGCCGCGCAGCGACGCAGCACATGTTGAAAGAACTGGTGCAACTCGAGAGAGAGATAGAGCAGATTAGTCGGGTCGGCGGGGAAGCCGGGGGAGCTTCCGCCTCAACCACTGCGAGGACCGAATTTCAAGCCGCGAAAGACCAGCTAGAACGCCACGCGGAAGAGTTCGAGATGTTCGTCCGATCGACTCTGGCCGCCCTGCCGGATACGGGCGCACGTGAGAATGCGGCGGGTGTGCTCAGTATTGTTCGAGAGATCGTAGGGCGCTCACGGATCGCCCTTGAAAGGGACGTGACAGCCGCCTCAATATCCTACCTTCAGTCAGTGGCAGTGGCGACAGAGAGTGCTCTTCGCAGACTCGAACAATCCGTAGATATCGGACTGCCCAGCGCTCAAGTTATGTCTACGAGCTTAGCGGCTCCGGTCCTGCCCGTGAGGTAGGTTCAACCCGAGTAGTTGACGCACTGTCGACGACGGCTCGTCTCTAAGCGAACTCCCACCTCGCTGCTAAGTCGATTGTAGAAAATGTGCCACCGCCCGGGGTGGCATATCCGCTCAGCGCAACTTTAATGGAGGGCGGCTCGCCGTAGTCGAGAGTGAGGTCGACCTGCGACGATCACGCGAGTTCATTACATATAACCGGGTTTCGGCTCTCGACGCCTCAGCGGGCGACGTATCCGCTAGGCGATGGGCCGGCCCCGGAACTTCGTCCCGGGGGGAGGAACGGCGTCCGGGACCGGCACCGTCTAGTGGGAGTCCGCGTATGACGGTGTTACCGCACGTTGACGTGCCCCCGTCCGCGGCGCCTGCTTGTGGGCGGCGTCGTAGGCCTCGACGATATTGCTTGGCAGGCGGCCACGGTCGCTGACCGCCCGGCCGCTGCTCTTGGCCCAGTCACGGATGGCCTTCATCGGTTCGCGACTGCGGCCGGCGGCGTTCGCCACGGCCCCGCTCGAGGCCGAAGAGCGTAAGCCGCTGCCGGTGACGAGCACGCCCGGCCCGTCGTGGCGAGCGAGAGCGCGCACCACGCGGCGGGTGAGGTCGACGCGGCTGCGGCGCTTCGTCTCGAGCGGGCGGTAGGAGCCAGGCAGCGACCCCTCGCTATCGGCTAGCGCGAGCGACCAGGAGGCCGAGTCGCGACGAGCCACTCCTAACCGCTGACAGCGTCAGACCTAGAGTAAAACCCCCTCGCAGGAGGCCGTACGTACAGATAGCATAGATCGGTCCGAGCCCAAAGTTTAGACACAACGAGATCACAAACGACAATATGACTTCGAGGGAGAGGAGCGCCTCCGTGCGCCTCATTCTCGACACCAATATCTGGTCAGAAATCGGGCGACGAGATTCGCGTGAGAGCCTTGAGAAGCTTGCGGCGTCTCGCCAGTGGGCGGTCCAGACACCTCCTGCGACGCTCCTGGAGGTGTTGCGCACACCTGATGATGACGCGCTTCGGAAGATCGTCGAGGTCTTATCCTCGAAGAGCTGGACACGGCTTCGGACGGAGGCCGACCAGCAAGCTGCAGAGATGGTATCCGAAGTGCGCCGCACTCGCCCAGAGTGGGTGCTACAACTACCGCTTCCGGGGAGTCTGGCGACCTACCGGACCGAGTGGCTAAAAACGGTTTGGCGTCAAGCGCGGTCTCACCCAGAAATGATGAGAGCGTTGTCCCACCGTGTGCACGCACCACTGCAAGAAGCGGCGTTGAAGAACTACGAGGAGAACCGGACACGCCGCTTGGCCACGAAGAGCGACGTCAGCGATCTCACGCACATGGTGGTCGAGCCAACCGACAATTCCAGCGCAGAGTACGTCGCTGGCTGGCGTACGGGCGACAAACTCGAGTGGTGGAGAGTCCAAGCTCGTGACGTGTACTGGCACTCAATAAGGACCGCGACCGCCGTGCGACGGTCGGGTCGCAACAGCACTGACGTCGACTGGCTTGAGCCTTACCTTGACATGCGCCGTGTCGGCGCCAGTGCAGAGGAATTCTCGAAGTTCTGGTTCTATGACGTCGACAGGGTCAACGTGCCTCGAACCTGGCTTCGGTGGGCGGTCTCCACTGCGCAGCTTATGAGCAAGATAACGTCAGGCAGCCCGGGGGACGACCAATTGGCGGCCTATTTGCCAGACTGTGACATTTTTGTGACGAGGGATAAGCGACTTGCTTCGGCACTTGAACTCGTGCGAAAGCACAGCTTGTGTCCCATACCCGAGGTAGTTCGCTTTCCCAAGCTCGCGGAGTCAGGTTCGGCTGTGGCCGCGCTGGCTGACTGCATCAGGTAGCGCATGAGTGGAAGGGGCAGGCGGAGCCAGACCTCGCTAACGGTAACGGAGGCCCCACACGGCGGTCGAGGCTCACGGGCAACGTCGAGTGGGGTGTCCCGGGCCAGGCCCTTCTAGGCGCGAAGGAGCGCCTTGCAAAGATGGCCGATCCCGTGCACAGAAGCCTCTACCAGCAACGACGTCCCTCGTGGGACGTCACGGCGTGCTCTACCACCTCACCAGGTGCTGCCGTTTCGTGTCACGAGCCGTGTCACGAGGATCGCGGGGCGACGTCGTAGGGCCACCCGGAACCGGTGCACGAGAGTCGGGTGGGTCGCCGCCCGCGAAACACTCCATGGTCACCGGCCGGGCCACTACCGTCGTCGCTGGCGTCGACACGTAGGCCGATGGGCGGGAGGGCCGCGTGCCGACGACATGGGTGTGATCGTGGTTTGGGGGAGCGTGTGGCGGTTCTTCGGATGGTCGACCGCGGGGTCGGTGACCGGCGGCGGGTGAGCGTGTCGTGGGTGGGCGGGGCGCCGCTGACCCATGAGACCGAGGTCGAGCTGCCGGTGGATGAGGCGGAGTCCGAGCGGGTCCGGTGGTATCTGGAGGACTACGCGGAGTTCCCGGCCGATCCGGCGCCGGCGGTGGCCCGCAGCGCGGAGGAGCTGCTCGCGTCGGTGGGGCGTGAGCTGTTCGAGCGAGTGTTCGCCGCGCGGGGTGCGGCGCGGGTATGGACGTCGGCCGAGGCGGAGCTGGCCGCGGTGCGGGTGGAGATCGACACCGATCCCTCCGACGCGCCAGGGGTTCCGTGGGAGCTGCTGCGCGACCCGGACTCCGACCGTCCGGTGGCGCTCGGAGCGGCAGAGTTCGTGCGGACCCATCACCAAACGGCGCGGGCGGTGCGGCTGCCGTCACCGACGGCGGGGCCGTTGCGGGTGCTGCTGGTGATCTGCCGGCCCGGTGGCGAGGAGGACGTGCCGTTCCGCTCGGTGGCCTCCCGGCTGGTGCGCAGCAGCGTAGACCGCCTGGACGGGGTCGATCTGGAGGTGCTGCGCCCGCCGACGTTCGCCCGGCTCGCCGCGGTGCTGCGATCAGCGGCCGAGGCGGGCCGCGGATTCCACATCGTTCACTTCGACGGGCACGGCGCGTTCCTCGACACCGGCGCGCTGGGCGACGACGCGGTCGCGGTGTCGGCGCTGACCTTTGGCCCCACCGACCAGACCCGGCCGGGGCGTCACGGCTACCTGCTGTTCGAGGACCCGCAGCACGCATCCGGGCAGCGGCTGGTGGACGGCCCGACAATGGCCGGGCTGCTGGTCGAGACTGGGGTACCCGTCCTGGTGCTCAACGCGTGCCGTTCGGCGTACGCGGAGGCCCCGGCGGCGCCGGACCCCGCCGCGGGGGTGCACGACCGGATTCGGGCCTACGGGTCGTTGGCCGCGGAGGTCGCCGATCAGGGCGTGCCCGGGGTGGTGGCGATGCGCTACAACGTCTACGTCGAGACCGCCGCCCGCTTCGTCGAAGACCTCTACCGGCGGCTGGCGTCGGGTGGGTCGCTCGGCGCGGCGGTGTCGGGGGCGCGCAAGGCGCTGGCCGCTGACCCACGTCGGCGGATCGCCGCGACTCCGGTCGAGCTGCAGGACTGGCTGGTCCCGACCGTCTACGAGCCCGAGCCGCTGACCCTGCGCACCGCGCAGGCATCGTTCGAGGTGGCGCCCGAGCCGCCGACAGTCGGGGTGCCCGACGCCCCGGACATCGGGTTCTTCGGCCGCGACGAGGCACTGCTCGCCCTGGACCGGGCGTTCGACAGCGACCGGGTCGTACTGCTCCACGCCCTGGCCGGTGCGGGCAAGACCACCACCGCGGCGGAGTTCGCCCGCTGGTACACCGCCACCGGCGGGGTCGACGCCGAGATGGGTGGGGAAGTGCTGTGGACCAGCTTCGAGCACCACATCCCCCTCGACCGCGTCCTCGACACCGCAGGGGCGGCGCTCACGCCGCTGCTCGAGGCAAGTGACATCCACTGGGCGGCGATCACCGACCCCGCGCAGCGGCGGGCGGTGATCCTGCGCGTGCTCGCGGCGGTGCCGGTGCTGTGGGTGTGGGACAACGTCGAACCCGTCACCGGCTTCCCCACCGGCGCCCCCTCGGCCTGGAGCGAGCAGGAGCAGACCGAACTGCGGACGTTCCTCCGCGAGCTGCGCGACCGCACCCGGACCAAGGTGCTGCTTACCTCCCGCCGCGACGAACACCCCTGGCTCGGCGACCTCCCGCAGCGCGTCCGGCTACAGCCGATGCCGATGCGGGAACGGCTGCAGCTGACCCACGCCCTAGTCCGCCGCCTCTCTAGGACCCCCCGGAGCGAGGACATCGACTGGCATCGGCTGCTGCGCTTCACCGGCGGCAACCCGTTGGCGATCACGGTGGCGCTGCGCCAGGCCGTGCTGCGCGAACAGGTCACCAGCACCGCACAGCTCGAAGCCTTCGTGGCCCAGGTGGAGGCCGGGGCCGCCGGGCTGGAACCGGCCGAGAACGCCGAGCTGGGCCGCAGCGACTCGCTCGCCGCGTCGCTGGCCTACGGGTTCGCCCACGCCTTCACCGACACCGAGCACGCCCAGCTCGCGCTGCTGCACCTGTTCCAAGACACCGTCAGTACCGACGCCCTGCTTACGATGGGCGACGCACAGTTTGTTGGCGACGACGCGCTGCCCGCGCTGGCCATAGCCGACCGTGACCAGCTCACGGCACTACTCAACCGCGCCGCCGAGCTCGGCCTGCTCACCCGATTTAGCGGGGGCTACTACGGCATTCACCCCGCCCTGCCGTGGTTCTTCGCTGACCTCTTCACCACCCACGTCCTCGACCCTGACGCCGCGCAACGCGCCTACACCTCCGCTCACGCCACCCTCGGCGATGTCTACTTCGATGTTATTGAGGACGGACACACCGCTGTGCTGTCACTACTACGTATGCAGGAAGCCAACCTGCGCCATGCGCTGCGCCTAGCCCGCATACATAACTTCCCGAAGTGCGTGATCAGTTGCGCACAAGGTTTGCGCAAGCTCTTTAGCTTGACCGGACGCGACGTTGAGTGGGCTCGGTTGGTGGCTGATTTCGTGGGTGAGTACATCGATCCCGCCAGCGATCTACCCCGCCCTGGGCGCGAGGACCACTACAGTATTGTTGCTGGGTATTGCGTCCAGCTGGCTAAGAATCAGCGGGACTGGGCTACCGCTATCCGCCTGCAGACGGACCTCACCGCGTGGGTCCGGGACCGCGCAACCGAGCATCTCCAGAGCCCCCCAGAGCGCCTCGACCCAATCGGTCGAAGCCGCCTGCGCGCCTTGGCAGTTAGCGAGCAACACCTCGGGGACCTGCTGCACGAGCTTGATGACCCCGCCTGCCGGGAGCATTTCCAAGCCCAATATGACGTTGCCGAGCAAATCGGCGACACCCGCGCCCAGGCCGCCGCGGCGTCGAGCATGGGCAACGCCTACTTGGTTGTGACTGGGCTGCGGGACGTCCTCCAGGCCGAGTATTGGCACAAGCGTCACCTCGACCTCGTCCCCGAACACGACCGCATCGGCCGCGCAGGCGCCCATGGCTCCTTGGCGAACGTGAACTACAACCGATTTCGCGAGGCCCGCGACGCCGGCGCGTCCGCCGAGGAGTTGACCGCCTACCTGGAAGAGGCGCGCGCGGGCTACGAGCAGGTCCTCGACCTGCTGCCCGACGACCACCACATCTATCGCGCCACCTCCCACAATCAGCTCGGTCTCCTCCACCGCCTGGCAGGCGATGTACCGCGGGCAATAGGCCATTTTCAGCGATCTATCCGCCATAAGGAGGCTCGCGGTAACGCCTATGGCGCCGGGGAGACCCGCCACCACATCGCCCTGCTCCTCGCGGAGAACGGCCGTCGAAGCGACGCCTTGCTCTACGCCCGCGCCGCCCTTACCAACTTCCAACAGGTCGGCCCTGGCGCTCGAGCCGAAGCAGCAGCAGCCGAGAGACTCATTCGCAGACTTGAGGATCAAAGCTCCGAGCAGCCCTCATGAACCCGCGCACGTCACGCTCGGTGCGCCGCCCGGGGCCGCGGTGGCGCCGCAGGTCGAGCCGGGCGCCTGGGATGTGATGGTAACGGCGGCGCCAGGGGGGACTCCGGTGAGGGTGAGGGTGCGGGTGGCGGTGCCGTCGGGGGCAGGACCAAATGCGGCTCGGGCGGCCTCGTGGCCGTCGACGCTCACGGTCGCGGTCGCGACCTGGCCGGGACGGACTCCACGAAAAGTGACATCCACGGCGACTGCGTCGGCAGTGCGGGTGACGCCCAGGGTCGGCGCCGCGCGTGGGCCGAGCAGCAGCGACACCCCGGCCGCAAGCCCGGCGCATGCGACGGAGGCGACCAGCAGCCCTGCCGCCCACCGCGCCAGCCGGACTCGGCGCGAGAATTGGGTGTTGAACCACCGCTCGACCTCGGCCAGGTCGTTCGGCTTGAGATCGCGCGTGACGGTGACCCATTGCGCGGCGAGCGCGACAAGCAGCGCAGCGATGGCCAGCGCGGCCGCAGTAACCGCCAACCACCGGGAGGGGTCGGGCAAGGTAGTGAGGCTGGCGGCGAGCAGCCCGAGCCCGGTGAGCACGGTGGCGACCACGCTGACGGTGGAGGCGACCCGGCTGGCGGCGGTGTCGAGCCGCTGCAGCGACTTGGCCGGCGCGAGCTCGTCGGCCAGCGCCAGCCAACGACGGTCGCCGTCGGTGAGCTCCCCGACGGCCATCAGGTCTCGCGCTCGCCCGAGGCCATCAACATGTGAGCCCCGGAACCATCCCCGGGACACGTCACCTGCACCCGGAAGGGGCGCTTCCCGAACGCGACTGGTGGGCCCTCGTCCTCGAGGGCCTCGAGGACACGGGAGGTCAGGTCCACCTGGGGGTGGGTGGGGCACTTGTAGGTGGCGGGGGTCAGCGGCACGAGCGACTCCGTTCCAACGCGGGAACGCAGACTAGGGGGTAACACACAGTGAGCCCGAGACGAGGTGATGGCGTGGATAACGGGCCGGTGATGAAGATCGAGGACCGCCCCCTGGGCGAAGCGGGACACCATCGCATCACCGTGTCCGCGACTCTCCCCGGGTTCGCGCCCCGCACCGCGACCGTCGAGGTCACCGTGCCGCCCGATCCCGCCGGTGCGGAGAAGCTGCGCTGGTACCTCGAGGACTACGCCGGGTTCCCCACCGAGCCCGGCCCGGCAATGGCCGCCGAGGCCGAGCAGCTACTGGACACGGTGGGCCGCGAGCTGTTCGCCGCCATCTTTGGTGACGGCGACATCCGCGATCTGTGGAACGAGGCCAGCGCGGGCGGGCTGGACCGGATGCGGATCGAGGTCGACGCCGACCCCGCCGACGTCCCCGGCCTGCCGTGGGAGCTGCTGCGTGATCGGCGCGGCAGCAAGCTCGCGGTCGAGGCCGGGCAGTTCGTCCGCACCCACACCCAGGCCGCCCGCACCCGACTCCCGCAGACCAGTCAGGATCGACTGCGGGTGCTCCTGGTGATCTGCCGCCCGAGCGGCCGCGACGACGTCCCGTTCCGGTCGGTGGCCTCGCGGCTGGTCCGCGGCGGGGTCGACCGCCTCGACGGGCTCAACCTCGACGTGCTGCGCCCCGCGTCGTTCGCCCGCCTCGCCACCGTGCTGCGCGCCGCCGCTCATGCAGGCCAGCCCTACCAGGTGGTGCACTTCGACGGCCACGGCACCTATCGCGACATCTTGGCCGAGGGCGACGGCCGGGTCGAGGTGTCGGCCACCAGCTACGGGCCCGGCCTCGCCGCACCCGCCCGGCCCGGGCAGCACGGCTACCTGCTGTTCGAACGCCCCGACACGAGCAGCAACCAGGAGCTCGTCGACGGCCCCACCCTGGCCGACCTGCTGGTCGAGACCAGGGTCCCGGTCCTGGTCCTCAACGCCTGCCGCTCCGCCTACGCCGACGCCCCCTCGGCCCCCGACCCGGCCCTGAGCGAGGTGAACGAACGGGTCCGCGCCTACGGCTCCCTGGCCGCGGAGGTCGCCGACCGGGGCGTCGCCGGTGTGGTGGCCATGCGCTACAACGTCTACGTCGTCACCGCGGCCCAGTTCGTCGCTGACCTCTACACCAGCCTGCTCGCCGGGCACCCCCTCGGACAGGCCGCCGCAGCCGGGCGGCGCGCCTTGGCCGCCGACCCTACCCGCGAACTCGGCACCACCCCAGTCGATCTGCAGGACTGGATGGTGCCCACCGTCTACGAAGCCGCCCCCCGCACCCTCATCGAACGGCCCGCCGCGGCGCAACCCCGGATCACCCTGCACGGCGGCGACACCCGCTCCCGCACCGGCACCGACGTCCCCGCCGCCCCGGACATCGGGTTCTACGGGCGCGACGAGGCCCTGCTCGCTCTCGACCGCGCCTTCGACGACCACCAGGTCGTGCTGCTCCACGCGTTCGCCGGAGCCGGCAAGACCACCACCGCCGCCGAGTTCACCCGCTGGTACCTCGCCACCGGCGGGCTACGCCTGGACAGCGACAGCGACAGCGACAGCGACAGCGACAGCGACAGCGACAGCGACAGCGACAGCGACAGCGACAGCGACAGCGACAGCGACAGCGACAGCGACAGCGACAGCGACAGCGACAGCGACAGCGGTGACGGCAGCAGCAGGCACGGCGTCGTGCTCTGGACGAGCTTCGAGCACCACACCCCGCTGGATCGGGTCCTGGACACTGCGGGTGCAGTGTTCGCGCCGCTGCTGGAGGCCAACGACCTCCATTGGGCGGCGCTCACCGACCCGACCGCACGACGGAACGTGATCCTGCAGGTGCTCGCGCACATACCGGTGCTGTGGGTCTGGGACAACGTCGAACCCGTCACCGGGTTCCCGGCCGGCAGCCCATCGACCTGGAGCGACCAGGAGCAGACCGAGCTACGCGGCTTCCTGCGCGAGCTGCGCTACCGCACCCAGACCAGGGTGCTACTGACATCCCGCCGCGACGAGCACCCCTGGCTGGGCGAACTCCCGCAACGCGTTCAGCTGGCACCCATGCCTCTATGGGAAAGCCTCCAGCTCACCCGCGCCCTCGCCAGGCACCTCGGCGCCACCACCGGCACCATCGACTGGCGTCCCCTGGCCCGGTTCACCGGCGGTAACCCGTTGGCGATCACCGTCGCGGTGCGCCAGGCCGTGCTGCGCGAGCAGGTCACCAGCACCGCGCAGCTCGAAGCCTTCGTGGCCCGGGTCGATACGGGGGCCGCCGTGCTGGAACCAGCAGCGAACGCCGAGCTGGGTCGCAGCGACTCGCTGGCCGCCTCCCTGGCCTACGGGTTCACCCACGCCTTCACCGACACCGAACACACCCAACTCGCGCTGCTGCACCTGTTCCGCGACACCGTCACCATCGACGCCCTACGCGCCATGGGAGACCCGCAGACCGCCGGCGACGACGCCGTCGCCGCCCTGGCCGGCGCCGACCGCGAACAGCTCGCCGCCCTGCTCGACCGGGCCGCCGAGCTCGGGCTGCTCACCGCGCACGGCGGCGGCTACTACGGCATCCACCCCGCCCTGCCCTGGTTCTTCACCGACCTATTCCACTGCCACACCCCCGACCCCGACACCGCCGCCCGCGCCTACACCCACACCCACGCCACCCTCGGCACCTACTACTTCAAGCAGGTCGCGGACGGACAGGCGGTCGCGGTGCTGCCCGCGCTACGAGCCGAGGAAGCCAACCTGCGCCACGGCCTGGACCTGGCCCGCGCCCACCACCTACCCGACGCGGCGCTGGGCTGCGCCCAAGGCCTGAAGAAGCTCTACCAACTGACCGGGCGTGACCCCGAGTGGGCCCGGCTCGTGACCGACATCCAGGGCGACTACATCGACCTCACCACCGACGCCCCGCGCCCCGGCCGCGAGGAGAGCTACAGCCTCGTCACCAACTACCGGGTGCAGATCGCGCAGGCGCGGCAGGACTGGCCCACCGCCACCCGCCTACAAACCCTCGCCGCCGCCTGGGACCGCGACCGCGCCGCGCCCTACCTCGAACTGCCTCCCGACCAGCTCGACCCCACCGGCCGGTCTCGCCTGCGCATGCTTAGGGTCAGGGAACAGAACCTCGGGAACCTGCTGCTCGAGCAAGACAATCCGGCCTGCCTCGCTCACTACCAGGCCCAGTACGACCTCGCCGAGCGCCTCGGCGACAGCCTCGCGCAAGCAATCGCCGCCTCGAGACTCGGTAACGCCTACCTGCGCGTGACCGGGCTGCGCGACCTCGACCAGGCCCAGCACTGGCACCAACGCGACCTCGACCTCACCCCCGACCACGACCACGTCGGCCGCGCCGCCACCCATGGCTCTCTGGCCAACGTCGCCTATCACCGGTTCCGCGAGGCCCGCGCCGCCGACGCTCCAACCGAGGAGCTCGACGCCTACCTCGAGCAGGCCCGCGCCGGCCACCAGCAGGCCCTCGACCTGCTACCCGACGACCACCACGACTACCGCGCCACCGCCCACAACCAGCTCGGCGTCCTTTACCGCCAGGTAGGCGACCTCCCCCGGGCCATGCACCACTACCAGCAATGTATCCGCCACGTGGAGGCACGCGGTGACACCTACGGCGCCGGAAGAACCCGCTACAACATCGCCCTGCTGCTCGCCCACGAGCGGCCCGGCGACGCTCTGCTCTACGCCCACGCCGCCCTCGCCAACTTCCACCAGATCGGACCCGGCGCCCAAGCCGACGTGGCCAAGGCCGAGGCACTCCTCCAACAATTGGAGTAGGCCGTCGGAACAGCACGACGACCGCGTCGGCACCCGCGAGTGAACCGCCCCGGCGTGTCCGGAGAGCTTGATGTGCCCCGGCTTGGCTGGAGTCGGGTTACTGGATGATCACAATCCTCGCTGTCGAGAGGATCACCAGCCCGTGCCGAAGAGGTATCCACCGGAGTTCCGCCGCAAGGTTCTCGATGGTCGCGGCTGGGCCCGGCGACTCATGATCTGACGGGTCCCGAACGTGATCCACATGAAATGGTCACATCGTTCGGGACGTAGGCTGTACGCCCGATAGCACTTTGCTAGATACTCGTAGTATAACGAGCCTTGGTCGCTCGACCCCTTGTAGAGCTTGCACTCGGCGAGAAATTCCTGCCCGTCGAAGTCGCCACCTATGAGATCGCCACCGAGGTCAAACGAGAAGGTCGGCTTAGTACCTTCAGACCAAGGAAAGGTCAACTTTCGGACGGCCCATTTGTCTGGATTGACCCACTTGGCGTTGGCACGAGTTGTTGAATCAAGCCAGGTTTTCGCGCGTTGAGCGCCGTCACGACCCTGCTCATGCAGCTCCTCCCCTGACACCTTGCAGACCCTACGGAAGGGCGACGGACGGCAGAAGGGTCATCGGGGGTGCCTCATCAGCGCGACGTCTCGCTCCGACCGCTGCTCCCCGGGCTCGACCTTGCCCCCGGGAACGTGACCGGCGGAACACCGTGAGGGGTGTTCGGTCAGCAGGACGCCCTGTGTGCTGGTGACGATCGCGAGCGCAAACGGTTGCCCGGGGCGTCATGGCTGACGGTCACGGAGTGCGGCCAGGGTGCGGTCAATGCTGGCGAGCACGTCGGGCGGCGTGGGCCCGGCAGGGTCTTGGGACGCGCTAAGCAGCGCCCAGGACGCGCGGTGCGCAGAGTCGTCGAACCCGCCTAGCAGATGCAGGGCGGCCTCGGCGCGGCGGTCACCGTCGAGGGCGGCAGCGAAAAGCCGGCTAATCGCGTCCCGAGAAGCGCCGTGGGGGACACCGGCCCCGGGGGTGTCCGTCGCGTGCGAGCTCACGTGGTGGATGGTCATGCTGGTCTGACGCACCGCGCGGGCTCGCCGTTCCCGCCGTCGCGGAGCAGGTGGGAACGGCGAGCCGCTGTCACAGGTCCGCCCGGGCCTCTCGACGACTCTGCGTCGCGAGGTGGGCGAGGATGGTCCCGCGGGCGCGGTGAGCCCGGGACTTCACCGTGCCAACGGCGACCCCCAGCAGTTCCGCCGCTTCCTCGTTGGTGAGCCCGTCGAGGTGGAGCACTTCCAGCACGAGGCGCTGGTCCCGGGGTAGCAGCGCGAGCAGGTTGGGCAGGACCACCGCGGCGTGCTCCCGGTCGATGACCGCCAGCGAGGGGTCGCCGGGGTCGGTGCGCTCGGGCTGGTCGTGGGTCCGGTACAGCTCTCCGAACGGGGTCGACCGGTTGGCGCGACGGCGACGGGCTGCGGTGATGGCCTCGTTGACGGTGATGCGATGCAGCCAGGTCGACACCTTCGCCTTGCCCGAGAAGGTCGCCGCGCTCTGCAGCACGCGCAGCCACACCTCCTGCACCACGGCCTCGGGGTCCGGCTCAAACCACGCCAGGTTGCGCACGAGGCTCAGCAGCACCCGCTGGTAGCGGTGCACCAGGACCGCGAGCGCGTCGGTGTCCCCGCTGACGTAGGCGGCGAGTAGGTCGCTGTCCGCCCGGGTGTCGGTGCGCGGGTCGTGGTTGGGCTGGTTACTCATGGTGGCCTCCGACCTGGAGAGGGCGGGGCTGGTGGGCCCCGGGGCGGTGGGCGGAGGCGCTTGCTGCCTCCACCGCCCGAAGGGCGCCGAGCGGGCCGTCGAGGCTCGCGGTCAAGGGCCAGCCGGAGCTTGCGGAGGCTGGTCGCGCAGCGACGCGTAGCGCAGCGGAGCGCCCTTGACCGGGAGGAACGGCCCGATCAAGCTCCCGGGGCCCTCCAGCGCCGACCGCCGCGGTAGCGGCGTCGATCCCGCGCCGCAGGCGCCCCGGCCGCCCGGCCGTGAGGAGCCCTGCGCAGCGGCGCGTACCTGATCAACCGGTGGGCCCAGCACGGTGGCGGCATGAGGCCTGTCCCCGCGGCGTGGACAGGGGACGTCTCGTCGTCGGGTCGTGCCACGCTGGGGCGTCGCCCGCGCTCCCCCGCGGAAGGACGCTCATCTCGTCCTGTCCTGGAGGTGCGTGTGGTTCACCCAGCCGAGCTCCGTCGCCGCGAGCAACGACGGCTCGAGGCCGAGCAGATGATCGAAGCCGCCGCCGTGGCGCGTGAACGTGGTCCCGGCGGGTTCGCCGGCCTCGACCGGGAGTCGGCGGACGCCCTGGGAGCCCTGCTCGAGACCCTCGCCGAGGACTGGCGCGAGCGCCCGACCTCACCGCGGGTGTGGGAGCACGCGGCCCGGGCCGCGCAGCGCCTCGTGCACGACCCGATCCGTGAGCCGGCGCCGCAGTTCCGTGGCCCGCTGCCCGCCGGCTACGAGAGCGCGCGCCGAGACAAGACCGACCATCCGCTGTAGACCCACCGCGACCGCTCATCGATGGCGCTCGTGCTCAGTGTCGCGAGGCCGCGGCAAGGAGCGGAGGTCTCGTCCGGTGCGAGGCCGCTTTCCACCGGTGGCACCGGCCGCCGATCCTCGGTGAGACTCCAGCGGTGGTCGAGAAGGTCGCGGTGATGCTGTCGCGGTCGGTCGATGTCCTGCCGACCGCAGGGCCGTGGGCCTACGAGCCCAAGCTCGACGGCTTCCGCTGCCTGCTCTCGAGCAGCGAGTTCGGCGACGTGCGCCTCGACAGCCGCCGCGCCAAGCCGCTCGGCCGGTACTTCCCCGAGGTCGTCGCCGCCGCGCGCCTCCTGCCACCGGGGCTCGTCCTCGACGGAGAGCTCGTCATCGCCGCCGGCGGCGGCGTCGACTTCGCCGCGCTGCAGCAGCGCCTGCGCTACTCCTCCCCCGCGCGCACCGCGCAGCTGGCCGGCGAGAGCCCGGCCTCGCTAGTCGCCTTCGACGTCCTGCACCACGACGGCCACGACCTGCGACCCGCGCTGTACGACGAGCGCCGCGAGGTCCTCGAGACGGTGCTGGGCGGTGCGCCGCGCGGGGTGAGGCTCATGCCGATGACCACCGACCCGCGAGCCGCGGGGGCCTGGCTGCGCGACCAGCCGCCGGGCATCGAGGGTGTCGTCGCCAAGCGCCGCGACCAGCGCTACCGCCCCGGCGCCCGCAGCTGGCAGAAGCTGCGCGCCCGCGACACCACCGAAGCCGTCATCGGCGGCGTGTTCGGCACCCTCGAGCGCCCCGAAGCCCTCGTCCTCGGCCGCTACCGAGGCGGCCACCTCCGAGTCGTCGGCCGCACGAGCCCGCTGCCCCTCGCCGCGCGCGACCAGCTGCGACGTCTGCTGCGACCGCCGAGCCGCAAGCACCCCTGGCCGCCGCGGCTGCCCTCCAGTCGCTTTGGACAGACCCCCGGCAGCGAGATCGAGTACACCCAGGTCGAACCAGAGCTGGTGGTCGAGGTCGAGACCGACACCGCCTACGAGCAGGGCCGATGGCGCCACGCCACCACGTACCTGCGCCTACGACCGGACCTCGCCCCCAGCGACCTAGCTGCCGACTCGGCATGAGGCACGGGAGAACCCGGCTCGCGTCACCCTCGAGCGGGCGTAGTCACGCGCGACCGAGCCGTTTCGTCGTGACCCCGCACCGGGGGTCACCGGCCGGACGTGGGTCTCGGCAAGGCGTGTCTCCACCGGCTTGACCCGGACCCCCCGGTGAAGCCCTCGATCAGGCACGATCGTCGCTCGTAGTGGAACAGCAGAGCCGAGGGGAAGCATGACGGCATCGACTCTGGCTGACGCCCCGGAGGTCGGCCAACTCGTCCGCGTGCGCGGGCAGCAGTGGGTGGTGGCGAGCACCCACCACAGCCGCCAACAGCGCGACGAGCTCTCTCCAACCCCGCTCCCCGGCGCCACGATGGTGCGCCTAACCAGCGTCAGCGACGATGACCTCGGCGACGAGCTGACCGTCGTCTGGGACGTCGAACCGGGCCGCGAGGTCCTCCCGGCGAGCGCGCTCCCCGAGGTCACGCCGGACGGCTGGGACGACCCCGAGCGTTTCGGCGCCTTCCTTGACGCCGTCCGGTGGGGCACCGTCGCGAGCGCCGACGAGCGAACCCTGCAGGCGCCGTTCCGCGCCGGCATCTCCATCGAGCCCCACCAACTCGCCCCGGTGGCGCGTGCGCTCGCCATGCCCCGGGTCAATCTGCTCATCGCCGACGACGTCGGACTCGGCAAGACCATCGAGGCTGGCCTCGTCGCACAAGAGCTACTGCTGCGCCACCGCGCTCGGCGGATCATCGTCGTCTGCCCGGCCTCGCTCACGGGCAAGTGGCACGACGAGATGGCCGAGAAGTTCGGGCTCGACTTCGTCGTGCTCGACGCCGCCGCGCTCCGCGATCTCCGGCGCGACCACGGTCTGCAGGCCAACCCCTTCGCCGTGCATCCGCGAACGGTCATCAGCTTGCAGTGGCTGCGATCCCCCCGGGTGCAGCGGCTGCTCGACGAGGTCCTCACCGTCGAGGCCGAGCACCAAGGCTTCTTCGACCTGCTCGTGGTCGACGAGGCCCACCATTGCGCACCGCCCGCGCCGCGCAAGGCCAGCGGCTACGCCGTCGACAGCCGGCAGACCCACGCCGTCCGCCGGCTGGGCGCGTACAGCCGCCACCGCCTCTTCCTCTCCGCCACCCCGCACAACGGCCACCGCGAGTCCTGGCAGGCGCTGCTGGAGATCCTCGACCCGCAGCGCTTCACCCGCGGCATCGACCCCGACCCCGCTGCGGTCCGCGACGTCATGATCCGCCGCCTCAAGGACGACCTACGGAACGACGACGGCGAGCCGCTCTTCCCGCCCCGCATGACCCGCGCAATCGAGGTGCCCTACACCGACGACGAGCACCACGGCCACGAGCTGCTCGACCGGTACCTCCAGCTCCGTCGCCGCGCCGGGACCACCGACCGCGGTGTCCGCGCGAACGACCTGATCGCGCTGCTGCTCAAGAAGCGGCTGTTCTCCAGCCCGGCCGCGTTCGCCCGCACCCTCGCCGCCCACGCGGATCGTCGGGAGGACGGCGGGACGGAGTCGGTCCCCGACTGGATCGACGAGGTCGTGGGGTGGGACGACGGTCTCGCCGACGACGAGACCGCCGAGGAGGCGCAGGCCGAACTCCTCACTACCCTGCACCGTGCCACGGGCGTCGAGCGCGGGGCCGACGCCGACGCTGCCCTCTCCGAGCTGCAGACCTGGGCCGACGCCCACGCGGAGCCCGCTGACAGCAAGGCCAGGGCCCTGATGCACGAGATCCAGCGGGTGCTCGAGGACGACGAACGCATCCTCGTCTTTACCGAGTATGTCGACACCCTGGTCTGGCTCGCGGGCCTGCTCGACGCCGCCGGTCTTGGCGGCGATCGTCTCGGGCTCGTCTTCGGCGGCATGGACCCGAAGCGCCGCGAGCACCTCAAGGCGGCGTTCCAGGCCCGCCCCGACCGCGACCCCGTGCGCATCCTGCTCGCCACCGACGCCGCCGGTGAGGGCATCGACCTGCAGCGGCACTGCCACCGTGTCGTCCACTACGACATCCCGTTCAACCCGAACCGTCTCGAACAGCGGATCGGTCGGGTCGACCGCCACGGGCAGACCGAGCCCGTCATCGTCTGCCACTTCATCGGCGCCGGCTGGAGCACCGCCACGCCCGGCTCCTACGAGGCCGACCTGGAGTTCCTCGCCCGCGTGGCCAAGAAGGTCGCGGTGGAGCGCGAGGACCTCGGAAGCGTCAACCCGGTCATGGCGGGCGCCGTCGAGGCACGGATGCTCGGCCGCGCGACCCTCGCCGACCCGGCCACCGTGACCCCGAAAGCCACCACCCGCGTCCTGCGGGCCGAGCAGGACCTCCGCGACCAGGTCACGAAGCTGCGCGCCCAGCTCGCCACCAGCGTCGCGGAGCTGCAGGTGGCCCCCGCCAACGTCCGTCGGGTCGTCGACACGGCCCTGGCCCTCGCCGAGCAGGAACCGCTGATCGACGTCCGCCCCGGCGTGGTGACAGCCGGTCGGCTGCGCCGGGGATGGGAGCGCACGGTGGAGGGCCACGCCGATCCCCTCACGGGCGCGGAGCGGCCGTTCACCTTCGATCAGCAGGCCGCCGACGAGGACGTGGTCCTCGCCCACCTCGGCCACCCGCTAGTCGCGCAAGCCACCCGCCTGCTACGCAGCGCGGTGTGGGGCTCGCGCCGTGACCTGCACCGGGTCGCTGCGGTCCGGGCCGCGCTGCCGGAAGCGGCCAAGATCGACGACCTCCTCGTCATCGTCTTCTCCCGTCTCGTCGTGGTCGGCGCGGACGGCGCCCGGCTGCACGAGGAGGTCCTCCCGGCGGGCCGGGTGATCGCGAGCTCGGGACGGGGACGACGGCTCGACCTCACGCAGGATCGGAACGCTGCGCTCCGCCGCGCCGTCGCCGAGGCCTTCGCCCCCGGGAGGTGCCGCCTAGCCCCAGCGGCAGCTCGGGAACGGATCGCCGCCGACTGGACGCGGCTCGGCACTTGGCTCCGCGAGGACGTCGACGTCCAGGCCCGCGACCGCGTGACGAGCCTGGCGACGACCTTCACCCACCGGGCCGCGGAGGAGGAGAAGCGCGTGCAGGCCGTCTTCGCGCAGCTGCGCCGGACGCTGCAGGGCGCACTCGTCACGGAAGAGTCGTCGCAGCTCTCGTTCGCTGACCTCGACCGCGCCGAACAGGCCCAGGTGGAGCGCGATCGGGAGGCGTGGCGGACTCGGCTCGACTCCCTCGACGACGAGCGCGACCGCGAGGTGGCCCTGGTGACACGCCGGTTCGCCGAGGTCAGGGAGCTGGTCTTCCCGTTCGCCATCGCGGTCGTCGTGCCCGACGGGGTGGACGCGTGAGCCCGGCTCGCCGTGTGAACGGTGCCGGCGAGGCGACCCGCAAACGCCACAGTTGGCTCGAGCTCCTCCAGACCTCTGGGCCGTTCCTCACCCTGCCCGTCGTCCACCGGGTGTTTCCCGACGGCCTGCCGCCGGTGTCGGCTGACCGGCGCGGTGCGGTTCGACATGTCGTGGAGCGAATGCTCGCCACGCAGGGCGAGGAGCGCCGGGCCGTGATCGACGAGCTGCTCTCCGGCGTCCTCGACTGGGGCGAGCACCATCGGGACGACCTCCCCGACGCGCTCGGGGCGCTCGTGGTCGAGCACCGGGTGACCGTGCATCCCGACCTCGCCTTCGTCGTCGACGAGGCCGAGGAATCGATTCCCGACGAGGACGTACCCGACGACGATGCCGGGGGCTCCGACGACGACGCGGCCGAAGCCGCCGAGCCGACCGGGCCGCCATCGGGCGGCGCCAGCCCCTGGCGCTTGTTCGGCCGGATCGAGCCCTGGGGCACCCACCCGCTCGCACGGACCACCCGCGACGGTTGGACCGCCAACGCAGCGGAGCGCCTCGCGGTCCTCCTGCGGGCCCGAGATGTGCCGGTCGGGCTCGTGACCGACGGGCGCTGGTGGGCGATCGTTTGGGCGCCGCGCCGCGCCGCCACGGGCGTCGCGGTTTTCGACGCCTCGTTATTCAGCGAGGAGCCCGACTCGCTGGCCGCGTTCGCCGCCCTGTTGGGCCGGCAGAGGTTCCTCGGGGTGGCCGCGCCCGACACGCTGCCGAGGCTGCTCGAGGAGAGCCTCGAACGCGGTGAGGAGCTCACCGACGCCCTCGGCCGCCAGGTGCGCGACGCCGTCGAGCTGCTCGTTCGCACGCTCGACCGGCTCGACGCCGACAGCGGCGGCGCCCTGCTCGCGCGTGTCGACGACGATGAGCTCTACCGCGGCGTCATCACCGTGATGATGCGGGTGGTGTTTCTCCTCTTCGCCGAGGAGCGGCGCCTCCTGCCCAGCGACGACGAGGTCTACGCCTCCGCTTACAGCGTCGGCCGGCTCGTCGACGACCTCGACCGCGTCAGAGCATTGGCCGGCCCGCAGTCGCTGGACTATCGGTATGGCGCATGGCATCGCCTGCTCGCCACGGCGCGCGCGGTGCACGGCGGGGTCCACCACGAGGACCTGCGACTCCCGGCCTACGGCAGTGATCTGTTCGATCCAAACCGCTTCCCTTGGCTGGAAGGGCGTGCCGGTGAAGAGAGCTCGGCTGGCGCCACCGTCCCCGCGGTCGACGACCGCACCGTGTGGCGCATGCTGCGCGCGGTCCAGTTCGTGACCGTCGGCGTCGAATGGCGGCGGCTGACGTTCCGTGCGCTGGGCGTCGAGCAGATCGGCTACGTCTACGAGGGCCTGCTCGAACTGGAGGTCCGGACCGCCGACGAGCTCACCCTCCTGCTCGCCCGGCACTCGAAATGGCCGCGTCAGAAGATGCCAACGGAGGTCGGGGTCGCCGAGGCCCGGACCTGGGTCGACGGCCTGCCCGACACGCTCCAGGCCGAGGTGGCCGCGCGTATCGGCTGGACGGCGAGCCGGGTGGAGAAGGCCCTGCGGGAAGTGCTCGACGAGCACGTGCTCGCAGAGGAGGTCGGTGACGCCGAGCCCGAGGCGTTCAAGGTCGCCGTGGCGCTGGCGCCGGTGCTGCGCCGTGACGAGCGTGAACGGCCCATGGTGGTTCGCCCCGGCCGGCGCTATCTCGCGCCCAGTCGTCGTAGGGCGGCCACCGGGGCCCACTACACGCCGCCGCAGCTCGCGCTCGAGATCGCCACGGGGGCGCTGGAGCCCCTCGTCTACTTCCCCGGTCCCCTGCAGACGGCCGACCGTTCGGAGTGGAGGCTCCGCCCCAGCCGGCACCTACTCGGCCTGCGAGTGGCCGACATCGCGATGGGCTCAGGTGCCTTCCTGGTGTCCGCGTGCCGCTACCTCGCCGACTGCGTGGTCACCGCCGAGGCAGACGAGGGCGATCTCGACGCCGAGCGCTGGGTCGGCGCCGGGGAGCAGGCCGACGCCGAGGTGCCGCCGGTGTTGCTCGAGGCCCGCCGCCGGGTGGTGGAGCGCTGCCTCTATGGCGTTGACGTCAACCCGCTGGCCGTCGACATGGCAAAGCTGTCGCTCTGGCTGCTCACCATGGACCGTGAGCGCCCCTTCGACTTCCTCGACGGCCGTCTCGTCGCGGGCGACAGCCTGCTCGGCCTCGTCGAGGTCGACCAGCTCACCACGCTGCACCTGGACCCGGTCGCCGGCCGGGCCCTGCGTGAGGTCGAGCTGCCCTTCACCGATGCCTGGGTCCGCACGCTGGGCGAGGCCGCCGACGTTCGCAATCGGGCGAACGCGATCCCGCCCGAGGGTCTTCGTGACATCGAGCGCAAACAGCGGCAGCTCCGCGAGGCGCGCGCCCTGACCGCCCACCTGCGCGCCGTCGCTGATCGCCTCGTCGGCATCGGCCTGAGCGTTGCCCGCACCCGCACCGCTCGCGACGTCCGCAGCGCCTTCGTCGCCCTCGGTCTCGAGATGAGCTCGGCGAGCGGCGACGACGACGCCGTGCTGAAGGAACGTGCCCAGCCCGACCTGCAGGCCGAACGCCCCGACGGCCGGGCCCCACGCACGCCGTTCCACTGGCCCGTCGAGTTCCCCGAGGTGTTCGTCGACAGCCCCGACCGCGGCTTCGACGCGATCATTGGCAATCCGCCGTTCCTCGGCGGTTCCAAGCTCCGGGGCGCCGTCGGATACGATCTTGCCGGGTTCCTTCAGCGCTGGGACGGTCGCGACGTCAAGGGCAACGCCGACCTTGCGGCTCGCTTCGTTCTCCGCGCGCAGCGCTTGCTGTCCTCGCGGGGTCAGCTCGGCTACATCGCAACAAACACCTTGGTGCAGGGGGACACCCTGGAGGTTGGGCTCGCCCAGTCGGTGGCTCGGGGGATGACGATCCGTCGCGGCCGGACTAGCCACCCATGGCCGTCGGCGAGCGCGAATCTCGAGATTGTTGACGTGTGGGCCAGCCGCGCTCCTGTCGGCCCGCTCGGTGAGCGACGCCTTGACGACGAACCGGTGCCCGCCATCGGCGCCGACCTCGAGCCGGTGGGCCGTGTCGGTGGCGCCAAGCATCGCCTTGCCGAGAATGCGAATCTTGTTTTCAACGGATCAAAGGTGGATGGCCTCGGTTTCACGATGAGCGAAGACGAGGCGCTGCAACTAATCTCTGAAGACGCTCGCCACGCCGAAGCGCTCCAACGCTATATCATTGGGCAGGACCTCAATCAGCGACCGGACTGCTCGGCGAGCCGCTGGATTATCAACTTCCGAGGCTGGTCGCTTGATCAGGCCAAGCGCTACCCGGAGTTGCTCGCTATCGTCCAGCGGGACGTCAAGCCCGAGCGTGACCGGAACGCACGAGCTCAGCGTCGCGACCGATGGTGGATCTACGGAGAGCGCGCTCCGAACCTGTACGCGGCGATCTCTAACCTTGAACACGTCCTTGCCATCAGCATGGTTAGCAACGCTGTGATGCCGGTCCGCGTCCCCGCGAACCAGGTTTTCGCCCACAAATGCGCAGTGTTTGGTTTCGACGGGTTCGCAGAGCTGGCCGTGCTGTCGTCGAGCATCCACACGACGTGGACGGTCCGGTACACATCCACGCTCGAGACACGAGTTAACTACTCGCCCTCGGACGTCTTCCTCACCCTGCCGCGGCCCGTACCGACGCCCTGGCTCGATGAGCTCGGCGCCCGCCTTGACACCGAGCGGCGAGAGCTGATGTTCGGCCGGGGCTGGGGCCTGACGACCACCTACAACCACGTCCACGACCCCGCCGATCGCGACCCGGCGGTCGTCGCCCTCCGCGACCTCCACGCCGACATCGACCACGCGGTCATGGACGCCTACGGCTGGTCGGACCTCGACCTCAACATCGGCCACCACCCCACCAGGATCGGCATCCGCTGGACTGTCGGTCCCGACGCCCGATTCGAACTCCTCGACCGCCTGCTTGAGGAGAACCAGCGCCGCTACGCCGCCGAGCAGGGAGCCAAGTGATGGGCTGGTTCAGCCCCCGCACCGTCGAGCCGAAGGACGACACCCATCGGTATTGGTCCGATCCGCGCTACGACGGCATGGGTCAGGGGAAGCGGGCGTGGACGGCGAAGCGCGACGGCTGGCGGCTGTCCCCCTCCGACGAAATGGAAGCCGCCGAGCATGAAGCGGGCTTCGTCCGCGGGCACCACTTCCTGGCCTGGCACGACGAGGTCGTGCGGCTCAAGCGCGAGCAGCGGTACGGCGAGGCGTTGGAACTGCTCCTCGAGACCATCACGGCCCTCGAAGCTGAGCAGGCCGTCCAGCGTTATAACGCTCCGCGTCGCGCCGAGTACCTCGGGACACGGGAGATCGTCGTTCGGGAAACCCCGCCGGCCTGGACCGGGCACGCGGCGATCATCTACCGCAAGCTCGGCGACCTCGAGTCGGAGATCGCGATCATCGATCGCTGGGAAGCCCACACCGCCTCACCGATCGATGGGTCGGCGCGACGCAGCCCAAGCTCCTCGAACGCCGCGAGAAGACACGCGCCTTGCTGGCCAAGCGCGGTGGTCAGGCGCGCACGAGGCCGTCGATCTTGGCCTCCAGCTCGGCCTTCATCAACTCCTTCGGCTTGTCCGAAGCGAGGTCTTTGAAGCATTCGCAGCCCTCGAGTGAGAGATCGGCCTGTAAGCACGACCAGACCCCGGTCACGCGGATCGTCCGCACTGCATCCCCGAGGTGTGGGATAGACAGCTTCAGCGAATCGCCGACCGCGTGATCCACCAGTGCCCTAGCAATCTCGGCTTCGATGGTGGAGGCGCCCTGCGACCGGACGGCACGCCGGACCGCCCAGCTGAGCAAGCGCTTCGGCGCTTCAACGATCTTCTCGAGCTCCCGAGCGATATAGGCGAGGTTCCGGCAGAACACTCGGTTACCGCTCTTCGCGCTGAGCGCGTGCCACAGTTCGTCGTTGAGGGCGCGTGCCAGCTCCCCTGACACGGCCGACTGCCAACCGTCGGACAGGACCCGACCAACGAAGGCGACCGCGTCGGGCCCCACCGGCGTGCGCCCCGAGCGCAACGCGGTCGACGGGTGGGGCTTCCGTTCGCCCTGGACTCGATCCGTCGACGCGCGAGGAGACGGCACGAAGGCACTGGCCGATCGCAAAGTAGTCGGAACCCCGGGCGATACCCGCCCGACGCTGTTGTCCCGCCCTCCCGGATGGTCGTGGCAGTAGCGCTTGCGAGGGTTCCCCTCGATGGACCACGTTCGGCGGCAGCGCGTTCCGTCCTCGTTGATCCCCGGACAACGCCGCTTCCCCCACGCCACGAACTGACTGTTGCCGAACGACTGAGCGCTGGCGTCGGCTCATCGGGTGAACAGGTTCGGATCGTCCCGGTGAAGCTCACGACCTTGCGGACCGCGGTTCTTGTCAGGGCGTCGACGGGACCCAGCCGGGAGGACTTTCTGGGCTGCCCCGGTGACCGGTCAGTGAGGCTGTCGGTGGGCCCTCCTACGCTCGGCGCGTCCGTGAGGGGAGGGGGCGCAGGTGGACCCGAGTGCGATGTTGTCGGTCGCGGTGCGCGACGAGCTGGAGCACCGGCTCGAGCGCGACCTGCTCGGCCCGTGGGATGGGCCGGACGAGGAGCTGCCGCCCGGGATGCAGCCCGCTGAGCGGTACCTCGTCGGGCGGCTCGTCCCGGCGGCGGCGCCGCCAGCGGACGCCGACGACGAGGCGGCCGGGCTGGCACCCGAGACCGTCGAGGCCGAGGGCGGATCGCTCGACGAGCCGGGCGACGCCGGGACCGAGCCGGTGGCCACGGTCCGCTCGGGGAGCCGGGGCGCGTCGTCGATCGGGCTGTCGTTCCAGGTGCCGGCCGACGTCGACACCCTGCGGGTCAAGGCTTCGTGGGGCCGCTACGAGCGTGGTCCGTCGGAGATTCACGAGACCGAGCAGGGCCGGCCGAGCCGGGTGTGGAAGCGGGTGCCGTGCGGCGGGCCGGTCGAGATCGACTGCACCGTCGGCGGAGAGGACAACCTCGTACCCGATCCGCTGCACGAGCAGGTCGTGGTCCGCGCTGTCGTCCGGCACAAGGGCGCGACGCGCATCGTCGACGTCGCGCTTATCAACCGCCAGACCCCGCCGTCGTCGGCACCCGACACGGCCCGCCTTTACCAGGCTCAACTCCAGGTCACCGCGCTCGACGGTGCCGCCGCGGTCTTCGCCGGGCACAACGATCCCGAGCTCTCCGAGCCACCCTCCACCTCCGACGACGAGCGGCGCACCCTGGAGCTGCTCTTCCGGCACTCCCGGGAGTACGCCCATGGCCGCCAGTGCGCCGTCGACGCCGACGTCCGGCGAGGCGACGACCGCGCGTGGCGGTTGACGACGACATCGTTCCCCTCCGCCGAGGTGCCGCTCGTCGTCCCGGGCGACTCCCGAAAGATGCCCGGGCTGAAACTCGACATGGACACGCTCGGGAGCCCCGGCCTCGCCCGCGACGACCTGGTCCGGGCGCTGCGTCCCCTCGTCACCGGGTACCGGCGGTGGCTCCAGGAGGAACAGCGGCCTCGGCTCGACGACCCCGAGGTCGCCCGCTACGCCCCGGCGGCCGCGGTCGGCCTCGACTTCGCCCTGAAGGTCGCCGACCGCCTCGACCGCGCCGTGGACCTGCTCCGCGACAATGGGCAGGCGCGGGAGGCCTTCCGGTTCGCCAACCAAGCCATGGCGCTGCAGCGCGTGCGGGGTGAGGTGGTGCGTGACCGCCTCGCCGACCCCGCGCTCGGGCTCGACGCCTTGCTGCGCAAGCACAACGTCGTCGGCACCCGGAGCTGGCGGCCGTTCCAGCTGGCGTTCGTGCTGCTCTGCCTGCCCGGGCTGACCGACCCGAGCCACCCCGATGCCCTGCGGGGTCCCGACGACGGCACGGCGCAGCTGTTGTTCTTCCCCACCGGCGGCGGGAAGACGGAGGCCTACCTCGGCCTGACGGCGTTCACCCTCGCCGTCCGGCGGCTCCAGGGCGTGGTGGGGACCGGCGAGGAGGCCCGCGACGGCACCGACGGGGTCGCGGTGCTCATGCGCTACACGCTGCGGCTGCTCACCGCGCAGCAGTTCCAGCGCGCCGCCTCGCTGATCTGCGCCTGCGAGTGGCTGCGCCGCGAGCGGATCGCAGGCGGCGACGGCCGGTGGGGCACGGTGCCGTTCCGTCTCGGGCTGTGGGTGGGGGTGTCGGTCACCCCGAACACCTTTGAGAACGCCCGCCAGGAGATCCAGGACAAGCGGGGTCAGACCACGGGTCCGGGCGGGGTGCTTCAGCTCGCCGCCTGCCCGTGGTGCGGTCTCGCGCTGGAGGGCAGCCGCGACGTCACCACCGACGACGTCCGGCGCCGGGTGCTGGCCTACTGCCCCGACCCAGAGGGCACGTGCCCGTTCTCGGAGCGCCAGGCGCACGGCGAGGGGCTCCCTGTGGTCACTACCGACGAGGAGCTCTACCGCCTAACGCCGGCGCTCGTGATCAGCACGGTGGACAAGTTCGCACAGCTTCCGTGGAAGGCGGCGACCGCGACGCTCTTCGGTCAGGTCGACACCCGCTGCCCACGACACGGCTGGCACAACCCCGAGTTCGTCGGCTTCTGCAAGAGCCGTCACCCCGCCGCGGCCGGCTACCCCGCCACCGCCCTGCAGCCCGCGATGCGGCTGCGCCCGCCTGATCTCATCATCCAGGACGAGCTGCACCTGATCAGCGACGCACTCGGGTCGATGGTCGGGCTTTACGAGACCGTGGTCGACGAGCTCTGCACCCACGAGCGCGACGGGCAGGTCGTCCGGCCGGTCCTCGTCGCCTCGACCGCTACGGTTCGCCGGGCCCGCGACCAGGTGGAGCAGGTCTTCGCCCGGGGGCTGACGGTCTTCCCGCCTCAGGTCATCGACGCGGGCGAGACGTTCTTCTCCACCACCGTTGAGCCGACCGCAAAGCAGCCCGGCCGGCGCTACTTCGGGATCTGCGCGCCCGGTGAGACGCTGAAGTCGGTGGAGATCCGCGTGATGGCGGCGCTGCTCGAGCACGCCCAGGCCCTGTTCGACGAGCACGGCGCCCCGGCCGACCCGTACATGACGGTGGTCGACTACTTCACCTCCACCCGCGAGCTCGCCGGGATGCGCCGTCTGGTGGAGGACGACGTGGCCGACCGGCTCTCCAGCAACCGTGTCCGCACCCGCCGCCGACGCCCGGCCGTGAGTGAGCTGACGAGCCGCATGCCGAGCGCGCAGATCACGAGCACGCTCGCGGAACTCGACCGGGGCTTCGTTCCGACCTACGACTCCACCGCCGCGATGGAGCGCCTGCGCACCGATCCCGACTTCCGGAAGGAGGCCGCCGAGCGCATGCGGCCTGTCGACGTCCTGCTCGCGACGAGCATGCTGCAGGTCGGTGTCGACGTCCCTCGGCTCGGGGCGATGGTGGTCACCGGCCAGCCGAAGAACACTGCCGAGTACATCCAGGCGACCTCACGGGTGGGGCGCCGGCCGTCGGAGCCGGGCCTCGTTCTGACGATCTTCCAATGGACCCGGCCGCGCGACCTCGGGCACTACGAGCGCTTCGGCTACAACCACGCCACCTTCGGGATGCGGGTCGAGGGGGTCACGACGACGCCGTTCAGTGACCGCGCGCTCGACCGCGCGCTCTCCGCGGTGGTGGTCACGGACATCAGGCATGAGGCCACGTCCCGCCTGCCGAACCCGGCCGCGCACACAGTGCCGCTGACCGGACCGTCCGCGAAGGCTCTCGTCGAGCTGATCGGGCGCCGCGCGGAGCGCGTGACCAGCGACCAGGAGGTCGCCGACGAGGTCCGCAAGAAGGTCCAACATCGGCTCGACCGGTGGTCGCAACGGCGCACGCAGCTGCCGACCGGGAAGCTCGGCTACCAGGAGGCAGCGGATGTCGCAGGGCTGCTCGAAGCACCTGGGGTCACGGCGTGGGACCTCTGGACCGCGCCGATGAGCATGCGCGAGGTCGAGGAAGAGGTCCTGCTCCAGATTCGGCAGGGCGATCCGTCGTTGACTGATGCTCCCGCGTGGACCTACGGAACGCAGGGGAACGCGTGAGCCGCCCCGGCCGGTCGCGGCCCGGACCCATTTCCCAGCCCACCCGGATCGGGCAGGCGCGCCCGAGCCACCTCGTCTCGACCACCGGGGTCGGAGCGGTCGTCGACCTGCCCGCGCTGAGCGTCATCGTGCGGGGGACGGATGCGTGGAGCGCCGCGAACCAGCAGGTTGTCCACGAACCACGGCTGCTCTCCGAAGTCCAGCGCACCCTCGGTCCTACCGTGAGCGCTCTGAAAAGTGCACCGGTCGACCCGGCGGCCGCCGACGACCCGTGGACGCAGGTTGGCGTCCCGGTGTCACCGTTCCCGGGCTGGCTCCGGTGCCCGCAGTGCCACCGGCTCGGGGCGCTGCACGGCAGCAATCAGTTCGTGCTCGTCCACCGGTGGGGTCGCCGCCCGGACCTGGCGAAGATCGTGCACGCTGGCTGCCCGCACCAGGCGAACCGAGCCGACGCGCGCAAGCGGCGTTGCATACCGGCCCGATTCCTCGTCGCATGCGCCCGCGGCCACCTCGATGACTTCCCGTACGTCGAGTTCGTCCACCAAGCCCGCGGGGCGGTGTGCGGGGGACCGCAGCTGACCATGCGCGACTCCGCCAGCACTCTCGCACCGCAGGTGACGATCGGTTGCTCGGAGTGTGGTGCCTCGGCCAACGTCGCGCGGGCCTCGGGCACTGACGGGTCCGACCGTCTGCCCCGCTGCCGCGGGCGGCACCCGCACCTGCAGATGTTCGAGGACTGCGGTGCGCCGTTGCGGCTGATCGTCCTCGGGGCAAGCAACCTCTGGTTCGGCGTCAGCGCGAGTGCCCTGCACCTGCCCAGCTCCGAGAGCCTCGCCGATCGCATCGGGGAGCACTGGGAGCTCCTCGGGGCGCAGCCGACTCCGCAGGTGGTCAAGGCGATCGTCGACGGAATGGATGAGCTCCGGTCCCTGCGCGACGAGCCGGTCGACGAGATATGGGCCGAGATCGAGAAGATGCGAGCTGGCGGCGGCCCGGTGCCGGCCGAACCCGGCGACCTGCTCGACGAGGAGTGGCAGCTGCTCTCTCGCCCAACCTCTGAGAAGCAGGACGAGGACTTCCGCGCGGCACCGAATCTGATCGTCCCGCCTGGCTACGAGGGCCTCCTCGACCAGGTGGTGCGGGTCCCGCGGTTGCGTGAGGTCCAGGCGCTGCTCGGATTCACGCGGCTTGAGGGGCCCGACGGGCGGGAGGGACGGCCGGCCAACCTCGCGCCGCTGCGTCGCGGCCCGGTCGACTGGGTGCCTGCGGTCGAGAAGCGGGGCGAGGGGGTGTTCCTGCAGCTGCGCGAGGATCGCGTCGCGGCATGGGAGGACGCTGTCGCCGACCATCCCCGGATCGAGAACCTGCGACAGGCGCACAGGGCATGGCGGGAGGCCAACGACCGTCCGGCCGACCCACTGTTCCCGATGGCGCGGATGTTGCTGCTGCACACGATGAGCCACCTACTGATTCGACAGGTCGCCCTCGAGTGCGGCTACTCGTCGGCGAGCATCCGCGAGCGGCTCTACGTGGGCCAGCCGGGCACGAGAACGGCCGGGTTCCTGCTGTCGACGGCGGCCAGCGACAGCGAGGGCACCCTCGGCGGACTCGTGGCGCTAGGGGAGACCGACCACCTGACGCGGCTGCTCGACCAGGCGATGGAGGACGCGGCGCGCTGTTCGTCCGACCCGCTGTGCGCTGAGCACGAACCATCGCCGGGAGACCGCACTCAGCACGCCGCCGCGTGTCACGCCTGCCTGTTCGTCTCGGAAACCAGCTGCGAGGCGAATAACCGCTGGCTGGATCGCGCGGTCCTCGTCGACCTCACCGGCAACGGACTGGCCTTTCCCCGATGAACGATCCGGTCGACAAGCTCGTCCACCTCGCGACGACGTTGCCCGACCGCCTCCTCGAGGAGCTCACGGTGGCGACCCGAGAGGGACCAGCAGCGATCACGAGACTTCGGTCCGCCACCGGCTCGCAACCCGTCCGCGCTGTCTGCTCGTCCATCCAGGCGGCGCTGCCGAACCGCTCTCACGTCGAGCTGGCCGGCGTCCTCGACGGGCTCCGACGGGCACGGGCACGGGGCACCTCTCGGATCGACGTGGTCTGGTCCGGGCCGTCGTCAGGCGTCACCGTCCACCGACTGACGTCGGCGACGGTGGCCGATCTGATCAACGAGGCCCGGAGGGAGGTGGTGCTCGTCAGCTACGCCATGCACTCCGAGCCGAGCGTCGGCACCGCGCTGGAAGCGGCCTCCGCTCGCTCAGTCGACATCACGCTCCTCGCTGAGCGGGCCGCCGACAACCCAAGATTCGACGGCGGGGCGCCCGCCTTCTCGGGCATCCCTGCCACCAGGCTCGCGTGGCCGGGAGCGTGCCGAGAGGACGGAGCTGCGCTGCACGCCAAGGTCTTGGTCATCGACGAGCAGACGGTGCTCATAGGAAGCGCCAACCTCACCCAGTACGCCATGCACCGCAACCTCGAGTGTGGCGTCGTAATCCGGGATCGCGCAGTGGGAAGGACGGTTGTTGCGCACTTGGTGGGCCTCCGAGGGCGCGGTGTGCTGGTCGCGCTTCCTTCATCATCCTGACGGGATGAGGATCAGCCCTCGCTCCTCGCACAGCGCCCCAAACGCAACTGGTCGCCCTTGAGATAAGCAACCAGCTGTCGGGGGCCCGGCGCACACTCCTGTGAAACAGAGTTCCAGTGCAACCCGCGCCGAAAGTTGGCGCGGGAGGGCGGTGCGGCGTGGCTGAGACCGAGAGCGCGACGACGAGGGTGTGGGGAGTGCCCCGCGTGCGGGAGGTGCCAGACTGGGTCGCTCCGCCGCTCCCACAGTTCGCGTGGGTGGAGCACGGTCTGCTGTGGTGCTACGTGGAGCGCGGCAAGTCCCCGGAGGTCCACGGGGCGCAGTGCGCGCTGGCGTGGGTCGGTGGTGTGCATCCGACCGCGCCGGCGACGGCTGACGTCGCGGCTCCGAGTCGGTGGCGGGCGATGGGTGAGCTGATCGTGTGCGGTGCGGTGTCGCGCGGCGAGCCGTACCCGGAGCCCGGGTGGTGGCGCGAAGCCGGGATCGCGCGGCTCGACAGCGCCGAGCGACGGCGCTGGTGGGGACAGTGGTCGGCCTACGGCTGGACGACAGCCATCGCGGATGGAGCGGGGCGCGCCCTAAGCTGGGCGCTGGGATTCATCGACGACATGCCGCCGGTGCTTCCACGCCACCTCGAGGACGGGTCCCGCGCAGGCGCCGATCTACGCGGGGAGTGCGCGGCGATCCTCCGGGAAGCGCTGGACCGCCCGTTACCCGATCGGTCCGGGCCGCCGATCCCACTTCCGTCGGGTCACACGTTGACGTAGTCGTCCGAGTCAGCGACGTCCTCGTCGTCGCTCGCGTCGACGGTCTCCCCCGCTACGGGTTCGTCCTCCGCGTGCCAGGCGGCGAGCTGTTGTGATCGTTCGTCGGCCTCGTGGCGCTCCTCGAGGGCTTCCCGGTTGCGGAGCTCGGCGGCGGCTTCGTGAGCGCGGGCGGCCGCGGCCGCGACCTCATTGGCGTCGGGGGCGTGGACCGTGTCTTCGTCGACGCCGCTCGCAGTCCGGTCGGCAGTCTCACGTATGTCAGAGACGTCCGTCTCCGCCAGAGGCACGTCATCACGGTCACTTCGACCGTCGGGCTCGGGAGCGCCTCGTTCGACGGCGTCGGGAGCCGCGTGACGCTCGTCCTCGACACGGTCGAGCTCGGGCGAGACGTCGGAATCGTCGCTGTCCGCCTCGACAGTGCGCTCGTCCACGCCGGGCCGCTCCTCGACGTCAATGTCGGTGATGTCGCGATGGACGTCGTCCTCGTGTTTTGCGGCGCGGTCGAGGGCGAGCCATTCCTCGGCGGTGACCGCCGGCTCGGGCTCGTCAGCGGCTTGCTGTTCGGCGAGGTACTGCGCGGAGGCTTCGCCGAGAGCTCGGGTCATGGCAGTGGCGGCGTACCACTCGGCATAGGTCTGAGCCTGCTGTTCGAGCGTGGTGCCGTGGCGGTCCAGGTTCTCGGCGAGCGCGCCAGCGTGGTCCGCCTCGCGCGCGAGGCGGTCTCGCTCCGCCTCGACACGCGCAGCGTCGGCCTCGGCGCGGCGTAGTTCGGCGGTCTGCCGGTGTCGCGCTTCGGCTTGGCGGGTGCCGGCGAGGAGGTTCTCGACGTAGGCCGGGCCCCAGGCCTGTTCGCGCTCCCACGCGCGGACGCGGGCGCGGTGGCTGGCGGGTGAGCACTCGAGCTCGTCGCGCTGGTGGTCGGGCAGCCCCGCGGCGCGGTGCGCGGCGCGGTAGGCGGCGTGGGCCTCGACGTGGCCCCGCGGCGGGGCGGAGCCGAGCACCTCGGTGGCGCTCGCAGGTTGCCCGTCACTGGCGTGGCCGCGTGGTTGCGTCCTGGCCTTGCCGTCGTCGTCGAGCGGGTGGCCGGCGAGCTCGCGGTGGGCGGCGATCGCGCTCGCGCGGGCCCTCCAGGTGTCGCGGGCCGCGTCGTCGTCGGGGACCGCTCCGAGGCGACGGGTGGCCCAGGCCGGGGGCTGCGCGGCGAGCTGCTCGCCGAGCTCGCAGGTTCGGGTGTCGGCGGCCTCGGCGAGCGCTTCGAGGTAGCGGTGGGTGGCGGGGTCGATGTCGCGGGGGAGCCAGTCGGACCACGTGTCGCCGGCGGGTTCGAAGGCGTGCTCGGCGCGGATGCGGCCTTGAATAACGTCGCTGACCCGGCGCGCGCCGTCGAGGGAGCGGTCGGCGATGGCGCCGCGCAGGACCTCGGCGGGGTCGTGGCCGGCGATCTCGGCCTGGCGCAGCAGGCGGGTCAGCCCTGCGGTGCCGTCCTCGGCGGCGATGCGCTGCCGGTCGTGTGGGTCGAAAACCTCGTGGGTTACGAGGGCGTCGAGCCAGCGCGCCGTGCGCTCGGTGGCGGCTTCGTGGGCGACGTCGGCGAACCGCTCCCCCGCGGTCTGCACCGACGCGGCTCGGGCCGCGGCGTCCTCCTGCGCGGTGGTGGCGGAGCGGTGCGCCTCGTCGGTGGCCTCGCGGGTGTCGAGGATGGCGGCGAGGACGGCGCGCGGGTCGCGGTGCACCACGTCGCTCTCGGAGCCCTGGGCGGCGTCGTCGGGGCCGGTGAGGGTGGCGACGTGGGCGGTGTTGGCCTCCCGCCCGCGAGAGAGCCCCACGTACAGGGCGTTGACGTCGGTGCGGGGCGTGACCACCGGGTGGGCGCTCCACACGGTGGCGCCTTCGGCGGCGTGCACGGTGCCCGCGTACGACAGCGTGAGGTCCGCGCCCACGTACTCGGGAGGGAGCACGAGCCGCTCGCCCTCGCCTTCCACGGTGCCGTCGGCGCCACCGGACCGTGGATGGAACGGTTCGCCGGCACCGAGGACCGTGACCTCGAGGGCGCCGTCGTCGCGGAGGCGGGTGACGCGGTAGTGCTCGCGGTTGACCGGGCCGCGGCGGTTGCCCTCGTAGCCGGCGAGGTCCCAGGCGAGGCGGCGTCCCTGGACGACGTCGCCGACGCCGGCGGCGGTGCCGTCGCGCAGCGGGAGGCCGTGCTCGGCGACGCGGCCGAGGCGCACGAGCTCGTCGCGGATGGCGGAGGAGACGCGGGCGGCGGCGTCGTTGGTGTCGGCGACCAGGAGGGAGCGGTGGCCGGCGAGGGTGTCGGCCAGCCAGGCTCGGGCGGCGGACACTTCGGCATCGGCGAGGGTGCCGGTGTCGAGCAGTCGCCCGTGGCGGTGGTAGTCCTTGATGACCTCGGGGTCGCCGGCGCGCAGGCGCAGCGATGCGTCGCGCTCCCACTCGTGGTGGAAGCGACGTGCGTCGGCGAGGTCGTAGCGCGCTCCCGATTGGGCGACGAGGTCCATGGCGCCGCCGGCGCCGACCGCGCCGAGCTGACGGGGGTCGCCGACGAGCAGCAGCTTGGCGCCGGCCTCGTCAGCGTAGGCGTGGACCGCGGCGAGCGCGGCGGTGTCGGCCATGGAGGACTCGTCGACCACCAGGAGGTCGCCCCGGCGCAGCCGCCAGGGCTCGTCAGCAGTAAGGGCGGGCCGGTGGGTCGCCTGGGCGGAGTCGAGCCGGCGCTGTGTGGCCAGCCAGCGGGCGGTGTTGGCGGTGGTGAGTCCTTCCTCGGTGAGGACGTCGGCGGCGAGCTGGGCGGTGGCCAGCCCGAACACGCGGCGCTTGGGGTCTGCCTGGCGGCGGTGGGCGGGGTCGCTCCAGGCGCGGGCCAGGGAGCCGACGACGAAGCTCTTGCCGGTGCCCGCGGGGCCAATGAGGGTCTCGAGGCGCGCGCCGGAGGTGAGGACCCCGGTCACGGCGGCGGCCTGGTCGACGCCGAGCTCGATGCCCTCGTCGCGGAGGTGCTCGACGAATCGGTGCGCCTGCCCCGGCGTGAGCTGCACCCCCTCACGTGCGCCGGTGGCCGCGCGCAGTCGGTTCTCGCTGCGCAGGTGCTCGCGGGTGACGTAGGACCGCCCGCCTGGCGCCATGTAGACCGACGTCCCGTCCCGCCGCCGCAACGCCTCGGGCTCGAGGCCCTCGCCCGGCGCGGCCACCTCCACCTGCTCCACCTGCTCGACCAGCGCGATGGCCTCGTCCGCGAGGCCGTGGAGCAGCGCCGCGACGTCGGTGTTCTCGGGGGTGCCGAGGTGGTCGGGCAGGAGCGCGTTGATCTCGCGGACGAGGTCGGCGTGGGTGAAGCTGGTCTTCTTGGCCTGGACTGCCTCCAGCGCTGCCTCGAGCACCTCCGTCGCGGTGAACCGCTCGGGCTCGGCGCGGTCCTGCTCGTGCTGGGCGCGGGCGGCGTGGGCGATCCCGGCGAGCCCGCCGGCGACCTCGGCGCGCAGCTCGTCGTCGACGCGGGCGAGGAACGCCTCGCGGCTCTCTCCGCCGTGGGACTTCGCGGCTCGGGTCGCCATGGTGGCCTGCCGCTTGATGCGGTCGCGCTCGAGGCCGGTCGCCTCCCGCCCGCGGGTGGCTTCGAACTGCTCGATCAGCTCGGCGGCCCGTCCGCTGATCTTGTGGGAGCGCGAGGAGAACATGTCGCGTGAGCCGGGGTCGACCGCGGTCGCCTCCCTCGCCATCCCGTCGGGGCGCATCGCCATCGCCACCCCGAGGTCGTGGATCAGCGCCTCGTCGGTGGTGCGCTCCCCGACCGCGGCTGCGGCCGGCTTGAGCCGGTGGATCGCGCGGGAGTCCAGCGTGCGCCACTGCCCGTCGTCGGCGGCCTGCTGGCGATTGAGGGTGGCGTTGTGGATGTGCAGCTGCGGGTCGTGGTCGCGGGAGTCGTGCTGGAAGAAGCTCGCGACCACCCAGTTCTGTGCGTCGATCCACCGGCCCGCGCTGCCGCCGTGGTGTCCGACGCGGGCGTAGCCGGCGTGCTCCTGCAGATAGGACAGGGCGGCGTCGTTGCCGCGCCAGATCGCGTCCTCGACGGTCTCGCGCAGCCGGGCCCACTCGGCGGCCTCCTCGTCCAGACCTGCCTCGCGGGCCTTGACCTCCTCGGCCTCGAACGCGGTGTGCAGCAGCGTCACCGACTTCTGAACGCTGAACGTCAGGTCCAGGAAGGCCACGTTCTGCCGCACTGCCTTGCTCGCCTCGACGCGGAGTTCATCGCGGCGTTCAGCTGACGCATCGGGCTCACGCTCGAGCGCCTCGGCGTACAACTGCTCCGCGGACTTGTAGGCACGCCCGGCGTGACCCAGCGTCGCCTCCTCGCCGAGCTCGTCCCACCGCGAGGGATCGCGGAAGCCCTCGGCACGGGGGTCGAGGAACCGCGAGTAGACGGCGGTCATGTCCTGCGCGTCGACCTCGCCACGCAGCCCGAGCGTCTCGGCGCCGGCCCCCCACCAGCGCCCCGGCGGCTCGCCTTCGGCAACCGCGCCGGTGTAGTAGTTCTCCCGCCCGGTCGCGACCTCGCGCAACAGGTAGTCCGGGTTGTAGCCCGTCGCGACGCTCAGCACCCGGACCACCTCTGCGGGCGACCCTCGCGCGAGCATTGAAGATCAATAAGGCGGCGGGCGCCGATCTTGTCGTTCGGCGGCGGGCCGGAGGCCGGCCGGGACCCTCGGATCGTGATGCCTCGGTGTGCGTCTTCTGATCTTTCCCTTGATCTTTTCGTTCGGGTGTCTTGTTGGTCGTGTCTTGTCGTCTGTTCGGTGTAGTGATCGGTGTCGGGAAGTGGTCTTGCTCTTGTCTCTGGTTCTTGTCCTGGTTCTTGGTTCTGGTCGTTGTTGCTTGTCGTGGTGATCGCTGGGTTGGTGGTCATGGGTGGGCCTCGTCGGTGGTCTCGGTGGTGTCCTGGTCGGTGCTGTTGATCAGGTGCAGGGGCAGTGGTTGGTCGCGCAGGGCCTTGAGGGCGGCGGCGGCGGTGCCGCGGGAGACCTCGGCGGCGTGCTCGAGCTCGGTGACGGTGGGCCAGGCGCCGTGGCGCTGGGCGTGGCGCACCGCGCTCGCCTCGGCCCGGTCGCGCGCCGGTGACGGAGCCGCGCGCGGCCTCGGTCCGCCCGCCATTGCGCCATCGGCGCGGTCCGCGTCGGCGATCTCGTCGCCCGCGCCGAGTCGCGGCTGAACAGCGCCGGGCAACGCCTCGGACTGAACGTCGAACGAGGTGAACAGCCCGCCCTGAACAGTGCCTCGCTGAACGGACGGCGAACCGAACTCGGCACCGGGAGCCGGGTCGGCGACCGCGAGCAGGAACAGCAGGTGCGCGACGACGGCGGCGGCGATGGCGGGCCACGCACCGACCCCGAACCGGAGTGCGGGCGCGACGTCGACGGTGGGTCCGCTGGCGAGGTAGGCGGCCTGGGCGAGCCCGGACAGGCCAGCGGCGGTGACGACGACGGCCCAGGCGTAGCGGGCCGCGGGTCCGGTGAGGCGGGCGGTGGCGGCGTAGGCGACCAGGGCGAGCCCATCGGTGATCAGCGGGTAGAGCCACGCGATCCCGGCCGGGACGCGGGCGGCGACCGCGACCTCGTAGAGGCCGTGAGCGGTCGCCACGGCGGCGCCGAGCGCGACCGCGAGCCCCGGTAGCCAGATCACGGCTCGCCCCACCGACATGGCCCGCGGCCCGACGGCTCTGGGGTGTGGGTGGTCGGTCACTAGCGGGTCCCGTTGCTCGGGCCGATGCGCCCGTCGAGGGCGTCGCGCAGCCGCGGGCCCGGCTGGGGGGCCTGGTCGGGTTCGGGGGCGGGCTGGTCGCGGGCGCCGGCCCACCACCGGGCGATGAGGTGGGCAGCGTCGGCGCCGGGGACGGGGACGGCGCCCTGGGGTGTGGTGTTCCAGCCGGCGCGGGTTTGGTGGCGCTCGCGGGAGCACGACCCGACCGAGGTGCGCAGCCGGCGGACGACGCCGGGGCGTTGGCGGTCGTGCCAGTCCCCGGCGAGCTGCACCGAGGCGCCCCGGCCTTGGTAGGCGGCGCGCCAGGCGTGCATGAGCCAGAGGAGTTCCTCGACGGCGTCGGGGTGCCACAGCCAGCACTCGGGCAGCACCGCGACCCCGTCGGGGTAGCGCATGAACACCGCGTGCAACCAGTCGGTGAGCTCGGCGAGCAGCTGCCCGGTGGCCTCCGAGTCGGCGGGCGCGGTGAGCCACGTGGGCGCCACAGTCGGTCCTGGCCGGGCGGGCATCGCGGACACGGCGTCGGCGAGCTGGGCGACGGTGCGGGCCAGGTCATCGACACGCTCGGGCACCGCGACCAAGGCCTCGAGGTGGCGGCGCAGTCCGTCGACCTCGCGTGCAAGGCCAGCGAGAGCCTCGACCCGCGCGAACTCCTCGTCGCCGCCGGGCTGCCGGGGCGGTCGGCGGCTCACCGCCCCTCCCCCAGGTCGCGTGCGTCAGCGTCGGCGGTCGAGTGGTCATCCTGGTGCCAGCGAGCGAGCTGCTCGCGGCGCCGCTCGCCCTCCTGCTCGCCGTCGGCGCCGACCGCCCGCTGGAACTGCAGGTCGGCGAGGCGCTGGCGCAGCCGTGGGAGGTCGTCGGGGTGCGAGGTGTCGGCGGCCTTTGCAGGGTCGGCGCGGGCGGTGACCCACGCGTCGACCGACGGCCAGCTCCGACCCTCGGGGTCGACGTAACGCTCGTCATCCTCGACAGCCATCTCCTCGGCTTCCTCGGTCTGGCGGCGGTCGAGGGCGTCGGACTGGTCGGGCAGCGGGGTCAAGGCATCGAGGGCGAGCAGGCGCTGATATTCGGCCCAGGCGACCGGGTCGTGGTCGTGGGCGCGGTCGGAGAGCACCGCCTGCTCGCCGGCGTCGTCGAGGGCGTCCTCGACCTCGGTCTGGGGGCGCCGCACCCAACCCGTCGCCGGAGCCGTGTTCTCCTCGAGCCACGCGATGCGGGCGGCGGCTTCGTCGTCCGAGGCGGGCTCGCGCCAGTCGGGATCGCCGTACTCGGCGCTCGGGTTGTAGGCCCAGCTGGACGCCGAGGCCTCGGCGGGGCGGCTGTCGAGGTAGGTCTCGTGCCGGTCCGCCGCCCACCTCGCGGGTGGCCCGTCGGCGGGGCGGCCGTCGAGGCGGACGACCTGGCCGGTGTCGGGGTCGGTGTAGACGTCGGTGTCGGGGTCGTAGCCGGCGACGTCGACTCCGGCGCCCTGGCCGAGGCTCTGCGCCCGGTCAGCGCGTTGCTCAACTGTCAGTACGGTCTCGCCGAGATCAATCCGCTCGCGCCCCCGGGTCTGGGCAGGCACAGGGGCGATGTCCTCGGTGAAGCTCGCGCGGATGAAGGCGCGCCGTAGAGGTGTCTCGTTCGCCAGCATCTCCTGCAGCTGCCGCTCATCCAGCTGCTCCTCGGCACCTTGCTCGGAACCCGCGGGTGCGCGCTGGAGCGGCACATCGTCGATTGCGTAGCTGGCAAGCGGAGGGCCTGCAGATGGCAGCGCGGCGTCGAGCTGCCGGCGCCAGGTGGCGGCCTCAGCGGCGAGGGCGTGCTCCTCGTCCTCGCGGACCAGCCCGATGTAGCCCGCGACCTGGGCCCGGATGCTGTCCGCGGGCTCGCCCACCGCGCGGGCCTCGGCTTCGTCCCGGGTGGCCTCGAGGTCGGCCAGCGCTGCTGCGCGGTCGGCGGGGCTGGCGGTGCGGGCGATCTCGTCGCAGTACTCGGCGCGGGCGACGAGCTCCCGGTCGGTGAGCTGGTCGGGCGGCGCCTGGTCAAGTGTGGGCCGCTCCAGCTCGGCCGCGATCTTGTCGCCACGGGCGGCGACGGCAGGGGTGTTCTCGTCGTTGGTCCGATCAGTCATCGGAAGCTCCTCGTGAATGCTTCGCTCGCGTCGGCACCGGTGAGGGCGGCGCGGTGGTTGAAGGCGGGTCCGGCTGCGGTGGCGGCCTGGTCGGCGCGCTCGAGCTGGCTGGCGCGGCGGTTCACCGTCGCCACCCCTGGTCGCCGGCCGCGTCATCGCGCGCTTTGGGCTGGTGGGCGGCGCCGATCACCGGGTCGACGACGGGGTCGATGTCGATGACCAGCGGCGCGCCGGCGCTCGAGCCCGGCCGGGGTGCAGCCGGGGTCGTGCGGCGGGGGCGGGTGACTCGTCGCCGCAGCGCCGCGAGGCCGACGTCGGCCCACGCCCGGGCGCGCTGCCAGCGGCCGCGCCAGCCGGTCGCTGGCTGCTGGCGCTGGGCCCGGACGTCGGTGCGGGTCCAGGCCATGCGGGCCCGGCCGATGACCGGGGCGATCCCGCGGCGGTAGACCACGACCTTCCCGGCCGGGAGGTTGGCGATCTGCGCCGGAGCGAGGACCGGCACCTTGCGCACCGTTCGGGAGGCGACGCGGCCGTGGAGGTCGGTGGTGGTGACGCGTTCGTCGCGTTCGCCGGCGAGGGTGGACCAGAAGTGCAGGTCGGCCTGGTCACGGGTGCCGCCGAAGAGCATGACCGAGCCGGTGTTGTTCAGGATCGTGGCGGTCTTGTGCTCCCCGTACCGGGCGAGCAGCTGGGCGCGGGACTGGAACGGAGCGATGATCGTGACCCCGCGCCCGCCCATGTCCGCGGTCCAGTTCTCCAACGGGACCGGGCTGATCAGTGCGGCCTCGTCGAGGGCGAGTAGAAGCGGCGGGTCGAGCCGCCCGGACGGCTTCTGCACCGCGAGGCGGCGGGCCTCGCGGGCGATGTGACCGGTCAGCGCGCACACCAGTGGACCGGTGTCGGCCTCTTCGGCGCCGAGCAGGAACACCGTCGCCCGCGCCTCGAGCAGCTCCTCCACATCGAAGGCGCGCCCCGACGCGGCCGCGGCCGCCGACGGGTGATTCAGCCACCCCAGCGCCGGCATGATCGAGTTGGTGATGGAGGTGCGGGTGCGGTCGTTGGTGGTGACGAACTGCTCGGCGGCCTTGTCGAAGGTCTCCACCTGACTGCGGCGCAGCAGCGCCGGCACCTCACGGGCGGCGCGGTCGTTGTCGGCCACCCAACCGAGCACGTCGCGCATCGACCCGCCGCCGAGCGCCGCGGCGTGCAGCAACGCCGCCAGCACCCGACGCGCCTGCGCGTCCCACCGCTCCGCATCCCCCGACGCCGCCCGGGAGGTCGCCGAGACCATGTCCGTCGCCCGCTCCATCGCGGTCACCGGGTCGGTGCAGCCGGTCAGCGGGTCGAAGCTGATCGTCGACCGGATGCCGCCGAGCCCGACCGGGTTGAACACGAACACCGGCCCACGGGCCCGCTGCCGGATCGGGGCGCACAGCTCGAGCAAGTCGGTCCGGGTCGACGTCACCACGGCCGCACCAGGGGCGTCGAGGACGCGGCCCGCCAGCCAGCCGGTCTTGCCGGTCCGGGGGCCGCCGAAGACCAAGGTCACGTCCTCGATCGAGGACCACACCCGCTGCACCCCGACCCGGCACAGCTCCACCCCCACCGCGGAGGTCGGCGTCGCCCACCCCTCCCGGCGCACCAACGACCCCAGCGAAGGCCGGACCGTGCCCGCGCGGCGGCGGGTCGCCACCGTCCCCGCGTGGCGGGCGATGTCGAGCGAGGACGCGACGCCGGCGCGGCGCCGCGACCGCGCCGACCAGCGGGACACGATCGCCCGCGACCGGGACCAGCGGTGCCACCCCACCAGCGCCAGCAGCATCCCGGCGATGAGCAGCGCCGGCCACGACAACGCCTGCAGCAACGTCATCACGGGCAGCACGGCCACCGCCCCGCACACCAGCGCCGGCCGGATCGCGCCGCGCGTCAGCGAGATCGCTGTCGCTGCCATCAGCAACACCAGGATCACCAATGTCGCCATCACCGCGGCCACCCGCCCTGTAGGTCGGTGCTGTCGGCGAGCCAGTAGCCGCCTCGTGGATCGGCGCGCTGGAAGCGCACGCCCTCGCCGGTCATCCGGCGGGCCCACGCCTGTGCCGCCTCATCGGTCATCGCCTCGTCGGTCCGCCCCACCAGGTCGCCGTCGATGAAGAGCGCCCAGGTGATGGGTCCGCCGCACGGGGCGTCGCCGAGGTCCAGCCCGAGCAAGCTCCGGCCGACGTCGGCACGGACCAGTTCCACCCCGAGCAGCAGCGGCGCCGCACGTCCTGCGCCGGCGAACGTGGCCGATGGGTTGTCTGTCCTGCGGCTAGACATCGCTGTCTCCTTCCACGTCATGGCGCCACGCACGGAGCGCCGCAGCGGCGGGCGCAGTCGTCGTGATGGCCGGTCTCGCGGTCGTCGGGGTGGAAGGCGAACGGGCCGCTGTCACGTACGCGGCCACGGCACGTCGTGCAGGTCCACACCGCTGCGGCCGGCGGGGTGCTGGCCGGAGGAGGCGGAGGTCGGTGCTCCATGAGCCACTCCCATGCCGCCGCACCGCGGGTGCTCTCGCCGTATTCGGCGGAGAGCCCGAGTGCCTGGCCGACGGCGTCCCAGCCGTGGCCGACGCCGCGGGCTCGCATTGCCCAGTCCCGCAGCGCGCCGGCCGCGACGTCGGCGACGAGCCGTCCGGCCCGGACTCCGGCCAACGGATCATCCAGCCCGGGTCGGGAAAGGCCATGGAACCCCTCGACGGGCTCCTGCTGCTCGGTCGTGCCGAACGCGGAGACCGCCACCCGGCGTACGAGCTCCCGGGTCCTCCACGCCGCCTGCTCGCGTCGACTCACTTCGAGCGCGCTCATCGGGGACCAGGCCCATGAGCCGGCGCCGAGTGCTCAGAGGGCAGGCGGGAGGCCCAACGCGCGATGGTGCGGACGCTCACCCCGTACTCAGCCGCGACCTCCGGGTGGGAGGACCCGGCCTCGAGGAGAAGCAGCCACCGCGGCTTGCGATCGCCGGGGCGCTCGCGCTGCGCCCGAGCTCGTCGACGCTCGTGCTCAGTCATCCCGCCGGCGACTCCGTGCGGAAGCCGCTCGAGCGCCTCGGCGAGGCACTGCTCGCGCACGGGGCAGCACCGACACACCGCCTTCGCCGCCGCGACCTGCTTGCGAACCAGGGGCTCGTCCGTCGCCTCCGGGAAGAACAGCTCCGGGTCCACGCCCCGGCACGCCGCTCTTACCTGCCAGTTCGTGTCAGCCATCGCGGCTCACCAGCTCTTCGACCGGGGCCTCAGCGCCCTCCGGCTCGTCGGCGCCGCCAGCAGGAGCGGACGTGCGCTCGGGGCGGGCCGTGGCGTAGCGCAGCGACACCCCGAGCTCGTCGACCTCGAGCTCGATCACCTGCCGGCGCTGGCCCTCCGCGGTCTCGAAGGACCGCTGCCGCAGCCGACCGGTCACCACCACCCGGTCGCCCTTGTCCAGCGACTCCGCGGCGTGCTCCGCGAGCGGACCCCACGCGACGCCGCGCAGAAACAGAGCGTCTCCGTCAGTCCATGCGCCCTGCTGGCGGTCGAAGCGCCGGGGCGTGGACGCCACGGTGAACCCTGCTCGCACCGCCCCGCTCGGGAGATACCGCAGGTCCGGCGCGTCGGTCAGGTTGCCGACGATCGTCAGCGTCGTCTCGTTCATGTCGTCTCCTCAGAGCTGATCGGGTGTGTCGGTCGCACAGCTGGTGTTGATGGGTCCCGCCGGTTGCGGGTGGAGGCGTCCTGCCTGCCTCCACCCCGCGTGCGGGCGCCGCGGGCCGTCGAGGTCTCCGGGGTCAAGGGCCGGGCTCGTCCGGCCGCGCAGCGGCGCCGCAGGCGCCCTTGAGGCGGAGGAACGGCCCACTCACGCTCGGCGGGACTCATCGGTCTCGCGTCGCCGGCGGCGGCTCCGCTGTCTCGCGCGGCCTTGAGCGCCTTGTGCCGTGGCGGCCTTCAGCCGTCGTTCGTCGTCTCCGAGGCGCCCGACAAGGCCGGCGTCGTCGCCTGATCCACCGCCGACATGAACCCGCCGATCGCCCCCGGCAGGCCTTGACCAACCGGTGTGCCGATGAACAGCACCAGGGCGACGAGCGAGAACACCACCGCACCAGCAGCGGACCGCGTCTTCGCGCAGATGAATGCGCCGAGAATCGCGAAGAGGATCAGCAGTCCGACGCTCATGACCGCCCTCCACCGAACACGTCGAGCATCGCGGAATCGGAGTTCGGTCGCTCCGCCGTCGCCTCCGCGACCAGCCCATCGATCACCGCAGCTGGGATCAGCAGGCGCCCACGGATACGAATCGCCCGCAGCTCCCCGGAGTTGATGGCGCGGTAGACCGTCATGCGCGACATCTTGAACATCTCGGCGACCTCGGCCACGTCGTAGAACGTCGGCGCTGTCGCAGTCCTTTCGTTGAGTGTCACTCTGTCCTCCGAAGCTCCTCCGTGCTCACCGAGTGGCGGCGAGGCAACGCAAGGGTGCGGAAAGAGCAGGGGACGCCTACACCATCAGGCAGGACAACTAGGGACGTCTTCGCTAGAATGAAGTCGTCCCTAGGCAAGGCCTGGAGGTCCGAGGTGGCCAACGAACGTCTCCGTGACGCCCTGATGCACGCCGGGCACTCGACCTCCACGGCGGCCGACCAGGTCGGGGTCGACGCCAAGACCGTCGAACGGTGGCTGACGCAAGATCGGGTTCCGTATCCCCGGCATAGGGGGGCTCTGGCTGCCTTGGTCGGGCGGAGCGAGTCGTACCTCTGGCCCGGAGCCGTCCCGGCTCAGCGGCAGAAGAGGGCCGCGACCTCGGAGATCGTCGAGACGTTCCCGCACCGCAGCGACGTGCCCGCCCGCCTGTGGGACGACCTGCTGCAACGGGCGTCAGCAGGGATCGACGTGCTGGTGCACGCCGGCCAGTTCCTCCATGAACGGCCCGGCTTCATCGCCACCCTGAAGGCCAAGGCCGAGGCCGGCGTCGCTGTGCGGATCGCCTTCGGGGCGCCGGAGAGCGAGGCCACCGAGCGGCGGAGCGCGGAAGAGAAGCTCGGTCCTGGAGTGCTGGGGGCGCGCATCCGGTACGGCCTCGTCAGCTACCGACCGCTCCTTCACACCCATGGTGTCGAGTTCCGCTTCCACGAGACCACGCTGTACAACTCGATCTTTCGGTTCGACGATGAGATGATCGTCAACATGCACGTCTTCGGCGTCCCCGGCCCGCACGCGCCCGCGATGCATCTGCGGAAACTGTCGGCCGGCGACGTGTTCGAGACGTACGAGGGCAGCTTTGTGGACGTGTGGGACCAGTCGAAGCTGGCCGAGTGGTAGCGGCGTGGCCAGGACCGATCACTACAACGACCCGGACGCCCCACGACCGAACAGCATCGTCATCGCGGTCAGCGCTTTCGTGCTCGACGAGGACGCACAGTTGCTGATGATCCGTCGCACCGACAATGGCTACTACGCCCTTCCAGGCGGCCGCCACGAACTCGGTGAGACGATGACCCAAACAGTCGTCCGAGAGGCCCAAGAAGAGACTGGAATTTCTGTCGAGGTGACGAGTCTCGTCGGCATCTACTCGAATCCCGACCACGTCATGGCATACGACGACGGCGAGGTCCGCCAGGAGTTCTCCATCTGCTTTCGAGCGCGCCCCATCGCCGGCGAACCCCGGACGAGCGACGAGTCGAGCGAGGTCGTGTGGGTGTCCCGGAAGGAGCTCGACGGCATCGACGTCCACCCATCGATCCGGCTCCGAATCGACCACGGCTTCCGAACTGACGCGCCGCCCTACTACACCTGATTCGCGAGCCCCACCCGCGTCAGCCAGTCCCTGGACCGCTGCACCGCTGCGCGCCGCTCATCCATGCCGGCGTCGAGCGCACGCGTTACGTAGTGGTCGGGGCCGTACCGCTCGCGGACCTCAGCCATGCGGGCCTCGAACTCCATGTCCGACCCGTCCGGACCAGTCGTCATGTCGCAATACCAGAGCAGGTCGCGGGTCAGGGTTCGCTCGTCCTGGAACTCCGCAAGCTCGTCCGCCACCCCGAACTCCTGAGCCTCTGCCCTCGCCGACGAGTGGAGGGCGACGAGGTCGACGACGCGCTGCGAAGCGCCGTGGTCCCGGAGATAGCGGGCGCCGTCGAGGGGGTGGAAACCGGTGGTGGCGAGGCCCGGTGCGTAGCCCAGGTCGTGCATCCACGCCGTTGCCTCGAGGAGCTTGGCCTCCGCGCCGAGCTCCTGCGCGATTGCGCGAGCCTTCTGAGCTACAGCGACTACATGTGACCAGCGCCGGGGTAACGGCTCAGCGAGTAGCCGCCGTGCTAGCTCTTCGGCATCCGACGGCTCGGGGGACATCCGCCTCAGCCTAGGGGCGAGCTCCTCGACGATCGACCGTCGCACGGCGCCTGATGTCCCTGCCAGGTGTGTCTCCTCAAAGACGAGCGGCTCCACTCGCGGGCGACGAGAGCTGTCGGTTCAACCCTCTAGGCTTGTCGACTGACCGAGACAGTCCGTCGAGAGGCCGCCCATGGCGCGCACGAGCGCCGCTCTGCCCACCTCTAGGGTCCAGCAGCGAGCGTCGACGTCGACGATCTTCATCGATGAGAGCGGCTCTCGCTCCACGGCCAGCAAGTTCTTCGTCGTCGCCGCCGTGAAGCTCCGGAAGCCTGGCCTGTTCGCGCGACGTGTCCAGGAGCTCCGTGACCAGACCGGCTTCTCGGGCGAGCTCAAGTTCAGCGAGATCAACCGAGCCTCAGTCCCCATCTATCGCGAGATCATCGCCGCCTTGGAGGAGTCCGACGCCACGCTGCACGCGTGCGTCATTGACGGCCAAGTTCATGACCCGTTCAAGGGCGACCGAGAGCAGTGGCGCGTCTACGCAGACGTCGTCGCCCAGCTCCTCGTCGGCAGCATCAACCGCGGCGAGCTCGTTGGCGTGCTGATGGACACGATCTCGACCCCGGTCGGCTGCTCGCTCGAGGACACGGTCCGCAGTAGAGCGAACAGCCGGCTTCGGAGCACCGCCGTCGTCTCGGCTGCCTGTCTCGACTCGAAGTCAAACGATGTGCTGCAGGTCGCCGACCTGCTCGCTGGCTCCATCCTCCACCACAGGCGGATCGCGCGAGGTGGTCCGGGCAGCGCGGGTTCGCACAAGGGCAGGATCGCTACGCACCTCGGTGCGACGTTTGGACGTCCGACCCTGGAGGACGGTCGCGATCGACGAGTCAACATCGACACCTACCGCGGGCCAGCCCCCGAGAAGCTACTATCACTAGGTGTAGCCGGTAGATCACGTAGAGGAGCTTGATAGGTAGCGGCGTTCTGTGGGTACGATTGTGAGGTCGCGGCGGAAGCCACAGGCTCATAGCTGCGACCTCGGCATGAACCTCAGGTTCACTAGCTGAGCAGGGGTGCAAGACACTGCCACCCAAGTATCTCAAGCGATCCCCCGGAGCCTCCGTGGCCCGGGGGATCGCCTTGTTCTGACCGCATGCGGCCAGGTTCTGGTGCGACCTACCGTGGCCGACCAAGCCTCGTGGGACACCAACCCTTGAAGGGCGCCGTCCTGTCGAACGGGCGTTCGATAGACGCCACCCCGGACGGTTGGGCACGCTGCGCCCTCATGCGGACGATCCGAACGTGGCGCGCACTCCGCCAGCAGGGACGCGCCCTGAGCCTCTGGGCCGTTGCCCGTGGGTGGAGCTGACCACCACACGAAGTTCCACTCACGCCTGGGGAGCGAGCACAACGGGTCGCCGGCCACGACTGACCTCGACGAGTTCCCAGGCCTGGAGCAGGGCCACGGCCCGCTGAGCAGTCGCGGTCGAGACGCCGAAGTCGACGCCGAGCTGCTTCCCTGTCGGGAGCTGGGCGCCGACCGGCCACCCGCCGGCAGCGATGCGATCGCGCAGGGCCATCGCGATGTGCTCGAAGGGGTATCGCGGGTCGGTTCTGGCGCGTTCGACGTCGTCTACGTCGGAGGGAGCCGGCCGCTCGGGAAGGCGGTCGGCCAGGCCCTGCGCCGCTCGCTGGTCCGCCTCCGCGACCCATGCCGCATAGACCCGAAGCGTCGTTGTGCCTCCACCCCCGTGCCCAAGGCGACCAGCGACCGTGCGGACGTCGACGCCACCCGCGATGAGTTCGGTCGCCGAGTAGTGCCGCAGGTTGTGGAGGTGGGTGTCGATCCCGAGCCGGTCGGCCATCTTGCTGTACCGCTGCGTCACCGACGACGGCGTCAGGTGCTTCTGCCCCGTCGGTGAGGACGAGAAGACGTAGGCGTCCGGCGACAGCTCGGTCTCAAGGGCGGCGCAGCGCTCCTCCCACCGCCGCCGGTGCTCCTGTAGGGCCTCGACTGTGCCGGGGTCGATCGTGACGTGTCGGCGCTGATGGGTCTTGGTGTCCTTCTCCTCGGTCTCGCCACGGACCTCCGCGATCGCGCGCCGGATCGTCAGCACGCCTCGTTCGAGATTGACGTACCGCCAGCGCAGCCCGCAGACCTCGCCACGGCGAGCGCCGGTCACCATCATCAGCCAGACGAACATCCCCCAGTCAGCGTCGCGGCGCCACGCCGCGGCGACGAGCCGCGCGGCTTCCTCGGGTGTCGGCGGTTGCGGATCGGGCGACGGGACCGGCGGTGGTTCGCCCTGGTCCATCGGGCTCGAGCCCACCCACCGCCAGCGCACCGCGCGCTTGTAGGCGCCGCTGAGGATGTAGTGAATCTTGCGGATCGTCGCTGCGCCCAGCGGCCGGCACCGGTGTGGTCGGCACCGTGCATCGCACTCGTGCGGGTAGCTCGTCCGGTGGTCCACGCCGCGACGGTCGCGGCAGTGCTCGCGGCACCGCCGCATCTCGGCGTAGAGCGAGTCCAGGATCTCGGCGTCGATCGAGCCGACCTTCGACATGCCGATGAACGGCCGGACGTGCTTGTCGACGTACTCCCGATAGCCCTCGACCGTCCGCCGGCCACCGGTGTGCTGATCGAGGTAGCGGTCAAGCAGCTGGTTGACGGTCGCCGTCGTCCGCGGGTTGCGCCTCTTCCTGATGTCGGCGAGGAACCCGAGACGGACCTCCTCGGCGCGCTCCCAGGCCTTGGGTCCGGCCGGCACCGTCTCGACGAGGCTGTGCCGTCGCTTCGTGACCGGGTCCTGGCCGGCGTAGACGCGCACCCGCAGAGCTCCGCTCGGAAGCAGCTCGATGTTGCCCCTGTCGCGCGAGGAAGGGCGCACGGCCTTCGCCATGACCGGGGAAGATAGGCCAACTCGTGCCACGAACCGTGCCACGACCGGAGAAGTTGCTCAGGTCGGACCAACGTTGTCGCAGGTCACAGTAGGTGGAGACGAAGGGAATCGAACCCTCAACCCCCGCCTTGCAAAGGCGGTGCTCTGCCAATTGAGCTACGTCCCCGAGAGGGGATCAGGACGGGGCGGTGGGCCTCGTCGCGTCGGCCCAGACCTCGCGGGTCGGGGCCTGGTCCCGGTGCCGTCGCACGAGGAGAGCGGCCCCGGCGGCCAGGGCGAGCGCCATGAGCGTCTTCACCGCACCCCTCTCGTCGACGACGCGCCCACGGTACCGCAGGAGCCGGTGCGCCCCGTCTGCTCGCGCCGCACACCGCCCGCGGGGTAGGAACCGTGCCGACGACGTCGAGGACGGGAGCGCGGATGAGCGCGACGTGGCGGGCCTACGTGGTGGGCACGTTCGACACCAAGGGCGAGGAGCTCGGCTACGTCGCCGGGCTCCTGCGCGACGCGGGGCACGCGGTGACCACGGTCGACGTGGGGACCAGTGACCCCGACGCCAGCACCGCCGACGTCGGGCCCCGCGAGGTGGCGGGCGACGACGCGTTCACCGGCGATCGGGGCCGCTCGGTGACGGCGATGAGCGCCGCCCTCGAGCGCTGGCTCCCGGCCCGCCAGGACGTCGCCGGCGTCCTCGCGCTCGGCGGCTCGGGCGGCACGGCGATCGTCACGCCCGCCCTCCAGCGGCTGGCCGTCGGCGTCCCCAAGTTCGTGGTCTCGACCGTCGCGTCGGGCAACGTGGCGCCGTACGTGGGGTCGGTCGACATGACGCTCATGTACTCGGTCACCGACGTCGCCGGGCTCAACCGCATCAGCCGCCGGGTGCTGGCCAACGCCGCACACGCGCTCGGCGGGGCGATCGGGGCGCCGGAGCCGCCGGCGTCGGACAAGCCCGCGCTCGGGCTCACCATGTTCGGCGTGACCACGCCCTGCGTCACCGCGGTGACCGAGGCGGTGAGCGACCGCTTCGACTGCCTCGTCTTCCACGCCACGGGCACCGGCGGGCGGGCCATGGAGAAGCTCGTCGACGACCGGCTCATCGAGGCCGTCGTCGACGTCAGCACCACCGAGATCGCCGACCTCGTCGTCGGCGGGATCATGGCCGCCACCGAGGACCGCCTCGGCGCGATCGCGCGCACCGGCGTTCCGTGGGTCGGCTCGGTCGGCGCCCTGGACATGGTGAACTTCGGCGCGCCGGACACGGTCCCCGAGCGGTTCCGCGGGCGCACGCTCTACGAGCACAACGCCCAGGTGACGCTGATGCGCACCACGCCCGACGAGTGCCGCACGGCCGCCGGGTTCCTGGCCGACAAGCTCAACGCCTGCCCGGGGCCCGTGCGCCTCGTGCTGCCCCTCGGCGGCGTCTCGGCCCTCGACGCGCCGGGCATGCCCTTCGCCGACGACGAGGCCGACGCCGCGCTGTTCGACACCCTGCGCGAGCGGTTCCACCAGACCGACGACCACCGCCTCGTCGAGAGCCCCCACCACGTCAACGACCCCGAGTTCGCCGCGACGGTCGTGGCCGCGCTCGAGGAGATCGCCGGAGGACGCCCGTGACCCCGACCCGCACCGAGATCCTCGAGCGCCTGCGCGCGAAGGTCGACCGCGGCGAGCCGATCGTCGGCGGCGGCGCCGGCACCGGACTCTCCGCGCGGTGCGAGGAGGAGGGCGGTATCGACCTCATCGTCATCTACAATTCCGGGCGCTACCGCATGGCGGGCCGCGGTTCGCTCGCCGGATTGCTCGCCTACGGCAACGCCAACGACATCGTGGTGGAGATGGCGCGCGAGGTCCTCCCGGTGGTGCGCCACACCCCGGTGCTCGCCGGGGTGAACGGCACCGACCCGTTCCTCATCCGCCCGCGCTTCCTGCGCGAGCTGCGCGAGCTCGGGTTCGCCGGCGTGCAGAACTTCCCCACCGTCGGCCTCATCGACGGCACCTTCCGGGTGAATCTCGAGGAGACCGGGATGGGATTCGACCGCGAGGTCGAGCTCATCGCCGCCGCGCACGAGGCGGATCTGCTCACGACGCCCTACGTGTTCTCCCCCGACGACGCCCGCGCGATGACCGCGGCCGGCGCCGACGTCGTCGTGTGCCACATGGGCCTGACCACCGGCGGTTCCATCGGCGCGCAGACCGCGAAAACGCTGGACGACTGCGTCGCCCTCGTCGACGAGTGGGCCGCCGCCGCCCGCGAGGTGCGCGACGACGTCCTCGTGCTCGTCCACGGCGGACCCGTCTCGTCCCCCGACGACGCGGCCCACGTCCTGTCCCGCGCGCGCACCTGCCACGGCTTCTACGGCGCCAGCAGCATGGAGCGCCTGCCCACCGAGCAGGCCCTCACGGCCACGACCCGGGCGTTCGTCGCCCTGCGCCCCACCCACGACCCCGAGGAGGCCCCCTGATGCCCGATGTCACCACCAGCGCCGTCGTCCCCGCCGACGTTGAGGCCGTCTGGCGGGTGGTCCGCGACTTCGACGGCCTCCCGACCTGGCACAGCGCGATCAGCGCCAGCGAGCTCGAGGACGGCGCCCGCACCGACCAGGTCGGCGCGGTGCGCCACCTGACGCTCGCCGACGGCGGCGCGGTGCGCGAACAGCTCGTCGCCCTCGACGACCGCGAACGGCGGCTCACCTACTCCATCCTCGAATCGCCGTTCCCGGTGCAGGACTACCGCTCGACCATGCGGGTCGCACCCGTGACCTTCACCGGTGAATGCGTGGTCACGTGGTCGGTGTTGTTCGACTGCGACCTCGCCGAGGCGGAGCGGCTCTCTACGCTGTTCGGCCGCGATGTGTTCGGCACCGGACTGAGCGACCTGGTCTCGTATTTCTCCCCCGGCGAGTGACGTCGGGCGCACGAATCGAACGCGGTGGGAACAACTCGTCATTCCTTTGCTAATGTCGCGCTCGACGCCAGGAATGCCACCGCGTCGCGCACCGCAGTGAAGGAGTACGTCCCCCCATGGCGCAGAAGACCATCGTCACCCTGGTCGACGACCTGACCGGTGAAGAGGCCGAGGACATCAGCACCGTCGAGTTCGCCCTCGACGGCGTGACCTACGAGATCGACCTCGACGAGAAGAACAGCAGCAAGCTCCGCGACGCCCTCGCCGACTACGTCGCGGCCGCGCGCCGCACCGGTGGCCGGCGCGCCAGCAACGGCGGCCGTCGTCGCTCCGGCGGCGGCGCGGGCACGGGCACGCCCCGGGCCACGTCTCCCGGCGGCTACGACCGCGAGACGTCGAAGCAGATCCGCGAGTGGGCCAAGGGCCAGGGCTTCGAGGTGTCCGACCGCGGCCGCGTGCCCAACAACGTGGTCGAGGCCTGGGAGGCCCAGCGCAAGGGCTCCGACCACTCGGCGGCCTTCTCGGGCTGACCGACCAGCACGGCGCACGACGACGGCCCCGGAGCGCGATGCTCCGGGGCCGTCGTGGGTGCAGGGTGGGCCCAGCTGGATTTGAACCAGCGACCTCGTCGTTATCAGCGACGCGCTCTAACCAACTGAGCTATGGGCCCTCGCGAGGTGCGGACACCAGGTTACCGGAGCGCCGGGGCCCGCCGTGCACGGGGATCCGGCGCCCGGCACCCCTCACTCGCGCTCGGAGAGGGTCACCTCGATGCCGCCCGCGACGTCGGCGGAGATGTTGTAGATGAACGCCGAGACGCTGGCCAACGCGGTGAACAGGATGATGTTCACGACGCCGATGACCGCGGCCACGCCGAACACCCCGCCAGCGGTGATGAGCTCGCCGCCGCCGCCCGCGTCGGACGTGAGGTCCTGGTAGGTGCCGTTGAGCTGCGCCCACACGCCCATGCCGTCGAGCACCGCGTAGAGCACGCCGACCGCGAACATCCACACGAAGAACAGCGCGACGCCGAGCACCAGCGCGAGCTTGAGCACCGACCACGGGTCGAAGCGGCGCACCTGCAGGCTCGCCCGCCGCGGGGCCTTGCCGGTGCGCGGCCGCGCCGTCGCGAGGTCGGCGACGTCGTCGGGCTCGCGACGGCCCTCGTCCGCGTCCTCGCGGGGACGCAGACCCAGCTGGTCGGGCGAGAGCTGGTTGGTGGGCGCGTCGATGCCCGAGGAGGACGTGCCCGTCGAGCCCGACGCCCCGCCCCCGTCACCGGTGCCGCCCGGGCGGGCCGCCCCGGACACCGGCGCCGTGCGCGACGCGACCGGGATGCCGCCCGAGGGCGGGTTGGAGCCCTGCTGGACACCGGGGCCCTGCGGGCCCCCTTGGGGCCCGCCGGGCCGCGCGAACGGACCCGAGGGCGGGTGGTTGCCGCCAGGGCCACCCGGGCCGCCGCCGACCCGCGGCTGACCGCCGGCCGGGGTGGGCGGGCTGTTGGGACGCGGCCCCGGGCGCCCGCCGGCGGGCACCGGCGCGGACGGCGCGCCCGCGCCGGCACCGCCCCGCTGCCAGGGCGGCGGCGGGCCGGCCGACCCGCCGCCCGACGACTCCGACGGGGCGTCCGCCTGGTCCGACCCCGCCGTCGCGGCACCGTCGGCGGGCTCGCGGTCGGCGACCGTCGAGACCCGCGTCGTGGCGTCCTGACCGCCGGCCGCCTCGTCCGTGCCCGTCCGCGTGCCACCCGGAGCGTCCGCTGCGGCGGACGACGCAGCGGGACCGGGCTCGTCCGGCTTCTTGGGTGTGCTCACGGGGACTCGTCTCGTCGGTCGGTGACGGGATCAGGACTGGCGGTCACGGCTGCGGTCACGGCGGCGGTCACGGCTGCGGCTGGGAGGTCGACCCGCCCGCGTCGGGGTCGGCCGCCTCCTCGGCGTTGCGTGCGATCGCGAGCAGGGTGCCGCTGTCCCCGAGGTTCATGAGACGCACCCCCTTCGTCTGGCGCCCCGCCTTGCGGACCGACTTCGCCGTCGTCCGGATCACCCCGCCGCTCGTCGTGATCGCGTAGAGCTCGTCGTCGAGCTCGACGATCAGGGCGCCGACCAGCGTGCCGCGACGGCGGTCGTACTGCAGCGTCAGCACGCCCTTGCCGCCCCGGTTCTGCACCGGGTACTCCTCGATCGGCGTGCGCTTGGCGTAGCCGCCGCCGGTGGCGACGAGGAGGAACGTCCCGTCGCGCACCACACCGAGCGAGAGCAGCTCGTCGCCGCTGTTGAAGCGCATCCCCGTGACGCCGGAGGTGGCGCGGCCCATCGGGCGCAGCGCGTCGTCGGTGGCCGTGAAGCGGATCGACTGGCCCTCCGCGGACACGAGCAGCAGATCGTCCTGGTCGGAGCACAGCACGGCCCCGACGAGCTCGTCGTTCTCGCGCAGGTTGATGCCGATGAGGCCGCCGGAGCGGTTGGAGTCGAAGTCGGTCAGGCGCGACTTCTTCACCAGGCCGGCCTTCGTCGCCAGCACCAGGTACGGCGTGACGTCGTAGTCCTTGATGTGCATGACCTGGGCGATCTGCTCCTCGGGCTGGAACGCGAGGAGGTTCGCCACGTGCTGGCCGCGGGCGTTGCGGTTGGCCTCGGGCAGCTCGTAGGCCTTGGCCCGGTAGACCCGGCCCTTGTTGGTGAAGAAGAGCAGCCAGTCGTGCGTCGAGCACACGAAGAAGTGTGCGACGAGGTCGTCCTGCTTGAGCGTCGCGCCCTGCACGCCGCGCCCGCCGCGCTTCTGCGCGCGATAGAGGTCGGTCTTGGTGCGCTTCGCGTAGCCGGTGCGCGTGATCGTGACGACGACGTCCTCGACCGCGATGAGGTCGGAGTCGGCGACCTCGCCGTCGTAGCCGACGATGCGGGTCAGGCGGTCGTCGCCGTGCTTCTCGACGATCTCGCCGAGCTCGTCGCGGACGATCTGCCGCTGCCGCTCGGGGCGGGCGAGGATGTCCTCGAGGTCGCGGATGGTCTCCTCGATCTCGGCCAGCTCGTCGATGATCTTCTGGCGCTCGAGGGCGGCCAGGCGACGCAGCTGCATGTCGAGGATCGCCTGCGCCTGCAGCTCGTCGATGTCGAGGAGCTCGATCAGGCCGGTGCGGGCGACGTCGACGGTCTGCGACGCGCGGATCAGCGCGATGACCTCGTCGAGGGCGTCGAGCGCCTTGACCAGCCCGCGCAGGATGTGGGCGCGCTCCTCGGCCTTGCGCAGGCGGTAGCGCGTGCGCCGGACGATGACGTCGATCTGGTGGCGGATCCAGTGCCGGATCATCTGGTCGAGCCGCAGGGTGCGCGGCACCCCGTCGACGATCGACAGCATGTTGACGCCGAAGCTGTACTGCAGCTGGGTGTGCTTGTAGAGGTTGTTCAGCACAACCTTGGCCACGGCGTCGCGGCGCAGCGTGATGACGATGCGGCGGCCCACGCGGTCCGACGACTCGTCGTTGATCTCGGCGATGCCCGCGATGCGCCCGTCGCGCACCAACGTCGCGATCGACTCGATGAGCGAGTCCGGGTTGACCTGGTAGGGCAGCTCGGTGACGACGAGGGTGGTGCGGCCCTTGCTGTCCTCCTCGGCCTCCACCACCGAGCGCATGCGGATCGAGCCGCGCCCGGTGCGGTACGCCGACTCGATGCCGTCGCTGCCGACGACGAGGCCGGCGGTGGGGAAGTCGGGGCCCTTGATGTAGCCCATGAGGGCCTCGAGGGTCTCCTCCTCGGAGGCCTCCGGGTTGTCCAGCGCCCACGTGGCGCCGGCCGCCACCTCGCGCAGGTTGTGCGGCGGCATGTTGGTGGCCATGCCGACGGCGATGCCCGCGCTGCCATTGATCAGCAGGTTGGGCACGCGGCCCGGGAGCACGGTGGGCTCCTGGGTGCGGCCGTCGTAGTTGTCGGCGAAGTCGACGGTCTCCTCGTCGATGTCGGCCAGCATGCTCATGGCCAGCGGCGTGAGCCGGCACTCCGTGTACCGCATCGCGGCCGCGGGGTCGTTGCCCGGCGAGCCGAAGTTGCCCTGGCCGTCGATCAGCGGGTAGCGCATCGACCACGGCTGGGCGAGGCGCACGAGCGCGTCGTAGATCGCCGAGTCGCCGTGCGGGTGGTAGTTGCCCATGACGTCGCCGACGACGCGGGCGCACTTGACGTAGCTGCGGTCGGGCCGGAAGCCCGAGTCGTACATCGAGTACAGGACGCGCCGGTGGACGGGCTTGAGGCCGTCCTCCACCAGGGGGAGCGCGCGACCCACGATGACCGACATCGCGTAGTCGATGTAGGAGCGCTGCATCTCCTGCTGGATGTCGACCGGCTCGATGCGTTCGCCGGAGCCGGGAGGCAGGGTCGTCTCGGTCACGCGGTCGGTCTCCCCTTCTGCACCCCGGGGCCGCGGCGGACACCGCATCGTCTCGACGGGGTCGTCGTCGTGCGCCGGATCCGCACCTGGTCAGCGCGGGTCCCGACCCCTCGAGTCTACCGACGCCCCCCGTCGGCCACGGCTTCCCCCGGCGGCGCGCCGGGTGCTACCGCGCGTGGTCGCCCGCGACGGCGGGCACCGGGGCGCGCGGGTCCTCGACGAGACCGCGCTGGAGGGTCTCGCTCATCGCGTACGAGCAGGCGAGCGAGATCAGCGCCATGCCGACGACGTACACGCCGACCGAGAGCAGGCTGCCCGTGGCGGCGACGAGCACCGCGCAGATCGTCGGTGCGATGCCCCCGAGGATCGACGCGAGCTGGTAGGCCAGCGAGGCGCCGCTGTAGCGCAGGCGGGTCGGGAACTGCTCGGCGAAGTAGGCCGACTGCGGGCCGTACACCGCGCTGCGGCAGGCCTGGACGACGAGGCCGCCGAGGATGAACAGGGCGAGGTTGCCCGTGCCGACCAGCAGGAAGTACGGGATGCCGAACACCGCCAGCAGCCCCATCCCGGCGAGGAACATCCGGCGCCGGCCCACGTAGTCCGACAGCAGGCCGAGCAGCAGGATCATCGGGATGTCCGAGGCGGACAGGGCGGTGTTCGCCGCCAGGATCTCGGTGCGGTCGTAGCCCAGGCTGGTCGTGGCGTAGGAGACCAGCCAGACGGAGCCCACGTAGAACGTCGCGTTGGTGGCCAGGAACGACCCGGCCGCGAGCAGGATCTCCTTGGGGTAGGTGCGGAACGCCTCGACCACCGGCATCCGTGCCGCCGACTTCGTCTCCATCGACTCGCGGAAGACCGGGCTCTCCGCGACGGTCAGGCGGATCCACATGCCGACGGCGATGAGCAGTGCGCTGGCCAGGAACGGCACGCGCCAGCCCCACGAGAGGAACTGGGCCTCGGTGAGGGTCAGGTCGAGGACGAGGAACGCGCCGGTGCCGCAGACGAGACCGAGCGGGACGCCGACCTGCGGCCAGCTCCCGTAGAAGCCGCGTCGGTGCGGCGGGGCGTTCTCCACGGCCATGAGCGCCGCGCCGCCCCACTCGCCACCGACGCCGAACCCCTGCCCGAGGCGCAGGACGACCAGCAGGATCGGGGCCGCGACGCCGATCGCGCTGTAGGTGGGCAGCAGCCCGATGGCGACCGTGCAGGCACCCATGAGCAGCAGGGACCACACGAGCATCGGCTTGCGGCCGACGCGGTCGCCGAAGTGCGCGAACACCGCGCCGCCGAAGGGGCGCGCGATGAACCCGGCCGCGAACGTCCCGAACGCGGCGATCGTGCCGGCGGTCGGCGAGGCGGACGGGAAGAAGAGCTTCCCGAACACCAGGGCCGCGGCGGTGCCGTAGATGAAGAAGTCGAACCACTCGATGGTCGTGCCGACCAGGCTGGCCAGCGCCACCTTGCGCGGGACGCGCAGCGAGGGTCGGGCGGCGTCGCTGGGCATGGGGCGCTCCTCGTCGTCGGGGTGCCCGGTCATGGAACGACCCGCCCAGGACAGGGTCAAGGTTCGACAAAGAACCCGTGCCCGAACTGGGCCGAGTGCACGATCGCGGGGGTCCGCCGCGCGGCTGCCCGCACAGACGAGAGCCCGGGTTCCACGGGAAACAACTCCCGTGGAACCCGGGCCCCGGGTCTCGACCTCGACCAGCCGGCCGCGCCAAGGCGCGAGTCAGACGTCGAGGAAGCGCACGTCCTTGGCGTTGCGGGTGATGAACGAGCGCCGCGACTCGACGTCCTCGCCCATCAGCACGCTGAACAGCTCGTCGGCCGTGGCCGCGTCGTCGAGCGTGACCTGCAGCAGCATGCGGGTCGACGGGTCCATCGTCGTCTCCCACAGCTCCTTGGCGTTCATCTCGCCGAGGCCCTTGTAGCGCTGGACGCCGTCGTCCTTGTTGATCTTCTTGCCTGCCGCCCGGCCGGCCTCGATCAGACCGTCGCGCTCGCGGTCGGAGTAGGCGAACTCCGGCTCGGCGCCGCGGCCGCTCCACTTGATCTTGTAGAGCGGCGGCTGCGCGAGGAACACGTGGCCGTTCTCCACCAGCGGGCGCATGAAGCGGAAGAGCAGCGTCAGCAGCAGCGTCCGGATGTGCTGGCCGTCGACGTCGGCGTCGGCCATCAGCACGATCTTGTGGTAGCGCAGCTTGCTGAGGTCGAACTCGTCGTGGATGCCCGTGCCGAGCGCCGTGATGATCGACTGGACCTCGTTGTTCTTGAGGACGCGGTCGATGCGGGCCTTCTCGACGTTGATGATCTTACCGCGGATCGGCAGGATCGCCTGGAACATCGAGTCGCGCCCCGACTTGGCCGAGCCGCCCGCCGAGTCGCCCTCGACGATGTAGACCTCGCTGCGCTCCGGGTCGTTCGAGCGACAGTCGGCGAGCTTGCCGGGCAGTCCGCCGAGGTCGCCGGCGGTCTTGCGGCGCACGAGCTCGCGGGCCTTGCGGGCCGCCAGGCGGGCCTGGGCCGAGCCGACCGCCTTGTTGATGATGGTCTTGGCCTCGGCCGGGTTGGCCTCGAACCAGTCGCCGAGGTGCTCGTTGCAGACCTTCTGGACGAACGAGCGGACCTCGGTGTTGCCGAGCTTGGTCTTGGTCTGGCCCTCGAACTGGGGCTCGGCGACCTTGACCGACACGATCGCGGCGAGGCCCTCGCGGATGTCGTCGCCGGTGAGCGCCGGGTCCTTGTCCTTGATGAGCTTCTTGTCGCGCGCGTAGCGGTTGACCGTGGCGGTCAGCGCGGAGCGGAAGCCCTCCTCGTGGGTGCCGCCCTCGGTGGTGTTGATCGTGTTGCAGAAGGTGTAGACGGACTCGGAGTAGCCCGAGTTCCACTGCATCGCGACCTCGACCTGGTGGCCGGTGCCCTCGGCCTGGAACCCCACCGGCTTGCGGTGGATCGGGTCCTTGGCGTGGTTGATGTGGGCGACGAAGTCCTCGAGGCCGCCCGGGTAGTGGAAGGTGCGCTCCTTGACCTTCGAGACGTAGCCCTCGGCGTCCGGGGCCTCGTCGAGGTCCACCCCGTCGCTGTCGACGCCCTCGGGCTTGCGCTCGTCGCGCAGGGTGATGGTGAGGCCCTTGTTGAGGAAGGCCATCTCCTGCAGGCGCCGCGAGACCGTCTCGAGGTTGTACGTCGTGGTCTCGAAGATGTCCGGGTCGGCCCAGAACGTGATCGACGTGCCGGTCTTGCGCGTCTTGCCCGCCGCCACCAGCGGTCCCGGCACCGAGCGGTCGTAGTGCTGGGTCCAGGCCTGGCCGTCGCGGTGGATCTCGACGTCGAGCGCGACGGACAGGGCGTTCACGACGCTGATACCGACGCCGTGCAGACCACCGGAGACGGCGTACGACTTGTCGTCGAACTTGCCGCCGGCGTGGAGCATGGTCATGACCATCTCCACCGCGGGCTTCTTCTCCACCGGGTGCTCGTCGACGGGGATGCCGCGGCCGTCGTCGACGACCGTGATGCCGCCGTCGGCCTGCAGGGTCACGTGGACGAACGTCGCGTAGCCGGCCATCGCCTCGTCGACGGAGTTGTCGACGGCTTCCCAGATGAGGTGGTGCAGGCCGCGCTCACCGGTGGAGCCGATGTACATGCCGGGCCGCTTGCGCACGGCCTCGAGACCCTCGAGCACCGTGATCGAGGAGGCGCTGTAGTCGCCGTTGTTCTTCTTGGCCGAGTTCTGTGCGGCTGCCACGGGCTCCGGATTCTCCCTCGCGTGGACGCGTGCCCGTACGCACGGCGCGCGGGCGGGTACCTCTGCCGTCCAGTCTACCGGGTCCCCCTCCCCAGAACGGCCCGGGCACACGGCTCAGCGCGTCACAGGGCGACGGAATCGCCCCGGGGAGGGATCGACCGCCCGAGACGGCCTCCCGACGCCTCTCGGCGGCCGGTGGCAGCGCCCCAGCGAGCCGTCAGCCGTAGGTGTCGCGCGGACCGCGCCCCGACACGTGGCGGGGGCCGCGGCGCCAGCTGGGGGCGGTCGGCCCGTGGATGCGCATGCGCGTGACCACCCCGTCGCCGAGGCGGTTCGCGAGGCGGCCGAGCAGCTGGCGCTGGAGCAGGCGCAGCTGGGTGGCCCACGCCGTGGAGTCGGCCTGCACGGTCAGCTCGCCCTCGCGCAGCGCTATCGGGCGGGCGTGCTCGGCGACCTCCTCGCCGACGAGCTCGGCCCAGCGCCCGAACACCGCGCCGCCGGAGAGCTTCGGCGCCCACCCGCGCTCGCCGGACAGGCGCGAGGCGAGGCGGCCGAGCGGCTGGGGGTCGCGGTCGTCGGAGCCGGCGCCCGACCAGCCGCGGCGCCGGGGTCGCCGCAGACCGTTCGCGCCGCGGCGGACCGGGCGCCGCACCGCGTCGGCGCGCCCGCCCCCGGTCGCGGCCCGCTTGGCGGCGGCCGCCTCGCGCGCCGCGGCGAGGGCGTCGCGGGCCAGATCGGCACCGCGCCGGGAGGGTGGATCCGCCGCCGGCTCCCCCGATCCGGGGGTGTGGACAGGGCCGCCGGGGTCGCCGCCCTGCTCCGCCCCCGGATCCGCACCCGGACGATCGCCCGGGACGGATCTCCCACCCGAGTTGTCCACAGCATCCACAGGTCTGTCCCCAGCTCGAGGGTCATCGTCACGCGTCCGGCCCACCAGTCGCACCCCCTGTCGTCCGACTCGCCGCCGGTTTCTCACTCACCGTGCCCGACTCGACCACGAAGCGTGCCCCGTGCAGGTCGGAGGGCACGTCGTCGTCCACCGCCGCGGTGACGAGCACCTGCTCGGCGCGTCCGGCCGTCCGCGCGAGGGCCCGCCGGCGTCGAGCATCCAGCTCCGCGAAGACGTCGTCGAGCACCAGCACCGGTTCGGAGCCCTCGCCGCGCAGCAGCTCGAAGCCGCCCAGGCGCAGCGCGAGCGCCAGCGACCACGACTCGCCGTGGCTGGCGTACCCCTTGGCCGGGCCCTCGCCGAGGACGAGCTCGAGGTCGTCGCGGTGCGGTCCGACGAGGCACACCCCGCGCTCGATCTCGTGGGTGCGCCGGCGGCGCATCTCCTCGAGCAGCACCGCCTCGAGGTCCTCGACGGGCGGCACCGCGGCGCCGGTGACCCCGAGGTCGTCGATCGCCGCGACCTTGGACCGGTAGCGCGCGCCCACCGGCACCGACTCCGGGGCCACCTCGGCGTAGGCGTCGCGGACGTGCGGGGCCAGCGCCGCGGTGAGCTCGAGGCGCCCGGCGACGAGCACGGCGCCGGCGCGGGCGAGGTGGGCGTCCCAGACGTCGAGGGTGCCGGTGTCGCCGCGGGCGTTCCGGGCGGTCTTGAGCAGGGCCGAGCGCTGGCGCAGCACCTTGTCGTAGTCGGCGCGCGCCCCGGCCCAGCGTGGCGCGCGGGCGACGAGGAGGTCGTCGAGCAGGCCCCGGCGCTCGCCCGGGTCGCCGCGGACCAGCGCGAGGTCCTCGGGCGCGAAGACCACGGTGCGCACGATGCCGAGGATCTCGCGGGGGCTGCGCACCGGCGAGCGGTTGACGCGCGCCCGGTTGGCCCTCCCGCTGGCGATCTCGACCTGCACGGTCAGCTCGCGGCCCTCGTTGACCACGACCGCCCGCACCGTGGCCGCCGCGGTGCCGCGGCGGATCAGCGGCGCGTCGCCGGCGACGCGGTGCGACGAGAGCGTGGCGAGGTAGCCGACGGCCTCGACGAGGTTGGTCTTGCCCTGGCCGTTGGCCCCCACGAGCACCGAGACACCGGGCGCGAGGGTGAGGTCGGCCTGCTCCCAGGAACGGAAGTCGGTGACCGAGAGCTGTCTGACGTACATCCGTCCCTTCGTTCCGCTCGCCCCCGCCGGGCGGTCAGCCGCGCGGTCAGCCCCCGGTCGGCGGCTCGTTGGCGGCGTCGCCGGCCTTGTGCGTGGCGTGGCCGCCGAACTGGGCGCGCAGCGCGGCCACCGCCTTCATGGCCGGCGAGTCGGTCTGGCGGGAGGCGAACCGGGCGAACAGCGCCGCCGAGATCACCGGCGCCGGGACCGCGTGCACGATGGCCTCGTCGACGGTCCAGCGGCCCTCGCCGGAGTCCTCGGCGTAGCCCGTGATCTGGTCGAGCTTCGGGTCGGCCTCGAGGGCGCGGACCATGAGGTCGAGCAGCCAGCTGCGCACCACCGTGCCGCGGCTCCACGCCTTCATCACCGCGCCGACGTTGTCGACCGGTCCGCCCGCGCTCAGCAGCTCGTAGCCCTCGGCGTAGGCCTGCATGAGGCCGTACTCGACGCCGTTGTGGACCATCTTCGCGTAGTGGCCCGCGCCGACCGGGCCGGCGTGCACGAAACCCTCCTCGCGGGGGCCCTCGGGGCGCAGGGCGTCGAACACGGGCAGCAGGCGCTCGATGTCGCCCGCGTCGCCGCCGGCCATCAGCCCGTAGCCCTCGGTGCGCCCCCACACCCCGCCCGAGACGCCGCAGTCGACGTAGCGCACGCCGTGGCCGTCGAGCAGCTCGGCGTGCACCGCGTCGTCGGTGAACTTGCTGTTGCCGCCGTCGACCACCAGGTCGCCGGCCTCGAGCAGGTCGGCGAGGCTCCGGACCGTCGAGTGCGTCGCCTCGCCCGCCGGGACCATCAGCCAGATCGTGCGGGGCGCCGCGAGGGCCTTCACGAGCTCGTCGAGCGACGCCACGTCCCCGGACCCGTCGTTGGCGTACCCCACGACCTCGTGCCCGGCGGCGCGGAGCCGCTCGGCCATGTTGCCGCCCATGCGCCCGAGTCCGACCATGCCCAGCTGCACGTCTGAGTTCCTCTCGTCGGCTCCCCGGACGGGGTGCTCGGTGTGGGGCGTGCCGTGCGGCCGGGTCAGCCCGGCAGGCGCACCGGCATCAGGAGGTAGAGGTACCCGGGGCGTGGTTCCGGCAGGTCGTCGCCGCCCTCGCCCGGACCGGGCTCGACCGCGGTGGCCCCGCCCCCCGCGGTGTCGTCGCCGTCGGCGCCGGCGTCCGCCGACTCCCCGGGCGGGGTGGCCGGGCGCAGCAGCGCGGGGCGGCTGGGCGTGGTGAACGAGAGGTGGGCGTGCTCGGCGCCGAGCGCGCCGAGGCCGTCGAGCAGATAGCCCGGGTTGAACGCGATGGTCAGCGGCTCGCCGACGAACCGGCAGGCCAGCTCCTCCTCGGCGCTGCCCTCGTCGTCGCCGCCCGCGGTGAGGCGCAGCGTGTCGTCGGCGAACTCGAGGCGCACCTGGGTGCCGCGCTCGGCCACCAGCGAGACGCGCTTGATGGCCTCGACGAGCGGCGCGATCTCGAGCACCGCGGCCGACGTGTGCTCCTTGGGCAGCAGCTGGCGGTAGCGCGGGAACTCGGCGTCGAGCAGGCGCGTGGTGGAGCGCCGCCCGCCGCCGGCGAGGCCGAGCAGACCGTCGCCGCGGGCCAGGGCCATCTCGATGCGCGAGCCCGAGGACGTCAGCGTCTTGGCCGCCTCGGCCAGGGTCTTGGCCGGCGCCAGCAGCGCGACCTCGCCCTGCTCGCCGCCGCCCGCGCTCTCGCCCGGCTCCCAGCTGAACTCGCGGACGGCGAGGCGGAACCGGTCGGTGGCCGCCAGCGTCAGCGTGGAGCCGTCGATCTCGATGCGGATGCCCGTGAGCATCGGCAGCGTGTCGTCGCGTCCGGCCGCCACCGCGACCTGCGAGACGGCCTGGGCGAACACCTCGGGGGCGAGCGCGCCGGCGACCGGCGGCATCTCGGGCAGCTGCGGGTAGTCCTCGGCCGACATCGTCGGGAGGCTGAAGCGGGCGTTGCCGCAGGCGATGGTGGCGCGCGGGCCGTCGACCGTGACGTCGACGGGGTGGGGCGGCAGGGCGCGCGTGATGTCGGCGAGCAGGCGGCCCGAGACCAGCGCGCGGCCGCCGTCGCCGATCATCGCCGGCACCTCGACGCGGGCGGAGACCTCGTAGTCGAAGCCGGAGACCGTCAGCGTGCCGTCGCCCTCGGTGTCGAGCAGGACGCCGCCGAGGACCGGGACGGGTGCGCGGCTCGGGAGGCTGCGGGCGACGAAGGCCACGGCGTCGGCGAGAGCGTCTCGTTCGACGCGGAACTTCATCGCGGGTCCTCCCCCTGCTGGGCCGGTGCGGCGTCGCCTCCGGCGGTGCACCCCGGCGCGGGTGCATCACGGTAGAGCCTGCAACAGGGGTCCGACACTCCGGGCCCGATCTCGATCCGAGCCGATCGGGTACGTCCGACGAGGTCTCGGAGCGGTCTCGGCGCTCCGTCCACACCACCTGTTCTCTTTGAGTTCTCTAGAGAGAGATAAACAGCAGTAGTAATAGGTCCTGTGCGCGGTGTGGACGGGGGCCGTCCGTGCAGGTGGGCGGGCGCGACCCCGTGTGGACACCTCGATCCGCGGGGTCCCCGGATCCGGGGACGGATCGGCGTGTCCGGTGGACAGCTCGTCCCGGCGCCTCCTCGTCCCGGGCCGCTCCACCGCCGCGAGGGAGATGTCCACAGAGTTGTCCCCAGCTGTGGGTCGATCGGGAGTCGAACGATCGCCGTGTGCTACCGGACCCTGTGCTCGGCGCCGATCACCGTCGACTCGGCGTTCGGCGCTGCTCCACCGGTCACGCACCGTCGCTCGACATGGCGCACGATCTCGACGCAGGGTGACCGGTTCGGCGGCTTGCGCCGGGGTGCGGCGCGGGCGTCGTGGAGCGAAGGACTCCTCGACTGCGCGGGACGCAGCGAGGGACGCCTTCGCTGCCGACCGGGGGCGGGAGGGCGAGCTCAGCCCCGGGCGCGCTGCTTGATGCGCGCGGTGAGCTCCTGGACCTGCTCGTAGGTCCGGCGACGCTCGGCCATCTCCTTGCGGATCTTCTTGTCCGCGTGCATGACCGTCGTGTGGTCGCGGTTGCCGAACATCTGGCCGATCTTGGGCAGGGAGAGGTCGGTGAGCTCGCGGCAGAGGTACATGGCGATCTGGCGGGCCAGGGCGAGCGCCTTGGTCTTGCCGGGGCCGCAGAGGTCGTCGATGGACACCGAGTAGAACTCGGCGGTGACGGCCATGATCGTCGGCGCGGTGATCTCCGACTGCCGCGAGTCGGGGATGAGGTCGCGCAGGACGATCTCGGCGAGCTGCAGGTCGATCGGCTGCCGGTTCAGCGACGCGAACGCGGTGACGCGGATGAGCGCGCCCTCGAGCTCGCGGATGTTGCGCTCGATGCGGTCGGCGATGAACTCGAGGACCTCGGGCGGGGCGGCCATCCGCTCGCCGGCGGCCTTCTTGCGCAGGATGGCGATGCGCGTCTCGAGCTCGGGCGGCTGGATGTCGGTGATCAGGCCCCACTCGAACCGCGTGCGCAGGCGGTCCTCCAGGGTCTCCAGCCGCTTGGGCGGCCGGTCGGAGGACACGACGATCTGCTTGTTCGCGTTGTGCAGCGTGTTGAAGGTGTGGAAGAACTCCTCCTGGGTGCCTTCCTTGCCCTCCAGGAACTGGATGTCGTCCACCAGCAGCACGTCGACGTCGCGGTAGCGGCGCTGGAACGCGATCTTGCGGTCGTCGCGCAGCGAGTTGATGAAGTCGTTGGTGAACTCCTCGGTCGACACGTAGCGCACGCGCATGCCCGAGAAGAGGCGCTGGGCGTAGTGCCCGACGGCGTGCAGCAGGTGTGTCTTGCCGAGCCCGGAGTCGCCCCAGACGAACAGCGGGTTGTAGGCGCGCGCCGGCGCCTCGGACACCGCGACGGCGGCGGCGTGGGCGAAGCGGTTCGAGGCGCCGATGACGAACGTGTCGAAGGTGTACTTCTCGTTCAGCCGCGTCTGCGAGCGCGGTGCGCCGCGGGCGGGGTCGGGGCCGGTGTCGCGCAGCTCGTTCGGCTCACCCGGGCCCCGGGGCGTCCAGATCTCGTGGACGGCGGCGAGGCCGTCGCGGACCTCGTCGACCTCCTCCTCGGGGTGTGCCCGGTCGGGGTTGTAGGTCACCCGCCCGACACCGGCGGCGGCGGCGATCGCCTCGGCCCGGTGCGACGACGTGGGCGACCCGGGCGACGAGGTCGCGGCCAGGTAGCCGGTGTCGGGACCCGAGTCGGCGGGGCGGTGGCCGTCACCGGACGGGTGGCCGTCCTCGGACGACGCGTTCACGCGCGGCAGTGGCGAGGTGCTGGGCCCGATGTCGGGCGTGGGCCGGGCGCTGTGGTCGACGCGCACCGCGAGGGAGACCGGGCGGCCGATGTGGCGGGAGAGCGCGTCGACGATCGGCTCGCGCAGGGCCCGCTCGATGGCCTCCTTGGCGAACTCGCTGGGCGCGGCGAGCAGGGCCGTGTCGTCGAGCAGCCCGAGGGGGCGGGTCACGCGCACCCACGCCCGCTGCTGCGGGGAGAGCGCGGCGCCGCCGATCGCGCCGGCGGTGAGCTCGGAGACGACCCGGCCCCAGGTCTCGTCGAGGTCGAAGAGCTGGTCCGACAC